>CAVUVE010000001.1:0-628461 GCA_963744845.1 uncultured Solirubrobacteraceae bacterium
TCCCGGCCCTTGACCGCCTTGAGGATCTTGGAGATCGCGAAGATGATCGCGATCACCACGACCAGCGCGATGATCGTCCGTAGGATCCCCGATCCGCTGCCACCGGCCGACGCGGCGTGAGCCGCGCCGCTGGTGGACAGGTGCAGGGGCGTCTGCTCTCCGGAGGCACCAGTGGCGGCCTGCGCCATCTGGGCGTACGAGAGCGTGAGGGCGCCGAACAGGCCGGCGCCACGTGTGAACGTGGAGAACCGCATCGAGGGAAGACTCCGAGGGAAGAGTCACCCTCTTTGTCGGCTGATCGGGCCGGGGGCTTTAGGCCAACGGGCCGGATTCTTGGCCGGGTCGTCCCCGGCTCGTTTCCCCGCCGCGCAGAGGCAGCGGCGGGGAGCTGGCGAGGCTTACGCCAGGGCCTTGCCGACAGCCTCGAGCAGGCGCTCGGGCTGGAACGGCTTCACGACGAAGTCCTTGGCGCCGAGCTTGATCGACTCAATCACCTTGGACTCCTGGCCGAGCGCCGAACACATGAGCACGCGGGCGCCGGGATCGAGCGTCATGATCTCTGCCAGCGCCTCCAGGCCGGTCTTCTCCGGCATGGTGATGTCAAGCATCGTCAGCTCGGGCTTGAGCTCCTGGAAGCGGGCGACCGCCTCATTGCCATTTCCTGCTTCGCCGATCACTTCATGGCCGCCGGAGGCGAGCGCGTCGCCCACGACCTTGCGCATGAAAGCGGCGTCGTCGACTACGAGTACACGGGCCATTAGTCAACTGCTCCTTCTTCATTGTGGGGGGTGGGGGGTGCGGCGGGGGTGTCCGCAGTGGTGTCGTCTTCGGTGGGGGCGGCGGGATCGGGCTCGTCGGCCTCGACGGCCTCGTCGTCGGCGACCACCTCCGGCGCCTCGTCGAACGTGTCATTGAAGATCTCGGCGGCGGGCTCCTGGCCCGCCGGCGCGTCGGGGACCGCCCGGCCACCCACGGTGTCGCACTGGAACGCCCACTCTCCGTCATCGGTGACGATGAGGTGACCTTGAGCGAAGGGCAGGCCATTGACGTACAGATCGACGGGGGCGTCCGCAGGGTGGTCGAGCTCGACCACCGAACCCAGGGGCAGGCCGAGCGCCCGCGACAGGCCGAGCTGCGTGCGGCCCAGCTCGGCCCACACGCGCACCTTGATGCCGGTCAGAGCCTCCTCCAGAGCCATGGTCTGGGCGGTCCCGCGTCCGTCACCGTCGCCGGCCGACGAGCTGTCGCTGTCGACGGTCTCGCCGTCCAGCTCATCCAGCGCACGAGCCATTCGGACGACGAACGCCCGGGGCACGAGCTGGATCAGCCGGCAGGACTCGCCGCCGATGAGGAACGTGGTCGAGGTGGCGTGCGGCGACGATCCGTACATCTCGGCCACCGCGTCGGGGTTGCCCAGGACACGGATGTCAGGGGGGAGATCTCGATCTCCTGGCCGAGGACGACTCCGATCGCGCTCGCCGCCGCCGACATCATCTGGTTGGAAGCCTCCGCGACGGCCGAGAGCTCGAGCTCTGAGAGCTCGTCGGAATTGCCGCCCTCGGGCACGGGCATGCCCATCGCCTGGGCCATGTTGCGCACGCCCGCGGCGGTCAGGACGAAGATGTTGGCGCCGGTCACGCCGTCGACGTAGGAGACGCTGGCCGCCACCGATCCGGGGGCGATGCCGTTGAACGGCGACTGGCCCTCGCCCATGACGCTGACGTCGCCGCGCTCGATGGTGCCGGGCGCGAACATCTCCAGCACCTGGGCGATCGCCTCGGCGGTGGAGGCGCCCAGACGCATCAGCGCGTCGCGAGGCGTCATGTCGGTGGCGCCCATCAGCCCGTCCCCTCGGGCCCGCAGATCTGCACGGCACGCCGCGGCCCGTGGGAGCCGGGCTGGGCGCGGGCCAGCTTCACGTTCTCGGCGTAGAGCATGACTCCGTCATCGGCAGGAACGCCGAACTTGACAATGCTTCCTGGAACCAGCGCCAGGATCTCGGACACCTCGAGGTCGATCGAAGCCACCTCGGCACGGAGCGTCACCGGCACGTCGGACAGCGCCTTCTGCATCGGCGAGGTGCTCAGCACCTCGTCGTCGTGGCTCGTGGTCGCGGCCGGAGATGGCGTCCTCGACGGGCTCAATCGCGGCCCACGGGATGAGCATGGCCATGGCGAAGGACTGCTTGGCGACTCGGCACTCCAGCAGGAGGGTGAACGTCGGCTCCGACACCGAGGCCACCTGGCCGGCGTCGTGGGGGTCGATCTCGCCCGCGCTCAGGGTCACGCCGCCGAGCTCCTGCCAGACCGAGGACAGCTGGACGACGAGCGACTCGAAGAGCCGGCGGGTCAGGCTCCAGTCGATCTCGGACATGCGCCGGTCCTTGGGCGGGCGATCGGGCGAGCCGCCCAGCAGCGCCTCGAGGCCGGCCAGGACGAACGACTGCTCGGCGGTCAGCAGCATCCGCGTGCCGATCGGGGCGACCTCGAGGATCAGCGACAGCGAGTTCGGGGGCAGCTGTGCCTGCGCCGCGGCCCAGGTGAGCTGCACCGTGTTGATGAGCTCGAGCTCCACCGGCACACGCAGCTCGGTCGACAGACGCGTATTGGCGGTCTGGCAGAACGTCTCGGTGGCGCGCATGATCCGGCGCGCCTGGTCGGCTGAGAACTTGGTCGGCCGGGAGAAGTCGACCGTGCGCAGACGGTGGCCGCGCCGGCTCGACTTCTGGGAGGCGCCGGCGTCGGGCAGCTGGCCCTGCTTGGCGGCGTCGACCAGGGCGGCGATCTTGTCCGGGGTGAGCAGCTCGCTCATCGCTCCGCCTCCGCTCGACTCGCGGTCAGCGGCGCCCGACCCTCGAGCAGCGTCTCGGGCGGCTCGCCGGCCGCGCGGACGGTGATCCGCAGCTCTCCGACGGAGACCTTCAGGGTCCGGCCGGCGTTGCCGCCCGTCTTCGCGGCCTTGACGGGGATCCGCGCCTGGGCCAGGGCAGCCCGGACGGCTGCCTCGTTGCGCGAGCCGATATCCAGTCCGCCGCTCATCTCGAACATCCGTGCGCCACCGGCGATCGCGGTCTCGAGGCGCCGCTCGACGGCCCCGGCCTCGCGCATCTTTGCGATCAGCTCGGGAACTGCAGTGTCTGCGAATTTGCCCACTTGTTCACCCCGGTCGTTGGATTCGGGCAGGACGATGTGTGCCGAATCCGGCGACGCCCGCGGTGCGGTCGACGACGGCCAGGCCGATGCAGGAGCCGAGGCCGAGGGCCACGAGCTCTTCGTTTGGATCGCTGGAGACCACCATTTCACCCATACGAGCCGAGGCCATGATCAGGACGACGGCTCAGCAAGACCGAGCGGCGCCAGCAGATCGACGATCTGGCCGGAGGTTGGGAGCAGAAGGAAGGAGATCGAGCATCGGATCCCCGGATACGTCCAGCTCGGAGTCGAGCACGAGCGCGAGGTCATGGGTGCCGGCGGCGCCGACGAGTAGCGAGGAGACGATTGCGGCGAGCATGTCGGTGTGCAGCAGCGGCGGCGAGGGCTCCAGCTGCATGCCGGTCATCGCACCCAGCCCCCTGAGGTAGGAGGTGGCCAGGATGTTGCCGATCTCGCGCAGCGCCGAGTCACCGACCTCGGTGTGGGCTTCGACGCCCAGCAGGCCACACAGGTTCTCGGCCTGCTCGTAGGGGATCAGGAGGAGGACGATGCCGTCGATGTCGCCCTGGATGGGCACGACGACGCCCGCGACGTGCTGCTCGGGGTCGCCGCACTCGTCGACGGCGTCGGCCGGCGGCAGCGCCAGCGCGCGGGGGACGTTGATCTCCACCTCACGAGCGAGCATCTGCGACAGCGCCGTGGCGGCGGTTCCGGACGCGATGTTGGCCAGCTCGCGCAGCGCGTCCAACTGAGTCTCGGACAGGGACGGGTTCACTGGGGTCTTCTCCTGGGATCGATCGTGGGTCATGCCGCCACCCGTCCAGTTCCGGTGACGGTGGAGCTGTCAGAGGTGCGGACGCGGCGGTGCCGTCCGCCTTCGGGGCTAGCGCGTCGCAGTCGACGATCAGGGCGATCCGGCCGTCGGCCAGCGCGGCGCCGCCCGAGACGGGCTCCCCGCTGACGGCGGACGGCAGCGGGCGCGTGACGAGCTCCCGCTGACCGATCAGGTCGTCGACCGACAGCGCGAGGCGCTGCTCCTGCGCGCGCACGATGACCACAAACTCAGGTTGGGTGGGTGCGCTCTGGTTCTGGCGCCCAAACACCTCGGCGCCGTCCAGCAGCTGTAGGACCCCGTCGTCGAGGACGAGCATCCGGCGCCCGGCCACCGAGCGAACCGTCTGCTCGGAGAGCGCAGCGTGCGCTCGACGCGGTCCAGCGGGATCGCGTAGGGACCGTTAGCAACGTCGACGTGCAGCGCAGAGACGATCGCCAGGGTCAGCGGCAGGCGGATCTGGGCGGTCGTGCCCTCGCCCTCGACGGAGTCGAGGATGACCTCGCCGCCCAACTCGCGGATCTTGGTACGGACCGCGTCCATGCCCACGCCGCGCCCGGAGATGTCGCTCGTGGTCGCCGCGGTGGAGAAGCCCGGAGCGAACAGCAGCTCCACGGCGGTCTTCATGTTGATCTCGGCCGCGGCCGCGGCGTCGATCAGTCCGCGCTTGACGGCCGTCCGGGCCATCGCCTCGGGGTTGATGCCGCGGCCGTCGTCGCGGACCTGGATGACGACGCTGCCGCCGGAGTGGCGAGCGGAGATCTCCAGCGTGCCGACCTCCGGCTTGCCGGCGGCGACGCGCTCCTCGACGGGCTCCAGGCCGTGGTCGAGCGAGTTGCGGACCAGGTGGACGAGCGGGTCACCGAGCGCGTCGACGACCGTGCGGTCCAGCTCGGTCTCGGAACCGACCAGGTTGAGCTTGACCTCCTTGCCCAGCTTGCCCGACAGGTCGCGGACCAGGCGCGGGAAGCGCAGGAACACGACGTCCACCGGGATCATGCGCACCTGCATGACCATCGCCTGCAGCGCCTGGGAGCTGCGCGTGAGCTCCTGCATGGCCTGCTGCAGTCCGGGCACATCCAGCGAGCCGGTGAGGGCCTCGACGGCGGTGCGGTGGATGACCAGCTCGCCCATGGAGTGCATGAGGGCATCCAGGCGCTCCGCGTCGACACGGACGGTGCGGGCGGCGCTGGAGGCCTTGGGCGTCGCGGGCTTGGCCGGCTCGATCGCCACGGCGGCGCGAGGCGGGCTCGGGCACGACCTCCGGCTCGGCGACCGCAACGGGGACCGGGACGGCGGGGGCAGCGACGACCTCGTCGATCTCGACCGCGACCACGTCCGAGACGTTGGCGATCGTCTTGGTCACTGCCTACCTCCTCGTGCTCGGAGGCGACCCACGCCTCGAGGCGCTGACCGGAGAACTGCTCGATGTCGTCGACGGGCGGTGCGCTGGCGATCAGCTCGCCGTGCTCGGCCGTCGCCGCGAACACCATGTGCGCGCGGACGGCCGGCATCAGGACCTGATCGTCCAGGACGGCGACGATGTGGAGCACGCGCTCGCGGACGGCCGTGTCCAGCACAACACTGGGGACCGGGGTGGTGGCGACGCGCTCGAGCTCCTGCTCGGCGGTGCGGGCGCGCACCAGGCCGTGCAGCCGCTCGACCAGCGGGGTGGGGTCAAGGGCCTCCTCGCCGTCGGCCTCGATCGACTCGAACGAGCGGTGAGGGCGTCCAGGCAGGCCAGGACGGTGTCGATGGCCTCGCGGGTCAGGCCCTCGCCGCGCTGGCGCAGGAGCTCGAAGACGTCCTCCATCTCATGCGTGAGCTTGGCGATCTGGGCGAAGCCCATGGTCGCGCTCATGCCCTTGAGCGAATGCGCGGCCCGGAAGATCTCATCCACCGTCTCACGGTCGCGCGGGTCTTCCTCCAGGCGGACGATGGCCAGGTTCAGTTCCTGCAGGTGCTCCTGCGCCTCCGCGAGAAACATGGGCATGTATTCGGAGGTGTCCATTACGCTTTCCGGTAGATGAAGGGGTGGGCCATCTGGAGCCCCAGATCGGCCGGCTTGGAAACGCGCTCCGTCGCGCCGACGACGAGGTAGCCCCCGGGGCGCAGCGCCTGCGCCAGGCGTGCGTGCAGGTCGTCGCGGATCGGCTCCGCGAAGTAGATGACGGTGTTGCGGCACATGATCAGGTCCTGGCTGCCGGCGGGGGGTCGCAGGCGCAGCAGGTCGCCGATCTCGAAGGTCATCATCCGGCGCAGCACGTCCTTGGCGCGCCAGCCCTCGGGCACGCGGTCAAAGGCGCGCTCCATCTGCGTTGATCTCGACGCCGCGGGCGTCCTCGGCGCTGAACACGCCGGCGCGGGCGCGCTCGATCATGCGCTTGTCGATGTCGGTGCCGGTGATCTTGACGCGGGCGTTGGGGATCGCGCGGTGGCAGACGGCGGCCAGCGTGGTGGCCTCAGCGCCGTAGGAGCAGCCCGGCGCTCCACGCGCGCATCTGCGCCGCGGCGGCGAGCTCGGGGAGGACGTCGCGCTCGAGGCGGATCCACTGCTCGGGATGGCGCCACAGCTGCGACACATTGATGGTCACGCGGTCAAGCAGGGCGTCGAGCTCGGTCTTGTCGCGCCGCAGCGCGTCCAGGCAGTCGGTGAGGAGGTCGATGCCCTTGCGGGCGAAGAACGAACGCAGCCGGCGCTCCATCTGCGGCCGCTTGTACTGGCTGAGGTCGACGCCGCAGATCTGGCGCAGGCCCTCGCAGAAGGCGACGTAGTCGTCGCCCACGGCGCCAATGGCGCTCATGAGCTCACCTCCGCCGTGATCGCGGCGGCCATCTGATCAAGGGGTAGCACCTCATCGGCCAGCCCGGCCTCGACGATGGCGCGGGGCATGCCGTAGACGGTGCAGGTCTGCTCAGCCTCGACGAGGATTCGTCCGCCTTGGCGGCGAACCTCGCTGCGCGCCGCGCAGCCCGTCGTTGCCCATGCCGGTCAGCACGACAAGGGTGAGGCGGTGGCCCCACTTGGCGGCGGCGTCCTCGATGAGGAGGTCGGCCCGCGGGCCGCAGGCCGCCGAGCGGGGCGTCGTCGGTGAGAGTCATCTGGCCGGTCGGGCTCAACCGCAGATGCCGGCCGCCGGGGCGATCAGCGCCACGCCCGGCTCAAGGGACTCGCCGCCCTGGGCCTCGCGGACACTGAGCGGGCTCGAGCGGTCCAGGCGGGCGGCCAGCGAGGCGGTGAAGCCGGGGGCATGTGCTGCACGATCAGGGTGCCGAGGTCCGAGCGGGGAGGGAAGGCCGGGGACGACCTCGGCCAGCGCGCGCGGGCCGCCCGTGGAGGTGGCGATGAGCAGCGCGCGGGACAGGCCGCTGCGGAACCGGCGGGTCGGCGGGGCCGGCGCGTGACCGTCGGTCGACGTCGGTGCGGGCGCCTCGGCTTCGCCGACGATGTCGGTCCCGTTGCCGTTGAGGTGCATAGCGGCGCGGAGCGCAGGTGGCCGCCGAGTCGGCGCGTCTTGGTGGCGACCAGGATCTTGGTGAGCAGGTTCTGCTCGAACGCGGCGACGTCGGCTTGGCCGGTCGGCTTGGGGACCAGCTCGAACGCGCCCTCGGCGAGGGCATCGACGGCGTAGGCGCCGTGTGCGGGCGAAAAGGCGGAGACCACCACCACCGGGATCGTCGGGCCGCTGCGGCGCTGGAGCGCCTTGAGCACGTCGATCCCGCCCAGCCCCGGCATCGTGAGGTCGAGCGTCATCGCGTCGGGCGTCTCGTCGCTCGCACAGGGCGAGCGCCTCATCGCCGTCCTTCGCGGCGCCGACGACGTCGATCCCGCCCTTGGTCAGGACGTTGGTGACGATCCGGCGCATGAGCGCACTGTCGTCGGCGACGACGACACGGGGCTTGGGGGTGGTGGTGGTCATTGGATCTCGATCTGCGTGTGGTGCAGGTCAGACGCTCAGGCGGCGATCGGGAGCTCGGTCGTGGTGTCGAAGATCGTGCTCAGCGTGAGCAGCACGATCAGACGCTCGTCGATCCGGACGATCGACTCGATCATCGTCGAGTCGGCACCGGGCGCGTCTTCGATCTGATCGTCGGAGACGGTGAGAACCTCCTCGACAGTGTCCACGATCACGCCGGCCGTCTCGGCGCCGGCCTCGACGATCACGATCTTGGACTGCTCGGTGAGCTCGGAGGTGATTCCGAGACGGGCCGCCACGTCATAGACGGGGACGATCCGCCCGCGGAGGCTGATCGACGCCGCGGACCCAGTCGTTTCGCGAGGCCACCGAGCGGGGCTCGGCATACCGAATGATCTCGTTGACTGCCTGGATCGGCAGGGCATAGTGCTCCGCACCCAGCGTGAAGACCACCAGCTGCTGATGATTGGCTTGCTGTTGACATCGTGTCCTACTCCTTGTTTCCGTAACGAGCCGTGTGGCGCATCATGCGCTCGGCCTTCTCTCGAGATATTCGGCGCCTGAGGCGCCAGCTTGAGGTTTGCGTCCGTTATCCGGCCGCGTGCGGCGAGGGGCCGGCGGCCCGCTAACCGGTCACGGTGTCGGTGATTCCCACCGCGGCGCGGCTCAGATTCGGCCGCTGGCTCGGCTCGGACCGGACGGGGGCGGCCAGCACCTGAGTCAGGCGCAGACCAAACTGTTCGTCGATCACCACGACCTCGCCGCGGGCGATGGGCGTTCCGTTGACGAGCAGGTCGACGGGCTCGCCCGCCATGCGGTCCAGCGTGACGACCGATCCCTCGCGCAGCTCCAGGGTCTCGCCCACGGACATGCGCGCGCGGCCGATCTCGACACTGAGGTCCACGGGTACGGCGGACAGGCGCCGCAGGTCGCGTCCATCGACTCGCCGGCGCGGCGGCCGTTGGCGCCGTCGCTGGTGAGAGGCTCGAAGTCCACGTCGTGGCTCATCGACAGGCTCCTTTACTGGACCGCGAGGTCGGTGAAGAGGATGTCGGTCACCTTCACGTCGGTCGTGCTCTTGATCTCGCCGAGGATGTCGGACTTGAGCTTCGCGCGGCCGCGAGTCGGTGAGCAGAGCCGACGACGGCTCGTTGGTGATCGTGTTGGTGATGATCGCCCGGATCGCGGGCTCCTCGGGCAGCGTGCCGATGCCGGAGGGCGACGGGCTGGCGGCCTCGGCCGTCGCGCCGTCACTCTGGCCCGCGGCCAGGATCAGGCCGATGGTCATCGTCGCGTAGCGCCCGTCGGTGAGATTGAGCGTGAAGCCCTTGGGCAGCACGTAGATCTCACCGTCGATCTTGGCCTTGGCGACGGCGGGCTTGGGCAGAAGGAAGGTCTTGGCGGCATAGCCCCCACCGGCCAGGACGACCAGCAGGATGATGATCAGTTTCTTTTTCATTGTCGGGTGGTCCTAGGGGTTCAGGTCGGGGTAGATGCGATCGAGCACGATGTCCACGCGGCGGTTGCGGGCGCGCCCAGCCGCGGTGGCGTTGCTCGCCAGCGGATGCAGGTCGGCATAACCGGCCGCCGACAGTCGTTGCTCGTTGACGCCGTGGGCGATGAGGTAGCGGACGACGGTGGTGGCCCGGTCAGTCGACAGCTCCCAGTTACTGGGGAACTGCGAGCTCTGGATCGGCTGGTTGTCGGTGTTTCCTTCCACCGTTATCGGATGTTTCTGGTCAACATTGAGCAGATGTCCGAGTTCTCCAAGCAGCGGCAACCCAGCGGACTGGAGCGTGGCCGACCCGGAGTCGAAGAGCAGCTTGTCGGTGAGCACGTGCACGACGAGGCCGCGGCGGTCGATCACGGCCTGGACCTCGTTGCCGAATCCGTGCGCCTTGGAGTAGCGTTCAGCTCCTGCTGGAGCTTCTTGAAGCTCTCCTGCTCGCTGCTGGGACGCGCTGGCGGCGAGCATGGCCTTGGTGATCTGCTGCGCCGACGTGTCGGCTCGGCTTGGGGATGTTGGGCGTCAGCGGGACGATCGAGGGGACCTCGGCGGTCGCCGGGGTGTGCGCCTTGGTCGACTCCGAGCCCGACTGCATGATCGCCTTGCCGCCCGAGAGGATCGAGCCCGAGAAGGCGGCCTTCAGCGACTGCTGCAGGCTCTGGTACTTGGAGATGTTCACCGACGAGATCGAGTACAGGACCATGAACAGCGCGAACATGAGCGTGAGCATGTCCGCGTAGGTCAGGAGCCAGCGCTCCTCGTTCTCGACCTCGGCCGCGTGACCGCGCTTGCCGCGACGACCGGCCATGGCACTCAGGCCGCCTCGGTCTGCGGCATCTCCGTCACCGAGCCGCCCTCCTCGTCGGACTTGCGCTCCGGCCGGGGGCACGAACGAGCCGAGCTTCTCGGCCACGACCCGCGGGTTGTCGCCGGCCTGCACGGCCAGGATGCCCTCGAGGGTCAGCGTGCGCAGCTCGACCTCCTGCCTGGAGAGAGCCTTGAGGCGGTTGGCGATCGGGAGGTAGAGGACGTTGGCGGAGCCGACGCCCATCAGGGTCGCGATGAAGGCTGAGGAGATGGCGGGGCCCAGGGTGGCCGGCGCCGACAGGTTCTGGAGCACGTGCACCAGGCCCATGACGGTGCCGATGATGCCCATCGTCGGCGCGAAGCCGCCGGCCTTCTCGAACGGGCCGGCGCCCTCGTGGTGGCGGGCCATCATGCCGTCGATCTCGGCCTCGAGGACCTCGCGGACGAGCTCGGGATCCGAGCCGTCGACGACGAGCTGCAGGCCCTTGCGGGTGAAGTCGTCCTCGATCTCGGCGGTCTGGCCGTCAAGGGCCAGCAGCCCCTCGCGGCGAGCCTGCTCGGCGAAGCCGACGAGCTGCTGCACGCGAGCGTTGAGGTCGATCTCCGGCGGCCCGAATACGATCTTGTACAGCGCCGGCACCTTCTTCATCGACTCCATGCCGCAGCTGGCCAGCGTGACGCCGCCGGTGCCGCCGATGATGATCAGCAGCGCCGGGATGTCCATGAAGGAGGCCGGACTGGTGCCGCCCATGATCCCGGCCATGAGGATGCCGAGGGTGGCGACGACGATTCCGATTGCGGTTGCGGGCTTCATCTCACTCTCTTAGATCGACAGGGGAGCAAAAAAATCAAGGGGTCTGACGGGTAAATCAGGAGTCGGTCTGACGGGCAGGGCGAGGTCGTGCGGAGGGGGGCCGTCGGGCGAGGCGGAGGCGGTGGTGCGCGGGTGGGTCGGGTCAGCCGTGGTGGTGGCGCGCCTCGAGGGCGGCGTCGTGCACCGCGGTCAGCGTGGAGGGCTTGCGCAGCGGGGTGACCCGGCGCAGCTCGTTGCGCTCGGCGCGCAGCTCGTGGCGCAGGATGAGCGCCTCGGCGAGCACGGTGGCGCGGTAGGTCGCGATCATCTCGGCGACCCGCTCGGGCGGCTCGGCGACGACGATCTTCTGGCCGTTGTGGATCGTGATCACGGTGTCGGGCGTCGCCTCGATGGTCGTGATCGCGTCGGGGTTGATCTGGAACGTGTCCACCGCGTGTCCCAGGCGGTGCAGGGTGATCATGGAGATGTGTCTCCTGAAGAAGGGTTGGTGAGGGAAGGAGAGAAAAGGGGGCGGCGTTCCCTCGAGCGCCGCCCCCTCAGCTCAGATCGTCAGGACTTAGCCCTGAGGCATGTTCACGACGGTCTGACAGCATCGAGTCAGCCGTGGTGATGACCTTCGAGTTGGCCTGGTAGCCACGCTCGGCGGTGATCATGTTGGTGAACTCGGTGGCGAGGTCGACGTTGGACATCTCCAGCGAGCCGGAGATCGTCTGGCCGAAGCCGCCGACGTCGGGGTGCCCGGTGGTGGCCGGGCCGGAGCTCGCGGTGGCGCTCCAGTTCGAGCCGCCGTCACGCTGCGAGGCCGGCCTCGTTGGGGAACGTGGCCAGCGTGATGTAGCCGGCGGTCTTGGTCTGGCCGAACGTCGGGCTCGTCGAGTCCTCGTCGGTGTAGCTCACGCTGCCGTCCTGGCCGACGGCGAGGTTGGCCGATCCCGGCGGGACGTTGATGTAGGTCGGGGTGGCCGAGCTGGAGCTCGAGGGCGCCGTCGAGCCGACGACGTACTGACCGCTCTGGGTGGTGAGGAAGCCCGACGAGTTCAGCTTCAGGTTGCCGGCGCGGGTGTAGTCGACCGTGCTGGGCAGGTTGTTGGTGTACGGGGCGGTGCTGCCGGGGTCGCCGTTGCCGACCTGGAGGAAGCCGTCGCCCTGGATGTAGACGTCCAGCGCGTTGCCCGTGGTCTGCTGGGAGCCGGTGCCCATCAGGTTGTCGATGGAGCCGACCTGGACGCCCAGGCCGACCTGCTTGGCGTTGGAGCCGCCGTTGAACCCGTTGGGGCCGGTCGCGGCGCTGAGGTTCTCGGACAGCTGGTCCACGAACGTGGTGCGCTGCGCCTTGTAGCCGATGGTGTCGACGTTGGCCAGGTTGTTGGCGGTCACGTCGAGCATCGTCTGGTGAGCCTCGAGTCCGCTGATCGCGGAGTACATTCCTCGCATCATTTGAGGTACTTCCTTTCTCGGCTTCCTACTTGGAGGACCAGCCGGGGGTTGAATCCGTTCTCGCTATGCGATGACGGCACTGTCGATGTTTGTGAACACGTGCTCGCGCAGGTGCTCGGAACCCACCGCCGTGACGACGGTGTTGTTGGGGACCGACACCACGAACGCGGTGCTGTCCACAAAGACCACTGCAGCCTTCGACCCCTTGGTCGCGGCTCTTGACACACCACCCGCCAGTCGCTGCAAGGTCGACTGGTCGAGCTGGATCCCTCGCCGGTTCACGCGTTCGAGCGCGTGGCGAGAAAAGGTCGGCGCTTCCGCCGCCGTCGTGCTGTGGGCCAGCACCGACGCGAACGTCGGCGTGCCCACCGGAAGGTTGAGCGCCGCGGTCTGCGCCGGAGTGGCGATCGCGGGCACGGTCTCCGCCGCGACGAGTCCGGGCGGGACGAGCGCAGCGTTGGGGACCACTGACGTCACGAAGCCTCCAGGATGGATCCGAGCGAGATCCCCGAGGCCGTGCCGATCGTCAGCGCGGGGCCCGACGAGGTGAAGTCGACCTTCGACACGGTGCCGGTCTGGGTGACGCCGCTGGCATCCTTGTAGCTGACCGTGTGGCCGAGGAGCCCGAGCGCGGACGTCGAGGCCTGCTGGGTCGCGGCCGAGGACGTGGAGCTGGCGATCTGGGTCTGCTGCTCCAGGCTGGAGAAGTTGGCGAGCTCGGCCATGTACTGCGTCGGGTCGCTCGGATTGAGCGGATCCTGGTTCTGGAGCTGGTCCATCATCAGCTTCAGGAAGTCGTTCTCACCCAGGTTCGTGCTGGGGTTGGCGAAGGAGGTGCCCGACGTGCCCGTCGGCGAGAGCTGCGTACCGGTGGTGCCGTTGGTGCCGGTGGTGTTGGTGACGTTGGTCATGTCAGTGGTCCTCTGGTGTTGAGTGGTGGCACGCCTCAGGCGAGCACGTTCACGAGCGCGGAGCCCGAAAGGGAGTGAAGGGGGGTGTCAGTGGAGCTCGGCGTCGCCGCGTCGGCGGCTCCGTCGGCGGACCCGGTGTTCGAGCCTGAGCCGGAGTCGTTGGAGCCGGCCGCGGAGCCGGCCTCTCCCTCGCGACCCGAGCGCTGCTGGCCGGAGGACTCGATGTCCAGGCGCAGGAGCGCGGTGCCGTTCTGCTGGAGCTGGCGCTTGAGGTCATCGCCGCCCTGCGCCAGGGTCTGCGCCGCCTCCGGATGCTCGGTGATCACGCGGGCCACGAGGCCGTCCGGGGTGTGCTGAAGGTGGATCTGGATCGCGCCGAGGTTTTCCGGCGAGAGCTCGATGCGCGCCACCGAGATCCCGTCGCGGGCGCCCATGGCGATCGTGTTGGAGACCTTCTCGGCGGCCTCGGCCAGGCGTACGCCATAGGCCGTGGTCATAGTGGACGCGGTGGCGAGGGGCGGACGCCGGAGCGGACGGCCGGCTGCGACCGGCGCCGCCTGCGCAACCGGCTGAGCCGACGCGGCGGCCGCGGCGGGCGCGGGCAAACGGGTGCCCTGCGCCGTGTCGCCGTCGGCGCTGTCCTTGGCTGTCCAGGTGTGACCACCGGAGCCCGCGCCGGCACCGGCGGCGGCGGGGCGGCGACCCCCGTGACCGGGGCGGCCGGGGTCGAGGCGCAGGGTTGCCGGCGGCCGCCGGGGCGGCGGCGCCCAGCGCGGTGGGCGGCCGTGGCCGTCTGGGCCGGGCTGGAAGGCGAGGTCGTCGCAGGGCCGACGGGGTGGCAGCAGTCGCCGGAGCGTCGGGGGCGCCGAGCTGCGGCCGCCGCGGAACGGGGGCGGGCGGAAGGTACGGGGGCCGCCGGGGGCGCGGGGGCGGCAGCGGTGGGCAGCGTCCCCGTGGTGGTCGGCGCCGGAACGCCGGGAAGAGTCGTGGCAGACGGGGTCGCGGGAGCGCCCGAGGCGTCTGTGGGGCCCGCCGTACCGGCGGCGTACTGGGTCAGCGCGGCGCGTACATCACCGGGGCCCGAGGGCGCGGTAGCAGTCACGGCCCCGGAGCCGGGTGCAAGCGAAGCCTGGCCGAAGGGCGTCGGCAGGCCTCGTCCGGAGCGCCGCCGGAGACGGTGCCGGTAGCCGTCGTCTGGGGCGACAGCGACTGCGCCGCGGACGCGGCAAGCAAGACGACCTAGCCAGTAGATCAGGAACAGGGCGCCCGTGACCTGCTCGATCTCCGTGGGCTGACCGTTGATCGTCTGCGGCGCCACCGTGAGGAAGGCGAAGTCGTCGTGCGGATCCTGGGACTTCAGCCAGCCGGGGGCGAGATGCGCCGCGGTGACCGTCCAGCGACCCTCGGGCGAGATCCCGTCGTGAAAGCCGGGCGCGAACACCATGCCGGCGCCGCTGCCCGCGACGCAGTGAGCGGCGGTGAGCAGGACGTCGCCGTGCGGGCTGTCGACGACCGTCGCCGTGCAGTCGTGCTGGGCGCTCGACGCGCTCGGGAACACGGCGCCGACCTGGCGCACGCCCACGGTGGTCGTCGATCTCGGGATCGGCGCCGCCGCCCGGCCGTGGCGCGGCCCGGCCGTGCGCCGCGGCCCGCAGCTGCAGCGCCAGCGCCACGGCCGGCACGCCGAGGCCCAGCGCGGCGACCGCCGCGATCGCGACCAGCTTTCGAGAGAACACCACTTCCAGTCTGGCGACCCGACGTAAGGTCCCTGTCAGAACCGGCCGGCGAGGGTCAGCCCGGGGCGGCCACGCGCTCGCCCTTGGGGATGACGACGACTCCTCCGGACGAGATGGTGAAGCGCTCGCGATCGGCCTCGGGGTCGATACCGACGCGCGCGCCGGGCTCGAAGACGACGTCCTTGTCGACGATCGCGTTGCGCACGATCGCCCGCTGGCCGACGCGGACGCCGGAGAACAGGACCGAGCCCTCGACGAGGGCGTAGGAGTCGACGTGCACGTCGGGCGAGATCACCGAGCGGTTGATCTCGGCACCGGAGATGATGACCCCCGGACAGACCATCGAGTCCAGCGCGTGACCGGTGTGGCCGTCGTCGGCGAACACGAACTTGGCCGGCGGCAGCGGATCGGGCAGGGTGAGGATCGGCCACTCCATGTTGTAGAGGTTGAACACGGGGTGGACCGAGATGAGATCCATGTGGGCGTCGTAGAAGGCGTCGAGGGTGCCGACGTCGCGCCAGTAGCCGCGGTCGCGCTCGGTCGCCCCCGGGACCTCGTTGGTCGTGAAGTCGTACACCTCCGCCGCTCCGGAGTCGACGAGCGCGGGGATGATGTTGCCCCCCATGTCGTGGGCGGACTCGCGCGCCTCGGCGTCGGCGCGCACGACGTCGATCAGCGTGTCGCAGTCGAACACGTAGTTGCCCATCGAGGCATAGATCTGGTGCGGCGCGTCGGGCAAGCCCACCGCCTGCTTGGGCTTCTCGTGAAAGGCGGTGATCGTGCGTCCGTCGGCCGCGGTCTCGATCACCCCGAACTGGTCGGCCTGCTCGATCGGCACCCGCAGCGCGGCCACCGTCACCCCGGCGCCCGAGTCCATGTGCTGGCGCACCATCTGCTCGGGATCCATGCGATAGATGTGGTCGGCGCCGAACACGACGACGATGTCGGGGCGCTCGTCGCGCAGCAGGTTGAGGTTCTGGTAGATGGCGTCCGCCGAGCCCTGGAACCAGTGCGGCCCGCGCCGCATCTGCGCCGGCACCGGCGCCACGTAATTGCCGAGCAGCGGTGACAGCCGCCAGGTGGTCGACAGGTGGCGGTCCAGCGAGTGGCTCTTGTACTGGGTGAGGACGACGATCCGCCGGTAGCCGGCGTTGACCAGGTTGGAGAGCGCGAAGTCGATCAGGCGGTAGTTGCCGCCGAACGGCACCGCCGGCTTGGCGCGATCGAGGGTGAGCGGCGCCAGGCGCTTGCCCTCCCCGCCCGCGAGCACGATCGCGAACACGTGACGGCGATCACCGACGCTCATTGCGTTACCGACCTCCTGGGCTCGAGTTCCTCTCCGCCGTGCTGTCTACCACGCTTGACCGGTCGCGCGCCACCCTGGCGCGTGATGATTGCCGATCAGACGGTGGCCGTCACGGTGCGACCGAGCGCGTCGGTCACGGCCAGCCACACCTCGCGCGCCATCCCCATCCCGAGATGGCTGATCTCGACCTCGACGTGCGTCGCCGCCGGATCCAGGCAGGCCTCCCAGCGCACCACCTCGTCGCTGGGTGAGTAGATCGAGACGAAGCGGGTGGAGTCGGGGAACGGCCCGCGCATCGCCGCGCGGGTCCGCGCGCAGCAGTCGCCGCGCAGGCAGCTGATCGAGAACATCCCCGGGACACCGAGCGTGCCCAGCGTGCCGACGGTGAGAATCGACGGCCAGACGCGGGGGTGCACGGCCAGCTGATCGAGCAGCGGCGAGCCGAGGGTCACCAGGGTGTCGACGAGGTCGGGCCGCTGCACCGCCAGGACGCGGCCGATGCAGCCGCCGCGGCTCTGCCCCACGATCAGCGCCGGCTTGCCGGTGCGCTGCACGGCGCGCTCCAGCCTGCGCTCGACGGACTCGACGGTCGTCTCCAGGCATCCCGAGTTCCACCGGATGCCGCTGCGCGCGAGCACGAAGCCGCCGGTGCGCAGCCACACCGCCATGCGGGTGAGGCTCTGGTCGCCGGCCATGAACCCGGGGATGAGCATCACCGGACGTCCGTCGCCGGCCGGAGCGGCCGGCCACTTCTCCGAGTCGAGCGTCGACAGCCACTCGCCCACCACCCGTGGGTGGGGTGGGGTCAGTGGCAGCCCCCATCGCGGCATCGTGCGCGCATCCGTGCTCACAGTTGCCAAAGCTTACCGATCCCTCACGCTGAGCGCGCCGAATCCTGGTGTATGGTCGCCGCGTGGACGCGGCCCACCCTGCGCGCGCGGCAGAGTCGGCGGGCCGCGTGACACCGGCATCGACCGCCGCCGTGGCATTGCTGCTGGTCGCACTGGCCGTCGTCCTCTCGGGCTTCACCCTGCTGCGCCCGATCTCCCCCCACGACGAGGGACTGATGCTCCAGGCGGGGGCGAGGATCGCGCACGGACAGTGGCCCTACCGCGATTTCTGGTCTGACTACCCGCCCGGCCAGGCGCTGCTGCTCGCCGGACTGGACAAGGTGTTCGGAGTCTCGATGCTCAGCTGGCGGATCGTGCGGGTCATCGTCGACGCGATCTGCGCGCTGCTCGCCTACGGGCTGGTCCGGCGCAGCGGCGCGTCAGCACCGTGGGCACTGGCGGCGTGGCTCGCCGTCGCCGCGGCGATGGCGTGGCCGAGCGGCCCCGGTCCCAATCCGCCGGCGCTGGCGCTCGCCTTCGCCGCTCTCTCGCTCGCCCCGCGCCGGGCCGTGGCCGCCGGCGCCCTCGCCGGGCTGGCCGTGCTCTTCCGGTTGGAGATCGGGGCGGCGGCCGCGATCGGGGTGCTGATCGCCGCGCCGGCGCCGGCGCGGCGGCGGGCGGTGATCGCCGCCGTCCTGACCGCCGCGGTGACGCTCGCGCCATTCGTCATCGCCGCCCCCGGGGCCATGGCCCACGACACGATCGGCTTTCTCTCCATCCAGGGGCTGCAGCGCCTGCCCCTGCCGCTGCATTTCACCGGCCCGCTGCGCCCGAGCAAGCTGCTCGAGTTCTACTTCCCGCTGATCCTGCTCGTCGCGGCCGTGGTGGGAGCCGAGGCGCTCACCGTCGCCTCGCGCGACGAGCACGTGACCGACCGCACGGCGCTCAGCGTCGTCCCGCTCGCGGTGTTCGGCGTCGCCTACCTCGTCGGACGGCCCGACGAGTTTCATCTCGTGCCGCTCTCGCCGGCGCTGGCGGTGATCCTCGCCGCGGCCGGCGCCACCGCACGCCACGGGGCCCTGCGCGCCGCCCTGGCAGTGATGCTGGCGCTGATCGCGATCGCCGGGCTCGAGCGCCGCGCCGGCCAGGCGCTGCACCCGCCGGCGGCCGCCGCCGTGCCCGGACCGGCCGGGGACGGGGTTCACACCAGCCCCGCCGATGCTCGCGCGCTGCGACGGCTGCGGGCGACCGTCGCGCGGCTCACCCGTCCCGGACAGCCGATCTTCGTCGCCGACCCGCGGTTTGATCGGGTGCGCGTCGGCGATCCGCTGCTCTACATCATCCTCGGGCATCCCAACCCGACGCGCTACGACGTCATGCAACCGGGGCTGGTGACGACCGCGGCGGTCCAGCGCGAGATCATCGGCTCGTTGCGGCGCACCCGCACCCGCCTCGTCGTCCGCTGGCTGGATCCGACGGCATCGGCCCGCGAGGATGACGGCGCCGGGCGCTCGAGCGGCGTGCACATCCTCGACCGCTATCTGGCGGCCCACTTCCGCCGCGACGCCCGGTACGGCGAGTACGAGGTCCTGGTAGCGAGGGGCGGCCGTACGATCTGACGATGAGTGAGGAGGGCACCGCACCGGTCGTCGCGCCGCCGCCCGGCCATCCGCGGTTCGCGCTGGTCGACTCGCTGCGGGCGATTGCGGCGCTGTCGGTGCTCGTCTATCACGCCGCCTATGTGACGTCGGCGATCCACCGGCCGATCTACGGACGCTACGTCGAGCGGCTCAACGTCGGCGTGGCGCTGTTCTTCGCAATCTCGGGCTTTCTCCTCTACCGACCGTTCGTCGCCCACCGCCTGCTCGGCTCGCCGGCGACGCGGATCGTCGACTACGCACGGCGCCGCGTGCTGCGGATCGTGCCCGCCTACTGGCTGGCGCTCACCGTCCTGGCCATCTACCCCGGTCTCGTCGGCGTGTTCACCGGACATTTCTGGGTGTACTACGGGCTGCTCCAGGTCTACCGCCTCAAGCGCATCGCCACCGGGCTGCCAACGGCCTGGACGCTGTGCGTCGAGGTGTCCTTCTACGTGGCCCTGCCCGTCTACGCCGTGCTCGTCGGGCGGGCGCTGCGTCGCTTCGCCGTGCGGCGGCAGATCCATCTCGAGCTGGCCCTGATCCTCATCGGGAGCCTCGCCTCGCTCACCTTCCGCTACGTGCGCGACGCCAATGACCCGTTTGGCATCACGCAGTCGATCCTGCCCGCTCAGCTCGACTGGTTCGCCGGCGGGATGGCCCTGGCCGTCGTCAGCGTCGCCTGTCAGGCCAGCCCGCGCCGGCCGGCTGCCGTGCGGATCCTCGAGCGGTGGCCGGTGCTCCCGTGGGCGGCGGCGGCGGTCGCGTTCTGGGTGGTCAGCCGGCGCATCGGCGGGCCGCACCCCTTCAACTTCTTCGGGCACCCGGCGATCATCTTCACCCCCTGGGAGGACACCGGCCTGCACGCGCTGTACGCCCTCATCGGAGCCTGCCTGCTGATGCCGGCGGTCCTCGGCACCGCCGGGGGCGGGGCGGTCCGCCGGCTGCTCGCCAACCGCCGGCTCGCCTGGCTGGGCCTGATCTCGTACGGCATCTACCTCTGGCACGCCCCTCTGATGGACACCATCTGCCAGCCCAAGGGGTTCGGCGTCTGCCGCTTTCACGGCGTCACGTTCCTGCACCACGTCGCCTTTCCGGCCCTGGCGGTCATCGCCGGCGCGGTCGCCGTCGCCTGCGCGGCGATCAGTTACTACGTCGTCGAGCGTCCGCTCCTGCGTCTGAAGTACCGACGCACGCCGCCGCCCCCGGCGGCCCCGGCGCCCCCGCAACGGCCCGCCACAGCCGTCGCGGCCGCCGAGCGATGAGCGATCGTTTCTCGTTCCCGCGCTCGGAGCTGCGGCGGCGAACGTTGCGCGGGGTCATCATCACCGGCGGCTTTCTCATCGTCATCGACGGTCTGGTGCTCGCCCAGGGTCTCGTCGTCACCCGTCTGCTCGGCCCGCGCGCGATCGGGCTCTATGGGATCGTGTCGACGTTCGTCGTCTCCGTCGTCGCGCTCAAGCGAGTGGGCATCGACGAGGCCTTCGTCCAGCAGGACGAAGCCGACCAGGAGGCCGAGTTCCAGCGCGCGTTCACGCTCGAGCTCGCGCTGGGGGCGGCGTTCACGGCGCTCATCTGCGCCCTGGCCCCGGCGGTGGCCGCTGTCTATCGCGACTCGCGCCTGCTACCGCTGACGTTGGCTCTCGCCTACCTGCCGATCACGTTCGCCCTGCAGGCGCCGATGTGGGTCTTCTTTCGACGCATGGACTACGCGCGCCAGCGTGCGCTCCAGGCCACCCAGCTGCTCGTCGGCCTCGTCGTCACGGTCCCGCTGGCGGCGGCGACCGACCTCGGGGTGTGGAGCATCGTCATCGGCCAGGTGGCCGGCTACGTCGCCGCCGTCGCCGCTGGTCTCGCGGTCAGCCCGTACCGGCTGCGGCTGCGTTTCGGGCGCGCCGGGGCCCGGCGGTACCTGCGCTTCAGCGGCCCGGTGATGGTGGCCACGCTCGGCGCGCTGGCCATCGCCCAGGGGCAGGTGCTGGCCTTCAAGCTCCACGACGGGCTGGCGGCGGCGGGGTTCATCACCCTCGCGGTGACGCTGACGCGCTACGTCGACCGGGCTGATCAGATCGTGACCTCCACGATCTACCCGGCGATCTGCGCGATCCAGGATCGGCCGCGGGCGCTGGAGGAGCTGTTTGTCAAGTCCAACCGGGCGACGCTCGCCTGGGTGCTGCCGTTCTCGGCCGCCGTCGTCCTGTTCGCGCCCGACCTGGTGTCGCTCGTGCTCGGTCATCGCTGGCAACCCGCCGTCGCCCTCCTGCAGGGCCTGGCGGTGGCGGGCGCGATCCAGCAGCTCGGCTTCAATTGGTTCTCGTTCTACCGGGCGCGCGGCGAGACCGGCCCTCCGGCGGTGGAGGCGGTGGTCGGCGCGATCGCGTTCGTCGCGCTCGCCGTGCCGGGCCTGCTCGTCGACGGCGTCGCCGGCTTCGTCGCCGGTCGCGTGGGCGCCGTGATCATCGCCACCGGGGTGCGCTGGTTCTACGTGCGGCGGCTGCTGCCGGGTGTGAGCCCGGCGGAGCTGCTGGCGCCGGCGCTGGTCCCGCTGGCCCAGGCGGTGCTCGCCGTCGTCGCGGTCCGCGTCGCGACGTGGGGCGGGCACCGAGCGCCGTGGCAGGCGCTGGTCGAGGCCGCGCTGTTCGCCGGCATCTACGGAGCGAGCGTGTGGCGCCGCGAGCGGGCGCTCATCGACGAGCTGCTGACCGCGGTGCGTCCCGTCTCGTGACGGCGTCGCGCCCGATGCAGCGCCGAGCCGTGCCGCTGGCGCTGAGCGCGGTGGCGTTCGCGCTCGCCTTCGCCCAGCGACCGGGGGTCGTCGTCGCCGACACGAAGATCAACCTCTACGTCTCGCCGGCGCGCTTTCTGTCGCAGATCGTGTCGGCGTGGACCCCGAGCACCACCCTCGGACATGTGTTCAGCGGCCAGTACGGCGGCTACCTGTTCCCGACGGCGCCGTTCTTCGCCGCCGGGCACGGCGCCGGGCTGCCGATGTGGGTCGTCCAGCGCCTGTGGCTGGGAGCGCTACTGGGGCTGGGGGCGTGGGGGATCGTGCGCCTGCTCGACGTCATGCACACGCCGCGACGCGGGATCGCGCATCTCGTCGCCGGGGCGATGTTCGTGCTCAACCCGTTCGTCGTCACCGACATCGACCGGACCTCGATCTCGCTGCTCGCCTACGCGCTGCTGCCGTGGATGCTCGTGGCCGTCCACCAGGGATTGCGCGAGCCTCGCGGCTGGCGCTGGCCGGCGCTGTTCGCGCTGTTCGTCGCCGGCAGCGGCGGCGGGGTCAACGCCGGAGTGCTGGGCTGGGTGCTCGTCGGCCCGCTGCTGCTGCTCGTCTACGAGCGGTGGTTCGGCGACGTCGGCGCGGGGGCGATCGGACCGTTCCTGGCCCGCGTCGTGCCGCTGACCGGGCTGCTCTCGCTGTGGTGGATGATGGGGCTCGCCGTCGCCGCCACCCACGCGCCGAACATCCTCCCGTTCACCGAGCAGCCGGGCGCGATCTGGAACCCGACGAGCCTGACCGAGAGCCTGCGCCTGATGGGCTACTGGCCGAGTTACTTCGGCATCAGCTACACCGGGCCGCTCAAGCCGTTCTACGCCTCGGCCGGGCCGCTGCTCTTCTCCCCGCCGGTGGTGGCGGCGTCGCTGCTCGTCCCCGCCCTGGCGCTCGCCGGATTGCCGTGGACGCTACGCCGCCGCGCCGCGCCGTTCCTGCTGGCGCTGACCCTCGTCGGGCTGATGGCGATGACCGCCGGCTTTCCCAACGGGACGCCGCTGCGCCGCGGCCTGCTCTTCACCTATTACCACCTGCCGCTGCTCCAGGTGCTGCGCACGACGTACAAGGCGGGGCCGCTGCTCGCCGTCGGACTGGCCGGCCTGGGCGGCCTGGGGGCGGACGCGCTGGCGACGCGGATCCGGACGGCGGCGACCCTCGCGGGCGGCCGGCGCCGGATGGCCGCGGCGGGTGCGATGCTCGCCGGGGTCGCCCTGCTGGCGACCGGCTCCTGGCCGCTGGTCAACGGGACGGCGCTCGACTCGACGCTGTCGCTGAACCACGGTGTCCCGCGGGCCTGGCGCCAGGCCGCCGCCGCCCTGGACCGCACCCTGCCCGCCGATGACCGGGCGATGGTCCTCCCCGGCCAGCTGTTCGGCTTCTATCGCTGGGGCGGGACCGTCGATCCGATCCTGCCCGCCCTGAGCGCGCGCCCGGTCGCCGAGCGCGGGATCACCCCGTACGCCGACCTGCGCGCCGACGATCTGCTGTTCGGCGTCGACGCGCTCGTCACCCAGCAGCGCGCCTACCCCGGCCAGCTGCGCCCGCTGCTGCGCCTGCTCGGAGTGGGCGCGGTCGTCGTCGGCTCCGACGGCGACCCGTCGCGCAGCGGCGAGCTCGCCCCCGCCGACGTCGCCCGCGTGCTCGCCGGCCAGGGACTCGCGCGGGCGACCCGCGCCTACGGCCCGTCCCGGGCGTTTCAGTCCGGCGCCGGTCAGCTGGCCGACCGCACGGTGCTGCCCCAGGTCCGCCGCTACGCGTTGCCCACCGCCGGCATGATCCGCGTCATCCCGCGGGCGACGCCAACGCTCCTCGACGGCGACGGCGGCGGCCTTATCGACCTGGCGGCGCTCGGCGCGCTGCCCGGAGGCCAGGCGCTGCGCTACGCCGCCGATCTGTCGCGCTCCGAGATCCGCGCCGCCGCCCGCGGGGGCGCCGACCTCGTGATCTCCGACAGCAACCGCCGCCAGATCCTCGCCACCTCGACGCTGTTTCAGAACACCGGGCCGGTGCTCGGTCCGGCCGACCCCATCTCCCGCGACTCGGCGCAGCTCGATCCGTTCCCGGCCGCCGGCCCCGCCGCGCAGACGGTCGCCCAGCTCGGCGGCGGGGTCAGCTACGTGCGCTCGGTCTTCTCGCCCGGCTATCCCCAGTTCCCCGAGCACCAGCCGTTCGCCGCCCTCGATGGCGACCCGAGCACGGCATGGCTCGTCGACCGCCACACCGACGCGGCGCAGCGCTTTCTCCAGGTCGGCTTCCCGACCGCCCGCCGCGTGTCCTCGGTGACGCTCACCCCCTACGACGACGCTCGTGCCTCGGTCCTGGCGGTGACCATCAACGGCCAGCGCTTCTCGATCCACCCGGGTCCCAACCACCTCGTCCTACGCGACGCCGCCCGCATCGCGCAGCTCACCGTCGTGCTGACGCGGATCACCCACCCGCGGGTGGCCGCCGGTGGCGGCGGGGGCATCCGCGAGCTCGCGATCCCGGGCGTCAACGCCACCGACGCGCTGCGCCCACCGGTGCTCCTGGAGCGCGCCCTCACGCACACCGATCTCAACCGTGACTCGCTCACGTATGTGTTCTCGCGGACGACCGGGGATCAACCGTTCGCCCGCCAGCCGTTTGATCCCGATCCCCAGTTCGGTGACATCGCCGACCCGGGCGACGCCGAGACCGTGCTGGCGCGGACCTTTGCCCCGCCCGCGGCCCGTCACTGGCGCGCTCAGGCGTGGGTCAGCGCCGCGGCGACCGCGCCCGATCCCGCGCTCGATCGACTCGCCGGGTACCACGGCGCCGACACGTTCGCGTCGTCGTCGCGGTTTCAGGGACGGCCCGGCTTCCGCGCCTCGTCGGCGTTCGATCCGCGCGCGCCGGCCACCGGCTGGGTCGGCGAGTGGTTCTCCGGCCACGCCGCGTGGCTGCAGGTCTCAGCGCCGCACCGGCTGACCATCCGCCACCTGCGCCTCGTGCCCTCGGCCGCGCCGGTGCGCCGGCCCACGCGGATTGCGATCCGCTACCCCGGGGGCACCACCTCCCCGCTGCGCGTCGGCGCGGACGGCGTGGTGACGCTGCCGCGGACCCTGCGTGCCGATCGTTTTCGCATACAGGTAATAGCCGCCGGCTTCCCGAGTTTCACCCCCCCGGCCAAGCGCGGCGTGCGGGCGGTCGGCGTCGGCCGCGTGACCGGGATCGACGGTCTCGGCCGGCGCGTCGCCATCCCCCGCCGCGGGCGGCTGCCCGGCGGCTGCGACGGCCCGGCACTGACCGTCGGCGGCCGGCGCCTGCGCCTCACCGTGACCGCTACGATCGCCGAGCTGAACTCGGGCGAGCCGCTCCGCGCCCACTCCTGTGGCGCGCCGCTCGCGCTGCCGGCCGGCGCGGTGACGCTGCGCGGGCACGCCGGGCCGCTGCTCGTCGACCTGCTCGCCCTGCGCTCGGCTCCACCCACGCCGCTGGCCGTCGCCGCCGACGGGTCCGCCGGAGGCGTCGTGACCCGCCCGGGCCACGTCGCCAACGGCACGGTGACCGGCGTCCGCGTGGCCGCCCACGGAGCGTCGTGGCTCGTGCTCGGGCAGAGCTACGACCCCGGCTGGCAGGCCACCTGCGATGGGCGCTCGCTGGGCGCGCCGGTGGCGCTGCAGGGCTATGCCAACAGCTGGCCGCTGGACCACGGCTGCACCGAGCTGAGCTTTCACTTTGCGCCCAACCACCTGCTCGTCGACGCCGACCTGATCTCGGCGATCGCCGCCGCTGCCCTACTCATCCTGCTGGCCGTCCTCGCCTGGCGGCGACGGCGGACGCCGGAGACGGTGCTGCCCTCAGCCCCCGACCCGGGCCTCCCCGGCTCGCCGCGGCGGTGGCCGGCCCGTCGGGCGGTGCTCGCCGGGATCGTCGGCGGTGGCGTCCTGGGCTTCGTCTTCGCCCTGCGGGCCGGGGTCGTCCTCGGCCCCCTGCTCGCCTATGCGCTGTGGCGCGGCGTGCCGGCGGATCGACTCACCCGGCTGGCCGGCGGCCTGCTGGTGATCGTGGTCCCGGCGATGTACCTCGCCTTCCCGCCCGACAACCTCGGCGGCTATGACTCCAATTACGCCGAGGTGGAGATCTACGCCCACTTCGTCGCCGTGCTGGCGGTATGCGCCCTCGGCCTGGCGCTCGTCCGGGCGCTCGCCGACCGGCGCGCGCGCCGACGTGCACGGCGCCCGGCCTACCGGGGAAGCTCGACCAGGTCGAACCAGTAGTTGGCCAGGTCGCGCATGACGCCGACGAGGGCGGTATGGGTCGTCGGCTTGGCGATGAACGAGTTGGCGCCGAGCCGGTAGCTGCGCCGGATGTCCTCGTCGTCCTTGGAGGTGGTGAGGACGACGACCGGGATGGCGCAGAGGGCCTCGTCGCTCTTGATCTCGGCGAGCGCCTCGCGGCCGTCCTTGCGAGGCATGTTGAGATCGAGGAGGACGATCGTCGGCCGCTCGGCGTCCCGTGCCGCGGCGTGGAGTCGCAGGTAATCGAGGAGCTCCTGGCCGTCGAGCACGAAGCGGATCTGGCCGCTCAGGCCGGCGTCGGTGAAGGCGTCCTTGACCAGGTCGCGATCGTCCTCGTCGTCGTCGGCGACGAGGATCGTGGGCCGGGAGGGCTGATAGCGCGGGCTCATCCGTGCTCCGTCTCGATCGGGGTCGATGTCACCGCGAAAATGCTCACGATGGTGCGCCGCAACCGGTCACCGGGGACGGGCGCGCCCCGCTGCGGCCGGGACGCCGCCCGGGTGACGAGGGCGACGAAGGCTTCGAGCAACCAGTCCACGTCGAGGTCATCGCGGACGCGCGCGGCCTGCTGGGCGGCGGCCACGTAGCGACGCAGCGGCATCCGGCGCTCGGCTCGCGCGTCGGGATCGGCGAACCGGGTACTGAGCCGATTCTCCTGCAGGAAGCGGTAGCGGTCCCCGAGGTCCGCGAGCTCGACGCCGAGGTCAGCGACGACGTGGACGGGGTCGGCATCCGCGCCGGCGCTGAGCGCTCGGGCGGTGAGCGCGTGGGCCTCGCCGATCAGCCGATCGAAGATCGCGAACACGAGCGCGTCGCGGTCGGGAAAGTGCCGGTACAGGGTCGTGCGTCCCGTCCCCGAGGCGAGGGCGATCTCGCGCATGCTGGCCGTCGGGCGGTCGGCGAGCACCCCGATCGCGCTGCTGAGGATGGCCTCGCGGTTGCGCGCCGCGTCGCTGCGCAGCTGGGTGCCGCGTCGGGGGCCGCGCTGGGGGATCGCTGTCGACGAGCCGGAGATGAGGGCATCATAACCGGGTCAGGCTTGTACCGGTTAGACCCGCCCCACGCGGTCACATTTGGGCGTCAGCTGTCGTGGAGGATCACGCCGCGGATGTTCTTGCCGGAGAGGAGGTCGTGGTAGCCCTCGTTGACCTGCTCGAGCGCGTAGCGGCGGGTGATGATCTCGTCGAGCTTGAGGTCGCCGGACCGGTACAGGTCAAGCAGCCGGGGCATCTCGTAGATCGGGTTCGATCCGCCGGCCAGCGATCCCTGGATGCGCTTGTGCCAGCCGACGAGCGGCGATCCGGTGAGGCTCACCGTCTTGACGTCGGCGCGGCTGACCGAGGTCAGGACCACGCGACCGGCCTTGCCGACGAGGCTGACCGCGTCGGCGGTGATCTCCGGCTCCAGCACGCCGACGGTGACGACCGCCAGGTCGGCCAGCTGCCCGCGGGTCATCGCGATGATCTCCTCGCGGGCCTGGTCGACGTCGCGGAACGTGGCGGTGGCGCCGAGCTGGCTGGCCATCTCCAGCTTGAACGGGTTGGGATCGATCGCGATGACGTTCGCCGCGCCGGCGTACCGCGCGCCCTGCACGGCGTTGATGCCGACGCCGCCGATGCCGAGGATGGCGACGGTCTCACCCGGCCGGGTCTCGCCGGCCCGCACCGCCGAGCACCATCCGGTCGTCACTCCGCATCCGACGAGCGCCGCCACCTCGAACGGGATGTCCTCGTCGATGCGCACGCACGAGTACTCGGAGACCACCGTCCGGTCCGAGAAGGTGCCCAGCGCGCAGAAGCCGCCGAAGTCCTCGCCGTTGCGGTGAAAGCGAAACGTCTCGTCCTGCAGGCAGCCCACCCCGGCGTAGAGCCCGCGGTCGCAGAGGTTCTGATGTCCGGTCGAGCAGTACCGGCAGCGCCCGCACGCCGGGATGTAGGAGGTGACGACGTGATCGCCCGGCACGACGCGGGTGACGCCGGCGCCGACGGCCTCGACGATGCCGGCGCCCTCGTGGCCGCCGACGAGTGGCATCCGGATGTGGCTCCCGCCCTCCTCGCGGATGTGCTCGTCGGAGTGGCAGAGACCGGCCGCCTTGTAGCGGATGAGGACCTCGTAGTCCTTGGGCTCGTCGAGATCGAGCTCGGTGATCTCCCAGTCGGTGCCGGGCTCGTGCAGCACGGCCGCGCGGGTCGTCATGCCTGCCATGGGTTTCGCTCCTCCGATTCGCGGGACACGGTCAGGCGACCTGCGGGAGCACCTCGCTGCCGAGCAGGCGCAGGTGGTCGAGGTCGTCGATGTCGAAGATGTGCAGGTAGGCGATCTCGCAGCCCTCGTCGGCGAGCGCGTTCAGCCGGGCGACGACCTCGCCGGGCTCGCCGACGACGCCGTGGGCCAGCATGCGCGCGCCCGGCGCCCCCAGCCGGGCCAGGCGATCGTCGGCCTCGCCGCGGGTGGCGCCGCACACCACCTGGATCGTCGCCGACATCCGCAGCGTCGCCGGATCGCGGCCGATCTCCTCACAGACCCCGCGCACGTTGGCAAAGCGCTCGGCGCACCCGGTGGCGCTGCCGCTGTTGAACTCGTCGGCGAACCGCGCGGCCGCCAGGGGCGTGCGCCGCGGGCCGGTTCCGCCGATGACGATCTCCGGCCGCGGCTGTGAGACGAGCGCGGGGAAGTTGGCGCACTCGTCGAGATCCCAGAAGCGGCCGTGGAAGCTGAAGCGCTCGCCGCGCGGGGTCGTCCACAGGCCGCGGACGATCTCGACCGTCTCCTCCAGGCGGTCAAAGCGCTCGCCGAGGGAGGGAAACGGAATCCCGAACGACTGATGCTCGCGCTCGTACCAGCCGGTTCCGATGCCGAGGATCACCCGCCCGCCGCTCATCTGGTCGACGCTGGCCACGGCCATGGCGAGGACCGCCGGGGTCCGGAACGTGCCCGCCGTCATCAACGTCCCCAGCTTCACCGACGATGTCTCGCGCGCCAGCCCGCCGAGCGTCGTCCACGAGTCGGTCGGCGCGTAGGCGGAATCGGCGGCATCGATGCCCAGGTAATGATCGGAGCGAAAGAAGGCGTCGAAGCCGGCCGCCTCGGTGGCCTGGGCCATGGCCACGATCCGGTCGTAGGTGGCGCCCCACCGCGGCTCCATGAGGATCCGCAACTTCACGCTGCCTCCTCGGGTCGCGGCAGCGGGAACGGCATCGGACCGCCACCGTCGAGCACGAGGTTCTGGCCGGTCATGTAGCCGGCGCCGTCCCCGGCCAGGTAGAGGACGGCCGCGGCGACGTCGTCGGGGACGCCCATCCGGCCGACCGGCAGGTTGCGGCCGCGGCGCACCAGCTCGGCGGCGACGTCGAGGTCGGGATCCTCGCTGAGCATCGCGCGGCTCGTGCCCAGCGCGCCGGGCGAGATCGCGTTGACGGTGATCCCCCACGCGGCCACGTCCATGGCCAGCGCCCGCGTCAGTCCGAGGACGCCGGCCTTGGACGCCGAGTATGGAGTGGACCGCGGCGCGGCGATCACGCCGGCCATCGAGGAGATGTTGATGATCCGCCCCCACCGCTTCGACCTCATCGCCCCGACGGCGGCCCGGCACATCAGGTAGGTGCCGCGCAGGTTGATGCGGATGACCTCGTCGAAGACGTCGACCGGGACCTCGTCGATCACGTTGCGATCCGCGCCCTGAGGCGCGGCCGCGTTGTTGACGAGGATGTCCAGCCGTCCGTGGCGATCGAGCGCCGCCTGAACGAGCGACCGGCTGTCGTCCTCGGAGCCGATGTCGCCGAGCGCGGCCGCCGCGGTTCCCCCGGCCGCCTCGATCTCGGAGACGAGGGTGTCCAGCCCGCTCCACGACGGGGGCTGGCCCGAGCCGACGATCTCCTGGCGGCGGTTGAGCACGCCGGTCGGCCGGCGATCGCAGACGACGACCGCCGTCCCGGCCGCCGCCAGCGCGCGGGCGATCGCCTGCCCGCTGCCGTCGGGCTTGCCGCACCCGGTGATGAGCGCCACCCGCTCGCTCACGCTGATGGCGCCTTCTCGCGCGTGACCCCCGGATACGGAGCCCGGGGAGCCCCGCCGCCGTCGACCGAGAGCACCTGACCGGAGATCCAGCGGGCGCGGTCCGAGGCCAGGAAGAGCACGGCGCAGGCGGCGTCCCAGCAGTCGCCCTCGGTTTGCAGGGCGACCATCTGGCGCCGAGGCTCGCGCGCCTCGGCCGGGAGGTTGGCGGCCACCGCCCCCGTCCACAGCGCTCCGAGCTCGACGGCGTTGGCCCGGATCCCCCGCTCGCCGAGCAGATACGCGGCGCCCTGGGTCATCGCCTCCAGGGCGGCCTTGCCCAGTCCGTAGACGGTGCCCGCGCGGCGGGCCGCGACGGAGGCGATGTTGACGATCGCGCCGCCGGCCGACATCGCGTCCACGGCATGGCGACTCATCAGCCACGCGGTCTTGAGGTTGAGCTCGAGCAGCTCGTCGAAGCGCTCGGGCTCCACGTCGAACAGCTCGGCGGGGCTCCACGCGGCGACGTTGTTGACGAGCACGTCCAGGGAGCCGAAGGTGTTGCTCGCCTCGGTCACGGCGCGCGCGCAGTCGGCGTCGTCGGTCACGTCGGCGATCACCGCCACCGCGGCCCCCCCGCCCCCGACGATCTCGTCGACCGTCCGGGCGGCCGCCTCGGGGTCGCGGTCGAGCACCGCCACCGCCGCACCGTGGCGGGCCAACAATCGGCTGACCGCCCATCCGATCGTCCCCGGACCACCGTCGCCGCGGCCACCGCCCCCGGTGACGAGCGCGACGCGACCGGTCATCCATTCGGCCGCGAGCGGCCCGTCGACGTCGAATCCGCTCACGTCTGCTCCGGGTAGACCAGGTCGATCACCTCGGCGGGCACGGCCAGCGTCTTGCCGAGGATCGCGCGCATCACGTCGGGCGGGGCCAGGCAGTCCTCGCACGCCTCCGGCGTGGCCCCGATCGTCACCACCACCCGCTCGCCGTCCTCACGCGCGTCGAGCTCGTAGCCGTCGGCGGCCAGCGTCGCCCGCATCGTCGCCAGACCCTCTTCGCTGAACATCAGCCGACGCTCGCCACGGCCGCCGGGACGGCCTCGATCGCCACCGACTGGTTGGACCACTGGCCGAAGACCCGGAAGACCATCGAGATCGCGGCGTTGCGCGCCCCGGCGACGACGATCGGGACGTCCTCGCGCCCGGTGAGGATGCGGGTGACGGCGTCGCCGGGGACGCGCGGCTCGGGACTGGCCGAGCGCACGCCCGGGCCGCCGTCGGACACGGCGTCCTTGCCGGCGCGACGCAGATCGGCCTCCGTGCGTCCGCAGTGCTCGACGAACCAGTCCTTGACGTCATCACGTGAGTAGCCGGCGGCGGCCAGCATCTGCGCGTGCTCGGGGCAGAAGACGACGCCGACGGACTGCGAGCGGAAGATGAGCGAGCCGGTGCGGGCCATCGTGTCGGCGAAGTCCCACAGCAGCTGCTCGGGATCCTGGGTGTGGCGGTTGTCGACGAACTCGCAGGTCCGCGTCAGCGTCGCCGAGACCGCGTTGGTCCCGTCCGGCAGGCCGGTGGACACCGCCAGGGGCTCCCACGGGCTCTCCTCCTCGTTCTCGCCGAAGCAGATCGCCCACCGGCCCGGCAGGCCCTGGGTCGTCTGGTCGAACACGTGAGGGACGACGCCGAACGCGTTGCGCAGCATCAGCCCGAGCGTGCGGGGGATGGTCGCGTTGGGGCGAAAGCCGCCCGCGAACACCCCGCCCGTGCAGTTGAACCCGAGCTGGTGGCGGATCGGACCGTTGACGACGATCAGTGGCGCGGGGCCGCTCGTGCTCTGCCATCCGCCTCCCTTGGCGGCGCGATCGAGCATCACCGCGTCCCAGGCGGCGAGCACGACCGGAAAGTATGCGGGCTCGCAGCCCGCCATCGCCGCGTTGATCGCGGCCGTCTGCACCGTGCACTCCCGGCCCAGGTGGTCCATCCGCCACAGCACCTCGTCGGGCGCACGAGTCGTCTGGGCCAGGAACCGATCAACGAGCTCGCGGGAGGCGGGAACGACCGGGAGACCGTCGCTCCAGCCCTGCGCGTAGCAGTACTCGATCGCGTCGCGGGCGACGTCGGGGTCGGGCGCCGCGTGCTCCGGATCGCGCCCCTCCACCGCCATCGCCATCACGCGGCGTGCCGCGCCTGGGCGGCGGCGAGCAGCTCGGCGATCTGGCCGGCGACCTTGCCGGCACGCTCCCGGACCTGCTCGGGCGAGAGGCCGGCCACCGGATGGGGAGTGGTGACGTAGTGGTAGCCCGGGGCATCCTGTACCTCGGCCATCGCGTCCGCCGTCGCCCGGAAGGCGTCGGAGCAGATCACGGCGGCGGGGGTTCCGTGGCGCTCGAACAGCACCCCGTCGGCCACCGCCGACGCGCTGCACGACCCGCAGTCGCCCACGCCGGTGACGACGACGTCGCAGGCGGCGGCCAGCTCGTCGACCAGCTCGGGGGGCGCCGGCTGAGCGAAGATCTCCTTGCGTCGCAGGGTGACCTCGCCCACGCCGTGCTCGCGACGAAGGACGCCGGCGACCTCTTCCAGGAACAGTCGCGCGTTCTGCTTGCCGTTCTCCAGCAGGCCGACGGTCGCGCCATTGAGGTCGGCCCCGCGGGGGGCCAGGGTCAGCCCGGCGCCGGGGCGGGTCTCGGCCTGCCCGGTGGGGTCCATGATTGCGTTGGTCATGTCAACGCCTCCTCGTGCTCGTGGATGAGGATCCCGCGGATGTTGTGGCCGGCGAGCATGTCCTCGTATCCCTGATTGATGTTGTCGAGCGTGTAGCGCTGGGTGATCAGCTCGTCGAGCTTGAGATCGCCCTGCCGGTAGAGCCCGAGCAGTCTCGGCATGTCATAGAGCGGGTTGGCGCCGCCGAACAGCGAGCCCTGGATGTTCTTGTGCCAGCCGGTCATCTGCCGATGGTCATCCCGGCGACGTCGTCGCGCAGGCCGACGGCGGTGACGACGACGCTGCCGCCCTTTCCGATCGTAGCCACCGCGGAGTCGAGCACCTCGGGGTGCATCACGCCGACGGTGATCACCGCATGGTCGGCCATCTCGCCGCGGGTGACGTCGCGCACGTAGGCCTCGGCCTCGGCGGCGTCGCCGGTGGTGAAGGTGGCCCCGAACGTGCCCGCCAGCTCCTGCTTGATCGGGTTGGGATCGACGGCGATCACGTGCTTGGCGCCGGCATAGGCGGCCCCCTGCACAGCGTTCATCCCGACGCCGCCGGTGCCGTAGATGACGACGGTCTCGCCGGCGCGGGTCCCGGCCGCATACACCGACGAGCCCCAGCCGGTCGTCACCCCGCAGGCGACGAGGGCCGCGATCTCGAACGGCAGGTCCTCGTCGATGGGAACGCACGAGTTCTCGTGGATGACGATCCATTGCGAGAACGTGCCGAGCACGCACATCCCGCCGATGTCGCTGCCGTTCTCGTGAAAGCGGAAGGTGCCGTCGAGGAACATGCCGGTGCTCGCGTTGAGGCCGTCGTTGCACATGTTCTGGTGGCCGGTGGAGCAGTAGCGGCAGTGGCCGCAGACCGGGATCCACGACGTGCAGATGTGCTCGCCCTCGCGGACGCGGGTCACGTTGGACCCGACCTTCTCCACGATCCCGGCGCCCTCGTGTCCGCCGACCATCGGGTAGCGGAAGGGACCGCCCTCGCGGACGTGCTCGTCGGAGTGGCACAGGCCACAGGCCATCACCCGGACGAGGACCTCGTGCTCCTTGGGCTCGTCGAGGTCGAGCTCGGTCACCTCCCAGGGTTGGCCGGGGCCTCGAACGATTGCGGCGCGTGTCTTCACGGGGTCACTCCTTCTCTTGACGTTGCGGCGCCGTCGGCGGCCAGGTGCGGGGCGTCGATCCCGAGGAAGCGGAACGTGTTGTGCCAGGTGATGTCCTCGAGCATCTCGGGCGCCAGGTCCAGCTCGCGCAGCGTGCGCGCGCACGGCGCCTCGCGGGCCATTGCCGGGAAGTCCGAGCCGACGAGCACCTGGCGGTGCCCGATGAGGTCGATGAGGTAGCGCAGGGCGCGCCGGTCCATGACGAGGCCGTCGTAGTAGAACCGCCGGGCCAGCTCGGCCGGAGACGGCCCGTCGCCCTCGCCCTCGGCCGGGGGCTCCTCGTTCCACGTCTTGCCCCAGAAGTAGTTCGCCCGCGGCAGCATGCTCGGCAGACCCCCGGCCCCGTGGCTGAAGGCCAGCCGCAGCCGGGGGTGGCGCTCGGCGACGCCTCCGCTGATAATCGCCGTCGCCGCCAGCGCGGCGTCGGCGCCGACGGCGAAGCCGGCGACCGCCACCAGGCCCGCCGGGACCCGGCCGCCGAGGTCCGACGGCATCCCGTGGACGAAGATCGGCACCTCCAGCCGCTCGGCCTCGGCCCAGAACTCGGCGAACCGGTCCTCGTGCAGCGACTCACCGAGCACGTTGGAGGCGATCTCGACGGCGCACAGGCCGAGCGAGGCGACGGCCGACAGCTCGGCGGCGGCCAACTCCGGCGCCTGCATCGGCAGCATGGCCATGCCGAGCAGCCGGTTGGGATCGGTCCGGCACAGCTCGGCGATGAACTCGTTGACCCGCCGTGAGAGCTCGAGGCCCTCGGGGCCGGAGAGCCCGTAGTCGAGCAGCGGCGGCATCGGCGAGACGACCTCGGCGTCGACGCCGCTGGCCTCCATCTCCTCCAGCCGGCGCTCGGCCGAGTAGAAGGCGTCGCGGGCCTTGAACTGCATCCGGTCGGTGGCCAGCAACCGGGCGTGGGCGTCGCCGTCGCACGGACCGACCCGCGGTCCGCGGTGATCGTCGCGGCCGCCCACCGCCTCCAGCGCTCCCGGGATCACGTGAGCGTGCATGTCAACCAACATCGAGCACCTCCCTCTGTCGCCGCGTCTCCGCGTCGTTCGCCGGGCCGGGGGCGTCGTTCGGGCACACGCAGACGTGGATCGCCCGGCCGTCGCCGAGCTCGCGGATCGCGTCCTCGGTCTCGTCGAGCGAGAAGCGGCCGCTGTGCATGCGCTCGAGCGGGAACCGCCGCGACTCGATGATCCGGATCGCCTCGATGTAGGCATCGGCGTCGACCCCGTAGGCGCCCCGGATCGTGATGCCCTTGTTGATGAGGCGGTCGGTGATGACCGGAATCGGCTTGTTGCCCTTCAACCCGGCGAACACGATCCGTCCGCTGTGGCGCACGGCCTCGATCGCGTCGGAGATCGGTCGCTCGGCCATCGGGGTCAGCTCGAGCACGACATCGGCCATCGCCCCGTCGGTGATCTCGGCCACCCGCGCCACGACGTCCTCGGCGTCGACGTCGATCGTGTGGTCGGCCCCGAACTCGCGGGCCAGAGCCAGCTTCTCGGCGTCCTTACGCAGGCCGGTGACGATGATCGTCCCGGCGCCCACGGCCCGCGCGGCGATCACCGAGGTCAGACCGCGCTGGCCGGGTCCGAGGATGAGCACGGTGTCGCCGAGCCCGACCTCGCCGAGGAACGCCGCCCAGCGCACGCCGGCGCCGAGGGGGTTGAACATGACCGCCAGCTCGGGCGCCAGGCCCGGATCGACCTTGTGGAGGATCGCCCACGGATGCAGGTACATGTATTCCCCGAAGCCGCCCCACAACCCGGGCTCGCGCGCCAGCGGCGTCATCCCGTAGGCGCCGTCGCGGTTGGGGCACGACATGTAGCGGCCGGTCAGGCAGAAATCGCACGCCCGGCACGGGCGAAGAATCTCCACCGCGACGCGGTCGCCGGGCACCACGCCCCAGCGCTCGGCCGCCCGGTCGCCGACCTCCTCGATGATCCCCAGCGGCTCGTGGCCGGGGACGAGCGGGAACATGCCCTCGCGCACGAGGTGGCCGCGGTACTGCTCGACGTCGGAGCCGCACACGCCGCACGCCTCGACGCGCAGCAGCCCGTCGTCGTCGCCGATCCGCGGGCGCGGCAGCTCGCGAATCTCGTAGGCCAGCGGTCCGGTCTGAACCGCGGCGCGCACCATCTCGGGAGCCATGGCTAAAAACCTCCCGGCATCGTCTCGTCCGCGTAGAGCGGGATCAGCGGGAGTGGTTGCGCCTTCTCCGCGGGCGGCGTGTAGCCCCAGTACTTCGCCCGGGCCCCGCCGTCGATGACGAAGTCACAGCCGGTGATCAGCCGTGCGTAGTCCGAGCACATCCAGGCCACGCAGTGGCCGATGTCGGTCGGCGTCGACGGCTCCATCGGCATGTTGGCGCGCACGTCGATCGTGCCCGTGTCGCGCCACCAGCTCGGGCGATCCGGCGGCTCGGGCCGCCGGGGGCGCAGGCCGCCCTGCATCTCGCCCACGAGCTCCGGGTTGTCGGGCCGCGGCGCCGTCGGTGAGTACGAGTTGACCCGGATCCCGTACGGCGCCAGGTCCATGGCGGCGGCCCGGGTGAAGTTGGCCAGGCCGCCCTTGTGAAACGCGTAGGCGATCACCCCGGCACAGCCCTGCCAGGCGTTGGAGGACAGGATGTTGATCATGCTGCCCTTGATCTCGCGCTCGATCATGGCGATGGCCACGTGCTTGGTGTTGAGAAACGTGCCGGCGGCGGCGACCTCGATCGCCCGGTTGAAGAACTCCAGGCTCTCCTCCAGGACGCCCCGGCCGCCGAGGATCGCCGCGTTGTTGATGAGGATGTCGATCCGCCCCCAGCGGTCGAGGACCTCGCCGACGTAGCGCTGGACATCGGCCTCGTCGGCGACGTCGCCGGGCACGACCATCGCCTCCCCGCCGTTGCGCTCGATCCGCGCCGCGCTCGCCGCGGCCGCCTCCGGCCGCAGGTCGTTGCAGGCGACGCGCGCGCCGTAGCGCGCGAGCGCGAGGGCGATCCCGCTTCCGATGTTGGGGCCCGCGCCGGTGACGAGCGCCACCTTGCCGTCGAGGGAGACCTCCATCAGCCCTGCTCCCGGCCGTCGATGATGACCGTCTTGACCTGGGTGTAGTCGAGGATCGACTCGGCGCTGACGGTGCGTCCGAAGCCGCTCTGCTTGTAGCCGCCGAACGGCGCGCCGATCACCCCGCCGGACCACAGCGTGTTGATCGAGACCTGCCCGGCGTCGATGCGGCGGGCGAGACGGACGGCCTTGCCGACGTCGCGCGTCCACACCGACGCGACCAGCCCGTAGCGGGTGCCGTTGGCGATCGCCAGCGCCTCCTCCTCGTCCCCGGCGCCGAGGACCGAGAGCACGGGGCCGAAGATCTCCTCCTGGGCGATGCGCATATCGGGGCCGACGTCGTCGAAGATCGTCGGCTCGACGAAGAAGCCGCCGTCGAAGCCCTCGCCGGCCAGCTTGCCGCCGCCGATCACGACCCGCGCTCCCGCCTCGCGACCGCTGTCCAGATAGCCGAGCACCCGCTCCTCCTGCTTGGCGCTGATCAGCGGCCCCATCTCGACCTGCTCATACCAGGGCCCGACCCTGACCTTGGCAAAGCCCTCGGCCAGTCCCGCGACGACGCGCTCGCGGATCGACTCGTCGACGACGACGCGCGAGCCGGCGGCGCAGATCTGGCCCGTGTTCAGCGTGATGCCGCGCACGATGGTCGGGATCGCCTTCTCGAGCGGCGCGTCGCGCAGGATGACCTGGGGCGACTTGCCGCCGAGCTCCAGATGCACGGGGACGAGGTTCTCGGCGCACGCCCGCATCACCGCGCGCCCTGTCTCCGGCGAGCCGGTGAAGCTCATGTGGCGCACTCCGGCGTGGTGGCTGAGGGCGTCTCCGGCCTCGCCCCCGTAGCCGCAGACGACGTTGATGACGCCGGGTGGGATCCCGGCCTCGAGGGCCAGCTTGGCCATCAGCAGCGTGGTGAGCGGCGCATCCTCGGCGGGCTTGACGACGATCGTGTTCCCCATGGCGATCGCGGGGGCCACGTTCTGGGCGGTCAGAGGGCCGGGCGCGTTCCACGGGATGATGGCCGCGCACACGCCGTAGGGCTCGCGCAGCGTCATGCCGATCACGTCGACGAAGCCGCTGGGGAGCGTCTGGCCGGTCACCTTGTCGGCCAGCCCGGCGGTGAAGGTGATGATGTTTGAAATCGGCCCGCCCGCCCCCGGCCCCCAGCTTGGCCGGCCGACCTCCATGCGCTCGAGCAGATCGAGCTCGTCGCCGTGCTCGCGGCAGCGCTGCGCCCACGCCATCAACAGCTGACCGCGCACGCTCGGGCTCGTGTCCCGCCAGGCGGGGAACGCCTCGCCGGCCGCCGCCACGGCGTCCGCCACGTCGTCGGCGCCACCCCGCGGCACGGTGGCCATCGCCGTGCCGTTGGCCGGGTTGATGACGGTGATCGTCTCGGCGCTGCGCGCCGGGACCCACTCGCCGCCGATCAGATGCGCGCCGTCGCTGAGCAGACGGCTGACGTCGATGGTGTGGGTGTCGGCGATGGCCATGAGCCTCTCTTTCTCAGGGAGCGAGGTCGTGAGCGGTGGTCGCGGAGGCGGGGGCGTCCGCGGTCACCGGGAAGTGGCAGGCCCCGAGGTGACCGTCGGCGAGCGCGCGCAGCGGCGGCTCCTCGGCGGCGCAGATGTCCTGGGCGCGCGGGCAGCGGGTGCGAAAGCGACAGCCGCTCGGGGGATCGATCGGCGACGGGGGCTCGCCGTAGATCGTGCGGTCGACCGGCTCGCCGGCCCGGTCGGGGTCGGGGTCGGGGATCGAGGCCAGGAGGGCGACTGTGTAGGGATGGCGCGGCGCGCGGTACAACGCCTCGGCGGGCGCGATCTCCACCAGCTTGCCCAGGTACATCACGGCCACGCGGTCCGAGACCTGCTTGACCATCGCCAGGTCGTGGGCGATGAACAGGTAGGCGAGGCCGAGCTCCGAGCGCAGCCGTTCGAGCAGGTTGAGCACCTGCGCGCGGATGAGCACGTCCAGGGAGGACACCGCCTCGTCGCAGATGATCAGCGAGGGGTCAAGGGCCAGGGCCCGGGCGATGGCGACCCGTTGCGCTTGTCCGCCGGAGAGCTCGCGGGCCCGGCGAGCGCCGTAGCGATCCGGGTCAAGCCCGACGCGGTCCAGCAGGTCGCGCGCGCGGGCCCGACGCTCGGCGCCGCCCCCGACCTTGAAGGCGACGAGCGGCTCCTCCACCAGCTGGTGCACGTTCCAGGTCGGATCCAGCGAGCCGAACGGATCCTGGAAGACCATCTGGACCTGGCGGCGCGCCTGGAGCAACCGTCGCCCCTTGAGGCCGACGAGCTCGACGCCCGACAGCTTGACCGAGCCCGCCTGGGGCCGGGGCGACTGGAGGATCGCCCGCGCGAGCGTCGACTTGCCCGAGCCGGTCTCGCCGACCAGCCCGAGGGTCTCCCCGGGTGCCAGGTCAAACGACACGTCCGAGACGGCGCGCACCGTCCCGCCGCGCACCCCGCCGCGGTCGCGGACGGCGAACTCCTGGACGAGATGGGAGACCTCCAGCAGGGGCTCGCTCACCCGGAGCCTCCTTTCCCGCAGGGATGCCAACACGCCCACAGATGGCCCGGCTCCTGCTCGGTGAAGTCCGGACACGCCTCGCGGCAGCGGTCGGTGGCGTCCGGGCAGCGCGGCGCGAACGGGCAACCGATCCGCTCGGTCGCCAGGTCGGGCGGCTGGCCGGGCACCGCCGCCAGCGGTGAGTGCGGTGGGTTCTCCAGCCGGGGGATCGCCTGCAGCAGCGCCCGCGTGTACGGCATCCGCACGTGGTGAAACAGCGTGCCGACCGGCGCGTGCTCCACCGCGCGACCGGCGTACATCACGAGCACGTCGTCGGCGAAGCTCGCCGCCAGGCCCAGGTCGTGGCTGATCATGATCAGGGCCATCCCCAGCCGCCGCTGGAGGTCGCGCAGCAGCTCCATGATCTGCGCCTGGGTGGTGACGTCGAGCGCGGTCGTCGCCTCGTCGGCGACGAGCAGCTTGGGCTCGGCGGCCAGCGCGATCGCGATCATCACCCGCTGGCGCATGCCGCCTGAAAGCTGGTGCGGATACTGGCCGAGGCGCTGGCGGGCCGCGGGCAGGCGGACGAGCTCCATCAGCTCGACCGCGCGGTCGCCGGCCGCCGCCCGCGACATCGAGCCGTGCAGACGGATCGCCTCGGTGATCTGAGTCCCGATCCGCGTCGTCGGGTTCAGCGACCGGCTCGGATCCTGAAAGACCATCGCGATCTCGCCGCCGCGATAGGCCCGCAGCCGGCGCTCGGAGAGCCCGACGAGCTCCTCGCCCTCGAAGCGGATCGAGCCGGCGACCTCGGCGCTCGCCGGCAGCAGGCCCATGATCGCCCGCGCGCTGACCGTCTTGCCCGAGCCCGATTCCCCGATGACGGCGAGCGTCCGCCCCCGGGCGGCGGTGTAGCTGAGGCCGTCGACGGCCCGCACGACGCGGCGGCCCTGGCGGAAGTCGACGCGCAGGTCGCGCATCTCCAACAGCGGCGCGTCACCCGCGACCGCGGGCGCCGACGATGCGGCGGGCGACACGCCGTTGTCGCCGATCATGTCGCGCTCCATCGCGTCCGCAGGCCGTCCCCGAGCAGATTGAACGACACGACGGTGATGAACAGCGCGGCGCTCGGCAACAGCACGAAGCGCGGCTGGGCGGAGAGGATCCCCTGGCCGGCCTGGATCATGTTCCCCCAGCTCGGCGCGGGCGGAGCGATGCCGAGCCCGAGGAAGCTGAGGGCCCCCTCGAGCACGATCGTGATGCCCATTCCGAGCAGGGCGAAGGTGATGAGCGGGGCGACGATGTTCGGCGCGACATGGCGCAGCAGGATGCGCCGGTGGCTGGTGCCCGAGATCCGGGCGGCGGCCATGAACGGCTGCTCGCGCACGCGCAGCGTGGATGCGCGCGCGATGCGGGCGAACGCCGGCACGCTGAAGAACGACAGCGCCCAGATGGTGTGCAGCTCGCCGGGCCCGAGCCCCTGGGCGATGGCCAGCGCGAGGACGAGCGAGGGGAACGCGATGAGCACGTCGAGGATGCGCATGATGATCGCGTCGCGCCATCCGCCGAGGTACGCCGCGGCCGCTCCGAGCAGGCCGCCGACGGCGAGCCCGAGGACGTTGACCGCGAGCGCGATTTCCAGCGACGTGCGGCCCCCGTAGAGCAGGCGCGACCACTCGTCGTTGCCGACGGCGTCGGTGCCGAACAGGTGCCCGGGGGAGAACATCGCGTCGTTGGCGTCAAGGATCGTGCCGCCGGTCGGCGACGGGACCGAGCCGATGAGCGGCCACACGAAGCACAGCAGGAAGATGACCGCCAGCAGCACGACCGGGACCCAGATGCCGGCGAGCGCCCGCAGCCGGCCGTGGCCGCCGACGGGGACGGCGGCGGGCGGCTCCAGCCCGCCCGGGGCGGCGAGCTCAGTGGACGTCGCCGCCATATCTCACCCGGGGATCGAGGGCCGCGTAGAGCAGGTCGGCCACCAGGTTGGCGAGCACGGTGATGACCGCGAACACGACGACCGCCCCCTCCACGACCGGCACGTCGCGGTTGCCGATCGCCGACAAAAGCTCGTGGCCGATCCCGGGCAACCCGAAGATCTGCTCGATGATCACCGTCGCCCCCAGCAGCGTCCCCAGGTTGAGCGCCACCACCGTGATCAGGCCGAATGCCGAGTTGCGCAGCGCGTGGCGCAGGAGCACGCGCCACGGTCCGGCGCCCTTGGCGCGAGCGGTGACCACGTAGTCCTGGCCCTGCAACTGCTCGACCAGGTCGGCCCGCAGCAGGCGCGTGTAGAAGCACAGCAGCGAGAGCCCGATCGACACCGCGGGCAGGATCAGACAGCGGAGGTTCTGGCCAAGACTCTGACCGGGGGGCACCCAGCCAAAGGCCGGCAGCACGTTGAGCTTGACCGCGAACACGTAGACGAGCACGAGCGCCAGCACGTAATTGGCGATCGACAGGCCGCCCATGCTGAGCACCATGCTCACCCGATCGAAGATCCCGTTGGGGTGGCGCGCCGCCAGCAGCGCGACCGGCACGGCCACGAGCAGCGACAACAAAAAGGCGAAGCCGATCAGCTCGAAGCTGACCGGCAGGTCGGCGCCGAGGATCGAGCCGACGCTCTGGCCGCTGGACAGGGAGGTGCCGAGATGACCGGTCACCACGCCGTGCAGCCAGTCCCCATAACGAGTGAGAAACGGGCGGTCGAGGCCGAGCTTGACCGACAGCTGGTGGACCTCGGCAGGCGTGGCGTTGGCCCCCAACAGCTGCTGTGCGGCATCGCCGGGGAGCGAGTTCATGACCACGAACGCCGCCAGGGTCACCCCCCACAGCACCGGGATGGCGGCGAGGAGTCGCCGGCCGACGAACCGCACACTCGGTGAGCCGGCGACCCGCCGCAGACCTGCCGCCCGCGCTCGGAGCGGAGCGCTGAGCGGCGGCTGCGCTGTGCTACTCATCGTTCATCCGGCCGAGACGTCCTCCCACAGGACCTGGGGGTTGACCGCCACCGACGGGACCGGCGTCGTCAGACCCGGCCCTGTGACCCCCTGCTTGGCGATGTTCCAGGTGGCCACCGGGAACAGAAACGGGCTGTAGGCCTGCTTGGCGATGTAGGCCGCGGCCTGGTTGTACAGCTTGGCCCGGGCGCCCGAGTCGATGGCCGCCTGGGCGGCGTTGAGCAGTCCGTCCAACTTGGGATCGTGAACGCCGCTGAACGGCGACAGCGAGGAGAAGCGGAAGGCGACACCGACCCCGCCGGCCGGGTCCCAGGCGCCCGCCGTCTGCAACGCCGCCTGCCACTTCTTGGTCTGGAACTGCTGGATCAGGGCCGACAGCGGATAGAGGTGGATCGAGGCGTTGATCCCCGCCTGCTTCCACAGCTGTTGCAAGGCGACCATGAAGTTCTGGGTGGCCGGCTGCTGGATGGTGAAGAAGTTGACGGTGAGGCCGCCCAGGGACTTGACCAGCGCCTTGGCCTTGGCCAGGTCGTAGGTCGGGTATCCGGGGACGTTCGCGCTGTAGAAGAGCCCGGCGGGAGCGGTGAACGACTGCACGACCGGATAGACGTCGCCGAACAGCTTGGCGTCGATCGTCTTGGCGTCGGTGGCGTAGTAGATCGCCTGCCGCGCCTTGATGTTGTTGAACGGCGGGATCGCCGTGTTGAGCTGGATGTTGTAAGGGGATGTCGACGGCTCGACGGTGACGGTGAAATGCGATTTGAAGGACTTCACCAGCTGGGGCGAGTTCATGCCCTCGTAGGCCTGCGCCGCGCCCGACTGCATCGCCTCCAGCGCCGATTCGTCACCGGCCGTCGTCTTGAACGTCAGCGTGTCCAGGTACGGACGGCCCGCCTTCCAGTAGGTGGGGTTCTTCTTGAGCACGAGCTGCGAGCTCAACGTGTCGCTGACCACCGTGAACGGTCCGGCGCCGACCGGCTTGAGCTTGAACTGCTGCTCGCCCATCTTCTTCAGAGCGGTCGGGGAGGCGATCCAGTCGGCGTTGGAGTCCTGGAACTGGTGGATGAGGGCGCCGTCGGGCGCCTTGAGGTTGATGGTCACCGCGTGGGCCCCCGTCGCCGTGACCGAGCTCACCGGCCACGTCGGCTTGCAGGTGCACGGCGACGCCAGGTCGCGCTTGATGTTGAAGACGACCGCGGCGGCGTCCATCGGTGTCCCGTCGCTGAACTTCACGCCCGGGCGCAGCTTGATCTCCACCGTTTTTCCGCCGTTCTTGAAGGCGTAACCGGTCGCCAGATCGGGCACGAGCTTGCCGCCGGTCGTCAGCTCGAAGAGCTGTCCGTAGATGGCGTCCATGTAGCTCTGGTCGGCGGCGCCGTTCGTGTTCGTGGCCGGATCCAAGCCGGTCGGCCAGTCGCCGGCGAAGCCCGTGCTCTCGAGCACGGTCAGCGATCCGCCGGCGTGGGCGGGGCCCGTCGCGGCGGAGCTGGATGCGGTCGAGGAGCTCGACCCCCCCGATCCGCTGCTGGTGCTGCTGCTCGAGCTCGAGCTCGAGCCGCCGCACGCCGTGAGCACGGCAGCGGCGCATGCCGCGACGGTCAGCCACGCGCCGAGCCGGCGCCGGCCGGTACGGGTACGGCGGCGGGGGAACGGGCGTATCGGCGCATCACTGCGCCTCCCCGCGTAGGGGCCATCTGTGGGTGCGGCCATCTCGCCTCCCTCTGCTGGGTGAGAGATACCGAGCACGAGCCCGTCACCGGCCCCGCGCCGGGAATCTTTCACCAAGTGAGTATGTGCCTATGGTCGATGATGCCACTCCGGGTGTCAGGTTCAAACCGCCCTTGTCGCGCAGCGAGAGGTGACTTGACTGTCAGCGCAGCGCGGACGGCGCGACCGCGCCGATCGTGCGCGCATCGTCAAGCCAAATCAGTACGGCCAGGCACCGGTGCGGTGACCGAGCAGGCGCGCTCCCGCCGGGAGGTGGGCGATGATCAACGCCTTGATCGTCAGGTTGCGCGCGAACCACGGCAGCTCGGCGAGCGCTCGTCCCACCTCCGCGACGCGGGCGGCGCCCGGCCGCGCGGCGATGCGCTCATATTCGGCCAGCGAGCCGCTGCGGCCCCGGTAGCGCCAGGCGGGACGGCCGATCACCTCGGCGGCGAGAGCGAGGGTGACCCCCACCGAGGAGAAGGCGTCGTGGACGAGCAGCCGGCCGCCCTCGGGCACCCGGGACCCCCAGTGCCGCAGGTCGGCGCGAGCGGGCGCGAAGCGGTGCGCGCCGTCGACGTAGAGCAGCGTCACCTCGCCGCCGACCTCGGTGAGCGCCGCCTGGGAGAGGCTGCGCACGTGACGCACGCGCTCGGCGACCCCCGCGCGCCGGAGGTTGTCGGTGAACGCCGCGTGGTCGGCCTCGCCCAGCGGCGGCCGGGCCTCGATCTCCCGCGGCCCGCGGTCAGAGCCGAGGTGGGGGTCGATGGCGACGACCGACACGCCGCGCGGCGCGCCGAGGGCGAGCACGATCGTCGAGCGGCCGCGGAAGCTTCCGATCTCCACGATCTGCGCGGACGCGGGCAGCGCGCGGGCGGCCTCCCACAGGCGCCGCGCCTGGGCGAGGGTCAGCCATCCGACGACCGGCTCGATCGCGGCCCGCGCCCGGTCCCAGTCCGCAGGGGCGGCGGCGCTCACACCACGCGGCCCGCCGCCAGCCGGGAGCGCAGCCGTCGGCGCAGCCGGATCGGCGAGGTGCGCGCGGCGTCGGCGAGCACGGCCAGGTGGGCGGCGGCGGTCGCATCCCAGTTGAAGCCGTAGGCCCGCGTCTGGGCGATCGCGCCGAGCCGGGCGCGGAGCTCGGCGGAGGCGATCAGCTCGCGCACGCGTCCGGTGAGCTCGTCGAGGTCGTCGGCGAGAAATCCCGTCTCGCCGTCGACGATCGACTCGCGCAGCCCGCCGACGCGCAGGGCGACGGTCGGCGTTCCCCGCATCGCCGCCTCCATGACGGTGTGGCACCACCCCTCCGCCGACGAGGCCGTCAGCGACACCCACGCGCGGTCATACAGCTCCGCCTTGCGCCGCTCGTCGACGTAGCCGTGCACCGTCACCCGGTCGCTGAGCCCGCGGGCCCGGATGTCGGCCTCGAGCGCCGCGCGATGATCGCCGTCGCCGGCGATGTCGAGGGTCGCCTCCGGCAGCCGCGCCAGGAGCTCGATGATGACCTCGATGCGCTTGTACTGCTTGAGCCGACCGAGGTACAGCAGGGCGGGCCGCTGCGCGTCGGCTACCGAAGCGTAGGGCTGCTTCTCGACTCCCAGATAGGCGACGTGAATCCCGGCGGCGGGGACGCCGAGGGCGATCAGATCCTCCCGGGCCGAGCGGGAGATCGTCAGCACCGGGGTCGTGCGGTACAGGTACCGCAGTGGAAGGCGCTCGAGCAGCGTCGCCGCCACGCGGCCGCGCCACCCCAGTTCGTAGACGTAGTGGTCCTGGTGGACGTGCTGGCACAGGACCACGCGCGGGATCCGCAGCCACGGCCACAGGGAGGTGAAGAACGCGATCCCGTTGATCACCTCGAGGATCACGTCGGCGTCACGCCCCACCCGCCGTCCGAGCACCGCCCACGCCGCCCACGGGAACACCGTCAGCCGGGTGCCCATGCGATACAGCTCCAGCCCCGGCGTGGGCGACTCGAACGTCGAGGCCCCGGGATAGTCGCCGGCGATCACCGTCACCCGATGCCCCCAGGCCAGCCACCGCCCGACCTCCGCGTAGAGAGCGGTCCCCGTCCCCCCCGCCTGCGGGTGCGTCCAGTCGCGATCGGAGAGGATCAGGATGTGCAGGGACTCAGTGGACGTCTGGACGCTACGCACGCGACCCACGCTACCTGAGGGGGGAGCGCCCGCCCTCCGGGAGCGCCACGAGCCATGATCTACCGTTGGAGCCCGTGACCCTCGCCCCGGCCACCGTGTCGCGTCCGCAGGGGTTGGCGCGCATCCGCGCCCTGTGGCGCCTGTTTCGCTGCGAGCAGACCGACCCGGGGCCGTTCTACCGGTTGCTCGCCGCCGAGGCGGCCGAGGATCTCGACCGCCGCTACGGGCCCCTGCGCGGTCAGTCGGTGCTCGACCTCGGCTGCGGCCCCGGCTACTACACGGCGGCCCTGCGCGAGCGCGGCGCCGAGGTCACCCCCGTCGACAACGACGTGACTGAGATGAAGCTCGCCGGCGACGCGCCCGCCGGGGCGCTGAACGCCGACGCCGGCAACCTGCCGCTGCCCGACGCCAGCGCCGACGGCGTGTTCTGCTCCAACCTGCTCGAGCACACGCCCGCCGCCGCGCCGGTGCTCGACGAGATCGATCGCGTCCTGCGCCCAGGCGGCTGGGGCTACATCTCGTGGACGAACTGGTACTCGCCGTGGGGCGGTCACGACATGAGCCCGTATCACCTCCTCGGTCCGCGCCTGGGCCCGCGGCTCTACGTGCGCCGCCACGGGCGACCCCGCAAGAACCCGTACGGCGCCGGACTGTGGGCGTGCCACATCGGCCCGACGCTGCGCCTCGTGCGCGGCCACGACCGATTGCTGATCGAGCGCGTGGAGCCGCGCTACTGGCCGCGCCTGGCCTTCATCACCCGGATCCCCGGCGTACGCGAGCTGCTGACCTGGAACTGCGTGATCCGGGTGCGCAAGCGATGAGCGCCGGGCGGGTCGGGCTCGGGCTGGTCGGGCTCCTCGCCGCCGCCTGGTTCGCGCTCGGCGTCTATGAGAGCCACGCCGTCACCGAGGCCCGATCGGTGCTCGCGGCGGCGCCGGCGCGGGCGGGAACCGCGCATCTCACCGCCGCCCAGGCGCGCCGGGCCAACAGCCTGCTTCACGACGCGGCGCGGCTCAACCCCGATGAGACGGTCGACGTCCTGCGCGCGCAGGTGGCCCGGGAGCGCGGGGACGGGCCCGGCGCGCGCCGGATCCTCACCGGCGTGGTCAGCCGCGAGCCCCGGGATCTCGCGGCCTGGATCGCGCTGGCCAACGCATCGCTCGACGCCCCGCACGAGCGCGAGATCGCGCTCCTCCACGTCCTCGCGCTGGCCCCGATCGTCAAGCCCGTCGGTTAGGACGCGCCTGGCTCGCCCGCCCAGCTGCCGGCGATGCGCGAGCGGTGGCCGGCCGCCGCCGGGCCCCGGATCGGCATCCGGGGGACGATCTCCTCGAGCGTGACCCGGTCATCCCCGCGTCGAGGGCGGCGGCGGCGCTCGGACACCACGGCCGGCATCAGCGCCGCGGCGGCAACGCACGCGCGTACATGCGTGGCCAGACGGCGCTCGCGCATCGCCGCGCGCAGCCACGACAGCTGGCGGTAGGCGACGAGCGGCAGCCAGCGCACCGGGAAGGCCTTGGCGACGAGCAGCAGAGTGTTGCGCTGCACGTAGAAGTGGTGGGCGCCCGTCAGCTGCGCCGAGGCGACCTCGCCGGCATGGCGGGCGACCGCCGGGACGTAGCGGCAGCGCCACCCGGCCCGCCGCAGCGCGAGGGCGAGGTCGACGTCCTCCAGGTAGGCGAAGTAGCGCTCGTCAAAGCCACCGGCCTGCAGGATGGCCGCGCGGCGATAGACGGCGGCGCCGGCGCACGCGCCGAACACCTCGCCCGGCGTGTCGAAGCGGCCGTCGTCGCGCTCGAAGCGGCCTCGCTGCACGCAGGCGCCGTCGCGGCGCAGGACGTCGCCGGCGTCGTAGACGACACGGGGGTCGGCGAGGGACAGCATCTTGCACGCGGCCGATGCCGTCCCGGGGTCGTCGCACACGGCGGCGGCCAGGCGCGCCAGCCAGTCGGAGTCGAGCTCGACGTCGGTGTTGACGAGCGCCACGAGCTCGCCGCGGGCGGCGGCGATCCCCTGATTGGCCGCGTGGGCAAAGCCGGTGTTGGCCCCGAGGGCGAGAACCCGGACGTCGGGATGCGCGATCCGCAGATAGGCGAGCGAGTCGTCGTCCGAGCCGTTGTCGACGACGATCACCTCGGCCGGGGCCAGCTCCTGAGCGGCGAGCGAGTCCAGGCAGCCCGGCAGCCAGCGCCGGCCGTTCCAGTTGGGGATGACGACGCTGACGGCGGGCGTCGTCATGGCGTTGCCGGGCGAGCGACGGCGAGCAGCATCCCGGCGAGCAGGATCGCCACCAGCGTCACCGCCGGCATCTCCCAGTCCCAGTCGAGAGGAGCATGCGCGATGTAGGCGACGATGCCGGCGATCGGGCCGGCGGCCAGCGGCGTGAGCGCCAGAGCCCGGCGCGCTGCAACGGCGACCCCGCCGAGGAACGCGAGCAGCCCGGCGAGACCGACGAGCCCGAGCTCGGCCATCGTCTGCAGCGGCAGCGAATGAGCGTCGCGGGCGAAGTCCTCGAACGGGCGCCACCGCAGCCAGTAGACCGACCAGTTGCCGGCGCCGACGCCGCGCCACGGCTCGTGGGCGAACGCCCGCAGCGCCACCCGCCAGTAGTCATAGCGGTTGCTGCGCAGGCTGACCAGCCGGTTGGCGCCGCCCGACAGCTGCTGGGCAGCGGCGCTCGTCTCCCGGGCGCCGACGATGATCGCCAGCGCCAGGCCCGCGCAGATGAGACCCGCGGCGATCAGCGGCGTGCGCCGCGGCATCGGCAGCGGCCCCGTCCGGCCCGACGCGATCAGCCGCCACTCGGTGACCGCCGCGGCGCCGGCGAGGAGCACGAGCAGGCCGAGCGCGATCGCCCCCTGCCCCTCGCGCGTGGCCAGCGACCCGCGCAGGCCGGTCACGCCGCCGAACGGCGCGCACGCCAGCGCGCCGAGCACGACGGCGAGCACGACGAGGGCGATCGCGTGCGCCTGCTCGCGGGAACCGGTGGCGGCGATCAGAGCGACGAGCCCGGCGACGCAGGCGAACAGGGCCCCGCGGGAGAACGAGATGGAGAGCCCGACGCCGAGCGGCACGGCGGCCGCGGCGGCCGCGATCCGCACCCCGCGCCGGCGCGCGCCGTCGCCGGCGAGGCGGGCGACGAGAACGACGCCGATCGCCGCCAGCTCCCCCATCGCGTTCCAGTAGGTGAGCGGCTGCTCGAGACGGCCCTGGGCGCTGACCGAGCGGGCGAAGTGCAGCACCCCCGGCACCAGCCGCCCGCTGATGCCGTAGCCGACGACGATCAACGCTCCCGCGGCCAGCGCGGGCTCGGCGAGCGAGCGGCCGCGCTCGTCGCCGAGCAGCAGCGCCGCCGCGATGAGCGCGCCGAGGTACAGCATCGCCAGCTGCCCGGCGTGATAGGCGTTGCCGGCGATCGGCGCCCACACGATCGAGATCAGCGACCAGGCGGCCATCACCGCCAGGCCGGCGATCGCCGCCCGCGGCGCGCCGCCCCGGGGCAGGCCGCTGCGTCCGGCGACGGCGCCGACGATCACGAGCAGCCACGCGACGAGCCCCGCCCACGCCCGTGGGCCGTCGAAGTAGCCCCCGCTGAAGAAGGCGAGCGCCGTCGGTCCCCCGAGCAGCGCGAGCCGAGCGGCGGTGGTCGCCCCCGTGCGCACGTTTCGCTAGTGGTCGTGGTCGCGGCCGGCGCGCCGCAGCAAGCGCGTCGAGGCCAGGGGCTGGCGCTCGCCGCCGGCCGTGGGGATGACCGACGCGTGACCGGCGCTGACCTGGTGGCGCAGCTCGGCGCGAAAGCGCGCCGAGTCAAAGCGCCGGGCGTTGAGGGTGCAGGCGCCGGAGTCGATCTCGGCATCGTCGAAGCGCAGCACAGCGGCGGCGAGCTCCTCGGAGCCACCCGACCAGAAGCTGCCCGTCTCACCATCGAGCACCGTTTCCAGCGCGCCCCCGCCCCGCTTGGCGATCACCGGCCGTCCGGCGGCCTGAACCTCCACGGCGGCGATGCCGAACTCCTCGACCGAGGTCATCACCATGGCTCGGGCGCCCTGCATCAGACTCGCCACCTCCGGATCGGTCACCCGGCCGGCGAAGCTCACCCACGGCCCCGCGCGGCGGCGCAGGCGGCGCGCGTCCGGACCATCGCCGACGATCACCAGGGGCAGACGCAGCCGGTTGAAGGCATCGACCGCCAGGTCGATCTGCTTGTGGGGCATCAGCTCGGAGACGATCAGGTAATAGTCGCCGACGGCGCCCGGACTGAAGCGCACGGTCTCCACCGGGGGGTGCACGATCGCGGCCTCGCGTCCGAAGTAGGCCCGGATGCGCGCCTGGGTCGTCAGCGAGTTGGCCACGTAGCGATTGGTCCGCTGGGCGGCGATCCAGTCCCACTGGCGCCAGCGCCGGAACACGGCCCGCAGGACCCCGCGGGCGACGGGGGTGCGCGTGCGCGCGAGCGTGCCGTCACGGTCGTTCCAGATGTAGCGAAACGGGTTGTGGCAGTAGCTGACGTGCGTCGTGTGCTCATCGCAGAGCACGGCGTGGGCCCACGCCGACGAGCTGGAGACGACCAGCTCGTAGCTGGAGAGGTCAAACGACTCGATCGCCGCCGGATACAGCGGCAGCAGCGTGCGAAACGTCCGCGCCGACGGGTGCACCCGCTGCAGGAAGGAGGTATGGACGACGCGATCGGCGAACCGGCCCTCGGTCGCGTCCTCGTCGTAGACGGCGGTGTAGATGTCGGCCTGCGGCCACATGCGACACAGCTCGCCGAACGTCCGCTCGGCGCCCCGCAGGTCGAGGAGAAAATCGTGCACGAGCGCCACCCGCGCGGGCGCGGGGCCCGTGTGAAACCGGTCTACCACACACCGAGTCTAAGCCTCGTTCGCTCCCGTCCACGCCGGCGGGGCCCCGGCGCGGTTACGCTGACCCCGCCGATGGGCCCACTCCTGTTCGTCAGCTACGCGGGGGCGTTCGGGGGAGCCGAGCGAGTGCTGCTCGACTGCGTGTCCTCGGTGGACGCGGGATGCTGCCTCGCCTGCCCGGAGGGGCCGCTCGCGCGGCGCGCCCGCGCCGCCGGGCTGACCGTGCTGACGATCCCCGACCGGCGCCTTGACGTGCGCGCCCGCGGACGCGACCGCTTGCTGGCCGGCGCCCGGCTCGTGGCCCATGGCCGCGAGCTGCGCGCGCTCGCCGCCGATCTCGACGCCCGGGGGGTGGTGGCGTGGGGCATGCGCTCGGCGATCGCCAGCCTCGCCGTCGGGCCGCGGACGCCGCTGGCCATCGGCCATCACGACCTGCTGCCCGGACCGGCGGCCGCGGCCGCGGTGCGCGCGGCCACGCGGCGCGCCCAGGTCGTCATCGTCCCCTCGCGTACCGTCGCCCGCGACCTCGACCCGTCGGGGCACCTCGGAGAGCGGCTGCGGATCGTCAACCCGGGCGTCGAGCTCGAGCGCTTCGCCGCCGAGCACGCGCCGGTGCGACCCCCCGAGGTGCTGGTGCTGGGCGCCCTCGTCGCCTGGAAGCGACCCGACCTCGCGCTCGAGGCGATCGCCCTCGCGCGACGCCGGCTCCCCGAGCTGCGATTGCGGGTCGTCGGGGCCCCGCTGCAGGACGACGGGTTGCTGATCGGGCTGCGGCGGCGCGCGGACCGGCTCGACCTGGCCGGCCACGTCGAGCTCGCCGGAGCGACGGCGTCGCCGGAGCACGATCTGGCGCGCGCCGCCTGCCTGCTGCACTGCGCCCCGCGCGAGCCGTTCGGACTCGTCGTCGCCGAGGCCCTGGCCGCCGGCTGTCCGGTGGTCGTCCCCGACGCCGGGGGACCGCCCGAGTTCGTCGACGACGCGTGCGGGCTGCGCTACCGCGCCGGGGACGCGGCCGGGGCCGCGGACGCGATCGTGGCGCTGCTCGGCGATCCGCCGCGGGCGGCCGCGATGGGGGCCGCCGGACGGCGGCGAGCGCGCGCCCATCTGGATCGCGCCCGGTCGACCGCGGCCGTCACCGCCGCGTTGGGCTCGCTGGCGCCCGGAGCGGTGGCCGCCGCGCGGCGGGCCGGCGGTGACGCCGCGCAGCTGACGCTCGTCACCGTCACCCACGAGTCGGCGCGGGTGCTCGGCGCCCTGCTGGACTCCGTCGAGCGCCACCTGCCGGGGGCGCGCATGGTGCTCGTCGACAACGCGTCGCACGACGCCAGCCTTGAGCTGGCGCGCGCCCGGCCGTGGATCTTGGCGGTCGGCCTGGCCGAGAACGCCGGCTTCGGCCGCGCCTGCAACCAGGCGCTGGCGCACGTGCAGACGCCGGTGGCAGCGCTGGTCAACCCCGACGTCGAGCTCGTCGACGACTCGCTGCTGGAGCTCGTCGCCGAGGCCCGGCGCGCCGATCGTCCCGCGCGGCTGCTCGCGCCGCTGGTGCTCTCCGGCGATGGCCGCCGCCAGGACACCGCGCATCCGGCGCCCGGGTCGGCCGCCGATCTGATCCGTGCCCTCATCCCGCCGGCGGCTGTGCCGGGCGCCGTCGGCGCGCCGCTGGCGCCGTGGCGGGCACGCCGTCCCCGGCGCGTGGGCTGGGCGGTGGCCTGCGCGCTCGTCGCCCCGACGGCGACGCTGCGCGAGCTCGGGCCGTTCGACGAATCTCTGTTCCTGTACGGCGAGGATCTGGAGCTGGGGGTGCGCGCCGCCCGGCGCGGGATCGAGACCTGGCTGTGGCCCGGAGCGCGCGTCGTGCACCACCGCGCCCACGCGACGGCGGAGGCGTTCGGCACCGAGCCGTTCGAGCGGCTCGCCGGGGCGCGACACGACGCCGTGGCCCGGTCGGCCGGACGGCGGCGGGCCGCCGTCGACGATCTCGCCCAGGCGGCGACGTTCGCCTCGCGGGTCGCCCTCAAGCGGGCGCTGGGCCGATCGAGCGCCCGCGAGCGCCGCCAGCTGCAAGCCGTGCTCGCGCTCCGGCGCGGCCATCCCGGCGAGTGACTACCGCACGCAGCTCGTGGCCAGCGGGCCCTTGCTCGTGCACTGCTCGAGGGTCAGGACGCCGCGGCGAAACGCCGCCAGAGCGGGCTTGGCGGTGATGCGGTTGTCGTGAAAGCGCAGCAGGCCGGCGTAGTTGAAGGCCAGCGAATGGTCGCCCTCATCGCCCATCCACGTGTAGTAGTCGAACCCGGCCAGGTGCAGGTGCCGGTAGGTGCGGCCGATCATCGCCAGCAGCGCGGCGATGTTGCGCGCCTGACCGGCCTCGGTGGTGTCGAAGTCGAAGTGCTCGCGGGTCTTGCCCAGAGCCGACGGCCAGCTCACCTCGGTGGCCAGCAGCGGCTTGTTCCGGTCTCCGAACACCGTCATCGCGTTGCGCATGAACTGCAGGTACTGGATCACGTCGGCGGGCCGCTTGGTGAAGCTGTTGACCGCGGCGACGTCGAACAGCTTGCGCCCGCCGCGGAGCCGGTAGATCTGAGCGATCGAGTCCCAGGCGAAATCGGTGAGCGCGCCGAGCACGACCTTCGCCCCCGGATCGGCGCGGTGCACGGCGGCGTGAGCGCTGCGCAGGAGACCGGCATAGCTGCGCGCGTACGGCTGGGGCCAGTAGTAGCTGAGGTTCTCCTCGTTCCAGATCTGCCAGGCGCGGATCGGGACCCGGGGCAGCTGCGGGTTGGCCGTCCAGAAGCTGCCGCGGGGGCCGTAGCGGGCGATCAGCGCCGTCAGGTATCCGCCGTAGGGAGCGGATCGACGGGGCGTGTTGACCGGGCCGCGCCGGTTGTGCAGGGCATCCCACCGTGGGGTGTAGAGGACGGTGGGCAGCACGGTCAGCCCGTGGGCGGCGGCGTCGGCGACGATCGCGTCGGTCTGCGCGAACAGGAACGGCTTGCCGTTGACGTCGAAGTACTCGTCGCGATCGCGGCGCGGGATCTTGCGCCAGCTCGCATACGGCTCGGCGACCGCCCAGTTGAAGGCGACGCGGACGCTCTGCACGCCGTTGGCGACCATCGTGCCCATCTGCTGGTTGAGGTCGATCGAGTCGTCGACCCCGAACAGCGGGCCGTCGAGGTCGACGCCGACGAACCCCTGGGGCACCGCCGCCGCCGCGGGAACCGCCGCGATCAGGGCGAGCATCGCCGCGAGGCCCGCGATCAGCACGTGACGTCGCATGCCCGGTTACAAGGAACGCGCGTGCATGCGCCAGCGCAGGGCGCCGCCGCCGGCGACGAGGGTGAGGCCGAACCCGACCGCCGTCCAGGCGTCATAGCCGGTGTAGGGCAGCGTCCCCGAGGAGCCGGCGATCGTCGCCGTCGGCTCGCCGGCCGTCGTCGGGACGGCGGCGGCGGTCGTCGGATCGGCGGCGGAGGCGGGCGCGGTCGCCGTCTGCGCCGGCACCGGACTCGCTGTCCGCGTGACCGTCGCGCCGCTCGTCGTCGTCGGGGTGGCCGCCGGGGCGGAGGTCGTCGTGGGCGCGGTGTGCGACCCGCCGTTGCCGCCGGAGAACGGGTCGGTGTACTGCTGGTCGCCGGCCGACCCGCCGGCGAGGCTCACCGCGGGGACGGCGAGCGCCACCACGAGGAGCGCCAGCATGCCGGCCAGGACGGAGCGCGAGCGAGCCACGGGGCGAGTATGACGACCGTGCCCATCCCCCGGGGAGGGGTGCCGCGCCGGCGCGGGGACGGGCGGTTCGCTAGGGTCGGCGCGAGCTCGCCACGATGGCTGGCAAACGGGCGTTTTGCAGGATTTATTGCAGACCCAGGACGTTCGGACGTCAGACCGACGGGCCGTGTTAGGGTGCTCTGCGCCGCCCCCGGGCCCCCCTCCCGAGCGGCGCCGACGCCCCTCGCTCACGAGCCGGATCGTCCCCCGGTCCGGTGACGCTGACGCACGCCCCGATACCCATGCCCCTGATCGTCACCCGTCCCTGCATCGTGCGCGTCGCGGTGGCGCTCGCCGTGCTGGCCGCGCTGCTCGGCAGCGGGCTGACCGCGCGCAGCGCCGGCGACCTGCGCAGCCAGATCACCGCCAAGCGCTCGGCCGCCGATGCGCTCAAGGCCCAGATCGACGCCGACTCGCGCCAGATCGCCGCCACCGGGGACGGCCTACAGGTCGCTCGCAGCCGGCTCGCCGCCGTTCAATCGACGCTTGACCGGCGCGTCAACGAGCTGCGCGGCGTGCAGACGGCGCTGCTGACCGCCCGCAACCACCTCGTCGATCTGGAGAACGAGCTGCAGGCGGCGACGACCGCGCTGTCGGCCAACCTCGTCGCCAACTACGAGGGGGCACAGCCCGACCTCGTGTCGGTGATCCTCGACTCGCACGGCTTCGGGGACCTGCTGGAGCAGGTGGGCTTCATGCAGCGCGTCGCCCACCAGGACGGACGGATCGTCGGCACCACCCGCACCGCCCGCGCCCAGGTCTCCCGCGAGGCCACCCGGCTGCAGGGCCTCGAGGCCCGCGATCGCACGCTGGCCAACCAGGTGCTCGACCAGCGCAACCAGGTGGCCGCCCTCCAGGCGGCGCTCAGCCGCCGCCAGATCGCCGAGATGTCCAAGCGCAGCGCCGTCAGCGGGCGCTACCACGCCGTCTCGGCGCAGCTGACCGCGCTGCAGAAGCGCGAGCAGGAGCAGGAGAAGCGGGCCGCCGAGGCCGCCGTGCGGGCGGCGGCGACCGGCAACGCCAACGTCGGCGGGATCACGATCAATACCGGGGGCATGGTGCAGGCGCCCGCCGGGGCGCCCGAGGCGGTCAAGCAGATCATCGCCGCCGGCAACGCGATCGCCACCCTCCCCTACATCTACGGCGGCGGCCACGCCTCCTTCCACGCCGACGGCTACGACTGCTCGGGCTCGGTCAGCTACGCCCTCGCGGCGGCCGGCCTGGTCAGCTCGCCGATGGTCTCCGGCGCCTACGAGAACTGGGGCGCCGCCGGTCCCGGACGGTGGGTCACCCTCTACGCCAACGCCGGCCACATCTGGATGGAGGTCGCGGGCTGGCGCTTTGACACCGTCGCCCTCGCCGAGAGCGGCACGCGGTGGGCGCGTGGCGGTGGCGAGTTCTCGGGCTTCGTCGTCCGCCACCCGCCGGGGCTCTAGCCGGCGTTTGCCGGTCAGCGGCGCGGGTGCACGAGCCGGCCCGCAGTCGCGCTCGCCGCCGCGGCCCGCGCCGTGCCGCTCGTCGTCGCCGTCGTCGACGCGCTGTAGCTGACGGTGAAGCCGGTGCCGCCGGCGCTGAGCGGCGAGGGGGCGGCGAGGATCGGTCGCACTCCGGCGGTGCCGGCGAACACGCGGGCGCCGGCGGTGAGGCTGATCGCGGTCGTCGACCAGCGCCGGTCGGTGATCGCGCCGCTGTGACCGCCGGTGGCGATGGCGCGGGCGCCGTCGATCGCCACCGCGCCGAAGTCGGTCAGCGGCAGGGTCTGGCAGTCGGTGGACGAGCTGCACAGTGAGGGTGCCTCGACGATCCAGTCCGCCGAGGTCGTGTCGAGCAGGGTGTCGTGGATCGTCTTGGTGAACGAGCGCCGGCGGGTGAGGTCGGCGAGGGTCAGCTTGACCTCGTGGCCGGTCACACTGACGCTGGCGCTCAGCCGGTCGCCGGGGCGCACGATCAGCGGCGTGGTGCGCGAGTCCGCCGGCACGAGCTCATACCAGGCGCTCGACACCGCGCGGCCGCTCGCCGTGCAGTCGAGCTCGGTGCCGATCTGCTCCAGGGCCGGCGAGGTGACGGTGAAGCCGCCGAGCCCGACCCAGACCGCCGAGTACGTCGGCTGCCCCGGCGAGCACGCCGCCTGCGGCTGGGTCCAGGAACCGACTACGGTACGAAACCGCAGGCCCGACCGGTGGACGGCATAGCCGGCCCAGTTCGAGCTGGCGGACGTGTCGGCGGAGGCCGTGGCCGCACCGGCGAGCCCGAGCACGAGAGCGGCCGCCACGGCCGTCGCCGCGCAACGAATCACCCGCTCGATCATCGGCCCCCCGCCGCGGCGAGGATGGCCGACGCCCTGCCGTTCAGGTCGTACATGGTCACCTGGCTACTACCCGAACTGAACGTCACCTTGCGCCCGACCTTCTCGGCGATGGCCAGAGTGGCCGCGCTCCCCTGGCGGCTGTCACCGCGCGGGCCACCGAAGCCGCCGGCGGCGTCCTGGCCGGTGCTCGACAGGATCCAGCGCAGGCGCCCGTCGCGGACCTCCATCGCCAGCCACGAGGCGGTCACGGTGCTCTCGCGCCCGGAGAAGCCGCCCAGTCCGGCGACGTTGCCGTCGCTGGAGATGATCGCCGACGCGGCGCTCTCCTGGCTCTCGACGCCGATCGTGCCGCCGCCGTGCGCCTTGGCATAGCTGACCGCCGCCTTCAGCGAGGCGCTGTCGCCGCCGAACATCCCGCCCGGCGCCGCCGAAGCCACCGCGGGCGCCGGGGAAGCCGCCGCGGCTGGCCGGGGAGGCGGCCCCCGAAGAGACTCTGCACCCCGCGGGGCCGGCGCCCGGGGCGCTGCACCCGTGGGCGGTCCGCCGGAGCCACCGATACCCCGCAGGGAGAAGCGACGGCCGCCCGCCCCGCCCGGGCCGCCGCCAGGGCCACCCATCGAGGCGCTCGCCGGACCGCCGGCCGGGAACGTGCTGCTCGTGGCGTGGCCGAGGGTCTCGGTCGCCCACGTCGCCGGAGCCGCGAGCAGCGCCGCCAGCGTGACCCCGAGGGCGATCATCCGCAGCCGCGGCGAGAGCCTGATCGCCAGCGCGACCGCGCCGGCGAGGCCCGCGACGATGACGAGCGGCCGGGCCCACGACAGCGACCCGCTCAGGTTGCCGAGCACGACGAGCTCGGTGACCGCCCCGCCGACGATGGCCAGCGGCCCGACGATCCGTGCCCGGCGCTCGGCTGACAGCGCCTGCCCGACGCCGGCGCCGACGAGCATCGCCGTCCACGGCGCGAGGAACGACACGTAGTAGGGGTGAAAGATGCCCGACGCGTAGCTGAACACGACGGCGCTGACGGCGAACGCCCCGCCGATGGCGATCAGCCAGCCGGTCCGGGGGTCCGAGCGGCGAAGGCGCGAGGCGACGAGCAGCCCGAGGCCGGCGACGATGGCAAAGCCGATCAGCCATCCCGCCTGATCGCCCAGGCCCGACTGCAGCAGCCGCGCGACGCCGGTGCTGCCGCCGAAGGCACCGCCGCCTCCACCGCCGCCGCCGCCGCCGAAGGCGCCGGGGGTCCCGGTCTGCCCGGTGACCCGGCCGACGCCGTTGTAGTTGAAGATCAGCGACCAGATGCTGTTGTCCGAGGTGCCGGAGATCCATGGCCGGTCGGCCGCCGGGGTGAGGGTCACGAGCAGCGGCCAGGCGAGGCCGACGACCGCCATCGCGATCCCGCCGAGGGTGAGCTGTCGCAGCGCCGCGCCCCGACCACGGGGGGCGATCCACAGGTAGGCGAGCGCGATCCCGGGGACGACGAACAGCGCGACCGCCATCTTCGTCTCAAACCCCAGGCCGACGCAGACCCCGCACCACACCAGCCACTTCGTTCGCCCGTCCTCCAGCGCGCGCACCGCGAACCACAGGGCGGCCACGCAGCACAGGATGAGCAGCTGGTCGGGGTTGTTGTGGCGCGAGATGGCGACCGTGATCGGGGTCACGGCGAGCGCGATCCCCGCGGCGAAGCCGGCGGGACGGCCGAAGCGGCGGCGGACGAGGTCATAGGTCAGGCCGGCGGCGGCGATTCCCATCAGCGCCTCGGGCACGAGGATGCTCAGCGAGTTGACCCCGAAGATGCGCGCCGACAGCGCCTGCACCCACAGAGCCAGCGGCGGCTTGTCGACGGTCATGAGCCCGGTCTTGTCCAGCGAGGCGAACAGGAAGTCGTGCCAGCTCGACGCCATCGAGCGCACGGCGCCGGCGTAGAACGTGTTCGCCCAGCCGTTGATCGACAGCCCCCACAGGTTGAGCAGCGCCGCGATCGCCAGCACGGCCGGCAGCTCGGGCCGCGCCCGGACGCCGGCGGCCAATCGGGGGACAGCGCGCTGGCCCCGGCGCACGGTCCGCTGCGGCAGGCGCAGAGAGGTCGAGCCCGAACTCATCGGACGAGCATGCGCGGAAGACGTGAAAGAAGGCTAAGAGACGTGCTCACGGCTGATCCGGGACGTGGTGGCTCTCGGTGTAGACGCCGGCGGCGGCCAGCAGGCCTCCCGCCGCGACGGCGAGGCCCGCGACCGAGCGGATGAGGATCGACATGGTTCGAGCTCCTTGACGGGGGTACGTCGAGCAGCATCGACAGCCACCCGAAGCCCGGTGCAAGACGTCCCTAAGAGCAACGTAGGACCGTTAAGCGGCTCAACGGCGTCGCGGCAGCCCGCCACCCGGCGCGCGCGCCTAGAGTACGAGTGACCCTCTCGTCAAGAGACCAGGAGCCCTGAACATGTCCCCCACCGACAACAGCTTTGACGCCCGCGCCACCCTGAGCGTCGGCGACCGGGAGTACGAGATCTATCGCCTCGACGCGCTCCAGGCCAAGTTCGACGTCGCGCGGCTGCCGTTCTCGCTGAAGATCCTGCTCGAGAACCTGCTGCGCAACGAGGACGGTGAATCGATCCGTGCGCAGGACATCGAGGCCCTGGCCAGCTGGAACGCCAACGACGAGCCCTCCAAGGAGATCTCCTTCACTCCCGCGCGCGTCGTCATGCAGGACTTCACCGGGGTCCCGGCGATCGTCGACCTGGCGGCGATGCGCGACGCCATGCAGGACCTCGGCGGCGACGCCGCCAAGATCAACCCGCTCGTTCCCGCCGAGCTGGTCATCGACCACTCGGTGCAGGTCGACGCCTACGGCACCGCCAAGGCATTTCAGCGCAACGCCGACCTCGAGTTCGAGCGAAACGAGGAGCGCTACGCGTTCCTGCGCTGGGGCCAGACGGCGTTTGACAACTTCAGCGTCGTCCCGCCGGACACCGGGATCGTGCACCAGGTCAACCTCGAGTACCTGGCTCGCGTCGTGTTCGTCGATGAGGAGCGCAACCTCGCCTATCCGGACACGCTCGTCGGCACCGACTCCCACACGACGATGATCAACGGGCTGGGCGTGCTCGGCTGGGGGGTCGGCGGGATCGAGGCCGAGGCGGCGATGCTCGGCCAGCCGATGTCGATGCTCATCCCGCAGGTCCTGGGCTTCAAGCTCATCGGCGAGCTGCCGGAGGGCGCCACCGCCACCGACCTCGTGCTCACCGTCACCGAGATGCTGCGCGAACGCGGCGTCGTCGGCAAGTTCGTGGAGTTCCATGGCGCCGGGCTGGCCGGACTGCCGCTGGCCGACCGCGCGACGATCGGCAACATGTCGCCGGAGTTCGGCTCGACGTGCGCGATCTTCCCGATCGACGCCGAGACGCTGCGCTACCTGGAGTTCACCGGCCGGCCGGCCGAGCAGATCGCCCTCGTGGAGGCCTACGCCAAGGAGCAGGGCCTGTGGCACGACGAGCACTCCGAGGAGCCGACGTACTCCGACGAGATCGAGCTTGATCTCGCCGACGTGGTGCCGAGCATCGCCGGGCCCAAGCGGCCCCAGGACCGGGTCTCGCTGACCGAGTCGCGCGACGCGTTCCGGATGGCGCTCGAGGACATGCTCCCCGACGAGGACGAGGACGACGAGGCCGTCGAGGAGAGCTTCCCGGCCAGCGACGCGCCCGCCAGCAACGGCACCCGCGGCCACGGCCAGTCGCCGCACGGCGGGACCGGCGGCGTCCAGGTGGCCGAGCGCACGAGCAATCGCACGCCGGTCACGCTTGCCGACGGCACCGAGACCGAGCTCGATCACGGCCACGTCGTGATCGCCGCGATCACGAGCTGCACGAACACCTCCAACCCGTCGGTGATGCTCGGCGCCGGGCTGCTGGCCCGCAACGCCGTGCACAAGGGGCTAAAGGTCAAGCCGTGGGTCAAGACCTCGCTGGCCCCCGGCTCCAAGGTCGTCACCGAGTACCTGGAGCGCGCCGGGCTCGACGAGTACCTCGACGAGCTGGGCTTCAACCTCGTCGGCTACGGCTGCACGACCTGCATCGGCAACAGCGGCCCGCTCCCCGAGGAGGTCTCCGACGTCGTCGGAGCCGAGGACCTGGCCGTCGTCTCGGTGCTGTCGGGCAACCGCAACTTCGAGGGCCGCATCAACCCCGACGTCAAGATGAACTACCTCGCCTCCCCGCCGCTGTGCGTGGCCTACGCGCTGGCCGGGACGATGGACATCGACCTCTACGACGACCCCCTCGGCGACGACCAGAACGGCGATCCCGTCTACCTCAAGGACATCTGGCCGGGCTCGCGCGAGGTCGCCGAGACGGTCCAGGAGGCGGTGCAGTCCGACATGTTCCGCGCCAGCTACGGCGAGGTGTTCGACGGCGACGAGCGCTGGAACTCGCTCAAGGTTCCCACCGGGGACAGCTTCGCGTGGGACGAGGACTCCACCTACGTGCGCCGCCCGCCGTACTTCGACGACCTGCCGACCGAGCCCGAGCCGCTGACCGACATCGAGTCCGCGCGCGTGCTCGCCGTGCTCGGCGACAGCGTCACCACCGACCACATCTCGCCGGCGGGCGCGATCAAGCGCGACGGGCCGGCGGGCAAGTACCTGCAGGAGCACGGCGTCGACCCCAAGGACTTCAACTCCTACGGCTCGCGGCGCGGCAACCACGAGGTGATGATGCGCGGCACCTTCGCCAACATCCGCCTGCGCAACCAGCTCGCCCCGGGGACTGAAGGAGGCGTCACGCTGTACCTCGGCGACGGCGCCGAAGAAGAGATGTCGATCTACGACGCGGCCATGAAATACATCGAGCAGGACATCCCGCTCGTCGTCCTCGCCGGCAAGGAGTACGGCTCGGGCTCGTCGCGGGACTGGGCGGCCAAGGGCACGCGGCTACTCGGGGTGCGCGCGGTCATCGCGCAGAGCTTCGAGCGCATCCACCGCTCCAACCTGATCGGGATGGGGGTGCTGCCGCTGCAGTTCTCCGACGGCGACTCGGTGGAGTCGCTGGGGCTGAGCGGGCACGAGACGTTCACGATCATGGGCATCGCCGACGGTGACGAGGTGCCGCGGCAGCTGACCGTCAAGGCCGACGACACCGAGTTCGAGGTGACGGTGCGGATCGACACGCCCAAGGAGCAGCGCTACTACCACCACGGTGGGATCCTCCAGTACGTGCTGCGCGAGCTGCTGGCTTAGGTGGCGCCGATGGCAACGACGATCCCCGAACTGCTCGACCGGCTGCTGCGCACCCCCGGCCCGTCCGGCCACGAGTCCGGGCCGGCGCGGGTGTGGCGCGACGGCTGCGCCGCGTTCGCGCAGGACGTCCGCGGCGATCACGTCGGCTCGTCGGTGGCCCGCATACCCGGTACCGGCGACGGGCCGAGCCTGGCCGTGATCGGCCACATCGACGAGATCGGCGTCCACGTGACGCACATCGACGACCAGGGCTACCTGCGCTTCGGCGAGGTCGGCGGCTGGGACCCGATCCAGCTCGTCGGCCAGCGGGTGCGCCTGGCCGCGCGCGGCGGCGACGTGATCGGCGTCATCGGCCGCAAGCCGATCCACCTGATCAAGTCCGAGGAGCGCGATCGCGCGCCCAAGACCAAGGATCTGCACATCGACATCGGCGCCGCCGATGCCGACGAGGCCGGCGCCATGGTGCGCATCGGCGACGTCGGCGTGATCGACGCCGCACCGGTCACGCTGGCCAACGACCGGCTCGTCTCGCGCTCCCTGGACAACCGCATCGGCTGCTTCGTGGCCGCCGAGACCGCGCGTCTGGTGGCCGCCGCCGGCGGCGCTCCCGGCGACGTGCTGGCGCTCGCGGTCGCCCAGGAGGAGACGACGTTCGCCGGGGCGCGGACGAGCGCCTTCGGCCTCGAACCCGCCGTGGCAATCGTCGTCGACGTCACCCACGCCACCGACCAGCCGGGCGTCGAGCTCGGGGCGATCACGGCCCACAAGCTCGGCTCGGGCCCGGTGATCGCTCGCGGAACGTCACTGCACCCGGCCGTCACCGAGCTGCTCTACGAGACGGCCGAGCAGGAGGAGCTCCCGTTCACGGTCGAGTCGCTCGGGCGGTCGACCGGCACCGACGCCGACGCCGTGCACGCCACCCGGACGGGAATTCCGACGGGACTGGTCTCGGTGCCGCTGCGCTACATGCACTCGGCGGTCGAGCTGGTCTCGTTGAGCGACATCGAGGCGGCCGCCAAGCTGATCGCCGCGTTCGCCCAGCGCCTGGGCGCGGGCATCTCGTTTGAGCGCTGACGCGGCCACCCTGCTGCTGTTCGACGTCGACGGGACGCTGCTTCACCGAGCGACGACCGCGCACGCCGAGGCGCTGCGAGCGGCGATCAAGCAGGTGCACGGATTCGATGCCACCGCCCGGGCGCGCGCCTCGGTGTCGCCGGCGGGACGGACGGACGGCGAGATCGTCCGCGCGCTCCTGCTCAGCAGCGGGATCTCGGCCCGCCAGATCGACGAGCGCGCTGCCGACGTGCGCCTCGCCTGCTGTGAGCTCTACGCGCAGCTGTGCCCGCCCGATCTCTCCGACACGGTGCTGCCGGGGGTGTCCGAGCTGCTGGCCGAGCTTAACGACGATGACAGGGCGCTGCTCTCGCTGGTGACGGGCAACTACGAGCCGGTGGCGCGACTCAAGCTCGGCCGAGCGGGCATCGGCCGGTACTTCCCGCGGGGCCAGGGCGGCTTTGGCTCCGATGCCGAGGACCGGGCGATGCTGCCGGGGATCGCGCGCCGGCGCGCCGGCCACGACGGCGTGCCTTTTGCCCGTGAGCGCACGATCGTGATCGGCGACACCCCTCGGGACATCGCCTGCGCCCGCGCCGACGGGGTGCGCTGCGTGGCTGTGGCCACCGGCCCGTTCGGCGTCGACGAGCTCACCGACGCCGACGCCGTGGCCGTCGACGCCCGGGAGCTCGGGCAGCGGCTGCGCGAGCTGCGGCGCTGACGGTCGCGCCTGCCGCCGGTCTCAGGCGGTGCCGGCGAAGCTGCGCAGCAGGCGCCGCTGGGCGCGACGGCCCCGGCTCAGCTGACGGGCGGCGATGCCGACCTCCTCGACGATGCCGCCCTGCACCTTGAGCACGCCGGTGCTCTGCCGGCCCGGGATGACATACCAGCGGTTGGCGCCGATCGTGAACGGCGGTGCGAGGTGCCGGCGGCGGGCGACGGCGCCCAGCCGGCTCCCCGCGCGCAGGCCGGCGAGCGCGTAGTGGCGGTTGGCGGTGAGGGCGAGGATGACCGTCTTGGCCACGCGCCGCCGCTGGCGGGCGGGCAACGCGCGCAGCAGCTTGGCCGACGGATAGCCGGCGCGGATGGCGCCCGGCGTGGTCAAGCAGAAGCGGTCCATGTCATTCGCGGCGACGGTGAAGCGCGGCAGCGCCCGGCGAGCGCGGGCCCGCGTCCACCCGAGGGTGAGCGGGCCGAGCGTGCGGCCGCGCAGGCTCCCGGTCGCCGGCGCGCAGCGGGCCTTGCCCGAGCCCGGGCCCGTCGGCTTGGTCGGCGTTCCCGGGATGCCGGGGCCCGCGGGGGGGTTGGACGGGGCAGGGGTGCCGGCGACGCCGTGGCCGCTCAGCCAGTCGACGACGTGGTCGACCCACATCGCAAGCGACCGGTGGGCCTGGAAGAGATGCCCGGTGTCCGGCAGCAAGAGCTGGGAGACGTCGCAGCCACAGTGGGCCTGGTAGTAGGCCAGGTCAGCGGCCGCCGAGGACGGCGGATCGGTCGTGTCCTGCACACCCGAGGTCAGCAGCACCGGGATCGAGGACCCAATCGCCGCGATCTCGACGTCGTTCTGGGCGTACATCGCCGGGAGGTCGTCGATCTCCCCGAACGGAGAGTCGATGAACGGCGGCGTACACGCGATCTGCGCCACGTAGCCGACCTCACCGGGCGCGTACATGTCGAAGTCCAGGCAGTTCTGCGTCGTCTGAAAGAACTCGAAGTAGTCGGGATGGGCCGGATCGGGGGTGAAGGAGCCGCCGGACGACGATCCCCCCAGCGGACTCGAGCCCGAGCCGCCGGCGGAGCCCGAGATGTCGGCCTGCACCATCGCCGAGACGTCGTGGTACTGACCGGGGTAGCCCGCGACCACCCAGCCGCCGCCGCTGTGTCCGATGATGACGATCTTCTGACTGGCCGCGCCGGCCGGCCCGGGGGCGCCGGAGCAGTCGGCGCCGGAGCTCATCGTGTACCCGCCGGTTCGCACATCGCCGACGACGTCGTGGAGCATCGCGCGGTGGGCAGCGGTGGTCAGCGTCTGACCGCCGCCCGGATGATCGAAGTAGCTGCTCTTGTCATAGCCGAGCCGGTCATAGGAGAAGACGACGTAGCCGGCGCTGGCCAGAGCCCGGGCGACCGACCACGTGGGCGAGTAGTCCCAGTCCGCGGCGTTGGACGCGATGCCGTGGGCGAGGACGATCGCCGGGGTGGAGCTCGTCACCGGGCCGTCGGTGAACCGCTGCCCGTAGAGCACGCTGGTGGTGCCCGCCGGGTTGGTGACCGGCAGACACACGGTGCTGACGCTGGGCGGCGTGGCGAACACCATGCGCGGCGCGTCCGCCGGTCCGGTCACGTTCAGGGTGAACGCCTGCGCGGTGGCGGTGGCGATCGCGGCGGCGGTCAACACGAGCCCCACGATCAGGACGGCCTTGGACTTCACGCGCTCAGTCTATGCCTCCCGGGAGGCGATCACGCCACCTCCTGCCGCGGTCCGCAGCTTCAGGGCGAGCCGTTCAGCGCTTGGGGGTCGGGTACGCCGCGCGCATCATCAGGTCCCAGACGCGATCGGGGGTGACCTTGCGCTGGTTGATCATGAGATGGGCGCTCGGGGTGACCGCATAGCGGGCCTTCGGCCGCTTGGCGGCGAGGGCGCGGGACACGGTCGCGGCGACCGTCTCGGGGCCGCCGCCGAGCTTGGACATCGGACCGGTGTAGGCGTCGGAGGTGAGCTTGGCGACGTGACGGTTGAACTCGCCGTAGGCGCCCCCGTCCGAGCCGGCCGCCGCCGTCGCCGAGCCGGACGCGACGTCACCGAAGCCGGTCACGATCAGCCCGGGCTCGATCAGCACAACGTGGACGCCGAAGCCGCGCACCTCGAAGCGCAGCGAGTCGCTGATCGCCTCCAGCGCATACTTGGTGGAGTGATAGATGCCGGCGCCCGGAAACGTCAGGCGGCCGCCCATCGAGCCGATGTTGACGATCGTGCCCGAACCCTGGTCGCGCATCCCCGGCAGGACGAGCTGGCACATCCGGAGCAGACCGAAGACATTCGTCTCGTACTGGCGGCGAACCTCGTCGATGGGCACGCTCTCGATCGCGCCCGACTGGCTGTAGCCGGCGTTGTTGACGAGCACCCCGACGGCGCCCTCGGCGTCGACCACGGCTTGCACGGCGGCGCTCATCGAGTCCTCGTCGGTCACGTCCAGAGCGAGGGTGGTGGCGCCCTTTTCAGCCAGATCGGCGATCGTCTCGGGCCGCCGCGCGGTGGCGTAGACCGTGCGCCCGTCGGCCAGCAGCCGCTCGGCGGTGGAGTGTCCGATGCCGGACGAGCACCCCGTGATCAGGACGGCCCTCGACGCCACGCGATCAGTTGCGGACGAGCTTCTTGTAGGTGATGCGGTGCGGCCGGTCGGCGGCGGCACCGAGCTGCTCGTGGCGGAAGGCCTCGTAGGCCTCGAAGTTGCCCTCGAACCAGCGCACCTGCGAGTCGCCCTCGAACGCGAGGACGTGGGTGGCGATGCGATCGAGGAACCAGCGATCATGGGAGACGACGACGGCGCACCCGGCGAACGACAGCAGCGCCTCCTCGAGCGCACGCAGCGTGTCGGTGTCCAGATCGTTGGTCGGCTCGTCGAGGAGCAGCAGGTTGCCGCCGGAGCGCAGCAGCTTGGCCAGGTGCAGCCGGTTGCGCTCGCCGCCGGAGAGCTTGGCCACCTTCTTCTGCTGGTCGGTGCCCTTGAAGTTGAACCCCGCGACGTACGCGCGGCTGGCCACGGTGCGCTCGCCGAGCGTGATCTCGTCCAGTCCGCCGGAGATCTCCTCCCAGACGTTCTTGTCGGGATCGAGCGCGTCCCGGGACTGATCGACGTAGGCGAGCTTGACCGTCTCGCCGACCTTGAGCGTGCCCTCGTCAGGCTGCTCCTCGCCGGTGATCATCCGCAGCAGCGTCGTCTTGCCGGCGCCGTTGGGTCCGATCACGCCGACGATCCCGCCCCGCGGGAGGGTGAACGAGAGGTCGTCGATGAGCAGGCGATCGCCGTAGGCCTTGCGCAGACCGTCGGCCTCGAGCACGAGGTCACCGAGCCGCGGGCCGGCGGGGATGTGGATCTGCACCTGGTCGAGCTTGACGTTGCGGTCCTCGGCGAGCAGCGCCTCGTAGGCGTTCAGCCGCGCCTTGGGCTTGCCGCGGCGCGCCGAGGCGTTCATGCGCACCCATTCGAGCTCCTGCTGGATCGTGCGCTGGCGGCTGGACTCCTGACGCTCCTCCTGCCTGAGGCGGATCTGCTTCTGCTCAAGCCAGCCGGAGTAGTTGCCCTGGTAGGGGATGCCGCGCCCGCGATCGAGCTCGAGGATCCACCCGGCCACGTTGTCCAGGAAGTAGCGATCGTGGGTGATGGCCACGACCGTGCCCTTGTAGTCCTGGAGGTGCTGCTCCAGCCACGCCACCGATTCGGCGTCGAGGTGGTTGGTCGGCTCGTCGAGCAGCAGCAGGTCGGGCTGGCGCAGCAGCAGCCGGCACATGGCCACGCGGCGGCGCTCGCCGCCCGAGAGCTTGGTCACGTCGGCGTCGGCCGGAGGACAGCGCAGCGCGTCCATCGCGTACTCGACCGTGGTGTCGAGGTTCCAGCCGTCGACGGCGTCGATCTGCTCCTGCACGCGTGAGAACTCGTCCGCGGTCTCGTCGGAGTAGTTCATCGACAGGTCGTTGAAGCGATCGAGCAGGCCCCGGATCTCGGCCACGCCGTCCTCCACGTTGCCGCGCACGTCCTTGGCGGGATCGAGCTCGGGCTCCTGCTCGAGCAGGCCGACGGTCGCATTGGTCCCCAGCTGCGCCTGACCGTCGTAGTCGTTGTCGATCCCGGCCATGATGTTCAGCAGGGTCGACTTGCCCGCGCCGTTGTAGCCGAGCACGCCGATCTTGGCGCCCGGATAGAACGACAGCGAGATGTCGGTCAGGACCTCGCGGTCGGGCGGATACCGGCGGGAGAGCTTGTGGGTGGTGAAGATGTACTGGGCGGACATTGTCGTCTGAGGATAGGAGCGTCTTCGCGCGAGCCGCCGTCGATACTCAGAAACTACTCAGCGGACGTCGCGTTTGAGCAGTCATGCGGGGCCGATCCGCGATCTGGATGCTCGTGATGGTGTGCTCCGCGGCCGCCTGCGCCGCGCCATCGGCGACATCGGCCGCCGCCGTGACGAAGTGGGTGTGGAGCGCGCCGTCGGCGATCGATGGTTCCGCCTCGCTGCTCGACATCGCCTGCCCCTCAGCGAGGCTGTGCCTCGCCATCGACGCGGAGGGGCAGGTCCTGTCGGGGACCACGCCAGCCCATGGCGGCAGCCGCGCCTGGCAGATCACCGGCCGCCTGCCGTCCAGATACGCGATCCAAATCGCCTGCCCCAGCGACGTACTGTGCGTGACGGTCGACAGCTCTGGAAATGTCAATACCACAACGCAGCCGGCGCGGGCCCAGGCGTGGCGGACGAGCACACTGCCGTCCAACGCCCCTGACGGCGGCACGCTGCCGTTCACCGCCCTTGACGGGGTCACCGGAATCTCCTGCCCCAGCGTGTCGCTCTGCGTGGCCGTCGGCGCCGGCAGTCAGGCGTTCGTCTCGACGAATCCGCGAGCCGCCGCCCCCACCTGGTCGGCGTACAACGTGCAGGATGCGTCTCGCGCGCCCTGCCCGCGCGGTCCGTTCGGGACCTGCGAGGACGGTCTCACCGCGGTGACCTGCCCGTCGGCGACCCTGTGCCTGGCCAGCGACTCGACGGGGCACATCCACACCTCCACGGCTCCGGCTCGTGTCGCACCCTGGTCGACGATCGGCCTCGGCGTTTCACAGCTGACATCGGTCTCCTGCGCATCGAGGTCCCTCTGCGTGGCGAGCGGCCGCTACACGTCGTTCACCACGACCAATCCGACGGCGGGCACGGGGTGGCGACGGCAGAACCTGGCCTTTGGAGGGGCCTGGCTGTCCTGCCCGCTGCGCGCGCTGTGCCTCGCCAACGACACGAGCACCCCGCTCAACCACGTCGCCACGGATCCGTCGACAGCCTCCGGCTGGCACCTCGTCGGTCTCGACCCGCGCGGGGTGATCACCGGGGTCGCCTGCCCGAACGCGACCACGTGTCTGGCGGTTGACGAGCAGGGGGAGGTCGTAGAGGGAACCGGCTACATCAGCCCATCCAGCCGGCCCGGTGCAGCGCCCCGCCCGACCGGCCCGATGCGTGGCGGCGGGCTCCTTGAGGCTGCGCCGGGCACGTGGGCGGGGTCGGCCCCGATCCGCTTTTCCTATCAGTGGCAACGTTGCCTGGCGACGTGCTCCGACATTTCCGGCCCGGCAGCCCGGCGCCGGCGCGTGACCGATCAGGACATCGGCAGCCGGCTGCGCGTCGTCGTGACGGCCACCAACCCGGCGGGCTCGGCGCAGGCCATCTCCCGCGAGACGCGTCCGATCGCGCCTGCTGGTCAGGGGAGGAGCCGATGAGCCGCCGCGACGTCCACACGATCCTCGCGATCATGACGGCAGCCGCCCTACTGGCGCTGACGGCGCCTTGCGCCGGAGCTGCGGCGTGGGCATGGGCGGCGCCGGTCAACGTCTCGCCGGCCGGCCTGAGTGATCTCACGTGTGCGGGCACGGGACTGTGCGTCGCCGCGGACAGCTCCGGTCGAGTGCTCGCGACCGATCGTCCCTCGGCTCGGGCGTCCCGATGGACGGTCGTGGCCACCGCCGCCGACATCGGCGGCATCTCCTGCCCGTCATCGACGCTGTGTGTCGCCACGGCCGGCGACTCCGTGCTCGTGTCGACCGACCCCCTGGTGAGCGGCAGTTGGCAGGCGGCCCAAGTCGACGCCGGGCATTCGATGGGGGCGGTCGCGTGCCCGTCGACATCACTCTGCGTCGCCATCGACCCCAGTGGGAGCGTCGTCACTTCACGGGCACCGACGGCGGGGGCTTCGACCTGGACGGTGAAGAACCTCACCGGTCCACCTGACCCCAGTTGCGGGGATTATCACGGAACCTGCCCACCGGCTTTCGTCGGCATCGCGTGCCCCAGCGCGCAGCTGTGCCTGATTCCAGACAACAACGCCGAGCTGTGGGTAGCCCGGGACCCGGCCGCGGGAACCTGGCACGCCGAACAGTTCGCCAGCAAGCTCGGTCCCACCGGCGAACTCACTGGGGTGACCTGTCAGAGCGCCGACCTGTGCGTGCTGTCGGCCATCTACCCCTCGCAGATCCTGACCTCGCACGACCCGTTCTCCGGGACCACCGCGTGGTCCCCGCACCCGCTCACTTTCTCCGGGGTCTTTGCGGATACCACGGGCTATCTCGATTGTCCGGCGACCACCCTGTGCCTCACCTGGGACGCCGACCGCGCCTGGGTGTCCGGAGGGCCGACCGAGACCCTGGTCGCCGAGCCTGTGGATCCGTATGCCAACGTGACCGGGGTCGCCTGCCCCACCTCGACCTCATGTCTGGTCATCGACGATGCCGGCAACGTCGTCACCGGCATACCCGGCAGCGCGCCGGCAACCCTCCGCGGCCCCCGCATCACCGGCACCCCCAGGGTCGGCGCCTGGTTGCAGGGCGCACGCGGCCCGTGGTCGGGGACCGCCCCGATCGGCTACCTCGACCAGTGGCAGCGATGCACGCGCACCTGCGTCGACATCGCCGGCGCCACCGCGCTTCGGTACAGACTTCGGGCAGGCGACGAGGGGGCGCGACTGCGGCTGGTGGTGATCGCGGACAACATCATCGGCCGGACCCGGCGCCCGTCTGGAGAGACGGCGCGGGTCCGCGGGCCGCAGGCGGCCGCGCGTGCCGCGGTCATCCTGCGGCCTTGACGGCGCTCAGACTCCGGCCGCGGCCTTGAGCTCGTCGGCCTTGTCGGTGTTCTCCCAGGTGAAGTCGGGATCGTCGCGGCCGAAGTGGCCGTAGGCGGCGGTCTTCTGGTAGATGGGCCGGTGGAGCTTGAGGTAGTCGCGGAACGCGCCCGGGCGCAGATCGAAGTGCTCGCCGATCAGCTGCAGGATCTTGCCGCGGCCGATCTTCTCGGTGCCGAACGTCTCCACCATCACCGAGACGGGGCGGGCGACGCCGATCGCGTAGGCGACCTGCACCTCGGCGCGGTCGGCCAGGCCTGCCGCGACGACGTTCTTGGCCACGTAGCGGGCGGCATAGGCGGCCGAGCGATCGACCTTTGACGGGTCCTTGCCCGAGAACGCGCCGCCGCCGTGACGGGCCATCCCGCCGTAGGTGTCGACGATGATCTTGCGACCGGTCAGCCCGCAGTCGCCCATCGGGCCGCCGATGACGAAGCGGCCGGTGGGGTTGACGAGGAAGCTGCGCTCCAGCTCGGCGCTGTCGTACAGGTCCTCGGGGAGCACCGGCTTGACGACGTGCTCCCACAGGTCGGCCCGGATGGAGGACTCGGCCCCCTCGGCGTGCTGGGAGGAGATGAGCAGCTTCTCGATGGCGACGGGCCGCCCGTCGGCGTAGCGCACGCTGACCTGGGTCTTGCCGTCAGGGCGCAGGTAGTCAAGCGTGCCGTCCTTGCGCACCTCGGACAGCCGCTTGGCCAGCCGGTGGGCGAGCGCGATCGGCACCGGCATCAGCTCCGGGGTCTCGTTCGAGGCGTAGCCGAACATCATCCCCTGGTCGCCGGCTCCGGCGACGTCGAGCTCGTCGTCGTCGCTGGAGCCCGAGCGCTGCTCGAAGGCGGTGTCGACGCCCTGGGCGATGTCCGGTGATTGCTTGTCGATCGTGTTGATGACCGCGCACGTTTTGTAGTCGAAGCCGAACAGGGCGTCGGTGTAGCCGATCTTCTCGACCGTCGAGCGCGCGATGTCCTGGATGTCGACGTAGGTCTCGGTCGAGATCTCGCCGGAGACGACGATCAGGCCGGTGTTCACCAGCGTCTCGCAGGCAACCCTCCCCATCGGGTCATCGCGGAGCACCGCGTCCAGGACCCCGTCGGAGATCTGGTCGGCGATCTTGTCGGGGTGACCCTCGGTGACCGACTCCGAGGTGAACAGGAACTCGTTCTCAGAAAAACTCATGTATCGGGGCTTTCCTTGCGCTTTCGGGTGATTTCCAGGAGGTAGGCAACCATGACGTCAGTCTGCCCGAACGTTAGGTGGTATGCGTCCGAGTCGGCTTCGACGCGGGCGATCTGCTCGCGTTTGCTGGTGAAAAGGTCACTGAACTCAAAAAACGCGAAGTCGACAACGCGCGCCTGATAGCCCAATCGGTCAAGCAACTCAGCCGTGCGCCGCTGACCGATAATCGACAATTGCATCACGTATGCCGTTCCGTCGTCGGCCAGCGCCTCGGGGAGCATCTTGATGAGGTGATCGAGCAGGTTGCGGCCCCAGTAGTCGAGCGGCCGGTGGGTGGTGACCTGCTCGAGCGGATCGACGGGCGTCTGGTAGAGGCTGGCCACGATCAGGTCGTAGCGCTCCTCGGGCACCCACGGGTACAGGTCCTGGGCAGCCCCGGTGACCCGATCGGCCACCCCGTTGCGAAACGCGTTGGTCAGGGTGTTCTTGACCGCGGCCTCGTCGATATCGATCGCGTGGACGTGGGCGGCCCCGTTGCGAGCCAGGGCGACGGTCAGCAGTCCCGTCCCGCAGCCGATGTCCAGGCAGCGCTGGTGGGCACCGATGCCCTCGCGGTACAGGTACTTCCAGATCAGGAAGCTGCCCTGGGTGGGCACGAACACGCCCTCGTCGACGGCCAGCTCGGGCACCCCGAGTGGGAACAGCCGGCGATCGCGGGCGTCCTCCCACACCGGCACCGGCTGGGTGCTGACGACGCCGTTGTCCTCGGCGCGGGCATCAGGGCGCTCATGGCCGGGCTTGGTGCCGCTCAGGGCCGCCCGCGCCGCCGCCAGATGTTCGGGCCGGACCCCGCAGCAGCCGCCGATGATCTGCGCGCCCTCGGCGCGCCAGCTGGTGGCCAGCTCGGCGTACTGCGTGCCGGCCACGCCGGGCTCCTGACGCCAGCCTCCCTCGGACAGATATCCGAGGTTCGGGTAGACGCCGAGCGGCATGTCGGTGAAGTCGCGCAGCCACGACAGCATCCCGGCGACGTGGTCCGGGGGGATGCAGTTGAGCGCGAGCGCACCGACGCCCATCTCCTCGAAGCGTCGCGCGGCCCGTCCGAACGCGTCGCCCTCGGGGCCGCCCCAGTGCTCGCCGTAGACGCCGCATACCCCGTGCCGGCAGCGGCGGAAGCTGAGCCACACCGGCAGGCCCGTGTCGAGCAGGGCCTCGACCGTCGCATAGGTGGAGCTGCGCACGAGCGACAGCGTCTCGAGCAGGATGAGGTCGGGAGGCTCCTCCTCGAAGGCCCGGGCGAGCAGCCGGATCGTCTCGCGCCCGTCCGGGGTGTCGACATCGCCGTTGAGGCTGAAGGCGATCGCCACCTCGTCGCCGCGCCCGGCGGCACCGGCGGCGTCGCGGGGCAGGCGGACCGCGCGACGGACGATGTCCATCCAGTGGACCGGCTCGGAGAACGCCGACAGCCGGGTCCCGCCGTCACGCAGCGCCGTCGGCAGCCCCCAGGTGTTCGTGCAGACGACGTCGCAGCCGACGTCGATGTAGCTGCGATGCACCTGGGCGACCTCCTGCGGGGCGTCGAGCAGGGCCGTCAGGCCCCACACGTGCTCCTCCTCCACGGGCTGCTTGCCGGTGATCTTGATCAGCTCGGTGCCGATCGCGCCGTCGAGAATGACGCACTCGTCGCTGGCGATCATGCGGCGCAGCCGCTGGTAGCGGTCGCCGGTGGCGCCGGCGCGGTTCTGACCGGCGGCCATGGCCGCTCCTGCCTCAGTGTTCATGGTCCTTGCACTCCCTCGTGAGCCGGCTCGACCCGGCGTGCCGTCCTGCGTGGTGGGCCTCCGTCAGCGGGCCTCCGTCAGCTTCGTGGGCGAACGGGCCGCGCGCGACCCCCGCTCGTCAGGAACAACCTGACCTTTCGAGTAGGATGACGGCTAGGCGCGCCGCGTGAGGCGGCGGGACACCGGAGATGCGATGCTGACCTCTCGATCGATCGGGGAACTCTGGCCGAAAGGGCAGGGCAATCCCTCCGCCGGGGCGGTAGGTTGCCCGTGCAGTGTCGATCCACGCCGAGCCACCCCGCGCCGATCACGAACTGGACGCCGTCGTCGCCCGGGCGGGCGGCATTCGCTGCGACCACGACGGACGGCCGGTGGCGCTCCACTACGGCTCGGCGGCCGGCGAACTGGCCGCCTGTGTCACCCGGGTCGGGCTGGCCGATCGCTCCGAGCTGACCAAGCTCGTGCTCGAGGCGCCGGCGGCGACTCTCGCGGGGGTGACCGCGAGCGTCACCGGCGCGACCCTCGCTCCCGGCGGGGCCCTGCGCACCGGGCCGGCCTGGTGGTGCGCCCCGACGGCGCAGCGGGTCCTCGTCGTCGCCGAGCGCAGCGCCGGCGACCGGTTGTCGAGTCGGATCCGCGGGCAGGCCGCGCGGCACCCGGCCCTGCGGATTCGCGATCTGAGCGACAAGTGGAGCGCCATCGCCATCGTCGGACGGCAGGCCGGCGGCGTCCTCGCCGCACTCGGCGTCTACGGCGAGACCGGCGATCCCCGGTCAGCCGCGCCGGTGAGCTCGCGCCGCATCGCCGGTGCCGACGTGATCTGGCTGCTGCAGTCAGACCATCGCGCGCTCGCCGTCATGGACCACGGCGACGCGCCCCGGGTGTGGCACGCGCTGCACGCCGCCGGGCGGCCGTTCGGGATCTGCGCGATCGGCGAGGAGGCGTTCGCGCGCTACACGCTGCTCTCGCGCAGCCGCTCCGGGCGATAGCGCCCCGCTCATCGGGGGTCCGACGGCGTTGACGACGCTGGCGGGCTCCGAGCGCCGGGCGCAGGCACGGGCCACCGAACGCGTCCTCGTCGAGCTACTCGGGCTCGAGCGCGAACTGCTCGAGCTCAGCTACGTGCGCCGCGCCGACGCTCTGGAGCGCGCCCGCGAGGCCGTGCGGCGGGTCGGTGACATGGCGAACCCCGGGAGCCTGCTCGCGCGGGCGGCGTCGGAGCTGGGCTCGAGCTCGGACTTTCATCGCGTGCTCCTCTCCGAGGTCGACGGGGGCCGCCTGCGCCCGCTGGCGCTGTGGTCGCGCGCCGATCCGGGAGGCGTCGAGGCCACCCTGGCCCAGCTGCGCGATCGGCCGATCAGCTTGGAGTACCCGCTGCTGGAATACGAGGTGGCGCGCGACCGCCGCCCCCGGCTGGTCGACGTCGCCGGGGCGGGCGCCCGGACCCCACGGTCGCTGGCCGACGGACTGGGCTGGACCAGCTACGGGGTGGCGGCGCTGAGCGCGGGGGCGGACACGATTGGCCTGCTTCATGCCGACCACGGCGATCCCCAACGCGCCCTGGACGCCGTCGATTTGGAGGTGGTCGCCACCTACGCCGACGGCCTCTCGGGCGCGTTCGAGCGGGCGGTGCTGCGCCACACGCTGACCCTTCATCGGGCCGAACTGGCCTCGGGGGCGCAGTGGATGAGCGGCCGCGTGGAGCGCCTCGGCGACCTCGCCGGCGGGGTGGCCGCGGGCGGCTCCCGGGGCGCTCCGTCGTTCTCGGGCGAGGCGCGCCTGCTGCACGCGCTCACCCCGCGCGAGCTCGAGGTCCTGCGGCTGCTCGCCCGGGGACTGACCAACCAGGCGATCGCCAACGCGCTCGTCGTTCGCGAGGGCACGGTGAAGTACCACGTCAAGAACATCCTGCGCAAGCTGGGGGCGACCAGCCGCGCCGATGCCGTTTCGCGGTTCGTGCGGGCCACCGCCGAGGACGATCCGCGGTGAGCGCGGAGGCCTATCCCGTCGCGGCGGGCTCCGACCTCGACGCCCGTCTGAGGGAGGCGAGCCGACGCGGGCGCGCGCTGTTGGGCAACGCCGGCGACGGCGCGATCGGCGTCGGGGAGCCCGAGCGCCTGCGAGAGCTCATCGACGGGCTGACGGCTCGCGTGGGCGCGCTGCGCGGTGGCGACGCCGGCCGGCGGGTGCGCGAGCACGAGGTCGCGCGCGACCGCTTGCGCCTTCGCTTCCAGGCCCGGTTCGACGGCCTCGATCGGGCGCGGTCGGCCGTCGACGACCTGCGCGCCCTCACCTCGCCGGCGACGATGCTCGCGCGCGCCCCCGAGGCCCTGTGCGGCGCCTCCACGTTCCGGCGCGCGCTGCTCAGCCTGCTCGGCGACGGCCAGATGCTGACCCAGTTCGCGTTCTTCATCGGCGACCGCGCCGGTGCCGACGCGGTCCTCGAGCGGCTCCGCGCTCACCCGCTGCGCCTCGAGCATCCGCTGATCGAGACCGAGATGCTGCGGCGCCGGCGGGCCACGATCGTCACCGACGCGCCCGTCCATGCGCGCGTCGATCCCCACCTGCTCGAGGTGATGGGGTGGCGGGCCTACGCTGCCGCTCCGCTCGTCGTCGGAACCAACGTCATCGGCGTCCTGCACGCCGACCGCGGCCGCGACCAGGATCTCGACGTGCTCGACCGCGACGTTCTGTGGGAGTTCACCTCGGCGCTCGGCCATGCCTATGAAAGCGCGAGCCTGCGCCGCGCCCTGCGCCACGAGCGCGAGGAGATGCGCAGCTTCCTGGACTGGCTGGGCGCCCGCTCGGGCGAGCTGACCGACGCGCCGATCCGCCTGGCGACCGTCGCCCGCACGCCGCGGGCCTCGTCCTCGGCGCCCACCGCGCCCGCGCTCCCGTCTCAGCGGCGCGACGACCGGACGGTGTTCGAGGGCCTGCTCACCCGCCGAGAGCTCGACGTCCTGCGGCTGCTGGCCGACGGCTGTTCGAACCGCGCGATCGCCGAGGCGCTCGTCATCTCCGACGGCACCGTCAAGTTCCACGTCAACCGGATCCTGCGCAAGCTGCGGGTGGCCAACCGCGCCCAGGCCGTCTCGCGGTACCTGCGCCTGCTCGGCATGCGCGCGCCCTGATGTTGCGGGTGCTGGCCGCGATCCTGGCCCTCGTCGCCATCGGCTGCATGTCGGTCGCGATCGTCGGGATGGTCACCGGACGGCCGGGCGACCGCGCCGGCTGGGCCCTGCGGGCCGGCGCGGTGCTGTGCTTCGGGATCGCGGTGGCGCTCAACTCGGTCGCGCACTGACGCGCGGGCGTCCGGCTTCATACGATGCGCCGGTGCCCGAACCCGCGGAGATCGTTCTTGCCGACGCGCAGCGGATCTGCGCGGTGCCGGCGCCGACCTTCGCCGAGGCGCAGCGCGCGCAGCTGGTCGCCGAGCTGTTCGCGCAGGCCGGGGCGCCGGCCGCGCCCGACGCCGTGGGCAACGTCGTCTCCCGGTTCGGCGGCGACGGACCGGCGGTCGTGCTCGCCGCCCATCTCGACACGGTGTTCGGCCCCGAGCAGCCGATCGAGATCGTTCGCGAGAACGGACGCATCGCGGCCCCCGGGATCGGCGACAACTCGCTCGCCGTGGCCGCTCTGCTCGCCCTCGCCCGGCGGATGGCGACGCGCCCGCCGGCGCGGCCGGTGGTGCTGGCGGCGACGGTCGGCGAGGAGGGCCTCGGCGATCTGCGCGGCGCCAAGCACCTGGTGGCGACGCTTGACTGCGACTGCTTCGTCGCCGTCGAGGGCATGTCGCTCGACGCGATCGAGGTCGGCGGAATCGGCTCCGAGCGCTACCGCGTCACCTACACCGGGCCGGGTGGGCACCCATGGTCTGACCGCGGGTCGCCGAGCGCGGTGCACGGCCTCCTGGCCCGCGCCGCCGAGCTCATCGCCCTCCCCCTGAGTCCCGGCGTCGTGCTCAACGTCGGCCGCGTGAGCGGCGGGACGTCGATCAACACGATCGCTGCCGAGGCGACGCTCGAGCTGGACCTGCGTGCCGCCGAGCCGGCGCAGCTGACGGCGCTCGCCGCGCGCGCCACCCGGCTGCTGCGAAGCGCTCCGGAGGGCTTGACCGCCGTCGTGCAGCGCGTCGGTCAGCGGCCCGCCGGGGCGATTGCGCCCGACGCTCCGCTGCTCCAGGCGGCCCGCCGGGCGCGGGCCGCGGCCGGCCTGGACCCGGCGCGGGAGGGGTTGTCGTCAACCGATGCCAACGCGGCCTACGGTCGCGACATCCCGGCGATCACCGTCGGGGTGAGCACCGGCGCCTATGCCCATCGCCGCGACGAGTACATCGACGAGGCGCCGACGGCGGACGGCCTGCGCGCCCTCGAGCGGTTGCTCGACGAGCTCGCCTACGATTGACGGCGCCGCGGCGCAACCTTGCGGGCGCGCGGGGATTCGGGCTCTCGGAGGGCACCGGGCTCATGCGGAGCGCCAGGAGTCCTGCAGGCCGGTCACGAGCGCGTGAACGGCAGCGTGCAGCGGGGTCGCCACGCCATGGGCCGCGCCTTCGCGCACGATCCCCCCGTTGAGCATGTCGATCTCGGTGAGCCGTCGGGCGAGGACGTCCTGCAGCATGCTGGGACGGTGGCGGTAGTTGATGCGCGCGCCCTCGGCGATCAGCGTCAGCGGATCCTCGGAGAGCTCGATGCCGAGCGCGCGGGCGACCGTCAGGCCCTCGGCGACGAGCCGTCCGGAGAGCTCGCGGGTCGGCGCGTGATCCCACATCTCGCCGTGGGTGAGACCGGTCAGCGCGCACAGCGGGTTGGTCGCCGCGTTGAACAGCAGCTTGGTCCACTGCGGGGGACGGGCGTCGGCGCAGGCGGTCGTCTCAAGGCCGGCGGCGGTGAGCAGGGCGGCGAGCCGCTGCACCTCGTCGCCGCGCGCCGGCGCCGGCTCGAACGGCCCGATCCACGTCGGACCGGGGGCGTAGATCTCGACCACGCCGGGGCCGGCGAGCCGCCCGGCGGGCAGGGTGACGCCACGCATCACCCGCGCGACGTGGTCGGCGAGCACCTCCTCGTTGCCGATCCCGTTCTGGACGCTGCACAGCGCCCCATCGGCGAAGATCGGCGCCGTGGCGGCCGCGGCGGCCGCGGTCATGCCGCCCTTGGTGGCGATGATCCCCAGCGGACACGGCGGGATGTCCGCCGGATCGGTGCGGGCGCGCACCGGGGCGACGATGTCGTAGGCGCCGATCAGGCGCAGCCCGTCGCGGTTGATGGCCGCCACGTGCTCGGCCGAGACGTCGTAGGCCCACACCTGCAGCTCGGGAAGCGCCGCCAGATGAGCGGCGTACATGCTGCCGATCGCTCCGCAGCCGACGATGCAGATGTCGGAGGGCACCGTCTCAGGCTAGTGGCGACGAGCGCGCTCAGCGGGACGGAGGTCAGCTCTCGGGCTGCCAGGCGCTCAGCACCCACAGGCCCCGGACGCGGGTGACCGTGGCGACGGCCACGTGCCACGCGGGGGCCAGGCCGCGGTAGGCGTTCGTGTTGGCGGCCGTCGTCCGCTCCCGGGTGACGACCGCATACTCGTCGCCGCTCCCGCGCACCGGGGCGATTGCCTCCACCACGCCGCTGTTGGCGATCTGCCCGCGCCGCAGCTCGTAGTCGCGCCCCACCTGGACGGCGGCCATCGACAGCATCGTCCGCGCCTGGCCCACACTCACCTCCGCGAGCGCCCGCAGATGCAGCGACACGGTCCGGTAATCCCAGTTGACGTAGTAGGTCGCGAACCCCTGGACGGCCGCCGCCGGTGAACGCCAGCCGCCCGCGACCGTCGGCCGCGGCGCCGGGGTGGGGACCTCGTGCGTGCGCTCGGCGGTTCGCGCCGTGCTCGGAGCCGTTCGCCGGGCGCTTGGCGTCGACGAGTGCGCCGTGCTCGTCGGCGTCGTCGGCGCTGCGGGAGGTGCCGCCCCCGGGCTCAGCGCGCAGCCGCCGAGGACGAGGGCCGCGGCCACCGCCACCACGCCGGCCCTCATAGCCCCACCGGATGGCGCACGACGAACCCGGCTGCCTCCCGGACGAGCGGGTGCCAGCCGATCCCAGCGCTCCCGTCGTCGGGGCCCGCGGCGTTGTGCGTGTCCCACCGCAGCCCGGCCACGTACATGAACACGTGGTCGGCGCTGGCGTAGATCGTCACCCAGCGGCCCGGACCGGGGCGGCCGAAGGCCTCGAGGGTGCCCGACGGCGCGTCGTAGTCGACCGGCAGCAGGCGGCCGCCGTAGAGCAGGTGCTCGACGCTCGAGGAGCAGTCATAGCTCGCCGCGATCTCGTTGAGCGGCGTCCCATGGCCGCCGCCGTACGTGTAGGGCTTGCCGGCGATCTCGTTGCCGGCGGCGATGATTCCCCGGACCGCCGGCGGGGCGCCAGCGGGCGCGGCCGCCGTCCCGCCGGCGAGCAGCCGCGCCCGTGGGCCGGTCGTGACCGGCACGGTGCCGCCACCAGAACCACAGCCGGTCGACGCAACGGGTGCGGGTGCGGCGGCGATCTCGGGCGCGACCGCGGCCACCGTCTGGCCGAGCACCGCGCCCGAGCCGCTCGCCGGCGGACGCTGCACCGTCACCGCTCCGGACCACAGGCCGTTCTCGTAGGGGATGCCGAGCGCTCCGGCGAACTGCCACCACAGATCGATGACCCGCGGATGCCCGGCCACCGGGCCCCCACCGAGCCCGATGTCGCGCTTGTAGGCGATCGCCGAGTGCGCGCCCCACGTGATCCGCAGCGGCGTCATGTACGCCAACCCGCCCATCGCGTGCGCCGTGTCGAAGGTCGTCCCCCCGAGCTCGGCGTAGCTGTCGGGGTGGGCGAGGAGGCTCTCGCCCAGAGAGCCCACGGTTCCGCTCGTGGCATCGCCCGGACCGCCGTATTCGGTGGCCCCGACCCGCACGCCGGTCCCGGGCGGACCCAGGGTGATCGACCCGGCCGCGCCCCCGTCGGCGCCGCCGCACGACGAGCCGGGGGACGCGGGCAGCACGATCACCGCCACGAACAGGACGAGCCCCATGCCACCGGCCAGCAGTGCTCCCACCGTGGTCCCGAGCCAGATCAGGGGCCGCCGGCGTCGGCGAGGTGACAGGACCGAGCTCATGGGACCCGACGATAGACCCGCTGGATGATGATTGAGACTAACTGAGACTAATTTGTTACAAACAGCGAGCGTGTCAACCCGTCCGGCGAACGCTCGTGAGCCCCGGACCCCCGCTAACGTTCATCGACCATGCCGCGGATCCTCGATGTCGAAGCTGCCCTCCTCCTGCTGGAGCTCGAGCCGCCCTTCGATCAGCGCGAGGTGCAGCTCGCGCGGCGCCGGATGGCCAAGCGCTGGCATCCCGACATCGCGCCCCCCGGCCGCCGCCACGAGCACCAGCGCCATCTGCAGGCGATCAACGAGGCGGCGGACGAACTGGAGCGCCTGGCCGAGACCTCCCGCGGGGGCAGCGTCAGCCGCAACGCCGTCAAGGCATCGGCGGCGGCGACCCGCCGCGCGCGCGAGGATGCCGGCCGGCGCGCCTACGAGAACGAGCAGCGCGAGCGCGAGGCGGCGGCCGACCGTGCCAAGCACGACCCGTTCGGGTCCCGCGTCCCCGACCACTCGGTCGTGCACCGCTATGCCCGCTGTGTCTCCTATCCCGAGTGGGGCGTCGGCACCGTCGCCGGGATCTACTTCTCGGGCGACGAGGAGGCCTCGCAGCAGTGGGCGCGGGTGCGCTTCGCCGTCGGCGTGCGGACGATCCCGGCCGGCTCGCTGCAGTTCGTCGATTTCTCCAAGCCCGATCCGGCGGCCGACCGCGTGCAGCGGTTCATGACCGCCGCGCAGCATGCCCTCGCCGAGGGCGACGCCGAGCTCGCCGCCCAGCGACTCGTCTACGCGCGCGACGCCGAGCCCGACAACCCCGCCGTGCTGCGGCTGCTCACCGCTTCCTTCTGGCAGGCCGGCAACCTGGCCGCGGCTGGGCGCAGCGTCCGCGACTGGGCGCGCGTCGAGACCGACCGCCCGACGCCCGAGCGCTACGCCTCGCGCATCTACGAGGACATGGGCGCCGTCGATCTGGCCGCCGACGCGGCCGAGCGCGCGGCGGCCCGCGCCCCCGCCGACGCCTCGGCGTGGGAGCGGCTCGGACGGCTCCGCCTGCGCCTTGGCGATCGCGCCGCGGCGATCACCGCGCTGGAGCGCGCCCGGCTCGTCGGGCCCTCCCTCGAGGGCCTGCTCGACCTGGCCCTCGCCTATCACCTGGCCGGCGATGTCGGCGCCGAGGTCTCCAGCGCCCACGCGGCCACCCAGATCGATCCCCACTCCCGGCGCGCGTGGTCGACCTACGCTCACGCGCTGGCGCGCACCGACCGCCTGGTCGAGTGCGAGGACGCCTGCCGCCAGGCGCTGGCCCTCGGCGCCGACGCCGAGGTCTCCGAGCTGCTGGCCCGCGTCGAAGCGGCCGCTCCCCGGGGTCTGTCGGCGCGCAGCGCCGCCGCCTGAGCACCCGCAACCGCGCGGTTGCGTGGAAGATTCGTCCCGGAAAGCGGGACCGATCTCCGCCTCCCGCTTACGAGGAGGACATGGAGCCCTCGCGCCCGCAGACGGGGCAGGACTCCCCGGGCGCGAGCGCGCGGCCCCCGCACGCTGGACATTGGTCGATCTGCTCGAGCACGCCGAGCAGCTCACCGACGCGGCAGACGAGCAGGCGCTCCTCGTCGACCTCGACCCAGGCGCCCGCGGAGGCCGGGAAGACGACGTGGTCGCCCGGCTTGACCGGCATCCGGATGCCGGCCTGATCCCACCAGTCCAGGCCCGGGCCGACGGCGAGCACGATCCCGTGCTGGGGCGGCGGCTCGTCGGAGCCGGCGGGGACGAGCAGACCGGAGCGGCGGATGCGGTCGGGATCGAGCTCCTTGATCACGACCCGGTCGAACAGAGGACGCAACTGGTTTCTCATGCTCATAGCGATCATAGGCCGCCCCCCGGCCCCCGTCGGTCCGCCGGCGGACCTAATCTCCCAAAAACCATGCGCCTGATGGTCGCCCGCTGCTCGATCGACTACTCCGGCCGCCTCACCACCCACCTGGCGGAGGCGACGCGGCTGCTGATGACCAAGGCCGACGGCACCTTCATGGTGTGGTCGGACTACGGCGGGCAGAGCGTCAAGCCGCTGAACTGGATGACGCCGCCGACGGTGATCGAGGAGGACGCGACCCGGCTCACCGTGCGCAAGCGCGGGGCGGCGAGCGAGGACCGCCTCGACATCGAGCTGCACGAGGTCATCTCCGACGTCACGCTGGAGATGGGCTCTCCCGCCGCCGACCACGCGCTGGCCAAGGACGGCGTCGAGGCCCACCTCCAGGAGCTCCTGGCCGAGCAGCCGCACTGGTGCGGCGAGGGCTTTCGTCTCGTCCGGCGCGAATGGGCGACCGACATCGGCCCCGTCGATCTCATGTGCCGCGACGAGCAGGACGGCTGGATCGCGGTCGAGATCAAGCGCGTCGCCGGGATCGAGGCCGTCGAGCAGCTCACCCGCTACCTGGAGCGGATCCGGCTGGACCCGGCGCTCGGCGACTGCCGGGGCGTGCTCGCCGCGCAGGTCATCAAGCCCCAGGCGCGGGTGCTCGCCGAGGCGCGGGGCATCGACTGGGTGGAGGTCGACCTCGCCGTGCTGCGCGGCGAACGCGAGCCGGACCTGAGATTGTTCGTGGCATGAGCGAATCTGATTCCGACCAGCAGCCGGCCGTCCTCACCGAGCGCCGCGGCAAGGTGCTCGTCATCACCATCAACCGACCCGACCAGCGCAACGCCGTCAACGCGGCAGTCGCCGCCGGCATCGCCCACGCCCTCGACGAGCTCGACGCCGACGACGGGCTCGCGATCGGTGTCATCACCGGCGCCGGCAAGGGGTTCTGCGCCGGCATGGATCTCAAGGCGTTCGTCACCGGCGAGCGGCCGTGGTTCGAGGACCGGGGGTTTGCCGGCATCACCCAGCGCTCGGCGGCCAAGCCGCTGATCGCCGCGATCGAGGGCTTCGCCGTCGCCGGCGGCCTCGAGGTGGCTCTCGCCTGCGATCTGATCGTCGCCGCCCGCGGGGCGCGGCTCGGCATCCCCGAGGTCAAGCGCTCGCTCGTCGCCGCCGGGGGCGGCCTGCTGCGGCTGCCCCGCGTGCTGCCCCGCAACGTCGCCATGGAGATGGCGCTGACCGGCGATCCGATCGCCGCCGAGCGGGCCTATGAGCTGGGGATGGTCAACCGGCTCGCCGAGCCCGGCCAGGCGCTCGACGCCGCACTCGGGCTGGCCGGCGAGATCGCCGTCAACGCCCCGCTGTCGCTGATCGGCGGCAAGCGGATCCTCAACGAGTCGTTCGACTGGCCCGACAGCGAGTTCTTCGAGCGCCAGCAGGCGATCTCGGGGCCGGTCTTCGACTCCGAGGACGCCAAGGAGGGGGCGACGGCATTTGCCGAGAAGCGCGCCCCGGAGTGGAAGGGCCGCTAGCCGGACTCGCCCCACGCGGTGGCCACGACGCACCGCGCGCCCCCGCGGTCGCGGTGCTCGCACAGGTAGATCCCCTGCCAGGTCCCGAGGGCGGGCCGGCCGCCGGCGACCGGCAGGGTCAGCGACGGACCGAGCAGGGCCGCCTTGATGTGGGCGGGCATGTCGTCGTCGCCCTCGAGCGTGTGGGTCCAGTACTCCGCCCCGTCGGGCGCAACGCGCGAGAACCAGGTCTCGAAGTCACGGCGCACGTCCGGCGAGGCGTTCTCGTTCAACGCGAGCGACGCCGAGGTGTGCTGGATGAGGAGGTGGAGCATCCCCACGTCCAGCGCGCGCAGCTCCGGCAGCGCCTCGAGCACCTCGCCGGTCACGAGGTGAAAGCCGCGCGGCCGGGGCTGCAGGCGGACCGTGCGCTGAATCCACATCAGTCCACGGCCTCCGACGGCAGCCGGGCCACGGCCATGTCGACCCGCTCACCGCGAAACGGCACGCCCTCGGCCATCAGCCGCCGCCGCTGGCGCCGGCCCTTGGCCAGCGAGCCGTCGGCGCGGACGATGCGATGCCAGGGCACCTCGGGATCATCGCATTCGAACAGCACCGTGCCGGCGAAGCGGGGGGCGCCCGGGGACACGTCGCCGTAGGTGCGCACGTAACCCTCGGGCACCGCGCGCACCCGGTCGAGCACCGCCTCGGCTCGCGGCGACGAGGTCACGGCCGTCAGGATGACGGCCGCAGCACGATCTTGCCCCGCGTGTGGTTCTCGGCCAGCTCGCGGTAGGCGTCGCGCACCTGATCGAGCGGGTACGTGGCGGCGATCGGGACCTCCAGCTCGCCGGCCTCGATGAGGGCCGCCAGCTCGGCGAGCGTCGCCGCCGAGGCGCCGACGGCGTTGCCCTCGGACTTGACGCCGTGCTTCTCGATGGCGGCGAAGTCGGCGATCGTGTTGATTCGATCGGGGGCGACGCCGAGCTCGAGGGCGAGCTCCACGTAGCCGCCGCCGACCATGTCCAGGAACGCGTCGACGCCGCCGGGCGCCGCCTCGCGAATGCGGTCGGCGACCCCGTCGCCGTAGGTGACCGGCACGACCCCGTGTGACCGCAGCCACTCGTGGTGGCGCTCGGAGGCGAGGCCGATCACGGTCGCGCCCTCCCGCCGGGCCAGCTGGACGGCGATCGTCCCCACGCCCCCGGCCGCGCCCGAGATGACGACCGTGTCCCCGGAGCCCAACCCCACCGCGCGGACCGACGCCCACGCCGTCGCCCCGGCGACGAACAGCGAGCCGGCGACCTCCCACGACATGCCGGGCGGCTTCGCGGTGGCGTTCTCCGCTGAGATGACGACGAGCTCGGCCTGGCTGGCCCGCTCGTCGGTGAAACCGATGACCTCGTCGCCGACGGCGAAGGCATCGACGCCCTCGCCGACCTGCTCCACGACACCGGCCAGGTCAGAGCCCTGGCCGGAGGGAAACGTGGACGGCCAGCGCTCGGCGAGCATCCCCGTCGCGGATCTTGGCCTCCCCGGGGTTGATCCCGGCCGCCTTGACCCTCACCAGCAGCTGGCCGGGTCCCGGGACGGGGTCCTCCACCTCGACGACGTTCAGGACGTCGACATCGCCGTAGTTGTCGATAGCGGACTGCGCGTGACATTCGATCGGGCTCCTTCGCTGGGCTGACGTGCTTAATCAAAGCGCACGCCCCCACCTCGTCTCGGTCCTCGTTCACCGGTGGCGGCGAGACGGCCCCCGGGCGGCCCTGATAAGGTCGCCGCGGCCGCGATTTACCTGCTCAGGCGGGGAATTATGTCTCCTTGGGAATCGCGGCGGCATCACCGTATGCCCAGCTCGCACCGCATCCTTGTGTCCCTGGTCGCCGCCGTCGTCGCGGGCGCGGCCGCGCTCGCGCTGATGACGAGCGCCCCGTCGGCGGGCGCCTCGAGCCTCGGCCAGCTGCATTCCCAGCTGGGCGCCCAGCAGGCTCGCCAGCAGACCCTGACGGCCAGCATCGGGTCGCTGAACCATCTGATCGCCTCGCTGGACGCGCAGATCACCCTCGTCGAGAACCGCGAGGCCACCCTGGCCGGCGAGCTGGCCGCCGACCGCGCGAAGCTGGCCCACGTCCACGTCCAGCTCACCCAGGAGCGCGCCCGGCTCGTCCTGCTCCGCCACCGGCTGGCGACGGCGCGGGCGCGGCTCAGCCGCCAGCTGGTCGGAAGCTATGAGTCGGCCAAGCCCGATCTCGTCTCGGTGGTGCTCAACGCCCATGGCTTCAACGACCTGCTGGAGCAGATCAACTTCCTGGGTCGGGCCGAGCACGCGCAGCAGAGCGTCATCACCGCCACCCGCGTCGCCAAGGCGCAGGCCGACGCGGCCGCACAGCGGCTCGCCCAGCTGCAGCGCACCGATACCCAGATCACCCAGGCGACCGCGATCCAGGTCCGCGCCGTGGCCGGGATGAACACGCTGCTGCACTCCAAGCAGGGCGCGCTCCAGAGCGCCCGCGCCGCCCAGCAATCGGCGCTCGCCGCCAGCCGCGCCCGCGGAGCCCAGCTGCGCACGCAGATCCGGCACGTCGAGGCCCAGCAGGCGGCCGCCGAGGCCGCCGCCCGGCGAGCCGCGCAGGCCCCGGCGCCGACCAGCCCCAACCCCCTCGGGCCGGCCGGTGGCACCGGCGGCTGGGCGATCCCCTACGCGATCGTGCTCTGCGAGTCCGGCGGCCAGAACCTGCCGCCCAACAGCGCGGGCGCGTCGGGCTACTACCAGATCATCCCGAGCACCTGGAAGCTGTTCGGCGGCTCGGGGCCGGCGGCCTACCTCGCCTCCAAGGCCGAGCAGGACGCCGTCGCGTCCCGGATCTGGAGGGGCGGCGCCGGCGCGTCGAACTGGGTGTGCGCCGGGATCGTCGGCATCCACTGACCGGTCGCCGGAGGCTGCAGCTGCTGGCCGCGGCGATCCTCGTCGCGGCGCTCGCCGTGCGGGTCGGCTACGTGGAGCACACTCCGTTCAAGGCGGTCAACGACGCCGGCACCTACAACCGGCTGGCCTCGAACGTCGCGCAGACCGGGGACTACGACACGGGGTCGGGACCGGGCACCGGCGCCGGCGGCTCGCGCGGTCCGACCGCGTACTTCCCGCCCGGCTTCCCGTACTTCCTCGCCGTCGCCGATCTCATCGATGGCCACGCCGGGGGCCACAAGGCCGCCCTGAAGGGGGAGCGGATCGAGCAGGCCGTCGCCGGAACCGTCGCCGTCGGGCTGCTCGGGCTGGTGGCACTCGAGCTGCTCGGCCCCGCGGTGGCCCTCGTGGCCATGGCCCTGGGCGCCGGCTATCCGGTCCTCATCGAGCAGACGGGAACGCTCGTCGCCGAGAACCTGCTCGTCGTGCTCGAGCTGGCCGCGGTGTGGACGGCCCTGCGGGCGCGAGGCTCGCCGCACCCGTATCGCTGGATCGCCGCCACCGGCGCGCTGACCGGCCTGGCGACGCTCACCCACCAGAACGCGATCCTGCTCGTGCTCCCCCTGGGCGCGGCGGCGTGGGCGACGGGAACCCGAGCGCGCGGGACGGCGCTGCTCGTGCTCTGCACCGCGGCGACGATCGTCCCGTGGACGGTCCGCAACGCCGTCGAGCTGCATCACTTCGTCCCGATCTCCGACGAGACCGGGATCACCCTCGTCGGGACCTACAACCGCTACTCGGCCGCCGAGCGCCAGATCCCCGACAAGTGGCGCTTCTTCTGGACGATCCCGTCCGACGCCCACCTCGTCAAGACCGCCGGGCGCTTCACCGAGCCCGCGCTCGACGCGCGCCTGCGGTCCCAGGCACTGAGCTATATCGGCGATCACCCGGCGGCGCCGCTGAGCGTCGGCTGGCACAACCTCGTGCGGATGCTCGAGCTGGAGGGCGATGCGGCGTGGCACGCCTCGGCGCAGGCGGTCGGCCTGCACCCCGACGTGGCGCACACGGGCGTGATCGCCTTCTGGATCATGGCGGCGCTGGCGCTCGTCGGGGCGTTCACCGTCGGCGCGCGGCGAACCCCGCGATGGGTGTGGGCGATCCCGGTGCTGCTCGCCCTCAGCGTCGTGTTCATCAACGTCGAGACGCCCCGCTTTCGCGAGCCGGTGGAGCCGTTCCTCGTGCTCCTGGCCGCGTGCGCGGTGACGAGCGCCGGCGAGCGGGCGCTGGCCTCAGTTCTGGGCCGTGCGCCAGTCCGGCGTCGTCGGCGAGCGCCCGAGCTGCCGGGTCATGCTCAGGCTGTCGAGGTGGTCGAGCGCCTGGCCGGAGCCGACGGCGACGCAGGTCAGCGGCGACTGGGCGCGATAGACGGGCATCCCCGTCTCCTGGGCGACGAGATCGTCGAAGCCGCGGATGAGCGTGCCTCCGCCGGCGAGCAGGATCCCGTCGCGGGCGATGTCGGAGGCCAGCTCGGGCGGGGTCTGCTCGAGCGTGTCGCGGATCCCCTGCAGGATCTCGCGCAGCGGGCCGGCGATCGCCGTCCGCACCTCCTCTGAGCGCAGCAGCACCGCCGTCGGCAGCCCGGTCACGAGGTGCCGGCCGCGGACCTCGAAGGTGCGCTCGTCGTCGCCGAGCGGCAGCGCCGAGCCGAGCTCGATCTTGATCGTCTCGGCCGACCGCGAGCCGATCGCCAGCTGGTAGACGGAGCGGATGTAATGCGAGATGGCGTCGTCCATCTCATACCCGCCGACCCGAACCGAGCGCGCGATGACGATCCCCCCGAGCGAGATGACGGCCATCTCGCTCGTGCCGCCGCCGACGTCGACGACCATCCGGCCGATCGGCTCCTCGATCGCCATTCCGGCGCCGATCGCCGCGGCGATCGGCTCCTCGATGAGGTGCACGCGGCGCGCGCCCGCCGCCAGGGAGGCCTCCTCGACGGCCCGCTTCTCCACCTCGGTGACCCCGGAGGGGGCGCACACGATCAGCCGCGGATGGGCGGTCCGGCGATCGATCACCTTGCGGATGAAGTAGCGCAGCATCTCCTCGGTGACCTCGAAGTCCGCGATCACCCCGTGGCGCAGCGGCCGGGTGGCCGAGATCGTGGCCGGCGTGCGCCCGATCATCCGCTCGGCGTCGGCGCCGACCGCGTGCACCTCGCCGGTCGCCAGGTCCGAGGCGACCACCGACGGCTCGGAGACGACGATCCCGCGGCCGCCGACGTAGACGAGCGTGTTCGCCGTGCCGAGGTCGATCGCCATGTCGTGGACCCCGAGGCTCGGGATGAAGGTACGGCGGGAGTTGTCGCGACGGGAACCGTCTCTGCGAAACCGGATGCCCCGAAGAGTGGCAGACCGGGGCCGCCGGTGTGATATCCCGGGACAATCTCGCCATGGCGTCGGGCGCGAGCAGGCGAGATCGGGCCGGCGGGAGGCGCCGCCCCCGGCGTTCCCTGGTCACGGTGCTCCTCGTCCTGGCCAGCGTGGCGGCGCTCGTCGGGAGCTTCGCCGTGTGGCTCGACCGCCAGGCGCTCAGCCCCGCCGGCTGGCAGACGACGAGCTCGCAGCTGATCGCCAGCCCTCAGGTCAGAAGGGGCGTCGGGACGTTCGCGGTCTCGGAGCTGTTCGCGCAGACGCACGTCGCCGGGACGCTGCGCTCGGCGCTGCCGGCCGCGGTGGCCGAGCCGATCCTGAGGACGCTGCGCTCGCTCGGCCTGCGGCTGGCCGCCGGCATCCTGGCCAGCCGCCCGGCGCGCGATGTGTGGAACGCCGCCAACCGCCAGGCTCACCGCGACCTGCTGGCGATCCTCGATCGGGGCGGACACCGCGGCGAGGTCTCGCTCGATCTGTCCTCGCTGTTCGCCGACCTCATCCGCGCGCTGGAGCGCAGCGCGCCGGTGAGGGCGGTTCCCGGCGGCGGCCAGCTGTTCACACAGGTGTCACCGCACGCCGGACAGCTCCCGATTCTGAGCGCCGATCAGGTCGGCAAGGCGCGGGCCGCCGTCAACGCCGTGCGCGGACTGTCGGTCGTGCTGACGCTGGCGGCGATCGTGCTGTTCGCGGTGGCGGTGGCCAGCGCGCGCGGGTGGCGGACGGTCGCGCTGCGGCGCGCCGGCTACTGCCTGCTCGCCGTCGGGGCGATCGTCCTCGTCGCGCGCCGGGTGCTCGCCCCGGCGCTGGCCGATGCGCTCGTGTCGGCGCCGGCGTATCGCCAGGCGGCCGACGCCACGTGGACGATCTCGACCACCGAGCTGCGCAACGTCGCCGTGGCCATCCTCGCCGGCGGAGGCGTCCTGGTCATTGCCGGCCTGGCGACGGGCGCGCTGAGCTCCCGCGGGCGCCCGGGCTGATCAGCGCTCGCCGGGGAACTTGAGCGGATACTGCGAGACGCCGCGCGCGAGATCGAGCGCGGCGGAGATGATCCGCTGCTGCTCGGTGGCGTGGGCGATCGGATAGCCCTCGCCCGACGCCGCCCGCTCGGGCCGGCCGATGTAGCCGAACTGGAGGTGCTCGGGCAGAACCTGGAGCAGGCGCGGGGACATGTAGGCGCGCGCGCCCATGTTGCGCGGCTCCTCCTGGACCCACACGACCTCGCGGAGGTTGGGATAGCTCTCGACGAGCTCCATCAGCTCGGCCTGGGGGAAGGGATAGAGCAGCTCGACGCGGCCGATCGCCACCTCGGGATTCTCCTCGCGCTTTCCGGAGGCCAGCAGGTCGTAGTAGATCTTGCCCGTGCACAGCACGAGGCGAGTGACCCGCTCGCGATCGGCGGTCACATCGCCGAGGACGGGCTGGAAGCGACCCTCGACGAGCTCTGAGACCGAGCTGGAGGCCTGGGGCAGGCGCAAGAGGCTCTTCGGCGTCATGACGACGAGCGGCCGCTGCTTGGCGATCCGCGCCTGGCGGCGCAGCAGGTGGAAGTACTGGGCCGGCGTCGTCGGGTTGGCGACGCGGATGTTCCCCTCGGCGGCGAGCTGCAGGAAGCGCTCCAGCCGGGCCGAGGAGTGCTCGGGGCCCGAGCCCTCGTAGGCGTGGGGCAGCAGCAGGGTCAGCCGCGAGGTCTGACCCCACTTGGCCAGTCCGGAGACGATGAACTGGTCGATGATCACCTGGGCGCTGTTGACGAAGTCGCCGAACTGCGCCTCCCACAGGACGAGCGTCTCGGGGCCCTCCTGGGAGTAGCCGTACTCGAAGCCGACGCACGCCATCTCCGAGAGGGGGCTGTTGTGCAGCTCCATCGGCGCCAGCGAGCCGGGCAGGTGCTGCATGGCGCAGTGCTCCTGGCCGGTCTTGGGGTCGTGGAGCACGAGGTGGCGCTGGCTGAACGTGCCGCGCTCGGTGTCCTGGCCGGTGAGGCGGATCGGGATGCCCTCGGTGAGCAGGGAGGCGAAGGCCAGCGCCTCGGCGTGGGCCCACACGACCTTGCGCTCATCGCCTTCGAACGCCTCGCGCCGCTGATCGAGCTGCTTGACGAGCTTGGGATGCACGGTGAAGCCGTCGGGCACGGCGAGCAGCTCGTCGTTGAGGACGTGCAGGCGCTCGAGCGGGACCGCGGTCTTGACCTCCGGGGACGGAGTCCGGTCCAGCTGATACTCGCCGGTGGCGTGATCGACGTCCTTGGCGGCGGCGATGCGCTGCTTGAGCTCGGTGTGGGAGTCGGTCAGCACGGACCACACCTCGTCGGTCATCTCGGTCGACTCCTGCTCGGTGACGACGCCCTGATCGACGAGCTGGCGGGCGTAGAGCTCGCGCACCGACGGGTGCTTCTTGATCTGCTGATACATCTCGGGCTGGGTGTAGGCCGGCTCGTCGGCCTCGTTGTGACCGAAGCGCCGGTAGCCGATGAGGTCGATGAGGACGTCGTGCCCGAACTCCTGGCGGAAGGCGAAGGCGAGCCGCACGGCGCTGACGCAGGCGGCGACGTCGTCAGCGTTGACGTGGATGATGGGAACGTCGAAACCCTTGGCCAGGTCGGAGGCCATCGTCGTCGAGCGAGCGTCGTCGGCGTCGGTGGTGAAGCCGACCTGGTTGTTCTGGATGATGTGGACGGTGCCGCCGACCGTGTAGCCGTCGAGCGCCTGCAGGTTCAGCGTCTCGGCGACGACGCCCTGGCCGGGGAAGGCCGCGTCGCCGTGCAGGATGATCGGGATCGCGGCGTTCGTGTCCTGGTGGGCGTGCGGGCCCTGGCGCGTCGTCTGCGCCGCGCGAGTCGCGCCCTGGGCGACCGGTCCGACGAACTCCAGGTGCGAGGGGTTGGACTCCAGGCGCACGATGATCGACTCGCCGCCCGGCAGCTGGTAGGAGCCCTGCGCGCCGTGGTGGTACTTGACGTCGCCGGTGCCGCCCTGGGGCAGGGTGGTGATCGGCTCGAGCGTCGAGGAGCCCTCGAACTCGGCGAAGATCGTCTGGTAGGGGCGGCCGAGGTTGTGGGCGAGCACGTTGAGCCGGCCGCGGTGCGCCATCCCAACGACGACCTCGCGGGCGCCGCGGGTGGCGGAGAGCTGCGTGAGCTCGTCGATCATCGGCACCGTCATGTCGAGGCCCTCGACCGAGAACTGCTTCTGGCCGAGGTAGGCCTTGTGCATGAAGCGCTCGAACGCGTCGACCTCGGTCAGGCGCTTGAGCAATGCCTTCTGCTCGGCGTTGGTCAGCGGGGTCCGGAACTGGCCGGACTCGATCGCCTCGCGCAGCCACAGCCGCTGGCGGCCGGAGGCGATGTGCTCGATCTCGTAGGCGATCGTCCCGCAGTAGGTATCGCGCAGGTGCGGCAGGGCCTCGGCGAGCGTCTCGCCGGGAACGTAGACGCGCAGGATCCGGGTCGGGATGCGCTCCATCAGCTCCGGCGTGAGGCCGAGCGGGCCGGGATCGAGCGACGGATCCGATTCCGGCTCGCGGCCGAGCGGATCGAGCCGGGCCGCCATGTGGCCGTGGGTCCGATGGGCCTTGATCAGCGACGTGGCCGCCTGGACGGCCTGCATCAGGTCCTCGATGTCCTGGGCGGACTTGCCGGTCGCCTCCGCGGGCGCCGCGGGAGCCGCCGGGGCGGCGGCGGGCGCGGCACCGGCGGTCGCGGGCTCGGCGGGCGCGGGCAGCTCGGGCAGGGTCACGCCGAGGTCGGAGAAGACGCCGTCGTAGAAGCCCTCCTCGCCCTGCAGCAGCGCCTCGATGCGCTGTAGGAAGCGCCCGGACTCGGCGCCCTGGATGATGCGGTGGTCATACGTCGAGGTCATGGTCATGACCTTCTCGGCGCCGAGCGCGGCGCCGATCCGCTCCAGGCCGACCGGATAGGCGATCGACCCGGTGGCGACGATCGTGCCCTGGCCGACCATCAGGCGCGGGACCGAGGCGATCGTCCCGATGCCGCCCGGATTGGTGAGCGTCACGTTGCCGCCGGTCAGATCGTCGGCCGACAGGGTGTTCGTGCGCGCCTTCTCGACGAGGGCGTTGTAGGCATCGAGGAACTCGGCGAAGCTCAGCCGGCCGGCGTCGCGGATCACCGGCACCATCAGCGTCCGGCTGCCGTCCTTCTTGGCCACGTCGACGGCGAGGCCGAGGTTGACGGCGCCGTCGTCGAGCCGGTAGGGCTTGCCGTCGCGCTCCTCGAAGTGGTGGGCCATCACCGGCATCTCCTCGGTGCCCACCCGGGCGATCGCATAGGCGATCAGGTGGGTGAAGGAGACCTTGCGCTCGGCCGCCTTGAGCTGCTTGCGGCGGGCATCGAGGGTGGTGACGGTGAGGGTGCGAAAGGAGGTGGCGGTCGGGATCGAGCGGCTCTGGTCCATGTAGCGGGCCAGCACGGCGCCGCTGCCCTTGATCAGCTGCGCTCCCGCCGCGGCCGGGGCCGGCGCCGTCGTCGCGCCGTTGGCCTGCTGGGCGGCCAGGACATCGGCCTTGGTGATCCGTCCTCCGCGGGCGCTGCCCTGCACGCCGGTGAGGTCGACGCCCTCGGCGGCGGCCACGCGCCGGGCGACCGGCGAGGCGTTCGCCGACGAGCCGTTGGTGGCCGTGGCTCCGTTGGTGGGCGCGCTCGGTTGCGACGCGCGCTCAGCGGGCTCAGCGGGCTTGGCGGATGGCGCGGATGCGGACGGGGTCATCCGCCCGATCACCTGGCCGACGGTCACCGTCTCGCCCTCCTCGGCGAGGATCTCGGTGATCGTGCCGGCGGTCGGGGCCGGGAGCTCCATGTCGACCTTGTCGGTGGAGATCTCGACGACGGTGTCGCCATCGGCCACCGTGTCGCCGACCTTGACTGACCACTCGAGGATCGTGCCCTCGGTCACCGACTCGCCGCCGGTGGGCGTGACGATCTCGACGGTCTCCCCGGAGCTCGCCTCGGCTTCGGCGAGGGTCTCGGCCTCCTGCGCCGCCCCGGCGACGGCCTCGGCCTTCGTCGCCGGCGGAGACTCGCCGGACACCGGTCCGGCCTCCTCGGGCCGGGCCGACGCGCCGTTGCCGCCGCCGTTGGCAGAGCCCTGGGCGGCGGGAACGTCGCCGTTGGTGGAGATCTCGGCGAGGACGTCGCCGACGGTGACGGTGTCGCCCTCAGCGGCGTGGATCTTGACCACCGTGCCGGCCACCGGAGCGGGGACCTCGGCGTCGACCTTGTCGGTCGAGATCTCGACGAGGGTCTCGTCGACGGCGATCGAATCGCCTTCCTGCTTATGCCATTCCAGGACCGTGCCCTCGGCGACGGAGTCGCCCATGGCCGGCATTACGACTTGCACTCTGCTGGTCTCTACAGACATCCGTGGCTTGCGTCCACTCTACTGCGTCGTCGTCAGCCGTCGCCGGTCGGCCACCAGAAAACCGATCGACCCGGCAAACGGGCCCAGACCGCCGAGAACGGCGACCGTCACCGCCAGCCAGAAGGGGATCACGTGGGCCCGCGCGGCCGCGATGCAGACCAGCGACATGACGATCCAGATCACCCCGTGGCCGAGGCCGAGGATGAACGTCTCGGGCTGGGGGTTGGAGAGGACGAACGCGCACACCAGCAGCCCCAGGTACACGAGCGAGTGCGTGAATGACGCCACCTCCAGGCGGCGGAAAGTCACAAACCGCATCAGCCCTCGGCGGAGAGCAGCTCGGCGGTCCGGCGCAGCGGATCGTCGGCATGCTCGGGCCACTGCGTCACGTCCGCCGGCCACCAGGCGAAATCGTCGTGCTCGGCGTCGGGGGTGACGGTCGCCCCCTCGGCCAGCCAGGCCATGCCGACGAGCATCGTGATGCCCGTCGGGAGCGCCACCAGGGCCTCGACGCTGAGGCGCTCGGGCGCCACCGCCCACTCCTCCTGCAGTTCGCGGACCAGCGTCTGCGCCGGGTTCTCGTCGACTTCCACCGAGCCGGCGGCGCCAAGCGCCCAGCGCCGCGCCCATGTCGCCAGCCATGCCGCCCGGCGACCGGCCAGCCAGCGTCCGTCGGCCGAGCGCACGACGCACAGCGCCGACAGGCTCTGGACGGCGTGCCCGGGGAGCAGCCGCAGCGCCCAGCGCACCGGCTCGCACTCGAGCAGCAGCTTGCCGTCCTGGATTCGGTGGTCGCGCAGGCGGGCGGCCAGGCCGTCGTGGCTGGGCGAACCCCGCTCGCGCAGGGCGGCCAGCGCACGGTCAGCTTCGTCGACGACCTCGGCCGACAGCGCGTAGGGCTCGGTCCGCCACGTGACCTCGATGTCCTCGGGGCGCCATGGCCCGCGGGCGAGAATTCCGGACGTCGCCGTCATCCGCTACACCGTACCGGCGCGCGGATGACGGCCTCGGCCTCCGGTCAGGCGGCGACGGTGCGGGTGAAGCGCCGCAGGGCCAGCGGGATGCACACGGCCATGAGCAGCAGGCACCAGCCGACCATCGCCAGCTCGGGATGGTCGAGCTGCCAGGAACCGCCGGTGTGGATGCCCGTGGTCAACGACCGCACCGTGGCCACGAGCGCCGAGATCGGATCCCATTCGGCGATCGCCCGCGGGATGGCGTCCATGCCGGCGATGGGCACGAACGTGCCGGCCATGAACGTCAGCGGCAGGATCACGATGAAGCCCATCCCCTGCACGGCGTCGGGCGAGCGCACGAGCATCCCGACGAGGACCCCGCACCAGGTGAAGGCCAGCATCCCGAGCGCGAGCAGGGCGACGAGCTCGAGCCCGTGCGCGAGCGACAGGTGCGGGCTCCACCCGAGGGCGAGGCCGAAGCCGAGCGTGATCACGAACCCCAGGACCTGCTCGCAGACCTGGCCCATCACCTCGCCGCTGATGATCGAGAGCCGGCTGACCGGCATCGAGCGAAACCGGTCGATCACGCCCTCGGTCATGTCGCTCGCCGTGGCCGTGCCCGCCCCGATCACCCCGAAGGCCAGCGACTGGCCGAGGATCCCCGGAAACAGGTAGTCCTTGTAACTGATGCCGTGGACGTGAATGGCCGAGCCGAACACGTACAGGAAGAGCAGGATGAAGACGATCGGCTGGATCGTGACGTCGAGCAGCCGCTCGGGCACGCGCGGGATGGCCCGCAGGCTGCGCCCGGTGAGCAGCGCGGTGTCGCGCACGAAGCGGATCGGTCCACCCGTGCAGAGCGGACCGTCGGGGGCGCGCGGGGCGGCGATCGTGGTCATGCAGCCACCTCCTGATCGGCGACATCGGCCGGGTCGGGCCCGACCGGGTGGCCGGTGAGGGCGAGGAAGGCGTCGTTAAGGGTGGGACGGCGCAGAGCGATCTCATCGACCGCGATGCCGGCCGCGCGGATGGCGCCCGCCACCTGCTCCAGGTCGGCCGTCTCGTGCGGCGCGGCCACCGAGATCGTGCGCGGTTGGTCAAGCGGCGTGACCTCGAAGCGGCTCTCGAGCACCGCGCGCAGCCGCTCGAAGCCGGCCGCGTCGGCGGCGACGACGTCGACGCGCTGCTGTCCGACCTGGGCCTTGAGCGCGGCCGGGGTTCCGGCGGCCACCTCACGGCCGTGGTCGATGAGAACGACGCGATCGGCCAGCGCGTCGGCCTCCTCGAGGTATTGCGTGGTCAGCAGGAGGGTGACGCCCTCGTCGACGAGCTCGCGGATCGTCGTCCACACCACCTGGCGGCTGCGCGGGTCAAGCCCGGTCGTCGGCTCGTCGAGGACGAGCACATGGGGGCGGTCGATCAGGCCGGCGGCCAGGTCGACGCGGCGCCGCTCGCCGCCCGACAGCTGCTTGACGAGCCGATCGCGGAACTCGACGCCGTCAAAGCGCTCCAGCAGCTCGTCGGCGACGGCCCGGGCCGCGCGATTGCTGCGGCCCCGCAGGCGGGCCATCAACACGAGGTTCTCGCGCGCCGTCAGGTGCTTGTCGAGGGCGGCGAACTGCCCGGTCAGGGAGATCCGCTCGCGCACGCGGACGGGGTCGCGCGCCACGTCGTAGCCGGCGACGCGCGCCGACCCGGCGTCGGGTGCGATCAGGGTGGCCAGCATCCGCACGGTCGTCGTCTTGCCGGCGCCGTTGGGCCCGAGCAGCGCCACGACGGTCCCGTCGTCGACGTCGAGATCGAGGTCGTCGACGGCGAGGAACGACCCGAACCGCTTGGTCAGGGCTTTGGTGTGTATGGCTCGTTCAGTCATTGGCCGTAAATCTACAGTTACTGAAATGATTCTGCAAGTGTATGTTGGCCGGTATCCTGAGATAGACCGATCCCGGCTGCCCAACTGAGCGATGGACACCGACGAAGCCCTCCCTGACCTTGCCGACGACGACGTCCTGCATCGCCTGATCTCCGACGAGATGGGCGACACGATCGCCGAGGTCATGCGCTTGACCCGGCGAGCTCAGGAGGCCTGGCATCGCTCCCGCCAACCCAATGAAGGTCTGCGCGAGCGCAAGCGCCGGCTCACCCGGCAGCTGATCTCCGACGCCGCAACGGCGATGTTCGCGACCCGCGGCTTCGACAACGTGCGCGTCGCCGAGGTCGCCGACCGGGTCGGCGTCTCGGAGAAGACGATCTACAACTACTTCCCGACCAAGGAGTCGATGGTCCTCGACAACGCCGACGAGTCGGTGGAGGCGCTCGCCCGAGCGCTGCGCGAGCGCGGGCCCGAGGAAACACTCACCGAGGCGGTGGTACGCGCGATCAAGGACGACATGGAGCGCTACGAGCAGGCGCCCGACGAGCTCGTGGGCTTCATCCCCGCGTTCGTGGCGATGATCGAGGGCACTCCGGCGCTGCGCGCCGCGTGGCTGGAGCTTCACGACCGGCTGGCGACGGTGGCGCGCGACGAGCTGGCCGCCCAGGCCGGGGTCGACCCTCGTGATCCTGAGCCGACCGTGGCCGGACGGGCGCTGGCCGGTCTCGCCGAGGTCGCCACGCAGTCCCAGGTCCGCCACATCCGCGAGGGCCTGCGCGGGCAGGCGCTGCACGACGCGACCACCGGCGACCTGGAGCGCGCCGCCCGGCTGCTGGAGACGGGGCTGTGGTCGTTCAGCCTGCTGGCCCTCGGCGCGCGCGCCAAGCGCCAGGCCCAGGACGTCGCCCACGCCGCCGATCTGACCCGGGCCGAGGTCGTCCGGGCGATGCGCCAGGCGCGGGCCGCGTGGAAGGAGGTTGGACGGCAGGGTCGGGCGGCGATGAAACAGGCCGGGGCCGACGTCCGGGCCAAGCGGCGCGGCCAGCGGGAGGCCTGACGGGTGCCGGGCATCGCCGTGCTCGGCCCCGGCGGGGTGGGCGGCTTCGTTGCCGCGGCGCTCGCGCGCGCCGGCGAGGACGTCGTCGTCGTGGCCCGCGAGCCCGCGGCGAGCGCGCTGACCCTCACCGGCCTGACCGTCCGCAGCGCCGCCCTGGGCAACTTCGTCGCCCACCCGGACGTCGTCTCTGCGCTGACCGAGCCGGTCGACGTCCTGCTCGTCGCCACCAAGGCCACCGGCCTGAAGCCGGCGCTCAGCCACGTCGACGCCGCGCCCGGCCTCGTGATCCCGCTGCTCAACGGCATCGAGCACCTGGCGCTGCTGCGCGAGCGCTTCGGCGCCGAGCGGGTGGTCGCGGCGGTGATCCGGATCGAGTCCGATCGCCCACGCCCCGGCGAGATCGTCCAGACGAGCCCCGGCGCCCGCATCGACATCGCGGGGTCCAGGCCGGATGTGGCGGCGCTCGCCGCCTCGCTCGAGCGGGCGGGGATCGCGACTCGCACCGGGGACTCCGAGGCCAACGTCATGTGGTCAAAGCTGATGCGCCTGTGCCCCCTTGCCCTGACGACGAGCGCGTCGGATCACCCGCTCGGGTTCGTGCGCTCCGATCCGCGGTGGCGCTCGGCGCTGGACAACGCCGTCGCCGAGACCGCCCAGGTGGCCGCCGCCGAGGGGGCGACGCTCGACCCGGCGGCGACGACCGCCGAGCTGGAATCCGCGCCGGACGGGCTGGGCTCGTCGATGCAGCGCGACATCGCCGCCGGCCGCGAGCCCGAGCTCGACGCCATCGCCGGCGCCGTCCTGCGGGCCGGCGCCCGCCACGGCCTCCGCTGTCCGACGATTCAGTGGCTGGCCGGGCGCGTGGCGCTCAGAGCGGGGGCTTGACCGGGGGCGGCTGACCGCCGCCGTCGACGTAGACAGGCTCGCCGATCTCCTCGGAGGCGACCGCGTCGACGACCTCCTCCTCTTCCATCTCGCCCGCGCCGTCGTGCTGGCCGTCGCAGAGCACCCGGAAGTTGCCGGTCACGCCGCCGTCGGCCTGGAGCACGATGCCGGGGAGGATCTCCTCGCCCTCCTCGAGCCCGAGACGCTCGATGTCGAAGTGGGCCATACCGATCCCCCAGCTGGTGTGATCGGGGTTCTCGCGGTCGTGGGCGGCGACGCCCTGCGCGAAGCGCTCGAGCAGCTTGCCCATTGTCGCCGTGTCGACCACGGCCGGCTCAGCTCCCCCGCTCGATCAGCTCGATGCGATAGCCGTCGGGATCGCGCACGAAGCACAGCCGGTTGCCGCCGTCGCGGATCGTGTAGGGCGGCTTCTCGGGCTCGATGCCCTGCTCGGCGAGCTGGCCCAGGGTCCCGTCGAGATCCGGGGTGGTGATCGCGATGTGCCCGTAGCCGGTACCGAGGTCGTAGGGCTCGGTCTGATCGAAGTTGTGCGTGAGCTCCAAGCGAGGGTTCTCGCCGTCCTCGGGCAGGTTCATGAAGACGTTGATCGCCTCGTCGCGGATCGGCACGCGGCGGACCTCGTCGAACCCGAGTGCCTTGTAGAACTCGACGGAACGATCGATGTCGAGGATGCGGTAGCAGGTATGAATGAGGCTCATATCTGAGCAGGCTACCCCGATAAGCTCGCAGCATGATCGTCGAACGCTCGATGAGCGACCAATGGCTGTCGAACACGTATGTCGTCGCCGACGAGCTGGGCGGCAGCGCGGTGATGGTCGACGCGGGAGGCCCCGTGGCGCCGCTGCTGGAGTACCTCAACCGCGGCCAGTTTGATCTCACGCATGTCCTGCTCACCCACCACCACCACGATCACATCGCCGACCTGGAGGCGGTCCTGCGGGCCCATCCGGGCACGCCGGTGCTCATCCACGAGCGCGAGCGGCCGTTCGTAGAGCAGGCGACGGACACGATGGCCGAGGGGCAGACGATCCATTCCGGCGCCTTGACGGTCGAGCCGATCCACACTCCCGGTCACACCTCGGGGATGCTGTCGCTGCTCATCGACGGCACCGACGTGTTCACCGGCGACACCCTGTTCAAGGGCTCGGTGGGGGGCGTGCGGGCGCCGGACTCCACGTCGTACGCGGACCTGAAGTCCTCGATCATGGACAAGCTGCTCGCCCTGCCCCCGGCGACGCGCATCCATCCCGGCCACACCGATCCGACGACGGTCGCCGACGAGCTGGAGCACAACCGCTTCGTGCGGATCTGGCGCGGCGTCGACCCCGAGGGCTCGGCCGACTGCACGGCGCTCGGCGAGCCGGCGACGCTCATCCTCCTCGGCGACGACTACGACGGCGGGCACAAGGCCTGGGTGCGATGGCCCGACGGCGCGGATGACATCGTGCCCGGCTCGCGGGTCCAGCAGGCCGCGTAGCGGTCGGCTACCGGTGGTTCACTAGACTCGTTCCCAGTGGCCAAGGACAAGATCCCCACCTCGCGCGTGGGGCGCACGGCCAAGATCGGTGGGCTGGCAGCAGGACAGGCGATCCGTCAGGCGGGCACGCGCGCGGCCAACGTGGCACGCTCCGAGGAGGGGCGCAGCGTCGCGCTGGAGAAACGCCACATCGAAGCCGCCGAGCAGATCGTCGACGCGCTGGGAACGATGAAGGGCGCGGCGATGAAGATCGGCCAGGTCATGTCGTTCCTCGACGTCGGCCTCGTGCCCGAGGAGTACCGCGAGGAGTTCCAGCGCAAGCTGGCCAGGCTGCGCGACGCCGCGCCCACGGTCACCTTCAAGGACATGAGCCGGGTGATCGTCGACGAGCTCGGCGAGCCGCTGCGCGAGGTGTTCGACGAGTTCGACGAGGAGCCGATCGCCGCCGCCTCGATCGGCCAGGTCTACCGCGCCCGATTGCACGACGGTCGGGAGGTCGCGGTCAAGGTCCAGTACCCGGGCGTCGCCGCCGCCGTGCGCGCCGACATGCAGAACCTCGGCCTGATCCTGCGCCTGGCCAAGCGGATCGCGCCCGGGATGGATCCCAAGGCGATCGGCGAGGAGATCCGCTCGCGGATCGGCGAGGAGCTCGACTACGAGCTCGAGGCCCAGAACCAGCGCGCGCTGGCGCGGATCTTCCGCGATCACCCGTTCATCGTCATCCCGGACGTCGTGACCTCGCTCTCGCACGAGCGGATCATGGTCTCCGAATACGTGCACGGGGCCGGCTTCGAGGAGCTGAAGACCCGCCCCCAGGACGAGCGCGATCGGATCGCCGAGATGATCTTCCGCTTCTACTTCAGCTGTCTGTATCGCCACGGCCAGTTCTCCGGCGACCCGCACCCGGGCAACTCGATGCTCCTCGACGACGGGCGGATGGCGTTCTTTGACTTCGGGCTGTTCAAGCGGATGCCGCCCGGGACGGTGGACCTGGAGATCAACGTCGCCCGGGCGATCATCGAGGGCGACACCGAGACGATCATGCGACTGGGGACCGAGGTCGGCTTCTTCCGCGATCCCACGAAGTTCAACCCCGACCGCGTGCTCGCCCATTTCCAGGCCGCCACGTCCTGGTACACGGCCGACCGCGAGATCGAATTGACGCCCGAGTACGCGACCCAGGTCCTGATCGACATGTCGGATCCGCGCTCGGAGTACTTCGGCTACCTGCGCCAGGAGTCGGCCCCGCCCGACCACATCTTCGGGCGGCGCATGGAGGTGCTGACCCTCGCGGTCCTCTCCCAGCTGCACGCCCGCGGCAACTTCCACCGGATCGCGCGGGAGTGGTTCTACGACGACCCGCCCTTCACCGAGCTCGGCCGCCAAGAGGCCGAGTTCTACGGGCGCGCCGCCGCGTAGCCACGCTCGAACGTCTGTCCAAGCCGCCGGTTTCCGCCGACCGGCGGGGCGCCGGCGGGGACCCTAGACCTCCTGCACCTGGAACAGGCTGGTCGTCCCGGGCCGGCCGCTCGGCAGCCCGGCCGTGATCCCCACGCGCTGGCCGGGCTTGACCCAGCCGAGCTCCACGACCCGGCGTGCCGAGGCCGCGATCAGCTCCTCGGTGACCTCGTGGCGAGCGATCGACGCCGCCTGGACTCCCCACATGAGGCCGCAGCGGCGCACCGTCTCCTTGCCGGGCGACAGGCAGTAGATCGGCACGTTGGGACGGTGGGCGGAGATCAGCCGCGCCGAGCGCCCCGACAGCGTGGGAATGACCAGCGCCGCCAGGTCAAGGTCGCGGGCCGCGGCGCAGGCGCTGTAGGCGATCGTGTACGCGGGATCGCGCGCGTCGCGCCGCACGCGCTCCTCGTTCCACGTGGCGTAGGGCAGCGTCGTCTCGGTGCGCTCGGCGATCGCCGCCATCATCTCGACCGCCTCGACGGGATAGTTGCCGATCGCCGTCTCCTGGGAGAGCATGACGGCGTCGGTGCCGTCGAGGATCGCGTTGGCCACATCGGTCGCCTCCGCCCGCGTGGGGCGCGAGGATGAGACCATCGAGTCGAGCATCTGGGTGGCGGTGATCGACGGACGGGCGAGGCGCCCGGCGAGGCGCAGCAGTCGCTTCTGAACGATCGGGACGTCCTCGATCGGCAGCTCGATGCCGAGGTCACCGCGGGCCACCATCACCGTGTCGGCGGCGCGGATGATCTCCTCGGCCGCATCGACCGCCTGGGGCTTCTCGATCTTGGCGATCAGCGGCAGCCGGGTGCGGCCGCGCACGGTCTCGACGTCCTCGGCGGAGCGCACGAACGACAGCGCGACGATGTCGACGCCAATCGACTCGCCGAAGCGCAGCATGTCGAGATCCTCCTCGGGGACCGCCGCCAGGCCGCGGGTGGAGCCGGGGATGTTCAGACCCTGCCGGGTGGCCACGGTGCCGCCGACCTCAACCGCGGTGTCGATCTCGCAATCGCCGGCGCGGACGTTCTTGACGCGCAGGCGGATGGCGCCGTCGGCCAGGTAGATGACGTCCTCGGGATCGACCGCCTCGGCGAGGCCGCCCCAGGAGACGGGGATCCGCTCGCCGTCGCCCTCGTCGTGGGAGCCGCACATCAGGACGAGCTTCTCGCCCGGCTTGAGCTCGGCGATGCCGTCGCGCAGGGTTCCGATCCGCAGCTTGGGCCCGGGCAGGTCCTGGAGGATCGCCACCTGGCGGCCGGCGGCGGCCGAGGCGGCACGCACGCGCTCGGCGTTCTCGGCGTGCAGTTCGCGGTTGCCGTGAGAGAAGTTCAGCCGGGCCACATCGAGGCCGGCGTCGACCATCCGCGTGAGCGTCTCCATGTCCTGGGAGGCGGGTCCGATGGTGGCGACGATCTTCGTGCGACGCGGCATACGCGCCATCACGCTAGCTCACCGCGCGGAGCGCTCCGGTTAAGCGGATGTGAGCAGCGCGCCGTCGCGCACGACCGGCTCGCCGTCGGCGCTGATCCGGCCCCCGTCTCGCAGATCGCAGATGAGGTCCCAGTGCAGGGCCGAGACGTTCGTGCCGCCCGTCTCGGGATACGAGCGCCCGAGCGCGAGGTGCACCGTGCCGGCCATCTTCTCGTCGAGCAGGATGTGGCCGGTCGGCCGGTCGATGCCGGCGTTGGTGCCGATGCCGAGCTCACCGAGGAAGCGTGCCCCCGGGTCGGTGTCCAGCGCCGCGCGCAGGTAGTCCTCGCCGCGCTCGGCGCTGAACGCGACGACCTCGCCCGCTTCGAAGCGCAGCTGCACCCCGGTCACCGTCACTCCGCGCGGGCCCGTCGGCACGGTGAAGCGGATCGTCCCGGTGGCCGAGTGCTCGTGCGGTCCGGTGAACACCTCGCCCGAGGGCATGTTGCGCCGGCCGTCGGAGTTGATCCAGGTGCGGCCGGTCACGTCGAGGGTGATGTCGGTGCCGTCGGCCTCGATGCGGACCTCGCGAGCGCTGCTCAATCGCTGCGCCAGCCGAGCCTGGTCAGCGCTCAGTTCCCGCCACGCCCGGACCGGGTCGGGCCGATCGAGAAACAGCGCCCGGGTGACGAACTGCGCGTACGCCGCGTCGGACATCGAGGCCAGCTGGGCGAGCGCGGGGGTCGGCCAGATCGTGCCGCACCAGCGCCGGGCCATCCGGACCTCGCGCAGCGGCGCGCGGGCGACCGCGGCGCGGGCGATGAGCGCCGGGTCGACGTCGGCGAGCGCGGCCGTGTTGGCGGGGGCGTCGATCGACAACGTGCAGTCGGTCGCTTCGAGCTCGGCCAGGTCGGCGGGCGCGAAGCCGTCGAGGTGGCGCTCGGTGGCGTGGCGATAGAAGTCCGCGCCCTGGGAGGGCAGCGCGATCCGCATGCCCGGCCACGCGTCACGCTCCAGGATCGCCCGGTGCACGGCGCGCAGGATCGGGGCCGCCAGGGTCGTGGACGCGACGAGCACCTGCTGTCCGGGCGACACCTCGAGGCACCAGTCGCACAGCAGCTGCGCGAACGTGTCCGCATTCGGCTCTGACCCGCCCGCGGTCACGGCGCCTCCATGTCGGGGAAGTGCTCGGCGAGGTGGGCGCGCATCGACTGAAGCACGAACTCGCGCTCGGCCGCGGTCGCCATCCGGTAGCGGCCGATCAGCTCCTTCTGGCGGGTCGACTCCAGCCCGGCGATCGTCCATCCGGCGGCCAGGCGCTCGAACAGCAGCTCGATCGCTCGCGCGCGCGCGTCCTCCCGGTTGAGCCCTCCGCTCAGCGTGTCGGCGTAGGCGCGGCGGGTGGCCGGGGTCAGGGCGCCACGCAGAGCCAGGACGTTGCCCTCGGCGTCGGTGTACGCGGAGACGGGCGCGGTCAGCTTCTCGCGCTGTCGGTGGCGGCGACCCACTGCGTCAGAGGGGTGCCGCGGCAGCCTGGTGTAGCTGGCCGACGACATCGCCGGTGACCGGATCGGCGTGCCCCGCCCACACGATCGACGGTCCGAGCTCGGCGAGCTTGCGGATCGACGCCCGCGCCTGCTCGGTGTCGGCGTCGAACGCCGGATGCGGAATCCGCGGGGCTCCCTTGCGCCCGGTCTGGGGATCGATCGTGTAGACGAGGTCCGAGACGAGGGCGAGGCGGTCAAACTCGCGGTAGAGGCCGATCAGCCCGGGGGCGTGACCGGGCAGCTCGACGACCCGGAAGCCGGCCACCGTCGTCGCCCTCGGTCACGGTGCCCGCCACCGGCGTGGCCCCGCCGTCCCACGCCGGCAGCATCCGCAGGTAGGCCGGGCGGACGTAGGCCTTGAGCTTGGCGAGATCCCAGTAGTCGCGAAACGCGTCGCTGGACTCGGCGGCCGGCCGCTCGGCGGGATGGCAGTACACCGGGGCCTGGAGAGCGGGCGCAGCCCCGCGATGGTCGGCGTCGGCGTGGCCGAGCACGACCCGCCGGACGCCCCCCAGGCGCGCGCAGGCCGCGCGCAGCGCGTCCCCCATCGCGGAGATCCCAGCGTCGAACACGGTCACCCCGTCACCGTCCTCGATCAGGTACACGTTCATCGTCTTCATCGGAAAGCCGCCGCGCACGACCCACACCCCGTCGGCGATCCGCTCGGTCTCGGCCCCGTGGACGGCGAGCGCGACCCGGGTGCGGAGGTTGGCGAGCCTGGCCAGCCGGGCCTGGGCCGGGGAGCGCGCGGGCGGCAGGAAGCCGAGCTGGCGCGCGATTGCGCCGGTGTCGATGAACGCGTCGTTGTGCACGATCTGCTCGTCGGAGACGGTGAAGACGTCGCATCCCTCGATGTCGATCCGGCGGTGGTTGGCCGTGAAGCCCTGGAAGGTGCCCGGTCCGGCGAACGTGCCGGTGGCGCGCCAGCGCACCGCCGTGCGGGCCCGGTAGGTCGTCAGCTCGACGACCTGCAGCGCGAAGTCCGGGAACGCGTCGAACAGCTCGGCGAAGTACGTTCGGACCCCGTCGGGCGCCACCAGCTCCTCGTTGCCGACGAGGCGGTCGATCGATCCGGGCGCCAGCAGGCCGTGGCCGCGTCGAGGTCGTGGGCGGAGAGCGCGGCGAAGTACCGCTTGGCGATCTCGGCGGTCGAGGCCATGGAATCCGCGCAGTCTACGCGTCGCCAATATGGTGCGTGTCGATGGCGGTCAGGCGCGAGCTGGGACGGGGAGAACGGGTCCTGCCGGGACTGTGGCGCCTGCGCCTGCCGCTGCCGTGGCCGGGCGTCCCTCACGGCAACGCGTGGGCGATCGCCGCCGGCTCGGGCATCGTGCTCGTCGACTGCGGGTACCACGGCCCCGGCTCGCTGGCTCAGCTGGAACGCGCGCTGGAGATGGTCAACCTCCGCCTCGAGCAGGTGCGTCTGCTGGTCATCACCCATGCCCACACCGATCACTGGGGCGAGGCGGCCACGGTCGTGCAGCGCGCGGGTTGCGAGATGTGGATGCACCCGGCGAGCGCCCACGGCCGCGATCGACTCGACGACCCCGAGGCGGCGCTCGCGCGCCGTCTGGAGGTGGCCCGCCAGAGCGGCGTCTCGGCGGCCGCGATCGAGACCTACACCGAGCAGGCCAAGGAGATGCCCTCCGGGCTCGCCGCCGCGATCGATGCCGACCGCGAGCTCGTCGACGGCGTCACGATCGACACCGACCTCGGCACCTGGACGACGTACGAGACCCCCGGCCACGCCCCCTCGCACATCTGCCTCTACCAGCCCGAGCGCCGCCTGCTGATCTCCGGCGACCATGTCCTGGGGCGGATCTCGCTCTACTACGACTATGGCTACACACCGGATCCGGTCGGCGAGTTTCTCGCCTCGCTGGACCGGATCGACGGGCTCGACGCGCGCCTGGCGCTGTCGGGCCACGGCAAACCGTTCGTCGACGTGCCCGGACACATCGAGGGCAACCGCCGGCTCGTCGCCGAGCGCCTGGAGGCGACAGCGGCGGCCGTCCACGGGGAACCCCGGACGGCCGTCCAACTCGTGCCCGAGATCTATGGCCAGGAGCTCAGCTTCGAGAACGCCAACTGGCTGATCACGCAGACGATGAGCTATCTCGTCCATCTGCAGCGGGCGGGACGGGTGCGGGCGCAGCGCGACGGCGATGTTGAGCGCTGGGCGCACGTCTGACAGCGCAATTACGCAGCCGCGCTTGCCGGGCCTCAGGGCTTGATGTAGGTTGCCGCGCCGTGGTTTCCGGGGCTTTGAGGCAGCTTGATGGGGCGACGGACGCCGTGGTAGACGACCAGTCGACTACGGCTGCCGACGAGCGCGCGCGGCTGGCCGCCCTCTATCAGCTCGAAATCCTCGACACACCCCCCGAGCGGCCCTTCGACGACATCGTCGCCGTCGCCGCCGCCATCTGCGACACGCCGATCGCGATCATCAACTTCGTCGACGCCGACCGGCAGTGGGGCAAGGCGCTGATCGGGCTCGAGAGCTCCGAGGCGCCGCGCGCCGCCTCGTTCTGCGCTCAGACGATCCAGGAGACCGACGGCATGCTCGTCGTCCCCGACACCCTCAAGGATCCGCGGTGGGCCGACAACCCCCAGGTGGTGGGCGATCCCGGGCTGCGCTTCTATGCCGGGGCGGCGGTCGTCACCGGCGACGGTCTGGCGGTCGGTTCGCTGTGCGTCGCCGATACGACCGGCCCTCGCGAGCTGAGTCCCCGCGCCCTGGCCGGGCTGACGGCGCTGGCACGGCAGGTCGGGGTTCTGCTCGAGATGCGCGACCAGTCGATCAGGCTCGCGGCCGCCTACAAGCAGCTGCACAGCCTGGCCATCACCGACCCGCTGACCGGCCTCGTCAACCGCACGTACTTCGAGCACTCGCTGTGGCTGGCCCTGCGCGGACGGGAGCGCTCGGGACGCCCCCTGGGCCTGCTGTTCTGCGATGTCGACGGGCTCAAGACCGTCAACGATCGCCTCGGCCACCCCGCCGGCGACGCGCTGCTGCGCGCCGTCGCGCAGCGCCTGCGCCAGTCGGGCCGCGGGGCCGACGTGGTCTGCCGGTTCGGCGGCGACGAGTTCGTCGTGATGTGCCCGGACCTCGCCGACGCGGCCGATCTGGAGGCGATCGCCCAGCGGCTCGGGGAGGCGGTCGCCGCGCCGCTCGAGCTCGAGGGCCGGCGCCGCGAGCCGCAACTGAGCATCGGGCACGCGGTCGCGCGCGACGGAGATGACCCCGCCAGCCTGCTCGCCCGCGCCGACGCCGACATGTACCGCGCCAAGCGCGAGCGCCAGGCGCGAACTCAACCTTGACACATCTGTGTCAAGGTTGGTAGGCTGGCGTCATGCGCATCGATCAGATCATCGCCGAGGCCGACGAGCCCCTCTTCTCGTTCGAGTTCTTCCCCCCCAAGTCAGACGCCGGAGAGCGAGTCCTCGGGCTCGCCCTCGAGTCCCTCCGGGCCTTGTCCCCGGACTTCGTGTCGGTCACCTACGGCGCCGGCGGCAGCTCACGCGGCCGGACGCTCGAGCTGACCAAGTGGATCAAGCAGGAGCTCGGGATCGAGGCGATGGCGCATCTCAGCTGCGTCGGGTCCACGCGCGAGGAGCTGCAGGAGATCGTCGACGACATGAGCGCGGCCGGGATCGAGAACATCCTGGCGCTGCGCGGCGATCCCCCGCGCGGGCAGACCGACTGGGCGGCGCACCCGGGCGGCCTGAGCTACTCGACCGAGCTGGCCGGCCTGATCCGCAGCGAGTATCCGAACCTGTGCGTCGGGGGCGCGTGCTTCCCCGAGATCCATCCCGAGGCACCCGACCTCGCCCATGATCTGCGCTTCCTCAAGGAGAAGGTCGACAACGGCGTCTCGTTCCTCGTCACCCAGCTGTTCTTCGACAACGAGCTCTACTTCCACTTCGTCGACGAGGCGCGCGCCGCGGGCATCGAGGTCCCGATCCTGCCGGGCGTGATGCCGATCACGGACCTGAGGCAGATCAAGACGATCACCGGCATGTGCGGAGCGACGATCCCGCAGACCCTGCTCGAAGCGCTGGAGTGGCGCTCCCATGATCCCGAGGCGGTGCTGCAGCTCGGCGTCTCCTACGCGACCCTGCAGTGCGCCGAGCTTCTGGCCCGGGGCGCCCCCGGTATCCACTTCTACACCCTCAATCGCTCGCACGCCACGCGCGCCATCCTGTCCGCGCTCAAGGTCCACCGGCCGTGGGCGGCCCGTGAGGCGGTCGTCGGAGCTAGTCGGGCGGGATGATCTCGCCGGCGGGAGCGACCATCGGGCGGCCGTCGAGCTCGTAGCGGATGTCGATCTCGTCGTTGCGCTTGTAGGTCCCGATCCCCCAGAAGCCCATGAACCACGCCCAGCCGCTGAGCTTCTGACGAACCAGCTCGCGGTCGAAGACGAGCTCGCCGGCGGCCACGCGGTAGTCGGTGCCGAGCTCCTGGCGCACGCCGTTGACGTAGACCTCGAACGGCGGGCGCACGCCCGGCGGAAGCGGCACTCGCCACTGCCTCACGCCGGCCGATCCCCGAGATCGTCGCCGACCAGCGACAGCACGGCGGCGTCGATCCGCCGGCCGCGCTGACGGCGGTAGCCGCGCAGGATGCCCTCGGCGACGAACCCGGCGTTCTCCGCCGCCCGGACCAGAGCCAGATTGTCGGGTGCCACATGCAGCTCGACGCGCATCATCCCGCAGACTTCGAGCAGCCACCGTCCGGCCAGCGCGAGCGCCCCGGCGCCGAGACCGCGCCCGCGCTGGGCCGGCGCCACCCAGATGCTCAGCCCGGCGCGCAGATGGTCGGAGTCGACATCCGAGACCTCCACCTGTCCCCGGCACACGTCAGAGCCGTCCGCGCCGTCGAGGATCGTCAGCCATGCCCCGGCTCCCGCGGCGCGCTCGCCGGCCTCGGCCTCGACGCGGCGCCCCAGCTCGGCCCCGCTCGGCGGTCGCTCGAGGCCCAGCGATGGCGCCAGCCGCGGATCGTCCTGATAGGCGATCAGCACCTCGGGGATGTCTCGCTCGGCGACGGCGCGCAGCTGGGCGATGGGGCCGCGCAGCGGTGGCCCGAGGTCGGGGAACGAGGGCATGTCGGGGCCTGACCGTACTGTGTCGCACGATGGCGCCAATCGACTACACGGTCAGACGCTCCGAGCGCGCGCGGCGTGTCCGGGTGACCGTCGACGCCGCACGGGGCGTGGAGGTGGTGCTCCCGCGCCGCGCCGCCGAGCGCGAGGCCGCGGCCGCCGTGCGCGAGCTCGGACCGTGGATCGGACGCCGGCTCGCCGAGCTGGAGAGAGCCCGGGAGACGGTGACGGCGCGCGGCGACGCCGTGCCGTACCTCGGCCGGTTGCTGACGGTGCGCGCCGAGCCCGGCCGGACCCGTGTGCACCGGCGCGGCGACGAGCTGCTGGCGCCGGCGGGCGGGGCGCGCGCCCCCGCGCTGGAACGCTGGTACCGGCGAGCCGCTCGCGACGAGATCGAACCGCGGCTTCAGTCCGCGTGCGATCGGGCGGGCACGACGTACACGCAGCTCTCGATCCGCGGCCAGCGGACGCGGTGGGCGAGCTGCTCACGCAGCGGCGCGATGAGCTTCAACTGGCGGCTGCTGCTCGCTCCCGAGCCGGTGCTCGACTACGTCGTGTGGCACGAGGTCTGTCACCTTGAGGTGCTCGACCACTCGCCCCGGTTCTGGGCCCTGCTGCACAACTACTGCCCGGACTATCGCGAGCACGTGCGCTGGCTGCGGCGCCACGGCCAGACGCTCGTCCTCTGAACCGCCGGACCGCGCCTCGAGACGCGGTCGATCAGCGTCCGGCGCGCGCCGCGATTCTCGCCGGCGCTGTCGATGCGGCGCCCGACGCGCGGGCGGCCGCGGGGGTGGTCGCCGCGTCGCCGGCCGCCGCCAGCTCGATCTCCACCTCGGACACCGAGCCGACCTGCCGGCGCTTGAGCGGGCCGGCGGCCACGTTGGCGCTCACCCGCTGAATGGCGATGTTGTCGGCGAGCATCGTGGCCCGGAAGCGCCTGATGCCGCGGGCGGCCGCCGCGTGGGCGAGGCGCGTCATCAGCTCGGTGGCCAGTCCCTGGCGCTGGTAGTCATCTCCGACCACGATCGCGTACTCCGCAGCCTCGGGATCGTCGGGGAGACGGATGTAGCGAGCCACAGCCACGATCGGCTCGTCGGGCTCGTCGGGCTCGGTGGCCACGATCGCGAGGTGATCGGAGCCGTCGATCTCGACGAGGTACCGGGCGTCGGCCGAGGTGAGCTCGGGCTTGGTGGCGAGAAAGCGCCGGTAGCGCGACTCCGGGGACAACCGTGCGTGCGAAGCGCGCAGCCGCTCGTGATCGTCGGGGCCGATCGGCCGGATCGCGACCTGACGGCCATCGTTGAGGGTGCAAATATCCACTCCCTCACCGTACGTACGTTCGATCGCGGGTTAAGTGCCGCAGCTCACAGCTCAACCGGATGCTAAAGCGTGTGCCCGGCCCCCCCGCCCCGCTCAGGCGAGATTGAACGGGTCCCGGGTGGCCCCGGTCAGCTCGATCCACACCGTCTTTGACTCGGTGTACTCGCGCAGCGCCTCGAGGCCGTTCTCGCGGCCGAGCCCGGAGGCCTTGAAGCCACCGAACGGGGCCATCGGCCCGACCGCCCGGTAGGAGTTGACCCACACCGTCCCGGCGCGGACGCCGAGCGCCATGCGGTGCGCGCGCTGGACGTCTCGCGTCCAGATGCCGGCCGCCAGCCCGAAGTCGGTGTCGTTGGCCAGCGCCAGCGCCTCGGGCTCGGAGCCGAAGCGGATCGCGGCCGCCACCGGTCCGAAGATCTCCTCGCGCGCGAGCGCCATCCCGTTCTCGACATCGCCGAACAGCGTCGGCTCGACGAAGAAGCCGCCGGCCAGCTCCGGCGCCGCCGGCCGGCCGCCGCCGCTGAGCAGCCGCGCCCCGTCGGCCCGAGCTCCGGCGATGAACGACTCCACCTTGTCGCGGTGCGCCGCGAAGGCGACGGGGCCCATCTCGGTGTCGGCGGCGAGCGGATCGCCGAGGCGCACCGAGCCGGCTCGCTCGGCAACGCGTTGCACCACCTCGTCGTAGACCTCGTCGGCGATGAGCAGCCGCGAGCCGGCCATGCACGTCTGGCCGGTGGCGGCGTAGATGCCGGCCACGATCCCGTTGACCGCCGCCTCGAGATCGGCGTCGGCGAACACGATGTTCGGCGACTTGCCGCCGAGCTCGAGGCTGACGTGGGCGAGGTGCTTCGCCGCTCCGGCCATGACGCTCGAGCCCACGGCGGTCGACCCCGTGAACGCGACCTTGTCGACGCCGGGGTGCTCGGCCAGCGGCGCCCCCGCCTGCGCCCCGAAGCCGGTGACGACGTTGAACACGCCGGGCGGAAAGCCCGCCTCGTCGATGAGCTTGGCGAACTCCAGCGTCGACGCGGGAGCCTGCTCGGCCGGCTTGACGACGAACGTGCAGCCGGCGGCGAGCGCCGGCGCCAGCTTCCAGGTCATGAGCAGCACCGGCGAGTTCCACGGAGTGATGGCGCCCACGACCCCGACGGGCTCGCGCACCGTGTAGATGAAGAAGTTGGCCTTATCGGCCGGGATCGTCTCGCCGCCCACCTTGTCGGCCGCCCCCGCGAAGTACTCGTAGTAGTCGGGCAGGCCGCGCAACTGGCCCTCCATCTCCCGAATCAGCTTGCCGTTGTCGATGCTCTCGACGAGGGCCACCTCGCGGGCGCGCTCGGCGATCAGCTCGCCCAGCCGGCGCATCATCCGCCCGCGCTGGGCGGCGGTCGTCCGCCGCCACGGGCCGTCGTCGAAGGCACGGCGGGCGGCGCGCACCGCGTCGTCGACGTCCGCGGGCCCGGCTCGCGGGACGACCGCCCACGGCTCGCCGGTGAAGGGATCGACGGTCTCAAAGACCTCACCGCTGCGGGCGTCGACCCACTCCCCGGCGATGTACATCTGATAGCGCCGGGGAGGTCCCGACGGGCGGGTCGGGACCTCCGGAGTGGCGGACGCGGTCATGGCGACGGCGGCCTCGTGACGCGCCGGGCGACCCTCAGCGGTCGGAGATCGGCACGTAGTCCAGGCCCCGCTCGCCCGTGTAGATCTGGCGCGGACGGGCGATCTTCTGCTCGGGATCGTCGATCATCTCCAGCCACTGGGCGATCCAACCGCTCGTGCGGCCGATCGCGAACAGGACCGGGAACATCTCGACCGGCATCCCCAGCGCCTCGTAGATGAGGCCCGAGTAGAAGTCGACGTTGGGGTAGAGCTTGCGGCTGACGAAGTAGTCGTCGTCGAGCGCGATCTTCTCCAGCTCGGTGGCGATCTCCAGGAGCGGATTCTTGCCCGTGACCTCGAACACCTCGTCGACGGCCTTCTTGATGATCTTGGCCCGCGGGTCGAAGTTCTTGTACACCCGGTGGCCGAAGCCCATCAGGCGCTCGTTGCCCTCCTTGACGCCCTTGATGAAGTCGGGGACGTTCTCCTTGGTCTCGATCCGCTGCAGCATCCGCAGCACCGCCTCATTGGCGCCGCCGTGCAGGGGACCGTAGAGCGCGGCCACGCCGGCGGCCACCGACGAGTAGGGGTCGACCTGCGAGGAGCCGACGCTGCGCACCGCGCTCGTCGAGCAGTTCTGCTCGTGGTCGGCGTGCAGGATGAAGAGCACGTCAAGCGCGTGCTCGAGGCGTGGGTCGGGCTCGTACTTGAGCTCGGCGACCTTGTAGATCATCGAGAGGAAGTTGCCGGCGTAGCTGAGGTCGTTGTCCGGATAGACGTAGGGCATGCCGCGGTTGTGGCGATAGGAGAACGCCGCCAGCGTCGGCATCTTGGCCAGCAACCGGATCACCTGGATGTACCGGGACTCGGGATCCTTGATCGCCGCCGCCTCGGGATAGAACGTGGAGAGCGCGCCGACGGACGCGAGCAGCATCCCCATCGGATGGGCGTCGTAGCGGAAGCCCTGCATGAACTCCTTGACGTTCTCGTGCACGAAGGTGTGGATCGTGATCAGGTGATCCCAGTCCTCCAGCTGCTTGGCGGACGGGAGCTCGCCGTGGATGAGCAGGTAGGCGACCTCGAGGTAGCTGGACTTCTCGGCCAACTGCTCGATCGGGTAGCCGCGGTATTCCAGCACCCCGTTCTCGCCGTCGATATAGGTGATCGCCGAGCGACACGACGCGGTCGCCATGTACGCCGGGTCGTAGGTCATCAGGCCGAAGTCGTCGTCGTTGACCTTGATGTTGCGCAGCTCGGTCGCCCGGATCGTCTCGTCCTCGATCGGGATCTCGTAGGTCCGACCGGTGCGGTTGTCGGTGACCGTCAGGGTGTCGCTCGACGTGGCTACCCCGCCGTCCTTCCCTGGTTGCTCAGTCTGGGTCGTCATTGCACTCCTGTCGCGCGATTGCCGGGGTCTCCAGCCCGCCCCGGTTCGAGCGGGCGACGGTCTTCAAGACTGTATTACCCGCGGAATGGTCGATCCGCACCCACGGACCGGACGCCGCCGGTCAGGAGGTGAGGATCGCGGCGCCGATGGCGAGCACGATGAGCACGAAGCTGATCGCGATGACGCCCCGCTCGCCGGTCGTGTTGCTCGGGAATTCGGGGCGACTGAGCCCAATTCCGGCGAGCAGCACCGCCCACACGGCGACCGCGCCGCCGCAGATGTAGAACGGGACCTTCGAGGCCGTGTCGGCGGCGGCGACGAGGAGGACGTGCACGGGGCGTCAGCCTATCTGACCCGCTCGTCTGATGACGGGGATCCGTAGCGGCTGGCGGTGGCCGCCCGCTGGCCCTGGTAGTGGCTGCCCAGCCCCGAGCTGCCGTACGGCCTCCGGGCCGGGCGGTCGAGGGTCATGAACGACAGCTGGGCGATCTTCAGGCCGGGGGCGAGCACGATCGGCACCCGGGTGAGGTTGTTGAGCTCGAGCGTCAGCGTCCCCTTCCAGCCCGGGTCGCAGAAGCCGGCGGTGGCGTGGACGATCAGCCCCAGCCGGCCAAGACTCGACTTGCCCTCGATTCTTGCGACGATGTCGTCGGGCAGCTCGACCCACTCCAGGGTCCGGCCCAGGCAGAACTCGCCGGGGTGGATCACGAACGAGTCGTCCTCGCCGACGACAACCTCCTCGGTCAGGTTCTCCGGAGGGTCGCGCAGGTCGATCGCCGAGGCGCGGTAGTTGTGGAACACCCGGAACGAGTCGCCGAGGCGCAGGTCGACGCTGGCCGGCTGCACGAGCGCCGGATCCCACGGATCGATGCGGATCCGCCCGGCCTCGACCAGCTCGGTGATCGTCCCGTCGGACAGGACGGAGGCGGTTACGGGCGAGGCAGCGTCACCGTTCATCGCGCGCAGTGTGACAGCGAGACAGGCGGGTCCGGCTAGTGGCCCAGCGTGCGCGCGCGGGCGCGCGTCGTCCGCACGCGCGCGGGCGGCGGGGGCGCCGGATCGCCGTGCGGTCCGCGCCGCGGGCGGCGCGGGAACGGTCGCGGCGGATGGGGCCGGGGACGGAGCTTCGCGCCGCCGCCGTCGTCATCGGAGGACGGCGTGTCCTCGGGCTCCTGCTTGATCGCCCACCAGACGATGTAGATCAACGCCGCCAGCGGCAGCTTGAGCGCGAGCATCAGCCACACAAATCCCCAAGTCACGAAGGGTGGATCCTATACGCTGGCGGCGCCCGCGCCAAGGCAGTTATGGACGTTCTGCGTGGTGGCGGGCGCGCTGTCCAGATCGCCGGGTTCGAGGACCGCCGGACCCCGCCTGGCTCAGCCGGCGATTCCGTCGTTGACGACCGGCCAGCCGTTGACCCAGTTGAGCTGGCCGAGCATCAGCTCGCGCGCGCTGGAGCTGTGGACGGAGAGCGGATGGGTGAGCGCGTGATAGAGGATCATCGTCTGACCGGTGGGGCCGACGACCGGATCGGACTCGCCCCCCGGCCCGAGGAACCCGTTGCCGGCCCTGAGGATCGGGTTGGGCAGCTTCTGGAAGGTGTGGTCGGGATCGAGCACTGACGGCGATGAGGCCACCCCGACGGCGTACGTCGAGTCCCAGGTGCTGGCCGCGCTGTAGAGCACGTAGATCGTGCCGTCGTGGTAGAAGGGCTGGGGGCCTTCGACGGTGCAGATCTTGTTGCCCGGGTCGCACTCCCACGGCTCGGAGACCGAGAAGGCGACGTGCTGATCGGGCCCCATCGTCAGTCCGTCGCTGGAGAGCTCGGACTCCCAGATCTGCTCGCGCTGCTCGGCCCAGAAGATGTACATGCGCCCGGTGCGGGGATCCTGCACGACGCCGGGGTCGATGTCGCCGCCGACGAGCTCCTGGTCGGGCTTGGTGTTCTCGGCGTTCAGCTGGCCGGGATAGTGCAGCAGCTTCGTGTGCCAGGGCCCGGCCAGCGAGGCGGCGGTGGCCACGCCGAGCACCATCGTGCGCGGCTTGAGGGTCGCCGCCCCGATGTCGTGGGCGGCCGGGTTGTAGTCGGCGGAGAAGTACAGGACCCACTGGTTGTTGATGCGATAGATCGAGGGCGCCCAGAAGATCCCGTCACGGCCGCCGCCGGTGGAGTGCACCGCCCACCACGGCTGGCGGTTGTGAGGAAAGACGAACCCGTCGGGGTACCAGTGCACGAGGTCCTCCGACATCCAGATCGGAAACGCGTTGCGGGCGTTGTCCGAGGTGCAGAACAAGAAGTAGTTCCACTGGCCGCGGTGGACGTTGATGACGCTCGGGTCCGGGCAGGAGAGCGGCTGGCCGGTCAGGCCGTTGCGCATCGGGTTCGAATAGCCGACGGTCGGTTGCGACTGCGCGCGGGCTCCGCCGGGGTCGTGGCCGATGCAGAGCAGCGCCAGCCCGGCCACCAACAGCAGCCAGCCAGAGCGCCGCCATGCGCGTCCTATGCGGGGGTGTCTACGCAAATCCTGTGAAGAGACCGGGGGACCGGCGAACGGCGGCCGACCCCGCCGGGCCCCGATCATAGGGAGGCGGTCGTACGGTGAGCGTCAGACGCCGCGGGCAGCCGCACCGAGAGGTGGCGCAGAAGGCGCGGTTCGTATACCTTCGCCCTCGTGACTCTCGATGAGCTGCGCGCTCGCGTCGACGCCGGCGAGATCGACACCGTGCTCCTCGCCCTGTGCGACATGCAGGGTCGCCTCCAGGGCAAGCGCCTGACGGCCCGTCACTTCGTCGAGGAGGTGGCCGAGCACGGGGCCGAGGGCTGCAACTACCTGCTGGCCGTCGACGTGGAGATGAACACCGTCGAGGGCTACGCGATGTCGTCGTGGGAGCGCGGCTACGGAGACTTCGCGCTCGTCCCCGATTTGTCAACGCTGCGGCCGATTCCGTGGCTGGAGGCGACGGCGCTCGTCATGTGCGATCTGCGCTGGGAGGACGGCTCCGACGTGGCCGCCTCGCCGCGCCAGGTGCTGCGCGGTCAGCTCGAGCGCCTGGCGCAGCGCGGGTGGAGCGCCAACGCCTCGACCGAACTCGAGCTGATGGTGTTCCGCGAGAGCTACGAGTCGGCCTGGCACAAGGGCTACACGAACCTGGAGCCGGCCAACCTCTACAACCTCGACTACTCGCTGCTGGCCACCTCCCGCGTCGAGCCGCTGATCCGGCGCATCCGCAACGGCATGGAGGGCGCCGGGATGGCGGTGGAGAACTCCAAGGGCGAGTGCAACTTCGGCCAGCACGAGATCAACTTCCGCTACGACGACGCCCTCCGCGTCGCCGACGATCACACGATCTACAAGAACGGGGCCAAGGAGATCGCCGCCCAGGAGGGGATGGCGATCAGCTTCATGGCCAAGTTCGACGAGCGTGAGGGCAGCTCGTGCCACATCCATTTCTCGCTCGCCTCAGCCCAGGACGGCGCGATGATCTTCGCCAGCGACGAGGCCGTGTTCAACGCCTTCCTGGCCGGCCAGCTAGCCTGCCTGCGCGAGCTGACCCTGCTCCTGGCCCCGAACGTCAACTCCTACAAGCGCTACGCCGAGGGCTCGTTCGCCCCGACGACGATCGCGTGGGCCAAGGACAACCGTACGTGCGCGCTGCGCGTCGTCGGCCACGGGCCGGGCCTGCGCTTCGAGAACCGCGCCGGCGGCTCTGACCTGAATCCGTACATGGCGCTGAGCGCGCTCATCGCCGCCGGACTGCACGGCGTGGAGCGGGAGCTCGAGCTCGAGCCCGCCTACGTCGGCAACGCCTATCTGGCAACCGACAAGCCGCGGCTGCCGACGACGTTGCGCGATGCCCGTGACCTGTTCGCCACCTCCGACGTCGCGCGAGGCGCCTTCGGCGACGCGGTCGTCGACCACTACGTCAACGCCGCCGACGTCGAGCTGGCGGCGTTCGAGGCGGCGGTCACCGACTGGGAGCGCGTGCGGGGGTTCGAGCGGTTGTGACGCCGTCGGTGAGCGAGCGCCCCCGGGCGGCCCGTTCGCTGGACGTGGTGTTCGCGCCGGTGCATTCACAGACGGCGTTCGAGGAGACGGTCGACCGGCTCGGCACCGCGATCAAGCTCGGCCTGCTCGCTCCCGGGACGCGGCTGCCGGCCGAGCGCGAACTGTGCACGCGCCTCGGCATCGCCCGGTCGACGCTGCGCCAGGCGCTGGTGGCCCTCGGTCAGAGCGGGCATCTGCACGCCACCCGGGGTCGCGGCGGGGGCACATTCGTGGCCGATCCGCTCCCTCCCGCCCTGCCTCCATCCCGAGAGCTGCTCGCCGGCTGGCGGGCGGTGTGCGACGAGCGCACGGCCGTCGAGGTCGGCATCGCGGTGCTCGCCGCCGAGCGGGGAACGCCCGCCCAGGCCGACGCCCTCGACGAGCTCGTGGTGGCGATCGACGGCACGCTGCACGACTTCCCCGCCTACCGCCAGCTCGATATCCGCCTCCACGTGGGGCTGGCCGAGATGACCGACAGCGCCCGGCTGGTGGCGATGATGACCGAGATCCAGGGGCGGATGAGCGGGTTGATCTCGCACATCGCCCACCCGCCCGAGGTGCTCGACGCCGCCAACGACGGCCACCGGCGCCTGGTGGCGGCGATGCGCCGCCACGACGAGTCGGCCGCCGCCCGTGAGATGGCCGAGCACACGCGCGGCACCGAGCACATCCTCGCCGGCCTCCTGCCGGGCGCCTCCGCCGATTGGCCATCGGGCGCTTGACGGCGCCCACGGCCGCGAATATGTTCTCCGGCGTCGTAAGGACGGATCACCAGACCTTTTCCTCGAGGAGGAGCGGATGAGCAGTTCCAGCGCGCTGGGCAGCGACGAGCAGCGATTGGCCGAGCTGGGCTACGCCCAGGAGCTCAAGCGCGGCTGGAGCTCGTTCTCCAACTTCGCGATCTCGTTCTCGATCATCTCGGTGCTGGCCGGCTGCTTCACCAGCTACGGGCAGGCGTTCAACAACGGCGGCCCGGTGGCGATCTCGATCGGCTGGCCGGTCATCAGCCTCCTCATCCTGTGCGTCGCCTTCTCGATGTCCGAGCTGGCCTCCGCGTTCCCCACCGCCGGCGGCATCTACTTCTGGGCCTCGCGGCTCGGCGGCCCCGGCTGGGGGTGGTTCACCGGTTGGTTCAACCTGATCGGGCTGATCGCCGTCGTCGCCTCGGTCGACTACGCGGCCGCCAGCTTCCTCGGGGCGCTGCTCGGCCTCTACAACGTGCACTTCATCTTCAACTTCGCCTCGACCAACGTGCACTACAGCGCCCACGTCGTGTTCGTGCTGTTCGCGCTCATCCTGCTCCTGCACGGGCTGATCAACGTCTTCTCCGGGCACCTGGTGTCGATCTTCAACGGCGTCTCGGTGTGGTGGCACGTGGCCGGCGTGGCCGTGATCATCGCGCTGCTGATCGCGGTCCCCAGTCACCACGCGACGTTCTCGTACGTGTTCGGGACCCGCTCCTTCGGCGCCTTCAGCCACGGCATGTACTGGTTCTACGTGCTGCCGCTGGGCTTCCTATTGACCATGTACACGATCACCGGCTACGACGCCTCGGCCCACGTCTCCGAGGAGACCCACGGAGCGAGCGAGTCCGCGCCCAAGGGCGTGTGGCGCTCGGTCTTCTACTCGGCCGTGATCGGCTGGTTCTTGCTGCTGGCGCTGACCTTCGCCGTGCAGAAGTCGAAGATCTCCACCATCAGCACCGCCGGCTTCCCCGCGGTGGCGATCCTCGAGACCGCGCTGAGCTCGGCGGCGGCCAAGGCCGTGCTGCTCATCTCCACCATCGGCCAGCTGTTCTGCGGGATGGCGTGCGTGACGAGCGCCAGCCGGATGAGCTTCGCGTTCTCGCGCGACGGGGCGATCCCGGGCCACCGGCTGTGGCGCCGGGTCGGATCCAACGGCACCCCCACCTACGCGGTCCTGTTCGTCTGCATCTGCGCTTTGGTGATCACGATCCCGGCGTTCTTCCCCAACGCCGCCGGATATCCCGTCGCCTTCTTCGCGGTCACCTCGATCGCCGTCATCGGCCTGTACATCGCCTACACGATCCCGACGTTCCTGCGCTGGCGGATGGGCGACGCGTTCGAGCCCGGACCGTGGACGCTGGGCTCCAAGTACAAGTGGATCAACCCGATCGCGTTCGTGTGGGTGGCACTGTGCGTGATCATCTTCTGCCTGCCGACCTCCCAGGCCGGCGTCTACTTCAAGCACGGCTTCGACTGGAACGCCGTCAACTACGCCCCGATCGTCACGATCGTGGTCATGCTGGCGGTGACGATCTGGTACCTGGTCTCCGCCAAGAACACGTTCAAGGGGCCGGTGAGGACGATCCAGTTCGCCGACGACGGAGTGACCGTCGTCGACCCCGATGCCCAGCCCGCCTGACCCGCTCCTCGACGTGCTCGAGCCCGCCACCGCGGCGGTGCTCGAGTCGCTCCCGCGGGCGACCGTGGAGGACGTCGACGCCGCCGTCGCCCGGGCGAAGGCCGCCTACCCGGCGTGGCGCGCGGTCGCGCCGGCCGACCGGGCCGCCGTGCTGCGGCGGATCTCCGACGCCGTGCGCGCCCACCTCGAGGAGCTGGCCGTGCTCGAGGCCCGCAACGCCGGCAAGCCGATCGGGGACGCCCGCGGCGAGATGGGGATGGTGGCCGACGTGTTCGCCTACTACGCCGGCGCCCCGGAGCGACTGCTCGGCGACTCGATCCCGGTCAGCGGCGGCCAGGCATGGACGGTGCGCGAGCCGCTCGGCGTCGTCGGCCTGATCGTGCCCTGGAACTTCCCGCTGACGATCGCCGCCTGGAAGCTCGGGCCGGCCCTGGCCGCGGGCAACACGGTCGTGTTGAAACCGGCCGAGCTGACGCCGCTCAGCGCGCTGCGCTTCGCCGAGCTGGCGCTCGAGGCCGGGTTGCCCGAGGGCGTGCTGAGCGTCGTCGCCGGTCCGGGCTCGGCGTGCGGCGCGCGGCTCGTCGAACACCCCGACGTGGCCAAGATCGCGTTCACGGGATCCACGGAGGTGGGCCGGTCGATCGCCGCCGGCGCAGCGGCGACGATCAAGCGGGTGACGCTCGAGCTGGGCGGCAAGTCGCCGAACCTCGTGTTCGCCGATGCCGACCTGGAGGCGGCGGCGGCCGCCGCCCCCGGCGCCGTGTTCGGCAACGCCGGCCAGGACTGCTGCGCCCGCAGCCGGATCCTCGTCCAGCGCCCCGTGATGGAGGAGTTCCTCGGCCACCTTGAGCGCGCGGTCACCGGGATGCGGGTCGGCGACCCGCTCGACCCCGAAACCGAAATGGGGCCGCTCATCTCGGAGGCGCACCGAGCAGCGGGTGGCGTCGTTTCTGGACAACGGCGCGCCGGTCGCGTTTCGCGGCTCCGCACCGGACGGCCCCGGTTTCTGGTTTGCCCCGACCGTCCTGTGCCCGGTCGATCCCGGCGCCCGCGCCGCTCGCGAGGAGATCTTCGGCCCGGTGGCCGTGGTGATCGGGCTTCGACGACGAGGAGGAGGCGATCCGCCTGGCCAACGACACGATCTACGGGCTGAGCGGCTCGATCTGGTCACGCGACGGCGGGCGGGCGCTGCGCGTCGCCCGCGCCCTGGAGGCGGGGGTGCTGTCGATCAACTCGAACACCTCGGTCCGGGTGACCACGCCGTTCGGGGGCTTCAAGCAGTCGGGCTACGGCCGCGAACTCGGGCCCCACGCGCTCGATGCCTACACCGAGGTCAAGTCGATCTTCTACGCCACGTCATGAGATTGGCCGGGAAGGTGTGCGTCATCACCGGCGCCGCGGGCGGGATCGGGGGAGCCACGGCCGCCGTGTTCGAGCGCGAGGGGGCGCGGGTCGTGGGCGTCGACGTCCTCGACCATGCGGTCGGCGAGCTGGCCCTGACCGCCGACCTGACCAGCGAGACGGCCGTGACCGATCTGTACGCGCGCGTCCGCGCGGAGCTGGGTCGCGTCGACGTCCTGTTCAACAACGCCGGGATCTCGCCGACCGACGACGCGTCGGTGCTCGACACCGCGCTCGAAGCCTACGAGCGCGTCCAGGCGACGAACCTGCGCAGCGTCTTTCTCTGCTGCAAGCACGGCATCCCCCATCTGCTCGAGAGCGGCGGCGGGTCGGTCATCAACACCGCCTCGTTTGTCGCGGTCATGGGCTCGGCCACCTCCCAGATCGCCTACACGGCATCGAAGGGGGGTGTCCTGGCGCTCTCCCGGGAGCTCGGCGTGGAGTTCGCCAAGCGCGGCGTCCGGGTCAACGCGCTGTGCCCGGGGCCGGTCGACACGCCGCTGCTGCGCGAGCTCTACGCCGCCGATCCCGTCGAGGCCCAGCGGCGGATGGTCCACGTGCCGATGGGCCGCTTCGCTCACGTCGACGAGATCGCCAACGCCGTCCTGTTCCTGGCCTCCGACGAGTCCTCATATGTGAACGCGACGACGTTCCTCGTCGACGGCGGGATCAGCGGGGCGTATACGACGCCTCTGTGAGGGCGTTCGCTACGCCCGGGGGACGGCGACCGGGCGCTCGCGCTTGCGGGCGAACATCGCCGCGTCGGCGGTGCTGAGCAGCCGCTCGGCGGTCGTCGCGTCCTGGGGGAACGTCGCCCGCCCGATGCTCGCACCGACGGTCATCGGCCGTCCGGCGATGAAAAACGGCTCGTCAAAGGCGCTTCGCAGCCGCCCGGCGACGACGTCGGTCGCCGCCGGCGTGGAGGCCGTGTCGATGAGGACCGCGAACTCGTCGCCGCCGAGCCGCGCCACGAGGTCATCGGGGCGCACGCACGACTCCAGGCGCCGGCCGACGGCCGCCAGGAGCTCGTCGCCGACGTCGTGGCCGAACTCGTCGTTGACCGGCTTGAACCAATCGAGGTCCACGTAGAACGCCGTCACGTGGCCACCCCATTCCCGCGCGTGGTCCACCGCGGCGGCCAGGCGGGTCTTGAGGTGCAGGCGGTTGGCCAGACCGGTGAGATCGTCGTGCAGCGCCTGGTGGGTGATCTGATCGAGCAGGCGACCGTTCTGCAGCGCCGTCGTCGCCTGGGCGGCGACGCCGGAGACACGGTCGAGCAGGTCCTGGCTGGGCGCGAGGCGCTCGGGCCGCTCGACGACCGAGACGGTGAGCAGGCCCAGCAGCTGGTCGTGGGCGGCCAGGGGGACGAACAGCGAAGCCACCGCGCCGAACGACGCGCACAGCTCGCGCAGCGCCGGATCGCCGGAGGCCTTGCCGATGAACAGCGGAGCGGAGTGCGGTTCGTCGAGCATCCGCTGCAGCGGACCTCCCGGCGTCGGCGCCCACGTCCAGCCTTTGTCGATGCGCTCGATCCCGGGACCCGGCCGGGTGGTGGCGCTGTGGACGAGCGCGCCCAGCGCGGGATCCCACACGCAGACTCCGACGCGGTCGCAGTCGACGACGGCGGGGACCGCGTCGGCCAACCGCGTGGCGACCTCCTCGCTCGTCCCGGCGTCGGCGAGGGCGCGGGCCAGGCTGAGCAGCGCACTGGACTGCGCATAGCGCTGAGTGGCCTCCATCAGGGCCGTCGCCGAATCGAGCGCCGAGGCGGCATAACGGGCGTAGACCTCCAGCAGACTGCGCTCCTCGGCGAAGAAGCTGCGATCTCCGTCGGAGAGAGCCAGCAGCCGGCCGTAGTCGCGGCGGCTGGAGCGAACCGGAACGACCAGCCACGACTCGGGCAGGGCGGCCGGATGGTTGGTGAGCATCGTCTCGGCGTAGGCCATCGCCGCGTCGTCGTCGATCCCACGGTGATGGCTGAGGATCGGGCCATCCGGCGTGGTGCGGATCGCCAGCAGGTAGCTGGGGGCGCGGATCTCGACGGCGGCGCGATCGGTGATCCGGGCCAGGACGTCTGAGATGTCGTCGCTGCCGATCAGATCCGAGGCGGTTGCGAACACGCTGTGCAACCGCTCCTTCATCGCATCCAGCTGACTGAGCAGAGCGCCGTTGCGCTCGGACTCGCGGGTCGCCTCGGTCTCCTCCTGCTTCCAGGTGACGCGGTAGCGGCAATGGGCAGCACCGTGGGCGGCGCACTCCTCGTGTTCGACCTCGGCCGGCGCCAGCCCGAACAGGACCGTCGGCTGGGTGAGCAGACCGCATGTCCAGGCGCAGTGGTCGGCGCTGCGCGGGAAACCGTCAGACGCGGTGGCGATGATCTCCGCGAACCCAGGTCCGACGTCCGCCGTCTCCAGGCGGCTGGCCAGGCTGTACTTCGTCGCGGTGGTGGCGATCTGGCCGTAGACCCGCTCCGGCGAGCCGAGCGAGCGCAGCAGGGCGGCGATCGGCGAGCCGTTCAGCCGCCGCGCCGCGTCGGTGCCGACCGCCCGAGCGAACGCCGGGTGATGGGTGACCTGCGCTCCCGCGCGCCACAGCGCCACCGCCTCGTCGTAGGCAATCCAGTTGACGATGTCGCTCAGATACTCGGGCGTGCGCCGGCTACCAGCCAGTGCCAGCACCTCGTCGACGGCCTCACGTCCGCCGTAGGCCTGCACGCGCGCGAGCAGGACGGCGCTCATCGAGCAGGAGAAATGGTTTCCGTGGGCGGTGACGTCGGATCCCGGCTGCGACGCGATGGCCATGGAGAGGTCATCGGCCGCCGGCGGGACAAGCTGTAGAGCGAACGGACGCTATCCGGCGGCGGACGGCACGTGGGCGGCCGGCGCGGCGGACGCTTCTCGCCGGCCCCGCGGCGCAGCGGCCAGCGCGACCCCGATTCCGAGCAGCACCCACGTCACCGGGTCCTCGAGAAAGTCGGCGTAGAGCATCGTGTGGAACACAAGGGCGGCGAACGCCGCGCCGACCGCCGAGCGCACCGGATCGCCCCGCGTCCGCACGAGCAGGCAGGCGAGAGCCATGAGGACGAGGGCGATATACGAGACCTCGCCGATCACGCCCTGCTCGGCCGCGATCGTCACCGGGATCGTGTGCGAGGCCGACAGGGTCGTCGCGCTGCGCCGGTGATGACGGCGGTACTCGGTGACGAACGATCCCGAGCCGTAGCCCCACACCGGCCGGTCGGCGAACAGCGACAGTCCCCCGCTGACCAGCCCGCCGCGGCCGCTGGACGCGCCGTTGATCCCCTGGTTGAGACCGAACGTGGTGGGTGTGGCGGCAATCGCCGCCGCCCCGACGACGATCACCCCGACCGCCACGACGAGCGCGCGCGAGGGTTTGTAGCGCAGCGCGGCCAGGATGGCGAGACCGACGAGCAGGGCGCCCAGGCTGGAGCGCGACAGCGTCAGGACCAGGCAGGCCCACAGCACGGCGAGCGCGCCGACGATGCAACGTGCTCGCGGTGCGGGCGCGGGTAGAGCAACAGCGACGCGAGCAGGATCATCACGAGCGCCAGAAAGCGGCCGAAGATGTCGGGGTCGAAGAACACCGAGTTCACGGTGAAGTAGGTGTGCAGGTCGTTGGCGACGACCAGCTTCGGGTTGAGGATGATCGTCTTGGTGGCGTACTCGACGAAGCCGATCACGGAGAAGATGAGCGCGAGGGCGACGAGCAACCGCAGGCAGTTGCGCACCAGCTGGGGCGTCCAGTCGAGGTTGCGCAGGAGCTGGTAGAGCAGCGCGAACGGGACGTAGAAGAACACCATGTTCTGCAACGCCGTCCGGAAGTCGGGCGAGTACACGGCTTGGACCCCGTAGACGACGACGTACAGCGCGAGCAGCCGCTGCACCCACACGATCGGCCCCGACGGGCGTGGGCCGGCCCCGGGGGGCGCCGGCTCGGGCACCGGGTCGACGCCATGGCGCCCCTCGGGACGTCGCGAGTGAACCGCGGCTCGCGCCCGGCGCTCGCGCCAGGCTGTGGCCAGGGTCGGCACGATCCAGGCCAGGGCGCCGGCCGCGACGACGAAGTACAGCGGTACGAGCAGGTTCGACGCCTTCCCGCCGGCCTGGATCGGCACGCGGAAGGGCAGGGTGAACACCGCCAGCAACGCCAGCAGCGCCGGCCGCCGCGCGATCACCAACGCCACGCCACCCAGAACGGCCACGACGACGACCGCGGCGACGAGCGCCGGAAGCGGATGGCGGTGCACGAGGCGAAGCTGCGGCGAGTCCCAGATGGCCGACAGCAGCAGTACCGGCGAGAGGACGAGAGCCCCCAGCATGGCCGCCGCTCGCAGCCGGACGTCGGGCGCCAACAGCGCACTCGCGACGAGCAGCCCCACGACCACGACACCGAGCTTGGGGAGCGGCCCGGCGAGAGCGGCGAACGCGATCACGGGCGAAGTGTCCCGGTTGGGGAGGTCGTGTGCATCCTCTACCCTCTGGCGTCATGTCTGCGCCGAAGGCCGCGCTGGTCGCCGCGGTGGCCGCGATTTCCCTGTCTGCCTGTGGTACCTCCCCCAAGCCGGAGGCGGGCACGCCGGGCGTGCTCGCCGTCAACCACAAGAACGTCGACGATCCCCGCAAGACGCACCTCATGTGCCTGCAGCAGGAGCACATCGCGGCCCGGCGCGTGACGATCGACGGTCTCCCGGGCATGCAGATCGGGGTGCGTCCGACGGGGCCCACGGTGGAGTTCCAGCCAACTCCCGGCGATGCGCAGGGCGAGCAGATCAACGGCTCGGCCCAGGGCGCCGAGGTCATCGGCTCCGCGCTGCTGTATCCCAACCAGGCGTCCGACGCGTTGCTGTCCAAGGTCGAGACGTGCGTCGCCCAGGGGGTGCACGGGTAGCGCGCCTGGCGCTCTCGCTGATCGCCGCCCTCGCCGGCGGCGCGGTTGCCACCGGCCACCGCAGCGTCGAGCGGGTCGCGACGCCGGTGCCGGCCAGCTCCGCCAAGCTGCTCGGCCAGCGGATCATGGTCGGCTTCTCGGGAACCTCCGCCCCGGGATGGCTCCTGCGCGCGGCCCGCGCAGGCCAGGTCGGCTCGGTGATCCTGTTCGCCGAGAACCTCCGGTCGCGCTCGCAGTCGCTCGCCCTGACCGGCGCCCTGCAGCGGGCCGCGCGGGCCGGCGGCAATCCCGGGCTGCTCATCGCCACCGACCAGGAGGGCGGCGAGGTCAAGCGCGTGCCCGACCTGCCTCCGACCCTCTCGCCTCCGCAGATGGCGGGCACCGGCGACGTGGCCGTCGCGACCAGCCAGGGGCGAGAGACGGGAGCCGGATTGCGGCGGTGGGGCATCAACTGGGACCTCGCGCCGGTCGTCGACGTGCCGACCTCCACCCAGGCGTTCATCTGGCGCCAGGGGCGAGCGTTCTCGTTTTCACCGGCGACCGTGGCGCGCTACGCATCGGCGTTCGCCGGCGGGCTCCAGTCGCGGCGGGTGGCCGCCGACGCCAAGCATTTCCCCGGCTTGGGCTCGGCCACCACCGACACCGACTTCGCCCACCTGCAGCTGCACCCCACGGCGGCGCAGCGCGCGGGCGCGCTGGCGCCGTACGAGACGATGATCCCCGCGGGCGTGGACTCGGTGATGGCCGCCGTGGCCGGCTTTGACGCCTATGACCGCAGCGGCACCGTGGCCGCCCTGTCGCGCCCGATCGTCACCGGGCTGCTGCGGGGCCGGCTGAACTTCGCCGGGGTCGTCATCACCGACGCGCTCGGCAGCTCCACCGGCCACGACGAGCGCACGGCCGGCGTCCTGGCGGCGGCGGCCGGCTCCGACGTCCTGCTCTACACCGACTCGGCCCCGGGTGAGCTGCCCGCCCTGCGCGCCGCCCTGGTGCGCGGTCAGATCAGCCGCAGCGAAGCCAGTGCCTCGTATCTGCGGATCATCGCCCTCAAGCGCAAGCTCGGCCTCGGCTGAGCGCCGCGGACGAGCCCGCGGGACTGAGCGCCGACTAGAATTCGCGCGCGACGCCGTCCCGGCGGCTGCGCCATGCGCTCCGAGCCGGGCGGTCAGCCGCCCCCCGGCGCGCTAGCGTCACCGACGCATTTCGCGCAGCTTCGCCACGTGCCCCGACGACCGCTCGCTCACCTGCTCTCCGCCTCGACCACCGACTTCCCCGCCGCCTCCGCGGCCGGCCGCCCCACGCGTGCCTCGGCCCGCACGTCGTTCGGACCGCTGCTCTCCGCGCGCAACTTCTACCTGGCGCTGATCGTCGTCGCTCTCGCCGTCGGAGCGTTCTCACTGCTCATCCCGTCGACGCCGAGCTATGACCCGTGGTCGTGGATCGTCTGGGGTCGGGAGATCGTCCACATCAACCTGCAGACGACCGGCGGCCCGACATGGAAGCCGCTGCCGGTCATCTTCACCACCGTGTTCGCGCTGTTCGGCAAGGCCGAACCGGACCTGTGGCTGATCGTGGCCCGCGCCGGAGCGTTCGCCGCGGTCGTCATGGTGTTCCGGCTGTCGATGCGCCTGACTCGCCAGATCGGCAGCTATTTCGTCGCCGCCCCGGAGCAGGGCGGGCGGGCCGAGGCCGTGCTGGCGTGGCTGCCGGCGCTGCTCGCGGGCGTCATCGCCGCCATCGGACTGGCGCTCTCGGGCGGCTACGTCAGCTCCAACGCGCTCGGCTACTCCGAGGGCCTGGCCACGGCGGCGATCCTCATCGCCGTCGAGCGCCACATGGACGGACGGCCCCGGCAGGCGTTCGCCGTCGGCTTCCTGGCCGCGCTCGACCGCCCGGAGATCTGGCTCTTCTGGGGGCCGTACGGGCTGTGGCTGTTCTGGCGCGACCCCGGGGCCCGCAAGCTCGTCGCCGGGCTGTTCGTGCTCATCCCGGTCCTGTGGTTCGGCCCCGAGTACTGGGGCTCGGGCCATCTCCTGCGCGGGGCCACCCGCGCCCAGCACGTGCGCTCTAACAGCCTGGCCCTGGCCAAGTGCCCGTTCTGCTCGGAGCTGACCAAGGCCGCATGGCCGACGGTGCTGCTGCGAATCAAGCTGGCGGCGATCGTGCTCGCCGCCGTCGTGGCCTTCGTCCTGCAGCGTGGTTGGCGGCGTTCGCGGCGCGACGTCCTCGGCGACCCTCGCGTGCGCGGGCAGGCCCTGGCCCTCGCCGCCGGCGTCCTCGGCGTCGTGTGGTTCGTCGTCGTCGCCGTCATGACCCAGGCGGGGTTCTCGGGCAACAACCGGTACCTCGTGATCGGCTCGGCGCTCATCGAGGTCTGCGGCGCCGTCGCCTGGGGCTGGGCGGCGACCGAGCTCGGAAGCCTGCTAGCGCGCGGGCTGCGCCGCGGACGACCGACCGGCGGACGAGCGCTCGCCGCGACCGGGGGCGTGGTCGGCGTCGCCATCGCCGGAATCGCGTTCCTCGCGCTGCCCAACTGGGTCGGGCGCAACCTCATCGACATCCCGCGCACGCATCACGCCATCGTCTACCAGGCAAAGTTGCGCACCGACGTGACCAAGCTCGTCGCCCGCTATGGCGGAGCCAAGAAGCTGCTGCGCTGCGGCACGGTCATGACCGAGGGCTTCCAGGTGCCGTTGGTCGCCTGGACGCTCGGGCGTGCACACCCTCACCGTCGAGGGGCCGCCGGCCGCCGGCACGGCGCCGGGGCCCGCCCCGAACGTCGTCCTGCAGACGCGCGCCCAGACCAACGCGACCCTGCTACCGATCCTGCACTCCTGGCCCAACGTCCACTACACCTACGTGGGCAAGGTGCGGACGTTCCGCCTCTACGAGCACTGCGCCTCGGCCTGATGGCGACCGTCACCGCTCCCCGACCGGACACCGGCACCCCCGACGGATCGGGGCTCTCCGGATACGCGCCCCGCACCCCTGACTGGGTCCGCCGCGTCCCCGGCTGGCTGTGGATCGGCGGCGGTCTGGTGGCGCTCATGGCCCTCTCGGCGGTGATGCGCGCGCAGTACCTCAGCGGGCAGCTGTGGATGGACGAGGCGATCACGACCGGAATCGCCCACCACGCGCTGTCGCAGATCCCCGGGGTGCTGCGCTACGACGGAAACCCGCCGCTCTACTACATGACGCTGCACGTGTGGATGAGCCTGTTCGGCACCAGCGAGGCGGCCAGCCACTCGCTGTCGCTGCTGTTCGGCGTGCTGACGATCCCCGTCGCCGGCTGGGCGTGCTGGACGATCTTCGGGCGCCGGGCCGGGATCATGGCGGCGCTGCTGTTCGCGTTCAACGCGTGGCTGACGTCCTACGCCCAGGAGACCCGGATGTACGAGATGATGGGTCTGCTCGGCGTGCTCGCCACGACCGGCTTCCTGCTCGGCTTCGTGTACCGCCGCCGCCGCTTCCTGGTGCTCTTCGGGGGCGCGCTCACGCTGATGCTCTACACCCACTCGTGGGGCACGTTCTTCTTCGCCGGCTCCGCGCTTGCCCTGATCCCAGCGCTGCTCGCCTCCGACGATCGTCGCGGCCTGCTGCGCGACGCGGCGATCACGTTCGTCGGCGCCGGCATCCTGTATCTGCCGTGGGTTCCGACGCTGCTCTACCAGGTGGCCCACACGGCCGCCCCGTGGGACTCGGCGCCCAAGCTCGGGGCGCCCGTCCAGATCTCGCGTGACCTCCTCGGCGGCGACCGGATCACGATGATCCTCGTCTTCAGCGCGGTGATCGGGCTCGCTCCGCTGTTCACGCGCAAGCATCGCCGCACCCGGGAGTGGACGATCCTGTGGACGCTGATCGCGATTCCGGTGGCCACGCTCGGGCTGGCCTGGATCTCCTCGCAGGTCACCCCCGCGTGGGCCTCGCGGTACTTCGCCCCGGTGCTCGGATCGCTGTTGTTCCTCGTCGCCTGGGGCTGTGCCCGCGCGCGGATCGTCGGCATCGTGGCCGTCGCCCTCTCCCTGCTGTACCTGCACAACCCGGCGGTGTTCTCACCGCAGTACAAGTCCGACATGCGCGACGTCGGCGCCGAGATGGCGCCCCACCTGCACGCCGGAGACCTCGTCGTCGTCGGCCAGCCCGAGCAGACGCCCCTGTCCGCCTACTACCTCCCGGGCGGGCTGCAGTTCGCCAACACCGCCGGCGGCCGGGTCAAGGACCCGACCTACTTCGATTGGGTCGACGCCCTGAACCGCCTGAAGCACACCGCACCGACCTCCACTCTCGGCGGCCTCGTCACCGCCCTGCATCCCGGCCAGCAGCTGCTGTTCGTCCGCCCGCTCACCGAGGGCGCTCAGAACTGGCAGGCACCGTGGACCAAGCTCGTGCGGCGACGATCGGCGCAATGGAGCCAGGCGTTGACCAATGACGTGAGCCGGGGGATCCTCGCCCCCGTCGCGTGGGCGCCGCACAACTACCGCGGGTCATGCTGCGTGGCCGACAGCGCGCTGCTGTACCGGAAGGTCTCGTAGGGGGTTGGCCACCACCACCCCCAGACGCCGCCCGCTCAGCTCGTTCGTCGAGCTGCCGCCGATCCGGGAGGTGCATCCCCCGGCGTGGTTCGAGCGCTATCCGCGCCGCCTCTCGACGGCCGCGATCCTCCTCGGGCTGATCCTCGTCTCGGCGTTCCTGCGCACGCGCCAGGTGTCGGGACAGCTGTGGTTCGACGAGGCCGGGGCCGTCGGCCTCGCGCTGCATCCGCTCGGCCAGCTGTTCGGCGCCGTGCGCCACAACGGGACGGCCCCGCTCTACTACCTGCTCCTGCACATCTGGATCCAGGTGTTCGGCGCGAGCGAGTCGGCGACCCGCGGGCTGTCGGTGCTGTCCGCGCTGCTGACGATTCCCGCCGCCTGCTGGGCGGGGTGGACCCTGGCGGGGCGCCGGGCCGGGATCTTCGCCGCGGTTCTGTTCGCCTTCAGCGCCTACATGACGCGCTACGCCGAGGAGACCCAGCCCTATGCCCTGCTGGCCCTGCTGGCCCTGCTGACGCTGACCGGCTTTCTCCAGACCTTCGTCCATCGCCGGCGGCGGTATCTGTGGTTGTTCACGATCGGCCTCACGCTGATGATGTACACGCAGGGGTCGGCGGGGCTGTTCGCGTTCGGCGCCCTGGTGGCGTTCGGGCTGGTCTACCGGCTCGCCGACGATCGCCAGGGATTGCTGCGCGACGCGGCCATCGGCTTCGGGGGCGCGTTCGTGCTGTTCATCCCGTGGCTGCCGGCGACGATCGACCAGATCGGTCACGCCACGGCGCCGTGGCACTACGCGCCGCTGCGGGGCGCCGACGTTCCCTCTGACCTCATGGGCGGCGAGCGGGTCAACGTCACCCTGCTGGTGGCGACGCTCGTCGGCGCGGCCCCGCTGATCCTCGCCGAGCGACGGCGCACCCGCGAGGCGCTCGCCCTGTGGGCGCTGATCGCGCTGCCGGCGGCGGGGTTCGTGCTGGCCCGGGTCGCGTCGCTGGCCAGCACGTCGTGGGTGGCGCGGTACTTCGGCCCGCTGGCGGTCGCGCTGCTGCTGCTGGCGGCACTGGGAGCCGCCCGGGCCCGGGTCGTCGGGGTGGCGGCGATCGTGCTCGCGGTCGGCTTCCTCGCCAATGCGGGATCGTTCACGCCGACCTACAAGTCAGACATGCGCGACGTCGCCGGCGAGATGGCGCCCCTGGTGCACCGCGGCGACCTCGTCGTCGTCGGCCAGCCCGAGCAGACCCCCCTGGCGTGGTACTACCTCCCGGGCGGCCTGGGCTACGCCGACACCATCGGACCGGTCATCGACCCGGCCTATATGAACTGGTCAGACGCGCAAGCGCGGCTGCAGCACGCCGTGCCGACAACGACGCTCGGCCCGCTCATTGCTAGTCTGAAACGCGGCCAGCAGCTCCTTTTCGTACGCCCGCTCACGGAGGGGGTCTCGAATTGGAAGCAGCCGTGGACCGAGCTCGTTAGGCGCCGCGCCGCTCAGTGGGGTCAGATCCTGACCAAAGACGTCGCCAGCGGGACCCTCAAGCCGATCGCCTGGGCGCCCCACAACTACCGAAGCGCCTGCTGTGTCGCCAACAGCGCAACGCTCTACGAGAAGACCTCCTAAGACACGAGACGATGACCGATACCACACCGACAGCCACTCCCGCGCTCGGCGCCGACATCACGCCTGAGCATCCCGTCGTCGTGCTCGGCGCCGGGCCGGCCGGCCTGACCGCGGGCTACCAGCTGGTCAAGCAGGGCAAGGCGGTGATCGTGCTCGAGTCCACCGAGCATGTCGGCGGCATCGCCCGCACCCAGGTGCGCGATGGCTACCGGTTCGACCTCGGCGGCCATCGCTTCTTCACCAAGGTCAAGGAGGTCGACGACCTCTGGCACGAGATCATGAAGGAGGAGTTCCTCAAGCGCCCGCGCCAGAGCCGGATCTACTGGAACGACAAGTTCCTCGAGTACCCGCTGCAGGGCGTCGACGTGATCAAGAAGCTCGGCCCGGTCGAGCTGACGCGGTGCCTGATCTCCTACTTCGTGGCCGCGATCAAGCCCAAGGGACGCGAGGACACGTTCGAGGCGTGGGTCTCCAACCGCTTCGGCAAGCGGCTCTACCAGCATTTCTTCAAGACCTACACCGAGAAGCTGTGGGGCGTCTCGGCCGACGAGATCCGCGCCGAATGGGCCGCCCAGCGGATCAAGGGCCTGTCGTTCTTCTCGGCCGCCAAGGCCGCCTTCTTCGGCAACGAGGGCAACAAGATCAAGTCGCTGATCTCGGAGTTCAACTACCCCCGGTTCGGCCCCGGCCAGATGTGGGAGCAGATGACCGCCGACATCCGCGAGCAGGGCGGCGAGGTGCGGCTCAACGCGCCGGTCACCAAGCTCGTCGTGCGCGACGGGCGGGTCGTCGAGGTGATCGCGGGCGGCGAGACGCTGACGCCGTCGCACGTGATCTCGTCGCTGCCGCTGCGCACCACCGTCGGCATCACCGAGCCCGAGGCTCCGTTGGAGGTTCGAGACGCGGCCCGCGGCCTGCGCTACCGCGAGTTTCTGACGGTGCTCCTCGTGCTCGAGGGCGACGACCCGTTCCCCGACAACTGGATCTACATCCACCAGCCGGGCGTGCGGGTGCTGCGCATCCAGAACTTCAAGTCGTGGAGCCCGTGGATGGTGCCCAACGACACGGACGCCTCGATCGGCATGGAGTACTTCTGCTTCGAGGGCGACGACCTGTGGAACATGGCCGACGACGACCTGGTGGCGATGGCCGCCCAGGAGATCGAGCGCCTCCACCTCGCCAAGGCGAGCAACGTCAAGTTCGGCTTCGTCGAGCGGGTGCACAAGGCGTATCCGATCTACGACGAGCTCTACGCCGAGCGCGTCAAGACGATCCGGGGCTGGCTGGAGCAGATCTCCAACCTCGCCCAGGTCGGCCGCAACGGACTGCACCGCTACAACAACTCCGACCATTCGATGCTCACCGCGATGCGAGCCGTCGACAACATCCTCCTCGGCTCCGACCACGACATCTGGGCGGTCAACGTCGAGAGCGTGTACCACGAGGAGCACCAGGAGAACGAGGACCCGTACAAGCGCCCGCCGACCACCCCCGCGATGGAGCAGCCGCTCGCTTCGGAGCGCTGAGGCGGGCCGAATTGGGCCTGGTCGGGTGCGCGGAGGGCGATCGTTGACGGTGCGGGTCTGGACGGCGCTCTGCCTCGCCGGTCTGTTCGCGGCGCTTCTCGGGCCGCCGGCCGCGGCGCTCGCGCGCGGGGAGTGCGGGGAGTGCGGGGGGCGGGGAGCGGGGGGGGAGCGCGAAGCACGGTGCGGGCGCAGGGAAGAGCGCCGCCGCGAGCGCCACGTCGGCGGCGCCCACCGTCAGCACCCCGGTCGTCCCCTCGCCGTCGGGCGGAGGAGCCCTCGGCGGCGGTCTCACCGCCCCGGGCGGGATCCCGACGACCACCACGGCCACACCGACGGTCATCAGCACCGCGACGGTGAGTACCGCGGGCGGGGGTGGCCTCTCGGGATCGAGCGCCATCGCCATCGCCATCGGGGCGTTCGCGGTCCTTGGCGGGATCTCCTACTTCATCTGGCGCGACGCTCGCCGCCGGGCGCCGGTGGCCGCGCGCGCCGGTGGCGACGACGGAGCCCGCCAGAACCGGCCCGGCTCCAAGGCCCCGCCGAAGGCGCGCAAGCTGAGCGCCGCCGAGCGCAGGCGCCGCAAGCGCGGGCGCGCCAAGCGCTGAGGAGGGCCGCCGTCTCCGCGCCGGATCAGGTCGCGGCGGCCCGCAAGGGGGACGCGGCGGCGTTCGCGACGCTCAGCGAGGAGCATCGCGGCGAGCTGCGCGTCCACTGCTACCGGATGCTCGGCTCGCTCGATGACGCCGAGGATCTCGTCCAGGAGACGCTGCTCCGGGCGTGGAAGAACGTCGGCGGCTTCGAGGGTCGCTCGAGCTTTCGCACATGGCTCTATCGGATCGCCACGAACGCCTGCCTGGACTTTCTGGACGCGCGACGCGGCGCGCGGCGCGCGCTCCCCTATGACCCGCTCGCGGCGGACGATGACATCGCGTGGCTGCAGCCGATTCCCGATGCGCTGCTCGAACCCGACGCCGCGGCGATCGGCAAGGAGACGATCGAGCTGGCGTTCCTGGCCGCGCTGCAGCATCTGCCGGCACGACAGCGCGCCGTCCTCATCCTGCGCGACCTGCTCGACTGGAGGGCCGCGGAGACGGCCGACCTGCTCGGGGCCAGCGTCGCGTCGGCCAACAGCGCGCTGCAACGGGCCCGCGAGACGCTGCGGCGCGAGCTTCCCGCCGACCGCGCCGACTGGGCACCGGCGACCCCACCCACCGAGCGCCAGCTCGCGCTGCTGCGCCGGTACATGGAGGCGGTGGAGCGCGCCGACGTGTCGGCCGTGGCACGGCTGCTGGCCGAGGAGGTCAGGGCCTCGATGCCTCCGCTGTTGCAGTGGTTTGACGGTCGCGCGGCCGTCGTGGACGCGCTTCGGGAGAGCTGGACGCCGGGCTCGGCGGCCTATATCGGCCGCCTGCGTGCGGTGGAGACGTCGGCCAACCGCCAACCGGCGATGGCCCTGTACGTGCGGCCCGACGAGGAGTCGATCTGGACCGCGTTCGCGATCGCGGTCCTGCACATCGCGGACGATCGCGTCTCCGAGATGACGGCCTTTCACGACCCGGGCCTGTTCGGAGCGTTTGGGATGCCGCAGACGCTCGACCGATGACTTTCGGCGGGCGCGCCGTCTGCACCGAGACCTGCCACATCGACGTCTGGAGGTAACCGATGGCCACGATGCTGTATTCGGCGACCATGTCCCTCGACGGATTCATCGCCGGCCCGGGCGGCGACATGTCCTGGCTCACCGACCACCTCGGGCCCAACCCGGAGGTCGACGCGCTGATCCCGCGGATCGGCGCCCTGCTCGTCGGCGCCCGGACGTTCGGCGGCGATGACCCGTACAAGGGCGTCGAGGATCGCGAGGGCAAGCCGTTCGGCGGTGGCTGGAGCGGACCGCAGTTCGTGCTCACCCATCACCCGCCTGACCTCGTCGTACCCGATGTGACGTTCATCGGCGATCTGCAGACGGCCGTCGCCGCGGCCAAGGAGGCGGCCGGCGACCGCTACGTCAACATCCTCGGCGCCGACGTCGCCCGGCAGTGCCTGGACGCCGGCGTACTCGACGAGATCCTCGTCCTCGTCGCGCCGGTGCTGCTCGGCGACGGCGTCCGGCTGTTCGCGTGGCCGGGCGGTCGAAACGTCCGGCTCGAGCGCATCGGCGTCAGCGAGGCGCCGACGGCGACAGGGCTCTGGATGCGCGTCGCGCACTAGGGATTCAACCGCCGACGGACGCCGTCGCCCGGCGTAACCCGAGCCCCCCGGTCACGCCTGGGTCGCCAGCGTGCGCTTGGCCCGCAGCAACTGGCGCTCGACCGTTCGCCGCGTCGTGCCGGTCTGTCCCGCGATCTCGGCGTAGGTCAGCCCCAGCCCCTGGAGCCACACGAGCCGCTGCTGGCGCTCGGGAAGGATCCGGATCGACTGAAGCAATGCGCGCTGCTCGACGAGCTCGTCGAGCAGCGCCGGGGTGGTCGGCGCCGGTCGGTCACCGGCCTCGGCGGCCAGGGCGTCGAGCGACAGCTCGCGCCCCTCCCGGCGCTGTTGCTTCATCGCTTCGCGCATCGCGGTCCGAACCACCCACGGGATGGCCGTGTCCCGGCGCACCCGCGCCCGGCATTGACAGAGCCGGGCCCATGCCAGCTGGCACGCGTCCTCGAGGAGCGGCTCGGGCGCGTGCACCTGGGCTCGCACGAGCCGGCGAACCCGTGCCGACTCGCCGGCGAACAGGTCGCCCACCTCGTCGAGGCCGCCCGTTCCGGGTTCGAATGCGGTTGCGGACGTCATGGCCAGTGTCCTTTCCTATTGAGACTAATTGTTTACAACTGACATGAACGAGACCAGGTTCTATCAGATAGGCTGGCTGACATTCAATTGGTTCAATTAGATTCAAGGAGGCGAGGATGACATCTCTGATCGCCGGCGCGGTCAGCGCCCACCCGGACCCGCATGGACTGCCGGGCAGCAACGTCCTCCAGCAGCTCGTCAACGGAGCCGCCGCGTGGGCGCTGGCCATCGCGCTCCTCGGGGCATTCATCGGCGCGGCGCTCTGGGCGGTCGCCTCGCACTCCCACAACCACCACTACGCCGCCCGGGGCCGGATGGCCGCGCTGACCTCGGGGGCGGCCGCCCTCGTCGTCGGCGCCGCCCCCGGGCTCGTCAACTTCTTCCAGCACCTCGGGACGACGGCCAAGTGATGCGCCGGGCTCCGACCCTCGCCGTAGCGCTGACCGCCGTCGCCATCGCTGCGGGCGCCGCCGCCGCGCCCGCGCGCGCCGGCTCCCCTCCCGGAGTCATGCGCACCCACGGGGTCATCTGCAAGGCGGCCGGACTGATCAGCGGCCTCGCCGGAACCCTCTGCAAGGTGGCGTCGCACCCGAAGACCGTCATCACCGTCGGCAAGAAGCTCCTCAGCGGAGACCCCGGCGGGGCCGTCAAGGGGATCCTCGGCACCGGAACGAAGGTGGCCGGCGCCGCTGTCGGCCTCGCCGCCGTCGTGGCGTGGGTGAGCGGCGGAGCCCGCGCCGCCCTTCAGACCACCGCCAAGCTCATCGGCGAAAGCGCGCAACCCAACCTTGAGAGCACATGGTTCTCGTCTGCCTACTGGCGCGTGGCGGGAGTGTCGGCGCTGCTCACTCTGCCGTTCCTGTTCGCGGCGGCGATTCAGGCGCTCGTGCGCTCCGACGTGACTCTGCTCGCACGAGCGGCGTTCGGCTATCTCCCACTCGGGATGCTCGCCGTCGGGGTGGCAGCACCGATCACGATGCTGCTGCTGGCCGCGTCTGACGAGATGTCGGCGGTCGTGTCGTCAGCCTCCGGGAACGCGGGTGGGACGTTCCTCGGTCACGTCGGCGTCCTCGTGGCGGCGTCCAACCCGTTCGTCGCGTTCTTCGTTGCCCTCCTCACCGTCACCGGCTGCATCGCCCTCTGGCTGGAGCTGCTCGTGCGTGAGGCCGCGGTGTACGTGATCGTGCTGATGCTCCCGTTGTTCTTCGCCGCGCTCGTGTGGCCGGCGCGCCGGGTGTGGGCGGTTCGCGCCGTCGAGCTCCTCGTCGCGCTGATCCTCTCCAAGTTCGCGATCGTGGCCGTGCTGGCGCTCGGCGGCGCCGCGCTCGAGCATGCCGCTGCACTCAGCATCACATCCCTCCTGGCCGGGCTGACACTCGTGCTGCTCGCTGCCTTCTCGCCGTGGGCGCTCCTGCGCCTGCTGCCGCTCCATGAACTGGCCAGTGCGGCGGCGGGAATGCGGCACGCACCGCTGCAGCAGTTGGCCACCGCTCGTGACGGCGGTCACGCGCTCGCCGACGCCTCGGTTGATTACGTCGGCGCGCTCCCCTCCCGTCTCCAGCAGATGGCGCAGCGCCCCCGCGACCGCGCGGCGCCGGATCCACCGGCGCTGCCCCCGCCTGCCCCCGACAGTGGCAACCCCGCCGTCTCGGACGACCGCGTCGAAGCGGCGGCCGAGGAGGCGGCAACCGCGGTGGCCGCCAGCGGCGGCGCGCCGGTCAGCGCCTCCGGCGAGCGTCCGCCCGAGGCCGCGGGGCCGGGCGGCGGGGACGCCGGACCCGGCGCCGACGGTGGCCCGAGCCGGCGCCATCTCTCCGCATCCGGCCTGGAGTCGCTGCCCGAGCAGTTCCACCGTGAGGGGAGTCCGCAACAACTCGACGCCCTCGATTTCGAGCGTCCGTTCTTCGACCCAGGGCCCACGGGTGGCGACGCCGTCGAGCCGCCGACGCTCCCCGATCCGCAGCCGCGGCCGCCCGCTGCCGGTCCGGACGAGGACGAGGACGAGCGATGAACGACGCGCGCCAGACCTACTCCTTCGGACCGCTGGAACGGCGCGGGATCTTCGGCGGCGTCCGCGGCGGCCAGGTGGCCGCGCTCGCGGCCGGGGCGCTGACGGCCATCCTCGTGCTCGACGAGGCGCCCTCGGCGGGCGGCGCGTTCATGGCGATGGTCGCCTGCGCGCTGGCCGTGGCCGCGGCGTTCGCGCCGCTGGGCGGGCGCACGATGCAGGAGTGGGCGCCGGTGGCAGTGGCGTTCGCCGGGCGGCGGCTGCGCCGGCGCCACCGGTTCCGCTCGCCCGTGCCCGCCGCCGGCGTCGTGGCTCGCGGGGGCGAGCTGCATCCGGCGCCCGCGGTGGCGCCCGAGGCGCTCGCGGACGTGCGGATCATCTCCGTCGAACACCGAGACCGCGCGATCGGGGCGCTGTCGGAGCGTTCCGGGCGGCGGCTGACGGCCGTGCTCGCCTGCCGGGTGGCGGCGTTCTCGCTGCTCGACCAGGAGGCTCAGGAGCGCCGGCTGGCCCGCTGGGGGCTGGTGCTGTCAGGCTCCGGCGCGACGGCCATCCGGCGCCTGCAGTGGATCGAGCGCACGGCGCCGGCGCAGGGCGACGAGCTGGCCCGCTGGGTGCATGCCGAGCGCGACCCGGCGGTGCCGCTGCGCGGCACGGCGATGATCGAGTCCTACCTGGAGCTCATCTCGTCGAGCACGCGGGTGACCCAGGAGCATGAGGTGCTGGTCGCCGTCCAGGTCGACGGACGGCGGGTGCGCGAGCGCGGCCGCGATGCCATCACCCACGCGCTCGTCGAGCAGACCGAACGGGTCGCCCAGGGCCTCGAGGCCGCCGAGGTCACGGTGCTCGGAGCGCTCAGCCCCGGACAGCTGGCGCGGGCGCTGCGCACGGCCTTCGACCCGTTCGCGCGGGCCGAGCTGGCCACCCTGGAGGCCGCCGACCGTGACCGCGACGGCCTCAGCGAGGTCAACGCCTGGCCACTCGGCGCCCGCGAGGCGTGGGACCACTACCGCTCCGACGGCGCCGTGCACGCGACGTACTGGATCGGGGCATGGCCGCGGATCAACGTCTCGCCGATGTTCATGGACGCGCTGCTCGGTCACTCGAGCGCGGTGCGCTCGGTGGCGGTCACGTTCGAGCCGCTGGCCGCCGACCGCTCGACGCGGGAGATCGAGGCGGCGGTCACCCGCGACCGCGCCGATCGCGAGCTGCGGGCGCGCTTCGGGCAGTCAGAGACGGCTCGCCAGCGCCAGGCGGCCGAGGCGACGATGCGTCGCGAGGCCGAGCTGGCCGCCGGCCACGGCGAGGTGCGCCTCAGCGGGTTCGTCACCGTCTCGGGCCGCGACCGCGAGGATCTGCACCGCGCCTGTGGCGAGGTGCTCGAGCACGCCGCCCGAGCCCGCCTGGAGCTGCATCGCCTGTACGGCCAGCAAGCCGAGGCGTTCGCCTTCACGCTCCCGCTGGGCCGGGGGCTGCGATGAGCCGGCACGCCGCCGAGCGGCCCGGGCACCGCTGCACGACCCGGCATGCGCAGGCGATCTACCCGTTCGTCAACGCCGGCGGCCTGGGCGGCCGCGGCGTGTTCGTCGGTCGTGATTCCGGCGGCGGAGCGTTCTGTTATGACCCGTGGGTCCTCTACGGCGAGGGGGTGCTCGACGATCCCAACGCGATCGTCCTCGGCAAGCTCGGGCAGGGCAAGAGCGCCCTGGTCAAGACGCTGCTGTGGCGCATGCTGCTCTTCGGGCGCCGGGCGTTCGTGCTCGACGTCAAGCGCGAATACGGCCCGCTGTGCGAGGCGGTCGGGGTCGCGCCGATCTCGCTCGTGCCCGGCGGCGGGGTGCGGCTGAACCCGCTCGCCTCCCGACCGGAGGAGCACGCCCAGCTGGAGCTGCTGCGGGGGGTCACCGTGACGGCGCTCGGTACCCCGCTGACCCAGCTCGAGGCAGGCGCCCTGCGCGAGGCCCTGCGGGTCGTCCGCGCCCGCGGCGCCGGCGAGCCGACGCTGCCGGAGATCGCCGCGGTCCTGTTCTCGCCGCCGGCCGACATGGCGGCCCGGCTGCAGACCACGCCGGAGGCGCTGGCCGCCGACGCGCGGCGGGCGGCGCTCGCGCTGCAGGATTTGTGCGAGGGACCCCTGCGCGGAATGTTCGACGGCCCCACGACGCCCGGGCTCGACCTCGATGCCAAGCTGCTCGTGCTCGATCTGCACGCCGTCCGGGACTCGCCGGCCGTCGGCATCCTGATGGCGTGCGCGTCCGCCTGGATCAGCGCCCTGCTCGCGCGGACCGCCCAGCGCCCGGGTCGCGAGCGGCTGATCAACGTCGCCGACGAGTCGTGGAAGATCGTCCAGCACACCGGACTCGGCGAGTGGTTTCAATCCAACTTCAAGCTCGCGCGCCAGTTCGGGGTGATGAACCTCGTCGTCCTGCACAAGCTCGCCGACCTGCAGGCCGCCGGTGACGCCGGTTCGCGGGCGGCGCGGATCGCCGAGGGGCTGATCGCCGACGCGTCGACGCGGATCGTCTACCACCAGGACGAGAGCCAGGTGCCCCTGACGCGGTCGCTGCTCGGCCTCTCCCAGTCCGAGGCCCAGCTGATCTCGCTGCTGTCGGCGGGCCAGGCGCTGTGGCGGGTGGGCGCCCGATCGTTCGTCGTCGCCCACCACCGCTCGCGGATCGAGGCCCGGCTGACGAACACCGACGCCGGGATGAGCGCCGGCGGGTCGGTCGGGGGCCGGCGGTGACCGCGCACCGCTCCTCGCCGATCTCCGACGGCGCGCTGCTCGCCGTGATCGGAGTCTGCGTGGTCGTCGCCGGGACCGTGTGGCTGTGGGGCGGGTTGGCCGGGGCCCTGTTCGGATCGGGCTGGCCGCGGCCCTCGACCGGCCAGCTGCTGGACGTGCTGGTGCGCCTGCCCAGCCGGCTGGCCGACCCGGCGAGCGCTTGGCCGCGCGCCGAGCGGCCGCTGCTGCCGGGGGCCGCCGGGTTCTACGCGTCGCTCGGCCTGCTCGCCGCGCTCATCGCGATCCTCGTCGCGGCCGCGACCCGGCTGGGCCTGACCGCGGCCCTGCGGAGGCGATCGCCGGGCGCGCGGTGGGCGGCCGGGGGCGAGCTGCGGGCGCTGCACGGAGCCGCGCGAGCGGGCCGTCTGGCCCTCGGGCGCTGTCGCGGGCGGCTGCTCTACGCCGAGCAGCGCCACGCCCTCGTCGCCTTCGGGCCGCCGCAGTCGGGCAAGTCCGCCGGCCTCGCGGTCCCCGCGCTGCTCGAGTGGGACGGCCCGGCGGTCGCCTCGTCGATCAAGACCGATCTGCTCGCCTGCACCGAGGCGCGGCGACGGGCGCTCGGACCGGTCTCGGTGTTTGACCCGTTCGCGCTGAGCGGCGTCGCGAGCGCAGACCTGGTCGCCGCTGCGCGGGGCCGCGCACCTGGGACGGCGCGCTCGAGGTGGCGTGGCGGCTCGCCGCGGCCGGCGAGCTCGATCAGCGTGGCGTCGAGGGCGGCGACTTCTGGGCGATCGCCGCCGAGCAGCGCCTCGCCCCCCTGCTTTACACGGCGGCCCGCACCGACGCCGGCATGGGGGCGGTCGTCCGCTGGACGTACGGGCAGGGATCGCGCGAGCTCGACGCCGCCGTGTCGCAGCTGGTCGGCTCCGCGCGCGACGAGGCCGAGCTGGAGGGCGCCCACGCCGCCTATGACGCGCTGCGCGCGTTCGAGGCACAGGCCGACCGCACGCGGTCCTCGATCGAGGCCACCGCCCAGGGGCTGCTGCGGGCCTACCGGTTCGCGCGGGTGCTGCGCTCCGCCGAGGGGTGCGACATCGACCCCGACCGGCTGCTCGACGCGCGCGCCACCCTGTATCTGATCGGCGACGCCAAGGCCTCGAAGCTCCTGCGCCCGATCTTCCTCGCGCTGCTCTCGGAGATCGTCGATCGTGCGTATGAGCGGGCCACGCTGGCCGGCGGGCGGCTGGAGCGGCCGCTGCTGCTCTGCCTCGACGAGGCCGGCAACGTCGCCCCGCTGCCCAACCTCGCCGAGGTCGCCTCCACGGCGCCCAGCCACAACATCCAGCTCGTGTCGATCTTCCACGACCTCGCCCAGGCCCGCAGCCGCTATGGCAAGCAGGCCGAGACGGTCGTCAACAGCCACCGCGCGCGGATGCTGCTGCCGGGGGTGGCCGACCTCGACACGCTGCGCTACTTCTCGGGGCTGGCCGGCGAGGAGGAGGTCCGCGACACGACGCGCACGACGGGCGCGGGCGGCGGCAGCCGCACGACTGGTGTCAAGCGGCGCCCGCTGGTGGCGCCCGAAGCGTTGCGCCAGCTGCCCGCCGGGCACGCCCTCCTGCTCTACGGGCGGATCGCCCCGGCGCAGGTGCGGTTGCGAATGTGGTTCGCCGATCGGCGCCTGCGGGCGCTCGCGAAGGGAGGTATGAGATGAGCTGGAACGGACCCGAGGACGGGCGCGACGACTGGCCGCCCGACGACGACTGGCCCGAGGAGGAGGCGGGGCGATGGCCGCTGACGTGGCGCGGCCTGCTGCCGCGGGAGCGGTGGAGCTGGTTCGAGCGGCTGTGGGCCGACGTGTGCTCGCTGCAGGAGCGCTATCGCCTGGCTGTCCGCTCGCAGTGGTGGGAGGACGAGCTCCAGCTCGAGGTGCTGGCCGCGCTGGCCGCGTGGGTGGCGCGCTACGACGCGGGCGAATGGGACGACCCGCCCGGCAAGCTGTCGCTGCTGTTCGACCTGGAGCGGATCGCCGGGATGCTGCGCGACGGAATCGAGCCGTTCTACCCCGACCGCGACCGGGTCGCGTTCGTGCGCCATCTGATCGATCTGGGGTGCCAACCGCCGCCGGGACGGCGGGTCGCACCCGACGCGTAGGCGCCCCACCACAGCGCAGCGTCGATATTTGGGCATCTATGGGTACTTTTTCTCGCACTCGCTACGTTTGCACCCGTGGCCGTGGAGGACCGAAAGCGCGCGTATCCGCTGGGCGCCGCGATCACCCTGCCGGAGCTGGATGAAGACCCCCATCCCGTCCACGCCCGGCTGCGCGAGCGCGAACCGGTGTCGTGGCTGCCGGCGCTCGACGGGTGGCTGGTCACGCGCCACGACCTGGCGCTCGCCGCGATGCGGGATGCCGCCACGTTCACCGTCGACGATCCCCGCTTCTCCACCGCGCAGGTGATCGGGCCGAGCATGCTCAGCCTCGACGGAGACGCGCACGACCGCCACCGCGCGCCATTCGTCGCTCCGTTTCGACCGGGCGCGGTCAGGGAGCGCTTCGCCGCGGTGGCGCGCGCCGAGGCCGAGCGCCTCGCCGAGGCCGTCGCCGCCGCGCGCGATCGCCGCGGCGAGCTGCGCCGCGCCTTCGCCGGCCCGATGGCGGCCGCGATCGTCACCCGCGCCCTCGGCCTCACCGGCGACGAGGTCGCCGACGTCCTGAGCTGGTACGACGCGATCGTCGCCTCGGTGACCTCGATCACCGCCGGCGACGGTCCCACCGGCGCGGGCACGGCGGCGTTCGCCCAGCTGCGCGAGCGTCTGGAGAGCGTCATCGCCGGCGGCGCCCACGACTCGCTGCTGGCCGCGGCGGCGGCCGCCGACACCCCGCTCTCCCACGACCAGATCGCCTCCAACGCGGCCGTCCTGCTGTTCGGCGGAATCGAGACGACCGAGGGGATGATCGCCAACGCCCTGCTCATGCTCCTCGAGCGCCCCGCTGCGCTGGCCGCCGTCCGCGACGACCCGGTCGCTCTCGACGCGGCCATCGACGAATCGCTGCGCCTCGAGCCGGCGGCGGCGGTGATCGACCGCTACGCCACCCGCGACGTCGTCCTCGGCGGCGCGCCGATCGCCGGCGGGGAGCTCGTGCGCCTCTCCCTGGCCGCCGCCAACCGCGATCCGGCCGTCTTCGACGAGCCCGACGCCTTCGACCTCGGCCGCGGGCGACGCGGGAACCTCGCCTTCGCCCAGGGACCGCACGTGTGCGTCGGCGTGCACCTCGCCCGCCTCGAGGCGCGGACCGCGATCGAGGCGCTCCTCGCCCGGCTCCCGCAGCTGCGCGCCGACCCCGAGCGCCCGTCAGCCGTCCGCGGACTCGTCTTTCGCAAGCCGCCGCGGCTCGACATCCGCTTCTGAGTCCGGCGAGCGCTCGCGGGCCAGCGCGCCGAGTTCACGGACGAGACCGATCGACGGACCGCCGATCAGGACCCACGAGCGGGTGATCCCGATCAAAAAGCAGACGATCATCGTGATCGCGATCTGCCGCGCGTCGCCGATGCTGCCCGGGTGAGCGCCCAGGTCCAGGCCGCCGATCAATTGCACGACGAACGTCGCCCCGAGGCTGATGAGGAACACCGCGTCGCGCGCCCCCGTCCAGCCGGAACCGCGACGGCGCACCCGCCACAGCGAGAGCATCGAGGCGATCACGAACAGCAGGCCGAAGATCGACACCGCCTCGGCGGTTCCGCCGAGCACGTCGCCGGGGATGAGGCCGAACAGCGAGACGGTCAGCGCGTTGACGAACGCGGTCAGGGCCGCGGCGGCGCCGACGCGGTGGATATGAGGGGCGTCGTCGTCCTCGAGCCGCTCGTGGGCGACCGAGATGGCCACGAACAGCAGCCCGATGAGCGCCCCGGCGACGCTCGCGCTGGCCACGAACAGATCGTGGAATTTCTCGGCCGCCACCAGGTCAGCGGCGGGTGCGCTCGACCATCACCGAGGTCGCCTTGACCGTGGCCGTCGCCTCCACGCCGGGCGCCAGACCGAGCTCCTCCACCGAGTCCCGGGTGACCGCGGCGGTGATCAGGAAGGGTCCGGCCTCGATCTCGACCAGGGCCATCACGCCGTCGACCTCGACGGAGCGCACGATGCCGGCCATCCGATTGCGGGCCGACAGCTGCCCACCGGTCACGTGACGCTGGCGACGGCGGCGGCTGAGGCGCGCCACCTCCTCGGCGGACACCATCCGGCGGTTGCGCTCGTCGCGGAACGTGTTCAGCTTGCCGTCACGGTCCCAGCGTCGCAGCGTGTCCGGGCTGACTCCGATCGCGCTGGCCGCCTCGCCGAGCGTAAGGTTGGCTTCCACGCCGAGAAACATTGCACAGCCGCGGCCGGGCTGCCAACCGGCGGCCACCCCGTCCACCAACCTCCCAGGAGAAGCCATCGTGAAGCTCAGCGCCCGCAACCAACTCAAGGGCACCGTCTCGGAGATCCGCCGGGGCGAGGCGATCGCCAACGTCGTGCTCGATGTCGCCGGCCAGCGGCTCGTCGCGTCGATCACCGTCGAGGCCGTGGAGGAACTCGGCCTCGCCGAGGGCTCGTCGGTGACGGCGATCGTCAAGGCCTCCGACGTGATCGTCGCCACCGACTAGATGATCCCGCGCCCCCACGCCCGACCGGCGGCGCCATGCCGCTGAGCGCCCGCCACCCGGATCGCGGCCACAACCGCACCATGCTCCTGCCGGCGGCGCAGACCGACGCCGAGATGCCGATCGACAGCCTCCCGCCGGGCGGGGTCGGCCCCGAGGCCGCCTACGAGCTGATCTCGTCAGAGCTCCTCCTCGACGGCCAGTCGCGTCTGAACCTGGCCACGTTCGTGACGACCTGGATGCCGTCGGCGGGAGCTCGGCTGATGGCCGAGACCGCCGACAAGAACATGATCGATAAGGATGAGTACCCCCAGACGGCCGAGATCGAGGCGCGCTGCGTCAACATCCTTGCCGACCTGTGGGGCTCGCCGGAGGCCGACAGCGCCACCGGGTGCTCGACGACCGGTTCCAGCGAGGCGGCGATGCTCGCCGGGATGGCGCTCAAATGGCGCTGGCGCGACCGCCAGAAGGCCGCCGGCAAGCCCGCGGATCGTCCCAACCTGGTGATGGGCGTCAACGTCCAGGTGTGCTGGGAGAAGTTCTGTCGCTACTGGGAGGTCGAGCCGCGACTGGTGCCGATGGAGGGCGAGACCTATCACCTGACCGCCGAGCGGGCCGTCGCCCACTGCGACGAGAACACGATTGGCGTGGTGGCGATCCTCGGCTCGACGTTCGACGGCAGCTACGAGCCGGTCAAGGAGATCGCCGACGCGCTCGACGCGCTCGAGTCAGGGCGGGGCATCGATGTGCCGATGCACGTCGATGCCGCCTCCGGGGGCTTCGTGGCGCCGTTCCTGTCACCTGAGCTGGAATGGGACTTCCGCATCCCTCGGGTGCAGTCGATCAACGCCTCCGGCCACAAGTACGGCCTCGTGTACCCGGGCGTCGGGTGGGCCATCTGGCGCGGCCGGGAGGCGCTCCCACGTGATCTCGTGTTCGACGTCAACTATCTCGGCGGCCACATGCCGACGTTCTCGCTGAACTTCTCGCGGCCGGGCAGCGAGGTGATCGCCCAGTACTTCATGTTCACCAGCCTCGGTCGCGAGGGCTTCACCACGATGATGCGCAGCCTTCAGCAGACGGCGATGCACATCTCCGCGGGGATCGCGCGGCTCGGGCCCTACCAGCTCATCTCCGACGGCTCCGAGCTGCCGGTGTTCGCGTTCGCGCTGCGCCCGGAGACGACGAACTACACGGTCTTCGACGTCTCCGAGCGACTCCGCGAGCGTGGCTGGCTCGTGCCCGCCTACACGTTCCCCGAGAACCGCCAGGACCTGAGCGTTCTCCGCATCGTCGTGCGCTCGGGGATGCACATGGAGATGGCCAAGGACCTGCTGCACCACCTGGGAGCGGTCACCGAGATGTTCGAGTCCCTCGACGGGCCGCTGCCCCGTGCCCTGGCCAGCACGACGCAGGCGTTCGCTCACTAGACACGATGACGGTCGAGGGCCGCGGAGGATCCTGATCCCGGGCGATCGCTCAGGGCCCAGGGCTTCCGGGCCCTAGGGCGCCTTGGCGAGGTAGCTGTGCCCGGCGTGTACGGCGATTGACTTGTGCGTTGCGAAATCGGTGACGAGCACCATGCCGGCGTGCACGATGGTCAGGGTTCCATCGCAGCGATTGATCGTGTCCCAGGTGGTTCCGCGAACGGTACCTGCGCTGTATCTGCCCCGGGTACGAAAGCTGCCATGCGCGCTTGCGCGCAGCGTCTGCAGCACGCGCCTGCTGAGCGGGGGGTGACTGGATGCGTGTGCGATCGTCCCGGACTTGACTTTGGGAGCACCGCAGACGGAGTGGCCAGGTTCGCCGCTCGTGGCGCCCTGAAGCAGTGTCAACGTCGTGAGACCGGACCGGTCCCGTTTCGTGCTCTGGTGAACAGTGAACGCGCCGCCGCCGAACCTGCCGCTCTGCGTCTGGCGCCCGCGGCCCGTGGCGGTGATGACTTCGATCGACCCCAGCCGCGCATCGACCCGTGAGCCGATCGGGATCGTGCGCGGAGCGGTCAGTCGCACGAAGCCCGACCGGGTTGCGGCCACCGCCGGACCGGGCGTCGGCGCGCCGGAGCGCGCCGTCTTCGCCGACTTGTCGCGTGGAAGCTCGACGGAGACGACGCCGGAGACGGGAATCGCGACGGCGGTCCGGCCCAGCACCGGTCGAACGCTGTAGCCTGCCGTGCCGTCGCCGAGCTGCCCGTCGAAGTTCGCCCCCCAGCATTTCACCTCGCCGCCTGCGAGCACGGCGCAGGCGTGACCGCCATCGCTGTCGGCGGACGGATCGCCGCCGACGCTGATCTGGGTGGCCGTGGTGATGCCGTTGACCGAGGCCGGAATGGTGGTGCACGGGTTGTCATAGAGGCCGCAGGTCTGCGGGCCCGTTGCCGTGCCGTCTCCAAGCTCTCCGTTGAAGTTGTACCCCCAGCAGTCAACGCGACCAGTGCTGAGCAGCGCGCAGGTGTCGTAATAGCCGGCGGCGATCTGGATGGCGGAGCTGATCCCCCTCACGGCGACCGGAGTGCTGCTGTTGGCCGTCGTGCCGTTGCCGAGTTGCCCGTAGTAGTTGTTCCCCCAACAGTCGATGCTGCCACCGGCGACCAACGCACAGGCGTGGTATGCGCCGGCAGCGATCTGGGCGGCGGTCGTGATGTCCTTGACGGCGGCGGGGGTGCTGGTGTTGGCCGTCGTGCCGTTCCCGAGTTGGCCGTAGTAGTTGTTCCCCCAACAGTCGATGCTCCCAGCGGCGAGCAACGCACACGCGTGGTACGCGCCGGCGGCAACCTGGGTTGCCGCCGTGATATTGCTGACGCTCACCGGGGTGCTCCGAGTGATTGTGGTGCCGTCTCCCAGCTCACCGGCCGCGTTGGCGCCCCAGCAGTCGATGCTGCCGGCTGCGAGTAGCGCGCACGACTGGTAGTCACTGGCAGTGACCTGGGTCGCGGTCGTGATCCCCCGCACGACGACAGGGACAGGGCTACACGGGTCGCCCTCGCAGTTGCCGGGCCCGTGTACCGTCCCATCCCCGAGCTCGCCATAGGAGTTATCTCCCCAACACTGAACGGTGCCCACGCCGAGCACCGCACACGAGTGATAGTTGCCGGCGGCGACCTGGGTGGCGCCCGTGATGCCGTTCACGGGCACTTGCGTCAGAGCCTCCCCGATGGCTCCGTTACCGAGCTCCCCGTTGGTGTTGTCCCCCCAGCACGCGACCTTCCCCCCAACCAGCACCGCGCATGAGTGATATCCACCGGCAACCGCCGACGTTGCGTGGCTGAGCTGCTTGACCGCGACCGGCTCCGTCCGGTAGCCGGTCGTCGTCTCACTGCCGAGTTCTCCGGAGGAGTTATCCCCCCAGCACGTGATGCGACCACCGCCGAACACCGCGCAGGACGTGTACCCGCCAGCCGCGACGTCCGTCGCTCGGGCTACGCCCCGCACCGAGACCGGCGTGCTGCGATCGACGGTCGCGCCGTCACCGAGCTCCCCGGAGTAGTTGGCCCCCCAGCATTTGACGGTGCCGCTGGCGATCACCGCGCACGCATGATCGCCGTCGCCCTGCGCCGACGTGTCGCCGCCGGCGCTGAGGCGCGTCGCGTCGGTGATCCCGATCACCCGGACCGGTCTCGTACTGCAGGCGTAACCAGCACATCTTGCCGGTCCGGTCAGGGTGCCGTCGCCGAGCTGGCCGTCGTAGTTGTCTCCCCAACACTCCACGGAGCCGCCGGCGAGCAATGCACACGAGTGCAGGGTGCTGGCGCTGACAGACTTCGCCGTGGTGATCCCGGCCACAGCGACCGGTCTGGTGCTGTTCGTTCGCGTCCCGTCGCCGAGCTGCCCATAGTGGTTGAACCCCCAGCACCGGACCTCACCATCCGTGAGGGCTGCACATGCGTGGAATGCGCCGACAGTGATCGATCTGGCATGAGCAATCTCTCGCACTGCGACGGGATGGCGGCTACACCAATCAAGGCCACATTTCTCGGGTCCTCGGGCGGTTCCGTCACCCAGGTCGCCATAGGCATTAGCTCCCCAGCAGCTCACCGAACCGCCGGCGAGCAGCGCACACGTTTCATAGAAGCCGGCGGCGATCATGACGACGTGCGTCATCCCTTTCACTGCGACCGGCCTCAGGCGCTCGGTCGTGCTGCCATCCCCCAGTTGCCCGTCGCCGTTATATCCCCAGCACGTGACGCGGCCGCTGGCCAGCAGCGCGCACGTGTGGTCGCCGCCGCCAGACACCTGCCTGGCCGCCGTGATCCCCGGCACCACCACCGGCGCGGTCCGCTCCGCCTTGGTCCCGTCCCCGAGCTGCCCATAGCTGTTGTCCCCCCAACACTCGATCCGCCCCCCGGCGGCGAGCGCGCAGGAGTGAAGGTCGCCGCTGGTCACGTGACGAGCGCTGGTGATTCCGACCACCGCCCACGCACTGGACGTCCAAACGACACCAAACACGGTGAGCACCAGAGCCGCTCCCAGGAACCGGCGCGCACGCCGGCACGCGGCCGCTGCCACGCTGCGACTCTGCTGCCTACGCGGTCCCACCAAGTGGGCACGCTACCAGCCGGCCCGCCGGTGGCCTAGAGCAGCCGGGCCAGCTGCTGCCCGGCGTCGCGCAGCTCATCCAGCGTCGTCGCCTCGAGCACGCGCTCGAGGTCGAGCACCCGCGCACCCATCGCGTCGAGCTCACGGGTGCCGACGATCGCATGGCACGGCACGCCCGCCTGGCGCGAGCGGGTCGCCACCTCGGAGACGACCTTGCCGACGAGGCTCTGCTCGTCCAACCGGCCCTCGCCGGTGACGACGGCTCGCGCCGCGCGCATCCGCGCGTCGAAGCCGACCGCGTCGAGCACGAACGCCGCCCCCGGCACGAGCTCGGCGCCGAGCGCGGCCCACAGGCCGCCCGACAGCCCGCCCGCCGCGCCGGTCATCGGCTCCCCCCGCGGGTCGCGGGGCAGCCGTCGCGCCTGGGCGTTCAAGCGGGCCGTCAACCGCCGGACCTCGTCGGGCCCGGCGCCCTTCTGGGGCCCGAAGATACGGGCGGCGTCGGCGAACGTCGTGCGGACGTCACAGAGCACGACGAGGCGCACTCCGTCCAGCCCGCCGCCGCGCTCGATCGCGCGCAGCGCCCCGGCGCCGCCATCGCTGGTGGCGCTGCCGCCCACCCCGAGCAGGATCGTGTCGGCGCCCGCGGCCGCGGCGGCCACGAGCAGCTCCCCGGTGCCAAAGGTGCTGGCCTCGATCGCGTCGCGCTCGCCCTCGGCGACGAGGCCCAGGCCGCTGGCGGCCGCCGTCTCGACGATCGCCGTCGATCCGCTCACCGCGAACTGCGCCTCGATCGGACGCCCCAGCGGGTCACTGGCCGCCGCGGTGTGGATCATGCCGTCCATGGCCGCCACCAGCGCGGCGAGGGTGCCCTCTCCGCCGTCGGCGGCCGGGCACAGATCGGCCGGCCGGCCGCCGTCGCGCAGTCCGGCGCCGATCGCCTCGGCCACCTCGCCGGCGGTGAAGGTGCCCTTGAACGAGTCGGGGGCGACGAGGACGGTCTCTCTCACGCCGGCGATCACGGCGGCCAGTATCGGTCATCCTGTGCGGGATGGCGAAAACCGAGTACGAGCTGATCGACGCCGGCGGGCGCGAGGTCCGGATCTCCAGCCCCGGGAAGGTCTTCTTCGCGGAGGCGGGGGTCACCAAGCGCGACCTCGTGCAGTACTACCTGACGCTGTCCGACGCGGTGGTCAACCATCTCCGTGACCGCCCGACCGTGCTCAAGCGCTTTCCCGAGGGCGCCGGCGCCGAGCCGTTCTTTCAGAAGCGGATCCCCGACTCGGCGCCCGAGTGGCTGCAGACGACGACGGTCACGTTTCCCAGCGGGCGCACGGCCCGTGAGCTGACGCCCAACGACGCCGCCCACCTCGTGTGGGGCGTGAACCTGGGCGTCATCGACTGGAACCCGTGGCAGGTCCGGGCGCCCGAGCTCGATCACCCCGACGAGCTGCGCGTCGACCTCGACCCGACGCCCGAGGCCAGCTGGGACGACGTGCGCCAGGTCGCGCTCGTGTGCGGCGAGGTGCTCAGCGACCACGGCCTGACCGGGTATCCCAAGACGAGCGGCTCGCGCGGGATCCACATCTACGCCCGGATCCATCCCGAGCACGACTTCTTCGCCACCCGGCGGGCGGCCCTGGCCCTCGCCCGCGAGGTCGAGCGCCGCGCCCCCGACCGGGCGTCGAGCAAGTGGTGGAAGGAGGAGCGCCACGGGGTGTTCGTCGACTACAACCAGAACATCCGCGATCGGACCGTCGCCTCGGCCTACAGCGTGCGCCCGACGCCGGACGCCCGCGTGTCGACGCCGCTGCGCTGGGACGAGGTCGCCGACGTGGAGCCGGCCGAGCTGCGCATCGACACCGTGCCGGCGCTCGTCGCCCGGCGCGGCGACCCGAGCGCCGACATGGACGAGCACGCCGGCTCGCTCGACGCCCTCCTCGAGCTCAGCCGGCTCGACGAGGAGCAGCGCGGACTCGGCGACGCCGCCTGGCCCCCGCACTTCAAAAAGCAGGCCGGCGAGCCCCCGCGCGTGCAGCCCAGCCGCGCCCGCAAGCCGGCGCCCTGACCAACCAACAAGGAGCGACATCGATGGCCACCGTCAGCGTCCGTTACATCGTCGACGATGTCGACGCGGCAATCGCCTTCTACTGCGGGCACCTCGACTTCGAGGAGACGATGCACCCCGCGCCGACGTTCGCGATGCTGACCCGTGGGGACCTCCGCCTGGTCCTCAGCGCACCGAGTGGCGCCGGCGGCGGGGGTCAGTCGATGCCGGACGGAACCCGTCCGCAGCCCGGGGGCTGGAACCGGTTCGTGCTCGAGGTCGCTGACCTCGAGCGGTCCGTCGCCGCGCTGCGTGACGCGGGCGCCCACTTTCGCAATGACGTCGTCACCGGGGTCGGTGGCCGGCAGATCCTGCTCGAGGACCCGAGCGGCAACCCCGTCGAGCTGTTTGAGCCGACGCGGCCCGAGGCGTCGCTGTCGGGAACCGGCTGACCGGCGGTCAGCTCACCGGTTCGAGCAGGAAGACGGGGATCTCCCGGTCGGTCTTCTCCTGATACTCGGCGTAGTTGGGGAAGGCCTCCACGGCGCGCTCCCACCACTGCGCCCGCTCGTCTCCCGTGAGCTCGCGCACGGTGTAGTCGCCCTTGGCCGTCGCGTCCTGGAGCTCGACGAGCGGATGCTCGCGGAGGTTGTAGTACCACGTCGGGTTCTCGGGAGCCCCGCCCTTGGAGGCGACCGCGGCGTAGGCGCCGTCGTGCTCGACGCGCATCACCGGGTTCTTGCGCAGCTTCCCCGATCGCGCGCCCTTGGACGTCACGATCACCGTCGGGCGACCGTGGAGCATCACGCCGCGCGTGCCTCCCGAGCCCTCGTACTCCTCGACCTGCTCACGCACCCAGTCGGCGACGGGGGGCTCGTACTCACCTTGCAACGGCATCGTGTGTCTCCTTTACGTTGTCAGGACTGCATTTGTTCAAGTCGGCATTCGCGCGGCGGCTTGTCCTCGCGCCAGCGCAGGATCTTCGTGCCGTGGCGAATGCGGCCCTCGGAGGCGTGATCGAAGGTCACCTCGACGACGAGCTCGGGCCGAAGCGAGATCCACTCCAGGTCGCGCTCGGACTGCCAGCGGCTCGGATCGCCGTGGCCCCGCTCGCCCGTCTCATACGGGCGCAGTCGCTCGACGAGGGCGCGCTTCTCGGCCGCGCGCAGCCCCGACGAGTGCCCGACGACGTGCAGCGCTCCGCCCTCGTCATAGAGGCCGAGGATCAGCGAGCCCACCGTCCCCGCCTCCTTGCCGGGCCGGTAGCCGGCGACGACGGCGTCGATCGTGCGCAGGCGCTTGACCTTGACCATCCCCTTGCGCTCGCCGGGCCGGTAGGTGGCGCCCACGTCCTTGGCCACGACCCCCTCGCCGTGGGCCAGCCACGGCTCGGTGCCGGCGGGATCGCGGGTGAGCGGCGTCAGCTCGATGGCCATCGCGGTCGTGAGCTGCTCGAGCGCGGCGCGGCGCTGGTCGAAGGGCAGCGCCAGCAGCGTCTCGTCCCCGAGCGCCAGCAGGTCGAAGGCGATGTAGTGGGCCGGCGTCTGCTCGGCCAGCATCGTGATCCGCGACACCGCGGGATGGATCCGCTGCTGCAGCGCTCCGAAGTCCTGCAGCCCGTCCTCGCCGTCGATGACGATCTCTCCGTCGACGACGTAGCGGCCCGGCGCGAACGCCAGCTCAGGGAAGTAGCGGCCCAGCGGCTTTCCGCTGCGCGACTGGATCGTCTGCTCGTCGCCGTCGACGAAGACGACGGCGCGAAAGCCGTCGAACTTGGGCTCGTAGGCCCACTGCTCGCCGCGCGGAAGCTCCTTGGCCGAGCGCGCCAGCTGGGGATCGAGCGGGGGCGTGAGCGGCAACGACACGGTGGCGCCGATGCTAGTGGGTCTCCCGGGAACGTTGTGCCTGAAATGGGGAGGTCCCGGGGGCCCGTCAGGCAAGGACGCAGGAGCGAAAGTGTGGCTCTGCCACATCGAGCTCCGAGGACACCGCCTGACGGAATCGGTCCCGCCCACCCCGCCATTTCGGGTGCAACGTTTGCGGGAGGCCCACGAGTGCGTGCCCTCGTGCATCGCTGCGCGCAGCCGGCCGGGGACCGTTGCCAGGTAGGATCAACGTGCCATGTCCGACCACGCGACCGTCGCCGAACAGGAGTACCTGGAGTCTCTGTTCTGGCTGTTCGAGGCCGGCTTTCCGATGACGGGCGCCAATCTCGCCCGGGCGATGCGGCTGTCGGCCCCGACGGTGCACGAGATGCTCGGCCGCCTCGAGCGCGACGGCTACATCGCGCGCGGCTCCGGGCGCGGGATCGAGTTCACCGACTCCGGGCGCGAGCACGCCGAGCGCGTCGTCGGACGTCACCGCATGATCGAGCGCTTCCTCACCGATGTCGTCGGCGTCCCGTGGGACGACGTCCACGAGGAGGCCGAGAAGCTCGAGCACGCGATGACGCCACGGTTCGAGGCCTACGTGCGCGACGCCGTCGGCGACGCCACCACCTGCCCCCACGGGCACCCGATCAAGGTCGGCCAGCGCGTCGACGGGGTGCCGCTCGCCGACTGCGCCGTCGGCGCCACCGTCCAGATCCTGCGCCTGGAGAACGAGGCCGAGGATCTGCTGCACTACCTCAAGGCCGCCGGCCTGGACCCGGGCATCGCGGGCACGGTCACCGCCTCCGACGGCGACAACGTCGAGCTCGACCTCAACGGGACACCGGCGACGATCACCTTCAGCGTCGCCGAGACCGTCTCGGTGCGCGCCGATCCCTCCCCGCCGCCGCGGACCGCCCTGCCCGAGCAGCTCGTGCTCGGCGGCGGACGCTACGGGCGCTGAGGCACCGCCCCCGGGGGGCTCAGACGACGGCCGGCAGCTCGCGCCCGGTCGTCAGCCAGCGGCGCAGCTGCGCGTAGACGGCGGGATGGTTGAGCAGGTCGAAGTGGGTGGCGCCGCCGAGGTGGCTGTAGTGCTCGATGGCGAACTGCAGCTGCTCGCCGCGGCCCTCATGCGACCAGGCGCTCGCCCGGCGCACGAGCAGATCGCCGACCATCCGCCCGACCGGATGCTCGGCGTCACGGGTGAGCGTCGCCGACACGAAGTAGTGGTTGGCGCTGTCCAAGAACGGGACGACCGTGCCGGTGTTTGACCAGAACGCGTCGGGATCGTGGCCCTGCCAGTCCTCGTCGACCACGTAGCCGTAGCCGAGGTCCTTGACGCCGGCGGCGCGCACCTTGATCGGAGTCGCGAACGGGCGGGTCTCGGGCAGCCGCGAGAGGGCGTGGCAGGCGGCGTTGGCGGCCAGCTCGAGTGGCGCTCCCTTGTGCGGCGAGCCCAGCATGAAGACGTGGCGGACCCGCTCGCGCCACCCGCCCGGCTCGGCGTAGTGGCAGGCCCCGCGCGCCACCAGGCCGCCCATCGAGTGACCGACGAGCGCGATCTCGGCCACCGGAACCGGCCAGTTGGCGGTCAGCTCGTCGATCAGGGCCCCGAGCGCGCGGCCGTTGTGGGAGATGTGCAGCCCGCTGTTGTAGCGGACGAACAGCGGCGTGTAGCCAAGCTCGGTCCGCAACCGGTCGCCGTAGGGAACATGGCGCCGCGACCGCAGACGCCACGCGTCCTCGGTCTCGCCGAGACCGTGCGCGAAGACGACGAGACGCCCGGTGGCGTCCGGGAACGCCTCGGCCAGTGACCGCGCATCGAGGGCGACGTCGCCGCCGGCCTGGCGCAGCGCCATGGGGATGTCCAGCGGGCTGCCGGCCGAGCGCAGGCGGTCGCCCCAGGCGCCGTTGATCGCGCCGATCACGACCCGTCCGCTCGGGCGAGCGCCGAGTGGCGGCGCGTCATCGGGACGGGTGAGGCCATAGGCGAAGGCGCCGCCGCGGACGAGCGAGCCCGTCAGGGCACGGGCCGCGGCGTAGGCGCCGGCCGAGATCTGATCGTGGGCGGCGCGAACCGGCGCCGCCGGGGCGCCGAGAAGACCGAACACCCGGCCGGCGATCCCGGCATGCACGTCGCGGACCTGCGTGGCGATCCCGGCGGCAGCGTTGCCGCCGAGATGTCCGAGGGCGCGGGCCTCCTCAGACCGCATGGGCGGGCGCCCCGACCTCCGCGTAGGCCTCGGCGAGACGCTTGACGCCCTCCTCGATCTGGGGCACGGTGACCCCCGAGTAGGCGAGGCGCAGCGATGACTCGCCCCCCTCCAGCACGAAGTCGGTGCCCTTGACGAACGCGACCCCGCGCGCCGCGGCCGCGTCGAACAGGGCGGCCACATTGGTTCCCTCGGGCAGGTCGACCCACATGAAGTAGCCGCCCTCGGGGGCGACGAAGCGGGCATCGGGAAGGTGCTCGGCGAGGGCGTCGCAGAGGGCTCCGGCGCGCTCGCGCAGGGCTTCGCGGACGGTGTCGATCGACCGATCGATCGCGCCCGAGCGGGCGAACTGGTTGACGATCCCCTGAGCGACCATGTTCGGCGAGATGTAGGTGCTGGTCGCGATCTTGGCGATGCGGGCGATCAGCTCCTCGGGGCCGACGAGGTATCCGACGCGGATGCCGGGGCAGACGGTCTTGGAGAACGAGGAGGCGTAGACGACCTGGTCGGGGGCCATCGAGACCATCGTCGGCAGCGACTCGCCGGTGAAGCGCAGCGACACGTAGGGGTCGTCTTCGAAGATCGTGAAGCCGTGCGCGCGCGCCAGCTCGATCAGCCGCTCGCGCTTGGCCGCCGACAGCGTGTAGCCGGCCGGATTCTGGAAGTTGGGGATGATGTGGGCCAGCTTCGGCTGGGCGCCGGTGGCCAGCACTCGCTCCAGCGCCGCCGTGTCGATGCCGTCGGCCTCGAGCTCGACCATGCGCACGTCGGCACCGCGGTTGCGCAGCGACAGCAACGTCCGGTCATAGGTGGGCAGCTCGACGATCACCGCGTCCCCGGCGGCGACGAGCGCGTCGAACAGGAAGGCATCGGCCTGCATCGAGCCGTTGGTGACGAGCACCCGCGCCGGCGCAACGCCATGGCGCTCGGCGATCCACTCGCGCAGCGGCACGTAGCCGATCGAGGTGCCGTAGCCGGTCATCCCGGCCGGATCGTTGGTGAACGCCTGCTCGGCGGCGGCGCGCAGGCCGTCGACGTCGATGATGTCGAGCGACGGGGCACCGCGAGCGAAGGAGATCGTGCCTGCCACGGTGAGAAGACTACGAAATCGGCGGCCGGAGGTGCACGTCGAGGATCACGTCCTCGGATCCGACGTACTCGCGAACCGTGACGTCCTGCACCTGGGAAAGGGCGCGCAGCGAGCTCTGGAACTCCTGGAGGGCCGGGGTATCGCTGAATGGACCGGCCGCGACCGAGACCTTGGGCGCCGCCCGGGCCAGCATATCGGCCTGCTCGATGAGCAGATCCTGGGTGGTGGCCAGGAGCCGCTCGTGAGCGGCGGTGAGCTCGCTCAGGCGCGCGGTGAGGACGGCGATCTCCTCGTCGCGGCCGTCCGCCGCGGGCGGAGGCGCCGGCATCCGCTCGGCGCGCCTGATCGTCGCCAGCGGTGGGAAGTCAAGCGGGTTCGGCGCGGGCGGCGCCTCGACGGGCTCCTCGGCGAGGTCGCGCACCGGCTCCAGGCCCGATTGGATCATGCGCAGGCGCCGGTCGATCTCCGCCAGGCGCGCGTCCAGGATCGATGGCTCGGGCATCGTGGACGAGAGTACCCCGGTACGCGGCGGCTACCCATCGTGCGGACGGCGCTGGACAGAATCGGTCAGCTGCCGAGCAGCCGGGCGGCGGCCTCGGCTACCTGGGTGGGCGTCTTGCCCACGGTCACGCCCTTGGCCTCGAGCGCCTGCGCCTTGGCCGCCGCGGTGCCGTGGGATCCGGAGACGATCGCCCCGGCGTGGCCCATCGTCTTGCCCGGAGGCGCGGTGAAGCCGGCGATGTAGCCGATGACCGGCTTGGTCACGTGGTCGGCGATGAAGTCCGCGGCCCGCTCCTCGGCGTCGCCGCCGATCTCGCCGCACATGACGATCAGCTCGGTCTCGTCGTCGTCCTGGAACATCCCGATGACGTCGATGAAGTCCGTCCCGGGGACGGGGTCGCCGCCGATGCCGACGATCGACGAGTTGCCAAAGCCGCTCTGGGCCAGGACGTTGCCGATCTGGTAGGTCAGCGTGCCCGAGCGCGACACGACGCCGACGTTGCCGGCGCTGAAGAACGACGCCGGAATGATGCCCACGCTCGCCTTGCCGGGCGAGAGGATGCCCGGGCAGTTGGGGCCGACCAGGCGGGCGCGGCCGTTCTTCTTCAGCGTGTTGTAGACGCGCATCTCGTCGTGGGCGGGGATGCCCTCGGTGATGCAGATGATCAGCTCGATCCCGGCGTCCTCGGCCTCGAGGATCGAGTCGGCGGCAAACCGCGGCGGGACGAAGATCATCGCCGTGTTGGCGCCTTCGCTGCTCACCGCATCATGGAAGGTGTTGAACACCGGAATGCCCTCGACGTCCTGACCGCCTTTGCCGGGGGTCACCCCGGCGACGACCTGGGTGCCGTACTCGCGGTTGCGCAGCGAATGAAACGTGCCCTCGCGGCCGGTGATGCCCGACGTGCACAGCCGGGTCTCGGTGCCGACGAGGATGCTCACGAGCCACCCTTGGCCAGCTGCACCACGCGGGCGGCAGCGCCGTCCATCGTCGCCTCGGTGTGAACCCCGGCGAGCTCGGCGTCGGCCAGCAGCCTGCGGCCCTCCTCGCCGTTGGTGCCGTCGAGGCGGACGACGAACGGCACGGTGGGGTTGATCTGCTTGAACGCCTCGATCAGGCCCTTGGCCACCTCGTCGCAGCGGGTGATCCCGCCGAAGATGTTGAACAGGACCGCCTTGACCTTGTCGTCGGAGAGGATCACCTCGACGGCGCTCGTGATCGCGTCGGCGCGCGAGCCGCCGCCCGCATCGAGGAAGTTGGCCGGCGCGCCGCCCGCCTCGGCGACGACGTCGAGCGTCGACATCGAGAGCCCGGCGCCGTTGGCGAGGATGCCGATGTCGCCGTCCAGCTTGACGTAGGTCAGGCCCCGCTCCTTGGCCATCTGCTCCTGGGGATCCTCGCCGGAGAGATCGCGCAGCTCGGCGTTCTGGCCGTGGCGGTACAGCGCGTTGCCGTCGAGGGTGACCTTGGCGTCAAGCGCCTTGACGTCGCGCTCGGGGGTGATGATCAGCGGGTTGACCTCGACGAGCGTGCACTCCTCGGCGGTGAAGACCTCGTAGAGCTTGCCCAGCATCGCCCCAATCGGCCGCACGACGTCGTCGTCGACGCCGGCCTCATAGGCCAGCCGGCGGCCGTGGAAGTCCTGGAAGCCGAGCAGCGGATCGACGTGCAGGGTGGCGATCGCGTCGGGGTCCTCGTCGGCGACCTGCTCGATGTCCATCCCGCCTTTGGTCGAGAGCATGACCAGCGGCGCCTTGGCCGAGCGGTCGAAGATCACCGAGGCGTAGTACTCCGCGGCGATCTGCGAGGCGCCCTCGATCCACAGCTCGTGCACGGTCAGGCCGCGGATGTCCATGCCGAGGATCGCCCGGGCATGTTCCTCGGCCTCGTTGCGATCGTTGGCGATCTTGATGCCGCCGAGCTTGCCGCGGCCGCCGATCTGCACCTGGGCCTTGATCGCGCACGGATAGCCGATCTCGTCAGCGGCGGCCACGGCGTCCTCCACCGTCCGCGCCGGCTGGCCGTCGGGAACCGGCACGCCGTGGCGGGCGAACAGCTGCTTGCCCTGATACTCGAGGAGGTCCATCGCGGCGCGTCACTCTAGACGGTGGCGCCCGCCGACGGCTCGGCGGTGCGTGCGGACGGCATGCGGAGGCGCTGCCATGGCATCATCAGCGTCGTCATGGCGATTCCGAAGACAGTCTCATTTGTCACTTTCGACGTCTACGGGACGCTGATCGACTGGGACACGGGCGTGTACGAGGCGTTCGCCGCCGAGGGCGAGCGCGACGGCTTCACGGTGGAGCGAGACGAGCTGATCCCGCTCTTTCACGAGATCCAGCAGCAGATCCAGGCCGGCTCCTACGAGCTCTACGCCGAGGTGCTGCGGCGCACCGCGGTGCAGATCGCCAAGCAGCTGGGATGGCCGCTCGAGCCCTCCCGCTCGGGCTTCCTCCCCGACTCGGTGCATCGCTGGAAGCCGTTCAAGGAGACCAACTCGGTGCTCCAGAAGGTCGCCAAGCAGTACAAGGTGGGGCTGATCTCCAACATCGACGACAAGCTCCTCGGCCAGACGCGCCGTCACATCCCGCTTGACTTCGACCTCGTCGTCACCGCCCAGCAGGTCCGCTCCTACAAGCCCGACCCCGCCCACTTCACCGAAGCCGAGCGGCGGATCGGCACCAAGAAGGGCTGGGTCCACGTCGCAGCGAGCTACTACCACGACGTGGAGCCGGCCCTGAAGAAGAAGATCCCGGTCATCTGGGTCAACCGCACCAAGCAGCAGCTGGAGGCCGGGCAGAAGAAGCCCGACGCCGAGGTGGCGAACCTCAAGGAAGCCGCGAAGCTGCTCGGCATCGGGTAGGCGCGCCCCGGGCGCACTCGCGAAGCGCTCCCATGCGCGCCGTCGCTCTTCATACCGATGTGATCGTGTTCGTCTCCGACGCCTGGCAGACGACGAGCACCGCCGTGCGCTCGGGCGAGGAGGGCTTCTTGATCGACTCGCCGGTGTTCCCGGAGGAGCTGCGGGCGCTCCCCGACGTCCTGCGCCATGCCGAGTACCCCGTCTCCGGCCTGCTGGCCACCCACGGGGACTGGGACCATCTGCTGGGACGTGTCGCCTATCCGGGCGCGGCGCTCGGGGCGGCCGCGTCGACGGTGGCGCGGATCAACGCCGAGATGGGACAGGCCCAGCGCGAGCTGCGTGCGTTCGACGAAGAGCACTACGTGACCGACCGGGCGCCGCTGCAGCTGGGCTCGCTGCAGTCGCTGCCGACGCCGGGCCGGGTGGAGCTCGGGGCCGACCGCGAGCTGCAGATGTACCCGGCCGACGGCCACACCGCCGACGGCGCCGCCTACTGGCTGCCGTGGGCCAACGCGCTCGTGTGCGGCGACTACCTCTCCCCGGTGGAGATCCCGGTGCTCTCGCCCGGGGGGTCGGTGGCCGCCTACCGCGAGACGCTGGGCCGCCTGGCCGGCCTGGTCGCCCAGGCCGAGTGGGTGATCCCCGGTCACGGCGCGCCGATCCCGGGAGGGCGGGCCCAGGAGGTGCTCGTCCAGGACGACGCCTACCTGGAGAACCTCGTCCGCGACCCCGCGGCGACCGAGCTCCCGGCCGGCCGGACCACGGCCACCCAGCGCCGGATCCACGCCGCCAACGTGGCGGCCACGACCGGCGAATAAGCCCACGAGCCCGGGCAACAGCGATTACGCTCGGCATGGCAGAATCGGGTCACGCATGCCACACCAAACTGATCGACTAAGTCACCTTGAGCGGTTGGAGGCGGAGAGCATCCACATCATGCGCGAGGTGGCGGCCGAGGCCGACAAGCCGGTGATGCTCTATTCGATCGGCAAGGACTCGGCGGTGATGCTCGACCTGGCGCTGCGCGCCTTCGCTCCCGCCAAGCCACCGTTTCCCCTGCTCCACGTCGACACGACGTGGAAGTTTCGCGACATGTACGAGCTGCGCGACCGCCTCCCCGCCGAACTGGGCGTCGACCTGATCGTGCACGTCAACGAGGAGGGGGTGCGGCAGGGCATCAACCCCTTCGACCACGGCTCCGAGGTCCACACGAACATCATGAAGACCGAGGCGCTCAAGCAGGCGCTCGACGAGCACGGCTTCGACGTGGCCTTCGGCGGCGCGCGGCGCGACGAGGAACGTTCGCGGGCCAAGGAGCGGATCTTCTCCTTCCGCACCTCGCAGCACACGTGGGACCCCAAGAACCAGCGGCCGGAGCTGTGGCGGCTGTTCAACGCCCGCAAGCGCGCGGGCGAGTCGATCCGGGTGTTCCCCCTGTCCAACTGGACCGAGCTCGACGTCTGGCTCTACATCTACCGCCACGAGATCCCGATCGTGCCGCTGTACCTGGCCGCCGAGCGGCCGGTGGTGGAGCGCGACGGGACGCTGATCATGGTCGACGACGAGCGGTTTCGCTTCGTCGCCGGCGAGCAGCCGCACATGCGCAAGGTGCGCTTTCGCACGCTGGGCTGCTATCCCCTGACCGGCGCCGTCGAGTCCGACGCCGAGGACGTGGCCGGCGTCATCCGCGAGATGCTTGCGACGACCTCCTCCGAACGTCAGGGCCGCGTCATCGACCACGACAGCGCCGCGTCGATGGAGCGCAAGAAGCGGGAGGGGTACTTTTGAGCGCGGCCGCCGAGATCTCCGAGCTGCTCGCGGCCCACGAGCGCAAGAGCCTGCTGCGCTTTCTCATGTGCGGGTCGGTCGACGACGGCAAGAGCACGCTGATCGGGCGCCTGCTCTACGAGACCCAGGCCCTCTACAGCGACCAGCTGGCGGCCCTGGAGGACGACTCGCGCCGCAACGGAACCCAGGACGGGGAGCTGGACTTCGCGCTGCTCACCGACGGTCTGGCCGCCGAGCGCGAACAGGGGATCACGATCGACGTCGCCTACCGCCACTTCTCCACCGACCGCCGTCACTTCATCGTCGCCGACACCCCCGGCCACGAGCAGTACACGCGCAACATGGTGACCGGAGCCTCCACGGCCGACTGCGCGGTCATCCTCATCGACGCCCGCCTCGGCGTCTCGCGCCAGACGCGGCGCCACAGCTACCTCGTCGCGCTGCTCGGCATCGAGCACGTTGTCGTCGCCGTCAACAAGATGGACACCGTCGACTACTCCGCGGAGCGCTTCGAGGAAATCGAGCGGGCCTACGCCGACGTGATGGGACGGATCGAGTTCGCCGGCGACGCGACGTGCATCCCGGTGTCGGCGCTGCGCGGCGCCAACGTGCTGCACCGCTCCGAGGACACCCCCTGGTATTCGGGGCCGACGCTGATGGAGTACCTGGAGGGAGTGGAGGTGGAGAGCTCGGCGCTGGCGAGCCCGTTCCGCATGCCCGTCCAGTGGGTCAACCGGGCATCCGCCGACTTCCGCGGCTTCGCGGGCACGATCGTCAGCGGCGAGGTGACCCCCGGCGCCGAGGTCGTCGCCGCGCCCTCGGGTCAGACCAGCCGGATCGAGCGGATCGTCGGTCCCGAGGGCGACCTGGAGCGGGCGATCGCCGGCCAGGCGGTCACCCTCACCCTCACCGACCAGATCGACTGCAGCCGCGGCGACGTGATCGCCACGCCGGCCGACCCGCCGACGGTGTCTGACCAGCTGCAGGCGACGATCGTCTGGATGCACGACAAGCCGATGTTGCGCGGCCGCAACTACCTGATGCGCATCGGCTCGGCCACCGTCGGGGCCACCGTCTCGCCGCTGAAGTACAAGCTGAACGTCGACTCGCTCGAGCATGTGGCCGCCACCCGCCTCCAGCTCAACGAGATCGGGCGCTGTGACCTTGAGCTGAGCACGCCGGTGGCCCTCGATGCCTACCGCTCCAACCGCGACACGGGCGCGTTCATCCTCATCGACCGGATCACGAACGACACGGTCGGCGCCGGGCTGATCGAGTTCGCGCTGCGCCGCTCGCAGAACCTCCGCTGGCAGGCGGTGACCGTCGACCGCGCCGCCCGCTCGGCGGCGCTCAGCCAGACCCCGTGCGTGCTGTGGCTGACCGGACTGTCAGGCGCCGGCAAGTCGACGATCGCCAACCGGGTCGAGGCCGAGCTGCACCGCCGCGGGCACCACACCTACCTGCTCGACGGCGACAACGTGCGCCACGGCCTCAACCGCGATCTCGGCTTCACCGATGCCGACCGGGTGGAGAACATCCGCCGGGTCGCCGAGGTGTCCCGGCTGATGCTCGACGCCGGGCTGATCGTGATCGTGTCCTTCATCTCGCCGTTTCGCTCCGAGCGCCAGATGGCCCGCCGCCTGTTCGACGACGGGCAGTTCCTCGAGGTGTTCGTCGACACCCCCCTGGCGGTCGCCGAGGAGCGCGATACCAAGGGCCTGTATCGCAAGGCGCGCAGCGGTCAGCTGGCCAACTTCACCGGCATCGATTCGCCCTATGAGCCGCCGGAGGACCCGGAGATCCGGCTCGATACGACCGCCGAGGCGGTGCAGGAGAGCGTGGCCCGGGTGCTCGAGGCGCTCGAGTCCCGCGAGCTCGTGCCGCGCGCCGCATAGCCGGCCGTCAGCTTCGGCTCCGCTTCGTCGAGCGGCGGTGGGGTGGGCGGCGGTGCGGCGGCGGGCGGTGGGGTCCGCGCACCGTGTACGCGTACGGGATCGCCGCCACCTCGCTGGCCGACTTCTGGGCGTACGGCGGGACGTTGTCGCTCACGTCGTCGACGTACAGGTTCCCGTGTACGACCGTCCCCGGGCTGCCGGTCGGCGTGAACGTCACCTTGACCACGGCGGTCCGGCCGGGGGCGATCGTGACCGGCGCGAACGTCGCCGACGGGTTCAGCGACGCCGCCCAGAGGTCGCCGGTCGTCGAGGTCACCGTCGAGTCGAACGCCTTCGTCTGAGCGACCATGGCATCGGTGGCGGTGCCCTTGGGCGCCGCCCCTGTGAACGGGCCGCATTCGGTCGGGCTCGCTGGCCCACGGCCCGGCGGTGACGGTGGCGCCGGGCGGGGCGTAGGCGATCGACGCCGTGTTCGAGCACAGCGAGCCGGCCGCGAAGTCCGCACTGGCCAGGACGGGATCGCCGATGCCGATGACCATCGGACTCGCCGGTCCGAGGTCGAACATCGCCGGCAGGCTCGAGGTCTGCGCGACCCGCAGGGAGGACGTCTCGGTCGGGACCAGCCAGACCGGCGGGGAGGCCGGGGGCGCGAGCGGGAGCGCGACCGTGGCCGGGTCCAATGGGGCAAGGGTCAGCGACTGCGTCGCATCGAGCCGCGGGTCCACGAAGAACGCCTCGGGGGCGATCGCAGTATTGGTGATCCGTACCGGAACCGTGACCGGGTGGCCGGCACGCAGCGTCCGGTCGCGACCGTCGGGGACGTCCGAACGCCTGGACCCGCTGAGCGTTGAAGTGAATCGCCCCGCGGTAGGGCTGGGAGATCTCGTTGCCCACCTCGGCTCCGGCGAAATCGACGATCAGCGTCCACCGTCCGGGCACGGGGTCGAGCGTGAACGCCGACAGGGCCGTCGGTCGGCCCCGTTCACCGAGTTCTGCCCGTAGCCGACGGTGTCGCCGTCGGGGCTGACCAGGTACTCGCCCACCGGATCGGACGGGTCGTTGGCAAACGACAGATCGGCGCGGATGTCGCGGACGCCCGGCGGCACGTCGAATTCGTAGAACTGCTCCTGACCCTGACCGAGCGGACGGCCGTTACCGCCGGTGAACGTTCCCGAGAAGCCGCCGCCGGCCGGGGGGCTGACGAGGCTGCGCAGGGTGACCGGGATCGACGTCGCCGTCCCGCCCGCGGGGCTGAGCACGACGGAGCCCGACGCGTCGCCGGGCGACGTCGGATCGGTCGCCGCGACGTTGATCGTCTGGCTCTCGCCGGGCGCGAGCGTCACCGTGCTCGGCGACACCGACCCGAAGGGGACGTGGCGCTGGGTGGACACCCGCCACGGAAGCGTCCCGGTCGTCCCCCCGGATGAGCCGACGTCGCCGAAGATCACGCCGGTCCACGTGCCGGGAGCCGGCGACTCCACCTCGGTCTCGCCGTAGCTGCCCGGGCCCTGGGGCAGCGAGTGCCCCGCGAAGGCGCCGGAGGGGTCGATGAGGATCATGCGGACCCGGGAGGCGAGCCCCGCCTCGCAGAACTGCACGTTGCAGTAGGAGGCCTTCACCGGCCACGCCACCTGACCGAGCAGGCGATCGGCGCCGGACGGGACCCGAAAGTGGATGACCTGGTAATTGGCGGTGACGCCGTCAAAGCTCGTGACCTTGGGGCTCGAGCCATCGTCGAGGGTGACGGTGCCCGTCTGCACGTTCTCGTCGCGCCCGAAGGTGCGACCGCTGAGCGCGACCGTCCGGGTCGTGTTACCGGGATTGGAGAGCGTGAACTGCCAACTCTGGGGCTGCCCGGGAGCACCCACGGCATTGAGCTGGGTGCTCGACGTGGTCAGCGCGGGGGTGGTCGGCGTGTTGGTGTCAATCGACTCGGCGAGCTGGACCGCCTTGTCGGTGTTGAGCAGGCCGGCGCCCTGCTCATCGGCCGGAGCGCCGAGATCGGTCGCCGTGCTGACGAGGATCTGCTTGATCAGGGCCGGATCGGGGGTCGCGCCCCCATGGGTCTGACGGTAGGCCTGGATCACCAGGGCAGCGGCACCGGCGATGAACGGCGAGGACTGGCTCGTGCCGCCGGATCGCTCGACCTCGGAGGGCTTGCCGGCGAGGTTGACACAGTCCAGATAGGTGGTGCCCGGGGTGCAGGAGGCAAAGCTTCCGTCACCGGGCGCGATCAGGTCGACGGTGTCGCCGGTCTCGTCGTAGCCGCCCGAGCTCAGCGAGCTGATGTTGTCGTTCAGCCAGCCGCTGGTCGCGAAGTCGCGAGCGAGGCCGTAGTTGGTCTGGGCGTAGAAACGGAAGTTCGTCGACGCGCCCGCGGAGATCACGTGGGGATCGCTCGCCGGCGAGCCGATCGTGTCAAAGCGCCCGGCGTCCCCGGTGGAGACGCTGATCGTCACCCCGGCGGCGACGGCGGCGTCATTGAACTGCTTGGTGACGTCAAGCGCGGAGACATCGGGGAACGGGTTGGAGCCGAACGACTCGTTGATCACGTTGACGTGGTCGGTCTCGACGGCGTAGTTGATCGCCTCCAGGAAGTCCGACTCGGTCGTGGCGTCGTTGAGCGCGAAGACCTTGAGACCGACGAGGCTCGCTCCGGGGGCCACGCCCTCGATGCGGATGTTGCAGGCCGACGGGTCCGGCTGGGCGCTGAAGTTCTGCACGTTGTACACGTGCCGGCCCTGACCGGCGATGGCGTTGGCGTCGAGGAAGGCCTCGCCGGCCGGGGTCGGGGCGTTCGGTCCCTCGCCGCTGAAGTCCTCGTAGTCGCCGCCGATCGAGGGATCGAAGACCGACTTGCCGTCCGGTCGGATGAAGTTGACGTTGGACGTGTCGATGCCCTCGGCGAGGTAGGCGACCTTGACGCCCGCTCCCGTCACGCCCAGCGAACGCGCCGTCGGTTGGTTGGGATCGTCGGAGTCGGTGTGGGTGGAGGACAGCCCCTCGGGATCGAGCTGGCCGTGGGCATCGGCGGTGCAGGCGCCCGGGATGACGTTGGGCGTCGGCGAAGTGGCGTGGGCGTGGCGCGCGCCGGCGCTCGGCGCCGCGCCCGACGGCCCGCCGAACGGCGAGGCGCCCCGGATGGTCACGTCGGGGATGACCCGGGCCACCGCCGGATCGCCGGCCAGCTGCGCCCGCTCGCCGCGCGAGACGGTCGCCGAGACCGCGTTGAGCAGCTGAAAGCTCTTGATGTGCCGGGCGCGCACCGCCTGCAGCCGCCGGACGAGCGGCGCCTGGGCGGCTCGGATCGCCGCCACGCGGGCGGCCGCCGAGCGGCTGCCGACGCGGGCCGCGCGCGGCTGACCCTTGAGGATCACGATCACGTGTTGGTTGGCATTCGCCGACAGCGCCCGCTTGAGCGCTGGCGTCAGCCGGGCCGGCGTTGATCGACTGTGCGATGTGGCCGCCACCGAGATCGCGGCGGCTCCGAGCGCCGCGCCCATCGACGCCACCGCGATGAGGATGGCGATGATCGGACCCCGTGCGGGCAGCCCTGACCGTACGACTGCAATACGCGCTCGCATAGCTTCCCATCCGCAGAATTGGCCACGACACGGCCATCCTGGCCACCTGCCCCGCATGGCCCCTGCCAGCGAGCGTCCCAGACGAGGCGCGGCACGCTAGTACGACGCGCGCGCGGCATCCAGGGCGGCGGTCGCCTTCATGACACTTACGCGCCCGTACCCACGCAGATCCTCCCTCGACGCGACGGAGGTGGTCCCGCGCGCTATTCGGCGGCGGCGCTGATGACGGCCAGCGTGTCGCCGGTGGCCACCGAGGCCCCGACGGCGATCGGCAGCTCGGCGACGGTGCCGGCCTTGTGCGCGGTGATCTCGTTCTCCATCTTCATCGCCTCGATGACCGCGATCAGCGCCCCCTCCTCGACGTCGGCGCCGGCCTCGACGGCCACCCGGAGCACGGTCCCCTGGATCGGCGACGCGAGCGTGTCCCCGCCACCGGAACCGCCGCCCGCGCGTTCCGCGCGCCGCGGGGGACGGCGCCCGGCGGCGGGAGCGGCCCCCGCGCCGTTGCCGTTGACAGCCCCGCCGGCAAACGGCGGGCCGATGACCTTGACGTCGAAGCGCTTGCCCGAGACTTCGACGGTGTAGGTCTGCTCCGTCGTCTCCTCCTCGTCCTCGCCGTCGGTCGAGGCGGTCGGCGCCGGCGGCGCGACGGCGAGCTGCTTGAGCCACTCGCGATCCTCGATCAGGTCCCGGCAGGTCTCGGCGTTGGCCCACTGCTCGGTGGCGAGGATCGCCTGGTGAAACGGGATCAGCGTCTTGAGCTCGGTGATCTCGTATTCGCCGAGGGCGCGCAGCATCCGCCGCGTCGCCTGCTCGCGGTCGACGTCCCAGACGATCAGCTTGGCCACCATCGGGTCATACATGGGGCTGATCTCCGACCCGGGACCGACGCCGGAGTCGACGCGGACCCCGGGGCCGGTGGGCTCGCGGTAGTCGCCGATCGTGCCCGGCGCCGGAGCGAAGTTCTTGGCCGCGTCCTCGGCGTTGATCCGGCACTCGATCGCGTGGCCGCGCAGCACCACGTCGTCCTGGGCGATCGACAGCGGCTCGCCCGCGGCGACACGGATCCCCTCCTTGACGATGTCGATGCCGGTCACCATCTCGGTCACGCAATGCTCGACCTGGACGCGGGTGTTCATCTCGAGAAAGAAGTACTCGCCGTCCTGGAGCAGGCCCTCGATCGTCCCCGCGCCCGTGTAGTTGACGGCGGCCGCCGCCTCGGTGGCGATCTTCCCGATCTTCGCCCGCAATTCGGGATCGACCGCCGGTGCCGGCGACTCCTCGATCAGCTTCTGGTGGCGGCGCTGCAGCGAGCAGTCGCGCTCGCCGAGGTGGATCACGCTGCCGTGGGAGTCGGCCAGCACCTGGACCTCGACGTGGCGGGGATCCGGCAGATAGCGCTCCAGGTAGACGGTGGCGTCGCCGAAGAACTTCTCGCCCTCGCGGGCCGCTCCTTCGAAGGCGTCGGCCAGCTTGTCCTCGGTGAGGGCGACGCGGAAGCCCTTGCCGCCACCGCCGCCGGCTGCCTTGACGGCCACCGGATAGCCGATCGTGTCGGCGATCACCTTCTGAGCGTCCTCGATTGTCTCCACCGGCTCGGTCGTGCCGGGGACGATCGGCACGCCGGCCTTCTCCATCAGCTCGCGGGCGCGGGTCTTGGAGCCCATCGCCTCGATCGCGCTCGACGGCGGACCGATGAACACGATCCCTTTGTCCTCGAGCGCCTTCGCGAACGCGGCGTTCTCGGCGAGGAAACCGTATCCGGGGTGCACGGCCTCGGCGCCCGACTGCTCGATGACGTCGAGCAGCTTCTCGATCACGAGGTAGCTCTCGTTCGCCGGACCGGGTCCCAGCAGGTAGGCCTCGTCGGCGCGCTTGACGTGCAGCGCGTCGCGGTCAAGCTCGGAGTAGACGGCCACCGTGGCGATCCCCAGCTCTTCGCAGGCGCGGATGATGCGCACCGCAATCTCGCCGCGGTTGGCGATCAGGACCTTCGAGAACATGCGGCGCGGCACTTTACCGGCCGCCGCTCCGAGCGGGGCTCACGTCGGCGGCGAAGCCGGGCGATGACCGGCCGAGGTTCACCCCCCGTAGTCTTCACGCCCAGTGCTGCAGTCGGCCCGCAAGCGTCACGCGATCGAACTCTTCTCGGGGCTGCCCCGGCTCTATGACCAGGTGGGGGCCGTCATGAGCTTCGGACAGGACCCGCGGTGGCGGCGCGCGCTCGTCCGCGGGGTCGACCCCCGTCCGGGGCAGCGGATCCTCGATGTGGCCAGCGGGACCGGCATGGTCGCCTTCGCGCTGGCCGCCCGCGCGGAGTGCGAGGTCGTGGGCATCGATCAGTCCGACGCGATGCTCGGCGTCGCCCGGGCGCGCGCCGGGGCCCGCGGCCACGGCCGGGTGAGCTTCGTGACCGGCCAGGCCGAGGATCTGCCGTATGCCGACGCCACGTTCGACGCGCTCAGCTTCACCTATCTGCTGCGCTACGTCGACGATCCGGCGGCGACGCTGCGCGAGCTCGCCCGGGTCGTCAAGCCCGGCGGCCGGATCGGGATGCTCGAGTTCGGCGTCCCCCGCCCGGGGCCGCTGCGCGAGCTGTGGCGGATCCACACCCGGGTCGGGCTGCCGCTGCTCGGTCGCGCCGTGTCGCCGTCCTGGTATGAGGTCGGTCGCTTCCTCGGCCCGAACATCGAGCAGTTCCACGCCGCTCATCCCGATCTCACGCAGCTGTTCAACGCCGCCGGGATCGGCCAGGTGACGGTGCGGCGGATGAGCTTCGGGGCCGGCCTCGTGATGTGGGGGGTCCGCGACGGCGACACCGCTGGATAGACGGCCGCGGCCGGCGTTCTACGCGCTGGCCCCCGGGGGCTGGCGTGACCTCGTCACGCTCCTGCACCCCCCGTACACCGCCTGGCACCTCAGCTACGTCGCGATCGGCGCCGCCGTGGCGCCCCACCTGCACGCCGGCCGGCTGCTCGCGGCGCTCGCCGCCTTCTTCCTCGCGGTCGGAGTCGCCGCCCACGCCCTGGACGAGCTCTCCGGCCGCCCCCTGCAGACGCGGCTGAGCGATCGGGCGCTCATCGCCCTGGCCGCCGGCGGGCTCGGCGGGGCGGTGGCGATCGGGATCGTCGGCGCCGTCACCATCTCGGCGCTGCTCATCCCGCTCGTCGCCGCCGGCGCGTTTCTGACCCTCGCCTACAACCTGGAGCTGGCCGGCGGACGCTTTCACTCAGACCTCTGGTTCGCGCTGGCGTGGGGCGGCTTTCCGGCCTTCACCGGCTATTTCGCCAACGCGCTCACCATCCGCCCCGCCGGCCTGCTCGTGACGGCCGCGTGCTGCCTGCTCAGCGCGGCGCAGCGGAGGCTCTCGACGCCGGTGCGGGACCTGCGGCGCCGGACGGCGGGGCTGACCGGCACCCAGCGCCTGAATGACGGCCGCGAGATCGAGCTCGATGCCGAGCGCGTCGCCGAGCCGCTGGAAGGGGCGCTTCAGGCGCTGTGGCTGGCCCTGGTCCTGCTGGCCGCCGCCCTCGTCGCCGTGCGCCTGTGAGGACGCTCAGCGAGCGTTGAGGACCATGCCGGCGGCGACGGTGTCGTTGGTCGACTCGTCGATGAGGATGAAGCTGCCGGTCGTGCGGTTGCGGCTGTAGGGGTCGACGACGAGCGGGGACGAGCAGCGCAGCTGCACGCGGCCGATCTCGTTGAGGCCCAGCTGGCTGGCGTCGACGTGCTCCAGGGTGTTGATGTCGACCCGGTAGTCGAGCTCCTCAACGATCGCCCGCGCGGTGCGGGTGGTGTGCTTGATCGAGTACTTGCCACGCGGCTGCATCGGGGTCTCGCTCATCCAGCAGACCATCGCCTCGAGCTCCCGAGCGGCCACCGGCTGATCCTCATGGCCGACGATCATGTCGCCGCGCGAGATGTCGACCTGGTCCTCGAGGCGGACGGCCACCGACATCGTCGGGAACGCCTCCTGCACCTCGCCGCCGTAGGTGTCGATGCCCGCCACCTTGGAGCGCTGGCCGCCCGGCAGGACGGTGACCTCGCTGCCCGGGCACAGGATCCCGCCGGCCACCTGGCCGGCGAAGCCGCGGTAATCGTGGTGCTCGTCGGACATCGGACGGATCACCCACTGGACGGGGAAGCGCACGTCGTTGAGGTTGCGGTCGGGCGCGATGACGACGTGCTCCAGGTGGTAGAGGAGCGTCGAGGCTCCGTACCACTGCATCCGATCGGAGCGATCGACGACGTTGTCGCCCTTGAGCGCCGAGATCGGGATGAAGGTCGTGTCCGGGATCGCCAGCCGGGCGGCCCAGTCGGTCATCTCCTCGAGGATGTCGTAGAAGACGTTCTCGTCGTACTTGACGAGGTCCATCTTGTTGACGCACACCACCAGGTGGGGGATGCGCAAAAGCGACGCGATGTAGGCGTGGCGGCGGGTCTGCTCCGAAACCCCCTTGCGCGCGTCGACGAGGACGATCGAGACGTCGGCCGTCGAGGCCCCGGTGACCATGTTGCGCGTGTACTGCTCGTGGCCGGGGGTGTCGGCGATGATGAACTTGCGGCGGGTGGTCTGGAAGTAGCGGTAGGCGACGTCGATGGTGATGCCCTGCTCGCGCTCTGCGCGCAGGCCGTCGGTGAGCAGCGCCAGGTTCACGTAGCCGTCACCGCGCCGCTCCGAGGTCTGGACGACGTGGTCCATCTGGTCGGCGAGGATCGCCTTGGAGTCGTAGAGGAGGCGGCCGATCAGCGTCGACTTGCCGTCGTCGACCGACCCGGCGGTGGCGATCCGCAACAGCTCGGTGGTGCGGCGGGGCATCGCGTAGCCGGCCCCGTTGCCATTCTGGGAGGTGGTGGTCGCCATGGTTTAGAAGTAGCCCTCGCGCTTGCGGTCCTCCATGGCGGCCTCGGTGACCCGATCATCGGCGCGCGTCTCGCCGCGCTCGGTGATCCGGGTGGCGGCGATCTCGGCGACGACCTCGTCGAGCGTGGCCGCCGTCGAGCGGACCGCCCCGGTACACGTCATGTCGCCGACCGTGCGGTAGCGCACCGACTCGGTGAACGGAGTCTCGCCGTCCATCATCTCCATGAACTCGTTCTCGGCATAGAGCATGCCGTCACGGGAGAAGACCTGACGCTCGTGGGAGAAGTAGATCGAGGGCATGTCGAGCCCCTCGGAGGCGATGTACTGCCACACGTCGAGCTCGGTCCAGTTGGAGATCGGGAACACCCGCACGTGCTCGCCCTTGCGGATCCGCGCGTTGTACAGCGCCCACAGCTCGGGGCGCTGGCGCTTGGGATCCCATTGGCCGAAGTCGTCGCGGAACGAGAACACGCGCTCCTTGGCGCGGGCGCGCTCCTCGTCACGGCGGGCGCCCCCGAACGCGGCGTCGAAGCCGTGCTCCTCGATCGCGTCGAGCAGCGTCGTCGTCTGCAGGCGGTTGCGCGACGCCCGCGGGCCGGTCTCCTCGGTCACCCGGCCCTTGTCGATCGAGTCCTGCACGCTGGCCACGATCAGCCGCTCGCCGATCCGCGAGACGAGCCGGTCGCGGAACTCGATCACCTCGGGAAAGTTGTGCCCGGTGTCGACGTGCATGACCGGGAACGGGAACCGCCCGGGGCGAAACGCCTTCTCGGCGAGGCGCAACAGGACGATCGAGTCCTTGCCGCCGCTGAACAGGAGCACGGGACGCTCGAACTCGGCCGCGACCTCGCGAAAGACGTGGATCGATTCGGCCTCCAGCGCCTCGAGGTGGGAGAGCTCGTAGTGAGTGGGACTCATGGGTGAGCTGGGGTGGTGGGGTGGGAGGTGAGCTGAGTCGTCACTGGATCTGCTCCACGTGGATGCCGCATTCGGTCTTCTCGGTGCCCGCCCAGCGGCCCTCGCGACCCGCGCCGGGCTGCGTACACGGCGCGCATCCGATCGACGAGTAGCCCTCGTCGTGGAGCGGGTTGTAGGGCAGGTCGTGCTCGAAGATGTAGCGCCACACGTCCTTCTCGGTCCAGTCGGCGAGCGGATTGACCTTGACGATCTGGCGGCGCGCGTCGAGCTCGAGCTTGGGGGTGGCGGCGCGGGTGGGAGCCTGCTCGCGGCGGATCCCGGTGACCCACGCGTCGACGCCGGTCAGCGCCTGCTCGAGCGCGGCCACCTTGGCGGCGCCGCAGCAGTTCTCGACCGTCCACGGCTGGCCGGGACTCGAGGCGTCGACGACGTCGATCGGGAGCACGAAGCGCTCCTCGAAGCGCTTCCACGTCGCCAGCGTCTCTCCGAACAGCACGCCGGTGTCGATCGCGAACGCGCGCACGCCGTCGCGTCCCTCGCGCAGCTGGGAGAGCATGTGAAAGAGGACCGACTCCTCCTTCTGAAACGAGCAGGCCAGGGTCAGCCGCGGGTAGGAGTCCACGGCGAAGGCGAGGACCTCCTGCGGAGTGCTGCGCTCCAGATCGGGGAGGGTGGCGCTCAGACCGCGCACTCCCCTTCGCCGCGCTGGACCTCGAACGGCACGTCCTTGTTGAAGTCGATGAACTGGTTCATGTTCTCGAGGGTGAATTCGATCGGCATCGTCAGATCCTTCACGCGCGACTGGAACTCATCCGCGCCCACCCGGTCCACGAACGCCCGGAAGGTCTCGCCGTCGGACCGATCGGACTCGTAGAAGCGTAGCCACCGCTCCACCGCCTCCGGCACGCGCTTGGCGGGCAGGCGCGCCTTCAGCCGCTGGCCGTAGCGGACGTCCCCACCCTCGTAGGCGCCCCCGACGTGCGGGATGTAGGCGGGGACGGTGCGCTCGCCGACCTTGATCGAGGCGCCGTAGAACCCGATGTCGGCGATGTGGTGCTGGCCGCAGCCGTTGGGGCATCCGCTGTTCTTGATGTGGATGCGGCGGGTGAGCGGATCATCGATGTCCATCTGCGCGATCCGCTCCTGGATCGCCTGATTGAGCCCCATCGAGCTGGTGATCCCCAGCTTGCAGGAATCGGTGCCCGGGCAGCTGACCCCGTCGGAGATCTCATCGGCGCCGGCGTCCCCGAGCTCCAGCCGGTCCAGCGCGCGCCACACCTCGTAGATCGACGCGTCGCGCACCCAGCGCAGGACCAGGTTCTGATGCACCGTGGTCCGGGCATAGCCGCCGCTGTAGCGGCGCATGATCTCGGCCAGTCCCCGCAGCTGCTCGACGGTCAGGTCGCCGCGGACGACCTTGACCTCGACCGTCGAGAAGCCGGGTTGGCGCTGTGGGCGACGTTGGACTCGGCGAAGCGGTCGAACGCGCGGCGGTCGCCGTTGGGGCTGTCAAAGCGCGTCTCGGCGGCCGGGCGCGTTGGCCTCCTCGTCGTGGTCGAAGAGGATCTCGTCGAGCGAGAAGTCGCGCTCGGAGACCCAGTCGCCCTCCAGCTCCTCCTCGACCATCTCGCGGAAGGCGTCGATGCCGACCTTGTCGATCAGCACCTTGATCCGAGCGCGGGCGCGGTTGACGCGCAGGAAGTCCTGGCGGTCGAAGATCCGCATGCACGCCTCGGTGACCTTGAGGTAGTCGCCGTTGTCGAGCTCGACGAACTCGTACAGCGTGGGCGCGATGCGGGGCATGATCGAGGTGCCGCCGCCGACGCGGACCTCCACGCCGCGCACGCCGTCGCGCTCGCGCGGGATGAACGCCATGTCGTGGATCCCGGTGATCGCGTTGTCGGCGTCGTTGGCGGTGAACGCCGTCTTGACCTTGCGCGGCATCGCCTGCGTGGTCGGATGGCGCACGAAGTAGCGGACGTAGGCCCCGGCGTAGGGGGTGATGTCGAACAACTCGTCCTCGAGCACGCCGGCGCGCGGATCGCCGGTCACGTTGCGCATCGTGTTGCCGCAGCCCTCGCGTGAGGAGAGGCCAGCATCGCCCAGCTCGCGGATCAGCTCGGCCGCGTCGGGAAGCGGGATATGGTGCATCTGGATGTTCTGACGCGTCGTGATGTGGCCCTTGCGCAGCGGCACGTACTTGTCGATCCCGTCGGCGAAGGCCTCGAGCTGCTCGGGGGTCACGCCACCCATGGGAAGCTTGACGCGGACCATCTGCACGTCGGGCTGGCGCTGGCCGTACACGCCCTGCTTGAGGCGGAACTTGATGAAGTCGTCCTCCTGTAGGCGTCCCTCGAGGTAGCGCGTGGACTCGGTGTCGAAGTCGTCGAACTCCCGCTCGAGGATGGGAATGACGTGCCCGGGAACGTTCTCCACGACCTCCGGGTTCTCCAGCGATCCTTCACGGGGACTGCGCTTGGCGTCAATCGAGCTGGGCTCCATCGGCTTCCTTTGGGTAGACAGCGTCGGGCTCGACCCACAAAACTACCAAAAGGCAATCTGAATAAGGACCTTTTACCCGGACCGGACCTCAACGGCGAGCGTGGTGCGCACGCCGGCGGCATCGGTGACGGCCACCGTCAGGCGCCCGCGGCCCGCCCTCAGTGGTAGTTGTGACGCGGGGATCGTGAGCCGAGCGGTGCGGCTCGGGCGGCGCAGGACGATCACCACCGCCCGGTGGGGCGCCACCGCGGTGACCGCCACCCGGTGGATCGCCGCGGCGTGCGCGCCGGCGGCGATCGTCAACGACACCACCGAGCCGGCGCGGCGCAGCGAGGCGTGGCGGACGGTCGGTCGGCCGGCGATCGTCCAGCGAAACGCCCCGTGTGCGCCGGCGCCGACGCTGTCGGCGGCCGCGACGGTCACCGCCCAGACGCCGGCGCGAGTGGGGACGCCCGCGATCACCCCGCTGCGCGAGTCGATCCGCAGCCCCGGCGGCAGATCGGCGGCGGCGTAGCGCACGGCGAGTCCGGCACTGTCTCGCGCCGGCACCGGGACCCGCTGGGCTGTGCCGACGCGGCCGGTCCGTGCCGACGGCGCGATCAGCGTGACCGTGGGCAGCGGGGTCGCGGGGGCGGCGGTGGGCGTGCTGGTCGTCGGCGGCGTCGAGGTCGTCGGCGCCGCCACCGGCGCCGGCGCCGTGGTCGTGGTCGAGGTGGTGGTCGTAGTGGTGGTCGTGGTGGTGGTCGTCGGGCCCGGTCCGGGCGCCGGGACCACGCCGGTGCACAGAGTGGTGGCGAGCGCGGCCCCCTTCGGGCTGCCCAGGCCCGAGGCCATGTCGTATCCCGAGGCGGCGGAGTAGCCGGTCACCCCGCCGTAGCTGTTGTTCCCCGAGAGGATGTCGGTGAAGGTGGTGGCGTAGCCGGATTGGGCCGCCCCGTACAGGGCCGGATTGGCGAAGCCGACCGGCTTGCCGGCGCAGGCCGATGAGGCATCAGCGAGGGCGAGCAGAGCCGCCCACGTGGGGGCGGCCGCGCTCGTTCCCCCCACCTTCTCCCAGGCGCCGTTGAAGTAGATCGGGTACCCGGTCTGCGGATCGGCGTCAATCGAGACGTCGGGGACCTCGCGACAGGCGGTGCCCGAAGCGCCGCAGGTGGTTCTCGTCTGGCTGATGGCGAAGCCCGCCTGGTAGCTCGGGGCGCCCCACAGCGACGAGACCCCGCCGCCCCCGGCTCCGCTGGCGTTGCCCCACGCCGTCTCCCCGCCGGAGCTGAGCGTCGTGCCGCCCACGCCGGTGACGTACGGCTGGCTGGCCGGATCATCGACGGTTGGGGTCGACGAGCTCGTGCAGTCGTGGGCTCCGGTGTCGCCCGAGGCGGCGAGCACCGACTGGCCCTGGACCGCGGCCTCTTGAAACAGGGTGTTCTCGGCGTTGGTCTCGCTCACTCCGGTCGCGCCCTCGCACGCTCCCCAGGAGGTGGAGATCACCTTCGCGGTGTTGTCGGTGACGATCTGCTGGTAGGTGTCCAACGGTCCGGAACCGCTGTTCGGGCCCTGGTAGACCTCGACGGCCGCCTGGGGAGCGAGGCTGGTGATGTCCTCGATGTCGAGCGCCGCCTCCCCTACCCCCGGCGTCGTCCCCGGCCCGCCGTCGACGTTGACCGGCGAGACCGTTGCGGTGGTGCCGTAGCAGCTCTGGTAGGCGGCCACATCGGCCGGGAGGTAGGGCTCGAACTCGACCACGGCCACCGTCGTCCCCCGGCCGAGGTCACCGGCGCCGTACAGCCCGTCCAGCCCGTAGGCGGCCGCAAGCCGGTCGGAGGTGTAACCCTGGCTGCCGGCCGCGTTGGTGGCGGCCGAGCATGGCTGGGCCGCGCCGGCGGCCACGGTCTGCGCGCCGGGCACCGACGCCGGGCTCAGGCGACTGAGCGAGTCCAGTCCGACAACGCCCTGCACGACGCCGGCCACGCCAGCGGGCACCGAGGGCGCCGCGCGGTTGGCATAGGCGGTCGCCCCGCTGGGCAGCCGGTAGCGGTCAATCGAGGTGTGAAACGCCCCGGCGAGCCGGGCGGCGGAGGCGGCGACGGGAATCGAGAGGCGATCAGCCGCCGCGGGGCCGGGATTGAGCCCCTGCGCGGCCAGGGTCGCGCGCACGAGCTCAACGTCGGCGCTGGCGGGTCCGAAGCGCTCAGCGAACTGCGCCACGGTCAGGTACCGGTGAAAGACGGGCGACGCCGGAGTGGCGACGTCGTGGGCGTAGGCAGCCAGCGCCACGGGGTCGCGGGGCGCGAGGGTCACCGTGGCGTGCAGGGGCGTCGCCGCCGGCAGGGCGCCGAGCGCGCGCGCGCCAATCGGCAGATGCGGGGCCGAGCCGACGGGCGACGGCGCCGGGGCGGGACCGTGGCGCACCGGTGAGGCCAGCGCGCCGGGGACCATGACCGCCATCCAGGCGAGCCCCGCCGCGAGGCCTGCGCAGCGGCGCACGACCCCTACATCCAGAGCGGCAGCACGTCGGGCGACCGAGCGACTCCCTCGCGCAGCGCCGCCACCTGCCAGGCATCGCGCGGCTGCGCCGGCGGCACGGGGACGGGGGCGGTCTCGCGCATGAACCGCTCGAGGGCGGCCACGACCGCGGCTGCCTCCTCGGGGGAGGCGGCCGGGGCCACGATCGATAGCTCAGGACGTCGGTTCATGGCTTTGCCGAGGGTATCGTCACAAACCCATGGCGTCTTTACCCGTGCTCGCTCACGATGACGTGCTGCGGGCCGTCTCGGCGCCGCTGGCGATCGAGCGCGTGCGCGAGGCGTTCGTCCGCTACCACGCCGGCGAGTGGACGATGCCGTCGAAGGTGTATCTGCCGAGTCCGCCGCACGGCGACTTCCGCGCGATGCCCGCTCGCGGGGGCGGCTTGGCGCTGCTCAAGTGGATCACGTCGTTTCCCGGCAACCCGGCGCGCGGGCTGCCGACGGTCACCGGGGTGGTGTGTCTGTCCGACGCGACGACGGGCGAGCCGCTGATGCTGCTCGACGCGCGCTCGGTGACCGCCCTGCGCACCGGCGCGGTGGCGGCCGTGGCCAGCCGCGCGCTCGCGCCGGCGGCGGCCCGCACGGTGGGCGTCGTCGGCTGCGGTCTGCACGGAGCCTGGACCGCTCGCTGCCTGGCCGCCGATGGCTACGGACCGGGTGTCTGCGCTGACCCCAACCCGGAGGCCGCGGCACGGCTGGCGCGGGAGCTCGGCTGGAGCGCCGGCGCGCGCGAGGAGGCGCTGGCCTGCGACGTCGTCTGCTGCGTGACCCCGGGGTCGGAGATCGTCGTCGGGGCCGCCGACGTGCGGCCCGGGCTTCATCTCAACATGCTGGGCGCCGACGGCCCGGGCAAGGCCGAGGCGGCCGTCGATGCCGTGGCGGCGTGCGCGCTCTTCTGTGACGAGTGGGCGCAGGCGGCTCACGGCGGCGAGCTGACGGGCGCGGTCGACGCCGGTCTCATCGCCCGTGAGCGGGTGACCGAGCTCGGCGCGGTCCTCGCCGGGGACGCGCCGGGGCGCGCCGGGGACGCCGCGGCGACGCTGTTTGATTCGACCGGGCTGGCGATCCAGGATCTCGCGGTCGCGGCCGCCGCCTACTCGGCCTGGCAGACCGGTGCCGTGGAGGCTCAGACCGTCAACCTCTGAGCCGCGCGCAACCCGCTTGACAAAACCGGGGCGACTCATAGAGTCGCGTCGTGGTAGGTAGGCGTGGCGCGGCCAGAGAGGGGCGTGCATGACCGGAGTGCTGTACCGGATCGCGCAGTTCTGTGTGCGGCGCCGCTTCGTCGTCGCGGCCGTCTGGGTGCTCGCGGCCGTCGTCCTCGTCGGCGTCTCGCATCGGCTGGGCGACAACACCAACGACAACCTGTCGCTCCCCGGAACCGATAGCCAGCGCGCCACCAATCTGCTGGCCAGGTCGTTCCCGGTGCAGTCCAACGGCACGAGCCCGATCATCCTCCACGCGCCGAGCGGGCAGCTGACCGACGCCAAGTACTCGGGCGCGGTCAACACCGCCGCCACCGATCTCGCCAAGGCGCCGCACGTCGCGTCGGTGGTCAGCCCGCTGAGCCCGCAGGGAGCCTCGGCCCTCAGCAAGGACAAGTCGACGGGATATCTGACCGTGGGTCTCGACGAGAGCTCCGGCAAGCTCTCGGTGCAGGACGTGCAGACGATCATCGACGCGGCCGCCAAGCCGGCGCGCGCCGCCGGGCTGGAGGTCCAGACCGGCGGTCAGCTCGGGCAGAAGGTCTCCAAGCCGTCCACCGAGTCAAGCGAGCTGGTCGGGATCGTGGCCGCGATGGTCATCCTCACCTTCACCTTCGGAACCGTGACGGCGATGCTGGTGCCGATTCTCACCGCGCTCTTCGCGCTGCTCTCGACCCTGGCGATCATCCGCATGCTCGGCCATGTCACGAACGTGCCGACGGTGGCGCCGACGTTGGCGACGATGATCGGGCTGGGGGTCGGAATCGACTACGCGCTGTTCATCGTCACGCGCCATTTCCGGGGGCTCCACGACGGGCTGCCGATGCAGGAATCGATCGCGCGGGCGGCCGCCACCTCCGGCGGAGCGGTGTTCTTCGCCGGCGGCACGGTGACGATCGCCCTCGTCTCGCTTGCCATCGCCGACATCCCCCTGGTGACGACGATGGGGCTGATGGCAGCCGTCGCCGTCGTCATCGCCGTCCTGGCGGCGCTCACCCTGCTGCCGGCCGTGCTGGCGATCCTCGGCCCGCGGATCAACGCGCTGCGCGTCCGCAAGCCGGCGCCGGAGTCGGCCGCGAAGACCGGCGCGTGGGCGAAGTGGGCGGCGGACATCGCCAAGCGGCCGGTGATCGCCGGGCTCGCCGCGCTCACCATCCTGATCCCGCTGACGATCCCGCTGTTCTCGCTCAACCTCGGCCAGCAGGACACCGCAGCGCTGTCGACGTCCACGACGGCCCGTCAGGCCTATGACCTGCTGGCGAAGTACTTCGGGCCGGGAGCCAACGGTCCGCTGATCATCGCCGTCTCGCTCGGTTCACCGGCGCAGCCGGGCTCCGGCTCGTCCTCGTCAGGCGGCTCGAGCTCGTCGAACGGGAGCGATCCCCGGACGACCGACCCCCGCCTGCAGACGCTCCAGAAGGACGTCTCCTCCGCCTCCGGGGTGGCGGCGGTCACGCCGATGCAGATCGACAAGGCCGGGACGACGGCATTCTTCAACGCGATCTCCACGCAGGGCCCGGCGGAGAGCGCCACGACCCACCTGGTCGACCGGCTGCGTTCGACGGTGATCCCGAGCGCCGAGAAGGGCACCGACATGCGGGCCGACGTGGGCGGCAGCACCGCGGCCTACGACGACCTCGCGTCGAAGATCTCCGGCAAGCTGCCGCTGCAGATCATCGTCGTGATCGCGCTCAGCTTCCTGCTGCTCGTGCTGGCGTTCCGCACGGTGGTGATCCCGCCGCAGGCGGCGCTGATGAACATCCTCTCGATCGGCGCCTCCTACGGGGTCCTGACCGCGGTCTTCCAATACGGCTGGCTGAGCAATCTGATCGGGCTGTCGGGACCGGTTCCGATCGTCTCCTACGTGCCGCTGTTCATGTTCGCGATCCTCTTCGGCCTGTCGATGGACTACGAGGTGTTCCTGGTCAGCCAGATCGAGGAGCACGTCCATGCCGGCGAGGGCAACGAGCAGAGCGTCGTGTCCGGGCTGGTCACGAGCGCTCGGGTGATCACCGCGGCCGCCGCGATCATGGTGTTCGTCTTCGGCAGCTTCGTGCTCAACGGCGACCCCACGATCAAGCAGTTCGGCATCGGGCTCGCCGTCGCCGTGATCCTCGACGCGACGATCGTGCGCTGCCTGCTCGTGCCGGCGCTGATGCTGCTCATGGGCAACATCAACTGGTACATGCCGCACTGGCTCGATCGCGTCGTTCCCCACGTCAGCATCGAGGGCGCCGAGTTCTTCGCCGCCCGCGACCGAGACGTGGAGGCCGAGCCGGAGCCCCCGGCGGCGCCGGAGCGCGAGCCGGTCGCGTGACGCCGCGGCCTCACCGGGGTGAGGCGGCGGCGGCTCAGGCGTGGTGGCGCGGGGCGCGCACGCGCCAGCGGAAGCTGGCTGCGGCGAAGCCGCCGTGGCCGTCGGACACCCGGACGGTGACCAGGCGGGTGCCGGCGTGCTTGGCGCGACCGGTGATGACCCCGGTGCGCGGGTTGAGCTTCAGCCCGCGGGGAAGGCCGGCGGCCGAGTAGCGCATGGTCAGGCCGTGGCCGTCGCGGGCGCTGAGGCGAGCGTGGACCCTCGTGCCGAGGCGCGAGGAGCGGGCGCCCAGCCGACCCAGGGTGATGCCACTGGACCGGACGCCGCTGGTCGACGCCTTGGCGGTCGAGGCCTTGGCGGTCGTGGCCTTGCCCCGGGTGGTCGCCGAGGCGGCGGGGAGGGGCGCGCCGCCGCACAGGGCGGGGACGATCGACTGGGCGTTCGGGGTGCCGAGGCCGGAGGCCATGTCGTAACCCGCGGCGGCGGAGAACCCGGCCACGCGGTCATAGCCGTTGGAGCCGCTGGTGACATCGCCGAAGTTCGTGCTGTAGGCCGAGCTGGCGAGCTTGTAGAGGGCCGGGTTGGCAAATCCGACCGGATGACCGGCGCACGCCGGGGAGGAGTCGGCCAGGGCAGTCAGCGCAGCCCACGTGGGGGTCGAGATGCTCGTCCCGCCCATCGTGTTCCATTGGCCCTTGTAGTAGACGACATAGCCGGTGTTGGGATCGCCGTCGGCGGTGACGTCGGGGACCTCGCGGCAGGTGTTGCCGGCCGAGCCACAGCTGACGGCGCTCTGGGACTGGGCAGCGGCTGTCTGGTAGGTGGGCTGGGCCCACGTCTGAGAGGCGCCGCCGCCGGTGGCGCCGTAGGAGTTGTTCCAGACGGTCTCGCCGCCGGGGTGGATGGAGCTGGCGCCGACTGCGGTGACCCACGGCTGGCTGGCGGGGTCGTCGACGGACTGGCGATGGCTGGAGCAGTCGTCGGAACCGAGGTCGCCGGTCGAGGCGAGGATCGTCTGACCCTGCGCGGCGGCTTCCTGGAAGAGGGTGGACTCAGCGGCGACGGTGCCGGCGTCCTGGTTGGCCTCACAGGTGCCCCACGAGGTGGTGACGACCTTGGCGACGTTGTCGGAGACGATCCGGGCGTAGGTGTCGTAGGCGCCGCTGGCGGAGGCGGGTCCCTGGTAGACCTTCACGTTGGCGTGGGGGGCCAGGCCGATGACGTCCTCGATGTCCATCGCCGCCTCGCCGCTGCCCGAGCCGCTGCCGGCGCCGCCGTCGACGCTGACCGTGCTCACCTGCGAGCTGGTGTGAAAGCAGGACTGAAATTGGGCGATGTCGCCAGCGCTGAACGGCTCGAGCTCGTAGACCGCGACGGTCACGTGGCTGCCGTCGATGCCGGCAGCGTAGAGATCGGAGAGGTGATACCGAGCGGCGATCTGGCTGGTCGTGTAGCTCGCCTGGCTGGTGGCGGCCGAGCGGGCAGCCGAGCAGTCCTGGGGGCTCGCGTCAGTCGACGCGGCGGCGTGAGCGGTGCCTCCGGCGTGGGCGGCGATGATGTGCGGCCGGGGCGTGGTCGGCGCCAGCGTGTTGAGGCCGACGACGCCCTGGACGAGGCCGGCGACGCTGGGGTCGATCGACGGCTGGCTGGTGTTGGCGATCCCCGTCTGGCCGTTGGGGAGGGCGAAGCGATGCAGCGTCGTCGAGAAGGCGCTCTCGACCGTGCCGGCGGTCGCGGTCACGGGGAGCGCCAGGCCGTTGGCCGAGATCTGGCCGGGGGCCAGGCCCTGCTTGGCCAGGGAGGTGCGCACCGCGGCGATCTGAGAGGCGGAGGGAGCGAAGCGGGCGGCGAACTGCTGGACGCTCAGGAAGTGGTGATACAGCGGCGAGCCGGGGGTGGAGACGCCCTGGGCGTAGGCGGCGAGGCCGGCGGGGTCCCGCGGCGCCAGCGCCACCGCGGCGTGCACCGTCGTGGAGTGCGCGACCGCACCGAGCTCGCGTGAGCCGGCCGGAATTCCGGTCTTGCCGTGCGTGGCAGGGGTGAAGAAGGCGGCCTGGGCGGAGGCCGGGGCAACCGCCACGGTGGCGGCGACCAGAGCGGTCTTGAGGACCCGTGATGCCCAGCGGGAGCGGGTCTGCGGTGTGCGGGGGGATTGTGCGGCCATGCCCCCCTATCGGGCCGGGGCAAGGCCGCTCGTGACTGACCCTGTGTCCGCCTGGACACATGTCGGAAACCGCTACAGCGGGATGTTTCCGTGCTTGCGGCGCGGGCCCGGCTCGCGCTTGGTCTGCAGCGTGTGCAGGGCGGTGATCACCTTGGGACGCGTCTCGTGGGGGATGATCACGTCGTCGAGGTACCCGCGCTCGGCGGCGACGTACGGGTTGGCGAAATGCGCCTTGTAATCCTCGATCAGCTTCTGACGGCGCGTGTCGGGAGTCGGCGAGGACGCGATATCGCGGCGGTAGATGATGTTGACCGCCCCCTCGGGACCCATCACCGCCACCTCGGCGCTCGGCCAGGCGAAGTTGAAGTCAGAGGCCAGATGCTTGGACCCCATCACGTCGTAGGCGCCGCCGTAGGCCTTGCGGGTGATGATCGTGATCTTGGGGACGGTGGCCTCGGCGTAGGCGTAGAGCAGCTTGGCGCCGTGGCGGATGATGCCGCCCCACTCCTGGGTGGTGCCGGGCAGGAAGCCCGGCACGTCGCAGAAGGTGATGATCGGGATGTTGAAGGCGTCGCAGGTGCGGATGAAGCGCGCCGCCTTCTCCGAGGAATCGATGTCGAGCACGCCGGCCAGCTGGGCGGGCTGGTTGCCGACGACGCCCACCGAGAAGCCGTCCATCCGGGCAAAGCCGCAGACGATGTTGCGCGCGTAGTGCTCGTGGACCTCCAGGAACTCCCCGTCATCGACGATCCGGCGGATGACCTCGCGCATGTCGTAGGGCTTGTTCGGACTGTCGGGGACGACGGTGTCGAGCTCGGGGTCCTCGCGCATCGGGTCGTCGGTCGGCTGCACACGCGGCGGGATCTCGAGATTGTTCTGGGGCAGGTAGGAGAGCAGGTAGCGGGCGTCCTGGAGGCACTGGTCCTCGTCGTCGGCGGCGAAATGGGCCACGCCGGACTTGGCGTTGTGCGACATCGCGCCGCCCAGCTCCTCGAAGCCGACCTCCTCGCCGGTCACCGTCTTGATGACGTCGGGACCGGTGATGAACATGTGCGAGGTCTCCTTGACCATGAAGACGAAGTCGGTGATCGCCGGCGAGTACACGGCGCCGCCCGCGCACGGACCCATGACGAGGCTGATCTGGGGGATGACGCCGCTCGAGCGGACGTTGCGCAGGAACACGTCGCCGTAGGCGCCGAGCGAGACCACGCCCTCCTGGATGCGCGCGCCCCCGGAGTCGTTGATCCCGATCACGGGACAGCCGATCTTGGCCGCCAGGTCCATGATCTTGCACATCTTCTCGGCCATGACCTCGCCCAGCGAGCCGCCGAACACCGTGAAGTCCTGGCTGAAGACGCACACCCGGCGCCCCTCGATCGTGCCGTGGCCGGTGACCACCGCATCGCCATACGGGCGGTTGCGCTGCATCTCGAAATCCGACGTGCGGTGCCGCACGAACGTGTCGAGCTCCTGGAAGGAGCCGGGGTCCAGCAGCTTGGCGATCCGCTCCCGGGCCGTGAACTTGCCCTTGGCGTGCTGCTTGTCGACCGCCGTCTGGCCGGCGTTGTGGATCGCCTCCTGACGCAGCTCCTCCAGCTGGGCGAGCTTCTCTTCGTAGGTCTCGGGTGCCTTTTCGCGCATGGCGCGCGAGTGTAAGTGGTCGGCGACGACGCTAGGCGCGCGAGTACGGCCGGTGGTGCGCGGAGCCGAGGCTGTCCAGGGCGGCGTCCAGCGCGTCGCGCGTCGCCTGGCCGGCGGCGTCGACGGGGAGTGGCTCGGACTCGGGCTCGGGGTCCGGCTCGGTCTCAGGGGCCGCCGGGACCGCGCGCCCGCGTCGAGGCCACCGGAAGAACACGCGGCTGAGCAGGCCGCGGTGCGCGGGCGCGGGCACCTCCACGGCGTCGACCTCAGGTTCCGCGAGCGCTACGGGGGGTTCGAGCTCGGCGGACGGCTCGGGTGCGGGCGTGGCGCGGGCGGCAGTGAGGACGACCCTCGTCCCCCAGCCCGAGGGCTCGAGACGCACCGTGCCGCGTGTGGCTTCGCCCTCCCAGACGACGGCGGTCTCGGGCTCGAGCTTCGTGATCCGGATCTCTCCGAACGCGCCCAGGTGCTTGGCCAGCGATGCCGCATCGCTGCACTCCGCCCAGAGCTCCGGAGCCGACTTGACGAGCGTGCGGCTGGTTTCGTGATCGGACATCGCCTCGGGTTTCGTGCGCCGCGCGGGGACTCCTTCCCCGAAGCTCGCCTGCACGCCGGCGGTCAGTCAGCCGCGCGCGGCCCGCGCCTCCAGGCCGTCGAGGAAGACGTCGATCGAGTAGCGGAAGCGCTCGGCGCCGCTGCCGGCGGTCATCGCCCGGTGGTGGGCGGCGAGGTGCGGGAAACGCTCGGGCGGAAGCGCGGCGAAGGTCGCGGCCAGCTGCGCGATCACCTCGGCCTCCAACTCCGGGCCGCCCCCGCGCGACTCGTACGCGGCCGTCTCGACGGCCGTGGCCGTCGCGATCAGCGGCAGGATGTCGCACGCCCAGGCCGCGTCCTGGACGGACACGCCGCCGGCGAGCAGCACTCCCATCAGGTTGTCGGCGAACAGCAGGGTCCGCTCGGATGTCGGCGGGTTGGCCACGGCCACGGTGGCGATCCCGGGATGGGCCTCCATCACGTCGAGCACGCCCCGCATGAGCGCGTGCACCTGGTCACGCCAGCGGCCGGGATCGGGCGCCTGCAGCGGCACGGCGCCGGCCACTCGGTCGAGCATCGCGATGCGCAACTCGTCGCGGCCGGCGATGTACACGTACAGCGAGGCCGGCCCGGTGTCCAGTTCGGTCGCCACGCGGCGCATCGTCACCGCGTCCAGCCCCTCGGCACGGAGGATGGCCAGCGCCGTGTCGACGATCAGCTCCTCGCTGAGCGGGGGCTTGGCCGGGCGGTCCCGGGTGCTGCGTGGGTGCGCCGTCGGCACGCCGCCAAGTTTAGTTGACACGACGGTCGTTCGTGTCGTACAGTGTTCGTCACGAACTATGTTCGTCACGAACAGCGTTTCGGCTCGGAGGTCGACATGAGTGCATCCGCCCCACCCATCCCGGCAACGTCCCGACCCGCCAGCGGCGCGGCGAGCGGCCCCTACCGCCTGCGGTGGGTCGTTCTCGCCGTCGTTCTCGCCGCCGAGATCATGGACCTGATGGACGCCACGATCGTCACCGTCGCCGGGCCGTCGATTCGCGCTGATCTCGGCGGCGGAGCGACCACCCTGCAGTGGCTGTCGGCCGCTTACACGCTGGCGTTCGCCGTCTTACTCGTGACCGGAGCCCGACTGGGCGACATCCTCGGCCGGCGGCGGCTGTTTCTCGTCGGCTCGGCCGGCTTCACCGCGATGTCCGCCGCCTGCGCGCTCGCCCCCTCGCCCGGCGTGCTGATCGGTACCCGTGCCCTCCAGGGAGCATTCGGCGCCCTGCTCATCCCCCAGGGATTCGGGATGCTCAAGGAGGTGTTCCCCGAGGAGGAGATGCCCAAGGTGTTCGCGGCCTTCGGGCCCGTGATGGGTCTGTCGGCGATCGCCGCGCCGATCCTCGCCGGCGTCCTCATCGACGCCGACGTGCTGGGAACCGGCTGGCGGCTGGTGTTCCTGATCAACCTCCCGATCGGACTGTTCGCGCTCATCACCGCCGTCCGCGTCCTCCCGCGCGGTGCCTCGCATGCCGGCGTCCGGCTGGACGTGCCCGGGATGGTCCTCGTCGGACTGGCCGCGGTGGCGATCATCTATCCGCTCATCCAGGGACGTGCCGACGGGTGGCCGGTGTGGATCTTCGTGATGCTGGGCGCCGGCTTCGCCGCGCTGGGGGCGTTCGTCGCCTACGAGCGCCGGCGCCGGGAGGCACCGCTGATCGAGCCCGGGCTGCTGCGCAACCGCACCTACACCTCCGGGATCGCCGTCGCGCTGGCCTTCTTTGCCACGTTCTCGGGCCTGCTGCTGATCGTCTCGCTGTTCTGCCAGCTCGACGAGCGCTTCTCCCCCACGCATGCCGGGCTGACCCTGATGCCGATGACGGTCGGCATGGTGATCGCGATGATCCTGTCGTTCGCGCTCGTCGGCGCGCTCGGCCGCCACATGATCCACCTCGGCGTCGCGCTCGTCGCCGCCGGGACGGTCGGGATCGCCCTGACCGTCTCCGGAGCGCACTCGGTGAGCTCCTGGGAGCTGGCCCCGCCGCTGTTCGTCATCGGCCTCGGCGCCGGGTTCAGCTTCGGCCAGCTGTTTGACTTCATCCTCGCCGGCGTTGCGATGGACGAGGTGGGGTCGGCGTCCGGCGTGCTCAACGCAGTCCAGCAACTGGCCTCGGCGCTCGGGGTGGCCGTCCTCGGCACGGTGTTCTTCAGCCACATCGGCGCCGGCCACCTCCCCACCGAAGGCCTGACCGCCACCGCCTGGGCGTGCCTCGTGCCGTTGGCGATCGCCGCCCTGCTCATCTTCCGGCTGCCGATGAAGGCTCGCGAGGAGCAGTAGGGGCCGGGCGGGGGCTGCGCCGGCGAGGGCGGTCAGGCGCCGACGTGCGCGCTCATGAGAAAGACCGTCACGACGACGATCAGCGCCTGGACCCCCGCGCCGACCGACAGCTGCCCAAACACGGCTCGGTGCTCGTCGCTGAACGAGAACGGGGCCGGGCCGGCGCCGGAGGCCGGAGCGGCCGCCAGCTCGCGCTCGGAGACGGAGATCAGCGTGCGCACCCGGGGCGCCATCACCGCTCCCTCCACGCCGCCGATCACGACGACCGCGAAAAAGCCCCACTGCACGTAGAAGGCATGGAACTGATCCTCCTTTGAGGCCAGGTAGATCCCGCACACGAGCACGAGGAGCAGGCCCGGGTAGACGAGGCGCCGGGTCAGGATCTGCATCATGCGCAAGAACCACGGCATCGACCGGGCATCGAGGCGGGCGCCGACGGCGAAGAAGAACGGATAGGCGAAGATGACGCCGAAGCCGATGATCACGGCCAGGATGTGGACCGCGAGGACGAGGTCAGAGAAGGCGACGGCGTCGACGAGCACGGCGGCGAGCGCTAGAACGCGGGGCGGTAGTCGCCGAACACGTCGCGCATGGCGCCGCACACCTCGCCGATCGAACAGCGGTCCTTGAGCGCCTGGCGAAGGCTCGGCAGGAGGTTCTCGCTGCCCTCGGCGGCGTGACGGACCTCGCTCAGCCGGGTCTGCACGAGCTCCTGGTCGCGGTCTTCCTTGAACCGCGTCAGGCGAGCGACCTGCTCCTTCTCGGACTCCGGGTCGACGCGCAGGATGTCGGGCACCTCGGGCGTGTCCTCGACGAACTTGTTGACGCCGACGACGATGTCCTGCTCGGTGCGGTAGCGCTCGTGGTAGCCGAACGCCGATTCCTCGATCTCGGCCGTGATGAACTCGATCGCCCGCACCGAGCCGCCGAGCTGGTCGACCTTGTCGATCAGTTCCTGGGCACGCGTCTCGATCTCGTCGGTGAGCGCCTCGACGAAGTAGGAGCCCGCGAACGGATCGACCGTATCGGCCGCGCCCGACTCGTAACCGATGATCTGCTGCGTGCGCAGGGCGATCTTGGCGGCCCGCTCGGTGGGGAGCGCGAGGGCCTCGTCGAAGCCGTTGGTGTGCAGCGACTGGGTGCCGCCGCACACCGCGGCAAAGCCCTGGAGGGCGACGCGCACGATGTTGTTCTCCGGCTGCTGGGCGGTGAGGGTGACCCCGCCCGTCTGGGTATGGAACCGCAGGCGCCAGCTGCGCTCGTCCCGGGCGCCGAAGCGCTCGCGCATGATGTGCGCCCACATCCGCCGGGCGGCGCGGAACTTGGCGACCTCCTGAAAGACGTTGTTGTGGCCGTTGAAGAAGAAGGCCAGCCGGGGGGCGAAGCGGTCGATCTCCAGACCGGCGTCGAGCGCCGCCTGCACGTAGGCGATCCCGTTGGCGAGGGTGAACGCCACCTCCTGCACGGCCGAGCAGCCCTTCTCCCGGAAGTGATAGCCGCTGATCGAGACCGTGTTCCACTTCGGCACCCGCTCGTTGCAGTAGGCGAACAGATCGGTGGTCAGCCGGATCGCCCCGTCGGGCGGGTAGATGTAGTTGCCGCGGGCGATGTACTCCTTGAGGATGTCGTTCTGAGTCGTGCCCCGCAGCTCGTGGGAGGGAACCCCCTGCTCCTCGCCGATCAGCTCGTAGAGCAGGAGCAGCACGCTCGCCGGCGCGTTGATCGTCATCGACGTCGACACCTGGTCCAGCGGGATCTGATCGAAGGCGGTGCGCATGTCGTCGATCGAGTCGATCGCCACTCCGGTGCGGCCCACCTCGCCCAGGCAGCGCGGGTCGTCGGAGTCCAGGCCGAGCTGGGTGGGCAGGTCGAAGGCCATGCTCAGGCCGGTCGACCCCTTGGAGAGCAGGTACCGGTAGCGCTCGTTGGACTCCTTGGCGCTCGCGTAGCCGGCGTACTGGCGCATCGTCCACAGCTGCTTGCGGTACATCTCGCGGTGGACCCCGCGCGTGTACGGATACTCGCCGGGCTCGCCGAGGCGCTCGCCGAGATCCTGGGGCAGGTCCCGCTCGTCGTAGAGCGGGTTGATCTCGATGCCGGAGTCGGTGAAGTGCCGGGGATCGTCGGGGCCGACGATCGGCGCGATCGTGCGGTGCTCGTCTGCCGTGGCCATGCGGTACGTGACATTACCGGGGGTGGTTGGCTGGTGGGGCGTAGCCTTGAACCACGATGCAGGTGCGAATCCGATTGTTCGCCGGGCTGCGAGAGCGCGCCGGGTGCAGCGAGGTGGCCCTCGAGCTGCCCGAGGGCGCCCGCGTCGCCGATGCGCTGGCCCAGCTGCGGCACGTGACCGGCGACGTGCCGGTGGTCATGGCCGTCAACCGGGAGTACGCCGACGAGCAGCTGCCGCTGGCCGGCGGCGACGAGCTGGCGCTGATCCCGCCGGTGTCGGGAGGCTCGGTGGGCGTGGCCCACGTGCGGGTGACCGACGAGCCGCTGACCCTGGATCCCCTGATCGAGCGCGTCCGCGACCCCCGGGCGGGGGCGGTCGTCACCTTCTCGGGAGTCACCCGCGACGTGCCCCAGCTCGACTATGAGGCCTACGTCGAGATGGCCGAGCGCAAGCTGGCGCAGATCGTCGAGGCGGCGATCGAGCGCCACGGGCTGTGCGCGGCCGCCGCCGAGCACCGGATCGGCGTCGTGCCCCTGTCGGAGCCCTCGGTGACGGTGGCCGCGTCGGCGCCGCACCGGGGCGAGGCGTTCGCGGGGGCGCGGGAGATCATCGACGAGATCAAAGCCCAGGCGCCGATCTGGAAGAAGGAAGAGGGCGAGTGGAAAGCGGGCACCAAGCCCGGCTGAGCGCCCTCCCGGCGGTGCACGAACTCGCCGCCCGGCTCGATGCGCCCCATGCCGCGGCGGTCGCGGCGGCCCGCCGCGCGATCGACGAGCAGCGCGCGCGGCTGCGGGCCGGCGGCCCCGCCGCCCCGCTCGAGACCCTGGTGCAGCGGGCCCGCGCCCACCTGCAGCCGTCGCTGCGGCGGGTGATCAACGCCACCGGCGTGATCGTCCACACCAACCTCGGCCGGGCGCCGCTGCCCGCCGCCGCCCGCGATGCGGTGGCCGCGGCCGCCCACGGCTACGCCAATCTCGAGCTCGATCTCGGCTCCGGCGAGCGCGGATCGCGCCACGCCCACGTCGCGGAACTGCTGTGCGAGCTGACCGGCGCGCAGGACGCGATCGCCGTCAACAACGGCGCGGGCGCGGTGCTGCTGGCCGCCGCCGCCCTCGCCGGCGTGAGCGGGGGCGGGTCGATCGTCGTCTCCCGCGGGCAGCTGGTGGAGATCGGCGGCGGCTTTCGGATCCCCGACGTGATCGCCCAGGCGGGGGCGACGATGATCGAGGTCGGGACGACGAACCGCACCCGGCTGGCCGACTACGAGCGAGCGCTCATAATCAGCGCGGGCGCCGTCGTGCTCCGCGTGCACCCATCGAACTTCCGCACGGTCGGCTTCGTCAGCGAGGTCGCGATCGAGGAGTTGTGCGCGCTCGGCGCGCCGGTGATCGACGACGTCGGGTCGGGTGCGCTGGCCGAGGGGATTCCCGCGCTCGGCGATGAGCCGTCTCCGCGCCGCTCGATCGCCGCCGGGGCGGCGCTCGTCTGCTGCTCGGGCGACAAGCTCCTCGGCGGCCCCCAGGCGGGGCTGCTGTTCGGCCAGGCGGACGCCGTCGCGGCGGCCCGGGACCACCCGCTGGCCCGCGCGCTGCGTATCGACAAGCTCTCGCTCGCCGCGCTCGAGGCGACGCTGGCCCTCTACCGCGACCCGGCGCGAGCCCGCGCCGAGATCCCCGTCCTCGAGATGCTCGAGCGCTCGCCGGCCCAGCTTGACGAGATGGCGTCGCGGCTCGCGGCGGCGATCGGGGCGGGCGCGCGGGTCGTGGCGACGGTGTCGCGGGTCGGCGGGGGCGCGCTCCCGCTCACCGAGCTGCCCGGGCCCGCCGTGGCCCTGCTCGGCGACCCCGCGGCGCTCGCGGCCGCCCTGCGCGCCGGCGATCCCCCCGTGATGGCGCGCATCCATGACGGTGAGGTCGTGCTCGACCCGCGCACGGTGGCGGCCGATGAGCTCGAGCCCCTGGCCGACGCGGTCCGCCGAGCGCTCGCCCGACGATGACCGCGGACCCGCTCACCCTCGGCACCGCCGGCCACATCGACCACGGCAAGACGGCGCTCGTCGGGGCGCTCACCGGCGTCGACACCGACCGCCTGGCCGCCGAGCACGAGCGCGGGATCACGATCGAGCTCGGCTACGCGCCGCTGGAGCTGCCGTCGGGCCGGCGGCTGTCGGTGATCGACGTCCCCGGCCACGAGCGCTACGTGCGCACGATGGTCGCCGGAGCGACCGGGATCGATCTGTTCCTGATGGTGATCGCCGCCGACGACGGGGTGATGCCCCAGACTCGCGAGCACGCCGCGGTCCTGCGCGCCCTCGGCGTCACCGGTGGCGTCGTGGCGGTGACCAAGTCCGACCTCGCCGACCCGGCGCCCGCCGTCGCCCAGGCGGCTGAGCTGCTCCCCGGCATCGACGCGGTTTCCGTCTGCGGCCCGACGGGCGCCGGCCTCGACGCCCTGCGCGCGGCGCTCGAGCGGGCGGCGGCCGCGGCGGCCAGCCGGGCCGCCGACCCGCGGGCGCCCCGCCTGCACATCGACCGCGTGTTCAGCATCCGCGGCGCCGGAACCGTCGTCACCGGCACGCTGTGGTCAGGCGAGATCGCGACCGGCGACACGCTCGCGCTGGCGCCCGGCGGGCGGCGGGTGCGGGTGCGTGGCGTCGAAGTCCACGACGCGTCGGTGGCGCGGGCGCGCGCCGGGCAGCGCGTCGCCGTCAACCTCGCCGGCGTGGCCCGATCCGACGTCGCCCGCGGCGACGTGCTCGGCACCGGGCTCGCCGAGACCTACCGCCTCGACGCCGCGCTCGAGCTCGCCGACGAGGCCGAGGCCGGGCGCGTCCAGGTGCATCACGGCACCCGCGAGACCCCCGCGCGCCTCACCTGGCTGGGCGGCCGCTTCTGGCAGCTGCGGCTGGAGCAGCCGCTGATCGCCGCCGCCGGCGACCGCGTCATCGTCCGTCGCATCGCCCCGCCCGACACGCTGGGCGGCGGCGTCATCCTCGACGCCAATCCCCGCCGCCACGGCCCCAGCCGCGCGACGACCGAGCGGCTGAGCCGTCTCGCTCGCGGTGAGCCGCTCGAGGAGGAGGAGGCGCCGGCGGTGACCACCGAGACAGCGCCGCCGCCGACGCTGAGCGCCGCCGCGCTGGCCACCGAGGAGCGCCTGCGCGCGGCGTGGCTGGCGCCGCCCCTCGACGCCGAGCTCGACGCCGACGACCTGGCCGCGCTGCGGGCGGCCGGCCGGGCCGTGCGGGTCTCACCGGCCCTGCATTTTCACCCCGAGGCGCTCATCGACGCCGAGCGGCGGATCGTCGAGCTGGCGGGCGGCCCCGGCGGGTCGGTGACCCTCGCCCAGGTGCGCGATGCCCTCGGAAGCTCGCGCAAGTTCGCGGCCGCTCTGCTCGCCCACTTCGACGCGGCGCGGGTGATGGTGCGGCGTGGCGATGAGCACGTCGTGCGCCGCGCTCGGTAGATTGGGCGGCCATGCCTACCAGTCTTGTGACCGGCGGCGCCGGGTTTCTCGGCTCGCATCTGTGCGATGAGTTGCTGTCGCGCGGTCATCGGGTGTTGTGCATCGATAATTTCGAGACGGGCTCGTTGGAGAACATCGAGCACATCCGGACCGATCAGTTCGAGTATCGCCAGGTCGACATCATCGAGCCGTATTTCGTCGATGAGCCGGTCGATTTCGTCTATCACTTCGCGTCGCCGGCGTCGCCGATCGATTATCTGCGGTTGCCGTTGCATACGTTGAAGGTCGGTTCGTACGGGACGCATCACACGTTGGGTTTGGCCAAGCAGCACCGGGCGCGGTTCTTGACCGCGTCGACGAGCGAGGTGTATGGCGATCCGAAGGTTCATCCCCAGCCGGAGACCTATTGGGGGCATGTGAACCCGATCGGTCCGCGGGGGGTGTATGACGAGGCCAAGCGCTATGCCGAGGCGCTGACGATGGCCTATCACCGCCAGCAGGGGGTCGATACCGCGATCGTGCGGATCTTCAATACCTATGGTCCGCGGATGCGTCCCCATGATGGGCGGGCGATCCCGACGTTCATGCGCCAGGCGTTGCAGGATCGTCCGATCACGGTGTTCGGCGATGGGTCTCAGACGCGGTCGTTTTGTTATGTCGATGATCTGGTGCGGGGGATCATCGCGCTCTCGGAGTCGGGGTATCACGATCCGGTGAACATCGGCAATCCGAACGAGTTCACGCTGCTCGAGCTGGCCGAGGCGGTGATCGAGATCACCGGTTCGAAGTCAGAGATCGTCTATGAGGCGTTGCCGACCGATGATCCCCAGGTCCGTCAGCCCGATATCACCAAGGCGCAGGAGCTTTTGGGGTGGAGTCCCGAGGTCGAGTTGCGCGAGGGGTTGCGGCGCACCCTGGAGCAGTCCGGTCCCGACGCCCTCGTCGGAACCGCCCGCTGACCGCTCCCGACTGCCGCGACCGCGCGGCCGGACTGGCTGTGACGATGCAGGATGCAGGCCCAACCCCAGATTCCCCGTAACTTCAGGGAGTGGATACCGTTACCAGCAGGCGGGGGCCCTCTCGTTTCTGTCCGGCATCGTGACGATCGACCACAAACAGGCAATCCACACCCCACCGACGGGGAGGCATGCGGACCGGTATCCACCGGTCCCGCTCGTGCTGCCCGAGCGTGACGTCCGGCGCAAGCGCCCGCCGGTGGTGTCGTTCTTGCTGCGGCGGGAGACGCTGCGCCGCGTCTTCCGCGTGGTGTCGCTGCTCGCGCTTGACTTCGCCGGCGTCGCCGCCGCGATCTTCACCGCGCTCGGCCTGAAACTTGCGGTGCGCGGCCACTTCGACGTCGCCAGCACCTGGGCGAACACCCGGTCGGCGCTCGCCTTCGCCTACCTGTTGACCGTGCTGATGTTCGCCCGCGCCGATCTGTACGCCGATCGTCCGCGGCGTCCCGGTCTGCCCAAGATCGTGGCCGCGTTGTTCCAGGTGACGGTGCTCGGCCTCGTGTTCGCCCTCGCCAACGGCGACCACTTCTCCAGCTACTTCCTCTTCTACGGCTCGCTGTTCTTCGGGCTCATCTACATCTCGGGCCTTCGCGAGATCTACACGCGGATCACCGGGTGGGCGCTCGAGCAGGCCGGCTACCGGCGCCGGGCGCTGCTCGTGGGGTCGGGCCGCCACATCGACGCCGTGGCCCACGCGCTCGGCGGACGCTCGCGCACGAGCGTCGATCTCGTCGGCTACATCTCGCTGACCCCGCGACCGCAGAACGGCCTGCGCTCGCTCGGTCAGCTCGACGACCTCACCGACGTGCTCGGCGCGGAGCGTGTCGACGAGGTGATCATCGCCGACCCCGATTTCCCGCAGGAGCGCGCGCTCGATCTCGTCGACCGATGTCACCAGCGCGGCGTGACCGTCCATGTCGCCCCCTCGACGATGGAGATCCTCATCGACCGCGCCGAGTTCAGCCCCGGCGAGTCGGTTCCCCTGTTCACGCTGCGCCCCCCGGTGTTCGACGGGGTCCAGTTCGCTGCCAAGCGAACCTTCGACCTCGTCCTCGCGTCGGTCGGACTGGTCCTCATTTCCCCGTTGCTGATCGCCGCCGCGATCGCCGTGCGGCTATCCAGCCGAGGTCCGATCATCTACCGCTCGCTGCGTCCCGGGATCGCCGGCAAACCGTTTCGCTGCTTCAAGTTCCGCACGATGCGCGTCGACACCGACATCCCCGAGGACGAGCTCGAGCAGCTCAACGAGTCCAGCGGAGCGCTGTTCAAGATCCGCGACGATCCGCGCCTGACCCGCGTTGGTCGCCTGTTGCGCCGCTTCTCGATCGACGAGCTGCCGCAGCTGGTCAACGTCGTCCGCGGCGAGATGTCGCTCGTCGGTCCGCGGCCGCTGCCGATGCGCGACTTCGAGCGCCTCGAGGAATGGCACAAGAAGCGCTATCTCGTCCTGCCCGGGATCACCGGCCTGTGGCAGGTGTCCGGCCGCGCCGAGCTGGACTTCGACGACCTCGTGCGGCTGGACTTCCTCTACCTGGAGCGCTGGTCGGTGTTCCTGGACCTGTCGATCATGCTCAAGACGATCCCCGCCGTGCTCACCCGGCGGGGGGCGTACTGAGCGATCCGTTCACCGCCAACCCAGCCGACTGGCCGGCTCGGTAGCCTGGCAGCCAATGCCGCCCACCGACCGGTTCGTGATCAGCTTCGCCGCCGAGCCGCCTCAGGAGTCGCTGCCGTACGGGCGCTGGGCGGACACGCTGCGCGAGCACTTCCTGGCCGCCTGCCGCGAGATCGACGCCGAGGGCGAGGACCTCGGCGAGGCCGGCGACATCGCCTGGTTTCCCGACCGCAGCTACTGCGGACGCACCTTCGTCCCCGCCGTGGCGCGGACGACCACCGGCTACGAGCTGTTCGGCTACGTGTCCTTCAGCGAGGGCTCGGGGGGGCCGAGCGGATTCGAGGCCGTCGCTGACTTCACCTCCGAGACCGCGGAATCCAACCCCGACTGGAAGCTTGACCTCAACGACGACGTCATCGGTCAGTGGCGCGGCGAGCAGGGCAACCGCGCCGAGATGACGCTCGTGTGGGGCGTGCCGTTGATCCCCGGCGGCGCGATCGTGACCGCCGAGCTGGCCAGCCTCGCCGTCGACCAATGCGACGTCGTCGAGGAGCGCTTCACCCTGCTCGCCCCCGACAACTACCGCGCGGACTTCCTCGAGGTCAAGCTGTGGGACAAGCGCGGCTCAGAGCTCGCGTCAGAGTCCCTCTACGTCGACGACGAGGACGAGGAGGAGACGACGACGACGACGAGGAGGACCGGCCGGGCCCCCACCAGGAGGACGGCTGGGCGTAGGCCTGGATCCACCGGAATGGGCGGAGACTCGGCGTCGGGGACCGAGCTAGGCGTTATCGGCGGAGCACCATAAGGGTGGTCCCCTATGAGCGACGCCGATGACGCATAGCGACGGTCATCCGGCGGCGAGACGACCCCAGGATCGGTGGTTCCAGGCTACTAAGCCTGGGGGGCGGTGGCCGGGCGCGACTGATCGCTGCCCGGCACCGGCGGGCGTTGGCGGGTGAGGGCGATGGGCAGCTGGGTCGCGACCTCGTCGTCGGTCAGCGGGTAGTGGCAGGCGGCCACGCCGCCGCCGGCCTTTGACTCCAGCAGCGGCTCCTCATCGGAGCACCGCGGCTGGGCCTTGGGACAGCGGGTGTGAAAGCGGCAGGCCGACGGCGGGTTGGCCGGGCTCGGCACGTCGCCGCTGAGGAGGTGGCGCTCGCGCTTGCCGGCGGTCGGATCGGCGACCGGCACCGCGGAGAGCAGCGCGCCGGTGTAGGGATGGCGAGGCGACGTGTAGAGCACGTCGCTCGAGGCCAGCTCCACGATCTTGCCCAGGTACATCACGGCCACCCGGTCGCACATGTGGCGCACCACCGACAGGTCGTGGGCGATGAAGATGAGCGTCAGGCCGAGCTCGCGCTGCAGGCTGCGCAGCAGGTTGAGAACCTGGGCCTGGATCGAGACGTCGAGCGCGGATACCGGCTCGTCGGCGATCAGCAGCTTGGGCTCGAGCGCGATGGCGCGGGCGACGCCGATCCGCTGGCGCTGACCGCCGGAGAACTCGTGCGGATAGCGGTTGTAGTGCTCGGGGTTGAGGCCAACGCGGTCCATCAGCTCCTGCACGCGCTTCTTGCGCTCACCGTGGCCGGTGTACAGGCCGTGGATCACGAACGGGTCGGAGATGATCGAGCCGACCGTTTTGCGGGGGTTCAGCGAGGAATACGGGTCCTGGAAGACCATCTGCATCTCCCGATGCAGCGCCTTGAGCCCGGCTCCCTTCTGCGCGCCGACGTCCTTTCCGTCGAAGATGACCGTGCCCGAGGTCGGGTCCATGAGACGGCACAGCAGCCGAGCCGTGGTGCTCTTGCCGCAGCCGGTCTCGCCGACGATCCCCAGCGTCTCGCCCGCCTCCACGTCGAAGGAGACGCCGTCGACCGCCTTGACGGCGCCGACCTGGCGCTGGAAGAGGACCCCCGTCCGGATCGGGAAGTGCTTGACAAGGTCGCGGACCTCGATCAGCGCACTCATGACTGCATCTCCTCGGCGGGCGGCCCGGGCGCGGCGGGGGCCCCGCCAGAGGAGCTCAGCACGGGCGCTCCGGGCTCCGCGGCGTCGACCAGGCGGCGAAGCGCCGCCGGCTCCTGGCCGGCCTGCAGTCCCTGCCAGATCTGCGTGCGGACGGCGGTCGGCAGCAGACACGCCGCGACATGTCCGCCGCCGGCGCCGTCGACGGGCTCCAGCCGCGGATCGACGCGCGTGTGAGCGTCGCGAACGTACGGACAGCGGGGGTGAAAGAAGCAGCCCGAGGGACGGTTGATGAGGCTCGGCGGCCGTCCGGAGATCGGCACCAGCTCCTCGTTGCGCGGGCTGTCCAGCCGCGGGATCGACTTCAGCAGCCCCCACGTGTACGGGTGCTGAGGAGCGCCGAAGATCTCACCGACGGTGCCACGCTCGACCATCCGACCGGCGTACATGACGGCGATCTCATCGGCGATCTCGGCGACCACGCCGAGATCATGGGTGATGATGATGATGGCGGTGCCCAACCGCTTCTGCAGATCGCTGAGCAGAGCGAGGATCTGCGCCTGCACGGTGACGTCAAGCGCGGTCGTCGGCTCGTCGGCGATCAGCAGCTTGGGCTCGTTGGAGAGCGCCATCGCGATCATCGCCCGCTGGCGCATCCCGCCGGAGAACTCGTGGGGATACTGGTCGACGCGACGCGCGGGGTCGGGGATCCCCACCATCGCGAGCAGCTCCACCGCACGATCGCGGGCCGCCGCCTTGGAGACATCGCGATGGGTGCGGATCGTCTCCACGAGCTGCGCTCCCACCTTGTAGAAGGGGTGCAGGGAGGACAGCGGGTCCTGGAAGATCATCGCGATGTCATCGCCGCGAATCTTGCGCAACTCCTCGTTCGAGGCCTGCAGCAGGTCTCGCTGCTCGAACAGGATCCGGCCCGAGATGCGCGTCGAGCGACTTCGCGTCAGGCCCATCGTCGTCAGCGACGAGACCGTCTTGCCCGATCCGGACTCGCCCACGATGCCGAGCGTCTGGCCGGTGTCGACGGAATACGAGATGCCATCGACGGCGTGGACCACGCCGTCGTCGGTCACGAACTCGACGCGCAGATCCTCGACGTCGAGCAGCCGCTCACTCATGCGTACCTGACCCGTGGATCGATGAACGCGTAGGCGATGTCGACGATCAGGTTCGCGACGACGATGAAGAACGCGCCGATGAGGACCGTGCCCTGGATCATCGGCAGATCGCCGTTGAGGATCGAGTCATAGGCCAGGCGGCCGATCCCCGGGATGTTGAACACGGACTCGATCAGGATCACCCCGCCGAGCAGGACCCCGATGTCGACTCCCGCAGCACTGACGAGCGGCGTGATCGCGGCGCGGATCCCGTGGCGGACGATCACCGTTCGCTCCGGCAGCCCCTTGGCCCGCGCGGTGCGGATGTAGTCCTCCGACATGACCTCGACGAGGTTGCCGCGCAGCAGCCGCGCGTAGACGGCAGCGAACCCCGCCGCCAGCACGAGCCACGGCAGGATCAGCGACGTGAACCAGTGCACGGGACTCTGCGTGAGCGGCACGTAGGACCCCGAGCCGGGGAAGACCTTGAACTTGCCGATGTCGGAGGAGAACAGGAACAGGCTCAGCAGCCCCAGCCAGTACGGCGGGGCCGAGATCGCGACGAGCGCGGTGCCCATCGCGACCCGGTCAAACCGCGACCGCCGCCGGACCGCCGAGATCGTTCCGACGATGATGCCGACCACCAGCCAGATGACCGCCGCCCCGATCGCCAGCGAGATCGTGGCCGGCAGCCGCGAGAAGATCATCGTCCGCACCGGCTCGTCGTACTGGTAGCTGTAGCCGAAGTTGAAATGCAGGATGAGCTGCTTCATGTAGTCGAAGTACTGCGTGTACCAGGGCTTGTCGAGACCGAGTTGGTGCTCGATCGCCTTGATCAGCCCGGGGCTGGGCTGGTGACCGGCGCGCAGCAGGGCGGGATTGGCCGAGGGCAGCAGGTAGAAGATCACGAACGTGACCAGGCTGACCCCGAACAGGAGCACGACCACCCACAGCAGGCGTCGAATGATGTACTTGCCCATAGGTGTCAGTCGATCTGACGGTGCGGCGTGGCCCCGCCGCTGAGCGCGACGGGGCCATCACCAGCGTTGATCACGATCCCCAGCCTCTAGCCGTTGGTCAGCCAGCTGTTGGCGAGATCCCAGCCGTTGTTGGCAAAGCCCCAGTTGGCGCCGTGCACGTCCTTGGAGGCGAATGTGACCTCGTTGTCCCACAGCCACGGGACCACGGGCACGAGGGCCGTGATCTCGTTGTCGAGCTTGCCCCACGCGGCCGCCCGCTCGGTCGGACTGATGAGCTGCTCGGCGGCGTTCATCTGGCTGTTGAGCGCCGGGACGTTGAGCTGTGCCGGGTTCGTATTGCCCGTCGGAACGATGTTCTTGCCGTTGAACACCGGGTCGATCATGCTCTGGGAGTCGTTGAAGTCCTTCCCCCAGCCGAGCGTCGGGCAGATCGCCACCTTGGACTTGGGGACCAGGCAGAACTTGCTGAGCACGGTCGCGTGCGGAACCTCACGGAAGTTCAGCTTGAACCCAAGCGTCGCGAGCTGGCTCTCGACCGCCTGCGCCGTATTCGACGCCGGCGCCTCGTTATCGGCGATCGTCAGCAGCGCGGGTCCGGTGTACTTCCCGCTCGGGTAGCCAGCCTTCTTCATGTAGGACTCGGCCAGCGCCAGGTTCCCGTTCGGATTGGCGTAGAAGTCATAGCCCGAACCGGCCGTTCCTCCGGCCTGCGCAAAGCCCGGCATGCCCGGCGGGATGAAGTGGTTCGCCACCGTTCCCAGCGTCGGACCACCACGCGTCAAGCGCAGCGCGGTGCGGTTGAGCACCGCCGCGATCGCCTTGCGGACGTTGACATTGTTCAACGGCGGGATCGTCGTGTTCAGCGAGATATAGCGGTTGCCGTCGCTGGGCAGGATGTGGAACTGGCTCTTCTGCGACGAGGTGAGCCCCTGCTGGAGGATGTTGACCGGCGGCGCGGCAAAGTCCCCGCTCATCAGGTCATTGCCGGTCAGCGTCTGCCGGCTGGCCACCGTGACGTCGTTGCCGCCCTTGAAGATGATCTCGTTGAAGTACGCCCCTTGGAGCGGGTCGGTGGACCCCTGCCAGCTTGGGTTGCGCACCAGGTCGAGCAGACGGCCCGCCGAGTATCCGGTGCTCGGCACCGTTCCGGTATTCGCGCCCTTGATCATGTAGGGACCGACGAACACCTCGTGATTGCCGTACGTCGACGTGCTGCCCTTGTCGTACTTGGCGGCGTAGCTCTCGGGCACCGGCACCGTGCAAGGCAGCGCCAGCGCGTTGCCGTTGGCGAGCACGCCCGACGGCACCTTCGTCTTGATCACGAGCGTGGTCGGATTCGGCGTCTGTAGGCCGGTGACGTTCGGGAGCTTGGTCGTCGGTGCCGAGGGCGCCCCGACGATGCTCGGGTAATAGGCCTCGATGTACCCGTTGCCGACCTGGCCGAGAAAGCAGCGCTCGATCGCGTACTTGATATCGGCGGAGGTCACGGTCTTGCTCTGCAGCGGGGGGCTGTAGTGAACGCCGCTGCGGATGTGGATCGTCAGCGTCTTGTTGCCGTTGGACAGGACCGGCAGCGATGTCGCCAGGTCAGGTACGGGGTTGATCCCGTGTCGACGTGTAGCCGTACAGCGCCCGCTGCGTCGTGCGCAGCATGTCGATGTAGTCGGTCTGGTAGTACCAGTAGCCCGGGTCGAGGTTGTCGATCCCGCCCGCCGTCTCGAGAATCGTCACCGTGCCGCCCTTGACGGGCTTTCCGGTCGAGGCGCCGCTCGGCGCCGCTCGACGAGCCGGAGCTCGCGCCGGCGCTCGAACTCGAACTCGAGCTCGAGCTCGAACCGCCGCAGCCGGCGATCACTATCGCGACCATCCCGGCCACGACGGCCAGCCTGAACATCCCGAATCTGCTCATGCACGTCCCTTCGCTAGAAGTACCCATGGCTACTGCTCCTCCTCCAAGTTTTCAGTCACCGGACCGCGGATGAAGCGCGTCCTGGAATCCGTCGCCGACCAGGTTGAACGCGAGCACGGTGATCAACAGCGCGGCGCCGGGGAAGACCATGTACCACCACGCGGTGTTGTAGGTCGAGGTCGCATCGGCGAGCATCGCCCCCCAGCTGGCGGTCGGCGGCTGGATCCCGGCGCCCAAAAACGACAGCGCGGCCTCGAACAGGATGTTCTGCGGGATGATCAGGGTCGAGTAGACGATGATCGGCGCCGCCAGATTGGGCAGGATCTCCTTGAAGATGATCCGCCGGTTCGAGGCGCCCAGGGACCGCGCCGCCTCGACGAACTCCTTCTCGCGCAGCGACAGCACCTGGCCGCGGATGATGCGCGCGATGTACGTCCAGTTGACGAACGCGATCACGAAGATGACGACCACCAGCCCCGGCTTGAGCAGCCCCCCGAAGCAGCCCTTGCCCAGCGAGCACGCGGCGGCCAATCCGAGGGCCAGGAGCAGAATCGGAAACGCCAGCAGGAGATCGATGAGGCGTGAGATCGCCATGTCGATCGGGCCGCGGAAATAGCCCGCGACCATGCCGAGCGTGACCCCGACCAGCATCGACAGCCCGGTCGCCACGAACGCCACCAGCAGCGAGACGCGCGCCCCGTAGAGAACGCGGGAGAAGATGTCGCGGCCGAGCGAGTCGACTCCGAAGAAGTGCTGGTCCGACGGCCACACGATGACGGCGATGACGATCGCCAGCAGCACCGCGGCGACGAGGATGATCAGCTGCGGGCGCCCGCGGAGCCGTCGCCACATCCCGGCGACGAGCGCCAGCACTCCACCGGCGATCGCGACGATGAACGGCCACAGGGCGTTCGGCGAGGGACCGGTCGGCGTCCCGAACGTCGTCAGCGCCGTGCTGTTCTGGACGTTAGGGCCCTGGGCGCCGACGATCTTGATGATCAGCGGCGCCGCGATCGCGGCCAGGATGAGAGCGGCGATGATCGCCAGCGAGACCATCGCGACGCCGTCGGTGCGAAACCGGCGCCAGAACAGCTGTAGCGGCGAGCGGGCGGCAATCTCTGAGCCGCTCGGCGCGACGCTCTCGAGCGCGGCCTCGACGGCGAGATCCAGCTCGGGTGCGCCAACGCTCATCCCCAGGGACCGCCGTTACGGCGGACCGACGGTTCCTCCATGCCAAGCATCGAACCACATAGGGCGGTCACTGTCAGCAAACATTAATGCTTCCTCAACGAATTGCCACCCGTCGCCGCGGATACGCTCGGCGGTCGCGGCCCTCGTAGCTCAATGGATAGAGCACGCGCCTCCTAAGCGCGGGATGCAGGTTCGATTCCTGCCGGGGGCAACTTCGACGGTGGTTGCGCGGCCGCCGTCATCGGGGTTTCAGCCTGCTACGGTCGGCGCCTCCTCGTGTCCGAGAGCACGCTAGACACGCTTCAGGCGCCCTCTCAGCCCAGGCCGCGGACGGTGGCGCCCGCCTCCCCCGACCCCGAGCTGTGGACCCTGCGCCGGTTCGCACGCCGCCATCCCTGGTGGGTGGTCGGCGCCGGCCTGCTCCTGCTGTCGATCGTCCTCGTGCTGTGGGCGGACACGCGCCCCGGCTTTGACCCCTACGGCTGGCTGTCGTGGGGCCACCAGACCCGTGCGGGCAACCTCGACACCAACGCCGCCCCGTCGTGGAAGCCGCTTCCGTACCTGTTCACGACCGTGTTCGCGTTCGCCGGCCATTACGAGATGCGGTTGTGGATGATCACCTCGGCGGTGATCTCGCTCGCCGGCGTCGTGTTCGCCGCCCGGATCGCCTACAAGCTGACCGGCTCCACCGGGCAGCGACCGTGGGCGTCGTGGGTCGCCGGCGCGTTCGCGGGCCTCGCGCTGCTCGGCCTCCGCGACGAGAACGGCGCTAGCTACTTCCACTACATCCTCAGCTCGCAGTCGGACCCGATGATCGTCACCTTCTGCCTGGCGGCGATCGACTGCCATCTCGATGGGCGCCCGCGCGCCGCGTTCATCATGGGCTGCCTGGCCGGCCTCGGCCGGCCCGAGGTCTGGCCGTTCCTCGGGCTCTACACGATCTGGCTGTGGCGCGCGCACCCCCGCACGCGCCTGCTGCTCGTGATCGGCGTGATCGTCATGGCGTTGTTGTGGTTCGGGATCCCGGCGCTCACCTCGCGGTCGTGGTTCGTCGCCGCCGACAACGCCAACGGCTCGGGCCGTGCCCCGCAGGGCAACCGCATCGTCGCCGTCATCCACCGCTTCGTCGATCTCCATCACTGGCCACTCGAGGTGGTCGCTCTGCTCGGCGTGGCCTTCGCCGCGCTCCGGCGCGACCGGACATCGCTCGTGATCGCCGCCGCGATCGTCGTCTGGGTGATCGTCGAGATCGCCTTCGCGCTCCATGGCTGGCCGGGCCTCGGCCGCTACATGTTCGAAGCCGCCGGGGCGATGGTCGTGCTCGCCGGCGCGTGCGTCGGCCGGCTGCTCGCCGGCGTCCGCGTCCGCGATGTCACCTTGCCGGCCTGGGCGGGGGCGGCGCTCGTCGCGCTGCTCGTCATCGGCCTCATCCCGCCGGCGATCTCGGCCGCCCACAACGAGCACAAGGACATCCTGCATCAGCGCAAGCGCACGGCCGAGATCCAGCGGCTCTCCACGGTGATCACCGCCCTCGGAGGCGCCGCCCGGGTGCGGGCGTGCGGCGAGCCACTGACCCGGCTCGAGTACCAGACGGCGCTCGCCTACACGCTGGGCGAGAACGTCAAGCAGATCGGCTTCAAGTTCGGCCAGGCGATCGCCCACGGCAACCCGATCATCCTCTTCACGCCGTACGCCACCGGGATCGGCTGGCAGGTGCGCCCGATGCACCAGACCGCACCGGGCTGCCGCTCGCTGCCTCAGATCAACCGCTGAGCGCGCGGTCCGGTCGCTCGGGGTAGACCTCGTCGATCGTCGTCAGCGCCCGGTACGGCACCCCGGCCGCCTCGGCGATCGCCAGCCCGCCGCCGGCCAGCCGGTCGCAGATGGCGAGCACGCCGCACACCTCGTGGCCCTCATCGCGGACGGCCTGCAACGCGCGGATCGTCGAGCCGCCGGTGGTCACCACGTCCTCGACGAGCAGGCACCGGTCGTCGGGGGCGAGCAGCGGCCCCTCGATCCGGCGGGCGAGGCCGTGGGTCTTGGTCTCCTTGCGCACGAAGAACGCCTTGACGTCGGCGCCACCGGCGAGCGCCGCGCACGCGATCGGATCGGCGCCCATCGTCATCCCGCCGACGGCCGTCGCCGACCACGCGGCCGCCTGCTCGGCCACCAGCTCGGCCAGGGCCGCGAACCCCGCCGGCAGCAGGATGGCCCGCTTGGCATCGACGAGGTACTGCGCGGTGCGCCCGCTCGTCAGCACGACCTCGCCGATCACCAGGGCGTGCGCGCGCAGCTCGGCCAGCAGCCGGTCGCGAGCCGGAGCATCGGCGGTCATCAACTAGTAATAGACGTCGACGCCGTCGCCGATGGCCAGCCAGTTCCAGACCGAGAGCGCGTCGGTGATCGGGAGCCGCATGCAGCCGTGGCTGGCGGGATAGTCGGGCGCCGGGTCAAAGCCGTGGATGGCGTATCCGCCGGTGAAGAAGTCCGAGAAGTACATCCCGTCGGGCAGGTAGCCCGGGGTGCGCATGTACACGTGGAAGCGGCCGAGGATGGTGGGCGTCGACGGTTTGCCGGAGCTGATCGGATAGATCGCCTGCACCTTGCCGTGGTCGATCAGCGCCAGCAGTTGGAGCCCCAGGTTGCCCTCGGCGTGCCTGCCGTCGCCGGGGTAGCGGACCGGGAAGGAGCCGCGGCCGGCCAGCAGCTCGGAGACCGTCAGGCCGTCGAGGCTCTGCGACGTGCCATGGCGCAGCAGCCGGTGGTAGGCGTCGATCGCCAGGCCCGTCTTCTCGTCAAAGACACCCGACTGCGGGATGTACATCCCGACGGCGGCGAGCCTCTGCTGGATCAGCGCCACGAACGGGCCGGTCGCGCCGGGGCCGGCATGGGTGTCCAGCGAGGCGACGCCCCGCTGGGCCGTGAAACCCTGCATCTGGGCGGTGCGCTTGTGCGTCACCTGCAGGTGGAGGATGCCGGGCCGCGGCGCCGTGACCGCCGTCGTGAACAGGCCGTACTTCTTGTTCGGCGAGAGCTTGATCCGGAACGTCTTGGTCTCGATCAGCCGCCGGCCGAGGAACACCTTGAAGGTCGCCGTCTGCCCGGGCACGTACGGACGGACGGCGCCGGCAACGTGCATCGCGCGATCGGGAACGATCAGCGCCTGGCGATGGACGAAGAAAGCGTCGGGCACGATCAGCTTCACCGAGGCCTTCACCGCGGACGCCGGAGGCGCCGGGGTGGTCGTGGTCGGCGTCTTCGTGGGCGTCGTCGGGGTCGGCTTCTTGGCGGGCGCAGCGGCGACCGAGGCCAGCGAACCGGGCGAGCCGGCCAGGCCCGACGCCGCGCGGACGGCGTGGCTCGGGGCGGAGGATGTCGCGGCGGCGGCGCCGGCACACAGCCCCAGCGAGGCGGTGACGGTGGCCAGGACCGCCGAGCGGGCGACGAGATGACGGCGCATGGGCGGGTAGTAAATCAGTCAACCAACTCGGACGAGCCTGATGGTGGCGCACCGCACGCGCGCCGGCACCGCCGCGGTGCTCAGGCGAGAGCGGGAGAGCGGGCTCCGAGCGGCCCCACGACGGCGGCGATGACCGCCCACGAGGCGAGGATCAGGGCGACGATCCCGGCCAGCGACCAGTGCAGCTGGACGCCGAGCGCCAGCGCGTTGTTGGCGCTGTGCAGCACCATCCCCGGGTACAGCGAGCCGGTGCGCCAGCGCACGAGGCAGAGCACGAAGCCGAGGAAGCCCAGCGGGATCAGGAACTCCGGCTGGGCGGAGTCGAAGTGGGCGAGGCCGAACAGGATCCCGGTGACGACGGCGGCGATCCACGGCCCCAGCTCCCGGCCCCCGAGCCCGACATGCAGGCGCCGCAGCGCGCCGAAGAAGAAGCCGCGGAAGAAGACCTCCTCGGCCATCGGGGCGACCGCGCACACGAAGGCCGCGGTCCCGACCAGCGCCCACGTGCTGCGCCCGACCCCGAACTCGCTCGGCAGCTTGTCGGTCCCGGTCAGCTTGAACACGGTCGCGTAGACGGCGGTGAGGATGTAGTAGCCGGCGGCTGCCGCGGCCACCGACGAGGCCCCCGCTCGCCAGCTCACGCGCCGGAAGCCGAAGTCCGTCGGCCGCGTGTGACCGCTGACCGAGGCCAGCCAGATCGCCGCGCCGAGGAACCCGAGGTCGAAGACGATGCTGCCGCCGATCGCCATCGCGGGGGTCGGATGGCTGAGGCTCGCCCCGGCGATCGAGCCGGCGATGTCGACGAGGAGGATGCCGAGCTGGCCGCCGATGAACCCGAGCACGATGCTCGCCGGCACCACCCACAACGGCCACGGCGGCAGGTCGTCAGGCCACGAGGCGCGCATGGCGCCTGAGCTTAGGGTTCTCTCTCGGCTCCAGGTGAGCGCGGCGAGGGTGGCGATCGTCTCCACGCCGGGCTCGCGGCTGCCGTCGCGGCGCAGCAGCACCGGTCCGATTCCGGACGCCCGGGCGCCGGCCACGTCCTCGGACAGGCTGTCGCCGACATGTCGGGCCCGCGCGGCGCCGACGCCGGCGAGGGCGAGCGCGTAGTGGAAGATCGCCGGCTCGGGCTTGGCCGACCCCACCGCCGCCGACGTGACGACGGCATCGACGAGCGGAGCCAGGCCGACACGCTCGAGCACCTCGGACAGCGACACATCCCAGTTGGAGACGACGATCACCCGGGCGCCGTGGCGGCGGGCGCTCGTCAGCGCGGGGCCGGCGTCGTCGTAGGCGGCGAATCGCAGTGCCTCGAGCAGGGCATCGGTCCGCTCCTCGCCGGTGGCGCGCACCGTGACCGGCAGGGCCCCGAACAGGACCTCGGCACAGCGCCGGCGCAGCCGCGCCAGGCTGTCGGCGTCGCGCCCGAGGGCCATGTGCGCCCGGTAGAAGGCGATCTCGGCGCCAAGGGCATGGCGGGCGTCGGCCTCGGACACGGCCACGCCGAAGCGGCGCTCGAGCACCTCGACGAGCGCCGGCGCGGGAGCGCTCAGCGACACGAGCGTTCCCATCCCGTCGATCAGCAGCGCCGGGCGATCGCGTTGCACGGCGCCATTCGATAGCAGGAGGGCGAATCGGCGGCCCGAAAACCTCTGCCAGCTACACTGGCCACGGCGCTCGAGCATGCTCTGAGAGCCCGCGCCACGCAGCCGTCCTGAGTCCATGAGCCGACGTGATCGACAGCGCCGCCGCCGGCGCAACCGCGGTTCCCCGCTCAAGCGGGTGCTCGGACTGACCGCGGTGCTCGCCATCTGCGGGATCGCCGTGGGGGCCCTGGCGATCACCGGATGGGTCGTCAACGTCGCGCAGTCCGCGCCCGACCTCAACACCCGCCACCCGCACATTCCCGGCTCCCCGTCGCAGGTGTTCGCCGCCGACGGCACCTCGCTGGGCTACATCTGGTCGCCGAGCGTCCACACCCCGCTGGCGGGCAGTCAGATCCCGCAGCGCGTCAAGGAGGCGACGGTGGCGATCGAGGATCGGCGCTTCTATCAGCACGGGGCGCTCGATTACCAGGGCATCCTGCGCGCGGCGATCAAGGACGCCGTCAACGGTCAGCAGCTGCAGGGCGCCTCGACGCTCACCATGCAGCTCGTCGACAACGTGTACCTGCCCAAGAAGTACCAGGCCGCCCGCCAGAAGCACGACCTCAAGTACAAGATCGTCCAGGCCAAGCTGGCCGAGCAGCTCGAGGGCCGCCACACGAAGAACTGGATCCTTGACAACTACCTCAACGACGTCCCCTACGGCACTGTCCGCGGTCAGACGGCCTACGGGGTCGGCGCGGCGGCGCAGATGTTCTTCGACAAGCCGGTCTCCAAGCTGACGCTCGATCAGGCGGCCTTGCTCGCCGGCCTGCCCCAGGCGCCGTCGGACTACAACCCGTTCATCGACGCCGGGGCCGCCCGCAAGCGCCGCAACGAGGTGCTCCAGGCGATGGTCAACGCCGGTGACATCACCCAGGCGCAAGCCAACGCCGCCGCCCGACGCAAGCTCGAGGTCAAGGCCGTCGATCGCTACTCGGTCAAGAAGGATCCCTACGTCTTTGACTACATCCAGCAGGCGATAGCCCGCGACCTGTGCCCCAAGACCCCCAACCACTGCCCGCGGATGAACCAGGGCGGGATGAAGATCTATACGACGATCGACCTGCGCAAGGAGGCCCTCGCCCGCCAGGCGATCGTCAATCACGAGTCGCTGCTCGCCGCGCAGGGCGGCCCGGGGTCGGCGGCCGCGGGGCTGGCGTCGATCGATCCCCAGACCGGCCACATCCTGGCCATCGCCTCCTCGTCTGACTACAGCCAGACGAACTTCGACTACGCCACCCAGGCCCACCGCCAGCCCGGCTCGTCGTTCAAGGTGTTCGTGCTGATGACGCTCATCCACGACTTCCACGGCAACCCCAACGACACCTACTACACCTCCAAGCCGCTGGCCGCCGGCTGGCTGCCGGGGTATCCCGCCTACGACGTCCACACCGCCGAGGACTCCTACCAGGGCAACATCAACGTCACCAAGGCGACCGTCCTCTCCGACAACACCGTGTTCGCCCAGCTGGATGCCGACCTCACCCCGGTGAAGGTCACGGCCACCGCCCATGCGATGGGGGTCACGACGCATCTCGACTCGCTGCCCGCCGAGGCGATCGGCGGCCTGACGACCGGCGTCACGCCGCTGGAGATGGCCGATGCCTATTCGACGCTGGCCAACGGCGGCAGCCACGTCCCGGCGACGATCATCAACAAGGTCGTGTTCCCCGACGGCAGCTCCGATGACTTCGGAGACGTCAAGAAGACGCGCGTCTTCACCCCCGGCGAGGCCTATGAGGGAACCACGGTGCTCAAGGGCGTCATCACCAGCGGCACCGGCACCGCGGCCGGCTACGGCTGCCCGGCCGCCGGCAAGACCGGCACCGCCAACAACCTCTCCAACGCCTGGTTCGTCGGCTACACGCCACGGATGTCGACCGCCGTGTGGGTCGGTTATCCACAGGGCAACAACATCCCGATGGCCGACGGCTTCGGCGGCACGCTCGCCGCCCCGATCTGGCACGACTACATGTCGACCGCCTCCGGCTCCTACTGCGGCGACTTCCCGACGCCGGCGGTCCCCTTCCAGGGCACTGCGTACTTCGGTAACTACGCCCAGACCGGCGGCTCGAGCACGCGTCACCCCGGGCACGACGGTGAACGGCGGGACCGGCGCCAACGGCGGGGCGGCGATCCCCCAGACCTCCCAGACGTCGACGAACGCGTACAACAACAAGACGCTGTACGCCCACCCGCCGCAGACCCAGAACGGCGGCGGGACCGGCAACGGGCACGGCAACGCGAACGGAGGCGGGGGCGGCCGCGGCGGCGGCGCAACGTCGGGCGGGACCGGCCTCTCCCACTGACCCGGCGCCCGTACTGGTAGCCTCGACGCCATGCCGAAGGAAGAAAAGGTCGAGCTGGAGGGCGAGGTCGTCGAGGCGCTGCCCAACGCGATGTTCCGCGTCAAGCTCGACAACATGGATCGCGTCGTGCTCGGTCACGTGGCCGGCAAAATGCGCCGCTTTCGGATCCGCATCCTTCCCGGCGACCGGGTCCGCGTCGAGCTCTCGCCGTACGACCTCGACCGCGCGCGGATCGTCTACCGCCACCGCTGACCCGCGTCCGTCACCCGGTCGCCGAGTGACGCGATGCGCGAGCTGGAGCTGATCGAGGCGCTCGAGCAGGTCCTGGCCGCGCCCGGGGCCCGCGTCATCCGCTGGCTGGGCGACGACGCCTCGGTGGTGCGCGGTCGCGGCTACGCGGTCACCTCGGTCGACACCGTCGTCGACGGCGTGCACTTTCGCTCGGGCCAGCTGACGCCCGCGGAGATCGGCCACCGGGCGGTGGCCAGCGCGCTCTCTGACCTGGCGGCGATGGCGGCCCCCGCCGGCGAGGTCTACCTGACGCTCGGCCTCCCCGGCGACCTGTCGCTCGACGACGGGGTGGCGCTGGTGCGGGGCGGCGCGGCGGTCTGCGACGAGGCCGGAGCGACGATCGCCGGTGGCGATGTCAGCTCGTCGCCGACGCTGAGCGTGGCGGTGACGGTCGTCGGATGGGTGGCCGACCCGGGCGAGCTCGTCGGGCGCGACGGGGCCCGCCCCGGCGACGTCGTCGTCGTCACCGGGGACCTGGGAGCGGCGGGGGCCGGCCTGGCCCTGCTCGAGGGCGACGCCGACGCCAGCGGTCTGACCGCCGAGGTGCGCGACTCCCTGCATGAGCGCTACGCCCGGCCGCAGCCGCGCCTGGCCGCGGGTGCAGCGCTGTCGGCGCTGGGGGCGACAGCGCTGATCGACCTCTCCGACGGGTTGGCGAGCGACGCTGCGCATCTCGCTCGGCGCAGCGGCGTCGCACTCGAGCTGACGCTGGCCCAGCTGCCGCTGGCGCCGGGCGTCACCGAGGTGGCCGGTCAGCTGGGGCGGGACGCGGCGGCGTTCGCCGCCACCGCGGGCGAGGACTACGAGCTCTGCGCCTGCCTATCGCCGGCGGCGCTCACGCTCGCGCGGACGCGGTGGGACGGCATCGCGGGCGGCCGTCTGCCGCCGCTGTCGGTCGTCGGACAGGTGCTGACGGGGCCGGGCGAGCTGCGCTGGACGGACGCCAGCTCGCCCCTCTCCGGGTACGAGCACTCGGGCTGACGACGCTCAGGACGACGGACTGGACTTCTGGGTGCTGCGCGGCCCGCGGTCGCCGAGGATTCGCCGAATGATGGCGTCGGCGACGGCCTGGGCGTTGACGCTGTACTCGCCGCGCCCGACCTGCTCTTGTAGATCCATGACTTTCATGTCGTTGCTCCCTTCCCCTCTCCGTGATGGACGGATCATCTCAGGGCTGGGTGTCGGCAGCGCAGAGGTTTGGCTGGACGGGAGTGGACGCGAACTGGACGTTTGGGGGACCTTGGGATCGGGCGCGTTGGTCATCTACACGGAGGTTTTGGCGGGACCCAGCGGCGTGATCGCCCGCAACCGGGCGAAGATGATGATCCGCTGGGCCGCGCTGTACAGCGGGTTGCACGCCGACAGGACGAGGCGGTCATAGCCGACGTCGTCGATCACCGAGGTCTGGGTCGGCTGGACGATCCGCTGGTACTGGACGACGTAGGTGAACCGGCCGTAGGGCATGGTGACGAAGATCCGGTCGCCGGCGGTCAGCTCGTTCAGGAAGCGAAACGGCGCCAGGTAGGTCGTCCGGTGCCCGGCGACCGCGACGGTCTGGCCCATCCCCGGAAACGCGGTGGAGGGGTAGTGGCCCGGCCCCTCCTCCAGGCTGCGGGTGTCGGTTCCCTGGACGATGTTGTACGAGTGACCGACGCGCGGAATCTGGATCTGACCGATCGCGTCGCCGGTCTTGACCTGATCGCGTTCGCGCCGAGCCAGGTAACTGATCCGTGCCGACAGAGACTGGATGCCGGCCAGGGCACGGGTGTCGGTCGTCGACAGCGGCGCGGTCCGGTAGCTGAGATGGCTCTTGTTGACGTCGGAGCGCAGCACGACGGCGATGGCCGCCGTCACCGGCTCCTGCCAGACGAGGGTCACGCCCGCGTCGGCGACGAGGAGCAACCCGGAAAGGATCAGGACCGACGAGACGTCGCGGATCAGTCGCCGCATCGGTCCATGGTGCCACGCGCCGCCGGGGAGCGCCGCGGGACGAGGGATCTGAGGTGGTTCAGCGCCGCAGCGCCGACTTGGTCCCGCCGAGCGACCCGGGGCCGGCGTAGTTGATCGGCCCGCGGACGGTGATCGCCGCCGGCTGCGCCTTGGGCCGGCGAGCGGCCGCGAGCACGAGCGTGGCCGCGCTGACCAGGCAGCCCAGCACGAGGCACCACTCGAGCGCGGCCAGGAGGCTGACGGCGTGGCCGGCAACGAGCAGCGCCGCCGCCCAGATCAGCTCCCCGGCCCCGAAGCGCAGCGTGCCGGCGTAGTAGACGACGAGCAGGACGATGGGGGCGAGGCCGAGCGCGATCATGGCCAGGCGCACCGGGAGGACGAGCCGCAGGTCAGGGTCGATCGCCCACAGCCACAGGTGCAGCGCCGGGACGAGCAACGCGGCGGCAAACGGGTTCTCGGCCCAGATCGCGAGCGTGACCAGCCAGAGCACGATCACCAGGGCCACCGCGACCCCGTCGCCGGGACGCTCGACGCCGCGCGAGCGCGAGTCGGCGCGCGTCGTCGACGCGCGGGCGGCGTTCGGCGCCAGCCACGCCCGGGCGAGCATCCCCAGTCCGAATCCCGAGCCCACGAAGACGAGCGCGGCGATCACGAGGACGGCGATCCCCGAACCGGTCAGGGGGACCTGCCCCGGCGCCAGCGGACCGGGCGGGGCGGCGGCGATGATCCCGAGCAGCCGCGCCGCCAGGACGACCGCGACGGCGAGCGCGAACGGGACCGCGGCAAGGAGGACGAGCGCGACCGAGCGTCCGATCAGATGTCCGCGCCGGCGCGCCCGGGCGAGGGCATCGACGCTCGTCAGGGCCACGGGGACGAGCAGCGTGAGCACGAACAGCGAGACCGCCCAGCCGGGAACGACCTTTCCGTCGAGGAGCAGGTAGGCCGACGGCGACGCGACCGCCGGTCCGCCGTCCAGCGCGGAGATCGTCGCCAGCACCGCCCGTCCCAAGCCGGTGAGCTGCGGGGTCCCGGCGATCGGAGCGTCGGCGGCCGGCCCGCGCTCTCCGGAAACCGAGAGCTCGACCGCGGGCACGCCGCGCGCGATGAACGGAGCCTGCTCGGAGAGCGTGAGCGGGAACGCGAGATGCGCGAACTGTCCGCCGATCCCGGTCGAGCCGACGCTCAGCGTGCTCTGCGCGCTGATCGCCGCCGCCAGGGTGTTGCGCAGGACCGGCGGCGCCACGAGCGGCCGCGTGCTCCAGGGGACGACGATCGGCTGGCGCGGATGGGCGCTGGCCAGGTCGCCGACCACGATCACGGCGTCGATCGGCCCGGCGACGCTCGAGGCGAGCTTGATCGCGCCCGCCGTCCCGTCGGACCCCGTCGTCGAGGCGAGCACGACCGTGCGGTTCAGCGTCTCGCCGGCCAGGTCTCGCCCGAGCTCCATCAGCGTGGCCGTCCCCGACAGGGAGGCCAGGCCGGGCGAGCCGCGCGCGTCGCGATGGGCGACGATCACGATGCTGCCGCTCGCCATCCCCGGTCGCGAGGCGACGACGTTCTGCAACAGGCGCGTGCCGTCGACGGTGCGGCCGCTGAACGTGTCCTTGTTGACGGTGAAGCCGTTGGCTTGAAAGCTCGTCGCCACCTGTGCCGCCAGGGCGTTGTCGCCGTCGGAGCCGGGCGCGCGACTCGGGTCCTGGCGCGCGACCGACGCCATCGTGGAGTACACGTTGGAGCCGTTGAACACCTCGGGGGCGAGCGATGCCGATCGGGGGCCCTGCTGATTGGTCAGCGAGAAGGCGAGCACCACGAAGGCCAACGCCGCGACGGCCAGGCCGGTGCGGTAGATGCGCACATCGAGCATCGCCACGGAGACTATCCGCAGCCGCCGCCACTACCCTTCATTCGCCCGCTCGTCCGTTTATCCGCCACCGTGCCAGAGCATTCCGCGCGCATCCTGCTCGTCGACGACGAGCAGTCGATCCAGACCCTCCTCTCCTATCCGCTGCGCAAGGAGGGCTACGACGTGGTCCAGGCGACCGACGGCCGCCAGGCCCTCGATCGCTTCGACGAGCAGCCGTTCGATCTCGTCGTGCTCGATCTGATGCTGCCGCGGATCGACGGTCTGGAGGTCTGCCGGCGGCTGCGCTCCAAGAGCTCGGTGCCGATCATCATGCTGACCGCCAAGTCCGAGGAGATCGACAAGGTCGTCGGCCTCGAGCTCGGCGCCGACGACTACATCACCAAGCCGTTCTCGCTGCGCGAGTTCTCCAGCCGCATCAAGGCGGCCCTGCGGCGGGCTGAGATGAGCCGCCCGGCGCAGACCGCGCCCGACGAGGCCCCGCTTGCCGTGGGCGAGCTGCGGATCGACTTCCCCAAGCGCAGCGTGCGGATCCGCGGGGACGACGCCCAGCTGACCTACGTCGAGTTCGAGATCCTCTCCGCGCTGGCCCGCGCGCCCGGCCGGGTGTTCACGCGCGACATGCTGCTGGCGCGGATCTGGGGCGACTCGGCCTACCGCGACCCGCGCACGATCGACGTCCACATCCGCCACCTGCGCGAGAAGGTGGAGTCCGACCCCAAGGATCCCGAGTATCTGTTCACGGTTCGCGGCGTCGGCTACCGCTTCCGTGACACGGAGCCCTGATCGCGTGGGCCCCGACCGAAAGGCGACCCCCTGATGCGGCGGACGCTGTCGCTGCGCAACCGGCTGGCGCTCGTCTTCTTCACGGTCACGCTGCTGGCGGTCGCCGCCCTGTATCTGTACGTCGCGCCTGGCCTGCAGAGCCGGCTGATGGGCGAGAAGCTGACCGAGCTGGCTCACACCGCGCGCGTGCACTCCGGGGCGCTGCGCCGGACGGTCGGCAGCTCCACCTCGCTGCCCGCCGTCCACCGGCTCGTCGCCCGGACGGCGAACCTGACCGGCGACCGGGTCACGCTGCTGTCGGTCAACCAGGCCGACGGCGTCCCCCAGCTCGTCCGCCTGGCCGACTCGGGCAACGCCGCGGCCAGCGCCCCGGTGCGCCTGAGCATCGCCGAGCGCGCCGCGACCGCCCGCGAGGTCGCCACCGGGACCGATGCCACTCCGGCCGGCCGGATGGCCGAGGCCGCCTATCCGGTGCGCTACGGCAAGCGCGTGGCGGCCGTCATCGTCTACTCGGCGCCCGTCTCCGACGTGCTGCGCACGGTCAGCACGGTGCGCCACCAGATCCTCGTCGCCGGCGCCCTCGCGCTCCTCGTCGCGCTCGTCGTCGGCTACCTCGTCGCCCGGGCCCTGGCCCAGCGGGTCAAGCGGCTGGAGCTGGCCGCCAAGCAGGTGGCCGCCGGCGAGTTCACCACCCCGATCCCCGTCGACTCGGCCGACGAGCTCGGGCAGCTGGCCGCCGCCTTCAACGACATGCAGCGCCAGCTGCTCCAGCTCGAGCGCGCCCGCAAGAAGTTCATCGCCACCGCCTCGCACGAGCTGCGCACCCCGGTGTTCTCGCTCGGCGGCTTCGTCGAGCTGCTCGAGGACGATGAGCTCGACGCCGAGACCCGCCGGCGCTTCCTGGACCAGGTTCGCGAGCAGGTGCAGCGCCTGGGCAAGCTGTCGGTGGACTTGTTGGACTTATCTCGATTGGAGTCGGGGTCGCTGGAGCTGCGGCCCGAGGAGGTCGACCTCGGCGAGCTGACGCGCTCGGTCTCCGGCGAGTTCGAGCCCACCCTCGCCCAGCACGACGCTCGGCTGGAGCTGCGCCTGCCGGCGCGCATCGAGGCCCAGTGCGACCCCGTCCGGGTGGCGCAGATCGTGCGCATCCTGATCGACAACGCGCTCACCCACACCCCGCCGGGGACGCAGATCGTCGTCACCGCCGGCCGCGACGACGGCCGCGTGCGCCTCGCCGTCCGCGACGACGGCGACGGCATCGACACCCACGCGCTGCCGCGGATCTTCGAGCCCTTCTACACCTCCGACGACGCCCAGGGCTCGGGGCTCGGGCTGGCCATCGCCTCCGAACTCGCCGGGCGCATGGCCGGCCGGCTGTCGGTGGCGTCCAACGCCGGGGAGACGACGTTCACGCTCGAGATCCCCGTCTGAGCGGCGGTTTCCCAGAACGCGATGGCCAGTCGCGAGGGTGGATGATTGGCCACGCGGGCCCAAGCCAATCCGCTCTTTGGGATCGAAGATGCATGTGTGTCGTCGATACGTCCCCGTCTGCGGTTGATTCGCGCCCCGGCGGTGGCCGCCGTGTCGGCGCCGTTCGCCTCCGAGCTGGAGGCCGGCCTTCGGCAGGTGCAGGAGACGGTATGCAGCGCCCGGGAGCGCGGCGCCGGGCTGGTCGTGTTTCCCGAGGCGGCGCTCGGCGGCTACATGCGCGAGGAGCTCGTGGGCACGACGGTCAGACGGTCCTCGCCCGCCGTGCTTCGCAACCGCGACGAGGTGTTCGCGCGCCTGGCGAGGATCGCCGGGCCGACGGTCATCTGCATCGGCTACACCGAGTCGGCTCCCGGCGGCCCCGAGCAGATCTTCTCCAGCGCCGTGTGCGTGAGCGGCGACGGCGTGCTGGGCCACCATCGCAAGGTCCACATCCCGCCCGGCGAGCACGGCGTGTATACCGCCGGCGACGGGTTTGCCGCCTTTGACACGCCGGTCGGTCGAGTGGGGATGCTGCTCTGCTACGACAAGGTCTTTCCCGAGGCGGGGCGGGCGCTGGCCCTCGATGGCGCCGAGATCGTGACCTGCATGGCGGCGTGGCCGGTCTGCCGCCGGCGCCCCGCGCGGCTGATGCGCAACGACCGCCAGGTCAAGCACTTCAATGCCCTCGACGTGGCCCGTGCGGTCGAAAATCAGGTGGTTTGGGTAGCGTCGAACCTGTATGGCTCTCTCGGACGGCTTCGTTTCCCCGGTCAGGCCAAGGTTGTCGACCCCGACGGCCGGGTACTCGCCAGCACCGGCGCCCGCGCTGGCATGGCGGTGGCGCGCGTCGACGCCCGGGCCGCCGTGCGAGCCGCCCGCGGCGAGCTCTCGCACCTCGGCGACCGGGTCCCGGTGGCCTACGGCATGACCGCGGCTCCCGCCTCTCTTCCCGTCGCCGGCGTCGCCTGATCGTGGCCGGAACCGTCTGATGTGCGGCATCGCCGGTCGTCTGGGGCCTCGGGCTCCGGGCGAGGATCAGCGCATGCTCTCGCGCCTGGAGCACCGCGGGCCCGACGATGAGGGCGAGGTCGGCTTCAGCGGCGGCTGGCTCGGCCACCGCCGGCTGTCGATCGTCGACGTCGACGGCGGCCGCCAGCCGCTCGGCGGCGCTCCCGGCGAGCGCTGGCTCGTCGGCAACGGCGAGATCTACAACCACCAGGCCGTCCGCAGCACCCTCCGCGGCGCCTCCTACCGCACCGAGTCAGACAACGAGGTCGCGCTGCGCCTGCTCGAGCAGCGCGGTCCCGATGCTCTCGGCGAGCTGGAGGGGATGTACGCGCTCCTGTCGGCCACCGAGGACGGCGGGTCGTTCGTCGCCGCGCGCGATCCGGTGGGGATCAAGCCGCTGTACTGGACGCCGCCGGCGCGCACCGGGGACGAGGTGCGGTTCGCGTCGGAGATCTCGGCCTTCGATCCCGACTGGCGTCCCTCGGTCGAGGTGTTCCCGCCCGGGCACTACTGGACGCCGGAGAGCGGGTTGCAGCGCTTCGCCTCCGCCGTCGTGCCGAGCTCACTGGACGGCAACGGGCACGGGGGGCGCTCCGAGCCCTCCCAGGACGATCTCGACGAGACCCGCGACACGCTGATCGATTCGGTGCGCCGCCAGATGATGGGCGACGTGCCGGTGGGCGTGTTTTTGTCCGGCGGCCTGGACTCGACGCTCGTCGCCGCCATCGCCGCCCGCCACTGTGCCGAGCGCGGCGAGCAGCTCAAGACGTTCGCCGTCGGCGTCGAGGGCAGCCCCGACGTCGTGGCCGCCCGCCAGGCGGCCGAGTACCTGAATACCGAGCATCACGAGCGCATCTACACCGCCGAGGAGGCGCTGGCCGCCGTGCCCGGTGTCGTGCGCGCGATCGAGCACTTCGACGTCTCGCTGGTGCGCTCGGCCGTCCCCAACTACCTGCTCGCCGAGATGACGGCCCGCCACGTCAAGGTCGTGCTCACCGGCGAGGGCGCCGACGAGCTGTTCGCCGGCTACGTCTACTTCCGTGACTTCGCCGACCCCGACCAGCTCCACGACGAGCTCATCGCCAACGTCAACGGCCTGCACAACCTCAACCTCCAGCGCTGCGACCGCGTCACCATGGCCCACAGCCTGGAGGCGCGAGTCCCGTTCCTCGACCGCGAGGTGATCGCGTTGGCGCTGCGGTTGCCGGCAGCGTGGAAGGTCTCCTCCGACGACGTGCCTGAGAAGCAGCTGCTGCGCAAGGCCTTCGAGGGCTGGCTGCCGCATCATCTCCTGTGGCGCGAGAAGGCCCAGTTCGGCGACGGCAGCGGGGCGGCGGGCGTGCTCACCGCGGCGATCGAGAGCACCGTCTCCGAGGAGGAGTTCGCCGAAGAGGCCGCATTGGTCGACCCGCCGGTGCGCACCCGGGAGGAGCTCGCCTACTACCGCATCTGGCGCGACCATCTGGCCGGCGTGCGGCCCGAGCGCAACCTGGGGCGGTTCGCGACCGCGTGATGCGGGTGCCCTCAGGGCGCCCAGTCGGCGAGCAGCTTGAGCCAGACCTCGCTGCGCGTCGGAAATGCCGGCATGGCGTGCGCGAGGCGCTCGAGCGGCACCTCGCCGACGATCGCGAACGTCGCCGCCTGCAGGCTCTCGGCGACGTCGGGACCGACGAGCGTGGCCCCGACGATCACTCCCCGGACCTCGTCGACGACGATCCGCGCCGCTGACGGCGCGCCCTTGCCGATGAAGCTCGCCCCCGGGGTCTTGCCCGGCTCGGCGTCGACCGCGCGGGCCGCAAGCCCCTCGTCGAGCGCCTCGGCGAGCGTGTAGCCGACGCTCGCCACCTGGGGCTCGGTGAACGCCACCCGCGGGGTGAGCGGCCCGTCCCACCGGGCGCGGGCGTCGCGGTTCATGATGTTCGCGGTGGCGATCTGCGCCTGGTACTTGGCCGCCTGGGTGAGCAGGGCCCGGCCGTTGACGTCGCCGATCGCGTACAGCCAGCCCTCATGGTGAGGGACCCGCATGCGATCGTCGACGACGATCGTCTCGCCGGGCGCCAGATCGACGGTCTCGAGCCCGAGGTCGGCGGTGTGCGGCGTGCGGCCGACGGCGACGAGCAGCTCGTCGCTCACGATCTCCTCCCCGTTCTCCAGGGTGAGGGTGAACGTGTGGTCGGTCTGCTCGCGGGCGGCCTGCACGGCCCGGGCACCGGTGCACACCGTCGACCCCGAGATCGCGCATCCCCTGGCCGACAAGCTCCGAGGCGACCGGCTCCTCACCCGGCAGAAGCGTGGGGAGGGCTTCGACGAGCGTCACCTGCGCGCCGAGCGATGCCCACGCCTGGGCCAGCTCGCAGCCGACGGCGCCGCCTCCCAGGACGGTGAGGCGGCCCGGAACCTCCTGGGCGGTCGTCGCCTGACGGTTGGTCCAGGGCGCGATCTCGGCCAGGCCGGGCACCGGCGGGATGGCCGCGCCCGACCCGGTCGCGATCACGACCGCCCGCCGAGCCTGCAGCACCTCGTCGCCGACAACGACGCGGCGATCCCCGTCCAGCCGGGCTCGACCGCGGACGAGGTGGATCCCGCGATCCTCGAGCCAGGGCAGCTGGGCGGCGTCGTCGAGATCATGGATCACCTGGTCGCGACGGGCGAGCACGACCCGAGCGTCGAGCGTGCCGGTGACGGCCTCGCGCGCGCCGGGGACGCGGGCAGCCTCCTTGAGCAGCTGGGCGGGGCGCAGGAGCGCCTTGGAGGGCATGCACGCCCAGTAGGCGCATTCGCCGCCGACCAGCTCACGCTCGACCAGGCACACATCGAGCCCCTCCTCGGCCAGCTTTCCCGAGCACACCTCGCCGGCCGGGCCGGCGCCAATGACGATGACGTCGTACTCGGGCATCCCCGTCCAACGGTAGAGGACGGGAGTGCGCGGTCAGGACACTTCGCGCAGCTTTCCCGTCTCCACCTCGTAGACGAACCCGCGCACCGAGTCCTTCTTGGGGATGAACGGCGAGGCCTTGATCCGCGCGATCGACTGGCGCACGTCATCGTCGAGGTCGCTGAACGCCTCGGCCGCCCATTCGGGCTTGATCCCGGTCTCCTGCTGGATCGAGCCCTTGAACTCGTCGTCGGTGAAGGTGAGCATGCCGCAGTCGGTGTGGTGGATGAGGATGATCTCCTCGGTTCCGAGCAGCCGCTGGGATATCGCCAGCGAGCGGATCTCATCGTCGGTGACCACGCCGCCGGCGTTGCGGATCACATGGGCATCGCCCTCGTGGAGGCCGAGCGCGCCGTAGACGTTCAGCCGCGCATCCATGCACGCGACGACGGCGACCTTCTTTGCAGGAGGCAGCGGCAGCTCAGCCTTGTCAAACGACGCGGCATAGGACTCGTTGTTGGCCAGCAGCTCGTCGGTGGTGCTCATCTCGTCTCTCCTTGGATGCACGGCGGGCCCCTGAGGGTCAAGGGGTCAGCTGAACCTAGCAACTCCACTGAATCTGTTGTCTTTCTGTGAGCGGCGGCGACAGGAAACGGGTGCGGGCGCCTGCTCCGGGTATCGTGGGAGAGCACCGATGTCGAACGAAACTCCACTCGTCCTGGTCTCCAACCGCGGTCCGGTCACGTTCCAGCCCGGCGGCGACATCAAGCGAGGGACGGGCGGACTCGTGACCGCCCTCATCGGCTTGGCGTCGCATCGTCCCGTCACGTGGGTGGCGTCGGCGATGACCCAAGAGGACGTCGAGGCCGCGGAGCGCGCCGATGGCCGTCCCTTCCCGGTGCACACCGACGACGGCAACGAGTACCGCGTCAAGCTCGTGGCCTCGGAGTCCGAGGCCTACGACGGCTTCTACAACATCATCGCCAACCCGCTGCTGTGGTTCATCCAGCATTACCTGTGGGACCTGAGCAACGCCCCGGACATCCGCCGCAACGAGACCGAGGCGTTCGAGTTCGGCTACAACGCCGTCAACGAGGACCTCGCCAACGCCGTGCTGGAGGAGGTCGCCGACATCGAGAAGCCGGTCGTGATGGTCCACGACTACCACCTCTACACGCTCCCCGGGCTGATCCGCCGCGAGCGCCCCGATGCGTTCCTGCACCACTTCGTCCACATCCCGTGGAGCCAGTCGGACTCGTGGCGGGTTCTGCCGTCGACGATTCGCCGCGAGATCTACGAGGGGATCCTCTCCAACGACATCGTCGGCTTTCACACGCGCTCCTACCGGCGCAACTTCCTGCAGTGCTGCGAGGACCTGATGGGACTCGAGGTCGACCATGAGAGCGGTGTCGTCCGCGTCGACGACCGCGAGGTGTGGGTGCGCGCCTACCCGCTGCCGATCGACTCGACGGCCGTCCAGGCGGTCGCGCGCCGCCCCCGGGTGCGCGAGTTCGAGGGCGAGCTCCTGCGCCGCCGCCGCGACCATCTGATCCTGCGCGTCGACCGCGCCGATTTGAGCAAGAACGTCCTGCGCGGGTTCGGCGCCTTTGACACGTTCCTCGAGCAGCACCCCGAGTTTCGCGAGAGGGTCACGTTCATCGCCCAGCTGATGCCGTCGCGGACCGACGTCGCCGAGTACGCCGAGTACCTGGAGCGCATCGAGGCCGTCGTCGCCGTCGTCAACCACCGCCACGGCTCGCCCGACTGGATGCCGATCCAGCTCAAGCTCCGCGATGACCTGGAGGAGGCCGTCGCCGCTTACAAGCACTACGACGTGCTGATGGTCAACGCGATGTTCGATGGCATGAACCTCGTCGCCAAGGAGGGCCCGATGGTCAACGAGCGTGCCGGCGTCTCGATCCTCTCGGAGAACACCGGTGCCCATGAGGAGCTCGGCGACTACTCGCTGTCGGTCAATCCCTTCGACATCCAGGAGCTGGCCGACTCGCTGCACGCTGCCCTGACCATGTCCTACGAGGAGCGCGAGCGCCGCCACGAGGGGCTCATCTCGATCGTCACCGCCCGCGATCCGGGCGATTGGATCGATGATCAGCTCGCCGACATCCGCGCCAAGGAGAAGTCGCTGGCGACGGGCTGACGAGGCCGCCGGATCAGTTGAGGGTCCGGCCCTCGCTCAGCAGCTCGATGTAGGACGCGATCCGCCGCTGGCGCCCCGTTTCGGTCTTGACGTGGTGCAAGCGGTACAGGAACGCGTAACGGCGCGCCCCGGTCAGCGTGGCGAAGAAGTCCCTGGCCGCCGGAGCGGCGTCGAGGGCCGCTTGGAGGTCGGGCGGCACCGATGCTCGGCCCTGCGGCTCATAGGCGGCATCCCAGCGGCCGTCGGCCCGGGCCGCGTCGACCTGCGCCTGACCGGCTGGGCGCATGCGGCCTTCGGCGATCAGCCTCTCGGCGGTGGCGCGGTTGACCTGCGACCACTTGCTCCGCGGGCCACGCGGGGTGAAGCGCTGCAGCCAAGACGCCTCGTCGTGGCCGCGCTTCTGACCGTCGATCCAGCCGAAGCAGATCGCGATCTCGAGGGCGTGCGCATACGTGACCGTGGGCGGCTCGCGATCCTTCTTCGTGATCTGGAGCCACACGCCCGGCGAATCGACGCTCTGCTCGGCCAGCCATCGCTCCCAGTCGGTCCCGTTCGCGCATCGCACGATCGGCAGCTCGCGCCGCGGCGCGCTCGGCTGTGCCTTGCGGGTAGGAGGCATCGACCGGCACGCTAGCGCCGGACGGAACCTCGGTCGATCTAGATGGCTGAGCGGTGTTCGCGCCGGTCCGGTCCGTCGTACTCGGCTTCGGCGATGCGGCGCTCACGGCGCAGCACCGGGCCCCGATGGCTACCGACGACTCGCAGCACAAAGGCATCGCGAGTCGATGAGTAACGCAGCATGGGACGCATTGCCGTCAGCGTGACGGGCGAGACGTAGCGGCGAGGTCGTTGCACGGTATGCATACCTCTCAAACATAAACTTCGTGCGCCGGTCGCGGAAGGGCCCTGTGGCCAAAAAAACATTCACGCTACTTGGCCGTTGCAATTTCTTAGCGGCAGTGTGCGGCGGCCGCGTTCGCGAGGCGGCGAGGCGAGTGCAAAGGGCCCGGAGCGCCTCACCCGCACCCGCTATAGTCGGCCGCCGGCCCACGCTCGGGCCTGCGTTCTATGCCCGCACCACCCCGCCTATACGACCTGATGCTCGTGCTCTCGACGGCCGTCGAGGAGGACCGTCGGGCCAAGATCGTCGCCGACGTCGAGGCCCAGATCACCGGCGGAGGAGGATCGGTCGAGCGTAAGGACGACTGGCACACGCGCCCGCTGTCCTTTGAGATCCGCCACCAGGGCGAGGGCGAGTATCACCTGCTGCAGTTCACGGGTGCCGCCGCGCTCCTCGATGCCGTCTCGCACAACCTGCGAATCGACGACGCGGTGCTGCGCTTCCGGATCATCAAGGTGCTGCCCGGCACCCCGCCGCCGCCCGATGCGCCGCCGCCGGTGCTCGCGGGGGCCAGTTCAGCGCCGCCCAGCGAGTCCGACGCTCGCTAAACCGGCCCGCCGGACCGGGCGGTGTGACCGCTCTGTCACGGCGCGTCACATCACCGTGCCGAGAGGGCAACGTTTCCGTCCATTTTCGGGCGTCGCGGCCGGGATGCCGTCTGGCGCGCCCATAGACTCGAACACGAGTTTTCAAACGTCTCTGGAGGAAGGAGCCAAGTCATGGCTGGCAGCAACATCAACCGCGTGATCATCACCGGAAACCTGACCCGCGATCCCGAGCTGCGCTCGTTGCCGAGCGGCAATTCGGTGTGCTCCCTGCGGGTCGCCGTCAACGCCCGGCGCCGTAACGCGAGCACCAACGAGTGGGAGGATCAGCCCAATTACTTCGACGTCACCGTATGGGGGGCGCAGGGCGAAAACTGCTCGCGCTTTCTCAGCAAGGGACGCGGCGTGGCGGTCGACGGCCGGCTCCAGTGGCGCGAGTGGACGACGCAGGACGGACAGAAGCGCCAGGCGGTCGATATAGTCGCTGATTCCGTGCAGTTCCTCGGCGGCCGCGACGACGCTGGCAACGGGAACGGGTTCTCGAGCGGCGCGCGCGCGACGGAGAGCGACGTTCCGATCGACACCGGCGACTTCGAGCGCACTCCGGTCGGGGCGAGCACGGACGAGGACATCCCCTTCTAGACGCACAAGGCAACAGATCGAGCTAGGCTGGTTTCAGTGGCAAAGCAACGCAGACGACCGGTACGCCGGCGCGACCGCAAGGGTGGGCCGACTTCGACCCGTCGCAAGTCGTGCCCGTACTGCCGGGACAAGATCGAGCAGGCGGACTACAAGGACGTATCGATGCTGCGGCGGTTCATCTCCGACCGCGGCAAGATCCGCTCGCGTCGTATCACCGGAGCGTGCCGCCGTCACCAGAGCCAGGTGGCGCGCGCAGTCAAGCGGGCCCGCGAGCTTGCCCTGTTGCCGTATGTCGCTGAAGGCAGCGATCATCCGCGCGGACGCGGCGATCGCGACCGTGGCGACCGCGACCGCGACCGGTAGGCGGAGCGGAAGCGATGCCGCAGGCGATCCTGCTCCAGGACGTGGACACGCTCGGCGAGCGCGGAACGGTCGTTGACGTTTCCGCCGGCTATCTGCGCAACTTCCTGCTGCCGCGCAAGCTCGCCGAGCCGGCCACCGAGTCCTCGATCAAGGTCGCTCAGCGCCGGCAGGAGGATGCTGAGCGAGCCGCACGTGAGGCCGAGGAGCGGGCACGCGAGAGCGCCTCGGTGCTCGGCCGCACCGTGCTCACGATCACCCAGCAGGCGGGCGACGACGGCCGTCTGTTCGGATCGGTCACGCCCCAGGACATCGCCGACGCGATTCGCGAGGCGCGGGGCATCCGCGTCGATCGCCGCAAGATCCACCTCGACGATCCGATCCGGAACGTCGGGACCTACATGGTCGTGGTCGAGGTCGCCGACGAAGTGACGGCGGCGGTCAAGACCATGGTCGTCGCGGCCTAGCTGCTTTCAGCGGTCGACGGCCGTACGCCTGCACCGCCCGCTCGGGGCGCGGGCGTTTGGCTGGGGCGCGGACGACTCGAGGGCGGTGCAGGCGTAGACCGCCGTCCGCTGACTGCACATCGGCCGCCCGACACCGGCCTCCGACCGCCTAGAGGAAGCAGAAGCGCTCACGCCCGCTGGGGACGAGGCGCCGGGGCGCTGAGTCCCGCGGCGGCCGGCGGGCTCTAGCGCCGGTGGCACGGCCGCCACCACCATGCTCGCGTCGTTGGCGCCCCAGCGCGGTCGCGTCCTCCGGATCAGCATCAGCATGGTGGGGGCGGCAGTGCCGGCCGGCGCCCCCCCAGCCACCAGCCCCCTACGCGGAAAGAGTCAGCGTTCCCGATCGGTGAGGACCGGTTTGATGTCGACGATCGGCGTCCCGTCGAGCGCTTCGAGGTCGCTGACGTGGATCCGGTTGGCGTCGACCTCGAGGATGCGGACGCGGTGCAGCCCGATGGGGTTGGGCCGGTCCGGTGAACGGGTGCTGAACACCCCCTCCTCTGCATTGTTCGGGTTGCCTCGCGGATAGACGCGCAGGATGTCTCGGCGCGCGCGGTGTAGCCAGGTGAGGACGAGGATCTCGACTCCGGCGTGGAGGTCGGTCATGCATGGCCCCACCGACTCGTCGAGGACGAGCCACCCGTCCGGGGCGCCCTCGGACCCCTGAAGCGGCGCGTCGGCGCGGTCGATCAGCACCGACTCGACCCGGCCGATCGCGCGCAGCTCATAGCGGTCCTCCGACATGGCCGCGATCACATCACATCGGCGTGGCGAGTGGCCGGTCGGGGTAGCACCACGTCTGCCGTGGCCACCGAGACAGACACCGCGGGTGTCGCAGTCGACGACTACTACCTGCTCGACGAGACCCTGTCCGAGGACGAGCGCGAGCTCCGTGATCGGGTGCGGGGGTTCGGCGAGCGCCAGGTCGTGCCGATCATCAACGACTACTGGGAGCGCGCCGAGTTCCCGTTCGAGCTCGTGCCCAAGCTGGCCGCGCTCAATGTCGTCGGGACCACGATCCAGGGCTACGGGTGCCCCGGGATGTCGCGGCTCGGCGCCGGGGTCGTGGCGCGGGAGCTGGCGCGGGCCGACGGGAGCATCAACACATTCTTTGGCGTCCACTCCGGCCTCGCGATGGGGGCGATCGACCTGCTCGGCTCCGACGAGCAGAAGGAGCGCTGGCTACCGCCGATGGCGCGGCTGGAGACGATCGGGGCGTTCGGTCTGACCGAGCCCGAGCACGGCTCGGATTCCGTGTCGCTCGAGACGACGGCGCGGCGCGACGGTGATGAGTTCGTCCTCAACGGAGCCAAGCGCTGGATCGGCAACGCCTCGTTTGCCGACGTCGTCATCATCTGGGCTCGCGACGAGGCGGGCGATGTCGGTGCCTACCTCGTCGAGAAGGGAACGGCAGGTTTTGATCCGTCGACTGTGATTGGCGGCAAGATCGGCAAACGGGCCGTCTGGCAGGCCGAGATCGCACTGACCGACGTGCGTGTCCCGGCTGACCACAAGCTCGCCAACGCCCGCACCTTCAAGGATGCCAACCGTGTGCTCAACCAGACCCGGAGCGCCGCCGCCTGGGAGTGCGTCGGGCACGCCATGGCCTGCCTCGACGCCGCTCTCACCTATGCCCAGGAGCGCGTGCAGTTCGGGCGCAGCATCGCCGGCTTCCAGCTCGTGCAGGGCAAGCTGGCCACCATGTCCGCCGCCACCACGGCGATGCAGCTGTACTGCTTCCGCCTCGCCCAGCTCCAGGAGGCCGGCCTCCTGACCGGTCCCATGGCCTCCCTGGCCAAGCTCCACAACGTTCGTCAGGCCAAGCTCGTCTGCTCGGAGGCCCGTGACATCCTCGGCGGCAACGGTCTCCTCATCGACTACCACGTCTCGCGCCACCTCACCGACATGGAGATCGTCGACACCTACGAGGGCACCGATTCGGTCCAGTCGCTGATCGTCGGGCGCGACCTCACGGGCGTCTCCGCCTTCAACTGAGCGGCTTCGCGCAGGCTCGCCGGGCCTCTCTCGATCCCCGGATCACAAACGTCCGCTGCGAGCGGGATGATGGTTGGCCCGCTCGCGGGCGCAAACCTATATTCCCCCTCAGCCGTGAGCGCCGTCCAGAACATCGCCGTCCCGCCGCACAACCTGGAGGCCGAGAAGTCGGTCCTCGGCGCCGTGCTGCTCGACGAGCGCCACCTGCACTCGCTGCTCGTCGAGGAGCAGCTCCGACCGGAGCACTTCTACCGCGAGCAGCACGGATGGGTGTTCGCGGCGATGCTCGAGCTCTACGAGTCCGACCGCAAGATCGACCATCTCACGGTCTCGGAGACGATGCGCCAGCGCGGAAAGCTCGAGGAGGCCGGAGGGCCGGCGGCCATCGACGAGCTGGCCGGCTGGGTGCCGGCGGCCGGGCACGCGCGCGAGTACGGCCGGATCGTGCACGACAACGCACAGCTGCGAGCACTGTTGACGGCCTCATATGAGATCCAGGCGAGCGTGCTCTCGCGCGATGCGCCCGCCCGGGAGCTCGTCGAACAGGCGGAGCGCTCGATGCTGGAGGTCGCGACCGACGATCGCCAGAAGAAGATCCGTTCGATCGCCGACATCCTGCACGAGGAGACCGACAAGCTGCACCGGCTGTCGATCTCCAAGACGCCGCTGACCGGAACCCCCTCGGGCTTCAAGGACCTCGACGAGAAGACCGGGGGCTTTCAGCCGGCAACCTCGTCGTGCTCGCTGCCCGGCCGTCGATGGGCAAATCGGCGCTCGTGGCCAACATCGCCGAGAACGCGGTGCTGGCCGGACACGCGGTCGCGCTGTTCTCGCTCGAGATGTCCGAGTCCGAGCTCGCTCAGCGCTTCGTCGCCTCTCAGGCACGGATCAAGGGCGAGGATCTTCGCCGGGGCAAGGTGGCCGAGTCGCGCTGGCCGAAGATCCTCGAGGCCTGCCAGCGTCTCGCCGAGGCTCCACTGTTCGTCGACGATTCGTCGGACACCGGCGTCCTGGAGATCCGCGCCAAGTGCCGAAGGCTGCACGCCCAGGTGGAGGGGGGGCTCGGCCTGGTCATCGTCGACTACCTCCAGCTGATGCGCGCCGAAGGGCGCATCGAGAGTCGCGTGGAGCAGGTCTCGCAGATGAGCCGCGGATTGAAGGGCCTGGCCCGGGAGCTCGGGGTGCCGGTCATCGCCCTGTCGCAGCTCAGCCGGGCCGTCGAGCAGCGGGGGGGCGAAAAGAAGCCGGTCCTCTCGGATCTTCGCGAGTCGGGTGCGATCGAACAGGACGCCGACCTCGTGATGTTCATCTACCGCGAGGAGTACTACGAGAAGGAGTCCGAGCGGCCCGGCGAGGCGGACATCATCATCGCCAAGCATCGCAACGGGCCCGTCGGGCGACGTGGTGCTCACCTTCCAGAAGGAATACCCAAAGTTCATGAACTACGCCGGGGAGCGGTTCGGGCCGTGAGCGATCTGTGCCCGTTCGATCTCTGCGATGGCTCGGGCTTCCGCGTCGAGGCCGCCACCAACACGGCGTACGACTGCCGCTGCCGCGCCCAGCGGGTCGCGCGGGCCAAGGCGCGCAACCTGTCGGCGGTCATCCCTCGCCGCTACCGAGACGTCGCCTTCGAGCGGCCGCCGGTCACCGACATCGACCCTCAGATCGTGTCCGCGACCCGACGCTTCGCGGCCGATATCGAGGATCAGCTCGATGCCGGGCGGGGTCTGTGGTTCATGGGCCCGGTGGGCACGGGCAAGACGACGCTGGCGATGCTCGTCTCCAAGGCGGCCTCCGACGCGGGTCGATCGGTGGCGATCTACTCGCTGCCGCGCCTGCTCAACGAGATTCGCGACACCCATCGCGCCGAGCGCTCGCACGTCGACCTGCTTGATCGCCTCACCGCAGTCGACCTCCTGCACATCGATGATGTCGGTGCCGAGCGGACGACCGACTGGGTCCTCGAGGAGCTGTACTCGATCGTCAACTCCCGCTACGAGGACAAGCGGTCGATCGTCATCACGACCAACATCCTCGACCGGGACGCTCTCTGCGAGCAGATCACGGCGCGCACCGTCTCGCGGCTGACCGAGATGTGCGACGAGCTGCCGCTGCTCGGCCACGACCACCGGATGGACCACACCGCCGCCTGAGCCCGCGGCTCCTCGCCCGAGTGAGCCTTAACGACGAATCCCCCCGTCGAGCGACGGGGGGATTCGGTCCAGCCTGCGGAAGTCCGTTACTTCTTGGACTTCTTGGACTTCTTGGTCTTCTTCGTGGTCTTCTTCTTCTTGGCGTGCTTCTTGGCCTTGGCCTTCTTCTTCGTCTTGGCGTGAGACGTCGACGGTGTGCGTCGTCCCAGGCTCGATGATGGTGGTCGTGCCACCACTGACGATCGTGACGGTCGGGCCGTTCTGGGTCACGGTCACGGTCGAGCTGCCGCCGCTGCCGCCGGTCGCAGACGAGCTGCCACCGTTGCCGTTAGCGGTACCACCAGCGCCACCGGTGCCACTGCCACCGTTGCCGTTCGCGGTGCCACCGGAGCCGCCAGCGCCGCCGGCGCCACCATTGCCGGAGCCGTTGCCGTTGTTGTTCCCGTTGCCGCCGTTGCCGTTGCCGTTGCCGTTGCCGTTGCAGTTGCCGTTGCCGTTGCCGTTGCCGCCTGAGCCGCCGTTGTACTGGCCGCAGGCGGCGCTGTTGCCTCCGCCGCTGCTCGGGTGTCCGGAACCGCCGCCGGCGACCGCGATGGCGCTACCAGTGCCGCCAACGAGACCAACGACCGTGAGAATTGCCGCTAGACGCGACTTCATATAGATAGGTCTCCCGTGTCGAGGAATAGATTGCTTGCGCGCCCGCTGCTTGATCTGGTCAAGCTCGAGGGCGCTGACCTCGACCCGCTCGGCCCGCAACCGCGATATGACTGGCTGCAGATCCTGGGGCACTTGGTCGTCGTTTAGATCCTTCATACCCACTTATACGAGCGACGTTGGCCGATCCTGACAGGCGAGGCGGAATTTCTTTCCCGTCGTTTCCGCCGGACATACGTCCATCATTGGGATTGTGCTCAAGTCATGACGGAAAGCATCCGATAAGCAGGTCAATGGTTCGTTTAGGCGAACGAGGCTGCTGAGGAACCCGAGGAGAGAACCTTGCTTGTGACGCTGCTGGTGCTATGGGTGGTCGTGGTTCCGGTCGTGACGCTGGCGGGCACGTACGTCCTCACCGGTGTCCTCGGTCGGCGCCTGCGCGCCCGTCATGAGCGCATCGGCGGCCTCGCCGTCGACTCGGCTCGCAAGCTCTCCGTGCGCCTGCATCGTGCCCCGCTTCGCGCGGCGCACGCCGCTCGCACGCGGGATCACGCCCTCATTCAGCGCTGAGCGGCGCCGCTGCGCCGCTCAGGGCTACAGCCCGCGGCGGCTGAGCATGTAGGGGATCGTCCTCAGCAGGATCCTGAGGTCGAGCCACAACGACCAGTTGGCGCCGTAGATGTAGTCGATCTTGACCATCTCGTGCATTGGGATGCGCGAGGAGCCGAAGATCTGCCACAGGCCCGTCATGCCCGGCTTGACCGCCAGGCGCCGGCGCTGCCAGCCCTCGATGAGCGCGTCTTCGTCGGGGACGAGTGGCCGCGGTCCGACCAGGCTCATATCACCGCGCAGCACGTTGATCAGCTGGGGCAGCTCGTCGAGCGATGTGCGCCGCAGGAGACGGCCAACCCGGGTGATCCGGGGGTCGGCACCGATCTTGAACAGACCTCCCTGGGCCTCGTTCAGCGCCCGCATCTCGTCCTTCATGGCGTCCGCGCCGTCGACCATCGAGCGAAACTTCAGCATCCAGATGGTTTCGCCGCGGCGGCCGATGCGGCGCTGACGGAAGAACACCGGTCCCGGGGTGTCGAGCTTCACCGCGATGGTGAGCATCAAAAACAGCGGGCCCAGGACGAGCAGACCGAGGCCGGCGGCGACGACGTCCATCCCGCGCTTGAGCAACTCGGAGGAGCGCGCGAGCCCGTACTGACGGACGCCGAGCAGCCACAACCCGTCCAGGTCGTCGAATGTCGACGTCGAGCCGACGACCTCCAGGAGTCGGGGGAGCACGCTCACCTTGACACCGAGGGCCTTGACCAACCGGATCGCGTCGAGGATCTCCTCCTGCCCGTCGCTGGCCGGAGCGATGATCGCGCGCTCAACGTCGTACTGGGCGACGACCTGCGCGAGCGCTGCGTACTCGCCGAGCTTCTCGACTCCCCCGGATGTCTCGCCGCCATCGTTGCCGTGAAGCCCGACGCGGCCGAGAATGGAGGCGTTGACCGAGTGCGCGTCCTTGAACTTGGCGGCGATTCTCGCCGCGTCGGTCGCGTTGCCGATGACGATGCATCGTTCCGCCGGGGTCATGGCAAAGGCAGCCTTGCGGACGATCAGCCGGCCGACCACGGTGAGGACGAAGGTCGTCACGAGCAGGCCGAACACCTGAGCTCGTTGCAGCAAGCCGTTGAAGAGAATCGCCTCCCCCAGCCACACCGCGAGCGAGTACAGGACCGCCAGGTAGAAGATCGATGGGGTCTCATCAATCGTCGTCTTGCGCAACACGTGCTGGTCGCGGTCATAGAGGCCGATGACCTTTCCGGCCAGGAGCACAAACGGGATGATGAGCAGCGCGCCGGGCGCCAATCGCACTCGCCCAACGTCGATGATGTTGATCACGGCGAGCAGGGCCACGAACGCCGAAACCACATCGACAAGCGCCAGCCCGCGCCGCAGCAGCGAGTCCCGCCGCAGAACGGCAGGACGTTCGCCAACCTCCTGATGGCCGCGGGGAAGCACCTCCCACACCGGCGAGATATCGGCGTGAAGATCAACCCGGCCGCCGCCCGGAACGCTCCCGCGGCGTCGAGTTCCGGCCCAGGTCCTGGTTCGCGAAGTGGTCTGCATCAGTGTTTGTCCCCCTTTACGGCGATCGTCATCCCTGCGATGGCCCCAGTCTGCGCCCTGCTGCGGGTAACTGCGTGAACATCCTGCGATGTGGTCCGTTTCTGCTGGCGACGAGGCGTCAAAATCCTCCGACGGATCGTTTTGTCTCAGAAGTCGGCACGAGCGTTCGTTGCGGCACGATCGCTCAACGTTCTGTTGATTCGATCATGTCCGCTAGCCCACGAACGGATCGATTTCGCATCTGCACCACTCGGAAGCTGCCCCAGATGCGTTTTGCGATTGTCAGGTTAGCAAGATAACGGGGGCTACACAAACCTCTCAATATCCAAATGTCGTAAACCGGTCAACGTCAGGGCGCCCACTGGCCAGGCCGATGCTGATCGGGCTTGAGATAATCGCTGGATGCCGGCTGCCTTCACGTCAGACCTCGCTCACGCCCTCGCGCCTGATGTGCTCGAGCGCTTCGAGCGATACGTGCGCGTCGATACCCAGTCCACGCGCGACCGCTCGACGTCGCCCAGCACTCCCGGTCAGCTGGAGCTGGGTCGCATGCTGGCCGGCGAACTGCGCGACGCCGGGCTCGACGATGCGTCACTCGACGAGCACGGCTACGTGATGGCGACGCTTGCCGGCACCTCGGCCGACGCTCCGGTGGTCGGCCTGATCGCCCACATGGACACCAGCCCGGATGCTCCCGGCGACGGGGTGGAGCCGATCGTTCATCGCGACTACGGGGGCGGGGCGCTGACCCTGCCCCGGCTCGGGACGCGTCTGGACCCGGCGTCGATGCCGGCCCTGGCGGCCAAACGCGGACATGACATCGTCACCGCCAGCGGCGACACGCTCCTCGGCGCCGACGACAAGGCGGGGGTTGCCGAGATCGTGGCCGCGGTAGCCCATCTCGCCGCCCATCCGGAGCTTCCGCGCCCCACCCTGCGCGTGGCGTTCACGCCCGACGAGGAGATCGGTGAGGGAGCGACCCTGTTCGACATCGAGCGCTTTGGCGCCCAGTGCGCCTACACGCTGGACGGCTCGGGCCTCGCCGGGCTCGATGACGAGACCTTCTCGGCTGATGAGGTGATCGTCACGATCCGCGGGGTCGACGTCCACCCCGGATACGCGACCGGGAAGCTCGTCAGCGCGCTCCGGCTGGCCGCCCAGATCGTGGCCGAGCTTCCCGCCGACCGCCTCACGCCGGCCACCAGTGCGGGACGCGAGGGGTTCATCCACCCCTATTCGCTCACCGGCACCGCCGCAGTCGCCGAGATCCGCGCGATCGTCCGTGACTTCGACGAAGAGCTGATGCTGGCCCATCGGCAGCTGCTGCAAGAGACCGCCGAGCGGATCGTGGCCGCGGCCCCGGGGGCGGAGCTGGAGCTGGACATGCGGCGCCAGTATCGGAACATGCGCGAGTACCTGGACCGCGTCCCCCATGTCATCGCCGCCGCGGAGGCGGCGATCCGGGCGGAGGGGCTCGAGCCGGTGCGCCAGCCGATCCGGGGCGGGACCGATGGTTCGCGGCTGAGCGAGCTGGGCCTGCCGACGCCGAACATCTTCACCGGGGGCCACGAGTATCACTCGGTGCGCGAGTGGGCCTCGGTCCAGGACATGGCAGCCGCTGCAGCGACGGTTGTCCGCCTCTCCGAGGTGTGGGCGCAGGGGAGGCGGCCGTGAGTCCGACCGGCGCCGCATCGCTCGCCTCACTCGACGGTGAGATCATGCTCGCCTCCGAGGCGATGATCCCCGCCACCGACGAGGGGCTGGTCCGCGGCGACGGCGCCTTCGAGGTGATCCGGATCTACGACGGCGTCGCCTATGCGATGGACGAGCACCTCGCCCGGCTGCAGCGGTCGGGGCGCAACCTGCGCCTGCCGATCGATGCCGAGACGGTGCGCGCCGAGGCCAACCGCGTTCTCGCCCAGGCCGGCCCGGGCCCCGACCACGAGCTTCTGCGGATCATGATCACCCGCGGTGGGCGGCGGATCATGTTGACCGAATCGCTCCCCAGCAGTCCCGACGCCGCGCGGCTGATGACCGTCACCTACTCGCCGACGCGGATCCTCGACGGGATCAAATCGCTCTCCTACGCCGCCAACATGCTGGCCAGCCGGCTGGCGCGCGAGCAGGGGTTTGACGAGGCGCTCCTCGTCACTCCCCACGGTCGCGTGCTCGAGGCGCCGACCAGCTCGATCTTCTGGGTTACCGGCGAGCGGATCCTCACGCCGCCGCTGGACGACCACATCCTGGCCTCGATTACGCGTGCCCTGATCATCGACGTCGCGGGCGCCACCGAGCAGGCGTGCACCCTCGAGGATCTGACCACGGCCGACGAGGTGTTCCTGGCGTCGACCACGCGCGAGGTGCAGCCGGTGGCGGCCGTCGACGAGCACCGCTTCGATCGACCGACACCGGTGAGCCGGCGCACCGCCGCTGCAGCCGCGGCCCGGATCCGGGCGGAGCTGGCCTCCTGAAGGTCCTCACCGTGATCGGCAACCGTCCGCAGTTCATCAAGGCCGCGGCGGTGTCGGGCCTTTTGCGACGCCACCACTCAGAGGTGCTCGTGCACACCGGACAGCACTTCGACGACCGGCTGTCGGCGATCTTCTTCTCCGAGCTGGGCGTCCCGGCCCCCGACCGCGAGCTTGGGATCGCGCTCGGCACCGCCAGCTCGCAGACGGCGCGGATGCTCGAGGCCCTCGAGCCGGTCGTGCGAGACGTCTCTCCGGATGTGGTGCTCGTCTACGGCGATACCAATTCGACGCTTGCGGGGGGCCTCGCCGGCGCCCAGGCAGGCGTTCCGGTGGCGCACGTGGAGGCCGGCATGCGATCGTTCGATCGCTCGATGCCCGAGGAGCTCAACCGCGTCCTCGTCGACCACGCCAGCTCGCTGCTGCTGTGCCCCTCGGAGGTGGCGATGATCAACCTCCGCCACGAATCGGTCACCGGACGCGCGGAGCTCGTCGGCGACGTGATGGTCGACGTGGCGCTGGCCACCCAGCCGCAGGCGCGACGGCGCGAGGACCTGGTCACGGCTCGGGGCCTCGAGCCCGGCGGGTACGTGCTCGCCACCGCTCACCGGGCGGGCAACGTCGACGACATCGGCCGGCTGCGCCGGCTCGTTGAGCTGCTGATGGCCATTCCGGAACCGGTCGTGCTGCCGCTCCATCCGCGCACCCGGGCGCGGCTGGAGCAGGCCGGATTGGAGCACGAGCTGCGGGCCGCGCCGCGCGTGACGGTGACCGAGCCGCTGGGTTACTTCGAGCTGACCGCGCTGCTGTGCCATGCCCGTCGGGCGCTGACCGACTCCGGAGGGCTCCAGAAGGAGGCGTACCTGGCGGGCATCCCGTGCGTGACCCTGCGGGCGAACACCGAGTGGACCGAGACGGTCGAGCAGGGCTGGAACGTCCTCGTCGATCTCGACGTCGACGCGGCCTTGGCCGCTCTGCAGCACGATCCGCCGGCGAGCCGTCCCGAGCTGTACGGCGACGGCCATGCCGGGCAGCGAGTCGTCGACGCCCTCACCTTCCTCGAGCGATGACCGATCACGGCGCGTTCGTCTCTCCGGGAGCATCGCTCGCCGCTGATGTCGAGCTCTTCCCCGGAGCGGTGATCCGCGATGGCGCGGTCGTCGGCGCAGGCGCGGTGATCGGAGCGGGCGCTGTGCTCCATGCCGGGGTCACGCTCGGCGCGCGCTGTGTGGTGGAGGATGGTGCGGTGCTCGGCAAGCGCCCCCGGTTGAGGCCCGGCTCCAGTGCCGAGGGATCAATCGGCCCGTTATATGTCGGCGAGGGGGTGACGATCTGCACCGGTGCGGTCATCTACGCCGGGGCGCGCCTCGACGCCGGAGTCATCATCGGAGACCAGGCGCAGGTGCGAGAGCGAGCGGTCGTCGGTGAGCGCACGGTGCTCGGGCGCGGCTCGACGATCGACTTCGATACGCGGGTGGGGGCTCACGTGTCGATCCAGAGCCTTGTCTATCTGACCGCCGCGGCGAGCGTGGATGACGACGTCTTCATCGGGCCGGGCGTCACCACGACCAACGACGACACGATGGGTCGCCGCGCTGCGGGCGAGGCGCTTCACGGTCCCGTCCTGCGCCGTGCCTGCCGGATCGGCGGCGGCGCCACCCTGACCCCCGGCGTCGTCATCGGCGAGGAGGCATTCGTCGCCGCCGGGGCCGTCGTGACGCGCGATGTGGCCCCGCGCGCCGTCGTGATGGGCGTGCCGGCGCGCGTCGTCGGCCAGGTGGGCGACGAAGATCTTCTCGAACGCTGGCGCTGAGCGACGCGGAGGCTCAGGCAGGCACGACGACCGACGCGCCGGCGGCCGCCGCGGTCCAGATGACCTGTTCGCGTCCCGGGCCGACGCCGACGAGGACGATCGGCACGCCGACGAACTCGGCCACGAACTCCAGGTACTCGCGCGCGGCCTCGGGCAGATCGGATTCGCTCCGGCACTCGCTGAGGTCCTCGCGAAATCCGGGCAGCTCCACGTACTCGCCGACCGCGTGATGCAGGACGGTCTGGTGATAGGGGAAGTAGTCGAACTCCGCTCCCTCGGCACCGCGGTATCGCGTGCAGGCCCTGATCGAGTCGAAGCCCGCGAGCACGTCGAGCTTGGTGATCGCCAGGGCGGTGAGAGAGTTCAGGCGCGCGGCATAGCGCAGGGCCACGAGGTCCATCCAGCCCACCCGTCGCGGACGTCCGGTGGTCGTGCCGTACTCGCCGCCGCGCTCGCGCATCTCGTCGGCCAACGGCCCCTCGACCTCGGTCGGAAAGGGTCCGGCGCCGACGCGGGTGACGTAGGCCTTGGCCACGCCCCAGACCTCGTCGATGTCCTTGGGACCGACACCGGCCCCGATGCAGGCCGCACCGGCGACCGGATTGGATGAGGTGACGAACGGATACGTGCCGTGGTCGATGTCGAGCAGAGCCCCCTGGGCGCCCTCGAACACGACCATCTTGTCCTCGTCGAGCTGCTGGAGGACGAGCCGCGAGGTGTCGGCGATGTAGGGCTCGAGCACGTGCCCGTAGGTCAGGTACTCGTCGGTCATCGACTGCAGGTCGAGCCGCGGGTCCTTGGCGAAGGGGCGCAGCGAGAGTCGTTTGGGATCGAGCGCGGCGACGATCTTCTTCTTGAGGATCTTCTCGTCGAGCAGGTCCTGCACCCGGATTCCGAGGCGCGCGGCCTTGTCGGCATAGCACGGGCCGATGCCCCGGCGCGTCGTTCCGATCTCGAGCTTGCCCAGCTTGGCCTCGCCGGCGTGGTCGAGCATCATGTGATAGGGCATGATCAGGTGGGCGTTGGCGGAGATCCGCAGCGCGCTTGTCTCGATCCCCCGGCGCCGCAGTTCGTCCAGCTCGTCGGTCAGCACCTTGGGATCGATGACGACCCCGTTCCCGATCACGCACAGCTTGCCCGGATGGAGGATCCCCGACGGCATCAGGTGCAGCTTGTATGTCTGACCGCCCCGGACGATCGTGTGGCCGGCGTTGTTGCCGCCCTGGAAGCGCACGATGGCGTCGGCTCGCTCGGCGAGCATATCGGTCACCTTGCCCTTGCCCTCGTCACCCCATTGGGCACCCACGATCACGATTCCTGGCATCGCGGCTCAGTGTACGGCGGGTGGCGCCGGTCACTGGGCGTGCGCTGGGAGAAGCCGCTGATGCGATCATCTGACCGTGCGATTGCGGCCGACCCGAAAGGTCTCAGAACCGAGCTACGTCGATGTTCACGCCCACGGGGGCGAGCTGTCGCTGGAGATGGCGCTTGACGTGGGCGAGGCCGAGCTCAGGCAGGCGAGCCTCGATCAACGTGGCACCGACCTGTTGATTGAAGCCCCGGACGACGCAACGGGGATCGAGGAGAGGCTCTCGCAGCTCCGTGACCGGGGCTACCGGATCACGCTGACCCATCCCGAGCGGTCCCCGCAGTTCCAAGCCGCGCCCGAACTGCTCAAACGCCTTGTCGACAGCGGCGTGTTGCTCGCGCTCGACGCCGAGTCCCTGCTCGGCCCTGCCGGCAGCCGTCCCCGGCTGCTGGCCGAAGGGCTGTGCCGCAACGGACATGCTCATGCGCTGGCCTTCGACGCCGCGTCCGGTCAGGACGCATCGGCGCTGACCGGCCCCGAAGCCGCGGCGGCGGCCCTCGTCGGGGCGCCACGCGCGCGCTGGCTGGTGAGCGACGCCCCCGCCGCGATCGTCGCCGGGAAGGAGTTGCCGCCGAGACCGGAGGCAGAGAGTGACGATGTTTCGGGATCTTCGGAGGCTCAGCCGCCGGACGTGCGTCTGCCACTGCTGGTCAAGCTCTCCCGCGCTCTGGTCATCGCCCCACTGCTCGCTGTCGCGATCGTCAGCTTCGTGGTCATCCGCTCGCAGCACGGGTCAGGCGCGACGATCCTCACCCAGCAGCGCTACGCCCAGCGACTCACGGCCGCTGATGTCGCTCAGGTCGTGCGAACGGCGCCGGATCCGAAGACCCGTCAGCCCGCGCTCCGGGCACGCTGCGTTCCGCGCGGAGTCGGTGACCTGAAGAACCCATGGCGCTGTCAGCTCGCCTACGCCAACGGCGACCGGCTGCAGTACACGGTCACGATCCTCGGCAACGGCAGTTACACCGGCGTCAATCAGGTGATTCTCGGGCCGGGGCCACGACGGCCCTCCGCCGGGACGATCAGCGGCTGCTGCGTCAACATTCCGTGAGCTGACTACTCGAGCTCGCGCTTGAGCTTGCGCAGCCCGCGATACAGCCGTCCCTCGACCGTCGTCACCTTCTCGTGGGTGAGCTTCGCGATCTCGGGAACGCTGAGGTCGGCGCCGTAACGCAGCGAGACAGTGTCGCGCTCCTCCTGGCTCAGGGTCTGGAGGGCGTGTTGCAGCGCGTATCGATCATCCAGGGAGTCAAACGGGTCATGGTGATCGTGGCCAACCCCGCCCGCGTAGACCTTGTCCATCGCCCGCCGACCGGCATCGTTGCGACGGGCGCGGTCACGAACGAGGTTGAGGGCGATCGAGTACAGCCAGGTCTTCTCGGACGCCTTGCGTCGATCGAAGCCGCGCTTGGCCGTGAGCACGCGTTCGAAGGTGTCGGCGAGCAGATCCTCGGCGAGCGCGCGGTCACCTGTCCGGTACACGAGAAACGCGAGCAGCGGCTGAGCGTGCTCGGCGTAGAGGCGTTCGAAATCAGCGTCGCGCATGAAGTTGAGACCAGGTGCCCGTCATCGTCGCAGCGTAGTCATGGCCTGAGCGAGCGTGTATCCGTCCTTCGACCATTGGGAGGGTTTTGCCTCGTTAAGCGTTTTGAATTCCGCCTGCACCAACGGCTCCCGTGGGTTCAGGGACAGCGCCTTCCGCGCGACGCCCCGCGGATCTTGCCCGGCTGCAGCTTTCATGATGGCCAATCCGTAGCGATAAATCCAGTTGTTGGGGTCCAGGGAGACAGCCTTGGCCATCGTCGTGATCGCCAGCTGAGGCTTATCGGCATCGACGTCGCAATAGCTGAGGATTTGGTACGGCTCGGGCCGGCTTCCGACAATCGCGATCGCCGCAGTTGCCGAGCGAGTGGCCGCGCGGCAGTCCCCGCTGTTATACGAGGCGCTCGCCGCGTTGAGGTCGCGCTGCGAGAGCCACATATAGGTCGGAGCCACCGCCAGCACAACACACCCGATCCCCAACATGGAGCGGGTGAACGATGAGGGCGCGCGGCGATCCTCGAGCGCGCGCGCCTCCGCCGTCGCCGGTGCCGACCTCGCCAGCATGAATCCGCCCAGGCTGAAGAAGACGATCGTGACGACCGGCATCTGCCAGTCCCAGTCGACACCGGCGTGGATCGCCCACGCGAGCAACACCGCGAACACCGCCCCGTACACCGGACGGTCGGGCCCCCGCGCGCGCGCCGCGGTGACTCCGAGAAACAACAGGATCACCCCCACGAGGAGAGCGATGCCGACGATGCCGAGCTCGTCGAGATTCTCGAAGTACAGAGAGTGGGCGTTGACGACGAAATAGGTGCCGTTCGCGCGATACCGATCCCAGGACGTCTCAAATGTGCCGGCGCCCAGGCCAAGGACCGGCTTGGCCTTGAAGCGATGCAACGCCACCTTCCAGAGGACGATGCGTCCGTCGTTCCCCGGATCCGTCAGACGGGAGCGAAGGTCAGCTCCCGCGGTCGCCTTGGTCGGGCTGGTGAAGCCGTGGTACTCATGCACCAGCGTGCCGCGGGAGGCGACCAACGCGATGAGCGCCGCCACCGCCAGAGCACCCCAGACCGATGCCATCACCCGGCGGCGGTGAGCGTCGGGGAGGCGAGCTCGGATGAGAGCCCGATCCGCCGTGACCGTGAGCAGGCCGCGGAGGACGGCTGCCGCCACGACGCAGACCGCGACGGCCACGGCGACCTTGTGCCCCTGGACGACCGCGCCGGCCGTCGTGGGGTCGGGCCGTGCAAGCAGGTCGGCGTCATAGCAGAACTTCAGCGCCACGGCCGTGGGCGGAACGGTCGCGACGATCGCGCTCAGCCACAACCGCGGCCGTCCGATGAGGAGATAGACGACGACTCCGATGGCGGTGACGCCGATCGCGCCTCGCGAGAACGTGAAGAACAGGGTGCTGGCGAGGATCGGCGCCGCCGCTGACGCGAGGACGCGACCGACGGGATGCTCACGCCCGTCGCTGGAGAAGTGCAGGCAGAGGATCAGCCCGAACGCGGCCACGAGACCCTCGACGTTCCAGTACGTCACCGGAAAGCTGAGGCGATTGTTGGCGATCGTCGGCGCGGTCGGCCAGACATGGGGAAGCGTGCGGGCGATGAGCCCACTCGTGCAGACCACGAAGATCGCGAGCAGCAACCCGCGCAGCATCCAGACGAGCCGCAACCGGGTCCGTCCGATCGAACCGAAGAGCACGAGCGCGGCGAGGTACAGAAGGGCCCGGTCGAATTCGACAGCTGCGCGTCCCGGAGCATGTGACCACGCCTGTGAGGCGAGAACCAGCAGGACGTATGCGCCAAACAGGATCGTGCCCCCGCCGAGCATCCATCCGGCACCTTCGAATGGGTTGCCGACGAGCGATCGGGCGAGAAGCGCCAGGCAGAGAACGATCGCCAGGTACGCCGGTGGCGCCGGAAAGAAGCCGCCTGCATTGAAGGCGAAGTAGGCCACCAGGCCCGCCGGAAGCAGCAGCAGAGCGGCCACCGCCAAGCGCCTGCTGTCGAGCATCCGCGCAGTGTACGTAGTCCCCATCCCGCTCCACGGCCCAGCTGTGGTCAACCCACCGCTTGTGAGCAATTCAGGGTCAGACTCGCCGGGTTGCCCGGCGGCCCGTCCGGGTAGTGGTGCGTCATGGCCGATCAACCTGAGCTCGACTGGAGCGCCGCGAAGGTCCAGCAAGGCACGCTGTCGGTCAAGCTCGCGGGCGAGACCGACGACGAGTGGGAGCAGACGTTCACACGCACGCTGGCGCTGCTCTCGAGCGGCGGTGCGTGGGGCTCGGTCGGCTTCAAGAAGGGCAAGGTGACCGTCGAGGACATCCAGGAGGGCTCGGAGGACAGCGTCCGCTTCGCCCTTGACGGCGCCGTGCAGGAAGCGAACGCGCATCACGCCGAGGACGAGGACGAAGAGTCCGACGAGGCGTCCGATGAGGACGACGGCGGTTCCGAGGCTGACGACACGGATCGGCGGATGACCGACCGCTTCCGCGGCCCCTCCGACTAGCGAAGCAGGTGGCCGAGGGCGAGGCAGCGAAGGTTCGCCGGGCACGCCTGCGGCGCTCGGACTGCTCGGGGAAGGGCCTGCATCGCGTCCGACGGGGAAAGGGGTTCGGCTACGTCGACGACGACGGCAACCCCTATAAAGACCCCGAGGACATCCTGCGGATCAAGCAGCTGGCGATCCCGCCGGCGTGGGAGGACGTCTGGATCTGCCGCGATCCGCTCGGCCATCTCCAGGCCACCGGCGTCGACGCCGCGGGTCGCAAGCAGTACCGCTATCACGACCGATGGCGCGAGCTGCGCGATCGCCAGAAGTTCGACCACATGGTCGACTTCGCCAAGGCCCTTCCGAAAATGCGCCGCCGTGTGCTCGCTGATCTTCGCAACGGCGACGAGCTCGACGAGCGACGGGTCCTCGCGTGTGCGCTGCGGTTGCTTGACGTCGGCCTGTTCCGCATCGGCTCCGAGCAGTACGCCGACGACGAGGGCGGAGTCGGCCTCGCGACAGTCACCAAGTCCAGCGTCACCGTCACCGAGGGTGAGGCCATCTTCGACTACCTGGCCAAGAGCGGAGTGCGCCGCGTGCAGGCGGTGCGGGATGAACCGACGGTGGCGGTCGTGCGCGCGCTCAGACGCCGCCGCGCGGGCGGCGACCAGCTGCTCGCGTATCGCGTGGGCCGCAGCTGGCACCCGGTCCGCTCAGATCAGATCTCCGAGCACCTCAAAGAGCTGATCGGCCCCGAGTACACCGCCAAGGACTTCCGCACCTGGAACGCCACCGTGCTGGCGGCCGTCTCCCTGGCGGCCGACGGACGCGACGCGGTCAGCAAGCGGGCGCGTAAGCGCGCCATGGACGGTGCGGTGAGGGGCGTGGCCGAGGTCCTCGGCAATACCCCCGCTGTCGCCCGGAAGTCCTACATCGATCCGCGAGTCTTCGATCGGTATCAATCCGGTTGGACGATCGGCGGGGAGCTCGACCGGATCGGAACGTTGCGTGGCCCCGACGATCGGCGGCGGAGCCGGCTGGAGCACGCCGTGCTCGATCTGCTCTACGACGATCAGGAATCCCCTGCTGTGCAGCAGTTTGCCGCCCGCGCAGCCTGACCACGCGCCCGGATACGCCGGGCCACGGCTAGGTGTGCCAGACGGCCTGTGATAGAAACCCATCGGTCTGCGACCGAAGGGAGGTCACCGCGATGGCGGTCACGCCAACGACGACCGTCGGCTCTGATGAGTTGTTCGTCAGATGGGCGAACAACCGAGACGTCCCGGCTCGGGACGCGCTTATCGAACGATTTCTACCGCTCGCGCGCAAGCTCGCGCGCCGGTACTCGGGATCAAGTGAGCCCTACGAGGACCTCGTGCAGGTCGCGAGCCTCGGTCTCGTCAAAGCGGTTGAACGCTTCGACCCGGGGCGCGGGTTCGCGTTTACGTCGTTTGCCGTCCCGACCATCGTCGGCGAGCTGAAGCGCTACTTCCGAGACGCCGGGTGGGCGCTGCATGTCGACCGCAGTGCCCAGGAGCGGGCACGCAAGATCTCCGAGGCACGCCGTGTGGTCAGCTCGCGCCAGGGCCGCTCCCCCACCGTGCCGGAACTGGCCGAGTACCTCGAGTGCAGCGAGGAGGAGATCCTTGACGGGCTGCAGGCAGCTGAGGCCTACGACACTGTGTCCCTGGACGCTCCCAGTCGCGGCGACACCGAGGCGGGCCGACGCCTTGACACCCTTGGCGGCGAGGACGAGCGCCTCGGTCTGATCGATGACCAGGCCACCGTCTTCGCCGCCGCCCAGCGACTCCCCGAACGAGAGCGCAGGATCCTCTACCTCCGTTTCGGTGAGGACCTCACCCAGGCGGAGATCGCCGACCGCGTCGGCGTGTCGCAGATGCAGGTCTCGCGGCTGCTGCGCAAGTCGGTCAAGCGGCTGCAGGAGCTCACGCAGCAGCGTCCGCTGCTGTCCTGAGCGACGGCCGGGTCGTCACTCGTCGGCCTTGATCTCCTCGTCGGCCTCGCCGCCGTCGCTGGCGCGGGCGTCCTCGTCGAAGCCGTCGGCGTCCTCCAGGACGCGGCGGGCGGCGTGCATGTCGCCATGGGTGGCGTGCTCCTCCAGCTCGTGCTCGGCGAGCTCGAAGCCCTCGGACTCGCCCTCGCCGGCCTCGATGAGGGGGCGCTCGGCGGGATCGTTCTCCCGGTCGTCGTCGTCGGTGGGCGGGTAGGCGCTGACCTGGCCGCCGATGCCGGCCGCCTCGGCGGCGGCGGCCTCTTCCTCTTCGCGTTCGAAGTCTGATTCGGATTCGGTCTCGGGCATGGCTATCTCGCTTCCTTGGCGGTCGTCGGGGCGTTGGCCCAGTAGGTGGCCGCCATGTCCTCGTCGCCATGGCCGTCGGCCTCGGCGGTGCGGAGGCGCTCGGCGACTGCGGTCATGATCGGCAGCTCAAGCCCGGCGTCGGCGGCCGCCTGGAGCACGAGGTCGGCGTCCTTGCGGGCGAGGGCGAGGCGGAAGGAGACGTCGTCGAAGGCGCGCTTGACCATCGCCGGCCCCTTGAGGCGGGCGTAGGCGAGGTCGAGCGGGCCACCCTCGACGGCGTCGAAGAAGACCTGGGGATCGACGCCGAGGCCCTCGCACAGGGTGATCGTCTCCGCCAGGACGCCCACGGTGCCGAGAACCCAGCTGTTGATCGCGACCTTGGCGGCAGAGCCGGCACCGGCCTCACCCACCCACAGGATGCGGCCGAGCGCCTCGAACACGGGCTCGGCGGCAGCACGGGCCGACTCCGGTCCCGAGGCGAGGACGACGAGCTTGCCCTCCTCGGCGGGCGCGCGGGTGCCGAGCACGGGCGCGTCGACATAGGTGACGTCATGGTCGTCGGCCAGCTCGGCGCAGCGCTCGTTCCCGGCGACGCCGATCGTGCTCATCTGGATCCACACGTCCGGCGGGTCGGGGGCCGACAGGGCGGCCTGCGCCACTTCGACGACGCTGTCGGCGTCGGACAGCATCGTGACCATCAGCGCGCAGCCGTCGGCGGCCGCGCGAGGGTCGTCGAAGAGCTGCGCCCCGTCGTCGGCCAGCGGCTGCGCGCGATCGGGGGTGCGGTTCCAGGCGTGCACGTCGAAGCCCGCCCGCAGCAGGTTGCGCGCCATCGGGAGGCCCATGGTTCCGGTTCCGAGAAAGGCGAGGTTGGTCATGACGAGTCCACTACCCCACGGCCTGGCGCGGCAACCCGCGGACGGGACGACCTGCCCCGGACTACCGGACGTGCATACGCAGGGTCGTGCCCGCTGCGCCGCTGCGCAACTCGACGAGATCGCAGACCTGGTTGATCAACCACAGGCCGCGCCCATCGACCGCGTCGACGGGCGGTCGGCGGCGACCGGCGAGCACGTCGGCGACCGCGGTGTCGAAGCTGACCTCCGAGACGACGATGCGACCGTCTCGCCACAGCCGGGCCGTGCAGCGCCCGTTGCCGTGCCTGATCACGTTCGTCGCGGCCTCGTTGAGGGCGAACACGACGTCTTCGCGCCGTTCGCGGGTCAGCCCGTCCAGGCACGGATCGGCGACGACGGCACGGCGCAGGGAACGCAGGTCGCCGACGAAGAGATGCTCGGACATCGGCTCGATCGGCGCCCCCAGCGGCCAGCGCTCGCTCAGCGAGCCCGGCAGGGGGTCCTCGTAGCGCTCGCTGGGGCGGCTGCCCGACGCATCGCGGACCTGCGGGTGGGTCAGCTCGGCCCCCTCGAGGACGGCGGCGTCGAGGTGCTCGGCGTCGTACGGGCAGAGGATCGTGGCGCCCGAGTCGGCCAGCGCATGGTTGACCAGCGCCTCGTGGCGCAGGCACTCGGCGGTCTCGGCGTAGCTGCGTTGCGCCCACATCGGCTCGCAGATCACGCGCGCCCGGCCGTCGTGCTCGTCAAGCCAATCCTGAATCAGCGGCAGAATGCAGGCGGGATTGCGCCCGACGTCGCTCATGTCCTGCAACCGAACGCCGGAGCCCGCGCCGCCGAACGCACGTCCGCAGCCATTCCAGGTTGGCGGGGGCAACGACCGCCAGCACCGGCTCGCCGGCGTCCGCGCCGGCGCGCATGAACTCCCTCACCGAGCCCTCGAGCTCGGTGCGGCCGCGGTAGAACAGCGCCTCGTGGACGAGCCCTGCCCCGTGTGCTGCGGATGTCCTCAGATCGCCACTCATCGTGTTCGGTGCCGCTTCTCATAACCGTTACCGCAGCACCGGACTTCCAAACCCGCTGCACGAAGTCGATCGCATCCGGCAGCGCATATCAGTAGGCTCGACCCCAGCGTGCAGAGTCAGTTCCGAGTCGAGGTCCAGCGACAGGGCCGGGCCGCAGTGATCGCAGTCACCGGAGAGCTGGATTTGGCCAGCGGTCCCGAGCTGGAGGCGGAGCTTCACGACATCTCGGCCAGCGATACCGAGCTGGTCGTCGTCGACCTTCGCAAGCTGGAATTCATGGACTCCACGGGGCTGAGCATCATCGTGCGCGCGCATCAGCGGTTGACCGGGGAAGGCTGCGAGCTGGGTTTGGTCAAAGGGTCGCCGCAGGTTCAGCGGCTGCTCGATCTCACCGGCGTCGCCGATCGCATCGCCCTCGTCACCCGGCCGGAAGAGCTGCTCAACGGCAATTAGGCGCGCCGCGTGATCGGTACCTCACTCGGCGAGCAGATCCTCAGCGGGCAGGGGCCGGAGTTCGCCGAGCTCCTGGAGTCGCTCGGGGAGTCGCTGACCATCCGTGATCGTGTTGGAGAGGTCGTCTACGCCAACCGGGCGGCCCTGCGCAGCCTCGGGTTCGAGACGCTCGACGACCTGCGGCGCCATGGCCTCGACGGCGTCATGGCCGACTACGTCGTCCACGACGAGCACGGCAACGAGGTCTCGATGGACGACATCCCCTCGGTCAGGCTCCTGCGCGGCGAGCCGGATCCGCCGCCGCTGCTCATCCACAGCGTCAACCGGCTCACCGGTGAAGCGCGCTGGGAGCAGCTCAAAGCCTCGCCGCTGCGCAACGCCGATGGGGAGACGATCGCCGCGGTGACGATGATCGAGAACGTCACGGCGGTGAAGACCGCCGAGGTACACACGAGCGTGCTGGCCGAGTCAGGCCGGCTGCTGAGCGCCTCGCTGGACTATCAGCAGACCCTGCACAACGTGGCCCACGCCGCCATCCCCGGCCTCGCCGACTGGTGCATGGTGGAGCTGATCGACCGCAATGGCACCCGTGAGCAGGTCGTGGTCGCCCACCGCGACCGGGCTCAGCGCGAGCTGGCGATCCACATGCGCGAGCTGGAGCCGGCTGAGCTTGCGCCCGAGCAGGCGGTCACCCGGGTTCTCGCCACCGGCGAGTCGGTGCTGTTCTTTGACGTCACCGACGAGCACCTGATGCACGTCGCCCAGAGCGACGAGCAGCTGGCGATCCTCCGGGCGCTGGGCATCCGCTCGGCGATGGTCGTGCCGATGCGCGTGCCCTCGCGGACGATTGGCGCGATGTCGTTCTTCACCTCGGAGTCACGCCGCCGGCTCACCGACGCCGACGTCGCGCTCGCCGAGCAGCTCGCCCGGCGGGCCGCGGTGGCGGTCGAGAACTCCCGGCTGCACACCCAGCTCGCCGACGTGGCCGAGACCCTCCAGAACAGCCTGCTGCCCAACGATCTGCCCGAGGTGCCCGGCTGGGAGGTGGCGGCCCTGTATCGCCCGGCCGAGACCGACCTGCGGATCGACGTCGGGGGTGACTTCTACGAGGTGTTCGAGGCCCCCGGGGCGTCGCTGGCCCTGATCGGCGACGTCACCGGCCACGGGGTCGCCGCGGCCAGCGTGACCTCGCTGATGCGTCACGGCGCACGCTTCGCCAGCCGCCTCGAGCCCGATCCGGTGGCGATCCTCCGCCGGCTGGACGAGGAGCTGCGCCGGCGATCGGGCACGGCGATGTGCACCGCGCTGTGCGCCGCCCTGCACGACGACAGCCTGACCGTTTGCTCGGCCGGTCATCCGCCGGCGCTGATCGTCGATCGCGACGGGACGGTGTCCGAGGCGCCCGCGTCGGGCCCGTTGCTGGGGGCGTTCCCCGACAGCAGCTGGCATCAGGAACGCGTCTCGGTCTCGGCGGAACATCTCGTGCTCATGTACACCGACGGCGTCACCGAGACGCTCGGCACGAGCGACCGGTTCGGCGGCGGCCGGTTGCGGCGCCTGCTCTCCGAGCATGCCGATGCCTCGCCGCACGAGCTGCTCGGCGTCCTGGACGAGACGCTTCGGGACTTCCGCGGCGGCGAGGCGACGGATGATGTCGCCGCCCTCGCCCTGCGGCCGCTCACCCGGTAGCGAGAGTGTCAGCGCCGGTGGTCGATGACGACCACGTGCACGAGCTCGGTCTCGCCGGCCCGTTGCACGGAGACCTCGTCTGAGAGCAGCGCCAGCGGGGAGGGGCGCTCCGCCCCCGCGGCCTGCAGCAGCGCGCCGGTCCCGCGCCGAAACGGCCCGACGACGAGCTCCAGACGTCGTTCGGAGGCCATCACGCGAGCGCCGATCCACGGTCCGGCGGTCGCCCCGTTGGCGTGGGCGGCGATCGTGTCGGTGACCAGGTACACGTCGGAGAAGCGGTCCAGGGAGAAGTGGGCGGTGGCGGCGAGGGTGCGAGCCAGACGACCGAGCACCGGCGCGAACAGCTTCACCGGCGACAGGGTGAGCACGACCTCCCCGGGCTGGATCGGCGCGATCGCCTCGTCGGTGCTCGCGGCTGCCGGCGTGGGCGGGATCCGGTAGAGCGACTCGCCGTCGCGGCGACCGGCGAAATACATCTCCACGATCGTGCCGCCGTTGCTCCCGGGACCGAAGCGGGCCTCCTCGGTGAGCGCGTTGATGACCGACAAGCCGATCCCCGACCCCTCATCCGGCGCGCCGCCGCGTGCCGACAGCCCCACGCCGTCGTCCTCCACGGTCACCAGCAGCCGCTCGGGCTCCACGAACACGCGCACGCGCATCGGTCCAGGAACGCCGTCGTAGGCATGCAGGACGACGTTGTTACACGCCTCCGAGACGGCGGTCTTGAGGTCGTCGAGTAATTCCGGGTCGATCGCCAGCACCTCGGCGAGACCGCCGAGAACGCCTCTCACGATGGTGAGAGTCTGCGGCCTGCTCTCGAGATGCAGGCCCACGATGGGACCTTGTTCGTTCACCTGCGCTCACTCCACATGCCCAGGCACGAATCCCGTCAAACCCCCGGCGGACCCGCGGGGCGATCAGGTGCTGTCGGCGCCGTCGGCCGCCAGCTCGCCGAGACGCGTGATCGCGCGGCGGAGAATGCGCGAGACCTGCATCTGAGACACGCCGATACGCTCGGCGATCTGCGTTTGGGTGAGGTCCTCGACGAAGCGCAGCTGGAGGACATCCCGTTCGCGCTTGGACAGATGGCGCGCCGCGGCGCCCACGGTGACCCGGTCATCGGCCATCTGCAGGTCGGGATCCTCCTGACCGAAGCTGTCGACGACGCTGCCGCTCTCGCCCTCGCCGTCGTCATGAGGCGCATCGAGCGAGGAGGCATGATGGGCACGAGCCGTCTCCAGGGCGTCGAGCACGTCGGCGAGGTCGAGCTCGAGGTACTGCGCGAGCTCGTGGACCGTCGGTGCGCGTCCCTGGCGGGCGATCATCTTCTGCTGGGCATCCTCCACCTTGACGGCCAGCTCCTGCGCGCCGCGTGGCACGTGCACGGCCCAGCCGAGGTCCCGGAAGTAGCGCTTGAGCTCGCCGAGAATCGTCGGCACGGCAAACGACGAGAACGCCGTCCCGCGGCCGAGGTCGTAGCGATCGACGGCCTTGACCAGGCCGAGGCTCGCCACCTGAAGCAGATCGTCGAACGGCTCCCGGGCCCCGTTGTACCGTCGGGCCAGCTTCCGCGCCAGGGGGAGGAAGCGCTGGACCAGCTCGTCGCGGGCGCGACGGTCCTCGTGGCGGTGCCAACGCTCGAACAGCTCATCGGTGCCGACGCGCATGAGGGTCGCGTCGGGCATGACGCGACTGCGCTGAGCGGACCGGATGGGGCGGGTGGCGGTTGCAGTCATTAAGTTTCACTTACCCCCTTTGCAAGAACTCAATCAAGGCACGCCGGCGCCGCGATTCTCACGCTCCTCTCACGCGGCGTTCAGGAAACTCCCAGGCGCGCAGGCGACGATCGGTCGGTGACCGCGTCGCCCGAGGCCCTCCGCGTGCTCGTGGTCGACGACGAACCGGGCATCGTCGACGTCGTCGCGATGGCGTTGCGCCACCACGGCTACGAGGTGGCCACCGTTGAGACCGGCGCCGGCGCGCTGGCCCAGGTCCGCGACTGGCGGCCCCACGCGATGGTGCTCGACGTGATGCTGCCCGACATGGAGGGCTTCGAGGTGGCCCGGCGCCTGGCGGCGCAGCGGGCCGACATCCCGATCCTGTTCTTGAGCGCGCGCGACAACACTTCGGACAAGGTTCGGGGGCTGACGACCGGCGGCGACGACTACGTCACCAAGCCGTTCAGCCTGGAGGAGCTGATGGCGCGGCTGCGCAACATCCTGCGTCGCTCAGGCGCCCACGAGGAGCGCTCGAGCCGCCTGACCTTCGCCGACCTGGAGCTCGACGACGATACGCGGGAGGTCACCCGCGGCGGGCTGGCGATCGAGCTGACGGCCACCGAGTACCGCCTCCTGCGCTACCTGCTGCTGAACCCCCGTCGCGTGATGACGCGAGCACAGCTGCTCGACCACGTCTGGAGCTACGACTTTGGAGGGGACGCCCGGGTGCTCGAGACCTACGTGAGCTACCTGCGCAAGAAGCTCGACATCGGGGGCCCACCCCTGCTGCACACGATCCGCGGCGTCGGGTACGTGCTGCGGTTGCCCCGGGAGTAGGCGATGTCGCTCCGAGCCCGCCTGCTCGTCGGCATGGTCGTGCTCGTCGCCGCCGGCCTGGCCGCCACCGCGATCGTCACCTACGAGGAGCAACGCTCGTTCCTGCTCGATCGCGTCGACCAGCAGGTCCAGTCCGCGCTCGTGCCGCTGTCGTTCGAGTTACGGACCCGGGCGGCCGGTCAGCGACGTCCCGCCCGCCCGGTCCCCGTTCGCCCGCTCCTCGCCGGCCGGCCGGGCGCGGTCGGGCCGGCCGCGGCGCTGCCGCCGGGCACGTTCGGAGAGATCCGCGCGGCCGACGGGACGGTGCTGCGTCGCCGCACGTTCAGCTACGGGCAGCCGACCGGACCGATCCCCGCGATCCCCGCGCGCCCGTTGCTCAGCCGTCCCGGCTCCCCGCTGCGACTGTTCACGGTGAGTTCGTCCAACGGGGCGGGCTACCGGGCGGTGGCCTTCAGCGACGGCCCCAACACGGCGTTCGTGGCCGTGCCCCTGCACGAGGTCCAGCAGACGTTGCATCGCCTCGTGATCGTCGAGGCGCTCGTCGCCGGCGTGGTGATCCTCGCCCTCGTCGCGCTCGGCTGGCTCGTCATCCGACTCGGGCTGCGTCCGTTGGAGCGGATGGGGCGAGTCGCCTCCGAGATCGCCGGCGGTGACCTGTCGCGACGGGTGGCGACGGACGACCAGCGGACCGAGGTGGGGCGCCTGGGCCGCTCGCTGAACGAGATGCTCGCGCATATCGAGCGAGCGTTCGCCGCTCGGCAGCTCAGCGAGGACCGGCTGCGGCGCTTCCTCGCCGACGCCTCACATGAGCTGCGCACCCCGCTGGCGTCGATCCGCGGCTACGCGGAGCTGTTCGGCATGGGAGCGGCCGACGACCCCGAGACGCTCGCCCGCGCGATGGCGCGCATCGAAGCCGAGGCGACGCGCATGGGGGTCCTCGTCGAGGATCTGCTGCTGCTCGCCCAGCTCGACCAGGCCCCCGAGCGCCGCCGCGTCCCGGTGGCGCTCGGCGACCTGATCGCCAACGTCGCGGCGGACACGCGCGTGACCGCCGCCGACCGCACGGTGGATGTCGAGATCGAAGCGGACGTGAGCGTGCGCGGTGATCCCGACCAGCTTGGCCAGCTCGTGGCCAACCTCGCCGGGAATGCCGTCCGCCACACGCCGCCGGGATCGCCGATCGCGCTGAGCCTGGGTCGCCGCTGCGATCACGCGGTGCTCGAGGTCCGCGACCACGGGCCCGGCGTGCCCGCGGACGCGGCGGAGACCGATCTGCTGTTCGAGCGCTTCTGGCGCAGCGAGGGCGGCCGGCGCCGCGGGCGCGGAGGATCGGGGCTCGGCCTGGCCATCGTGCGCGCCATCGCCCACGCCCACGGCGGCAAGGTGAGCGCGGCCAATGCTCCCGACGGCGGCGCGCGGTTCATCGTCGAGCTGCCGCTGACCGACGCGGCCGACCGCTCTCAGGAAAGTCTCAGCCTCCTCACGTCGGACTCTTAGCCGGGTCGCGCACAGTGGCGGGGTGAGGTCGCGCCCCTCCTGGCATCTCCTGCTGCTTGGGCTCGTCGCCGCCGGCGCCGTGCTGGCCGGCGTGCTCGAGCTGGGCCCGCCGACGAGTTCGGCGCGGACCTCACGCGAGGTCGTCACCGCGTCCAGAGGCATCGTGCAGTCGACGGTGACCGGCAGCGGCAACGTCGAGCCGGGGACGGACGTCGAGGCCAACTTCCAGACGAGCGGCACCCTCCAGCACCTGTACGCGAAGACCGGCGACCACGTCATCAAGGGCCAGCTGCTGGCCACGCTCGATCCGACGGCCGCCCAGAACACGCTCGATCAGGCCGAGGCCAACCTGACCTCGGCCGAGGACCAGCTGACCAACGCCGAGAACGCGACGGTGACGACGGCGACGAGCGAGCCGGTCGCCACCCCCACCGTCCAGTACGTGGCCCTGCGCCCGACGCAGACGACGACCACGACCGGTTCGGCGACGCCCACCACGGCGACGACGACGACCACGGCCCCGACCACCACCACGGCCACGCAGCCGGCCACGACGCCGAGCCGCGGATCGAGCGGCGGCGGGACCTCGGCCGGCTCGACGGGCACGACGAGCACGTCCTCCGGAGAGACCGCCGCGACCAAGGCCGCCAACATCGCCTCGGCGCAGGCGTCGGTCGACGGTGCCGAGGCGAGCGTCACCACGGCCGAGACCGCGCTGCACGAGACCCACCTGTACGCGCCGGCGAACGGGACCGTCGTGTCGGTGCAGAGCATCTCGCCCGGCGACGCGGTCTCGGGCTCGTCGAGCGGCTCGGGGTCGTCGAGCACCTCCAGCTCCGGCGCGTCGGGCAGCGGCGCCGGCTCCGGGAGCGCGACGACGAGCGCCGGCAGCCTCGGGTCCTCGAGCGCCGGTACCGGCAGCACCACCAGCTCCAGCAGCTCGGGGCTCGTCGAGATCGTCAACACGTCGAAGATGACGATGACGGTCGCCTTCAGCGAGTCCGACGTCTCCAAGATCAAGGTCGGCCAGCCGGCCACGGTCACCCTCGAGGCGCTGACCGGCGTGCAGCTCGCCGCGCACGTGTCCTCGATCTCGACCCTCGGCACGACGAGCAGCAGCGTCGTCAGCTACGACGCCACCCTGACCCTCGATCAGCACGACGGTCGGGTCAAGCCGGGCATGAGCGCCTCCGCCGCGGTCGTCACCGGCCAGGCGTCGGGGGTGACGCTGCCCTCGAGCGCCGTCACCGGCACCGGCTCGGTGAGCACCGTCGACGAGCTGCGCAACGGCAAGACGGTCCCGACGCGGGTCGTCGTCGGACTGCGGGGCGACAGCCGCACCCAGATCGTCAGCGGACTCCCGTCCGGGACCGAGGTGGTGGTCACGACGACGCTGCCGTCGCTGAGCTCGAGCGCCTCGAGCTCGTCAAGCGGCACGAGCGGCACGCTGGGCGGGGGCGCGACCGCCCGCCGGTTCGGCGGCGCCGCTGCCTTCGGGGCCGGCGGTGGGTTTGCCGGCGGCGGTGGCGGCTTCGCCGGGGGTGGGCCGCCCGGATGAGCACCCGGGCGCCGGTCATCGACCTCCAGGACGTGACCAAGACCTATCGCCTGGGTGAGATCTCGGTCCACGCCCTGCGCGGCGTCTCGGCCACCGTGCAACGGGGGGAGTACGTGGCGATCATGGGCTCCTCGGGCAGCGGCAAGAGCACGCTGATGAACATCCTCGGCTGCCTCGACGTGCCGACGGAGGGCGTCTACCGGCTCAACGGGTCCGACGTGCGCAGCGCCGACGAGGACGACCTCGCCGATCTGCGCAACCGTGAGATCGGCTTCGTCTTTCAGAGCTTCAACCTGATCCCGCGGACGCGAGCGCTCGCCAACGTCGAGCTGCCGCTCGCCTACGCCGGCCTCGGCCGGGCCGAGCGGCGCCGCCGGGCGCTGAGCGCCCTGCGCGAGGTCGGCCTGCACGACCGCGACGATCACGTCCCCGCCGAGCTCTCGGGCGGTCAGCAGCAGCGCGTGGCCGTCGCGCGGGCGCTCGTCACCAACCCGGCGATGATCCTCGCCGACGAACCGACGGGCAACCTGGACACGACCTCGACCCGGGAGGTCATGGCGATCTTCGAGCGCCTCTCCGACGAGGGTCGCACGATCATCCTGATCACGCACGAGCCCGACGTCGCGTCGCACGCCGACCGCGTCATCCAGCTCAGCGACGGCCGGATCGTCTCCGACAGCGCCCACCCGGTGAGCGAGGCGAGCCCGTGAGCGAGACGATCCGCGTCGCCCTCGGCGGCCTGGCCGCCAACAAGCTGCGCACCGGCCTGACGATCCTCGGCCTGATGATCGGCGTCGGCTCGGTGATCGTGCTGATCGCGGTCGGGACCGGTTCCTCGAAAGCGGTCGAATCCCAGATCGACGCCCTCGGCTCAAACGTCCTCCTCGTCCAGCCGACGCCGACGCTCGGCGGCCTGCGCCGCGGGGGCTCGAGCACGAGCACGCTCACCGTCGCCGACGCGAGCGCCCTGGCCAACCGCTTCACCGCGCCCGACGTCAAGAGCGCCTCGCCGGTGGTCAACGCCTCCGGCGTCACCCTCACCTACAACGGCACCACCTACTCCCCGTCCTCGTTCTACGGGACCACCCCCAGCTATCAGGCAGCCCACAGCTACTCCATGGCCGACGGCGCCTGGTTCACGGCCGCGGACGAGCGCACGCACGCCCGCCAGCTCGTCCTCGGTCCGACGGTGGTCTCGGACCTGTTCGGGGGCGCCGACCCGGTCGGCGACACGATCCAGGTCAACGGGACGAACTTCACCGTCGCCGGGGTCACGAACGCCAAGGGGTCCAACGGAACCAGCGATCAGGACGACGTGGTGATCGCGCCCCTGACCGCGGTGCAGGACACCCTGAGCGGCTACGGGAGCATCAGCTCGATCACCGTCCAGGCGAAGTCACGGGCGCAGCTCAACGCCGCCCAGACCGAGGTCACCGACATCCTCGATCAGCGCCACCCCACCACCGCCGGCTCGACGACGAGCCCGTTCACCGTCATCAACCAGGGCTCGATCCTGCAGACCTCGAGCTCGAGCAGCAAGGTGTTCACGACCCTGCTCGGCGAGGTGGCGGCGATCTCGCTACTCGTCGGCGGGATCGGCGTGATGAACATCATGCTCGTCTCGGTCACCGAGCGCACCCGGGAGATCGGGATCCGCAAGGCGGTCGGCGCGCGACGCTCGGACATCCTCATCCAATTCCTCGTCGAGGCCGTGCTCGTGTCGCTGTTCGGGGGGATCGCCGGGGTGCTGGCCGGAATCCTCGGCAGCCAGTTCCGGATCGCCGGCGTGCAGCCGGCGATCGCGCCGTACTCGGTGGCGCTCGCCTTCGGGGCCTCGGTCGTCATCGGCCTGTTCTTCGGGACCTACCCAGCCGGCCGGGCAGCGTCGCTGCGGCCGATCGAAGCCCTGCGATTCGAATGACCGATCGACCCCCACCCCGCCGTCCGATCCCGCCCAGGAGAGCCAGGAAGACACCCATGAGCACCCTCACCCACGACCGAACCGAGCGCGACTGGGACCCCGAGGAGGCGGCGCCGCCGCTGCCCCGGCGTCCCCGCCGCCAGTACTTCAACCGTCGCAGCGCGGCGCTGGTGGCGCTGATCACGTGCGCCGCCGGCTTCTACGCCGGGGTGCGCGTCGAGAAGAGCGACGTGAGCGGGACCTCGACGGCGCGGACCGGAGGCTTCCCCGGGTTCGGCGGCGGGGGGGCTGCCGGCGGCGGGGGCGCTGCCGTGGGGACGGTGGCCAGCGTCAACGGCCGGACCCTCGTGCTGACCGAGACCTCGGGCAACACCGTCAAGGTCCGCCTCGCCTCCTCCACCAAGATCACCAAGAGCCAGTCGGTGTCGCGCCACGCCGTGCGCCCGGGCGACACGATCATCGTGCAGGGGGCCGCCAACGCCCAGGGCACCACCGTGGCCGCCACGGTCAGCGACACCGGGGCGAGCGCTGCCGGATCCGGATCGGCGTCCTCGAGCGGATCGGGCTCGGCCCGGTCAGGTGCGAGCGGCGGAGTCGGATCGCTCTTCTCCGGGGGTTAGATCAATGAAAGGACGCATGACCATGAACCACAAACGCAGCCGCGGCCTCGCGACGCTGGCGATCCTCGTGATCGTCCCCGTCTGCATGGCGGCGTGCGGCTCGAGCAGCTCGTCGAGCTCCACCACGTCCGCCGGCGCCTCCGGGGCAGCCGCCTCGGCCAGCCGCACCGCCGACCGCGCCAAGCTCGCGGCGTGCCTCAAGCAGCACGGGGTCACCCTCCCCGCGCGCCCGGCCGGGGGCCGTCCCCCCGCCGGTGGCGCGGGCGGCTACGGGCCGCCCGCGGGCGGTGGCGGGTTCTTCGGCGGCGGCAGCGGCCGGGGAGGCCCGGGCGGACGGGCGGCCAACCCGAAGTTCCGGGCCGCCTTTCAGGCGTGCGGCGGCGCCGCCGGGTTCCGCGGCCGGGCGGGCGGCGCACGCTTCCGACCCACCCAGGCGGCGATCACCAAGTTCGCCAGCTGCGTCAAGCAGCACGGCTACACCCTGCCCAAGCCCAACCTGAGCGGCAAGGGCGCGGTCTATCCGGCGTCGATCGAGCGCAACGCGAAGTTCCAGGCGGCCGCGCGCGCCTGCCAGTCGGTGCTGCGTCCGGCCGGGGGTGCCCCGGCCGGCGGCGCCGCTCCGGGAGCCTGACCGCGGCGCGCCGGTGCGGCGCCGAGGCGGCACCGGGGCGGGCGTAGACTCGTCGGGAGTGCCCGCCGCTGGCGGGAATCTGCGATGAGCCACTCCGCCCCGGCCAGCCCTCCCCCCGCTCGCCGCTCCTGCCTGTCGGTGCCGGCAACGTCTGAGCGCAAGCTCGCCAAGGCCCGCGAAGCCGGCGCCGACGAGGTGGTGATCGACCTCGAGGACAGCGTCGCCCCCGAGGCCAAGGACGGCGCCCGGGACGCGGTCGTCCGGGCGCTGGTGGACTGGTCGGGTCCGAGCGTCAGCGTTCGGATCAATCCTCCGCGCAGCCCGTGGTGCCACCTCGAGCTCGCCGCCCTGGCGGCGCTCGAGGGCCGGCCGACGACCGTCGTCGTGCCCAAGGTGCACAGCGCCGGCGACCTGGCGTTCCTCGACCGGCTGCTCGACGGCCTCGAGGCGGCGGCCGGGCGCCCGTCGCCGCTGCGCATCCAGGCGCTGATCGAGTCCCCGGAGGGCCTGGCCCACGTCAAGGAGATCGCCGCCGCCTCGCCGCGGCTGGAGACGCTGATCATCGGCTACGCCGACCTGGCCGCGTCGCTGGGCCGCTCCGGCGCCGGCGCCGCCCTGCTCGACGCGTGGCTGCCCGCCCAGCACGCGGTGCTCGTGGCCGCTCGTGAGTACGGGCTGCAGGCGATCGACGGCCCGTACCTGGGGACGACCGTCGACGAGCCGTTTCGCCGGACCGCCGAGCGCGCCCGCGATCTCGGCTTCGACGGCAAATGGGCGATCCACCCCGCCCAGGTGGCGGCCCTCAACGAGGTCTTCTCGCCCTCCCCCGAGGAGCTGGCCCACGCCCGCGCGGTGATCGATGCGCTCGCCACCTCCGAGCGCGCCGGGGCGGGAGTGGTCGCCCTGCACGGCGAGATGCTCGACGAGGCGGTCCGCCGTTCGGCGCTGCGCGTCCTGGCCCGTGAGCTCGTGACCGATCCGCCGCCGTGACCGGCGGCCCGGAGATCCTCGCCGGGCTGCGGCTCGTCGAGGGTTCGGCCTTCGTGGCCGCGCCGCTCGGGGGGATGACGCTGGCCCAGCTCGGCGCCGACGTCATCCGCTTCGATCAGATCGGCGGCGGCCTGGACTATCACCGCTGGCCGCTGGCCGCCGACGGCCAGAGCCTGTTCTGGGCCGGCCTGAACAAGGGCAAGCGCTCGATCGCGCTCGACCTGCGCTCCGCCGAGGGGCGCGAGCTGGCCACCGCGCTCGTCTGCGCGCCCGGACCGGAGGCCGGCCTGTTTCTCACCAACTTCCCGGCCCGCGGGTGGCTGGCCCACGAGGAGCTGGCCCAGCGGCGAGCGGACCTGATCATGGTCGCGCTGACCGGCAATCCCGACGGCTCCAGCGAGGTCGACTACACCGTCAATCCGGCGACCGGCTTTCCGTGGGCCACCGGCCCGCGCAATCTCGCCGAGCCGCTGAACAGCGTCCTGCCGGCGTGGGACGTGGCCATGGGCACGCTGGCCGCGGTCGGGCTGCTCGCCGCCGAGCGTCACCGCACCCGCACCGGCGAGGGTCAGCTGATCGAGCTTTCGCTGTCCGACGTGGCGTTCGCGATGGTCGGCAACCTGGGGCGGATCGCCGAGGCCGAGCTCGACGGCCACGATCAGCCCAAGGACGGCAACTACCTCTACGGGGCCTTCGGGCACGATTTCGAGACCGGCGAGGGCCGGCGCGTGATGGTCGTGGCGCTGACCGCTCGGCAATGGCGCGCCCTGGTCACCGTGACCGGGATCGAGGGCGCGTGCGCGAGCATCGCCCAGGCGACCGGCTATGACCTGGACACCGAGACCGGCCGCTTCGAAGCGCGCGACCTGATCGCCGGGCTCCTGCGTCCCTGGTTCGCGGCGCGCAACCTGGCGGCGATCCGCGAGGCGTTCGCCGGCACCGGCGTCTCGTGGGGCCCGTACCAGACGTTTCGCGAGCTCGTCGCCGAGGATCCCCGCTGCTCGACCGCCAACCCGATGTTCGCCGAGGTCGACCAGCCGGGCATCGGCCGCTACCTGATGCCCGGCACTCCGCTGCGCTTCGGCGCCCTGCCGCGCGCTCCGGTGCGTCGCGCCCCGATGCTCGGCGAGCACACCGAGGAGGTCCTCGCCGAGGTGCTCGGACTGAGCGCGACCGAGATCGGGCGGTTGCACGATGCCGGCACGGTCGCCGGCGCCCACGTCCCCGTCGCCGACTGAACGGCCGGTCTCAGGCGAGGCCGAGCGCCGCCGGGACCTCGGACAGGGACGCGACGGGCTGCGCCCCGGCCGCCCGCAGCCGGTCGGGGTCCTCGGCGGCGGCGTAGCCGAGCACCCGCATGCCGGCGGCGACCGCCGCGGTGACGCCGATGACCGTGTCCTCGACGACGGCGCAGCGCTCCGGCGCGGCGCCCATGGTGGCCGCGGCGTGGAGGAAGAGGTCGGGGTGGGGCTTGCCGCGCTTGACCTGGTAGGCGGAGAAGATCGCGGCGTCGGCGAACAGGTCGCGCAGACCGGCGAGAGTCAGCGTCAGCTCGGTCTTCTCGAGCTTGCCCTGGGAGGCGACGCACACGCCGACGCCCGCCGCCTGCACGGCCTGGACGGTCTCGCGGGCGTCCGCGACCGCCTGCAGCGACTCGCGAAACGCCTGCTCGCGGTGAAGCTCGAAGGTGTCGAGCAGGTCCGCGGGCAACGGGCGGCCGAGCAGCTGCTCGGCCCGGGCGCGGACGTCGGCGAGCAGCATCCCCTTGTATTCGCGGACGGCCTCGTCGGGGGAGGTGGGCAGACCGACCGAGGTCAGCGACGCGGCCAGCACCGCGTTGGAGATCGGCTCGGAGTCGACGAGCACGCCATCGCAATCGAAGATGACGAGGGCGAGAGCGGCGGCCACGCGCTCACCGTAGCGGGGGTCGCGCTCAGGCCGGGCTGGGCGCGGCGGCCTGCTCGGCGACGGCGTCCAGGCCGGCGGCCACCGCCTCACCGATCTCGGTCAGCTGAGCGGGCGCGATCGTCAGCGGCGGCCCGATCGCCACCCCGGTCGCCTGGCCGCGGACGATCACCCCCGCGTCGCGGATCGCCTCGTAGAACACATGGGCCGCGTCCGGCGCCCCGGCGAGCAGGTCGGGGTCGAGATCGACGGCCGCCATCAGGCCGACGCCGCCGCGCACCTCGCCGCACGCGGGATGCTCGGCGAGCGGCGCCACCGCCTCCCACAGCGCCCCCTCCAGCTCACGCCCGCGCGGGATCAGCTGCTCTGACTCGAGCAGGTCGAGGTTGGCCATCGCCGCCGCGCAGCACGTCGGATGCCCGGCGTAGGTGGCGCCGTGGCGGACCATCACCCGCCCGGGCGTCGACCAGAACGGCTCAGCGACCGCACCGGAGACGAGCACCGCGCCGAGCGGCAGGTAGCCGCTGGTCAGGCCCTTGGCGGTGACGACCATGTCCGGCGTCATGCCCCAGCGCTCGTAGCCGAACCACGTGCCGACCCGCCCGAAGGCGCAGATCACGCCATCGACGATCAGCAGCACGTCGTGGCGATGGCACAGATCGCTCAGCGCCTCGAGGTACCCCTCGGGGGCGGGCCGGACGCCGCCGGCGCCGATCACCGGCTCGCAGAAGAACGCGGCCACGTGGTCGGCGCCGAGCCGCTCGATCTCCTGCTCGAGGGCGTCGAGCGAGTCATAGGCGACCTGGCTGACACCCCCGGTGAGCGGGCCGAAGCCCTCGCGGATCGTCGGCAGTCCGGCGAGGCTCGTCCCGAAGCCGTGGGTGCCGTGGTACCCGAAGCCGCGGCTGATCAGGTGGGTCTTGTGGGGACGGTCGCGCAGCGCCCAGTACATCCGGGCCAGTTTGGCGGCCGCCTCGATGCCGTCGCCGCCACCCAGGGTGAGGAACACCCGGGCGTCCGGCATGTCGGTCATCGCGGCCAGACGATCGGTGAGCGCGGAGGCCGGCTCGTTGGTGAGGTCGCCGAACGTGGCGTAGGCCTCGAGCCGTCCCATCTGCGCCGCCACGGCGTCGGCGATCTCACGACGGCCGTGTCCGACGTGGCAGTACCAGAGGCTGGCCGCCGCATCGATATAGGCCCGACCGCCGGCGTCGAAGACATGCACGCCCTCACCGCGGGTGACGGTGAACTCGTGGTCACCGACCTCGGCCATGTCGGCGAACGGGTGCCAGAAGGAAGAGGTTCCGTTGCTCATGTCTGCTCAGTCCGCCTTTCCGCGCGATTAGCCTGAGGCCATCGTATGCCCCGACCGCGGCTGATGCCCGATCTCACTCCGTTTCGCGACAGCCGTGACCTGCGGCTGGTCGTCGTCGGCGACTTCATCTCGGGGCTGGGGGCCCAGGCGGCGCTCGTCGCGCTGCCCTATCAGCTGTACGTGGTCACGCACTCGGCGCTGCTCGTGGGGCTGCTCGGGGCGGTCGAGCTCGGGCCGCTGATCGCGATGGCGCTGCTCGGCGGGGCGATCGCCGATCGCATGGACCGCCGGCGGCTGCTTGCGCTTGATCAGATCGGGGTGTTCCTGGTCGCGGGCGGGCTGGCGGTGGCGGCGTTCATCGGCCACCCCGCGGTGGTGACGCTGTACGTGCTGGGCGGCCTACTGGCCGGATTCGCGGCGCTGCAGAGCGTCGCTCAGTCGGCGATCATCCCCAACCTCGTTCAGCGCGAGCGGCTTCCCGCCGCGCTAGCGCTCAACTACGGCCTGAGCACGCTGACCATGGTCGTCGGACCGGGCCTCGGCGGGGTCCTGATCGCCGTCTTCGGCGTCCAGGCGGCCTACGTGATCGACGCCGTCGGCTGCCTGTCGGTGGTCGTCACCGCCCTGGCCATCGCCCCCCAGCCGCCCCAGGGCGCCCAGGAGCACGACAACGTCCTGCGCGCGATCGCCGAGGGGCTGCGCCACGTGCGGGGCAACCGGGCGCTGATGGGATCGTTCGCGATCGATCTGGCGGCGATGACGTTCGGGATGCCGCGGGCGCTGTTCGCCGTGCTGTCGGTGAGCGTCTACCACGCGGGCGCCGCCGGAACGGGGATCCTCTACGCCGCCGTGTCGGCCGGCGCGACGGTCGCCGCGCTGCTCACCGGATGGGTCAGGCACGCCCGGCGCCTCGGGATGATCGTGATCTGGGCGGTCGTCCTGTGGGGCACGGCGGTGGCGGCGGCCGGGCTGATGAGCTCGCTGTGGCTGGCCGCGGCCCTGCTGGCCCTGGCCGGCGCCGCGGACTCGGTGAGCGCCGTGTGCCGGGCGACGATCAACCAGTCGGTCACCCCCGACCACATGCGCGGCCGCATGTCATCGGTGTTCTCGCTCGTCGTCTCCGGCGGCCCCCGGCTCGGCGACATCGAGTCCGGCGCGGTGGCGGGAGCCGCCGGCGTGCGCTTCTCGGTCGTGTCGGGTGGCCTCGCGTGCCTGGCGGGCGTGGCCGCGATCGTCATCGCGTTCCCGGCCCTGGCCCGCTATGACACCGCCGACTGGATCACGTCCGAGGAACCTCAACAAACCGTTGCTCTAAACTAGACACGGCGTATGGGCAGCTACTTCACCGACGAGTCGATGATGCGGCGCGTGATGCGCGAGCGGGCGGTGGCCCTGTCGGGGCCGCGGGCGCTGCTCATGCAGGCCGCCCACCCACTGGCCGTCGCCGGGCTGCTCGCCCATTCCGGATCACTCGACGATCCCTACGAGCGGCTCGCCCGCACCGCCGAGGTGATGAACACGATCACCTTCGGGCCGCGCGGCGAGGCCGACCGCATGACCAAGCACGTGCGCGCGATGCACCGTGCCGTCCGCGGCCGCCTGCCCGACGACGTGGGCATCTTCCCGGCGGGGACGCCGTACCGCGCCGACGACCCACGGCTGCTCATGTGGATCCTGTACTCGCTCGTCGACTCGGCGATCGTCCTCTACACGACGTACGTCGCGCCGCTGCACCGGCGCCAGCGGGCCGCCCTGTGGGAGGACTACAGGGTCGTCGGGCGGCTGTTCGGGCTCAAGGAAGGCGAGATGCCGGAGTCGCTGGCCGACCTCGAGGAGTACGGGCGCACGATGCTCGAGGGCGACGAGCTCCACGTCGGCGGCTGGGCGCAACGGCGCGCCCGCCAGATCGTGCTCGAGCCGCCGGTACCCAACCTGGCCCGCCCGCTGCTCGAGACCGTCAACTTCATCACGATCGCCCTCCTGCCCGATCGCATCCGCGCCGAGTACGGGTTCGCCCCGCTGCCGCCGGCCGCCGTGCGCAAGGCGATGGTGCGCGCCGGAGCGATCTACGTGCGCCGCGGCCTGCTGCCGCTGCTGCCGGCGCACATCCGGCAGGTCCCGGCCTCGCGGGCCGCCGCCTAATACCGTAACGGCGATGACGCGTGTCGCCGTGGTCGGCCATGTCGAATGGGTGGAGTTCGTGCGGGTGGAGCGCTATCCCGAGCGCGGCGGCCTCGAGCAGGGCGAGCGCGAGCGCGAGCAGGCGGGGGGCGGAGCCGTGGTGGCGGCCGCGGTGCTCGCCGAGCTCGGGGCCGACGTCGACTTCTTCTGCGCCGTTGGCGATGACGAGCGCGGCCACGCCGCGATGGACCAGCTGCGCGAGCGAGGCGTCGCCGTCCACCCGGCATGGCGGGACGCGCCGACCCGGTACGTGTTCACCCTGCTCGACGAGGGCGGCGAGCGCACGATCATCACCGTCGGGGAGCGGCTGGCGCCGCACGGCGACGACGACCTCCCCTGGGACCGGCTCGCCGACGTCGACGGGGTCTACGTGACCGCGGGAGACGGTGGCGCGCTGCGCGCGGCCCGCGCCGCCCCGGTGCTCACGGCCTCGCCCCGCGCCGGCGAGCCGGAGTCAGACGTCACCCTCGACGCGCTCATCTTCAGCGCCACCGACGAGCACGAGCGCCGCTGGGCGCAGGCCTGGGAACCGCAGACGCGGCTGATGGTGGCCACCGAGGGCGGTGACGGCGGACGCTGGTGGGGCGAATCGGAGGGACGCTGGCCGGCGGCCGAGGTGCCCGGAGAGCGACGCGACAGCTATGGCGCCGGCGACTCCTTCGCCGCCGCCTTCACGTTCGGTCTCGCCGGCGGGATGGCGGTCGCGGAGGCCGCCGAGACCGGCGCCCGCGTGGGCGCGCGCGTGCTGACCCGCGTGGGAGCGCCCTGAGCGCACCTACGAGTCCGTGCGGGGCGCGTAGCGGTGATGGAGCATCAGCGCGTTGCCGTCGGGATCGGCGAAGAACGCCATATGGCAGACGCCGGTGTCGAACGTGTCACCGGCGAAGCTGACCCCGGCCCGCTCCAGCTCGGAGCGCGCCGCCTCGATGTCCTCGACGTGAAGGGCGACCGGGTTGCGCGCCGGGTGGTGCTCCATGCCCATCTTCACCGGGTTCATGACGCTGATCGTCAGGTTCCCGGCCTGGAACTCGGCGAAGCCGCGCTCGGGCATGTAGGTGCGGCGGGGGAGACGGAGCGTGTCACCGTAGAAGGCGGCCGCTTGCTCGATGTCGTGCGTCGGCACGGACACGAAGTCGACTCCGGTCACCAGCTGATCGTCGGCCATCTCGGGCTCCCTTGCAATTCGTTGTCCGGTGTGTCCCCATTCGGGCACGCTGATCGTCTCATGGTCGTCCATCCCGTCTGTTCTCGAAAGGAGCACCCGATGAAGTACGCCCTGCTGATCTACATCAAGCCCGGGTCCGACGACCATCTGTCGCCCGACGAGTCCGCCAGCATGCACGAGGAGTACATGGCCCTGAGCAGGGAGCCGGAGTGCTTCGGCGGCGCCCACCTGCAGCCGATCGAGACCGCCACGACGGTGCGGGAGGCCGGCGGGGAGACGCTCGTCACCGACGGGCCGTTCGCCGACACCAAGGAGGTGTTCGGCGGCTACTACCTGTTTGACTCCGACGACCTCGACGCCGCCACCGCCGTCGCGGCGCGGATCCCCGCCGTTCGGTTCGGCGGCTCCGTCGAGATCCGTCCGATCGTCGAGATGTGACGGCCGTTGCTGGAGCGGGTCTTTCGCGAGCACTGGGGGCGGGTGCTCGCCTCGCTGGTCGGGTTCCTCGGCGATTTCGACCGGGCCGAGGAGGCGGCCGCCGAGGCGTTCGCGGCGGCCGCCGAGCGCTGGCCGCGCGACGGCACGCCGGCCAACCCGGCCGGCTGGCTGATCGCCACCGGGCGCAACCGGGCGATCGACCGCCTCCGGCGCGAGCGCGTGTTCGCCGACAAGGCACAGCGGCTCGTCGACCTGGAACCAGCACCCGGTGAGGACGCCATGGATCCCTTCGATGACAGCGCGGTGATCGAAGACGAGCGCCTCGAGCTCCTGTTCTGCTGCTGCCATCCGGCCCTGGCCGTCGATGCCCAGGTGGCGCTCACCCTGCGCGCCCTCGGCGGGCTGCGGACCGAGGAGATCGCCCGCGCCTTCCTCGTCGCTCCGGAGACGATGAAGCGGCGCCTGTCGCGCGCCAAGACGAAGATCAAGCTCGCCGGCATCCCGTTCGCCGTGCCGCCCGCCCGGCTGCTGCCCGAGCGCCTGGCCGCCGTGCTGGCCGTCGTCTATCTCATCTTCAACGAGGGCTACGGGGGGCGCGCGGAGCTCGCTGGCGAGGCGCTGGCGCTCGGCCGGCTGCTGTGCGCGCTGATGCCCGACGAGCCCGAGGCGCACGGCCTGATGGCGCTGATGCTCCTGCACGACGGACGGCGCCGGGCCCGGTTCGCGGGCGGCGAGCTCATTCGCCTGGCCGATCAGGATCGCTCGCTGTGGGACGGCGCCGAGCTGGCGACGGGTCGCGCCGCGTTGGAGCGCGCGCTCGCGCTGCGCGGCCGCGGATCGTACGTGCTCCAGGCAGCGATCGCCGCGCTGCAGACCGACGATCCGCCCGACTGGGCGGAGATCGCCGCGTTGTATACCGAGCTCGCCCAGCTGACCGGCTCGCCGGTGGTCGCGCTCAACCGAGCGGTCGCGATCGCCGAGACGGGCGCGCCGGAGGCGGCGCTGGCGCTCGTCGACGGGCTGGCCGCCGAGCTTGACGGCTACCGCTACCTGCACTCCACGCGGGCCGAGCTGCTGCGGCGCCTGCAGCGCTCAGACGAGGCGGCGGCCGCCTACCGGCGCGCCCTGGCGCTCACCCCGGGCGACGTGGAGCGGCGGTTTCTCGAGCGCCAGCTGACCGGGCTGTCGCCGGGGTAGGCTGCCGTCCGTGAGCGAGGTCGTCGTCGTCGGTTCGATCAACGAGGACGTCGAGCTGCACGTGGCCCGGGCGCCGAAGCCCGGCGAGACCCTGACCGCGCAGCGCACCACGCGGCGGGCGGGTGGCAAGGGCGCCAACCAGGCGGTGGCCGCCGCCCGCGCCGGCGCCCGGGTGCGCATGATCGGCCGCGTCGGCGCCGATCCGGCCGGGGAGCGGATGCTCGCCGACCTGCGCCGCGAGGGCGTCGACGCCGACGCCGTGGCGGCCCTGTCGGGCGTGGCCACCGGGACGGCGTACATCACCCTGACCGCCGACGGCGAGAACACGATCGTGCTCGACCCGGGGGCCAACGCCCACCTCTCGGCCGACGACGTCACCGACCACGGCGACGCGCTCGCCGGCGCGGCGGTCATGCTCGCCCAGCTCGAGGTGCCGGTCGAGACGGTCGCGGCCGCCGTGCGCGCCGCCCGGGACGCCGGCGTGCGCCCGGTGGTGACGCTCGCCCCGGCGCAGGCGGTGCCCGACGAGCTGCTGGCCGGGCTGGATCCGCTGCTCGTCAACGAGCACGAGGCCGGGCTGCTGCTCGGCGAGGGCGATGTCGCCGGACACGCCGAGGACGGCGCTCGACGCCTGTTGCGACAGGGGCCGCGGTCGGTGGTGATCACGCTCGGCGCCGCCGGGGCGATCGTCGCCGACGCGGACGGCGTGCACCGCGTGCCCGCGGAGTCCGTCGACGAGGTCGTCGACACGACGGGAGCCGGTGACGCCTTCGCCGGCGCGCTCGCCTGCGCCCTGGCCGCCGGGGCGTCGCTGGGCGACGCCGTGCAGGCGGGGATGGCCGCGGGCGCCGCGGCGGTCGGGCGACCCGGCGCTCGCTGAGGGTTGTCGTCAGTCGGGCAACAGCGGCACCCACTCCTCGGGGTCGTGGCCGACGAGCGCGCCGCGGGAGATGGCGTTCGTCCCGAAGCGCTCGCGCAGGGCGTCGAGCGTCTCGTCCAGGCCCGCCACCCGGTCAAACGGCAGCGCCAGCTGGACGGCGTCCTGGTCGCACAGGTTGGTCAGCGAGATGCCGATCAGCGTCAGGCCGCGTTGGGCGATCAGCGCCGCCGACGCAGCCAGCAGGCCGCGAGCGATCGCCAGCAGCGTCGCCGTCCGCGCGGTCGCCTCGGCGATCGTGTGCGAGCGCGTCGCCCGCGCGAAGTCGTCGAAGCGCATGCGGAGCACCACCGTCCGACACGCCCGCCGGGCCGCCCGCAGCCGCCGGGCCACGCGGTCGACCAGCGTCATCAGCGCGGCCTGGATCTCGGTCGGCGCTCGCGCCCGGCGCCCGAGCGCCCGCTGGGCGCCGATCGACCGCCGGCGCCGGCCGGTGCGCACCCGCCGGGGATCGCGGTTGTGGGCGAGCGCGTGCAGGTGGCGCCCCGACGCCCGGCCGAGCAGGTCGATGAGCACCGCCTGATCGAGCCGCGCCACCTCGCCGACCGTCGTCAGCCCCTGCGCGTGCAGCTTGGCCGCCGTCACCCGCCCCACCCCCCACAGCCGCGTCAGCGGCAGCGGATGCAGGAACGACAGCTCGCCGCCCGCTGGGATCACGAGCAGCCCGTCGGGCTTGGCCACCCCGCTGGCCACCTTGGCCAGGAACTTCGTCCCGGCGACGCCGACGGTGATCGCCAGTCCCACCTCCGCGCGGACGTCTCGGCGCAGCCGCCGGGCGATCTCGATCGGCGTGCCGAGGATGTGGCCGAGCCCCCGCACGTCGAGGAAGGCCTCGTCGATCGACAGCGCCTCGACGAGCGGCGACGTGCGCTTGAAGATCGCGAACACCGCCTTGCTCGCGTCCGTATACGCCGCGAACCGTGGCGGCACGACCACCGCGTCGGGGCACAGCCGGCGGGCCTGACCACCTCCCATCGCCGTGCGCACCCCGCGCGCCTTGGCCTCGTAGCTGGCGGCGAGCACGACCCCGCCGCCGACGATCACCGGCCGGCCGCGCAGCGATGGATCGTCACGCTGCTCCACCGACGCGTAGAACGCATCGAGGTCGGCGTGGAGGATGGTGGGCTGCCCGGACACGAACGCATGTTCGCATGCGGGCCGGACGGACGGACCGCGTCAGGCGGCGGTGCGCGCGTGGTCGCGCCCGGATGCCTTGACGTCGTAGAGCGCGTGGTCGGCCCGACCCAGCACCGAGTCCAACGGCTCGCCGGGACGGCGCACGGCCAGTCCGGCCGAGGCCGTCTGGCCGCTGGTGACGGCCACGCGCAACCGCTCGGTGACGTCCGCGGCCGCCGCGGGGGAGCAGTTGACGAGGAGCAACCCGAACTCCTCGCCGCCGAGCCGGGCCAGCAGATCGTCGGCGCGCAGCAGCTCCCGCCAGGCGGCCGCGGTGTCGCGCAGCAGCCGGTCGCCGGCCGGATGCCCGTGGGCATCGTTGAACGCCTTGAAGTGGTCGATGTCGAGCATCGCCACCGTGACCGCCTCGTCGTCGGCGGCGACCCGGCTCAGCCGCGCGTCCCAGGCCCGGCGGTTGGGCAATCCGGTGAGCGGATCGGTCTCGGCCATGCCGGCCAGCAGCGTGAGCTCGTCGGCGCGGTCGATCACGAGCGCGGCCTCGTGGGCGAGCAGCTCGACGACCGTGCCGCGTTCTCCGGTGACATCGACGTGTGCCGGCCAACCGACGACGAGCACCCCGACCGTGGCGTCGCCGCGCTGCAGCGGTTGCAGAAGGACCGACCCGGCCGAGCCACACGCGTCCGCCAGCTCGGGCCCGACCGCGGCCGGCAGGGCCGGCCCGGTGAGCAGGTGGGCGCGCCCGGACCGCAGGACGGCCGCCACCGGATCCTCGGAATCGATCGCCGGAAGCGTGGTGGGCGCCTTCGGTCCCGCCGATGCGGTGCAGCACAGCGTGCCCCGGGCGAGGTCGGGCTCGATCAGGAGGGCCACCGTGGCATCGCTGATGTCCAGCGTCGCCCGGCAGATGTCGATGCGTGGCTCGGGGCTGGCGAACAGGGTGCGCGCGACGACGCCGATCTGCTCGAGCACCCGCTCGCGCCCGCCGGACTTGGCCGCCTCGGCGCGGACATCCTGCACGAGGCGCTGCGTGGCCAGCCCGATCAGGGAGCTGACGGCCACCGTGAGCAGCGTGGCGATGTACTGCGAGTGCGGGTAGGACGGGGGACCGACGAGGACGACCGGCTCGAGGTCAAAGACGGCGACGCTGGCCAGGACGATGTACAGGGGTCGGCGCCCGGTGCCGTACAGGGCCGTGTAGAAGACGGGGATCAGGGCCAGCACGACGGCTCCGGTCCGGACGGCACCGCCGGAGTCGCGCAGGACGGCGACGGCGCCCAGGAACGCCACCGAAGCCGGCGCCTGGCCGAGCGTCGCGTTCCACACCCGGACGCGGGGCAGGCAGCCCGCGAGGCCGGTGAGCGCCAGGATCGCGGTGGCCAGCGCGTAGGTGCCCCAGTGGACCGACGACCCGATCGGGGCGGCGATCCACACGAGCAGCACAGCACCGGCGAACGGGAGGCGATTCACGGCCGCCCACGATCGGTCACGAACCTCGAGGGACACGGTCCTGACATCGGCTTCCCGGGCCGTTGGCTTTAGGGTGTGGCGGCCATGAAACTCCCCACCCTGCCGCACATTCCGGGCATCCCGGACCCCTTGCGCCGGATCCGGGTGCCCGACGACCTGGCGTCGGTCACCACGGTGGGGACCGAGGAGGACCCGGGCCCGCTTGGGGCCGACGCCGTGGAGCGCATCTGGCGGGGCGCGCTCGGCCTGTATCGCAGCGGGGTGCACCCGGCCGTGCAGGTGTGCGTCCGCCATCGCGGAGCGGTCGTGCTCAACCGGGCGATCGGCCACGCGCGCGGCAACGGACCGCGCGAGCCGACCGGCGCCGAGCCCGTCATCGCCACTCCGGAAACGCCGATGCTCATCTACTCGGGGGCCAAGGCGATCACCGCGACGGTCGTGCACCGGCTGCACGAGCGCGGCCGGCTCGATATCGCCGATCCGGTCGCCGCCTACATCCCCGGCTATGACCGCCACGGCAAGGGCGCGATCACGATCGCCCACGTGCTCGCCCATCGCGCCGGCGTGCCCAACCTCGTTCCCGAGGCCCTCGAGCTCGACCGGGCCGCCGACTCCGAGTTCATCGTGCAGACGCTGATCGATGCCAAGCCGTCGACGAGGCCCGGGCGGGCGCTCGCCTACCACGCCGTCTCCGGCGGCTTCATCCTCGGTGAGGTCGTGCGCCGCGCCACCGGCCACGACATCCGCGAGGTGCTCGCCAAGGAGATCCTGCGCCCGCTCGGGTTCCGCTGGACCAACTACGGCGTCGCCGAGGCCGACCTCGGAGCGGTGGCGCTCAACTACGTGACCGGCCCGCCGACCGCTCCCCCGTTCTCGCAGCTGCTCAGCCGGGCGCTCGGCCTCGGGCTCGACGACCTGGTCGAGGCCAGCAACGATCCCCGCTTCCTCACCGCGATCATCCCCTCGGCGAACGTCGTCACGACCGCGTTCGAGCTCTCGCGCTTCTACGAGCTGCTGCGCCGCGGCGGCGAGCTGGACGGCGTGCGGGTGCTCAAGCCCGAGACGATCCGCCACGCCCTCTCCCAGCAGTCGCACCTGGAGGTCGACCTGTCGCTCGGCTTCCCCACCCGGTTCGGCTACGGCTACATGCTCGGCTCGCGGCTGCTCAGCCTCTACGGGCGCGACACCCAGCACGCGTTCGGGCACCTCGGGTTCACGAACATTCTCTCGTGGGCCGATCCCCAGCGGGCGCTGGCGTGCGCGGTGCTGACCAACGGCAAGCCGATCCTGTATCCCGAGCTGCCGCGCTTCTACGCGCTGATGCAGCGCATCACCGACACGATGCCGAAGGTCTCGGGGGCCGAGATGGCGGTGTGGGACCCGGTGGCCGGCCGACCCTAGGGAGGCGCCGACTTCACCCCCCGCCTCGGGCGAGGGGGGCGCCCAGGCGGCGCCGGCGGTGGCGACGTCGTGGGGGTACGTGGATCGCGCCCGCACGAGGAACACGCCGGCGGCGATCAGCGACACGAGCATGACGAGGAAGCTGACCTGCAGGCCGGTGCCGGTGGCCGAGGAGACGACCTGGTGGGTGTGGGTGCCGACCGGGGCCTGCTGGGGCGCGAAGCCGGCGACGAGGTCGGCGACCGCCCCGAACAGCAATGGCGCCAGCGCCTGGGCGAGCGAGCGCAGGAACGTGCGGGTGCTCTCCGCGCGCCCCCACAGGCCCGAGGGCATGATGTCCAGGCGGGCGGCGTCGAGCGGCGGGTTGGCGGCCGAGATGAGCGCCGCACCGATGAAGTCAAACCACATCGCGGTCCCCAGGGAGCCGCTGAGCAGCCCCGGGATCAGCACCGCGCCGGCACCGAGGTAGCAGATCGCCGGCACCCACACGCGCGACTCCAGGCGGCCGCGGTGGACGAGCACGTCGGTCAGGGGACCGGACACGAGGGTGCCGACCAGCGAGCCGATGACGAGCAGCCCGAGCACCAGGGTCGCCGTCCCCTGGGAGGCGTGGTAATGGCCGCGCATGAACACGATCGCGAACGTCTGCAGGCCCGCGAAGAAGTAGTAGCCGAGCGACGAGCTGATGATGAGCAGCGTGTTGGTGGGGATGCGCAGCAGGTACTTCACGGCGTCGCGCAGCGACATCCCCTCCGGGTCGCGATCGAGGACGAGCTTGGGGTCGGGCTCAAAGCCCTGCTCGCGGGCGATGCGAAAGGCGAGGTCCTGCTCGACGGGGGCGGCCTCGGCCATCGGCGCGTCGTCGGTGGCGCCCGCGGCGTCGGGCTCGGCGGCGACGACCGAGTCGGCGCTGCGGTGGTCGGTCGAGAGGTCAAGCGTGCCCCGCTCCAGGCGGCTGTAGCCGCCGCGCAGCGGCTCGGGCACGGTGCGCCACAACGAGCGGGCGAGGAAGAATCCCGGAATCGCGAGCAGCACGAACGCCGCCCGCCACGAGATCGCGCTCGCCGCGGTGCCCGAGACGATGAACCCGACGGCGGTGCCGGCGATCTCGCCGCTGAGGATGTACCCGTAGACGCGGCCGCGCTCGCGCGAGGGGAAGTAGTCGCCGGTCAGCGAGGCGATCGCCGGACCGGCGGTGGCGGCGACCGCGCCGAGGCCGACCCGGGACAGGAGCAGCGACGAATACGAGCCGGCGAACGCGCCGATCAAGGTCGTCACGCTCCACAGCACGATGCTGGCGGCGAGCACGGGGATCCGCCGGATGCGGTCGACCATCAACCCGACCGGGATGACCGCCACCGCCCCGATGAGCAGCGCCACCGAGTTGAGCAGTCCGATCTCGGTGTTGCCGATGTGCAGCGAACGCTCGAGCTGGGGGGCCACCGCCCCGACGGTCGAGATCTGGGCGCTGGAGAGAGCCAGCACGCAGCCGAAGAGCACGACCACCCGCGCCCGCGCCGGGCCACCGACAAACTCCACGACCCGTCCGCGCGCCAACCGTCCCAGCCAGCGCAGGGCGCGCGTGAGCGCCGACATCGTGCGCCGGGTCTCGCCGAGGGCGTCCATCACCAACACTCTCGCAGCCGGCGACGGCGAACTGACGTCCGCGTCCGGACAGGCCCCGCGGCCCGGCCGGCTACTTGTGCTGCAGCTGGGAGATGTCGATCGACTTCGCCGGCGGCGTCAGGGCCACGGTGGCGTTGTAGTGATCGAAGTCGACGTGCTGAGCGCTCGAACCGGTCTTGGCGATCTCGACCGGGTACGGCTTGCCGGTCGTCGCCACGTAGAGCTTGCTGCTCTTGCTGGCGTCGGTGACGGCGACCACCTTCTGGCCGTTGACCGTGGTCGTCGAGCCCTTGGTGAGGCTGCCGTGACCGGTGAGAAGCGCCTGGGCGAGCGAGTGCAGATTGGTGAGCGAGCTCAACGAGGCGAAGTCGCTGCTGTTCGAAGGCGCCTTCAGCCACTTGCCCTGGAACAGCGTCGCCGCGGCCGAGCCGCCGAATTGCTTCCAGAAGCCCGGACTGCCGTTGATGTACACGTACTTGCCGGCCGCGATGATCTGGAAGCTGAGGCCATTCTGGGACATCGTCCCCTTGGCGCCCTGCCCGGACAAGATGTTGAGGTCGAGCTTGATCGACTGGCCCCCGCTGCTCAGCGCGCCGGAGACGTGCACCGACTTGGCGCCCTGGATCGCGTTGGTGGCGGAGCTGAGGATGTCGTTGGCGGGCTTGGCGGCCACGCCGTTGCCGGAGGAGCCACTGGAGCCGCAGGCGGCAAGGACGCCGGCGGCGAGTACCCCGGCGCACGCTGATATGAGAGATCGGGTCCCGATGTCGTCAAGCCTAACCAAAAGCCAGGACGCAGCGCTGCACCCCTGCGGTTAGGCTGCTTCCATTAGTCCGCAACTTCGAGCCTTGGGGAACCGTTGATCCACATGCGGCGGCGCACGCTCACCATCGCCGGGCTGGCCACGATCGCGGTGCTGGCGCTGGCCGGCACAGCCGGAGCCTCGCGCCAGCAGTTTCAGATCATCCAAGCCGACCCGCCGATGCTCACCGATCCGGCGGGCACCCTCGCCCAGTTCCGCGTCCTCGGCGCCAACACGGTGAGGGTCATCCTCCACTGGAACCTCGTCGCGCCTGACCGAAAGCCGGCCAACGGGGCCGACCCCAACAGCTATCCGGCGGCCAAGTGGGCGCCGTACGACGCGATCGTCCGCGACGCCCGCGCTGACGGGATCCGCGTCGACCTCACCGTTGCCGGAGGCGCGCCGCGATGGGCGCAGGGGCCCGGCGTCCCCCCGGCCGGGCGCGTCGATCGCAACTTCGCCTGGAAGCCCAACGCCGGGCTCTACGGGCAGTTCCTCCATGCCGTGGGCGAGCGCTACGACGGCTCGTTCACGCCCCCGGGAGCGTCGTCGCCGCTGCCGGCGATCCGCTTCTGGGCGATCTGGAACGAGCCCAACTTCGGCCAGGACCTCGGCCCCCAGGCGATCGACGGCTCGAAGCTGTCGGTCGGCCCGATGATGTACCGAAGCCTCGTGGACGCCGGCTGGCGCGCGCTGAAGCAGACCGGCCACCGCACCGGCACGGACACGATCCTGATCGGCGGGTTCGCCGCCGAGGGTCGCTCCGGGCCGGTCAACGCCAAGCACCCGCTCGGGCTGCCCGGCAACTACGCCCAGACCAAGCCGCTGCTGTACATCCCCACCCTGTACTGCCTGACCGCCGCCGGCCGGCCGCTGCGCGGCGCCTATGCGCGGGCCCGCGGGTGTCCGGCGACCGCGGCCGGCACCCGGTCGTTCCGCGCCGCCCACCCCGGGCTGTTCGCGGCCAGTGGCGTGGCCGACCACCCGTACTCGGGCGGCCGCTCGCCCATCAACGCCAAGGGCCTCGACAAGAACTACGCGGTCTTCTCACAGCTCGGCCACCTCGAGCGGGTGCTCGACCGCGCGCAGGCCGCCTACGGCTCGCACACGCGCTATCCGATCTACTCCGACGAGTACGGCTACATCACCCGTCCGCCCCAGGTCGCCCCCTATGCCACGCAGGCCACCGCCGCCTACTACATGAACTGGGCCGAGTACCTGAGCTGGCGCAGCCCGCGCATCGCCAGCTACGCCCAGTACCTGCTGCGCGATCCCCCCCACGTGGGCGGCGGTGGAATCGGCTTCACCAGCGGGCTCGAGTCCCCCACGGGTAAGCCCAAGGCGACCTATGACGCCTACCGCCTTCCGGTCTACCTGCCGAAGACCGCGGTCGGCGCCGGTCGCCCGGCCGAGGTGTGGGGCAACTCCCGGCCAGCGCAGTTCATGGCCCTCGACGGCGACGGCCCGCAGTCAGTGGCGATCGAGCTGCAGCCCGGCGGCCAGGGCCCGTATCAGACGATCAGCACAATCACCACCCCCGGGTACTTCGACGTGCACGTGCCGTTCGCGCACGGCGGAAACCTGCGCCTCGCCTACCAGTTCCCGGTCAGCGACCCGTTCCTGCCGGTGGGCGTGGCCGGCACGACCGCCTACAGCCGGATCGTGAAGGTGACGGTTTCCTAAGGACGCGGGGCGGGAGTGAGGCCGTGACGGCGCATGACCTCGCTGAGGTCGGCGAAGTTCGGCGGCCCGCCGCCGGCGGCGGCGAGTACGGCACCGGCCTCGCGGAAGTAGTCGGGACCGAGGATCCCCGGTGTGATCACGGCCAGCGCCATGACGTCGACATCGCCGCGGTTGTCAAAGGCGTGGATCGCTCCCCGGGGAATGCACAGGGCCCGCCCCGGCTCGAGGTCAACCGTCGCGCCGTCGACCGTCCACGTCGAGGTGCCCTCCAGGCCGTAGATCGTCTCCTCGTAGGCGTCATGGCTGTGGGGTGCGGGCACCCGAGCGTCGGCCGGGATCATCAGCTCGAACATGGCTACGGTGCCGCCCGACTCCTCGGCCTCGACGAGGAAGCGCACGCTCACGGCGCCGACATGGATCACCTCGGAAGCCATCGTCAGAAGACGATCGTCCGCCCGTCGTGGACGAGCACGCGGTCATCGAGGTGGCTGCGCAGCGCGCGGGCGAGGGTGACGCGCTCGACGTCGCGCCCCACCCGGATGAGGTCCTCGATCGAGTCGTCGTGGCCGACGCGCTGCACGTCCTGGTCGATGATCGGGCCGGCGTCGAGCTCCTCGGTGACGTAGTGCGCGGTGGCGCCGATCAGCTTGACACCGCGCTCGTGGGCGCGCTGGTAGGGCCCTGCCCCAGCGAACGCCGGAAGAAACGAATGGTGGATGTTGATCACCGGACAGCCGGCGCGGCTCAAGAAGTCGCCGGAGAGGATCTGCATGTAACGGGCGAGCACGACGACGTCGGCGCGACCGGCGATCAGTTCGAGCGCCGCCGCCTCGGCCGCCGGCTTGGTGTCGCGGGTGACGGGGATGTGGTGGTAGGGGATGCCGAGCGTCTCGACGTCGGGGCGCAGGTCGTCGTGGTTGGAGATGACGCCGAGCAGGTCCATGTCGAGCTCGCCGCGGCGATGGCGCCACAACAGATCGGTGAGGCAGTGGTCCTCGCGCGACGCCATGAGGATCGCCTTCTGCGGCTCGCCGGCATAGGAGATCCGCCAGTCCATGGCGAAGCGCTGGGCGAGCTCATCGAAGGCCTGGACGAACGACGCCCGGTTCTCGGACAGCCCCGGCAAGAAGAACGTGACCCGCATGAAGAACGAGCCGCGCTCGGGGTGGGTCGAGTACTGGTCGGAGGTGATGATGTTGGCGCCCGACTCGAACAGAAACGAGCCGACGGCGGCGACGATCCCCGGCCCGTCCGGGCAGGAGATGAGCAGCCGCGCGCTGTGGGTGGAGTCGGCTCCGGGGGTGGCTGGGTCGGGCGACACGGCGCTGAATAGTGCCTGACGGTGGCGCGCGGCGGTAGCGTGCTGTCCATGGCGCACCGCCACCCGTCGCTGCTCGCCGCCCCGCCGCCCGCCCCGGGGCGTCAGTGGCTGACCGGTGCCCGGCTGTGGGACGGGACCGGGGCCCCGGTGCGGGAGAACGCAGCGCTGCTCGTGGCCGACGGCGTGATCGAGCACGTCGGCGGGGCCGGCGACGGGGCCCCCGAGGACGCCCGGGTGATCGACCTCGGCGGTCGGATGGTGATCCCCGGCCTCATCAACCTCCACATCCACGTGCAGGGGCGCCAGCCCGAAGTCGACAAGGGCGCCGAGCCGCTGCTGCCCGGGACAAGCGCCCATTTCCTGCAGGCGGGGCTCCGCGACACCCTGCGCATGGGCGTGACCACGTTGCGCAACGTCGGCTCCCAGGACCACCAGCCGCAGGAGGCCCGCCAGGCGATGCGCTACGGCGCCTTCCGCGGGCCGCGGCTGTTGACGTGCGGGCTGATCATCTCGGCGACCGCCCCCGGCGGACGGTTCTACGGGACGATGTACCGCGAGGCCGACGGGCCCGACGACATACGCCGGGCCGTGCGCGAGCAGCTGCGCGAGGGCGCCGACTTCATCAAGGTGATGACGACCGGGGCGCGCTCCAACGAGCTGGAGGATCCCGACCCGACGCAGCTGACCGACGAGGAGTTCGCCGCGCTCGTCTCCGAGGCGCACCGGATGGGCGTGCGCGTGGCCGCCCATGTCGAGGGGCTCGACGGGACGGCGGCGGCGATCGACCACGGGATGGACACGATCGAGCACGGCATGTACCTCAACCAGCGCCCCGAGCTGCTCGAGCGCATGGCGGCCGGCGGCCAGGTGCTGATCCCGACGCTCGGCGGCTACTACTGGATGGCGGGCATCAACGAGGCGGTCGATCCGGCCGACGCGACTCCCGATCCGCACATGCTCGGGCGGCTGGTGGAGCTGGCCACCTACAACCTCGAGCAGGGGACGCAGAGCATGCGGGCGGCGCGGGAGGCCGGCGTCGCGATCGGGCTGGGCTCTGACCGCGGCGGGGTCTCGGGCGAGGACACCGCACTGGAGCTCGTGCGGATGATCCACCACGGGTTGCCGGTGACCGACGCGCTGCGGGCGGCAACGGCGGTGGGCGCGGAGGCGATCGGACTGGCCGACGTGATCGGCACCGTGCGCCCGGGCCGGCTCGCCGATCTCGTCGTCGTCGACGGCGACGTGCTCAAGGCGCCCGAGGTGCTGCTCGATCGCGAGCGGATCTGGGCGGTGCTCCAGCTCGGAGAACTCGTCGCCGGGTCATCCCTGGAGGCACACCTCGCAGCCGGGTGAGCTCAGTGCGACTCGCGCGTGACCTGATCGCCGCTGGCGCCGACGAGGAAGTCAAGGTCGGCGCCGGTGTTCGCCTGCTGGACGGTGGAGACGTACAGGCTCTGCCAGCCCCGTGCCGGCTTGGCGAACGCGTCGGTGGCGGCCGCGGCCGGCTCGCGGGCGGCCAGCTCCTCGGCGGGGACATCGATGTCGAGGCGGCGAGCCTCGACGTCGAGGACGATCGGGTCGCCGGTGCGCACGAGGCCGAGAGGCCCGCCGGCCGCCGCCTCGGGCGAGACGTGCAGGACGACCGTGCCGTAGGCGGTGCCGCTCATCCGCCCGTCGCAGATGCGGACCATGTCCAGCACGCCCTGCTCGAGCAGCTTGGGCGGCAGGGGCAGGTTGGCCACCTCGGGCATGCCCGGATAGCCCTTGGGGCCACAGCCGCGCAGCACGAGCACCGAATCGGCGTCGACGTCGAGATCGGGGTCGTCGATGCGCGCGTTGAAGTCCTCGATCGAGTCGAACACGACGGCCCGGCCGCGATGCTTGAGCAGGTGCGGCGAGGCGGCCGCCGGCTTGATCACGGCGCCGCCGGGGGCCAGCGACCCGTAGAGGATCGCGATCCCCGCCTCCGGCTGCAGCGGCTCAGCGCGGGTGCGGATGACCTCGGGATCCCAGATCTCGACGTCGTCGGTCAGGTAGTCGACGAGCGGGCGGCCGGTGACCGTGAGCGCCTCGGGATCGAGCAGGTCCTGCACCTCGCGCAGGACCGCCAGCAGGCCCCCGGCGCGATGGAAGTCCTCCATGAGAAAGCGGCCCGCCGGCTGGAGGTCGACGAGCAGCGGCACGCCCGCGCCGACCCGGTCGAAGTCGTCCTGGTCCAGCTCGATCCCGAGCCGGCCGGCGATGGCGAGAAGGTGGATGACGGCATTGGTGGAGCCGCCGGTCGCGGCGAGGGCGACGATCGCGTTGAGAAACGAGCCCCGGCTGAGGAAGTCGCTCGGCCGGCGGCCCTCATGCGCCATCTCCACGGCGAGGCGGCCGGTCTCGTGCGCCGCCGCCAGCAGACGGCTGTCGGCCGCCGGCGTGCCCGCGATCCCGGGACGGGTCGTGCCGAGCGCCTCGGCCACCACCGCCATCGTCGACGCCGTGCCCATCGTGTTGCAGTGGCCGCGGCTGCGGATCATCGAGGACTCCGAGGCCATGAACTGCTCCCGCGAGAGCCGGCCGGCGCGGACCTCCTCCGAGAGCTTCCACACGTCGGTGCCGCAGCCGAGCGGGACGCCGCGAAACGTTCCCGAGAGCATCGGGCCGCCGGGCAGCACGACCGACGGCAGGTCGACGGAGGCCGCCGCCATCAGCAGCGCGGGGATCGTCTTGTCGCAGCCGCCGAGCAGGACGGCGCCGTCGATCGGATTGGCGCGCAGCATCTCCTCGGCGGCCATCGCCGCCATGTTGCGCCACAGCATCGCCGTCGGCCGCACGAGCGTCTCGCCGAGGGAGACGACCGGGAGGTTCATGGGAATGCCGCCGGCCTCGTAGACGCCCTGCTTGACCGACTCGGCGACCTCGTTGAGATGCGAGTTGCAGGGCGTGAGGTCCGAGGCGGTGTTGGCGATCGCGATGTGCGGCCGGCCGTCGAAGGCGTGGTTGGGCAGGCCACGGCGCATCCACGCGCGATGGATGTACCCGTTGCGATCATCCCCGGCGTACCAGTGCGAGCTGCGCTGCGAAGACATGGATCCCCTCCGACCTTACGATTGACGCGTGAGCGAGCCTAGCGTCCTCGTCGCCTCCGAGCGAGCGTATGAGTTGGCCGTGCGGCCGCTCTGTGACGCCGAGCGCGAGCGCGTTCTGTGGGCCGGGACATGAGGGCGCTCGTCATGACCGGCCCGGGCGTGTGCTCGGTCGAGGACGTCGAGCCGCCGAGCCCGGCGCCGGGCGAGCTCGTCATCGACGTCGCCCGCGTCGGGGTGTGCGGGACCGACGTGGAGTTCTACACCGGGCATATGGCCTACCTGCACGACGGCCACGCCGCCTATCCGATGCGCCTCGGCCACGAGTGGTGCGGGGTCGTCGTCGACGCCGGCGAGGATGTCGACCCGGACTGGCTCGGCCGCCGGGTCGTCGGCGACACGATGCTCGGGTGCGGACACTGCCCGCGCTGTCGGTCCGGTCGCCAGCACGTGTGCGAGGACCGCACCGAGGTCGGGATCCGCAACGGGCGGCCGGGCGCGCTGGCCGAGCAGCTGGCCGTGCCGGTGACCTCGCTGCACCGCCTCCCCGACGCCGTCGACGATGCCGCCGGGGCGATGGTGGAGCCGGGCGCCAATGCCCTGCGGGCCGCCCGGGGAGCGCAGGCGAGCCCGGGGTCGCGCGTGCTCGTGCTCGGGCCGGGAACGATCGGCCTGCTCGCCGCCGGCTTTGCCCGGGCCGCCGGGGCCGAGGTCCACGTCCTCGGCAACACCGAGCCGTCGCTGGCGTTCGCCCGTCAGCTGGGGCTCGATGGCGCGTGGACGGCGGCGGAGCTGCCCCGCTCGCCTTTGACGCGGTGATCGACGCCTCCACTGCCGAGGCGCTGCCGGCGCTCGCCCTGGACCTGGTGGAGCCGGGCGGGCGCGTCGTCTACATCGGACTTGCCAGCACGCCGAGCGTCATCGACACTCGCACGATGGTGCTCAAGGATGTCACCGCCGTCGGGGTGCTGAGCGGCTCGCCGGCGCTGGCGGCCACGATCGACGGCTACGCGGCCGGTGACGTCGACCCCCGTCCCCTGGTGGCGGCCACCGTCGGTCTCGGCGACGTCTCGGACGTGCTCGCCGGCCGGCGCCCGCCCGAGGCCGGTCCGGGCCCCAAGATCCACGTCGACCCCCGGCGGTGAGCGTGCGCCGCCTGCTCATCGTGCTCACGATCGCGGCCGCGCTCGGCGCAGGCGCGACCGCGCGCGCGGCCGCCGGCCCCGGGCCGCAGCTGCCCCTCGGTCACGCCGGGCGGTGGCTGACCGACGCCGCGGGGCGGGTCGTCACGCTCCACGGCCTCAACGAGGTCTACAAGCTCGCCCCCTACTACCCGTCGGCCGATGGCTTCGGCGACGACGACGCGACCTTCCTCGCCGCCAACGGCTTCAACGCGGTGCGCGTCGGAATCATCTGGAAGGCGCTCGAGCCGTCACCCGGGGTCTTCGACGACGGCTATCTCGATCACATCCGACAGACCGTCGACATGCTCGGCAGCCACGGCATCGTGTCGATTCTCGACTTCCATCAGGACCTGCTCAATGAGCGCTTTCAGGGCGAGGGCTTCCCCGACTGGGCGATTCAGGACGGCGGCCTGCCCAATCCATCGCTCGGCTTTCCCGGCAACTACCTGGCCAACCCCGCCCTCCAGCACGCGCTGGACCAGTTCTTCGCCAACGCCGCGGGTCCGGGCGGGGTCGGCCTGCAGGATCGCTACGCCGCCGCCTGGGCTCACGTCGCGCAGCGGTTCGCCGCCGACCCCAACGTCGCCGGCGACGAGCTGCTCAACGAGCCGTTTCCGGGCACCGGCTGGCAGGCATGCGCGCAGCCCGCCGGCTGCCCGACCTTCGACGCCGAGCTGGGAGCATTCGATGCCCGCGTCGACCATGCCATCCGCGCCGTCGACCCCCGCACCCTCATCCTCTACGAGCCCAACGTGCTGTTCAACAACGGCGCCGACACCCAGCTGCCGCCGCTCGGCGATCCCCGCGCCGTGTTCGCGTTTCACGATTACTGCCTGGCCGAGGACACCAACGGCGACAGCAACGCCAACGCCGGGTGTGATGCCTTCGACGACCTCGTCTTCGCCAATGCCCAAGCGCGATCGGCGGCCACCGGCGACGGTCTGCTGATGACCGAATGGGGAGCCCACCGCGACCCGATCAACCTGTCGGCGATGCTCGCCCGGGCGTCACACGCGATGGTCGGTTGGCTGGAGTGGGCCTATACCGGCGACGATCCGACGACCGCCGGGCCGGGTGCCCAGCAGGCGCTCGTGCTCAGCGCCAAGCAGCCGCCGACCGGCGCCAACGTCGAGGCCGACCGGCTCGCCCTGCTCGCTGCGCCCTACCCCCAGGTCGTGGCCGGCACGCCGCAGAGCTACGGCTACGACGCGGCCAGCCAGACGTTCGCGCTGCACTACATCACCGCGCGGGCAGCGGGCGGGGGATCGTTTCCGGCCGACAGCGAGACCGACGTCGCGGTGCCGGCCAGCGAGTACCCCCACGGCTTCGTCGCGCGGGTGAGCGGCGGCCGCGTCCTGCCCGCCGTCCTGGGAGACCCGGTCCTGCGCATCGCCGCCTGTCCGGGGGCGGCGGCGGTGAGCGTGCTGGTGGCGCCGTCGGGAACGTCCGCAGGCTCGTGCCCGGCGCCGGCTCTGCGGGTCACGGTCTCGCCTCGGCGGGTGGCGCGCGGCGTCCGGCGGGCGCTGCACGTGCGGGTGCAAGCGGTGCTCGGCGGGCGGGTGACCGCGGTGAACGGCGCCCGGGTCTCGGTCAGCCACGCGCATGCCCGCACCGGGCGACGGGGGCGGGCGACGCTCCATGTCCGGCTGCGCTCGCTCGGCCGCTGGCGAGTTCGCGCCACCTGTCCCGGCTACCGGCCGGGACAGGCCGCAGTGCGCGTGCGCCGACGCTAATGGTGATGGTGCGCGTGGGTCGCCGGCGCGCCGGGAGCCGCCCGGGCGCACGCGTCGCACAGCCCGACGATCGCGAAATGGGTGAAGCGGGCGTGGTGGCCGAAGCGCTCGCGGATCTCGGCGCGCACCGAGTCGAGCTCGGCGGGGGCGAGCAGCGTGACCCGGGCGCAGCGCTCGCAGTACAGGTACTCACCGTCGTCGCGGCCGACGAGCGCGTACAGGCCGGGACCGTGCCCGAGGTGGACGTGGCGGGTCAGGCCCTGGCGCTCGAGCAGCTCCAGGTTGCGGTACACGGACGATTCGTCGAGGGACAGCTCAAGCGCGAGCTGGGGGGCCGAGACCGGCCCATCGGCCGCGAACAGCGCCTCGATGATCAGCCGCCGGGCGGTGGAGAGGCGCAGGCCGGACTCGCGCAGGCGGCGGATCGCCTCCGTCGGGTCGGCGACGGCCAGGCGGGGAACGTCGGGGGCGACCGTCATGCGCGGGAGCCCGTCCGGCGGACATCCCGGAGGTGCGCCGACCATCGCTCCTCGATGCGCCCGTAGCGCCAGATCGTCAGCGCGACCGCCCACGTGGCGACGAACATGCCGACGATCACGAAGCCGAGCAGGTTGAGGTCGATGTTCTCCAGCCAGCCCCAGAAGGCTCCGGAGAGAGCGAGGTGCCGGGCCAGGAGCCCGCCGAGCTCGATCGTCCCGATGACGAGCGCGACCGCCACCGAGAGCCCGGTGATCGTGATGTTGTAGAAGACCTTGCGCACCGGCTTGGAGAACGCCCAACCGTAGGCGAAGTTCATGAACGAGCCGTCGATCGCGTCGAGCAGGGACATCCCGGCGGCGAACAGGATCGGCAGGCACAGGATCGCGTACCACGGGAGCCCCGCGCCGGCGGCGCCGCCGGCGAGGACGAGGAGCGCCACCTCGGTGGCGGTGTCGAACCCGAGGCCGAAGAGCAGACCGATGGGATACATCTGCGCGGGCCGGGTCACCGCGCGGGTCAGCCGGCCGAGCAGCCGGTTCATCAACCCGCGCTTGCGCAGCTGCTCCTCGAGCGCGGCCTCGTCGTAGCGGCCGGTCCGCATCTCGCGAAACACCCGCACGATCCCGAACAGGATGACGATGTTGATGGCGGCGATCAGGTACAGGAAGCCGCCGGAGACGAGCATCCCGATCGATCCGGTGACGCGGTGCAGCGCCGAGCCGCCGTGGGTGACCGGGCCGGCGAGCGACCGGATGCCGATCGAGAGCGCAAAGGCGAGTGCGAACACGATCGTCGAGTGACCGAGCGAGAACCACAGCCCGACGCTCAGCGGACGCTTGTCCTCGGACATCAGCTTGCGGGTCGTGTTGTCGATCGCCGAGATGTGGTCGGCGTCGAAGGCGTGGCGCATGCCGAGCGTGTAGGCGGTCACGCCGACGCCAACGGTGAACACGCCGGTGGCGCCCAGGTGGTAGTGGCTGGGCGCCACGAGCACGACGAGCATCCCCCAGCCGATGACGTGCAGGGCGCCGACGACAGCGCCCATGGTCATCAGGGTGCGCTTTTCGGGCCGGCTCAACGACGCCCAGAACACCGGCGGACCGTATTCCGAGCCGGCCCTTATTGCAAGGTGCTGGAGATTACGGCCGGCTTGCCCGAGCGTGTCGCCGGAGGGGTCGGTTGAGGGGTCGCGGGTGAGGGCTCGCCTCCGGGTCCGTCAGGTGCCATCATGTGCGCCGCGCACCCGCGTCCCACCGGAAACCAGAGGCAGAACTGTGACGACTCATACTCGACCCGAGCGGCTGACGATCCTGATGGCAGACGACGACGAGGACGATCGCGATCTGGCGCGAGACGCCTTCGAGGACGCCGGCCTCGACGGCGAGATCCGGTTCGTCGTCGACGGCCAGCACCTGCTCGACTACCTCCGTGATCAGGAGCGCCGCCTCGCCAACGACCGGCCCGGGATCATCGTCCTCGACCTCAACATGCCCCGCAAGGATGGGCGCGAGGCGCTGAGCGAGATCAAGGCCGACGAGGAGCTGTGCGAGATTCCGGTGGTCGTGCTGACGACCTCCAAGGACTCCGAGGACGTGTCGCGCTGCTACTGCGCGGGGGCGAGCTCATTCATCGCCAAGCCGGTCACCCACGCCGGCCTCGTCGACGTCATGCGCCACCTCAAGGACTACTGGTTCGACTTCGTCGAGCTGCCGCAGTAGCGGCGGCGTCGGCGAGGCGGTCGTCGCCCCGGTAAAGCTGCTCGCCGACCTCAGGGGGTGCCGCCGAGGGCGGCGACGATCTCGTCGAGGGCGCGCTGCTCCTCGTCGCTGATCTCCTTGCCGCCGATCCCGAGGAAGCCGCCCTCCTTGTGGGCCTGGGCGACGCGCTCGGCCAGGCCGAGCACGAACCGCCGGTAGCCGTCGACCTCCTCCGGCGTCGCCCTCGCTTCGAGGATCCGTACCGCCTCGACCAGACCCTCCAGCGTCGTGCTCTGTAGGGCCTGCGGCGAGCCCAGCTGACGCGGGTCCAGCTGCGGCGGGCTGGCGACGATCTCATCGAGCAGCTCGCTCTCGCCGTGCTGGGCGCGCGCTTCGGCGTAGACGCGCCCCATCGACATGCTCTCGCGCACGGTCCCGCCCCGGTCCGCGGCGATCACCCGCAGTCCGGCCAGCACCGGTCCCCGGACGACGCGTTCCCATTCCTCTGCGTTGAAGTCGGCTTTGCGCGTCATGCCGGAGTCGTCTCCTGAGTCGAGGGCATCGGTGTGGATGAGAGGATCACACACCGCCGGTGGCGGCGGGCCCGGACGGCTCGCCCCCGTCGGGTTCGTGGCAATGTTGCCGTATGGATCTCACGTGGACTGGCGTGCGCGACCGCCTCGCGTGGCTCCGGGTCCGCGCCGCGCCGGTGCTGGTGACGCTGGGCCTCGTCGGTTGTGGATCGTCGGCCGGGCTGAGCAGCACCGCGCCCGGGCGCAGCGGCGACCCGAGCACCGGGGGAGCTCCGAAGGCGCGGCCGCAGGCGATCGAGCCGAGCGCCGGCCAGCACGCCTCGGCGGTCACTCCGCAAGATCCCGTGGGCGATCCCCACGCCCACGCCCCCTCGCTCAGCCAGGTCCGCTCTGAGCTGCGCCTCGAGCTGATCGCGGCGCCGGTGACCAACGGGACGTACGTCGATCCGCTGCAGTACGTGACACGCTGGGAGCGCACCGACCAGGGAGTCGACGCCACGATGGCCGTGGGAGCGCCGATCCTGGCTCCCTCCGCCGTCAAGATCCTGGCCATCATCCCCGACTGGTACGCCGGGCAGCCGCTCGTCTACTTCGAACTGCTGGCCGGCCCGGACGCCGGGCGGGTGCAGTATGTGGCCGAGCAGATCACCGCCATCGCTCGGCCGGGCTCGATCCTGCAACAGGGTCAGGTCATCGCTCGCTTCGCCGCCGCGGGAACCGCCATCGAGTACGGCTGGTCCACCGTGAACGGCGTGACCCTGGCGCGAGCCACGACCGGCTATGAGGAGGGTCAGGTCACCCCCGCCGGACGATCGATGCGCCAGTGGCTGAACGGACTGGGCGCAAACGCCGGACCCAGCTGATCAGCGTCAGCGCGGTCTCAGTCGAGCGCGCCGGTCGGCAGCACGAAGCGCAGCGGCGTCGGCGAGATCCGGGGATTGGTGTCGTTCATCCGCGGGCCGTGCAGGCCCCGCGATGCCGGCGCCGTGACGACCGCGTCCGGCTTGCCGGCGTGGGCGGTGATCCAGTCCATGACCGCCGGGAAATCCGCGCCGTCGGCGAGGATCGCCGCGCGCTCGATGACAACGCCACCCGACGCGTGGGGACGTGACAATCGGACGACCAGCTCTTTGATCTCACCATCGTTCATCTCTTACACCGCCGTTCTGGGGTCGGGTTGCACGATATCGGGCGCAGCCCGGGCGATTCCCGGCTCGTTCGCGTCTGGGGTGCGCAGTGGCTTGGGCGAAGGACTGCATCGAGCGGCTCCTGGGCGTCTGTCAACGCTGATCGATCCGATCAACGGTCCACGCCGGCCAAGTGGTTGGAGCCGGAACGGCTGGCCTGCCGAGAGTTAGGGCGCGACCATGACGAATCGTACTCCGCTCACGCGACCGCTCGTGCGCAGTGGACGGGCGAGCCCGATTTAGAATTGCCTCGTGGAGTCACGTCCGGACACGGCCGAGCATCTGCGCGTGTTGATCGCCAACGAGCGCAAGGACCGCCTCGAGCTCGTGGTCCCGATCGTCGTGGCACTGGGCCACGAGGTGATCGCCCGCGAGATCGAGATCGACGACGTCGGGACCGTGACCGGGCGAGAACGACCCGATGTCGCCCTCGTCGGCCTCGGCGCGAGCTCTGAGCATGCGCTCGGACTGATCGAGAAGATCGTCCGCGAGGCCGCCTGCCCGGTGATCGTGCTGCTCCACGCTCCTGACCCCGCGTTCGTCAAAGAGGCGTCCAAACGAGGAGTGTTCGCCCACATCTCCGACGACGATGTCGACGAATGGCAAAGCTCGATCGACATCGTGCTGCGCCGCTTTGCCGAATATCACGAGCTCGAGGGCGCGTTTGGCCGCCGGGCCCTGACCGAGCGAGCCAAGGGCATCCTCATGGAGCGCCACTCCGTCGACGAGGCCCGCGCCTTTGAGATGCTGCGCGAGCGCTCGCGCATCGACAACCGAAAGCTCATCGACCTCGCCGCCGCTGTCGTCGATGGTCATCGCCTGCTCCCCAAGCATCCAGACGCGGCCGGCAAGCCGTGAGCTGACCCCCCGCGCAGCACAAAGGAGGCGCATGTCGTCAGACTCTCCCCGCCGCTTCGTCCACCACGGAGCGTTCGGCAACGACCGCTTCGGCGTCCTCGCCGAGCGCTTCGCGCGCTTCTTCGGTACGCCCCGCTTCATCATCGGACAGACCGTTCTGGTCGTCCTGTGGATCGCGGTGAACGCCGCCGCCGTCAGCCTGCGATGGGATCCGTATCCGTTCATCCTGCTGAATCTCGCCTTCTCGACGCAGGCTGCCTATGCAGCGCCGCTGATCCTCCTCGCACAGACGCGCCAGGCCGAACGCGACAAGCTCCGCGACGCGGCTATCCAAGAACACCACGACACCGACGTGGCGCGCGAACGCGAGTTCGAGGACCGTCAGACCGAGGTCGTGAGACGCGAACGTGCCCTGGCCGAGCAACACCTGGCGCTGCTCAAACAGAACACCAGGCTCACCGAGGACATCGCTCAGCTCACCGCCGAGCTGCACGCCGCGGTCTGCGACAGCCCGAAGCCCTGAGCGGGGCGCGAAATCGTCACAGGACGGAGGCGCTCGGCACCGCGAACTGATCGCGCCCGGCGCGCTTGGCGTCGTAGAGCGCGGTATCGGCTCGCACCATGAGCCGCTCGGCAGGCTCGGCGCCGTCCCACGTCGCGAATCCGACCGAGCACGTCGTCGGCGTCGGCATTCGGGCTCGGAGGCGCTCGAGGACCTCGGGGCCCTGGGCCGCGGTGCACGCCGGCAGCAGGACCGCGAACTCGTCGCCGCCGATCCGCGCCAGCACGTCGTCGGGACGCAGCGCGTGGGGCCAGCGATGCGCGACATCCATGAGCAGCCGATCGCCTCCGGAATGGCCCTGCAGATCGTTGATCGCCTTGAAGCTGTCGATGTCGATGATGGCGACGCTGAGCGCGTCATCGGTGCGGCGAGCGCGCGCGAGGCTGCGGTCGACCTCGGCGTCCCAGGCGCGCCGGTTGGGCAGTCCGGTGAGAGCATCGGTATGGGCGAGCATGTCGAGGCGATGCAGAAGGTGATCGCGCACGCGTTCCTGATCGCGGACGCGCGACACGAGCGCGTTCATCGTCATCCCGATGATCGCCGACAGGACGAGGAACAGGATCCCGGCCCGCCAGGCACTCGGCGGATAGTCCGCTCCGCCCACCACGACGAGCGGAACGGCGAAGATCAACATCACCCCGCCGAGCACGCACCACAGCTGGCGCCGCGTCCCGCAGAGTCCGACCCAGAACACCGGCAGCAGGACCATCGATGCCACCCCGGAAGGGCCGCCGGCCGCCCGCAGGAGAGCGACCACGAGCAGGTAGGAGAAAGCAAGCGCGCACGGCGCCCAATCGGGCAGACGGCCCCACGGGGCGCGCACGGCGACGGCGATGATCAGTAGGGTCAATACGCCGGCAGCGCCCAGCAGGCCATCGTGCCATCGCGCCGGAGGCAGCCAGATGAGAACGAACGGAAGCAGCGCCGCCAGGACGGAGGGCAATAGGATCCTCCGCCAGCCAGGCACAACGGACGACGGTTCGCGCATACCCACGTATCGGCAGCATGCGAAGGGGTCAATAGCCTCCGATTAGCCCGCGGTCTGCGGACACACCGCGCGCTAAAATGTGTCGCCTCGGTCGCGGCCCGCGGAGCCCTCCTGGGCGACGTGAGTTACGCGCCGCGCGAGTCCTCAAAAAGCCCACGCCGTGGCGGTGAAACGACGCCGTGACGGCACGCTGTCGCCGGTGAACCGAGGAGCATCCGGCGAACGCGATAGGACGAAGATCATGGGAAAGACCTGGGTATTGGATACGAGCACCAAGGGCACGGGCGCGACGATGGTGCCGCTCGACACCGTGCTCCGCAAGCCGTCGGAGCAGTCCCAGCCACTGTTCGTGCCCCCGCCGCGACACCCCAGGACGGAACCTGCTCCGGAGCCTCGGCGGCCCCGATCGTTCAAGATCGTCAACGTCGTCACGCGAGAGGTTCTCACCGAGCACGCCGACGCCCGAACGGCGATCGAGGTCCTCAACGGCGTGCGCAGCATCGTCGACGTGCACGTGTACGTGTGGCAGCCGACGACCGAGAAGTGGCGGCTGCTCACGTTCGAGGAGCGGCATCTGCTCTGGGACTCGCGGGCCACTGCCGACGGTTGATCGGAGAGGATTTCGGTTCGCGCAGCTGGGGTCGGGGTAGAGGGCAGCCGTGGGCCTGCTTGTCTACCTCATCCTCCTGTTCTTCATCGGGCTGATCGTCGGCGCCCTGGCGCGCCTGCTGCTGCCCGGGCCCGATCCGATGGGACTCGGGATGACGGCGCTCGTCGGCCTAGCCGGCACGTTTGTCGCCGGCCTGTTCTCGTGGTACGTGCTTCATCGCCACGGGGCGGGGCTGCTGCTGTCGGTGCTCTTCTCGATGCTGCTCGTCTGGCTGTATCGCCGTTCGCAGACCGGCAGCCGCTACCGCCGCTAGTCCGTCTCGACGACCGCGGGAGCCCGCGGTGTCTCCGATGCGTAGACGCCGTCCAGCCACCCCTTGAGCGCCGCCTCGCGAGCCGCCGCGTCAACGCCGGCGTCGAACAGGTGCGCGCTCATCCCGACGACGCCGCCGAAGTGGTTACGACCGAAGAAGCGATACAGGCCCTCGGAGGTGCGGACGCCCAGGAACTGCGGCGTCGCGTAATCGATGACGCCGTCAAGCGTCCCGGCGTCGCCGAGCGAGGCGTGGACGGCATCGCCCACCGCCGCGTCCGCGGACAGGCCGAGGGCGGCTCGCAGCACGTCCATCGCGTCCGGGCTGCCGGCCGCCTCGGGCCCCTCGATGCCGGAGGACGGCTGGCCGACGTAGGTGGCCGGCCGGCCGTTGAAGTGCTCGAGGTATTGCCCCAGCGTATGCAGGTAGAAGTCGGTATGCCCGTCGATCGCGTCGTACTGGTCCTCCCACTCGTCGGCGAGGATCCCGCTGTGGACGTAGCGCAGGTGCGCCGTTCCGCCCGCCCGGGCCTCGATCGCGTAGTCGAGGGCGTTGAAGGTCCCGTCGGGCGACTCCATGCGGACCACGAGGCGATGCGGTGGGTCCCAGGTCGTGACCGGCGCCCCCTCGGGGGGCTCGGCGCCGGCGGGAACCTCCATCCCGGTCGGAAACTGCCAAGCGGCCGTGTCAGCCGTGATCGCAGTCCAGACGTCGTCCGGGGAAGCGGGCAGGTCGACCTCGCGGATGATCTCGAACTCACGGCTCATGGCTGGCGCTCCTTCGTGTGGGTGCTGGTTGGATGGAGGGCGACGACGAATCGGTGCTCGCGGCCGGCCGGGGCGGCCTCGTCGTGGTACTTGGCGACGAGGCCGTTGACGGCGCTGGCGAGCTCGACGGCGAAGGCCGCCCGGTCCCGCGCGGACGCGAAGCGGACCTCGCTGTCGATGCCGAGGGTCGCGAGGGGCTTGCCGGCCGCGCTCGCGCCGGTGATGAGCTCGCCGACCTCGCGGACCATGCGCCCCGCGAGGGCGAGCAGCCAGCGCGCGGAGCGCTGGTCGGGCTCCCGTGACGGATCGGGCGCGACCGCCGAGAGGGCGCTCGGCGAGATCACGTAGGCCGCGGCCGTCGCCTGGAGCACGCGCTCGGTGCAGTTGCCCTTGCGCCGCTCCTCGACGAGCTCCACCAGGCCATGGCTCTCCAGCGCCCGCAGGTGGTAGTTCGCCTTCTGGCGGGTGAGCCCGACGCGCGCGGCGAGCGTACTGGCGGATCCGGGCTCGGCCAACTCGGCGAGCAGGCGGGCGCGAATCGGATCCAGCGACGCCTCGGCGGCGGCGGGGTCATCGATGACGGTGACGTCGTGCATGGCACGCAGCTTCTCACCGACGAATAAAATTGTCAAGGCGAATTATTTCGTCGGTGCCGCAGGCGACCCTGGCCAGCTGACGCGGGGCGTCCGTTCGTGGATCGTCTCGCTTGACTCGCGACCCTGGAATGCCGATGCAAACACGTCAGGACGTCCATATCGGAGCCAGCCATGCGTCGCAGGGCCCACCCAGTTGTCGGCAATCGTCCACCGGACGGCTCCGAAGCCAACCGTTGGATCGCACGCGCGTGCGTGGGCGGTCTGCTGGCGGTGCTGTGCTTCCTGGCCGGCTTCTCGCTGCTGACCGACAGCGATCTGGCGGGACGGGCCGCCGGCGCGCAGCGCGGGACGCGCCTGGGCCAGCTCTACGGTGACGCACGCTTCTGGGTCGGTCAGGAGGAGTCGCTGGAGCGCAAGTATCGACTCGAGCCAAGCCGAGCCGTCGCGCAGCTGCACACCGACTCCGAGAGCAATCTGAACCACGACCTGGTCGCGATCGGCCGCATCGATCGAGCACCCGGTACGCAGCAGCTCGTGACGCATCTCGCCAGCGAGCAACGCCTCTACGCACGAGCAAGTGAGGAGATGTTCGTCGCGGTCGACGCCCACAACACGCCGCTGGTCCTCCACTACGACCACCAGATCGTCGATCCCATCTTCGGCGCGATCGAAACCGCGGTCTTTGCCCGCAGCGCCCAATCGGGCCGTCAGGCGCTTCGCGGAGCAGCCCGGCTGCGCGACCGTACGGCTTCCGCTCGGACCGCGATCACGATCGCGTTCGCGGCCGGGCTGATGTTGCTTGCCGGGTTCGCGCTGATCCTGCTGGGCTTGCGTCGTCGCGTGGCCGTCGGACACCGGGCCGAGATCGCGCGCCTGGCCAGTGCCGCGCTGACCGATTCCCTGACCGAGCTGCGCAACCACCGCGCGTTTCAGGAAGACCTCGCCCGCGACCTGCACAGCCAGGCTCGCGCCGGTGGCCGGCTGGCGCTGGTCATGCTCGACCTCAACAATCTCAAGACGGTGAACGACACCCATGGGCACCAGGCCGGCGATGAACGCCTGCAGGCGCTCGCTGACGCCCTGGGCACGACGTTCCGCGGCGCCGACCGCGCCTACCGCGTCGGCGGAGATGAGTTCGCCGTGATCCTCCCCGACGCCGTCGCATGGGATGGGCTCGAGGCGGCCCAGCGCCTCCAATCCGCGCTCGCGCCACGTGGGATCGATGTCACCGCCGGGATCTCCGACGGCGACGGCGCAAAGCCGGCTGACAGCATCATTCGCGAAGCCGATCTCGCTCTGATCGCCGGCAAACGGGAGCTTCGCGCGGTGACGCTGTATTCGCCCGGCCTCCAGCCCGCGCTCGTGGCCCCTGACGCGGCTCGCGACGCCGAGCACATCAGCAGTCTCTCGACCGCACTGGCCCTCGCCGTCGATGCCAAGGACTCGTATACCCGAAGCCACTGCCAAACCGTGGCGGAGCTCTGTGCCCTGATCGCCACCGAACTCGACCTCACACCCCAGCTGATCGCGCAGATGCGCCTGGCGGGACTGCTTCACGACGTCGGGAAGATCGGGATCCCCGATGCGATCCTCACCAAGCCCGGTGCGCTGACCGCGGCGGAATACGACGACATGCAACGCCACTCGATCCTCGGAGAGGAGATCGTCGCCGCCGCGGGGCTCCCCGCCGAGGCGCGATGGGTCCGCCATCACCACGAACGGTATGACGGCACCGGCTACCCTGACGGGCTGGCCGGCGAAGGCATCCCGCTGCAGTCGAGGATCATCCTCACCGCCGACTCCTTCGAGGCGATGACGTCAGACCGGCCCTACCGCAAGGCTCCCGGTCGAGACGCCGCGGTCACCGAGCTCGCCCGCCACGCCGGCACCCAATTCGATCCCCGCGTCGTCCAGGCCTTCCTGCAGGCGCTGGCGTCCTCGCCCAACGCGGTGATCGGGCCTGACGACCCCGGCACCGACCTCGCCCCGACCTCCCGGACGACATTGGTCTCTGCCTGAGCTCAGTCGCCAGGGCTCACGGCATGGAACTCGATTCGATAGACGAGCGTGTTCTCGTCGATCGGCCCGGCGTGCGCGGCGCGCCGGCGCAGCGTCTCTCGGTCGGGCTCGCCGGCTCGGTCGACGTCGTCGCCGGTGATCGCCGCGAACGGAACCAGCTCGACGGAGTCGACCTCGATCTCACCCGGGCCGACTCGATAGCGGCCGCCCTCCTTGACGCGTGGCCGCTGCCAGAGGCGCACCGAGAGCGTGATGTCCCCGGCCAGGACATCGTTGCGCAGCTCGCGGCTGAACTCCATCGACGGGACGCTAGCGACGGGGCCCGAGGTCGCGACTACGGCGTGGCTCGAGCACGGCTAACCGGTGACCGGCGTGATGTCAAAGGCGACGTTGACGAAGTCGCCACGGACGCAGCTGAAGCTCTGCGGACCGCCCAGCTCCATCGAGAGCTCGGAACCGCACCACCAGCCGTCGGTGTGAAACCGCGCGTTGCGGTTGACATACCGCGAGGCGCCGGAGCGGGCCACGAACCGGCGGGCGGTCGAGCAGGCGATGGGTGAGCCGTACATCGTGATGGCGTCGGCGATGGCGGGGGTCGCGCCGTCCGACTGCAGCCGGACGTGTCCGCACTTGACCTCCTTCTCGGGCCTGCTCGGCATCGGTCTGGCGCCGCAGAGGTTCTCGCCGGCGAGATGAGGGTCGAAGGTCATGCCCCGACTCGGGAAGTACCACTCAACGTAGGCGTAGGCGGTCTGGCCCTGGCACGTCGTCCGGTCAAACGCGACGACCGTCGCGGATAGCCCTACGCTGCCGCACGCGACGCACCAGCCGGGCCACACCCAGTCGGCTCGCCCGTGCCCGAGCGCGCGTGCCCCGCCCCAGCTGGTCCACTTGACGTGTGAGACGTAGCTGGTCGGATCGCCGCCGTTATTGACGGTCTGCGGCCGGATCTGGCCGAACCCCATGCCGTTCTGGACCACCCCCGCAAGCCCGAGCGTGGGCACTGAGGCGGGAGCGGCGCGATGCGTAACAGCGCGGCTCGACATGGATGCGCCCGCGGTCGACCACGACATCAGCGCGATGGCCATCGTGATGGTGACGCCCGCGGTCGCGATCCGGATCCAACGCACCCGTTGACTGAACCCGCCCATCCTGATCTCCCCATGTCGCGCTGCCGATCGCCGCCGACTTTACAGCCGGAGCTCGGTGAGACGGCGTTGGCGTATCTGCCGGTTCATTTCGCCGCGGCCCGCGAGGCGAGCTGACATGCCCGGATGAGCCCGGGCGGCAGTGCAAGCTTCGCGTTGGGTGCCACACGCGCCGGCGCCGGGACCGCTGCCGGGTTGGTCGCGGTCCCCGAACCTGTCGTCGCGCCTGGGTTGGTAGTGGTCGCATTCGTGTCCGTGCTCCCGGTCGTGTCGGTGCTCGCTCGTTCGTGTCGGTGCCTGCGTTCGTGTCGGTGCCCGCGTTCGTTGCCGGGGCCGGGGCCGGAACGACCTCGGTGACCGTCTTCGGCGGGACGGCGCTCGTCGCGCCCGTCGTGTTCGTCGCGGTCCCGGTTGTCACCGGAGCGGGGCGCACCGTGATCCCGGGGCGACACGCGACAATCTGCACCTTCCCGCTCGTGGCGGCCGCGCGGACCTGCACGGCCGGGGGCAGGCACGCGGGGACGGCGCCGCTGACGACGCGGGCGTGGACGAGCCGCACCACGGCCCCGGCCCGGACGGCCGGGAGCACGAGTGTGCGCCCCCTCGGGATCGTCGCTGGACGGATCCGTGCGTGGATGGCGGTTGGGCTCGCCTTGACCCAGTTCATGTGACGTCCCGTGGCCAACGTCATGACCGGGACGCCGGCGGCGGGCGGACCGGCCTGCGCCCAGCACCCCGCGGCGACCTGCACCGCCCGGGCGCGAATTCCGAGTTGCTGCAACCGCCGGTTGGCGCCGGGAATACCGTCGATCCGGCGGATGACCACCGAGACCGTTCCGTCGTGGTGGGAGGTGACCGCGAACGCCGGCGCGGCACTCCCGGCCGTCAGCACGACGACCGCCGCGGCGCCGGCGCCGATGACGCCAAGACTGGTGCCGGCGACCAGCGGCGCCCGCAGCCGCGAACGCGGATGCAGTGGTCCGTCCGCGTCAGACAGCTCGGGCCCGTAGGCGTCCGCCAGCTCCCGCCACAGGTTGTCCTCGAATCTAGTCATCGCTGCCACGCTCCTTTCTCAACCGGTAACGCGCTCGTGAGAGCCGCTTGCGCAACACCACCGCGGACACCCCAAGGGCGCTCGCGGCTTCCTTGGGCGTCAGACCGGCGATGTCGACCAACTCGATCGCTCCGCGCTCGGCCTCCGACAGCGCCCCGCAGCGCTCCAGCAGTGCCCGTCCCTCCCGCTGGGCGTCGATTCGTCCGGCGAGATCCTCGATCTCATCGGTCGATAGAGGCCGCTGAGCGGCGAGGCGAACCGCCATCTCGATCCCGTCGGCGTGTGCCGCACAGTGGCCCGAGAACACTCTCGACGCGATGCCGAACAGCCACGCCCGGGGCGACCCGCGCCGTGGATCGAAACGTGCGAACCCCGCGGCCGCGCGCACGAACGTCTCCGAGGTGAGGTCGGCCACCGTCTGAGGCTCTGAGCACCGGCGCGCGAAGTAGCCCGAGATCGGACCAACGTTGGCTCGGTACACATCCTCCAGCTGCTCCAGCGCCGACGCCGGACCATCACCCGGATCGGCATGTTGTGTGCGCACCGATCCTCGGAGCACGGAGAGACCGACGCTGGCTGCCGTCTTCATATACACCTAGTTGCGCGGTTCGCCCCACAGCGTGACATCGATCGTCGCGCTCGGCGTTTGGCGCTCACGGCCGCCCGAGCGCGGCGACAGCGGGCTCCCATCCCCAGGGGCGGCGATTTGGCTAGGGAACCGGGAAGGGGTGCGCGGTGAAGAACGACCAGGCGCCGGCTGTGGCGTCGGGAAGGCCCGGACCGTTGGGGTCGCCAGGGCCCGGGTATTCGTGCACCATGCCGTTGACCACCCAGCGCTCGATGAGCGGATGGCCCCGGTTGTCGTTGTAGATCTCGTCGGACCACGGCAGCTTCACGCCGAATCGGTCAGACCAGTTGACCGTGACGTGGGCCGGCGTCTGGGAGATCGAGCCGTTGAGCTTTCCGCCGTCGCTGGCACGCTCGTCAGTGAGTAGCCATTGGCGCAGCGCACCCTCGCCACCAAGCACAAAACCGCCCGTGGTTCCGCCGACGATGAAGACGGGCAGCGGGCGTGCGCGTGAGCCCATTGCGGCGTAGGCGAGCGCGCCGCCGTCGTCGATGCACATGTACGGGCAGCCCTCGACGAGACCGATCGCGGCATACAGGTCGGGGTAGGTGGCCCCCATCACGCTCGCCATGGTCCCTCCCGCTGAAAAGCCGTCCAAATACACCCGGCGCCGGTCCACGCGGTATTCGGAGATCACCTGCTGGGTGATCGCCGCGATCTGAGCCGGCTGCCCCTGCCCTCGGGTGCTGTTGCCCGTGGGGTTCGTGAACCACCAGCAGCCCGGTGTCCCGGCGATCTCGGGTTCCTGCGGGAACACGGCGATGAAGCCCTTCGTCTCGGCGAGCGCTTCCCAGCCCGTCGGCGTACTGGCCTCGGCGTTTGCAAACTCGGTGCAGCCCTCGAGGAATACGACGAGCGGCACTCGCGAGGGGTTTGCGCCAGGCCCGCCGGACCGGGAGCTGGAGGCGTAGGAGCTCGGGACGTAGAGCCAGTAGTCGAGACCCCCCTCCTGATGCTCGGTGAACGAGCCGGTCGCGGCGTGCGCCAGCGCAGGCCACAGCAACAGCGAGGAGAGGACGCACAATGCGACGGCGACGGCGGCTCGGGTCAGGGCCGAGCCCCGAATCTGCGGCGATGCCGGCCCCGGGGCCGTCGTGTGAGTCGGTGCTGCGGTCATGTGCCTCTCCTCGAACAAACCCTGATGACGACGTGCGAGTCGACGATAGGTTCTGGTTGTCGGCGGGGTCATGGCTGCGTCACCCAACTTCGGCCATCCCGGATTGTGAGCGGCGAACAACCTGTCGTTCCTACTCGTCTATGCACTGGCTGGTCGGCGTGGTGGGCCGGGCGGGGGTAGTTGGGTGGCGATCAGGAGCTCGATCACGTTGCCGATGCTTCGCAGATCTGTGTCGGTGCGTTCGGCGATCTTGGCCAGTCGGTAGTGGGCGGTGTTGACGTGGACGTGCAGGCGCTCGGCGGTTTCTTTGACGTTGAGGTTGGCGTCGGCGTACGTGCGCAGCGTGGCGATGAGCGCTCCCCCGCGCTCGAGGTCCTCCGTGACGAATTGGTCGATTGCCGGTGAGACGAGCCGGCGGACGGTGCTGTCGCCGTACATCGTGAGGTAGTCGAATGCGGTGATTGCCGGCAGAGCGATCAGTCCGGGGGCCGGGAGCAGGTGTTCGCGGGCGCGCAGCGCTTCTTGGTAGGCCTCGCCGACGAATTCGAGTCCATGGTGAACGGTGCTCATCCCGACCGCGAGCGGCATGCCATGGCTCATCAGCTGTCGCTGCGCGGTCGCGAGCTGTTCGGCGAGGAGCTGGGCGCCCGCCGTGGGGGCGGGCGCGACGACGACGATCTCGTCGAGCCGCACCACCGTGAGCGGCGACACGCTGGCGCCGACCGCCCGCGCCAGTGTGCCGACGGCGCCTCTCAGCGCGTGGAGGTCATGGGGCGGTGCGGTGGGCACGGCGGCGATCACGACGCATCCTCCGTGCGGGTCAAGTCCGGCTGTCCGTGCGGCGTCAAGACGAGGCCCGGGCGCGGGCGGCTTGCCGACCAGGAGATCGTCGAGCAGATCTCGACGCACCCGTTCGGCGGCGGTCGCGAGCAGTTCCTCGGCTTCGAGGTAGACCTCGGCGGCGTGCGTCGTGGCGACATCGAAGTAGCGGCCGATATCGGTGACCAAGCCGATCATCGCCTGCCCGGACGCATCGTCGATGGCCAGCGGTACGGCCGCCTGCCAGAGCACCCGCTGACAGACGTGGAACGCGTGGATGAAGTCCGCGACGGAGACGCGTTCGACGCGGCGGGCGGCGTATCTGCGAGTGAACACGAGATCCTCGCGCGTCACCGGAGCCTCCTGGGTGAAGGAGTTCAGAACCGCCTGGAAGTGCAGGCCGACGTGTTCGCGGACGTTGTCGACAAACCCGGAATCGACCTGCGCCTGATAGGCCGGGATTTCCGCCAGGATCTCCTGCACCGCGGTCTCGACGAGCTCGGCGAGACCGCTCGCGAGCGCCGCAACGACCCTGGCCTCCGCGTCCTGCGCCGGCCCGGGTGCTCCGTGTCCAAGCTCTCCCGCGGTCACCGACACTCTCCTTTGCGGAGTCTATTCGATCCGGCGTGACCGGCGATCAGCACGTTTGCACGGGCCTGGGTGGAAAGTGTTGCGCCGAGCGCGCGCGGCTACGCGACCCGATCCGCGAGACCCGGTTCCGGTCGCGAGCTTGTGGGCGGCCCCCAATTTCTGACCACCAAGATTCGGCATTGACCACCAATGCCCGGGCAGCGGCAGTGCGCGATCCTTCCGCAGAGCGCGAGCAGTGGTCGCACGGCGCGGCCGCCGGCGCAAAGGAGCGTCCGGCGGACAAGAGAGGGAGTTTCAATGAGATTGGGCAGGCTTCTGACCGGCGTCCTCGTTGCGGCAGCGATCGGAATGGGCGCCGGCGCGAGTCAGGCACGTGCCAGCACCTGGTATGTGCGGGCCGGCGCCGACGGCACGGGGACGGCGACGGCCCCGTTCGGAAGCCTCGCCGCCGTGCAGAGCGCCGCCAAACCGGGCGACACGATCGTCGTGCGGCCCAGTACCGCCGCACTGGACGGCGGGATCGCGCTGCAGGCAGGCCAGCAGCTGATCGGCGCCGGTCCCCCCATCGCGGGCAAGACGGGTACCCTCGCACAGCTCCCGGCCCTGCAGAACACGACCGACGCTCATCTCGACGGGGACGCGGTGCGCCTGGCGCCGGACACGACCGTGCAGAACATCGCCGTGAAGACCGCCTATCGCGGCGGCATCTACGGTCTGGACAGCGTCGGCGTCAAGATCCTCGGGAACGACATCTCGGGCCAGAACACCTCCTGCACCGACGGTTTCACCGTCCAGGCGTTCAACATCCCGACCGGCACCCCGTTCGTCTCCGGCCCCCCATCAGATGCTCCACAAAATGGCTGGGCCGGGATCATGGTCGACGGTCAATCGGCCAGTGGCGCAGTCACGATCGAGAACAACGACGTCCATGACGCGACCTGCGGCGATGGGATCGACATCCGCGCGATGGGCATCGCCAACTTCACCGCCAGGGTCGACTCGAACACGGTCACCCACTTGGCCCAGGGAAGCACGCTCAGCTCGGTGCTCGGCATCGGCATGCAGGCACTGAACGCGGGGCACCTGAGCGTGACGCAGGACGGTGACACCGAGACCGACATCGGAAGTCCGAACGCCGACTGCGAGGGAGAGTTCGCGAACGCTGCAGACTCAGGCGCGGTCGTCGACACCGTCGACCACAACACCTTCGATCACGGTGTCGGGTTCTTCTCATGCAACGGCTTTGAGTCGATCATCTCCACCGGGACGGCCACGATCGACGTCAACCTCGCGAACAGCACCTTTCGAGACAACGTCGGCGACATGCTCGAGGAATACAACCTCGGCGGCGGGTCAACCATGACCTTCACAGCCCGGAACGTCATTGCCGACGGCACGACCTGGCGTGAGCCGAACGCCCCCGGCTCCAGCGACGGCGGCGCCAACCCGGCACCGTTCAACCTCGGCGACTGCATGCTCGTCTTGTCGGTCGGCGGCGGGAACAGCACCACGTTCACCATGAGCGACTCAATACTGGAGAACTGCAACAACGGGCTCAGCGTCGGAAACAACGCCGGCACCGGAAACGGAAGCGGCCCGATCGAACGCCTCGTTCTCAACGTCACCCACAGTGTGATCACGCGCAACGCGAAATACGGCGTCCTGTTCTACAACACGACCCCCGCGCAACTCCTGCAATCCAGCATCGCCACCTCGACAATCTCGGACAACAGTGAGCCCGGCGTGTCCATCGTGGAGAACCCGACGGGCTCGGCCCAGACTGCCCAGTACGACCTCGGCGGTGCCAGCCTCGGCAGCCCCGGCGGCAACTGCTTCTTTGGCAACGGCGGCGACGATGTCGAAGCGACGGACGTCGCCATCACCGCTGACCACGACTGGTGGGGCCACCCGGGACCTCCCACCGCGCTCCAGACCGCGAATCGGATCGGCGGCCAGGTCAGCACCGACGGAGGACTCGCCACCGAGCCCGCCTGCGTGCCGACTGTCACCGGCAGCGGCTCGAGCAGCCCGCCGAAGGCGGAACCACCCCCCGCCACGCCTCCGCCGCACCAAGGGTGCCCGCTCGCCGGCGGACGGATGACGGCGACCGCAATCGACGGCTTCCGGCTCGGGATGACCCGCGCCGCCGCTCGCCGGGTCGACCGCAAGAGCACCGACCGCGGCCGCCCCTACTCCGACTTCTTCTGCCTCACCCCGATCGGGATTCGAGTTGGCTACCCCTCGCCCGCGCTGCAGCGCTCCCTCGGCCGCGCCGTCGGCCGGAAGGTCGCTGGCACCATCGTGTTCGTCTCAACCGCCAATCCGCGCTACGGACTTCACGGTATCCGCCCCGGCGCGGCGCTGCCGCGCGGCGAGAGAGCGTTTCACGGCGGCCACAAGTTCGTGATCGGCGCCAACGATTGGTACCTCGCCCCGCACGGGGCCAGTACGGTCGTGTTCAAGGCCCGGCGCGGGATCATCGAAGAGATCGGACTCGCCAGGCTCTCGCTCACCCGGACCCGGCGGGCGCAGCGTCGTTTCATCTCGGCACTCGACTGAGCTCCGCGCTCCCTGCTGTGGAGTCCTTTGTCCCGCGTGAGCGCCGCTCACCACCGCGCCTGCCCCCGATCAGCTGACGGTGACGAGACGGCTGTCCAGGATGGTGGTCCCGGGACCGAGCCAGCTGATCCGCAGCTGCCCGGCGGACGGTAGCGACACGTAGGTGGTGAAGAACCCCTCGCTGCCGGCGCCGCGCACCGTGGCCACGTTGGCCCAGCTGGGGGCACCGCTTTGTCTGAACTGCAGCTCGGCGGTTTGCTGCTCGTGTCTGGGGCGGATCTGGCCCCAGACGTAGACGTGGGGACCGTGGCGGGGATCGGGCAGCCAGATCGGCAGCTCGAACGCGGGGAAGGCGGGCTTGGGCTTACGGGATCCGTACAGGAACAGCCCGGACTGGAACGTCGCCCAATACGCCACGGAACCCTTCTTCTTCTGGAAGTTGGGCGCGGAGTCAAAGAGCAGAAACTGCCCGAACGTCTGCACGCGGGGATTGGTCCAGGCCATGTACTCACCCTCGTTGATGAACTCGGCCTGCTGGGCCTGGCTGAACTGCCGGAACGGACTCGGGTCCCGTGATTGCACGCCCCACTCGGTGATGTCGATCGGCTTGCCGGCCGGCTGGTGATACGCGCGCGCGCTGCGGTCAAGCGCATTCTCAAGCCGGGCGATGCCCGAGAGCGTCGCCGAGTCCGGATCGGGCCGCTCGTAGTCCGGCGGCCCGGCAAACTCGTAGGGATGATGGGCCCACCCCGAATACTCAAACAGCCCCGGATGAGCGCGGACGAACGAGGCGCGGCTGCCCGACCGGGGACATCCGACCTGAGTCGCGGCGGCGCCCGCCAGCGGTTCGTAGCGACTGCTCACGCAGTAGAAGGCGCGGATGAAGGTCAGCGGATCCATCGACGCGGCGTAGCCCTCGTGGGTGGCCCCGTAGGCCGCCGTCTCGCCGATCATGATCGTGTCGTGGCGGTGGCCGGTGGCGACCAGGCCGTGCCAGGCGTCATCGACCATCCCGCGGTAGATCGCCGGGGAGGCCTCGACCTTCTTGCCGCCCTTCACCGTGTTCCACTGCGGCGTCATCCAGCCGCCGATGTTCGGCTCGTTCCAGATCCCCCAGTAATGGACGGCCGGGAGCGTCCCGCCGCCCGACGGCACGAAGCGGCCGTCATAGCGCTTGCCCACGGCCTGCACGAACTGGCCGTACTCCTCGGCGTTCGGGTCGTGGGAGAACCGGAAGCCCTGGGGCAGTGCGCGGGGTGAAGTGGCCCAGGTGGGCGCCGGGGCGGTCGGCTGAAAGTAGACCTGGAGCCCGTCGCGGGTGGCGACCCGGTCCAGGAGGTCATACTGGTACCACACGCCCTTGGGATAGGCGTTGGGATCGGTCGCGTCGAACGTCGGCTTCGTGCTCGCACCGGCGTCCGGCGCCAGCAGCTGCCATACGACCGAGATCCGGACTCGGTCGACGCCCATTCGCTTCAGGGTGTCAAGGGTCTCGGTGGCGCGCTGCGGCGAGGCGTAGACAAGATTCGCGTCGTCCTGCAGGATCATCACCTGCGTGCTGGACGCCCGCGCGCCGCCCGGGGCTGCCAGCGCAAGCACGACCACACTCAGCAGGGTCACGCGAACCCTGCTCATCGCCCGCACACCCGTCATCGTCGGCGGGCATGCTAAGCGGCTGAGGGCTGCGATGCGCCGCTCACCGCAGCCGGTCGGTGAGACGGCCGATCAGGATGCCGGCGGCGGCGGTTCCGCGGCCTGGTGGGCTCAGCCGATCCGGTCAGCCAGGGAAACGATGATCCCCTCTGGCCCGCGCACGTAGGCCATGCGCCAGATGTTCTCGTACTGACCGACGCCGCCGACCAGGCCGTAGCCGTCAGCAGCCAGCCGCTCGAGGGTCGCCGGCAAGTCGTCGACTTCAAAGGACACGTTGCGCAGCCCCAGCTCGTTGGACATAGCGGTGGGCGATCCTGGCACGTGTTCCGGCGAGACAAAGCTCGACAGCTCCAGCCCCGGACCTCCATCGGGCGGCCGCAGCATGACGATGTGACTGGCAGATCCGGGGATGCCGATGACGGTGTCGACGAACTCGCCCTCCATGAACATCCGGCCTTCGACCTCGAGGCCCAGCCCGACGAAGAAGGACGTCACCGCGTCAAGGTCCGCGACGGTGATGCCGACATGGTCAAAACGTCGTATCTGCGACATGGGTGTCGATCCTCCGGTCTCTCGGTTACGTGGGCCGGGCCCGTCGAGGCCCTCACCTGGTCAGGGCGCTGAGCAGCCGATCCACCGAGTCTTCCACCCGGTGGTGTGCGGCGAGCGCGTCCAGGGCGGATTCGTTGACCGGGTAGGCGTCTCGGCGGCCGGGCGGGAGCGCGATGGGAAGATCATCGACCGGCCGCACGACGGTCATCGCGGCTTGGAGGTACTCCCGGTCCGGTGCGCGCAGCGGGCGGTCGCGCAGCACCCCCGCGATGTCTCCGTGGCGGCGGATCATCGCCGCCGCGGTCACGGCGCCGACGCCCTTGAGCCCCGGGAGTCCATCGGAGGGGTCACCGCGCAGGATCGCGAAGTCGGCGTAGCGGCGGCCGGGGATCGCGTAGCGGCGCGTGATCTCGGTTTCGTCGATCACCGCCAGCCCTGAGCGCTCCGGATACAAGACGCGCACACGGGGATCCTGCACCAGCGCGAACAGATCCCGGTCACCGCTGGCGATCTCAACCGTCCCGGAGGCGAGTCTGGTCAGGGTGGCGATCACGTCCTCGGCCTCGTAATCGGCGACTCCGATCACGTCAATCCCGAGGTGCTCGAGCAACTGGGTGATCACCGGAAGGTCGCCGACCAGCCCGGGGGGAACCGGCTCAGCGACCCGGTGGGCCTTGTAGCCCTCGATCAGGTCCACCCGCCATTGCGGCCGCCATGCCCAATCCTCGGCGATCACCAGCCGGCGGGGCCGCCGATCGGCGACCAGCCGCGCCAGCCTCTCGACGAACCCGCCGATCGCGTTCGGATCCGTCCCCCCGGCCCGCGCGCGGGCCAGCGCGCCGTAATAGGCGCGAAACATCAGGCTCGATCCGTCGATCAGCAACCACTCGCAGGCCATCCCGCGCCATTCTGCCGCGCACATCACGCGGTCCGCTTGCGGTGAGGCGCCCGGCGAGTCGCCGCCGTTCGGCGCCGGCCGTCAGCGCTTGCGGCGCCGCGCGATCCGCGTCTTCGCGTTGAAGGCGGCCTTCATCGCACGATCAGCGGCGGAGCCGTCGGGCGGCATCATGCCGACGCTGCGCGCAAACTGCATCTGGTCGAAGACCACGAAGTTGGATGTGATCTTTCCGTCGTGCACGACAAAGTGATCGATGCCGTCGAGCTCGACCGCCCGCCCGCTCGGGGCGATCCCCTGCCACGTCGCACCAGAATGCGTGCCCGTCAGCCGCCAGTGGGCGAACACGTCATCTCCCTGCGCCGCCAGCCCGACGATCTCGATGCGAAAGTCCGGCAGCGCGTCAAACGCGGCCTGGAAGTACGCGCCGATGGCGTCGGCTCCGACGCTCGTCTCGGTCGGGAACCGCTCCACGGTGTCCGCCGTCCAGAACTGCTTCAGCGCAGCGACATCATGGGTATTGAGGAGCTCGAAGGCCCGCCGGACCAGCTCCTCGTTGGTGGCAATCCCGGGCGGCGACGCGGCAGCGGTCATGGCGCAGAGCATGCCAACTGGCGCCGGCAAAGACAACACGGAGCTTTCGGGATGGGCCGGTAAGGGGAGTCATGCGGCGTCTTGTGTCTTGCGTCTTGCGTCTTGCGTTGTCAGGGTGCGATGACCGCCACTCCGGTCCGGCCGCCGTCGACGTCGATGACGGTGCCGTTGACAAAGCGCGACTCGTCTGAGGCGAGGTAGACCGCAGTGTGGGCGATTGCGTCGGGTGTCCCGAACCGACCGTATGGGGTGCCTCGCATCATTGAGGCGGCCGGATCGGTCTCGCTCGCGGTGCGCACCACGCCGGGGGAGATCGCGTTGATCCGCACGTCGGGTGATCCGAACTCTGCGGCCCACGCCCGGGTCAGGGTTTCCATCGCTCCCTTCGTCGAGGCGTACAGTGCGCCGACGGGGATCCCCAGTCGGGCCACCCAGGAGCCGAGGTTGATGATCGACCCCGAGCCGCGGGCGTTCATCTCCGGTGCGATGGCGGCGGTGAGAAAGAACGGTGCTTTGACGTTGACGGCGTAGACCTCGTCGAACATCGCTTCGTCGACCGTCGGGGTGGTGGAGGCGGGGAAGATCCCCGCGTTGTTGACCAGGACGTCGATCGGTGTCCTGAACGCATCACGTGCGGCGGCCGCGAGCTGTTGGGAGGCACGCCTCGAGCCGTCAAGGTCGAGGGCCACAAACCGGACCTGGCCGCCGCCGTCATCCTCGATCTCCTTGACCACGTCTTTGCCCCGGGATGCGTTGCGTCCGCTGATAACAACGCTCGCCCCCTCGGAGGCGAACGCGATCGCGATTGCTCGTCCGATGTTGCTCGTCGCCCCGGTGACCAGTGCGGTCTTGCCTTGCAGTCGCTCACTCATGCGTATGCCTCGGTCATAATTTTGGACTCGTCGGTCCACAGTCTGGCAGATAATGGACTCTGCGGTCCAGCCGAGTAGGATCCAGAGGATGGCCATCACGGATCCGGGCCTTACGGCCAAAGGCGCCGCGACCCGCGAGCGGATCGTGCGTGCCGCCGCGGATCTCGTCCTCCAGCGCGGAGCTCAGGGAACCAGTCTCGATGACATCCGCGCTGCCACCGCGACCAGCAAGAGCCAGCTGTTTCACTACTTCCCCGGCGGCAAGAGCGACCTGATCAGCGCGATCAGCGCCTTCCAAGCTGCTCGGGTCCTCGACGCGCAACGCCCGCACCTGGACGAGCTCGACACCTGGGCGTCCTGGAGGCGTTGGCGCGACGCGGTCCTCGCCTACTACGGCTCACAGCCGCATTGGGGGTGTCCGATCGGAGCGCTGAGCGCTGAGCTGGTGCGCTCCGAACCAGCTCGCGCCTCCGAAGCGGCCGCTCACATGGAACGCTGGCGCAACCATCTCGAGGCCGGGATAGCCCGCATGACCCGAACCGGTCGACTACGCCCCAACGCCAACCCCCGAGAACTCTCCCTCGCGATCTTCGCCGCGCTGCACGGCGGACTGACGCTCTCGGCCATGGCCCAGTCCATCGAACCGCTCCAAGCCGCGCTCGACGGCGCCATGCTAACCCTCCGCGCCCACGCCGCAGAGCATGAATAACCGGGGCTTTCGGAGTGGGCCGTGGAGGGATCGAACCTCCGACCTTGGGATTAAGAGTCCCCTGCTCTACCAGCTGAGCTAACGGCCCGTCGCGGGCGAGTTTAGCCCGGCTCCGCCGGGGACGCTCAGCAGGACTGGGCCGCGGCGGGGGTCGTCTTGGCGGCGTCGACGGCGGTCGAAAGCTGCTTGCGGCTGGCCTTGGGCGTCAGCGCCAGGGCCTTGGCCTTGGCCAGATCGCCCTTGCGCGTCTGCTTGGCCGCGTAGGCGGTCAGCGCCAGGCACGCGTAGCCCTTGGCCTCGGTGGGATTGGCCTGGGCCTCGGCCTCCCAGGTGGTGGCCGCGTTGTTGTACTGGCCGAGGTAGGCGTAGGCGCGAGCGGCCAGGATCGCCAGATCCGGGTTGGGGTTCTTGGTGAGCTTCAGATAGTGCGCCCATGCCTGGGTGGTGCCGCCCAGCTCCTGCTTGCCCTTCTTGGTGAACTGGGTGCCGGCGGTGGTCAGCTGGCTGGCCGAGCTGGCGCTGGCCCAGCGGGCGTTGATCAGGTCGGCCCAGGCGCTCGGATCGGTGGGGCGAGCCTTGGTCTCGCGCAGCGCCGTCTTCTCCTGCTGACTGATCGCCGACCCCTGGGAGTTGCTCGATCCGCCGCCGGTGAAGGCGTCCAGCAATCCACCGCCGCTGCCGGTGCCCACGCCGAACAGGATGAGGCCGAGGCCGAACACGATCGCCAGGCCCAGGTAGACCACCTGGACGGTGCGGCGGCGGCCGCGGCTGCGAAGGTCGAAGAGCATCCGATCAGGAGCCGGCGGCGGGGTCGATGTCGGTGTGGTCGATGGCGCGCAGCTCCTCGGCAGCGTGCTTGGCTTCGCGGCGGTCGGCGTACTTGAGCATCACGATGCTGGCAAGAAAGAGGATGACGAGCGGCGCAGTCTCCAGCGCGGTCGTCACCGGATCTGCCCCTGGCATCGCCGCCGCGATGACGGCGATGATGACCGTAGCGTAGCGCCAGTGCCGCGTCAGGGTGCTGCCGTTGATGATGCCCAGCTGGCGCAGACCGAGCAGCGCGAGCGGCATCTGGAAGGTCAGTCCAATCGCCGCCATCGTCAGCACCTCGAACGAGTACAGCGGCTTGGCCGCGACGAGGGCCTGGAACTGGTTGGGGTTGTAGCCCTGCAGGAAGTGGACGGCGGGGGGTAAGACGACCAGGTACGTGAACACGACGCCGACGACGAACAGGAACGGCGCGGCGAGCATGACCGGCAACGCCACGCGGCGCTCGTCGGGGCTGAGCGCCGGGATCACGAACGCGTAGGCCTGGAACAGGATCACGGGCAGCGACAGGAGCAGGGCGGCGTAGAAGCAGACCGTGATCGTCGTCGTGAAGCCCTCACCGACGCCGGTCGCGATCGGCAGGGTCTTGGGGGTCTTCTGCGGCAGCGCCCGGGCGGCGGCGCCCATCTGCTGGGCGGCGGCCGTGATCAGCGCCGCGTCGGGGGGGGCCAGGGTGGTCGAGCGCGAGAGGGCCTGAAACAGACTGGCGGCGTTCGAGAGGTGGCGCGCCGCCGAGACGGTGTCGTTGGTCAGGCCGCCGATGTGGTTGGCGCCGGTCTTGGACTGCGCCGGCAGCGGGCTGTTGAGCGCGTTGAGCAGCGTGTTGTTCTGCCAGAAGCACACGCCGAAGGCCACGGCCACGACGATCGCGCACAGGATCAGGCGACCGCGGAGCTCGTCGAGATGGTCGACGACGCTCAGCCGGTCTTCGTGACCGATCGGCCGCAGCTTCGGCATCGATTGTGACCCGCGCGCGGAGTGTTAGGGGCGGCGTTCGGAGCCGGCCTCGGCCGACCCCGGCGTGGCGGCCGGCTCTGCCGGGCGGTCGCTGGCGACGGGCTGGGACGCGGGTCCCGCGGCCCCGGCCTCGGTGATCGCCGGCTTCTCCTCGTCCTTGGCTTCGCCGGTGATCCCCTCCTTGAACTCGCGCATGCCGACGCCCAGGCCCTTGCCCAGCCCGGGCAGGCGCTTCGGCCCGAGGATCAGCAGGGCAATGATGAGAATGACGAGCCCGTCAACGACTGGACTGCGGAACATGGATCAAGCCTCCGAGTGGGGTGATCCAAGCGTAGCCAATCGACGCGGTCGTAGATGCGTCCAGAGGGATCTCAAGCGTGGTCAGGGCAGCGCCGATATAGCCCTCGAACAGCCATGAATCCTAATTCCGACCATCACTCAATCCGCCGCATCGTCCTGCCGAGCGGGCGCTCGATCGAGGTCGTGCGCTTCGTCCTGGACGATGCCAACCCCCACGGGCTGCACGTTTGCCCGGAATGCGACTCCCCGCTCGTCCAGCCGCTCGAGTGGACCGAAGCTCCCCACGGCTTTTGGGAGCTCACCCTGCACTGCCCCAACTGCGACTGGCTCGACGAGGGCGTGTTCGACCAGGACCAGGTCGACCTGCTCGAGGAGAAGCTCGACGCCGGCCTGACGGAGATGCTGTCAGACCTCCGCCGCCTGACGGTGTCGAACATGGCCGAGGAGATCGAGCGCTTCGCCTCGGCTCTGCACGCCGACTTCATCCTCCCCGAGGACTTCTAGCCCCGGCAGGCGCCTGGCCGCCGGTCAGGCGTAGCGCTCGACGACGCCGTCGGCGACCAGCTCGAGCGCCGCCCGCTGGACCGCCGGCAGGGCGGGAAGGTCGCGCTTGGCGGATCGAACGATCGCCAGAGCGCGCTCGCGGGCCTTGACCAGGGCACCCGTGGCGGCGATCCGCGCGCACACCGCGGCGGCCGCTCCGGCATCCTCGACGCTGCGCGGGTCCAGGGTCGCCAGCTGTGGATCGGCCGCGCGCGCCAGGATCAGCGGCAATGTCACCGTCCCGTCGAGCAGGTCGGCTCCCTGCGGCTTGCCGGTTCGGTCGGGCGGCCCCGACACGTCGAGCACGTCGTCGAGCAGCTGGAAGGCGAGGCCGATCTGCTCGCCGAAGGCCCCGAGGTCGGCGACGACCCCGTCTCCCGCGTCGCCGGCGAGCGCGCCCAGCTCACACGCCGCCCGGAACAGGACGGCCGTCTTGAGCCGGCAGCGCTCCAGGTAGCGCTCGACGCTCACCGCCTGCCAGGCATCGGCGCGCTGCATGAGCTCGCCGGCGGCCAGCTCGGCGCTGGCGCGTGACAGCACCCGCACCGACGCCCGCGACCCGGTCCGGGCCAGCTCGGCGAACGCCCGGGAGAAGAGCAGGTCACCGGTGGCCGTGGCGGCCAGCCGGCCGCCGACCGCGGCCACCGTGGGCTGTCCCCGGCGCAGGTCCGAGCCGTCGATGACGTCGTCATGGACGAGCGTCGCGGAATGCACGAGCTCGACGGCCACCGCGGCGCGGAGCAGAAGGTCTGACTCGACCGGTGGCGCGCCCGCGGCGAGGAGCACGAGCAGGGGGCGCAGCCGCTTGCCGCCGGCGGCGATCGTCGACCCGGCGTGGCGGGCCAGCAGCTCTCCGTGCCCGCCGGCGAGCTCGGCGAGCCGCCCCTCGAGCGCGGCGAGGAGCCGCAGGGCCGGCTCTCCCCCGGCGTCGACGACTGCCTGCACCGAGTCCTGGGTGGCGTTCACGGCCCCGGAACCGTCCCGACGTGCAGCGCGATGATCCCGCCGGCGGTCAATCGATAGCTCACCTCGCGCAGCCCGCAGTCATGCAGGATGGACGCCAGCGCCTCGGGCCCGGGAAAGCGGCGCACCGAGTTGGGCAGGTACTCGTAGGCGTCGGGGTCGCCGGCCAGCCGTCCCAGGGTGGGGACGATCCGATCGAACCACAGGCCGAGCAACGTCGACAGCGGCGGTCGCGTCGGCGTGGTGATCTCGAGCACGACCACTCGGCCCCCGGGGGCCACGACGCGCGTCATCTCAGACAGGCCGCGGCGCAGGTCGGCGAAGTTGCGCGCGCCGAAGCCGACCGTCGCCGCCGCAAAGGCACCATCGTCGTAGGGAAGCGCGAGCGCGTTGGCAGCCTCGAAGCGCACGGCCACCCCGGAACCCGACCGCTCCCGCCCCGCTTTTGTGCGCGCGATCTCCAGCATCGCCTCGGAGAAGTCGGCCCCCACCACCTCGCCGCCGGGAGACACGCGGCGGGCCAGCGCAAGGGCGAGGTCACCGGTTCCGGTGGCCACGTCAAGCGCGCGGTCCCCCGCCGAGACGGCGGCCAGGTCGGCGGCACGCTCGCGCCAGCGGCGATCGAGACCCGCCGTCATGACGGCGTTCATGCGGTCGTAGACGCGGGCGATGCGATCGAACATCGCCTGCACCTGGGGTTCGGGCAGCGTCCCCGGGGAGTCGGTCCCCGCCCGCCCGGCGCGCGCGGTCATCGAGACGGCGACGGCCGCTACTGCAGCTCGGATAGGAAGGTGACGAGGTTCTGGAACTTCTTCGGGTCGTTGTTCGCCAGGCCGGCGAACGACGGCATCGGCGCCGTGGGGTTACGGAGCGTCGAGGCGATCGCGTCGGCCCGGCGGATCGATCCGATGTGGGTGAGGGGCGGCCCGGGGCCGTTGTTGCCGTTGTCGCCGATGACGTGACAGGCCAGACAGCCCGATTCGCCGACGACGTCCTCGCCGGCGCGGAACACCGTCGCCTGCGACGCGTTCAGGGTGGGCGGCGGCGGTAGGTCGACGGAATTCGGAGAGCCCGTGTTCGCGCCCGAGTAGGTCAGGTAGGCGATCGCGAAGATCGTCGTCAGGCCCGCGGCGAGCGCGACGGGGCGGCGCCAGATCAGCCGCTCGGGGCTGCGGTCGTAGAACGGCAGCAGGAAGAGCAGGATCATGCAGATCGTCGGCACCCCGATCGTCGCCATGTCGGTGAACTTGGGGACGTTCTTCATGACCCGGAGGACCTCGAAGAGGAAGAAGAAGTACCAGTCCGGGCGGGGGACGTAGGTGGTCGTCGTCGGATCGGCCTTCGGCCCCAACTCCGCGCCGAACATGGCGGCGAGGAAGATGATCACGATCATGACGATCACCGCCATGACCGAGTCCTTGGCGACCGCGTACGGGAAGAACGGCTTGCCCTCGTTCTTGAGGATCGCGTACTCGCGGAGGTACTGCTCCTTCTCTGCCTGGTTCATCTAGGTGGAGCGGGGTGGGTGGGTGGGAAGCTCATACCTGGCTTTCGCGCAGCTCGGGCTCTTCCTCGGCCTTGATCCACGGCGGCGCGGAGATGCCGAGCTTGGTGATCAGGTACAGGTGGGCGCCGATCAGAGCGGCGATCAGGCCCGGGATCAGCATCATGTGGATCGCGTAGAACCGAGACAGGGTCGTTGCCCCGAACTCGGGCCCGGCTCTGAGGAAGTCCGAGAGGTAGGGGCCGATGAACGGGCCGGTGCCGTTGATGTTGACGCCGACGATCGTTGCCCAGTAGGAGCGCTGGTCGAACGGGAGCAGGTAGCCGGTGAAGCCCATCGCCAGGGTCAGGATGAGCAGCACGACGCCGATGATCCACGTCAGCTCGCGCGGGTACTTGTAGGCGCCGAAGAAGAAGACGCGCGCCATGTGCAGGAAGATGAGGATGATCATCACCGAGGCGCCCCACTTGTGCATGGCGCGGACGAGCTGTCCGAGGAACGCGTCGTCGGTGATGTAGCGGACCGACTCGTAGGCGCCGCCGGTGGCGTCAGGGCGGTAGAACATGGCGAGGAAGACGCCGGTGACCGCCTGGTTGAGGAAGGCGAACATCGTCGCCGATCCCAGCGTGTAGAACCAGTTGATGCCGCGAGGCACCTTGCGGAACAGCAGCCAGCGAACGCCGCCCGACAGCGAGGTGCGCTCGTCGATCCAGTCGACGACGGTGATCCCGGCCTCGGCGGCCTGCTCGACCGGCGTCATCGAGCCGTTGCCGTTGCCGTTCTGACCGGGACGCTTGGGCTTGGGCTGGAGGACCTTGGGGAGGGGCGGGGCGGGAAGCTTGGGCATGAGGCGTTAGCTGTGGGGGAGGATCGACGTGTCGAACCGCTTCGGGTACAGATACTGGCCGATGCCGTCCAGCGGCTGACCGGGGTCCCGCGGAGAGAAGCGGTGAAGCTCTGAGTTGACCGAGTAGCGCGGACCGATCTCCACCAGACCGGTGCTCGAGTTGACGCGGGTGTAGAAGCGATCGAGCGGCCGCACCGGCGGGCCTCCGGCCACGAGGCCGCGGAAATCGTAGACGCCGCCATGGCACGGACAGATGAACCGCTCGGCGGCGGAGACGTAGCGCACCGGACAGCCGAGGTGCATGCAGCGCGAGGACAGCGCGACGTACTGGTTGTACTGATCGGCCGGCTCCTTGTCGATCGCCGGGTCGCGCTTGCGCACGTAGGCGATCGAGTTCCCGGCCTCGCCGACGCCCTGAACGATCGTCAGGACCTTGGTCGTGTAGTTCGTCGTGGAGAAATCGCTCGTCGGCCCGATCACCTGCCAGTCGAACGGCACGCGGCTGAACAGCGGGCCGAGGGCGAAGCCGAGAGCGGGCAGCGTGAACGCCATCGCCGCGACCCCGCCGGCGCTGTGCGTGACCGCGCCCATGAACCGCCGACGGGTGACCGTCTCGCCCTCGAAGCTGCCCGGCATCTTCCGGTCAGCGGTGTATTTGGATTTGCTTCCTTCTTTGTGTCGATCGGCCATCTGAACCTGGAAAATTTACCGGCGGCTAAGCCACATTGAACGCCGGCGTAAGCGTACAGTCAACAAAGAGGCGGGCGTCACATACCCCGTGTTCATAGGGGTTTGACGGCGTCGCGACGTGCGCATTCAAGCAGCGCGGCGACCGCGGCGCGGTCTCCCTGCCGGGCCAGCCCCTTGGCGGCCTCGTGCTGGGCCGTACGCCCCCATCCGATCGCCGCGGCGCCGGCCCGCCAGATCGCGTCGGCCAGCGGCGCGTCGGCCGCCGCGCGGGCCTGAGCGAGGAGCGAGATCAGGTCGGCGAGCTCGGCGACGGCCTCCAGATCGCCCAGGTCGGCGAGCCGTGAGAGACCGAGGGCATACAGCTGATCACCGAGCAGCAGCGCCAGATCGGGGTCGGCGACGCGGACGACGCGTGGGGCCCCGTAGTGCAGCAGCGAGCCCTCGAGGATCATCTCGAGCAGCAGCTCGTACTCGGCGGCGCGGGCGGCGACCCGCGGACCGCGCGCCGCGAGCCGGGGCGGGCTGTCGGCCGGGTCCTCGCAAGCGGCGTCGTCGCCGGACACGAGCGTGGCCACCGTGCCGCCGTGGGCCCGCAGCGCCTCGCGCAGGGCCGGCACGCTCACGCCGCGAACGCCTCGGCCGCGGCCTGCACGGTCCGCGCGATCTCCGCCGTGCCGTGGGCGAGCGACGGAAACCACGCCTCGAATTGCGACGGCGGCGGGTAGACCCCGCGCTCCAGCAGCCCGCGGCACCAGACCCCGTAGGCGTCGCTGTCGCACGCGGCCGCGCCGGCGTAATCGGTGATCGGCCGCTCGGAGAAGAACACCGTCATCAGGCCGGGCCGGCTGTGCACCTGCACCGCCCGTCCCGCCGCAGCGGCGGCCTCGCGCATGCCGGCGGCCAGCGCCTCGGTCGTCTCGGCCAGCCGAGCGTAGGCGGCGTCGTCGAGCCGCGCGAGTGTCGCCAGCGCCGCCGCCACCGCCAGGGGGTTGCCCGAGAGGGTGCCGGCCTGGTAGACGTCGCCGGCCGGCGCGATGCGCTCCATCAGCTCTTGAGAGCCGCCGTAGGCGGCCGCGGGCAGGCCGCCGCCGATCACCTTGCCCATGATCGTCAGATCGGGACTCACTCCGTAGAGCTCCTGGGCACCGCCGCGGCCCACCCGGAAGCCGGAGATGACCTCGTCGAAGATGAGCAGCGCACCGCTCTCGTCCGCGAGCGCGCGCAGCGACTCCAGGTAGCCGTCGACCGCGGGGACGACGCCCATGTTGGCCGGGATCGGCTCGGCGATGATCGCCGCCAGCGCATCGGCGTCGGGGACGTCGGGCGCGGCGTTCCACGGAACGATCACCGTCTCGGCGGCGGCAGCTTCGGGCACGCCCGGACTGGCGGGGATCCCGTAGGTGGCCAGCCCCGAACCGGCCTGGGCGAGCAGGCCGTCGACGTGTCCGTGGTAGGCCCCGGCGAACTTCAGGATCTTCTCGCGTCCGGTGACGGCGCGGGCGAGGCGGATCGCGCTCATCGTCGCCTCCGTGCCCGACGAGGTCATGCGCAGCATCTCGACCGACGGCACCCGCCGGACGACCTCCTCGGCGAGCTGCACCTCGCCCTCGGTCGGAGCGCCGAAGCTCGTCCCGCGGGCCGCCGCCTCGGCGACCGCGCCGACGACCGCCGGATGAGCGTGGCCGAGGATCAGCGGCCCCCAGGAGCTGACCCAGTCGACGTACTCGCGCCCGTCGGCGTCCCAGATGAGCGGGCCCGAGCCGCCGGCGATGAAGAGCGGATCGCGGCCGATCGATCCCATCGCCCGCACCGGCGAGTTGACCCCGCCGGGCAGGACCTTCAGCGCCCGTGCGTAGAGCTCCGCCGAGCGCGTCGTTTCAGGCGCGAGGCCGTTCACGCTCCGGCGTGCTCGCGTTCCCAGTCGCGGTGCTCGGAGGTGAAGTACAGCAGCCGGATCTTCTTGAACTCGGTGGAGGAGTAGAGCGTCGAGCGCTCCTCGATACCGGTGTCGGCGGCGATCGAGTCAAGGATCGCGTCGCACTCCTCCTTGGAGCGGCCGTGGGCCATGGTGAACACCGAGTACGGCCAGTCTTCGTACGTGGGGCGCTGGTAGCAGTGCGAGATCCCGCGAAACGAGGCCATGCGCTTGCCGAGCTCGAGGATCCGGTCATCGGGCACCTTCCAGACGCCCATCCCGTTGGCGGAGAAGCCGGCGCGGCGATGAAAGAGGATCGCCGCGACCCGCCGCAGCAGCCGCCGCTCCTGCATCGCGTTGAGGTGATCGAGGAGCTGGTCCTGGGGGATGCCGAGCTGCGCGGCGGCCGGCGCATACGGCTCGCGGATGACCGGCATGTCGCCCTGCAGCGCGCGGATCACCGCGCGGTCGAACTCGTCGTAGGGCTGGGCCTCGGTCTCCGCCGGCTCGACGGCCTGGGCGGCGGTGGCCAGCGCGTCGGTTCCGGCCTCCATCTCGAGGTCCATGCGGATCTTGAACAGCTTGAGGGTGGGCAGCTGCCGGACCGACTCGGCGCCGGCCTCGCGGGCCAGCACGTCCAGGGTGCCCTCCAGCCCGAGCTTGGAGTCGGGCTCGGTGGCGATCGTGAACCAGATGTTGAAGTCGTGATTGCGTAGGTAGTTGTGCGAGACGCCGGGGTGGGCGTTGATCACGTTGGCCGCCCGCCACGGATGCTCGGGATCGACCTTGGCGGCGACGAGCATCGAGGAGTAGCCGAGCGCGCGGGTGTCGAAGATCGGCGTGACCTGGCGGATGATGCGCTCGTCGAGCAGGCGCTGGACGCGGGCCATGACCTCGTCCTCGGTGACCTCGGCCTGCGACGCCACGTGCTGGTAGGGGCGGGGCGCGATCGGGAACTGGCCCTGCATGAGGTTGAGCAGCCGCTTGTCGAGCTCGTCGAGCGCGATCGCCGCGCCGTCCTTGCGGGCGCGCAGCTTCGGTCCGTGCCGGCCCTCCTGGGGCGCGTCTACTGAAGCCATTGCGCGGCCTCCTTGGCGTGGTAGGTGATGACGATGTCCGCGCCGGCCCGGCGGATCGCGGTCAGCGTCTCGAGCACCGCGGTGCGCTCGTCGAGATAGCCGGCGGCGACGGCCGCCTTGAGCATCGAGTACTCGCCGGAGACGTTGTAGGCGGCCAGCGGCATCGCGGTCGCGTCCTTGACGCGGCGGATCACGTCGAGATAGGGCAGCGCCGGCTTGACCATCAGCATGTCGGCGCCCTCCTCGACGTCGAGCAGCGCCTCGCGGACCGCCTCCTCGCCGTTGGCGGAGTCCATCTGGTAGCCGCGACGGTCGCCGAACGCCGGGGTGGAGTCGGCGGCCTCGCGGAAGGGCCCGTAGAAGGCGGAGGCGAACTTCGCCGAGTAGGCGAGGATCGGCGTCTCGGTCAGGCCGTCCTCGTCGAGCGCCTGGCGGATCGCCCCGACGCGCCCGTCCATCATGTCCGACGGGGCGATGACGTCGGCGCCGGCGCGGGCCTGCGAGACCGCGGTGCGGCTGAGCAGCTCGAGCGTGGCGTCGTTGTCGACGTAGCCGTCCGAGCGCAGGACCCCGCAGTGGCCGTGGCTCGTGTACTCGCACAGGCACAGGTCGGTGATGACGAGGAGCTCGGGATGGGCCTCCTTGATCGCCCGCGTGGCCAGCTGCACGATCCCCTCCTCGTCCCAGGCGCCCGAGCCCTCCTCGTCCTTGGCGGCGGGGAGCCCGAACAGCAGGACGCCGGGAATCCCGAGGGCCTGGGCCTCGCCGGCCTCGGCGACGGCATGGGCGATCGACAGCCGGTCGACCCCCGGCATCGCGGCGATCGGCTCGCGACGGTCGATGCCGTGGGCGACGAACATCGGGTAGACGAAGTCGGCGGCGGTGAGGCGCGTCTCGCGCACCAGGCCGCGGAGCGCGCGGGTGGCCCGGAGGCGGCGCAGGCGGGTCTGCGGAAACGACATAGCTCTCAGGCGAGCATACCGGCGTGCGACGGGGGCCCTCAGTGGCCGCGCAGCAGGTTCCAGCGCTCGATCCGGTACTCGGTGACGAGACCGTGGACGTAATACGGGTCAGCGGCGACGAACGCCTCGACATGGTCGCGCTCGACGCCGTGGAAGACGATGGCGCCGCCCGTCGGTGGGTCAAAGCCGCCGGCGAGGGCGATGTGGCCGGTGTCCCGCTCGGCCATGATCCGCTGCAGATGGGCCGACCGGTGGGCCTCGCGCCGCACGGCCATATCCGCCACATACGTGTAGATGAGGATGTGATGCAGGTCCGGCTCCGCCATCCACGTCTGACCCTAGTACGCTCTGACGGGCATGAGCAATCTCGATCGTCGCCGTGGTTACACCCCCCGCCGGGCCCGCGAGCAACGGGCCTATCGCCTGGCCGTCGCCGGCGCGGGCGCGGGCGGGCTCGGGGTCATCGGCGTCGTGCTCTCGGTGGTCGGCGTGGTCAGCGCGTTCTGGCCAATCGTGCTGCTCATCGTCTCCGCCCTGTGCGTGTTCGGATTCATGCGCACCACCGGCCAGCGCTAGCCGCCGCGCGATCGGCGATGGGGGCGTCGGGCTCCCTCGCGCGACGCCTGGGGTCGGCCTTCAGAGGACCTCGTGGAGGTCATAGACGACGCTTGACCGCCCGCGCGCCGCGATCGCCACGAACAGGGCCCGGTTGACCCACTCGCACTCGCCGGGACCCGCCTCGAGCGTGACCGCCGTGCGGAAGTAGTACTCGTCGGGACCGCGCGGCTCGCCGCGGCGCAGCGCCTCGAGCACCTCGGGCGGGCCGGTGCGCACGCCCCGGGAGTTGGCGAGCAGAAGCTCGCCCGCCCGCGTGCGCAGCGTGTAGCGGGCCTCCACGATCGCCGTCCCGTCGGGCTGCAGGATCTGCCAGTCGGCGCCGCCAGGGAGGATCTCGCCCGACATCAGCGGCCCGTCGAACGTCCCGCCCGCGATCCCGATGACTCGGCGCTGCCCGGCGGCCGTCGGCGCCCACTCCAGCGGCGCCTCGAGCTCTGCGCTGACCCGGCAGACGAGCCGGCTGCGCAGCGGCGGCAGGGGCATGTCGCCAGCGCCGCTCATCTCAGCGGGCGGCGAACCGCCGCAGGGCGAGCCGGGCCAGCGCGCCGAACACGGCCGCGAGCACGGCGAGGTGCAGCAGGGGCAGTCCGATTCCCGGCGCCGCGCCGGTGAACGCGTTGGTCACCGCCTGCAGCGCCGCCTTGAACGGGAACAGGAAGGCGACGACGTCGAGCACGGTCTTCAGCGTGCCCGACACCGCGTTGGCGGGCACGAGCGCGACGAAGGCGATCGGCAACGACACGAGAAAGGCCAGTAGCGAGGCCGCGCTCACCTCGCGCGCGGCCGCTCCGATCGCCACGCCGAGCGCGCCGAAGGCGAGTCCGCCGAGCCCGAGCGCCGCCACCCACAGCTCGAATCGCGCCCACTCCAGGTGCACGAACAACGAGACGAGCGCCGCCATCCCGAGCGTGACCAGCGACGCACAGCCGGCGGCGAGCACGATCTTCTCGGCGAGCAGCCGGCCGGGCGAGACCAACCCGCGGACGAGCCGGGCGTAGGCGTTCTCCGAGCGCTCGACGGCGAGCATCCCGGCGGCGAGCAGGACGGTGACGAACATGAGCGAGACGATCACCGCGATCGACGCCGCGTAAGCGTCGGTGGGCGTGGTCGCGCCCGCCAGCTGGGTCTCGTCGACGGTCAGCGGCGAGCCGATCGAGCCCAGCACGGGGCTGGCGAACCCCAGGCCCTCGATCGCCAGGTTGGCGAAGCCGACGACCTGGCCGAGCGCCACCCGCAGGTCCGAGCGCGCGGGCAGCGAGGCCAGCGTCCCCTGGACGATCGTGCGCGCGTTGCGCAGACCGAGGAGGTGCACGTGCTGACCGAGGATCTCGACCGTGCCTCCGTTGAGGACCTCGCGCAGATCGTTGACGGCCACCTGGAGGACCCGCTTGGAGACGTCGGCCTGCACCTGCTCGATCCGGGTCGAGATCGCCTGGTCGACGTACTGGCGGTCGATCGGGTCCTTGGTGTTCAGGTAGAGCCGCACGGTCGGCTGACCGACGCCCTGGGTGATGAGGCTCTGGATCTGCTGGGGCAGCGCCGCCGGGATGATGACCGCGGCCAGCGCCTCGCCGTTGCGGACCTTGGCCACCGCCTCGGCCTCGGAGGAGACCTTGATCGGCTCGATCGAGCGCAGCAGGTCCGACGCGTAGCTGGCCACGTTGAGCGACTGGTTGCCGATGTGAATCGTCCCCCGCCCCGACGGGACCTCGTTGAAGAAGGCCACCTTCGGCTTGCCGGGCGGGCTGGAGAGGGCAAAGCCGATCATCAGCGCGATCGCGATCGGGTAGACGATGAGCAGGCCGACGAGCAGCGGCGAGCGGCGCAGGATCTGCAGGTCCTTGACGAGCAGCCAGCGCACGACTAGTGGCCGCGCTGGTACAGGAAACTGACCAGGGCCGCCTCGAAATCCCGGGGATCGCCACCGACCGTCTCCTCGAGCTCGCCGGGGGTGCCCGTGAACAGAAGCTCGCCGTCGGCCAGCAGGAGAACGCGCGCGGAGTAGCGCTCGACCTCGGCGACGTTGTGGGTGGAGAACACGACGGTCGTCCCGCGGCCGGTCAGCGCCGAGATGAACTCCCACAGTCGCTCGCGCTGGCGAGGATCAAGCGACGCCGAGGGCTCGTCGAGGAGCAGGACCGCCGGTTCGGCGAGCAACCCGATGGCGATGTTGACGCGCTGCTGGTTTCCGCCCGAGAGCCTCCCCACCTCCTCATCGGCGCGCTCCCCGAGGCCCGTCTGCTCGAGCATCCGCGTCACCGCCGCCTCCGGGTCGGAGACCTTCTCCAGCCGAGCGAAGAGCCGCAGGTTCTCGGCCACCGAGAGCTTGCGGTACAGCGACGTCTGCTGCGGGACCCATCCGGCGCGCCGGCCCAGGCCCGAGACCGACCCCTCGTCAGGCGCGAGCACCCCGGCCAGGATCGAGAGCAGGGTCGTCTTGCCGGCGCCGTTGGGGCCGATGATCCCGATCAGCTCCCCCGGGGCCAGCTCGAAGCTGACATCGCCCAGCGCCACCCGCCGGCCGAAGCGCTTGGTCAGCGACCGGACGGCAAGCGTGGTCGCGGCGCTGGACACCGCGGTCAGGCTACTGAGAGCTGCGCACGCGGGGCTCCAGCGACGCCCCGCAGCTGCGGCAGAGCACATCGTCGCCCTCGGCCCGGACACCGCAGTCCGGGCAACGATCGGGGAGCGTCGGCGCGCTCAGCACCCCGACCCCCGAGCCGACGCCGGCCACCGTCCCCCATGGCTCGAACACGAGATGACGCCGGAGGTACAGGACGGTCTGGCGGATGACCGCGATGACCGGCAGCGACACGAGCGCGCCGGCGATCCCGTAGAGCTGATCGCCGATCAGCAGCGAGACGATGATGAGGATCGGGTTGATGCGCAGCGAGATGCGAAACACCTGGGGGGCGACGACGTGGCCCTCGAGCTGCTGGAGGGCGACGAAGGCCAGGATCAGCCACACCGCGCTGATCGGGTCCTGGAACAGGGCGACGGCCACCGCCGGCACCGGGCCGATGATCGGTCCGATATACGGGATGAACTCCATCAGGCCGTAGAACGCGCCGAAGAAGACGGCGTAGCGCTCGCCGTCGGGGAACAGTCCGACGAGGCCGAAGACCGCGAGCACGATCGCCGCCGAGGCCCCCATGATGAGGCTGAACAGCAGCTGCCCGCGCACGTAGCCCGAGACGGCGTGCTGGACGAGCAGCGGGTAATCGTCGTCGGGGGTGCCGTCGCCGGGCGGCATCACCCGGCGCACGAGCCCGCCGATCTCATGGCCGTAGATGAGCATGTAGATCGACAGCACGAGGATCAGCACGAGGTCGAAGCCGATCGTCACCAGGCTGGAGAGCAGGCCCCGGGAGAAGGACACGATGTCGCCGGAGCGCTTCAGGATGGTCTTCTGCAGCGTGTCGAGGGCCGTCTGTCCTTGCTTGGTGATGTGGACGCTGATGCCGTTCTGGTTGAGGAAGTTCTGGATGTTCGCCAGGTCGTGGTTGGCGTCGCGGGTGATCTGGGGGAGGTTGTGCTGGAAGTGGGTGATCTGGGTGGCGACCGGACTGGCCAGCAGGAAGCCGATCGCCGTCAGGACGGCGAAGCCGGCGAGGTAGACGACGAGGATCGCCAGCCCGCGCGGGAGCATGCGCTCGAGGAAGCGCACCGCGGGCGCGAGGCCGAGCGCCACCAGCGAGGCGACGATCAACACGAGCACGACGGTGCCGGCGGCGCGCGCCAGTGCCCACAGGGCGAGCAGCGCGATCGGGAGCAGCACGATCTGCACCCAGCGGGGCACGACGACCGGCGCGACGGTCCGCTCGGCGGCCCCGGCGGGCGTCCCCGGGTCGGGACCCGACTCCGTGAGACCGTCGGCGGGACCGCCGGCCCTCACCGCCTCGGGCGCAGGCTCCCCTTTGGGTGCGCGCCGTCTCGCCGTGCGCAAGCGATCCCAGAAGCGCATAGCCTGGGAGTATGAGGCCCATCAAGGTCCTGTTCGTCGGCGACGTCGTCGGCGGACTGGGCAAGCGCACCCTGCTGGGCCTGCTGCCGATGCTGCGCGAGCGCTTCGCGCCGACGTTTGTCGTCGTCAACGGGGAGAACATCGCCGGCGGGATGGGGATCACCCCCCGGCTCGCCGATCAGCTGTTCGCCGGCGGCGTCGACGTGATCACGCTCGGCAACCACACCTACCGCCAGCGCGAGATCTACGCCTACCTGGACGAGCGCCGTGAGATCCTGCGCCCGGCCAACTTCCTGCGCAGCCAGCCCGGCCACGGGTGGTGCGTGGTGCAGCGCGACGGCGTGCGGCTGGGTGTCGTCTCGCTGAGCGGCAACCTGTTCATGGACGCCGGGCGACCGGTGTTCGCCGAGGCCGACGCCGTCCTGCACGCGCTCAAGGACCAGGCCGACCACGTGATCGTCGACATGCACGCCGAGGCGACAAGCGAGAAGGTGGGGATGGGCTGGTACCTCGACGGGCGCGTGACCGCCGTCGTCGGCACCCACACCCACATCCCCACCGCCGACGCGCGGGTCCTCCCCGGCGGCACCGCCTACATCACCGACGTGGGCATGACCGGCCCGCGGGGGGGCGTGATCGGCGTCAAGCGCGAGCTGGCGATCGAGGCGATGGCCACGAAGATGCCGGTCCGCTTCGAGACCTCCACCGAGGACCCGTGGCTGAACGCCGTCCTCATCACCTCCGGCGAGACGCCGCGCCAGGCGAGCGCGATCGAGCTCGTGCTCGAGCCGGCCGCGCCGGGGAGCCTCTAACCCGGAGCGCTCGCGATCCGCATCGCGACCGGCTCGCCCTCGGCGGACTGCAGACGCTCCCAGCTGTCCTGGACACCGTCCCGGTCGTCGGGCTGGCTGGCGAACACGGCGAGCAGCACCATCGGCACGAACCACACCAGGTACGGGTACAGCCAGTAGGTGATCGTCATCTGCAGGGCGATGATCAGGGCGCCGGCGAGCGCCGCCACCTGCACGAGCGTGCGCTGGGCCGGCACAAAGTAGACCCCGATGCCGGCGGCCACGACCGCGCCCTGGAGGACGTGCTGCTCGATGCCGAGGCCGCCCCACAGCCCCCAGATCGAGAACGGGGAGGTGCGATCGGCCTGGTACTGGATCGAGTCACGCCAGAAGAAGTGCAGGTCGTGATGGATGAGGACCGGCAGCATGCAGACGGCGACCGTCACCGCGAACGCGATGACGTAGGCGATGGTGGCGCGCGGACGGGGCGGCGGCCCCACGCCGCGGAGCAAGAGCGGCGCCAGCACGAACGGCGCGAACTTGGTCAGCCCCGCCAGGGCGGCCATCACCCCCCGTCCGGGAGCCGAGCCGATCGCGAGCAGGGCAAGCACGACGAGGGCGGCGACGAGGCTGTCGTTCGTGTTGGAGTTCATCGAGTACAGCGTGAACGGGTAGGCGACCCACGCGTAGACGAGCACGGTTCCGAGCCGCGCGTCGCGGACGCGCCGGCCGAGGGCGAACAGGCCTCCGGCGGTCACCGCGTCGAAGAAGATCGCCGCCGCGTGCGCCGCCGGGAGGTTGTCCCACGTGCCGCTCCAGCCGAAGAGCTCGCGGAACGGGACATAGAGGAAGTAGCTGACCGGGCCGTAGGTGTCGCCGTACATGTTGTCCTTGGGCCAATGGCCGTACAGGGCGACGCCGTGGATCAGCTTGTCGGCGCCGATCACCCCCGAGTATCCGACGTCGATCACGTTCGAGTTGAGCAGGTTCAGGGCGACACGGAACGTCTCCAGGAAGATGACCCCCACCCACAGCCAGGGGACGGGCACGACCGTGCGCAGGGGCCGGCGGGCGACGCCCCTCCCGAAGGCGAGCAGCGTGAGGCGCACGAGCAGGTAGACCATGAACGGGTACACGAGCGGGACCGAGAGTCCGATCTGCCCGTGGTTGAAGAAGGCCAGCGAGACCGAGAAGGCGAGCAGGACGAGCAGGTCGAGATGCAGGAGGCCCGGTCGCCGTCGCCAGGGAAGGAATGGGGCGACGAAAAAGAGGCAGAGGGGCAGCCAGATGAACCACGCGTTGATCCGGCGCCCGAAGGCGCCGGGGTATCCGCGAGCCATCGACCACGCGACCTGAAAGCCGGTCCACGCCTGCGAGACCTGACCGGTGGAGTCCAGGACGTAGACCTGGAGGAGCTCGGTCTGGGGTTTGGTGTGCGAGAACCAGCTGACCTGCCACTGGCCGGTCCCTTTCGTGTACTCGTAGGGAACCGCCTTGGGGTGGCGGCGCAGCTCGGCCCGCACCCGGGGATCGCGCGACGCGATGCGGAGCACCTGGGCTGCCGTCAGCCGGTCGCCCGCCGGTCGCTTGTGCATGTCGGTGACCAGGACCGGCGGGGACGAGGCCGACACCGTGACCGTCCTGGACGGACGGGTGATCGTGACCGTCCGGCCCGGCCGGGTGATCGTGCGCGTCCGGGTCGTCGCCGCGCCGGGGTTGCTCGTGACGGTCTGGGCCGCGCCCGCCGGCGCGGCCATCACCAACCACGAGAGGATGAGGACGACGAGGGGCAGCGCCCCGCGCGCCCACGTGCCCCCGAGGGAGCCGCCGGTCAGGCCCGGAAGCTCCAGAGCTTCTGCCCGATGAAATTGAGCGGCGTGCCGGCGGCGATCGAGATCGCCTGCGCGACGACCTTGGCCATGCCGGCACCGTCGACCAGGGAGATCAGGACCACATAGCTGAAGCCGAACGTGACGAGGGAGACCGCGAAGAACTTGATCCCCTGATGCATCGCATGAGCCTCGCCCTTGGTGTCGCTGAACGTCCAGTGGCGGTTCCACCAGAAGTTGTTGGCCACCGAGACGGCGTAGGCGAGGACGGCCGCCACCCGGTAGTCGATGCCCACCAGATGGACACACAGCGCGAAGGCCGCGAGGTTGACGACGTAGCCGGAGACGCCGACGCTCGCGAACCGGATCAGCTGCAGCCAGTTGGCAGGCTGGCGCACACCAACGCGGACGCGATGGTGAAACGGTAGCTCGACGACAGCGTTCAGCTCTTCGGACATTGCGGTCACTGTATCGGCGGATCGTCGGTGGGCTGTAAGCGGGCCTGCACGCATAACGGCCCTTTAACCGCCGTCGAACGGCGATCCTAGGCCAAAGTGCCCGCGCACGAGCGGTGCCACATCCCGGAGCGACCACTGCTCTCGGGCGGCCGCGGTGTCGAGCCCCGGGCCGGAGGTCGTCGGCGACGAGAGGCCGCACCACAGCAGCGCTCCGAGGGAATCGGAGCGGTGCAGGGAGCCATGCGAGCCACCGCCCACGTGGTCAGACCCGCCCCAGTCGACGAACTCGTATCCCGGCGCCGCCGAGAGGAGCACGTCGCCCGCATTCGGGCAGCGCAGTGCCGCCCAGGCGCGGGCCAGCGCGTCGGGATACTCGGTGCAGAGAAAGCGTCCGTCCTGGATCTCGGCCCGCAATACGCCGAGGTCTCCCTCGACGCTCCAGCGCTCGCCGCGCGGGTCCTGCAGCTCACCGCCCGCGGTGAAACGCAGCTCGCCGCGGCGGCCGCGGATCACCGCCTCGCCGCCGTCTATCCACATCGTCAGGTCGACCCCCTCCAGGTCGGCGACGACGTCGACGCACCGCTGCACGGTCTCGGCGGTGAGGTCGGGGTCCAGGGCGTAGAGCATCGCCGAGCGCTGGGCGGGGCTGATGGCGATCTCGGCGCCGGCCGAACGAGCCGGGCTCGGGCGAGCGACGGTGAACTCGGCAAACGCCTCGTCGAGGCGGATCCGCTCCTCCACCGCCGCCTGCGAATGGTCAGAGCAGACGATCACGGCGTAATCGGCGAAGAACTGGTCGGGCCCGCCTGCGGCGTGCATCAACCGCTCGAGCTGACGATCGGCGGCGGCCAGCGAGGTCACCTGGGCATGGGGGCCGTTGCGGTGCGAGTAGGCGTCGTTGTCGGGCAACGAATAGAGCATGAAGTCGAACAGGTCGTGCTCGACGAGATAGGCGCCTACGCAGCCGGTGTGCTGGTCGCGCGCCCCCGGGAGCCCGAGCTGGCCGCGACAGCCCGTCTTGCGCGAGGCATACAGGTCGGCGTAGAACAGCTCCTGCGGCCCCTCGATGGTCCGCCGGAACAGGGTCGAGGTGACGATCCGGGCGAGCGCCGACTCCTGGGCGACCTCGTGCTCGTGACGGCCCCGGTAGATCAGATAGGTGGTTCCGGCCGTGCGCACGTCCGCGTCGTCGAGCGTCTCGAACACCGTCTCCACGTCACGGGACAGGTGCTCGGCGTTCATCCGGTAGACGGTGTCGGTCAGCGAGCGCAGCACGCCGAACTGCCGAGAGGCGCTGAAGCTCGAGCCGTACTCGATGTAGCGACCCTCCTCGCGGTGGTACCAGTTCATGCTGGGGATCAGATGCTCGTCGGGGCCGACCCCGGTGGTGATGGTGGCGGCGCACACCGGCGTGACCGACGGGAAGGCGGCCACGCAGTCGCCGACATAGGCGCCGCGCTCCTGGATCTGCGCCAGCGCCGGGGCTCGCCCGGAGGCGATCGCCCGTTCGAGCATCGACGGCTTCATCGCGTCGATGACGGCCAGGACGAGCTTCTTGGGCTCGCTCACGGCGCGGCCACTAACGCAGGATCCGCAGGCCGGCGTACTTCTGCTCGCCCCGCCCGCGCCCGGCGAACAGCAGCCACAACAGGAGCGCCAGCAGCACGATCCCGACGGGCGGCGCGATGACCGACAGGGCGGCGCCGAGCAGGGCGACCGCCTCGGTGACGACCGGCAGCGCACCCACCGCGTCGCGGTCCAGCCGCGTGCGCACCCGCGCCAGCAGCGGGCGGGTGGCGAGGAGTCCCACGCCCGCGCAGATCACGCCACCGACGATCCCCGGCCACCAGGCGTAGTGGCCCCGCGCGAGCGCGCCCGCGAACAGAAGGGCGCCGATGACCACCGCCGCGCCGGCGATCGCCAGCGCCACCGGGCCGCGCTCGAGCCGTTGCTCGGAGAGCCGCCGCTCGAGCATCGAGAGCACGATCGATCCCACCACCATGACGAGCAGGAAAGGCGCCTGCTGCAGGAAAGAGAAGTCGCTATGGGCGAAGTCGATCTGAACGTCTCCGGCCGCGAGCGCGCCGACGACCAGCGCGGGCAGGAAGGGGCGGACGCCCACTGCCGCGGCCACGCCGATCCCCTGGAAGATGTCGAAGACGAGGTGCACCGTGCTGTACCGTCAGTCGGCGTGACGATAGACGAGACCGGTCGGCTCGACGCGTCAGGGAGGAGCAGCGAGGGGAACCGATCCCCCTCACCCTCCCCACCCTCCCCGCCAGCGGCCCCGCGTCGTCGGCGCTCCACGACGCGCGACATCGAGCGCTACGCGGCCCTGTTCGCGCAGCGCACGAAGGTGATGCGCTCCTCGGCGATGCGCGACCTGATGGCGTTGACCGAGCGCGACGACGTGATCTCCCTGGCCGGCGGCCTGCCCGACACCTCCACCTTCCCGCCCGATTCCTACGCCGCGCTGATGGGCACGGTCGCCGTCGACTCGTGCGCGCGGGCGCTCCAGTACGGCCCGACGGAGGGCTTTGCCCGGGTCAAGGAGTGCATCGCCGAGGTGATGGCGGCCGAGGGCATGGAGATCGACACCGACGAGGTGCTCGTCACCGCCGGCGGCCAGCAGGTGATCGACCTCGTCTGCAAGACCCTCGTCGATCCCGGCGACGTGATCGTCGCCGAGGCGCCGACCTACCCGGGCGCGATCCCGACGTTCTGCGCGTATCAGGCCGACGTCGTCCAGGTGACGATGGACCGCGACGGGATGCGCGTCAACGAGCTGGAGGACCTCCTCGACTCGCTCGAGCGTGAGGGTCGGCGGCCGAAGTTCATCTACACGGTGCCCAACTTCCACAACCCGGCGGGGGTGACGATGTCGCTGGAGCGCCGGCGCGAGCTGGTGCGCATCGCGTCCGAGCGCGAGCTGCTCGTGCTCGAGGACAACCCCTACGGCCTGCTGCGTTACGAGGGCGAGCCCCTACCGACGCTGCATTCGCTCGACGACGAATTCGTGATCTACGCCTCGACGTTCTCCAAGATCCTCTCTCCCGGCCTGCGGCTGGGCTGGGCCGCGGCCCCCTCGCCGATCCTGCACAAGATGAACATCGGCAAGCAGGGATCCGACCTCTCGTCGTCGTCCATCTCCCAGTACTTCGTCGCGGCGTACTTCGACGCCGGCCCGTGGAAGAACTACATCCGCTCACTGCTGGAGATCTATCGCCGGCGACGCGACGTGATGTTCGACGCGCTCGCCGAGCACTTCCCGCGCGAGGCGGAGTGGACCCACCCGCAGGGCGGCCTGTTCGTGTGGGTCACGTTGCCCGACTACATCGACACCACTGACCTGCTCGCGCGGGCCCTCCAGGAGCACGTGGCCTTCGTGCCCGGGCGCGCCGCCTATGTCGACGGACGCGGCGGATCGTCGATGCGACTGAACTTCTCCGGCGTCAACGAGGACCTGATCCGCGAGGGCGTGCGCCGCATCGGAGAGGTCGTCCGCGAACAGGTGGCGATGTACGGCACGCTGACCGGAAACGCCGCGGGAGCGCCCGCCCCGGCGGCCCCGGCTGAGCTGGAGGCAGCGGCGCCCGACGTCGCGCAGGTGCTGCCGCTGCGCGGGCAGCGGCGCCGCGCCAGTTAGCTACTCGTCGGAGGCGAAGTCCTCGGGGGTCACGCGGTCCAGGAAGTCCTTGAACTTCTCCACGACCTCTTCGGTGTCCTCGACCTCGTGCTCGAACTCGATCGCGGACTCGGTGATGACCTCGTCGGCAGCGAAGATCGGAGCGCCGGAGCGGACGGCGAGGGCGAGGGCGTCCGACGGACGCGAATCGATCTCCAGGTCACGGCCGCCGGCGCGAAGGCTGATCGAGGCGTAGAAGGTGTTCTCACGCAGCTCGGTGACGGCCACGCGGGTGCATTCGACCTCGAGCTCGCCGAGCATGTCGGACAGCAGATCGTGGGTCATGGGGCGCGGCGTGGATGCGCCCTGGAGCTTCATCAGGATCGCCGCCGCCTCCGGGTGACCGATCCAGATCGGCAGGAACTTGTTGCTCTCCACGGTCTTGAGCAGCACGATTGGCTGCTTGCCGACCATGTCGAAGCTCACGCCGTAGATCACCATCTCGTGCAACGCGTACGCCTCTCGTCGGGTCGGCCAAGTATAGGCAGCCCCTCCGGGCGGCCGGCGATCAACGGTGGCGGCCTGGATGCGGTCGAGACGGCCGCTCCGGCCCGGCCGGTCGTGCCCCGGCAATGCCTATGCACGCCCCGGCGCGGCAGCCACTATGGTTCGCTGAGTGCACGAACGGTCGGAGAGCGAACCGGCCCCGCCCACTGACGAGGAGAGCGAGCATGGCGACGGAACTGGCGAACCAGCAGTTGCTGATCGGAGGGCACTGGACCGATGCGCGGGCCGGTACGACCTACGAGCAGGCGTTTCCGTACACGGGCGAGCCGGTGGGCGTCGCGGCCGCCGCCGGGCGCGAGGACGCGCGCGCCGCCGCCGAGGCCGCGCGGGAGGCGTTTCCCGGGTGGGCCACCAGCTCGCCCGGCACCCGGCGCGAGATCCTGCTCAAGGCGGCGGATCTCCTCTCCGAGCGCGGTGAGCAGATCGCCCAGCTCGTGAGCGAGGAGACCGGTGGAGTGTTCGGCTGGGGAATGTTCAACGTCAGCCTGGCCGCGGGAATGCTGCGCGAGGCGGCCGCTCAGACCTACGGGCTCGTCGGCGAGGTGATCCCCTCCGACGTTCCCGGCAAGCTCGCCATGGGAGTTCGCCAGCCGGCCGGCGTCGTGCTGGCGATCGCACCCTGGAACGCGCCGGTGATCCTCTGCACCCGCGCACTGGCGACACCCCTGGCCTACGGCAACACCGTGGTGCTCAAGGCGTCCGAGCTGTGCCCGCGGACCCATGCCGCCGTCGTCACGGCGGTCGTCGACGCCGGGCTGCCGCCCGGCGTGCTCAACCTCATCACCAACGACCCCGCCGACGCCGGCGACGTCGTCGAGGAGCTGATCGCCCACCCGGCGGTCCGCCGCATCAACTTCACGGGCTCGACCAAGGTCGGGCGCATCATCGCGCAAACCGCGGGGCGTCATCTCAAGCGCGTGCTGCTGGAGCTGGGTGGCAAGGCTCCGATGATCGTGTTGCGCGACGCCGACCTCGACCGCGCCTCGGCCGCCGCTCACTTCGGCGCCTTCTTTCACCAGGGACAGATCTGCATGTCGACCGAGCGGATCGTGGCCGACGCGCCGATCGCCGCCGACCTCGCCGAGCGCATCGCCTCCCGGGCGCGGGCGCTGACGGTCGGCGACCCGCGGGAGCCCGAGACCCAGATCGGCCCGCTCGTCAACGCCGCCGCGGTGGAGCGCGTCAGCGGCCTGGTGGCGGACGCCCTGGAGAAGGGGGCCACCGCCCTGTGCGGCGGCGAGGCCGACGGCGCCTGCTACGCGCCGACCGTGCTCACCGGCGTGACCCCGGAGATGCGGCTGTACGCCGAGGAGTCCTTCGGCCCGGTGGTGACCGTGATCGAGGTCGACGGTCCCGACGCGGCTGTGGCCGTCGCCAACGACACCGAGTACGGGCTGTCGTCGGCCGTGTTCTCCGCCGACGTGTCGGCGGCGCTCGAGCTCGCCACCCGGATCGAGAGCGGGATCTGCCACATCAACGACACGACCGTCCAGGACGAGCCGCAGATGCCGTTCGGCGGGGTCAAGGCGAGCGGCTGGGGCCGCTTCGGCGGCCGGCAGGGCCTCGAGGAGTTCACTGAGCTGCGGTGGATCACCGTCCAGGACCTCCCCCGCGAGTACCCGATCTAGGTCAGCTCGGGGGCGTCAGGCGACCGCGGTCGGTCGCGGGCCCCGGGCCGCGGCCAGCTCGTCGGCGGTGACGGCGTGGCCGTCCTCGCAGCGCAGCTCGGCGTGCACGCGCGCGCCGCAGTCCTCGTGGCGCAGCTCGATCGGCGCGATGCCGTTCGGCTGCAGCCAGCGATCGCCCCACTGCATGAGCGCGACGAGCGCGGGGAGCAGGTCGGCGCCCATCTCGGTCAGGCGGTAGAGCTGACGGGTGCGTGCGCCCGGCTCCCGGTAGGGCTCACGGCGAAGCAGGCCCGCCTGGACGAGCTCGCGCAGCCGCGCCGACGTGACGGGCTCGGACAACCCGGTCCGCTCGGCGAACTCGTCAAACCGAGTGGCGCCGTAGAAGGCCTCGCGCAATACGAGCATCGCCGAGCGGGTGTGCACCACCTCGAGGGTCTTGGCCAGCGAGCAGCGCGTGGCGGTCCAGTTAGCGCGGGGCTCGAGTGCGCCGGTCATGCGGATCGTGTTCTCCATGAGGACGAGTGTAGCTGACTGAATCTTGACTTAGCCAGCATGCTAGGGTGCTGGCTATGAACCTCCTAAGCCAGCTTCCGCGACGGCGTGCGGACGCCTCCCCCACCCTCGTGATGGTCATCGTCTGCGCCGGCGTCGTGCTGGCCAGCCTTGATCTGTTCATCGTCAACGTCGCGCTGCCCGACATCGCGCGGGACCTGCACACCCGCTCGCTTTCCAGCCTGTCGTGGGTGCTCAACGCGTACGCGATCGTGTATGCGGCGATGCTCGTGCTCCTCGGCCGCCTGTCGGAGAGCCACCGTCGCGAGAACGGCTTCCTGCTCGGCGTGGGGCTGTTCACGGTCGCCTCGGCCGCGTGTGGCCTTGCCGGCGACCTGACCATGCTCGTCGTCTTTCGCATCCTCCAGGCGATCGGCGCGGCGCTCCTCACGCCGACGTCGCTCAGCCTTGTCCTGGCCACCACCGCTCCCGAGCGCCGCCACAACGCGGTGCGCACCTGGACGGCGATCGGCGGTCTGGCGGCGGCGCTGGGCCCGGTCGTCGGCGGGCTGCTCGTCGCCGCCAGCTGGCGCTGGGTGTTCCTCGTCAACGTGCCGATCGGGATCGCCGCCGTGCTCGTCGGCTGGCGGCGGCTGCCGCGGGTCGCGGGCCACCCGGTCCCGCGCCCCGACGCGCTCGGCGCCGTGCTCGTGACCGTCGGGGTGGCGGCGCTCACCCTCGGCCTGGTCAAGGGCAACGACTGGGGGTGGGGGTCGACGGCGACGATCGTCTCGCTCACCGGCGCGGTGATCGCGCTCGCCCTGTTCACGCTGCACTGCGCGCGCCACCACAACCCGCTGATCGACGGCGCCCTGTTCAAGGTCCGGACGTTCTCGGGGTCCTCGCTGGTGGCGCTCGTGTTCTCGGTCGCGTTCGGCGCGATGCTGCTCTCGATCGTGCTCTGGGATCAGAACGTGTGGGGCTGGTCGGCCCTGCAGACCGGGCTGGCGGTGGCGCCGGGGCCGCTCATGGTCCCGCTGTTCTCGTTCCTCGTCGCCGGTCGGCTGATCGCCCGCTTCGGGCCCGGGCCGGTGATCGGCGCCGGCGCCACCGTCTACGCCGCCGGCGTCGCCTGGTGGGCGCTCGCCGTCGGCGTGCACCCCGACTACGCCGGCGAGATGCTCGGCGGGATGTTGCTGACGGGCGTCGGCGTCGGGCTGACGCTGCCGACGTTCATGGCCACCGGCGCCTCCTCGCTGCCCGCCCACGCGTTCGCCACCGGCTCGGCGGTCGTCAACATGTTGCGCCAGGTCGGGCTCGCCGTCGGCGTCGCGGTGCTCGTCGCCGTGCTCGGCACGCCCGGGTCGCCGGCCGGTGAGCTGTCGGCCTTCCGCCACGGGTGGGAGGTCATTGCCGGCGCGTCGCTGGCCGCCGCGATCGCCGGCCTCGCGCTGTTGCGCACGCCGCAGCCGGCGAGCGAGGCGGCGGCACCGGTGGTAGCGCCGACCTGATCCGGTCAGCGACCATGGGGTGATGGCCCCCGGGCGCACCGACAGCCGCGGCGAGTACGCCGCGCTCCTGGGTCGACCCCGGTATCCGAGCTTCGTCCTCACCGTCTCGCTGTCGCGGGTGACCGATGCGATGTTCATCACCTCGGGGGTGCTGCTCGTGCTCGAGCGGACGGGGAGCGCCGGCCTGGCCGGGCTGACAGCGGCGGCGTCGACGCTTCCGGGAGCGCTGAGCGGTCCGCTGCTCGGGGCCTGGATGGACGTCGCCCGGCGGCGCCGGCTGCTGATCGTCTCCGACCAGCTGCTCAGCGTCGTCGCCCTGCTGGCAATCGTCGCCCTCGCCGGACACGCGCCGGACTGGACGGTGCCCGCAGTCGCCGTGTTCTACGGCATCACCCGCCCGTTCAGCGCGGGCAGCTTCGTGAGCGCGCTCGCCGAGGTGGCCGGCGACGCGCTCCTGGACCGAGCGAGCGCCATCGAGGCGACGAGCATGAATCTGGGCATCGTCGTCGGTCCGGCGCTCGCGGGGGCGCTGGCGGGTGCGATCGGCGCGGCGCGGGTCGTCGAGCTCCAGGCCGGGCTGACGCTGGTCGTGGCCGGGCTGATCGCGGCCAATCCGGTGTTCGAGGCGCGGTCGCCGACGCGCCCCGCGTCGCTGCGCCAGGCGCTGAGGGCGGGCACCCGAGCGCTGCTCGGGCACCCGGTGCTGCGCAGCATCAGCGCCGCCTCGGTCCTGGCCAATGTCAGTTGGGGACTGATGACGGTCGCCTTCCCGCTGTACGCCGCACAGCGTCTGCACGCCGGCGCGCACGCGAGCGGCTACCTGTGGGCGGCCGTGGCCGTCGGCTCGATCCTCGGGACGTTCGCCCTGGCGGGAACGCCCTCGGCGCGGCGGGTGGGGCTGTCCTACGGGGCCCTGGCCCTCTCGGCGCTGCTGTGGCCGCTGGCGGGGACGCTTCTCGCCGGCTTCCTGCTCGTGACGCTCACCGGTGTCCTCGAGGGGCCCGCCTACTCGGGCACGATCGCCGTGCGCCAGCGCCAGGTTCCGGCCGCCGTCCGCGGGCAGGTGTTCAACACGCTGGGGAGCTTGAGCATGGGCGCGATCGCGCTCGGATCGGCCGTCGGCGGCCTGCTCCACGACCCCGTGACGACGATCCTCGTCTTCACCGCGGTCAACCTCGTGGCGGCGGCGATCGCCGGCCGCGCGGGCCCCCTGGGCGATGCTACGGTTCGGGTCCCTGATACTCCAGCAGGCGGATAGGGAGGAGACGAGTGAGCACCTCAGAGACGTCCGGCCTGGTCACTGACATGGCCGGGCTGCGCGAGCTGGCCGGACAGCACGCCGGCTACACCGAGTGGCAGACGATGGAGCAGGATCGCGTCAACCGCTTCGCCGACGCCACCGACGACCACCAGTGGATTCACGTCGACGTCGAGCGGGCCAAGGAATCGCCGTTCGGGGGGACGATCGCCCATGGGTACCTCACGCTCTCGCTGGTCGCGCCGATCATGGGTCAGCTCGTCAAGGTCACCGACGCCACCACCGGCCTCAACTATGGCCTGGACCGGGTGCGGTTTCCCGCCCCCCTGCCGGTCGGCGCGCGCTGGCGCGGCGGGGCCGAGCTGCTCGAGGTCACCGAGATCCCCGGCGGCCTGCAGATGAAGGTGCGCGTCACGATCGAGGTCGAGGGCGCCGAGAAGCCCGCGATGGTCGCCGACGTGCTGGTTCGCCTGTACAGCTGATGAGCGCCGCCGGCCTGGACCTCGACGCGATCGTCGCCATCGACGTTCACACCCACGCCGAGCGCAACCATGATGAGAAGCAGGACGAGGTCACGCTCGAGATCCTCGATGCCGCCGGCAAGTACTTCGGCGGCCATCCGCCGCAGCCGACCGCCCAGGAGGTCGCCGATTACTACCGCGAGCGCAAGATGCTCGCGGTCATCTTCAATGTCGATGACGAGGCCGGCATGGGCCGACCGCGGCTCGGTCACGAGGACCTGATGGCGGCGGCGGCGGCCAATCCCGACGTCCTCATCCCGTTCGGGTCAGTCGATCCCCATCGCGGCAAGCTCGCCGTGCGCCAGGTTCACGAGCAGATCGAGGCCGGCGTGCGGGGCTTCAAGTTCCACCCCAACACGCAGGCGTTCTGGCCCAACGATCGCGACTTCTATCCGATCTATGAGGCGATCGAGGGCGCGGGGCTCATCTCACTGTTTCATTCCGGCACGACCGGTATCGGCGCCGGGATGCCGGGCGGCGGCGGGGTCAAGCTCAAGTACTCACAGCCGATGGCCGTCGACGACGTGGCGGCCGACTTCCCGGGGATGAACATCATCCTCGCCCACCCCTCCTTCCCCTGGCAGGAGGAGGCGCTGGCCATCGCCGTGCACAAGCCCAACGTGTACATCGATCTCAGCGGGTGGTCGCCCAAGTACTTCCCGGAGATCCTCGTCCAGTACACGAACACCCGCCTGAAGAACAAGATGCTGTTCGGCTCCGACTATCCGCTGATCACGCCCGATCGCTGGCTGGCGGACTTCGACAAACTGCCGATCCGCGACGAGGTCCGGCCCCTCGTCCTCAAGGAGAACGCCGCCCGCCTGCTCGGACTCACGACCTAGGGCTCGCCCTCGGGATCCTCCGGGGCGGCCGACAGGTAGGCCATCGCGGCCCGCATCCCGTCCTGCAGCGCCGACCGCTGGTCGGAGGGCACGCCGGCCAGGACCTCGTCCTGGATCGCGGCCACGGCGGGGTCGGCCTGGGTCAGCAGATCGAGTCCGGCCCGCGTGGCGGTGCTGCGCAGGATCCGTCCGTGGCCGGGATCGACCGTCCGCGCCACCAGCCGGCGGCGCTCGAGCTTGGCCAGGATCTCCAGCATCGATTGGGGGGCGACGAGGGCGCGGCGGGCGAGCTGGGCGTTGGACAGCCCCGGGCGCGCTCGCAGCACCGACAGGGTCGTGTACTCCTGGACGGTCAGCTGCCAGGGCGCCAGTCGGATTCCCATCTCGCGGCGCACGAATTGGTGGACGCGGCCGAGCGCGTAGATCAGATCCCGGGCGCCCGCGTCGTGAGGCTGATTGCTCATCCGCCGATTAAAGTGAGAGCGCCCCGGAACCGGCGGGATATGAGGCCGGGACTCGGGGCGCGCTCGAGGGAGGAGAGGTACTGCGCCGCTGATGATGACACGCGAGCTTCAGAAGTCCAAGACGAGTAGTTCCCAAGATCTATAGCCTGTGCTTATGGATCTGCGGCAGCTCCGGTACCTGGTCGCGCTCGCCGAGGAGTTGAACTTCACGCGGGCGGCCGCCAACGAGCACATCGCCCAGCCCGCCCTCTCCCAGCAGATCCGCAAGCTGGAGGACGAGCTGGGCCTCGCGTTGGTCGAGCGCACCACCCGGCAGGTCTCGTTGACCGAGGCGGGCCAGCTGCTGGTCGTGCGCAGCCGGCGCATCCTCGCCGAGCTCGAGGCCGCCCGCGCCGAGCTGGCCGCCGTCCGAGGTGTCGACACCGGACACGTCACGATCGGCGCGATGCACACGATGGGCCCGGTCGATCTGTCGCTTGCCCTCGCCATCTTCCACGACCGCCATCCCCACGTCGGGCTGACGGTCCGCGAGGCCGCCAGCGAGGAGATGGCCGAGATGCTCCGCGTCGACGAGCTCGATCTGGCGTTCCTGTCGGTCACCGAGCGCGTCGAGTCCCACGGCTTGGGCCTGCATCAGCTCGTCTCCGAGGAGCTCGTCGTGCTGCTGGCGCCCGATCACCCCCTCTCCGGCCGCGCCCGGGTCCGGATGGCCGATCTGGCCGACGAGCCGTTCATCAGCTTCCGTCCGGGCGCGCGCCTGCGCGAGCTGCTGTTCGCCGCCGGCCGCGAGGCCGGCTTCGAGCCCCGCGTGGCGCTCGAGTCCAACGAGAGTCAGCGCGTGCGCCGGCTCGTCTCGCGGGGCCTGGGCGTGGCGATCCTGCCCCGCTCGGACGCCATCGGACCCGGGGCCGAAGTCGTGGTCGCGACGCTCGTGGAGCCGGCGCTGCGCCGCGACATCACGCTCGCCTGGCGCGAGGGGCGCCGCCACCCGCCGGCGGCCACGGCGTTCCTGGAGCTCGCGCGCGAGACGTTCGACGGCGGCGACGAGACCGACGGCGACGAGAGTGCGATCGAAAAGCTCTACTTCTAGGTAAAGCTTGCGCGGATTGGGGCGTGGATCGGTTACGCTCGGTTCGCCCCCGCCGAAGTCGACGCCTGGAGGAGATTGGTGATCACCGGTCGTAGTGCCCGCAGACTGTTGCTCGTCGCGTCCATGGCCCTCGTGGCCGCCGCGGCCTTCGCCGGCCCCGCCTCGGCCGCGCCGGCGGGCCTGGCGATGTGGCAGGACCGCACCGCCACCGAGGTCGGCGCCCTCCCCTCGCGGCCCCTGGCGATCACCCTGACCCTTGCCCCCCGCGACGCCGCCGGGCTCAAGGGGTTCGTCGCCCGGCCGCACGCGGCGCTGACGCCCGCTCAGTTCACCACTCGCTACGCGCCGTCGGTGGCGACGGTGACCGCGATCCGCACTTGGGCCAAGGCCGCGAAGCTCCACGTCGCCTCGGTGTCTGCCAACCGGCTGCTCGTCAAGCTGACGGGCTCCTCGACGGCGGTCGCCCGCGCCCTGCACACCGGCTTTGCCCGCTTCACCTCTCCCCAGGACGGCAGCTTCTACGCCCCCACGCGGGCCGCGCGCCTGCCCGCAGCGCTGGCGCCGAAGGTCGCCGCGGTGCTCGGTCTGTCCAGCCTGGCCAGGCTGAGCGTGCCCCACCCGGCGGTCCGCTCGGCGGCGGCGGCCGGCAAGGTCCTCTCCACGCTGCCGACGAGCCTTGGCCTGGCCGCGCCCTCGCTCGCCTATCCCAACCAGTACACCCCCCAGCAGCTCAACGCGATGTACGACGCGCCCGCCGCCCAGACGGGCTCCGGCCAGCAGCTGGCGATCATCACCGAGGGCGACGTCAGCCAGCCCAAGAAGGACCTGGCGACGTTCGAGTCGACGTTCGGACTGCCGAGCGTGACGTGGAACCAGATCAACGTCGGGACGCCGAGCACCGACACCTCCGGCGACGACGAATGGGACCTCGACAGCCAGTACTCGACGGCGTTCGCGCCCGGCGTCAGCCAGCTCAACGTGTACGTCGGACCGTCGCTCAACGACTCCGACATCCTGGCCACGGTCAACCGCTGGGTGACCGACGACTCGGCCAAGCAGGGCAGCTTCTCGGCCGGCGAATGCGACGTGCTGGCCGACGTCGCCGGCTTCACGACCGGTCTGGACACCGTTCTCGAGCAGTCGGCCGCCCAGGGACAGTCGATGTTCTTCTCCAGCGGCGACACCGGCTCGCAGTGCCCGGCGATCACGGGCGTCAACGGCGTTCCCGCCGGCATCCCGGACACGAACTACCCGGCGTCGAGCCCGTATGGCATCGGAGTCGGCGGCACGAGCGTGCTCTCCCCGTCGGGCCCGACCGAGATCGGCTGGTACGCGGGCGGCGGCGGCATCAGCCCGATCGAGCCCGTCGCGGCCTTCCAGTCCTCGACCAAGCTGCTCGGCGCCGCACCGCTGCTCAACCGCGGCGTGCCGGACGTCAGCCTCGATGCCGACCCGGAGAGCGGTTATGAGGTCATCGTGTCCGGGTCGCAGCAGACGATCGGCGGCACGAGTGCCAGCGCCCCATCGTGGCAGGGCATCTGGGCCCGTGCCGAGGGCGCTCACGGCGGTGGCCTGGGCTTCGCCGGTCCGGTCCTCTACTCCACCGAGCCCTCGACGGCGTTCCACGACATCACGATCGGCTCCAACGTCCTGTACCCCGCCGGACCCGGCTACGACCTCGTCACCGGTCTCGGGACGCCGGACATCGCCAAGCTCGTCAGCGGCGCGTAGGCGGCAGCGCGGCGCCGGTCGACGCGAGCGCCCGCTTCGCCCTTCACGGGATCCACATCGAACTTGCGGTTTGGACCGCGGAATCGGTGGCAAGCTACAAAAGCGAAGGGTCATGGGGGGACGAGAGGCCCTGTGCAAGCTCCATAAATCGTTCGTAAGCATAGTTCGACAACCATCGAACAAGTGCTACTATTAGTGCCGGAGCAAACCCATGAGATATACGGAGACAGCCCTGAAATCTTCTGATAACGACGCTCGCGAGACCCCCACTCACGAGCATCACGACGAGAGCAAGCGTCAGCGCTCGCGCGGGGAGCACGCCACGGCGGCCGCCGCCCCGTCCCGCCGACGCCAGCCCGCTCGCCGTCGAGCGACCGGAGCTGGCGCACGTCGCCAGGCCGGCGCCGAGGCGCGGGCCGCCGGCGCATCGACCGGTGCAATGACAGAGAACTCGCTCGACCTCTTCCTGCGGGCAGCCCGCGCGCACGCGCTGCTGACCGCCGACGAGGAGATCGAGCTGGCCCAGCGCATCGAGCGCGGCGACCTGGAGGCCAAGGAGCGGATGATCAACTCCAACCTCCGGCTGGTCGTCTCGCAGGCGCGCCGCTACCAGGGTCACGGTCTTCCGATGGAGGACCTGGTCCAGGAGGGGATGCTGGGCCTCATCCGCGCGGTCGAGAAGTTCGACTGGCGGCGAGGCTTCAAGTTCTCCACCTACGGCACGCTGTGGATCCGCCAGGCCCTGCAGCGCGGGCTGCAGAACCACGGCCGGACGATCCGCCTTCCGGTGCACGTCGCCCAGCGGCAGACCAAGGTGCGCAAGGTCGAGTCCGACCTCAGCACCAAGCTGGGGCGTGAGCCCACCGACGAGGAGATCGCAGCCGAGGCCAAGATCGACGTCGACGAGGTGGCGGAGCTGCGCGAGCTGACCCGCGGCCTCACGAGTCTCGATCAGCCGGTCGGCGAGGACGGCGAGACCGCCTTCGGCGACCTGCTCGCCTCTGACCGGCCCGAGCCGGTCGAAGAGGTCGAGGAGGCCGAGCGCGTCGGCATCATCAGCGGCGCCGTGGCTGAGCTGCCCGAGCCCGAGCGCAACGTCATCCGGCTTCGCTTCGGCCTCGCCGGAGTCGAGCCGCTCAACCTCCGCCAGACGGGCATCGAGCTCGGCATCCCGCTGAGCAAGGCCCGCGAGCTGGAGCAGCAGGGCCTCAACCGGCTGGCCAAGACCTCGAGCCTCGAGGAGCTTCGCCGGGCCGCCTGAGCCCCCGTCGCGTCTTTGTCAGAGCGCCGGTCGCGGAACCCCGCGGCCGGCGCTTTGTCGTTAAGGCGCGGGGTCGTCCTCGCGGGGCAGCGCGCCCACACGGTCAAGCGCGCTGATGGCCGCCGCCCCCGCCGAGCGGGCCGACAGCGCATCGGGGTCGGGCCGCAGGCGCGCCGAGTAGATCGAGGGGGCGCCGAGGCGCCGGGCGATGACCGTCGCCTCGATCACCGCCACGAGGGTGGGCGCCATCAGCGCGTCGAAGTTGCGCGTCAGCTCGAGCACGAGGACGACGCCCGATAGCGGTCCCTGCATCGCCGCGGCCAGGAAGGCACCGCCGCCGATCACGGCGTAGCTGCCGATCGGCGAGCCCGGCCACAGGTGGCTCCACAGCGTTCCCAGCACCCCGGCGAGCAACACGCCGACCGTCAACGTCGGGGTGAACAGGCCACCCGGCGAGCCGGCGCCCAGGCAGGCCGCGGTGGCCAGCGGCTTGAGCACGAGCAGCACGCACAGCAGCCCGAGCGAGAACCCGCCGAGCGCCTCGACCTGGACGATGCCCTTGCCGTTGCCCAGCAGCTGCGGGTATTGGATGGAGACGACGCCGAGGATTCCGAAGACGATCAGCGGCGCCGCCAGACGAAGGACGGGGCTCTTCTCCGGGCGCAGGGCGGCGGCCCGTTGCACGATCCGTACCCAGGCGATCGCCGTGACGCCGATGATCGGGCCGGCGACGAGAGCCCACACCAGCTGGGCGGGGTGCAGGACGTAGCGCGGCAGCGAGTACGTCGGGCCGGTGCCGAGCGCGATCCAGGCGACGGCGGTCGCCGTCACCGAAGTGGCCAGCGCGGGCAGGACGAGCGGCAGCGCGACCGTCCCGAGCAGGACCTCGAGCGCGAACAGGGCACCGCCCAACGGGACGTTGTAGACGGCAGCGAACCCCGCCCCGGCGGCCGAGGCGACGAGCAGGCGCCGCTGCCAGACGGGGAGGGCGGCCCACTCCGAGAGCCAACTGGCCGCCGCCGCCCCGACCAGCTGGGGAGCGGCCTCGCGGCCGAGCGAGACGCCGAGGCCGACGGTGATGATCGACAGCACCCCGCGCGCGACGCTCGGCACGACGGCCAACCGGCCGCCGCGCAGCCACAGCGCCTCGGACACCTCGGTGCCACCCGACGTCGGCAGGCGACCGAGGACGAGCGTTCCCCCGGCCACGAGCAGCGCCGCCACGAGCAGGGCGACGACGTGGCGCCAGCCGGCGGCGGCAGCCACGCCGTCGAGGAACGGCCCTTTGCCATAGCCATAGGCGAGGTGCTCGACGAGGCGCAGCAGACCGACGAGGGCCGCGGCGGCAGCGCCGGTGACGAGCCCGAGAACGACGACGATCGCCCAGAAGCGCAGGCTGTAGCCGGCGACGATCCCACGGCCGGGCACGTTGGGCTGATAGGAGGACCAGCGACGAGCGCGTGAACCGGGCGCGGACGTGTCGGGGGTCATCTATCCCGATTATCCGCGCCGGCCGTACGCTAGGCTTGCCGCCGTGTCCTCGCTCCGCTACCGCCGGGTGGTGGTCAAGCTCAGCGGGCGTGCCTTCGCCGGCGCTGCCGACTTCGGCCTTGACTCTCACTCGCTCGGCTACGTCGCCGATCAGCTGATCGCGGCGCGGGAGATGGGCGTCGAGGAGGCGGTCGTCGTGGGCGGCGGGAACTTCTTTCGCGGCAACGTCGCCGACGACTGGGACATCGAGCGCGCCGAGGCCGACAACATCGGGATGCTCGGCACGGTGATGAACGGCATCCTGCTGCGCGGCGTGCTCAAGCACCGCGGCCTGCACGACGTGCGTCTCATGACCGCACTGCCGATGCCCTCCATGGCCGAGCCGTTCATCCGCCTGCGAGCCGTCGCTCACCTCGAGCAGAAGCGGATGGTGCTCCTCGGCTGCGGGATCGGCCAGCCCTACGTGACGACCGACTACCCCGCGGTCCAGCGCGCGATCGAGCTCAACGCCGACGCCATCCTGCTCGCCAAGCACGGCACCGATGGCATCTATGACCGCGACCCGCGCAAGGACCCGGGGGCGATGCGCTACGACAGCCTCGGCTACAAGGACGTGCTCGAGCGCGATCTGCGGGTCATGGACCAGCAGGCGATCGTCCTCGCCCGCGATTACGGCCTGCCGCTGCACGTGTTCGACTTCGACGAACGCGACGCGATCTCGGCCATCTGCCGCGGCGAGAACCGCGGCACCTACATCTCGCCCGAGACGACGCTCGTCACCACCCCCGTCGCCGCTTAGCCGCGAGCGCCGGCCGCCAGCGCCGCCACGAGCTCGGCGAGCGTGGCGACGATCGCCCCGCCGCTGTCGATGACGAACGTCTCCACCTGGAGGTTGACGGCCACGCCCGGCTCGCCGCTCTGGCGCAGATCGGAGCGCAGCCCGAAGCACCGCAGTCCGAGGCCGGCGCCATAGCCGAGCTCGGCCACGGTGCCCGCGTCGGGCTCCTGGCCGTCGAGCACGGCGATGAGCAGCTCGCATGAGCGGATCGCCTCGGCGTTGGCGCGGCCGATGGCCAGCGCCCGCTCACGCGGCGCGGCATCGGGCGCCACCATCGCATCGAGCGCCCACGGGTCCACGGGGGCCACGACGTCGGCCAGCGCCGGGAGCATGACGCGGGCGTAGTAGTCACGTCCCGCCTCGGTGAAGCCGAGGGGGCTGGCCACATAACAGCGCGGTCGGGGCATGGCGCGAGTATGAGCGCTGCCGCGGCCCTCAGGCGAGGCGCAGCTCCTCATCGCCGACCCGGACGACGTCACCGCGGTGCAGCTGGCGCCCTCGGCGGATCTCGGCCTCACCGTTGACGAGCACCTCCGTCGACGCCAGGAAGCCCTTGATCTCAGCGCCGCTGTCAACCGCGCCGGACAACTTGAGCAGCTGGCCGAGCCGGATCATCTCCCCGCGGATGACGATCTCACGCTCCATCGTCCCGGCTCAGCTCGGCGCCAACGCCTCCAGCAGCTCGGGCACCTGCTCGGGTGCGGCGATCGGGCTGAGCACCGCCGTCGTGATCCCGCCGGCGACGAACTCGGCCACGCGGGCGCGGATCTCGTCGGGGGACCCGAAGATGAAGATCTCGCGGATGAGCTCCTCGGGGGCGAGCTCCATCGCGCGCTCGCGATCGCCGGCCTCGTAGGCCGCGACCATCGGGTCGAGCTGCTCGGCCCAGCCCAGCCAGCGGAAGAACTCGGCGTAGACGGGCACGCTTCCGTAGGCGGAGAACATCGCGCGGGCGAGCTGGACACCCTGCTCGGGATCGCCGGGGATGATGAAGAACCGGCAGACCAGCTCAGACGCTTCGTCGTCACGCCCCGCCTCGCGCAAGCCGGCGCGGTGGGCCTCGGCGACGGCCGGCAGTCCCGACAGGGGCAGGAAGTTGGTGAACGCGCCGTCGGCGACCCGGCCGGCGAGGCCGAGCATCTTCGGCCGCAGGGCGGCGAGCACGATCGGCACCGGCGTGGTCACCGGGCGCTCGAGCCGCAGCCCGCCGAAGCCCTTCTCGGGGGGGACCGACAGCACCGGTCGCAGCTGCTCGACGGCCTCGCGGACCTTCGACAGGGGCTTGGCGAAGGTCAGGCCGTTGAAGCGCTCGACGATCACGTTCGAGGAGGCGCCGAGGCCGAGCACGAACCGGCCGCCGCTGGCCTCCTGCATCGCCGCCGCCGTCTGGGCGAGCACCGCCGGACCCCGGGTGAACGGGTTGACGATGCCCGTGGCCAGCCGCATCCGCTCGGTGACCGGGATCGCCACCGACAGCGTCGTGAAGCCGTCGGCCCCGTTCGGCGTCTCGCCCGACCACAGGTCGTTGTACCCGAGCGCCTCGGCGCGGCGGTAGAGCTCGGGATGCTCGGAGAGCGGCACCCCGGTGAACGGGACGGTCAGCCCCCAGCGAGTCGGCAACGGGTCGGTCACGCGCGCAACGACATTATCTGGCCGAGCCGCTCGGGCGCGGTCAGGCCCTCGCGAAACGCCCGCTCGGCGTCGAGCTCGTCGGCGCCTAGCGCCCCGCCGATGACCAGGTGCGGCCGACCGGCCGCCTCGAGCTGCGCGATCAGCCCGCGCTCGGGGCGCTGCCCGGCGCAGACGACGACCGTGTCGGCGGCGACGGCCACCCGCTCGCCGGCCGGATCGCGGATCCACACCCGTCCCGGCTCGATCCGCTCGTACTCGATTCCGGTCAGCGTGCGCACCCCCGCGGCCTTGAGCTCGGCCAGCATCGCCCACCGCGTCGACGGACCGATCCGCTCGCCGATGCGCTCGCCGCGGCGCATCAGGGTCACGGCCCGCGCCGGGGCCGGCGGCGGCGGCTCCCCGCGCAGGCCGTAGCGGGCATAGAAACCGCCGCGGTGGCTGAGCAGGTGAGCGACGTCGACGCCGATCCCGCCCGCCCCGATGATCGCGACGCTCCCGTGCACCTCCCGGGGATCTCCGGACAGCAGCTCCGCGTAGCTGACGACATGATCCAGCTGAACGCCCGGCAGGTCGATCTCCCGGGGGACGACCCCGGTGGCGACGACGACGGCGTCGTAGTCGGCCAGCGCGCCCGCGTCGTCGATCCGCGACCGCAGCGAGACCTCGACGCCCAGGTCCGCCAGCTCGGAGGCGAAGTAGGCGCCGGTCAGGCCGTAGTCCTCCTTGCCGGGGATCCGGCTGGCCATCCGGAACTGGCCGCCGAGCGCGGCGCCCGCCTCAAACAGGGCGACCACGTGGCCGGTGACGGCCAGCGCCCGGGCCGCCTCCATGCCCGCCGGGCCACCGCCGACGACGGCAACGCGAGCACTCCCGGTGTCCGCGTGACCGAGTTCGAGCTCGTGGCCGGCCCGCGGGTTGACCACGCACGACACCCGGGCGTCGAAGATCGAGCGGTCGATGCACGCCTGGTCGCAGGCGATGCAGATGTTGACGGCCCGCGGCGGACGCTGCCGGCTGCGGGCGACGATCTGCGAGTCAGCGAGAAACGGCCGCGCCAGGGAGACGAAGTCGGCATCCCCGGCGGCCAGCAGCTCGTCGGCGAGGGCGAGCGTGTTGATCCGGTTCGACGCGATCACCGGCACGCTGACCGCCTCGCGGATCGCCCGCGCCCACGGACGCCACGCGCCGTGGGGGACGAGCAGCTGGACGGTGGGCACGCGCGCCTCGTGCCAGCCGATGCCGACGTTCAGGGCATCGACCGCGCCGCTATCGCCCAGAGCGGCGGCCAGATCGAGCAGCTCGTCCGGCGGGGTCCCGCCGTCGACGAGGTCGGCGCCCGAGATGCGATACACGACGGCCTGTCCCGGCCCGGCGGCCGCCCGCACGGCCGCGGCGACCTCGAGGCAGAAGCGCATCCGCCGCACCGCGTCCCCGCCCCACTCGTCGTCGCGGAGGTTGGTCAGCGGGGCGGTGAACTGGTTGAGCAGGTAGCCCTCGGAGCCCATGATCTCCACTCCGTCGAAGCCCAGATCGCGCGCCCGTGCCGCCCCGCGGGCGAAGTCCGCGATCGTGGCCAGGATCTCCTCGTGGGTGAGCGCCCGTGGCTCGCAGCGGCTGAACGCCGAGTACACGGCCGACGGCGCGACCGGCACCAGGCCGAAGGACTGCTCGTAGGCGTAGCGCCCGGCGTGGAACAGCTGAAGGAGCACGCGGCCGCCCGCCTCGTGGACCGCGGCGGCGACCGCGGCCAGCTTCGGGCCGTCGGCGTCGTCGTTGACGAAGCTGTAGTTGCGCCCGCCGGCCCCGACGCGGCTGACCGCCGAGCCGCCGGTGACGATCAGGGCCGCCCCGCCGGCGGCCCGCTCGCGGTAGAAGGCGGCGAGCGCGGCGCCCCCGTCGTCGAGGGCCTCGAGTCCGAGGTGCATCGAGCCCATGAGGATCCGATGCGGGAGCGCCAGCGGGCCGATCGACCCGGGGCGCCACACGTGGTCCATCAGCTCAGCAGGTCGCGCGCGATCGTCGTCTTCTGGATCTCAGCGGTCCCCTCCTCGAAGCGCTGCGCGCGGGCGTCGCGGTAGACGCGCTCGATCGGGCTCGAAGACCAGTAGCCGACGCCGCCGTGCACCTGCAACGCGCCGTCGGTGACGCGCTGGAGCATCTCGGAGGCAAATAGCTTGGCCATCGCCGACTCCGCGTTCGCCCCGCCGTGGGTCTCCCACTGCAGCGCGCTCTGCATGGTCAGCGCGCGGGCGGCCTGGATGTCGGTGGCCATCTCGGCGAGCTTGAAGGCGATCGCCTGGCGCGCGGCGATCGGCTTGCCGAACGTCTCGCGCTGCTGGGCGTACGCGAGCGCCAGGTCCAGCGCGCGCTGGGCCAACCCGACGCAGGTCATGGCCACCGAGATCCGGCTCGGCGCGAGAAAGCCGCTGAGGGCCACCCCCAGGCCGTCGCCCTCCTCCCCGAGGCGGTTGGCGACCGGCACGGGAGCGCGGTCGAAGATGAGATGGCCGTGATCGGTGCCGCGCACCCCCATCGTCTCGGGCATCTCGTGCGCCGTGACGCCCTCACCGTGGGGAGGCACCATGAGCGCCACCGTGCCCTCGGCGCCGCGCGTCCCGGCGACGCGGGCGAACAGGAGCAGGTAGTCGGCGATCGTCCCGAACGTGATCAGGTGCTTCTCGCCGCTCAGGTAATAGGTGTCGCCCTCGCGCACGACGCTCGCCCGCAGATCGGCGCCGGTCCCGGCGGTCGGCTCGGTGAGCGTGAACGCGACCTTGATCTCGCCGGCGACGAGCGGCAGCACGAAGCGCTCGCGCTGCTCGTCGGAGGCGTGGGAGTCCATCGGGCGCCAGATCCCGTTGCAGACGTGGACGATCATCCGCAGCGAGGCATGCGACATCGCGAACAGCTCGAGCAGCGGCAGGTAGCGGGTGAACGGGATCCCGCGGCCGCCGTATTCGACGGGCGCCGCCAGGCGCAGGTAGCCGCGGTCGCGCAGCTCTGACCACAGCTCCATCGGCACACGGCGCTCGGACTCGATCCGCTGGGCCCAGCGCTCCCCGTCGGACTGGACGTAGGCGCGGATCTCCTCGGTGAGGGCGCTCAGCTCGTCGTCGGTCACGGACGCGGTGGTCGTCGTCGTCATCTCGCAATCGCCTTTCTGTCGGCCACCCCGCGAGCCTGGTCGCGCAGGATGTACTTCTGGATCTTGCCCGACGGCGTCCGTGGCAGCTCTGCCACCGTCTCCAGACGCTCGGGCCAGTAGGTCTTGGTCACCCGGTGGGCGTCGAGGTGGGCGAGCATGGCGGCGAAGTCGAGCTCGGCCCCGTCGGCGAGGACGACGAACGCGCACGCCCGCTCGCCCAGCCGCTCGTCGGGCATGGCGACGATCGCGACGTCGGCGACCGCCGGGTGGGCGTAGAGCAGCTGCTCGATCTCGGCCACCGGCACCTTCTCGCCGCCGCGGTTGATGACGTCCTTGACCCGGCCGGTGATGCGCAGCTGTCCGTCGCCGTCGAGCGTCGCCAGGTCACCGCTGCGATACCAGCCGTCGGACGTGATCACCTCGGCGGTCAGGTCGGGACGGTTGAGGTAACCCTCGAACAGGCAGTCGGTCAGCACCTCGAAGTTGCCCTCGATCCCGGCCGGGAGCTCGCGGCCGTCGTCGTCGACGATCCGCAGCATGACGTTCGGCATCGGGCCGCCGTCGGTCGTCCACGCCCGCTCGGGCGGGGCGCCCGGGGTGAAGGCGGCACCGAGGCAGCTCTCGGTCGTCCCCCAGGCACCCCCGACCTCGGCCTCGAGCACGGTGCGGGCCGCGCGCGCGAGCTCGCGCGGGATGGCCGCGCCGGTGGCCACGAACGTCCGCAGCGCCGCCGGTGCCTCACCGCGCTCGCCGGCCACCCGCACGAGGTCGGCGAGAAACGGCGTGGCGCACTGCACGAACGTGACGCCGGTGCGCTGCATGAGGTCAAGGCCCCGCTCGGCATCCCACACCTCCTGAAGGACCTGGGTCGCGCCGAGGCGCAAAGCGATCCACATCCCATAGAGAAAGCCGGTCTGGTGGGCCAGCGGAGACGGGATGTAGATCACGTCGGCGGCGGTCAGCCCGAAGTGCGCGGTGTGGGCGTCGGCGGCTCGGTCGAGCACGGCGTGGCGGTGCAGGACCCCCTTGGGCTCTCCGGTCGAGCCCGAAGTGAACAGCAGCTGGGCGCTCGCCTCACCGCTCGGCCGGCGCGTGGCCAGTGACGCGGGGTCGGGGTCGGGAGAGCGCTCGAGCAGCTCCGCATACCCGCCGCCCGCGACGACCACGTGCTCGAGCGCGGGCAGCTGGGGCTCCAGCGCGCGAGCCATCGCGGCGTGGTCGCGACCGCGGAAGTGATCGGGCACGAACAGCACCCGGGCGCCGGACGCGCGCAGCATGAAGTCGAGCTCGCGCTCGCGGAAGATCGGCATCAGCGGCTCGCACACCGCCCCGACCCGCAGAGTGCCGAGGGCGATGGCGAGAAACTCCAGGCGGTTGGGCAGCTGGAAGGCGACGGCCTCCCCAGGCGCCACCCCGAGGTCGATCAGGCCCGCCGCGACCCGCTCCGAGGCCGCCAGCAGCTGCGCCCAGGTCAGCTCCTGCGTGTCGCCGGCGGCATCGAGGGCGATCGCCGCGGTGCCGTCGGGATGCGCTCGGGCGTGCGCCTCCAGGTCGTCGAGGATCAAGCCTGCACCGACGCGGGCACCCGCGGCGTGACGGCGGCCGGGATCCCGATGGCATTCATGTGGTCAAGAAACTCTGGATAGGAGATGCGATACGCGTGGGGATAGGAGAGCTCGGTGACGCCGTCCGCCGTCGAGCCGGCGACGGTCAGCGCCATCAACACCCGGTGGTCGTTGAACGACGACAGCACGGCGCCGTGCAGGTGCTCGACGCCATGAAACTCCATGTCGTTGCCGTCGAACTCGACGCGAGCGCCCATCTTGCGCAACTGGAGCATCGAGGCCACGCGGTCTGACTCCTTGAGCCGGACGTGGGCGACGTGGGAGAGGACGGTGCGCCCCCGCGCCCGGCTGGCCAGCGTCGAGAGGATCGGCACCATGTCCGGGAGGTCGCGGCAGTCCAGCCGGCCGGCGACCGGAGGGGTGCCGTCGTGGTCGATGGAGATCGACAGACCGTCGTCGGCGAACTGCATCGGAACGCCGACCCCCTGCAGCTCCTCGAGCACCGACGCCTCGGGATGGCCGTGGATGGGGACGAGGCTGCGGAAGGTCACCTTGGATGGGTGAAGCGCGCACGCCGCCAGTCCGAAGGCCGCCGAGCCGATGTCGGGCGGCAGCACGATGTCGCCCGCGCGCGGGCGGGCCTGGGGCTCGATGTCAAACCGCCGCCAGTCCTCGCGGACGTCCACCTCGAGGCCGAACTGGCGCATCATGTCGACCGTCAGCTCGAGGAAGCCGCGCTCGTTGAGGTCGCCGGAGACCTCGATCGTCGTCGGTCCCTGCGCGAACGGCGCCAGCATCAGCAGGCCGCTGATCCACTGCGACAGGGTGCCGTCGATGTGGATGTGGCCGCCCCGGGGCCGGCCGGGATGGACGGTGACGGGCAGGCTCTGACCCTCGTAGTCGATGGTGACGCCGAGGCGCTGCAGGGCGCGCAGCAGCGGCCCGATCGGGCGGCGCTTGAAGTAGCGCTGGCCGGTGATGGTCACCGGCCGGTCCCCGAGGGCGGCCAGACCGATGAGGAAGTACAGCGTCGTGCCCGAGCTGCCGACCGACACCTCGGCGGCCGTCGGGGAGAACCCGCCGTCGCCGCGGACCCGCCAGCCGTCGCCGGCGGCGGCGATGTCGACGCCGAGCCCGCGCAGCGCCGAGACGGTGAAACCGACGTGACGAGCGTCGGTGCGCGCACGGATCGTGCTCTCGCCGTCGGCCAGCGCGGCCAGCATCAGCGCGCGGTGGGCGTGGTACTTGGAGGGCGGGATCAGGATCTCCCCCTTAAGGGGCTCCTTGGCCGTGGCTACGAGCAGACGCATCGACAACTCCTGTCCGGGGGAATCCGGGATCAGGATAACGGTGGGTGTCGACCGCCCGACCCCCCGAACGGCGGGTATCTAGTCGCGCGTTACCCGCCGCCCCGGGGCGCTTCCGCCCTGCTCACACATACATCCTTAACGACTCACCGGGCGACGAGGTGTAGGTTAGGCTTGCGTCGCGGCCGGCACTGGGACGGCAATGTCAAGGGTTGGAGGAGGGGGTCACATGTCGATGACGGGTATGCGCAGGATCACGCTGGCGGGTGCGATCGGCGCGGTGCTGGCCTTGGCCGGCGCCGCCGGCGCCAGCGCCGCGCCGGTGTCCGTCGGTCACTCCGGGTGGACGTGGGGAAGCCCCACCCCACAGGGCAAGAACCTCAACGCGGTGACGTTCGTGGGCGCCACCGGCTACGCGGTGGGCGACTTCGGAACCGCACTGCGCAGCACCGACGGCGGCGCTACCTGGAGCGGACTGCCGACCGGCACGGTCAACAACCTCGGTCTCGTTCAGGAGCTCGACGCCAACACGGTGATCGTCGGCGGCGGCTGCTCGGTCGCGGAGTCGACCAACGGCGGAGCGAGCTTCACCCAGCTGCCGATCAGCCCCTCCACCAGCTCCTGCGATGACACCGTCAGCGGCGTGTCGTTCACCAGCGCCACGACCGGGTATGTCGAGCAGGGCAGCGGCCAGATCGAGTTCACCTCAGACGGCGGTCAGAGCGTGGCGGCCAAGACGCCGGTGCCCGTCACCGGCTCCTTCGCCAATGGCCTGCGCTTCACGTCCCCCACGATCGGCTTCGCCGTCACGGGCGGCTCAGGGGGGGGCACGATCCAGCGCACGACCGACGGCGCGAACTCGTGGACGCAGGTCGCCTCGGCCCCGCACGGGCTCAACGACCTGACCTTCGTCGACCCGACGACCGCGTTCGCGGTCGGCAACGCGGGCACGCTGCTGGAGTCGACCGACGGCGGTCAGACGTGGACGAGCCGGCCGCTGGCCGGCGCGGGGGCCGTCAACCTGACCCACATCGCCTGCAGCGACGCGATGAACTGCCTGCTGTCGATCGCCGACTCGCGCTCGCTGATTCGCACGACCGACGGCGGCGCCCATGGCACGACGGTGACCCCGTCGGCCAACCAGCTGGCCGACGTGGCCTTCGCGACGGGCACGAGCGTCGTCGGTGTCGGGAGCAACGGCGCGACCGTGCTCTCGGCCGACGGCGGAGCGACGTTCCCGACGCTCGTCTCGGGCGGTTTTCAGGGGGCCGTCTCCGACGTCGCCCACACGCCGCTGCGCGCCGGCGGAGCGGCCGGGGACGCCTACCTCCTCGGCGCGAGCGGCAACCTCGAGGCGACGACCGACGGCGGTCAGACGTGGAAGGTCCTGCGCGTCCCGGGCGGCGGTGACCTCGTCGACGCGGCGTTCCCGAACGCGTCCGACGGCTACACCGTCGGAGACGACGGCGTGCTGCGCAAGACGACGAACGGCGGAGCGACCTGGTCCTCGCTGGACGCGGGCGTGAGCACCGGCACGTCGCTGTCCGCCACGAGCCCGACCAACGTGCTCCTCATCGGACCGGTCGGCATCCGCCGCTCCACCGACGGCGGACAGACCTTCACCAAGGTGGCGGGCACGGTCAAGCCGGCGACGAGCGCAAAGCACGCCAAGGCCGGCCCGAAGGTCGCGTCGCTCAAGCTCGGACGCTCATTGACGGTGGGCAAGAACGTCTTCGCCTGGAGCAAGACGGTGGCGGTCGAGTCGACGACCGGCGGTCGCTCGTGGCAGACGGTCCCGCTGCCGGCCAGGACGGCGATCGCCGATCTGAGCTTCGTCAGCCCGAGCACCGGCTACGTGCTCGATCGGGCGGGCGACGTCCTCGCCACCCGCAACCGCGGCCGGACCTGGACGAAGCTGCCGGCCGTCGGCCTCACCGAGATCGCGAACATCTCGTTCTCGAGCCCCCGCGTCGGCGTCGTCGCGCTCGGGCCGGCCAGCGGACTGGGCGCCGACGTGCTGGCCACCACCAACGGCGGCACCACGTGGCAGCCGGAGGTGATCGACGGCGCCGTCGCCAACGAGGCCGGCAGCTTCGGGTCGGTGCTGGCCACCCCGGGTCACGACTACTACGCCGATCCGGCGAGCCAGAACAGCAGTCCTGAGAGCGCCGTGTTCGCATCGAGCAACGGCGGCGCCAGCCCGCAGGCCTCGCACCTGTCGATCTCGATCGGACCCAAGAAGCTGACCGTCGCGGCGCTGAAGAAGAAGCACAGCAACCGGATCACGGTGACCGGCAAGCTGAACCCGGTCACCGCCGACGGCGAGCTGGTGGCGGTCAGCAATCGCGGCCCGAACGGCCAGTCCTGGAACACGAATCTGGCCCGGGTCGCCTCCAACGGGGCGTTCCAGATCACGCTGAAGAACATCAAGGCGACGACCGACGTCGTCGCCTACGCCGTCGGCGACGGCGTCCACGGCGGAGCGGAGGCCTACGCCCGCCTGACGGTCACCAAGAAGTGACCGAAGGCGGGGGGTCTGACCGCCGGCGGGCGGTCAGCCCCTCCGCCGGTCAGGCGGTGGTCAGACCCTCCGCGGACCAGGTCTCCTCGGCCAGCTCCGGCGGGTCGATGCCGAACTCGCGAACGTAGGCGCGTGTCTCCTCGAGGCGCCGGCGCAGCACGTCGATGACGCCGAGAGCCTCGGGGATCGAGCGCACGGCGAACTCCCCCGACATGCCGCTGACGGTCTCCGCCACGCTCGTGTCCACCCGGCTCAGGGCCTCCATCGCCAGCTGGTAGCGATCGACCCCGTTCATCGCCAGCAGATCGAACGGCGTCGTGGTCGTCCCCTCCTCGATATAGCCCTTCACGTGGAAGCGCTCCTGGCGGGGGCGGCGGTGGATCAGCTGGTGGACCGCCGACGGGTACCCGTGGAAGTTGAACAGCACCGGCTTGTCGGCGGTGAACAGCGCCGCGAAGCGCTCCTCGGTCATTCCGTCGGGATGGTGCTCGGGCAGCGCCATCGTGAACAGGTTCGAGACGTTGACGAAGCGGATCCGCATCGCCGGCAGCTCGGCCCGCAGCACGCGGGCCGCCGAGAGCAGCTCCATCGTCGGGATCGTCCCGCAGCCGGCGAAGACCACATCGGGATCGCCTTCGTCGTTAGACGCCCAATCCCAGATCGACGCCCCCAAGCGCACGTGCTCCTTGGCCTGGTCCATCGGCAGCCATTGCGGCAGCGGGTGCTTGGACGCGATCACCAGGTTGATCCGGTTCTCCGCCGACAGGCATTGCTCCATCGTGGCCAGCAGCGTGTTGGCGTCCGGTGGCAGGTACACGCGTGCGCTCTCGTCGCGGCGGTTGAGCATGCTGTTGATGAAGCCCGGCATCTGGTGGGAGTAGCCGTTGTGGTCCTGGCGCCAGCCGACCGAGGTCAGCAGGTAGTTCAGCGACGAGACCGGCTTGCGCCACGGCGCCTCCTCGCGCGCCATCTTGAGGAACTTGCCGTACTGGTTGACCATCCCGTCGACGATCGGGATGAACGCCTCGTAGCACGGGAAGATCCCGTGGCGCCCGGTGAGCACGTAGCCCTGCATCCAGCCCTGGCAGTTGTGCTCGGACAGGACCTCCATCACCCGGCCGTCGGGCGCGTGCCCGGTGTCGATCTCGGGATCGAGCGGCCACTCGTAGGCGTGATCGGTGGCCTCGAACACCGCCCCCAGCCGGTTGGAGGCCACCTCGTCGGGGCACATGATGCGGAAGTTCGCCTCGGCGTCGTTGAGGCGGAACACGTCGGCCAGGTAGGACCCCAGTTGGCCCAGGGCGCTGCTCGTCTCCACGCCGGGCGCCGACACCGACGCTGCGTGCTTCTCGAGCTCGGGCAGCTTCAGGGCCATGCGCATCGCCCCACCGTTGACGTGCGGGTTGGCCCCCATGCGCCGATCGCCGGTCGGGCACGCGGCCACGATCTCGGGGATCGGGACGCCGTCGGAGAACAGCTCCTCGGGCTTGTAGGAGCGCAGCCACTGCTCCAGCGCGTGCAGATGCTCGGGGTTGGTCCGCGCCTCCATGGCCGGGACCTGGTGCGCCTTGGACGTGCCCTCGATCTTGACCCCGTCGAGCTCCTTGATCCCCGTCCAGCCCTTGAGCGAGCGCAGCACGATCATCGGCCAGCGCGGGCGGTCCGGACGCGAGCCCGAGCGCGCGGCATTCTGCAGCTCGCGGATCTCCCCGTGCGCCTGATCGAGCGCAGCCGCCAGGCGCGCGTCGAGGTCATCGCCTTCGACGATCAGCGGATGCCAGCCGTAGCCCTCGAACAGTTTGGTGAGCTCCTCGTTGCTCATCGTCTTGAAGATCGTGGGGTTGGCGATCTTGTAGCCGTTGACGTGCAGGATCGGCAGCACGGCGCCGCACGTCGCCGGGTCCAGGAACTTGTTGGAGTGCCAGGCGCCGGCCGTCGGGCCGGTCTCGGCCTCGCCGTCGCCGATGATGCAGCCGACGAGCAGATCGGGGTTGTCCAGAGCGGCGCCGAACGCCGTCGCCAGCGCGTAGCCGAGCTCGCCGCCCTCGTGAATCGTTCCCGGCACGATCGGCGCCAGATGGCTGGGGAACCCACCCGGCCACGAGAAGCTGCGCACCAGCTTGCCGAGCCCGGCACGGTCGCGCGAGAGCTCGGGCTTGATGTCGGCCAGCGACTCATCGAGCCACAGGTTGGCCAGGTTGGCCGGCGCGCCGTGGCCGGGGCCGGTGACGAGCAGCACGCTCGCATCGGTGTCGAGGATCAGCCGGTTGAGCCCCGCGTAGATCAGGTTGATGCCCGGGACCGTGCCCCAATGGCCGAGGAGGCGGTGCTTGATGTCGGTGTGCTCCAGCGGGCGCTCGAGCAGGAAGTTGTCCTGCAGGTAGATCATCGCCGCCGCGATGTAGTTGCTGGCTCGGCGATACAGCTGGAGCCGTTGCACCAAATCCGACGGTGGCGGAGCTTGGCTGACTGACACGACTACCTCCCGGTATCGAAGTTCACAGGTTCATCCGGACGCGCTCCAGTTCCCGGTCCAGCGAGAACTCGCGCAACTCGAGCTGCTGGTCGGCACGGATCACGTGCATCACTGCGTTGATCAGGGCGAGATGGGTGAACGCCTGGGGGAAGTTGCCCAGATGGCGTCCCGTCTGGGGGTCGATCTCCTCGGCGTAGAGCTGGAGCACGCTGGCGTAGGAGAGGAGCTTCTCGCACAGCCGCTTGGCGCGGGCGACCTCGCCGATCTCGCACAGCGCCGCGACCAGCCAGAACGAGCAGATCGTGAACGTGCCCTCCTCGCCGGCGAGGCCGTCGTCGGTCTCCTCGACGCGGTAGCGCAGCACCAGTCCCTCGTCGGTGAGCTCGTCGGCGATGGCCAGCACCGTGTCGCGGATCCGCGGATCGTCGGCGGGCAGGAAGCGGACGAGCGGCATCAGCAGCACCGACGCGTCGAGCGCGGTGGTGCCGTAGTGCTGGACGAACACCCCGCGGTCGTCGAGGCCGTGCTCGCAGATGTCGTCGTGGATCTCGGCGGCGGCCGCGCGCCAGCGCTCGGCCATGCGTGCGTCCTCGCGCAGCTCGGCCAGCCGCGTGCCGCGATCGGCGGCGACCCAGCACATGAGCTTGGACGAGGTGAAGTGCTGGGGCTCGCCGCGCACCTCCCAGATCCCGCGGTCGGGGTCGCGCCAGTTGGCCAGCGCCGTCTCGACCTGACGCTTGATGATCGGCCACAGCCGCTCGGGCAGCTGGTCGCGGGACTTGGTGTGCAGGTAGATCGAGTCCAGCACGGCGCCCCACACGTCATGCTGGGCCTGGTTGTAGGCGCCGTTGCCGATCCGCACCGGGCGGGCCTGGTCATAGCCGGAGAGGTGCTCGAGCTCCTGCTCCTCGAGCTTGGCCTCGCCGCCGATCCCATACATGATCTGCAGCTCGCCCTCCTCGTCCTCGGCGACGTCGGCGACGAAGTAGAAGAAGTCGTTGGCCTCCTCGTCGAAGCCGAGCGTGTAGAGCGCCCACAGCATGAACGTCGAGTCGCGGATCCAGCTGTAGCGGTAGTCCCAGTTGCGATCGCCGCCGGGCGTCTCGGGCAGCGAGGTCGTGGACGCGGCGATCATCGCGCCCGTCGGGAGGTAGGTGAGGCCCTTGAGCGTGAGCGCGGAGCGCTGCAGGTGACTGCGCCACGGATGATCGGGAAAGGTGCCGTGCTTGAGCCACTCCTGCCAGTGGCGCGCCGTGCGCCCCACCCACTCGTCGGCCTCCTCGTAGCTGGCCGGCAGCGGGTGGCTGGACCAGCCGATCGCCGCGAACGCGACGTCGCCCTCGCGCATGATCGTCCGCGCGCGAGCTCGCGGACCCTCGAAGCCGAGGCGCAGGTCCGTGACCAGTCGCAGCCGCAGGTCGATCCCCTCGGAGGTCGCGATCGCCTCGTGGTAACCGGGTCCCGAGTAGGCCCAGTCAGCGGCGAGGCCGCCGTAGTCGAAGGCCGGCTCGCAGTCGAGGTTGATCTCCGCGGTGCCCTGCACGCACTTGACCAGCCGCAGCAGCACGTGATCGGCGTCGTGATCGGTCGGTGAGCGGCGGTGGCTGCGGGAGCGCTCGTCCTCGTGGTGCCACGGGCCGATCGAGAGCGCGTCGCGGACGATCACCCAGCCCATGCGGGTCTCCCAGCTGGTCTCGAGCACCATCGTGCCGGGGATGTAGCGCCGTCCGGCGGGCACGCTGACATCGGCCGGGGCCAGCCGGCAGCCCCCGGCGTCGCGGTCGAGGATCGCCCCGAACACGCTCGGGGAATCCATCCGCGGCAGACACATCCATTCGACGTTCCCGTTGGGGGCGACGAGCGCCGTCGTCTCGCAGTCCGAGAGGAAGGCGTAGTCGGCGATGGGCGGAAACGCGCTGCGCCGTCCCCGGTCGGGCGACGTTGCGCTCATGGCCCGGGACGCTGGCCGCCGGGTGGCGAAGAGATGACGTCTGGCGTTGTGATGAGCTTGCCCCCTGTGGCTCGCGGTGGCGTGATTCTGATTGCAATCAACGGGCCGTGTCAAGTTGCGCGCGCTTCACCCCCCGGCCGCTGATGGTTATGCTCGCTGCGCACGAGCGACGGAAGGGGAGACCGGGCATATGCAAGTGAGCTCCATCGACGTCATTGCGTCGGCGCTGGAACCGGCGATGCCCGGCTTGGGCGAGATGAGCTCGCCCGACGGCGCGATCACCCTGATGCTGACCGACATCGCCGACGCCCCCGACGTCGAGCAGCGCCTCGGGGCCGAGGCCTGGGCGGCGCTGCTGCGCGACCAGGAGGCGCTCGTCCGCCAGCTCGTCGGTCACCACGACGGCACGATCGTGCGCGCCGAGCGCGACGGCTTCATGGCGTCGTTCCCGAGCGCGCACGCCGGGCTGCACTGCGCCGTCGAACTGCGGCGCACGATCGGCGACCGGGTCGCGCTGCGCACCGGACTGCACTCGGGTTTCGTCATCGCCGCCAATCCCGAGCAGCTGCTGGGCCGCAACGTCGTGCTGGCGGCGCGCATCGCGGCGCGCGCCAAGGCCGGCGAGATCCTCGTTTCCTCCATGCTCAAGGAGTACACCGAGCGCGATCCCCGCTTCGCCTTCGAGGAGAAGGGCGAATTCCACTTCAAGGGCGTTCACGGCGAGTACACCGTCTACGCCGTGCGCTGAGCCGAGGGACCCGCTTGCCCGGCCGTGCCGTTCTCCGTAGACTCGGCGGCGGGGCCAGATGAAGGGCACGCGTCGATTCAAGATCGCGAACAACCGCCGTCTGCGGGTGCTGTTGCTCGCCCTGGTGGGCGTGGTGGTGGTCGCGCTGATGATCGTCGCCTACGCCACGCAGACGTTCAAGACGCTCGAGGGTGACACCATCGACGCGCGCTTCTCGGTGCGCGGCACCCAGCGCGCACCGTCGAACATCGTCATCGTCAAGATCGACGACGCGACGTTCCAGGCGCTGAACAAGCAGTTCCCGTTCCCGCGGGCCGTGATCGGTCACCTGATCAGCCGGATCTCCGCCGAGCGCCCCGCCGCGATCGCGCTCGACATCCAGTTCACCGAGCCCAGCCAGAAGGGCAAGGCCGACGACCTGGCGCTGCTCAACGCGATCAACGACGCCCATCACCGGACGGTGTTCTCGATGACCGAGACCAACGCGATGGGCGACGTCCGATTCCTGGGCTCGAGCGAGGGGACCAAGCTGCTGCGCCTGGTCGGCGCCCGGCCGGCGAGCGCGCTGTTCCCGCCCGATCCCCAGGGATTCATCCGCCGGATGGCCTACTCGCTCAACAAGCTTCAGACGCTGGGGGTCGTCACCGCCGAGGTGGCCGACCACCGGCCCGTCGCTTCCAGCGACTTCCCGGGCGGCAGCGCCTGGATCGACTTTCGCGGCCCCGAGGGCACGATCCCCTCCGTGTCGTTCTCCACCGCCTACGGGTGCAAGGGCTGCGGACGGCTGCCGCCCCACTTCTTCCGCGGCAAGATCGTCGTCGTCGGCGCCACCGCCCCCTCGCTGCAGGATCTCCATGCCACCTCGACCGACGGTCAGATGGCGGGCCCCGAAGTCCAGGCCAACGCGATCGACACCGTGCTCCGGGGGTTTCCGCTGCGCTCGATCCCCGGCTGGGAGAACATCCTCCTCATCGTTCTGCTCGGCGCCGCGATCCCGCTGCTCAGCCTGCGCCTGCGACCGCTGCGGGTGACCGGCGCCGCGCTCGCCCTCGGCGCGCTGCTCGCCGCGGCCGCCCAGGTGGCCTTCGACTCGGGGCGGATCATCTCGTTCGTGTACCCGCTCGGCGCGCTGATCCTCAGCTTCGGCGGATCATTGGCGGTCCTGCTGATGACCGAGGCATTCGAGCGCATCCGCGTCCGCGACATGTTCGCGCGGTTCGTGCCCGAGAACGTCGTCGACGAGGTCCTGGCCAATGCCGACGGGCTGCGGCTCGGCGGCGTCCAGCGCGAGGGCACGGTCCTGTTCTCGGACCTGCGCGGGTTCACGTCGCTGGCCGAGTCCCTGACGCCGGCGCGGGTGATCGAAGTTCTCAATAACTACCTGAGCGAGATGAGCGACGCGATCCTCGACCACGGGGGCACGCTCGTCGCCTACATGGGCGACGGCATCATGGCCGTGTTCGGTGCGCCGCTGGCCCAGGAGGACCACGCCGACCGGGCCGTCGCGGCCGCGCGCGAGATGTACGGCGAGCGGCTGACGCGCTTCAACGCGTGGCTGCGCGAGGAGGGGCTCAGCGATGGGTTCAAGATGGGGATCGGGCTCAACAGCGGGCACGTGATGTCCGGCCACGTCGGCTCCGAGCGCCGCGTCGAGTACACCGCGGTCGGCGACACGACGAACACCGCGTCGCGGATCGAGGGCCTGACCAAGAACCACGCCCATCAGCTGCTGCTCGCCGACAGCACCAAGGAGGCGTTGCGCGAACCGGTGGAGGAGCTCGTGTTCATCGAGGAGACCGAGATCCGCGGACGCGTCAACAAGATCGGGCTGTGGTCGCTACCCGACGCGACGTCGACCCTCGGCGCCACGCCGCCTGCGGCCGGGGCCCCGGCCGTCGAAATTGCCCCTTGACCGCGGCGGGGCAGATGTAGAGAATGCCCGAGACCGTGTACTCACCGGGGGTGTCGTGATGACGGATGATGCAGTCACGCGGGCGCGTGCGATGTTCGCTGACGAGGACTTCAAGCAGAGCTACGCGGTCGCGCTCGAGGGACTGAGCGAGGCCCCCGACGACGTCGAGCTGCTGCTGGTGGCCGGCGACGCCGGCGTCGAGATCGCGGCCGGCGACGCCGTGACCCATCTGCGCCGGGCGACCGAGATCGCCCCCGGCGACCCCCGCACGTGGCATTCGCTCGGCGAGGCGCTGATCACCGAGGGCGCCACCAGCGACGCCGATGCGGCGTTCCGGCGTGCGCTCGAGCTCGACCCCGACGACCGCGTCGCCCTCACTCACCTCGGCCACACTTCGATGGCCGTCGGGCGCGGCGAGGAGGGAATCGGCTACTTGGCGCGGGCCGCCGAGAGCGTGCCCGGCGCGTCGTCGGCGTCGATCAGCCTCGTCGACATGTACCGCTCGTTCGGTCAGAACGAGGAGGCCCTCGAGCAGGCGCGGCGGCTGGCCGATGCCGCGCCCGAGGACGTGCTGACCCAGCTCGACGTCGCCGAGCTGAGCCTCGTCCTCGGCCGGCTCGACGACGCGCAGCGCGCGTTCGCGGGGCTGCGCGACCTCGACGACGTCCCCGGCCACGAGGCCTATCCGCTCCACGGCCTGATCCGCGTCGCGATCGCTCGCGAGCAGTGGCAGCCGGCCCTCGAGTTGGCCAAGCAGGCCCGCGCGATCGACGCCCAGGGCATGAGCACCGACGTCCTGGCGTTCCTGACGGCGCAGACGGGAGCGGGCGACGCCGACGAGCCGGTGCCGTCCCAGGCCGAGGTCGAGGCGGCGCTGGACGCATCGCTGAGCGACTACCGCAGGATGCATGCCGATGACCGCCGCGCCAACTCAGGGAGCATCCTTGGCTGATATCGCCGCACCCAGCCGCGAAGTGTCAGCGGAGTGGTTTCGCTGCCCCTCGTGCGCCGCGTTCGTCTACCACAAGCGCCTGAAGCGCAACCTCGGTGTCTGCCCGGAATGCAATCACCACTTCCGGCTGCGTCTGAGCGAGCGGCTCGACCAGCTGCTCGACGCCGACAGCTACCACGAGCTCGGCGGCGACCTCGAGCCGTTGGACGCGCTCTCGTTCGCCGACTCCAAGCCCTACGGCGACCGGATCCGCGACGCCCAGCGCAAGTCCGGTCGCAAGTCCGGCGCGATCTACGGCGAGGGGACGATCGACGGGATGGCGATCGTGGTGGCGGCGATCGACTTCGGCTTCATCGGCGGCAGCATGAGCGGCGCCGTCGGCGAGGCGATCACCCGGGCCGCCGAGCTGGCGCTCGAGAAGCGCACGCCACTGCTGGTCATCTCGGCATCCGGCGGAGCGCGTATGCAGGAGGGTTGCGTGTCGCTGATGCAGATGGCCAAGACCAGCCAGGCCGTGGCCCGGCTGGCCGAGGAGGGGATCCTCTACATCTCGCTGCTCACCGACCCCACGTACGGCGGAGTGAGCGCCTCCTACGCGACGCTCGGCGACGTCCTGATCTCCGAGCCGGGCTCGCACATCGGGTTCGCCGGGCCGTCGGTGATCGAGCAGACGATCCACCAGAAGCTGCCCGACGGCTTCCAGACCGCCGAGTTCCTCGAGCAGGGCGGGATGCTCGACATCGTGGAGCCGCGCGAGAACCTGCGCCGCACGATCCGCAACCTGGTGGCGCTGCACGCCGCCGCGGAGCGCGCCCGCGGCCAAGGGGCGGCGCGCGCCCAGCTGCTCGGCGAGGGCGACGGCCCGGCGCCCGTCACCGACCCCGATGCGCTCGGAGCGCGGGACGCGTGGGACGTCGTACAGCTGGCCCGTCACATCGATCGCCCGCGGATGCTCGACCTCGTCGGTCTGGCCCTGGACGAGTTCCACGAGCTGCACGGGGACCGGCTGTTCCGCGAGGACCCGGCGATCATCGGCGGGCTGGGACGGATCGGCGAGCTGACGGTGATGGTGATCGGCCAGCAGAAGGGCCACACCACGTCGGAGCTGATGGAGCACAACTTCGGGATGCCCGAGCCCGAGGGCTACCGCAAGGGGATGCGCTTGATGCGCTACGCCGCCCGCTTCGGGCTGCCGATCGTGACCCTCGTCGATACACCGGGCGCCTATCCGGGGCTCGGCGCCGAGGAGCGCGGCCAGTCGGTGGCGATCGCCGAGTCGATCATGCTCATGTCCCGGCTGCCGGTGCCGACGGTCACCGTCGTCACCGGCGAGGGCGGCAGCGGCGGCGCGCTCGCGCTGGCCACCAGCGACCGCGTGCTGATGATGGAGAACGCCTACTACTCGGTGATCAGCCCCGAAGGCTGCTCGACGATCCTGTTCAAGGACGCCGCCGCGGCCCCGCGCGCGGCCCAGGCGCTGCGCATCACCAGCCCGGAGCTGCTCCGCCTCGGCGTGATGGACGCGGTCGTCGTCGAGCCCGAGGGCGGCGCCCAGAACGATCTCACCCTGACCGCCGCCAACCTGCGGGCGGCCCTCATCTCCTCGCTCTCCGAGCTTCTGCCGCTGGACCTCGACGCCCTGCTGGAGCAGCGCTACGCGCGCTTTCGCAAGTTCGGCGCGCCCGGCCAACAACCCATCCTGCCCCCGATCACCCAGGAGACATGAGCGACGACAGATCACAGACAGGCCCCGACCGCGAGATGATCGAGTCGGTCTGGGCCGAGGCGCGCGACCTGGTTCGCCGTCTGGAGGGCAGCACGGTTCAGCGCTTCGCGGTGGCGGCCGGCGAGTACCGGATCGAGATCGAGCGCGGCGCGCCGGCGCCGATGGCGCCCCCACCCGACGGCGCGGCGCCGCCGCTGCCGAGCGGTCAGCCGGTGGCCACCGGGGCCGGACCGGGTCTGGGGGTCGGCCCGGGCGCGCGGATGGCCTCGGGCGTGTTCAGCCTCGAGGCGATGGCCGACGCCCGCACCCCGGTGCTGGCGCCGCTGGTCGGCACCTTCTACCGGTCCTCGCAGCCGGGCTCGAAGGCGTTCGTGGAGCCCGGTGACACCGTCGAGGCCGGGCAGACGGTGTGCATCGTCGAGGCGATGAAGATGATGAACGAGGTCGTCGCCGGCGAGTCGGGCAAGGTCGCCGAGATCGCCGTGGAGAACGGCGACTGGGTGGAGTTCGAGCAGGTCCTCATGTACCTCGAGCCCACCGAGGCCTAGGCTTGTTCGAAAAGGTCCTGATCGCCAACCGGGGCGAGATCGCGCTGCGCGTGGCTCGCGCCTGCCGTGAGCTCGGCGTCAAGTCGGTGGCGCTGTACTCGACCGCCGACGCCGAATCAGCCGTCGTCCGCTTCGCCGACGAGGCGGTCCACGTCGGACCGCCGCATCCCGGCAAGAGCTACCTGCACATCCCCAACGTGATCGGGGCCGCGCTGAAGACCGGCGCGGACGCCGTTCACCCGGGCTACGGATTTCTGTCCGAGGACCCGTTCTTCGCCGAGATCTGTCAGAACAACGGCCTCACGTTCATCGGCCCGCGGCCCGAGGTGATGGAGAAGGTCGGCGACAAGGCGGTGGCGCGCGACCTGATGCAGAAGGCGGGGCTGCCGTTGCTGCCGGGCACGATCGAGCCCGTGCAGACGGTCGACGAGGCCGAGGAGATCGCCTCCTCGATCGGCTATCCGGTGATCATCAAGGCGGTCGCGGGGGGCGGCGGGCGTGGCATGAACGTCGTGCGTCGCCCCGAGGACATGGCCCGCCTGTACCAGACGACCCGGGCCACCGCCCAGGCCGTGTTCAAGGACTCGCGCGGTCTACATCGAGCGCTACCTCGACGCGCCGCGCCACACCGAAATCCAGCTCGTGTGCGACAGCCACGGCAACGGCGTGTACTTCTTCGAGCGCGATTGCTCGGTGCAGCGCCGCCATCAGAAGCTGATCGAGGAGGCGCCGTCGATCCACCTCAGCGACGAGCAGCGCCGTGACATCGGCGAGCGGGCCGTGCGGGGAGCGCTGTCGGTCGGCTACACCGGCGCGGGCACGATGGAGTTCCTGCTCGATCACGACGGCAACCTCAGCTTCATGGAGATGAACGCGCGGATCCAGGTCGAGCATCCGGTGAGCGAGATGATCACCAGCGTCGACCTCATCCAGGAGCAGATCCGCGTCGCCGCGGGCGAGCCGCTGTCGGTCACCCAGGACGACGTCAAGCTCCGCGGCCACGCGATCGAATGCCGGGTCAACGCCGAGGACCCCGACCGCGACTTCGCCCCGGCGGCCGGACGCCTCGACGTGTACGTGCCCCCGGGCGGCCCGTGGACGCGCGTCGATTCGCACTGCTATGCCGGTTGGACGATCGCTCCGTTCTACGACTCGCTGATCGCCAAGCTGATCGTGTGGGCGCCGACGCGGCTGGAGGCCATCGAGCGGATGGACCGCGCCCTGCTCAGAGTTTCAGATCAGCGGGCGCGGCGTGCACACGACGATCCCGTTCCACCGCCGCGTGCTGGCCGACGAGCGCTTCCGCTCCGGCGATGTGTCGACCGATTTCGTGGAGAAGTTCCTGGCGGCCGAGCCCGCGAAGGTCGGGCTGACTTGACCGACGCCGAGGGTGTCGGAGCGCTCAGCCTCCAGGTCACCGCCGGCCCGGCGGCGGGACAAGCGATCGTGGTGGAGGAGCGGCTGGTCATCGGCCGGCACTCCGACGGGCCCGGGCGGCTCGCCGAGGATCCCGAGCTCTCGCGCCACCATGCGCAGATCTCACGCCAGGCCGACGGCGCCTTCGCCATCGAGGATCTCGCCTCCACCAACGGCACGATCGTCAACGGGACCCGGATCACGGCCCCGACGGCGCTGCACGCACGCGACTCGATCGAGCTGGGCGGGACGACGATGATCGTCGCCAACGCGCCGTCCCCGGCCTCGGAGCCGGGCGTCGATGCCCGGGCGGCGACCGTCACCGTCAACGTGCCGTCCCCGATGCGTGGCGTCGGGCCGGCCACGCAGGAGAGCTCCCCGGCGCCGCCCCCGCCGACCGAGCCGGTGGCGCCCCCGCCGCCCCCGGAGCCGCTGCCGCCAACCGAGCCGGAGCTGCCCCCGACGGAGGCCGCGCCCCCACCGCCGCCGCCTCCGCCGCCGCCGGAACCGCCGACGGCCGAGGCCGAGCCGGTCGCGGCCGAGCCCGAGCCGGCGGCGCCCGAGCCCCCGGCCCCGACGCCGCTCCCGCTCGACGAGGTCTCACGTGACCAGTCGGTCCCGTACCTCCCGTACTCCGTGCCTCCGGCCCACCCGCCGGTCCCCGAGCATGAAGACGAACTCCCGGCGAGGAGCGCTGGACCAGCCCTTCCCCGCCTGTCGCTGCAGCTCGTCGTCGACGCCGAGCGGGGCCAGGTGGAGATCCGGCTCGACGACGACAGCGCACCCATCCGCCTCGGGCTCGTCGACGGTCGCTGGCGGGTCGTCGACGGAGGGGAGTGATGGCCGACAGCACCGGGAGCCCGCCGCCGGCGGCGCCCCGCAGGCTGATCGGCGAGCTGCGCATCACCGCCGGACCGAACCTCGGGCGGATGTTCGCCGTGCACGACGAGGCGGTGCTCGGCCGTGACGATGGCGTCGACATCCAGCTGGCCGACGACTCCGGCGAGCTCTCGCGCCGCCACGTCCGGCTCGCGATCCACGACGGGGCACCGATCGTCGAGGACCTCGGCTCGACGAACGGTACGTTCGTCAACAACCAGCGGGTGACGAGGCCACAGCAGCTGCGCAGCGGCGACCTGATTCGGATCGGTCAGAGCACGCTGGAGTTCACGGTCGCCGAGCCGTCGGTGGTGGGGACGCCCGGGGGGTCCGAGGTCACCGCGGCCCGGCCGATCCCCACCGACCCGCAGGTCACCGCCGCCCGCGCGATCCCCACCGACCCGGAGCACACCCAAGCCCGGCCGATCCCCACCGACCCGGAGCACACCCAAGCCCGGCCGATCCCCACCGACCCGCAGGACACCGCCGCCCGGCGCGATCCCGACCGACCCGGAGGTCACCGCCGCGCGCGCGATCCCCACCGACCCGCAGGTCACCGCCGCGCGCGCGATCCCCACCGACCCGCAGGTCACCGCCGCCCGGGCGATCCCCACCGACCCCGAGCACACCCGCGCGCGCCCCACGCGAGGTGGCCCCCCGACGCTCCCCCCGCTCGAGCCGACGTTCGCGCCGCCGGGGAGCGACGGTCAGCTGCGAATCCTCTCCGGCCCCGGTGCCGGAGCCACCGCGCCGGTGTTCGGCGGCAGCGCGACGATCGGCCGCGAGCCGGAGTGCGACCTCCAGGTGCTCGACAGCGAGGTCTCCCGCCGGCACGCGAAGCTGACCATCCGCGACGGCGTGGCCACGATCGACGACCTGCACTCGGCCAACGGCACCTACGTCGATGGCGAGCGGATCCTCCAGGGCTATACCCTGCGTCCCGACGACCGTCTGCAGATCGGCGAGGCGACGATCGAGGTCACCTCGCCGGTGTTCGCCGGCGAGACCGCGCGCCCGCTCGCCCCCCAGGTCACCGGCATACGCGATGTCATCGCCCGGCCGGCCGAGCTGCTGGGCGCCGAGTCGGGCAGTCGCAAGTGGTGGACGCTGGCCGTCGTCTGCACGACGGTGTTCATGTTGCTGCTCGACGTGACCATCGTCGGCGTGGCCCTGCCGACGATCTCCAAGTCACTGAACCCCAGCTTCTCGTCGTTGCAGTGGATCGTCGACGCCTACACCCTCGGTCTCACCGTGGCCCTGATGACGGCCGGGTCGTTCGCCGACATCGTCGGCCGCAAGCGGGTGCTGACCATCGGCCTGATCCTGTTCACCGCGTCCTCGATCGTGTGTGCGCAGGCGACGAGCGCGACGATGCTGGACGTCGCCCGCGGGTTCCAGGGGATCGGCGGCGCGATGATGTTCGCGTGCTCGCTGTCGCTCGTCGTCCAGGAGTTTCCGGCGGGAGAGCGCGCCGTCGCGTTCGGCGCCTTCGGCGCGGTCAACGGGCTCGCCATCGCGCTCGGGCCGATCGTCGGCGGCGTGCTCGTGCAGGGGATCGGCTGGCAGGCGATCTTCTACCTCAACGTTCCGATCGCCATCGGCTGTTTCATCGTCCTGCAGCGGCGGGTCGTCAATCTCCCGGGTCCGCCGACGAAGATCGACGTGCCCGGCCTGATCACGTTCAGCGTGGCGATGTTCCTGGCGGTGTTCGCGACGATCCGCGGCAACGACAACGGCTGGACGAGCGGCCTGATCCTCGGCTGCTACGCCGGCGCCGTGATCCTGTTCGCGGCGTTCGTGATGATCGAGCGCCGCACCGAGCATCCGATGTTCGACCTCCAGCTGTTCCGCAACCCGACGTTCGTCGGATCGTCGGTCTCGGCGATCTGCGGGTCGTTCGCCGTGCTCGCGCTCGTCTTCTTCCTGACGACATGGCTGCAATCGGTGCTCGGCTACTCCCCGATCCAGGCCGGCCTCCGGATGCTCGTGTTGACCGGCGCGGCCTTGCTCGCGGCGCCCGCAGCCGGGCGGATGACGGCCACGGTCAGTCCACGGATCGTCCTGACCGCGGGACTGGCGCTCATCGTCGTGGGCACGTTCACGATGACGGCGGTCAGCTCCACCTCGGGATGGACGGTGCTGATCATCGGGCTGGCGCTCAACGGGTTCGGCCTCGGAGTGCTCAACCCCACGCTCGCCTCGTCGGCGATCTCGGTGGTGCCGCCATGGCGTAGCGGCATGGCGTCGGGCATCAACAGCACTGCCCGGGAGGCGGGCACCACCGCCGGCATCGCGGTGCTCGGCACGGTTCTCCAGCACCAGGTCACGGTGCACGTGAAGAGCCTGCTGATGGGCACGCCGGTGGCCGCTAAGGCGGCGTCGATCGCGACCGCGATCTCCGTCGGCGGCACGCAGCAACTGGTCTCCCAAGCACCGGCGTCGGAGCGGGCCGTCCTCCTGCACACCGCCCAGGTCAGCTATGCGTCCGGGCTGCGCAGCATCTTCTTCGTGGCGTCCGCGGTCGCGCTCGTCGGATGCCTGACCGCGTTCGCCCTCGTGCGCTGGAGCCATTTCCGCGCCGACGCCGGCGGCGTCCCGGGCCACTGAGCCGCGGCTCAGATCCCGCTCACCATCGCCATCTCCGGTCGCGACACGCCGCTGAGGTCGGCGGCTCTCTGGACGGCGTGCGCGACGGCGTCATGCACCTTCTGATCGAGAGGATCGGGGACCAGCTCGTCGCCGACGGCCAGCTCGGCGATCGCGCGGGCGGCCGCGAGCTTCATCTCGAGCGTGATCATCCGCGCCCCGGCTGCCAGCGCGCCGCGGAAGATCCCCGGATACCCGAGCACGTTGTTGACGCTGCGCCCGTCGGCGGCGAACGCCGCCCCCGCCGCGCGCGCCGCGTCGGGGGCGATCTCCGGCTCGGGATTGGTGAGCGCCAGGATCACCTGGCCCTCGCGCACCATCTCGGGGGTGATCAGGCCCGCCTTGCCGGTGGTGGCCACGACCACGTCAGCCTCGCGCATCACGGTCGCCATGTCGGTCACCTCGATGCCGCTCTCCCGGGCGCGCTGGTGCGACGCCTCCTGGGGATCGAAGGCGATCACGCGGCGGGCGCCCGCCTCCACCACCAGCGACCCGATCCCGGAGCCGGCGGCACCGAGTCCGAGCTGGCCGACGGTCACGTTGTGGAGGTCGATTCCCGCCTGCCGGCAGGCCACGATGACCGCGGCGAGGCCGACGACCGCCGTGCCGTGAACGTCATCGTGCATCACGGGCTGCAGCAGCGACATGATCAGCCGGCGCTCGATCTCGAAGCACTCCGGAGCCGAGATGTCCTCCAGGTGGATCGCCCCGAACGTGGGCGCGATCTTGATCACCGTCTCCACGAACGTGTCGACGTCGGGAGCATCGATCAGGATCGGCATCGCCGAGAGATTCGCGAACTGCCGGTAGAAGACGGCCTTGCCCTCCATCACCGGCATCGATGCGACGGGACCGATGTTGCCCAGCCCGAGCACGCGGGTGCCGTTGGTGCAGATAGCGACGCTCCGCGAGATCATCGTGTAGCGGCTGGCCAGGGACGGTTCGGCGACGATCGCCTGACAGACGCGGGCGACCCCGGGCGTGTAGACGTCGCGCATCTCCTGCACGGTGCGAATCGGACGGATCGCGTCGATCCTCAGCTTGCCGCCCTCGTGGCGCAGCATCGCCCGGTCCTGGTACCAGAGCACGTTGACGCCGTCGATCCCCCGCACCAGCTCAGCGATCTGCTCGGCCTGGCTGATATCGCGGACCTCGACGGTGATCTCGCGGATCGTGTGCTCACGGCCGATCGAGATCGTCACCACGTCGCCGATCAGCCCCTCGCCGCCGGCGACCTCGGACATCACGCTCGCGAGCGCCCCGACCCGGTGGGGGATCTCGAGCCGGAAGGTACAGTCGAGCATCGTCGGGCCTGACCGGCTTTGCCTACCGGCCGGGCCCGCGGCACATCGTCAGCTGGCCGCCCCCGCGGGCGTGGCGGCGGCCGACTCCGAGAGCGAGCGCGCGTACTCGACGCAGCTCGACGGCCGCTCCTCGGGAGTCTTGCCCAGTGCCGCCTTGAGCACGCGGATGAACTCGGGGGTCTCGCGATCGGGATCCGGGGGCTCCTCCTGGAGGTGCGCCCACAGCAGCCGCATCCCCTCGCGGTCGGCAAACGGCGCGCGCCCCTGGACGCATTCGAACATCACGCAACCGAGCGAGTAGATGTCGGCGGACGAGGTCACCGCTTCGCCGCGGATCTGCTCAGGCGCCATGTAGGCGAGCGAGCCGAGCGAGCTCCCGGGCTCGGTGAGCGGGGCATCGTTGGTGTCGCGGGCCAGGCCGAAGTCGGTCACGTACGCGGTGTCGTCCAGGTCGAGCAGGATGTTGGCCGGCTTGACGTCGCGGTGGACCATGCCGGCATCGCTGAGCGCCTGCAGCCCCTCGGCCACCTCGGCGCAGAGCTTGACGATGTCGGCCAGCTCGAGCCGGCCCTCGTCGCGCAGCTTCTCGTCCAGCGAGCAGCCCTCGATGAACGGCTGGGCCAGGTACGGGATGCCCTCGTGCTCGCCGATGTCGATCACCGGCACGACGTGCCGGTTGGTGACGGTGCTGGCGATTCGCGCCTCGCGCTCGAAGCGCCGCCGGAACAACTCGTTGTGGGCGAACTCATCCTTGACGATCTTCAGGGCCACGCGCCGCCCGCTCTCGTCGGAGGCCTCGTAGACCTTCGCCATCCCGCCCTCGCCGGCCAGCGACTCGATCCGGTAGGGACCGAATCGCTTTCCGATTCGCTCGTCGGCCCCTAGCTCACTGACTGCGTAATCCATATAGCCCCTCAAATATCTCGCTTGATCGGCAGATCTGGGTCCCCATGCCAAGCAAACGCCCGATCCCGTCATTCGCATCATAAGTCATCGGACGGCGCATCGGAAGGCCTCGGCATCGGCAGGTTCAGCGCCGACATCGAGCGGCTGAAGGCACGCGACGCCGCCATGTCGGCCGACGACCAGGCAAAGCGGGTGGCATCACTGGGCGGCGCGAGCGCTCCCGGGCGCGTCCCGCGGCGCACGAACACGATCGGCGCCGGGGCGGCGCGGGCAATCGCCCGCCGCATCTCTCCCAGACCCTCCTGGCGCCAGCGCTCGGAGAGCCCGACGACGAGCAGCGTCGCGTGGGAGGCCGCCGCGATCAATCCCGTCCGTCCGGGCTCGGCGACGAGCGCGGTGGCGCTGATGCCGGCGAACTGCTGCACGAGCAGCGCGGCGTTGGCCAGCATGTGGCTGGCATCGCCGCCCTCCGGCGTCCGGCCGGGCGGGCCGAGCAACTCGAGCCGCGTGCCGGTGGCCGCACACAGCCATGACGCGAGCTCGAGCGCCGCCCAGTCGTGTTCGGTGGCCCCGAAGGGGACGATGACGGTGCCGGCCTCTCCGAGCACCGCCGCCGTGTCCTCTCGCGTGACCAGCACGCCGACGTCGCTGGGCGCCTCGGCCAGCACCGTCCCCACGTCCTCACGCGGCACGCCGTCGCCGAGCAGCGGCCGGCGGCCGTCGAGGAGCACCAGGTCGATCTCGTCGCTGCGCCCGAGGCGCACGAGGTCCGGCCCGGGATGGGCGGACGCGAGGGCAACCGCGCGGGTGGTCACGCCCCGGTCGAGCAGCCGCAGGCGAGCGCGCTGGACGTGGTCTGAGGCCTCGCGCACCGCGAGCTCCTCCGTCCGCAGCCCGCCGCGCACCGCCGAGCCCCGCGGCGGGCGGACAAGACGCGCGATGATCAGCTCGCGGGGCGGCGGCCAGCGGGCCAGCGGCTCGGCCAGCGCGAGCAGCGGCTCGAGCGCGCCGTCGGACTGCGGAGCGACCAGGATCGACCGCGAGGGTGGCGGGGCCTCGGCGACCCCGAGCCGTGGGGCGGCCGCCAGCTCCTCCTCCGGCGGCGAGCCGAAGCTGTTGCCGGGATCGATCAGGCGCAGCGCCGGCCCCGCCATGAACGTCGTCACGAGCGCCATCACGACCAGCGCCGTGAACAGCGCCGAGCTGATCACGCCCTTGTCGAGCGCCAGATTGAGCACGATCAGCTCGGTGAGCCCCCGGGTGTTCATCAGCGCGCCGAGCGCGGCCGACTCGCGCCACGGGAGCCGCATCACGCGGGCGGCGATCAGCGTGCCGCCGTACTTGCCGAGGATCGCCACCACCGTCAGCACCACCGTGATCAGGATCAGCGTCGGGTTGCCGAGCAGGCCGACGTTGGTGCGCAGTCCCGTGTAGGCGAAGAACAGCGGCAGCAGGAGCGTGAGCACGAAGTCCTCGACCCGATGGGTCACCTCCTGGCTGAGACCGGCGTGCCGTGGCATCGCGAGCCCCATCACGAACGCGCCGACGATCACGGCCACCCCGATCTCCTCGGTCGTGACCGCCGAGAGCAGCACGCCGGCGAAGATGATCGTGACCCACGTCCCGGGCACGTGCCCGGCCTCGTCGTAGGCGACCGCCGCACGGCCGAGCAGCGGACGCACGACGAAGCCCATGAAGAGGGCGAACAGGAGGGTCCAACCGGCGATCTCGAGGACGTCGACGCCGCTGCCCGCGCCCGCCGCCGCGGTCGCCAGGGCGACCAGGAACCATGCCGAGACGTCATCGACCGCCGCCGCCGACAGCGCCAGCGTGCCCAGCGGCCGCTTGAGCATCCGCCGTTCGGAGACGATCCGCGCCAGCACCGGAAACGCGGTCACCGACATCGATACGCCCATGAAGAGGGCGAAGGCGATGAACCGCTTGCCGGGCGAGAGCAGTCCGTACAGCGGCAGCGCGGTCGCCATGCCGAGGATCATCGGGAGGGCGAGTCCGGTGTTGGAGACCGCCAGCGTCGTGCTCAGCCGCTGCCTGACCTGACCGAAGTCGACCTCGAGCCCGATCAGGAACATGTAGAAAACGAGCCCGAGATTGGCCGCGACCCCGATCAGGGGGACGATGTCGGAGGCGAACAGCTTGGCCTGCAGAACCGGGTCGATCGCGCCGAACACCGTCGGACCGAGGATGATCCCGGCCAGCACCTCGCCCATCACGCGCGGCTGGCCGATCCGCGGCATCAGCGTCCCGCACAGCCGGGCGAACAGCATCACGACGAGCGCGACGACGAAGAACGCCACCACCGTCTCGTCGGCGGTGCGCTGCAGGGTGGCCGTCACGTGCTCGGCGGCGCCGGTTGGGGCCACCGTTCCGGGGGGCGGGGTGAGCCTGACGTCGAGAGCCCGGCCGGCCGCGGTCCCGGTCACGGCGCGCCGGCCGCCGTGGGCGCAGCTGACCGTTCCGCCGAGCGACCCGCGCCGATAACCGACCCGTCCGCTCGCCGTCGGACCGGCCGTCAGCCGGTAGCTCGCGCCGCTGCCCGAGAGGGTGAGGCTCCCGCCCAGGCACAGCGAGCTCGGGGCGAGCTGGTACACGCCGGCGATCGAGCCGGGGGTGAGCGGCGCCGACGTGCCGGCCGGCGCCGGGTCGGTCTTCTGCTCGGCGCTCACCGGCAGCCCGCCCACGGTCCCGGTCAGGGTCCCGCCGGCGACGCGAGCCTCCAGGCGCCGGTGGATCCCGTCGACGCATCCCACGCTGCCGGTGAGACGGCCGTGCGTGAACCTCAGATCGCCGGACAGCTGCTGGCGGGCGTTCGTGATCGCGACGAACTGACCGGATTGGGTGAGGTCGAACTTCGCGCCTAGACAGGGCGACGTGACGGCGGACTGGTAACCGCCGGCGATCGCCGGCTGCGCGTGCTTGCCGGCGCCGGCGCTGACCACGACCGCGATCACCACGGCCGTGACGATCACGAGGACGGCGTAGTAGATCCCGATGCGGGGTCCCGACGGCGACGGCGGCGCGCTGTGCTCCGCGACCGTCGCGCTCATCCCGACGGAGCCGACGAGCCCGGAACCCGGTGGACGGCGGAGGGGCTGGGGACGCGACGCAGCTCGGCGGGGACCTCGATCACCGCCGAGAAGGCCCGCGCCAGCGGCGGCGGCCCCGCTCCCGCCTGCGCGGTGAAGACGTTGACGGGCAGCGGCTGGTACTCGGGCGCCACCGACCAGCCGGTGGAGCGAAACTCGCCGGCGTTCTCGATCCAGCTCAGCGACAGGAGCGGCAGCATCACGACCTTCGTCCAGATCGCGATCCACCAGACGATCCAGTAGAGAAGGATGGCCTCGACGTTGGTGAGCCCGACCTTCAGCACGTGAGCGAGGATGAACACGAGCACGAACTCGCCGCAGGCCAGCGTGAACGTCAGCCATGGCGGCTGCCAACGAATCACGAACGGGTAGAACGCGGTGTCCAGCGCCACCCCGAGCACGAAGTAGACGCCGATGAGCACGATCCAGCCGGCGTCACCGGTGATCAGCGACACGAGCGTGGCCAGGATCGCGGGCACGATCAGAATCGACCAGCGGGTCTGCACGCGGCCGAGGGTGGTCGGGCACATCGGCTAGGCGAGCTGCTGGGTCGGGGTCACGTGCCGCAGGGCGCGGGCGACGTCACGGCCGATCGACACCTGCGTGACGAAGCGCGACGCCAGCGAGCGCCGGCGCAGTCTCTCGGCGCGGGCACAGTCGGCGACGAACCGGCGGCCGATGTACTTCAGGCCGGCGATCGTGTCCCCGTGCGGAATGACGCTGTTGGCGATCAGGCCCATGCAGCACAGCCGCGAATCGGGGCGGTCCAGGCCGGGCACGCCACAGTTGGTTTGCAGCTTGATCCGACCGTCGGCGACCGGCACCTGGTAGTACTCGATCAGCCGCCGCAGCAGCGGGATCGTGAACGCCGACTTGTTGAAGCCAGTGCCGGCGGTGATCCCGGTGACGTCCAACCACCCGGGGTCCTCGCCGTGGCGGCTGGAGACATGCGCCCGCAGGCCGGCCGGTCCGGGCTCGATCTCGTCGATCTCACCGATCAGCGCGTCGAAGCGGCCCTCGGCGCGGCCGGCCTCGATCGTCTCCAGCCACTGCCGGCGCCTGGGGCGGGTGCCGCGCAGCACCTCGCCGAGGAATTTGACGCGCTGCTCGAACGGCAGGGCCACGAAGGCGTCGATCCCGCGGGACTCGAACAGGCACCGCGGAACGTTGAGGTCCTGGGTGTCGGGCTCGGGGTTGCGCGTCAGCGCCAGAACCGAGCCGCCGGCGTCGAGCACGTTGGCCCACTCGTTGACCGACGCGATGCCGGCCCCGATCACGATGTAGCGCCCGCGGGGGGCGTAGGTCTTGGCCTCGTAGGCCTGCACGACGCGGTCGCTCATGCGCGGGTCGTTGCGGGCCCTGGCCAGCGCCGGGGGAAACGCCAACGGGCCGTGTCCGGGAGCCAGCATCACGTGCTTGGCCCGGCCGATGAAGTTGGCCTCCTCGTCGTAGAGCACGAAATGGGGGCGGGGCTCGAGCTCGCGCTGCACCCAGCCGACCCGGCGCGACACCCGCGACTGCTCCCAGCCGGTCCGCTCCTTGACGATCGCGGCTTCGGTGAGGATCTCGGCCACGCCCGGGTTGTAGCGGCGGGTGATCGATCGCCACAGCGGCGCCGGCGACCGGTGGGCCCACCCGTCGAGCTGCGCGAAGGTCGGCCAGTCGGGGCCGAGGAAGTGCGACTCGGACTCGGAGCGCAGCACGGTCTGCCCGAGGTTGTAGGCGAACTGCTGATAGGTGCCGACCGGATTCTCGCTCGGACCGAAGATCGAGATCTCGTCGTTGTGGAAACCCAGGTAGCGGGCCGTGCAGTGGACGATCAGCGATCCGAAGCCGTCACCGACGACGGCGATCACCGAATCCCGTGGTACAGAGGCCCCCACGGGGCGCAAGCCTACCCTTTTGGGGGGAGCAGCGGCGGCAAGGCGCTAACCTCGCGCGGGCGTGCGTGAACCTCTCACCCTCGAGATCGTCGAGGGCCCCGGAGCGGGCCGGCAGCACATCCTCGATGCCCCGATCGTGATCGGGCGGGCCGCCGACAGCGACCTGGCGCTCGAGGACGTCGAGGTCTCGCGCCGCCACGCCCGGGTGACGCCGGCGCAGGACGGATCGGCGGTGGTCGAGGACCTGGAGTCGGCCAACGGCACGTTCGTCAACCACAACCCGGTCCACGGCCGCACGCGCTTGGATGCCGGTGACGAGCTGCTGGTGGGGGTGACCGTGATTCAGGTCCGCAGCCACGAGCAGGTGAGCGCCGAGCGCACCGTGCGGCGGCCGGTGCCGCCCGCGCTGGCCGCGGCGCCGCGACCGCCGAGCTACGTCAACCCGGACCTGGTCTCCCCGGAGGGAGCCGGCCGGTCCGCCGGGCCGGGAGCCCCGGAGCTCGACAAGTACCTCGACGCTCGGGTCCGCCGGCGCGCCCGGCTCGCGCCGCTGGCGCTGTTCGCGCTCGTGGCCCTGGCGTTGATCGTGTACCTCGCGACGCGGTAGGCGCGCCGCCTCAGCGGCTGGCGAAGTAGATCACGAGCGCGATCGCGGTGGCGACGACCGTGCCGTAGGAGAGGACAGCCGGCGCCCATGAGCGGGTGGCCAGGCCCATGCCGCGGCGGTGAACCGGCGGGCTGAACGCGCCCAAGGCCTGGGTCGTCTGCGGGCGCGCGACGCGGGTCGCCTGGGGGTCGACGATCGGCCGCAGCCGGGTCACGTCGGCCGGCGCCATCTCCTCCAGGGCGAGTTCGGTCATCCCCACGCGGATCCGAGCGTCCGCGGTCAGCCGCAGCGAGCCGTTGACCTGCCGCCCGTTAACGAACGTGCCGTTCGCCGAGCCAAGGTCCTGCACCTCCAGCCCACCCTCGACAGCCCGCAGCACGGCGTGCCGACGCGAGACCTCAGGATCGTCGATCACGAGGTCGGCGTGTTCGCGACCGAGCGTCAGCTCACCCTGCACCAGCACCGTCCGCCCCGCCGATGGCCCGCTCGTGATGCGCAGCCGCGCCATTCGGGCGCCAGCCTACCGACGCCGCTCTTCGAGCACAACGGCCGCGATAGAGTCCGCGCATGGCGACCGGGGCAGCTGAGTTGGAGGTCGTCGCCGGCAAGGCGGCGGGCATGTCGATCCGCGTCGAGGACGAGCTGCTCATCGGCCGCCACGCCGAGGGGGTGGGCCAGCTGGCCCACGACGACGAGATCAGTCGCGCCCACGCGCGGGTGACGCTGGACGGCAGCGGCTTCTGCGCGATCGAGGACCTGGAGTCGACCAACGGGACCTACGTCAACGGCCTGCGGATCGCCACGCCGACGACGCTCGAGTGCGGAGACACGATCGAGCTCGGCGCCACCACGCTGGTGGTGCGCACCCTGCCGGGCACCGTTGAACCTGCCCCGGCAGATGATGGCGTTGCCTTCGCGTCCGATCATCGCCCACCGCGCCCCCGGCCGCTCACCTTCACGCTGGAGCTCGACTTCGCAGCCGGGGAGGCGCGCCTGCAGTCAGACGACGCGCCGGAGCCGGCGCGCCTCGCGTTCGACGCCCCCGCGAGGGGCGCCACACCACACCACGCTCAGCCGATCGAGAAAGGGGGCCCGCGATGAGCGCAGGCCAGACCACGCTCGAGGTGCCGCCTGCGGTCCTCGAGTTTCTACGCCAGCACCGGACGCTCACGCTCGCCACGGCCTCGCCGGCGGCGGTCCCGCGGGCCAGTACTTTCCTGTACGTCAACGACGGCCCGACGATCTACTTCTGGAGCCGCGCGACCACCGTCACCGCGCGCCAGATCCAGCAGAACCCGGTCGTAGCGTTCACCGTCGACGGCAGCTCGGAGGACCTCAACCAGACCCAGGGGATCCAGGGAATCGGCGAGTGCTCGGTGCTCCTCAGCGGCGAGCAGATCGCCCGCGTCGCCGACCTGTTCGGACAGAAGTTCCCCGACCTGGCGCCCGGTTCGACGATGAGCATCTCGTTCTTCCGCGTCACCCCGACCGAGCTGCAGTTCATCGACAACACGGCATCCCGCGCCGGCGGACAGAGCGATTCCGGCACGTTCGGCGCGGAGTTTCACCGCGAACGCTCCTACAGCGTGATCGAGGGGCTCCCGACTCAGCTCGGCGACACGTTCACGTCCTCCCTGCAGGGTCTGCAGGTGCCGGCGGGGGAGATGATCGTGCGCGAGGGCACCCCGGCCGACAAGTTCTTCGTGATCGTCGAGGGGGAGGCCGAGGTGATGCGCGGCGGACAGGTCCTGGAGACCCTCACCAGCGGCGAGCTGTTCGGCGAGGTCGCGATCATGCGCGAGCAGGCACGCTCGGCGTCCGTGCGGGCCCGCAGCGACGTCAAGCTGCTGGCACTCGATCGCGACCGCTTCCGTGACCTGATCGCGCAGGCGATGGAGATCACGCCTGACTTCGACGAGGTCGTGCGCGCCCGGCTCGATGCCCAGGCGACCGAGTAGCCCGATGACCGCCACCGCGACAGGATTCACCAGCAAGGACTTCCGCTCCGCCGTGGGCACGTTCGCCACCGGCGTCACGGTCGTGACCACCCGGGGCGAGGACCACGCGTACGGGATGACGGCCAACGCGTTCTCCTCGGTGTCGCTCGACCCGCCCCTGATCCTGGTGTGCGTGATCTCGCCATCGGAGGGCAGCCGCCACATCGAGACCAACCAATGCTTCGCGGTCAACATCCTGCACGCCGAGCAGGAGCCGATCTCCCGGTACTTCGCCTCGCGCGACCGGCCGCGCGGCCGGGACGCGTTCGCCGAGGTCGACCATCACATCGGCGCGAGTGGCTCGCCGATCATCAAGGGCGCGGTGGGCTACCTCGACTGCCGCCTGCACGCCGCTCACGACGCAGGCGACCACCAGATCTTCATCGGCGAGGTGCTGGAGATCGGCTTCGATCCCGAGGGTGAGCCCCTGGTGTTCCACGGGGGCGGCTACAAGCTCGTGAGCTGAGCCGACGGCGCAGCCTGACCCCACCGCCGGGGATCGGCCGACTTGCCAGCCCCGGGGCCGCTCAATAGGCTTGCCCCGTAACCGACTCGGGGGGTGTCCGTTGGACCTGGGACTGTCAGGGAAGCGCGCGCTGGTGACGGGCGGCTCGCGAGGAATCGGCCGCTCGATTGTGCTCGGGCTGGCTCGGGGAGGCGCCACGGTCGCCGCCTGCTACAACCGCGAGTCCGACGACGTGCAGCGGCTGCGAGGAGAGCTCGCGGAGGTCGGCGGGGAGAGCTATCTGGCACAGGCCGACGTCTCCGACGCGGACTCGGTGCACGAGTTCGTGGGGGGCGCGATCGAGCGCCTGGGGGGCCTCGACATCGTCATCAACAACGCGGGCGTCGTCAGCAACGCGCCGATCGAAACGCTCGAGCTCGCCGAGTGGCATCGGGTGATCGACACCAACCTCACGGCGGTGTTCCTCGTGTCCAAGGAGGCTCTGTCGGTCATGTCCGACGGTGGCTCGATCGTCAACATCACGTCCGCCGTGGCGATGCGCGGCATGCCGGCCCGCGCCCACTACATCTCCTCCAAGGCCGGGGTGATCGGGATCACCCGGGCGCTCTGCAAGGAAGTCGGTCGCCGCGGCATCCGCGTCAACGCGCTGGCGCCCGGCATCATCGAGACCGACCAGACGAGCGAACTGGACGACGCCGGGCGCGCGCGCTACTCGGGTCTCGCCGCCCTGAACCGGCTCGGCGGGCCCGATGAGATCGCCAACGTGGCGCTCTTTTTGGCCAGCGACTACGCGAGCTTCGTCTCCGGCGTCACCCTCAACGTCGACGGCGGGATCTGAGGGCGCCGGCTATGCGCCAGCGGCGCGCGCCCCGGCCTCGTCGACGGTGTACGTCCCCTCGAAGATGTCGCCGGTGTAGAGGTTGAGCGTGTAGTTCTCCGGCTCGTGCGCGTTCTCGAAGAACTCTCCGAAGCGCTGGATGGCGCGCTTGTGATATTCGGCCTCGGTGCTGGCGATCAGCTCGTCCTCACCCTCCCAGAACGTGATCGACAGCGCCTTTCCGGACTTGGGGTCGACGAGCGACAGCGCGCCCTTGAACCCCTCCCGGGCCATCGTCACCGGCAGGACGTTGTCGTACCACAGCTCCAAGCCATCCTGTACACGCCCCTCAGGTGCCTGAACATGAGTCACTCGACAGAACACCGGCAGCCCCTTTCGCCTTTTGACGCCCGCATCCTAGGCGCAGAGGGCACGGAGTGCAACCCGCGTCTGACTTGTCAGGCCGCGGGTCGGTGCCATAGGCTTTCGATGCGGCGCACCGGACGCGCGTGGGGTGCCTGCCGGGGCCGTCAGGACTGAAGCTCGAGACCGAGACGAAGGGGACCAGTGAGTACCGATAGAACCAAGTCGATTGTCGAGATCGGCGCGATCCGCGCGCCGTCTGACCATTACGACGTCGCGATCCTCGGCGGTGGGCTCGCCGGGCTGACGTTGGCAATCCAGCTCAAGCGCAACCGGCCGGACACCAGTGTGCTGGTGCTCGAGAAACGCGAGGGACCAGCCCCGCTCGCCGCGTTCAAGGTTGGCGAATCGACGGTGCCGGCCGGGGCCCATTACTTCGCCGAGACCGTCGGGATGCGTGACCATCTCAAGAACGAGCAGCTGGTCAAGTGCGGCCTGCGCTTCTTCCCGCCCCACGACGGCAACCGGGACATCACCGAGCGCCTGGAGTTCGGGCCGAACGCGTTCCCGCCGTTTGACACCTACCAGGTCGACCGGGGTCTGCTCGAGAACAAGCTGGCCGCCCGTGCGCGAACGCTGGGCGTCGAGGTGGCTCAGGGCGCGCGCGTCGGCGAGATCGAGATCGCCGAAGGGGACGGCGACCACACGGTGAGCTTCGAGCAGGCCGGCAACCCGGGCCGCACGACTGCCCGCTGGGTGGTCGACGCCAGCGGCCGCGCATCGCTGCTCAAGCGCAAGTTCGATCTGGCGACCGACTCCGGTCACCACGTCAACGCCGCGTGGTTCCGGCTCGGGGGCGGGCTGGACTTCGAGCAATGGGGCGCCGACAACGAGGCCTGGATGGCCCGCATGTCCGAAACCGGAATCCGCAAGAACAGCACCAACCACCTGCTCGGCGAGGGCTACTGGGTGTGGCTGATCCCGCTCGCCACCGGTCCGATCAGCATCGGTGTGTGCGCCGATCCTCGCTTTCATCCGTTCGAGGAGATCAGCGAGTTCGGCCGCCTGCTCGATTGGTTGCGGGCCCACGAGCCCCAGCTCGCGGCCGCGGTCGAGAACCGGCTCGAGGACGTCGAGGACTTTCTGCGGGTCGAGGACTTCTCCTACGGCGTCGACCATCCCTACTCGACCGACCGCTGGACCCTGGTCGGCGAGGCCGCGGCATTCGCCGATCCGTTCTTCTCGCCCGGATCGGACTTCATCTGCTTCGGGAACACGTTCACCACCGACCTCGTGTCCCGCGACCTCGCCGGCGAGGACGTTTCCGAGCGCGTCGAGTACTTCAACGCGCTCTACCAGCGAGCGTTCGCCAACGTCATGTCGCGATATCAGGACTTCTATCGCGTGTTCGGCGATCCGTGGGTGCTGTGCGCGAGCCTCAGCTGGGACTTCTACGCCAACCACACCGGCATGGTGATCCTGTCGATCAAGGGCAAGCTCACCGACATCGAGTTCATGAAGAGCATCGACGAGGACCTGGAGCGCCTGTTCGCGATCAACAAGCGCATGCACCGCTTCTGCCGCGAATGGGCCGAGCGGGACAACCCGGCACGGCCACCCTCGATGCCGCCGCCGTTCGGGACCTTGATCGCGGGCCTGGCCGGACTGCTCAAGCCGCTTCCGGATGACGACGCCCTGCGCGAGGAGATTCGCGGCGAGGTGCGGCTCTCGGAGGCGTTCGCGGTTGCGATCTTCGCCCAGGCGGCCAAGCAGCTGGACGAGCCACCGCCCGATGACCGGCCGATCAATGCGGCCGCGATCAGCCTGGACCCATCGCGCTGGGAGCAGGATGGACTGTTCGATCCGCCCGGGATGACGATCGCGCAGGCGCGGGAGATATCGGCCGGGATCGACGCTCTGTGGGACGACTCGGCGCCGCGGCCCGGTCCGCCTCCCGGTATGGGCCCCCCGGCCGGCGTGGCCGGCGGTCCGCCTCCCGGCATGGCCGGCGGTCCCCCGGCCGGAGTCACGGGCGGGCCACCCGGCGCCTGATCCGGGCGCCGGTCAGAGACCGAACAGACGCTGGGCGTTGCCGTGCAGGACGCCCTGCTTCTGTTCGTCGTCGATCGGCAACCCGTTCACCATCGCGATCGCGTCGTCGAGCGGGGTCGCCAGCGGCGGTGAGTCGGTCCCGAACAGCAGGTGATCGGCGCCCATGAGGTCCAGGTTCGCGAGATGGTTGTGGACGTTCGAGTTCGCGGTGTCGACGTAGATGCGCCGCAGAAATCCGCTCGGGTCCGAGCTGATCTTGTTCTCGTAGCGCATCATCGGCGGGGGTCCGCCGCCCGGGGGCCCGCCGCCCCGGGAGGCCCTCCGCCGCCGGGAGGCCCTCCGCCTCCGGGAGGGCCGCCGGCGCCCGGAGGCCCGCCGGCGCCCCAGTGGCGCGGGCGGTACGCCTGGTCCATACGGCCCGCCAGCAGGGAGATGGCCCCACCCGCGGTGGCGGCGATGAACTGGAGATCCGGATGCTGCTCCATCCGTCCGGCGAACACGAGCGTCGCCAGGCAGACCGTGACGTCGACGAACCGGCCCACCTGCTCGACGAGGCGGAAGTCGTCAAGGCTGGCGCTTCCGACCGGCTCGGCGGGTGGATGCAGCATGATCGGCTTGCCGAGCTCGGAGGCCATGGCAAAGAACGCGTCGGCGCGCTCGGAGTCCAGGTACTCGCCCTGCACGCTGGTGTTGATCATCAGCCCGACGAACCCGCCCTCCTTCACCGTGGCCGCGGTCTGCGCGAGCAGTGCGTCGTCGCCGAACGGGTTGGTGTAGGCGTAGGCGGCGAGGCGTGGCGAATGGGTGCGAACGGTGTCGGCCAGCCACTCGTGAAACGATGTCAGCCGGTCCAGCGGCTGCGCGTAGTTGTCGTGACCGCGCTTGCTCATCGTGCCGAAGCCGACCGGGCTGCCGACGATCGTCACGTCGATGCCGGCGGCGGACTTGCGGTCCAGCATGCCCTCGATGTCGGCGAGCGCGGGCGGCATCGGATAGAGCTTGAACAGCTCCGGGTGCGTGATGTGGCCGTGGACGTCGACGATCACGACTGCGGGGCGGCGCCGCCGTCCGGGTCCGCGCCCGGCCACGGGTAGGCGTCCATGCCGGTCATCCGCTCCTGATAGGCGAGGATCGCGGCCACGTCGAGGTCGCCGAGACCCTGCTGCTGGGCGGCGGTCAGCGCCGAGTAGGCGCTGTCGGACACCGGCATCGGAACGCCCAGCTTCTGCGCCTCGCTGAGCACGAGCGTCATGTCCTTGCGCATCAGGCCGAGCTTGAAGGCGGCGAACTGGAAGTTGCGCTGAGCCATGATCGCGCAGCGAAAGCTCATCACCGGCGAGCTGTATCCGCTCTTGGAGATCATGTCCAGGATCTGGGCGCGGTCCAGCCCGGCCCGCTCGCCGAGCACCACCGCTTCGGCGAGCGCCGGCATCTGAACGCCCATCAGCATGTTGAGCACCAGCTTCATCGTGGCGCCCATCCCGTTGGCCCCGAGGTGGGTGACCTCCTTGCCGATCGCGGCCAGCACCGGCTCGACCGCCGTGAAGTCGGCATCCTCGCCTCCGGCCATGACGCGCAGCTCACCGGACCGGGCATGCATCGGGTTGCCGAGCACGCAGGCGTCCAGCGCGTGGTAGCCGGCTTCGCGCGCGCGAACCGCCAGGTCGCGCGCGAAGTCGGGCGGAACGGTGCTCATGTCGAGCAGGTACGAGCCCGGGGCGAGGGTCTCGAACACCCCGGAGGACTCGAACAGCATCGTCGACACGACGTCCTGGTTGGCCAGGCTGAGCATGACGATCTGAGCGTCGCGCGCGGCGTCGGCGGGCGAATCGGCGATTCGCGCCCCGAGCTTGCCCAACTCCTCGGCCTTGGCCCGCGTGCGGTTGTAGACGGCGACGTCGTACCCGGACTCGACGAGGCGGCCGGCCATGCCCGCGCCCATCACCCCGAGGCCCACATACGCGATCTTCGGCTTGTCGTCCATCACGAGCTCGCGGTAACGCCGCCGTCGACGAACAGCACCTGCCCGGTCACGAAGCTCGCCGCCGGACTGGCGAGGAACACCGTCGCGCCCGCCAGCTCCACCGGCTCGCCGAAGCGGCCGAACGGGATCCTCCCAAGCATCATCGCGACGAATCGCTGGTCCATGGCGGCGTCCTTGACCAGCTCGGTGGGCACGAAGCCGGGGGCGACGCCGTTGACCGTGATCCGGTACTTGCCCCACTCGGTGGCGAGCTGGCGGATCATCCCGTTGAGCCCGGCCTTGCTCGACGCATAGGCGGCGAAGCCCCGGCGCCCGCCCGCGACGCTCCGCGTCGTCGAGTAGTGGATGATCCGGCCTCCCCGGGCGGCGTCGATCATGACTTGGCCCGCGGCCTGCGAGAGCCAGAAGGCTCCCGACAGGTTGATCTGCAGGACCATCGCCCAGTCGTCCTCCTCGAAGCGCTCGGCCGGCGCCTCGAGGTCGACGCCGGCGAGGTTGACGAGCACGTCGAGCCCGCCCAGCTCGTCGACGCACCGTCGCACGAGCTGCTGGGTGCTCTCACGATCGGCGATGTCGACGCGAGCGCCGATCACCGTGCTCGAACCGGCCGACAGCTCGCCGGCCAGCGCCGTGGCCTTGTCCTCGGAGCGGCCGGCGATCATCAGCTCGGCGCCGCAGTGCGCGAGCAGCCGGCTCGTGACCTCGCCGATCCCACCGTAGCCTCCGACGACGAGGGCGCGGAGGCCGTCGAGCCTGAACAGCGAGGCGAAGTCGGTGGCCCGCCGCTCGTCGATCTCGACCGCGGGACCGGGCGGTCCGGGCGGGCCAGGAGGTCCGGGCGGTCCGGGCGGACCTCCGCCGGGGCCCGCCATCGAGCCCGCCGCGGTCATTCGTCGTGCCGGCGAGTGACGAGCGGCTCCATCGTGCTCTTCATGAAGAACTCGCGGGCGCCCTGATCGTTGGACATGTCCCGGGGTTCGGCGATGAGCTCGTCGAGCTTGTCCTCCAGCTCACGGATCGCCGGCTGGCGTCCCATGTGCTGGCCGAGCAGCGGCAGCGGCACGCCGTCGGTCGTCTCGACCACCCGGACGATCGTCTCGCCCTTCATGAAGACCTGGGTGCTCAGCAGGGTCCCCACCTCGTTGCCGTCGGCGTCGCGGATCGTGTGGTCGGGACGTCCGTACTTCTTGAACGCCTCGCGCACCTCGTCCTGCGCGCCCGGCTTGATGTCCCACATCAAAGCCCAGTACTGCGACACAAAGCCCCCTATCCGTTCGTGATCCTGCGACGACGCTATATGAATCGGCCGCGCCGTTCAACCTATTGCGTCACGTAGAAGCGAACCTCGTAGTTGTCGGTCTTCGGCGGCGCCTGGAGGATGCCCCGCAGTTCCCCGACCATCTCTCGGGCGATCGAGGCGCTCGACTCCATGTTCTCCTCGGTGTCCCACAGGGTGATGGCGATCGCCCGCTCGCCCCCCGTGGGCTCGGTGAGCAGGATGTACCCCTTGAAACCGGGATGGGCCTGATAGCCGGGGATGATCTTCTCCTCGGTGAGCTTCATGCCGGCATCGACGTGCTCGGGGTTCCACTCGGTCGCGTTGACTCGCGCGTACACGTTTGCTCCTTGTTTCTCGGACCTAGACGGTCGACTTGATCGTGTGGGCGACGTCGAAGATGATCCGCTCGACTTTGCCGGCCCAGTAGGGGTGCATCGGAGACCGCTTGTTGACGTGCTCGGGGCCCTCCTCCCAGTTGAGGAACGCCTCCTTGCTCTCCCACTCGCTCAGCAGGATGTACGAGATCGGGGAATCGGGGTCGTCGGGCGGCTCGTTGCGACGCAGCAGCTCATCGGCGATATGCCCCTCGGTCCCCTTGACGGTCGACGTCACCTGCGCGTAGGCAGCCTCGAACGCCTCTTCGTCGCCCCGCCTGATCTTGGCGAACACCATCACCCGTGCAGCCATCAGCCCGCCTTTCCCTCAATGTCGAAAATGAGTTCCTGCACCGTCATGCTCGCCGTCTCGCGCAGCTCACGCAGCGGCGCGGTCAGCACATCCTGCTCCTCGCTGCGCTCGAAGCGGCCGAATGCCTCGCGGTCACTCCAGTCACTGGTGACGACGAAGCTGTCGGAGTCGTCGAGATCGCGGGCGAGTCCCTGGCGAAGGTTGCCGGGGGCCTTGCGCACCTCATCGGCGATCGCCCGCCACTCGCGCTCGAAGTCGGCGCCCCGGCCCGGCTTGACCTTCATGCGAAGCGTGGCCCGGACCATCGCCGACGGACTAGTGTCCGACCCCGTCCTGCACCCGCGCGGCGGTCCGCGTGGCGCCCGCGAAGCAGGCGCGCAGCGGGGCCAGCAGGCGGGCGTGCTCCTCCGAGCGATCCCACGCCGTGGAGCGCTCGAGATCCTCCCACTCGCTGATCACCAGCCATCGCTCGGGATCGTCGACCGACTCGCAGAGCTGATGGGAGATCAGGCCGGGCTGACCCTCCACGCCCGCGCGCAGAGCCGCGTAGGCGCTCAGCAGCTCGTCCCGGGACTCGGGCTTGAGCTGGATGTCGACGATCATGCGGACGCTCATGCCCCGGGTGGGTCCCAGCTGTAGAACTCGCGCGCCTGGGCGTCCTTCGGCGATTTCCAGGTGGCCGGATCGTAGGGCTGGATGAACGGCTCGAGCTTGCGGCTGATGTCGGTGAACAGATCGTGGTCACGGACCCGGTCCACGGCCTCCGCGAACTCGTCGTCGGTCTCGACGAGGTGGACGTAGATGTCGCCGAACACGAACAGGCTGCGGTGCCGGACACCCGTGATCTGCGGCAGCTCGGTGGCGTCTGACTCAGCGAAGATCCGCGCCACGTCGTCCTCGGCGCCAGGTTTTATCCGCGCGACGATCAGCCCTCTTCTCACCATGCCGGTCTCCTCTGGCTCGTTGGCGGTGCAAGCATATAGACGATCAGAGATCGAACCTGATCATGCTCTCCAGCGACCGTCGCCACACCCGATCGGGAGCGGAGCTCAGCAGCCGGTTGCGAGCCGCGACGAGCGCCGGATGCGACCGTGACGCGATCTGCCCGCGGCGCCGGGAGGCGAGCACGATCTTCGCGCAGCGATCGACGCGCTTGTTCTCATAGGAGTCCAGAGCGCTGCCGAGCATGCTCTGATCGCGCATGCCGTCGGTCAGCGAGAGCTCCTTGGCGAGCACCACCGCGTCTTCGATGGAGATCCCCGCCCCCTGACCGACGAACGGCGTCGTCATGTGAGCGGCGTCGCCGAGCAACACCACCCGGCCCTTGGTCCACGTGGGATCGGGATCGCGATCGGAGATGTCGGTGCGCAGGATCGTCTGCGGATCGGTGGCCTGGACGAGCTGCGCCGCCACGGGCGGGAAGTCGGCGACGTCGGAGAGCAGGCGGTCCTGGAGCCCGGGCGTATCGGTCTGGCCCTCGGGCGCCGGCTTCATCAGGCCCCAGTAGATGCGATCCTCGCCGACCGGAAAGGTCACGAACTGGCGGCCGTACCCCAGGTACGTGCGAGAGGCGCCCTCGGGCAGCAGGTCGGGCGCCATCTTGACCACCGAGCGCCAGCTCGAGAACCCCGAGTAGCGGGGGGGTGCGTCGTCGGGGTAAACGTGGCGCCGCACCGTCGAGCGCCCGCCGTCGGCCCCGATCAACAGCCCGCCGCGCTCGACGCTGCCGTCGGCGAACGTCGCGGTGACCTCATCCGCATCCTGATCGACGGCGACGCACTCGCGGCCGAGCCGCAGGACGCCGTCGCCGAGGGCGTCGACGAGCGCCGTCTGGACATCGGAGCGCAGGAGGCTGATCGTCGGGGTGCCGAACTCGTCGGCGACCTCGCCCTGGGGGTAGCGCAGCAGCACGCGGCCGCGGTTGTCGCACACCTCCAGCACGCGCACCTCGATTCCGGCCGCAGCGATGCGGTCGCCGACGCCGATTCTCTGCAGCGCCCGCAGCGCGTTGGACTGCACGCCCAACCCGGCCCCCGAGCGGCCCAGCTCGGCGCCTCGCTCGAACACGGTGGCCTCGATGCCCACGCGACGAAGCGCGATCGCCGCCGTCAGGCCGCCGGGACCGGCGCCGATGATGAGGACGCGGCGACGGCTCGTCTCGCCGTCAGCGGATGACGTCATGGCGACGCCGGGGCGTCGACGGCCTGCTGCTCCAATCGCTCCTTGATGACCCGCATCTGTTCCTTGGTGTTCTTGTTCATGTACTGCTCGGCATGCTCGTCGTCGGCCGGCGCCTCCGGCTTCATCGAGAAGTCCTGCACCCAGCGCATCGTCGTGGCGTCGCCCTCCTCGGCGAAGTACCACTCGATGTTCATGTACTGAAACGGGCCGGTCTCGATCCGGCGCGACTTGGAGGTGTGGCTGGCCGGATCGGCGATCCGCTCCGACGTCCAGCTCCACACCCGCCCGTCGTAGTCGGGGTCGGGGTGGGTGGTCAGGCGGAAGACGATCCGGTCGCCCTCACGCTCGATCACCTCGGCGCCCGCGTACTCGCTGAACAGCTGGGGCCAGCCCTCGATGTCCATCATCCGCTCCCAGACGTACTCGAGCGGAGCCTGGATCGTCACCGTGTTGTCGGTGTGTGCCGCCATCTCCTCACTCCTGCTCGGCGAGCCGGCGGTTGACGTACTTGATCGCCTCGCCGACGTTGAAGATCTCCTCGGCGTCGCCGTCGGCGATCGTGAAGCCGTACTCCTGCTCCATCGCGAGCTGGATCTCGACAAACGCCAGTGAGTCCAGCCCCATGTCCTCGAACGTCGTCTCGGGATCCTCCTTGACGTCCTCCTCGCGGAGGCCGACGCGGTCCACGAGGATCCGCTTGAGATCCTCAAATCCGAATTGCGTCTGCTCGGTCAACTGACTCTCCTTCGTCGTGGGGATCGTGGGGATCGTGCTCGCCGCGCACCGGGACCGCCAACGAGGCGAGCGTGGCGAGCTGTTCGGTCGCCGCCTCTCGTCCGGCCTGCAGAAACAGATCGGCGAGGTGGAAGTCACGCCACTCGCCCGGCCCGAAGCGCGGCGTGATCGGTACGTCCGCCAGCTCGGTGTGCCGGACGCTCTCGGCCAGCTGGCTCAGGTCCATGACCTCGAGCAGGTTCTCGAGCACGCCTCGGCGCCGGCGCTCGGCGGGCGGCTCCGGTGCCGGGCCACCCGGCCACTGGGGCAGCGTCTCGCGGCCGATCAGGTTGACGGCCACCGTCACGTCGGCGCCGAGCTCGAGGACGGCACCGGTCGGCACCGGCACGAGCGCCAGGCCGTCAACGAGGCGATGGCCCCGGCGCTCCTGAGGCGGGAACACGCCCGCCAGCGCCGTCGCCGCCAGCAGGGCCTCCCAGAGCGGCCCGTCGCGCAACGGCGCGGGGGCCCGATCGGTCAGCGAGACCGCCATCACGGTCAGGGGAATCGACGTGTCGGCAAACGTTCGCTCCCCGGTGATCTCGCGCAGCAGCGACGTCATCAGCTCAAGCCCCGAGGCACGACCGGACATGGACGGGCGAAAGATCTCCGCGACGGCCTCGGGCGTGTACGCGCCCCTCAGGGTGCCGTCGATCTCGGCGGCGTCGGCGCCGAGCGCGATGCAGGCGCCGATGATCGCGCCGATGCTCGAGCCGGCGACCGCATCGACGACATATCCGGCCTCCTCGAGCACCTGGAGGACCCCGACGTGGGCATGACCCTTGGCCCCGCCGGCCCCCAGCGCGAGCCCCAGTTTGGTGCGAGTGAGATGCCGGGCCAGCCACTGCAGATCGTCATCGAGGGGGCGGCCGTCGTCGCCGAGCCGGCACTGGCGGATCACGCGCACGGCGGACCCGGCCGACCAGCCCTCGGCGACGCGGCGGGCGCCGTCTCCGAACACGATGACCTCGATCTCGCCGTCGAGCGACGCCGTCTGAGTCAGTCGCGCGAGCTCGCCCGCCTCCTCCGCGGTGCCGGCGAGCGCGACCACCCGGTCGGCTTCGCGCAGCAGCGCTTCGATCGTGGGCGCGTCGAGCTCGGCGGCGACCAGCACCGTGGCGTGCTCGGCGACGAGGTCATCGGCGCTCGTCAGGGCCCCGGCGAACGACAGGCCTCGGTCGACGACCGTCACCGAGCGCCGGCCGCTGGTCCGGGCGAGGGCCAGCACCCGCGCCCACCCACCGCGCAGCGACGGGCCGGCCGCCACCGCTACCGTCTCCCCCCGGTCGCGGGCCAGCCGGCGCGCCTGGGTCCGCACCCATCGGCTCTGCGCCGTGCCCAGGACGTTGACGAGGATCTGGGGAAAGCGGCGGACCATCTCGGCCAGCTGGCGGGCCTCGAGCTCGATCGTCGTCGTCGGAATGCTCGCGATCACCGTCTCGGGATACGGCTGCCCGAGGACGCTGGCGATCTCGCCGATCGTCGCTCCACGGCGCTCCCGCGCGGTCGGCCGGCCGCCGTCGGGCGCGACGACGTCGACGAGACCCCCGGTGACGATCCAGCACCGCTCACCCGGATCGCCCGCCGCGCAGACCGTCTCTCCGGCGGCGAACGTCCGCTGGCGCGCGCCCTGTGCGATCACCTCGAGCTCGCCGGTGGCCAGGCCCTGGAGCAGCGGGCTGCGGGCGAGCGCCCCGAGATCGATCACGAGACCACCCGCTCTCGCGCGGCGGCGCCCGGCTCGGCGAGGGAGCGGGCGAGCGCCCGGCGGTCCGGCTTGCCCGAGGGCAGCAGCGGGAGCTCGGAGACGACGCTGACCGCGTAGGGGACCTTGTAGGAGGCGACCCCCTCCCGCGCGAAGCGGATCACGTCGGCCGGCGTCACGCCCGCGGGGCTGGCGGGGATCACGAAGGCGTGCAGCGACTCTCCCAGCGTCGCGTGCTGCCGGCCCACGACCGCGGCCTGGGCGATGTCCGGATGGGTGATGAGGAACGTCTCCACCTCGGCCGGGTACACGTTGAACCCCGCCACCTGCACGACCTCTTTTCGACGGCCCCGGATGGAGAAGCGTCCCGCGGGGTCGCGGTGGGCGATGTCGCCGGTGGCCAGCCACCCGTCGGCGTCCATCTCCTGCGGCGTCCAGGGCCGTCCGCGATAGCCGCTGCTCAGGTATCCGCTGCGCACCTGCAGCTCGCCATCGGCCGGAGCCTCGTGCGGACGCGGCGGCGGGCGCGATCCGCAGCTCGTAGCCGGGCAGCGGCCGGCCGATGGTGCGATAGCGGGCCGGCGGCGGGTCCTGCGGCCGGCACGAACTGGCACAGCCGACCTCGGTCAGACCGTAGAGGTTGAGGATCCGCGTGCCCCGCGTATCCAGGGCCTCGAGGACCTCGGGCGGACACACCGACCCGGCCACGAGGCCGGTGCGCAGCGGCGCGGGGCTCGGCCGCGAGCACCCGTGCGAACAGGGCCGGGGAGCCGTGCAGGACGGTGGCCCGATGTGCCCGCAACGCGCCCATCAACGGCGCCAGCGAGGTCCGCGCCTCGACGAGGATCGCCAGCGCACCGGCGGCGATACCACACAGCAGGCACCCGAGACCGAAGGCGTGGGAGGCGGGGACGACGAGACCGAACGGCGCCTGCGCATCGTCGCCGAGCAGCTCGGCCAGGGTGCGCGCCTCGGCCATGAGCAGGGCGTGCGCGATCAGCGCTCCCCGGGCCTCGCCGGTCGTACCGGAGGTGTAGAGGATCGCCGCCAGCTCGGAGCCGAGCGGCTCCGGACGCCCCCGCGGCGTGGCGTGGGCCTGCTCGGAGATCTCGCCCAGCTCATCGAGCACGATCCGCGTCCTCAGTCCGGGCACGGCCAGGGCCGCCGACTTCACCTCCTCCGCCACCGCGAATCCCGCGTAGGCGGCGACCGACACGGCGGCGGCCGGCTGCGCGTCGGCGAAGGCCCGGGCCAGCTCGAAGCCACGCAGCCGCGCGCTCAGCGGGACGGCCACCGCGCCGCGGCGCCAGGCCGCGAACATCCCGACCACGAGCGCGGGTGCGTTGGGGGCGACCACGGCCACCGGCTCCCCCGGCTCAACGTTCAGGGCAAAGGCCAGCCGGTCGACGGCGGCGGCGAGATCACCGAAGCTCAGCGTCCGGTCGCCGTAGGCGAGCGCCCCGCGGTCCGGACGCGCGGCAGCCATGTCGACGAGCAGCGAGGCGACGGGGTGGGTCGCATGAGCTCGATGAGAGCCGCGTGCCACGATCCCGGCTATTGGGCGCTGCGCAGAACGAGCGCCGCGTTGAAGCCCCCGAAGCCGCGAGCCAGCACCACGACGGTCTCCAGTGACGCCTCGCGCTCCGCGGTGACGAAGCTCAGGTCACAGCCGTCGGCCGGCTCGTCGAGGTTCACGGTCGGCGGGATCACGCCGTCGCGCATCGCCAGCGCGGCGGCCGCCACATCGAGCGACGGCGCCGCCGGCGTACAGGCGCCCGACCATCGACTTGGGCGCGGTCACCGGCACCTCGGCGGCGTCGCTCGCCGAGCGCCGACTTGATCGCGCCGGCCTCAATGGCGTCGAACTCGGGCACGCCGAAGCCGTCGGCGAAGACCGCGTCGACGTCGTCGGGCGCCGACGCCCGCATCCTGCAGGGCGACGGTGATCGCGCGCGCGAGCTGGCGTCCATCCGGGGCCGGCGCGGCTGCAGTGGTAGGCGTCGTTCGTCGCGCCGTAGCCGGCGATCTCGGCGTAGATGCGGGGCGCCTCGCGCTCGCTGCGCCCGCACGAGGCTCTCGACCAGGATGATCGCCCCGCCCTCGCCGGGGACGTAGCCGTTGGCGCGGCGCGTCGAACGGCCGGTAGGCGCCTCGGGCGCCGTCGCCTGGCTCAGATAGCCATTGCCGAGCTGGCAGGTGAGCGCGTAGGGCCCGATCGGCGCCTCGCAGCCGCCGCTGATGACCGTGTCGACGCCCCGGCGGATCGTGCGGCGCGTGTGCTGGAGCGCCTCCAGGCCCCCGGCGCCCTCGGCGATGACGACGCCACACGGCCCCTTGATCCCGTGCTTGATCGAGATCTGACCAGTGGTCGCGGCGTAGAACCACGCGATCGACTGATAGGCGCCGACGAACTTGGGGCCCTTCCCCCAGAGTGCCTGGATCTCCTTCTGGCCGAACTCGTTGCCGCCCGACGAGCTGGCGGTGATCGCCCTCGTGGACCACTCGTCGAACTCCGCCGGGTCGAAGCGCGCGTCCTCGAGGGCCATCTGGGTCGGCGGCCAGCGCCATGTGCGTCCAGCGATCCGTCTGAACCTGGAGCCGCCGCTCGATCCAGTCAGTCGCATCGAAGCCGTCGACCTCGCCGGCGAGCTGAGTGGGGTAGGCGGAGGGATCGAAGCGCGCGATCCGATCGATTCCGATCGTCCCGGCTCGGGTCGCCTTCCACCACGCCTCGGTGCCGATGCCGTTCGGCGCGACGACGCCCAGCCCGGTGATCACCGACCGCCGGCTCGCGTCGGGCAGCGTCGTGTAGCTCACGCGGCGACCTCGCGCAGCTCGGCGGGCAGCGACAGGATCATCGCCGACTGGAAGCCACCGAACCCGCTGGCCGTCGAGAGCGCGGTCATGACCGTGCTTGCGGACCGCGACGTTCGGCGTGTAGTCGAGATCGCACTCGGGATCGCGGTTCTCCCAGTTCGCCGTCGGAGGCACCACGCCGCGGTCGATCGCCAGGGCACAGGCCGCCATCTCGATCGCGCCGATCGCGCCCAGCGAATGGCCGACCATCGACTTGATCGAGCTGATCGGTATCTTGTACGCCGCGTCCCCGAGCGTCTTCTTGTACGCGCTCGTCTCGTGGCGGTCGTTCTGCTTGGTGCCGGAGCCGTGGGCGTTGATGTAGTCGATGTCGTCCGGCTCGAGTCCGAGCCTGGCGCAGCGCGTCGAGGATCGCCTCGCGTCATCGCGTAGGCCTCCGGCCGCAGCCCGGTCATGTGGTAGGCGTTGCCGCGCGCTGGCGAACCCGATGACCTCGCAGTAGATGTGCGCGCCGCGGGCGAGCGCGGCGTCCAGCTCCTCGAGGATCAGCACCGCGCAGCCCTCGCCCATCACGAAGCCGTCGCGGTCGCGGTCGAACGGCCGCGAGGCGTGGGCCGCGTCGTCGTTGCGCTGCGAGGTCGCCTTGATCGGATCGAAGCACGCCATCGAGATCGGCGACACCGGGCGACTCGGCGGCGCCCGAGATCACGATGTCGGCCTCGCCGTCCTGGATCATCTGGTGCCCGTAGCCGATCGCGTCGATCCCCGACGTGCAGCCGGTCGAGATCACCACCGAGGGGCCGTGCGCGCCGAACTTCAGCGCGATCTCGCTGGCCAGGGTGCTGGGGATCAAGCCCTGGTAGAGGAACGGCGGCGCGTACGCGCGGATCGACCAGCCACTCCTGGCCGTGGTTGGAGACCGCCACGTAGCCGTCCTCCAGCACCATCGTGCCGCCGACCGCGGAGCCGAGGACTGACGCCCATGCGGTCGCGATCGAGCTCCTCGAGGGCCAGCCCGCAGTCGGTGGCGGCCTCGGCCGCGGCCGCGTCGGCGAACTGCACGTAGCGATCCATGGCGCCGGCGCTCGTGCTCGCTGAGCCCGGCGGCGCTGCGGATCGAAATCGACCTCGGCGGCGATCTGCGAGCGAAATCCGGCGGGGTCGAAGGCCGAGATCTTCCGCGTCGCGGTCCGTCCCGCGGTGATCTGGTCCCAGAACGCCTCGCGCTCGACGCCCCCGGGGCGACGACGCCGATTCCGGTGATCGCCGTCCGCCTCATGCCGACGAACTCCGCTCCAGGGCGGCCGCTTGTTCCATGCATCGTGAGGACCCGCCGCAGTCGAGATCTACTCGGTGTCCACGTGGCCCATATCGGGACGCGGGGCCAGCGGTCCGAGGTGGAAGACGATGAAGGCCTCTTCGTCGCCGTCATTGACCAGGCGGTGACGCACGTTGATCGGGATCATCAGGCCCTGGCGCGCGCTGACCGGGTTCGACTGGCCATCCAGTTGCGCGTCCAGCCGGCCACTGACGACGTAGACGAACTCCTCCGAATACGGGTGGTAGTGCTCGCTGATCCGATCCCCCGGGGCGAGCGTGGCCACCCCCATGAAGCCCGACGTCGATCCGACTGATTTCGGGCTCAGCAGCGTCCTGACATCGCCCCCTCGTCGCGTGTCGGCCACGACGTCGTCCACGGAACATATGTGCGCGGCATGCGCGGATTCTGATGCCATCGGTCCCCCTGGCTCTGATGCGATCGGTGCGAGCGTATAGGACCGTACCGAGTGCGTCAAACGCCTCCCCGTCTCCCGCGCGAGGGGCCGCTGCGGGCCGTGGCCGTCACGCTGCGGAGGTATACGGAGGTCGGTCGGCGGCGGGCGCCGGATGGCAGGCCCGCGGAGATTGGATACCGTGGCCGCGACCTGGGCCGGAGCTCGGGGCGTGTACGGGACCAAGCCAGAGGGGCACGATGTCGTCGCAGATGGACTCGATGGATCGGGGCGCTCGCGGGCGTCTCATCGTCTTCTACGCGATCCTCGCCGCCGTCGCGGTCGTGGTCGTGGTCGTCGTCGTCGCCCAGGGCCGCACCGAGAAGGCCCAGCCGGTGATCGCCGGCGGATACGTCGCCAGCGCGCCCAACGCCTGCCTCGGCCCGGTGCCGGCGCCGGTGGGCGGCCAGCCGCTCCCGTCGACCGCTCCCGCCCAGGCGGTTGCGGCCGGCCCGTCGTTCAGCCTCATCCAGTCCGGTCAGTTCGTCAACGCCACCAACAATCAGCGCACCCTCGGCGGCCAGTTGCGGCTGCACCCGGGCGCGGTGGGCGGCGGACGACGGCTCACCGGAACCATCGACTGCATCGGCGGCGGGCAGCGCACGCTCGAGGCCGTCGTCGTGTCAGGCCCCAAGGGCAAGCTGACCGGAACCCTCGGCGGGGCGCCGGTGGCAGCGACGCTCAAGACCGATCCTCCCGACCCCGGCGCCGCGCTGCCGCGCACCCCGAGCGGGGTCGCCGGCACGTTCGCGGTCAGTCCGCGCTCCACGTGCTTCGGCGGCTCGATCAGGCTCGCCGGCAGCGGCTCGGCATACCGCCTGTCGGCCAAGGGCCAGCCCCTCGGCTCGGTCACCTACTCCTCCAAGACCGGCGGGCTGTCGGGAGACGTCGCCTGCACCCGTGGGGGGCACGCGCGCATCACCGCCACCGCCAACGACCTCCAGCTGCAGAACGTCACCGTGATCCCGCTCGAGGTGGCGACGCCGGTGACCTCGGCGACCGCCGGGACCGGCGCCAAGCCGGTAATGACGACCCCGTCGGGCCTGGGTCCCGCCGGCGAGAAGTTCACCGCCACCAAGCAGCGCACCGACTTCAACAAGCTCGTGTCGGCGTTCTTCTTGGCCGTCGTGATCGTGCTGCTCGTCGCCCGCGCGCTCGGTCAGGTGGCCGTCCGCGTCGGTCAGCCGCGGGTGATGGGCGAGGTGATCGCCGGGATCGTGCTCGGGCCCTCGGTGCTCGGCGCGATCTCTCCGAGCCTGCAGGCGATGCTGTTTCCGACCGACATCCTCACCCCGCTCGGCGTGGCCGCCAACCTCGGGCTGATCTTCTTCATGTTCCTCGTCGGCCTCGAGGTCGATCTCAATCAGCTCCGCGGCCGGGCGTCGCGGGCGGCGGCGATCTCCAACGCGAGCGTCACCGTGCCGATGCTGCTCGGCATCGCCGCGGCGCTGCCGCTCTACAAGCTCATCGGCCCGAACAAGAAGTTCGTCGCCTTTGCGCTGTTCATGGGCGTCGCGATGTCGATCACGGCGTTCCCGGTGCTCGCGCGGATCCTCACCGAGCGGCGCATGCTCACGCGCCCGGTGGGCTCGCTGGCGATCGCCTGCGCGGCGATCGACGACGTCACGGCATGGTTTTTGATCGCGCTGGCAAGCACGATCGCCGTCGCGGGATCGTTCGGCCAGGTCGCCAAGACGATCGGCGAGGCGATTCTGTTCACGCTGATCATGGTGCTGGCCGTCCGGCCGTTCCTGCGGCGGATGGCGACGGCGTTCGACGAAGTCGGCCGGATACCCAGCGGGTGGTTCGCGGCGATCATCGTCGGGGTGCTGCTCAGCGCCTACGTGACCGAGTCGATCAACATCGCGTTCATCTTCGGCGGGTTCGTCATGGGCGCGGTCATGCCGCGCCACGCCCGGCTGAGCGAGGAGGTGACGCTGCGCATCGACGCCTTCGTGGTCACGCTGCTGCTCCCGATCTTCTTCGTCTACACCGGGCTGAAGACCAACGTGACGCTGCTCGATCGACCGGAGCTGTGGCTGATCACGCTCGGCCTGATCGCGATCGCGGTGATCGGCAAGCTCGCCGGCGCCGCCGTGGCCTCGCGCGTCACCGGCTTTGACTGGCGCGCCTCGGCGGTGATCGGCACGCTGATGAACACGCGCGGGCTCACCGAGCTCATCGTGCTGAACCTGGCCCTCACCACGGGGGCGATCTCCAACGCCCTGTTCGCCGCGCTGGTGCTGATGGCGCTCGTGACCACGCTGATGGCCGGGCCGCTGCTCAAGCTGCTCGACCCCCGCAACGAGTACGGCGCGCAGGTGGAGGACGAGCTTCAGGACGCCGCTCGCGCCGCCAAGCTGGAGCACCCCGACCTGGCGGTGCCGCCACGGTCAATTCTCGTCGCTCCGCAGACCGACGCCGCGCTCGGACAGCTGGTGGCGCTGGCCGAGCCGCTGGCCCGCTCCGAGCCCAGGCACGAACTGATCATCGCCCGCCTCGTCGAACCGCCCCGAGGCGCCGGCGTGCGGGCGGCGCTGCAGAGCGAGAACGTCGCCCTGCAGCGGGCCTCGCACGCGATCAACGAGGTGCGTGGCCGTCTGGCCGCCGAGGACGTGGCCGCCCGCGGCGTGGCGCTGACCTCGAACGCGCCCGCCTCCGACCTGGTCCACATCGCCGAGCGCGAGCCGGTCGACCTGATCCTGATCGACGGGCGGCGCCGGCTGATCGGCGAGGGGGTGCCGCTCGGCGAAGTCGGCGCGCTGCTGGAAAGCACCGAGTGCGACGTCGCGGTGCTCGTCGCCCGCGAGGGCGCGACGATCCAGACCGACGCCGACCACCCCGTCCTCGTCCCGTTCGGCGGCGCCGAGCACGACTGGGCGGCGCTCGAGCTCGCATCGTGGATCGCCTCGAGCAGCGGCGCCCCGCTGAAGCTGCTGGGGGCGGCCGGGCAGACCGACGAACGCAAATCGGTCACCCGCGCGCTCGCCGACGCCGGGCTCGTCGTCCAGCAGTCGAGCGGGATCACGACCGAGCCGATCGTCGTGGAGAGCGGACGCGACGGGATCGTCGAGGCCGCGACCGGGGCCGGGCTGCTCGTGATCGGGCTGTCGGAGCGCTGGCGGCGGGAGGGCCTAGGCCCGACGCGCTCGGAGATCGCCAAGGCGGCGCCGGCTCCCGTGCTGTTCGTCCGCCGCGGCCGGCGGCCGGGGCTGTTCGCCCCGCGCGAGAACGTCACCCAGTTCAACTGGTCGATGGCGGGTGCGCCTCCGATGAAGATCGGCTGACGCCGACGGCGATCCCCCAGCGCTCGGGCAGCCGCGCGGTGACCCGCGTCGGGCCGCCTGGGTGCGACCGCACCGTCAGGGTGCCACCGAGCAGCAGCGCGCGCTCGCGCATCCCGGCCAGCCCGAAGCCCTCGGCGTTGCCGTCGGCGGCCTCAAACCCCCGCCCGTCGTCGTCGACGGTCACCTCGATCGCCTCCGTCCGCCGGCCGATGTCGACGGTCACCCGTCCGGCCCCGGCGTGGCGGACGACATTGTTCAGCGCCTCCTGCACGATCCGGTAGATCGCGCCCTCCATCTCGCGCGAGCGCTCGCCGCCGCCGAGCTCGATCCGCAACTCGGCCGCAAAATCGCCGGCCGCCGATTGGCGCTCGACGAGCGACTCGATCGCCGGCCCGAGGCCGAGGTCGTCGAGCGCCGCCGGGCGCAGCTCGGTGATCAGGTCCCGGAGGCCGCGAATCTCGGCGCCGAGGTGCTCGTCGGCGGCCTCGGCGGCGCGATACAGGGCGGCGGGGTCACCCCGCCCGAGCCCGGCGCCGAGGACCATGCGCACCCCGCTGAGCCCCTGCAGGGTCTCGTCGTGGAGCTCCCGTGCCCACCGGGCCCGCGCCTGCTCGGCCGCCTCGAGACTGAGGCGCAGGTGCTCGTGGGCCACTGACCGGGCGGTGGCGACGGCCGTGGCCGCGCTCGCCGCGACCGAGAGCAGCAGGAGCTGCTCGTCGTCGCCGAACCCGCCTCCACCGGTGCGGTCGATTCCGGCCAGGACGCCGAGCGTCTCGCCGCGGAAGCCGAGGGGCACGAGGATCGCGGTGGCGGCGCCGGCGAGGAGCTCGTCGCCGGCCAGGCGCGCGTCATCTCCCGCCACCCGCAGCGGACGCCCGGCGGCGACGACCTCGCCGGCCAGCGATCCAGCCATCGCCAGCCGCGTCGGGGCGCCGCCCGGGACCAGCGCCACCAGCTCGTCTCCGTCGGCGAGGCACACCACCAGCCGGCGGGCGCCCACGATCTCGCTCCCGTGGCGCGTGATCAGGTCGAGCACGCGCGCCAGATCGGTCTCGCCGCCGACCGCGCGAGCGATCTCGGCGAACGCCTCCAGGCGTTGCACGCTCAGGGTCAAGCGGTCGTTGGCGCGCTCCAGCTCGTCGGCATACAGCGACAGGTCGCGCTGGGCGCGCTGACGCCGGGCGATGTCGGCGCGCAGCCGTTCGGAGAACCAGCCGACCACCGCTCCGGTGACGAGCAGCGCGGCGCCGCGCGACACATAGCCGAGCGCGCCGACGTCGATGGCCTGGATCTCGCTCCAGGCCACGACCAGCGCCATCGCCGCCCCTGCCGCCAGGATGCCGAAGAGGGTCCCGAACTCGATCGCCAGCACCGCGATCGGCACGACGTAGAAGTTGGCGATCAGCGCACTCGGATCGCTGATCACCAGGCGGGCGACGAACGTGGCCGCGAACAGCGCGACCGCGACCGTGACGGCGACCGGCCGCCGGTGCCGGGAGCGTTCGACGGTGGGCGGACGCAGGCGCTGCAGCACCCGATGCTCAGCCGCCTCGAAGGCGAGCTGGCGGGCGGTATCGGCCGAGCTCATCGGTGGATCACCCCGTGCTCCAGGGCGTAGCGCACGAGCTCGGGGCGACCGCTGACCCCGAGCTTTCCCTGGAGGTTGGCGCGGTGGGTCTCGACCGTGCGCGAGCTGATGTACATCAGCTTGGCGATCTCCGAGTTGGTGTGGCCGAGGGCCACGAGGCGCAGCACCTCCAGCTCGCGCTCGGTGAGCACGCGCTCGCCGTCACCGCCCCCCAGCGCCCACCCGCCGACGGCGGGATCGAGGTATCGGCCACCCCGCCCGACCGCGCGTATCGCCCGCACCAGGTCGGTCCGGGTCGCCTCCTTGAGCACGTAGCCGGCTGCCCCCGCCGCCCACGCCTGCCGGGCGAACGCGGGGTCGTCGTCCATCGTCAGGATCACCACCGCGGTTCGCGGCGAGGAGGTTCGCAGCTCCGACAGCGTCACCAGGCTCAGCTCCCGCCCCATGTGTAAGTCGAGGAGCAGCACGTCGGGCACGTGCTCACGGACCAGCGCTCGCGTCTGGTCGAGGTCGTGAGCCTCACCCACGACGGCCAGGTCGTTCTCGACCTCGAGCAACATCTGCAGCCCCTCGCGGACAACCGCGTGGTCGTCGGCGATCACGACGGTCAGAGGCGCGTCCGCGCCCACGGCGGACTCCTCGCCTAGTGGCCCCGTTCGAGCACTACAGCACCTCTTGGAGGTGGAAGGCCACCCCGAACTCGTCGGCGCCGAGCTCGGTGCGCTGACCCTCGTTGTCGATGAAGCGCATCGCCGTCGGCGCGATCTTGAAGAACGCGATGCTGGCCGTCGACGCCCCCGAGGACGGAGCCGGGAACTTGTCGGCGAACAGCCCCACGACCGTCGCGACCTCGTCGCCGGAGCCCACCGACTCGCAGTGGCCGTCGCCCTGGATGCCCTTGGCCTTGTTCCAGTCAGCCACGTACTCGTCGATCGCGAACGACACGCGCGGGTTCTCGGCGATGTGGGTGGCGGTGGTGGAGCCCGGACGCGCCCACACGTACAGAGAGACGCCATCGTTGACGTACATGAACGTGCTGGCGTGAGGCACGCCATCGGAGGACGCGGTTGCCAGCGTCACCGTCTTGGCCGACTGCAGGTAGTCGAGCACAGCCTGTGGCACGTCGTTGGTCATCGATCCCTCCCGGTTGGTCAAGGCGCCCACGTGACCCGTCCAGACCCGGCGGACAGGCCGTCCGCCCGCGGACGATAGTCGCCGGCCGCAGCCGCGTCAACGGATCACCGGCAGCAGGATGTGCGACGCGCGGTCGGCGTTGTGAATCACCCGCTGGCGCGCGCTCACCAGGTCGGTGTCGCGGTCGGCGCCGAGCGGCTTGCCCGTGTTGGGGTTGCGATCGAAACGCGGGAACGAGCTGGAGGTGATCGCGACGCGCACCCGGTGGCCGGGCGCGAACACGTTGCTCGTAGCGACGAGGTCCAACCGGTACTCGTAGGCGCGGTCGGGCTCGGTGGTCGCCTCGTGATCGAACCCGTCACGGAAGCGGGCGCGCAGGATGCCCTCGGCGAGGATCCGCGACACCCCCTCGGGATCGACGTCGCACAGCTTGGCCACGAAGTCGGTGTCTTTGGCGCTCGTGACGGCGTGCAGCACGACGGCCAGCGGGCCGGTCACCTCCAACGGGCTCCTGGAGGGGCGCCGAGGTGTACACGAGCACGTCGGGCCGTTCCTCGATCCGGCGCTGGTCCATCGGACCCGAGTTGGTGCGCATCAACGCGGCGGGGAGCGAGGTCGGGCCGCCGAGCGTCGGCGCTGGGTCGGCCGGGTCATAGACGTACTCGTCGGCGGGCTCGTCGCCACAGGGCTCGGGCGAGAGGGTGCCGCCCTCGGTGGCGGCGGCGCCATCGGAATGCAGGAACCAGCGCTCTTCGCGGGCCCCCGGCGGCGGCCAATCGGTCTCGTCGCGCCAGCGGTTGGCGCCCATCACGAAGATCCGCACCGGTGTGTCGCTCAGCGCCTCCTCGCCCGGGTCCTCGAGCTGGGCCCGGAAGAACTCCAACTGCAGGCGGCTGACGTCGATCCGGTCCTCGCCGCCGAATTCGGCGAAGAAGTTGTCCGGATAGGCGCCATAGGTGGTGCCGTGTGCCCACGGGCCGATGAGCAGCCGGCTGCGGGCCCGGGCGCGGGGGCTGGCGCCCTCGGCCCGGATCCGCCGGAAGTTCTCGAGCGTCCCCTTGAGCAGCAGGTCATACCAGCCGCCGATGTTGAGGACCGGCACGTCCACGCGGTCATAGAGCCGGTCGATCGACACGCGATGCCAGAACTCATCGTCGGTCGGATGCGCGAGCCAGTCGTAATAGAAGCCCGCCCCCTCGTTGCCCGCCAGCAGCGGCGGCTCGGTGATCGGCAGGTGGCGGAACTGCTCGCCGAGCGAGGACTTCATCCGCGGCGCGGTCATCAGCTGCGCCCAGAACAGGTTGAAGCCCAGCTGGAACGCACCACCCTGGTAGACCCAGCCGTCGTAGTAGTTGCTGCCGGTTGCCACCGGAGAGATCGCGACCAGCGACGGCGGTCGCTCAGCGGCCGCCAGCCACTGGGTGGCACCGCTGTACGAGCGCCCGGCCATGACCACCGACCCATTGCACCATGGCTGCCCGGCGGCCCACTCGACGGTCGTCGCGCCGTCGGCGGCCTCGGTGGTGAACGGGTAGAACGCGCCCTCGGAGCCGAACTGGCCGCGCACGTCCTGGCAGACGAGGGCGAAGCCGGCCTCGACGGCCAGGTCGGGGTCGATCGCCGCCGGCGGGGTCAGCCCGAAGCTGCGGTCATACGGGGTGCGATTGACGATCGCCGCCACCGGCTCGTCGCCGTCGGGACGGTAGATGTCGGCGTACAGGGTCACGCCGTCGCGCATCGAGATTGCCACGCCCGTGTCGGTTCGCACGATCAGTCCGTCTCTGTCCTCGCGATCGAGGGTCGCTCAGACGGGCACGAGCACGATCGAGAAGTTCGTGCCGCCCAGCGACTCGCCGTTGACGAGGATCGGGCCCACCGGGCTCGCCTCCTCGTCGCCGCGCCGCCAGCCGGTCAGCGCAAGGGCGACGTTCAGCGACGCCGCCGCCCCCATCGGCTCGCCCAGCTTGCGCTTCGGCGCCACGACAAGCGGTCCGTCTGCGCCGAACAGCCGGTCGATCGCGGCCGCCTCGGCGGCATCGGCCACCTCCAGCCCCGACTGGGCGGACCACACCGCGACCACGTTGTCCGGCTCGATACCGGCACGCTCGAGCGCTTGGCGCATCGCGCGCTCGATCCCCTCGCCGTCGCGATCGATGCGTCCCACGCCGGCGGCGTCGGACGTGATCGCCGTGCCGACGATCTCGGCGTACGGAGTCGCGCCGCGATCCGTGGCGTGGCCGAGGCGCTCGGCGAGCACCGCGACGCCGGCCTCGGCGAGCGCCAGGCCGGGACCGGTCTCACCGGCGAGAATCCCGAGTCCCCGGTAGGCGGCGATCACGGTGTCGGTCAGCGTGTCGGCGCCGATGCAGATCACCGCGTCGGCGTGATCGGCGGTCGTCAGGTCATAGCCGTAGCAGAGGGCTGACGCGCCGGCGCCGTGGCCGGCGGTGACCGTCGAGGCCGAGCCGAGCGCTCCCACCTTGATCGCCACCTGTCCGCCGGCGGCGTTGTAGACGGTGTTGGGGAACATCGCCGGATTGGCGGCGGTCGCGCCCTCGGTGAGGATCCCGCGGCTGAACTCCTCCATGCTCTCCATCGGCCCGACCCCGGTGCCGACGATCGCGCCGACGCGGGTGCGGTTGGCATCGGTGAGCTCCAAGCCGGCGTCCTGGAGCGCCAGCCGGGCTCCGATCACGGCGAACAGCCCGAGCCGGTCGACGCGCTTGCGCTCCTTCGGCGACAGGAAGTCGCCGGCGGTCAGCGGCACCCGACCGAGCCGCACGCCGTCCTGCACCTCCGTGCAGTCGCGCCCGGAGCGGTGGGCCTCCCACAGCGCGTCGAGATCGGTGCCGGCCGGGGTCAGCGCCGCCAGCCCGGTGATCACGATCCGGTCCTGGGCGGGGACGGGGGGCCCGTCGGGACGGGCGTCGTGACGGGCGAACAGCAGCGACGCGTTGGCGCCGCCGAACGCGAAGTTGTTCGACAGCGCGACGTCGATCTTCATCGGACGCGGCGTGTTGGGGGTGTAGTCCAGATCGCACTCGGGGTCGGGCTCGGTGAAGTTGGCGGTCGGCGGCGCGACCTGATCCTGGATCGCCTTGACGGTGACGATCGCCTCCGCCGCCCCGGCCCCGCCCAGCAGGTGGCCGACCATCGACTTGGTCGAGCTGATCGCCGCCTTGCGGGCCGCCGCTTCGCCGAGCCCGACCTTCGTCGCCGCCGTCTCGGCGGGGTCGTTCTTGGCCGTCCCGGTGCCATGGCTGTTGACGTAGTCGACCTCGTCGGGCGACACACCCGCCTGCTTGAGCGCGGTCTGGATCGCGCGGGCCGCGCCGCGGCCCTCGGGATGCGGCGCCGTCGGGTGATACCCGTCGGCCGACAGGCCGTAGCCGAGCATCTCCGCGATCACCGATGCGCCATGCTCGCGCGCCAGGTCCGCGCGCATGATCACGAGCATCCCGCTGCCCTCGCCGAGGGACAGGCCCTTGCGGTCGATCGAGTACGGCGCGGCCGGCTCGGGCGACAGCGACTCCAGCGAGTTGAAGCCGGCGACGAGGATGTCCGAGAGAGCGTCGGCGCCGCCGGTGAGCACGGCGTCGGCCTGCCCGGAGCGGATCAGCGAGCCGGCGTAGCCGATCGCGTTGGCGCTGGCCGCGCACGCGGTGTCGACCGACAGCACCGGGCCCTTGAGACCGAACGCCGCGCTCAGCGCCTCGGCGGCGGCCTGCGGGGAGACGAGCAGCACGAGGGCGGGATCGGCGCCCTCGCCGTTCTCCCGGCGCACGTACCATTCGCGCCCGGCGAGCAGCCCCGCGTTGCAGGTCCCGATCACGACGCCCCAGCGCTCGGCGGGGATCGGGCCCACGCCGACGCCGCAGTGGTTCATCGCCTCCTCGGCGGCGTTCATGGTGAAGTCGATCGCCCGGTCGTGGAAGCCGCCGGGATGGAGGTAGCCGTGCTCAGCGACCGCGGGCACCTGCACCTCGCCCGCGATCTGCGTGCGGTAGCCGTCCATGGATAGGTGCTGGACGGTGCGGATCGCGGGGTGCCCCTCGCGCACGCCGGCCCAGAACTCGTCCGCCGACGCGCCCTGCGCGGTGATCGCGCCGACGCCGGTCACGACCACCCGGGGAAATTCGGAGTCTGACTTGCTCACGGCGTTTTCCTCCTTCAGGGCGCTCGCAGCACGAGCGCGACGTTCTGTCCCTCCAGTCCACGCGCCACGGCCACGGCTTCGCGGACCGGCGCACGACGCGCCTCCCCGGTCACCCAGCCGACGCCCGCGCAGTCCGGATCAACGGTCTCCAGGTTCAAGCTCGGGGGGATCGCGCCCTCGGCGATCGCCAGCGCGGCGAGGGCGGCGTTGGTCGCGCCGGCGGCGGCGCCGAGATGGCCGATGGCCGCCTTGACGCTCGACGCGGCCGGCCCGCCGTCGGCGCCGGCGCCATTGCCATTGCCGCCGGCGTTGCCGGCCGGGAACGCGGCGCGCAGGGCGGCGGCCTCGCTGGCGTCGCCCTGGCGGGTGCCGCTCCCGTGAGCGGCGACGTAGTCGACGCGCTCGGGCGCTGAGCCGGCATCGCGCAGCGCCCGCCCGATCGCCCCGGCGAGCGGGCGGCCGGACGGGTCCGGGGTGATCCCGTGGGCGACGTCGGCACCCGAGCCGAAGCCGGTGATCTCGGCGTACACGTGCGCGCCACGGGCCTGCGCCGCCGCGTACTCCTCCACGAGCAGGAAGGCGGCCCCCTCGCCCATCGCGGTGCCGTCGCGGCGAAGGTCGTAGGGGCGACACTCGCCGCGGCCGGTCGTCAACCCGAGCCCGTCGATCTTGGCCATGTTCCACCAGCACACCGGGGTGTCGGCGCCCCCCGCCAGCACGGCGTCGGCCTCCCCCCGGCGCACCGCCCGGAAGGCGCGTCCGACGGCGAACAGCCCGGCCTCGGCGGAGCCGGCGAAGAACGTGTTGGGGCCGCGCAGCGCGAAGGCGTCGGAGACGTAGAACAGCGAAGCCGCCTGCAGGCCCTCGATGTAGAACAGCGGGTGCACCTGGGTGGCGGCGAGCTCGCCGAAGCGCCGCATGTCGACGTCGCCGCCGTCGTCGCGCACGGCCACCGCCACCTCCTTGAAGTGCTCGGGCTCGGAGATCTCCTTGCCGCTGGCGGTGAACAGCCCGAAGCGTCCCTCGGGATCGTCGATCGCCTGCTCGTGGCCGCCGTCGGTCATCGCCATCGCGGCCCCGACCGACGCGAGCATGTCGTAGCGGGTCATCGTCCGCAGGGCCCGGCGGTCGACGAAGTCACGGGGGCGGAACTCCGGCAGCTCGGCGCCGACCTGCGAGCGCAGCGATGACGCGTCGTAGGAGCCGATCGGCCCGACCGCGCTGTCGCCGGCAAGCAGCCGCTCCCACGTGTCGGCGGCGCCGATCCCGAGCGGACTGAGCAGCCCGATGCCGGTGATCACGACGCGCCGGCCGGCGGTGCTCATCGCGGCACCGCGCGGAGCTTGCGGGCGCGCGTCACGACCCGACCGTCGACCGATGCCTCGCCGCTCAGCACGGCCTCGGTCTCGGAACGCTGCTTGAGCGTGACCGTCAGCAGCAGCTGGTCGCCGGGCCCGACGAAGTGGCGAAAGCCGACGCGATCGGCGCCGGCCAGCTTCCACGGCCGGCCGGTCTCCCGCTCGAGCAGCTCGCCGGCGAGGGCGCCGAGGCTGCCGAGGATCAGCACCCCCGGCAGCACCGGGAAGCGCGGGAAGTGGCTGTCGAAGATGGCCAGCGTGTTGGGCACGTTGCGGATCGCCGTCGCCTCCCGGCCGGGCTCGACGGCGACGATCCGGTCAAGCGTCGACCAGCGGCTCACGAACTCGCCCCGTTGCCGGCCCCGGGCGCACACACGACCATCGCCCCGTTGGTGCCTCCGAACGCGAACGCGTTCGTGACCGCCACGCGCACCTCGCGCTCGCGGGCGACGTTGCCCACGAAGTCGAGGTCGAGCTCGGGATCGGGATGGTCGTAGTTGATCGTCGGCGAGATCACCCCGTCGCGGATCGCGCCCACCGCCGCCAGCAAGTTCAGCGCGCCCGCCGCGCACGTCGTGTGGCCGGTCATCGACTTGGGCGAGGTGACCGCCAGCGCAGGGGCGTGATCGCCGAACGTGCGCTTGATCGCCACCGTCTCGGACACGTCGCCGGCCGGCGTCCCGGTGCCGTGGGCGACGACGTAGTCGACGTCGCTCGCCGCAAAGCCGGACTCCTGCAGCGCCCGCGTCATCGCGATCACCGCTCCGCCGCCGTCGGGTGGGGGGTCGGTCATCCGGTAGGCGTTGAGACTGGATCCGTAGCCGGCGACCTCGGCGATGATCGGGGCACCGCGCTCGCGAGCCGACGCCAGATCCTCGAGCACGACCATGACCGCGCCCTCGCCGAGCACGAACCCGTTGCGGTCGCGCTCGAACGGACGCGACGCGCGCTGTGGCGCATCGTCGTAGCCGGTGGCCAGCGCCCCGAGGAGCGAGAACCCGATCACGTCGACCCAACTGGTCAGCGCGTCGTAGCCGCCGGCCACCATCAGCGCGGCCTCGCCGTCCTCGATCTGGCGGTAGGCCTCGCCGATCGCGTGAGAGGACGCCGTGCATGCGGTGCTGATGCCGATCATCGGCCCGGCGGCGCCGGCCAGCCGCGCCACCTCGTTGGTGGCCACGTTCTGGCTGATCTGCAGCGCGCGTCCCGGCGGCGAGCGGTACAGCTCGTGCTCCTCGCTGACGGCCCGCGTATAGAAGATGTCGGAGAACTCCTGAAGCTCGGGGCGAGCCACGCTGCCGCCGATCGCCACGCCGACGCGATCGCCGTCATACGTGCCCGCCGGGGCCCGGGCGGCGCGCAGCGCCTCCGCGCCCGCGGCAACGCCGAACGCCGCGCCGCGGTGCAGGTGACGCAGGCGGTGCGGATCGGGAAGCTGGCGCTCGGGGTCGAAGGCGTCGACCATGCCGGCGATCTTGACCGGATAGGTGGTGGTGTCGAACGTCGTGATCGGCCCGATGCCGCTGCGCCCCTCGCGCAGCGAGGCCCACGTGGAGTCGGCGTCGCCGCCGACGGGCGTGACGGCGCCGATCCCGGTAATCGCCACGCGGGTCATCCGGCCGGCGCCTCGGTCGTCCGGTCGAGCATGTGCTGCAGGCGCTCGGTGTCCTCGAGGTCGGCGAGGTCCCCGGCGTCGATCAGCGCGCACATGATCTCCGACGCGGTCAGGATCGGCTCGCCGTCGATCTCGACGCGGCCCGAGATGACCGCCGTCTCCTCGCCGAAGGAGTCGACCTCGCCGATCAGCTCCAGCACGTCGCCGGGCCGCGCATCGCCGTGCCAGTCGACCGATCCGACCGACAGCAGAGCGGCCCGCTTGCGGCGATCGGTGGTGATCATGATCAGCCACGTCCCCGCCTGACAGAGGGCCTCGAGGATGAACGGCGGCGGCATCACCAGCTCGCCGTCTGACTCCTCCCAGTAGTCCTCGCTGCGCGAGGTGACCTTGCGGGCACGGATCGAGCGCGAAGGCTCGACCGCGTCGATCCGGTCGATCAGGTGAAAGCGCATCGGCTCACCCCGGCTCTCGCGCCCACAGCGAGACCGCGTGCGCGATCGCCAGCCCATCGGTGTGGCTGAGCGAGACGTCGAGGTCGGCGAGGCCGCGGCGCCGCGCGAACTGCGCCACCGTCCCCGCCAGGTTGACGCGCGGACGGCCCCCCGCGTCGTTGACGACCTCGACCTCGGTCAGCCGCATGCGCTGGGCGACGCCGGTCCCGAACGCCTTGAGCACCGCCTCCTTGGCGGCGAACCGCGCCGCCAGATGGTCCGCGGCACGGCGCTTGGATCGGCAATAGGTCAGCTCCCGCTCGGTGAAGATGTCCGCGGACCGGTCCGGATGCTCGGTCAGCAGGCGCTCCACCCGCTCGACCTTTACCGCATCGATCCCGACCCCGAGACGGAGGTCAGACAGCGGCACCGTCAGCCCGTGACTTGACCATCTCCACGAGGTTCTGAACCGTGAACAGCGTGATCACCTCGTCGGCGTTGAGCTTGCCCTCGAGCTCGGATGGGTCGGTCTGCGGCATCACCTTGTGCAGCTGGGCGGCGCCGGTCGCCGTGATCACCTGGTCATCGTCGGAGAACTCGTCATCGGGGATCCCCCCCTGGATGTAGTCGCCCAGGTCCGACGCCTCGATCTTGACGCCGGTGCTCTTCTGGATCCGGAACAGGATGTCCAGCAGATCGATCGACTCCGCCCCCAGGTCGTCCATCAGGGTCGAGTCGGCCGTCACCTCGTCGTCGTCGAGGGCCAGCGCCTCGACCACCGCTTCTTTCACCGCGCTATCTACATCGGCCATCCCGCAACACTCCTTGCTCGTTTTGAAAACTCTCGGTCCGGTCCCGTCCCGACCTGCCTACAACGGCTTGCCGATCCCCACCTGGGCGGACACCCCGCCATCGACGGTGAGGAGCGCCCCGGTCATGTGGCTCGCATCCGGCCCGGCGAGGAAGGCGGCCGTGCGCGCGACCTCGTCGACGGTGGCGAACGTCTTGAGCGGGATCTGCTTGATGATCCCCTTGCCGCCGTCCTTCTCCATCAGCCCCGCCACCATCTCGGTCGGGGCGAAGCCGGGCAGCACGGCGTTGACGCGGATCCCGAAGCGCGCGAACTCGACGGCGCAGCATCGCGTGAACGCGTTGATCGCGCCCTTGGACGCCGCGTAGTTGGACTCGCCCGTCCAGCCCCGCTCGCCCATCACCGAGGAGATGTTGACGATCACGCCGTCGCGCTGGGACATGAAGGGGTCGAGCGCCGCCTTGGTGCAGTTGAAGGTGCCGCCGAAGTTGACCTTCATCACCTCCAGCCATTCGTCGGGCTCCATGTTGTAGACGAGCGAGTCGCGCGCGATCCCGGCGTTGTTGACGACGACGTGCAGGCCGCCGAGCTGCGCGACCGTGTCCGCGACGACGGCTTGCGCCTGGGCGTAGTCCGACACGTCGCCGCCGACCGCCGCCGCCTGGCCGCCGCGGCCGCGGATCTCGTCGACGACCTCCTGGGCCCGGGCCTCGCTGGAGCGGTAGTTGACCGCCACCGCAGCACCCTCCTCGGCCAGCACGGTGGCGATCGCGCGGCCGATGCCCCGCGATCCGCCCGTCACCAGCGCGACTCGATCCTCAAGTTTGATCTGCTGCCCCCAGTCCAAGACGGCGAAGAGTCCATTCTGGGGGACTCAAGTCGCTCCTGTCAAGGCGTCGGCCCCCCGGTTGGTTGCGCCTCACTTGACCGGCCGCTTAGGATCGGCACCCAATGGCCAAGACAGCGTTCGTCTTCCCGGGTCAAGGCTCACAGAAGGTGGGCATGGGCTCGGATCTGCTCGCGGCGCAACCCGCCGTGTTCGACCGCTACCTGTCGCTCGCCGACGAGGCCAGCGGGTTGGAGATCCGGCGCCTCTGCCTGGAGGGTCCGATCGAGGATCTGACGGCCACCGAGGCGGCCCAGCCGGCGCTGTTCGCGACGTCACTAGCGGTGATGGACGTCGCCCGCGAGCACGACCTGACGCCCGATTTCGTCGCCGGTCACAGCCTCGGCGAGTACACGGCGGCGGTCGTCTCGGGCGCGCTCGCCCTCGAGGACGGGATGCGGCTGGTGTCACGCCGCGGCAAGCTGATGGCCGAGATCCAGTCCGAGCGCCCGGGGGCGATGGCCGCCATCATCGGACTCGACGCCGAGCGCGTTCGGGAGCTGTGCGCCGAGGCCTCCGAGGCCGGGACCGTCGCCCCGGCGAACTTGAACACGCCCGCCCAGATCGTCTGCTCGGGCGAGGAGGCGGCCGTCCTGCGGCTGCTCGAGCTCGCCGAGGCAGCCGGCGCCGACAAGGCGATCCGGCTCAAGGTCGGGGCCGCCTTCCACAGTTCGCTCATGGAACCCGTGCAGGCCCGGATGGCCGAAGCGATGTCCGACGTGGAGTGGAGCGATCCGTCCACTCCCCTGGTCGGCAACGCGAGCGGCGAGCTGCGCACGACCGCCGACGAGGTCCGCGAGGCGCTGATCGCCCAGATCGCGAGCCCAGTGCTGTGGGTCGACTGCGTCCGCACGCTGCGCGCGCAGGGCTGCGACACGTTCCTGGAGCTGGGCTCGGGCCGTACGCTGAGCGGCCTGATCCGTCAGATCGACGGCGACGCCGAGACGTTCGCGGCCGACTCGCCCAAGAAGCTCGAGAAGTTCGCCGAGCGCCGCGCCGGCTGACCGACCGGCGCCCGCTCAGCTGCCGGCGACGAGCGCCGTCAAAAACAGCGCGACCAGGTGAAACGACTGGTCGAGCAGGGCGTTGAGCAGAGGGTTCTGCGTCAGGTCGGCCTTCTTGACGCGGCGGGCATAGGCCACCAGGAGCGTGCCGTCGTCCTGGATCATGTGCGGGACGGCGACCAGCGCCGCCAACCAGATGATCCCCGGCCCGAGGCTGTCGGCCAGCCAGATCAACGCCGGGACGAACGCCAGCGTGTAGCTGAAGATATGGGCGAGCAGCGCGCGCCGCGAGACCGCCGAGCCCGAGGTCAGGCCGCCGTGCTTGTGCAACGCCTGCCACTCGGTCTGGAGCATGTAGTCGCCGACCAGGTGGCACATGACGAGCACGGCGAAGACCTCGATCCAGGGCATGTGCGCAACCTATCCGACCGGGGTGGACGGCCGTGAGAGCGCCCGTCAGGCGGGCACTTCGCGGACGCGCCCGGTCTCAACCTCGTAGACGAAGCCGCGCACGTCCTCCGTGCGCGGGAGGAAGGGGCTCTCGCGCACCCGGCGCACCGAGTCGCGCACGTCCTCCTCGAGGTCGCTGAACGTCCGCGCCGACCACGGCGGACGCTCGCCGCTGTCGGCCTCACGGGCGGCCGCGAACTGCTCGTCGGTGAACGTCTGCATCCCGCACCGCGTGTGATGGATGAGCATCACCGCCTCGGTCCCGAGCTCGTGCTGGGAGATCGACAGTGAGCGGATCACGTCGTCGGTGACCACGCCGCCGGCGTTGCGGATCACGTGGGCGTCGCCTTCGTCGAGCCCCAGGGCGCGGGCCGGATCCAGCCGCGCGTCCATGCAGGTCACGATCGCCACCCGCAACGCGGGAGGCGCCGCCAGCTCGCCCTTGTCAAAGGCCTCGACGTACCTCGAGTTGCGCGTCAGCAACGTCGTCGCCTCCATGGCCACCTCCTGATCTGAGTTAGGGTCTGCCCGGTCACAGGGCGCGCTATGGCGGGAAACCTATACATCACCGGGATGGAGGCGGGGAGCGGCAAGTCGGTTGTCGCTCTCGGGCTGATGCACACCCTGGCCGGCCGGGCCCAGAGCGTCGGCTTCTTTCGGCCGATCGTGCCCGATCCCGCCGACGCGCAGATCGAGTTGATCCGCCGGCGTTTCGAGCTGCCCACGACGGCCGCGGAGATGTATGCCCTGCTCGCTCCCGAGGCGGACTCGATGATCGCCGCCGGGCGCCACGAGGAGCTGCGCCAGCGCGTGTTCGACGCCTACAAGGCGCTCGAATCCCGGTTCGACGTCGTCGTCTGCGAGGGCACCGACTTCACCGGGCCGCTGCCGGCGCTGGACTTCGAGCTCAACGCCGATCTCGCCAACCAGCTCGGCTGCCCGGTGCTCGTGGTGATCCGGGGGACCTCGGTGCAGGGGATCGCGTCGGCGGTCCGGGTCGCCCGCGCGTCGCTGGAGCGACGCAGCTGCGCCCTGTTCGGGGCAATCGTCAACCGCGTCCCCGCCGAGCTGATGGCCGACATGCGCGCCCACTCGGTCATCTATGACCCGGGCGCCCCGTTGTACGTGCTGCCGGAGTCGGCAGACCTCCGCCATCCCACGGTCGGGCAGGTCGCCGGCGAGCTCGGCGCCGTCGTGATGGGCGCCGGCGACGGCGGTCTGCAACAGCAGATACGAGCGGTTCGCATCGCCGCGATGAACGTCGAGCACTTCGTCGACGACCTGGTGGACGGCACGCTCGTGATCGTGCCCGGCGACCGCGCCGATGTCCTGGTGGCCTGCATCGCCGCCAGCCTGCTCCCCGGCCAGCCGGCGATTGCCGGCGTCGTGCTCACCGCCGGCCATGCGCCGTCGGGCGCGGTGGCGGCGATGCTCGAGCGGGCGCCGTTCCCGACGCTGACCGTGGACGCGCGCACGTATGCGGTGGCGACCGCCGTCAACGAGGTGGTGCCGACGATCGGCGTGGCCGACGAGGCCAAGATCGCGACCGCGATCGGGGTGTTCGAGGCCGGGGTCGATCCGCGGGAGTTGGCCGAGCGGATGGCGCTGCCGCGGCCGGCGACGAGGACGCCGATGATGTTCGAGTACGAGCTGCTGGAACGCGCCAAGGCTCGGCGACGCCACATCGTCCTGCCCGAGGGCGGCGACGAGCGGATCCTGCGCGCCGCCGACATCCTGCTGCGCCGCGACGTCGTCGACCTGACGATCCTCGGCGACCCCGAGGCGATCACCGCGCTGGCCGCCGCTCATGGCTTGAACCTGGAGCGCGCGCAGCTCGTCGATCCGGCGAGCTCCTCGTTGCGCGCCCCGTTCGCCGAGCGCTATCACGAGCTGCGACGGCACAAGGGCATGACACCGGAGCTCGCTCACGATGCGGTCGTCGACGCCAGCTACTTCGCGACCCTGATGGTCGGCGGCGGCGTGGCCGACGGGATGGTGTCGGGCGCGGTCCACACCACCGCCGACACGATCCGCCCGGCGTTCGAGATCATCCGCGCTCGCCCCGACGTGTCGGTCGTCTCGAGCGTGTTCTTCATGTGCCTCGCCGATCGCGTCCTCGTCTACGGCGACTGCGCGGTCAACCCCAAGCCCAACGCCGAGCAGCTGGCCGACATCGCGATCAGCTCGGCCCAGACGGCTCGCCAGTTCGGCGTCGACCCCCGGATCGCGATGCTCTCCTACTCGACCGGCACGTCGGGCCGCGGGGAGCAGGTGGATGCGGTGCGCCGGGCGACCGAGCTCGTGCGCGAGCGCGCGCCGTCGCTCAGGGTCGAGGGTCCGATCCAGTACGACGCCGCCGTCGATGCGCATGTCGCCGAGCTGAAGCTGCCGGGCAGCGAGGTGGCCGGGCGGGCGACGGTGTTCGTATTCCCCGACCTCGATACGGGCAACGTCGCCTACAAGGCCGTCCAGCGCTCGTCGGGAGCGGTGGCGATCGGCCCGGTGCTCCAAGGGCTGCGCCGCCCGATCAATGACCTGAGCCGCGGGTGCTCGGTGGTCGACGTGGTCAACACGGTGGCGATCACCGCGATCCAGGCCCAGGAGGACCCGGTCGGCTAGGGCACTCGTCAGAGCCCAGCGGCGGCGGCCAGGCTGCGCGCGTACTCGCCGGCGCTGGCGGGTCGCTTCTCGGGTTCCTTCTCGAGCGCGGTGAGCAGCGCGGCGGCGAACTGCGGCGGCAGGTCGCCGCGCAGGCCGAGCGGATCGGGCGCGGCATCCTGGAGATGGGCCCACAGGATGCGCATCCCCTGGACGTGGGCGAACGGGGGCCGCCCGCAGGCGCACTCGAACATCACGCAGCCGAGCGCGTACGTGTCCGAGGCCGCGGTCACCTCCTCGCCGCGGATCTGCTCGGGGGCCATGTAGTCCATCGAACCGAGCGCCTGCCCGGGGAGGGTGAGCAGGCTGCCCTTGCTGTCCTTGGCCAGCCCGAAGTCGGTGATGTACGCGGTGCCCTGCCCGTCGAGCAGGATGTTGGCGGGCTTGACATCGCGGTGGACCATCCCGTTGGCCCACAGCGCCTCGAGCCCGGCGGCGACGTCGGTGCAGACGCGCACGGCGGTGGCCACGTCGAGCGTCCCGTCGCGCTTGAGCCGCGCATCGAGGGCCTCGCCGTCGACGAACCGCTGGGCCATGTACGGCACGCCCTCGTGCTCGCCGGTGGCCAGCACCGGCACCACGTTCGCGTGCTGGACCGTCTGGGCGATGCGCGCCTCACGCGCGAACCGCTTCCGGAACACGGCGTCGCGGGCGTAATCCTCCTTGACCAGCTTCAGCGCGACGCGCTCGCCGGCGGGATCGGTGGCGCAGTAGACGGCGCCCATCCCGCCCACGCCGAGCAGACGCTCGATCGCGTAGTCGCCGACGCGTGTTCCTACGCGGGGATCCGACGGGGCGCTGGACATCTCGCTCATGGTTGCCTTCTCGGGTCCTGGTCGGGTCAGTCCTGCTGGCGTCGCCTCCGGCATCGAACCACACGGCCCGACACCGGCCACAACGGTGTCGCCGAACGAGTATTATCGCGGCCCGACCGGTGCCAGGATAGGAGATCTAGTCCTGCAAAGAAAGAGCCCCCGCTGGATCCTGGCATCCAGGCTGCGCCTGACCACTGCCGTGGTGGTCGCGATCGCCTGTCTGCTCGGGGCCGCCAGCCTGGCCGGCGCGGACACCCCGGTGACGGGTCCCGCGCCGCCGGTCAACGACAACTACCTGAGCTCGCTGAACCTCAATCAGCCCGGCGCGCCGCTGAACAGCACCCAGACGCTGCAGGACGTGCGCGACACGACCAACGCGACCACCCAGGCGCAGCTGTTCGCCCCACCCCATGCGGGAGGCGGGGCCGAGGTCACCAGCTGCCACGGCGTGATCTACGGCAAGACCGTCTGGTACGACTTCTTCCCCCAGGCCAACGGCCTGATGGAGGTCCAGACGACGGGGTTCCCGAACGTGATCGCGGTGTATCCGTACAGCCAGACGACGGCCGAGCCGAACCTCGGCAAGGAGAGCTGCGCCTCGAGCACGCACTTCCCCTCGGCCAAGCTGGTCACCCCCGTGACCAAGGGCACGTCCTACACCGTGCAGGTCGGCGGCGTCAACGACGCTGGCGGCACGCTCAAGATCCAGTTCGACTACGCGATCACCGCTCCCAAGCGACTGAGCGCCCAGGCGACGCTCAAGGCCGAGGCGACCAGTACCGGGATCAAGCTGCTCGGGCTGACCGTCAACACGGCGAAGAACGCCGCCGTCGCCGTCGATTGCGGCGGCCACTGCAAGGCGCAGACCAAACGCCACAAGGCGACCGAGAGCTTCCCGGGCCTGGGGGGCGTGCAGATGCCGGCCGGATCCCAGCTGCACATCCGGGTCACGGCCCCCAAGGAGATCGGCGTCTACATCCAGTACAACGTCGTCCGCGGCAACTTCACCAAGATCGCGCGGTGCCTCGAGCCCGGTCAGCGCAAGGCGCAGAAGACGTGCCGGTAGCACTGCGCAGCCCGGCACGGCTGACGATGGCCCTTGCCCTCATCGCCATCCTGTTCGTCGCCGCGCTCGTCGTCGCCCAGGCCGGCGGATCGAGCACCGCGGCGCCCGCCGGACCGGTGCTGGAGCGGCCCGCCGCCGCCGGCGCGGGACCGTCCGTCACCGCGCCGCCGAGCACGGCGACGCTCCCGACGCTCCGCCACGTCAAACCCAAGCCCAAGCCCAAGCCCGTCCCCACGCCCACGTCGACGTCCCCCACGGTGACGCCGACGACGAGCACGCCCGCGGCGCCGGCGCCCACCCCACCATCGAGCGGCGGTGGCAGCAGCGGCGGCGGCGGCTCGAGTGGCGGCGGGGGTGGCGGCGGCGGCTCGAGTGGCGGCGGGGGTGGCGGCGGCGGAGTCATCCTCAGCGGCTGACCAGACTTGACTACCGACTCACTGCTGCAGCCGGGCACGACCGTCGCCGGCTATGAGATCGACAGCCTCCTCGGCCGCGGCGGAATGGCCGTCGTCTATCGCGCCACGCAGCGCTCGCTCAAGCGCACCGTCGCGCTGAAGCTGCTGGCGACCGAACTGAGCGGCGACGCCAGCTTCCGCGAGCGCTTCGAGCGTGAGGGGCAGTTGCAGGCCGCGATCGACCACCTGCACATCGTGCCCGTGTACGAGGCCGGCCCGAGCGAGCACGGCCTGTTTCTGGCGATGCGGCTGATCGCCGGGCCGACCCTCAAGCAGCTGATCACCTCCGACGAACTTGACCCGCGGCGCAGCCTGCGACTGCTCGCCCAGGTGGCCCAGGCCCTCGACGCCGCCCACAGTAACGGCCTGATCCACCGCGACGTCAAGCCGCAGAACATCCTCGTCGGCGAGGGCGATCATGCCTACCTGGCCGACTTCGGGCTGATCAAGGCGCCGGATGAGGTCCGGCTGACCGGCACCGGCCAGTTCATGGGCACGATCGACTACGTGGCGCCGGAGACGATCCGCGGCGAGGCCTCCGGCCCCGCCAGCGATGGCTACGCGCTGGCCGCACTGCTGTTCGAGTGCCTGACCGGGCAGGTGCCGTTCCGACGCAGCAGCGAGGCCGCGGTGCTCCAGGCGCAGCTGACCGAGCCGCCACCCCGGATCACCGACCTCAAGCCCGAGCTGCCCCGGGCCCTCGACGATGTGATCGCGCGCGGCATGGCCAAGGACCCGGCACAACGACCGTCACCGCTGGCCGAGCTGATCCGCGAGGCTACCGTCGCGCTCGCCGGCCGCGACTCGGGGGGCGACGCCGCCGTCCCCGCCCGGCCGGTCGGCGCCGGGGCGCCGACCTCGGACATCGCGCAACCGACCCGGGCCAGCGCCGTCCCCAACGTGGCGTCCGCATCGAACCAGCCGACGGACGTGAGGCCCGGCCCCGGCGCCGGGGGTGGCGGAGCGCTCGCTGCCCCGGGGTCGCCGACGGTGGCGTCGCCCGGGTCCGCCGCGGCCGAGCGCGGTGCCCGGCCGAGCGCGGGGAACGGGTCCGCGATCGCGATCGTGGCCGTGCTGGCGATCGTCGCGATCGCCGCCGGCTTCTTGATCGGCCGCTCCGGGCACAAGACGGCACACCCAGCGACGAGCGGCAACCTCGCGACCGCCGGCCCGCTGCAGCTCCGCTATCCCACCGGCTGGCAGCTGCGCTCGGCCGCGGCCGCCCTGCCGGGAATGGCGTTCGCCAGCCAGCTGACGCTGGCCACCACCGCCGCCGGGGGGACGCTCACGGCAGGCGAAGTCCCGCAGGCCGGCGGCCCGTCGCTGCTCCCCGCCGCCTTCGCGCGCCGGATCAAGGGGGGAGTTCCGCGTCCCGACCAGGTGCGGCTCGGCACGATCTCGGCGTACCGCTACGCCGCGCTGACCGTATCCGGCGCCGCTGGCGCGGTCACCGTCTATGCCGTGCCGACGACGGCGGGCGTGGCGACGATCGCGTGCGTGGCGTCGGGAGCGGGCGCGCCGACGTTCGCGAACCGCTGCGGACAGGTCGCGGCGACCCTGACCCTGGTCGGCGCGCGCCCCTACCCCCTGACCCCGATTCCCGCCTATGCCCGTCAGGTGTCGAGCGTGTTTTCCGGCCTGCGCGGAGCGGTCGCAACCGCCACCGCGAAGCTGCGGGGCGCCCGGACCCCCGCGGCTCAGGCGACCGCCGCTCGCGCGGTGGCCGCCGCGTATTCCCACGCCGCCGCGAAGCTCGGCGCGACCACGGTCTCGCCCCTGGTCGGGCCCGCGCAGCACGCGGTCGTCGCCGCGCTGACGAGGCTGGCCCGCGGGTACGCTGCCGCCGCGCGCGCGGCGAGCTCGGGTAGCCCCGCCGGATACGCGGCCGCCGGACGTGACATCAGCGCGGGCAGCACCGACCTCACGAGAGCGCTGGGCGGCCTGTCCAAGCTCGGCTACCGGGTGGGCGCCTAGGCTCCTTCTCGCTACGCTCGGACTGGCATGGACCAACCACGGACGGCCTCTCAGCTCCTGGGCCTGACGCTCAACGACCGCTACCACATCGCTGAGCCGATCTCATCCGGTGCGATGGGCGCCGTGTACCGGGCCGTGGATAGCGAGACCGGCGTCGAGGTCGCGCTCAAGCAGTCGACCAACCCGCAACACGACGCACGGTTCGAGGTCGAGGCTCGGCTCTTGGCCTCGCTCGAGCACCCGCGCGTCGTCAAGGTGATCGACCATTTCACCGCGCCCATCGGCCAGTTCGTGGTGATGGAGCTGATCCGGGGGACCGAGCTCGGCGTGCTGCTCAAGGAGCAGGGGAACCCGGGTCTGCCGATCGACCAGGCGATCGAGTTGGTCCGCCAGACCTGCCAGGCGCTGCAGTACATCCACGACCAGCAGATCGTCCATCGCGATGTCAAGCCCCAGAACCTGATCCTCGGCGAGGATGGAGTCGTCCTCGTCGACTTCGGCATCGCCCGGCTGCTCAACGACGAGGATTCCGGCACCATCGGGATCGGGACGCCGCGGTTCATGGCCCCCGAGGTGTTCGCCGGTGGCCACGTCTCCCCGCGCACCGATGTGTTCGGTGTCGCCGCGACGCTGTGGACGCTGATCGCGGGTCGCTCGCCGGTCTACGCCGAGCCGACCGCCCTGTCCTCGATCAACCCCGATGTCACCCCTGAGCTCGAGCATACGATCGCCGCCGGGCTGGAGCTGATCCCCGACCACCGCGTCGCCTCGGCGGCGGCGTTCGCCCAGGCCCTCGGCCGGCCGCTGCGCACCGAGACCGGCGTCTCGCTGGCGGTCTCGCTCGACAATCCCGACGCCTCGCGCAGCCTCATGGAGGCCGTGGTCCACACCGCGGCCGCGGTCTTCGGGGCCGCCGCCGCCTCGATCTGCCTCGTCGACGAAACGACCGGCGAGCTCGTGTACACGTCGGCGTGGGGCGCGGGCGCGCGGGAGATCGTCGGCGTGCGGCTGCCGCCGGGCGTCGGCATCGCCGGTGGAGTGGTGAAGAGCGGCGTCGGCGAGGCGATCCCCGACCCCCGCACCGACGCGCGCTTCGCCGCCGCCATCGCCGCCGGTACCGGCTACGTCCCCTACACGATGCTCGTCGTCCCGCTGCGGCGCGGCGAGCGGATGATCGGCGCGCTCTCGGTGCTCGATCGGCGCGACGGCGAGCGCTACCGACAGGACGAGATCGAGCGGGCAGGATTGTTCGCCGACCTCGCCATCAAGGCGCTCGATGCCAGCCCCAACTCGTTCACGAGCCTCGGCATGACGCGCGGCCTTTGACGTTCCGCAGCTTTGACTTAACCGGAGCCGTGGTGTAGAAGTGGGCCTCGCAGTGCGGGGTTAGGACGACCGGGGGACATGCCGAGCATTGCCACGAATTCTGGAGTATCCGCGCGGCTGTGCGGGGGGGTCGCACGTCGGCTGCTCGTCGCCCTGCTGCTCGTCAGCCTGGTGAGCGTGGTGGCCACCGGCGTGGCCCACGCGGACACTCCGATCGGCTGGCACCCCCCGTTCGGCGTGGACCCCAGCTCCGCCCTGAACCGCATCTCCTGCTCGAGCCCGGCGCTGTGCGTCGCCGGCGACAGCGACCGGTTCGGTGGCCACGAGCACCAACGCTCCGGCCGGAGCGGGCGCATGGAGCCTGCCGAACCTCGGATCCGGGCCGCTGGTCGATACGTCGTGCATCGCCTTCGATTCGCTGTGCGTCGTCGTCGACGGCAGCGGACCGATCTTTTCCTCGACGACGGACCCGACCATCCAGAGCAACTGGCAGTCCAACTCCGCAACCCAGAGCCTCGCGTGGTGTCTCGTGCGTTCCGTCGACGACGGCGGGCGCGTGCGTCGTAATCGGGACCCAGACCGAGCTGTGGTCGACCGATCCCCAGGACGGCGCTCAGGCGAACTACACATCCGTGGCGGTCGAGCCGCGGGGCACGAAGCAGGCGATGAACGCCGTCTCCTGCCCGTCGACGGCGTTATGCGTCGCCGTGGACAGCGTGGGCAACGCCCTGACGACGACGAACTTCGCGACCAGCGGATCGTGGGTGGCTGACGCGGTCGCCGGTGGCGTCGCCCTGAACGACGTCAGCTGCGCACCCGGAACCACGTTCTGCGCCGCCGTCGACGCCACCGGGAACGTGTGGACGACGTCCGATCCCCGCGGCGCGTCCCCGACCTGGACCAAGACCGACATCGACGGCAGCACGCCTCTGACTGGGATCGCGTGCGCGACGAGCAGCCTGTGCGTCGCCACCGACGGCTCCGGCAACGCGATCCAGAGCTCTCACCCCACGGCCGGCGCGAGCGCGTGGACGCTGCAGAACGTCGAGTCCAACGGCGCCCTCGCCGGCGTCGCCTGCCCGACGGCGCAGGAATGCGCGATCACGGGCAACGACGCCGCCCAGTCGGGGTCGGCGTTCGGCAGCATCATCATCGGCCAGGCGTTCCCGGTGCTCACCACCTCCGCGCCGACGGTGACGACCACCGGCGCGAGCTTTGCCGGCACCGTCAACCCCGAGGGCACGAACGTCAGCAGCTGCGTCTTTCAGTACAGCATCGACACCTCGTACTCCAACAGCGCCTCGTGCGGCTCGCCGGGCAAAGGCACCAGCCCGGTCAGCGTCACCGGCACCGCGTCCGGCCTGACCCCCGGCCAGACGTACCACTACCGGTTGCAGGCCACCAACGCCGGCGGCATCAGCACAACCACCGCCGGCACCTTCCGCACCCTTCAACCCCCCGCCGTCACCGCCTCAGCGCCCACGGTCACGACAACCGGCGCGACGTTTAGCGGCACCGTCAACCCCGAGGGCTACACAACCACCTGCGTCTTTCAGTACAGCACCGACACCTCGTACTCCAGCAGCGCGCCGTGCACCTCCTCGCCGGGCACGGGCACGAGCCCGGTCACCGTGGCCGCCTCGGCATCCGGCCTGACTCCCGGCCAGACGTACAACTACCGCCTCCAGGCCACCAACTCCGGCGGGACCAGCACCACCACCCCCGGCACCTTCCGCACCCTCCAGCCGCCGGCTGTCACCGCCTCGGCGCCGACGGTGACGACCACCACCGCGACCTTTGCCGGGACCGTGAACCCCGACGGCTACGCGATCACCAACTGCGAGTTCGACTACGGGATCGACACCTCCTACGGCACCAGCGCATCGTGTTCCGCGCCGGGCACCGGCACCAGCCCGGTCGACGTGAGCGCCCCGGCATCCGGCCTGACCCCGGGACAGACCTACCACTACCAGCTGCAGGCCACCAACTCCGGCGGGACGACCAAGACCCTCGACGGCACGTTCCGCACGCTCCAACCCCCCGCCGTCAGCGCCTCGGCGCCGACCGCCACGACCACCGGCGCCAGCTTCAGCGGCACCGTCAACCCCGACGGGTACACGATCACGAACTGCCAGGTCGACTTCGGGACCGACACGTCCTACGGCACCAGCGCACCGTGCTCCGCACCGCTCCCGGGCAGTGGCACGAGCCCCGCCAGCGTCAGTGCCCAGCTGGCGACGATGTTGACCGCCGGTCAGACGTACCACTACCGGCTGGAGGCCACCAACTCGGGTGGGACCACGTTCACCGCCGACGCCACCTTCACCCCGAACGCCCCCGCCGTCACGCCCGCTGTTCCCACCGCGCTCACGTTGACCAGCGTGACCCTCAACGGCGCCGTCAATCCCAGGTACAGCAACGTCGATGAATGCCACTTCGACTACGGCACGACGAGCTCCTACGGAAGCAGCGTTCCCTGCGCCCCGGCCTCGCCCGGCGCGGGCAACAGCGCGGTCGGTGTCAGTGGCGATCTGTCCGCGCTCGTGCCCAACACCACTTATCACTACCGCCTGGAGGCCACCAACAGCTTCGGCGCCGGCGACACTCCCGACGCCACGTTCACGACGCAGCCGGGGGCTCCGATCGCCGTCGCGAGGGCCGCGACGGCCCTCGCCCCGGCCGGGGCGACGCTGAACGGCTCCGTCAACCCGGACGGGAGCGCGGTGACGAGCTGCCAGTTCGAGTACGGCCCGACGACGTCCTATGGGACCACGGCCCCGTGCTCCCCGGCGACGATTCCCGCCGGCGCCAACGGCGTCGACGTGTCGGCGCCGATCACGGGCCTCGAGCCCGACACCGTCTACCACTACCGGCTGGACGCGACGAACGGCGTCGGCCCGATCCAGACCGGCGACCTGACGCTCACCACCCCGCCGAACGGCGTCCCCACAAGCGCGGGGGGTGCCCGGACCGTGACATCACCGCCGGCGGTCACTCCGGGCGCACCCCACGTCGAGAGCGCGTCCGAGGTGACGTTCGCGGGATCGGTCGTCCCCAACGGACTGCCGACGACGGTCCACTTCGAGTACGGGCTGGACCCGAGGTACTCCTATGCAGGCGGGCCGGTGGTCTATGACCAGACGACCCCAAGCCAGGCGGTCGCGGCCGACGCCGCCGCGCACGCACTCGGCGCTCAGGCGACGGGGCTGGTGCCCAATGCGCTGTACCACGTGCGGTTGGTGGCCACCAACGCCGACGGGGCCGTCAGCGGGCCCGACCAGGAGTTCACCACCGACCGCGCCGGCGCGCCGGGGCCGCCCACGCTCGGCCGGACGGCGAACGTGACCCCTCTCTCGGGATTGGTGCTGATCCGGTACCCCAGCGGGTTCTCGCCGGCCCGGCGCGGGGCCCTGGCCACCAGCCCGTCGCTGACGAAGGGCAAGAACTTCATTCCCCTGACCCAGGCGCGGCAGCTCCCCGTGGGGACGCAGATCGACGCCCGCCGCGGGACCCTGGCCCTGGTCGCCGCCAAGCCCCAGAGCCACGGCACTCAGACCGCGCGCCTGGGAGCGGCCATCTTCAGCTTCGGCCAGGCCGCCTCCGGCCGGCAGAAGGGGCTGACGACGTTCACGATCCGCGAGGGACTGTTCCCCGGCGCCCCGAGCTACCAGCGCTGCCCGGCCGGCCGCAGCGCCACGGCGTTCGACCTGCTCCGGCTGGCCGTGATCGCCAAGCTGTCCAACAACGTGCTGCAGACGCTGCACGCGACCGATAACCACGGCCACTTCCGGACCCGCGGACGCTACAGCGCCGGCACCGTGCGCGGAACGGACTGGAGCACCACCGATCGCTGCGACGGTACGCTTACCGCCGTGCATCGGGGCACCGTCGACGTTCTGGATTTCGGATTGCGCAAGACAGTCGCCGTGCACGCCGGCCACAGCTACCTCGCCAAGCCCACCCGCCACGCCAAGAAGCGCACCAGGAGGTAAACGGTCCATGCTCGCAATCACGCTCAAGCGCAACGCGGCGGCGCGGTGGACGTCCGGACTGGCCGTGCTGATCGCCGCCTTCCTGCTGCTGGCCGGGGCGGCCTCGGCCGACACGAGCATGCAGACCATCACCTCGGCCGGGCCGTTGAGCAGCATCTTCCTCGGCAACCAACTCTCGTGCCAGGTTCAGCACACCGGCGACACCAGCTACGAGTTCTACTCGCCGTCGAACACGACCGGCAGCTGCGGAACGCTGCTGTCAACCGGCGGAACGCTGTACGGGCCACCCGTGGGGACTGCCTACACGGCGGTCTCCCAGTCAGCGGTCACCGGCGCCGGAACGACGGCCAGCCCGTACTCGGTGACGACCACCGTCACCGCCGGCACCGCCGCCCAGGTGCAGCAGACCGACAGCTACGTGGTCGGCGACGAGAGCTACCTGACCACGATCACGGTCACGAACACCGATCCGGCCGGCGCCACCCTCACCGGCTTCCTCTACCGGGGGGCCGACTGCTACCTGAAGGGCTCGGACAGCGGCTATGGCTACGCGCCCGCCGCCGGGGCGACGCCCGCCGCCAGCGGGCCGGTCGCGTGCACGTCAAGCGCGAACAACACCCCGCCGGGGCCGCTCGAGGAGTTCTCGCCGGTCACCGCGGGCAGCCACTTCGTGGAGGCGGGGTTCAGCGCCGTCTGGAGCGATATCGAAGCGCAGACGGACTTGGCCGATACCTGTGACTGCTCGACGCTGGAGGACAACGGCATGGCCGTCAACTGGGATCTGAGCATCCCCCCCGGGCAGTCGGCGACCTACTCGGTGCTCAACAACATCTCCGACACGGGTCAGTTCGTCGCGGTGCCGACAGCCGTCACCGGCTCGGCAACGCCGTCTTCGCCCACTACGGCCTCGCTCACGGGGTCGGTCAACCCGAACTCATCGACCGTGACCGACTGCCACTTCGACTTCGGGCCGACGACCGCCTACGGGAACACCGCGCCGTGCGCCGAGACGGTCGGCGGCGGCACCACGGCCGTCCCGGTATCGACGGCTCTCGCCGGGTTGACGCCCGGTACCACCTACCACTACCGGCTATCGGCGACCAACTCCGCCGGCCCGTCACAGGGCAGCGACCAGACGGTGACGACTCCTGCGGCGACGCCGACCACCACGACGACGACGCCTCCGCCTCCGCCCACACCGCCCGCCGTGGTCGTGGCGGCGCCGGTGGTGTCGGGTGCGTCGTCGGCGGGCCTGTCGGGTTCGGTGAATCCGCAGGGGCTGGTGACGACGGCTCATTTTGAGTATGGGCTTGATGCGCAGTATTCGGCTGGGGGGACCCAGGTCTACGATCAGACGACGCCGAGTCAGGCGGTCGGGTCGGATTTCGCTGCGCATGCGGTGTCGGCGAACGTCACCGGCCTGGTTCCCAACGCGGTCTATGACGCGCGGCTGGTGGCGACCAACTCCGCCGGGACGGTGACCGGACCCAACCAGACGTTCACGACTGACAAGGCGCCCACGCCGTCGGCGCCGACGCTGGGCCAGACCACCAACCTGCAGCTGATCTCGGGGCTGGTGTTGGTCAAGCCGCCGGGCGGCAGCTCGGGATCAGCGCGCTTTCCGTCGGCGACGGTCGACAAGGGCACCGGCTTTGTTCCGCTGACCCAGGCGCGTCAGGTGCCCATCGGCTCTCAGATCGACGCTCGCCGCGGCGTGCTGGAGCTGGTCGACAACAGCGGTCAGCAGCGCCAAAACCAGTCGGTGCATCTCGCCGGGGGCCTGTTCACCGTCACCCAGACCAAGAGCGGCGTGCAGAAGGGACTGACCACGCTGGCGCTCAACGAGAGCGCGTTCCCCGGCGCGCCGTCCTACAAGAGCTGCCCCTCGACCGGCAAGCTGGCCCACGCCAGCGCTGCCGGCGCCGCGCACGCCGCCGGGCTCTCGAGCAAGGTGCTGCAGACGCTGCGGGCCAGCGATCACAACGGGAAGTTCCGCACCAAGGGCCGCTACAGCTCAGGGACGGTGCGCGGCACCGACTGGGGCACCCAGGACCTGTGCGACGGGACGCTGACCATCGTGCACCGCGGCACCGTCGACGTCAACGACTTCGGGCTGCGCAAGACGATCGCCGTGCACGCCGGACACACCTATCTCGCCAAGCCCGCCGCCCAAGACAAGAACAAGAAAAAGAAGAAGAAGTAGGCACCCCCTGAACACGCCCCGGCGGCGGTCGCCGGCGCTGACGTGGGATCAGGCTCGCGCTGAGCCCATCGCGCCCGCTGCCGCGGCCCATGCGGCGCTCAGGCCGGCGAGGTGCCAGGTCCAATCGAAGAGGTTCGAGATCAAAAAGGCCGCGACGAACGGCCCGAGCAGCCACAGCGTCGGTGTGGTCCACGCGCGAACCAGGGCTCGTGCCGCGGTGGCATAGAGGAGGAGCCCCAGTGCGAGGCCGAGCGCTCCGAGTTCCGCAGCCAGCTCGAGTGGCAGGTCATGGGCGTACAGCGATGTCGCCACACGCTGGTGGCGGCGCGACGCGGCGGCGTACGTGCCGGCGCCCGCCCCGAGCACGGGCCGGTCCAGCCAGGTGTCCCAGGCAGCGCGCCACTCGCCGGTGCGGCCGTGGGCGAGGTCGGTGACGGCGGCGTGTCGGTCCTGCGAGCGGACGAGCGCATGGGGCGGCGTCGCACCGCCACGCGATAACTCCGACACTCCCGCCGCAAGCGCGATCGCGGCGATCGCCACCCCGACACCCCAGCGGGCCGACCGGACCGCACTCGCGAGCCGCCACGCGCCCGCCGCCACGGCCGCCGACCCGACAAGCTCGGCCAGGCCCACCATCCCCCGCCCGGCGGCACCCGATGGCACGTCACCGCCGAGGGTCAGGGGCCCGAGCAGCGCTCCGAGTCCGACCAGCGCCGCGAGGATGACGCCTCCCGGCGAGGCCTGACGCGAGCGGCGGATCGGCACCGAGGAGGCCACGATCAGGACGACGGCCATGGCGATCGCGAGGCGGCTATCGGCGAGGCGCAGGACGGCGCCGGCGAGGATCGCGGCGATCGCGCTCCCGGTATTGATCGCGACCTCGCAATGCCGCCCCGGGCTCGCTGCCGCGGGGCGCCAGCAAAGTCCGCGAGACAGCACCGGGAGCGCCCCGACCTGCAACAGGGCGACGGCTGGCGGATATTCGAAGCTGCCTCCCGGTCGCCAGGCCCGCACGATCCGTTCTGCGTCGGGCAGATCATGCCAGGCCACCGCGCGGAGTCCGAGCACCGCCTCCACCAGCGCCAGGAGGGCGATGGCGGCGGCGATCGGTCCCGGCCCGATGCGGCTGCTCAGGGTTGCGCACGCGGTCCCGAGCGCGGCGTACGCGCCGATCACCAGCCCCGAGCGGATCGCGGTGGAGGCCATCCCGATCGTCCACGCAGCGCTGAACACGCTCAGCAGCGAGAGAGCGATCAGCGAGAGACCGAGGGAGCGCCGAGCCTCCCGAACGGCGGTCGGACCGTCGATCAACGCCGCCGCGAACAGGGCAACGCCGGCCAGGACGATCAGGAGCGCCTGCGAGCCCGGCTCAAAGCCCCCGGCGTCGAGCATCGGGAGCGCCACCGCCAGCAGGATCAACAGCCCCAGCCCGGCCATGGCGATCTCGGCTCTGCCGGTTTCGGCCCCAATGCCGATCCGGACCCAGCGACCTTGGGGCCTCAGCACCCGGGGACGGTCTGTCGATTATGCGTCGCGACGTGCATGCCGGCCCAGCGTCACGTTCCGCGGCTGATGGCCCCGAGGGCCTCAACAAAAACCCAGAAAGCAGCGCGAGATTGGTACCTTACCGCGCCTAAGAGCGGACTCGACACACCATCAGAGGGGACCCGATGGAGAACAGCCGCGGCGCGCGGATCCGGCGCGTCCGACACATTCTGGGGCGCATCACCGTGCTCGTCGCGGCGGTCGGGCTCGTGACCGCCGGCGTGGCGCTGAGCGCGACGGGGAACTCACGACGCTCGAGGCGGACGGTCCCCCGGGGGTCCGGGCAATCGGCGGATCGCCACGGCCAGCGCTCGACGCCACCGCGCGGGCCACGACCCGCTCCGCAGCTTCGGAGTCAGTCGGCGCGGGTCAGCCCCGTGACGAACCGTGCCGTGGTGTACACGACGACCACGACCGCGACGACTACGCCCACGCCCGCGACTGTGCCGGCGACGGCGTCGCCGGTGGTCCTGGAGGGCCCGCCGGTGGTGTCGGGTGCGTCGTCGGCGGGCCTGTCGGGTTCGGTGAATCCGCAGGGGCTGGTGACGACGGCTCATTTTGAGTATGGGCTTGATGCGCAGTATTCGGCTGGGGGGACCCAGGTCTACGATCAGACGACGCCGAGTCAGGCGGTCGGGTCGGATTTCGCTGCGCATGCGGTGTCGGCGAACGTCACCGGCCTGGTTCCCAACGCGGTCTATGACGCGCGGCTGGTGGCGACCAACTCCGCCGGGACGGTGACCGGACCCAACCAGACGTTCACGACTGACAAGGCGCCCACGCCGTCGGCGCCGACGCTGGGCCAGACCACCAACCTGCAGCTGATCTCGGGGCTGGTGTTGGTCAAGCCGCCGGGCGGCAGCTCGGGATCAGCGCGCTTTCCGTCGGCGACGGTCGACAAGGGCACCGGCTTTGTTCCGCTGACCCAGGCGCGTCAGGTGCCCATCGGCTCTCAGATCGACGCTCGCCGCGGCGTGCTGGAGCTGGTCGACAACAGCGGTCAGCAGCGCCAAAACCAGTCGGTGCATCTCGCCGGGGGCCTGTTCACCGTCACCCAGACCAAGAGCGGCGTGCAGAAGGGACTGACCACGCTGGCGCTCAACGAGAGCGCGTTCCCCGGCGCGCCGTCCTACAAGAGCTGCCCCTCGACCGGCAAGCTGGCCCACGCCAGCGCTGCCGGCGCCGCGCACGCCGCCGGGCTCTCGAGCAAGGTGCTGCAGACGCTGCGGGCCAGCGATCACAACGGGAAGTTCCGCACCAAGGGCCGCTACAGCTCAGGGACGGTGCGCGGCACCGACTGGGGCACCCAGGACCTGTGCGACGGGACGCTGACCATCGTGCACCGCGGCACCGTCGACGTCAACGACTTCGGGCTGCGCAAGACGATCGCCGTGCACGCCGGACACACCTATCTCGCCAAGCCCGCCGCCCAAGACAAGAACAAGAAAAAGAAGAAGAAGTAGGCACCCCCTGAACACCCTCCGCCCGGCCGCCTGCCTGTCCGCGCTCGCGGCCCTGGCCGCGGGCCCGGCGATGGGCGCCCCCGTGGCCCGCGGCCACGCGGGCTCGTGTAGCGCGCATCGCCGCCACGCGACGGCGACGACCGGTTCGGTGATCGTCTACGGCCGGCCCACCGGCGTGGACCCCGACAGCGGCGGGCAGCTCACGACCTACTACGCGTGTCTGCGGCCCGCGGGAAAGCCGGTCGCGGTGGGCCAGAGCGCCACCCCCGGCGGCGAGTATCCCGGCAATGAGTCGATGTCCCAGCTGCACATCGCCGGCGGCTTCGTCGCCGACATATCCGGGCGCGGGTTTGCCGACGCCGCCGCCTGTGGCAAGTACGGCGCCAGCAACTGTCAGCAGTCGATCACGTGGTGGGTCCGGGCCGCCGACGTCAGGTCGCGCCGGAGCATCGCCGTCGTCCAGCCGGTCGCCCGCCCCCGCGCGGTCGCCGTGTCGGTCACCGGGGTGCTCGCGTGGGTGCAGGCGACCACGGCGCCGGGCGCGATCCTCGAAGCGATCGTGCTTCACGACGGCGGCGCCCACCGGCTGACCGGCACGCCCCGGACCCTGGACACCGGGGCCATCGGCCCGTCGCTGCGGTTCACGGGGTCGACCCTGACCTGGACCAATGCCGGCCAGCCGAGGACGCAGACGCTCGGGTGAACGCGCGCCTCGGGTCCGCATCATCGATATAAACTATGTTTCGTGCGCGATCGCTCCCATCAGGTCACCCTCCACCTCGCGGACTCGATCGTCGACTGCCCGACGCGCGGTACGTCGATGAGCTTGCCGGTCGCGATCCTCGCGCGGCTCGATGCCATGGCGCACGCGGCGCGGCGGGTGCGGACGAGCCGCAACGAGTTGCTGGCGGCGCTGATCGCCACCGCGCCGCTCGAGCCCGATCAGCTCGAGTCGATCGTCGATCGCTACCGGCGACTCGGGATCGCCGACGTGCTCCCGGGGGAGGCACCCCGCGGGGAGAGCGTCGTCGTGGCGCTCCGCCAGCCCGGCCGGCCGGCGGCCTGAGCCCCCGCACCGCGCGCACGGCCGCGCCGCCGCGCCGGCGGCCCGCCCCACCGCGGCCGGCGAGTGGGCGATCCAGGACTCGAACCTGGGACCTCTTCCTTATCAGAGAAGCGCTCTAACCGACTGAGCTAATCGCCCGGAGGCGAGGATTCTACCGTCGCTCTCCCCGCGGCGCTCGGCGTCGCCGTCAGCGCCGTGGAGCTGACCTCGAGGGTCAGGGGCGGCGGTCCGGCCCGAGGGTGCGGGCCAGCTCGAGGGCCTCCTCGACCGAGTCAAAGCTGAGGTGGGCGCGGTAGCCGCCGGCGGTCGCCGTCACCTCGACGTCGCGGCCGAACGCCGCCTCGAGGGTGTCGTTGATCTCGACGATCGCCGCCTCCTGGTCGGGATGCAGTCCCCGCGTCCGGCGGGCACGACCCGCCACGGTCGGGCCGCGCGCGCCCCGGGCGCGGGCCTCGAGCTCGCGCACCGACCAGCGCCCGTCGACCGCCTGGCGGGCGAGGCGCCGGCGGTCGGCGTTGTCGGGCGCGGTCAGCAGGGCGCGGCCGTGGCCCTCGGTCAGCTGGCCGGTGATGATCAGCTCGAGCGCCTCGTCGGGCAGGTCGAGCAGGCGGATCAGGTTCGACACGGCCACCCGGCTGCGCCCGACGCGCTGGCCGACCTCCTCGCGCGAGAGGCCGAGCTCCTCGGTCAGGGCCGCGCACGCCCGCGCCTCCTCGATCGGGTTGAGGTCCTCGCGCGCCATGTTCTCGATCAGCGCCACCTCGAGCGAGGCGGCATCGTCGTGGTGGCGGACGATCGCCGGGATCGTCTCCAGCTCGGCGAGTGCCGCCGCCCGCCAGCGGCGCTCGCCGGCGATCAGCTCGTACGTGCCGGCGGGTAGCGGGCGGACGAGCACCGGCTGCAGCACTCCGCGGACCCGGATCGACTCCGCGAGGGCGAGCAGCGCCTCCTCGTCGAACGTGCTCCGCGGCTGGTGCGGGTTGGGCGCGATCATGTCGACGGGGATCTCGCGCAGCTCCTGGGCGTCGTCGCGTGGAGCGACGGCGAGAATCGCGGCCAGGCCCCGGCCCATCCCGCGCTGGCGCTCAGCCACGAGCGGCCACCTCCTTGGCGAGCTCGAAGTAGGCATCGGCCCCGGCGCAGTGCGGGTCGTAGTGGATCACCGGCTTGCCGAAGCTCGGCGCCTCACCGACGCGGACGTTGCGGGGGATGACGGTGTCGAACACGAGGTCGGGGAAGTGGCTGCGGACCTCGGCTTCGACGTCCTGGGCCAGGCGCGTGCGGTTGTCGGCCATCGTCAGAAGCATCCCGGCGACGGTCAGCCGCGGGTTGAGCTCGCGCTGGACGAGCGAGAGCGTGTCGAGCAGACCGGCCAGGCCCTCGAGCGCGAAGTATTCGGCCTGGACGGGGACGATCACCCGGTCGGCGGCGACGAGCGCGTTGACGGTCAGCGGGCCCAGGGACGGCGGGCAGTCGAGCAGGACGAAGGCGTAGCGGTCGCGCAGCGGCGCCAACGCGTCGCGCAGGCGGTTCTCGGACCCCGGCATCCGCGGCAGCTCGACCGTCGCCCCCGCCAGGTCCGGGCCGGCCGGGATGACGCCGAGGTGCGGGATCGAGCTGGCCACGACCGTGTCGGCGAGCGGCACCTCCCCGAGCAGCGCGTCGTAGACGGTGGGGGTGATGTGCTTGTCGATGCCCAGCCCGAGCGTGGCGTTGGACTGCGGGTCGATGTCGATGAGCAGCGACTCGTAGCCGGCCTCGGCGACGCACGCCGCCAGATTGACCGCCGTCGTCGTCTTGCCGACCCCGCCCTTCTGATTGGCGATGGCGTAGACGGTCCCCATGGATCAGGAAGCTAGCGCTGTTGGCGGTCATACCCGCCGAGCGGGCGCTTGCGGGCCATCCCGGGACGGCGGGGAAAGCGCGCGGGCGTGGGCGCCCCCTTGACGAGCACGTGGAGATGGCGATGGAGCGCTCCCGGGTACGGCGTGACGGCCACGGGCGGGCGGACCTCGAGGCCGAGGAGCGGCGGCCGCCCGGGCCCCGGCGGCTTCGTCGCTCGGGTCGCGGCGCCCGCGCCACGCCACGAGGGCGCCCCCCACGGCCAGCAGCGGGGCCGCGTACTCGGCGACCACCGGCAGCGGTGCCAGGGCCCGCGCGGTCACCAGGTCACAGCGCCCGATCCCCGGCTCCCACGCCTCTGCGCGGGCGGCGACGACGTCCACGTTGTCCAGGCCACAGGCGGTCACCGCGCGGCGCAGGAAGTCGCACTTGCGCCCGTTGCTCTCGACGAGCGTGACCCGCGCGGCCGGCAGTGCGATCGCGAGCGGTAGGCCCGGGAGACCGGCCCCGGCGCCGAGGTCGGCGACGCGGGAGGCCGCGCGGACCTCCTGCAGCTCGAGCGCGACGAGCGAATCCGCCAGGTGATCGTCGAGGATGGCGCGGGGGTCGCGCAGCGTCGTCGGCGCGAGGGAATCGCCGGCCAGGAGCTCGAGCAGGCTCGCCAGCGGGGCGGCGGCGCCCGCCGGCAGCCCAAACCGAGCCGCCAGCCCATCGACCGCCCGATGTTTCACGTGAAAACCCCTAGTCGACGAGCGGGGCGACGACGAGGTGCCGGGACGGTTCCTGGCCCTCGCTGTAGGTCTCCACGTCGTGGCGCCCCTTGAGGTGCTCGTGGATCACCTTGCGCTCGAGCGCGCTCATCGCCTCGAGCGACACCGGGCGCCGGTCGGCGGTCGCCGTGCGGGCCGCCTGCTCCGCGGTCTGTCGCAATGTCTCGGCGCGGCGCTCGCGGTACCCGGACGCGTCGACGACCACCGGGACCCGCTCGGCGTCGCCGTGGGTGGCGACCCGGTAGGCGAGGTGCTGGATGGCGTCGATCGTCTGACCGTGATGACCGATCAGCAGACCGAGGTCGTCGCCGACGTACTCGGCGGTGAGCCCCTCCTCGTCGACGTGGATCTCAACGTCGGCATCGACGCCCGCCGCGTCCGCGATGCGCTGCATCAGTTCGCGCACCCGCGCCGTCGCTTGATCGGTTCCAGACGACACGCGGACTACCGCCGGCGACCCGAGCGCTTCTTCTTCTTGCGCGGCGGCTTGGGCGGGGGTCCGGTCCGCTCGGCGGTCGCGACCGTCGTCGGCTTCTCGTCCGGCCTCACCTTGCTGCGGATCATCGCGCCCAGGCCGCCCGTGGACGCGCCGTTCTCCGGTGCCGCGGCCTTTCCGGCCCCCGCCTTGCCGGCCGGCGCCTTCGGAGCGCGGCGCCTTGGCCGTCCGGGGACCGCCCCCGCTCGGCAGCGAGGCCGTCCCCGAGATGGCCCCCGAGGCCCCGTCCGCGTTAGCGGCAGCCCCCGCTGCCGCGGCTTGCAAGGGACCCATCCGACGCTTGACGACGTACTGCTGGCCGATCGTCCAGGTGTTCGTCGTGATCCAGTAGACGAGCACGCCGGCCGGGAACCGGATCACGACGACCACGAACACCAGGGGCATGAACATCATCACCCGGCGCATGTTCGGGTCCGTCTGGGCCCCGGACATCATGATCGTCGAGGCCAGCTGGGTGCCGACGTACAGGATGAGCAGCACGATCAGCGTCGCGCCGGTCGCCTTGTCGGTGAGATCGTGGATGAAGAGGAAGCTGGCGCCGTGCCCCCCGCACACCTTCGTGTGGGCGGTGCTGATGACCTTGTGCAGGACGGCGTTGTAGCCCGGCTGGACGGTCGGGCAGATGTCCGCCCGCAGGCTCTGGCGCAGCATGTAGTACAGCGAGACGAAGACCGGCAGCTGCGCGACGAGCGGCAGGCAGGAGCTGAACGGGTTGACCCCGTGCTCCTTGTAGAGCTTCATGATCTCCTGCTGCTGGCGCTGCTTGTCTTCCTTGTACTGCGCCTGCACGCGCTTCATCTCCGGAGACAGCGCCTGCATGCGCACCATCGACTTGATCTGCTTGAGCGTCAGCGGCACGAGCGCCGCGCGCACGACGATCGTCAGCAGCACGATCGACCAACCCCACGGGATCCCCACGCTGTTGTGGAAGAACTTGATGACCGCCTCGAAGACGTCGATCAGCGGCTGGAAGATGTTTGCGGTAGCAAGCATTATCGGGAGCTCGCAGCGGGCGCCGACGCTCTGAACAGCCGCTGCTCCTCGACCGGGTCATAGCCGCCGGAGCTCCACGGGTTGCAGCGCAGCAACCGCCAGCCGGCCAGCACGAGTCCGCGGAGTATGCCGAATCGCTGCACGGCCTGCACGGCGTACTCAGAGCACGACGGGTAGTACTTGCAATGCTGGCCGATGAACGGCGAAAGCAGCACCTGATAGGCCCGGATGGGCGCCACGAACAGCCACCGAAGGCGGCCGCTCACTGGCCCGGCTCCGCGCTGGCGGACGGCTCCGCGACCCCGGGAACCTTGTCGATCAGCTCGCGCAGCGCGTCCTGGATCCCGGACAGGCCCTCGCGCTCGGCCAGCTCGCGGGCGCCGTGGCGCGCGATGACGACCGCATCCGTGCCCTCGGGCAGCCGGCCGCTCTCCTGCGCGAACGCTTCGCGCAACAGGCGCTTGACCCGGTTGCGCTGGACGGCGCCGCCCACCTTGCGCGACACCGACAGCCCGAGCCGGCGCGACTCCTCGCTCTCGCCCGCGCGCGGGAACACGTAGAGCACGAGGTCGCGGCCGGCGTGCGACCGGCCATGCCGGAACACCCGGTCAAACTCGGCGCTGCGCGAGAGCCGCCCTCGCCCTGGACGCTGTGCGGACACGGACCCCGCCCGCCCGCCGACCATCACACCGTCAGGCGCTTGCGGCCCTTGGCGCGGCGGCGCTTGAGGGTGAGGCGACCGGCACGCGTCTCCATCCGCGCCCGAAAGCCATGGGTGCGGGCGCGCTTGCGCTTCTTGGGCTGGTAAGTGCGTTTCATGGTTGAGGACCCTCGGTCCGAACGTCGCAGTATACGCAGGCTCGGAGGGCCCTCTGGCGTGCGCTGGGGCGGCATCGACGGGGCCTCGGCGGCCGCCGCGCGCCCCGGCGTCAGCGCCGTTCACAAGTTGGTCGCTTTTTCCCGCGCTTTGCGTCAACCCCTCGTCACAGCGCCGAGAGCTCGAAAACACCGTTGGTATATTCGCCGCCCCCGGCTGAAGTCCGTCCGGGCCCTCACCGATGTTGTTCGAGGAAGCTCCGGGAGGAGTGGATTGCCGCTGCCCGCGCAACCTGATGCCGCGTCCGCGTGGCGCACGATCACAGCTGAGCTGCGAGAGATCGTCGGCCCCTCCGCCTTCGACATCTGGCTGGCCGGGCTGGAGCTGTCCTCATGGGACGGACGGATCCTCGCGCTCGCCGCCCCTCAGGCCACGGCCGCGTGGGTCGCCGGACGCTACGGCGCCCCGCTCGAGCGCTGCGCGCGCCGCCACCTCGGGCCCAACGTCCGCGTCGTGCTCAACGGCGCCGGCGAGCGTGACGCCGACCCGACGCCCGCCCCGCTCACCGACACCCTGTTCAATCCGCGCTACCGCTTCGAGCAGTTCATCATCGGCGAGGGCAACCGCCTCGCCCACGCCGCCGCGCTCGCCGTCGCCGAGCTCCCCGGGCAGGCCTACAACCCGCTGTTTCTCTACGCCCCGCCCGGGCTGGGCAAGACCCACCTCCTCCATGCCATCGGCAACTACGTGACCGCGTTCGGCAGCGGCGCCGTCGTGCGCTACACGACGGCCGAGTCGTTCACCAACCACTTCATCACCGCCCTCGGATCTCGCTCCCTGGACGCCTTCAAGCAGGCCTACCGAGGCGCCGACGTCCTGCTCATCGACGACGTCCAGTTCCTGGCCAGCAAGGCCAAGACCGAGGAGGAGTTCTTTCACACCTTCAACGCGCTGTATGAGACCGGTCGCCAGCTCGTGCTCACCTGCGACCGCCTCCCGCGAGCCCTCGTCACCATCGAGCAGCGCCTGCGAGAGCGCTTCGAGGCCGGCCTCGTCGCTGACATCACCCCGCCGGACTTCGCCACCCGCGTCGCGATCCTGCGCAAGCGCGCGGCGATCGATCACGTGGCGCTGACCGATCCCACCGTGCTCGAGCTGATCGCCGAGCGCGTCACCGACAACATCCGCGCGCTCGAAGGCGCCCTCATCCGCGTCGTCGCCTTTCACTCCCTGACGCAGCATCCGATCGACGTCGCCCTCACCACCGAGGTCCTCGACGCGATGTACCCCGGCCGCCGCCACCGGCCGCCCTCGATCACCGACGTCCAGAAGGCGGTCGCCGCCCACTTCGGCCTCACCACCGACGAACTCACGTCGGCCAGCCGGGTCAGTCGCCTCGCCTGGCCCCGGCAGGTCGCCATCCATCTCGCCCGAGATCTCACCGGCGCCTCCCTGCCGACGATCGGCAAGGCGTTCGGCGGTCGCAACCACGCCACCGTCCTGCACGCCTGCAAGCGCGTCTCCGAACGCATGAAGAACGATCAACAAGCTGTTGACGTCATCGGCGAACTCGCCCAGGCCGTCTCCCGCGCGCGAGACGACCGCCCTTGTTGACAGACTTGGCCGTTGGCCTGCAGGCGCAATTCCCTCGCTATGTGCGTGCGATCGCCGACTTTTCCACAGCTTGTCTTAGCTCTATGACTTCTATCCCCCTTCAGAGGTATTCATCGTGAAGATCTCCCTCGAGCGAGACGCCCTGTTCGCGCAGCTGCAGACCGTCAGCAGGGTGGCCTCGACCCGATCAGCGATCCAGGCCCTGTCCGGCGTGCAGCTCTCGGCCCACTCCTCCGGCTGCGAATTGCGCGCGACCGACATGGACGTGGGCCTGCGCGTCCCCCTCGAGGCCGAAGTTGCCCGCGAGGGCACCGTCGTGCTTCCGGCGCGGCTGATCCTCGACGTCGTGCGCTCGCTCCCCGCCGAGCACATCTCGCTCGAGCTGCGCTCGGCCGAACAGGACGTCGAGCTCGTCGCCGGCAACGCCACCTTCCACATCCGCATCCTGCGCGGCGACGACTTCCCGCCGTTCCCCGAGCCCGACCCGGACTCCGCCGTCGAGCTCCCCGCCGACGCGTTCGTCGCCACGGCGCTCAAGGTGGCCGGGTCGGCCTCGCGCGACGAGACGCGACCGGTGCTCACCGGGATCCTCGTCTCGGCGTCCGATCGTGAGCTGCGCATGGTCGCCACCGACTCCTACCGTCTGAGCGTCAAGGAGACGACGCTCGAGGCCCCGCTGACCTCCGGCTTCGAGGTCAACGTGCCCGCTCGCGCGCTCCAAGAGCTCGCCCGCCTCGTCGGCCACGATCAGGACGAGGCGCTGAGCGTGAGCGTGCGCCAGAACCAGGTGCTGTTCACCCTCGGTCGCGTCGTCCTCTCCTCGCGACTGATCGACGGACAGTTCCCCAACTATCGACAGCTGCTGCCCGAGACCTTCGAGCACGAGCTGCGCCTGGCCGGCCCGGAGCTCACCGAGGTCGTGCGGCGCATCAGCCTGCTCGCCCAGAAGAACGCTCCCCTGCGCCTCGCCTTCGCCGAGGGCGAGCTGACCGTCTCGGCCCAGACGCCCGACGTCGGCGAGGCACGCGAGTCGATGCCGGTCGCGTTCACCGGCGAGCCGCTGGAGATCGGCTTCAACCCCGAGTTCCTGCGCGCCGGGCTGGAGGCGATCGACGAGGGCGACGTGCTGCTCAAGCTGATCAGCCCGCTGCGCCCGGGGTTGATCGAGTCCGGAGACGAGAGCCGCTTCCGCTACCTGATCATGCCGATCAGGCTGAACGTCTAAAGGCGAGGCCGGCCCGTGCACGTCCGTGAGGTGAGCGTGCGAGATTTCCGCTGCTACGAGGATGCGCAGGCGGCGTTCGGCGACGGGCTGACGGTGATCACCGGTCCCAATGGCGCCGGCAAGACGAACCTGCTCGAGGCGTTGTACTTCGGCTGCACCGGCCGCTCGTGCCGCACGACGAACGAGCGCGAGGTCGTGCGCTTCGGCCAGCCGGCGACGCGCGTGGTCGTCACCGCTGAGGGCGAGGACGGGGCCCACGAGCTGTCGGTCGGCTTCGCGCCGGGCGAGCCCAAGCGACTCCGTGTCGACGGCGCCGGGGTGGAGCGGATGCTCGACGTCGCCGAGCGTCCGCTGGTCAGCGTGTTTCTCCCTGACCGCCTGGAGCTGATCAAGGGCGCCCCGGCGCTGCGCCGCGCCCACCTGGACCAGTTCGTCGCCGCGCTGTGGCCGGCGCGGGCGGCGACCCGCCGCGCCTACGCCCAGGCGCTGGCTCAGCGCAACGCACTCATCGCTCGCATCCGCTCGGGTGCCGGTCGCGCTCGCGAGTCGCTGGCCAGCTGGGACGCGCAGCTGGCTCGCCACGGGGTGGCGCTGATGGACGATCGCCGGCATGCGATCGCCGCGGTCGCCGACGACTTTGCCCAGTGCTGCGCCGAGCTGGGTCTCGACGGCGAGCCGCGGCTCGCCTACCGGCCCCGCTCGCGGGCGACCGACGCCGAGCAGCTCGCGGCCGAGCTCGCCGAGCGCGTGGACTCCGACCTCGAGCGCGGCTTCACCGGCCACGGCCCCCATCGCGACGACGTCGCCACCTCACGCGAGGGACGGGAGCTCCGCGCGTATGGCTCGCAGGGCCAGCATCGGCTGGCGCTGCTGGCGCTGCTGCTGGCCGAGCGCTCCGCCCTGACTGTGCGCCGGCAGACGGCGCCGGTGATGCTGCTCGACGACGTCATGTCCGAGCTTGACGGCCGCCGCCGCCGAGCCCTCGTCGACCTGCTGCGCAACGGAGGGGGCCAGGCGGTCATCACCGCGACCGACCCCGAGCAGGTCCCGGGCGCCGATGAGTCCGACGTGCACCGGATCGAGGTGCTCGAGGGGGGCCATCTCAGCGAGGCCATGGCCGGCGGAGTGCCGTGAGGCGATGACGTACTACCGCCGGGCGCCCCGACCGCTGCAGTACGCGCTCGACGCGCTGACCGACGAGCTGGCGCCGGCGACGGTGCTCGGCGACGTGCAGCGCGTGTGGCCGGCGACGGTCGGTCCGTCGATCGCCGCTCAGGCCCAGCCGACGGCCGAGCGAGGCGGTGTTCTCACCGTGTCGTGCGCGGCCTCGGTGTGGGCACAGGAGCTCGATCTGATGGCGCCGCAGATCGTCGAGCGTCTCAACGCGGCGCTCGGCGAGGCCCGCGTGCAGAGGCTGCGCTGCGTGGCCGTCGGACACCGGGCCTGAGCGTGCGCCCGACCACCCCTCGTTTTCTCCAATTTGCAGGGAAAAACCCTAGGAGCAAATAGGGGTTTCGACCGGGGCCTGTGCTATCCTCATGTAGACAAATTTCTTGACGTTCCGGCGCGCCAGGCATGGCGCGGTGACCGGAGCGTCCCTACGTCATCGGAGGATCGTTGGCGAACGACGACGGCGCGCGCCCGGGCGCGGGCAATACATCTAGTTACGACGCCCAGGACATCACCGTGCTCGAGGGACTCGAGGCGGTGCGCAAGCGTCCCGGCATGTACATCGGCTCCACGGGGGTGCGGGGCCTGCACCATCTCGTCTACGAGGTCGTCGACAACTCGGTCGACGAGGCCCTGGCCGGCCACTGCACCGAGGTCACGGTCACGATCCACCCCGACAACTCGGTGACCGTCGCCGACAACGGACGCGGCATCCCGGTGGCGACCATGGAAAAGGAGCAGCGCCCGGCGGTCGAGGTCGTGCTCACCGTCCTGCACGCCGGCGGCAAGTTCGGCGACGGCGGCGGCTACAAGGTGTCCGGCGGCCTGCACGGCGTCGGCGTCTCGGTCGTCAACGCCCTCTCCGAGCGGCTCGACATCGAGATCCGCCGCGACGGCCATGTGTTCACGCAGAGTTACGCGCGCGGCAAGCCACTCGGTGATCTCAAGAAGGGCGAGGCGACCAAGGAGACCGGCACGACGATCACCTTCCTGCCCGACGCCGAGATCTTCGAGTCGCTGGAGATCGACTTCACGACGATCGAGGAGCGGATGCGCGACACCGCGTTTCTCACCCGCGGACTGCACATCACGATCGTCGACGAGCGTGACACCGGCAACCGGGCCGAGTTCAAGTACGACGGCGGGATCGTCGACTTCGTCGCCTACCTCAACCAGAACAAGGAGCCGATCCAGAAGAACATCATCTTCTTCGAGGGCGAGTCCGAGGAGGGCGCCGTCGAGGTGGCGATGCAGTGGAACTCCTCCTATCAGGAGTCGGTGTTCTCGTTTGCCAACAACATCAACACGATCGAGGGCGGAACCCACCTGAGCGGCTTTCGCTCGGCGCTGACGAGCGCCCTGAACCGGTACGCGCGCGAGCACAACGAGCTGCGCGAGAAGGACGACAACCTCACCGGCGAGGACGTGCGCGAGGGGCTGACCGCCGTCATCTCGGCCAAGCTCGCCGACCCGCAGTTCGAGGGCCAGACGAAGACCAAGCTCGGCAACGTCGGCATGCAGAGCTTCGTGCAGTCGGTCGTCTATGCCCGGCTGGTCGAGTTCCTGGAGGAGAACCCCCAGGACGCCCGCGCCGTCATCCGTAAGGCGGTGTCGGCAGCCCAGGCCCGGTCGGCGGCGCGCAAGGCGCGCGACCTGACCCGCCGCAAGTCGGCGCTCGAGAACTCGACGCTACCCGGCAAGCTCGCCGACTGCTCGGTCAAGGATCCGTCGCTGGCCGAGCTGTTCGTCGTCGAGGGAGACTCCGCCGGAGGCTCGGCGGTCAGCGCCCGCGACCGCAACACCCAGGCGATCCTCCCCCTGCGCGGAAAGATCCTCAACGTCGAGAAGAGCCGGATCGACAAGGTCCTGGCCAACACCGAGGTCCAGGCGCTGATCACGGCGATCGGCACCGGCGTGCGCGACGAGTTCGACATCGCCAAGGCGCGCTACCACAAGGTCGTGCTCCTCACCGACGCCGACGTCGACGGCGCCCATATCCGGACGCTGGCGCTGACGCTGCTGTTCCGCGAGATGCAGCCGCTGATCGAGGCCGGCTTCGTGTACATCGCCAAGCCGCCGCTGTATCGCCTGACCCGCGGCCAGAAGCACCGCTACATCGAGCGCGAGACCGAGCTGGAGGACATCCTGCTCGGCGACAAGTTCGAGAAGCTGGAGATCACCGACCGTGACGGCAAGGCGTTCAAGCTCACCGAGGCCCGGTGGAAGCGCTTCAGTCGCCTGCTCAAGCAGTACGAGGGGTGGGCCGCGGCGTTGCGCGCCGCCCACGGTCACGGCGTCGTGTCGTTCATGCAGCAGGCCCGCCTGCTCGAGGAGCAGATCGTCGACGTTCCCGCGCTCATGCGCCACGTCGGGACCAGCGAGGGCAACGGCAACGGCGATGGTCATGCCTACGAGCTCCAGCTCATCGACGAGACCGACACCGAGATCGTCATCCGCACCCACGAGGCCAAGTCCGGCCTCGCCACCACCCACCACGTGCGCCGCAGCGCGCTCGAGGCCAACGAGTACCGCCGGCTGGCCGACGTGCACCGCGACCTCGAGGCGCTGACCGGGGTCCCGCCGTTCACGGTCCGCCTCGGCGAGACATCCCACGACGCCGCCTCCTTCGAGGAGCTCCACGAGGAGGTCCTGGCGGTGGCGCAGCGCGGGATCGACTACTACCGCTTCAAGGGCCTGGGCGAGATGGACGCCGAGGAGCTGCGTGAGACGACGATGGACCCGGCCACCCGCACCCTGGTCAAGGTCACGATGGATGACGCGGCGTCGGCTGACCTCGTGTTCTCGATGCTGATGGGCGACCAGGTCGAGCCCCGGCGCGCGTTCATCGAAGAGAACGCCCGCCTCGTCACCAACCTCGACGTCTAAGGAGGCCGCGCGATGTCAGCAATCGACACCATCGGCGGCGGCAACATCGAGCCCCGCGGGCTCGAGGAGGAGATGCGCTCGGCGTACCTGGACTACGCCATGTCGGTCATCGTCGGGCGCGCCCTCCCGGACGTGCGCGACGGTCTGAAGCCGGTGCACCGCCGCGTGCTCTACGTGATGAACGAGCTGGGCCTGCAGCCCAACCGCAAGCACGTCAAGTGCGCCCAGATCGTCGGCGAGGTGATGGGCAAGTACCACCCGCACGGCGACTCGGCGATCTACGACACGCTCGTGCGTCTCGCCCAGGACTTCTCGATGCGCTATCCGCTCGTCGACGGGCACGGCAACTTCGGCAACATCGACGGCTACTCCGCGGCGGCGATGCGCTACACCGAGGCGCGCCTGGACCGGCTGGCCACCGAGATGCTGCGCGACATCGACGCCGAGACCGTCGACTTCGCGCCCACCTATGACGGCACCCGCCAGGAGCCGCTCGTGCTCCCGGCCCGCTTCCCCAACCTGCTCGTCAACGGCGGCACCGGGATCGCGGTCGGCATGGCGACGAACATCCCGCCCCACAACCTCCGCGAGGTCATCGGGGCCACCATCGCCTACATCGACGATCCGGCGATCGACGTCGAGGGGCTGATGAAGTACATCAAGGGCCCCGACTTCCCGACGGCGGGGACGATCCTCGGACGCGAGGGCATCCGCGACGCCTACGCCACCGGTCGCGGCCGGGTCCGCGTCCAGGCCAAGGCGCACATCGAGCCGATCGGGCAGGGCAAGGAGGCGATCATCGTCACCGAGCTGCCCTACCAGGTCCGCAAGGGTGGCGACGGGGGCCTGATCCTCAAGATCCGCGACCTCGTGATCGACAAGAAGATCCCCGAGATCAGCGACCTGCGCGACGAATCCGATCGCCACGGGATGCGGCTCGTGATCGAGCTCAAGCGCGACGCGCTTCCCAAGGTCGTGCTCAACAAGCTCTACAAGCACACGCCGATGCAGAACACATTCGGCGTCAACATGGTCGCCCTCGTCGACAACGTGCCGCGCACCCTGTCGCTGCGCGAGGTCATCGGCCACTACGTCGACCACCAGCGCGAGGTCGTCGTGCGGCGCACGCAGTACGAGCTGCGCCGCGCCGAGGATCGCGCCCACGTCCTGGAGGGCCTGCTCATCGCCCTGGCCAACCTCGACGAGGTGATCGCACTCATCCGCGCCTCGCGTGACTCCGAGGCGGCGCGGACCGGACTGATCGAGCGCTTCGAGCTGACCCTCGTCCAGGCGCAGGCGATCCTCCAGCTGACCCTCAGCCGCCTGACCGCCCTCGAAGCGGACAAGATCAAGCAGGAGCATGCCGACCTCGTCGAGCGGATCAAGGAGCTGCGCGAGATCCTTGGCGATGAGGAGCGGGTCAACAGCATCATCAAGGACGAGCTGAGCGAGATCGCCGTCCGCCTATGGCGACGAGCGGCGCACCGAGATCACCCACGCCGAGGGCGAGATCGACATCGAGGACCTGATCGCCGACCAGCAGATGGTCGTCTCGATCACCCACTCGGGCTACATCAAGTCGCTGCCGCTGTCCACCTATCGCCAGCAGCGCCGGGGCGGAATCGGCGTCACCGGCATGGACATGAAGGACGACGACTACATCGAGCACCTGTTCGTCGCCTCGACGCACGACTACCTGCTGTTCTTCACCAACCGGGGCAAGATCTACCGGCTCAAGGTCTACGAGCTGCCGGAGGCCTCGCGAACGGCGAAGGGTCGCGCGCTCGTGAACCTGCTGCCGCTGCGCGAGGGCGAGCGAGTGCAGTCGGTGCTCTCCACGCGCGACTTCACCGAGGGCAAGTACCTCGTGTTCGCCACGCGCCAGGGAATCGTCAAGAAGACCGAGTTCCTCGCCTACAACACTCCGATCAAGGCCGACGGCATCATCGCCATCAACATCCGCGACGACGACGAACTGATCGCGGTGCGCCGCACCAGCGGCCACGACGACATCATCATGGTCTCGCGCTCGGGCCAGGCGTCGCGCTTCTCCGAGGACGCGGTGCGCTCGATGGGCCGCGACACGAGCGGCGTGCGGGGGATGAACGTCTCCCAGAAGGGCAACTCCGTGCTCTCCATGGACGTCGCCCGCGACGATCAGGAACTGCTCGTCGTGACCGAGAACGGCTATGGCAAGCGCACCCAGATCTCCGACTATCCGGTCAAGGGTCGCGGCACGATGGGCGTCAAGACGATCCAGCTGACCGAGAACAAGGGCGCGCTCGCCGGCGCGCTCGTCGTGCGCGAGCACCAGGAGCTGGTGTTCATCTCCCAGAACGGCATGGTGCAGCGGACCTCGGTGCGTGGGATCAGCCGCTACGGACGCGCCTCCCAGGGGGTCCGGTTGATGAACCTGCGCCCCGACGATCAGGTGTCGGCGGTGGCGCTTGTCGTCGAGTCCGAAGCGGCCACGGCAGCGCCGGTACTCGACGAGCCGATCGACCTCGCCTCCCCGGATGCGCCGGCGACGACGCCGGAGTCCGAGGCTGAGGCCGAGTCCGAGGAGTAAGCCCACCGGAGCGGTATTTGCCGCTCCGGTCCGGCGTTCAAGCGTGTAGCCCGGAGTGCCGATGCTCTGACATGCGTATCGAGAGCGGGTGATGGTCCGAGCGGGCACCCGGCGCTGGGAGGCGATCGTCGCCTCGTCGGGTGAGGCCATCGTCTCCAGCACGCTGGAGGGCACGATCGAGACGTGGAATCCAGCGGCCGAGACGCTCTACGGCTACGTCGCGACAGAGATGGTCGGCGCGTCGATCGCCGTGCTCGGCGAGGCCGGCATCGCCGCGATCGCCTCAGAGGGCACGCGGGTGCGAGACGGCGGCTCGGTGTCGCTGGAGACGCGGGCGCGGCTCAAGGACGGATCGGTGATCGATGTCTCGCTCACGCTGTCACCGCTGCGCGATGGCGCCGGCGACGTTGCCGGCGTCGTGTCGGTCGTCAGGGGCGACAGCCACATCGCGCGCAGCGAGGAGCGCCTGGCCGAGGCGGAGTCACGCTTTGCCGGCGCGTTCGAGGCGGCCTCGACCGGGATGGCGCTGACCGCGCCCGACGGGCGGTTTCTCGCCGTCAATCCCGCCCTGTGCCGGTTCCTGCGCCGCGATGCCACCACCCTGCTCGCCAGCCGTGTCCAGGAGGTGACCCACCCCGACGATCTGGCCGCCGACATCGAGCAGGGCAAGCGCGCGCTCGCCGGCGAGATCGACAGCTTTCAGCAGCCCAAGCGCTACCTGCTTCCGACCGGAGGGATCGTGTGGGGGCTGCTGACGATCTCGATCTCCCGCGATGCCCAGGGCGTTGCTCAGCACTACGTCTCCCAGGTGGAGGACATCACCGATCGCAAGACCGCCGAGGGCGAGATCAGGCGCTACGCCGCGCAGCTCGAGGCCCTGTCGGGACGCGACGCGCTGACCGGCCTGCTCAACCTCCGCGCCTTCGAGGCCGCCCTCACCGACGAGCTCCATGTCCTCACCGCCGGCGGTCGTCCGTGCAGCGTTCTGCTGGTCAAGATCGATGGCGACGACCGCGCGGTGACATCGGCGGCCGACGCCCTGGCGGGGGCGAGTCGGGTCGCCGACCTGGCGGCGCACCTCGGCAACGGGGAGCTGGCCGTGCTCCTGCCCAGCGTCGACGCGCGCAAGGCGCCGGAGATCGTGGAGCGGATCAGCGAAGCCGTCCAGCATCGGGGCCTGCGCAGCGCGCACGCCACCGCCCGGTCCGGCGAGGACGCCGGCGAGTTCCTGCGCCGAGCCCGAGGGAGCCTGCCGCGACACTCGCGGACGGTGCCGGCGAGGGCATGGACGAAGGCACCGGAGGGCATCACCCGCCTGCTCGAGCTCGTCCGGACGCAGCTCGGCACCCCGATTGCGTTCCTGACGCGCATGATCGACGACGAGTACGTGTTCGTGCGCTTCGCCGGGGACAGCGCCCCCTTCGGCGTCGGCGAAGGGGACACGATGTCGCTCGCGGACTCCTACTGCCAGCGACTGCTCGACGGCCGGATCGCTGGCCTCGTTCCCGACCTCGCGGCCGATGCTGAGACCCGAGACCTCGACCTCACCACCAAGCTGGGGCTGCGCGCCTACGCCGGGGTTCCCATCCGCCTGCGCTCGGGCGAGGTCTACGGGACGGTATGTGGGGTGGACACGCGCCCGCACCCCGAGTTCAGCGATCGCCATGCCGAACTGCTCGGCTTCCTCGGGGAGCTGACGGCCGAGCTCATCGACGACGGCATCAGCAGTCCAGAGAGCCGCCTCGTCCAAGCTGCCGACGCCGGCGTGCGGACCCTGCTGGCCGCGCTGCAGGCGCGCGACTTCTACACCGGCTCGCACTCCAAGCAGGTCGTCGAGCTGGCCTCGGCGGTGGCCCGGCGGCTCGGGCTCGACGAGGGGGCGACCCGTGACGTCGAGCAGGTCGCTCTTCTCCATGACATCGGCAAGGTCGGCATCCCCGACGCCATCTTGCAGAAGCAGGGTCCGCTGGATGAAGTGGAGTGGCAGCTGATGCGCCAGCATCCGATCGTCGGCGAGCACATCATCGCCGGGACGCCCGGCCTGGCGCGACTCGCCTCGGCGATGCGCGCCGAGCACGAGCGTTGGGACGGTGGCGGCTACCCCGACGGCCTCGCCGGCGAGCGGATCCCCCTCGCCAGCCGGATCACCCTCGCCTGCGACGCGCTGAACGCGATGACCCACGACCGTCCCTACCGCAGCGCGATGACGCTCGAGTGTGCCGAGCAGGAGCTTCGAGCGTGCGCCGGCACCCAGTTCGATCCCCAGATCATCGACGCGCTCGTCGCCGAGATCACGACCTTGAGCCGGCGCGCGCCCGCCGCCGACGGCGCCGTCACACCGGTCCGGTAGCTCCCGCGGCGCCCATCACCGCCGCCGGCCGGCGCGCTCAGCGCACGATCGTGCGCCGGGCGTCGATTCCGGGTTCGGGATTCGATAATCTGGAGCTACCAGAGAAAGGAGGTGGTCCGAAATTGTCTGACAGTTTTTGCGGGACCCTGGAGGTGTCCGGCCGCTAGGTCGGAGGCTGACCCCGCTTAGCGGAGTCCAACCCGCGACACCGCCGCGTCTGGGCGCCGGGAGTAGTCCCTCCGGCACGACGTAGCTCACCGCGGCTTAGCCAGCCAGATGTGAATGCGAAGGGCGTCCGAATCGGGCGCCCTTCGCTCGTTCTGGGCCGCGTGCGGCGGTACGCTCCACGGCATGTGTCGCAATATCCGGACTCTCCACAATTTCGAGCCGCCGGCCTCTGAGGCCGAGGTCAACGCGGCCGCCCTGCAGTACGTGCGCAAGATCAGCGGCTACACGAAGCCCTCCCAGGCCAACGAGGGGGCGTTCGACGAGGCCGTCGCGGCGGTCGCCGCGGCCTCGATGACGCTCCTTGGCAAGCTGACGACAGCCGCGCCGCCCAAGGACCGCGAGGCCGAGGCGGCGAAGGCGCGCGCCCGGGCCGCGGAGCGCTACGCGGCCTGAGCCCTGCGGGTTAGCGCGACCCGCGTCGGAGGATCAAGCAGCGACGAGGGGCGGGGATTGCCCTGCTGCTGGTGGCGTGGCTTGACATCCGCCGCGTGGTCGCGCTGATGGGCAAGGATCGAGGGCTCGCGCCCCGATCGGGGGGACAGTTGGGGTCCCTGGGCGTCTGGTCCGATCATGGTGTTGCACTCCTTGGCACCCCGACGGGATCGCGCAAGAACGGCATCGGAAACCGACGCGGATTTTGCGCTCCAGGTCCACCGGGGGCGATCGCGCAACACTGCGGTCGGTTTCGGCCCCCCGATCGCCTCCGGGTCCGTCACCATGCCCCGAACCGGGGCGCCAGCCCCGGGATCGTTGCTTCATTGCGCGACCACGCGGCGGATGTCAAGCAACGCCGCGAACGCTCAAGCCAATCCACAGCGATCCTCGCTGCTTGGTCCTCCGACGCGGGTCGCGCCACCCACCCGTCCTCTGGGCACGACATCGCGCCCGCCGCCTCGCCAGCCTGCGGACAACCTGAAAACATCCGGACCAGAGGGCCCGAGTGGAGCATCTGGACGTTTCCGCTGTCCCACCGCGCAAACGTCCACCGGCGCGCGCTCGCGTGACCCCGATGGACGTTGTCGGGCGGGCGGCCCAGCCCGGTCAGGCGGCCAGGTAGGCCCGCCAGGCCGCCGGGATGGTCGGGCTCGCGACCTGGATGAAGACGTGCGGGCTGGGCGTGCCCGGCTGGCGGGCGAGATGCATGCCGGCCTGGCGGGGCAGGGCGCTGCCCTTGCGGCGGTTGCAGGGGGCGCAGGAGGCGACGATGTTCTCCCAGCTGGAGGGGCCGCCCTTGGAGCGCGGGACGACGTGATCGACGGTCAGGTTCGATCGTGAGCCGCAGTACTGGCAGGTCCAGTCGTCGCGGGCGAACACCGCCCGGCGGGTGATCTTGCGGCGATGGGTGTCGCGGGGGATGCGCACGTAGCTGACGAGGCGGATGACCATCGGGCGTGACATCGTGCTCGTCGCCGAGTGCAGCTGCCACTCGGAGCGCTCGATCATCTCGGCCTTCTCCTTGAGGAGCAGGACGACCGCCCGGCGCACCGTGCAGACGTTGATCGGCTCGTACGTCGCGTTCAAGACGAGCACCCGGCCAACCTCTCGTCCGCGCCGCTGGTGCTCCCGAGGCGGCGCGGACCCAAATGGCGCAGGTGGTACAGAGGTGGCCATGGCTACGCGGCCGAAATTCTACATATGCGTCCAGCGACCTCAGGCCGACGGAAACGAGCCGAGCACGCGCAACCGCTCGACGTGCTCGGCGAGCGCCGCCAGTCCGGCCGCGATGTGCGGGTCGTCCGCGCGGCCCTCCAGGTCGACGAAGAACATGTAGCGGCCGAGGCCCTGCTTGCGTGGCCGGGACTCAATCCGGGTCAGGTTGATGCCGCGCTGCGCGAACTGCGACAGGCAGGCCACCAGCCACCCCGGAGCCTCCGAGCCGACCCCCCAGAAGACGATCGCGGTCTTGAACGGTCCCGCCGATGGCGGCGTCGCCGCGTCGCTGCGGGCGAGCCACACGAAGCGCGTCTCGTTCTCGGCGACATCCTCGACCCCGGCGCGCAGCACCCGGCAGCCGTAGCGCTCGGCCGCCACCCGGTTGCCGAGCGCCGCCCACGGCCCGTCGTGCTCGGCGACCGTGCGCACGGCGTCGGCAGTCGAGGTGCCGGCGAGCACCCGGGCGGCGGGAAGCTGGGTGCGGATGAAGCGGGCGCACTGGGCATTGGCCTGCGGGTGGGAGACGACGACCTCGATCGCCGACAGCTCAAGGGCCGTCCGCGCGATCAGGCAGTGGCGGATCGGATGCACGACCTCGCCGACGATCGCCACGTCCTCGGTCTCGAGCGCCAGGGCGTCGAGGGTGGCGTTGACCGACCCCTCGAGCGAGTTCTCGATCGGCACCAGCGCCCGCTCGACGGTGCCGGCGTGCACCGCCATCACGGTGTCGTAGATCGTCGGCAGCGGGACCATCTCGGGGTCGGTCTCCCGCGTGTCGGCGATCAGCGCCTCCTGAGTGAAGGTCCCCTCGGGACCGAAGTAGCCAAGCCGCATCGAGGGCCGGTGCGCGCTTAGTTGGGGGCCGGCTGCCCGCCGGGGCGGCGCTGAAGCGCCAGCTGGACGGCCTCGGCCTCCTCGGGCGAGAGCTCGAGCTCGCCCCGACCGGCATGGATCTGCTTGGCGTACAGGCGGGCCTGGTCGCGATGGTGGATCGAGGAGAGGACGATCCCCGTCTGGGTGGAGTCCAGCAGGGCGATCGACATCGATTGGCGTCCGGACATCTCGCCGTAGGCGTCGTAGCGCACGAGCGAGCTGTAGGAGATGGCGCCGTCCAGGCGGCCCTCGGCCGTCGCCATCCGGCTGTCGAGGCGCCCGGCCACGTCCTGGACGTAGTCGTGCAGCGCCGCGAACTGCTCGGCCAGGGCGGTGGCGTGCGACACGAGGTCCTCGCGCCGGTCGCCGAGGACGGCCCGCTGCTCGGAGCGCACGCGGCGCAGGCGAAAGCCGAGGATGGCGGTCGTCACCAGCGCCACGAGGGCCACCGCGCCGGCGGCCAGGGCGACGATGCCGACCGTGCTCGTCAGGTCATGCACCGCCGGAAGGATACGGGCGGACGGGGGCGGTCCGCTAGCCGAAGGTGACCGTGTAGGACTGCGAGTTGTTCGAGCTGTTCTTCTCCCCGGGAACCTTCTCGACCGTCGCCTGCACCGTGTAGGTCCCGGCCGCGGGCGGGGACTTCAGCGGGACGTCGCAGCTCGTCGTCTGGCCGGCCTGGGTCTGCGGAATCACCGTCTGGCCGCTCGAGCTCGTCCCGTTGACGGTCACCTTGCAGACCACGTTGGTCTCGGTGTTCTGGCCGCCGTTGGTGATGTTGAGGCGGAACGTCGGCGCCGGCTTGATGGCGACCGTGTTCGAGGAGCCGGTCTGCAGGGTCGTGCCGTTGACGCTCACCGAGTTCAGGGTGTGGCCGTGCAGGCCGGGCGCCGGTTTGCCGCCGTTCGTGGTCGTGCTCTGGAAGGCGGCGTGCAGCTTGGACGCGATCGTGCTCGGGAGCAGCCACTGCACGTCGGGCACGAACTGCCCGGCGTTGATCGTCTGCCCGCTGGAGCCCCCCACGGAGATCCCGTTGGCGTGCAGCGCGCTGGCCAGCGCCGGGGCCACGTAGTCCTTGTAGAGCACGTCAGAGGCGTACAGCCGAGCCATCTCGGCGGCGATGGCGTTGATCGCGTCGGTGCTCGTCGTCGTGCCGAGCGCGGGCTGGATCTCCTTGCCGATGTTGCTGATCGCATCCAGGCGCATCTGCAGCGCCGTGCGCAGGTTGGAGTTGGCGGTCTTGACCGAGTCCGGGGCGCTCAGGTGGGTCGCGCTGGAGAGGACGTTGGCGGCGGTCTGGCGAGCCTGGTTGATCTGGTTCTGCAGCGTGCTGGCGTTCGGGGCGCTGGTCCCACCGGGCGAGAGCACGCTGAACAGCTGGCGTCCGTTGTCGTCGGAGCGGCTGATCAGCGACGAGACGCTGTTCGCGTAGTCCTTGAGCGCCGAGCGGTCGGCGTTGACCTGGCAGCTGTGGACGCCGACGGCGATCAGGATGATGAAGATGACCACGACGACGACCAGCACCGCCCGCCGGGTCTGAACCGACTGCTGCTGGCCAGGCGGGCGCCGTCCGCCGCCGCCGCCGCCTGAGCGGCGCCGGGGTGGCGCCGCACGGGTTGCCGTGCGCGGAGTCCTGCGAGGCTCTGTCCGAGGCGGTTCGTCGACCTCGTCGAAGAACGACAAGCTGGATTCTCTCCTTGCCGGTACCGGTGAAGCGATCAGTATGACCACCGGCACGGCTGGATCGACAAGTCTGAAAGCCGGCGTGCACGGGGGCGCGCCCGCGTCCGGGGGCTCATGCCGCCGCAGGGACCACCCGCGCGACACCGAAAACCGCGTTCATGGGCTCCACCGAGGTGCGAACCGCGCGGCAGCCCGGCGACGACGACACCGATCGCCCGGGCGGGCGCCGCTCGGCTCGGGGGCGCCGGACGGTCGAGGCTCCGGTTGTCCTCGATCGCTACCGGCTGCACCGGCGTCTCGGCTCGGGCGCGTTCGGCACGGTGTGGATGGCCCGCGACGAGCGCCTGGAGCGCGATGTCGCGGTCAAGCTGCTGGCCCGCGAACGCATTGTCGGCGGGCGATTTGAGCGCGAGGCGCGCGCCGCCGCCCGCCTCGCCCATCCCGGGATCGTCACCCTGTACGAGGCGGCCGTCGACGACGAGGGCGCCTATCTCGTCTCCGAGCTGGTGCGGGGGAGCACCCTGGACGCGCTGCTCGAGGCGGGGCAGCTGTCCGATCGCGACATCGTCGGCATCGGGATCGTCCTCTGCGACGCGCTCGAGCACGCTCACGCCCACGGGGTGGTGCACCGCGACGTCAAGCCGTCCAACGTGCTCGTCCCCGAAACCCCGGCCGGGGCGGGCGGGAATCCGATTCTCGCCAAGCTGACCGACTTCGGGGTCGCCCGGGTCATCGACTCCGACGCTCTGACTGCCACCGGCGACGTCATCGGAACGCTCGCCTACATGGCCCCCGAGCAGGCCGAAGGCCTGGAGGCGGGGGCGCCCGCCGACCTGTACTCGCTGGCCCTCGTCATCTACGAGGCGCTCACCGGCATCAATCCGGTGCGGGCCACCACGGCCTTTCAGCGCGCCCGCAAGCTCGGCGCTCACCTGCCCCCGCTGCGCCGCCAGCGTCGCGACCTCCCGGGCGAGCTGGCCCGGGGCATCGACCAGGCCCTGCGGCCCCGGCCCCGGGAGCGCGGCACCATCGCCGATCTGCGCGCCGCCCTGCGGGCCGCGCGCCCCGTGGTCGGCGACGAGCCGGGCATCGTCACCGACGCGTGGACCCGCGACGAGGAGGCCGCCGAGCCGAGCGAGCCGGAGCCGTTCTCGACACGCGGGCGCCACGACCCCGACCCGGCGCCCGAGGACGAGACCCCGCCGAGCCCGTGGGTCGCCCGGGGGCTGGCCGCCGCAGGTGCCGCCGCGTTCGCCGCCTGGACCGTCCCCCGCCTGCTCGCGCCGGCCCCCCTGCCCCCGGCCGCCGTCGCCCTCATCGCCGGCGCCGCCGTGCTCGTGCTCCCCCGGATGGGGTGGCTCGGGCTCGCAGCGGCTCTCTGCGCCGGGGCAGTCGTCCGCGGCCACGCCGGCGGCGCGCTCGTGCTCGCCCTGGCGGCGCTGGCGCCCGTGCTGCTCCTGCCGGCTCGGCCGAGCGCCTGGCCGCTGTCGGTCGCCGCCCCGGCGCTGGGCCTGATCGGCGTGGCCGGCGCGTGGCCGGCGCTCGCCGCGCGCGCCGGGCGGGCGGGGCGGGCGGGTCCGATGCAGCGCGCGGTCCTGGGCGCCGTCGGCTGGGTGTGGCTGCTGCTGGCCGGCGCCGTGCTCGGCCCCGGACACGGCCTGTACCTGCCCACGGTGCCGGGCGTCCCCGCGCCGGCGGTGTGGATCGGCTCGCTCTCGCAGACGACCGGCCACCTGCTGCCGGCGCTGGTGAGCACCGGCGTGCTGCTCCCGGCCGCGGTCTGGGCGCTGGCGGCGATGACGGCCCCGTGGCTGGTCCGCGGCCGCGTGCTGGCGCTCGATGTCGTGCGGGTGGTGGCGTGGTCGGCCCTCGTGCTCAGCGCCACCTCGGCCGCCGTGGTCGCCGTCCACGGAAGCGATGCCGTCGGCGCTGCGCCGACGGCCGTCCTCGGCGCGACGGTCGGCGCGATCGTGGCCCTCGCTCCGCGGGGCGTCGCCGGCTGGCGGAGGGCGTGGCGTTCGGCGCCTGACGTGGGGGCGCGACTTCCGTAGCATGGACCCGCCGGACTGGGCCTTGACCCACCCGACTTCATGAGTGTGTTGCGCAGCCTTGAGAGCAAGATCGCCGGCCTCGTCGAGGGGACGTTCAGTCGTGCCTTCAAGTCCGAGGTGCGTCCGGTGGAGATCGCCCGCAAGCTGGCGCGGGAGATGGAGGAGCACAAGTCGTTGTCGTTGTCGCGCACCTACGTGCCCAACGAATACCGCGTCTTCCTCTCCCCCCGCGACCGCGAGCGCTTCGCCGAGTACGAGGACTCGCTGCGCACCGAGCTCGTCGGCTACCTGCTGGAGCACGCCCGCCGTGAGCATCTGGTGCTGACCTCGCGTCCGCTCGTCGAGTTCGAGACCGACGACCGGCTACGCCTGGGCGAGTTCGGGATCCAGACGCGGGCCACCGCGGCCCCGCCCCAGCAGGCAAGCGACGAGCATGAGGCTCCTGCCGAGCCGGTATCGGAGTCATCGGGGCGCACGATGGTCTACAGCACGGCCGGCCGGATGGCGGAGCCGCTCGAGGAACGCGCGCGCTCGCGCTCCCACACGGCCCTGCTGCTGATGGGCGGCAAGCGCCTCGTGGTCGGCCCGGCGGGAGCGACGCTCGGCCGCAGCCGCCAGTGCGACGTGATGGTCGATGACCCCAACGTCTCGCGCGAGCACGCCGAGGTCCGGCCGCGGGGCGGCTCCTGGGTGCTGACCGACCTGAACTCCACCAACGGCACGCGCCTGAATGGCGGTCGCGTGGAGCGTTCCGAGGTGCTCAAGCCCGGCGACGAGATCGAGCTGGGCACGACCGTTCTCACCTTCGAGCTCGACTAGAGAGGATCGCCACCATGCTCCAGCCTGTCTCGGTCGGCCTGAAGTTCGGCTTCCTCGCCGTCCTGTACCTGTTTCTCATGTGGGTGGCGTTCAGCGCGCTGCGCGATCTGCGCCGCGGTCGCAGCAACGCCGTGACCGCCGACCGCGGCACGGCCAACGACGCCACCGGGATGTACCAGGCGGCGAGCGGGATGGGCGAGCTCGACGGCTTCGAGCCGCGGCTGCTCGTCGAGAACGCGCCCGGCCACGAGGCCGGAATCGCATACGATCTCGCCGAGGGCGCCACGCTCGGGCGCGGCGATGTCGAGATCCGCCTGGAAGACCCGTTTGCCTCATCACGCCATGCGCGCATATCGCGGGAAGGTGCGGTGGTCGTGATCGAGGATCTCGGGTCGACCAACGGGACATACCTCAACGAGCAGCCGCTGTCGGGTCCCCAGCCGCTGCACGACGGCGATCGCATCCGTATCGGCGACAGCGAGTTCAGCTACCTCCAGTAACGACAGATGCTCCGCGCAGCCGACACGATCTGCAAGACCGACACCGGGCGCCAGCGCCGCGACAACGAGGACAGCGCCTACGTGCGCGCGCCGTTGTTCGTGGTCGCCGACGGGATGGGGGGCGCCCAGGCCGGCGAGGTCGCCTCGGCCCTCGCCGTGGAGGAGTTCCAGCGTCCGCTGGCCGACGAGGGCACGCCCGAGCAGCGCCTCGCCGACCGCGTCCAGTCGGCCAACCGGCGCATCTACGAGACCGCCCAGTCCGCGCACGAGCAGGCCGGCATGGGAACGACGCTGACCGCCGCCTATCTCGACGACGCCGACCTCGCGGTCGCCCACGTCGGCGACAGCCGCGCCTACATCTTCCGCGACGGATCGCTGACCCGGCTGACCCAGGATCACTCGTTGGTGGAGGAGCTGGTGCGGCGCGGCAAGCTGACCGAGGCGCAGGCCGCCGAGCACCCGCAGCGCTCGATCATCACCCGGGCGCTGGGCGTCGAGAACGACGTGGAGGTCGACACCTGGACCTTCCCGGTCCGCGCCGGCGACGTCGTGCTGATGTGCTCCGACGGGCTGACGTCGATGATCGGCGAGGACCAGATCGCTGCCGTCCTGAGCTCCGAGTCCGATCTCGATGCCGCCGGCGAGCGGTTGATCGCCGAGGCCAACGCCGCGGGCGGCCGCGACAACATCACGGTCGTCCTCTTCCGCGTGGAGGACGTCGGCGGCGACATCGCCGACGATCAGCCGACGGAGGTCGGCATGGCCGTCCCCGACCGCGGCCCGGAGTCGGGATCGCGGTCCTCCTCGTCGGCGAGCGCCACGCTCACGGTGTCGCCTCCCGCGTTCGCCCGGACCCAAACCGGCCAGGCCCCGCGCCCCACGCCGCCGCTCGCTCGCACCCAGGGGCGCCCCCCGCCACCGCCGAAGCGCCGGCGCGGGCAGAGCCGGTTCTTCAAGCCGGTCGTCGCCCTCATCTCGGTCCTCATCGTGCTCTTCCTCTTCGGCGGCGGGGGCTATCTGGCCAGCCGCGAGCTGTTCTTCGTCGGCACCAACAGCGACGGGATCGTCACCGTCTACCGTGGCCTGCCCTACGACGGGCCGTTCGGACTGCGCCTGTACGAGCAGGTGTACGTGTCCGGCGTCCCGGTCAGCACCGTGCCCGCGGATCGCCGCCGGCAGCTGCTCAACCACAACCTGCGGTCGCAGGCGGATGCGATCGGTCTGGTGCGCGCTGCCGAACGTGGTCAGCTCAGTCGATGAGCGCCCGCAACCGAGAGCTGTTCGGCCTGATACCGGCCGCGCTGCTGGTCACGGCCGGCTTCGCCGGGGTGTTCATCCAGCGCGAGAACGTTCTCTCCAACGTGTCGTTGACCTACGGGGCGATCTTCCTCGGCCTGTGCCTGGCCGCTCACATCTTCATCCGCTTCACGCTTCCCCACGCCGACCCGTACATGTTCCCCCTGGTGGCGTTGCTCGCCAGCTTCGGCATCGTCATGGTCTACCGGATCGATGCCACCCAGGCGCGCCAGCAGGCGCAGTGGTTCGTGCTCGGGCTCATCCTGTTCGCGGCCACCATCGTCTTCTTTCGCGACTACCGCAAGCTCGAGCGCTACCGCTACACGATCGTCGCCGTCTCCCTCGTGCTGCTCGTGCTGCCCCGTCTCCCGGGACTGGGCTACCAGGCCAACGGGGCCTACCTCGGGGTCAGGCTCCCCGGCGCGGTCGTCTTTCAGCCGACCGAGTTCGCCAAGATCGGCCTGGTCATCTTCCTCTCGAGCTACCTGCGCGACACGCGCCAGGTGATGGTCATGGGCGCCCGGCGGATCCTCGGCGTCACCCTGCCGCCGCTGAAGTACTTCGGGCCCGTGCTCGTCATCTGGGGCGTCGCGATGGTGATCCTCGTCCTCCTGCACGACGTCGGCTCCTCGCTGATGTTCTACGGCGCGCTGATCGCAATCCTCTACGTGGCGACGGGGCGGCTGTCGTTCGTCGTCGTCGGGATGGCCGCATTCGCGCTCGGCGCCTGGTTCCTCGGCACCCACGTCGCCCACATCAACGGCCGCTTCGAGTCCTGGCTGCATCCGTTCGACTACCGGCTCTACCACGCTCCGCTGGGCAGCTATCAGCTCGCCAACGGGATCTTCGCCCAGGCGGCCGGCGGGCTGTTCGGCCAGGGGTTCGGTCAGTCGGTGCTGACCATCCCCGGCACCCATCCGGTGGCGTTCCTGCTGCCCGCCCCCCAGACCGACATGATCTACGCGGTCATCACCAACGAGGTCGGTCTGTTCGGGGCATGCGCGGTCCTCCTCGCGTACCTGCTGTTCGTCTACCGCGGCTTCATGGCCGCCACCCTGGCCCGCGACTCGTTCTCCAAGCTGTTGGCCACCGGCCTCTCGGCGGTGTTCGCGCTGCAGGTGTTCGTGATCGTCGGCGGGGTGACGCGGGTCATCCCGCTCACCGGGGTGACGCTCCCGTTCATCTCCTATGGCGGGGCGTCGATCGTCGCCAACTTCGTGCTGTTGGCGCTGCTGCTGCTCGTCTCGGATCGCGCCCGGCGACCGGAGACAGCGTGAACGCCCAGATCGTCCGCCTGTTCGGGCTCGTCATCGTCCTGTTCGCGCTGCTCATCGTGTGGACGACACGCTGGACGGTGATCGACGCGTCGGCGCTGAACGCAAATCCGCTCAACAGCCGGGCTCTGATCGCCCAGCTGCGGATCAAGCGCGGCACGATCCGCGCGTCTGACGGCGCCGTGCTCGCGCGCTCGGTGCCCCGCGGCGGCGGCACCTGGGGCCGGACCTACCCGGAGGGTCCGTTGTTCGCCCAGCCGGTCGGGTACGCCAACGTGAGCCAGGGGCAGGCCGCCGGGCTGGAGCGCTCCTACAGCCCGGAGTTGCGCGGCCTCCAGACCGGCCTGAGCTCGGTGTTCGGCCCGCTCGGCGGCAGCCAGCAGGTCGGCGATGACGTGTACACGGCGCTCGACCCCAAGGCGCAGACGGTCGCCCGCCAGCAGCTGGCCGGCCGGCCGGGCTCGGTGGTGGCGCTCAACCCGCAGAACGGGGCCGTGCTGGCGATGTACTCCAACCCGACCTACGACGACAATCACCCCCAGGCGCCGTGCAGCGACGCCTGCCAGCTCGACCGCGCCACCCAGGGTCGCTATCCCCCCGGGTCGACGTTCAAGGTGGTGACCGCGACGGCGGCCATCGACTCCGGCAAGTACACGCCGAACTCGATCGTCAACGGCAAGTCGCCGGTGACGATCTCCGGCGTCCCGCTCTCGAATGACAACAACCAGGCGTTCGGCCCGATCGATCTGACGACCGCGCTCACCTACTCCGTCAACACGGTGTGGGCCCAGGTCGCCGAGGCGCTCGGCCGGGGCACGATGACCGACTACATGAAGCGCTTCGGCTTCTACACCAAGCCCCCCATCGACCTGCCCCGCGCCGAGCTGGCCTCCAGCTACCCGGTCTCCTCGACGGGCAAGGCGTTCCGGCCCGGGAGCCCGAACGAGGACATCGGCCGCATCGCGATCGGGCAGGGCGGCCTCGAGGTCACGCCCCTGCAGATGGCGATGGTCGCCTCGGCGGTCGCCAACGGCGGCCGGCTGATGAAGCCGCACCTGGGGACCAAGGCGGTCGACCAGACGGGACGCACGGTGAAGACGATCACCCCGACCCTGTGGCATCAGGTCATGAAGCGCTCGACCGCCGACGCGGTCGCCCAGATGATGAAGAAGGTCGTCGACGAGGGGACGGGGACCCCGGCCCAGCTCGGCGCGGGCATCACCTTCGCCGGCAAGACGGGGACCGCCTCGGTCGGCGTGGCCGGGGCCAACCAGACCCAGCCGTGGTTCATCGGCTTCGCCCCGATTCAGAATCCCAAGGTGGCGATCGCGGTGACCGTGGAGCGCTCCAACGGCGGCTTCGGGGGGACGGTCGCCGCCCCGATCGCCAAGGCGGTCGTACAGACGCTCCTCGCCGACGGGAAGTGAGCCCGCGCCGCTGATGCCCGAGCCGACACGCGACACGATGGTCGACGGGCGCTACCGGGTGGTCTCGCGCCTGGGGGCGGGCGGCATGGCCGACGTCTTTCTCGCCGAGGACCAGCAGCTCGGGCGCAAGGTGGCGCTGAAGCTGCTCCATCGCCGCTTCGCCGAGGACCCGGACTTCGTCGAGCGCTTCCGCCGCGAGGCTCAGGCGGCGGCCGGCCTGCAGCACCCCAACGTCGTCGGCGTCTATGACCGCGGCGAGTACGACGGCACGTACTACATCGCCATGGAGTACCTGCCGGGCCGTACGCTCAAGCAGCTGATCCGCGACGAGGCCCCGCTCGACCCGATCCGCGCGATCGACATCACGATCCAGATCCTCAAGGCGGCTCGCTTCGCCCATCGCCGCGGGATCATCCACCGCGACCTCAAGCCCCACAACGTCATGATCGACGATGCCGGCGACGCCAAGGTCACCGACTTCGGGATCGCCCGCGCCGGCGCCTCGGACATGACCGAGACCGGCTCGATCATGGGCACCGCCCAGTACCTGTCGCCCGAGCAGGCTCAGGGCCACTCGGTCAACGCCTCGTCGGACCTGTACTCGATCGGCGTCGTGCTCTACGAGATGCTGACCGGACGGGTCCCGTTCGACGGCGACGCCGCGGTGACGATCGCCCTCAAGCATGTCTCCGAGGCGCCGGTGCCGCCGAGCGCGATCAACCCGGCGGTTCCGCCCGAGCTGGAGCAGACCGTCCTGTGGACGCTGAACAAGAACCCGGGTGACCGCCCCACCGACGCCGAGCAGCTGATCACGGTGCTCGAGCACTGCCGCGCCTCGATCGAGGCCGGCGCCGCGGGGCAGAACACCGCCAGCATGGCCGCGGTCGCCGCCGGAGCAGCCGCCGGACTGCCGACCGCCGGGGCCCTCGCCGAGGCCGCCGCGGCCTACGAGGCGGCGGCGGCGGCCGCCGACGAGCGCAACGGGACCGGAGAGCACGCCACGCCCGACGAGGACGAGGAGGAGCCCGCGCGGCGCCCCGGCTGGGTGCCGTGGGCATGGGCTCTCCTGGTCGCGCTGCTGGTGGCGGGGGCGGGGGTGGCCGTCTACTTCATCAGCCGTCCCAAGCAGGCCCCGGTCCCGAGGGTGACCGGCCTGCAGCTCAACGTGGCCCGCACCCTGATCCAGAACGCTCACTTCCAGGTGGCGGTGATCAACGTCCCGAGCAAGAAGCCGGCGGGCACCGTCATCGGCGAGAACCCGGGCGCGGGCACGCGGGCCGACGAGGGCTCGACGGTCACCCTCACGGTGTCGGGAGGGCAGAGCAACGTGTCGGTCCCATCGGTGCAGGGGCTCAGCCAAGCGGCCGCCACCCGGCAGATCAAGCGGGCCGGGCTCAAGGTCACCCATGTCGTGACCCAGAGCTCGTCGACCTTCAAGGCCGGCGAGGCGACCGGGACCAACCCCGGGGCCGCCCGATCGGTGCCCCCGGGCACGGGCGTCACGCTGCTCGTCTCCTCGGGTCAACCGCTCAAGACGGTGCCCGACGTGACCGGCCTCAGCCAGTCGGCGGCCACGTCGCAGCTGACCTCCGCGGGATTCAACGTCGACCCGTCGACCCAGACCTCCAGCTCGGCGACCGCCGGCGACGTGATCAGCCAGGACCCCGCCGGAGGTCACCAGGCGGCCGCCGGTTCGACGGTCAAGATCGTCGTCGCGGCTGCCCCGCCGACGGTCAACGTGCCGTCGGTGACCGGCGATCCGACGGGCAGCGCGTTCAGCGCGCTGCAGGCGGCGGGCTTCCACGTCGTGCGCACCAGCCAGGACGTGAGCGACCGCACTCAGAACAACGTCGTGATCTCGCAGGATCCGCCGGCCCACTCGTCGCAGAAGAAGGGCTCGACGGTGACGATCGTCGTCGGCCATTACGTGCCCGGGTCCTCGTCGTCTTCGTCGAGCTCGACCACCACATCGAGCTCCAGCACGCCGACCACGTCGACGACGACCACGAAGTAGGGCCTCGGAAGCGTGACGCGCTACTGCTGGCGGTGCGCGGCGGCTCTGCCCGGGCCACCGCCGGTCGTCTGCGCAGGGTGCGGCGAGGCGCACTACGCCAACCCCAAGCCGTGCGGCGAGGCGGTCGTCGTGCGTGACGGCGAGGTCCTGCTCCTGCGCCGCGCCCGCGATCCCGACGCCGGCCTGTGGGATGTCCCGGGGGGTTTCTGCGAGGCCGACGAGCACCCGATGCACGCCGCCGAGCGCGAGCTGGCCGAGGAGGCGGGGCTGCGCGGCCGGGCGACGGCCTACATCGGAACCTGGATCGATGCCTACGGCCCGCCCGCCCCGGACGGCGTCGTCACCTACACGAGCGTCGGCTGCTACCTGATCGAGCTCGACGATCCGGCCCAGACCCCGACCCTGCAGCCCGACGAAGTGCTCGAGGCGCGTTGGTTTGACCTCGCCCGGCCACCCGAGGAGCTCGCCTTCGCCGCCCACGCCCGCCCGATGCTCGCCGTGGCGGCCGCGGTGGTGGCCGGCACAGCAGGCCCGGTGCCGGATCGCACCTGGTGAGTCCGGCTAGCGGCGGTAGAGCGCGATCTCGTTGATGGCCACCTGGTCGTGGTTGCCGAGGCTGGTGATCCACACCAGGTAATAGCGGTAGCGCGTGCCCGCGGTGCGCAGCTGCACCGTCTGGGTCCGGTGGACGCTGGGGACGGCGCCGACCTTGACCCAGGAGCTGTCGAAGGTGTTGGGATCGGGCGCGGTGTTCCGGGCGTAGATCGTGACGGCATAGCCGGGGGTGGCGGTATCGATCACCATCGAGCCCGCGGCCACCCCCGGCTTGGCGTCGACGTAGAGCCCGACCCCGGGCTTGCCGAGAGCGTTGTTCAGGTACGTCTCGGTCGTCCAGGCGCTGTTGCGGTCGCCGTCGATGGCCAGGCCGACCGTGTTGGGATGCTGGTTCTTGGGCCCCGAGAGAGCATCGGGGTTGTAGTCGTGCGCGCACGAGTTGCACAGCGTCACCTGGATCGGGGTCGGCTTGGGAGCCGGCTGGGGCAGCGGGGGGGCGCCGTGGTGGGTGCGCGGGACGAGGAACGCGACCACCGCGGCGACGATCGCCGCCACCACGAGCAGCATTCCGACCACGACCAGCCGGTGGCGCAGACGGAGCGGGACGCGCCGCTGAGCCGTGGAGGGCAGCGTGCGGAGCACCGACGTGACCTCGCCGGTGACGCTCCCGGCGCGGGCCGTCTCCAGGGCCAGGACATCCTCGAGGTCCGCGATCAGCTCGGTGTCGTCGGCGTAGCGATCGGCCTCGCGCTTGGCCGTCGTCGTCTCGAGCACCGCGGCGAGGGCGGCCGAGACCTCGGGCCGCTTGAGCTGCACGTCGGGGATCTCCTCGCGCACGTGCTTCATCGCCACCGCCACCTGGTTCTCGCCGCTGAACGGGACCTCGCCGGTGAGCATCTCGTAGAGCACGATCCCCAGCGAGTAGAGGTCCGACTGGCCGCTCACGTGCTGGCCGAGGGCCTGCTCGGGCGACACGTAGTCGGTCGTGCCGAGCACCCGGCCGTCGGCGGTCAGGCCGTCCTCCTCCAGCGTGCGGGCGATCCCGAAGTCGGTGACCTTCGCCGAGCCCTCCTGATCGATGAGGACGTTCTGGGGCTTGACGTCGCGGTGGATGATGTGGCGGGAGTGGGCGGCGCCGAGCGCGCGGGCGATCTCGATCGCGTAGGCGACCGCCTCGGGGATCGGCAGCCGGCCCTTGCGGCGGATCCGCTCCTTCAGCGTCTCGCCCTCCACGTACTCGAACACGATGTACGGGCGGGGGTGGGTGGGGTCGAGATCCTCGCCGGCGTCGATCACGCCCACGATGTGCGGATGGGAGAGCTGGGCGACCGCGCGGGCCTCGCGCCGGAAGCGCTCCAGCTGGTCGGAGTCCGAGGCCACCTCGCGGTTCATCAGCTTGACCGCCACCTGGCGCTCGAGCGTCACGTCCGTCGCGAGGTACACGGTCGACATGCCGCCGGATCCGATCCGCGCCTCCAACCGGTAGCGGCCGTTGAGACTGGTGCCGAGCAGAGTGCTCATGTCGTGGGTCGTATTTTGCGCCCTCGGCCGTGCGGGCGCGACGCTGAATGCCGCTATGCGGCGCGCAGGCCTCCCGGATCTCCGAGGATCGAAAGCTGCGGCACCGAGACATGGCGGGCCCGGTCGGTGACGTGGCCGATGACCGCCGTCCCGGGATGGCGGGTGGCGAGCAGCGCCGCGGCGTCCGCGGCGTGCTCGGCCCCGACGACGGCGCAGAAGCCACAGCCCATGTTGAAGACCTCCCACATCTCGACGACCGAGACCCGGCCAAGCTCGGCGATGAGCTCGAACACGGGGGGCACGGGCAGCGGCTCGGCGATCTCGAAACCGACGTGCTCGCCGAGGCGCAGGAGGTTGGTCAGGCCCCCGCCGGTGATGTGGGCGAGACCGTGGACGGGGATCTCGGAGCGCAGCAGCTCGAGGATCGCCCGCACGTAGATCACGGTCGGCTCCAGCAGGACGTCGGCGACGCTCTGGCCACCGAGCGCGGGCGGCGTGCTGTCGAGGTGCAGCTCGCCGGTCTCGAGCAGCGCCCGGCGGGCCAGGCTGAGCCCGTTGGAGTGCACCCCGCTGGCCGGAAGGCCGATGAGCGCGTCCCCGGGGGCGGTCTGCGAGCCGTCGACGATCGCGTCGAGCGCGACCGTCCCGAACGCCGATCCCACGAGATCGAAGCCGTAGGGGCTGGGGTGGCCGCGCAGGACCTCGGGGATCTGGCACACCTCGCCGCCGGGGATCTCCACGCCCGCCCGCTCGGCGCCGGCGCGCAGCCCGATGGCCAGCTCGGTCAGCAGCTCGGTGTCGGCCCGCTCGACGGCGATGTAGTCGAGCAGGGCGACGGGCTCGGCGCCGACGCAGATGAGGTCGTTGACGTTCATGGCGACGCAGTCGATCCCGATCGTCTCGAACCGCCGGGTCTGCTCGGCGACGATCACCTTGGAGCCGACGCTGTCGGTGGCGAGCGCGATCCCGAGGTTCGGGGCGATCCGCATGACGCTGGCGTAGTGGCCGGGCAGCGGGACGGCGAGCGACGGCCGGCCGGGGTCGATCGTCCGCAGCACCTCGACGAGGGCCTCGACGCCCCGGTCGGCCTGATGGGTGTCGACCCCGGCGGCAGCGTAGGCGTCGCTCATCGGGCCATTGTCCTACACCCGCCGGAGAGTCATCGGCGTCGGCGCAGGCGGTTGACGACGACGCCGGCCAGGGCGAGCCGGTAGGCCGCGTAGGGCAGCAGCGAGCGGTCGCGCTCGACCTGGCGGATCAGCCACGTCGAGCCGAGCGTGGAGGCGAACGAGGCGGCGGCGCCGGCGGCGAACGGTTGGGCGGTGCCCGGCGGCAGGCCGCGCTTGGCCAGGCGGACGGTCTTGAGGACGGTCGCGCCGGCGATCACCGGCAGGGCCACGTGGCGCGACAGGCGGTTGGCGTCGGCGCGGGTGAACCGGCGCCGGCGGGCTGCGGCCAGGGTGGCGCCGTTGCGCGAGACGCCGGGCACGAGCGCGCACGTCTGGGCCAGGCCCAGCCACAGGGCGTCGCGCCAGCCGGCGTCGGTCGAGGGGCGCAGCTGCGGGGAGCGGTCGGCCCACGCCATCACCACCGAACCACACGTGAGGCCGGCGGCGATCGTCGCCGGGGTGCCCAGCCGCCGCTCGATCGGGCGCTCCAGCGTGTAGCCGGCGATCGCCGGGGGGGCGAACGATAATGCGATGTGAAACACCAGGCGGGGGCTCATCACCGACATCGCGTCGGATACCTCGGAGCGCAGCGTGATCAGCAGCGCCGCCGCCGTTCCGGCGTGCAGGGCGACCTCGAAGGCCTTGCGCAGCTCCGGATCGGCATCGTCGCGCTCCCAGTGCAGCAGCCACGGGATGAGCGCGATGTGCCCCGAGGAGGAGATCGGCAAAAGCTCGGCCGGCCCGTGCAGCGCGCCGAGCGCGAGCGCGCGGCGCAGACTCGGCGGCGTGGCGGCCCCAGGAGGGGTGGAAGCGGTCGGGCCCGCCCCGTCAGTCGGGGAGGGCATCGACCGCGCCGCCGGCCCCGCCGACGCCGGGACCGGTCTCACCCGCTCCGGGCTCCGACGGCCGGCTGCGCACCCGGCGCACGATCAGGTAGACGATGGCCGCGACCACGACCACCACTCCGACGTAGTCGACGTACTCCAGGTGGTGGCGCCAGGTCTGCCATTGGCTGCCGACCCCGCGCCCGAGCAGGCCGAGGCCGCCGATCCAGATGATCGAGCCGAGCGTGGCCGCCGCCATGCAGCGCCAGTAGGACATCCGGGCGACGCCGGCGGCGTACGGGAAGGCGGCGCGAACGAACGGCAGCAGGCGGGTGACGACCATCACCGGCGCGCCGTAGCGATCGAACCAGCGGTGCGCGCGCTCGATGCTGCCCTGCCTGATGTGCAGTTTCCCCTGGTGCTCGAGCAGTTCCTGGCTGGCGAAGTAGCCGATGGCGTAGGCGATGGAGGCGCCCGCGATGTCGCCGATGACCCCCGCGATGACGATCCCGGCGAGCGTCAGGTTGCCCTGGAAGACGTCGAAGCCGGCGAACAGCATCGTCGGCTCGGTGCCGGGCACGCCGATCACGCCCGAGGTCAGCGTCAGCAACGCCACGCCGGCGAGGCCGAGGTCAGCGATGAGGTGCGTGGCGAGCCGGACGAGCGGCTCGGTGAGCGAGGCGTGGACGAGCAACACCGGCGCCAAGCCTAGCGTCAGCCCGTGAATACAGGGTGAGAGATAGGGTGCAAAACCGATGACCGTTGCGCTGTTTGACACCGACAGTCCGCTGGCGCCGCTGCGCCCGACCATCATGGAACGGATCGCGCGGGTCGTCGCCTCGGGGCAATTCGTGCTCGGGCCCGAAGTGCGGGCGTTCGAGTCAGAGCTGGCCGAGTACCTGGGGGTGGGTCATGTCGTCGGCGTCGCCAACGGGACCGACGCCCTGGTGATCGCGCTGCGGGCGCTCGGGGTCCGGCCCGGCGACGACGTGGTGCTGCCCTCCCTGACGTTCTACGCCACCGCCGAGGCGGTCGCCGACGTGGGCGCCCGGCCGGTGTTCTGCGACGTCGACGTCGCCACCCGCAACGTCACCGTCGACACCGTCGGCGCCGCGATCACCCCGGCGACCACGGCGCTCATCGCCGTCGACCTGTTCGGGGTGCCGGCGCCGACCCCGCAGCTGCGTCACGAGTTCGGCCTGCCCGTGCTCGAGGACGCGGCCCAGGCCGCCGGGGCGGCCCTCGGTGGGCGGCGCGCCGGCGCGCTCGGCGACGTCGCCACGCTGTCGTTCTACCCATCCAAGAACCTGCCCTGCTTCGGCGACGGCGGGGCGATCGCCACCGACGACGAGGCGATCGCTCAGACCGCCCGCGCGCTGCGCTTCCACGGCTCCTATGACAAGGAGACGTTCACCGAGGTCGGGTACAACTCGCGGCTGGACGAGCTGCAGGCCGCGATCCTCCGCGTCCTGCTGCCCGAGCTCGACAGCTGGTGCGACGGCCGCCGCGCCGGCGCGCAGGCCTACCTCGACGCCGGCCTGGCCGACCACGTCACCGTGCCGGTCGTTCCCGAGGACGCCACCCCCGCCTGGCATCTCTACGCCGTCACCCATCCCCGCGCTGACGCGCTGCTGCGCGCGCTCGCCGACGCCGGGGTCGGCGCCCGTCCCTACTACCGCGTGCCGCTGCATCGCCAGCCCGCGATGGCGTCGTTCGTCGTCGATCAGCCCCCGCTGCCGGTCACCGACGCCCTGGCCGCCGGCAACGTCGCGCTCCCGATCAGCCCCGTGTTCGGCCCCGCCCAGGCCGATGAGGTCGTCGCGGCGATCGCCGGCGCGGCGTAGCGAAGCGAACCGGCTGCCCCGTGCGCGTCTGGGTCGACTTCACCAACTCGCCCCACGTGCTCGTGCTGCGGCCGGTGATCGAACGGCTGCGGGCCGAGGGCCACGAGGTGCAGGTGACCGCGCGCGACTTCGCCCAGACGCTGCAGCTGTGTGACCGCTTCGGGATCGAGCACACCGAGATCGGCCGCCATCGCGGGGCCGGCCTGCTCGACAAGGCGCGGGGCCTCGCCGTCCGCTCCGCGCAGCTGGCGCGGTGGGCTCGCCCCCGCGGCTTTGACCTCGCGATCGGGCACGGTTCCAACGACATCACGGTCGCCGCCGCCGTGTTGCGGATCCCCTGCTCGACGACGTTCGACTACGAGTGGGCGACCGTCCAGCACACCGTCAACTGCCGTCTCGCCCAGGGGGTGGTCGTCCCCGACGCGATCCCTCCCGAACGCCTGTATCGATACGGCGCTCGCGGCAAGCTGCACGCCTATCCCGGCCTCAAGGAGGAGTACTACCTGGCCGACTTCACCCCCGACGCGGCGGTCCTGGACGAGCTGGGGCTCGACCGGGCGCGCCCGATCGCCGTCGTGCGCACGCCGCCGGCGGTATCGCTGTATCACCGCTTCGAGAACGATCTCTTCGGCCGGGTCCTCGAGCGCCTGCGCGCCGGCCAGACGGTGGTCCTGCCGCGCACCCCCGAGCAGCGCGCCCAGCTGACGGCGGCCGGCGGCTTCATCGTCCCCGAGCGCGCGATCGACTCGCAATCGCTGATCGCCTTCGCCGACCTCGTCGTCTCCGCCGGGGGCACGATGAACCGCGAGGCGGTGGCGCTCGGCACCCCCGTCTTCACCGTGTTCGAGGGCCGCCTGGGGGCGGTCGACGAGCGGCTGATCGCCGAGGGCCGTCTGCGCCAACTGCACGACCCCGACGAGGTGACGCTCGTCAAGCGCGAGCCCGGTGCCGGCCTCCCCGAACGCATCCGGCGCGATCCCGCGGGGCTCGTCGAGCGCCTGTGCGCGCCGATGAGAAGCCGGTTAGCGTCGACTTAACGGCGAATCGACGGCCGGCGTCGGGCGTGCCTGCTGGTACCGTCGTGGCCTCCTCGTGTCTGACACCACGCTAGAGACGCCGCAAATCTCCACCTCCGGGGACGGTCAGCCCCCGCAGCCCGAGCCCGGCACCGAGTCGTTCCTGCGCCGCCACATCTGGTGGTTCGTCGGCGTGGGCGTGATCGTCCTCTCGGCGATCATCGTGCGCGTCACCAACACCCGTCCGGGCTATGACCCCTACGGATGGCTGATCTGGGGCTATCAGACGCTGCATCTGCACCTCGACCTGGGCGGGGCGCCCTCATGGAAGCCCCTGCCGCTGCTGTTCACGGTGCCGTATGCCCTGTTCGGTCACTTCTCGCTGTGGCTGTGGATGGTGACCGCCGAGGCCGCCGCGTTCGCCGGCTCGATCTTCGCCGGCCGGATCGCCTACCGGGTCGTCAACCCGACGCACGACGCGCGCTACCGCTATGCGGCGATCGCCGCCGCGCTGTTCGCCGGCCTCGGGATGTACGGCATCCAGGACAACATCAACGGCGCGCTCAACAGCTACATGCACTACGTGTTCAGCGTCCAGTCCGATCCGATGATCGTCACCATGGTGCTGGCCGCGATCGACTTCCACATCAACGGCCATCGCCGCTGGGTGATCGCGATGCTGCTGCTCGCCGGTCTCGGCCGTCCCGAGGTGTGGCCGGTGCTGGGGCTCTACGGCCTGTGGTGCTGGATCAAGCGGCCCGACATGCGGATCTTCTTGTCGGTGTGTGCGTTCCTCCTCGTCTTCTTGTGGTTCGGCATCCCGACGATCACCAACGGGCGACCGCTCGTCGCCGGGGACCTCGCCCAGGGCTCACCCCGTGAGCTGCACCAGAACAAGATCATCGGCACCATCGACCGCTTCAAGACACTCAATCTGTGGCCGGTGTGGGTGTTCACGCTCGCCGCCATCGCCTGGGCCGGCTACCGGCTGCGGGCCACCGGCTTGCGCTGGCGAGCGCTGCGCGCCGGGCGCACCGACGAGGGCGCCGACCCGGCCGAGCTCCAGGATCGGCACAACTACCTGCTCGTCCTCGGCCTGGCCGTCGGCATCGTGATCTGGCTGATCGTGGAGATCGCCTTCGCGCTGCACGGCTGGCCGGCGGTGCCCCGCTACATCTTCCCGCCCGCGGTGGTGGCGATCGTGCTCGCCGGCATCGCCTTCGGATGGGCCCTGCGGGAGATCCCGTCCCGGTTGCGGCTGCCCACGTGGTCGGGCGTCGCCGTGGCAGCGGTGCTCGTGCTGGCGCTCGCTCCCGGCGCCGTCTCCCGGATCCGCAACGAGCACAAGGACATCCGCCACGAGCGCGTCCGCACCACTGAGATCGGCCGTCTCACCACGACCATCGACCGGCTCGGCGGACGCGACGCCGTCCTGCGCTGCGGCAAGCCGGTGACCAACGTCGAGTTCGTCTCCATCCTCGCGTGGCTGGTGCACCGCAACGTCGGGGTGCTCGGCCACCGCCCGAACTTCGAGCTGCATCTCCGGCACCCGATCGTGCTCTTCACCCAACTGCCCAACGGCTGGGCCACCTACCCGTGGCACACCTACGCCTCCAAGGTCACCTCCTGCCAGGGGATGAAGGCCGTCTACGCGGTCACCAAGGGACATCCCGGCGGGGTCCTCGTGCCCAACCACGTCGCGCCCAAGCCGATCCCGCCGGTCCCCGACTCCCCCCTCCCGGGATAGCCGGGCAGCCGGGGCCTCCCGGCCCCCACCGGTCCCGGGACGGAGGCCGGGGCGTTCGCCACTAGACTCTTGCGGCGCATGCGCCGACGGATCAGATCCGCGGCCTTCCCCGTTCACCGCCATGCGCTGCCCCAGCTGGTGGTCGATGGAGGTTTGGTCGCGCTCGCGTACTTCCTCGCCTTCTGGCTGCGCTTCGAAGGAAGCTTCCGCAGTCCCTCCGGGCACCGCTACGAGCACCTGCTCGACGCCACGATCGTGTGGGTGGTCGCGGTCACGCTGATCGCGCTGACGGCGTTCGGCCAGTATCAGCGGCTGTGGAAGTTCGTCGGCCAGCGTGACTACGAGGCGGTGCTCAAGGCCGTGGTCGTGGCGACGGTCGTGTTCGTCGGGGTGATCGCCCTCCTGCACCCGGTGACGGCGCCCACGACGCAGCGCATCGGGCACCTGCACTTCCACCACCATCTCCAGCTGCGGACCACCTACACCAACCGGCCCGGCCCCTCGACCGCCGTCCCGCTCCCCGGCAGCGTGATCGCCCTGTTCTTCCTGCTGACCCTGGCGCTGCTCGTCGGCGCGCGGTTCATCGTGCAGCTCATCACCGACGGCCGCGTGCGCCCGATCACCCCCGGCAAGGGGGCCCGCAACGTGCTGATCGTCGGCGGGGGCGAGGGGGGCCGCCTGGTCGTGCGCGAGCTGATGCGCAACCCCGGTCTCGGCCTGCGCCCCGTCGGCTTCCTCGATGACGATCCCCGGATGCGCGGGGTCAAGGACGAGCACGGCCTCAAGGTGCTCGGGACCACCCGCGTCGCCGATCTGAACCGGGTCCTCGACGAGGTCGAGCCCGAAGAGGTCGTGATCGCGATCCCCTCGGCGCCGGGGACGCTGCGCGCTCGGGTCGTCACCGCCTGCCGGCAGCGCGGGATCCCGGTGCGAACGACCCCCACCGTGTTCGAGCTGCTGCGCGACGGATCCGGCCAGCTGCGGGTCAGCCGGCAGCTGCGCGAGGTCCGCGTCGAGGACATGCTGGGCCGCGAGCCGGTGCGCGAAGAGCTCGAGCGCGTCGGCGCCTACCTGCGGGGCCAGACGGTCCTGGTGACCGGCGCGGGCGGCTCGATCGGTGCCGAGCTGTGCCGCCAGATCGCCCGCGTGGGCCCGCACCGGCTGGTGCTCGTGGACCACGCCGAGGACAACCTGTTCGAGATCCAGCGTGAGCTCGAGGAGGACCGCCACGTGCGCATGGCGTGGCCCGTGCTCGCCGACTGCAAGGAAGAGGAGCGGATGCGCGAGGTGTTCGCCGAGTACCGGCCGGCGGTCGTCTTCCATGCTGCCGCCTACAAGCACGTGGCGATGATGGAGTCCAACCCGGTGGAGGCGATCCGCAACAACGCCCTGGCCACGCGGCTGGTGGCGCGGATCGCCGGCGAGCTCGGCGTGGCGAACTTCGTCCTCGTCTCGACCGACAAGGCGGTGAAGCCGGCGACCGTGATGGGCGCCTCCAAGGCGCTCGCCGAATGGGCGGTGGAGGCCGAGGCGGCCAATCACCCCGGCACCCGCTACGCCACCGTCCGCTTTGGCAACGTGCTCGGCTCCTCGGGCTCGGTGGTGCCGATCTTCCGCCGCCAGATCGCCGCCGGAGGCCCCGTGACGGTGACCGACGAGCGGATGACGCGGTATTTCATGACGATCCCGGAGGCCGTGCAGCTGATCATCCGCGCCGGCTCGCTGAGCAACTCCAGCGGCGAGATCTTCGTGCTCGAGATGGGCGAGCCGGTCAAGATCACGGAGCTGGCCGAGACGATGATCCGGCTCTCGGGACTGGAGCCCGAACGCGATATCGCGATCCAGATCGTGGGCGCGCGCTCGGGCGAGAAGTTCTCCGAGGAGCTGTTCGACACGCACGAGCGGCCGCAGCCGACCCCCGCCGAGCGGATCCTGCGGGCTGACCATGATCCGCTGGATCCCGAGTGGGTGCAACGGACGTTCGCCGACATCAACCTGCTCGTCCTGGAAGGTGACGCGGCGGCGCTGGCGAAGCACGTAGCGGAGCTGTCCGGCGCACGTGTCACCCGACCCGCGGGCGCGATCACGGAAACCGCCCACCCCGCCCCTTAAACTGCCCGCTTGATCATGAGAGCGATCCCGTACGCCCTCTCGGTTCACCACTTCATCTCGACGGTGGGAGCCGACGCCGGCTTTGCCGCCATCATCGGCCTGGCCATCGTCGTGCTGCTGTTCTTCGCCCATGCGCGGGAGACCGCGAACCTGCGCGAGCGGGCCAACGACGCCGAGGACGCGCTGCATCGCCTCGAGCAGTACGTCGACCAGCTGTCGCGGTCGCGCCCGGGGCCCGCCGCCGCTCCGGCGCCCGCCTCGGCTCCTGCAGCGGCCGCTGCCCGCGGGTACGCGCAACCCACTCCGGCTCCGGCCGCGGCCGCCGCGCCCGCCGCCGCGGCAGCGGCCCCGGCGGCCGCCGCTCGCACCGGCGCCGCCGCGCCGGTCTCCGGCCGCACCCTCGATCCCGCCCGCCCGCCCGTCGGGGCGATAGCCGCGTTCCCGGGCGCCCCCGCCGGGGTCGGTGCCCCCGCGCTGTCCGCCGCCACGCGGCTCATTCCCGCTGCCGATGACGGGCGGATCGCGATTCGCGCCAGCCGCTCGCCGGCCGCCGCGGAGGCGAGCGGAGCCGCGACCGCGGCAACGAGCGCCGCCGTCATGGATCCGCCGGCCCCGCCGCCCTCCACCGCCGCGGGCGGCGCCAACGGAGATCGCCTCCCGCCGGCCCCCCCGCCGGCGAGCGCCGGGCAGACGATGGGCGGCCGCGAGCGGCTCCCGCTGCGCTCGGCCGCCGGCCGTCCTCCCGCTGCCGGCACCAGTCAGCGTCGGCGCGGCGGTCAGCGCGCAGGCGGGTCGCGGATCTCCCGGGGAGCCATCGTGCTCGCCGTCGCACTCGTGGTCGTCGTCGCCGTCGGCGCGTTCCTCGTGATCAACAATTCCAGCGGCGGCAGCGGTACGACGACCGCCGCCAATCGCCCTGCGCACAGCGCGAGCACTCCGAGCACCCACCCGCGCCGGGCCAGGACCTCGACCGCGGTCACGCCGGCCTCGGTCACGGTCGCCGTCCTCAACGGCACCTCGACGCCGAACCTCGCCCATGACATCAGCTCCAAGCTCACGGCCGCCGGCTTCAAGCCGGGCAGTGTCGCCACCGCCACCGACCAGACGCAGAACACGACGATCGTCGGCTATCTGCCCAACGACAAGCGCGACGCCCTCGCCGTGGCCAAGTCGCTGAAGCTCGGGTCGGCATCCGTGCAGGCCGTCGACCCGAACAACCGCACGGTCGCGTGTAACGGCTCCTCCACGTCGTGCTCCGCCCAGGTCGTCGTGACCGTGGGCACCGACCTCGCGTCGAACGCCTAGCCTCGTCCCCTCCGTCCCCGAGAGGATCGCCATGAAGGATCTGCTCAAGCTTCCCCAGCGCACGACCAAGCCTCGCCAGAACGGCATCACCCACGTCCTGGACTCGGGGCTGTCGGTCGCCGGCGTCGAGGGCATGCTCGAGGTGGCCGGCGAGTTCATCGATCTCGTCAAGCTCGGCTGGGGCACCGCGATCGTCACCGGCAACCTCGAGGCCAAGCTGGCCCGCTACAAGGAGCACGGCATCCCGGCGATGTTCGGAGGAACGCTGACCGAGCTGGCGATCGCCCAGGACCGGCTCGACGCGCTCGTCGCCCGGCTGCACGAGCTCGGCCTCGACCACATCGAGATCTCCGACGGGACGATCAACATGGAGCACGACCGCAAGCTCGAGCTGATCTCCACCCTCGCTCAGGAGTTCACCGTCCTCTCCGAGGTCGGCTCCAAGGACGACACGCGGATCATGGCTCCCTACCGCTGGGTCGAGCAGATCGAGTCCGAGCTCGAAGCGGGCGCGTGGAAGGTGATCGCCGAGGCGCGCGAGAGCGGCCGCACCGGCATCTTCCGTCACGACGGCGAGGTCCGGATGGGACTGATCGACGAGATCCTCCACGCGATTCCCGCCGAGAAGGTGCTCTTCGAGGCGCCGCTCAAGGATCAGCAGGTGTGGTTCGTGCGCCGCGTCGGTCACGACGTCAACCTCGGGAACATCTCCCCCGAGGAGACGCTCTCGCTGGAGACGATCCGCGTCGGGCTGCGCGCCGACACGGCCGTCGCCCACCCTGATCCCGAGTAGGACGCCGGCGATGGACCTCAGCGGCGTCCGCCTCGCCCGTCACGGTGAGACCAACGACAACGTCGCGCCGCTGCGCTTTCAGGGCTTCACCGACACGCCGCTCAACGACACCGGACGCCGCCAGGCGGTCGAGCTGGCCGAGAAGGTGGCCGCCCTGTCGCCGCCGATCGCGTCGCTGTGGTCCTCGGATCTGCGCCGGGCGCGGGAGACGGCTGCGATCGTCGGGGCCCGCATCGGCCTGGCGCCGACGCGGGACGCCCGGCTGCGGGAGGGCTACCGGGGCCGGTGGGAGGGGCTGCTGATGCAGGACGTCCAGCGCGACGAGCCGGAGCTCTATGACGCGTGGCGGCGCGGCGGCGCCGGCTTCCGCTTCCCCGAGGGCGAGTCGCTGCTCGAGCAGCAGCAGCGCGTGACCGCGGCGCTGCAGGACATCCACGCCGCGGGGCCGCTGCCGGCGCTCGTGGTCTGTCACGGCGGGAGCATCCGGGTGATGCTGTGCGCCCGGGACCCGCGGGGGCTCGATGCCTTCCACGACTTCACGGTGCCGAACGTGGCGGTGGTATCGCTGTGAGGCAGCTGCCGGTCGCGGCGTTCGTCGCGCTGGTGATCGCCACCGTGGGGGCGTTCTTCGTCACGCAGCACCTGAAGGTGACCACGCCGCTGATCGCGGGCTCACCGGCGGCGCGGCCCGCTGCGATCAACCCGGTCAACGGCCAGACCTGCCGGCTGCCCAACCACCTCGGCGTCCCGGTGCCGGTGAGCTTCCGGCGGATGCAGATCTCGTTCTATTTGCTGCACCGCGCCGACGACGTCGACGTCTACATCGTCGACGAGAACGGCGCGATCATCGACACCCTGGCCTCCGGTCGCCATATGTCGATCAACCGCCGCAGCACCTTCACCTGGGACGGGCGCACGTCCAGCGGGGCGATCGCCCCCGACGGCACCTACAACATCCGCGTCTCGCTCATCCATCAGGGGCGCACGCTGCTCATCCCCAGCCGGTCGGGCGCCGTGACCGTGACCGTCGAGCGCCGGGCGCCGGCGCTCACCGTCACCGGGGTCACGCCGACTCTGATCCCCGCGCCGGGCAGCGCCGGAGCGACGGTGCGCTACACCGGCGCCGGGCACCGCCGCCCGCGCGTGCTCGTCTACCAGACCGACCGGCCGGGCGGCCCGGTGCTCGTCAAGAGCTTCAACGCCACGACCAAGCAGGGCCGCACGGTGTGGGACGGCACCCTGACCGGGGGCGCCCCGGCCCCGCAGGGGACCTACCTGATCGGGCTGGCGCTGACCGACGCGGCCTGCAACACGGCGCGCTTTCCGAGCCGCCTGCCGCCCGTCCTGGGGTCGACCGCCCACGCCGGCGTGACGGTGCGCTATCTCGCCGCCCAGCCGCCGCTGACCCCCGTCCCCGCCGGCACGAGCGCCACCGTCGACGTCGACGCCCGCCAGCACCGGTACTTCTGGGCGCTGCGCCGGGCCGGAGCCCAGCCGGTGCTGCGCTCGGGCGCCTCCCGCCAGCACACGCTCGCGGTCCGGCTACCCGGCGCCGGACCGGGGCTCTACGAGCTGGCGCTGCGCTGGGGCGCGCACCGGACGATCGTGCCGCTCGTCGCCAGCGCGCCGCGGGGAGCCGGTCGCGCGAAGGTGCTCGTCGTCCTCCCGGCCCTCACCTGGCAGGGCGAGAACCCCGTCGACGACGACGGCGATGGGATCCCCAACACGCTCACCGCCGGACAGCCGATCCGGCTCGCCCGCCCGCTGGTCACCGGCCTGCCGGCCGGCTTCGCCGACGAAGCGGGGCTCGTCGCCCACCTGCGCGACGCGCACCTGGGTTTCGATCTGACGACCGACCTCGGCCTGCTCGGGAACGTCGGCCCGTCGCTGGCCGGCCGCCACGGCGTCGTGCTCGCCGGCGACGAGCGCTGGCTGCCCGCGTCGTTCGGCTCCACCCTGAGCACCTTCGTGCAGCGCGGCGGCCACGTGCTCTCGCTCGGGATCGATTCGCTGCGGCGCTCGGTCACGATCACCGGCGCCCAGGCGCTCGATCCGAGCCCCCGCACGCCACCGACGATCTGCTCGCCCGCCCGGGGCGCCTCGTGCCGGCCCGCGGCACGCTCGTCCTCGTCGACAAGGACGGCCTGAACATCTTCCGCGGCACGTCGGGCGCCCTGCGCGGCTATCGCGCCTACCAGCCGATCACCTCGGTGTCGCCGCCGGCCACGATCGTCTCCGCGGCCGGCGCCAGCAACGCCCAGCCGAGCGTCGTCGGCTACCGGCTGGGGCGCGGGGTCGTCGTCGACGTGGGACTGGCCGGCTTCGGGTCGAGCCTCGCGCACAACCTCGACGCGGCCCAGTTGCTGGGCTCGGTGTGGGGGTTGCTGGGCCGCTAGATGCCGGCCGGGGACACCGCTGCCGCCGCCCCCTCCTGCTGGGGTACGCAGCGCTTCATCGCAGACGACTCAAGGGCGGCGGCAGCGGTGCCCCCGGCCGCATCCCCGTGCCGCTGGGGCGCGGAGCCGCTTGGGGGGCGCGTCGGCTTGGCCTCGTTCGATAGCTGGGCTTTCACTTCGATAGCTGGGCTTTCAGCCCTCTCTCATCTTGGTGCTCTAGAACCCGCGGGGATGAGTGCACGTTCCGCCGCGCCGTATCGACGCCGGCGCCTCACCGCCCTGGCCGCGCTCGGCGTGGTCGTCGTCCTGCTCGTGGTGATCGTCGCCTCGACGGGCGGCTCCTCGAAGGGGCATCAGGCGAGCACGGCGGCGCCGGTGGCGAGGACGCGGAAGCGGGCGGCGGCGCGAGCCGTGGCGGCGCCGGCGCTGCCGCTGGCCGGCATCCCGGTCGGTCGCTGGACGAGCCTCCCCGAGTCGCCGTCCTCGCGGGGGGAGGTATCGGCGGCACGGATCGGCAACACGGTGTACGTGGTCGGCGGCTTTGACGCCACCGGGCACACGACCGCCGAGGTGCAGCGGCTCGATCTGGCGACCGAGCACTGGAAGACGGTGGCGCCGCTGCCGCAAGCGCTCAACCACATGAGCGCGGTCAGCTACGCCGGTCGCCTGTACGTCGTCGGCGGCTACTCGCAGTCGAGCGACACGAGCGCCGGCGCCGTGCGGGGCTTCTGGCGCTATGACCCGGCCACCGGACGCTGGTCGGCGATGCCCGACGCCCCGCTCGCCCGCGCGGCGGCGGGGGCGACCATCCTCGGCCACCGCCTGTATGTCGCCGGCGGGCGCAACGACACGACCCCCGCACTGTCGACCCTGGCCATCTTCGACTTCGACACCGGCCGATGGACGCTCGGACCGTCGCTGGCCCACGCCCGCGAGCACGTGGCGGCGGTCGCCGCCGGCGGCGCGGTGTGGGTGCTCGGCGGCCGCGTCTCGGGCGTGGGCAGCACCGACGTGGAGCGCTACCGGCCGGGCGCGAGCGCGTGGCAGCAGATGAGCCCGCTGCCGGTGGCCCGAGCCGGCTTTCAGGCGGTGTCGGTCGGCAACGCGATCCTCGCCGTCGGCGGCGAGGACGGCGCGAGCACGGTGCCCGAGGTCGACCGGCTGGACCTGCGCACCGGCCAGTGGAGCCGGATGGGCGACCTGCCGGTGCCCCGCCACGGCCTCGGTCTCGTCGTCGACGGCCCGCTCGTGTTCGCGATCGATGGGGGTCCGCAACCGGGCCTGACGATGTCGCGCGTCGTCGAGCGGCTGCGCGTCGGTTAGCGGCCGGGCGCGCCGTCAGCCGTCGTCGACGAGCCCCTGGAGGGGACCGAGCAGCCGCCGTGAGCGCCGCGACACGCCGGGGAGGGCGAGCAGGCGATGGGTCGGAGGCGCGCCGGACCGCCGGCGCTCGAGCTGCTCGCTGGCGATCGGCTTGAACAGCTCGTCGACGACGGCGTGGGGCGGCCGGTCGGCGATCGTCGCCAGGTCGGTCTCCAGATGCTCGGCCCACAGGCGCAGCCGCGTCTCGCGGGCCAGGCGGCGATCGTCGGTGGCGACGTTCATCTCGGTGTCGTTGAGCAGCGAGTGGGCGTTGAGGTTGGCCGAGCCGATCGTCAGCCAGCGGTCGTCGACGATCCCCACCTTCGCGTGCACGTACAGCGGGTCCTCGCGTCCCGCGCTGCGCGAGCGCAGCGTCGCCGCCAGCAGCCGGCCGGCGCCGTCGTCGGCGTCGACGAGGACGCCGAGCTGACCCTTGGTGTCGTCCTGGCCGTTGTTGGCCTTGCTGGGCAGCACGACGACGATCCGAAACTCGTCGCTCGGAGGGTCGCGCAGCTTGGCGGCGAGCAGATCGACGATCTCGGGCGCCCACAGGAACTGGTTCTCGAGGTAGATGAACTCTCGGGCGCTGCGCAGGGCTCGGACGTAGCTCTCGAGGATCCGGAAGTCACCATGGGGGACGCGCTCGTACATGTCCTCGGCGACGGTCCGGATCACCTGGACGGTGTGCTCGCCGCACGGGGCCGGGAGCGGTCCGCCGGGCAGGGTCTCGCCGGTGACCTCCTTCCAGCGCAGGGCGAAGTGATCGCGCACGTCGGCCACGGCGGGGCCCCGGAGCCGGGTGCCGACGTCGTGCCAGCCGAGCCGGCGGAGCGCGGCATGGCGGCTGGAGTCGTTGCGCTCGCCGCCGAAGTCGGTCATGTCGATCCCGCCGACGAACGCCACCTCCCCGTCGATGATCAGCGTCTTCTCGTGGTGGCAGTGGAAGGGATGCTCGCGCGGGTCGCGCTCGCAGCGGATCCGCGTCTGGCGGGTGAGCGTCTCCAGCCCGGCCGTCACCTCCTTGCGCGACGGATGAAACACCGGCACCGGCGCGCCGGCCCACGCGAGCAGGCGGACGTCGACGCGCTCGGCCGTCTCGGCCAGCAGCGCGCCGAGCATGACCGGTGAGTCCCCGCGGACGAGCTCGAGGTGGGCGGCCGAGTGCCAGCCGGTGATGTGCACGTACTCGCGGGCGCCGGCGATCGCCTCGGCGATGGCGGCGAACGCCTCCTCGCCGTCGATGAGCACGTCGAGCTGGCAGCCGGAGCGCGGTGGCGGGTCTCCGTCGGCCCACAGCTGATCGCCCGGGGGGTCAAGCGCTCGCGACCAGCCGAGGCGGCGCAGGCGACGGGCGTGCTTGCGACGGACCGCCGCCTCCACTCCGTTGCCGATCGTCGCGTCGAGCCGGGAGATGAGCGCCGGGAGCTCGGTGGCCATGGGTAGATCTTGGCGGATGAGGCCTGGGAGGGCCGTCAGTCGGGAATCGCCGCCGCCCGCTGACTCACCGGAACCGCCAGCCAGACGTCGGCGCCGCCGCCCGGGAGGTTGCGCGCGCCGGCGCCGCCCCCGTGGGCGTGGGCGATCATGCGCACCACGGCCAGGCCCAGCCCGACGCCGCCACGCTGGCGCGCCGGGTCGGCGCGGCTGAAGCGATCGAAGGCGCGCGGCAGCAGCCAGTCGCTGAACCCGTCGCCGCGGTCGCAGACGTGGATCTCGACCGCCCCGCCGGCGATCCGGGCCGTGAACGTGATCGGTCCGGCGCCGTAGCGCAACGTGTTGTCGATCAGGTTGGCGACCGCCTGCTCGAGCCGGTGGGGATCGGCATGGATCGTGATGTCGGCCGCGACGGCCTCGGGGTCGACGTTGAGCTGACGGCCGGCATCGCGGACGATCGGGGCAAACCGCGCGCCGAGGTCGGCGATCAGCTCCTGCACCGGCAGGTCGTGGGGCTCGATCGGCAGGGTGCCGTCCTCGGCGCGCGCGAGCAGAAGGAGATCCTCGGCCAGCTTGGCGATCCGGTTGGTCTCCTCGATCGCCGATTCCATCGCGGCGCGCAGGTGCTGCGCGTCGCCGCGCTCGCGCAGAGACACCTCCAGCTCGGCCTTGAGGACGGCCAGCGGCATGCGCAGCTCGTGGCTGGCGTTGGCGATGAACAGCCGTTCGTGGTTGAGCCCGGCCTCCAGGCGGTCGAGCATCTCGTTGAGGGTGATGCCGAGCCGGCGGATCTCGTCCTGACTGCCCGGGAGGGGCAGGCGGGTGCTGATCTCGTCGGTGGAGATGGTGGCGGCGCGACGGCGCATCCTCTCCACCGGGCGCAACGCCCCCGCCGCCAGCGCGTAGGCGGCCAGGGTGGCGAGCAGCAGCGCCGGCGGGACCCCGATGAGGAGATTGTTGTCCAGCTTGTCCAGCGCGGCGTCCCGCTCGGCCAGCGAGACACCGGCGGCGACGACCCTCCGCACGCGCGGCAGCGGCAGCGAGTAGAGCCGGAAGCGCTCGCCGCGCTGGATCAGGCGCGGGGAGCGCATCGCCGCCGCCAGCTCGGATGGGTGCAGCAGCGCCGGCTGGGCCGGACCGGCACTCGTGCCGAGCACACGTCCGCTGCGATCGAGCACCTGGACGACGTTGTCATCGCCGGCGGGCAGCCGCTGGAGCGCGCCCCGCGTGTCGGCGGGGTTCTCCTGACGGAGCAGGACGGCGATGTCCTCGGCGCGGGCGCGCAAAGACTGGTTGATGTTGTAGTCGAGATCCGATCGGAAGTGGAAGTACAGAAACGCGATGAGCGCGGCCAGCAGCGTGGCCATCACGGCCGCGAAGGTGATGGTCAGCCGCCAGCGGATGGGTAGCCGGCGCAGCCATCGCTGGAGGTCGGCGACCCCGTAGTCCGGGCAGAAGCCGCGCTGCAATCGCGGCAACTCGATCGGCGGTGACTCGCGCCGCGTCAGGTCTCGTCGCATACCCGGTACCCGACCCCTCGCACCGTCTGCAGGCTGTTGCGTCCGAACGGCCGGTCGATCTTCTGGCGCAGGTAGCGGATGTAGACCTCGATGACGTTCGAGCGGTTCTCGTATTCGTACCCCCACACCTGCTCGAGCAGGTCAAAGCGCGAGAGCACCGCCCCCGGCTCGCGCATCAACGCTTCGAGCAGCGCGAACTGCTTGCGCGAGAGGTCGATCGGCGTCTCGCCGCGCCACACCTGGTGCCGGGCCGGATCGAGGCGCAGGTCGCCGATCTCGAGCACCACCGAGCGCTGAATGCGTCCGCGGCGGCTCATGGCGCGGACCCGGGCCAGGAGCTCGTCGAGCGCGAACGGCTTGATCAGGTAGTCATCGGCGCCGCTGTCCAGGCCGCGCACGCGGTCGCGCACCTCGTCACGGGCGGTCAGCATCAGCACCGGCGCGTCGACGTCCTCGGCGCGCATCTCCCGGCAGACCTCAAAACCGTCGATGTCGGGCAGCATCAGATCGAGCACGATGACGGCGTACTCGGTGGCGCTGGCGCGAACGATCGCCTCGCGGCCGGTGCTGACCAGATCGGCGGCGATCGAGTCGGTGGCAAATCCCCGGACGAGAACCGGTCCGAGCTTCAGGTCGTCCTCGACGATCAGAACGCGCATCGGTCCAAGAGTGTCACTGCGAAGCCAGTCCGCGGAGCATCACCGAGAGGATCACGACCGCAGATGAGATTGACCTGAAGCGCTCAGGGTTCTGGCGGCGATCGCTCCCCAGCTGCCCCCGAGCACCACGCCCGCGATCACGTCGGTCGGGTAGTGGACGCCGAGATACACGCGAGACGCTCCGACGGCCGCGATGATCACGAGCGTCGCGGCGGCGATCAGCAGCCTCGCCCACCGCCCCGCGACGCCGGTGAGAAGCCCGATCGCCAGCGCGATGAAGAACGCGCTGGACTCGGTCGCGTGGCCGGAGGGAAAGCTCGTCCCGCTCACCCGCTCCAGCTCGCCGACCGGGGGGCGGGGCCGGTCGACGAGCGCTTTGTCGACGTTCTGGATGACGATCGCGCCGAGGATCGCGACGATCAGCGCGGCGCCGCGCCGCGGCCGGTGGGCGGCCGCGGCGATCAGCCCCAGCCCCACCGCGACGGGCACGAGCACCACGCTGCGTCCCAGCCACGAGGCCGCGTGGGCGAGCGCCGTCACGCCGGCGCTGCGATCGCGCGCCGCCTCGCGGACGAGGCGCAGGTCCTCGCCGGCGACGAGCGTGCTGAGCGCGTGCAGCCCGAGGCCGGCCACGACCAGCCCGGCCAGGGACCCGAGCAACCACAGGATCTGACGAAGCGGCGGATTCACCCCTCGAGTATCGAGCCTGCGCCTCGGGTCGGACCCGTATGCGACCTGAGGCGTAGGCGGCCGCGCCCGAAGATCGCTCTCACGGTCGTTGTCGGCCCGCGATCGGACACGTAACGTCGATCGTCATGGCTCTGAGGACCTCCGCCCGCCGCGCCACCGAGAGCCATTCGGGACTGCCCGTCGCCCACGTCCTGACCAAGGTGCCCGAGATCGGGGCCATGTTCTGGGTGCTCAAGCTTCTCACCACCGGCATGGGCGAGGCGATGTCGGACTTCCTCGGCCAGCAGAGCGTGCCCTTGGCGGCGCTGATCGGCATCGTCGGAATCTGGGTGGCGCTGCGCCTGCAGCTGCGCCAGACCGAGTACCGAGCGGTCTACTACTGGGTCGCGGTCAAGACCCACGTCGGGCGCGTCCTGGCCAAGCTCGAGCTGCGCGATCGCGTCCAGATCGTCGTCTTCGCCTACGAGAACGGCCTCATCACTCCCGCCCAGGGGTGAGCCGCCGCGCAGGTCAGGAGTCGCCGGCCTCGAGCAGCTGCGTCAGCGTGCGCCCGCTCGCCACCGACTCGGGTCGCTCGCTCACGATGTCCGATCCGGGACGGGCCTCGCCGTCGCGGCGCTTGATGAGCAGCCACTGCGGCTTGTCGCCGGCGCGGGTGCGCTGCAGGGCGAAGCCGCCGCGGAGCTTCTCGCCGTGGAGCACGAACACGGCGTGGCCGCGTTCCAGCGCCTCGGGCCAGGGCACCCGGCCGCCCTGCTCATAGGTGCCGCGATCCCAGATGATCACCCCGCGCGCGCCGCCACCGCCCTCGTAGGCGTTGTGACCCATCGCGTGGTCCTCCACCTGGACGGCGAAGCGCTTGACCGCCGGATCGAGCGACGGGCCCTTGGGGACCGCCCACGAGCGCATCACCCCGTCGACCTCGAGGCGCACGTCGAAGTGATGGGCGGTCGCCGCGTGCTCCTGGACGACGAACTCCCCGGCGCTCACCCCGCGCACGGCGAACTGCTCGTGTCCCTCGACCGCCACCTCGGCGACCTCGGCGTCCGGCCCCAGCGACGCGACGAGCTCGCCGACCGCGTCGCCGTCGCCCTCGGCGTGGACGAGCACGGTGCCGGGGTCTGACCCGTCGCGGACCCAGCCGCGCACGCCGAGCTCGCGCCCGCGAGCCAGGACGGCGTCGCGGTCACCGTGGGCGGCCGCCCGGATGGCGGCACCGGATCGGCGGGCGGCGGGGATGGCGGCGCCTACTCCCCGGGTCCCGGCGACCAGACGGGACCGTCCGGGAAGCTGAACCGGCGAACCGACTCCGGCCGCATGGCGGCGCTCGCGCCCGGGTCCAGCGGCGCCCGGTAGCGCCCCGCGGCGACGTGCGCCGGGCTCTCGAAGTGCTCGTGGAGATGATCGACGTACTCGATCCAGCGCTCCTGCGTCGTGCCGCTCACGGCGATGTAGTCGAACATCGACAAGTGCTGGACGACCTCGCAGAGGCCGACGCCGCCGGCATGCGGACACACCGGGACGCCGAACTTGGCCGCGAGCAGGATGATGGCCAGGTTCTCGTTGACGCCGGCGACCCGGGCGGCATCGACCTGGCAGACGCCGAGGGCCCGGCTGGCCAGGAACTGCTTGAACACGACGCGGTTGGCGACGTGCTCGCCGGTGGCCACCTTGATCGGCGCGACGGCGGCGAGGATCGCCGCGTGGGCGAGCACGTCGTCGGGCGACGTCGGCTCCTCCACCCAGTAGACGTCATGGGGAGCGAGGGCGCGGATGCGGTCGATCGCCTCGTCGCGCTCCCACGCCTGGTTGGCGTCGACGGAGAGCTTGACGCCAGGTCCGACCAGCTCGCGCACCAGCGCCAGCCGGCGAACGTCCTCGTCGATGTCGGCGCCGACCTTGAGCTTGATGTGGTCAAAGCCGTCGCGCAGCGCCTCGCCGACGAGTCGCGCGACCTTCTCGTCGTCGTAGCCCAGCCAGCCCGCGGACGTCGTGTAGGCCGGATATCCGGACTCGAGCAGGTCAGCCTCCCGCTGCGCGCGTCCCGCGGCCGCGCCCTGGAGGAGCTCGAGCGCCTCGCCGGCGTCCAGCGCATCGGACAGGTAGCGAAAGTCGATCAGGCGCACGAGCTGCTCGGGCGACAGGCGGCCGAGGGCCTGCCACAGCGGCATCCCCTGGCGGCGGGCGTAGAGGTCCCAGACGGCGTTGACGACGGCTCCGATCGCCATGTGCATGACGCCCTTCTCGGGTCCGAGCCAGCGCAGGTGGCTCTCGCGCACGAGGCGGCGCCAGAAGCCGCCGAGGTCAGACAGCACGTCGTCGACCGGCAGCCCGGCCACGAGCGGCTCGACCGCCCGGATCGCCGCCACCGCGACCTCGGTGCCGCGGCCGATCGTGAACACGAATCCGTGGCCGGCGTCGCCCGCCGAGGTGTGGACGACGACGTACGCCGTCGAGTAGTCCGGATCGGCGTTCATCGCGTCGCTGCCGTCCTTGTCGGCCGACGTCGGGAAGCGCACGTCGTGCACCGCGAAGTGGGTGAAGCGGTCGCTCATCGCGCGACCGCCCGGCGCTCGATCACCGCCACCACGAACACGGTGACGATTATGCCGCCGCGGTGCCCGCGGGTGGGCCGCGTACCGTTGTCCGCCGTGGCCACCTATCTGAAGCGCCTCGTCTCGTCGCTGGCGGCCTATCAGCTGGCCGACGTCGTCTCCCGGGTGATCGCCGTCCTGCTGCTCCCGGTGTACACGCGCTACATCGACCCGGCGGGCTACGGCGTCGTCGAGCTGCTCGCCAACGGGGTGATCCTCATCAGCATCCTCGTCCGGCTCGGGATGATCGAGGCGTTCCTGCGCTTCTACTTCACCGACGAGGACCGCGAGCGCCGCGACGCTCTGGCCCGGCGGACGGCCGGCTTTTTGCTCGTCGCCACCACGATCGCCGCCGTCGCGCTGGCGGTGGCGGCCGGACCGCTGAGCCGGATCGTGCTCAGCCACCGCGATCCCACCACGTTCCGGGTGGCCGTGCTCGGACTGTGGTCGTTCACCAACCTCGAGTTCGCCTATGGCGTGCTGCGGGTCGACGAGCGGCTGCGGCTGTACGCCACCGCATCGGTGTCGAACGTGCTGCTCACGGTCGCGGCCTCGGTCGTGCTCGTCGTCGGCGAGCACGACGGCGCCCGCGGACTGCTGCTCGGAAACTACGGGGCGTCGACGGTCGTCCTGCTCGTCCTGTGGTTCAAGCTGCGCCACCGCCTCCTCCCCCGGCGGATGCGCGCCGAGCGGATGTCCGCGCTGCTGCGGTTCGGGCTTCCCACGGTGCCCGCCGAGGCATCGGTGTACCTGCTGAGCATCGTCGACCGCTACTACATCTACCACGACCGCAGCCCTCGCCTGGCCGGCCTGTACTCGATCGCGATCAAGCTCGCCGGGGCGATCGCGTTTCTCGTGCGCGCCTTTCAGTACGCGTGGCCGCCGCTCGCCTACTCGGTCACCGACGACGCGCAGGCGGGACGCCTCTACGGCCTGGTGACGACCTACTACCTGCTGATCTCGGGATGGGCGGTGGCCGGACTGGCCCTGCTCGGGCGCTGGATCCTGCGCCTGCTGACGACGCACGCCTACCTCGGGGCCGACCGGGCACTGCCGTGGGTCGCGCTCGGGTGGGCGCTGTATGGACTGTGGGTCGTCTTTCTCACCATCGCCGGACGGGCGCGCGTGACCACGCGCAACTTCCCGGCGGCGCTCGTCGGGCTGGCCGCCAATGTCATCCTGCTGCTTGTGCTCGTGCCGCCGTTCGGCCTCGCGGGGGCGGGGATCGCCCTCTGCGGCGCATATGTGTTCATGCTGGGGTTCATGCACCTGCTGACCCGGCACCAGTTCGCCGTCCAGTTCGAATGGCTCCGGCTCGTCCAGCTGGCCGCCGTCATCGGCGGCCTGGCCGCCGCCGGTGACCTGCTCCTGCCCACCCACGGAGCGGTCGGTCTGATCACGCGCGCCGTCGTCCTGGCGGCGATCGGGCCGGCGCTGCTGGTCGTCGGCTTCGTGCACCCGGCCGAGCTGCGCCAGGCCCGGAGCCTGCTGGCGCGCCTGCGGCGGTCGGGGGGCGCGCCGCCCCCCGAGGCCGGAGCGTCGTGAGCCGGCCACCGGTCAGTGTCGTCATGCCGTTCGCCGGTTCGCCGGAGGCGGCACGGGACGCGCGCGAGGTGCTCGCGGGGCTGCACGCCGGACCCGACGACGAGCTGATCCTCGTCGACAACCGGGGAGTCATGCCCGCCGCCGTCGCCGGCGACGGCGCGCCGGTGCGGGTCGTGCGCGCCACCGCCGAGCATTCGCCGGCCTACGCTCGCAACGCCGGCGCCGAGCGGGCCACCCGGGACTGGATCCTGTTCCTCGACGCCGACTGCCAGGCTCGCCCGGATCTCCTGGACCGCTACTTCGACGCGGAGATCGAGCCCGGCGTGGGCGCCCTGGCGGGCGCCGTCGGGCCCGCGCCGGGCACGGGGGGCCTCGCCGCGGGCTATGGCGCCGCCAAGAGCTTTCTCAACCAGGACGCGCACCTCAGCCACCCCTTCATGCCGCGGGCGGTCGCCGCCAACCTGCTCGTGCGCCGCGCGGCGTTCGAGCAGATCGGCGGGTTCTTCGAGGGGGTGCGGGCGGCCGAGGACACCGACTTCAGCTGGCGGCTGCAGCGGGCGGGGTGGCGGCTGGAGGGTCGTCCGCAGGCCGCGGTCACCCATCGCTACCGCACGACCGTGCGGGCCCTGCGCCGCCAGTGGCGCGGCTACGCCGCCGGCCGGGCGTGGCTGGCCCGCCGCTACGAGGACTTCGAGCCCCAGCCGGCCGTCGCCCGGGCGGCCGGCCGGGTGCTCCATCGCCGGTCGCCCGCCGCGCCCCCGGCGCCCCCGGCGCCCGCCGCGCCCGCCGAGTCCAGGGACGGCGGGGGTGGCCGGGCCACGCACCTCGCCCTCGACGCCCTTCTCGGCGTCGAGGAGCTGGCCGGCCTTGCCCTCTCCAACCGCCCGCGCCGGGCGGGCGCCGCCGACCTCCCGGCCCAGGTGGTGCTCGTCGCCGATCGCTTCCCGCGCCCGGGCGATCCGCTCACCGACTACGTCCTGACGCTGGCCGGCGCGCGGGTGGAGGCGGCGGCGCGCCCGGAGGTCGTCGATCGCGTGGCCGCCCGCCGCCTGGCGATCGACTATCGCGAGGACGAGGGCGTCGTCGCCCGGGCCGTCGCCGGCCTGCGCCTGCTCATTCGTCACCCGCTGCGCTCGGCGTCCGACGTCCGGCGTCGCCCGTCGGGCGCGATCGGGCTGGCGGCGATCGCGCCGGCGACGCTGCGGCTGCGTCACGACCCCGGGGCCCGCGTGCACGCGCTCGGGGGCGATGGTGCCCGCGCGGTGGCCGCTCGGCTGGCGGCGCTGTCCGGCCACCCACTCGATTAGTGCGCGTCTCGGTCGCCGATCCCCAGGCGTACACGCCTCCGTATGACCGGGCGTTGTGCGCGGCGCTGGCCCGGGCCGGCGCCGAGGTCGAGCTCGTCACCAGCCGCTTTGCCTACGGCGAGCTGTCGCCGCCGGAGGGCTACGCCGTCCGCGAGCTGTTCTACAGCCGTGCCCGGGGAGCGCCCGGCTCGCGGCAGCGCCGCGCGACCAAGCTCATCTCCCACGTTCCCGACATGCTGCGCTACCGCCGCCTCGCCGCCCGCGGCCGACGTCGTCCACTTCCAGTGGCTCGGCCTCCCCTGGGTGGACGACCGCCTGCTCCCCGACCGACCGGTCGTCCTCACCGCCCACGACCTGCTCCCGCGCGAGCCGCGCCCCGGCCAGCTCGCCGCCCAGCGGCGCCTGCTGCGGCGCGTCGACGCGGTCGTCGTGCACTCCGAGTACGGCCGTCGCCAGCTGGTGGAGCGGCTCGGGCTGGCGCCGGCCACGGTCCACGTCATCCACCACGGCGCGTTCGTGCCCGGAGGCCACGGATCGCTTCCCCCCGAGCTCGTCGACGACGGACGGCCGGTCGTGCTGATGTTCGGCCTGCTGCGCCCATACAAGGGACTGGACACGCTTGTGCGCGCGTGGGCGGGCATCGAGGACGCCCAGCTGTGGATCGTCGGGCGGCCGATGATGGAGCTCCCGCCGGCGCCTGCCGGGGCGAGCCTCGTGCCACGGTTCGTCGGCGCCGACGAGGCCGATGCCCTGCTGCGCCGAGCCGACGTCGTCGTGCTGCCCTACACGCGGACCGAGCGCTTTGATCAGTCGGGCGTGCTGGCCACGGCGCTCGGCGCCGGGCGTCCCACGGTGCTCTCCGACATCGGAGGCTTCTCGGAGATCGCGGCCACCGGCGCGGCACGGCTGGTGGCGCCCGGCGACGTCGGCGCGCTGCGGGAAGCGCTGACGGGCCTGATCGCCGACCCGGCCGCGCGCGAGCGGATGAGCGCGGCCGCCCTGACCGCCGCGCGCGGACCGTACTCGTGGGACGCGGCGGCGCGGGCGACGCTCGCGCTCTACGAGCGCCTGGTCAGGCGGTCGCGACCGTAGGCCGGTCGGCCTGACGGCGGGCCACCTCGGCTCGGACCCGCGGGGCGACTTCGGTCCCGAACAGCTCGATCGAGCGCAGCACGTCCGCGTGGGCGACGGCGCCGACGCTCATCTGGCCGATGTACCGCGTGTTGCCAAACAGCTCGTGCTCGAACAGGATCTTCTCGGCCACCTGCTCGGGCGAGCCGGCGGCGACGGCGCCGCGCGGCGAGCGCAGCGCGTCGTACTCGGGTCGCCCCGACGGCGGCCAGCCGCGCTCGCGCCCGATGCGGTTCATCATCGCCAGGTACGGGGCGGCGAACGCGGAGTCCGCCGCGGCCGATGTCTCGCCCACGAACGCATGGGTGTTGATCGCCAGCGGCAGCGCGTCCGCGTCGTGGGGTGGGTGGGGTCCGGTCATGGCCGCCCGGCGATAGAGGGCGACGAGCGGGGCGAAGCGCTCGGGCTGGCCGCCGATGATGGCCAGCGTCATCGGGAGGCCGAGCATCCCGGCGCGGACGACCGACTGCGGGGAGCCGCCGACGGCGACCCAGACGGGAAGCGGATCCTGGACAGGGCGCGGGTAGACGCCGGCAGCGGCGAGCGGCGGCCGCAGGCGACCGCTCCACGTAACGAGCTCGGCGTCGCGGATCGCCAGCAGCAGCTCGAGCTTCTCGGCGTAGAGCTCGTCGTAGTCGTCGAGGTCGTAGCCGAACAGCGGAAAGGACTCGACGAACGAGCCCCGGCCGGCCATGATCTCGGCCCGCCCGCCCGAGATCAGATCGAGCTCGGCGAACTGCTGAAAGACGCGGACCGGGTCGTCGGAGCTGAGCACGGTGACGGCGCTCGAGAGGCGGATGCGCTCGGTGCGGGCGGCGACGGCCGCCAGCGCGACCGCCGGCGAGGAGATCAGGAAGTCCGGACGGTGGTGCTCGCCGATCGCGAACACGTCGAGTCCCACCTGCTCGGCGAGCTCGGCCTCCTCGAGCAGGTCGCGCATGCGCTGCTGCGGGCTGACGCCGGAGCTGAGGTCGGCGAAGGTGGCGAGTCCGAGTTCCATGGTGATGAGGCTAGCAGAGTAGTTGCGTGGACAACTAATTCACCGAGTGCCCTCGGCCTTCTCCCACACGACCGGGACGCCGGTGCGGGCGTAGCGCACGAGACCGGCGAGCGTGGCCAGGATGACCAGCAGGTAGTAGTAGGCCAACCCGGCACCGGGCACCGGCAGGCGCAGCCGCCCGGCGAGCGCGAGGAGCAGGCCGGCGACCTGGGCGCCGAGCACGATCGCGTAGACGAGGCCCTGCCCGGCGAGCGCGATCGAGCACACGAGGAGCAGGATGTGCAGGAGGCCGCTGGCGTAGCGCAGTACGCGGTGAGAGACGATCTCCACCAGGTACAGCGGGCCGCCGCCGCGCAGCAGGTCGCCCGAGAGGACGTGGCGCCAGATCTGGGCGTGCATCCGCACCTTGCGGTCGTACTCGTCCTCGGCGTCGCGGGCGGGCTTCTCCCACGCGATCGCGGCAGGGTCGTAGACGGCACGGCGGTGGCGCTGGGCCAGCCGGTAGGGGAGCCCGAGGTCATGGCCGATCGAGGCGTCGGTCTCGATGTAGTCGCTGCGGCGGACGGCGTAGATGCCGCCGTTGCCGGCCGTGATCGAGCCCATCGCCGACTCCGAGGCGCGCTGCCACAGCTCGAAGCGCCAGTAGACGCCCTCGCGGTTCGATCCGCCGGTGCGCTCGAGGGCCAGGCGCCCGCACACGTAGGCGACGTCCGGATCGGCGAAGTTGGCCACGAGCTCGCCCAGGGCCCCCGGCTCCCAGCGGGCGTTGGCGTCCGAGAAGGCGATCACCTCGGCGCTCGTCGCCCGGACCGCGCGGTTCTGGGCGGCGACCTTGCCGCCCCGCGGGCAGCGCAGCAGGCGAACGCGGGGATGGCGGGCCGCGATCGCCGTGACGAGCTCGTCGGTCGCGTCGGTCGAGCCGTCGGAGGCGACGACGATCTCGACCAGCTCGGGGGGATAGTCGAGCGCGAGCAGGTTCTCCACCCGCCGCTCGATCACCGCCGCCTCGTCGTGGGCGGCCACGATCACGCTGACCGTCGGGGCGAGCCCTCCCTTGCGCACCGGCCGGGGGCGCAGCCGGGCGACGGCGGCGGCGAACAGCGAGTAGAGCGCCTGGGTCCACAGCAGCCCGGCCAACGCGACCCAGAACACGACCTCGACCACGACCACGCCGCAGACAGTACTTCCGTAGCCTGCGCGACCGATGGTCACATTGGCGGATATCGTGCGGCGGGCCTTCGACCTGCTCGTGGCGGGGGTCGGCTCGGTCCTGACCGCGCCGCTCGTGGCGCTGCTCGCGCTCGCCGTGCGGCTGGAGTCGCCCGGCGACCCGATCTACACCCAGGCCCGGGTCGGGCGCGACGGGAAGCCGTTTCAGATCTACAAGCTGCGCACGATGGTCTCCGGCGCCGAGTTCCAGGGTGCCGGTCTGGCGATCTCGGCCGGCGACGCCCGGATCACGCGGGTCGGCCGGCTGCTGCGCCGGACCTCGCTCGACGAGCTGCCCAACCTGTGGAACGTCGTCCGGGGCGAGATGTCGATCATCGGCCCGCGCCCCACCCTCCAGGGCCAGGTCGACGCCTACACCCCGCGTCAGCGCGGCCGCCTGGCCGTCAAGCCGGGCATCACCGGCTGGGCCCAGGTCAACGGCCGCGCCTCGCTGCCGTGGCCCGAGCGCATCGAGCTCGATCTGTGGTACGTCGAGCACCGCTCGCTCGCGCTTGACCTGGAGATCCTCAAGCGAACCGCGCGCTCGGTGATCAGCGGCGGCGGCATCTACAAGGGAGCGACGGGCGGATGGCAGCCTCCGAGTCAGACCTAGCCGTTCTCCTGACCGGCGTCGGCAAGCGCTACGCCCTCGTCTCGGCGTTCACGCAGTGCGCGACCACGGTCGCCGCCGACCCCAACCCGCTGGCGCCCGCCCAGTACGCGGCCACGCATCGCCGGTCGGTGCCGGGCTTCGAGGACCCCGCCTACGTCCCGGCGCTCCAGGAGCTGTGCGCGCAGTTCGGGGTGGGCGCGGTCGTGCCGCTCACCGACCTCGACCTCGAGATCCTCGGCCACGCCCGCACCGCCGGCCAGCTGCCGGCGTTCGTCCCCGACGGCGACGTCGCCCGCGCCACCTTTGACAAGTACGAGACCCACCTGCTGCTCGAGCGCCTCGGCCTGCCCTCGCCGCCGACCGTGCTGCCCGGCGTGGCGCCGGATGCCTACCCGGTGATGGTCAAGCCCCGCTGGGGCTCGGGCGCGCGCTCCATCTTCCACGCCGCCGACGAGCGCGAGGCCGAGTTCCTGGCCGCCTACATCCGCGAGCCGGCGATGCTCCAGCGCGCGATGCAGGGCCCCGAGTTCTCGATGGACTGCCTGTCTGACCTCGACGGCCGCTGTTTGAACGTCATCCCGCGCACGATGATCGAGTCGCGGGGCGGGGAATCGATCAAGGGCACGACGATCGCCGACGCGGAGCTGATCGATCTCGGCCGGCGCGTCGTCGAGGCGCTGGGCTGCCGCGGCCCGTGCACGGTGCAGGCGTTCCGCGATCCCGAGCTCGGCCTGCGCATCACCGACGTCAACACCCGCTTCGGCGGCGCCTGCCCGGCCCACCTGTACGCCGCGCTGCCCGGTCAGACGTATCCCGAGCTGATCGTCCGGATCGCCCGCGGCGAGCCGATCGAGCCCCACGTCGGCGATTTTCGCGCCGGGGTGACGTTCACACGATATTTCTGGCAGTTGGAGCTCGACTCCGAGCTGCGGCCCACCGGCCGCGAGATCGTCCCCGGCGGGCCCCCACCACCCGTGGTCTCGCCCTGAGCGAGAGGGGGTTCGTCGTCTGAACCACCTATACGGTGGTCCGAACGACGAACCCCCCGTTGCGGCGGGATGGCGTAGGGTGCGACGAGGGGATTGACGTCCATCAGACCAGGAGGTAGGAGATGCGCAAGCTGATCGGGGCCGTCGCGGCCCTCATCGCAGTGACGGTCCCGGGCGTCGCCGCGGCCGGCCCGGCGGCCACGAACCCGGCCGGAAACGTCGTCGTTCTGAGCGTGGCGGTCACCCCGCCCGTCGCCTCCGGTGGGGCGGTCGGTCTCACCGCCGACGCCTTCGCCGGCAATCGCATCAACGGCGACACGTCGTTCTCGGCCACCTCGATCGGTCTGCTGCTCAGCAAGGGCTTCAAGTACAACGGCACGCAGTTTCCGGCGTGCGCGTCGGTCAACGCGGCACCCGTGTGCACGAGCAAGGCCCAGATCGGGTCGGGCACCGCGGAGGCCCAGCTGGCCGGGAGCAACGGCGCGCCGCCATCGTTCGCCACCGTGCCCGTGCGCGCCTACAACGGCAACCTCGTCGGCGGCAAGCCGTCGATCGTCGTGAACGCCATCTCGGCCGGCAAGGTGCTCGCCTCGCTGCAGCTCGTCGCCGGGCCGGGCCACGGTCCGTACGGCCTCGAGTTCAAGACAGCCACCACGACGACCCCCAGCCCGCTGGAGATCGCTGGGCTCGACGTGACCCTTCCGGCCCGAACCCTCACGCGCAAGCACAAGGGCAAGACCGTGAAGGTCGCGCTGCTTCAGGCTCCGACGACGTGCACGGGCTCGTGGGCGTTCGCCCTCACCGACACCTACCCGAGCGGGCCGCCGCTGACCGCCACCGACACCCAGCCCTGCGTCACGTCCTGACGATGGAGATCACAACTCGGCGATCACCTCGTCGACGGTGAGTACGCGGCCGACGTTCGTCATCGCGTAGTTCAGCGCGGCGTGCTGCCACTCGTCGCTCGTCGTCGACGTCCCGTCGGAGACGACGGTGATCGTGTAGCCGGCATCGGCGCCGTGCCGGGCCGTGTGCTCGATCGACATGTTCGTGTAGCAGCCGGCGATGATCAGCGAGTCGACGTCCAGCCCGCGCAGCAGGATGTCCAGCCGGGTCTCGTAGAAGCCGTTCATCCGCATCTTCTCGACGACGTGGTCGCCGGGCTGGGGCTCGACGCCCTCGACGGGCGCCGCCCCCCACGACCCGCGCACGAGGGCGTTGGTCTCGACGACCCCGGCAAACAGCGGGGCGTTGGGCCGCAGGCCCACCGAGCCCGCCTCGACGATGTAGTGGACGTGGATCACCGGTATCCCGGCGGCCCGGGCGGCGTCGGCGAGCCGGGCGACGTTGGCGACGACGTTCTGGCTGGCGGCGTGGGCGGGGGCTCCGGTCTCGGCGAACGCCCCCTTCTCGCCGATGACGTCGTTCTGCATGTCTTGGATGATGAGTGCGCTGGTCATATCAGTGATAGGGGAGATGGTCGGAGGCGACCTTGGTGGCCACCCGGTAGACGGAGGTCGAACTGGGGATGTAGAGCATCTTCCAGTCAGGGCCGCCCCACGCGATGTTGCCGACGTTCTCGGGCACCTCGATCACCCCGAGGTGCTCGCCCTCGGGGGAGATCACCCACAGGCCGCGCGGGCCGGTGACCCACACGTTGCCCCGCTCGTCGACCTTCATCCCGTCGGGGATCCCCTCCTCGATGACGCCGCTGCCGACCCCCTCGAAGAACACCCGGCCGTTGGAGAGCGTGCCGTCGTCCTGCACGTCGTAGACGCGGATCAGCGCCCGCGTCGTGTCGTTGATGTACATCTGCCCCTCGCCGGGGGCGAAGCACAGGCCGTTGGGCTGCTCGAACTCGTCCTCGGCGACGATGAGCTGAAGGTCTCCGCCGCCGGCCGGGATCATGTACACGCCCTGAAACGACAGCTCCTGCTCACGCGGGATGCCGAAGTGCGCGACCCGCCCGAAGCCGGGATCGGTGAAGTAGATCGTCCCGTCCGAACGGGTGATCACGTCGTTGGGGCTGTTGAGGTACTTGCCCTGGTAGTGGAAGGCGAGGGTCTCGCGGACGCCGTCGCGGCGCTCGCGCACGAGCGACGAGGTGACGTGCTCGCAGACGAGGAGGTTGCCCTCGCTGTCGTAGACCATGCCGTTGCCCTTGTTGTTGGGACGGCGCAGCTCGGTCACCCCCTCGGACTCCGACCAGCGCCGGCGCACGTCGCCCGGCATGTCGGAGAACAGCAGGTAGTCGCCCTCGGCGTTCCACACCGGTCCCTCGGTGAACGTGAACCCGGTCGCCACCCGTTCGACCTCCGCACCGGGGTCGATCAGCTCCGACAGAGCTTCGGACTTCATGTCAATCGCCATCGGTCTCTCCTCTCATGTCGCGTGCCGGCGCTCGATCCCGGCCAGCACCTCGGTCAGGTCCTCGAGGCTGGCGATGTTGTGTCCCGGCAGGAAACGGTCGATGTGGGGCAGCGCCGCCTTCATCCCGGCGCCCAGCGGCTGGTAGTCGACGTGACCCTTGAGCGGGCTCACCCACACGATCGCGTAGGCGGTGCGCGCCAGCCGCGCCATCTCGCGCCCCACCAGGTCGGGGTCCTGGCGCTCCCAGCCGTCGGAGACGATCACGACGACCGCCCCGCGCGAGAACGCCCACCGCCCCCAGTGGTCGTTGAAGGACTTCAGCGAGGCGCCGATCAGAGTTCCCCCCGCCCAGTCGACGACCGTCTCGGCCGCCCGGGCCAGCGCCCGCTCCGGGTCGCGGGTGCGCAGCGCCGGCGTCAGCCGCGTCAGCCGCGTGCCGAACGCGAACACTTCCACGTGTCCGGCGATGACCGCGGCGTGAAGGAACAGCAGCAGGCCACGGGTGTAGGCCTCCATCGACCCCGAGACGTCGCACAGGACGACGAGCCGCCGGGGTCCGGTCACTCGGCGGCGGTAGGCGCGCTGCAATGGATCGCCGCCGGTGGCCAGCGAGCGGCGGGTCATCCGGCGCAGGTCCAGCCGGCGGCCCCGCGGGTGCGAGCGCAGGCGCCGCGTCCGGCGCTGGGGGCGGACGTGGGCGAGCGCGGCGAGTAGCCGCCGCGCCTGGGCGAACTCCTCGTGGGTCATGGCCGCGAAGTCGCGCCGGCGAAGTAGCTCGGTGGCGCTCCAGCCGACCTCCATCTTCTCGGGGGCCGGGCCGTCGGGCTCGGAGCCGCGCACCGGGTCGGCGTGGCCGGCGGCCCGTGGGCGCGCCAGCTGCGGGGTCCGCAGCCGCGTCGGCGGGATGATCGGCGCGCGGAGAAACCACGCGTTGAACGCGCGGTCGAACGGCTCGAGCTCCTCGCGGCGGGTCACCAGCGTCACCCGCAGCGCCCAGTAGACGTCCTCCTGGCGGGTGATGTCGACCGCGTCGAGCCCCTTGAGGGCATCGACGATCCGTCCGGGCCCGATCTCCAGGCCGGCCTCGCGCAGCACCCGGCCGAAGGTGACCACGTGCCGGACGACGGCATCAGCGGGCAGCGCGCGCCTCCTCGAGCAGGCCGACGAGCGTCGCGTCGGAGACGAGCTCCAGGTCCTCCTGGTACTTGAGCACCGAGCCGAGCGTCGACTGGACGAGTTCGGCGTCGAGCTCGCGCTGGCCGAGCACCGCCAGCGCCTGGGCCCAGTCGACGGTCTCGGCCACCCCCGGGGCCTTGGTCAGCTCCAGCCCGCGCAGGGCCTGCACAAACTGCACCGCCTGAGCGGCCAGGCGCTCGGGCACGTCGGGCACGCGCAGGCGGACGATCTCGATCTCGCGCTCGCACGACGGGTGGCCGATCCAGTGAAACAGGCACCGTCGCTTCAGGGCGTCGTGCAGCTCGCGCGTGCGGTTCGAGGTCAGGATGACGACCGGACGATGGCGAGCGGCGATCGTCCCCAGCTCGGGGATCGTGATCTGGAAGTCGGAGAGGAGCTCGAGCAGGAAGGCCTCGAACTCGTCGTCGGCGCGGTCGATCTCGTCGATGAGGAGCACGACCGGCTCGGGGGCCGAGATCGCCTCCAGCAGCGGACGGCGGATGAGGAAGCGCTCGCCGAACAGCTCCTCCTCGTCGACCTCGCCCCCCTCCTGGGCGGCGCGGATGTGCAGCAGCTGGCGGGTGTAGTTCCACTCGTAGACGGCGTGGGTGACGTCGAGCCCCTCGTAGCACTGCAGGCGGATCAGCCGCGTGCCGAGCGCCTGGGCGATCGCCTTCGCCGCCTCGGTCTTGCCGACGCCGGCCTCGCCCTCGAGCAGCAGCGGCTTGCGCACCTGGAGGGCCAGGTAGAGAACCGTGGCCAACCCGCGGTCGGGCAGGTACGACGCCTCCAGAAGCGCCTCCTCCAGCTGGTCGATGCTGCCGATCTGCTCCACCCTGCGGCGCATCTTAGTCGGCGAGCGGGGTAGCGAGCCTATAGACTGAATCACTGCCAGGCGGCTTCACCATAGAGTGCGGCTCTGGCACCACGGGCAAGCTGAGAACAGGGAGAGCGGTGAGAGGCAGCGACACGGAAGCACTCATGCCGGCATCGGAGGCGGAGGCCATCGAGGGATTCGGCGACGGAGACAACGTCACCGTGCTGGCCGGCGGGACGATCCTCATGCCCGAGGTCACCTACGGGCGCTACCCCAAGGGCGGACGGACGCTGATGCTTCACCGCGCGGGGCTCGACGCGATCGCCGACAACGGCGCGGTGACGTTCGGCGCGATGGCGACGCTCGACGCGGTGGTGGCCGCCGGGGTGCAGCCACTGGCCGCCGCGGCCGCCGCGGTTGCCGATCTGGAGATCCGCGCCCAGGCGACGATCGGCGGCAACCTGTGCGCCGCGCCCGGAGTGGAGGCGCCTCGCGGCGATCTGCAGGCTCCGCTGGTCGCGATGGGCGCCCGCGTGCGCTCGGTCGGGCCCGGCGGCGAGCGAACCGAACCGGTCCAGGACTACCTGGCCGGCAGCCGCGATCGCCTCGTGCTCAGCATCGAGGTCGACCGCCCGGCTCGCGGCGCCTACATCACGCAGCGCCGCCCCCACTCGCACTCCTACTCGGTGATGGCGGTCGCCGCCGCCGAGGTCGACGGCACGGTGCGGATCGCCGCGGCCGGCGTCGCCCCCCACGCGGTGTCACTGACGAGCGTCGAGGAGGCGCTCGCCGGCGGCGCCTCGCCGGCCGACGCCGCCGCCCGGGCCACCGAGGGCGTGCAACCCGTCGACGACGCGCTGGCCTCGGCCTGGTATCGGCGCGAGGTCCTGCCCGTGCTTGTCACGCGGGTCATCGAACAGCTTCAGGGAGGCTGAGTCCATGGAACTGACCATCAACGGCATACCGCGAGCCACCGCCAGCTCGCCGGTCACGCCGCTGCTCACCGTGCTGCGCGAGGAGTTCAGCATCACCGGCGCCAAGCCGGGGTGCGAGCAGGGCGGCTGCGGTGCGTGCACGGTGCTCGTCGACGGCGCGCCGCGGCGCGCCTGCCTGGTCGCCGTGGGCACGCTCGGCGACGCCGAGGTGACGACGGTCGAGGGTCTGGGCGCGCCCCGGAACCTGTCGGCGGTCCAGACCGCCTTCAACGACCGCTATGCCGCACAGTGCGGGTACTGCACCACCGGCATGGTGATGGCCGCCCAGGCGCTCATCGACAGCACCGAGGGAGCGGTGACCCGCGACCAGGTCCTTGACGCCCTCAGCGGCCACGTCTGCCGGTGCACCGGCTACGTGAAGATCGTCGACGCGATCATCGCCGCCTCCACCGGCGAGTTCGACGGGCAGTCCGCCGACGCATTTCGCCGCCGACCCGTCGCAACCCGCCGTCGAGCCGAAGGGAGCGCCGGCATGAAGGCCGTCGGCGCCAAGCTCCCTCGCTACGACGGGATCGCCCACGTCACCGGGCGGACGAACTTCGTCGACGACCTCAGGACCCCGGGCATGCTCCAGGCCCGCGTCCTGCGCTCGCCCCACCATCACGCGGCGATCCGCAGCCTCGACACATCCCGCGCCGAGAAGCTGCGCGGCGTCCGGGCAGTCGTCACCCACGCCGACGTGCCCAAGAACGTCTACGGCCACCTGGAGGCGCTCGGCGTTCCCGCCGACGAGCCGCTGCTGGCCGAGGACTTCGTCCGCTGGAAGGGTCAGCCGATCGCGGCCGTGGCCGCCGAGGACGTCGACACCGCGATCGAGGCGCTCGAGCTGATCGACGTCGAGTACGAGGAGCTGCCGGCGCTGTTCGACATCCGCCTGGCCCTGGAGCCCGACGCGCCCGAGATCCATCAGTGGGGCCCGGTGTTTCCGCACTTCGGTCCCCACAACCATCGGCGCGTCCGCAAGGGCGACGTCGAGTGGGCCTTCGACAAGGCCGACACGATCGTCTCCGGCGTCTACCGCCCCCAGGCGATCGAGCACTGCCCGCTCGAGACCCAGGCGGCGCTCGTCATCCCCGAGCCCGACGGCCGGCTGACGATCCACTCGTGCACCCAGGCGATGTACTTCTCGCTCGGCGTGGTCGCCGCCCACCTCGAGCTCCCGCTCAATCGGATCAAGTTCATCGGCGGCACCGTCGGCGGCGGGTTCGGCGGCAAGGTCGACACCGCGTCGGAGACGATCAGCGCCGTGCTCGCGCTCAAGGCGGAGCGTCCGGTCAAATGGCGCTGGACGCGCGAGGAGGAGTTCCTCGCCTCCTCGACGCGTGCTCCGTGGCACATCGAGCTCGAGGATGCGGTCAGCACCGACGGGTGGATCCTCGGCCGGCGGATGGTCACGCTGCACGACTCGGGCGCGTACTCGCGGTTCTCGCCCTACGGGCTGACCAAGCACGCCTTCCATCACACCGGCGCCTACACGATCCCGAACCTGAAGTTCGACGGGTTCGTGGTGTACACCAACCGCGTGCCGACGACCGCGATGCGCGGGTTCGGGGTGACCTCGGTGTCGATGGCGGTGGAGACGCACATCACGCGGGTGGCCGACGTGCTCGGGCTCGACCCGTGGGAGATCCGGCTCAAGAACGCCAACCGGATCGGCGACACCACGGGCAACCTGGTGGCGATGCAGGATCCCTCGACGGTGCCGGTCACGCTGGCCACCGCCGACAAGGTCGGCAAGGAGCTGGCGGCGGATTACCGTCAGATGAGCGCGGCGCGGCGCACCGGCGAGCTGCTCCCCGAGCACCTCGTCGCCCAGCAGGCTCCCGAGGGCGCCCACGTGCTCGACCGGACCGGCGCGGGGAACGGATCGCCCGGCAGCGGCAACGGAGGAGGACACTGATGGCCAAGCACACCGGACGGGGCTTTTCCACGATCGAGTATCCGACGGGGATGAACCAGAACGGCGATCCCAGCCAGGCCTGGATCAAGCTCAAGCCCGACGGCCGCGTCGACGTCTTCTCCGGGACGGTCGACATCGGCCAGGGCTCCAAGACCGTCCACACCCAGATCGTCGCCGACGCCCTCGGCGTCCCCTACGACTGGGTGACGATGGACAACACGAACACCGACTCCTCGGCGGTCTGCACCGGCACGTTCGCGTCGCGCGGAACGTTCATCGGCGGCAACGCCGTTCGCTACGCCGCCGAACGCGTGCGCGAGCGGGTGCTCGACATCGCGTCCAAGGAGCTGGAGATCGACGCCGGCGACCTGGAGATCGCCGATGGCGAGGTCGTCGCCAAGGGCGCGCCGGACCGCAAGATCTCGGTCGCGGATGTCGCCGGTGCCGCCACGTACTCCTACGGCGAGCTGATCTCCGGCCAGGGCACGGCGCTCAAGCCGCTGGCCGAGGTCAACGACGACGATGGCTCGGTCACGGCCGAGCCGCATTCGGCGATCTCCTATGCGGCGTGCGTCGCCGATGTCGTCGTCGACGACGAGACCGGCGAGGTGGAGGTCACCCGCATGGTCTCCGTCTACGACGTCGGCCGCGCGATCAACCCGCTGCTGGTCGAGGGCCAGATCGAGGGCGGAGCGATGATGGGCATCGGCTTGGGCCTGCTGGAGGAGTGCTATCCCCACTACCCCTCGGTCGAGCACCGCGGCGAGCAGTTCGGCTCCTACCTGGCCCCGACGATCGAGAAGCTGCCCGAGATGGACAACCTCATCCTCGAGAACCCCTCGGTCGACGGTCCGTTCGGCGCCAAGGCGATCGGCGAGATGGCCAACAACGCCCAGCCGCCGGCGCTCGCCGCCGCGATCCACGACGCCGTCGGCGTGTGGGTGACCGAGATGCCGGCCTCCCCCGAGCGCGTGCTGCGGGCCATCAAGGCCAAGGCCGAGCCCCGGCGCGAGGGCAAGCGGGTCATCTTCGACGAGGAGCTGTCGCTGCGGACGGTCACGAGCAACGGCGGGGCCGGCTTCCTCGACAAGCCCTGAGTCAGAGAGGCCGAACATGAGCAATTCGCCGTTCCAGAGCTGGACGGGGCGGGCGTCCCTGTCGCTGTTTCCCAAGGTCAACCTGCAGTCGATCGCCGGGGAGCAGATTCTCTTCTGCCAGGTCAGCTATGACCCGGGAGCCGACGTGCCCGCCCATGCCCATGAGGACTCCGAGCAGGTGATGTGGATCACCGGCGGCTCGCTGGAGATGACCGTCGGCGGCGAGACCCGCGCCCTGGGCGAGGGCGACTGCGTGGTCATCAACCGCGGCGTCGAGCACTCGCTGCATTCGGATTCCGGCTGCACGTTTCTCGAAGCGATGTCGCCGGTACCGCGCGATCATGTGGCCGACGCGGAGCGCGACCTGGTCCTCGGCGCCGACGGCGACAGCCGCTACGTCGAGCACTGACCCCACCCACCCAACCCGAACCCCCGAACCCCCGAACCCCCGAACCCCCGAACCCAAGGAGACGCCATGCCGATCGTGGAAATCAAGCTGTTCGACAGCCGCATCAACGACGAGACCGTGCCCAAGCTCATCGAGAAGGTGACTGACGCCGTCGTGGAGTGCACGTCGGAGAAGATCCGCGACGAGACGTGGGTCGTCGTCACCGGACTGCCCCCGAAGCAGTGGGGCCTCGCCGGCAAGCCGCTCGGGTGAGCACCGGTCGCTTCGAGGGTCGCACGGCGCTCGTGACCGGGGGCGCCGGCGATATCGGTGGCGCGGTCGTCGCTCGCCTGCAGGCGGGCGGCGCCCGGGTGGCCACCCTGGACCTGCGGCCCTCGGAAATCGACGGGGCCCTCTCGCTGACCGGCGACGTGCGCGAGCCGGCCAGCGTCGAGGCGGCGGTGGCCGACGCCGAGTCGCAGCTGGGCCCGCTGGACATCCTCGTCTGCGCCGCCGGGGTGACCGGGGACTCGCTGCCGACCGTCGACGTCCCCGACGACGAGTGGCGCCGGGTCATGCAGATCAACTGCGACGGCGTGTTCTGGGCCAACCGGGCGGCCGCCCGCGTGATGACCCCCCGCGGGTACGGCCGGATCGTCAACGTCGCCTCGATCGCCGGCAAGGAGGGCAACCCCATGGCCACCGCCTACTCGGCGTCGAAGGGGGCGGTCATCGCCATGACCAAGGCGATCGGCAAGGACCTGGCCCAGACCGGCGTGCTCGTCAACTGCGTGACCCCGGCGGTCATCGACGGTCAGATGCTCGGCGACATGAGCGAGGAGCACGTCGCCTACATGCTCAGCCGGATCCCGATGGGCCGGATGGGGCAGCCCGACGAGGTGGCGGCGCTGATCGAGTACCTCGCCTCCGAGGACTGCACCTTCTCGACCGCCGGCGTCTTCGACGTCTCCGGCGGGCGCGCCACGTACTGATCTCAGGAGGTCGTTGCCCAGTGTCAGACACGATTACCGGCGCCCCGGCGGCCAACTTCATCGCCGGCCGCTGGACGCCGAGCCATAGCGGCGCGACCTATGAGCGCCGCAACCCGTGGCGGCCGAGCGAGGTCGTCGGCGAGTTTCCGTCCTCCGATGCCGACGACGTGGCCGCCGCCGTCGCCGCGGCGGTGCAGGCCCGGCGCGGGTGGGCGAAGCTCTCTGGCGCCGCCCGCGGGGCCTATCTGAGCCGGGCGGCGGACGCCATCGAGGCTCGCCAGGAGGACATCGCCCGGGACATGACCCGCGAGATGGGAAAGCCGCTGCGCGAGGCCCGCGGTGAGGCCGGTCGCGCCGCCGCCATCCTGCGCTTCTTCGCCGGCGAGGGGCTGCGGCCCGTCGGGCAGCTGTTCGAGCAGTCGGCGAGCGGCGCGCTCGTCTACACCCGCCGGCGCCCGGTGGGCGTCGTCGGGCTGATCACGCCGTGGAACTTCCCGATCGCGATCCCGACCTGGAAGACCGCGCCGGCGCTCGCCTACGGCAACACGGTGGTGATGAAGCTCGCTCAGGACTCGCCGTTGACCGGGCTGCACCTCGCCGCCGCGTTCGAGCAGGCCGGTCTGCCCGAGGGCGTGCTCAACATCGTCATCGGCCGGGGGCCGGCCACCGGCGATCCGCTCGTCCAAGCGCCCGAGGTCAACGCCATCTCGTTCACCGGGTCGGTGCCGGTGGGCGTTGGCGTGCGCGAGAAGGCGACCGCCGCCGGCAAGCGCGTGCAGCTCGAGCTCGGCGGCCACAACCCACTGATCGTGGCCGACGACGCCGCTCTCGACGCGGCGGTGACGGCCGCGTATGCGGGCGCCTACTGGTCGGCCGGGCAGAAGTGCACGGCGACCCGGCGCATGTACGTGCAGAACGGCGTCTACGAAGAGTTTCGCGAGCGCCTGCTGGCGCGGATCGCCGCCGGGCACGTCGGGGACCCGTCGGACCCGGAGACCGAGGTGGGGCCGCTCGTCAACGAGAAGCAGTTCGAGGAGGTGCTGGCCGGGATCGAGCGCGGGCGCGATGACGGCGCCACCGTGCTGGCCGGCGGCGAGCGCGCCGACGACGAGGGCTACCTGATCGCCCCCACGCTGTTCGAGGGGGTGGCTGACGACGCTTTCCTCTCCTGCGAGGAGGTGTTCGGGCCGGTCAGCTCGCTCTACCGCTTCGACACCATCGACGAGGCGATCGAGCGGGCCAACGCCGTCCGCTTCGGGTTGTCGGCGTCGGTGTTCACGACCAGCCTGACCACGGCGCAGCAGTGCGTGGAGGAGCTCGAGTCGGGGATCCTGCACGTCAACTCGCAGACGGCGGGGGCCGAGGTCCACGTACCATTCGGCGGCACCAAGGAGTCCGGCTTCGGACCCCACGAGCAGGGCTCGGCCGCTCACCAGTTCTACACCGAGGAGATCACGGTCTACCAGGATGTCTGACGAGCGATGGCTCATCACCGGGGCGCTGGGTTGCATCGGCGCCTGGACCTGCCGCCAACTCGTGCGCGAGGGACACGACGTCGTGGCCTTCGACCTCGGCGGGGATACGCGGCGGCTGGACCTCATCATGTCCAGCGACGAGGTGAGCGCGGTCCGCCTCACCCACGGCGACATCACCGACCTCGACGCGCTGGCCGGCGCGCTCGCCGAGCACCGCATCACCCATGTCGTCCACCTGGCGGCGCTGCTGATGCCGGTCGCCCAGGCGGACCCGCCGCGCGGCGCGCTGGTCAACGTCGTCGGCACCGTCAACGTGCTCGAGGCCTGCCGCCGCGCCGAGGTGGCGGGACTGGCCTACGCCAGCTCGGCGGCCGCCTATGACCGCAGCGACGGCAACCGCGTGGAGGAGAACGCCGACGGCCATGCCCTGTATCACTACGGCGTGCACAAGCAGGCCAACGAGGGCGCGGCCCGCGTCTACTGGCACGACGCCCAGCTGGCCAGCGTGGGCCTGCGGCCGCACGTCGTCTACGGCCCGGGCCGTGACCACGGGATGACCGCCGGGCCGACCCTGGCGATCGCCGCCGCGGTGGCCGGCGAGGCGTACGAGATCCCGTTCGGCGGCGGGGCCCAGTTCCAGTTCGCGCCCGATGCGGCCGGCAAGTTCATCGCCGGCGCGCGCGCCTGCGCGACCGACGGCGGGGCGCCGGTGCGCAACCTCGGCGGCCCCTCCGAGCACGTCACCGACGTGATCGCGGCGATCGAGGCGGTGGTCCCCGAAGCGGCCGGGACGATCACCTACAACGCCGACGTCGAGCTGCCGCTGCCCGAGGACATGGCGGCGGTCGACCCGGTGACCACGCCGCTGCGCGACGGCGTCGCCCAGACGGTGCAGATGCTGCGGGAGGCACCGATGCGATGACCGACGCGACCGACACCTCGCGGATGCCCTATCAGCTGCCGTTCCCGGCGCACGCCGCCGACGAGGTGCTCGTCTCGCCGGCGGTGCCCGAGGACGAGCGGATCTGGGTGCCCCAGGCGGAGGGCCTGGACTTCCGCCCGCTGCTGTTGCACACCCGTGAGGGCTACTGGTGCAACCTGCTGCGGGTGCGGCGCACGGGGATCGTCAGCCGCCACCGCCATCCCCAGCCGGTCACGGGCTACGTGATCAAGGGCCGCTGGCATTACCTCGAGCACGACTGGGTGGCCGAGCCCGGAGCGTTCCTGTTCGAGCCGCCGGGGGAGACGCACACCCTCGTCGTCCCCGAGGGGGTGACGGAGATGATCACCCTGTTCACCGTCAACGCGGCCATGATCTACGTCGACCCGTGGGGGGAGACGACCGGCTACGAGGACGTGTTCACCAAGATCGAGCTCTGCCGCTCACACTACGAGGAGGTCGGGCTCGGCGCCGACTACGTCGAGCAGTTCATCCGGTGACCGAGGGTCGTGAGTTCGCCGGGCACCGGGTGCTCGTCACCGGGGGCACGAGCGGGATCGGCCTGGCGCTGGCGGCGGGATTCGCGGGCGCGGGCGCGGACGTGGTCGCCCTCGGGCTGGGGTCCGCGCCGGCTGCTCCGCAGGGCGTGACGTTCGTCGAGGGCGATGTCACCAATGCGGCGTGCGTCGCCGGGGTGGTGGCGGGATGGGAGCGCCTCGATGCCGTCGTCTGCTGCGCGGGGATCATCCGCCGCGACGACGAGCACGATCCCGACGTGTTCGCCGACGTGCTCGACGTCAACCTGACCGGGACGATGCGCACCCTGACCGCCTGCCACGAGCTGCTGCGCGCCTCCCGCGGCGCCGCCCTGGCCACCGCGTCGATGCTCTCCTATGGGGGCGGGCCGCGGGTGCCGGGCTACGCCGCCTCCAAGGGCGGCATCGTCTCGCTCGTGCGATCGCTGGCGGTGGCGTGGGCGCCCGAGGTGCGGGTCAACGCGATCGCTCCGGGGTGGATCGCCACCGCCCTGACCGCCGCCCTGCGCGAGCCGGGTGGCGGCGGGGAGGCGATCCTCGCCCGCACCCCGCTCGGCCGCTGGGGCGATCCCGAGGACCTCGTCGGGCCGGCGCTGTTTCTCTGCTCGGACGCCGCGCGGTTCATCACCGGCGCCGTGCTCCCCGTCGACGGCGGCTACCTGGCCGCTTGAGCACGTCGGGGCGTCAGGCGCCGCCGGCCTGCTCGCGGTAGTCCTCGCGCACGGGCACGAACACGTCGAGGACGGTCGCGCCGTCGGCGCCGGCCGTCCCCCCGTGCTCGCTGCCGCCGGCGACGACGTAGCCGTCCATCGGCCCGCACTCCCGGGTGACGCCGTCGACGGTCATCGTCATCGTGCCGGTGAGGACGAGGCCGAGCTGCTCGTGGGGATGGGAGTGCAGCGCCACCTCGGCTCCCGGCGCGAGCTCGACGACGTTCAGCATCCCGCGCTCGCCGAACAGGGCGCGGGCGACGGCCCCGGGAGCGAGGGCGAAGCCGTCGCCGGAGCCGAGGGAGACGAACGTCATCGCGCCGCCGCCAGGCCGGCCAGGCCGGCCAGCGACGCCGAGGGGGTGAGGGCGTCGGGGTCGGTCATGAGCTCGATGAGCGCCGGGCCGCCGGCCGCGCGCGCCCGCTCCACGGCGCCGGCCAGCTCGCCGGCGCGCTGCACCCGCTCGCCGTGGGCGCCGTAGGCGCGGGCCAGGGCGGCGAAGTCGGGGTTGACGAGATCGGTCGCCATCACGCGACCGGGAAAGCGACGCTCCTGGTGCATGCGGATCGTCCCCAGCATACGGTTGTTGGCCACGATCACGAGCACCGGAAGGCGCTCGGCGACCATCGTCGCCAGCTCCTGGCCGCACATCTGAAAGCAGCCGTCGCCGGCGTACGCGACGACCGTGCGCTCGGGGTGCAGCAGCTGGGCGGCGAGCGCGGCGGGGATGCCGTAGCCCATCGCCCCGCTCTGGGGCGCCAGCTGCGTGCCCCATCGCCGGTAGCGGGTGAAGCGGTGCACCCACGTCGTGTAGTTGCCGGCGCCGTTGCAGTAGATGGTGTCCTCGGGCAGCTCGCGGGCGAGCACGCCGATGGCGTCGGCGAGGGTCAGCGTCTCGCCGGCCGCCGGCAGCGCCGACCAGCGCTCGTAATCGGCGCGGGCGTCGGCGGCCCACTGCGACCAGCGGGCGCCGTCGACCCGGGCGCCGGCGCTCACCGCCGCCGCAAACGACGCCATCCCGGCGACGATCCCCAGCGACGGCTGGTAGACGCGGCCCAGCTCGGCCGGATCGGGGTGGACGTGGACGAGCGGCTGCGGGGCCACCGGCGGCGCCGGCAGCGTGTATCCCTGGGTCTCGATCTCGGTCAGCCGCGGCCCGGCGGCGATGAGCAGGTCGCAGTCGCGGATCCGCTCGGCCAGCGCCGGGTTGACGCCCAGGCCGACGTCGCCGACGTAGATGGGCAGATCGTTGTCGACGAGGTCCTGACGGCGAAACGAAGCGGCAACGGGCAGACCGCACGCCGCCGCCCACTGCTCCAGATGCGCGCACGAGTCGGCATCCCATGGGCCGCCGCCAACGAGCACGAGCGGGCGCTGCGCGCGGTGCAGGAGGGTGCGCAGCTCGGCGATCTGGTCCGCGGCGGCGGCTGGCCGGCGGGCGACGGCGGGCGGCGCGTCGTCGACCTCGTCCTCGGCGGAGAGCACGTCCTCGGGCAGCGAGATGACGACCGGTCCCTGCCGCCCCCCGAGGGCGAGCGAGAACGCGCTGGCCGCGATCTCGGGGATCCGCGACACGCGATCGAGCTCGAACACGCCCTTGGCCATCGACCCGAACACGGCCTGGCAGTCGATCTCCTGGAAGGCCTCGCGCCCACGATGCTCGCTCGCCACCTGGCCGACGAGCAGGATGAGCGGCGTCGAGTCCTGGCTGGCGGTATGGATGCCAACCGCCGCCTGGGTGGCGCCCGGCCCGCGGGTGACCATGCACACCCCGGGGCGGCCGGTCAGCTTGCCGTAGGCATCGGCGGCGTTGGCCGCCGCCGTCTCGTGGCGGCAGGTAACGACGCGTACCGCGTCGCGGTGGGCGTAGAGCCCGTCGAGCAGCGGCAGGTAGCTCTCGCCGGGCACGCAGAAGGCCAGCTCGCAGCCGTTGGCCACGAGCTGGTCGGCGAGCACGTGACCGCCCCGGCGGGCGCCGGTCACGTGGCGACCGGAGCGTCCGACAGCAGCTCGTCGACGAAGATCCGGTACTCCTGCAGCTTGGGCTTGTCGCCGTCCTCGTCGCGCACGTATCGCAACGACCGCTTGCCGAGCAGCTCGGCGGGCAGCACCATGCAGCGCACGAAGGCCGTCGGCACCGACTCCGAGGCGGCGGCGAACACGGGAACCGGGCCGGACTCGAACCACGCCTCCAGCGGCCCGTAGCTATGGGTCCGCCCTTCGGTCTCGATGCGGATCTCGCCGGTGAGCAGCACGCGGATGCCCGGGCCGCGGTGCACGTGCAGGTAGGCGACGCCGCCGGGCGGAAACGACACCGTGTCCAGGCGGATGAGCCGCTCGCCGTCGAGGTCGACCGCCGCGCTGAGCGTGGCCCGCGGCGAGGCCGCGGGGACGAGCTCGAAGCAGAGCACGTGGGCGGGCCCGGTCAGCGTCACCGCGCCGGTGCCGTAGTCGGCCTCCTCCTCGGCGATCCGGTAGATGATCCGGGGCGCCGGCTCCAGCGACAGCGACTCGTCGCTCACCCGATATTCGACGACCTGCAGCTCCATTCCCGATCCCCTTAGTTGAAGTACGCGCCGCCGTCGACCACCAGCGACTGACCCGTGATGAACGACGCGCCGTCGCCGGCGAAGAACGCCACCGCCCCGACGATGTCCTCCGGATACTGGTCGCGGGCGAGCACCCGTGCGCTGACCGACGCCTCCTGCAGCTTCTCGATCTGCACGTCGTTGGCTATCACGCCGTCGGACATCGTGAACCCGGGCGCGACGGCGTTGACGAGGATGTTGGCGCTGCCCAGCTCCTTGGCCAGGGCCTTGGTCATGGCGACGACCGCGCCCTTGCTCGAGACGTAGTGCAACAGGAACGGGACGCCCTTGAACGGCGTGCCCGATGCCATGTTGATGATCCGCCCGGAGCCGGCCGCGCGCATGTGCGGGGTGACGGCGCGGGTGGCCAGGTACATGCCGAGCACGTTGACGTCGAAGACCCGCTTCCACTCCTCGATCGACAGCTCCTCGAACGGGGTGGGGACCAGCGAGGTGTAGATGCCGGCGTTGTTGACGAGCACGTCGATGCGCCCGTAGGCGTCCATGGCGGCGGTCGCCATCGCCTCGCACGCCCCAGGGTCCGAGACGTCGACCTCCACCGCCAGGCCTCCCAGCGTCTCGGCCACGCCGTGGGCGGCCTGCAGGTCGGCGATGACCACCGTGGCGCCCTCGGCGCGCAGCTTCTCGGCGATGTGACGGCCGATCCCCTGAGCGCCTCCGGTGACGATCGCGACCCGATCGGTCAACGAGCTCATGGCCGGTCCTCGCCGGTGTTCATGAACGGCGCCGGGTTGAGGATGCGGCTCGTCTGGGCGAGGAGCATCGGGCGGATCTTGCGCACATAGGCCTGCCAGCCGGCGTCGGCCTGGAGCCGCCGGCGACGCGCCATGCGGTCATCGAAGCTGTCATAGGCCCACAGGTGCACGACCATGTTGAGCGAGGGCCCGATCTCGGTCGAGTAATAGCCGAGGTTGCGGCCCAGGATCTCGCGCTGGATCGCCATCCCCTCGGCCTCATACAGCTTGAAGTACTCGGGCACCTTGCCCGGAGCGAGCGTGTATTCGCGCATCTCGACGATCACCTATTCGATCCCTCCCAGCGACAGGTAGCGGGTCTGCACCCAGTCATCCACCCCGTACTTGGAGCCTTCGCGCCCGATACCGGACTCCTTGATGCCGCCAAAGGGGGCGACCTCGACCGAGATGAAGCCGGTGTTGATGCCGAGGATCCCGTACTCCAGCTGCTCGGAGACGCGGAAGATGCGTCCCACATCGCGGCTGTACATGTAGGCGGCGAGGCCGTAGGGGGTGTCGTTGGCCACCTCGATCGCCTCGCGCTCGTCGGCGAAGGTCCGCACGGCGGCGACCGGCCCGAACGTCTCCTCGTGCCACATGTCGCTGTCGGGCGAGACGCCGTCCAGCACCGTGGGCTGGTGGAAGGTGCCGCCCAGATCATGGGCGGCGCCCCCCAGCAGCGGGTGAGCGCCCCGGTCCAGTGCGTCCGCCACGTGGCGGGAGACCTTGTCGAAGGCCGCCTGGTCGATGAGCGGCCCGACGGTGGAGCCGGCGTCGGTGCCGAGCCCGACGACGAGGCCGGCCGCGGCCTCGCGCAGTCCGGCGACGAACGCGTCGTGCAGCGACTCGTGGACGAGCATCCGGTTGGCGGTGATGCACGTCTGACCGGAGTTGCGGAACTTGCACAGCAGGGCCCCGGCGATCGCCTGCTCGAGGTCGGCGTCCTCGAAGACGATGAACGGCGCGTTGCCCCCGAGCTCGAGCGAGACGTTCTTCACCTGGTCAGAGCACTGGCGCATGATCAGCTTGCCGATCTCGCCCGAGCCGGTGAAGCCGACCTTGCGCACGATCGGGTGAGAGGTCAGCTCCCCGCCGATCGCCGGCGCGTCGTCGGCGTCGCCGGTGACGATGCTGAGCACGCCGGGGGGCAGGCCGGCGCGATCGGCCAGCTCGGCCACGGCCAGGGCGGAGAGCGGCGTCTGCTCGGCGGGCTTGAGGACCATCGTGCACCCCACCGCCAGCGCGGGCGCGGCCTTGCGCGTCACCATCGCCGAGGGGAAGTTCCACGGGGTGATCCCGCCGCACACCCCGATCGGGTGCTTGGTGACGAGGATCCGCTTGTCGCGCTGTGGCGACGGGATGGTGTCGCCGTAGACGCGCTTGGCCTCCTCGCCGAACCATTCCCAGAACGAGGCCGCGTAGGCGATCTCGGCCTGGGACTCGGCCAGCGGCTTGCCCTGCTCGAGGGTGAGCAGCAGCGCGAGGTCGTCGCGGTTGGCCATCATCAGGTCACGCAGCGAGCGCAGGATCGACGCCCGCTCGGCGGCCGGCCGCCGGGCCCACTCGCCCTGGGCGCGGTGCGCGGCCTCGATCGCGCGGCGGGTCTCGGCGGCGCCCATGCGAGGGACGCGCGCGAGCGTCTCGCCGGTCCCCGGGTTGGTCACCTCGAACGTCGACCCGTCATCGGCGTCTGACCACTTGCCGTCGATGTAGGCGCGGTCGCGGAGCAGTGACGGGTCGGCGAGAGCGATAGTCGATGCCTCTAGCGCCATGAGTTGACATAGGCTAACTCTTTGGCCGCGGCGGCGCCATGCAGCCGGCGCCAGCGCGTCGCCGGCGTCAGCCGGCGAGCTCGGCGCCGCGGGGGCGGGAGCGCATCGGCAGCTTGCCGACGAGCTCGAGGAACTGCTCGGCGGCCGGCGACCACGTGCTGCGGGTGAAGGCCACGACCTCACGGACGAGGCGGGGACGCACGCGCATCAGCGCCGCGTCGAGGCCCGCGGGCACAGCGTGGCTGCCCAGGAGGGTCGGTCCCAGCCCGGCCGCGGCTAGCTGGGCCGCCGCCGCCACCTGGCCGGTGCGCACCGCCGCGCGCGGCACGAACCCGGCTCGGGCGCAGGCGCGCTGGGCGAGCTCGTGCAGGCCATGGCCGGGCTCGAGCAGGACCCAGTCGCGGTCGGCCAGACGCTCCAGGGGAAGCGAACCGCCGCCCGCGCCGGCCAGCGGATCGTGCGGGGAGAGCACGATCACGAACTCCTCCCATCCCAGCGGCGTGATCGGGCCGGTCCAGTTGGCCGGCCGCGGGCCCAAGCCGAGATCGCCGAGCCCGCGGCGAACGGCCTCGTGAAGCTCGCGGCGGTGTCGAAACTCGTGCAGATAGACGGCGGTGTCGGCGTGCCGTCGATGCCAGCGGGCCAGGGCATCGGGCAGGATGCCGACGGCCATCGAGGTGACGGTGGCCAGCTCCAGCTGACTCCCCGGAGCGCCCAGAGTGGTCCGGGCGGCCTCGGCGGCACGGGCGGCATGGGCGGCGGCCGAGCGCGCATCGGGCAGGAACGCGCGGCCGGCCGCGGTGAGCTGCACGCCGTTGGGCATGCGCTCCAGCAGCGGCCCGCCCAGCTCCCGTTCCAGGGAGCGGATCTGCTGGGAGAGCGACGGCTGGGCGACCGACAGCCGCTGCGCCGCCCGCGTGAACGATCCCTCTTCGACGACGGCGAGCAGGTAGGTGATCTGGCGAAGGTTCATGTCATGTCGTCATAGTCATTGCCTATGGAGGCTCGGTCTCTCATTCTGCCCGACCGGTGCCCGGACGGCCGTTGACAGCGCCTGGCGCCAGAGATAACGTTTTCCCGCCCGAGGAACCGTCGCTTCGCGTCTATCAGGAGGGGGACAATGAGCCGTCCGGTCACGCTGTTCACCGGCCAGTGGGCCGATCTGCCGATCACACAGCTGGCGCCCAAGGCGAGGTCGTTCGGCTATGACGGCCTTGAGCTCGCCTGCTGGGGCGACCACTTCGACGTTGCCGCCGCGCTCGCCGATTCCGGGTACGCACGCGCCCAGCGCGAGCTGCTCGAGCGCCACGAGCTCGGTTGCTGGGCGATCTCCAACCACCTCGTGGGCCAGGCGGTGTGCGACCCGATCGATGATCGTCACCGCGCGATCCTGCCCCCGGAGGTCTGGGGCGATGGCGAGCCGGAGGGGGTGCGACGCCGAGCGGCGCACCGCATGATGGACACGGCGCGCGCCGCCGCGGCCTTCGGGGTGACCATCGTCAACGGCTTCACCGGCTCCTCGATTTGGTCGCAGCTCTATTCGTTTCCCCCCAATGACTTTGCGACGATCGACGCCGGCTACGTTGACTTCGCCGAGCGCTGGGGGCCGATCATCGACGTCTTCGATCAGGAGGGCGTGCGCTTCGGCCTCGAGGTCCATCCGACCGAAATCGCCTACGACTTCGTCACGACGCGGCGGACGCTTCAGGCGATCGACCACCGGCCGGGCTTCGGCCTGAACTTCGATCCCAGTCACCTCGTCCCGCAGTTCCTCGATCCTGCGGCGTTCCTCGACGAGTTCGGCGAGCACCTCTGCCACGTTCACGTCAAGGACTCCCGGCGCACGCTGGATGGGCGCCGCTCGATCCTCGGCTCGCACCTCAACTTCGGCGAGCGCGAACGGGGATGGGACTTCGTCTCGCCCGGACACGGGGACGTCGACTTCGAGTCGATCCTGCGGGCGCTGAACCGGATCGGCTACCAGGGGCCGCTGTCGGTCGAGTGGGAGGACGCCGGCATGGACCGGGAGTGGGGCGCCACCGATGCCGCCAGGTTCGTCCGCGAGCGCGACTTCGCGCCGTCGGCGGTGGTCTTCGACGACGCGTTCGCGAGGCCATAGGTCATGCCGGCCCTGGGAGCGGCCAGCTCCGATCGCGGGTCCGCGGGTCCGCAGGGGAGGATCGGCGTCGGCATGCTGGGCTACGCCTTCATGGGCAAGGCGCATGTCAACGCCTACCGAACCCTGCCCTACATGGCTCCTGAGCTGCCCCTGACCCCGCGGCTGGTGGCGATCGCCGGCCGCGACGAGCAGGCGGTCTGCGCCGCGGCCCGGCGCTTTGGCTTCGAGCGCTGGGAGACCGACTGGCGGGCGCTGGTCGCCGATGACGCGATCGGGCTGTTCGACAACGGCGGGCCCAACGCGGTCCACGCCGAACCGACGATCGCGGCGGCGCAGGCCGGCAAGCACGTCATCTGCGAAAAGCCGCTCGGACGCACCGCCGACGAGGCGCACGAGATCTGGCGGCGCGTGCAGGCCACCGGGGTCAAGGCGATGTGCGGCTTCAACTATCGGTTCGTCCCCGCCATCCGGCTGGCCCGGCAGCTGATCGAGGCCGGCGAGCTTGGCGAGATCCGCCACTTCCGCGGTCGCTACCTCCAGGACTGGATCGCCGATCCGGAGCTCCCCATGACCTGGCGGCTCTCCAAGGAGGCGTCGGGCTCGGGCGCGCTCGGGGACATCGGGGCCCACGTCATCGACTTGGCTCGCTATCTCGTCGGCGAGATCACGACGATCGCCGGCACCGCGCGGACATTCGTCGAGGACCGGCCCGGCGGGCACGTCGACGTCGACGACGCGGTGGAGGCGGTGGTGGAGTTCGAGGGCGGAGCCGTGGGCACGCTCGAGGCCACCCGGTTCGCGGTCGGTCGCAAGAACGGCCTCGCGTTTGAGATCAACGGTGCGAAGGGGTCGATCGCCTTCGATCTCGAGCGTCTCAACGAGCTGTCGGTGCACCTGGCCGGGTCCCGGCCTGGCGAATCGGTCCAGGGGTTCCGGCGGGTGCTGGTCACCGAGCCCGACCACCCCTACATGGACATGTGGTGGCCGCCCGGTCACATCATCGGCTGGGAGCACACCTTCTCGCACGAGCTGGCGCACCTGCTGACCGCGATCGCCACCGATGGCCCGATCGCGCCCCACGGCGCCACCCTCGAAGACGGCTACCGCGCCGCCGAGGTCTGTGACGCGCTGCTGCGGGCCGCCGAGACCGGGCAACGGCAGACGGTCAGCTACCGCGACGCGCAGTAGCCGGCCGTGGCCACTCGGGGGTCCCGCCAGGTCACGCTCTACGACGTGGCGCGCGAAGCGGGCGTGCACTTCACGACCGTCTCGCGCACCCTCAACGGCTCCGCCGACCTCAACATCAGGCCCCAGACGCGGGAGCGGATCCTGGCTGCCGCCGAGCGCCTGAAGTACCGGCCCAACGCGTTCGGGCGCGGCCTGCGCCTCTCCAGCACCCACACCCTCGGCCTGCTCGTGCCGTCGCTGCGCAACCCCGTCTACGCCGCGGTCGTCCGGGGGGCGTTTACCCGGGCGTGGGAGCGGGGGTACGTCGTCGTCCTCGGCGAGGACAGCGAAGGCGGCCTGGCCGGCCCCGCGTACGAGCGCCTGGTCAGCGAGGGGCGGATCGACGGCCTGCTCGTGGCCACCGCCCGGCGCGACGATCCCGCGGTTGCGCAGTGGCTCAAGGCGCCGGTGCCCGCGGTCTTCGTCAACCGGCGCCATCCGGGAGGGCACAACGTCTCGATGCGCGAGGAGGAGGCGGCGCGCCTGGCGGCGGATCACCTGCTCGCCCTCGGCCACACGCGCCTGGCGCACATCGCCGGTCCGGAGAACCTCGACACCGCCCGGCGGCGGGTCCACGGCTTCCGGGCCGCCGTGCGCGAAGCCGGTCACCGCGCCCCGATCGTGCCGGTCGCCTTCGATGAGCCGGGCGGCTACCGGGGGATGGTGCAGTTGCTCGGGCGCGCGCGACCTCCCACCGGGGTCTTCGCCTCCAACATCAACCAGGCACTGGGCGCCCTGGCGGCGGCCAAGCGCCACGGAGTGACGGTTCCGGAGCAGCTGTCACTTGTCACCTACGACGACGACGCGCTGGCGGAGTACCTCGATCCGCCCCTGACTGCCGTGCGGATGCCCATGCAGGAGCTCGGCGAGACGGCGGTCGACATGTTGCTCGACCGCATCTCCGGTGACGACGGCCGCATCGATGTCGTGCTACAAACTCCCCCGCTGCTAGTGGAGCGCGCCTCTACGGCTGCGCATCGTTAGTGGATTTGCCTATAGGGTGTGATGAGGAATTGACGCGGGAAATCGTTTGTCTTAGGCTAGGCGCCATGGGGGCGAGCGGGCCGCCGCTCCGGCATCGACATCGCGAGGGAGAGCATGGCTGACGTAGGTTCGGCCCAGGTCGAGAGCATCCGTTCGCATCGCACGCTTGCATTGGCCGGCCGTGTGTTCCTGACGCTGTTGGTCGTGTTCCTGATCGTCTGGGTGCTGTTCATCGCTCATGGGACGACGTTCGGCTCGGCGGTCCACGACCCGACGGATTTCCTCATCACCCTGCTCAACGGGATCACCGCCGCCGCCCTGTATTTCGTGGTCGCGAGCGGGTTCACGCTGATCTTCGGGTTGATGCGCACGGTCAACATGGCCCACGGTGCGTTCTTCCTATTCGGTGGCTACATCGCGCTCAAGCTCCAGCGCAGCATGGTCGGCGGCGGCGGGGCTCTTGGGTTGTCCAGCTCCCAGGTGAGCCTGATGCAGTGGCTGCTGCCGGTGCTCGTCGGCGCGGCGGCCGTGGCGGTGCTCGGCCTGATCATGCAGCAGGTGTTCCTGCGCTGGAACCAGGGTCAGGATCTCCGCCAGGCGCTGATCACGATCGCCATCTCGATCATCCTCGCCGATCAGATGCTGTCGCATTTCGGGGGCATCTCCGAGGACATCTCGTGGCCGGGAGCGCTCGACCAGTTCGTCAACCTCCACGTCGCCCACATCCAGTACTCCCTGACCCGCCTGGTCATCCTCGGCATCGGCCTCGCGGTCGGGGGACTGCTGTGGCTGTGGCTTCACCGCACGCGCATGGGCATGGTCATCCGGGCCGGGGTCGATGACCGCGCGATGGTCTCGGCCCTGGGAGTCAACATCCAGCTCGTCTTCGCCGTGGCGTTCGTCATCGGTTGCCTGCTGGCCGGGATGGGCGGCGCGATCGGCGGCTCGTTCGCGAGTCTCGCCCCCGGCGTCGACGCCAACTGGCTGCTGAACTCGCTGGTGGTGGTGATCATCGGCGGGATGGGATCACTCGGCGGAGCTGCCATCGGCTCGCTGCTCCTTGGCCTGGTCACCAACTTCTCGGCCGCGTACCTGCCGGCCGCCGATACCTACTACTCGATCATCTTCACCTTCGTCCTGCTGGCCGTGGTGCTGTCGGTGCGTCCGCTCGGGCTGTTCGGGAGGCCGGCGTGACATCCCGCGCGCGCGGATGGCTGGGCGTCGAGCCGGCCGTCGCGGTCGTCCTCGTCGTGTTCGCCTTCTTGGCCCCGGCGATCCTCAGCAACTACTGGATCTCAACGCTGCTCACCCAGATGCTGATCTTTGGCCTGTGCGCGGCGAGCCTCATCTTCCTGTCGGCCTACGGCGGGATGGTGTCGCTGGGCCAGCTGGCGATCTGGGGGATCGCCGGCTTCGCGTTGGGCAACTTCACCACCAACGGCAACACCAAGGGGCTGAACCTCGGGTGGGCGATCGGTCCGGGCATCGTCGTCGCGATCGCCATCGCGGTGCTGTTCGCCGTCATCTTCGGCGTCCTGGCCAACCGCAGCTACGGCATCTACTTCTTGATGATCACGCTCGTCTTCTCCGTGATCGCGAACCTCGTCTTCGGGCAGGTGACGAACATCTCCGGGTTCGGCGGGATCAGCGGCATTCGGGCCCCCGGCTGGATCAACGCACAGGCGCATCCATCGCGCCTGTACCTCGTGACCCTGGTGATCGCGCTGGCGCTGCTGGTGATGCTGCGTTACGTCGCGCGCACGCCGTTCGGGCTGGCGCTGCAGGGCATCCGCGACGATCCGCTGAGAATGCGGTCGTTGGGCTACAGCGTCGCCCTGCACCGGACGGTGGCCTTCGCCCTCGCGGGGTTCGTGGCCGCCGTCAGCGGGATCCTGTTCGTGTGGTGGAACGGGCAGATCTCGCCCTCGGCGATCGGGTTGCCGTCCACGATCAACATTCTCGTGATCGCCGTGATCGGCGGTCTGTACCGCGTCGAGGCGGCCTGGCTGGGGGCCCTCGTGTTCGTGGTCCTCAACAACTACGCCGACAACATCGGCTTCATCGGGGCGCGGTTCAACACGTGGATCGGGATCGTGTTCCTGGTCATCGTGGTCCTGTCGCCCAACGGTCTCATCGGACTGTGGGGGCAGGGATTGCACCGGTGGACGCGACGAGGCACCGAGACCGAGGCGGGTGAGGCCGGCGAGATGCTCCAGGAGGCGGAGCCGAGCGGTTCGTAGCGCACTGTCGTTCAACCAACCGAGCTGCCTGCATGGGGGGGAGCGCGGTAACAGAAAGAGGGGAGAGCATGTCAGCAACAAGCGCAATGAGGAGGGGCCACACGTGGCTCGCGGTGCTCGTCACCGCCGTCGCTCTGGTGGCCGCAGGCTGCGGTTCCAGCAAGTCCAGCTCCAGCAGCAGTTCCGGTGGCTCGGGCGGATCGAGCACGTCGGCCGCCAGCAGCTCGAGCAGCGCCGGCACAAGCTCGTCGGCGTCGTTGCCGTTGGGTGGACTGCCCGCGCCGCAGAAGGCCGTCCCGCCGGCCACCGGGACCGGCACCCCGATCAAGATCGGCGTGCTGTCGGACTGCCAGGGCGCCTTCGGCTCCTTTGACCAGCAGGACCTCGCCGGAGTCGTGGCGGCGATCTCGCAGTTCGCCGGCGGCAAGCCGGTCAATCCCAACAACCCGCGCGCCGGCTGGACCGGGGGGGCGATCAACGGCCATCCGCTCAAGCTCGTCGGCATCGGGTGTTCGAACGACCAGGCGGCGACCGCCATCCAGCAGACCCGCAAGCTGATGGAGCAGGACGGCGCCGACATCATGATCGGCCCGCTCTCCGGCGACGAGTCGATCGCCGTGGCCAACTACGCCAAGCAGCATCCGGACAAGACGTTCGTCGACGGCGCGGCCGGCGCCCAGGACACGACGCTGAAGGTCAAGGCGCCGAACTTCTTCCGGTTCAACGGTGACGGCGCGCAGTGGAACGCCGGTCTGGGCGACATCGCCTACAACAAGCTGCACTGGCGCAAGGCGGCGGTCGTGTCCGACGACTACAGCTTCGGCTGGACGTCGACGGCCGGGTTCATCGCCGACTTCTGCGCGGCCGGTGGGCAGATCACGCAGCGGGTGTTCCCGCCGCTGAACACGACGGACTACTCGTCGTATGCCCAGCAGATCTCGAGCAACGTCGACGGCGTCTTCGTGGCCGTGGGCGGCTCCGGTCTGATCCCGTTCCTCAAGGCCTACGAGCAGGCGAAGGGGCCGATCGATCCCAAGAAGTTCATCGGCAACCTGTTCTGGGACACGCCGGGACTGTTCGGTCAGCTCGGTCCACGGGTGGCCGGTGCCTACGCAGGCAGCGCCGGCACGGCCGGCGACCTCGCTGCCGCCGCGCCGCAGGACTTCGCCAACAACATCATCGGCAAGTGGTTCAAGACGATCCCGCCGGCGGGAGCCGCGGGTCCGCAGGCATCGAGCACCTTCACCTACGGCTACTACGTCAACACGTGGGGGCTGATCAAGGGCCTGGAGGCCGTCAAGGGCAACATCGGCGGCGGCCAGAAGGCGCTTCAGGCGGCGACGGCCAAGGTCGTCCTGCCCGCGCCCTACGGCACGATCAAGCTCGATCAGAACCGCCAGGCGATCTTCACCAACTACAACCAGCAGCTGTACCTCAAGGGCGGCAAGCTGGCCGTGAAGACCGTCGCCGCGATCCCGAACGTCACCCAATCGTTCGGTGGGGCGTTCACGAGCTCGACCCCGGCCCCCGGCCGGACCTCGCCCGGTTGTCAGAAGCGCAGCCTGCCGTGGCTGGGCCATGAGCAGCCGGTGAAGACGCTGGGCTGAGCCCGGTCACATGACGGACACCGCCGCACCGACCACCGCCGAGCCGATCCTCCAGTTGAGGGGGGTCGGCCGGCGGTTCGGCGGCCTGGCCGCCGTGAGCGACGTCGACCTCGACGTCGCTCCCGGCGAGCGCCGGGCCATCCTCGGCCCCAACGGGGCCGGCAAGACAACGCTCTTCAACCTCATCTCCGGCGACATGCCGGTGACCTCGGGCACGATCGCGTTCTTGGGGAATGACCTTGGCGCCGTGTCGGCGGCCGGCCGGACGCAACGCGGGATTGGCCGCACGTACCAGAAGTCGCGCCTCTTCCTCGGCCTGAGCGTCGAGGACAACCTGTTCCTGGCCGTGCTGGGAACGCGCGGCGGACACTTCCGGATGCGGCGCAGCGCGCAGGATCGAGAAGTGCGCGAGCGCGCCCGCGAGCTGGCCGGCGCGGTCGGCCTCCAAACCCGGTTGCCGATCCTCGTTGGGTCACTCTCCCACGGCGAGCAGCGCCAGCTCGAGGTCGGCATGGCGCGGGCCTCAGACCCCAAGCTGATGCTGCTCGACGAACCGGCCTCCGGTCTCTCCCGCGGGGAGCGCGTGGCCCTCACCGACCTTCTGCTGGGGCTCGACCCGAGCATCACGCTGATGCTGATCGAGCACGACATGGACGTCGCTCTGCGGGTCGCGCAGCGGGTGACGATGATGCACGACGGCCGCAAGATCGTGGAGGGCACCCCAGACGAGATTCGCGGCAACCAGCTCGTCCACGAGCTGTACCTGGGTGGCCGGGTCACCGACGAGGGCATCGAGACAACCGGATGACCGACACCGACACCAACACCGACAACGGGAAGGGGAACGGCGACGGGGCCGGCATCCCGCCGCTGCTCGAGATCTCCGGCCTCAACGCCTACTACGGCCGTGCCCACGCCCTGCAGGACGTGTCCTTTCAGATCGGCCAGGAGCCGGTATCGCTGATCGGGCGCAACGGCATGGGCAAGAGCACGCTGTGCAACGCGATCATGAACATCCGGCCCCCGGCCGTCCAAGGATCGATCCGCTTCGCCGGCCGCGAGCTCGCCGGCAAGCCCTCGTACAAGATCGCCGCCGCCGGCATCGGCTACGTCCCCCAGGGGCGGCGCCTGTTCGAGTCGCTCACCGTCGACGAGCATCTACGGATGATCGCTCCCCGGCGGGGAGATCATCGCTGGACGCCGGACGCGGTCTATGAGCTGTTCCCGCGCCTCGCCGAGCGGCGCGGCAACGGCGGCGCCCAGCTCTCCGGCGGCGAGCAGCAGATGCTCGCGATCGGGCGCGCGCTGTTGACCAACCCGAAGCTGCTGATCATGGACGAGCCCTCCGAGGGCCTGGCCCCGGCGATCATCGAGTCGCTGATCGAGGTCTTCCGCACCCTCTCCGGCGAGGGTCTGGCGATCCTCGTCGTCGAGCAGAACCTCGCCGTGGCCACCGCGCTGGCCGAGCGCCAGCTGGTGATGGTCGCCGGCCGGATCTTCACCGAGACGACCTCGGCGGAGCTGGTCTCAGACCCGGAGGCCCAGCGCCGCTTCCTCGGCGTGGAGCACGGCTAGGGGCGCGGGCTCGATGGCCGACCGTCCCACGATCGTGCTCGTCGGCACCCTGGACACCAAGGGACACGAGTACGCCTACCTGCGCGAGCGGATCGAGGCGGCGGGCGCGGCGACGGTGCTGATCGACGCCGGCGTGCTCGGCGAGCCTCAGGTGCCGGCCGACATCTCCCGGCAGGAGGTGGCCCGGGCCGGCGGCGCCGATCACGCCGATTTGGCCCGCGCGGCCGATCGTGGCGAGGCGATGACCGTCATGGGGCGCGGCGCCGCCGCGGTCCTCGCCGGGCTGCACGGCGACGGACGGTTGCAGGGCGCGGTCAGCATCGGCGGCTCGGGTAACGCGTCGGTGGCCGCCGCGGCCATGCGGGGCCTTCCCGTCGGCGTGCCCAAGCTGATCGTCTCCACGCTGGCTGCCGGCGACACGCGCCCGTACGTCGGCGACACCGACGTGACGATGATGTACTCGGTCGTCGATATCGCCGGGATCAACCAGATCTCGGCCCGGATCCTCGCCAACGCGGCGGGGGCGATCGCCGGAATGGCGCTCGCCCCGGGGGTGGGCGGGTCGGTGGGCGGGTCCGGATCAGAGGACCGGCCGCTCGTCGCCGCCAGCATGTTCGGGGTCACGACGCCGTGCGTCACCCACGCCCGCGAGCGGCTCGAGGAGCTCGGCTACGAGGTGATCGTCTTTCACGCCACCGGCACCGGCGGGCGCTCGATGGAGTCCCTGGCGCGCGCCGGCTACTTCGCCGGCGTGCTCGACGCCACCACGACCGAGCTCGCCGACGAGCTCGTGGGCGGCGTCCTCTCGGCGGGCCCCGACCGGCTCGAGGCGGTGGGCGAGACCGGGATCCCCCAGGTCGTCTCGCTGGGCGCGCTCGACATGGTCAACTTCGGACCGCGGGACACGGTGCCCGAGCGCTTCGCCGAGCGGACGCTGCACGTCCACAACCCCACCGTGACCCTGATGCGCACCACGGCGCCGGAGAACGCCGAGCTGGGACGCCGGATCGCCGCCAAGCTCAACGGAGCCGGTTCGCCGACCGTGCTCTTCATCCCGCTCGGCGGCGTCTCGGCCATCGACGTCGAGGGCCAGCCGTTTCACGACCCCGAGGCCGACGCTGCGCTGTTCGATGCGCTGCGCGCGGACATCGACCCCGAGCGGGTCGAGGTCCACGAGCGCCCGGAGAACGTCAACGATCCGAGTTTCGCCCGCGCCATGGCCGACCGCCTGCACGAGCTGATCGGAGCTGCCCGATGAACCGGAGCGAGGCCCTCGAGCGGTTGCGCGCCCAGGTGGACGCGGGCCGCCCGGTGATCGGCGCGGGCGCCGGCACCGGCCTGTCGGCCAAGCTCGCCGAAGCCGGCGGCGCCGACCTGATCATCATCTACAACTCGGGCCGCTACCGGATGGCGGGCCGCGGCTCGCTGGCCGGGCTGATGCCCTACGGCGATGCCAACGCGATCGTCATGGACATGGCCCGCGAGGTTCTGCCCGTCGTGCGCGAGGTGCCCGTCCTCGCCGGCGTCTGCGGGACCGATCCGTTTCGGTCCATGGAACGCTTCCTCGATGACGTCGGTCGCGCCGGCTTCAGCGGCGTCCAGAACTTCCCGACCGTCGGGCTCATCGACGGCACCTTCCGCGTCGGCCTGGAGGAGACCGGGATGGGCTACGACCTCGAGGTGGAGATGGTCCGCCTCGCCCGCGCGATGGATCTGCTCACCGCCCCGTACGTGTTCACCGTCGATGAGGCGCGCGCGATGGCCGCGGCCGGCGCCGACGTGCTCGTTCCCCACATGGGCCTGACCACCGGCGGCTCGATCGGCGCCCGCACCGGAATGTCGCTGGAGGAGGCGATCGAGCGGGTGCAGGTCCTGCACGACGCCGCCGCGGCCGAGTCGCCGGAGATCCTCTGCCTGTGCCACGGCGGTCCGATCGCCGAGCCCGACGACGCCCAGCGCGTCATCGCCGAGACCCGCGGCGTGGTCGGCTTCTTCGGCGCCTCCAGCATGGAGCGGCTGCCCACCGAGGTGGCGATGACGGAGAACATGAAGCGCTTCAAGGCAATCTCGATCAAGGAGCAAACATGAGCGGGCGATTCATCGGGTCCGAGGACATCAAGCACGACAGTGCCGACTGGGGCGACACGGGGTGGATCAGCCGCCCGGAGCTGACCGGCTCCAGCGCGCTGTGCATCATGGACGTGACGATCCAGCCCGGCGGCGGACACGAGTTTCACCGTCACCCTGATCAGGAGGAGGTCATCTGGGTGCGGGAGGGAAGCGTCGAGCAGTGGCTCGAGCAGGACAAGCGCGAGCTCGGACCGGGCGAGGCGGTCTACATCCCCAAGGACGTCGTGCACGCGTCCTACACGGTCGGCGACACCCCGGCCAAGCTGAGCGTGATCCTCAGCCCGACCGCCGGCGACGGTGGCTACGAGGTCATCGACATGTCCGGGGAGGAGCCCTGGGCCTCGCTGCGGTGAGCGCGGCCCAGGCGAACCGGCGGTCAGTCCAGGTAGGGCGCCAGCAGCGTCAGGTCGGCGGTCCCGAGCCGCGCCGAGGCGGTCTTGCGCTGATGCCAGTAGGGGTAGATCAGCGGCGGCCGGCTGACCTCCTCGAGCCGGTCACGCTCGGCGTCGCTGAGCTGTAGCTCGGCGGCCTTGAGGTTGTCGGCCAGCTGCTCGTCGGTGCGCGCGCCGATGACCACCGAGCTGACCGTCGGGCGGCGCAGGAGCCACGCGAGGGCGACCTGGGCCGCGGAGACTCCGTGCCCGTCGGCGATCTCGACGAGCGCGTCGATCGTGTCGTAGAGCTTCTCCTCGTCGTAGACCGGCGGCTCGTCCCAGCCGCCGAAGTGGCGGCTGCCCTCGGGGCCCTCCTGGTCGCGGCGGTACTTGCCCGAGAGCAGACCGCCGGCCAGCGGGCTCCAGATCAGCGTGCCCAGCCCCTGGTCGGTGGCCAGGGGGATCAACTCGTACTCGGCGGAGCGCTCCTGCAGCGAGTAGTAGATCTGCTGGGAGACGAACCGCGGCAGATGCTCGCGCTCGGCGATCCCGAGCGCCTTCATCAGCTGCCACGCGGCATAGTTGGAGACGCCGACGTAGCGCACGTACCCCTGGTCGACGAGGAACTGCAGCGCGTCCAGGGTCTCCTCCAGCGGAGTCAACCCGTCCCACTCGTGCACCTGGTAGAGGTCGATGTGGTCGGTGCGCAGCCGGCGCAGGCTCGCCTGACAGCCCGAGATGACGTGGTGGCGCGAGAGTCCCTCGTCGTTCGGTCCCTCGCCCATCCTCATCCGGACCTTGGTGGCGAGCAGCACGTCGTTGCGCTTGTTCTGAACGGCCTCACCGACGATCTCCTCGGATCGGCCGGTGGAGTAGATATCGGCGGTGTCGATGAGGTTGACCCCCGCGTCCAGGCACATGTCGATCTGGCGTGTGGCGCCGGCGAGATCGGTATCGCCCACCTTGGCGAAGTTGCCCTGTCCGCCGAACGTCATCGTTCCCAGGGTCAGAGCCGAGATCTGCAGTCCAGAATTACCCAGCGGCCGGTATTCCATGACGGGTCCTTTGCTTGCGAAGTCGGTGGTCCACCGCTGAGCCTAGTCGTGGAGGGCGGGGACGACTGGGACCCGCAGCCGCCTGGAGCGTTCCCGGCCGGTACCCTTCAGTACCAAGTCACCGCACCGGATTTCTGAAACCGAGGAGGAAGTGTCCATGGCCAAGGCCCCGAGATCGCTCAACGGCACCGTCATCGCCATCACGGGCGGAGCCCGCGGGATCGGTCGCGCCACGGCCCGCGCGCTCATCGATCAGGGCGCCCGCGTCGCCATCGGCGACATCGACGCGCCGCTCGCCGCGCAGACGGCCGAGGAGCTCGGTCACGGCACGATCGGTCTGCCGCTCGACGTCACCGACCGGGCCAGCTTCGACGCCTTCCTGACCCAGGTGGAGAGCGAGGTGGGTCCGCTCGAGGTGCTGATCAACAACGCCGGGATCATGCCCGTCGGCCCATTTGTCACCGAGACCGATGCCACCGCCGGGCGGATGATCGACATCAACCTCAACGGCGTCATCTACGGCTCCAAGCTGGCCCTCGCGCGTTTCCTGCCCCGCAATCGCGGCCACCTGGTCAACATCGCCTCGGTGGCCGGCAAGGGCGGCTTCCCGGGCGGAGCGACCTATTGCGCGACCAAGCACGCCGTCGTCGGGCTCAGCGAGGCGATCCGCGCCGAGGTCCGCAGCACCGCCATCGACGTCTCGATCGTGATGCCGGTCGTCGTCAACACGGAGCTCGGCTCGGGCCTGCAGAGGACCCGGGGGATCAAGGTCGTCGAGCCTGAGGACGTCGCCGCGGCGATCGTCGAGGCGCTGCAGACCGGGCGGACCGACGTGTGGGTGCCCCGAGCGATGGGGACCCTGTTTCGCGGCATGAACCTCGTGCCCCGCGGCGTTGCCGACTTCATCACCAAGATCCTCAAGGGCGACCAGGTGCTCGTCAATCCCGACCATCTGGCGCGCGGCGCCTACGAGCAGCGCACGGCCGATCCCGCCCCGACACTGCCGGCGGGTCCGGGTCCGGTGCTCGAGGACGCCCCCGAGCGCGCCAAGCAGACCGTCTGACCCATCGTTCCGGCGCTCGCCGGGCCGCCGCCCAACCCGGCGGCGGCAAGCGGCTCACCGGCGGTGAGCCGTAGCTACGATTGCGCGGTCGATGCGGTGCCTATCTCGGCTCGCCACGCTTCGGATCCTCCTCGCGCTCGTCGTCGCCACCGTTGCGATGCTCGGCGGGCGGCCGGCCGGCGCCGTGGCGGCCGCCGGCTACCCGGGTCTGCTGGAGAACGACGAGCCGCCGACGATCGCCGGCGACGTGTCGGTCGGCGGGACAGCCGTGGCCGCGCCGGGCGCCTGGTCTGGCCAGGGCCCGATCGCGTACGCCTATCAGTGGTTCGCCTGCACCGCGACGTGCGCGAGCATCCCCGGAGCGACGGCGAGCGCGTACATGCCGGTGGCGGCCGACGCCGGAACGCCGCTCGTGGTCGTCGTGACCGCGAGCAACGCGACGACCCACTGGGCGGCCGCCTCGGCGGCGACGCCCCCGGTCGCCCCGCCCACCGGGCAGCTGCAGGCAGCGCTCCTCGGGCCGCTCATGCCCCACGATCAGACGCTGGCGGTGGCGATCGGCCTGCAGACGCGGCGCGGCTACCGGGTCACCTTCCCCGCGCTGACCGCCGGGACGGTGACCGTTGACTGGTACCTGGGCGCCAACGGTCCGCTGCCGCCCGACCCTCGCGGCCTGACCCTCGTCGCCAGCGGCAGCGCGCGCATCTCCGGGCCGGGCCCGGTGAGCGTGGGGGTGCGGACGACGGCGCGCGGCCGGCGGTTGATCAAGCGCGCGCGGTCGCTTCCCGTGGCCGCGGTGGCCACGCTCGTCCCCAGCCAGAGCGCGAGCGTGTCGGCGAGCGCGACGTTCACGTTGTCATGAGGCGGTGGGTGAACCTGGTGGCGGCCCTGGCCGCCGGCGTGACCGGCGTGATCGGGGTGGCCGCCCTCCCACCGGCCGCCCTCGCGCAGCCGCTGCGCGACGGCAAGACGCTGCTCAGCTGTCCCGATCCGACGGTCGTCTCGGTACCCGCCGGCGGCGAGCGATACGACCTCGCCTGCACGAGCGACACGGCGCCCAACGTCTTCCCGATGCGCGAGTCCAACGACCTCGTCCACTGGAAGCCGATCGGCCCGGTGTTCACCAATCGCGACCAGCCGTGGTGGGCGCAGCACACGCCGGCCGGCCACTACTGGGCGCCGGCGCTGTACCGGATCGGCGACCGCTGGGTGCTGTACTTCGCCGCCCAGCACAACCCCCGGCGCCTGAAGCTGTCCTACCCGGGGGGCGGAACGGTGCCCGGAGCCACGATGATGATCGGCGTGGCCACCGCGCCGTCCCTCCTCGGCCCCTGGCAGAGCCACGTGCTGCACTTCCGCGGCCAGTTCAACGGGCGTCAGCCGCGAGGACGAGAACTATGGCGGCGTCATCGACCCGAGTCTCGTGCAGGACCCCACGACGGGTCAGCTGTATCTGTTCTGGGCCGAGCAGCACAGCTCGATCTGGGTGAGCACGCTGTCGCCCGACGGGCTGACGATGAGCCCGGCGATCCACCAGGTGATGTGGACGCAGCCCGGCTGGGAGTGCCGCACGCCGCGCGGGACGTGCGTGATCGAGGGACCGGAGGAGTACTACCGCGACGGTTGGTTCTACATGTTCTACAGCGGCGCGTCGACGTGGACGGGCAGCTACGCGATCGGGGTGGCCGCCTCCCAGAACCCACTCGTCGATCGCTTCCAGCGCCTCGACGACCAGCCGGCGCTGCGCTCGGGCCGCGGCTACGTCGGCCCCGGCGGCTCGTCGGCGCCGGTCGTCGGCCCGGACGGCCGCACCTACCTCTTCTACCACGCGATGACCGGACCCGACCCGGATCACGACTCGAGCGCGCGCTACCTCTTCTCCAGCCCCATCAACTGGGAGGGGCTCGGCGACTATGACCCCGTGATCGGCTCGGGGCTCGTCGACGTGCGCACCGCCGGCGGCCCCGGCGCGTAAGCAGGGCCAATCGGACGGGGCTGGATTCCTCGCCATCGGGCCAAAGACAGCTGCGGCGGACCGGAAAACAGACTCCGGGCCGAGCTGATCTGTCCCATCGAGACTCGACGGCGCGTGCCGTCGTCTGTCGCAGGAGGCCGACTATGGCATCGATTGCCGCACCGCCGGAGACCGCGCCGCCCACGTCGGCCACCCGTCGGCCTCCGGGACAGCTGGCCGGGAACGCGGTCGGCCTGGGCCAGGTGTTGTTCATGATCGTGACCGGGGCGGCGCCGATTGCGGCGATGCTCTTCAACGTCCCGGTCGCCGTCTCCGGCGGAGGCTCGGCGGCGCCGGCCGGCTTCCTGGTCGCCACGGTCGCGCTGACGATCTTCTCCGTCGGCTACGTCGCGATGGCGAAGCGGGTGACGGCGGCGGGGGGCTTCTACAGCTTCATCTCCCACGGCCTCGGCCAGACCGTGGCCACCGGCGCCGGGCTGCTCATCTGGCTGTGCTATGTCGCGTTCGCCGCCTCGGTGCTCGGGGTGTGCGGCTACTTCGCCCACACGACTCTCCAGGATTTCTTCTCGCATCGATGTGCCGGCGTGGGTTGTCGAGCTCCTGGCTTTGGCACTGATGTCGGCGCTGGCGTGGTTCGACATCGAATTGACGGCGAAGGTGCTCGGTGTGTTTTTGACGCTCGAGGTCGTGGCGCTCGTGGTCCTGGGCGTGGCCATCCTGGTCCAGGGCGGGCGCCCACGGCCTCAGCGCCGCGCCGCTCAATCCCGGGGGCGCTGTTCAACAACGCCGTCGGCGATCAAGGTGTTCGGTGCCGCGGCCGCCGGGGTGGCGTTGTTCGGGGCGTTCTGGTCCTGGGTGGGCTTCGAGATGGCGCCCAACTACGCCGAGGAGTCACGGGAACCCCAGGCGCTTGATGGGCCCGGCGACGTACATCTCGGTGATCGGCCTCGGCATCCTGTACACGTTCGTGGCCTACATGTTCGTCACCGGCTGGGGCCAGACGCGGTGCCGCCCGGGCGGTCGCCGACCAGTTCGCCGGCAAGACCGAGTCGGCCTTCTACCCGCTGACCGGCCACTTCTTCGGAGCGTCGCTGACCGACGCCTTCAAGGTCCTGATCGTGACCAGCGGCTTTGCCTGCGCGACCGCGTTCTACAACACGTCGGCGCGGTACACGTTCTCGATGGCCCGCGAGCGGCTGCTTCCGTCGTGTTCGCCGACACCCACGACAAGCATCATTCGCCGCACAAGGCGAGCATGCTGGTGACCGTGCTCGTGCTGCTGTGGCTCGTCGGCTTCACCGCCTAGCGACTCCAGCGATTCCGCGGCGCTGCTCAAGCTCGGTACCTACGTGCCGTTGTTCGGCGTGCTGGGGATCCTGTTCGTGCAGGCGCTTGTGCTCGGTGGCGATCGTGCGCTACTTCCTGACCGAGGCGCGCGACGGTTTTCATTGGTGGCGCACGCTCGTCGGCACCGATCATCGGGGGCGTTGGCGATGATCGCCGCCTGTTATCTGCTGATCGCCAACCGGGCCGCGCTGTCGGGCGCCGGTGGCGTGCTGTTCATCGAGGTGATCCCGTGGGCGGTGCTCGGCGATCTTCCTCCTCGGGATCGCAGTGGGGCTGTACCTTCGGCGGATGGACGCCGAGCGCCACCGCTCGATCGGCCGCCTGGTGTACGAGGCGCCGGAGGCCGATGAGCTGGCCGGCGCCCCGCTCCCCGCCTGACCCGTGAGTGTGAGACTACGAGAGCAAGGAGCTGAGAACTGATGACCAGCACCCATCTGCCGCCGGTCGCCGCACGTCGATCGCGAGGACGCCGCGCGACCATCCACTGGAGCCGCTCACCGCCGAGGAGATCACGCGCCGCGGTGGCGATCCTGCGGCGGGAGCGGGACGTTGGCCGACACGCGTGCGGTTCTCGACCGTGGAACTGCAGGAGCCCGGCAAGGATGAGGTTCTCGGCTGGCCGGAGGCCGGGACGGTGCCCCGCCAGGCGTTCGTCATCGCTCATGGATCGCGCCGACGGCACCGTGCACGAGGCGGTCGTCTCCCTCGACGAGCAGGCGGTCGCGGACTGGCGCGCCGTGCCGGGGGTGCAGCCGCGGATCATGGCCGAGGAGTTCGTCGAGTGCGAGGAGATGCTCAAGGGCAATCCCGAGTACCTCGCGGCCCTGGCCAAGCGCGGGATCACGGATATCGAGCTGCTGATGATCGACCCCTGGTCGGCCGGCGGGGAGCTCGGCAACGACATACGGCTGTCGCGCGCGCTGACCTTCGTGCGCTCCGAACCGGGCGACAACGGCTACGCCCGCCCGGTGGAGGGCCTGATCGCGCTTCGTCGACCTCAACCGGATGGAGCTGGTGCGGATCGAGGACCACGGCGATGACGCCGCTGCCGCCCCAGAGCTGGCAACTACGGGGCCGCCTACCAGGAGACGATGCGCGACGACCTGCGGCCGATCGAGATCACCCAGCCGGAGGGAACGAGCTTCACCGTCGAGGGCCACGAGATCCGCTGGCAGAAATGGCGGATCCGGATCGGCTTCACCGCTCGCGAGGGGCTGGTGCTGCACACCGTCGCCTATGAGGACGGCGATCGGCTGCGGCCGATCATCTACCGGGCGTCGTTCTCGGAGATGGTCGTGCCCTACGGCGAGGTGGCGCCCACCCACGTGTGGAAGAACGCGTTCGACATCGGCGAATACGGGATCGGTGCGCTGGCCAACTCGCTGGAGCTGGGCTGCGACTGCCTCGGCGAGATCCGGTACTTCGACGGTGTCCTGTGCGACGCCATGGGCGAGCCCCTGGTGATCAACAACGCCGTCTGCCTGCACGAAGAGGATGCGTCGCTGCTGTGGAAGCACATTGACTGGCGCACCGGGGAGACCGAGGTGCGCCGTAGCCGGCGCCTGGTGCTCTCGTTCGTGGCGACGGTCGGAAACTACGAGTACGGCTACTACTGGTACTTCCAGCAGGACGGCGCCATCGAGGTGGAGGTCAAGCTGACCGGGATCGTGTCCACGGGAGCGGTGGCCGAGGGCGAGGCCGCTCCCTACGCCACGCTCGTCGCGCCCGGGCTCGACCGCGCCCTACCACCAGCACTACTTCAACGTGCGGCTCGACATGATGGTCGACGGGGAGAGCAACTCGCTCGTCGAGGTCAACACACGAGGCCGAGCCCGAAGGTCCCGAGAACCCGTGGGGCAATGCGTTCGCTCCCCACGAAACGGTGCTGGGGTCCGAGGCCAGAGCGGCCGGCTGGTCGACCCGACGACCGCGCGCTACTGGAAGATCATCAACCCGTCGGTGAAGAACGGTCTCGGGTCGCCCGTGGGCTACAAGCTCGAGCCCGGCGGCAACGCCGCCTGCTTCGTGCATCCCGGCTCCTCGGTGGCCAAGCGGGCCGGTTTCATCACCGGGCACGTGTGGGTCACACCGCATGATCCCGAGCAGCGGTTCGCGGCCGGCGAGTACCCCAACCAGCATCCCGGCGGTGACGGGCTGCCGAAGTGGATCGAGGCCGACCGCCCGACCGAGGACACCGACATCGTCGTCTGGTACTCGATGGGACACCACCACATCCCGCGTCCCGAGGACTGGCCGGTGATGCCGGTGGGCAAGATCGGCTTCATGCTCAAGCCCAACGGCTTCTTCGACCGCAATCCGGCGCTCGACGTCCCTCCGCCGGCCGGCCATCGGTGCGGCATGACGGCTCCGACGGAGATGCCCTGCCCGACGCGGGGCATCTGTGATCGCCCGCTGATGGGCTCCGATGGACCGATGTCTGCGGAGCTGATGGGAATCGACGTGACCGGGCAGGCGGAGCTCGTCCGCCGCGGCGAGGTGTCGCCGCTCGAGCTCGTCGACGCCGCGATCGACCGCCTGAAGGGCGCGCCCGAGCTCAACGTCCCGACCATCAACCCCTGGAACGCCGCCGTCTCGCCCGGCGGATCGAGCGGCGGATCGGCGGCGGCGGTGGCCGCCGGGTTGATCGGAGCGGCCTCCGGCGGTGACGGGACGGGGTCGATCCGGATGCCGTCGTCGTGCTGCGGGCTCGTCGGGCTCAAGCCGCGCCGCGGGCGCAGCTCGCTGGCGCCCTCAGCCGGGCAGGCGCTGGACGGCCTGGTCAACAAGCACGCCCTCACCCGCACCGTCCGCGACACCGCCGCGCTGCTTGACGTCGTCGCCGGCGCCGCTCCCGGAGATCCATACACGGCGCCGCCCCCGGCGCGGCCGTTCGCCGCCGAGGTGGGCTGCCGATCCCGGCCGCCTGCGGGTCATGCATGCCCCGGGACCGCCGTTTCCCGGCGCCGTCGACCCGCGCGTGCAGGCGGTGGCCGACCGGGCGGCGCGGGCTTTGCAGGAGCTCGGCCACGAGGTAGAACCCGGCGCCCCACGGTTTGACGGAGAGGTTGTGCGGCGCAGCATCGCGGTCATCCATGCCGTCGACAACGCCGTCACCTTCGGCTGGCTGGAGCGCGAGCTGGGGCGTCGTCCCGAGCCCGACGAGCTCGATCCGGTCACGTGGGACATGATCGACGAGGGCCTGGCGCTGTCGGCGGTCGCGCACGCCATGGCGGTCGACGACCTGCACGCCCAGGGCCGCCGAGCCGCGCTGGCGTTCGCGGCGGCCGACGTGCTGCTCTGCCCGACGCTCAACACCCTCCCGCCGCCCCCGGGCACCCTCTCGGCGTCCCGCGGCAGCGTCGATGCGTTCTTCGATGCCGAGTTCGGGGTCACCGGCTGGACGGCGGTGGCCAACGCGACCGGCTGGGCGGCGATCTCGCTGCCGCTCGGCGAGGTCGAGGGCCTGCCGGTGGGGGTGCAGCTGCTGGCGCCTGACGAGGCGGTCCTGCTGCGGGTGGCCGGTCAGCTGGAGCTCGCCCTGCCGTGGGCGGCGCGTCGGCCGGCGGCCTACGCCTGACGGCGGGACCGCCGGCCTTCCGTCACGCGAGCGCCGCCGCCGGGTTGCTCATGCGAGCGCGTCGAGCCACTCGACGATCCGCGCCCCGACCTCGGCGCCGGCGTCCTCCTGAAGGAAATGGCCGGCGTCGGCGATCACGTGGGCCAGGTCGCCACCGAGCGCCGCCGCGAAGCGCCGGCCGGTCTCGAGGGGCAGCACCGGATCGGCGTCGGCCCACATCATCAGCTTCGGTCGAGCGTCGGCGCGCAGCGCCTCCAGCACCCGCGCACCCTCGCGCGCTCCGGGCTGCTCGGGCGAGGTGGGCAGGATCAGCGGGAACGCGCGGGCGCCGGCCTTGGCGGCGGCGTCGGGGAACGGCGCCTCGTAGGCGCCGATGACCACGTCGCCCGGGTCGCGATGACAGGCTCCGCGCACGAGCATGCCGACCGGCAGGTCATCGGTCCGGGCCACGAAGTCGCGAAACGCCAGCCACGCGTCCGACATGCGCTGCTGGCCGGTGAACAGGCCGGTGTCGAGGATCACGAGCCGGGCCACCCGCTCGGGCTGCTCGACCGCGATCCGCAGCCCGATCGGTCCGCCCCAGTCGTGGACGACGAGGGTGGCGTCGCGCACGTCGAGCGTGTCCAGCCACGCGGTCATCGCCGCCGTGTGGCGGTCGTAGGTGTACCAGCCGATGTCGGTCGGCTTGTCCGAGCGCCCGAAGCCGGGCAGGTCGGGGGCCAGGCAGCGGTGCCCGGCCTCGACGAGCGGCCCGATCACCTTGCGCCACAGAAACGACCACGTGGGCTCGCCGTGCAGGAGCACCACCGGCGCGCCGTCGCCCTCGTCGATGTGGGCGAGGCGCAGCCCGTCGTGCTCGGTGTAGCGCGGGGCAAACGGGAACACCGGCAGGTCGGCGAAGCGCTCGTCGGGGGTGCGGATGACGTCGGTCATGCTCGCAACCTACCGGGCGGCGCTACCCGGCCCACGTGGCGGCGTCCGAGGCCACCGTGATCTCGATCGTGCTCAGGTTGCGCGCCCACGCGATCAGGTTGAGCGACTGCAGCTGGTCGAGCACCGCCTGGAAGGCGGCCGCCTGGGCCGGCGACGCGTAGCGCCGCTCGATGGTGAAGGTGTAGCCGGTGGTGGCGATCGGGTCGTCGACCTGTTCGGCGGCCTGATACTTGGCGTCGCTGACGGTGCTCTGCACGGTCAGGGCCGTGCGCGCGCCGGCCAGCGTTCGCACCCGCCCGGCGAGCTCGATGAGCAGACGCAGGGCCGCCGGGGCCAGGCCGCGATACAGCGCGCGGGGCGCACTCACCTTCGCCGCCGCCCCGCCCATCGACGGAGCGTAGGCGAGCCCGAGCGCGGTGGCGTTGGAGGGCAGCGGCACGAGGAGCCGGTGCTGGTAGGCGGCCGACACCGCGGACGGATCGCGGTAGCGGGCGGGATGCCCGGGCGGGTGCAGCACGGCGGCTCCCGCGTCGTCGGCGCTCTGCAGCGCGGCCAGCCGTCGCAGGACGCCGCGGTCGGACCGGTACAGGTGCATGATCTGCTCGGCGCCCAGGACCCGCCAGTAGTACAGCCGCGAATCGTCGCCGAATCCGGCGAGCAGCCGATAGGACGCGGGATGGTCGTCGGGCGCGGAGTCGAAGTACAGCTGCACGTAGGGCACCGCCCGCCCGCCGTCGTAGGCGTCGAGCACGTTGTGCAGGTTGCCGATCCCCATGTGGTAGGACTCGAGCGCCAGGTCCATGCGCCCGAACTGGTGCTCGGCGGCCAGCAGGTAGCGGACGGTCGCGGCCAGCGCCTTGGGCGGATAGAAGCGGGTGTCGGCGCGCTCGCGCGCCAGCAGGAGCGGCGCCAGCCTCCCCGCCCGCGCGCCGGAGGCGATCGCGTCGATCTTCGCGGTCAGCTGGCGGCTGCGCGCGAGGTCGATGTGCATGCCGAGCAACGAGCTGCCGGTCGAGGCGAGGATCTGCGTCAGGCCGGCGGCCCCGGCCAGATCCGAGCCGGCGACCGCGGCGGGCCGGCCGGCGCTCTCGACAAAGACGAGCGCCTCGAGCAGGTTGGGATCGATTCCGGTGCCGGCGGTCGCCTCGTCGATGGCACTGCGAAACGTCGCCACCCGGGCGGCCGTGGCGATCGCGCCGCCGGGGGACTGGGTGAACAGCACGTGGGCTTCGCCGGCGGTCGCACGGGCGACGAACTGGGACGCTCGCGCGGCCACGTAGGCGAAGGGGTGGCGGGCCGAGGAACCGCGGGCAGCGCCCGCCGTCGGCGGCGGGGGGATACCGCCGCCGGTGACGGCGGACACGAGCAGCACGGCGATGAGCACCAGCCCAGCGAGCGCGAGGGCCAGGCGCGCGCGGCGCTGGGTGAGCGTCGGGTGAGTCCGGCGGCTGGCGCCGGGACTCATGTCGTCCTGTAGCTGAGCCCCTGGCAGGCGGCGCGCATCGCGGGGGCGGTGTTGCCGGGGACGACCTGCCAACCGTAGGAGTGTGGGTAGAAGTTGACGATCGGGTGCGGATGCTCGCGCTCGTGCTTGCGGCTGAAGTACAGCCACCCGGTGTTCGTGCCCATGTCCCAGGCGAGGATGCTCTGGAAGGCGATCCCGATGTCGGGGTGACCGCAGGCGCGGATCCGGTTCGTTCCCAGGCGAGCCACGACCCGCTGCAGGAGCAGGATCTCGTGGGTGCGGGCGCGCTGGCCGCGCAGGTCGGTGCGCTCCTCGGAGTAGCGCCGGTGGATCGCGGGCACGGCCGCGACCGCGAACACGGCGAGCACCCCCGCCGCGGCCACCCCCGCCGCGGTCGGCGAGCCCAGCCACGAGAGCTCCCGGCCGCGCACGCGCGCGGGCAGGCGGTCGCGCACCCACGCCAGCACCGCCGGCGCGTCGAGGATCACGCGCCCGGCGAACACGCCGGCGAGCACGCACACGCCGCCGGCCGCCTCGTACAGGTAGCGCGGCACCGCCGGCCAGCCGTGCAGCGCGAACGCCATCTCGACCACCACCCACAGCAGCACGCCGCCGGCCAGCAGCAGGACGCCTCGATCGCGGCGAAATGCTGCGAGCCCGACGGCGATCAGCGCGGCGAGCTTGACGGCGGTGGCGTCGAGCGCCATGAACCGTCCCCACGTCCCGGTGATCTTGTTGCCGTGCAACATGCGGGGACTGTTCTGGGCCAGCGATGCCGCCGAGAACGCGCTCTTGGAGCTGACCGCCGGGATTCCGAACCAGAGCACCGGGATGAGGAGCACGCCGGCGATGATCTGGCGGCGCATCGCGGGCTCCGCGCGCCACGCCCACGCGATGTAGAGCGCGGTCGGCGCCCACACCTCGGGCCGTCCGAGGGCGGCCAGCCACCACATCCAGAACGCCCACCGGTATCGGCGGCACACGATGCAGTCGACGGCCGCGAGGCACAGCGTGACGATCATCGTGTCCGACTCGGCGCTGAGGGCCGAATGCGGGTAGGTGTCGATCGCCAGCAGCGCCGCGCCGGCCACGAGGCCGGCGACATAGGCGGCGTAGCGGCGCCGCGGCGGGGCGTCGACGAGCATGAAGGCCACCCGCCAGGCGAACACGACCCCGGCCAGCGAGATGGCGACGGCAGTGACCATCCACAGTGTCAGGGCGTGCTTGCCGGCGAGGGCGAAGGGCACGGTGAACAGGAAGGGCAGCGGCTTCCACGACGGCGCGCCGTTGGTGTCCAGCGCGCCGTGCACGGTCAGGTGGCCCCACACGAGCCATCCGTAGGGGTCATAGCCGGGCCGTACGCCGGCCCAGTGCACGACGAGCAGCGCGAGCACGAGCATCCCCACCGCGCCGAGGATCCAGCGCCAGCGATACGCAAACGCCGAGAGCGAGGCAACGCTCAGGCCACGCAGAAGCGGCGCGGGTGCGGGAGCGGCGGGCGTCGACATCGGCGCGCCCAAAGTAGCAGTCGCTCCCTGGGGCTCACCTTAACGAGGGACGGTCCGGCGCCGGGGTCGGCTAGTCTCGCCCATTCGCGTATGAGCACTTCGGATCTCAACGGCCGCCGCGTCCTCGTCACCGGTGGCGCGGGCTTCATCGGCCGCCATGTCGTGGCCGCGCTGAGCGCTGACGGCGCGCAGGTGCGCGTCGTCGACCTCCGCCCGCCCGCCGACCCGTCGGTCGACGTCGTCATCGGGGACATCGCCGACCCGGAGGTGCTGGCGCGCGCGTTTGACGGCGGCTTCGATTCGATCGTGCACCTGGCCGCGGTGACCTCGGTGCTCCGCTCGGTGCAGGAACCCGAGCTGACCTTCCGTACGAACGTGGTCGGCACCAACGCGCTGCTCGAGGCCGGCCGAGCGGCCGGCGTGACCTCGCTGGCGTTCGCCTCCACCAACGCGGTGACGGGGCCGATGAAGGCGCCGAAGATCTCCGAGGCGGCGACGCTTGACCCGCTGACTCCCTACGGCTCGACCAAGGCCGCCGGCGAGATGCTGATGTCGGCCTACACCGCGTCCTACGGCCTGCGCTGCGCGTGTATCCGCCTGACCAACGTCTACGGTCCGGGCATGCAGGCCAAGGACTCGATCGTCGCCCGGCTGATGCGCTGCATCCGTCTCGGGACGACGTTCGAGGTCTACGGAGACGGCACCCAGGTCCGCGATTACGTCCACGCCTACGACGTCGTGGCCGCGATGCGCCTGGGGCTGACCAGCGAGGAGTGGGCGGGCCCGAAGGTCATCGGCGCCGGCAGCTCGCTGTCGGTGCTCGAGGTGATCGATGCCGTCCGGCGCGTCTCGGGCGCCGAGATCGACGTGCGCCACGGGCCGGCCAAGCCCGGCGAGATGCCGGCCGTGATCGTCGATACCAGCCAGGCTCAGGCCGCCGGCTGGACTCCGCGCTACCCGTCGCTCGACGATGGGCTCGTCGGCGTCTGGGAGGAGTGGTCGCAGGCCGAGGTGGCCGCGCCGCGATGAGCACACTCGAGTCGCTCGTCCCGGCTGACGAATCCAGCCGCCTGGAGCCCGCCGAGCGCGCCGCCGCCGAGGCCTTCCTGGAGGCTCACCCGCCCGGCCAGGGGGCGCCGCTGGCCGTCGTCGTCCCGGCCTACAACGAGGAGCCGACCGTCGCCGACGTGATCGCCGAGATTCCCGGCGAGGCGGCCGGCCTGCCCACCGAGGTGATCGTCGTCGTCGACGGTGCCCGGGACGCCACCGCCGCCCGCGCGCTGCAGGCGGGAGCGCTCGTCTGCGATGTCCCGGTCAACCGGGGTCAGGGGGCCGCGCTGCGCCTCGGCTACTGGCTGGCCCGCGCCCGCGGCGCGCAGGTGATCGTCACCATCGACGCGGACGGTCAGTACGAGGCCGAGGAGATCAGCCGCGTCGTCGAGCCGATCCTCGCCGGGCGCGCCGACTTCGTCTCGGGCTCGCGACGCCTGGGCACCGAGCTGACGACCGACGCCACCCGCCACGCCGGGGTGATCGTGTTCGGCGCGCTCATCTCCGTCCTCGTCCGTCACCGGATCACCGACCCCGCGTGCGGCCTGCGGGCGATGCGCTCGGAGCTGACTGCCGCCGTCGTCCTCGAGCAGCCGCAGTACCAAGCCTCGGAGCTGATGATCTCCGCTGCGCTGCACGGCTTTCGCCTGGCCGAGGTGCCGACGACGATGCGCGACCGCGACGACCACGCCACGACCACGAAGAAGGGTGGGAACTTCGGCTACGGAGTCCGGTTCGCCCGAGCGGCGGTCCACACCTGGTGGCGTGACCGCACGGCCGCGCGCAGGCGCGAGCGCCCGGCGAACACCCAGTGCTCGTAGACCACGAACTTGGCCACGAACAGCACCGCCTGCACGAACACGTAGGCGCCGGTCACGAGGACCACCCGGAGCCCGTGGTGGGGCGTGACGTGGCCCTTGACCCAGCTCTGCATGGCGCCCGTGCCCAGCGAGGAGGCGACGAGCACGACCCCGGAGATCGCGATGTAGGCGACGATCTCACGCAGGAAGGCGACCTCGCCCTTGATCTTCCAGGCCCAGCGGCGGTTGAGCACCCAGTTGGGGATCGCCCCGGCGATGAAGGCGACGATCGAGTCGAGCGTCGTGTGCCCATTGAGGATCACGTACATGAGCGCGAAGACGACGATGCTCGTCGCCAGCGCGATCGCCGAACCGATCGCGTACTTGGTCACCTTCTTGGCGAACGGCGACTGGGAGAACCTCTCCATCAGCGCATGGTCGCGCGCGCGGCTGTACAGGTCCGAGGGCACCGCCACGAACTCTAGCGGCTATCCGCACGACCGCGGTGGACGCTACGTTGCCGGTGCGATGCGCGTCCAGTCCGCGGTTGATCCGATCGCGCTCGACGATGACCTCGTCATCGCCGGCGACAACGCCGCCGTGCTGGAGGCGCTGCCGGACGCGTCGTTTGACCTGATCTACGTCGATCCGCCGTTCAACACCGGGCGCGCGCAGGCGCGCTCGACGGTCGCCAGCGTCGCCGATCCCGGCGCCGGACGGGTCGGCTTCGGGGGCCGCCGTTACCGCTCGCAACTGCTCGGGCGGCTCAGCTACGACGACCAGTTCGCCGACTACCTGGGGTTCCTAGAGCCGCGCCTGGCCCGCGCCCGCGAGCTTCTCGCGCCCCACGGCACGCTGTACTTCCACATCGACTATCGCGAGGCGCACTACTGCAAGCTGATGCTCGACGAGCTGTTCGGCCGCGACGCCTTCCTCAACGAGATCATCTGGGCCTATGACTACGGCGCCAAGCCGCGGCGCCGGTGGCCGGCCAAGCACGACACGATCCTCGCTTACGTGCGCACCCCCGGCGCCCATCACTTCGATGCCGACGCCGTCGATCGCGAGCCCTACATGGCCCCGGGCCTCGTCAGTGCCGAGAAGGCGGCGCGCGGCAAGCGTCCCACCGACGTCTGGTTTCACACCATCGTGCCCACCAACGGCGCCGAGAAGACGGGCTATCCGACCCAGAAGCCGGCGGGCGTCCTGCGCCGGCTCGTCGCCGCCTCGTCGCGGCCGGCCGGCTGGTGCTTGGACCCGTTCGCCGGCTCGGGGACGCTAGGCGCCGTGTGCCGCGAGCTGGGGCGGCGCTTCGTACTCGTCGACTCCAATCCGGTGGCGATCGACGTGATGCGCGAGCGGCTCAGTCACCGTCGCGACGAACGAGGGGCACGAACCTGACGGCCTCGAGCGTCTCGTGCTCGACGCCGGTCGCCGTGCGCGTGATCAGCGTCAGGTGCTGGTGCTTCTCACCGACGGGGGCGACCATTCGACCGCCGGGACGCAGCTGCTTGAGGAGCTCCTCGGGAAGCGTTCCGAACGCCGCCGCCACGTTGATGGCGTCAAACGGACCCCGCTCGGGCACCCCGTGCCAGCCGTCGGCGACCAGGCAGGTCACCCGCGCGTAGCCGAGCTGGGCGAGGGTGGCGGCGGCGAGCCGGCTGAGGGCGGGCAGACGCTCGATCGAGACCACCTCGGCGCCCATCTCGGCGAGCAGGGCGGCGTGGTATCCGGAACCGGTCCCGACGTCGAGGATGCGGTCGGCCGGCGAGATCTCGAGCAGCTCGAGCATGCGGGCGACGACGAGCGGTTGGGAGATCGTCTGCCCGCCGCCGATCGGCAGCGCGATGTTCTCGTAGGCGTGCTCACGGTGCTCGGCGGGCACGAAGCGCTCGCGAGGAACGGCGGCGATCGCGGCCAGCACCCGCTCGTCGGCCACCACCGGCCGCAGTTCCCGGGCAAGTGCCGCTCCGGCGTCCACCGTCGACGAGAGTCTTCCCGCCTCCGGGACGGGACACACGTCCCACCTGTCAAAATCGACCCGGATGTTGGCGAGCGCCAAACTGCAGCGCGTGCTGGCGCTCGTCCTCGTCGCCCTGCTGGCGGCGATCGGCGTGATCCTCGTCTCCGGCCGCGGCTCGGGCGGAGACTCGACCGCGACCGCGCAATCGACCTTCGACGGCCCGCCCCTGCCGGCCAGCCTCCGCGCCGCCGACTTCTCGCTCATCGATCAACACGGCCACCGGGTCACCCTGTCGCACGATCGCGGCAAGGTGGTCGTCCTCACCTTCATCCACTCGCTCTGCCACGACACCTGCCCGTTCATGGTCGAGCAGATCAAGGGCGCGCTCAACGAGCTGCCGGGCGCCGGGCGCGATGTGCCGACGATCGGCGTGAGCGCTGATCCGTCCGAGGACACGACCGCCAACCGCAACCGCTTCTTGACCAAGCACGAGATGGACGGACGGATGGCGTTCGTCAACGGACCGATGGGGGCGATGCGGCGGATCTGGCACGCCTATGCGATCCAGCCGGTGACGCCCAAGATCGACCACTCCACCTTCGTGATGCTCATCGACAAGCGCGGGTATGAGCGGGTCGGGTTCCCCGCCGACCAGCTCACTCCCGAGGGGCTGGCCCATGACATCCGCGTCCTCGAGCGCGAGCCCGCCTGACCCGCGTCAGCGGACGACCGCGTCCGCCGCCACGGCGAGGAACAGCAGGGCGAGGTACAGCAACGAGTAGTGAAACAGCACGGCGGCCCGGGCGGGCGTGCTCTGACGCCATAGGCGCCAGGCGAGCGCGCAGAACACGGCGTCGAGCAGGAGCGCCGATGCGAGGTAGACCAACCCGAACGTGCCGAGCAGTCCCGGGGCGACGGTCGGTACGACGAGCGCGACGGTGTAGGCCAGCATCTGTCGCGTCGTCACGGCCGTGCCCCGGGTGACCGGCAGCATCGGAACCTCGGCCGCCTCGTAGTGGGGCGCCAGCAGCAGCGCCAGCGCCCAGAAGTGCGGGGGCGTCCACAGGAGCACGATCACGAAGAGATCGACCGCTCCGACGCCGAGCGAGCCGTGAGCGGCTGCCCAGCCGGCGAGAGGCGGGATCGCGCCCGCCGCCCCCCCGATCACGATGTTGTGAGCTGTCGATCGCTTGAGCCAGAGGGTGTAGACGACGACGTAGAACGCGCCCCCGGCGAGCGAGAGCACGGCGCACAGCAGGTTCGTGAACGCCGTCAGGGTGGCGAAGGACAGCGCCGAGAGCGCCCACGCGAACGCCGCCGCTCGCCGCGGAGCGATGCGTCCGGCCGCGACCGGTCGTGAGGCGGTGCGTGGCCCCATCAGCCGATCGATGTCGCGATCGAGGACGTGGTTGAGCGCGCTCGCTCCCCCGCAGGCGAGCGCTCCGCCGACGACGAGCGCCGCCAGCGCTCCGAGCGGCGGTGCCCCGTGGGCGGCGGCGACCATCGCGCAGACCGACGTCAGCACGAGCAGGGACATGATGCGGGGCTTGGTCAGCGTCACGTAGTCGCGGACGACCGGACCGACGCGACTCCCCAGGCGGGGGGCCGCTCCGGGGGCGGGCAGTGCGTCGGCCAGCTCAGGCACGACGGCGTGGGCCTCCATCAGGCGTCGGCGGCCGGCGGTACGTCGAGCACGTCCTCGGCTTCGGGGTCGGCCGCGGCGAGCACGTCGGACGAGGGCAGCGCGGCCGACGCGGTCGGCGTGTCCTCTGGCACCCGCCTGACCGTCCGCACGTACCAGATCGCGATCACGACCAGCAGCCCGGTCGGCAACAGCAGGCTGAGCAGCGAGCCGGCGAGGAAATTGTCGGCGAACAGAAATAGTGGCATCGGGTGTCAGCCCCCTCAGGTCGTGAATGCGGTCGCGCTTGGACGGACCTGGCTGGGCGGCTCGAGCCAGCGGTAAAAGCCGAGCACGCAGGTGACCCCGTACGCCAGCGACCCGGGCACCCACATGATTCCGCCGGCGAGCTGTTGATCGGTCAGTGCCGTGATCGCGCCGGGACGATGGGCGAGCATCGCATAGGGGGCATAGAGCGGATCGGGGGCGAGGACGAGCGCGATGGCCAGCCCCCAGCCGATGATCATCGCGCCGCCCACGAACGCGATCCGGGCCAGCCAGGTGAGGCGGGGCCTCAGCGGCCCGGGATCGATCACGCGGGCCCAGAACAACAGGCCGGTGAAGAAGAACATCGCGTGCTCGAGCTGGTGAACGCCGCCGTCCCGAAGCGTGGCGTCATAGGCGCCGGGAATGTGCCATCCGATGATGGTCGCGTTGAACAACAGCCATGCCGGCCACGGCCGGGCCAGCGCGCGAATCGGCATGGTCCAGCGCGCCAGCGCGAGCGTCCGCCCGAGCTTTGTCCGCCACCGCAGCGGCAGGGCCGTCCACATGCGCGGCCAGGGCCGTCCGAGCAGGATCAGCGGCGGCGCCACGGTGAGCAGCAGCACGTGCTGGGTCATGTGAACCCAGAACAGCTTGTCCGCCGCACCGTCGATGGGTGAGTCGAGGGCGAGGACGATCGTCGTCAGGCCGGCCACGAAGGCGGCGGTATGAATCGGGTCGCTCGCGTCGCGGCGACGGCTGCGGCCCCCGATCCAGTACAGCAGCGCGGCGATCGCGACGTAGGCCAGCGGGGGCTCGATTGACCAACCGGCGTACGTCATCACTCAGAGGAGGTAGAGCAGCACGAACAACACCACGCCGAGCGCGACATAGAACGTCCAGAAGAACGAGCACGCCTCCAGGCTGGCGGTCTCGACCGCGGCGTCGGTGAGCACCTCCGCCGAGGTGACCAGCACGCCCTCACGCCGCCGCCGCCAGGCGGTCGCGACCTGCGTCTCGATCCAGTACGCGCAGGCGAGGGCGAACACCGAGTAGAACGCGGTCCACCCGATGTACACGCTGGCGTAACCGCCGCTCGCCGGGCCGAACCCCAGCGTCGTCCACTCGATCACCTGCAGCACGACGGCCAGGAGCGCCAGCACGAGCGCGGCGGCCCCCACGGGCACGCGCAGCTCGGATCGCTTTGCCGCCGTCCGGAGCGCCGCGGCGCTCACGAGCAGCATCACGATGATCGCCACGCCGAGACCGATCGACGGATGGACCGACCCGATCTTCCAGTCTTTGTGGGTGTCGAGGGAGCGCAGGTAGAAGTAGGCAAAGACGAATGCCATGAAGAAGAACGCCGCCGCGCCGCTCAGCAGCCGGGCGGAAACCCACGTCGCGCGCGGCTGCCACTCGGGCGGCTCCAGCTCGATCTCGGGATGGGTGGGGGCAGATGCTGATGCCTCCATCGCTCACGCTCCTCCGCCGGCCGGCGCCAGGGACGGTGGGCCCACCGGCTCGACGCCGTACGGATACGGGTCCTCGTCGAACACGGGGAACCGATCGAAGTCATGGAGTGGCACGGGCGTCGGGAGCTGCCACTCGGCCGATTTCGAGTGCCACGGGTTGGGCTCTGATGGCTCCCGCTTGACCAGCATCGACCAGACCAGGTTGTAGAGAAAGACCAGCATCGAGATCCCGATCAACAAGGCGGACACTGACACCCACACGTTGAGCGCCTGCAGGTGCGTCGGGTAGGTGACCACCCGGCGGGGCTGGCCGAGGATCCCGAGCGCGAACAGCGGCGCGAAGGTGGAGTTGAAGAAGATGAACAGCGTCCAGAAATGGATCCGCCCGAGCCGCTCGTTGAACTGAAAGCCGGTCATCTTGGGTCCCCAGTAGTAGATCGCGGCGAACAGCGTGAACACCAGGCCGCCCATGATCGTGTAGTGGAAATGGGCCATCGAGAAGAAGCTGCCGTGTGTCGTCACGTCACTGGGGACGTCGGACAGGAACACGCCGGACAGGCCGCCGATGAGGAAGTTGAACACCCAGCCGAGGCAGAAGAGCATCGGCACGGTGAACCGTATTCGCCCGCGCCAGATCGTCCCCATCGCACAGATGAAGATGAAGCCGGTGGGCAGCGAGATGATCTCGGTCGAGAGCATGTAGAACGGCCGCAGGTCGGCGTTGATGCCACTGACGAACAGGTGGTGCTGCCAAACGAAGAAGCTGAGCAGCGCCACCCCGAGCATCCCGGCGACGGCGAGGCGGTATCCCCATAGCGGCTTGCGCGAGAACACCGGCAGCAGCTCGAGGACGATGCCGAAGCCGGGCAGCGCGACGATGTAGACCTCGGGGTGCCCGAAGACCCAGAACAGGTTCTGCCACAGGTACGAGCTGCCGCCGTTGCCCGCGATGTAGAACGCGGTCTGGGCGGTGCGGTCAAGGGCACCCATCATCAGGGCCGCGAGCAGCATCGGCGCGGCCAGCATCATCAGCACCGCGGTCGCGAGCACGCTCCAGACGAAGATCGGCAGGCGGGACCAGGTCATCCCGGGGGCGCGCATGGTGATGATCGTCGCCAGCAGATTGAAGCCGAGCAGGCACATGGAGATTCCGACGAGCGCGAAGAACCCGAGGTAGGCGTCATACCCAGCCGTACCCTGGTCGGCGAGCGGCTGATAGCCGGTCCAGCCGGTCTGGAAGCCGCCGAGGAAGATCGTCGTCACGAGGACCACCCCGGCCGCCATCAGCAGCCAGAAGGTGAACGACTCGATCCGCGGGAAGGCCATCCGCCGGGTGCCGATCATCAGCGGCACGAGCCAGTTGGCGAACGGTCCGAGGATGACCGACGTCATCACCCCCATCATCATCGTGCCGTGCATCCCGACCAGCGTCAGGTACTGGTTGGGACCGAACACGTGCACGTTGGGCTGCAGCAGCTCGATGCGGATCAACATCGCGTTGATGCCGCCGACGAAGAAGAACACGCCGATCCCGACGATGTACTGAATCGCGACGACCTTGTGGTCGGTGCACAGGCGGAAGTAGCGCCCCGCCCCCTCGCCCTCGGACTCGTGCTCGGCGAGCGTCGGCGGGTGGCCGAGAAGTCGCCGGATCGGGTAGTTGGCGAACCCCAGTCCGACGAGGAAGCCGATCACGCCGAACAGGTATCCGAGCAGGACCTCGATGTCGTTCTGGCCGGCCGCGTCTCCGAAGTAGTCGAGGCTGGGAGCGTGGATCGCGTTGCCGATGACGCTGCCGATCAGCCACCCCACGACAGCGAGCACGATCCCGGTGAGCAGGTTGAATCCGACCAGCTTGCGCCACGCGGGCTGATGCTGCGCGGGGATCGTGACGGCGGTCATCCACCTCTCCTTCCGGGAGCCGGGAAGTACTTCTTGGCATATGGCGTCAGGAACTTGGCGACCGGCGCGTGCTGCTGGCGCTCCTGCGCGATCCAGCTGGCGAACTGAGCCGGCTCGACGACGCGGCCGGTGTCGAACATGTAACCGTGGAACACCCCGCAGAGCTCGGCGCAATGGACGTTGAAGGTCAGGGGCCCCTTGGTCGTGACGTAGGCGATGTTGTCCACCCCGGGGTTGGCGTCGGCCTTGACGCCGAGCTGGTAGGCCCAGAAGGAATGGATCACGTCGAGCGAGGTCACATGGAACTCGATCGTGCGGTTGGCGGGAAGCTCCAGGGTCCCGGTCTCGACCCCGCCGTAGGCGGGATAGCGGTAGGTGAACTTCCACTGCTGGGCGATGACCTGGACCTGGAGGGCGTGCGACGCCCCCACAGGCTTGGCGATCGGATTGGGTCCCTGGCCGCCGCCGGCGCCGTCGGCGAGCATGCGAATCGAGCCGTATCCGGCGAGGAACAGCACGAGCCCCGTGGTCACGACCAGCCATGCCGTCTGAGCTCCGGCATGCCCTCGCACGGGCGGCCCGTCGAGCACCGTTTCCGGCGCGCGTTCGCGAAAGGCGATCATCGCGTAGATGAAGAACACGAGCACCGCCAGCGCCACCGGCGTCGACAGCCCGAGCAGCACGGTGTTGTCGACGACCTGGCCGGAGGACTCCACGGTGCCGTTGCCGGGCGGGAGACCGGGGGCGAGGAGCAACACGACGAGCGGCGTGCAGACGACGCAGGCCACCAGCCACCACACCACGACCCGGCGCCAGTGATTGACCTCGTTCATCGACGGTGACGTCTCATGCGACCTTGATGAAGCCGTCCATGTAGCCGACGGTCTGCATCGGCCCGCCCCATCCTTCGATGAACCCGGCCGCACACGGGACGAAGCACTGCCAGCGATACTGGCCGGGCCCCGGGGTGCGGAAGGTGAACGAGGTCGTCGTGTGGCTGTAGCTGAGCCCGCACGGCGCGTTGCTGCATGGGTTCTTGGCGTCATCGGCCACCCCCGGGATCGGCACCGAGAGGCCGATCTGCGGGATCGCGAAAACATGGGACGGCGTGGTGGGGTCGATCGCCCGCGTCGCCTTCCCGTCGACGCTGAAGTCGCCGCCGACGGTGCCCTGCGCCTGGGAGATGAACTCGTTGCGCAGCCCCGACTGGCCGTCGTAGTTATAGATCGTCACGCGCACGAGGGTGTGCGCCGGCAGGTCGAACGTGGTGGTGTGTCGCCAGTTGCCCGACTGGGCGTCAACCGCGTAATAGGAGACCCACGTCGGGTGCTGGTCGCTGACTTCGGCCGCCGGGACGGTGCCGAGGTACAGCTGCCTGACTCCCGACGCGCTCGTCGTCGCGGCGGCCGACCCCGGCGCGTTGGTCAGGTAGAGCCCGATATAGAGGCCAAGGAGGCCGCAAACGATTGCCGTGCCGAGCGCAATTCCAGCCATCCGCCACGTCCGATTGCCCATCTCATCCCTTTCCCCCCGGGTCCGGCGAGACCGTATCGCCGACCGCGCGAAACGCAAGCCAGATGACCGGGATGTCATCTCAGGGTCATTTACAAGTCGTCTCCGGGCGGTTATGTTCTCTTCGGGTCGGGGGGAAAGGGGAAGGAGATGCGCCTCTTGGTGGTAGAGGACGAAGCCCGGATCCGGGCGTTCCTGGCGCGCGGGTTCGAGATCGAGGGCTTCGCCGTCGACGTCGCCGCCGACGGCGACGAGGGCCTCGGCCTCGCCCTGGCCGGCGACTACGAGCTGGTGATCCTCGACCTCCTGCTCCCCGGCCGGGACGGCCTGGACGTCCTCTCAGAGCTCCACCGCAAGCGGCCCGAGCTACCCGTGCTGATCCTGTCGGCGCGCGGCGACCTGGCGACCAAGCTGCGTGGCTTCGAGCTGGGGGCGGTCGATTACGTGGCCAAGCCGTTCTCGCTCGACGAGCTGTTCGCGCGCACTCGAGTGCAGATGCGCGTCGGCCATGTCGCCGACGCCGGAACGACGCTTCGGGTGGGGCGCCTGGCGCTCGACGTCGCCCGCCGGGAGGCCCGGGTGGGGATCACGGCGGTGAGCCTGCCCGACCGCGAGTTTCGCCTCCTGCACTTCCTCATGCTCCATGCCGGCGAGGTCATCAGTCGCCCGCGCCTCTTGTCGGAGGTCTGGGGGTTTGACTTCGATCCGCGATCGAACGTCGTCGATGTGTGCGTGCGGCGGCTGCGTCGCCAGCTTGGGCCCGACACGCCGATCGAAACGGTCCGCAACGCCGGGTACCGTGCCGCTGCCTGACGCCACCGGGTGGCCGCGCCGCTACCGGGTGGAGCTGCTGTGGGTCGCGTTCGCCCTCGCGAATTACGCGGTGATGATCGCGTCGCCCGCGTGGGAGACGATCCCCTTTCATTTCGTGTGGATCAGCCTCACCCTTCTCTACGGCTTTCGGGTGTGGCCGATGCGGGCAACGCTGCTTGGTCTCGCCTGCGTGATGGCGGCGACCGGAGCCTCGATCGGCTTCGATGCCTTTCGCGGGATCCAGTTGTGGGGAGAGCTGACCGAGGTTCCGTTGATGGCCGCGATGTTCCTGGCCATGGTGTGGCACGCCCGCCGTCGCGTCGAGGCTCAGCACACCGCCGAACAGGAGGCGAACGAGCGCCGCGCGATGCTCGCGCGTCAGGAACGCTTCATCCACGACGCCTCGCACGAGCTGCGCACGCCGGTGACGATCGCCCGCGGCCACCTGGAGTTGCTGCGCGGCCAGATCGGCTCAACCGACGAGATCGAGGTGGCACTCGACGAGCTGTCGCGGATCGATGCCATCACCGGGCGACTGCTGCTGCTGGCCACCGTCGACCAGCCCGATTTCGTCCAGCCCGCCGTGATCGACCTCGAGCCACTGCTCGAGGACGTGTTCATGCGGTGGTCAGACGTCGCGCCGCGCCTGTGGCGCTTGGGCCCGCTCGCCACAGGGTTCTTGCACGTCGATGCCGAGCGGCTGCGGGTGGCACTCGACGCGCTCCTGGAGAACGCCGTCAAGTCCACCGAGTCGCCCGCGGCGATCGAGCTGCGCGCCGTCCGGGACGGCGTCACCGGGGTCTCGATCGAGGTTCAGGACGAGGGGCGCGGCGTGCCGCCCCAGGCGCTGGCGCGGATCTTTGAGCGCTTCGCCCGTTCGGATCCGGCGCGCTCGCGCGCGGTCGGCGGGGTGGGACTCGGACTGGCGATCGTCGATGCGATCGTCAAGGCGCACGGCGGCAGCTGTACGGTGACGAGCACCCCGCAGGGATCGATCTTTGCCCTGCACCTGCCGCGCTTCGCCGCCGCCTCACCGCCGATGCCGGCACCGGCCGTCGATCCCCCGCCGGTCGTGCTCGGGCCCGTGTCAGGAGGTCGCCCCTCTGACACATGAGTACGTTCTCACGTTTTTCTGAGATTCGCGTGCGACGTTGAGGGCAGTCTTACTCCTATCCAGAAAGGGAGTGCCCATGTCAGCCGTTCTTGCCCTCAACCTCATTCTTGCCGTCATCGTCGTCGGAGCACTGCTGCGCCTGCTGAGCTGGGCGATCATCAGCTCGCGCGATGACCAGCTTCCGGTCAAGGCCGAGATCCGGCAACCCGTGCCTCGCCCATACGGCCCGCGCCCGCATGTCCCGCACCCGCATTGGCCAGATGCGCACCGGCCGCAGTCGGGCGTCCGCGAGCCCGTTACCGACTAGCTTTGGGCCGGAGCGCCGCCGCTGCCCGTGGCGGCGCCGGCCCGGCCCAGGCGGGCCAGCGTCGGCTCCAGGTGTTCGTGCAGCTCCTCTTCGGTCAGACCGGGTAGCTGGAACTGCGCCTGGCCCCGTCCGGTATTGACGTGAAGTTCGCGGGTGCGGTGGCGGCCGCGCAAGCCCCGCTTGACGGGCGGTACGTCGACGCTCTCGATCTCGCGCCATTCCAGGCGCCCGATGGCGGCCCCCGTGGAGCGCTTGAGCACGTCGAGCCCGGCGTCGGAGAGACGTAGCTCGAGGTCGCGGTCGCCCTTGCGCAGGGTCTCGATCCCGCTGATGTGAACGGCGCTGAGCCGCAGGGCCTGCGGCTCAGCGGGCCCGGACGATGGAGGGTCGGCCGGCTCGAGCTCGAGGGCGAGCCCGGCGTCGGGCACGGGCGGCGGGCTCGGGGTCGGTCACGGGCACCCCCGCCTCGGGGGCGACGGTTCGCGGCAGGAGGATCTCGCCGCCGACACCGACGAGCGTCTCCGCGTCGGCCAGCACCGGATGAGCGAGCGCCTCGGGGAGGTCGAGACCCAGCTCCTCCCTCACGGCCTCGGCGAGCGAGCGGCGCCACAGGGCGTGGCCGGCACGCTGCGTCGCCTCCTGGACCATCTGCTCCAGCTGCTCAGGGTCGACCTCGAGACCATAGGCGCGGCTCGCCGCCTGGTGGGCGAAGGCGTCGCGCAGGCGCGCGGCCACGACCTCGCGGCCGCGCTGGACGACACGCTCGGCGAGCGCGGGCCCGGGGGCGTCGTTCATGAGTCGGGGGCCGCCACGGCGTCGACGACCCGCTCGAGGAAGCCGGCCGCGCGGACGCCGTACAGGATCCGGTGATCGCAGGTGAGCGACAGGGTGAGGACGCTGCCGGCGACGATGGCACCGTCGCGCACGACGGCGGCCGGCCGGATCGCCCCGGCGGCGAGCGCCGCGGCTTGGGGCGGGGTGATGAGGGGCGCGTAGTGGTGGGCCGCCGGGTGCTCGCCGAGATCGGTGAACGTGAACGTCGTCCCGGCCAGCTCGGGCGGAGTCAGCTCGCCGGCCTGCGCCCGCGCCCGCAGACGCTCGAGCTCGGAGTGCAGCTCGGACAGCGGCTTGGTGTCGGCGTCGAGCAGCGCCGGCGTGGCGAGCCCGTCCTCGCTATGGAACGTGACCCCGACGTTGACGCGCGAGTACAGCTCGAAGCGGCCGTCGCGATAGGCGGCGTTGGCCCACGGCGACTCGGCCAGGGCCCGCGCGCAGGCACGCACGAGAACGGCTGTCAGGGAGCACCCCCGCGCGTCGGCCAGTGCCTGGGCGGCCGACGGATCGACGTCGGCCGACAGCTCGAGCTGGGGCACGGTGGCCCGGATCTCGGCGCTGCGCCGCGCGATCGAACGTCCGACGCGGTCCGGCTCCACGATACGGACCTCGCCCTTGAGGGAGGAGAGCTCTGGCGCTGGGGCGGGCGGGGTCACGGTCGACGGAGAAATCTACCTGCCAGCGGGATCATTCGCCCGCCTCGTCGGCGCCTTCCCAGATGGCGATGAACTCCTCGGCCTCGAGGCTCGCGAGGTCCTCCCGCAGCTGCCGGACGAGCTTCGCCGCCTGCTTGGCAGAGACCTCGAAGTAGAGCATCAGCTCTCCGTCGTCGATCGACACCACCTCGATGCGGTCCCGGCGCTCGCGGTCGGCGAGAAACGCCGGCTCCCGACCGCCCCGCGAGACGGTGAGATGAAAGACGCGATTGGCCTTCATGGTGGGGGTGTCGGCCGGTCAGCGCAGAGCCATGAGCGCCGCCAGCGCGCCGTCGAGAGCGTTCGCGCCGCAGAACACGTCCTCGCCGACTCCGATCGCGGGCAGCGCGTCAACACCGGCGTCCCGGGCCCGCTCCCCGGCGTCGCGCAGGGCGTCGGTCACCGACCGCAGTCCCATGCCCTTGAGCACGGCCGTCGGGTGCATCTCACACGCGGCGGCGGCGATGAGCACCGTTCCCTCGTCGCCGAGGTCGCGTCCGCCGGCGAACGCCTGGCGAAAGGCGGCGAGCGAGAACGCGACCGCGCGCCCGATGCGCTTGGCGAAGGTGGCGGCCAGCATCGCCCGCCCGGTGTCCGGCGGCCAGCGCGTCGGCAGCCGCAGCGGTTGAAGGCCCTGCTCCGCGGCCACCCGGGCGAGGCGATCGACGTCGGGCGCGGGCTCGATCAGGCCGAGCTGGGCGCCGAGTACCGGCTCCCATTCCGGCACGACCGGCAGCTCGCCCATCACCCGCTCGCCGAGCAGGTAGCAGCCGGGGCTGCCGAGGTCGTAGTAGAAGATCGGTTGCGCGGGATCGCGTTCCACGCCGAGCGGCCCTCAGCCGTGGATCAGCCAACCGTCGGCGGCGCGGGCGGCTTCCATCACCGCTTCGGACATCGTCGGGTGGCCGTGGACGAGATGGGCGATCTCGGGGTAGCCGCCCTCGAGGGCCTTGGCGTTGACGAGCTCCTGGATGAGCTCGGTCGCCTTGGCGCCGACGATGTGGCCGCCGAGCAGCTCGCCGTAGCGCTTCTCGCCGACGATCTTGACCAGACCGGTGCGATCGCCGTAGACCGTCCCGGCGCCGACGGCGCCGTACTGCACCTTGCCGACGACGACGTCGTAGCCCTGCTCGCGGGCCTGGGCCTCGGTCAGCCCGAAGCTGGCCACGTTCGGAGTGCAGAAGGTGGCCCGCGGCACGTCGATGTACTCGATCGGGTGGGTCTCCATCCCGGCCGCGTCCTCGACGGCGATCACGCCCTCGTCCGACGCCTTGTGGGCGAGAGCCGGACCGGGCACGAGGTCGCCGATCGCATACACGCCGGCGACGCTCGTGCGCATCGCGCCGTCGACCTCGATCAGGCCGTTCTCGGTCAGCTTCACCCCGGCCGCGTCGAGGCCGAGCGCCTCGATGTCGGGCCCGCGGCCGGCGGCGATGACCAGCCACTGCGCCTCGCCCTCGCCGGAGCCGAAGGTGAACGTCACGCTGTCGTCGCCGGACTCGATCTCCTGCACCAGGGTGTTGGTGTGGATCGTCATGCCCTGCTTCTTCAGGCCGCGCTCGGCGAGCTTGGAGATGTCGGCGTCCTCGGTCGGCAGCACCCGGTCGAGCGCCTCGAACAGGAGCACCTCCGTGCCCAGCCGCGCGTATGCCGAGGCGATCTCGGCGCCGGAGGCGCCCGCGCCGACGACGGCCATCGAGGCGGGCAACTCGTCGAGCGCCCACGCCTCCTCGGTGCCGATCACCCGTCCGCCGAACTGAGCGCCGGGAATCGGACGCTTGACCGAGCCGGTGGCGAGGATGATCGTCTTGGCCGAGATCGTGTCGCCGTTGACCGTGACGGTGCCCTGACCGCCCAGCGATCCCTCGCCCTCGATCACGTCGATCTTGTTCTTTTTCATCAGCCCGGCGACGCCACCGGTCAGGGTCGAGATCACCTTGGTGCGGCGCGCCGAGACGGCCGGATAGTCGATCTCCGGCGCCGACACGGTGATGCCGAATTCGTCGGCGTCGCGGATCTCGGAGAGGACGTCGGCGACGCGGAGCACGGCCTTGGCGGGGATGCAGGCGTAGTTCAGGCAACGCCCGCCGACGCGATCTTTCTCGATCACGGCGGTGCTGAAACCCAGCTGGGCGGCGCGGATGGCGGCCACGTAACCGCCGGGTCCGGACCCGATGACGACGCAGTCATAGGAGGATTCGGGCATGGACGTGCAGCCTAGTGCACCGTTTGTCAGCGGCTGGGGCGGCTCGGCATCTGGATCCGGCTGAGCACTCGCACGAGCTTGAAGAACAGGTAGCCGGCCACGCCGACGACGGCCACGGCGACGACGAGCCCGAGCAGATTGGAGGCCTCGATCAGGTACAGCGTGAACAGCACGGCGATGATCGCCAGCAGCGCCATGAAGCCGAGCACGGCTCCGTACCACAACCGCCACAGGCCGACCGAGCACGCCAGGAGCACCGCCGAGAAGAGGATGATCCCGGTGGCCGCGGGATGCTTGCCGTTGATCGTGTCGCCGGCCACCCACGCGATCAGGTTGGCCAGCGCCAGCCCGGCGGCCAGCAAGCTCGAGGCGACGATCGCCCACGGGCGCTCGCCGGGCGCCAGGGGCTTCAGCGCCGCCCGCACCTCGGCGTTCTTGCGCTCCGAGCGGCTCGCCTGGGGCAGGTGGGCCGGTGGGGTCTGTTGCGCCGGGCGCTGCGGCTTGGGGGCCGGCGCGGGCGCGGGCGTGGGGCGCTTGTTCGGCGCGGCGCGGCGGCCGCGCTTGCGGCTACGTTGCGCCAACGCGCACCTCACGCGGGCCGCGCAGCGCGGCGTGCAGCGCCCGGGCGCTCGCCTCGGGATCGTCGGCGTCGGTCAGTGCCCGCACGACGGCGATGCGCTCGGCGCCGGCGGCCCGGACCGCGGCCACGTTGCTCGCATCGATCCCCCCGATGGCGAAGAACGGGGTCCGGGCGTGCGCTGACGCATGGCGGACGAGCTCGGTTCCCACGGCCGGGCGGCCCGGCTTGGTCGGGGTGGCGTGGATCGGTCCGACGCCGATGTAATCGACGTCGACCGCGCGCGCGGCCTCGATCTGCGCCGGCGAATGGGTGGAGAGGCCGACGAGGCGGTCGGCGCCGACGACGGCGCGAGCCTCGGCGACCGGGGTGTCGTCCTGGCCGACGTGGACGCCGTCAGCGCCGGCGGCCGCGACGAGGTCCGGCCGATCGTTGAGGATGAAGAGCGCGTTGTGGTCGGCGCACAGGCGGGCGTAGCGCCGGGCGGCGGCGACGATGTCCTCGTCGCCGGTCGCCGGATCCTTGATCCGCAGCTGCACGATGTCGACGCCGCCGCGCAGCGCGCGCTCCAGGAACCCGTCCGGCCGGGCATCGCAGACGAGGTACAGCCGGGCGCGGTTCAGGCGTCGTCGTCGGTCGTCCACGCCGCAAGTCTGGCAGGAGCGACGCGCCGGTCGTACTAGGATCCTCCCTACGGGAGCCCCACTGTTTGGGCTGAGAGGGCGGACGCCGTGTCCGCCGACCGTCAAGACCTGACCGGGTAATGCCGGCGCAGGGAGGTTTTGTGACCCGCAGTCGTGTGGACAGCTTGGACGTCGCCGTCATCGGCGGTGGCGTGATCGGCCTGGCGATCGCCTGGCGCGCGGTGACGCGAGGGCTGAGGGTGGCCGTCCTGGAGCGCGACCGCGCCGGCGCCGGCGCCTCCCACGTCGCCGCCGGGATGCTCGCGCCGATCGCCGAGGTCACCCCCGGCGAGGAGCCGCTGCTGGAGCTCGGCCTGCGCAGCGCCGCCGGGTATCCGGCCTTCCTTGATGAACTGGCGTCCGCCGCCGGCGTGGCGCGCCCGGCCCTCGGCGACACGCGCTGCGGGACGTTGCTCGTGGCCCGCGACGGGGACGAGGCCGAGGCGCTCGAACGCGAGCTCGCGCTCCGTCACCGGCTCGGCCTCGCCGTCGAGCGCCTGCGCCCGTCCGAAGCGCGCCGGCGCGAGCCGGGCCTGGCCCCGGCGTTGCGCCTCGCCCTCGACGTCCCCGACGATCACGCGATCGACCCCCGCGCTCTGACGGCGGCGCTCGCTGCGGCCGTCCGCCGCGGCGGCGGCGAGGTGCGCGAGGCCACGGCGGTCAGCGGGCTGGTGCTCGAGCACGACGCCGTCCGCGGGGTGGGGCTCGCCGACGGCACGGTCGTGGCCGCCGGGCAGGTCGTCGTCGCCGCCGGCGTGTGGTCGACGCAGCTGGCGGGGATCCCCGAGGCGGCGTCGGTGCCGGTGCGGCCGGTCAAGGGCCAGATCATGCGCCTGCACGATCCCGCCGGTCCCGGACTCCTGACCCGGGTCATCCGGATGGGGCCGTCCTATGTCGTGCCGCGCGGCGACGGGCGCTACGTGATCGGGGCCACCTCCGAGGAGCGCGGGTTTGACACGACGGTGACCGCGGGGGCCGCCTTCGAGCTGCTGCGCGACGCCTCCGAGCTCGTCCCCGGAGTCTCGGAATGGGTGCTCGACGAGTTCCAGGCCGGGCTGCGCCCGGGAACCCCCGACAACCTGCCGGCGATCGGGCCCGGCGACGTGCCCGGCCTGCACTGGGCCGTCGGCCATCGCCGCGGCGGCGTCCTGCTGGCGCCGGCCACCGCGGAGATCGTCGTGGCCGCGCTGGCCGGCGAGGCCCCGGACCCGGCGGCCGCGCCGTTCGCCGCGCAGCGCTTTGCGCGGGTGGGGAGCGCGGCGGCGTGAACGTCACCATCAACGGCGAGCCCCGGGAGCTGCCGGCGGGCGCTACTGTCGCCAACGTGGTGGAGCTGCTCGATGTCACGCCGGGCGCGCGGGGCGTCGCCGTCGCCCTCGACGGCGAGGTCGTGACCCGGTCCGATTGGCCGCAGACCGAGGTGCGCGAGGGCGCGCTCGTTGAGGTCGTGGCCGCGATCCAGGGAGGCTGAACGTGGCCCTTGAGACACCCGATCCGCTCGTCATCGCCGGCCGGGAGCTGCGCTCGCGGCTGATCCTGGGCAGCGGCGGCTTTGCCAACCACGAGCTGCTCGCCGCCGCCTGCCGCGAGGCCCAGGCGGAGATCTGCACGGTGGCCCTCCGGCGACTCGGGGTGGGCGCGGGCCGTCTTCCGGCGGGTCGATCCTCGACGTGCTCGAGGCGGTCGGCGTCGAGGTGCTGCCGAACACCGCCGGCTGCTTCACCGCGCGCGATGCCGTGACCACCGCCCAGCTGGCCCGCGAGGCGTTCGCCACCGACTGGATCAAGCTCGAGGTGATCGGCGACGACCGCACCCTGCTCCCCGACGCCGTCGAGCTCGTGGCCGCCGCCGAGGAGCTCGTCGACGAGGGCTTCACCGTGCTGCCCTACACGACCGACGACCCGGTGCTCGCCCGCCGCCTCGAGGATGTCGGCTGTGCCGCCGTGATGCCGCTGGGCTCGCCGATCGGCTCGGGGATGGGAATCTGCAATCCCTACAACATCTCGATCATCCTCGAGCACGCCGGGGTGCCGGTGATCCTCGACGCCGGCGTCGGCACCGCGTCGGACGCCGCGCTGGCGCTCGAGCTCGGCTGCGACGCCGTGCTCTGCGCCTCGGCCATCTCTCGCGCCCATGATCCGGTGGCGATGGCCCGCGCGGTGCGCCTCGGCGGTCGAGGCCGGCCGCCTCGCTCATGGCGCCGGGCGGATCCCCCGCCGGCGCTACGCCCAGGCGTCGACTCCCACGGAGGGAATCCCGGAGCTCGCTCGCACTCAATGACCGTCGACGAGTTGATCGACGGCTGGCAGGGGGCGTGGTCGGGCAAGGACCCGGCGGCGTTCGGCGACGTGTGCGCGGCGGGGATTCAGTACGAGGACCCGCTCACCGACGCGCCGCTGGAGGGGATCGCCGCGCTGGCGGCGCACGCCGGCCGGCTGTGGGCCGGCTTCCCCGATGCTCGCGTCGAGCGCACCGGCGAGCGACTGACCAACGGGCACTTCCTCGCCGCCCCCTGCAAGGTGCTCGGCACCCATCGCGCCCCGCTCGAGGGCCTGCCGGCGACCAACCGGTTCGTCGTCGTGCACTGCGTCTTCTACTGCGAGCTCCAGCACGACCTGCTCCTGCGCGTCCGAGCCTTCTACGACGTCTATGACGCCGCTACCCAGCTGGGCGTCCTCCCGGCGCGCGGGACGCTCGGCGAGAAGGCGCTGCTCATGCTGCGCGGGTTCGGCCTGCGTCGCGGCGGGGTGGAGCAGTGAGGATCGCGATCCCGATCTTCGACGCGATCACCGCGCTGGACGCGGTCGGTCCCTACGAGGTCCTCTCCCGCCTGCCCGGGGCCGAGGTGGTGTTCGTGGCCGCGCAGCCCGGACCGCAGCGGACCGAGAACGGCGTGCTCGCCCTCACCGCCGATCGCTCGCTGAATGAGCTGCCCGACCCCGAGGTGGTCGTCGTCCCCGGCGGCTTCGGCACCCGGGCCCTCATGACCGACGAGACGATGCTCGGCTGGCTGCGGGTAGTGCACGCCACGTCGCAGTGGACGACCTCGGTGTGCACCGGCTCGCTGCTGCTCGGGGCGGCGGGATTGCTGGACGGGCTGCGCGCGACCACGCACTGGCTGGAGCTCGAGACGCTCCGGCAGTTCGGCGCCGAGCCGGTCTCCGAGCGGGTCGTCGTCCAGGGCAAGGTCATCACCGCCGCCGGCGTCTCCTCGGGCATCGACATGGCCCTACTGCTCGCGTCACGGATCGCCGGCGACGAGATCGCCCAGGCGATCCAGCTCGGCATCGAGTACGACCCGCAGCCGCCGTTTGCCAGCGGCTCGGTGGCGAGCGCGCCGCCGGAGATCGTCGAGCTCGTCCGCCGGCGACGGTCGGAACTGGCCTAGGAGCCCCGCGCGGCGTCGAGCCCCGCGCGCGCCGGCGCCGACAGCCGCCGGCGCACCCGCCAGCACGCGCCCGAGAAGGTCAGGTTGGCGACGGTGGCAAACCCGCTCTCGTCGGCGCGCAGCGCCAGCAGCAGGTGAGCGATCCGGTCGGCCTCCGGCAGCTCGTCGCCGGTGGCGCGCACGCAGTAGCACTGCACGCGCCGCGCGCCGGGTGCGACGAGGAGCGCGCCGGCCGGTCCGACCAGCCACGTGCCCAGCGCGCCGCGTTCGAGCACGAAGCCGGTGCGGCGCAGCAGCTCCCGCGCGTCGTGGCCGACGAGGTCGCCGAGCAGTCCGAGGGCCCGCGTCTGCGCGGCCGGTGCCGGCGGGACGCTGCCGCGCCCCCGGCGGGGCGGGCGCATGACCCCCGCTCCCCGCGCGGCGTACAGCTCGGGAATGAACCACGCGTGGGCGAGCGCGATGATCGCCACCGGGATCGTCACCGGGTTGAGCAGCGGCAGCACGACGGCGGTGGCCACGAACGGGAGCTCGTGGGCGATGGTCGTCAGCGTCCACACCCGGTCGGCGCGCCGCAGCGACTGTGGATCGGCTCGCCGGCGCCAGTAGACACCGGCCAGCTCGGGTAGCTCGCCGGCCAGCGGCAGACCGCCGTGTCCGGCGACCAGCTCGGGAGCGCCCGCCGACGCCGACATCAGCCCCCGGCGATCGGCCGTCGCAGGATCACCAGGTCGGCGTCGAGCGGCAGCTCGCGCACCTGCGTCGCGGCGCCGGCGGCATCGCTGCTGACCGCGAAGTAGCCGCGGTCAAGCTCGGCGCGCAGCGCGTCTCGGGCGTCGTCGACGGCGGCCGGGTCCTGCGGACTCCAGTCGGCGAGCACGGTGTGCCCGGTGTGATCGAGTCGAACGAGTCGCGGCACGGCGATCCTCCCTGTGAAGGTTGCTGGCACCGGATGATACGGACGCGACGGAGCCGTCGGCTACCGTCCGCTCGTCATGAACGCGCCGACGACAGGATCCGTGCGCCGCGGCGCCGTGATCGGGCTCGGCATGATCGGACGCCACCACGCCCGCCTGCTGCAGAGCTCGGAGCGGGTCCGGTTTGCCGGGGCGGTCGATCCCGGTGGTGACCGCTACCGCGCCGTTCACGACCCCGACGCGGTCTTCGCGTCGGTCGCCGAGCTGCTGGCCGCCGGGAGCGTGGACTTCGCGATCGTCGCCGTCCCCACCGAGCTGCATCTCCCCGTCGCCGAGTCGCTGGCCGCCGCCGGCGTGGCGATGCTGATCGAGAAGCCGCTGGCCGCATCCGGAGAGGCGGCGCGCCAGATCGTCGAGGTGTGCGCTCGCGCCGGCGTGACCGCCGCCGTCGGCCACGTCGAGCGGTTCAACCCGGCGCTGCAGGAGATGCGCCGCCGGATGCTCGCCGGTCAGATCGGGCGGCTGTTCACCGCCTCGACGGTCCGCAGCGGCCCGTTCCCGGCGCGCATCCAGGATGTCGGCGTCGTCAAGGACCTCGCGACCCACGACATCGATCTCGTCAGCTGGCTCGCCGATTCGCCGATCGCCAGCGTGGCCGCCCAGACGCAGTACCTGACCGGACGCGAGCACGAGGATCTCGTGCTCGCCACCGGCGCGCTGGCCTCCGGCGCGGCGTTCAACCTCGTCGTCGACTGGGTCTCGCCGGCCAAGGTCCGCCGCGCCCGGGTGCTCGGCGAGCGCGGCCTGCTCGAGGCCGACTCGCTGACCGGCGACCTGTTCTTCTACGAGAACGGCGAGATGGGCGTCGTGTGGTCGGCCGCCCAGCAGTTCCGCGGCGTCAGCGAGGGCGACGTGACCCGCTACGCGCTGCGCCGCGAGGAGCCGCTGCGCGTCGAGCACGAGACGTTCCTCAATCTCCTCGACGGCCGGACCGACCGCGACGCCGAGGTCGTGACCCTGGAGAAGGGGGTCGAGATCGTCGAGGCCGCCGAGGCCGTGCTGCGCAGCGCGCGCAGCGGCGAGACGGTTCACCTGGCGGCGTTCACCAGCGCCTGATGCGCGCCGTCGTCGTCGCCCTGGGGAAGATCGGCCTGCCCCTGGCGGCGAAGATCGCGATGGCCGGACACGAGGTCGTCGGCTGCGACGTCGATCCGCGCGTCGTCGAGCTCGTCAACGCCGGGCGCGAGCCGTTCCCCGGGGAGGCCGGGCTGGCCGACGCCCTGGCCGAGCTGGTCGGGTCCGGGCGGCTCCGGGCGACGACGGAGACGACGCAGGCGGTGAGCGCCGGCGCCGACCTCGTGGTGGCTGTTCCCCCGCTCGTCGTCGACGCCGACGCCCAGCCGGACTTCGCGATCCTCGATGCCGTCGTGGCCGACATCGGGCGCGGGCTTGGGCCCGGCACCGTCGTCAGCATCGAGACGACGATCCCCGTCGGCACGACCCGTGGGCGGATCTCGCCGGCGCTGGCCGAGCACTCCGGCCTGCGCGCCGAGGACGAGTTCTTCTGCGTGCACAGTCCGGAGCGCGTGTACTCGGGGCGGGTCTTCGCCGACCTCGACTCCTACCCGAAGCTGGTCGGCGGTCTCAGCGAGGCCGGCGAGCGGCGCGCCGTCGAGTGCTACGAGGCGTTTCTCAGCGCCGAGGTCCGACGCCTGGGCTCGGCCGAGGCGGCCGAGCTGACCAAGCTGGCCGAGACGACGTATCGCGACGTCAACATCGCCCTCGTCAACGAGTTCGCCCGCTTCGCCGACCGTCACGGGATCGACCTCGGGCTCGTGATCGAGGCGGCGAACTCGCAGCCGTTCTCGCACCTGCACCAGCCCGGGGTCGCCGTCGGCGGCCACTGTATCCCCGTGTACCCGCGCTTCTATCTGAGCGGCGATCCCGAGGCGCGGCTGCCCGCGGCGGCGCGGACCGTCAACGACGCGATGCCCGCTTACGTCGTCGACGTGCTCGACGAGGCGCTCGACGGGGGGCTGGCCGGCGTCCGCGTCCTCATCCTTGGCGTCAGCTACCGCGGAGGCGTCAAGGAGACCGCGTTCTCCGGCGCTTTCCCGCTCGCCGCTGAGCTCCGCGCGCGGGGGGCGACCCCGGTGGCCAGCGACCCGCTCTATGACGCCGGCGAGCTGCGCGCCCTCGGCTTCACGCCGTGGGACGGGGAGCCCGTCGGCGGTGCCGTTCTGCAGGCCGACCACCGGCAGTTCACCGAGCTGTCGCCCCCGGACCTGCCGGGGCTCAGGGTTCTCGTCGACGGCCGGGGCGCGCTGGACCCGGCGATCTGGAGCGCCGGCGGGGTGAGCTTTCACCGCATCGGCCGCGGTTAGCGATCCCCCGCTCGCGGCTGGCCCCACGGCGGCGCCGCCGCGGCGATGTTTGTACGTGCGGATAATCACACGATCGGCTTCAGGGTCCATCATGCTGGCCATGACCCCGTCCACAGACACCCGACGTCTTCTGCTCGTCGCCGATCGCCGCGCCGACAGCGCCGCCCCGGCGGCTCCCGTGCGCCGCTATCGACTGGCGCGGCGGCACGGCGATCGCCACCTTCCAGTGGCGATGCCCGTCCGCAAGACCGCCTGAGGTTTCCCCCCGGCGCTCGCGCCGGTGACCGGCTCGCCCCGCGCCTCGTCGATCCGGCGGGGGCGAGGCAGCGGTCGCGCTACGATTAAGCGCTATGCGAACCGACATCGAGGGATCCCGCAGCAGGCCACCCATCCTCAAGCGCGCGGCCGCTGGCCTCGTGGTGGTCGCGGTCGCGGCACTGGCCATCCACGTGGTCATCGGACTCGTCGTCACCGTGTTCTGGATCGCGCTCGCATTGACCGCGGTCGTCGCGGTTCTGTGGGCCCTGAACACGCTGCTCTGAGTCGTCGGAAGGAGGTTCCGTGCAGGGTCTCGGCCTCCTGGTGATCCTGTTCTTCTTCGGCCTCGCCGGAGGGATTGTCGGCCGGATGAAGGGCAGCTCGTTCTTCATCTGGTTCCTCGTGTCGTTCTGCGTCCCGTTCATCGGGCTGGCGACCGCCGTGCTGTATCGCTACGACAACCGCGAGCTGCGGCGCCAGTGCCCGGACTGCGGCAAGGTCCTGCGCCTCCATGACGCGGTGTGCATGCACTGCGGCTCGGAGCTCGACTTCCCCGACACGGCGATCGCGTCCGAGTGGGACCTCATGCGCCGGCGCGCCGTCTAGGTCGGGCGGTGGCGCGCTCCGTCGGCATCGACATGGCCGACGTCGACGAGGTCCGCGAGTCGATCCGCCTCTACGGCGAGCGCTACCTGGGGCGCGTCTACACCGACGCCGAGCGTCGCGACTGCGGATCGAGCCCCCGTCGCCTGGCGCAGTGCTTCGCCGCCAAGGAGGCGACGATGAAGGCGCTGGCCTGTCGCGAGCGCCTGCCCTGGCACTCGGTGGCGCTCGCCCGCGACGAAGCCGGCCAGCCGGCGCTCGTCCTCACCGGCGCGGCCGCCGACCGGGCGCGCGAACGAGACGTCGCCTCACTGTCGGTCAGCTTCGGCGCGGCGCGCGCTCACGCGCTCGCCGTCGTGCTCGCCACCAGCGGCGGGTGATCCGACAGCGCTCCGCGCTCGAGCACGGCGGCCTCCCCGATCGGCTGCAGTCCGGCCACGAACAGGTGGTCGACGTCGCGGCTGGCGACACGCGTGAAGCCGTCGAAGGCCGGCTCGCGGAGGTTGAAGTCGCCGCCCAGGATGACCGGACCGCCGTGGGCCCACGTGGCCGCCGCGTGCGCCGCGGCGCGCCCGTCGCGCCACGCCGCCGCCGTGTCGTGAGCGGTGGCGTGAAGGTTGGTCACCCACACGCCCGAGGCGAGCTGCACGCCGTGGACCCAGCGGCGCTCGGGCAGGCGGGTCAGCCGCCGGGCGCGGTGCTCGATGATCCGATCGTGGCCGACGAGGATCGCGTTGGCCCCGCCGCCGTGTGACTTGATCGCGTCGGGCCAGCGGGTGGCGATCGCGCGTCGCAGCGCCAGCAGCCCGTTGCGCGAGGTGAGCACCATCCGGTACTCCGCGTCCAGGCGCTGGGCGAGTGGGGCCGGCCACCACGGCGGCACCTCCTGCAGCAGCGCGACGTCCCACTCCCAGCCGGCGAGCGCATCGGCGAAGTCGGCGAACAGATCACGCCCCGCGCCCGGCACCGCACGGCCATGGAAGAGGTTCCACGTCAGGACTCGCAACCGCACGAGGATCCCAACGTACACTCCCGCGCTTGCCGCGCCACTTTCTCACCGGAGCCGAGCTCTCGCCGGCCGAGCTGGCCGCGCTCATCGCGCGGGCCGCCGAGCTGAAAACGGCGCCGCTGAGCTCGGACGTCCTGCACCGCAAATCGGTGGCGCTCATCTTCCAGGCGGCGTCGACGCGGACGCGCACCTCGTTTGAGTCCGGCATCGCCGAGCTCGGTGGGCATCCGATGGTGCTGCGTACCGACGAGCTCCAACTCAGCCGGGGCGAGTCCGTGCGCGACACCGCGTACGTGTTCTCCCGTCACGTGGCCGCGATCGGGATCCGCACCGGGCCTCACGAGCTCGCCACCGAGCTGGCCGAGCACGCCACCGTGCCGGTGATCAACATGCTGACCGCCGACCATCATCCCTGCCAGGCGCTCGCCGATCTGCTCACGCTGCGCGAGACGTTCGGTTCCCTGGACGGGCTCACGCTCGCCTACGTCGGCGACGGCAACAACGTGGCCCGCTCGCTGGCCATCGTCGGCGCGCTCGCCGGTGTGACCGTGCGCGTCGCGGCGCCTGCCGGCTACCAGCTCGAGCCGGTGGCGGGCGCGCAGCTCACCGATGATCCGCACGCGGCGGTGGCCGGCGCGGATGCCGTCTACACCGACGTGTGGGTGAGCATGAGCGACGACCCGGCGTCGGCCGATGCGCGCCGCCGCGCCCTCGCTCCCTACCGGATCGACGACGCCCTGCTCGACGCGGCCGCCCCGCACGCGATCGCCCTGCACTGCCTGCCGGCGCACCCCGGCGACGAGATCACCGCCGAGGTTCTCTACGGCGAGCGCCAGCGGATCTGGGATCAGGCCGAGAACCGCCGCCACGCGCAGAAGGCGTTGCTCGAGTTGCTGCTCGCCACCTGACACTGCCCACGCCGTCCCCGCAGTTCGGATAGGCTCGCAAACAGCGAGAAAAGTCGATCAGGAGCGATGCATGCCCCCCGCGAAGCGCGCGACGTCCAGCAGGTCCACAGCAAACTCTTCGTCCAAGCCGGCCACGAAGCGCGCGACCGGCTCGCGGGCGACGAAGGCCGCGGCGTCGAGCGGGGCCAAGGCGACCGCGACGAGCGCCGCCAAGGCCGGCGGTCGCACGGCGACCCAGGCGAAGTCCGGTGCCACCAAGACGCGCAAGTCGGCCAGTGCGGGCGCGGCCAGCACGGCCAAGACCGCCCGCTCGGGCGCCAAGGGGACGGCCACGGCCGCCAAGCGCGGTGCCAAGTCGACCGCCTCGACGGCGAGGTCGGCGGCGACGAGCACCCGCCGCGCCAGCGGCGGCGACGGGATCACCTCGGTCGCCGAGCAGCTCGTCAAGGGGACGATCAAGCCCCAGGACCTCGTCATGCTGACCCGCGATCGCATCCGCGAGACGCTCGACGACGCGGCCTCGCGCGGCCGCGTCACCCGCAAGGACGCCGACGACCTGGTGTCCGAGCTCGTGCGCCGCGGGCGCTCGCAGTCCGATGACCTGCGCTCCGAGATCGAGAGCCTGCTCGGCCGCGTCGAGACGGCCACCAAGCGCGCCCGCGGCTCCAAGCCGGTCGACCGCCTCGTCCGCGGCGCCGATCGCGCTCGCCGTGCCGCCGGCGTCGGGCCGTCGTTTCCGATCATCGACTACGACAACCTGAACACCGGGCAGATCCAGAGCCGGGTCAAGGATCTGAGCAAGCCCGAGCTGCGCAAGGTGCTCACCTACGAGCGCAAGAACGCGAACCGCAAGACGGTCGTCGGCGCCATCGAGAAGTCGCTGTCGTAAGGGTCGCGGGCCGGCTTCGCCCGGCCCGTTCGCGTCGCGCCTGCTTTGCTAGAGGGATGACCACGACGCCCCCGGGCACCGCGCGCCCACAGCGCGGCGACGAGCTGGAGCTGACGATCGACTCCCTCGCCTACGGCGGGGCGGGCGTCGCCCGGCTCGACGGTTACGTCGTGTTCGTGTCCGGCGCCCTGCCCGGCGATCGGGTGCGCGCCGTCGTCGGCAAGCGCAAGCGCGCCTATGCCGAGGCCCGCGTCGTGGAGATCCTCGAGGACGGGCCTGACCGGATCGCCCCCGTCGCCGACCACCCCGGAGCCCCGTGGCAGGTGCTCGCCTACGAGCGCCAGCTCGAGGTCAAGCAGGCCCAGGTGCAGGACGCGCTGACGCGGATCGGCAAGCTCGACGGCTTCGCGCTCGAGGACATCGTGCCCGCCGTGCAGCAGTGGCGGTATCGCAACAAGCTCGAGTACTCGTTCGGCACCGGTCGCGACGGCGAGCTGCAGTGCGGCTTTCACGCTCCCGGCCGGTGGGACGAGATCGTCCCCATCGACGACTGCCGGCTCGCCTCCGTGGCGGCCAACCGGGCCCGCGAGCAGATCGTCGCCTGGTGTCGTGAGCAGGGCCTGACCGCGTATGACCGCCGCAGCGGCGAGGGGACGCTGCGCAACCTCGTCGTCCGCGAGGGCCGGCGCACGGGCGCCATCCAGGTCCGCCTCGTCACCGCGCCGGGGGCGCTCGATCGCGAGTCGCTGACGGCCGCCGGGGCGGGCCTCGACGGTCTGCTGTGGACGCGCACCGACAGCGTCGCCGAGACGACCCAGGGCGGCCAGACCGAGTTGCTCGCCGGCGCTGACCGCTTCCCCGAGACGATCGGCGGCATGAGCTTCGAGATCTCCGCCAACGCGTTCTTTCAGACGAACACCGAGATGGCCGAGCAGCTGTACGAGCTGGCCGTGGAGTACGCGCGACCGGCCGGCTTTGAGCGCGTCTACGACCTGTACTGCGGGATCGGGACGATCGGTCTGCTGATGTCGCCCCGGGTCGCCGAGGTGTGGGGCCTGGAGCTCGTCGAGGAGGCGATCGGCGACGCGATCGCCAACGCGCAGGCCAACGAGGTCGACAACGCCCACTTCTTCGCCGGCGACGTGCGTCTGGCCCTGCGCGAGCTCGTCGAGCGGGCGGGCCGTCCGGACGTGCTCGTCGTCGATCCGCCCCGCTCCGGTCTCTCGCAGAAGGTCGTCCGGCGGATCATCGAGGCCTCGCCGTCCCGGATCGTCTACGTCTCGTGCAACCCGACGACGCTCGCCCCAAACGCGGCCCAGCTCGTGGCTGACGGCGGCTACCGGCTGGAGCGCGTGCGACCGGTCGACATGTTCCCGCAGACGCCGCACATCGAGTGCGTCGCCGAGCTCGTCCGAGGGTAGGTCTGGGCCCGTGCGCGCCGTGACCATCCGCGATGGGACGCTGAGCGTCGAGGACCATCCCGATCCCGAGCCGGGGGTCGGCGAGGTCCTCATCCGGGTGCGGGCGGCCGGTCTCAACGGCGCCGACATGATGCAGCGCAAGGGCCACTACCCGGCACCGCCCGACGCTCCACAGGACATCCCGGGACTCGAGCTGGCCGGTGAGGTCGCCGCGCTCGGCCCCAAGGCGCGCCGTTTCAGCGAGGGCGACCGGGTGATGGGGATCGTCGGCGGCGGCGGGCAGGCCGAGCTGGCCGTCGTCCACGAGCGGACGCTCATGCCGGTGCCCGAGGAGCTCTCGTGGAACGAGGCCGGCGGCACGCCCGAGGTGTTCACCACCGCTCACGACGGCGTCTTCACCCAGGCGGGGCTGGTCGCCGGCGAGCGGCTGCTCGTCCACGGCGGGGCGGGCGGCGTCGGCTGTGCCGCCATCCAGCTCGGCCGCTACGTCGGGGCTCGCGTCACCGCCACCGTGCGCAACCCCGAGCTCCGCGAGCCGGTGTCGGCCCTCGGGGCGATGGTCATCGAGCCCGACGGCTTCGCCGAGCACGGCCCCTTCGACGTGATCCTCGAGCTCGTCGGCGCGACCAACCTCAAGGACAACCTCTCCGCGGTGCAGACCGGCGGGCGCATCATGGTCATCGGCACCAGCGCCGGGGCCACGGGCGAGATCAACCTCGGGGTGCTGATGATGAAGCGCGTGCGCCTGCTCGGCTCGACCCTGCGCGCCCGCCCGCTCGAGCTCAAGGCGCTGACCGCGCGTGCCGTCGAGCGCAGCGTCCTGCCCGCGCTCGCCTCGGGGGAGGTCAAGGTGCCGATCGCCAAGGTCTATCCGCTCGAGGAGGCCGTCGCCGCCTACGACCACTTCGCCGCCGGCGGCAAGCTCGGCAAGATCGTCCTCGCGATGCCGTAGCCGTCAGGCGCGGCGCGCGTCCTGGACGAGCAGGGCCAGCTGGACGCGGTTCTCGAGACCGAGCATGGCCAGCATCGCCGAGACGTGGCTCTTGATCGTGGCCACGCTGAGGTGAAGCTCGGCGGCGATCGCGGCGTTGGGCTTGCCCTGGGCGATCGCCTCGGCGATCTGGAGATCGCGGGGCCCGAGCGCGCGCAGCTGCTCGGCGGAGCGGCGGCGCTCCTCCCCCTGGCCGTCGGCGGCGAGATGGTCGATCAGCCGGCGGGTGACCGTCGGCGAGAGCATGCTCTCGCCCCCGGCGACGAGCTCGATCGCGCGCACGATCTCGGTCGGGGGCGTGTCCTTGACGAGGAAGCCCGCCGCGCCTTGGCGCAGCGCCTGGAGGACATGTTCATCGGTGTCGAAGGTGGTGAGCACGATCACGGCCGGCGGCCGCGGCTGGCAGCGGAGCAGCGCGAGCGTCCCCAGCCCGTCGACCTTCGGCATCCGCAGGTCGAGCAGCAGCACATCGGGATGGTGGCGGTCGATGGCGCCCAGGACCTCGCTGCCGTCGTGCGCCTCGCCGACGACCGCGACGCTGTCGGCGCCGCCGAGCATCATCGTCAGTCCGGAGCGCACGAGGGCGTCGTCGTCGACGATGAGGACGCGGACGGGGGTCGTCATGTCCACGGCAGGCTGGCGTGCAGGGCGAAGCCGCCGTCGCTGAGGGCGTCATGGGACAGCCGGCCGCCGGTCAGCTGCACCCGCTCGGCGAGCCCGATGAGGCCGGTGCCCGATCCGTCGCTCGTCACGGGGCTCGGTGCGTGCCCGACGAGGGGGCGGTTGATCACCTCCACCGTCAGCTCGGTGCCGGCGCGGCCGGCGACGGCGATCTGCACCCGCTGGCCCGGCGCGTGCTTGCGGGCGTTGGTGAGGGCCTCCTGGATGAGCCGGTAGGCGGTCCGGCCGAGCAGCGGCGGCACCTCGTCGACGTCGACATCGATGCGGCTGGCCACGTCCATCCCCGCCCGCTGGGACTCGCCGACGAGCTCGGGGACATCCACGAGCGTCGGCTGGGGCGGTGGCACCGCGCCCGGGTCGCTGCCGTCGTCGCGCAGCACGCCGACCACCTCGCGTAGCTCCTCCTGGGCGGCCCGGGCGCTCATCCGGATCACCCCGGCGGCGCGCGCGATCTCCTCGGGCGAGGCCGAGGGGTTGAACTCCAGCGCGCCCGCGTGCACGCTGAGCAGCGAGATCCGGTGGGCGAGCACGTCGTGCATCTCCCGCGCGATCCGCGTGCGCTCGGCGTGGCGGGCCTCGCGGACGCGCAGGTCCTGCTCGGCCTCCAGCCGGCGATTGCGCTCGTGCAGCGACAGGACGAGCTCGCGCCGCACGCGGACGTAGAGCCCGTAGCCGACCGCCACCACGGTGGCGGCGATACCGAACTCCACCGACCCCAGCCGATAGGTGCGCTCGGACTCGTAGATCAGGGGGTTGATCGCGCTGGCCGCGACCGACAGCACGGCGACGCGCGCCGTCCACCGCGGCCGACAGTGCACGGCGACGGTGAACATGGCCGCGATCGCCGCGCCGGTCGCCCCCCCGCTGAGCGCGGAGGCCGTGATCGCGAACACGCCGACGCCGAGCGGATGGCGCCGTCGCACCCACAGGGCCAGGCACGCGACGACCGCCAGCGCGATGTCGAGCGTCGCCAGCGCCGCGCCGACGGTGCCCAGCTGGCTGTGCAATCCCGCCGCGCCGACCCCCGCGGCGAAGGTGAAGATCACGAGGTCGACCAGCCAGTCGCGTGCCGAGCGCCGCAGGTGCGGCCCGGTGGCCGGGTTCCCCTCGACGGCGGGCAGGAGCGCGCGCTGCCAGCGCGGCATCGCGGGATCGTGGGGAGTGGCGATCGCCATCGTGGGTTAACGGTAAGCGCCGGGCGGTCGACTTAAGTCTCTGGCTTGCAATCCCAAAGGCGTTGCCGGCATCGACCGGCGGCCGTAGCGACAGGGGCGCCGCGGCTCGATGCTGCCGAGCATGATCCAAGCTCACTCCCTCACCAAGCGCTACGGCGATCGCGCCGTCGTGCACGACGTCTCTTTCACCTGCGAGCCGGGGACGGTCACCGGCTTTCTCGGGCTCAACGGCGCCGGCAAGTCGACGACGCTGAAGATGCTGTGCGGTCTGACCCCGATCAGCTCGGGCAGCGCCGCCGTGCTCGGTGCGCCCTACGCCCGTCACCCGAACCCCGGCCGCCGCGTCGGCGTCCTCATCGATGCCTCGGCTCAGCACGCCGGGCGCCGCGGGCGCGAGGTGCTCGAGGTCTCCGCCCAACTGCTCGGCGTCGACCCGGCCCGCGTCGACCGCCTGCTCGGTGAGGTCGGCCTCGAACGCGCCGCGGCGCGCAAGCGGGTCGGCCAGTACTCGCTGGGGATGCGCCAGCGGCTGGGGATCGCCCACGCGCTGCTCGGCGACCCCGAGGTGCTGATCCTCGACGAGCCCGCGAACGGGCTCGATCCCGACGGGATGCGCTGGATGCGCGGCCTGCTTCGCGACTTCGCGCAGCGCGGGGGGACGGTCCTGCTGTCGTCGCACCTGCTGCACGAGATCGAGGCGATCGCCGACCGCCTGGTCATCATCGCCGGCGGACGGATCGTCGCCCAGGGCACCCATGACGAGCTGCTCGGCGGCCAGTCGGCGACGCTCGTGCGCGCCGTTGACCCCGTGGCGCTGCGCGCCGCGCTCGAGGAGGCCGGGATCTCGGGCACGGTCACCCCCGACGGCGGCGTCCTCGCCGACGCCGCGGCGGCCCGGGTGGGCGAGGCCGCGCTGCGCGGCGGCGTCGCCCTGAGCGAGCTGCGCGCCGACGGCGACAGCGGACTCGAGCAGCTGTTCTTCTCGCTCACCGCCAGCGGCGGCGATGCCGGCGAGAGTCACTACGAACTGGAGGAGGTCGTTCGATGAGCGCCATTGCCCTATCTGATCCTGATCTGACCGTCGAGCGCCGTCCCGGCTTCGGGCGCCTGACGGCCGTCGAGCTGCGCAAGATGGTCGATACCCGTGCCGGGTTCTGGCTCTCAGCGGGCGTCGTCGCGGCGATCGTCGTCGTGGTGGTGATCGCGATGTTCACCGGTCCCGCCGACGTCCACACGCTGGCGCGGACGCTGCGCTTCGCGCTGCAGCCGGCCGCGTTCCTGCTCCCGGTGACCGGGATCCTGCTCGTCACCGGCGAGTTCTCGCAACGGACGGCGATGACCACGTTCACCCTCGTCCCCAGCCGCGGTCGTATCCTCGCCGCCAAGCTGGCCGCCGGACTCGTCGTCTCGGTCGCCGCGCTCGCCGTGTGCCTGGCCGTCAGCCTCGTCGCGGTGGCCATCGGCACCGGAACCGTCGGCGGGCTGCCCGCGGTGATGATCCCCCAGGCCCTCGTGTTCCTGGCCACGGCGATGATCACCGGCATCGCCTTCGGCTCGGCGCTGCTGATCTCCGCTCCGGCGATCGTCGCCTACCTGCTGCTGCCCACCGTGTGGACGGCGCTGGCCAGCAGCATCCATGCCCTGAGCGGGGTCGCCCGCTGGCTGGACCAGGGCGACACGCTGAGCCCGATGGCCCGCGCTCCCCTGAGCGCCACCGAGTGGGCCCACGCCCTGGCCACGCTCGCGGTGTGGATGGCGCTGCCGCTGATCGTGGGGTGGTGGCGGCTGCTGCGCCGCGACGTCGGGTGACGGGGGGTGAAGTTCTTGGCCTCGGCGCCTCTTAGCCAGTGTGGGCGATAAAGGAAGCCACATTGCCAAAATCGCGCAACGTCAGCATGGGCACGTCACGCGGGCCCAGCTCTTGGCGTTGGGCCTCGGCTCGCGGACGATCGGGTACGCGGTCGCGCGCGGCGACCTGTTCGCCGTCCACGCGGGCGTCTACGCGGTGCGCTACCGGCGGGTGGAGCCGGTGGCGCGGGCGATGGCGGCGGTGCTGGCCTGCGGCGAGGGGGCGCTGCTCAGCCACGACTCCGCCGCGGCGCTGTGGGGCATGAGGCGCTGGCCGGACATCCCCGAGGTCATGTGCCCGCGGCACGTGCGGCGCCCTGGCATCGACACCCATCGCAGCACGACGCTCGAACCGGCCGACCGCCGCATCGAGCTCAACGTCCCCACGACGAGCGCCGCCCGCGCGATCGCCGACATCGCGAACCGTCTCAGCGACAAGCAGCTGACCCGCGCCACCCAGAACGCCCGCCGCACCGGCCACATCAAGCCCACCGACCTGCACCGCCTTCTCCTTCGCTGCCCGCGTCTGCGCCCCCTCGTCGACCCGACGCAGAACCCGACCCGGTCGGGCCTCGAGGACACGCTCATCCCGTGGCTGACCCAGCACGGCCTCCCCATCCCCCGCCTCAACACCCACGTCAACGGCTACGAGGTCGACGCCCTGTACCCGGAGCACAAGGTCATCGTCGAACTGGACTCCTGGGAATACCACCACGACCATCCGACTTGGCTCTCCGACCACGAGCGCGACGCCCACCACCTGTCACGCGGCTACCCCACCGTCCGGATCACCGAGAACCGCCTCACCGACCACGAAGCCGACCGCCTGCGCCGCACTCTCTCAGTACGGCGGTAGGTCCGCCCACCACTGCCCGAGCACGCGGAAGGCGGCCCAGAACTCGCGCTTGGCCGCCTCCTCGTCGAGGGCGTCGTCGATGTTGGGCACGAACAGCGCCTCGGTGGAGGGCGTCAGCCGCTGCAGCTCGCCGGGGTCCGCCGACAACTCGCGGCTGAGCGGGATCCCGAGCTCGTTGATGACGCCCAGGGCGTCCTCGCCCATGACGACGACCATCTTCGGCTGCACGATCGCCAGCTCCTCGATCAGACGAGCGACGCACGCGGGGTCGGCCATCGCCGGGTCGGCGACCGGGCACTTGACGCACAGCGTCCCGTACACGGCCAGCGGATCGATGGAGAGCCGCTTCAGGGACTTCATCAGCGCGTTGCCGGTCCGACCGTAGAAGGCGACCCCCTCTTCGACCTCGGAGGGCCGGGCGGAGTACTTGACCATGAACACGTCGGCCTGGGGATGGCCCGAGCCGAGGACCGGCATCAGCTGCCCGCGGGGGCAGTGAGGGCACTCGGTCAGTCGCCGCGCGAAGGCGTTGAGCTCGCGGATGGCCCGCTCCAGGTACTTCTCGCGGATCTCGTCGTCGGTAGTCGGCACGCCTTGCGGATTGGACGGCCGGCGGCCTTGTCCTTGGCGCTGCATCAGGACTTGCGGCCCGTCGCGCGCCTGACTCGCCGTTCCCGGGAGGCCTTTCGCGCGCCGGAGGGCATCGCCTTGGTCTGCAGGAACTTCAGCGCCTGGACGTAGAGCAGGCTGGCCGGATTGCGGATGATGTCGGCATCGCGCAGCGATTGCAGGAACTCCTCGGGGCCGTCGAAGGCACGCATCCGGATGCGCACCGAGCCCAGGCCCTGGGGCACGTGGGCGTCGGAGCCGGCGCCGGCCGGGATGCGGTACTTGGCGGCGAAGCGCACGGCCTCCTCGTTGAACTCCGAGATCGCGATCCGCGGGTTGAAGACCTCGATCGCGTCGACGTCGTCGACGACCCCGAGCAGGTGCTCGTAATCGGGCACGGAGTGCATGCGATCGAAGGGATGGGGGACGTACACGAGGCCGCCCTGGCGCTTGATCTCGGCGATCGTCGCCTCCAGGGTCAGGCCCCGCGGGATCTTCTCCTCGATGAACAGGCCGATGACCTCGCCCTGCTCGGCGGTCTTGACCTCCTCGCCGACGATCACGGTGAGCCCGTCGGCCTTGGCGCGGGCATCGAGCGCGCCCGAGATCTCGTTGTGGTCGGTGACGGCGATCGCGCCCAACCCCCGCGCCCGTGCCTCGGCGAGCAGCACCTCGACCGGGGTGGCGCAGTCCGACGAGTGATCGGTGTGCATGTGCAGGTCGACGTCGATCAGCGGCCGTGACTGCAGCCGGCTGCGCACGCGCCGGCTCGCCTCCCGGTCGTCGTGGCGGCGGGCGGTGAGCTCGGTGTAGATCGCCTCCAGCTCGTCGGTCACCCGCGACCAGCTGAGGTCGCGCTGCAGCTGGCGGGCGGCGGCGGGCGGGCGCACCAGCTGGCCCGGCTGGGCGACGAGGCGCTCGAGATGGGCGGCCAGCGTCTCCACCTCGCCGGGCTCGAACATCAGCCCCCACTCGCCGTCGGCGAGGACCTCCTCGTAGGCGGGCAGCCGGGAGGCGACGACGACGGCACCGGCCCCCAACGCCCGCACGAGCGTGCCCGGGGTTGGGCGATCGCCGTCGGAGGCGAGCACGGCCACGTCGGCGCGCGCGAGCGCCTCGTCCTCCCCGTACTCGCTGCTGTCGACGAACGACATCCGCTCACCGAGCGCCTTGCTCAGGGTGGCCGGCGGCGCCGCTGGCCGGCGCGACCACACCGTCGCGTGCCACGGCGGATCGGTGGGCAGCATCCGCAGCGCTCGCAGGAACGTCCGCTGGGCAGCGCGCTCCTCGGTGGCGATGAGCACCAGCTCGGTCACGGCGTTGGCCAGCCGGGGCCCAGAGCCCTCCGCGCCCACATCGGCGCCGGGCCGGATCACCCGGTACTCGCCGGGAAAGAAGCGCTGCAGCAGGTTGCGCGTCGCCACGTAGCTCGCCGTGCGGGCGTCCAGGCGCGCGAACAGGAGGCGCGACAGCGGCCGGGTCAGCTGGGTGGAGAGGATCCGCTCGGTGGGGGCGTGAAAGCTGCCGACGTTCAGCGCCCGGGAGTGGCGCAGGGCGACGCTCGAGCCGCTCGGGGCAAACGGCTCGTGCACGTTGACGACATCGAGCGCCAGAACGCTCAGCGCCTGCTCGATCGTTCGCGCCACGTCGACCGGGAGCGAGGCGGCGCGCCGTCGCGTCGGGGAGAAGGGCAGCACCTCGCCGACGCCGACGACGACCGGCTCGCCGTCGGCCGCGTCCTCGAGCAGGGTCTCGGGATGGGTGCGAATCTCCCGGCGGCTGTCGCGCACGAGCGCGTCCGATTGAGACGGCGCCACGATGAGCACGCGATGCCCGCGCTCGGCCAGCTGCGCCGACACTCGGGCCACGTACTGGTTGACCTCGTTGTCGACCTCCCAGGCAAACGGCGTGACCTGGGCGATGGCAAGGCCGTCGGACGAGCGAGCCACGCCCGAGGATGTTATTGGCATTCCGTCCGCCCGCCGGTTGCGCCAGAGTAACGGCCCGTGATCACCGAGACCGAGACGCTCACCCCCCTCGCGGCCCGGCGCATCGCCCTCGCGGCCCAGGGGTTCACCGGCCGGCGCCCGGCCCGTCCCCCGACCGCGCGGCAGATCCGTGAGCTCGTCGCCCGGCTCGGCGTGCTGCAGTTGGACTCGGTCAACGTGTTCGCCCGCGCTCACTACATGCCGGTGTTCTCGCGGCTGGGGCGCTACGACCGCGCGGTTCTCGACCGTCTCGCCGCCCACACCGACGGGCGGGTCAACCGCCGCTTCGTCGAGTACTGGGCACACGAGGCATCGCTGATCCCGGTCGAGAGCCATCCGCTGTTTCGCTGGCGGATGGCGAGCGCCCACGAGGATGCGTGGGGGCGGATGGCGCGGATGGCGGCGCAGCGGCCCGAGCTGATCGAGCAGACGCTCCAGCTCGTCATCGACGAGGGCCCGATTCGCGCCAGCGCCACCGGGATTCCCCGGCCGGCCCCCCAGCCCGGACAGATGTGGAACTGGCACGAGGGCAAGGTCGCGCTCGAGTACTTGTTCTGGGCCGGGCAGATCACGGCGGCGCGGCGGGTCAACTTCGAACGCTGGTACGACATCCCCGAGCGGGTGCTCCCCGCCGACATCCTGGCTGCGCCGACGCCGACCCGGGAGGACGCCCAGCGCCAGCTCATGCGGATCGCCGCGGCCGCCCTGGGGATCGCCACCGAGCCCGACCTCGGCGACTACTTTCGCCTGCCGCGGGCCGAGTCCAAGGCGCGGGTCGCCGAGCTGGTCGCCGCCGGCGAGCTGGCGCCCGTCCGCGTCAAGGGCTGGGGCGCGCCGGCGTACCGGTGGCCGGCCGCTCGCCGGCCCCGCCGCGTCGAGGCCCGGGCGCTGCTCTCGCCGTTCGATCCGCTGATCTGGTTTCGCTCGCGCACCGAGCGCCTGTTCGGATTTCGCTACCGGATCGAGATCTACACCCCGGCCGAGAAGCGGATCCACGGCTACTACGTTCTCCCGTTCCTGCTCGGCGACGAGCTGGTGGCCCGCGTCGATCTCAAGTCCGATCGCCAGCGCGGCGTGCTGCTCGTGCAGGGCGCGTACGCCGAGCCGGGCGTCGACCCCGCCCACGTCGCCGCCGAGCTGGCGCAGGAGCTCCACGAGGTGGCCGCGTGGCTGGGCCTCGGCGCCGGCGTCGCGGTCCGCCCCCGGGGCGACCTCGCGGCTCGGCTCGGAGCCGTCGTGTGAAGGCGGTCCTCTTCGACCTCGACGACACGCTGATCCCCGAGCGGCCGGCGCTCGTGGCCGCGTACGCCGCCGTCGCGCAGCGGGTCTGGGGCGAGAGCTCGGACGAGCGCACGATGCTGCTCCACGAGACCGCTCGCGCGGTGTGGCTCGCCGGGCGCCCGACCGCCTACGCCCAGCGGCTGCATTTCAGTCTCGGCGAGGCCCTGTACGGCGAGTTCGTCGCCGAGGGCCCCGACGCCGACGCGCTGCGCGCGTTCGTGCCCGTCCTGCATGAGCGCGCGTTCGAGGCGGTCCTGCCGCGAGAGGCCCGGGGTACGTCGCCGAGCTCGTCGAGCTTTGGCGGGCGGCGCGGATGGGCGCGCTGACGCGCTACCCGGACACGCTGGCCGTGCTCGAGCACTGGAGCGCTCGCCTGCCGCTGGCGCTGGTCACCAACGGCGCCTCACGCCTCCAACGGGCCAAGCTCGCGGCGACCGACCTCGAGCGCTTCTTCGACGTGGTCGTCGTCTCCGAGGAGGTCGGCGCCGGCAAGCCCGACCCCGCGCCGTTTCACGCGGCGCTGCGCGCCCTGGACGCGGCACCCGATGAGGTGGTGATGGTCGGCAACGACGTCGACCGTGACGTCGCCGGAGCGCGCGCGGCCGGCATCCGGCCGATCCACGTCGACCGAGGGGCGAGGTCGGCGACCCGCGATGGGGTCGCCGACCTCACACAGCTCGAGGCGCTGTTGGACTAGGAGACGGCGGCAGGCGTCTCGGCGCCCGCCTCGCCCGCAGCGCCGGCCAGCGACTTGCGCGAGTACTGCTTGATGAACTCCTCGGTCAGCAGGTGCGCCTCGTCGTCGGGGCGCTGGTGCATCGGCGACTTCATCAGGTAGGAGCTGGGACCGTCCAGCTGGCCGGCGAGCCCGTTGTTGAGCGCCAGCTTGCAGCAGCGGACGGCGTCGGTGACGATGCCGGCGGAGTTCGGCGAGTCCCACACCTCGAGCTTGAGCTCGGCGGTCAGGGGCACGTCGCCGAACGCCTGGCCCTCGAGGCGGATGTGGGCCCACTTGCGGTCGGTCAGCCACGGCACGTAGTCCGAGGGACCGACGTGCACGTCGTCGGCGGGCAGCTCGTGGCCCATGATCGAGGTGACGGCGTTCGTCTTGGAGATCTTCTTGGACTCCAGGCGCTCGCGCTCGAGCATGTTGAAGAAGTCCATGTTGCCGCCGACGTTGAGCTGCGAGGTGCGCAGCAGCTTGACGCCGCGGTCGTGAAAGAGCCGGGCCAGCTGGCGATGGACGATGGTGGCGCCGACCTGGGACTTGATGTCGTCGCCGACGATCGGCAGCCCCGCCTTCTGGAAGCGCTTGTTCCAGTAGTCCTCGCGGGCGATGAACACCGGGATGCAGTTGACGAACCCACAGCCGGACTCGAGGATCTGCTCGACGTACCACTTGGTCGCCTGCTCGGAGCCGACCGGGAGATAGGAGACGACGACGTCGGTCCGGGTCTCCTTGAGCACCTCGGCGATATCGACGGTGGAGCCGGGCGCCTTGGTGATCTTCTGCTGGAGGTACTTGCCCAGGCCGTCGTGGGTCATGCCGCGCTGGACCTCGACGCCGAGGTGCGGGACCTCGGTGTCGAACTTCAAGGTGTTGTTCTGGCCGGCGAAGATGGCTTCGCTCAGATCCTTGCCGACCTTGTCGGCGTCGATGTCGAACGCGGCCGAAAACTCGATGTCGGATACGTGGTAGCCGCCGAGGTCGACGTGCATCAGCCCGGGAACCGGCTGCGTCGGGTCGGCGTCGCGGTAGTAGTGGACTCCCTGGACGAACGAGCTCGCGCAGTTGCCGACGCCGATGATGGCGACGCGGACCTTGTCGTGCTGGTGGCGGGAGCTTCCGTTCGTGGAAGCGGTGGTGGTGCTCACGGAGATCGTGTCCCTTTCTCAGAGTTCGTGCCCGAAGCGCGGGCGTGGGACACGTACCACCGGGAGCGGGCACCGGTTACACGACGTAGTACACCTATGAGTTTACTCGATGGCAAGGAGGACGATGGGGGACGCGCAGGTGTAGACCGGACGGTTTACGTGGGGCGGTCGATCGCCTCGCGGAGGATCGCCCCGGCGATGGCCCGGGCATCGCCGGCGGTGTCGGCATCGCCGGCCACGGCGACGTGGGCGGCGGCGCCGTCGTAGAGCAGGGCGAGGCGTCGCCCCACCTGCTCGGGCCCGCGCGCCCCGGCCGCGCGGGCCAGCGCGGTCAGCTGCTCGGCGAAGCGCCGCTTGTGGTCGGCCGCCAGCCGGTGGACCGGGTGCGCGGGGTCGGGCAGCTCGACGGCGGCGGCGACGAACGGACAGCCCCGCATCGGGGGCGGCTGCTCCTCGAGGGCGGCGAACAGCTCGAGCAGGCGCGCCCGGGGACTGAGCTCGGAGCGGACGAGCACCCCCTCGGGACCGCGCGCGGGCTCCGATTCGAAGCTCTGGAGGTAGGCGATGACGACCTCGTCCTTGGAGGCAAAGTGCTGGTACAGCGTGCGCTTGGACACCTGGGCGGCCGCGGCGAGCTCGGCGACGCCGGTCGCGTTGATGCCCCGTTCGCGAAACAGCACGAGCGCCGCCTGGAGGATCCGGTCGCGAGCCCCGCGCCCACTCGGCCCCTCTCGCGCGGGCAGGGCCACGGGCGGGCGTGGCTAGGGCGCGGTGCGCAGCTGCTGGCGCACGTGCCAGATGCGCTGGGCCACCGTGATCAAGCTGAGCGCGGCGAGCACGTACACGGCGGGGGCGAGCAGCTCGAAGTGGCCGAGGCCCGCTCCCTTGGCGAACACGAGGCCGATGGCGATGATGACGACGCGCACCGGGCGGGTGGCCAGGCCGACCTTGCACTCCACCCCGAGGGCCTCGGCACGGGCGCGGGTGTAGGAGACCATGAGGGAGGCGAGTACGGCGATCACGACCGCCGCCACCGCCGCCTGGTTATGGCGCGAGGCGAAGTAGGCGGCGACCGCGGTGAGGACGATGCCCTCCTCGAGGCGATCGAGCGTCGAGTCCAGGAACGCCCCGAACTGGGTGCCCTTGCCCGACATGCGCGAATAGCGACCATCGAGGGTGTCCATGATCGAGCCGACGATGAACGCGATCCCGGCGAGGAAGAACAGCCGGCCCACGAGCAGCCCGGCGGCCGCCAGGTTGAGCACGAAGCCGGTCAGCGAGATCGCGTTCGGCGTCAGCCGCGACTCGATCAGGCGATCGCGCACCACGTCCTGGGTGATGCGGCCGTCGGCCCGCGGTCGGGGGCGGCGCTGCTTGGGGGGGCGCGGTGCTACCGCGGGGCTGGGGTCGGCCATCCGCCCCGAAAGCGTACGCGCTTATGCCTGGATCTGTCGATCGAGGCTATGCCGTCGCGTGGCTGAAGCCCCACGCGTCGGGTCGCGCCCGGGCCAGCAGCTGAGTCGCCGTCAGCGCCGAGAAGCCGGCGGTGAGCGCGCCCAGGAACACATCGATGAGGTAGTGGTTGCCGGTCGCAATGACGACAAAGGAGATGAACAGCGGGTACACGCACCAGGCGATCTGGGCGGGGCGTCGTTTGACCAGCCGGGCCATCGGTAGGCCGACCATCAGCGAGAAGCAGACGTGCATCGACGGGATCGCGGCGTACAGGTTGAGCAGCGCGGAGCTCGGGCCCTTCTCGGCGGTGACGCCGGTGAATAGCTTGATCGCGTCGGTGAAGCCCCACTCGGGCATCAGCCGCGGCGGCGCCGTCGGGTACACGGCGTAGCCGACGAGCGCGACGAGCATCGCGATCATGAACATGTTGCGCACGAAGTAGAAGGAGTCGTTGCGGCGCACGTAGATAAACAGCAGCGCGCCCAAGGTCACGATGTAGTGGGCGTTGAGATACGTCCAGTCGGCGATGTCGATCACCCAGTGCTCGTTCAGCGCCCACGCCTGCACGCTCGGCTCGATGAACACGTGCAGCGCGCGCTCGAGGTCGATCACCTTGGTGGCGTTCCACGACGCCTTCGCGACATCGTTGCCGTCGATCAAGCCACGGACGATCTGGTAGGCGATGTAGGCGCCCGCGAACAGCCCCACCTGGCGCAGTGCGTCGCCCCAGCCACGGGGGAGCCATCGGGTCCCGATGGTGGTCAGATGGCGGCGCATGCGGCCATCGTATACAAACCGATATCGGGTTTTAGTTAGGTCTCGAAGGAGATGTGCACCGGGGTGAAGTCGCCGCGATTCGGCCCACGGAAAAGCTCGTGACGAGCTTGACGGGACCCCCCCGGGAGAGGGTCAGGCGCGTCCACGGACCGTCGGGCTCGACACATCCCGAGCCGCGCGCCAGCTCCCAGTAGGCGGTGAAGCGCACGTGCAACTGCACCCTGCCGGGGCGGTGGGCGCGCAGCGTCAGCCAGTCCGGTCCCATCGCGGTCAGCGTGGCCGCTCCGCTGGCGATCGGCGTGGCATGCACGACCTCGTAGACGCGCCAGTCGGTGGAGCGGGTGACGAGGTGCAGGTAGGGCAGCCCGCGGTTGATGAGCGCCATCTCGCCCTGCGCGGAGTAGTCCAGCGGAGCGTCCGGCGCAGCCACGAAGCGGACCGCGTTGGCGTGCAGCCAGCGTTCGTAGGCGGCGGCCGTCAGATGGCCGCGGTAGAAGAGCGGGTTGTCGGCGATGTCCAGCTGACGCTCCCAGCCGCGGGCGAGCGGGAAGTGCGCGGCCACCACCCACGCCTCCCAGTGAAACCGCGTGAACGGGATCTCGGTCCGAAACGGCGGACCCGGTGCGGCCGTCTCACGGCGCAGGAAGCGCAGCACGGGCTGGTAGTAGCCGGTGGTCGCCGACTCGTCCTTGGAGGCCGAGACGACGTCGCGCACCGGGGCCGCCCAGCCGACGTAGAGCAGCGGCAGCGCGGCAGCGGCCAGGAGCCGGGGGTGCCGTCGCGACCACAGCAGCGCCGCCACCGGCGCGGCGGCCAACGTGCCCAGGCGGGCGATGTTGGAACCGACCGGCGACGGGATCAGATAGACGACGATCGTCGCCAGCGCGTAGATGACGACCCCGGCCCGCAGGGCGACCGCATCGCGCGGTGCCGTGAGCAAGGCCAGGGCGGCGAGCACCAGGACCGGGAACATCGTGGCAAAGCCGAATGGCTCTGAGCCTCCCTCCGGAAACGCGACCGCCAGCAGCGCGACGGGCGCCAGGGCGGCCACCGCCACCGCGGTCCCGGCCAGCGCGGCCGCCGGACGGCGGGCGCGCAGCAAGCCCCCGAGCGCGTAGCCGGAAGCGATCAGCGCCGCGAACAGCGCCGCCACCGGGCTGCACAGCGCCGACAGGACAGCCAGGCCGCAGGCGAGCGCGACCGCACCGCTGTCCAGGGCGACGATCGCCCCGAGCGCGGGCAGCGCTCCGAACGCGAAGGCGAGTCGCCCGGTGTAGAGATCGATCGCCGTCGCCGCCCCGAAGAGGACCGCGCCCAGCCACGCATCGGGCCCGAAGTGGCGGCGGGCGAGCGGCTCGAACAGCGCGGCGGTGCCGGTCGCCGCCAGGGCTCCCGCGAGCTGGGGCGAGAGCAGCGCCGAGACCGCCGGAAAGAGGACGCTGTAGCCGACGATGTGATGGCCCGAGTACCACAGGTTGTTCCACAGGCCGAACCCCTCGTCGCGAAACAGCTGGGCGCGGAACAGGTGATCGGCGAGGTCCAGGCTGGCCGGAGCGACGATCACGTAGACGGCCGCGAACAGCGCGGCCACGAGCGTCGGCGCGACCCGGCGCAGCCGCGCGGCCGAGGCGTCGCGTTGTGCCGACACCGGCGCCGTGGCGGTCGTCATCTCTCGTCGCCGCCGCCGGTCGCGAACGCCGCCAGCCGTGCCGCCAGCGGCGGCTGGTCGAGCCACGGCCAGTGCCCGGCACCGGGCACGAGGTCGAGCGTCGCCGCGGGCAGCTGGGCGGCGTAGGCCTCGGCGAAGCGGGGCTCCAGCCACGGATCGGCCGCGCCCCACACGACGAGCGCCGGGACGGTGATCCGCGCGAGCGCCGGCCCGCCGGCCGCCGCCAGGTCGGCGACGTCGACCGAGCGGTGCAGGCGCAGGATGGCGCGCTGCGTCCCCTGGTCAAACTGCTCCCACACCGCGTCCACCCGCGCGTCGGGCCACGCCGCCGCCGAGGCGCTGCCGGCGCGCAGGGTGCGGGCCAGCAGCCACTTGTTGACCGAGCCCATGAGCAGCTCGCCGACGAGCGGCCGGCGCCACCACTGCGCCGGGCGCGGCCAGGTGAAGCCATCAAGCAGCGGGATCGCGTCGATCACCGCGAGCCGGCTGACGAGGTCGGGGCGGTGCAGCGCGAGCCGCAGCCCGAACGCCGCCCCCCAACCGTGGCCGACGACCGCCACTCGCTCGAGCTCGAGCATGCGCAGGAAGCGCTCGAGGAAGCCGACGTAGGCCTCGACCGTGTAGTCGAGCTGGCCACCCTTGCCGCTGCGCCCGAACCCCGGCAGGTCGACGGCGACGCCGCCGGTCAGCTCCAGCAGGCCCACCCAGTCGTCGGAGCTCGTGGGAACGCTGTGCAGGTAGAGCACGTCGGAGCCCGGGGAGGAGCGGTAGAACACGGGCGATCCGGCGACCTCGATCGTGTGCTCGTCGACGCCCACCAACGGCCGAGGATACGGGTTCACCCGTGTGGGCCGTAACGTCCGGCAGATGAGCGTCACGTTGTGCCTCGGAGAGGCGCTGGTCGACATGATCGGCGAGGCCCCGGCCCCGTCGGTGAGCGCGGTCGACCGCTTCGAGCCCCACTTCGGCGGTGCGACCGCCAACGTCGCCGTGTTCGCCGCCCGGGCCGGCGCTCAGGTGTCGCTGGCCGGCGCGGCCGGCGACGATCAGTGGGGCCACTGGCTGAAGGAGCGCCTGGCGGCCGAGCACGTCGACGCGTCCTACTTCCCGCTGGTGGAGGGGCTCACGACCCAGCTGGCGTTCGTGTCGGTCGACGAGCACGGTGAGCCGACCTACGAGCTCTACGGAGAGCTCACCGAACCGCTCGTCGACGCCCTGCACGGCCGGATCGACGAGGCGGTCGACGGCGCCGCCGGACTGTTCATCAGCTCGAACACGCTGGCCGGCGCCGGCGAGCGGGCGCTCACGATGCGCGCCCGCGAGCGCGCCCTCGAGCAGGGCCGCCCGGTGGTGTTCGACTGCAACCTGCGCCTGCACCGCTGGTCCTCGCGGGCCGACGCGGCGGCGAGCGCCAACGCCTGCATCCCGGACGCCCTCATGGTCCGCGCCAACCGGGCCGAGGCCGAGGTGCTGACCGGCGAGCCAGATCCCGAGCGTGCGGCCCTGGCGCTGCGCAAGGCCGGGGCCGAGCTGGTCGTCCTCACCCTCGGCTCCGGCGGCGCGATCCTCCGCGGCGACGGGGGCCTGCGCATCGACGCGCCGGCCGTCACCCCCGCGCGGGTGCTGAGCACGGTCGGAGCCGGCGATGCCCTCACCGGGACGCTGCTGGCCCGGCTGGCCCTGAGCGGCTTCTATGCGCCGGCCGCAGCGGCGGCGCTCGACGAGGCGGTGGCGGCGGCCGCCGTGGTGTGTGAGCGATGGGGCGCGCTTGACTGACGACGCGCGCCCGCCGCGCCGGCGCGTGCGCGCGATCCGCGACCGGCTGCGCCTCGTCTACGGGACGCCGGGGGCTGAGCCGCACGGGCACCCGATCGCCGAGCTCGTCCTCACCGTGCTGTCGCAGTCGACGAACGACCGCAACCGCGACGTCGCCTACTTCCGCCTGCGCGATCGCTTTCCCGACTGGGAGAGCGTGCGCGACGCCCCCGTCGACGAGGTGGAGGAGGCGATCCGCCCCGGCGGGATCTCCAAGGTCAAGTCCGCCCGCATCATCTCGATCCTGCAGGCGATCGCGCCCGAGGGCCCGCTGTCGCTCGACGGGCTGAGGGACATGTCAGTCCCCAACGCCCAGGCGTACCTGACGAGCCTCCCCGGCGTGGGGCGAAAGACGGCGGCCTGCGTGCTGCTGTTCGCGCTCGGAATGCGCGACGTCCCCGTCGACACTCACGTCTCCCGCGTCGGGACCCGGCTGGGGCTGTTCGCACCCAAGGCGTCGTTTCTCGAGATGCACGACGAGATGCTCGCCCTCACCCCCCGGGGTGCCGAGCTGGAGCTGCACATGAACCTGCTGCGCCACGGGCGGCGCACCTGCCACGCCCGGCGGCCGGAGTGCGGGGACTGCGCCCTGGCCCGGATGTGCCCGAGCGCCTTCTCCTTCGGGTGACTCAGGCGAGCAGCGGGCGCAGATGGTCGTTGAGAAACACGCCCTCGGGATCGAGCTCGCGGCGGACGGCGATGAACTCGGCGGCCTCGGGATACAGGGCATGCAGGCGCTCTGCGTCCAGGAAGTGCAGCTTGCCCCAGTGCACGCGGGCGTCGAACTGAGCGAGCAGGGCGTCGACCGCGCGCAGGTAGTCCCAATAGTCGGTGCCCGGGGTACCCGAGACCGAGATGACGGTCGTCGCCGTGTGGTAATTGGGAGACAGGTAGGCGTCGTCGGGGCCGACGGTGCGGACCTCGAGCGGGTAGACCGAGTCGGGCAGGCTGGCCAGCATCAGCTCGCGCATCGCCGCCAGCGCCTCGGGCCCGCGCTCCAGAGCCACGAAGTACTCCAGCTCGTGGAAGTTGGGGTCATAGACCATCGGGTAGATTCGGTAGCAGCGGTCGGTGCGCCGGCCGGGGGTCGCCGAGTCGGGCTGGTCGGGCGCCGCCTCGTCGTAGATCTTCACGTAGCAGCGGTCGGTCATCGCGCCGTGACCCTCGATGTTGTAGAGCGCCGCCGACGCCTCGCTCGGCATCCAGAAGAAGCCGAAGTGGCGGTGGCCGTGGACGAGCTCGTCCCAGCGCTCCATGACCTCCTCCCACGGCCACACGTCGACCTGCTCGGAGAGCCGGTAGGCGTCGGTGACGTCGAGCTCGAGCTCGGTCATCACCCCGAGCGTGCCGACCGACACCTGGGCGGCGCGCAGCAGCCGGGGCTCGTCCTCGCCGATGTGACGGATCGAGCCGTCGGGGGTGACGAGCGAGACGCCCCGGACGACGCCGGAGAGGCAGGTGTTGCCGATCCCCGAGCCGTGGGTGGCGGTCGCGACCGCGCCGGCGATGTGCTGGTCGTCGATGTCGCCCTGATTGCGCAGCGCCAGCCCGCGCTCCCACAGGGGCTCATAGAAGCCGTGGATCGGCGTGCCCGCCCCGGCGACCGCCCGCCGGCGCGCCGGGTCGGCGCTGACGACGCCGCTCAGCTGACCGAGATCGAGGAGCAGCCCGTCGGTCTGCACGACCGGGGTGAACGAGTGGCCGGCCCCGACGACCCGGACGCCCATCCCCTGCGCCGCCGCCTCGGCGACGAGAGTCGCGGCCTCGTCGGCGGAGCGGGGCGTCGCGCGCCGCGCGGGCGTGAACGACTGGTTTCCGACCCAGTTGGTCCAGGTGCCGGCGGAGGGGAGATCAGCGAGCGTCATGGCGGCAGACTACCTCTCGCGCGGGACCACCACCACGTCATCTCCGCAGCTGGCTCCCTTGCCCGCGATCCCAAATCTGCTACATTCGCACTCAGATTTTTGTCATCCGCAAGGAGTAAAGAACAACATGGGTAAAACGATCGGAATCGACCTCGGCACGACCAACTCCTGTATGGCCGTCCTCGAGGGTGGCGAACCGACGGTGATCGAGAACGCCGAGGGCGGACGGACGACTCCGTCGGTCGTGGCGTTCACGCAGTCCGGCGAGCGACTCGTCGGCACCGTCGCCAAGCGCCAGGCAGTGACCAACCCGCAGAACACGATCTTCTCGATCAAGCGCTTCATGGGCCGCAAGGAGGCCGAGGTGCGCGAGGAGGAGTCGATCGTGCCGTACAAGGTGATCTCGGGCTCGGGCGGCGACGCTCGCGTCGAGGCGGCCGGCAATCAGTACTCCCCGCCGGAGATCTCGGCGATGATCCTCGGCAAGCTCAAGGCCGACGCCGAGGCGTATCTGGGAGAGACGGTCGACTCGGCCGTCATCACCGTCCCCGCGTACTTCAACGACGACCAGCGCCAGGCGACCAAGGACGCCGGCAAGGTCGCCGGACTGGACGTCAAGCGGATCATCAACGAGCCGACGGCGGCCTCGCTGGCCTACGGCCTCGACAAGGAAGCCGACCAGACGATCCTCATCTTCGACCTCGGCGGCGGCACGTTCGACGTGTCGGTGCTTGAGATCGGCGACGGCGTGTTCGAGGTGAAGGCGACCGCCGGTGACAACCACCTCGGCGGCGACAACTTCGACAAGGCGCTCGTCGACTGGCTGGTCGGAGAGTTCAAGAAGGCCCAGGGCATCGACCTGGCGGCCGACCCGATGGCGCTGCAGCGGCTCTACGAGGCCGCCGAGAAGGCCAAGATCGAGCTGTCGACCACCCAGGAGACGCAGATCAACCTGCCGTTTATCACGGCTGACGCCACCGGGCCCAAGCACCTCGACATGCGCCTTACCCGGGCCAAGCTCAACGAGCTGACCTCCGACCTGCTCGACCGCACGGTCGCGCCGGTCCGCCAGGCGCTCGAGGACGCCAAGGAGAAGGGCGCCGCGACGATCGACCACGTGGTCCTCGTCGGCGGCATGACCCGCATGCCCGCCGTCCAGGAGAAGGTCAAGGAGCAGACCGGTAAGGAGCCGCACCGGGGCGTCAACCCCGATGAGGTCGTGGCCGTCGGCGCCGCCATCCAGGCCGGCGTGCTGGCCGGCGACGTCAAGGACGTGCTGCTGCTCGACGTCACCCCGCTGACCCTGGGCATCGAGACCAAGGGCGGCGTCATGACCAAGCTGATCGAGCGCAACACGACGATCCCGACGCGCAAGTCCGAGGTCTTCTCGACCGCCGAGGACAACCAGCCGTCGGTGGAGATCCACGTCCTGCAGGGCGAGCGCGAGATGGCGACCTACAACAAGTCGCTCGGGAAATTCCAGCTGACCGGTATTCCACCGGCCCCCAGAGGCATCCCGCAGATCGAGGTCGCCTTCGACATCGATGCCAACGGCATCCTCAACGTGTCGGCCAAGGACCTGGGCACCGGCAAGGAGCAGAAGATCGAGATCAAGGCGGGTTCTGGCCTGTCCGACGAGGAGATCAAGCGGATGGTCGGCGACGCCGAGGCGCACGCCGAGGACGACAAGCGCCAGCGCGAGCTCGCCGAGGCGCGCAACAACGCCGAGAACGCCGCCTATCAGGCCGAGCGTCAGCTCACCGAGCTGGGCGACACCGTCGACGCCTCCTCCAAGGAGGAGATCGAGACGGCGATCAAGACGGTGCGCGAATCGCTGACCTCCGAGGACGCGGCCGACCTCAACGCGAAGACCGAGGCGCTGCAGTCGGCGTTCCACAAGGTCTCCGAGGCGATGTACCAGCGCGCCCAGGAGCAGACCGCCGCGTCCGGCGCCGATGGCGCCGAGGCGACGAACGGGACCGGCTCGACCAACGGCGCCAGCGCCGAGGAGGACGTGGTCGACGCCGAGGTCGTGGACGAAGGGAAGTAACGCGTCATGAACCCGGATCCGACACAGGCGTCGCAAGCGCCTGAGGCCGAGCTGCCTCAGGCGCCCCCGGGCGCCGAGGAGGGCCACGACGCCGTGCCGACGGAGCCCGCGGACATCGCGGACTCCGCGGCGCCCGGCGAGCCGGCCGACATCGAGCCCGGCGAGAGCCCGGTGCAGCCGGCCGAGGCCTTCGCGCTCGCCGGCGAGGAGCTCAAGGCGCTGACCGCCAGGGCGGAGAAGGCCGATGAGTACCTGCTGCTCGCCCAGCGCACTCAGGCCGACTTCGAGAACTACCGCAAGCGGGCGGCCCGCGAGGCGGCGCTGGCCAAGGAGCGCGGCGCCACCAAGCTGGCCCTTGAACTGTTGCCCGCCGTCGACAACCTGGAGCGAGCGCTCGAGCACGCGCCCGAATCGGACCCCGCCAAGCCCGACGACGGCGCGTTCGTGTCCGGCATCAAGCATGTGCACTCCGACGTCGTCGCCGCGCTGCAGCGGGCGGGGATCGAGCGCTACTCGCCCGAGGGCGAGGCGTTTGACCCGACGCTGCACGAGGCGGTTGCCCAGCAGCCGGTGGAGGGCGCCGAGCCCGGCACCGTCGTCGAGGTGTTCCAGCGCGGCTACCGGATCGGCGACAGCGTCGTGCGTCCGGCCCGCGTCGTCGTCGCCGGCTGAGGCGAGGGGAGCGACATGGCTGACCGGCCCGACTACTACAAGGTCCTCGGCGTTGGCAAGAACGCCTCCGACGAGGAGATCAAGAAGGCCTACCGCAAGCTGGCCCGTCAGTACCACCCCGATCGCAACGCCGGCGACAAGCAGGCCGAGGAGCGCTTCAAGGAGATCTCGCAGGCGAACGACGTTCTCTCGGACCCCGACAAGCGCAAGGCATATGACCGCGGCGGCATGCTCGGCGGCATCAACATGCCGGGCGGCTTCGATCCAGGCTCGTTCACCGGCGGCTTCGGCGACATCCTCTCCAACCTGTTCGGGGGCGGCGGTGCCGCCGGTCGCAGCGGGCCGGCCGGCGTCCGTCAGCGCCCGGCGCGGGGTCGTGATCTGGAGACCGAGGTCTCGCTGAGCTTCGACCAGGCCGTCAACGGCGCCCAGGTGCCGCTCGCCGTGCCCACCTCGCAGCCGTGCCCCACCTGCCAGGGCTCCGGCGCCAAGCCGGGGACGTCGCCGCGGGTGTGCCCGGTGTGCGACGGCCGCGGCCTGGAGTCACAGAGCCAGGGGATCTTCTCGATGTCCCAGCCGTGCTCCAACTGCCACGGCTCGGGCACCGTGATCGACGATCCCTGCCCGACGTGCAAGGGCTCGGGCGCGCAGCGCTCGGTGCGCCGGATGCGCGTCAACATCCCGGCCGGGGTGCGCGACGGCAGCCGCATCCGGCTGGCCGGCAAGGGCGAGCCCGGGCTGCGCGGCGCCGAGCCCGGCGATCTGTACGTGATCACCCGCGTCTCGGACTCCCCGGTGTTCAAGCGAAACGGCGACAACCTCGAGGTCGAGGTCCCGCTGACGATTCCCGAGGCGTTGCAGGGCGCGGTCATCGAGGTCCCGACCCTCAACGGCTCCAAGCGCCTGCGCGTCGCCCCCGGGACCCGGCACGGCACGATCCAGCGGCTGCGCGGCGAGGGGCCGGCCCGGCTCGGTGGCAAGGGTCGCGGCGACATCCACTACCGCTTCGTGCTCGACGTGCCGGCATCGCTGTCGCCCGAGCAGTCCGAGGCCGTCGACCGGCTGTCGGCGGTGATGAACGGCAATCCGCGGTCGGGCCTGTTCGCCGGCGCCGGTGCCGGCGCGGGCGCGTCGGCGGAGTACGAGGAGACGGCGTGATGGCCTCGCGTCGCGTGCGCACGACGACGATCGAGGTGTCCTCGGATCGCGGCGTGTTCATGATCTCCGTCGCCGCCGAGCTCGCCGAGATGCACCCGCAGACGCTGCGTATGTACGAGGCGCGGGGGCTGATCGAGCCCAAGCGCTCTCCCAAGGGCACCCGGCTGTACTCGCACAAGGACGTCGACCGGCTGCGTCGCATCCAGGAGATGACCGCCGAGCTGGGGATGAACCTGGCCGGCGTGGAGCGGGTGTTCGAGCTCGAGCAGCAGCTCGAGTCGATGAGCCGCAAGGTGGCGGCGCTGGAGAAGCGCGCGGACGAGCTGAGCGCCGAGGTGGAGCGTCTCGAGGACCTGCGCCGCTCGCTGCGGGCCGAGATCGTTCCCTACGCGCGCGGGGGCGAGCTGGTGCGCAGCGCCGACCTGCGCCGCCTGCGCTTCGGCCAGCAACCGTAGCCCGGCGCTCGGCGGGTGTGCAACCATCCGCGAGCGGTAGGAGGTGCAACTTCCGGCTGTGCGCACGGCCGGCGATCTGGAGCGAGCATGAGAGTGACGAACTGGGGTGTGGGGCGGCTCGCCGCGCTGGCGGTGCTGGCGGTGTTGGCGCCGGCCGCCACGGCCACGGCGGCCACCGCCACGGCGCGGATCACGCGCGTGGGGGCGCCGCCGGCGGGCAAGCCACTGTCGCTCGTGCTCCCGCTGAAGACCGACAAGGCGGGGCTGGCGAAGTTCGCGACGGCCGTGAGCACGCCCGGGTCGCCCGAGTACGGGCAGTTCGAGTCGATCTCGACCCTCGCCCATCGCTTCGGCGCGCCGGCGCGCGAACGTGCGCAGGTGCTGGACTACCTGCGGCGCACGGGCGCCAGCGCGGTGAAGATCGACGGGACGGGCCTGTACGCCGACGCGACGATGAGCGTCGGGCTCGCCCAGCGGGTGTTCGGCGCCGGGCTCGCCGACTTCCGGACCGCCGACGCCAGGGCGGCGCGATTCACCGCGCCGACGGCGTCACCGCGCATCCCCGCCGGTCTCGGCGGCGCGGTCACCGGAGTCGTCGGCCTCGACACGCGTCCGTTGAACGCCGGTCAGGCGCAGACCCCGCAGCCGGCGCCGCTGGCCGCCGCGGCCGGACTGACCGCTGCTGACAACACCGGCTCGGCGTATCAGCCGCGGGGCGGCACCGCCTCGGGCTGCGCCCTCGGTCAGGCGAGCGGAGGCTTCACCCCGAACCAGTACCTGACCGCGTATGGGTTCGAGAGTCTCGCCGCCGGCGGCTTCAACGGCGCCGGCGAACGCGTCGCCCTGATCGAGATCAACGGCTTCAAGGCGTCGGACATCAGCCAGTTCGCGCAGTGCTTCGGGCTGCCCGTGCCGAAGGTGACGCGCTATCGCGTCGGGATCAAGCACCTGCTGCCGGCGGTCAACGGGGAGACGACACTCGATCTGGAGATCCTCGATGCGGCCGCGCCGGGCCTCAAGGGCGTCGACGTCTACGAGTCTCAGCCGGTGGCCGCCGACGTGCTGCGTGACCTGACCCTTCCGCTGGAGAACCCCGGCCGCAAGCCCGACGTGATCTCGGCCTCGCTGGGAAGCTGCGAGGCCCAAGCCAAGGCGGCGATCGGCGGCCGGAACATCTCGACCGTCGAGTCCGAGCTCCAGCTGGCGGCGGCCAGTGGAATCTCGGTCCTCGCCTCCAGCGGCGATGACGGCTCCTCGTCGTGCGTCGACCTCCAGGGCATCCCGGAGCCCCACCAGGCCGTGAGCTTCCCGGCGTCCTCCCCATGGGTCACGGGCGTCGGCGGGACGAACATCGGTCTCGACATCAGCAACACCCTGACCAACCAGGTGGTGTGGGACAGCCAGGGCGGTGCGGGCGGCGGCGGCTACAGCCTCCTGTTCGACCGCCCCGCCTACCAGGACGGGTTCACGACCGCCAAGCACCGCGTCGTCCCCGACGTGGCGATGCTCGCCGACACGGCCCCGGGGTATGCGATCTACTGCACCGCCAAGGGCGACTGCCAGGAGGCGCCTCCGGTCGGGCCGTGGGGCGAGTTCGGCGGCACGAGCGCTGGCACGCCGCTGCTCGCCGGCGGCCTGGCGGTGGTCGATCAGGCGCTGCGGACCAACGGCCGTCAGGACGTCGGCCTGGCCAACCCGCTGTTCTATACGATCGCTCGCGGCGCGACGGGTCCGCAGGTGTTCGCCGACGTCACGTCCGGCAGCAACGACCTGTTCGCGCTCGTCACCAACGGCATGCGGAAGGTGGGCTGCTGTGACGCCGCCGCCGGCTTCGACGCGGCCAGCGGGTTGGGCGGCGTGATCATCTCGAACCTCTCGCTCGCCGCCGACGGGCTCGTGCGCGAGATCGTGGATGTCGGTCTCAGCGTGCCGCGCCAGCGCCACCCGGTGCGCGACCGCCGGCTGCTGGCCCGCGTCACCTGCTCCGGACGGTGCCTGATGGGCGCCTACGCGATGATCCGGATCGGCAAGGCGAAGAAATCACTCAGTCAGCTCTCCCGCGTCTACCTGCTCAAAAAGCGCGGCAGCCGGACGATCCCGATCACCTTCGACCACCCGACGCTCCGCGCGCTGTCGGCCGGGCTGCGTCGTCACGCGACGATCATCGCCACGATCTACGGCGCGGTCGTGGACCCGAGCGGCAACATCGAGCGCCGGTCCGCGGGCCGGGCGCTGCGCATCACGGGCTGACGGGAACGGCTGCGGCCGGGCCGGGCGCCTGCGGGCGTCGGGATCGCCGACGGTCTCCGGACCCTTGCGGGCGGTGATAATCTAAGTCATACACACTGAGATTTATCGGACAGGAACCTCGCCATGCAACCAGACCGTTTCACGATCAAGTCCCAGGAGGCGCTGCAGGCTGCGCAGCAGCTGGCTGACCAGCGGCGCAACCCGCAGACGACCCCCGAGCACCTGCTCGCCGTCCTGCTCGAGCAGGAGGGTGGGGTCGTGGTGCCCGTCCTGCGCAAGCTCGGCGTGGAGCCGGCCGCCGTCCGCGGCTCGCTTGCGCCCGCGCTGGAGAAGCTGCCCACGCTCTCCAGCGGCGCCGGCCGCGACGAGCCGGCCGGCGGCTCGACCGAGCTCGCGAAGATCCTGCGCGCCGCCGAGTCCGAGATGCGCGACCTGCACGACGAGTACGTCTCGACCGAGCACCTGCTCCTCGCCCTCGCCGCAAGCAGCCCGTCGACCCGTGCCGGCGAGGCGCTGAGCGCAAACGGGGCGACGCGCGAGGACCTGCTCCGGGCGCTCGGCGAGGTCCGCGGCTCGCATCGCGTGACCGACCAGAACCCCGAGGAGAAGTTCCAGGCCCTGGAGAAGTACGGCCGCGACCTCACCGAGGCCGCCTCCGCGGGCAAGCTCGATCCGGTGATCGGCCGCGACGACGAGATCCGCCGCGTCATCCAGGTCCTCTCGCGGCGCACGAAGAACAACCCGGTGCTGATCGGCGAGCCCGGCGTCGGCAAGACGGCGATCGCCGAGGGCCTTGCCCAGCGGATCGTGTCCGGCGACGTGCCCGAGGGGTTGCGTGACCGTCGTGTCATCTCGCTCGACGTCGGCGCGCTGATCGCCGGCTCCAAGTACCGCGGCGAGTTCGAGGATCGCCTCAAGGCCGTGCTCAAGGAGATCGCCGACGCCAACGGGACGATCATCCTGTTCATCGACGAGCTGCACACGATCGTCGGCGCCGGGGCCGCCGAAGGCGCCGTCGACGCCGCCAACCTGCTCAAGCCGATGCTCGCCCGCGGCGAGCTGCGCGCCGTCGGCGCGACCACGCTCGACGAGTACCGCAAGCACATCGAGAAGGACGCCGCCCTCGAGCGGCGCTTTCAGCCGGTGTACGTCGGCGAGCCCTCGGTCGAGGACACGATCGCCATCCTGCGCGGCCTCAAGGAGCGCTACCAGGTTCACCACAAGGTGCGCATCCAGGACTCGGCGCTCGTCGCCGCGGCGACGCTCAGCCATCGCTACATCGCCGACCGCTTCCTGCCCGACAAGGCGATCGACCTCGTCGACGAGGCGGCCTCGCGGATCCGGATGGAGATCGACTCCAAGCCGACGGAGATCGACGAGGTCGACCGGCACATCATGCAGCTCGAGATCGAGCTGCAGTCACTGGGCTCCGAGGACGACGACGATGCCGGCACCGTCGCCCGGCGAGAGTCGCTGGAGCGGGCGCTGGCCGAGGAGCGCGAGCGCTCGGATGGGATGCACGCCGAGTGGCAGCGCGAGAAGGACTCGCTGCACGCCGTGGCCGACGTCCAGGAGAAGCTCGAGGCCGCTCGCACCGAGCTCGAGCGCGCTCAGCGCGACGCCGACCTCGGCCGGGCCGCCGAGCTGCAGTACGGGACGATCCCCGAGCTGGAGAAGGCCCTGGCCGCGGCCGAGCAGGCGCAGAACGACAGCGCCCCCGAGCCGACCGTCCACGTGTACCTCAAAGACGTCGTCGACGCCGAGGACGTGGCCGAGATCGTCGCCAAGTGGACGGGCGTGCCCGTGTCGCGGCTCCTCGAGGGCGAGATCGAGAAGCTCGTGCACATGGAGGATCGCCTGCACCGGCGGGTGATCGGCCAGGACGAGGCCGTCGAGGCCGTGTCGGCGGCGTTGCGCCGCTCGCGCGCCGGCCTGCAGGACCCCGACCGACCGATCGGCACGTTCCTGTTCCTCGGTCCCACGGGCGTCGGCAAGACCGAGCTCGCCCGCGCGCTGGCCGAGTTCATGTTCGACACCCAGGACGCGATGGTCCGCATCGACATGTCGGAGTACATGGAGAAGCACTCCGTGTCGCGGCTCGTCGGCGCACCTCCCGGCTATGTCGGCTACGAGGAGGGCGGCCAGCTGACCGAGGCGGTCCGCCGCCGTCCGTACGGCGTCGTCTTGCTCGACGAGATCGAGAAGGCCCACCCCGACGTGTTCAACACGTTGCTGCAGGTCATGGACGACGGTCGCCTGACCGATGGCCAGGGCCGGACGGTGTCGTTCAAGAACGTCGTGCTCATCATGACCTCGAACATTCCCGGTGGCCGGATGGGCGTCGAGGCGTCATTCAAGCCCGAGTTCGTCAATCGACTGGACGACATCGTCGAGTTCGATCCGCTCACCCGTGAGCAGATCGGCGCCATCGTCGACCTCCAGGTGGCGATCGTCCTGCGGCGCGTCGCCGAGCGCGACATCGCCGTGGAGCTCACCGACGAGGCGCGGACGCTGATCGGCAATCTCGGCTATGACCCGACGTACGGCGCCCGGCCGCTGAAGCGCGTCATCCAGAAGCGGCTCGTCGACCCGCTGGCCCTGGCCATCCTCGAGGGCCGGTTCGTCGCCGGCGACACGGTCAAGGTCGACGCCGCCGACGGCGAGCTGATCCTGACGCGCGCGGTCGCTGCGGCCGAGGTGCCGGCGGCCGCCTGACCGCGGCAATTAGAGTCCGGGCCGTCAACGAAGGAGAGGGCCAGAACGATGCCGACCTACGTCATGCTCACGCGGCTCACCCCGGAGGGGGTGCAGACGATCAAGAACAACCCGTCGCGGATCCACGAGGTCAACCGCGAGGTCGAGCAGCTCGGCGCCACCGTCAAGGCGCAGTGGGCGACGCTCGGGCAGTGGGACTTCGTCAACGTGATCGAGGCGCCCGACGAGCAGACGATCGCCCGGGTCTCGCTCGAGCTGGGCTCGCGCGGCACCGGCCGCTACGAGACGCTGACGGCGATCCCGATCGACGACTTCATCGGCTCGATCTAGTGGCCCGACGCTGACGTGAGCGCCTGAGGTGAGCGCCGACCGGCCCCGCGTCCTCGTCCTCGGCGGGGGCGCCCGCGAGCACGCCCTCGTGCAGGCGCTGGCGCGCTCGGCGCCCGCGCCCGAGCTGCTGTGCGCGCCCGGCAATCCGGGGATCGCCGCCGAGGCCGAGCTGGTGGCGCTCGACCCCGCCGACGGTGCCGCCGTCGTGCAGTGCGCCCAGGTGCTCGGCGTCTCGCTCGTGGTGGTCGGCCCCGAGGCGCCGCTGGTGGCGGGCGTCGCCGATGCCCTGGCCGCCGCCGGCATCCCGTGCTTCGGCCCGTCGGGCGCGGCCGCGGAGCTGGAGGGATCCAAGGCGTTCTGCAAGGAGATCATGGCGGCCGCCGGCGTCCCCACGGCGGCCTACACGGTGGTGACCGACCCCGAGGCCGGCATGGCGGCGATCGAGCGCTACCCCGTCGTGATCAAGGCCGACGGGTTGGCCGCCGGCAAGGGGGTGATCATCGCGGGCACGGAGGCCGAGGCACGCGGCGCGCTCGACGACCTGCTCGTCGCCCACCGATTCGGCACCGAACAGGTCGTCGTGGAGGAGTTCCTCGAGGGCGAGGAGCTGTCCCTGCTGGCCCTGTGCGACGGCGAGCGGGCGGTGGCGCTCGCCTCGGCCCAGGACTACAAGCGGATCTTCGACGGCGATGGGGGTCCCAACACCGGGGGCATGGGCTCCTACTCGCCCGTCCCGGCGGTCGACGAGGCTCGCGCCCAGGAGATCTGCGCGACCGTCCACCAGCCGGTCCTCGACGAGCTGTCGCGCCGCGGGATCCCGTTTCACGGCGTGCTGTACGCCGGGCTGATGATGAGCGGCGACGACGTCCGCGTGCTCGAGTTCAACGTGCGCTTCGGCGATCCCGAGTGCCAGGCGATCCTCCCGCGGCTGCAGACCGACCTGCTCGGACTGCTGCGCGCGGCATGCGAACCCGGCGGCCTGCGCGACGCTGCGCCGCTGCGGTGGTCGCCCCGGACGGCGGTCACCGTCGTGCTGGCCAGCGCCGGGTATCCGGAGTCCTCATCGAGCGGCGACGTCATCACCGGCCTCGAGGCGGTGCCCGCCGACACGCTCGTGACCCACGCTGGTACCGCCCGCAACGCGGCCGGGGAGATCGTCACCGCCGGGGGGCGGGTGCTGAGCGTGACCGCACTCGGCGACGACGCAGCAGGCGCTCGGTCCGGCGCCTATGCTGCAGCCGACATGATCGAGTTCTCCGGCAGGCAACTGCGGCGCGACATCGCGCTGCGCGCGGTGCGATGAGCACGGGCGAGAGTCCCGAGCCCGAGTTGGCCCCCGCGCCCGCGCCGTCGGTCGAGCCCGACGGGCCGCTGCCGCCCGGCACCGCGCCGATGTCCGAGACAGCCGCCGACATCGACGAGCTCGACGTCGACTCGCCCCGGGTGGCGATCCTCATGGGCTCCGAGTCCGACCTGCCGGCGATGGAGAAGGCCGAGCAGGAGCTGACCAAGCGCGACATCCTGTCCGAGACCCGCGTCATGTCGGCCCACCGCCAGCCGGACGTCGTCGCCGACTACGCCAAGAACGCCAAGCTGCGGGGGATCCGCGTGATCATCGCCGGGGCCGGCCTGTCGGCGGCGCTGCCGGGGGTCGTCGCCGCTCACACCGAGCTGCCGGTGATCGGCGTGCCGCTGACCAGCCGCACCTCGGTGGCCGGCGGCCTGGACGCGCTGCTGTCGATCGCCCAGATGCCGCCGGGCGTGCCCGTGGCCTGCGTGGGCGTCGACAACGCCCGCAACGCCGCTGTCCTGGCGGCGCGCATCCTCAACGCCTGAAGGTCAACCGCGGGCCAGCGCAACGCCGATGCGCCGCGCCGCGTCCTGGACGTGGGCGGCGATCGTCGCGATCCCGTCGCGGTGCAGCCGCGGGCTGGGCCCGACCACCGACACGGCGGCGACAGCGTTCTGCTCCGGCTCGCCGGCGACGCGAACCGGGGCCGCCACCGAGGAGATGCCCTCCTCGAGCTCTTCGTCGGTCGCTGCGTAGCCCCGCCGGCGGACCTCGGCCAGGATCTGGGTCAGCCGCCGTGGGTCGACGACGGTGTAGCGCGTCCGGCGGATGAGCCCCGCCTCGAAGATGGCCCGAGCCACGGCCGGGTTGAAGGCGGCGATCGCCCGCCCGGAGCTCGACGAGTGACCCGGGACCCGCCGCCACGCCGGCCCGTGGAAGCGCGGATCGAGGTTCTGGGCTTCGAACCGGTCCAGGAAGAGGACCTCGGCTCCGACCGGGACACCGAGCTGGACGAGGTCGCGGACGCGATCGCGCAGACCGGCGAGGATCGGCACGCTGACCTCGAACAGGTTCAGGCGATCGAGCGCCAGCTGCCCGTACTCGAACATCCGCATCCCCAGCCGGTAGCGCCCCCGCTCGTGGCGCTCGAGGATGCCGCGCGACGCCATCACGGCGAGCATCCGGCTCGCCGTGCTCTTGGCGATCCCCAGCTCGCGGGCGACGGCGGTGGGGCCGAGCTCTGGCGAGACGGCGAAGCAGTCGAGGATCGCGATCGCGATCGACACCGACCTCAGGTCGCCGGCCCCGGCAGGTGGCAGCGGTTCGCGCGCAGCCATCAGCGACAGGGTACCCGGCTGCGTTCGCCAGGGGCGAACGCAGGGGTCCCGGGCTGACCGCGTCCCGGTAGCGTGGCCGTGTCGGAGCGACCACGCCCCGACCGCCGCGAGAGGGAGAGAATCCATGCCTGGTGACACTGTCGCCGCGCCCGCGTGTCCCCACGCCGAGCTCGGCCGCGACTTCAAGCCGTTTGACACCGCCGAGCCCTTCGCCTTCTATGCGCGTGCCCGCGAAGAAGCCCCGATCTTCTACAGCCCGGAGATCGACTACTGGGTCGTGACTCGCTATGCGGACATCCGCGAGATCTTCCGCAACCCGGCGACGTTCTCGTCGGAGAACACCCAGACGCCGTTCAAGCAGCGGCCGGCCGAGGTCCAGAAGATCCTCGACGACGGGGGCTTCGCGAACGTCTCCGGCCTCTCCGGCCGGCAGCCTCCTGACCACACCCGGCTGCGGGGGTTCATCAAGAAGGCGTTCACGCCACGGCGCGTCGCCTCGCTGGAGCCCGACATCCGCGCGATCGCCACCGAGATGATCGACCGCTTCGCCCAACGGGGCGAGGCCGACCTGGTCGCCGAGCTCGCCCACGAGTTGCCGGCGCTCGTCATCTTCCGCATGCTCGGCATCCCCGACGCCGACGTTCCCCAGGTCAAGGAGTGGGCACAGAGCCGGGTGTTCATGAACTTCGGCGACCGTCCGGTCGACGAGCAGGCTCATCACGCCGAGAACCTCATCCTCTACTGGCGCTACTGCCGGGACCTCGTCCAGTCGCGGCTGCGCTCACCCCAAGATGACCTGCCGGGCGACCTGGCGCGGATCTACCTTCACGGCGACCAGACGCTCACCCCCGACGAGATCGCCGGGCTCGTCTACGGCCAGCTGACCGCCGGCCACGAGACGACGACGGCGCTGCTGGCCAACGGCCTGCGCGAGCTCCTGGCCCAGCGCGAGGCGTGGGAGACGGTCTGCGCCGACGCCGCGCGCATCCCCGCGGCCGTCGAGGAGATGCTGCGCATCAGCGCCCCCGTCTTCACGTGGAAGCGGCGCACCACCGCCCCCGCGCGGGTGGGCGACGTCGATCTGCCGGCGGGCACGAACATCCTCCTCCTGCTCGGCTCGGCCAATCACGACGAGCACGTGTTCCCCGAGCCCGACCGCATCGACCTCGATCGCGACAACGCCAGCCGCCATCTGAGCTTCGGGCTGGGTATCCACTTCTGCATCGGCGCGCCGTTGGCGCGCCTGGAGGCGAAGGTCGTGCTCGAGGAGCTGAGCGCTCGCCTGCCCGGGCTGCGTCTCGTCGCCGACCAGCGCTTTGACTACAGTGCCAACAGCACCTTTCGCGGTCCCTCGCAGGTGCTCGTGAGGTGGGATCTGGGCGACACCTATGCCGTGGGGTTTGCCCGCTGCCCCGATGATCCGTCGGTCGCCGGCGGCAAGGGCGCCGGCCTGGCGAACCTGTCGGCGGCCGGGCTCCCCGTGCCGCCCGGCTTCGTGGTGACGACCGCCGCCTTCGACGCCGTGCGCGCCGTCGACGAGATCCGCGAGCGGATCGCCCGGACCTTGGCGCTGCTGGATCACGGTGACGTCTCCGCTCTGGAGTCAGGCGCTGCCGAGGTCCGGGGACTGCTCGAGGCGGCTCAGCTGCCCGATGACGTGCAGACCGCCGTCCGCACCGCCTACCGGGCGCTCGGCGCCGACGTGCCGGTGGCCGTGCGCTCGAGCGCGAGCATGGAGGACTCGGCGCAGACGAGCTTCGCCGGCCAGCAGGACACCTACCTGTGGATCGTCGGCGAGGACGCCGTGCTCGCGCACGTGCAGCGCTGCTGGGCCAGCGTGTACTCGGCGCGCTCGCTCGCCTACCGGCACGACCGGGCCATTCCCGAAGACGACGTGAGGATGGCGGTCGTCGTCCAGCGCATGGTCGACGCGCGCGCGGCCGGTGTGGCGATGACGCTCGACCCACTCACCGGCGACCGCACGCGGATCGTCGTCGAGGCGGCCTTCGGCCTCGGCGAGACGGTCGCCTCAGGGACGGTCACCCCTGACAACTTCGTCGTCGACAAGGTAATCCTCGAGACGGTCGACTCGACGATCGCCGCCAAGGAGATCGAGCTCGTGGCCGACGTCGGGCGACGGTGCGTGCGCGAGCGGGCGATCGAGCCCGAGCGCCAGCTGATGCCCGCCCTGGACGGGCCACAGGTCCGGGCGGTGGCCGAACTGGCCAAGCGCGTGGAGCGTCATTACGGCGCTCCCCAGGACGTCGAGTGGGCGCTTGACGCCACCGGCGACGTGCTGCTGCTGCAGAGCCGCCCCGAGACCGTGTGGAGCGCCAAGACGCGGGACCCCGGGACCCGCTCGGCCAGCCTGTACGCGACCGGCCTGACGAGCATCGCCAACACCCTCATCAATCCACTCGCCGCGAGGAGCACGCCTGATGTCGACAACTGAGGTGAAACGGTTCGTCAGCCCCTACGACGACCCGGCGCCCGACGGTGCGGAGGGGTGGGAGGAGCTGTACCCGTACTACCTGCGCTTCCGCGAGGACCGCAGGGAGTTCGAGGAGAGCCGGTTCTGGTTCGCCGACCTGCAGCACTGGCCGACGGTGTTCAAGCCCTTCGACACGATCACGGTCGAGTTCGCGATCAAGTGCCTCGGGCAGTACAACACCCGCCATCTGCTCATCCCGCCGGCCAACGGCATCGACTACCGGGTCCACAACGGCTACGTCTACATGAGCCCCGTGCCGGTGCCCGAGGCGGAGATCCCCGGGCGCGTGCCGCAGTTCACCGAGCGTGCCGGCCATTACTTCGCCAACTGGACCGAGCTGCTCGCCAACTGGGAGAAGAAGGTGCGCCGGGTGATCGCCGACCTGGAGGCCCTGGAGTTCGAGCCGCTGCCCGATGTCGTGCCGCTGGAGTGGATCAAGGAGGGCAAAGGGCTCGACAACACCTTCGCCCTCGCCGCCAACTACGACCGGGCGATCGAGCTCTGCTACGAGGCCTTCCAGTACCACTTCGAGTTCCTCAACCTCGGCTATGTCGCCTACCTGGACTTCTTCACCTTCTGCAAGGAGGTACTGCCCGGCGTCGCTGATCTCGGCATCGCGAAGATGGTCCAGGGCATCGACGTCGTGCTGTTCCGACCCGACGCGGAGCTGCGCAAGCTGGCTCGGTTGGGACTCGAGCTGGGACTCGAGAGCGCGCTCGCGCGCGGCGGGGGCGACGTCGACGTCGAGGCGACGCTGGCCGCGGTGGCCGCCGCGCCGCGCGGGGAGGAGTGGATCGCCGCGTGGGAGGCGGCCAAGGACCCATGGTTCAACTTCTCCTCGGGCAACGGGATGTACAGCACCGACCGGGTGTGGCTCGACCATCTGGAGATCCCGCTCGGCTTCATCGGCGACTACGTCGGCCGTCTCCAGGCGGGCGAGGAGATCGAGCGGCCGACCGAGGAGATCCGCGCCGAGCGCGACCGGATCACCGCCGAGTACCGCGAGCTGCTCCCCGATGATGAGGCCCGGGCGGTGTTCGACGAGAAGCTCGGGCTCTCCCGGCTCGTGTTCCCCTACGTCGAGGACCACAACTTCTACATCGAGCACTGGTCGCTGTCGATCTTCTGGCGCAAGATCCGCCGGCTGGGCCAGGTGCTGGCCGGCGCCGGCTTCTGGAAGGACGCCGACGACATCTTCTACGTGCGCCGCGATGAGCTGCAGCAGGTGATCTTCGACTACGGCAACGGCTGGGGCGTCGGAGTGCAGCCGATGGGCCCCTTCTACTGGCCGGCAGAAATCGCCCGGCGCAAGAAGATCATCGCCGCGCTCGAGCTCAAGGCACCGGTGCCCGCGATGAACGAGCCCCCGGCGGTCGTCACCGAGCCGTTCACGATCATGCTCTACGGCATCACGAGCGAGGCCGTCTCGGGCTGGCTGAACACCGGTGCGGACCCCGCTCACCTCGCGGGAATGGCCGCCTCCCCTGGGGTGGTGGAGGGCATCGCCCGGGTGATCGGCGGCGCCGAGGAGCTACACCTCGTGCAGCAGGGCGACGTGCTCGTCACGCGCATCACCGCTCCGAGCTGGGGGCCGGTGTTCGGCCGGATCACCGCGACCGTCACCGACATCGGCGGCATGATGAGCCACGCCGCGATCGTGTGCCGCGAATACGGGCTGCCGGCGGTGACGGGGGTCGGCTCGGCGACGACCGCGATCCGGAGCGGGCAGCGCGTGCGCGTCGACGGCAACACCGGCACGGTCACCATCCTGGATGAGTGATCACGGGCCCGTCTGGGCGGCCGCGCGCCCGTACATGCGTGCGCGCAAGAACGACGTCCACATACCGATGGCCTACGACTACGCGCTGCGGCTGCTCGAGGACCATCCAGCCGTCGACCGCGAGGTCGTGCTTCTCGCCATCCTTTTGCACGACATCGGCTGGGCGGTCGTCGACCAGGAGGCGATCTACCGCGAGGGATTCGGCCCCAACATGATGCAGTCAGACGTGCGGATCGCCCACGAGAAAGAGGGGGCCCGCCTGGCCGGGGAGATCCTCTCCGGCCTGGGCTACGCGCCGGAGGTGACCGCTCGCGTCACGCAGATCATCGACGGGCACGACACGAGGGCGCATGCCCTGTCGGCCGAGGACGAGCTCGTCAAGGACGCCGATGCGCTGTGGCGCTTCTCGGTCGCCGGGATCGCCGTCGGGTGCGACTGGTTCGGCATGACGCCGACCGAGTACGGCGACCGGACCGAGCCTCAGATCGAGGGGCGTCTGTTCACTGAGACCGCGCGGGAGATTGCGCAGGCCGAGTTGGCCGAGAGCCGCCGCATCTTCGGCGTCGTTGAGTCCGTCACCGTGCGATGAGCGTCGACGCTTCCCGGTATCGCCGGATCTACGAGCTGGCCGAGCCCTACTGGCAGACGCGCTCCAATGAGATCCACGTCCCCGGCTCCTACGCGCTCGCCCGAGAGCTGCTCGAGGACCACCCGCACGCCGATCCAGACGTCGTCCTGCCCGCGATCCTCCTGCACGACATCGGCTACATGGCGGTGCCCGCCGAGGACCAGATGCGGGGTCTGGCGGGCGCGGTCAAGGGCTGGGAGCCCGACATCACCCGCCGCCACGAGATCCAGGGGGCGGCGCTGGCCACGGAGATCCTCAGCTCGGTCGGGTGGGACCGGGGACGGATCGCCACCATCGCCGACATCGTCGACGGCCACGACTCCCGCACCGAGGCGGTCAGCCTCGAGGACCAGTTGGTCAAGGACGCCGACAAGCTGTGGCGCTTCACCGAGTCGGCCGTGCGCATCTGCCACGTGTGGATGGAGCTCGATACCGATCGGTACATGGACTGGGTGCAGTCCGAGATCGGCCAGTGGTTCTTCACCGAGTCCGCCCGGCGGCTGGCCCGCCGGGAGCTGGCGGCCAGCCGCGCCGCGCTGGCCGCCCAGCCGGTCCGATGAGCGGACAGCTCGCCGGGCGGTGCGCGGTCATCACCGGAGCCGGCGGCGGCCTCGGCCGCGCGTTCGCGCTCGGCTTCGCGCGCGCGGGCGCGCGGGTGGTGGCCGCCGACCTCGACGCTGCCGCGGCCGCCGAGACGTGCGCGGCGGTCCTCAGCGAAGTGCAGGGCGGCGAGGCCGTGGCGGTGACCGTGGACGTCGCCGACGAGGCGAGCACAGCGGCGATGGCGGCCACGGCGCTCGGCGCGTTCGGATCGATCGACGCGCTCGTCAACAATGCCGCCGTCTATGCGGGGTTGGAGCGCCGCCCGTTCGATGAGATCGCGGTTGCCGACTGGGACCGCGTGATGGCCGTGAACCTGCGCGGACCGTGGCTGTGCGCTCGTGCGTGCAGCAACGCACTGCGGGACCGCGGCGGAGCGATCGTCAACGTCGCCTCGGCCACGGTGATGAGCGGGTCGCCGCTGTGGGCCCATTACGTCGCCTCCAAGAGCGCGCTCATCGGGCTCTCGCGCGTCATGGCCCGCGAGCTCGGCGACGACGGGGTCCGCGTCAACGCGCTTGCGCCCGGCTTCACGCTCACCGACGCCAGCCGCGAGCTGATCGACGACGCCGAGTCATACGGCGTCGCCCGAGGGGCGATCCAGCGCGCCCTGCAGCCGCAGGACATCGTCGGCACGGCCGTGTTCCTGGCGTCCGACGCCGCGACGATGATCACCGGCCAGACGATCGTGGTCGACGGTGGCCGACAGTTTCTGTGAATGGGCCCCGCGGCTCACGGGCCCGGACGCGCCGACGCCCGCCGGCCGCGGAGGGCTCGGCGGGCGCCGGTCACGAGGGAGGGAGTCGAGGACTACGCGGTCGGCACGCAGGGTGCCGGAACGCCGGGGGTGGCGAGGTCCTGGATGTACTGGGCGATGACGGCTGCCGCGCCGCGACGGACGCGAGAAGCGGTGGAGGTGCTGGGCGAGTCGGCCATCTGTCTACCTCGATGCAATTCGTTGTACGATGCTCGCCGTACAATAGCATGTTGTACGACGGTTGTCGTACAAAGCTGGCAGACCGTCCTATCATGGAGGGGGCAATGTCGATAACACCCGCTACCGAACAGATCGCTCACCCGGCCTGCGGCGAGCTGGAGCTCGGAGCCGTGCTCCACGCGCTGTCGGACCCGGTCCGGCTGCGCATCGTCGCCGAGCTGGCCAAGGGTGACGGCGAGTACACCTGCGGGAGCTTCGCGCTCCCGGTCACGAAGTCCACGTGCACGCACCACTTCAAGGTGCTGCGCGAGGCCGGCGTGATCCAGCAGCGCCAGCAGGGAACGACGCGCCTGAACCAGCTGCGGCGCTCCGATCTGGACACGCGGTTTCCCGGGCTGCTGGACACGATCCTGCAGGCGGCTGCGAGCGCTCAGGTCACCTTGGCGTCGGCGGCCGCCGTCGAGCTCGCCTCGATACCGGCCCCCGCCGCGCCCGCCGCGCAGGTCCTCTAGCGCCAGCCGTTGATCGCGCGCTACACCCGCCGCGAGCTGGCCGACGCCTGGTCTGACCACGCGCGCTGGGAGGCGATGCGACAGGTCGAGGTCGCAGCCTGCGAGGAGATGGAGGGGCCCACCGAGGCCGACCTGGAGGCGATCCGGGCCGCCACCTTCACCGTCGAGGCGATCGACGAGCGCGAGAAGGTCACCGACCACGACACGGCGGCGTTCGTCGACGTGCTGTCGGACTCGGCCGGCCCGGCGGGACGGTGGATCCACTACGGGCTGACCTCGTCCGACGTCCTTGACACGGGTCTCGCCCTGCAGATCAAGCATGTCGCCGAGCTCGTGCTGCCCGACGCCCGGCGCCTCGTCGGCGCCCTGGCCTCCCGCGCGCGCGAGCATGTCGACACGCTCTGCGTGGGGCGCACGCACGGGATCCACGCCGAGCCGACGACGTTCGGGATCAAGCTGACGGGGTTCGCGTTCGAGGCCGACCGCAATGCGCGACGGCTCGAGCGGGCGTTCGCCCAGGCGGCCGTCGGCGCGGTCAGCGGGGCGGTCGGGACCTACTCGGCGACCTCACCTGAGTTCGAGGCCCGGGTGCTCGCGCGCCTGGACCTGGAGCGCGAGCCCGTGTCCACCCAGGTGGTCGCCCGTGACCGCCATGCCGAGCTGCTGTCGGCGATCGCCCTCGCGGGAGCGGGCCTGGAGCGATTCACCACCGAGCTGCGCCACCTCGCGCGCACCGAGGTCGGCGAGGTCGCCGAGCCGTTCGGGCGCGGCCAGAAGGGCTCGAGCGCCATGCCCCACAAGCGCAACCCGATCAAGTCCGAGCAGGTCACCGGCCTGGCCCGCGTGCTGCGCGGATACGCCTCGGCGGCGCTCGAGGACGTCGCCCTGTGGCACGAGCGCGACATCTCGCACTCCTCGGTGGAGCGCATCATCCTCCCCGACGCGACGACGCTCCTGGACCACATGCAGCGCCGGGTCCTCGCCCTCGTCGAGGGGATGGTCGTCAACGCCGAGCGGATGCGCGAGAACCTGGAGCTGACCCACGGCGCGCTCTTCTCCCAGCGGGTGCTGCTCGCGCTCGTGGCCGCGGGCTCGACGCGCGACGATGCCTACCGAGTGGTGCAGCGCCTCGCCCAGCGGGCGCTCGACGAGCGGGTGGGGATGCGCTCGCTCTTGGCCGCCGAACCGGCGAGCGCGGAACTCGATCTGGAGGCGATCTTCGACTACGCCCCGTTCGTGCGCCACGCCGCCGAGATCGTCGGCCGGCTCGACGAGATCGCCTAACCGGCGAAGATCGCCAGCAGCGTGTCGACGATCGCCTGCTGGGGCGGTCGTGGCCGGCTGCTCATCCAGTCGGTGATGAGCCCATCGGTCGCGCCGGTGAGGGCGACCGCCGTCATCCGCCGGTCGCCCCGGCCAAGAGGGGTGGGTGGGGACCGATATTCCAGCTGGGCGGCCTGGTCGGCGATCAGCTCCGCGTAGGCGCGCAGAACGCCGCGGCGGTGGGCCTCGAGCTGGGCGCTCACCCCGACCATCTCGAAGTAGTTGATTCTCGCGGCGCGCTCGTCGGCGAGGGTGGCGGTGACGAAGGCGCCGAGGCCGGCTTTCAGCCGCTGCGCCGGGTCGGGCGCAGAATCGGCGATGGCGGTCTGCACCATGCGCAGCACCGCCTGCACGTGGCGGTCGTAGACGGCCCCCAGCAGCTCCTCCCGGGTGGCGAACTGCTCGTAGAAGTAGCGGGGGTTCAGCCCCGCGACCGCGCACAGCGTCTCGATCGTGACGTTGGCGAACCCCTCGGTCCCGAACAGCTCCAACCCGGCGTCGAGCAGTTGCTCACGGCGCTCTGCGCGACGTTCGGTCGTCGTCTTGCCGCCGTAGCGGCGCTCACGGATCGCGCCGGTCATCTGGCAAGACAGCTTGACAGATCAGGTGGCGTTGGTGAATACTGGCAAGCGGGCTTACCAGATGTTCAACCTGATCCTCTACGCGGTCCCCTACTTCATCGGCCTGCTGGCGATCGAGTGGGTCACCTTCCATCACACCGGCGACCATGACCGCGCGGCCGGCTACGACGTGCGCGACACGGCCACCAGCCTGTCAATGGGGATGGGCAACCTCGTCATCAACCTCGGCTGGAAGCTCGTCGTGGTGGCCATCTACTCCGGCGTGTACGAGTTGACCCCGCTGCGGGTGCCGAGCGACGCCTGGTGGGCATGGGTGCTGCTGTTCTTCGCCGACGACATCGCCTACTACTGGTTTCACAGGGTCAGCCACGAGGTGCGCGTGTTCTGGGCCAGCCACGTCGTGCACCACTCCAGCCAGCACTACAACCTCTCGACGGCCCTGCGTCAGACGTGGGTGCCGATGACCTCGTTCCCGTTCTGGCTGCCGCTCGCCCTGATCGGAATCAAGCCGTGGATGATCGTGCTCCAGCAGTCGGTCAGCCTCGTCTACCAGTTCGGGATCCACACCGAGCGCGTCGGCCGGCTGTGGCGCCCGCTCGAGTTCGTGCTCAACACCCCCTCGCACCACCGCGTGCACCACGGTTCCAACCAGATCTACCTCGACCGCAACTACGCCGGCATCCTCATGGTCTGGGACCGCCTGTTCGGCACCTTCCAGGGCGAGGCCGAACCGGTCCGCTATGGCCTGACCACGAACCTTCAGACCCACCACCCGGTGCGGGTCGCGTTTCACGAGTACGCCGCGATCGCGCGCGATGTGGCCCACGCGCGCGGGTGGCGCGAGCGGATGGGCTACCTGTTCCGCGGGCCGGGCTGGTCCCCGCTGCCGGCCCCGCCGGCCCCGCTCGCCTCGCCGGCCCCGCTCGCCTCCGCGGTCTCGCTGGCTGCGGCGGGCACGTCGGGCACGCCCGAGAGCAGCCAGCGCACGGCGGCAACGACCACGTCCTGACTCTGGGGCGGGTGGGTGAGGCGGTCGAGCAGCAGGCCGTCGAGCATCACCGCCATCGCCCGGCCGTCACGGGCGGGGTCCTGCGAGCCCATCCCGGCGGCGATCGTCGCTCCCATGTCCCAGAAGATCTGCGCCGCCTGGGTCATTCGCGCGGCGTGAGCGGGCGCGCGGGCCCCCTCGAGCTCGAGCTCCATCCGCGCGAGGTGATGGGTCGCCGCGCCGTCCATCCACGCCGCCAGCGCGCCGGCGACCGCGTCGGCGTCGGGAGCCTGACCGGCGGCGATCTGCTCCTGGACGAGGGCGGCGATGGCGGCCACCTGGCGCTCTGATTCCTCGCACAGCCAGTCGACGAGGGCCGAGATCAGGCCGTCGCGGTTGCCGAACCAGTAGGTCACCGATCCGTGGGGGGCGCCGGCGGCCTGCTCGACGCTGCGGTGCGTCACCGCGCCCAGGCCGGCCTCCGAGACGAGGCGCAGTGCCTCCTCGAGCAGGCGGGTGCGGCGGTCGGCGGCGGGCATCGGGCGGGCGGAGTATCGCAGTGAGGGTTGACAACGGGCCGGAGTTCTTCTACAAGTGTAGAAGTCCTTCTACAAGTGGAGAAGATCGATGTCGCGCACCCGCCCCAGCTTCATCCTGCTGCTCGCCTGCGTCGCCCAGTTCATGCTCCTGGTCGACGACACCATCACCAACGTCGCCCTGCCGACGATCGGCCGGCAGCTGAGCTTCTCCGAGGCCAACCTGTCGTGGGTGGTCAACGCCTACCTGCTCACCTTCGGCGGGCTGCTGCTCGTCGGCGGCCGGCTGGCGGATCGCTTCGGGCCGCGGCGGATGTTCGCGCTGAGCCTGGCCGGCTTCGCCGCGGCGTCGGCGGTGTGCGGGGTGGCTCCGTCCTCCGGGGTGCTCGTCGCCGCCCGCGCCGTCCAGGGGGGCTTCGGCGCGCTGCTCTCGCCGTCGGCGCTCGCCCTGCTCCTCGCCGCCTCGCCCGAGCCGGACGCCCGGCGGCGGGCCCTGGCCGTCTGGGCGGGCCTGCTCGGGCTCGGCGCGGCGACCGGCCTGCTCGCCGGGGGCGCGCTCGTGCAGCTCGCCGACTGGCGCTGGATCTTCCTCATCAACCTTCCGGTGGCCGCGATCGCGCTGGCGTGTGTGCCGCGGGTGCTGGCGCCCGACGATCTCAGCGACCGCCGCACGCTGCCCAACGTCGGCGGGGCGGGGCTGGCGACGCTCGGGCTGCTGCTGCTCGTCTACACCGTCGTCGAGACCGATACGCATGCCTGGACGTCGGCGCGCACGCTGGGCGGGCTGGCGGGTGTGGTCGTGCTGGCGGTGGCGTTCGCCGTCAGCGAGCGACGCGCCGCCCATCCGCTGCTGCCGGGCGAGCTGCTGCGCCGGCCGCTGGCGCTGCGGGCCGACCTGGTCATCTTCTTCGCCGCCGCCGGCCTGCTCGCCATGTTCTTCTTTCAGACCCTGTACCTGCAGCGGGTGCTCGGCTTCGGCCCGCTGAAGACCGGCGTCTCGTTCCTGCCCTTCAGCGTCTCGATGGGCGCTGCCTCGACGGCGATGGGACGGCTCTCCCAGGCCGTCGACCCGCGCGTGCCGATCGCCGTCGGCTGCGGACTGGCCACGGTCGGGCTGTGGTTGATGGCGGGGTTGACGCCGGCCAGCGCCTACGGCGCGGACGTCCTGCCCGCGCTCGTGCTCGCCGGCCTGGGGCTCGGCCTGGCCTTCGTGCCGGTCCTCGGCCTGGGCACCGGCGACGCGCAGGAGCGCGACGGCGGCCTGGCCTCGGGGCTGATGACGACCGCTCAGCAGATCGGCGGCGCGATCGGCATCGCGGCCCTGATCACCGTGGCCACGGCCCACACCACGAGCGCCCTCCACGCCGGCGTGCGGCCGGCGAGCGCGCTCAGCGACGGCTTCGCGGCGGCCTTCCACGTGGAGGCCGGGATCATCGCCGCCGCCGGTCTGCTCGCCGTCGTCCTGCTGCGCCGCGCCGGGGCGGCGAGGCGGTCCCACCGGCTCGATCAGGTCGTCATAACCAGCCGCTAGGATCGCCCTCGTGAGCGCCCTATCTGACCTCCCCCTGCTGGCCTCCGGCAAGGTCCGCGAAATCTATGACCTCGGCGACGAGCTGCTGATCGTCGCCTCGGATCGCATCTCCACCTACGACGTCGTCCATCCCACGCCGATTCCCGACAAGGGCGCGGTCCTCACCGGCCTGTCGGCGTTCTGGTTTGAGCGCACGGCGGAGATCGTCGCCAACCACGTCGTGTCGGTGACCGACGGCGTGCCCGCCGAAGCGCGCGGGCGCGGCATGGTCGTGCGCAAGCTGTCGATGCTGCCCGTCGAGTGCGTCGTGCGCGGCTACATCACCGGCTCGGGGTGGAAGGACTACCAGGCGACCGGCACCGTCTCGGGAATCGAGCTGCCGGCCGGGCTGCGCGAATCCGATCGGCTACCCGAGCCACTGTTCACCCCGAGCACGAAGGCCGAGGTCGGCCACGACGAGGCGATCGACTTCGAGGGCGCCGTCCAGCTGATCGGCGACCGCGAGCTGGCCGAGCGCGTCCGCGACGTCTCGCTGGCGCTCTACGAGCACGCCGCCGACCACGCCCGCGCCAACGGGATCATCCTCGCCGACACCAAGTTCGAGCTCGGCCTCGACGGCGACGGCGTGCTGACGATCGGCGACGAGATCTGCACGCCTGACTCCTCGCGCTTCTGGCCGGCCGACAGCTATGAGCCGGGCCGCGGCCAGCCGAGCTTCGACAAGCAGTTCGTCCGCGATTGGGCCTCGGGGACCGGCTGGGATCGCAACCCGCCGGCACCGCCGATCCCCGACGACGTCGTCGCGCGCACGCGCGAGAAGTACGTCGAGGCCTATGAGCGGATCACCGGCGAGGCGTTTGACGCCTGGCTGCACCGCACGGGCGCCCGCTGAGGCGTGGGGATGCGGGCGCGGGTACTGGTCACGCCGAAGGCCGGGATCCTCGATCCGCAGGGTCAGGCGGTGGAGCGCGCGCTGCCGGCGCTCGGGTTCACCGGCGTGCGCAACGTCCACGTCGGGCGGATGATCGAGCTCGACGTCGAGGACCCGGAGCGCCTGCCCGAGATGTGCCAGCGGCTGCTCACCAACCCGCTGATCGAGGACTACGAGATCGTGGAATCGTCCGGGAGTGATGCCGCGTGAAGTTCGGGATCATCCGCTTCCCGGGAAGCTGCGATGAGGTCGACGCGCAGCTGGCCTGCCAGCGCGTCGCCGAGGCGGTCATCCTGTGGCACGGCGACCACGACCTGCAGGGGGTCGACGCCGTCGTCGTGCCCGGTGGCTTCTCCTACGGCGACTACCTGCGCGCGGGCGCGATCGCCCGCTTTGCTCCGGTGATGGAGCAGGTCGCCGAGTTCGCGGCCGCCGGCGGCCTCGTGCTCGGAATCTGCAACGGCTTCCAGGTCCTCTGCGAGGCCGGGCTCCTGCCGGGGGCCCTGCTCACGAACGCCAGCCTGCGGTTCGTGTTTCGCCAGGTCGCGGTCGACGTCGTCAGCGCCGACTCGCCGTTCACCGGGGCCTGCGAGGCCGGCGACCGTCTGTCGATCCCGGTCAAGCACATGACCGGTTGCTACTACGCGCCGCCGGCGATGCTCGACGAGCTGACGGCCGGCGATCAGATCCTGCTGCGCTACGCGCCGGGCGACAATCCCAACGGCTCGCTGGACGACATCGCCGGGGTCTGCAACGAGGCGCGCAACGTGTTCGGCCTCATGCCCCATCCCGAACACGCCGTTGACCCGCTCACCGGGTCGACCGACGGGCTGGAGATCTTCACATCCATCGCCGCCCATCTTGCCCACCGCGTCCCCGCCTGACGACACCCGCCGCCATCGTGCGCTCGGGCTGACCGACGGCGAGTACGAGCGGATCGTCGAGCTGCTCGGCCGCGATCCGGGCGATACCGAGCTGGCAATGCTGTCGTTGATGTGGTCCGAGCACTGCGCCTACAAGCACTCCAAGAAGCTGCTGCGCCGGTTGCCCACCGAGGGCCGGCACGTGCTCATGGGGCCGGGCGAGAACGCCGGCGTCGTCGACGTGGGCGGCGGCCTGGGGGTCGCGTTCAAGGTCGAGTCCCACAACCACCCGAGCGCCGTCGAGCCCTTCCAGGGGGCGGCCACCGGGGTCGGCGGGATCCTCCGTGACGTGTTCGCCGTCGGAGCGCGGCCGATCGCGGTCCTCGACTCGCTGCGCTTCGGCGAGCCGGCCGACTCCGAGCGCTCCCGCTACCTGCTCGAGCGCGCCGTGGCCGGCATCGGCCACTACGGCAACTCGATCGGGGTGCCGACGGTCGGCGGCGAGATCTACTTCGAGCCCTCCTATGAGCAGAACTGCCTCGTCAACGCCATGTGCCTGGGCCTGGCGCCGCACGCCCGGCTGATCCGCTCCGCCGCCGCCGGACCCGGGAACGTGCTCGTCCTGCTCGGTGCGCTCACCGGCCGCGACGGGATCGGCGGCGCCTCGGTGCTCGCCTCGGCCGAGCTCGTCGGGAGCGAGGGCGACACAAGCAAGCGTCCGTCGGTCCAGATCGGCGACCCGTTCGCCGAGAAGAAGCTGCTCGAGTGCTCGCTGGAGCTGCTCGACTCCGAGCTGCTCGTCTCCCTCCAGGACCTGGGCGCCGCCGGCCTGACCTCGTCGGCGTCGGAGATGGCCTCCAAGGGCGGCGTCGGTCTCGACCTCGACTGCGCGCGCGTGCCCCTGCGCGAGGCCGGCATGGAGCCGTTCGAGATCATGGTCTCCGAGTCCCAGGAGCGGATGCTGTGCGTCGTCGCTCCCGAGCGCGTCGACGAGGTGATCGCCGTCTGCGCGCGCTGGGAGACGCTGGCCACGCCGATCGGCCAGGTCACCGAGTCGGGCCGCATGCGGATCCTCGCCGACGGCGACATCGTCGCCGACCTTCCGGTGGGCGTCCTCGTCGACGACTGCCCGCTGTATGACCTGGCGCCCGAGCCGCCGGAGTCCGCGGCGGCGCTCTACCCGCCCTCGCCGGCCCGGCTGGGCGGCGACGAGACGCCGGGGGAGACGCTGCTCGCGCTCCTCGGCTCGGCCAACCTCGCCTCGCGGCGGCCGGTGTTCGAGCAGTACGACCCCGTCGTGCAGTCGCGCACCGTGCGCCGGCCCGACGAGGCCGACGCCGCCGTGCTCATGCTCCCGACGGGCGAGGCGCTCGCCGTCGCGATCGACGGCAACGGGCGCCGGGTGGCGTGTGATCCGCGTGCCGGCGCCGCCGAGGCGGTCTACGAGTGCGCCGCCAACCTCGCCTGCGTCGGCGCCGTTCCGCTCGGGCTGACCAACTGCCTGAACTTCGGAAACCCCGAGAAGCCGTGGGTGGCCTGGCAGCTGACCGAGGCCGTCGAGGGCATCGCGGCCGCGTGCTCCCAGCTCGACGTGCCCGTCGTCGGCGGCAACGTCTCGCTCTACAACGAGGCGCCGGGCGGACCGATCTTCCCCACGCCGGTGATCGGCATGGTCGGGCGCCTGCCCGACCCGGCCCGCGCCGGGCGGCTCGGCTTCGCCGCCGAGGGTGACGCCATCGCGCTGGTGGGCTCGCTGGCGGGCGCCAGCGCCGCGGGCTCGGAGCTGTCGAAGCTCATGGGGGCGAGCATCGCCGGCCCGCTGCCCCCGTTGGATGGGGTCGCCGCCGCCGCGGCGCACGACCGGGTGCGCCTGCTCGTCACCTCCGGAGCGCTGAGCAGCGCCCACGACGTCGCCGAGGGCGGCCTGGCGGTGGCGCTCGCCGAGTCCTGCATCGCCGGCGAGATCGGCGCCCGGGTCACCGTGCCGGCGGGGATTGACCCGTTCGCCGAGGCGCCCGGCCGGGCGTTCATCGTGTCGGGCCCGGCGGCCGCGCTCACCGGCCTCGAGATCATCGGCCATGTCGGCGGCGACGTGCTCGAGATCGACGGACTGGTGAACACCGCAGTTTCCGTGATGCGCGACGCGCGAGATCGGGGACTCTCGCAGTACCTGTGAAGCGCGTTGCTAAGGTCAGTCGCCCCGGCTCCTGAAATGGACCTCTCGCTCGATCCACGCGATGGCCCCCGCGACGAGTGCGGAGTGTTCGGGATCTACGCCCCCGAGCACGACGTCGCGCGCCTCGCCTACTTCGCCCTGTTCGCGCTCCAGCACCGCGGGCAGGAGTCGGCGGGCATCGCGACCGCCAGCCATGGCGGCAACATCATCGCGATCCGCGACCAGGGCCTCGTCTCCCAGGTGTTCGACGAGAACACGCTGCGTTCGCTGCTCGGCGACCTGGCCATCGGCCACGTGCGCTACTCGACGACCGGCTCCTCGGACTGGGAGAACGCCCAGCCGATCGTGCGCGACGACCGTCGCACCCTCGCCCTCGCCCACAACGGCAACCTGATCAACGCCGTCGAGCTGCACGCCGAGCTGCGCGGCGCCGACGTGCCGTTTCGCTCCACGTCGGACTCCGAGATCATCGCCGCGCTGCTGGCCACCCATCCCGCCGAGCGGATCGAGGAGGCCGTCGCCGACGTGCTGCCCCGCCTGCGCGGCGCCTTCTCGACGGTCGTCATGACCGAGGAGGCCGTCGTCGCCTTCCGCGATCCGGCCGGCCTGCGACCGCTGGCCCTCGGTCAGATCGATCCCGTCGAAGGGTCGGGGGCCCCGCCCGCGTACTGCGTGGCCAGCGAATCGTGCGCCTTCGATCTGATCGGCGCCCGGTACCTGCGCGACGTGCGGCCGGGCGAGATGGTCATCCTCTCCGATCGCGGCCTCGAGTCGCGGCCGGTGGCCGAGGGCGGGCGCCACGCCTTCTGCGTCTTCGAGTACATCTACTTCGCGCGCCCCGACTCGCGGATGGCCGGGACCGTGCTCCAGGTCGCCCGGGCCCGCATGGGCGAGATCCTCTGGCGCGAGGCTCCCGTGGACGCCGACGTCGTGATCCCCGTGCCCGACTCCGGCAATGCCGCGGCCCGCGGTCTCGCCCGCGCTGCCGGGCTGCCGCAGGACGATGGCTTCATCAAGAACCGCTACGTCGCGCGCACGTTCATCCAGCCCGGTCAGGAGCTGCGCCGCCACGGCCTGCGGCTGAAGTTCAACCCGTTGCGCGAGGTGGTCGAGGGCAAGCGCCTGGTCGTCGTCGACGACTCGATCGTGCGCGGCAATACGACCCGGCAGATCGTGCAGATGCTCCGCGACGCGGGCGCCGCCGAGGTCCACCTGCGCATCTCGGCCCCCCCGATCAAGCACCCCTGCCACTACGGGATCGACATGTCGACGCGCGAAGAGATGATCGCCCACGGTCGCACCGTCGACGAGGTGTGCGCCGAGGTCGGCGCCGACTCGCTGCACTACCTGTCGCTGGAGGGCGTCTACGAGGCGGTCCGGGTCTCGCGCAGCGAGCACTGCGATGCGTGCTTCTCCGGCGACTATCCCCTCGCCGGCACCGAGGAGTCGGGCGGGAAGTACTCGCTCGAGCTTCCGCTCGCCCCGGCGTAGCTGCCGCCCATCCTCCTTTCGTCCGTTTCCGCCCGGCCCGGGGGTCGGTCGTTCGTCCACGTTCGACGCACTCTTCTTCAGAGTCTCGACGGCGCAGACGACCAGTAGTCCCGATCTGGGTGTGGACCCGCCGGACGCGGGTCAAAAAAAACCATGGAAGGAAACCGATGATCTTCAGCAAGGCGATTCGCATCGCAGCGCCTCTGGCGGGCATGGCCACCGCCCTTGTGCTGGCCGCGCCCGCGACGGCGGCGCCGGCCAATCCATTCGGCTGCCGGGCCAGCGTGGAGGCGCTGCGTCTCATCGCGCCGGTGCCGGGGGCCGAGCCCTACGTGGCCAACCCGGCCGAGACGCCGTGCGCCACCGACAGCGCGGGCGCCAACCAGTCGAGCACCGCCTCTCCGGCCGGCGGCAGCGCGTCCGCCGGGCCGAGCGCCGCCTACACCGCCTCGGACCCCGCCACTCCGGCCGCGACCGCGCTGGCCTCGGTGGACGGAGGGGCCGTCAACGGAGGCGTCAACACCGTCGCGCTCACCGGGCCCTCCCAGGCCCAGGCGGCATACGCATGCGTCAATGGCGCGACCATCGCCTCGGGCTCGTCGGACGTGACCGCCGCCGTGATCAACGGGCAGACGGTGCGCCCGTCCAGCCCCGGGGCCGAGACGACGACGCAGATGGGTGGTGGCTCATACGCCACGATCAACCAGCAGGTGCAGACCCCGACCTCGCTCACCGAACGGGCGGTGTTCATGCACGTCGAGGGCGTGGGCGACTACATCCTCGGCGAGGCGCAGGTGACGCGTCCGGCGGTCGATCCGTGCTCGGGCACGGGGAGCGGCGGCTCGGGCTCGGGGTCGGGCGGCGGCTCGGGCTCCGGTAACGGTGGTTCGGGTTCAGGCAGTGGCGGCTCGGGTTCGGGCAGTGGCGGCTCGGGCAGCGCGCCGACGGCGTGCCCGACCGGCTCGGTGCTCGTGGCGAGCGCGCAGATGTGCGAGATCGTCACCGCCGGCGGTTCGCAGGCGATCGAGGTCAGCCAGCCGTTCGCCGGGCCGACCGGCGGCTCGGTCATGACGCTGGCGGCCGCCCGCGCGAAGTACAAGAGCAGCTGTCTCTCCGGCGCGGGGCCGAAGTTCGTGGTCGTCGGCACCAACCGGGCCGACCGGATCACGGGCGGCAAGGGGGCGGCGCGGATCCTCGCCCTCGCCGGCAACGACACGGTGACCGTCAAGAATGCGGCCACGTGTGTCGATGGCGGCGCCGGAGCGGACCGCATCACCGCCGGCAACGGCCGTGACCGCGTGTTCGGCGGCACCGGCAACGACGTTGTCAAGGCCGGTCGCGGCAACGACCGGATCACCGCGGGCGCCGGCAACGACCGGATCACCGCGGGCGCCGGCAACGACTGGGTCTGGGGCAACGCCGGCAAGGACACGATCACGGCCGGCAAAGGCAAGGACCATCTCTTCGGCGGTGCCGGAAGCGACCGGCTCCGCGCGACGGGACGGCGTGACTGGGTCAACGGCGGGGCCGGCAAGGACATGGCCTACGTCACGTCCAAGGAGATGAAGTACGCCCACCGGCACGGGTGCGAGAAGGTCCGCACGATCCGCGCCAAGCACTAGGGGCGGGTCATCCGGGAGCGCCTCGGCCGTGCGGCCGTGGCGCTCCCGGAGCCCGCAGGGCCTCCGACGGGTCGCGCCGGAGGCGCCGCTATCGTCGGCCGCCCCTCATGGACGCGTCCCTGGCCCTTGCGCAGCTGTTCGGCTTCTCGGAGTTCCGACCCGGGCAGGCCGAGGCGGTGGCGGCGGCGCTCGCCGACCGCGACGCGCTCGTCGTGATGCCAACCGGTGCCGGGAAGTCGCTCTGCTACCAGCTGCCGGCGCTGATGCGCGACGACCTGACGATCGTCGTCTCGCCGCTCGTGGCGCTGATGCACGACCAGGCGTGGGCGATCCATCGCATCGCGCCCGGCACGGTGACGATGGTCAATGCCCAGCGCAGCGCGGCGGCCAACGCCCAGGCGATGGAGCGCGTGCGCGCCGGCGAGGTCCGGCTGCTCTACGTCGCCCCCGAGCGCTTCGGCTCGCCGGCGTTCGCCCGCGCCCTCGGCGACACCCCGGTGGGGCTGTTCGTCGTCGACGAGGCCCATTGCGTCTCCCAATGGGGCCACGACTTCCGGCCGGACTACTTCACGCTGGCCGATGCCGCGGCCCGTGTCGGCGCCCGCGCGACGCTCGCCCTCACCGCCACGGCGACGCCGCGCGTCGCCGTCGACATCGCGGCCCGCCTGCGCCTGCGCGACCCGGCGCGGGTGACCACCGGCTTCGATCGACCCAACCTCAGCTTCGCCGTCGTGCCCTGTCGCGGCGCGGCCGACAAGCAGCGCCGGCTGGTGGCGGCGCTGTCCGCCGAGGAGGCGCGGCCGGCGATCGTCTACGCGGGGACTCGCAACGCCACCGATGAGCTCGCCGGGGTGCTCGACGCCGCCCTGGCAGGGGGCGTCGTCGCCTATCACGCGGGGATGGACCGGGGCACGCGGGCGGCCGTCCAGGAGCGCTTCATGAGCGGCGAGGCGAGCGTGATCGTGGCCACCAACGCGTTCGGGATGGGCATCGACAAGTCCGACGTGCGCACCGTCTGCCACGCCACCGTGCCCGGCTCGCTCGAGGCCTACTACCAGGAAGCCGGGCGTGCCGGACGCGACGGCCGCCCGGCACGATGCCTGCTGTTCGCCGAGGGCCGCGACAAGGGACTGCACGTGTTCTTCATCCAGCGCTCGCAGCTGTCGGCCGAGGCGTTTGAGCGAGTCGGTGAGCGCCTTGCGTGGGCGGGCTGCGACGGCCGCTACGACGTCCCCCTGTCCGATCTGTACGGCCTGGCCGCGGAGAAGGGCCGCGGCGACGCCGACACCGTGCGGGCCGTCATCGGCCACCTGGCCCGCGCCGGCGTCCTCGCGCCCCTACCCGGGCCCCCCGATCGAGCCGTCGGCCAGATCACCGGTGGTTGGGATCGCCGGGCGGCGGCGCTGTGCATCAGCTCCTCGCGCGAGGCCGAGCGCGTGCGCTGGGCCCAGTACCGCGCGATGTGGGAGTACGTCGAGGGCGAGCGCTGCCGGCGCGAGACGCTGCTGCGGTACTTCGGCGACCCGTCGGCGGGGGACGCCGAGGGGTCGTGCTGCGACGTGTGCGAGCCCGACCTCGTGCCCGCCCCGGTGACGCTGGCCCGGGTGATGCCGGCCGGGTCCGTGGACGATCTGGACAGTGCCATCGTCGAGGTGGTCGTCAGCGCCCAGCCGCCGGTCGGGCGCACACGGGCGGTCGAGATCCTCCGCGGGGGGCGCTCCAAGGTCGTCGCCCAGAACGCCTATGACGGCCTGCGCGCCTACGGGTCGTTCTCGCACCTGGGCTCCGCCGACGTGCTCGGCCGCGTCGACGAGCTGCTGCACGCCGGGCGCCTGCGCTCCACCGGCGGGCGCTTTCCCAAGCTCCGCGTCCCATGAACGTCGGCGTCCTCGCCTCGGGCGCCGGCACCAACCTGCAGGCGCTGATCGATCGCGCTCACGGCCGCGACGGCGTGCGGCTGGTCGCCGTCGCCTCCGACAAGCCCGGCGCGCGGGCGCTGGCGCGGGCGGGCAACGCGGGGATCGCGGCCAAGGCGTTTGCCGGCGAGGCGTTCGCCGACCGGGACGCTCGTGACGCCGCGATCGCTGATTGGCTGCGCTCGCTGGGGGTGGAGCTCGTCGTTCTCGCCGGCTACATGCAGCTGCTCAGCCCCGGGTTTCTCGGCGCCTTTCCCGACCGGGTGATCAACGTGCACCCGGCGCTGCTGCCGGCCTTCCCCGGCCTGGCCGCCGTCGAGCAGGCCCTCGACTACGGGGTCAAGGTCTTCGGCGTCACCGTGCACTTCGTCGACGGCGGGGTCGACACCGGCCCGGTGATCCTCCAGCGCGCCCTCGAGCTGCCCGATGCACGGGATTCCCGCGATGTGCTCGAGCGACTGCATCCGGTCGAGCACGAACTGCTCGTCGAGGCCGTCCGCCTGCTGGCCGGCGGGGCCGTGAGCTTCGATCCCGGCAACCCACGGCGCGTCGTGATCGCACGGTAGAGTCGCCGTCATGGACGCCAAGGTCGAGCCGGTGATCGCCGTGGCGACATCCGCGGGGGAGATCGGGCCGAAGGTCCGGCGAGCGCTGCTTTCGGTGTCGGACAAGACCGGGATCGTCGAGTTCGCCCGGGGCCTGGCCGAGCTGGGAATCGAGATCATCTCCACCGGTGGCACCGCCGGCGAGCTGGCCGACGCCGGCATCGAGGTGCGCAGCATCACCGACCTGACCGGCTTTCCGGAGATCATGGACGGTCGCGTCAAGACGCTGCACCCCAAGCTCTACGCGGGTCTGCTCGCCGTGCGCGAAAGCGCCGATCACATGCGCGCCGCCGAGGAGCACGGCGTCGAGTTCGTCGACCTGGTGTGCGTCAACCTGTACCCGTTCGAGCGCACCGCCGCCCGCCGCGGGGCCTCCGACGACGAGGTGATCGAGAACGTCGACATCGGCGGGCCGACGATGATCCGCGCCGCGGCCAAGAACCACGCGTACGCGGCGCCGGTCGTCGACCCGGTCAGCTACGACGCGGTGCTCGAGGAGCTGCGCGAGTCCGACTGCCACCTGTCGTTCGGGACGCGCGAGAGCCTCGCCTCCGAGGCGTTCGCCTACACGGCCCGCTACGACACGGCGATCGCCCGCTGGTTTCAGGAGAAGCGCGAGGACTTCCCGCCGCTGTTCGTGCGCGCCTTCGAGAAGGTGCTGGAGCTGCCCTACGGGGAGAACCCGCACCAGCGCGCCGCCTATTACGAGCAGGTCGGCGCCCGCACGCACGTGCTCTCGATGGTCTCGCAGCTGGGCGGCAAGCCGATCTCGTTCAACAACCTGCTCGATCTCGACGCCGGACGCCTGCTCCTCGCCGAGTTCCAGATCCCGGCGTGCGTGATCATCAAGCACAACAACCCGTGCGGGGTAGCGGTCGGATCGACGGCGCTCGAGGCTTATCAGCGCGCCTTCGCGTGTGATCCCCAGTCGGCGTTCGGCGGCATCGTGTGCCTCAACCGCCGCGTCGACGCCGAGCTGGCGCGGGTGCTGGCCGATCAGTTCATCGAGGTGCTGTTCGCCCGCGGCTACGACGACACGGCGTTGGAGATCCTCGCCGAGAAGCCGAACACCCGCGTCCTCGACGACCGCGAGCGCCGCACCCCGAACATGATCGAGCCCCATCTCCGTCAGGTCGTCGGCGGCCTGCTCGTCCAGGATCGCGACGCCGACCTGGAGGAGCGCGCCGAAATGCAGGTGGTCACCGAGCGCCGCCCGACCGAGGCCGAGTGGCAGGAGCTCTCGTTCGCCTGGCGCGTCTGCAAGCACGTGAAGTCCAACGGCATCGTCATCGCCAAGAACCTGGCCACGATCGGCATCGGGGCCGGCCAGATGAGCCGCGTCGACGCCGTGCGTCTGGCCCTCGAGAAGGCTCCCGAGGACGTCGCCGGCGGCGTGCTCGCCTCCGACGCCTACTTCCCGTTCGCCGACGGCCCGGAGCTCGCCCTCGAGGCGGGGATCAAGGCGATCATCCAGCCCGGCGGCTCGGTGCGCGACCATCTGACCGTCGAGGCCGTCGACAAGGCCGGCGGGGCGATGGTGTTCACCAGCCGCCGCCACTTCCTGCATTGACCGAGCGCCTGCCGGGCGACCCGACCTCGCCGTACGAGCGCGCCTACGGCTTCAGCCGCATTGTGCGCGCCGGCGAGTTCGTCCTCATCGGCGGGATGACCTCCGTCGACGAGGACGGCGCCGTCATCGGTGAGACCCCGTACGAGCAGACCGTCGAGATCCTGCGCAAGATCAAGCACGAGCTCAGCCGCGGCGACGTCGCCGTCGCCGATGTCATCCAGACCCGCGTCTACGTCACCGACATCTCCCGCGCCGACGAGGTCGGCCGCGCCCACGGCGAGGTCTTCGCCGACCACCGTCCCCTGATGACGATGGTGCAGGTCGGGGCCCTGATCGACCCGCGGATGCTCGTCGAGATCGAAACCGTCGCCTACGCGGGCTGACGCCGGACCGTGAGTCGGCGACGGCGCGTGAGGCTGCTGGTCCTGGCGGGAGTCGGTCTCCTGGCGGTGATCGGCGTGCTCATCGGGTCCCAGGTGCCGGTCGCCCGCGCCGCGTTCTCGGTGTCGGTCACCCGCTCCCCGGTCACCCGGCCGCTGGCCGACGACTTCCTCGGACTGGCGCTCGAGTACAACACGATCCCCCAGTGGGAAGGGCCGGGTGCCGCTCAGATCAACGCCCCGCTGGCGGCGCTGGTCCACAACCTCAATCCGGCGGGGCGGCCCCTGGTGCGGGTCGGCGGTCAGAGCGCCGACCGCTCGTGGTGGCCCGTCCCCGGCCTCGCCCAGCCGCTCGGGGTCACCTATGACCTCACCCCGGCGTGGACGGTGGCCGCGCGGACGCTCGCGCAGTCGCTGGACGCGCGGCTGATGCTCGGGCTCAACCTCGAGGCCAATCGCACGCGGATCCCGGCGCAGGAGGCGAGCCGGCTGCTCGCGGGCGTCGGCTCTCGGTACGTGTCCTCGTTTCAGCTCGGCAACGAGCCCGAGCTCTACCACACGACTCCCTGGTACCGCGTGCTCCACGGTCACCCGGTCCCCTGGTACAGCAAGACCGGCCAGACGGTGTATGCCCGCCCACGGACGTATGACCCGCTGGCCTTCACGACCGAGTTCTCGCGCATGGTCGCCGGCCTGCCCAAGCTGCCGCTCGCGGGGCCGGAGACCGGCAATCCCGACTGGATGCTCGCGTTCACGGGCTTTGTGTCGCGGCGCTCGCGCGTGCGGATGCTCACCTTCCACGGTTACGGCACCAGTGGCTGCGCCCGCAATCCCAGCAATCCGGGTTACCCGACGATCCCGCACCTGCTCAGCTCCTACGCCTCGCGCTCGCTGCTGGCCGGCTTCACCGGATCGCTGGCCCTCGCCCACCACGACGGGGCGAGCTTTCGCCTCGACGAGATGGGATCGGTCACCTGCAACGGCCGGGCCGGCGTCAGCAACACGATGGCCTCGGCCCTGTGGATCATGGACGCTCTGTTCTCGCTGGACAGCGGGGGGGTGGACGGTGTCAACCTGCACACCTATCCGAACTCGGTCAACGGCCTGTTCGACTTCCAGCGCACCCAGGCACGCTGGCAGGCCGTCGTCCACCCGCTCTACTACGGCGCCCTCATGTTCGCCCGAGCCGCTCCCCCGGGGTCTCGCCTGCTGCGGATCTCGACCGGCAACCAGGAGCAGATCCGCGCCTGGGCGACGCTCGGCAGCGACCATCAGGTGCGGGTGCTGCTCATCAACGACAGCCTCGGCGGCGGCGACACGCGCGCGGTGGTTCGCGCGCCCACCGGCTACGGAAAGAACGCCGCGACGCTCGAGCGCCTGAGCGCTCCGAGCGCGTCGGCCACCGGCGACATCACGCTCGGCGACCGGCAGTTCGGCACGACCACGACGGGCGTGCTCGCCCCCGCGGTACCGCAGACGGTCGCGGCGGCCTCCGGCACGTTCACGATCTCATTGCCGGCGAGCAGCGCCGCGCTGCTCGTCCTCTCCTCGCGCTGACCGCGGAGCGATCTCACACTTGGCCATCGGGCCAACCGCGCTACAGTCTCGCGCTGCTTCACGGGCCCTGACGCTCCGCCGCCGTTCGCGGTGGTCGCAGCGCCCGAGCTGACGACAAGCGCTGAAAGGAGGCGCTGCCCACGCCCAACACCCGCGTGCGCCCGCCGGGATCACGCACGCCTGCTGGACGATGACAACCACAGGAGGTCCCTTACATGCAACGTTTCCTGCTTCCCGCGGGCGCGGCCGCACTCGCCGCCGCGGCTCCCGCCGTCGCATCCGCTGAGCCGCCCACGGCAGCTCACGCCCGCGCGTATCAGCGCGCGTATCGCCAGGTCGCCCATCACCTCGGTTCCCGCGTGCCGGGGCGCAACATCATCAAGGACGGCGTCGCTCGCCGCCGCCGCGCCACCGACGCCGATACGGTGCGCTCGCTGCACGTCCTGCGGCGCATGCTCTCATCAGGTTCGGCAACGGCGACCACGGCCGCCGCAACGGCGACCGCCGCCGGCTCGTCCTCCGGCGCCGCGGTTCCCGCCTGCGCCTCGGAGTCGGGCAGCGACTATTCGACCGGCGCCTCGAACACGAACGCCTCGTCGGGCGCGACCGGCCGCTACCAGATCACCCCCTCCACGGCGGCCGCCTACGGCTGTGACCTGTCCACCCCCGGCGGCCAGGACGCGTGCGCGGCGACCGTCTACCGCCACCAGGGCGCCGGCGCCTGGGTCGGCTGCGGCGGCTGACGTGAGCGGCGCGGCCGGGGCGAGAAATCGCCTCTGTCTCCGTTCTCGCCCCGACCCGCCTCCACCGCGTCATGCGATCATGACGGTCTCGCCGCTGTAGCTCAGCTGGTAGAGCAGCGGACTTTTAATCCGTAGGTCGTGGGTTCGAGCCCCACCGGCGGCATCGCGAAGTGAGTCGAGCGCAAGCGCGGACCGTGCTGGTATGCGAAGTACCGGCTGCCCGACGGGCGCCAGGTGCAGAAGAAGCTCGGGCCGGCGTGGACTGAGCGGGGGAGGCCGCCGGCTGGCTACTTACATCGCTCGGCGCTGAAGTCTCGACTGGTGCCGGCGTTCGCCGATCGCCCGATCGAGTCCATCACCGCCGAGGAGATCGAGCAGTGGCGTCGGTCGCTGGCCGGCCTGTCGAACCGCTCCAAGAACAAGCTGCTGATCCAGCTGCACGGCATCTTCCGTCGCGCGCAGATGGTGTGGGTGATCCTGGTCAATCTGCTGGCCCGCGCGGAGAAGCATCCGGTGCGCCCGAGCGGCGACGTCCAGGTGTTCTCGCCCGAGGAGGTGTGGGCGCTTGCCCGGGCGGCTGCGTCTGATCAGGACGCCGCGATTTTCCTGACCGCGGCATTCACCGGGCTGCGGCTGGGGGAGCTGCTGGCGTTGCGGTGGCGCGACGTCGACTTCGCCGGCGCCACCGTCCGCGTGCGCGCGTCGTGGGCCATGTCCGCGTTGACGACGCCGAAGTCCGGCAAGGTCCGCGCCGACCCGCTGGCGCCCGACGTCGCGAGCGCTCTGGCACAGCTCGGCCGCCGGGATTCGCGAAGCCGGACGCGACCGACGAGGAGGTCGAGGCGGCCGCGCGCGCGGCGCAGGTGCACAACCTGATCGCGTCGCTCCCGGAGGGCTACGACACCGTGGTCGGCGAGCGCGGCTACCGCTTCTCCGGCGGCGAGAAGCAGCGGATGGCGATCGCGCGCGCGATCCTCCGCAACCCGCCGATCCTCGTGCTCGACGAGGCGACCTCCGCGCTCGACACGCAGACCGAGCGGGCCGTGCAGGAGGCGCTGCGAGCGGCTCGTCGAGGGTCGCACGACGATCGCGATCGCCCACCGGCTCTCGACCGATCCGCGACGCCGACCAGATCGTCGTGCTCGACCGCGGCCGCGTGGTCGAGACCGGCACCTACGACGAGCTCGTCGCCCTCGGGCGGCCGCTTCGCGGCGCTCGCGGCGCGCGACTTCGACTCGTTCGACGGCTCGGGTCGAGTCGCGTAGGAGCCTGGGCCAGGACTTCAGCCTGACCGGCCGACGTAGACTAAGGGGCGCGGCGACGTCGGAGTCAATCGCGGGGCCTAAGAACCTTCCGGGGTCAGGCCGAAGCCTGAGGCCCCTCAGCAGGCGAGCTTCTTGCCCGGTCTTCGAGTCGGTGCAGGAGTGGGAGATCATCGCGAAGGTTGCCGTCCCGTTCGCTGTGCAGCGTGTTCGTGACCTTGAACACGATGTTCTCGTGGTTCTTGGGCGCGCTCACGTAGACGGTGCAGTGAGCGACGCTGCCGCTGGCCGCGGCAGGACGCAGGTCACCTTGCCCACGGTCGTTCCCGGCAGGTTCTTCTTCGCCCACGCCGTGAACGCGGCCTTCAGCGCCGTCTGGGCGTAGCGCTGGGCCGGGGTGACGGCCGGCGGTCGCGCGGCCGCGACGGGCGGCGAGACGAGGACGAGCGAGGCGCGAGGACGACGGCGCACGAGTCCATGGTAGGCGCCGGCATCCCTCGTTCGCGAGAAATTTTACGGTCGCGCGTCTTGACCTTCTGCGACGATTCGCCGTTAGGTACTCAGGTGAGCAGCATTCCTGAGTACAGGGGGCCGTTCGGCAAGGAGCAGGCCGAGCGGCTGCTCTGGCGCGCCGGGTTCGGCGCGAGGCCGGGCGAGGCCGAGGCGCTCGCGAAGCTCGGGTTCAAGCACGCCGTGCACGCGCTCACGCGCCCGCCGGCCGTACGCGCTCGGCGGGCCCGTCGCCGACGGCCGACAAGGGCCGGCCGCTCGCGCCGGCCGCCGTGATCGGCGACGACCACCTCTCGTGGCTCGACCGGATGGTGCGCACGAACGCGCCGCTGATCGAGCGCATGACGCTCGATCTGGCACTCCTGGTTCGCGACCTCGAACCAGGGTGTCGCCTCGCAGCAGCTGATGCTGAACCAGGTCGACATGTTCCGCGGCGAACGCGCTCGGCTCGTTCGCCGACCTCCTCACGAGCGTGACCGAGGATCCGGCGATGCTGATCTGGCTCAACGGCAACCAGAACGTCAAGGGCCACCCGAACGAGAACTACGCGCGCGAGATGATGGAGCTCTTCACGCTCGGCGCCGACCGCGGCGCCTACACCGAGACCGACGTGCGCGAGCAGGCGCGCGCCCTCACCGGCTGGACCGGCGGCGTGAACAAGGGCGATCATCGGCAACTTCGCCTACAACCCAACCAGCACGACAACGGCACGAAGACGATCTTCGGCCAGACCGGCAACTTCGCCTGGCAGGACTCGGTCAACCTCTGCCTGAACCACCCGCTGCACCCGTCGTACTTCGTCGGGAAGCAACACCAACTGAGCCAGTAGGTACACAACATCGTCAGACATTGCTTCGCCTGATTT
>CAVUVE010000002.1:0-151586 GCA_963744845.1 uncultured Solirubrobacteraceae bacterium
CACCCGCAGCAGGCGGAAGAGATCCTCGACGGGCATGTCCAGCCATTCGCTGTTGAAGCGCACCTCGAGCAGCTCCGGATCGTCGCGCAGCACGGTCATCGCCTGGCGCTCGAAGGTGGCCGCGTTGGCGTCGATCTGCGCCGGGTCGAGCACCGGCCGCGTGGCCGAGCGGCCGCTCGGATCGCCGACCCGGGCGGTGTAGTCGCCGATGATCAGCACGACCTTGTGACCGAGGTCCTGGAACTCGCGCAGCTTGCCGAGCACGACCGTGAAGCCGAGGTGGATGTCGGGCGCGGTCGGATCGATGCCGAGCTTGACCCGCAGCTGCCGGCCGCTGGCCAGCTTCTCGGCCAAGGCCCCCGCGGGCAGGCTGTCGACGGCGTTGCGGGCCAGCCAGGCGGCACGCTGCTCGGCGTCGCCGGCGGGCGGCGTGGGTGGCGGGGAGGCCATCGGTCCCGATGCTAGACTCTCGCCGCCGCCCTGCGAGCGCCGCCCGAAGCTCGGGCCGGGGCGCTTCGCACCCGCGTGTTCCCCGGCCACGGTAGGCCGTTCGCCGTGCCAGCGGCGCCTCGATCGCATGAGCGACGACGACCACAACCGCCACACACGTCCCGATCCACACGCCCCGGTGCCGTTCGCGCCACCGCGGCGGCGCTGGCGCGCGCGACCGCGGCGGACGACCGGCCAAACCGAAGGTCAAGAAGCTCCGGCTGCTCTCGATCCTCGTCGGCCTCGGCGCCCTGGCGATCGTGTCGACGATCTTCGGGATGATGATGGCGGTCGCCTCGGACCTGCCCCAGCTCGAGAACCGCCAGCAGTACAAGCTGGAGCAGAACTCCTATCTGTACGACGACATGTGGCGGCCGATCGGCATCTTCGCGCCCCCCAACCACGTGGTCATCGACACCTACGGTCAGATCGGTCAGTCGATGAGCGACGCGATCATCGCCGTCGAGGACAAGCGTTTCTGGTCAGACCCGGGGGTCGACATCCGCGGCATCGCCCGCGCCGTCGTCGCCGATGCAACCGGCGGGGCCACCCAGGGCGCCTCCACGATCGCCCAGCAGTTCGTCAAGAACGCCCTCTCGGAGGAAGGCAACCGGACGGTGCTCGAGAAGCTACGCGAGGCCGCCCTGGCCTACCACCTGACCCATCGGTGGAAGAAGACGAAGATCCTCACCGAGTATCTGAACTCGATCTACTTCGGAAACGGCGCCTACGGGGTGGAGTCAGCCGCCCGTGTGTACTTCGGCAAGGTCCACCACTACGACGCGGCCGCCGGCACCGATGGCACCACCGGGGGCTGCGGCGATAGCACGAACAGCGTGCACCGGCAGTCGTGCGCGTCGGTGCTGGCGCCCTGGGAGGCGGCCCTGCTGGCCGGCATGGTGGCCAACCCCTCGGCCTTCAACCCGATCGCCTTCCCCAACGCCGCCCGCGCCCGGCGCAACCTCGTGCTGCGCGACATGCTCAACCAGGGGTACATCTCCCAGCAGCAGTACGAGGAGGGCATCAAGGCGCCGTTGCCGAGCGCGGCGGACATCGAGCAGCCCGAGGAGCCGCCGTCGGCGCCGTACTTCACCAGCTGGCTACGCTCGCAGATCCTGTCCGCCGTCGGCCTGGGCCACGGGGTCTCCCCCCGCGTCGCCGAATATCGCGCCTACTACGGCGGTCTGAAGATCCGCACGACGATCGACCTCCCGATGCAGCAGGCGGCCGAGCACGCCGTCTCCGCCGAGCTCCCCAGCGGCTCGGGCTACCCGGCCGCCTCGCTGGTGGCGATCGACAACAAGACCGGCCAGGTGCGAGCGATGGTCGGCGGGCCGCTGGTCAACGGCGTTCAGGACTATCAGCAGTATCCGTTCAACCTCGCCACCGAGGGCCACCGCCAGCCCGGCTCGGCGTTCAAGCCGTTCGACCTCGCCGTTGGCATCGAGCACGGCTACGGCCCCGACTCGGTATTCGACTCGCACCCCTTCACCCTGACCGTCCCCAATAGCGGCGGCAAGGAGCACTACCAGGTCAAGAACTTCGGTAACAGCTACTCGGGGCCGATCAGCCTGGCCGCCGCCACCGACGTGTCCGACAACAGCGTCTTCACCCAGCTGGGGTTGAGTCCCGGCGTCGGTACCAAGCGGATCTCGAAGATGGCCACGGCGATGGGAATCCGCTCCCCGGTGTCGCAGAACTACGCGATGATCATCGGCGGCCTCAAGGAGGGGGTCACCCCGCTGGACATGGCCCACGCCTACGAGACGATCGCCGAGGGCGGGCGGCGCGTCTTCACCCCGAACCTCGGCGCCCCCTACGAGGGTCCGGACGGCATCGCCCAGGTCCAGTGCCCGGTCGTCAAGTGCCACGGCAAGCGCGACCTGGTCGCGATCCCACACTTCAACCGGGTGATGCCGGTCAGCGTCGCCCAGACGATTCATACGCTGCTCCAGGGAGTCGTCCAGCACGGCACCGGGACCTCGGCGGAGATCTCGGGCGTCGACGTCGCCGGCAAGACCGGCACCACCTCAAACTACGGCGATGCCTGGTTCGTCGGCTGGACCCCGCAGATGACGACCGCCGTGTGGGTCGGGTTCCCGAACAAGCTGGTGCCGATGACGACCCTGTACAACGGACAGCCGGTCGAGGGCGGCACCTTCCCGGCGATCATCTGGCAGAACTTCATGACCTCGGCGTTGCAGATCTCCGCCCAGGAGGCCGCCGAGCGCGCCGCCCGCCAGCCCCACTCCAAGACGCGCACCACGGGCACCGGCACCAACGGCACCGGCACGACCGGCGGCTCCGTCGGATCCACGGTGCCCAGCTCTGGGGCCACCGCCACCAATCCGGGCCCCGCGGCGACCGGCGGCGGGACGGGAACGACCGGCGGCGGGACCGGCGCAGGCACGGGCGGCGCGACCGGCGCGACCGGCGGCGGCACGGGCGGCGGAACGGGCGGCGGGACCGGCGGTGGGACCGGCGGTGGCACGGGCGGCGGCACCGGCGGTGGGACCGGCGGCGGGACCGGCGGTGGCACGGGCGGCGGGACCGGCGGCGGCACCGGTGGCGGGACCGGCGGCGGCACGGGTGGCGGGACCGGCGGCGGTACGGGTGGTGGGACCGGCGGCGGCACGGGCTCCGGGGCCAGCGGCGGCGCCGGCCTCGGCGGCGGTTAGCGCGCCCGCGCGACCGCTGGGGCGGGCCCGAGGGCGCGCGACACCGGCCGGGAGAGAAACCGGCTGCCGGCTGCCGAGAAGCGCCACGGCAGCTCGGCGGCGCGGGTGATCCCGATCCGTCGGTCGGCGACGATCTCCACGTCGCGCCACTCCCCCACGCGCCCGGAGATGACGATCGGCCCGGCGATCAGGTCGCTGCGGTTGTGGTGAAGCTCGACGTCGAGCGCCTGGGTCAGCTTGCCCGGGCCCGAGCAGAGCATCCGCTCGGCGGTCAGCCCGCGCCGCTCGCGCATCAGCTCGAGCCCGGTGAGCGGCTCGAGCGCCCGGATGAGCACGGCCGCGCCCACTCCCTCGGGCTCGCAGACGGCGTTGAGCAGGGCGTGGATGCCGTACGAGCGATAGACGTAGGCGACCCCGGGCGGCCCGAACAGGGTGCTCGTGCGCTTGGTCAAGCCGACGTAGGCGTGGCATGCCGCCTCGGACTCGTGGTAGGCCTCGGTCTCGACGATCACTCCGGAGGTCTCACCGTGGTGCAGGACGCAGCCGACGAGGTCGGGCGCGACCTCGAGCACCGGGCGGTCGTAGAAGCTGCGCTTCACCGCAGCTGCGCGCGGGCCCGCGCCAGTTGCTCGCGCACCCGGGTCAGGCTCGTGGCGCCCTCGGAGACCTTGGACTCCAGCCATGCCCCGTCGCGCAGCAGGGCGTAGAACTCGTCGTCGAGCAGCTCGGACGCGGCCCGCAGCTCCTCCGGGGTCAGCGACGACAGCGCCTTGCCCTGGCCGACGGCGACGCGCACGAGCGCGGCCACCACGCCATGGGCTTCGCGGAACGGCATCCCCCGGCGCACGAGGAGGTCGGCGATGTCGGTGGCGGCCAGGAACTCGTCGGCGGCGGCGGCGGCCAGCCGCTCGCGGCGGAAGCTGATCGATCCGATCATGCCCTCGGCGGCCTCGAGGCACAGCTCCAGCGTGTCGCAGGAATCGAACAGCGGCTCCTTGTCCTCCTGCATGTCCTTGTTGTAGGTCAGCGGCAGGCCGTGCATGACCCCATAGAGAGCGCTCAGGTTGGCGGCCAGGCGCGGTGCCTTGGCGCGCAGGAGCTCGGCGGCGTCGGGGTTCTTCTTCTGGGGCATGATCGAGGAGCCCGACGCCCACGCGTCGGCGACCTCGCAGAACCCGAACTCCTCCGAGGACCACAGGACGATCTCCGCTCCCAGTCGCGACAGGTGGGTGGCGCAGGTGGCGGCGGCGGCCAGGTAGTCGAGCACGAAGTCACGGTTGGCGACGGCGTCGACCGAGTTCTCGGCCACGCCGGAGAAGCCGAGCGCGGCGGCCACCGCCCGGCGGTCGGTATCGAAGTTGACGCCGGCGAGCGCGCCCGCGCCGAGGGGCAGCGCGCCGCACGCCTCGACGACGGCCGCGAAGCGCTCCCGGTCGCGGAGGAGCATCCACACGTAGGCGAGGAGGTGGTGGCTGAGGTAGATCGGCTGGGCGCGCTGCAGATGCGTGTAGCCGGGCAGCGGCCAGTCGAGATGGCGCTCGGCGACGTCGGCGAGGGTCGTGGCCAGGCCGGTGATGCGCTCCACCGCCTCGTGCGCGTGCGCGCGCACGAACATGGCGACGTCGGTGGCGACCTGGTCGTTGCGCGAGCGCGCCGTGTGCAGGCGCCCGGCGACGGGGCCGACGATCTCGGTCAGCCGGCGCTCGATCGCCATGTGGATGTCCTCGTCGCCGTCGGCGAACGGGAACGTGCCCTCGGCCAGCTCGCCGCGGACGACCTCGAGGCCGCGCTGCAGCTCGGCGCCGTCGGGCGCCGAGATGATTCCCTGGGCGGCGAGCATCGCCGCGTGGGCGACCGACTGATCGACGTCGTACGGGCTCAGCCGCCAGTCGAACGAGATCGAGTCGTTGAGCCGGCGAAACGCGTCCGCCTGGGCTCCCGTGTACCGACCCGCGCTGCGGCCGGTGCTCACCGTCCGAGGACCCCGCGCAGGGCCGCCACCACCCGGGCGACCTGACCCTCGGCCATCCGGGGGAAGAAGGGGAGCGCGATCGAGCGTGCGGCGACGTCCTCGCAGACCGGGAACTCGCCCTCGCGGTGGCCGAAGCGCTCGCGGTAGTAGCTCATCAGGTGGATCGCCGGGAAGTAGGGCTTGCTCGGCACCCCGAGCTGCGCCAGGGCCCGCACGGTCTCGTCGCGGTCGACGCCTCGCGGGAGCTGCACGACGTAGACGAACCAGCCCCGACGGGCGGCTCCCGCCTCGGCGCACGGCGGCGTGACCCCCTCGACGTCGGCCAGCGCGGACCCATAGAGCTCGGCGACCCGGCGCCGTCCGGCGAGCAGCTCGTCGAGGCGCTCGAGCTGAGCGACCCCGAGGGCCGAGGCGACGTCCGACAGCCGGTAGTTGAAGCCGAGGCGATCGTGGTCCAGCCAGTCCATGTTCGGCGCCCGTCCCTGGTTGCGCTCGGAGTCCATCCGCTCCTTGGCGGCAGCGTCGGCGACGGTGATCATGCCGCCCTCGCCGGTGGTCAGCTGCTTGTTGGCATAGAAGCCGAACACCGCCGGATGTCCCCGGCCGCCGACCGCTCCGCCGTCGGCGTACTCCGAGCCCAGCGCCTCGCAGGCGTCCTCGACGATCGGCGGCCCCAGCCGCTCGAGGGCGGCCATGTCGGCGGGATAACCGAACACGTGGACGGGGAGCAGCGCCGCCGTGCGTTCGCTGACGGCGGCGGCGACCGCCTCGGGGTCGAGGTTGAGCGTCACCGGATCGATGTCGGCGAACACCGGCCGCGCGCGCTCGTAGAGAGCGACGTTGGCCGAGGCCACGAACGAGAACGGGCTGGTGATGACCTCGTCGCCGTCGCTGACGCCGACCGCGCGCAGCGCGAGATGGAGCCCTGCCGTGCCGCTGGAGACGGCCACCCCGTGGGCCGCGCCGACGCGGGCGGCGAACGCCGTCTCGAACTCCGCCGTCACCGGACCGAGCGACAGCCGGCCCGAGCGCAGCACGGCGAGTACCCGCTCCTCCTCTTCGGCCCCGAGGACCGGTTGCGCGAGGGGGATCGAGTCCAGGCCGGCGGCCGTCAAGAGCTCGGCGCCGCGGTCGCCGGCGACGGTCGCGCGCCCTCGCGGTCCCGGCGGGCGAGCTGCATGCCGTACTCGAGCGAGTCCACGAGCGCCTCCCACGAGGACTCGATCACGTTCTCCGAGACCCCGATCGAACCCCATACGCGATCGCCGTCGGAGGCGTCGAGCAGGACGCGGGTGACCGCGCCCGTCCCCTTCGTCTCGTCGAGGATGCGCACCTTGAAGTTGACGAGATCGATGTCCCGCAGATGGGGGTGGATCTCGACCAGCGCCTCGCGCAGCGCGCGGTCGAGCGCGTTGACCGGGCCGTTGCCCTCGGCGGTGCGCACGTAGCGCTCCCCGTCGGGACCCGCGGGGGTCCAGATCTTGATCGTCGCCTCGGTCCCGACCCGGCCGTCGGCCCGCTTCTCGACGATGACCCGCCACGACTCGAGCGTGAACAGCGGCTCGTAGTCGCCGGTCTCACGCCGCAGCAGCAGCTCGAACGAGCCGTCGGCGGCCTCGAAGTGATAGCCGCGGTGCTCGAGGTCCTTGACGCGCTCCACGAGCCGGGCGGCGTCCGCGTCGGAGACGGCGATCCCGGCGGCGGCCGCCCGGGCCTGCACGGTCCCTTTGCCCGAGAGCTCGGAGATGAGCAGCTCGCGCCGGTTGCCGACGACCTCGGGCTCGATGTGCTCGAACGTCGTCGGATCGGCGGTCACGCCGGCCACGTGCATCCCGCCCTTGTGGGCGAACGCGTTGCGTCCCACGTAGGGGGAGTCGGGGTCGGGGGTGAAGTTGAGCAGCTCGGCGATGTAGTTGGCCGCGGGGGTCAGCGCCGCCAGCTGCTCGGGCGACAGGCACGCGTAGCCGAGTTTGAGCTGGAGGTTGGGGATGATCGAGATCAGGTTGGCGTTGCCGCAGCGCTCCCCGTAGCCGTTGATCGTCCCCTGCACGTGGCTGGCGCCGTTGAGCACCGCCGCCAGGGCGTTGGCCACCCCGCAGCCGGCGTCGTCGTGGGTGTGGATCCCGATCCGCGCTCCGGAGCCGAGCCAGCGCCGGAGCCGCCGAGCGCGGCGACGACCTCGCCCATCGCCATCCCCACCGTGTGGGGCAGGGTCCCGCCGTTGGTGTCACAGCAGACGACCGTCTCGGCGCCGGCCTCGGCGGCGGCGCGCAGACAGCGCAGGGCGTACGCGGGGTCGTCGGCGAAGCCGTCGAAGAAGTGCTCGGCGTCGTAGATCACCCGCTTGCCTTCGGCGACCAGGAAGGCCACCGAGTCGGCGATCATCCGCAGGTTCTCGTCGCGGTCGACCTTCACGACCTTCTCGAGATGCAGGCCCCACGTCTTGCCGACGAGGGTGCACACGGGCGCGAAGCACTCGGCGACGACGCGCAGGGCCCGATCGGCGTCCGCGGTCACGTCGCGGCGCCGGGTCATGCCGAAGGCGGCGATCTCGGCGTGACGGAAGCTCTCGGTGGCGAGCAGCCCGAACAGCTCGAGCTCCTTGGGGTTCGAGCTGGGAAAGCCGGCCTCGATGAGATCGATGCCCAGCTCGTCGAGTCGGTGGGCGACGCGCAGCTTCTCGCCCGCCGACAGCGACATCCCCTCCCCCTGCATCCCGTCGCGCAGGGTCGTGTCATACAGCTCGATGCGCGTCGTCATGTCGACGCCGCGGCCCGCGCCGGCACGTCGACGACGTCGAGCCACTCGGCGTAGCGCGGATCGCGCCCGCGCAGCGCATCCTCGAACACCCGCTGCAACTCGCGGGTGACGGGGCCGGTGCCGCCGGCGCCGATCATCTGATCATCGATCTCGGAGAGGGCGACCAGCTCGGCGGCCGTGCCCGAGACGAACACCTCGTCGGCGATGATCAGCTCGGCCCGCGCGACGTCGCGCTCGACGACCCGGTAGCCGAGGTCGCCGGCGATGGTCAGGATCGACTTGCGGCTGATGCCGTCGAGGATGCTCGCCGTCTGGGGCGGGGTGATGATCTCCCCGTCCTTGACGACGTAGATGTTCTCGCCCGAGCCCTCGCACACGAAGCCCCGGTTGTCGAGGAGGATCGACTCGGCGTAGCCGGCCTTGGTCGCCTCGATCTTGGCGAGCACGCTGTTCAGGTACTGACCGCCGGCCTTGGCGTGCGGGATGAGCGAGTCGCCGCCGATGCGCCGCCAGCTCGAGACCTTGGCCCGCACCCCCTCGAGCTTGGCCGCGTCGCCGAGATACGCGCCCCACGGCCACACCGCGATCGACACGTTGACCTCGCATTCCAGCGGGTTGATCCCCATCTGGCCGTAGCCGCGGAACGCGATCGGCCGGATGTAGCACTCGCGCAGGCCGTTGGCGCCGATCAGCTCGTGGGTGGCCGCCCGCAGCTCCTCGAGCGTGTACGGGAGCGGCATGTAGTACAGGCGCGCCGACTGGATCAGCCGCGCCAGGTGATCCTGATGGCGGAAGATCGCCGGGCCGCGCGCCGTGTCGTAGCAGCGCTCGCCCTCGAACACGCTCGTGCCGTAGTGCAGCCCGTGGGTCAGTACGTGGATCTTGGCGTCCTCCCAGGCAACGAGTTCTCCGTTGTGCCAGATGAGGTCGGCTTGCTCCACGACTGCTCCTTATTGCAGGTGTTTGAGGACTGCCTGGGTGGCCTGCGCGGTGCCGGCATCGCCCCCCAGGTCGGGCGTGCGCAGCCCGTCGGCGAGCGCACGATCGACGGCCGATTCTACCGCCGCGGCCTCGGTCTCCATGCCAAATCCGTGGCGCAGCATGAGGGCCGCCGAGAGGAACATGGCCAGCGGGTTGGCCACGCCCTGTCCGGCGATGTCCGGGGCGGATCCGTGCACGGGCTCGAACACCCCCGGCGTGCCGTCCTCGCCGAGCGAGGCCGAGGGGAGCATCCCGAGCGAGCCGGTGAGCATCGCCGCCTCGTCGGAGAGGATGTCGCCGAACATGTTCTCGGTGACGATCACCTCGAAGTTGCGGGGCGCCGAGACCAGGCGCATGGCGGCGTTGTCGACGAGTAGGTGCTCGAGCTCGATCTCGGCGAACTCGGCGGCGTGCAGCTCGCGCACGACCTCGCGCCACAGCCGGCTCGTCTCCAGCACGTTGGCCTTGTCGACGCTCGTCACGTGCGAGTGCGCCGCCCGGAACGCCACCCGGGCGATCCGCTCGATCTCGGCCCGCGTGTAGACGCAGGCGTCCGAGGCGCTGTCGGCGGTGCGGGTCTTCTCGCCGAAGTAGATCCCCCCGGTCAGCTCGCGCACGACGAGCAGGTCGGTGCCGTCGATGATCTCGCGTCGCAGCGGGCTGGCGTCATACAGGGCCGGCAGCGGCTTGACCGGACGGAGGTTGGCGAACAGGCCGAGGCCCTTGCGCAGCCCGAGCAGGCCCTGCTCGGGGCGGGGCTGGTCGGGATCGGTGGTGTCCCACTTCGGTCCGCCGACGGCCGCCAGCAGGACGGCGTCGGCGGCACGGCAGGCGGCGAGCGTCTCGTCGGTGAGCGCCGTGCCGTGGGCGTCGATCGACGCCCCGCCGAAGACGTGCTCCTCGTAGTCAAAGTCGGCGCCGACGGCGGCCAGGACCTCCACCGCGGGAGCGATGATCTCAGGACCGATCCCGTCACCGGGCAGGAGGACGACACGCGGAGCCATGGAGCGCGCCAGCGTACTAAGCGGGCCGTTGGGCGGTCATGTTCAGGCGCACGTAGTCGAGCACCACGGGCTCGTCGAGGCGCTCCATCACGGCGTCGACGAAGGGCTCGCGCAGCGCCTCGGGCAGCGGATCGAGGTGGCGCACGAGGCACACGGTGGCGATGAACGGACGGGGCTCGGCGAGCTCGGTCGGCCGGTCCTCGAGCCACGTGGAGATGTCGGTGAAGCCGGCCCGCTCCAGGCGCTGCGCCGTCTCCTCGGCGGTCGCGTAGTTCCACGGGCGCACCCAGTCGACGAAGTGCTCGGCGAACGGCGCCTCGCCGGCCACCTCGTCGGCGAGGCGCCGGAAGCCGTCGATGTTCCCGCGCCCGCCGCACTGGGCGAGCAGCCGGCCGCCCGGCTTGAGGTTGCGGTGCAGCGCGGCGAACAGGGCGTCGTGATCGGGGATCCAGTGAAACGTGGCGTTGGAGAAGATGACGTCAGCGGGCTCGGGGAGGGCGAGCTGGACGAGGTCCTGGCAGAACGCGATCGCGCGGTCGCCCAGCGCCTCCTGGGCGTGGGCGACCATCGAGGGGGCGGCGTCGACGGCGTAGACGGTGCCGTGGGGAACGCGCCGGGCCAGCTCGAGGGTGATCTTGCCGCTGCCACAGCCGGCGTCGAGGACGACCTCGTCGCCGCTGAGCTCAAGGCGGTCGAGCTGCTCGGCGGCCCACTGCTGCTGGGGGGCCGAGATCCGGTCATACGTCGTGGCATCCCAGTCGCGAGCGCTCATCCTTGATCCTCCTTGAATCCCGCCATGACGGCGAACCGCCACGACTTGTACACGCAGTCCACGGACTGAAAGCCGGTGGCGCGCAGCCAGTCCAGCTGGCTCTGAACGTCGGTGCAGCGGTCGTGGCGCATGCGCTCGCGGGCGCCGTCGAGCTCGGCCGTGGAGGCGCCGAGCGCCCGGCAGTCGCGCACCCACATCCGCTCGTAGGCGCTCGCCAGCGCCGCCGAGGGCGCCGCGACCTGCTCGGCGTTGACGAACACCCCGCCGCCGCGCAGCCGAGCGTGGACGTTGCCCATCAGTGCCCGCTTGTCGGGATCCTCCAGGTGGTGGATGGCCAGCGCCGAGACGACCGCGTCGTAGGGGCCGTCGGGCAGGGCGCCCGCCATATCGCCGACGTGGACGGCGGCGACGCTGGCGCCGAGCCGTGCCCGCGCCTCGTCGAGCATCGGCTCCGAGGCGTCGAGCAACTCGATCGAGACCCCTGGGAATGCCTCGGCCACCCGGGCGCTCAGCAGGCCGGTGCCGGCGCCGAGGTCGAGCACCCGCGCCGGTGCCGGCGTCAGCAGGCCGAGCACGTCGATCACCGATCCGTAGAACGCGTCGAACCCGGGCACGAGCCGCCGGCGCAGCGCCGTGTACTCGGGCGCGTGGGCCGAGAAGGCCGCGGCGGCCGCCGGCGCGCTCACAGCGCGTTGGTCACCGGACCGGAACGCTCCCGCTCGCCCTCGTAGGCGGCGATCGCGTCGTCCTGCTCGAGGGTCAGGGCGATGTCGTCGAGGCCGTTGAGCAGGCGATGCTTGATCTGGGGATCGATCTCGAAGTGGGCGGTGCCGCCCGGCCAGCGCACCTCCTGCGCGGCCAGGTCGACCTGCGCCTCCCCGGACTCGCGGATCGAGGCGCACGCCTCGGCATCGAGCTTCACCGGCAGCAGACCGATCTTCGTGCAGTTGGAGTGGAAGATGTCGGCGAAGCTGGGCGCGATGATCGCCTGAAAGCCGTAGTCCTCCAGCGCCCATGGGGCGTGCTCCCGGCTCGAGCCGCAGCCGAAGTTCTTGCCGGCGACGAGGATCGGGTTGGCCGGCAGGTCCCAGTCGGGCTCCTTGGCCCAGTCATAGAACAGGTACTGGCCAAAGCCGGTGCGCTCCACCCTTTTCAAGAACTGCTTGGGGATGATCTGGTCGGTGTCGACGTCGTCGCGGTTGAGCACGCTGACCCGGCCGGTGATCGTCTCGATGGCTTTCATGGTTGGTCTCCTCCGCGGATCATCCAGACCCGCGTTTTGATGAGAATCGTCGACATCACGTCGCCGTTAACCGTCACTTCGTGACTTCCCATTCGCGGATGTCGACGAAGTGGCCTTCGATCGCCGCCGCGGCGGCCATCTGGGGCGAGACGAGGTGCGAGCGTGCGCCCGCGCCCTGGCGGCCCTCGAAGTTGCGGTTCGAGGTCGAGGCGACCCGCTCGCCGGGCGCGGCGATGTCCGGGTTCATGCCCAGGCACATCGAGCAGCCGGCGCCGCGCCAATCGAAGCCGGCCTTGCGGAACACCTCGTCGAGGCCCTCCTGCTCGGCCTGGATCTTCACCTGCTGGGAGCCGGGGACGACCATCGCGTAGACGCTGTCGGCGACCCGGCGCCCGCTGACCACCTCCGCCGCGGCCCGCAGGTCGCCGATCCGCGAGTTCGTGCACGAGCCGATGAACACGCGGTCGAGCTTGATGTCCTGGATCGGGGTGCCGGCCTGCAGGCCCATGTAGTGAAGCGCCCGCTCATCCCCGTCGTCCTCGGGGTGCGGGACCTCGGCGCTGACGCCGACGACCATCTCGGGGTTCGTGCCCCAGGTGACCATCGGGCTGATCGCCGACGCGTCGACGGTGATCTCGGTGTCGAAGCTCGCCCCGTCGTCGGAGGACAGGTCGCGCCAGGAGTCGGGGACCTCGCGAGGCGCCGCGGCGCGGCCGATCACGTACTGAAACGTCGTCTCGTCGGGGGCGATCATCCCGGCCCGGCCGCCGCCCTCGATCGTCATGTTGCAGACCGTCATCCGGCCCTCCATGCTCAGCGAGCGGATCGCGGCGCCGGTGTACTCGACGACGTGGCCGACGGCGCCCGCGACGCCCATCTGGCCGATGGTGGCCAGGATCAGGTCCTTGGCCGTCACCCCGAAGCCGAGCTCGCCCTCATAGACGATCCGCATCGACTTGGGCTTGTTCTGCACGAGGCACTGGGTGGCCAGGACGTGCTCCACCTCGCTCGTGCCGATCCCGAAGGCGAGCGAGCCGAACGCGCCGTGGGTGGCGGTGTGCGAGTCGCCGCAGACGATCGTCATCCCCGGCTGGGTGACCCCCAGCTCGGGGCCGATGACGTGGACGATCCCCTGACGATCGGAGCCCAGCGAGTACACCGGGATTCCGAACTCCTCGCAGTTGCGCTCGAGCGTCTGCACCTGGACCCGGGACAGCTCGTCGCGGATGCGCTCGGCGACGGGGGTGCCGTCGGTCGGGACGTTGTGGTCGGCAGTGGCCAGCGTGCGGTCGGGCCGGCGGACCGGACGTCCGGCGAGGCGCAGTCCGTCGAACGCCTGCGGGCTGGTCACCTCATGGACGAGATGCAGGTCGATGTACAGCAGGCCGGGGGCGACCTCGTGGGCGTCCCAGATCTTGTCGAACAGGCTCTTGGGCATGGTCGGGATTCAGCTCCTCCTGAGACCGGCGCTGACCACGGCCAGCAGCACGGCCTCCTCGTCTCCGGGGTTCTCGAAATGGTGGGGCAGGTCGGCATCGAAGGTCACGCAATCGCCGGCCCCCAGCTCGTGGCGGGCGCCGTCGCAGACGAGGGTCACCGCGCCGGATTCGACGAGCGCGGTCTCACGACTGCCCGGCTCGTGCATCGGCGGATCGCCCGGGCCGCCGGTGACGGCGCCGGCCGCCAGCTGGTGGCGCGAGAGCTCGGCTCGCTGGCCGGGCAGCGGCGGGGTGAGGATCTCGTAGCGATGGCCGGCCGCCCCGCTCGGGCCCATCCGCCGTTCTGCGTGGCGCACGATGCTGACCGCCCCCTCCTCGTCGAGGCGCAGCAGCTGGGACAGCCGCAGCTCGAGGCCGTGGGCGATGCGGGTGGCGACCTGCAACGTGGGGCTCGTCTCCCCCCGCTCGACCTGCGAGAGCATCGGCGCGCTCACCCCCGAACGGACCGCCAGATCGCGCAACGACAGGTCCATCGCCTCGCGCAGGGCCCGCACCCGCGAGCCGACCGACGCGTTGTTCGCGGTCGAGACCATGGCCGCGTACGCTATCACGTACAAACGACTGCGGTCGCCTGGCGCCAGCGGGGCGCGCCGAGAACGCGCCGGATAGCCTGGCAGCCATGCAGACCCGGCCCGATGTCCTCGTCCTCGGCGGCGGCGGCGTGCTCGGCGAGGCCTGGATGATGGGCGTCCTGGCCGGGATCGAGGACGCCGCGGCCGTCGACCTGCGCGACTGCGAATCGTTCGTCGGGACCTCGGCGGGCGCGATCGTCGCCGCTCATCTCGTCGCCGGCAACTCCCCCCGGCGCCCGTCGTCGGTCGGCACCGAGCTGGAGGTCGGCAGCGCGGGCCCGTCACGGGGGCTGGCCGTCGCCGCCGTCACGGCGGCCCGGCGGGCCGGTCAGGCAGCGCTCGCCGCCAGCGCGACGTTCGCTCCGCTCGCCCTCGGCGTCGCCGCGCCGGGCGGCGCCGTCGTCCGCGCGCTGCTGCTGCGGGGTCTCCCCCGCCCGCCCGACACCCTCTCCCAGCTGCGCGAGCAGGTCCAGCGCTCGGGAGCGCGCTTTGACGGCCGCCTGCGGGTCGCCACCGTCGACCGGCGCTCTGGGCGCCGCGTCGTGTTCGGCAGCCCGCGCGCGCCGAACGCCACCGTCGCCGAGGCGGTCGAGGCCTCGTGCACCGTGCCGTGGTTGTTCGCGCCGGTGACGATCGCCGGGCGCGAGTACGTCGACGGCGGGGTGTGGTCGCCGACCAACCTCGACGCCGCCCCCGCGGGCCGTGACACCCACGTGCTGTGCCTGAACCCGACGGCGAGCCTGGGCACGAGCTCGACGCTACTGTCGGTGATGCGCAACGTCGCCCGCTCGGCGGTGTCGGTCGAGTCGCTGGCCCTGCGACGCCGGGGCGCGCGGGTGCGCACGATCGCCCCCAACGCCGAGTCCGCGGCGGCCATGGGCTCGAACTTCATGGACTCCGAGCCGCGGATCCGCGTGCTGTCGGCCGGCTACCGGCAGGGGCTGCTCGTCGTCGCCGACGGCTCCAGCTGGTAGGCGGTCATCGCCGGCCGCCGCGGTTGTAGAGCCCGCTGCGGAGCAGCCACACGAAGATCGCCGCGAGCGAGACGACCGTCCCCCCCACACCGAGCCCCCAAAAGGCCCAGGCGGAGCCGATGTGGTCGATCATCCAGTTGAAGTTCTGGCCGAAGAAGCTGGAGATGAGGGTGAGCGGCAAGAAGATGGTGGCCAGGATCGTCAGGCGCTCCTGCACCTCGTTGCTGTAGGTCTCCAGCGAGCTCCGGACACTGTCGCGCGCCGCCTCGGTCTCGTCGACCGCCTGCCACACGTGGTCGGCGATGTCCCGGTAATAGCTGATGAGGTCGGGCGTGAACCCGGGGAGCTCGCCCACGCGCTGGGTCAGGCGCTCGACCACCTGGCGCTGGGCGAGCAACAGCCGGCGGAAGGTCTCGAGCGAGCGGCGCAGGGCGGCCATCTCGTCGCGGCTGGCCGCGCGGGGGTGACGGAAGACCTCGGTGGCGTGGTCGTCGACCCGCTCGGCCACCTGCTCGATCACCTCGAGCAGTGAGTCCGAGAGCGCGTCGGTCACCCGGTAGACGAGGTCGTACTCGGTCTCCGGGGAGCGTCCGCGTCAGGCGCTCCTGCATGACGTGAAACGGCTCGCAGCGCCCGCGGTGGACGCTCAGCAGGTAGTGGTCGGAGACGTGCAGATGGACCTCGACGCCCACGGGCGCCCCGGTGTCGTCGCGGCTCGCCCCGTAGTAGACGAGCAGCAGCTCGTCGTCGTAGACGTCGAGCTTGGGCCGCTGGCCGAACTCCCGCGTGTCCTCGAGCGCCAGCTGGTGCAGCCCCAGGATCTGGCCGATCTGGTCAAGCGTGTCGTCCGCGGGAGCGTCGAGATCCAGCCAGAAGAACTCGCGCCGTTGCAAGAGATCGCGGATCTCATCCGGCTGCGGGGAGGTGAGGATGCGCATACCAAGCGCGCTACCCCGCAGCCGGCATCGGTCAACGCCGGGTCGGGCGCCGCCCGCTTAGGCTCAGGGCGCGCGCACCGGCTCGGGCGCGGCGGTGGCCGCCTCGGCCTCGGCGAGGATGCCCTGGCGGCGCACCGCGTTGGAGAGCGCGCGCACGTAGGCGCTCGCCCCCGCCTCGAGGATGTCGGTGGAGATGCCCTGGCCCGAGCCGGTGACGCCGCCGACCTCGAGGACGACCGACGTCTCGCCGAGGGCGTCCTGGCCCCCGGTGACGGCATCGACCCGGAACTCCCGCAGCTTGGCGTCGACCGCGGTGGCGGCGTTGATGGCGTGGAAGATGGCATCGACGGGACCGTCGCCGGTGAACGAGCCGACCAGCTCCTCGCCGTCGGGACCGCGCACGGCCACCGTGGCATGGGGCGGCCGGCGCGAGGAGGCCTCGACGTCGAACCACTCCAGCGTGTAGCCGGCGACGTCCGCGCGCAGCTCGTCGGTGACGAGCGCCTCGAGATCCATCGCCGTGACCTGCTTCTTCTTGTCGGCGATCTCCTTGAAGCGCTTGAAGGCGGTGTTGAGGGTCTGCCCGGTCAGCTCGAAGCCCAGCTCCGACAGCGCCTGGGCGAGCGCGTGGCGGCCCGAGTGCTTGCCGAGCACGATCGAGTTGGCGTCGAGCCCGACCGTCGTCGCATCCATGATCTCGTACGTGGTGCGTTCCTTGAGCACGCCGTCCTGGTGGATCCCCGACTCGTGGGCGAACGCGTTGCGCCCGACGATCGCCTTGTTGGGCTGCACCGAATACCCGGTGAGCCGCGAGACCATCCGCGAGGTCCGCGCGATCTCCCGCGTCACCGCCTCGGTGTAGAGGCCGACCGCCGCCTGGCGGGTGTGCAGCAGCATCACGATCTCCTCGAGCGAGGCGTTGCCCGCCCGCTCGCCGATCCCGTTGATCGCGCACTCCACCTGGCGCGCCCCCGCCTGCAGCCCGGCCAGCGAGTTGGCCACGGCCAGCCCCAGGTCGTCGTGGCAGTGGACGGAGAGCACGATGTCGTGCAGGGCCGGGACGCGGTCGTAGAGACCATGCAGGAACTCCGCGTACTCGATCGGCATCGTGTAGCCGACGGTGTCGGGAATGTTGATTGTCGTCGCGCCCTCGTCGATCGCGATCTGGCACACCTCGGCGGTGAAGTCCAGGTCGGCGCGAGTGGCATCCATCGGCGAGAACTCCACGTCGTCGAGGTACTGCTTGGCGTGGGCGACGGCCGCCCGGGCCTGGCCCTTGACGTCCTCGCGCGTGCTCTGCAGCTGGTACTTGATGTGGATGTCCGAAGTGGACACGAAGGTGTGGATACGGGGCCGGACGGCGTCCTTGACGGCGTTGTAGGCGGCATCGATGTCGGCGACGTGGGTGCGGGCCAGCCCGGCGATGACCGGTCCTTCGACGGTGCGGGCGATGCCCTGTACCCCCTCGAAGTCACCGGGTGAGGCGATCGGGAAGCCGGCCTCGATCACGTCGACCCCGAGCCGGGCGAGCTGCTGGGCGATCTCCAGCTTCTCCTGTGCGTTGAGCGAGATGCCCGGCGACTGCTCGCCGTCACGCAGCGTCGTGTCGAAGATCAGTACTCGGTTGGGGTCGTCCGGCGTACTCATGGTCTCTCCTTCGGATTCGAACTTGGCTTCTTCTCGGTGCTGGTTCGCGGCTACGTGCGGCCGCCGGCGCGCTATTCCCCCCGGAGGGGGAGGAGAAGAAGAGCGAGTTCGAGGCGGAGAGCCATCGCGGGCATAGCGTAGCAAGCACTTCCGGCCCACCGAAGGTGACATGCTTGCCGCCGATGACACCGGGCACGACCGTCGCCACCCGTAGCCGCTGGCCGTTTCTGTCGCTGATCCCGATCGGGCTCGGGGCGTGGGCGCCGATCTACGCGGGCGTCAAGGCGAAGGTCACGAGCTGGGTCCTGTGGGGCGTGCTGTGGTCGGCGTTCGTCGTCGCCGGCTTCGTCGCCGACGCGGCCAGCAGCCACGCCGGCAGCGACAACCTGGCCGGTTTTCTTCTCATCGTCGGCTGGGTGGGCGCGGTCGCGACGTCATTCATCATCCGCGGCGCCTACGAGCGGCAGATGGGCTCGCCGCTCTTGGCCGCCGAGGAGGCGGGTGAGCAGCGGCTGCGCGAACGCGAGCGCGCGGCGCGACTGGCCCGTGAGAACCCGGCGCTCGCCCGGGAGATGGGCATCGGCCGGCCCGATGTCAGCGGAGCCGCCGACGCCGGGCTCGTCGACGTCAACAACGCGTCGGTGACCGCGCTGCTCGAGCTGCCGGGCGTCGACGGCGACGTCGCCACCGAGATCATCGAGGCCCGCGAGAAGGTCCACGGGTTCGCGTCCCTGGAGGACATGGGCGCCGCCCTCGATCTCGACGGCCACCTCGTCGAGGACCTGCGCGGGCGCGTCGTGTTCCTGCCGCGCGCCTAGAGAGCCACCGTCTGACCGGCGACGAAGCCGTCGCTGGAGACGATCTGATCGACGACCTCGCGCGGGACGGGCGCGTTGGTGGTGATCGCCATAGCGGCCAGCCGGCCGTCGTCGGAGGGCATCTCGTCGGGCTGGCGCCCCACCGCCGCGGAGACGATGTTGACGCCGTGCTCGCCGAACAGCGTCCCGACCCGGCCGAGCATGCCGGGCACGTCGCGGTAGCGAAACAGGGTGACGTGATCCTCGAGCTGGACGTCGAAGCGCTGGCCCCAGGCCTCGATCAGGTGCGGGCGGTTGCGCCGGCCGATGAGCGTCCCGGCGACCCGGACCGGCGTCTCCCCGGCGGTCACCTCGACGCGCACCAGATCGGTGTAGTCACGGGCGGTCGAGTGCTTGACCTCGACGACGCGGATCCCCCGTTCCTCGGCCATCGTCGGGGCGTTGACGGCGTTGACCTCCTCCTCGGTGTGGCCCGACATCGCGCCGCGCAGGACCTCGATGGCCAGCAGCCGGGTGTCGCGCTCGGCCAGCCGGCCGAAGAAGTCGGTCTGGATGCGGTCGACCGACGAGCCCTCGGCGACGGCGAGGGCGATCCCGATCGCCCCCAGCGAGTGGCACAGCGGCACGTAGGGTCCGAGCACCTCGAGATCCTCGGCCGAGACGGCGGGCACGTTGACGGCGCTCGTGACGACCCCCCCGGTGAGGGCGGCGACCACCTGCTCGGCCGCCTGGAAGCCGGCCCGGTCGGTCGCCTCGGCGGTGGAGGCGCCGAGGTGCGGGGTGACGATCACGTTGGGGTAGTGAAACAGCGGGTGCTCGGTGACCGGCTCGGAACGAAACACGTCGAGGGCGGCGCCGGCGACCTTGCCGGAATCCAGCGCCGCCTGCAGGTCCTCGTCGACGACGAGTGGGCCGCGGGCGACGTTGAGGACGCGCACGCCGTCCCGGCATTTGGCCAGCGCCTCGGCGTTCAGCCAGCCCTCGGTCTCCGGGTTCTTGGGCAGGTGCAACGTGAGGAAGTCCGCGGCCGCGTAGACGTCGTCGGGGGACTCGGCCATCTCGACGCCGAGCTCGCGATAGCGCTCGGCCCCCACGTAGGGGTCGAACGCGATCACCCGCATCTGAAAGCCGCGGGCGCGCTGGGCGACGAGCTGACCGATGCGGCCGAAGCCGAGGATCCCCAGCGTCTTCTCGCACAGCTCGGTCCCGCTGAACTTCGCGCGCTCCCACTTGCCGCTGGTCAGCGAGGCGTGTGCCTGCGGGATGTTGCGGGCCAGGGCGAGCAGCAGGGCCATCGTGTGCTCGGCGGCCGTGATGACGTTCGATTCGGGTGCGTTGGCGACGACGATCCCGCGCTTGGTCGCCGCGGCCACGTCGACGTTGTCGACCCCGACCCCGGCCCGGCCGACAGCTTTCAGCGACGCCGCCCGCTCGATCAGCCCGGCATCGAGCTTCGTCGCCGAGCGGATCAGCATGCCCTGGTAGTCGCCGATCCGCTCGCCGAGCTGATCGGGATCCCAGTCGAGCCCGAGGTCGACGTCGAAGTGCTCGCGCAGCAGCGCGATGCCCGACTCGCCGATGTTCTCCGCCACGAGGACGCGCGTCATGACGTGTGCTCCAGGACGTAGTCGATGCACGCGGTCAGCGCCTGCACATCGGCCGGATCGGTCGCCGGGAACATGGCGACGCGCAGCTGGTTGCGTCCCAGCTTGCGATAGGGCTCGGTGTCGACGATGCCGTTGGCCCGCAGCGTCGCCGCCACCGCGGCCGCGTCGACGTCGTCGTCGAAGTCGATCGTGCCGACGACAAGCGAGCGCTTGGCCGCCTCGGCGACGAACGGTGTGGCGTGCGGGTGGCCGTCGGCCCACGCGTAGAGGTGGTCGCTGGAGGCGGTCGTGCGTGTGACCATCGCGTCCAGGCCTCCCTGCTCGAGCATCCAGTCGAGCTGGTCGGCGAGCATCAGCAGGGTGGCGATCGCCGGCGTGTTGTAGGTCTGGTCCTTGCGCGAGTTCTCCAGTGCCGTCGGCAGCGACAGGAAGTCGGGCACCCAGCGCGCGCTGTCGGTCTGGCCGCCCAGCTCCTCGATCCGTGCCACGGCGTCGGGGCTGAGCACGGCCAGCCACAGGCCGCCGTCGGAGGCAAACCCCTTCTGGGGGGCGAAGTAGTAGACGTCGGATTGGGCGATGTCGACCGGCAGGCCGGCCGCCCCCGAGGTCGCGTCGATGACGACGAGCGCGGACTCCGCGCCCGCGGGGCGCGTGACCGGGACCATGACGCCCGTCGAGGTCTCGTTGTGCGCCCACGCGATGACGTCGACGTCAGGGTCTGAGGCCGGCTCGGGGGCGTCCCCGGCCGGTGCCTCGATGACGACGGGATCGGCGAGGAACGGCGCCTGGCGCGTGCACGCGGCGAACTTCGAGGAGAACTCCCCGTAGACGAGATGCAGCGCGCGCTCGCGGACCAGACCGCAGGTGGCGGCGTCCCAGAAGGCGGTCGTGCCGCCGTTGCCGAGGGCCACCTCGTAGCCGTCGGGCAGGTTGAGCAGGTCTCCGATCCCGGCCCGGACACGGCCGACGAGCTGCTTGACGGGGCGCTGGCGGTGCGAGGTTCCCATCACGCTCGATCCGGCGTCGAGGAGGTGCTGCAGCTGGGCCGGACGGACGCGGGATGGTCCGGAGCCGAACCGTCCATCGGCCGGCTTGATCTCGGCAGGGAGTTGGAGCTCCGTCGTCGTCTGGGTCATGAGCCTTCCCGGGGGTAGATGGTCTCGATGCCCAGGCGCGCGGCGTTCGGAGGCCGTCGCTCCACGGTGGTCAAGCCCACCTTCTCGCGCCAGTCACGACGGCTCGACGATTGTAACGAGGACCGGCGGGCTACTCCTGCCACTCGGTGTCGATCCAGTCCATCTGGGCCCGCAGGTCCTTGCCGACGACCTCGACCTGATGGCCGGCCTGCTCGGAGCGCATCCGCTTGAAGTTCTCCTGTCCGGCGCGATTCTCGGCGATCCACTCGCGGGCGAAGTCGCCGGACTGGATCTCCGCGAGGACCTGCTTCATCGCCGCCCGCGTCTCGGGGCCGATGATCCGCGTCCCGCGGGTCATGTCGCCGTACTCGGCGGTGTTGGAGATCGAGTACCGCATGCCGCTGATCCCCTTCTCGTACATGAGATCGACGATCAGCTTGAGCTCGTGCAGGACCTCGAAGTAGGCGAGGCGCTCGTCGTAGCCGGCATCGGTGAGGGTCTCGTATCCGGCGCGCACGAGCTCGGTGACGCCGCCGCACAGCACGGCCTGCTCGCCGAACAGATCGGTCTCGGTCTCGTCCTTGAACGTCGTCTCGATCACTCCGCCGCGGGTGCCGCCGATGCCCTTGGCGTAGGCGAGGGCGAGGCCGAGCGCGTCCCCGGAGGCGTCCTGGTGAACGGCGACGAGGCACGGAACGCCCGAGCCCTCCTCGTACTGGCGGCGCACGAGGTGGCCCGGGCCCTTGGGCGCGACGAGCGCGACGTCGACGTCGGGCGGAGGCACGATCTGCTCGTAGTGGATCGAGAAGCCGTGGCCGAAGAGCAGCGTGTTGCCGGGGGCGATGCCGTCCTTGAGGCCGGCCTCCCAGATCTGGCCGTGGAGCTCGTCGGGGGCGAGCAGCATGACGATGTCACCCTCGGACGCCGCGTCGGCGGGCTCGGCGACCTTCAGGCCGTGGGCCTTGGCCTTCTCGACGCTGGCCGAGCCGGAGCGCAGCCCGACGACGACGTCGACGCCGGAGTCCTTGAGGTTCAGCGCGTGGGCGTGGCCCTGGGACCCGTAGCCGATGATCGCGACGGTCTTGCCGTCGAGCTTGTGGAGGTCTGCATCGTCGTCGTAGAACATGGATCGCAGCCTACAAGGGCCGCGTCGATCCCTATCCGCCGCCGAAGCGCTGGCGCAGGGCCATCACGTTGTTGACGTACTGCTGGGTGTCGGAGTACATGCCGTGCGCGCGTACCGAGCCCAGCCCCTGGTAGTAGCCGGCGGCGGCCAGCGCCGGGTCTCCCCCGGTCTGGTCCAGCAGCGAGTGCAGCAGCTCGACGCCACCGCGGATGTTGTCGGTCGCCGACCCCGGCGCCAGGGTCGGGCCGCCGAGGTTGCTCTGGATGTAGCTCCACGTGCCGGGCTCGATCTGCATCACGCCCGTGGCGCCGGTGCTCGACACCTCGTTGTTGTTAAAGCCGCTCTCCTGGTCGGCGATCGCCTGGGCCAGCGACGGCGAGACGCCGTTCTGGGCCGCGATCGAGCCGACGTCCGAGGGGCTGACCGACTCGGCGGTCGGTTGCGCGCCCGAGGAGGTCGCGCTCGCCGTCGGGGCGGCGCTGGTCGAGACCTCGGTGGTCGAGCTCGACGCGCCGCTCGATGTCCCGCTCGGCGGCGCGCCGCCGATGCTCAGCGTGTCGCCGGCCGGAAGAAGCCCCGCCGGATCGAGGCCGTTGGCGGCGGCCAGCGCGTCGACGCTGACCCCGTAGCGGGCCGCGATGCCCGAGAGCGTGTCACCGGGCTGGACGAGGTAGCCGCCACCGGAGGACGAGCCGCTGCCCGACGACTCGGCCGGGGCGGCGGGGGCCGCCGACGAGGTGGCGGCGGCCGAACTGTCCGTCGGCGCCGCGTCGCCCGACTGGGGCGGGATCGCCAGCGACGTGCCGGCGGTGAGCTGAGAATCGGAAGAGAGTCCGTTGGCGGCGGCCAGCTGGTCGACCGTCAGTCCATCGGCGGCCGCGACCGCGTAGAGGGACTCGCCGGGGGCGACCACGTGCTCGAACGCGGCCGAGGCGGTGGCGGGGGCGCAGAGCGCTGCCGTCACCATGAGCAGGGGCAGTTTCCAGGTTCGCATGCGGCGAAGTGTCGTCCGTCGCGGCCGTCACGAAAACTCCTGCAACCGCTCTTTCAACTTGCAAGCGGGCTGTCACGCACCGGCGCTTGCAACCAGCGAGCTGCCGGGCAGGCTCACCGAACCGTCATCGGCCACGTACGGCGCCGCGGCGGTGGTGATCGCCGCGACCACCCGGGCCTGCTCGCCGGCGTCGAGCCCGCGGTAGACGGAGCCGAAGATCGGCGACATGTCGGTCGTCTCCTCCACGAACCCCTTCAGACTGTCGTAGTGCCGAGCCACCGCGACCGGCGAGACGACGACGTCCTCGAAGCCGGCGCCCTGCAGCAGATCGGTCAGCCGGCCGTCCGCGGCGAGCGCGAACATGCCCGGACCGGCGGGATCCGGCGGCTCGGCGTGGCCGAGCTCCACCATCGCCCGGTTGGGAATGGTCGTCCACGGGTTGCGCGCGGGCACGTCCCAGACCGCGAACGCGGCGCGGCCGCCGGGGCGCAGGATGCGCCGGACCTCCTGTGCGGCCGCCGCGGGATCGACGATCAGCATGATGCCCCAGCGGACGAGCACGGCGTCGACGCTCGCCGTCGGTAGGTCGATCCACTCCAGCTCGAGCTGGGTGAACTCGACGTTGTCGATCCCGAGCTCGACGGCGCGAGCCCGCGCCACCTCGAGCATCGCCTCGGCGCCGTCGCTGCAGATCAACGTTCCGCCGGGTGCGACCAGCTCGGCCGCCATGAAGCCGGTGTCGCCCGGGCCGGCCGCGAGCTCCACCACCCGCTGCCCGGGCTGCAGGGCCAGCGCCTCCACCATCGCCGCCGACACGGGCATGCCCCAGTCGCGGATCCGGTCGGCGCGCTTGCCCCAGCCCTCGGCGGCGCGCTCCCAGGCCTCCCGGGTGGCCGAGCGTTGCTCGTCGGGCTCCAGCGACGACATCGCCCGCGAAGGCTACTCGGCCGCGGGGGGTGTCAGCCGTCGCATCAGCTCGCCGAAGGCCGACTCGATCTGGCTGCTCATGCGCTGACCGAAGATCGCCTCCAGTGCGTCGGCGGCCAGAGGACGCAGGCTGGCGATGGCCGCCTCGATCTCCGACCAGCGCTCGGCCGGCATCCCGGCCCGCTCGAACGGCTCCCACACCTCGGTCATGAACAGGGTGACGAACGCGCTCGAGACGGCATCGCAGTGGTGTTCGATCTGCTCGAACACGGCCAGCGCGTCGTCGAGGGCGATGCCGCGGTCGACGACCTGCTCGGCGACGGCGAGCAGGGACGGGCTGGGCACCTCGTAGCGATCGTCGCCGGTGGGGACGAGCACGCCCAGGCGCTCGGCGCGGGCCAGCACCCGCGGCGCGTCGGCCGCCGGGACGCGGAAGCGCCGGCCGAGCTCGGCGAGGGTGAGCTCCTGCGATGGTTCGGTCGCCCGGGCGGCGGCCAGCGCCTCGCGAAAGCGCGTCAACCGCTCCGAGGTCTCCGGCGTGTCGTCGAGCAGCCGTTTGATCCCGGCGAGGTTGAAGCCGTCGGCCTGCAGGTCGCGGATCAGCTTGAGCTGGGCGACGTGCTCGGGCCCGTAGTAGCCCACGCGCAGGCGCACCTGCGGCGGCGCGAGCAGGCCGCGCGCCTGGTGGGCCCGGATGTTACGCACGGTCATGCCGGTCGCCGCGGCGAGCTGCTCGATCGTCAGGTCCGTCGCCATCGACCCCGATCATACGCCGATCGATGTGACGTCGATCGATGTGACATGGGGACGGTCAGCGCAGCTGACGGCGCTGGAGCTTGCCGGTCACGCTTCGCGGCACCTCGGCGACGACCTCGTAGCGCTTGGGCACCTTGAACGGCGCCAGCCGAGCCGCACAGTGCTCGCGCAGGTCGTCGGGGCCGGCCTCGGTTCCGTGACGGAGCACGACCTGGGCGACGACCGTCTCCCCCCACTCCGGGTCGGGCCGGCCGAGGACGGCGGCGTCGGCGACGGCCGGATGCTCCAGCAACGCCGCCTCGACCTCGGCCGGGGCCACGTTCTCGCCCCCGGTGATGATCGTGTCGGCCTTGCGCCCGACGATCGTCAGCCGCCCCGAGTCGTCGAGCGCTCCGAGATCGCCGGTGTGCAGCCAGCCGTCGTCGGCGAGGGCGCCGGCGGCCACCGCCCGTCCGCGCACGAGCAGCTCGCCGTCGGCGGCGATCCGCAGCTCCGCCCCGAGCAGGGCAAAGCCGTCGGTGGCCACCTGCGAGCACGTCTCGGTCATGCCGAACGACGGCGAGACGGGAACGCCGGCCCGGGCGGCGCGGGCCAGCAGCGCGGGCGCGATCGGGCCGCCTCCGAGCAGCACCCGGCGCAGGGTCGGGGGCGCGCGCAGCCCGGCGTCGAGCAGCCGGGCCAGCATCGTCGGAACGAGCGAGACGAGGGTGACCCGCTGCGCTGGGTCCATCAGCGCGCGCAGCGCGAGCTCGGTGTCGAAGCGACCGTGCAGGACGACGGTGGTGGCGTAGATGGCGCTGCGCATCTGGATCGACAGGCCCCCGACGTGGGCCAGCGGCATCGGGCACAGCCAGCGCTCCTCGGGATCCAGACCGAGGGCCAGCGCCGAGCCGACCGCGTTCCACAGCCAGTTGTCATAGCTGAGCGCCACCGGCTTGGGGCCGGCCGTCGTGCCCGAGGTGAACATCAGGGTGGCGATGTCGCCGGGCGCCGGCTCATGGGCGCGGGCCACCGGCTCGCCGCTCAGCGGGACGTCGAGCACCAGGCGCGCGCTCGCCTGGCGCGCCGCCCGCTCGGCGGCCGGCAGGCGCAGGTCGATCGGCACCGCGACGACTCCGAGCAGCAGGCACCCGTGCAGCGCCGGAACGAGCTGCACCGAGGGAAGGGCGAGCGCGACCCGATCGCCGGCGACGACGCCCCGCTCGGCCAGCGCGCCGGCGGTCGCCCGGGCGCGGGCGTGGAGCTCGGCGTAGGTGAGGTTCTCGGTGGGGGCCGCGAGGGCCACCCGCTCGCCATGCATCCGCGCGGCGCGCGCCAGCCAGGACTCCACGCCAGGTCGCGTCCTACAGGGTCCGCATGCCCGGCGGCGCGCTGGCCCGCACGGCGACCGGTCCGCCCCCGGCGGCGCGGACGCCGGACGCGCATCTCCTCGGCGAGGAAGTAGGAGCCGATCACGAGCACCGCCGCCACCACCTGGGCGACGATCGTCTCCACATTGGGGAAGATCGCGAACCACAGGCCCATCCACCCTGGGATGTGGACGTTGACGTTGGTGGTCCCGATCCAGCCGGCCAGCTGGAGCTCCTGGATGCTCTCGCCGACCATGACGAGCAGGACGACGCCGAGCAGGATGCCGGTGGCGACGAGCATCCGCTTGTACGGGAGGCGGGCCTGGACCTTGAAGGTGGCGACGCCGATGATGGCCACGAACACGAGCCCGAGGGCCACGCCCTCGAGCACCATGCCCGAGCCGTAGCGCAGGCGCAGGTTCTGCAGGAAGAGGACGACCTCGAAGCCCTCGCGGTAGACCGAGGTGAAGCCGAGCAGCGCCAGCCCGAACAGGGTGCGCTGCGCGCTGACCGAGCCCGCGGCGGCGCGCAGCTGCTTGCCGCGGCGGTTGTGGTGGGCGATCCAGCCCGTCCAGTAGACGCGATGAAAGAACCAGTTCATGACGACGAGCAGGACGACGATCGCCAGCAGCCCCGTCGCCGCCTGCAGATCGAGACTGCCCTTGCCGACGGCGTCGGTGATGGCGATGGCCACGAACCACGTGATCACGCTCGCGCCGATGGCCAGCCCGGCGCCCATGCCCAGCGGCTTGCGGTAGCTGCTGTTGGCGCCCCGCATGCTGGCGGTGAGGACGGCGAGGACGAGGATCGTCTCCAGACCCTCGCGCAGGACGAGGATGCCGCTGTCCAGGACGACGGCGAAGCGGCTGAGATGCGCGGTCGGATCCGTCGGGTCCGGCGTCCCGCCACTGGCCGTGACGAGCTGCCAGACGAGCAAACCGACGACGAGCAAACCGAGCGACCACCAGCCGAGCTGCTTGCGGGTCACACCGAGCATTAGGGGTACCTTACAGAAATCGCGAGGCCGTGATTAGGGGAGCCTAACGCGTGGTCTTCTCGCTGCTTGCATAGAGTCCTGGTCGTGAGCATCAGCTGGCAGCCCGAGGGCGACTACGCCGACATCCGCTACGAGCTCGCCGACGGCGAGAACGCCGGGATCGCCAAGATCACGATCGACCGCCCCCAGGTGCGCAACGCGTTCCGGCCCGAGACCGTGGTCGAGCTCTCGCACGCCTTCGAGCGCGCCCGGGAGGACCCCGCCGTCGGCGTGATCATCCTCACCGGCGAGGGCCCGGACGCCTTCTGCTCGGGCGGGGACCAGCGCGTGCGTGGAGGCCGCGGGGGCTACGTGACCGGCGCCGATCCGGCGGCTGCGGGCTCCCATCAGGCGGTGGGGCGCTTTCACGTCACCGATCTGCACGTCCAGATCCGCCGCCTGCCCAAGCCGGTGGTGGCGATGGTCGCCGGCTACGCGATCGGCGGCGGCCACGTCCTGCACGTCGTGTGCGATCTGACGATCGCCGCCGACAACGCCCGCTTCGGCCAGACCGGGCCCAAGGTCGGCTCGTTCGACGGCGGCTTCGGGGCCAGCGTGCTCTCGCGACTGGTCGGGCCCAAGCGCGCCAAGGAGATCTGGTTTCTCTGCCGTCAGTACGACGCCGCCCAGGCCCTGGAGATGGGTCTCGTCAACGCCGTCGTGCCCCTCGCCGAGCTCGAGTCCGAGACCGTTCAGTGGTGCCGGGAGATGCTCGCCATGTCGCCGCTGGCGCTGCGGATGGTCAAGGCGAGCTTCAACGCCGACGAGGACGGGCTGGCCGGCATTCAGCAGCTGGCCCACGACGCCAACCTGCTCTTCTACATGAGCGACGAGGCGCAGGAGGGCCGTGACGCGTACCTGGAAAAGCGCCGCCCCGACTTCTCGAAGTTCCCGCGACGCGCGTAGGGTCACGGTGGGCGGCGTCCGCATCTGGCTGATGGCGGCGCGTCCGCGGACGCTGCCGGCGGCAATCGCCCCGGTGCTCGTCGGCACGGCGCTCGCCGGCTTCGGGCACGTCTTTCACCCCCTGCGCTTCCTGGCCGCGCTGCTCGGCGCGATCTTCATCCAGGTCGGCACCAACCTGAGCAACGACTACTCCGACGCTCGTCGCGGCGCCGACACCGAGGATCGGCTCGGGCCGGTCCGGGTCACCGCCGGCGGGCTCGTCCCCCCGCGGCAGGTGCTCGTCGCGACCTACGTCTCGTTCGGCCTGGCCGTGCTCACCGGCGTCTATCTGATCGTCGTCGCCGGCTGGCTGCTACTCGTCATCGGCGCCGCCTCGATCCTTGCCGGCGTGCTGTACACCGGCGGTCCGCGACCGTACGGCTACGCCGGCCTCGGCGAGCTGTTCGTGTTCCTGTTCTTCGGCGTCGTGGCCGTCGCCGGCTCCTACTTCGTCCAGGTCAAGCACCTGCACTGGGAGGCGTTCGCCCTGTCGGTGCCCGTCGGCCTGCTCGCGGCGGCGATCCTCGTCGTCAACAACATCCGCGACATCGACTCCGACCGGCGCGCGTCGAAACGGACCCTGGCCGTCAAGCTGGGCCGGGCCCGCACCCGCCGGCTGTTCGCCGGCGTCGTCTACGGCGCGTTCGTGCTCGCCCCCGTCACCTGGGTCTTCGGGCCCGTCAAGCCGTGGGTGATGCTCACCTGGCTGGCCCTCCCGCTGGCCGCGGCGCTCGTGCGGCTCGTGCGCACCCGCACCGACGGCCCGTCGCTCAACGGCGCGCTGGCCCGCAGCGGGATGCTGCAACTCGCCTTCTGCGTGCTGCTGTCGGCGGGCCTGCTGCTCAGCCGATGAAGCTCACGGTCGCGGCGGTGCGGACGGCGATGCGTGAGCCGTTCACCGCCGGGCACGGGACGGTGAGCGACCGCGAGCTGCTGCTCGTGACGCTCGAGGCCGTCGACGGCACCGTCGGCTACGGCGAGGCGGCGCCGCTGACCTCCTACGACGGGGTGTCGCTCGCCGACGTCCGCGCGGCGCTCGAGGATTGCCGTCCGGTGCTCGAGGGCTACCCCGACGCCAGCCCGATCGCCGACGTGCTCGCCCGCTGCTCGGAGGCGACGGTCCTGCCCCAGGCGCTGGCCGCCGTCGACCTGGCGGTGTGGGATCTGGCCGGCCGGCGGACCCGCGAGCCGGTGTGGCGGCTGCTCGGGGCGCGGTCCGCGGCGCCGGTGGCCGTCAACTGGACGATCGCCGCCGCCGATCGCTCCGGGGCCGCCCACGAGGCGGCCCAGGCCCGGGCCAACGGCTTTCAGACGGTCAAGGTCAAGGTGGCGATCGGCGACGACCCGGGCCGCCTGGCAGCGGTGCGGGCGTTTGCCGGCCCGCACATGGCGATCCGCATCGACGCCAACGGCGCCTGGGAGCTCGCCGAGGCGGCGGCGATGCTGCGCGTGCTCGAGCCGGTCGGGATCGAGCTCTGCGAGGAGCCGGTGGCGGGGGTGGCGGCGATCCGCGCGCTGCGGTCCGAGGTCGAGGTGCCGTTGGCCCTCGACGAGTCCGCCCGCGATCCGGAGGCGCTGCGCGCCCCCGCCGCCGAGTTCATGTGCCTGAAGATCGCGGGCTGCGGCGGGATCGCCGCGACGATCGAGATGGCGACGCGCGCCCGCGCCGCCGGTTACGAGGTCTACCTGGCCTCGACGCTCGACGGCCCCCTGGGGATCGCGGCGGCGCTGCACGCGGCGGCGGTCATCGGACCCGACCGCGCCTGCGGACTGGCCACGCTCGGTCTGTTCGCCGATCGTGACGACCCGCTGCCGGTCGTGGCCGGGGCGATGTCAGCGCCCCCGGGGCCTGGACTCGGCGGGCGGCTCACCGACTGGTACCGGCGATGATGGCCGCCACCGCCGCCGGATCCTCGAGATGGACGGCGTGGCCGGCGCCGGCCACGATGTGCAGCCGGGCCGCCGGCAGCGCGGCGGCCATCCGCTTCGCGGTGGCGCGAAACTTCTCGTCGCGCTCGCCGACGACCAGCTCGACCGGGATGGTCAGCTCGGGCAGGCGGTCCCACAGCGATGCGAGCGCGCCGGTCCCCAGGCCGCGCAGGGCCCGGGCCAGCCCGTGCGGGGTGTTGCGCCGCCGGTCGGCGTCGACGGCGCGGCGGACGTCGGCGGGCTGGTCGGCCAGCACCGGCGTCCGGGCCCAGCGGGCGGCGAACGCCTCGATCGTCTCGCCCTCGATCTCGTCGGCGAGCCGGCCGTCGGCCTCCCGGCGCGCCGCTCGCTCGGCGGGATCGGCCAGCCCGGGGCTGGCGCCGATCAGAATCAGGCGTTCGACACGCTCGGGCCGGGCGAGGGCGACATGCAACGCAATCCGTCCGCCCATCGAGTACCCGCCGAGCGTGAACCGCGCCGGGGCGGCCGCGTCGAGGTCGCCGGTCACGGCGGCCAACGACACCGGGCACGCGGCGCTCGATCGGCCGTGGCCGCGCAGGTCGGGCGCCAGCGGACGGTAGCGTTGATCAAGCGCCGCGACCAGTGGGCGCCAGCTGGCGCCGGTGTGCGTGAATCCGTGTAGGAGAACGAGGCCGTCGGCCATGCCCCCGAGATCATGACCACTCACGGATCCCATCGGCTGCTGCGCGCGTTCTGCGACGAACTCGCCCGCAGCGGCGCCGCGCACGCCTGTACGTCGCCGGGCTCCCGATCCACGCCGATCGTGCTCGCCCTCACCCGTGAGCCGGCCCTCAGCGCCACGTCTCACATCGATGAGCGCTCCGCCGCTTTCTTCGCCCTCGGCCTGGCCAAGGCGACGGGCCGTCCGGCGATCCTCGCTTGCACGTCGGGGACGGCGGCGGCCAACTATCTCCCCGCCGTGGTCGAGGCCCACCAAGCCCGCGTGCCGATGATCGTGCTCACCGCCGACCGCCCCCCGGAGCTGCGCGACAACGGCGCCGGCCAGGCGATCGACCAGCTCAAGCTCTACGGCGATGCGGTCCGCTGGTTCGTCGAGGTCGCCGTCGAGGAGGCAACCCCGGGCAACCTGCGCTGGATCCGTGCGCTCGCCTGCCGCGCCTACCAGACCGCGACGGGAGCCCGCCCCGGTCCGGTGCACTTGAACTTTCCGCTGCGCGAGCCGCTCGTGCCCGACAGCCCGCTCCCGGCCGACCCGGTCCCCGGCCGGCCCGGGGGCCGTCCGTGGCTGACGGCCACCCGCGCGCCGGACACCGCGCCCGGCGCGCCGGCGCTTGCCCCCCGCGGGGTCGTCGTCGCCGGACGCGAGGAGCGCGACCCGGCGTTCGGTTCCGCAGTCGCCGATTTCGCGCAGCGGCTGGGATATGCGCTGCTCGCCGACCCGCTCTCGGGCGCCCGCCGCGGGGAGGCCGCGATTGCGACCTATGACCTGCTGCTGCGGGACTCGGCGTTCACCGCGGCCGCTGCACCCGAGCTCGTTCTACGGGTCGGCGACCTCCCGACCTCGAAGCCGCTGCGCACCTGGCTGGAGAGCCTGGCCGGCGTGCCACAGATCGCGATCGATCCCGAGGACGCGTGGCAGGATCCCGCCGGCGTGCTGAGCGAGCGAGTCATCGCGGCGCCCCGGGCCGTGCTCGACGCCTGGAGCGCAGCCGGGGCGACGGCCGGACACGACTCCGAGTGGCTGGAGCTCTGGCGTGCCGCGGATCGACGGGTCACGAGCGTGATCGAGGCCGAACTCGGACACGGGATCTCGGAACCTCTCGTCGCCCGCCGGCTGGGTGACTGGCTGCCCGCCGAGGCGAACCTGATCGTGGCGTCCTCGATGCCGATCCGCGACGTCGAACTCTTTCTCGGCACCGGCCACGACCTCCCCCGTGTCCTGGCCAACCGCGGCGCCAACGGCATCGACGGCACCGTCTCGACCGCCCTCGGCGTCGCCGCGGCCGGGCGTGGCCCGACCGTCCTCCTGATCGGTGACGTCGCTCTCGCTCACGACGTCGGTGGCCTGCTCGCGGCGCGGAGACTGGGACTCGCGCTCACCATCGTGCTGATCAACAACGACGGCGGGGGCATCTTCTCGTTTCTGCCCGTCGCCACCCAGACCGACGCCTTCGAGCAGCACGTCGCGACCCCCCACGGCCTGGACTTCGCCCGTGTCGCCGCGCTCTACGGCTGTGCCCACGTGCCGGTCACCGACCCGCCCGGGCTCCGGGCGGCAGTTGATACCTCGCTGCGCGATGGCCGGACCACGATCATCGAGACGCGCACCGATCGTGCCACCAACCTCGCCCTGCACCGCCGCATCGCCGCCCAGGCGCTGGCTGCGGTCAGCCGGTGAGCGCGGGGAGCATCACCCCGAGCTTGAGCTCTGACTCGGCCAACTCCGCCGCCGGGTCGGAATCGGCGACGATCCCGCAGCCCGCGTAGCAACTCGCCACCCGATCGCGGAGCAGGGCGCTGCGCAGCCCCACGCAGAACTCGCCGTCTCCGGCGACGTCGGTCCAGCCGATCGGCCCCGCGTACCAGCCTCGATCGATCCCCTCGAGCGCCGGGATCAGCGACAGCGCGCCCGCCGGCTCGGCGCCGACGGCCGGGGTCGGGTGCAGCGCCGACACCAGTTCGATCGCGGTCAGCGGTTCGGCGAGCTGAGCCCGGATCGGGCAGGCGAGGTGCTGGATGTTTGCCACCCTCACGACGACCGGCTCCGGTGCCGCGGTGACCCAGACGGCATGCGGGCGCAGGGCACGGACGATCCGGCGGGCCACGATGGCGTTCTCCTCGCGATCCTTGTCGCTGCGCAGCAGCGCCTCGCCGAGATGGTCGTCGACCGCGGGATCGGCACTGCGTCGCGTCGAGCCGGCCAGCGCGACCGTCGTGGCTCGCTGGCCCTCGCGACGCACCAGCAGCTCCGGCGTGGCGCCCATGAAGGTGGCCGGGCCACGTCCGACGGCGAAGACGAACGAGGACGGATAGGCGTCACGCAGGACGCTGAAGACCGCCGCGGGATCGTGGGGCGCCGGGGCCCGGACCTCCACCTCTCGAGCGAGCACGATCTTGGCCAGCTGTCCGGCCCGGATCTGCTCCACCGCGCGGCTCACCGCGGCCTCGAAGTGAGCCGGCGCCAATGGGCTGGACAGCTCAAACCGGCCGGCCGGCGCCGGATCCAGCAACGGAAGCGCCGCGACCCGCAACGAGCTCAGGCGGCCCGCGACGCGCGCCAGCACGTCCTCGGCGGTGTCATCCGGCGCCACGGCGGCATTGACGGTGAGCCAGCTCGAATCTCCCCGGCGGACCAGTGAAATCTCCGGGACGACCAGCGACGCCGGCGCGAACCCCTGCCAGGCGGGGGCCGCTGCGCCCTCGGCCGCGAAGGCGAACCCGCCGACCGCCGCCAAGCCGCTGCCCGGGGGACCGTCCCCGCCGACCGTCAGCGCGTCGGCAGCGTACTCATCCCACCGACGCGCGACCGCGGTGAAGCGGTCGGGTCCGGCGGCCTCGATCGCGGTCACCGCTCCCAGGGCGGCCAGCGCGGAGCCGGCACGAGTCGGGCTGCTCAAAGCAGAACCAGGGTTCGTTCGGCACGGCGCGATGCGGCCACGATGGCACTGGGGTCAAACCCGGGCCCGAGCTCCCCGGTGACGCTCAGCGCGATGACGGCGCCGCGTCGCCGCGCGGTGCGGACCGCAGCGCGCGCGCCGGATTGCAGGCCGGTCGGCTCCCAGTTGCTCAGACCCGGAGCTTGGAGGCGATGACGACTGGCGGAGCGCGACACGACCGCCGAAACGTTAGCGACGCCCGATCAGGCGTCTGGGGCATTCGCTCGTGCGGCGAGGCTCAGCGGGCGGGGGTCGGCCGGCGCGAGCACCCGATCGAGCAGGCGGTCGAGCCACGCGTCGACGAGCCGTTGTGAGGCGAGTGCGCGCACGGCGTGGTCCTGCCATCCGAACTCGTCGAGGCGAACCCGCTCCCAGTGGGGGAGGCGTTCGATGACGCCGAAGGACCGCAGCTCCTCGAGCACCGCCTCGTCCCGGCCGACGAGAAAGGCGACCTCGCAGCCGCGGGCGTCGAGCTCGGTGAGCGCTGCGCCGACCTGGCCGGTCTGCTCCTGCTGGCCGCGGCGGGCCTGATCGAGCGCGCGTACGTTCCGGAGCGTGCGCAGGCTTCGGGTGACGGCGGCTCGGCGTCGTGTGCTGCTGCGGAGCTTGCGCCAGACCTCGCCGCGCAGGGCGCGGACGGTGGCGCGTCGGGCGCGGTCGTCGCCGAGCGTCGAGCTCCACTCGAACGCGTACATGTTGATCAGCCCGACGCCGGCGACTGAGCTGTCGGCGAGCGCGGCGTGGTAGGCCCAGTACGCTCCCGCGCAGAGCCCGGCGAGCAGGAATCGCTCGGCGATCCCCTCCTCGCGCAGCCAGCTGAGCGTGGCGAGGACCTGCTCGGTGCGCAGGGGGCTGTAGATGTCGTCTATGGAGAGCGGGCCGGCAGGCTGCCCGCCCGCGTCGCCGATACCCGGCAGATCGATGCGCAGGCTCGGCACGCCCCCGGCCGCCCACCGGCGCGCCGTCTCGACCCAGTTGCGGTTCTGTCCGGTGTGGCGCTGGGCTGCCCCGTTGAGCAGCACCGCGGCGACCGGAGCGCGGACCTGACCGCCCGCCGGACCGTCGGCGGGGACGCACAGCACGGCGAACGCCTCGCCGCCCGGGACGGGCACGAGGAGGGCGCGCTCCGCGACCCGGGCGGTGGCGACGGTGGCGACGAGCGGCTCACCGCGGCCCAATGCGACCGCGCCGGCGACCGCCGGAAGGGCGACCGGCGCGCGGTCGGCCGCGAGCCATTCGACGGTGGCCGCGATCGTCTCCTCGGGGATCCGTGACTTCTCCGGGTCGGCCATCATCGGCCCAAAGCCCATCCCGTCGGCGAGGGACACCTCGGCCCCCGCCGCACGGAGGCGCTCGACGAACGTGGGATCGACGGCGATTCCGTCGCGACCGAGCAGCAGCATCCGTCGCGGCGCCGACGTCCGCCCGTCGGAGAGCTCGACCGCGAGCAGGCCCGCGCTGGTCGGCGCGGTCAGCAGGTAGCCGGTGAGTTCGAGCCAGCCGTCGCCGCCGCCGATCGACTCGGCTCCGACGGGCGGCGGGATGAGCGCCGCGGCGGCCCGCATCTCGCGGACCAGCCGGCGGCCACTCGGCGGCACCCCCCAGAGGGCAACCTGACCGATCGGCGCGCCGAGATCGGCGGCGTGCAGGGCGAGCGCCCCACCGAGCCCGATGCCGATCGCGGCGACCTCGCTGACCCCGTGGGTGGACGCGAGCTCGTCGGCGAGACGCCGGACGGTCTCCGTCCACACTCCAATGAGCTCGGGGTCATGAGGTGAGCCCGTGCTGTCACCGGTGCCGGGCAAGTCGAAGCGGAGGACCGGGTGCCCGGCGTCAGCCAACGTCTCGGCCCACTGGCGCCGGACCCGGTAGGAGCACATGTCCTCCCAGCCGAACGGGGGGCAGAAGAGCACCGGCGTCCGGGGCTCACCGCGTGGTGATGCAACGTGGTGATGACCGCGAACCGTGGCCCGCCCACATCGATGACGACGGAGCGGATCACGTCGCCGCCCGCTTGCGGGCGGCGATCAGCGCGTAGCCGACGACGCCCTCTCTGAAGAATCGCTCCATCACATCGCAGCCGGCGATGAACGTCGCCAGACCCTGCCTCGCCGATCAGGGCGCTGACGCGCTCGTGTGCGCCACGGGCACGTTCGCGCCAGCAGTCGAAGGTCGGCAGCACGCGCTCGGTCAGGTCGATCTCCCGGATGGCCTCGAACCCGGCCTCGGCGGCCGCCTGGCGGTACTCCTCCGGGGTCGCCATCACCGCTTCGCCGAACACTTCGCGGAGGATGTCCAGCTCGGCGTGCCAGCGCCGGAGATCGCGCAGCTCCAGGGGCCGCGCGAGGATCACGTCGCAGAGGGCCAGGCGACCTCCCGGAGCGAGCAGCCGCGCGCACTCGTGCATCAGTCCCAACGGCGGGCCGAGATACTGCGCGGACTCGATCAGCCAGGTCAGGTCAAATGTGCCATCGGCGAGCCCGGAGTGCAGCGCATCGGCGCACGTGAAGCTCACGACATCGGCCACGCCCGCGGTCTCACTGCGTTCACGGGCCATGTCGACGCCGACCGCGCTCGTCGTGACGCCGACGACACTCGCGGCGGGCGTAGCGCTGGGCCAGCCAGCATGCCTGTGCGCCGGTACCGCAGCCGAGATCGACGATCCGCGCCCCCGGCTGCGGGTCGGCGGCCGTCGCGAGCGCGACGGTCAGATTCTCCGTGGCCGCGGCGAGATCGGTGTCGGCGCCGTCGAACAGCCCGTGGTGGAGGTCATCTCCGAGGATGATGTTCCAGGCCGGCGTGATGCGGTCGTAGTGACTGGCAGGATCTGCGGTCGGAGGGCCGCCAGACATGGGTCGATTATCCACCAGGTGACGGTCGCCGGTCATTCGGTCGGGTGCGCCGAGGCAGTCTGCGGGCAGCACGCGCAGGGTGCCGTGCATGTTCACGCGCCGTCACCGTGCCGTCCGGGCGCGCCGGCCAGATCATGCCGGCCGCGCAGGATGAGCTCGCGGACGCCGCCCGGGGCGACCGAGAAGGCATCATCGGAGAGTTCGAACCCGGGCACGGCGATCCGCACGCCGTAGGCGAAGCGCTCGCTGGACACCGTCAGTCGGACGATCGGGTCTGCCGAGTCCGTCGATCACGGCGCGGAGACCGAGATCAGCCGGGCTGAGGCGCTCCGCCGGGCGGCCGGCGGGAAGGTGGAAGGCCTGCGAGAGCATCTCCCCGTCGGGCCGCTCCAAGGTCAGAGCGATCACGTTCTGGGTCGGCGGCCCAAACCGGTACGCCCAGGCGGCGTCGACCCAGCGACCGAGCACCGCCTCGACGCTCAGGCTCACGGTCGTGTGGGCGTCGAGCGTCAATTCACGGACGGCCTCATCGACCAGCTCCTCGAAGTGCCGGTACAGCGTGACCCGCAGACGGGCCTGCTGGGAGACGGGTCCGTCGTTGGCGATATGGGCGCAGACACCGGCGAGCCCCTCGTCGGTACACCAGACGGCCAGGGGCGCGAAGGCGCGTCGCAGGTGGTGGTAGGCGACCTTCGGGGTGACCGGCGTGGTCCAGCACGCCCAGCCCGGCTCCGGGCAGCATGTCCTTCAGCCACAGGACGAGCGCACCGCGGCAGGACGACCGCGCCCGGCGCCAGTCGCCGATGACCTCCGCCATCACCTCGGCCGAGGCGAACCGTGAGAGCTCCAGATACCGCGTCGTGGTCAAACCGACGCAGCGCGACCGGATCGACGTCGAAGAGCAGCCGCAGATAGTGATCGCGGACGTCGTCGAAGTCCCAGCCGGACCCGATGTCCCATCCGGTGCCGGCATCGCGCACGACGCCGGCCTTCCACTGCGGGTGATGGACGGGAACCGTGACCTCGTCGGGCACGTTGGCGAAGGCCAGACACTCCGCCGCGAAGCGGACCTCAGCGCGCCGGGCATCCTGCGGCAGGACGGAAATAGCCGCTGACCCCGAAGTAGTGGGCGATGCCCTCGCCGGGATAAAACGGAAGCGCGCCACCGCACGGGGTGCTCGCCACGTACGGACAGTCCACGCCGAGCTCGGCGGCGAGCGTCGGCAGAACGTCGTCCCAGAAGGCGGCGCGGCCAAGGTCGGGCTCCAGCCCGAGCATCGCCGCCTGTTGCTCGACCTCCGAATTTCCGCAGACCACGGCCAGGCTTGGACGCCCGACCAGCCCGCTCAGGACCTGCCGCGCCTCACGCCTCCACCTCGGCGGCGAAGTCAGGATCTGCGAGCGGGTAGTCGACGTTGGCGAACATCAGGTCCTGCCAGACGAGGATCCCGAGCTCATCGCAGAGGTCGTGAAACGCCGAGCTCTCGTAGGCCCCGGTGCCGACGACCCGGATCATGTTCATCCCGGCGTCGCGCACCCGTTCGAGCAGGCGGCGCAGCTGCGCTGCGCTCGGCGCCAGGCCGACGAGATCGGCCGGGGTCCACACGGCGCCGCGCGCGAACACCGGGATCCCGTTGACGTGAAGATCAAGACCGTCTCGCCGGATGTCCGGTGCCCACCCGAGCGTGCGAAAGCCGACCCGCCGCTGCGCCCGAACCACGCCGTTGACGGCAACGGCCAGCGAGTGCAGTGCCGGCACGCCGTGCGTGTGCGGCCACCATTTCTCGACGGCGGGAATCCGGAGGACCGCCGCGAACCGCCCGGAACCATCTGCCATCAGTGGCGCACGCCGGCCCGCCACCTCCATCTCCACCTCGACCCCCGGCTCAGCCCCGGGCACGCTGAGGCTCAGCTCGAGCACCCCCGTCCCATCCGCCTGCACCGAGGCGAGGATCCGGAGATCGCGCGGATCGTGCGGGTGGACGCTGACGAGCTCCACCGGTCGCCAGGGCCCGACGGCGGCCGGCCCCGGGGCAAACCCCGGCGAGCGGCCGAACATCATCGTGCGAAACCAGCGGAGGTTTCCGGGCTCGACGACCCGCGTACGCCAGCGCGCCGCGGGCCGCCGTCGGCGAGCGAGGAGAGGTCTCAGCGCTCGGCAGGCGATGACGAGCTCGTTCACGTCTTTCAGCCCCGCCTCGACGTCGAGCTCGTGGGCGCGCCACATGGACTGGGACTCGAGCAGCAGCTCGCCGTTGAGGAACACCTCGCTGACGGTGGCGACTCCGCCGAGGCGAAGCACTGGCCGCCCGTCTCCCGATGGCGGAGCCTCGAAGGCGACCCGAAACCACCAGTCCTCGGCGTCGAAGTCGCGGTCGGGGTCGGCGCCGACTGCGCCCGCGGCCGTACCGGGCACGCGTGCCGGCTGCCAACGCCCGTCGCGTACGGCGTCCGCGGGTCCGGCCCAACACCCGGGCTCGCTCGCGGCGAGCGTCCAGCCGGTATCGATTGTGAGGCCGCCGGAGCCGCCGGCCGCGATCACGCGGCGAGCGCGTCCGCCAGCGCGGCCATGCCCTCGTCCCACGCCGTGATCATGCCCTCGAGCGCCGTATCCGGGTCAAAAGGCCGACGGCGCGCAAGGCGAAACGAGATCACCTTGGAACCATCGACAACCTGACGGAAGGCGGCGGGGGCGGCACTCTCACCCTCGAGCACCCACTGGACATGGTCGGCGAACAGCTCAAATGCCGAACCGACCATCCGCGCCGTGACGAACGCGTACTCGTGGTAGTTCTCGGCCGTGCCCTCGAGGAGGCGGGGAAGATCGGCGGCCAGGCTCTCCGCCCAGGCAGCGAACGGGTTGTGCTCGGGACGGCGGGCGAAATGACCGATGAGCAGGGCGCGAGCTTCGTCGCGCAGCGCGGGGCCGGTGAGACGCGGGCCGGCATCGAAGTTGACCCGCTCCGTGAACGGGTCCATCACATCCTCGGTGAAGTGGTCGAGCATTCGGAAGGCCCCCCGGTAATCCTCGCCGGACAGCTCGTAGTAGCCGGCGTTGTGGAAGTAGCGCATCCACTCCCCCTGGCGGTCGATCGCCTCCGGCGCGACCGTCGTCTTGAGGTGCTCGCGCCGGTAGCTGGTCGCCGCCGTGTCGGGGAGATAGAAGCCGTCGATCTCCATCAGCACGGTCCGTCCGCCGCCCAATTGCTCCTCGATGTGCTCAGGCAGGGTCCGGTAGGGGAGCATCTCGTGGATCTCGACGCCGTACAGGCGCTCCAGGTCGCAGCCCATCGGCTTGGCGTAGGTGAACTGGTCACCCTCCCAGTCGGTGCGGGCGATGGCGCCGAGCATGGCCAGCGGTTCGTCGCCCCGCGCGTGCAACAGCTCGATCAGGACGTCGGCGTAGCAGTTGCTCTCGACGTAGGTCCGGCCCGGCGCGTGCAGGGAGTGAGGGCTGTGCTGCTCGAGCCCGAGGCTCCAGAGCGATACGGTCCCGGTGCAGGCGACGTCCGTCATTTCAGAGCTCGAGGGTTTCGCGAACCTCGTCAGGCCAGGCGGCGAGATCGAGGCCATGCGCGCTGAACAGTGCCAGCGTCACCCGCTCCTCGCCGAAGGCGATGCAGCTGGTATGGGCGGGCTCGCCGTCGACCGTCTGCAGACCGCAGGTGTGGCCGAAATGATCCTGGTGGTAGTTGGATGAGGCGATCGCGGTCGGCGTGCCGGCCACCGGCGCCATCAGCTCCCACTTGAGCTCCTGGTCGCGCTGGGCGGAGGCGAGCAGCCGACCCGAGCGACCGAAGAAGGGATCGGAGGCGATATCCAGCTCCAGCGATAGCCCGAGGCCGCGGAGCAGGTCCTCCGCCCGGGAGCGCCACGCCCCGCGCCAACTCAGGATCGTTTCCCGGTCGGCGATCCGCACGATCTCCCGCATGTGGAACATCTGCAGCCGGGCTGGGTCGTCCGACGGCTCGCGGCGGAACACGTATGCGTCGCCGGTGTCGAGCGTGAGTCCACCCTCGGGGAGCGGTCCCCGCGCGGCCACCGCCGGATAGAGCGGATAGCAGGCGGCCGGGGTGAGGACCATCTCGGTCATCTGCTGAAAGCCGCTCCAATCGGCATGCATGGCGGCCAGCTCCGCCTGCTCTGCCGCCTCGGCCTCGTTGCCGTCGAACGAGAACACGCTCCCGGCCAGGTGCGGAAACGAACCGAGGTAGCCGAATGTCTCCAGTTGCTCGCGGGGCAGCAGCGGAGGAAAGTACATCGGCTCGGCGGCCTCCGGCGCGGCGACCCGGGTGACCAGCGCATCGAAGGCCAGCCGGACGCGCTCGAACACGCCGCCGCGGGCATAGACCCCGTGAACGCCGGTACGAGTCAGCAGCCCGGTGGCTGAGAGCCGCTCAAGCAGCGCGACCTGATCGGCGGTGCCGGCACGAAACGCGGGCACCGGACTCAGACGTCCTTGGCGACCAGCAGCAGGCCGGCGTTCGTGTCGTGGATCCGCTCGTTGGCGATCATCAGCGCGCCGGACATCGCATCGCGCAGGTTCCGGCCGATGCTGAACGGGGTGTCGTTCTTGAACCCCATGATTCCGCACACGTCGAGCGCCGCGTGGCAGACCTCCGCCGACTTCTCCGAGGCCACGATCTTGAGGTTGTTGAACCGGAGGATGGTGCTCATCTCCGACAGCCGAGGCCGTCCTGGCTCCTGATCGGCGGCCTCGAACTCGGCCAGCGCCGCGCCGACCTCGGCCCGCAGCAGCGAGAGCTCGGTCATCACGTGCGAGAGCCGCTGCGCGGCTGGGAGCGGTTCGCCGGGCTTGCGCCTTGCCGCGGCGCGGACGAACGCCCGGGCACGGGCGAAGGCGTCCTCCGCGATTCCGAGCCACAGGTGCGACCAGAGGATGTGGGAGATCGGGACCATCGATTCGGTCGCCACCCGGGAGAACGGCGTGGCGACGACCTGCTCGGCGGGGAAGCGCGCGCGGACGGTGAACCCGGGCGAACACGTGCCACGCATGCCAAGCACGTCCCAGGTCCCCGCCGGTTCGAGCTCGGTCTGCTCCCGGCGCGTGACGGCGACCACCTGGTCTCCGGGCTCGGCATCGGACGACCGGCGCACCGTCGTGAACAAGTCGTCCGCGTACTCGCCGTAGCTCACGGTCGGAGCGTGCTTCTCGAACTGCACGAGCCCATCAGCAGCCGGGGTGATCGCGGCGATCGAGCGGCCCATATCGCCGCCCGTGCCGATCTCTGAGGTGACCGAAGCGATCAGCCGGCCGTCAGTCGCGACATCGGCGAGGAAGCTTTCGAAGAAGGATCCGGCGTCAAGGTGGCGGGTCAGCGACGTGACCTTGATCTGGTGCATGGCGAACACCATGGCGCTCGACGCGCAGACCCGTCCGAGCTGCAAACAGCAGTGCGCGAGGGTTCGCAGCGATACCCCGCCGCCCCCCAGCGCCACCGGCACGAATGCGCCGAGGGCGCCGGCCTCGCGCAGCGCATCGATCGTCTCGGCGGGGAAACGACCTCGACGATCGACGTCGTCGGCATGGACCGCCGCCACCTCCACGGCAATCTCACGGACCGCGTCACACAGAGTCTGCGTGTCGGCGACGGCGACGCTCATGCCGGCACATCGGCTGCAAGCGTGCGCAGGGCCTCGCTGATCGCCGAGATGCTCTCGAACAAGCTGCGCTTGAGCATGTTGTCCGGGAACTCGACGTCGAAGGCGTCCTCCAGGCCGAGCATCACGCTGACGCTGGCGTGCGAGGACATCCCCAACTGAAAGAGGTCATCGTGATCGGACACCGAGTCGATCTCCATCGGCAGGCGAGCGTGCTGCGCGAGCACCTGACGAACCCCGGCCTCGATCGCGCCGCTCATCGCGCCGTCTCCCCGATGACGACGGCGCCCGTGGCGTCCTCGTCGGCGAACGGCGTCGTGGCCTGTCTCGTGTCCATCCGGGCACTCATCGCGTTCCTCTTCGGTCTAGATCCGGCTCAGGTAGCGATTCGCCGTGCGTGTCGATCGACGCGTCCACGGCTTGCACTTCCGCGAGGTCGGATCCGACGTGTACGGCCATCTGCAAAGTGTATTCGGCAGGTCGGCTCGAAAAGTTGAGTCCTGGGAGGCCGAACCTCGCGCCGGACGTGGGCGGGAAAGCTAGGTCTCGCCGCGCCCGCGTGAGATCGCGATCTCACCCGTCCGTGCCATCTCGATCAGTCCGAACGGGCGGACGAGGTTTTCGAACGCCGTGACCTTGTCGTCGGTGCCGGTGACCTCCACGACGACCGACCGCTTGCTGACGTCGACCACTTTGGCGCGGAAGATCTCACAGAGCTGCATCACCTCGGCGCGCGCCGCCGCATCGGCGCTGACCTTGAACAGGGCCAGCTCCCGGGCCAGCGTCTCCTCCGGCTCGAGATCGCGGATCTTCAGGACGTTGATCAGCTTGTGGAGCTGCTTGGTGACCTGATCGATGGAGTGAACGGCGCCGTCGAGGGTGAGCGTGATGCGCGACACCGCGTCGTCGTCGGTCGGGCCCACCGCGAGCGTGTCGATATTGAAGCCGCGGCGTGCGAACAGGCCGGCGATTCGGGTGAGGACACCCGGTTTGTTCTCGACGAGGATGGCCAGGATGTGTTTGCGGCCGGTGCGCAGGCCCACCGCGGCATCGAGCTCGTCCAGGGACAGCACGTCTTTGGTTGCCGGCTCACCCATGGTGCACCCCCCCGCAGGGAATCCGGATCGGACGTCTGAAGCTGGTGTTCGACATCATGCCTTCCCTAACCGACCATGTCCCGCGCGGCTTGGCCGGCGGGGATCATCGGATACGTATTCTCCTCGCGCGTGACCCGCACGTCGACGAGCACCGGCCCCTCGGTGGCCAGTGCGGCGCGCATGTCATCGACCAGGGTCCGCTTGTCGGTGAAGCGGAAGCCGGCGGCCCCGTAGGCGTCGGCAACCTTGACGAAGTCGGGGTAACTGCCCATATCCACCTGGCTGTAGCGCTTGTCCCAGAACAGCTCCTGCCACTGACGGACCATGCCGAGGTAGCCGTTGTTCATGATGAACACCTTGATCGCAATGCCCTCCTGGGCGCAGGTCGCGAGCTCCTGCATGTTCATCTGAACCGAGCCGTCACCGCTGATGCAGACCACGGTCTCATCCGGGCAGCCGATCTTCGCTCCCAGCGCCGCCGGCAGGCCGAAGCCCATCGTGCCCAGGCCACCGGAGTTGATCCACCGGCGCGGCTTGGCGAAATGAAAGTGCTGAGCGGTCCACATCTGGTGCTGGCCGACGTCACTGGCGATGATCGCGTCGCCGCCGGTGGCCTCATACAGCGCCTGGACCATGTACTGGGGTTTGATCTCGGCATCCTCGGAGTCGGCGTAGGCGAGGGGGTGGCGCTCCTGCCAGATCCGGATCCGAGACCACCACTCTTCCAGCCGCGCCGGGTCCGGGGCGAGCGCCTGGTACTCGGTGCTCAGCCGCGAGACGATGTTTCGGGCGTCGCCGACGATCGGGATATGGGCCGGAACGTTCTTGGAGATCTCGGCCGGATCGACATCGATGTGAACGAACTTGGCCCGCGGCGCGAACTCCGAGAGCTTGCCGGTGATCCGGTCATCGAATCGCGCGCCGATCGCGACGATCAGGTCCGCCTCGTCCATCGCGTAGTTGGCGGTCCGCGTCCCGTGCATACCGAGCATGCCGAGCCACTGCTCGTGCGGGGCGGGGAAGGCACCGAGGCCCATCACCGTGCAGGTCACCGGGAGATGGCCGGCGACCGCGAATTCGGTCAGCTCGGACGCGGCGCCGGCGGCGATGACGCCGCCGCCCGCGTAGATCACGGGACGGCGCGCGTTGGCCAGCGCCTTGGCGGCGAGGCGGATCTGCTTCTGGTTGCCCTCGGTCGTGGGCTGATAGCCGGGCAGATGCACGTCGGTGACCGGCTCGTACGGGATGTCCGCCCGGCTGAGGTCCTGCGGGATGTCGACCACCACTGGTCCCGGGCGCCCGGTTCGGGCCACGTGAAACGCCTCGTGAAGCGTGCGTGGCAGCTCTCGCGGATCCTGGATCATGAAGCTGTGCTTGACGATCGGCATCGTGATCCCGATCGTGTCGGCCTCCTGGAAGCCGTCGGTGCCGAGCAGGTCCGTGCGGACCTGACCGGTGATGAACACCACCGGCACGGAATCCATCATCGCGTCGCAGATCGGCGTCACCAGGTTGGTCGCTCCGGGACCGCTGGTCCCCAGCGCGACGCCGACCTTGCCGGTCGCCTTCGCATATCCCTCGGCGGCGTGGCCGCCCCCGGCCTCGTGTCGGACGAGGATGTGACGAATCCCCGCGTCGTAGAAGGCGTCGTAGGTCGGAAGATTGGCGCCGCCCGGTAGGCCGAATACGACGTCCACGCCCTCTGCCTTCAAGCATTTCATGAGTGCGTCAACCGCACGCATAGCGTCCGCCTCCTTTCCGAGTCCGGTGTTCTGGCGCGTCGGCGCGCCGGGGAGACCACCCATGGTAACCCAGCGCGATCGCCAAACCGGGCGCGGCGCGTCAGCGGAGAGGAGCGCCGCGGGAGCGCCCCGTGGCAGGCCGCCGTTCAGGACGCCAGGGCGCCGGCAAGCTCGGCGGTGGTGACGGCGACGGTTCCCACCTTGCCGACGGCGACGCCGGCGGCGGCATTGGCGAGGACCATGGCCTCCTTGAGCCCCCGTCCGCGCGCCAAGGCGACGGCGAGTACCGCCACGACCGTGTCCCCGGCGCCGGTGACATCGAACACGTCGCGTGCGCGCGCGGGGACATCGAGCCGTCCGCTGAGACCGACGAGCGTCATCCCCGCCGCCCCCCGGGTGACCAGCAGGTTCGCCTGACACTCGGCGGCGAGCCGCTCGGCCGCCGCGATGAGCTCGGCGTGGGAACTGATCTGGACGTGCGCGGCTTGGGCGAGCTCGAGATCGTTGGGGGTGATGACGGTGGCCCCGGCGTACTTGGTGAACCGAAGGCCCTTGGGATCCACGACGACCGGTGTCGACGCCGCGCGCGCCGCGCTGATCACGCTCTGGGCTACTGAGTCGGTGATCACCCCCTTGCCGTAGTCCGAGAGCACGACGCAGTCGCTGACGCCCAGCTGCGCTTCGACGTTGGACAGCAGCTGCGCGACCAGCCCCTCTCCGAGCGCGCTGCGGTCCTCCTCGTCGGCGCGCACCACCTGCTGAGCCCGGGCGATGAACCGCGTCTTGTTCGTCGTGGGGCGGGTGGCGTCGAGCACCAGGCCGGACAGATCGATTCCGACCGCCTCGAGACTCCCGCGCAGCCGGTCGCCGGCGGCATCGGCACCGATGACGCCGATGACCGCCGGGACCCCGCCGAGCGCGATGACGCCCGCGGCAACGTTGGCGGCTCCTCCCGGGGCGTGGCTGCGGCGAGTGATCTCGACGACCGGCACGGGCGCCTCGGGGGAGATGCGCCGCACGTCTCCCCACACATACTCGTCGAGCATCACGTCGCCGACGACGAGCACGCGGGCGCCGGTCAGGGCATCGACTTCCGAAGTCACGCCGGCGCCGCGTCGCGGATGAGGCTGCCCACGGCCGACCAGTTCGACGCGACGCCGTCCGTCCCCTGCGCGGCGCGGTCCGGGCCCCACGTCGTTGCGATCAGGATCGTCTGGCACCCGGCCCGTCTGCCCGCATCCATATCCGAGGCCTTGTCCCCGACCATGAACGATCCCGCCAGATCGAGCTCGAGCCTGGCGGCGCTGTCAAGCAGCATCCCGGGCGCGGGCTTGCGGCAGTCGCAGCCGTCGGCGGGACCGTGCGGGCAGTAGGCGACGGCATCGAAGTGCACGCCGGCGGCGGCGAACAGCGAGACGAAACGTTCGTGAACCGCCGCGGCCTCGGAGGTCGTGACGAGGCCGCGCGCGATGCCGGATTGATTGGAGACGACCACGAGAGCGAATCCGCGCCGACTCAGCTCGCGCAAGGTGGAGGGAGCTCCATCGAGCATCGACGACGGTGGCCGGGTCGCGCGGGTAACCCACGTCTTCGATGAGCGTGCCGTCCCGGTCGAGGAAGACCGCACGGCGCCGTCGTTCGCCGGTCACGGCGAGGGATCGCTCACGCGCGTTCAGAAGCGCAGTGGTCGAGCGCCCCTCCACCAGCGGGAGGAACACGACCCGGCCACCGTAGCCCTCGACGATCGCCCGCTCGGGGATCGGCTTGCCGTCCGGGCCGTCGTATTCCACGCCCTTGGCGGCGACATCCGGCTGAAGGCGCGAGAGCACTGCCTCGGGCGTGTCCTCTCCGAAGACGACGGCGTAGTCGACGTAGCGCAGCGCGGCGAGCAGGGCCGCTCGGTCCTGCACCGGGACCACCGGCCGGCCGGGTCCCTTCAGCCGGCGTGACCGACGCGTCATCGTTGACACCGACGACGACCACGTCACCGAGCTCGCGGGCAGCGGCGAGGCTGGCCAGGTGTCCTGCGTGCAGGACGTCGAAGCAGCCGTTGGTCCAAACCACCGTCCGGCCGGCGGCTCGCCATCCCGGCCTGAGCCGGAGGAGCTCGTCGAGGGTGACGACGCTCCCGGGCGGACGCGTCCTCAGGTCCGTGTCGCCATCAAAGCTTGCGTCCAGAGCCCGGCAGAGGGTGTGGTAGATCACGAGGTGCGCCTCTTGGACGACCGCGGACGAGGAGGCCGACACCGCCACGGCGACGTCGCTGCGCTCGCAGACCGAGCATCCCGCCCGGCCGCAGAGACCAATCGTCCTTATCCCACGCGCGCGCGCGGCGTCCAGTCCCGCGAGCACGTTGGCAGACTCACCGCTCGTGCTGATGGCGATGGCGACGTCGCCGGCCCGGCCCAGCGCCTCGACCTGGCGTGCGAACACCCGCTCGAACCCGTAATCGTTGGCGATCGCCGTAATCGCGGAGGAGTCGACGGTCAAAGCGATCGCAGGCAGCCCAGGGCGCTCGCGCTCGAAGCGACCGACGAGCTCGGCGGCCAGATGCTGGGCGTCGGCGGCGCTGCCTCCGTTGCCGAACACCAGGACCTTGCCCCCGGTGCGCAGCGCGGTGATGAGAAGCTCCGCCGCACGCACGACCGCATCGGGATCGACGCCGAGCGCCTTCAGCCGCCGGCGGTCATACGCAGGTGCATCAGGCATGGGCCTCCCTGAGAGTAGCTTCGGCGACGCGGTCGACGTCGATCCCCGACATGCAATCGGTGCGGTGTCCCTCGTATTCGAAGCCCAGGTTGAGAAAGCCACAGCGCGGCAAGCTGGAATTGATGCTGACGACACGGTCTCCCACCGGCCCCCAACGTAGCTCTGAGGTCGGGCCGTTCAGGGCGATCGTCGGCGCCCCCGCGGCGGCGGCGAGATGCATCAGGCCCGTGTTGACGCTCACCACGCACCGGGCGGCGGCGAGGACGCCGACCAGCTCAGCGAATGAATAGCGGCCGGCAATCGAGATGACCTCCGGCGTGTCGCACGAGCGCTCGAACCGGCGCGTGCGCTCGACGTCGTCTGGTCCTCCGGTGAGGACGACGCGGTAGCCCGCGGCGCGGACGCGATCGACCAGCTCGCGCCATGAGGCAGCCGGCCACTCGCGCAGTTCGCTGCGAAATCCACCGGGCCACAGGTGAAAGACGACGTACGGGTCGGCCGTCGGCGGCTCATAGACCACGTCTCGCTGGAAAAACCGCGGCTGCGCGCGTGGTGTCGCGCCGGCCGCGCGAGCGACGGCGCGAAAGTTCTCCAGCTCGCTGATCTGGTCGGAATGAAGGACGCTCTCGTCATAGGCGAAGTGGCGGTCAAACCCCGGGGTGCGAAAGCCGACCGTCCATCGGGCCCGTGAAAGAGCGGCGTACAGAGCCTCGAGCCGGGTCCACTGCCCGAGATCGAGCAAGATGTCGACCGGGGTTGCGCGGATGACTGGAATCGCCCGCCACGGACGAGCGGTGGGCAGGGTGACGACCGTCGCGTTCTCGACGAGCTGGGCCACCTGGTCGTTGCCGGGTCCCGCGAACAGCACCAGCGAAGCGTGCGGGAACGCGTCCTGCATATCGCGGGCCACCGCGCTGGCGAGCACCATGTCACCGATGCCGGTGGTCTTCATCAATCCGATCCGCCGGGGATTGACCGGTCGAGGTCGGGAACGTCGTAGGCGATCGATCAGCCGCAGGAGCGCGGGCCCGACTGCCGCATCGAGGGCGCGCAGCAGGCCGTTGGCGCTTCCGGCCCGAGCACGCCCTCCAGCCTGGGCAGCACGCATGCCGCGTCTCATCGATGTCAGGCGCCCGAGCGACAAAGTGGATGCATCGGTCAGGATGAGCCGTGAAGCGACGCGAAGATCTTGGCATGCCGCGCAGCCCACGGCACGAGATCGTGTTCGCAGGCCCAGGCACGCGACTCGCCCCGCGACGCCGCGGCCATGAGGGCGTCGGCCAGCGCCTCAGGCGAATCTTCGGCCACCGTCACGGCTGCGCAGCGCAACTCGTCGCCGATGCCCGCCCCGGCGTTGACGACGATCGGCAGGTCGTACGCGGCCGCCTCCAAGACGCTGTACGGGATACCCCTCGCCTCGGCCGTTCGAGGTGAACAGGAACGCATCGGCGGCTTGGTAGACGACGCTCGGGTCCGCGAGGTGGCCCAAGACGCGAACGGCCTGACCGTCCGCTCGCGCGGCCATCTCTGCGGACAGGGGCCCGGCGCCCGCCATCAGCATCACTCCGTCCAGACGAGCTCCCGTCTGCGCGGCCAGCACCGGCTGCTTGCCCTCCGTCATCCGCCCGACCCACGCCACCACGCGGGCGTCGGCGGGAACCTCCAGCTGCGCTCGGGCGGCAGCGCGGTCCCCAGGCGTGGCCGGATGCATCGTGGTCGTGTCGATGGCGTTGGGCACAACCTCGAGGCGCACCGACGACCCGACGATCCCGCCGAGCTGCTCGGCGACGGCCCGCGAGACGCAGATGATCGCCCCCACGCGCCGCGATGCGAGTCGGTAGCCGGCCGCCAACCCCTTCTCGAGCCGACCGCCCGGGAACCGCCCGTGCTCGGTCCAGACGACAGGCGCCCGCCTGACGAGCACATCGGTCAGCCCGATCTGCTCCCGTTTGAACTGTGCATGGAAGAGCCCGGGCGCCAGCTCGTCCGCGACGGCAGCGACCGCTCGTCGCTCGGCCGCGATATGCGCGAGCTGCTTGAGCGTCGTCCGCCGCGACCACTTCGGCGTAAACGCGATCGGGGTCTCGGGCAGGGGCCAATCCGGGACCGAACCGATCAGGTGAGCGCGGAACCCGTGCTCGACGAGCCGAGGGTACAGCAGATTCAGATACCGCTCAGCGCCGCCGGCGCCATCGCTGTGACAAACGGGCGAAATCAGCACGCCCGCGCAGGCTAGCTGGCCCCCCCTCCATCGCCCGTCCGTCCAGGCCACAGCGACAGCCTCGGGCGCCGGCGCATGGCGACCGATAGCGAGCGTACGATGGAACATCAAGAAGAGCCCCTCCCGATCTCGAAGATCCTGGCCGCGCGCGCTAGAATCGAATCGGACCCGGATGGGTACAACGGGGTGACGGGCAACGAAACGAACGGGCTGGTAGGGAATGAAACCCGGTCTTGGTGGGAGCAGCCGAGGGTCATGAAGTCAAGGACGAGACCTCTTCTGACCAGCGTCGATGTCGACGCCGAAGCCGCAGCGCCCTCGCGCGCGTCCGATCCGGTGTCCTGTTCGGTCCTCGTCCGCGCTCAGACTCGAGCCGAGCCGCGCGCGCAGCGATGCGGCTGCTCGACGAGCGGCACTGGCTGCGGCTACGGCTGATCGTCGACTTCATCGTGCTCTATGTCGCGGTCGGGATAGCGGTGTTCGGCTACCAGAGCCCCGGCACCTCCGTCGGCGATCGGGTCCTGGCCTCAATCTTCCCGTTCATCGTCGTGATCGCGATTCGGGCGCGCCGGGCGCCAGACGACCGCCTCAACGCCTCGATCGTGGACACGATCATGAATGTCCTGGGGGTCGTCTCGCTCTCGGTCATGCTCACCCTGACGATGGACACGGTGCTCGGGAGCACACGTCCCCTCGGGATCACCGTCCGGCTGTGGATATTCGCTCTTCTCTACCTCGGCCTCGCGCGGGCGGCCCTCGTCTCGGCGCGGCGTCGCGCGATGCGCTCGGAGGCCTTCTCGGTCCCGACGCTGATCGTGGGCGCCGGGATGATCGGGACTCATCTGGCGATGCGGCTGTTCGCGGAGCCCGGATATGGGCTGTGCCCGGTCGCCTTCCTGGACGCCAACCCATTGCCCGTCGCCGGCGAGGACGGATCGCTGCTGCCCGTGCTCGGAGGCCCGGATGATCTCCGCGAGGCGCTACGAGGCACCGGTGCCCGTCACGTGATCCTCGCTTTCAGCGGAGAACCCGATCACGGGCTGGTCGGGATCGTGCGCCAGTGCGAACAGCTCGGCGTCGGCGTGTCGTTGATTCCGCGGCTGTACGAATCGATCAACGAGCGAGCGACGCTCGACCACGTCGGCGGCCTGCCCCTGCTGACCCTGAACTCGATCAACCCGTATGGCTGGCAGTTCGCGGTCAAGCACCTGATCGATCGCGGGGTCGCTCTGATCGGGCTCGTCCTGCTCTCGCCGGTGCTCACGTTGATCGCCCTGACCGTCCTGACGACCTCGCGCGGCCCGCTCCTGTTTCGCCAGCGCCGCGTCGGCCGCGACGGCCACGAGTTCGACCTGCTCAAGTTTCGCACGATGCGCCCCGCCATCTCGGACGCGGCGGGCGGCAGTTACGACTTCGAGCTCGAGCCGGGCATGGCCCCCGGCGGCGTTGAGGGGAGCGACCGCCGAACCTGGGTCGGGCGCTGGCTGCGCGCGCTCTCGATCGACGAACTGCCGCAGCTACTCAACGTGCTGCGCGGTGACATGAGCCTCGTCGGCCCCCGTCCCGAGCGTCCCGAGTACGCGGCGCTGTTCGCGCGTGACGTGGCGCGCTACGACGACCGTCACCGCGTCAAGTCCGGGATCACCGGGTGGGCCCAGGTTCACGGCCTCCGCGGCCAGACCTCGATCGCTGACCGCATCGAGTGGGACAACTACTACATCGCCAACTGGTCGCTGAAGCTCGACATCAAGATTCTGCTGCTCACGGTGGCCGAGCTGCTGCGCTTTCGCGACAGCGACAGCCCAGACGCCCGGCGTAAGCGCGAGGCAGCCTTCAAGCTTCCCGTCAAACGCTGAGCCCCGCTCGGCGGCGATAGATAGCCCCACTCGCGTCCCCGGCTCGCCCAGTCGTGGTGGGTGGGGTGGGGTGTTCGTACACGTGTCCAGGGGTGGGGTGGTTGTGATGGGTGCTGGGTGGAGGGGTCGATGGGGTTGGCATGCCCCGCCGAGCTCTTCTCTTTCTCACCGCCGTGCTTTTCGGATGCGCGGCGTTGGCCGGCACCGCCTCGGCGGCGTCGGGTCATCATCGTCACGCGGTCAAGCATGCCGCTCGGGTCTGCCGCCACACGGTGCGCGTCCGTCGTCACGGCAAGCTGGTGCGCCGCCGGGTGCTCGTGCGCTGCGCTGCCAAGACGAGCACCAAGCGCGCTCAGGCCGCTTCGCTGCTGCCCAAGCCCGGCAAGTCGCCGCGCTCGATCGATGGTGGGTTGGTTGTGGGGATCAACGCCAACGTGTCGGGCATGGGGGATGCCAGCACCCAGCCCTACCTGGCTCAGGTGACCGCCCAGACGCACACCAAATGGCTGCGCGAGGACTTCCGCTGGGATCAGATCGAGCCCGCCGCCGGCCAGTTTGACTTCACCTACTACGACCACTTCATGCGCCTCGCCGCCCAAGCCGGCGAGCACATCCTCCCCGTCCTGTACCACACCCCCGCCTGGGCCGGCGCCAGCTACAACGCGATCCCGTCTGATCCCAGCGCCTACGCCCAATACGTCGCCGCCGTCATCGCCCGCTACGGCACCAACGGCAGCTTCTGGACCGAGAACCCCACCCTGCGCGGATCCGCCATCCAGACCTGGGAGCTCTGGAACGAGCCCTACTACAGCACCGGAGACAACGGCGACTATAACCCCGGCAACTACGCCCGCCTGGTCAAAGCCGCCGACATCGCCGGCCACGCCACCGACCCCAACGCCAAGTTCCTGCTCGCCTCAGAAATGCAATCCGCCCCCGACACCAACGGCACCTGGCAATGGTGGACCGACGCCCTCTACCAAGCCGTCCCCGACCTCAACCACTACTTCGACGGCGTCGCCGTCCACCCCTACGGCACCAACACCACCACCCTGAACCCCGAGCCCGCCGGCCAGCCCTACAACAACTACGACAGCATGCTGCGCATCCAAGACATCCACCAGCAATTCATCAACCACGGCGCCGCCGACAAACCCTTCTGGATCACCGAAATCGGCTGGTCAACCTGCACCACCGACCCCCACTGCGTCACCCCCGACCAACAAGCCGCCAACCTCACCCACCTCTTCACCGACCTCCACGGCAACTGGGCCAACTGGGTCCAAGCCGCCTTCCTCTACCACTACACCGACGGCCAAAACCCCACCGGAAACATCGAAGACGCCTACGGACTCACCACCAACACCACCACCCCCAAACCCGCCCTCACCCTCTTCCAAACCCAAGCCACCCTCTCCGCCAACTAAGCCAGCCGACGGATCCATCAGTTCCGGTGACCCGGACGATCTGAAAACGTCCGCTTCTCACGCAGGTCGGAAGACGGCGAGCTATTTTGTGCAAGCATCGCCGGCGCGCTCGTGAACCGGCGAGCAGGTTCAAATCCACCGGGGAGGACTGACTGCCTGTCAGGACGACACCGCTCCAGCCGCCGCTGCTTGAGGAGATGCTCGCAACGGGAACGGCTCCGACGGGAGAGCGGCTGCATTCCAACATCAGCGAGGCCTACGCCGCTGCCCTTCAGCGCTGCGTACGCCAGTTAGAGCCCAGCAGCGCGATCGAGATCGGGATGGCATTCGGCACCTCATCGCTGGCGATCCTCGGTGGGTGCAACGCACATCTCACCTCCATCGACCCGTGCCAAGAGGCCGACTACACGAGCGCCGGCAGACGCGCCGTTGAGAAGGCCGGATTTGCGGACCGGCATCTCCTGCTCAACGAGCCCGATTTCACGGCGCTGCCGCGCCTGGTAGGGGACGGTCAGCGCATCCAGTTTGCCTATATCGACGGCTGGCACACCTTCGACTACGTGCTCCTGGACTTCTTCTACCTGGACAAGATGCTCGACGAGGGCGGCGTCATCGGCTTCAACGATTGCTGGATGAAGTCGATCACGCGCGTCATCGACTTTGTCCTTGGCCATCGCCGCTACGAGGAGATCGATGTCGGCTTGCGCTCGACTGCCCCGCTTCGGGACCAGCTTGCAGCGAGGGTTCGCCGCAGGCCGCTTCACCGCCAAGACCGCTACTTCCGAAAGATTGCTCAGTACGAGCCAGAATGGAACTTCTACCGTTCGTTCTGACGCGCGACAAGCTAGGCCTTGCACGGACGCGGCGAGCTCAATCTCCGCCAACTCAGGCAGCCCGGACGGATCCATGCCGTCCCGAGAACTCGCCTAGGCTGTAGGAGTGAGCACGAGCACCGCCGATCGCAGCGAATCGGCCCAGGCCCGCGCATGGCCCGACGTCGCTGAGGCAGTGGGCTCCCGGCGGGAGGCGATCCTTGCCCTATGGGAGGAGCTCGGAACCGAAGGTCCGACATTCGGTCAGGAGATCGACGTCGACCAGGAGGCCGTGCGTCGCGGGTACCTCGGGCCGCTGTCACTGATGCTGGAGCGTGCGTTGAGCGGTTCTGCGGTGCATGTCGCGGCGTATCGGGAAGCGCGGGCGGCCTACCTACCGAAGGCGCTGGATGGAGAGCAGCGCGCGCAGATGTTCGCGGCGCGCCTGAGCGGCGAGGCGGCTCGGATGGCGCAGCTGCTCGAGGGCACCGTGTCACCGTCTCAGACCCGGGCCGCACTCGACGCGCTGCACGCGCCCCTCACGCGGCCGCCCGAGTCCGACGATCCGCGAGTGCTGTTCGTCGGGGACTGCCTGTTCACCGAGTTGCGGTGCTTTCTCAGCGGACGCTACGCCGTCCGGACAGGGCGGATGCTCGACAGCGACCACGTCTATTTCTCCTCGGGAGTCGAGCCGCTGGACCCCGAGGTCGTGAGACGGTCGATCTCCCAGGCTCCGCCGGCGCTCGTCGGGCTATCCATGTTCAGCTTCAGCGGGCTACCCGCGTACGCGGCGCTGCTCGGTCAAGCGCGCGGGCTGAAGGGCCCTGATCCCGCCGCCGTCGAGGCGCTGGTCGCGATGCTCGCCAGCAGCATCGAGGCGATCCGCGCGGTCACCGACGCGACGATCCTCGTTCACAGCAGCTGTGGTCTGCCGCTTGGTCCGCGGGTGCTTCGCCACCGCTGGATTCCTGCCCAACGGCCGGGCCGGACCAAGCTGATCGCCGCGATCAACGCACGCGTGGCCGAACTCGTCAGCGCGACCGAGAACACGATCATGGTCGACGAGGACGCGATCGTCGCTGCGAACGGTGGACTACGCCGGACGGGCGCGCCCGTGCTCGGCCCCGGCTTCGAGGGTGCCTACGCCCATCATTCGCGCTTCGGGGATGTCCTGGCCGACGTCTATGAGCGCACGCTCACTGCGCACTCACTTCTCGGCAAGGCCAAGGCCCTGCTGGTCGACCTCGATCACACCCTCTGGGAGGGTGTGATGGCCGACGGCCCCGTCCGCCATTATCGGGACCGCCAGCTGCAACTCAAGCGTCTGCGCGATGCGGGCGTCCTGCTCGTGGCGCTCAGCAAGAACGACCCGAGCAGTATCCGCTGGGACGAGCTGTCGCTGGATTTCGAGGACTTCGTGCTGCACCAGGTCAACTGGCGGCCCAAGCCCGACAACGTCAGTGAGGCGATCACCTCGCTGGACCTGAGCCCGGAGGCGTTCGTGCTCCTCGACGATAATCCGGTCGAGCGTGCCCTGGTGTGCGAGAACGTGCCGGGCGTCCGTGCTCTGGACGCGACCGACCCGCTCACCGATGAGGCGCTGGCGCAGTGGCTGGAGTTCCCCTCGACCCGGCAGACCCCCGAGGCCCGCCGACGCACTGAGATGTACCGGGAGAGCGCGGAGCGACGCAGAGCCCTCGGCGGCCGCGAGCACGACTATGGGCAGATGATGCGCTCGCTCGATCTCGTCGCCGACGTGCGCAGCGCCGACGACGGCGACCGTGACCGTTTGCTCGAGCTCATCCAGCGCACGAGCCAGTTCAACACCACCACCCGGCGACGCTCGCCCGCTGAGATCGATCAGCTCCTCGCAGATCCCGCCACCAGCGTTCGCGTCGCGTCGCTGCAGGATCGCTTCGGCGATCTCGGCGTCGTCGCCGTCGCCGTGCTGCGCCATCACCCCGATGCGATCGAGATCGACAGCTTCATCATGAGCTGCCGCGCGATGGGCTTTGGCCTGGAGCAATACGTGCTCGCGGATGTCCTGGCCGCTACCGCCGGCCAGACGATCGACGCACCGTTCATCCCGACCGACCGCAACGGTCCCGCCGCGAGCCTCTACCCCAGCTGCGGCTTCACCGAGACCAGCCCCGGCCACTGGCGGCTGGGCCCGGATGGCCCTCGCCCGGTGGCTCCTGGGTGGTTTGCGCATCCCGCTCGCGCAGGCGCCTGATTGAGCGGCCGGGCTGGCGCGCTTCGCTACTGAGCGGCGCCGCGGGGGCTGGTCTGCTCAGACACGAAGTCCGGGACGCCGGGGGCGGCAAATGGGAACAGGAGCTCGTCGGTCTCGCAGCAGAGCCCGCGGTCGGTCTCGGCCAATGGTCCGTGGCAGTGCGGGCAGCGCCACTGGGCTGCGTGTGATTGTGTGGCGCGGGCCTCGGCGACGATCAGCCAGTCGCGGTTGCGCAGTGGCTTGACCCGGTGGTGAGGGGCGCCCCAGCGTTTGGCGACGGCAAGGTCGAGCCGGTAGAAGGCGTCGCGGAAGCCGGCAGGCAGGTGGCGGCCGAGAACGGTCAGCAGCGCGAAGGTGCTGTTGTTGCGAAACGTGCGGATGTCGACGCTCTCACCGAACAGGCGCTGGATGGCGGGAAGGTCGAAATCGTTGACGTGGCCCTCGCCGGTGACCTCATAGTCGGGTGCGTGCGCGTGATCGGTCTGGCTGACGAGGGTGGTGACGAGCACATGGCGCCGGGCCACCCGCCGCATCTCGGCGAGCATCGCCTCGGGGTCCAGGACGTGCTCGATCACCTCGGTGGAATAGACCAGGTCAAATGCACCGTCGGCGAAGGGCAGCGCGGTCGCCTGTGCCGCGGCGACCGGAAGGCCATACCGCGTCCGTGCGACCCGGGCCCCCGCCTCCGACAGGTCAACGCCCCACACCTCGCAGCCGCGGCTCCGCGCGATCGCATCCATGAAGAAGCCCTCGGCGCAGCCAACGTCCAGCGCTGATTGAAAATCCAGAGATTTCAACCGGTCCAGCACGGCCAAGCGGCGCGTGTAGTGACGCCACGCTGACGGCGTGTAGACCCGAAAGGGATGGTGCCCGGCCGTTTCGATGCCGAGGTTGGTGACTTCACGGACCCGCTGGGCAAACGCTGCGCGGTCGATACCGAGATGGCGCGATCCCTCGTCGTCCACGGGCCGCAACGTACCAGCCCCCTGTCTGCCGCGGCCGATCGGCAAGCCCTGACACCGCTGGGTCAGGTTCCTCACATGATCGTCCGCGGACGGCACCAACCCAGGGCGGCACTGGCGCCACTCGTGGACGTTCGTTCGATCGGCTCGTCCAACACCCGTCCACATATGCCTCAGTCATCGCCGGGTCTGCCATCGCTTGCCGATGCGAGAGCGTGCCCCGCCGCCGGCTCTCCATCCTCACCGCTCTCGTTGTCCTCCTGGCCGCTCTGGCGGCTCCGGTGATGGCCTCCGCCCGAGCCCCGCGCGCCCGACACGGTCACAACACCGTCTGCCCTCGCCGCACGGTCCGCGTCCGTCGTGGCGACCGATTCGTGCGTGTCTGCCCGACGGCCCGCGCCGTCAGCATCCACAAGCTCCACGAGGTTCCGGTCACCGCTCGCCCGGCCCCCAAGCCCTCGCCCGTCGTCTCGGCCCCGATCCGCGAGCCCTCCCCCGTCGTCCCCACCCCGACCGTCTCCCCCGCCCCGGCCCCAACGGCCTCATCATCTCCGGTCACAGCGACGACGCCCACGACCCCGACGACCCCGACCACCGACCACCACTCCCACGGCCACCACCACAACCCCGACCACGACCACCACGACGGCGACGACCACCACCACGACCCCGACCACCACGACCACGACCCCCACCCCCCCGCCGGCGTCGGATGGGTTGGTTGTGGGGATCAACGCCAACGTGTCGGGCATGGGGGATGCCAGCACCCAGCCCTACCTGGCTCAGGTGACCGCCCAGACGCACACCAAATGGCTGCGCGAGGACTTCCGCTGGGATCAGATCGAGCCCGCCGCCGGCCAGTTTGACTTCACCTACTACGACCACTTCATGCGCCTCGCCGCCCAAGCCGGCGAGCACATCCTCCCCGTCCTGTACCACACCCCCGCCTGGGCCGGCGCCAGCTACAACGCGATCCCGTCTGATCCCAGCGCCTACGCCCAATACGTCGCCGCCGTCATCGCCCGCTACGGCACCAACGGCAGCTTCTGGACCGAGAACCCCACCCTGCGCGGATCCGCCATCCAGACCTGGGAGCTCTGGAACGAGCCCTACTACAGCACCGGAGACAACGGCGACTATAACCCCGGCAACTACGCCCGCCTGGTCAAAGCCGCCGACATCGCCGGCCACGCCACCGACCCCAACGCCAAGTTCCTGCTCGCCTCAGAAATGCAATCCGCCCCCGACACCAACGGCACCTGGCAATGGTGGACCGACGCCCTCTACCAAGCCGTCCCCGACCTCAACCACTACTTCGACGGCGTCGCCGTCCACCCCTACGGCACCAACACCACCACCCTGACCCCCGAGCCCGCCGGCCAGCCCTACAACAACTACGACAGCATGCTGCGCATCCAAGACATCCACCAGCAATTCATCAACCACGGCGCCGCCGACAAACCCTTCTGGATCACCGAAATCGGCTGGTCAACCTGCACCACCGACCCCCACTGCGTCACCCCCGACCAACAAGCCGCCAACCTCACCCACCTCTTCACCGACCTCCACGGCAACTGGGCCAACTGGGTCCAAGCCGCCTTCCTCTACCACTACACCGACGGCCAAAACCCCACCGGAAACATCGAAGACGCCTACGGACTCACCACCAACACCACCACCCCCAAACCCGCCCTCACCCTCTTCCAAACCCAAGCCACCCTCTCCGCCAACTAGCCGTCCCAGCAGTCCGGCAGGCGCGAGACGCGATTTCAGTTGAGCCGGACCTGGCGGGGTCGGTTCCGTCGATGAACCCTCATCTTGTCAGGGGAACGAGGGACTGGTGGGTGGGGTGGGGTGTTCGTACAGGTGTCCAGGGGTGGGGTGGTTGTGATGGGTGCTGGGTGGAGGGGTCGATGGGGTTGGCATGCCCCGCCGAGCTCTTCTCTTTCTCACCGCCGTGCTTTTCGGATGCGCGGCGTTGGCCGGCACCGCCTCGGCGGCGTCGGGTCATCATCGTCACGCGGTCAAGCATGCCGCTCGGGTCTGCCGCCACACGGTGCGCGTCCGTCGTCACGGCAAGCTGGTGCGCCGCCGGGTGCTCGTGCGCTGCGCTGCCAAGACGAGCACCAAGCGCGCTCAGGCCGCTTCGCTGCTGCCCAAGCCCGGCAAGTCGCCGCGCTCGATCGATGGTGGGTTGGTTGTGGGGATCAACGCCAACGTGTCGGGCATGGGGGATGCCAGCACCCAGCCCTACCTGGCTCAGGTGACCGCCCAGACGCACACCAAATGGCTGCGCGAGGACTTCCGCTGGGATCAGATCGAGCCCGCCGCCGGCCAGTTTGACTTCACCTACTACGACCACTTCATGCGCCTCGCCGCCCAAGCCGGCGAGCACATCCTCCCCGTCCTGTACCACACCCCCGCCTGGGCCGGCGCCAGCTACAACGCGATCCCGTCTGATCCCAGCGCCTACGCCCAATACGTCGCCGCCGTCATCGCCCGCTACGGCACCAACGGCAGCTTCTGGACCGAGAACCCCACCCTGCGCGGATCCGCCATCCAGACCTGGGAGCTCTGGAACGAGCCCTACTACAGCACCGGAGACAACGGCGACTATAACCCCGGCAACTACGCCCGCCTGGTCAAAGCCGCCGACATCGCCGGCCACGCCACCGACCCCAACGCCAAGTTCCTGCTCGCCTCAGAAATGCAATCCGCCCCCGACGCCAACGGCACCTGGCAATGGTGGACCGACGCCCTCTACCAAGCCGTCCCCGACCTCAACCACTACTTCGACGGCGTCGCCGTCCACCCCTACGGCACCAACACCACCACCCTGACCCCCGAGCCCGCCGGCCAGCCCTACAACAACTACGACAGCATGCTGCGCATCCAAGACATCCACCAGCAATTCATCAACCACGGCGCCGCCGACAAACCCTTCTGGATCACCGAAATCGGCTGGTCAACCTGCACCACCGACCCCCACTGCGTCACCCCCGACCAACAAGCCGCCAACCTCACCCACCTCTTCACCGACCTCCACGGCAACTGGGCCAACTGGGTCCAAGCCGCCTTCCTCTACCACTACACCGACGGCCAAAACCCCACCGGAAACATCGAAGACGCCTACGGACTCACCACCAACACCACCACCCCCAAACCCGCCCTCACCCTCTTCCAAACCCAAGCCACCCTCTCCGCCAACTAAGCAGACAGCGCAACCCGCAGGGGGCGCAGGGCATCATTCAGGCTGCTACCTTTCTGCCCGACGTCACCGCGTCCGGCGCTCGGGCGGTCCATGCGCCGCCAGCCAGCATCCGTCCCTGCCCCGACCCGGAGCCTCCCCATGCGCCTTCACTCGCTCCCTCGTCCGTCCCGGACACGCTCGCTCGCCCTTCTCGTCGTGGCCCTGGTGGCCGCCGTCGCCGGCGGTGCCGCATACAGCAGCAGTGCGCGCGGCGTCCCCGCCGGCGCCGCCTCTGCCGCCAAGGCAGTCGTCGCCGTCCACTCCCCGCTCATCGTGGGACTCGCTGACGGTGCCGGCGGCTACGGCGGGGCGAGCACCGGTCCGAGGCTCGACCAGTACAAGAAAAACGCCGGGGCCAACTATTTCCGGGACGCGTTTTACTGGAACCAGATCGAGCCCCGTCGCGGCCAGTTCAACTTCAGCTATTACGACCACTACATGCTCGCGCTGGGTGATCGCCATATGCGCACGGTGCCCCAGCTGGTGGGCGCGCCGAAGTGGGCGGCGCCGAGTTTCTGGGCTGTCCCGACCAACCCGGGCCCGTTCGCGAATTTCGTAGCGGCGCTCATGCACCGGTACGGCGTCGGCGGGACGTTCTGGCGGCTCCATCCCCGGCTGAAGGGCTCTGCGATCACCGCGGTCGAGCTGCTCAACGAGCCGTACTTCAGCAACGGCAACGCCGGGGTGTACGACCCAGGCCGCTACGCCCGGCTGGTCCGCGCGACGGCTATCGCCACCCATCACGTGGACCGGCACGTGAAACTGCTGCTGGAGGCCGACATGGCCACCCACGAAGCCCACGGCCAGTTCACCTGGTGGGTCGACGCGCTCTATCGCGCGATGCCGAGCCTGAACCGCTACTTCGATGGGGTGGCGACGCACCTCTATGGCAACGACGCCACGCACCTGGCGCCGGTCCGCGCTGGCCAGCCCTACAAGAACTTCGACCGGACGCGCCGGATCGAGGACGTGCGCGCCCAATTCGTGCGCCACCATGCGGCGAATAAGCCGTTCTGGATCATGGAGACTGGCTACACCACATGCAGCGACCACAACATCCTGTGTGTGTCCGAGGCGGCTCAGGCCGCCGACCTGCGCGCGCAGTTCGGCTACATCCTGGGTCGCTACCGCACCTGGGTGCAGGCGGTCTTCGTCTACCGATACCAGGACTCCAACCGCGGCATCGGCGAGTTCGACGCCTACGGCCTGTTGCGGTGGAACGGCTCACTGAAGCCGGCGATGTCGGTGTTCAAGCCGCTCGCGCTCAAGTTCGGTTGAGCGCGAGCTCCGGCCACGGTCCGGCCCACCGACCGCCGGCGTAGGCCCAGGCCGGTGACGTGATGAGACCCGCACGTTCACCGCTGCTTGACACCGAGACGCTGTCGCCGACGTCTCCGTCCGTCACGCGGGCAACGCTCGCGGGGACGCTGCTCGCGGCCGGCGCGGGCCTGGCGGTCTCCACGGGGCACGGCTCGCTGCTGCTCGAGGCCGGGCTCGCCGCCGTAGGAGCCGTCGCCATGATGCGCTGGCCGGCCCCGACAATCCTCGCCTTGCTGATCCTCTGTCAGGAGGACGAGGCCACCCCCGGGGGGTTCGGAGCCGGCGGGAGTGGTCTGCTGTTCATCGGGCACCAGCTGTACTACACGACCTTCAGCCGCGTCAGCCTGCTGACGCTGGCGGTGGTCGTCGCGTGCGCTCGGGTGGCCGTGATCAATCCCCCGCGCCGACTGGGATCGACCTCGCTGTTCCTCGTCGCCCTGATGGGCTTCTGGTATGTCGCGACCGTCTGGATCGGCGGCTCGGGTTTCACCTCGGCCATCAATCAGGACGCCCGCTTTGCCCTTCTCTTCGTGCTTGCGTTCGTGATCGGCGCATCGGCCGGCGAGCGGGAGGACTGGCAGGCGCGCAGCATCACCGCAATGCAGTGGGGCTTCACGATCATGGCGCTGATCGGCGCCTACCTGGCCGGGACCGGACAGGGGCAGGCGCAGACCGGGCTGAACATCATCTTCTACGACTCGGCCACCGGCTGGGCCGCCGGAGCGGTCGTGGTGGCTGTCGTCCTCGCACCCCGGGCGTCGCGTACGCGACGCATCTGGTGGCTGGGCGCGGCCGCACTGCTCGTCGTTGTCCTCTCATCGCGGCGCAACGTGTGGGCGGCGATGATCGTCGCGCTTCTCGTTGGTCTCGTGGTCGCCCGGAATCGCGCTCGCCTCGTGATGCGCGGGCTGATCGGTCTGGTGGTGATCCTCACCGGCGTGGCGGTCTTCGCGCCGTCGGTCCTGACCGAGATCGGGCACCAGCTGTCGGCGATCTGGCAGGCGAGCCAGGGCTCGGCGGCCGACACGAGTACTCAGGGACACCTCAGCGACATCAGCATCGGCCTCAAGGCAGTGCTTGCCCATCCGGTCAGCGGCCTGGGCGCCAACGGCCATCTCGGTGGCCTCGTCGTCGAAGAGCCGGGGCCGCTGTACATCCACAACCAGATCCTCCAGTCCTGGCTGCGCTTCGGCATCGTCGGAGGACTGCTCGTGATCGCCGTCCTGGCGTCGCTTGTCGCGCGAGCGCTGCCAGCTCTCAGACAGCATCCGGACGACATCTCGATCACCTGGCCTGCGCTGCTGTTGATCATGGCCCCGGTGGCCATGCTGACCGCCCCTTTCCTGACCGAGACGCAGCGCTGGCCGGCCCTGTTGGGCCTCGCCGCGGGGGTCCTCGCGGTCAGGCGAGCCCCGACGCCAACGGTGTTCACCGACGGCTTGTCAGCGCTCCGTACGCGCGCCTGACGAACTCGGCCTGCGCGTCCAGATACGGCTCGATCCGATATCGCTGCGCGTGGGCGTAGGCGCGGTTGACCCGCTGCTGCGTCGCCGCAGTCTCGGTGAGCGCTCGCGAGAGCGCGTGAGCTGCGCCGGCCCCATCGCCGCGCGCGAAGAGCAGCGCGTGTTCCTCGTCGCGCATCCCCTCCGAGATGCCGCCGACATCGGAGGCCACGACGGGCACCCGGGCCAGCGCGCCCTCGATGGTCACCAACGGAAAGGGCTCGTCCCATGTCGAGGGGACGATCAGCGCCGCGGCACCCGCGAGCGCAGCTGCGGTGTCCTCGGGTGACCGCGCCCCCAGCCACACGATCGCGTCGGCGATGCCCAGCCCCGCGGCGCGCTGGCGCAGCGTGTCCCCATAGCCGGCATCCTCGGGGCCAATCACGATCAGGCGCGCATCGGGCACGGTCCGGGCACGGAGCACAGCGAGGGCATCGATCGCCACATCGACCCCCTTGTACGGGGTGACTCGGCCGACGAACACGACGTCTCGCGTCGGCAGTGATTGCCGCGAGACTCCTGCGAACAGGTCTCCCCAGCGGGGAACTGAGTGAAGCGTCTCCTCCAGCACCGGGGTCACGAATGACGGAGGAGGGGCCATCCGGGCGATCGCGGCCGAGTTCCACGAGATCGCGATCCGAATCGGGGCCAGGGGATCGAGGCGCAGAACCGGCAGCCGGTTGACCGAGCGACACAGCACCGACCAGGCGGCTCGGCCGACCGTCCGGTCGGCCGGGAGCAGCTCGCGCAGGAACTGATCGCCGCTGAACAGCCGTCCGAACCAGTGCTCGCACACCCGCACCGCGATCGGCACGCCGCTGTCGGCGAGCACGCGGAGGGTGCTCTGGGGAATATCCGAGCCGTTCCAAACGTACACGAGGTCCGGACACCAGCGCAGCGCGTCTCTCGCGATCTGCGCTCCCCGCAGGGCCGCCGCCGGCGCGCGCAGTGAGCCTCTGGGATCGGGGGACAGCAACGGCAAGGTACGGCGAACCCCGGTCTCCTGCCCAGCCTCACCCGCGCCTCGGGACGCAGTGAGCACGAGAACCTCGTGGTCCTCACGCAACCGCTCGACCACCCCAGCGCACTCGACCTCGTATCCGCCGACGGCGACCGGCGGAAAGAGCGTCGAGGTGACAAGGATGCGTCTCGGACCTCCTGGTCTCGCCGGTCTGGTCGCGGTCATCAAGCGTGCGCCGCCGCCTCACGGCTGAGCAGGGCGCGCAGCTCGGAGAGCGTCACCGCGCCAGAGCCGAGCAGGAGGGGCGGATAGACGACGGCGGAGACGATCAGCCCGACCTCGACCGGGGCCGCGCGCACAAGCCAGACGATCACCGCGGTGATCGCGGTTGCGGCCAGGCAGCGGACGATACGGCCGACGGGCAGGCCAAGCTGCAACCGCGACCGCACCACCACAATGATCGCGCTCAGCACGACCGTTTCCGTTCCGACGGTTGACCACGCGGCCATCGGCGCCCCCCACAGCGGAATGCCAATCGCGTTGGCGGCGACGTTCAGCACCGCTCCGGCGAAGGTGATGACGATGTATGGCCGCAGCAGGCCGTGCAGGATCAGCTGACTGGTGAACACGTAGCCCAGGCAGATGGGAATGAACGCCGGGAGCAGGATCTGCAGGAGCACGATCGACCGGTGGTAGGCACCGCCGTACACGAGCGTGATCAGACCCGGCGCGAGGATGATTCCGAACACCGTGACCGGAACGGCGACCGCCACCAACAGCGCCACGGCCAGATCGAAGGCGCGACGGGCCCGGGCCACGCTGCCGGCGGCCCGCTCGGCTCCGGCCAGGAACGGCAGCAGCACGCCGCTGACCGTGACCGGGATGATCTGGAGCGTGTCGACAACCGGGTAGGCGGCACTGTAATAAGCCGCCGCAGTCGCCCCTCGATAGTGGAAGAGCAGCACCGCGTCGATCCGGTAATAGGCAGTGACGAAGATGCCGGCCAGCCCGATCGGCCAGGCGAACTTGAGCAGCTCAGCGATCAGCCGACCGGCTCCGGCGAAGCTCACATCGCTGAGTCCCGAGACGAGCACGAGGGTCACCGCCGCCTGCACCACGGCGGCACCCAGGAAACCGACGCCATAGAGCTCGAGCGGTCCACCGGTCGCCGCCAGCACCAGGACCACGGCCAGCCAGATGAGGTTCTGGATCAGGGTGGGACCGATGACCAGCTCCGGCCGCAGCCGGGCCTGGAAGACGACGGTCAGCCCACTGACCGCACTGAGCGGCAGAGTGGCCATCATGAAGATGACCATCAGCCGCGCGTCGTGACCCCTCATCAGCGCGAACGCAGCCGCCACCCCGATCAGGGCAAGGAATATCCCGGTGATGAGCTGCGCCGCCGCAAGCGCGCCGGCGATCTGCGCCCGCCGCTCCGGCGCGCGTGCCATCTCGCGAACGGCGATCTCGTTCATGCCGAGATCGGTGAAGCTCCCGGTCAGGCCGAGAATCGCCAGCGCCAGCGCGAGCTCGCCGAAGGCCGGCCGGCTCAGGGAGCGGGCCAGGGTGGCCGCCAGGACGACGCCGAGCAGGGCCCCCAGGACGCGCCCTGAGATCTGAACGATCGTGGCCAAGGTCAAGCGCCGGCGCGAGATCGCAACCGTCGTCTCGGTCATCTCGTGATCCGTCTCAGAGGTCATTCACCGGGCCCGCCTCGCAGACGCGGGATCAGGCTTTCGACCGAATAGCAGCGCCGGGCCAGCTCTCGGCCCGCGACGCCGAGCTCGGCCGATCCGTCCGGGTCGCCGAGCCGCTCCAGCACGACCGCGGCAAAGGTCTCGGCCTCGCCGGCGACGACGAAATCCCGGCCGGGAGCACCATCCTCCAGCAGTCCGGCGGCGTGCGTCGTGGCCACGACGGGCAGCCCGTAGGCCAGGCCTTCCACGAACTTCAGCGGGGACCCGCCTCCACGAAGCAGTGGAACGAGGACCACCGCGACGTCGGTGTAGGCGTCGCGCAGCGTCCGCCACGAAGCCGGCCACTTCGATCCGCGGATCGCCGGGCGGGTCGTCGAGCCCGCGTCCAACCAGCCGCAGCCGGACCTCCGGGTCCCGGCTCCAGATCGCCGGCATGACGGAGTCGGCGAGGAAGGCGACCGCCTCGCGGTTGGGCCCGTAGGAGAAGTCAGCGACGAGCAGCAACCGCGGAGTACTCGCCGCGGGCACGGGATCGATCGCGGCGACATCGACCACGTTGGGGACATAACGCGTTCGCGCGCCCGGAGCCAGGGCACGCGCTCCCTGCTCATCGGCTCGTGTCGCCATCCACGACTCGGCGAAGGTCTCGAGCGTCCTGCGCTCAAAGCGCCGAAGTGTCCCGCGCGGATCGGGGCCCCGAAAGCCCGAGGACTCGAGATTGTGGGCCAGGTAGGTGACCGGACGCCGACGCGCGATCGGCATCAGGGCCGCCGCCGGCACCGGCCCGTCGGCGATGATCCGCACCTCGGGCCCGACGTCTGACACCGCGCCGGCGAGCTCGGCGGAGACCCCCCGGGCCAGACCGCGCGGTACCCCTTGTACGCGAGCTCGCGCATAGGCCACGCTGCGGGCGATACCGCGGGAGGGATGGAGCGCGGTGAGCGTCACCCCGGGCAGCCGCCCGTACTCGGCCGAGGGCGCGGGTGCACCGAAGGCGACGTAACGGATCTCCACCGGGCCCAGGCGGGCAAGCGCGGCGGTGACGCCGTAGGTCCGCATCGTGACCCCGCTGCCCAGCTGGGGGGTCATCGACGTGACCAGGATGTCGGTCATCTAAGCGAGCGCGGCATCGATCTCGGCCAGCCGGGCTGACCACGAGTGGGCGGCGGCAGCGTCGCTGAGCGCTCGGCGGCGCTCAGGCGTTGCGCTCAGAGCGCGCTCGAGGGCATCGATTGCGGCGGGCGCCCCGTCGACCAGCTCGACGCCGTCGACACCGGCCACCGACGGCAGCCCCGTCGCGACGAGCGGGACCCCGGCACTGAGGAATTCGTAGAGCTTCATCGGAAAGATGCTTGCGGTCAACCGTGTGCTGCGGTACGGGATCAATCCCGCGTCGGCGCCGCGGAGGATTGCCGGCAGCTCGTCTTGGCGCCTGACGCCAAGCAGATGGACGTTGGCCAGCGCGTCAAGCGCGCTCACATCGGTCGTGGGGTCGCCGAGACCAACCGGGCCGACGAGCACCAACGACCACCCGGGGCGAGCCCGAGCGATCGATGCGACCAGATCGAAGTCCACCTTGCGCGCGGCCACGGCGCCGACGAACACGATTCGCGGACCGGGCAGCGGTGCCAGCGCCCGGTCCAGCGGGCCGTCGTCGCAGGGCGGTCGCGAACAGGTCCGTGTCGGCGACGTTCGGCGCGAGCACAACGTGGTCATTCAGCCTCCGCATGCGCTCGGCCAGTGGCGGCGCACTCGCCAACACCAGGTCAGCTTCGGGAACGAAGCGAGACTCGGCAGCATTGAAGCTCGCCTCGTCGATCCCTTCCTGAGCGGCGATGTCGTCGACGCAGTGGTAGACGATGTGCTCAGGACGCAGCGCACGCAGGAGCACCTCGGCCTGGGGCACATAGGCCCAGAGGATCGGGCGATGCATCCCCAACCGGCGGGCGGCGAACGTGACCTGCCGACGCAGAATGACCCCATTGAGGGCCCGCACCACGGCGTGGCCGTGGAGCGGCAGTACGAGCGGTGAGAGCACGGTCACGTTGCCGCGGCGCCGCGGCGCTCTCAGGCCCGTGGCCAGGCGCCTGACGATCCTGCGCAGGTCCCGTCCGGACCCAACCTGGGGGCGCCGGAGTCCAAGCGACTCGACGAACAGGACGGGCGTACCGGCCGCCGCGAGCCTCGACATCAGGTGTTGCTGGTTACTCCATGCCTCCGCGTCCCAGTCGTTGAACCCGACGCAGATGATCGGGCGTCCCCGAAGGCGGGTCTGGCTCACGGCCGCTGCGCTCACGCGGCGCGCAGCACGACATCACGGAGAGGCCGACCGGGCACGTCGATCTGAAGAAGCGTCATCGCGGGCAAGCGTAGAGGGTCCCCGGCCGGGATCGATGACCTCGCCTCCGACTCCGGGGGCCAGACGCAGCACCACCGAACCGGTCCGGTTCAGCGCAACCCGGGCGGTGATCGGGCAGATCTGCGCCTCCGCCTCGGCCATTCGGAGCATCGCGAGCGGACCACCAGACGTCGCGCGCACCCGCAGGCGCTCGCCGCCGCGCAGGCGCGCGGGCGCATGAGCTGAGTCGCAGACCACTGACACGAGCCCGCCGGTCGCTGCCACCGCCTCCAGCCACGTCCAGTGGCCGCGGGGATCGCCCACCGCCAGGAGATGCGCGGGGCCCTGCGTGTCGGCGAGGCGCCCGAAGTGACCCACCGGCCGCTCCGGGCCACACGGACCGCGCCGGCGGGCGAGGACCCAAGTGGCGGCATCACCCGCGCACTCGAGGGCGAGCCGGGTCACGCCGGCCAGCCCGTCGCGGATGCCGCCCAGGATGAAGACGGCGAATACGAACTTCGCAGCCGGGCGAACGACCGCCCCGACGAGCAGGTCTCGGTCAGAGACACGGCCGATGGACTGTGCCGACAGGCGGGCGTAGCTCCAGGTGTCGCGCAGCGCCTCGGCGAGGTTGCCGGCGAGCTCGTGCTCGAGGTCGCCCGCGAACACCCAGGGCACCTCACGTGCCCGCAGGCCCTCGTGCACCGTCCGCGCCTCGTCGTGGCGGTACGCCCCGCGGCGGAGGAAGCGATGACGGTAGAACGGATAGCGCCCGGCCGGGCCGAGGACCCGGCCCAGGAAGCGGTGGCGCATCGGCACCACCCCCATACGGACCGGGGGTGGCGGCGGTAGCGCCAGAAAGGTACGGATCTCCGCGGCCAGCTCGGGCGTGACGCGCTCGTCGGCGTCGAGCTCGAGCACCCAATCGCCCGTCGCGGCGTCAAGCGCGACGTTGCGCTGATGGGCGAAGCCGCGCCAGCGATTCACGATCACCCGGGCTCCCGCGGCCGTGGCGATCTCGAGCGTTCGATCCGAGGAACCGGAGTCGACGACGATGATCTCGTCGGCGATGTCCGCGACGCTGGCCAGAGTCGCGGGCAGCCGTCGCTCCTCGTTGAGGGCGATCGTGCAGACGGTGAGGGTGGCCCGCGCAGCGTCTGGCGGCACGCTGCTCCTACTCAGAGCCGAGACAGATCGGCGTAGGTTCCGAGCCGCAGGCCGGCCAGCGCCGTCGCCCACGACGCGGAATGCAGCACCGCGTTGGTGGCGTCGCGGTCGGGGTGGGCCATGATCTCGACCGTCGAGCTCCGGGCCAGCCCCAGCGCGCGCTCGATGCCGTCCCCCGCGAGCTCGGGATGGATCGCATCCAGCGCGAAGAAGTGATCGGGCCCGGGGTGGCGGGCCGAGATCAGGCGCGTCGCGAAGAGCCAACGGCACGTGGCGCAGGCCTCGTCGCGAAGGGTCGCGGTAGGCCGGTCGACACGGAATCCCACGGGGCAGCGCGAGCAGCGCGGTCGGGTTCAGGTGGGCGTGATTGTGGCCGTCGAGGTGCGTCGGCTCGCGCACCGAACAGGCGCCCGAACGCCTCGAGCTGGTCGGCGATCACGTCCCGGATGACCGGCACCATCGCCGGGGAGAAGGCCATGCGCCGGGCCCTCGGGCTGGCCATGAACTCAGTGACCCGGCGCTGGCGCGCAGCGACGGAGGCCGGGACCTCAGGATCGTCATAGGCCTGCGTGAAGTTGAGATGCAGGCCGGTCGGTAATCCGGCCTCGCGGGCAAGGCCGGCCGCACGCTCGGAGTCGGCCATATGCATCATCGCCGTCGCGCTGGTCAGGACCCGCGCCCGAAAGCCAGCGACAATCCGGTCGGTGGCCACCGGGTTGCCGCCCAGGTCGTCGGCGTTGACGATCAGCAGACCCGGGCCGAGCCGCTCCGCCGCGGCGGTCACCGTGCCCTCCACAGGGGCCGCCGCCGCCCGCGGCCGCCGATCACGGGCGGCGGACTCAGGGATGAGCCCATCCAACAGCGCCCGCGGCCCTTCCTCGGTGAAGTAGGCGATCTGGGCGGGCGAGAGGCCGGCGTCGCGTACGGCTCGAGCACAGGTCGGGGCGGCGGCCGACCGTGTCGTGGGCGTCGGAGGCGATCGCGTGGATCAGGCCGGCGGCGAGCAGGCGCCGAGCGGCGTTGCGCGTCTGGCGGCCGGCCCGGTCGGTGAGCGAGGCGGCATTGAGGCAGCACCAAGCGCCGTCGTCGACCAGCGCGCGGACGAGATCGTGGTCGTCGCGCAGCAGCGGCGTGCGCTCGGGGTGGGCGAGCAGCACCCCGAAGCCCGCGGTCGGCGACCCGCGCCACCGCAGCGGCCATCCCGACCCCGGTCGCCCGCCAGGGCAGCTCGAGCAGCACCGTCGGGCCGCCTCCGAGGGTCAGGCGCCGTAACTCCTCGTCGGCTAGCTCGACCGCGCGAACGAGCGCGACCTCGGCCCCGGTGCGCAGCTCGATCGCGATTCCGGCCTGCTCGAGTGCCGCCCGGAGCTCCTGCACCCCGCTGTGCACGGCGTTGGCGTCGAGATCGGGATATTCGAAGTTGATGTGCGGCGTCGCCACCGCGACCGCCGTGCCGTCGGCGGCCGCGGCCGCGCACAGATCCAGCGCATCGTCAGGCTGGGCGGTCCGTCGTCGACGTTGGGAAGAGCGTGGAAGTGCAGATCGATCAAGCTCTCGGAGGTTACGCTGCCCGGCCCCCGTCCCCGCCCGCCGCGCCCTGTCGCGGACGGCAGTGATCTGCGAGGCGGCCGATCGGGCCCGCAAGCTCGAAGACCGGCACTCACGAAGGGCGTCCTGGCGGCCGATACAGTTGCGTGAAGATGAGCGTCGAGCCACCGAGCGAGCCCATCGCGCTGCCAACTGAGTCCTCCCCGCTGATGAACGCGATCCGCGTGGTGCGCGAGCGCTGGTGGCTGGTCGCGATCACGGCGTGCCGTCGGCTTCGCGGTTGCACTCGCGCGCAGCGATGGCTTCGCAAAAGCAGTACACGGCGACCTCGACGCTGCTCGTGCGCCCGTCGAACCTTCCTGCTCTGATCGATCCGAGCCAGACCCAGGCCCAGGATTCCGCGACGCTGGCCCGGATCCAGTCCGACGACGTGTCCCTGGCCACGTCGAACCCCGTCGCCCAGCAGGCCCGGGCGGCGCTCCGCACGAGCACGACGGCCGCCGACCTGCTGACCGAGGTCACGGCGACGGCCGACTCGACCAACGATCTGATCAACATCCAGGTCACTGATCCCGATCCGGCCCGAGCGGCGACGGATCGCCAATGCCTTTGCGACGGCGACGGTCAACGACCTCACGCAGGCCGCGCAGGCCCAGCTCGACACCGGTCAGGCCAAGCTCCAGTCCGAGTTGGCCGCCCTGCCCGCCACCGATCCCGGACGCCCGGCCCTGGAGCAGGGCCTCAAGCAGGTCATCGCCCTGCGGGCAGTCACCAACGGCGGCGCCTCGGTCGTGGAGACCGCACAGCCGCCCAACGGCCCGTCGGCTCCGAGCGTCAAGCGCGACGCGATCGTCGGCGGCGTGGCCGGCCTGGCCATCGGCCTGATCATCGTCTTCCTGCTCGATCTGTTCGACCGGCGCCTGAAGACCGAGGAGGCGATTGAGCGTCTCTACGGCCTCTCCGCCCTCGCCGCGGTGCCCACGGTGTCGACGCGACGGCGGGCCCGGCCCGGCTCGCGTTCCAGCCAGGCCGAGCTTGAGCCGTTCCGCATCCTGCGTGACGGCCTCGCCCACGTGTCCCTGCGCCAGGACATGCGCGTGGTGCTGGTCACCAGTGCGGTCTCGGGCGAGGGCAAGACCCGCGTGGCCAGCGGTCTGGCCCGGGCGATCGCGGCGGCGGGCAAACGCGTCGCGCTCGTCGAGGGCGATGTGCATCGGCCGGGCGTCCGTCAAGGAGTTCGGACTGGCCAGCGCCGGACCGGGGCTGATGAACGCGCTCGTCGAGGGCGGGGACATCGAGTCGCTGACCCTGGGCGTCACCAACATCCCCTACCTCACGATCCTCCCCAGCGGACCGTTCACTCCCAATTCGGCCGAGCTGCTGCGCCTCGGCGCGATGACCGAGGTGCTTTCGCAGCTCGCCTCCGACCGCGATTTCGTGATCATCGACGGCGCGCCCCTGCTGCCCGTGGCCGATTCCCAGGTTCTGCTCGACAACGCGATGATCGACGTCGTGCTGCTCGTCGCCCGACCCTACCTGACCACCCGGGAGCACATCCGGCTGGCCTTGTCGGTGATCTGCCCGTCACCCCAACAAGGGCGTGGGATTGGCGATCAACGGGGTCCGCCAGAAGGACCACGGCTACTACGGCTACTCGGGCGAGTACCAGGACGAGAACGCGCTGCTGCCCGACGCGCTGCCGGGCGAATCGAGGGCCGCCGATCACCGCGGCGCGCCAGCAACGGCTCTCCAGCTGAGGACTTCGACCGCAGCGCGAGGCCCGGCCGATGAGCCGGCGACACGCTGGCATGCAGACGATCACGTCACCGGCGACTGCCGACACGTGACCGGCTGCTCGGACTGAACGCCTCGCGTGGCGCGCGCAGCCCAGACCGTCCGGCCGCCGGCCCTCCGCTCGCTGGCGCCCGTGGCCCTGCGCCTCGCCCCGGGCCTGCTCATGGTCGGGCTGTTCGTGCTCTGGGCCGAGCACGACGGCGGATACGACAACGACACCTGGTATTGGGGCGCGCTGGTCACCCTCGCCCTGCTCACGGCGACCCTGCTCGGGGCCACCGGCCGCATCCGCCTGACGCGCGCGGAGAAGGTCGCGCTCGGGCTGTTCTCGCTCTACGTCGCCTGGTCATATGCCTCGATGGCCTGGGCCGCCGCCTCCGGCGTCGCCCTGCACGGCAGCAACCGTGCGCTCCTGTACCTGCTCGTGTTCGCGCTCATGCTCGTCCTGCCGTGGTCGCCGAGCTCAGCGCCCGGCTGGCGCTGTTGGGCTGGGCGCTCGGAGTCGGCGGGCTCGCCGTTTGGCTGCTCGTGCGCCTTGCCTCCAGCGACGACATCCAGTCGCTGATCTCCGGCGGCCGCCTCGCCGCGCCGACCGGGCTACAACAACGCCGCCGCGGCGCTGTTCACGATGGGCCTGCTCGTCAGCATCGCCCTGGCCACTCAGCGTCGGCTTCCCGGCGTGGTGCGCGGACTCCTGCTCGGGCTCGCCTGCGCGGAGCTGGAGGTCGCGCTGATCGCGCAGAGCCGCGGCTGGCTGTTCACGCTGCCGATCATCGCCGTGCTCGTGATCCTGCTCGCCCGTGACCGCCTGAGGCTGCTGCTCTTCGCTGCCGTCCCCGCCGCCGGCGTGGCGACGATCCTTCACCGGCTGCTCCGCGTCTACGAGAGCTGCGCCCGCGCACCTGGGTTCGACGGCCGCCAGCGTCGGCCACGCCGGCCTGCTCGTGGCCTTCGCGGCCTTCGTGGTCGGGAACGCTGCTGGCGTGGGTGGACTGGATGGGTCGCGAACGGACGCTGTCGTCGCGCCGGCGACGGATCATCGGGGTCACGGTCGCGGTTGCCGTCGCGGGCGGGGTCGCGGGCGGCGCGGTGGCCGCCACTCACGGTCACCCCGTGCGGTTTGTCGTCCGCCAGTGGAACGGTTTCAGCCAAGCAGCATCCGCCGGGCCACGGTTCGCACTTCCTCGATGTCGGCAGCGGTCGCTACGACTTCTGGAGGGTCGCCCTCGACGCCTTCATCGCCCATCCGGTCGGCGGCCTCGGACAGGACAACTTCGATGACTACTACATCGTGCGCGGGCGCAGCGGTGAGGAGCCGAGCTGGACGCACAGCCTCGAGCTGCGGCTGCTCGCCCACACCGGGGCGGTCGGCTTCATCCTCTTCGCCGGGTTCATCGCCGCCGCCGTCGCGGTCGCGCTGCGAGCGCGGCGGGGTGGCGATCCGGGGCGGCGCGCGCTGGTGGCGATCGCCCTGACGCCGCTCATCGTGTGGCTGGTGCACGGCTCTCTCGACTGGTTCTGGGAGTTCCCGGCGCTGTCGGGCCCCGCCCTGGGCTTTCTCGCAATGGCGTGCGCGCTGGGGCGGGCCGACGTCGCTCCCGGGGTGTCCGGTCTCGCCGAGAGCCCCGAGCCGGCACGCCGGGCGACGCTGCGCCGAGGTCTCGCCGTCGCGGGCGGGGCCGTCCTCCTGATCGCCATGACCCTCGTCCTTGCGCTGCCCTACCTCTCCACCCGCAAGATCTCGATCGCCTCCGATCTGACCGGGACGGACCCCGCGGTCGCGCTGACCGAGCTGCGCCAGGCCGCGTCGCTTGACCCCCTCGATGCCGTGCCGACCCGAATGGCGGGCACGATCGCGCTGCAGGCCGGACGCAACCAGCTCGCCGCGTCTCTCTTTGCTCAGAGCCTTGCCCGTGAGCCGGGTGACTGGCTCGCCTACCTCGGCTCCGGACTGGCCGCCTCCGCGCTCGGCCACCGCGCGACGGCGCGGCGCGACTACGTGATCGCCGAGCACATCAACCACACGCAATACGTCGACTACCAGGCCTTACATCTGATCGACACCCCCCACCCCCTGACCGCCGACGAGGCACTGAGGCTCCTCAGCGCTGTACATTAAGGTGCAGCGTGCCTCAGGTTGCGCTTCTGATTGCTCATTGCTATAGACTCGCTCGCGATAAAGGGCGCATTGGTTACGGAGAGGGCCGATGGCCTGATCGCCGTACAGAAAGGCAAGGACATCGATGAAGAAGAGTTTGCTTGCGGTGGTCGTCGTTGGTATCGCGATGATGATTCCGAGCCTCGCGTTCGCGAGCAGCACGTGCGGGGGCTATTCGCAGAAGACCTGCACGACGAACACGACGACCTCACCGGCGCCGGGCAACCACGCCGCGCCTGCGCCGAGCACGGGTGCCGCCTCGAACAACGCCGACACGGATACCGCCAGCCCCACTGAGGCGACGACCGCCACGACCTCGAGCACATTGCCATTCACCGGCCTCGATGTCGGTGCGCTGATGGTGGGCGCTTCGCTTCTCCTCGGCGCCGGGCTCGTGATGCGCTATCTGTCGCGCGATTCGCGCGATCAGCGCAGCTGACTGAACGCGCACACTCACTCTAGGTAGGTCGGTTCCGAAGGGCGCGGTAGGGTTCGCGCCCTTCGTCGTTGCTGGGGCCGCGGCCCCTTCGGAGTCGGTGATCGGGATGAGGCGCCGTCAGCCCGAGCCGAGGCGCTCGAGGATCAGGCGCGTGACCTCGCCCCCGTCGGCGCGGCCCTTTGTCTCTCTCATCACGTAGCCGACGAGCGGGCCGATCGCTTTGCGGTTGCCGACCCTGACCTTGGCGGCGGCTTCGGGATCGGCGGCGAGCGCCGAGTCGACGATCGCCCCCAGACCGTCGCCGTCCTCGTCGCCGAGAACGCCGAGCCCCTCCCGCTGCACGATCGCCTGCGGCTCTCCCCCCTCGGCGACGAGGATCGTCAGCACCTCGCGGGCGGCATCGCGACTGACCTGCTTGGCGGCGAGCATCCCGACGAGGGAAGCGAGCGCCTCCGGGGTTACCCGCGAGCCCGCAGGATCGGCGTCGGAGCCGATGCGCTCCACCAGCTGCGGGATCCAGTTGGCCAGCTCGACGGCGGCGCCCGCCCCGTCGTCGGCGCACGCGAGCGCCGCCTCGAAGTAGTCGGCGAGCTCCCGGCGAAACGCCAGGTCGCGGGCGATGCCCGACTTCAGCCCCAGCGCCTGCTCGAAGCGCTGGGCGCGCTGCGCGGGAAGTTCGGGCACCTGGGCCGCCGCCGCCTCTCGCATCGCCTCGGTGACGAGCAGCGGCACGAGGTCGGGCTCCGGGAAGTAGCGGTAGTCGTGGGCCTCCTCCTTGGAGCGCAGCGGCGTCAGCCGTCCGGTGACGGGGTCGAAGTGCAGCGTTTCCTGCACGACCGCCTCCCCGGCGGCGAGCAGCTCGGTCTGGCGGGCGATCTCGGTCCGCACGCCGCGCTCGAGGAACCGGAACGAGTTCATGTTCTTCAGCTCGGTCTTCGTTCCCAGCTCGGAGCTGCCCACCGGCCGGATCGAGACGTTGGCATCGCAGCGCAGCGACCCCTCGTCCATGTTGACGTCGGACACCCCCAGCTGGCGCAGCGTCGTGCGCAGCAGCGTCAGCCACTCGTGAGCCTGCTCGGGCGAGTGCAGGTCCGGTTCGGTGACGATCTCGACGAGCGGCGTGCCGCAGCGGTTGAAGTCGACGACGCTGCGGTCCGAGCCATGGATGCGCCCGCTCTCCCCGACGTGCACGAGCTTGGCCGCGTCCTCCTCGAGGTGGACGCGATGGATGCGCACCTCCCCCAGCCGCCCGCCGCGACAGATCGGCACGTCGTACTGGGAGATCTGGTAGCCCTTCGGCGAGTCGGGATAGAAGTAGTTCTTGCGGTGAAACAGCGACCGGGACGCGATCTCCGAGCCGAGGGCGAGACCGATGCGGATCGCATCGTCGACGGCCGCGGCGTTGACGACGGGCAGCGCACCGGGGAGCCCGAGGCAGGTCGGGCAGGTGTGGGTGTTGGGAGGATCGCCGAAGGAAAGCTCGCAGCCGCAGAACATCTTGGTGCGGGTCTTGAGCTGAACGTGAATCTCCAGCCCGATGACGGCCTCGTAGCCGCTCACGCTCTCACCCCCGTGGCGTCGAAGCCGATCGCCTGCTCCAGGGCGTAGGCGGCATCGAGCAGCCGGTTCTCGGAGAAGGCCGGACCGGCCAGCTGGAAGCCGACCGGCATGCCCTCGCTCAGCCCTGATGGGATCGACAGGGCCGGGATGCCGGCGAGCGGCATCGGCACCGTGCAGAAGTCGTTGAGGTACATGGCCAGCGGATCGTCGGTCTTGGCCCCCAGCCCGAACGCGACCCACGGGCTCGTCGGCGTGGCCACGAAGTCAAACTGCTCGAACACCGCCCGGAAGTCGTCGGCGATCTTGGTGCGGACCTTCAGCGCGGTCCCGTAGTAGGCGTCGTAGTACCCGCTGGACAGCGCGTAGGTCCCGAGCATCACCCGCCGCTTGACCTCGGGGCCGAAGCCCTCGCCGCGGGTGCGGCTGTACATCGTCGCCAGGTCGGAGTCGCCGGCGACGCGCAGGCCGTAGCGGACGCCGTCAAAGCGGGCCAGGTTCGCCGACGCCTCCGCGGGCGCGATCAGGTAGTAGGCCGACAGCGCGTGCGGGGCGTGCGGCAGCCGGCAGGTGTCGACCGTGGCCCCGAGGCTCTCGGCGAGGCGCAGCGTCGCCTCGAAGCTCTCACGCACGCCGGCCTCGATTCCCGTGCCGTCCTCGCTGCCGCCGATCAGCTCCTCGGGAACGCCGAGGCGGACCCCGCGCAGGTCCTCGGCGCTCGGTCGCGCGATCGGTCCCGGCATCGCCACCGAGGTGGAATCGCGGGCGTCGTGGCCGACCATGTGGGAGAGCAGCAGCGCCGCGTCGGTGACGTCACGGGTGAGCGGACCCGCCTGGTCCAGCGAGGACGCGAAGGCGATCATGCCGTAGCGCGAGCACGCCCCGTAGGTGGGCTTGACGCCGACGATCCCGCACAGCGCCGCGGGCTGGCGGATCGAGCCGCCGGTGTCGGTGCCGATCGCCCACGGGGCCAGGCCGGCGGCGACGGCGGCCGCGCTGCCCCCCGAGGAGCCGCCCGGCACGCGGGTCCGGTCCCACGGGTTGAGCACCGGCCCGAACGCCGAGTTCTCGTTGGAGGACCCCATGGCGAACTCGTCCTGGTTGGTCTTGCCGAGGATGCTGGCGCCGGCCTCGACGAGGTTGGCGACGACCGTCGCCGTGTACGGGGGACGGTAGCCCTCGAGGATCCGCGACCCCGCCTGGCTGGGGATGCCCTCCGTGCAGAACAGGTCCTTGACGGCGACCGGGAGGCCGGCCAGCGGGGACTGCGCGGCGGGCAAGGCCTCCGGCGGGCCGTCGGCGACCCAGGTGAAGGCGTTGAGCTCGTCGGCGGCGGCCCGCGCCCGGTAGGCCTCGAACAACTCGGCGGCGTCGATCTCGCCGGCGCGGATCCGATCGATCGCCGCGGCGGCGCTCAGCTCGGTGAGCTCGCTCATTCGCCGCTGGGACCGGGGCTGGGGACGCCGAAGCCTCCATCGACGGGCTCGGGCGCGGCGGCGAGGATCACGTCGCGGGGCAGCGATGGCCGGGGCTCATCGGCGCGCATCACGCCGGCGACGTCGACGGCGTGCGAGGTCGGCTCCACATCGGAGAGGTCGAGCTCGCGGATGCGCTCGACGTGATCGAGCACCGCCGAGAGCTCGGAGGCCATCTTCTCTAGCTCGGCTTCGTCGAGCTCCAGCCGGGCGAGGCGGGCGACGTGGACGACCTGTTCGCGTTCGAGCATGGGCTGGCCATTCTAGGAGCCGATCGGAGTCGACCCCGGTCCGCCCGACGCGTTCAGCGGCACGGTCTCGATCGGGTGATCGGGCCCCGGCGTCCAGCCCTGCTCGCGCCGCAGCGAGTCAAACCCGCCGACCATGATCCCGATCGTCGCCGCCAGGCCCAGCCACGCCCCGGCGCACAGGCCGGCCGACGTCGTCAGCAGGCGGATGATCAACAGCAGCGTGCTCACCGCGCCGAGCACGGTGACGATGGTGCTCAGGGACACCGGCAACGCCGGACCCGGGCGGGTGGCCTGCGTGAACGTCAGCATCAGCGCGGTGAGCGCGGTCACCAGCAGCAGCCACCGCAGGACGGGAATCGCCTCCCAGCCGTGGCGGTTGCGGCCGCCGGTGGTCAGCCAGTTGAGCGCGAACAGGAAGACGAGCAGCAGCACCGCGCTGGTGCCGGCGAGGATCTCACCGCGGCGGACGTGCGGCGATTCGGACTCCATCCGCCGGCGTGTTCTAGCGGACGGGTGTGGTGCCAGGCGTGATCGCGCCGGCGTTGCGCGCCTGCAGCGCGAAATAGACGAGAGCGATGGTCAGGACGACGGCCGCCCAGAAGCCGAAGCCGAAATCACTGAAGTGGATGTTGAACACGAACTTCAGCAACAAGAACAGCGCGGCCAGCGCCGCCAGGACGAACCGCGTCTCCGTCCGGCTGCCGCGGATGTTGGGCAGCGCGGTGCCGGGCGAGAGCCGCTCGATCGCCAGGTCGGCGATGAGCGCGACCGTGGCCAGGACGGCCAGGACGCCGAGCAGGGCGCTGGGAGCGTCGGTGGCGGTCAGCGTGGCCGAGAACGGTCCAGCCGAGATGCTGAACCACGGCAGGAACAGCAGGTCGATCACCAACAGCAGCGCGACGCCGCCCAGGATCCAATCGTCTCTCGAGAAATCGTCGAGCTTCACAACGCCCTCCCTCAGTCGGTCACCGGTCGTGCGAACTACTAGGTTCGCGTTTGTCTGACGCCCTCCTGCTCGTCTCGCATCCGGCGAGAGAGCCTGAGCGAAGGCTACTCGCTGCGCTTGCGCCCCGGGCGGCCTGGCCGCCGCCGGGGTCGCCGGCCGCCCGAGCGCATGCGTGCCTGGTGCTCGGCGATCGACTGATACCCCCCGAGCGCGATGCCGAGCGCGCAGACGACACCGAGCACGGCGCCGAGCTTCTGGTCGATCACCTTCGCCCCCTCGGGGAGGGCGATCAGCACCCGGTAGATGAGCAGCAGTGACGTCAGCGATCCGAGCGCCGCGATGAGACGGCTGGTGTCGGTCTTGGCGCCATGGCGGCGCTGGGAGGCGTGGAGCACGACCGAGGCGATCGCGATGAGGGCCGTGACGAGGACGACCCAGCGGACGACGGTCAGGCCCGCCCAGCCGGTCTCGGTCCCCGAGACGGCCGGGCGCGCCGCCGACGGGTCGGGCACCCCGGCGACGCCGTACCACTCGGTGGCGAACAGGAGCACGAGCAGCGCCACGGCGCTGACCGAGCTGGTGAGCTCCCCGAAGAGCACGCGGGGCGCGGCCGCCGGGCTCCCGGCAGCCGGTCCGCCGGCTGTGGCGGAGTCCGGCCGGCCGCCCGGGCCGTCGCCGGTCGGCGGGGCAACGGGGGGTTCGGTGGTGGTCGCCATGGCGAGAGGATCTCAGGCCGGCCGGTTCAGCGCTTGGAAATCGGGGCGAGGTCAGCGACCAGTTTGCGCTCCGAGCGGTCAGAGGCAAAGCGGATGACGACGATTCCGCCAGGCTCCACGCCGGTGACGACCCCGTCGCCGAAGGCGGCATGGACGACGTCGTCGCCCAGCCGGTAGGCCGGGGGGCGGGCTGATCGCGCGTCAGATCCTCGCCGCCGGCCGGGTCGGACCCTCCCGAGCTCCATGAGGTGACGCGGGCGCGGAACCCCCCCAGGCTCCGTGCCGGCTGGCTCTCGCGGTCGGTCAGCTCGGCCGGGATCTCGGCGATGAAGCGGCTCGGAGCGCCGAAGTTGCGTGCCCCGAACACCGTCCGGGTGCGCGCCGAGGTGATGTACAGGTCGCGCTCGGCGCGGGTGATGCCCACGTAGCAGAGCCGGCGCTCCTCCTCCAGGCCACCCTCGTCGAGCGCGCGCGAGTGCGGAAAGACGCCCTCCTCACAGCCGATGATGAAGACGATCGGATACTCGAGTCCCTTGGCGTTGTGCAGCGTCATCAGGGTCACCAGGCCCTCGTCGTCGGCGCGCGTGTCGGCGTCGGCGACGAGCGCGACCGACTGCAGGAAGTCGGCGAGCGAGGACTCCTCCACGGCGCCGGCGTCGTGCTCGACGGCGACGTTGACGAGCTCCTCGAGGTTCTCGATCCGGCCCTGGGCCTCGATCGTGCGCTCGTTCTCCAGCGCCTCCAGGTAGCCCGTCTCGGACAGGACCTCCTTGAGCAGCACCGAGATCGACGCGCCGGAGGTGGCGCGCTCCTGCAGGATCTCCATCGTGCCCATGAACCGCCGCAGCGACTTGATCGCCGCCGCGCCCAGGCCGGGCACGTCCTCGGGCGCCGCGGCGAGCTCCCACACCGTCTCCCCGGTCGTGTTGGCGTGGGCGAGCAGACGCGAGATCGTCGTCGAGCCGATGCCCCGCCGCGGGGAATTGACGATCCGGGTGAACGCTCCCACGTCCTGCGGGTTGGCGAGCACCGTCAGATACGCGATCGCGTCCTTGATCTCGGCCCGGTCATAGAACTTGGTGCCGCCGATCACCTGGTAGGCGATCTCGGCGCGCACGAGCGTGTCCTCGAGCACCCGCGACTGCGAGTTGGTCCGGTAGAAGACGGCGATCTCGGCCCGCGACGCGCCCTCGTCGACGAGCCGCTGGATCTCGCCGGTCACGTAGCGCGCCTCGGCGTGCTCGTCGTCGAGCTCTCTGATCTTGATCGGATCCCCCTGGCCGATGTCCGTCCACAGCGACTTGGGCTTCTGCCCCCGGTTGTTGCGGATAACCGCATTGGCGGCGTCGAGGATCGTCTGCGTCGAGCGGTAGTTCTGCTCGAGCTTGACGACATGCGCGTCGGGGAACGAGTCCTCGAACTCCAGGATGTTCGTGATGTCGGCCCCGCGGAACCCGTAGATCGATTGGGCATCATCCCCGACGACCATCAGGTTGCGGTGCTCGCCGGCGAGCAGCTGCAGCCAGCGGTACTGGGCGTGGTTGGTGTCCTGGTACTCGTCGACGAGGACGTGGCGAAAGCCGGAGGCGTAGCGCTCGCGGACCTCGGGGAACAGCTCGAGCACGTTGACGGCGCGGACGAGGAGGTCGTCGAAGTCCATCGCGTTCATGCGGTGCAGCTCGCGCTCGTAGGAGCGGTAGACGTCGGCCACCGTCTGCTCGAAGAAGGAGCCGACCATCTGGCCGTAGGCCTCGGCATCGCGGAGCTTGTTCTTGGCGTCGGAGATCTGGCTGCCGACCGACGCCGGGGTGAAGCGCTTGGGGTCGATGCCCAGGTCGTCCAGGCAGCGCTTGATCAGCCGGCGCGAGTCGGCCGTGTCGTAGATCGTGAACTGGCGCGTGTAGCCGAGCCGCTGGGCCTCGGCGCGCAGCATCCGGGCGCACGCCGAATGGAAGGTCATCACCCACATGGCGCGGACCTGGCGCCCGACGAGCAGGCCGGCACGGTCGCGCATCTCCTGGGCCGCCTTGTTCGTGAACGTGATGGCGAGGATCTCGTTGGGCTTGGCGACGCCGGTGGCCACCAGATAGGCGATCCGGTGGGTCAGCACCCGCGTCTTGCCCGAGCCCGCTCCGGCGAGGATCAGTTGCGGTCCCTCGCCGTAGGTGACGGCCTCTCGCTGGGGGTCGTTGAGGCCCGCGAGCAGCGTGTCGAGGTCACTTCCCAGTTCGGTCATCGGCGCTGTTTGACGTTAGCGACCGCGGCGGCCGGTCCGCCGCGACCGGCATCCTGTGGCCGATGGACGATCTGCGCCAGGCATGCGCCCGCGTCGCCGCCCGGGCGCGGCAGGTGACGATCGACGAGGCCGCCATCCCCGCCTACGCCGCCGCGCTCGTGCGCGAGGCGGCGGAGCCGGTGCCCGAGGAGCCGCCGTCCGGCGACGCCGAGCGCACGGCCGCCTTCTGGCTGAGCCTGGACGCGATCAACTTCGGCTCGGGGTGGTTTCCCACGCTGCGAAAGCGCGACGGCCGCTCGGGCTACACGACGATCGCGGCCGCGTGGCGCGAGCGGCCGCCCGTCAGCGCCGCCGAGCTGACCGGCCTCGACGGCCCCGCGGTCGCCGGCCGGCTCGGCCAGGACCCCGGCCACGAGCTGATGGCCCTCTACGCGGCCTCGTTGCGCGATCTCGGCGCCCATGTGACCGCCGAACACGGCGGGAGCTTCGCCGCCCTGGCCACCTCCACCCCGTCGGCGGTCGCCCTCGCGCGGCGCCTGGGCGAATGGTCGGCGTTTGCCGATACGGCGCGCTACGAGGAGCTGACCGTGCCGTTTCTCAAGCGTGCCCAGATCGCGGCCGCCGACCTTGACCGGGCCGGCGTCACGCGGTACCGCGACCTCGACCGGCTGACGATGTTCGCCGACAACCTCGTTCCCCACGTGCTGCGCCTCGACGGCGTGCTGTCGTTCGTGCCCGGGCTCGTCGCCCGGATCGAACGCGGCGAGCTGATCGAGCCCGGGTCACCCGAGGAGGTCGAGATCCGCGCCTGCGCCGTGCACGCCGTCGAGCTGATCGTCGCCGCCACCCCGGCGACCGCCCCCACGACCGCCGTCGCCGTCGACCAGCGCCTCTGGCTGCGCGGTCAGCAACCCCATTACAAGGCGTCTCCGCGCCACCGCGCCCGCGGCACGGCGTATTGAGCCCGGCTCAGTCGTCGCCCTCGGAGACCTCGGCGCGCGTGCGGGCGATCGCCTCGGCCCCGGCCTCGCCGACGAGCAGCTCGGGCCGCAGGGTGCCGCTGGCCACGAGATCGAGCGCGGGGAAGCGGCCGATGCTGGCCAGCGCGACGTCGAGCGAGATGACCGTCGTCTCGCCGCCGATCGGCGCCGAGGCGGTGGCGATGACCGTCACCGATCCGCCATCGACGATGTTGCGCGCCGAGGCCATCGCCTTGCGGGCGGTCTGCGGACTGGCGCCGTCCAGGGTGTCGATCAGCACGACGGCGTCGGCTCCGCGCGCGGCCAGGCGCCGCGCCTGATCGATCGCCGGCTCGATTGCGCTGTTCTGGGCCTCCTCGGAGGCACCGAAGCTGACCGCCGCCGCGGGGGCGACCGGGCGGTCCGGGTCGCGTTCCCACTCGGAGATCTCCTCGGGACGGACCCCGACGAGCACGACGCTCAGGGCGAGCTCCTCGCGGCCGCCCAGCACGCCGGCGAGGCGGCGCAGCGCCTCGCTCTTGCCCGAGCGGGGCGCGCCGACGATCGTCACCCGCGAGCCCTTGCCAAACGGCGTCAGCCACTCGATCGCCTTGAGCGTCGGGTCCTCGGAGCCGACCTTGAGCCGCTCGGACGGCATCGCCGCCGGCAGGTCGTCGAAGCGCAGGCTGTCGGCCAGCTCGCTCGCCGGCCGGCCGTTGATCGTCTCGATCCGGATCAGGGAGGCGAAGCGCTCCGAGCGCCGCGGGGCTCGCTTGGGTCCGGCGACCCGGTCGCCGGAGACGAGCTCGCAGCGCTTGACCTGGGCCGAGGAGATGTAGACATCCTCGTCGGAGGGGTCCGGCGGATCGACGCGGACAAACCCCGAGCCGTTGGCCAGCAACTCGACGACGCCCTCCACCTCCTGCTCGGCCTCCTCGGTCGCCTCGGGGGTCTCGGGCGCCTCGGTCGCCGGCTCGGCGGTCTCGGTGCGCTCGCGGCGACCGCGGCGGGGCGGGCGATCGTCCTCGGTCTTCTCCTCATCGGAGTCGGCGGCGTCACGGGCGGCGGCGCTCCGGCCCCGTCCCCCGCGGCGGCCCCGGCGCCGGCGCGGAGCGCCGTCATCATCGTCGTCGGTGCTGTCGGTGCCGCCGGCCTCCTTCTCGGCCTCGTCGGCGGGCGCGGGCGCCTCGGCCTCCGTGGCCTCGGGGGCGTCCGCCGCGTCGGCTTTCCGGGGACGACGGCTGCGGCTGCGCGGCTTGGCCGGCGCCTCCTCGGGTGCCGCGTCGTCGGCGGCGGCCTCGGCGGACGGGCCGTCATCGCCGCCCTGCTTGGTGAGGATCGCGTCGATCAGCTCGGGGCGGCGCAGGCGACGGTAGCCGTCGATCGACAGCTCCGAGGCGATGGCGTGGAGATCGGCGAGCGGGCTCTCAACGAGAGCGCTGCGATCGAGAACGGACATGGGTACTCCCTTGTTTGGATGATCGGTGGGCTCCGGTCGCGTTGAGCCAGCGACCGGCGATGCACTGCGAATCTAGCGTGGGCCGGGGTCAGACGCGCCCTGCGCCCAACGCAGCGAGTCGGCGACCTGCAATCCGGGATCGACCGCGACCTCGCCGCGAAGCGCCGCACGGACGGCCAGGAAGTCCTCGGCGGCGGCGATGTCGTGGAGCCGGAGCACGTGGGCGCCCGCGTCGACGCCGGCGCCGACGGCCGCCAGCGTCCCGGCCAGGCGCTCGCGCGGTCCGCGCCGGGTGAGCGCTCCGACGAAGTCCTTGCGCGAGACGGCGAGCAGGATCGGTCGCTGCAGCCCGTGCAGCTGCTCGAGCGCCGCCAGCACCTCGATCGTCTGGGCGGGCGTCTTGGAGAAGTCGGGCCCCGGATCGAGCATCAGCTGCTCGAAGGCGACCCCCCGGCTCGTCGCCAGCTCGATTCGCATCTCCAAGAACGCCCGCACCTCCTCGACGATCCGCCCGTCGAGCGAGCGGTCGTGGAGACGCTGCTTGGGCGCCACCGTCGTGTGCATGATGACCAGGGCCGCGCCCGTCTGCGCGCACACGTCGGCCAGGACCGGGTCCCGCAGGCCGCTGACGTCGTTGACGATGCTGGCCCCGGCGGCGATCGCCGCCCGGGCGACCGGCGGCTTGTAGGTGTCGACCGACACGCGCGCCCCCAGCTCGCCGACCACCCGCTCGATCACCGGCACCACCCGCTCGATCTCCACCTCGGCGGCCACCGGCGGGCGGTTGGTCACGCCGGATTCGCCGCCGATGTCGATCAGCTCGGCCCCGTCGGCGAGCAGCGACCGCGCGAGGTCGACCCGCTCGTCCAGCGTCTGGTGTCGTCCGTCGTCGGAGAACGAGTCGGGGGTGGCGTTGACGATCCCCATCAGCAACGGCCGCCCCCCGAGCTCGAGCACGCCGTCGCTGGTGGCCAGCCGGCGCTGGGGGATCGTCACCGCGGAGCGTCGGCGCCGGAGCCGGCGGAAGCGGCGCCCTCCTCGTCGAGCCGCCAGGCGCCGTAGCAGGCCGACGCCTCGAGCATCGTGGAGTGAGAGCGGGCGCAGCCGACGCAGTGGCCGAGATGCTCGATCAGCCAGTCCTCGTCGGCCGCCGAGACCTCCTCGCCGTCCTGGCGGCGGGCGAGCGTTCGCAGCGCCCGCTCGCGTTCGTCGCACGGCGGCATCGGCACGGCATCGCCGCGCAGGGCGACGCGCAGGCCCAGACGGGCGCGGGCGAGCACGGTCCCGACGGCTGCGGCATCGAGCCCGAGGATCGCGCCGACCTCGTCGTATGGGAGGCCGAGCAGCTCGCGCAGGGCGAGCGCCTCGCGCTGGCCCTCGGGGAGCTGCGCCGTCGCCCGGGCCACCTCGCCGGCCACCGCCTCAGCCAGCGAGTCGGGCTCGTCGCTCGCCTCCGCCGGCTCGCCCGCGGGCTCCTGCTCGCGGCACGCCGCCGCGGCCGCCGCCAGGCCCCGCACACGGTCGCCGGCACCGGCATCGCGCCCGGCCTGCGCGGCCGCATCCGCGGCGTCACCCCGGCCCAGCATGCGAACGCAGAAGCCGTGCAGTTCGTCCATCGTCCGCGAGCTTAGCCTTTAGCCTGCCGATGGCTCGTCCCCGGAAACGTCCAGACCGGGGTCAACGGCCGCTCGCCGGCCGCGGTCAGTGCGACGTGCCCGTGCCGCCCGTGTGCGTGCGGTGGCGCTGGGGCCGGGTCGGGCGCTTGTGCGTCGGCTTGGGCGTGTGCGTCGTCTTCGGCGGGTGGGCGGGCGTGGAGGCGTGCTGGGCGTGCATCGCCGCCTCGCCGGCGGCGATCGCCTCGCGGATGCGCAGGTAGGTGCCGCAGCGACAGATGTTGCGGATCGCGTCGAGGTCGGCCTCGGTCACCGTCTCGCCGGCGGCCTGCTTGCGGCGGACGAGGGCGACCGCGGTCATGATCTGCCCGGGCTGGCAGTAGCCGCACTGGGAGACGTCGTGGTCGATCCACGCCTGTTGCATCGGGTGCAGATCCTTGCCGCCGACGGTCGCCGCCAGTCCCTCGATCGTCGTGATCTCGTCGTCGGGCTTGATCTGGGAGACCGGCACCGAGCAGGGGTTGAACTCCTTGCCGTTGATGTGGCAGGTGCACGCCCGGCACACCCGCAGGCCGCAGCCGTACTTGGGGCCGTGGATGCCGAGCAGATCGCGCAAGACCCACAGCAGGCGCACGTCGCCCTCGCACTCCACGTGCACGCGCTTGCCGTTGACGATGAAGCTGTGACGAGGCACGGCGGGCTCCTTACTGGGCATATTTCAGACCGTCGGTCGGCGACTGCGGCACGGGCGGCACCGTCGGGTAGGGGACGAAGCCGAGCGGCTCGTGGTGGTTGATGGGGAACTGGGTCGGGAACGTGCCGGTCGCCCGCCAGTAGGCGCACGCGGTCGCCGCCATCGTCGCCGCCACCCCGAGCTCGCCGATGCCCCCGGGCGTCCCGGTCGTGGCCGGCATGACGATCACGTTGACCTCGGGCGGCGTGTTCCACTGGCGCGTGTAGTAGGCGTTGTCCCAGCTGCCCTCCAGCCAGTGGCCGTCCTGGAGGTGCAGGCTGAACGTCAGCGCCTGGGCGATGCCGTCGTTGATGCCCCCGAGCATCTGGGCCTCGATGCCCAGCGGGTTGATCGGCAGGCCGGCGTCGACGGCGAAGGTGACCTTCGTCACCCGCGGCCCGGTGAACGCGTCCTGCACCTTGCGATTGACGGTCGCCGGGGTGCAATCGATCTCGACCACGCACGCCGCGGCGCTCTTGTACTCGCGGTGGATGGCGATCCCCTGGGCGGTGCCGGGCGCCATCGCGCGGCCCCACTGCCCGGCCGCGGCGGCCCGATCGAGCACCGCCCGCACCCGGTCGTCGCGGATGAAGGAGTGGCGGAAGTGGTAGGGGTCTGAGCCGAGCGCCGCGGCCAGCTTGTCGACGATCAGCTCGCCGGCGGTGCGCATCTCCGGGCTGTAGATGTTGCGCACGCTCGAGGTGTTGAAGGTGTTGTACTGGTAGACCTCGTTGAGCAGCTGGGTCGCGGCTCCGAAGTTGTAGGGAACGCTGGCCGTCAGCATGAAGATGGCGGCCGAGTACTCCAGGTAGTTGGCATCCGGCGGAACGGCCGCGGTGGCGCTGAGGATCTCGCCGAGCCCCTGGCTGAAGTCGGTGGCCACGCTCGTGTGGCGCTGGTCGAAGGCGACGACGTTGCCTGCCGCGTGCTGGGCGCGGACCCGCGAGGTGACCATCGGGTGCGAGCGCCCCTGGCGGAAGCTGTCGGTTCGCGCCCACATCAGCTTCACCGGCTTGCCGAGCCGCCTCGAGATGACCGCGGCCTCGAACGCGGCGTCGCAGAACAGATGGCGGCCGAACGAGCCGCCGCCCTGGGTCACGTGAACGATCACGTTCTCCAGGGGGAGGCCGAGATTGGTCGCGATCTGCTCCCGGGCCCAGATCGGCGACTTCAGAGACGACCAGATCTCGGCCCGGTCAGAACGCACGTCGGCGACCGCGCAGTTGGGCTCGAGCGGATCCCCCGGGCGCTGGTAGAAGGTGAACGTCTCGTCGATCGCGTTGGCCAGCGGGACGGCCGGTCCCATCGGAAGCTCGGCCGCCTTGAGGTCGGCGAGCACCGAGGCCTCGGTCTTGGTGTCGACCGAGCCGGGGCCCCAGCGCACGCGCAGGGCGCGGATCGCGTCGATGCACTGCCCGAACGTCCGCGCCCGCACGGCCACCCCGCCCGCCACGTACGGGGTGTGCGGGATGAGCGCGACGTCGGTGACGCCCGGCATCGCCCGGACGGCGGCACCGTTGAGGATCCTCTCCGCGCTGGCGTTGATCGTCGGCGGCCGGCACACCATCGTCGGCAGCGCTCCCGGGACCGAGAGGTCCATCGCGAACTGCTTGTGACCGGTGACGATGTCATGGGCGTCGACCCGGCCCTGGGGCGAGCCGACGATCCGCTGCGCCGACCGGGGCTTGAGCGCGATGCTGACCTTGGTCGTCTTGGCGACCCTCGCCCGCCGGGCGAGATCGGCGAATCTCACCGAGCGTCCGTCGGGGCCGGTGATCACGCCGTCGTGGACGGTGTAGCCCGATGCCTGGCCGCCCAGGTGCGCGACCGCGGCCCGGGTGAGGCCGGCGCGGGCGATCGCCGCCGCGGTGCGGACGGGCGTGTAGATGGCGTGCATCGTGTTCGAGCCGCCGGTGAGCTGGTTGAACAGCAGCTCGGGGCGGGCGTCGGCGAGCGTGACCTTGACCTTGCTGATCGCGATGTCCATCTCGTCGGCGATCGTCATCGCCACCGCCGTCGTGATCCCCTGGCCGACCTCGGCCCGCGGCAGCGCGAACGACACCGTCCCGTCGTGGTTGACCACGACGGTGATCAGGTTCGACGTCGGCATCGCCGCATTGGTCAGCAGGTCCGACAGGTCGTACTCGTCCACGGGTTGGACGGTCGGGACCGCCGCGGCCGCCGCCGTCGGTCCGCTCAGGTCCACCGCCGCGATCAGCGTCGGTCCGGCCAACAGGTACCCGATGAAGCGCCGTCGTGAGACACCGTCATCCATCCCTCTTCTCCCTCTCCCGTCCCGTTAGACCGGAATGCAGGCTAACAGCTTGAAGAGGGCGGTCCCGCGTGCCTGTGCAGTGCCCGGGCATGCAGGCCGCCGGCCGCGCCCATGCCCCGGCGCCGGGACGGGGGTTACTCGGAGCGGTCGGCCGGACCGGATTCGCCGCTCTGGCTGCGCGCCTCGATCAGCGCCTTGATGCGGTTGACCGTGTCCTCCGACATCCGGTGGATCTCCCAGTGGGTGAGCTTGATCAGCCGCATCGGGGAGCTGGCGATCACGTCCGCGTTGCGGGGGCGGTGCTCGAGCAAGCCCATCTCGCCGATCAGGTCGCCGGGCCCGAGGGTGGCGACCTTCTTGCCCTTCTGGATGACGTCCGCGGTCCCCTCCTCGATCGCGATCAGCTCGACCGAGTAGTCGCCCTCCTTCATCAGGATCTGGCCCTCGGCGGCGCTCGTCTCGGTGGCGAACGTCGCCAGCCGCTTGGCCTCCTGAGGCGAGAGCTCGGAGAAGATCGGTATCGCGGTCAGCCGGTTGGAGTCCATCCTTCGATCCTCACTTTTGAAGCGGATTGAACCTACCAGGCGCCATTCTGCCTACAGAGCCTGGACCTCGGCGGTGACTTCGCTCACAGACGACTTGGCGTCGCCGAACAGCATCGCGGTCTTCGGGTCGTAGAACAGCGGGTTGTCGATTCCGGCGAACCCCGAGGCCATCGAGCGCTTGAGCACGATCACCGATCCCGACTTGTCGACCTCGAGGATCGGCATCCCGTAGATCGGGCTCCCCGGCTCGTTCTGGGCGGCCGGGTTGGTGACGTCGTTGGCTCCGATGACCAGCGTCACGTCGGTGCGCGGGAACTCCGGGTTGATGTCGTCCATCTCACGCAGCAGGTCATACGGAACGTCGGCCTCGGCGAGCAGCACGTTCATGTGACCCGGCATCCGTCCGGCCACCGGGTGGATCGCGTACTTGACGGTGACGCCCTTGGCCTCGAGCGCGCGCTCGAGCTCGCGCACCGCGTGCTGAGCCTGGGCGACGGCCATGCCGTAGCCGGGGGCGATGACCACCTGGCGGGCGTAGCTGAGCTGGATCGCGACATCGGCGGGGCTCGTCGAGCGCACCGTCCCACCGGTCTCGCCGGCGCCGCCGGTGGGCGCCGCGACCGTCCCGCCGAAGCCGCCGGCGATGATCGACGGCACCGAGCGGTTCATCGCCTTGGCCATCTGGTCGGTGAGGATCGTGCCCGAGGCGCCGACGATCATGCCGGCGACGATCATCACCGGGTTCGACAGCGCCACGCCTGTCGCGGCCGCCGAGAGGCCGGTGAACGCGTTGAGCAGCGAGATCACGACCGGCATGTCGGCGCCGCCGATCGGGAGCACGAGCAGGTTGCCGAGCAGCGCCGAGACGACGAGGATGCCGACGATGAACAGCAGCTGCGAGTGCGTGCCCGCGGCCAGGGCGACCGCCGACGCGACCGCGATGAGCAGCAGCACGCCGTTGATCGCCGCCTGTCCGGGAAGCTTGATCGGCCGCCCGGGAAGGATCTCCTGGAGCTTGCCGAAGGCGATGTTCGAGCCCCAGAACGAGATCGAGCCGACGATCGCGCCGAACAGCTCGAAGCCCTCGGCGCGCAGCGGCCAGTCGCCCCCGAAGTGATGGCGGTACTCGACCCACGCGATCAGCGCCACCGCGCCGCCGCCGACGCCGTTGAACAGCGCCACCATCTGCGGCATCGCGGTCATCTTCACGTTGCGCGCCGCCGGAACGCCGACAGCGGTGCCGATCGCCAGCCCGACGATGATCAGGATGACCGTGCCCGAGCCGTGGAACTCCCCCTTGCGCAGCAGCGTGGCCACGACGGCGACCGCCATGCCGACGGCGGCGATCTGGTTGCCGCGGACCGCGGTGCGCGGCCCGGTCAGGCCGCTCATGCCGTAGATCATCAACCCAAAGGCGACGATGTAGGCGGCGTCGATGAAATCGGTCGTCTGCAGAAAGACCGTGGCCAGAGAGGTCACTCCTCGCCCTCCGCGGCCGTTTCCTCAGGCTTGGGCGGATCCTTGGCCTTGAACATCCCGAGCATCCGGTCGGTGACCACGAAGCCGCCGATCACGTTGATCGTCCCGAACGCGACCGCGACGACGAGCAGGAACTTCTCCAGCACCCCGCTGGACTCCGACATGAGCAGCAGGCCACCGAGGACGACGATCCCATGGATCGCGTTCGTGCCCGACATGAGCGGCGTGTGCAGGGTGTTGGGGACCTTGGAGATCACCGCGTAGCCGACGAACCCGGCCAGCACGAGGATCCCGATGTCGATGACCAGCCGGTCCATGCCTATTGACCTCCTCCGGCGCCCGCGGCGGCCTTGGCGCCTTCGTGGACGATCTCCCCGCCCCGGGTGATGCACGCCCCGGCGATGACCTCGTCCTCGAAGTCCAGCGCCAGCTCGCCGGCGTCGGAGACCATCAGCCCGAGCAGCGCCTGGACGTTGCGGGCGTACAGCTGGGAGGCGTGCTCGGCCATCGTCGAGGGGACGTTGAGCGGGGCGAGGATCTTGACGTCGTGACGCAGCACGGTCTGGCCGGGCTCTGACAATTCGCAGTTGCCCCCGGCCTCGCCGGCGAGGTCGACGATCACCGAGCCGGGCTTCATCAGCTTGACGGCCGCCTCGGTGACGAGGATCGGCGCGCGGCGACCCGGCACCAGCGCGGTGGTGATGACGACGTCGACCTTGCCGATCGCCTCGGCCATCAGCTCCTGCTGCTTGGCCTGCTGCTCGGGCGTCAGCTCCTTGGCGTAGCCGCCGGAGCCCTCCAGGTCGCCGCCGAGGTCGAACTCGAGGAACTTCGCGCCGAGCGACTCCACCTGCTCCTTGACGGCCGCGCGGACGTCGAAGCCCTGGACGACCGCGCCCAGCCGGCGGGCGGTGGCGATCGCCTGCAGGCCGGCCACGCCGGCGCCGAGCACGAGCACCGTGGCCGGGCGGATCGTGCCCGCCGCGGTCATCAGCATCGGGTAGAAGCGGCCGAGCTCCTGGGCGCCGATCAGCGCCGAGCGGTAGCCGGAGATATTGGCCTGGGAGGAGAGCGCGTCCATCGACTGCGCGCGGGAGATGCGGGGCACCGCCTCCATGGCAAAGCTGGTCACGCCGGCGCTGGCCAGCGCGCGGACGCCCTCGCCGTTGGTCAGCGGCCCGAGGAAGCCGATGAGCACGCTGTCTGAGCCGAGCTTCCCGATCTCCTCCGCGGTCGGAGCGGCCACCTTGACGACCAGGTCGGCGCCCAGGGCGGCCGCGGCGTCGTCGACGAGCTGCGCGCCCGCGTCCTCGAACGCCTGATCGGGGATCAGCGCGCCTTCGCCCGCGCCGCGCTGGACCACGAGCTCGTGCTCCTGGCCGGTCAGCTTGCCGACGACCTCGGGCACGAGCGCCACCCGGCGCTCACCCTCGGCGGTCTCCTTCGGGACTCCGATCCGCATGCGGCGGTGGAGCGTATACGTTGTGGCACGCGCGCGTACCGTGGTCGCCGTCAGCCGGCGCCCACGGGCGCCAGGACGAGCGCCGTCAGCACGCCCATCGCCTCGACCAGCCGGCCGCTCTGACTGCTCGGGCCGCCGGCGACCGGCGTCCCCCGCCGCGCGCTCGGTCGGGCCGGCCGGGCGATGGCGGGGCGTCGCTGGGCCCGGCGGTGGGGGTGGGTCGGCGCCGCGGGAGCGGCGTGCGGAGCCGGCGGCGCGGCGCGCGCCGGCGCGGGTGCCGGCCGGGAAGGGGCGGGCGCGACCAGCGGCAGCGGCTTGCCCTCGAGCGCCATCAGCGCCTCGCCGGTGACCCACACCGGCGTCTGCGGGTTGCCGCGCGCGTAGGCGACCCGGCCGCCGGGGCCGATCAGCGAATGCAGATAGGCGACGGGCGACCGCGCGCCGTGGCGGCGCAGCGTGCTCGGGTCCACGCCGGCGGCCTGAAGGCCCTGGATCGCCCACGCTGTCGACTGGGCGTTGGATCCGCCCCCCGGCTGAGAGGAAAACCCGCCGTCGCGGTCCTGCTGGCGGCGCAGATAGGCGACGGCCCGAGCCCTGACCGCACCCGCCCGGCCGCCGGCGCCGGCGAGCGCCTCGAGCGTCGCCCCGGTGTCGTCGGCGTCGCTGGAGCCGCCGGCGCCGGCGAAGCTGAACCCGCCGTCGCGGTCCTGCTGTCGCTCCAGCCAGCCGAGCATCCGTCCGGGGGGCGCGATCCCGTCGGCGCGCAGGGCAAGCGCCGCGAACGCGGTCAGGTTGACCTGGCCCGAGACCGAGCCGCCGGCACTGACGTGGCGCTCGAGGGCGGCGATGAGGTCGTGGCCGCCGAAGCTGCGCGCCGACTGACCGGCGGCCCGGGCGACGAGGATCGTGCGCTCGACCGACCCAGGATCGGTGCTCCCGGCGCCGGCGCGGATGTAATCGATCACGCTCGGCCCGCCGTGGGCGACGTGGCTGAGGTCGTAGCCGGCGGAGGCGAGACCGAGCGCGGCCCAGCCGGCGTACAGCTGGTCAGACGGCTGCCCGGCCGCCGCCCCGAAGCCGCCGTCGGCGTTCTGGGCGCTCACCAGGTAGCTCGCCGGACCGGTGGCCGCCCGCGCGCGGGAGGGGGCGGGCGCCATCCCGGCCACGAGCAGGGCGACGATGCCGACGGCGAGCGGCGCCGGCGGCAGCCACGTCACCTCCAGCCGCTGGGCGAAGCGGGCGATGGAGCGGATCAGGGCGGGTCCGAAGGCGAGCGCGAACGCAAGACAGCCGGCGGCGTGGATGGCGTCGAAGCCGAGTCCCTGACCAACGTAGACGCCGAGCTGGGCCCAGCTGTGATCCGAGAACGTGACCCAGTCGCCCACGTCCTGAATCGCGGTGAAGGCCAGGCCGGCGGCGGCGCAGACGATGGCTAGCCGCCAGCGGCCGCCGCGGACGAGCCCGGCCCGCGCCACGCCCGCGCCGAGCACCCCGGTCGCCCCCCACGCCGCCATCTGCCACGGCGTCCATGGCCCCTGGCCGAAGAAGAAGTTCGACACCAGACCGGCGATCGCCCCGACGGCGAAGCCCGGCCCGCCGCCCAACGCGTAGCCGCTGATGAGCACGATGTCGGTCGTCGGCTTGACGTTGGGGACGGCGGCGAAGGCGATCCGGCCCAGCGCGGCGACCGCCGCCAGCGTGCCGACGAGGGCGACGATCCGGGCGTCGGGATGGTCGCGCTCATACCAGGCAAAGCCGGCGGCCAGGGCGAGGCCGAGGATCGTGAACGCCCCCACCTGCCAGCTCACGCTGATCGCCTCCGCTCGGCCGCGGGCCTGCCGCCCGCTCGGCGTCCGGCCTCGCCTGATCGGGCGGCGCCCGCGTCATCCGGCTGCCTCACCTGAAAGTCGGCGGCGGGAGTCGTCCGGCTTACCGTGACCTCGGGAGCGGTCGCGCCGGCCAGCGCCGACACCCCGTCGGCGGGGGTCAGCGCGCCGCCGGCGCCGCCGAGGATCCGCGCCGTCTCGGTGACGAAGTAGCTGCCGCCGGAGAGCACCGCCGCCGCCGTCCCGTCGGCGATCGGAATGCCATCCGCGAGCAGCACGACGCGGTCGGCGAACGCCGCCGCGAACTCGGCGTCGTGGGTGGCGACGATGACGGCGCCGGCCAGCCCCTCGAGCAGGGCCACGAGCGCGGCGCGGTGGTCGCGGTCCATACCCCGCGTGGGCTCGTCAAGGCAGAGCACGGCCGGTCGCTGCCCGCCGTCGCCGAGCACGACGGCCAGCGCCAGGCGCTGCTTCTCGCCGCCTGACAGGTCGCGCGGATGGCGCTGCGCGAGTCGCGGATCGTCGAGGCCGACGGCGGCCAGCGCGGACGCCGGCGCCTCGTCGGCGACCCGCTCGTGCACGAGGTAGTCGACCGGGTTCTGGGCGAGCAGGCCGACCCGCCCCTCGCTGCGCACCCGGCCGCGCGTCGGCGACATCAGCCCGGCGGCGTGGCGCAGGAGCGTCGACTTGCCGGCGCCGTTGCGACCCATCAGGGCGACGCGCTCGCCGGCCGCGATCGTCAGCGACACGCCCCGCAGAAGCGCCGGTCCGGAGCGCAGTTCGTGCCACACGCCCTGCAGCTCGAGCGCCGGCGTGGGGCCGCCGCGCCGGCCGCGGCGCCGCCGGCGCGGCGCGACCGGCGGATCGGGCGCGTCGGCGCCCTCGGGGAGCAGGCCCCGGTCCCGCAGGGCGGCCCGGGCGCGCTTGACCCCCGGCACGGGCGGCAGACCGAGTCCCTCGAGCAGCTGGGCTCCCGGAGTCTGCAGCCGCGGCGCGGACCGGCCCGCCCATTCCAAGAACGCGGCCGGGGTGGCATCGCAGGCGATGCGGCCCTCGACGAGCGCGATCACCCGGTCGGCGGCGTGCAGGCAGCGCTCCAGCCGGTGCTCGGCGAGCACGATCGTCGTGTCGGCGTCGTCGTTGGCGCGGCGCAGCAGCCCGATCAGCTCGTCGCCGGCCACGGGATCCAGCTGGGAGGTGGGCTCGTCGAGGACGAGGACCGGCGGCCGGCTGGCGAGCGCCGCCCCGAGGGCGGTCCGTTGCAGCTCTCCGCCGGAGAGCTCGGCGGTCGAGCGGTCGAGCAGATGCGCGATGCCGAGCGCCAGCGCCGCCTCCTCGACTCCCCGGGCGACCCGGTCGGGCGACGCGCCGCGGTTCTCGAGGCCGAAGCCGAGCTCGGCGCGGACCGTCCCCATCACGATCTGCGTCTCGGGGTCCTGAAACAGCGTGCCGACGGCCGCCGCCAGCTCGCCGGGACCGTGGGTGCGCGTGTCCAGGCCGCCGACCGTGAGGGTGCCGGCGAACGTACCGCCGTGAAAGTGCGGAACGAGTCCGCTGATCGCGCGCAGCAGCGTCGACTTGCCCGATCCCGACCCTCCGGCGACGATCACCAGCTCGCCGGGCGCGATCCGCAGGGTGATGTCACGTAGGGCCGCCGCGTCCGCCCCCGGATACGTGTACGTCACCCGCTCGAGCGCGATCTGCATCAGATCCCGTGGCGGTCCAGGAAGGGAGCCAGCGCGACGGCCAGCAGCGCCACGGCGGCCGCCAGCACCGCCGGTCCGGCGGGCGAATGGAGCGTCGGATAGGCGTCAAACGGCGCCAGCGAGCCCCAACGGGCGAGCGCGGCGATGGCCACCACGGCGCCCGCCGCGGCCGCGAATCCCAGGTCGTGGCGGGAGACCGCGGCTCGCTGACCGGTGCGGCCCGGACGGCGCGCGGCCCCGTAGCCGCGGACCTCGAGGGCGGCGGCGACGTCGAGCGCGCGGTCCAGGACGCCGCTCGTACTGGCCCGCAGCAGCGCGAGGCGCGAGGGCGCCGGACCGGGACGGCAGCGCTGGGCGTCGGCCAGCCGCCGCGAGTCGCGGACGAGGATCGGCACCATCCGCGTGGCCAGGGTGGCGCTGAGGGCCGAGCGGTAGGACACGCGGCGAAACAGGCGCAGGACCTCATCGGGATCGATGGCCGTCGTGTAGAGGACGCCGCAGAGGATGAGGGCGATGCAGCGCAACCCGAGGATCGCCCCGTAGGCGGTGGCCTCGAGCGTGATGTCGGTGTGCCCGAGCAGCGGCAGGTCGCCGAGCCGGAGGATCACGGTCAGCCCGTCGCGGGTGACGAGCGCGTTGATGACGGTGATCGCCAACGCCGCCGGAATCGCGTACGCCGCCGCGCGACGGACCTCCCGGCCCACGCCGGCGGCGTGGCCGGCGCAGAGCACGGCGAGCGCCACGGCGCCCAGGACGATTGGATTGGAGACGATGAGCGCCGCCGCGCCGAGGGCCAGGCAGTACCCGCTCCCGACGGCGGCGCGGGCGCTGTGCAGCGGACCGGCGCGCCGGCGATAGATCATTGCGATGCCCGGAGGGGAATCGGCAGCCGGGCCGTCCCATCGACGGCGAGCGCGAAGTGGTCACGCAAGGCCGCCGGGGTGAGGGCCCGAGCAGCGGCCGATACGCCGGCCGCATCGGTGCCGGTGATCAACCAGGTGGGGACCGAGGTGCTGTCGGCGGTGGCGGCGATCAGCCCGGCGCCGGGGCCGAGCGTCCGGGCGACGTGCCCCGCGGGATCGAGCAGGTCCAGCCGGGCGGCGCCCCGCCCGGTGAAGCGCGCATAGACGCCGCTGGCGCCCGGGCCGTGGGCGATGAGCTGGGCGGCGAGCTCGGCACGGACCTCGGGCCAGGTGCCGACGACGACGCCCAGCGTGTCGGGTCCCGACCCGGTTCCGATCAGCTGATTGGCGACCGGCACGCGGGCGGCGCGCAGCGCGGCGGTGACCCGCGTGCAGGCGGCGGCCACCCCGTGCCCGCACTCGAGCGTGGTCGGCAACCGCTTGCCGCCGAGGCCGTGGAGGAACGGCTCGGGGTAGGAGCCGACGACGGCAGGAATCGAGTTGGTGGCCCGCCAGTCGTGCAGGTCCCACCAGATCCGGTCGCCCTTGTGCACGGAGGTCGTCGCCGCGCCCTGCTTGCCCTGGACGCCGTTGACGTAATAGAACCAGTCGCGGTGGGCGCTCGAGCCCGAGTAGCCGTCGATGGACTGCACGAATCCGCCCCCGTAGCGGGTCAGGACGTGAAACGAGCGCTCGAGCATCCGCATCACGGTCTGCGAGCCCGAGACGTGGCTCGTGCTCACGGTGCGGACCGGCGCGGCGCCGAAGCCGCGGGTGACGTTGACGTTCACCCCGGCGGTGCCCGGTCCGGGCCCGAGGCCGCAGCCGGCGCACGCCAGGATGGCGGCGAGCGCTGCGGCGGCGGTTCGGGCCCGGAAGCGCACCGCTACTTGGTCACCCTCACGGTCGTGGCCGGCGAGCGGATGTACCCGGTGTCGGTGGCGGTGAACGTCAGCTTGGCGGCGGCGCCGTCGGCGACGGGGACGGTCCCCCCCTTGCCCGAGACGAGGTTGAGCCCGCCCCCCTTCACGTGGGCGCCGGCCAGCGGCGTCGCCTTGCCCTTGTCGCTGTAGGCGACGACCTTCAGCGTGAACGACTTGCCCGCGGTCGCCGTGGCGGGAGCGATGATGCCGAGCGGGTGCTCATGCTTCTTGACCGAGTCGACGGCGAACAGGAGCCGGTCGCCGGCGTGCAGCTTGATCTCGCAGGCGCCCTTCGTCGCGTACGCGTTGTTGAGCCAGACGCCCCAGTAGCCGGTCTTGGCGCTCGGCGTCTCGCCCAGGACCGACGTGATGAAGAACTCGTTGAAGCTGGTGTTGAACGTGCCCTTCCAGTTGCCATGGGTCGAGGTGTTGAGCGCTCCCATGGCACTGGCGGCCGGACAGGCGCCGGCGGGCGCGCCGAACTTGGTGATCGAGCCGCTGGGGATCGCGATCGTCTTGGCCGCCTGCAGCGTCTTGGACGCTCCTTCGATGCGCACGCTCACCTTCGGTCCGGCGAGCGCGGCGGCGGGAACGACGGCGAGGGCCAGTGCAGCACCACCGACGGCGAGAATTGACGGACGTTTCATAGAGGGCCACCCCTTTCCACGAGGGCTTTTGGCTTGGTGGTCGGAGGCTGGTCTCCTGGCTCCCGGGCCTATCAGCCGCGCCTTCCCGGCCGACGCTGGTCGGCCAGTGGCAGTGTGCGATGACGTCCCCGGTCACAGTGGCGGGTCCGCGCCGGACTCACACCGGCTTCCCATCGCCACCGACCTTGACGGCGTGATCGTAGCGGACGCCCCGCGCGTACACTGACGGCCCATGACCGTCAACCTGACCCGCATCTATACGCGCCTGGGCGACGGGGGCGAGACCCACCTGGGCGACATGAGCCGGGTCCCCAAGACCCACCCCCGGATCGAGGCCTACGGGACCGTCGACGAGCTCAACGCCCAGATCGGCCTGACGATGACCGTCGCCGATCTGCCGGGCGAGTACCGCGACTGGCTGGCCCATGTCCAGAACGACCTGTTCGACGTCGGCGCCGATCTCTCCGCGCCCGAGGATCGGACCAGCGACCGCGAGCGGCTCCGGGTCGTCGCCGAGCAGACGACCTGGCTCGAGCAGCGCTGTGACGAGGTCAACGAGACGCTCGAGCCGCTCCGGTCGTTCGTGCTGCCCGGTGGGACGGCCGCCGCGGCCCACCTGCACGTCTGCCGCACGGTCTGCCGGCGCGCCGAGCGCGCGGCGATCGCCTGCGGCGAGGATTGCAGCCCGGAGGCCGTGCGCTATCTCAATCGCCTGTCGGACCTGCTGTTCATCCTCAGCCGCGGCGCCAACGGCGGCGCCGAGCCGCTGTGGGAGCCGGGCCGCTTCCGCTGAGCCGCGGCCGCGGTCTCACCCCCGGCGCAGGACGAGCATCAGCCCCGAGGCCAGCGCCATTCCGAGGGCGGCGATAGCCGCCGCCCCGATGACGAACGTCTCGTGGGCGCGCGCGTAGTCGAGGACCGCGTGGGGCCGGGCGAGCGCGATCAACCCGGCGAGGATCGCGGCCGCCACCAGGAGCACCGCGGCCGGGGTGAGCGCCTGACCGATCGAGAACGCTGGGCGCCCGGCGACGGCGGTCTCCGGGGTGCGGCTGGGTCGGCGTGCCTCGTACACCGACAGCGCGGCCGCACCGAGCAACGTCCACGTGGCGGCGACGAGAAAGCCGCCGAACACGTCGGAGGGGTAGTGCCAGCCGAGCTCGAGGAACGAGTAGCAGACGGCGATGGCGAACGCCGACATCGCGGCGGCCACCACTGGCCGCCGGCGAGCCGGCGCCGCGATGACGGCACAGAGAGCGAGCGACATGGCCGCGGTGGCGTGGCCGCTGGGCCATGAGGCGTTGCTGAGCGGGCTCCACCACACGGGGTCGCGCGGCGCCGCGAGCAGGGGCTTGAGCAGCTGCGTGGTCTCGTTGGCGGTGAGGATGATCGCCCCGATCGTGACCGCGACCCGCGGCCGCCGGCGCACGAGGGCCACGAGCACCGGGATGGCCGCCAGGACCACGTAGCGATGGGGGTCGCACAGCGTGGCCACGAAGTGCGTCAGGCGGTCCAGCCGCGGGCGATGCAGCTCGGCGAAGCCACCGAGAATCGAGACGTCGGCGCGCTTGACCACGCCCACGTAGTGCGCCGCGTACCACGTCAACAGCAGGAGGGCCAAGCATCCTGCCGCGCCGATCAGCGCCATCCGGGCACGTCTGGGCAGTCCGGGAACCATGGTCCCGAGGCTAGCCCCCGAACCTAGGGAATCCTAAGTCTCAGTCGAGGAATCGGTCGGCTCGGCGGCGGCGGGCGTGGCCCGAGTGACGCGGAACTCGGGGGCCGCGCCGGTGCGGCGCACGTGCGAGAAGTGCTCGAGATCCTCGGGCGAGGCAACCTCCACCGACAACCCCTCGGCCAGGTGGAAGCGGCCCGACTCGTAGAGAAGCTCCTGATAGCGCGGCGCATGGGCCGAGCCGTCGGCCGCAGCTCCGCTCCCCACCCGCCCGGCCGCCCGCTTGCCGGCGCCCTCGACGTCAAGGTCATAAGCGCCGAAGCGCAGCATCCAGCGCCGGCCGCGGGCGAGCTTGTCGGCGGTCAGCTTGACCGGCACGATCGCCCCCCGTTCGTTGTCGCTCGGCAGGCCCCGATCGCTGCGCAGCCCGGCATGCTGGGCCACCAGCGCACCGGCGAGACGCTCGAAGTTGCGTCCATAGGGGGCGGGAACGACGGCCACGGGCCCGCGAGCGCTGGCGTCGCCACGGATGGCGTGGGCGACGGGTCCGACGACGACGTAGTCGAGCTTGATCGCGTTGAGCCAGCGCAACAGCTCGATCCAGCTCTTGTCGAGATGCTCCAGGCCCTGGCGCGGCTGCACCGGGGCGGTGTCGATCTCCGGGGCGCGGTGCTTGAGCAGCATGGTTCTAGCGATTCGCCCCGGCGGCGCGGACTCCTTCTCCGGCGAGCCGCGATTGCCGCTCTCGGCCGCTGTGTCACGCTATACGCTCGGATCGAGATGGACGAGGAGCTTCTCCAGCGCCGCCGCGCCCAGCGTGCCGCCGAGCGGCGGCGTCGTGCGCTGCGCCGCCGGCTGGCGGCTGCCGGCGCGCTCGTCGCGGTGCTCGTGGTCCTCGTGGTCGTGATCGCGTCGGCGACCGGCGGCGGGTCACCGGCGAAGCACTCCACGACGACGGGCACGGCCACCGATGTCGCGGCCCGGCGCACGGCGCCGGCCAAGAAGGCGGTGGGAGGATCGACCGCGTCGACGCTGGCCGCCGGCAACGGTCAGCCGGGAAATAGCACCGTGCCCATCCTCATGTACCACGTGATCGCACCGCCGCCGTCGGGAGCGCCGTTTCCCGGCCTCTACGTGCTGCCGTCGGAGTTCGCCGCCCAGATGCAGGCGCTCAAGGCCAACGGCTGGCACCCGATCACCCTCGACCAGCTGTGGGCGAACTGGACGACGGGCGCCAAGCTCCCCGCCGGCAAGCCGATCGTCCTCACCTTCGACAACGGCTATCACTCGCAGTACGCCGCCGCCCTTCCCATCCTGCGTCGCCTCGGCTGGGTGGCCGACGAGAACCTCCAGCTGACCGGACTGCCCCCGTCGCAGGGAGGCCTGACCGACGCCGAGGTCCGGGGACTGGTCAGCGCCGGCTGGGAGCTCGACACCCAGGGCATCAGCCACGCCGACCTGATCGCGCTCGACGCCACCCAGCTGCACGCGCAGGTCGCCAGCTCGCGCCAGACGATCCGCCGGCGCTTCCACGTCCCCGTCAACTGGTTCTGCTACCCGTCGGGCCACTACAACGCGACGGTGATCGCCGCCGTCAAGGCGGCCGGCTACGTGGGCTCGACGACGGTCATCCCCGGATGGGCGAGCCGGTCCAATGACCCCGATCGCCTGCCCCGCCTGCGGGTCCTCGGCGGCACCAGCCCGTCGGCGCTGCTGTCGCAGATCGCCGACAACCGCACGGCCACCGCTCCCCCCGACAGCTACAGCGGCGCCTGACCGGCGCCGGCCCTCAGTCGGCCGGGTCGCGCAGCCGGTAGCCGACGCCCGGTTCGGTGATCAGGTAGCGCGGCCGGGTCGGGTCGGGCTCGAGCTTGGCCCGGATGTGGGCGATATGGACCCGCAGGTAGTGGGTCTCCTCCCCGTACTCGGGACCCCAGACATCGCCGAGCAGCTGGCGCTGGGTGACGAGCCTGCCCCGGTGCTGGGCGAGCACGCGGAGAATGTCGAACTCGATCGGCGTCAGGTGGACCTCCTGGCCGTCGGGGCCCCGCGTCACCCGGCGGTCGAGCACGTCGACGGTCAGCTCGCCGATCGCGATCTGGGAGCCCTCGCCGGGGTCGGCCGAGCGCCGCAGCGCGGCGCGCAACCGCGCCAGCAGCTCGTCGGTGCCGAACGGCTTGGTGATGTAGTCATCGGCGCCGGCGTCGAGCGCCCGCACCTTCTCGCGCTCGTCGCCGACCGCCGAGAGGACGAGGATCGGCAGCCGGCTGAAGCGCCGCACCTCCTGGCAGACCTCGACCCCCGAGCCATCCGGCAGCACGAGGTCGAGCACGACCGCGTCCGGCGGTCGTGAGCCGAGCGCGGCCAGCGCCTCGGCTTTCGTCTGCGCCGACTCGACGGCGTAGCCGGCGGTACGCAGGATGATCGTCAGGCCGCGAACGATCTGCGGCTCGTCGTCGACGACGAGGATCCGCGGGCCGGTCGCCGGCCGCGGCTCGGCGCTCATCCGCCGGCGGCAGCTGGCTGGCGCGCCACCGGAAAGCTGACGGCGAACGACGTACCCCGGTCAGTCCCGGACTGCAGCACGATGCGACCTCCGTTGGCCTCGACGAAGCCCTTGACGATCGCCAGCCCCAAACCAGATCCCGCGCCGGCCGCGACCGGGCTGCGATCGGTCCGCCCGCGAAAGAACGGCTCGAAGACGCGGCCGCGCTGCGGAGCGGGGATCCCCCGTCCCCGGTCGGTGACCCGCACCGTCACCCGCCCCGCCGACGCGCCGCCGGTGATGCGCACCGGCGCGCCCGCGGGCGAGAACTTGATCGCGTTCTCCAGCAGATTGGCGAAGACGCGCTCCAGCTGCGCGGCGTCGGCCTGGACGAGCGGCAGATCGAGCGGCAGATCGATCTCGATCGCCTGCGTCTCGGGCAGGTGGGCGATCGCCGAGGCGACGACATCGGAGAGGTCGCACCAGTCGGCGCGCGGGGCCACCGCCCCCGCCTGGATCTTCGACAGGTCGAGGAGGTCGTCGACGAGCTTGGCCAGCCGCACCGACTCGCCGTCGATCATCTCGACGAGCTCGGCGTGCTCGTCGGCCGACAGCCGATCCGAGCGCAACGCCGAGATCGCCGTCGTGATCGCCGTCAGCGGCGAGCGCAGGTCATGCGAGATCGCATGCAGCACCGCCGTCCGGGCGGTCTCGGTACGGCGCGCCGCCTCGGTCTCCGCCGCCCGCTCGGCGACGCGCTCGCGCTCGGCGGCGACATCGAGCAGCGTGCCCAGCGGCTCGGCGATCCGCTCGAGCTGCGCGGCACTCCAGCTGCCATCGCCGGTCAGGTAGAGCCAGATGCGCTGCTGAGCGCGCAGCCGCAGCGTCAGCTCCCCATCCCGGGGCGACGGGACCGGCTCGGCGACGATTCGCGCCCGGCCGGCTCCCGTCGCCGTCTGCACCAGCTTTTCGATCGCAGTGAACTGCGCCTGTCCGCTGTGGCCAGCGAGGATCGCCGATGCCGCCTCGGCGAGGAGTGTGGCCTCCTGCTCGCGGGCCGCCGCCAACCGTGCCCGGCTCTCGGCCTCGCGCGCCCGGGCGCGTCCGAGCTCGGCAAGGCGCCCGACGACCACGGCGGCCATCAGGAAGACGATCAGCGCGATCAGGTCCTGGGTGTGGCGGATCGCCAGTTGATGGCGCGGGGTGATGAACAGGTAGTTGAGCGTCAGCACGCCGAGCACGGCGGTGGCCAGCGCCGCCCACTGCCCCCGACGGACCGCCACCTCGAGCACCGCCGGCAGGTACACGACCCCCAGACCGGCCGCCGGTGAGGCCGACTGAAGCAGCGCGACGACCACCGTGGCGGCGGTCACGGCCAGGACGATCTCGCCGCACGTCTCCACCACGGTCCTCACCTGCGGACGATCCCATCTGACGAGCGTCGCGCATCGATCCGGCTGCGTCAGGCGGCGACGCGCGGCCGCGGCTCGGACGGCTGCGGCGCGGATTCGATGATCACCCGGCACGGGCGCTCGCGCAGCACCGTCTCCAGCGCCCGGGCAAACCCTCCGCCCGAGCGCGTCATCGGCATCACGATCGCCTCGGCGTGCACGGCCTTGGCCTCGTCGACGATCCGCCGTCCGGTCTGCCCGGCCCGGACCTTGTCCCAGTGACCGGTCACGCGCCGGCCCGCCTGCACCTTGGCCTCCTCGATGATCGACTGGGCGGACGCCTCCTGCTCGGCGAGAACGGCGTCGATCGGGGCCGACGCGGGAACCGCGATCGTCACCAGGACGTGGATGCCGCGCCGCCGGCGGGCGGCCAGGCGGGCGGCGGTCGCCATCACGGCGGGGTCATAGCCGGTCTCGTCGAAGGCGACGAGCACCGAGTCGTACTCGGCCTCGGTCTCGGCGGCCGGGCCGAGTTGCTTGACCTTGGTCGTCGTCGTCAGATCGAGGCCCTGGCGGCGGCGGTAGATGACGTAGACGAGGATCCCGATCGCCAACCAGCCGACTCCCGCCCCGGCGACGGTCAGGTGCAGCACCGTGACGGTCACGAACGCCAGGAACGTGCCCAGGCCGCCGAGCAGGGCGAACACGGGCAGCGGGCGGCCGGCGATCCGCAGCGTGCCCGGACCGCGGTAGGGACGCGTGCGCTCGGGCTCCTTGATTCGCAGCCGGATGACCGCCAGGTGGGCGATCGTGAACGACAGCATCGCCCCGAACGCGTACATGTTGCCCAAAAACGTGGCCTGGCCCGGGATGATCGTCAGGCAGGCGATGGCGCCGAACAGGATGATCCCGATCCACGGCGTGCGGAACTTCGGATGCAGCCGGCGCAGGCCCTCGGGCACCTGACGGTGCAGCCCCATCGAGTACACGAGCCGCGAGACGCCGATGATCCCGGCGTTGGTGGCGATGAACAGGATCGTGGCCGCCAGCAGGCCGACGTAGATCTCGCCGGCGTGCTGCAGCGCGCCGAGGTGCAGGTGCTTGACGATCCCGAGGACCGGGTCTCCGGCGAACCCGCCCTTGCTCTCGTCGACGCCGAGCAGCGACTGGTAGTGACCGTGGACCTTGACCACCGGCAGCGCCGAGAGGGCGACGGCGGGCAGGGCGGCGTAGATCGCGAACACGGCGATGACGACCCGGTTGATCGCCTTGGGGATCGTCTTGGTCTCGTCCATGGCCTCCTCGGCCATGTTCGAGATCGTTTCGATCCCGGTATAGGCAATCATCCCCACCGGGATCGCGATCAGGAAGTTCTTCCACGTGGGCGCGCTGCCCAGGTGGATGTTGTGGATGAGGGTGTGGCCGGAGAAGACGAGCACGCCGCCGATCACGACGAGCAGCAGCTGGGTCGCGAAGTCGGTGATCGCGAGCAGGATGTTGAGCGTCGCCGCCTCGGTGACGCCGACGATGTTGATCGCGCACAGGGCGATCACCACCCCGATGCCGAACACGATGTCGCCCGGGGAGTGCTTGAGGAACGGGAAGAAGAGCCCGCCGAGGTAGTGCGGCACGAAGAACGCCGAGATGGCGATCGTGATCGTGTAGTTGAGCATCTGCGCCCACGCGGCGAAGAACGACCAGAACTCGTTGAAGGCGTGACGGGCGAAGCTCGAGGAGCCGCCCGCTTCCGGGTACATGGCGGTCGCCTCGGCGTAGGTGGCCGCCGTCAAATAGAAGATGACGCCGGTGAGCACGAACACGACCGGCGTGAGGCCGAGCGCGTAGGAGGCGACGAGACCGAGCGCGTAGTAGATCGACGAGCCGACGTTCCCGTAGGCGGTCGAGAACAGCGCGTTGACGCCCAGCACCCGCTGGAGCCCGGGTATCCGTCGTTCTGCCATCAGTCGTCTGCGGGCCTCCCGGCCCCGGGCCTCCGCCCCCTCATCGCGTGCATTCTCCCCGGAATCCTAGGACTTCTCGGCGCCCTGAACGGCCGGCGTGGGCCCGGTGACAGCCGGCTCGGGCGCGACCGTCGCGTCCGGCGCCCCGATCGCCGCCTCGCGCTTGGCCGCCTTGGTCCCGGGGGCCGGTGGAGCCGTGATGATCACGCGGCACGGAGCCTTGCGGATCACGTACTTGCTGATCTCGCCGACGTAGTTGTCCAGGGGACCGCTCGAGCCTCCGAAGCGGGCGCCGCCGCGGATCCGCGACGGCTCCTCGGCGGCGAGCACGATCGCCTCCACCCCACGCTCGCGCGCCTCGGTGACGATCGCCTGGCCGGTGCGCCGGGCGCGGACGACGGTGGTGGCGACGCGCACGCCGGCGTATTCCTCGCCGACGGCCTTGGCGCGGGCGAGCGCGGTCCGGGCGCGCTCCACCTGGGCCTCGGGCAGGGGCGCGTCGAGCGGCAGCGAGAGCGGCAGCTCGAACACCCACACCGCCTCGATCACCGGCCCGCCGGGACGCTCGTCGTCGTCGGAGGCCAGCCGTCCCGCCGTCTGGACGATGTCGTCGTCGAGCGGGCTGCCGAAGATCGGCACGAGGATCGAGCCGAAGTCCGGCTCCAGGGTCTCGTGGCGCAGGGCGCGCTCGGGGATCGTGACCCGCTTGAGCAGCGGCTTGGATTCGGTCTTGCGATACGTGACGTACAGCACCAGGCCGGCCAGCAGCCACCCGAGCCCGACGTAGCGCGCCGTCGGGTGCAGCGCCACCACCGCCACCCAGCCGGCGAGCGAGAGGAGCGCGCCGAGCACGGCGGGGAGCGGGACCTGCGCCCCGGCGATGCGCACCGGCAGCGGCACCTTGTAGCCACGCGGGCGGCGGGGCTCCCGGAAGCGCAGCGCGATCACCGACACGTGGGCGATCGTGAACGACAGCAGCGCGCCGAAGGCGTAGATGCCGATCAGCAGCTCAAGGTCGGTGGGCAGCACGAGCGCGGCGGCGGCGAGCGCGGCGCCGCCCATGATCACGTAGGGCGTGCCCCACCGGGAGTGCAGGCGCCCGACGGCCGACGGGATCTGGCGGTTGGTGGCCAGCGAATAGCCCACCCGGGAGACCCCCAGCATCCCCGAGCTGGCGGCCGCGGCCAGCCCGGCAGCGCCCCCGATCGCCACCAGGTACTTGAGCACGTCGGCCACCCACCGCGGGCGAAACGCCTCGACCACCCCGAGCACCGGCGCCTTGACGTGCGTCGTGCCCAGCGCCGTCACGCCGTGGTGGACGGGCAGCGCCGAGACGCCGACGAGCGAGATCCCCACGTAGACGAGGACGATGACCGCCGACCCCGGGACGACGAGCCGCTTGAGCGAGCGCTGGTTGCCGGCGACCTCGCCCGACAGGCTGGCCGCCGCCTCCAGCCCGGTGAAGGCGACGATCGCGATCGGCAGGGCGAAGGCCAGGTCGCGGACGCTCGAGCCGCTGCCGAAGTGGATCGCCTCGGTCAGGTGGTGCGGGTGCAGGGCCAGCGCGACGCCGAGGATCACGATCGCCGCCTGCAGCGCCAGGTCGGCGACGGTGACGAAGATCCGCCGGCGGATGCGCCGGGCGTTGATCCCGGTCACGTTGTCGGCGAGCACGGCCACGATGACCCCGAGGGCGACGACGATCTCGAGCGCCCCCCGGTCGATCGGCCCCCAGAAGGCGGCCAGGTAGGCGGGGACGGTGAGCGCCGTGACCGCGATCAGGATCGTGTAGTCGAGGACGATCGCCCATCCGGCGACGAACGAGACGAGCTCGTTGAACGCGTAGCGGGCGAACACCGCCGAGCCGCCGCGCTCGCGGAACATCCCGGCGCCCTCGCTGAACGTCATCGCGGTCAGCCCGAAGTAGATCCCGGCGGCCAGGAACACCGCCGGCGTCAGCCCGTTGGCCCGGTGAGCGACGACGCCGAGGGCGAAGTAGACCGAGCTCACGGAGGTCGTGTAGACCACCGCGAACAGGGCGCGGTAGCTCAGGGGGCGCTGCTCCACGCTCCTAGTTACCTCGCGATTGCACGTAGATGCGGCCCACCCCGGCCGCGATGAAGAGCACGCCGAGCAGCACCCCGGTCGCCACCGGGCCTCCGCCGCCGGCGAAGGTGATCGCCAGCATGGCCACGCCGAGGACGATCATGAGGATCGACATGACGCGCGTGTAGATCTGGCGAAACGGGCGCGGCTCGGGCATGTGCTGACGCCAAGCTTAGGCCGGTTTTCAGATGACCGGGACCGCGACGGTGCTGTAGAACGGGGAGGGTGACCGACCGCACATACCGGATCGCCGCCATCGCCGGCGACGGAATCGGCCAGGAAGTGCTTCCCGAGGGGCTGCGCGTGCTGCGCGCCGCGGCGCAGCGGTTTGGTTTCGGAGTCGACATCGTGCCGTGTGAGTTCGCGTCCTGCGAGTACTACCTCCAACACGGTCAGATGATGCCCGACGATTGGCGCGATCACGTCGATGGGTGCGACGCGATCCTGTTCGGAGCCGTCGGCTGGCCCGACGCCGTCCCCGACCACGTCTCGCTGTGGGGCTCGATCCTGGAATTCCGCCGGACCTTCGACCAGTACGTCGGCCTACGGCCGGTGCGCCTGATGCCCGGGGTGCCCTCACCGCTCGCCGGGCGCGCGCCGGGCGACATCGACTTCGTCGTCGTCCGCGAGAACACCGAGGGCGAGTACTCCTCGGTCGGTGGCCGGATGTTCGCCGGCACCGAGCGCGAGACCGTCCTGCAGGAGACGATCATGACCCGCGTGGGGGTCGACCGCATCCTGCGCTACGCGTTCGGGCTGGCCGCCCGGCGCAGCGCCGGCACCGGTCAGGGCGGTCATCTCACGTCGGCGACGAAGTCCAACGGGATCGCGATCTCGATGCCCTACTGGGACGAGCGGGTGGCCGCGATGGCTCCCTCGTTTCCCGAGGTGGTGCTCGACAAGTTCCACATCGACGCGCTCGTGGCCCAGGTGGTGCTCCACCCCGACCGCTTCGACGTGATCGTCGCCTCCAACCTGTTCGGCGACATCCTCTCCGACCTCGGCCCGGCGTGCACGGGGACGATCGGGATCGCGCCGTCGGCCAACATCAACCCCGAGGGCCTGTACCCGTCCCTGTTCGAGCCCGTGCACGGGTCGGCCCCCGACATCGCCGGGCGCGGGATCGCCAACCCGGTCGGTCAGATCTGGGCCACGCAGATGATGCTCGAGCATCTCGGGGAGGCCGACGCGGCGGCGGCCCTGCTGGGCGCGATCGAGGCGGCGCTGGCCCGTCCCGAGACGCGCACCGCCGACATCGGAGGCGACGCCGACACGGTGACCGCCGGCTCGGCGATCGCCGACGCCATCGCCTGACGGCGCTCGGGCCTGGACGAGTCGCCTCCCGCGCGGGACAATCCTCGCACCCGCCCGCCAGCCCCTCAGCGTCAGGAGACCCGATGTCCAGCGACTACACCCTCGCCTACGGGACCCACGCCACACCGGAGGACGGCCGCTGCGCGATGGAGTGGGTCAGTTACCTCGCCGGCGAGCCGCACGGCGACGAGCCGGCGTGCGTCAGCCCGGTCCTGCGGGCGCTGTGCATCGCGCTCAACGACGGGCTCGACGACGAGCCGCGCCAGCGGCTGCGCCCGTACCTGGGGCGGACCATCGGGACCGCCGACGACGGCTTCGACGCGGCCCGCGCATGGCTGGCGATGGACTGGCTGATTCGCCTCTACACCCCTGCGTGGCTGCGCCTGGCGGGCCTCGAGGCCAGCGGCGACGGGCTCGCCGCGCTGGCGCCGGTGAGCGACGAGTCCACCCTGCACGGTGCGCTCGGGCCCCTCGAGCACGCCCGCCGCGAGGCCCGCGCGGCGCGCATCCGGGCGTTCGCGAGCGCCGGCACGCTTCGCCCGGCGGCGTGGGCGTCGGCGCTGACGGCGGGCCTGGCCGGACGCGAGGCGGCGTGGGCCTGCGCCGGGGCGGCGGCGTGGGCGGCCGCTCGCGTCGCCGTCGGCGACCTGGCGGGCGACCGCGCCCGGGCCGCTGCCCGGGCGGCGGCCGGCGACGCGGCGGCGATCGCCGTCCGCCAGGCGCGTGAGCGTCCCGGCGAGTCGCGCAGCGGCGAGCGCGAGGCCGCGCGGGCAACGCTCGCCCCGACGCTGACGCTCCTCACCGAGTCGGCAATCGGCCTGCTGGAGCGGATGCTGCCCACCGAGGCGGTCCCGATCCCGGGCGCCGAGGCGCTACTCACCGTCAGTCGTGGAGCTTGAACGGGAGGGTGGCGACGATCACGTCGGTCCGCGCCCGCAACACGGCGGCGAGCAGCCGACCACGCTGATTGTGAAGGATCTCGTGGCGGCGCTTGCGGGGCACGATCTCGGGGATGAGCACCATCACGACCGCGTCACCCTCGTCGATCGACTCGATGTACTGCAGCACCGTGCGCACCAGCGATCGATGCTCGTCGACGACGACCTCGATCGGCGGGCCGCACTTCCAGTCGGCCCACGCCGACTCGATGCGCTCGCGCTCCTCGTCGTCGGCGGCGACGGCGAGGGCGACGACCGTGTCGCCGAGTGAGATCGCGGCGCTGACCGCCCGGGTGGTCGCCAGGTTCACCGTGGAGGTGGGGACGATCACGATGCTCTCGCGCTTGACGGGCAGCGGCGGCGTCAGGCCGAGCCGCAGTTCGCGTCCCACGGCCGTGTAGTAGGTCTCGGTGCGGTGAAACAGGAACACGAGCGACGGGACGGCGATCACGACCACCCACGCCCCCTCGAGGAACTTGGTCGCCAGAAAGACGACGACGGCGACCGCGGTGAACACCGCGCCGATCCCGTTGACGGTGGCGCGCAGCCGCCATCTCGGCGGGCGCTCCTCGCGCCAGAAGCGCACGAGGCCGACCTGGCTGAGCGTGAAGCCGACGAACACGCCGATCGCGTACAGCGGGATCAGCGTGGTGGTCTTGGCGGCGACGGCCACGAGCAGCACCGCGGCGGCCAGGCCCAGCGCGAAGATCCCGCCGCGGTAGACAGGCCGCTCGGCGCGTAGGTAGAAGGCATGCGGCAGCCGGTGGTCCTTGGCCAGGAGGCTGAGCAGCACCGGCAGGCCTCCGAAGCTCGTGTTGGCGGCGACGCCGAGCACGATCGTCACCGCCAGGTTGGAGATGTAGAACGCCGCGCCCGTGCCCATCGAGCCGGCCGTCAGCTGCGCGAGGATGGTGACGTTCCCCCGGGGCTGCACGTGATGGATGTGGACGACCACGGCCAGCCCGACGAGCATCACGCCGAGCAGGACGCCGAGCACGATCTCGGTCCGCTGGGCGTTGCGGGCGCGGGGCTCCTTGAACGCCGGGACGCCGTTGGCGATCGCCTCGACTCCGGTGAGAGCCGAACAGCCGTTGGCAAACGCCTTGAGCAGGAGCACGACGCCGACCGCCTCGGTGCCGTGAAACGGCACCAGGCTCTTGCCGATGTGCGCCTTGGTGTGCGGGTCGACGATCCCGATCACGATCACCGCCAGGACGCTGATCACGAACACGGCCACCGGCAGCGCGAGCAGCTTCGCCGACTCCGAGATCCCCAACATGTTGACCGCGGTCAGGAGCAGCAGACCGATCAAGGCCACGGCCAGCACGTGGCTGTTCAGCGCCGGGAAGATGCTGGCCAGGCTCGCCGCCCCGGCGGCCAGGCTGACGGCCACCGTCAGCACGTAGTCGACGACGAGCGACGCGGCGCCGACCAGCGCCGGCCACCGCCCGAGGCTGCGCTTGGAGACCGCGTAGGTCCCACCGCCATCCGGGTGGGCGGCGATCACCTGCGTGTAGGAGATGACCAGCAGCACGAGCAGGCCGGTGATCGCGAGCGTCAGCGGCAGCGTGAAGCGCAGCGCGGTGGCGCCGCCGGCGACGAGCACGACCATCATCGCCTCCGGCCCGTAGGCGACGCTCGAGAGGGCGTCGACGCTGAGCGCGACGAGGCCCCCGAGCACGCTCAGCTCATGGCCCTCGTCGGAGTGCTTGCCGGTCCGTGGCCGCGTTCCGATCTGCCCACGGGGGCGGCGCCGGATCGGGCCTCCCGCCCGCGGCAGGCGCTGCCCGCCGCGCCACCCCGCGGTGGGTTTCGTGCCCGCGTCGCTCACTGCGCCGGCGAGCTCCCCGGCGGCGTGGTCGAGCCGCGCTCGCGGAGCTCGGGCGCGATGACGACCCGCCGGCGCACCGACGCGTCGCCCTCCATCGCCGCCAGCAGCATCTGCACCGCCACCTCGATCAGCCGCTTGGAGCCCCAGCTGAAGCTCGTCAGCGGCGGCGAGAGGAGGGTCGAGATCGGGTGATCGTCGTAACCGATCACCGACAGCTGCGCCGGGATCGCGATGCCCAGCTCCCGGGCGGCGGCATAGACGCCGTAGGCGATCGAGTCCGAGAAGCAGAAGACCGCCGTCGGCCGGGGGACTCGGCGAGCAGGCGGCGGGCCAGCTCGGTCGCCTCGCGCAGCTCGTAGCGCGCCGTCACCACGGCGACGTCGAGCCCGAGACGATCGGCCTCGGCGACGACGAACAGCTCGGCCGGTCGGTCGTTGGTCGGCGACCCCGGGGGCCGGAGGACCGCGATCCGGCGGTGGCCGAGGGCTTGGAGATGCTCGAGCGCGCGGCGCACTCCAGCCCGGTTGTCGAACAGGACCTCGCCGGCCGCCGTGGCCCCCTCCAGCCGCTCGCCGATCGCGACGACCGGCAGCGCGGCCGCCAGCTCAGACCAGAACCGGTCCGACGGATCGACCGGGAACAGCATCAGGCCGTCGACCTGCTGGTCGCGGAGCTGGCCGGCGAGGATGCGCTGGCGCTCGGGGTCGGCGCCGGCGTCGAGAATGAGGCCGTAGCGCTCGTGCTCGAAGAGCACGCGGCCGGCCTCGGCGACGAGGCGCTGCTGCCACAGGTCCTCCAGCGACGGACCGAGGATGCCGACCATCCCGCTGCGCCCGCTGGCCAGGGCCCGAGCGATCGGGTTGGCCTCGTACCCGAGCTCGGTGGCGACCGCCCGCACCCGTTTCTGGGTCTCCTCGGACACCTGAAGCCCTCGCAGCGCGTAGGAGACGGCGGCGGGAGATACCCCGGCGGCGTCGGCCACCTCGCGAATCGTCACGCGCTTGGTGGGGTTCACCGTACGAAAGGATACGGCTCCACCCCCGCGCACCCGCCAGATGGACAAGCGCGCTCGGCCCCAGGGATGAGATTTGCCTCGAACCCTTGACGCGAGCCGTGTTAACCGTTTCACTGAAACGGTTCATGAAAGTCCGATCTCGGGTGATCACCGACGTCCACCAGCACCTGCTGCCCCCGGCGCTGATCGAGGCGCTGCGCCAGCGCACGGCCGCGCCGTCGCTGCGGGGGTGGCGACTGTCGCTCGCCGGCGAGCCCACCTATGACGTCGCGCCGGCCGATCACGACATCGACCGGCGCGTCGACCAGGCTCGTGGCGACGACCTCGACGTCGCGCTCGTCTCGCTCTCGAGCGCGCTCGGCATCGAGCAGCTCGCGCCCGACGAGGCCGGCCCGCTGCTCGAGGCCTACCACGAGGGCGCGCTGGACCTGCCGGCGCCCTTCCGGGTGTGGGCGGCCGCCGGGCTGTCCGATGTCGACCCCGACGCGCTCGAGCGCCAGCTTGACCGGGGCTGCGTCGGACTGCAGCTGCCCGCCACGACCCTGCTCGACGAGCCGGGCTACGCGCGGATCGCCCCCCTGCTCGATGTCCTGCACGACCGCGAGCGGCCGCTGTTCATCCACCCGGGCCCCGCCGCCCCCGCCCGGGGCGCCGTGCCCGGCTGGTGGCCGGCGCTCGTCGACTACGTGCAGCAGATGCACGCGGCGTGGTACGCCTTCCGCCTGCTCGGACGGCCGCGCCACCCGCGGCTGCGGGTCTGCTTTGCGATGCTCGCCGGACTCGCCCCTCTGCACTCCGAGCGGTTCGCCGTCCGGGCCGGCGAGCGCAGCATCGTCGACGAGCGGTGCTTTCTCGAGACGTCCTCCTACGGGACGCGGGCCATCGACGCCGTCGTGCGGACCCTGGGGATCGACGTCCTCGTCAACGGATCGGACCGCCCCTACGCCGACCCCGTCCTGCCCGCGCTCGGCGATGCGGTGACGCACGCCCTGCGCGACTCCAACCCCGCCCGGCTCCTGCACTTGAAGGAGGTGTCAGATGACCTTGCCCTCTCTGCCCGCGCGCAACCTTGACCGCGACGAGCTCGAGACGCTCGTCGACCAGCTCGCCGGCGACCCCGACCACTGGCGTGAGCACGTCGACTACTCCGACGAGAAGCGCGTGTTCGTCTCGCTGTACCGCGACGACTACGTCGACATCTGGCTGCTCTGCTGGACCCCGGAGAACGACACCGGTTGGCACGACCACGACATCTCCTCCGGCGCGGTGTGCGTCGTCGACGGAGCGCTGATGGAGTCCAACCCGCGGATCGGCGGCCAGGCGGCGGCCCGGGTCGTCGGCGCCGGCGAGACGTTCTCGTTCGGTCCCGACCACATCCACCGCCTCACCGGCGAGCAGGCGCGCTCGGTCTCGATCCACGCCTACTCTCCCCCCTGTGGCGGCTCGGCCAGTACGCGATCACCGACGACGGCATCATGCGCCGCCACTCGATCAGCTACGCCGACGAGCTTCGCCCCGTGCAACTCGCCGCCTGAACCGCCTCAACCGCCATCCCCGTGGCTGACCGAGAGCGGATCGCCGCCCGGCTGGAGGCCCTGTGGGAGATCGCCCAAGGGCCGGGCGGCGGCGCCGATCGCCCGGCGTACTCGGCGGCGGAGGCCGACGCGATGCGCCTCGTCGCCGGATGGGCGCGCGAGCACGGGCTCGCGCCGGGGATCGACGAGCACGGCAACCTGTGGGCGCTTCCGCCCGCCTGGTCGGGGGCCCTGATCACGTCCGGCTCGCACGTCGACACCGTCCCCGACGGTGGGCGCTACGACGGGGCGCTCGGGACCGCGCTCGGTCTCGAGCTCGTCGCCGACCTCGACCCGGAGGGCGCCGCGACGGCCCGCCCCGCGCTGCTCGTGTGCGCCGCCGAGGAGGCGCCGCGCTTCGGCGCCGGAACCGTCGGCTCGCGCCTGCTGACCGGCGCGCTCGATGCGGCCGCGCTGACCGGACTGAGCGATGCCAACGGGGTCAGCGCGGCCGAGGCTCAGCGCCGCTACCTCGCCGCGCTGTCCGACCTGCCCACGGTGACGCCGCCCCTCGATCGCCTGCGCGCGCACGCCGAGGTCCACGTCGCCACGCGGCGCGGCCTGACGGCCTGGGCGTGGTCCGCCGGGTCGCCTCGCCGCGGCGCTTTGTGATCACCATCACCGGCGAGTCCGGCCACGCCGGCGAGGTCGCGATGGAGGACCGCCGCGACGCCCTCGCCGCGGCCGCCGAGATCGTGCTCGCGCTGGAGTCCGCCGCCCGGGCGCAGCCTCGCGAAACGGTGGCCACCGTGGGCACGCTCACGGTGACCCCGGCGGCGGTCAGCGTGATCCCCGGCACCGCGCGGCTCGGGGTCGACATGCGCGGGATCGACCGCGGATCCCTGGAGCGCCTCGAGGCCGACCTGCGCCGGCGGGTGGCCGAGATCGCCTCCGCCCGCCAGGTCACCGCCGAGATCACGCTGACTCGGGACGGCGACCCCACCGAGCTTGACCCGCGGCTCGCCGCCGCGGCCCTGGCGGCCGCCGAGCGGCTCGGCATTCGCGCCGTCGAGACCTGGTCGGGCGCCGGCCACGACGCCCAGCACCTGAGCGCGCTCACCGGCGCCCTGCTCGTCTTCGTGCCGCTGCATGGCGGCGAGAGCCACACCCCTCAGGAGGGCGCCGACCTCGACGAGATCGTCGACGCCGGCCGGCTCGTCGCCGCGGTCATGCGCGAGCGGTGCGCTTGACAGTGGTCCCGGGGTGTGAAAGAACGATGCCTTGCGAGGCGACGAGCTGCCCTCGGGAGGCGCTGGCGTGGCGACCGGGATCCGCGTAGAATCGAGCGCGGGTCAGGAAGTGCAGCCGCCGCGGTGATCACGTTCATCCTCAAACGCGTCGGCTTGGCGCTGATCACGCTGTTCATTCTCAGCGTGATCGTCTTCTTCGCCTCTCAGGTGCTGCCGGGCGACCCGGCGCGCGCGATCCTCGGGCCGCTCGCCTCAGCCGCCTCGGTCAAGGCACTCGCCCACCAGCTCGGGACCGACAAGCCGCTGCTCGACCAGTACTGGACGTGGATCACCCACGTCGTCCAGGGCCATCTCGGCCAGTCCTACCAGTACCACGCGCCGATCGGGCCACTGGTCGGCACCGCGCTCACCAACTCGCTGAAGCTGGCCGCGCTGGCGTTCGTGCTCGTCGTCCCGCTCGGAATCCTCGGCGGTGTGGTGGCGGCGCTCAACGTCGGCAAGCCGATCGACCGGATCATCAGCGTCGTCGGGCTGTCGGCCACCGTGATCCCCGAGGTCGTCTCCGGGATCGTGCTCATCCTGATCTTCGCGATCGGCCTCAACGTCCTGCCCCTGTCGGCCTCGGTGCCCGCGGGCGCGGGAATCGGGACGACGATCTATCACCTGATCATGCCGGCGATCCCGTTGACGCTCATTCTCTTCGGCTACATCGAGCAGATGGCCCGTGCGGGCACGGTCGAGGCGCTGGCCTCGGATTACGCGCGTACGGCCACCCTCAAGGGCCTGCCGCGCGGGGTGATGATCCGCCGCCACGTCCTGCGCAACTCACTGCTGCCGACGATCACGGTGATCGCGACCCAGACCGGCTACCTGATCGGCGGGCTCGTGCTCGTCGAGTTCCTGTTCCGCTATCAGGGCATCGGCTCGCTCATCTACAACGCCGCCAACAGCAAGGACTTCCCGATGCTCGAGGCCGGCGTGCTGGTGATCGGGGTCGTGTACATGGTGGCCACACTGATCGCCGACATCCTCTACTCGCTGCTGAACCCGCGGATCCGTTACCGGGGCGTCGAATGAGCATCGGCGCGGTTCCCGTCGAGTCACGCGGGGCCCTGAGCGCCGGCGGGGTCGACCTGCGGCGCGAGTTCCTGCGCAACCTCACCCACCAGAAGGCGTTCGTCGCCGGCGCCGTCATCATCGGCTTCTGGATCATCGCGGCGGTCTTCGGCAATCTGCTCGTGCCCCACGATCCGCAGGCCCAGAATCTGCTGTCGATCAACAAGGCCCCGTCGGGGTCGCACTGGTTCGGAACCGACTCACTCGGGCGCGACATGTTCGCCCGGGTGATCACCGGATCGCGTGACATCCTCATCACCGCCCCGCTGGCCACGCTGATCGGCACCGTGCTCGGTACGGCGCTGGGATTGGTCATGGGGTACTTCCGCGGCATCGTCGACGAGGTCATCGGCCGCTTCGTGGAGGCCTTCCTCGCGCTGCCGCTCGTCGTCACCGGGATCCTCGGCATCGTCGCGCTCGGGCCCTCCGACGGCACCCTGATCCTCGTCATCGGGATCATCTTCACCCCGCTGATCGCCCGCACCGTCCGCGCGGCGGTGCTGCTCGAGCGCGAGCTGGACTACGTGTCGGCGGCCCGGCTGCGCGGCGAGACCTCGGCCTACATCATGTTCATCGAGATCCTGCCCAACGTGCTGGCGCCGATCATGGTCGAGTTCACGGTGCGCCTGGGTTACGCCGTGTTCACGATCGTCACCCTGTCGTTTCTGGGGTTCGGGATCCCGCCGCCGTCGTCGGACTGGGGCCTGGAGATCTCCTCCAACTTCTCGCAGGTCACCGCGGGGTACTGGTGGGAGGTCCTGTTCGACGCGCTGGCCATCGCCTCGCTGGTCATCGGCGTCAACATGATCGCCAGCTCGATTGAATCCGCCCTGGACGCATCGTGAGCTCCGACACCGACACCGAGACCCTCCCCCCCGCGCCCGAGACCGCCGACGCGCTCAGCCTCTCCCACGTGGAGATCAGCTACCGCGTGCGCCGCCAGCAGCAGCGCGTCGTGCGCGACGTCAGCTTCCACGTCGCCCAGGGCGAGTCGTTCGGGCTCGTCGGCGAATCGGGCTGCGGCAAGTCGACGATCGCGCTGGCGATCGTGCGCTACCTGGCGCGCAACGGCTCGGTGTCGGCGGGCACGATCGAGATCGGCGGTCGTGACGTCCTGTCGCTCAACAAGTCTCAGCTGCGCCAGCTGCGCGCCCGTGACGTCTCGATGGTCTACCAGGAGCCCGGCCGCGCGCTGAACCCGTCGATCCTCGTCGGCCGCCAGGTCGCCGAGGTCTACGAGATCGCCGGCCAGCACCGCGGCGAGGCGACCGAGCACGCGCTCGAGATCCTGCGCAAGGTCCGCATCTCTGACCCCAAGGGGGTGATGGGGCGCTACCCGCACCAGCTCTCGGGCGGCATGCTCCAGCGCGTCGTCATCGCGATGGCGCTCGCCTCAGAGCCGTCGCTGCTGATCCTCGACGAACCGACGACCGCGCTCGATGCGACCGTCGAGGCCGAGGTCCTGGAGCTGATCCGCGGGCTGCGCTCGGAGTTCAACACGTCGCTGCTGTTCATCAGCCACAACCTGGCCGTGATCGCCAAGATGTGCGACCGCGTCGGCGTGCTCTACGCCGGCGAGCTCGTCGAGGAGGGGACCGCCCACGAGGTCTTCAGCGACCCTCGCCACCCCTACACCGTGGGGCTGCTGCGCTCGATCCCTCGCCGCGAGGAGGGCAGCAGCCGCGGCGCCCTGGCCACGATCCCGGGGTCGCTGCCCGCGCCCGGGTCGGTGATCGAGGGCTGCATCTACGCCGATCGGTGCGGCCTGGCCGACGACCACTGCCGCGCCGACGCGCCGCCCATGTACGAGATCGGCGGCGGCCGGGGGGCGCGCTGCCACTACCACGAGCGCGCCCAGAGCGTGCCCATGGGAGCCACCGCCGAGGAGCCGGTCGACGCGCCGGCCGGCGCCCCCTCGGCGGAGCCGCTCATCCGGGTCCGCGCGGCGTCCAAGACCTTCCACATGTCCGGCCAGTCGGTGCGCGGTCTGTTCGGCGTCGATCTGGACATCCGGCCCGGCGAGACCGTCGGCCTCGTCGGCGAGTCGGGCAGCGGCAAGACGACGCTCGCGCGGGTGCTCATGGGGATCATCCCGCCCGACCCGGGCGCCGAGATCGAGCTCAACGGCCACGAGGTGGCGGCGCTGGCCAAGGGTCGCTCCTCGGCCGACCAGAAGGCGCTGCAGATCGTCTTTCAGAACCCCGACTCGGCGCTGAACCGCCGTCACTCGGTCAAGCAGCTCATCTCGCGCTCGCTGACCAAGCTCGGCGGCTACGACGGGGAGAAGCTCCGGGAGCGACTGCTGTCGCTCGTGGCGTCGGTCCGCCTGCCCGAGCGCTACCTGCCGATGAAGCCCTCCCAGCTCTCGGGCGGGCTCAAGCAGCGCGTCGCCATCGCTCGCGCGTTCGCCGGCGATCCGCGGATCGTCGTCTGCGACGAGCCGACGTCGGCGCTCGACGTCTCGGTCCAGGCGGCGATCCTCAACCTGCTCACCGACCTGCAGCACCGCAAAGAGGTCGCGTACCTGTTCATCAGCCACGACCTCGGCGTCGTGCGCTACCTGGCGGACCGCATCGTCGTCCTCTACCTCGGCCGGGTGATGGAGATCGGGCCGGCCCAGGCGGTGTTCGAGGGGCCGCAGCATCCCTACACCGAGGCGCTGCTCTCGGCGGTGCCGACCCTGGACGACATCGATCGCCTGCGCATCCGCCTCGAGGGCGAGATCCCCTCGGCCGCCGACCCGCCGTCCGGCTGTCCGTTTCACACCCGCTGCCCGCGCAAGATCGGCGAGATCTGCGAGACGACCGAGCCCGCGCTCGACGAGGACGCCGCCGGCCACGGCATCCGCTGTCACATCCCCCGCGAGGAGCTCGCCGCGCTGCAGCGGATGCCCGGCGAGGTGGTCCCCACCCCGGCGGCCCAGGCCGAGCGCGGGCAGGAGCTCGAGTAACCGCTCCGCGCGGTCACGCGCTCGTGTAGCCGGTTCGCGCGTTGGCGCTCCACGGGCGCGCGCCGGCGATCAGCCCGGCGGCGATGGCCGTGCAGGGCAGGATCACCGCCAGGTAGCCGAGCTGGGCCCCGCCGTCCTGCTCCAGCGCGCCGGCCAGGACGGGCGTCAGCACCATCGCTCCCGCCCACGCCCCGTTGAGGATCCCGATCACGAAGCCGTCCCCGTCGCCGAGGGACGGCAGGGCGTAGGCGATCGTGCTCACCGCCGCCCGCGGCACCGAGCACAGCACGAGGGCGACGACGAGCGCCGCGACTCCCCCGCTCGCCAGGGCGGGCAGCATCGCCATCGCCAGGGCAGCGGTGGCCAGCGCGTTGAAGCGCAGCGTCTGGGCACGCTCGCCGATCCGCACGATGGCCGCGCTGACGGCGATGTAGCCGATCGCGGCGGCCGAGAAGGCGAGGCCGATCCGGCCGGTCGAGATGCCGTCGGCATGCAGGCCGCTGGTGATGAGCAGCTGGCTGGAGCCCGACACCGCCCCGGCGACGATCAGCCCGCCGGCGGCCGCGCCGAAGCCGGGACGCCGGAGGAGCGACAGCATCGCCCGGGGCGAGCGGGCGCGCTCGCGGCGGGGGGCGGGCCCGGCGCGCCGCTCACCGGCGGACGTCGATCCGAGGGCCAGCGGCACGACGACGGCAGCGGTGGCGATCGCGATGAGGACGAACGGCAGGCTCGGGCCGGCGATCTGACCGAGCAGCCCACCGATGGCGGGCCCGAACATCACGCCCACCGACGAGCAGGTGACCGAGGGCCCGAGGCGCGCCGACCCGTCCCCGCCGGACCCGTCATCGAGCTCGGCCAGCCACGCGACCCCGGTCGTCCACACGATCCCGAAGGCGATCCCGAACGCCACCCGCCCGGCCATGAGCAGCGCCAGCGACGGCCCGGCCTGGGCGAGGCTCGAGACCCCGAGCAGGAGCCCGGCGGCGACGGTGACGCGCCGCGCGCCGTAGCGATCGGCGGCCATCCCGGCGGGCACCGAGACGGCCAGCGTGGCCAGGCCCGGCACCGCCAGCAGCAGGGCCGTCGCCGAGGCCGACAGCCCGTAGCGCCCCGACAGATGGGGCAGCAGCGGCACGATCGCCGACTGGGCGACGCCGCAGGCGATGAACAGCGCGTAGACGAGCCGGCGCACGCCCGCGGGCGGCAGGAGCCGGCGCGTCCCGGAATTCGTTGAAACGGTGGACACCATCTGAGAGAGAAGATACGATTCACAGAATGGTTTGTTTCATGAGATTTATTACCGTTTATGATCGCTGAGACAGATCAAACGCTGGTCGATCTGCGGAATTTGCGTGCATTGGTCGCGGTGGCCGACCAGGGCTCGTTCCGCGGCGCCGCGCGCTCGCTCGGGTACACGCAATCGGCGATCTCCCACCAGATCGCGCTGCTGGAGCGGGGTCTGGACGCGCCGATGTTCATCCGGCCGGGCGGCCGGGGAGCGATCACCCTCACCCCCGCCGGCGATGCCGTCTACCGCCGCGCCCGCCGGGTCCTTGGCGAGGTCGAGACGCTCGGCGCCGACGTGGCGGCGATTCAGAGCGGCGAGCGCCAGACGCTGCGCATCGGCGTCTTTCAGACGGCCACCACCGAGCTGCTGCCCGGGGCGCTCCGCACGCTGCGCGAGCAGCGTCCCGACGTCGAGGTCGTGCTCTCCGAGATCGACGACAACGCCCGCACGTTTGACCAGCTGGCCGCCGGACGCCTCGATCTCGCCTTTCTCGTCAACCCGGAGCCCGATGACCGGATCCAGTCGATCCCGCTGCTCGACGATCCATGGGTCATCCTGACCCGCCGTGACAGCGAGCTGGCGGCGGCCGAGGTGCCGACGTTCGACCTGCTCGACGGCGTCGACCTCGTCGCCTGGAACCGCCGGTGGCGCACCCAGGTGGAGCTGGAGAAGGCGTGGCGGCGGCGCGCGATCAGCCCGCGGGTCGTCTACCGCACCGACGACAACCTCGCCCTGCAGCGGCTGGTGGCGGCCGGCTACGGCCACGCCTGCCTGGATCGGCTCGGCGCCGCGGGGGCGGTGGAGCCCTCGCTCACCTGGCTGGAGCCCAAGGAGATCCTCGTCCCCCGGACGATCGGCCTCTGCTACCCGCGCCACCGCGACGCCAGCGCCTCGGCGCTGACGTTGATGGAGTCCGTCCGCGCGCAGTTCGGGGCCTGATGAGGATGCGCGCCTGCGTCCTGCGCGAGCCGGGGCGTCCCGTCGCCACCGAGACGGTCACCCTCGACCCGCCGCGCGCCGGCGAGGTGCTGGTGCGCGTCGTCGCCGCCGGGGTCTGCCACTCCGACGTCCGGCTCGCCGACGGGGAGCTGGGGCACGGCCGCTGGCCGATGGTCCTCGGCCACGAGGGCGCCGGGGTCGTCGAGGCGGTCGGCGCCGACGTCGCCGGCCTCGCGCCCGGAGATCACGTCGTCTTCTGCCTCGTCCCGTCGTGTGGGACGTGTCCGGCGTGCCGAGCCGGGCGGCGCACCCTGTGCGAGCCGGCCGCGGCGAGCTCGGGCGCCGGCGAGCTGCCCGCGGGCGGTTCGCGGCTGCACGGCGGCGACGGCGAGACTCTCCAGCACGGCCTGACCGTCGCCTGCTTTGCCCAGTTCGCCGTCGTCGCCGCCGCCGGCGTCATCGCGATCCCCGCCGACGTGCCGTTGTGGCAGGCGGCGCTGCTCGGCTGCGGCGTGGTCACCGGCTTCGGCGCCGTCGCTCACGCCGGGCGGGTGACGATCGGCGAGCGCGTGTGCGTGGTCGGCTGCGGCGGGGTCGGCCTCCAGGTCGTCGCCGCCGCGCGGCTGGCCGGCGCGGCCACGATCGTGGCCGTCGACCGGCGCCCCGAGAAGCTCGACCACGCCCGCGCCCGCGGCGCCACCCACACCGTCGACGCCTCCGCTGTTCACGACGCGGCCCGGGAGGTGCGCCGGCTGACCGGCGGCGGCGTCGACCACGCCTTCGAGGTGGTGGGCGCCGCGGCCACCATCCGCACCGCCTGGGACACGCTGCGCCCGGGCGGGACCGCCGTCGTCGTCGGGCTGGCGCCGGCCGGCGTCGAGGTCTCGCTGCCGGCGATCCAGTTTCTCGCCGAGAAGTCGATCGTCGGCAGCTACTACGGCTCCGCCGACCCCGCCGTCACCTTCCCCGGGATCATCGACCTCGTGCGCTCCGGCCGGCTCGAGCTCGCCGACATGGTCTCGCACCTGATCGAGCTCGACGAGATCCCGGAGGCGTTTCAGCGCCTGCGCCGGGGCGAGGGCGACCGCTCGGTGGTCATCCTCGACCGCGAGCTGGCCGGAGCGCCGGCATGACGCAAAACGGCGGCGAGCTCGACGGCCGGATCGGGGAGGGCTGGGGCGGCCGTGACCCCGACGGCGCCCACGTCAACGTCGTGCTCGCGCAGCGGGGAACGGCGACCGCGGCGGCGTTGCTGACGACCTTCACCTCCCCCACCCCCGGCCACACCCCGATCCTCGTCGTCGTCGGCGAGGACAAGGACCATTACGAGCCCATCTGGCCGCCGACGATCATGATCAACAAGGCCACGGCGATCGAGGAGCGCCATCAGACGATCACCTGGGGCGCCGGCCAGCTGGGCATCGCCCAGGGGGTTCTCGACGCCGTCGCCGAGGGCCTGGTGCCGGGCACCGGCGATCTGCTCGTGTTCGTGACGATCTACATCGATCCGGCGGCCGACGACGAGACCGCCGTCCGCCTCGCCAGCCGGGCGGCGACGCTGAAGGGCATCCGCACCGCGCGCCACGGTCGCGACCCCGAGGCCGTGCGCGCCCTCGTCGAGCGCCGTGACAGCGTCACCAGCCCGTTCTACGGCGGCCAGTGAAGATCACGGCGATCGAACTGGAGCGCCTGCGGCTTCCCCTGGATCCGCCGTTCTTCGCCGCCTGGGATCCCGAGCCGCGCCGGCGCTTTGACGCCACGATCGTCCGGGTCCGCACCGACGAGGGTGTGACCGGGATCGGGAGCGGCGACACGATGAGCGGCTTCGCCGACTTCGCGCACCTGTTCATCGGGCGCGAGGCCCTGGCGCTCGCCGCCCACGCGCGGACGCTCGAGACGATCGCCTTTCACGCCGGCCGCTACTGGCCGCTGGAAGCGGCGCTGTGGGACCTCGCCGGCAAGGCTCTCGGCGTGCCGGTGGCGACCCTGCTCGGCGGCGCCGTCGCCGGGGTGACCGCGTATGCCTCGCTCGGCGAGCTGCGAGCGCCCGAGCAGCGCGCCGACGACGCCCACGCGCTCGTCGAGGCCGGGTTTCGCGCCGTCAAGGTGCGGATCGCCCGCGATCGCGTCGACGACGGCATCGCCGTGGTAGCGGCGATGCGCGCGGCGGTCGGCGATGGGCTCGAGATCATGGTCGACCTCAATCAGTGGTGGCGCATGGCCGGCGACATCGCTCCCGGACTGGGCCCGCAGGCGGCCCGCCGGGTGATCGAGCGCCTCGCCGAGCACAACGTGCTGTGGGTGGAGGAGCCGCTGGCCGGTGACGACCTGGCCGGGATGGCGATGCTGCGCGCGCAGACCGGAACGCGCATCGCGGGCGGCGAGATGGCGGGCAGCTTCGACGAGCTGCGGCGAGCGCTCGAGCACGACGCGCTCGACGTCATCCAGCCCGACGTCGTGCTCGCCCTCGGCATCTCCGGCGCCCGGACGCTGGCCGATCTGACGCTGCGCGCCAACCGCTGGTTCACCCCCCACACGTGGACGAACGGGATCGGCGTGCTCGCCAACCTGCACGTGTGCTGCGGCGTCGGCGGCGGCCCGTTTCTCGAGTTCCCGTATGACCCGCCCGGGTGGACGCCGGAGCGCCGCGACTTCATGCTCGCGGCGCCGCTGAGACCCGACGGGAACGGGATGCTCGCCGTGGGAACGGCTCCCGGTCTCGGAATCGAGCTCGACGAGGACGCCGTGCGCCACTACCGGCTGGCGGGAGGGTGAGCCGATGAGACGGCGTCGCCGCCTCGCCTTCATCGGCCTCGGTCACATGGGCTCGCACATGTGCCGCAATCTGTGCACCGCGGGCCATCACGTCACCGCCTTCGATCTCGATCGGCGGGCGCTGGCGCGCGCCGCCCGTACGGGGGCGCAACCGGCCGCGTCGGTCGCCGATTGCGTGGCCGGGGCGGAGATCCTCATCACGAGCCTCCCCGGCCCACCGCAGGTGATGAAGGTGCTGTGCGGCGCCGGGGGCGCGATCGCGGCTCTCGCCCGGGGCGCGCTCATCGTCGACATGAGCACGAGCTCGCTGGAATCGGGCCGCGCGGCGCTGGCGGCCGCCCGGGCGCATGGCTGTGACTTCGTCGACGCGCCCGTCGCCGGCCAGACGATCCGCGCCGAGGCAGGCACGCTCGATATCTACGCCGGCGGATCGCGCAAGGCATTCGGGCGGGCTCTGCCGGTGCTGGAGACGATCGGCGACCCGGAGCGCATCTTTCACCTCGGCCCCAGCGGGAGCGGGTACGCGGTCAAGCTCCTGCTCAACCTCATGTGGTTCGAGCACGCGGTGGCCACCGCCGAGGCCCTCGCCGTCGGCGTCAGGGCCGGCGTCAACCTCGAGAAGCTCCACACGGCGCTCGTCCACTCCCCGGCCACCTCCCACTTCCTCGAGCGCGACGTGCGCATGGTCCTCGATCGGGGCGACTACGACGAGGGCTTCGCCATGGCGCTCGTGACCAAGGATCTCGGGCTCGCCGTCGATCTCGCCCGCGACGTCGGGGTTCCCGCCGAGATGGCCGCCCTCGTCGAGCAGATCCACCGGCGCGCCCGCGCCGCCTACGGCGACGCCGCCGGCGAGATGAGCGCGGTCCGCCTGTATGAGGACCTCGCCCGCCTCCAGCTCCGCGCGCCGGGCGCGCCGGCTCACAGCTCGGCGAGCCGGCTCGCCCCGTAGCCGCCCGGCGACAGCAGCGGCTCGCCGGCGAGCTCCACCCAGGCGTGGGCCCGGAAGGTCGGATCGGCCCGCGCGCCGATGACCAGCGTTGCCCGGGCCCCCCGGCGCTGGAGCAGATCGATGAGGACGAGCGAGCGCGCCAGGCAGCCGCGCTGCTCGGGCAGCATCCACAACGCCCGGCGCACGGCCCGGCCGAGCCGCCGCGCCTGGGCGATGTCGATCGCCGCCGACCCGCGCTCGCCGGCGGGCGCGCCGCGGGTGAGCGCCACCAGCGTCCGGGCGTTCCCCTCGCGGGCCATCCGCCGCCGCGCCCGTCCGTAGGCGAGCAGGATCTCGGCGCCGAGCGCGAGCTTCCGCCCGGCACTCATCCGCCGCGGCGGCGCGCTCCCGCGCGCACCCGCGCGGCCAGCGGCGGCGACGGCGCGGCGCCAGGCCAGCCAGGCCCGAGGCGCCCGAGCGCAGAGGGAGGCGATCCGCCACGCCCGCGCGGCGAGCAGCCCCCGCGGTCGCCGGGCAAACCGACCCTGAGATCGCATCCAATGCACCGACGGCCACAGCTCGTCGCCGAGCATCGCCAGGCGCCCGCGCCACGTGCGGATCTTCGCCAGCCGTTGAAACGCGCTGGCCAACTCGGTCTCCCCGGCCGCGAACAGGTGAGCCTCGACCGATGTGGACGGCGGTAGCTGGAGGCGGCGAGCGAGATCCCGACCCGCCGGGAGCAGCTCGAGGCCGAGGACGAACGGGCCGACGGCGCCGAGGCGGCCGGCCACGGACGCCGCATCCCGCCACAGACGCTCGTCCGCGATCGCCAGGGCTCGCCGGAGGTCCTCGGTCGGCTTCGCGGCGCCGCCGTGCTGCACCGCGTGCAGCACGACGAGGACCGCGGAAACGGCGTCGCGGACAACCTCGACCTGGGCGTGGGCAATCTCGATCCGATCGCTGCCCTCGGTCAGCGTCCGCCAGACGACCTGGGGTTCGCCGTCCAATCCCCAGATGGCGCGGTGCAGATCGATCACGTCCGGACCCCTCACCCAGACATGCTCGTGGTCGGCGTGGCCGAGGTGGGTCGCCGGATCCAGCGCCAGGACGAACCCGAGACCGGCGAGCGCCGCCTCGGCGTCGGTGAACTGCTCGGCGCAGACGACCAGATCGACGTCGCCGTAGCGCCGCTCGGCGTCGGGGTACAGCCACCGCTCCAGCACCGGTCCCTTGATGAGCAGCGGACGCACGCCGCGGGCGCGCATCGCGGTCACCACCTCGGCGGTGACCGCGTCCTGGCCCAGCCGCCGAGCGGCGCTGGCCAGATGCGAGGCGCTCACGCGGGCGCTCCGTTGCCGTGGCCGGGGACGACGAGCCCGCTCTCGTAGGCGGCCACGACAAGCTGGGCGCGGTCGCGCGCCCGCAGCTTGGCGAACAGGTGGGCGACGTGGGTCTTGGCGGTGAGCGGCGAGAGGACGAGCGCCTCGGCGATCTCGGCGTTGGAGTGGCCGCGGCCGACGAGGGCCAGCACCTCGCGCTCGCGCGGGGTCAGCGAAGCGAGCTCCGGGGGCGCAGCGGCCCGCGCGGTGGAGGCGGCGCCTGGCGCGCCGCCGGCCACGAACGCCTCGATCAGGCGTCGGGTGAGCCCCGGCGCGAGCAGCGCGTCGCCCCCCGCAACGACCCGGACGGCGGCAATGAGGTCGGCGGGCTCGACGTCCTTGAGCAGAAAGCCCGAGGCCCCCGCCCGCAGCGCGCCGAACGCGTACTCGTCGAGCTCGAAGGTCGTCAACACGACGATCCTGGTGCCGGCCAGCTCAGGATCGGCGGTGATCCGCGCGGTCGCCGCCAGGCCATCCAGGCGCGGCATGCGGATGTCCATGAGCACGATCGCCGGGCGCTGCTCGCGGGCCAGGGCCACCGCGGCCTCGCCGTCGGCGGCCTGGCCGACGACCGTGATGTCCTCCTCGGCGCTGAGCAGCGCGTCAAAGCCCGCGCGCACGAGGGCCTGGTCGTCGGCGAGCGCGACCGTGATCACGAGGCCACGGGCAGCCGCGCTCGCACCTGCCAGCCGCCGTCCCCGCCGGGGGCCGCCTCGAGCGTCCCGCCCAGCGCCCGGGCCCGCTCGCGCATCCCGCGAACGCCGTTGCCGGCGCCGGTCGGGCCCGCCGCCCCGCCGCTGCCCGCCCCGTCGTCGACGACTTCGATCGTGACCGTGCCGGCATCCCGCCGCACCGACACGCGGGCGGTAGACGCCGCGGCGTGGCGAGCGACGTTCGTCAGCGCCTCCTGGACGATCCGGTAGCCGGCGCTGTGGACGGCCGCCGGCAGCTCGTCCACCGGCTCCACCTCCAGCTTCACGGCGACGCCCGCCGCGCGCAGGCCGCCGGTCAGCCCCTCGAGGTCGAGCAGGCTGGCGGTCGGACCGAGGGGGACCGCCGCCGCGGGGTCACGCATCCCGTCGAGCGTCTGGCGCAGCTCGCCCAGCGCCTCGCCGCTCGTGCGCTTGATGTCGCGCAGCGCCCCGTGGGCCTGGCCGGGGTCACGCTCCAGCAGGTGGGCGGCCACCCCCGCCTGGACGTTGATGGCGGTCATCGCGTGGGCGACGACGTCATGGATCTCGCGGGCGATCCGCAGCCGATCGTCCGCGACGCGTCGCATCGTCTCCTGCTCACGCGTGCGCACGAGCTGCTCGGTGGCCCGGCGGCGGGTGCGCAGCACGTCGCCGGCGGCGATCGCCAGGAGGCACAGCGCCAGGTTGCGCACGACGGTCGACGCGATGTGCGACCAGCCGGTGGCGAACGGCACGACGCTGATGAACACGCATGGTACGACGGCCAGGCTCATCCACAGTGAGCGGCGGCGGTCGCCGTTGAGCGCGAGCTCGAGCAGCGCGACCATCGGGATCAGCACGACCGTGTTCTCGGGATGCAGTTGCCACAGCACGAGCACGACGCCGGCCACGAGCAGCGGCGCCATGACCGGAAAGGCAAGCCGGCGGCGGAGCACCAGCGGCAGGCAGCCGGCGAACGTCGCGAGCACGTTGACCACGCCGATCGGCTTGCCGACCGACGAGAAGCCGGCGTCGGCGACGAGCACCGGCGGCAGCACGAGCACCGGAAGCCAGTCGATGAAAAGCGGAGAGCGGGCAGCGCGCCGGAGCACGGTAACGCCGATCATACGGCCGCTCAGGCGGGCTTGGCGGCCATCGCCGTCCGGCTCGGGGGGGCCGGGACGACCGGCTCGGCGGGGATGATCCGCCCCCGCAGCGCCCGCAGGATGCGTGGCGAGAACCAGTTCCAGCGTCCGAGCAGCGCCATCAGCGACGGCACGAGCAGCGAGCGCACGACGAAGGCGTCGAGCAGCACTCCCGTCGCCGTCGCCACGCCGATCTGCTGGATGAACGAGATCGAACTCGTGCTGAAGGCGCCGATCGCCACCGCGAGGAGGATCGCCGCCGCCGTGATGACGCGGCCGGTGGCGCCCAGGCCGGCGGCCACGGCCTCGCGCTCGTCGCGGTGGGCGGGCGCGGATGCCTCGCGGGCCTCCTTGATGCGACCGAGCAGGAACACCCCGTAGTCGGTCGACAGCGCGAAGACGACGGTGGCGGCGACGACGAAGTCGGTCGGCTCGACGCCCCCGTTGGGCGTATAGCCGAGCAGCCCGGTCAGGCGCCCGTCCTGGTAGATGAGGATGAGCGGAGCCAGCGACGCGCCGACGGTCAACGCGTTCATGACGATCGCCTTGAGCGGCAGGACCACCGAGTCGGTCATCAGCCACAGGACGAGGAAGGTGAGCACGGCGAGCAGGCCGATCGCCACCGGGAGATGGGAGCTGATCGCCGCCTGCTGATCGACGAACGTGGCCGCGTCGCCGGTCACCGCGGTCGAAAACGGCGCCGGCAGCGCTCGCACGCGGTCGACGACGCGCTGGGCGGCAGCGCCGGCGGAGTCGCCGGTGACGGCGGCGTCGAGCTGCCAGGTGCCGTGACCGAGGAACCGCGGCGGGGCGACGCCGGTCACGTCGGGCAACGCGCGTACCCGGCGGGCATAGGCGTCGACGGTGCCGCGCTCCGTCGCCGGAGCCGCGATGGCCACCGTCACCGGGGATCGGCCGGCGCCGGCGAAGTCACGGGTGAGCGCATCGGACACCGCGCGGGCGCTCTTGCCCGGCGGGATGACCGAACTGCTCATGGCGGGCGTCCACACCGTCTCCAGCGCCGGGAAGGCGGCCACCACCATGACGGCGGCGGTGACGATCGCCACCGGGCCGGGATGGCGCATGACCCCCCGCGCCAGTCGGTACCAGCGCGTCGAATGCTCGGCCGACGGTCCGGCCGTGGCCCTGCGGCGAGCCAGCTTGACGCCCCATAGCCCGAGCAGCGCCGGGGTGATCGTGAGGGCCGCCAGTGCCGCCACGAGGGCGACGATCGCCCCCGCGATCCCCATCGACTTGAGAAAGCCCTGGGGAAACAGGGTGAGCGTGGCCAGGGCGCAGGCGACCGTCGCCGCCGAGAACAGCACGGTCCGCCCAGCGCGGCTCATCGTCGTGGCGATCGCGCCCGCCGTCGGACCCTGGCGAGCGAGCTCCTCGCGGTAGCGGGTGACGAGGAACAGCGAGTAGTCGACGGCCAGACCGAGACCGAGGCCGATGACGAGGTTCAGCGCGAACACGCTCAGCCCGTAGAGGTGGTTCACGCCGCTGAGGATCAGGAACGTGCCGAGCACGGTGGCCGTTCCCACCGCCAGCGGCATCAGGGCCGCCCGGCCGCGGAAGAACAGCAGCGAGAGGACGATGAGCAGCGGGAAGGCGAGCAGTTCCGCCTTGCCCAGGTCTGAGGTCACCGTCGAGCCGATCTGCTCGCCCGCGACGGCCGGGCCGCCGACGGTGACATCCCGGGCGCCGGCGAACGCCGCCTCGGCCCGCTGGGCGCTGTCCTTGTCGTCGGCGCTGGCGCGCAGCGTCCCGGTGACGAGCACATGACGGCCGTCCGCGGCCACCGCCGACGGGGCGGCCGTCCGCGCGACGCCGGGAACCATGCCGAGCTCGTGGCCCACGGTGGCGATCCGCGCCGCGGCGGCGCGGGCGCCGCGCGGTGTCGAGACGAGGAGCACGAGGCCCGGCGTCGGCTCCAGGCCGGTGGCACGCTGAAGCTGGTCGGTGGCCAGCTGAGAGGCGGCGTTGCCGGGGGCAAAGCCGCCGGAGCCCTTCAGCGCCCCGGCCACCGGCCCGCCGATGACCCCGGCGACGATGACGACGGCGAACGTGATGAGCAGGCTGCGCCGGGGGCGCCCGGCGATGGCGGTGGCGAGGGAGGCGAGCATGGCCTCGATTCTGGGTGGGCCGCCGGTGGTTGGCAATCGCCCCGGGGGTGTGTCTTTGCCCCCTCGCCTACATCACCGGGAGTACGCGGCGGGGTGAAACGTCACGCCAGTTCGCCCCACCGGGCCGGTTTTCAGTCGGGGATCCCGGCGCCCAGCATCGTCGCCAGGGCCGCGAGATCGGGCCCGAGCGAGCGCCGCTGCTCGATCGGCGGACAGCGCTCGAGGACGTCGTCGAGCAGCGTGGCCAGCGCCGGGGGAGCCCGCCGGCCGGTCTGGGCAAACGACTGACCGGCGATCGCCGCCAGGCAGGCGAGCGAGCCGATCACGAATCCCTGCACGCGATCGAAGCGGTTAAAGGCGATGAACGCCGGGGAGGGAACGTCGTTCTGCCCCCAGCCGCCGAGTCCGAGGAGCGTCGGGACGCATGCCCCGCGCGCCTCCTCGGCGTACCCGGACGCGGCCATCTGGAGGATCCCGAGGTTCGTCGAGTCAAAGCGCGGCAGCGCCCGGCGGCTCGTCTGCAGGCGGTGCAGCTCATGCTGGGCGATCTGGGTGAAATCGGCGAGCATCGCGCTCAGCGCATCGATCGCCGGCGCCGCCGTCCCCGAGTGAAAGCCGCCCGTGGAGACGATGTCGATCGCCTCGTCGTCGTCGAACAGGAACGTCGGATTGTCCGAGACGGCGGGAAGCGCCGTCTCGGCGACGCGGCGGCCGTCGGCGAGCACGCGGTGGGCGTTGCCGAGCACCCGGGGCAGGATGCGGAAGCTGACCGGCGGCTGAGGATGCTCGCCGGCGCCCGGCGGCTGGACGCCGTCCAGCTGGGCGCGCAGGGTGGCCAGCGCCCGCGCCTGGTGAGGATCGCCCCACAGCGCCTCCAGGCGCTCGTGGTAGATGGCGGGCGAGACCCCGAATGCCGCCGCCGCCAGGCCGAGCACGGCCGCCGCGCGCGCCACGACGTGCTCGGCGACGAGCACGGCATCGGACACGAGCGCCGCCGCGCACGGCGAGCCGTTGATGAGCGCCATCGACTCCTTCGTCTGCAGCTCGACCTCCGCGCCGACATCGCCGAACACCCAGCCGAGGGCGACGATCTCCCCCGAGCCGCCGTGCCCGTAGCGCGGCACCGCGGGCAGGGGACGGCCGTCGAGCCGCCCGGCGACCGCCCGCACGAGCTCTGACCGGACCCCAGAGTGACCCTCGATCATGTTGGCCAGCCGCGCGAGCACGATCCCGCGCACGGTCCGCCGGGGCAGCGATGCCGGGCCGAACGCCACCGCGCTCTGCATGCCGCGGGCGTAATCGCGCTGGTCGGCCTCGGAGAGCGGGCGGTCCGAGCCGTCGCCGGCGTGGACGTTGACCCCATAGAAGGCGCGGTCCGGGTGGTCGGCGATGAAGTCCAGGAACTGCCGGCGGCGGCGGTCGACCTGCGCGAGCGCGCCCGCCTCCACGACCACCGGCTCGTCCTCCCAGGCGACGCGCCGGAACGCCGCCAGGTCGATGTCGGCGCGGCGCGCGAGGGTGACAGTCATCGGCGCCCGCGGATGGCCGTCATCGGCGCGGGCCGACCCCGGCACCGACCACGGCCGCCGACGCGCAGGTGGCCAGCGCCAGCGCCAGGTCCTGGTCGGCCACGCCGGCCAGGTCGGGATGTTCGAGGTCGATCTCGATCAGGGCGACCGCGCCCGCCCGATCTGAGAGGCCGAGGCTGGCCCGGCCGTGGGTCACCATCTGACCCCACAGGTCGCCTCCGGCGGCGGCGAGCAGGGCATCGCGCGTGTGGCCCTCGCGCCGGGCCAGGGTCTCGAGCTCGCGCAGCTCCTCGAACGGATCGATGCGGATCTGCTCGTCGGTGCCGATGGCCAGCCGCACGCCGGCGTCGCGATAGCGCAGCGCCGGCAGGAACCCGTCGCCGAGGTTGCCCTCGGTCGTCGGGCAGGTGACGACGATCGACCGCGATCGCGCCAGGCGCTCGACGTCGGCGTCGTCGACCCAGATCGCGTGCACGACGCTCGTGCGCGGTCCGAGAAAGCCGGTGCGCTCGAGCAGCTCGATCGGCGAGCAACCGTGCTCGGCCTCGATCTCGGCCAGCTCGCGACGCTGCTCGGAGGCGTGGACGTGGCGCACCAGCTCGTGCTCGTCGCTGTAGCGGGCGATCGCCGCCAGCCAGCCGGCGGGGACGGCGCGGGCGCTGTGGGCGGCGACGCCGACGCTGACCCGCTCCCGGCCCGGAGCGGCGGCCCACTCCCGCAGTCCGTCGACCCGCTCCAGGAACGCCTCCACCGACGAGTCACAGAATCGGCGCTGGCCCTCGCTGGGCGGCACATCGGATCCCGCCCACCCGCCGCGGTGGTAGGCGGCGGGCAGCAGCGTGATCTCCAGACCGGCCGCCAGCGCCGCCTCGGCGAGCGCGATCGCCATCGCGTTGGGCTCGGGATACGGCGTCCCGTCGGGCTGGTGGTGGACGTAGTGAAACTCCCCGACCGCGCCGTAGCCGGCGGCCGCCATCTGCCCGTAGACGCGCGCCCCGACGGCGCGCATCGACTCGGGATCGTGGCTGGCCGCGAGCGCGTACATGGCCGTCCGCCAGCTCCAGAAGTCGTCGCCGGGCTTCAGCCGCTCGGCGATCCCCCGCAGATCGAGCTGAAAGGCGTGGCTGTGGGCGTTGGCCATCGCCGGCACGGAGGCGCGCCGGTTCACGACCGTCTCCCGACCCGGGCCGCCGCCGCCTCGTCGCGCACGTACACCGGCTCGCCGTCGATGAACGCCATCGCCACCGGGTCGCGGGCGAACCGGTAGGCGAGCATCTCCGCCGGTCCGTCGAGGAGCAGCAGGTCGGCGCGCTTGCCCATCTCGATCGATCCCCGCTCGTGGTGGAGATCGAGCACCCAGGCGGCGTTCAGGGTGGCCGCGCCGAGCAGCTCGCGTGTGCTCAATCCGTACAGCCGGGCGCCCAGGCCGAGGACGGCCGGCATCGAGAACACGGGCGCCGTGCCGGGATTGCCGTCGGTGGCCAGGACGACGATCGCGCCGGCCTCGACGAGCGCCCGCGCCGGCGCCCGGTGCTCGGCGCCCAGGAACTCGGCCGCCGGGAGGAGCACCGCGGCGCACCGGGCACCGGCCAGCGGACCGATGTCCTCGGGGTGCATGGTCGACAGGTGATCGACGGAGCGCGCCCCGGCCGCCAGGGCCACCGGCACCGAGCGAAATCCGCCGAACTGCTCGACGTGGCAGCGCAGCGCCAGTCCGGCGGCCGCGGCCAGCTCGCCCATCAGCTCGAGGTGCTCGTTGCCGAACGCGACCGACTCGACGAAGATGTCGAGCGCCGACACCGTGCCGGTGGCGAGCACCTCGGGCATCATCGACTCCACCTCCGCCATCCACCCGTCGGCCGTCCAGCCGGCGGGGACCGAGTGGGCGAGCAGCGCCGTCGACAGGGTCGTCTGCGCGACCTCGGCGTCGAGCTCGTGGGCCAGCCGCAGCGCCCGCAGCTCCCCCTCGCGCGAGAGGCCGTAGCCGGACTTGCATTCGAACGCCGTCGTTCCGGCGGCCAGCATCTCGGCGGCGATCCCGCGCGCCTGGGCGAGCACGGCATCGTCGGGCGTCGCCTCGAGCGCCCGCGCCGAGGCCCGGATGCCTCCGCCGCCGCGGGCGATCTCCTCGTAGGGGACGCCGCGGAGCTTGCGCTCGTACTCGCCGGCCCGCCAGCCGGCGAACGGCAGGTGGGTATGGCAGTCGACGAACCCGGGCACGACCGCGCATCCGGAGGCGTCGACGACGAGATCAGCCCGCGGGCTGGCCTCCAGCGCGGCGATCCGCCCGGCGTCGATGGTCAGTCCGCCGGGCTCGAGCGTCTGGGCGGCCAGCTCGTCACCGCGGAGATGGAGCAGTCCGTCCTGCGGGGGGCGCAGCACCTGGTCGGCGCCGGCGATCGAGACCGAGCGCCCGCTCACCGAACGCTCCCGCTCACCGAACGTCTGGCTCGGCATCGAGCATCGGCATCGCCACCCCGGTCCGGCGGGCCGTGTCGAGTGCCGACTCGTAGCCCGCGTCGGCGTGGCGGACGACGCCGAGGCCCGGATCGGCGGTCAGCGTGCGACGCACCCGCTCGCCCGCCTCCGCGGTGCCGTCGGCGACGACCACCTGGCCGGCGTGGATCGACTTGCCCATGCCCACCCCGCCGCCGTGGTGGATCGAGACCCAGCTGGCGCCGCAGGCGGTCATCAGCATCGCGTTGAGCAGCGGCCAGTCGGCGACGGCGTCGGAGCCGTCGCGCATCGCCTCGGTCTCGCGCTCGGGGGAGGCCACCGAGCCGCAGTCCAGGTGGTCGCGCCCGATGACGATCGGCCCCTTGAGCTCGCCGGAGGCGACCATCTCGTTGAAGCGCACCCCGGCCCGGTCGCGCTCGCCGTAGCCCAGCCAGCAGATCCGCGCCGGCAGCCCCTGGAACTGGACGCGCTCGGAGGCCAGCGAGATCCAGCGGGCAATGTGCTCCTGGTCGCCGAACAGCTTAAGGATCGCCCGATCGGTGGCGTGGATGTCGGCCGGGTCGCCGGACAGCGCCACCCAGCGAAACGGTCCCTTGCCCTCGCAGAACAGCGGCCGGATGTAGGCGGGGACGAATCCCGGATAGGCGAACGCGTCGGCGTCGCCGTGCTCGCGGGCCAGCCCCCGCAGGGCGTTGCCGTAGTCAAACGCCTCCGCCCCGGCCGCCTGCAGGGCGCGGATCGCGCCGACGTGAGCGACCGCGCTCTCCCCCACCCGCCGGAGGTACTCGTCGGGATCGGAGCGGCGCAGCGCCTGGGCCTGCTCGACGGTGAGCCCGGCCGGGACATAGCCGTTGAGCGGATCGTGGGCGCTCGTCTGGTCGGTGACGACGTCGACCTCGACGCCGCGACGCGCCAGCTCGGGCAGGACCTCGGCGGCGTTGCCGGCCAGGCCGATCGACAGCGCCCGGCGCTCACGACGGGCGACGTCGAGCCGGGCCAGGGCATCGTCGAGGTCGGCGGCCCGCTCGTCGAGATAGCCGGTCTCGATCCGCCGCTCGATGCGCGAGATATCGACCTCGACGCACAGCGCGGCGCCGTCGAGCATGCTGATCGCCAGCGGCTGCGCGCCCCCCATCCCGCCGAGGCCGGCGGTCACGACCAGCCGGCCGGCGAGCGTGCCACCGAAGCGCTTGCGGGCGGCGGCGGCGAACGTCTCATACGTGCCCTGGAGGATCCCCTGGCTGCCGATGTAGATCCACGAGCCGGCCGTCATCTGGCCGTACATCATCAGCCCGGCGGCGTCGAGCTCGCGGAACGTCTCCCAGTTGGCCCACTGCGGCACGAGGTTGGAGTTGGCGATGAGCACCCGCGGCGCCCGGTCATGGGTCTCGAACACCGCCACCGGCTTGCCCGACTGGACGAGCAGCGTCTCCTCGTCGCCCAGCCGCCGCAGCTCGCGCTCGATCGTGTGATAGCTCGACCAGTTGCGCGCCGCCTTGCCGATCCCGCCGTAGACGACGAGCTCGGCCGGGTTCTCGGCGACGTCGGGGTGCAGGTTGTTGCGCAGCATCCGCAGCGCCGCCTCCTGCTGCCATCCCCGGCACTCCATGACGCTCGCGCTCATCCGCAGCGCACGCTACCGCACACTCGCGGGGGCCCGCACGCGCCTTCAGCGGTACGGCAGCCGCATCCCGACGGGCGCGCGCGATGGGTCCCGGGCCTTGGCGAGCAGCGCCTCGCCGAGGGCGACATCGGTGATCGACAGGCCGCGGTGCCAGAAGAGGATCGTCTCCTGCGGTCGTGTGCGCCCGCGCCTGGCCCCGGCGACGATCTCGCCCAGCTCGGCGTGCAGGTTGACCCTCGAGAGGCGGCCCGAGTCGACGTGGGCGCGCAGCGCGCCGAGCGGACCGCTGCCCGCCTGCCCCCAGTCGTCGACGACGATCGCGTCCATGATGTCGGTCAGCGACAGCTCGACGGCGCTCATCGTCCCGTAGGGCACGACGAGCGCGCCGGGCGCGATCCACTCGGTGCGCAGCAGCGGGGTGGGCTCGCTCAGGCGGCTGGCCTCGACGACGACGTCGGCGCCGCGCACGCACTCCTCCCAGCTCTCCACGGCCCGCACCTCGACGCCCAGGTCATCGTGCAGCCGCCGGGCGAACGCCTGGCGACTCTCCGGACGGCGCGAGTGCACGCGGATCTCGGCCAGCTCCGGGAGCACGCGCGTCAGCAGCCGCACGTTCCAGTAGGCGGTGCCCCGGGAGCCGATGTGGCCCAGGACCCGCGCGTCGCGGCGGGCCAGGTGCTCGGCGCCGATCGCCGTCACCGCCCCGGTGCGCATCTCGGTGATCGCGGTGGCGTCGAGGATCGCCGCCGGCACCCCGGTGAGCGGGTCCATCAACATCAGCAGCGCCAGCTCGGAGGGCAGCCCGAGGCGGTGGTTGTCGACGAAGTCGCCGACGACCTTGACGCCGGCGTGGTCGGGCGTGGCTCCGCGTAGCACGTTGAAGTGACCGTTGGCCCCGCGCGGGAACAGGTGCGTGCGCGGCTCGATCACCGTCTCCCCCCGACCCTGGGCGGCGAGCACGGAGCGCACCGCGTCGAGGATCTCGTCGTCGGTGAGGGCCAGCGCGTCGACGTCGGCGCCGCTCAGGTAGGTGAGCTCGAGCACGCTCAGCCGCCCTCGCCCTCGGCCAGCGCCGCCTCGACACGCGCCAGCAGCGCGCGGTCGTCTCCCAGCGCCGCCGCCGCGAGCCGTTCGACGTCGGGTCCGAGGGCACGGTCGTCGTCGAGCTCGGCGACCGTTTCGCGCACGCATGCGTGGGCGGCCGCGGTGCCGGCCCCGAGCCGACCGATCGCGGCCGCGTCGACCGCCTGCGCGGCGACGACCAGCTCGACGGCGACGAGCAGGCGCAGCCGCTCGAGCTGCTCGCCGAGCCGCAGCGCGCCCTGGGTGGCGCCCGTGGAGTCGTCCTCCACCCCGTCGGCGCCGATCGTCGCGTGCACCGCCAGGGGCGCCGCGCGATGGCGGATCTCCAGCGTCAGCGCCTGCGCGGTCTTGGTCAGCGGCGCCATCCCCGAGCGCGAGGGATGGGCCGGGTCGGCGCCGGCGAGGTTCTGCGCCAGCCCGCTGAGCCGGGTGACCTTCAACCGCGCCTGGCGCTCGGTGATGGTGGCCGCCACCTGGGCGATGGCGATTGCGGTGGCGTCCATCGCCATCGCCAGCGCGGGGACGTGGAAGTTGCCGGTGGAGAGGATCTCGTCGTCGTCGGCGAGGACCAGCGGGTTGTCGGCGGCGCCGGTGAGCTCGGGCTCGAGCGTCCGGCCGAGCAGACCGAGCGCGACGTGGAGCGAGCCGTGGATCTGGCTGGCGCAGCGAAAGCTCAGCGGGTCCTGGAGCCGGCGTGCCGCCCCCGGCTCGGCGAGCGCTCCGCCGGCCAGCAGCGCGCGCAGGCCGGCGGCCGCCCACCGCTGGCCGGGAGCGGGGCGGGCGTCGGCGACCCGCGGATCAAGCGGCGACAGGTTGGCGCGAAACCCCTCCATCGAGAGCGCCGCCGCCACCTGAGCCGCCCGCAGCCACGCCGTGCCGTCGACGAGCGCCAGCGCCGCCGCCCCCACCGACACCGCCGAGCTGGAGCAGATCGCCAGGCCGTCCTTGGCGCCGAGGGCGATCGGCGCCAGCCCGGCCGCGGCCAGCGCCTGCGCCGCCCCCATCCGCTGGCCGCCGAGCTCGGCCTCACCCTCTCCGATCAGGCCCAACCCCACGTGGGCCATCAGGCACAGGTCGGCCGCGCCGACCGAGCCGCTGCGGGGGATGACCGGGTGCACGCCCGCGTTGAGGAGCGCCGCCAGGCCGTCGGCCACCGGCTCGCCGGCCCCCGCCCCGCCGGCGCACAGGCCGTTGAGGCGGACGACCATCGCCGCGCGGGTCAGCTCGCAGCTGAGCGGCTCGCCCACCGCGGTCGCCCGGCCGCGCAGCGTGCGCAGCGAGAACTCCGCCGCCTGGGCCCCGTCGACGACCTCGATGACGCGCGAGCCCAGTCCGGTGGTGACGCCGTACACCGGCTGCCCGGATGCGGCCGCCCGGGCGACAGTCGCCGCGGACGCGGCGACGCGGGCGCGGGCCGGGGGGTCGATCGCCACCGGCGCTCCGCCGCGGGCCACCGCGGCCACCGTCTCGGGGCGCAGATCGCGCCCGGTGATGACGACGGGACGGGCCATCGACCCGACGATACTGTCGCGCCGGTCGTCGACCCCGCTCCCCCTTAGAGTCCCTCGCGATGGCCGTGACGCCCTCGACGATCGCCGCCCCGGCACCGCCGCCGGTCACCCTGGACGGCGCCCACTTGACCCCCAAGCAGGTGTCGTTGATCGCCCGCGAGGGAGCCGAGGCCCGGCTGAGCGACGAGGCCCGCGTGCGCAACGACCGCGCGCGTGAGGCGATCGCCACCCTGCTGGCTCGCGGCGACGACCTGTACGGCGTGACGACCGGGGTCGGCGCGCTGCGCGCCTATCGCGTCCCCCCCGACAGCCGCGCCGACTACTCGCTCGGGCTGTTGCGCAGCCACGCCTGCGGGGCCGGTCGACCGCTGCCGGCCACGATCGTCCGCGCAGCGATGGCGACGCGCGCCAACCAGATCGGCGCCGGGGGAGCGGGAATCGCCGGCGAGCTGCTCGACGCGCTGGTCGCCACCCTCAATGCCGGGCTCTCGCCGTTCACGCGAGAGATCGGCTCGCTCGGCACCGGCGACCTGACCAACCTGGCCGACATCGCGCTCGCCCTCCTCGGCGAGGGACAGGTGTGGCGCGGCGACGAGCTCGTCGATGCGGCGGCGGCGCTGGCTGACGCCGGTGTCACCAGGGGGCGGCTGGGCCCGCGCGACGGGCTGGCCTTCATGAGCTCCAACGCGGTGAGCATCGGCCGGGCGGCGCTGCTCGTCGTCGATGCCCGGCGGCTGCTCGATGCCTGGCTGTCGGTGGCGGCGCTGTCCTTCGAGGCCGCGGCCGCCGACCCCGTGGCCCTCGATCCGCGGATTCACTCCTGGCAGCACCGGCCCGGTCAGGCGGCCGTCGCCCAGCGGATGCGCGCCCTGCTCGAGGGCGTCGCCGCCCGCACGCGGGACCCGGGTCCCCTCGGCATCCAGGATCCGTATCCGTTTCGCGCCCAGCCGCAGGTCGACGGCGCCGTCCACGACGCCCTGCTCGTGCTCGAGGAGACCGTCGGCCACGAGCTGAACTTCGCCGGCGAGAACGCCCTCATCATCCCCGGCGAGGCGATCGCGCTGCCCAACGGCAACCCCCACGCCGCTCCCCTGGCCAACGCGATCGACGGCCTGCGGACGGCTCTGGCCCAGTCGGCGGCGCTCATCGCCGCCCGGGTCAGCACCCTGCTGGACGCCGGCTTGACGGGGCTGCCGCCGTTTCTCGCCCGCGATCCCGGCCCCGAATCGGGGGCGCTCGTCCTCGAGTACACCGCCCACGCCGCCGTCGCCGAGGTCCGCTCGCTCGTCACCCCCGTCGCCGCCCAGACGGTCTCGGTGTCCCGAGGCGTCGAGTCGCACTCCAGCCTGGCGCCGACGGCCGCGCGCCGCGCCGAGGACACCCTGCGCGTCCTGCGCCTGGCCGTCGCCGCCGAGCTCGTCGTCGCCGTGCGGGCCCTGCGCCTGGCCGGCCAGGAACCCGTCGGAGCCGGGAACCGGGCCCTGTGGGCGGCGGCCGCCGAGCGCCTGAACCCCGATCTCTCCGACCGGCCGCTGCACCCCGACATCGAGATCGCCCGCCAACTGGTCGAGAGCTGGCAGGTGGAGCTCGGCTAGCCGCCCGCCGGAGCCGTGGGCTGACGCATCACTGGCCTGATGTCTGATATATAACGTGTATAGGCGCGCAAGCTGAGCCTACGTCGACACGGCGACACGGTCCTGGGGACCCCGAGTCGCGGTCTGAGCCTGCGGAAATTGCCTTCCGCAACGTCGTCAAGCGCTATCCCGGCCGCCAGTCGCCCGCCGTCCAGGACCTCAGCTTCGAGGTCACCCCGGGCGAGATCTGCGTGCTCATCGGACCGTCGGGGTGCGGCAAGACGACCGCGCTGAAGATGGTCAACCGCCTGATCTCGATCACCGAGGGCGACATCACCATCGATGGACGCTCGGTCCGCGAGCTGGAGCTCACCCAGCTGCGCCGCGGGATCGGCTATGTCTTTCAGCAGATCGGCCTGTTCCCGCATCTGACGATCGAGAGCAACATCGGCGCGGTCCCCCGCCTGCTGGGATGGTCCAAGTCGCAGATCCGCGACCGGGCCGCCGAGCTGCTCGAGCTCGTCGGGCTCGACCCGGAGGGTGACCTGCGCCGCTACCCGGGTGAGTTCTCCGGCGGCCAGCAGCAGCGCATCGGAGTCGCCCGCGCGATGGCCGCCGATCCGCCGATCATGCTCATGGACGAGCCGTTCGGCGCGATCGACCCGATCGCCCGCGAGCGTCTGCAGAACGATTTCCTGCGCCTGCATCGCGAGGTGCGAAAGACCGTCATCTTCGTCACCCACGACATCGACGAGGCGATCAAGATGGGCGACCAGATCGCGATCATGCGCGATGGTCACCTCGTCCAGCTCGCCACCGCCGACGAGCTCCTGGCCAACCCCGTCGACGAGTTCGTGGCCAGCTTCGTCGGCGAGGATCGGGGCCTCAAGCGCCTGCGCGTGCGCTGGCTCTCCGATCTGACGCTCGACCCACCCCTCCCCGCCTCGGATCGCGAGCGCCCGACGGTGACCCGCGCCACGTCCCTGCACTTCGCCCTCTCCAAGATGCTCGCCGACGGGACGAGCCAGATCGACGTCGTCGACGACGAGGGGACCGCGGTCGGCAGCGTCCGCCTGGAGGCGATCACCCGGCTGATCGCGCCTGCCCAGCCATGAGCCTCGCCCTCCCCTCACTCCCGATCGCCGCCGGCGGTCCCGTCATTCCGCATTTCGGCGGGGCGTCGAACTGCGTGGTCCAGAACCACCAGTTCTGCGGCAGCTGGTTCACCCAGAACTTCAACACCGTCTTCGGGCCGCGTCTCGTCGAGCACATCGAGCTGACGGCGATCGCCATCGGCGCCGGCATGGCGATCGCCTTCCCGGCGGCGATCTTCGCCTACAAGCAGAGCTGGTTCGAGACCCCGTTCTCGCTGTTCTCGGCGTTCCTGTATGGGATTCCCGCGATCGCGCTGTTCGAGCTGCTCGTCCAGATCACGGGCATCAACCGCTTCACGGCCGAGATCGGGCTCGTCTCCTACACCCTGCTCATCCTGTTTCGCAACATGCTCACCGGGCTGCGGGGGGTGCCCGACGCGACGATCGAGGCAGCCCGGGCGATGGGCCTCACCCCCCGCCAGACCCTGCTCCGCGTCGAGTTACCCCTCGCCCTGCCGGCGATCATGGCCGGCGTCCGGATCGCCACCGTGACGATCATCAGCCTGGCCACGGTGGCCGCCTACATCGGCGCCGGCGGGCTCGGCGAGCCGATCTTCGAAGCCATCCAGAGCGGCTTCAAGACCGAGTTCATCGCCGCCGGCGGCCTCGCCATCCTGCTGGCGATCGTCGCCGACATGGGGCTCGTGCTCCTCCAGCGCGCGATCACCCCGTGGAGCCGGCGGAGGGTACGGGCCTAGATGCGCACCGGCGATCCCCTCAGCTTCTTCTTTCACAACCTCAGCCTGTTCTCGTCGAAGACCGGCGCCCATCTCGGCCTCTCGGTCGTCGCCATCGGCCTCGCGCTCGTCCTGGCGATCCCGCTCGGGGTCGGGCTCGGGCACCTGCATCGCGGATCGTTTCTGGCCATCAGCGTCTCGAACATCGGCCGCGCCCTGCCCAGCCTGGCGGTCATCTCGATCGGCATCGGGATCATCGGCATCGGCTTCTGGAACGTCGTCGTCGCGCTCGTCATCCTCGCCGGACCGGTGATCCTCACCAACGCCTTCGTGGCCGTCGACGAGATCGATCCCGACGCCGTCCAGGCCGCGCGCGCCATGGGCATGACCCCGTTTCAGGTGCTGCGCCGCGTCGAGCTGCCGCTGGCTGCGCCCCTGATCTTCGCCGGCGTGCGGACCGCCACCGTCTATGTCGTCGCCACCGCCACGCTGGCGACCTTCGCCGGCGGCGGCGGGCTCGGCGACATCGTCGTCAACGAGCCGACGTACGGCACCGGAGGGGTGATCGCCGGATCGCTGTGGATCATCGTGCTGATCTTCGCGATCGATGGCCTGTTCGCGCTCGTCCAGCGAGCGCTGACGCCCATTCCGTTGCGCCGGCCCGGCCGCCGCGCACGAGCGGCCGCCGCGAGGGCAACTTGGTGAACCGGGAGAGGTGCAAAAACCATCGAGGAGGAACACGCATGTCCGCAGTCACACCACCGCGGGGGCCGGGGGGTCGCCGTCGCCCGGCGACGGTCACCGCTCTGCTCGCGCTGCTCACGGCCGTCGCCCTGGCCGCCTGCGGCTCGAGCTCGTCGTCGAGCTCGAGCTCGGCCTCATCGTCGTCCTCGTCCGCCGGTGGCGGCGCCACGACATCGAGCTCATCGAGCTCGTCCGCCGCGAGCGGCGGCGGCCTGACCCTGGGGACCAAGAACTTCACCGAGGAGTTCATCGTCGGCCAGCTGTACAAGCAGGCACTCGCCGCCAAGGGCTGCAAGGTCAACTACAAGGAGAACATCGGAGCCACCGAGGTCGTCGATAAGGCTCTGACCAGCGGGCAGATCGACGCCTACCCGGAGTACACCGGCGAGTCGGTGGCCACCGTGGCCGCGATCAACAAGACCGTCACCAGCCCCGCACAGGAATACGGCCTGGCCAAGCAGTTCTACGCCAAGCGCGGCCAGGTGATGAGCCAGATGACGCCGTTCTTCGACACCGACGCGATCGCCGTGACCAAGGCGTTCGCCACCAAGTACGGGCTCAAGACGACCGCGGACCTCAAGAAGGTGCCGCACTTCACCCTCGGCGCCCGGCCGGAGTTCCTCAACCGCGAGGAGGGCGCACTGGGCATGAAGAAGGTCTACGGCGTCAAGAACTTCTCGTTCAAGTCGCTGGCCCTCGGCCTCCAGTACCAGGCGCTGGACTCCGGCGCCGTGCAGGCGATCGACGTCTTCACGACCGACCCGCAGCTGGCCAGCGGCAAGTACGTGGTACTCAAGGACCCGAAGAACATCTTCGGCTTCCAGAACATCGCGCTCGTCATCGACAAGAACAAGGTCAACGCCTGTCCCGGGCTCCTGACCACGGTCGACGGCATCAACAAGCTGCTGACCACCCCGGCGATCATCGCCATGAACAAGGCGGTCGCGATCGACCACCAGCAGCCGGCCACCGTCGCCGCGGCGTTCCTGAAGGCCAATAACGTCGGCTGAGGCCGTCCGAGAATCGGGTGGCGGGCTCGTGCCCGCCACCCGGTCAGGATCCCGACCGGGAATCTGCCGTGACTAGGATCGATCGCTGTGAGCGATCTCAATCACGTCGTTCCCGAGCGCCGCCAGCGCCTGGTGATCCTGGGCATCTGCTCGATGAGCCTGCTGATCGTCGGACTGGACTCGACGATCGTCAACATCGCCCTGCCGGCGATCCACCGCTCGTTTCACTCGGCCTTCTCCGGGCTGCAGTGGACGATCGACGCCTACACGCTGGTGCTGGCCAGCCTGCTCATGCTCGCGGGCTCGAGCGCCGACCGCCTCGGCCGCAAGCGCGTTTTCCAGGTCGGCCTGGCCCTGTTCTCGGTTGGCTCGCTGCTCTGCGCCCTCGCGCCCAATCTCGGGACGCTGATCGCGGCTCGCATCGTGCAGGCGATCGGCGGCTCGATGCTCAACCCGGTGGCCATGTCGATCATCCGCAACGTGTTCGAGGAACCGCGGGAGCGCGCCCAGGCGATCGGGGTGTGGGGCGGCGTGATCGGCGTCAGCATGGCGCTCGGGCCGGTGCTCGGAGGCGCCCTCGTCGACTCCGTCGGCTGGCGGGCGGTGTTCCTCGTCAACGTGCCGGTGGGGGCCGTCGCGATCATCCTCACCGCTCTGTTCGTCCCCGAGTCCCGCGCCGACCATCCCCGCCGCCTCGATCCCCTCGGCCAGCTCCTCGTGATCCTCGGGCTGGCCAGCCTCACCTACGCGATCATCGACGGCCCGTCGGCCGGTTGGACGGCGGCCCGGACGTTCATCCTGTTCGCGGTCGCGGTGATCTCGCTGGCGACGTTGGTCGGCTATGAGCTGCGCCGGCGCGAGCCGCTGATCGAGGTCCGCTTCTTCCGCTCGGCGCCGTTCTCGGGAGCGACCGCGATCGCGGTGGCGATGTTCGCCGCGCTCGGCGGCTTCCTCTTTCTCAACACCCTGTATCTGCAGGACGTCCGTGGCCTCTCGCCGCTCTCGGCCGGCCTCTACACGCTGCCGATGGCGGGGCTGATGCTCGTCGTCGCCCCGCTCACCGGGCGCTTCGTCGGCAACCACGGCCCCCGGCGGCCGCTCGTCGGCGGCAGTCTCGCGCTCATCGCCAGCGGGGTCATCCTCGCCCACCTCACCCCGCACACGCCGTTCGGCGCGCTCATCGTCGCCTACATCCTGTTCGGGCTGGGCATGGGGCTCGTCAACCCGCCGATCACGAACACCGCCGTCTCGGGGATGCCGCCCGCGCAGGCCGGGGTCGCCGCCGCGGTGGCCTCGACCGGCCGCCAGATCGGCGTCACCCTCGGGGTCGCCGTCCTCGGCGCGCTGGCCGGCGGCGACGCGGCCGGCGCTCTCGGGCCCGGGTTCACGGACGCCACCCACGTCAGCTGGTGGATCGTCGTCGCGCTCGGGGTCGTGATCCTGGTTCTCGGGACCGCGACGACCGGGCGCTGGGCCAACCACACGGCGTCGGCGACCGCCGAGCGGCTGCGCGACGGCGGTCCGCAGCCGGCAGCCGCCGGTTGACGCCGACGCGCCCGATTGCACCCCCGGGCCCGGCGCTACCGTAGACAGCGTCGATGCAGCTCGTTCCCGGTCGCCCCAACGTCGAGCTGCGCCGCGACCGCGACGATCAGCCGACCGTCGTCCTGTCGTTTCCCTATGACCGCGCGCTCGTCGACATGGCGCGCTCGATCCCCCACCGCCGCTTTGACTGGGACACGCGCGAATGGTCGGCCCCGGCCACCGACTGGGCGGCGCTCAAGGTGCTCGAGATCCTCGACCGCTATCCGGAGCTGTCGGCGGCCGACGACGTCGGAGCGTGGCTGACCGGCGTCACCGCCCGCTGGATCGGTCAGGTCTCGACGACCCGCTACGACGGGCGCGGCTGGTGGGCGCTGTCCACGCTCGCCGGGCCGATCCCGGAGGAGCTGCTCGCCGGGTCGGTCGAGCATGACGGGCGGCTGCTCGTCGAGCTCACCCCGGAGGCGGCGCACGTCCTCCGGGGCCAGCAATCGGCGCGCCTGGACGCCGGCGCGGATCGCTGCATGGAGATCGTCGAGCACGGCGGCGTCCCCGCCCCGGCGCGCCTGGCGTGGTTTCGCAGCGTCGACGGCGAGCAGCTGCGCCTCGAGGTCCTGTGGGACCCCGACATCGGCCTGGCCTTCGAGCGGCTGACGGCCTCCGAGGGCACCCGGGCGGTGCCGCTCGACGCGTGGGCGGTCGAGGAGCTCGACGCCTTCATCGCCCGCCACGACGTGGAGGTGACGGGGCGCGCGCTCGAGGTGCTCGAGGAGCTGCGGGCCGAGCATCGTCAGGCGGCCGGCGCGGTGCGCCGCTCGCGGGCCACGGCCGGCGACCCGATCGAGCCCGCCGCCGGCGCGCTCGGGGGCGAGCTGGCGCCGTTTCAATGGGCGGCCGTCGACTACGTGCTCCGGGCCCGCCGGGCGTTCCTCGCCGATGAGCAGGGCCTGGGCAAGACCGTCGAGGCGCTGGCCGCGCTCGAGGCCGACGGCGCGTTTCCGGCGGTCGTCATCTGCCCAGCGTCGATGAAGCTCAACTGGGAGCGCGAAGCCCGGCGCTGGCTGCCGCACCGCACGGTGGCGGTGATCCACGGTCGCTGCGCCGTCCCGCCCCGGGGTGACATCACGATCCTCAACTACGAGATCGTGGCCGCCCACCGCCAGGCGCTGGCCCGGCCGAGCCCGCGGGCAATCGTCGTCGACGAGTCGCATTACTGCAAGAACCCCAGCGCCAAGCGCACCCAGGCGGTCCGGGCGCTGGCCGCCACCGTGGTTTCAGACGGCCTGCGCCTCGCCCTCACCGGCACCCCGGTGCTCAACCACGCCGACGAGCTCATCGCCCAGCTGCGCGTGATCGACCGGCTCGGCGACTTCGGCTCGGGGGCGCGGTTCTCGGCGCAGTTCCGCGGCCGGCTGAGCGAGGAACGGCTGCACTGGCACCTACGCCGCCACTGCTTCGTGCGCCGGCTCAAGGCCGAGGTCCTCCCCCAGCTGCCGGCCAAGCGCCAGGTCGTGGTCCCGATGGCGCTGACCAACGACGCCGAGTACCGCCTCGCCGAACGCGACGTGATCGCGTGGCTGCGCACCCAGCCCCTGGACCTGTCGGCGCTGAACGCCAAGATCGCCGCGACGCTCCGCGCGCAGCGCCTCGCTCAGCTGGGCACCCTGCAGCGCCTGGCCGCCCGGGGCAAGCTGGCCGCCGCGCTTGCCTGGATCGACGACTTCCTGGCGTCGGGCGAGGCACTCGTCGTCTTCGCCCGCCACGTCGAGGTCCAGCACGCGCTGCTCGAGCGCTTTCCCGACGCGCTCCATCTCCTCGGCGAGGACTCGCTCGCCGCTCGCGAGGCGGCGATCGCCGCCTTCCAGCAGCCGACGGGGCCCCCGCTGATCATCGGCGCCACCCGGGTGGCCGCCCAGGGGATCACGCTGACGCGGGCCTCCAACGTCGCCTTCCTGGAGCTCGAGTGGACTCCGGCGATGCACGACCAGGCCGAGGATCGCTGCCATCGCATCGGTCAGCACGACGCCGTGACCGCGTGGTACCTGCTGGCCGCCGCGACGATCGACGAGACGATGGCGCGGCTGATCCAGTCCAAGCGCGCGACGGTCGCGGCGGTCACCGACGGCCGGACGAAGGGGGACGAGGGGCTCGTCGCGGCGGTCGTTCGCGAGCTGCGCGACGGCAAGCCGTTCGCTCACCTGCGCGCGGTCAGCTGAGCCGCGGCGGGGCGTTATCCTCGCGCCATGGCGAGCGCGCCGGTCCGCAACCCGAACGTCCACCCGGCCTGCCGCGATGTGCCCCAGATCAACGACGACGGCTTCGAGGAGCTGTGCCACCTGGTCACCAGCGAGGATCCCGACACCGCGCTGTGCGGCAAGGACGTGACCGGCTATCCCTGGAACCCGCCGTGGCCGCGCTGCGAGGCCTGCCTGGCGGTCGCCCGCGGCGAGCAGAACTGATCGCTTCGGTGGCGCCGGCGATCCGCCCGCCGGCCGCGCCCGCTCGGGGCGTCGGGGTCGCGGGAGAACGTCTGACCGGAGGCGGCGGCGATCGCCGACCCGGCCACGATGAGGACGAGGGCGACAACCGGGATCGAAGCGAGGTGGCCGGCGCCGAGGAGACCGGCGCCGATCAGCGCGCCCCCGCCGATCCCGATCTGGAAGGCGACCACGTACAGCGCCGACCCGGTGTCCGGAACCGGATCGTGCCCACCGCAGACGCGCAGGACCGCGCTCTGCAGGCAGATCGGCAAGGCCGTGAAGCCGGCGCCCCAGGCGAGCGTCGCCACGACCATGACCGGCGTGGAGTGGCCGACGAGGGCGACGAGGGCGAGCGCCCCGACGACCGCGCCGCAGCACGTCAGCAGGGCCGCCCGCGGCCGGCGGTCGGTGATGGCCCCGACCGCGCCGACGCCCGCCACCCCGGCGGCGCCGTAGGCGAGCAGCACGGCCGACAGGCCGGTCCCGGTCAGGCCGGTGTGGGCGCGCACGATCGGCGCCAGGTAGGTGAAGGCGACGAACTGCCCGAGCGCGACGAACAGGGTCACGGCGCAGACGACGAGCAGCCGCGGACGTCTCAGCGCGCCGGCGAGGATCGTGCGCCGGTCGAGATGGGCCTCCCCGGAGGCGATCGCCGGCAGGACGCGCCACAACCCGGCGACGACGAGGGCGGCGATGATCCCCATGCAGGCCACGGCGGCCCGCCAGCCGAGCAGCGCGCCGAGGGCGCTGACAAGCGGCGTGCCGGCCACCAGGGCCACGGAGTTTCCCGCGAACACGGCCGCCGTCGCTGCGCCCATGCGCTCGCGCGAGACCAGCGACGCGGCCACCTGGGCGATCACCGACCAGAACACGCCGTGCGCCAGCGCCCCCACGAGCCGCGCGCCGAGCGCGATCGCGTAGCTGGGAGCGAGGGCGAGCGCGAGCTGCGAGGCGACGAGCATCGAGACGGTGGCGACGACCAGCTCCCGCCGCGGGATCCGCGAGGCGAAGATCGTCAGCGGGATCGCGGTCAGCGCGGCCAGCCCGGCATAGGCGGTCATGAGCAGTCCGACCGAGCTCTCGGAGACGCCGAGCCCGCGCGCCATCGGCGTGAGCAGCGCGATCGGCTGGGTCTCGGTCGTCACGAACACGAACGTCGCGGCGGCGAGCACGAACAGCTGCAGCGCGGTCGCCGACGGCCGGCGGCGGCGAGGGATCGGCGCGGTCAAGGGCATGACGACGAATATACTCTGGTCTAGAGCAAAATGCATGTCAACGACAACATCGATCGTCATCCCCACCCCTCGCGGGCCGGCGAGGTGCTGGGCGCCGTCCATCGGAGCCCCGGCATCTCGCGCTCGGAGATGGCGGCCGCGCTTGACCTGTCGAGCGGGATGGCCTCCGACCTCGTCGCCCGGCTCGTCGACGCCCACCAGCTGAGCGAGGGGGCGCCAGCGGCGACCGGCGCGCGGGGACGGCCGACGCGGACGCTGTGGCCCCACCCCGCCGGGCCGCTGGTGGTCGTGGCGGCGATCGCGCACGAGGACTGGACGGTGGAGGCGATCGAGCTGGGCGGAGGCGTCGTGACCCAGCTCACGGCTCGCCACGACCGTCAATCTTCTCGGGTCCTGCGCGCGATCGCCGACGCTCTGGCCCACGTGTGGTCTGAGCACTCCGCTCGAGTGCGCGGCATCGCGATCTCCGCGCCGGGAACGGTCAGCGGCACGCGGCTGATCCAGGCGGCCAACCTGGGATGGCGCAACGTGGAGCTCGACGTGATCATGCCCGCGGCGGCCGCCGGGCTCCCGCTCGAGGCCTGCAACGACGCGACCTATTCGGCGATCGGCGAGCTGGCGCGCGGCGCCGCGGCGGGCCGCGCCAGCTCGCTGCACCTGTTCATGGACTCGGGCATCGGGGGCGCCCTCGTCGACGGCGGGCGGGTGACGACCGGCGCCCACGGGATGGCCGGGGAGTTCGGCCACATGCCATTCGGATCACGACGCGCGCGGTGTCGCTGCGGCGCCCGCGGTTGCTGGAACACCGAGCTGGAGGGCGCCGCGCTGGCGCGGGCCCTCGGCCGGTCGGCCCCCGTCGATGAGGTCAGCTTCAGCCGCGCGGTCCTCGCCGACGCCCAGGCGGGTGACCGCCGGGCGCGCGCCGCCGCCGGGCGGGCGGCGGCCGCCCTCGGGCGCGGTAT
>CAVUVE010000003.1:0-27560 GCA_963744845.1 uncultured Solirubrobacteraceae bacterium
CACACCGGTCGGCGGGCGATCGCGGTGCAGCAACTCAGCCATTGCCCGTAGCCGGCCCGCTCGTCGAACTCGACCGCAATGGTCGGTGCGCGATGGCCGGCCTTACGCACGGCGGCGCGGAAGCCGCGCACCCGCCGGGCCGCCGTGTCGAGATTATCCGGACCCGCGATGTGCGCCAGTCGCGTGTGGCCGAGGGCCAGCAGATGACCCGCCGCCAGGGCTGCCGCCTCCTCCTCGCGCATCGACACGTTGTGGCCCCCGCGGTGGCGACGGTTCACGAAGACGGCGGGCACCGGTGCTCTGACCCACTGTTCGGCGGCCGGGTCACCCCGCCGCGCGGTCGCCACCAGCAGTCCGTCGATCCGCCCCTCGCTCACGAGCCGCTCGTAGGCAGGGGCCGCCAGCCCGCCCTCGCTGTCCTCGGAGAGGACGACGACATAGCCCCGCTCCCAGGCTCTGCTGAACGCGCCGCGGACCACCGCGGCGTAGACGGGATTGCGCAGCGACGGCACGAGCAGGCCCAGCGTGTGCGTGCTGGAGAGCCGCAGCCCTCGGCCGAACGCGTTGGGCCGGTACTTCAGGCGTTCCGCGGCGGCAAGGATCCGCTCGCGGGTCTGGGCCCTGATCTTGAGATCGGCGGAGCCGTTGAGAGTGCGCGAGACCGTCGTGAAGTGCACGCCGGCCTCGCGCGCCACGTCGTAGAGCGTGACCTGCCGGTGCCCCCGGGCGGCCATGCGCAATCAGGACTGTGCGTCGCGGTAGGACGAGGGTCTGCCGTTGCCCGGTGTCCGAGGCCCTCAGCAGGGCGTCGCATACCTCGGCGGCGCGGTAGCCGTCCTCGAAGGTGGCGCCGTCGGGCCCGACCGGGCCATCGCCGGCGATCGCGGAGAGCAGGTGCAGGATCTCGTGCGCGAACGTGTGCTCCCAGCCGATGATGTGCCCGGGTGGCCACCACATATCCATGTACGGGTGGTCGGGCTCGGTGACCAGCACCTGCCGGAATCCCTGCACCGACTGCCCGGGACGCGACCCCGACAGATGGACCGATAGCTCGTTGAGGCGTTCGAGATCGAAGGCGATCGATCCCTTGGAGCCGTTGATCTCAAACGAGAGCCCGTTCTTGCGACCAACGGCGAATCGGGTGGCCTCGAGCGTTCCCACCGCGCCGCCCTCGAACTCCACCACGGCCTCCACGGCGTCGTCGACGTCGACATGGCCGCCTGGGCGATCCTCGACGAATGTCCGCGCCGTGCCCGCGATCGTCGTGATCTCGCCGACCAGATAGCGAGCCAGGTCGATCACGTGCGCGCCGAGGTCCCCGAGCGCGCCCGAGCCGGCGGCCTCCTTGGAGAGCCGCCAGACCATCGGGAACTCCGGATCGGCGATCCAGTCCTGCAGGTAGCGGCCGCGGAAGTGGTGGATCTCGCCCAGCTCGCCGGCCTCGATCAGCCGCCGGGCCAGCCGGACGGCCGGCACGAACCGGTAGTTGAAGGCACACATCGCCTTGACGCCGGTGGCCTGCACGCGCCGCCAGATCTCGTGGGCCTCCTCGGCGGTGCGTCCCAGCGGCTTCTCGCAGATGACGTGCTTGCCGGCCTGCGCCGCCGCGATCGTCGGCTCCGCATGAAGCCGCGTTGGGCCCGCCGTTATCGAACAGCCCGATCGCGTCATCGGCGATCAGCGCCCGCCAGTCGGTCTCCGAGCGCTCGAAGCCGAAGCGCCGAGCCGCGGCCCGCACGGCCTGCTCGTTGCGACCGGCGATCGCCACCAGACGCGGGCTCAGCGGCAGCTCCGTGGCCATATAGGGCAACGTCCGATAGGCGTTCACGTGCGCCCTGCCCATGAAGGCGTATCCCAGCATCCCGACGCCGATCGTTGCCTGCGGACCGGCGGAGCCATGGTCCGCGGTGATGGTTCCCAGCGCAGGCATGACCTACGGCCTCGCGAAGGCTTCGTCGAACACCACTGCCGAGGGCGCGAAGTCGCGCTCGCGGACGAACCGCGCGGCATCGGTCGCCCCCCACTCCCGGTCCATGCCGGCATCCTCCCACTCGACCGACAGCGGTCCCTGGTAGCCGATCCGGTTGAGCCCCCGCAGGACCGACTCGAAGTCCACGTCCCCGTGACCGGGCGAGACGAAGTCCCACCCGCGCTCGCGCTCGCCGAAGTTCAGGTGCGAGCCGAGGATGGAGCGGCGGCCGTCGAGCGTGCGCCGCGAGTCCTTGACGTGGACGTGGTAGATGCGCTCCCCGAACTCGTCGAGGAACGCCGCGGGATCCAGGAACTGCGGCACCAGGTGGCTCGGATCGAAGTTGATGCCGAACCCGGACCGGTGGTCGATCGCCTCCAGCGTCCGCCGCGTGGTGACGAAGTCATAGGCGATCTCGGTCGGATGCACCTCCAGGCCGAAGCGCACGCCCTCCTGGTCGAAGACGTCGATGATCGGCCCCCAGCGCTCGGCGAAGTCCGCGTAGCCGGCCTCGATCGTCGCAAAGTCGTTGGGCGGGAAGGAGTAGAGCTGGGACCAGATCGAGGAGCCGGTGAAGCCGTTGACGATCGTCACGCCGAAGGCCGCGGCGGCCCGTGCCGTGTCCATCATCCGCTCGGCCGCCCGCCGTCGCACGCCCTCGGGATCGCCGTCGCCCCAGATCTCCGGGGGCAGGATCGCGCGGTGGCGCTCGTCGATCGGATCGCACACGGCCTGCCCCACGAGGTGGTTGGAGATCGCCCAGCAGCCGAGCTCGTGACGCTCGAGCAGTTCGCGCCGAGCGCGTGACGTACCCGGGATCGCCGAGCGCGGCAGCGACGTCGAAGTGATCGCCCCAGCAGGCGAGCTCGAGCCCGCCGTAACCAAACGACTTCGCCTTGGGCGTGAGCTCCGCGATCGGCAGATCGGCCCACTGGCCCGTGAACAACGTGACCGGACGACTCATCGATTCCCTCCCTCATGGATGTGAGGGGCGACTGGCCCCCTCCCCTGGGAAAACGTTATCTCTTGGGCCCAATCGCTGTCAACGGCTGTCCGGGAAGCAGCGTTGGCGCGCCCGGTGTCATCCTCCGGAGAATGCGCGACCCTACCCTCATAGGCAATGACTATGGGGCCGTGAAATGAATCTGCGCCAGATCACCTACTTGCTGGCGGTCGTCGAAGAGGGGTCGTTCACGCGCGCCGCCCAGCGGCTCTCGGTCGCCCAGCCGTCGCTCTCCCAGCAGATCCGCGCGCTGGAGGGTGAGCTCGGCGGACCGTTGCTGGAGCGCCTGCCCAACGGCGTGCAGCTGACCGAGGCCGGGCGGGCGTTCCTGCCCGAGGCCCGCGCCGCGGCCTCCCACGCGGCCCGCGCCGCCGAAGCCGCGCGGACGACCCTGGGCGCCCCGGGCCGACAGCTGGAGCTGGCCACGGTCACCTCGATGGCGGTCGGCATTCTGCCCGCCGCGCTGGCCCGCTGGCATCGCCAGCATGCCGACACCGCCGTCTACCTGCACGAGTTCCGACACCGCCGCGAGCTCCACGAGGCGGTTCGCAGCGGGCTCGGCGACCTCGGCCTCGGGCCGCGGCCGTCCACACTGGACCGGACCGATCACCCCCCTGGGATGGGAGGAGTTCGTCATCGTGCTCTCGCCCCACGATCCGCTGGCGGGCTCCGGCGGCAGCTCGCTTCCGCTCGAGCGGCTCGCCGATCGCGACTGGGTTCTGCTCGAGCCCGGCCACGGGCTGCACGAGCTCGCTCAGCGCGCCTGCGCCCGGGCGGGGTTCACCCCGCGCGCCGCGGTGCGCACCGGCCAGGTGGCGGCGGCCGCCCAGCTGGCGGCGGCGGGTCTGGGGCCCGCCCTGCTGGGCAGCCACGCCGTGCCCGCCGGCCTCGACGCGGCGCTGATGCGCGTGCGACCCCGCCTCGTGCGCGAGGTCGTGGCCTTCACCCGCAGCGCCTGGTCGCCGGCCGCCGAGCAGTTTCTCGATCTCGTCGGCAAGCTGCCGATGCGCTCGCGCCCGCGCGGCGCCGAGCTGGCCGGTTGAACGCCGCCTCCGGGATGATCCGGCGCGTCCTCAGCCAATGAGTTAACCTATGCCAACCCATGGCGCTAGAGGAATCGACTATCGCCCTCGCTGACCCGTCGCTGCTGCGCGAGCAGGCCTACATCGACGGCGAGTGGTCAGACGCCGACAGTGGCGCGACCTTCGCGGTGACCGATCCGGCGACCGGCGAGGTCCTCGCGCACGTGCCCCGCATGGGGGCCGGCGAGACGCGGCGGGCGATCGAGGCGGCGCAGCGCGCCCAGGGCGAATGGGCGCATCGGCCGGCCGCCGAGCGCGCCGCGATCCTCCGGACGCTGCGCGATCTGATGATGGAGCACCGCGACGACCTGGCGCTGCTGCTCACCCTCGAACAGGGCAAGCCGCTGGCCGAGTCCCGTGCGGAGATCGCCTACGCCGCCTCGTTCTGGGAGTGGTTCGGCGAGGAGGCCAAGCGCGTCTACGGGGACACCATCCCCTCCCCGCAGCGCGACAAGCGGATCCTCGTCACCAAGCACCCGATCGGCGTCTGCGGCGGGATCACCCCGTGGAACTTCCCCTCGGCGATGGTCACGCGCAAGGCGGCCCCGGCGCTCGCCGTCGGCTGCACGATGGTGCTCAAGCCCGCCGAGCAGACGCCGCTGTCGGCGCTGGCGGTGGCCGAGCTGGCCGCGCGCGCCGGCCTGCCGGCAGGCGTGCTCAGCATCGTCACCGGCGACGCCGATGATGCGCCGGCGATCGGCGGTGAGCTGACCTCCAATCCGATCGTGCGCAAGGTCGGATTCACCGGCTCCGGTGAGATCGGCAAGCTGATCATGCGCCAGTGCGCCGATCAGGTGAAGAACGTCTCGCTCGAGCTCGGCGGCAACGCGCCGTTCATCGTCTTCGACGACGCCGACCTCGAGCAGGCCGTCGCCGGCGCACTGTTGTGCAAGTTCCGCAACTCCGGCCAGACGTGCATCACCGCCAACCGGATCCTCGTCCACGAGTCGTTGCATGACCAGTTCGTCGCCGGCCTGCGCGAGGCCGCCGCCGGCCTGGTCGTCGGCGTCGGCACCGACGACCGCTCGAGCGTCGGGCCGCTCATCGACCAGCCGGCGTTTGAGAAGGTCGCGCGCCACGTGGCCGACGCGCTGGACCGCGGCGCCCGACCGCTCCTGGGGGGCGCCCCCCACGAGCTGGGCGGCACCTTCCACGAACCGACCGTGCTCGACGATGTCTCGCCCGACAGCGAGATGTGGCACGAGGAGACGTTCGGCCCGGTCGCCGCCGTGCGCACGTTCGCCGACGAGCGCGAAGCGATCGAGATCGCCAACGACACGCCCTACGGCCTGGCCGCCTACATGTACAGCCGTGACGTGGGACGCGTGTTCCGCGTCTCCGAGCAGCTCGAGTACGGGATCCTCGGGATCAACACCGGTTTCATCTCGGTCGAGGTGGCGCCGTTCGGCGGCGTCAAGGAATCGGGCATCGGCCGCGAGGGGTCCAAGTACGGGGTCGACGACTGGGTGCAGACCCGCTACCTATCCCTGGGAGGGATCGCCGAGTGATCGTCGAGATGCGCGAGTACACGCTGGTCCCGGGCAAGGTACCCGAGTACTTCAAGCTCTACGAGGCCGAGGGCATGGCGATCCAGCGCGAGATCCTCGGCCGCAACCTCGGCTACTACTCCACGGAGATCGGGCCGTCGATCAACATGGTCGTCCACCTGTGGGCCTACGACAGCTTCGACGACCGCGTGGCGCGCCGCAAGCAGCTGCAGGCCGACCCCGGGTGGCAGGCCTATGTCCAGAAGATCCGGCCGATGATCCTCGCCCAGACCAACCGCATCCTCAACCCTGCCCCGTTCATGGAGGACCGCTGATGAGCTCGCTCCAGGACCGGGTGGCGATCGTCACCGGCGGCGCTCAGGGCATCGGCCGCCACATCGCCGAGAAGCTTCACGCCGAGGGCGCCACCGTCGTCATCGCCGACCTGCAGGCCGTCCACGGGGTCGCCGAGGCGCTCGGCGGCCTGGCCGTCGAGGTCGACGTCTCCGATCCCGCCGCCTGCGAGCGCATGGCCGCCGCCGCGATCGACGCCTACGGGCGGATCGACATCCTGGTCAACAACGCCGGCATCTACACCTCGCTGGTGCCGACGCCGTTCGAGCAGCTCGACGTGGCGGAGTGGAAGCGGGTCTTCGACGTCAACGTGCTCGGCATGTACCTGGCCACCCGGGCGGTCACCCCGCACATGCGCGCCGCCGGCTACGGGCGGATCATCAACATGGCCTCGGGCACACCGTTCAAGGGCGTGCCCTTCCTGCTGCACTACGTCTCCAGCAAGGGCGCGGTCGTGGCGATGACCAAGGCGCTGGCCAAGGAGCTGGGCGGCGACAACATCCTGGTCAACACCGTCGCCCCCGGTTTCACGATGTCCGACGGGGTGCTGGCCAACGACGTCCAGATCCAGCAGCTGCAGGAGGTCTCGGTCAAGGCCCGCGTGCTGGCCCGAGATCAGTATCCGGAGGACATCGTCGGTGCGGTGGCGTTCTTCGCCGGCGACGGGGCGGCGTTCATCACCGGCCAGTCGCTGGTGGTCGACGGCGGGGCGTATTTCAACTGAGGGGATTTGTAGATGGAACTGCAGGTCACGGAGTACCAGCTGGCCGACGGGTCGGTGTCGCTCGACGCGGCACCGCGGATCGTCTACCGGATCGACGAGGCCGAGGCGGAGTACACCACCGGCCCCGTGACCCTCACCGGGCCCGGCCCACGTCCTCGCCTTCGAGCTCGCTGACGAGGCCTCGCCCGACGCCAAGCTGAGCGCGCCGGTGCGAGCTCGACGGCGAGCTGCTGATCCGCCTGGACACGGTGTCGTTCCCGCCCGGCGGGGTCGCCTATCTTCACGTTCACCGCGGTCCGGGGATCCGCGTGCTGCTCGAGGGCGAGATCCGCGTCGACACCGGCGGGGAGTCGCAGTCGTATCGGCCCGCTGGAGGCGTGGTTCGAATCCGGGGCCGGTGCCGGTGTTCGCCGCCGCCTCGGAGTCGGTCCCCACCGCGTTCGTGCGCTGCATGGTGCTGCCGGCCGAGCTCAAGGGCCAGCGCTCGCTGCGCTACGTCCGCGACGAGGACGCCGACAAGCCCAAGCTGCAGGAGTACCGGATCTTCGTCGACGAGCCTCTGTCGGACGCCTCGGTCGCCAGGTGACCGGCACCCGCCTGGGCGGCCAGGTGCTGGCCGACCAGCTCGTCGTCAACGGATCCGAGCTGGCCTTCTGCGTTCCCGGCGAGAGCTACCTGCCGCTGCTCGACGGTCTGTACGCCCACCGCGACCGACTGCACGTCGTCACCTGCCGCCACGAGACGGCCGCCGCCAACGCCGCCGACGCCTACGGCAAGCTCACCGGACAGCCGGGGCTGTGCATGGTCACCCGGGGACCGGGCGCCACCCAGGCGGCCGTCGGGATCCACACCGCCGGCCAGGACTCGACGCCGCTGATCCTGCTCGTCGGCCAGGTGGCCTCGGGACACCGCGGCCGCGAGGCCTTCCAGGAGATCGACTGCCGGGCGGTGTTCGGATCGATGGCCAAGGGGGTCTTCGAGCTCGACGACCCGGCACGGATCCCGGAGATCGTCGCCAGCGCGTACTCGCTGGCGCTCGGCGGCCGCCAGGGCCCGGTGGTCATCTCGCTGCCCGAGGACGTGCTCTCCGCAGCGGTCGAGGTCGACGATGCCCCGCCCGCGCGCGCCCGCCAGCCGTCGGCCGACCCCGGTCAGGTGAGCCGCCTTCGTGAGCTCCTGGAGGCATCCGAGCGACCGCTGGTCATGGTCGGCGGGGGGCCATGGGACCGCCGGTCGTGCGACGCAGCTGGCCGAGTGGGCCGGTGCCTGCGGGCTGCCCGTGGCAGCTTCGTTTCGCCGCCAGGACCTCGTCGACAACGAGCTTCCGTGCTACGTCGGCGACGTCGGCCTGGGCGTCAACCCGGCGCTCGCCCAGCGCATCCGCGACTGCGACCTGCTGATCGCCGTCGGCCCGCGGCTGACCGAGATCGAGACCCAGGGCTACACGCTCCCCGTCCCGCCGGTGGCCCCGCAGACCCTCGTCCACGTGCACCCCGACCCGGGCGAGCTGGGGCGCGTCTACCAGCCCGGCCTGGGGATCGTCGCCGGGATGCAGTCCTTCGCCGCCGCGCTCGCCGCCGAGGTGCGGGTGGACGGCGGGCGCTGGGCAGCCTGGGCTCGCGCGGCCCGGGAGGACTACGAGCGCTGGTCGGCGCTGCCCGAGCCCGGGGAGTCGCTCGACCTGAGCGCCGCGATCGGCGTGCTGCGCCGATGAGCTGCCGCAGGACACGATCTACTGCAACGGCGCGGGCAACTACACGGTCTGGGTGCACCGCTTCACCCGCTATCGCCGGTGGGGCACCCAGCTGGCGCCCCAGAGCGGAGCGATGGGTTACGGGATCCCCGCCGCGCTCGCTGCTCAGCTGCTGCACCCCGGGCGCGCGGTGGTGGCGTTCGCCGGCGACGGCTGCTTTCAGATGTGCGGCCAGGAGCTGGCCACGATGGTCGCCGAGCGCCTTCCGATCATCGTGATCGTGGCCAACAACCGTATGCTGGGCACGATCCGCATGCACCAGGAGCGCCGCTTCCCCGGCCATGTGATGGCCACCGACCTCGTCAACCCGGACTTCGCAGCGCTGGCGCGCGCGTACGGGGCTTCGGCGGAGCGCGTTGAACGTGTCGGCGAGCTCGCCGGCGCCGTGAAGCGCGCCCGCGAGGCCGGCGGGCCGGCGCTGATCGAGCTCATGACCGACCCCGACGCGCTCACCCCGACGTCCTCGCTGTCGGGCCTGGCGGCGGCACGATGACCGCAGCGCGGTTCGTCTCGCTGGGTGCCGGCGACGCCTACGAACTGGCCCCCGGCGCCATCGCGCGGGCGCTGTTCGGGGAGCGCGGGATGCTCAACCTGGTCGAGCTCGAGCCGGGGGCCGAGGTCGCCCGGCACTCCCATCCCCACGAGCAGCTCGGGCTGATCCTCAGCGGGTCGATGACGATGGTCGCCGGTGGCGAGTCGCGCGTGTGCGGACCGATGGACGCGTTCGTGATGCCCGGCGGAGTCGAGCACGGCGGTACCGCCGGTCCCGATGGCGCCACGGTGCTCGACGTGTTCGTGCCCGTCCGCGAGGACTACCGCGAGCGCGCCGGCCTCACCCGCGAGCCGACGTGACCTCCCGCAGGAACGGGATCACCTGCTCGTCGACGCGCCCCGGGTCTTCGAGGAACGGCCAGTGCCCAAGCCCTTCGAGCAGCTGGACGCGCGCGGAGGGGAACGTCTGAAGCTGACGCTCGGCCTGCTGCCACGGAATGTAGGCGTCGCCGGTTCCCCAGACGACGAGGGCTGGCCGGTCCAGCGGGCGCAGGCGATCGCGCAGGCCGCCCATCGCACTGGCCGGTGTCGCCCGGTAGAGCTTGAGCACGGCCCGCTTGGTCGGCCACGACCTCGATACGTCATAGAGGCGGTCGAGCGCCGCGCCGGGCAGACGCGGGTTCTCGCGCCCGACGAGCATCCGGAAGGCCGGACGGGTGGTGGTCGCCTGAAAGAGCTCGCCCACCCCGGGCGTGCGCCAGATCTTCGCGTAGTGGTGCCAGTGGTAGTCGAGCAGGACGCCGGTGTTGATGAGCGTTGCCGACGCGAACGCGTCCGGATCGGCGGCCGCCCATGCCAGTCCCCACGGGCCGCCGAAGTCGTGCATCACGAGATGGGCTCTGGTGATGCCGAGCTGCGTCAGAACTCCGGCGAGGTGGGCACGCGTAGCCCTGAACGGTGTAGTCGAAGTCGCGCGGCTTGTCGGCGTGCCCGTAGCCGGGCATGTCGGGCGCAACGGCGCGCGCGAAGTCGCCGATGCGGCCGACCAGAGCGCGCCAGTCATCGGCGGGACCTGGGTTGCCGTGGACGAACACGACGGCCTCCGGTCCGTCCTGCGGGCCGGCGTGCAGGACCGGTGACGTCACTCCGCGGACGGTGACCGAGGTGGTGTCGACCGCGACGGTCATGCAGTGATCAGCGGCTCGGGCACCTCGGTCTCACCGGCGTCCGCATGCGCGTCGGGGGCCACGAACTCCGGCTTTCGTAGCAGCCGCCGGCGCCGGGTGTCCTCGCGGAGGAGATCGCCGACCTCGCGCAGCATGGTCCGGCGATCGCTGCCCGGGCGCGCCACCAGCGATGCGGTCGCGGCCAGCAGACGACCGGGCGTGAACACCGCCGAGGGCTTCGCGCGATGCTGCAGGAGGTCGATCACGTCGCCGATCCGGTTGCGCCGGTCCAGGCGGCGCATCATCTCGGGCACGACCGCCGGCGAGGGGCCGGCCGCGCCGAAGTCGGCGGCCAGCCAATGGTGCTCGCCGGCGTCGCGGTCGCGCCAGCGTGCCCAGTCGGCGATGGCGCGGTCGAGCTGGGCATCGGTCCCGGCGAGCCCCGCGACGATCGCGGGCGCCAGCGCCTCGGTCTGGCGGAAGGCGTCGGTCATGCCCTGACCCGGGGCAGGATCCTTGAAATGCCCGGCGTCACCGACCAGCGCCCACCCAGGCCCGGCGGACTCGCGGAAGAAGCCCTCCCAGCGCTTGATGCCGTACAGCTTGCCGACGCGCCGCGCCCCCCGGAGCGCCTCGGCGACCGGGGCGCAGGCCATCGCCTGATCCATGAAGGCCTGCTCGCGGTCGGCCGCGAACTCGGCGCGAAACCGCTCGTCCGGAATCACGATGACCTCGTACAGGCCGCCGTCGGCCGGCGTCGCGATCACCAGGCGGCCCTCCCAGCGGTGATAGACGATCGCCGGGTCAGGGCCCGGATCAACCCCCTCAAAGAACGACCAATAGGCGAAGCGCTCGCTGGGCACGACGTTGTACTTCCGGGCGTTCACCAGCCGGGCGACGGTCGAGTTCCGGCCATCGGCGCCCACCACAAGCCGCGCCCGCAGCACGTGCTCCTCACCGGCCTGCTGGGTCCGCACGCCGCTGTGTCGCGACCCGTCCGCTATCAGGCCGACGACGTTCGTGCCCATCATCACCTCGGCACCGGCTCGCTGCGCCGCGCCGGCGAGGATCGGGTCGAGCACGTGGCGCCGGGCCGACATGAACGCTCCGGCATCGCCCGGGCGCTGACCCGCCCGCCCCTCGTAACGAAAGTCGTTCTGGCGGCCGTCGACCCTCGTCCCGATGGTCACCCCGGTGGCGCGCACCTCGTCGAGCACGCCGAGGCGGCTCAGGAAGTTGATCGCCGGAGCCTCGACGATGTGCGTCGACAGGGTGTCGCGGGGAAAGGTGGCTCGTTCCACCACGGCCACACGAAGTCCCTGGCGAGCCAGCAGGGTCGCCAACGGCGACCCCGCGCAGCGGGCGCCGACCACGATCACGTCGAATTGACTGCTCATCAGGCTCCCCCGGTCGCTCGCGCGGAAACTCTAACTCGTGGTGCGTCAGGCCGCCAGGTAGCCGCCGTCGACGGGCAGCACCGCGCCGGTGATGAACCGCGCGGCGTCCGAGCAGAGGAACAGCGCCGGGCCGACCAGGTCCTCGGGATCGCCCCAGCGGCCCAGCGGGGTGCGGGCGAGAATCGCGTCGCCAGCGCCGCCCGGCTCGCGCAGCGCGGCGGTCAGAGCGGTGGCGATCCAGCCGGGAGCGATCGCGTTGACGCGGATCTCGGGTGCCCAGGCCACGGCGAGCGATTTGACGAGCGCGACGATGCCGCCCTTGGACGCCGCGTAGCCGGGCACCCGTGGACCGCCCACGTAGGAGAGCATCGATGCCGTGGCCAGCGCGGCGCCCCGCGACCGGCGCAGCAGCGCCTGGCAGGCGGTCAGGGTCCGCATCGTGCCCGTCAGGTTGACGTCAACCACCTCGGCGAAGACATCCGCGTCGTGTTCGTCGTCGCGGCGGATGATTCCCGCACAGCAGACGACGGCGTCCAGGCGGTCAAACCCGGAGACGACGTCGGGCACGCAGGCCGCGTCGGTGACGTCGCCGCCGACGAACGCGACGCCTGACGGCGACGCCGCGGCCTCTCCCAGCCCAACGGCGGTCACGTCGGCGCCCGCCGCGGCAAACCCGCCCGCCAGCGCCAGACCGATCCCGCTCGTGCCCCCCGTGACGAGCACCCGCCGACCCGTGAAGTCACTCACCGGATGAACTGCTCGACGTAGTCGGCGCCGAGCCCGACCTCCTCGTAGTGAGTGCGGCACAGCTCGATCTTGGTGAACACGTCCTCGTAGCCGGTCGTCCCCCCCACGGGTCGACGTAGATCATCGCCGCGTTGACGGTGAACAGGGTGATCATCTCCTCCACGCCCTCGGGCACGACGAGCGTGTGCGTTTCTCCCGGCGGCTCGAACAGGAACGCGCCGGGCTCGGCCACCCAGTCGTGCTCCAGGTAGTGCCAGCGGCCCTTGATCACATAACCGGTAACGGGCTGGGGATGACGGTGCCGGCTGACGATGCCGGTGCGCCGGACGCGCAACAGGTTGCACCAGTACCCCTGCACGGTGTGCAGCAGCAGCGGCCGGAAGTCCAGGCCCTCGGCCTGGGGGACCCAGATCCGCTCGTCATCGGGCACGGCCGGCGAGACCAGCACCTCCTCGGCGGCGTGCGCCGGGAACGGCAGCTGGTAGGGCATCCGCGAGGTGTCAGTGGCGTCGGCCACGCTCACTCACCTCGCCTGTCGCATCATCTCGACCGTCTCCCGCACGCCGTCGGCCAGCGGCGTGGTCACGGGGTCGACGGCGGCCATCTCCTCGGGGAGGGGCAGTTCCACGTCGCGATCGAACGTGATCGTTCCCCCAGCCTCCGGGACCGCCGCCTCGATCGCCGCGATCACGTCAGTCACGTGCTCGGACGGACCGCCCACGTTGCGGACCGGAGCGCCCTCGCCGGCGGCAGCCGAGCGGGCCCCCTTGATGAACAAACCGGCGGTGTCGGGCGCGTATTGGAACTGCGCGCGGCCGCCGAACGGGATCTCGTAGCGCTCGCCGGCCACCGCGGCGGCAATCGCCAGCGTCGGTCCGGCCGTCATCCCGTGATCGCGTCCCGGGCCGTAGACGACGTGCGGGCGCAGGCCGACGCTGGGCAGGCCGGCGTCGTGCCAGTACACGCGAGCGGCGCCCTCGTTGGCGATCTTGTGAACGCCGTAGTGGTTGAGCGGGTGGCCATCGGCATCCTCGGTGACGTGCACCCCGTCGGCGCGGTCGTAGGCAGCCGCTGAGCTGGCATAGGCCACGCCCTGCACGTCACCGCGGCTGGCGGCCTCGAACACGTTGACGGTGCCCACAACATTGACCAGCGCTCCCCGCGGAGGGTCGGCCTTGGCGATCGGCAGCAGCAGCGCCGCCAGATGCACGATGTGCGTGATCCGCTCGCGCGCGACGATGCCCGTCAGGCCCTCGAGGTCGGTGATGTCCCCGCTGACGAGGCGGACCGACGAGCGCTCGCCGGCATCCATCACCAGGTCGAGCCGGCGAGTGTCGTCGCCGAGGTCGTAGGCGATGACGTCGTGACCCTCGCGCACGAGCTGGCGGCACGCCCACGCGCCGATGCAGCCCAGTGCTCCAGTGATCAGCCAGCGTTCGTCAGACATCCTGATAGACCGTGATCTCCTCGGTGTAGAACTCGTGCGCCGCGGACCCCTGCTCGTGGGGACCGAAGCCCGAGTCCTTCGTTCCGCCGAAGGGTACGTGGACATCGGCCCCGGCGGTCTGCGAGTTGACGTGGAGGATCCCCGCCTCCAGCTCGTCGACGCATTGCCGGGCGGTGCGCAGGTTCGTCGTGAACACCGAGGCCGACAGGCCGAAGCGCACGGCATTGGCCCGCTCGATCGCCTCGTCGATCGTGTCGAAGCGATACAGCGAGCTGACCGGCCCGAACACCTCCTCGCACGACAGAAACGCGTCGTCGGCGACGTCCTCGAACAGCGTCGGGGCGATCAGGTAGCCGTCGTCGTCGGCCCGTTCGCCGCCGGTCAGGACCGTGCCGCCCTGGTCGCGGCCCCGCTCGATCCCGGCCAGGACCTCTTCGAACTGCTTCTCGATTGACGAGCGGCCCCACCTCGGTCGCCGGATCGGCCGGATCGCCGACCTTTCCCTCGGCGATCCGCGCCAGCAGCCGCTCGCGAAACTCCTCGTAGACGCCCGACTGCACGTACATGCGCCGGGTGGCCGTGCACTTCTGGCCGGCCGACCAGTACGCGCCCGCGTAGGCGGCGGTGACGGCCGCGTCCAGCGGCAGCGTCGTCGGCGACGATCAGCGGGTTGTGGCCGCCGAGCTCCAGCTGCACCCGCTTGCCGGCCGCCGTCGCCTGCTCGCGGACCCCGAGGCCGACGGGGACCGAGCCGGTGAAGGAGACGGCGGTCACCTGCTCGGCGGCTGGACGAGTGGCTCGCCGGCGGCCGCGCCTCGGCCGATGACGATGTTGAGCACCCCGTCGGGCAGTCCCGCCTGTTCGAAGCGCGGCCGCCAGATGCAGGCCGGTGAGCGGCGAGTCCTGGGCGAGCTTCATGACCACGGTGTTGCCGTAGGCCAGCGCGGGCGCGGTCTTCCAGGTGGGGATCGCGATCGGGAAGTTCCACGGGGTGATCAGCCCGACGACGCCGACGGGCCGGCGGCGGGTGTAGACGAGCGCGCCGCTCGCCGACTGCTCGAACAGCTGAGCCACGGGGCGCAGCCCCTCGCCGGCGAAGAAGCGCAGGATCGCGGCCGCCCGGCCGGCCTCCCCGCGAGACTCGCGCAGCGGCTTTCCCATCTCTCGGGTCATGTCCTGGGCGATCTCCTCCTGGCGGGCCTCGATCGCATCGGCCGCCTTGCTCAGGTAGGCGCCACGGGCGGCGGCGGGCAGGCGCGCCCAGTCGCGCCGCGCGCCCTGCGCGGCCGCCACGGCCGCGGCCACGTCAGCGGCGTCGGAACTCGGAAACTCGCCCACCACCTCGCTCGGCCGCCACGGATTGTGGCGCTCGTAGACCGAGCCGCTCTGGCTGGGCGTCCATCGTCCGGCGATGAAGTTGGCGGCCGGCGCGCCGGTGATCGTGTCTGACAACGTAAAGCTCCTTAGTAGGTGGCTCGTCCGCCGGAGACATCGAACACGCCCGCGGTCGAGAACGTGCAGTCCTCGGAGGCGAGGTACTCGATCAGCGCCGCGACCTCGTCGGGCTGTCCCATCCGGCCCATCGGGATCCGGCTGACCATGTACTGGACATGCTCCTCGCTCATGTCGCCGAGCATCTGCCCGTCGATCACCGCGGGGGTGACGCAGTTGACGAGCACGCCCGTCTGGGCCAGGTCCTTGCCGATCGACTTGGTCATGGCGATCACCGCCGCCTTGGACGCCGAGTAGGCGCCGGCCATCGGGTTGCCCTCCTTGCCGGCGATCGAGGCCACGTTGACGATCCTGCCGTAGCCGCGGGGGGCCATCACACGGGCGGCGGCGCGATTGGCCCAGAACACGCCGTCGCAGTTGATCGCCATCACCTTGGCGCCACTCGTCGTCGGGCACGTCGACGGTGGCCAGCGAGTCGCCGGTCACGCCGGCGGCGCAGACGAGGATGCTGAGCGGGCCGAGCTCGGACTCGGCGTCGGCGACCGCCCGGTCGACGTCGGCGGACTCGCGCACGTCGCCGGTCAGCGACAGCACGCCCTCGGCGACAGACGGCCGCAGGTCCAGCGTCGCCACCTCGGGCGCCGCCGGCCTGCAGGCGAGCGACGACGGCACCGCCGATGTCGCCGGCGCCCCCCGTCACCAGAGCCGCGCGGCCCTGAAAGCGACCCGTGGCTCACCCCAGCGGCTTCCCGCCGAGGCCCCACTGCTTGGGCGGAAGCCCGGTGACCACGACCCACGTCTCGTCGCGGATCTTCTCCGAGGTGCATTCCACGACCGCGTCGGTCACCTTCTCGATGAGCTTGGGGACCGTCTCATCGTTGATGCGGCTGTCGAACAGCTTGATCTCTACGATCGGCACGGCATCTCCTTGTTCGGGGGTTGGGGGTGATGAGTGCAGCTAGTGCTCGACGTAGCGGCTGTCGCCGTCGGCGCCGAGGACCAGGTCGCGCTCGGGGTCGGCCACATGATCGCGCGGGACCGGCGACATGGCCTCCAGGAACGTGCAGCCGGAGTCCGAGTGCAGCGAGTGCTCGACTCCGCGGTTGATGACCACGCAATCGCCCTCGCCGATCGTCTGCGTCTCACCGCCGACGGTCATCTCCAGCGAGCCGCCGGTGATCCACATGACCTGCTCGGAGTCCTCGTGGGCGTGAGCCGGAACGTCGGCGCCGGGCTCGTAGCCGACCTGGCAGAAGAGGATCTGCTCGCCGGCGATCGACTGCAGGTTGACCTTGGGAAACAGCGACAGCGACTGGCGGCCGTCCCACGACTGAAAGGGCGAGTTGCTCATTGTTACGGGCGGTCCAGGAAGCCGGCGCCGCCATTGCTCGATCACCGTGCGCACGGAGATCTCCTCGTCGAAGATGACCCGCTTGCCCTCGCGCCGGGGCTCGGCCTTGGCCTTGATCGCCCGCAGCACCCGCTCGGGCGAGGCGGGCATCTCGGTCACCCACACGCCGACGGCGTCGTGAATCGCTGCGGCGAGCGCCGGCGGCTGGGCGTTGTTGGCCATCTCGCCGATCGCCTTGGCGCCGAACGGACCGTCGACCGAGGGGTTCTCCAGGATGACGTTCTCCAGCTCGGGGAGCATCTCGATCGTCGGCGCCAGGTAGGTGCCGAACTGCTCGCCGCGGTGCTCGACGGAGGGATAGTGGGGATAGGACTCCTCCAGCAGGCCGAGGCCGACGCCCATCATCGCCCCGCCCTCGATCTGGCCCTCGACGAGCAGCGGGTTGATCGCCCGGCCGACGTCGTAGACGGACACCATGCGGGTGATCTCCACCTCGCCGGTCTCGTCGTCGACGACCACGTCGGCCACGCAGGCCGCATAGGAGATCGCCGAGTGTGGCTCGGCCGTCACCGAGCCGTCGTCATCATCGACCTCGGCCAGCGGCTTGAGCGCCGTGCCCTGGCCGGAGATCAGCTCGCCGTAGGAGTACGTGGCGGCGCCGGCGACATCCGAGACTGAGATCTTGCGGTCCGGCGCACCCTTGGCGACGACCTCGCCGTCGGTGATCTCCAGGTCGCCGGCGTCGATCTCCAGCTCCTTGGAGGCGATGTCGAGCACCCGCTCGCGGACGCGCTCGGCGGCGTACCGCACGGCGTTGCCGCCGATGAACGTTCCCCGCGAGGCGAACGTGCCGGTGCACACCGCCGAGGAGTCGGTGTTGGTGTTGTCCATCGTCACCCAGTCATAGGGGACGCCAAGGGCGTCGGCCACGATCTGGGTGTGGACCGTCTTGGACCCCTGGCCGATGTCGACCGTCCCGGAGAAGACGTCGACCCGGCCGTCGGGCTTGAGCTTGATCCAGGCCTGGCTGGGATCGCCGTTCTGGTTCATCCCGGTCGGATACTCGATCGTGGAAAAGCCACGTCCGGTGTGCTTGGCCATCAGTGTCCTCCTCCATTGCCGGTGTGCCGTGCGACCCGTTGACCGCGCCCGTCTTGCCGAGCACGTGGGCGCCCTCGGGGGCCTGCTGGGCGACGAGGTGCTCCGGGAGCAGGTCGCCGCTGCGCCGCTCCGAGCTCATCGTGCGGTACTCCGGCGCCAGCTCCTTGCCGACCTTCTCGGCGGTCGCGAGCGTCACCGGCACCGTCGAGGGATCCTGCATCGCCACCAGGTTGCCGGTGGTGTCACCGACCCGGTTGGCGTTCTTGAGCCGGATCTCCCACGGGTCGAGGCCGAGCACGTCGGCCACCCGCGTGATGTGCGTCTCCACCGCCATCGAGACCGAGGTCACCCCGAATCCGCGCATCGCGGTCGTCGGCACCCGGTTGGTGTACACCACGAACCCGTCGAACTTCAGGTTCGGGATCGTGTAGGCGCCGGTGTGATGGAAGGCATGCTTGGTCAGCCCGTAGGGCGAGAAGCGCGAGTAGGCGCCCGAGTCATGCAGCGTGACCATCCGCCGGCCGAGGATCCAGCCGTCGGAGGTGACCGCATCCTCGAGCTCGATGTGCCACGGGGCACGCGTCGAGGAGGCGAGGAACTCCTCCTCGCGCGTCCAGCGCCACTTGACCGGGCGTTCCGCCTTGAGCGCCAGCACCGCGCTGATCGTCTCCGAGGCGGTGTCGACCTTGCCGCCGAACCCGCCGCCGACCGTGCCGCCGACGAGCTTGATCCGGTTGAGCGGGAGCTCGAGGTGGGCGGCCACGACACCGAGCGAGAAGTACATCGCCTGGGTGCACGAGTGGATCGTCAGCCGGCCGTCGGCCTCGGGGATGACGAGCGCCGCCTGGGTCTCCAGCGGGCAGTGCTCGATCGCCTGGGGGCGGTAGACGCCGGAGACGATCGTGTCGGCCTTCTCGAACGCCCACTCGACGTCGCCCTTGCGGACGCGCCGGTGGTTGTGGGGACCGAAGTGCGGGAACACCGGGCCCCAGTGATGGATCTGAGGAGCGTCGGGCTCGAAGGCCAGGCGGATGTCGAACAGCGCCGGGCGCTCTTCGTACTCGACATCGATCAGGTCGAGCGCCTCCATCGCGGTGTCGACGTCCTCGGCGGCCACGGCCAGGATCGGCTGGCCCTTCCAGCGCACGACGTCCTCGGCCAGCAGCGGCTCGTCGGCGGGAACGCCCGAGCGCCTCCAGATGCCCGTAGACGTTCTTCGGCACGTCGGCGTGGGTGACGATCGCCCGGACGCCGCGCAGCTTCTCGGCGCGCGATGTGTCCACGCTGCGGATCGTGGCGTGGTGATGGGGCGAGCGCAGGGCGCGGGCCTGGAGCATGCCCGGGGCCTTGAGATCATCGACGAAGTTGGTCCGCCCGGTGACATGGGCGACCCCGTCGTAGCGGGGGAGCTTTGCGCCGACGGCCTTCATGCCGGCGCTCCCTTCGGCTCGACCTCGGGTTGCGACGGGTCGGCGGCGAAGTCGTCGGCCTGGTCGCCGTCGAACTCGCCGGTGGACGCGGCGATGATCGCGTCGACGATCTTCACGTAGCCGGTGCAGCGGCAGACATGGCCGCTGAGGGCGTCGAGCACCTGTTCGCGGGTCACCGCCCCGCCCGGTGGCCTCGATGAGCGCCTGGGCGGCCATCACCATGCCGGTGGTGCAGTACCCGCACTGGGCGGCGTAGCGGTCGTTGAACGCCTTCTGGATCGCCGCCAGGCTCTGGGCCCCGCCGAGTCCCTCGACGGTCGTCACCTCGGCGTCGCCGAGCGTGCCCACCGCAACCAGGCAGGCGCGGCGCGGCGCGCCGTCGACCAGCACCGTGCACGAGCCACAGCCGCCCTGTTCGCACCCGGGCTTGGCGCTGGTGATGTTGAACTCCTCGCGCAGCACGGTGAGCAGCGGCGTGACCGGCGAGCTCGCGGTGGCGCGCGGCACGCCGTTGATCGTCAGTTCCATTGACTCACTCTCCCTGAAGCTGTTCGATGACCCGCGCCACGAGCACGGGCAGGACCTCGCGCCGGTACCAGGCCGAGGCCAGCGCGTCGTCGTGAGGTTCCACGCCCTCGGTCGCCCGGGCGGCGGCGTCGGCCGGCGAGCTCCCGCCGGCCAGCGCCTGCTCGACGCCCGTCAGCCGGACCGCATGAGGGGCGACTCCGGCCGCCGCGATCCGCACCGTCCCGTCGACCTCGGCGGCGGCGACCGCCATCACCGAGTAGGAGTGCGAATGGGGGCGGCGCTGGGTGATGTAGGCGGCGCGGGCGGGCCGGTCGACCTCGATGCTGAGCACGAGACGGTCACGCGGACCGGCGAGGTACTCCTCGACCGATTCGGTCCGTTCACCGCCGGGGCCGGCCGAGCGCACGCGGGCGCCCATCGCCAGCAGCGGCGCCTGGAGATCGCCGCGAGGCGCCTGCACCCCGGGGGCGGCGCACAGGTTGCCGCCGATCGTCGCCTGCGCGCGGATCTCCGGATCGGCCACCGCGGCGGCCGCCGCGGCCAGCGGCGCGATGCCGGCGGCCGCCACCGCGTCGAGGGTGGCCATCGCGCCGAAGGTCACCGCGCCGTTGTCGGCGACCGCGTCGAGGCCCGCGCGGTGGAGCATCAGCGTCCGGCCGCCCTTGGGGTAGCGCCCGTAGGTGACCTCGGGCATCAGGATCGTCCCGCCGGCCAGCACGGTGACGTTGCTTCCATCGCCGAATCCCTCGATGGCCTCCGCCTCCGATGCCGGCATCAGTGCTTCGGTGTCGCTGTCTCTCACCGCTCTCCCTGTTCTCAGCTTGCCACTTTGCGCCAGAGCCGCACTCTATGGCGAGGCCGCTCGACAGTGATTCAGTCTATAGGGCTCACTACCCCGTTCGCCGACTAAGATGCGCCGCAGGGTGGAGCAGATCGGCAGCATCGACCAACTGGAGGAGGCGCTTCTCGCGGCCTCCTACCTTCCCGACCGCGGGCTGGCCACGGTCCTGTACCTGGCGCTGCAGGTGCGCAAGCCGCTGCTGCTGGAGGGCGAGGCCGGCGTCGGCAAGACCGAGGCGGCCAAGGCGATCGCCCAGGCGCTGGGCACGCGCCTGATCCGCCTGCAGTGCTACGAGGGACTCGACGTCAACCACGCCGTCTACGAGTGGAACTACACCCGCCAGCTGCTGCACATCCGCGCCGCCCAGGAGGGCGGCCAGGTCGACGAGGACGAGCTGTTCGGCGAGCGCTTCCTCATTCGCCGTCCCCTGCTGGAGGCGATCTCGGCACCTGAGCCGGTCGTGCTGCTGATCGACGAGATCGACCGCGCCGACGACGAGTTCGAGGCGTTCCTGCTCGAGCTGCTCTCCGACTTTCAGATCACGATCCCGGAGCTGGGCACGATCGCCGCCCGCCACCGCCCGATCGTCGTGCTCACCTCCAACCGCACGCGCGAGCTGCACGACGCGCTCAAGCGACGCTGCCTCTTTCACTGGATCGGCCATCCGTCGTGCGAGCGGGAGATCGAGATCGTCCGCCTGCGCGTGCCCGAGGTGCCCGAGCGCCTCGCCGCTCAGGCCGTGCAGTTCGTGCAGGCGCTGCGCGGCCTGGAGCTGACCAAGTCACCCGGGGTCGCCGAGACGGTCGACTGGGCGCAGGCGCTCGCCGTCCTCGGCCAGCGCGAGCTCGACGCCGAGCTCGTGCAGTCGACGCTCGGCTCGGTGCTCAAGTATCAGGAGGACATCGAGCTCGTCTCCGACGAGACCCTGGTCAGCCTGCTGGCGGAGGCGCGCGCTGCCCGCTGACGCGGTCGTCCGCCACGTGGTCACCTTCGGCCGGGTGCTGCGCGAGGCGGGCCTGGAGATCGGGCCCGGACGGATCGCCGACGCGCTGCAAGGGACTCGACGCCGTCGACATCACCCGCCAGGACGACGTCTACTGGACGCTGCGGGCGACGCTCGTCACCCGGCGCGAGGAGCTCGACGCCGTTCGACCGCGCGTTCAACGCCTGGTTTCTGCGCGCGCCGGTGATCCCGCCGACGCGGCTGCGCTCCCCCAAGCTCGCCCGTCCGCGCGCCGCCGGCCACGCCGATCCGGTGCGCGGATCACAGCCCGACGGCCCCGAGCCGGAGAAGATGGAGGTCGGCTGGAGCGCCACCGACCTGCTGCGCCGGCGCGACTTCGGCGCCATGACCCACGAGGAGTTCGCCCAGGCCCGGCGGCTGCTCGCCGAACTGGCCGCCGTGCGCCCGCAGCGCCGGACGCGCCGGCTGCGCTCGCACCCGCGCGGGCGGCTGCTCGACCTGCGGCGCATGACCCGCCGCTCGCTGGCCACCGGCGGCGACCCGCTGGAGCGCAGCTACCGCCGCCGGGTGGACGGGCCGCGCCGGCTCGTCGTGCTGTGCGACATCTCCGGCTCGATGGAGGCCTACACCCGCGGGCTGCTGCTGTTCCTGCACGCGGCGGTGATCGCCGGCCACGTGGAGGTGTTCGCGTTCGGCACGCGGCTGACGCGGCTGACGGCGGCGCTGCGCACCCGCGACCCCGAACGAGGCGCTGGCCCGCGCCGCCGAGACCGTCGTCGACTGGGCGGGCGGGACGCTGATCGGCGCCTGCCTGAAGTCGTTCAACGATCAGTGGGGCCGGTGGGCGTTCTCGCGCGGGGCGGTGGTGGTGATCGTCTCCGACGGCTGGGAGCGCCAGGATCCCGAGCTGGTGGGGCGCGAGATGGCGCGGCTGGCCCGCACCGCCTACGCGGTCGTGTGGGTCAGCCCGCTCAAGGGCCACGTCGACTACCAGCCGCTGGGCGCCGGCATGAAGGCGGCGCTGCCGTACATCGACCGGTTCCTGGCCGGTCACAACATCGCCAGCCTCGAAGACCTGGCCGACGTGCTGGCCGGGATCGAGCGCCGGCACGCGACATAAAGGAGAGGAATCGTTGGCGATCGAGATGAAGTCAGAGGCCCTGTCGGAGCTGGTCGACCCCGCTGCGGAGGTCGAGCGGGTGGCGACCGGGTTCACGTTCACCGAGGGGCCGCGTGTGGAACAAGGCAGGCGACTTTCTCCTGTTCTCCGACATGCCCGGCGACGTGCGCCGGCGCTGGTCGGAGAAGGAGGGCGTCACCGAGCTGCGCCGGCCCAACAACAAGGGCAACGGCATGGTCTACGACGCCGAGGGCAACCTGCTCGTCTGCGAGCACGTCACCTCCTCGCTGGTGCGCGAGCGCCGCGACGGCGTGCGCGAGACCCTGGCGTGGCATTACCAGGGCAAGTACCTCAACAGCCCCAACGACGTGATCACCCGCTCGGACGGGACGATCTACTTCACCGACCCCGGCTTCGGGCGGATGCCGGGCTTCGGCATCCCCCGCGAGCAGGAGCTCTCCTTCCAGGGCGTCTACATGATCCCGGCCGGCGGCGGCGATCCCCAGCTGGTCGTCGGCGAGACCGAGTTCGAGCAGCCCAACGGCCTGTGCTTCACCCCCGACGAGCAGCAGCTGTACATCAACGACACCACCCGGGCGCTGATCCGCATCTACGACGTGGCGCGACGACGGCTCGCTGTCGGGCGGGCGGGAGTTCTTCACCGGCGTCGGCAGCGGCGTGATCGAGGAGGGCATTCCCGACGGGATGAAGGTCGACGAGCGCGGCAACGTGTGGGTCACCGGCCCGCGCGGGGTGTGGGTCATCTCCCCGGAGGGCGAGCACCTCGGGGTCATCGAGGTGCCCGAGAACGTCGGCAACATCGCCTGGGGCGGCTCTGACTGGAAGATGCTCTACATCCCGAGCTCCACCTCGCATGTACCGGCTGCCCACCAAGGTCGCCTCCACCCACCTCCCCTATCACTGACATGACAAGCCGCACTCATCATCCAGGACATGCAGAACGACGTCATCGGCGAGCAGGGCGCGTTCGCCGAAACGGGCGCGCCGGCCCACGCCGCCAGCCAGAACGTCGTCGCCAACGTCGCCCGGCTGGCCGACGCCGCCCGCGCGGCCGGCGTGCCGGTCATCCACGTGCACTACATCGTCGAGAAGGGCGCCGTCGGGTTGCGGCCCAACGCGCCGCTGTTCGCAGGGCGTCGTCGAGACCAACGCGCTCGTGCGCGGCTCGTGGGGCGCCGCCGCCGTCGAGGGCGTGGAGCCGGTGGCCGGCGACCACGTCGTCGAGAAGATGCGCATGAACGGCTTCTACGAGACCCGGCTGGACATCCTGCTGCGCGGGCTGGGCGTCGACTCGCTGGTGATCGCCGGCTGTTACACGAACATGTCGATCGAGCACACCGCCCGCCACGGCGCCGACGCCGGCTACACGATCACCGTCGTCTCCGACGGCACCTCCACCACCAGCGACGAGTGGCAGCACGCCGCGCTGAACTACGCGATGACGAACGTCGGCCGGGTCCTGACCGTCGACGAGGTGATCGCCGAGCTGTGACCGCCGCGGCCGCGTGGTATGCCGATCTGCCGGCTGCCTGCGACGAGCGCTGGCGCATGAATCGCCCGATACGCAGCGCCGCGAGATCGCGCGAGCGCCGGACGCCGGGCGCCACGGGATCGACGTCCACGCGCTGGCGCGGCGGCCGACGGGGCCGCGAGCCTCAGACGATCTCGCGCCCGGTCGGCCGCATCTCGGCGTCGAGCTCCAGCTGCCAGAAGTAGCGGGTGAACGTCACCCCGGCGCGGAAGTCGCCGACGTGGGGCTCGATCGTCTCGCCGCGGGCGATGCGCACGATCAGCTCCGGGTAGGTCCGGCCGGGCCGGGCGGCGTACAGGTGAGCGGGGCAGGCGCCGCCGAAGCGGGTGTTGACGTCGGTGATGCCCAGGCCGATCTCGGCGTCGCGGAACGCCTGGACGGTGCACGGGCCCCGGCAGCCCAGCGCCTCGACGACGCGCCGGCCGAGGTCGATCAGCTCCTCGTCGGCGATCGTCGTGCCCTTGATCGACTCGCCGCCCCGGGACTCGATCATCGTGCGCGGGATGACGTTCAGGCAGCGGCCGTCGAGGTCCGACAGGCAGTCCATCGAGAACTCCGGGCCCTGCATCGCGCGCTGGAGCATCGCCGGCTCGCGGATGTAGGCGGCGAGGAACTCCGCCTCGCGCTCGTCGGCGGCGTGGAAGATCGAGCGCGCGCCCGAGCCCCAGCGGGGCTTGACCATGACCGGGTAGCTGTCGGGCGACCACGCCCGGCAGCACCGTGGGCGGCGAGGGCAGGCCCGAGGCGCTCGAGCAGCAGGTGGGTCTCGTACTTGTCGAAGGTGGCCCGGGCGACGTCGCCGTCGGGGACGAACGCCGGCAGCTGGCCGGCGGTGCGGGCGTGGCCGAGGATCTCCAGGTCGAGATCGGTGAGCGGCACCACCGCCCCCACCCCGAACTCGTCGCACAGCTCCTGCAGCGCCGGCACGTAGGCCGGGTCGTCGAAGCGCGGCACCGAGCGGCGATGCGTCGCCGCGTACTGGGCGGGGGCCAGCGGGTTGGGGTCGGCGGCGATCGTCGTCGTCAGCGCCGCGAACGCCGAGACGAGCGCGAAGCGCTTGCCGACGCCCGTCAGCAGGACGGCTACGTCTGAGTCGGAGGCTGCCATCCGCCCGTCGCTCCCTTGTAGATGCCGCCGCCGCCGAGCACCGAGCGGACGGTCCGCTTGAGGATCTCCAGGTCGAGCGCCAGCGAGCGGTGCTCGACGTACCACAGGTCCAGCTCGATGCGCTCGGGCCACGGCAGCGACGCGCGGCCGTTGACCTGCGCCCAGCCGGTGATCCCCGGCTTGACCGCCAGGCGGACCGCGCTGGCGCGGCGTGTAGGCGTCGACCTGATCCTTGAGCGTCGGCCGCGGCCCGACGATCGACATCTCGCCGCGCGCCACGTTCCACAGGTTGGGCAGCTCGTCGAGCGAGGTCCGGCGCAGCAGCCGGCCCACCCGCGTGATCCGGCTGTCGCCGGCGGAGATCGCCAGGCCCGCGCCCTGGAACTCGGCGCCGGCGACCATCGTGCGCAGCTTGTAGATCTCAAACAGCTCGCCGTCGCGTCCGACCCGGGTCTGGCGTGTAGATCGGGTCGCCCGGGGACTCGAGCCGGACGGCGAGCGCGAGCAGCGCCACCAGCGGCGCGCTCAGCAGCGAGCCGACCCCGCCGACGAGCAGGTCGACAGGTCCTGCGGATGATGTCCTGGCCACCGGGCACGGCCCCGCACCCTAGGCGGAAGTACTGTTGGCGGCGTGGTCGTCGCGGCGGTCCTGTTCTGGGTCTCGTTGGCCGCGCTGCTGTGGACCCAGGCGCTCTACTCGCTGTTCGCCGCCGCGGTGGCGCGGCTGCGCCCGCGGCCGGTGCGCAAGGGCGACGTCACGCCGACGGTAGCCGTGATCGTCGCCGCCCACGACGAGCGGGCGGTGATCGAGCGCCGCGTGGAGAACCTGCTCGCCCTCGACTATCCGCCGGAGCTGCGTCGAGATCGTCGTCGCCTCCGACGGCTCGACCGACCGGACCGACGAGCTGGTCGCCGCGCCTCGCCGCCCGCCACCCGCGCGTGCGCCTCCTGCCCGTGCCCGCGGGCCGGCAAGGTCGCCGCCCAGAACCGCGCGGTGCGGGCGACGACGGCGGAGGTGATCGCCTTCTCGGACGCCAATGCCCGCTGGGAGCCCGACGCACTGCGCTAGCTGGTGGCGAACTTCGCCGACCCCGACGTCGCCTACGTGTGCGGGCGCCTGGCGCTCGAGCGCGCCGACGGCTCCAACCGCGAGGGCGTCTACTGGCGCTTCGAGCTGTGGCAGCGGGCCTCGGAGTCGGCGATGGGCTCGATCACCGCCGGCAACGGCGGTATCTACGCGGTGCGGCGGGCGGACTACATCGAGACCGCAGCCCACATCGGCCACGATCTCGGGCTGCCCTACCGGATGGCCCAGCGCGGCCGGCGCGCCGTCTATGACCCGCAGGCCGTCGCCTGGGAGAAGCCCGCGCGCGACGCCGAGGACGAGTACGCCCGCAAGGTCCGCATGCACGCCCAGATCTGGCGCCACGTGCTCTCCGGCGACATGCTGCGCGGCGGCGGCCCGCTGTACCTGCTGGAGATCGTCTCCCACCGCGTGCTGCGCTACGCGCAGCGGCATCCTGCACATCGTGCTGCTCATCTGCTCGGTCGCGCTCGCCGGCGACGGGCCTGGTCTACGCGATCGTGCTCGGCGCGCAGCTGGCGGGGCTGCTGCTGGCGCGCGCCGGGCGGCTGCGGCTGCCCGTGCCCGGCGCGGCGCTGGCCTACTACTACCTGCTGGTGACGCTCGCCACCCTCGCCGGCCTGGTCCGCTACGTCCGCGTCGGGCGTGCCGGTCGTGTGGGAGAAGGCCGAGGGCACCCGCTGAGATAGTTGTCCCCGCAACTACTCTGCTAACCTGGAGGCGCATGGAACTTGGACTCGCCACCTTCGCCGACCTCAGCTCCGGCGTCACCCCGCAGCAGCGCATGCGCGACCTCCTCGAGGAGGCCGAGCTGGCCGAGCAGCTGGGCCTTGACGTGTTCGCCATCGGCGAGCACCACCGCCCGGATTTCCTCATCTCCTCGCCGGCCGTCGCCCTGGCCGCGATCGCCGCCCGCACCGAGCGCATCCGGCTCTCCAGCGCCGTCACCGTGCTCAGCTCCGATGATCCGGTGCGCGTGTTCCAGCAGTTCGCCGAGCTCGACCTCATCTCCGGCGGCCGGGCCGAGATCATGGCCGGCCGCGGCTCGTTCATCGAGTCCTTCCCGCTGTTCGGCTACGACCTCGACGACTACGACGAGCTGTACGCCGAGAAGCTCGACCTGCTGCTGAAGATCCGCGACGCCGAGCGCGTCACCTGGTCGGGGCCGCCTGCGCGCGCCGCTCAACGACGCCGGCATCTACCCGCGGCCGGTCCAGGACCCGCTGCCCGTGTGGGTGGCCGTCGGCGGCTCGCCGCAATCGGTGGCGCGCGCCGGAACGCTCGGCCTGCCGATGACGCTGGCCATCATCGGTGGCCAGCCGGAGCGATTCGTCCCGCTGGTCGCGCTCTATCGCCGCGCCGCGATGGAGGCCGGCCACGACGCCGCCGCGCTGCCGCTGGCGATCAAC
>CAVUVE010000004.1:0-994884 GCA_963744845.1 uncultured Solirubrobacteraceae bacterium
TGGGCGGCCTGTTCGCCGCAGCCGGTGGTATGGCGCTGACCGCGCTCCTGCAGACCTCGTCGGCGGCGCTCAGCACCGAGTACGCGCTCATCGCCCTGGCAGGTGTCGCCTTGGGCGGCACGCCGATCGGTGGCGGCCGCGGCGGCATGATCGGGTCACTGCTGGGCGCCGTGTGCATCTTCATGCTCCAGCAGTTCCTGTCGTCGGCCGGTGTGTCCAGCGATTACCTGCAACTGGTCTACGGCGTGGTCCTCGTCGTCGGGATCGTGCTCAGCACGCGCTACCGCAGCATCGGCAGGCGGGTGGCCGCGTGATCATGCCGGACTCCACGGCCGCCGAGCCGGTGCCGATCGCGGAGGAGCCTGCGGCCGAGGCGTCCGCGATCTCGGGGACCGCGCTGCAACGCGCGCGCCGATGGCAGACGCGCTACCCGGTCGTGCAGGGGCTGGCGCTCGTCGTCATCTTCCTCTGGGGCGCGCTCAGCATCGATGGCTACGACAGCAGCGCGTCGCTGAAGTCGATGCTGGTTCTGGCCGCTCTCCTGGGCCTGTCCGCGTTGCCCCAGACGCTGGTGGTGCTCGTTGGCGGCCTGGACCTCTCCATCCCCGGCTTCATCTCCGCCGGCGGGGTCCTGACGGTTGAGCTGGCGGGCGCCCATCACTGGTCCATGGTCACGATCGTGATCGCCATCATCATCGTCTGCGGGTTGCTCGGGGCTCTCAACGGGTTCCTGTGCCAGCGTTTTGGCGCCAACCCGTTGATCATCACGCTGGGGATGTACGCCGTGGTCCAGGGCGCCATCCTCGTCTGGACCAAGGGGAACATCTCGGCCATCCCGCCCGCGTCATTGACCAACCTGTCGTCGGCGATTGGGACCACCCTCGGTGTCAGCATTCCCCCGGTGGTGGTGATCTGGGGCGTGGTGGCGGTCATCGCCGGCGTCCTACTCGCCCGGACCACTGCCGGACGGCGCCTGTACGCCACCGGGACCAACATCCGGGCCGCTCGGCTGGCGCTCGTCCACACCGGTCGCATGTGGACGGGCGTGTTCGCGATCTCTGCTGTGCTCTCGGGACTGACCGGGATCCTCCTCGCCGGCTACTCGAGCGGTGCCTCGCCGGCCATGGGCGATCCGTATCTCTTCCAAGGCCTGGCGGCGGTCATCGTGGGCGGCACCGTAATCGGCACCGCCCACGGGGATTACTGGCGCACCATCCTGGGCGCGCTCATCCTGACCGCGCTGACCACGATCCTGGTTGGCAAGGGCTTTGACAGCGCCGACACGCAGATGCTGTTCGGCTTCATCATCCTGGTCGTCGTCGCCGGCTACGGTCGCAGCCAACGCTTGCGCGATCGTGTCTGACCGCCAGCTCTCATACCTGATACGCTACGCCGCGTAGCGGATGCCCAGGCCAGCCGGTAGCTCCGGCTGGAGGAGAGAGAGGTGACCTCGAGGATGGAAACCGACTTCGACGTGGCGATCGTCGGCTGTGGGCCGGTCGGTGCGACCCTCGCCATCGCGCTGGGCCAGCAAGGCGTCCGCGTCCTCGCCATCGAACGCGAGACCTCCGTGTACCACTTGCCGCGAGCGGTCTGCTTCGACGGCGAGATCCTGCGCATGTACCAGACCCTCGGCCTCGCCGCCGGGATCGCCGAGGTCTCGGCTCCGATGCATGGATTCCGGTATGAGAACGAGCTTGGCCAGGCGCTCATCGACTGGCCCCTCCCCTACGACCAGACGGGTAGCCAGGGCTGGGGCGCCACCTACATGTTCCATCAGCCCGACGTGGAGCGGCTCATGCGCGACGCGATGGCCTCGCTGCCGAATGTGGAACTGTGGGAGGGGCACGAGGTGGCGTCGCTGGATCAGGATGAGCACCACGTGACCCTCACAGCCAGAAACCTGGGCGACGAGTCGCGACGCTCGGTGACCGCCGCCTTCGTCGTCGGCTGTGATGGAGGGCCGTCGTTCACGCGCCACGCCATTGAGTCGACCTTCGAGACCCTTGGCCCCACTCAGGATTGGGTCGTCGTGGATGCCGTCAAGCTGCGCGAGCTTGACCTCCCGGACATCATGATCGGTTACTGCTGGCCGAGCCGCCCGCATTTCTACGTCCCGATGCGCGAGCCTCGCCTGCGGTGGGAGATCATGGTGCTTCCCGATGACGACCGCGAGCGCATCGGCACGCCGGACGGTGCGTATGACCTGATCACGCGCTTTGCCACGCGCGGTGACGTGCGCATCGACCGCGCTGCCGTCTACAAGTTCCGGTCCTCACTGGCCGAGCGCTGGCGGACAGGCCGCGTGTTCCTCGCCGGGGATGCCGCACACCTGCAGCCGCCGCTACGCGCCCAGGGGCTGTGCTCGGGGGTCCGCGACGCGATCAACCTCTCCTGGAAGCTCGCCGCCGTCATCTCCGGCGGCGCCGACGACTCGCTGCTCGACACGTATGAGAGCGAGCGCAGGCAGCATGCGCGAGCGTGGATCACCATCGCAACCGAGCTGTCGAACGTGATCAACACCACCGATCCACAGGTCGCGTCCGACCGCGACGCCCACATGCTGGCGCACCCGATCCCCTACACCGATGAGACGCCGCCGCTGGGGCCTGGGCTTCACGGTGACGCGCCACCGCCGGCGGGCGTGCTCTCCGAGCAGGGGATGCTCGAAGATGGGGGGCGCCTGGACGACGAGACCGGCTGGCGTTTCCTGGTCGCGATGTCGCCGGCGCTGGCGGCGTCGCTCTCCGATGAGTCCCGCGGCATGCTCGCCGACGAGCGGTGGTTTCACGTTCTGGACCCTCAATCGAGGGTCGGCGGCAAGCTGCGCGGACGGTACGGCGATGTCGAGGCCCTGGTCGTCCGCCCCGACCGCTACATCCTGGGCGTGGCCGGCGATGCCGACGAGCTCGATGCGCTCATCGGGCGTTGGACTGTGCACCTGCGTCCCGCGGTCGCCCGGTGAGCGGCGCACCGTTTGCGCTCGCCCGCCTGAGCGATGGCGCGCGGCCGTTCCTGGGCGTGGTGCACGCCGGGAAGGTCCACCGGCTCGGCGCCCTTGTCGCGGGGATCGACGAAGGCGGTGACCTGGCGCAGCTGTTCACCGACTGGAACGGTCACGTCGAGGCGATCTCGTCCGCGCTGAGCGCCGGAGCTGACACCGACGCCCCCCCGGAGAACGGGCTCAAGCGGCTCGCGCCGGTCCAGCCTCGGCAGATGTTCCTGGCCGGCATGAACTACCGCAGCCACGTCATCCAACTGATGGCCGACCAGGGCACCGGGTCGCGGCCGGACATGACCGAGGACGAGATCCGCGAGGAGGCGGCGGCAATGATGGACGCGCGGGCCGCGTCCGGGGTTCCCTTTGTCTTCAGCGGCCTGCTGTCATCGATCTGCGGACCCGACGATGAGATCCGCCTGCGCCGGGACAGCGAGCAGAGCGATTGGGAGCTCGAGCTGGCGGCGGTCATCGGCCGTCACGCCCGCAACGTGTCACGCGAGCAGGCGCTCGATCACGTCGCCGGCTGGACGATCGTCAACGATCTCACGTGCCGCGACCTCATCCGCCGGACCGACTCGGGTCCCATTGGCGTCGATTTCCTGCGTGCGAAGATGTCGCCGACGTACAAGCCGGTGGGACCGTATGTCGTGCCCGCTGCATTCGTCGAGGACCCGCAGGATCTGCAGATCACACTGCGACTGAACGGCGAGACGTTCCAGAACGAGTCCACGCGCGACATGGTCTTTGACGTGGCCAGCCTCGTCGCGTATGCCTCCGAGCAGGCCGAGCTGTTGCCCGGCGACCTTCTCCTGACCGGCTCGCCGGCCGGCAACGGAACCCACTACGGGCGCTTCCTGCGCGATGGCGATCAGATCGAGGCGGAGATCACCGGCCTCGGAACGCAGCGCAACCGGTGCGTGGCCGCCTGATGGCGCACGCGGCGGCCTGGATGAGCCGGCGGTGAAGCCACTGCGCGAGGGGATGAGCGCGGAGCTGAACGTGATCGTCTCGCCCGAGATGACGGTCCAGTTCGACGAACTGGGGCCGGGGCATCCGGTCTACGCCACGTACTGGCTGGCCAAGCACATGGAGGAGGCGGGCCGCAAGCTGCTCCTGCCGCGCCTGGAGGACGGGGAGGAGGGGATCGGCCACCTCGTCGAAACCAGGCACCTGAGCTCTGCGCTCGTGGGGATGCGTGTGACCGTGTCATCGACGTATGACCCGAAAAGCAGCGACGGCCGGCGCGTGGCCGCGCGCTGTGTGGCGCGCAGCGAGCTCGGAGATGTCATTGGCGAGGGCCGCACCGAGCAGTTCGTCCTGCCGCGACAGGCCATCGAGGATCGCTTCGCCGCGCTCGAGGCCCGTTGGCGAGCACCCCATGAGCTCTGGCGCGCATGACCCCGCCGCCGTTCTTCGTCTCTTCGGAGGTGGTGTCGCGGGTGTTCTCATGGCCGGAGGCGATCCAGGCCATCGCCACGGCCTACGCGGCCGAGCCGGCGCCGGCGGCGACCCCTCCACGTACCGTCGCCCACGACGCCGGCGCGTGGCTGCGCTCGCTGCCCGCGCTGCCGAGCTGCGGTCGCTATTTCGGGGCCAAGCTCATGGCGATGGCGCCGTCCGCGCCCAACCCGGGCGTGGAGTACGTGATCGTCCTCTGGGACCGGGAGACGAGCCGCATCGCGGCGTTCGTCGACGGCCATGAGGTCACCGCCTTCCGGACGGCGGCCACTTCGGCCGCCGCTCTGGACCGGCTGGCCGCGGCCGGAACGCTGCGGCTGGGGGTCCTCGGCAGCGGCCTGGAGGCAACCCAGCACGTGCGCGCCTTTGCCGCCGTGCGCCCGATCGAGCGCCTGTCGGTCTTCAGCCCGACGCTCGAGCGCCGCGAGGCGTTTGCGGACGCGGCCGCCGCAGACCTAGGGTGCGCGGCGGTCGCGGTCGACGCCGCCGAAGCCGCGGTCGCCGACGCCTCGGTGGTCCTGGCCGCCGCCCGCTCGCGAGGCGAGGTCCCGATTCTCTATGGCCAGTGGCTGGACCCGACGGCCACCGTCGTCTCGATCGGGTCGACGGTGCCGTTCCAGCGGGAGATCGACGTCAGCGTCGTCGATGCCTGCGACTTGATCGTGTGCGACACGGTCGACGAGGTCGTCGAGCAGACCGGCGACATGCTGGAAGCGGCTCGGGCGGGGCTGGCGTTCGCCGAACGGACATTCTCCTTGCACGAGCTGCTCAGCGGCAAGCTCGACGAACGCCTGCCGAGCACTCGCCGGCGGCTGTTCAAATCTGTGGGCGGCGGCCTGCAGGACGTCGTCGTGGCAGAGGTGATCGTGCGGCGCGCGCTCGAGGCGGGGCTGACCGTCCCTCTTCCCATCGCCTTTGACACCAAGCACTAGGAGCACCACGAGCGTTATGGCCGACTACACCAAGCCAGAAGCTCGCGGGTGGGCGCGGGAGAACCTCGCCGGTTGCTCGGCGGTGACCATCCCCACCTTTACGGCCGACCTCAAGCGCCTCAACGACGACGCCATCCGCCACGACATCGAACGCGTGATCGACCACGGCTTCACCTACACCCTGCTCATGACCGAGACCGCGATCACGCCCGAGGAGGCCGGACGGTTCACCGCGATAGCACGAGAGACTGCGGCCGGGCGCCTGCGGCTGTTTGCGCACGCGGCGTTCGGAACCCTCCAGGACAACGTCGAGGCGCTGCGGCTCGCGCAGCGCGAGGGCGCCGACCTCGTGCTGCTGGCCTACCCGCCGCAGTTCTGGCCGACGACGATGGACGAGATCTACGACTGGACCCGCACGGTGTGCGAGTCCACCGACCTGGGCGTGATGCTCTTCGGACTGCCCGCCTGGGGCTTTGAACGCGTGCACCCGGCCGGCATGCCTGTGCCGTTCGTTCGCCAGGTGCTCGACACCCTGCCCAATATCGTGGCCATCAAGGCCGAACAGGGGTTTCCACTGGTGGCAGGGGTCTGCGAGATGTACCACCACTTCCGCGACGAGGTCGTCATCAGCTGTCCGATAGAGGCCGACGCGATCCCGCTGATGAGCGTCATGGACCTTCAGTTCTCGGGAACGAGCAACACCCAGTGGATGAGCGACTGGTACCCCAAGACGTTTGAGCTGGCGCGGACCGGTCGCTGGGAGGAGGCGATGGAGCGCTTCTGGTCCGTTCAGCCGGCTCGTCAGGCAGCCGGCGCGGCGACCCAGGCCTACATCGGTGGCACGACGGTGCTCAACCGGACGATGTGGAAGTACCAGGACTGGCTGGCCGGCTACAACGGAGGGCCGCTGCGCGCGCCCGCGATGCGGATCCCGGACCGGTTCATGCGCTCGCTGCGCGCCGGCCTGCAGGCAGCGAGCCTGCCGGTCACCGACGACCCCGACAGCGAGTTCATGCTCGGTCGTCACCCGGCCTAGCTTCCACAGCGACGGACCAGGTTCAGCTGAGGCGTTCGCGGATCGCGTTGGCGGCGCGTTCTAGTCTGGCGCCGATCGCATCGACATCGACGGGCTGGGTTAGGTAGACAACCGCGAGCGCCGCGGGGTGCTGGCCTGGAATTGCGAGTGGCACGGCCACGCAGGAGAGACCGGGGACGACCTCGTCGTGGCTGGTCTCGTACGGCACCGCGGCGGACTCGGCCGTCAGCTGCCGGGTGATCGCCCGCCCGGGCGCCCCCTGGTCAACTGGATGTCTGTTACCCGGTCGCTGGGTCACGACAGCGTCGGCATGCCTCGGTTCGACACTGGCGAGCGTCACCGCGTCTCCCGTGTCGCTCTCGAAGGTGGCGACGAACGTCGTCATGCCGAGTTCGCTGGAGATGGTGGTGAGCTCCGGGAGCGCTGCGGACTGGAGGTCGCGCGCCACGCTGCGAGCAAGGCCCGCGAGGCCCGCACCGAGTTCGAGCTCGCCCCTGGCATTTCGCACCACCAGCCGGTGGTCCTCAAGCGTGCGCACGATGCGGTAGGTGATCGAGCGGTGCAACTGGAGTCGATGGGACAGTTCGTCGATCGTCAGCGGCTTCTCGGCGTCGGCCAGGATCTCGAGGGCCGTGAGTCCGCGGGACAGGGTCTGTGACCCCGTTCCTCGCCTCGTATCTGTCATCGGCTGATCCTTTGCTCGAGCCGGCTTGCGCCTCAGCGAACGCCGCGGTAGTCTCGCCTTGGATTCTAAATCAGAACTGTCTGTTCGATTATCGAGCATCAGTCCGTCGTTGTCCACCCGCCTGTTCGCCGGGGGATTGCGAGAGTGAGGAGGGTTCGTGCAGTTTCACCATCACGGCTATGTGTCCGGGGACCCGCGGATCCAGCCTGCTGCCGGCGTGGGCATCGATCGGCCCGCCGAGCTCCCCGATGAGGTCGACGTCCTCATCGTCGGTGCCGGACCCGCCGGCCACATCGCCGCGGCGCAGCTTGCGCAGTTCCCCACCATCACGACTCGCCTGATTGAGCGACGCGCAGGGCGCCTCGAACTGGGGCAGGCCGACGGCATCCAGGCCCGCAGCGTCGAGACTTTTCAGGCCTTCGGATTCGCGAACCGGATCATGGAGGAGGCCTACCGGATCACGGCGATGGCGTTCTGGGGCCCAGACCCGGACGACCCCGGCCGCATCCTCCGTAAGGGCTTCCCGCCCGACGACCCGGGCGGCGTGAGCGAGTTCCCTCACCTCATCGTCAACCAGGCGCGCGTGCAGGACTACTTCGCCGAGGCGATGGCCAACGCGCCGGCCCGCGTCACGCCCGACTACGGCATCGAGTTCCTCCACCTCGAGATCAGCGACCGCGACAGCGAGTATCCGGTCGCGGTCCGGCTGCGTCACCTCGCCGGCCCGCGGGCGGGGGAGGAGCGAACGGTCAAGGCGAGGTATGTCCTGGGTGCTGACGGCGCCCGCAGCAAGGTGCGCGACTGCATCGGGCGCCGGCTCGTCGGAGATCAAGCCATGCACGCCTGGGGCGTGATCGACGTGCTCGCGGTGACCGACTTTCCCGACATCCGAACCAAGTGCGCGATCCAGTCGCGCGATGGCGGGAGCATCCTGCTCATCCCGCGCGAGGGCGGGCACCTGTTCCGCATGTACGTTGACCTTGGAGACGTGGCCGGGGAGGACCGCGGCGCTGTCCGCCAGACCCCGCTTCACGACATCATCGCCCGGGCCAACGCGATCCTGTCCCCGTACACGCTCGAGGTCAAGACAGTCGTCTGGCACAGCGTCTATGAGGTCGCACACCGCCTGACCGACAGGTTCGACGACGTGCCAGCTGAGCTGGTTGGCAACCCTACGCCACGCGTGTTCATCGCCGGCGACGCCTGCCACACCCACAGCGCCAAGGCCGGGCAGGGCATGAACGTGTCCCTCCAGGACGGGTTCAACATCGCCTGGAAGCTCGGTCATGTCCTGGACCGGCGCGCGCCGGAGGCACTGCTCGACACGTACTCCGCCGAGCGGCAGGTCGTGGCCAAGAACCTCATCGACTTCGACAAGAAATGGTCAAGCCTCATGGCGGCCAAGCCCGCGGAGCTCGAGGGACCCTCGGCGGTCGAGGACTTCTATCTCGAGACATTCGAGTTTCCGGCCGGCTTCATGACCCAGTACCCCCCCTCGCTGCTGATCGGAGAGCCTGTCCACCAGGCGCTCGCCACCGGGTTCCCGCTCGGCAAACGCTTCAGGTCAGCGCACGTCGTGCGCGTCAGCGACGCCACTCCGATGCACCTGGGCCACCACGCCCGCGCCGACGGCCGCTGGCGCATCTACGTCTTCGCCGGTCCGGACGGGCCCGGCGTGGCTTCGCCCGTCTCTGCTTTCGCCGAGTGGCTCGAGCACGCGCCCGACTCCCCGGTCCTCGCTCACACGCCTGCCGGCGCGGATCTCGATGCGTGGTTCGACGCCAAGGTGATCTACCAGCAGCGCTTCGACGCCGTCGATCTGCGCCACGTGCCCACGGTCTTCCTGCCCAAGACCGGCGCGCTCGGGCTCGTCGACTACCAGAAGGTCTACGCGGCGGGCCCGGCGCCGGACGGCACCGGTGAGGACATCTTCGAGGTCCGGGGCATCGACCGTGCCGGCGCCATCGTGGTCGTGCGGCCGGACCAGTACGTGGCGCACGTGCTCCCGCTGAGCGCAACCGAGGCGCTCGCAGCGTTCTTCAGGCCGATCCTCCGGCACAAGCCGCTCGCGGCTGTTTGAGCATCAAACCTGGCCACCTCACGCGGTGTCTGGGCGATCGAGCTGACGACATGCGTCTGAATCCCTCGCTCCCCTTGCCTTCCGCCGGCCGTGTTTCAACTTGACTTTCGTGAACCCGCGGGTGGGCTCGTCGGCCAGGTGGCAGAGCAGGCCGGTGCCGACCGCTGAGGGCTCAACCCGAGGCTCGTGTGTCGAGACGCTGCGGTCGCGCGGGTCGATGCCGTGACCCCCGCGTCGGAACTCCGAGGACGGTCAGTCGCAGGATTGCGGTGGCTTCCTCGAGTTTTGATGCCGTCGGCCGGACGTGGATCTGGCGTTCTCGGCCGGCGAGTGGTCGTCGATGAGGTCTCGTGCCCGCGGCCGTTTGACCTCTTGAAGCCCTATGACCGATCTGGATCTTGTTGATGAGCAGTCGCTGCTCGCGGCCGCGCGAGCCGGGGATGAGGAGGCGTTCGGCCGGCTTGTCGAGCGCTACCGCGCGGGGCTCGAGCGGTTCTGCTATCTGATGCTCGGCGACGGGCACGACGGTACCTGTGCGCTCCAGGAGACTGTGCTGTGCGCGTGGCGGGAGCGGGAGCTCGTGGAGCCGGCCGCGACGCCACGAATGTGGCTATATCGGCATGCGATGGTCGTGTGCCTTGACGATCTCGACCTGCGCCGATGAGTTTGCGTGCCGGCGTCCGTTTGACCTACTGAAAGCCATGAGCGCGAATCTCAACAACGAGCCGGACCAGCGCCAGCTGTTGGCGGCCGCCCAGGCCGGCGACGAGCTGGCGTTCCGTCGGCTGGTTGAGCCGTATCGCTACGCGCTGGAGGTCCATTGCTATCGGATGCTGGGTTCTCCGCACGACGCTGAGGATCTGGTTCAGGAGACGCTGCTGCGGACGTGGCGCTCGATCGAGCGGTTCGAGCCGCGGGCGACGCTGCAGACGTGGCTGTACCGGATCGCGACGAACGCGTGCCTCGATGAGCTCGAGCGCCGGCCGCGCCGGCCGGAGCCGGTGCAGCCGTACCCGGATACGCCGCTCGACCCGTCCGCGTCGCCGGCGTACGACCCGGCGGCGCGCTATGCGATCCGGGAGGGCATGGAGTTGGCGCTGCTGAGGGCGATTCAGGAGCTGCCGGGCCGCCAGCGCGCGGTGCTGATCCTGCGCGACGTGCTCGGCTGGACCTCGCCCGAGGTGGCCGACCTGCTCGACTCGACGGTCGCCGCGACCAACAGCGCGCTCCAGCGCGCGCGGGGGACGATCGAGCTACATCTGCCCGCGGCTCCACCTGCGGCTGCCGAATACGATGAGCGCGAGTTGCTCGGACGCTACGTCGCGGCGTTCGAGAGCGACGACATCGACGGGCTCGTGGCGCTGCTCCGCGAGGACGCCGTTCTGCGGATGCCGCCGCAGCCTGCGGTGCGCGGCGCCGCGGCGATCGCGACGTTCTTCCGCGAGATCGCTGCGGGCGGCGACCTCGCCCGGATGAGACTGACCGCGACACGCGCGAACGGTCGCCCCGCTGTCGCGGCCCATCGGCGGAGGGATGCCGGCGGGCTGGTCCCGCACGGGATCCTGGTGCTCGAGGTCTCAGGCGAGAGGATCGTTGGGATCGACGCGTTCATCGACCCGTCGCTGCTGCCTGCGTTCGGCTTCCCGGCGCCGCGATGAGCGCGCGGTCTCCGTAGCCGCACCGTCGGCGCGCCACTGCAGCTCAAGCCCATCTTTTTCGAACCAGGCACCTGGAGGTCCTCGCATGTCCAAACCCATTCATCGCTGGCGAGCGTTTTCGCTGCTCGCCAGTGCCGCGTTCATGACCGTCATGGATCTGACGATCGTCAACACCGCCCTACCGACGATCGGGCGAAAGCTCCACTTCTCGCAGACGAGCCTGCTGTGGGTCGTGACCGCATATGGGCTCGCGTACGGCGGGTTTCTGCTGCTCGGCGGCCGGGCCGCCGATCTACTCGGGCGCCGCCGGATGATCATCGCCGGGCTCGCCGTGTTCACGGCCGCTTCGCTAGGGGCGTCGCTCGCCGGCAGCGAGGCGACGCTGATCGCGGCGCGCGCCGTCCAGGGCCTCGGCGCCGCGACGTTCCTTCCGGCCGCGTTGTCGACTGTTCGGAACATGTTCACCGAGGGCGCCGAGCGCAACAAGGCGCTCGGTATCTGGGGGGCGCTCGCAGCCCTCGGTGCAACTTTCGGGGTCGTGTTCGGCGGCCTGCTGACTCGATTCGCCGGATGGCAGTACATCTTCTTGCTCAACGTCCCTGTCGGCGTCGTCGTGCTGCCGCTCGTCCGACGGGCTGTTCCCGAGACCCGTGTCGAGACCGCCCGGCGACGCTATGACCCGCTCGGCGCGCTGACGGTCACCGGAGCGCTGGTGCTGCTCGCGTACGCAATCGCGCAAGCCCCGCAGTTCGGCTGGGGCGCGATCCGCACGATCGCCGAACTGGCGATCGCAGTGATGCTGCTCGGAGCGTTCCTGGCGATCGAGAGCCGCAGTGAGGAACCGCTGATGCCGCTGCGGATCTTCCGGTTGCGGACGCTGGCAGGCGCTAACGCCGTCGGCTTCCTGCTCGGAGCGAGCTTCTACTCGTTCATCTTCATCGGCACCCTCTACATGCAACAGGTGCTCGGCTTCTCCGCGCTTGAGGGCGGGTTCGCGTGGGCGTTGGGAGGGATCTCCTCAATCGTGTTCGCCGGAGTCTCCCAGCTGCTCGTCACCAAGGGATCCGCGAAGCTCGTGATGGCGCTCGGGATGACCTGCGTCGGCGCCGGCACGTTCTGGCTGACCCAAGCGCCCGTCGACGGACAGTTCTGGGGGGACGTAGCCGGTCCGATCCTGGTCGGCTGCGGGATGGGAACCGCGTTCGCGTTCATCCCCGTATCGATCGCGGCGCTCGCCGGCGTCGAGGACCGTGAGGCCGGGCTCGCATCCGGCCTGATCTACACCTCCCAGGAACTCGGCGGCGCACTCGGGATCGCAATCGCGTCAAGCATCGCCGCGAGCCACTCGAAAACGCTGCTGCGCGCCGGGGACGGCATCAACGCCGCCCTCACAGGCGGCTTCCACTCCGCCCTCTGGGTGGCTGGCGCGATCGCGCTGCTCGCGATCCCAGTCACCTTCCTCCTCATCCGCAAGGACGAGATGGCAACAGCCGTCGCCGCGACCGCCCTCCGCGACCCACAGCCCGCCCTGGTGCCCGCCGGCTAACAGCCATCGCACCGCCCAAGTCCGCGAACAAAAGGAGACAATCGAATGAGCCCAGCCATGGTCCGCTACAAGGTCAAGCCCGACCAGGTCGAGCACAACGAGAAGCTCATCCGTGCCGTCTACGAAGAGCTCCACAAGACCGCCCCATCGGGATTGCGATACGCGACATTCCGACTCGACGACGGCGTCAGCTTCATCCACCTGCACGCCGACGAGCGCAATGACGGCGCCACCGCGCTCACGGAACTGCCCGCATTCAAGACGTTCCAGCAAGGCATCCCCGACCGTTGCGAAGAAGGCCCGATCGTCACCAAGCTGAGCCAGATCGGCTCATTCAGACTCTTCGACGAGCAAGCACACGCCGCGGAAGGGTCCTAACCACACCGGCGGGCGGAACCTACCGAGGAGGTTCCGCTCGCCCCGCCTCACACACAACAAGCCTTCCGATTTCACCTCATGACCGCGCCGGCGGCAATGCAGGTGTCCCCCGGCAGCAGACGAGTTCCCTGCTCCTCGCCAAAACCGGGCCCCGGACAGAGCGGGTTGCCAAGCGGCCAGCGTCTCGCGGCCGCGATCACCAACCTAGCGTCGAGCCCTGAATTTCTGACTTTCTTACACGCGGGTGGGCTCCCCGGTGGGCTGGCAGAGCGGCGGGTACTCGACCGCGGAGATCTCACCCGACGCTCGTGTGTCGAGATGCTGCGGTCGCGCAGGTCGATGCCGCTGACGCCCTCGTCGCGGGACTCCGAGGCTGGCCAGTCGGAGAAGCTCAGACTTCTGGATCCGGCTGAAGGCGGCCGTCACGGCCGGTGTCGGGGAAGCCCTGGCCGAGGTTGATCGCGCCCGTGCGCTGCGCGAGCGCGGTCATCTCCGTGAAGACGCTGGTCGCCAATCCGGTCAGGCGCTGGGCGCGGGCGGGCCATGCGCGGGGACGCTAGCGCCGCCCCCGGGACGGCGCTCGCGGTGCGGGCAGCCCCACCGCTTCGCCGGTGCGCTTCAATTCGTCACGAGAGATGGCCGAGCGGATCGATATCCGGATCGAGGATCCGGGCGACAGCGCACAGATCGAGGTGCTCGAGCTGATGGCGGCCGCCGGCGACCGGGTCACGAAGGGCAGCGTCCTGCTCGAGGTCGCGACCGACAAGGCGAACGTCGAGATCGAAGCGCCCGCCGACGGCGTCGTGGAGAAGCTGATGGTCGCCAAGGGCGACGTCGTCCCCGTCGACCGGATCCTCGCCGTCCTCGTCGCCTGACCCGTCCGCGGCCGGGCAGGAAACCGGTTGTTTGGCACTCCGGATGCGAGCGCCGACAATGGTCTCCCGGTGCCGGGAGGCGAAGGATGGACCCGCAGCCAGACGATCGATTTCTACTGCTCGACGACGGACGAGAGCTGTCCGGCGAGCCGCTCCTGGCGCCCGCGGCGATCCTCGAGGGCCTCCCCGACGCGGTGGTGGCCACGCGCTCCGACGAGCGCATCCGGTTCGTCAACGCCCTCGCCGAGGAGCTGTTCGGATACGCGCGCGCGGAGCTGCTCGGTCAGCCGGTGCAGATGCTCTGGCCCGAGCGCGTCCGCGAGCGCTACACCCACAACATGCGCCTGTACTTCGCCACCGAGAACCCGCTGCGCTTCTCGACGGAGGCGTGGGGTCTGCGGCGCGACGGCACGGAGTTCGTCGGCGAGATGAGCTGGGGCGTCGTGGCGACGAGCGCCGGTCCGCTGCTACTGGCGATCGGGCGCGATATCTCGGTGCGGCGTGACGCCGAGGCTCGCCAGCGCGCCGTCGCCGCCCTCGCCGAGCGCGCCCTGGCGGGGGTCAGCGCGGCCAGCCTGTCCGCCGAGGCGGTCGAGCTGCTGTGCGCCCGGCTGCCGATCGTCGGCGTCGAGGTGCGGCTGGCCGGCGGCTCGATGCTGGCCAGCGCCGGTCCCACCGCGGAACCCGGCCTGGTGCTGCCGATCGGCGTCGGCGACGAGCTGCTGATCGCTCCCGAGCGCGCCCTCGCCGATGACGAGTTGAGCCTCGTGCGCGCGGTCGCCCATACCTTGGCGACCGCCCTGGCGCGGCTGCGCGGCGAGGCGCGGACGCGGCACGAGGCGGTGCACGATCCGCTCACCGGGCTGGCCAACCGGACCCTGCTCCGTGACCGCCTTGAGCACGCGCTGGCCAAGTCCGAGCGCCGCACCGGGGCGACGGCCGTGCTGTTCGTCGACCTCGACAACTTCAAGGCGATCAACGACCGCTATGGGCACTCCATCGGGGACGCGGTCCTGATGGAGCTCGGCCGGCGGCTGCGCACGGCCATCCGGCCGGGCGACACCGTGGCGCGCTTCGGCGGCGACGAGTTCGTGGCCGTGTGCGAGGACGTCGACGAGGCGTCCGCCCGGATGGTCGGCGGACGGATCCTCGAGGCGATCGGGATGCCGGTCACGACCGGTGCCGCCGAGCACTGGCTCTCGGCCAGCGTGGGCATCGCCCTCGGCGGCAGGGACGCCGATGCCCTGCTCGACAACGCCGATGCCGCCGCTTACTGCGCCAAGGCGGCCGGTCGCGGACGGGTCGAGGTGTTCGCCTGAGGTCGGGCTAGCCGCGCGCCGTCGGGTGCGCCAGACTGGGCAGTGATGCTCGGCGAGCGAACCAGGTTCCGATCCGACGGTGAGCTGCTGGCGGCCGACGCGCGTCACGTCTGGCACCCCTACGCGCCGATCCGCGATCCGCAGGCCCCGCTGCCGGTGGCCTCGGCCAGCGGCGTGCGCCTGAGGCTGCGCGACGGGCGCGAGCTGATCGACGGCATGTCGTCGTGGTGGTGCGCGATCCACGGCTACCGCCATCCCGCGCTCGACGCCGCGCTCGGCGACCAGCTGCAGGAGATGGCGCACGTGATGCTCGGCGGCCTCACCCACGAGCCGGTGGTCGCGCTGGCGACGCGCCTGGCCGCGCTGGCCCCGCCGGGCCTCGAGCAGGTGTTCTTCGCCGACTCCGGCTCGGTCGCGGTCGAGGTGGCGATCAAGCTGTGCCTGCAGTACCAGCGCGCCGTCGGCCGGCCCGAGCGCCGTCGCCTGATCACCGTCCGCGGCGGGTACCACGGCGACACGCTGGGCGCGATGAGCCTGTGCGATCCCGTCGACGGGATGCACTCCCAGTTTGCCGGGACGGTGGCCGCCCAGATCTTCGCCGACCGCCCGCCCGCCGGGTACGGAGCGCCGGTCGATCCGGCGTACGCCGCTCACCTCGACGAGGTCGTCGCCCGGCACGCCGCGGAGGCGGCAGCGATCGTCGTCGAGCCCGTCGTCCAGGGTGCCGGGGGGATGCGCTTCTACGCCCCGGAGATCGTGTCCCGGCTGCGGCGACTGTGTGACGAGCACGGGCTCCTGCTCGTCCTCGACGAGATCGCCACCGGATTCGGGCGCACCGGCCGGCTGTGGGGTGCCGATCACGCGGGCGTGACCCCGGACGTGATGTGCGTGGGCAAGGCGCTGACCGGCGGGTGCATGAGCCTGGCCGCGACCCTGTGCGCGCCCCATGTCGGCCACGCGATCGATGGGGGTGAGACCGGCGCGTTCCTCCACGGTCCGACGTTCATGGGCAACCCGCTGGCGTGCTCGGCGGCCCTGGCCAGCCTCGAGTTGCTCGACACCGGCGAGTGGCACGCCGACGTGGCGCGGATCGAGCGTCGCCTCGCCGACGGGCTGGCGCCGGCTGTCGCGCTGCCGGGCGTCCGTGACGTCCGGGTCCTGGGCGCCATCGGCGTCGTGCAGCTGTCGACCCCGGTCGACGTCGCGCGGGTGACCCGGGTCGCCGTCGAGAGCGGGGTGTGGCTGCGGCCGTTCCGCGATCTCATCTACACGATGCCGCCCTACATCACCGACGACGACGACCTGGCGCGGATCACCGGCGCGATGGTGGCGGCCGCTCGCGCCTGATCGGGTGTCGAGAGGCGCGTTGCTCTGAGCGCGCACGCGGTAGGGTGGGGCGCAGATTGTTGACGATCCTGCGCACAAGTTGACGACCTCGCGCGACGCCGACGCCTACCGCATCCTCGGCGCCGAGATCATGAGCGGGCGGCTGTCGCCCAACGAGCGCCTCGTCGAGGCCGATCTCGTCGGACGGTTCGGGCTCAGCCGGGGCGCCGTGCGGATCGCGCTCGTCCGGCTGGAGCAGGACCGGGTCGTCGTCCGCGAGCCCCACCGCGGCGCCCGCGTGCGCCGGGTGTCAGAAACCGAGGCGGTCGAGATCCTCGAGACCCGCGCCGCGCTCGAGGGCGTGGCCGCCGGCTACGCGGCGCGGCGGGCCACCGACGCACAGATCGCCGCCTTGCGGGAGATCGCCGGCCAGATGGTGGCCCGCCAGCGCGCGGGAGATCTGCTGGCGATGTCGGAGGCCAACGGCGAGCTGCACCACCTGATTCTGGCCGCCTCGGGCCACGACACGATCCAGCGGCTCGCCGCTGGGTTGAAGTCGCAGATGGTCCGCTTTCAGTACCGCACGATCCTGGCCGCCGGTCGCTCGACGCAGTCGCTGGCCGAGCACGAGGCGATCGTGGCCGCCATCGCCGCGCGCGACCCCGACGGTGCCGAGCGGGCGATGCGGGCCCACCTGGGCAGCGTGGCGTCGACCCTGCACAAGCGCGTCGCCGCCGAGGCGGCCGAGGCCGGCTGATGACCGCCGCGACGGAGTCGGTGACGGTGTCCGATCGTGCGCGGGCGCTGCTACGCGGCGCCTACGACACGCACATCCACGTCGCCCCCGACGTCGTGCCCCGCATCGTCGACGACGTCACCCTCGCTCACCGCTTCCTCGCTCTCGGCATGGACGGGTTCACGCTGAAGTCGCACTACACCTCGACCGCGGAGCGCGCGGCGGTCGTGCGCGCGGCCGTTCCCGGAATCGACTGCCGGGGCGCGATCGTGCTCAACCGGGCCGTCGGCGGGCTCAACCCGCTGGCCGTCGAGGTCGCCGCGCGCGAGGGCGTGCGCACGGTGTGGCTGCCGACCGTCGACTCGGTCAACGAGTCCCACGAGCGCGAGGCCAAGCCGGGGGCCAAGGTCCCGGTGTGGGTCAAGCTCCAGCTCGAGCTGCGCGAGCAGGGCATCGAGATCGAGCCCGTCCCGGTCGTCGACGGCGACGGCGCGGTGCTCCCCGAGGTCCGCTCGGTGCTCGAGCGCGTCGCCCATCACGGTCTCCTGCTCGCCACCGGCCATCTCGCCCGCGACGAGATCTTCGCCGTCGTCGACGCCGCGTACGCGGAGGGGGTCAGCGAGATCGTCATCACCCACCCCGAGTTCCCGGCCCAGGACCTGTCGGTGGCCGACCAGACGGCGCTCGCGCAGCGGGGGGCGCTGCTCGAGCGCTGCATGACGACCCCGCACACCGGCAAGATCGCGTGGGAGCGGTGGATCGCCAACATCCGCGACGCGGGCTATGAGCACTCGGTGCTGTCGACCGATCTCGGACAGGTGTTCAACCCACCGGTCGAGGACGGGATGGGGATCATGGTCGACCGGCTGCTCGAGGCCGGCTTCAGCGACGAGGAGGTGCACGTGATGGCCGTCGTCAACACCCGTCGGGTGGCGGGAGCGCAGCCGTGGTGAGCGCGCGGAAGATGCTCGTCATCGGCGCGCACTCGGCCGACTTCGTGTGGCGCGCCGGCGGCGCGCTCGCCGTGTGCACGGCGGCGGGCGGCTCGGGGCGGGTCGTCGCGCTCTCCTACGGCGAGCGCGGCGAGTCGGGCGAGCTGTGGAAGGAGCCCGATCAGACGATCGAGAAGGTCAAGCGGATCCGCCATGACGAGGCCGAGCAGGCCGCCGAGGCGCTCGGCGCGGACTTCCACTGCCTCGATCTCGGCGACTACCCGCTGCAGATCGACGCGGCGGCGCTGGAGCAGATCTCCGAGGTGATCCGGGAGTTCGGCCCCGACGTGCTCATCACCCACACCGACACCGACCCGTTCAACCCCGATCACCCCATCGCCCACGCGGCCGTCGACCGGGCCCGGAGCCTCGCCGCGGGCGCCGGCGTACCGAGCGCGTTCGGAACGATCAAGCCGCCCGAGTTCTTCCTGTTCGAGCCCCACCAGCCGGAGCTGTGCAACTTCATGCCGACGACGTTCGTCGACATCACGGCGGTGATGGAGGCCAAGGTCGCCGCCATGAGCGCGATGAAGGCCCAGGCCTACCTGCAGACCTACTACCGCGAGCGGGCCGACCATCGCGGGAACCATGCGCGGCGGGCGAGCGGCAACGCGGACATCCGCCAGGCCGAGGCGTTCATGCGGGTCATCCCCCAGGTGGTGAGCGCGCTGTGAGCGCGGTGGCTGCCGACACGCTCGCCGAGCTCGCCCGGCTGGGGTCGGCGACGGTCTACGAGGCCGGGGGGCGCCGCGGCTACGTCGACGTCGACCTGCACCAGATCCTCCCCGGCTCGCGGGTGGCCGGACCGGCCCGTACCGTGGTCTGCGGGCAGGACGACAACCTGATGGTCCATGCCGTGATGGCGGCCGTCCAGCCCGGCGAGGTGATCGTGCTGACGATGCCCGAGCCGCGCGCCGTCGCGCTCGTCGGTGATCTTCTGGCCACGCAGGCGCGCGCTCAGGGCGCGGCCGGGATGCTGATCGACGCCTCGGTGCGCGACGTCGAGGAGCTCGTCGAGCTCGGTCTGCCGATCTGGGCGCGGTGGATCCGCGTCAAGGGCGCGGCCAAGGACGTCGCCGGCACGATCGGCGAGCCGGTGACCGTCGGCGGGGCGACGATCCGCCAGGGCGACGTGCTCGTGCTCGACGCCGACGGCGTCGCCGTCGTGGAGGCCGAGCGCGTCGACGAGGTGCTCGACGCCTCGCGGGAGCGCGAGGAGCGCGAGCGGGTCAAGCGCGCGAAGCTTCAGGAGGGTGCGCTCTCCTACGATCTGGACGGGCTGCGCGAACGAGTGGAGGAAGATGACTCAGAACAACGAGCTGACCCGTGATGTCGCCCACATCCATCACGCCGAGCTGCTGACGCCCACGCCCCAGGAGAGCCTTGACTTCTTCACCGATCTGTTCGGGATGCAGATCGAGTCGCGCTCGGGCCAGTCGGTGTTCCTGCGCGGGTGGGGCGAGACCCAGCCCTACGGGCTCAAGCTGACCGAGGCGGCGCTCCCGGGGCTCGGTCACATGGCGCTGCGCGCGTGGAGCCCCGAGGGTCTGGAGCGGCGGGTGGGGGCGATCGAGGCGGCCGGCCTGGGGGAGGGGTGGCTCGAGGGCGACCATGGTCACGGCCCCGCGTATCAGTTCCGCGATCCCGATGGCCATCGTATGGAGATGTTCTTTGAGGCCGAGCGCTATCAGCCACCGGAGCAGCTGCGCCCGCGGCTGAAGAACGTCCCCCAGCGTCACGTCGATCGTGGAGCGTCGGTCAAGCGCATCGATCACGTCAACGTCCTCGCGGCTGACGTGGCCGCGAACCGCAGGTTCTCCGTCGAGCAGCTTGGCTGTCGCCTGTATGAGCAGGTGATCCTCGACAACGGGGAGGAGGCGGGGGCGTGGATGAGCTTCACGATCGCCGCGCATGAGCTCATCTACACGGCCGATCACGCCGGCGGCAACGGACGGCTGCACCACCTCGCGTGGTTTGTCGACACCCGCGAGGAGCTGTTGCGGGCCGCCGACCTGTTCCTCGACGCCGACGTGCCGATCGAGGCCGCGCCGTCCAAGCACGCCGTCGCCCAGGGGATGTTCCTGTACGTCTATGAGCCGGGCGGCAACCGGGTGGAGGTCACCACCGGCACCCATTTCATCTATGACCCCGACTACGAGCCCGTCCGATGGACCGAGGCCGAGCGCGCCCGTGGCCAGGCGTGGGGGGTCGCGACGGTGCCGACGTTTCACACCTACGGCACCCCGGACGTCAGCGGCGAGGCCACCGGCCCGCCGATCCCGCCCACCAGTCAGATCCCGACGCTGGCGTGAGCGCTGACGAGCTGGCGATCCGAGCGCTGGTCCAGGACTGGGCGGTGTGGCGCGACGCCGGCGACTGGGAGCGCTTCGCCACCGTCTGGCACGACGACGGAGTGATGATGGCGACGTGGTTCCAGGGTCCGGCCGCGGACTTCATCCGCGTCAGCCGCGAGGGCTTCGAGCGCGGGGTGCGGATCCTGCACTTCCTCGGCGGGACCTCGGTCGATCTCTCGGGCGACGGCACGCGCGCGATCGCCCAGACGAAGATGACGATCACCCAGCGCACCGCCGTGCACGACGTGGAGTGCGACGTCGTGTGCACCGGGCGCTTCTACGACTTCCTGGAAAAGCGGTCGGACCGGTGGGGCCTCGTGCTGCGCCAGCCGATCTACGAGCAGGACCGGCTGAACCCGGTCTCCGGCGGCCCGGGCCCGGCGCTCGAGGCCGAGCGGCTGAACGCGTTCCCGGTCGGCTATCGCCACCTCGCCTACATCCAGACGATGATCGGCTACGACGTCAAGCCCGACATGCCGGGGCTCACCGGGCCCGAGGTGGCGGCGCTCTACGAGCGGGGGGCGCGCTGGCTGGCCGGAGAGACGACGAAAGGAGATGCGCCGTGAGATCGCGAGCCACGAGCGACCTGCTGCTGGTCGGCAGCCTGCCGGCCGAGTCCACCGAGGCGGCCCTCCGGGCCGGCGCCGAGCTGTTCGGCGACATGGTGTTCGCCCTGCCCGACGGCGAGACGGGCCCCCGGGCGGCGTGGGTGGGCTACGAGCGCGAGCGGCTGTGCCGGCCCAATCCCGACGTCGTCGTCGTGGCCGAGACCGAGTCGCCGACCGGGATCCCGCGCCACGCCTACGAGACGCCGATCTTCGCGGTGCGCGAGGGCGTGTCCGAGATCCGCTGGGACACGTGGCCGCGGATCGACGACGCGATCGCCTCCTACCGCGACTTTCACGCTCTGCGCGAGGCGGGGATCATCCCCGCGGGGCTGCGCTTTCAGGTGGGACTGCCGTTCCCCTCGAGTGCGCTCAACGCCTTCAAGGCCGACTACGCCGTCAACTACCCGATCGCCGAGCGCGGCTTCGAGGAGCTGGTGGCGCGCGAGCTCGCGCGGCTGGTGGCCGAGATCCCGCCCAGCGACCTCGCCATCCAGTGGGACATGGCCTATGAGCCCCAGGACATCGAGGGGGTGATCGCGTGGACCGAGGGCGACGCCTGGGAGCGCTTCGCCGGCCCGGTCCGGCGGCTGACCCCGCTGATCCCCGAGGACGTGCTCGTCGGCTACCACCTCTGCTACGGCACCTTCCCGGAGTGGCCGATGTACGAGACCCAGGATCTGAGCGTGCTCGTGCGCATGGCCAACTACGCGGTCGCCGAGTCCGGGCGCGTCGTCGACTGGCTGCACCTCGCGGGGCCGCGGTACCTGCGCTCCGAGGACGAGCGCTTCTTCGCCCCGCTCGCCGATCTTCGCCCCGGTCCCGCGCGCGTGTTCCTCGGCATCGTCCTTCCGCTCGACGGCGTCGCAGGTCTGCGCCGGCGCCACGCCACCGCCTCGAAGTTCCTCGACGACTTCGGCGTCGCCATGTACTGCGGCTTCGGTCGCCAGCCCGGCCGCGACGGCATGGAGACGATGCGCGAGCACCGCCGCGTCGTGCGCGAAGTCACCGGCTGACGCTCCCGCCGACGGCGCGGCGCGGCGCGGCGCGGGCCATGGCGAGCCGGCCCGTCCGCAGATAGATGACTAAAACGATGGAGATCGTGGTAATACCGCCGATGAGCGATGACCGCCATCTCCGAACAGACCCCCGCCCCCGCCGAGGCGACGCGGACCGAGATCGTCGACGTCGACGTGCACGAGCGCGCTGCCCTCGAGGAGCTCGTGCCCTACCTGGAGCCGCAGTGGCGGCGCTACATCACCGAGTACGGCTGGCAGCCCGAGCGGCTGCTGCCCTATGCCCAGCCGACCGCCGGCGGGCTGGATCGGGCTGATGCCAAGCTGCCCGACGGGCGGCCGGGCGGCTCGGACCTGGGGCTCGTGCGCGAGCAGCTGCTCGACCTCTACGACATCGACGCCGCCGTGCTCACCGGCTGGCTGAACGCGTCGGCGCTGGGTGCCGGGTGGCCGGAGTTCAAGACCGGCCTGATGTCGGCCTACAACGACTGGCAGGTGCAGACGTGGCTGGAGCGCGACGAACGCCTCGCCGGGTCGGTGCACGTCAATGCCCACGACCCCGCGGGAGCCGCCCGTGAGATCGACCGCATGGCCGCCCACCCGCGGATCGCCCAGGTCATGCTCTACATCGGCGACCGGCCGTTCGGCGACCCCTTCTACGAGCCGGTGTTCGCCGCCGCCGAGCGCCACGGCCTCGTCGTCGGCATCCACCACTCCGAGAACTCGCCGACCGCGCTGGGCCACCATCGCCTGTTCGCCGAGTGGCACACGCTCGTCTCCCAGGTGTTCATGTCGCAGACGGTCAGCCTCGTCTTCAACGGGGTCTTCGAGCGCCACCCCGCCCTCACGGTGGCGATGATCGAGGGCGGCTTCAGCTGGGTCCCGCACATCATGTGGCGCTCAGACCAGCAGTGGCGCGAGCTGCGCTCCGAGGTGCCGTGGCTGCAGCGCAAGCCCTCCGACGTGATCCGCGAGCACGTGCGCTTCGCCACCCAGCCGATCGAGGAGATGACCGCGCGCCAGTTCCTCGGGCTGATCGAGCAGATGGAGTCAGACGAGCTCATCCTGTTCTCCAGCGACTATCCCCACTGGGACTTCGACTCGCCGCTGCGGGCGCTTCCCGGCGGACTGCCCGAGCCGTTGACGCGCAAGATCCTGGCCGCCAACGCCCGCGCCGTCTACCGAAAGCTGCCGGCGTGACCGCGACCGCCGGCCGGGCCGGGGAGGTCACGACGGTGTGCGACAGCGACGAGCTGGCGCCCGGGACGATGCGCGCCGCCCGCGTCGGGCGCCTGCCCGCGGTCGTCGCCCGGCTGCAGGACGGATCGCTGCACGCGCTCGTCGACCGCTGCCTGCACCATGGCGCGCCGCTGTCGCGCGGGCGTCTGAGCCACGGCAGCGCGGGCGCGGCCGGCGTCGGCGACTACCGGCCCGACGAGTCGGTCGCCGTCCTGCGATGTCCATGGCATGGCTACGAGTACGACCTGCGCACCGGCTGCACGCTGTTTGACCCCGATCGCCGGCTGCGCCGACTGACCGTCTGGGAGCAGGACGGCTCCGTCCTGCTCTCGCTCTGATCCCGGGAGACCCATGACCGATCTGACCACCGCGCCGGTCCTCGACCGGCCGTCCCACGACATCCCCGCGAGCGCCGCGCCGACCGACGGCGCCGTCGAACCCCGTCAGGCGCGGCTGATCGCCGTCTCGGCCGGGCTCGGCTTCCTGTTCGACGCCTACGTGGTGAACATCTACTCCTTCGTCCTGCCCCTGATCGCGATCAGCTTCAGCCTGTCGACGACCGCCCAGGGGGTGATCGGGTCGGTGATGCTCGCCGGCTACACGCTGGGCACGTTCGCCTTCGGGTGGGCCGCCGACCGGTTCGGGCGCAGGGACACGCTCGGCGCCTCGATCGCCCTCTACGGGCTGACGACCGCGGCCTCCGGCCTGGCCGGGGGCGCCGGCCTGTTCGCCGGCCTGCGCTTCCTCACCGGTCTGGGGGGAGCGGGCGAGCTGGCCGTCGGCGTGCCCTACACGGTCGAGGCGTGGCCCGCCCGGCGCCGGGCCTTCGGCGCCGGCGGCGTGATCTTCTCCCTGTACGCGGTGGGGGCGCTGATCGCGCTCGCCGTCGCGCTGCTCGTGGCGCCGGCCGCGGGCTGGCGGCTGACCTTCGTGCTGGCGCTGATCCCGGCCGTCGCTCGTCTACGTCCTGCGCCGCGCGCTGCGCGAATCGGTGCCGTATGCCGCCGCTCGTGCGCGGCGCGAGCAGTCCGGCACCGCGCGCCGGCAGGCGCGTGAGATCTTCGCCCACCCCGTGCTGCGCCGCCGCCTGGGCATCGCCTCGCTCATCTTCATCGCCAACGCCGTCGGCTACTGGGGCTTTCTCGTGTTCCTGCAGAAGTACATGCTCAGCACCTTCGGTCTCAGCTTTCGCCAGTCGCTCGCCCTGACCATGGCCTTCTACGCGGCGATGACGGTGTGGCCGTTCGCGGGCGCGGCGGCCGCCGAGCGCTTCGGCCGCCGTCCGGCAGCGATCGCCGGCGCCCTCGTTCTGGCCGGCAGCAGCATCGTCGCCTTCTCCACGCACTCGCTGGCCGTGTTCGCGATCGCCCAGCTGTTCGGCATCGGTCTGCTCGGCTGGACGTGGTCGATCGGGCAGACCTACGTGGCCGAGCTGTTTCCCACCGCGGTGCGCGGCACCGGCTTCGGGCTCGGCGTCGCCGCCGGACGGATCCCCTCGATCGCCGGCCCGGTCCTGACCGGCACGCTGATCGGTTCGGTCGGGCTGCCGACGCTGGCCAAGTGCTTCGCGGTGCTGTGGCTGCTGTACATCATCGCCTTCGTCGTCGGTCCCGAGACGCGCGGGCGTAGCCTCGCCGAGCTGGACGCGGTCGCCGATTAGGCTGTCCGGCGGCCCACCGCCGGCCACGGCGCGCAGCGGTGGCCCCGGGGCCTGGCCCTGGGGATCGGGCAGTCCGGGGGCGAGGATCCACAGGATCCGCGCGCCGCGGTCGGGATCGGCGTTTCGCCACGTGTGGGGGGCCGCGCCGCCGAAGGTGAGCGCGTCGCCGTCGTGCAGCAGCAGTCGCTCGTCCTCGACGCAGACCTCGACGGTGCCCTCGAGGACGAAGCAGACCTCGGTCTGGCTGGGCATCGTGTACAGAGCCTCGCCGCCCGAGCCGCCGGGCGCGGCCACCGTCTCGAGCACCGTCACATGACGCTCCCACGCCGGCGTGAGCAGGGTGTCGACGACGTCGGCGGCGCTCGGCAGCTGATCGAGGTAGGTGCGGTCGGCGCGGCGGACGAGGGTCGTCTGCGGGATCGCGAACAGCTCGGCGATCGGCAGGCCGAGCGCGTCGCAGATGGCGAGCAGGTTGGCGACCGAGGGACTCGTCTCGTCGCGCTCGACGCGCGACAGGAAGCTGGCGGTCACGCCGCTGCGCTGGGCCAGGGCTGCCGAGCGACATGCGGTTGGCCTCCCGGGCGTGACGCAGCCTCGCCCCGAAGCGAATCTGGGGGCGCGGCGGTGGCTGGGCGGCAGCGCCGCCGATCGGGGGCGAGGGCACGTCAGGTGATCACGTCGACGACGCCGGCATGATCCGACGCGGCCGTCTGAAGCTCGGCGCCGACGTTGGTCGAGCGTGACAGCAGCCAGTAACTGACGCCGGAGACGAGCAGCCCGACAAGCCACGCGATGTCGACGTCCGAGATCTGCTTGGCCACCGGCCCGATGAAGCTGTGTCCGCCGATGTCGTTGAGGACCATGAACGGGATCTCGACGACGAACCCGAGGGCATAGGCGATCAGTCCGTTGCGGCCCCACCGTCCGTAGATGCCATTGGGGGTGAACAGGTCGCCGATCGAATAGTGACCGCGCCGCACGAGGAAGTAGTCGACGAGGTTCGTCGCCGTCCACGGCACGAGCAGGTAGAGCATGAGCGTCAGCGAGGTGAGCACGGTGTTGACGGCGGTGCCGGTGACCGCCTTGCCGATCGCGTACCAGACGACGGTGAGGACGAGGATCGTCAGCACCCGGGCGAAGCGCGTGGGGCGGATCGCGCGGATCGAGTCGATCGCGGTCAGCGTCGAGAGCATGCCGCCGTAGGCGTTCATGCCCATCGTGGCCGCCAGGCCGGCGGCGAGGAAGAACGCCGTCAACGCGCCCAGTGGGTGGACGATGTTGTTGCCGGCGGTCTTGATCCCGAGCAGCCCGTCGGTGGCGCCGAGGCGGATGGCGAGGAACGCGCCGACGGCGATCAGCCAGAACGCCGCGCCCGAGGCGCCGACGAACACCGACGCGACGATCTTCGTCCGCGGCGTGCCGCTCGGCAGATACCGCGAGTAGTCCGAGACATACGGGGCGTAGGTGATGTTGTAGGCGGCGGCCGCCGAGAACTCGGCCATGAAGGCGACCAGCTTGAAGCCGAGCGGGTGCGCCGGCGCGGACCCGTGGGCGAGGCCGAAGATGATCCCGACGGTGACGATCACCATCAGCGGCAGCGACACGCACAGGATCGCGCGGAAGATGCGATGCACCCAGTCGTGTCCGTAGATGGCGATGATCGCCGCCAGCACGGCGACGACGATCGCCACCAGGTCGGCGTTCCAGCCGAACGCGGCGTTGAGGCCGGAGGACATGAGGACCTGGTCGGTGACGTTGAACGCCAGGTAGGTGAAGAGCGTCGCGAACAGCGGGACGACGACGCCCCGGTAGCCGAACTGGGCGCGCGACTGGATCATCTGCGGGAGGCCGAGGGTCGGCCCCTGCGAGGCGTGGAAGGCCATGAACAGGGTGCCGACGACGAGCCCCAGAAAGCCGGCGACGATCGTCCACCCGAGGCTGAGCCCGAGGCCGGGGCCGATGAACCCGATCGGAATCGAGAAGTACTGGAAGTTGCCGAGAAACCACAGCGGCGCCTGGTGCCAGAGCTTGCCGTGGCGCTCGTCCTCGGGCACCCAGTCGATCGAGCGCTGCTCGATCGTGCCCAGTCCCGGTGCGTCAGCGACCTGCGTTGCCATCCGGTTCCTCTCTGTCGTCCGACCCCGTGCAGTGCATAGAGGTACACGATCGTTGTATGTGGGTCAAGGGCGATAGGCTGTGCGCGATGTCCGCCGACCTGCACCAGACGCGCATGGAGACGGCGGCCGATCCGCCGTTTCACGCCGAGATCGAGACCGTGTGGGGCCGGCCGTGGGGCGCCCACGACGAGGTCGGCGCGCTGAAGGTCGCCCTCGTGCGGCCACCCGGCGGCGCGCTTGATCGCATCCGCGCCGAAGCCTGGGATCCCGAGCTGGAGGCGCTCGTCGATCCCGCCGGCGGCTGGTACTGGACGCGGCGCGAGCCCCCCGACCGCGTGCGGGCGGCCGAGCAGCATCGCGGACTGGTCGCGACGCTGTGCGACGAGGGCGTCGAGGTGATCGAGGCGCCGCCGATGAGCGATCGCTTCACCAAGGCGATGTACGTGCGCGACCCGCTCGTCACCGTGCCCGGCGGGGCGATCATCGGCCGCATGGCGGTGCGCATGCGCCGCGGCGAGGAGGCCGACATCACCCGGACGGTCGCCGCCGCCGGACTGCCCGTGCTGGCGACGCTCACCGGTTCGGCGACCCTCGAAGGCGGGTCGTTCGTCAAGCTCCGCGACGGCGTCGCCGCGCTCGGGACCTCGATCCGCTGCAACGAGGCGGGCGCCGAGCAGCTGCGTGAGATCCTGGCGCGGATCGGGTGGCGGCTGATCGTCGTGCCCCTCGCCGGCTACACGATCCACCTCGACCTGCACCTGGCGATGCTCGACACCGATCTCGCGCTCGTGCACACCGCGGGATTGCCCTACGACTTTCTCACCGAGCTCGAGCGGATGGAGATCGAGCTCGTGCACGCCGATCCGAGCGAGGAGTGGGGATTGAACCTGCTCGCACTGGCGCCCCGGCGGGTGCTGATGGCCCAGGGCAGCCCGCGCACCGCCGAGCGGCTGAGCGCAGCCGGGGTCGAGGTCCTGACGATTCCCTACGACGAGCTGCAGAACAACGGCGGCGGCGTGCACTGCTCCACCATGGAGCTGATCCGCGAACCCGCCCGGATGATCGACGCCGCGGCGGTGATCGCCGAGCTGCGCGCCACCGACGAGCGCAGCGGCGGGCGCCGCGAGGCGTGGCGCGAGCCGTGGGTCGCCGAGCGCAGCCGGCTCGACGACATCGCTCGGGCGGCCGGGCCCGACGTGCGCATCGAGCGCGACGCCTTCGCCAACACCTGGTACGTGCTGGCCGGCGACAGCGAGGAGACGGTGCTCGTGCACAGCCACAGCGACTGCGTCCCCGGCGGCGGGTGGCTGGACGGCATCCTCGGCGTCCACGCCGGCCTCGGGGTGCTGGCGGCGGCCGCCCGCCGGCCGCGCCGGCGCCGGACGTTGGCCGTCGTCGATTGGGCCGACGAGGAGGGCACGCGCTTCGGGCGCTCGCTGCTCGGCTCCTCGGCGGCGACCGGCGCGCTGACGGCCGACGAGCTGGCCGGCCTGACCGCCGACGACGGCGCGCCCGCGCGCGACGTCGTCGCCGAGTACGGGTTTGACCCCGCCGCCCTGGGGACACCGAGCCCGCGGCTCGCCCCCGTCGTCGCGGCCGCCGAGCTGCACATCGAGCAGGGCCCGCGGCTCGAGCGCGAGGGCCGGTCCATCGCCGCCGTCGCCGGCTGTCTCGGGGTGCGCCGCCATCGGATCACGTTCGCGGGCACGGCCGGTCACGCCGGAGCCCTCGCGATGGCCGACCGCCACGATCCGGTGCGCGCGGCGGCCACCTTCGTCGCCGCCGTCTGTCAGCGCGCGCAGGACGCGGACGGCCTGGCCACCGTCGGGCGCATCCAGTCCGATCCGATGATCGCGACCGCCGTCGCCGAGCGTTGCGAGCTGACGCTGGACCTCCGCCACCACGAGCTCGAGCCGCTCACCGCGCTCGACGCCCACGCGCATCGCCTCGCCGCCGAGTCATCCTGCCCGGCGCATATCGTCGACCTCTATCGCCAGGACCCCGTCCACTTCGAGCCGGGGCTGATCGCCGAGGCGGGTGCGGCGACCGGCGGCGGCGAGCCGCTCATCTCGGGTCCGCTCCATGACAGCGCCGCCCTCGCTCAGGCCGGGATCCCCGCGGTGATGCTGTTCGTGGCCTCGATCGACGGCGTCAGCCACGCTCGCGCCGAGGACACGGCGCCCGGCGATCTCGGAGCCGGGATCGAGGCCCTCGGAGAGCTCGTCACGCGCTGGCTTGATCGCGGCTGAGCGTCACGCCGCGGGCAGCGGAGCGCCGGCGAGCGCGGCGACGACGCCGACGGCGCCGGCGGCCAGCAGCGTCGTCACCACCCCGCGGCGAAGGACGAGCAGCGCCACGCCGGCCGCGACGAGCACGGCGTCCTGCCAGGCGTCGGCCAGCGCGCCGGCGAGGATGATCGCGGCCCCGAGGATGGCGCCGATCGCCGCCGGTCCGGCGCCGTCGAGAAAGGCCCGTGCCCGCGCGTTCTGGCGCAGGCGCTCGAAGCGGCCGCCGAGGAGCAGGATGAACGAGAACGACGGCGCGAACGCAACGGCGGCGGCCAGCAGCCCGCCGGCGAGGCCGTGGGCGGCGTACCCGACGGCGGCGATCGTCGCCACCACGGGGCCGGGCGTGATCTGTCCGAGCGCCACCGCGTTGAGAAACCGGCCGTTGCTCATCCAGTGGTAGGCGTGCACGGCGTCGCCCTGCATCAGCGGGATGATCACGAATCCGCCCCCAAAGGCCAGGGCGCCGACCTTGAACGCCGTCCAGGCGAGGGCGGCGACGCCGGCCGGCGCGACGGCGGCGCCACCCAGCGCGACCGGTCCGAGGTGCAGGCCCGCCATGACGCGGGGCGGGTGGCGACGGACGAGCTCGAGCACGCCGCAGCCGAGCAGGACGATCACCAGATACGGCGCGATGACGACCACGGCCGCCATCCCGGCGAGCAGGTACGCGACCCACGGGAGCGCCCGTGAGCGCGCCCCTCGGACCCGGGCAAAGCTCGGACGCATGAGGCCGCGGGCGGCGTCGACGGCGACCGCGGCGACCGCCGCCCCGGCACCGGCGCCCGCTCCCCGCACCCACAGCGGCGGGGTGTGGGCGAGAAACAGCATCGACAGCGCGAGGACGAGCACGACCGCCGGGGTCACGAAGCCCAGCCCGCCGACGACCGCGCCCGGGGCGCCGGCGACGCGGTAGGCGCAGAAGATCGCCAGCTGGGTCGAGGCCGGCCCCGGCAGCATCGCGCAGGCGGCGTTGGCGTCCTCGAACTCGCGAGCGTCCATCCAGCCGCGGCCCGTCACCAGCCGCCGCAGGAGGGCGACATGGGCGGGAGGGCCGCCGAACCCGGTCAGACCGAGTCGCGTCCATGCCCGGGCGACGGTGGCGAGCTTGTGGGGGCCGTGCTCGTCCACGCTCGCCGCATCATCTCAGCGACGAGCCGTCTCGATGTGACCCGGCGGCTACGCGGCGTGCGCGAGCCGGCGCTGGCGGCCCTTGGCGACCCGGCGGTTGAAGCGCTCCAGGCGGCCACCGCTGTCGATCAGCTTCTGCCGGCCGGTGTAGAACGGATGGCAGTTGGAGCAGACCTCGATATGGATGTCTCCGGTGGTGGAGCGGGTCGTGAACTCGTTGCCGCACGTGCACTGCACGTGGGCAGCGACGTAGTTGGGGTGAAAATCGGTCTTCATGGCACCATCTCTCTTGAGCAATCGAACACGACAGAGGATAGCAGTCTGGCTCTGAAATTCCAAGCCAGAATGAGCGGGCCGGCGCGTATATCCCCGGCGCAAAAGGAGAGGAGCACTTTGATCTTCCAATTCAGATTGTTCTAGACTCTGGCAACGTGACCGCCAAGCGCAAGCTGCCCGACGACCCGTGTTCGATCGCCCGCACCCTGGGCGTGCTCGGGGAGCGCTGGACCCTCCTGATCCTGCGCGAGGCGATCGACGGGACGACCCGCTTCGCCGAGTTCCGAGACGCGCTGGGCATCGCGTCCGATGTGCTGACCGAGCGCCTGACGACGCTCGTCGCCTACGGCGTGATGACCCGAGAGCCGTATCGCGACCCCGGCCACCGGGTGCGCCACGCCTACAAGCTGACGCCCGCCGGCCGTGATCTGCACGTCGCGCTCGGCGCGCTGCAGCTATGGGGGGACCGCCACCTGCCGCGCGACGACGGACCGACGATCGAGCGACGCGCCCGCGCCACCGGCCGGCCCGTCCACGTCGGCTTCATCGACGATCGGGGACGTGAGATCGATCCCGACGCGGTCACGGCCGTGCCGACCCCGGTGCATCCGAGCTACGTCGACCCGCGGGCCTGACAGGGGCCTCTCGCTCGGTTAGGCTCAAGCGATGGTGGTGGCCATCGCCGGAGGACACGGGAAGATCGCGCTGCACCTGACCCGCCGGCTCAGCGGCCGCGGAGAGACGGTGGTCAGCCTGATCCGCAATCCCGACCACGCCGCCGACGTTCGCGCCGCCGGTGGCCGGCCGGTCGAGCTCGATCTCGAGCAGGCCGAGGTGGCGGAGATCGCCACCGCGATCGCCGGTGCCTCGGCGGTCGTGTTCGCCGCCGGCGCGGGGGCGGGCAGCGGCGCTGAGCGCAAGTGGACCGTTGATCGGGACGGCGCGATCAAGCTGCTGGAGGCGGCCGTGGCGGCCGACGTGGGGCGCTACCTGATGATCAGCTCGGTCGGCGCGGAGGACCCCCCGTCGGATGATGACGTCTTCAGCGTCTACCTGCGCGCCAAGGCGCAGGCGGATGCCGCGCTGGCGGCGAGCGACCGCGAGTGGGTGATCGTGCGGCCGGGGCGCCTCACCGACGACCCCGGCACCGGCCGGGTGCGGATCGACCTCGAGCCGTTCCGAGACGAGGTTCCGCGCGCCGACGTCGCGGCGGTGCTCGACCATCTGCTGCAGGCGGGGATCGCCGTCCGGCGGATTCTCTACGTCAACGCCGGCGACACCGACGTGCAGGCGGCGCTCGACGCGCTGGGCTGACGCCGTCCGCCAGAACACCACGACCGTCGCCTGATCGCGATCACGCGATCTCAGGGCTGTTGCGTCGAGGCTCCGGTCGCCTGATCGGGGCCCGGCGCCCGGTGGGCCGACGGGATCAGGTTCGACATCCGTTCCCGCGCCCGGACCCGGGTGCGGCCGTCGATGCGCTCCAGGCTGTCCCGGCAGGTCTCGCGGGCTGACGCCACGGCGATCGCCGCCACGACGCTGCAGGCCAGCGTCAGACCGGCCACCGGCACCCACCCCGAGGTCCCCTTTCCGGCGATGGCGTCGGCGACCGTGGGGGCCAGCCCGCCGAGGGCAAACCCGACCTGGGTACCGATCGCCATGCCGGAGAGGCGCACCCGCGTCGGGAACATCTCTCCGTACAGCGCCGGCCAGATGCCGTTCTGGGCGCTGTAGACGACGCCCGACATGAGGATCGCCGCCACGAAGATGAGGGCGTAGTCGCCGGAGGCGATCGCCCCCAGATAGGCGAACATCAGGGCGCCGCTGCCGAGCGCGCCGAAGATGAAGACGGGCCGGCGTCCGATCCGGTCGGCGAGGATGGCCCACGCCGGGATGGCGGCCAGCGCGACGAGGTTGGCGGTGATCGACACCCACAGCATCGTGGTGTCGTCGAGGCCGACCGTGTTGACCGCGAACGAGAGGGCGTAGACGGCGAAGATGGTGCTGACGGTGGACGCGAGCGCGCCGCAGGCGACGCGCAGCACGTCGGCGCGGTGCTCGCGCAGCAGGTCGGCCAGCGGCACCGTGAGCACGCCTTCCTCGGCCGTCTGGCGAAAGGCGGGGCTGTCGTCGAGCTTGCGTCTGATCACGAGGCCGGCGATGGTCACGATCGCGCTCAGCCAGAACGGGATCCGCCAACCCCAGGTCAGCAGCTGATGCTCGGGCAACCCTCCGATCGGCAGCCACAGCGCGGTGGCGATCACCAGGCCCGCCTGGGTGCCGCCGAGGGTGAAGCTCGTGTGCAGCGCCCGGCGCCCCTCCGGGGCGTGCTCGAGGCTGAGCGAGTTGGCTCCCGCCTGCTCGCCCGAGGCGGCCAGGCCCTGCAACAGCCTCAGAGCGACGAGCAGCACCGGCGCCCACACTCCGATGTCCGCGTAGGTGGGCAGGCAGCCGACGAGGAACGTCGCCACGCCCATCAGGGTGACCGTCAACACGAGCACCCGCTTGCGGCCGTACTTGTCGCCGAGATGGCCCATGAACAGCGCGCCCACCGGACGGGCAACGTAGGCCACGCCATAGGTGGCGAACGACAGCAGGGTCCCGGCCGCCGGGCTCGAGGTGGGAAAGAAGACCTTGCCGAACACGAGCGCGGCCGCCGTTCCGTAGATGAAGAAGTCGTAGTACTCCAGGACGCTCCCGATCCAGGCGGCCAGCGCCGCCCGGCGTGGCGTCTTGCCGGTTGCTCCCCGGCTCGGACTATCCGACTGCCCGCTGCTCTCCATGGTCTCTCTCCCTTTCGTTTGCCTGCGGTTCGTGACGGTGACTCCACCCCGGCGCGGCCGCGCGTTGGGCCGCCATCCGCACCGGCGCGTTGGACGCGCCATAGCCGGCGTAGCCGCCGCGGCGCTGCACCACTTCGAAGAACAGACGGCCGTCGACCGTCGGGGTGTAGAAATGCAGGAACTCGCCGCCGTCGGCAGACCGCTCGTAGAGGACGTCGAGCTCGCGTAGCGCCGCGAGCCGTTCCGGGGCCAGGGGGTAGCGGGCTGCGAGATCGTCGTAGTAGTTGCCCGGAATCGGGAGCAGCGGCACACCGTGGAGCCGCATCCGCCGCGCCGCCGCGAGGACGTCCGGACAGGCGAGCGCGATGTGCTGCATGCCCGACGGCTCCTCGGGGTGAGGGGCCAGCAGCGGGACGTTGAGCGCCAACTGCACTCGGTGGTCGGCGGTCGTGACGGCGCGACTGCGCACGAGCCCGGCCGGTGCGGCCAGCTCGACGCTGTCGCGCGGCTCCAGTCCGAGCACCGAGCGGTAGAACAGCGCCGCCTCGTCGAACAGATCAAACGGCTGGACGAGCGCGACGTGGTCGATCCGATCGATCCCGGTTGCCCCCGGGGTGCTGCTCGCCAGCGGCTCGAAATCGGAGAGCCAGCTGTCGGTCTGCCACTCGGGGGCGCTGGCGCAGAAGAAGATCGAGGTGCCGTCGGGAGCGGCGACGGCGGCCAGGTCGGCCTCGTCGGGCCCGCGCCGGCGATCGAGCACCCCCGCGAGCAGCGCCTCCGCCCGCCGCGTGGAGCGGCCGGGGTCGGCGCTCTCGACCGCGATGGCGGCGATCCCTCGCCCGCCGGCGGCGCCCGCGTTGAGGAGAATGCGGACGTCCTGCTGGTGCCACAGGGTGACCGGCTTACTGCGATGGGTGGCCGCCTGGGCAAAGCCCATCGCGTGCAGCAGCCCCTGCGTGGCCGCGACCGACGCCGGCCCGACACCCAGCTCGACGAACGCGTAGCCGCGCAGGGCGGCGGCCGGGGGCAGCGGGCTCCGGTTGCGATCGGGGCGGGCCACCTGCTCCTCGAGGATCAGCAGCGACCGCCGGGCATCGACGGCCATCCGCTCCGGGTCGGCCTGGCGGAAGACGTCGTTGAACACCTCGAGGGAGAGGGGCCCGGCGTAGCCGGCGGCGAGCAGGCGGTCGGTGAAGTCGGCCAACGCGAACCCGCCCTGGCCGGGGAAGCAGCGGTAGTGCCGGCTCCACTGCAGGACGTCCATGACGAGATGAGGAGCGTCCGCGAGCTGGGCGAAGAACAGCTTCTCGGGCGGGATCCCGGCGATCTCGTCGAGATCGGTCCCGCGCGAGAGGATGTGAAAGCTGTCAAGACAGACGCCGAGCGCCGGATGGTCGGCGGCGCGGACGATCCGCCACGCGTGGTCGTACTCGTTGACGTGCCGGCCCCACGCCAGCGCCTCGTAGGCGACCCGCAGGCCGCGCGCCGCGGCCCGCTGCGCCAGGAGCTGCAGCTGCTCGGCGGCCAGCGCGTCATCGTCGATCGCGTCGGGCGAGACGTTCGAGCAGACGAGCACGGTGGTGGCCCCGAGTCGCTGCATGACGTCGAACTTGGCCTCGGCCCGGCGCAGGTTGGCCTCGAGCCGATCCGGGGTCACACCCTCGAAATCGCGAAACGGTTGGTAGAGGTCGATGCTCAGCCCCAGCTCGGCGGCCGCGGTGCCGATCTGCTCGGGCGAGAGCCGCGATCCGATCAGGTCGGGTTCGAAGATCTCGACGCCGTCGAAGCCGGCGTGCGCGGCGGCGGCGAGCTTGTCCTCGAGCGTGCCGCTCAGACAGACGGTGGCGATGCCGTGGCGCATGGCTAGCGATCAACCTCGCCGGCCGTCACGGCCGCTTCGCGGTCAGACATCGCGGCGAAGTGGTGCAGCATCCGCTCGACGTCGGGGGTGTGTCCGGTGAACAGCTCGAACGACAGCGCGGCCTGGAAGACCGCCATCCCGCCGCCGTCGAGCGTGCGGCAGCCGATCGCGCGCGCGTGACGGAGCAGCTCGGTCTCGAGCGGGCGGTAGACGACCTCGGCGACCCACAGGTGCTCGTGCACGAGCTCGGGATCGAGGGGCATCCCGGGATGACCGGCCATTCCCGTCGGGGTGGCGTGGATCAGCCCGTCGGCGCGGGGGCACTCGGCGGCCAGCCGATCGCAGATGGCCACGCGATCCGCTCCGTAGCGCTGCGCCAGCGAGGCGACGAGCCGCCCGGCCTGATCGGGGCGCCGGTCGGCGACGACGAGCCGCGCGACGCCGCGCGACAGGGCGGCGTGAGCGGCGGCGGAGCCGGCGCCACCGGCTCCGAGGAGCACCACGCGGTCCAGCGAGACGTCCGGGAGCCCGCGCGCGAAGCTGCGCTCGAAGCCGGGCCAGTCGGTGTTGTGGCCGACCGCTGCCGTGGGGGTGAAGACGACGGTGTTGACCGCGCTCAGCTGGGCGGCGTCGTCGGAGAGAGCGTCGAGATGGTCGATCACCGTCTGCTTGCAGGGATGGGTGACGTTGACCCCGCGATAGCCGAGGTTGCGGGCGATGCTCAAAAGCTCGCCGACACGCCGCTGCGGCAGCTCGAGCTCGGTGATGTCGATGCGCTCGTACGCGTAATCGAGGCCGAGCTCGCGAGCCTCGCGCTCGTGCAGGGCGGGACTGAGCGACGGTCCGATATCGGCACCGATGAGTCCGACGCGGTAGGGGGGATCAAGTTTCGTTGCCATGAACGTACTAGATAGTTCATTACCACGGCGGGCGAAGTTCAAACCGGTTGCGCCTAAGATCGGCCCGTGTCCCGGCTGACCCGCCACGACGCTCCATGACGATGGCGAGACACGGCGCGGGGCCCGGCGCTCCCCGCCAGCGTGACGCCGCGCAGACGCGGGCCGAGATCCTGGAGGTCGCCGCCCAGGAGTTCGCCGACGCCGGCTACGCCGGAGCACGGGTGGACAAGATCGCCGCCCGAACACGGACCACCAAGCGGATGATCTACTACTACTTCGCGGGCAAGGAGGAGCTGTTCATCGCCGTGCTGGAGCAGGCCTACGCGGGGATCCGGCGCGCCGAGCAGAGCATCGACGTCGAGCACCTCGACCCGATCGCGGCGATCCGCCGTCTCGCCGAGCTGACGTTCGACCACCACCAGGCAAACCCGGAGTTCGTCCGCCTGGTCAGCATCGAGAACATTCACCGAGCCGAGCACCTGAAGCGCTCGACCAGCTTTCCCAGCATCAACAGCCCGGCGATCGAGCTCATCAGCGAGATCCTGGAGCGGGGTCGCTCAGCGGGCGTCTTTCACCGTGACATCGACGCCGTCGACCTGCACATGATGATCAGCGCATTCTGCGTCTTTCGCGTCGCCAACCAGTACACGTTCGGCGCGCTGTTTGATCGCGACCTCACGAGCCCCGAGCGCCGCGACCACTATCGGCAGATGCTCTCCGACATGGTCGTCACCTACCTCACCGGCGAGGCCTGACCGCCCTCGCCGGTCTGGGAGCGGCGCATCGCGTCGGCGATATGCGACAGGTGCGCCCGCATCGCGTCCTCGGCGCCGTCGGCGTCGCCATCGGCGATCGCGGCGACGATCGCCGCATGCTCGGCGGCCGAGCGCTCGCTGCGTCCGGGCAGGAGGATGGTCCGGTACTGGAAGCGCACGATCTGTGAGTTGAGCGCCTCGATCAGGCGCGACGCTGTCTGATGTCCACTGATCTCGAGCAACCGCCGGTGGAGCTTGGCGTTCTCATCGGAGACGCCGAGGAGATCGTCGGCTTCGCGCAAGCGCTGCATCTCGCCCAGGATCGCCTGGAGGCTCTCGACGTCGCGGGCGCAGGCGCGCCGGGCCGCGAGCCGCGCGACGAGGCCCTCGAGGACCGCGCGCGCTTCCTGAATCTCGATCGCTTCGCCGAGCTCGACGAAGCGAACGTGCGCTCCGCGGTGCCGTTCGTGCTCGACGAGTCCCTCGTGCTCGAGCCCCACCAGCGCGGCACGAACCACGGTTCGACTGACCCCGAGCGAGCGGGCCAGATCACTCTCGATCAGGCGTTCGTTGGGCTGAAGGCGACCGTCGACGATCGCCGCTCGCAGGCGATCCTCGGTACGGCGGCTGGCGCTTGTGTTGTCGACCTGCTCCACGCGCTGAAACTCCTCCGGGCCTCAGCACCTTCGAGGCCCATGTCCCGGTTCCGGCACCTCGGTCCGTGCACACGGCCACGTCCGCGGCTGCAATATTGCACACAATCTCGCTAACAACTAGGATTCCGCCGACTCGCAACGAGTGTGAGAAACGAGGAGGACACATGCGTATGAGTGACGGGCTGCCACGACGGCGGCTGAGTCTTGCGTTGATCTGCGGCATCGTGCTATTCGCCCTGGCCGGATGCGGGAGCGGAAGCTCGAGCTCGAGCAGTTCAGCGGCCGGGGGTGCGAGCTCGAGTTCGAGCAGCGCGTCAGGCGGGTCGGGAAGTGGGTCGGGAAGTGGGTCGGGCAGTGTCGACGTGTCGTCGTGCGGGCCGACGCCGGGCAAGGCGGCCTCGGGGTCGCCGATCAACCTCGGGACGATCAACACCAAGCAGCCGGGGACGGATTTCACCGACCAGGCGAATATGGCGCAGGCCTTCTTCACGTGCCTGAACGCCAACGGGGGAATCAATGGCCATCCGGTGAAGTACTTCATCGAGGACGATCAGACCCAGCCGTCGCAGATCGCCGCCGATGCGAAGAAGCTGATTCAGGGCGACCATGTGGTTGGGATCGTCGGTACCTCGGACATCATCGAGTGTTCGATCGATCAGGCGTATTGGAAGCAGCTGGGGGTGTTCGAGCTGGGAGCGGGAATCGCGCCGGAGTGCTGGTCGACGCCGAACAGCGCGTCGGTGAACATGGGCCCGCGCTACAGCTCGGACGGCGCGACGCAGTACGTGCTGAGCCTGAAGCCCGACAAGATCGCCTTTGACCAGTCCAACGTGCCCGGAACGGGGTACATCGCGGCGGGTCCCACGGCGATCGCGGCCGCGGCGCATGTCCCGATCAAGACGATGACCGAGAACGTGCCGATCAACGACGCCAACTCAGTCGCCATCAACCTCGTCAACGCGGCGGGTCCGAATGGCGCGGTGGTGCTCAATTTCACCCCGCCGGAGGCGTTGGTGATCCTGCAGGCGGCCCAGAAGCTGGGGCTGGAGGATCGGGTGAAGGCGTGGTCGTGCTCGACGCCGTGTAACACCGACTTCCTGGCCAAGGCGTTGGGCCCGAAGTGGAACCACAAGTTCTTCGTCAATGCGGAGCTGACACCGCCGTCGACGGCGAACGGCCATGAGATGCAGCTCTACAAGGCGATCCTCGCCAAGTACGGCAAGTCCGTGTCGGGAGGGATCGGGACGTTCAGCCAGATGGGGTTCCTTGATGCTGAGATGGCCGCGAGCGCACTCCAGAAGGTCAAGGGCGCCTACACGCTCAAGAGTGTCAATCAGGCCTTGAAGGCGATCAAGAACTACAAGACCGAGCAGCTCTGCAAGCCGTTTACGTACGGTAACTATCCAGAGCACATTCCCAACAACACCGATTACACCGTGACCCCGAACAACGGGGTGATGGCCATCGCGCAGGGGTGCACGGCGATTTCCTCCGCCGACCCCCAGATCGCCGCCTACCACAAGATCGCTGGATAACCGCCATCGATGCCGATCTCGGGCACGTGGTGACCGCCGCTCCAGGGCGTGCGGTCGCCACGTGACTTGCTCGGGCGTCGGTTAGCCTCCGACGCGCCGCCGTGGATGACCTTGCGCTGTTCTTTCACCTCCTGGGCGCGCTGCTCTTTGCCGCGGGGATCATCCTTGCCGGTGTTGCCTTCGAGGTCGCCCGCCGTCGTGAGAGCCCGTCGGAGATCGCCCTCCTGCTCGGGCTCACGCGTATTGGCGTGGTGCTCGTCGGCATCGGCGCGCTGTTACTGCTGGGGTTCGGCCTGTGGCTCGTCCACCTCGAACACCTCAGCTACGGCACCGGCTGGGTCAGTGCCGCGATCGGCCTGTACATCGTTGCCCTGGGGCTGGGCGCGGTCGGTGGCCGACGGCCGAAGCGGGCGCGCCGCCTTGCCATCGAGCTCACTGCGCACCGCACGCCGGCCAGTCCCGAGCTTCGCTCACTGCTCAACGATCCGGTCTCCCTCGCCGTCAACTACGCCTCCGGGATCGTCGTCCTGGCGATCCTCGTGTTGATGGTCTTCAAGCCGTGATCGGTGAATCGACGGCCGCGGCTCGGCTCGTCAGCGCTGGTTGCGGTAGAAGGCGGCGTTGAGCTCGACGAAGTGCTGCCACTCGCCGGGTACCTGGTCCTCGGCGAAGCACGCATCGACGGGGCACGCCTCCACGCAGGCATCGCAATCGATGCACTCGTCCGGATCGATGTACAGCTGGTCGGCCTGGTCGTAGCCGGGCTCGTGGGGGGTGGGGTGGATGCAGTCGACCGGGCAGACCTCCACGCACGAGTTGTCCTTGACCCCGATGCATGGTTCGGCGATGACGTACGCCACGGTGGCAACTCCTTCCGCTAGCTTTTCACGAGGCAGACTAGTAAAAATATCGCCCGTGGGTACTTTTCCGAGGGTGCGTATGAGAAACTCCGCCGCGTGGCTCCGCTAGCCCGCGACGGTCCGGACGACGCTCTGGCCCAGCCCACCCGCGCCCGGCTGTTCGCTCGGCTCTCGCGGCTTGGCCGGCCTGCCAGCACCGGTGAGCTGGCCACGGAGCTGACGCTTCACCCCAGCGGGGTGCGGGTTCACCTCGAGCGGTTGGAGGACGCGGGGCTCATCGCCCGCCAGCGTGTGCCTCAGCCGCGCGGGCGGCCGCGCGACGGCTGGTCGGTGTCGCCCGATGCCCGACCTGGGGGAGAGCCGCCCGACGCCTACACCCAGCTGGCGCGATGGCTCGCCCGCAGCACTCCTGCCCGTCCGGCGCGGCTGCGCGAGATCGAGCGGGCCGGCCGCGAGCTCGGTGGTGAGCTGCCGGGTGATCACACCGGCTCGCCGCCCGAGGAGGCGCTGGGCCGTGCCCTGGCCGCACTGGGGTTTGCACCTCAACGCGAGCGACAAGAGGCCGGACGAGTCGTCTATCGGCTGCGCAACTGTCCGTATCGCGAGGCGGTCCGCGCCAACCAACCGGTGGTCTGCGCCCTGCATCGCGGAATCACCCGCGGCCTGTTGGATGGACTCGACGCTCCCGCGCGGCTGACACGGTTCATCCCTGAGGATCCCGACGCGGCCGGATGCGTCGTCGAAGTCGAAGGCCTCGAGCAGGCATCGATGAAGCCGTGAGTCACCAACCCATCCAAGCGGTCGACATGTCGCGCCTCGAGGGGCACGGTCCGGTGTGGGGCATGGCCAGTGAGGACCTCAACGCAACGCTGCTCGTCTGGCCTGCCGGCGCCGGAGTGACGGACCATGTCAACGCGGAGCGCGACGTCCTCATCATCGTCGTCGAAGGCTCAGGATCGGCGACCATCGACGGACACGAGCACCGGCTCGGTCCTCACCAGGCGCTCCTCATCGCCAAGCGCGCCAGCCGGCGGATCGTCGCGGGCGCCGACGGGCTGCGCTACCTGTCGGTCCATCTCCGGCGCGGGCCCCTGCAGATCGACGATCCCAGCGGCCCGCCGAGCACTCAGGCCAGGGTACGGCTCGCCGGCGCTCCGCAGTGAGCGAGCCCTCACCGACCCGACGAGCCCGGAGCCTCCGTAGCGGCCATCCGGCGGGCTTCCGCGTCAAGGCAGCCGAGTCCGTGCCCGTCCAGCGCCGCGCGCGGAAGTGCGCTCGGCGAGCTCCCGCCGAGCGCTTTGGTCACCGTCGGGGCGGCGCACGGCAGCGACTCGCCGGCGGCCGGCTCGCGGGAGAGCGGTCGCCCTCGTCTTCGCCGGATTCCGCCACGGCCGGAGAAGGTCGCCGTCTCCGAGCAGCTCTGCGCCGAAGCGGCCGCCGACGCCCACCCGCCGGACGATCAGCCCATCGAGGAGCAGCAGCCCAAGGTGAGTGCGCGCGCTCACGAGCGCGCCATGTCGCGCCTGGCTCGCCGGAGGTTGAACAAGCGTTCGCGGTGGTGCTCCTCCTGGTGGTCGCGAAGGCGTGCCTCGAGCAAGCCCGAAACAGTGATCACGCCGATCGCCTGGCGTGGATCCGCGCGTTCCACGACCGGCGCGGCATCGATTCCGGCGATGGCGAACTGGTTGGCGACATGGCGCAGCGTGTCGTCGGCATAGACCACGTCCTCGGCGAGCCCCGGCCAGTCGTGGCGCCGCACCCCGCCGTTCAGATGAGGAGCGTCGTCGCGCATGACGTCGCGGGCGAGGATCACCTCCAGCGGGTCGACGGAGTACTCGCGGGTGAGATGGAGGCCGCGGCGGGCGATCTTCTCGGTGAGGACCGATCGCTTGAGCACGAGGGTGGAGAGCGCGTAGGCGGAGGTCGCGGCGATCAACAGGGGCAGGAGGAGCGGCCACGCATGGGTGAGCTCGAGCGGGAACACGACGCCGGTGAGCGGTGACCGCATCACGCCGCCGAGCACGGCCGCCAGACCGGCCAGCGCCCAGAACCCCGGGAGAACGGGCGGCAGGACATGGCCTTCGAGGGCGCCGAGCGCGGCGCCGATCATGAACACCGGGGCCAGCACCCCACCCGAGGTCCCGGATCCCAGCGACAGGCTCCAGATGGCGGTCTTGACGATCAAGATCCCGATGATCAGTGAGAGACCGGCATGGCCGGTGAGCAGCTGATCGATGACGTCATATCCGACACCGAGGGCGCGGGGCTCGATCAATCCGCCCGCGCCGATGATCACCCCGCCCAGCGCCGGCCACCACATCCAATGCATGGGGAGGCGGTGAAAGGCATCCTCGGAGGCGTACACCAGGCCGGTCGCGATGACTGCCAACAGGCCGCCGAGGACGCCGGCCAGGACGCACAGCAGCTCGGTCGTCGCATGCAGGTGCACGTGGATCATCGGCAGCGCGAAGATCGCGCCTGTGCCCAGCAGCGCCCCCCGGGTCACGGTGCTCGTCGCGACCGCTGCGACCACCGGCACAAAGCTCCGCGGTCGCCACTCGAACAACAACAGCTCCACGGCGAGCAGCACCGACGCCATCGGCGCGTTGAACGTCGCCGCCATGCCGCCCGCGGCGCCGGCCACCAGCAGCGTCTTGCGCTCGTCAGCGGACAGGTGCAGGTGCTGCGCGAGGATCGACCCGGCGGCGCCTCCGGTCATGATGATCGGTCCCTCGGCGCCGAATGGTCCGCCGGTGCCAATGCTGATCGCCGCCGAGATCGGCTTCAGCAGCGCGACCCGGGGCTGGACGCGGCTCTGCCCGACGAGGATCGCCTCGATCGCCTCGGGCATCCCGTGACCACGGATCTTCTCCGATCCGAACCGCGCCATCACACCGACGATCACACCGCCGGCGACAGGTGCCAGCAACACCAGCACCCAAGGATGATGTGGACCGCCGCCCGGCGCCACGAGATGCGTATTCCAGCGCCGGTAGAAGACCAGATTGGTGATCAGCCCGATCAACCGCAACAGCGCAAGAGCCAGACCCGCGCCGATCAGGCCGACGGGCACCGCCCATGCCGTGATCCGCAGCATCCGCGCGTCGACGGTGAAGTCTCCGAGAGTCTCCGGGCGCGGCGTCGAGTCGTTCGGCGCCGCTCGCTGTGGCGCCCTCATCAAGCTCGGCACCCATTGCACTGGTCGCGGTGAACCATATTCACGCCTATCGTACTACGACATCGCGTAACGATATGAACCGACGAGTGGCGTGCCGCACGCCACGCCCACCGAGGGAAGCCCGCGATCACCGGCGGGGAGCGCCCGGTCGGGCGCGACGGTTCCTCACTGCTATCGTGGCGCGATACGAGTCACGATTAAATACGTTTAGGGGGAGGATGGCACGCACACGCCGGCAAGCGCCGACGGCCGAGAGGCGGCGCCCGCGGGGCTCACCGGCTCTCGACGATGCCGACTATACGCGGCTGGCCGCGCTGCGTGCGAGTGTCCGTCGCTATCTCGCCTGGGCCGAGCAGCGCGCGAGTGAGCATGGTCTCACCCCCGCGCAGGTACAGTTGACGTTGGCGATCCGGACCTCCGGAAATGCCGACGGACCGACGGTCACCGAGCTGGCCCAAACACTGCTGTTGCGCCACCACAGCGTCGTCGGGCTGGTCGATCGCGCCGAGCAGGCCGGCCTTGTCCGGCGCATCCGCGACGATGTTTCACTCAGTCGAGTCCATGTGCAGCTGACGTCTCTCGGGAGCAAGCTTCTGGAGGCGGTCAGTGCCGAGCACCTGCAATGGCTCGCCGAATTCGGTCCCGACCTCGGCGAGATCTGGGCCTCATTCGCCGACGCACCCCAGAGGTGACGCGGTCGGTCAACGAGAGTCTTGCCGGCTACCTGGCCGAGGCTCCGCTGAGACGTCGGTGGCGCGCAGCCACGCTGCCAGCAACGCCAGCTGGATCGACGCGTCCAGGAGGTAGACGGGGGAGATGCGACGGCGGGCTACGTGGACGATGTCGATGGCCGCCAAGCTCGCGGCGGAGCCGGCGCCGAGGATCCGAGTCTCGAAGGTAACCCGGCCCCGCGTCGCCGCGGCGCCGACTGAGCCCCCGATCGTCCCCACGAGCGAGCCGACGGTCAGGACAAGCCACCACTCAAGCTTTGGTCCGGTGACTGACTCAAACAGCCGGCGGCTGACGAACGGCACGACGGCTGTCGGAAGATAGTAGGCAGCCTGGGCCGTCGCGACCTGTCGGGCACGGGGGGGCATGGTTGACGGCTACCCCCCGAGGCTGGCGGTTATCGACGTTGGGAGGGGGTAGCGCGACACCGTGAGCATTCCGGTCAGGCACGATGCGCGCGGCCGCGCGCGCGCGCGGCCACCGGCCGTCCACCGCAGGCGGCAGGTGGAGGTCCGGCGCGGGGTGGTCGCGGCGCACCTGATTGATGACGCGCTGCGCGCGCTGCACCTCGACCTCCTGGAGCGCGGTGCCGACGCCGCCGAAATCGGGGGGTGGCTGTGGAGCGCCCACTGGTTCCCCCACCTCGTCTACGACCCGCGCATTCTCGCCCTGGCCGAGGGGCTGCCCGCCGATTGGCGTACCGGCGAACCCTGCGACCCGCAGATCCTGCTGCAGTTCCCGCACGTCGGCCCGCAGCCGGAGATCACCTATCACCGTGATCAGGAGCCCGGCTGGGCGCGCGGACGGCGCTATCTGCGGATCGTGGGCGTCCCGCTGTCGCGCTGGGAGGCCGCCAACGGCGGCCTGCTGATCCGCGCGGGCGGTCGCCCGGCCGCCGTCGAGCTCGAGCCCGGCGATGCCGTGATGATGGGTCCGGAGGTGTTGCACACCGGCGGCATCAACACATCGGGATCGATCCGTTACGGGGTCTACTTCCGCTGGCTGGAAGAGCGGGGAGCCGGCTCAGAACGCTGAGCGTTCGAGCCGGAGGGCCGAGCGCAGCTCGGCCTCCCGCAGCCCGGCCGTGGGCTGCACGTCGGCTGCCGGCTCGCAGACGTACAGCTCGTGCCCCGGGTTGCCCGTCAGCTTCAGACCGGCCGAGCGCAGCATCGCCTGGACGCACGCGTCGTCGGGCGCCCACCAGTTGGTGGGATCACCGGCCAGGGAGTGTTCGATGAAGGCCGCCCGCGGCCATCCCGGCTCGGTGAGACGCTCGCGGGCGCAGAACGGGAGGTCGGCCGGTGCCACGATCGGGTCCTCGCCCGGCATGGTCAGGGTTTGAAAGACCATCTGCCGCCTGACGGCGCGGGCCACCAGGTCGAGGGCCAGCTGCGGGTAGCGCAGGTGGTACAGGACGCCGAGAAACAGGACGACATCGAAGCGCTCGTCGACGTCGGCGAGGTCGTAGATCGCCATCCTTCGGAACTCGATTCGGCCCGCCGGATCAAGCCACTCGGCGGCCCACCGGCCCTGGCGCAGATAGTGCTCGTCGGAGTCGATGGCGAGCACATCCGCGCCGCGCCGGGCCAGCTGAAAGCTGTGGTAGCCCGCATTGCAGCCAATGTCCAGAGCCCGTGCCCCGTGCAGGTCGGCGGGGATCGAGTCGGCAAACTGGGCCCACTTGAACGCGGGGAAGTCGCCCAGCGGATGGTCAGCGGCCGTTTGGTAGCCACCGGGAAGGTGCAGGTTGTGAAACCACGGGCCGAGCTCGTCGATCGCGCGCTCGCGCGCGTCGGCGCTCGCGCGGGTGCTGCGGGGCGACTGCAGGCTCACAACGCCTCCGCGTGGGAGCGGCCGATCGCGACCTCGCGCTCGAGCAATGTCACCCGCTGGGCGGCCGTGTGCTCGCGCAGCACCCGCTCGCGAGCCCGCCGGCCGATCTCCCGCCGACGCGGCTCGCCAACCTCGTCGAGGATCCGTACCACCTCATCGCGATCGTGGGCGATGAGGATCTCCACGCCGGGCGCGAACACCTCGTCGAGCCCCGGCCAATCGTCGGAGATCACCGGGACACCGCAGGCGGCCGCCTCGAACAGGCGGACGCTCGGCGAGAAGCCGGCGCGTCGCATCGCGGCCCGGGTGACATTGAGCGTGAAACGCTGGTCGGCGTAGAACCCCGGGTGGGCCGGCGGCGGCAGATGATCGATACGGGCCACGTTGGCCGGCCATGGGATCGCCGGCGGGTAGCCGGAGCCGGCGACGGCGAAGCGGCCCCCGGGTCGACGGCGGGCCACGGCGATCAACAGCTCCTCCACCGCGGCCTGGCGGTCCTCGCTGTAGGTGCCCAGGTACCCCAGGTCCAGACGCGGTGCGCCCGATGCCGGCCGATAGGCGTCGGGATCGACGAGGCAGGAAAACTGCAGGGGGCGGCGGGCGCCGAAGCGCTCGCTCAGCACCTCGAGCGTCGGGCCTCCGGTAAACGACAGATACAGGTCGAACTGCCGCACCTGCTCGGCGCCGAGATACTCGCGGTCGCCGTCGGTCAGCTTCTGCAGCGTGATCGGGGTGTCGATGTCGTAGAAGGCGACCGCCCCGCCGGCGGCGGCTAACGCCCAGTCGGCGACCGCCGCGCCCTCGGGCACGTAGGAGCCGAGGATGACCAGGTCGGCAGCGGCAACCGGCTCGGTCGCCTCCCGGCGCAGCTGCTCGAGGCTCTCATACAGCAGCAGGCGGCCGCCGGCCAGCTGGGGCAGGTCGCGCTGAGCGGCGTACCACGGCACGTCACGTTCGCAGAACAGCACCTCGTGTCCCCGACGGTGAAGCTCGCCGACGAGCGCGCGGTAGTTGGTGGCGTGTCCGTTGCCCCACGAGGAGGTGATCGACAGGCCGAGGAACACGACCTTCACGGCGTCACCGCCGCCCGATGACCGGTGATGATCTCCTCCACCTGCTCGGCGCGCTGTGCGTAGGTGTGCTCGGAGAGCAGGCGCTCGCGCGCCGCCGTGCCGATCGCCCGCGCCCGTCCCGGGTCGAGGTCATCGATCAGGGCCGCCACCTCCGCACCGTCGCGCGCCGTCAGGACCTCGACCCCCGGGGACAGGAACCCCTCGATCCCCTCCCAGGCATCGCTGATCAGGCAAGCGCCCGCACCGGCGACCTCGAACACTCGGGTCGGCGGCGAGAAGCCGTTGGCCGCCATGCTTTCGCGCGTGACGTTGAGCACCGCCCGGGCGCTGCAGTTGACGGCGTTGTGCTCTCCGGGGGACACGTGGCCCAGGTAGCGCAGGTTGCCGTGATCGACCTGGTCGGCCCACCCGTTGCCACCGAGCACGAAACGCTGGTGCGGCGCTCGGCGCACGGCTCCGAAGAACAGCTCCCGGACCCGGCTCTCGCGGTCGGGGAGGCGGTTGGCGAGGAACGCCAGGTCACAGGCGAGGTCCGGGCGCGGCGCCACCGGATGATGCGTCGCGGGGTCCAGCGCGTTGTAGATGGGTTGGCAATGGCGCGCGCCGAGCGCGCGATAGCGCTCGACCACCGGGTCTCCGCCACCGTAGGTGAGCACCATGTCGTACTCGGGAACGAGCTCGCGCAGCGACCCCAGGTCCCCGCTCTCCATGGCGCTCAGGGTCGCCGGCGCGTCGACATCCCAGAAGATTCGCAGCGCGTCCCGGCGGGCGGCGACGGCCGCCTCGAGGACATCATCGAAGACTCCCACGCCACTCGTCTTGACGATGACGTCGAACGGGCGAGCCCGGTCGACGACCTCGCGCACGGCCGCCGGGTCGCTCGGCTCGTAGATGACGACCTGCGCCCAGTCGGGGTCGGCGATGTCGCGATGTTCCTGGCGCTCGTAGGCCCGCGGCTCGTAGAAGGTCACGTGGTGGCCGCGGTCGTGCAGTGCTCTGATCAGACCGCGGTAGTACGTGCAGGCGCCATTCCAGTAGGCCGAGACGAGGCTCGAACCGAAGAAGGCGACGCTGATCGGACGCTCGCTCATGCTCGGGCGGCTCGGGGCTCTCACGCGCGCCGTCGGCCACGGACGCGTGGATCGCGAGCAGCTCATCGACGCGGTGCGCACAGGTGTGCCGGGCCCGGATCGTCTGAGGCCCGCGCCGGGCCACCGCATCGGCGTGCGCTGGTCGCTGAGCAGCGAGGACATGGCGGTCGCCATCTCGGATCCGCTGCGCGCCGTCAGGTAATCCTCGCCCGGGGTGAACAGGCCTTCGGCGTCCGTCCACGGTGAGCAGATGAGCGGGATTCCGCAGGCGAGCGCCTCGAACACGCGGATCGTCGGAATCCCCGGCAGCGCCTGCACGTAAGGCCGGCGCGGCACATGGACGGTCAGGCGATGATGGGCGAACGCCTCGGGAACGCGGGCGTTGGCCGCCCAGCCGCGGTAGCGCAGCCCGGAGCGGCGGATCGCCAGTCGCGCGCGCCATGGATAGCGCACGCCATGGATCGACCCGGAGAGCCGCAGACGCCGCGCGGGGCCGAGGAGGAACTCGCGCAGCTCCCGGCTGCGCTCGTCGTCGCCCCAGTTGCCGACCCACGCCAGATCCTGCCGGGAGGCGGGACCGGACGCGGCGTGAACACGCGAGTGTCGGCCGCCTCGTGCCACGTCCACGCCGGGCCGCCCACTCGCGGTCGCGATAGATCTGCGTGATGACCTCGCCGAAGGCGAGCACGCCGTCATAGGCGGAGAGGTCGAATTTCGCCATGTCGGCGGGAGCGGTGACGGCGCGATGATGGGTGTCATGGAACAGCAGCGTGTAGCCGCCGACCGGCGCGCGGTGGCGGCCGATGCGCGCCACCAGCCCGGGCTCGTTCCACTCGTGCACGAGCACGAGATCGGCGCTGATCAAGGACGGCATCGAGATCGAGGCGGGCGAGGTCGTACTCGGTGCTCGACAGCTGTGGAAATCGCTGCGCGAAGTCCGCTCGGCGCCCGCTCCCCTCGCGGGCCACGAGGTTGGCCCGGCTCCACCCGCCGCGCGGTTCATAGGCCGATACCGTGTGGCCGCGCTCCATGAGCTCGCGCGTCACTCCGCGCAGGAAGTGGGCGTTGCCGTGGTTCCAGTCAGAGACGAGGGAGTGACAGAAGATCACGACCTTCATCGCGCCATCGACCTCCCGGTCGCCGGCGGCGGTGGCGTACAGGCGCCGGTAGGCGCCGGCCATCGCTGGTCGCCCGTAGCTGCGCTGCGCGCGCCGCTGGGCGCGGCGCCGAGCTCCGCGGCCGCCGGGAGGTCGTTCAGCAGGGTCTGCAGGGCGGCCGCCAGCTGCACGGGATCGTCGGGGGAGACGAACAGCGCGTCGGGCCCCACAACTCCCGCAGCGACGGGATGTCGCCGAGCACGAGGGCGCAGCGGTCGCGCGCGGCCTCGAGGATCGCCAGACCGAACGGCTCGTAGCGCGCCGGGGCGGCGAACACGGCGGCGTGCTCGGCGGTGACGGGCCAGCGACGGCGGGCGTCAGCGCTCCGAGCATCTCCAGGCCGCCGACCGCGGCGCCGTCGCCGCCCTCGCCGGCGACGCGCACGCTGCCCCGGCGCCAGGCCGACCGACTGCGCCGGCGAGCAGCGCCAGGTTCTTGCCGGCGTCCCACAGCCGCCCGGCGGCCAGCGCGAACGGCTGCTTGACCACGTCGGCCGGCGCCAGCCGGCGACGGCGCTGCCGTTGGGGATGACGACTCGCCGGCGCCGGCCAGCGGACCGTAGTGGCGCGCCAGCGGCGTCGAGCATCGCCGCGACGGCGCGGCGACGGCGTCGGCGGCGGTCAGGCCCTCGCGCACCCAGCGGCCGGTAGCGGTGCCATGCCGGAGGCGGCGCCGTCGCCGTGCACCGCTCGCCACCACGAGAACACGCAGGAGTGGGCCGCCGACGACGACCGGCGCGCGCCAGGGCGAGCGCCGCGTGGCCGTAGGCGTTGAGGTGCACGACGTCCGGACGCTCCTCGGCCTCGATCTCCAGCAGCAGCTCGCCGGCCGCTGGCAGCTCGCTGCCACGGATCGTCCATCCACTCGAGCGCCAGCTCGCTCTCGTGCCACCGCGCCACGCCCGCGGCGACGATCCGCCGGCGCTGCTCGGCGCTCGCCCGGCGCCCGAAGGTGACGAGCACCACCTCGTCGCCGGCCTGGGCCAGCCGGTGGCCAGATCGATGGCGTGGGTGAGCACCCCGCCGACGGTGTCGGTGGTCATCAGCAGCTTCATCCGGCCGGCCTCGTAGATCCTGTCCAGGACGCCGGCCAGGCGCTCGTACTCGTCGCCCGCGGCCGCGGTCGAAGCGGTTGGCCGTCGGCCAGCCGCCGCGCCCAGGCGATGATGCCGCGCGCGCCCCAGTCATCGCCCGGCTGTGCGTAGCGCCTCGGTGCGTGGTGCCGGCGAAGCGCTCGGCCACGAAGTCGTAGAAGGAGCCGTCGCGGTTGCGCATCGAGGCCGCGCCCGTCGGTGCCGTAGAGCGGTGCACTCGAACACGCAGTCGCGCCCGGCCGGCAGAAACCACGAGCACGCCAGGCGCACGGTCGACGCCGCAGGCAGCTCGCAGATGGGCCAGGGCGAAGTCCTCCACCTCGTCGGACGCCGGCGTAGCGGACTCGCCGGCGCGCGCAGCCGGCGCTGACGACCGCGGCATCGGCGCGAGCCCGTCAGCCACAGCGCCAGATCGAGCAGGTGGGTGCCGAGATCGATCGAGACATCCCCCGCCCGACAGGCGAGCGCTGCGTGAACCACGGCTTGTCGGGACCGTAGGCGTTGTGGAAGACGAGATCGACGGCGTACACCCGCCCCAGCTCACCGCCGGCGACGAGCATCGCGCAGCGCAGCGCGCGGCATCGGTGTGGCGGTAGCAGAGGTCGACGCCGAGCAGCCGGTCGGCCTGCGCGCGCGGCGGCGATCACCTCGCGCGTCTCGCTCGGGTGCGCGCCAGCGGCTTCTGGCAGTAGACGGCGACGCCGTGCGCAGGGCGGCGATCGCCTGCTCGGCGTGCAGCGCGCTGGGCGTGGCGATGACGATCCCGTCGAGCTCGATCGCCAGCAGCGACTCGAGATCGTCCACCACCTGCGACCGTGCGCGAGCCTCGCGGCCACGGCCGCTCGCGCCGCCGGATCGGGATCGGCGGCGCCCACGACCTCCGCGGTGCCGGCGGCCGCCAGCGACTGCATCCGGCTGCGCCCGATCCAGCCGACGCCGAGGAAGCCGATCCGCGGCCGGCGCAGGTCGCCGGCTCGCTGGCGACGCCGCCTGGGAGGTCGCGATGCTCACGGGATCACCAGTGCCTTCATGAAGCCCTGCGGCCGGGCGCGCATCATCTCGAAGGCGTCGCCGAGCTGCTCCAGCGCGACCCGATGGGTGTAGAGCGGCGCGGGTCGATCCGCCCGTCGGCGACCGCGCGCGGCCCGGCGCAGGCCCCGCAGGTAGATCGCCGGATCGCGTTCGTGGGCGTTGACGACGTCCAGTCCCCGCCAGTTCCACAGCTGCATGTCGACCTGCCGCGGGCCGTCCTGGTGAAAGCCGGCGATGACCAGCCGCCCGCGCTCGCGGGTCAGCGGGCCGCACAGATCGAGCGTCGGCTGGGCGCCGGCGGCCTCGACCACGACGTCGCACAGGCGCCGCCGGTCAGCTCGTCGACGCGCGGCGAGGTGCCGGTCGTCGAGCGTCACCGTGTCGATGGCGCCCATGCGTGCGGCCGCCTGCCGCGCGGTCGGGCGGCGCGAGACCGCGATCACCCGAGCGCCCGCCGAGGCCGCAAGCGGCGACCAGCAGCGCGCCGAGGAAACCGATGCCGACGACCGCCACCGTGTCACCGGCGCTGACGCCTGCGCGCTGGAAGGCGTTGATCGCACAGCCGAGCGGCTCGCCGGGAAACGGCTGATCGTCGAGCGCGGAGGGGAGGACGACCGCGCGTCGGCGGCCACCACGTCGTACTCGGCATAGGAGCGGTAGCCGAGGATCGCCACGCGTTCGCCGACCGCCGGCGCGGTGACCTCCTCGCCGACGGCATCGACCGTCCCCCAACCCTCGTGGCCGGGTGCGCCCGGCTCGCGCGGATAGGCGAACCACGGCCGGCCCTCCCACACCGGCAGGTCGGAGCCGCAGACGCCGCAGCCCTCGATCGCGACGCGGACCTCGCCGGGCCCGGGCTCGGGCAGGGCGACTCGACGATCTCCAGCGGCCGGCGCGCTGGATGACCGCGCTGCGCATCGTCGCCGTGGCCGTGCTCATCAGGCGGCGGCCGTGGCCGACGAGCGTCGCGCGCGTCAGCCAGCCGTGCAGCGCCGCGATGCCCGCGGCCGGGTCCACCCGGGGCGCCCAGCCAGTGCGCGCGGCGAAGGCCGACGTGTCGGAGACGTAGTAGCGCTGATCGCCGGCTCGCCAGTCGCACGTGCGGACGTCCGGGCGCTCGCCGCAGCGCTCGCCGATCATCTCCAGCACCTCGAGCAGGCTGACAGCGTTGTCCGGGCCGCCGCCGATGTTGAAGGCCCGCCCGGCCAGCTCCCGGCGCGGGCGCCGGCGAGCATCAGCGCATCGACGAGATCGTCGACGAACAGGATGTCGCGAACCTGCTTGCCGGTGCCGTAGATCGTGATCGGCGCGACCGGCGAGCTGCGCTGATCAGGAAGTGGGCGACCCAGCCCTGATCCTCGGTGCCGAACTGATGGGGGCCGTAGATGCAGCTCATCCGAAAGACCACCGTCGGCACGCCCGAAGCTGGGCGACCAGTCGAGCACGTATTGGTCGGCGGCGCCCTTGGAGCAGCCGTAGGGGGTGCAGAAGTCAAGCGGCCGGGCCTCCCCGACGCCGGTGGCCCGCAGGCGCGCGATCGCGGGGCTCGTAGCGCCGCTCGTTCTCCGGCAGCTCGACGTCGGGCAAGGAGCCATACACCTTGTTGGTCGACGTGAACACGATCGCCGGCGGCCGCGGCGGGAGCCGAGCCTCCTCCAGCACGTTCAGCGTTCCCTGGAGGTTGACGGCGGCGTCGTGCAGCGGCGCCTCGAAGCTCGTCGTCACGGCCACCTGGGCGGCGAAGTGAAAGACGGACTGCACGCCCCGCAGCGGCGCGCCGAACGGTGTCGCGGTCGCGGACGTCGCCGATCTCCACCTCGAGCACGCTCCCGTGCGTGTCTCGAGCCACTCCAGGTTGCCTGCGACGCCGGGGCGCGAGAGGTCGTCGAGGATCCGCACCCGCCGGCCCGCGCTCAGCAGCCGGTCGGCGGTGTTGGTGCCGACGAAGCCGGCGCCGCCGGTGATCAGCACCGGCCTCATATCGTCAGCCCGCGGGTCGACAGCTCGGCGGCGGCGGACTCGACGCGGTCCTCGGACGGCTTGGCCCTCCAGCCAGTCGGCGAGCTCGGACATCCCGTCTTCGAGCGCCGACCTGCGGCTCGTACCCGATCAGCTGCGTGGCAGGCTCGATGTCGGCGAAGCAGTGCCGAATATCGCCTACGCGGTACTTGCCCGGTGATCATCGGCGTGTGCTCGGGCCGGTCGAGGATCGGCGGCCAGCCGGCGGCGATCTCGCCCGACGTGACGCTGTCCCGCTGCCGATGTTCAGGCCTCGCCCGTCCGCTCCGTCGCGCTCGATAGCCAGCGCGCAGGCTCGGCGACGTCGTGGACGCAGACGAAGTCGCGTCGCTGGCGGCCGTCCTCGAAGATCAGCGGCGGCGCGATCGTTGAGCAGGCGGTTGGCGAAGATCGCCAGGACGCCCGTGTAGGGGTTGGACAGCGCCTGATCGGGGCCGTAGACGTTGAAGAAGCGCAGCGCCACCGTCGGGACCCCGTAGGCGGCCCCGAACAGCAGGCACATCCGCTCCTGATCGAACTTGCCCAGCGCGTAGTTGGAGGCCAGCGACGGGGCCTTTGACTCCGGCGTCGGCACCGGCTCCAGCGCTCGTCCCTCGTCGTCCTCGCGGATCCCAGCGGGCCGGCTCGAGCTGGGGTCGATCGCGCGCTCCCGGCCTCGCGGATCTGCCGTCGGGATAGCGGTAGAGGCCCTCGCCGTAGATGCTCATGCTCGAGGCGACGAACAGCTTGCGAACCGGACGATCGATCATCGCCTCCAGCAGCACGCTCGTCCCTAGGTGTTGACCGAGGCGTACTCGGCGATCTCGTACATGCTCTGACCGACCCCGACCCGCGCCGCCAGATGGACGACGACGTCGACGCCGTCCAGCGCCCCGGTCACCGCCTCGCGGTCGCGGACATCACCCACCATCAGCTCCACCTCGTCGTCGAGATAGCTGGGACGCCGCTCGGTCCCCGTGAACCTGGGCGATCAGACTGTCGAGCACGCGGACCTGGTGGCCTTCACCCAGCAAGCGGCGCGCCAGATGGGAGCCGATGAAGCCGGCTCCGCCGGTGATCAGGATGCGTTCTGGCAACGGCTCGTCTCCTGACCGCAAGCGGCCGGTCGTTCTTGTTCTTTTTCCTGTGCCGCCGACAGCCGCCGCAAACACATCAGTGCAATCGCCGGTGCCTCGAAGGTCTGGCTGCTGACACTGCCGTTTCCGCGCCGACCAGTCCGGTGATGTGTCCCGAGACCCGCATTCGTCCAAGCCAGGAGTCGCGTATGTCTCAGTCGGTCGGCGCGTTCATGTTGCAGCGCCTCAAGCAGTGGGGGGTCAGGCGCATTTACGGGTATCCGGGAGACGGGATCAACGGTCTGCTCGGGGCGTTCCACGAGTTCGAGGATGAGATCGAGTTCATCCAGACCCGTCACGAGGAGATCGCCGCGTTTGCCGCGTGCGCTCACGCCAAGCTCACCGGCGAAGTCGGGGTGTGCATGGCCACCTCCGGTCCAGGCGCGATCCACCTGCTCAACGGGCTCTACGACGCCAAGCTCGATCACGCCCCGGTGGTGGCGATCGTCGGGCAGCAGGCCCGGATGTCGCTGGGCTCGAACTTCCAGCAGGAGGTCGATCTGCCGAGTCTGTTCAAGGACGTCGCCAGCGAGTTCGTCCAGACCTGTATGGCTCCCAAGCAAGCCGCGCATCTCATCGATCGCGCCATTCGGATCGCCCGGGCGACGCGATCGGTCACCTGCGTCATCGTTCCCAACGACGTCCAGGAGGCCGAGTACTCCAGCCGCCGCACGCCCATGGCGCGGTGCCGTCGTCGGTGGGATTCCTGGAGCCGGTGATCCGCCCGCGTGACGACGATCTGCAGCGCGCCGCGGACGTCCTGAACGCCGGGAGAAGGTGGCGATGCTGGTCGGGCAGGGCGCACTGGGGGCCGAGAAGCAGGTGGTGGAGGTCGCCGAGCTGCTGGGCGCCGGAATCGCCAAGGCGCTGAATGGGCGAGCCGCGGTGGCCGACGATCTCCCGTTCGTGACCGGCCCCATCGGGCTGCTGGGGTCCAAGCCGACCTACGACATGATCGAAGCCTGCGACACGCTGCTCATGGTCGGTTCGAGCTTTCCCTACTCGGAGTGGCTGCCCGAGGTTGGAAAGGCGCGGGGCGTGCAGATCGACATCGACGGCCGGATGGTGGGCATCCGCTATCCGATGGAGGTCAACCTCGTCGGCGACAGCGCCGAGACCCTACGGGCGCTCATCCCCCTGCTGCGTCGCCGGGAGGACCGATCGTTTCGCGAGGAGATCGAGAAGGGCGTCGCACGCTGGTGGGAGATCCTCGACGCCCAGGCGCACGAGCCGGCCACGCCGCTCAACCCCCAGCTGCTGTTTCACGAGCTCAGCAAGCGGCTGCCCGAGCAGGCGATCCTGACCAGCGACTCCGGCTCGGGAACGGACTGGTGGGCCCGTCACCTGCGGATGCGCAAGGGGATGAAGAGCGCCCTCTCAGGCACGCTGGCGACGATGTGCCCCGCCGTGCCCTACGCGCTGGCCGCCAAGTTCGCCTATCCGGACCGCGCGGTGGTGGCGACGATCGGCGACGGCGCGATGCAGATGCTCGGCATCAATGCGCTGATCGACATCGCCCACTATCGGGACCGCGGACAAACCAGCAGCTGGTGGTGCTGGTGCTGCACAACAACGATCTCAACCAGGTGACGTGGGAGCAGCGGGTGATGTCGGGCGACCCCAAGCTCGAGGTCTCCCAGAATCTGCCCGACTTCCCCTACGCCCGCTTCGCCGAGCTGATCGGGCTCAAGGGACTTCGGGTCGACTCGGCCGAGGCCGTCGGTCCGGCCTGGGAGCAGGCTCTGGCCGCCGACGGTCCGGTGGTCATCGAGGCGATCACCGATCCCGAGGTGCCGCCGCTGCCGCCGCATATCCGCTTCGAGCAGGCCCAGAAGATGGCCCACGCGCTGCCCGGGGATCCGGCGCGGGGGGAGATCGTTCGCCAGGCGCTCAAGGGCAAGGTCGACGAGCTGCTCAACCGTTGACGCGGATGGCGTCCAACGCGTCGCTGAACGGCCCGGGCCGCGCGGCGCGGGAGGACGGAGCCGCCGAAATGCCCCTCTCCACTCGCGCTCATCCTCGTGCCGATCGCCGCGATCATCCTGGTGGTCCCGGTTGTGATGTCGACGTGGGCGCGCGCGACGAGCGGTCGGCCGAGTCCCGAGGACGAGCGCTCCCGTTCGGCGCCCCCGTATTCCCACGGCCATCACAACGCGAGCTCTGCTCCGGCGACGCCGGATCAGCTCGTCGACGCCCGGCAGAAGAGCCAGTAGACGGTCATTCCGGCGGCGTGCTACTGGGCGGGTCTGGCGATCCCGCCGGTGGCGGGCCGCCAACCGACAGGCGCCGCACGGCGCCGTCGGAGCTCCGCCGCACGACGTCTCCATCCCAGCCGAGGAGGGGGTGAGCGTCGCTGCGCTGCAGCGCACGGGCGGCGCTGCGGACGATGTAGAACACGGCGATCGGCAGGATCCAGACGCCCACGCGCCAGAAATGGATCTGGGCCGTGTAGGAGATGTGCAGGCGGTAGAACAGCCGGTCGGTGGAGCCGACGGCGAAGATGATCACCACCCAGCTGAAGAAGGCAGCGCCGATGGCGGTGCGGGTCGGGTGATCGCGGGGGCGGTCGAGGAGGTCGTGGCGGCGGTGTCGCGCGTGAAGCGGCGTTCCATGCTCGGCCAGGCAAAGAGCACGCCGAATACCACGAGCGGAAACAGGACGCCCCCCAGAACGGGTTGGGGATGATCGTTCGTCCGGCGATAACCGGCTCGAAGTTGGGCATCAGCCGTAGCGCGCCGATCAGCCACCCGATGTACCAGTCGGGCTGAGCGCCGTTCTCGGAGAGATAGGGGTGAAACGGGCCCCACTGCCAGATCGGGTTGATCTGGATGAGCCCGCCCATAAGAACAGCACCGACGCGACAGCGAAGAGCAGCCCGACCGACCGCAGGGCATAAGCGGGCCACATCGGGGTTCCGACAACGTTCGCTCCGCGCGCCCGCGGCCAGGGAACTGCGAGTGGTGCTGGCGCATGATCATGGCCAGGTGGATGCTGATGAGCACGCCGAGGATCGCGGGGATAAGAAGAACGTGCACGATCTCCAGGCGAGAGAAGAAGCTGTCCGTCCCCGGGAACTGGCCGCCCCAGATCGTGCTCGCCATCTGGCCACCAATCAACGGGATCGACAGGGCGACGCCGTTGGCGATGGCGAGGCCCATGCCGGAGAGCAGGTCGTCGACGAGCGAGTAGCCGGCAAAGCCCTCCAGGATCGCCAGCATCAGCATGATCAGTCCGACGTAGTAGTTGAAGTCGCGTGGCTTGCGGTACGCGCCGGTGAAGAAGATCCGCACCAGGTGGCAGACGATCGCGGCGATGAACACGTCGGCGGCCCAGTGGTGGACCTGACGCAGCAGCAGGCCGGCGGGAACGTTGAAGGTGAGGTTCAGCACCGAGCGGTAGGCCTCGGACATCTCCTGGTTGCGTAGCAGCGTGTAGACGCCGTGATAGGTGACCTGCGAGTCGCTCGGGATGTAGTAGAGCGTCAAGAAGATCCCGGTACCGACCAGCACGAGGAACGCGTACAGGGCGATCTCGCCGAGCAGGAACGACCAGTGGTCGGGGAACACGTAGCGCAGCAGGAACTTGTAAAGGGGCGCCCCACCCAGCCGTTGCTCGACCGAGCGCACGCCGCGCTCGAAACGTCGGTGCAGACCGCCCGATCAGGCTCACGTCCGCGCGGCCCGCCCCACCACGACGGGCCGATGTCCTCGTCGAATCGGCCCGCCGCCCGCAGGTTGCCGTCGGCGTCGATCATCAGCGGCAGCTGCGGCAGGGCGCGGCCGGCGGGGCCGAAGATCACCTGGCCGCCATCGCCGGGCGTGAACGACGAGTAGTGACACGGGCAGGTGAAGGCCGGCGCGGCGCTCGTCGGCTCATAGGTGGGATAGCGGTACAGCGAGATCGCGCACCCGGCGTGGGGACAGATCTTCGAAAACGCCATGATGCCCTCAGGAGCCCACGTTCGGCGCGAGTCCGGGAGGTCGATCATGTGCGCTGGGAGCCGGACGAGGAGCAACCCGGCGCCGAAGCTCTCCGGGCTCTCGCCCTCCGGCAACGCGGTGTAGAAGGTGCCGATCTGGACGTCAGCGGCGGCATAGGCTCGGCCCGTGTCGTCGATCAGGCGGATGCCGCGCTTCCACGGTGACGCGTGCTCGGAGCGAGCGGGCGGACCCAGCGAGGCCAGCGGCGCCGCCGCGGCACCGATGACGGCCACCCCGGCCAGTCCGCCGCACCGGTGAGAAGCACTCGCCGGGAGATGCCGTCGCCTCCGGCCTCGATGATCTCCACCACCTCCTCCACCTGCGGCTCCTCGAGCAGCTCGTCGCGTTGCTCCACGCTCGTCTCCTGGGGCACGACGCGCTTGCCGGCGACGATCGCGGCCGCGGCGAGCATGGCCAGGGCGCCGCCCATGGCCAGACCGAGCAGCTGGGTATTGGTCTCCAACACCACGTAGAAGACCAGGAAGTGAATCCGCACAGGGCGGCCAGGAGAAGAAGAACGGCGACGATCGTCTCGGCGCGACGATCGGCGGGCACGGTGCGCTCCGTGGGATCGGCGTCGTCGAAGGGCTCCTTGACGCGGGCCGGCCCGAGCGCCGGATCGGCAGGTCGTTCACGGCCGCGGAGCGTCCGCCAGGCAGTCCGGATGGCGATCAGGAACCCGAGGATCGAGGCGAGCCGGAATCTCATCGTGGCGCCCCCGCCCGCTCGCCGATCAGCCGCGCGACGATCAGCATCGCCAGCACCGCGATGAACCATGCCGCCATTCCCTCGGGAATCGGCCCGATGTTGCCGATGCCCCAACCGCCGGCGTCATCTGGGCGACGCGTCCAATCGATGTAGCGGGCGATCGAGTCCAGGTCATGCTGATCGAGCTGCTGGCTGTCGAAGTGCGGCATCAGGTACGGGCCCATCCGCACCGCCTCGGCGATCTGCTGGGCCGTCGCGCTCTGCAGGTTGGGGACGAACGCGCCCAGGGTGAGACCGCCCCGGGCGACGATCTGATGACAGCCGGCGCAGTTCGCGGTGAACTGATGCAAGCCGAGGGCGAGATCACCCGCCGCGGGGTCGGCGGCGGGCGCCGGGGGACCGCCCCCGGTGGCCGCGATGAACGCGATCAGCGCGTTGATCTGCGCGCGCGCGTATGCGGGGCGGGTGCGCTCGGGCTCGTCGCGCGGATTCTGCAGCGGCATGCGGCCGGTGGACAGGTAGAAGTCCACTGGTCCGGCCCCGACGCCCGACAGCGCCGGGCCCATGCCCGTCTCGCCCTCCAGCAGGGTGCCGTGACACGACGCGCAGCCGTTCTCATACAGCGAGCGGCCCTCGTCGACCAATGCCGGCGAGGTGGGAAACCGCGCCGTGCGCTCGCCCGGGCCCGGCGCCTCCGGGGACTTGGCGGGGGCATTGGGCGATCGCGTCGGGCGGGCCGCGCCGCCCGGGATCCCGCGCTCCGGAGGACGCGGGGGTGGCGATGCCGACGAGCCCGATCGTGGCCAGCACCAGCGCCAGCGACCACCGGATCGGGCGGGGTGTTCGCCCCCGGCGCGTCAGCCACCGTCGCAGGATGCGGACGACGAGCGACATCAACGGTCGTGAGCCCCTCGGTGAGGACCCGGTCGGCCAGCCGCTCGCGGACCTGGAGCCGCCGCTCCTCCGCGATCAGCGCGGCCATCGCCTGCCACAACCCGCACACCACCATCAGCGAGCTTCCCAGCACCCACATGATCGCTCCGGCCTGCTGCTGATCGGCGACCGCCGAGATCCCCAGGGCCCGCGCCGGCGCGGCGTACCCGGAGTAGACGATGGCCATCTCACGGTCCAGGTAACCGCCGAGTAGCGTCATCGGGAGCATCGCCACGATCACGTAGGCCAGACGGGCGAATCCGTTCAGCCGCCGCCCGGCGAGGGGGTCGCCGTCGAGGATCGGCCACCACATCAAGGCGCCGGCCGTGACGTAGAGCAGGTGCTCGGCGTCGTGCAGGGCGGCATGTCGCAGGGTCGCGTCATAGAACGCGGGCAGGTGCGTGAGACAGACGGTCAACCAGAAGACCGTCAGGCAGGTGGCCGGGTGGGTGAGCGGCCGCAGCCTTCGCAGTCGCCGCGCCAGCGCCGGACGTCGGCGGGCGGCGTGCTGCGCAGCAGCAGGATCCCGGGCCGGCCGGCGAGGAGCAGCAGGGGAGCGAGCTCGAGGAGGAGCACGTGCTGGACCATGTGATCAGACAGCAGGCGATCGTCGAAGGCTCCGATGCCGGACTGCAGAGCGACGAGCACGCAGGCGACGCCCGCCAGGAAGGCCAGCGTCCGCGGCCACGGCCACGGGCGGCTGACCCGCCGGGTGCCCGCCAGATACAGCCCCGCCCAGAGCGCGGCGAGCACGTCGAGGCTCCAGAGCGGCTGCCACCCTCGCCACACCAGGGTCAGCAGCGCAGACGCCTTCACGTCCGCTCCTGCCAGGCACGGCGCGCGCGCCGCTCGTCGCGCAGCTCGCGGGTCACCCGTGCGAGCGACACGACGACCACGCCGGCTCCGAAGTAGACCAGGAACCGACCGAACACCAGTCCGAACATCAGCGCCGCGAAACCGACCGCCACCATGACGGCCCCCAGGCTGGATGTCGGTACCGCCTCGGGATCGGTCGACGCCCCGGGCGCCCCCGGGCGCAGCGCCTCCCCCGGCTGGCCACACCGAAGACAACTGCGCTCAGGAACACGACCCCGGCGGCGAAGCCGAAGAGCGCGACCTGGATCGTGTCGCTCGTCCAGACGGCATTGACGAGCAGCAACGCCGCCAGCAGAAGGCCCCACGCGAAGAGTGGGATCGATCCGCCTCTCACGCCGAGGCTCCCGCCGAAGACGGCTCGCGATCCTCGGCCGCCTCGCGCAGGTCGAGCAGGGGAGCGTAGGAGCGGATCGGCGGCAGTGCCCGCTCGAAGTTCAGCGGCGGCGGCGGCGATGAGGTTGCCCATTCCAACGTATGCGCGCCCCACGGGTCATCGCCGGCCGGCACCCGCTTGCGAAGGGAGATCACGACGTTGACGAGGAACAGCACGATCCCCACGGCGATGAGCCCGGCGCCGGCGGTCTCGATCCGGTTCAGGGTGGCCCAGGCGGGATGCTGGGCGTAGCGGGAGATGCGCCGCGGCATCCCATCCTGGCCGAGCAGGAACATCGGGAAGAAGGTGGCGTTGGTGCCGACGACCATCACCGCGAGCTGGATCTTTCCCAGCCGCTCGCGCAGCATCGCCCCGGTGACCTTGGGAAACCAGTGAAAGACGCCGGCGAAGAACCCGAACACGCTCCCGGCGAACAGGGTGTAGTGGAAATGCGCGATCACCATGTAGGAGTTGTTGGCGTGGTAGTCGAGCACCGGAGACGCGACGAAGATCCCGCTCAGCCCGCCGATGAGAAACTGCAAGAAGAACGCGAGGGCGAACAGCATCGAGCAGCGCAGGACGAGTGCGCCACCGATCAGGGTGCCGATCATGTCGAAGTACTCGATTCCGGCGGGCACGATCAGTGCCGTCGAGGTGGCGGCGAAGTACTGGTTGGTCACCCCGCCCGTCGTGAACATGTGGTGCGCCCAGACGCTCATCGAGAGCGCGGCGAATGCCATCACCGAGACGACGAACGCCTTGTAGCCAAACCACCGCTTGCGGGCTCCCACGGCGATCGCCTCGGCGGCCGCCCCCAGGTAGGGGAAGAACATCACATAGACGACGGGATGACCGAAGAACCAGAACAGGTCCTGGTAGTCGATCGCGCCGCTGAAGCCGGTGTAGATGTGCGCGGTGGTCGTGCGGTCGATGTAGAGCAGCGTCATGGCGAGGATCAGCGCTGGGAAAGCGCCGACCACCATGAGCACGGTGACGAGGCTGGTCCAGGTGAACACCGGCATGCGCAGCATTGCCATTCCGGGCGCACGCCGGCGGACGATGGTCGTCAGCAGACAGGCCGCCATGATGAGCGTCCCGACGGCGGCCAGGATGACGCCCAGCACCCAGAGGTCCTGACCTACCCCTGGCGTATTGGAGGAGTCCGACAGGGGAACGTAGGAGAACCAGCCGTCGCGTCCGGCGCCGTCGCTGGTCAGCCAGCCTGACTGCATGATGATCCCTCCGGCCAGCCAGATCCAGAATCCGGCGAGGGCCGCCCGCGGCGCGGACATCGAGGGCGCGCCGATCTGCAGCGGGACCAGGTACATCCCGAGGGCGATCGCCATCGGCGTGACGAACAGGTAGATCATCGTCGAGCCGTGCATCGTGAACAGCTCGCTGTAGCCGTTGTCGGACACGATGTGCCCGTTGGGCGAGGCCAGCTGCGAGCGCATGAGCAGGGCGAACACGCCGCCCACCAGGAAGAACGCGAACGACGCCAGTCCCAGGTTGAGCCCGATGCGCTTGTGGTCGGTGCTCGTCAGCGCGCCGATCCAGCCCGCGGAGCGGACCGGCGACGAGCGCAGCGGCGGAGCCTGCACGGTCACGACGCCGCCCCCGTGGCGTGATTCTGTACCCAGCGGCGAAACGCCTCCGGTGAGACCGCCCGCACGGTGAACACCATGTCCGCGTGCCGCAGCCCGCAGAACTCCGCGCACTGCCCGGGAAACAGGCCCGTCCGCGTGAAGGTGAGCGTCACGTTCTCGACCGTGCCGGGGATGAGATCGCGTTTGAAGCGGACCTCGGGAATCCAAAGGCTGTGGATGACGTCCTGAGAGGCGAGGTTGAAGCGGATGGCCTCACCGGCCGGGAGGACCAGCGGCTGGCGCCCGACGGTCCCGCTGCGGACGACGATCCCGTCCCCGCGATAGCGGAACTCCCATTCCCATTTGGCCGCGGTGACATCGACTGTGACGGCAGGACGCTCGTGGTTGGCGACGGTGTCGACCTTGGTCTCGGCGGTCAGCGTGAGATACAGGAGAAACGACGCGGTGAGCGCGAGCAGCGCGGCGTAGCTGATCTCCAGGCGATTGCTCTCCGACCACCGTGCCGGCTGCGCCCGACGGCGGTAGCGCAGGACCGCGGTCAGCACCACGATCACGATCAGGGCGAACACCCCGGCGGCGATCGGCACGTAGATCGCGAATAGGTGGTCGTACTGGTCACGCGTGCTGACAAGCGCGTTGTCGATCACAGGCACTCCGCCACGAGGCCTCGATACCCGCTGACGGACCGCATAAGATTTCGATTCAGCCGGCGCGTCGTGGGCCGCTGACCCGCTGTCGGTCAGGGGGCTGGCGCGACGCGTTCAGGATCCTCGGTCGCCGTTGCTCGGGACGGATTCAGGCGGACCTCGCCAAGGAGATCGACAGCTCCAAGGTCGGTGAGTGCAGGGAGCCCGCGGCACTGCGCCGCCCGCGGGCAGCCGTGTCCTACGGGTTGAACACGACCTTGATCATCCCCTCCTCCTTCTTCTGGAAGTGCTCGTAGGCGCTGGGCGCGTCGGTGAGCGGGAGGTGGTGGGTGGCGAACGACTCGACGCCGAGCGGGTCGTCGTCGGAGAGCAGGGGCATGATGTCGTCGACCCACGCCTTGACGTTGGCTTGACCCTGGCGGACCTGGATCTGCTTGTCGAACAGCTGCAGCGTCGGTAGCGGGTCGGCCGCGCCGCCGTAGACCCCGCTGAGCGAGATGGTGCCGCCACGGCGGACGATTTCGATGGCCGAGAGCAGGGCGGCGAGCTTGGAGACGCCCATGTTCTCCATCATCGGCTGGGCGATCGCATCGGGCAGCATCCCGGCGATCTTGTGCGCGAAGCCGGCCACGGGTGAGCCGTGCGCCTCCATGCCGACGGCGTCGATGACGGCGTCGGGTCCGCGGCCGCCGGTCATCTCCCGGATCGTGCCGGGGAGGTCGTCGTGGTCCTCGAGGTTGAGGGTCTCGATGCCGCGGGCGCGCACGCGCTCCAGGCGCTCGGGCACCAGGTCGACGCCGATCACACGCTTGCCCTGATGGGCCGCGATCCGCGTGGCCATGTCCCCGATCGGACCCAGGCCGAGCACGACCAGGCTGCCGCCGTCCGGCACGTCGGCATAGGAGACGCCCTGCCACGCGGTCGGCAGCACGTCCGAGAGGAACACGAAACGATCGTCGGAGGGCCCCTCGGGCACCTTGATCGGCAGGGTGTTGCCGAACGGCACGCGCAGGAACTCCGCCTGCCCGCCCGGCACCTGCCCGTAGAGCTTGGTGTAGCCGAACAGCGACGCGCCGCAGCCGTACTCGTGCACCTGCGTCGTTTCGCACTGCGAATGCAGGTTCTGGCCGCACATCCAGCAGTCCCCGCAGGAGACGTTGAACGGGATGACGACCCGATCGCCGACCTTCAGCTTGGTGACCTCGGGCCCGATGGCCTCGACGATCCCCATCGGCTCGTGTCCGAGCACGTCCCCGGCATCGAGAAACGGGGCAAGCACGGTGTAGAGATGCAGGTCAGATCCGCACAGACCCGTGGTCGTGATGCGGACGATGATGTCCGTGGGGTCCTGAATCGTGGGGTCAGGGACGTTGTCGACGCGGACGTCCGAGACGCCCTGCCAGGTGAGAGCTTTCATGGCCGCCCATGTACCCGGTGAGCAGGCCGGTAACCGCGATCGGCTCTACCCGGGCTCCCGCCCCGCGAGGTCGGCCGCAGTGACGATCTCGGTCCGGGCGGCGAGCATCCACTGGTTGCCGAACGGATCGCCGAGGCGTCCGCCGCGCTCGCCGTAGAACTGGTCGGCGAGGGGGAAGATGACCTCGGCCCCGGCGCGCACGGCACGCTCCCATGCGGCATCGACGTCGGGCCAGTACGTGCACAGCAGCGCGTTGAACTCGTCGTCCTGCGCGTCCTTGACCATCACCACCGAGTCCCCGATCAGCAGCTCGGCGTGGACGAGCGTCCCATCGGGCATGTGAAACCGCTCGCCGAGCTCCGTGGCATCGAAGGCCGCCTTGTAGAAGTCGATCCCGGCCGCCGCATCGCTGAGCGCGAGCCGCGGCGTGACGGTGTGCAGGTGCTCGGGCACCGGCGTGACCGTCCGCTCGCGCTCGGCCAGGCCCGGCTGCTGGTAGACCCCGATGACGTTGCCGGCCGGGTCGCGGACGTGGCCGACGCGCTCGCCGGGCGCCGCGTCGTCGTTGAGCACCTCGCCCCCGGCGGAGCGGACCGCCGCGAGCGCGGCCCCGAGGTCGGCCACCATGATGTGCACCATGATTCCCGGCTCGGCCGACGGTGGCCGGCCGGTGACCCACGTGCCGCTCACCTCGTGGACCGCGTCGTCGAAGGAGATCGAGCCGTCGCCGCGGGTGCGCAGCGACCAGCCGAACGCGTCGCGGTAGAAGCGCGACGAGCGCTCGATGTCGGCGGCGGGGATCTCGAGGTAGCAGATCTTGCCGGTTGCGAAGGTGGGGGTTCCGTGTGCCATCGGATTAATATACAGGTAAATCAATGCCTGCACGATTCTCCGAAGCGCCCCGTCGGCCCCGGGGCCGTCCGCCGACGATCGATCGCGAAGCCGTGCTCGACACGGCGATCGGGCTGCTTGACACCGAGGGCGTCGCGGCGCTGACGATGCGCCGGCTCGCGAGCGAGCTCGGCGTATCCGCGATGGCGCCGTACCGTCATGTCGGCAGCAAGGACGAGCTGCTGATGGTGCTCGTCGACCGCCTCGCGGCGCGGCTCTCCTACCCGTCGCGCCCGCCCGACCCGGCGGGCGCGATCCTGGTGCTGTGGTCGGCGATCTACGACAGCCTCGCGGAGCACCCCTGGATCCCGGAGGTGCTGGCCCGGCGCCGGATGATGGCGCCGTCCGTGCTCGGTGCGATCGAGGAGATCCATGCCACGCTGCGCGCCGCCGGGATGTCGATCGAGGCGGCGGTGCGCGCCTATCGTCTGATGTGGAACTTCACGCTCGGCTCGCTGCTCGTGCGCGCCGGCGCGAGCGCTCAGGCCAGCCAGCAGCGGGAGCTGCGCGCCGCTCCCGATCCCCAGCGCTACCCGACGCTGGCAGCGGCCGCCGCGGCGTGGACGGCCGCGCACGATCGCGACACGTATCGCGACGATCTGGCGGCGCTCATCGCCGCGCTGCTGGCGGATGGGGGCCCAACGCCATAAACACACTGGCACGCGGGAGACGGAGTGCAGCCGTCGGCGCGGCTCACGGACACCCGAGCGCGGTCGCTCGCCGGTCGGCGCGGTAGTAGAGCATCCCTTCGTAGTCGGGCTCTGCCGACGAATGGCGGGCTCATCTCAACTCGCTCGTCGCATGTGGTGCGCGCGCCCGCTCATCGGGGTCCGGTGAGGCGTCCGCCGGCGCGCCGGCATGCAGCGCGTCATGTGCCTCGGGTTCGGTCGCGTAGGCGCGCAGACGGGTGATCTGCCCGTCGTCGACCTCGGCGACCAGGAATCGTTCGGGCGGCCCGAGCTCGTCGTCACCAGCGCGGTGCACGTGGGCGAGGACGCGGTCGCCTTCTTCGACGAACGCGCTCACGGACACCTCGCCGTTCGCGAGCAGGCCGATCCGCATCCGCTCGAGCGCTTCGTCGCGTCCGTTGCAGCGGGGGATCTGGCCGTCCTCGTCGGGGAGGCCCTGCCAGTCGATGTCGGCCGCCAGCATCGATCCGAGCTCGTCGAATTGCCCCTCCGCCGCGGCGGTGAACGCGGCCGTCACGGTGCGCATCGCAGCGCCCGTCTGCGTCGTCGGACCGGCACGCTCCTCGGTCAACGGGCGACGCGACTCGCGTTGCTCGAGTGCCTCGAGCAACCGGCGCGCTTCGGGGTGGCCGTGGTGCTCGGCCCATCCCGCGGGGGTGGCTCCATAGCCCGTGTCGTGGATGGTCGGGTCGGCGCCGTGGTCGAGCAGCAACCGGATCACCTGAACGTTTCCGCGCATCGCGGCCTCGTGCAGCGGCGCGGTCCGCGATCGCGCGTTGACATCGAACCCCAGGCCGATCAGCAGCGCGACCGCGTCATAGTTGTTCTGCTCGGCCGCGCGGACCAGCTGCTCGGGGTACCGCTCGATCGCTCGCCCCGGCAGGCCTGGGTCGGTCGCGAGCAGCCGCTCCACAGCGGCGTGGTCGCCCGCCATCGCGGTCGCGATCAGCTCGTCAACCTGATCGTGCTCCCAGGACGCGCCCGCGTCGGACAGCAGGGACACGATCTCCATGTGCCCGTTGAGTGCCGCCTGCTGTACCGGTGAGCGTCCCTGATAGATCGGGTGTGTGATCTCGCGACCCTCGGGATCGACCCCGCGGGCGAGCAGGCGACGGACCCGGTCGGTGAATCCGTGAGCCGCCGCGGCGATCAGCAGATCCTCGAGCATCTGCCGAGGTGAGTCCTGCCGCTCGCCGAGCAGCCGGCGCCACGGGCCGCCATCGCCGGTGCCCAGCCCGAACTCGAACAGCAGCTCGAGCCAGTCCTCGCCCCCGTGTGGGCCCCAGCCCTGGTTGTAGAGCGCCTGTCCATCGTTCGCGTCAGCACCCGCCTGCAACAGCACGCGCGCGAGCGCAAGCTCCTCCGGGTGCTTCGGGATCGTGCCGCCGCCGCCCAGGGCGCCGGTCAGCGCCGTGAACGGCGGGATCAGCCCTTCCCACAGATAGCCGGCGTTCGGATCCGCGCCGTGCTCCAACAGCAGCCGCGCAACCGCGACCGCTGAGCGACCCGGCGCCAGAGGCACGCGCGCGTAGGTCAGATAGAGCAGCGGCTCCCACCGGTGCGGACCGCCCACCAGCGACGCCTGAGACGGGTCGCGGTCCAGCCACTCGCGGGCGGCGTCAACCTCCCCGGTCGCGGCGATCGTGTGGATGCTCGCGCGCTGGAGCCAATCATGCTCCTCGAGCAGTGCCTGCGCGCGCCGGAACCGCTCCGGGTCATCGTCGCCGTAGGTCAAACACGCCAGCCGCAAGAACTCGTCGACCACTGCCTGCTCGTCGGTCATCGGCTCGCCGACCGGCTGTTCATGGGGGGAGCGGGCGTAGCGTGCGACGAGCTCCAGATGCGCCTTGAGCTTGGGCCAGCTCGAGAATCCGAACTGGCGGGCGACGACCAGCTGGGCGTCGGTGCGCGTAAAGCCGTTCAGCTCCGGCGAGCCGGGCTGGGCGTCACCCAGACGCGGGTGGAACTCGTGCACGACCTCGGCGGCGCCGGCGTCGCCGGCGCGGACGGCGCGCTGAAACGACTTCGCGCCCTTCTTGAGCTGCTCGAGGTTGGCGTTGCCGGGAAGACCGCGGGGTGGCACAAGGCCTCCTTTCACCAGAGCCCGGAGTCCGCAATCACAGGCCGGAAAGGAGACACCGACCGCAACGACAACCATCACCTGCAGGTGGGCTTTGCCCTTTCCGCGGACCGGCAGCGACCTGCGCGCACCCCGATCATAACCCGCGTTGCAAGCCGCCTCCGCTGGCGGGCGGTGAGCTCGGCCAGGCGCGCGGGAATCTCGTTGGTTGGGGGACGCGCGGAGTGGGTGAACTGGCGGATCAGACGGCGGGTGATCGTTGGCGCGAGCAGGGTCTCGCTGGCGGCGACGACGCGTATGGCGTAGAGGAGGCGGTGGCGGGGGTGTCTTTGAGCAGAAATACGCTGGCGCGGATGCGCAGGGCTTCGTAGAGTACTCGTTGAGGTCGAAGGTGGTGAGCATCAGGACGGCTGTGTAGAGTAGGGTTCAGTGAGGATGCGCGTGGCGGTCTGGAGGCAGTAGAGCTCTGGCATGCGGATGTGTATCAGCACGACGTCGGGCGGCGACGGAGCACGACATCGATCGCGGTGCGCGTCTGGGGCTTCGCGGACGACGTTGATGTCGGATTCGGCGTAGAGGATCACCCGGAATCCCGTGCGCAGCAGGCGTTGATCGTCGGCGATCACCACCGTGATCTGGCGTGAGGCCGTGGCGAATCAACGACAGGTCGGTCAGAGCGCCCCCTATGAGGTATGACATCAAAGGCGAGCGAGCAGACTCGGAACGGAGTGCCGCTGAGCTCCGCTTGCCAGCTGCCGGCGTTCAGGTCGCGGAACGAGGGAACACCCGGATGCGAGCCTCGCCGAGCCCCGCGAGCAGGCCCCCGAGGTCGGCAACCATCAGCGCGGAGTGTCGATTGGGCGGATTGCTGCGAGCTGGGCACAGAGCGTGGCGACGCGCTCGAGCCGCTCTTCAGGCGTCAGCTTGCGTTCGCGCTCGGCGCGGATGCGACGGTCCTCGTCGGCCTCTTGGGCCGCGTCTTGGAGCGTCCGTCTGTCCCCGGAGGTCATGACCCTGCACATCGTAGGCGCGCCGCGCGCGAACCAGCGAGCGAAACGGAGAGGGGGGGATTCGAACCCCCGATGGACTGAAAGCCCATACCGGTTTTCGAGACCGGCGCATTCAACCGCTCTGCCACCTCTCCGGGTGGGGCTCGGCACAAGTTAGCGAAGCCCCGGGGGCGCACGGTCGGCTGCTCGCCATGGCGATCGGGTGGTGAGGCGGCGCCCGGAGCGTCGTCGGCGGGTCAGCGCCGGGAGGCGAAGAAGGCGCGCAACAGGTCGGCGGCCTCCTGCGCGAGCAGGCCCGACTGGACCTTCGGGCGGTGGTTCAGGCGCGGCTCGTCGAGGATGTGCAAGACGCTTGAAGCGGCGCCCGCCTTCGGGTCGGTGGTGCCGAACACGACCCGGGGGACGCGGGCGAGGACGATCGCGCCGGCGCACATCGCGCACGGCTCGAGGGTCACGTAGAGGACCGACTCGAGCACCCGCCAGGTCCCGAGGGAGCGGGCCGCTTCGCGCAGGGCGATCACCTCCGCGTGGGCCGTCGGGTCGGCCCGCAGCTCGCGCTCGTTGTGGCCGGTGCCGATCACCTCGCCGTCGACGACGACGACGGCGCCGACCGGAATGTCCTCGTGCTCGAGGGCCCGGCTGGCCTCTCGGAGGGCGAGGCGCATGAAGTATTCGTCGCGCAGGAAGAAGCCTGAGTTCACGCGAGTAGCTCACATGAGATAGAGGTAGGGTAGAAACGGGGCAACTTTCGTGTGCCTGATCATGTCTTAAGCGACTGTCAGCGGACGTGACGCCGGCACCGCCCCATCCACCAGATGCCCATCAACCTCTCTTGCCGTCCCCGCCTGCTCGCGGTGCCGATCGGCTTCCTTCTCGCCGTGATCGTGTGGGCGGTGCCCGCGCCGCCCGCGCGGGCCGCCGCCTACGTCCCCCACGAGGTGATCGTCGGCTACACGCGCGGCGCGTCGAGCGGCACGGTCCGCGCCGCCGAGGCCCATCTCGGGATGCGCCGTCTCACGTCGGCCCCCGCGCCGCGCTCACGCGTCCTGCGTCTGCCGCCCGGGGAGCGGGTCACCGCCGCCGCCGCCCGCTTGCGCCGCCAGCCGGGAGTGGCCTATGCCGAGCCCAACTACATCGCCCACACGGCCGGCGCGTTCTATCCCGATGACCCGGGACGGGCGAACGTCAGCCAGGGGTGGCAGAAGCTGCAGTGGAACATGTTGCCGGCCGCCGGCGTCGACGCGCCGCGGGCGTGGGCCAACCTGCTGGCCGACGGCCGCCCCGGGGGCCGCGGCGTCACCGTGGCCGTGCTTGACACCGGCGTGGCCTATCGCGACTGGAAGCAGTTCTCCCGCTCCCCGGACTTCGCGTCCACGAAGTTCGTCGCCCCCCACGACTTCGTCGCCAACAACGCCTTTCCGCTGGACCGCGTCGGTCACGGCACGTTCGTCGCCGGCGTCGTCGCGGAGGCGACCAACAACAAGGTCGGTCTCACCGGGCTGGCCTATGGCGCGTCGATCATGCCCGTCCGGGTGCTCGACGCCCAGGGCGAGGGCGATGAGACGGTGATCGCGCGCGGCATCCGCTACGCGGCAACGCACGGCGCCCAGATCATCAACCTGAGCCTGGAGTTCCTCCCCACCCAGGTCAGGTCGGCCGCGGACATCCCGGAGATCGTCTCGGCGATCGGCTTTGCCCGGCGGCGGGGCGCGATCATCGTCGGCGCCGCCGGCAACGACGAGAGCGACCAGCTCGCCTATCCGGCGCGCGTGGCGGGCGTCATCTCGGTTGGCGCCACGACACGGGACCGCTGCCTGGCCGCGTACTCCAACGGCGGCTCACAGCTCGCTCTCGTCGCCCCCGGGGGCGGCGACGACGCGATCGTGCGCGACGACCTCAACTGCCACCCGGATCGCAATCTGCCCTCGATCTACCAGCTCACCCTCACTCCTCCGCACTGGGGTCAGTTCGGCTATCCCAACTACTACATCGGGACCTCGATGGCCTCGCCCGAGGTCGCGGCCACCGCCGCCCTGGTGATCGCCAGCCGGGTGCTCGGCACCCACCCGACGCCCGACCAGGTACTCGCCCGTCTCGAGAAGACGGCGACGCCGCTGGGCGGCAGCGCTCCGAACTCCATCTACGGATACGGGCTGCTCAACGCGGGCGCCGCCACCGCCAACGCCACCCAGCAGGTGCCCTGATCGCGATCCGCGCGCTCAGCTCGTGCGGACGATCATCACCGAGCACGGCGCGTGGTGTGAGACCTTGTTGGGGACCGAGCCGAGCAGGAAGCGGGTCGCGCCGGTCATGCCCTTGTTGCCGACGACGATCAGGTCACAGCGCTGCTCCTCGGCGACATCGAGGATCGCGTCAGCGCCGTCGCCGACCCGGGCGAAGGTCTCGACCTGCTCGATGCCGGCGGCGCGCGCGTCGCCGCTCGCGCTCTCCAGCAGGGCGAGCACGTCCGGGCGGGGGTTGACCGTCCACGCCCGGTCGCTCGGCGCCTGCGGCGCCTCGTGACGCAGCCGTCCCTCGGGCACCGGCTCGTAGGCGCTGACGATCTGCAGCTTGGCTCCCAGGCCCCGAGCCACCTCGATCGCGCGCGCGACGGCCACGGCTGCCGTATCCGAGCCGTCGGTGCCGACGAGGATCGTTTCGATCACGGCGGCCCGAGGCTCACACGAGCCGCGTGATCGCGATCACGATGCCGGCGAGCACGAACACGACGATCAGGATCTGGGTCCACAGCCACAGCTTCGGCATTCCCATGCCCTCAAAGCTATCGTCCCCCGTATGCCGGAGCCGGTGAGCCCTGCGCTGCGGGCGGTCTCAGACGCTGTCCTGGCCGTGGCCGCCGAGCGCTCGGTCGACGAGGTGCTCCAGCGGCTGGTCGACTCGGCGCGCGAGCTGGCCGGCGCCCGGTACGCGGCGCTCGGGATCCCGGACGGGGCGGGTGGGTTCCGGCGGTTCCTGGTGGCCGGGATGAGCGACGAGCTGATCGCCGCCATGGGCCCGTTGCCGCGCACGCACGGGATGCTGGGGGCGATGCTCACCGCCGACGGCGCCTACGTCTCGCCGGACATCCACGGCGATCCGCGGTTTCGCGGCTGGTGGCCGAAGGGCCACCCGGACATGCGCTCGTTTCTCGGCGTCCCGATCGTCGCCCGTGACGAGGTCATCGGGGCCTTCTATCTGACCGAGAAGGTCGACGCCCGGTCCTTCGATGACGCCGACCGCGAGCTGATCGAGCTCCTCGCTGCCCACGCCGCGATCGCCATCACCAACGCCCGCCTGTACGAGCGCAGCCGGGAGCTGTCGATCCTCTCGGAGCGAAATCGACTCGCCCTGGAGCTGCACGACGCCGTCACCCAGAAGCTGTTCAGCCTCAACCTGGCCGCCGAGTCGGCGGCCACCTTGCTTAACCGCGACGCCGAGTCGGCGCGCCACCAGCTCGAGCGCGTCCGCGCCCTCTCCCGGGAGGCGCTCGACGAGCTGCGCTCGCTGATCTTCGGCCTGCGACCCGCCGACCTCGAGCACGACGGCCTGGAGGGGGCGCTGCGCAAGGAGGTGGCCATGGTCTCCCGCGTGCATGGCATCGAGGTGAGGCTGAGCGCCCGCTCGGTTCCGGACGGCGATGCGGCGCGCGACGCGCAGGTGCTGCGGATCGCCAACGAGGCGGTCCACAACGCCGTGCGCCACGCGGCGGCCCGCCACGTGGCCGTCGACCTGCGCGGCGACGGTGACACGCTGCTCGCCCTTGAGGTCTCCGACGACGGGCACGGGTTCGATCCCGCCGATCCCGAGCTGCGCTCGCGCCATCTCGGACTGACCTCGATGGAGGAGCGTGCCGCCGAGCTCGGGGGCCGCCTGGAGATCAGCTCCGCCCCTGGCGGCGGGACCACCGTCCGCCTGGAGCTCGGGCGCGATGGTGACCGGTAGCGCGATCCGCGTCCTGATCGTCGACGACCACGCGGTCGTACGCGAGGGGCTGCGGACGTTCCTGGAGCTCCAGGACGGGATCGAGGTCGTGGGGGAGGCCGGGGATGGTGCGGCGGCGCTCGAGCAGGCGGCCGCGCTGTCGCCCGACGTGATCCTCATGGACCTGGTGATGCCCCGGTTAGACGGGGTGGCCGCGATGCGTGCCCTGCGCGAGCGCTCGTCGCCGAGCCGGGTGATCGTGCTTACCAGCTTCCTCGACGACGACCGGCTGATGCCGGCGCTCCAGGCCGGCGCGGCCGGCTACCTGCTCAAGAATGTCGAGCCGTCCGAGCTGGCGCGCGCGGTGCGCACCGCCGGCTCGGATCGGGCGATGATCGACCCGACGGTCGCCGGGCGGCTGCTGCGCACGCTGTCAGAGCCCGGCCCGTCGATCCGGCCTGGTGCCGGCGCCGATCCGGGCACGACTCTGACGCGGCGCGAGCACGAGGTGCTCGAGCTGATCGTCGCCGGGCGCTCGAACAAGCGGATCGCCCGCGAGCTGGGGATCGCCGAGAAGACGGTCAAGACTCACGTCGGCCACCTGATGGCCAAGCTCGGGGTCACCGATCGCACCCAGGCGGCGCTGCTCGCCGTCCGGCGCGGTCTCGTCGACGGGTCCTAGGACCAAAGACCGCTTCCAACTGAGACCGGAGCGCGCGTAGCGTGGCGCTCATGTCCACGAGAACGAGAACCGCCATCATCACCGGAGCCTCCCGGGGGCTCGGCCTCGCCCTCGCCGTCGAGCTGGCCCGGCGCGACTACCGGCTGGTCATCGATGCCCGGGGAGCCGCCGAGCTCGCCCGAGCCGCCCACGCGCTCGGCGCCCTGACGACGGTCACCGCGCTGCCCGGGGACGTCACCGACGACTGGCACCGCCAGGCCCTCGTCGATGCCGCCGGCGAGCGCGTCGACCTGCTGGTCAACAACGCCTCCACGCTGGGGCCGAGCCCGCTGCCGGAGCTGGCCCGCGTCCCTGTCGCCAAGGTGGCGCACGTCTACGCGGTCAACGTCGTCGCCCCGCTCGCCCTCATCCAGCTGGCGCTGCCCCTGATCCCCGCCGGGGGGACGATCGTCAACGTCACCTCCGACGCGGCGGTCGAGCCCTACGAGGGCTGGGGTGCCTATGGCTCGTCCAAGGCGGCGCTGGAGCAGCTGACGGCGATCCTCGCCGCCGAGCAGCCCGCCGTACGCGTCTACGCCGTCGACCCCGGCGATATGCGCACCCGCATGCACCAGCAGGCGTTCCCCGGCGAGGACATCTCCGACCGCCCGCCCCCCGAAGCGAGCGTGCCGGGGCTCCTCGGGTTGATCGACGGTGAGCTGCCGAGCGGGCGCTACCAGGCTCGCGAGCTGCCCGCGGGCGCCGTCGCCGCCGCCGGGAGCCTCGCGTGAGCGCGCTCGCCTTCGAGCTCCCCCACCGGCTGGAGGCGACCGCGCCGCCGGAGGCGCGCGGCCTGGCGCGCGACGCCGTGCGCCTGCTCGTCGCCGACGCCGGCGCGGAGCGCTTCATCCACGCCCGCTTTGACGAGCTTCCGGCGCTGCTGGCGCCGGGTGACCTCATCGTCGTCAACGTCTCAGCGACGCTTGCGGCGGCGCTCGCCGGCCGCCGCACGCGCGACGGCCGCCCCGTGCGCGTGCACGTCGCGACCCGGGCCCCCGGTCTCGACGAGCGCTGGCGGGTCGTGGAGCTGCGCACCCCCGACGGATCGCACCCGGCGCGCGGCCGGGCCGGTGAGACGATCGAGCTGGCCGGTGGCGTGGCCGAGCTGGAGCTCGTGGCGCGCTACGCGTCGGGCTCGCGACTGATGCTGGCGCACCTGCGCGGCTCCGACGCCGGGCTCCACGAGCTGCTCGAGCGCCACGGCGAGCCGATCCGCTACGGCTACGTCCGCCAGACGTGGCCGCTGGCCGACTACCAGAACGTCTATGCCACCACTCCGGGCAGCGCCGAGATGCCGAGCGCCGGGCGGCCGTTCACGCCGCAGCTGGTGACGGCGCTCGTGGCGGCCGGCATCGCGGTGGCGCCCATCACCCTGCACGCCGGCGTCAGCTCTCCCGAGCGCCACGAGCTGCCGGTGCCCGAGCAGTACGCCGTGCCGGCGGCCACCGCGCAGCTCGCCAACGCCACCCGTGCGGCCGGCGGCCGGGTCATCGCCGTCGGCACCACCGTCGTCCGCGCGCTGGAGTCGGCCGCGGACCGCGACGGGCAGATCGGCGCCGACGCCGGGTGGACGGGACTCGTCATCGATCCCGAGCGCGGGGTGCGCGGGGTCGACGGCCTGATCACCGGCTGGCACGAGCCCGAGGCGTCACACCTGCTGATGCTCGAGGCGATCGCGGGCGAGGACCTGCTGCGTCGCTCGTATCGCTCGGCGCTCCACAACGGGTACCTGTGGCACGAGTTCGGCGACAGCCACCTGATCCTGCGCGCACGCCCTCAGCGTGCGCGCAGGTCGGCCGGACCGAGGTCGTCGAGCAGGCCGACGGCGCGCGGCGCCCGCCCGGACTCGAGCACCACCGCGCCGCCCGGCCAGTAGGGATGCGGCCGCGTGGCGCGGTCGACGAGCAGTGGCTCGTAGGTCCACGAGCCGCAGTTGAGCAGCCGCGTCGCGCCGTCGGGCCATGGCTCGCCGTTCAGCGGCCCGGCGCGATGTACGTGACCGAAGACCACCCAGTCGGCGTCGACGCCGAGTCGGCGGACGACATGTCCCATGGCGGCGAGGCTGGCGTGGCGCATCTGGGTATCGATGGCCGCGGCGGTCAGCGGCGCCAGATGAACGTGCTGGAGCATGATCGGAAGCCGCGGCACGGTCGCCGACCGCAGCAGCTCGGCGCTCAGCTCCAGCGCCGTCGCCAGCGGGCGATCCGCCAGGCGCGAGGCCAGGCGCTGGGGCGAGCCGGCACTGCGGCGTCCGCGGCGGGCTCGCTCGTAGTCAAACGGCGACGCGACGCCGTGACCGTCGGCCGTCCGCAGGCGGCCGCGGGGGAGGCCGAACGCCGACTCCGGGATGAGGTGGCGATCCAGGTAGTGGCCGTGGGTCACCCACACCCGGTCCTCCAGCCACGTTCCGGGATAGCGCACGCTCACCCGCGCGGGCCCCAACCAGGTCGTGATCCGCTCCAGCGCCCGGTTGACCGTCGGCGCCACGGACTCGTCGAGCCCCAGGCCCCGGCCGCGCTCGAGCGCCCAGCGGCGCACGAGCGGGGCGTCGTGGTTGCCGGCGATGACGATCACCTCGCGGTCGGGGCCGAGCCGGCGCCCGAGGTCGCGCAGCACCGGCTCGGCGACCGCCATCGACTGGCGCGGGCTGCGCGTCATCAGCTCCACCGTGTCGCCGAGCAGCACCAACCGGTCGACGGTGTCGATCATCTCGAGCAGCCGCGCCCGAGCGGCGGCGAGGCGCAGCACGTCGCGACCGCGCCGATTTCCCAGGTGCAGGTCGGAGATGATCAGCGTGCGCACGGGGGCGCACGATAGAGCGGCGGCCGAGCGCTGCGACCCGGCCGCCGGTGTCAGCTCAGGTGCCGGCGGGTGCTACGCGGTGACGAGCGTCTCGAACGTGAGCGGCAGGCCGCGCGCGACGACGAGCACCGGCGCGGTCGCCTCCTCGATCGCGTTCTGGGCGCTCGAGGTAATCATCACCCGGCCGTGGCGAGCCTCGGGACGCGAGCCGACGACCACGAGGTCGACGGTGCGATCGGAGTCGACGACCTTGGCGTCGTGGCGGGCGGCGAGGGCGTACGCGGTCTCGATCGCGGCCTCGTCGGCGGTGCCGCGCAGGATGCCGATCGTCGCGACCGGACGGTCAGCGACGCCCGCGTATTCGGCCGGCGCCAGGGCCACCGCGACGGGGCCGTTGTCCAGCAGCGTCTGCGCGGAGCGGCCGATCGCCACTCGCCCTCGCGGTGTGCGGTAGTCAGACCCGAAGGCCACGAGATCGGCGTCGATCTGTCCGGCCAGCCAGCTCAGGCCGGTCGCGGTGGAGCCGCTGAGCACGACGCGACGCTCGATGTAGGGATCCTCGAGCCAGGTCGTGCCCCGCTCCAGCAGTGCCTCGGCCTCATGCTCGGCCAGCTGCTCGTGGTCGGGTCGGGTCTGCGCCGAGTGGCGCACGTAGGCGAGGGTCAGCTTGGCCCCGGCATCGCGCAGGAGCCGGCCCAGCATCAGAGCATCGCGGTCGTTCTGTGTGTCGTCGTAGGAGATGATCGCGTGAGTCGCCATCAAGTCCACCCCCTTCATGAAGGTTTCGTTTCGCCTGAATTTGGATGGAGCATCGCAGGCTCCTACCATCAGTTCTAATGAAGTTAGTCATGTTCAGTATAAGATGCGCTAATGCTAAACCTGAGCCGGCTCAGGGTCCTGCGCGAAGTCGTCGCCCACGGGTCGTTCTCCGCGGCGGCTGAGGCCCTCTCCTACAGCCAGTCCGCGGTCTCACAGTCGATCGCCCGCCTCGAGACCGAGACGGGGACGACGCTCGTCGTGCGCGACCGCCGGGGCGTGCGGCCGACCGCCGCCGGTTCCACGCTCGTCGCCCACGCGGAGACGATCTTCGCCCAGGTGGAGGCGGCCGAGGCCGACCTGGCCGCCATCATCGGCGTGCGCGCCGGCCGGCTGCGGGTGGCGTCGTTCCCATCGGGCGGGGCCACGCTGATGCCGCTGGCGGTCGCTCGCTTCCGTCGCGCCCACCCGAACGTGGCGCTGACGCTCGTCGAGGACGAGCCCGAGGAGATCGCGCCTCGCCTGCGCGCGGGAGAGCTTGACCTGGCGCTCTTGTTCGAGTTTCCGGGAGCGCACGCCCGTGGACAGCGGCCGAGCGCGGGTCTGAGCAGCACGCTGCTGCTCGAGGATCCGATGCATGTGGTGCTTCCCGCCGAGCACCGACTTGCCGAGCAGCCGCTGTTGACCCTCGGTGACCTGCGCGACGAACAGTGGGTGCAGACGTCGGCCTCGAGCCCGTGTGCCCGCCATGTCGTGCGCTCCTGTCAGGCCGCCGGGTACGAGCCCGACGTGGCGTTCGAGTCAGACGACTACGACACCGTGCAGGGCCTGGTGGCGGCCGGCGTCGGCGTGGCCCTCATCCCTCGGCTGGCGCTGGCCAGCGGACACTCCGGCATCGTCGTGCGCGCTCTGGCGCCCTCCAGCCCGGCGCGCCGGGTGACCGTGGCGACGCTGCCAGGGGCGGGAGTGGCCCCGGCGGCGCGGTCGATGATCCAGGTGCTGGCCGACGTGGCCCGGCGCTTTGACGAGCGCGCCGCGGACTGATCGAACCGCGGACTGAGCGAACCACTTACCGCGCGGCGACGGCGCGACCGAGCTCCTCGGCTCGCCGGCCGACGACGATCGGCCGCAGCGCCCGCTCCAACGGGCGGGCCATGAACCCGACGTGCCCGGGATCGACCGCCAGCCGGTAGACGGCGCGGGTGCGCTCGCTGCCCACCGCCGACAGCTCCCACGAGCCATCCATCTCGTCGACGTCGTCTGACTGGACGCGCGCGAACGTCAGCCGGTGCGGCGGGTCGTAGCTGACGCGCACGCGGCACTGGACCTTGGTGAACTTGGCGTCCGAGACGGTGTCGCAGACGAGCGGCCGCCCCTGCTCGTCGCGCTCCACGACCTCGACGCGCTCCAGGCCCTGCTGCCAGTCCGGCCAGCGCTCGACGTCCTGCACCACGGCCCAGCAGCGCGGCAGGTCAGCGTCGAGATCGGCCTCCGAGGACCCGCTCAGGAGCGTCATCAGCCGCCCGTCAGCCGGGCCGTCAGCCGGCTGGCGCCGCTGCTGGCGTCGCCGACGCTCACCGTGATCGTGGGGCCCAATGAGCGCGAGGTTCGGGGACGGCGCCGCAGGGCACCGCGCAGGCTCGGGGCCGACATGACCACGTCGCACATCCTGGCCGGCTTGTCCAGGGAGATGGTCAGCGATCCGTGGGAGCTGTCCTCGTAAGTCAGGGGTGCCGGATTGGTGGTCACCGACACCGCGCTCGTGGAGCGCAGTCGCAACCCCGGGGGGATCGAGATCGCCAGCGTGCTGATGAGCGGCGTCCCCCCGGTGGCGACGACCGTCACCGTCAGTCGCGGTGCGTTGCGCCCGCGAGTGGCCAGGGACGCCCGGGTGATGCGCAGCGGGGGGGCGATCGCCCACTGGAAGCTGGTCGTCGCCGCGGCCCGTCGCGCGTCGTAGCCGTCGACGGCCACCGTGTAGGTGCCTCGCCGGGTCGGCCGGCCGGAGATGACGCCGGTGGCCGGGTTCATCTCCAGCCCCGGGGGCAACCCGCGGGCGCTGTAGCGAATCGCCTCTCCGGAGACATTCGAGCCGTGCACGCGCAGGGTCACCGCGGCGTGCTGCGCGGAGACCTGCGTGCTCAGCCGGGGCAGCTGCAGCGCATCGGCGCACAGCGTGCCCACGAGGGTCGTCGCGTTGGGCGAGCCGAGACCGCTGGCCAGGTCGTAGCCGGGTCCGGCGGCGAACTGGCCGCCGTTGGTGTGGGTGAAGTCGTTGTTGCCGACGGTCACGTCGTGAAAGTCGGCGGCGTACGCCGCCCCGGCGGCGCGATACAGGGGCGCGCCCGCGAAGCCGAGCGGCGTGTCCGCGCAGCCCGGCGTGGAGTCGGCAAGCGCCAGCAGGGACGCCCACACGGGGGCCGCGCCGCTCGTCCCGCCGATCCCCTGCCACCCGGCCGGCTGTCCGACGACCGTGCCGCTCCCGTTCCAGAAGATCTGATAGCCCGTGTTGGGGTCGGCGTTGGCGGCGACGTCGGGGAGCTCCCGGCACGGGCCACTCGCCGATCCGCAGGCTCGCCCGGCGGCGACGGGTTTGACGACGCCGAGGGTGGCGGCCGCGAATCGCTGCTCGGAGGGCATCGGCCACAGCGACGAGACGCCTCCGCCGCCCGCCCCCGCCGACAGGGCCCCTCCGGCCGGCGTGCCCGCGTTGTTCCACACCGTCTCCGAGGGCGGCGCTCCCGTCGACGTCAGCGACGTGCCCCCGACTCCGGTCACGTACGGCTGGCTCGACGGATCGTCGACGGCGGGGTGCGTCCGGGGCTCGGACCCGGGGAGATCGCAGTCCTGGGCGCCGCTGTCGCCGGCCGCGGAGACGACCGTCTGGCCCTGGATCGTCGCCTGCTCGAACAGCGTGTTCTCGGCGGAGGCGTCCGATGCCCCGAGGGCCGCCTCGCACTCCCCCCAGGAGACGCTCATCACCTGCGCTCGATCCTGGTTGATGATGCTCGAGAAGATGTCATAGGGACCCGAGCCCGGAGCGCCCGAGTTGGAGTTGGGGCCCTGGTAGACGAGCACGTTGGCCCCTGGCGCCAGCCCGATCGTGTTCTCGATGTCCAGCGCGGCCTCGCCGCCGCCGGCGCCCCGGCCGGCCCCACCGTCGACGCTCACGTAGGAGACCGCGGTGTGGGTGCCGTAGCAACCCTGAAAGGCGGCGATGTCGGCGGGATCGTTGGGCTCGAGCTCGTACAGCGCGATCGTCGTCCCGGCGCCGAAGTTGCCGGCGGCGTAGAGGCCGGGAAAACCGTAGGCGGAGGCGATCTCGTCGGTGGTGTAGGCGTTCTCCGTTGGGGCAGCGGCCGTGGCGTCGGCACATGGCTGCGGACCGCCCGTGGCCACGCGCGGGCGCGCACGCGCCGCGCGGGCGTGTTGCCGATCCGGCCGGACGAGCAGTGGATGGCGAGCCGACGACGCGTCGAGACCGACGACCGCCTGGACGGCCTGCGCCGCCCGCGCATCAAGCGCCGGTGCGGCCGTGGCGGCCACGGCGCCCCGCCGCCCGCGCCCGATACGGCGCAGCGAGAGCGAGAAGGCCCGGTCCAGCTGGCCGGCGGTGGCCGTCACCGGGATCGACAGGCCGCCGGCGCTCGCCGCCCCCGGGTCCAGTCCGCGGGCCCGCAGCGAACGGCGAACGCGGGAGACGTCGGCGGGGGACGCGCCGAAGCGGCGGCGGAACTGCTGGGGCGACAGGAAGTGACGGTAGTTGGGGTCGCCGGGAGTCGTGACTGCCTGGGCATAGGCGGCGAGCGCGTCGGCGCTGCGCGCCTTCAGCGCTACGGTGACGTGGAGGCGCAGGCCCGGTGACACGCTCGGCGACCGGCGCGCCATGGCGGCGTGCTGCACCGCGCCGACTCGTACCAGCCTGGCCGCCGAGGCCGAAACGGGTACGACGCCGCCGGCCACGGCGATGGCGGCAGCAACCCAGGCCGCTGTACGCGATCGTCGAGGCATCGGTCCCTTGGAAGGGTACCGCCCCGTCCTGAGCCGCTCGCCGCGTCAGAGGTCGAGCTGCTGGAGCGCGAAGAAGTACGCCTCGGAGAAGGACGGGAACTGGGCGACCGTCTGGCGCAGCACGTCGAGGGGGATCTCGGCCTTGATCGCCAGCACCGCCTGGTGAATCCATTCGCTGGCCAGTGGCGCCACCGCCCAGGCGCCGATCATGACCCGCCGCTCGCGGTCAAAGACGACGCTCAGCTCGCCCCGGGGATTCTGCTCGTAGGTGTAGGTGCGCGCGACGCCGCCGCTGGGCAGATCGAGCGTCGTGGTGACGATGTCATGGCCGGCCTCCCGCGCCTGTGCCTCGGTGAGGCCGACGGCCGCCACCTCGGGATCGGTGAACACGACCCGCGGGACCGCGCGGTAGTCGGCGCGCACGGGTGCTCCGAGCATGTCGGCCATCGCCACCCGCGCCTGGTACTTGGCGACGTGGGTGAACTGCATGACCCCCGTGCAGTCCCCGGCCGCCCACACGCCGTCGGCGACGCGGCAGTGCTCGTCGACCGGCACCTCCCCATGCTCGCCGCGGTCGACCCCGATCGTCTCGAGGCCGATGTCGTGACCTCGGGGCCGGCGCCCGACGGCCACGATCAGCCGCTGGGCGCGCAACGAGGAGCCGTCGCTCAGGGTGACGACGGTCTCCGCGTCCTCACGCGCGACCCGCGTGGCCTGCGCGCCGGTGCGAACGGTGATCCCGTCGGCGCTCAACGACTCGAGCAGCAGCTCCGAGACCCGCGCGTCCTCGCGCTCGGCGAGCCGCTCCGAGCCCTGCACGAGCGATACCTCGGCGCCGAAGCGGCGCATGAACTGCGCGAGCTCGATACCCACGGGGCCGCCGCCGATGACGGTCGCGCTCTCGGGGATCTCATGCATCGAGGCGGCCTCGCGGTTGGTCCAGTAGCCGGCCTCGCTCAGGCCCGGGATCGGTGGGATGACCGACTCCGAGCCGGTGGAGATGAGGATTCGCTGCGCCGCGTAGCGGTCGCCGTCGACCTCGAGCGCACCGGGGCCGGCCAGCCGGCCGGCGCCCTTGACGACGGTGACCCCCATGTCCCGGTAGCCCGCGACCCGCGCCGAGTCATCCCCGGCCGAGGTCATGTAGTCGCGATAGCGGTCGAGCTCGGGCCAGTCCAGTTCGGCGGTGCGCGTGCCGGCGGCTCGGGCGGACTCGCCGCGCACCTCGGTGGGACGCAGCAGGGTCTTGGTGGGGATGCAGGCCCAGTTCGTGCACTCGCCCCCGATCAGCTCGCGCTCGACCAGCAGCACGTTCATGCCGCGGGCGTGAAGCGCGTAGGCGGCGTGCTCCCCGCCCGGACCGGCGCCGAGGATGGCCACGTCGAATCGATCGCTCATCTGCGAGAGCCTACGCGGCCAGCCGCGCCTGCAGACCCTGCTTGACCCGCGGCCAGTCGTCGTCGATCACCGCGTAGTACGCCGAGTCGCGCGGAGCTCCGTCGCGCACGACCATGTGCTTGCGGAAGATCCCCTCGAATTGGGCTCCCAGCGCCTCCAGCGCGCCTCGCGAGCGATCGTTGCGCGCGTCGGTCTTGAACTCCACGCGCCGCAGTCCCGCCCGCTCAAAGGCGTGCTCGAGCAACAGCAGCTTCGTCTCGACGTTGACGCCGCTGCCCCACGCGTCCCGCGTGACCCATGTCCAGCCGATCTCGACGCGCCGGTGCTCGAGGCGCACCTCCATGAAGCGAGTCGAGCCGAGCACCCGGCCGGAGTCGGCCGCGAGGATCGCGTACGGGACGTCGTGCCCGGCCCGCGCCGCGGCGAGCGAGGTCGCCACCCACTCGCGCAGGGCGTCCGGCGAGGAGGCCATGTCGGCGGGCATCCACCGGAACATCTCAGCGTCGACGGCGGCCTGCACGAGTCCCGGCTCGTGATCGGCGGCCAGCGGTTCGACGATCACCCGCCGCCCGGTGAAGCGCCCCCGCAGGTCGGCCACGGTCAGCGCAGAGAGGGGAGCCGTCGGCGCCGGACACGTCGACCACGATAGACGGGCGGACGCGTCACTGTCTGCCCCGTTTCCGAGGGCAAAGCGTTGCGTTAACGCCCGACATATGCAGCGCCTCAGCGACGCTACCGAGTAGAGGAATTGCCCGGGAGGCCTCCACCCATGAACCGGCCCACCCACGGAAGGAATGCCCCCATGTTCTGCGCTGTTCGTCGCCTGCCCTCCCGCCTGAGCGCGGCGCTCGCGATCGCCGTTGTCGGATCGTTCGCCGGCGCCGCCGCCGCGCAGGCCGACGCCGTGACCGCCTCGAGCTCCTGCCCGGTGGCGCCGGTGAGTCAGCCGTTCGCGCCGTGGGGGGACCCCTCCTCCTATGAGCTGGCCCCCGGTGGCGACTTCGAAGCCCCCGGGTGGACGCTGGACGGCGCGGCGAGGCCGGTCGCCGGCAGTGAGCCGTTCGCGGCCACCGGGTCGCTTGGCCGCCAATCCCTCTCGCTGTCGGGCGGAGCCGACGCGACGTCCCCCTCGTTCTGCATGGATGCCAGCAAGCCGACACTGCGTCTCTTCACCAGCGGAGGCGGGATCCTGTCCGTCGCGATCGTGACCGGGGGCGTGACGATCCCCGTCGGCATCGTCGTCGCTTCCAGCGGCTGGGAGCCGTCGCCGATCCTGCTCACCGGCGGCTCGCTCCTTGGGCCGCTCGGGGGCGGCGACGTGTCGGCGCGCATCCGCGTCAGCGCGGTGAGCGGCCAACCGCAGGTCGATGACGTGTTCGTGGATCCCTGGCGCCGTGGCTGATCGCGCCTGGAGCGCCGCGCGCCGGCGCGTCGCGCGCGACGAGCCGGTGCCTGGTGTGCGGGCGCGGTGAGCGGTGTCAGTCGATTCGTACGCGACGCCGGGCGCCGAGAGCCTGCTGCTCGCCGCCCGTCAGCGCTTTGCGGGGCCGGCCGCTGAGCGCCGCGCCCTGATCACCGAGAGCGCGTCCGCGATCGCCTTTGTGGCGATTGCGGCGGTGGTGGGGCTCCTCACCCACTCCGAGCGATCGTTCTCGGCCGGCGCGGTCGCCGCCACCACGGTTGCCTACCTGGTGGCCGGCCGCGTTCGCTTTGCCGTGGGCAGCGCGTGGACCGCGCCGACACAGCTCGTGTTCGTGCCGATGCTGTTCGTCCTGCCGATGCCGTGGGTGCCGCTGGTGATCGCCGCCCTTGAGGTGGCCGATCTCCTGCCCGACGTGGCTCGGCGCCGGGCCGGCGCGTTCCGCCTCCTCACCCGGGTGGGAAACAGCTTCTACTCCCTCGGCCCGGTCCTCGTCCTCGTCCTCTCCGGACACCAGGTCTTCTCGTGGGGCGCGGCCCCCTGGCTGGTCCTGGCGCTGGTCGCCCAGATGGCGGTCGACGGGGGCACCGGGCTGGCGAGGACATGGTTCGCGGAGCGGGTGCCGCCGCGAGCGCAGCGGCAGATGCTGTGGCTGTACCTGACCGACGCCTGCCTGTCGGGCGGCGCCCTGGCCGTCGCCTCCGACGTGGCGCGCCGTCCTGGGCTCGTGCTCCTCTCGCTGCCGCTCGTCGGGCTGTTCTCGATCTTCGCCCGTGAGCGGCGAGAGCGGCTCAACGGCACCCTGGCTCTCAGCTCCGCCTATCGCGGCGCCGCGTATCTGCTCGGCGACGTGATCGACGCCGTGGATCACTACACCGCCGTGCACACCCACCAGGTGGTCGAGCTGTCGGTCTCGGTCAGCCGGCAGATGGGCCTTGACCAGACCTGTCAGCGCGACGTCGAGTTCTCGGCGCTGCTGCACGACGTTGGCAAGATCCGGGTGCCGGTCGAGATCATCAACAAGCCGGGCAAGCTCACCGAGCAGGAGTGGGAGACGATCCGGCGCCACACGATCGACGGTGAGTCGATGCTCAAGCAGATGGGCGGCACGCTCGCCGATATCGGGCGCTTCGTCCGCTCCTCGCATGAGCGCTTCGACGGCCTCGGGTACCCCGACGGCCTGACCGCCGAGGAGATCCCGGTGCAGTCGCGGATCGTCTCGGTGTGCGACGCCTACAACGCGATGACCACCGATCGCCCCTACCGGTCGGGCCGCACGCCCGCGGAGGCGGTCGCCGAGCTGCGCCGGTGCGCGGGCACGCAGTTCGATCCGGTCGTGGTCGCGTCCGTCGAACACGTCCTCGCCGGGGTGATGGCGGTCGACGACGAGGTGAGCTGCACCGTCGCCTGACCGGTGTCGGGCACCGATGCCGACGGTGGCTAGCATCACGCCACGTGGAGAGTGCGTCGCTCACATTTTCGCGCCCCGATCCGTTCGCCTCGGAGATGGAGGATCACCGGCGTGAGCTGACCGGCTACTGCTACCGGATGCTGGGCGCGGGCTCCGAGGCCGAGGACGCCGTCCAGGAGACGTTCCTGCGTGCCTGGCGCGGCCGCGCGGGCTTCGAGCGCCGGGCGACGCTGCGCTCGTGGCTGTACCGGATCGCCACCAACGTCTGCCTCGACATGCCCCAGCGCCCGCAGCGACGGGCCCGCCCGATGGACCTCGGCACCGCCGCGACCGCCGAGACGGCGGTCCTCGCCGAGCTGCCCGAGTATCGCTGGGTGCAGCCGATCGCCGACGCGAAGGTGCTGCCGGCCGGCGACGATCCCGCCGAGCTGGCCGCGCAGCGCGAGACCCTGCGCCTGGCGTTCGTGGCCGCGCTGCAGACGCTGGCTCCCCGCCAGCGCGCGGTGCTGATCCTGCGCGAGGTCCTGCACTGGCGGGCCACCGAGGTCGCCGAACTGCTGGAGACGACGACGGCCTCGGTCAACAGCGCGCTGCAGCGCGCGCGGGCGACGATCGACGCCCACGAGATGGTGGGCGACGAGCCCCGGCTCGACGCCGACGACGAGCAGCTGCTGGCCCGCTACATGAGCTGCTTCGAGCGCTATGACATCGACGAGCTGGTCACGCTGCTGCGCGAGGACGCGACGTTCTCCATGCCTCCCCACGACCTGTGGATCCGCGGTCCGCAGGAGGTACGCCGGTGGTTGCTCGGTCCGGGCGCCCGCTGCCGCGACGGCCGCCTGCTGGCCACCCGCGCCAACGGCTGTCCGGCGTTTGCCAGCTACCGCGCCGACCCCGCCGGCGGTCACACCGCGTGGTCGCTGCAGGTGCTCGAGGTCAAGGACGGGCGCATCACGGCGATTCACAACTACCTGAACACCGAGCTGTTGCCCTCCTTCGGGCTGCCGCTGCGCCTGGAGGGGTGACGGCGCGCCGTCGCGCCGGCTCACCGGTCGACCGAGAGGCCCCATGCCCAAGCTGCTGACCATCATCGCCAGTACGCGTCCGGGACGCGTCGGGGTGCCCGTGGCCAACTGGTTTCACGAGCGCGCCCTGGCTCACGGGGGCTTCGAGGCCGAGCTCGCCGACCTCTACGAGCTCGACCTTCCGCTGCTCGACGAGCCCAACCATCCCCGCCTGCGTCAGTACACGCAGGCGCACACGCACGCGTGGAGCGCCACTGTCGACTCGGCCGATGCCGTCGTCATGGTCACCGCCGAGTACAACTACGGCTATCCGGCGGCGCTGAAGAACGCCATCGACTACCTGCACCACGAGTGGCGCTACAAGCCCGTCGGGTTCGTCAGCTATGGCGGCGTGGCCGCCGGCACGCGCGCCGTCCAGCAGCTCAAGCAGGTGGTGGGAGCACTGCAGCTGTTCCCGGTGGCCACCGCCGTCAACATCCCGTTCGTGACCCAGTTTCTCAACGATGACCGCGTGATCGAAGCCAACGACGTGATGACGCAGGCGGCCGCCGGCATGCTCGACGAGCTGCTGACCGTCGAGGCCGCGCTGGCGCCGCTGCGCTCCGCGGGCTGAGTCCGCGGGACCGAAGCGAAGCGCTTGAACCGGTGAGCCCGCTCGAGATCCTCGCCATCTTCGCGGCCGGGATCGTGGCCGGGACGATCAATACCGTCGTCGGCTCGGGCACGCTGTTCACCTTCCCGGTGCTGCTCGGCTTCGGCTACGCGCCGGTCGTGGCCAACGTCTCCAACACGGTCGGACTCGTTCCCGGCTCGGCGGCCGGGGCGTTCGGCTACCGGCGCGAGCTCGCCGGCCAGCGCCGGCGCCTGACCCAGCTGGCGATCGCGTCGGTGAGCGGCGGCGTCGTGGGAGCGGTGCTGCTCCTCGTGCTGCCCGCGTCGGCGTTCAAGGCGATCGTCCCGATCTTCATCGCGATCGCGATCGTGCTGATCATCGCCCAGCCCCGCATCTCGGCGTGGCTGGCCGACCGCGGCCGCCACCGCCGCGAGCACGCCGGGTGGATCGCCACCCTCGCCGTGTTCGCCGGCGGCGTCTACGGCGGCTACTTCGGCGCCGCCCAGGGGATTCTCCTGATGGCGATCCTCACCTTGTCGGTCGAGGAGGAGATGCAGCGGCTCAACGCCGTCAAGGTCGTGCTCACCGGGCTGGTCAACCTCGTCTCCGGGGTGGTGTTCATCTTCGCCGCCCACATCGCGTGGGCGCCCGCCGGGTTGATCGCGGCCGGCTCACTGATCGGGGGAGTGGTCGGCGCGCGGGCCGGACGCCGGCTCAAGCCATCCGCGCTGCGTGCGGTGATCGTCGTCGTCGGGATCGCGGCGATCGTCCACCTGCTCGCCTGACCCGGCGGGTCAGTGCGAGAACGTGCCGACCAGGCGCGCCTGCTCGATGACGTGGTCCTCGATCTTGTCCATCAGCGACGGCCGGTCCAGGCCGGGCTCGAGGTCGACGTCCTCGTCGAGCGCATAGACCCAGAAGTAGTAGTGGTGGTTGCCGTGGCCGGGAGGCGGGGCGGGGCCGTTGTAGCCGGCGTTGCCCATCGAGTTGACGCCGTTGACGACGTCGCCGCCGCCCTCGGGCAGCGAGGTGGCGTCGCCCGGGATGCCGTAGGCGACCCAGTGGGTGAACCCGTTGACGAGGGGCGCATCGGGATCGTCGACGACGACCGCGAACGCCCGGGTCCCCTCGGGCACGCCGCTCCACTCAAGCTCCGGGGCCACGTCCTCGCCGTCGCCGGAGTGCTTGTCAGGGATGCGCTCGTGGTACTTGAACGCCGGACTGGTCAGCTTCAGGTCTTGGACATTGAGTTCTTGAGCCATGGCCGGTGGTTACCCGGGCGCTGGGGCGGCGAATCGATTGCGACCGGGTGACGGCCTCAGGGCGTGGCGGGTCGCCGGCGCGCCGGTTCCCGGCCCGGTGGCTGGGACGGCGGTGATGGCTGCGGATCCAGGTGCGGGATGGCGAGCTCGATCACGCCGTCGCCGGTCACCGTCACCGGCTCGCCGTGATGGGCGATCTCCAGCGGCTCGCCGGCGCGCAGCGCGTAGCGGGCATGCTCGTGGTCGACCTCGACGAGCAGGCTGCGCTCGCGAAACATGATGCGGAACCGCAGGCCGCTCAGCCCTCCCGGCAGGCGAGGGGCAAAGCTCAGGCGGCCGCCGTGGTCGCGCATCCCGCCGAAGCCGGCGACGGCGGCGATCCAGGTGCCGGCCACCGAGGCGATGTGGATCCCGTCGCGGGTGTTGTGCTCCAGGTCGTCGAGGTCCATCAGCGCCGCCTCGGCGAAGTAGTCGTAGGCGAGGTCCAGGTAGCCGACCTCGGCGGCCATGATCGCCTGCGTGGAGGCCGACAGCGAGGAGTCGCGGACGGTCAGCGGCTCGTAGTAGCGAAAGTCGCGCGCCTTCTCGTCGTCGGTGAACGCGTCGCCGCACCAGAACAGCGCCAGCACCAGGTCGGCCTGCTTGACCACCTGCTTGCGATACAGGTCGAAGTAGGGGTAGTGCAGCAGCAGCGGATACTCATCGGGCGCGCAGTCGGGGAAGTTCCACACCTGGTGCTGGGTGAAGCCCTCGGCCTGGGGATGGACCTGGAGCGCCTCGTCGTAGGGAATCACCATCTTGTCGGCGGCATCGCGCCAGCCCGCCGCCTCCTCGGAGTCGACCTCCAGCTCCCGGGAGCGTCGCGGATGACGCTCCACGGCCTCGGCCGCGGCTCGCAGGTTGCGTTGGGCCATGAGGTTGGTGTAGACGTTGTTGTCGGCGACCGCCGAGTACTCGTCGGGCCCGGTGACGCCGTCGATCCGGAACGCGCCGGTCGCGTCGTGATGTCCGAGCGAGCGCCACAGGCGCGCGGTCTCCACGAGCAGCTCGACCCCGATCGAATGCTCGAACTCGGGGTCGTCGCGCACCGCCTGATAGCGGATGACCGCGCTGGCGATATCGGCGTTGATGTGGAACGCCGCGGTTCCCGCCGGCCAGTAACTGGAGCACTCCTGGCCGCGGATCGTCCGCCACGGAAAGGCCGCGCCCTTCAGTCCGAGCGTGCGCGCGCGCTCGCGCGCCAGGTCAAGCGTGCCGTGGCGCCAGGCGAGGGCGTCGGCGGCGGCGTGCGGTGCCGTGTAGCTGAGCACCGGCAGCACGTACATCTCGGTGTCCCAGAACGTGTGGCCGTCGTAACCCGGCCCGGTCAGGCCCTTGGCCGCGATCGCCCGCTGCTCTCCCCGCGCGCCCGCCTGCAGGGTGTGAAACAGCCCGAAGCGGATCGCCTGCTGGAGCTCGGGATCCCCCTCGATCTCGACGTCGGCACGGTCCCAGAAATCGTCGAGGTAGGCCCGCTGCTGGGCGAGGAGGCCGTCCCAGCCGATGTGCACGGCGGCCGCCCCGGCGGCAGCGACCTGATCGCGCAGCGCCGGCGCCGAGCGCTGCGCCGACCATCCGTATGCGATGAGCTTGAGGATCCGCAGCGGCTTGCCCGGCGCCACCTCGGTCGTCACCTGCATCCGGCCCAGATCGGGAAACGCCTCGCAGTCGCACTCGTGTCCGTCGGGTCCCTCCACGAGGTGCTCCATGACGGCGGCCATCCTCAGCCCGCTCGAGCGGGTCCGGTGTCCGAGGATCGCGCGCAGTCCGCTGGAGTCATAGCTCTCGGACTGCAGCGGCTCGGCCAGCGCGGCGGCGGCGCGGGGATCCTTGGTCATGGCCGGCATCGACTCGTTGGCCACGAGCTCGGACTGCACGACAACTGTGAGCTCGTCGTCGACGGGCTCGACGATGTACTCGATGACCGCGACCGCGCGCTGGGTGAACGACACCAGGCGGGTGGAGGACACCTTGATCCCGCGTCCGGTGGGCGAGGTCCACTCCACCGCCCGTCGCAGTACGCCGGCCCGCAGATCGAGCACTCGCTCGTGGCTGCGCAGCACGCCGTATCGCACGTCGAACGGCTCGTCCTCCACGAGCAGGCGCATGATCTTGCCGTTGGTCACGTTGACGACGGTCTGGCCGTCCTCGGGGTAGCCGTAGCCGGCCTCGGCGTAGGGCAGCGGGCGGGTCTCGTAAAAGCCGCCGAGATACGTGCCGGGCAGCTCGTAGGGCTCACCCTCGTCGAGATTGCCGCGCAGGCCGATGTGGCCGTTGGAGAGGGCGAACACCGACTCCGATTGCGCCAGGCGACCGAGATCGAGCTCGGTCTCGCGCACCGCCCACGGCTCGACCGGGAAGGCCGGGTGCTCGATCACTTCGACAGCAGCTCGTCGAGGTCCTTGACCACGATGTCGGCGCCGTGCTGGCGCAGCGCGTCGGCCTGGCCGACGCGGTCGACGCCGACCACGTAGCCGAAGTGCCCCGCGCGCCCGGCCTCCACGCCGGCCAGCGCGTCCTCGAACACCACCGCCTGGCTGGGCTGCACGCCGAGCGCCCGCGCGCCGGCGAGAAACGTGTCGGGGGCCGGCTTGCCCTTGAGGTGCTGCTCGTCGGCGACCTTGCCGTCGATCCGCTGCTCGAACAGGTCGTCGATCCCGGCGGCCTTCAGCACGTCCTCGCAGTTGGCGCTCGACGACACCACGGCCCGGTGCAGGCCCGCGTCGCGGGCCGCCTTGACGTAGCGCACCGAGCCGTCATAGGCCTCGACGCCATGTTCCTTGATCAGCTTGAGCACGAGGTCGTTCTTGCGGTTGCCCACCCCGCAGATCGTCTCGGCGTCCGGCGGGTCGTCGGGCGTGCCTTCGGGCAGCTCGATGCCCCGGGACTTCAGGAAGTTGCGCACGCCGTCATAGCGGGGCAGGCCGTCGACGTAGGTGTCGTAGTCGTCGTGCTTGTCGAACTCCTTGAACGGCTCGCCGGTCTTCTGCGCGCGGGCGCGCAGGAACTCGTCGAAGGTCTGCTTCCACGCCTCGGCGTGGACCTTGGCCGTCTGGGTGAGCACGCCGTCGAGGTCGAACAGCAGCGCGGTGATGCCGTCGGGAAGACCCAGCACTCTGCGGAGCCTAACCCACGGTGCCGTCGAGCAGGCGATAGCGCTCGCCCGGCGGCCGCGCGATGATCGTCGAGGCCAAGCGCGTGGCGGCGAGCAGCGCCCCGGGCCAGTCCGCGCCGTCGCTGAGGGCGTGCACGAGCCCGGCGTTGAAGGCGTCCCCGGCCCCGGTGGTGTCGGTCGCCACGACCGCCGGCGCCGCGGCCGACAGCTCCGTGCCGTCGGGCCCGGCGGCCAGACAGCCGCGCGCGCCCAGCTTGACCACCACCCACCCGCCCGAGTCGGCCTGCAGCGCGCGGGCGGCCTGGCCGGTGTCGGTGCGCCCGCTGAGGGCGCGGGCCTCGGCCTCGTTGGGGAGGAACACGTCGACCGATCCGAGCAGCCCCCGCACCTGAGAGCGGGTCGCCGCGGTGAACCCCTCCGGGTCCCAGGCGGTGTCGAAGAACGTCGTCGCGCCCGCCGCCCGGGCGGCGTCGAGCAGGCCGCGGGCGGCCTCGCCCTGCATCCCGGGCGCGACGAAGTAATCGCACAGCAGGAGGTTGTCGCAGCGCAGCGCATCGGGCGGGAGCAGCTCCGGCCCCCAGCCGGCGTTGACGCCCAGGTAGGTGAGAAACGTGCGGTCGCGCTGTCCGGACTCGAGCGCCACGGTGAGACCCGTCGGCGCGTTGCCGAGCACCGCCAGCTCGTCGCTCAGCCCGGCGGCGATGATCTGCTCGCGCATCCAGCGTCCGAGCTGGTCGGCGCCGACGCACCCCATCAGCCGGACCGCCATCCCCGTCTCGACGAAGGCCAGGGCCGCGTTGGCGCCCGCCCCGCCGACGCGGAAGGTCATGTGATCGGTGAGCATCGTCGCCCCCGACTGGGGAAGCTCGGTGACCGGACTCATCACCACGTCGGCCTGGACGCAGCCGATGACGGTGACCGAGGCGGCCATCACGCCACCTTGGTATCGGGCTGCGAGCGCCGCAGTTCGCCGATCGGCAGGCCGCGGATCGCCGCCACCCGCTCGGCGAGCAGCTGGACGGGCAGGATCTGGAGGATCGGCGCCGCCAGCGGCGCAGTGGCGGGCAACGCCACCACCGCGGCCACGCCGGCCTCGCCGGCCACGATCTCGGCCTCGCCGATGAGCGCGACGCAGGCGCCCAGCCCGCTCAGGGTGGCGGCCAGCTCGCGCTCGCGCCCGCCCCCGAAGACGATCGCCCCCAGTCCGGTGTCGACCGCCTCCATCGGGCCGTGCAGGTACTGGCGGGTCTCCATCCCCGTCGCCGGCAGCCGCAGCCCCTCGCGGACGAGCAACGCGGCCTCGCCCGCGGACGCCTCGGCGCTGCCGCCGCCGACGGCGTCGACCGCGCTGACGGCCGCGAACCCCGGGGCCAGTTCGCGCATGAGGTCGTCACACGAGCCGAGCACCGCTTCGGCGACGGCGGGCACTCCGGCCCAGGCGTCACGCGGCTCGCCCGCCAGGGCGTCACCGAGCATCCCGAGCGTCTGCAGGGTGGCCGTGTAGGACAGGGTGGCCACCGGGGTGTCGGGGAGCGGGCCGAGCGGCAGCCAGCCGCGCGCGTCGCGGGCGACCCGGCTGTCGGCGTGGGCGCTGATCGCGAGCACCGGTGCACCCTCCAGCCGCGTCAGCGCGTCGACCGTCTCGGCGCTGGCGCCCGATTGGGACACGAGGACGAAGGCGTCGCCGAGCTCGCGGGCCGGCTCGAGCGCCAGCTCGGAGGCGGTGAGCAGGAACGCCCGTCGTCCCCGCGCGCGCAGTGCCCGCACGACCGGGATCGCCGCCGAGTGGCTGGCGCCGATCGCGCCGAACACGAGCGTGCCGGCGCGCCACGGCTCCAGGTCAAGCTCGGCGAGCGCCTGATCGACGGCGCGTGCGCCCGCCGTCAGGTTCTCCGGCTGGGCGAGGATCGCCTCGCGAAACGCGGTCATCCCTTGACCGCCCCGGAGGCGAGGCCGCCGACGATGTAGCGCTGGAAGATGACCGCGATCGCCACCGGCGGGATCGCAGCCAGGATGCCGCCCGCCGCCTGGAGCCCGAAGTCGGTCGTGTAGCGGCCGGTGAACTCGGCGATCGCCACCGGAATCGTCTTGGCGGCCGTCGTCGAGGTGAAGATCAGCGCGTAGAGGAACTCGTCCCAGGCGATGAGGAACGCGAACAGCATCGTCGAGAGCAGGCCGGGGCGCGCGAGGGGCAGGATCACGCGAAACAGGGCGCCGATCCGCGAGCAGCCGTCGATCCGGGCGGCGTCCTCCAGCTCGCGCGGAATCGTCTGGAAGTAGTTGCCCATGATCCACAGCACGAACGGCGTCGCGAACGTGCAGTAGACGATGATCAGCCCGATCCGCGTGTTGAGCAGGTGCAGCTTGACCATGATCAGGTACAGCGGGATGACGAGGGCGATCGGCGGGACCATGTACGTCGAGAGGAAGAGCAGCAGGGATGCCCGCTGGCCGCGGAACCGGAGCCGCGCGAAGGCGTAGGCGCCGAACACGCCGACGGTGATCGAGATCGCCACCGTGGCCGTGGCGACGATCAGGCTGTTGACCAGCGAGGCGCGGAAGTTGGCAAAGATCGTGCCGTCCTGCGCGCTGAAGATCTGCGAGTAGCGGTGCAGCGAGAGGTGGCTGGGGATGAAGCTGAGCGGGAGCTTGAGCAGATCGGACTGCGACGCCAGGCTGGCGATCACCAGCCACGCGAACGGCAGCAGGAACACGAGCGAGACGACGACCGCGGCGGCGTGGATGGCGAAGCGATAGCGGCGCGAATCCGGCATCAGGCCTGGTTCCAGTCCGAGCGCAGCAGCCGGATGTAGATGATCGCCAGGGCCAGGATGAAGACGACGATCAGATAGGCCAGCGCCGAGCCGTAGCCGAAGTACTCGTCCGAGAATGCCCGCTGGTAGGTGTAGAACGCGATGCTCTGGGTGCCGTTGGCCGGCCCACCCCCGGTCATCACGTAGATGATGTCGAACACCTTGAACGCCTCGATCGTGCGCAGCACGAGCACGACGACGAGCACCGGGCGCAGCAGGGGCAGGGTGATGTGCACGAACGCCCCCCAGCGCCCGTAGCCGTCGACACGAGCCGCTTCGTAGAGATCGCGCGGGATCGTCGTCAGGCCGGCGAGCAGGAAGAAGGCGACCAGCGAGGTGTTCTTCCACACGTCGGCGAGGATCACGATGTTCAGCGCGGCGAACGGGGAGGAGAGGAACGCGTGGTAGCTGCTCGTGATCCCCAGCTGGGTGAGGACGGCGTTGATCACCCCGTACTGGGCGTTGAAGAAGTAGCGCCACATCGCGCCGTTGACGATCGTCGGCAGCGCCCACGGGAGGACGACGATCGTGCGAAACAGCCAGCGGCCCCGTAGCGGCGCGTAGAGCAGCAGCGCGATCCCGATCCCGAAGGCGAGCTCGAACCCGGTCGAGACGAGGGTGAAGTACGCCGTGCGCAGCACCGCCGACCAGAAGTCCGATTGCCCGACGGCGAACGTGTAGTTGTCGAGCCCGACCCACGGGAAGTGGCCACTGAACGGCGTGTCGACTGCGAACAGCGACGTGTACAGCGTCTTGAGGATCGGATAGACGACGATCCCGAAGACGACGATGATGCTGGGGGCCAGCAGCGCGAGCGCGAAGCGTCCCTCGCGCGTGCGCGCGCGCCAGCTCGTCCCCCCCTCGGCGACCGCGGGGGTGGGGGGTGTCGCCGTTGTGGCCACGCTCAGCGGCGGCGGCGGCCTAGGCGGGCGGCCCCGAGGACGAGAACGCCGACGCGGCGGCGTTGAGCGCGTCCTGCGGACTCTTCTTGCCCAGCAGGGCGTCCTGGATCTGCACCTGCAGTGCCTGCGAGGCCGCGTTGTAGTTGGTCACCTGGGGGCGGAGGATCATGTTCGGCAGCTGCGTCTTGGCGACCGACACGAGCTGGGCCCCGGCGCCCTTGATCACCGCCGGGTCGGTGTAGGACGCCGACCAGATCGGCAGCGAGTCGGCCACGTAGCCGTCCTGCGTGCTCTGGCCGGTGATGAACTTGATGAACTCCCACGCGGCGTCGGGATTCTTGGAGCCAGAGGTGATCATCACCGGCTGGCCGCCGTTGCAGCCGGGGGCCGGACCGCCGGGCGAGCCCGCCGGCGTGTGCATGATCATCACGTCGTCCTTGGTCACCTGGCTCTGCTTGGGATCCTTGGCGCCGGCCAGCTGGAAGGTCCAGTTGAGGTTCATCGCGATCCGGCCCTGAGCGAAGGCCTTGAGCACGTCGGCCTCGAGCGAGCTCGTGGAGGCCGGATCGGCCAGACCCTGATCGAGCAGCGCCTTCATGAACTGCAGCGCCTGCAGGCCGCCACCGGAGGCGAAGGCGGGCTTGCCGGAGGCGTCCAGGAACTTGCCGCCGAAGGCGCCGAGCAGCTGGGCGTAGTCACAGACGACGGCCTCGGCCTGCGACCAGCTGCCCAGCCACGGATACTTGACGACCTTGGCGGACTTGATCTTCTTCAGGGCTCCGAGCACCCCGTTCCAGGTCTTCAGCTCGGCCGGCGAGACTCCCGCCTTCTTGAGCATCGTGCCGTTGGCAAACAGGTACTTGGTGTCGAGGATCCACGGCATTCCGTAGTACTTGCTCTGGTAGTTGGCCATGGCCAGCGCTCCCGGGAAGATCTGACTGGTGGGGAGCGTCTTCACGCGGTCGGAGATGTCGGCGACGATCTTCTTGGAGCCGAACTCGGCCGGCCAGATGCAGTCGCCGAGCACGACGTCGTAGGTGCCGGCCGGGGCAGCGGCGACGATCTTGTCGTGCAGCGCCTCGTAGGCGACCAGCGTGTTGTTGACCTTGATGTTCGGATTGGCCTTCTCGAAGGCGGCCGTCATCCCGGCGAGGTCCGGGGCGCTGTAGCCGGCCTGCTGCTGAAACAGGTTGTTGAGGGTCACCTTCTGAGCGGGGCCGGCGCCGGAGCTGGAGGCCGAGCTGGAGCTGGAGCTCGAGCTGCTGGAGCCGCCGCAGGCCGCGAGGTACAAGCCGGCCACCGTGCCGGCTCCGGCGGTGAGAAAGCCCCGCCGAGTGTGCGAGGGCGCAGGCCCCTGTGTCTGATCCGGCTTCATGAAACCCTCCTCAGGGGCGCCGCGTCGCTCGCAGGATCTTTTGTAAGCGCCTTGATCTAATGAGCATACGGTCCTTATTCTTGGCAGTCAAGCGATCACATGATTCGTAAAGGAACCTAACGACGTGGCGGATCTGAGACACGGCGGCTCGGCCGGACCGCGGGATTCGCGGCTCAGCGTGCTGCGCGAGCTCGGCGAGCAGGCGGTCCTGGAGGCGATCTTCCGCGAGGGTCCGATCACCCGTCCCGAGATCTCCTCGGCCACCGGGCTGTCCAAGCCGACCGTCGGCGCGGCGGTCAACCGGTTAGAGCAGGCGGGCATGATCCGGGCGCTCGGGCCCCAGCATGGGCGCCGCGGCCGTAGCCCGATCGCCTACGTCGTGCGCGACAACGCCGGCTTCGTCGTCGGCATCGACATCGGCGGGACCAACATCCGCGCCGGCGCGGCCGACCTGTTCGGCGAGGCGATCGGCGACGAGCAGCAGCCGACGACGCGTCAGGGCGGACGCGCGGTCGCCGCGCAGGTCCTGGAGATCGCCGGCCGGGTGGCCGAGCGGGCCGGCGCCACCCACGAGCGGCTGCTGGCCATCGGCGTGTCCACGCCGGGCGTCGTCGATCAGCAGAGCGGGATCGCGCGGCTCGCCTTCAACGTCACCGAGGACGGGATGCTCGATCCCCTCAGCGCGATCGGCGGCCGCTTCGGCGTCCCCGTGCTGATCGACAACAACGTCAACCTGGCGGCGCTGGGCGAGAAGTCCTTCGGCCTTGCTCGCGGGGTCTCGACGATGGTCTTCATCGGGGTCGGTGCCGGCGTCGGGATGGGGATCATCATGGACGACGAGCTCGTCCGCGGGGCCCACGGCGGCGCCGGGGAGATCGGCTATCTGCCGCTCGTCGGCGATCCGTTCGACCCTCGCCACCGGCTCCACGGCGGGCTCGAGGACGAGGTCGGCGCGGCCGGGATCCTCGCCGCCTTCTCCGCGGCGCGGGCGTCCGGGGATCCCGAGGCGGCCTCCGCCCAGGAGGTGTTCGAGCTCGCCGGGCGCGGCGACGGACGAGCGCGGGCCGTCGTCGATCACGTGGCGGCGCGCCTGGGCGCCGCGATCGCCACCGTGTGCGCGATCCTCGATCCCGAGCTCGTCGTGCTCGGCGGCGGGATCGGTTCCAGCCCCCTGCTCCTCAGCCCGGTGCGGGGTGCCGCGGCCGCGCTGGTGCCGATGACGGCGCGGGTGGAGACCAGCCGGCTCGGCGAGCGGGCCGCCCTACAAGGCGCGATCGCGGTCGCCCTGCACGCCGCGCGCACCGGCCTGCCGGCGGGCGGCGGGGCCGGCGCGCGGAGCCGGCCGGCCGGCGAGGCGGTTCCGGCGAGAGTTGACCCGAGAGCGACAAGGAGACGGCGATGAGCGCGATCACGATCAATGAGGTGTCCAAGCGCTATCGCGACGGGACCCTGGCGGTGCGTGACGTCAGCCTGGACATCGCCGACGGCGAGTTCATGATCCTCGTCGGGCCGTCCGGCTGTGGCAAGACGACGCTGCTGCGCATGCTCGCCGGCCTGGAGCCGCTGACCTCGGGCACGATCACGATCGGCGACCGGGTCGTCAACGACCTCGAGCCGCGCGAGCGAGACATCGCGATGGTGTTTCAGAACTACGCGCTGTATCCGCACATGACGGTGGCGCGCAACATGGGCTTCGCGCTCAAGCGGGCCAGGGTGCCGGGCGCCGAGATCGATCGCAAGGTGCGCGAGGCCGCCGAGCTGCTCGGGATCACCGACCAGCTCGAGCGCAAGCCGGCCAACCTGTCGGGCGGCCAGCGCCAGCGGGTCGCGATGGGGCGGGCGATCGTCCGCGATCCCCAGGCGTTCCTGATGGATGAGCCGCTGTCCAACCTCGACGCCAAGCTGCGCCTCCAGATGCGCGCGGAGATCGTGCGCATCCAGCGGCGGCTGAGCACGACCACGGTGTACGTCACCCACGACCAGACCGAGGCGATGACCCTCGGCGATCGCGTCGCGGTGATGCGCGACGGCGTGCTGCAGCAGGTGGGCACCCCGGAGGAGCTCTACGGGCGCCCGCGCAACCTGTTCGTCGCCGGCTTCATCGGCGCGCCACCGATGAACTTCATGCTCGGGCGCGTCGAGGCCGGCACCCTGGACTTTCCCCTGGGGAAGATCGCCCTCGCCCAGCTTGGCTCTGGGGCCGCCGACGCGAGCGGACGGGTCGTCGTCGGGGTTCGGCCCGAGGACTTCGAGGATGCCGCCGTCGCCGGTGAGCGGGGCCGCGGCGTCCACGTCCGCGCGATGGTCGACGTGCTCGAGTCGACCGGATCGGACATCTACGCCCACCTCGCGATCGACGGGGCCGACACCGCCGGCGATGTGCCCGACGCGCTGCGGGCGGGGTTGAGCGCCGCCGAGGGCGATGACGGCCCGGCGCCCGGCGTCGGCGGTCCGGAGGTGGTGGCCCGCGTCGACGCCTCGAGCGGCCTGCGCGAGGGCACCGAGGGCGAGCTGTGGCTCGACAGCACCCGGCTGCACCTGTTTGACCCGGAGACGGGCGAGCGCCTCGCCGCCTGAGCCGCGCGACCGCGTACGGCGATGATCGCCATCCTGGGCGGCCTCGGGGCGGCTCTCTGCTGGACGGTGTCGGTGCTGTGCTCCTCGCGCTCGAGCCTGCGCGCCGAGCCGCTCGTGGTCGTGGCCTGGATGATGCTCGTCGGGTTGGTGATCACCGCGCCGGTCGCCGCGGCCGTCGGTGCCCCGAGGGCGGTGCCCGCCTCCGCCTGGGCGTGGCTCGCCCTGTCGGGCGGCGGCAACGTGGCCGGGCTGGTCGTCGCCTACCGAGCCCTGCGCGTCGGCCAGGTCTCGCTGGTGGCGCCGGTCGTCTCCACCGAGGGCGCGATCGCCGCGGTCATCGCGCTGCTCGCCGGCGAGCGGGTGGCCTCGGCGGCGCTCGTGTGCCTGGCCGCGGTCGCCGCCGGCGTGTGCCTGGCCGCGCTGCCCGCCGAGATCCCGCCCGGCGAGCCCCGGCCGCCGGGTCGCGCGGCGCACGCCCGGGCGGTCGGACTGGCCGCCCTCGCCGCCGTCTCGTTCGGCGCCAGCCTGTATGCCACCGGGCGAGCCGGGGCGCAGCTGCCGGCGGCGTGGGTGGTGCTCGCCGCCCGCTTGGTGGGGACGATCGCGCTCGCCATTCCCCTGGCGCTCGCCGGTCGGCTGCGCCTCGCGGCCGGTACGCCGGCCCTCCTGCTCGCCTCCGGCGTGGCCGAGGTGCTGGGGTTCTTCTCCTTCACGTGGGGCGCCCGCCACGGCGTGGCCGTGGCCTCGGTCCTGTCCTCGCAGTTCGCGGCGCTGTCGCTGATCGGCGCCTACCTGGCGTTCGGGGAACGCCTCGGCCGCCGTCAGCTCGGGGGCGTGGCCGTCGTGATCGTCGCGGTCGCGGTGCTCAGCGCCATCCGCGCCGCCTGACGTGTATTTGAAAAGACACGACGAAATGATTGGCCTTGACCGGCGTTCGCGGAACGTTATACGGTGCTTTCGTTAGGAGCTTTGCGAAAATACTCCGTTGGATGGCGCCGCTCGGCGTGGCGGTGGCGATGGCCGCGTCCGCGCCTGGCGCCGCGGCCGACGTGACCGATCTGGGCGGCTCGGGCTGGCAGGTTCAGAGCAGCGCCCAGGCCTCGCAATCGGGCCCGGCCATCTCCGATCCGAGCTTTGACGCCAGCTCCTGGCTGCCGGTGCGCAACGACGACGGCGGCGCTCCGGGCACCGAGCTCGAGGCGCTCGTCCAGAACGGCGCCTGCCCCAACGTCTACGTCTCGACCAACCTCAAGACGTGCTTCGGCTACATGGACTCAATCGGCCCCGAGACGGTCGCTCGCTTCGCCGTCCCGTGGTGGTACCGGACCACGTTCGTCGCCAACCCCGGCGACGGCCGGCACACCAGCCTCGTCATCAACGGGGTGGTCGGGCAGGCCGACGTGTACCTCAACGGCCACGAGGTCGCCACCCAGGCCACCGTCCAGGGGGCCTACACGCAGTACACCTTCGACATCAGCGGCCTCCTGCGACGCGGCGCCAACGCGCTGGCGCTGCGGCTGTATCCCAACGATCCGTCGACGATGTTCACCCTTGACAACGTCGACTGGACCCAGATCCCGCCCGACAACAACACGGGGATCCAGTTCCCCGTGCAACTGCACTCCTCGGGCGCGGTGTCGCTGAGCGACGCCCACGTCGTCCAGGATGACTCGCCCGATGTCGATAGGGCGGCCCTCACCCTCAAGGCCCATCTCGCCAACCTCTCGGCCACCCGCCGCACCGCGACGTTGCACGCGATCGTGACCGCCCCTCAGGGACGCTCGATCGCGGTGTCTGAGTCCGTGACCCTGGCGGCCGGCGCCAGTCGGGACATCGTGCTGACTCCGGCCGCCTATCCGCAGCTGACGCTCGACCATCCCCGGGTGTGGTGGCCGTATCAGATGGGGGCGCAGCCGCTCTACCGACTGTCGATGAGCGTCGGGCGCGACGCCTCCTCACAGACCTTCGGCATCCGCACCGTCACCACGCGGCTGATCGGCGCCTCGCCGCTGGCGCCCCAGGGGTCGCGCCAGTTCATCGTCAACGGCGTCCCGTTCACGTTCCGCGCCGGGGGCTGGTCCGAGGATCTGCTCCTGCACTACTCGTCGATCGACACCGCCAATCAGATCGGGATGATCAAGAACCTCGGGCTCAACGGGATCCGCACCGAGGGCAAGGAGATGCCGGCCGACTTCTACGAGCAGATGGACCGCGCCGGGATCCTGATCGACGCCGGCTTTCAGTGCTGCGACGCGTGGCAGCTGCAGGACGACCAGTTCCCCATCACCGCCCACGACTACGACATCCTGGGCCTGTCCGCGCTGACGATCGGGCGCCGGCTGCGCAACCACCCGAGCATCCTCAACTACAGCTGGTCAGACAACAACCCGACCCCGCAGCAGGAGAACGTCTCGCTTCAGGGCTTCCGCGCGGCCGACTTCCCCGATCCCCTGATCGCCTCCGCCGAGTACAAGTCGACGCCGCAGCTCGGCCCCTCGGGCGAGAAGGAGGGTCCCTACGACTGGGTCCCGCCCAGCTACTGGTACGACACCACTCATTACGACCCCAGCGACGACAGCCGCACCAACGTCGGCGGGGCGTGGGCGTTTGACTCCGAGGCGAGCGCCGGGGACACGGTGCCGACGCTCGATTCGATCAACCGGTTCCTGTCGCCGTTCGAGCAGGCGCAGCTGTGGCAGTCGCCCGACTACAACCAGTACCACCTCAACTACGAGCCCGGCCTGCCCAGCTCCGACAACGGCGGCTATTCGTTCGGCACGCTGCACGACCTCGACCAGGCGATCAGCGCCCGCTACGGCCCGTGGACGAGCCTGGGCCAGTACGTCGAGGAGGCCCAGCTGCAGAACTACGAGACCCAGCGGGCCGAGTTCGAGGCCTACATCGCCCACTCCCACAACGCCCAGGCGCCCTCGACGGGGATCGTCTACTGGCAGCTGAACAAGGGATGGCCGACGCTGCTGTGGGACCTCTACAACAACGACTACGACCAGGCCGGCAGCTACTTCGGAGCCCAGGAGGCCAACCAGTCGCTGCACGCCTTCTATGCCTATGACTCCGGCCAGGTGGGGATCGCCAACCTCACCGGGCAGCGGGTGGGCGGCCTGTCGGTCCGCGCGCGCGTCTACGACGTCGCCGGAACACTTCTCTCGAGCTCGCGCTCGCCCGCCGTCGACCTTGACGCGCAGGGGGTGGCCGGCAACGTGCTCACGCCCGCCGTGCCGGCGCCCACCGCGCCTCCGGCCGCCGCGCGCAGCTACTTCGTCGAGCTGGAGCTCCGTCACGGCGGCCAGGTCGTCGATCGCAACGTGTACTGGCTCTCCACTCAGCCCGACCAGGTCGACTGGTCAAAGACGATCGGCCAGCCGCAGGCGACGATGACGAGCTACGCCGACCTGCGCCGGCTGCGCCAGCTGCCGGCCGCCCAGGTCCAGCGTGTCGGCGACCTCGCACGCCGAGCGGGGGGCCGGCGCCACCGACCGGGTCGCCGTCGTGCGGATCACCAACACTTCGAGCACGCCGACCGTCGCCTTCTTCTTGCGCGCCGACCTGCGGCGGGGCAGCGCGGCCGGTGTCCCCGCCGCCGGCGACAACGAGCTGCTCCCGGTGTTCTGGGACCGCAACGACACGACCCTGTGGCCCGGCGAGTCCGAGACCCTGCACGTGGCCTACCGCGCCGCCCAGCTGGGCGGGGCGTCGCCGGTCGTCTCGGTCAGCGGCGAGAACGTCGCCGCCACCGCCGTCCCCGCCGGCTGAGCCCGCGGCCGCCGGCGAACCGAGCACGGCAGGCGAGCGTGATGTCGATGCGTGTATTCGAAAAATCTCGGGTAAGTTGACGAATTAGGGAGACCTGATAACAAGGGGTCTCGAGGGCCTTCGGGTCTCACGTTATCCGCGAAAAGGAGCCCTGTGAGGATGAGCGACGTACCCTTCACGACCACCGACGGCGGCAGCCCGGTCGCCAGCGACGAGCACTCGCTGACCGTTGGTCCCGACGGCCCGATTCTGCTCCAGGACCAGTACCTGATCGAGCAGATGGCCAACTTCAACCGCGAGCGGATTCCCGAGCGTCAGCCCCACGCCAAAGGGTCCGGCGCGTTCGGCCACTTCGAGACGACCGCGGACGTCAGCGCCTATACGCGCGCCGCGCTCTTCCAGCCGGGGGTCAAGACCGACATGCTCGCGCGCTTCTCGACGGTCGCCGGCGAGAGCGGCAGCCCCGACACGTGGCGCGACCCGCGCGGGTTCGCGCTGAAGTTCTATACGACCGAGGGCAACTACGACATGGTCGGCAACAACACGCCGGTCTTCTTCGTCAAGGACCCGATGAAGTTCCAGCACTTCATCCGCAGCCAGAAGCGCCGCGCCGACAACGGCCTGCGCGACCACGACATGCAGTGGGACTTCTGGACGCTGTCGCCGGAGTCCGCGCACCAGGTGACGTGGCTGATGGGCGACCGCGGCATCCCGAAGACCTGGCGGCACATGAACGGCTACACGAGCCACACCTACATGTGGGTCAACCAGGCCGGGGAGAAGTACTGGGTCAAGTACCACTTCAAGACCGATCAGGGCGTCGAGTGCCTCACCCAGGAGGAGGCCGACAAGATCGCCGGCGAGAGCCCGGACTATCACCGCCAGGACCTGTTCGAGGCGATCCGCGACGGCGACTACCCGAGCTGGACGCTGAAGGTCCAGGTCATGCCGTTCGAGGAGGCCAAGAGCTACCGGTTCAACCCGTTCGACCTGACCAAGGTGTGGCCCCACGGCGACTATCCGCTGATCACCGTCGGCACGATGACGCTCAATCGCAACCTGACCGATTTCCACACCGAGATGGAGCAGGCCGCGTTCGAGCCCAACAACCTCGTTCCCGGGATTGGCCTGAGCCCGGACCGGATGCTGCTCGCGCGCGGGTTCTCCTACGCCGACGCCCACCGCGCCCGGCTCGGGGTCAACTACAAGCAGATCCCGGTCAACACCCCTCAGGCGCCCGTGCACAGCTACAGCAAGGATGGCGTGGGGCGGACGGTCAACGTGACCGATCCGGTCTACGCGCCCAACTCCTACGGCGGCCCGGCGGCCGACCCGGCCAGGACCGACGACGCAGGGCTGTGGGCGGCTGACGGCGAGATGGTCCGGGCCGGCTACGTTCAGCACGCCGAGGACGACGACTGGGGCCAGCCCGGCACCATGGTCCGCGAGGTGTTCGACGACGAGGCGCGCGACCGGCTCGTCTCCAACGTCGCCGGCCATCTGAGCGATGGCGTGTCCGACGCGGTCCTCGCGCGGGCGTTCCAGTACTGGAAGAACATCGACAAGGAGATCGGCGAGCGGATCGAGCAGGCCGTTCGCGCGCCGGTCGGCGTCGGCGACTGACCGATCGCTGTAGCTGTCGACACGAGGCTCGGGCGGTTCGCCGCCCGGGCCTCGTCGTCTATTCGCGCTCGGTCCCGGTTTCGGGCTCGAGCTCGAGCGGGTGCAGCCGCTCGATCGACTGCGTCAGACGCTCCAGCGGCTCCACGATGTCCTCGCGGTCGGCCTTCTGCTCGACGGCCAGCCGCACGGCGGCGATCTCCCGCGCGAGGTACTCGGTCTCGGCCAGGGCGCGGGCGTTGACCTCCCGGTCGCGCTCGACCTCGGCCTTGTCGCGGTCGGCTTGCCGGTTCTGAGCGAGCAGGATCAGCGGGGCGGCGTAGGCGGCCTGGGTGGAGAACCCGAGGTTGAGCAGGATGAAGGGGTACGGATCCCAGTGGTGGATGATCCCGACCACGTTGAGCGTGATCCAGATGAGCACCGCCAACGTCTGGCCGACGAGGTAGCGCCCGGTGCCGAGAAAGCGCGCCAGGGACTCGGCGAAGCGCCCGAACGCATCGGGGTCGTAGACCGGCCCGCCGGGAGTGCCCCGCGGGGTGGAGAGGTCGTCGCCGCGGGCGTTCTTCTGAGTGGGTCTGTCGTCGCCGCGTGCCATGGCTATCACTGGTGCTCGGAGTGCTCTGACAGCGTAACCCGCCAGTTGTCGGGCAGAACGCGGTCCAGGACGTCGTCGATGGTGACCGCGCCGACCAGACGTCCGGCCTCGTCGACGACGGCCAGCGAGACGACGTCGTAGGCGGCCAGCCGGATGGCGACCTCGCGATCGGACATCGACACGTCGACGGGCTCCAGGTCCTCGTCGATGCAGCGCCCCAGCGGCTTGGAGGGGGTCTCGCGCAGCAGCCGCTGGATGCCGACGTTGCCCAGATACCGCCCCGTCGGGGTCTCCAGCGGCGGACGGCAGACGAACACGGCCGCGGCCAGCGGCACCGGCAGCGCCGGATCGCGCACCCGGGCCATGGCCTCGGCGACGGTCGTGTTGGGGCCGACGATCACCGGCTCGGGCGTCATCAGCCCGCCCGCCGTGTCGGGCTGGTAGCTGAGCAGGCGGCGGACCGGCTCGGCCTCGTCGGGGTCCATGGCGTGCAGCAGCTCGGCCTGGCGTCCGGCGGAGAACTCGCCAAGGAGGTCGGCGGCGTCGTCGGCCTCCATCTGATCGAGCACCCGGGCGACGCGATCGACGTCCAGCCCTTCGATGAGGCGGACCTGCTCGTCCTCGGAGAGCTCCTCGAGCAGGTCGGCGAATCGCTCGTCCTCCAGCTCGGCGGCGAGCACGCGCCGCCGGCTGAGGGGCAGGTTGCGGATCACGCCCGCCATCTCGGCCGGGTGCAGGCCACCCAGCTCTGCCGCCTGGCGGTCGACGGGACGGTCGGAGGCGAACAGCTCGCCCGCCTCTGACCAGTCGAGGATCTCGGGCGGCCGCCGCAGGCCGGGCACCCGCCGCCCGGCCACGGCCACGGTCGCCACCTCCCAGCCCTGGTTGTCCGGGGAGGGGGTGATTCCGATGTCGACGACGCGCCCGTTGCGCAGGCGCTTGCCGATCAGCTCGCCGGCCAGCAGCCGCTCGCCGTCGCGCAGGCTGAACTGGCGCAGGTTGACCGATCCGCGCCGCAATCGCGCGCCGTCATTGCCGATCTCGCCGATCCGGTTGATGCCGATGAACACCCGGCGGCGCTGCACGGCCACGACGAAACCGTTGATGCGGGGGGGCTTGGAGCCGAGATCGACCACGGCGTCGACGATGCGCCCGACGTCGGCGCCGTCGGCGCCGAGCAGCGGCAGGCGGGTGAGCCGCTCCAGATAGACGATTCGCCGTTCCATGTCATCAATCGTACGATTCCCCGATGGGCCAGACCATTGTTGTTCTGGGAGCTCGCAACCTGGGCGGAGCGATCGTCGAGCACTTCGCCGGCCGGGGATGGAACACGGCGGCGGTGGCGCGCAGCGCCGAGACGCTCGACGCGGTGCGAGGACGGGGCGCGCTGGCGCTCGAGGCCGACGCCGCGGATCGCGAGCAGCTGGCCGGCGCCCTGGCGCGGGCTCGCGACGAATTCGGCTCCCTCGATGCCGTCGTCAACGCCGTCAGCGCCGCCCGGCCTCCCGGCGGCGGCCCCTTCGGGGGCGGTGACCTGGCCGCGGCCGACGAGGCGGCGTTCCAGGGCTGGACGGTCGCCGTCGCCCAGCAGGCGTTCACCTTCCTGTCGGTGGGAGCGCGGACGCTGCGGCAGTCCGGCGGCGGCACGCTCGTGCAGATCACCGGCGGCTCGTCGCGGCGGGCGATGCCGGGCAAGGGCCTGTGGGCGGCGGGCGCGTTCGCCACCCGCGCGCTCGTCCAGGCGGCCGCTCAGGAGCTGCGCGACGAGGGCGTGCACGTCGCCCTCCTCGCCGTCGACGCCACCATCGAATCGCCCAAGACGGCGGCGTTCACCGGCGATCAGCCGGCCAACGCGCTCGCCGACCAGGGCCAGGTCGCCGAAGCCGTCGCCTTCCTCGTCGGCCAGCGTGAGCGGGCCTGGACGCACGAGCTGGTCGTCACGCCGGCGGGTGATCGCTGGGTGCCGTGAATGCGGGCCGTGCCTGACCGCAATCGGCCTTAGGTTCGAGGCGTCCATCCTGACGAGAGGAGCGCCGTGAGCCAGACGAGAACCTATCCCGCGGGCGTGCCGTGCTGGGTCGACACCGAGCAGCCGGATCCTGACGCCGCGTGCCGCTTCTACGGCGAGCTGTTCGGCTGGACGTTCGCCGACGCCGTGCCCGCCGACGCGCCCGGCTCCTACCTGATCGCGTCGCTGGACGGCCAGGACGTCGCGGCCGTCGCGCCCGGCGCAGGTGCGGCGGTGGCCTGGAACACGTACGTGGCCGTCGACGACGCCGACGCTGCCGTGGCCGCGGTGGCAGCGGCGGGCGGGACAGTCGTCGCCGAGCCCGCCGATGCCGGTGACGGCGGGCGGGCGGCGGCCTGCGCGGACCCCGGCGGCGCCCCGTTCCGGCTCTGGCAGGCGCGCAACCGGCCCGGCGCGCAGGCGGTCAACGTGGCCGGCGCCTGGAACTTCTCCCATCTGCACACCGACCGGCCGGATCAGGCACGCGCGTTCTATGGGGACGTGTTCGGCTGGGAGGCGATGGACGCCGGCGGCGGCGCCGTGATGTGGCGCCGGCCCGGGTACGGCGACCACCTGGAGGCGACCGTCGACCCCGACATCCGCGCCCGCCAGGCCCACGCGCCGGCGGGCTTCGAGGACGCGATCGCCGGATTGGTCGCCCAGCCGGACGGCGGCGCGCCGCACTGGCAGGTCGTCTTCACGGTCGCCGATCGTGACGACGCCGTCGCGGTCGCGCAGCGATTGGGCGCTGAGGTCCTGTCCAGCGAGGACACGATGTGGACGCGCGAGGCGGCGCTCCGCGACCCGCAGGGCGCCGAGCTGACGCTCAGCCAGTTCAGCCCGCCCGACGACTGGGGGTAGGCGCCCGGCGCCCCGCCGCCGCACGCGCGCCGTCGCGGCGCTACCCGTGCCTGCCGCTCCCGGCGAGGCTCCAGTAGGTGTCGGCGCCGGCGGGGAGGGCGGTCGCCGTGCGGGCCAGCTCGGCGCGCACCTCGGGCTCGGGGCGCTGCATGATCTGGACGATCTCGGCGGTGGCCAGCGGGATGTCGGCCCACGCCAGCAGATCGCTCGCCGACTCCGGAGGCGGGCGCCGGACGAGCTCGGGATCGAGGTTGGCGATCGCCGCCTCATAGGCCTCGACCGGGTTGAAGCCCGGGAGGCAGACGCTGGCCGAACCCCTTCGTGAGCTCGTAGCTGGGTGCGGTGTAGCGCCGCTGGTCCGCGGGCCCGCCGAGCTTGTGATCGAGCGCGCGGGCGGCCGGCGAGGGCTGCCGGGAGTCGGCGATGTCGCGCTGGAGCGCTTCCTCGGTGGCCGGCTCCCGGCTCCACGCGGCCAGCTCGTCGCGATCGATCCCGGCGTCACGCGCGGCCGCCGCGATCAGCGGCGGATCGTCGAGCAGGCCGCCGCTCATCGTGCGCACGCGCAGCGCCCGCAGCAGCGCCCACTCGCTCCCCGGGGCGTGCAGCCGGGCGGCGACAACGGCCCGGCAGGCCGGCTCCGACGAGGCGGGGCGCGGGTGCGGGAAGGGATGGATCGGCATGCCGTAGCGCGCCTGCAGACCGGCCGCGCCTGCGGCCAGCTTCTCGGCTTCGCCTGGCTCGAGCGTGAGGACGATCATCGTCACACGCCAGCGCAGACCGTCTCCGTAGTGCCAGCGCAGCCGCAGACGGGTCGGCTCGGCTGAGAACGCGAATGGGCACGCGGGGTCGGTGTACAGGGTGACGTCGATCACTGCAGCGGGAGCTCGGCGCCGTGCTCGTGCTCGGGGCGGGGCCCGAAGATCCGCCGCGCGGACTCCGCGATCGCCACGTCGTTGATGCTCGCCTCGCGCCGGCGCATGAGGCCGTGCTCGTCGAATTCCCACAGCTCGTTGCCGTAGCTGCGCCACCACTGCCCGTCGTGATCGTGGCTCTCGTACTGGAAGCGCACCGCGATCCGGTTCTCGTGAAACGTCCACAGGCTCTTGCGCAGCGCGTAGTCCAGCTCGCGCTCCCACTTGGCGGTGAGGAAGGCGACGATCTGCGCGCGGCCGGTCACGAACGCGTCGCGGTTACGCCACACCGAGTCCTCGGTGTAGGCGAGGGAGACCTTCTCCGGGTCGCGGGTGTTCCAGGCGTCCTCGGCGGCCTGCACCTTGCGGGCGGCCGCCTCGGCGGTGAACGGAGGCAGCGGCGGGCGTTGTTGCGACATCGGTGCTCCTTTCCTCGGGACGGGTGCCGACGTCGATCCATGGTCGCAAACGGATTGGTTAGGGTCCGCCCCGTGATCTCGCCGCGGGCCGCGCTGGCAGGGGCGCTGGGCACCGCCGTGCTCGGCGTCGCCGGCTGCGGCGGCGGCGGGAACCCCGACGCCGCCAAGGTCAGGCAGACCGTCCGTCAGGCGCTGGCCGCGCTCGCCGACGGCAACGGTGCGGCGTTCTGCTCGCTGGCGACCCTCGCCGCCCAGGCCGAGCTGACCCGGGCGACGCCGGGCGCCACCTGCCCGCAGGTCGTTGACGCGATCAGCCGGCGGCTGTCGGCGGAGGTCCGGCTCGGGCTCCGTCACGCGCGCGTGGGCACGGTCACCATCACCGGCGACCACGCATCGATTCGCGCCGGCGAGATCACCGCGACGCGGGGCTCGCTGGCCGGCTTCCTGCGCAGCTCGGCGCCGCCCACCAAGCTCGCCCGCCAGCCGGACGGCAGCTGGAGGATCTCGGGATGATGCCGGCTCGGCTAGTGGGCCTCCCGCAAACGTTGCACCCGAATGGCGGCCCCGGATGCCGCCAGGCTGTGTCCTCGGATCTCGATGTGGCAGAGCCACACCTTCGATCCTGCGTCCTTGCCTGACGGGCACCGGACCTCGCCCTTTCAGGCACAACGTCCCGGGAGACCCACAGGGTCAGCGAGACCATGAAGATCGTCTACACCCACACCGACGAGGCGCCGGCCCTGGCGACGCAGTCGCTGCTGCCGATCGTGCGCGCCTTCGCGGGCGTCGCCGACGTCGAGCTGGAACTGCGCGACATCTCGCTGGCCGGACGGATCCTCGCTCAATTCCCCGACCGCCTCGGCGACGAGCAGCGGGTCGCCGATGCGCTCGCCGAGCTCGGCGAGCTGGCCACCGAGCCCGACGCCAACATCATCAAGCTGCCCAACATCTCGGCCTCGGTTCCGCAGCTCAAGGCGGCCGTGGCCGAACTCCAGCAGCAGGGCTACGACATCCCCGATTATCCGGACGAGCCCGCCGACGACGAGCAGCGCGAGACGCGCGAGCGCTATGACCGCGTCAAGGGATCGGCCGTCAACCCGGTGCTGCGCGAGGGCAACTCCGACCGCCGCGCCCCCGCGTCGGTCAAGCAGTTCGCGCGCAACCATCCCCACTCGATGGGGGAATGGTCGGCGGACTCCCGCTCGCACGTGGCGACGATGCGCGAGGGCGACTTTCGCAGCACCGAGCGGTCGGTGACGGCGCCGCGTGACGGCCAAGTGCGCATCGAGCACGTCGCCGCCGACGGGACGACGACCGTGCTCAAGCCGGAGTTCGCGATCCTTAAGGGCGAGGTGCTCGACGCCGCGGTGATGCGCCGCGCCGCGCTGCAGACGTTCCTCGCCGAGCAGATCGCCGACGCCAAGCGCCAGGGGGTCCTGTTCTCGGTCCACCTCAAGGCGACGATGATGAAGGTGTCCGATCCGATCATCTTCGGCCACGCCGTCCGCGCGTTCTTCCCGTTCGTGTTCGGCGAGCACGCCGCCGCTCTGGCCAGCGTCGGGGTCAACGCCAATGACGGTCTGGCCGCGCTGCTGACGGCGCTCGAGCAGCTGCCCGGCGACGAGCGCGAGGCCGTCGTGGCGGCGATCGACAAGAGCTACGAGGACGGTCCGTCGCTGGCGATGGTCGACTCCGATCGCGGCATCACCAACCTGCACGTCCCCTCCGACGTGATCATCGACGCCTCGATGCCGGCCGCGGTGCGCTCCAGCGGGCAGATGTGGAACCGCGACGGCGAGCTGCAGGACGCCAAGTTCGTGATTCCCGACCACTCCTACGCCGACCTGTACGCCGAGACGGTGCAGGACTGCCGGCGCCACGGCGCGTTTGATCCGGCCACCATGGGGACGACCCCCAACGTCGGCCTGATGGCCCAGAAGGCCGAGGAGTACGGCTCGCACGACAAGACGTTTCAGATCACCGACGCCGGGACGGTACGGGTCGTCCGGATCGACGACGACGCGACGCTCCTCGAACACGAGGTCTCGCCGGGCGACATCTGGCGCATGTGCCAGACCAAGGACGCGGCGATCCAGGACTGGATCCGGCTGGCGGTGCAGCGCGCCCGGGCCACCGGCGACCCCGCCGTCTTCTGGCTGGATGAGACGCGCGCCCATGACGCCGAGCTGCTGGCCAAGGTCACCCCGGCGCTCGCCGAGCTCGACACCGAGGATCTGCAGATCGAGATCCTCGACGTCGCCGCCGCCACCCGCTTCACGCTCGAGCGCGCGCGGGCGGGCCAGGACACGATCTCGGTCACGGGCAACGTGCTGCGCGATTACCTGACCGACCTGTTCCCGATCCTCGAGCTCGGCACGAGCGCCAAGATGCTCTCGATCGTGCCCCTGATGCAGGGGGGCGGGCTGTTCGAGACGGGTGCCGGCGGCTCGGCGCCCAAGCACGTGCAGCAGTTCGAGCGCGAGAACCACCTTCGCTGGGATTCGCTGGGCGAGTTCCTCGCCCTCGCCGTCTCCCTGGAGATGCTGGCCGACAAGAGCGAGAACCCCCGGGCGCGGCTGCTCGGCGAGGCGCTGGACCGCGCCACCGGGTCGGTGCTGGAGGAGAACCGGTCGCCGTCGCGCGCGGTGGGCGAGATCGACAACCGCGGCAGCCACTTCTACCTGGCGCTGTACTGGGCCCGGGAGCTGGCCGAGCAGTCCGAGGACCCCGAGCTCGCGGAGCGCTTCGCGCCGCTCGCCGAGCGCCTGGGCGAGGCGGAGGAGACGATCGTCGCCGAGCTGAGCGAGGTCCAGGGGTCGCCGGTCGATCTCGGCGGCTACTTCCGGCCCGACCCCGAGAAGGCCCGCGCCGCCATGCGCCCCAGCGGGACGTTCAACGAGGCGATCGAGTCGCTCTCGCCGGCGGCATCGGCCTCGACCGAGGCCGCGTAGGCGCTCAGGGTCCGAGCAGCGCCAGCAGGTCCGGGCGCTCGAACATCTGGGCGGTGGCGATCGCCGTCGGCTGACCGGCGGTGGGGTCGGCGCCGCCCGCCACCAGTGCGCTGATCACGTCGGGCTCGTCCTTGAACACGGCGCCGGCCAGCGGGGTCTGGCCGCGGTCGTTGGGACGGTTGGGGTCGGCGCCGCGCTGCACGAGGGCGGCGACGGTGGCGGCGTGCCCGTGATAGGCGGCGAGCATCACCAGGCTGTCGCCCTTGTGGTTGGCCAGATTGGGGTCGACGCCGGCGTCGACATAGGCGGCGAGCTGCTCGGTGGCACCCGCGCGGGCCAGCCCGAACAGCTTGGTCGCGAACGCGATGACGTCGTCGTCAGGCTCGGGGTCCGCCACGCCCGCGCAGTCTGCCAGCTCGGGCACCTGCCTTTCTAGAGTCTTGCCCATGTCCGCCGAGCGATCGCCGGTTGCCGCTGTCACCCAGCGTGCCCTGCAGGCCGTCCGAGACCGGGCTCCGGAGGGCGTCGAGGTGGCGGCGCTCGAGGACGGCCTCGACCTCGAACGGGTCGACTTCCTCGTCCCCGACCACGACTCCGGCGTGCGCGAGGCGCTGCCCGGGCTGACCGGACTGTCGGTCGTTCAGCTGCTGTCGGCGGGAAGCGACAGCTGGGAGGGGGTGGTGCCCCCGCAGGCGGCGCTGTGCAGCGCGCGGGGTGCGCGGGACGGGCCGGTTGCCGAGTGGGTGCTCGGCGCACTGCTCGGAGCCTCCACCGGCCTGCTGCACTGCGCCCGTGAGCGCACGTGGGAGCCCGATCGCCATCTCGACGATCTCGGCGGCTGGACCGTGCTGGTGGTCGGGCTGGGCTCGATCGGACGCCTCGTGCAGGGCCGCCTCGAGGACCTGGGGACGACGGTGGTCGGCGTCGCCTCCCGGCCCGCGACGGCGTCCACGGCGTCGACGAGCTGCCCGCCCTGCTGCCCGCGGCCGACGCCGTCGTGCTGCTGACGCCGTTGAGCGACGCCACCCGCGGCCTGATCGGCGCCGCCGAGCTGGCGGCGATGCCCGACGGCGCTCTCGTCGTCAACGCCGCCCGCGGCGCGGTGATCGACACCGACGCGCTGCTCGCCGAGGTCTCCGGTGGACGGCTGCGGGCGGTGCTTGACGTCACCGACCCGGAGCCGCTGCCCGACGACCACCCGCTGTGGCGCGCCCCTGGGGTGCTCTCGATCACGCCTCACGTCGGCGGCGACTCGCCGCTCGGCTGGCAGCGCGCGGCGGCGTTCGCCGGTGACCAGCTGGCGCGCTGGTGCGCCGGCGAGGAGCTGCTCAACGTCGTCCGAAAGGGAACCGCATGACAATCGAACTCGGCCAATTCGGCCTCTGGACCTCCTCCCGAGCGCTTGGCGAGGACAGCGTCGGCGAGGCCGCACAGCTGGCCGAGCGTCTCGGCTTCGGGACGCTGTGGCTCGGCGGCTCGCCCAACCCCGCTCAGGCCACGCCGGTGCTGGCCACCACCCAACGGCTGACCGCCGCCACCGGGATCACCAACGTCTGGCAGAGCGAGGCGCACACGGTCGCCGCCGAGCGTGCCCAGCTCCAGGCCGACTTCCCGGAGCGGTTTCTGCTCGGGATCGGCATCGGTCATCCCGAGGCGACGAGCGACTACAAGCATCCGCTCAAGGCGATGAGCGAGTTCGTCGACGGACTTGACAGCGCCCAGCGTCCGGTGCCGTCCGAGGGACGCGTGCTGGCCGCGCTGGGTCCGAAGATGCTCGACCTGGCGCGCGACCGGGCGGCGGGGACCCACACCTACTTCGTGGGACCCGAGCACACTCGCTTCGCCCGCGAGCGCGTCGGCGCTGACCGGCTCGTCGCCCCCGAGCTGGCCTGTGTCCTGGACACCGATGTCGAGCGGGCCCGGGCGACGGCTCGGGAGTACGCGAAGCTCTATCTGGGGTTGAGCAACTACACCAACAACCTGCTGCGCTTCGGCTTCACCGAGGCGGACATCGCCGGCGGGGGCTCTGATCGGCTGATCGACACGATCGTTCCCCATGGCCGCGCCGAGGAGATCGCGGCGGCTGCCCGCGCGCACGTGGATGGGGGCGCTGACCACGTCTGCCTGCAGACGGTGGGGGTGAGCGGGGTGCCGGAGCAGGAGTGGACGGCGCTGGCCACCGCGCTCGGGCTGAGCTGAGCGAGACGCCGTGAGCGTCGCGACCGGATGGGTGTGGCACGAACGCTACGCCTGGCATGACGCGCGGGGGTTGACGGACTCGCTCGAGCACGAGGCCCTGTTCGAGCCGCAGCCGAGCCTCGAGAGCGGGGCCGTCAAGCGCCGGATGCGAAACCTCGTCGACGTCAGCGGTCTGCTGGCACGGCTGACCGAGGTTCCGGCCAGTCCCCTCTCGCCCGACGAGCTGACCATGCTCCACGATCGCGCCTACGTGGAGCGCGTGCGCGCCGAGAGCGCCGATCGCGGTGGCGACGCCGGCGAGTCGACGCCGTTCGGGCGCTGGACGTATGAGATCGCGGCGCTGGCCGCCGGCGGCTGCCGCGCGGCCGTCGACGCCGTCCTGGCGGGCCGGGTCGCCAACGCCTACGCGCTCGTGCGCCCGCCGGGGCACCACGCCGGGCCCGCCGGGGGCTGCGGCTACTGCGTGTTCTCCAACGTCGCCCTCGCGGCGTTGCACCTCCGCCGCGCGGCGGGGCTCTCGCGGGTGGCGATCGTCGACTGGGACGTCCACCACGGCAACGGCACCCAGGCTGCGTTCTGGTCCGATCCGAGCGTGCTGACGATCTCGCTGCACCAGGAGGACCTGTTCCCGCCGGGCAGCGGGCGCGTATCGGAGATCGGCGACCGGGCGGGGGAGGGCTTCAACATCAACGTCGAGCTGCCGGCCGGGGCGGGCCGGGCCGCCTACCTGGCCGCGCTCGATCGCGTCGTCCTGCCCGCCCTGGAGCGCTTCGCGCCCGAGTTCATCCTCGTCGCCTGCGGACTCGACGCCAGCCTCAACGATCCGCTGGGGCGCATGAACCTGACCAGCGAGTGCTTCGCGCTGATGACCGACCGGCTCCTGAGGGCCGCCGAGCAGCTGTGCGGCGGGCGGCTCGTGATGTGCCACGAGGGCGGTTACTCGACCACCTACGTGCCGTATTGCGGGCTGGCCATCCTCGAGCGCCTTGCCGGGGTGGCGACGGGCGTCGTCGATCCGTGGATCAGCGACGCCCGTGGCGTGCGAGAGCTTCCGCTGCGTGCCCACGAGGAGCAGGCGGTGCAGGCGGCGGTTGAGCGGCCATCGAGTTGTGAGGCTGAAGCCGCTCGTAGTTGAGCCGCAGCAGCGCGATCACATCGCTGACATCGGCCGGGTCCTCGATCGCGGCGTGCGGCCGGACCCACGCGGCCCGGGAACACCGGATGCTCGACGATCCGGCCGTCCGCGTGCAACTGGGCCCACTGCGCCTTGGGGAACGTGAAGTGGGCGGCGTGGTCCCCGTGGAGATGTCCGATCTCCCGCCGCCCGAGGCGAAGCGAGAGCTCGCCCCGCGGCCCGGGAGCGGTGCTCATTCCCGGCCACGAGGTGACCTCGGCGATGATCTGCTCGGATGCGCGGACGGCGTGGGTGGCGGTCATGAGACGGCTCCTCGTTGGTGTGGCCGGTCAGGCCATCGTGCTCCGTGTCCCGCCGGCTTTCCATCGGCAATTGGTCCTAGGACCCCGCCGCCGCGGCGTGGCGCGCCCTCTTCTCCGGGCCCCGCGCCACTATTCTGCGCGGATGCGCACGCTCGTCCGTGGGGTCGCGGCCCTCGTGGTCGTCGCCGCGATCGGGTTCGTGCTGGCGCGTTCGAGCCGCGGCGGTGGCGGCGGATCGGCGGACACGCTTCCCCGGCTCTCGGCCCACGCCGCCACATCGTCGTTTCGCGTCAGCTACCCGGGGACCTGGCATCGGTTGCCGGCCGCGCCGGCCGGCCTGGAGCCGTCGCTGAGCGGCGCCGTGGCCCTGTCGGCGCAGGGAACCGGGCGCGAGCTGGTGATCGGATCCGCGCCGGGCGGCACCCCCGCGGGCCAGCTGCCCGCCGCCCTGCGGGCCGCGCTGCCAAGCACCCCCGCGGGCCAGATCGTCAGTCTCGGCGGCCTGCGCTTCTCCCGTTACCTCGACCTCGCTCCGCGCGGCCGGGGGGTCACCGAGTCGGTCTACCTGCTCGAGACGACCACGGAGACGATCGGCGCGGTGTGTTCCGCCCAGAAGCCCAGCGAGACGTTCACCGCGACCTGCGAGCGCGTCCTGGCCACGCTGCGGCCGGCGTCCGGCCGCCCGCTGACCCCCCGGATCGACACCGGTTACGCGCTCGCCCTCAACGGGATCGTGAGCAAGCTCAACCGGGCACGGACCACCCTCGGCCCCAAGCTCAGCGCCGGGGGGCTGCCGTCGCGCGCCCGGTCGGCCCAGCAGCTGGCCGCGGCGCACGCCGGGGCGGCCGCGTCAGCGGGCCGGCTCTCCAGCGCGGCGAGTGGGCTGGCGGCGGCCAATCGAGCTCTCGTGTCCGCGCTTGACCAGACGGCGCAGGCCTACCGGGAGCTGTCGGCAGCGATCACCGATCGCCGCCAGGCGGCCTACCGCCACGCGCAAGACGACCTCGGAACTGCTGCCCGGGCGCTCGACGCGGCCTATACCCGCCTCCGCGGACTCGGATACCGGATCGGCTGAAACGACCGGACGGCTGGCAGCGACCGCAGCTCAGCCGCCGCCGCTGACCGTCCCGCTGCCGCCGCCCGAGGGCTGGCTCGAGCCGCTGCCCGATCCGCCGCTGCCCGTCGGGGTGGTGTGCTGCGGGGGCGGGGTGGGGGCCGGGGCCGGCGCGGGGGCCGGAGCCGTGTACGTCGGCGCGGGTGTGGTGGTGGCCGGCGTCGTCGCGGTCTGCACGGGGGTGACGGTTGTCGTCGTCGGCGTCGTCGGGGTCGTCGCCGTCACCACGGGCGCGGGCTTGGGCTTGGGCTTCGGCTTGCGCTTGGGCTTGAGCGTGACCGGGGCGGGCTTGGCCACCGGAGCCACCTGGGCGATCGTCACCGTCGGCTGGCTGAGGCTCGCCGCCGGCGCCAGGCGTGCCGCATGGCTGCTGTGCGTGGTGCCCTGCGTGCCGAGCGCGAAGGCCGCGGCGAAGGCGAGGACGAGCGCGGCCGACGCGATCGCTCGCAGGCGGGCGGGGCCAGGGGCGGTCCGCCGCGGCCGGGCGGTGGCCGCGGCGGCGGCGGGCGGGGCGGCCCCGGCGGCGACGCCGGCCGCAGTGGCGCCCCCGGCGGCGGCGGCGGCGGGCGCGGCGTGGCCGTTCATCAGCATCCGGCGGTTGCCCGCGGCGGCAGGGTGGCCGCGTCGTTCGGCGCGCTGGTAGGCCTCCTGCGCTCCGGCCAGATCGCCGCGCTCGCCGAGCAACCAGGCGAGGGCAAACGCCCCATCGGCGTCGCCGCGCTTGTCGGCCCGCCGGTAGGCCTGCTCGGCGCCGAGCAGGTCGTCCTGCTCCTCGAGGAGGATGCCGAGCCGCGTGGCGGCCTCGCCGTGGCCGAGCTTGTCGGCCTGGCGATAGAAAATCTCGGCGACGGGCAGGTCCTCCATCTGCTCGAATTGCCGTGCCATCTCGAACTTGGCTCTAGCATTCGGGCGGGCAGCGGGCCGGTGCACGCCGGGGACGATGTTCTTCAAACTAGGCATTGATTTTGGAATGCGCAGATTGCAAGGTGGAAAAATCCAGCGCCGACGGCTTCTAGGTTACGCAGACCGGGATGCTAGGACGCCGTGTAGGGGTACGCGATCGCGAGCGGCAGCCCTTCTATCGGTCGTCGTCGTGCTCGGCTTGAGCGCGGGTCCGCTCGCCGGGACGGCGGCTGCCGCCCCCATTCCCGTCACGGCCCCGACGCTGAGCTCGACGAACGCCTTCGTCGGGGAGACGTTGTCGGTCAGCCAGGGGACCTACGTCGACGGCAACGTGACCAGCGACCAGTGGGAGCGCTGTGACCCGTCGATGAACTGCACCGCGACGGGCACGGACGGTCTCAGCTACACCGTCACCTACGCCGACGTCGGTGACACCCTGAAGGTGGCCGAGACGGCGACGTCCCCCACGGATGGCATGACCACCGAGCAGGATTCCAACCAGACCTCGGTGGTGCCCGGCCCGCCGACGAACACCACCCCGCCGGTGATCGCCGGCTCCCCACCGCCGGTCGTCGGCAACACCCTGACCGCGACCCAGGGGACGTGGTCAAGCGCCGACGCGGGCTCGATCACGGACACCTGGGAGCGCTGTGACGGCGCCTCGTGCAGTCCGATCCCGGGGACGGCGACGACCACGCCGACGACGAGCTACACGCTGACCTCCGCCGACGCCGGGCACACGATCGAGGTCATGGAGACGGCCACGAACGGCGGCACGCCGGCCAATCGGCCGGTCTTCTCGCAAGCGACCGCGACCGTGGTCGCCGGGGTGCCGGTCCCCGACCCGACCAATCCCCCGGCGATCTCCGGCACCCCCGTCCAGGGACAGACCCTCTCGGCTTCGCCGGGCGCATTTTCGAACACGCCGAGCTCCTACACCTATCAGTGGAGCGATTGCGGCGCCGGCGGAACGGGCTGCACGCCGATCCCGGGGGCGACCGGGTCGACTTACACGCTGACGGCAGGCGACGTCGGGGCCAGGGTCGTCGTCAGCGTCAGCGGGGTCAACGTCGCCGGGACGGGATCCGCCGCGCTGTCGGCGCCCACTGCCGCGGTGCAGACGCCGAGCACGGTATCGCTGACGGCGGCACCGGGCGCGCCCGTGACCAACCAGGGCGTGACCCTGGCGGCAACCGTGACCGCGCGGGCCGCGTCGGGCGCGCCAGCGGGATCGATGGCCTTCCTGGATCAGGGACGGCCGATCAGCGGCTGCGAGGCTCAGCCGGTGACGGCGAGCGGCCAGAGCGTGACGGTGCTCTGCCAGACGTCGTTCGCCGCCGAGTCGGCGCAGCTGACGGCGACGTTCACGCCGGGCGCCGGCTCCTTGGTGCTCGGCTCCTCGAGCGCGGCCGCGCCACTCGCCGTGGGCCCGGACACGACGACGACCAACCTCGACGCCTCGGCGACGGTCCCGGTGCACGCGCCGACGACCTTCACGGCCACCGTCGCGCCGACGACCACCCCCGGCGGACCGATCAAGCCATCGGGAACCGTGCAGTTCCTCGACGGTACGACGCCGATCGCCGGCTGCGGGGCGCAACCGCTCGTCGGCGGCGGAGCCACCTGCACGATCACCTATGTCGCCACCGGCAGCCATTCGATCACCGCCCGCTACCTGGGCGACGCCAACTTCGCCGCCTCCACGGCTACGAGCCGGGTGGTCCGCGTCACCGCGCTCGCCGCCAAGGGGACGATCACGGCGACGATGCAGTGGACGTTCCAGTACGCGCCGGCCTACACCCGCGTGATCAACATGGTGATCAACGGGGTGCCCACCGGGGCCACGGTGCAGATGCTGTGCCACGGGCATGGCTGCCCGTTCGCCAAGCGCAGCCGGACGATCGCCAAGGCCAAGCCCTGCTCGCGCGCGCACAAGCACTCGTGCCCGATCCCGGGCCAGATCGATCTGACCTCCACGTTCCGCCACCGCAAGCTGGGACCGGGGGCGCAGATCACGATCGAGATCCGCCGCCCGCGGTTCATCGGCAAGTACTACAGCTTCACCGTGCGCCCCCGCCAGCAGCCCCGGGTGCGGATCGCGTGCCTGCCCGTGGGTAGTAACCGGCCGGCGTCGCACTGCTGAGCCGCGCTCGTGCACGAGCCCACGCCCGAGCAGATCGAGACCTATCGGGCCGACGGCTTTCTCATCGTCGAGCGCTTTCTGCACCCCGACGCCCTGGAGCCGATCCGCGACCACTTCACGCAGGTCTTCGCCCACGAGTGGGAGACGGGCCTGGCCCCCGACGAGGTCAACTACGTGCCCGGATCCACCGCGCCGGACCTGACGCGCCAGCTGTGCAACGTGTGGAAGGCCGACGGCGTGCTCGCGGAGGTGGTGCTCTCACGCCGGGTCGGAGAGTTCGCGGCGCGCCTCGCCGGATCGCCGGGGGTCCGCCTGGCCCAGGACAACGCGATCTGGAAGCCGCCATCGGGGCGCGCGCTCCTGTGCCATCAGGACGCCGCCTACCTCGATCATCTCGACCCGCCGAACATGACGACCTGCTGGATGGCGCTCGACGACACCGCCGCCGACACGGGCACGATCTACTACGTGCGCGGCTCCAACCACTGGCCGCACGGGCGGACCGGCGGCACGTTTCATGCGCCTGAGGACTGGCTGGCCCACGTCCGCCAGGCGATGCCGCCCGAGGCCGAGCTGGACCTGGTTCCGATCGAGGTCCCGGCCGGCGGAGCCGCGTTCCATGACGGCTGGACGTTTCACGGCAGCCCGCCCAACGAACGGGCCGACGCCCAGCGACGGTCGATCATCAGCCATCTGATCTCCACCGAGACCCGCTGGAATCCGGCCCACAACCATCCGATCTACTCGCGCTACCGCCGCCCCGGCGAGCTCGAGATCGACGAGGCGTTCTTCCCGATCCTGTGGCGAAACGGCTATCGCACCCCGTGGCTGGCGCCCACCGGGCCCGGGTCGCCGGCCCCGCATGACGCCGGCGCCACGTCCGGCGCCCGACGCTGATCAGCGCCCGAAGCGGGTGCCCTGCGCAAACGGGGCAAACGGCCCATTGTCTGCGGACAACCGCTCCGGCCAGAACGGGATGAACGCGGCGTCTCCGAGGCCGAGCGCGGTCGCCCTCGCCTGCAGCTCGTCGGGTCCGGCGAGCGTGCCCCAGCTGCCACTCTGCAGGCGCGCCTGGACGGCCTGAACGCCGGCGACCAGTTCGGCCGGGGTGAAGTTGCAGTGGTTCTGGCGCCCGACGAACGCCTGGCGCAGCAGCTCGCGTGCGCCCGCGCGGGCCACCTGGCGCGCGTAGTAGCGCTCCTGTTGCACCGGAACCAGCTGGTCGGAGATCGTGTGCAGGTCAAGCTCGGGCACCTGCAGCCGGCCGCTGGGGACCGACGTCTGGCGCAGCCAGCGGACCGCTCCGGTGTCGGCCCGGATGTCAGCGCCGGCGGTGAGGGTGTCCAGATCCTGGTGGAGGCTGAGCCCGGCGCGCTCGTAGAGCGCCTTGACCTCGGGCAGGTAGGAGCTGTGGGCGAGCAGCCGCGCGTAATCGACGCCGGCGTTCCAGGTCCCACTGCCCCCGGCCGCCTGCTCGATCTGCTGGCGGGCCGTCTCGATGAACAGCAGCGCCGGGTTGGCGACGAAGTAGTCGTCGTATTGCTCCTGCTCCTGCTGGGGATAGTCGTAGACGCCGGGCATCGCCTCGCCCGGGGCCCACGTGGAGACGTTGAGGAAGGCCATGGCCAGCGCCAGCCGGGCGCGGCCCTGCGGCGTCGCCTGCGCCTGCTGGGCCGCTGCCGCCAGCTGCTGGGCCGACGCGGCGCTCTCAGCCTGACTGGCGAAGCGGACGAGCTTGATCGACTGGGTCGGAGCGAGCAGCTTGCTGATCGCGTACTCGCCATCGAGCTGGTAGTTGTTGAGCTGGATCCCGCCCGCGACCAGGCCGCAGGTGGTCAGCGCGGCGTCGATCCGTCCGCGGGCGTTCTCATCCTCGAGCGCGCTGATCAAGCCGCCCATCGAGGTTCCGACGGCCAGCACCTGCCGTGGCCGGGCGGGGAGGACGTGGCGCGTCACCGCCGACAGCGTCTGGAACTGGTCGCGCACGGCGCTGCCCAGGGCCCACAGCGAGCCGTGGGGGTCATACGAGGATCCGGCCAGCGCGTAGCCATCGGCCAGCAGGGCGGCCTGCGTGTTCGGGTCGGGGGCATCGGCTGCCGTCAGGAACCCGTAGCCGTGGCTGTAGAGCAGCAGGGTCCCGTTCCAGTTGGCGGGGACGTCGGCGATCCAGGTGGCTCCGTCGGGCAGCGTCCCCGTCGAGTGCTGTGCCGCTGCCGACGCCGATGTCGCCGACAGTCCAAATGCCACTGTCGCCAGGATGATCGCGCCCAGGCGGCGCATCGGTGATCCGCTCACAGTTGCCTGCCTCTCTCCCGCGGGCGGCCCGGCGCTCGCGCCGCGACCGCTCCTGTCCACTGAGAGGCGCACGGTATGAGATTGCCAAGCACCTTGTCAAGTCACTTGTCCGGCTCCGCGTACAGGGTCACAGGTACTGTTGTGTCGGTGAGCCCCGCGACACCCGTCCCCTCGGTGGCGCCGCGCGAGGGTGTGCCACCGCGGGTCGGGTATCTGATCTACCGGGTCGAGCGCCGCCTCCGCGTCCGGCTCGATGACGCGGTTCGCGCCCACGGCGTGACCACGACCGAGTACGTGACCCTCAGCGTCCTGCGCGAACGCGATGGCCTGTCGTGTGCTCAGCTGGCGCGATGGGCGTTCGTCACCCCGCAGGCGATGAACCTCGTCGTCAAGGCCCTGGAGCGTCGCGGGCTCGTACGACGGCGCCCCGATCCCCGCCACGGACGCGTGCTCCGCGCCTCGGTGACGCCGGACGGGCTCGCGGTCCTCGACGGCTGCGACCGCGGGATGGACGAGATCGAAGCCGTCATGCTCGACGGCCTGTCACCCGAGACGCTCGCCAGCGTTCGCGGGGCGCTCACCTCGTGCGCGCGCTCGCTGGAAGCGACGACCCCCCGCTCCGCCGGGGGCCCGCACGAGCTCTGAGGACGAGCCGGCTCACGGCGGAGCGTGCAGCCAACCGTCGGCCATGAGGACGAGGCCGTCCTGGGCCAGCCCAGCGGCGGCGTCCGCATCGGCCTCGGCGGCGACCACGCTGCCCTCGGCGATGACGCGGCGAAGCAACCGGCCGCGGCGCTGTCGCAGACTGCCCTCGAAGGGCTTCTGACGGCGGACCGCCGGCGGGCTGGCTCGGTCGGGGCCGGCGCAGCCGACGCTCACCGGACAGACGGCGCACTTCGGCCGGGCCGAGCAGATCCGCTGGCCGAACTCCATGACCGCCTGACCGGTCCGCCACGGGTCGCGGGACGTGTCCAGACCGCCGCGGAAGCGACGCTGCAGGACCCGTCGGACGTTGACGTCGAGGGGGAGCACGGGCTCCTCGAGGGCAAAGCAGCGGATTGCCGCCGCGACATAGGCGCCGACTCCCGGGAGCTCGGTGAGCTCGTCGGGCCATCCGGATGCGACGACGATGCGGGCCGAGCGGTGAAGGTCGCGCGCGCGCCGGGGATAGCCGAGCCCCTGCCACTGCGCCAGCACCTCGGTCAGCGAGGCGTCCGCCAGGGCCTCCACCGTCGGCCAGCGCTCCATCCATCCTCGCCACGCCTGCGCCGCACGGGTCACGCTCGTCTGCGTCGACATCGTCTCCGAGACCCAGACGGCGTAGACGTCGCGAGTCGCCCGCCACGGCAGCTGGCGGGCGTTGGCCGTCCACCACCGCACGACGGTGGCCACCTCCGGGTCAGCCACGCTCCAGGCGGGTTGCGTCTCCGCGGCGGGGGCGAGACGGGTGCGACGTGGCGAGGGGGAGCCCATGGATCAACACCGGCCGCGAGCACAGGAGGGCGGCCGCGGCCGGATTACATCAGCTGTCTGGCAACGTCGCTCGGCTCATGTCGTGTCGCTTGCCGGTTGGCATCGGGGCGGCGTGAGCGGTTCAATACCGAGCGTGGGCGACAGTGGGGCGACGGCGGCTGCGCAGGAGGCGAGCGTCCTCATCGTCGGAGGAAGCCTCGTCGGGCTCTCCGCCGCCGTGCTCCTGGCGATGCACGGCGTCGACTCGTTGACGGTCGAGCGCCACTCGGGGACCGCCATCCATCCCCGCGCCGGTCACTTTCACCTGCGCACGATGGAGATCCTGCGCGCGATGGGCGTGGAGGACGCAGTGCGTCGCCGGTCAGAGGAGCAGTACCACCCCGACGGGGGCATCAACAATGTCGAGTCTCTGGCCGGCCGCGAGATCGCGACCTATTTCGACAACCTCAACGCCGGCGTGGCCGAGTTCAGTCCCACGGTGCGGGCGTTCATCAACCAGGATGCGCTCGAGCCGATCCTCCGCGCCCGCGCCACCGAGCTGGGCGCGCAACTGCGCTACCGCACCGAGTGCCTGTCGCTCGAGCAGGATGCCGACGGCGTCACGGCCGTGGTCTCACACCTGGACGCCGGCACTCAGAGCACGGTTCGCTCCCGCTACGTCGTCGCCGCGGACGGCAACCGCAGCCCGACGCGCGAGCGGCTCGGCATCGCGATGCGTGGCCGCGGCCTGCTGTCGCGCAGCATCACCATCTACTTCCGCGCCGACGTCGATCTCGCTCCGCTGCTCGCCGACCGCAACCAGGGCGTCATCTACGTCACCAATCCGGTGCTGCGCGGCTTCTTCCGACTCGACCGCAGCGGGAACCGGGGCTTCCTCGTCGTCAACCTCGTCGGTGATACGGCCCGGCCGGAGATCGTCGCCGCCTACCCCGACGCGCCGTGGGCGGCCGTCGCCGATTCGATCACCGAGGCGCGGGCCCTCGAGCTGCTGCGCGCGGCCATCGGCGTCCCGGAGATCCCGGTGGTGGTCGAGGACATCGCAAGCTGGCGCGCGGTGGCGGATGTCGCCGAGCGCTATCAGAAGGGGCGGATCTTCCTCGCCGGCGACGCCGCGCACGTCGTGCCGCCCAACGGCGGCTTTGGCGGAAACACCGGGGTCCAGGACGCGCACAATCTCGCGTGGAAGCTGGCGCTCGTTCTCGGCGGGAGGGCGGGACCGGAGCTGCTCGGCACCTACGACGCCGAACGGCGGCCGATCGGTGAGCTGACCGTCGAGCAGGCGTACTCGCGCTACGTGATGCGCGTCGCTCCGTATCTCGGCATCGAGGACGCCCAGCCGCTGGTGGACGACCTGTCGATGGAGATCGGGCAGCGCCATCAGTCCGGGGCGGTCGCCCTGGAGCCGGGGGATCATGCGCTGCACGAGCATCCGCGCGAGTCACACGGGCGGCCGGGCTCGCGGGCGCCCCATGTCTTCCTCCGCCGCGCCGGGGGCGACGTCTCCACGCTCGATCTGTTCGGGCGCGGGTTCGTCCTCATGGCCGGTCACGACGGCGAGGCCTGGCACAGCGCCGCCGACGAGGCCGGCACGCGGCTGGGGATATCGCTCGATCGCCATCTCGTCGGTGGCGGCGAACTGACCGACCCCGACCGCCGCTTTCCCGAGGCCTACGGGATCTCTGCTGGCGGAGCGGCCCTGGTGCGCCCCGACGGCATCGTGGCCTGGCGCGCGGTGGACGGCAGCGGCGCCAGCGCACAGGTCATCGAGAACGTCCTCGTTTCGCTTCTGTCTCGCGATGCGCTCGAGCTCGAGCCCGGGCGGTGAGCGGCCGGTGATCGCTGCCTGCGCGGTTCATGTACCGCTGCACCGGGTGCCGGCGCACGTCGTGGTGATTCGCGGCGGGCGGCGTCTACACAACCCGCCGGCCGGCCACCGACCGCCCTCCGGCGCCGGGGGGAGCCGCCCGCCCGGGCTGTTTCTGCAAGCCGGCGATCAGATCCGAGTGTCCCGGCCCGCGGGCTTCACCCTGTCGATCGCCGGGAATCGCTACCACGTTCGCCGCGGCATCCTGCGTCTGGAGTGCCGGCGCGTGAGCATCGGCGCTCACGCGGCGGCCCCGCCGACGGCGGCCCTCGCCGTCGGGCTGCAGCAGGGTCAGGTGGCGGTCTCGGCAGGCAGGCAGACCCGCCGGGCGCTGGTGCTGACCGCGGAGATGCTGGCCTTCGCGACCGCTCGCGGGACGCATTTCGCGGTGCGGCGCAACCCGGCGACGTCGACGACGCACGCGGTCACCTTCGATCAGCCGATCGTGACCGCCCGCACGGCGGATGAGGCGGTCCGGGTCACTGCGCGAGTGACCTACACCGCGATCTCCGACGCTCGAGGCCTGCGCCTCGACGTGTGGCCGTTCTCGATCTCGCGCTGGCAACGTCCACCGACCCCGAGCGACCGTCTCGTGCCGTTCTGGGCCGATGGGCAGCCGTGCTCGGTCGGCTGCACCGCCGCCGCCGTGCCAGGCTGGCCGTTGCGTCCGTTTCATCGCCAGCACGCGATCCGCGCCGGCATCGACGAGCTGCGGCCCGCCAACTTCCACGTCGGGGTGGACATCGAGGCCGCCAACTACCAGCCGATCTACGCGATCCAGTCCGGATATGCCACGACCGCCGCTACCGGCAGCTACGGCGATTACAAGGTGACCGTCGGCCGGTTCACCTACTGGCACATCGTCCCCACCGTGTCCGACGGCCAGTACGTCGTCGCCTACCGGACCGAGATCGGCGCCGTCGAGCACGGGTCGGGTCACATCGCGTTCGAGGAGGGCGGCGATGACAGCTATCTCAACCCGCTGCGGCCCGGGGGCAGCCTGCGGCCCTACACCGACACCGAGCCGCCGATCATCGGCATCCCGCGCGTGTTCGGCGACGGTCGCGTGATCGTCGGCGCGTTTGACCCGCAGAGCTTCATCCACAAGGAGAGCTATGAGACGCCGGTGCTCGCGCCCGCCGCCCTGGCCTGGCGCCTGTACACCGCGCGGGGGCGACCCTTGACCGGGCTGGAATGGGCGATGCGTGGCACGGGGTACATCTCGCCCAGCCTGAAGCCGGTCATCTTCGCTCCCGGCGCGTCGAACCCCGGATGGAATTGCTTCTACACCCAGCTGAGGTGCATCCCCAACTGGGTGTACAACCTCGCCGGGGGTATGACCGAGCCGCTGCCCGTCGGCGGCCTGGCGGCGGGCCGATACCGCCTCACCGTGTATGCCTGGGACTGGGCGGGCAACCGGGCCGCGCTCGACGACTGGATCACCCTGCCGCTGGCTCACCCGGCCACGACCGCCGGGGCGGCGCTCGCCGAATTCGGTCCGCTGCAACCCCACTTCGATCCGTAGCGAGCGGCCTCACCCTCGTGATAGCCCCTTCGCGCCGGCGCAGGGCGCGGCGAGAACCCGCCTCCTGGCCCCGGAGGGAAGGAGGCGGGTCAGATCGTCGCGGTGACGATCAGGCCGCCAGGTCGTAGGCGAGGGCGCCGGTACTGGCCGCCCGGATCCGCCGATCGATGCTCGTCAGCTCACTGAGAACATGAGCATCATCGGCTGCCGGTAGGAGCTCGCCACGGCGTTGAATCAGCTTGGCGAGCTGGTCGGCGACCTCGGACTGGTCGGCCTCAGGCTTCATTTGAGAAGTCATCGTTGCTCCTTTGGGTCTTTCTTTCCTTATCGACCATAGAACGAATGTCTTCAGTCCGGGTGCGACGACGCCGGTTCGTGATTCCTGAACACGTTCTCATGATTCTCCACATTGGCCGGGGGTAGGCGCCCCGCGAGACCGTGATGGCGCACGAACAAAAAGGAGCGGTGCAACGTGGCGAACTTTGATCCGCAGATTCCGGTCAGCCGTCGGCAGGCGTTGGCGCTGGGTGGTGGCGTGGCGGGAGGAGTGCTGGCGTCGGGCGGCGGCGTGGCCCGGGCCCGGGATCGAGGCGGATGGGATGGGGGGGACCATCAGCATCTGCTGAGGCAGAGCGGCAGCCTTCCGGCGAGTCGCATGGAGCAGATCCTCAACGCCCAGGCCGACGTCTCGAACGGCATCGTGCATTTCGGCATCGATCGCAACGATGCCGGCACCGTTCAGGGGCCTCAGGGCGTGCCGTTCTCGGGCGCGTTTGAGATCAACGGGGATCTGTACTTTCAGCCGCTCAAGCACGGCAGCCTGGCCTTCTTCAACGGCGACCTCGGGCTGAAGCCGAGCGAGCTCAACCCGGTGATCGACGCGATCCTCGCCAACGGGCTCGTCTTTCAGGCGATGCACCAGCACTACTTCGATCTGCAGCCGATGTTCTGGTTCATTCACATCCGCGGATTGGGCGATCCGATCAGCCTGGCGCAGGCGATGCACAACGTGCTGAGCGTGACCTCGACTCCGTTCCCCCAGGCGCCGCCCGCCAATCCGACCACGCCCTTGGATGCCAATCGCCTCGCCCAGATCCTTCACGGCACCGCCTCGGTGGGCGATAACGGTGTGGTGACGGTTGACGTCGACCGCACCGACGAGATCGTGATCGACGGTGTCCTGGTCAATCCCGCCGTCAACATCTCCACCAACATCGAGTTCGAACCGCTCAACAGCAGCGGCTCCAACGTCGCCGCAGCCCCGGACTTCTCGATGACGACCGAGGAGATCATGCCGGTGACCCAGATCATGCGACAGCAGGGCTGGCAGGATCACTGTCTGTATAACCAGGAGACGGGCGAGCAGCCCCAGCTTTACTTCTCACACATGCTCAAGACGGGCGACCCGTACGCCCTCGCCCAGGAAATTCGACGCGGGCTGGACCGCACGGCCGCCGAATAGCCAGTGCCGCCTCGCTGTCGCGGGGCCCGCGGACGGCCCCGCCGCCCACGGCGTCGGCGCGGACGGCGGGGCCACGGTCGATTCAGGCGGCCGGGGCAGAGTCCATGAAGCCGTAGACGCTGCGGATCCGGCCGTCCTCGGTGACGATTACGTCGAAGCCGATGTAAGCGTCCGGCGCGTCGGCGGGGCCGGCATGCCACTGAAAACGGGCCTGCTCATCAGCGGTTATGAACCGGATCTGCGTGAACGGGATGCCGAGCGCACCTGGTTTCCTGGCCTCCGCCACCAGTACAACACCGTGTGCGTGCACACCGGACCCGGGTTACGCGACCCGCATGTCCTCTTCTCAGTGGAGCTTGGTGCGCGCGGCGCTGGGCGTGTTGTTCCCGTCGCCCTGATAGCGCACGGTGAACTGCTTGGCAGTCGAGTTGGGGATGACCAGCACGGCCCGCCCGTCGCGGGGGCTGATCGGCATCGCCTGAGGCGTTCTGCCGGCTCGGAAGGTGACGAGCCCGGTGGGATGATGGCGGCGCGATCCGCGCACCACGACGGTGAGCAGAAGCGTTCGGCCGTGCTCGACTCTGCTCGCGTGAAGTGTCGCGCGCGAGCGGCTGCGGGTGAAGTGCGGGCATGAGAGCTTCAGCACCAGGTTGCTGACCGGCGGCGGGACCGGGTAGGCGCGGGTCAGCACCGAGTGTCGATGTCGGGCGGCGGTGCAGCCGGAGTGCTGGGCGCTGACGCGATAGAACCCGGCGATCACGTCCCAGCCGAACTGTCCGAGCGCGGTCGTGTGGTCGGGGTTGCGCCGGTTCCCCGCCGACATCTCGGTGCTGCCGTTCTTGACCGCGGTGAACGGACCGCTGCTGAGGCCGGAGCGCAGCAGCATCACCCGAGCGTCGGGAAGCGGGATCCCGCGGGTGGTCTGGACGCGGCCACTGGGATCGTAGGTCGAGTTGCCGCTCGTCGAGGATCCGCCGCCGCCGGATCCATTGGGCGAACACCGTACCTGGCACCCATCTGGGGGATTTGAGCCGTTGGGCGTCTGGATCGTGATACTTCCGTCCGGGTTGACCGTGACCTTGCTGCCCGTGGGGACCACGATGGTGTTCTTGTCGATCGTGATCGTGGTCGCGCCGTGGGTTTGCTCTTGGGGCGATGGCAGTTGAACCTCGACGGGGACGAGGGGGCCGGGGTTGAACCCGAGCGCTTCCGCGATGTCCAACGTGAGTTCGTCGAACGGGTTCGTCGGGACCGGGAAGTCAGCGGCGCGACCGACCGGATCGTGACTCCTGCCGGTCCGGCTGGCGTGAGCGACGCGCGAGGTTGCTCCGGCCCGGGTGAAGGTGACCGTGGGATGCGGGCCGCCTTGGGGGTCCGGATACTGGGCGATCACGCTCGGCCGGCCGTTACCGTCATAGGAGACCAGCGCCACCATGCTGCCCGAGCTGATCGGCGCGGCGTTCGGGTTGTCGTTGCCGGCGTTGTAGAGCGCCACCGAGGTGAAGTACGCCGCCTCGGTGTTCGGTGCGTGCGCCGGGAAGTCCGCCGGATAGGTGATCGTCGCCGGCGCGTTCCAGAACAACGTCGGGACGCCACCCGAGCTCTGGCCGAACGCGCTCGTCACCGTCACGTTTGAGGGCAGCGGCCGCGGCGTTTGGAGCGTGAAGTCCTGCGTCTGGTTGCCCGCTGCGACCTGCAGGATCGCCGAGGCACCGAACAGCCTGGTGAGCGGCGACGCCACCTGCATCGCCCACGCCCCTGGGGCGAGGCCGCCGAAGCTGTAGCGGCCGTTGATGCCCGTGGTCGCGCTCTGACACGCCGCGCCGAAGATCGCTGACCGCGGGCAGATCTGAACGTTCGCTCCCGGGACCGGCGGAGCGCCCGACGTGCTGCCGTCAGTAACCGTCCCGCCGACGAAGCCCGTCGTTACCCCGGTGCCTGTGAGCGCCACGGTGTGCGGGCTGCCCGACGCGGTATCGGTGAACGCCAACTGCGCGGTGGCCGCCCCGCTCGCCGCCGGCGTGAAGGTGACGTTGACCGTGCACGACGCACCCGGCGCGACGCTCTGCCCGCTGCAGCCGTCGGCGCTGAGCCTGAAGTCGCCGGCCATGGTGCCCGCGATCGCCGAGCCGGAGATCGACAACGCCGCCGTGCCGGTGTTGGTGATCCGTACCGTTTGCGGACTGCTGCTCGCACCGACGGCGACGATCCCGAAGTCAAGGGCGTTAGCGCTCAGGCTCACCGCCGGCTGCGGGGTGGCCGCGATCACGACGCTGCGTGTGGCGGCGGCGCTCGGGTTCCCGACGCCGGCTGGCGGTCTGCCCGGTGTACACCTCGCCCGTGGTCGAGGTGCCGGCGCTGTCGGTCTCGGTCACCGTCGCGGAGTACGTTCCCGCGCTGGCGTACACGTGAGCGGTCGTCGGGGCGGTGGTCGTGACGTCCGGGGTGCCGTCGCCGAAGCTCCAGCGATAGGTGGCGATCGTTCCGAAGCGCACCGTCGACGCCGACGCGTCAAAGCTCGTCACCGACCCCGGCGCCGCGCTGGTCACCGAGAAGTTCGCCACCGGCGCCTGATCCGGCGTGATCGCGATCGACCGCGGGGTGCGCACGCCCGCGATCGCCGCCCCGGCAGTGTTGGTCGCAACGTCGATCGGGGTCACCGTCCCGTCGTTGGAATTACCGACATACACCGTCTTTGCATCCGGGGTGACCGCGACCGACCACGGCCCGCCACCCGACCGTGATCGGCGTCCCCGCCGTACCGGTCGCCAACGTGATCGGCGTCACCGTGTTCCCCGATCCGCTGCCGCCGACCGCCGTCCCGAAGTTCGCCGTATACGCCGTGGCTCCATCCGGGGTGATCGCGATCCCCAACGGCGTCAGACCACTTCCCACCGAGATCGCTGCCCCCACCACGCCCGAGGGCAGCGCGACCGGATACACGTTCGAAGAGCCGTTATCGGTCACATACGCGGTCCCGCCATCCGGAGTGATCGCCAGCTCCCGCGGATGCGTCCCCACCCCGGTGATCGCCGCCAGCGCCGTATCGGTCGCGACCCGGATCGGGGTCAGCGCCCCGTCGCCGCTATCGGCGACATACGCCATCGACCCATCCGGCGAAAACGCGATCCCCTGCGGACCAGCGCCCACCGCGATCGGGACTCCCGGCGTCACCGGACTCGTCGTCAAATCGATCGGGATCACCTGATCGTTATTGGAATCCGCGACATACGCCTTGCGGCCATCCGGCGAGACCGCAATGTTCTGCGTATCACGCCCATTCGCCGCCGGCGAACCCGTCAACGACACCGCCGCCCCCGCCGTCGGCGGACTCGTCGTCAAATCCACCACCACCAGCGCGTTTGACGCCGCCGCCACCGAATACGCCGTCCGCCCATCCGGCGAAACCGCCACCCCCAACTGCGCCATCGCCCCCGGCGTCTGAACCACGGGCCCCGCCGCATTCACACCCAGATCGATCAGCGTGACCAGCGCATCATTATTCGACGCGCTCGGCGCCACCGCCATCCACGACGCGCCCCACGCCACCCCCACCGGAACGAACGCGCACACGAACACCAGCACAAACAGCACCTGAAAACGCGCCCGTCCCAAGCGTGGTGTGCCGCCCCGCTGACTGCCCCGACCCAGCAAATCAACCCCTTTACGACGGCTGTGGGTCCGCGGCCAAACACGACCCCAACCCAGGAGCGCAAGCATATCCCCACGGCAATGCGGCTGCACCACTTCTTCGAACACGACCCCCGCTCCGCCCGAAGAGCGGCGGAGAGAACTCAGACTGTCGCTTTCGTGTGCGGGGTGGCACGCGACCGGTCGGTTGGCAGCGCGACGACGGCCGCCTTCGAGGTGGAGACCAAATTGAGCATGGTCCGTCCCCATGGCGGCCCAACCGCTACGACGACTTGGTCGCCGAGGGAGGCGCCGGGTAGCCGCGCAGATCGCCGCCGAGGGACCGGCGGCGGGTGGCGCCGCCGGCGCGTCGCATATGCGGTTCCACTCGGGCTCGCGGTGGGCGATCTGCCGGGATCCCGAGGCCAGCCCCTTCGGCCTCGCATCCGGCGGATAGTGGGCGCGCCGCCCTCGGCCGTCCGCACTTATAGCCCCCGGTAGGGGTCAAGCGAGTTCGTGAGGTCGTTGCCGTGCTTGTAGAGAGGCTCGAGCGCGTCCTCGATGGCGTCGAACTCGGCGTCGCTCATGTGCTCACCATCCGCTTGGGCGTGATCTCGGCGCCGCTCGCGCCGGTGACGAAGGCGATGTCTGGCGTGGGTGTGCACACGCTTGGCAGCCTTGTGGGGCTCCAACCACCACGCGGTGAGCAAGATCCCAACGAGCGATCCGCCCCACATCTCGAGACCGAGCATCGCCGTGATCCCGCGGCCGAGCCACATGTATCCGGCGCAGGCGTCCACCAACGCGAAGACCAGGATCAATCCGATCCCGACCTTGTCCTTGGCTGGGATCGGTCCGAGCCCTGGCGGCGACACGTATCGCGAGCGCGTTGACGGAGCGGATGGGCTGCGCTTTGCGCTGGTTTGCTCAGCGGTGATCGCGGGCGGTCGAGGTGGGGTTGGCCTCGTTCTGTCCCCCGGCCGCGGGTGTGGGCCGGGGCGTGACTCGGGCTGCGGCCCGATCGTGTTGGGAACGGGCGAGCCGTGCCGGCTGGCGGCCTCCTCGAGTTGATCGAGTCCAACCAGGTCGACCCGATATTTCTGCGCGACGCGCCGCAGCTTGTCCATTGCCTCAGGGTCGGTGTCCGCCGGGTAAGCGAGCGTGACGACACAGGCATGCTCGGCGCGAAACCCGTCGTCGTGGACCATCAGGCGTCCCCACGAGGCGACCGCTCCGCACACCATGCGTCCATTCTTCAGCCGGGGAGCGGTCTTCCACCGATGGCGCGGGCGCCGCCACGAGTACAGACCGCACGTGCAGTCCACGTCGGGCGCCTCATGCTGCGGATGCGGCTCGAGCACCCGCCGACCATCCCGCAGCGACCAGTCAAAGGACAGCGCCCCACGCACCGCGCAGTTGCACCGCGCTGTGTTGACCCCCGGAACCCACGCAGCCCGATGGTCACTCGCCGGCCACAACCGATCCTGCGCATCAATCACCCACGCCCGATACCCGACCACGCACTCGCTGAAGGTCGGCACCTCCGAGAACACGGGCACCGCCAACTCGGTCATGGCTGCGGCACAGGCTCCTTGGCGGGCAGTGGCGGCTCTGGTGCCGGAACGGCGGGCCGTTCCGGCTCGCGCTCAGGCGTCCGCGCCGGCTCCGGCAGCCTCAACGGCTCAACGATGATCGGGGTCGCTTTCCCCGGCAGCCCCATCAAAGACCCCCCTTCCGACGCACGTCATTCCTGATACCCGCACGAGCCCCACTCAAGACAGCTACCGGGGACGCGCCCTGGACTCCCCTCCCCGGCGCCGAGTCGGGCTGGACGCCACGACGCGTCGCCGACCACGCCGGCGGTGAGTCCGGCGCAGTCGACAGAGCGCGACCTACTCAGGAGGCGACGATCTGACTGTGGAGGTCGAGGAGGACGGGCACGTCGCCGGCGTCGACGCGGCCCATCCCGCACTCGGTGCAGATCCCCCAGTGGCGGACCCCTCCGGGAGAATTGAGCAGGGCGGCGTCGATGTGCTCGATCTGCTCGGCGGTGGTGCCCGGCGCCTGATCATCCGGGTGATACGGGACCAGCGCGAAGTAGAGCTCGGTGTCAGCGCCGGTCCTCAGCCCACCCAGCGGTTCAAAGTAGGCGCTGTCGTTTCGGCCCTGGGGCACGGTAAAGGACACGAAGTTCACCGGACGCTGGGCACCAGACGTCACGGCGTTAACGACGTCGACCTGCAGTTGCAGCGATTCGGGCTGCTTGAAGTGCTGATGGCCGTAATCGCCATAACAGAGGTGCATTCCGACCGGAACCTCGGCCGGCACGCGATCGATGCAGAGCACCAGCCCAGGGGCGATCTGCTCCAGCGGCATCTTCGGCCCCATCGCTCCCTCCAGGGCACCGAACTCCACCGCGACATCCCACTGAACGGCGACCCGATCGTGCGGGAGGCGCTCCAGCGCCGCGTCGAGGTCGGCAAACAGCGCCTGCCCATAGAAGGGCGCGACCGCGGGCAGGTCATCCGGCACGATGGTGCCCGCCATCGACGCCAGAGGGGTCGGGTACTGCAACTGAAAGCGGACGCCGGCGGGGATCGTTCCGTCCTGCTGCATCCGCTCGAAGATCGCAAACGACTGTGAGTATTCGTCGGCGTATCCGAGGTTCGGCCACGAGATCGTCTCAGCCGAGGCGCCCTCGGTCAGGCGAAGCTGAGGCATCGGCGGAGCATCCGGAGCGGTCTCGTAGGCCTGACCGACCGCAACCTTCTCAAACTCCGGCATCTGCTCAAACTTCCGTGTCTGAAAGCTGATCCAATAGTTACGGTCGCCCGTCTCTCCGTCGGTCATCCGGCGCACGCCGCGCGGGATGCGCGAGCTGATCTCCCGCATCACGGTCTCGGCGTCGGGCAGGTTGATCGAGCCGTTGAAATGAACACTGCTGGGTGGCATGGCAGTCCTCTCTCGGTGGTTCTCCGCCCCCCGCCCGTCATATCACGCCCGGCCACCGCGAGGCGGAGCGGAGCACCTTCAAGCAAGCGCGGATCCGGACCGACACGCGCACGCCGCGCTACTTAACGACGCGCGGCATATGGGCAGGGGCCTGGCGGACCGGGTACAGACCCTCGCGCCCGCCGGCGTGACCGCTGCTACCGACCTTTTCGGCACCGAAGCGGCCGAGACCGCGCTCGCGCTGGGCGTCCGGCCCGAGCGGATCTCCACCATCGCCGCAGGGCCCAACCCGCCCGGCGCCGTGCGCGCGACCGGCACCATCGACGCGGGCCCGGGCGCCATGCAGCGGAGCGCCGACGCAATCCCTGCCGGCAAGCTCACTTTGCCGATCGCCACGACCTTCCCGATCGAGCAGATCCGTGACGCCGTGACACTGCAAGTCGGACGCTACGTCCACGGCAGGGTCGTAGTCACGGCGGGCGCTGTCGCAAGCTGGCGTTGTCCCTTGCCGATGTCTCGTCTCGATTGCTCCGACTCGGCATGCTTCACGGGTGCAACGCCGCTACGATCTGCTCGTGGGAGCACGGCTTCGTTCCTGGTGGGATGGGGTGGTTGGATTGGTGGCCGGAGTGTCAGGCCGTCCTGGCGTACGTCTGGTCGTTGGCAATGTGGCGGTCGGGCTTGGGTATTGGTTACTCGCTCAGGTCGGATCGCTCGTGCAGTACACCGGCGCGATTGAGGTGGCGTGGCTGCCGGTGGGCTTTGCGGCCGGAATGCTCTATCTCGGTGACCTGCGCTGGTTTGCCGGGGGGATGTTGGGCGACTGGATGGTCGGCAACGACTTCGGCTTGCACTTTCCCTTCGACGGGCAGGACCTCGTCACCACGGCGGGGAACACGATCGAGTTCGTGCTCGCGGCGTACTTGATGCGGCGCTGGCTGGGCCGCCGGAATCAGCTCGAGCGGGCGGGAGATGTCGCGCGGGTGGTTGCGGCGATCGGGATCGGGACGGCGGTCTCCGGGGTGATCGGGAACCTCGCAGCGGTGCGATGGGGAGGCCTGCACTGGGGCGACGTTCCGACTGCCGTTCGGACGTGGTGGCTTGGGGACACTTCGGGCGGGCTGCTGCTGGCTCCGTTGCTGCTGGCGTGGGGTGCCCCGCCCTGGCACCTGTCGTGGGGGCGGCGTCAGGTGATGGAGGCGGTGGGGATTCTTGCGGCCGTCGTGGGGTTGAGCGTCGCGGTGTTCAGCTCGCATCATCCGGTCACGTACCTCGTCTTTCCGGCGTTGGTTGTCGCAGCGCTGTATCTCGGGCAGCGCGGGGCGACCGTCGCTTTGGTGCTTGCGTACGCAGTGGCGGTGACGATGACCGCGGCGAATGTGGGACCGTTCGTGGAGACCTCGATCACCGACGCGGCGCTCAGCACCCAGCTCTACATCCTGATCGCAATCGTCACCACGCTGACGCTCGGCGCGGCCGTCGGCGAGCGGCGGCGAGCAGCCGTCGAGCTTGCGGAGTCTCGCCGGCGTGAGGCCGAGCGCGCAGCGCAGGAGCGTCAGCGAATCGCAGCCGACCTGCACGACTCCGTGTCCCAGACGCTGTTCTCGCTGGGCTTGCACGCCGGGATCGCCAAGCACGAGATGCAGCGAGCCGAGCTTCCGGACCGCAGCGCGCTGCCGGCCGCGATCGACGAGGTCGCCAACTTGGCTCACGGCGCGCTGGTGGAGATGCGTGCCGCCATTTTCGAGTTGCGCGGAGGCGCGGTCGCCGAGCAAGGCCTCGTCGCCGCGCTCGGGGCGCACGGGGCCGCCCTGTCGGTCCGTCACGACATCGGCGTCAGCGTCGAGGGCCCGCGCGAGCGGCTGCCGCTGAATCCAGACTGCGAGGAGCTGCTGTTCCGGATCGGGCAGGAGGCGATGACCAACGCTGTCAAGCACTCGGGCAGCTCGAGCGTGTCGGTCCAGGTTGAGCTAGACGCCGAGGCCGTGGTCATGCGGGTCGTTGATCAGGGCACCGGCTTTGACCCCTCACGTGCCTACGGCGGTCACTTGGGAATGGAGCTGATGCGCTCACGCGCGGCTCAAGCCGGCGGCTCCGTGCAGGTCGATAGCTCGTCTCATACGGGCACCACGATCCGCGTTCGCGTCCCCGCGAACGCTACGGTGGTGGCGCCGCGGCAAGGCCTTCCCGAATCGCGACCAGCGCGGCCTGTGTCCGTGAACTGAGTCCCAGCTTGCGCAGGATGTTGCTGACGTGCGTGCGCGCGGTGCGCTCGCTGATGACCAACTGCCTGGCGATTTCTTTGTTCGCGTGTCCTTGAGCGATGAGGCCGAGGATCTCGAGCTCGCGTTCTGAGAGCTCCGCGAACGGATCGGCCGGTCGGCGGGCGGAAAGCGAGTTCATCAGGTCTCGCGCCAGCGCCGCATCCACGTGCACTTCCCCGCGCTGTGCAGCCCGGATCGCGAGCGCGAGTTCCTCGGGCGCGGCGTCCTTGACCAGATAGCCGGATGCGCCGGCCTCGAGCGCTTCGCGGACTCGCGACTGATCAACCAGCGACGTCACCGCCACCACTTCGATCTCCGGCATCGTCGCTCGAAGCTCACGGGTCGCGGCGACGCCGTCGACCGGCTCCATCGCCAGATCCATAAGCACGACGTCAGGTGCCTCGCCGGCGAGGTTCATGGCATGAAGGCGATCCAGCGCGTCGCGCCCATTTCCCGCCTCCCCGACAACCACGATGTCATCGAAGATCGACAGGTAGGAGCGCACGCCGCGACGGACGAGGCCGTGGTCGTCGACGACGAAGACCCGGATGGGCTCATCGAGATCCTGGTGCTCAGAACACGCGGCCACGGCTCGATCATACGTCCTGCTTCGCCCGCATCTTGCGGCGTTCGAGACGTTTGACCTAGCCGCTGCGACGAATGTCCCGATGTGCCCGGCGAGCCGGAGGCGCGGCCGCCGCAAATGTCGCCCCGCGAACCCGCCATTCGCCCGATGTGCGACCGCGCACGCTCGCGAATCATGCACGCGGACACGGCCACACTCTGGTGGGCGGCAACAAAAGGAAGGGGTTCACACATGAACAAGCCTCAGATCACGCGACGAGTAGCGATCGCCGGCGCGACCATGGCGGCAGTTGCCGCCGGCGGATCGGCTGCGGCGCTGGCCACCGACATGGGATCCAACAACGTCTACAAAGGGTGCCTGCACCACAACCTCGGCGTCCTGTACCACGTCGAACTCAACCCCACCACGCCGCCGAGGTGCGACCCGGGCGACACGCTCGTGAGCTGGAACCAGACCGGACCGGCAGGTGCGACCGGCCCGATTGGTCCCCAGGGACCCAAGGGCGGTACTGGGCCGGCGGGCGCCACGGGACCGGCTGGCCCGCAGGGCCTAAAGGGCGACGCCGGCCCGCAAGGCCCCAAGGGCGATACCGGATCCACCGGGCCGGCAGGGGCCAACGGCAACACGGTGCTCAACGGCAGCGGCGCGCCCGGCTCGGGCCTCGGTGCCAACGGAAACTTCTACATCGATACCACGGCCGACGCGATCTACGGCCCCAAGACCGACGCCGGATGGGGCAACCCGAGCAGCCTTCTCGGCCCGCAGGGACCGAAGGGCGACACGGGAGCAACCGGCCCGCAGGGACCGAAGGGTGACACTGGTCCGGCGGGGGCGCAGGGGCCCCAGGGCCCTAAGGGAGACCCGGGCACTGGCCTCGGCGGCATGTACTGGGGCACCACGACGGCCACGCTGAAGGCCGCGCCGAAGACCGAGACTGTGTGGACCGGGTGCGAGAACAATGATCAGGTCTACGGTGGCGGCGCCTGGATCGAGAACCCCAGCGGCGGGCAGGAGATCACGGAGGACGCGCCAAACGGCGACCTGACCAGGTGGTATGTCGAGGCCAGCAACAATGACCCGTTCGACAGCTACACCCTGCACGTCTATGTGCTGTGTGGGCCGGCAGGCCTGAGCTATCACTAAGGACACGGCGACGCTACGGCGTCCGCGAGCGGAGAGCCCGGCCCGACCGGGCTCTCCGTTCAGCCCCTGCTTTGCAGGGCTTTTGTAACGCGCCCGGAGAGATTCGAACTCCCGCCCTTCGGTTCCGTAGTTCCCCATTTGCAGGGATTTTGCAGTAGATACGGGTGTCTAGTGCAGCTCACCACAGTTAGATCGGGCCAGAATTGCTGAGTTCGGGACATATTCGGGGACACGCTTGCCCGCCCTAGGTGGCCGTGAGCGTGACACCGCGTCCCCGCGGCGAGAGAAAACGCGAGCGCTGCCCACGGTCATCGGGGCAGACTCGTGCGAGCGCCTGGTCGTCGAAGCGCACGCCTTCGTGGACCCCCAAACCGTCGGTTGAAGGGCTCAGGTCGCGGCGCCAGGTCCCGATCTACCGAGCTGACGGGCCGTGGCGATGTCGGCACGGAGCGCTGATATCGGGACACCAGGGGCGGACTCGTGATCACCCTCGCCAGCTCCTGACGGGTGGCCGGGTCCAACGGCGGCAACGAAGAGCAGGTAGGTGCGGGCCGCCGTGGGGGTCGCGCCGCGGAGACCGCTGCGCTCTCGCTCTGATCTCGCTGGCTCAGTGTCATCGTGGGGTTGACGCGGTGCACATGCTGCGCTCCAGTCTCCGCGCACATCCAGCCAGCTTCACACTGAACTGCAGGACGGGCGCAGCGGCGCTCAGAAGGGACGATTGCATAGGCGCGTGGTGACGGATGCGGTCTCGAAAGTGTCGAGGAGTTTGATGGTTCCGTCCCAGCGGCAGACCAAGGTGCGCAAGGTCGAGTCCGACCTCAGCACCAAGCTGGGGCGTGAGCCCACCGACGAGGAGACGAGTTGGTGGTCAAGGTCGACCGATCTGGCCTGAACGACCATCACCCAGTCGTCAAACGCCTATACACGGCGATCGACCAAGTGCTCAAACCGATCGTGGCCGACGAGGAGCGACGTGCCGGTGCGCACCTGATCGGGACCGCCCGCGCGGTTACCGCCCGCGACCAGGTCGGACTGCGCGCGCTCAACGACGTGCTCAAAGTCGCGTTTGACCATCACGGCGCCACCGGGCGAGACCCCGGCACCGCCACCGCCGAGCACGCCCCCGACAGCGACAGCAACGCCGCTCCCGACGGCTCCAATGACGCCGCTCCCGAGGGCGACAGTCCCGATCAGCCTGACCGCGAGAGCGCGACGGCGCCGCGCCCGGCGATCTCTTTCAAGCAGTCCCCGATTCGGCTGCATCCGGGGGAGAAGCGGACGGTCACGATCCTTGCCGATCCCGACCAGCTGCCGGTCGGCACCCCGATCGCCGTCGCGACCGATACCGGGCTGACGATCACTTTGCGCGGCGACAAGGTCCCCGCACCCGGCGCCCGCGCCCTGTCAGCGATCTCCGGCGCGCCGCGGGCGAGGGTGACGGTTCAACCCGGCGCGCGACTGACCGTCATCGCCGCCGCGGGCGAGGCGACGTGTGAGCTGGAGGTGGTCATCGTCCGTCACCGTGCCTCGGGATGGGTGCGCGAGATCGCCCGCAAGGACGAGGACCAGCTGATCGAGGGCGACTTTGATCCCGAGACCGGCATCGTGACCGTCTATGAAGGCCGCAAGGAGTTCCGCGAGCTCGAACGCGCCGCCCGACGCGCTGGACACACCAAGAAGCGCGTCGCGGAATACGTCCCCTACCGGATGCTTGAAGTCGAAGCCGCCGCCAACGCCGTCTACACCTGGGCCGCCGAGCAGATCCTCGCCCGGCGCCTGCCCGAAGAGCGCCCCACCGACCCCGCTGAATACGCCGCCGCCGTGCACCACGAAGAACAACGACTCCGCCACCGCGCCCACCACAAACTGATGCAAGCGTTCCTCGAACCCGAGATCTTCGACGGCGGCGTCACCCTCCAACGCGTCACCCCGAGCCGCTACGGACCCCAACTCCAACTCGTCGACAACGACTAAACGCCGATCACGCCAACACCGCATCACTCCCACCCTGGGTGCCCGACATCGCTCAGGCGAGACCAAGCGTGGGGTTTCGCGTCAGACGCGCTCGTCGCCGATTCCAGGGCGGAACAACGGTGTGCAGACTCACGGCGCTGCTTAGGTGTAGTTCGTGATCACGTTGTTCCGGTCTGAGGGGGTAACCCATCCGGCCCGTCGGCACCTGGCAAGTTGGAGCTAGCGGCACAGTCGTCAACCTCTATGAGGACACCGCGCTGCCGAAGACCATCCACCCGGGTCCGCGCTGGATCACCTGCTGACCGTGCCGTTCGAGCAACTTGAGCTGTGTTGCAGTCAACGCACCGGGTGGGTCGATGGATGGAAGCCTGATGCAAGCCTCAACGGCCGCGCTCGTGCCGCCAAACGATCTGCAACCACCGAGTAGATCCAGCACTTACGGTAGAAAGCCCCGGCTGGCCGCGATCTGATCCGGGTCGTGGGCTCTTTGCAAGCAGGAGGTCGCCGGTTCGATCCCGGCTGGCTCTCTCATGAAACGCCTGCACGGGGATGAGTGTTGGGTGCTTGCGCGCATACTCAGAGGACGTCGTAGGTAAGGTCAACCGCCGCCGCCGCCGGAGCGTGCACCGCTCCCGCCGGGGCAGCGGATCCCGCCGAGTTCGTCATCACGCCACCCGCGGCGCGCGTGCTGCCACTGGCGTGTTTATGATGCTGCTGCGTCAGGCGCAGACGCGGAGTCGGTAGGTGCGTGAAGCGTTTCGCGTTTCCTCGCCGCGACGCAGTTCGTCGATGAGCCGCACCACCAGCTTGCCGCGCCCAGTCAGGGTCACTGACCTCGTCCGGGGGACCCGGCCGTGTCGGGGGAAGATGCGCGCCACCCTGATCCTGCCGATGAGTACGGCCGCGTCGACTACGCGCCACCGATCATCGGTGTCGCCATCGATATCTGGGTGCTCTCCGAGCACGGGGAGCCTCAGCGTGACATCGCGTCGACACGGTTTGGGCTTCCTTCGTCCCGGGTGGCGCGACGGTGCGGGTCTTTTCGGCGTGGTGGTCGTCGGGGTGGTGGTTCTCGAGGCGGTGGTGGTCGAGGCGGTGGTTGTCAAGGCGGTGGTGGTCGAGGAGGTGGTGGTCGAGGAGGTCGATGGGCTTGGCGTGGGCGAGGCAGGAAAGTCCGTCAGCGGCAGGCGACGGTACACGCTCTCCGGCGTGCTACCGACAAGTTGATCCCACGCGACGTTCAACCCCTCCGGACCGGCGCTGACGCCGATGTACTCGTTGGTGGAGCTGGAGGTGTTCGGCACCTGCGGAGCATCGGTGACTTGCAGCGTTGTCCCAGGCGTGACGTCACCTGTCGACCCGATTGAGATCACGCGAGCAAAGATCTGGTAGTTGTCGGTGTATTTCCCGCCGCAGCAGCGGCGGTCTCGCCAGACCACGACCGCCCGTCCGTCCGGCAGGAATGCCACCTGAGGATGGTCGAGCTCGTTGCCTTGCCCTGGTGGGTCGTCGGCGACGTCTACCGGCTGGCTCCAGGTGACGCCGCCGTCGACGCTGTCCACGAGGAGGATCCGGGACTCACCCGAGCGTTGATCAGCCCATGCGACCGCCAGGTGACCCGCCCGCTGCGGGTTTGGATCGGCCGCCAGGGAGCTGATGATTTCGGTCTCCTCTTCAGGTGAGGAGTTTCGGACCACGTTTGAGGCAGCAACGGATCGCTGGTACGTGGCTCCGCCGTCACTGGAGCGAGCGACCACCAAACTAATTGGGTTCTGCTGCGACAGGGTGAAGGGGTTGAGGCCCTCCGCGTAGACAACGTACAGCGTCCCGTCGGCGCCGAGCGCCGGGAAGTTCCGAGGATTCTGCTGGGTCCTTCCCGATGGGTCGTCAACCCGATGCACTGGACCCCAGGTCTGGCCGTGATCGGTCGATGACCGCTCAAACACCCACCCGAGCGGGTTGGTGAAGAACGACTCCCACGTCAGGTAGACCGTCCCGTCGCGCGGGCCCCCGGTGTTGTCCACGACCAGCCAAGGCCGATCGATGGCGTCACCCATGTTGTCGGCCGGGGTCGCCGCCGAAACGGGCGCCGACCACGTGTCGCCCCCGTCGGAGGAGTGGTACACCTCTGTCCCATCACAGGAGAAGTAGGAGTTGCCGTGTCGGTCCCATGCGACGCTCTGATCGCCGGTGCACGAGGTGAACCCACCTGGGGCACTCCACGAGCGCCCGCAGTCGTGCGACACCGCCGGACTCGAGTACAAGCCGGTGCCGATCGACCCGACCAGGACGTTGTTCGTGTTCGCCGGGTCGACCGCGACGGACTGCTCGATGCCCATGGCGCCTCCCACCGAGGCATTCTGAACCGCGGTGCTGCAACCATCGCTCGTCGCGAGAGCAGCACTCGTTCGGCTGCCGGCGTGAAGGGGTACGAACAGAAGCCCCAGCCCGGCGGCCAACAGCACCACCCCGACCCAACCGGCCACCGTCCGCGGCCGAGAGCGGCCAGACCAGAGGGAACCGATCGATCTCATCCCGGACAACCGTTCATGTCGAACCGCGGCTTGGTCGCAGGCACGTGGCCAATGTAGACCTGAGCGGTGCCTGGCGACAGGGATCCGGGGGACAGACTTTCCCGCCACAGTCTGTGCTCCGGGCCCAGGAAGTCAGCCGGCGGTCTGCGTCTGCGAAGCGGCTTCGGTGAACGCGACGGCTGGTGCCGTGACATCCCCAGGCCGTCACCAACCGCGGAAAACGGACCTAGCCCAAGCTGCGGAAGAAGATCGCGTCCTGCCGGCGATTCCGCGTCACGACGACGTCGGCGATGCCGATCTCCTGCACGATCCCCTTGCGGACCTGGAGCACGCCGTGTCCATGCCCGACCGCCAGCACATACCACCGATTGCGCCCCACGGTGGTCGGTCCGGTCAACTTGATGCGGCGCCGGATGGCCGCCACGCGGGCCGCGCGACGGACCCTGCGCAGCGAGAAGCGCCGGGAGTCGGTGAGGATCATCTCCACGCGGCCGCCCAGGCGGTGCCGCACCCTCCGCGTCAACGTCCGCGCAAGGCGCGGCGAGGGGTAAGCCGCGCGGATCCCCTGGGCCCCGGAGCAGAAGTAGTCCCAGTAGCGGCTGGCGCGCCTGGTGAAGCTTGCGAAAAGCGCGCGCGCGGCGCCGCGGGGCATACCGAGATGCAGCCCCTCGAGCGCGGTCCCGGTCAGCGCTCCGCCGGCGCGGGCGCAGTTGATCGCCCGCGGCGACCCGACCGGCACGGATCCCGTGTCCGGCCCGAACGGCACGGACACCGGCGCCGGCCCTAGCGGCCTGCCGCCCGGGCCGTCCTCGTAGGTCATCCACGGGATCGAGTCCTGCTGGCCGAGACCGGGTTTGCTGTAGTCGCAGACACCGTGCGGGAAGGCCTGCTCGAGCGTCGCGATCTGCGCGTCGCTGAGCACCGCAGGGAGGTAGTCCTCGGGGTTGATCGGGCTCAGCGAGCACTGCACCACATCGTTGGTGGCGGGCGCGCCGGCGGCGGGCCGGGTCAGGCTGTAGAACGGGTACAGCTGGTGGCACTCGCCGGGATCGGTGATCTCCTGGTCGCCAGGCGTCGAGCTTCCGCCCGGCGTGGGGGAGCCGGGCGAACCCACGAAGCAGGCGTCGATCGCATCGCTCGGCTTGTCGAGCACGACCTTTTGCGCCTTGGAGACGTCGCGGCCGTCGGCCTCGATGCGCGAGAGCCACCGGTCCATGAGCAGGAACGCCTTGGTCTGGATGTCGATCGGCGCCTCGACCCCGGTGATCGGGACACCGTTGTTCCACACCCACTGGATCTCGTTGTTGTGGTTGCCGTTGGCCGCGTCGAGCCGCGCGCGCAGCGCCACGGAGTTGCCGCTGGTGTGGATCTCGCCGGTTTCGGTGTACGCCCGTAGGTCGATGATCGGCACGTCGGCGATCCACTTCGCGTCCATCACCGCGCCGCTTCGGTAGGCGATCGCCGCGGTGTTCTCATCAACCGCGGTGCGGGCGGCCTGTGGCTTCTCGTCGATCGTCAGTCCGCCAATCTTCTGGTTGAGGTCGACGAACTCATCCGGCGTGATCTCGCCCGAACGGAGCGCTTGTAACCCGTACTGAACGCCCTCGTTGCCCCACGGCAGGTTCGCGAACCCGTGACCGATCTGGTTCTCCTGCGCGGTCCACTCGCTCGGCGGCCGCTGGCCGAAGATGGACTCCATGTAATCCTGCATCGAACAGCGGACGCCGCCGGGGTTCGTGTTCGGGTCGTAGACCTCGCTGGCGGGGAGGTTGCAGTGGCCCGCGTTCGTCGGGTCAAGGTAGTTGTAGAAGGTGGCGTCCCAAGCGGCGCAGTCGCTTGGGTCCTTGTGACCGTCGACTCCCGGCACCCAGCTCCCCGTCGGACTGCCGCCGGGCGCTTGGCCCGAGTAGTAGTGCACGAACAGCCCGCAGTCGACCACGTCGGACATCGTCGTCCACAGGTCCGGGAACGTGCAGTTCGGCATGAGTCCGTCGATCAGCCCGGGGTACATCGCCTCGTCCATCACTTGATACGAGCCGCCCGAGCAGCCCTCGGCCATCGTGTAGCGGATCGGCCCGTACGCCTCGATGATGTGCTCCTTGAGCATCATGAACGCCTCGGTCGAAACGACGTCGTTGCTGTTCTCGCCGTGGATCTGCAGGCCGTTGTTGGCGACCATGAATCCGCGCGAGAGCGACGTGTTGTCAAGGACATCCATCGGCGAGGGCTCGGAGTAGTGCGGAGCGGTGTTCGGCCCGAACAGCGTCAGCAGCTTGTGGTTCCACGCCCCGTTCGCGTCAAGCACCGCAATCGCGTACTGCCCGCGGTCCTCGTCGCCGTTCTCCACGCGGACCACGTACGGGACGGTCTTACCCTGGTCGGTCGTCGTGGTCGCGATGGAGGAGCTGGCCGGCGGGTTCTTCGGATCGTAGGACTCGAACTGGCCGGTGTTGGCGTCCTTGTACATATAGGAGATCACAGTGGGACGGTTGCACTGTGCGTCCTTGGCGCCCGACTGACACACCCACGGTTGAACCTGCGGCCCCGCGAACACCGGTCCGCCAATCGGATGGTTGGTGATCGTGATCCTCGCACCGCGACCGTCGGCAAGGCGGGCGGTCAAGACATTGGGGCCCACGGCGAGGCCGTCGATCAGACCGACGCCGTCGGCACCGAACTTGTCGGTCTCGTCGTGGCCGGCCACGGTCACCTGCGCCGGCGCGGGGGTCACGCGGACGAGCGCATCACCGCCGGAGATCAGGTCTGCGCGGTTAGAGAGCACCTCGATCCGCGGCGTGCTTGCTGCGGTGGCCGTACCCGTCATCAGAAGGACGACGCTTCCCAGCGCTACCGCGATGCTCTTGCCGGACATTCTCTCTCCTCGTGTAAGAGCCAAGATCCTAGGCAGCAGCGCCGTGTTTGTCTCTAGGCAGAACCTTCAAATCCACGGGCGATTTTCTGTGAGTTCGGCCAAGTGATCGAGGACGCCACGGCCACGCTCGCGCAGCGACTCCGCCCCGGTGACGACAACCTGGCCCCAGTCAGTCACCGGCCGTTACCGCGATCGGCACTGCCCGTCAAGGTCGCTCCCTTGGCGCTGACTTGCGGCATGGTCTGACCGTCTCCCCGAGTCGGCAGTGGGCACTCCAACGCCGCCGGCAGATCAGCGAGAGGCGGGCGCTCGTGTGAGCGAGTGCTCGCGTGCGGCCTCGTACAGCGGCTCGGGGGCCATGTCGAGCCCGGCCTCGGGCCAGACGAGGGTCCCGCCCTCGACCTTCACCTTGGCAAAGCGGGCGGGGTCGCGCAGGGGCTCGAACACGCCGGTCCACTCCTCGTCGCCAAACGAGACGTCGCCGACGGTTCCGTCCTCGAAGAGCAGGCGTAGGCTGTGGTCACCGATCACGGTGACCCCGGTTACGTGCACAAGCGGCGGAATCTCGGTGCCATGGCCTCGATGTTAGGAGAGCGGTTCGATCGCTTCGAGCGGCGTCATGCTCGCGGGCTCGCTCCCAGTTGGCGATGAGCTCGTCGTGGTGCAGCGCGGCCCACTCGCGGACGAGACGGAGCGGAGCGGGCCGGAAGCGACCCGCCGAGGATCTCCCGTCGATGCGATCGACGCGTGCATGGTCGCCGTACTCGCGCGTGGAAGTGGGGATCGGGTGGTGCCCCTCGTTGCAGAACATCGTGATCACGATCCCGAAGAAGGCGCTGATCCGAGGCACTAGCCGGCGCTCTCGGTCGCCGGCAGCGGCTTCGATCCGGAACGCCTCGGCGACGAGCGCGGCCTCGTCGGCGCGCGGCGCGTAGTGGAGGTAGCGCATCGTGGTCTGGACGTCGGCGTGGCCCATCCACTCCTGCACCCGGCGGATGTCGGCCTTGGCGATCATCCGCGTGCCGAACGTGTGGCGCAGGTCGTGGAAGCGAGCGGCCGGAGGCCGGCGCGCGCAAGCGCGGCGGCATACCGGCGGCGCAGCGCCGAGCCGTCGAGGTAGCCGCCGCGCTCGCCGACGAAGACCAGGTCGTCGTCGCCGATCGACGAGCTCGCGCTGCCGAGCGCGGCGAGCGCCTCGGCGACGTCCGGCGCCATCGGCACCGAGCGGACCTTGCCGGACTTCGGCGTCGTCAGCTCGCCGCCGGCGTAGCTCGCGCGGACGCGGATCACCGAGCCGGCGAAGTCGACGTCGCGCCAGCGCAGCGCGAGCAGCTCGCCGCGGCGCAGCCCGGTGAACGCAGCCGTCAGGAAGATCGCGGCGTCCTGCTCGGAGCCGGCCGCGCGCACGAGCGCCATCACCTCCTCCGGCGAGAACACGTCGATGTCGCCGCTCGACCGCTGGCGGTGCTTCTCGACCGCCGCGACCGGGTTGGCCGGCAGGCCCCAGACGTGCTGCGCCCGCCGCATCACGCCGTGCATCACAACGAGCAGCTTGTTCTTCGTCCGGCTCGACAGCCCCGTCAGCGAGCCGCGCCAGCGATCGATCGCCGGCGGCGTGATCTCCTCGAGCCGGATCGAGCCGAACGCCGGCAGCAGGTGCGCCTCGAGGTTCGAGCGGTAGTCACGCAGCGTCGAGGGCTTGCAGCCGCGGTCGTGCTCGCAGTAGCGCAGGAACTCGGCCGCCGCGTCGGCGAACGTCGCGCCGGTGCGGACCATCCCGGGAAGGGTGCCGCGGCGCGCCTCGTCCAGCGTCGCGCGCAGCGCAGTCCTCGGCGAGCCGCTTCGTGACGTACCCGGCGGCCGGCCGTCCGCGCTCGGTCCAGGCCGGCCCGAGCTTCTTCTGCACCTGGCGCCCGTCGGGCAGGCGGTACTTCGCGTACCAGACCGGCCGCGCGCGCGCTCGACCCGGAAGACATGTCCCGGTGGACGCAGCTGCTCGCTCATCCCGCAAAGCCTACGCTTCTGCCGGGACATATTGGGGACATATCGCCAGCGTCGGCACAACGCCCCCAAACAAAAAGCCCCGCTATTGCGGGGCTTTCCTAACGCGCCCGGAGAGATTCGAACTCCCGACCTTCGGTTCCGTAGACCGACGCTCTATCCAGCTGAGCTACGGGCGCGTAGCGGCCGATTCTAGCCCCCACCCGATGGGGCTGCTCGGCGCCGCGGCGCCGGGTCGGATCGCCGACGCAACGAGAGCGCGCGCCGCCGCGAATCAAGCGATGAGGAGCCCCTGGGCGGCCAGGCGGGACACCGCGGCATGGACTCTGGTCTCGGAAGCGCCGAGTTCGGTGGCGAGGGCGGCCTCGTCGCGGGTGCCGTCCAGGAGGGGGAGGAGGGTGCCGTCGAGCTCGTCCTCGAGGAGGTGATTGCCCGGCAGCAGGGTGGCGATCACCGGCCGGCCTGCGGCCACCTGGGCGCGGGCGAGTGGGCTCGCTTGGGGGCGGGCATCGGGGTGTCCGGTGACGGGGAGCGGGCAGCCCGCCAGCCCGACGATGCGCAGGACATAGGCCTGCAGCAGCGTTTCGCGCAGCCGATCGAGGGGCTCCGCGCCCGGGGTGGATCCCACCCGGCGGGCCGCGCGGTCGACCAGGTCGCCAAACGGCAGGGACACCGGCCAGTGATCGCACAGCTCGTTCATCGCGGCGGCGATCAGCGGCTCGGTCGTGGTCAGCTCGCCGCCGTGATCGGTGAGGAATCGCGCGCCCTCGCGCCGGGCGGGGGAGCTGACCGCCATCGTGTCGAGCACGTGCCCTTCGATGGCGCGGTTGACCGGTACGCCGGCCCGGGCGAGCAGGGTCTGGCGAAACATCCGGTTATTGAAGAAGTCCAGGTACTGCTCGCGGACGATCACGTCCTCGGGCAGGGAGGCGATCAGCTCGCCCACCCCGGCCGGAACGTCGCGCATCTGGCTGTCAGACAGCTCGGCCTCAGAGACGAACTGCAGCTCGTGCGCGTTCGCGTGCTCGATGAACTCATGGAAGTAGAAGGGGGTGCTCACGGGCGCCAGATCGTCGTGGTAGAGGAGCGCGTCACTTGCTCCGAGCATCCGCTGGACGTGCTCGCGCAGAACCCGTGCGTACGGGCTGGGGGACTCGACGGAGACGATCGCGTGCATCAGCTGCTGTGCCCGCGTGATGCGCTCCGGCGGCGAGGCGACCCCCTGCAGGTGGTAGGCGAGGATGTCCCGGCTCATGTCGCGCAGGTAGCTGCCCGGGTAGGCGTTGTAACTGATGAAGGCGATGCCCTGTGGCGACAGGCATCGCCGGCAGCAGTCCAGCAGCGCGCCGCGGACCGCGGGTGGCACCCACGAGTAGACGCCGTGCGCGATCACGTAGTCGATCTCGCCCAGGTCGTCGACCCAGGAGGGGTCGAGCAGGTCGGCACAGCGCAGTTCGACGTTGGTCAGGCCGGCGGCGACGGCGAGGGCCCGGCCACCGTGCAACGGCCCCGCGGTGATGTCGACCCCGATGACGCGAGCCTCCGGCAGGGTCTGGGCGATCGCGAGCGAGTTCGTGCCGTCGCCACAGCCGAGCTCGAGCACGCGGCATGCGCGGGCTGCGGCCGGCTGGAGGCCGAACAGCCGGCCCATGACCTCGAGCCGCGCCGGATGGGTCTGCGGATAGACGTACCCCGGGTAGAGGACCTGCTCGTAGGCCTCGTGCGGGGCTGCGGACCCCCCGATCAGGGGTTCTTGTTGGAGGTCAGGTTCCAGTCGGCCGTGTTCTTCACCTGGTTCCAGCCGGTGGGGACCTTGCTGTTGCCCGATCCGAGATTCCCCTGCAGCTGTGTGAAGACTCCCGTGACGGTTTCCGTGGTGCCCTGATCGTCGATGTTCTTGAGCAGCACGTTGCGGAGGATGTAACTGGCCACCTGGGTCGTGCCGCCCTTGCTGCTCGTCGTGTGGACGACGTCGATTTCCAGCAGCCTGAGGTTGATGGCGCTATCGAGGTCGCGGTGCAGCTTGGTGCTCGCGGAGTCGACCTTCTTGACGAACTGGAACGTCTGCACGGTCACCTTGCCGGCGCCCGCTCCGGCGCCCTGACCCCCGACGTTGCCGATCGGGGCCTCGGCGCCGGCGGCGAAGCTCGAGAGCTCGATGCTGCCCTTATAGGCCTTCTGGGTGGCCTCTCCACTGATCCCGTCGATCTTCAGGAACAGCTCGCTGGACTTGTCGGCCTCGATGCTGAACGTCGTGTTGCCGAGGATCGCCCCGGCGGCGCCAGGACTCCCGGACGGGCCGGTCGGACCCGCCGGGCCGGTTGGGCCGGTCAGGCCGGTCGGCCCCTGCGGGCCCGTATCGCCTTTCGCGCCGGGGTCGCCCTTTGCGCCGGGAGTGCCCTGAGGGCCGGTGACTCCCTGAGGGCCGGTGACTCCCTGAGGGCCGGTGACCCCCTGAGGGCCGGTCAGTCCCTGCGGCCCCGTGACCCCCTGAGGCCCGGGCGGGCCCTGCTGGTTCCAGGTGATGGACGTCTCGCCGACGTCGCTATTGCAGTTGCTGCCGTTGTCGACGAGACGCAGATCGCCTCCGTACGTGGGGCCGGTGTACCCCGGGGGCGCTGTCGTAGTCGTGTTCGCTAAGGCTGTCTGCGGGGCATAGCAGGCGGTGAGCGTCCCGTTGGAGCTGGGGATCTGGCCGACGGCGACCGCGGCGCCGGCGCCGAGCGCCGCCGCGGTCGGGAGCACGACCTTCAGGGGAGCACGCCACCGCCGCCGACGCCTCGCCCGCTCGGCGTCCTTGGCGATTCCGTTCGCTTCTTCCATGCCCATCCGCAAACCCCCTTGCCGTGATCCCGACCCGCGCGGGCATTCAACCATGCGCGGGGGCGGCGCGCATTTTGCTGCGCGGGGTTGGCGATTGACACCGCCGCTGGGCAGGCGCCACCATGTCCCGGACCGTGGCCCTCGAGATCGTTGACGCACAGCCGACGGAGAACGGGCTGGCCGTCACCTTCGTCACCAACGGCGGGCTCGTCGCCCTCGAAGGTACCGCCGACGAGCTCGGTCGCCTGGCCGAGGTCATGCAGCAGGTGGCCGCGCTGGCCCCGCTCAACGAGTCCGGGAAGGTGTGGATCGACGACGTCGCGGTCGGCGACGCGGTCGTCAGGCTCGGCTTGCGGCCGGGTGGCGAGGCCGTGGTGCGCATCACCCGCCGCCGGCCCGGCGGCTGAGCGGCGCCGCGTCCGCCAGGCGGCTGAGCGGCGCGGCCGCGCCGCTGGTCGTCAGTGAAACGTCGACAGGACGATCGCGCCGCTCGCCGTCTTGCCCGCATCGGTGATGCGGACCCGGGCCGGGAGTTGGTTGCCGGGGCGGCTCGCCAGCAGCCGGTGGCCGGCGGCGGTCAGGGCGAAGCGCAGGTAGCCGATCTCGCTGACCCCCACAGATTCGGCCTGGGCGCTGGCGATCACCTGCCCGCCGGCGACGATCGTCGTCGTCGCGCTGCACGGGGTGGCGGTCAGACACGCCACGGGAATCCCACCTGACCAGCCGTTGGCGACGAACGCGGTGGCGCTGAGGATGCGCAGCGCCGAGCTGGAGCTGACCCCGCGACGCGGCGCGGGCCCCGAGGTGGCGTAGGGGACGAGGCTCAGCCGGCGCGTGGCCTTCTGACCGGTGCTCGTCCGCGCGGTGATCGTGACCGCCAGCCGGCGGTGGCTGGCCTGCGCGACGAGGAGGTGAGCGGCGGGGGCCAGGTTGACGTAGGCCAGTCCGCCCCCGGCGGGAACCCACTGCCCGCGGGTGCGCGCGAGCGTGCTCGTGGCCGTGGTGGCGATCGTCGTCGTCACGTTGCATGGCGAGGTCCCAAAGCAGCTCACCGGCACGGCCGCGGGGCCGTGGCGCGGGACAAACACGGTGTTGCCGAAGATCGACACGTGGGGAGGTGTCGCCACCGGCGGTGACACCCCGAGGGTCTGGCCGGCGGCGCCGAGCGCCCGGACCTGGAAGTAGGGGAAGGCGCTGTGCAGCGTGATCGGCACGTGCGCGGCGCCGCCGACCGGCTTGGCGGCGGACAGACCCATCGGGGTCGGACCGGCGACGACCTGCCACGAGCTGACGTTGCTCGCGCCGCGCCAGCTCGGATACAGGTTGATCGTCCCATCGGCCACCGGCGCGACCGACAGCGAGGGAGCCGCGGCCGCAGCGGCCGTGACCGTGCCGGCCGCCGCCGTGGCGGCGTCGACCGCGTCCCCGTCGATGTTGATCGTCGCGCCCCCGTAGGTCTCGTTGTGGGCTCCGCGGTACTGATGCAGTCGCTGGTGGGCGGCCCACTCGCCGCTCGGCACGTTGGCATCGGACGTGCTCTGATCGCCGTTCCAGTTGGCGATCCAGATGTCGTCGGGCTCGCCGTAGCCGGCGCCCGCCTGACGGACGAGGTCGCGGATCCCGGAGGCCGCGCTGCTGTACACGCCTGAGGTGTAGCCGGCGGCATGCAGCTGTGAGGTCCACGCGGCGAGGAAGGTGAGGACCGCCGAGCTGGTGGCGGTGCTCGGGTTGTAGCCCTCCATGTCGAAGTAGAGCGGGTTGCCGGTCCCGAGGCCGACTGCCTGGGCCTGCACGACGGCGTCGCGCGCGGCGGCCGCTCCCTCGGCGGCGGCGCCGGTGCCGGAGATCGCCGCACATCCACACGAGTTCGACGGCGCCTGCAGCCCGACGTAGATCGGGATCAGATGCCACCCGGCGGCCGACTGCTGGCCGACCCAGGCGGAGCTGAGATTCGGCTGCGCGCACGCCATGTTGGCGCCCCCGATGTAGACCCCGATCGCGCGATAACGCGACGCACCCCAGTCCGACATCTGCGAGAGGCTGGGCGTCGCGCAGGCGTCGAAGCCCGGCCCGGTGTAGACCGCGCCGGGCGCGGCGGCGGCAGTCGGCGTCCCCGCGGACGGGACACTCATCGGTCGCACCGCCGAGGCCGCGGCCCGCGGCGCCGGGTGCTGCCTTCTCCAGGCGGCCGCCGCGGAGGCGAGCGAGCGCACGCCGAGGACCCGGCGGATGAGCGCCGGGCGGCTCGACCAGGTGGCGGTCACGATCACGTGGTGTGCGGGCTCGGCGAGCTGAGCGCCCGATCCACCCGCCGGCAGTGCCGCGGTCGCGCGCGGGGAGACGAGCACCGCCTCGGTGCGGCCGGCGGCGTGGGCCGGGCACCGCTGGTCAGCGCTCGGGGTGCCGAGATAGACGGCATGGCGATCGAAGCGCACACAGGCCCGGGGGTCGTCGGCCAGGCGATAGACGGGCCAGCCGGCGGGAACGGTGAGTCGCTCCCCGTGGTAGCTGACGACCTTGGTGGCGGATGCTCCAAGCGCCGGCGCCGCGCCGCCCACGAGCGCGAGGCAGCCGGCGATCAGGAGGGTCCGCAGCCCCGGGACCGGACGAACAGCGGCGCATCGGCGAAGCGGGTTGACGGGTGCGGGCACGCGGTCTCCTTGGGGAGCGGCAAATCGGTCGCCTGGCGCCTACGGAGTTAGCTGACGGGCTCGCGCTGCGATCGCGCTACCGGTGGATCACCACCGGATTCGCCCCAACCACCTGGGCTCCCCGCTCCGCGGGATGGCGCTCCGCGGACTCGGCAGCATTCACAACAATCCAGCGGGCCCAAGGTTGCGGTCCCTCACCACATCGAGGGGCCCGGGCGCCGGAAACGGAGAGGGCGGGATTCGAACCCGCGATAGAGGTTTCCCCCCATACTCGCTTAGCAGGCGAGTGCCTTCAGCCACTCGGCCACCTCTCCCGTGAGGTTTCGCCGCAGTGTAGACGAGGACTCTGCGCCCCAGCCGAGCGGGAAAAGCACCGCTAGCATCGGCCCCGCCGGCTCCGAGGAGGGGTGGCAGAGCGGTCGAATGCACCAGTCTTGAAAACTGGAGTCCGGCAACCCCGGACCGCGGGTTCGAATCCCGCCCCCTCCGCTCAGCCGCCGCCCCGCGGGTCCGAATCCCGCCGCCTCCGCTCAGTCCTCGCCCGCCGGTGACGACCCCTCGTCGGCCGGCAGCTCGCCGGCGACCTGCTGCAACGCGCGCCGCAGCCAGGCGTGGGCGGGGTCGTCGTCGTGGTCCTCGCACCACCACAGCGCCTCGACGATCGCCTGCGAGGCGCCCGGGCACTCCATCACGCGCAATTCGAACTGGTCGGCGACCCGCCGGGCGAGGCGCTCCTGCATGAGGGCGATCCGGTCGGTGCCGGTGACGAGGTCAGCGACCGACTGGTAGGTCTCGGCGCGGACGGCGACGCGCGGGTGGATGCCGAGCATCGCGAACTGCTGGGAGACCGGCGCCGCCGAGACCTGGCCGCGGTCGGGCATGTAGGGGACGACCCAGCTGAGGCGCTCGAGGTCGGCGAAGTTCGGAGGCCGGCCATCGAGCACGCGGTTGCCGCGCCAGGCGACGCACATCCAGCGGTCGCGAAACAGCTCCACGGAGCGCAGGTGGGGAACGATCAGCGAGGTCAGCGGCGGGGCGACGAGGCCGTCGATGCGCCGGATCGCCTCGCCCGCCTCCACGGCCAACGATTCGCGCACGAGGCGGATGTGCAGGCGGATGCTCGGGGCATCGCGCTCGAGCAGCCGCGACAGGCGCCCGCCGAGCACGGCGATCACGTAGTCGGCCATCAGCAGCGTGAACTCGCGCGTGCAGGTCGCCGGATCGAACTCGCTCTCGGCGGCGAACACGCGCTCGGCGGCCGCGCAGGCCAGCTCGACGCGCTCGGCCAGCTGCGCGGCGAGCGGCGAGAGGACGTAGCCGGCCCCCCGGCGGATCAGGAGCTCGTCGTCGAAGTAGCGGCGCAGACGACCGAGCGCAGCGCTGGCCGCCGGTTGGGAGACGGCCACCCGCTCGGCGGCTCGGGTGACGTTGCGCTCGCGGATGAGCTCGCGCAGGATGACGAGCAGGTTCAGGTCGAGCTGGGCCAGCTGTGCCACCGGCCTGCCGAGCTTGACCTGTCCCTCCACCGTCACTTCGCGGTCAAGCCTAACCAACGCCCACCCGCCCGCCGGCCCGCCGGCCGGGCGACTCGGCCGCGGTCAGGTAGACGCCCTGGCGACGCAGCTCGAGCTGGAGCTCGCCGACGTCGAGTCCGGCCGGCGAGATCCGCCGTGCGACCGCCATCGCGGCCGCGGCGCCGGCCGCCTGACCGGTCATCCAGCACTGGGGGATCTCGCGCATGAACGCCTGGGTCTGGGAGTCCGAAGCAATGTGGCGTCCGGCGACGAGCACGTTGTCGAGCCCGGCCGGCAACAGCGCGCCGTAGGGGACCGAGACGTTGGCGATCGCCGGCGACGGCGACGGCGAGACCCCGATCTCATCGCGATGGCGGAGGCCCTGCTTCCAATCGGCGGCGGTCATCCGCCCGCGCCCGTTCACCCGCCCGGTGTGCCGGACGCCGACCTGCGGGCCCGAGAGCATCACCCAGGCGTGCTCGAAGCCCGGCGCGTGCGCGCGAAAGTACTCCAGGTGCGCGGCCATCCGGCGCCGGGACTCGAACTCGACCTGGGTGAGGTCGGTGACATCGAGGCCGCTGTAGCCATGCAGGCGGGGACCCATGAACACCGCCACGTCATCCCGCCAGCCGATCACCGGGCGCTCGGCGTACCCGAGCGCGTTCCGCGCGCGTTCCATCAGCGCCCGATGGGCCCCCGGCTGCGAGCGCTTGAAGTCGATCCAGCGCGCGAAGTCCACTCCCGCCCAGGTCCAGGCCGTGTTGAGGCAGTGCTGGATGTTGGTCTCCGACCCCTCGGCGTCGGCCTCGAAGGCGGCCCCCGCGCTCCGGCAGACGTCGAGGTCGCCGGTGGCGTCGATCACGACGTCGGCAAGGATCGCGCGCCGGCCCTGCTTTGACTCAAAGACCGCCCCGTTCACCCGCGAGCCGTCGCGGACGGCGGCCACGACCCAGCTGTGCAACAGGAATCGCACCCCTGCCTCGGCGAGCAGCTCGGCCGAGACGAGCTTGAGCCACTCCGGATCGATCATCGGCGATTGGGTGACGACGCCGCGGAACGCGCCCTGGCGCTCGCGCCAGTGGCCGACCGCCGCCTCATCGGTGGATCCCCACAGCTCGGGCGGCGCGCCGGCGATGGCGTGGGCCGGCAGCCGATCGAGCAGCTCGGCCCCGAAGCCGGAAATCACCTGACGGCCGTCCCAATCGGTCATGCGATCGATCCAGATGACCAGGCCGCCGGTCGACAGGCCGCCCAGGTGGTTGTAGCGCTCGACGAGCAGCACCTCGGCGCCCAGCCGGCGCGCCGCCAGCGCGGCGGCGCAGCCGGCCGGGCCGCCACCCACCACCAGCACGTCGCACTCCGCGTGCACGACCGTCTCCCGCGGCGGTTCGTACACGGTGCGTCCTGCGGGGGCGGGACGGGGGGTCAGCGCGTCGAGCTCACCGCGCTCGGCCGACGAGTGGTCGCTGGCGCCGTGGTAGGAGTCCTGGCTCACGAGGGCGTCGCGACACCGCGCTCCGGTGCACGAGCCGGGACGCGCGCGGCCGCCGGCGCGGGTTCGCGCGTCGGGTGCTCGTGGGCGAGCAGGGTGGCGTCGCGCGTCTCGGGGCCGAGGTGGGCGGCGATCAGGACGAGCAGGCCGCCGAGCGGGATGAGGAACAGCGCCGTGTAGGCGAACGGGACGATGTGCGCCAGCCCCTTGACCCACACCGTGTAGAGGCCGGGCAGGATCAGCCCGAACGTGTAGGCGGTGCTGTAGCCGGCGGCCCGCACGCGGGTGCCGAAGCGCTCGTTGAGATAGACGACGAACACGCCGAGGGGCGCGTTGGTGACGAACGCCGCCAGGGCAGCCATGGCCGCCACCGCGGTGAAGCCGGCGCCGTTCTCGGCGAAGCGCACCATGAACAGCCACGACAGCGACCCCACGACGAGAACCGACACCGCCACCCAGCGCAGCACGATGCGACGGCCGAGCCGCTGGCTGAGCACGCCGTACAGGACCATTCCGGCGCCGGTGATCAGCCCGGAGACGATCTCGAAGTCGCTCACCTGCCCAGGAGCCTGGTGCAGCACGGTGATGAGCACGACGGGCTGGAACGAGACCGTCATCTGGGAGGCGAACCACATGCCGGTCATCAGCATCACGACCTGGATGAGTGGCCACGCCTGCGGACCGCGGAAGAGCTCGGCGAGCGGCCGGCGCGGCGCCTGGCGCGCGGCCTCGAGCTCCTGCTGGTCGAGCTCGGGCACGAGCCGGGAGAAGTAAGCGAGGTACAGGAGCCCGAGTACGGCGCCGACGATGAACGGGATCCGCCAGCCCCACACGAGGAACGTCGACTTGGACAGGTGGTCGAGCACGAGCAGCTGGATGAGGCTGATGACGACGAACGCCAGCGGTGCTCCGGTGACCACGAGCCCGCCGACGAGACCGCGCAGCTTTCTCGGGGCGCGTTCGATGGCGAGCGGCACGGGCCCGGCATAGCCGCCACCGAGGAAGATCCCGTTGATCAGTCGCAGCACGATGAGCGTCCCGATCGAGGCAAAGCCCCACTGCTTGTAGCCGGGCAGGCAGGCCATCAGGGCGGTCATCACGGTGAACCCCGTACCGGTGATCATCGCCACCCGCTTGCGGCCGATCCGGTCGCTCAGATTGCCGAAGATCGGACCGCCGATCGGCCGGCCGAGCAGGGTCACGGTGAACACGATCGTGTCGAGTGTCGCCTTCAGCGTGGAGGACATCGACGCCGGCTCGAAGTAGTTGAGCGCGGCGGGCAGGACGAGCGCCGGCAGGTAGATGTCATAGCTGTCGATGAACAGCGTGATGACGCCGCCGAAGATCGACGTGCGGGCAGCCGGACTCAGCCGCTCGCGCTGGGGTGAACGAAGCGTGAAGGACATCCTCTTCTCCCGTCCGGGCGCCGGTCAGCGCCCTCAAACCTCTGCCTGTGGCGCGACGCTAACAAGCCGCCGACGCCGGGCAAAATCGAATCTCTGTCTGTGCCGTATCAATGAAAGTGATACCGCCGGCGGGGTGTTACGGTGAGCGAAGGGACGATGGAGAGATGACCCAACGCACCGAAGCTCGATCGTGAGGGTGGTCGTCGGACCGCTCTCGGATTTTCCGCCGGGAGAACGGCGCATCGTCAAGGCGGGCGCGCGCTCGATCGGCGTGTTCCGCATCGGTGACCGCTTCTACGGGATCCGCAATCGCTGCCCGCACCAGGGCGGGCCCCTGTGCCTCGGCCACGTCCTCGGCGACGCCGTGGCCGACGGCCCCGGACGCGCGAGCGTGTCGGCCGACCCGCTGCGGATCGCCTGCCCGTGGCACGGCTGGGAGTACGACCTGGACAGCGGGCAGTCGTTCCTGGGACCGGGTCACGCCGGCGTGCGTAGTTACGGCGTCGGTCTGCAGGCGGGCGGGTCGCTGCTCGCCGAGATCGAAGCCGGCGCGACCGAGCGCCGGCCCGGGCCCTACGTGGCCGAGACCTTCGAGGTTCGCGTCGAGGACGAGTACGTCGTGCTCGACGCCTGATCAGACGGGAGCCAACCATGACCCAGATCGACATGCCGCCGGCGAAGGAGGTCACCCACCGTCCCGTCGCTCTGATCGACTGCGACGTGCACGCGCAGGCGACCGACGCGATGCTCGCCGAGCACATGGGCCCGCACGCGCGGCGGCTGCTCGAGCGCTTTGGCCGCAGCACGCCTCGGGTCACCGACTGGTATCCGCGGGCTCGCAACGCCGGCATGCGCGTCGACGCGTGGCCGGACAAGCCCGGCCATATCTGGGGCTCAGACCCGGAGATGCTGCAAGCGCAGCTGCTCGACGAGTACGACGTCGACTACGCGATCCTCGAGGTGCTCAGCGGCCAGGACTGCTACGACCATCCCGACCTCGCCGCTGAGCGCAACCGGGCCGTCAACGACTGGCAGCTGTACACGTGGCTGGACTTCGACCCGCGGCTGCGGGCGACGATCGCCGTCGCCCACGAGTATCCGGACCTGGCGGTGGCCGAGATCGAGCGTCGCGCCGAGGACGAGCGCTTTCTCTCGGTGCTCCTGCCGGCCAGCGCCGCCGAGCCGCTGGGGTCGCCCAAGTACTGGCCGATCTACGCAGCGGCGACCGCGTGTGGGCGCCCGGTCGTGATCCATACCGGCGGCTACGTCGATCACCGCGGGGCCGGCTATCCGTCGTTCTACCTGGAGTACCACGTGGCCAACGGGCTGGTCATGCAGAGCCAGCTCGCCGGGATGGTCACCGGGGGCCTGTTCGAGGCCGTGCCGGGTCTGCGCGTCGTTCTCACCGAGAGTGGCCTCGCCTGGGCGGCGGCGCTGCGCTGGTCGCTGGACGCTGCGTGGGAGGCGATGGGCGAGGACCATCCCCGGCTGGTGCGGCGCCCGTCGGAGTACATCGACGAGCACGTGTGGTTCACCACGCAGCCGATCGAGGAGCCGGCCGACCCCCGGCACCTGGTCTACGCGATCGAGCAGGCGCGGCTCGAACGCCGGCTGCTGTTCGCCACCGACTACCCGCACTGGGACTTCGACTCGCCGACGCAGGCGCTGCCGCGCGCGCTCGGAGCCACTCTGCGCCAGGCCGTGATGTGCGGCAACGCCCTCGACCTCTACGGGTTGCCCGCCGAGCGGGCGATCGTCAACGGAGCCCGGTGATGACCCCGGCCGCCGTCCCGGGCAACGCCGTCGACTGCGACGTCCATGTCGCCCCCGCGTCCCTGCAGGACCTGTTTCCCCATCTCAGCGACTACTGGCGCCAGTACGTCACCGAAGCCGGGGTTCGCCTCACCGGGATGGCTCACGCCTACCCGGCGGCCGCGCTGGCGGGGCCGGTCGCGCACAGCTTCGCCGAGCTGGCCGCGGCCTACCTGGAGCCGGCCCAGCCGCAGCGGGTGGTCCTCAACTGCGTGACCGGCTTTGAGACCCACCGCAATCCGTACTTCTCGGCGGCGGTGGCCAGCGCCATCAACGACTGGCTGCGCGAGGAGTTTCTGACCCGCGACGATCGGCTGCGGGCGAGCCTCGCCGTGTCCGCCGTCGCGCCCGAGGACGCGGTCGCCGAGATCGAGCGCATCGGGGACGAGCCGGGGTTCGTCCAGGTGCTCCTGCCCGCCCGCTCCGACGTCCCGTGGGGCCACAAGAACAACCACGCGATGTTCGCCGCCGCCCGCGAGTGCTCGCTTCAGATCGGGCTGCACGCCTGGGGGCGGCCCGGCAAGGCGCCGACCCCGAGCGGGTTTACGACGACCTACCTGGAGGACTACGTGGGCAACCAGCCGATCGCGCAGGCGCAGCTGCTCAGCTTCGTCTCCGAGGGCGTGTTCGAGCGTTTCCCCGACCTGCGGGTGATGGTGATCGAGTGCGGCTTTGCCTGGCTGCCGCCCCTGCTGTGGCGCTTTGACAAGGACTGGAAGGGCGTGTGGCGCGAGGTGCCATGGGTCAAGGAGCCTCCGTCGCAGTACGTTCGCCGCCATGTCCTGCTGACCACCGCCCCCGCCCATCTCCCCGATGACCCGGCGGCCATCGATCAGCTACTGGAGATGCTCGGCGGGCCGGGGATGCTCGCCTACGCCAGCGATCACCCGCACGAGCACGGAGTCGGAATCGAGGGACTGCTGGCGCGGCTGTCGGCCGAGGACCGCGCCGCCGTGCTCGCCGGCAATGCCTCCGCGCTCTACGGCCTCGACGGCTCGGCCGCGCTGACCAGCTGAGGCTCAGCCGCGCGGCTGCTTGGGCGCGGTGCCGAAGACGTGATCCCAGAACGGGGCGCTGACGCCGTAGCCGCGCTCGTGGTTCTGGAAGTGGTGGCGCATGTGCAACTCGCGCAGGCGCCGGCCGAGGGCAGTCTTGGGACGATGATGGTGCACGTGGTAGTGCAGCATGTCGTAGGCGAGGTACCCGGCGAGAAAGCCCGCCCCGAACGGCAGGAACCCGGGCGTGCCGAGCACGAGCGAGAACCCCCACACGAACAGCGCCGCGAGGGGGATGCTCACCGACGGTGGCATCACGAGCCGCATCGGGTCGTTGGGATGATCGTGGTGGACGCCGTGAATGATCCAGTGCAGGCGGGCGCCGATGCCGCGTTCGGGCTCGAAGTGGAACACGATCCGGTGCAGCCAGTACTCGGTCAGCGTCCAGAACAGGTAGCCGCCGAGGATCCAGCCGACGGTCAGCGCGCCCGCGCCGTGCACGAATCCCTCCACCAGCAGCACGACGATCACCGGCACGAAGATGAGCGGCGGCACGCTCCAGTGCACGCGCGACAGCTTGTCGAGCAGGTCTGAGTCGAACATGCGCGGCGAGGCGCGCAGCGCTTCCGAGCGGCTCAGGCCGTCGACCTCGTCTGCTCTCTGGGTGGCCATGCGCAGGATTCTAGCTCCCGCTCACCACCGCCCCGGGGTCGGTTCAGGCGGTCTCGCCGCCGGGCCGGAACGGTTCGGCGTCGTCGGCCGGCATGGCGAGCACGATGTGGCGCAGCGACAGGGCCACGTAGTCACGCTGCTCGACGCGCGGGGTCCCGTGCAGGCTGGCCACCTCGACCTCGGTGAGGGCGACGAACACCCGCTCGGAGGCGTTGAGGTAGTCGGTCAGCCGGCTGCGGTAGCCCTCGGCGGGCAACCGCAGCAGCCCGGTGATCCGGTGGCGGTCGGTCTCGACGATGATCCGTTCGTCACGATGCTCCACGCGGTTGACGATACCCGCCGCTGGCATCCTTGAGAGCGACCATGGCCAAAGTGCCGACCCCCCGCTGGTGGGAGATCCGGCGGGCTCAGAATCGCAAGCCCGCCACCTACCGCTGCCCCCTGTGCAACGGGCAGCTCCCCTCGATGTCAGAGCACATGCTGATGGTGCCCGAGGGCGACTCCGCCCGCCGCCGTCACGCCCACACCGCCTGCGTCCTCGCGGCTCGCCGTCACGGCCGTCTACCCACCCGGGCGGAATGGCAGCGTACCCAGCCCTCGGCGCCCGGTCGCCTCCAGCGGTGGCGGGCCCGTCTCAGCCGGTAGGGTGACGGCGCGATGGCGCGCGATCTGCGACTCGGATTGAGCCTGGGCTACTGGGGCGGCGGACCTCCGCCCGGCGCCGCCGAGACCGTTCAGGAAGCCGATCGACTGGGCTTTGACTCGGTCTGGACCGCCGAGGCCTACGGCTCGGACGCGCTCATGCCGCTGGCCTGGTGGGGCTCGGCGACCGAGAGGATCAAGCTGGGCACGGCGATCGTCCAGATCTCGGCGCGGACCCCGGCGGCCACGGCGATGGCGGCGATGACGCTTGACCATCTCAGCGGCGGCCGGGTGATCCTCGGACTAGGGGTCTCGGGCCCCCAGGTCGTCGAGGGGTGGTACGGCCAGCCGTTCGCCAAGCCGCTGGCGCGGATGCGCGAGTACATCGGGATCCTGCGCGACATCTGGGCGCGCGGGGGACCGGTCACCAACGATGGCCCCCACTATCCGCTGCCGGTGGATGGGCGGGACGGGATCACCGGGTTGGGCAAGCCGCTGAAGTCGAGCATCCGCCCGCTGCGTCCCGACATCCCGATCTACCTCGCCGCCGAAGGGCCCAAGAACATCGCGATGGGGGCGGAGCTGTGCGACGGCTGGCTGGCGCTGTTCTACTCGCCCTATCACGATGACTTCTACCGCGACGCGCTCGCCGACGGTTTTCAGCGCCCGGGCGCGCTGCGCACGCCCGACGAGTTCGAGGTCGCCGCCAGCGTGCCGCTGATCGTCACCGACGACATCGAGTCGGCCGCCGACGCGCTGCGGCCCATGTACGCGCTGTACTTCGGCGGGATGGGGGCCAAGGGAGCCAACTTCCACGCCGACGTCGCGATCCGCATGGGCTACGAGGCCGAGGTGGCGAGGATCCAGGAGCTCTATCTCTCGGGCAAGAAGGACGAGGCGGCGGCGGCGGTCCCGACCCGGCTGCTCGAGCAGCTGACGCTGATCGGTCCGCCCGACAAGATCCGCCACGACCTGGAGGCGTGGCGGGATTCGATCGTCACCACCCTGCTCGTGGGCGGCGACCCCGCCACGCTGCGCCAGGCGGCCGAGATCGTCCTGGGCTGAGACCGCTACTCGCGGTGGCCGGCGGCGCCGACCATCGCCCCGTCGGCGACGAACGTCGGCTCGCCGGCCGAGAGCTGATCCTGGGCGTTGATGAGCGCGCCGGGGGGTGCTGGAACCGGTCCGTCGAGCAGCGGGTCGGCCGTCTCCTCCATCCACCGCTGCAGGCGGGTGCGCAGGTCGGCGGCGACCGGCGCATAGTCGGGGTTGTCGATCACGTTGCGCCCCTCGCCGGGGTTGAAGAACAGATCGTGCAGGGACTCCCGGGCGACGGTGCGCTTGCCCCAGCCGCGGGCCAGGTAGGCGTCCTTGCTCGGGCTGTCGTCGCAGTTGGCCAGCACCGGGTATGGGTAATCGTCGAAGCGGCGCACGTACTTGAAGCGTTCGGTGCGGATCGCGCGTTGGGGCTCGTACGCGGCGTGGTAGGTCAGCTCGGAGAAGATCTCCGAGCGGGTGCCCGGCTCCTCGGTGCCGGACACCAGGCCCACCAGCGAGGAACCCTGCAGCCACTGGGGCGGATCGATCCCGGCCACCTCGCAGATCGTCGGAAAGACGTCGATCTGGGACACCAGCTCGTCGTGGGCGACCCCAGCCGGCATTCCCGGCCCGCGCATGATCAGCATCACGCCGATCCCGCGGTCGAGCAGGCTGGCCTTCGCGGTCGGGAAGGCGAGGCCGTGGTCGGTCGTGCAGATGACGAGCGTGTTGCGGTCCATACCGGTCTCGTGCAGCGTGTTGAGCACCGACCCGACGCCATGGTCCAGCGACCGCGCGCTCGCCTTGTAGGCGGCGACGTCCTGTCGGATCTCCGGCGTGTCGGGCAAGAACGGCGGCGGCAGCGAGTACACGCGGTCACGCACCGAGCTGGGGGCGAAGAAGCTGCGGTGGGTCTCGAAGAAGCCGACCGACATGAAGAACGGCTCGGGGATGCCGCTGCCCAGGGCCTCGATCGCGGCCGGCGCCACCGAGCTGACGGTCGTGTTCTCGATGTCGTGCACGACGTCGTAGCCGAGCACCTCGGGGTCGGCCGACACGTGCTGCTCGCCGATCAGCTCGGTGTGGTACCCGGCGTGGGACAGCGTGCGGGCGATGTGCTGGTCGTAGTCGTAGAGCGAGAAGCCACGATGGGCGAGGCCCATCATCCCGTTGTTGTGGCAATAGCTGCCGGTGAGCAGCGCCGCCCGGCTGCCCGAGCACGAGGGGGCGGCGCAGAACGCGTTGCGGAACATCACGCCCTGGTCGGCCAGCCACTGGATGTTCGGCGTCGGGATGGCATTGCCGTAGGGCTGCACGTACCGGCCGGTGTCGTGCGAGTTGAGGTAGAGGATGTTGGGCGGCAAAGCCAAGCGTCAGTGCGTCATCGAGTTCTCAGCGCGCGACCGCCTCGGCTGGGGGCGACGGTCGTGCCCGCTGCGCGCTGTCTCGATGATAGGCGGCCACCCACTGCTCCGAGAGCTCGTCGGCCTGACGCTTCATCGGCTGAACCGCCTGCCAGCCGACGGGCGCGGGCACCCGGATCAGCGCGAGCACGGACCGCACCGCGGCGTCCTGGTCTCGCTCCAGGTGATCCTCGTAGCTGATCACCAGGGGGTCGAATCCGGTGCTCGGCGAAGAAGGCGCGCCACGCCTCGTCGTCGGCCTCGAACAGGTCCACGAGGTGCTTGATCCCCTCGTAGCGGTAGTGCAGCTCGCTTGGAGGGCGGCCCCCGCCGGCCCGCCAACTCCGTGTCTGCAGCGCCTTCCACAGGCTGACCGCCTGGCGCACCTTGTCGCGCCGCGTCACGAACACGTAGGCGGGGTCGTCGAACAGGCGGGTGAGAAGGTCGATCGGCTCCAGCCCTCGGTACTCGGGGATCGCGGACGTCAACGCCTGCAGCTCGGGCACCTGGTTCCACATCAGCTTGGCGCCGAACACGCCGTTATCGGTCGTCCCCCAGGCGAACGTCCGCCGCAGGTGCTCGCGGTAGTCGACGATCCCGTTCAGCGTCGAATACGCCGGGGCCTCGGGCGGGGTGTCGTCATCGCGGATTCCGGCCCCGGTCCGGGGCAGCCCGATCAGGTACTCGCCGGGGTGAGGCGGCAGGCCGGTCTCGGCCACGGCCTCGAAGAACTCCTCGGGACAGCCGGCGACGCCCGTCCCCTTGAGCAGCTCGCAGAGGAGAGTGCTGCCGCTGCGCTGGGTGGCGCAGACCAGGTAGGAGCGCGGCGAGCTAATACAACGAAGTCTACTAGTTTACTTGGCGACGGCGGTCTTCGGCCTCGAGAATCTGGTGGGCTTTGATCCCGAGGCTGAGCCGCTCGCGGCCGCCGGACTCGTACGGCGAGAGGCCCGAGACTTCGTGCACGCGCGAGAGCCGGTAGCCGACCGTGTGGCGGTGCAGGCTCATCGCCTCGGCGGTCTCGGTCGTCGAGCCGTCGTGGGTGAGAAAGGCGTGCAGCGTGGCCAGCAGCTCGGTGTCGTGGCGGGCGTCGTAGTCGGCCAGCGGCGTGATCGTGTGGTCGCGCAGCTGCTCGAGCTCGTGACGGTCGCGCAGCAGCACGCCGATGAGCAGCCGATAGGTCTCATCCTGGCCCGCCGGGGAGGCCGGGGCCGTGAGGTCGACGAGCAGCTCGGCCTCGACGACCGCCGGGTGCAGCAACGCCGGATCTCGGCGCGGCGTCGACAGGCAGACCGCGAAGCCGTCCGCCCGCAGCTGCGCGGCGACGTCGTCGGCGGTCGGCTGTCCGTCGGCCAACGGGGCGAGGGCGAGCACCCGCCCGCCGGGGCGCGACGCGACGAGCACGGGCGTCCCGTCGCGGGGCGTCGCTTCCCCCTCGTCGGCCGCGGGCGACGGCTTGCCCGGGACCGCGGCGGCGCGCCAGCCGCAGATGGCGATCGCTCCGGCGCTCAGCTCGCATCCCAATCGCCGGGCGCGGGCGACCAATCCCGCCGGGTCCCCCGGTGGTCCGGCCGCCAGCTCGGTGAGGAGCGCCTGGGCCGAGTCGGCGCCCCCGTGGGTCTCGCGGATGAGCGCGGTCACCGAGGCGGCGGCGGCGGCCGCCTCCAGCCAGGCGCGCTGCTCGAGCGAGGAACTGCGCGCCGGCGGCGGAGGCGGGCCGGCGGCGACGACGAGCCCCACCACCTCGTCGCCGATCTGGACGGAGACCGCCTCGGCGATGGCATCGGGCACGGCTCCGTTGACGCCCGCCATGACCGCACCGGCATGCTCCAGGATCGCCGCCGTGTCCGGCTCCGGGAGGGAGTCGGGCGGGGCGATGACCGGCGCGCCCAGCGCCGGGATGGCGATCACCACCGGTCGCTCCAGCGCCTGGGCGGCCGTCGAGGCGACGCTCTGCAGGTCGCCGCCGGCAACGGCGCCGGCGACGAGCGTCAGCGGGGTGGACCGGGGAGCGGTGTGATCCGCTCCCCGGTCCGGCGCTGACGGTTGGCTGCCCTCAAGCGCTCGGGCCCGCTGCATGCTCGCTACGCACGCGGACTGCGCTTCGCGAAGTCCGCGTCATGCGGGCGTGCTCGCTGTGCTTGACGGCCCACTGGCCAATCCCGGGATCCCGCTGGGGTACCCCAGCGACGGGATGTCGGAGGGATACACCTCGTGGCCGTGCTCGGCCGTATCCCCGATTTCCATGTTCTCCTCCGACATTCGCAGGGGGATGAAGAGTCCCACGAACTTGAGCAGGATGAACGTGGCCACCGCCGACCAGGCGATGACGAAGATCCCGGCGAAGAACTGCCACTTCAACTGCGTGAAGCCGCCGTGGACCACGCCCGGCTGAGCCGCAACGCTCGCGGTCTTGCCGAGCCCCCGGTAGACCACCATGTTGGGATCGGCGAAGATCCCGGTGAGCAGGCCGCCGAGGAAGCCGGCGAAGCCGTGGGTGTAGACCACGCCCAGGGTGTCGTCGACGTTGCGGAATGGTCGCACCCGGCTCAGGTAGTTGAGCGCGAAGTACACGAGCGTCGAGGCGATGACTCCCATCGCGATGGCTCCAAAGCCGTTGACGTAACCGGCTGCTGGGGTGATCGCCACCAGTCCGACGATCATGCCGTTGACACCGGAGATCAGACCCGGCTTGCGGCCGGTCAGGTAGTCCCAGGCGACCCACACCAGGAACGCGACCGCCGTGCAGAGGTTCGTGTTGAGCACGGCCGCCGACGCCGAGGCACCCGCGAAGTACGGGTCCCCTCCGTTGAAGCCGTTCCAACCCAACCACAGCAGACCGGCGCCGATGGCCACCATGGCCACGTTGTTGGGGGCGTCGATCTCACGGTCGCGCTGCAACCTCGGTCCGATCACCGCCGCGGCGACGAAGCCCGAGACGCCGGCGGAGAGGTGGATCACATAGCCGCCGGAGTAGTCGATGGCCCCGTGTTGGGCGAAGAAGCCGCCGCCCCAGATGCAGAACGCGTCAACCGTGTAGACGATCGACGACCACAGCAGGACGAACGGGATCCAGGCCTTGAAATTGACCCGCCCGAGCACCGAGCCGAGCATCAGCAGCGGCGTGATTCCCGCGAACACGAACTGGAAGTACGCGAGGGTGGCTTGCGGGAATCGGAACGCTGGGCCGAGCGTTGCCAGCGGGATCGCCGCTTGGCCCTGCTCCGCCTTGTGCCCGAGGATCTCGCCGGGTATCCCGATGAAGTTTCCGAAGAAACCCGAGTGAGCGAGTCCGTGCCATGGGGTGCCGAAGCCCATCTTGAAGCCCCAGAGCACCCACAGGATGAGGACGGTCGCAAACCCGGCGAACGTCAACATCATGCTGTTGATTGACCACCGCTTCTGCATCACGCCGCCATACAGGACGACGAGTCCGGGGACGCTCATCAGACCGACCAGCGTTGCCGCGGTCATCTGCCAAGCGTTGTCCCCAGGGCTAAGCCACGATGGATAGGCCTGCCACATTGTGTATCTGTCTCCTTGTCCTTAGGACTGCAAGGGAACACCAGCCGCTGCGCCCGCAGCGGCCGATGGGGGGTGGGGCGGGGACAGGTTCCCCCGGACCCTCATAGCAACGATTGATGAGTATTTCGGCGGGTCGGGCTGCTCCCCATGGCCTCGCGTCCAGCAAACCCCAAACTCTTCTGGACATAGGGATAAACGGCCGCCGCAACCTCCGTGAAATGGAGCCATCCGGCCCGGTGCCCGGTCGGCGGTCACTCGGTCAGACGCTCAGCGCTACGCCGCGCGGAAGGACGATCACCGAGCCGCGCGCCGATTCCAGATGCGCCCGCGTGGAGCCGTCGAGGCCCGTCCGCCCCTGGGGGGCGCTGGCCCGCGAGTCGACCAGGATCAGGTCCGCGTCACGCCGGCCCTCGATCATCTCGGCGCCGAGCGACTCGGCGATCGCCTGGGCGGTCTGGGCGGCGGGACCGCCGGCCTCCCCGGCGACCGAGACCGTCCTGATCCTCGCTTCGGGGCTCGTGCGCAGGCCGGCCGCGGCTACCGCGATCGCGACCGAGCCGCTGTCAAGCACCCCCTGCGCCGACCCCCCCGGCTCGACCCGCCCCGGCGGGGTGCGGTAGTCCGAGCCGAACACGACGAGATCGGCACCCTCGGACGCCGCCAGGTCGGCCAGGCCGGCACTGGTGGAGGGATTGACGACCACGTGGCGGTCGACCGATTCGTCGCCGAGCCACATCGCGCCCTGCTCCAACCGACGCGCCGCGTCGTGCTCGCCGATCTCCTCGCGCCGGGGGTCGTACTCGCGCGAGTGCCGGACGTAGGCGAGCGACAGGCGGGCTCCGGTTGCGGCCAGCATCCGCCCCAGCATCAGCGCGTCGTCGTCGTGGGTCGTCCCGTCGTAGGAGACGATGATCTTGAGGGGCATGCGGCGCATCCTCCGCGACGGGGTCGGGGGCGACATTGGCCAGATGGACAATCATCCTCGCGGGCCCCTATCCGGGCGGCGGGCGGTGAGGCGCCGGGCGGGCTGGGCGCTGTGCCAGGATCGGAGCCCGTGGCCACTCCGACCGCCCACCTCGTGCTCACCGTCGCCGGCCTGCGCGACTACCTCGCCGTCCCGGCGACCACCCACCACCTCGGGCATGAGTCGTTTGACTTCGCCGGCCTGGGGGCGGCTGCCGCCGCCAGCTGGTTCGGGATCCCCGGCCCCGGGGAGCCGGTCCTGATCGCCGCCGGGGTGCTGGCCGGTCAGCATCGCCTGGCCCTGCTCCCGGTGCTCGTCGTCGCCTGGCTGGCGGCGACGTTCGGCGGGGTCGGTGGTTGGCTGGTCGGGCTCAAGGCGGGACGGACGCTGCTCACCGGGCGCGGACCGCTCCAGGCGACGCGGCAGCGGGCCGTGGCCCGGGGCGAGGAACTGTTCGGGCGCCATCCGGTGGTCGCGATCCTGCTCACCCCCTCGTGGATCGCCGGCATCAACCGGGCCCGGCCGGCGCTGTTTCTGTCGATCAACGCCGCCTCGGCCGCGGTGTGGGCTGGGGGCATCGGCGTCGGCGCATATCTCGCCGGCCCGGCGGTCGTCGAGATCGTCAACGACGTCGGCACGTTCAGCGCGGTGATGCTGGCCGTTCTCGTCGGTTTCACCGTCGCGTTCGAGGTGGTCCGCCGCCGCCGGCGCCGGCCGTGGCCCCCGCCGGGCTGACGGCGCCTACAGGTGAGTCGCTTTCCAGTTGACGGTGACCAGCGGCGGGATCGGCTGGCCGATCTCCAGCTGGATGTTCTCGTGGGGGAGAAGCGGGATCGAGCGCGGGCTCTTGGTCCACGGCTTGCCGTTGACGAACGCCGTGACCTTGCCATGCAGGCTGGCGATCCGGTTGCCGGTGAGCGGCTGTCGCCAGACGTCGAAGAAATCGCCGAGGGTGAAGATCGCCCGCACCGGCGACTCGATATGGATGACACCGTCGAAAGTGTGGGTGTGCAGCCAGAAGAAGCACTTGCCGGCGACCGCGACCGGGCCGTACTGCGACTGCTCGACCTGAGGCTCAGCGATTCCGATGGCGGGAGGAAGCGCGTACAGGACGCCGTTATCGAACACCGCCAGGTGGGCATGGATGTGGTAGACGAGCTGCTCTCCGGGCTTGCACTGGACGCCGTCGACCGTGCCCGGCTGGGTGCTCTGGGGTCCGAGGACGGGACCGTTCTCCAGGGGGATGCCCTCGAAGCCGATCGCCGGTCCGCTGAGGGTCGAGCTGGCGGTTGTCGTGCTGCTGGCCGCCGATGACGTCGCCGTCGTGCTGGCCGCGCTGGTCGTGCCCGTCGCGCTCGGGGAGCTGGCAGAGCCCGAGGAGGTCGAGGAGCTCGACCCGCAGCCGGTGACGAGCAGCAGCAGGGCGCAGACGGCCGCCGCCAGCGTGATGAGGTCGCGCGTGCGCATCGAGGACCAGCAGGAAGTTAGCTGGCCACCGCCGCGGGGGCGTTGCTACGGTTCCGGCGATGTCCGAGGAGACGACCACGGCCGGTCTGCCGATGACGACCGCGCTGGAGCTCACCGGCCTGACGATCACCGAGACGCTCGGCGTCGTCTACGGGCTCGTGGTGCGCAGCATGGGCTTCACCGGCAGCGTCGGTGCCGCCTTCAAGTCGTTGCGGCGGGGCGAGATCCACGAGTACACGCGGCTATTGGAGGACTCTCGCCGCCACGCCATCGATCGCATGGTGGACAACGCCCGGCTGTTGGATGCCGACGCGATCGTGGCCGTGCGCTTCGACTCGTCGGAGATCGGCCAGCAGTTCACCGAGATCGTGGCCTATGGCACCGCGGTCCGGGTGCAGGCCAGCGGCTGACCGGGCTGCGCCCGCCGGTGCGCCTCGATGACGCTGATCGCGAGCGGCTGTTCGATCGGCTCAGCCGGCATGCCGCCGCCGGGAGCCTGGACATGGCCGAGCTGGAGCGGCGCGTGGAGGCCGTCGCCGCGGCGCAGACCCGGGAGCAGGCCGCGGCCGTGTTCGCCGACCTGCCGGCGCTGCCGGGCGATCCCCCGCCCTCGCGGGTCCGGCGCCGTCGGGGCCACGGCGACGCCGACGCACCCGAGCCCGAATGGCGACCGACGAACGAGCGCTTTCGCGATCCGCGCACCAACCGCGTGATGCGCGTATGGGAGGACGCCGGGGGACAACGCCACTACGTGGTCGACGACGAAGTCTGACGTTCGTGGGGCGCGCGGGACGCCGATTCCCGGTGCGTCGCGTGCCCGTGGGGGCGTAGAGGGGTATGTCCCCTTCATGACCGCCACCGGCGACCTCGCCCGCTATCGCGTCATCTCCAGGATCGGCTCCGGGGGTATGGCCACCGTCGACCTGGCCGAGGACACCCTGCTCGGACGCCAGGTCGCGCTCAAGCGCATGAGCGGCGAGGTGGACGCCCCGGGGCTGACCCGGCTGCGCCGCGAGGCGCTCGTCGGCGCATCCTTCAGCCACACCAACCTCGTGTCCGTCTACGACGTGCTGAACACCGACGACGGCCACCTCGTCATCGTCATGGAGTACATCGAGGGCGAGACCCTGCGCCAGGTCCTGACCCGCCGCGGGCGGCTGCCGGTGGAGGAGGCCCTACCGATCCTCAGCGGCATCGCCGCCGGGCTGGACGCGATCAACGAGCGCGGCATCGTCCATCGCGACGTCAAGCCGTCCAACATCCTGCTCGGCGCGGGCGAGACGGTCAAGCTGGCCGACCTGGGGATCGCCTCGGCCCCCGACCGGACGCGCATCACCACCTCCGGGGCGGTGCTCGGATCACTCAGTTACATGGCTCCCGAGCAGCTCTCCGACGCGCCGGTCACCCGGGCCATCGACGTCTACGCGCTGGCCGCCGTGAGCTACGAGGTGCTGTCCGGCGTCAAGGCGCGCCGCGAGGCCAATCCGGTGGCGCTCGCCCACGCCATCTCCACGCAGCCCCCGCCCAGCCTGCAGACTGCGTGGCCCGACACCCCGCCCGGCCTCGACGAGGTGCTCCAGCGCGGGATGGCGCGCGATCCCCGGCGCCGTCCGCGGTCGGCGGGGGAGCTGGTGGCGCGTCTGCGGGCGGCGATCGAGCCCGAGGACACCGCGAAGGTGCCGACTGGGCCGGTTCCGGCGCCGGCGCCCGCCGCGCGGCCGCCTGGCACGCGCTCGCCCGCGGCGCGACCGCCCGCGGCGCGACCGCCGGCCGCGCGAGAGCCCGCGGCGCGACCGCCGGCCGCGCGAGACGCCGCCGCGCGGGAGGCCGCCGCGCCGCCGCCACGTCCCGCGAGGCCGGCGCCGTTCGATGCTCGCCGGCGCGGATGACCCCCGGCCCGGGCGACCGCGTCGCACGAGATGGCTGGCCGCCGGCGCGCTCGCGCTCCTGGCGATCGCCGCGGGTGTCGTCGTCGCGCTGAGCTCGGGCGGGTCAGCTCCCCACGCGCCGGCCAAGGCGGCCGCCACCGGGCACTCGCACCGAACCGGCACCCGCGCGGGAGCGTCGACCACGACCAGCCACGCCGCCTCCTCGAGCGCGACGGCCGGGGCGGCGCCGACGACGACGGCCGGCTCCACGTCCTCGACGCCGGCCACCGGCGCGGTACCGGGCGGAGCGGGTACGCCGGTGTCGGCTGTCGAGAGCTTCTACGGGCTCGCCGCCGGCCACCACTACGCGCAGGCGTGGGCGCTCGCCGATCCGGCCATGCAGAGCCAGCTCGGCGGCTACGACTCGTTTCAGTCAGGCCAGGCGGGCGACCGCTCGATCACGTTCACGTCGGCCAAGGTCGTCAACCAGACCCCCTCGAGCGCCCGGGTGGCGATCACCACCACCTCGGTGCGCAACGACGGCACCAAGCACTGCTCGGGGACCGTCGACCTCGTGCCGGGCGCGTCGTCCGGGCAGTGGCAGCTTCACCAGATCGGAATCAACTGCACCTGACGGCGGCCGGCCGCCGGGCCGGGCTCGCCGTCTACCGGCGGTTGCCGCCGCCGAACAGCGACAGCAGCAGCAGGAACACGTTGAAGATGTCGAGGAAGATCGACGCTGCGATCGGCACCGCGCTGGCCATGCTGCTCCGGCGCAGGCGATTGAAGTCGAAGATCGTGAACGCCCCGAAGATGGCGAGCCCGAGGACCGAGTAGATGACGTTGGCGCCCGGGATGGCCACGAACGTCGCGATCAGCCCGAAGACGATCAGCGCGACCAGCGCCCACAGCAGCGTCCGCGCCCACGACGAGAGGTCGCGCCGGGTGGCGTAGCCGTAGGCGCCGAGCCCGCCGACGAACAGCGTCGTCGTCCCGGCGGCCTGATACAGGGCGCTCGGATCCGCCTTGGCGTAGACGGCGAGCACCGGCGCGACGGCGAGGCCGAGGAGCAGTCCGACGCCGAACAGCAGGCCGACCGCCAGCTGCTCGCGGCCGCGCGCGGTGGCGAACTGCAGGCCGAAGATGCAGGCGAACGCGCCGAGGAAGAACACGAAGAAGCCGCCACCGCTCAGATTGCGCCCGAGATAGGCGCCGAGCGCAAGGAAGCCGACGGTCACCGCGACGAGGCCCATCACCTGGCCGAAGACGCCGCGGGTCTGGTCGCGCGTCAGGGCCCGGCGGGGATAGGCGTAGTCCTGCGGGCTAGGAATCGAAGTGCGAAGTGGCATGCCACAAAAGATAGTGCGCCGCACCTCGAACACCACCCTAATTTTGCAGTTCTTAAACAATTGTTCGGAATTCGATCGCGCCGGTGCCGGAGCCGGAGAGTCGCGATACTGGAGGCGTGCCCCACGCCACCGTGACCGCGCCCGCCGGCGCCGAGGCCGGCGCCAGGCCACCGCTCCCGCGGTCGGCGTGGACGCGCCTGGCGGCGTGCACCGCGGCGGCGGCGCTCCTGCAACTCGACGGCACCCTGATCACCGTGGCCCTGCCCTCCGTCGCGCACGGCCTGCACGTGAAGGGCAGCGCGACCTCCGCCGTGCTCAGCGCCTACTTCGGCGCCTACGCCCTGCTGCTGATCCCGGGCGGCGAGCTGGTCGACCGCTTCGGTCCGCGCCGCCTGGCCCTGGGCGGCCTCGCGCTGTTCGCCGTCGGCGCCGTCGCCGGTGCGCTCGTGTCGAACTTCACCGAGCTGATCATCGCCCGCGTGATCCAGGGGGCGGGCGCCGGACTCGTTTCTCCGGCGGCGCTCGCCGGGGCGGTCAGCGGGTTCCCCGCCGAACGTCGCGGCTCGGCCCTCGGCATCTGGGGGGCGAGCGCCGGAATGTCGAACCTGCTCGGGCCGCTGCTCGGCGGGCTGCTGACCGTCGCCTTCGGATGGCGTGCTGACTGGTGGGCGCTCGTCCCGCTCACCCTGGCGGTGGCGCTCGCGATCGCCCGCCTCGTGCCCAGCGTCGTCCACCCCGACGACGAGGGCGGCAACCCGTCGATGAACCGGATCGTCCTCGCCGCGACGCTCATCGCCGCCCTGACCTTCGCCGTGATGATCGGTGCCTTCTACATCGCCGAGCAGTACCTGCAGCGGGTGGCCGGCTTCTCGGCGCTGGGCGCGTCGGGCGCGCTCGTGATCGTCGCTCTCCTCGTCGGGGCGGCCGCGCCCCTGGCCGGCAAGCTCGTCGACCGCCATGGCGAGCAGCTGCCCGCCTTGCTGGGCTTCATCGGGGCCGGGGTGGGTCTCGCCGTGCTCGGAATCTCCGGCGTCTCGCTGGACTCGGTGATCACCATCCTGCCGCTGATCCCCGTCGGTCTCGGCCTGGGGATGCTGTTCGTGCCGACCTCCCGGGCCGCCCTGAACGCCAGCCCGATGGCCTCGCACGGGCGCACCTCGGCGTTTCTCTCGGTCGGCCGCCTGCTCGGCGCGGCGGTGGGCGCCGGTCTGGCTGGGGTCGCGCTGTCGGGCACCCTGACCGCCAGCACGGTCCACCACACGCTGCTGCTCGGCGCCGCGGTGTGCCTGGTCGTCGGGATCCCGGCGTCCACGTTCCTGCGCGCTCGTCCCCGCTGACGGCGCTCAGCCCTGGCGCTTGCTGCGATAGGCGCGGACCTTCGTGCGGTTACCGCACACCGCCATGTTGCACCAGCGCCCCGAGTGGTTGCGCGAGCGGTCGTAGAACGCCCACTGGCAATCGTCGGCCGCGCACGCCTTGACCCGTTCCCAGGTGCCATCGCGCGCGGCCTCGGCAACGGGCACGAGCAGCCAGGCCAGGGCCCCGGCGAACCCCCCGGCGCGGGGCGCGAGCGCGACCGTCCCGTCGTCGTGAAAGGCCACCGACAGGCTGCCCCGGTCGGCGATCTCCTGCAGCGGTGACATCACGCTGGCGGCGGTCGAGTCGTTGTGCTGGTGAAGCACCGTCCGCAGCGCCTCGCGCAGCTCGATCGCCTGCCCGAGCTCCGATGCCCCGAGGCGCGCGCCGGCGCCGAGCAGGCGGCGCTCATGCAGCCACTGCGACAGCGCATCCGGCGTGGACAACTGGTCGGCGACGCGCTCGAGGTCCCGCGTATTGACGAAGTCGATGACCAGATCGAGATCGTGAGGGAGAGAAGGTTCCCTTGAAACCGTCATGACTGTTTAGTAGGTTACTACGAACACCAGCGAATGATGTTTGGAGGTGTTGCAGGATGCTCAACGAGTCCGCCGCCGAATCCCTGCGGCGCCGGCAACCCGAGCTTGCCGGGCGGTTGTTCGCCGCCTGCCTGCCCGCGCGCCTGTTCGGCCCCGGCGTGACGACCCGGCTTGCCGCGCGACTGTCCGCCGACGCCCTCGATCGTGACCTCGCCGCCGGCGCGGACCCGACCGACTGCCCGCGGCTGGCGGCCCGTGCCGCCCATCTCACGTGCCCGGCGACCCGGGCTCGGCTCGCCGGCACCGTCGAACGGTTCGTCCGCGCCGCCGAGCTGCCGGCGACGCGCGGCCACGTTCACCCGGCGCGCGGAGGCGTGCGGGCCAACCGGGCGCTGATGCTCGAGCTCGTCGCGCGCCTGCGCGAGGACGCCCCCGTCTACGCCCGGGGCGTCGCCGCCTGCCAGCTGATGCTGCGCGACGGGACCGGACCGGCGTATGTCGAGGGCCAGGGCGAGGCCCTGACTCGCCAGCTGAGATCGATTCTCGCCGGCCTGCGCGGGTGAGCGCGCGCGGGGGAAGCGACCGATCCGAGCTGGCACAGGGGATGCGGGCCGGGGTGCCCTACGCGATCGCCACGGGGCTGGTCGGGATCTCGTTCGGCGTGCTCGCCCGTCCGGTGATGGGCGCCGCGCCGGCGATCGTGATGTCGGTGATCGTGTTCGCCGGCTCGGCTCAGTTCGCGGCCCTGGCCGTCCTGGCGTCGGGAGGCGGCGCCGTTCCGGCGATCGTCGCCGGCGTGCTGTTGAACCTGCGCTTCGTCCCGATGGGGATCGCCATCGCTCCCTGGATGACCCAGGGCTCGCTCGGGCGGGCATTGCGTGGGCAGGCGCTCGTCGATGCCTCGTGGGCGCTGGCCAATCGGGGCGGCGGACGCTTCGATACCGAGTTCCTCGTCGGGTCGACGCTCGTCCAGTATCCGGCCTGGGTGCTCGGCACCGTCCTCGGGGTGGTCGCCGGGACCTCGATCGGCAATCCCAACACGCTGGGGCTCGATGCCATCTTCCCGGCGTTCTTCCTCGGCTTGCTCGTCAACGAGATCCGCCGTCCCGGCGCCCCGAGGGTGTGCGCTGTGGGCGCGCTGATCGCGCTCGTCCTCACCCCCTTGACGCCGGCCGGCGTGCCGATCATCGCCGCGGCGGTGGCCGTCGTCGCGGGCCTGCGCCCGGCCGATGCCGGCCGTCTCGCCGGCGGGGAGGCGGGATGAGCGTCGCCTGGATCACCGTGGCCGGCCTCGCGATCGCCACCGCCGCGATCAAGGCGTTCGCGCCCCTCGCCTTCGGCGGGCGCGAGTTGCCGGCGCTGCTGGCGCGGGTCATCCCGCTCCTCGCCCCGGCGCTGCTGGCGGCGCTGGTCGTCACCGAGACGTTCGGCGGCCCCGCCCGCACGCTGGCCTTCGACGCTCGCGCCGGCGGGCTCGCCGCGGCCGGCGTGGCGCTGTGGCGGCGCGCTCCGCTGTACGTGGTCGTGGTCGTCGCCGCCGCGACGACGGCGCTCCTGCGCGCGGCGCCCTAGACGGGGACGCGATTCGGGCGATCGCCAGGCGATCGGCTGCCGCTGGCGCCCGGGGCGCCGAGCATGATCTCCACGAGCGCGTCGGGCGAGTCCCACACCGGGATGTGCCCGCTGTCGGAGAGCACGATGTTGTTGACGCGGTCGGGCACCCACACCGGGCGCTGGATCAGGCGGTCGTGGTCGGGCCAGACGAGGGTCACCGGACAGCGGACGTGCTCCAGGCCTTCGAACCGGCTGGAGCGCATCGCATCGTTGACCGCGGTGAAGCCGGGGGCCAGCGCGTAGGCGCGCACCAGGTGGGTGGCCTGAGCGCCGGGAACGCGACGGGGATGGGCCACCGCTCCGGACAGGAGCACCGAGCGCCCGAGCGGCGTCGCCGCGAACGGCCCGAGGAGCGGCACCAGGGCGCGCCCGACGCGGTGGGCGATGCCGTGCTTGGGTACGAGCGGCTCGGGCCACAGCCCGGCCGGGGCGATCGCCGTCACCCCGTCGGCGACGCCGCTCAGTCCGAGCTCGAGTCCCACCCAGCCGCCCAGCGAGTTGCCGACCACGTGCGGACGGGTCACCCCGATCGACTCCAGCCGCGCCGCCACGGCCGCCGCCAGGGCCCGGGGGGTGGGCGTCTCACCGGTCAGCGGCGGCGACTCGCCGAAGCCCGGCAGGTCAAGGGCGATCACCTGGCGATGCTCGCTCAGCCGCCCGACGATCGAGTCCCACATGCGGCGATCGGCCCCCAGCGGGTGCAGGAGCACCAGGGCGGGACCCGGGGCTCCGTCTCCCGTCCGGTCATAGGCGATCGACACGGGGCTCGGTCAGCTCTCGATGGTCGCGGCGACGGCGGCGCTGAGCAGCGCCGATGAGCCGCCGACGACAACGGTGGCGGTGGCGGCGCCCCGGGGAAGCTCGGCGCGCCCGGCTACCGTCGCCACCAGATCGGAGAGGTCGCCGACGATGCTGCCGATCAGCCACGGGCGCAGCGGCGCCCCGCGGACGGCGGCGATGGTCGCGCCGACGTGCAGGACGATCTCGCGCGCGCCGAGGGCACGCAGCGGCACCTGGGTGGGAGCGGCGCTCGCCGCCGGACCGAGCCACCGGCGAGCCAACCGCGTCGGAGCCGCGATCAGCCCGACGCCGTAGGCGATCCGGAGCGCGAGCACGACGATCGCCCCCTTGCGGGCCGTGGTCATGTCCTCACCCTAGGCCACCGCGCCACGGCGCTCACTCGTCGCGGGCCAGCGAGTCGCCGATCAACCAGATCGTCGGTGGCCACAGGCCGACGAACAGCGCGCGACGCTCGGCGTTGCCGCGCTCGTCCTGGTCGACGGTCTTGGCGCGGATCCACAGCCCGATGCACAGGCCGACCGAGCTGATCGAGAGGACCTGCATGTGTGAGGAGCGCAGCCCGCACCGGGAAAGGACCTTGGTGACCATCACCGGGGTCTACCCGGCGCTCGGCGCCACCACGCACCGGCGGGTACGGAGCAGGCCGCCGGGTAGGCTCGGACAGCAATGCCCCGTCGACCCACCGCCACCAGCCGCTGGCTGACCGCGCTCACCTGGCCGGTGGGTGTGGCCCTCACCTCGTGGGACTACATGTGGCGCTCGACGCCGCTGCACCGCCGCGAGGTCGGTGAGCCACCGGCCGCGCGTCACCTGCCGCCCCCATTCCCGACCGGCGTGGAGGAGGCCGAGGTCCTCCCGGCGCAGGCCGGCCGCGGCCCCCTGTTTCACCGGCGCTACCGCGCGCGCATCCGCGAAGCGAGCCTGCTTGGGCCCAGCCTGATGCTGGAGCTCAAGCGCGACGTCAACCAAGCCGCGCCGACCAAGTTCGCGCGGTTTGCCAAGGTGCACGGTGACCCGGCCCGGATGGCGGTCGGCGACGAGTACGTGGTGCGCATGCCCGGACCCTGGGATGGTCCGGTGCGGGTCATCGCCAGCGACGAGACCTCGTTTCGCCTGGCCACCCTCGAGGGTCACCTCGAGGCCGGCCAGATCGAGTTCCGGGTCCTGCCCGAGGAGCCGATGGTCTTCGAGATCGAGTCGTGGGCGCGCAGCGCCGACCGCTTCGCCGACCTGCTCTACCAGCACGCGCGCATGGCCAAGGAGATCCAGCTGCACATGTGGATCTCGTTTCTCGAGGGCGTGGCCAACCTGGCCGGCGGCCGGTTGACCGGCGGGATCGACATCGACACCCGCCGCATCGACGACGCGTTCCCCGACTGACCGCGTGTTCGGGGACGGTGGCATCCGCCGTCGGCTGGCCGAGCTCGCCGACAAGCCGGTCAACTACGACCCGGCAGCGCTCGACCTGGAGCATCCCCCGCCGGGCTGGCACGTCGACGACCGCTGCCAGCCCCTGCCCGCCGAGCCTCCCGGCGAGCCGGTCCCCGGCGGCAGCTGGGAGATCGCGCGGCGCCTGATCCGGGGCTACGACTTCGCCGATCCCTCCCTCGTCCGCGCCCACTACGACCCGGAGCGTCCGCTCGAGGGGCGCGACATGCTGCTGGAGCTGCGGGCCCTGAACCTCGTCAGCGTGCACGTCGGGGTGCGCGTCGTCGACGTCTATGACGAGGTCCGCGAGCGCGACGGGCGTGACGCGCGGGTCTTCGGGTGGGCCTACCGGACGCTCGAGGGGCACGTCGAGCAGGGTCAGATGGACTGGCAGGTCTGGAAGTGGCCTGACACCGGCGAGGTCCAGTTCCGCGTGCGCGCCGTCTCGCGCCCCGCCGCGATCGCCAACCCCGTCGTCCGGATCGGCTTCTGGCTGCTGCGCGACCACGAGCGCGGCGTGTTTCTCAACAGCACCGACACGCGGATGCGCGCGCTGACCGAGCTGGCGCTGCGTCGCGAGCACGTCGGCGACGCGGTGCGCGAGGCCAGCCCGGCGCTGACCGCCCGCCGGCTGGCCGCCGATGATCCGGCGCACGAGCGCCTGGCCCGCCACGCCGATGACGACGACGTTTAGGGTAGGGACCATGAGCCTTCTCTCCACGGCGAAGATGTACCTGCGCCGCACCTCCAAGCTGGACCAGTCGACCGACATCTACGACCACCGGGTGACGCTGCTCGACGGCGGCGAGCTTGACCTCGCCTCGCTGCGCGGCCACCCCACCCTGATCGTCAACACCGCCAGCAAGTGCGGTTTCACGCCCCAGTACGAGGGGCTGCAGAAGCTCTACGACCAGTACCACGCGCGGGGCCTCGAGGTCCTGGGCTCGCCGTCGGCCGACTTCGCCGACCAGGAGTTCGACGACGCCGAGGAGATCGGCGAGTTCTGCCAGAAGAACTACGGGGTCAGCTTCCCGTTGACCGAGCGCACGTCGGTCCGGGCTGATCCATCGCCGCTGTGGTCAGACCTCGCGCGTCAGCCCGAGTCCGGGCCGCCGGTGTGGAACTTCACCAAGTACCTCGTCGGCGCAGACGGCAAGCTGATCGCACGCTGGCCGACGAAGGTCACGCCCGAGGATCCGCAGATCGTCGCCGCGATCGAGTCCGCGCTGCCCAGCTAATCCGGGAGGTCGGGGGGCGCGCTGCGGTAGGTGGGCGGCGTGCGTGACAGGCGGATCGGGTTGCGGGTCAGCGGCGTCGCCGCGCCGTCGGGGCCCGGCACGTCGACGATCGGCTCCAGGCCCAGTGATGCCGCCAGCTCGAAGGCGCCGCGGACGTCGTTGACGACGCCGGCGGGCACCCGGGCGGCGGTGAGCGCGGCCGCCCAGTCGTCCGCGGGCCGGGTCGCCAGGCGCGCCACGAGCGCCTCGCGCAGCGCGGCGCGGTTCTCGACCCGGTGCGCGTTGTCGCCGTAGCGCTCGTCGCGGGCCAGCTCCGGCGCGCCCAGGACCTCGCACAGGGCCCCGAACTGACGGTCGTTGCCGACGGCGAGGACCAGCTCGCCGGCGGCGGCGGGGTACAGCTCGTACGGCGAGATGCTGGGGTGGGCGTTGCCCATGCGTTCGGGCACGACGCCGGCGAGCGTGAACGCCGAGCCCTGATTGACGAGCGCGGCGAGCAGCGAGGAGAGGAGGTCGACCTGCACCCGCTGACCGGCCCCGGTCGCGTCGCGGTGGCGCAGGGCGGCGAGGATGCCGACCGAGGCGAACAGGCCGGCGAGGATGTCGACGAGGGCGACCCCCACCTTCTGCGGCTCGCCCTCCGGTGACCCGGTGATGCTCATCAATCCGCCGAGCGCCTGGACGAGGAGGTCATAGCCGGGTAGGCGCGCGCCCTCGCCGGCCCCGAAGCCGGTGATGGAGCAGTACACGAGCCCCGGCTGCCCGGGCGCGAGCTGGTCGTAGCCGAGGCCCAGCCGGTCCATCACGTCGGGGCGGAAGTTCTCGACGATCACGTCGGACGCGCGCGCGAGCGACAGCGCCTCCCGCTGGCCGTCGGGGTCAGCGAGGTCGATGGCCACGCTGTGCTTGTTGCGGTTGACCGCCTGAAAGTAGGTGGCCCGCCCCCGCTCGTCATACGGCGGCCCCCAGCCGCGGGTCTCGTCACCCACCCCGGGACGCTCGACCTTGGTCACCGTCGCCCCGAGGTCGGCCAGCATCATCGTCGCGAACGGTCCCGCCAGCACCCGCGAGAAGTCGAGGATCCGCAGCTCGCCGAGGGCGCTGGGTGGATCGGCGGCGGACACGGGTAGATGATCGCCGATGTTCGGGGTTATCCTGCGCGCCATGAGCGCCAGATACGTCCACACCTGCATCCGCGTCCGCGACATCGACGCCTCGACGGAGTTCTACGGGCGGCTCGGCTTCGAGCACCGCGGCCGGCTCAACTTCGAATCGGCCTACAACGTGTACATGGGCCTGCCGAACGACGGAGACGTGCTCGAGCTCACCGTCAACGTCGGGCGCGACGAGCCGTATGACCTCGGCGAGGGCTACAACCACATGGCGCTCGTCGTCGACGACCTCGACGCCCTGCTCGCAGAGCTGGCCGAGGCGGGCATCGAGCCCGAGAAGGCGCCGTATGCCCCGGGGGGCCGCGAGGAGTACCGGATCTGCTTCGTGGCCGATCCCGACGGCTACCGGATCGAGCTCATCGACCACGCGTTCCCGACACCGCAGGACCCGCCGCACCCGTCGACCACCGGCGGCTGAACAACATTCGCCGACCCCGACGAGAACCGGTTGGGACCTGGCACTCCATGCCCTAGACTGCTCAAACGATGTCGAATCCGTGGCTGGCCATCGACGTGGCCACCGCTCCGACGCAGAGGGCGCGGGAAGTGCGCCGCGCTTGGGAGAGCTTCGTCGGCGATGGCTGGGAGCGCTTTCGCGGCGCGGCTCAGTCGGACCTGATTCGCGGTCCGATCGCCGACTCGTGGCGGCGCTCGGCGGCCGCCGGGGTCGATCCCTCGGGGACGCGGGTGGCCCCCGTCGTCGTCGACGCCGACGAGGCTTCGGCGCGGTGGGAGATCCATCCCCTGGCCGACATGGCGCCGCTGATCCGCGCCTGCCTGGCCGCCACCGCCGACGAGTCGCGCCACCTGATCGTCGTCTCCGACGCCAACGGCGTGCTGCTGTGGGTGGAGGGCAATGCGCGGGTGCGCCTGCGGGCGGCCGACTCGATGAACTTCGCCGAGGGCGCGCTGTGGAGCGAGGGGGGAGCCGGGACGAACGCGATCGGCACCGCGCTGGCCGCCGAGCACGCCGTGCAGGTGTTCGCCGCCGAGCACTTCAACGAGGTCGTCCAGGAATGGACGTGCGCGGCCGCGCCGGTCCACGACCCCGACACCGGGCAGGTGATCGGCGTGATCGATCTCACCGGCGCGATGGCGTCCGTGCATCCGCACTCGATGGCCGTCGCCACCGCGACCGCGCAGGCGGTGGAGGCGCACCTGCGCTGCGAGATGCTCGACCGTGACGCGCGGCTGCTCTCGCGCTACGGCGACCAGCTGACGATCGGCACCGGCGCCCGGGCGCTCGTCGCGCCCAGCGGCCGCGTCATCGCCTCGCAGCCGCTCGGCTGGCTACCGGCGGTTCGGCTGACCGTGCCCCCCGGCGGGGGGACGCTGAAGCTCGGGGCGGCCACCATGGCGGTCGCCGAGAGCCTCGGTCACGAGGACGCCTACCTCGTGCGGGCCGTCGCTCCCATGCTCGCGTCGAGCGGTAGCGTCGCCGCCGGCGTGCGGCCGCTGCACCTGAGCCTCCTCGGGCGCGACGGCGCCGAGGCCGAGCTCGCCGGCCAGATCGTCCCGCTGCGCCTGCGCCATGCCGAGATCCTGACCCTGCTGTGCGCCACGCCCGAGGGCCTGACCAGCGAGGAGCTGTCCGAGGGCGTGTACGGCGATCGGGCCCGCGCCGGGAGCATCCGCGTCGAGATCTCGCGCCTGCGCAAGCTGCTCGGCGACTGCATCGAGACCGAGCAGTACCGCCTGCGCCCCGGGGTGATCTCCGACGTCGCCCAGGTATGCGGCCTGCTGCACCGTGGCGAGGTGCGCGAGGCGGCGGAGCGCTACCCGGGACCTTTGCTTCCGCGCTCCAACGCGCCGGGCGTCGCTCGGGAGCGCGAGGCGCTCGAGGGATGGCTGCGCCAGTCGGTGATGAGCGCCGGCGATCAGGAGGGGCTGTGGGCGTGGCTGCAGACGGCCTCCGGTGGACGCGACGTGGCCGCGTGGCGCCGCCTGCTGGCCAACCTCCCGTTCGCCGATCCACGGCGGAGCCTCGCCGCGTCGCGCATCGCTCACCTCCGGGCGCAGCAGAGCTCACTCTGAGCGGTGGTGTAACGCCGGTGTAACGCCGTTTCGGCGGTGCGTGGGCTACTGTCGGCGACAGTGAGTCGGAGTCCACCGGCACACGGGAGTAGGAGAGGGGAATCTGAGTGAAGGGCCCGCCCGTGCGCGCGCTCACGCGCGCCCCTGCCGCCGCGTCCAGCCGGAGCCTGAGCACCGCTCGATCGGTCCTCAGGGTGCTGTCGTTACTCGTGGAACGACCCGGCGGGGTGCGCGCCGATGAGGTCGCCGAGGTGCTCGGCAAGTCGATCTCGACGGCGTACTACCTGCTCACGAGCCTCTGCGAGGAGGGCTTTGCCGTCCACGAGGCCAAGGGCGTCTATCGCCCGGCCCGGGGACTGGAGGAGCTGACGGCGGTCGCCGAGCAGGAGGGGGCCGATGCGGCGATGTCCGAAGGGCTCACCGGGACCGTCGACGAGCTGTTTCTGCGCACGCGTAAGCGCTCCTACCTGGGCGTCGTCCGGGCGGGGAGGATCGAGATCACCACCTTCCGGGGCCGCCAGGGCGTGCCGCGGATCCCCGGCCTCACCAACGAGATTCGCGACAACGCGCACGCCCTGGCCATGGGCAAGGTGGTGCTCGCCCGGCTGGACTCCACCGGGATGGCGCGCTACGTGGCCCGCGGCCTGAAGTCGTTCACGCCCCACACGATCACCTCGCCCCAGGAGCTGGCGGCCGAGCTCGAGCGGGTGCGCGACGACGGCTTCGCCGTCGACCGTGAGGAGCTGGCCGAGAACTTCTGCTGTATCGCGGCGCCGATCGTCGATCAGCGGGGCCGCTTCGTCGCGGCCCTCGGATTGTCGGTGACCGCCACCGTGTTCGATGCCGAGGTGGAGCGACTCGCCGACGCGGTCATGGACGTCGCCGCCGGCGCTGCCCAGGCGGCCTCCGAGCATCGTGGCGCAGGCAGCCGGGAGCGCCGCCGCGGCCTGGCCTCGGTGTCGTGAATTGCAAGCAGATGCAGAAACGACGAGCTTCTTGTCAGCGATCAAACAGCGACTTAGCCTCGATCGTGAGGCCGTGTAGCGGAAGGTTCGCGCGCGGTGCACGAGGGAACCCAAAACCAAGGAGTTAAGGGTGAGTAGAGCGAGCATCACGAAGGCTCACAACAAGATCCAGGAACTGTCCTGGGACCCGACGTACGTGACGCCGGTCGAGAAGTACTCGACCGACTACACATTCGAGAAGGCACCGAAGAAGGACCCGCTCAAGCAGGTCCTTCGGTCCTACTTCCCGATGGAGGAGGAGAAGGACAATCGCGTGTTCGGGGCCATGGACGGGGCGATTCGCGGCAACATGTTCCGCCAGGTTCAGGAGCGGTGGATGGAATGGCAGAAGCTGTTTCTCTCCATCATCCCGTTCCCGGAGATCTCGGCCGCGCGAGCGATGCCGCTGACGATCGGAACCGTCCCGAACCCCGAGGTTCACAACGGTCTGGCGATTCAGATGATCGACGAGGTCCGTCACTCGACGATCCAGATGAATCTCAAGCGGCTGTACATGAACCACTACATCGACCCCGCCGGGTTCGACATCACCACGAAGGGCTTTCAGAACTGCTACGCCGGGACGATCGGCCGTCAGTTCGGAGAGGGCTTCATCACCGGTGATGCCATCACCGCGGCCAACGTCTACCTGACGATCGTCGCCGAGACGGCGTTCACCAACGTCCTGTTCGTCGCGATGCCCGGTGAGGCGGCCGCCAACGGCGACTACCTGCTGCCGACGGTGTTTCACTCGGTCCAGTCCGACGAGTCGCGCCACATCTCCAACGGGTACTCGATCATCCTCATGGCGCTCGCCGACGAGCGCAACCGGGAGCTGCTCGAGCGCGACCTCCGTTACGCCTGGTGGAACAACCACGCCGTCGTCGACGCCGCCATCGGGACGTTCATCGAGTACGGGACCAAGGACCGCCGCAAGGACCGCGAGAGCTACGCCGAGGCGTGGCGTCGCTGGATCTATGACGACTACTACCGGTCCTACCTGGTGCCGCTGGAGAAGTACGGCCTGACGATCCCCCACGATCTCGTCGAGGAGTCGTGGAACCGGATCTGGAACAAGGGCTACATCCACGAGGTCGCGCAGTTCTTCGCGACCGGGTGGCCGTTCAACTACTGGCGAATCGATGGGATGGACGACACCGATTTCGAGTGGTTCGAGCACAAGTACCCGGGCTGGTATGACAAGTACGGCAAGTGGTGGGAGCGCTACGGCGAGCTGTCGAAGAAGAACGGCCACGCGCCAATCCCCTTCGATGCGGACACCGACTACGTGTACCCGCACCGCTGCTGGACCTGCATGGTCCCGGCTCTGATCCGTGAGGACATGGTCGTCGACGAGGTCGACGGCCAGGTGCGCACATACTGCTCGGAGACCTGCCACTGGACCGACGCCGTCGCGTTCCGTCCCGAGTACAAGGGCCGCCAGACGCCGTCGATGGGCAAGCTCACGGGCATGCGCGAGTGGGAGACCGCCTACCACGGGGTCGACCTGGCCGAGTGCCTGACGCAGCAGGGCTACGTTCGCGACGACGGCCACACGCTCATCCCGCAGCCGCATCTGGATCTCGATCCCAAGAAGATGTGGACGCTCGATGAGATGAAGGGGCACACCGTCAACAGCCCCAACATCCTCCTCAACGAGATGTCGCCTGAGGAGCGCGAGAAGCACGTCGCCGAGTACAAGAAGGGCGGTCCCGCAGGCCGCAAGCCCGCTGAGGCAAACGCCTAGCGGCACATGCCGGCGGAGGCGATCGGGATTGGGTTTCCGCCCGTCCCGATCGCCTCTTCGGCGCTTTTGAGTTGAGGGAGAACTGTGGGAGAGAAGTTCAACGTCAGGTTGGAGCCGGTCGGAATCGAGTTCGAGGTCGACGAGGACGAGACCGTCCTGCGCGGCGCCTTCCGGCAGGGTCTGATGCTCATGCACGGCTGCAAGGAGGGCCAGTGCGCGGCCTGCAAGTCGTTCCTGCTCGACGGGGAGGTCGATCTGGACCGCTACTCCACCTTCGCGCTCAACGACTTCGAGAAGGAGGAGGGATGGACGCTGCTCTGCCGCGCCCACGCCGAATCCGACCTCGAGGTGGAGCTGATCAACTACGACGAGGAGATCCTGCGCAGCGGCGTGCCCGAGCAGACCGAGGCACTGGTGGTCGAGACGCTCGAGCCGCTGACCCACGACATCTACCGGCTGGTGCTCGATGCCACCGAGCTCAACTACCGGCCGGGCCAGTACGTCGACATCAAGATCCCGGGCACCGACGACATCCGCTCGTTCTCGATGGCCAACGTGCCCAACGGCAAGCTCGAGTTCATGATCAAGGCCTATCCCGACGGGAAGTTCTCGAGCCTGCTGTCGGAGGGGAAGATCGCCGAGGGCCACGAGCTGCAGGTCACCGGTCCCTACGGGGTGTTCACGCTCCGGCGCAACAGCGACCGGCCGCTGCTGTTCATCGGGGGTGGAGCGGGCATGGCTCCGATCCTCGCCCTGCTGCGGGCGCTCGCCGACCAGGGCAGCGAGCGAAAGGCGGTCTACTACTACGGGGCCCGCGGGCCCCAGGACCTCTTTCACCTCGACGAGCTCAGAGAGCTCGAGGAGCGCCTGGCGAACTTCACGTTCGTGCCGGCGTTGTCGGACTGCGACGAGGAGGAGGACTGGCAGGGAGAACGTGGGTTGATCACGGATGTGGTGCAACGGTGTGAGCAGGAGCTCAGCGAGATGGACGCATATCTGTGCGGACCACCGCCGATGGTGGACGCCGCCATCGCGATGCTCGATGCGAAGGGCGTCCCCGAGGAACGGGTGTACTACGACAAGTTCACGACAACCGCGCCGGAATAGCGCGGAGAGGGAGAGAGCAACCGATGGCAACAGACACTGACGCCCCGGTCAAAGAGCGCAGCGTTCCCAAGCCGGTGTTCACCGACGCCGAGGCGGGGGCACGAGGTGAGTTCCCCTCTTCGACGAGTCGCACGTACAACTATTTCACTCCGGCCAAGCGGCGGGCCACCGTCTACGAGGACGTGACCGTCGACATCCAGCCCGATCCCGAGCGCCATCTGCTCCAGGGCTGGGTCTACGGCTTCGCCGACGGGACCGGCGGCTACCCGCAGGAATGGACGGCGCTGAAGTCCTCCAACTGGCACGAGTTCCTCGATCCCAACGAGGAGTGGGAGCAGACGATCTACCGCAACAACGCCAACGTCGTGCGGCAGATCGGCTCCAACCTCGCCAACGCCAAGGCGGCGCGCGCGTTTGACGGCTGGAACCGCGGCTGGATCAAGACGGTGGAGCGTCACGTCGGCGCCTGGGCGCACGTGGAGCACGGGATCGGCATGCACGTTTACCTGCCGGCTCAGCGCGACGCACCGACGAACATGATCAATAACGCAATCTCGGTCGCCTCGGCGCACAAGTTGCGCTTCGGCCAGGACCTGATCCTCTACAACCTCGAGCTCTCCGAGAACGTCGACGGCTTCGACGGCGACGCCCACAAGGAGGCCTGGAACAACGATCCGATCTGGCAGGGCGTGCGCCAGAACGTCGAGGGGATCACCGGCATCCGTGACTGGGCGGAGGCGTTCTTCGCCGCCACGGTCGTCTTCGAGCCGCTCGTCGGCGAGCTGTTCCGCTCGGAGTTCATCATGCAGGCGGCCGCCCCACAGGGCGACTTCGTCACCCCGACGCTGATGGGCGCCGGGGAGTCCGACACCGCGCGGGACGCCCGCGTGGCCCGTCGCCTGTTCGGGATGCTCGCCAATGACGAGAAGCACGGCGAGGAGAACCAGGCCACGATGGCGGGCTGGCTGAAGGAATGGACCCCCAAGAGCATCGAGGCCGGCCGCACGATGCAGCCGATCTGGTCACAGCCGGGCGAGAAGGTGATCCGTTTCGAGGAGTCGCTGGAGCACGCGACGAGCCGTTTCGACGAGATCCTCCGCGATTTCAACCTCAACTCGAAGGAGCTGATCTGATGAGTGAGTCCCCCTACAAATCAGACCGAAGCGCCTCCAACCGCGCCGGGATCACGCTGATGAACAACCAGGTCGGATACGTTGTCGCTGACGTCATGCGCCAGCACGACAACGTCACCGTCGAGGTCCTGCCGTCGATGATTCGCGTCGACGGCACCGGCCAGTTCGAGATCGACTATGAGGAGTGCGCCGAGGCGCTCGGTTGGGAGGATTTCGGCAACGACGATTTCGAGGAGATCATGTCGACCCACTACGGCCGGATGGTCGTCCTCGACGACAAGATCATCATGTTCGCCAACCCTGAGGACGCGGCTGAGTACATCAGCTTCGACCTGAAGGCCACGAGCTAGTCCCGGAGGCATCTATGTACAGCAAGGACGGAAAGCAGTACTTCATCGTTGACAGCCACCTTCACATGTGGGATGCCAGCCCCGACAACTGGGTCAAGGGTCAGGAGCAGTACGCCAAGGGTTGGATCGAGTGCTTCCACGCCTACATGGGCCTGGGGCCGCCGGAGACCCACTGGCCGATCGAGAAGTTCATGAAGTACTCCGAGCAGGACTTCGTCAACGACGTGTTCGAGGACGGCGGCGTCGACGTCGGCGTCTTTCAGTCCACGTACCTGCGTGAGTGGTACGCGAACGGCTTCAACACGGCCGAGGCGAACAACAAGATGGCCGAGAAGTATCCCGACCAGCTGATCGTCAACGGCCGCTTCGATCCCCGCGAGGGGGAGGCCGGACTCAAGCAGCTCGAGGAGGACGCCAAGCGGTACAACCTCCAGGGCGTCAAGCTCTACACCGCCGAGTGGTACAACGGCTCGCGCGGGTGGACGCTGGCCGACGAGCAGGCCAAGCCGTTCTATGAGAAGTGCAAGGAGCTCGGCATCAAGAACCTCCACGTCCACAAGGGCCCGACGATCTGGCCCCTGGACAAGGACGCGTTCGACGTCTCAGACGTCGACCATGCGGCGACCGACAACCCCGAGCTCAACTTCATCGTCGAGCACGTGGGCCTGCCCCGGATCGAGGACTTCTGCTTCATGGCGACGCAGGAGCCCAACGTGTACGCCGGGCTGTCGGTGGTCATCGGCGGCCTCATGTACGCGCGGCCGCGGTTCTTCGCCAAGGTGATGGGCGAGCTGCTGTTCTGGGTCGGCGAGGACAAGATGCTGTTCGGCTCTGACTACGGCATCTGGGAGCCGAAGTGGCAGATCGAGGGCTTCCTCAACTGGGATTTCCCCGACGAGGAGTACTCGGATTTCCCGCGCCTCAACGAGGATGGCAAGCGCAAGATCCTCGGGCTCAACGCCGCCAAGCTGTACGGCATCGAGGTTCCGGAAGGCCTTGGTGTGTCAGCCGGGGGGGCGGGCGGGGCCGCATCCCAGGACGACGCCCAGCTCGTCGAATCGGCATGAGCCTCCGGGCCTCCACGCACGCGGAGGCCGGCAGCCCAGCAGGTCCCGCGGCCTCCGCCTCCCACCGGGCGGGGGCTGCGGACGTCCTGCGTGAGCAGGTTCTCGACGCGCTGAGCGCGGTCTACGATCCCGAGCTCGACGAACCGATCACGGCGCTTCGGTTCGTCACCTCGTGCGACGTGAGCGCCGACGGTGACGTCGAGGTCTTGCTCCGGCTGCCCACCCCACAGTGCGCACCGAACTTCGCGTTTCTCATGGCGGCCGACTCGCGCCGGGCCGCGCGCCGGGTGCCGGGAGTGCGCACCGTCGCCGTCACCCTCGAGGACCATTACACGGGCGACGAGATCAACGCCGCGCTCAACGGCGGCCACGGTTTCACCGGAGCGTTCCCGGGCGAAACCGACGATGACGACCTGGAGGCGTTGCGCGAGCTGTTCACCCGCAAGGCGCTGATCGCGCGCCAGGCGACGGTATGCCAGGCGATGCTCGCCGGCGGGGCCACCGCCGACGACGTGGTGGGCGCCACGGTCGCCGAGCTCCCCGACTCAGCGCCGGCGCGCCGCAGCCTGGAGCTGCGACGGCTCCTGGACATCCCCACGACGCCCGGGTCCCCGGCGTTCGTGCTCCCCAACGGCGAGCCGCTGACCGCCGGCCAGCTCACGCGCTGGCTGCGCATGGCCCGGTTGGTACAGACCAGCCTCGAGGCCAACGGCGGCATCTGCCGCTCGTTACTCCAAGTCCGCCACAACCTGGCGACCGAACCCGAGGAGAGTGCAGCATGAAGGCAGCGAGGCTCCACGCGTATCACGACGCGCTGAAGCTCGACAGCGTCGATGAGCCCAAGGCCGATGGCCCGTTCGATGTCATCGTGCGCATCGGCGCTGCCGGCTTGTGCCGGACCGACCTGCACATCCAGGAGGGACAGTGGGCCGAGAAGTCCGAGGTGACGCTCCCGTACACCCCCGGACACGAGAACGCCGGCTGGGTGCACGAGATCGGCTCCGGGGTGACCAACGTCGAGGTCGGCGACACGGTGATCGTCCATCCCTTCATCTCCTGCGGGCTGTGCCTGCCGTGCCGCGTCGGCGACGATATGCACTGCCTCAACGGCTCGTTTCCCGGCATCAACCGCGACGGCGGCTTCGCCGATCTGCTCAAGACCTCGGCGCGTTCGGTGGTCAAGCTCGACCCGAGCCTCGAGCCCAAGGACATCGCCGCGCTGGCCGACGCCGGCCTGACCGCGATCCACGCCGTCAAGAAGGCGATCGGAGTGCTCGGGGCGGGCACGAAGGTCGTCGTCATCGGCGCCGGCGGACTCGGCCACATCGGCATCCAGTGCCTGAAGGCCTACACCCCGGCCGAGGTGATCGTCGTCGACCCCTCGGAGAAGGCGCTCGCCCTGGCCGGCGAGATGGGCGCGGACACGACGGTGCAGGTCGACGGCGCCAAGCACGTCGACACCGTCAAGGAGATGACCGACGGTCTCGGCGCCGAGGCGATCATCGACTTCGTCGGCGAGAAGGGCGCGATCGAGGACGGCGTCGAAATGATCCGCGATGGCGGCTTCTATTACGTGATCGGCTACGGGGAGAACATCAACATCCCCACGATCGACGTCATCTCCCGGGAGATCTCGTTCATCGGCAACCTCGTCGGCACCTACAAGGACCTCGTCGACCTGATGACGCTCACCGCCCAGGGCAAGGTCACCCTGCACACCTCGACGTATCCACTGGACGCGATCAACGACGCGATGGCCGACCTCGACGGCGGCCGGTTGCAGGGTCGCGGAATCCTCATACCGGCAGGGGGCTGAGATGGGAAAGATCATCTTCTTCAACCACGAGGCCCGTCAGCTGCTGGCGGCGGGCGTCGACGAGCTCGCCGACACGGTCAAGGTGACGCTCGGGCCCAAGGGCCGCAACGTCGTGCTCGAGCGGCTGACCGGCGCTCCGATGATCACCAATGACGGCGTCTCGATCGCGCGCGAGATCGAGCTGTCGAACCCGCTGAAGAACATGGGCGCCCAGTTGGTCAGAGAAGTGGCCAACAAGACGAGCGAGCTCACTGGTGACGGGACGACGACCGCTACCCTGCTGGCCCAGGCCATCGTACGCGAGGGCATGAAGGCGCTCGAGGAGGGAGCCAACCCGATGCTGCTGCGCCGCGGCATCGAGGACGCGACCGAGCTGGTCGTGGCCGAGCTGCGGCGCGGCGCCCGGGACGTCTCGGGGATCGACGACCTCACCCACGTGGCGACGATCGCCGCCAAGGAGGACGAGCGGATCGGCATCGCCGTCGCCACCGCGCTGCAGCGGGTCGGGCCCGAGGGCGTGGTCACGATCGAGGAGGCGCCGCTGCCGGGGATCGAGGTCGAGTTCGTCGAGGGCATGCACGTCGACAACGGTCACTTCTCGCCCTACCTCGTCCAGGACACCTCGCGGATGGAGACGGTGTTCGAGAACCCGCACATCCTGCTCACCAACAAGGCGATCACGCGCGTGCAGGACCTGATGCCGACGCTCGACGCGGTGATGAAGAATCCGCGGCCGCTGATCATCTTCGCCGAGAAGGTCGATGGCGCGGCCCTCGGCCTGCTCGTGCAGAACAACCAGCACGGCACTCTGAAGGCCGTCGTGGTGCGCGCCCCCGGCTTCGGCCATCGCCGGATCGCGCACCTGCACGACCTGGCGGCGTTCACCGGCGCTGAGGTCATCTCCGAGGACGCCGGCCTGACCATGCAGCACGTCAAGCCGGAGACGTTCGGCTCGGCTCGCCGGGTCGTCGTCACCGACGACTCGACCGTGCTCGTCGAGGGCGCCGGGACCGCCGAGCAGATCGAGGCCCGCCTGGCGCAGATCCGGATCGAGCTCGAGCGGGCCACCCAGGACACCGACATCGAGGTCCTGCGCGAGCGGCTGGCCAAGCTCTCGAGCAGCCTCGCCGTCATCCACGTCGGCGGGGCCACCGAGCCCGAGCTCAAGGAGAAGTTCCGCCGCACCGAGGGCGCCGTCGCGGCCAGCCGGGCCGCGGTCAGCGAGGGGATCGTCACCGGCGGCGGCACGGCGTTGCTGCGCGCCGCGCCCGTGCTCGACGACACGGGGCTGGAGGGCGATTACCTGCGCGGCGCCGAGATCATCCAGAAGGTGCTCTCCGAGCCGATGTTCTGGGTCGTGCACAACGCCGGCTATGACGGCCAGGCGGTGATCGACCAGGTGCTGACGATGCCCGAGGGCCACGGCCTCAACGCCCTCACCGGGGAGTTCGGCGACCTGTTCGTCGACGGCGTGATCGATCCGCTGCGGGTGACCCGGCTGACGATCCAGCACGCCGCGTCGGTGGGCGCGCTGCTGCTGACCACTGAGGCGCTCGTCGCCGAGGAGTTGATGGCCCAGCCGGGCGCGATCATCGCTCCCGGGTTCGGCGACCTCGCCGAGGGACTGGCCCGGCCGTCGTCGCCGGTGTGACATCCGGGCCGCTCCCCGCCGTGACGCTGAGCGCTCCCGCCGGCCCGGGTAGGTACGTCGCTAGTGAAGGCCCTGATAGCTGGCGCGACCGGTGAAGTTGTGGTTCTGGCGTCTGGTGCTCGTGAGTTCGGCGCTGTCGGCATGGCGGCAAGTGCCGGGGCTCGGACCGACGTAGGGGGTGACGTTGGTGTATCCGGCTCCGTCGGTGGTGATGGTCGTCCTGCCCAGCGGAGCCTCGAGAAACCCCCGGGCATCGAGGAACATGCCCGTCTCGGTCAGCTTCGACGGCGTCGACAGCGTGCGCTTCACGGTGAAGGTCAGGGCATGCGCGTAGCCGAGCGCTGGATTGGCGAGCGCTTCGACGGTGTCGAGCCCACCGGGGTGGTCGACCGAGCCCGTGACGCGAACTGACCCGGCTTGTAGATGCAGGGAGGGCAGCAGCGGACCGCCGACGACCTGCCCGTAGCAGCCGAGCGAGAACACGGATCCAGACTGAATCGCGAAGCGAACGTGCCTGAAGGTCACTGTCGCGTCCGAACGACCGAGCTGGTAGGCGTGGCCGGGATGGAGCATCGGCGTGACCAGCGGGGTGGCGAAGCTGCCGTTGGCGTCGGGACGCTCGGTGAAGTTGTGGTCGGTAATCCCTTTCGCAGCCGAGATCGTGGCTGGGCCCTGGCAGGCGCTGGGCGCCGCGCCTGCGACGGCGGGCAGCGAAACCGCGAGCATGGCGAGCACGGCGATTGAGACGGCGACGACCATCGGCCTGTGTCTCATGACGAGTGCCGCTGCTGGTGCTTGAGCGCAACCGACTGTGATCCCGGCGTGATCGTGATCGTGCGTGTGTACGACAGCCGTTTGCCGATCCGAGGCGCGTAACCGATCGTTTCGACGAGCCGTAGCCTGCGTAGCGCGGTGTGGTGGCGCTTGCGAGCCACATTCGCCATCGCGAGTCGCTTGAACAGGCGCCGCGCCTGGGTGCCCATGCGGAGCACGACCGGCTGCATCTGACCGCTGGCAATGAACCGCGCCGAGCCGCTGGCCAGCGTTGTGCGCGCGGCGCTGCTGGCCTGAACTCCCACGCCGCCGAGAGTGAAGCCGAGCTGCAGATTGCCGGCGCCGGCGAGGGCGTGCTGCATTGACGTCGCGATCGTTCCGGGGTCCAGGTGGCTGAATGTCGCGCCGTTGCGCAGCGCGAGGTCGCCGAGGTTCCCGGAGCCGGCGGCGATGATGTTGTAGGAGCCGGCGGCGATGATGTTGTACGAGCCGGCGGCGATGATGTTTCCCGAGCCTGCCGCGATGACGTTCCCGGAGCCGGCGGCGATGACGCGGTACGAGCCGGTGGCAATTTGAGGCGAAGCGGCCCTGGTGTCGAAGGAGAACGCGGGGATGTTCCCCTCCCGGGTTCGGAGGCCCACCTTGTCGGTGGCGATAATCGTGAGGTTCCCCGAACCTGCGGCGATGATGGCCACCGCTTGGCCGGCGCGATTCATGACGATCAGGTTGTGGGATCCCGCGGCGATGACGTTCCCCGAACCGGCGGCGATGACGTTCCCCGAACCGGCAGCAATGATCTGACCCTGGTCCGCGGCAATCACTTTGCCGTCGCTGAGGATCTCGGCGATTGGCTGACCCTTGTAGCGCAACTCCTGCCCGCCCGGAAGCGTCGCGCTCGACAGATCACTGCGCAACGAACCCGCCAGCTGACCCAGGGAGAAGTTGATCTGCTGCCGAGGCGACGGAGATGGCGCGACGACCTGGTAGCTGCCGTAGTCGTCATGGAACGTGGCTTGGCCGGCTGCGCGTGGTATCAGAGTGCTGACCAGATCGACGTCGTAAGTGCCCAAGAGGTCGGTGGGGAGCGTCCCGCGCTCGGGCTGCGTGTAGATCGTCCCTGCCTCGGCGCCGTTGGGGTCGGTGATGTCTGTGCTGCAGTACACGTCGCCGGCCGCGACGGGGTAGCCGCAGAGATTGCTCGCCTGGATCTGATCGCCCTGGACGAATTGCGTTCCGTCGTTCATCCCGAACGAACCGAAGACCTTGCCGCCGATGTACAGCTCCATCGAAGTCGACGGTGCCGGAAACAGGCCACCGGGAGCGTCGAGAACCGTGTAGTGGTGGGGCGGCGTGTAGGGCGTGAAGAGGGGTGCCGGGGCGGTGCCGGGGGTGCCCGGAGTCGGGATCGTGGTGGTGCCGGTAACCGTCGTCGGGGCCGTGGTGGTCCCGCTTGCGGCGGAGGCCGAGGTGATCGGTCCCACGGCGGTCGAACAGGCCGGCGCGTTCGCGCTCCCAGCAGAGTTCGACGCCGTCACGCAGGCGGCGATCGTCGAGCCGACATCGGCATCCGTGAGGCCATAGCCATGGCTGTCGGCGCCCACGCCGGCACAGGCGCCAGCGCAGCGCATCCATTGCACGTCGAACGTGCACGGATGGGCGGTCTCACAGTTCGTCCAGGCCCCGTCGCTCGTCTGCAGGGTGTTGGGGACGATCGGCGGGTTGGACAACGTCGGGCCGGCCGTTGCCACCGGCTTTGCCGTCGGCGCTGGACCGGAGACCTGCCAATCGGGTTTGATGTCCTGCGCGTAACTGCCCGATCCGGCCGGAGCCGACGCCGGCGGGAACACCTGGGCCGCGCCGGAGCCGTCGGCGGCCATCACCCAGATCGAGGTCTGTTGAAAGGCGCCCTCCGTAAACGCGATCCTGCTGCCGTCGGGCGAGTACGCGGGTGAGCGATCGGCCGCACCCGAGCCGGCCAGAACCACCGTGGTTGCCCCAGTCGTGTCGGTTGGACTCTGAGTGACGATCTGGCTGCTGGGGCCCGCGGAACGCTGGAATGCGAGGCTCGTTCCATCGGGCGACCAGTTCGGTGAATGATCGTTGTTATAGGCGCTGATGTTTACCGGGGTCCCGGTGCCATCGGCGTTGCCGACGAGGATGTTCGCCCACCCGGAGCTCACGGCGCGATCGAACGCGATGCTCGTACCGTCCGGCGACCACGCCGGACTGTTGTCGCCCCCCGAGGCCCAGGCGAGCCCGTGACGCGACGCGCCGTCGACGTTCATGATCGTGATATCCCCTCCGTTATTCGAGGTGTTTCCAGCGACGAACACCAAACGTCCGCCCGGCGACCACGCCGGTGCGGTGTCGACGATCGGACCGGGCGCCCCGCTGGCCGCGCTCACGTCCTGGGGGTTGGCTCCAGACGCGTCGGAAACGAAGATGTGACGTTCGGTGCCGGAGTTCATCGGTTCAACGAAGGCGAGCTTGGTGCCGTCCGCCGACCATGCCGGCGACGTAGCGCTGGTGCCGGGCCCGGCCAGGACGGTCGCGCTGAGCCCGTCGTAGGAGCCGATCTGATCGGTGGTGGCGTTCGCGGTCGCGTCGTGCGTCGTGCGGTCGAAGGCAACGTGCCCGTTGAGACCCGGAAATGCCGCCTGCGCCGTCGGTACCCCGGCGCCAAGCGCGGCTGCGGTGATCAATGCCGCCCATACCGCGCGTCGCGTGATTCGGCGGGCTTGCAGCGGGCGCTGGCTCGCATGCAGCTGTGAACCGGCCTGTGCTCGTGTTGCCCTCATCGCTGCTCCGTCCTTGGTTGAGACCGGCAGCTGAGCCACTTACGGTCGATGCGGCTGGTGTGGGGGACGGCTGTGCCACCGTCGATGTGCTGTTCTCACCCGACGTTGCCCCGCGAGAGTGAGAAGGCGCCTGCTGGCTCGCTAAGCGCCGAGCAAACGTATCACGTCCCGGTGAATGTGTGCGACGGCGCCTGCGCGCTACGGGTTGCTCGGGTTGTAGGCGAGCTGCGGGCCGGTCTGCGGGTTGCGGCTGAACGTCTCCCCGGCCGGCACCCGGCTGCGCCCGGCGAACGTCGCACCCTGGTCTCCGGGAGTGTGCGCGTCGGTGGCCAGGTTGCGGTGCTGGGGATCGAAGTAGTTGAGCTTCTTCGGATAGCCGCGCTGGCCGGTCTCGCAGTCGGCGTTGCCCTGATTGTCGATCGCCGCCCCGTAGTTCTGGCTGTGGAGGTACTCGTTGCCGCCGGTCAGCGCGGAGTCGGTGCCGCCGCCGTTGGCCGGCGCGGTCGCTCCCTGAGTGGAGACGGCGTTGGGCTGGAGGGGGTTGCCCTGGTTGAGCAGCACCCGCTGCGCGAACCCGAAGCTCGTCTGCTCAGAAATGTGCTCAGACAGATACGTCCAGAAGTAGTTCCAGTAATCACACACCGTCTGAAACGGCCCGAGATACCGGATCATCGGATTGAGAATCGCCACCGTGCTCGCCAACCCATTGATCGCCTGATTGGTCCCCGGCGCCTGCGACAGGTTCTGCAACGCCGTCATCACCCCCTGCAGACGCGCGTTCAAAGGCGGGGTGCGGATCAACGTCCGCGTCCCCTGCTCGACGGCCGGATTGATCACCGGCAACGCCGACTTCAACGACGCCGTCGCCGGCGCCAACTGCTTGGCCAGCGTATTGAAATCCACGAGGAACGGCCGCTGGACCTTCAGCGAGTTGATCGTCACATCCTCCGTCGACGGTGACTTCGCGATCGTCGACTCCAACGCATGAGGGTCACGGCCGATCGCTTCAAACGTCGTCGCCATATCGGTAAACAACCGCGCGTTGACACCCGCCACCGGCGCGACCGTGCCCATGAACCCCTCGAGGTTGTTGAGCAGCCGCGTCAGCTGCGTGCTCGGAGCCGACAGATACGCCGCCACCGGCTGCAGATGCCCCAACAACGGCGGCAGGCTCGCGATCGTGTCGTTGAGCGCGCTGCCTCGACCCGCCAGCGCGTCGCCGAACCCGACGAGGTTCTTGTCGATCGCCGGACGTGTCTTGGCGTCAAACGCCTGGAAGATGTCCTCGAACTGCACCGGCACCCGCGTCTGGGCGATCGGCATCGTCGCCCCGTCGGAGAACATCTTCTTCGACGTCCCGTAATGCAGATCGATGTACTTCAACCCCAACGCCGACCGCGGCCGGATCGCCGCCGTTGAATCCACCGGCACGTTGCCGTTGGCCTTCTGCAGCTGCAGCGTCAGCTGTGCGGCGACCTGGCCGCTCTTCAATTGGATCGGCGTCAGCTGCTGCACCAACCCGACACGAAAGCCGCCCTCGCGGACCTCGTTGCCGGCCACGAGATCCGACCCCGAGGCGATGTCCATCTTCAGCTCCCGCGTCGGGACGAACGGCAGCCCGTTGTTCGCGTTATACGACAAGAACACCGCCACCATCGCCACCAGCAACGTCATCGCCCCCACCAGCACCGGATTGGTGAACGCCGACGCGCGGATCCGTGGCATCGAGCGCCCGTCCTCGTCGCTCGTCTGCTCACGCAGGACGCGGGGCAGATCAAGGCCCGCCAGTTGATCGCCGCGCTCGCTGGCATGGTCAAACGCCACCCGTGCGGCGTCCCACTCGTTCTGCGCGGCGAGGAGCAGCCCGAGCCGAAGGGCGCCGAAGCCGTCGCCGCCGCGGTCGGCCTGTTCGTAGGCCACGCGCGCGCCGTCGCGATCATCCCGGCGCTCGCGCAGAACCCCGAGCTTGGCGGCTGCGGCCGCGTCCCCGCCGTCGGCGGCCTGCTCGTACGCGGCCTCGGCGTCGCTCAGCCGGCCGGCGGTGGCCAGCTCGTCCCCGCGCCGATGGTCGGCGGACAAGTTATCCGCGCCGTCCCCGGATTCCGTCCCTCGAGGTCGGCTCACGAGCGCAGCCTACTCCCAGCCGGAATCTCAGGGATAGAGCAGGCGGCTCTCCCGGCGCACGACGAACTGCTCGTGGTGGGCGATGAAGTCGGTGACGATCGCCGCGAACGCCTCGGGCCGATCGCCGTCGAGCGCGTGGCCGGCGTCGTACACGATGACGAACTGGCCGTTGGGTAACAGCTCGCGATAGTGGCGCCCGAGCTCGGGCGGGGTCATCTCGTCGGCGGAGCCGAACAGGACGAGTGTCGGCGTGGCCAGCTCGCGCATCGCCGCCTCGAGCGCGGGATCGCGCGGGACGTCGATCAGCCGGTCGACGAGCGCCGCCTGCTTGGCCGCGATCTCCGGCGGCGGCGGTCCGCCGGTCGGCCGGCGCTCAGGATGGACGTAGAGGCGCTCGGGGGTGGCCGGCACCCGCGGGCCGATGAGGATCGCGGCCGGTGAGGCGAGCACGAGCGCCTCGAGGCGCTCGCCGTCATCCTGCGCCAGGCCGATCGCGAGAAACAACGCCAGGCGGCCTCCGAAGGATGTCCCCCACAGGTTGAAGCGCTCGATCCCCAGAGCGTCGATCGCCGCTGCCATCGTCGCCGCCAGATCGGCCATCGTCTGAGACCGGTCGTTGACTGGTGAGTCGCCGAACCCCGGCGCCTCGAAGGCGATCACCCGGTGGCGCTGGGCCAGTAGCTCGTGGCCCGGGGAGACGCGGAGCCCTCCCGCTCCGTGAAAGCACACGAGCACCGGTCCGTCGCCCGCCTCGACATAGCGGATGGCAAACCCATCGGCCCGTACCTCGCGCTCGGCGAACGCGGTCATAGCGAGCGCATCCGCGGCAGCACATGCTCGCCGAACAGCTCGATGGCGCGCCGGCGCTTGTCCGGCGACGGCGCGATGAAGGCCAGCTCGAGAATCCCCGCGCCCAGCTCACGAGCCACCGACTCGACCTGACCGACCACCGTCGACGGCGCCCCGGCGAGCAGCTGTCCGGTGTCCAGCCGCTCGCGCAGGTCGCCGGCCGACGCCACCCGGGCGCGCTGGGCGGCCGTCTCGCGACCGTAGTAGCCGGCGCCGGCCACGGCCTCGTCGATCGCCGGGTTGGCCATGCTGAGCGCCCCCACCGGCCGGTCGGGGGTGGCAAACGGCGCGCAGTCGGCCCACGCCTCCTCGTCGGTGGGCGCCACGTGGACGGCGGCGCGGTAGAGGATCTCGTCGCCGGAGGGCTCCCAGCCGTGGCGGGCCGCCGCCTCCCGGTAGACCCGCAGCGACGCGCGCGCCCGCGGCACCGTCGTCACCGCCAGCCCGGCGCTGATCCGATGGGCAGCGGCGAACTCGGCCATCTCGGGGCTGGAGATCGACATGAAGATCGGTGGATGGGGCGCCTGGACGGGGCGCGGCCAGATCGAGATCGTGCGGTACTCGTAGTAGCGGCCCAGCCACCCGAACGGCTGGGGTTCGGTCCACGCGCGCACGATCAGCGCCAGCGCCTCGGTGAAGCGCTCGCGGGATTCGGCCGGATTAACGCCGTAGGTGACGTACTCGTTCGAGGTCCCGCGCAGCATGCCGGCGATCACCCGTCCGCCGGTGAGGGTGTCGAGCATCGCGAACTCCTCGGCCACGCGGACGGGGTTCTGGATCGGGATGTTCGAGCCCAGGAGCGCGATCTTCGCTCGCGTGACCCGCTGGGCGACGGCGCCGGCCATGACCATCGGGTTGGGCGTCAGCGATCCCGGGGCGTAGTGATGCTCGGCGACGCTGACCCAATCGAAGCCGATCTCGTCGGCGAGCGCGAAGAAGTCCAGGGCGCGCTGCATCGAGGCGTGGGCGGTCTCGGCGTCGTAGTCGGCGCCCGGCACCGGCCAGCCACGGTAAGCGACCGGTCGCTCGTAGGGGACGATCGAGAAGAGGGCGGCCTTCACGACGCCGCCGGGCCTATTCGGACTGGCGCCCGAGGGTGGCCACGAAGCGATCGATCCGCCGCCGCTCGTCGTCGCTCAGCGGACCGCCGGCCTCGACGAGCAGCGTCATCGGCCCGCGGTCATGCGCCCACCGGGTGGCCGCCTCGCTGAAGCTCGCCCCCACCCACACGAGGGGGAGCGCCTGGGCATACTCGATGACCGTCCGCTCCTGGCGCTCGGGATCGCTCTCGCCGCGCACGACGGCGACGCTGACGGCGTCGAGCTCGTGGGCGACCTCGTCGACGGCGGGCAGGCCCCGGGCGCCGGGCAGCAGCGCGATCTCGCCCTCGCGCAGCATCTCGCGCGCCCATCCGGCGGGGGCGCCGGCGAGCGCGGCGGGGACGCAGACGAAACGAAAGCTGGGCGAGGCGGGGGCCACGGTGCACGACGCTAGCGAAACGCGCGCTCCCTCATCGCTCGCCCACGCGCGCGGCGCGGGCGGAGCGGTCAGCTGGGGTCGGAGGGGACCGGACGGTCGGCGGCGGCCGGGGTCTCGGCGGCGTCGCACCACCGGCCGAGGGCGCGGCGCCCGACGAGCGTCAGCTCCCCGTCGGCCCTGATCCAGTCGCGGCCCCGCAGCTCGGAGACGAGCTCGGCGGCCTGCACCGGGCCGGGCCCCTCGCCGGTGCTGACCAGCATGTTGGAACCGGGACGGACCGTCCAGCGTCCGGAGTCGAGCGCGCTCAGGGCCAGCCCCTGGGCGGGGGTCGGGAGATCGAGCGGATGCGGTCCGGGTCGCGAGGAGCGGTTGGCCGTCTCGTCGTCGGCCTGGGCCGGCGCATCGGTCCGCCCGGCCCGGCCGTGCTGGCCCGGTTGCGACGTCGCCCGGCCGAACAGCTCCTCGCCGCCCTCGACGTGATCGTTGAGCCATTGTCCAGCGGCGTCGGCGAACTGCCGGGCCCGCTCGGCATCGACTCCGAACGTCTCGGCGACCTGGTCGATGTTGCGCTCCACCGACTGGCTGATGTCCTTGGCGATTGCTCGCAGTCGATCTTCAAAATCACTCATGACAGTGATGATCGCAGGTCGAGATAAAGGGAAATGAGATTTCTCGTCGCCGGGGCGCGGACGTCGCTGCCATCGGATGCGATGTCAGCGGCCGGCGAACGCCTCGGGTGCCGGTTCGGTGCCGGACGCGTGGCGCAGGAACGCGTCGACGACCTCGGGGTCGAACTGCGTGCCGGCGCCGGCGCGCAGCTCGGCGAGCGCCTCGTCACGGCTCAGCGCCCGGCGATAGGCGCGGTCGGAGGTCATCGCGTGGTAGGAGTCGCAGACGGCGATGATCCGGGCGCCGCGCGGGATCTCCTCGGCCCGGAGGCGGTCGGGGTAGCCGGTGCCGTCCCAGCGCTCGTGCGAGGAACGCACGAGCGGGGCGACGTCGGCCAGCGCGGGGGAGGAGGCGATGATCCGTTCGCCGGCCACCGTGTGCTGTCGCATGAGCGCCCATTCCCCCTCGCTGAGCGCCCGCGGCTTGGAGAGGATCGCCTCGGGGATCGCCATCTTGCCGACGTCGTGCAGCTCGGCGGCGATCCGCACCCGCTCGACGAGCGCCGGGCCGCAGCCGAGCGCCCGGGCGACCTCCTCGGCGAGGCGGCCGACATCGTCGAGGTGGGTGGAGAGCTCGGGATCGCGCTGGGCGAGCGCCGAGAGCAGCGCGCGCTTGACCTCGTGGGCGGCGCTGGCGCTGCGCACCCCGTGCTTCTCGGCGTACATCCGCTGGTCGGCGAGGCGCAGCGCCTCGTCGACGTCGTCGGTGTCGTCGGGGAGGCGCACGCTGCCCAGCGAGGCCGAGATCGCGAACCCGTCGCCGTGGTCGGTGAGCACCGCCGAGGCCGCTCGCAGCAGCGCCTCGCCCTCGTCGCCGCCCGGCAGCAGCGCGCAGAACTCGTCGCCGCCCATCCGGTAGACGCTCGCGGGAGCGGTGAGCACGGCGCGCAGCGCGGAGGCGAGGCGCTGCAGCAGGGCATCGCCGGCGGCGTGCCCGAAGCTGTCGTTGTAGCTCTTGAAGCCGTCGAGGTCGAACAGGGCCAGGATCATCGGCGCTGGTCGGGGGTCATCGAGCCGGCTGCGCAGGGCGTTGGCCAGGGCGCGGCGGTTGCCCAGGCTGGTCAGTGGATCGGTGAACGCCTCGTCGCGGGTGCGCTCCAGGGCCGCCTGGTGAGCGCGGAACGTCAACGCCAGCCGGCCGAGCACCGATAGCAGCGCCCCGCACGCGAGCCCGACGGCGGGCAGCGACACGTCGATGAGCGTGCCGGCCACGAGCACCGTCAGGCTGAGCAGTCCGAAGCCGATCGGGATGCTGATCAGCGCCCGATCGCGCAGCGCCGTCCGCCCGCTGCCGGGCTGGATCCAGGCCGCGGCGGCAAAGCAGATGGCGATCGTCCACCACCCGGGGTCATACGGGCCGCCGGACTGCCACGTGCCCTGCGCCGCCTTGACCAGGTAGACGGTGTCCGACGCCCAGAAGCAGATGATGCCGGCGGCCAGCACCGTGAACCGCCGATCCAGCCGCCGGCGTCCGATCGCCAGCAGCCCGCAGATGAAACCGAGCAGCAGCAGGTCGGCGACGGGATAGCAGAGGTTGGTGGCGACCGCGATCGGGTGGCCGCCGATGGCGCGGAGGACCGGCTTGAACACGACCGCGGCACTGACCGAGCCGACGGCCAGGCCGGCGGTCACGCCGTCGAGCAGCAGCGTGTTGGGCAGACCGCGGATCCGCGAGCGGGCGAGGACGAGGAGGCCGGCGAACACGAGCGGCGGCAGCGACAGGTACCCGGCGTCGGCCGGCGACGGAACCGGCGGGGAGGCGTCGGACCACAGGACGGCGGTGAAGTACAGCTCGCCGAGGACCCACGCGCTGACCCCGAGCCCGAGGAGCAGCCACGCCGTGCGCTCGTGGCGCCGCCGGGCGGCTCGCAGCAGGATGAGCGCCGCGCCCGCTCCCATCGCCACGAGGTGCAGCCACTTGACCGGACCGACCGGGAGCCAGCTCACCCCCAGGGCGCGCAGCTCGCATCCTGCCACCCAGCCGCCGAGGACGATGAGGGCGACGCGGACAGGGCGAGGCATGGCGAGCCGCTCGGACGTCGGACAATGGTCTGCACCCGGTTCCCGAAAACGTGGCAGTTTCGCGGCTCAAACGTGGGCATCGTCGACCTACCATCGAACGATGCCCCGCATCCTCCTCATCGTCGGCACCACCCGCGAGGGTCGCTTCAGCGAGCGCCCCGCGGCCTGGCTGGAGAGCCGCCTGGCCGCGCGTACGGACCTCGCCTCAGGTGGTCACCTCCGAGTACAACCACGGCTATCCGGCGTCGCTGAAGAACGCCCTGGATCAGGTGTTCCCCGAGCTCAACCGCAAGCCGATCGCCTTCGCCGGCTACGGCAATGTCGGCGGGGCGCGCGCGATCGAGCAGCTGCGCCTCGTCGCCGTCGAGCTGGAGATGGCGCCGCTTCGCCACGCGATCCACATCCTTCCTGACCTCATGGTCCCGGCGATGCGCGCCGATCCCTTCGATCCCGAGCTGCTGGCGCCCCTCGATGATCGCCTGACGAGGGTCCTCGACGATCTCGTGTGGTGGGCCCGGGCGCTGGCCGCCGCTAGACGAAGCGCTTGACGAACGCGAGCGCGGTGTCTGCGACCTCGCGCCAGCCGCTGTCGATCGTCAGGGCGTGCCCCCGGTTGGGAACCTCGGTGATCTCGGTGACGCCGTAGTGGCGATTCTGGCGCTTGTAGGACGCGTTGGCGATCGCCCACGGCACCGTGCGATCGGCGCCGCCGGAGATGATGAGCAGCGGCCCGCGGTCGCCGTGGTCGGGAACCTTGACCTCGGTGAACGGGTTGAGGTTGGCGGTCGCCGCCTGAAACAGCGGAGCCCCCGGGGCCGCGACGTGGAACTCGTCGTAGAGCTGACGGGCCTCGTTCTCGGACACGGCGTTGGCCCAGCCGTAGCGAAACTGCTCGAAGGTGAGCGTCACCGCCCGCTTGCGGTTGGCCGGATTGGCGAGGACCGGCATCGCCGAGCGCAGAGCGGAGATGGGAAGCGGCAGCACGCCGCGAAACGGGGCCGGATCGATCGCCACCGTGGCTGCGCTGAGCCCGCGCCCGGCCGAGATTTGGGCGAGCAGGCCGCCGAACGAGTGGCCGACGACCGCCGGCTTGGCCGACAGCCCGCCGATCACCTCGGCCACGTGGTCGGCCACCTGACCGACGGTCTTTCCCGCGAACACGTCCGGGTTGGCCCGAGCCTCCTGCACGGTCTCAGGATCGTCGGGCCAGGATGCGGTCACCGCCGCGTACCCCGACTCCTCGAACAGCTGCGCCCACGGCTGCCAGCTGGACGGCAGCAGCCACAGCCCGTGGATGAACACGACCGGGGTGCGTCCGGAGGAGTTGGCGGATTCGATCTGCTCGGATTCGCGGGTGGTGATCGCCATGCGGTCCCTTCGTGGTTGCTAGTCGTCGATCATGTTCTTGTCACGCAGCTCGGCGCGGGCATCCTCGGACTTCTCGAGCCCGGTCAGATCCATCGCCCGCAGCACCGCGTCGGTCTTGGAGAACTGCACGTCACGGTAGTCGACGATCTCCAGCTGATTGCCGCTCGGATCGCGGACCCGCAGCGAGCCGGAGGGCGCCACGTCGTACCCGGCGTCGGCGAGCGCGGCGCGCAGCGCCTCCTTGTCGTCGACGACCAGACCGACGTGGCGGCCTGTGTCCGGTGTGACCTCGCCGGTGACGCTCAGCGCGATGAACTGGTCGCCGAGATCGATCCACGCCATCCGCTGGCGACGCCCGCGCAGACGCACCTCGAAGAAGCGCTCGTAGAAGGCCAGCGTCGCGTCGAGGTCGGTCACCTCGAAGGCGATGTGGTTGATGCCGACGGCGCGCACGGTCATGAGACGGCATCCTCGCGCACGACGCTGCTCGTCACCGAGAGCGCGTTGAGCGTCTGGCCGCCGTCGATCACGAGCTCCTGGCCGGTGATGCTCCCCGCCTCCGGCGACGCGAGGAAGGCGGCGGCGGCCGCCACCTCGGCGCGCGTGACCAGCCGGCCGGTGGGGATCCGCGTCCGCCAGGCCTCGATGATCGCCTCCGGCATGGCCATCACTCCGGAGCTGTCGACGAGCCCGGGCAGGATCGCATTGGCGGTGATGCCGCGTTCGGCGTTCTCGGCGGCGACGGTCTTGACCATCCCGAGCAGGCCCGCCTTGCTGGCGCTGTAGGCGACCTGGGCGGGCATCCCGAAGGCGGCGGCGACACTGGAGATGACGACGATCCGCCCATAGCGGCGCTCGCGCATCCCGGCCAGGCACGCCTGGACGACGCGGAAGCTGCCGGTGAGGTTGACCTCGATGTCGTGGCGCCAGCGCTCGAGCGCGAGCGTGTGCGCGGCGCCGAAGATCGTCGGCAGACCGGCGTTGGCCACGAGCACATCGATGTCGTGCAGGTCGGGCAGCGCGTCGGCGGTGACATCGACGGTGAACGTGCAGCCCGGCTCGCGGTCCAGGGTGACTACCTCGAGGCCGTCGTCGCGCAGGCGCGCCGCGATCGCCGCGCCGATTCCGCCCGGCCGGGCCGCTCCCGTGACCAGGGCCCGCCGCATCATGCGCCGGTCGTGAGAACCATCCGGAAGCGCGCGTCGCCGCTCATCATCTTCTCGTAGGCCTCGGCCGCCTGCTCCAACGGGACGGTCTCGATCATCGGCGCGACGCTCTGGAGAACGCTGAAGGCCAGCGTGTCCTCCGAGTCTTTCGACGTGCCCGAGGCGTGGCCGCGCAGGCCCTTGGCGCCGCCAATGAAGCCGGCCGCGGGGACGGCGATCGGATCCATCGAGGCGCCGACGACGAGCAGCGTGCCGCCGGGGCGCAGGCCGCCGAACACGGCCGCCATCGCGTCGGAGCTGGTCACCGTCGAGACGATCAGATCGGCGCCGCCGAGGGCCTGGAGCGCCTGCGCCGGGTCACCGTCGGTGCTGTCGATGTAGTGATGGGCGCCGAGCGTGCGGGCGAGATCCGCCTTCGCGGTGCCGCGGGCGACGGCGACTGTCTCGAAGCCCAGCTTGGCGGCGAACTGGACGCCGAGGTGGCCGAGGCCGCCGACGCCGAGCACGGCCACGCGGCCGCCGGCGGGAGCGCCGCTCGTCTTGAGCGCGTTGAACGTCGTGATCCCGGCGCACAGCAGCGGCGCGGCGTCCTCGAAGCCGAGGTCGTCGGGCATCGAGGCGAGCGCCGAGGCGCGGACGACGACGTAGTCGGCGTAGCCGCCGTCCATGGTGATCCCGGGAATGCCCATGTTCTCGCAGTCGATCAGCGAGCCGCGGCGACACCATTCGCAGTAGCCGCAGTTGCCTCCGAACCAGCCGACGCCGACACGTTGCCCGACCTCCCAGCCCTCGACGTTCTCGCCGAGGGCGGCGATCTCACCGGCGATCTCGTGGCCGGGGACGAGCGGGTGCGACACGCCCGGATACCCGCCCTCCTTGGCGAACGAGTCGCTGTGGCAGATGCCGCAGGCGTGGACGCGCACCAGCGCCTCGCCAAACCCGGGCTCGGGGACCTCGCGCTCCTCGAGCTCGAAGTCGCCCCCCGCCTCCTTGACCACCATTGCTCTCATGCTCGCCATCACGGGCCTCTTTCGTTCATTCGCAAAGTTCGGTAGTCATCGAACATAGCCGCGCCACAATGGGGCGATGACGATCACCCCCCGCATGTTCGGAGACCGCGGCCGGCGCCGGGCCGCGGCGCTGGGCATCGACCCCGATCGCCTGCCCCCCGGCCAGTCGCCGACGGTCAAATGGCCGGTGCTCACCGTCGGAGCGACGCCGCGGGTGTCGACCGAGGAGTGGCTCCTGTCGGTCGACGGCGCCGTCGCCGAGTCCTACGTGCTGCGCTGGGAGGCGCTCGTGGCCGAGCCGGCGACCGACTGGTCGGGCGACATCCACTGCGTCACGCGCTGGTCGAAGTTCGGCATGGCGTGGCGGGGCGTCGACGTGCGGACGCTCGTCGAGCGGGCTCGCCCCGTGCCCGAGGCCAGCCACCTCCTCGCCCACTGCTACGGCGGCTACACGACCAACCTGCCGCTGAGCGACGTGCTCGAGCACCCCGCCCTGATCGCCTACCAGGCCGACGGCGCGCCGCTCGAGGCCGAGCACGGGGGACCGGCCCGCCTGCTCGTGCCGCACCTCTACCTGTGGAAATCAGCCAAGTGGATCCAGCGCCTCGAGGTCCTCGACCACGACGAGCTGGGCTTCTGGGAGCGCAACGGCTATCACCACCGCGGTGATCCATGGCGCCAGGAGCGATACAGCGTCGATGACTACGTGGCGCGGGCGATGCGCCGGGAGGTACGCCGGGGGGCTTAGAGGTCGAGAGCGTCGGGGGGCTTCGGTCCCCACGGGAAGCTGTGCAGCGTGTCGAGGAACGCGCTCGTCAGCGGCGTCCACTCGCCCCGGGTGAACGCGCAGACGGCGCGCACCGGGCGCGGCGTCGCCGGGCGGACGAGCCGCTGCAGGGCGGCGGGAACGATGTGCTCGGGCACGAGCGCGGGCCCGATGCCGGCGGCGGCGAACGGGGGCGCGGCGGCCACCTGGCTGGTGCGCACCGCGACCCGCGGGGCGAACCCGGCGGCCGCGCAGCAGAAGTCGACGACGGCGGCCAGGCCGTGCGCGCGAGCGAAGTGGACCCAGCGGCGGTCGGCCAGCTCGGCGAGCCCGATCGCGTCGCGCTGCAGCAGCGGGTCGCCGTCGGGAAGCACGAGGACCATCTCCTCCCAGCCGAGACGCTCGACGTCACCGCTCCACGCCTCGGGCGTCGAGCCGACGGCGATGTCGCCGGCGCCGTCGCGCGCTGCCTCCTCGAGCGCGCGGCGGTGCGGGAACTCCAGGAGGCTGACCTCGATCTCGGGGTGGCGCCCCTGCCAATCGCGCAGGACCGCCGGCAGGATGCCGAGCGCCGCCGAGCTCGTCACCGCCACCTCCAGCTGACCGACCTCGAGCTCCAGCGCGCGGCGTACCACCCGGCGTGCCCGCTGGGCGTGGGCGAGGGTCGCCCGGGCCTCGCCGAGCAGCTCGTTGCCGGCGGCGGTCAAGCGCACGCCGCGGGGAAGGCGCTCGAACAGGGGGCCGCCGAGCTCGGCCTCGAGCGTGCGGATCTGCTGGGAGAGGGACGGCTGGGAGACGAGGAGCCGGTCCGCCGCCTGGGTCAGCGATCCCAGTTCGGCGATCGCCACGAAGTACTCGAGCTGGCGCAGGTTCACGGTGACATAAGTATCACCTATCGCTCCAGCCGTGAACAGGTATTGGTACTTATGGCTTTCCGGGTCTACCGTGATGTCACGAGGGTTGCGAGAGGCACAGTTCCCGACTTCAGAACGGACATTGCCCATGACCCCGCCCCGCCCCGATTCCCGCTCCACCCAACTGCGTTCCGCGCTCGAGCACGCTCAGCGCCTGACCGACCCACGCCCCGAAGCGCCCGCCTACTCGGAAGCATGGTCCGCCCAGGCCGATCACGTCGGCGACCTGACGGTGCTGGCTCTGGCCGCCCTGCGCGACTGACAAGATCGGCGCGTGCCCGCGCCGCCGACCCCCCAGCAGCTGCGCCGATGGGCGCGGCGGGCGGTCGTCGAGGCACGTTGGCACGCTGGTCTGCGGGTGCTGCCGCCGCGCGTCGCCGTCTTTCAGGCGCGCGCCCGGCGCCTGGCGTGGCGGACCGACGACATGTTCAGCATCACCTCGGTCACCCGACCGGCTGACCTGCGGGCGTTGCTGGACCTCGCCCATGGCCGCCGCCGGGTCGTCGAGCTCGGCACGGCGACCGGATGGACGGCGATCTCGCTCGCTCTCGCCGACCCGAACCGGATCGTCTGCACGCTGGACATCATCGACCGCGAGGAGCCGCGCCGGTACCTGACGCTCGTCGACGAGCCGGTGCGGCGCCGCGTCGAGCTCGAGATCCGCGACGGGGTGCAGGGGCCGCGGGACGCCACCCCCGTCGAGCTGCTCTACATCGACAGCTCGCATGAGCGCGAGGCGACGATCGCCGAGGTGCTCGCCTGGCGCCCGGTGCTCGCTCCCGGCGCCGCCGTCGCCTTCGACGACTACGCCAACCCCCATTTCCCGGGCGTGCGCGAGGCGATCGCCGAGCTCGAGCTGACCGGCGAGGCGCGCGGCTCGATGTTCGTCCACACCGTGCCCCGGGGCGGGATCTAACTGCGGTCGGGCGGCTTGCCGGTCAGCTTGGACCCGAGCTCGTCGATGAGATCGGCGAAGCGCTTGGTGACCGGCGAGTCCCGGGCCTCCTGCTCGGCCTCGGTGAGCCGTTCGGCGATCCCCGAGGCGGCGTCGGAGAGGATCTTGGAGAAGCTGTCGTCGGTGGTGATGTAGCCGAGCTCTTCGTCGGAGGGGCGATCGCGCGCGTCGCGAGCGCGAGCCGCCGCCTGGGCCGCGGCTTCGCGGGCGCGCCGCATCGCGTCATCGCGAGCCGCCCGCAGCTCGGCCTCCATCGCCGCCAGCCGCGAGCCGATGTCGTCCGTCGTCCCGCGGCGTCCCCGAGGTCGACGGACGCCGGTTGCCCTGCGCCGCTGATCGGCCGGCGCCGGACTGCCGCTGGCGCCGCACCTCTGCGTAGGCCTCCTGGACCTCCTCGAACCGTCGCGCCGATTCCGCCGACCCGCCGTTGTGATCCGGGTGGTGCAGCTGCACGAGCCGGCGGTAGGCCGCGCGCACCTCGGCGTCGTCGGCTGAGCGAGCCACGCCCAGCGTCGCGTACGGGTCACGGGAGGAGGCGGGCATCCCCCATAGCGTAATCCCGTGCGTGCCGATGCCGGTGGCGCGAGCGAGGCTTGGCGGAGTGGCGGGCACGATGCCGTCGACGTGCGCGGTGGCGGGGGGATCTGGCCCGGTGCGCCGCCTGTGGCGACCTCGCCGACGCCGCGGTCAGGACCATGACCGGCGTCGTCGCTGGCGCTGCCGCGCCGGGAGGCGCCGCGGGCGCCGGCCCCGGGGCGGCGAGCGACTGGGCCTGGATGCTGGCGCCGGCCGTTCCGGCGCCGGGCGATGAGCTCTCCCCGCCAATGAGGGCGAAAGCCTGGTCGGGGTAGGCGGCGGTGCTCAGGGGCTCGCACACGTAGCGCACTCCCCACGTTGGGCAGCCGAGCCCCGACGAGTTGCCCGGCTGCTGCCAGGCGGCGGGCGACAGCGTCTGCGGGGCGCGGTCATCCCAGAACCAGCCCCCGTGCGTGCTGAACGTCTGGTTGGCCTGCACCGAAAGCCAATAGCGGCCGGGCGCGAGCGTCGCGGCCGGGCTGAGCGGCAGCGTGACGTCGCCCGTGGCGTCGTCGGCAATCTGCGGGATTCCAATCTGCGAGAAGACGAGCGCACCCGGCAGGTGGCTCGCCGTGTCGGCGTAGACGTAGACGTTGAAGGAGTCCGCCGGGCCGGGCGGGGTGGCGTTTGCGTAGCTGCCGTTGGCGACGACCCCGGTGATGCGCCACGAGATCGACGGCGCGGTCACGGCAACCTGGAAGTCGTCGGCCGCCTGGTCGTCATACCGGGAGTACTGGCTCTCGTAGTTCTGGGAGTTGGTGGACTGGATCGTCGCGCCGCCGGTCTGGTCCGACAGCCTCGCCAGCGTGTTGACGCGGACTATGGTGACGGTGTTGTCACCCTCGTTGGAGATGATCGCCGTCCGCTGGTTCGGAGTCACGGCGACGGCGTCGGGCGTGGTGCCCAGGGTCGCCGTGGCGAGCACCGTGTTGTTCGTCGTGTCGATCACGTTCATGTTGTTGTCGCCCGAGTTGGCGACCAGGACCTCGCTCAGCGACGGCACGGCGGCGATCCCGTACGGATGGGCGCCCACGCTGATCGTGGCCGTCACCGTCTTGGTGGCCAGGTTGAGGACGCTGACCGACCCGGGGGTCGCGCCTTGCGCCGTCGCGTTGGCGACATAGCCGGTCGTGCCGTGGACCGCGATGTACGCCGGGTAGGTGCCCACCGTGAGGCCGGTTGACTCCGCCGCGGGCGGCCCCGGCACCAGGTCGACCACATCGGTCCTCGAGTAGCGCACGTCGTTGACGTACAGCGTGTGCCCATCGGACGAGGACGCCATTTCCGACGGCTCCGGGCTGGTTCCCGGCAGGGTGATCGTGCCCGTCACCGATGCCGTCGACGGATCGACGACGCTGATCGTCCCCGACGTCAGGTTGGCGACATAGACCAGCGAGCCGACCTGGATCACCCCGTCCGGATGAGAGCCCACCGGCACGGTCTGCGCCGCATCGGTCGTGAGGTTCACGATGCTCAGCGAATTGCCCTTGAAGTTCGCGACGTACGCCGTCGTGCCGGTCGTGTTGAGCGCGACCGCGTTCGGGAACGAACCCACCGGGATCGTCGCCGTCACCGAGCCCGACGCGAGGTCGACCACACTGAGAGTGTTGTCGCTGGAGTTGGTGACGTACGCGGTCGAATCGGTCGTCGCCACGCCCGTCGGCAGCTTGCCCACGCTCACCGTCGTGCCCACCGACGCGCTGGCCAGCATGGCTCTCACGCCGCCGGCTTTCACGTGAGCCGCGTGGGATACGGGTGCGACCGTGGGGGGAATCGCGAAGTGCGTGCGGGCCACCGCGGACGGGACGTCGATCACCCCGAGCCCCACCATCAGGGTGACCGCGCACCATGTCACCACGCGACCGACGGCACGGCTGTTGCCTACGACTCTGTTCACCGCGACCCCATTTCTGTGCGCTCCTGGCTTCACGCCGGGCCGCCCCACGCGACCACCGACCAGCATAAACGTCTGAAGCTCCGCTCGGTCCGCCCGATCGAGCATCCTTGACAACATGGCCGCTCATCGTGACTTCGAGCCGGAGACGTCGCCCGCCGGTCAATCACCGTTGCGGGCCCTCCCCCTGAGTCCGCTGGAGGCGGCCGCCGGGTTCGTGATCGACACCGAGGAGGCCACGACGTTCACGATCGTCCCGGCCGAGCCCGAGCCCTTCGAGGCGCTGATCACGGTGATCACGGACGTCCTGGCGCGCGGGCCCACGTACGTCAGCTTCTCCGGGGGTCGCGACTCCTCAGGCGTGCTGGCGGCCGCCGTCCATGCCGCTCGGCGCCATGGCCTCGCCGACCCGATCCCGGTCACCCAGCGCTTCGCCGAGGTCGCTTCCACGGAGGAGAGGGAGTGGCAGGAGCTCGTCGTCGACCATCTCGGTCTCACCCGCTGGGAGGTGATCGAGATCACCGAGGAGCTCGACCTCCTCGGCGAGATCGCTCGTGACGCCCTGCTCACCCACGGCCTGCTGTATCCGCCCAACGCGTTCTTCTTCGTGCCGGTGCCTGGAGCGCGCCCGCGGTGGCAGCCTCCTGACGGGCTTCGACGGCGACGGCATCCTGGGCCACTGGCGGTGGGAACGGGCGCAGTCGGTCCTGTACGGCCGGGTTCGGCCCGTGCCGCGGGATGCGGCGCGGGTGGCCGTGGCGCTGGCTCCGCGGCCGATCCGGCGCCGGGTGATGCGCGCCCCGGCCCTCTCCGCGTCGCGCCGTGGTTGCGCCCGGACGCTCAGCGGGCTCTGAACCGCGTCGTCCGCCGTCGGACGGCGGCGGAGCCGCGCCGCTGGGATCACCGGCTCGCCTTCCTCGGACACACCCGGCGGCTGCGGATGGCTGTCCATGCCTACGACGGCGCTCGGGTCCGATCCGTCAGGTGGCGGTCGTAAACCCGCTGCTTGACACGAGGTTTGTGTCCGCTCTGGCGCACGCCGGGGGAGCCGCTGGGCTGGGCGATCGGACGGCGGTGATGCGGGCCATCTTCTCCGGGACCCTGCCCGACGCCGTGCTCGCCCGTCGCGGCAAGGCCGAGTTCGGACGCGCCTTCTGGCGCTCGGGTGCGCGGGCGTTCGCCGAGGCGTGGGACGGAACGCGGCGTCGACCGCCAAGTGGTCGATCCCGAACGGCTTCGCGAGGCGTGGCGTGCCCCTAACCCGCTCTACGGCTCGATCGCCGTGCTCCACGGCGCTTGGTTGGCGGCTCAGGCCCGTTGACCCGCGGCCCGCCGCCGCCAGACGAGGCCGTTGCGACGTCGATTTGCCCGCCCAGCTACCGTTGGCCGTATGGATACATCACCATCAACCGACGTGCGCGGTTCCGTCAAGGCCGACGAGACCGCCGTTTATGAGGGGCCCACGATTCGCAGGCTGGGCACGCTGGCGGAACTGACACAGGGGACAATGCCGGCCACGACGGACGGGGGAACGCGAAGGCTCAATCGCCGGGCTGGGCGGACGGCAAGAAGGTCGGACGCCCAGCAAACGGACGGATGCGGGCAGCGAGGACACACGGAGGTGAGATCGCGCAAGGGACAGAAGAGATGGACATCGCGCAAAGGGGTCGGGTTGCCCGGGAAGCGCGCAAAGGGTAGGATGAGCCGGCCCGCGGCCAGGACGCGCCGCAAGAGAGAGGGCTACCGAGTCAACAGATGGGGTGTCGGATGCGACTGAGGGTGCTGCTGTCGGTCCTGTCGGCGATGGCAATGTGCGGCGGGCTGGCGTCGGCGGCGAGCGCAGCGACCGACGGCATGGCCGACGGGCTGCCCCCGAACGTAGCGCCGCCGGCTGCGTCCTCCAGCACGGCCGGCACGCAGCGCAGCGCCCGGCTCGTCACGGCGGTGCCGGGTAGGTCGGTGACGGTGGGCAAGCTGCCGACGGGCGTCGCGACGACCGATACGACGGCGTACGTCACCAACTCCAACGACAACTCCCTGAGCGCGGTCGACCTGGCGTCGGGCTCCGTGGTTGGCTCCCCCATCACAGTGGGGTCGTTCCCGAACGCGATCGCGCTCAGCCCCGACGGGTCGACAGCGTACGTCGCCGAACTTCAAGGGCAATTCGCTGAGCATCGTGGACCTTTCGACCAATCCGGCGCAGGTGCGGACGGTGGAGGTGGGCTCTCACCCCGATGGGGTGATCCAGGTCGGCCGCCTGGTCTATGTCGCCAACCTGACGTCGGGAACGATCAGCGTCGTCAATCCGTCGACGGCGATGGTCACGCGCACGATCGCCCTGTCGGGGACCCCAACCCCGGAGCCGTCGGAGATGGCGTCCTCGCCCGACGGCGACGCGCTGTATGTCAACAACGTCCGCAACGGGACCACCGAGGTGGTCGACCTGCTTCCGAATCCGCCGGTGGTGGAGCCAAACGTCGCGACGGTGGGCACCTACCCGGCGTACATCGCGGTGCACGGCACCACCGGATACGTCGCCAACGCGACGGCCCAGGGCGCGACCCCCGGCTCGGTCAGTGTGCTGGACCTTGCCGACAAAACGAATCCGACGGTGACGCACACCATCAGTGTGGGGGCGCATCCGTACGGGATCGCCGACGTGCCGTCGCTCGACGAGGTGCTGGTCGCCAACTCGGGCGATAGCGCCAGCCCCGCCGATAGCACCATGAATGTGATCGACAGGACGACCAACACGGTCGTCGGAAACCCGATCCCTATGGGGAATACCCCTGACGCGGTGGCCGTCACACCGGACCAGACGACGGCCGTCGTCTCAGAGGAAGGCACCGGCTCATCGCCCGGCGATGTCAGAATCCTGCACATCAACCAGGCGCCGGCGATCGTCGTGCCCGGCTCGCAGAGCGTGGCCGCCAACGACACCTCGAGCACCCATAACCAGCTGACGTTCTCGTCAGCCAACAGCAATGCGCTGAGCGCCAGCGATTCCGACGCCAACGGCAACTCCGAGCAGATCACCCTGAGCGTCGCCCACGGCACGCTGACGTTGGCCAGCACGAGCGGCCTCACCTTCCAGAACAGCACCAGCAACGGGTCCTCATCGATGACGTTCACCGGGACGATCGCCGACATCAACACGGCGCTCGACGGCATGACCTACGAGCCAGACCAGAACTACGCGGGCGCGGACACGTTGACGGCGACGATCAATGACCAGGGCAAAACCGGCGACATCGGAAAGTCGGAGAGTACGACCAATACGGTCTCGATCAGCGTCAACAACGGCGCCCCCACTGCCGGCTCGCCCAGCTTCAGTGGCGCGATCGGCAACACCGTGTTCGGGGTCAGTACCAGCCCGGCGCAGCCCTCGACGACGACGTCCGGCACGGTGCTCACCGGCTCGACCGACCCCAACGGCGACACCGTGAGCGCCGTCTCCGGCACGATCACCACCGCCGACGGCGGCTCGGTGGCGATGAACACCGACGGCACCTTTACGTACACGCCGCCGGTGGGCACCCATAACACGGCCGACACGTTCACGTTCCAGGTGACCGACGGAACCAATACGAGCAGCGGCACCGCGACGATCAACATCGGCAACGCCGTCGTCTGGTACGTCGACAGCGCGCTCGGCACCAACGGCACCGGTGAGTCCAATTCGCCGTTCAACAACCTGGCCAGCGTCAACAGCGCGGCCACGAACAACGGTGATGTCATCTTCCTGTTCGGCGGCGCCAGCCAAAAGACCTACACGGGCAACCTGACCCTGAAGCCGAGCCAGATCCTCGATGGCCAGTCGAACGGGCTCAATGTCTTGTCCGAGAACGTCATGGACGCTTCGGGCGTCAACCCGATCATCACCGCAAGCAGCGGCGCCGACGTGACGATCGACAATGGAACGGTCATTCATCATGTCGACGAGGGCCAGACGGCCTCCGGTGTCACCGGGATCACCGGCTCGACCGTGACCAACTTCTCGATGAACGGCAACAGCGACACCGCGGACAACGGCATCAACCTCAGCGGTACCGCCTCGGGCACGATCAATATCTTCGGGAGCATCAACTCCGCCGCGCACTCGGTCCAGATCACGCAACGCAGCGGCGGCACCGTCAGCTTCTCCGGCTCGGTCAACGACACCGGCAGCGGCATCTCGCTGACCAACAACACCGGGGCGACGATCGGCTTCACCGGTGGTCTGACCGTGGCCACGACCGGGTCGCACCCAGCGTTCACGGCCACCGGCGGGGGCACGGTCAAGGTCACCGGCAGCGGCAACACGCTGAACGCTCCCGGGGCTGCCGCGCTCGATGTCGAGAACACCACGATCGACGCCTCGGGGCTGACCTTCCAGTCGATCTCGTCCGGGAGCTCGAGCGGCCCGTTACACGGGATCTACCTGAACAACACCGGCACGAGCGGGGGGCTGACCGTCACCGGCACCGGGACCACCGCGGGCTCCGGCGGGACGATCCAGAACGGGACCGCGTCCACCTTGAGCAACCCCGGCTACTCGGCCCAGGTGGAGGCCGTCAGCACCGGGCCGATCAGCCTCAGCAACATGACCGTCACCAACGACGCGCAAGGTGACGACATCGGCACGCTCGACGCGACCGGCCTCACCCTGACGGGCGACACGATCACGAACGCCGGCGACCAAGGGGTCCTCTACCAGCTGGGCACGAGCGCGCACACCGGCACGACCGCCGGCAGCTACAGCATCACCAACAGCACCTTCACCGGAGACGCGTCGGACGACATCTACATCTTCGACCAGAGCATCGCCACCACGACGGGCACGATCTCCGGCAACACCATCGGGAGCGCCAGCGACAAGAGCGCCTCGGCGACCAACGGCACTGGAATCCTGGTCAAGAACATCAGCAACGGCGGCACTCTGACCACCTCGATCACCAACAACACGATCACCGGGGCCAAGCAGGGCTTCGGCATCCAGGCCGACGTCCAGGACTATCCGACCGAGACGGCCGCGCCGGTGATGAACGCCACCGTCACGGGCAACACCATCGACCTCGAGGCGACCCAGGCGCAGGACGGAATGAACTTCGGCTCGGGCGACGGCGCCAAGCCCGCGACCCTGTGCCTGGACTCCAACGCCAACACCGCCTTCTCCAACGGGCGGGCGGGTAGCCTTCCATACGACGCCGTTGCCGAGAGCCTCTATCAGAACGGGAGCGCGAGCACCTTCAGCATCAAGGGCGGCCCAGTCGAGAGCCACGCCGGCACCGAGGACCCTCTCGTCGAGAGCTACGAGAACAGCCACAACACGTTGACGGCCAACGCCGGTTCGACCTCGCAGCCCTCGTACGCCACCCAGGCGCAGAGCAACGGCTTCACGTCCGCGACCTCGTGCCCGCCCCCCTCCCCCAGCGCTCGCGTGGCCGCCCTCAGCGCCAGTGCCAAGGCCACCGCCGCCGCGGTCAGCAGCGCCGCGCAGGCGCACATGCGAGCCAGTGCGCGGCACGCCCACCACCTGACCCGGGCTCAGGTCCGCGCCGTGGTCCGCGCGCGGATCCGCGCTTACCGGCGGGAGCTCGCCGCGCAGCTCCACCACCGAACCGCCGGGCACGCCCGGCGCAGCACCCGGCATCCGGCACCCGCCCACAAGCGAACCCACTAGGAGCGCACCGTGGGCATCCCGTACATGTCAGAGATCCGCACGTTCGCGTTCAACTTTGCGCCGCAGGGCTGGGCAATGTGCAACGGCCAGATCCTGCCGATCCAGCAGTACCAGGCGCTGTTCTCCCTGCTGGGGACCACCTACGGCGGGAATGGAATCCAAAACTTCGCCCTGCCCGACCTCCGGGGACGTCTCGCCGCCCACTCGGGCAGCCAGCGCGGGTACGGCACGGTGACGCTCGGCCAGCAGACCGGGGAGGCGTCTCACACGCTCCTGGCCACGGAGATGCCCGCCCATAACCACCTTCTCCAGGGCACGACCGCGACCGCCGATCTGCCCTCGCCGAGCGCGAACATCATGGCCAACGCAGGCACGATCTACGCGACCGGGCTCGGGAGCGCCCCGGCCACGCTCGCCGCCGCCTCGGTCCTCAACGCCGGCGGCAACCAGGCCCACTCCAACCAACAGCCATACCTCGTCCTCAATGTCTGTATCGCCCTGACGGGCATCTACCCCCCGAGGAACTGACGTGTCCGACCCTTACATCGGCCAGATCATGCTGTTCGCCGGAAACTTCGCGCCGTACAACTACGCATTCTGCGACGGGTCCCTGGTGTCGATCGCGTCCAACGACACCCTCTACAGCCTGATCGGCACCACCTACGGCGGCGACGGGGTCAGCACCTTCGGACTCCCCGATCTTCGCGGGCGCGTGCCCATCCACATGGGCGTCAACCAGAGCAACGGCCAGGTGTACTCCGAGGGCCAGCTGGGGGGCACGGAGAACGTCACCCTGACGAGCAACCAGCTCCCCGTGCACACCCATGCGCTGTCCGCCGCCGTCGCAGACGGCACCCAGGGCAGCCCCGCGTCCGCGTACCTGGCCGGGGGCGGATCGATCTCCCGCTACGCCAGCGCCGCGCCGGCGACGGCGATGTCCCCCCAATCGATCAGCCCTTCGGGCGCACTACCTCACGACAACATGCAGCCGTTCCTGGCGATCAGCTTCGTCATCGCCCTGTACGGCATCTACCCCGCACGGAGCTGACGGACGACATGAGCGATCAATATCTCGGCGAGATCCGCATCTTTGCGAACAACTACCCCCCGCTCTACTGGGCGTTCTGCGACGGGCAGATCCTGATGATCCAGCAGAACAGCGCCCTGTTCTCGATCATCGGCACGTACTACGGGGGCAACGGCACGTCCACCTTCGCCCTGCCCAACCTCCAGGCGTGCGTCCCCCTCGGTCAGGGGAACGGACCCGGGCTCACGCCACGCGTCATCGGCGAGACCGGGGGGGAGATCAGCGTGACCCTGCTCACGTCGGAGCTGGCGGCTCACACCCACACGCTCCAGGCCCACGCCACCCGCGGAGGGGTGGCCCACGCGGCTCCGGCCAACGGCGATGCGCTCATCGTCAGCAGCGGCGGCGATGCGTATTCGGCGGCCGCCCCGAACAGCCAGATGGGCCCGCAATCGCTGTCGATCGCCGGCGGCGGGCAGGCGCATAACAACGTGATGCCAATTCTGGGGCTCAACTACTGCATCGCGCTGTCGGGGAATTTCCCGCCGCGCAGTTGACGGCAGGACCCGCGCATCCCCGCCTGCGTCCGGTCGGCCCCGAGGACGAGCCGTTTCTGCGCACGCTCTTCGTGCAGGTCCGCGGCCCCGAGTTCGTCGCGCTTGATCTCGGCGACGAGGCGCTCGGGAACCTCCTCGCGATGCAATTCACCGCCCAGGATCGCTCGTATCGCGCTCTGCACCCCGAGGCCGCGTTCGACATCGTCGAGCTCGATGGCGCTCCCATCGGCCGCCTCTCGGTCGACCGCACCGGGGACGCCATCCACGTCATTGACATCGCGCTGATGCCCGAGCACCGCGGTCGGGGGATCGGCACCGGGCTGCTGCGCGCGCTGATCGCCGAGGCCACCGAGTCCGACCGCGCGATCAGGCTGGCCGTCGTGCGCACCAATCCGGCGCTCGCGCTCTACCGTCGCCTCGGGTTCGTCGGCGCCGGCGGCGACGAGGTGCACATGGAGCTCGAGCGGTCGCCCGCTGCGGTCAGTTGAAAACCGCCTGGTAGCGCGCTCGGCCGTCCATCGGCTGGAGCGGCACGAGGAAGATCTCGAGCGTGTCGAGTTCGGCATGCTCGAGAGGATGGATTCCCTGAGTGAGCATCGTCTCCATCGGTCCGACGAAGACGAGTGAGAACGGCGACCGTCCGGTGTTCCCGTTGTCCGGCCCAAGGGCCTCGGCCTCGGCCAGGCTCAGCTCCACCGTGACCGACTCGCCGCTCGGCAGCTGCCCTCGGATGCGAAACGCCTCGCCGATGCGAGCCGAGAAATGCTCAAGCGTCAGATCTGCGAGTTCAGGCATGGGTGCGGGCGTCGGCTCAGCTTCGCGGTTGCGTCCATGATCGGATCCCCCATATCGTCGGCGCCCGCCAGCTTACACATCGAGACGCAGCCGGCATGCGGCGGTTGAGGGCTCGGGGACGCAGCGAGAACACACGGAGGTGAGATCGCGCGCAGGGGTCGGGTTGCCCGGGAAGCGCACGAAGGGTAGGATGAGCCGGGCTGCGGCCAGGACGTGCCGCACGAGAGAGGGCTACCGAGTCAAGAGATCGGGCGTCGGATGCGACTGAGGGTGCTGCTGTCGGTCCTGTCGGCGATGGCAATGTCGCGGCGGGCTGGCGTCGACGGCGAGCGCCGGTACGGACGGCATGGCCGACGGACTGCCCCCGACGGTGGCGCCGCCGGCTGCGTCCTCCAGTACAGCGGCCGCGGGAAGCGCGTCGCGCAGCGCCCGGGTGCTCGCGAAGGTGCCGGGCACGACGGTGACCGTGGGCAAGCTGCCGACGGGCGTGGCGACGACCGATACGACCGCCTATGTGACCAACTCCGACAGCAACACCCTGAGCGCGGTTGATCTCGCGTCGGGAACCGTCGTTGGCCCCCCCATCCCGGTCGGGTCGTTTCCCAACGCGGTCGCACTCAACACGACCGGCACGACGGCGTACGTCGCGAACTTCAAGGACAACTCGCTGAGCATCGTGAACCTTTCGACCAATCCGGCGCAGGTGCAGACGGTGACCGGTGGGCTCTCACCCCGACGGGGTGATCCAGGTCGGCTCGCTGGTCTATGTCGCCAATCTCACGTCGGGGACGATCAGCGTCGTCGATCCGTCGACGGCTACGGTGACGGGCACGATCGCCCTGTCGGGGACCAGTCCGGAGCCGTCGGAGATGGCGTCCTCGCCGGAAAGGGACGCGTTGTATGTCAACAACGTCCGCGACGGGACGACCGAGGTGGTCGACCTCAACGCCAGCCCGCCCGCGGTCGAGCCCACCGTCGCGACGGTGGGCACCTACCCGGCCTACATCGCGGTGCATGGCACGACCGGCTACGTCGCCAACGCGAGCGCGCAGGCGGGGACCCCGGGTTCGATCAGTGTGCTCAACCTCGCCGACAAGACCAATCCGGTGGTCACGGCCACCGTCAGCGTGGGCGCGCATCCGTACGGGATCGCCGACGTCCCGTCATTGGGCGAGGTGCTGGCCGCCAATTCGGGCGATGACAACATGTACGTGATCGACAGGACGACAAACGCCGTCGTTGGGACGGTTGCCGTCGGTCTGACCCCCGATGCGGTTGCCGTCACGCCGGATCAGACCACCGCCGTCGTCTCTGAGGAGGGCACCGGCGTGACCGCCGGCGACGTCAGAATCCTGCACATCAACCAAGCCCCCACCGTGAGCGTGCCGAGCACCACACAGCACGTCCACGCCAACGGCAATGACGACGACCAAACGCTCACGTTCTCGGCCGCGACCGGCAACGCGCTCTCGGCCAGCGACCCCGATGCCGACGACCGACTGGTCCAGGCGACGGTGAGCGTGTCCCACGGCACGCTGACGCTCGGCGGCACCAGCGGCCTCGACGTCACCGACAACGACGGCGCCACGGTGACCTTCACCGGCACGCTGACGTCCGTCAACGACGCGCTTGACGGACTGACCTACCAGCCGACGAGCGGCTACCAGGGCTCGGACACCCTGACCGTGAGCGTCAACGACCAGGGCGCAAGCGGCGACATCGGAAAGCCGGAGACGGGCACGGGGACCGCCGCGATCAGCGTCGATGATGTCGCTCCGGCGGCGAGCAACATCAGCTTCGCCGGGGCGGTCGGCAACACGACGTTCGGCGTCGGCACGTCACCCCCGCAGCCGTCGACGACGACGACCGGCACCGTGCTGGACACCTCGTCTGACAGCGACGGTGACACGATCACCGCCGTGCCGGGCACGATCGCGACCGCGCACAGCGGATCGGTCGCTTTGAACGCCAACGGCAGCTTCACCTACGCCCCGCCGCCGGACTTCACCGGCAATAGCGACAGCTTCCCGTTCCAGGTCAGTGACGGGGTCACGACGAGCTCGGCGACGGCGACCATCAACATCGGCGGCATGGTCTGGTATGTCAAGAACAACGACACCGGCACCAACGACGGCCGCTCCACGTCCCCGTTCCAGACCCTCGGCCAGGCTCAGAACGCATCCGCCGGGGGCGACTCCATCTTCGTCTTCAAGGGCGACGGCACGACGACCGGCCAGGACTCGGGGATCGCCCTGCAGAGCAATCAGGCTCTCGTCGGCGAGGCCGACGATCTCGTCGTCGGCACCCGGACGGTCTTCACCGGCAACTCATCGAACCGCCCGGACATCGGCAACAGCTCCGGTAGCGGGGTGATGCTGGCCCCGAGTAACACCGTGGAGGGCCTGAACATCGCCTCTCATGATTCGGGCGCGGCCATCTCCGGGGACGCCAGCGCGACCAGCGGGGGCACGATCCACGACGACGTCGTCTCCGGGATCTACGGCGCGGGCGGCATCAGCCTCATCGGTACCGGCGGCACGTGGAACATCAGCGGGCTCAGCGACTCGGTGACCTGGGGCGGACCGGGACTGAAGGTCACCGGTCCGGGACCGGGTACCGGCGCGACCGTGAACGTCACCGGTTCGTCGAACACGCTCTCCACTGACACCGGCGATGCCCTTGACCTCGAGAACACGGCCGTCGGCGCATCGAACATCACCTTCCAGTCGATCTCGGCTGGAACCTCGACGGGAGGCCCGGCCGACGGGATCTACCTGCGCAACACGGGCAGCGGATCGCTGATCGTGACCGGCACGGGCACCACGGCAGGCTCCGGCGGCACGGTTCAGCGCGCCACTGCCACCCCAGCCGCGACCAGTGACGAGTTCGTCGGTAACGTGTCCGCGCGCAACGCCGGGCCGATCAGCCTAAGCAACATGAACCTCCACACTCCGGTCTACCACAACGTGGCGGCCGCCGAGGTCCCGAGTCTGACGCTGATCAACAACGACCTCACGGGAACCGCGAACGGTGGTGGAATCCTCTACCAGCTGGGTTACGGGAGCCGCCTCGGCGGTAGGTTCGACATCGCCAACAACACGATCAACGGGGTGTTCAACGACTACCCGATCCATCTCTTCTTTGCCACCAGCGCCGACGTCAGCGGCCACGTGACCGGAAACACCCTCGGAACCTCCGGTAACACGACCAACTCCAACGGTGGCGGGATCAAGATCGACAGCGAGGACGGCAAGGTCGACGCCGACGTCAGCAACAACCACGTCTACGGCACCTACCAGGACTCGGGGATCATCGGTGATACCAACGGCTTCTCCGCGTCGAACCCAACGCTCAACCTCAACCTGACCAACAACACGATCGACGATGAGTCCACCCACGCGCTCGACGCCGTCAACGTCGGGGCCAGCTCGACGGACGACAGCGGCACGTCGACCGTGTGCCTGACCTTCACCGGTAACACCGCGACGTCGAAGGGCACGTCGCCGAACAATGGCGCGCTCTACGACGCCACCGGCGCATACCTGCACAACGACTGGGATTACACCGTGTTCGAGATCGCCGGGGGCCCGAACGAGAACGTCGGCGGCTTCGGCGAGGACCCGTTGGCGGACGCCTACATTCAAGGCGTAAACACGCTGTCGGGGCCCGGCGGCGGTGACCCGAATTCGCTCGCGGTGCAGATGGGGACCGCCGGTTTTGTCCCCTCCTCTGGCACCCCCTCGTCGTGTGAGCAGGCGCCGGCCGCGCAGCTGACGCCGGCCGCTGCGACGACCCAGAGGTTGTCGACGACCACCGCTTCTCAGGGGACTCCGACGAAGGCCGCAGGTAGTGTGAGCCGGCACGTCACCGGCAAGGCAAAGGCCCTGACCGCCAAGCAGCTCCAGCGGCTGGCGCTGCGCAAGCGCAAGGCGCTGCGCGCCGAGGTGCGGGCCCGGGTGCGCGCGCTCCGGCGCGAGCTGATGGCCCGGCAGCGCCGCAGCGCTGCCCGTGCCCACCACCACCATCACCGGACGAAGCAGGGCTAGGCGCGACGATGTCCTACCCGTTTCTCGGAGAGCTGAGGGTGTTCAGCTTCGCCTTCGCCCCCAAGGGGTGGGCGCAGTGCAACGGGCAGACACTGCAGATCAGCCAGAACACGGCCCTGTTCTCGCTGCTCGGGACGCAGTATGGGGGCGACGGTATCCGTACGTACGCGCTGCCCGACCTCCGGGGGCGGGTGGCGCTCGGCTTCGGTAATGGGACCACCCAGGGACAGCAGCTCGGCAGCGAGTCCCACACCCTGACCGCTGCGGAGATGCCATCCCACAACCATCCGATGAACGCCACGACGAGCCTCGCCACCCTGTCTACCCCAGCCACCAACGTGTTCGCCACCGGCACGAGCGCCCTGTACGGGAGTAGCCTCGACGTCCCGAGAACCCTGGCCGACGGCACGGTGACGAGTTTCGGCCCGCAGCAGCCGCAGCCGCACGACAACCGCCAGCCGTATCTCGTCATCAACGTCTGCATCGCCCTCCAGGGCATCTTCCCTGCGAGGAACGACTGATGAGCGATCCCTACGTCGGAGAGATCAGATCGGTCGGCTTCAACTTCGCCCCTGTCGGCTGGGCCTTCTGCAATGGCGCGATCCTTCCCATCAACCAGTACGAGGTCCTCTTCACCCTGATCGGCACCACCTACGGCGGCGACGGCCAGTCCACGTTCGCGCTGCCCGACCTGCAAGGCCGGGCGCCGGTACACCAGGGCACGCTGAGCGGCGGGAGCACGTACACCATCGGTACCAAAGGCGGCGAGGAATCGGTGACGCTGACCACGAACCAGATCCCCGCTCATACGCATTCCATCGCGGCCAACGCGCTGCCGGGCGGACTGCTCAGCCCGGAGAGCGCTTTCCTCGCCGGGGGAGCCACGGCGAGCCGCTACGTCAGCGACCCGCCGGCGACCCCCATGTCCGACGGCACGGTCGGTCTCGCCGGCGGATCGCAACCGCATGAGAACCGCCAGCCGCTTCTCTGCGTGAACTTCATCATCGCCTTCCAGGGCATCTTTCCATCCCAGAGCTGAGGCCGCACCATGAGTGACCAATTTCTCGGCGAGATCCGACTGGTCGGCTTTAACTTCGCCCCAGTCGGGTGGGCGTTCTGCCAAGGCCAACTGCTTCCGATCAACCAGAACACCGCCCTCTTCTCGCTGCTCGGGGTGCAGTACGGCGGCGATGGGCGGACCACGTTCGCTCTCCCCAACCTCCAGGGCAACGTGGCGGTGGACCAGGGGCAGGGTCCTGGCCTGTCCGACTACTCGGTGGGCCAGGTCGGCGGTTCGCCGACGGCCACGGTGGCCACCAACCAGTTGCCCGCGCACGCTCACGGCTTTGACGCGTTCACCGGCCGGGGCCGGAGCACTCACCCCAATCCGGTTGAGGGCGACGCCGTCACCGTAAGCGGCGCGGTCGATGTCTACGCCCCCGGCTCCGGCGGCACGAACACGCAGATGCAGTCCACGATCGGCCAGACCGGGGGCGGCCAGGCCCACGACAACATCATGCCCTCGCTCGCCCTCAACTACATCATCGCGCTGCAGGGCATCTTTCCGCCGCGCTCGTGAGCGCCGGCGGGCCGGCGCCCGTCCTTCGTCCCGCCGTCCGGAAGACGAGTCGTTCCTGCAGTTTTCTACGCCGAGCTGCGGGCGTCCGACAGCTCGCCCGCGTCACCCATGCACGCGGTTGATCACCGCGGAGAACGACTGTCCGCGAGCCGTCCCCTCTCCCGGGGTCACGAACAGGTCGACTGAGCCGAGCCCGGGATGGCGCAGCGTCGGCGGCAGTTTGGCGCGAAAAGACCGCTTGCGCGAGCTGTGGAACACCAGCTCAAAGCCATTCTCGCTGCCGCGCGGCGCTCCCTGAATATCACGGATCGCGGTCAGGCGCAGCGGCACCGTCGAACCCTTGACCCGGAAGCGCTGGCCGACCAGCGGCACATACGTGCTGCGCCGCCAAGCGTGGTCCCTCCGCGCGCGCGACGTAACCTTCGCGAGCGCCGAGCCCTGCGTTCCCGCCAGAGTGGCGGCGGATGCCGCCCCCAGCTTCACTGCCGTCCGGCGGGTGATTGTCTCCGTCCAATCCACCTTCACGCCAACCCCCTCTGTCTGCCTGCCACCGAGCGAGCATCATACCGGGGATATGGGAGATAAGGCTCGCTATTGGTGCTTAATCTCTCAACTCAGCCGTCAGGCGAGGGGAGTGCCACCGCCCGGGATGGTCGTCGGGGCGGTTGGCGCGGTGGGGTGGCCAGGGGCGGTCCGCGGGCTGCCGTTGTCGCCCGGCTGATCGGGCGCGCGCAGCCACTCGACGATCTGACCGTTCTCGATCAGGAAGTTCGTCCGCGCCGTCTGCCCGGCGCCCAAGCCGCAGCCGTCGGCGCCGCCCCGGCCCGGCCGGTTGGTGAGGCGAAACAGCGCGTTGACGAAGCGGCCGTGGCGCTGGGTCGAGATCAGCTGGGCACCGCACGGGAGCGATGCGTTGGCGAGCTCGGCCTCGGCGCGGCTGCGGATCTCCACCGGCGGCCCTGAGCCGAGGAAGACGACGCTGGGCACGCGGAAGTAGGCGGCGGCGGCGCCGACGCGTCCGCTGCGCAGGGCCTGTGACCAGCCGCGGATGACGCGGACGGCGCCGGCGGTAGCGCGAGCGCCGCCCGACGGGGCGGCGCGGGCCTGGGCGCGGTGGCTCGGGTGCAGGAGCTGCGACGTGCCCCCGCCGCAGCCGCTCGCCGCCAGGGCCCCGGCCACCAGCAGCGTCGCCAATCGCATCCTCCGATGATCGCAGGCCCCCGAGCTCGGCCGAGGGCGTTCGCACCGCCGGTGCTGGACGCTTGATCGACGCCGGCTTTTGATCGCTGTGCCGGCGGGGAAGTAATCTGCCGACGAGACTTACCAAGGATGCGTAAGGACATGCCGAGATGTGAGCAGGACCCAGAGTTGGGGTTGGCGACGCGGGCGTCGGACCCGGGGCAACCGTGGGCATTGACCGAGGCCGCGCTCGCGCAGCTGGCGCCCCTGCGGGTGGCGCTGGGCGCCTACGAGCGCTCGGGCGACACCGTGTACCTCGATGTGGCGTTCGCCGCCGCCCGGGGGTTGCTCGACGCCCTGCCGTGGTTCGGCCGCCACCCGCGGCCCGACCTCGCCGAGCTGCGGTGGGTCGCGCAGACCGTGCCCGAGTTCGCCCAGCTGCTCAGCAGCGCCGCCGGCGAGGCCGAGCGCGCGTTCGCGGCCAGCCTGATGGCGCCGTGGCAGGCGCTCGGGCTGCGCACGCCGCCGCCGGGCTGGATCGCCTCCGAGCTCGACGCCGCGGAGATGCTGTTCGCGTGCACGTGCGCGGCCCCCGAGCCCACGGTGAGCGGCCCGCCCCTTCCCTCCAGCCTGCGCCGCCTGGCCGCGAGGCGGCTGGCCATCCAGCTCACCGGCGAGCTCGTCCGCGACGAGCTGCTGTGGCAGCGCGCCCTCGGCCGGCGCTATGACTCGGTGCGCCACCGCTACGCCCGGCGCACCACCTGGCGCCATCGCGGACTGGCCGAGCTGGTGCGCGACGACGAGGCCACCCGGCGCGCGGTGAGCGCCCGCCTGGAACGGTGGCTGGCCGACGGGGGCCGGCTCACCGCGCTCGCCGGCGAGCTGGAGGCCGCCCTCGTACACGAGCGCACCCCGGCCCGCTTCGCCTGACCGGGCTCCCAACGCCGACCGGCTCCTCGCTCGTCGAGCGTCGCGAGGCTTGGTCCGCCGGGCCGCCGGTACGATCTGTCCGCCCCACCAGTCACCGAGGGAAGGAACGCACCGTGTCCGAGCCACAAGCGCAACCGCAGGCCGAGTCCGAGCCTGACCAGACGCCGGCACCGCCCGCCGACGAGCTCGTGGACGAGGACCTGCTCGTCGAGGAGGTCTCGATCGACGGCATGTGCGGTGTCTACTAGCCCGCCCGCGCCCACCCTCGATGCCGGGAGGGCCTACGCGCTGCATCCCGGCGTCGCGTTGCGCCCGGAGCGCTTCGGGGCGCTGGCCTATCACTACGGCAACCGCCGCCTCACCTTCCTCAAGTCGCCCCAGCTGACGGCGATCGTCCAGGCCGTCGACGAGCACCCGTCGCTCGACGCCGCCCTCGAGGCCCACGCGATCGACCCCCGCTCAACGTCCGGCGATGCTGGCCGCCCTGGCCCGGCTCGAGTCCTCGGAGGTCATCCGTGCCCGCTGACACCGCCAGTCCCCAGCTACGCGACCATTTCAAGCACGGTCTCGAGGCGCCGATCTGCCTGACCTGGGAGATCACCTACGGCTGCAACCTGGCGTGCGCGCACTGCCTGTCCTCCTCGGGCAAGCGCGACCCGCGGGAGCTCTCCACCGAGGAGTGCTGCGACCTGATCGACGAGCTGGCCCGGATGCACGTGTTCTACGTCAACATCGGCGGCGGAGAGCCACTCGTGCGCCGCGACTTCCTGGATCTCGTCGACCATGCCGTGCAGCGCAAGGTCGGCGTCAAGTTCTCGACCAACGGCGCCCTGATCACGCCGGAGGCCGCAGCACGGATCGCCGCCACCGACTATCTCGACGTGCAGGTCTCGATCGACGGCGCGACGCCGGAGACCAACGACCCGGTGCGCGGGCGGGGCAGCTATGCGATGGCCCGCCGCGGCATGGATCGCCTCGCCGAGGCCGGCTTCGGGCCGTTCAAGATCTCGGTCGTGATGACCCGCCACAACATCCCCGAGCTCGACGCCCTGGAGCAGATCGCCGCCGAGTACGGCGCCCAGCTGCGGATCACCCGCCTGCGTCCGTCGGGCCGCGGCGCCGCCGTCTGGGATGACCTGCACCCGACGGCCGCCCAGCAGCGCGAGCTCTACGAGTGGCTGATTCAACGACCGGAGGTGCTCACCGGGGACTCCTTCTTTCACCTGTCGGCCCTCGGCGAGCCGCTGCCGGGTCTGAACCTGTGCGGCGCCGGACGCGTCGTGTGCCTGGTCGATCCGGTCGGCGACGTCTACGCCTGCCCGTTCGTGCTCCACGACGAGTTCCTCGCCGGCAACATCCGCGACGCCGGCGGTTTCACGCGCGTGTGGCGCGACTCCGAGCTGTTCGCCGAGCTGCGCGAGCCCCAGAGCGCCGGCGCGTGCGCCTCGTGCGGGCTCTATGACAAGTGCCAGGGCGGGTGCATGGCGGCCAAGTTCTTCACCGGCATGCCGCTCGACGGTCCCGACCCCGAGTGCGTCCTCGGCCACGGCGAGCTGGAGCTGGTCAAGGTCGCGGCCGGCGCTCGGCCGCTCGTTGCCGTCGGGCACTCGAAGCGACTCCGCGTCGGATAGCCGATGCCGGGAGGGTGGTTCGAGACGGTTGCTGAGGCACAGCGCCGCGCCCGGCGGACGCTGCCCAAGTCCGTCTACATGGCGATCATCGCCGGCTCCGAGCGCGGCACGACGCTCCAGGACAACCTGGCCGCGTTCGGCGAGCTGGGCTTCGCCCCGCACGTCGCGCAAGCCCCCGCCGAGCGTGTCCAGGACGCCCGCGTGATGGGCCAGGACATCGCGCTGCCGGTGATGATCTCGCCGACCGGCGTGCAGGCCGTGCACCCTGAGGGCGAGGTCGCCGTCGCCCGCGCTGCGGCGGCCCGCGGAACGGCGATGGGGCTCAGCTCGTTCGGCTCAAAGCCGGTCGAGGAGGTGGTGGCCGCCAACCCGCAGACGTTCTTTCAGACCTACTGGTCCGGCTCCCGCGAGCGGCTGACCGAGCGCCTGGAGCGGGCCAAGCTCGCCGGGGTGGCGGGACTGATCGTCACCCTCGACTGGCAGTTCTCCCACGGGCGCGACTGGGGGAGCCCCCGGATCCCGGATTCGCTTGACCTCAAGACGATGCTCAGCTTCGCGCCCGAGACGATCATCCGCCCCCGCTGGCTGCTCGCCTATGCCCGGGCCGGCGGCCCGCCGGCGCTGACCGTGCCCAACATGGCGATCCGGGGGGAGGCGCCGCCGACGTTCTTCGGCGCCTACGGCGAGTGGATGCAGACCCCGCCGCCGACCTGGGAGGACCTGCGCTGGCTCGTCGCGTGGTGGGATGGCCCGGTGATGATCAAGGGGATCGCCCGGCCCGACGACGCCCGGCGCGCCGTGGACATCGGCGCGACCGCGATCTCGGTCTCCAATCACGGGGGCAACAACCTCGATGGGCAGCCGGCCTCGATCCGGACGTTGCCGGCGATCGTCGAGGCCGTGAGCGGCGACATCGAGGTCGTGCTCGACAGCGGCGTGCGTCGGGGATCGGACGTCGTCAAGGCCCTGGCCCTCGGCGCCCGGGCGACGATGATCGGCCGGGCCTACCTGTGGGGGCTGGCCGCCAACGGCCAGGCCGGCGTCGAGAACGTCCTTGACATCCTCCGCGCCGGGATCGACTCCGCCCTGCGGGGCCTGGGGAGAGCGTCGGCCGGTGAGCTCCAGGCGTCCGACGTGGTCATTCCCGCAGGCTTTACGCAGGGCGCCGGCGTCCCGGCCTGAGCGCTTGCGGTGAGGCTCGCGCTGGATCCCTCCACGCGACTGCTCGCCGGCGGGGCGGTCGTGCTCGGCGGCCGTCCGCCGCGGATGCTGCGGCTGACCCCGGCGGGAGCCGGACTGATCCGGGCCTGGCGGAATGGGAGCGCGGTGTCCGAGCAGCCCGCGGCGCGGCGGCTCGCCGCCCGGCTGGTCGACACCGGTCTGGCCCATCCCCTCCCGAGCGCCGGCCGCTACACGCCGGCCGACGTCGCCGTCGTCATCCCGGCCCGCGACCGCGCCGATCGGTTGGCGGCGTGCCTGGCCCGGGTCGGATCGGCGGCCGAGGTCCTCGTCGTCGACGACGGCTCGGACGACCCGCGGGCGATCGCCGCCGTGGCCCGCGAGGGTGGAGCACGGGTCCTGCGTCGCGAGGTCGGCGGCGGACCGGCGCGCGCCCGTAACGCCGGACTCGCGGCGACGACCGCGCCGCTCGTCGCGTTCGTGGACTCCGATACGCGGCCGGGTCCCGAGTGGCTCGAGCCGTTGCTCGGCCACTTCGAGGACGCCCGTACCGCGGCGGTCGCTCCGCGGATCGCCGTGCCTCCCGGCCGCGGTGCGTTGGCCGCGTATGAGGCGGTCCGCTCGCCGCTCGATCTCGGCGCCGCCCCCGGCGTCGTCGGCCCCGGGCGCCGGATCGCCTTCGTGCCCGCCGCGGCCCTCGTCGTCCGGCGCGACGCCCTCACTGGCGCCGGTGGCTTCGACGAGACTCTGCGGGTGGGCGAAGACGTCGATCTCGTCTGGCGCCTGGCCGGCGCGGGGTGGACGGTGCGCTACGAGCCGAGCGCCGGCGTCGAGCACCCCCAGCGAGCCGCCGCCGGCGCCTGGCTGGCCCAGCGGATCGCCTACGGGACCTCCGCCGGCGCCCTGCACCGGCGCCATCCCGGCGCCGTGCACCACATGGTCATCCCCAGCTGGGCGCTGGCGCCGTGGCTGATGGTCGCGGCCCGGCGCCCCCGCCTCGCCGGGCTGGCCGCGGCCGCCACCACGGGGGTCCTCGCCGCGCGGCTGCCGGACGTGCCGGGCGCTCGCCGCCAGATGCTCGTCATGGCGGCGGGCGCTCAGCTGCGCGTCGCCCAGCAGGTGCTCGAGGCCACCGGGCGCGCGTATGCGCCGCTCGTCCTCGCCGCCGCCGCGCGCTCGCGTGGGGCCCGCCGGACCGCCGCCGCCGGGCTGGCGGTTTCGGTCGCCGTCGACTGGGGCGAGCGGCGCCCGCGCCTCGATCCGCTGCGCTTCGGTGTGTTGCGCGCCGCCGATGACCTCGCCTACGCCGCCGGCGTGTGGCTCGGCTGCATCCGCGCGCGCACGGGCGGGCCGCTGGTGCCCAAGCTCGTCCGCGGGCGGCGGCGGTGACCGTGCTCGGCCGTGCCGCGTGGCCGGACCTCGACGGCGCGGCGCTGCTCATCGTCCCGGTGGGTGCGACCGAGCAGCACGGCCCGCACCTTCCGCTGAGCACCGACACCGAGATCGCTCAGGCGCTGGCCGGCGGGGTGGCGGCTGCCGTGCCCGGCGTCTGCCTGGCGCCCGCCGTTGCCTACGGCGCTTCCGGCGAGCACCAGAGCTTCCCCGGCACCCTCTCGATCGGCGTCGCGGCCACCCGCGACGTCCTGATCGAGCTCGCGCGCTCGGCCACGGCCACGTTTCCCCGCGTGCTCTTCGTCTGCGCCCACGGCGGCAACGCCGAACCGCTCGCCGACGCCATCGCCCAGCTGCGGGCCGAGGGCCGCGACGTGCGCGCCTGGAGCCCGCGCTGGTCGGGCGATGCCCACGCCGGTCAGCTCGAGACGTCGCTGATGCTGGCGATCGCGCCCGGCAGCGTCGACCTCGCGCGCGCGCAGGCGGGTAATCCGGCGCCGATCGCCGAGCTGCTGCCCGCGCTGCGCGTGCACGGAGTGGCCGCCGTCAGCGCCAACGGCGTGCTCGGTGACCCGGCGCGGGCGAGCGCCGAGCAGGGCCAGGCCCTCCTGGCCGCCGAGCACGAGCGGATGGCGCGTATGGTGCGCGAATGGCTTCGGTAGCGCTCGTCACCGGCGCGGCCCGCGGGATCGGCGCGGCCACCGTCTCCGGCCTGGCGGCGGCCGGCTGGACGGTGGTGGCGGTCGACGCCTGCGCCGACGACCCGCGGCTGCCCTATGCGATGGGCACGCGCGCCGAGCTTGACGCGGTCGCGCGGGCGAGCGGGGCGCAGGCCGTCGTCGCCGACATCGTCGACCGCGAGGCGATGGCGGCCGTGATCGCGGACGTCGAGAGCCGCCACGGCGGACTCGACGCCTTCATCGCCGGCGCCGGCGTGATCGCCGGCGGGGTACCCCTGTGGGAGATGCCGGTCGAGCAGGAGCGAGCGGTGCTCAGCACGTGCCTGGACGGGGTGCTGGTCGGCGCCCGGGTTGCCATTCCCGCCCTGCTGCGCCGTCCCGAGCCCCGGTCCGGGCGGTTCATCGCCATCGCCTCGGCGGCGGCGACTCGCGGGCTGCCGATGCTCGCCGCCTACTGCGCCGCCAAGGCCGGCGTCGTGGGGGCGATTCACGCGCTCGCCGTCGAGCTGCGCGGCACCGGGGTCAGCGCCAACGCCGTATGCCCGGGGTCGACCCGAACGGCGATCCTCGACGAGTCCGCTCGCCTCTACGACCTCCCCGACGCCGAATCCTTCGCCGCCCAGCAGCCGGTGGCGCGCCTGCTCGAGCCCGCCGAGGTGGCGGCGCTGCTCGTGTGGCTCGCCGGCCCCGAGTCCTCGGGGCTGACCGGCGCCGCCGTGCCCGTCGACGGGGGGCTGACGGTGTGAGCGCGACCGATGCCCGCCCCCAGCCCGCCGGCGACAATCGCGACGAGACCACCGACGAGCAGCTCGATCGCAACACGATCGAGCTTCTCAACGAGCTGCGGGTCGCCGCCACCGGGATCCAGGTCATGTTCGCGTTTCTGCTCGTCGTGCCGTTCAACACCGGCTGGAAGAAGACGTCCTCGTTTGAGCGCACCGACTACTTCATCACCCTCGCGCTTGTCGCCGTCGCCGCGTTCCTGCTGATGGCGCCGCCGATCCAGCATCGCCTGCTGTTTCGCCACCACGAGAAGCGCTTTCTCGTCACGATCGGCAGCCGCCTGGCCATCGCGGGCATGACGTTCCTGGCCCTCGGCTTCACCGGGATCCTCGTGCTGCTCTCCGACTACGCGGTCGGTGGCATCGCGCCGATCCTCGCCGGCATCCTGACCCTCACCTTCACCGGCGGGCTGTGGTTCGGCGTGCCGATGTACCGGCGCGCCCGCGAGCGGTAGGGTCGCGCGGTCGGCGCAGACGTGCGACACTTCGCTCCTCTTTTCTGACTGACAAGGCGGGGAACGATGACGGCACGTGTGCAGCAGGTGCTCTGGCGGACGGCGATGGCAGGGCTCGTGCTGTTCGCCTTGGCGGTGGGCGCCGGAGCGGCGCAGGCCGCCGCGGCCCCCGGCTTCTCACACGCCGTCGTCGTCGATCAGCAGCGTCCCGGCTTCGAGCCCGACGTCAAGGTCGACAGCACCGGCGTCCTCTACACGAGCATTCCGTTCGGGTTCTCGACCACCCAGAGCTTCGTGTGGTCCTCGCGCGACGACGGCCGCTCGTACCAGTTCACCCCCGGCAACACGGGCGTCGGCAAGCCGAACACGTGCGTGGGCGGCGGCGACACCGATCTCTACCTCGACGCCCATGACGCCCTGTATTTCTCCGACCTCCAGGGTCTGACGAACATCTCCAACAGCAAGAGCACCGACGGCGGCGCGACGTGGACGACAAATTGCGCGGGCGCCCCCAACACCCCCGACGATCGCATGTGGTTCGCCGGCAGCGGCTCGTCAGCCAGCGGCAACCTGAACCTGTACCAGGACTACGACGCCGTCAACTCCTCGGTGAGCGGTGGCAACCAGCTCGTCGAGACCGTCTCCCACGACGGCACGACCTTCACCCCGGTGGTCAACACCGGGGTCGGCGTCGACTGCCTCGGAGCGGCGCTCTACAACTGCGTGACGAGCAACGAGGGAATCTCGGGAAACCAGGTCGTCGACCCGGCCACCGGCAACATCTTCATCGCCCACACGACGACCAACGGCAGCAGCGGGACCCCCGGGGTCCAGGTCTCCGAGGGCAAGATCACCCCCGGCACCCCGACGACCGCCACGTGGACCGAGAGCCCCAACCTCGATGCCGCGCTGTGCCCCGACGCCACGTGCGTCGATGCCGCCGGCAACGCCGAGGAGCTGGCGGGTGAGAACTTCGCCAGCGTCGCCCGCGACGCGGCGGGCTACCTGTACGTCGCCTTCACCGCCGGTCCGCTCGATCATGCTTCGAGCTCTGACCCCAACTTCGGTGGCCTGACGTCGCCCGAGCAGATCTACGTCGTGCACTCGCTACAGCCGGCGGGCGCCGACCCGTCGACGCTCACCTGGTCAGCTCCCCAGCTGATCTCGGGCGCGGGGGTGAGCGCCGGCACGAACACGTTCCCGTGGATCACCGCCGGCAGCGACGGACGCGTCGACGTCGCCTGGTACCACGCCGACGAACTGAGCGAACCGGGCACCTGTGCCAGTGGCTCGGGCTCGTGCACGCTGTATGGCGCCGCGAACCTGACGAAAGCCGAATGGTCGGTCCAGATGGGCCAGAGTCTCAACGCCCACGACGCGACGCCCACCTATTCGACGACGAGCGTCTCGGAGACCTACATCAAGCACGGCCAGATCTGCACCAACGGGATCGGCTGCGCCACCGGCGGCGATCGCAGCCTCGGCGACTTCCTCCAGGTCTCGATCGACAACCAGGGGGCGGCGGTCATCTCCTCGGTGTTCGACACCTCGGCCGACACCGCGGCCGGCGAGGACACCGGGCCGGAGGTGATCAGTCACCAGATCAGCGGGCCCAGCCTGCTCGCCTCGGCCGGGACGGTCAGCCAGGGCAGCGGCCCTGGGTTCGACATGGGCTCGATCGGCGATCCCATGGGAGATGCCGACTACTCGGCCAACGGGACGCGAACCGCCGCGCCCGCCGCGCTGGATTTGACCGGCGCGTCGCTGGCCAACGGCACCGGCGGCACGATCGTGGCCACGATCAGGACGGCGGGCCTGAAGAGCCTTGCCGCATCCACCTCGGTCGGCGGACCCGATGCCAGCTGGCTGATTCGCTGGACCGAGGTCGTGCCGGGGACGACGGGCAACGGCCACATCTTCTATGCGGGGATGGATTCCAACCAGGGTGTCGGCGGCTCGGGTGCTCCGACGTTCTTCGCCGGCGATACCGCCGGATTGCCGCCGGCCAACGCCGCCGAGCACACGAAGTACATGACGTTCCCGCAGACCCACGCGCTCGACCCCTCCGCGGCCTCCTACAACGCCGGGACCGGCGTGATCACGCTGCGCATTCCGCGGGCCGACGTCGGTAATCCGCCCGACGGGACCGTGCTGTTCAGCGGGACGGCGTTCACCGCCACCTCGACCACGCCCCAGTCGGCCGCGACGCTGTTCAACCTGATCGACGCGACGAGTCCGTTCGAGCTGGTCCTCGGCCCTCCCGGCACCGTGGGCGTCTCGCCGACCTCGCCGGGCCGTGGCACCGTCGGCTCCGGGGCCGCCGGCGGAGGCGGGGCGGGCGGCGCAGGCGGCGCGGGCGGTGGCAAGGGTCGCTGCCTGGCTCCCCGGGGCAGCCTCTCCGGTCGCCGGCTCGGCCCGCTGTCGCTCGGGATGACGCGCTCGAAGGCCCGCCGCGTCCTGCCCCGCTACTCGACGCGCCGCAAGCTCGACATGGACTACTACTGCCAGCTGTCCAACGACGGCATCCGGGCCTTCTATCCCTCCGAGAAGCTGCTGCGCACGCTTCCGCGCAAGCAGCGCGCCGCCTACCGCGGGCGCATCATGGTGGCGCTGACCGCCGGGCACCGCTATGCGCTGCACGGGGTCCGCGCGGGCACGAAGCTGGCCCGGGTCCGCCGCCGCCTGCACGTCGGCCGCTCCTACCACGTCGGCAGGAACTTCTGGTACCTCACGCCCAACGGCCCCAGCCGCGGGGTGCTCAAGGTTCGCCGCGGCGTCATCCAGGAGATCGGCATCGCGTCCAAGCGCTTCACCGGCTCTGTGGCCGCGCGGCGGCGCTTTCTGCGTCTGCTGCTGTAGCCGCGGGCGGCGAGGTCAGTCGCCGTCGGGGTGCTCGAGTCCGTAGACGGCGCGGCTGAGGAGGCTGGCCAGGGTGGCGCGCTCCTCGGCGCTCAGTGCCCCGAGGATCTCCTCCTCGATGGCTCGGCGCGCCGGTTCGGTGCGGGCGAGCGCAGCTTGCCCCGCGGGGGTGATCTGGACGCGGTGGCGGCGGCGGTCCTCGGGGTCACGGCGCCGTTGCACGTAGCCCCGGTCCTCGAGCTCGTTGAGCAGCAGCACGACCATGTTGGCGTCGGCGCCGAGCGCGTCGCACAGTTCCTGCTGGGGCCCGCCCCCGCGATCCTGGAGGTAGCTGAGGGCGAGCATGAGCTTCGGGGACATGCCGAGCAGCTCCTCGTTGCCGCGCCGCAGGATCTGCTTGGCCAGCCGGGGAAGGAGCAGCATCGGACTGTGAACGGGGGAGACCGCCTGGTTGGGCATGTCCAGCATGGTACTGATACTACCACTGTCCCAGATACAAGATGATCACGAACTCATGATGATCTCTGCTACGGTAGTTCCCATGACCAATCTTCTCGAGCAGCCCCACACCCGCCCCCGCCTCGTCGCCGTCGTCGGCGGACGGCGCCGTAACGCCCCCCTGTCCGCCGCGTCCTCCACCGCCGCGGCCCGCCGTCGTCCGGCCCCGCCCACGGCGGCCACTCGCGCCGCCCGCGAAGCGTCCCGCCTCGTCGCGGGCGCCCCGCTCAGCCCCGCGCCGAGCGCCGCATGTCCGCGGGCTGACGACCCCCGTCACCGGCGGGCCCTGCGTACCGGCGGGTCAGATGGTGACTGTGCAGCTGAGGAGTCCGGCGATGATCTGACCGACAACGTCGGCGAGGTCGACCCCGACGATGTCGGGCTGCGGGCCGAGCGGACTGAGCACCATCCCGGGCCGTGCGACGAAGGCGGCCCGGGCGCCGGCGGCGAGCGCGCCCGACACGTCCCACGCATGGGCGGCGACGAGGCGCACGTCGCCGATGGCCACGCCACGCGCGCCGGCCACCGCGTGGTACGGCGCGGGCGCCGGCTTGAGTGCCCGGACGCTGTCGGCGGAGATCGCGGCGTCGAACAGGTCCCGGATCCCAGCGTGGCGCAGCTGATCCTCGGCGACGTCGGCGGTCGAGTTGGTGAGGGCGACGATCGTGACGTCGTGCGATCGCAGCGTCTGCAGCGCTCCGGGGACCTCGGGGTGGGGCGGCAGCGATCGCATCCGGTCGACCATGGTGGCGATCGCGTCCTCGGAGAGCTCCGTGCCCTGACGGGTGGCGAGCATCCGCAGCGCCGCCCGTTGCGCGGTGGCGAAGTCGACGTAACGACCCGTCAGGCCACCGACGAACGACAGCTGCAGCATCTGGGCGAACCACTGCGCTCGCAGCGCGGCCGAGCCGAGCAACTGTTCGAAGTGGGGATCGAGGGCGCTCAGGTCCAGCAATGTCTCGTTGACATCAAATGCAATCACGTCGGGCATCGGGCTCCCATCGTCGTACTAGTGCCCTGAATCATTAATTCGGTGGCAGCCTCGCGGCGCCTGGACGCGCCTGACGGGCGGCGAGGACACCGCCGGACCACCAGTACGACTTGCGTCCTCGCCACCCGTCAGCCACGCCCAGTCACTCGCGACGCTGCTCACAAATTAACGCTTCAGGACAATAGTCTCGCGGCGTACTCGCGAGGAGGAGGTGTCGGTCGATGTCAAGGATTGCCCAGGCACGCGTGATCGTCACGTGTCCGGGCCGCAACTTCGTGACCCTCAAGCTCGTCACCGACGACGGGATCACCGGCGTTGGCGACGCCACCCTCAACGGGCGCGAGCTGTCGGTGGCCGCCTATCTGACCGAGCACGTGTGTCCGATGCTGATCGGGCGCGACGCGAGCGCGATCGAGGACACGTGGCGCTACCTGTACAACGGCGCCTACTGGCGGCGGGGGCCGGTGACGATGACCGCGATCGCCGCCGTCGACACGGCGCTGTGGGACATCAAGGGCAAGGTCGCGGGGCTGCCCGTCTACCAGCTGCTCGGCGGGCGCTGCCGCGACGGCGTCACCGTCTACGGCCACGCCAACGGCGAGACCATCGATGAGCTGCTCGAGGCCGTGCAGCGCTACGTCGATCTCGGCTACACCGCCGTTCGTGTCCAGGCGGCGGTGCCGGGTCTGGCCAGCACCTACGGCGTCAGCCGCGGCGAGATGTTCTACGAGCCGGCCGAGAGCGGCCTCGCCCCCCGCGAGGAGGTCTGGTCCACCCGCCGTTACCTGAACTCGGTCACCGACGCGCTGGGCGCGGTGCGCGAGCGTTTCGGCTCAGAGCTCGAGCTCCTCCACGACGTCCACCACCGGCTGTCGCCGATCGAGGCCGCCCAGCTGGGCAAGCTCGTCGAGCCCTTCCGGCTGTTCTGGCTCGAGGATCCGGTGCCCGCCGAGCTGCCGGCCAGCCTGCGGCTCATGCGCCAGCACACGACGACGCCGATCGCGATCGGCGAGGTGTTCAACTCGATCTGGGACTGCGAGGCGCTGCTGCGCGAGCAGCTCATCGACTTCATCCGGATGAGCGTCGTGCACTCCGGGGGGATCACCCATCTGCGCCGGGTGTTCGCGCTCGCCGAGCTGTACCGCGTCCGCTCGGGGTCCCATGGAGCCACCGACCTCTCGCCGGTGTGCATGGCCGCGGCGCTGCACCTCGATCTGGCGATCCCCAACTTCGGGCTGCAGGAGTACATGCGCCACACGCCCGAGACCGACGCCGTCTTTCCCCATGGCTATGCGTTTGACGCGGGCCGACTGCATCCCGGCGAGGTGCCCGGCCTCGGGGTCGACATCGACGAGACGCAGGCCGCCCGGTATCCGTATCAGCCGGCGCTGCTCCCCGTCGCCCGGCTCCCGGACGGGACGATGCACGACTGGTGAGCTTGCCCGGCGTGTAAACCTTTCCCGACCCGAACGCCCGGTCATCTTCCAGGAGAACCCCTGCCCGCCAGCATCCACGACGTCGCCCGCCGTGCCGGGGTCTCGGTGGCCACCGTGTCACGGTCGTTCTCGGCACCCGAAACCGTCCGGGAGACGACCCGCGATCGCGTGCTCGCGGCCGCCGCCGACCTGCGCTACGAGCCCAACCGCGCCGCCCGGGGCCTGATCACCGGCCGCACCGGGAACCTCGGTGTCATCGTCCCCGACCTCGGCAATCCGTACTTTCACGCCGTCCTCAAGGGCGCCCAGGCCCGGGCGCGGTCGGCCGACTATGCCGTGTTCGTGGCCGACGGCCAGGAGAGCGCCGACGAGGAGGAGTCGCTGATCACGGCGATGAGCAAGCAGGTCGACGGGATCATCCTGTGCTCGTCGCGCCTCGCCCCCCGCAAGCTGGCGGCGCTCGAGCGCTCCCCGGCGGTCGTGCTCCTCAACCGCCGCGTGCCGGGGCTCTCGGCGGTCGTCGTCGACAGCGCCGGCGGCATGCGCCAAGCGGTCGGACATCTCGCCGCGCTCGGCCACGCCCGCTGCGTGTTCGTGTCCGGACCCCGGCGCTCATGGTCAAACCAGCAGCGCCGCAGCGGGTTGAAGGCCGCCGCCCGCGATCATGGTCTCGACGTCGTCACGATCGGCCCGGTGGCCCCGCAATTCGCCAGCGGGGTGAGCGCCGCCGAGCAGGTCCTGGCGTCGGGGGCGACCGCGGTGCTCGCCTACAACGACCTGGTGGCGGTCGGGATCCTCAGCCGCCTGGCGGAGCTTGCCGTCGACGTGCCCGGCGAGCTGAGCGTCCTCGGCTTCGACGACATTCCGTTGGCGGCGATGGTCACCCCGCGGCTGACCACGGTCGCGCTCCCCACGATCCTGGCCGGCCAGACCGCCGTCGAGGTGCTGTTGCACCGCCTGGCCGGCGGCGGACGGGGAACCGAGCCCACGATCCGCAAGCTGCCCGCCCACCTCGTGGTCCGCGACTCGACGGGGCCGCCCGCGCCGACGCACCGCGCGCCACGATGAAAACGTTTACGCTGCGGCGATCGTGTAAACCTTTACAGACAGTCCCGATCCCGCCCCCCCGCAAGCTGAAGGAGTCGCACCGATGCGCCCACTGGTAACCGCCGGCCGGGAGACCGGCCACATCGACCTGGCGCTGGCCGATCTCGCCGCCGGCGAGGAGCTGGCGCTCGACGGCGGCAAGGAGACGGCAGCCGTGGTGATGAGCGGTCGTGTCGACGCCGCCGCCGACGGCGAGACGCTCGGGACCGCCGGAGGTCGCAGCTCGGTGTTCGAGGGGCCCGGCGACACCGTGTACGCGCCGCCCGGGACCCCGCTGACCCTGCGCGCTCTCGACGACGGCGCCCAGGTGGCCATCGCCGCGGCTCAGGCCCCGCCCGACGGGGCCCCGCCGGCGCGCATCATCACGCCCGCCGACCAGCGCATCGCCGACGTCGGCGAGGGGAACTGGTCGCGCCAGGTGCGGACGATCCTCGGCCCCGAGCATTCCGCCAGCCGGCTGCTGCTCGGCGAGACGATCAACCCGCCGGGCAACTGGTCGTCATATCCGCCGCATCGCCACGACCGCCACGACCCGCCGCGCGAGGTCGAGCTCGAGGAGGTCTACCTGTTCCGGGTCGATCCCCCGGGCGGATTCGGGGTCCAGATACGCTACGAGGACGATGGGTCCGAAGAGGCGTTCATGGTCCGCGACGACGACATCGCGGCGATCCGCAGCGGCTTTCATCCCGTGGTCGCCGCCTCCGGCTACTCGCTGTACTACCTGTGGGTGATGGCCGGGGAGGGGCGCGAGATGATGCCCTACTTCGACCCGGCCCACGCGTGGGTGCAAGCGGGCGGGTGACGGCGGTGAGCGTGGCCCAGCTCAACGACGCGGTGCTGGCCCTGCACCCCGCCGACTCGGTGGCCCTCGCCCGTCGCGGTCTCGAGGCCGGCGACGAGGTCGCCACCGGGGGAGGGCGACACGGTGACGGCGGCCGGTCCCGTGCCACGCGGTCACAAGGTCGCCCTCGTCGACCTGCCCGAGGGCGCCGCCGTGCGCAAGTACGGGCAGACGATCGGGATCGCCAGCCGGCCGATCGCCGCCGGCGAGCACGTGCATGAGCACAACCTCGTCTCCCCGTCTCGGGCGGGGGTGGACGTCGCGCGCGACGATGCGGCGTCGGCGTCGGCGGCGGCGGCGGCGCCATCGGCGTCGGCGCCGGCCGCGGGTCCCGAGCCCATCGATGCCGCCTCCGCGGGCGCCGTCCCGACGTTCGACGGGATCGTGCGCCCCGACGGCCGGGTGGCGACCCGTAATTACGTGGCGGTGCTCAGCACCGTCAACTGCTCGGCCACCGTCGTGCGCCGGATCGCCGCCGCCTTCTCGGCCCCCGGTGCGCTCGACGAGCATCCCGGCGTCGACGGCGTCATCGCGATCACCCACTCCACCGGCTGCGGCATGAGCGCCGACGGCGAGGGCCTCGACCTGCTGCGGCGCACGCTCACCGGATACGCCTGCCATCCGAACGTCGGCGGCGTGGTCGTCGTCGGCCTCGGATGCGAGGTCAACCAGATCGCCGGGCTCGTCGATCGCTTTGAGCTGCCCGACGGCATCCCCGTGCGCCACATGACGATCCAGCACCTCGGCGGCTCGATGGCCACCGTCCGCGCGGGCGTCGACGAGGTCCGTGAGATGCTCCATATCGCCGGTGCCGTTCAGCGCCGTCCCGTGCCGGCCGGCGAGCTGACCCTCGGGCTCAACTGCGGCGGCTCGGACGCGTGGTCGGGCGTCAGCGCCAATCCGGTGCTCGGGGTCGCCGTCGACCGGCTCGTCGCCTGCGGCGGGACGGCCGTGCTCGCCGAGACCCCGGAGATCCACGGCGCCGAGCACCTGCTGACGAGCCGCGCGGCCTCGCCCGAGATCGCCGAGCGGCTGATGGAGCGCGTCGCCTGGTGGGAGCGCTACGCGGCCGCCGACGGCGGCAACCTTGACAACAACCCGTCGCCGGGCAACCGGGCCGGCGGGGTGACGACGATCGAGGAGAAGTCGCTGGGGGCGGTCGCCAAGGGCGGCTCGAGCCCGCTGCGCGCCGTCGTGGGCTACGCCGAGCCGGTGACCGAGCGGGGCCTGGTGTTCATGGACACGCCGGGATATGACCCCGTCTCGGTGACGGGAATCGTCGCCGGTGGGGCGACCGTGATGTGCTTCACCACCGGCCGCGGCTCGGTCTTCGGGTGCAAGCCGGCGCCGAGCCTCAAGCTGGCCACCACCGAGGAGCTCTACAACCGGATGCCCGATGACATGGACGTCAACTGCGGGCCGGTGCTCGACGGCCGGGCGAGCGTGGCCGAGCTCGGGGAGGCACTGTTCGATCAGATTCTGGCCGTGGCCTCGGGCCGGCGCACGAAGAGCGAGGAATTCGACTTCGGTGACGAGGAATTCGCCCCCTGGCAGCTGGGCGCGGTGATGTGAGCAGCGCGAGCGGCACGGCCCTGGCCCGCCTTGACCTCGACGCACTGGCGGGGTCTGGACCCGGAGATGCGACCCCGCGTCGACCCCCGCTCGCTGGCGATCGGGATCGTGCACCTGGGACTCGGCGCGTTTCACCGCGCCCACCAAGCCGTCGTACACCGAGGACGCCGTGGCGGCGGGCGGCGGAGACTGGGGAATCTGCGGGGTGACGCAGCGCAGCGGCGACGTCGTCGAGCAGCTCGCGCCCGCAGGACGGTCTCTATGCCCTCGCCGTGCGCGGGGCCGGCGGCGAGCGGGTGCGCGTCATCGGCAGCGTGCGCGAGGTGGTGTGGGCGCGCGCCGATCCCGCCCGCCTGCTCGAGCGCATCGCGGCGGCGACGACGGCCGTCATCACCCTGACCGTCACCGAGAAGGGCTATCACCGCGACCCGGCGAGCGACCGTCTGCGCACCGACAGCCCGGAGCTGGCGGCCGACATCGAGCAGGGAACGACGCGGACGGCCCTCGGGCAGCTCGTCGCCGGCCTCGATCGCCGCCGCCGGGTCAGCGGCGCGCCGGTCACCGTGGTGTGCTGCGACAACCTGCCGAGCAACGGCCCGGTGCTGAAGGCGCTCGTCGCCGACTTCGTCGCCCGCCGGGCCGCCGATGACGGCCTGGCCGCGTGGATCGCCGCGCACGTCCGCTTCCCGGCGACGATGGTCGATCGGATCACGCCGGCCACGACGGACGCCGACCGGGCCCGGGTGGCGGCGCGGCTGGAGGCCGAGGACCGCGGCCTCGTCGTCACCGAGCCGTTCAGCCAGTGGGTCATCGAGGATGACTTCGCCGGGCCACGGCCGGCGTGGGAGCGGGCGGGGGCGATCCTCACCGGCGACGTCGCGCCATATGAGCGCATCAAGCTGCGAATGCTCAACGGCAGCCACTCGACGCTCGCCTATCTCGGTCTCCTCGGCGACCACGAGTTCATGGCCGACGCGGTGGCCGCGCCGGGGATGGAGGCGGCCGTGCGCGCGCTCATGAACGACGACGTGGCGCCGACGCTCGAGGTCCCGGCGGGCTTTGACCTCGGTCGCTACGAGGAGGATCTGCTCGAGCGCTTCGCCAACCCCGCCCTGCGCCATCGGACGGCGCAGATCGCAATGGACGGCAGCCAGAAGCTCCCTCAGCGCCTGCTGGGGACGGTCCGCGACCGGCTGCGCGCCGGCGGCGAGCCCTGGCGGCCACGCTCGGGGTGGCCGCGTGGATGCGCGTCGTCAGCGCCCGGCGCTCGGACGGGGGCCGGCCCCTGGCCGTCGACGATCCGCTCGACGCGGCCATCGCGCACCGGCTCGCCGGTGAGACGACGCCGCGCCCGGTCGTCGAGGCGCTGCTCTCCATGCGCGAGATCTTCTCCGAGGACCTCGTCGACGATCGGCTGCGCGACCTGCTCTGCGGCCACCTGGAGCGGTTGAGTCGCGACGGCGCCGAGAGGACGGCCCGCAGCGTTGCCGGCTGAGGGCGGCCACCCGGTGGACGCGACGCTGCCGGCCGCGGGGGCACGGCCGCCGATCACGCCCCAGCTGCGCGACTCGGGGGTCGTGGCCATCCTGCGCGGGGCGCGTCCGGACCGCTTGCAGGAGGTCGCGCTCACCCTCATCGACTCCGGGATCGCGTGCCTGGAGCTGACGCTGACGACGCCGGGGGCGATCGACGCCTTCCGGCGCCTGCGCCCGTCGGTCGGCGCCGATGTCGCGCTCGGGATGGGCAGCGTCATCACCGCCGGACAGGCCGAGGCGGTGCTCGAGGCCGGGGCCGACTTCCTCGTCAGCCCCGGGGTGTGCGCCGAGGTGGCGCGGACGGCGGCGCGGGCGTCGGTCCCGTGCTACCCGGGCGCCTGGACGCCGACCGAGATCCTCGCCGCCTGGGACGGCGGGCGCCCCGGCGGTCAAGCTGTTTCCTGCCGCCTCCGGCGGACCGCGCCACCTGCGCGACATCACCGCCCCGCTGCCGCACATTCCGCTCGTGCCCACCGGCGGGGTCGCGCTTGACCAGATCGGCGCCTACATCGCCGCCGGCGCGGTCGCCGTCGGCCTCGGCGGCCCGCTCATCGGCGACGCGCTCGACGGCGGATCGGCGTCGGCGTTGCGCGACCGCGCCGCCATCGCGCTGGCCGCGGTGACCGAGGCGCGGAGCGAGCGATGACCGCCGGCGGACTGGTCACCGCCGGCGAGACGATGGGGCTGCTGGTTCAGAGCGACCCCGGGCACCCGCGCAACGGCGAGCCGATGACGTTCGGGATGGGCGGCTCGGAGTCCAACGTGGCCATTGGCGTGCGCCGCCTCGGCGTGCCCGCCACCTGGGTGGGACGGCTCGGTTCCGATCCCGCCGGCGAGCTCATCCGCCGCGAGCTGCGCGCCGAGCAGGTCGACGCCGTCGCCCCCGGCGATCCGGCGGCGACGGGGCTGATGATCCGCTGGCGACCGGCCCCGGGGCACGGGCGAGTCGTCTACTACCGCGACGACAGCGCCGGCTCGCATCTGGCGCCCGGCGACATCCCGGACGAGGCGGTGCGTCAGGCGGCGGTGTTCCACACCAGCGGGATCACGCTGGCCATCGGTCCCGGTCCGGCGGCCGCCGCCGCCCACGCGACCGAGCTCGCCCGGGCGGCCGGCGCGCTCGTCAGCTTTGACGTCAACTACCGCCGGGCCCTGTGGTCGGCGACCGAGGCGGCGGCCGCCGTCGCCGCCGTCATCCCCAGCTGCGACATCGTGTTCGCCGGGGCCGAGGAGGCGGCGATGGTCGCCGGCACGTCGGACCCGCTCGACGCGGCCCGGGCACTGGAGGCGATCGGGCCCTCCCAGGTGCTGATCAAGCTCGGCTCCGCGGGGTGCCTTGCCCTGATCGACGGCGAGACGTTCGAGGTCGCCGCCCCCGCGGTGACCGTCGTCGACACGGTGGGCGCCGGCGACGCGTTCGTCGCCGGCTATCTCGCCGAGCTGATCGCCGGCGCCGCCCCCGCCCAGCGGCTGGCCACCGCCGTCGCCGCCGGGGCGTTCGCGGTCACCGTCCCCGGCGACTGGGAGGGGCTGCCGCACCGCGAGTCGCTCGCGCTGCTTCAGTCCAGCGAACCGGTCATCCGCTGAGCCGCCGGCGGGCGCGAACGGGGCCGTCAGGCCTCGTCGCGCTGGCGCCCGTAGAGCAGCAGAATGACGAGGATGACGACGCCGTAGACGATGTCACGCGCGTAGTCGGGAGCGTTCTGGGCGAGCAGGACGCTGACCAGCGCGGTGAGCACGATCGCGCCCGCGACCGTGCCCAGGTAGGAACCGCGCCCCCCGAGGATGTAGGTGCCGCCGATGACGACGGCGGCGATCGACTGGAACAGGTAGGGGTCGCCCATCCCCAGGGTCGCGCTGCCGCCGAACCCGGTGAGGGCGATGCCCGCCAGGGCGGCGAACAGGCCGCTGAGGGCGTAGAGCGACACGGTGACGAGCTTGACGTTGACGCCCGCCAGATGGGCGACCCGTTCCGAGTTGCCCACGGCGTACACCCGCCGGCCGAAGGTGGTGAACGACAGCACGAAGGAGACGATCAGGATCAGCGCCAGCCAGATGAGCAGGCTGGTGTCGATGCCCAACGTCTTGCCGGTCATCAGGTTGATCAGCGAGGTGGGCGCGGGCTTGGTGCAGCCGCCGCAGGTCAGGCCGTGGGTGACACCCAGGGAGAGGCCCTCGATGATGCCGTTCATGCCGAGCGTCATCACCACCGCCGGTACTCCGAGGAGCACGATGCCGAGGCCGTTGACGACCCCGCACGCCACCCCGAGCACGAGGGCGAGCACGATCCCGACGAGCAGTCCGCCGTGCGCCGATTGGGAGATGAGGACGATGGCGGCGGCGTTGAGCACCCACGGAACCGAGAGGTCGATCCCGCCGACGAGGATCACGAACGTCTGGCCGGCGGCCACCAGCCCGACGAACGAGGACACCTGGAGGATCTGCTGGATCCCGCTGGCGCTGGCAAAGCCGGGCTTGAGGATGTCGCCGAGCACGAACAGCGCGATCGCGGCAACGAAGCCGTAGACGATCTTGCGGCGGTCGGGGTTCAGCGCGGTCCGCAGCGCGCTCGGCTGCGATTGCGTGGTCGAGCTCATCGACGCCTCGCCAGAAAGCGGCCGAGCAGCGTGCTGGCGCCGACCGCGAGCACGAGGAACAGGCCCTGGTAGAAGGGCTGGAACAGCGGATCGATGTTGGCGAAGAAGAGGACGTCGACGAGCACGGTGAGCACGAAGGCGCCGCAGATGGCGCCGACCGCGCTGCCCCGACCGCCGAACAGCGAGATGCCGCCGATGACGACCGCCGCGATCGAGGACAGGGTGAACACGTCGCCGCCGGTGGCGTCGCCGCCGGTCGTCGTCGTCGCCAGCGCGATCCCGGCCGCCGCGGCCAGGATCCCGCTGCCCACGTAGGCGAGGACCTTCGTCCGCCTCACCGGCACCGAGTTGGCGCGCGCCGCCGCCTCGTCGTTGCCGATCGCGAAGATGTTGACCCCGAGCCGCGTGCGGCGAAACGCCGACCAGATGAGGCCGAGGACGACCACGTAGATGAGCGCGGTCGGCACGTTGGGGTTGAGCAGCGCGTTCGTGTAGCCACCGGCGACGTGGCCACCCGGCGAGCCCAGGACCCACAGTGCCACCCCCTGGAAGATCGAGAGCGTCCCCAGGGTGACGAGGATCGGCTGCAGGCGGCCGTAGGCGACGAGCACGCCGTTGAGCAGACCCCCCGCGGCCCCGACGAGCAGGATGAACGCCGTCCACAACACCTCCGGGCCGAGGCCGCCATGCAGGTGCAGCGCCGCCAGCGAGTTGGTGATGTCCATCATCCCGCCGACGGACAGGTCGATGCCGCGGGTGAGGATGACCAGGCTCTGGCCGACCGCCGCCAGCGACAGCGGGGCGGCGTGGTCGGTGATCGACGCGGCCTCGAACGTTCCCGGGAACGAGCCGATCGACACCACGAAGAGCACGATGTAGATCACGAGCATCGCCACCAGCAGGGCGATCGCCACGACGAGCGGGGCGTTCTGCGCGATCAGCTGCTGGCGGCGAACCGCCGACCGCGGGCTCGCCGCAGACCCGGCGGGCCCGAGGGGCAGGCGCTCAAGCATGGGCCTCCTCGTGGAAGGAGGCGCCGATGATGTCCTCGGAGGAGAGCTCGGCCCCGGTGAGCTCCTGGGCGACGGCGCCCTCGCGCATCACGAGCACGCGGTGGCAGAGGTGGGCGATCTCCTCGGTGTCCGAGGAATAGAAGAGGATCGCGTGGCCATCGGCGGCCAGCTCGAAGATGAGCGCGTAGATGTCCTGCTTGGTGGCCACGTCGACGCCGCGGGTGACGTCGTAGAGGAGCAGGATCCGCGAGTCGGCGAGGAGCCACCGGCCGAGCAGGACCTTCTGCTGGTTGCCGCCGCTCAGGGTGCCGACGGGCTGCCCGGCCCGTCGGGCGTCGATGCTCAGCCGCTCGATCATCTCCTCGGCCGCCTGGCGCTCGCCTGCCGGGCGCAGCACCCCGCCGGTGGCCAGGCGGCGCAGGATCGGCAGCGTGAGGTTCTCGCGGACCGTCATCGGCAGCAGCAGTCCCTCGGCTTTGCGGTCCTGGGGGATGAACGCGATCCCGGCGGCGATCGCGTCACGGGGACTGCGAAGCCGGGCGCGCTCACCGCCGACCGTGATCTCGCCGTCGCTCGGCGCCAACCCGAAGAGCGCGTGGAACAGCTCGCGCTGGCCCTGCCCGTCGAGTCCGCCGACGCCGAGCACCTCGCCGGCGCGCAGGGTGAGCGACACTCCGTCGAGGCCGGGCGCGGTGAGATCGCGCGCCTCCAGCAGCGGTTCGTCCTCGGGCTCGTGCTCAGGCTCGGGGTAGGCGGTCGAGACCTCGCGGCCGGTCATCAGCTTGACCGCCTCCTCCTCGGTGAGGGTGTCGTGGGTGCCGACGTCGGTGCCGTTGCGAAACACCGTGATGCGATCGGCGAGGTCGGTCACCTCGGTCCAGCGGTGCGAGGTGAAGACGACGCACGCGCCGTCATCACGCAGGCGCCGCGCGAGATCGAACAGCCACTCCACCTCGCGGCGCGAGAGGGCCGAGGTGGGCTCGTCGAGGACCAGCACCGCCGGTTGCCGGGTGCAGGCGCGAACGATCTCGACGAGCACCTGCTGGGCGAGGGGCAGGTTCTCGACCAGCTCGCCGGGGTCGACGGAATCGACGTCGTGCGCGGCGAGGAGCTCGTGGGCGGCGGCCGCAAGGTCACGGCGGCGGATGAGGCGTCCCCGCCCCTGCGGCTCGTGGCCGAGGAGCAGGTTCTCGGCCACCGTCATCCGGGGCAACAGGGTCAGCTCCTGAAACACGGTGGAGACGCGGCGGCGCAACGCATCCTCGGGCGAGCGCAGCCGCACCTCCTCGCCCGCGATGAGGACCTGACCCTCGTCGGCGCGGATCATGCCGGCCAGCGCCTTGATCATGGTGCTCTTGCCGGCTCCGTTCTCGCCCACGAGAGCGTGGATCTCTCCAGGGCCGGCGCGGAACGTCGCATCCTCGAGCGCGAGCACGCCGCCGTAGGCCTTGCCCAGGCCGACGCCGGCGATCGCGGTGTCGTTGCCGTCACTCATGCCTTGGGCAACTTGACGGTCATGTGTGGTCGCAGCGTCTTGCCGGTCTGCACCTCGGCGAGCGGGACGTTGACGAGGCGCGCGGGGGAGATGTCGGTGAACGGCGTGAAGAACGAGTCCTGCAGCTGCGGGAACACCGTCACCCCCTGCTTGACGCTCGCGGTGGTCGCGGTCTGGAACGGGACGGTCACGTTCTTTCGCGGGTACTCGTGGCGCAGGATCCGGCGCGCGAGCTCGAGCGCGATCAGCACGAGATAGGTGGGCTGGCCGATCGAGTACGCGGGCAGCTTCTTGCCCGTCTTGGCGCCGCTCATGAACTCGCGAAAGCCGTTCTCGGATTCGCCGGCCGTCGGCGGGAGCGGTCGGCCCGCGGTCTGGAAGGCCTTGAGGATTCCGTCGGTGCCTCCCTGGGCCCAGATCCCGTCGATCTTGGGCAGCGAGGGCAGCACGGCCGCGGTGTTGCGCTGAGCGACGGCCGAGTCCCACATTCCCGAGAACTTGTTGACGACCTTGATCTCGGGGTGCTTGGAGAACACCGACATCCCGCCCGCTGTGCGCTGGGTGTCGACGAAGGTTCCGGGAACGCCGGTGACCATGATGATGTTCCCCTTGCCGCGCAGCTCGTGAACGAGCCAGGCGGCCAGCTGGCGGCCGAACTGGAACTGGTCGGTGTTCACCTGCAGGGCCCCCGGCGCGGTGACGATGTTGTCGAAGGAGATGACGAGGATCCCGCGCGCGATCGCCTGACTGACCACACCGTTGAGGCCGGTGGGAGAGGCGGCGTCGATGACGATCGCGTCGACTCGGGCCGAGATCAGATTCGACAGCTGCGCCGCCTGATCGGACATGTCGTTGCTGGAGTTGTAGACCTCACCGAACACCTGGGAGCGATATGGCTCGGCGCCCAGGGCCGCCTTGTAGGTGTTCTCCATCTCCAGCCGCCACGTGTTGCCGATCGACGAGTTGGCAAGCGGGATCTTCAGCTTGCCTGACACACGCGAGCCAGCCGCGCCGCTGCAACCTGTGGCACCCAGGGCGGTGAGGCCGGTGACGGCACTCGTCGCGGCACCAAGAAAGCGTCGACGGGTCAGCACAGCCACATGGGGCCGGTGCTCTCCTCCATCACCGCCAGTGTGCCCCGATCAGCCTCGGCCAAACGGAACATCGGCACGATGGTCCGAGGGGTGACTCAACACAGCGCGACGGGTCTCACCATCGAGCCGGTGGCCCCGCGGATGCCCAGCGGGAGGCACACGAAGCAGAACTCGTACACCCGATCGCGGGCCAGCTCCTCGCAGTTGACCATTTCGATGATGAAGATCCCCCGCTCGACGAGGAGGGCGATGTGAACCGGGTGTGGGTTGCCCGGGACGGTCGACGGAAGCGCCTCGAGCGCCTCGGTGTCACCGCCCACGGCGACCACGCCCTGCTCGGCCAGCCACAGCGCGGCGTCGCGATCGATGCCGGCCTGCTCGTGGGCCGAGATGAAATCCGCGTCGGGCCACCCCGACAGATAGCCCGTGCGCAGGAGCGCGACATCGCCGGGGCGCAGCTCGAGTTCCTGGCGCTCGAGCGTGCGGCGCACCTCGTCGGCGCCGATCGCCTCGTGCGCGTTCAGCGCGGCGACCCCGCGCGCGCCGGCCACGTCGATGAGCACGCCGCGGGTGATGATCGGCGGTATCTCGGTGGCGTCGCCGCGCAGCGGACCGAAGTCGCCGACGTCACGCTCGGCCGAGCCGCCTCCGTACCACCCGGGCCCCTCGCCGCAGCAGATGTGGGCGAGGGCGTCGATGTGGGTGCCCGAGTGCACGGTCCCCATGACCATGTCGCTGTGCCAGTGGAAGTTGACCTCGTTGTCGCCCAACCAGGTCTGGTCGCCCTGGTTGTCGATCCCGCGTGGCGTCCGGTAGGTGAGCACCTGAAACGGCGGATGGCTGGGGAACAGCGGCATCCCGGGAAAGCGAACCGAGTCCAGGTCATAGATGCGCCCCTGGGTGGCGAGCGCCAGCGCGTCTCGCACGTCGCCGGCGGTCAGGCCGGCGGCGGGAACGGCCGCTGCATCACCTGCGGTGTGGGTCTCCTCCACGGTCACGTGCGTACCCACGCGGACGGCGCCGGAAACGCCGGAGCCCCCCGTGCGCGGCGAGGCGCGCCGCCGCCGGCCGCGGGATGCGCGAGCATGTCGGAAGATGTCCGACGAGCCTCCCGGTGATGTCGCGACCCGCACGGGGAGCCGGCGTCGATCCGGAGTCCGAGGTCTGCTGGTGTCGCTCGTCGCGGTCGCATCACTCGGGCTGCTGCTGTGGGTGGCGCCGCTGGACAGCGTGATCGCGCAGATCGACCACATGGAGCTGCGCTGGGTCCTGGCGGCGGTCGCGCTCGAGATCGGCTCGTGCCTGAGCTACGTCGTCGTGTTTCGCCGCTTCTTTCCCGAGCCTCCCCGCGGTATCAGCCGGCAGGTGGCGTGGATGGCGATGGGCGCGGGCGCCGTCCTGCCCGGCGGCAACATCTCCTCCGCGGCGGCCACCGGCTGGTTGCTGCGCCGCCACGGGGTGGGGACACGGAGGCTCGTCGAGCGCTGCGCGGCGCTCCTGTGCCTTCTCACCGCGTTCGGATTCGCCGTCAACGGGCTCGCCGGGGTCCTGCTGCTGATCGGACTTCCCGGCGGACCGCACGACCTCAGCCACACCGGCATCCCGATCCTCGTCTCAGTCGCCGTGCTCGGGTCGGCGACCACGGTAGCGCTCGCCATCCGGCGCTGGGGGGAGCGCGCCCCGCGCTTCGTCCGCGGCGTCGCCGTCGGGCTGGAGGGCGCGTGGCGGGCGGCGGGCAGGCCGCACTGGCGGCTGCTCGGCGCGGCCGGGTTCCTGTGCCTGGATATGGGCGCGTTGTGGGCGGCGTGCGGCGCGACCGGCCATCCGATCGGCGTCCCCGCGCTCGTCATCGCCTACTGCATCGGGTATCTGACGACGACGATCCCGATCCCGGCCGGCCTCGGCGTCCTCGACTCCGGGCTGGCGGCGGCGCTCGTGCTCTACGGCCTGCCGCCGAGCGCGTCGGTGGGAGCGGTGCTCGTCTATCACGCGATCTCGATCTGGGTGCCGGCGATCGGTGGCCTGATCGCCTGGCTGCCCACCCGCCGCCGCGTCGCTCGCGAGCGGACGGCGGCGCTCGGGCTGACCCCGGCCCTCGGCGCACCGCGGCTGGCCAAGGCCGCCGACAGCGACTAGACCGCCGCTCGCGTTAGGAGTGCCCGCTGAGGGTGGCGGTTCGCGGCACGTTCCCGGCGCGGCGCAGGCGGGCAAGGGCTCCGGTGTCACCGTCGAGATACCGCTGCAGGAACGCGATCGAGGTCCGCTCGATGACATCCAGCTGTGGCTGCTCGGTGGTGTAGGGCGGAAGGTGCCCGGCCCCGAGCAGGCGCAACAGGAACTTCGGCCGCGGGGCGAGCGCGAAGAACCGGTACGTGTTCTGCGGGCGGTTGGTCGTGTCGGCCGTCCCCTGCGTGGCGAGCAGCGCCGGGCTGGGACGCGGAAACGTGAACGGCTCGATGCGCGGCAGCACGGCGCCGGAGAGGATCAGCGCCGCGCGGACCCGCCGGTCGCGAAACCCCGGCGCGAAGGCAGCGGCCAGCGCCGTCTCGCCGCCGTCGGAATGGCCGCTGACCGCGATCTCGCGCGGGTCGACCATGCCGCGCAGCGCCGAGCGGGGGCTGGCCGACGCGCCGAGCAGCTGCGAGATGACGAACCGCAAGTCCCGCGGCTGGTTGACGATGTCGGCCTCGTCGGGACCGCCGGGCGCGCCGGCGCTGCTGCGGGGAAAGACGGGAGCGGCGACGATGAAGCCCGCCTGGGCCCACGCGTGCAGCAACGGCGCATACGGACGGGGCGTGACCGCGAAGCCGTGACCGAACACGACCAGCCCGAACGGCCCGGCGGCCCGGTCGGCGGGTGCGTTGCGCCGGTCGGTCGCGGAGGCCTGACCCAGCGCCGGGTAGCGCACGATCGTGGTCAGCGGGCGGGCGACGAGACGTCCGCCGGGCAGTCGGATCCGCCGGCTGCGGTCGACGAGCGCCTCGACGCGCTCGCCGACGGCGAACGCCCGGGCTCGCGGACGGCCCGCGTTCGGTCCCGGCGCCGAGGCCGGCGGCCGCGCGCTCGCGTTTGCACAGCCGCCGAGCGCGAGCGCGAGCCCGACGGCGAGCAGCCACTTCGGGCAGCGCGGCGCCCGGCGCTCAGCGCAGGTACACGCCAAAGAAGTCGCGGTCGTCCGGAGTGAGGTAGCGCAGCGGCGAGCGATCCATGCTCGAGAGCAGGTTGGCCGCACCGGCGGCGCCGGGCCGCCGGTAGCTGATGAAGCTTGTCCAGTAGGTGTTGATGTCGAGCTCCATGGCGCGCACGGCGCCCGCGTGGCGCAGGATCGCGGCCAGCGAGCCCACCGTCTGATCGTTGGCGGCAGCGTAGATGAGGTTGCCGTGGGCGTCGACGCCGAGGCCCGAGCGCCACACCCGGACGGCGTTGCCGAGCGTGGCGCCCCACTCCGGCCCGGCCGAGAGGTGGGGGTTGAGCCGCCGGTGGTCGATGATCGGCGGGAGGTTCTGGCGGGCATAGATGATGTTCGCCGGAGCGTCCGGTCCCCCGCGCCAGGCGGTGACGTCGATCCGGCCGTCGCGATAGCGCACGATCGTCGCCAGTCCGCGCTTCAGCGGAGCGTACGTGTGTCCTCCGGTGACGAATCCGCCGCCCGAGTCGCTCAGCTTGAAGCCGCTGTTGAAGGTCGCCACCAAGCGCGGGCGCAGGCGCGCGGGCACGTCCATCGGCCCCCGGGACGGGAGCGTGACGGCGGGCTCGAGGCGCCCGGGGTACAGCCAGGTCGTGGTGAGCCGGGTGTCGATCCAGGCCACGCCGGCGACGAGCCGGGGGTAGCTGGGATCGGGGCGGAAGCTCGTGATGAGCACCGGCGGGCGGCGCGATCGGCCGCTGAACGTGCTGTGCCAGACGCCCTCGTCGCGCAGCGCCGGGTGGATGACCGGCCGAAGTGCCGGCGGGCGATAGACGGCCGCCAGGTGGCGGACGCCGGGCGCCGGCGCCGCGGCGCCCGACTGTCGCGGCAGCGCGCGCAGCGCGGGGCCTCCGGTCGCCGGGGCGTTGAGGGTGTAGTACGCGTTCTCCACCTGGTTGACGAGCCCACGGGCGCCGTGATCACGCAACCATTCGACCGTCCGGATGCCGAGCGAGGAATCCGAGGTCTGGGTCAGAACCTGTCCGTATGACAGGAGCACGGGGATCATGGCCAGCAGCGATGCCATCAGCGCCACCCGCCTCACGCGACGGCCGGGCGGCGGCACCGTCCCCCGCGGTGATGAGGCCGGCGCCGCGGCCCGGCGGTAGCGCGGCACGCGCGGTGCGGACGTCGTTGCCATCGTCGAAAACCCTGCCAGGGAGCGGCGGGTTGCCCGCTAAAAAGAAGCTGAGAAACTCCTCATCCAATGAACAGCTTCGCTTCACCGCCGAGACCTACCGTGCTCGATCGATGCCGGCCGCAAACGGATCCTCGCTGCCGGACGACGACGTGTGGCCGGGGGGCCGTCGGACCTACCGCGCCTGCCCTGCGGCCGAAGCGCCGGCACCCGCTCCGCCCCGCCGCGGACGCGTCCGCGCGGCGCTGATCACCGCCCGCCCCCGCCAGTGGTTGAAGAACACGCTCGTGATCGCGGCCGCCGGCGCGGCCGGCGCCCTCGGCCACGACGACGTCCCCGGCCGGGTGCTCGTCGCCTGCGCGGCCTTCTGCCTGCTCGCCTCGGGCATCTACTGCCTCAACGACGTCCGCGACGCTGCCGAGGATCGTCTTCATCCGCGCAAGCGCTTTCGGCCCGTCGCCGCCGGTGAACTGCGCCCCTCCGAGGCGATCGTGTTCGGAACGACACTGATGGCCGGCGGCTTGGTCAGCTGTGCGCTGATCGCTCCGCTGCTCGCCGTCGTCGGGATGGGCTACCTGGCGATCACGCTCAGCTACACGATCATCTGGCGGCAGATCCTGTTCCTCGACGTGGCCGCCATCGCCAGCGGCTTCGTGCTGCGGGCGATGGCCGGCGGGGTGGCGGCACCCGTCGAGCTCTCCAGCTGGTTCGTGCTCGTGGTCACCTTTGCCGCGGTGTTCCTCGCCGTCGGCAAGCGCTACGCCGAACGGCTGCGCTCCGACGCCGCCAGCCTGGCGCGCCGACGGGTGCTCGAGCAGTACTCGGTCAAGCGGCTCCGCGTCCTGCTGGCGGCGAGCGGCCTGGGCGCCACCGTCGCCTACTGGTTCTGGGCGTTCGGCGTCCCCACCGTCCACGGGGTGCCGTGGCGGGCGTTGACCGCGATCCCGTTCTCCCTCGCATTCCTGCGCTACGCACAGGTCGTGCGCGAGGGCGGCGGCGAGGCTCCCGAGGACGTGATCCTCGGCGATCGTCCCCTGATCGCGGCCGCCACCGGGTGGCTGATCCTGTTCGCGCTGACTGTCCATGCCGCCGGCTGAGGCGGCCACCCGACGACCGGCGGCGCCCGTCGCCCGGCCGGTCCGTCTCACCGGGTGGGGCGGCGGTCCCGCCGTGCCGGCCCGGCTCGCCGTCCCCGCCGACCGGGAGGATCTCCTCGCCGCCGTCGCCGCGGCGGACGGTGCGATGATCGCCCGCGGGCTGGGACGCAGCTATGGCGATGCCGCCCAGCTGACCGACGGCCTGGTGCTCGACATGACGGGCCTCGGCGGACACGCGCTCGATCCCGAGACCGGGCTGGTCACCGCGCGGGCGGGAGAGACGATCGGCCGCCTGCTGCGCTCCGTCGTGCCGCGCGGCTGGATTCTGCCCGTCGTGCCCGGGACCCAGCATGTCACCGTCGGTGGGGCGATCGCCAGCGACGTCCACGGCAAGAACCACGTCCGGGCGGGCTCGTTCGGGGGTCATGTCACCGCGCTCGGCCTGCTGACGGCGAACGGCGAGGTGCTCGAGCTGCGCCCGGGTGGGGCGGATGGGTGGTTTGAGGCCACGATCGGGGGGATGGGGCTGACCGGGGTCATCCTGTGGGCGACGATCGCCCTGCGTCCGGTGGCGGGCACGGCGCTGGACATCGACTCCGAGCGCACGAGCGATCTCGGGCAGGCGCTCGGCGCCCTGCGGGCCGGGGAGGCCGAGTATCGGGTCGCCTGGCTTGATCTGCTCGGGCCGCGGCGGGTACGGGGGATCGTCACCTGCGCCGGGCACCGCTCCGACGGTGTCGCGGCGCGTCCCGCGGCCGTGCCGGCGCGCGTCGCCGTGCCGGCTCGCTGGCCGGGCCGGCTCCTCCGGCCGTCGCTCATCCGGGCCTTCAACGCACGCCGGTTCGCGATGGCGCCGCGCCGCGCGGTGAGCCGGCCGGGCGACTTCGCGGCCGAGATGTTCCCGCTGGACGCCGTCGATGCGTGGCCAAGGCTGTACGGGCCGGCGGGGCTGGCGCAGTACCAGTTCGCGGTCCCGACGGGACGCGAGGAGGTCATCGAGCAGGTCATCGAGCGCGTGCGGCGATCACGCGTGCCGTGCTTTCTCGCCGTGCTCAAGTCGCTCGGGGCGCAGTCACCCGCCCCGCTGTCGTTCCCCCTCGCCGGTTGGACGCTGGCCCTGGACCTCCCGCGTGCCGCCCCCGGCCTCGGCCCGCTCGCCGGCGGTCTGGACCGGTTGGTCGCCGAGGCGGGGGGGCGGGTGTATCTGACCAAGGACAGCCTGTTGACCGCGGACGCGCTGCAGGCGATGTACCCCCGGCTGCCGGCGTGGCGGCGCGTCCAGGCGGAGATGGATCCCGATGGCCGGTGGCGTTCGGACCTGGCCGTGCGCACCGGGCTCGTGGCCCCGGCGTGAGCGCCGGGGTCAGTACCGTTCCCCCGCAGCGGGTGCTCGTGCTCGGGGGCAGCTCGGACATCGGGGCGGCGATCGTGCGCCGCCTCGCCGAGCGCCGGACCGTGACCGCGCTCCTGCTCGGCCGCGATACGGCCCGGATGTCCAGGCTCGCCGGTGAGCTGGCGCTTGGCGGCTCGACCGCCGAAGTCGACCGCCTCGACGCCGACGAGCTGGAGTCACACGCCGGGGTCATCGCCGGCGCCTTCGACCGGCTCGCGAGCGTCGACCTCGTCGTGCATTGCGTCGGCGTCCTTGGCGCCCAGGCGGGGCTCGACGCCGATCCCGAGGAGCTCACCCGCGTCCTGCGCGTCAACTTCCTCGGCGCCGGCTCGATGTTGTGGCATGCCCTGCGCGCGCTGCGGGCGCAGGGGCACGGAACCCTGCTGCTGCTCTCGAGCGTCGCCGCCGAGCGGCCGCGGGCCGGCAACGCCGCCTATGGCGCCGCCAAGGCGGGCCTCGACGCGCTCGCCCAGGGCCTGGCCGACGGGCTGGCCGGCACCGGGGTCCGAGTCGTGGTCGTCCGTCCCGGCTTTGTCAGCACCCGGATGACCGCGGGATTGGATCCGGCGCCGTTTGCCACGACCGCCGACGGCGTCGCGCGCTCGGCGGTCGCGGCGCTTGACTCGGGCGCGCACACCGTCTGGGTGCCCGGGGTCCTGCGCGCCGTGTTCGCCACGCTGCGCCACCTCCCGCGCTCGATCTACCGCCGGCTGCCGCTGTGAGCTCGCGGACGATGCTCATCGACCTCGCCATCGCGGCGGTGCTCGCCGCCGTGGTGGTCCAGCTCGCCTCCGGGCTGGCGATCGTCGCCGTGATGGCGCTCGTCGTCCTCGGGGTACTCGGGCTGACGGCGGCGGCCGGCCAAATCCGGCGCCGACGCCGCGGGAGCTCCCGGGCGGCCCGCCCGCGACCGCGCGGCCGCCGTCATCTCAGGTAGACGGCGAAGAAGTCCCGGTCGTCGGGGGACAGGTAGCGGGTGGCCGGCCGGGTCATGCCCGGCAGCAGGCGGCTCGGCTCGGCGCCTCCGGGTTGCGCGTAGGAGTTGAACGTCGTCCAGTAGGAGTTGATGTCCAACTCCATGGCGCGGATCGCGCCGGCGTGGATGAGGATCTGGGCGAGTGACCCGACCGTCTGGTTGTCGGCGGCGGCGTAGATGAGGTTTCCGCGGGCGTCGATGCCGATGCCCGAGCGCCACACCCGGACGGCGTTGCCGAGCGTGGCCCCCCAAGCCGGCCCGTCGCTGAGGTTCGGATTGGGCCGAGCACCGGAGACGATCAGGGGAAGGTTCTGACGGGCGAAGTCGACCCCCGCGGGCGCCCGGGAGCCGCCGGTCCAGCTCTCGATGTCGACCCGACCGCCGGCGTAGCCGATGAACGTCGCCATCCCGGGGACGAGCGGCGCGTACGTCACCCCGCCGTCCGCCCACCCCCCATGGGCATCGCCGAGCTTGAAGCCGCTGTTGAACGTCGCCAGCAGGCGCGAGCGGCGCGCGGCGGGAACCTCCATCGGGCCTCGCGGCATCGACACCGCCGGCTCCAGCCGGCCCGCGTACAGGGAGATCGAGGTGCGGCGGGGATCGATCCAGGCCACGCCGGCGACCATCTGCGGGTAGTTGGGGTCGCTGCGGAACTGGGTGAACTGCACCGGGGGCGCGGCGCCGCTCCACGTCTCGGCGGGCACCCACGTGCCCTCGCCGGCGAGCGGTGGACGGATGATGGGGGCAAGGTCCGGCGGATGCTCGGCCGCCGCGGCCCGCGAGCGCCACGGCAGGGCCCGCAGTCCCGGACCGCCCGTGGCGGGCGCATTGAAGCTGTAGTAGATGCCCTCGATCTTGGAGGCGAGGGTGGCGGCTCCGTGGTCGCGCAGCCACTCGAACGAGCGGATCGTGAAGCTCGAATTCGACGGGCCGGCGAGCGTCGTCGCGTACGAGATGACAATCGGCGTGGCGCAGATGACGACCACGATCCACCCGATGCGCCGTAGGCGCCGCCACGGATTCAGGCGAGGGGGCAGCGGGCGCCGAGGGGCGCCGGGGTGGGTGAGGGGGGCGGGTGCCGGCACGAGGGGGATCCTCCCGTTCTGCGATTCGCGCTCGGCGGCACGTCTCCTCGCCGCCGGCGGCCCGCGATGGGCGAATTCTCATTGTTGACGGGAAGGTGCCGCGGACGCCGGACCGAAACGAACGGCGAGGAAGCGAAGCGATGGCGAACTCTCACGCGGCCCGGCGGGCGCACTCCACGGCTGAACCGGCGGCGAGCCCGCGGCCGGCGCGGCCCCCGGGGTTGGCCCGGACCCCGCGGCCGGCGCGGTCGGCCCGGCCCGTGCCGGCACCGGATCGGGCGGCCGCCGATCGCCGCCGGCGGGCCCGGCACTACCAGCTGCGGCGGCGAGACCTCGTCGAGGATCTCGCCGCCGGCCTCCTGCTGGCGATCATGCTGTTCGTCGTCACCGCCGGCCTCGGGATCGTCGCTCTGCTCGAGTTCCCGCTGGTCGCCATGCTCCTCGCTCCGAGCGTGATCGCGCGCCGGCGCCGGGGTCGTTCCCGGGCGCGCGCCAAGCGGCCCTGAGGGCCGCCGCGGGACCATGCGTCTGATTTGACGGCAGGGGCTCAGGTCGTCGTGGGGGCGTGCCGATACGACGCGTCGATCCCCATGACAGTCGATTCCGATTTCTCCCGGGCCCCCGTGGCTCATGCCCCCACGCTGGGCGCCGCTGCCGCCCCGTCGAGCCTTCCCACGTCCCGGCGAAAGCCATGGCTGGACGGCATGCGTGTCCGCGACGCCGTCTTTCAGAAACTGCTCGTCTGCGCCGACGTCCTGGCCGCGGGCACCGGCATCGCCGTGCTCGCCATCCTCGGCGGCCATGGCCTGCCGATGGCCAGCCTGTGGACGCTCCCGCTCATCGTCGTGTTCGCCCGGCTGACCGGACGGTATGGCGGCGATGAGATGACGTTGCGCAAGTCGACGCTCGAGGAGCTGCCCGAGCTGCTCGTCCTCTCCGGGGCCAACGCCCTCGCCTGGTCGCTGATCAGCTCGATCGGCTCTGTCAACGCGCACCTCGCCGACGGCGGAGTGGCCGTTCTCTGGGCCGCCACCGCCATCGCTCTGCCCGTCTTCCGCCTCGCCGCGCGCAAGCTCGCCGCGGTCGCCGCGCCCCACGAGCGCGTGCTCATCGTCGGCAACGCCGCGTCGCGCGCCCTGCTGGCCAGCTCGCTGGGGACCGACCCCTGCGCCCGGCTCGAGGTCGTCGGCTTCCTTCCCCTCGAGGACGAGCGACGTGCGCACAGCGATTGGGGAGAGCGGTCGCGCCGGCGCCGGACGCGCACGTTCGAGGACCTGGAGACGGTCGTGCGCGAGCTCGACGTCCACCGCGTGTTCCTCATCCCCACCAACGCCGACGGCGAGACCATCCTCGAGGCGGTCCGCCGAGCCTCTCGGTTGGGAATCCGGGTGTCGCTCGTTCCCCGCCTGTTCGAGGTCGTCGGGTCGGCCGTCGCCTTCGACATGGTCGGCGGCGTCACCGTCCTCGGCGTGCGCCGCCCCGGCCTCAGCCGCGGAGCGCGGCTGTGCAAGCGCTCCATGGACGTCGCGGGTGCGTCGCTGTGCCTGCTCGTCCTCGCGCCGTTGATCGCGCTCGTCGCCATCGCGATCAAGCTCGACTCCTCGGGACCCGTGTTCTTTCGCCAGCAGCGGGTCGGCCGCGACGGCGAGGTGTTCGGGATCCTGAAGTTCCGCAGCATGGTCGCCGACGCCGAGGCCCAGCGCAGCCTGCTCGAGTCGCTCAACGAGACGAGCGGCAACTTCAAGCTCACCTCGGATCCGCGCGTCACCCGGGTCGGCCGGTTCCTGCGCCGCTGCTCGATCGACGAGCTGCCGCAGATCATCAACGTGCTCAAGGGCGAGATGAGCCTCGTCGGTCCCCGCCCCCTCATCCTCGCCGAGGACCGCCTGATCGAGGGTCGCCATCGCGACCGTCTACACCTGGCGCCCGGGATCACCGGTCCCTGGCAGGTCCTCGGTCCGGCCCGGCCGCCGCTGTCGGAGATGGTCAAGACCGACTATCTCTACGCGGTCAACTGGTCGGTGTGGTCAGACGTCAAGCTCGTCCTGCGCACCGTCTCGCACGTGGCGGCACGACGCGGGCTGTAGGGCCAGGCGGGCCGCAAGACGTGGCAGACTGCGCGGCGCGCTCCGTGACCGCCGCCGCCATCCTCACCACCCTGGTCGGCTCCTATCCCCAGCCCGACTGGCTGATCGACCGCGAGGCGCTGGCGCAGCGGCTGCCGCCGCGGCTGCGCGCCCGCGAGCTGTGGCGGGTCGATCCCCGATGGCTGCGCGAGGCCCAGGACGACGCCGTCGTCCTCGCGGTCCGCGACCAGGAGCGCGCCGGCGTGGACATCATCACCGACGGCGAGATCCGGCGCGAGAGCTACTCCAACCACTTCGCCAATGCGCTGGACGGGATCGACCTCGAGCACCCGGGCACGATCCGCAGCCGCGCCGGCACGGCCGCGCCGGTGCCCCGCGTCACCGGCCCGATCACCCGGCGCGAGCCGGTGCACGTCGCCGACCTGGAGTTCCTGCGCGCCCAGACCGACCGGCCGGTCAAGGTCACCGTTCCCGGGCCGTTCACCATGTCCCAGCAGGCTCAGGACGACTTCTACGCCGACGAGGAGGCGCTCGCCTTCGCCTATGCCGACGTCGTCCGCGCGGAGCTCGACGACCTGTTCGCCGCCGGCGCCGACGTCGTCCAGCTCGATGAGCCGTGGATGGAGGCACGTCCGGAGGCGGCCCGGCGACTCGCCCTGCCGACGCTCGAGCGTGCGCTCGACGGCGTGCGCGGGACCACGGCCCTGCACATCTGCTTCGGCTATCCGGCGTTCGTGCCCGACCATCCTCCGGCGTACTCGTTTCTCACCGAGCTCGCCGCCAGCCCGGTCGATCAGATCTCGATCGAGGCCGCGCAGTCGGGGCTCGAGCTGTCCGTGCTCGACCAGCTCGCCGGCAAGACGATCATCCTCGGGGTCATCGCACTGGACTCCAATCTCGTCGAGACCCCCGAGCACGTCGCCGACCATCTGCGGCGGGCCCTGGAGCACACGGCGGCCGCCCGGCTCATCGCTGCCCCCGACTGCGGCATGAAGTACCTCTCGCGCGAGGCGGCGTTCGCCAAGCTGCAGGCGATGGTGGCCGGCGCGCGCCGGGCCACGGCCTAGCCGGCCCGCGCGGGCTCGCTGACCATCCGGTTCTCGATCCGGCCGACCCGGTCGATCTCGACGGCCACCACGTCGCCGTCGGACAGCAGCAGCTGGGGGTCGCGGCGAAAGCCCACGCCGGAGGGCGTGCCGGTCAGGATCAGGTCGCCGGGGTTCAGGGTGGTGAACTCCGAGATGATGCTGACCAGGGTGGCGATGTCGAAGATCATCAGGTCCGTCGACGCCTCCTGGACGAGTTTTCCGTTCACCGTGGTGCGGAGCATCAGCCCCGTGGGGTCGCGCAGCTCGTCGGCGCTCACCATCCACGGACCGAGCGGGGTCGACGCGTCCCACGCCTTGCCCTGCACCCACTGGTGGGTCTTGTACTGGTAGTCGCGCATCGTCACATCGTTGGCCACCGTGTAGCCGGCGACGGCGTCCAAGGCACGCTCGCGGGCGACGCGGCGCGTCGTCTCGCCGATGACGACCGCCAGCTCGCCCTCGTAGTCGACGGCCTCCGACTCCGGGGGAAGGGGGATGGGGTCGTAGGGGCCGGTGAGGCTCGAGGCGAACTTGGTGAACAGGACGGGGTAGTCGGACTCCTCGCGCTGGGTCTCCTGGATGTGGGCGAGGTAGTTCAGCCCGATGCAGAAGACCTTGCCCGGATTGGGGATCACCGGGCGAAAGGTCAGGGCATCGAGGGGCAGCGAACCGTCGGCGAGCGGCGGGTCGCGCAGCAGCGGGGACGGAGTGTCGCGGCCGATCTCGGTGAGGTCGCGCATCGGGGTGGCGCGGTCGCCGTCGATGGTGACGGCCAGGGGCTGACCGTCATGGATGACCGAGGCAAAGCGCACGGGCTCAGCTGCCGATCGTGGCCAGGACGGCGGCGGCGTTCTGGTCGAGGTCGACGAGCCCGCTCAGTCCGCTGCGCGCCGCCTGGTCGACGTGGTGCTCGCAGGCGGCGGCCATCGCGTCGGCGTCGCGAGCCTCGGCGGCACGGACGATCTCGCGGATCTCCTTGATCGTGCCGGCGCTGCGGTTGGGCTGGGAGAGCGAGGTGGCGCGCATGAACCGGACGCGCGCGCGCAGACTGTCGAGCGTGTCGCGGATCGCCGAGTTGCCGGCGCCCTCCAGGAGCACGTCGTAGAAGTCGTCCTTGGCCTGGAGCAGAGCCTGGATGTCGGAGTCGCTGCGCTTGGAGATGCGCTCCATGTCCCGGAAGGACTGGCGCAGGCGCTTGACCTGCTCGTCGGTGGCGAAGCGCACGAAGCGCCGGCCGGCCAGCGCCTCGAGCGCCCCCCGGACCTCGTAGAGGTCGGCGGCCTCCTGGGCGGAGGGAACGACGACGATGGCGCCCTTCTGGGGGATGGTCGTGACCAGCCCCTCGGCGGCGAGCTGGCGCAGGACCTCGCGGATCGTCGTCCGCGAGACGCCCGTCTGCTCGATGAGCTCGCGCTCGATCAGCCGCTGGCCGGGCTTGAGACGGAAATCGAGGATCGCCTGACGCAGGACGTCGAGCACCTGCTCGCGCAGCGGCGCGGCGACCCGGCCGACGCGCATCGAGAGGTCGGACTCGTCACCGTCTGGGTCGCCGAGGCTCACCGCCACCAGCTTAGACTGAACCTACGTCGACGTGACCACCGTCTCGTCGGCCTGAGCGCCGTTGGCGCGCTTGGTCGCCGTGGCGCCCTCCGCCGACCCGTCTGCCTTGGAGCGCGGCCGTGGATTGATGATCGGCGGCAGCTCGGCCTCGAGCTTGGCGCGCAGCGGCTCGACCCGCGGCGACAGGCACAGGCGATCGCCGAGATCCTCGAGGGCCTCGTCGAGCTGAAAGCCGGGACCGGTCGTGCACAGCTCGACGCGGCCGCCGGGCGACATCGCGTAGCACGAGTCAAAGAAGTAGTGGTCGAAGATGCGTGTGAACGGGATGGGGCCCGTGTCGGCGTAGTCACGATGAACGCGCAGCTCATCCTGGCTGCCGGCGCCGTAGGCGATGTGGTGCCACACGCCGACGTGCATGTCGCCGCTCGGGCGATCCGGCGGCGGGCTGAAGTACCACCGGCTCTGGCCCTCGGTGCCGTCGAGAACGAGCCGCGTGCCGTCCGCGCGGAAGCCGAGGTGCGCGGCGGCCGGCAGGACCTCCTCGAGCGTCGCGTAGGAACGCACCCCCTCGATGCCGAGGATGCGGTGCTCGGCCGCGATGTCCTCCGCCTCGGCGACGAGCGGCCGGTTGGGCGAGTCGGACACCATCAGCTCCACCTCGTGGCCCTCAGGGTCATGAAAGACGAGGCTCTGGGGTTGGGTGGGGTCGAGGCGCAGCATCTCTGAATGGGTCTGGTTGGCGATCAGCCGGTCCATCCAGAACTCGAGCGAGTCATAGGAGGCGACCCGCAGGACGAGGCGGTGGATGTCGCCCCGGCCGGGAACGCCGGGCGGCGCCTCGGTGAACTCCAGGAACGTGACCACGCTCCCCGGGTTGCCCTCCTCGTCGCCGAAGTAGGTGTGGTACCGGAACGTCGTCTCAAAGTTGAGCGTGTTCTTGACGAAGCGCATCCCCATCACCCGGCACCAGAAGTCGACGTTGGTGATCACGTCGGCGGTGATGCCGGTGAAGTGGTGGGGGCCACGCAGGGTCGGGCCGTTCATCTCTCCATCTCCTTTCGCAGCGGCCGGGCATCGGGCGCGCCTGCTCCATCGTACGGGCTCCGCAGAGCGTCAGATCTCGGCTTGCACCGACCACCAGCCCTCGCACATCGGCTCCAGCACGTCACGCACCAGCGCCTGGTGGCGTTCGTGGACGATGTACTGCGAGAACCGCTCCGGATCGTCGAACTGGACGGAGAGGAGAGCGTCCGCGGCCCGTGGCGACTCGCCGCGCAACCCCAAGCTCGCGTGGCCTTGTGACCGTATGATTGTCATATGAGCATCCTCGAGGAGAGACAACACGAGATCGATCAGGTCGCCGACGGGCTGGTGGAGCGGGTCCGTGCCCTGCGCCCCCAACTGGTCAGCGAGCAGGCGGAGACGGAGGAGCGCACCTTCTACTCCGCCGAGATCCACGAGGCCCTGCGCGAGGCGGGCTTCTACCGCATGTACATACCGCGCCGCTACGGCGGCCTCGAGCTCGACGTGCCGAGCTTCATGCGGGTCGGCGTCGAGCTCGCCCGCGGCGACATGGGAGCCGCGTGGGGAGCGTGCCTGTCGGCCAACCACGCCCTGCAGGTGGCCTCGTGGTTCGGTGAGCGCCTCCAGGACGAGGTGTTCGCCGGCGGCGAGTTCCGGGCCGCCTCGGTCGCCGCGCCCACGGTGCGGGCCACCCCGCAGGCGAACGGCTACCGCCTTGACGGGACGGTCGCCTACTGCTCGGGAATCCCGTACTCCAACCACTACATGGGCCAGGCGATGCTGCCTGACACCAACGCTGCCGGCATGCCGCGAACGTGCCTGTTCGTCGCGCCGCGCGCGGCGTTCACCCAGCTCGACGACTGGGGCGACACGCTCGGACTCAAGGGGACGGGATCGCACAGCATCCGCTTCGACGGCGCCGTTCTCCCCGGCCACGCGGTGCTGGAGGACGTCAGCATGATCGACGTCGCCGTGGAGGGGGGCACACCGGGGCTGGCGCTGCACGGCAACCCGATGTACTGCGGGCGCGCCCTGGTCATCTTCACGCTGTCGCTCGCCTGCACGGTGGTCGGGGGGGCCTACAACGCGCTCGACGAATACGCCAACTGGACGCTGACCCGGCCCACGCCGCTACCCCCGTTCGGTCCGCGGGTGGAGAACGCCGACTTCCAGCGGTGGTACGGGACGGCGTTCGTCAAGATCCAGACCGCGGAGGCGGCCATGATGCGCTGCGCCGAGGAGCACATGGAGCTCTGCCGGGGCAACGCCAGCGGCGAGCGGCCCTACACGTGGGCGCAGGACGCTCGCCTGGCGGCCATCGCTCGCGAGGTCATCGTGATGGCGTGGGAGGCCGTCGAGCAGAACCTGCTGCGGACGATCGGGGCGAGCGCCATCAAGGACGGCCAACGCTTCGAGCGCCTGTTCCGCGATCTCGCCACCGTCGCCGCGCATCGCAACACGATGCTGCGCGAGGACTTCTTCCGCCAGCTGGGGGCGATCCAGCTCGGCGTCCCCGAGCCCAGTCCGGCCGGCACCTACCCGCCGGCCTGAAAGCCCGGGTTCGGTACGATGATCGCCTGACCGTCATACAATCGAAGAACTCGGAGCAAGGAGGAGACGGTGCCCCACACGGGAACCATCCGCGGGACCCATCACCTGACGTTCTGCGTCGGCGGTGCCCAGGAGGACTACGACTTCCACGTCCGCACCCTTGGCCTGAAGAGCGTCAAGAAGACCGTCCTGTTCGACGGCGAGATCCCCATCTATCACCTCTACTACGGCAACGAGGCCGGTGACGCCTCCACGCTGCTGACCGCGTTTCCCTACCGCCAGGCGGGCTGGATGGGCAAGCGCGGGACCAATCAGGCCAAGCAGCTGAACCTCGCGGTGCCCGTCGACGCCCTCGGGTACTGGGCCGACCGGCTGAAGTCGGCCGGCATCGAGACGCGGTCAACCGAGCTGTTCGGAACCCAGCGGCTCCTGTTCGCTCATCCCTGCGGCATCCCCTACAGCATCGTCGCCGACTCCGCGGACGACGACCGCGCCCCCTACGAGGGTGGCGGCGTGCCCGGCGAGTACGGGATCCGCGGCGCCTACGGCACGACGACGTCGGTGCGCGAGCTCGGCGAGATGGACTTCTTCATCACCAAGGGCATGCAGGGTGAGCTGCTGCACTCCGACGGTCCCAACCACCAGTACCGGATCGGCGACGACGGGGGCTACGGGCGGATGCTCGAGCTCGTCGAGGAGCCCGATCTGCCCCAGGGCACCTGGCACTTCGGCGAGGGGACGATCCACCACCACGCCTTCGACGTGATCTCGGCCGAGAATCAGCAGACGGTCAAGGACTGGATCGTCGGCCTCGGCTTCACCGACATCTCCGAGGCCAAGGACCGCGGCTACTTCTTCTCCATGTACTGCCGCAGCCCCGGCGGGCTGCTCGTCGAGTTCGCCTACGGCCATGAGCAGGGCTTTCTCATCGACGAGGCAGCCGACGAGTTGGGCACGCACATGTGCATTCCGCCCCACTGGGAGCATCGCCGCGAGGAGGTCGCCCAGCTGGAGCCGATCGACACTGTCGAGACGGTCGTCGCCTGACGCGGATGACCGCTGCCGGGCCGCCGTTTCGCGCGATCGCGGTGCGCTACGGCGAGCGAGCGACCACGCTCGCCGACGCCTACTACCGCTGGTCGAGCTACGGCGAGCCCGACGGGCCGCTGGACATGAGCTACTACTTCTGGGTCCTGCATCCAGTCGAGGATCCCGGGGGCGCGCCGATCGTCATCGATACCGGCTTTGAGCCGGGGCGCGGGGAGCGCATGGGGCGCCGCTGCCTGTGCCCGCCGGGAGAGGCGCTGCACCGCCTTGGCATCGACCCGGGGCGGGTGGAGCGGCTGATCGTCAGCCACATGCACTACGACCACATCGGCAACCTCGATCTATTCAGCCGGGCGCGCATCTCGATCAGCGAGACCGAGTTTCGCTTCTGGACCGAGGATGAGCTCGCCGCCCGGGCGCACTTCGCCAGCCACACCGACCCCGCGGGCGTGCAGCAGCTGCGCGAGGCTCACGCCGCGGGACGCGTCGACTTCATCGGCGGCCGTGCGGAGATCGCACCCGGGCTGGTGGCCCTCGAGGTGGGCGGTCATGCCCCCGGCCAGCTCGTGTTCGAGGTCGCCGGCGAGACCGGCCCGCTCGCCCTGGCCACCGACGCCGTGCACTACGAGGCCGAGCTTGTCTCCGAACGCCCCTTCGCCGTGTTCTGCGATCTCGCCGGGGTGTACCGCGCCTACGACACCATCCGCTCGATGATGAGCAGCGGAGCCACCTTGGTCCCGGGACACGATCCGCTCGTGATGGATCGCTTCGCGCCCGTGGAGGGCCCGGCCTCCGAAATCGCCGTGTGCCTGACCCAACCCAGGAGAGATCGATGAGCACCACCGCGCAGACCGCAACCGACAGCCGGCGCCGGGAGCTGCGCGCGGCGCTGGAGAGCGGGCGGTGAGCGCGCTGCGGACCGGCATCATCGGCACCGGGGCGATGGGCGGCCGCATGGGCGCCCGCGTCCACGGCGCCGGCGATCCGATCATCGCCTACGACCGCGACCCCGGGCGGCTCGCCGCCAGCGGACTGCCGCCGGCGGGCTCGGTGGGCGAGCTCGTCGAGCAGGTCGACGTCGTGCTGCTCTCGCTGCCCGACACCAGCGTGATCGAGCCCGTGGTGCTCGGCGAGGACGGGGTGCGGGCCCACGCCCACGCCGGCCAGGTGGTCGTCGACCTGTCGACGGCCTCTCCGCAGTCGACGCAGCGGATCCACGCCGCACTCGCCGAGCGCGAAGTCGCGTTCGTCGACGCCGGAATCTCGGGCGGCGCCAAGGCGGCCGAGGCCGGCACGCTGACGATCATGGTCGGGGGGGAGGCGGCGGCGCTGGAACGGGTCCGGCCCGTGCTTGACCGCTTCGCCGCCAAGGTGTTTCACATGGGCGACAGCGGCGCCGGCCATGTCACCAAGGTGCTCAACAACTTCCTCAACGGCATCAGCCTCGCCGCCACCGCCGAGGTGATGGTCGCCGCGCGCGTCGCCGGGCTCGACCTGGAGCAATTCCTCGACGTGCTCAATGCGAGCACCGGCGTCAACTTCGCCACCCTCAACCGCTTTCCCCACATCATCAAGGGCGACTACCTGGAGGGCGGGCTGACCGGCCGGCTCATGGCCAAGGACGTCCGTCTGTACCTCGACTACGTGGCCCGCCTCGGCGTCCCGACGCTGACCGGGCCGGCCTGCCTGGCCGCCTTCGAGGTCGCCAACGCGCAGGGCTACGAGGACCAGATCTCCAACCGGGTCGTCGACGGCATCGGCGACCTGGCCGGCGGCGTGCGGCTGCAGGCAGGCGTCGACACGACGAGCAACGGGAGCGCGGCATGAAGATCAACCACGGCCGGGTCGCCGGCGAACCCTCCGAGGAGCGGGGCCCGACGTTCACCGGCACGGTGTGGGCCGAGCCGATGCTGCGCGATGTTCCCGGGGTCACGGTCAACACCGTGTTCTTCCCGCCCGGGGCGCGCACCCACTGGCACACCCACGCGACCGGGCAGATCCTGCTCGTCACCCACGGCCGGGGCTTCGCCGTCAACGAGGCCGGCGACGGAGGGGAGATCCTCCCCGGCGACGTCATCTGGTTTGACGCCGGCGAGCGCCACTGGCACGGAGCGGGGCCTGACAGCTACCTCACGCACGTGGCCATCTCACTCGGCGAGGCCGCCTGGGAGGACGCGGTCACCGACGAGCAGTACGCGGCCGCCGGGCACGGTGCCTGAGCCCGGGCAGATCGCAGACCGATGACGGCTGACAACCCCCGGCCACTTATACTGAATGATCGTCATACAAACTCGCCGCGCAGGCTTCGCTCGCGGCGCCGGGTGGAGGAGCGCTGATGGGGAAACGGTTCGTGCCGGCCGGCGAGGTCACAACGTCGCGCCGGGGAGCGTTCTGGGTCGGGATGGAGCCGGTCCAGGGGCCGCTCGGCACGGTGATGCGCGGCCCCATGTTCGTCGAGTGGGAGGCGCCGGAGGATCCGCTCCCCGGACCGCCCTGGGTGCTCGTCCACGGCGGCGGCGGGCAGGCCACCGACTACACGGTCACGCCCGACGGGCGACCGGGATGGTCGCGGCTGCTCGTTGAGCAGGGCCACACGGTGTTCGTCGTGGACCGCCCCGGCCACGGGCGCTCCCCGCACCATCCCGACATCCTCGGGCCGATGGGACCGCAGCTGGGCTACGAGTTCCTGCGCCCCATCTTCGTCCCCCCGCCCGAGGGGCCCGACAGCAATCCGGCCGCGCACCTGCACACCCAATGGCCGGGGGGCCGCGAGGTCGGCGACCCCGTCTATGACCAGTGCCTGTGCACCTCGGGACCGCTGCTGGCCGACCCCGTGACGATGCACGCGCTCGAGCGCGCTCGCCTGGCCGAGCTGCTGGAGATGGTCGGCCCGGCGGTCGTCGTCACCCATTCGGCGGGCGGACCGGGGACGTTCGCCGGCGTCGACGCCGCGCCCGAGCAGGTGGCCGCGCTGATCGCGATCGAGACCCTGGGACCGCCCTTCGCCAAGCGGCCCGAGATGGGTCTCGACATGGAGTGGGGCCTGGCCTGCGTGCCGATCGCCTACGACCCGCCGGTCGCGGACCCGTCCGAGCTTCAAACGGTCACCGAGGAGCGGCCCGATCTCGGGCCGATTCCGCTGACCCTGCAGCGCGAGCCGGCGCGGCGGCTGACCAACCTGAGCCGGTTTCCGATCGCGGTCGTGACCGCGGAGGCGTCGATGTTCCTGCTCACCGACCGCCACCTCGTCGAGTTCCTCGCGCAGGGCGGCTGCGACGTCGAGCTCGTGCGGCTCGCCGATCACGGTGTGCACGGCAACGGCCACGCGATGATGCTCGAGCTCAACCATGCCGAGGCCCTCGGCGTGGTCACCGGCTGGGTGGCCGCCAAGCTCTGATCAGCTCCCTCTCGGGCGGCCCAGGATCGCAGCGGTTCGCTGTATGATTGTCATACATCCGACCGAGGACATGGCTTTCGATGACTGACGACAGGACCCAACTCGAAGCGGGCCAGCAGACCCGCCGTGAGGTGCTCGGCGCCGACCATGTCAATCGCTCGCTGGCTCAGGCCACGGAGTTCGCGCGCCCCATGCAGGAGCTGGTCACCGAGTACTGCTGGGGGGCGGTGTGGTCGCGTCCCGGATTGCCCCGCGGCGTACGCAGCCTTCTCAACATCGTGATGCTGACCGCGCTGGGCCGCCGTCACGAGCTCGAGTTGCACGTGCGGGGGGCGGTCAACAACGGCGTGACGGCGGCGGAGATCCAGGAGGCCCTGCTGCAGGCGGCGATCTACTGCGGCGTTCCGGCCGCCATGGACGCCATGCGCGCGGCCGAGGCGGTCCTCAGCGAGCTCGGCGTCCTCGCCCCCGGCACCGCGGCCTCCGAAGTCCCGGCGGCGTGACCGCCGGCCGCGCGGCCGCCGCCGGCGATCCATCGGCCGCGGACGCGGCGGCGCTCGGCTTCGTCGGGCTCGGTGCCATGGGCGCCCCCATGGCTCGCCGCCTGCTCGATGCCGGCCACCGCGTGTACGTCTATGACACCGACGCGGCGGCCCTCCGCCGTCTCGCCGACACCGGGGCTCAGCCGTGCCCCAGTGCCCGCGCCGTGGCCGACGTCGCCGGCACGGTGCTCGTCAGCCTGCCCGATCCCCCGGTCGTTGCCGCGGTCGCCGGCGAGCTCGCCGGGGCGTCGGCCATGCGCCGCTACGTCGATCTCTCCACGACCGGACCGCCGACGGCAGCGGCGGTGGCCGCCCGGCTCGCCGAGCACGGGGTGGGCTGTGTCGATGCCCCGGTGAGCGGCGGCGCTGCCGGCGCGCAGAGCGGGCGCCTGACGATCATGGCCGCCGGCGCCGCCGAGGATGTCGCCGCCGTACGCCCGCTGCTCGAGATCCTCGGCGCCACCATCTTCGTCGTCGGCGACCGGCCCGGGCAGGGCCAGAGCGTCAAGGTCATCAATAACCTGATGTCCGCCTGCTCGATCGCCATCACCGCCGAGGCGTCCGCCCTCGGCGTCAAGGCCGGCCTCGATCCGGCGACCCTGCTCGAGGTGATCGCGGCCAGCAGCGGCAGCAATGTCGCCGCGGCCGTCAAGTTCCCCGAGTACGTCCTCACCCGCACGTTTCATCAGGGCTTTCGCCTCAACCTGATGGCCAAGGACGTCCGTCTCGCCCTCTCCGAGGCCCGGCGCCTCGGGGTGCCGATGCTTCTCGGGGGCACCGTCGAGCAGCTGTGGAACCTCGGGGAGGCGAGCTTCGCCGACGACGCCGACTTCATGGAGATCGTCCAGATGTTCGAGCAGTGGGCGCAGACGCGGATCGAGAGCTGACGGTCAACCGCCGGGGGTGAGCAGGGCGCGCACGCCCGCCACCGCCTCGTCGGTGATGCGATGCTCGCGATCGTCGACGACGACGAAGTCGACATCAGCGCCGCCGAGCTCGAATGCGCGTGCCGTCGCCTGCGCGTCGCCGAGCTCGATCCACGGGTCCTGCCGAGCGCTGGCGAAGAACATCGGCATGGCACCGAGATCGTGTGGCTGCACCCGTGCGCCGGCGGGCCCGAGCAGCGAACCGGTGAGAACCGCGACGCCGGCAAACCGGCGGGGCCGGCGGGCGGCCAGCTCGGCGACGAGCGAGGCACCCTGCGAGAACCCGCACAGGACGATGCGCCCGTCGTCGACGCCGGCGCGGTGGACGCTGGTCACCGCGGCCTCGAGAGCCTCGAGCGCCCAGCTCACGTACGGCTCGTTGTCGGCGACCGGATCGAAGTAGCGTCCCGGATACCAGCTGCCCTGCGCGGCGACCGGGAGCAGGTAGCCGACATCGGTGAGGGCGAGGCGGGCGACGACGTCGAGCATCACCGACTCGTCCTGATCGCGGCCGTGGACCATGATTCCGACGCGCCGGGCTTGGGCGAGGGGAACGCCGGTCGCAACGGGATCGCGGGTGAGGTGGGGGTTGATGTGCTCAGTCATGGGAATGGTATGACGGTATGACGCGATCGTAGCCAAGGCCTCGGGTCCTCGGATGCGCGAGCATGTTGCCGATGGCGGCTGAGCATGGAGGTGACGGGGCGCCGGGCACGTACGGTCTGCGGATTCACGGCCTCGAGTCGGCAGCGAGCGCCATGCAGCCGGTCGCCGCGCACGCAGCCGAGCTCACGGTCGAGTGCCGGGTCTCGCCCACCACGGCCGGCGACGGGCGTCTCTCGGAGATCACCGGCGACGGCGCCGACCTGCGTCTGCTCGGCGGTGGGCGGTTGCGCATGCGCCGCGGCGCCCATCGGGTCACCTTCTCGTTTGCGCAGCTGCCGAGCGTCGACGATCTCGTCCACCCCTATCTCGCCCCCGCGGCCGCGCTCGCTCAGCTGTGGCAGGGCAACGAGGCCTACCACGCCGGCGCGTTCGCGGGCGGCGCGGGCGCCGTGCTCCTCCTCGGGGGCAAAGAGGACGGCAAGTCGACGACGCTCGCGTGGATCGCCCGACGCCATCGCCTGCCGGTCATCGCCGACGACCTGGCGGTGATCGTCGACGGGGCGGTTCTCGCCGGCCCGCGCTGCATCGATGTGCGCGCCAACTCCGAGATCGATCCCGATGCGCTCGGCGGCGATCGCGTCGTCAGGGGGGAGGAGCGCCGGCGGGTGGCCCTGCCCGCGGCGCCGCCCGCGCTCCCCGTCGCCGCCGTGGTGTGCCTGGGCTGGGGCGAGCGTCCGGCGCTCGAGCCCCGCCCGGTCGCCGAGCGCCTGCCGACGCTGCTCGGGCAACGGATGTTTCGGGCCCATGTGCCGGCGGATCCGGTTGCCGTGCTCGAGCTTGCTCGGTTGCCGATGCTGACGCTGAACCGGCCCCGCGGCGAGCGGGGCCTCGCGGACGGGATCGAGCTGCTGCTGGCTGAGGTTGGCTGAAAAAGAGTCGACAGCGACCGAGGCGGGAACGACGGGTCAGGCGGGTACGGCGTAGATCGCGCCCCCGTGCTCGACCACGGTGCGCGCCGGCAGCGGCGCCGTCGCGGGTCCGGTGATGACCGCACCGGTCCGTGCGTTGAACACCGAGGCGTGGCACGGACAGACGAGCTGGCCACCCTGGTAGCCGACCGTGCAGCCGGCGTGGGTGCACACGGCGCTGTGGGCGATGAGCGTGCCGTTGGCCTCGCGGACGACGACATCGGGTTTGCCGTCGCCCGGATCGGGATACGTGGCCGCCTCGCCGGCGGGGAGCTGGCTGGACCGACCCAGCCTCACCGCGCCCGCGGGCAGACCTCGGGTCGCCCGCGCCGACGTGGTCGTCGAGCCGGCGGCCGTGGTCTTCGCGGCGGTGGTCGCCGTGGCGGTGTGCCGCGCCGGCGCTCCTCCGAGCACGCGCGCGGAGCGGTAGCTGCCCCGGAACAGCACCGACAGTCCCGCGATCGCGCCCGTCGCCGCCGCCAGGGCGCCGAGGCCGGCGCCGATCAATCCACGGCGGGTCAGCTCGGGCTCTGCGGAAAGGGATCTCGCCGGTCCGGCCCGTTGCTCCGCGATGCGATCGAGCATCGGGGCGAGGCTCGGCTGCCGAGCCGACCCCACCAGGGCGAACGGCAGCCAGGCGAAGACGAACACGATGTCCGAGCCGAGGAAGTAGGGATACGTGTGCCAGCTGTTGGTGAGAAACAGGACGAGGTTGAGGAGCAGGCCGACGACGGCCGCCGGCCGGGTGAGGAGCCCGGTGGTGACGAGGAGTCCGACGGCGATCTCCACCAGCGCGACGCCGACCCCGGCCAGGCCCGGGTGGGGGATGGCGAACGCGCGCAGCAGGAAGCCCCCCGGCGTGCCGTGGGCAAAGCCGCGCAGCTGCGTGCCGATGTACGTCGGGGCGCCCGGGTGCAGGAAGCCGGGATCGCTGAGCTTCTGGACGCCGCCGTAGATGAACGTGACGCCGAGGAACAAGCGGACGGGGAACAGCGCCCGCCCGAGCCGGTTGGCCTCCTGATCGCCCCGCCCCCCGTCGCGGGATGCGCGCCCGGCGGCGGGTCGCGGACGATCGGCCCGATGTGAGGGTGGCGCGCTCGATTCGGGCATTCAGCGGTGATATTGACTCAGTCGCGATGAAGGGATCGCTAAGGCCACGGTGAGAGAGTGCTCATCGCGCCGCGCGCTCGGCCCGCTTTCGCGCCAGGAGGTGGCTGTTTTCAGGCGTCGACCGGTGCGCTCACTCGGAGGTCTCGAGCAGCTCCGGCCGTGGGGGCAGGGCGTTGAGCATCTCGAGCTCGAAGCGCAGCTGGCACACCAACGGATGCTCGGGCGTGATCTGCTCCAGCATCGCCAGGCTGGCGACGTAGTGCTCGAGCTTTGCCCGCGCGTCAGCATGCTCATGGTCAAGGACGTTCTCGCCGCGGGTGGCACGGCTTCGCAGCTCGCGCACCTTCGCGACCTTGTCGGCGGCATAGACAGCCGTGGCATCGGGACCGTAATCGGCGATCTGTTGTCGCAGCGCGGCCTTGCGTTCGGCGAAGTCAGCGATGGTGGCGTCCTCGGTCATGGCGGCGACGATCTCCGCGACGCGCGTGCCGAACCGCTGCTGGATGTCTCGCCGCCCGACGTCCGTGTTCTCGATCGTGTCGTGCAGGATCGCGGCAGCCAGCACCGGATCCGCGTAGCCCGTGGTGTGAAGCAACGCCGCGACTTCGAGCGGATGGATGATGAACCGCGCCGCATCTGACTCGCGCCGCTGCTGACGGTGAGCGGCATCGGCGAAGGACAGCGCCCGGCGGGCGACGGGCAGCTTCGCCAAGAACGTGGGCGGGGCGACGATCTCTGGCTCAGCCACAGCGCACGGACCCTAATGCGCCGCCCCGGCCTGCTGGTGAACGCGCTGTGAACGTCGAGGCGCCCGAGGCGCTCTGCCGATCTAGCGGTCGATCCGCTGCTGCGCTTCGGCGCCGTCAGACGTTCGCGGCTGTTCGGGAAAGAACGGCCACTCCTCAAACGCGGTGCACCGCCCGTCCCGGTCGAGCGTCACGACCCACAGGTCTCGGTAGACGCGCGCCGGTGGGTCGCCACAAGTCCTCGTGGTCCATGTCGGCGGCGAGCAGTCAGCCCGATGTCCGTGCGCCACCGGACCGTGGCGCCGTCGCGCCGGATGGCGACCCGGTGAACCCGAGGATCAGTTGCGCGGCCTCGACCGGGACATCGAGCGGCGGGCAGTGGCCGATCCCGTCGAGCAGCACCCAGTCGGCGTGGGGCAGCTCCGTCCGGTAACGGGCGGCGGCCCGAGGCCAGGGCAGGAGCTTGTCGGCCGTACCCCACACGATCCGCGTCGGGCAGGTGATCCTCTCCGGGTCAAGCGTCCAGCCCTCGGTCAGTGCGTTCTCGATCAGCGCCACCGCCGCCTGACAGCTGGCGACACCGAGTATTTGATGGGCGAGCAGATCGGCTGGGATGTGCTCGAAGTTCGTCGTGAGCAGTTGCGTCGCACGGCGCCGACCGTGCGGCGTGGCCAGGAACGTCCTCGCGTGCGGCGCCACGACCTTCAGCTGGGTCTGCAGTTCCCGTTGCGCGCGGAGCAGATGCTCGTCGCAGACGTCTCCCGGAGCCCATCCGCCGGCGGGCGCGAACGCCACGACGCTTGCCGCCCGACCTCGCGCTGCGAGCTGCAAGGCGACGTAGCCGCCGAGCGAGTTGCCGACGAGATGCGCGAGCTCCAGACCGGCCGCGTCCATCGACCGTTCGACAGCGTCGACGAACGCGTCGGTGGTGATCGGCCCGTCGATCGCTGGGCCGCCGGCATGGCCGGGCAGGGTGAGAGCCAGTACGTCGTGCCGGCGTTCGAGCATCCCCAACACGAGCTCCCATGCCCGCCACGTGTCCATGAAGCCATGCAGGCATAACAGCGACGAACCCGTCCCTCCCCGGTGGGACGGCGTAAATCCGGAGAACACGCGGTTCAGCGCTCGTTCCCCGCCCGCAGCCACGCGATGTAGTCGGCGGCGGCACGTTCGGTGTCCCAGACCGGCTCATAGCCGGTGTCCTCGGCGAGGCGGGTGATGTCGAGCCAGGCCTGACGCGTATCCCCGCCGCTCGGGAGGTCGACCTGGGCATCAGGGACGACGTCTCGAATCGCGGCGGCGACCGTGGCGTTCGTCGTGGCGTGGCCCGAGGCGACGTTGTACGTGCGGTGGTTGAGGTGGTCGGCGAGCTGGAGCAGCGCGATCGCCCGGCCGGTGTCCTTGACGTAGCAGAGGTCGAGCGAGTCCTCGGCGTGCATCCGGCCCCTGACCCCGGAGAGGTCCGGTGCGCGGCCGTGGGCGGCGGCGTGGATGAGCTGCGGGGCGGGGAAGAAGGGATCGGGGTTGTGGCCGAGCGGCCCCCAGGTGCCGGAGATGCGAAGGTTGACGACCTCGATGCCGGTGGCGTCCGCCAAGTGGCCGCCGAGCAGCTCGCTGACCTTCTTGAAGGTGGGGATGAGGTGGGGCGCGCTCATCGATAGCGGCATGTCCTCGGTGAGCGGACCTGCGAACGGGTCCCGGGCGCCGCCGTAGACGCCGATCGTACTCGCCAGGGCGACGCGGGTCGCGCCCCACTCCCCGGCGGCCTGCATGATGTTGAAGAGGCTGCCGAGCGATCGCCGCGCCGCCTGCACCGGCGGCTCGGAGCTCGGCGGCCAGGGCATCGATCCGGCGAGGTGAACGATCCCGGTGATGCGGTGCCGGCGCCCGACGGCGAGCAGCGCGTCGAGGTCGGTGGCGTCGGCCTGCTCGAGCGCGACGGGCGCGTCGAAGCGGCCGGCCGGCACCTCGGCGTGGCTGCGCTGCACGAGCACGCATTCCTCGCCGGCGTCGAGTAGCGCCTGCACGGTATGGGAGCCGATGAAGCCCAGCCCTCCGGTGATCAAGATCATGGCCGTCCTCGTTTCGTCCGTGTAGCTGATCGTCAGTAGTACTGATGATCAGCATAGCGATACGCTGCGGGCATGTCTCACGACAGCGACCCGGGGCCGGTGGTCAGCCGGCGCCTCGGCTACCTGTTCAAGCACGCCGAGAGGCGGATGAACGAGCTCAACACCGAGGCGCTGGCCCCGTTCGGGATCGACCCGCGCGAGCTCGGCATCCTGCTCGCCATCGCCAGCCACGAGCCCGGTTCCCAGCAGCAGGCGGCGGGGCGACTCGGCATCGACCGGACCTCGATGGTCGCGCGGATCGACGCGCTCGAGGACAAGGGCCTCGTGTCCCGCCATCCGCACACAGAAGACCGGCGGCGCAACGTGGTCGAGCTCACCGACGCCGGGCGAGACACCGTTCGACGGGCGACCGAGGCGAGCGAGCGCGCTGAGGCGGCGCTGCTCGCAGCGCTCACCCCGCAAGAGGCAGACCGACTCCGGGACGCGCTCCAGCTTCTCGTGGCGCCCCCGTCACGCCCGACCGGACGCGCACGTGACGGCTAGCATCCGGCGTGCGAGCCGCTGATCATGAGCGCACGCCATCCTCACGCCGATGTTCGGGCTCGGCTCCAGCAGCACTGGGAGGCGTCCGAACGCGGGGACGTTGACGCTGAGCACGCGATCTACGCCGCCGACGCGATCCTGGACTACCCGCAGTCCGGGGAGCGCTTCACCGGCCGCGCACGGATCCAAGCGCAACGCGGCGGGCACCCGGCCGAACGCCACTTCACCATCCGCCGGATCCTGGGCGGCGGCGACGTGTGGGTCAGCGAGTGCGTGATCACCTATGACGGCGTGCCCACCTACTCGTTGAGCGTCATGGAGATCACCGACGGTCTCGTCACCCACGAGACGCAGTACTTCGCCGATCCCTTCCCCGCGCCGGCAGGCCGCGCCGGGCTGGCTGAGCCGATTCCGGCCCGCGACGAATAGGGTCACGCGGCGATCGGCGGACTGCGCACCGGAAAGGAAGGCGCCGATGGACGGACACGAGCACGAGCACACCGAGGATGAAGCAGCGGCCATGTTCGAGCCGTCGAGCTGGGACCAGCGCTACGGCGGCGACGGCCAGATCTGGAGTGGAAACCCCAACGCACAGCTCGTGGCCGAGGTGTCAGGACTGAGCCCGGGCACCGCGCTCGATGTCGGCTGCGGGGAAGGGGGCGACGTGATCTGGCTGGCCCGCCGGGGTTGGCGGGTCACCGGTGCGGACTTCTCCGCCAACGGCCTGGCCCGGGCCGCTCGGCACGCCGAGGAGGCCGGGGTGGGGGACCGAACCGACTGGTGGCAGGTCGACGCCCGAACCTTCACGGCGGACGGCCGGTCCTACGACCTGGTCACCACGCACTTCCTGCACCCACCGGACGGTGGGATGGTGCAGGCCACCCGACGGCTGTCCACGGCCGTCGCCCCCGGCGGGCACCTCCTCGTCGTGGGCCACGCACCCTCCGAGGCGTTCACCCACCTGACCGCGAGCCATCGCCAGGCGATGTTCGTCGCCGCCGACCTGCTCCCAGGACTCCCGGACAGCTTCGACGTCCTCGTGGTGCAACAGCGACCGCGGACGGTGACCCGCGACTGCAAGACGGTCGAGATCCACGACTCCACCCTGCTCGCGCGCCGTCGCTCCTCGTGACCGCAGCGATCGGCCGGCGGGTACGCTCACGCCATGCCGATGCCGAAGCGATCAAGCGTCGATGACTTCTTCGCGCAGCTGACCGACGTCCAGCGGCCGCACCTGGAGGCGCTCAGGGAGCTGAGCCGCGTGACCGACGCGGAGGCCCGGGAGGAGCTGAAGTGGAACCTGCCGGTGTACGTCCGCGGCGAGAACACGAGCCTGTGGATGCTTCAGAACTTCAAGAACCACTGTTCGCTGCGGTTTCCGCCCCCGTTCTTCGCCACCCAGAAGGCCGCGGTGCAGGCCGCCGGCTTTGACGCCGGTGAGGGCTTCATCAAGCTCCCCTATGACCGCGAGCTGCCCACCGAGCTCCTGAAGGCGCTGATGCGGGCCCGGGTCGAGGAATACGCGGCGACCGGCGCCGGCTGGAACGACCGCTGATCATCGTTGAGGCCCGAAGCGCTTGAGGTAGGAGCGCAGCACCTGCCGGTGGGTGATCCATCCAACGAGCTGGTTGTTTTCGTCGATCACGGGCAGGCCGTCGTCGTTGGTGGAGTCGAGGGCCTGGACGGCGTCCTCGAGCGAGCCCGAAGCGTCCAAGCGCGGCTGGTGACGGATGAGCTGCGCTGCCTGCATCGTCGTGTCGGATCTGTCGCTGATCGCTCGCTCGACGTCGGTGGCGGTGATGATCCCGGTCAGCGCTCCGAGGGCGTCGGTGACTGGGAGCGAGTCGGTTCGCTCACTGACGAACCGCTCGGCGATCTCGTGCAGCGGCTCGTCGGAGGTCACCGCCAGTGGTGTGTGGCTCATCGCTTCAGCGATCGTGATCTGGGCCATGCGGCTCGGTGGGGGCGCGTCGATGTCGATGCCGCGGCGGCGGAGCTTGAGCGTGTAGATGGTGTCCCTGGTGATGTGGTTGCTGAGCGCGGTGGCGACCACGATCGCGCACATCAGCGGCAGGATGATGCGGTAGTTGCCGGTGAGCTCGAAGATGATGATCAGTCCGGTGATCGGCGCGCGGGCGGTGGCGGCGAACACGGCGCCCATCCCGACCAGGCCGTAGGCGCCCGCGGCGGCGGCCAGGCCCGGCAGCAGCTGGTGCGCGACGGCGCCGTAGGCCGATCCGAGCATCGCGCCCATGAACAGCGAGGGGGCGAACACGCCGCCCGAGCCGCCGATCCACATCGTCAGGCTGGTGGCGAGGATCTTCGCCGCCAGCAGTCCGAGCAGGGCGAGGATCACGTAGTGGCCGCTGACCGCGTGTTCGAGGACCGGATAGCCGACGCCATACATCTCCGGGACCGCGAGCAGCAGCAGCCCGAGCAGGATCCCGCCGGCGGCGGGGCGCAGCCAGCTCGGTCCGCGCCAGAGCCGGTCGGCGAGATCTTCGCCGGCGTAGAGGACACGGACGAAGGTCAAGCCGACGCCGACCGCGAGGACGCCGAGGCCGGCATAGAGGACGAGCTCCAGCGGCGAGGTGAAGGTGAACCCCGGCAAGCTCAGGAACGGGTGCGATCCGAACGCGGCGCGTCCGATCGCGTCGGCGGTGATCGAGCTGAGCACGACGAACCCGAACGACTCGGTATCGAAGCGGCGCAGGATCAGCTCCAGCGCGAAGAACACTCCGGCGATCGGAGCATTGAACGTCGCCGAGATGCCGGCAGCGGCGCCGCACGCCACGAGCAGCCGCAGCCGGGACTCGCTGGCGCGCACGCTCTGACCGAGCACCGATCCCAGCGCGGAGCCGATCTGCACGATCGGCCCCTCGCGGCCGACCGAGCCGCCCGACCCGATGCACAGCGCCGACGCCAGCGACTTGACGATCGGGACCTGGGGACGCATCCGGCCACCGAGCCGGTTGACGGCGAGCATCACCTCGGGCACCCCGTGCCCACGCGCCTCGGGCGCAAACCGCGAGAGCAGCGGACCGTACATCAGCCCACCCACGATCGGCGCGAGCACCACGAACCAGACCCCGAGACCCGGCAGCAGCGGGTTGGCGGCGTGACCGGCCGCGCTGAAATCGCGATGGCCGGTGAAGGCGTAGGTAAACCCCAGGATCATGTAGCGAAACGCGACCGCGCCGAGCCCGGCGCCCGCGCCAACCAGGAGCGACAGCACGAGCATCCCGCCCGATCCGCGCGCGACCGCGTGCGACAGCGCCTCGCGGACCTGACCGTGGCCGGTCGCGGTGCTGGGATCGTGATCGCGCCACGACGTGGGGTCGGTGGGACTCATCCGCCGGCGATTCCTTCGAGCATCACGTCGATCGCGCGGCGGATGTTGGGCCAGCGAAAGCCACTCGGGTCAAGCGCGCCATGCAGCATCAGCCCATCGGTCAGCGCGAGCAGGATCGACGCCAGCGCGTTGGCGGGGATCGCGACCAGCTCTCCCGACGCGATGGCCTCCTCGATCCACCCCCGGACGAGCTGCCGTCGCCGCGCCGTCACCGACGCCAGGCGATCGCGCACGACGTCCTCGGTGAGCAGATCCGCCCACAGATCAGCGCGGACCTGCACACGGGCGGCGTCGTCGCCGCGCGCGAGCATCGCCTGAGCGAACCGCCGCACCCGCTCCACCCCCGACGAGCTGGCGCTCGTGATCGCCTCCAGCTCCGCGTCGAGCGCCGCAGAGTCGTCCTCCAGCAGCGCCAGCAGCAAATCCTGCTTGTGCTCGAAGTAGCCGTAAAACGCGCCCTTGCTGACGCGTGCCTCCGCGCACACGTCATCGACGGTGAGATCACGAAACCCGCGCACCGCCGCACACCGCCACGCCGCGTCGACCAACAGCTGTCGGCGCTCGTGACGGGTCTCGGGACGGAGCTTGGGCATTTTTCAGGAGTTCTCCATCAGACATCACATAGAAACCGACGAGTCGGTTTAGATAGACGTTACCCGGTGCGGCGCGGCCGATGCGTGATACTTCGAGTCCGGTGAGCCGGGAAGTCTGGTCGGCGTGCCCTCACGGGACGTTGCCATGAACGCAGACCCGCTCGACCATCCACCCGCCGGGCCCGACGGTTTCTCGCCGTCAGTGTGCTCACCCGGGTGGTGAGGCGTGCCCGACGGGCTGCTCGCGATCGCGTTCGTGCTTGCCGCCGCGGTGAGCCTGGCGACGAGCTGGCTGCTCGTCTCCCGGCTCGAGCGGATCGGCGAGCGCTTCGGGCTGTCCGAGGCGTTGCTGGGCATGCTGGCCGCGCTCGCCGCCGACGCTCCCGAGATCACGGCGAGCGTGACCGCGCTCGCGGGCATCACTCCCGCATCGGCGCCGGGGTCGTGATCGGATCCAACGTGTTCAACCTCGCCGCCCTCCTCGGCCTCGGCGCCGTCGTCGCGGGCGAGATCAGACTTCACCCGCGGGTGATCGTCCTCGAGGGAACGGTCGCGATCACGATCGCGACGATCTGCCTCGCTGTCGTGCTCGGCGGACCCGGACCCGGGGTCGGGCTGCTCGCCGCCGGCGCGGTGCTCGTCCCGTATCTGGCTGTCTCCGGCGTGAGCCCGCAACGACTCGCCGATCTCGGGTTGCCGCGGTCGTGGGCCGCCTGGCTCTCCGGCGCTATCGCGGAGGAGGAGCAGGAACTCGAGCCGGCGATCCACCCGTCCGGCGCCGAGCCGCGCGATGTGATCCTTGCCGTGCTCGCGACGGCCGTCGTGGTCGGCGCGAGCATCGCGATGGAGCTGACCGCATCGACACTCGGCCAGCGCCACCACGTCGCCGAGATCGTGATCGGCGCTCTGGTCCTCGCTGGGGTCACCAGCCTCCCGAATGCCGTCTCCGCGCTGTATCTCGCCGTCCGCGGCAGGGGTGCCGCGACCCTGAGCATCGCTCTGAACAGCAACGCCCTGAACGTGACCATCGGTCTGCTGCTTCCCGGGCTGCTCGTCGGGCTCGGCGCGCCGTCAGGGCAGGGGACCCTCGTCGCCGCCTGGTATCTCGGTCTGACCGTCGTCACGCTCGGGTGCGCGTACACCGGCCGCGGGCTGCGCCGCCTTCACGGCGCGCTGATCATCGCGGGTTATCTCGCGTTCGTGACGGCCGTCCTCATCGTGCGCTGACGCGGCGTGCGGCAACGAGAGGGTTCTCTGGTTGAGCGGAGTGTTTGCTCAGTTGGTCAGGCCGGCGAGTAGGTGGTGCGCAGTGGAATTGAAGATGGCCGGGTCGTCGTAGGGGCGCGCGACCAACATCGCCCCTTCGAGTGTGCTGATGACAGTGTGGGCGAGCTCGTCGGTTGGTTCGGTGATGCGGAGTGTGTGGTCTGCTTGGCCCTGGGTGAGCACGGCGACCAGCCATTTCTGGTTTTCGTCAAAGAAATGGGTCACGGCATCGCGCATCGGCTGCGGGAGGGTCTGGTATTCGGCGGCGAGGATGCCGCACAGGCACATTCGCTGGTCGCGCAGGACGTCGGCGTAGAGGCCGGCGTATGCCTTGAGTTTGGCGTAGGCGTCGCTGCGGTCGTCGTCGATGTGGCCGAGCGCAGCGAGGAAGCGCTCCGTGTAGCGGACGATCAGCGCGTGGCCGAGCTCGGCCTTGCCGGGGAAGTGGTAGTGCAGGCTCGCGGTCGAGATCTCGAGCTCGCGGGCGATGTCGGCGTAGCTGAAGCTATTGAAGCCACGGAGTTGGACGAGACGCTCGGCGATGTCGAGGCATCGCTCGGCCGTCCCCGGCTCTTTCTTCGTAGATGTCATCGGCAATGGTCGTCCTTCTTCTCGGCGAACTCTTGACAGCCTACCTAGTAGCAGATAGGTTCGTACCACACGTGCTCTATCTACTAATAGGTAGAGTAACCATCGAGGGTCGCCCGGACCGGGGAACTCTCTCCCTTTCAAGGAGGGGACACCATGACCACCACCACCTCGTTTGACGTCGAGCGCTTTGCTCGGGCTGCCGAACAACGCGACGCGTCGACGCAGCTGTCGATGTATGGGCCGGATGCGACGGTGACGATCGCTGACAAGGTCTCTCAGCCCGGCTCGCCGCGGGTGCTGCACGGCCACGATGAGATCAAGGCATGGCTGGCGGACGTCTGCGCCCGAGACATGACGCACTCCGTGCAACGCACGGTCGCCGACGAGTCCGGCGTCGCGTTCACCGAAGCGTGTCGCTACGCGGACGGAACCAATGTCCTGTGCGCGACGGTGATCGGCCTTGACGGCGGCCTGATCGCCGACCAGACCGTCGTCCAAGTCTGGGACGAGCGGTAAACGCCCCCGGGAACGACGCACCAACCAAAGGAGGCGGGCATGTCGGCCACTGCACCGGTGATCGATCAGGTCAAGCTGGATCAGTTCCTGGGCCGTTTCGTCGGCGATCTTGGCGCGGCGCTGTCTGCCGCACTGGTCGTGATCGGTGACCGGCTCGGCCTGTACAAGGCGATGGCCGACGGCGGCGGGGTCACGCCCGAGGAGCTTGCGCAGCGCACGAGTACCGATCCGCGCTATGTGCGGGAGTGGCTCTCTAACCAGGCAGCGGGCGGCTACGTGACCTATGACCCGGACGCCGAGCTTTTCTCGTTGACGCCCGAGCAGTCGCTCGCGCTCGCCCAGGAAAACAGCCCGGCGTTTGTCCCGGGCGCCTTCCAACTGGCGACGGCGCTGGTCAAGGACGAGCCGGCGATCACCCAGGCGTTCACGACCGGTTCGGGGGTCGGCTGGCATGAGCACAATCACGACCTGTTCGCCGGCACCGAGCGTTTCTTCCGTCCCGGCTACGCCGCGAACCTGATCTCCGCTTGGATCCCCGCGCTGGACGGGGTGCGGGCCAAGCTCGAGGCCGGGGCGCGGGTCGCTGATGTTGGGTGCGGGCACGGCGCGTCGACGATCATCATGGCCCAGGCGTTCCCGCGCTCGGAGTTTGTCGGCTTTGACTACCACGCGGGGTCGATCGAGCACGCCCGCCAGGCCGCAGCCCAGGCCGGCCTGAGTGGTCGCGTCCGCTTCGAGGTCGCAACAGCGAAGCAGTTCACCGGCGAGGGCTATGACCTCGTGGCGATGTTTGACTGCCTTCACGACATGGGCGACCCGGTCGGCGCTTCCGCGCACGTACTCGGAGCGCTCGCGCCCGACGGGACCTGGCTGCTGGTCGAGCCCTACGCCGGCGACCGGCTCGAGGACAACCTCAACCCCGTCGGCCGCGTGTTCTACGGCGCCTCGACGCTCGTCTGCACTCCCGCGTCACGCGACCAGGAGGTCGGCCTCGCGCTCGGCGCCCAAGCCGGCGAAGCACGGCTACGCGAAGTCGTCACCGCCGGCGGCTTCACCCGCTTTCGCCGCGCGACCGAAACCCCATTCAACCTCGTCCTCGAAGCCCGTCCCTAACAGCAGGACCCGCCCGAGGAGGCCGACCCGGGGCTTTCTGTAATGGGCACGGCTGGGCTCGAACCAGCGACCTCTCGCGTGTGAAGCGAGCGCTCTCCCACTGAGCTACGCGCCCGACGATGCGGGCGGTCGATTCTACGCGGGGTCGCGATCTTTGCGCCAGCCCGTGGCGCAAATGTCGCAGGCCGGGCTAGAGGCGGACGATCGCCTCGCCCGTGATGGCCCGGGTGATCCCCCGCAGGTCGATGAACAGGGCCGCGGACTTGATGATCGCCGGGTAGTCGAGCTCGGGATGGGCGGTGACGAGGACGATTGCGTCGGCGCCGAGCTGGTCCTCCAGCGGGGTGCTCTTCAGAGTCTGGTCCGGGAGGGCGGGGACGAACGGGTCGTGGTAGCTGAGCCGGGCGCCGCGCTCGGCGAGGACCTCGATGATGCGCAGGGCCGGTGATTCGCGGACGTCGCCGACGCCGCCTTTGTAACTGACGCCGAGGACGGCGATGTGGGAGCCCTTGACCGGTTTGGTGGCGTCGTTCAGCGCGCGTTCGATCCGCTCGACGCAGTAATAGGGCATCTGCTGGTTGACCTTGCCGGCGAGTTCGATGAACTCGGTCGACATGTGGAACTCCCGCGCGCGCCAGGTGAGGTAGAAGGGGTCGACGGGCAGGCAGTGGCCGCCCATCCCGGGCCCGGGCTCGAAGCGCATGAAGCCATAGGGCTTGGTGGCGGCGGCGTCGACGACCTCCCAGATGTTCAGGCCCATGCGGTCGGCGAGGATCGCCAGCTCGTTGACCAGCGCGATGTTGACCGAGCGGAAGATGTTCTCCAAGAGCTTGGCCATCTCGGCCGCCTCGGGGGTCGAGACGGGCACGATGTGGTCACAGATCAGCGAGTACAGCGCGGTGGCGCGCTCGGTGCATTGCGGCGTGAGCCCGCCGACGATCTTCGGCGTGTTACGCAGCGTGTAGTCGGTGCGTCCCGGGTCCACCCGCTCGGGCGAGAAGGCGACGTTGAGCCCGTCCCCGGCGCGCAGGCCGCGGTGCTCGAGATGGGGCACGACCTGCTCGCGCGTCGTCCCCGGATAGGTCGTGGACTCCAGGACGACCAGCTGCCCGCGCTGCACCACCGCGCCCAGCGCCTTCGACGCGTCCAACAGCGGGCCGAGGTCGGGCTCGCGGTTGGCGGTCAGCGGCGTCGGCACGCAGATCAGCACCGCCTCGGTGCGGGCCAGCGGAGCGAAGTGAGTCGAGGCCTCGATGCGCTCGGTGGCTGCCCGCAGCCGCTCGGAGCTGACGTCCTCGATGTAGGACTCGCCGGCCTCGATCATCGCGATCTTCGACTCATCGACATCGACGGCGATGACCGACTCACCCGCCTCGGCAAACGCGACCGCCAGCGGCAGCCCCACGTACCCCAGGCCGATGACCCCGACAGACATCCGGCACGCAAGATACACGCCGGCCGCCGCCAGCCTGGTCGCGGGCGCCCAGACCGACTAGCATCGGTGACGGACCGTGCTAGGCGGGGCGCTAGCGGTGCCCTGTACCCGCAATCCGCTCTAGCGGGGCTGAATTCCCTCTCGAGGGGCGCGGTGCCCGGGGTCAGCGCCCCGTTTTGAGGCGGTGATGGTCAGGTCCCGTTGCGATGCAGGCCCGTGAACCAGGTCAGGTCCGGAAGGAAGCAGCCTTAAGCGGTCACCTGCAGGCGCAGCGGGAGTGCCAGACCGGAGCTTTGAAGCGGTGGCCGCGCCTCGGATACGGCCTCGACGGAGGGTGCACGGTCCATCAATTTCAGAGCGGGGCCGGCGACAGGGGACACTAGACTCGAGAGTCCGTGTCGACCGGCCCCTCGCTCTATCGCCGCCACCGCCCGCGCACGTTCGCCGACTTCGTCGGACAGGAGCAGGTGGTGCGCACGCTCTCCAACGCCATCACCCGTGGCAAGGTGCATCACGCGTACCTGTTCGTCGGCTCGCGGGGCACCGGAAAGACGAGCACCGCCAAGACGTTCGCCGCCTGCCTGAACTGCGATCAGGGCCCCACGGCAACCCCCTGCGGGGTCTGCGAGTCGTGCGTGTCGATCGCCAACGCCACCTCGCTCGACGTGATCGAGATGGACGCCGCCTCGAACAACTCGGTCGACGACATCCGCGATCTGCGCGAGCGTGTCGCCTACGCGCCGGTCTCGGGACGGCACAAGGTCTACATCCTCGACGAGGCGCACATGCTCTCGCCGCAAGCGTGGAACGCGTTTCTCAAGACGCTCGAGGAGCCGCCGCCGCGCACGATCTTCGTGCTGGCCACCACCGAGGCCCAGAAGATCCTGCCGACGGTCGTCGACCGCTGTCACCGCTTCGACTTCGGGCGACCGACGGTGGAGCAGGTGGCCAAGGTGGTCGGCCGGGTCGCCGCCGAGGAGCAGATCGCGATCGAGCCGGCGGCCGTCGCCCTCATCGCCCGTCACGCGACCGGCAGCTTCCGGGACGCGCTCGGCACGCTGGAGCAGCTCTCCACCTACGCCGGCGACGGCGAGTCGATCACGGGCAGCGACGTGCTCGCCGTGCTCGGCGTCGCCGATGCCGAGCAGCTGTTCGAGGCGCTCGACGCGGTCGTCGCCCATGACCCGGCCGCCGCCCTGCGCACCGCGGCGCGCCTGACCGGCTCGGGCCGCGACCCCGGGCAGATCCTGCGCGATCTGGAGATCCACGCCCGCGAGCTCCTGGCGGTCCAGGTGCTCGGCGAGGTGCCCGAGGAGCTGCGCATCACCCCCGAGCGCGACGAGCGCCTGCTCGCCCAGGCGCGCGCGCTCGCCGAGACCGACGCGGTCCGCATGCTCGATCTGGTCGCCGCCGCGCTCGAGGCCACCGCCAACGGCGCACAGGCCCGGATCCAGCTGGAGCTGGTGCTGATCAAGGCCGCCGCGCCCGAGGTCGACCCCTCCACGGCGGCCCTCCTGGCGCGGATCGAGCGCCTCGAGTCCGCGCTGGCCGGGGGGCCGGCGCCGACATCCCGGCCCGCGGCGCCCGCCCCCGCCAACGGCGCGGCCGCCCCCACGCCCGCCCCGGCCGCAGCGCCCGCGCCCGCGCCCGCGCCTGCCGCAGCGCCCGCGCCCGCTCCTCCGCCTGCCGCACCGCCCGCCCCCGCTCCCGCCCCGCCCGGGCCGCCCGAGCTGCAGACCGTCGCTGCCTGCTGGCCGGCAGTGATCGAGGTCGTGCGCCAGGAGAACCAGATGCTGGCCGCGCTGCTCGCCGACGCCCGGCCGGTAGCGCTCACCGGCGAGGACGTGACGATCGCCTTCCCGGCCGGAAAGGCGTTTCTCAAGCGCAAGGCCGAGCAGGACGACTACCGCCGGGTCACCGCCGACGCGCTGCGCTCCGTCCTCGGCACGGGACTGAGGTTGCGCTACGAGCTGCGCGACGAAGCCGAGCTGCCGAGCGTGGACGGGCTCAGTCAGGAGGAGCTCGTCAAGCGACTGGTGGAGGAGTTCGACGCCCAGGAAGTGCTCGACGATCCCGATCAAGGAGACCCCTGATGCCCCAGCCGAACATGAACCAGATCCTCAAGCAGGCTCAGAAGATGCAGGAGGACATGCTGGCCGCCCAGGAGTCGCTCAAGGACGAGACCGTCGAGGCGACGGCCGGCGGTGGGATGGTCACCGTGCAGGCCTCCGGTGACCTGCAGATCAAGTCGATCACCATCGATCCCGAGGCGGTCGATCCCGAAGACGTCGAGATGCTCCAGGACACGATCCTCGCGGCCGTCAACGGGGCGCTGAACTCGGCCCAGGAGCTGGCCGCCTCCAAGATGGGCGGCATCGCCGGCGGGCTCGGCGGACCGGGGGGCCTGGGCGGTCTCGGTCTCCCCGGCCTGTAGGCCGCCGGCTCGCCACCACACCTCGCTGAGCACGTCCCCGTGTCCGTCTACGCGCCTCCCGTCCAGCGGCTGATCACCGAGCTGTCCAAGCTGCCCGGCGTCGGCGGTCGGACCGCGCAGCGGCTGGCCTTTTACGTGCTGCGCCAGTCCGACGAGGAGGCGATGGCGCTGGCCGAGGCGATCATGGAGGTCAAGCGGCGGATCGGCCTGTGCGAGGTGTGCTTCAACCTGGCCGACGGCCCGCGCTGCCGGATCTGCGAGGACACGCGGCGCGACCCGGCGCTGATCTGCGTGGTCGAGGAGCCCTCGGACGTGATCTCGATCGAGCGCACCCACGAGTTCGCCGGCCGCTACCACGTCCTCGGCGGCGCGCTGTCACCGATCGACGGGGTCGATCCCGAGGACCTGAAGATCGCCGAGCTCTACGAGCGCGCCGTCGCCGACTCCGTGCGCGAGGTCGTGATCGCCACCAATCCGACGACCACCGGTGAGGCGACGGCGCTGCACCTCGCCGGAGGCCTGCGCGAGCGGCTTCCCGAGCTCTCGGTCACCCGCCTGGCGAGCGGTCTCCCGGTCGGCGCCGACCTGGAGTACGCCGACGAGCTGACGCTCGGCCGGGCGTTCTCCGGCCGGCGCGCCGTCTGAGCGCGGCGCGACTCCGCGCACCGCGACCAGCCATTAGCCTTGCCGACCGTGCCAACCGTGTCGACCGTGCCTGAGACAGTGGTGATGAAGTTCGGCGGGACCTCGGTCGCCGACGCCGAGCGGATCAAGGCGGCGGCGCGGCGGATCGTCGCCCAGCGGGAATCCGGCAAGCGGGTCGTCGCCGTCCTGTCGGCGCGCGGGAAGACCACCGACGAGCTGATCTCGATGGCCGAGGAGGTCTCGCCCGACCCCGACCGGCGCGAGATGGACATGCTGCTCTCGACCGGCGAGCGGATCTCGTGCGCGCTGTGCGCGATGGCGATCAACGACCTCGGGCACAAGGCCATCTCGCTGACCGGTTCGCAGGCGGGGATCGTGACCGATACCAGCCACACGAAGGCGCGGATCGTCGACGTACGCGCGAAGCGGATCAGCGAGGGGCTCGACCAAGGATCGATCGTCCTCGTCGCAGGCTTTCAGGGCGTCTCGACCAGCTACGACGTGACCACACTCGGCCGCGGGGGCTCGGACACGACCGCGGTGGCGGTCGCGGCAGCGATCGGCGCCGAGGTGTGCGAGATCTACACCGATGTCGCCGGGGTGTTCAGCGCCGATCCGCGGATCGTCCCCGACGCCCGCAAGCTCCCTCAGGTCAGCTTCGAGGAGATGCTCGAGATGTCGGCGTCGGGGGCGGGGGTGCTGCAGCTGCGCTCGGTCGAGTACGCGCGGACCCACGGCGTGCGCATCCACTGCCGATCGAGCTTCGATCCGGCTCCCGGTACCGTTGTCCTCCAGGAAGACGAGACCATGGAACACCCGCTCATCACCGCTGTCACGCACTCCACCGACGAGGCTCGGATCACGCTCATCGGCGTGCCCGACCGGCCCGGCGCGGCCGCCGCGATCTTCATGGCGCTCGCCGACGCCAACTGCAACGTGGACACGATCATCCAGAACGAGCCGCGCACCGAGGGCCGGGCGGCCGAGGTGTCGTTCACGATCGGGCTCGAAGACCTCCGCGCCGCCGAGCAGGCGCTGGCGCCGGTGGTGGGCACGCTCGGGCTCTCCCACGTCGAAGCCGACCGGGGGATCGGCAAGGTCTCGATCGTCGGGGCGGGGATGCGCTCGCACCCCGGGGTGGCCGCCAAGGTGTTCCATACACTCGCGACCGAGGGAATCAACATCGAGATGATCTCCACCTCCCCGATCAAGATCTCCTGCATCATCCGCGCCGGCGACGTGCCCCAGGCGGTGCGCGCGCTGCATTCCGCCTTCGAGCTGGGCGAGGGCGGCATCGAGCCCGAGCAGGGTCCCCGATGACGCAGCTGGATGACACTCGCGCCGCCCGGAAAGGCGAGGCCGGACGCCGAGCGGGCGGCAGGCGAGTGGCGGTCGTCGGCGCCACCGGCGTGGTCGGGCGCACGATGCTCGACGTGCTGGCCGAGCGCTCGTTTCCCGCCGACGAGATCGTCCTGTTCGCATCCGCGCGCTCGGCCGGCACCGAGATCGACGGTCGCGTCGTGCAGGAGCTCAACGACGCCGCCGATCTGAGCGGCTTCGACGTCGCCCTGTTCTCGGCCGGAGCCTCCACCTCGCGGGCATGGGCCAAGCCATTCGTCGACCACGGCGCCGTGGTCGTCGACAACTCCTCCGCGTTTCGCCGCGACCCGTCGGTCCCGCTCGTCGTCTCCGAGGTCAACCCGCACGCGCTCGCCCATCACCGGGGCGTGATCGCCAATCCCAACTGTTCGACGATGCAGCTGATGGTCGCGCTCGCGCCGATCCACCGCGCGGTCGGGATCGAGCGGCTCGTCGTGTCCACCTACCAGTCGGTGTCGGGGACCGGCGCCAAGGCGATCGAGGAGCTCGACGCGCAGGCCCACGCCTCGCTGCACGGCATGGAGATGCCGGCCCCCGAGGTGTACCCCGAGCCGATCGCCTTCAACGTGATCGGCGCGGCCGGCAACTTCGCCGAGGGCGACGACCACACCGACGAGGAACGCAAGATGATGTTCGAGACGCACAAGATCCTCGAGGACGAGTCGATCGGCGTGGCCGTCACCTGCGTCCGCGTCCCCGTCCGCGTCTGCCACTCCGAGGCGGTCAACGTCCAGACGCGCGAGCCGCTGAGCGCCGACCGCGCGCGGGAGCTGCTCGCCGACGCTCCCGGCGTCGTCCTTCAGAACGTGGCCACCCCGCTGCAGGCCGAGGGCCGCGACGAGGTGTTCGTCGGTCGGATCCGCCGCGACGAGTCCCATCCCCGGGCGCTCGGCATGTGGGTGGTCTCCGACAACCTGCGCAAGGGCGCCGCCACGAACGCGGTGCAGATCGCCGAGCTGCTCGTCGCCGATCGCGCCGGCTCATCCGTTGCCTGACCCGCTCTACGAGCTGATGCGGTGCGTCCCTTCGACGCGCCATTTCACCGACGAGCCGGTCCCGCGCGAGCTGCTGGAACGGGTCTTCGAGCATGCCCGGTTTGCGCCCAGCGGCGGTAACCGCCAGGGCTGGCGCGTGATCGTCGTCACCGACCGCGAGCGGCGCCGGCGGATGCGCGAGCTCTACGAGCAGCCGTGGGACGACTACATGGTCAAGACCGGCGGTCGGGCGGCGCTCGATGCCGGTGAGGCGAGTGGGCTGCCGGCGGGGCGGCTGCGCATGCTGCGCAGCGCCGACGAGTTCGCTCACGCCTTTGACGAGGTGCCCGTCCACCTCGTGGTGTGCGTGCACCTCGATTCGCTGGCCATCACCGACGCCGAGCTCGATCGACCGAGCGTCGTCGGTGGCGCCTCGATCTATCCGTTCGTCCACAACGTGCTCCTCGGGTTGCGCCACGAGGGGCTGGGCGCGGCCTTCACCACGTTGCTCGTCCCCGCCGAGCCCCAGCTGCGCGAGCTGCTGGAGATCCCCGACGGGTTCGCGGTCGCCGGTCACATCTCGGTCGGCTACCGCGACGGCGAGTGGCCGCGCCAGCTGACGCGTAACCCGGTGTCGGAGTTCGTGTTCGCCGAGCGCTTCGGCGCTCCCTGGTCGGCGTAGCCGCGCGCCCTTTTTTCCGTTTAGATCTACACGCAGCTGGCAAAGCTGTATGCAGTAGGCCGGTCTGTGGAGGCCGGCGCGGCGGCAGGGAGGAGAGTCATGGCGAGCACCGGCGGGAATCGCGACGCCGTCCCCGAGGACGACGAGGACGTGGCGGCGCAGCGTCGCATCCGCGTCGTTCTCAGCGCCAGCGCCCTGCTGCTCGTGGCGGTGATGGCGTTCCCGATCCTCACCTCGTTCACCCACGTCCTCAACGGCGTCGTCGGCGGGATCGGGGTGGCCTACATCGTCGGCTTCGGCGAGTTCGTGCTGGCCATGGCCGGCGCGGTCGCCTACTGCCGCTGGGTCGACCGGATCGACCCCGACGGCGATGACGGGGAGACGGCGCGATGAGCGGCCATGGACTGGCGATCATCATCGCCGTCGTCCTCGTCGGGGTGACGGTCGCGCTGGCCGTCTACGCCTCGCGCCAGCTGGGCGACACCAACGATCACTACGTGGCCGGCGGTCGCCTGCGGGGATGGCAGAACGGGATCGCGCTCGCCGGCGACCAGATCTCGGCGGGATCGTTTCTCGGGATCACCGGCGCGGTCGCGCTCACCGGCTTCTCGGGCTTCTATCTCGCCGCCGGCCTGCCCGCCGCCTATCTGCTCATCCTGCTGCTCGTCGCCGAGCCGCTGCGCAACCTGGGGCGCTTCACCCTGGCCGACGCGGTCTGCGCGCGCTTCGAGGGCCGCTTGCTGCGCGGGTCGGTGGCGGTGGCCACGCTCATCATCAGCATCGTCTACATGGTGATCCAGTTCGTCGGCGCGGGCCTCGTGTCACAGCTGCTGTTCGGGATCGACTTCTGGATCGTCGTCGTGTTCCTCGGGGTCATCACCACCCTGTACACGGTCCTCGGCGGCATGATCGCGACCACCTACATCCAGATCTTCAAGGCGTCGGTGCTGCTCGTCGTCGTCGCCGTGTTGACGCTGATCACGATCTCGCGCACCGGGTGGAACCCGGTCGGGCCACTCCTCCACGCCCGCCACATGCTCGGCAACAAGGCGATCGTGCCGCTGCACAAGGGGACGACCAGCTCCCTGGAGAACGTCTCGCTGAGCCTCGGGCTCGTGCTCGGGTTCATGGGCCTGCCCCACGTCATCCTGCGCTTCATGACGGTCCGCGACGGGCGCGCCGCCCGCAACTCGACGCGGCTGGCGATGTGGATCTTCGCGGTGTTCTTTCTCGTGCTCATCATCCTCGGCTACGCCGCCGTCAACGAGGTCGGTCCGACGGCGCTGCTCAAGGCCAACAAGGCGGGCAACCTGGCGGCGCCGCAGCTCGCCCAGGCGGTCGGCGGTCAGGTCCTGTTCGCGCTCGTCTCCGGCGTGCTCATCGCCACCGTCCTCGCCGTCCTGGCCAGCCTGGCCATCGCCAGCTCGGGCGCCGTCGCCCATGACCTGTACACGCAGGTGATCAAGCGCGGCGACGTGTCACCGGACCGCCAGCTGCGGATCAGCCGGGTCTCCGGGGCGCTGATCGCGGGGGTGGCGGTTCTGGTGGCGCTCGCCGCCAAGGACAAGAACGTCGCCTTCCTGTCGAACGTCGCCTTCGCGATCGCCGCGAGCTCCACGACGCCGGTGCTCCTCCTGACGCTCTACTGGCCGGGCTTCAATCGCGCCGGGGCGACGGCGGCGATGATCGGAGGGTTGACCGTCAGCTGCGGGCTGGTGATCGTCGGCCCCGACGTGCTCGGCGGCTCGCATCTCTTCGGCCTCTCGATCCCGGCGCTCGTGTCGGTGCCGGCCGCGTTGCTGTTCGCCTACGTGGGAACGCTGGTCGGCCGGCGTGATCCGCGCCTGGCCGGCACGCCGTACCCCGAGATCCGGCGGCGGGCGTTCCCGGCGCGCGCGCGCAGAGCGGTGCCGCCGGCGCCGCCGGCGGCTAGACCGGCGGACGCAGCTCGCGCCGGGTACTGACGCCGAGCTTGCGATAGATGTGGCGCGCGTGGGTGCGTACGGTCTCGATCCCGACGTGCAGGGCGGCGGCGATCTCGGCGTTGGACTGCCCGGCCTGCAGCAACTCGAGCACGTCGGCCTCGCGGGGGGTGAGCGGCGCCGGGCCCGACGGCTCGTAGGCGGCCATCCCGGCCGGCGGCAGCACGTGCAGGCCGCGGGAGGCGAGGTAGATGGCGTGCAGCACGTCGCGCCCCTCGGCGCTCTTGGCCAGGCAGGCGGTGGCTCCGAAGCCGATCACCTGGCGGCACTCGGCGGCCGAAGGGTTGTTGGCGAGGACGAGCAGGCGCGTCTCGGGGAAGCCGGCGTGTAGCTCACGCAGGTCGCCGGGGCTGGCGAGGGAGCCGAAGTTGAGGATCGCGACGTCCGGGTGCTGATCGGACAGCGTGGAGGTCAGCATCTCCGGGTCGACGTCGGAGGCGACGAGGCGCAGGTTGGGATCCTCGTCGATCAACGACTGCAGGCCCCGGCTGACGATGTCCTCGAACTGGGCGACCGCGAGCGTGATCGGCTGGCGGCTGGCGATCGTCATCGGCGCGCGAAGATTACACCAGAAGGGTGATGCCGATCTCACCCCTGATCGTCACCCCCATCACCCGAAGATCACCCCCTGGAGGGGACGCGCGACGGTGTGTCCCACGACACACTGGGTGTACGAACTTTGGGCCGAACGAGGCCCGAGGGACGGGCAATGGGAACAAAGCGCGAGGCCTCTGGAGGCCTCGCGCTTTTGTTTGGCGGGGAGGCGGGCGCGCCGGCGCGGCGCGCTCGCCGAGTGGCTAGACCGCGGCCCCGGCGACGACCGAGGCTGACCAGTCGATCACCGAGGTCGGCTTGACCACGTGCTTGCTCATCCCCAGATCCTTGGGCTCGAGGCCGAGGGCCAGGCCGAGCATCTGGGGGAGATGGAGCACCGGCAGTCCCAGGTCACGCCCGACCTGCGAAGCCGCGAGCGGCTGCTGGAGATCGAGGTTGAGATGACACAGCGGGCAGGGGACGACGAGGCAGTCGGCGTCGGCGTCGATGGCGTCGCCGATATGGCGTCCGGCCATCTTCAGCGAAGCCTCCATGTTCATGGTGATGATGGGGAAGCCGCAGCACTTGTAGACGCCCGCATAATCGATCACGGTCCCGCCGAGCGCCTCGATGACCATGTGCATGTACCGGTCGCGGGGATGCTCCTCGTCGATGCCGAGGCGGTCGACGGGGCGGACGATGTAACAGCCGTAGAAGGGGCCGACCTTGAGGTCGGTGAGCGGACGCCGGACCTTGGCCTTGAGGTTGTCGAGGCCGATCTCCTCGACGAGCAGCCACAGGAGGTTCTTGTTGGTCAGGCCCTTCTCGTAGCTGAGGCCTTCCTCGGCCAGGTTGGCGTTGATCTGCTCGCGGTAATCGGTGTTGGCATCGAGGCGCTCCTGGCACTCGCCCTGGGCGCCCTGACAGGTGGAGCAGATGTTCATCATCAGCTCCCCGTCGGTCTGCTGGGCGAGCGCGAACGTACGCGCGTTCAGGGTGTCGGCGAGCTCCTGATTGTGCTCGGCGATCACGCCGGCGCCGCAGCAGGCGGCGCGATCGAGCTCGATCAGCTCCAGGTCGAGCAGGGGCGCGACCTTGGCCATCGAGCCGTGCAGCTCGGGCGTGAACCCGCGGCTCACGCAGCCCGGCCAGTAGGCGACCTTCATGACGTCTCGCTTTCGCTCGAGGCGGACTGGCTTTGCTCTCCTGGCCCCGGGAAGGTGGGTGACTTGTCGGCCGGGGCGGGGTCGCTCGTCGTCGCGGCGTCGCCCTCGGTGGAGGCCGAGGATTCGGGGTGGGTGGGATCCGATTCCGGGGCGGGCTCGGGATCGTCCTCGTAGCCGCTCACGTACAGGTTGAGCTCGATGCGCTCCTCGCGGCCCTCGATCTTCGCGTAGAGCTTCTTGACCTGCTCCAGATCCGGCTTGGGGATCTTGTGGCCGAAGATGGCGATCTTGAGGTTCACCTTGCGCCGCAGGACTGCCGGGACGATTGCCGGCAGCGACTTGAGCAGCACCTGTCCGGCGGCGGGGTGGAACTTGCCAAACCACGAGTTGCCGCCGTAGCTGCGCGGGAGCATCTCGGCCTCGTGCAGCAGGCCGTAGTCGCGGACGAGGGTGACGATCGTGTCCTCGTGGCGGTGGCCGTTGTTGCGGTCGACGATCTTCTCGTCGCTGCCGGCAATGCGGCGCAGGCGCATGATCTGGCTCATCGGGTCGACGCCCTTGGGGCAGGCATCGATGCAGTTGAAGCAGTGGGTGCAGTCATAGATGCCGTGCTCGTCCTCGGCGAGATCGAGCAGGCGCTCATGGTGCTCGGCGTCGCGGGGATCGCCGACGAACCGGTAGGCCTTGGCCAGCGCCGCCGGCCCGGCGAACAACGGGTCGATCTCCATCGAGAGACAGTCAGAGACACACGCCCCGCACTGGATGCAGGCCATCGTCTGGGTGACATCGACCATGTTCTCGTGGGGGACGATGTACTCGCGCTCGGGGATCGGCTCCTTGTTGATCAGATACGGAGTGACGCGCTGGATCTTCTTCCAGTGCACCGCGTCCATGTCGACGATCAGGTCCTTGATGACGGGCATGTTGCCCATCGGCTCGACCTCGATCACGCCGGCGGGCGTGGTCCCGCCCTCGCCGTTGATCGCGTCGTCGGGGTTCCAGCCGGTCCCGTGCTTGCGGGCCGCCGCCTCCTCGAGGTGGGTGTTGCACGCCAGGCCGGGCTTGCCGTTCATGCGCACGCCGCACGAGCCGCAGATCGCCTGCTGGCAGGAGCAGCGAATGCCGACCGAGCCATCGACGTCATCGCGGATCTTGAGGATGGCGTCGAGCACCGAGTTGCGCTCGCCGAGCTGGACCGAGTGCTCATCCCAGTAGGCCGCTTCCCCGGACTTGGGGTCGAAGCGGCGGATCTTCATCAGGTACTCGGGCATCAGCGCTAGTACGTCCTTTCCTGGGGCTCCCACTTGGTGATCGTCACCGGTGAGTAGGTGACCGTGGGCACGTCGTCGCCGTTGGCCGAGATGTCGATGTGCTTGAGCCACTCGTCGTCGTTGCGCTCGGGGAAGTCGGTGCGGAACTGGGCGCCACGCGACTCCTTGCGTTCGATCGCACCGACGACGATCGCCTCGGCACAGTCGAGCATGTAGCCGAGCTCGATCGCGCCGATCACATCCTGGTTAAAGACGCTGCCGCGGTCGTCGATCGTCGCCTTGGGCGCCTCCTCCTTGAGCCGGCGGACGATCTCGTGGGCCTTCTGCAGCCCGTCGGCGTCGCGGAACACGGCCACGTACTGGTTCATCGTCTCGCCCAACTCATCCTTGATCGCCGACACGCGCCGGCCGCCTTCGGGCCGGTTGATGATCGCCTGGATCGCCCGCTCGGTGTCGGTGATCCGGGTTGGTGGCGTCGTCGGCATCGGCATGTGCAGGGCGTGGCGCGCGGCGTGCTCGCCGGAGCGACGGCCGAAGATCAGGGTGTCGAGCAGCGAGTTGGCGCCCAGCCGGTTACCGCCGTGTACCGAGACGCAGGCGACCTCTCCGGCGGCGTAGAGGCCGGGAATCGTGGTCTGGCCATCGACGTCGGTCTTGACGCCGCCCATGATGTAGTGCTGGCCGGGGTGGATGTGGATCGGCTCGCGGGTGATGTCGACGCCCGCGAAATCCCGACCGATGTTGACGATCTCGCGCAGCGCCTCGAGGACCCGGCGGCGCGGGACCTTGGTGATGTCGAGCGCGACCGTGCCGTCGGGGAAACCGTTGCCCTCGTTGATCTCGGTCTGCTCGGCTCGGGAGACGACATCGCGCGAGGCCAGCTCGAGCTTGTTGGGCGCGTACTTCTCCATGAAGCGCTCGCCCTTGGCGTTGAGCAGCCACGCCCCCTCGCCGCGGGCGCCCTCGGTGATGAGCAGACCGTTGCCGGCGAGCGTCGTCGGGTGATACTGGATCATCTCCATGTCCATCAGCCGAGCGCCGATCCGGTAGGCCTGCGCGATCCCGTCGCCGGTGACGATCAAGCCGTTGGTCGTCGGCTTGTACGCCTGACCGGCACCGCCGTTGGCGAGGATCGTCGTCTTGGCGTTGAACACCTGCAGCTCGCCGTCGCGCAGGTTGCGACAGATCGCGCCGATGCAGCGGCCCTCGTCGTCCTGGAGCAGGTCGGTGCCGAACCATTCCTCGTAGCGATCGACGGTGCTCGAGTGCTTCATCAGCTGCTCGTAGAGCACGTGGAGGATGGCGTGCCCGGTGATATCGGCCACGTAGTAGGTGCGGGCGGCCGAGGCGCCGCCGAACGCCCGGGTCCCGAGGTTGCCGGTCTCGTTGCGGTGAAAGGTGACGCCGGCGTGCTCCAGCCACAGGATCTCGCCAGGGGCCTCCCGGGTCATGATCTCGATCGCGTCCTGGTCGCCAAGGTAGTCCGACCCCTTGATCGTGTCGAACGCGTGCGACTCCCAGGTGTCTTCGGGATTGAGGGCGGCGTTGATCCCGCCGGCCGCGGCAACCGAGTGCGAGCGCACCGGATGGACCTTGGAGATGATCGCCACCGTGGCGCCGGCCTGCGCCGCCGCCAGAGCCGCTCGCTGGCCTGCGAGCCCGGCCCCGATGATCAGAACGTCGTGTGAGGGCACGTCGAGCAATATAAATGAGCGCGCCCCTCGGCCCGCCCCAGGGGTCCGGCCGAGCGTCGCGCCGCCGGGCCCGCCGCCCGCGCCGCCGCCCGCTCGGACCTGGCAGACTGGCGGGCGTTCGCCCGTTGAAGACCATCCTCTCGTGCCTCGTCCTCGCCGGCGGCACGGCGGCCTGTGGCAGCTCGGCGTCCTCGAGCTCGTCGACCAGCCACGCCTCGAGCTCGGCGGCCGCGGCGCCGACGTCCACCACCTCCTCGGCAGCGACGACGACGACGACGGCAGCGGCGGCCGGCTCGCCCACGTCCTGCGATCGGCTCGCGACCTCGTCCACGCCGCCGCTGAAGAGCGGCCCGGTGCCGAAGCTCGCGACGCTCCAAGCCAAGGCGCTGCGCCTGACCCACGGTGCCTTTCGCTTCAGTGGGCAGACCTGCGTGGCGACGACCAGCCCGCCGCAGGTCGTCACCCTCACCGGGGTGGCCAGCCTGCATCCGACGCTCGTCGTCGACGGCCACGAGAACCTCGCCGGCCATGCGCTGGAGGTCCGCTTCATCGGTTCCAAGATCTACATCTACCTGGCCGAGATCGCCGCTCGTGACGGCGGCAAGCCGTGGCTGGTGGCCGACCTCCAGCGCCTGAGCTCGGCCAGCGGCCTGAACTTCGCTCAGCTGCTCGACGAGGTCCGCCAGCTCAGTCCCGGCGGACCGTCCCCGCTCCTCAAGGCGTCGCGCTCATTCGTGCCCAAGGGGCGGGCGACGATTGACGGCCAGCCCGTTTACGTCTACGCGGCGAACTTCACGCCGTCCACCTTGACCAAGCTCGGGCTCCCCGGCCAGCTGGGCAAGCAGACCGCCGCCAAGCTGCTCCAGCTCGGGGCGACCCGCGAGTCGGTCGTCAGCTACGTCACGCCGCAAGCGGTGGACCTGCGCACCCTCGCCGTCATCTTCAAGGGCTCCAAGCTGCTCACCGTCAGCATCAACAGCTCGTCGCGTCTGTCTCACCAGATCACCGTTTCACCGCCCCCGGCGTCCAAGACGATCGACTACAGCAAGGTCGCGGGCGGCTCGACGAGTGGCGGCTGCTAAGCGACCGAGCTGCCGAACGCCGAGCGCAGCGCCCGGCGCACCTGCTCGATCGTGACCACCCCGCGCAGGATCCCGTCGGCGTCGACGGCCATCACCGCGCCGAGCTGGCCGAGCGACTCCGAGCCGAGGACCTCGGAGATCGGGCGGTCCTCCTGCACCCGCCAGCTCGCGGCGTCGGGCTCGAGCACCGAGCTCATCGTCAGCCACCCCTCGCCGCCGTCGACCGACGCCTGAGCCCGCTCCTGGCGTGCGATGCCCTCCAGGTGGCCCTTCCTCGTCGACGACCGGAAACCAGGACCAGCGGTAGCGCAGGAAGTACTCCTCGAGCGCCTGGCCAACCGGCGTCGGCGACGGGATGGCCACCGGATGGGTGTCCATGATGTCGAGTACCCGGACGCCCTCGATGCGCTCGTTGAGCGCCGATTGCACCAGTGCCCCCCGGGCGGACTGATAGAGGATGTAGGCGAGCGCGATCAGCCACAGGCCGGCGAAACTGCCCAGCGAGAGCAGCATCCACAGCCCGGCGGCCGCCACCACGAGCCCGAACCCCTGGCCGAGCCGAGCCGAGACCTGCGTTCCGCGGCGCTTGTCGCCGGTGATCCGCCAGACGATCGAGCGGGCGATCCGGCCGCCGTCGAGGGGGAACGCGGGGACGAGGTTGAACGCCAGCAGCAGAACGTTCATCGGCACCAGCCAGCTCAACGACAGGAGCACGGGCGTGATCTGGATATCGGAGTCCAGAAGGATCGCGTGGCTCAGGCGGTGCGTGCCGACGATCGCGACGTCCACCCCGAGGCAGACTAGGATCACCGCCAGCGTCGCCAGCGGGCCGGCGACCGAGATCTTGAAATCCTCCCCCGGCGTGGCCGCATCGCGGCCCATCTGGGTCAGTCCCCCGAACAGCACCAGATCGATCTGCTTGACCTCGATGCCCTGCCTTCTCGCGACCAGCGCATGACCGAGCTCATGCACGATCAGCGACGCGAACAGCAGCAGCACGCTGACGACGGTGGTCAGGTACGCGACCGCGTCCGAGCTGTGCAGCGTGAGGCGGAAGGGCCGCGACAGCAGGTAGATGTACACGAACAGGATCAAGAACCAGCTGGCGTCGGCGCCGATCCGAAATCCGAAGAGATCGAACAGCTTGATCGAGCCAGAACGCCGGAACATGCTGCAATGGTCGCATAGGCCCGTCGCCGGGCAAGCAGATCCAGGAGAACGTTGATGAGTCAGTCCTTCGCTGCGCTGAAACAGAGAATGGGACAGCTTTCCGATATCAGGCACGCCGCTGCGCTGGCTCACTGGGATCAGCAGACGATGATGCCGGCGCGGGGCTCCGACGCCCGCGCCGATTCACTGGCCACGCTGGCCCGGATCGGACATGAGCATTTCATCGACGACGAGACCGGCCGGCTGCTCGACGCCGCCGCCGGCGAAATCGAGGGCGCCGATCCTGACAGTGACGAGGCCCGCCTGGTGTGGCTGACGCGGCGCCAGTGGGAGAAGGCGCGCCGGGTCCCGACCGATCTGGAGGCCGAGCGGGCGCGCGCCGCCTCGGTCGGCCATGAAACGTGGGTGGCGGCGCGGGCGACATCTGACTACGCCGGCTTTGCTCCGTCGCTGCGCCACAACATCGAGCTCGCGCGCCGCTACGCCGATTGTCATGTGAGCGACGCGGACTTCTCCACCGCCTACGACGCCCTGCTCGACGATTACGAGCCCGACCTGCCGGCAGCCGCGGTGGCCACGCTGTTCGACGAGCTCAAGGCCGAGCTCGTGCCCCTGATCGCGCGGATCTCCGGCGTCCCGCCGGTCGATGACAGCCCGCTGTACGCACACTTTGCCGTCGACGGTCAGCGTCGCCTCGTCAACGAGGTGGTGTCGCTGATGGGGTTCAACCGGGAGGGATGGCGGCTTGACGACACGGTGCACCCGTTCGCGATCCTCCTCGGCCCTGGCGATGTCCGCATCACCACCCGCTGGGACGAGGCGTTCTGGTCGACCGCCCTGTACGGGGCGATGCATGAATGTGGCCACGGGCTCTACGAGGACGGCATCGCGCCGGCGCTGATGCGCACCCCTCTGGGATCGGTCGAGTCGCTCGGAATCCACGAGTCGCAGAGCCGCATGTGGGAGAACATGGTCGGGCGCGGGCGCGCGTTCTGCGGTGTCCTCGCGCCGCGCATCGCGGAGCTGGCCGGGGGAGACCTGGCCGCCATCACCGCCGACCGGCTGTTCGCCGCCGTCAACCGCGTCAAGCCCACCTTCATCCGCGTCGAGGCCGATGAGGCGACCTACGCGCTGCACATCATCCTGCGCTTCGAGCTCGAGCAGCAGCTGATCGAGGGCAGCCTGGACGTCGCAGACCTGCCCGCAGCGTGGAACGCGAGCTTTGAGGACTACTTCGGTATCAAGGTCACCGACGACGCCGACGGGGTGCTCCAGGACGTCCACTGGGCGGCCGGGATGTTCGGTTACTTCCCGACCTATGCGTTGGGGAACCTGATCGCCGGCCAGCTGTGGGAGCGCGCGCACGCCGACCTGTCGAGCCTCGAGGCGCAGTTGGGCGAGGGAGAGCTGTCACCGCTGCGTGAATGGCTGCGCGAGCACATCCATCGCTACGGAGCGAAGTTCACCACGATGGAGCTGCTGGCGCGCGAGACGGGGTCATCGATCACGGTGGCGCCGTTTGTCCGCTACCTCAAGGGGAAGCTCTCTGACGTCTACGGACTGGACCTGATGGCGTCGTCCGCATCAACGGAGAACCTGCCAACAACAACGGAGTGATGACTGACTAATGAGTAACCATCCCGTCAACGTAGCTGTCACCGGGGCGGCGGGCCAGATCGGCTACGCGATCCTGTTTCGCATTGCCTCAGGCCAGCTGCTGGGGGCCGACACGCCGGTGCATCTGTCGCTGCTCGAGATCCCCGATGCCGTGAAGGCCGCCGAGGGAACCGCCATGGAGCTCGACGATTGCGCGTTTGAGCTGCTCTCCGGCGTCGACATCTACGACGACCCCAACCAGGCGTTCGATGGCGTCAACATCGCGCTGCTCGTGGGCGCGCGCCCACGCAGCAAGGGCATGGAACGCGCCGACCTGCTGGAGGCCAACGGCGGCATCTTCAAGCCGCAGGGCGAGGCGCTCAATGCTCACGCCGCCTCCGACATCAAGGTCCTGGTGGTGGGTAACCCGGCCAACACCAACTGCCTGATCGCCCAGTCAAACGCCCCTGACATCCCCCGTGAGCGGTTCACCGCGATGATGCGCCTCGATCACAACCGTGCCATCGCCCAGGTGGCCAAGAAGGCGGGCGTCGCCGTCAGCGACGTCACCAACATGACGATCTGGGGCAATCATTCGGCCAGCCAGTATCCCGATGTGTTTCACGCCAAGGTCAAGGGATCGGGCGCCGCGGACACGATTGGCGACCAGGACTGGATCGAGAACGATTTCATCCCCACCGTGCAGAAGCGGGGGGCGGCGATCATCGAGGCGCGGGGCGCCTCCAGTGCCGCGTCGGCGGCCAACGCCGCCATCGACCACGTCCACGACTGGGTGCTCGGCACGCCGGAGGGTGACTGGGTCTCGATGGCGATCCCGGCCGACGGCACCTACGGGATCGGCGAGGGCATCTTCTCCGGCTACCCGTGCACGTGCACGGGCGGTGAGTACACGGTCGTCGAAGGCCTCGAGCTCGACGAGTTCTCCCAGTCGCGGATCGACGCGACGGTGGCCGAACTCAACGACGAGCGTGAGTCGGTCAAGCAGCTCGGTCTGATCTAAAGCGACCGAGGACCGGCCGGCCGCGGGGTCGGCTCCCACTGACATCTGCCGCCGCGATCGCCCCGATCGCGGCGGCTTCGTGTCCGTTCGAAGCCATCAGACGACAGTCGAGCTACTCGGTGCTCGCCGGGTGCCAGCCCTGTCCGTCGCGCTTGACCTGACCATCCTCGACCAGCTTGGGCATCACCCGGTACAGGTAGTTGGGCTCGATCTTGAGGGCTTCGGCAATCTGCGGGATCGTGATCCCGGGCGCCTCGCGGACGAGATTCAGTGCCTGGTTGGCGCGCGTGTTGCCGCCGCGGCGACCGCGCGGACGACCGGTCTTGCGAGCGGCGCGTCGCCGCGTCGGAGCGCTCGCGCCGTTGCTGGCGGCAGGGCGACCGGGTCCACGACGACCACCGACGAGCGCTTGGCGCGCCGCCTCGAGCTTTGTTACTTCCTGGCGCAGCTCGGTCAAGCGACTGTCGATGTCCTTGACCGTACTGTCAACGAAATCTGCCATGTGATGGCTACCTCCACGATATGTGATAGACGATTTTGTCCATCCACGATACACATCGTGTCTCCGGAAAGCTGCGATTAGCTACCGCTCTCCAGGAGGGCCTTCAACTTCGACAGTGAATTGTTCGCCTCTCGCTGCGAGGTCGCGCCGACGATCATGCGTCCCGCGACGTGTCCCAACCGTCCGCCCGGAGGATGGAACTCGTTGGTGTACCGGAATTTGGTGCCCCCGTTGTCGTTGCTCGACAGCTCGTACCGGATAAGCGCGTTGGAGTGCGCCGGGCCGCCACCCTCCCACTGCGCCTCATGGGGAGCATTGACGGATACGAGCTGCCAGTGGACGCGAAAGGTCAGTCCGCGCACCTGCATGGCTTGATCCATGGTTGCGCCCTCGCTCAGCGGCGAGGCGGACACGTTCTTGACCGACTTGTGGATCGTGACCCAGTCGCCGAGCCGTTGGGGATCCATGATCGTCTCCCAGACGCGCTCCACCGGCGCATCGATCTCTATTTCGGCCTGAACGGTGCTCATGGGGGGAGAGCCACAGTAACGATCTCGGGCCGGCGCCGCCTTGATCCGGGGTCAGCGGGCGGCCAGCGCCTCGGTTTTCTCCCACTCGGCGAGCGCGTGCTCGATTGCCGCATTGAGTGAATGGGGCTTGATCTTCAGTAACTCAGTCGCTCGGTCGTCACGCGGCAACAGATCGGTGTTCAGGCTTTCCATCAACGGTTCAATGAAGTCGGGGTCCTCGCCGGCGATGACGGCGGCCACGCGGCTGGCGATCGGCGTGACCGTCAGTCGCTTGAAGCGGACCGACGGTCGATCGACAAGCAGGAGGTCAGCGATCCGGGAGATCAACTCGCCGTAACTGACCACGTCCGGGCCGGCGATGTCCAGCGCCATGCCGGAGACGATGTCGCTGGTGGCGCCGGCGACGAGCGACGCGATCACATCGCGCTCGTCGATCGGGCGCGTACGGTTCTCGCGCCACGCCGGTAAGGCCATCACCGGCAGGCGCTCGACCAACCGCACGAGGAAGCGAAACGAGCGCGACCGCGCCCCGATGACAATCGACGCCCGGAACGCCACCGAGTCGGGAACGGCGCCGAGCAGGATCTCCTCCACCGCCAGCCGGCTGGACAGGTGAGCGGAGCGCGGACCGTCGGGCACCGGACCGCCCAGGTAGACGATCCGCCGCACCCCGGCCGCGGACGCCGCGTCGGCGAAGCGCTCGGCGGCGGTCGCCTCGCGCGTGGAGAACGAATCGGCGTCCGCGTGCTCCATCGAGTGGATCAAGAAGTACGCGACCTCGATTCCCTCCAGCGCCTCCGCCAGACCGGTTCCGGTGACGGCGTCGCCGCCGACGACCGGGATGTCAAGGGTGACCCGGTCCGGCCGGCGGGCAAAGCCCCGGACTCCATGGCCCTCGCGCTGCAGGGCGGGGACGAGGACCGATCCGATATAGCCGGTGACTCCGGTGACGAGGACGTTCACCGCGCGTCGCCCGCCCAGGGCGCAGCCGTGACGAACGATCGGTTCAGATCGGTGGCCCGGGGGGCACCGATCAGCGTCAGCGCGGTCTCGAGCTCGGCGAGCAGGATCTCGAGCACGCGCTGCACCCCGGCAGCGCCGTCGACGGCCAGGCCCCACAGGGACGGGCGGCCGACGAGCACGGCGCGCGCGCCGAGCGCCAGGGCCTTGACCACGTCGGTTCCCCGGCGGATCCCGCCGTCGACGAGCACGTCGAGGCGGTCGCCGACGGCATCGACGATCTCGGGGAGGGCGTCGGCGCCGGCCAGGACCGTGTCCAGCTGCCGCCCGCCGTGGTTGGACACGATCACGCCGGCGGCGCCGTGCTCGGCGGCCAGCCGGGCGTCCTCGGCGGTCAGCAGTCCCTTGACGAGGAGCGGGAGGGGGCTGTCGGCAGCCAGCTGCTCGATGTCAGACCAGCGCAGCCGCGGATCGATCACGGCCGACGTGTCGGTGGGCCGCTCGTTGCCGAGGGCCTCGCGCTCGCGGATGGCGGCCCGCCGCTCGCGCTCGCGGACGCCGAGCACGGGACGATCGACGGTCACGACGAGCGCCTCGTAGCCGTGCTCGGCGGCGGCGTGGATCAGCTCGCGGCTGGCGGCGCGGTCGGAGAACACGTAGAGCTGAAACCAGCGTGTCGCTCCGGGCACCTCGGCGGCCACCACGGCGGGGCTGACGCTGGCCAGGGTCGCCAGGCACATGATCGTTGATGTCGCCGCCGCGGCTCGCGCGATCCCGAGCTCGCCATCGGGATGGGTGAGCCGCGCGAACGCGGTCGGCGCGACGAGGATCGGGTGGGGCCGTGGCACGCCGAGCAGCGTCACCGCGGTGTCGGCGCCGGCGGGTGCACCGAGCGCGCGCGGGCGCAGGGCCAGCCGCTGCCAGGCGGCCTCGTTGTCACGAAGCGTGATCTCGTCCCCGGCCCCGCCCGCGATGTAGCTGAGGGCGTCGTCGGACATCCGCTCGGCGGCGGCACGCTGGTAATCGGCAACGGAGTGGATGGGGGGCGAGGGACCGACGGTCATGGCGCGTGCGACAAAGCTACGGAAATTGCGGCGGCGGGCCGTTCGCCCCACGAACACCCCGCAGTTTGCAGGTATTCCTGGCCGCGGGAAGTTCCAGCGTTTTCCGGAAATCGCCCTGGTGGATGGGGGGGAGATCCGCTTTGATGCCCGCTGCGATGCGAGCTTCCAGTGAGAACGAGGTGTAGGTCACCCTATGGCGACAGTGACGGCCGCGAAGGCCAAGTGTGAGGACTGCTTCTTTCATCAGAACCTGCTGTGCGCGGTCTCGGGTTCGGGTCCGTGTGGCACCTACCGCCCGGCCCACCCCGACGGTCTGCGTCCGCCCAGCCAGCTGCGCTTCGTGTTCCGCCAGGAGCGGCGCCAGCAGGTCGCGTGGGCCTTCCCCTCACCGAGCGAGCAGGTCGCGCGCCACGCCTGAGCGAGCCTCGGGGCGGGCGCGCGTCCGGCCCGGCTCGTATATGTTTACCGCCATGTACTGGCCGCTGATCGGTGGATTCATCGCCTTCGTGCTCCTCGCGGTTCTCCTCGGCTGGGTCATGGACACGTCGCGCCACGGCGACGACGGTCATCACTAGCGCGTGTACTAGACGGGGCTGACCTGCGGCTCGGCCTCGGGCGCGCGCGCGGGCTGCGGTCGCCTGGCCATCCACTCGGCGCCGGCGGTGTCGGTGAGCCCGTGGGCGATGATCGACACGAACACGGTCAGCGCGGCCAGGTTGAAGATCGCCACCCCGTGCGCGATCCCCTCCGAGAGGACGAGGATCGAGAAGGTCATCGTCGCCACCCCCTTGGGCCCGAACCACGCCATGAAGCCGCGGGTCGGAATGTCGGTGGCCGTTCCGGCGAGGGCCGCGAACACAGCCACCGGCCGCGCGACCAGCAACGTCGCCGCGACGACGCCGACGGCCGCCCAGCCGGATCCGAACAGCCCGTGCACGGTCAGCAGCGAGCCGAACACGACGAAGATCCCAAGCTTGACGATCTCCACCACGACGGTGGCCCGACGCGCGAAGGCGTCGCGCACCTCTGACCGGTAGGCGCTCAGCGTGATCGCGGCCACGAACACCGCGATCAGGCCGTTGCCGTTGGGGAGCAGCACCGCGACGCCATAGGCGGCAAACGCCATGCCGAGCGCGAACAGGGAGCGCATCTCGTCCCCGCCCGGCACGACGCGCGCGGCGATCGCCCCGACGGCGACGCCGACGCCGAACCCGATCCCCAGATTCTCGAGCACGAACCGCCACCACAGAAAGCCGTGGCTGTGCGGGGCCAGGGTCGCCGCCAGCGCCAGGACCGCGGGCAGGGCGAGTCCGTCGTTGAGCCCCGACTCCAGGTTCAGGGAGTGGCGCACCAGGCGGGGGACCCGGGGATTGGTCACCACGCTCGAGGACAGCACGGGGTCGGTGGGCGACAGCAGCGCGCCGACGAGGAAGGACTCGATCCACGGCAGACCGGTGAGCACGCGCGTGGCCACGGCCACCACGAGCGCCGTCAGCGGCATCGCCAGCGCCAGCTTGCGCAGCGGCACCCGCCAGTGCGACTGCAGCAGCTCGGCCTCCACCTCGAGCCCGTCGCGCAGGAGGATGACGATCAACGCCACGGTGGCCAGCTCGGAGACGAAACCCGAGCGCGTGGCGAAGTGCAGAGCCCCCGTCGCCCCATCGCCGAGGACGAACCCGGCGATCACAAAGACGGCGGTCAGGGAGACGAAGCTGCGCCGGGCCAGGCCGGACAGCAACGCCCCGAGCACCAGCAGCAGCCCCAGGGCCAGCGCTGCCTTCTCGAACCGATGGGAGACGACGCCGGCGACGAGCGGCAGGTGCAAATGCACGAAGCCCACACCGATTACATTGTCAGATGACGAGACGAGAGGAGAGCTGTGCAGGTCACGGTGCTGGGCAAGTCACCATCCTGGCAGGACGCCGCCGGGGCGTGCAGCGGATACCTGGTTCAGGAGGACGAGTTCACGCTGCTGCTGGACTGCGGCAACGGCGTCTTTTCCAAGCTGCGCCGCCACTGCGACTACGTCGACGTCGACGCCGTGGTCATCACCCACCTGCATGCCGATCACTTCCTCGACCTGATCCCGTTCAGTTATGCGCTCAGCTACGCGCCCCGGCAACAACCCGTCCCGGTCGGCGGCCACCCGGGCACGAGTCACCCCGCCCGTCCACGGCTGTACCTCCCCACCGGCGCGAGCGAGGTCCTGCGCAGGATCGTCGGCTGCTGGGGCGCCGAGGACCTGATCGACAACGCGTTCGTGATCCACGAGTACGGGTCGGCCGACGAGCTGGCGGTCGGACCGCTGCGGACTCGCTTCTGTGAGGTCCCGCATTTCACCGTCACCCATGCCGTCGACCTCGCCTCCAACGGCTCGCGCTTCACGTTCGGCGCCGACTGCCGCCCCAACGAGGAGCTGGTGGCGTTCGCCCACGGGACCGACGTGCTCATGATCGAGGCCACCCTGCCGCGCCCCGAGCGAACCGGCGTCCGCGGCCATCTGACGGCGCGCGAGGCCGGGGAGCATGGCCGCCAGGCCGGCGCCCGGCGGCTGGTCCTGACCCACTACTCCGACGAGCTGGACTCCGAGTGGACGCGCGCCGAGGCCACCCAGAGCTACGGCGGCCCGGTCGAGCTGGCCATCGAGGACGCGGTCTATACCGTGTGATTGACGATGTCCGAGCGTGACCTATTCGCCAACTTTGATCGCATGCGGCGCGAGATGGATGAGTTGTTCGGCGACGTCTTCGAGCGGTCGGGACTGTCCCGGCGGCGCGCCGGGCACTGGCCCCCGGTGGATGTGGCCTACGCCTCGGATCCGCCCCGCGCGATCGTGACCGCCGAGCTGGCCGGCGTCGAGGCCGACCAGATCGCCCTGCAGATCGAGGGCCACACGCTCATTCTCGCCGGGCGCCGGGCACTCGCCGCCTCCGAGGGCGAGGTCTACCAGCAGGTTGAGATCGAACGGGGCGCGTTTCGCCGCGTGATCGCGCTGGCCGCCGAGATCCGCGCCGACGAGGCCAGCGCCCGGTACCAGGATGGGATGCTGCGCGTCGAGCTGCCGCTCGTGCAGCCGCCACCGCGGTCGTCGCGGGCCGTGCCGATCGAGAATCGCGAGCGGCGATGATCGAAGTCGGCGTGCCCGGCGACGGCACTCAGGACGTCGCCATCTCCGGGCCGCGCCGCCTGCCCGACCGCATCGGCGTGCTGCCCCTGCGTGACGCGGTCACGTTCCCCGAGCTCGTCGTGCCCCTCAATGTCGGCCAGGCGCGGAGCGTCGAGCTGATCAACGACACGCTGCGCGGCGACCGCTCGATCGTGCTGCTCGCCGGGCGCGACCCCGCCGTCGAGACACCGACTCCGGAGCAGCTCTATGACGTGGGGGTGCTGGGCACGGTGGCGCGCATGGTTCGCCTGCCCGATGAGACCCTGCGGGTGCTCGTCCAGGGCGCCCAGCGCGTCCGCGTCACCGGCTGGAGTCAGACCGAGCCCTATCTCGTCGCCGAGGTGCAGGACGCGCCCGATGTCGTGGTGCCCAGCCCGGAGCTGACCGCGCTGACCCGCAACGTCCAGCGCGAGTTCACGACGATCGTCGGCCTCGTCCCCTACCTGCCCGAGGAGCTCTCGGTGATGGTCGCCAACGTCGAGGATCCGGTGATGCTCAGTCACCTGATCTCCGGCGCGCTGCGGCTACCGACCGCCGAGAAGCAGGCGCTGCTGGAGGAGCTCGACGTGACCAAGCGGCTGCGGCGGCTGTCCCAGGTGCTGGCGCGCGAGCTGGAGGTCGCCGAGATCGGCACCAAGATCCAGTCCCAGGTGCAGTCCGAGCTGGAGAAGGGCCAGCGCGAGTACTTCCTGCGCCAGCAGCTCAAGGCGATCCAGGAGGAGCTGGGGGAGGGCGACGAGGCCCAGGCGGAGGCCAAGGAGCTGCGGGCGCAGCTCGAGGCGCTCAAGCTCCCCGACGAGGTGTCAAAGCAGGTCGACCGCGAGCTCGGCCGCCTCGAGCGCCTGCAGCCGGCGATGGCCGAGTACGGCGTCGTGCGCACCTATCTGGAGTGGATCGCGTCGCTGCCCTGGGACACCTCGACTGAGGATGACCTCGACCTCGCTCACGCCCGCGAGGTCCTCGACGCCGACCATTACGACATCGAGCAGGTCAAGGACCGGATCCTCGAGTTCCTCGCCGTGCTGTCGCTGAACCCCGATGCGCGTGGGTCGATCCTCACCTTCGTGGGCCCTCCGGGAGTCGGGAAGACTTCGCTGGGGCGCTCCATCGCCCGCGCGCTGGGCCGGCCATTTGAGCGGATCAGCGTGGGTGGCGTCCGCGACGAAGCGGAGATCCGCGGACACCGTCGCACCTACATCGGCGCCATGCCCGGCGTGATCATCCGCGCGCTGCGCGACGCCGGCGCCAACAACCCCCTGTTCATGATCGACGAGATCGACAAGATGGGCGCCGACTTTCGCGGCGACCCGTCCTCGGCGATGCTCGAGGTGCTCGATCCCGAGCAGAACGACAGCTTTCGTGACCACTACATCGACCTGCCGTTCGATCTCAGCCGGGTGATCTTCATCACCACGGCCAACACGCTGGACACGATTCCCGGCCCGCTGCGCGACCGCATGGAGGTCATCCAGCTCGCCGGCTACACCGAGGACGAGAAGCTGCAGATCGCCAAGCGCTATCTCGTGGATCGCCAGATCGAGCGCACCGGGCTCAACCGCAGCCGGCTCTCGTTCACCGACGCCGGCCTGCGGACGATCATCTCCGACTACACCCGGGAGGCCGGGGTCCGTCAGCTCGAGCGCGAGATCGGGACAGTCTGCCGCAAGGTCGCCCGGTCGGTCGCCGAGGGCACGGCTGGCCGCAAGGTCACGGTCACCGAGCCCCGGGTGCGCGAGCTGCTCGGCAAGCGGCGGTTCTTCTCCGAGACCCGGCGGCGGACCTCCCGTCCCGGCGTGGCGACGGGATTGGCCTGGACGCCCGTGGGTGGTGCCGTGCTGTTCATCGAGGCCAGCGCGATGCCGGGCACCGGCCGGTTGACGATCACCGGACAGATCGGCGACGTGATGCGGGAATCCGCCCAGGCCGCGCTGTCGTTCGTGCGCTCCAACGTCGCGGAGGTGGTCGCCGATCTCCCCGACGGCTGGTTCGCCGAGCACGACATCCACATCCACGTGCCCGCCGGCGCGACGCCCAAGGACGGTCCGAGCGCGGGCGTGGCCATGGTGACCGCCCTCGCCTCCCTGCTGTCGGGCCGCCCGGTGCGCTCCGACGTGGCGATGACGGGCGAGGTCACGCTCACCGGCCTGGTCCTGCCGATCGGCGGCCTCAAGGAGAAGGCCCTGGCCGCGCAGCGCAACGGCATCAAGAAGGTGATTGCGCCGGCGCTGAACGAGCAGGACATCGACGAGATCCCCGCCCACCTGCGCAACACCATCGAGTTCGTGTTCGTCGAGCGCGTCGATGAGGTGCTGGCGCAGGCCCTGGCCAGCCGGCGGGCCCGGGGTTATCGCGTATCCTGAGACCCAATTCGCCCACGTACCAGCACCGAGGGAGACACATGGCATCACGACGCAAGAAAGTGGCCAAGGCGGCCAAGGCGGTGCCGTTCAGCTCCGCTGACCTTGCCAACGTCACGAAGGCCAATCCGTATGTCCAGCGCCTGATCGAGGACTCGACGCTGCGCGACAACATCACGACCGCGATCGACTCGACCAAGAGCGCGTTCAATCGGCTCACCTCGCACAAGGCGCCCCAGAAGGCGATCTTCGAGGACAAGAAGCTCCAAAAGGACCTTCAGTCAGCGGCCGAAGCGGCGCGTGATGCGGTGCAGGCGCTCAACAATGCCCCGGCCAAGCGCAAGGCCAAGAAGGGCCTTCGCCTCGGCCGCAAGCTGCTGTTGGTCGGCGTCGCCGCCGCCGCCGGCCTCGCCGGCTCGGAGAAGCTCCGCTCCAAGGTGCTCGACACCCTGTTCGGAGCCGAGGAGGAGTTCCAGTACACGCCGCCGGCCCCGTCGCCGGCGACCCCGCCGGCCAGCCCGGTGACGGCCGCCTGATCGACCGTCGGCAGCATTCCCGCTTCGTACGAGGGCGCCCCACGGGGCGCCTTCGTCGTTAAGATCGGCGTTCGATGAAGGCGGCCGCCCTACCCCGGCAACGTGTGCGGCCGGCCTGACGGGTGCGCCGTCTGATCGCGCTCGGCGCCGCCGGGTTCGTCGTCATCGTCCTCGTCGTCGCCCAGCTCGTGCTGCCGGGGATCGCCGCCCAGCGCATCCGCGACCAGCTGGCGCGCTCCGGGCAGGTGCTCTCGGTGCAGGTGCACGCGTTTCCCGCGATCGAGCTGCTCTGGCATCACGCCGATCGGGTGATCATCCACCTCGGTCGCTACCGCACCTCGGTGGGCAAGCTCGGCGGCTCGCTGCACCAGTCCGCCGACGTCGGCTCGCTCGACGCGACCGCCACCGAGTTCGACGCCGGGCTGCTCGCCCTCCACGACGCCCGGCTCGCCAAGCGGGGCAACCGCCTGACGGCGAGCGCGACGGTGAGCGATGCCGATCTGCGCGCCGCGGTGCCGATCCTCGACTCGGTGACTCCGGTCGCCTCGGCGAACGGGCAGTTGACGCTGCAGGGGACGGCCAGCCTGTTCGGGGTCACGGCGACGGTCCAGGCGGTGGTCCATGCCGTCGGCGGCGCCCTCGTGGTGACCCCGAACGTGCCCCTCGGCGGGTTCGCCACGATCACGGTGTTCTCCAACCCGCGGGTGGCCGTGCAGAGCGTGGGCGGCGAGCCCGTCACCGGTGGCTTCGTCGTCCGCGGGTCGGCCTTGGTTCACTGAGGCGACGATGGATGACGTGACGATCGCGCGGGCCGGGGTCGATGACCTGCCCGACCTCCTCCCGCTGATGCGCGCCTACTGCGATTTCTATTCGGTGCGGCCGAGCGACGACGATCTGCTCGGCCTGTCCCGCGCGCTCATCGAGGACCCCGAGCGCGAGGGGGTCCAGTTGCTCGCCCGCGGGGGTGACGGCCGCGCGGTCGCCTTCGCGTCGCTGTTCTGGAGCTGGGACACGACCGAGGGCGGACGGATCGCCATCATGAACGACCTGTACGTCGACGCGCGCGCCCGCGGCGGCGGGGTGGGCACGGCGCTGATCGAGGCCTGTCGCGGGGAGGCCCGCCGGCACGGGGCGCGCCGGCTGGCGTGGCAGACGGCGCTTGACAACACGCGCGCCCAGTCGGTCTATGACCGGATCGGCGGCGAGCGTGCCCAGTGGCTGGACTATTCGCTGCCGGTCCAGTAGTGCCCTAGGCCGGCAGGGTCCGCGCGAGGAAGTCCGTGGTCTGGCCCCAGGCCCGCTTGGCCGGCTCCGGGCGAGAGAACCTCGGCGCGTCCCAGTTGTCGAACGCGTGACCGCCGTCGTCGTGGATGTGGCACTCCCAGCCGGCGCGCGCCGCGGCGGCGGCGGCGACCTGCTCGGCCTGTTCGCGGGGGATGTATTCGTCCTCCCCGCCGAACTGAAACAGGACCGGGCAGGTGATCGAGCCGCTGTCGTCCAGCATGCTGGCGACACCCGAGCCGTAGTACGAGACGGCGGTTGCCGGGTCGGCGGACTGGGCCACGGCGAAGGCCAGCGTGCCGCCGAGGCAGAAACCGAGCACGCCGGCCGCGCCGCCGGTCTCCGGCAGCCCGCGGAGGTGCGCGAGGGCGACCACCGAGTCCTCGACGGCCCCGGGCATGTCCAGGTCCCCGACAGCGGCCCCCGCCTCGCGCAGACCGGCGTCATCGTGGGCGAACTCCGCGCCCGGGCGGGTCCGGCGGTAGAGGTCGGGGGCGAGTGCCACGTAGCCGAGCGCGGCGAGCCGGTCGGCGGCCTCCCGGATGTAGACGCCGACGCCGAAGATCTCCATGAGGACGAGCATCCCGGGTCCTTGACCTGACTTCGGAAGAGCGAGGTAGGCGCCCATCGCACCGCCGTCGGGCATGTCGATCTCGATCGTGTGACTCATCGCGGACAGCCTAGTTGGAGAATGTGGGAGTGGGGGTGACCCGGCGAGAGGCACTGGTTGCGGGTGCGGCCGCCCTGGTGTGGCCGGCAGCCGCCGCGGCGCGCGGGCGTCCGTTCTCGATGGTCGGCGTCTCGTGGCGCTCGCCGGCACAGGTGCGGATCGAGCTGCGGGTGCGCCTCGGCGACGGCGCCTGGAGCCCGTGGGTCCTGGCCTCGGCGGGTGGCCATGCCGGTGATGGGCAGGCCGGGCGCTTCGGGGAGCCGGTGTGGGTGGGCCGTGCCGATCAGGTGCAGCTCCGCGGGGCGGACGCGGTCGACGGGGTGCGGGTGCACACCGTGCCGGTGACCGATGGCGCAGAACCGGCGCGGCGTGCGCTCGCGGCCTCGCTGCCGCTCGCGGCGCCGTCGCTGCCCGCCGGTCCCGGTCAGCCGCCGATCATCGCCCGCGTGGCATGGGCGGGCGAGCGGGCGCGCCCGCGGGCCGGCCCGTTCTACGGCGCGGTGCGGCTGGCCTTCGTGCACCACACCGACAACCCCAACGGCTATGCGGCGGCGGATGTGCCGACGTTGCTCTTGGCGATGTTCGACTACCACCGCTACGTGCGCGGCTTCTACGACATCGCCTACAACTTCATCATCGACGCGTTCGGCCGCATCTGGGAGGGCCGGGCCGGTGGCGTCGACGAGCCGGTGCTCGGTGCCCACGCCGGCGGCTTCAACGGCGTCTCGACCGGCATTGCCGTGCTCGGCACGTTCAGCGATGCGGTCCCCCCGCCGGCCGCGCTCGACGCGCTCGAGCACCTGCTGGCGTGGAAGCTGTCGCTGCACGGCGTGCCGATCCGGGGAGACGTGCGGGTCGAGGTCAACCCGGCCGACGCCTTCTACACCCCGTTCCGGCCCGGCCAGCGCGTCCTGCTGCCGCGCGTCGCCGGCCACCGCGACGGCGATCTCACCGACTGTCCGGGCAGCGCCTTCTATCACCGGCTGCCGGACGTGCGCACCCGCGTGGCCGAGCTCGCCGGGCCGCTGTCTGAGCTGACGATCTCCTCCGCGGACGCCGTCGTCGCTCCCGGGTCGACGGTGACGCTCGCCGGCAGCCTGATCACGGACGGCTCGCCCGTCGCGGGGGCTCCGATCGCGGTCCAGGCGCTCGCGCCCCGGCGAACCCTGGCCCGCGTCAGCACCGACGGGGCCGGGCGGTGGAGCGCGCCCGTGATCGCCGAGCGGACCGTGCTCATCCAGGCGGTCCATGCGGACGCGCCGGCGGTCGTCTCCGACGTGGTCGAGATCGGGGTGGCGCCCGTGATCACGTTGACGCTGGTCTCGTCGTATCCGCCGCGCGTCACGGGCACGGTCAAGCCGTTCACGGCCAAGGTCGTCGTCGACGTCTACCGCAATCTCGGCCGCCGGTTGATCTCGTCGACGACGGTCCGCGTGCACCGCGGGGGTCGGTTCTCGTTGCGGCCGACGATCGGCGTCGGCAGCTACACGGTGATCGCGCGGACGGCCGCCAACGCTCGGACGGTGGCCGGCGCCTCAGCGCCGCTTCAGATCACGCACTGATCTTCGGTGACGTCCACGGCGCCCGCAGCCGGGCCTCCAGCACGTCGGCGAGCTGGGCGATGGGCACACGCTGCTGCTCGAGGCTGTCGCGGTCGCGGATGGTGACCGTCTCGTCCTCCAGGGACTGATGGTCGACCGTGACCGCCCACGGGGTGCCGATCTCGTCCTGGCGGCGGTAGCGGCGGCCGATCGCGCCCGAGGCATCGATCTCGGTCTGCATGCGCTCGCGCAGCTCCTCGTAGATCCGGTGCGCCAGCTCGGGCTGGCCGTCCTTGCGCACGAGGGGCAGAACGGCGACCTTGACCGGCGCGAGCTGGGGGTGCAGGCGCAGGACGGTACGTTGCTCGCCGCCGATCTCGTCCTCGTCGTAGGCGTCGACGAGGAACGCGAGCATCGCCCGGTCGGCGCCGGCCGCCGGCTCGATCACGTGGGGGACGTAGCGCTCGCCGCTGGCCGTGTCGACGTACTCGAGCTTCTGGCCGGAGTGCTTGGCGTGCTGGGTCAGGTCGAAGTCCCCGCGGTTGGCGACGCCCTCGAGCTCCTGCCAGCCGATCGGAAACAGGTACTCGACGTCGCTCGTGGCGCTCGAGTAGTGGCTGAGCTCGTCCTGGTCGTGGGGCCGCAGTCGCAGGTGGTCGGCCCGGATGCCGAGCCGCAGGTACCAGGCGCGCCGCTCCTCGAGCCAGTGCTCGAACCACCGCTGGGCCTCGGGCGGCGGGACGAAGAACTCCATCTCCATCTGCTCGAACTCCCGCGTGCGGAAGATGAAGTTGCCGGGGGTGATCTCGTTGCGAAACGACTTGCCGATCTGGGCGATCCCGAAGGGCGGCTTCTTGCGGCTGAACTGGAGGTAGTTCTTGAAGTTGAGGAAGATGCCCTGGGCGGTCTCGGGCCGCAGGTAGACCGTCGAGCCCTCCTCCTTGACCGCGCCCACCGTCGTCTCGAACATCAGGTTGAAGTCGCGCGCCTCGGTCAGGTCGCAGTCGGGCGTCTCGCCGGGATGCTTGGACGGCTTGCGCCCGCACGCCGAGACGTCGAGGTGGTCGGCGCGGAAGCGCAGCTTGCACGTACGGCAGTCGACGAGCGGATCGGTGAAGCCGGCGAGATGGCCACTCGCGACCCACGTCTGCGGGTGCTGGATGATCGCCGAGTCCAGCGCGACGACGTCGTCGCGCTCCTGGAGCATCGCCCGCCACCACTGGCTCTTGACGTTGTTCTTGAGCAGGACGCCGTAGTGGCCGTAGTCGTAGCTGGAGCCGATCCCCCCGTAGATCTCGCTCGACTGGAACACGAAGCCGCGCCGCTTGGACAGCGAGACGATCTTGTCCATCGTGACTGCGTCGGTGGCCATGCGGCTGCGATGGTAGCCAGCCGGGCGCTTGGCACTCTGGGTCCGGGAGTGCCAGCTATAGTCTTGCCCGGGATGCCGATCTACGAGTACCGGTGCAAGAAGGGTCACACGTTCGACGCGATGCAGCGGTTCAGTGACGACCCGATCGAGGTCTGCGAGGTGTGCGGCGCCCCCGCCTCCCGCGTGTTCCGGGCCCCCGCCGTCCACTTCAAGGGCTCGGGCTTCTACAACACCGACTACGGCACCCGCAAGCGCTCCCGCGAGAAGGAAGCGCACAAGGAGGCCACCAAGGCTTCCTCGGACTCCTCGGATTCGAAGAGCTCGTCGTCGTCGTCGTCGTCGGAGTCGAAATCGGACTCCAAGCCCGCCTCCTCGGATTCGAAGCCGAAGGCAAAAACCGAGGGGTGAAGGTCGGTGCGCTCGCGGCTCTTGCTGTGAGTGCGAGAAAAAGTACCTATAGATGCCCAAATATCGCGCATCGCCGACCGCCAGCACGGTCACATCACGCGGGGGCAGCTCCTTGACCTCGGGCTTTCGCCGCGGGCGATCGCCGCGCGCCTGCGCGCCGGCCGGCTGATCGCAGTCCACGCCGGCGTCTACGCGGTCGGGGCGCCGAGACGCACGGCCCTGGCGCGGGCCGCCGCAGCCGTCCTAGCCTCTGGGCCACACGCCGCGCTTAGCCATGAGTCGGCGCTGGCCCTGTGGGGCCTGAGGACCTGGCCCGCCACGCCGGAGGTCACCGCGCCGAAGGAGAAGCGTCGCCCCGGCATCCGCACCCGGCGCAGCGCGACGCTCGCCGGGGACGTCTGGATCCGCCACGCGATCCGCACCACCAGCCCCGTCCGCACCATCGTCGACGTCGCGCCCGCCCGCACCGACGGCCAGCTCATCCGTCTCGTCAACGACGCCCGCCTCAAGAAGGTGCTGAACGCGACCCAGCTCCAGCAGCTCCTCATTCGATGCCCGCGACTGCGGGCGCTCATCGATCCCGAGCAGAGACCGACTCGGTCCACCCTCGAGGACGATTTCGTCGCCTGGATCAAGCACCACGGCCTCCCGATGCCGCGGCTCAACGTCACGGTCAACGGCAAGGAAGTCGACGCCCTGTACGCCGACCAGCACCTGATCATTGAGCTCGACAGCTGGACGTATCACGGCAACCAGGCGGCCTTCGACAGCGACCACGCCCGCGACTCGACCCACCGCGTCGCCGGGTACGACACGATCCGCTACGCCGGTGAGCAGCTCACCGACGCCGAGGCGGCCAGCCTCCGCGCCCGCCTCAGCCGTTCATCAGCTTGTTGACGGCGCGGTGGATCTGGCCGGGGGTCGCGACGAGCGCGGATCCGCCGTTGGGCAGCGTCGTCGAGCCGGCCGGCTTCAACACGTCGGTCGGCGCCGAGCCGCCGATCTCGGCGGCGAAGAACAGGCTCAGGAGGGTGAAGCCGCCCATGTCGGTGCGCACCGCCTTGGGCGCGTCCCAGGCCGCCCACGGCAGGTGAAAGAAGATCCCCGGCGACAGCAGGCGCGACTTGATGGCGTTGAGGATCTTCTGCTGGTAGCCCGCGCGGGTCAGGTCGTTGGAGGCGGCGTTGCACGTGTTCTCGCGGGTGCGGGCGAGCGTCAGCGCCTGCACGCCGGTGAGGTGGTGAACGCCGGGCCGGAGGTTCAGGGTGAAGCCGCCGTTCTTCGCGCCGCCGCTGATGTTCGAGCAGATCCGGCCGGTGGCGACGTCGACGCCACCGAGGTCGTCGATGAACTTCGGGAAGTTGGCGAGGTTGACGATGATCAGGTGGTTGATCTGGACCCCGGTGAACGCCTCCACGGTCTTGATCGTGAGGGCCGGACCGCCGATGGCATAGGCGGCGTTGATCTTGTCCTGGCCGTCGCCGGGGATGTTGGCCACCGTGTCGCGGGGGATCGACAGCCGGCGCGAGGTGCCGCCCCCGATCCGCCACAGCATGATCGTGTCCGAGCGGCTGCCCTTGTCGCTCGTGTTGGCGCCCGCCTCGTGCGTGCCCTTGGGCCGCTGGTCGGTGCCGAGCACGAGCACCGTGTCGGTCCCGGTTACCAGGTTGCTCCCCGAGTGCAGGGCGTTCTGGGCCGACTGGGGGATCGTGCCGCTCTGGATCTGCGCCGAGATGAGGAACAGCACCCCCGAGAGCAGCAGCCAGCCGACGATCGCCACCGCGAGCCATTTGAGCACCCGCCGCGGGGTGACCCGCCGCCGCCACCACGGCCCGGGCTCGCCGTCGCCGGGCCCCCCGCCGTTGCCGCGACCGCCGCCGAAGCGCCGGCGGCTCGGGCGGTCCAGCTCGGCCGACTCCTCCTCGCCACGCAGCCGCGAACGCAATCCCCGGGGCAGGGAGCGGTAGACGGTGTAGGGGCGCTCCGCGGGGGAGGACTCGTCGGGTCCGCCTGGCGGGGGGACCGATACACCTTGTACGGCGGGTCGTCGGTGGGGGCTCGATGACGGCGGTCGTTCGGCATGCGGTCGGCGAATTGTGACGAGGGCCGCGCTCGCGCGGCGGGCGGCGCATTGCGCACCGCGCAGGCCCATATAGTGACCGCCATGCCTCAGCGGCGCATGATCGGCGTCGACCTGGGCGGCACGAAGCTCCTCGCGGGGGCAGTGGATGCCGGCCTCGGGGTCCACTATCGCACGCAGCGGACCGTCACCGGCCTTGACCAGCGAGCCCTGCTCGATGTCGCCGTCGACGCCGTCAACGAGGTCCGCGAGGCGGCGGGCGCGGAGGTGGAGGCCGTCGGCTTCGGGATCCCGGTGCTGATGGACCAGACGACCGGCCGGGCGGTGATCGGGGTCAACACCCCGCTGCACGACCTCGCCTTCGCCGACGTGATGGCCGAGCGGCTGGGCCTGCCGGTGTTCGTCGACAACGACGGCAACACCGCGGCCCTCGCCGAGCACCGCGCCGGAGCGGCCCGGGGGGCGTCGGAGGCGATCGTGGTCACGCTGGGAACGGGGATCGCCGGCGGGTTGATCCTCCGCGACGAGCTCTACCGCGGCGCGTTCGGCGCCGCCGGCGAGCTCGGCCACATGGTCATCGACTTCGACGGTCCGGGCTGCGTGGGCAACTGCCCGAACCGGGGGTGCGCCGAGCTCTACACGTCGGGCACCGCGCTCGTCCGCGAGGCCGAGCGCCTGGGCGCGATCCGGCCCGGCTCGGGGCTGGCGCGGCTGGCGCAGGAGGGCCGGGCGCTGGCCGGCCCGCTCGTCACCGAACTGGCCCACGACGGCGATCCGGCGGCGATCGAGGCGATCGAGATCATCGGCGCCCGGCTGGGGATCGTGATCGCCAACCTGATCAACATCTTCAACCCCCAGGTCATCGTCATCGGCGGCGGCGTGATCGCCGCCGGCGAGCTGCTCCTCGCTCCGGCCCGAGCGGTCGTCGCCGAGCGGGTCCTCCCGTTCCTCGGCGAGCACGTGGGCATCGTCGCCGCCCGCTTCGGCATCGAGGCGGGCATGGTCGGCGCCGCCGCGCTGGCCTATGACGACATCGCTCGGGCGGCGGCGGCGTGAGCGGACGGCTGGTCGTCTGTCCGACGCCGATCGGCAACCTCGAGGACGTCACGCTGCGCGTCCTCGCCGCCCTGCGCGAGGCCGACGTCGTCGCCTGCGAGGACACCCGGCGCACGCGCGTGCTGCTGGACCGCTACGGGGTCGGGGGCAAGCTCGTCAGCTACCACGAGCACAACGAGCGCGCGCGTTCTGACGAGCTGGTGGCCCAGATGCGCGACGGCGCCACCGTCGCCCTCGTCTCCGATGCCGGGATGCCGCTCGTCTCGGACCCCGGGCTCATCCTCGTCCGGGCGTGCATGGCCGCCGGGCTGGGCGTCGAAGTCCTGCCCGGCCCCTCGGCGGCCCTGAGCGCGCTCGTGGCCAGCGGCCTGGCGGCCGAGCGCTGGCAGTTCGTGGGCTTCCTCCCCCGCAAGAAGTCAGAGCTCCAGACGACCCTGGCCATCGCCGACACGTTCGTCGCCTTCGAATCGCCGCGGCGCCTCGGCGCATCCCTGTCGGCCCTCGCTCACGCCGACCCGGACCGCTCCGTCGCGGTCTGCCGCGAGCTGACCAAGCTCCACGAGGAGATCGTCCGCGGCAGCGCCGCCGAGCTGGCGCAGCGCTACGCCGGGGCGCCGCCCAAGGGAGAGATCGTGCTCGTCGCCGGCCCCGCGACCACGGCTCCCGTCGACCTCGACAAGCCGCTCGCCCAGCTGCGAAGGCTCGTCGATGCCGGCGCCAAGCCGCGGCCCGCCGCATCGGTCGTCGCCGAGCTCACCGGCGTCAGCGCCAATGCTCTGTACCGGGCGCTCACCTCGGCGCCGGCGACAGTGACAAAAGTCACATAGGCTGACGCTAGGTTAGTCGCTGACCGTATGTCAGCGCGCTTTGCCACCAACTTCGTCGTGCTTCTCGTCGGTGCCGGCCTGGTGACCGTCGTGTTTGCCTTCCCGGGTGAGACGGCCGGGTGGGTGAGCGTCGGCGCCGGCGCCACGGCGATCGTGGCCGCGCTGTCGAACTTCGCGCTCGCCCACCAGGGGCTCTACCAGCGGTGTGCCGATGTCGCGATCACGGCCGTCGGCGCGTGGGCGATCGTCGCCGCGCGCGTCCTCGCCGGCCCGCCCCGGTGGCTCGAGTTCAGCGCCGGCATGGCCCTGGCGGGGCTCGGCGCCGTCGGGCTCGTCGTCCGCGAGCTGGCCCTCAACCGCGGCCTGCAGGTCGGCGATGCCCGGATCCGGGCCGATCACCTCGCTCAGCTGTCGGCTCTGCAGCGTGACGCCGGGGTGCGGCCATGAGGTTCCGCGGCCCGCTCGTCAACAGCTACTGGTCAGCGGTCCTGCTCGTCATCTGCGCGCTCGTGCCGTTCCTCGCGCTGAGCTCGGCCAGCGGCCCGCTGCTGGGAATCATCGGGCATGACGTGCACCTGAGCAAGCAAGCGCTGTCATTGACCGTCGGCCTCTCCAACGCCGCCTATGCCCTCGGCACGGTCCTCTCCGTCCAGCTCGCTGTCCACTATCCGCAGCGGCGCCTGCTCGTCGTCTATGCCGCGATCTTCACCCTCGGCTCGGTGATGAGCGCGACCGCGTTCACGCCGGGTCTGTTCATCGCCGGCCACGTCATCCAGGGGCTGTTCACGAGCATGATGCTGATCGCGGCCGCGCCCCCGCTCGTGCTCGGCTGGCCGTCCAAGCGGCTGCCGACGACCGCGATGGTGATGAACATGGGGATCTTCGGAGCGGTCGCCGCCGGACCGGCGATCGGCGGCGTGCAGGCCGCCGCCCACGGCTGGCAGCCGCTGTTCTGGATCGTCACCGGCGTCGGCGCCCTCGCCTTCGTCCTGTCGCTGCTCACCTTCGAGGACTCGCCGCCCCAGGACCCCGAGGCGCCGCGCGACTGGTGGGCGATCGTGCTCGCCGGCACCGGCTGCGCCGCCGCCTTCTTCGGCGCCTCCGAGCTCGAGACCCACCGCATGCTCGACCTGGTCGTGTTCGCCCCCCTGCTGAGCGGCGCCGCCCTCCTCGTCGCGCTGATCATCCATCAGATGACCGCGCGCAATCCGCTGATGCCGATGCGCCAGTTGGTCAACACGTTCCCGGTCGCCGCCGTGGCGATCGCCATCTCGGCCGGGGCCGGCTCGGTGGCGCTGATCGAGCTCGCCCAGACGGCACTGGCGACGCACGAAGCCCCCGCTCACGTCGGCGCCCTGTTCCTCCCCGAGCTGGGCGGGGCGGTGTTCACCGCGTTTCTCTTCGGCTCGCTCGTGCGCACCCGGTTCGTCCCCCTGCTGGCGTGGAGCGGGCTCTTGGCGCTGGCCGCCGGAGCCGCCGTGCTCACCGGCGTCGCCGGGGGGCCGGACTCGCTGGTCCTCGTCGGCTCGGGACTCGTCGGCCTCGGGCTCGGCTCGTCGGTCGCCCCGGCCCTGTTCACCACCGGCTTCTCCCTGCGCGCCGGCCAGCTGCCACGGGTGTTCGCGATGCTCGAGCTGCTGCGCGGCGCCGCGGCGTTCGCCGCCGGACCGATCATCCTGCACCTGGCCACGACCACGGGCGGCTCGGCGGCCGCCGGCACCCAGATCGCCGTGTGGGTGTGCTTCGCGATCGTCATGGCTGGGGCGCTGATCTCGCTGTACGTGTTCATCCTCGGCCGCGGAAAGCTCCAGGTCCCCGACATCGCCCACTGGGAGGAGACCGGCGAGCCGGCCTGGTACTCGCCGCCGCTGGCCGCCGGCATCCGCGCCACGCACAATCCTTCGCAAAACGGCGCCGGCAACGGCCTCGTCGACCCCAGCTCGCGCGAGGCGGCGCACGTCGAGGCGATGTACCGGGCGCTCCAGCTCGCCCGCGGCGAGCACTAACGCTCGACGAAGTAGGCGTCCGAGCCCTGGCCGCTTGAGTAGTAGCGGCTGGTGACGGTCTTCTTGCGGGTGTAGAAGTCGACGGCGTCGGTGCCGTGGGCGTGCAGGTCGCCGAGGAACGAGTCCTTCCAGCCGCTGAACGGGAAGAACGCGACGGGCGCGGCCACGCCGATGTTGACGCCGATCATGCCCGCCTCGACCTCGTGGCGGTAGCGCCGCACCGAGGCCCCGGACTCGGTGAAGATCGAGGTCCCGTTGCCGAAGCGGCTGGCGTTGACGATCTCGATCGCCTCGTCCAGCGACTCGGCGCGAATGATGCACAGGACGGGGCCGAACACCTCCTCCTGGGCGATCGCCATCTCGGCGGTGACTCCGTCAAGGATCGTCGGACCGAGGAAGGCGCCGGCAGGATCGACGCCATCGACGCCCCGCCCGTCGACGACGACCGAAGCGCCCGCCTCGGCGCCGCGCTCGATCCACTCGGCGATGCGGTCGCGGGCCGCGCACGAGATGACCGGTCCGACGTCGGAGCGCTCGTCGATTCCGTCGCCGACGGCGAGCTCCTGGGTCGCCTGGACGAGCGGTCCCATCAGCTGCTCGTGGGCATCGCCGACGGTGACCACGACCGAGCCGGCCATGCACCGCTGGCCGGCGGCCCCGAATGCCGAGCCGATGATCCCGTCGATCGTCGGCTCGAGCACGGCATCGGGCATGACGACCATGTGGTTCTTGGCCCCGCCGAGGGCCTGCACGCGCTTGCCGGCCTGGGCCGCTCCCTCATAGACGAGGCGCGCCACCGGCGCCGAGCCGACGAACGACACGGCGTCGATCCCGGGATGCTCGAGGATCCCCTCGACGATCTCCCGCCCGCCGTTGACGAGGTTGACCACCCCGTCGGGCAGCCCCAGCGCATCCAGCTCCTCGAAGGCGATGTGCTGGGTCAGCGGTACCTGCTCGGACGGCTTGAGGACGAACGTGTTGCCACAGGCGATGGCGAACGGCAAAAACCAGAACGGGACCATCGCCGGGAAGTTGAAGGGCACGATCGCCGCGCACACCCCGACCGGCTGGCGCACGGTCTCGGCGTCGATCCCCCGCGAGACGTCCTCCAGGATGCGACCCTGCATCGTCGTCGGGACCGCACACGCCGCCTCCACCATCTCGATCATCCGCGCCACCTCGGCCCGGGCGTCGACGATCGTCTTGCCCATCTCGGTGGTCACCGAACGCGCCAGGTCCTCGCTGCGGGCGACCAGGCGCTCGCGCAGCTCGAACAGCTTGCGCGCCCGCGCGATCACCGACACCGCCCGCCACGCCGGCAGCGCCGCCCGCGCGGCCGCCACCGCTCCGTCGAGATCCGAGCGCCCCGACAGCGGGACCCGCGCCAGCGCCTCGCCCGTCGCGGGATTGACCACGTCCAGCTCGCCGGTGGCCGCGGCGGCCGGCACCCACCGACCGGCGACGTAGTTGTCCAGTACGGCAACGCTCGTGGTCGTCATGGCGTCAGGATCCATTCGTGGTCGGGGTCGTTGGCCACGGCCCAATCGCGGACGGGGCCGGCCATCACGTTGAGGTAATACAGGTCATACCCGGGTGGCGCCGAGACGGTGTGATACCCGCGCGGCACGAGCACGCAGTCTCGGTCGCCGAACGACAACGTCTCGTCCAACGAGCGATCCGCGGAGTAGACGCGTTGGAGTCCGAAGCCCTCCGGCCGCGCGATCCGGTGGTAGTAGGTCTCCTCCAACAACGTCTCGCGCGGGGGGTCGGCGCGGTCGTGCTTGTGCGGCGGATAGCTGGACCAATGCCCGCCGGGCGTGATGACCTCACAGACGAGCAGCGCCTCGGCCGGCAGGTCGGCCATGAGGATCGGCGACACCGTCCGCTCGAGCGCCCCGTAGCCGCGGGTCTCGATCTCCACCGCGGCTCCCGGAAGCACCCGGGCCGCCGCGCCGCCGCGCGGGGCGGGCGCCCAGCACAGAGCCACCTCGGCGGGTCCGCCGCGCGCCTGCACCGAGAACGCGGTGCCGGGCGGCAGGTAAGCGGCGTCGGGGGGGCCCGACCACGGATCGGCGCGGCCGCCGAGATCCGGGAACTCGCCGTGGCGCGAGACGATCGTCACCGTGCCGGCGACGACGACGACGCACACCTCGCGCTCGCGGGTGTCGCGCTCGGCGACGACCCCCGGCGTCAGCGCGATCACCTCGAAGCCGACATGGCGCCAGCCCGCCGACACCGGGGTGACGTCGAGGATCGTGCCGTCAGCGGCGGGGCTGGCCGTGGGGCGGACGAGCAGATCACTCATCGGCGGTCTCCAGGTGGGTGCGCTGGGCGCTGCGCGCGCGCTCGTACTCCAGGCGGGCCGAGCGCACGCTGTCCTGCTCGGAGACCTCGGCCACCGGGACGTCCCACCAGCCGTCGTAGCTGGGGACGCCCGCATACCGATCGGTTTCGATGAACACGACGGTCGGCCCCCGCGCCTCACGGGCGGCGGTGAGCCCGGCCCGCAGATCCTCCACCGAGCGGGCCCGGATCACCTGCGCGCCGAGGCTCTCGGCGGTCGCCGCCAGGTCGACGGGCAGCGCGTCGGCGCGCACGACCCCCTCCTCATCGAGCGCCGGCCCGCCGTTGAGCGCGTACCGGTAATGGGTCCCGAACCCGGCCCCCCCGACCGAGCGCGAGAGCGCGCCGATCGACGCGTAGCCGTGGTTCTCGACGAGCACGATCGTGATCGCGACCTCCTCGGCCACCGCGGTCACCAGCTCGCCGGGCGACATCAGGAACGAGCCGTCGCCGACGAACGCGATGACCTCCCGCTCGGGCGCGGCCAGCTTGACCCCGATCGCGGCCGGGATCTCGTAGCCCATGCACGAGTACCCGTACTCGACGTGATAGCCCTTGCCGGCGGGGTCGCGGGCGCGCCACAGCTTGTGCAGGTCCCCGGGCGCCGAGCCGGCCGCGCACACGACGACGCCCGTCTCGCCGGCGGCGTCGTTGATCGCGCCGATCACCGACGCCTGCGAGGCCAGCGCGCCGTCGCCGGCCCCCGAGACGAGTCGGGTCACCTCCTCGCCCCAGGCGACGCTCTCCTCGCGCGCACGCCTCTGCCACGCCTCGTCGGCGTGCCAGTCGCGCAGCGCGCCGCGCAGCTCGTCGAGAACGACACGGGCGTCACCGAGCAGCGGCAGCCCGCTCAGCTTGGCGGCATCGAATCCCGCCACGTTGACGTTGACGAAGCGCACCTCGGGATCCTGGAAGGCCGACTTCGAGGCCGTCGTGAAGTCGGCCCACCGGGTCCCGATGCCGATGATCACGTCGGCTACCCGGGCCAGGCGGTTGGCGGCGGCGGTCCCGGTGGCGCCGACCGCGCCCAGCGACAGCGGGTGATCGGAGATCAGCGCCCCGCGTCCCGCCTGGGTCTCGGCGACCGGGATGCCGGTGGCGTCGACGAGCTCGCGCAGCGCCTCGAGCGCCTCGGAGTAGATGACTCCGCCCCCGGCGACGATCAGCGGCCGCTGCGCCGCCGCGATCACGCGCACCGCGCGGGCGAGCGCCGCGGGCGCCGGCGGCTGGCGGTCGATCGTCCACACGCGCGGGGCCATGAAGCTCGCCGGGACCTCGAGTGCCTCGGCCTGGACGTCCTCGGGGAGCGCGAGGGTGACGGCGCCCGTCTCGGCCGGGTCGACGAGCACGCGCATCGCCCCCAGCGCCGCCTCGAACAGCTGCTCGGGCCGCTCCACCCGCTCGTAGAAGCGCGACACCGGGCGAAAGCAGTCGTTGACCGAGACCGTCGCGTCCGCCGGCACCTCGAGCTGCTGCAGGACGGGATGGGGACGCCGGGTGGCGAACGTGTCACCGGGCAGCAGCAGCACCGGCAGGCGGTTGACGGTGGCCAGCGCCGCGCCGGTGACCATGTTGGTCGCGCCCGGTCCGACCGAGCTCGTGCACGCGAACGTCGCCAGCCGGTTGCGCTGGCGCGCGAAGCCGGTGGCCACGTGGACCATCGACTGCTCGTTGCGGGCCGGGTGATACGGGAGCCGGTCGGCGTACTGCGCCAGCGCCTGGCCCAGGCCGGCCACGTTGCCGTGGCCGAAGATCCCCAGACAGCCGGCGAAGAACCGGCCGCGGACGCCGTCGCGCTCGACCTCCTGGGCGGCCAGGAAGCGCACGAGCGCCTGGGCGACGGTCAATCGCTCGGCCTTCATGGCGCCGTCGATCTCCGCGACGGCGACCGGCCGGTCCTCGCGAGCCGAGCGTCCGGCGGCCAGCCCGATGACCAGCGGGGCGCGGGCATCGCCGAGCGACGGCGCCGGCGGCGTCCCGCTCCGCACGGCCGCGACGAACGCCTGCCACGCGCGCTCGTAGCTGTCGCGGTAGCGCTCGAGAAAGAACCACGGCAGGGGGGCGCCCGTCGTCGCGGCGGCGGTGCGGACGAGGCCGCTGTGGGCGGGCGGGTTCTCGGAGGCGGCCATCCCGGCCGACCCGAAGACCTCCACGCGCTGGTCATAGCCATAGGCGGCGCGGCGCGAGTTGTCGATCGCCGTCAGGCAGCCGTTCTCGTGCACGAGCGTGATCACCGCCGTGTCGACGTCGCCGGCGTCGGCGAAGGCCGGCTCCACCCGCACGGCCGCGCGGGCGAACACCTCCACGACCTCGCTGCCGGTGAGAAACCGCGCCATGTCGAAGTCGTGGATCGTCATGTCGAGGAACAGGCCGCCGCTCGTCCGCACGTACTCCAGCCCGGGCGGCTCGGGATCGCGGCTGGAGATCCGCACCAGATGCGGCTCACCGATGACGCCGGTGACGACCGCGTCGCGCACCGACGCGTGCGCGGGATCGAAACGGCGGTTGAAGCCCACCTGAAACGGCACGCCGGACTCCTCGACGACCGCCAGCGCCGCATCGAGCTCGGACAGCTCGAGCGACACCGGCTTCTCGCAGAAGATCGCCTTGCCGCCGCGTGCCGCGGCGATCATCAGCTCGGCGTGGCTGGCCGCGGTCGAGCAGATGGCCACCGCGTCGGCGTCGCCCTCGAGGACCTCCTCGACGCTCCTCGCGACCGGTGCGCCGAACTGCCCGCCCAGCTCGCGCGCCGCCTCCGCGAACACGTCGTAGACCGGCCCGAGGGCCGCCCCGGGAACCCGGCGGGCCAGCAGCTCGGCGTGCAGACGGCCGATCCGGCCGGCGCCGATGACGCCGATGCGCAGCGGCGCGACGGCGGTCGCGGTCATCCCAGCACCTCGACGTTCTCCCAGTGCCCGCTCGCGCTCGAGCGCAGCAGCGCCGCCTGCACCGCGGCCCACTGCAGCGCATCCTCAAAGCTGGGCGCGAACGGTCGCTCGTGCGCGACCGCCTCCATGAACTCGTGATCCTCGATCGTGATCAGGTCCTCGAAGCCGATCGCGTTGCCGCTGCCGGGCACGAACGCGCCGTGGTGGCCGAAGCGATCGCCGCCCAGGACCGTCGTGTAGCCCCGCCCGCGGTCCTCGCTGCGCCGGTACAGCCGCAGCTCGTTGAGCCGCTCGAAGTTCCACCCGAGCGCGCCCTCGGTGCCGTGGACATCAAAGGCGTTCTCGCTCTCCGGCCCCACGATCGTGCGGCTCGCCTCGAATGTCCCCCGCGCTCCCGAGGCGAAGCGCACGAGCATCCCGGCGTAGTCCTCGTTGGTGACCGGCGTCAGCGGATCGCTCGGCGTCCCGCGCCCGTAGTGGCCGCCGGAGACCGACGGGGCCGGGCGCTCGGCGATGAACGTCGCCGTCGTGGCGACGACCGACTCGATCGGCCCGAGCAGCATGTGGGCGAGGTCGACGGAGTGGCTGAGGAGGTCGCTCGTCACCCCGTAGCCGGCCTGCTCGAGCGAGAAGCGCCACGAGTTGACGCCCAGGGGGTCGGCCCCGTACGTCGAGAAGAAGCGGCCGCGGTAGTTGGTGATCGGGCCGAGTTCGCCGCCGGCGATCAGCTCGCGGGCGTACTGGACGAGCGGCGCCCAGCGGTAGTTGTAACCCACCCCGGTGATCACTCCGGCCGCGCGCGCCGCCAGGGCGGCGGCGAGCACCTGCTCGGGCGTGCCACCGACGGGCTTCTCGCAGAACACCGGCTTGCCGACGGCGGCCACCGCCTGCACGAGCTCCAGGTGCAGCATGTTCGGCGCGGCGATGAAGACGACGTCGACCTCCGGATCCTCGACCACCGATCGCCAGTCGACCGAGCCGCGTGCGAACGCGAACGAGTCCACTGCCTCCTGCGCCGGCGCCGGCAGGGCGTCGGCGGCGGCGACGAGCACCGGGTCATAGCTGCGCTGCGCGAACAGCTGGGGGATCCGGGCCAGCGAGCGGCTGTGGGCCCGGCCGAGCCATCCGAAGCCGATGACGCCGACGCCGATCCGCCGGCGGGCGGGTCGCCCGGGTCGCGCGGGCGATGTCGGGTTCGGGGCGGGCATCGCGGTGCTCATGCCGGCGTGCGCTCCAGCAGCTCGCGCACCTCGGGCTCGAACGGCATCGCCTGCGAGCAGAGCAGCCGCGAGGCGACGATCCCCCCGGCGGCGTTGGCGAAGGCGACGGCCTCATCGGCCGGCCAGCCGGCGAGCAGGCCGTGGCACAGCGCGCCCCCGAAGGCATCGCCGGCCCCGAGCCCGCACAGCACGTCGATCGCCGCCGGGGCGATCGTGCGCTGACCGTCGCCGTCGGCGACGAGCACCCCGTCGGCGCCGAGCTTGACGATCGCCAGCTCCACGCCGCGCTCCAGCAGGGCCGACGCCGCGGCCCGGGGCTCATCCGTCCCCACGGCGACCGCGCACTCCTCGCGGTTGCCGACGGCGATCGTGGCGCAGGACACCGCCGCGCCGATCACCGCCGCGGCCTCCTCACGCGAGGACCAGAAGCTGGGGCGGTAATCGAGGTCGAGGATCGTGTGCGGTCGGGACGCGCGGGCGGCAAGCATGCCCTGCACGGTCGAGCGGCACGGGTCGACGGCGAGCGCTCCGCCCGAGATCCACAGGATCGGCACGTCGCGCACCACCTCCGGACCCACCTCGCCGGCGCGCAGCTGGAAATCCGGGACCGGCGGCTGGCGGCGAAAGTGCAGGGCGGGATCCTCGGGCGGATCGAGCACCGCGAACGCCAGTGGGGTGAGCGCCCCCGGGGCGACGCCGGCGTAGCGCACGTCCACCCCGAACTCCCGCAGCTCGTTGAGGGCCACGTCGCCGAACGGATCGTCGCCGACCTTGGTGTAGAGGGCGGCCCGGCGACCGAGCCGGGCGGCGGCGATCGCCACGTTCGTCGGGCTGCCCCCGACCGCCTTGGCGAACGTCCTCGCCTCGCGCCAGCCCGCGCCGAGCTCGCCGCAGTACAGGTCGATGCTGATGCGCCCGACGGTGAGGAGCTCCAGCCCGGCGACCGGCACGGCTACACCGTGGACTTCTGGACTTCGACGGCCATCTCCTTGGCGACCTCGGCGAGCGCAGGATCGGTGGCGATCCCCTGCAGCTCCTGGCTGAGCTGCTCCAGCTCCTCGCCACCGGCCATCATCGCCGTCAGCTTGTCGAGCGAGGTCTCCGCCTTCGAGGTAGGAGCCCATCATCCGCCCTCGCTTGAGCAGCACGAAGCGGTCGCCGACCGGAAAGGCGTGGTGGGGGTTGTGGGTGATGAAGATCACGCCCTTGCCCTGGGACCGCGCCTGGATGATGTACTTGAGCACGATGCCCGACTGCTTGACGCCGAGCGCCGACGTCGGCTCGTCGAGGATCAGGACCTTCGCCCCGAAGTAGACGGCCCGGGCGATCGACACCGCCTGGCGCTCGCCCCCCGAGAGCGTGCCAACCGTCTGATTGGGATCGCGCACGTCGATGCCCATCTTGGCCATCTCCTCGCGCATGACCGTCTGCGCGCGCTGGATGTCGAGGCGCCGCAGCGGTCCGCGCCCGCGGGTCGGCTCGTTGCCGAGGAAGAAGTTGCGCCACACCGACATCAGGGGAACGGTGGCCAGGTCCTGAAAGACGGTGGCGATCCCGCGCGCCCGCGCGTCCCGCGGGTCGGCGAACCGCACCTCCTCGCCCTCGAGGACGAGCGTGCCGCTGTCGGGCGCGTGGACACCGGAGAGGATCTTGATCAGCGTCGACTTGCCGGCGCCGTTGTCGCCGAGGACGCACGTCACCTCGCCGGCGTGCACGGTGAGCGAGATGTCCTGCAGCGCGTTGACCGAGCCGAAGTACTTGGTCAGGTTCCGGGCCTCCAACAGAACCCCCGAACTCGTCTGGGCATCGCTCACCGGCTCGCCTCCGTCGGTCATCGTCGCGCCCTCAGGGCGCGCCGGTAGATGAGCGTGTTCACCGCCACGGCGAGGAACAGGATCGCGCCCAGGAAGGTGAAGTTCCAGGAGCTGTCCCATCCGGCGTAGATGACGCCCTCGAACGCCATGCCGATGATGCACGCGCCGAGGGCGGCACCGATCGCCGAGCCGTAGCCACCGTCGAGCAGGCAGCCCCCGACGACGGCGGCGATGATGTAGAAGAACTCGTAGCCGACGCCCTGCTCGGAGACCGCCGACGAGGACTGGGTGAAGGAGATGATCCCGACGAGCGCGGCGGCCAGCGAGGTGCTGAGGAAGAGGAGGATCTTCGTCCGGTTGACGGGCACGCCGACGTTGCGGGCCGCGTTCTGGTCGCCCCCGGAGGCGAAGATCCAATTGCCGAACGTCGTGCGGCTCAGCACCCAGGACCCGATGATCGTCACCACGAGAAACCAGATGATCGCCGTGCTGTAGCCGTTGGTCAGAGCGCCCGAGGAGAAGAACGAGCTCCCGAAGATCGTCTTGGCGCTGCTCAGCCCCGGCGGGTTCAGCGAGGTCACCGCCACCTGCGTCGAGTTGTGGTTGAGCAACAGGACGCCGCCGACGCTGACCCCGCGCAGCAAAAAGAACGTCGCCAGGGTGACGATGAAGCTCGGGAGCTTGGTGCGCACCACGACGATCCCGTTGATCAGCCCGACGATCGTGGCGAACACGATCGTCCCGACGATCGCCAGCCACGTGTCCCAGTGGTACTTGCCGACGAGCAGCGCCATCACGATCGCGGTGACGCCCGACATCACCCCGGTCGACAGGTCGAACTCGCCGCCGATCATCAACAGCCCCACGGGCACGGCGAGGATTCCGAAGAACGCCGCCTGCTGGGTCCACGCTGCCAGGCCCACCTGCTTGAGCCACAGGTGATTGGCGCTGGCGTCGGTGATCGCGAACAGGACGAAGACGGCGATCGCGCCCATCAGCGAGCCGAGCTCGGGACGCCGCATCACTCGCGTGACGCGGCTGATCGAGGCCAGGCGCTCGTCCGACGGCGACGATGTGGCCGGATCGGAGGGAGGGGTGGTGGTTGCGCTCATCGTTGTCGGGATCAGAGTGGCCGAGCCGCCGGACGGGACACGCGTCCCGCCCGGCGGCCATGGTCAGCTGCTTGCTCTAGTCGTGATCAGTCGTCACCTGCGGCGATCGCCGCCGCGACCTTGGAGACATTGGTCTTGTCGACGAGCAACGGACCGGTGGGGACGGAGGTTCCGCCGCCGACGGTGTTGCCCTCGTGCTTGGCGTACAGGTAGAGGATGACGATCGGCAAATAGCCCTGCAGGTACTGCTGCTGGTCGACGACGAACGACATCGATCCGGCCTTGATGTCGTTGAGCACCTCGGCGTTGGTGTCGAAGGTGGCGATCTTGACATTCTGCGGGTGAGTGCCGACCACCGCCGTCCCGATCGCGTTGTTGAGGGTCATCACGGCGTTGATGCCGGGATGTGACTGCAGGTAGGACGTCACCTGACCGACCGCCTGCTGCGGGTTGGACGCGGCGTTCGGGGTCGACAGGGTCAGCTGCGTGCAGCCCGGGCCCTTGGCGGGAGCCGAGCCCGATTTGCACGTCGAGCCCACGCCGAGGCCCTGGGCGATGCCGTTGCAGCGATCGAGCAGGTTCTGACCGGACTGGTGGATGACGCACAGCACGTTCGTCGCGCCGAGCTGCTTGAAGCGCTGGCCGGAGGCCTGCCCGGCGAGCATCTCCGGCTGCCCGACGCACGTCAGGGCGCTCGAGGCCGTGATGTCGGTGGCGTCGCAGCCATCGTTGGTGAGGACCACCGGGATCCCCGCCTTGGCGGCCTTGGCCAGCGTCGGGTTCATCAGGCTGGCATCGTGGTCGGAGACGACCAGCCCGTTGACGTGCTGGTTGATGGCGTCGGTGATCTGGGCGTTCTCGGCCTGGTCATCGGGCTCGGCCTGGCCCTGCTGCTGGGACCCGTAGACCTCGCTCAGCTTGCAGCCGTAGTCGGCGGCGGCGTTCTTGGCGCCCTTGTAGACGACGCTCCAGAAGCTGCCGTTGTCGCCGTGGGTGATCACGGCGAAGGTGAGGCCCGAGCACGGCTTGCCGGTGGCGGCGATGTTCACCGCCTTGGTCGTGCTGGCAGCGCTCCCGCCCGAGCTCGAGCTCTTGGAGCTGCCGCCGCACGCGGCGAGCAGCAGCACGGCGGCTGCGACCAACGCCGGCACAACGAGACTGCGACGCAGTCGTCTCATCGATGGATCTCCTCCGTCTGAGCCGAGTTGATGAACGCGATGCTCGCGCTGGCGTCACGCCGCGCTCCGCTGATCTCCGCCGGCTCGTCTGCGGCGATCGCGGTGTCCTGTTCGAGTACGAGCCACCCGTCGTAGCCGTGGGCGGCCAGCGCCTCAAGGACGGCCCTGACGGGGGCGCCCCCTCGCCCCAGGGGCACGAACAGCCCCTGCCGGGTGGCCTGCAGCAGGGTCAGGCGCCCCGCGCGCAGCTCGGCGGCGACGGCCTCGTCGACGTCCTTGAGGTGGACGTGGGTGATCCGGTCGCCGTGCTCGCGGGCAAACGCCGCCGGGTCGGTGCCCCCGATCAGCAGATGACCGGTGTCCAGGCACCAGCCGACGTCGGTCGCGGCGAGCGCCCGGGTCACCTGATCGGCGGTCTCGATCAGCGTGCCGACGTGGGGGTGCAGCGCAAAGATGATTCCGCGCTCGGCGGCGAGGGCCGCGATCTCCGCGGCGTGGACGCCCAGCCGGCGCCAGCCGGCGTCGTCGAGCGGTTCGGGGACGCTCCAGGCGAGATCCTGCACGGCGGCGACGACGAGGACCTGACCGCCCGCGCCGACCAGCAGCTCGATCGCCTCGCGGGCGTGATGGGCGGTGGCCTCCAGGTCGGGGTCGTGGAGCACGAGCGGCGTGAAGGTGCCCACGAAGCGCAGTCCGTGGCGGCGCAGGAGCGCCTGCAGCGCCGCGGGCTCGGCGGGGAGGAAGCCGGGCGGGCCCAGCTCGGTTCCGCGGAGTCCGAGCCCGACCATCTCGGCGAGGACCGTCTCGGCGACGGGCATGCGACCCCACCCGGGCACTTCGCAGGCGCCCCATGAGATCGGGGCGCCCGCCAGCCGCTGCGCCACGGGACGGACGTGGCTCGCCGGCTGTTCTCGTGTCTCGGCCATCTCTCCTCGTTCCCTCCCCCGGGACCGCGGCGCCTGCTTAGAGCGCTCTAAGTCGAGACGGCGACTATATCCGCGGGCTTGCGCAGAAGTCAAGAACCGCGGGCGGTTAGAGCGCGATAACCGAGGTTTGCGCCCGCGCCGCCCGCTGAGTAAGCTCGCGCCGTTGCAGGATGCCCGAGCGTGGCCCCCAGAGCGCGGTTGCCCGGCACTCGCCGACGATGGAGGACGTCGCCCGGGAGGCGGGGGTGTCCCGGGCCCTCGTGTCGCTCGTCATGCGCGAGCAGCCCAATGTCTCGGCCGAACGCCGCCGCCGGGTGCTCGAGGTCGCCGGCCGCCTTGGCTACCGCCCCAACGCGATGGCGCGCAGCCTGGCCAGCCGCCGGACCCGGACGGTGGGCGTGGTCCTCGACGACCTGCGCAACCCGTTCTTCGCCGAGATCGCCGGCGGCGTGGAGGAGCTGGCCTCCGAGTTGGGCTACCAGCTGCTGCTCGGCGCCGGCGGCCGTCTCGCCCGTCGCGAGCGCGCATCCCTCGCCACGCTGCTCGAATATCGCGTCGACGGCCTGATCCTCGTCAGTCCTCGGATGCGCGCCGCCGACATCGGCGCCGCCGCGGCCGAGGTCCCGGTCGTCGTCGTGGGCCGCCAGCTGCGCGGCGTCGACGTCGATGCCGTGCTGATCGACGAGCGCCACGGCACCGGGCTCGTGCTCGACCATCTGCTCGCGCTCGGCCACGAGCGTATCGCCCACGTCGACGCCGGCCGGGGGGCGGGGGGCCCGCAGCGACGCTCGGCCTACCTGCGCGGGATGCGTGCTCGCGGCCTGGCGGCGCACGCGCGCGTCATCCCGGGTGACTTCACCGAGGAAGCGGGCACGAAGGCGGCGCGGCGATTGCTCGCCGAGCGCACGCTGCCGACGGCGGTGTTCGCCGCCAACGACATGGTCGCCGCCGGCCTCCTCGGCGAGTTCGATCGGGCCGGCGTCGACGTCCCCGGGCACGTCTCGATCGTCGGCTACGACAACATCTCGATCGCCCACCTCGCCCACGTGTCCTTGACCACCGTCGACCAGCCGCGCAGCGCCATGGGTCGCATGGCGCTGGAATTGCTGCTCGAGCGCATCGATCACCGCCGCCCCACCGTCGTTCGCCTCGTCGAGCCCACCCTCGTCATACGCTCCACCACCGCCCCACCCCGATGACCACCGTCCTGGCCGCCACCCTCGTCGCTCCGCACCGGCTCGAGGTGCGCTCCTACCCGTACCCGGCGCAGCTGGAGCCCGGCGCGGTCCTGGTGCGGATGCTCGCCTCCGGGATCTGCGGCACCGACAAGCACACCTTCCGCGGCGAGACCGAGCAGTACGTCGGCACCGAATACGAGCGCTCGACGCCGTTTCCGATCATCCAGGGCCACGAGAACGTTGGCGTCGTCGCCGCGCTGGGCGCCGGCGGGGCGCTCGCCTTCGACGGCTCCCCGCTGCGCGTCGGCGACCGCGTCGTCCCCGCGCCCAACCGCGCCTGCGGGCACTGTCACATGTGCGCGCGCGGATTTCCGTACTTCCTGTGTCGCAACCTCGAGAACTACGGCAACTCGCTGACCTGCGCGCAGGCGCCCCACCTGTTCGGCGGCTGGTCGCAGTTTCTCTACGTGAAGCCGGGGACCGCGCTGTTCCGGGTCCCGGAGGGCCTGCCCGACGAGATCGCCGTGCTCACCGAGATCTTCGCGGTGACCCATTCGCTCGAGCGCGCGGCGCGCCTTCCTCGCCCCAACGGCTTTCGTCCCGGCGACGCCGTGGCCGTCATCGGGGTCGGTCCGCTGGGCCTGGCCCACGCCATCAAGGCCTCGCTGATGGGAGCGGGCCATCTCTACGTGATCGACCCGAGCGCACGCCGCCGCGACCTGGCGGCGCGACTGGCCGACGCCGTCGGCATGCGGCCCGGCGAGCCGATCGACCGCGAGATCGACGTCGTCGTCTGCGCGACCGGCTTCCCGGGGGCGTTCGCGGCGGCGGAGGCGATCGTGCGCGACGGGGGCACGATCATCGAGGTGGGAGCGTTCGTCGACATGGGCGGGGAAGGCTTTAACCCGGCCTCGATCTGCGGGCGCAGCCTCGCCCTGCTGGGGGTCGGCGGGGAGGACCTGACCGCCTACGAGGGGACCCTGGCCCTCCTGGACCGCCATCGCCACGCGATCCCGTTCGCCGACATGATCTCTCATCGCTTCGCGGTCGCCGATGCCCCGGCCGCGATGGCGCTCGCCCTCGACGCCGATGCGTCGGCCAAGGTGCTGATCACGCCCGGCGGCCGGATAGATTGAGGATCGGCCATGGCGTTCTACATCACCACCGCGATCTCCTATGTCAACGGCGTGCCCCACCTCGGCCACGCCTACGAGGCGATCGCCACCGATGTGATCGCCCGCCACATGCGCCAGCGCAACGAGGACGTGTTCTTTCTCACCGGGACCGACGAGCACGGGGAGCCGGTCGCCGACGCCGCCAAGGCCCAGGGGATGGATCCCCAGACGCTGGCCGATCAGAACGCCGAGCGGTTCAAGGCGCTCATGCCCCTGCTCGACATCTCCAACGACTTCTTCATCCGCACCACCGACGAGGAGCACAAGCAGGCGGTCCAGGAGGTGCTCCAGCGCGTCCACGACAACGGCCACACCTACAAGGGCGTCTACGAGGGCTGGTACTGCCCGCGGTGCGCGGACTTCAAGGTCGAGAACGAGATCCTCGAGGGCAACCTGTGCCCGATCCACGAGACCCCGCTCACCCGCGAGCAGGAGGAGAACTGGTTCTTTCGCCTCTCGACCTTTCAGGCTGCGCTCGAGCGCCTGTTCGCCGAGCACCGCTCGTTCGTGATGCCGCTGACCCGGTTCAACGAGGCCCATGCCTTCGTGCTCTCCGGCTTACAGGACGTGTCGTTGTCGCGCGCGCGGATGCACTGGGGGGTGCCGGTCCCGTGGGACCCCGACCAGGTCTTCTACGTGTGGTTCGACGCGCTGCTCAACTACTACACGGCGCTGCGCTACGCGCGCCCCGGGCAGGACCTGACCGAGCGCTTCTGGCCGGCCCAGTTTCACATCATCGGCAAGGACATCCTCAAGTTCCACACCGTGTTCTGGCCGGCGATGCTGATGGCCGCCGACCTGCCCCTGCCCGAGCACGTGTTCGTCCACGGCTTCCTGCTCGGTGCCGACTCGCGCAAGATGAGCAAGTCGCTGGGCAACGTGCTCGACCCGTTCGCCGTGCTCGACGAGTACGGCACCGACGCGCTGCGCTTCTACCTGATGCGCGATGTGTCCTTCGGCGCCGACGGCGCCGTCGGCGTCGACGCGTTCACCGCCCGCTACGAGGCCGAGCTGGCCAACGAGTACGGCAACCTGGCCAGCCGGACGCTGGCCATGATCCGCCGCTACCGCGACGGCGTCGTACCCGATGTCTCCGCCGACCCGGCGCTGGCCGGGGACTTCGACGGGCTGGCCGATGACGTGATCGACCTGATGGACGCCGCCGAGGTGTCTGATGCGCTCAACCTGATCTGGCAGCGCGTGCGCCGATCGAATCGATACGTCGAGGAGCGGGCGCCCTGGCAGCTGGCCAAGGATCCCGGGTCGGCCGCCGAGCTGGACCGTGTCCTCGCGTCGCTGGCCGAGGCCGTCCGGGTGATCAGCGTGCTGCTGACGCCGTACATGCCCGAGAGCACCGGGAAGCTCCTCGACGCGCTGGCGGCGCCCGACATCAGGCTGGAGGCCGCGACCTTCGGGGCCCTCGGGGGCGGGGGGCGCAGCGTCACCGAGCTTGCCCCGCTGTTTCCCAAGCGTTGATCGACAGCCACACCCACCTGCATCTCTGCGAGCCGCCGACCGCCGAGCTGATCGCGGCCGCTGACGCGGCGGGCGTGACGCGCATGGTCACCGTCGGCACCGACGGGGCGTCGTGCCGCGCCGCGCTCGCCGCCGCCGAGGACTTTCCCCAGGTCTACGCCGCGATCGGCCGCCACCCCAACTCGGCGACCGGGTTCGACGACGCCGATTTCGCCGAGCTGGAGGCACTGGCCGCTCACGAGAAGTGCGTGGCCATCGGCGAGACCGGCCTGGACTACTACCGCGAGGGGGCGCCGGAGGCCGATCAGAAGCGGGCCTTCGCGGCCCACATCGAACTCGCCCGGGCGACCGGCAAGCCGCTCGTCATCCACACCCGCGCCGCCGACGACGACACGCTGGCCATGCTCGACGCCTCGGCGGGCGGGCTGAGGGTGATCCTGCACTGCTTCTCGATGGCCGATCGTGTGCAGGAGTGCCTCGCCCACGAGGACTGGTGGCTGTCGTTTGCCGGCAACTGCACGTACCCGAAGAACGGCGAGCTGATGCTGGCCGCGCTCGCCGTGCCCGCGCGGCGGCTGCTCGTCGAGACCGACGCCCCGTACCTGTCGCCCCAGCCCGTCCGCGGGAGGCGCAACCAGCCGGCCAACGTGACGATGACGGCGCACGCGATCGCCGCCGAGCGCCGCGTCGGCTACACCGAGCTCGAGAGCGACGTCGAGCTCGCCGCCGCGGCCGTGTTCGGATGGTGAGCGCTCGCTCCGCGCGTCAGCGCGAGCTCGGCCAGAATTTCCTCGTCGACCGCAACATCCTCGGCGTGATCGAGCGGTTGGCCATGATCAGCCCCGACGACGTGGTGCTCGAGGTCGGCGGCGGCCCGGGAGTGCTCTCCGAGCGGCTGGCGGCGACCGCGGGGTTCGTGCACGTCGTCGAGGTCGACGAGCGGCTGCGCTCGACCCTCGAGGCAGCCGTGGCCGGCCGGGACACGGTCGCGCTGCACTTCGCCGACGCGGTGTCGCTCGACTACGGCGCGCTGGCCCCGCCCCCGACCAAGATGGTCGCCAACCTGCCCTATGGGGTGGCGGCGACGGTGATCCTCACGACGATCGACACGCTGCCGGGCCTGACCGAATGGGTGGTGATGGTCCAGCGTGAGGTCGGCGAGCGCTTCGCCGCCGCGCCCGGCAGCTCCGCTTACGGGGTTCCCTCGGTGCTCGCCCAGCTCGCCTGCGAGGTCAAGGTGCTGCGCCCCATCTCCCGCCAGGTGTTTCGCCCCGTGCCGAATGTCGACTCGGTACTCCTCGGGCTGCGCCGTCTGCGACCGGCCCCCGATCCGCGGCTGGCCGCGCTCGTGCACGGCGCGTTCGCGCACCGGCGCAAGGCGCTCGCCGGGTCGCTCGCCCTCGTCGGCGGCAGCTTCGGGCCCGACGTGCGCGAGCGCGCCCGGCAGGCCCTGGTGGCGATCGGCCATCCCGCCGACGAGCGCGCCGAGCGGCTGGCCCCGGAGGAGTTCCGGGAGCTGGCGGCGCGCCTGCGGTGATGCGCGAGCGCGCGCCGGCCAAGGTCAACCTGTGCCTGTTCCTCGGCCCGACGCGGGCCGACGGCCGCCACGAGCTGGTGACGATGTTCGATTCGGTGACGCGATTCGACGATCTGGAGATCGTCGAGAGCTCGGTCGACGAGGTGATCTGCGACGGCGTGCGTGGCCCCAACCTCGTCGCCCACGCCCTCGCCGGCCTGCGGGCGGCCGGCTGGGCTGCGCCACCCGTCCGGGTCGTCATCGACAAGCGCATCCCGGTCGCGGCGGGGATGGGGGGCGGCTCGGCCGACGCGGCGGCGATGCTGCGCTGCGCGCCGCGGCTGTCTCCGATCGGCGCGGACGCGCTCGGGCGGATCGCGGTCTCGCTCGGCGCCGACGTGCCCAGCCAGCTGCGTCCGGGGCCCAGCCTCGGCACGGGCGCCGGGGAGATCCTCGCGCCCGTGGCGGAGCTCGAGCCCTACGGGCTGCTCGTCCTGCCGCAACCGTTCGCGCTGTCGACGCGCGACGTCTACCGGGAGGCCGACCGCCTCGGCCTGGCCCGCTCGGCCGCCGAGCTGTCCACGCTGGCCGCCGAGCTGGCCGCGGGTCTCCCGCGACGGCTGGTCAACGACCTGGAGCCGGCCGCGCTCTCCCTGGCGCCGGCGATCGCCGGCGCGCTCGCCCGGGCGCACGGCGCCGGGGCCGACGACGCGATCGTGTGCGGGTCGGGGCCGACCGTCCTCGGGGTGTTTCGCGGTGCCGACGGCGAGAGCCGCGCGCAGCGGGCCGCGCAGGCGCTCAGGGACGGCTTTGCCGCCGCTGCGGTGCGGGCAGGGGTCGGCGGTTCGGCGCCGAACGACTGACCACAAAATCCGCAATTTGCGTCCGCGCCCGTCGCTCGGGATCGGTCCGCATCGTCATTCGGCACAATCAGGGTCGCGAGCGTGAGCAATCAGACCATCACATACATCGTCGGCGCCGGGTGCGGCGCGATCGTGTTGATCGCATTTGCCAGCCTCGTGCTGGTCCCCGCCGTGAGCGCCTACCGTCGCCCGCTGCACCGCGTCGCCGCGGTGGTCCTGTCCCTGTACGTGCTGGCCGCATTCGTCGGGGTCGGCGTGCTCCTGGGCGCGCTGGTCATCTTCGAGTGGCCGCGGATCTTCTGACGTCCCCGAGGTGAGCGAACTGGCGGAAAGCGCGGAGCGCGGCAGCACGCGAGTGGGCGGGGCTCCGGATCTCGGGGCGTTCGCCGCGATCACCGACGCGGTCGAGGCCGGCGCCGGGCTGCCCGAGATCCTGCGCGCCGCCGCCCGCGCGCTCGACGCCAGCCTGATCCTGATCGATCGTTCGGCAACCGTCCTCGCCGTCGCCGCGCGCTCCCCGGCCGACGAGCGCTCGCTGATGCGCGACACCGACGACGTCACCACGCTCGAGCTCAAGGTGGCCGAGGCACCGGTCGGCCAGCTGCGGATGCGCAGCCGCGCCGAGAGCGCCGACAACGCGCTGCTGCGGCTCGTCACGACCCTGATCGCCTCCGAGGTGGAGCGCGTCCGCGCCCCCGAGCGCGCCTCCGAGGAGGCGGCCACCAACTTCCAGCGGGCGCTGCTGGCCCGGCGCATCGACGACCGCGATGACCTGATCGCGCGCGGCAAGGAGCTCGGCACCGACCTGTCGAGCGGGGCAAGCGTGGCCGTCGTGCGCGCCCACGCGCGCGCGCCCACCGAGGACGACTGGCGCCGGCGCCTGCTGGCCGTCGCCGCCCGCGGCGCGCGCTCGATCGCCTCGGGCTCGATCGCGTCGCCGATGGAGAGCGATGGCGGGGAGGTGGTCCTGCTCGTCCCCGACGGCGACGGCGAAACCGGCCGGCGGGTCGCCTCGGCCGTCCTGCGCGAGCTCGAGGCGGGCCTCGCCGGTTTCGCGTTCGCGATCGGCCGCAGCCGGCGCGCTGAGGATCCCCTCGACCTCCAGCGCGCCTACAACGAGGCGCTGCTCGCCCTCAACGTCGTCGAGGGCGACTCCGAGCGCGCCGTGCTCGCCTACGACGAGACCGGCACCTACCAGCTGCTGCTGCCCTACATGAGCGACCCCGCCGAGCTCAAGCGCTTCTACGCCGAGACCGTGCGCCCGCTCGTCGCCTACGACGAGCAGTACGAGACCGACCTGCTCGGCACCCTGGCCACGTTCCTGGACTGCGATGCCAACGTCAACGCCACCGCGTCACGGCTGATCACCCACCGCCACACGATCCGCTACCGCTTCGAGCGCGTCCGCGAGCTGACCGGCCTCGACGTGTCCTCGACCGACGGCCGCGAGAAGCTGTCGCTCGGGCTCAAGGCGATGCGCGTGCTCGCCATTGCCGCGCCGCGCGGTCCGGCGACCGAGCCGGGCGCCGGCGGCGGTCGCGTTCCGCACTAGGCCTGGGTGCAGGGCGCGGTCGACGGCGGCGGCCATCTGCTCGCCGGCGATGTGCAGCGCCTCGGGGCTGCGGGTGGCGCGGGCGAGCACGAAGGCGCCCTCGAGCGCGCCGATCATGGCGATCACGAGCTCGCGGGCCTGCCGCTCGGTGAGGCCGGCGGCGGTGAACCGCGGCAGCCCGGCGGCGATCCAGCTCTCGAACACGTCCGCGCAGGCCTGGCGCATCGTCTCGCTGCGGCTCGAGACCTCGAGCGCGACGGTAGCGATCGGGCACGCGTCCTCGTAGTCGGTGTCGACGAGATGCTCGGCGGCGCCGGCGAAGAACGCCCGGACGGCGCTCGTCAGGTCCGGGGCGGGATCGAACACGGCCGGAATGAGCAGCTCATACAGCTTGCCCGAGGTGCGCACCGCCTCGGCGCCGAGTTGCTCCTTGCCGCCGGGGAAATGGTGATAGATCGAGCCGAACGGCGCCTGGGCGGCGGTGACGATCTGCTTGACGCCGGTCGCGGAGTAGCCCTGGCGGCGAAACAGCTCGGCGCTGGCGTCGATGATGCGATCGCGCGTGGTGGGCACCTCGTGTAGGGTACTCGCTAGAGCGATCAATCTAGTCGAGTTGGAGGTGGCCCATGCAGTCATGGCTCGGTGCCAAGCTCATCGCGTTCGTCATGGGGCGCACGCGTCAGGGTGACGTGCGCCCCACGCTGCTCCTCGATCATCCGGACGTGCAGCTGACCTTCCCCGGGCAGAACTCGTGGTCGGGCGTGTTCCGGGGCAAGGCCGAGGTGGAGCGCTGGCTGCGCCGCCTGGCGGCGGTTGGCCTCCAGACGTTCCCCGACGAGGTGGTGGTCACGGGCTGGCCGTGGCGCACCACGGTGTGCGTCCGCGGCCATGACCATCTCGACGGACCCGACGGTGAGCGCGTCTATGAGAACCGCTTCGTCATCTGGGGGCGGATGACCTGGGGCCGCCTGCGCGAGTACGAGGTCTACGAGGACACCCACAAGGCCAACGAGCTCGACGTGTGGCTGCGCGAGCACGAGCCCGCGCTGGCTGCCGCATAGCGCACTAGCCGCTTCGGCGCTCGATCAGCCGCGTCGCGCGCTGCTTGACGGTGTCGGGGAGGGCGTGGCTGAACGCGGAGCGGTGATCGGCGACCCATCGGTACGCGCGCTCGGTCGTCGCCGGCACTCGGGCGAGGACCGCCGCCGGCAGCGCGCCTCCGGGCAGCAGGCGCAGCAGCGGGGCGCCGGCCGCGCCGGCGGACTCGCGCCGGCCGTCCGGGGAGACGAGGTGCCAGGAGGCGTCGCGCTGTTGCACGGTGAGATCGGCGAGGAGCCGGTCGGCCTCGGCGGTGCCGAGCGCCAGCGGGCGCAGCCGGCGGGCGAGATCGGCCCGCAGGATGAGGGCGAGCGCGGTCCGGCAGAACCCGCAGTCGGGGTCATAGACGATCGTCCAGCGCAGGTGGGGGGGTGAAGTAGAGTCGCGCGCCATGGCCGTGGCGATCATCACCGGCTCGGGAACCCACTCACTACCCGGCTGGCCGGTGGGGGAAGCCGAGCCCGTGGTGACGCCCTACGGATCGGTCGAGGTCTCCCGCGGCGAGCTCGCCGGCGTCGAGGTGCTGCACGTCTCGCGCCATGGGGCCGGCCACGTGCGCCTCTCCAACCACGTCACCCACCGGGCGAACATCTGGGCGCTGGCCACGCTCGGCGCGACGGCCGTGATCGGGTGCACCGCCTGCGGGGCGGTCGATCCCACGCTGGCGCTGGGGTCGCTCGTCGTCTTCGACGACCTGCACTTCATCTCCAACCGGCTGCCCGACGGGTCGCTGTGCACGTTCTTCGGCCAGCCCGGCGAACCCGAGCGCGGCCACTGGATCCTCCACGGCGGCCCGTACTCCGACGGCGTCCGCGCCGCGCTGCTCGCCGGGGCCGCGCAGGCCGGGACACCCGGCCCGCGACGGCGGGGTCTACGGCCACGTCGACGGGCCGCGCTTCAACACGCCGACCGAGATCGCCCAGCTGGCCGCCTGCGGCGTGACCGCGGTCAGCCAGACCGGCGGGCCGGAGACCGTGCTGTGCGGCGAGCTGGAGTTGCCGTTCGCGCTGATCGGGTTCGTCACCGACTACGCCAACGAGGTGATCCCCGGCGACCCGACGCCGGTCGCCACCCTCGGCGAGCTGATGGCCTCCAGCCCGGCGGTGTTCGCGGCGGTGCTCGAGGCGGCGGTGGGCCGTCTGGCCGGCGCGTCGGCCACCCCGGCCGGAACCATGTTCCGCTTCGCGACCGGCTGACCATGGCGCGGCCGCGCGTCGTGCTCATGCCGGCCGCCGGCGGCCGTTCGCCGGCGCTCGCGCACGAGCTCGTCGGGCGGGCGCGGCAGTGGGCCGAGCAGGTCGCCCCGGACGGGGTCGTGCCGGCGGCGGGCGGCGTCGGCGAGGCCGTGGCCGGCCTGTTCGCCGCCGACGACGGCCCGGTCGTGGTCGTCTGGCCCGAGTTGACCCGGTGGCGACCCGATCACGCCGCCGGCGCGCTCGACGACCTCGCCCACGACTGCGAGCTCTCGGTCGGGCCGATGTTCGACGGGGGCTTCTACCTCGTCGCGTTCGCGCGTCCCGTGGCCGGGCTGCTCGAGCTGCCCGACGACGCCTGGACGAGTCCCGATCCGATCGGCCTCGCCGCCAACGCCGCGCAGGCCTCCGGGGCGGGGGTCGGCCTGCTGCGTACCGAGCGCGGGCTGCGCACCCCGGCCGATGTCAGCGCCGCGCTCGCCGATCCGCTGGTCGATGACCGGTTGCGCGCGCTTCTCAGTTAGCCTGTGCCAGCGGACCCGCTCCAACGCACTGGGGAGTGGTGTAACGGCAGCACGCGTGGCTTTGACCCACGAAGATCGGGTTCAAATCCCGGCTCCCCAGCTCGCTGATTGACCTGCGTACAGCGGTCTTTTCCGTCCGACGCACGAACTAATGTTCGGGGCGTGAGGTGGACCCCCAAATACACCGAGCAGGAAGTGCGCGAGGCGGTCGAGACCTCGGTGAGCAACTCGGCGGCGCTGCGCCTTCTCGGCCTCAGGCCGGTCGGCAGCAATTTCAAGACTCTGCGCCGGCTGATCGATCACTACGGGGTCTCGACAGCGCACTTCGATCCCAACTGGACTCGCCGCGGGCGGCCGCCGGACAGGGCGATGCCGCTCGAGCAGGTTCTCGTCGAGCACTCGTCCTACCAGCGCGGCAAGTTGAAACAGCGCCTTTACGCGACGGGCCTCAAGCAGCGTGCGTGCGAGCTGTGCGGTCAGGGCGAGTCGTGGCACGGCCGCTCGATGGCGCTCATCCTGGACCACATCAACGGCGTCGGCGACGACAACCGGATCGAGAATCTCCGCATCGTCTGCGCGAACTGCGCGGCCACCCTGGACACGCATTGCGGCCGCAAGAGCAGGGTCGAGAATCCCCCGCGGGAGTGTCTGTACTGCGAGCGCGAGTTCACGCCGAGGTACGCCACGCAGCGGTATTGCTCGCAGCCCTGCGGGGTGCATTCCAAGGGGCCGCGCGATCCCCATCCCGAGCGTCGCAAGGTGCAGCGGCCGCCCTACGAGGTGCTCGTCGAGGAGACGCAGCGGATGGGGTTCAGCGCGGTCGGGCGCAAGTACGGGGTCTCGGATAATGCGGTGCGCAAGTGGATGCGCTGGTACGAGGCGGCGGCGGAGCGCCGGGAGGTGGCGGAGCGCCCGGAGGCGGCGGCGGAGCGCCGGGAGGCGGCGTGATCGAGAAGCTGCGCCGGCCGAGTAGGATCAGCCCGTGGCCGCGCCGGTCGTCGTCATCCTCGCTGCCGGGCAGGGCACGCGCATGCGCTCTTCGGTGCAGAAGCTGCTGCATCCCCTGTGCGGGCAGCCGATCATCGCCTGGCCGATCGCGACGGCGCGCGCGGCCGGCGCCGGACGCATCATCGTCGTCGACTCTCCGGAGCGGCGGCTGGAGGCGGTGGTGGAGGATGGCGTCGAGCTCGTCGTCCAGGAGCGGCCCCTGGGGACGGCTGATGCCCTGCGCGCGGCGGTGGGGGCGTTCGGCGACGCCGAGACCGTGGTCGTCGTCAACGGCGACGCGCCGCTCTTCACCGTCGAGTCGCTGCGGGGGCTCGTCGCCCAGCACAAGCGCTCCGGATCGGCGGGAACGATCGCCACCGTAGTGCTCGAGGATCCGCATGGTTATGGCCGGGTGGTGCGGGCGCCCGACGGGACGGTCGAGCGGGTGGCCGAGACGAAGGCGCCGGGCGACGCGTCGGTGCTCGAGCTGCAGATCCGGGAGGTCAGCACCGGGATGTTCGCGTTTGACACCGGTCCGCTGATCACGGCTCTCGCCGAGGTCCGCGCCGACAACGCCCAGGGCGAGCACTACCTGCCCGACGTCCTGCCGATCCTGCGCGCCCACGAGCGGACCGTCGACGCCTACGAGGTCGCCGATCCCGACGAGATGCTCGGGATCAACGACCGCCGCCAGCTCGCCGAGGTGACCGCGGTCGCCCAGCGCCAGATCCACGCCCGCCACATGCTCGCCGGAGTGACGATCGTCAACCCCGCCGCGACCGTGATCGACGTCGGCGTGGAGATCGCGCCCGACGTGACCATCGCCCCGTTCACCAGCCTGCACGGCCAGACGAGCATCGCCACCGGGTCGACGGTCGGTCCGGGGTGCACGCTGCACGACGCCCAGGTGGGGGAGGGGGCGACGCTCCTGCACGCGTACATCGTCGGCGCCGTGGTCGGCGATCGCGTCACCGTCGGGCCGTTCGCGTACCTGCGCCCGGGAACCATCCTGCGCGAGGGTTCGAAGGCCGGCACGTTCGTCGAGATCAAGAACTCGGACGTGGGCCGGGGGACCAAGGTGCCGCACCTGAGCTACATCGGCGACGCCGACATCGGCGAGCAGACCAACCTCGGGGCGTCGACGATCACCGCCAACTACGACGGCTACCGCAAGCACCGCACGACGATCGGCTCGCGGGTGAAGACGAGCGTCGACACGACGTTCGTCGCCCCGGTGAGCGTCGGCGACGACGCCTACACCGGAGCGGGATCGGTCATCACCCACGATGTGCCCGCCGGCGGGCTGGGCGTCGCCCGGGCGCGGCAGAGCAACGTCGACGGCTATGCCCAGCGCCGGCGGGAGCGGGCCGAGGCCGACGCCGCGGAGGAGACGTGACCTCGATCGAGTCGTCACCCACCGGCCGTAGACTGATCGGCGAGATGGGTGTCGTCCAGACCCAGAGCGCCAACACCGTCCTGCGCCGCGAATACGACAAGCGCCTGATGCTGGTCAGCGGGCGGGCCAATCCGGTGCTGGCCGGCCGGATCGCCGACAAGCTTGGGGTCGAGCTGAGCGACGCCAACCTCAAGACGTTCGCCAACGGCGAGGTCTACTGCCGCTATGAGGAGTCGGTGCGCGGCGCCGACGTGTTCATCGTGCAGCCGACGTGCGCCAACGCCGCCGAGGGGCTGACCCCCAACGACGCGCTGATGGAGCTGCTGGAGATGGTCGATGCGGCCGTCGGCGGCTCGGCGCACCGCGTGATCGCGGTCACCCCCTGGTACGGCTACTCGCGCCAGGACAAGAAGTCGGCGCCCCGGGAGCCGATCAGCGCCCGCCTCGTGGCCCGCATGCTCGAGTCGGCGGGGATCGACCGCCTGCTCACGATGGACCTGCACTCCGGCCAGATCCAGGGCTTCTTCCAGAAGCCGTGCGACCACATGACGGCGCTGTTCATGCTCACCCAGTACTTCGCCGACCTCGGTCTCCAGGACCTCGTCGTCGTCTCCCCAGACGTCGGCCGGGTGAAGCTGAACAAGAACTTCGCCGCCAAGATCGGCGCCGACCTGGCGATCCTCAACAAGGAGCGCCCCGCCCAGCAGGTGGCGGAGATCAGCTACGTGATCGGCGATGTCCGCGACAAGACGGCCCTGCTCGTCGACGACATGATCGGCACCGCCGGCACGCTCGCCGCCGCCGCCCAGGCCGTCCGGGACGCCGGGGCGCGCCGCATCTACGCCGCCGCCACCCACGGGAACTTCTCGGGCCGGGCGTGGGAGAACCTCGCGGGGGCCGACTTCGAGCAGGTGGTCGTCACCGACACGATCCCGCTCCCGCCCGGCGCGCCGGACAACGTCCGCGTCCTCTCCTGCGCCGACCTGCTGACGAACTCGATCCGCCAGATCTTCACCGACGGATCGGTCTCCGACGTCTTCGGCGGCGAGAACCAGCTGTTCTGAGCTGAGCGGCGGCGGGCCCGGGCCCGCCTGCCGGGCTGGGCATCGAAACGAACGTCGGTGTCGTTTGGATGCCCAGCCGCGGCTCAGGCTCGCGGCTACTTCTTGGCGCAGTAGGAGTCGACGGCCTTGCCGGCGTTGACGAACTTCTGAGTGAACCCGGCGGTGCTGCCGGAGGAGATTCCCTTCTCGGATGCGTTGACCAGCACCTCGGCTTGGGCCTTGATCGCGCTCGGCGCGGCCTTGCCGAAGGTCTTGATGGTCCCCTCGTTCTTCTTGAGGACCTTCACGAGATCGCTGAGGTTGCTGGCGGAGTTGGTGTTCTTGTCGAGCGTGGCGTTCGCCGCGCAGAAGTTCTTCTTGCTGACGGTGGACTTCTTGGAGCCGCCCGAGCTGCTCCCGCAGCCGGCCAGCAGCCCGAGGGTCGCGGCGAGCGCGGCGAAGCTTGTCAATCGGTGCATGTGATTCCTGGCTTTCTGTTAGAAGCAAACGGGGGTGGGCTCAACGGCGGCGGCACTCTAACCGCCGCCGGGGTCGGGCGCCACTCGTGCGCGGCGTGACGCTCGCCAACCTGCGCATTCCCGGCCCAGGGCTTGAGCTTTGGGCGGGGTGTGCCGATTTCGGAGATGTGACCTGGCTCGTGGCTCTCTGGATCGCGCTGATCGCCTTGTGGGGCGTGTCCACGCCCCGGCGCGTGACCGGGCCGCTGCACCGGCTCGCGCACGGGCTGGCCACGCGGTGGCATGCCGGTCTGCAGCACCCGTTCGACTGGGCCAAGGACTGACCGAGCGCCGCGGCTACAGCACGGCGCAGGCGGATTTGCGGATCTGTCCCGCCCCGGACAGACCGCAAAACCGCTTATTGCCCCGGCCATCCGTGGCCATGCTCATTAGAACGCTCGGGCGCGACGAAGGTTGGTCAAAGCTCGAGAAATGTTCGTAGACGTGTGCACGCGCGACCGGCTCTGAGCTCGGCCGGGGGCTGACGAGCCACAATCCGGCGATCGACGCGCACCGCAACATCGGCCAGGGAGCGCAGGCGGCTCGCCTGCAGGAGCTGCTCGGGCTCTCCGAGGACGAGCTGTGTGCGGCGCTCGGCGTCGACCCGCTGACGCTCCTCTCCGGCCAGCTCGACCATCGCCCGGAGCTGGGGATCCTGCTGGCGCTGATCGACGAGGCCCAGGTGGAGGCGCAGGCCGGGCCGCAGATGCTGCGCCGGTGGGTGCGCGCGGACGGGCCGGCCGGCCGGCCGGTCGACGCGCTCGTCGGTCGTGACTTCGCCGCCTTCGAGGATGCGCTCGCGGAGTTCGCGCGGCGCGGGTTCGTGCTGCGCGGGGGCGGCGGAGCGGCCCGTGACTGAGCCGTTCGCGCACACGATGCGGGTCCGCTACGCCGAGTGCGACGCGCTCGGCGTCGTCTTCAACGCCCATTACCTGACCTACCTCGATCAGACGATGACCGAGCTGTTCCGGGTGGCCATGGGCGGCTACCGGCGGTTGATCGAGAACGAGCTCGACATGGTCGTCGCCGACGTGCACATGCAGTTCCACGCACCGGCGCGGTTCGACGAGGAGATCGTGCTCGAGGCGACGGTCGCCCACATCGGCACGACCAGCCTCGTCACCCACCACCGGATCCGGCGCGGCGAGGAGCGGCTGCTCGGCGCCGAGATGGTCCACGTGTGGGTGCGACGGGGATCGGCGGACAAGACGCCGATCCCCGACTGGGCCCGCGCCGGGCTGCAGCCCTGGTATCGCCCGGCCGCCGGCTGAGGCGCGCCCGCCCGGACCGTGCTCACACCCGCCGCCCGCCGCGCCGGGCACATGTATGCTGCCCGATGAACCGGAATCTAGGTTCCTGCTGCCGAGGGTGAAACGGCCGCGCCGCGCCGGCGCGCCCAGAGGAGAGAGGTCGTGATGGGGATCAGTCGCCGGGTGAGGTTCGGGATCGTCGCGCTCGTGGCCATGGTCGGCCTCGCCGTGGGGACGGCGTCGGCGCTCGGCGTGGGCGCCGCGCGGGCCGGCGGCCCGCCGTCAAGGAGCGCCTCGGCACCGGTGAGCGCGGCCCACCTCGTCCGGATCGTGGTCCTGTCGACGCGGCCCGACCTCGTCTCCGGGGACGAGGCGCTCGTCCAGGTGATCCTGCCGCCGGGGACCTCGGCCTCCCGGGCCCGGCTCGACGTCGACGGCCGAGACGTGACGAGCGCGTTCGCGATGCGGCCGAACGGGAAGTTCGAGGGCCTGGTCACCGGCCTGGCGGACGGTCCCAACGTGCTGACGGCACGGCTGAACGACGGCTACGGGGCGCAGCTGACGATCAACGACCATCCGAGCGGCGGCCCGATCTTCTCGGGTCCCGAGATCCAGCCGTGGGCGTGCCAGAGCGGCGCGCGCGACAAGCAGTGCGACCAGGCGCCCAGCTACGCCTACTACTACGTGCCGGCGGGCACGTCGGGGATCTCGGAGGGCGCCAGCGGCGTCGCGAACACGAGCGCCTTCCAGCCGTATGACCCGAGCAACCCGCCGGCGGCGGCGGCGATCGCCCAGACGACGACGACCGACGGGGTCACGGTGCCGTTCATCGTGCGCGAGGAGACCGGCTACATCGATCGCGACCAGTACACGATCGCCACCCTGTGGCAGCCCGGCAAGCCGTGGGAGCCGTGGGCTCCCCAGCCGCAGGCCAACGGCCGGCTCGTCATCACCCACGGGGCGAGCTGCGATACGACCTACGGAGCGGGTACGGCACCGACGGTGATGGACCCGAAGATCCTCGGCGGCGGCTTCATCGTCATGTCCAACGCGCTCGACAACGCCGGGCACAACTGCAACCTGGTCACCGAGGCGGAGTCGCTGCAGATGACCAAGGAGCACGTGATCGACCAGTACGGGGAGATCCGCTGGACGATCGGCAGCGGCTGCTCGGGCGGATCGCTCGTCCAGCAGCAGGTCGCCAACGCCTACCCGGGCATCTACCAGGGGATCACGCCTCAGTGCAGCTTCACCGACGCCTGGTCCTCGGCGATGGAGTACGAGGACTACGTGATGCTGCTCAACTACTTCAAGTCCCAGGACGTGACCGACGCCTACACGCCGCTGCAGATCAGCGCCGTCATCGATCACCCCAACCCGGCCAACCCGGTCACCTTCACGACGGCGATCCCCAACTCGGGCCTGGCCGAGCGCGCCTGTCCCGACGTGCCGACCGCCCAGGTCTATGACGCCAAGACCAATCCGCACGGCGTGCGCTGCACGCTCGAGGACTACATGGTCAACATGTTCGGGCGCCGTCCGAGCGACGGGTTCGCCAACCGGCCGTTTGACAACGTCGGCATCCAGTACGGCCTGCAGGGACTGCGCGACGGCGTGATCTCGGCACAGCAGTTCGCCGACATCAACGCCCACGTCGGCGGGTTCGACATCGACGGCAACGACGTGTCACAGCGCAGCAGCGCCGACCCGATCGCGCTGCAGCGCGCCTACACCGACGGAGCCGTGGACGAGGCCAACAACCTCAACCAGGTGGCGATCATCGACCTCCGCGGTCCCGACCCCGGCGCGTTTCACGACGTGTACCGGACCTACGCGATGCGCAACCGGCTCCTGCGTGACTTCGGCACCGCGGCCAATCAGGTCCTGTGGCGCGGCCAGGCCCCGCTGATCGGCGACGCCAACTACGCCGACCAGGCCGTGTACGCGATGGACGGCTGGCTGGGCAAGGTCGACGCCGACGGACGCGCGGTGCCGCTGTCGCAGAAGATCGTCGAGGACAAGCCCGACACGCTCACCGATCGCTGCACCGACGGCAACGGCAACGCGCTGCCCGCGTCGGTGTGCGACCAGACGGTGGCCGCCTACGGGACCCCGCGCTTCGGCGCCGACGAGCCCAAGACCGACGACGTCCTCAAGTGCCAGCTCAAGCCGCTGGACCGCAGCAGCTACCCGGTGACGTTCACCGACGCCCAGTGGGCCGAGCTGCAGAGCGCGTTTCCCAACGGCGTGTGTGACTACAGCAAGCCGGGGGTCGACCAGGGGCCGACGACCGGGTGGATCACCTACCAGGACGCGCAGGGAAACGTGATCTATGGCGGGCGGCCGATGGGGCCGGCGCCGGTGTCGATCCCGTTCGGGCCGGCGGCGGCCGCGTGCACGACGCTGTCCGGTCCGCTCGTCGGTCGCACGATGAGGCCGGTGGTGCTCGGGATGACCCGCACCCGGGCGCGCAAGCTGTTCTCGCGCAGCACGACTCGCGGGCGCCATGACATGGACTTCTTCTGCCCGGCCCACAACGGCATCCGCGCCGGTTACCCCTCTCGGGGGCTGCTGCGCACGCTGTCGCGCGCCGAGCGCCGGCGCGTCAGCGGCCGGGTGGTCCTGGCGCTGACCTCGAACCCCGACTACTCGCTACGCGGCGTGCGCCCCGGAGCCCGCCTGGCCCCGGTCCGGCACCGCTTGCGGGTGGGGCGTGGGTTCTCAGTCGGCAAGAACACCTGGTACCTGGCGCCCAACGGGGCCAGCCGCGGCGTGCTCAAGGTCCGCCACGGCGTGATCGAGGAGATCGGCCTCGCCAGCAAGCAGCTCACCGGCAGCCGGCGGGCGGCGCGCCGGTTCCTGCGCAGCTTCAGCTGACCGGCGGTTCGCGACCGCCGGTTCGCGACCGCGGCGCTACTCGGCGTCGTCGGGATCCGGCGGCTTCTTCGGCCAGATTCCGATCAGGTGGTGAAAGGCGCGCGCCGAATATCGCTCGACGAGGGCGGCGGCTCCGGCCATCACGCCGGCCTGCAACGCCCGGGCGGCGACCAGCTTGCCCATGCTCGCCTCACCGGTCAGCGGCTCGGGCGCGGGCTCGTCGTCGATGCGCGACCACACGGTGCGAAACACCGAGCGCCCGAGCAGCCGGGCGATGATGCCGGCGATGATCGCGAACGGCTTGTAGAGCAGCCTCATCGCGGTGCAGCCTATCGCCTCGGGCCGGTGCGCCCGATGGCCAGCCCCGCGCTGGCCCGATGCTCCAGTTGGCGGTTGTCATCGACCGGGCCACGTGGCTAAATATGGGCACGAAGCTGCCGATCACATGAAGGAGAGCACCATGCTCGACGAGGATCACACCCAGGATGGGGCCACCGGCGAGGAGCTGCTGCGCCGGGCGTTGCTCGACGAGTCCTCCGCGGTCGCGGTCTCGCTCCGGGTCGACGGGCTCCCGCTCTCCGAGGCCGTGACGGTCATCTTCCACGGCCGGCGGGACCTCGGCACGCTGCAGACCTACGTCACCGCCGGCAGCCGCGGGGCCGGCGCGACGGTCTCGGCGAGCGAGCTGCTGCGCGTCCCCTGCGACCTGGATCTGGCCGACGCCGAGGACCGGGAGGCGGCCGAGCACCTCTACGTCGAGCAGGCGACCGCCCTGCGCGACGCGCTCGTCGGCGCCGACACCGTCCTGGACGTGTGGCGCGAGCCGTTGTCCGATCTCGCCGGCAGCGGGGTGTCGGTCGACCACTCAGTGCACCTGTCGGTGCGGCTTCCCGCCCCCCGGCTGCTGCCCACGGCGCTGGTCGCCACCGAGTCCCAGGTGGTCGTCACGCCGGTGTGCAGCGCGCGGACGCTCGCCGACGGACGGCCCCCGATGGGCATCGTCTGCGCCCAGCAGGAGTTCGCCCGCGTCTATCAGCTGTCTGACGACCCCGAGCGCTGCGTGGAGGATTTCCTCGGGCTGGCCGCCGAGCACGCCCTGCGTCTGGCCGAGCGGCTCGAGCACCAGGAGGCATCGGTGCAGCGCTTCCTGGAGATCAGCGACCCCTGACGCGCGGCTGAGGGCGGCGCCCGCCCCGTCGGGGAGGCGCTACCGTCCGCGCCCGATGCGGCGCCGGAAGATCGTCAGCCTGATCGCCGCCGCGGTCGTCGTGTTCCTGGTCGTGAGCGCGCTGCTGGCGCGGGCGCTCAGCGTCGGCGGGGCCGAGGACTCGGCCGTCACCGACCTGGTCAAGGCCGAGGCCCGCGGCGACGCCGGTGCCATGGTCGCGCTGCTCGACGGCTGCCGGGGGACGCCGAGCTGCCAGGCGCGGGCGGCGGCCGACGCCCACGCGCTCAAGCGCGGCGGGAGCGTCTCGATCATCCAGATCCAGCCGTCGGCCGGGTTCTCGTTGACGGGCACGGTCGGCACGGCACGCGTCGCCTGGCTGGTCGGCTCCTCGCTCCCGCGCGTGCAGTGCGTGCGGGTCCACCGGGCCGGGAACCTGCTGCAGGGCTTCACCGTCAAGCTGCTGCGGATCAGCGTGCGGATCCACAGCGATCACGCCTGTCCGGCGCGGTTCTAGTAGCGCTCAGCGCTGTGGCGTGCGCGCGGGGCGGGGCGACGGCTCGCGGGCGGGGCGCCGCTCGCGGGCCGGCCGCTGATCGGAGAGGCGGCCGGGGCCGCGCAGGCGCGCGCTCGCCGGGACGGCGTCGGGCAGCGGGATCCCACCCTGCGGCGAGGTGGGCGGTTTCGGCGGGGCCTTCGGACCGCGGCCCCATCCGTCGTCACCCTCGCCGTCGCGCCGCGGCTTGGGCGTCGCCGGGCTGTCCTTGAGGGCCGGAAACATGAGCACGGCAACGCAGGCCAGCCCGACCAGGTGGACCCCGGCGATCCACAGCATCAGCTGTGCTCCCTCGGACATGGATTAAGGTTAGCGCAGGGTTAGTGTGTCGCGCCAGCGTTTTCGGACCGAGCCGCTACCATCGGACGCCGCCCATGGCAGCACGATCGACAACCAGCCTGAAGGTCGCTCCCCGTGAGCCCGGCGGCTCGCGCCAGGCCCGCCGGCTGCGCCGGGAGGGCAACGTCCTCGGCGTCGTCTACGGCGGCGGCGACGAGCCACTGAGCTTCCAGGTCCCGGCCCGGGAGCTGCGCCACGCGCTCGCCGACGCCGGCGCTGTGATGGACCTGACGATCGAGGGCGGCACCTCGACGCCGGTCGTCGTCAAGGACCTCGTGCGCCATCCGGTGAGCAACGCCACCGTGCACATCGACCTCCTCCGGGTCCGCCTCGACGAGAAGATCCAGGCCACGGTGTTCCTCGAGCTCGTTGGCGGCGACGAGTCGCCGGGTGCCGTCGACGGCGGCGTGCTCGAGCAGATCACGCGCGAGTTGACGATCGAGGCGCTCCCCAACGACATTCCCGACTCGCTGACCCACGACGTCTCCACGCTGCAGATCGGCGACACGGTCACCCTGGACGCGATCCAGCCGCCGTCGACGGTCACGCTGATCGACGATCCCGACACGGTCATCGCCACCCTCACCCCGCCCCGGTTGCAGACCGAGGATGAGGACGAGATCGAGCAGGAGACCGAGGTCGTCGGCGAGGGCGAGGCGGCCGCCGAGGACGGCGGCGACGGCGACGGGGCTTCGGACTCCGACTCCGGCTCAGACGACGCCGGCGAGTAGGGCCGCGCCGTGCCCTCCGGGGGCGGCGCTCCCGTCGACTGGCTGATCGTCGGCCTGGGCAACCCGGGCCCCGAGTACGACCGAACCCGCCACAACATTGGGTTCGAGATCGCCCGCGCGCTGATCGATCGCTGGCAGCTGCCCAAGCCCAAGCAGCGCTTCAAGGGCCTGCTCACCGAGGGAAGAACCGAGCCCGCAGGGCCTCGCGTCGGCGTCCTGTTGCCCCAGACGTTCATGAACGACGCCGGCCAGTCGGTCGGGCCGGCGCGCGGGGCCCTGCACGCCGACCTCGACCACGTCCTCGTCCTCCACGACGAGATCGACCTGCCGTTCGGCGACATCCGGGTCCGCCTCGGTGGCGGCCTGGCCGGGCACAACGGACTGAAGTCGATCCGGCAGGGGCTGGGGTCAGCGGACTTCGGACGCGTGCGGGTGGGCGTCGGTCGGCCGCCGACGACCGACCCCGATCGCGTGGCCGCGTATGTCCTCGGCCGCTTCGCGGAGTCGCCGGCCGACGTGGCGGCGCTCGTGCAGGACGCGGCCGACGCCACCGAGCGCGTGCTGCGCGACGGCCTCGTCTGACCGGCATCGAACACTCCTAGACTGAGATGTCGGCCCCGATGCTCAGCTCCCTCCTCTCCTACGCCGACGAAGATCCGCAGACCGCCGCGCTTCACCGCGAGGGGGGCGAGGCGTTCGTCTCGCAGTCGCTGCGCCCGTATCTGATCGCCGCGTTGCTCGATCGCGACCCCGCCCGGCCGGCGGTCGTGGTCGCCGGCGACGACCGCGCGGCCCGTGATCTCGCCGCCGGACTGAAGGCGTGGCTGGCCCCGCGCAGCGTCCGCTACTACCCCAGCCGAGGCGTCGGCTACGAGTCCCACCTCGCTCCCCCGCCGCACCTCGTGGGCCTGCGCATCGCCGCCCTCGACGACCTGCTGGAGCCCACCACCGCCGCCGCTCCGGTCGTCGTCGTCAGCGCCGTCGCGCTGTCGGAGAAGGTTCCCGACCGCTCGATGCGTCCCCACGGCTTCGAGCTGCGCGCCGGCGATCTGATCGACCTCGACGAGGTGGCCCTCGATCTGATCGCGGCCGGCTACGAGCGCGTCGATCAGGTGGAGGACCGCGGCCAGTTCGCGATCCGGGGCGGCCTGCTCGACCTCTTCCCGGCGACCGAGGACCGCGCCGTGCGCGTCGATCTGTTCGGCGACGAGATCGAGTCGCTGCGGTGGTTCTCGACGTTCACCCAGCGCTCGCTGGGCGATGCCGAGGTGGTGGAGGTGGCGCCGGCCGCCGAGCTCGCCCCCGAGCACCGCGAGCTGGCCGAGATCGCCGCCCTCGAGGATCCCGCCGACCGGCCGGACATCGCCGAGCTGCTCCCCGTCGACAGCTTCTATCCGCTGCTCGAGCTCATCGGCTCCCAGGCGTCGGTGATGATCGCCGGCTCCGAGGACGTCGTGCCGGCGCTCGCCGACCACTGGCAGGACGTCACCGCCGCCTTCCACGACGCCGACGCCAACCACCTGTACGTCCCCGCCGACGCGATCATCGCCGCGCTGCAGGAGCGCGTGCACATCCGCCTGAGCAGCATCGACCAGGACCAGCCCTTCGCCTTCCGCGGCCAGGCGGCGAACATCGCCGCCCGGGGTCTCAAGGAGGCCGAGCCCGAGCTGGAGAAGCTCGCCCGCTCCAACTACCGCACCGTGCTGGCCTTCTCCCGCCGCGGAGACGGCGAGCGCTTTGCCTACAACCTCGGGCGCCTCAAGGTCCACTGGCTCGACGAAGCCGGTGAGGCCGCCGTCGGCCCCGGTTTGCTCACCCTCGCCGAGGCGCGCCTGCAGACGGGATTCATCGCGCCCCAGTTCCACCTCGCGGTCATCCCCGACCACCGCCTGTTCCAGCGCCGCAAGGCCGCCGAGCGGGCGGGTGGGACCGGGATCAAGCGCGGGCGCGGCGTGCTGCGCAGCTTCGCCGACCTGCGCACCGGCGACATCGTCGTCCACGAGGACCACGGCATCGCCCGCTTCGCCGGCTTTGACACCAAGACCGTCGCCAACGTCACCCGTGACTACCTGTACCTGGAGTACGCCGGCTCGGACCGCGTGTTCGTGCCCGTCGACCAGCTGGCCAAGATCAGCCGCTACGTCGGCGCCGGCGGGTCGCATCCGCCGCTCTCCAAGCTCGGCGGCACCCGGTGGGACACGATCAAGGCCCGCGCCCGCCGCGCCGCGCAGGAGCTGGCCGGAGAGCTGCTCAACCTGTACGCCGAGCGTAAGCGGCGCGAGGGCCACGCCTTCGAGATCGACTCCGACTGGCAGCGAGAATTCGAAGATGCGTTTCCGTTCACCGAAACGCCCGACCAGCGTGACGCGATCGAGTTCGTCAAGGCCGACATGGAGGCCCCGCGGCCGATGGACCGCCTGATCTGCGGCGACGTCGGATACGGCAAGACCGAGGTGGCGCTGCGGGCCGCGTTCAAGGCGGCGCAGGACGGAAAGCAGGTGATGCTCCTGGCGCCGACGACGATCCTCGCCCAGCAGCACTACGGCACGTTCTCCGAGCGCCTCAAGGACTACCCGGTGACGATCGAGCACGTGTCGCGTTTCCGGTCGGCGGCCGAGCAGAAGGACACGATCGCGCGCTTTGCCCGGGGGGAGGTCGACATCCTCATCGGCACCCATCGCCTGCTCAGCCGCGACGTCCGCGCCAAGGACCTCGGGCTGTTGATCGTCGACGAGGAGCAGCGCTTCGGCGTCAAGCAGAAGGAGCTGCTGCGCCAGCTCAAGCTCCGCGTCGACGTGATCGCGATGAGCGCCACGCCGATTCCGCGCACCCTGCAGATGTCGCTCGCCGGGGTGCGTGACATCAGCGTCATCGAGACCCCGCCCGAGGGTCGCCGCCCCGTCAAGACCTACGTCGGCGAGTACGACGAGGAGCTCGTGCGCCGCGCCCTGATCCGCGAGAAGGAGCGCCACGGCCAGGCGTTCTTCCTGCACAACCGGGTGGAGACGATCGAGGAGACCGCGGTCCGCCTGCGCGGGCTGTGTCCGGGGATGCGCTTCGAGGTCGCCCACGGGCAGATGGACGAGAGCGTGCTCGAGGAGCGGATGCTGTCGTTTCTGCGCGGGGACGCCGACGTGCTCGTGTGCACGAGCATCATCGAGTCGGGCATCGACATCCCCCAGGCCAACACGCTGATCGTCGAGCGCGCCGATGCCTTCGGCCTGTCCCAGCTCTACCAGATCCGCGGCCGCGTCGGCCGGTCTCGGGAGCGCGCCTACGCCTACCTGCTGTATCCGTCAGCGGCGGCCCTGACCCCCGAGGCGGCCCAGCGGCTGTCGGCGTTGAGCGACTACACCGAGCTGGGCGCCGGGTTCAAGATCGCGATGCGCGACCTGGAGCTGCGCGGCGCCGGCAACCTGCTCGGCGACGAGCAGTCCGGGCACGTCGCGGCGCTCGGCTTCGAGCTGTACATGCAGATGCTCGACGAGGCGGTGGAGGCCGCCGACGCCGCGAGCGGTGGCGCCGGATCGACCGCGGACTGGGAGCCGGTGCGCCTCGACGTCAACGTCGACGCCTACGTGCCCGCCGACTACGTGCCCTACGAGCAGGCCAAGGTCGAGGTCCACCGCCGGATCGCCGGCGCCCGCCAGGTCTCGGAGCTGATGGAGCTGCGCGAGGAGCTCGAGGACCGGTTTGGACCCGAGCCCGATCCGCTGCGCAACCTCATCCTGCTCCAGCAGGCGCGGATCAAGTTCGGGCAGGCGGGGGCCCAGTCGGTGAGCGTGCGCAGCGAGCGGCTGGCGGTGACTCCGATCGAGCTCGATTCGGTGCGCGCCAAGAAGATCCGCGCCGAGATCCCCGAGGCGTTGTATGAGTCGGGCAAGTCGCAGCTGTCGATGCGGGTGCCCAAGGACCCGGTGGCGCAGTTCCCGGCGATCGTGCGCGCGGCCGACGTGCTGCTGGCCGTCACCCGCGAGGCCGAGGAGGACCCGGCCGATCGCGTCGCCATCAGCGCGTGAGCGCGGTGAGGCATGTCGTAAGAGTCTTTTAAGTCCGACCGCCTGACCGCAGACGGGCCGCTACTATCCGCCGAGTCGTATGAAGACTCGGAAGTTCATCCCGGCGCTTGGCGCCTTTTTTGTGCTCGTGACCATGGCCGTCTCGGCCTGCGGCTCGAGCGTTCCCGGCAACTCGGTGGCGGTCGTCGCGGGTAACCCGATCAGCCTTCAGGCGTTCAACCACTGGCTGTACGTCGACGCCAAGAGCCAGGCGGCCTCGAGCCCCGGCCAGCCGGTGATCGCCCCCAACGACCCGCCGCAGTTCACCAGCTGCATCGCCCAGGCGCGGGCGAAGTTCCCCACCCTGAAGACGAAGTCGGCGGCGACCCTGCGGGCCGACTGCAAGCAGCTGTTCACGTCGCTGTCCTCGCAGGTCATGGACTTTTTGATCAAGGCCTACTGGTACCAGGGCACTGCTCACAAGCTCGGCATCAAGCTCACCGACGCCCAGATCGCGGCGGCGCTGGCCACGGCCAAGAAGGGCCAGTTTCAGACCAACGCCCAGTTCCAGGCGTTTCTCAAGCAGACCGGTCAGACCCAGCAGGACATCGACTACCGCCTTCGCGTCAGCCAGATCTTCAAGAAGCTGATCGCTCGCCAGCCGACGACGGTCACTCCGGCCAAGATCGCCGCCTACTACGCCGCCCACAAGGCCCAGTTCGGCACGCCGCAGACGCGCAACATGCGCATCGTGCTGACCAAGACCGCCGCTCAGGCGGTCGCCGCCAAGCAGGCGCTGAGCAAGGGTCAGAGCTGGACCGTCGTGGCCAAGAAATACTCCACCGACCCGACGACCAAGGCCAAGGGCGGCGCGCTCACCAACGTCACCGCCGGACAGCAGGACGCCGCGCTCTCCAAGGCGGCGTTCGCCGCGCCGGTCAACAAGCTGCTGGGCCCGGTCAAGGGCCAGTTCGGCTACTACGTGCTGGAGGTGACAAAGATCACCCCCGCCACCCAGCGCAGCCTCGCAACGTCGACGCCGCTGATCAAGCAGACCCTCACCGGTCAGCTCCAGCAGGCCGCCACGACGGCTGTCGACAACGCCGCCAAGAAGGAGTGGCTGAGCAAGACGACCTGCCGCTCGGAGTACATGATCGCCGACTGCAAGGGCTACAAGGCCCCGAAGACGAGCACCTCGGCCGTTCCCAGCACGGGCGCGACCGCCCCGTCCAGCGGGGCGACCGCCCCCTCCAGCGGGGCCACCACGGCGGCCCCGTCGGCGACCGTGACCGCCGGGCCGAGCACCACCTCCACCTCGAGCAAGTAGGTGCCCGACCAGGACCAGGACGCCGCGGCGTCGCTGACCCACCTGGACCAGATCACCCGGCGCCTGCGCCGCGAGTGCCCGTGGGACCGCGAGCAGGACGAGCGCACGATCGTCCCCCACACGGTGGAGGAGGCGTATGAGCTGGCCGACGCCGCCGAGCGCCGCGATGACGCCAAGCTGCTCGACGAGCTCGGCGATGTCCTGTTCCAGGTGCACTTCCTGGCCCTGCTGCTCGAGGAGCGCGGCGCCGGCGACCTGGCGCAGGTCGCCGAGCACGTCACCCGGAAGCTGATCCGCCGCCACCCGCATGTCTTCGGGGAGACCGAGGTCGCCGATGCCGCCGACGTCCTGCGCAACTGGGACGAGATCAAGAAGACCGAGGCGGGACGGGAGCCGGGGATCTTCGGGGAGGTGCCCGAGAACCTGCCGGCGCTGCTGCACGCGCGCAAGGTCCAGCGGCGGGTCGCCTCGACCGGGTTTGACTTCGACGGCGTCGATGCGCCCCTGCAGTCGGTCCACGACGAGCTGCGCGAGCTGGAGTCGGCGATCGCCGCCGAGGACCGTGACGGGCGCTTTCACGAGCTCGGCGACGTGCTGTTCGCCGCCGTCAACGTGGCCCGCAAGCTGCACCTCGATCCGGAACTGGCTCTGCGCGCGGCGTCGGATCGTTTCCGCGACCGGGTCACCGGCGCGGCCGAGCAGGCCGCATCCGACGGCGGAAGCTGGGACGATCTCCCGCCTGAGCGTCAGCTTGAGTACTACGCCCGCGCCCGCCTCGCCCAAGGAGACGCCGAGAACCAATGAGCCAGATCGAGCACGTGCACGCCCGCCAGATCCTCGACAGTCGCGGGAACCCGACCGTCGAGGTCGAGCTCAGCGTCCGCTCGGGAGCGTGGGGCCGGGCGGCCGTTCCCAGTGGGGCGTCGACCGGGGAGTTCGAGGCCACCGAGCTGCGCGACGGCGGCTCGGACTGGATGGGCAAGGGCGTCACCCGCGCGGTCGACAACGTCAACGGCGAGATCGCCACCGCGGTGCGCGGCCAGGACGCGGCCAGCCAGGCGGCCCTCGATCGGATCCTGATCACGCTCGACGGCACCCCCAACAAGTCGCGCCTGGGGGCCAACGCCCTGCTCGCGGTGTCGCTGGCGGCCGCCCACGCCTCGGCGGCCGAGGAGCGCTTGCCGCTGTGGCGCTATCTCGGGGGCGAGACCGCCCACGTCCTGCCGGTCCCGATGATGAACGTGCTCAACGGCGGCGCCCACGCCGACAACGCGGTCGACTTCCAGGAGTTCATGATCGTCCCCGTCGGCGCACGGACGTTCTCCGAGAGCCTGCGGATGGGGGCCGAGGTCTACCACCACCTCAAGGCGTGGCTGCACGAGCAGGGCCACTCGACGGCGGTCGGCGACGAGGGGGGCTTCGCGCCGGACTTCGCCTCCAACGAGGAGGCGCTCGAGGCGCTGATGGCCGGAATCCGCGGCGCCGGCTACGTGCCCGGCGATCAGGTGGCGATCGCGCTTGACCCGGCGGTGTCCGAGCTGCACACCGAGGAGGGCTACGTGCTCGAGCACGAGGCGCGCACGCTCACCGCCGAGCAGATGGCCGACTACTGGATCGACCTCGCCGGCCGCTACCCGATCATCTCGATCGAGGACGGCATGGACGAGGACGACTGGGACGGATGGTCGAACCTCACGCAACGGATCGGCAACCGGATGCAGCTCGTCGGGGACGACCTGTTCGTCACCAACACGCAGCGGCTCAAGCGGGGGATCGAGTCCGGGGTGGCCAACTCGATCCTCATCAAGGTCAACCAGATCGGCACCCTGACCGAGACGTTCGCGGCGATCCGCATGGCCCGCGAGGCCGGCTACTCGGCGGTGATGTCGCACCGCTCGGGCGAGACCGAGGACGTGACGATCGCCGACCTGGCCGTCTCGACCGGATGCGGCCAGATCAAGACGGGCGCGCCGGCGCGGTCAGATCGCGTGGCCAAGTACAACCAGCTGCTGCGCATCGAGGAGGCCCTCGGCCCCGACGGCAGCTATCCGGGAAGGTCGGCGTTCCGGACCTGACCGGGGGGTAGGGGCCCGAAGGTGCACCGCTCGTTGCAGCAGGAAGGAAAGCTCCCGCGTCGAACGAACGCGTCAAGGGATGCCGCCCGCCCGATCCTCTGCCTCAGCCGCCCCGCGCCGCCAGCCGCGTCCGGCTCCGCGTCGCAAGCCCCAGAAGGTCGCGCTGCGCTCACCGAGGTTACGCGTCCGCTGGGAGCGCGTCGGGCGCTACGGCCTGCTCGTCGTGCTGATGGTCGTCGTCGGGCTCTACGTCGAGCACACGCTGTCCTACATCTCGACGCGATCGCAGTCAGACCAGCAGCGGGCGATCGTCGACTCGCTCACCAGCCAGAACCGGGGGCTGGCCGCTCAGCTGAAGTCGCTCAACAACCCGACGACGATCATTCGCGACGCCCGGGCGTTGGGGATGGTCCGGCCGGGCGAGCGCTCCTACGCGATGATCGGCCAGTCGCAGCGCTGAGCGATGGACGGCCGGAGCGATGAGCTTCGGTCCGGTGCGCTACGAGGAGCTGATCGGCCTGTGGCAGGAGGGCCAGCGCCGGCTCGCCGGGGCCGACCCGGTCGAGCGGGCCGCGATGGAACGCGTCATCGACGAGCTCGTCCTCTCGCTGCGCCGGCGCCTGGGTGGGCCGTTCACCGTCGGAGAGCTGGCGCGGCTGTACATCGAGGCGGGCACCGACTGGTGCTTTGACATCGCCGTGCGGGTGGCGCCGTCGACGCCGGGGGCGTGGGACCTGACGACCGTCGCGGGCGCGGCGTTTGCACGCTACGCCCGCGAGGCGATCGACTACAGCACCGGACGGCGCGTCGGCGAGGGCTGAGGCCGGCGCCGTCTACTGGTCGGCGTCGTCGTCGTCGGAGTCGGCATCGCCGGCGCGGCGAATGACGATCTGATCCTCCTCGATCGCGACCTCGACCGGCCGGTGGCCGGCCCAGTGCTCGGCATAGATGGGATCGTCCTGGACGGCGGGGTCGAGCCACAGCCCGTAGCCCTCGTCGCCGTGGTCGAAGGTGGCTTCGAGCGCGCCCGCGGTGCGCCGGCGGCCGCGGCCCCCGCGTCCGCCGCGCCGGCTGCGGCGACGGCGGGGCTTCTCGGCGTCGTCGTCCTCGTCCTCCTCGGGCTCGGCCTCGTCGTCGGTGGCGGCCTCCACGGCGTCGAGCTCGGCAGCGATCAGCGCATCGTCCTCGGCGCGCAGGTCGATGTCGTCGTCGAAGTCAGCGGCGGGCCCGGCGCCCTCGGCGTCGTCTCCGGCCTCGAGTGACTGCTCGCGCTTGAAAGCTTGGATCTGCTGGACGGTGACCTCCAGCTGGTGGGCGATCCAGGCGTCGGTACGGCCTTGGCGCACCCACGCGCGGATTCGGTTGAGCTCAGGTCTGAGCGATCGGCGTGGCATATGGCAGCGGAGAGTAGTACAGGCGACGGCGACCGTCCCTCCCGCTGGGAGGGGCGGGACATCAATACCCGTGCAAAAAGCACCCACTTCTTGAAACCGTCAAAGGGGTCACGCTATGCTGGCGAGCAGGGCAGGAGCCATCTATTGGGTGGCGCAGAGGCCCCAACCCTTTTGCGGCCGAGCAGGGAGGCGACGATGCTGGTACTCACCCGGAAGTCCAATCAGAGCATCATGATCGGCGACGACATCGAGGTGTCGGTGCTGGCGATCATGGGTGAGAAGGTCCGGATCGGCATCCAGGCGCCCCGGGACGTCCCCGTCTTCCGCAAAGAGGTCTACCTCGAGATCCAGCAGGAGCGCTCCGCCGAGGAAGAGAAGGACGCTCGCAACGAGGTCGATGCCGCGTTGCGCACGCTCGGCGACTCCGAGTCCTAGCCGAGCAGCAGGTACAGCGTCTCGAACATCGCGATCGTGACGATCACCGCGGTCGCGATCAGCGACAGCACGAGCACCCAGTAGCGCACCGAGCTGCGCTTCTTCTCGCGCTCGTGGGTGCGCAGGCGCGACCGGCGTACGGCGTGGCGCCGGAGTCGCTCCCGCTGGGTCCGGTCCAGTTCGGCCTCATGCCGGAACTCCTGCTCGATCTGGGCCAGGCTCTGGCGCATGCGCATGGAGGCCACGGAGGCGAGCCTACCAGCGCTGCACGAATACGTGCAATCCGCGGGAACGCAACGTCACGTGCGTTCCCGCGGTGCGATTCGTGGGTCAGGCGACCTTCTGGCCCTCGTAGACCTCGACGAAGTGCAGGTAGTTGTCGGCGACCTGCGCGACCGCCGCGGAGCGGTCGAGGTCCTCGGCGAGCCAGCCCTTGAGCGCGTCCCACCAGATCGAGCGCCCGATGGCGAAGCCGATGAAGCCGTCGACGGCGGACGCGACCTGGAGCCAGTGCTCCACCTTCTCGGTCGAGGCGCCGCGGCCGAGGAGCACGCAGGTGACGCCCTCGCGGCCCTCGCCGGAGCGCGCCTGCTCGGCGAGCTTGACCGCGTCCTCGCGGGTGTCGACGCCCTCGATCTTCCAGATGTCGACCTCGACGCCGCGCTCCTGGCAGCCCTCGATCGCCCGGCGCATCAGCTCGGGTCGCAGCTCGGTGTCATAGCGATCGGTGTCGCCGTCGACCGAGGCCAGCTGCTCGTCGGTGGCGGGCACGAGCAGCTCGAACAGGAACTTGCGCTCGTGCGCGTGCAGCCAGTCGGCGAGCACCTTGAGACGCCCCAGCTGGCGCTCGTTCATCTCGGTGTCGGGATCGTCGGGGTTGTAGCGGACGAGGACCTTGGAGAAGTCGGGGTCGAACCTCTCGATGTGCTCGCCGAACTGATCTCCGTACTGGAAGTCGAACTCGTTCTGGCCCGACTTCTCCACCGGCATGGAGAGCTTCAGACCGGCCTCGTGGGCTCGCTGCGGGATGTCTGAGCCGAACTGCTCATCGACGAGGACGCCGGTGGCGCTCGCCTCGGCGCCCCGCCGGACCGCCTCCTCCATGCCCTCGTAGATCAGGCGCTTGGCGTCGGAGATCTGCTCGGTCTGCTCCGGCGTGGGATCGCCCTCGATCCCGAACATCTTCTTCTGAAACGACCCGCGATGATCAAACGCGAGGATGTAGAGCTTGCCGTCGTATCCGAGTGCCATGGCGCCGCCTCCGCTGTCAAGAATTACCTTGATCGAAGTCTAGGGGCGATCCGGGGGCGGGAACCCTTAGCCTTCGCGCCAGTGGAGCACCGCTTCGAGGGACACGCGTACACGCTGGGGATCGAGGAGGAGCTCATGATCCTCGATGCCCAGTCCTATGAGTTGGTCAACGCGATCGAGCGGATGCTCGAGAGCGCGCCGATCGGCGAGATCAAGCCCGAGCTGATGGAGTCGGTGCTGGAGATCTCCACCGACCCATGCGCCAATCTGACCGAGGCCGGCGAGCAGCTGCGCACGCTGCGCCGTCAGGTGGTGGCCACCGCCGGCGACAAGGAGCTGGCCATCGGCTCGGCGGGCACGCACCCGTTCGCGATGTGGGAGGACCAGCGGATCGTGGCCCGCCCGCGCTATCGCGATCTCATCTCGGCGCTGCGCTTCGTCGCCCGCCAGGAGCTGATCTTCGGCATGCACGTGCACGTCGGCATCGACAATCCCGACAAGGCGATCCACGTCGCCAACGGGATGCGCATCCACATGCCGGTGCTCCTCGGGCTGTCGGCCAACTCGCCGTTCTGGCGGGGCGCCGGGACGGGGATGGCGTCGACGCGCACCCCGATCTTCCGCGCCTTTCCGCGGGTCGGGATCCCGCCCAGCTACGAGGACTGGGAGGACTACGAGCGCCGGATCGAGTTCATGATCAACGCCGGGGTGATCGAGGACTACACCTACCTGTGGCACGACGTCCGGCCGCATCCCAAGTTCGGGACCGTCGAGGTTCGCGTGATGGACTCACAGACCCACATCGAGCACTCGCTCGGCCTGGCGGCGCTCGTCCAGGCGATGGTCAAGGAGCTGGCCGAGCACTTCGATGCCGGCAAGCGCCTGTCCAGCTATCCGTTCGAGATGCTCGACGAAAACAAGTGGCTGGCCGCCCGCCACGGCCTCGAGGGCGAGCTCGTCGATCTGCCCAGCTCCGAGCGTGTGTCGACGCGCGCGCTGGCCCGGCGGCTGCTGGACCGGATGCGCGAGCACGCCACCGACCTCGGCTCGGTGGGGGAGCTCGACGCCGTCGAGGACCTGCTCGTGCGGGGCAACGGGGCCACGCGCCAGGTCGTCGTCTACGAGGCCAACCACGACCTGCGCGAGGTCATGGCGGAGATCGTCGCCGCCACGCTGGCCTAAGTGGTCGGCCCCGTAAGTACGGTCGCACTGAGAGTGCTCACTGGGGGATGCCAGGCGAGGACGCAGGAGATGTGGCGTAGCAGCGCTACGCGAATCTCCGAGGACAAAGCCAGGCGCCGCCAGGGAGCGCTCGAATGCGAGCGTATTTACGGGGCGGCCACAGGTTGACGACGGCGCTCTCGGGCGACGGCGACCCGGTTCTACAATCGATTCGTGAGCACCGGCGGCCCAGACCTGTTCGTCATCTGCAAGAGCTGCGGATCCGAGGTCAGTCCCTACATCACGGAGTGCCCGTACTGCGGCAACCGGCTGCGCAAGCGTGCCCCCAAGCTCGATCGCGACCAGCGCGTCGCCGAGCGCAAGGCCAAGCGCTCGGCCCCGCCGCTGCTGACCCGGCTGCGCCGCGACGAGATTCCCGGAATCCGCCCGGATCGGCGGCCGTATGCCACCGGGCGTGCTCCTCCTGCTCGGCCTCGTCGGCTGTTTGCTGTGGCGCACCGGCGTCGTCGACGAATCCAAGCTGATCATCATCGGCAAGCCGGGCTCGGAGTGGTGGCGGCTGTTCACGGCGGCGTTCACCTACGACAACACCGGCTACGCGTTTGTCTCCCTCGCCTCGATCGGCCTGTTCGGCTGGCTGCTCGAGCGCCGCTACGGCTCGCTCGCCGTCCTGGCGCTGTTCCTCGTCGGCGCCGTCGGCGGACTGGCGGCGACCGCCGCCGTCTACCCGCTGCCGGTCGCGCTGGGCGCCAACGGCGCAGCCCTGGCCTTCGTGTGCGCGTGGGCGATCCCCGACCTGCTCGAACTGCGGCGCGGCGGGGACGTCGAAGGCGATCTGATCGGGGCGGGGGCCATCGCCGCGGCGATCGTGCTCATGCCGCTGGCCCTGCCCGAGGCCGGGTGGATGTCGGACGTCGTCGGCGCGCTCGCCGGGTTCGGGATCGGGCTGCCCCTGGCCCGGCTCAACGCACGCTGATCGTCCCCGGCTCGCCCGCCACCAGCCGGCCGACGACCGCCCCGGGCACGGCCCCTGCCCGCTCGCCGCTCACCGCGACAAGGAGGCCGCCGGAGGTCATCGCGTCGCAGGCCAGCCAGCGGCGGTCCTCGGTCACGCCGTCGGCGAACCGGGTGAAGGTCTCGGCGTGCGCGCGGTTGCGCCGGGTGCCGCCGGCCACCGCCTGCTCGTCGGGGCGGGCGAGGAGGGCCGGGACGCCCTCGATCGCCGGAATCGCATCGGCCTGCACCTCGGCCGCGACCCCGCCGGCGAGTGACAGCTCGTGCAGGTGGCCGAGCAGCCCGAACCCGGTGACGTCGGTCATGCCGTGAGCGCCGGCGGCCCGTGCGGCGCGCGCGCCATCACGGTTCAACGTCACCATGACCGCGATCGCGGCGTCCAGCGCCGCTCCGGGCAGGCCGCGCTTGACCGCGGTGGTGACGGCACCCGCGCCAAGGGGCTTGGTGAGGACGAGCGCGTCGCCGATCCGTCCGCCCCCGTTGGTGAGCAGCTCGTCGGGATGCACGGTGCCCGTCACCGCCATGCCGTACTTGGGCTCGGGATCGTCGATCGAGTGGCCGCCGATGATCGCCACTCCCGCGCGGGCGGCCGTCTCGGCGCCGCCGCGGAGGATCTCGGCGAGCACCTCCGCGCCCAGGCGCTCGAGCGGGAAGGCGACGAGGTTCAGGGCGCTGACCGGCTCGGCGCCCATCGCGTAGACGTCGGACAGCGCGTTGGCGGCGGCGATCTGCCCAAAGGCGAACGGGTCGTCGACGATCGGGGTGAAGAAGTCGACCGTCGTCACGAGCGCCAGGTCGTCGCGCAGGCGGTAGACGCCGGCGTCGTCGGAGCCCGCAAAGCCGACGAGCACGTCGGGATCGGGTGTCGCCGGCGAGCCCAGGCCGGCCAGCAGCGGCCCGATCGCGGCCGCCGGGAGCTTGCAGCCGCATCCGGCGCCGTGCGACAGCGAAGTGAGGGCCACGGCCATCCTCCTATTCTCCCGGGTGTGCCGGAGCGTGCCTATACCGACGCCGAGCTCGACGCCGCGGTCCAGCAGCTGGCCGACCCGACCCGGCTGAGCGACGCCCAGGACGTCGTCATGCGCGCCGCGCCGTCGCTGCAGAAGGTGCTGGCGGCGGCGATCGCCGAGGGGGGCTGGTTTGACCAGGCCCACGATCAGGCCGTGCGCGAGGCGATCGGCACCGAGGACCCCGACACGCGCCTGCGGGCGGTTCGCACGCTGCTGGCCGAGGAGACCCGCCTCGGGATGCTCGTCGGGGTCGCCGTCGGCTTCGAGCTCTCCCGCACCCTCACTGCCACCGAACCCACCCAGGAGGACTGATACGACATGGACGTGCGCTTTCTCGGACACGCCTGCTTCACGCTCTCAGACGGAGATACGACCGTCCTCATCGACCCGTTTCTCACCGGCAACCCCGCGGCGGCCGTGTCGGCCGACGAGGTTCAGGCGACCACCTTGCTGCTCACTCACGGCCACGCCGACCACGTCGGCGACACGGTGGCGATCGCCAAGCGCACCGGGGCGCCCGTGGTGGCGATCACCGAGCTCGCCGGCGAGCTGGGCGAGGAGGGGGTCGAGGTCAACGACTGCAACCTCGGCGGCACCGCCACCTTCGATTGGGGCTGGGCCAAGCTCGTCCCGGCGTGGCACACCTCGACGACTCCCAAGGGGACCGTCAACACCCCCGCCGGGCTGCTGATCAACTTCCAGGGCACGATCGTCTATCACCTCGGCGACACCGCGCTGTTCTCCGATCTGCAGCTCGTCGGCAAGCGCCATCCGATCGACATCGCGCTCATGTGCATCGGCGGCCACTACACGATGGACCGCCACGACGCCGTCGACGCCGCCGACTTCGTCGGCGCCAAGACGATCATCCCCTGCCACTACAACACCTTCCCACCGATCGAGACCGACGCCGCGGCCTTCCAGACCGACGTCGAGAAGGCGCTCGACGCGACCGTCGTCGTGCTCGAGCCCGGCCAGGCCCACACCGCATGACCCACGCGATCGTCCTCATCCAGGCGGAGGGCTCGGCCCTGGGGACGCTCGGCGGCGAGCTGGCCGGCATCGACGGGGTAGCCGAGGCGTACTCGGTCACCGGCGAGTGGGACTTCGTCGCCATCCTGCGCCTGCGCGAGCAGGACCAGTTGGCGCAGGTCGTGACCGGGCGACTCTCCCAGCTGCCCGGCGTGCGCCGGACCCAGACGATGGTCGCCTTCGAGGCCTACTCTCGCCACGACCTGGAGGCGCTCTTCTCCGTCGGTCAGTGAACCCCGGCGGCCGCGAGGGCGCGGCCGATCCCGTCGGCCATCGCCTCGTAGGTGTAGGGGGCGACGGCGCGGCGAGCGGCGCTCCCCAGGCGGGCCCGCAGCGGCGCGTCGGCGAGCAGGCGGTTGACGGCGTCGGCGAGCGCGACCGGATCCCCGGGGGCGACGACCACCCCGGTCTCCCCGTCGCGGACAAGCCCGCCGGCGACGGCCCCGACGGCGGTGGTGGCCACCACCGGTCGCCCCTGGGACATCGCCTCGTTGCAGACCAGCCCCCACGGCTCCTTGAAGCGGGCGGTGGGGATCGACGGGACGACGGTGAGCTCGGCGGCCCGGTAGGCGACGGGCAGCTCGGCGCGGGGGAGGGCGCCGAGCGCGCGGATCGGGGCGGGGGGTGGATCGGAGGCGTCGTTTCCGACGACGAGCACCGTCGCCGCGATGCGCGGCGCCGCCGCGGCGAGGACCTCGGATCCCTTCGCCGCCACGACGCGGCCGACATACAGCACGAGGGGCCCGTCGCCGAGCCCGTGCCGCTCCCGGAAGGCCCCCACCTCGGCGTCGCTCACCGGACGCCCGAACTGTTCCTCGACCGCCTGGGGAGCGATGAACACGTCGTCGTCGCGGCCGCGGATCGCGGCCACGAAGCGGCGGACGTGCTCGCCGTAGGCGACGACCGCGTCGGCGTGGCGGTAGATGTGGCGCGTCACCGGCAGCGACAGCCCGTGCACGAGGGACCGGGGTTGATGCCACACCGAGGCCCACAGGACGAACGGCTTGCCGTAGCGCTTGGCGCCCGCGTAGGCGGCGGGGAGCATCGAGCCGCCGGCGAACGGGGCGATCACCGCGTCATAGGACCGTCCCAAGCGCAGGGCTTCCGAGACGCCGTCCAGGCGCCGCGCCGGAAAATCGGCGGCCGCGAGCTGGGCATCGAGATCTGTGAACCAGGGTGGGGCGTAGCGCTCACCGCGCCCGTAGCAGAGCAGCTCGACGCCGTGGCGCTGGGCGAGCAGCCGGTACAGGGGCAGCCGGTAGTCGCTGAGAAACGTGGTGACGAGCGCGATCGACACCCGCCTATAGTGCCCCGATGCCCCGACGCCCCGCGTGCATGGCTCTCCTGGTGGCGCTGCTCATCGCCGCCTGCGGAGGCTCGAGCCACTCCTCGAGCTCGCCCAGTTCGACGGCTCCGGCCCCGCCGGCCACGACCACGAGCACGGTGAGCGCCGGCCCGAGCACGACGACGGCGACGACGAGCTCGCGCCCGCCCGAGGTCCCCAAGAACCGAGCGCCCCGGCACAGCAAGCCGACCGCACCCAACACGAACGTCCGGATCCCGGCGGCGTTCACGATCGCCGCCGGCGGCGCCGTCACCCCGCCGCTCATCTCGGTTCCTGCGAGCGTGACCATCGAGCTCCAGCTCCACAACGGCGATTCCAAGCCCCATGTGCTCGCGCTCTCCGTGCCCCACGCGGGCGCTGCGACGGTTCCGGCGCACGGAGCGACCACGATCAAGGTCACTGGCCTGTCCAAGGGGGCCTACCACCTCCTCGTCGACGGAGCGCCCCGTGCGCGCCTCGTCGTCGGCGCGGTCCCCGGGCCCTAAGCCGGGTCAGCCGATCCGCGCGCCCGGCTCGGCGCCCCGGTCCGGGCGCAGGAGGACGACCCCGCGCTCCTCGTCGAGCGCGCCGAGGACGAGCACCTCGGACATGAACGGACCGATCTGGCGCGGCGGAAAGTTGACGACGGCGGTGACGAGCGTGCCCTCGAGTTCGTCGCGCGTGTAGTGGGTGATCTGCGCCGAGGAGCGCTTGATCCCGATCTCGGGCCCGAAGTCGATGGTCAGCTTCCACGCCGGCGTGCGGGCCTGCGGGAACTCCTCGACGGCGATCACCCGGCCGATCCGCATGTCGACCTGCATGAAGTGATCGAAGTCGATCACCGGCGTTACGGCGTCGCTGCGGGCGGGGCGGTCGTGGTCGACGACGTCGATGGGGTGCTCACGGTCGGCGTGCTCGACGTGGTCGTCGTGGTGGGGGTCGTCGACGTGGTCGTGGTGGTCGTGGTCGTCGTCGACGTGGTCGGGGCCGTCGCGCTCGGCGGCGGCGTCGTGCTCGTCGCCGGGGCGGTGGCGGTCGGCGGCGGGGCGGTCGTCGGCGGCGGCGGCGGAGCGGTCGTCGTCGGCGGGATCACGGGCGCGGGGGGCGGGGTGGCCGCCGGCGGCGCGGGAGACGTCGTCGTCAGCGGCAGCACGGTTGGGTCCTGCTGGGTCTGGGTGCGCCCCGGCGTCGTGGTCCTCGACGTCGTGGGGGTGGTCGTCGCCGGCGTGGTCGTGGTCGCTGCCGTCGTCGGCGGCGCCGGCTTGGGCTTGGGCTTGGGCTTGGCGGCGTGTCGCCCGGCGGTGGCGGCGCGCCGGGCCAGCCGCGTGGTGGCCACCTGCTCGCGCTGGGTGTCGCGCGCCGGGACGGTGGTCGTCGGCACGGGGACACTCGCCACCGTGGTCACGGGGGTGGCAGCCGGGGTCGGCGTGTGGACGGTCGCGTGGTGGTCGACCTCGACGGCGCCGGCCGTCACGAGCGCCGCCGCGGCCAGCCCGGCGGCCGCCTTGCCGGCGATCGCGCCCACGCCGGCCGACAGCAGGCCGCCCGAGCTCGCCATCGCGCCGGCACCGGCGACGGCGCCCGCTCCGGCGCCCGCGCCCGCCGCGCCGGCGCCTGATCCGGCGGCGGTGGCGCTCGAGCCGGCCGAATGGCTGAGATGGACGATCGCCAGCTTGCGCAGGAAGACGAGGGGGCCGACGGGGAGCAGGGCGGCCAACGCCTTGTTGGTGTGCCTGAGCTGACCCTTGAAGATGGTGCAGCGCTTGCAGTCGCGGACATGGCGGCGGACGAGCGAACTGGGGCGCCGCTGGAGCCCCTCGGCCACCTCGGCAAGCTCGATGCGGACCTCCTCGCAGGAGAGCAGGCGCGCCTCGGCGGCCTCGGCCAGGGATACACGCGCGCGCACGAGCAGCGACTTGACGCTCGGCACCGTCGTCTCCATCGCCTCGGCGATCTGCTCGTAGGAGAGGGCGTCCATCTCCCGCAGCACGAGGGCGGTCTTCTGGGTCTCGGGCAGCTCCTGGATGTCGCCGACGAGGAGCCGGAACTCCTCGCGCTCGTGGACCTTGTCGGCGGTCGTGGCGCCGTGCTCGGAGAGATGGTGGTCCATCGAGTCAACGCCGATCGCCTGGATGCGCCGCAGGTGGTTGAGGCTGCGGTTACGAGCGATCCGGTACAGCCACGGCCGCACGTTGATCGGCCGCTCGTCGGAGAGGATCGCGTTGAAGGCGGCGGTCAGGACCTCCTGCAGGACGTCCTCGGCATCTTCGCGCGAGCCCAGCAGGTGGCGGCAGAACGCGAGCAGGCGCGTCTCATAGCGCGCCACGAGCACCTCGAACGCGCCCGTGTTGCCTCGCCGCAGCAACGAGATCAGGCGCTCATCGGACTGCAGGCGCAGCAACGGAGAGCGTCCGTGCAGTCCGATCGGACCGGAATATTTCAGCGCTGAGACTTCCATCAGGTCCGGGGGCAAGACTCCTTCGTTACCGCAGCCGACACCGTAGCAGCGCATAAGTTGCGCTTTTCCGCAAGGATCTACCGCGGATTTCGATACAGGACGCAGGGCCGCGCCATGCGGCCGACGGTTTCCGAGGAGAGTGAAAGCCGGTGAAGGAGTACCCGGGGAGGGACTCGAACCCTCACGCCACGAAGGCAGTCGCTCTTAAGGCGACCGTGTCTGACCAAATTCCACCACCCGGGCGGGTCGCTCAGACGCTAGCGATTCGGGCGGCCGCGGCCAAGCCCCACAGGCTCACGCGCGCGAACGGTTACCAATTGACAGTGCAACGAGCCCCTTGCTAGCTTCGCGATCGAATTTGCGCCGGTCAAAGCCCCTCATTGACTCGCGCTGGAGGAGCTTCCCTTGACCAGGTCCGGGCCGTGCGCACCTCGAGTCTGATCGTCCGGATCGCCGCCGGCGCGGCGCTCGTCGTCGCGCTGGTCGCGGTCGGCGTGATCGTGCTCTCGGGCGGCACGAACTACACGGTCAAGGCGGACTTCCAGAACGCCAGCCAGATCGTCAGCGGTGACCTCGTCGAGGTCGCCGGCAGCCCGGTCGGGACGATCTCGAAGCTCGCGCTGACGCCCGACGGCCAGGCGCAGGTGACGATGACCATCAACAAGCCCAATTACATGCCCCTGCGCCAGGGCACCCAGGCGACGATCCGCGAGACCTCGCTGTCGGGGATCGCCAATCGCTACATCGAGCTGACGCCCGGCTCGGTCGCCAAGCCCAAGATCGCCAACGGCGGCACGATCAGCTCGACGAACACGACCTCCGAGGTCGACCTCGACCAGATCTTCAACACCTTGAACGGACCGACGCGCAAGGGCCTGCAGGACGTCTTCCAGGGGTCGGCTTCCCAGGTCAAGGGGCAGGGCAAGACGATGCAGGCGGCGCTCGCCTACCTCAACCCGGCGATCGCATCTTCGAGCGCCCTGTTTCGCGAGCTGAACCGCAACACGGGCCAGTTCACGAATTTCATCGTCAAGTCCGGGAACCTCGTCACCGACGCCAGCTCGCGCAGCGCCGACCTCAGCGCCCTGATCCAGCACCTGGCGACGACCACCGAGGCTCTGGCCGCGCAGCGCACCTCGCTGGCCCAGGGACTGCAGCGCCTGCCCGGGTTCATGCGCCTGGCCAACACGACGTTCGTCAACCTGCGCGCCGCGCTCAACGATCTCAAGCCGCTCGTCGACGACTCCAAGCCGGTCGCCCCCAAGCTCGAGAAGCTGCTCGTGCAGCTGCGCCCGCTGGCCCGTAACTCGGTGCCGACGCTCAACGACCTGTCGGACATCATCCACCGCCCTGGGGCCAACAACGACCTGATCGAGCTCGTCAAGCTGGGCGTGCCGCTGTCGGCGGCCACGGTCAAGAGCGTCAACGCCGACGGCACGGTCCGCGCCGGCGCGTTCCCCGAGTCGACCCAGGCGCTGAACCAGTCGACCCCGCAGCTGGCGACCGCCCGCCCGTACGCCGTCGACCTGACCGGGTGGTTCGAGGGCTACACCCACCCGGGCACGATCGACGCCAACGGCGGCGCGAGCCGGATCGCGCCGGTGATCGGCGTCGGCTCGATCGAGAACGGCGTGCTCAACCTCCTGCCCTCGCTGCTCAACCCGACCTGCCGCGCCGTGGATACCTACGGGAGCGGGATCCTCAGCACCCTCGGTGGTCTCGGCAGCACCCTCGGCGGCACCGTCTCGAGCGTGTGCGGCGTGCTGGGCGGCGGCGGAAGCGGCACGAGCAACTCCCAGGGCCTGCTCGTCACCGGCCAGGGCGATCGCTGCCCAGGCTCGGCGGAGCGGGGCGCCATCTACTACCCGGAGAGCGGCTTCCCCTGCAATCCGTCGGAGATCCCGACCGGCAAATGAAACGGGCTCTCGTCTCCGCGGTCGTCGTGCTCGCCGTCGTCGCGTTCGTCGTCATCGCCACCGGCGCCTCCAAGGGCAGCTCCGCCGGCACGTACAAGATCGAGCTCGACAACGCCTTCGGGCTCGTCAGCGGCGCCGACTTCAAGGTCGCGGGGGTACCCGCGGGGAAGATCCAGTCGATCGGCCTGGACCAGAAGTCGCTGCATGCGGTCGTGACCGTCCAGGTCAAGAGCGCCGGCTTTGGCAAGTTCCACACCGACGCGACGTGCGACTCGCGTCCTGAGTCGTTGATCGGCGAGTACTACGTCGACTGCAACCCCGGCAGCTCGGGCCCGGTGCTCAAGGCCGGCGGAACGATCCCCGTCTCCCACACGCAGTCGACGATCGCGGCCGATCTCGTCCAGAACGTGATGCGGATGCCCTATCGCCAGCGCTTCACGCTCATCGTCAACGAGCTGGGCGCGGCGGCCGCGGCGCGCTCGGGCGATCTGCAGGCCGCGCTGCGGCGCGCGGTGCCGGCGCTCACCGAGACCGACAACCTGCTGTCGCTGCTCGCCAACGACTCCACGACGCTCCAGAACCTGACGCGCGACTCCGACAGCGTGATCACCGCTCTGGCCAACAACAGCGCCAACGTCAACCGGTTCATCGTCGAGGCGGGACGGACCGCGAGCGCGACCGCCACCCAGCAGCAGAACCTGCGCGGCACGATCCAGCGTCTGCCCGCCCTGCTCACCCAGCTGCGCCCGACGCTCAAGCAGCTGGGGACCACCGTCGACACCAACGAGCCGGTCCTGGCCAACCTCCATGCCGCCGCGGGCCAGGTGAACCGCCTGTTCACCGACCTGCCCGGTTTCTCGCGCTCGGCGCGGCCGGCGATCAAGTCCCTCGGTCAGGCCTCGGTCACCGGCAAGACGGCGGTCACCGCGGCCACCCCGACGATCAAGGACCTCAACGCGTTCGCCAAACCGACCCCCGAGCTGGCCGGCAACCTGGCGATCGTCCTGCACGACCTCGATGACCCCAGCCGGGCGGTGGAGCGCGATCCGCGCAGCCCCGGCGGCAACGGCTTCACCGGCCTGCAGGCGCTGCTCGGCTACGTCTTCAACCAGACGCTGGCCATCAACACGTTCGGGCCCGAGGGTCACATCCTCTCCGTCGACGCCTTCACGAGCACGATGTGCTCGAACTACGCGTCGCCGGCGACGATCGCAATGGCGATCAAGCAGTACGGCGCGCAGTACCGGCAGTGCTACGCGTGGCTGGGCCCCAACCAGCCCGGGGTCAACGAGACCGACCCGTCGGATCCGAGCGCTCCCGTCCCCGATCCGGGCGGCGCGCCCCCCGGCCAGTCGGGCCCGGCGACCTCCGCATCCCAGCTCACCGCGGCCAGCGTGACCGCGCATTCGGCGTCCGCCGCCTCCAGCAACCAGAGCACGACGACGACCAGCGGCACGCCGACCACGCTGGCCAGTGCGCCGCCGTCATCGACCTCGACGACCTCGACGACGGCCGCCACGACGACGTCGACGACGAGCTCCGGCGGCGGCGGGGTCCCGACCACAACGACGCCGACGACGCCGCCGATCAACCTCGGTCAGACCCTCAACCAGCTGTTCGGCGGCCTCACCGCCGCCCGCCACAACACGAGCGGCGCGCGCCGCGCCGCCAGCCCCGCGTCCACCGGCGCGACGAGCCCGACCGCGTCCGGCGGGTCGAGCGGCGCCGGTCAGGCCACGCAACTCCTCAACTACCTGCTCGCCCCATGAGCCGCGATCAGAAGAAGAAGAAGCGAGCCCGCCAGTCGGCGTTCACCAATCCGGTGTTGGTGGGGGCGATGACGTTGCTGGTGGCGATGGTGGCGGTGTTCTTGTCGTATAACGCGAATAACGGGCTGCCGTTTGTCCCGACGCGGGAGTTGAAGGTGGATATCGGGTCGGGGTCGGATCTGGTGGCGGGTAATGAGGTGCCGTGAGGGCGGGTTTCGGGTGGGGTTGGTGCAGCAGCTGACGCCGATCCAATTGAAGAGCGGCCAGGTCGCGGCGCAGTTGACGTTGCAGTTGCAGAAGGCCAATGGGAATGTGCCGGTGGATTCAACGGCGGCGATCCGGCCGCGGTCGGCGTTGGGGTTGAAGTACATCGATTTGCATTACGGGACGTCGAAGAAGATGTTTTCGGATGGGGCGACGATGCCGATCGCCCAGACGCGGGTGCCGGTGCAGTTCGAGGATGTCTTTCAGGCGTTTGACGCCAAGACGCGTCCGGCGATCGATGCGAACCTGGTCGGGTTCGGGGATGCGTTGGCGGGTCGCGGGAGCGCGTTGAATGACACGATCGCGAGCCTGCCGCCGTTGTTGGGGCATTTGGAGCCGGTGGCGGCGTATCTGTCGGCTCCGAGCACGCAGTTGACGCGGCTGTTGAACAATTTGGAGGGGTTCATGGGGACGGTCGCGCCGGTGGCGGGGGTCAACGCGCGGTTGTTTACCGATATGGCGACGACGTTTGAAGCGATTGGTCGTGATCCTCACGCGTTGGAGTCGACGATCGCGAAGTCGCCGTCGACGGAGGATGTGACGATCAACTCGCTGAAGGTGCAGCGGCCGTTTTTGGTGGATTTCAATACGTTGGGCAAGCAGTTGGCGCCGGCGACGGCGTCGTTGAAGTCGGCGTTGCCGGTGATCAATCCGGCGGTGGAGCAGGGGACGCGGACGTTGATCCGCACCCCGCCTTTGAACGCGCGTCTGCAGGGTGTGATGACGGCGTTGCAGAACCTGTCGCAGGCGCCGGGGACCAATCAGGCGATCAATGGGTTGGCGAGTACGGTGGCGATTCTCAATCCGATGATCCGGTATCTGGGGCCGTTTCAGACGGTGTGTGATTACTGGAATTACTTCTGGACGTATCTGTCTGAGCACATTTCTGAGCAGACGAGCTTCGGGTTCGCGCAGCGGGTGCTGCTCAACCAGGGCAACCCGCTCCAGCCCAACAGTGTGGGGACGCAGGGAGCGACCGCGCCGGTCAACGGCGGCGGCACCGACTCCGCGCTGACCGGCGGCAACGAGTACCTGCACGCGCAGCCGTATGGCGCGGCGATCGACAACCAGGGCAACGCCGATTGCGAGACCGGCCAGCGCGGCTTCCCGAAGCGGCTCAACTACCTCGATCCCCAGCACCGCAACCTGGCCACCGACGCGCATACTCCCGGCGACCAGGGGCCGACGTTCGCCGGGCGCAGCCGGGTCCCCGCGGGCGAGACGTTCACCCGCAACCCGCAGACCGGCCCGCAACTCGCCTACAACCCGACCAACCCATGAGATTCCGACGCCAGAAGAAGCGCCGCAAGGGCATGAGCAAGCTCGCCGCCGGGTCGATCGGGATCGTCCTCGTCATCGTCTTCTCCTATCTCGCCTACACGAAGTTCGCCAACCCGTTCGCCTCGAAGTTCACGCTGAACGCCACCTTCGCCAACGCCAACGGGCTGCAGCCCGGGTCGTTCGTGCGCATCGCCGGCGTCAACGTGGGCATGGTGAGCAAGGTCAGCCCCGAGCCGGGGTGCAAGCCCAACAGTAAGGATCAGAGCGCCTGTCACGCCGCCGAGGTCTCGATGGTGATCACCAACCAGGGGCTGCCCGTCCACAAGGACGCGACGTTCGCGATCCGTCCCCGCATCTTCCTCGAGGGCAACTTCTTCGTCGACGTCTCGCCGGGCACGCCGTCGGCGCCGATCGCTCACCAGGGCTACACGTTCCCCGTCCAGCAGGGGGTCGAGCCGGTGCAGTTCGACCAGGTGCTGACCGGCCTGCAGGCCAACACCCGCGCCAACCTCCAGACACTGCTCAAGCAGTACGGCACGGCGGTCAAGGTCGGCGGCCCGGCCTACAACCGGTCGATCCAGTACTGGCTGCCGGCGTACGAGTACAGCTCGATCGTCGCCCACGACGCGCTCGGCCTCAAGCCCCACGACCTGTCGAACTGGATCGCCGCCCAGGGTCCCGTCGCCGGCGCCATCGACGCTCATCCGCAGCGCCTGGAGAGCCTCATCACCGACTTCAACACGACGGCCAACGCGTTCGCCCGGGTCCAGAGCTCGCTGCAGAACACCGTGATCCAGCTGCCGCGCACGCTGGCGGCGGCGACCCCGGCGTTCAACGCGCTCAACGCCTCGTTCCCGCCGCTGCGCCGGCTGGCCCGGGCGCTGATCCCGGGCGTCAAGTCGACCGGCCCGACGGTCGACGCCAGCCTGCCGTTCATCACCCAGCTCAACGCGCTCGTTCAGCCGTCCGAGCTGCGCGGCCTGACCGCCGACCTCAAGCCGACCGTGCCCGCGCTCGCCGCCCTGACCAACGACACCATCCCGCTGATGAAGAACGAGGTCCGCCCGGCCGCCAGCTGCGAGGTCAACGTCATCCACCCGTGGTCAGAGCTGACGGTTCCCGACTCGCACTTCAACGCGGGTAACGGCTTCCCGCCGCGCAAGGTGTACATCGAGGCCGTCGACTACCTGCCGGGTCTGGCCGGCGAGTCGCGTGACTTCGATGCCAACGGCCCGTACATCCGGATCCTCGGCACCGGCGGGACGCTCACCTACTCGCTGTCGCCGGGCCTGTTCGGCCAGGCGCTCTCGCAGCTGGACGCGGTCCAGCCCCAGCTGCCGCCCGGCGCCAAGCGTCCGGCGTACATGGAGAACACCCCGTGTGAGACCCAGCCGGCGATCACCACCCTGGCGACGCCGGCCAGTGGTCCGCTGTCGACGACCGGCACCGGCGGCCTGCCCACGCCGGCCGCCAAGGCGGAGTGGATCGGAGCCATGTCCGGGGCGCTGACGTCGATCGACGCCGAGGCCAAGCAGCAGGGCATGAAGGTCAACTCCTCGCGGGTGGCGAACGTGCGATGAAGCGCGCGATCAAGAACCACGCCACCGACTTCGTGGCGATCATCGTGCTGCTCGTGCTCTCGGTGATCGTCGCCGGCTACGTGCTGACCCAGGAGCGCTTCCGCTTCCCGTTCATCCAGGCCTCGCCGTTCACGCTCAACGCCGAGTTCTCCACCGCCCAGGCGGTCACCCCCGGCCAGGGCCAGTCGGTGCGCGTCTCCGGCGTCTACATCGGCCAGATCGGGGCGATCACGCTGAAGAACGGCATCGCCGACGTCCAGCTCGACATCAGCGAGAAGTACAAGCATCTGATCCACACCGACGCAACCGCGCTGCTGCGGCCCAAGACGGGCCTCAAGGACATGTTCATCGAGCTCAACCCCGGGACGAGCAAGGCTCCGTTCGCCAAGCAGGGCTACACGATCCCGGTCGCCAACACGAACCCCGACATCAACGTCGACGAGATCCTGTCTTCGCTGGACGCTGACAGCCGCAGCTACCTCAGCCTGCTCGTCAACGGAGCCGGCCAGGGGCTGCAGGGCAACGGAGGGACCGAGCTGGCCCAGGTGTTCGAGCGCTTCGAGCCGACCCATCGCGACCTCGCGCGGCTCAACAAGGCGGTGGCCGTACGCGGCACCGACCTCAGCCAGCTCGTCAACTCGCTGCAACGCCTGAACACGTCGCTGTCGACCAAGCAGGCGCAGATCGTCCAGCTCGTCGACGCCAGCTCCACCGTGTTCCGCGCCTTCGCCTCGCAGGACACCAATCTGTCTCGAGCGATCGTCGATCTGCCCGGCACCCTGCGCCAGACGAGCGACACCCTGAACAAGGTCCAGCGCTTCGCCAAGCTGCTCGGGCCGACCGCCATCAGCCTGCTGCCGGCGGCGCGCGCCTTGCCGGCGGCCAATAAGGCGCTCGTCGCCCTGGCCAAGCCGAGCACCCCGATCGTCAAGAACCAGATCCGACCGTTCGTCGTCGCCGCCCGTCCCCTGGTGCGCAACCTCAAGCCGGCAGCGGTCAACCTGGCCGCGGCCACGCCCAACCTCACCAAGACGTTCGTGGTCGTCAACCACCTCGTCAACATGCTCGGCTACAACCCGGGCGACAGTACCGCCGCGGGAGCCCAGCACGGCTATCTGTGGTGGCTGGCGTGGCTCGATCACAACGTCCGCACCCTGTTCTCCGTCCAGGACGCCAACGGCATCTTCCGTCCGCTGTTCCTCCAGGCCAGCTGCGCCACGTTCTCGCAGCTGATCGACAACCTCAACGTCGGTGGGTCGGGTCTCGGGACCCAGATCGAGACGCTGTTCAACCTGACCCCGCTCGTCGGCTCAGCGGGCATCTGTCCCCAGCAGGCCTCGGCGGTGACCGCCGCCTACCGGCAGTACGCGGCCAAGCACCCCGAAGCGGCCAAGCAGGTCAAGAACGTCTCCGCCAACGGCTCGGCCACCGGTGTCGTCTCCGCGCTATCCGCCTTCGCCCCCAAGCTCCCGATCAAGTAATGGATACCGGCAGCCCCTCACTGACCAAGATCATGTCGATGGTGCTGTTCGCGCTGTCGTGCATTGGCCTGCTGCTGTTCCTGTGGCTGTCGTTCGGCGGGACGATCCCCTTCAACCCGCAGGGCTACGAGTTCAAGGCCTCGTTCACCGATGCCAGCCAGCTCGCCAACCAGGCCGACGTGCGCATCGCCGGCGTGTCGGTCGGCAAGGTGATCGCCAAGGAGCTCGACCCCAAGGGCAATCGCACGATCGCCACGATCCAGATGGCCAACAACTTCGCCCCCATCCATTCCGACGCCCGGGCGATCCTGCGCCAGAAGACGATCCTCGGCGAGACCTACGTGCAGCTGACCCCCGGTAGCTCGCACAGCCCGATGCTCAAGGACGGGGCGCTGCTGGCCCGCTCCAACGTGACCAGCGCCGTCCAGCTCGACCAGATCTTCGACGCGCTCGACCCCAAGACGCGAGCCGCCTTCCGCCAGTGGCAGCAGCAGCTGGCGGTCGGGATCAAGGGCAACGACCAGAACATCTCCGACGTGCTCGGGAACCTGCCGACATTCGCCGCCGACACGACCGACCTGCTCCAGGTGCTCGACGTCCAGCACACCGCCGTCGTCCGGCTCGTGCAGAACGGCGGAACCCTGTTCGCCGCCCTGAACAAGGATCCGGCGGCGTTGCGCAACCTCATCACGAGCGCCGAGACGACGTTCCGCACGACCGCCGCCAACAACAACGCGATCGCCGCCACCTTCCACGTGTTCCCGACCTTCCTGGATGAGACCAAGCGGACGATGACGCGGCTGAAGAGCTTCTCGCTGGACACCGATCCGCTCGTCAAGAAGCTCGAGCCGGTGGCCCAGAACCTCAAGCCGACCCTCCTCGACGTCCAGCGGCTCTCCCCCTCGCTGGAGTCGTTCTTCACCAACCTGGGGCCGCTGATCACCGCGTCCAAGACGGGCCTGCCGGCGATCCGTGACGTCCTCAACGGCGCGACGCCGCTGCTCGGTTCGGTCGGGCCGTTCCTGTCTCAGCTCAACCCGATCCTCAGCTGGCTCTCCGATCACCAGCAGCTGGTGTCGGACTTCATCTCCAACGGCGCCGCGGGGCTCGCCGCCAAGACGACAACTTTCGCCGGCAACGGGGTCGGCCACTACCTGCGCCAGTTCCAGCCGATCGGTCCCGAGACGCTCTCGCTGGCCGCCAACCGTGACGCCGCCAACCGCGGCAACACCTATCCGCCGCCGCTGTGGCTGGCCGACCCCAATGACTTCTCGGCCGGCGGGAAGTATCCGGGCAGCGTCGCCTTCCCCTCCTGGGATTGCAACAACACCGGGGCGCCCGGCGACGGCTCGCAGGCGACGGGCCCGGGCGTGGCCGGACTGACCCAGACCGGCACGCCCGCCTGCTGGGTGGCGCCCAGCCAGGCGACCGCCCTGCTCGGCCAGAGCGGCAAGTTCCCGCACATCACCGCGGCGCACTTCTCGAGCAAGTAACACCCACCGGCCCGGTCCTCGGCCGGCGGCCGCCCCGCGATCAGGGCGGGGCGGTGCGGGGGTCGCTCAGTCGCCGGCGGTGTCGGCCAGCGCCGGCAGCGCGGCGCTGTCCTGCCCCTGGGAGAGCAGGTCGAGCATCGCCGAGGCCAGGCGCTGATTGCCCGTGCTCTGCAGGCCGGCGCGCTCCCTCGTCGGCGCCAGCGCGCCGATCCAGGCGTCGACCGGGCCGCTGATGCTGGCGTCTGCGGCGGCGTCGCCACCCTCGGAGATCGTCGCGCGGCCGGGGGCGAACTTCACCTGGTAGACGGCGGGGGCGCCGTCACGGCCGTCGTCGACGGTCATCTCGACGGTGCCGGTGGCGGTGCTGTCGCTGGCCACCAGCCCGGGGATCAGGCGGAAGATCGCGCCGATGTCGACCGACTCGGAGGACCGGGGCGGACCCCACGTCCACTCGTAGCCCCAGCGAGCCAGCTCGCCGAGCACGGGCGCCAGCTCGCGCGCGCGCTCGGTCAACTCGTAGTCCACGCGGGGTGGGACCTCGCGGTAGCGCTTGCGCGTCAACATGCCGTCGGCGACCATCCGGTTCAGCCGCGAGCGCAGCTGTTCGGTGGAGATGCCGGGGAGCACGCGTTGCAGCTCGACGAACCGCCGCGGCCCGGACATCAGGTCGCGCACGATCAACAGAGTCCACTTGTCTCCTACCAGATCAAGGGCTCTCGCATCCGGCGACCATTGGTCATAGGGATGCCTCTTGGCGGGCGGTACGTGCGGGATGGTTAGCTCCGATCCTCTGGACGTTTGCACTTACCGTCTTCCAGCATAACGAAATGTTGGCGGCATGCCACACGGTTTGCGCCAGTTTGCCGCCGGCGGCTCGTTACAGGACACGATGAATCAAGTCCTCCGGATTTCCTTCACCGTCGTAGGAAGCGTCAATGGGTGAGCTGATCGACCTCGCCGCCCGTCGGATCGAGCGCGATCGCCGTCTGACCGTCCCCGCCCCGACGTTCTTCTTCGACGTCGCCGACCCCCTCTCGTACCTGATGGCCGAGCACGTGGAGCGTGCGCTCGGCCACGTGGAATGGGTGGCCGTCGATGGCGCCGCGCTGCGCGATGGCAACGTCGAGCCGGCAGTGCTGCGCGAGCACGCCGAGGCACGCGCGCACGCCTTGCGCCTGCCGCTGGTGTGGCCCGACAGCTTTCCGGACAGCACTCCGTGTGCCCTGCGCGCCGCCGCGTATGCCTGCGAGCTGGGCGCCGGAGCCCAGTTCGTGCTCGCCGCCAGCCGGCTGGCGTTCTGCGGAGGATTTGACCTCGAGGATCCCGAGGCGCTGACCGAGGCCGCCGCGGCGGCGGGGGTTCCGCTCGAGGGCTGTCTGGCCGCGGCCGGCGAACGTTGGCGCGACGAGGACCTGGCCGAGGTGGCCAACGTCCTGCGCGGCCACGAGATCTTCGAGGTGCCGGCCATCGCCGTCGGCGGACGCTGGTTCGCCGGCGACGGCGCTCTGCAGGCTGCCGGGGCGGTCCAGGCCGAGCCGCACCGAGCCGGAGCGCTCGGCGACGAGCGGCGTCGCTACCGCCGTCCGCTGGCCCCTGTCGGCTGAGCGCCGCCCATCCCCGCCGGGCCGGCCGCGTTTGGCGGGCCGACGCCGCTGGCAGACTGTGGTCATGGGCGATCCCGCCGAGCCGGCCGTCGCTTCGGGTCAGCCCGTCGTCGGGGGCGGTGAGCGCGCCGATCCGGACGTCCGCGCGGCCGGTGGCTCCGGGGGCGGCTTGGCGCGCCGGCTCGTGCCCGGCGGCCTGCGCCGGTTCTGGCGGCTCGCGTGGGATTCCAACATCACCGGGCTGTCGTCGATGCTCGCCTACAACATGCTGCTCGGGGTGATCCCGATTGCCCTGCTCGGCCTGTTCGTCGCCGGCCAGGTGCTCTCGAGCGGCCAGGTGCAGCACAGCATCGTCGTCGATCTGCGCGAGGTGTTTCCCGGCACGGCCGAGAACACCCTCGACTCGTTGCTCTCCGAGGTGCGCAACTCAACGACGAGCACCGGCGTCCTCGCGCTCGTGGCCAGCCTGTGGCTGGGGTCGTCCTTCTGGGGCGCGATGGACACCGCGTTCAGTCGCATCTACGGCGGGGAGGCGCGCTCGTGGTGGCGCCAGAAGCGCTTCGCGCTCTCGATGGTCGTCGTCGTGCTCGTGTTCATGGTGGCGACGGTCACGGTGCCCACCGTGCAGAGCTTCCTGCGGGCCGGCGTCAAGGCGCTGCCCTTCGATCTCGCTCACGTGGCGGTGTTCGTCTACGCCGGCTCGCTGGCGCTCAGCCTCGCCCTGCTGTTCGGTTGCCTGGCGATCATCTACAAGCGCGTCCCCCACCGTCGCGTGCCGTGGCGGGCGGTGTGGCCGGGGGCGCTGGGAGCGACGCTGGCGATCGGCCTGATCGACTACGCGTTCCCGGTCTATCTGACCAACATCTCCACCATCGCCCGCTTTCAGAGCACGATCGTGTTCATCCTGATCATGCTCGGCTGGTTCTATGTGCTGGCGCTCATCATCCTGTGCGGCGCGATCGTCAACGCCCTGCGCCTGCGCCCGAGCGACGACGACGAGCTCACGTAGGTGGGCACGCGCGGCGACTGTTAGCGTCCCGCGACGATGGCCGCCGAGACCGAGACCCAGCTCCACGGCGGACGCCTCGTCGCCCGGACCCTGCGGGCCTACGGCGTCACCAAGCTCTTCACCCTCTCGGGCGGCCATCTGTTCTCGATCTACGACGGCTGCCGCGAGGAGGGGATCGAGCTCATCGACACCCGCCACGAGCAGGCGGCGGCGTTCGCCGCCGAGGGCTGGGCCAAGGTGACCCGCACGCCGGGGGTGTGCGCGCTGACCGCCGGGCCGGGGGTGACAAACGGGATGAGCGCGATCGCCTCCGCCGCGCAGAACAACTCGCCGATGCTCGTGCTCGGCGGCCGGGCGCCCGCCTTTCGTTGGGGGCAGGGCTCGCTGCAGGAGATCGATCACGTGCCGTTCGTCTCGCCGCTGACCAAGCTGGCCGCGACGGCGGGCGCGACCGGTGAGATTCCCGGGCTGCTCGAGGTGGCGATGCAGACGGCCCTGACCCCCCACAGTGGCCCGGCGTTCGTCGACTTCCCGCTTGACGTCGTGTTCGGCTCGGCCGGCGCGCCCGCCCCGCCGGCGCCGGCGCCCGAGCCGTGGCGCGGACCCGGCGCGGACTCCGCCTCGCTGGACCGCGCGTCCGCGCTGCTGCGCGCCGCCGAGCGGCCGGTCGTCATGGCCGGCACCGGGCTGTACTGGGGGCGGGGCGAAGCGCAGCTGCAAGCCCTGGCCGAGGAGCTGCGGGTGCCGGTGTTCCTCAACGGCCTCGGCCGCGGTTGCCTGCCCGCCGATCACGAGCTGTTCTTCTCCCGGGCGCGCAGCGCCGGCCTGAGCGAGGCCGATGTGGCGCTGGTCATCGGGGTCCCGCTGGACTTCCGCCTCGGCTTCGGCGCGGTCTTCGCCGACGACGCCAAGGTGATCGCGATCGATGTCGCCGAACCGGTGCGCGAATCGCCGCGCGCCGTCGACGCCGAGCTCTATGGGGCGTTGCCGGCGACTCTCGACGCTTTGCGCGCGGGCGCCGCGGGCAGCGGCCCGGTGCCGGGGGCCCGCGATGACTGGGTCGCGTCGCTGCGCGCCATCGAGGACGAGCGCCGCTCCGGCGAGGCCGCCGAGCTGGCCGACGATCGGGCGCCGCTGCACCCGATGCGGATCTACGGTGAGCTGGCCCAGCTGCTCGATCGCGACGCAATCGTCATCGGCGACGGCGGGGATTTCGTCTCCTACGCCGGGCGCGTCATGGACTCCTACCGCCCGGGGTGCTGGGTCGATCCGGGGCCCTACGGCTGCCTCGGCTCCGGGCCCGGCTACGCCCTCGGCGCCAAGCTGGCCCATCCCGACCGTCAGGTCGTGCTGCTGCTCGGCGACGGCGCCTTCGGCTTCTCGGGCATGGAGTTCGACACCCTGGCGCGCCACGGGGTGGCCGTCGTCGGGGTGATCGCCAACAACGGCATCTGGGGCCTCGAGAAGCATCCGATGGAGGCCATGTACGGCTATTCGGTCGTCGCCGATCTGCGACCCGGGACGCGCTATGACGAGGTCGCGGCGGCGCTCGGCTGCCACGGCGAGCTGGTGCGCGCGCCCGACGAGCTGCGTCCCGCGCTCGAGCGTGCCTTTGCCGCCGGCGGGCCGGCGCTCGTCAACGTGCTCACCGACCCGGACGTCGCCTATCCCCGCCGCTCGAACCTCGCCTGACCCCTTAAACGAAAACCGCCCGCACGAGGCGGGCGGCTTCCGATCCAGGTGTGGCCCAATCGGGACGGGCAGGGGTACGTGCCAGAAAGGGCCGGTTAGAGTGACCCGGACGGCGGGAGGCGCCGATGTCTGCGGCTTCGCCCGGATCTATGTGCAGGAAACGGGCCGGGTGTTACTCCGGTCCGCACCCCGCGGATATGGTGGCCGATCCGCGAGATCTCGGCAATCGAACATTCGTCCAGACGGTGTTTGATTCGCGCGTCATTGGATAAGCCCGAGCGCCGCGCCGCGCAGGATGTCGTGCTCGGAGACCTCGATCTGGCGCAGGTCGAACAGATCGAGCACCTCGAGGAAGATGATGACCCCGGCCACGATCGTCGGCGCCCGATCGGGATGCAGGCCGGGCGTGGCGCGGCGGCGCTCCAGCGGGAGGGCGGCCAGTTCGTCGAGGATCCGCCGCGCCTCGTCGCGCTGCAGCGCGTAGCCGTGCACGCGCTCGGGGTCATAGGGATCCAGGCGCTGGGCGATCGCCGCCAGTGAGGTGGCGGTGCCGGCGACGGCGATCCCGTGCTCGACGCCCCGGCGCCGTGGCGCGGGCACGGCGTCGGCGATGATCGAGCGTACGTCGGCGGCCAGCTCGCGCAGCTCGTCGTCGGTCGGCGGGTCGCTGTGGAGATGGCGCTCGGTCTGGCGCACGACCCCCGCCTGGGTGGAGACGTGAAAGTCGACCGCGGGGGCCGAGCCGATGACCAGCTCCGTCGAGCCGCCCCCGATGTCGAGCACGAGCGTCGGCCGGTGGTCACCGGGGTCGCGCTCGCTCGTCGCCCCCAGGAACGTCAACCGCGCCTCCTCGTCGCCGGTGAGCACGTGGGGCTCGAGGCGGTAGCGCTCGCGGATCGTGTCGGCGAACTGCCGTCCGTTGGCCGAGTCACGCACCGCGCTCGTGAGCACCGCCACCGCTGCGCGGCAGTCGTGCTCGTCGATCGCCGCCCGGTAGCGGTCCAGCGTGTCGTAGACGCGCTGCATCCCGTCCTCGCTGAGACGGCCGTCCGCGTCGACGCCGGCGCCGAGACGGGTGACCTGGGTCTCGCGCACAAGCTCGGTGAGGTGACGTCCCTCGCGCTCGGCGATCAGCAGCCGGGTCGAGTTGGAGCCGATGTCGACGACGGCGACGTTCATGTCACCGCGTGCGGCATCGGCCGGCCGTCGAGGGCGGCCAGCAGATTGTCGACCGCCATCTCGGCCATTCGTTCGCGCGCCGTGTGCGTGGCCGAGCCGATGTGGGGGACGACGATCACGTTGGGCGCGCCGAGCAGGGGGTCGTCGGCCGGCAACGGCTCGGGGTCGGTGACGTCAAGTCCGGCACCGGCGATCGTGCCGGCGTGCAGCGCGGCGGTGAGCGCGGCCGCGTCGACGATCGGTCCGCGGGCGGTGTTGATGAGGATCGCGGTCGGCTTCATGCGCGCGAGCGCGGCGGCGTCGATGAGATGACGGGTCTCCGGCGTCAGCGGGCAGTGCAGGGAGACGAAGTCCGAGCGCTCGAGCAGCTCCTCGAGGGCGAGGCCGCTGGAACGAGAATGCACGAGCACCTCCATGTCGAACCCCGCGGCGCGCCGGGCGACGGCGTCACCGATGCGGCCACGGCCGACGATGCCGAGCGTCGCGCCGTGCACGTCGAAGCCCAGAAATGCGGCCGGCTCCCACGTCACCCACTCGCCGGCGGGGATCGAGGCGGCCGCCGCCGGGAGCCGGCGGGCCGCGGCGAGGAGCAGCGCGAAGGCGAGGTCGGCGGTCGCGTCGGTGAGTACGTCGGGCGTGTTTCCGACGGCGATCCCGCGGGCGGCGGCCGCCTCGACGTCGATGTTGTCGTAGCCGACGGCGTAGTTGGCGATCGCCCGCAGGCGCGGCGCGGCGTCGATGAGCGCGGCATCGACGCGGTCGGTGAGCATCGACAGCAGACCCTCGGCGTCGGCGACGTGGCGGCGCAGCTCATCGGGCGGCGGCGGCAGGCGCCCGGGCCAGACGTCGACCTCGTGGACCTCGGCGAGCCGTCCCAGCGCCGGACCGGGCAGCTGTCGGGTGACGAAGCAACGGGCCATGGCTCGAGATTGTCGCCAATCCCGCCCCCCGTCGCCGCCCGGCGCAGAGCTCCGCTACGCCGCCTCGGTGGCGGGCGCCGGGACCTGGCGGCGTGCCGGGATCCGCGGCAGCCCGAAGGCGGCAACGAGTCCGCCGATGAGGGCGAACGCGGCGGCGATCACGAACGCAAGCTGAAAGCCGCTCGTCAGCGCGGCGTGGGCGCCGGCGCCGTGGCGCAGCTGGGCGTTGGTGTGACCGGTGGCGATCGCGGCAAGGACGGCCAGCCCCAGGGCGCCCCCGAACAGCCGCGACGTGTTGACCAGCCCCGAGGCCAGGCCGGCCTCGGCGGGGGCGACGCCCGCGACCGCGGAGATCGTCGCCGGGACGAAGGCAAAGCCGATCCCGATGCCGACGAGCAGGCCGGGGACGAGCACGTCCGCGGCATACGCGCCGTGGGTGGAGATCCGCGTGAACAGGGCGAGGCCGATCGTGATCACAGCCATCCCGAACACGAGCAGCGGCTTGGCGCCGACGCGGACGACCGAGCGCGAGGCGATCGTCGACCCGGCGACGATGCACAGCGTCATCGGCAGAAAGGCGAGGCCGGCGCGGATCGGCGAGTAGCCGAGCACCTGCTGGAGATAGAGCGAGACGAAGAACCACATCCCGAAGGTGGCGCCGCCGACGAGCAGCACGGTGACGTTGGCGGCGGTCAGCGTCCGCGAGGCCCAGATCCGCAACGGCATGAGCGGGGCGCTGGCAAAGCGTCCCTCGACGAGGACGAAGCCGGCGAGGAGCACGAGCCCCGCGGCGATGATGGCGAGCGTCGGCGCTGACCCCCAGCCGGTCTGGTCGGTGCGCACGATGCCGAGCACGAGTAGGGAGAGCCCGATTGTCGCCGCCAGGGCCCCCGTCAGGTCGAAGTCACGGCTGCTCATCGGACGCTTGCTCTCGGCGATGAAGCGCTGGGCGGCGAAGGCGGCCAGCAGCCCGATGGGCACGTTGATGAACAGGATCCACCGCCAGGACAGCAGGTCGGTGATGACCCCGCCGAGCAGCACCCCGGCGGCGCCGCCGGCGCCTCCCATCGCACCCCAGATGCCGACCGCGCGGTTGCGCTCGGCGCCCTCGGCGAACGTCGTGGTGAGGATCGACAGCGAGGCGGGGGCGATGACGGCGCCACCGAGGCCCTGGACGGCGCGGGCGGCGATCAGGACGGCCTGGCTGTCGGAGATGCCGCCGGCGAGCGAGGCGAGGGCGAACAGCACGAGGCCCGAGACGAACACCCGGCGGCGGCCGAGCAGGTCGGCGGCGCGGCCACCGAGGAGCAGGAAGCCGGCAAAGGTCACCGTGTAGGCGTTGACCACCCACTGCAGATCGACCTCGGAGAAGTGCAGCCCGCCCCGAATCGCCGGCAGCGCCACGTTGACCACGGACACGTCGAGGATGACCATGAACTGGGCCAGGCAGGAGAGCAGCAGCGTGGCGCGGAGGTGCAATGGCTGAGAGGTCTGGGTATCGGGGCTCATGTGAGGCTTTCGGCGGCTCGTTGTACGAAGGTTGTCGAACATACTAGGACGCTCGTGACGGTACCCAGACGATCAACGGCCGGCCAAGGGGACACGTGAGGTTGACGTTCGACAACCTCGGCGAGGCCGCCGAGCTGGAGCGGGGGACATGGCCCGACGCCGAGCCGCTCGGCCGCCACCCGTCGGTCACCGTGGCGCTACCGCGGCTGCTCGCCGAGCTTGACCGTCACCGGCTGACGGCGACGTTCTTCGTCGAGGGTCTCAACTGCGAGCTGTATCCCGACGCCCTGCGCGAGATCGTCGCCCGCGGTCACGAGCTCGGCGTCCACGGCTGGCGCCACGAACCGTGGGCGCAGTTGCCGGCCGAGCGCGAGCGCGAGCTGCTGATCGCAGCCGACCGGGGTTTCCGGGATCTCGGGCTGGCGCCGAGCGGGTTTCGCCCGCCGGGGGGCGCGGTCACCGGCCACACCGCGGCGCTGCTGCGCGAGCTGGGGTACACGTGGTGGTCGCGCGCGGCTCCGGCGGTCCCGGCCCCGGGCCTCGAGGACCTCACGTTCGCGTGGGAGCTGGTCGACGCCTACTGGCTGATGGAGCGCTTCGCCGACCAGCGCCGCGGCCGCGGGGACCCCGGCGAGCCGCTTGCGCCGGCGGCCGCCGGCGGACGTCTGGCCCGCGCCGGCAGCGCAGACGTGCTCGTCCTGCACCCGTTTCTCATGCTCGACGACGCGTGGTGGGAGCAGGTGCGCGGGCTGCTCGCGCGGGCCGCGCGCTGAGCGCCCACCCGTTCGCTGGGCGCGCGGCGTGAGCGGTAGGATCCGCGCCACCGGCTACCAGAGGAGAGACGATGGCCAATCCCGGGCTCGTGCGTGGCACCCACCACCTCACGTTCTGCGTCGGCGGCGCGCAGGAGGACTACGACTTCCACGTCCGCCTGCTCGGCCTCAAGAGCGTCAAGAAGACCGTCCTGTTCGACGGCGAGATCCCGATCTACCACCTGTACTACGGCAACGGGGCCGGAGACGCGAGCACCCTGCTCACCGCCTTTCCGTACCGCCAGGCCGGATGGATGGGCCGGCGGGGCACCAACCAGGCCAAGGTGATGAACCTGTCGATCCCGCCGAGCTCGATCGGCTTCTGGTCGGATCGCTTCGACGAGTTCGGGATCGCCCACGAGCGCGTCGAGCGCTTCGGCACCGAGCGACTGAGCTTCACGCATCCGTGCGGGATCGAGTACGCGCTTGTCGGCGACCCCGAGACCGACTCGCGCCAGCCCTTTGACGGTCCAGTTCCCGCCGAGCACGGAATCCGCGGCGCCTACGGCACCACGACCTCGGTGCGCGAGCCCGACCCGATGGTGTTCTTCCTCACCGAGGGGATGAACGCCGTCTCGACCGGTTCCGAAGGTCCCCACCACCAGTTCCAGATCGGGGACGACCAGGGCCACGGCCGGATGCTCGAGCTCGTCGAGGAGCCCGATCTCCCCCAGGGCACGTGGAACTTCGGCGAGGGGACGATCCACCATCACGCCTTCGACGTCGTGTCGGCCGAGAACCAGGAGACGGTCAAGGACTACATCGTCGGCCTCGGCTTCACCGACGTCTCCGAGGCCAAGGACCGCGGCTACTTCTTCTCGATGTACTGCCGCAGCCCGGGTGGGCTCCTCGTCGAGCTGGCCTACTCCACCCCGGAGGGCTTCCTGATCGACGAGGCCGCCGACGAGCTGGGCACGCACATGTGCATCCCGCCCCACTGGGAGCACCGGCGCTCGGAGATCGCCCAGCTGGAGCCGATCGATACCGAGGAGCAGGTCGTCAGCGCGTGAGGCTCAGGCGGCGGCGAATACCGGCGCCAGGTCGATGTAGACCCGGTAGTCGGCGATCAGGTCCTGCGCGTTGGTCCGGTAGATCGTGACCACCGGCACCGTGACCTGACGGTCATCGGTGCGGGTGTAGGTCACGTTGGCCTCGACGATCGTTGCCGAGCCGTGCTCCCACTGCTCGATCACCTCGTGTGACAGCCCGTTGATCTGGTCATAGAAGGCGGCCAGGGCATCGCGGCACGCCGCCCGGCCGTGGACCGGGTCGGCGTTGCCGAACCGCATCACCGCGTCCGGCGCCAGATACGACGCCCACGCGGCGGCGTCCTTGCGATCGATGTCGTTGAACATCTGCCCGCGTGAACTCATCGGCCGCCTGCCCTCATCCGTGCAAGGGTGACAGGTCGTGACCACGCCCTGCAACCCCGCACGCTCACGCGGCCCGGGACTCGGGGAGCGCGGCGACGGGAACGGTCGCGTCGGTGGCGGCCGGGCGGGCCACGGTCGCCGCCAGCCGGGGCAGCCCCGCCGCACACACCGCTCCAAGCAGCGAGAACGCGGCCGCCACGGCCAGCGCCGGAGCGAAGCCGTCGCCGAACGCGCTCGCCGACGCATAGCTCCCGGCGCTGCTGAACACCGCCGCGCCGATCGCCACCCCGAACACGCCGCCGAGCTGGCGCGTCATCATGCTCACGCCCGACGCCTGGCCGAGATCGCCCGGCGCGACGGCGTTCATGACCGCGTTCTGGACGGCGGGGATCGCCATCGAGATGCCCGCCCCCGCGATCGCCAGCGGGAGCACCAGCTCCACGTAGGCCATTCCGGGAGCGGCGACGAGGGCGATCCACGCCATCCCGGCCGCCTGGAGGAGCAGGCCGGCGACGACGAGCGGACGCTCGCCGACGCGTCCCACGAGCCCGCCCGCGATCGGCGCGACGATGAACAGCGTGGCCGTCCACGGCAACAGGCGCAGGCCGGAGTCCAGCGGCCCCTGGTGCAGCGAGATCTGCTGGAACTGGGCCATGAAGAAGACGGCGCTGAACAGGCACGCCGAGAGCAGGAAGTTGCTGGCGCTCCCCAGCGAGAAGCCGCGCGCCGCGAACAGCCGCAGCGGCAGCATCGGCTCGGGCGTGCGCCTCTCCCAGGCGAGGAACGCGGCGAGGGCGATCACCCCGGCGCCGAGCGCGGCCACGACCTCGAGGCTGGCCCAGCCGGCGTCGTTGCCCCGCATCAGGCCGAAGACGATGCCGAGGGCCGCGGCGCTGACGAGGACGAGGCCGGGGATGTCAAAGCGCGCGCGGGGCCCGTGACTCTCGGGGATACGCGTCAGCACGAGCGGGATCGCCGCCAGCCCGATCGGGACGTTGATCCAGAACACCCACTGCCAGGCGAGACCCTGGGTGACCGCGCCACCGACGACCGGCCCGCCGAGCACGGCGAGCCCGGTGATCCCGCTGTAGATCCCCAGCGCCCACGCTCGCCGCTGGGGCCCGAAACTGGCTCCGAGCAGCGACAGCGACAGCGGCGCGACGAGGGCCGCGGCTGCGCCCTGGGCGGCGCGGGCGGCGATCAGCACGGCGGCGGTGGGCGCCAGCGCACACGCGGCCGAGCCGGCGGCGAACAGCCCCAGGCCCAGCGCGAACAGGCGGCGGCGACCGAAACGGTCGCCGAGCGAGGCGGCGCCGATGAGCAGCACGGCGAAGCTCAACGCGTAGGCGTTGACGGTCCACTCCAGCTCGCTGAGCGATGCCCCCAGGTGGTGGCGGATGGCCCCCAGGGCGGTCGAGACGACGAGCACATCGAGGGCGACCATCAGCGACGCGATGGAGCTGAGAATCAGCACCCAGCGTTCGGTTGATGTGGTCTTGGTCACGCGGGTCTCCTTGGGTTCGTGGTGTCTGTCCCTAAGACCCCGCATCCGGCGGCGCATTGAGCGATGAATTCGCCGGCGCCGAGGTGTCGTATGCGATGAGATGCGTGACGTGACCGATCCCGAGCTGCTGTGCCGCAACCGCCTGGCCCGCGCTCAGCGCGGCGACGAGACGGCGTTCGCCCGACTGACCGATCCCTACCGCCGCGAGCTGCAGCTGCACTGCTACCGGATTCTCGGCTCGCTCCAGGACGCCGAGGACCTGCTGCAGGAGACGCTGCTCGGCGCGTGGCGGGGTCTGGAGCAGTTCGAGGGCCGGTCCTCACTGCGCGCGTGGCTGTACACGATCGCCACCAACCGCTGCCTGAACGCGCTGCGCGACCGTGACCGCCGCCCCCAGCTGGCGCACTCCGCCGAGAACTACTCCGAGGTCACGTGGCTGGAGCCCTACCCCGACCGGCTGCTTGACGGCATCGTCGACGCCGCGCCCGGCCCCGAGGCCCGCTACGAGGCCAAGGAGGCGGTCGCGCTCGCGTTCGTCTCCGGCCTGCAGCACCTGGCGCCGCGCCAGCGGGCCGTGCTCGTGCTCCGCGACGTGCTCGGCTTTCACGCCGACGAGGTGGCTGAGATGCTCGCCACGACGCCGGCCTCGGTCAACAGCGCCCTGCAGCGGGCCCGGGGCGCGCTGGAGGCGCGCGTGCCGATCCGCCGCGAGCGGCTGAGCCTCCCGGAGTCAGATCGGGAGCTGGTGACGCGCTTTGCCGAGGCGTTCGAGCGCGACGACATCGAGTCGGTCGTGGCCCTGCTGACCGAGGACGCCGTCGTCAGCATGCCGCCCCAACCGGAGTGGCATCAGGGCCGGCCCGCCGTCGAGGCGTTCCTGCGCGAGCGTCATCTGCGGCGCCGCGCGGCGCCGTGGCGGTTTGTCGCCACCGGGGCCAACGGCCAGCCGGCGTACGCCTACTACCTGCTCGTCGACGGCCGCTGGGAGCGCTCGGGTCTGTTCGTCCTGTCGGTCCGCGACGACGGAGTCGAATCGGTGACGCGCTTCTACGACGGCGGGCTGCTGTCGCGCTTCGGGGTGCCCGAGACGCTCTGACGCTACGGGGAGACGAACGCGTAGACCCGGCTGGGGCTGCCCGTCCCGCCGACGAGGCGCAGCGGGGCGACGACGAGCAGCGCGCCGGTCACGGGCAGTCGCTCGAGGTTGGCCAGCTGGGTGAGCCCGAGCCGGCCGGCGCCGAGGAGGAAGTTGTGCAGCGGAAACGGGGGGTCCATGGCTCCGGCGCTGCCGGCGTCGATGCCCACCGTCTCGGTGCCGAAGCCGGCGATCGCCCGTTCGTGGGCGAGCCACCGTGCCGCCGCCACGTCGGGCCCGGGGGTGCGCGGGCCGTCGGGCCCGACGTTGAGAAACCGCTCGGAGTCCTGGGCGCGCGACCCCCAGCCGGTGCGCAAGAGCACCCAGGCGCCGTCCGGGATGCGCCCGTTCGCCTGCTCCCAGGCGTCGAGGTCGCCCACCGTCAGCAGGTAGTCGCCGCCGGCGGCCTCGGTCTCGGCGGTCTTGTCGATGACGCACGCCGGCCCGACGAGCGTCTCGGCGGCGATCGAGCCGATGTCCGGGCCGTCCCGGCCGGTGACCCAGTGGATCGGCGCGTCGACGTGGGTGCCGACGTGCTCGCCGAGGGTCAGCGTGTACCACGCCCATGCCGGACCGCGGTCGTCGTACTGGCTGATCGGCACCCGGCTGAGTCCCGGCGTGTTGACAAACGGCGGCGGCAGCTGGATCACCGGCGTCGTCTCGGACAGCGGCTGGGTGAGGTCGACGATCTCGACACGGCCGTCGGCGAGCCCGGCCAGCAGGCCGGCGAGCGGGGTGGCGGGGGAGTCGGGCATGGCGTCGTCAGGGCTCCTCGTGGGGTCGGGCAGATCAGCCGGCGCGAAACGCCTCGGCGAGCCATTCCGCACAGATCGCCGGGTTGACTTTGGCGTCGAGCACGAGGGGACGGGGCGAGGGCTCGGCCAGCCACTCGCTGACCCGGTGCAGGTCGAGCACGCTGCGCACGGTGATCGCCTCCGCCCCCGCCCCGCGGGCGATGGCCGCCAGATCGGCGTCAGGGAACTGCACCCGCGAGACGTCGTGGCCGGCGGGCGCGAAGTGGTGCACCTCGGCGCCGTACGCCCGGTCGTCGTAGATCGCCACCAGCAGCTTGAGGTCGAGGCGCACGGCGGTCTCGATCTCGGCGAGCGCCATGAACGCGCCGCCGTCGCCGAGGGCGGCCACCGTCGGCCGGTCGGGGCGGGCGACGGCCGCGCCGATCGCGGTGCCGAGGCCGAGGCCGACCGACTGAAAGCCGTTGGCGAACACCCAGGCGCGCGCGTCGGGCACCGACAGGTACATCGACGGGTAGCCCATGAACGCGCCGGAGTCGACGGCGACCGCCTTGTCGGGGCCGAGCCGTCGCTCGAGTTCGATGCTGAACGTCCGCGGGTCGATATCGGCGTCGGTGGTGGCGTCGTCAAACGGCACCTCGTCCCAGCGGTGCGAGGCGATGCGATTGGCCACCGGCGGCGTCCGCAGGCCGGCGCTGTGGTGGCCGCGGCGGGTGAGCTCGTGGATGAGCAGCCGCGCCGCCGCCAGCGCATCGCCGACGAGCGCCAGGTCGGCCAGCCGGTGCCGTCCGATCGCGGCGGCGTCGACATCGATGTGCACGAGCGTCGCGGTGTCGGCGATGAGATCGCCGTGGCGCGTCGTCCAGTGGTTGAGCGAGGCCCCGGCGACGAGGATCAGGTCCGCCTGGCCGATGAGCGCCGAGGCGACCGGCGACGCGAAGCCTCCCGAGATCCCCAGCGACCATGGATTCTCGGCGAACAGTCCGTGGGCGGGAGCCGAGGTGGCGAGCACGGCGCCGATCAGGTCGGCCAGCCCCTCCAGCTCGTGCCCGGCGTTGGCCAGGACCGCCCCGCGGCCGGCGATGATCACCGGGCGCCGGGCGCTCTGGAGCCGTTGCGCCACGGCGGCGACGGCCTCCGCGGTCGGCGGCGGCGCCACGAGCGGGCGCAGGGCGCGGGGCACGCGCGTCCCGGCGTCGGGTACCGGCATGGCCTGGATGTCGACCGGGAGCATGAGGACCACCGGGCGGCGGGCGACGACGGCGCGGTCATAGGCGCGCAGCGCGTCGGCCGCCGCCGTCTCGGGACCGTGGAGCCGCTCGACGATCGCTCCCACCGACTCGGCGAGGCCGCGCTGGTCGATGCGGAAGTTGGAGTGCGGGTCGGCCGACGGCGACTCGGCGGCCAGCACCAGCAGCGGCGTGCGGCTCTTCACCGCCTCGGCGAGCCCGGTCATCGCGTTGGTCAAGCCGGGGCCCTGGTGCACGCTGCAGATCCCGACGCGGCCGCTGACCCGGGCATAGCCGTCGGCCATGCAGATCGCGCCGCCCTCGTGACGGGCGGCGCGGAAGCGCGCGCCGTGGCGGGCGAGGGCGTTGGTGACGACCAGGTTGCCGCTCCCGAGCACGCCGAACGCCTCGTGCACTCCCTGGGCGGCGATCGTTGCGCCGATGACGTCGGCCACGGTGGCGGTGGCATCGGGCGTGGTCACAGGTAGGCCGATGGTACTTGCGGGTGCGTTGTTTGCCGCGCGCTGGTGCGGGTGATACACACCGATGAAGTGAGCGTTGAGCCGGATCCTCCCGCGCCGGACCCCTCCCAAGGGAGCGACGACCCGCTCGTCGCCCCCCGCGACGAGGCCGCCGGCCCGGGCGCCGAGCTCGAGTCAACCCCCGCCGCCGAGCCCCCGGGCGCGGCCGAGACCTCGGGTGCGGCCGCCGAGACGCCCCCGCTCTATACGGAGCGCCCCCCGGCGCACGAGCCCTCGCGCAACATGCTCCCCGGCCGCGAGCGGCGCCGGTCTCGCTTCGAGCGGCTGATCGTCCGGCTGATCGCCACCTGCGGCGTCGTCGGCATCGGCGTCGCGATCGCCGCGATCATGGTCTCGAGCAAGTCCCAGGGCTGGGTGGTCGGGCTGGTGGTGTCGATCGTCACCGTGATCCTCTCCGGTCTGCTCTGGTCCTCGCGGCAGCTGTAGCCGCCCCGTCAATGACTACGCGCGAGTGCGGCGTCATTCGGCCTCGCTGTACCCTCACGGCACCCTGCCTGGAGGAGACGTGACGGACGAGGACAACAAGGACCTTGTGCGACGGCACTTCGAGGAGATTTGGAACTGTCGGAACTTCGCGGCATGTGAAGAGCTCATGGCCACGGTGTTCATCGAGCACGCCGCCGCTCCGTTCGCCTCATCGGCGCCGGGTCAGGTTGACGGGCCGCAGGCCATGCGCGGCACCGTCGAGTGGCTGCTGACGCAGTTCCCAGACCTTCATATGACGATTGAGCACATGGTGGCCGAGGGCGACATCGTGGCCGCTCGCATCACCGCGGAGGGCAGCAACACCGGGAAGCTCAACGGTTTTCTTCCGCCGAGTGGCAAGAGGTGGCGGGCTGAACAGAGCCATTGGTTCCGTGTTGACGATGGCAAGCTCGCCGAGCACTGGGCCACGCGAGACGACCTCGTCTCGATGCTGCAACTCGGCGTGATCACTCCGCCGCGCCTCGGCGCCCTGCTACGCCAAGCCCGAGCGGCGGCCCGCTATCGGCTCAGGGCACGCGGAAGTGGCTCTCGATCCGGTTGAGGAGCGCGAAGGTCGGGGCTGGTATCGGGACGATGCGGGTCCACAGCCGGCGGGTGGTGACGCCTGGCGCGACGCTCGAGGCCACGGTCTCGGTCAGCGACGGGCGGATCGCCGCGGTGCTCCCCGGGCGGGCCGGTGACGTCGTCTCGTGCGGCGACCGCTGGCTGATCCCCGGGTTGATCGACACCCACGTCCACGGCGGCGGCGGGGCCCAGTGCAACACCGCCGACCCCGAGGAGGTGACGGCGGTGGCGGACTTCCACGTGGCCCACGGGACGACATCGCTGCTGGCCACGACCGCCTCGGCGGGGATCGACGAGCTCGAGCGCTCGCTGCGGGCGATCGGGGCGGCGTCGAGCGCGGCGGTGGTCCTCGGTGCCCACCTGGAGGGCCCGTTCCTGCATCGCGAGCGTCCGGGAGCGATGGATGCGAAGACGTTCCTCGAGCCCTCGCCGTCGGTGCTGGCGCGCCTGCTCGCCGCCGGTGCGGTGACGATGATGACGGTCGCCCCCGAGCTTGACGGCGCGCTCGAGCTGATCGCCGCGCTCGCCGCGGCCGGGGTCGTCGTCTCGCTCGGCCACAGCGAGGCCACGTATGAGGCGGCGGGCGCGGCCGTCGACGCCGGCGCGCGCTCGGTGACCCACCTGTTCAACGCGATGGCGCCGTTTCACCACCGGCGGCCGGGGCTGACCGGCGCGGCGCTCGATCTCGACGGGCTCAGCTGCGAGCTGATCTGCGACGGCGTCCACGTCGATCCCGTGGCGATGCGGCTGGCGCTGCGCGCCAAGGGGACCTCCGGGCTGCGGTTGGTGACCGACGCGATCTCAGGCGCCGGGATGGGCGACGGTGACTACACGCTCGGCCGCGCGACGCTGTCGGTCCGCGGCGGACGCGCCACGCTCCCCGGCAGCGCCGTGATCGCCGGCTCGACCCTGACCATGGACGCGGCGCTCGCCAACGCGGTGCGGTTTCTCGGCGTCACCGTCGAGGAGGCGGTGACGATGGGCGCGGCGAACCCGGCGGCGCTGCTCGGGCTCCACGACCGCAAGGGCGCGATCGCCGCCGGCTACGACGCCGACCTCGTCGTCCTCGGCGAGGACCTGCGCGCGCAGGCGACGATGGTGGCCGGCCGGTGGGTGGCCGGCTCGCCCCCTGCTTAGGTGATCAGCCCCATCTCGACGAGGACGGCCATCGCCAGGAGGGCCACCCCGGTCAGCAGATCGGAGCGGATGTGGATGAAGCGGGCCAGCACCCGGCCGAGCTGGAGCCCGACGAGGGTCATCAGCGCCGTGATGACGCCGAACAGCGGCGGGGCCAACCACGGGGAGAAGCCGAGCAGACCGAGGCTGGTGCCGGCGACGACGTTGTCGACGCTGAGCGGCACCGGCAGACCGAACAGCGCCCACCGCTGGTCGGGCTCCTCGGGCTCCGGCGTCCGCCACGCCTGAATGACGAGGAACAGCCCGTAGGCGGCGAGGGCGCCCGCCCCCACGTAGTCGGCCGTGGAGCCGATCTGCTGGCCGACGTAATCGCCGACGAGGATGCCGACGAGGGGCGCGAGGCCGTCCCAGAACCCGAACACCACGGCGACCTGCGCGGAGCGGCGCCAGCTGAGCCGGATCGCCCCGAGGACAACCGCCGTGCGGAAGTTATCCAAGCTGAGCGTGAACCCCAGGATGAGCAGACTGCCGATCATGTGGTCTCTCCCAGTCGGGTGAAGTCGGTCGTACCAGGTCCGTCACGACGGCTGCCGGATCTGCCACGCCCGCGGAGGGCGTGGCAGATCGCGGACCGCCTCGATGGTGCGGAGGACTACTCCGGCAGGGCGAACGCGAACACGGCGCTGCCGGCGCGCGCGCTGAGCATCGCGGGCAGGAAGCCCTCGACCCAGCCGCCCCAGCCGGTGGGCACCACGACGAACTGCCGGCCGTCGACGCTGTAGGTCGACGGGCTCGAGTGGTGACCGCTGCCGCACTGGAACTGCCACAGCTGCTCGCCAGTGCTCGCGTTCAGCGCGTTGAACCGGCCCGACGGCTCGCCGGCGAACACGAGGTCGCCGGCCGTGGCCAGCACCGACGCGCACATCGGGTAGTCGTGACGCCAGCGCCACGTCTCCTGGCCGGTCCGCGGGTCAAACGCGCTGATCGACCCGGCGACGTCCTCGCCGTCGACGGCGACGCCCGCGCCCCAGTACGGGATGCTCTCCTTGAACTCCCGCCGGCGCCGGGTGGCCGTCGCGCCGATGTCCTGCACCGGGCAGTAGAGCAGCTCGGTCTTGGGGCTGTAGGCCGCGTGCGTCCACTCCTTGGCGCCGGCCGGCCCCGGCCAGAAGTGGACCGGGTCCCCTTCCTTGTCGGGATACACCTTGGGCGTCACCTTGCCGTTGGCGTCGATCTCGCCCCAGGTGATGCGATCGACGAAGGGCACGACCCGCACGAGCGAGCAATCGGTGCGATCGAGGATGAACAGGTATCCGTTCTTGTCGAAGTGCGCCGACAGCTTCTTGCCGTCGAGGTCGAACAGGATGTTCTCCATCGTCGAGTCGTAATCCCACACGTCGTGCGGGGTGTACTGGTAGTGGTCGAGGATCTGGCCGTTGTCGGGGTCGACCGCGACCACGGAGTCGGTGAACAGGTTGTCGCCCTCGCGGACGGCCCCGTCGAAGTCGGGGCACGGATTGCCGGTGTTGAAGTACAGCCGGTTGAGTTCCGCGTCGAACGTCGGCGTGATCCAGCAGTTCCCGCCGCCCCGCTGCCACGCGTCGCCGTCAGCCGGCCAGGTCTCCGATCCGGGCTCGCCGGGCTTGGGGACCATGTAGCAGCGCCAGACGTGCTCTCCGTTCTCGAGCTTGAAGGCGTCGGCGTGGCCGCGCACCCCGAACTCTCCGCCGGAGCTTCCGACGATCACCATGTCCTTGACGATCAGCGGGGCGACCGTCGCGCTCTCCCCGGCGCGCACGTCGCCGTAGACCTTGTCCCACACGATCTTGCCGGTCTCGGCGTCAAGCGCGAGCACGTGGGCGTTGAGGGTGGTGACGAACACCTTGCCCTCGGCCACGGCGCAGCCACGGTTCACGTTGCCGCAGCACAGCGAGATGTCGTACGGCGACGCGTGCTTGTAGCGCCACAGCTCCTGGCCGGTGGCCGCGTCCAGCGCCCATACCCAGCCGTCGTACCCGGTCAGGTACATGACGCCGTCGACGACGATCGGGGAGGCCTCCATCGAATACGTCCCCGCGCCCGACTGCATGCCGACCGTTCCGGCCTGGAACACCCACGCCGGCGTCAGGCTCTTGACGTTCGAGGCGTTGATCTGATCGAGCAGGCTGTAACGCTGCCCGTCGTAGCCGCCGTAGTACGTGATCCAGTTCTGGGGCTCGGCCTCGCGGGCGTTGAGGATGCGCTCGTAGTTGACGTTCTTGGTGACCGCCGGCGCCTTGCCGACCGTATCGCTCAGGTTGGTGAAGTCACTCGCGTGACCTGCTTCGACATACGTTGCCATGAGTAGCTCCTCTCTCTACGGCTGCGGCTGGGGCGGACGGTCGAGCTTGGCTTCGGGCGGCGTGTCCCCCGAGACGACGATCGACCCGGTCAGCCCTCGACCCTCGTCGTTGCCCGTCGTGGAGCCATAGAAGTACTGGCCCGGGCCGTCGAGCTCGAGGGTCGCCGTGCCGTGGGAGCTGTTCACCATCCAGATGAACTGCATGTGGCCGTTGCTCGGGAAGACGGCGCAGTGGGTGTTCTTGTCGTCGTTGTAGAGGTCGAGGTCAATGATGCCCCCGTGCGGCATGATCAGGATCCCGGGATCGAAGATCAGCTCGTCCTCGTTGATCCGGATGGTGGCGTGCATGCGTCCGTCGGCACCCTCCTCGGCGTGGCCGACGTTGCCGCTGCCCATGACACGACCGATCGTCGTGCCGTTCTGTTTCGCCAGACCCGGCTCATCGCCAATGCGGGTCGTCTTCTCGGCGGTTCCGCTCACGGCTCTCTCCCTCCATCAAGGAACAAACGAGTGTGGCCACCCTAACATTCGATGGCGGACCCGCCAGGAGCGGTGTAATGTGACACACACTCGGCTGCCCACCACAAAGCGGAGTGGCGGTTAGCCGAGCGCGATCGTTTCGGCGCCGGCCACCCGCAGATGGTCCAGGACGGTGCCGCGGGATTCGCGGATGCCCAGGACACCGGCGAGGGTCGCGTCGCTCTCGCTGAGCAGCGCATCGGCCAGAAGTGCGCCGCCGTGCGCCGCCGCGCTCGCGGCTCCGGGAACGAGCGCGATGACCGGGGCGATATCCGCCAGCGACGCCGCCAGCGTGTCGACGAGCTCGGGCAGGCGGGCGAGGCGGCCGGAGACGATGATCTCGGCCGGGGTCCGAACGCTGACCGTCAGCGCCCGGACGGCTTTGGCGGCGGCCTCGAGCAGCGCCGCCCAGTCCCCGGCGTGCGCCGGCGAGGCCCAGGTGGCGGCGACGTCGCCGCCGCCCCCGCGGGGGTCGAGAGCGCCCCCGGTGAACAGGGTCTGCTTGCGCAGGGCCGGTCCGAGGAGGTAGGCGAGCTCGCCGTCGAGCGCGCCCGCGGCGCGGACGCCGAGCGGCCCCGAGGACCCGCCGACGCCGTCGACGATCTGGCCGCCGGCGATCGCCAGGGCGGCGGTGAACGCGCCGCCGAGCTCGAGCAGGATCAGCGATGTGTCGCGCAGACCGATCGCCCGGCGGGCCGACTGGTCGACGATCGCATACGCGGCCGCGCACACCTTGTCGGCGGTTCCCATGTCGAGTCGGTTGTACTTGCGGTGCGCCGGAACCGAGGTGAGGTGGATGACGCCGGGGCCGAAGACGACGGGCAGGCCGCTGCCCGCCAGCGCCCGCAGCAGCGAGCGCACGCCGCCGACGCCGGTGTCGGCGCGGCGCTCGTCGGGCCGGACGAGCACCATCTCGGCGAGCTCTCGCTCGCCGACGTCGGCGGCCGCCACCAGGGGCAGGCCGTAGCCGCTCGGGCCGTAGACGAGGTCATACGGCCCGTGCCCGGCGAGCGCCTCCAGCAGCGGAGCGCTGTCTTCGCTCAGCGAGCCGGTCTCGAACACCTGCTCGAGGACCGGGGCGCCGTCCTGGAGCACGCAGAGGTCGAAGGAGACGGTTCCCGGGTCGACGCCGGCTACGCGGGGCATATCATCGGAGGATGAGCGACGAGCGCACCTACACCGACGAGGAGATCCCCGCCAAGTTGTCCGAGCTCGGTCTCGACAGCTGGTATCACGAGGGCGACTGGATCCGCCGCAAGTACAACACCGACGGGTGGCCGACGACCCTGATGGCCGTCAACCAGGTCGGTTACCTGTGCGAGGCGGCGGGCCATCACGCCGACCTGAACGTCACTTGGGGCAAGCTCTGGGTCAAGCTCGCCACCCATTCGGCGGGGGGCATCACCGACAAGGACTTCACGCTGGCGCGCAAGATCGAGGACACCGTCCTGTGGCGGCCCGAGCCCGACGGCCCGCTCGCCGGGCCGATGGGCAAGTTCGTCTTCTCCAAGTAGCGGCGGGCGGCGCTCACTCCAGCGTCTCCAGGGCGACGTCGTAGACGCCCATGAGATCGAGGACCGTGCCCTTGGTCTCGAACATCCGCTGCACGCAGCGCTTCTGGACTTTCATCTTGGGACCGCCGACGGCGAGCGCCCCGAGCTTCTTGACCCCGTCGTCCTCTTCGAGGTCGTCGTCGCGCTCGACGCCCTCCACGCCGACCGGCTCGGCGGCCGAATAGTCAACGATCACCTGCAGGCCCTCGGCCTGCGCCCAGCCGCTGCGCCGCAGGATCTGCGTGCCCGCCGGGCCGGCGGCGAACACCGCCACGTGGCCACCGAGCGCCTCATCGAGCTCGTCGCTGGACTGCGGCTCGACGACCTCGAAGCCCGCCTCCTCGGCGACCGAGATGCCCGAGGCGCGGCGGTGCTCGCCCTCGAACACGTCGGGTGGGAACGTCAGCATCGTGACCTCGGCGCCCTCGCGGCGCAACAGCTCGGCGGTGCGCAGACCGACCGGGCCGACGCCGATCACCGCCGCCTTGGCGTCCTTGAGCGTCACCGCGCCGCGGACGAGGGCCACGCCGGCCGCCGCCGTCGTGTTCGAGCCGTCGGAGTCGAGCATGATCGACGGCGAGAAGGGGTCGAAGAACAGCTTGCGCGCCGCCTCGAACACCGCCTCGCCGTCGCGCACCTTGGACCCGCCGACCCAGAAGGCGGTGTTGGCCAGGCCGTCGGGGCCGCGCGGGAAGAGCGCGCCCTGGACGACGGCGTCGAGGCTGTCGGCGGCCACCCCGCCGAACCCGAGCACGATGTCGACGTCGGCGTCGTAGGCGGCGATCGCGTCGAACGGACTGGGGTGCGGATCGGTGTCGAGCTGGATCAGAATCTTCTTCATCGTGGGTCCTCCCGTCGAGGTTCGGGAAAGCTGAGCAGCCCCCAGTCAAGGGGCCCCTCCTGGCGATAGCTCTTGCGCAGCCCCCGGGCAATCGTCGCCTTCATCAGCTCCTTGCCGAGATAGAACGCGTGCGTGGCGTCGGTCACGTCGAGCTCGTCGAACACCGCGTACATGTTCGATCCGCGCACGAAGCGCTCGCCGTTGAAGGCATACAGCCACTCGGCGTCGGCGAACAGCCGGTAGTTGGGGTCTGCCACCTGGGCCTGCATCGCGCGCAGCTCCTGCTCGGAGGGGGCGCGCATCGACTCGTCGCGGGTGGTGACGAGTCCCGGGTCGATGTGCTTGGGGGGCCGGGCCTGGCGCTGGGCGAGATGCATGATCTGGGCGGCCAGGACCGCCTCGGCGACCGCCCCGCGCGCCCATCCGATGACCTCGGTGGTCAGCACCGCGCCGATGCCGATCTCCTGGCAGAACCCGATGAGCAGCGCGGTCACTCCCGTCGAGTCGGCCTCGGTGAGCTCGGTCAGGTTGCCGATTCCCATCAGCAGCTCCGCCTCGGGGTGGCGGCGGCGAACCTCGACGTAGCGCGCCAGCGACGCCGCGAAGCCGGAGTTGATCGGCGCGAGGATCGAGTCGAGCAGGTACGGCCGGTGCAGCTCCTGCATCCGGGTGGCCATCCGATCGAGCCCGTCGAGGTCGTCAGGATCCTCGGTGATCAGCACCGGCGTCGCCCGCAGGTCTGCCGCGAACTCGATCGTGTCCGGCGTCAGGCTGAGCACGAAGTCGACGCCCGCGGCATCGGCCATGCGAATGTGCTCGGGATCGAGCGTGTCGATGCTGAGCGACAGCCCGCGCTCGCGCAGCGCGGCGATCGTCTCCGGGCCCTCGTCCAGCCACGGGCGATCGAGCGACAGGCCGAGATCGATTACGTCGGCGCCGTCGGCGCGGTAGGCCTGGGCCCGATCGATCACCTGCTCGCGGGTGAGCGACTCCACATCGTTGATCTCGGCGAACACGCGCACGTCGCGCTCGCCGAGCTGCGCCTTGATCGCCTCGTGCCCGTACCACTCCGGCAGCGCGCGGACGTCGGCCGGGCCCTTGCGGACGGGGAGCCCCGCGGCCTGCTGGAGGGTGTCGACGTCGCCCTCGCAGAGCCCAGGGATCACGATGTTGTCGACGCCCTCCGGGACGCTCAGCCGCTTGGCGATCCAGCGCGTCGTCATGAGCGCGGCGACGCTGATGTTCAGGACGGCGACCTGATGCTCGATGCCCAGCTGCGCCAGGACGCCGCGCAGCGCCGGCTCGGCCAACCGGCCGGTGACGAACAGCGTGTCAGCCAACTGCGCCGCCATTGACGTTGACCGCCTGGCCGGTGATGAACGCGGCGGCCGGCGAGGCGAGCCACACCGCCGCGCCGGCCACGTCCTCCGGGGTGCCCCAGCGGCCCAGCGGCGTGTTCGCGGCGATCTCGGCGTAGAAGTCCCGGTCCGCGCCCGCCCCGTACGCGGTCTCGATCCAGCCCGGGCACAGGACGTTGACCCGCACGTCGGGGGCGACGGAGCGCGCCAACGACTTGGAGAAACCAAGCACGGCCGCCTTGACGGCGGCGTGCAGCTGCGTGTCATCGCCCGCCATCCCGTCCATCGTGGCGTGATCCCAGCCCATGTTCAGGATGCACGCCCCGGGTGCCATCCGGGCGGCGACGAGCCGCGAGCAGCGGATCGTGGCTTTCAGGTCGAGCTCCAGCAGCGCCTGCAGCTTGCGCTCGGCCGGCCAGCCGCCGGCCTCGCCGGTGAGCACGTCGGCGCCGGCGTTGTTGACCCAGACGTCGACGTGGTCAAGCGCCGCGAAGGCCTCGCCCACGATCGACGTGCAGCCCTCGGACGTGCTGAGGTCGGCGCGCAGGAGCGGGTGGCCGGGACCGAGCTCGCCGGCGAGGGCCTCGGCGGCCTGCGCCGAGCGCCAGAAGCCGAGACCGACGCGAGCGCCGGCGCCGGCGAAGGCGACCGCGATCGCCCGCCCGATCCCCGAGCTGGCGCCGGTGACGACCGTGCGCAGACCGGCGAGCGGGGGCTCTCCGGCCTGCGCGGTCACGAAACGGACCCCCGCCGGCCCGGCAGCGGGTGGCTACCCCTCGGCGCCGCCGGCGAACGGATGCCGCGCGTCCGGCGTGTCGGCGAGCACCTTGTCGACGCTCGGATAGCCCTCGAGCGCTCGCGCGAGCGCCAGCTTGACGGCCTCGTAGTTGTAGTCGTAGATCTTCTTGTCGTCGGTGGCCTCCCAATGGATGAACACTCCGACGATCAGGCACAGGTCATCGACCTGGTCCTTGGGGATGACCCCGTCGGACACCGAGTCGACCACTGCCCGGGCGACCGCTGCCTGGGCGGGTCCGAACAGCTGCACGGCCTGCTTCTCGCCCTTGATCGTCACCTTGTTGGTGATGACCGTGTCCGGCTTGGCCGCCAGGTTCGGGGTGACCACCGCGAGCAGGTTCGTGTGACCCTCGCTCTCGGTGGTGAACGCACTGGCGAACGCCGCACCCACCGGCCCGCTCTTGGATCCGATGAGCAGATCGATGTGTGCCAGCTCGTTGCCATCGCCGGTCAGCGCCTCTCCAGTCGCCAAGGTGATTGCCATGTCGTCTACCTCCCTCTCGTATGGTGACGTCAGTGGACGCAACCCTAGCTCACTCCACGCTGAGCCGGGACTCGCTCGAGTGCCATGTCCAGCTCGCCTGCCTGCTCGAGGTGTCGGCGGCCAAGCCCGGAAACATCACGCCGGCCCACGACTTCTCCGACACGAGCTACGGCGACATGGTGCGCTCGGCGCTCGCGCTTGGGCCCGCATTGAGCAGCGAGCGGGCCCGCCGTCGCGGCGTCGGCGAGCTGATCGCCGACGGGGTGCAGGCGACGGCCGGTGTCACCGACGCCAACACCAACCTGGGGATCGTGCTCCTGTTCGCGCCCCTGGTCCGTGCCGCCGCTACCCGCTCAGCCGCCGAGACGCTGCGCTCGGCGCTCGAGCGGGTCCTCGCCGGCCTCGACGTCGACGACGCCACCGCCGCCTTCGCGGCGATCGTCGCGGCCCGCCCCGGCGGACTCGGCGAGGCGCCCGCGCACGATGTGAGAGCTCCGGCGAGCATCTCCCTGCGCGAGGCCATGGCCGCCGCCGCCCACCGCGACAGCATCGCCGCCGAGTACGCCACCGGCTACGCGATCGTGTTCGACGAGGGGCTGCCGGCGCTGCGCGGCGCGCTGCGCGAGCGCGGCTCGACGCTGGAGGCGATCGTGGCCCTGCACGTCGGCCTGCTCGCCGCCCGGCCCGACACCCTGATCGCGCGCAAGGCGGGAGCCACAGCGGCCGGGGCGGTCACCGCGGCGGCGCGGGAGGTTCACGGCGGGACCCTGTCGCTGGCCGACTTCGACGCGTCGCTGCGCGACGCCGGACACCGCCTGAACCCCGGGACGACCGCCGATCTGGTCGCGGCCACGCTGCTGGCCGCGCTGCTGTCGGGGGTGAGGCTGCCGTGAGGGTCCTCGTCGTCGCCGTCAGCGCTCGGATGATCGCCCAGCTGGCGGTCGCCGACGGCTACCCGGTGACCGCGGTCGACCGCTTCGGCGACGTCGACCTGCGCGCCATCGCCGAGGTCGCGACCGCGCCGAGCAGCGACGCGATGGCGGATCTCGCCGGCGCCATCGACGCCGACGCGGTCGTCTACGGCGCCGGCCTGGAGAATCGCCCCGATCTCGTGGCCCGGCTGGCCGAGGGCCGGGAGCTGCTCGGGACGCCGCCCGAGCGGCTGGGCGCCGTGCGCGACCCGTGGGCGGTGAGCGCCGCGGCGGCGGCGGCCGGGGCGCGAGCGCCGGAGATCCGTGCGGTCGGTGAGACGCCGGCGCGGGGCGACGCGGGCCCGTGGCTGCGCAAGCCCCAGCGCGGCGGCGGCGGACGCGGCGTGCGGCGGTGGCGGGGCGGCCGGCTGCGCTCCAGCGAGATCCTCCAGCGCCACATCCCGGGGCTGTCGTGCTCGGCGGTGGCGATCGCCGATGGGCGCCGGGCCGTCGTGCTCGGCCTCACCGAGCAGCTCCATCGCCGGCCGGGCTTTCAGTGGACCGGCAACCTGACCCCGCCGCGGCTGCCCGCGGGCGAGCGCGACGAACTCGAGGGTCGGCTGGCGGCGGTGTGCACCGAGGTGGCGGCTCGCTTCGGGGTGCGCGGGGCGTTCTCGGTGGACGCGATCTGGGACGGGCGCAGCGCGTGGGTGCTGGAGGTCAATCCGCGCCCGTCCGCGGCCCTGGAGCTGTTCGGCCCGGGGGTCTTTCAGTGGCATGTCCGCGCGGCGCGCGGTGTCAGCCTGGCTACGGCCGGCTCGCCGCCGGCGGCGTCGTGTGCGAAGGTGAAGCTCGTGCTCTTCGCCGAGCGTGATGTCCGCGCCCCGGAGCCCGGCTGGTGGCCGGCCGGACTCGTGCGCGACATCCCGCACTGCGGCGAGACGATCCCCCGCGGAGCCCCCGTCTGCACGCTCGTCGGTGACACCGACGACGCGCCGGGGCTCGCCGCGCGGGGCGCCGAGCTGCTGGCCGCGCTCCCCGAGGCGGTGCTCGCCCGTGACTGACGTGTCGCCCGGCCCGCTCACGTGTGCCGGGTGTGGCCTGCTCTGCGACGACGTCACCGTCGCGGATTCCGGTGACGACGTGCGCCTGGAGCCGCCCTGCGAACTGGGCGCCGCCTGGTTTGCCGAGCGCCTGCCCGGCCCCGAGGAGGCGTCGACCGTACCGGCGACGATCGGCGGTCAGCCGGCCGACCTCGACACGGCGCTGGCGCGCGCCGCCGAGCTCCTGGGGGCCGCGCGCCGTCCGCTGCTGCACGGCTTCAGCGCGGCCACCGTGGAGGACGCCCGGGCCGCCGTCGCCCTCGCGGATCGGATCGGAGCGCTGATCGCGGTCGGCGCCGGTCCGGCCGGTGCCGACGCGTGGCCGGGCGTTCCGGCGATCGCCCTGCGCGGCGCCTCGACGGCCACCCTGGGCGAGATCCGCGATCGCTCCCAGCTGGTCGTCATCTGGCGTGAGGACCCGATCCGCACCCATCCCCGGCTGCTCGAGCGCCTCGGCTTCGGCGCCGACCCGTCGGAGGGGCGCGGCGAGCGCGCGCTCGTCGTCATCGACGATCGCGACACCGCCACCGCGCAGCGTGCTGACCTGCGGCTGCGCTGGGCGCCCGAGCGTGACCTCGAGGCGCTGCGCTCCCTGCACGTCCTGCAGCGCAACCTGCCCCTGCGCTCCCGCGACCTCGCGCCGGAGCTCGAGGGCCTGCTGGAGCGCCTCGTCGCCGTGCCCCACGCCACGTTCGTGTACGGCGGCCACCTGAGGGCCGGGCCGGGCGGCGAACGGCACGCGCTCGCGCTGCACGAGCTGGTGCGGGCGCTCGCCCATGACCGCCACGTCGTCTCGCTCGAGCTGCCGGGCGCCGCCGGGACCCGGGGCGCCGAGGACGTGCTCACCTGGCAGACCGGGTATGGCCCGACCGTGGACCTCGCCAGTGGCCATCCCGAGCTCGTCACCGGACCCTCCCCGCTGCAGGACGTCGACGTGTCACTGTGCATCGAGGGAGCGTCCGGCGAGCTGCCGGCCGCCGTCACGCGGATCGCGCTGTCCAGCCTGCCGGTCGCCGGCGCCGAGGTCTCGATCCAGACGGCGCCGGCCGGCGTGGCCGCCGGCGGCACCGCGCACCGGCTCGACGGAGTGCCGTTGACGCTGCAGGCGCCGGTCGCCTCCGACGCGCCGACGGCGGCGCAGCTGCTCGGGCGGCTGCTCGAGGAGATCGCGCTGTGACGGCGATCCGGATCACCGGGGGAGCGATCCACGACCCCGCCAACGACGTCGACGGCGAGGTTCGCGACCTCTGCCTGCAGGACGACAAGGTCGTCGCCGACGTCGGACCGCACGCCCGCCGGATCGACGCCCGGGGGATGGTGGTGATGCCCGGCGGCGTCGACATCCACGCCCACATCGCCGGTCCCAAGGTCAACGCCGCGCGCCGGCTGGCCCCCGAGGGGCGTCGCGACGATCCCGTCGAGCGCACCGAGATCCTGCGCTCGGGCACCGGGGGCCTCGTGCCCTCGACGTTTGCCACCGGCTACCGGTACTCGCTGCTCGGCTACACGACGGTCGTCGAGGCGGCCGCTCCGCCCCTGGCGGCGCGCCACGTCCTCTCCGAGCTGCGCGACACGCCGATGATCGACACCGCGTTCCTCATCCTGATGGGCAACAACCAGGTCCTGTTCGAGCTCATCCGCGAGTCCGGCGGCGCCGACTCACCGAGGCTGCGCGATGCCATCGCGTGGTGGCTGGAGGCGACCGGCGGCTACGGCGTCAAGCTCGTCAACCCCGGCGGGGTGGAGCTGTGGAAGCAGTCCAACGGCAACGTCGAATCTCTCGACGACCACGTCGCGGGCTTTGAGGTGACCCCGCGCCAGGTGCTCGAGGCGATCGGCGGGGCGGTGCACGAGCTCGGGCTGCCGCACCCCGTCCACGTTCACGCCAACAACCTCGGCGTCGCCGGCAACGCCGATACGACGCTCGACACGATGCGCACGCTCTCCGGGCGCCAGGCGCACTTCGCCCACCTGCAGTTTCACTGCTACGGCGGCAAGGCCGGCAGCGGGATGCGCTCGCGCGCTCCCGAGCTGCTCGACTACCTGGCCGAGCATCCCGAGCTCACCGCCGATGTCGGCCAGGTCATGTTCGGGCCGGCGATGACGATGACCGCCGACGCGCCGGTGTCGGCGGTGCTGCGCGATCTCGACGGCGGCAAGTGGATCAACCACGACACCGAGGTCGAGACCGGTTGCGGGATCGTGCCCTACACCTACCGGGCGCGCAACTACGTCCACGCGCTGCAGTGGGGGATCGGACTGGAGCTGTTCCTGCTCGGGAAGGACCCCTGGCAGGTGATGCTCTCCACCGACCACCCCAACGGCGGCTCGTTCCTCAGCTATCCGAAGCTGATCCGCCTGCTCATGGACCGCGCCTTCCGCGAGGATCAGATGGGCCGCGCCAACCAGAAGGCGATCCGGCGCACCGCTCTGCTCGACGGCCTGGATCGCGAGTACACCCTCAATGAGATCGCGATCATCACCCGCGCCGCGCCGGCGCGCCGGCTCGGCCTGCTCGACAAGGGCCACCTCGGGATCGGCGCCGACGCCGACGTGACGATCTACGACGATCGCGAGGACCGCGAGGAGATGTTCGCCACCCCCCGGTACGTGATCAAGGGCGGCGAGGTGGCCGTCGAGGAGGGCGAGCTGCGTCACGTCGACGAGGGCCTGCTGCTGTCCAGCCGGGCGGCGTTCGATCCGGAGGTGGACCGCGTGCTCGAGCCGCTGTTCGGCGAGCGCTACACGGTCGCCTTCCCGCACTACCCGGTGCGCGACCCGGCGCTGCGCGAGCCGGCGCGGATCGTGGAGGCGGTGCCACGATGAGCGGCTTCCGGCTCGGCAGCCACCGAGGTCTCCGACACGTTCGCCGAGGCGTTCCCGATGCGCTACGCCCGGCTGATCATCACGGCCGCCACCAAGGAATGGGCGCTCGAAGCCGCGCGCTCGGCGACCGGCTTTGCCACCTCGGTGATCGGCTGCAAGTGCGAGGCGGCGATCGAGGTCGCCCTGACGCGGACCCCGGACGGCCGGCCGGGCATCTCGATCCTGCTGTTCGCCATGGACCGTGAGGGCGTCGGCAAGCGCGTGGTCGAGCGCGTCGGACAGTCCGTCATGACCTGCCCGACGACGGCGTGCTTCGACGGTCTGCCCGACGCCGAGAAACGGGTGGCGCTCGGTTCCACGCTGCGGTACTTCGGCGACGGGTTTCAGGCCAGCAAGGTCGTCTCCGGTGAACGGTTCTGGCGCATCCCGGTGATGGAGGGGGAGTTTCTCGTCGTCGAGTCGGTCGGGGTCGCCACCGGCGTGGGCGGCGGCAACCTCGTGGTCGGCGGCGCCGACGAGGCGCGCGCGCTCGGCGCCGCGCAGGCGGCGGTCGACGCGATACGCGACGAGGGCGTCGTCCTGCCGTTCCCCGGCGGGATCGTGCGCAGCGGCAGCAAGGTCGGCGCGCTCACGTCGTCCTCGATGCCGGCCTCCACCAATCACCAATTCGCCCCCACGTTGCGCGCCCAGGTCGACGACTCGCTCGTGCCCGACGGCGTCGGGGCGCTGTACGAGATCGTCATCGACGGCATGTCCGAGGACAAGGTCCGCGAGGCGATGCGCCGTGGGCTGCACGCGGCCGCCGGCGCGGGCGCCGCCCTGGTCACGGCCGCCAACTTCGGCGGCGGTCTGGGCGAGTTTCACTTCCCGCTCACCGAGCTGCGCGATCCGCCATGACGCTGTCTCTCACCCTGCGCACTCCGCCCCCGGGACGTGTCGACGCCTCGGTGCTGACGCCGGAGCGGCTGCGCGGGCGCGGCGCCCGCGAGGTCTCGGCGATGACGGTGAGCTGCGGGCGTGGATCGCTGACCATCGGCGAGCTGTTCGACGTGGCCGGCACCGGCGACGATCACCTGTTCGTGGCCGGCGACCTGAGCTCGATCGACCGGATCGGGCAGGGGATGGCCACCGGGCAGCTCGTCGTCGACGGACCGTGCGGAGACCACCTCGGCGCCGGGATGTCCGGCGGCGAGATCCTCGCCGATGGGGACGTCGGCGCGTGGGCGGGGGCCGAGATGCGCGGTGGACACCTCACGGTTCGCGGCAGCGCCGGCGATCGGCTCGGCGGTGCCTACCCCGGCACCCGGGCGGGGATGAGCGGCGGCGAGATCGTCATCACCGGCGACGCCGGCCAGGAGGCGGGCGCCGGCCTGCGACGCGGACTGGTGGCGGTCGGCGGACGGGCCGGCGCGGGCGCCGGCCTGCGGATGCTCGCGGGAACCGTGATCGCGCTCGGCGGGGTCGGCGCGGAGGCCGGGATGGGCAACAAACGGGGCAGCATCGCCTCGGGAGCGCCGACGGAGCCGCTGCCCGGCTATGCGTTCGCCGTCCGATATTCGCCCCCGGCGCTGCGGCTGCAGCTGCGACAGCTCAAGCGGCGCTACCTGCCGGTCGACGACGCGTTTCTCACCGGGCGTTGGGCGCGCTGGTCCGGTGACCAGACCGAGCTCGCCCGCGGCGAGCTTTTGATCTTCGACGAGGGAGGGGCTGGATGAGTCTGTCGATGAACGAGCGCGCCGCCGCGCTCGTGGACGCGATGGCCGACGACGCCGAGGCGCTGGCCATCGACGTGCGCACGCTGGACTCCGGCGCGCGTCTGGTCGACTGCGGGGCGCAGGCCGCCGGCGGATTGCGGGCCGGGCTCGGCTTCGCGGCCGTGTGCATGGGCGGCCTGGGCCAGATCGACCCGGTGCCGGTGGTCGTCGGCGAGCGCACCTGGCCCGGGATCGCCGTGGCGGTCGACCAGCCGGCCGCCGCCTGCCTGGCGGCGCAGTACGCGGGCTGGAAGCTCGAGCACGACGACTTCTTCGCGATGGCCAGCGGGCCGGGACGTGCTCCTGGCGCGCGCCGAGGACCTGTTCGAGGAGCTGGCGTGGCGCGAGCAGGCCGACCAGGCGGTCTTCTGCCTCGAGACCGGTGAGGCGCCGCCGTCGCCGATCGTCGACAAGGTCGCCGAGCGCTGCGGGGTCAAACCGTCGGCGGTCACGTTCCTGATCGCGCCCACCGCCTCGATGTGCGGCTCGGTGCAGATCGCGGCCCGCGTGGTGGAGACCGCGCTGCACAAGCTCCACGAGCTCGACGTCGACCCCGCGCGGGTCCGCCACGGCTGGGGGTGCTGCCCGATCCCCCCGGTGGCCGCCGACGACCCGGCCGCGATCGGGCGCACCAACGACGCGATGCTGTACGGCGGCACCGTGCACCTGTGGCTCGAAGGCTCCGACGACGAGGTCGCCGACCTCGCCGAGCGCCTGCCCTCGTCGGCCTCGGACGCGTTCGGCACCCCGTTCGGGGAGCTGCTGGCCGCCGCCGACTGGAAGTTCTACGACATCGACCCGATGCTGTTCAGCCCCGCCGCGGTGACCCTGACGAGCACCGAGTCCGGACGGGCCCATCACGGCGGAGGCCTCGCGCCCGAGGTCCTCGAGCGCTCGTTCACCACGTGACCGAGCGGCTGCGCGTCGGCGTGCTCGGCGCGACCGGCTCCTGGCACACCGGCCGGCTGCTCGATGCGCTGGCCGCTCGCGGCCACGAGACGCTCGCCATCCCCGCCACCCGGCTGCAGACCGAGATCGACGAGCGCGGCGACGTGCACGTGCTCGGCCCCGGCGGCGCCGTGCTCGACGCCCTGGACCTGCTGCTCGTCCGCGGACTGCCCCGCGGGTCGCTGGAGCAGGTGATCTTCCGCGTCGACGCGCTGCACGTCCTCGCCGCGCAGGGTGTCCGCTGCGTCAACAGCCCGCGCGCGATCGAGCGCACCGTCGACAAGTCGTGGGCGAGCGCGGCCCTCGCCGGCGCCGGGGTGCCGACGCCGCCGACGATCGTGTGCGAGCGCCACGACGGGGCGATGGCGGCGTTTGACCGGCTGGGGGGCGACGTCGTCGTCAAGCCGCTGTTCGGCGCGATGGGCGCGGGCATCGTGCGCATCGAGGACCGCGACCTCGCCCACCGGGTGTTCCGCGCCCTCGAGCTGGAGCGGACCGTCTACTACGTGCAGCGCACGATCGCCCCCGCCGGCCGTCGCGACCTGCGCGTGCTCGTCGTCGGCGACGAGATCGCCGGCGCGATGGAGCGCGTCAGCGACTCGTGGCGGGCCAACATCGCGCGCGGCGCCCATCCGCGCGCCGTCGCCCTGAGCGCGGCCGAGTGCGAGCTGGCGCTGGCGGCGGCCGCCGCCGTGGAGGCCGACATCGCCGGCGTCGACCTGCTCGTCGATGGCGAGGGAGAGATCGTCGTCGTCGAGGTCAACGGCATCCCCGGCTGGCAGGCGCTGCAGTCGATCTGCGACGAGGACATCACGCTGCGCGTGGTCGGCGCGTGCGAGGAGCTCGTCACGGCGTGATCCGGCCCTCGTGCAGGGCGGTGGCGACGAGCGCGCCGCTCGCCCCGGCGGACTCGAGCGCGCGCAGGTCGGCGTCGTGGCGGACCCCGCCGCCGGCGTAGATCGCCACGCCGGGGAGGACGTCGGCCAGCTGCTCCACCGCGTGCAGCGGCGGCCCGGTGCCGCTGCCGACCCGGGCGAGATCGATGACGAGCACCTCGCGCACGCCGAGCGCGGTCGCCAGCGGCGCGGCGGCGACCGCCTCGCGCCCGGCGAGCTCCGGGCGGGGGGAGATCAGCCGGCCGTCGCGCAGGTCGATGCTGAGCACCCGCCGCGGGGTCGCGCCGGCCCCTGCGTCCTCGCTCTCGTCGTCCGCGTCGGCGGTCAGCGACTCGGTCCCGACGACGTTGCGGGCCACCCCGGCGCCGGCGAGCGCGGCCGCGCGCTCGCGGGTGGTGGCGCCGGCGTCGACCCACGGGTCGGCCACCGCGGCCAGCGCGGCCAGCGTCGCGACGTCCGCCGGCTCGCCGGCGAGCGCGTCGAGATCGGCGACGTACAGGGTGCTCGTCCGGCACGCCGCGCCGAGCGCGCGGGCGACGGCCACCGGCTCGGACCCGTCGACGAGCGGGCTGCGCAGCGGTTCGTACGCGGCGCGCTCGCCGCGGCGGGCGTGCACGACGACGCCGCCCTTGAGATCGAGGACGGGGACGATCCGCATCGGCTGCCCTGGTGACGGTGGGGCCGGGAGTGGGCCCGGCTACGCCACCGCGCTCGCCTCGATGAGCCCGGCGATGTGCAGCCGCCGGGCGCAGAGGCGCCCGACGTATTCGCGCGTTTCGAGCGACACCGCGTCGCCCCAGGCCTCGGCGGCCTCCTCGGCGCGCGCCAGCAGGTCGTGGAGGAGCTCCTGAGCGGGCTGGAGGTCGATCAGGTTGCGCACGCCGAAGCCGACGTGCCAGCGCTCGTCGCGCTCCACGCGCTCGACGCCCTCGCGCACCCCGGGCAGCACGCCGTCCTCCAGGTCTTCGAGCAGCGCACGCTGGCCGGCCGAGAACACGTTGCCCTCGAGGACCATGTGGTACATGGCGATCCCCTGATCCAGTCCGATCTGGCCCGCCGCGAGCTCGGCGGCCATGGCGGGCAGGCGCTCCTCGAAGAGCTCGAGCACGGGGGCCGGGACGAGGTCGCGGGCGGCGGCGCGCCGGTCGTCCGGGGTGTCCCCGGGCAGCCCGAGCACCTCGGCGGCGATCCGGTCAAAGAACACCGCATGGCGTTCTTCATCGCGGCGCTGGAGGAAGAACACCCAGGCGACCAGCGTGTCCGGGGTCGCCTGGGCGAACGGCGTGAGGTGCTCGGAGACGGCCTCCTCGGCGATGCAGAAGCCGGCGAGGAGCGTCGTCAGGCGGCGGCGGCGCTCGTCGGGGAGCTCCGGCCACGCGCGGGCGTCGGGGGCGAGGTCGATCCGCGTCGGGTCCCACTGCAGACGCCCCACGACCTGGGAGAAGAAGGCCGGCTTGGCGAACATCGCCCCCTTGCGCCGGCGTCGCTCGGCCGAGGGCAAAAAGTCCTCCTCGCGGGCGAGGCAGATCGGACACGCCCCGTCGCCCTCGGTGGGATCGAACATGTTCCAACACCGCCGGCACTTCACCAGCTGCCGCTCTGCCATAGCGCGCAACATACCAAGCCCCCTCCGCCTCTCCCACGGCCCACCGGCCACCCCGGAGCTGCTGCAATGACGCTCGATGTCCGCGTCGCGACAGCTGCCGCTCCCGGTGATCGGGCTTGACGTCGGCGGCGCCAACACCAAGGCGGCGGTCGTCCACGGCGGCGGAGCGCCGGTGACCGTCTCCGAGCCGTTCGAGCTGTGGCGAGAGCCCGAGGGACTGGCCGGAGCGATCGCCTCCGTCGTCGGGGCGCTGGGGATCGACGACGCCCCGGTCGCGCTGACCACGACCGCCGAGCTCGTCGACGTCTTTGCCAGCAAGCGCGAGGGCGTGCTGTCGGTGCTCGAGGCCGCCGAGCGAGCGCTGCCGGGACGCCGGCTGCGGGTCATGACCACCGATGGGGCGCTCGTCGGCCTCGACGAGGCGCGCGCGGCGCCGCTGCGCTGCGCGGCCGCCAACTGGGTGGCGACGGCGCTCGTCATCGCGCGCTCGCTGCCCGACGCGATCCTGCTCGACTGCGGCGGCACGACGACCGACGTGATCCCGATCATCGCCGGCGAGGTGGCCGCCCGGGGACGGACCGACGTCGAGCGGCTGCTCGCCGGCGAGCTCGTCTACACCGGCGCGCTGCGGACGAACATCGCGGCCATCGTCGCCTCGGTGCCGATCGGCGGCCGGCCGTGCCCGGTCAGCTCCGAGCTGTTCGCGATCAGCGCCGACGCCCACCTGCTGCGCGGCAGCCTCACCGCCGAGCAGTGCACGTGTTCGTTCCCCGACGATCGCGGCACGTCGCGGCCCGAGGTGCGCTCGCGGCTGGCCCGGGTCGTGTGCGCCGACCCCGAGCAGCTTGGCGACGGCGATCTGGAGGCGATGGCCGCCAGCGTGCACGAGGCACAGGTCGCCGCGATCGCCGCCGCCCTGCAGCGCGTCGCCGGCCGGGTGCCGGCCGGCACCGGCGTGCTGGCCGTCGGCGTCGGGACGTTCCTCGCCGAGGCGGCGGTGAAGCGGTGCGGTCTGGTCCTGCAGCCGGGGAGCGGAGCGCTCGCCGGCCAGGGGGGAGAGGTCGCCGCGGCGGCCGCCCTGTCGGTGCTCGGGCGTGACTGAGCGCTCACCGGTCGTGGTCAAGATCGGGGGCGGGCTGCTGCGGGAGCTCGGGCTGGGCGGACTGCGGCGGGCGTGCGCGGAGGCGGCGCAGCGGGCCCGCGGTCAGCCGGTGCTCGTCGTCCCCGGAGGCGGCCCGTTCGCCGATGCGGTGCGCGCCGTCGACGCCGAGGTGGGCCTCGCCGACGACGTCGCCCACGTGCTGGCGCTGCGCGCGATGGACCAGCTCGGGGTGCTGCTCCGAACGCTGCTGCCGGCCGCCGAGCTGGTCGAGACGCTGGTGGCGCCCCGCGGCCTCGGCCTGCTGCTGACGGCGCCGGCGTTCGAGCGGCGCTCCGACGTGCCGCAGTCGTGGGCGGTGACGAGCGACTCGCTGGCGGTCCTGGCGGCTGCCGCGATCGGCGCCGACGAGGCCGTCCTGCTCAAGCCGGTGGCCGGAGTGCTGGCCCAGTGGCCGTCCGAGGATCCGGACGGGTCAGATCCGATTCCCGCGTTGACCGCCGCCGAGCTGCGGGCGCTGCAGGCGGCGGGCGGCGGGCGCGCTGTCGACCCCTACCTGCCGGAGGCGATGGATCGCACCGGGGTGAGCGTCATCGTGCGCGCGCCGGGCACGGTGGGGACGCGGATCAGCCCGGGGTAGTGGCTGCGGTGCCGGCCGTCGGGATGCAGGGCGGCCATCGCTGCTTTGACGAGACCGGCGTCGAGCTCGGCGGTGCGATCGCCGTCGCGACACACCGCCGAGCGGACCCCGACGATGTCGGCGGCGGGGGTCCGGCTCAGCTGGTCGCGGGTCAGCTGCCCGGCGACGGCGAAGCTCGCCCCCGCCGCGTGGGTGCGAGCGATCAGCTCGGCCACCTCGGACTCCGACAGCCAGCCGTAGAGCCCGCGGCCATCCTTGACGCACGTGTCGACGAGCGCTCCCGCGATGCCCGTCCGCGCCACCAGCTCGGGCAGCCACGCGGGCGCGAGCGCCGGGGGATCCAGGGCGCGGGCGTCCGCGTAGGCGGCCGCGATCACCGCCGTCCGCGGTCCCACCGCGTCGGCAACGGCGCTCATCAGCGCCACGGCGCGATCGAGGGCGTCGACCCCGCGCAGCCCCACCTTCACGTAGTCGGCGCCGGCGAGCTCGGCCCCGCGCGCGGCCAGCGCCGCGGTGTGGGGGAGGTCGGGCAGGTCACCGAGGGCGACGCTGACCGGGGCCGCCGAGCCGACGACGCGCACCACCTCGTCGAGGACGCTCGGGGCGGGGGCGCCGAGCGCGCCCTCGCTCGGGTCCTTGACGTCGATGATGTCGGCCCCGCCGGCGAGGGCGAGACGCGCCTCAGCGCCATCGACGACGCTGACGAGCAGCCTCATGCCGCCGCGTGGGCCGAGTCGCGGCGCGCGGTCCGCGCCCCGGAGCGATCGAAGTCGACGGCGCGGATATCGGTGCCCGCGCCCGCCGCGGCGCGCAGCCGCTCGGCGATGTCGGCGGCGCGCTCGGGGCCGTCGACGATCCCGTACACCGCCGGGCCCCACGAGCTCTGGCCCACCGCCTCGACGCCCAGCGACACGAGCGCGTCGACGAGCGGCGCCGCGTGGGGATGGAACATGCCCCCCTGCCGCGAGGCGAAGATCGATCCCACGTCGCGCTGGATCGCGGTCAGCGCCGCGCCGAACTCGTCGATGTCGCCGGCCAGCAGCCCCGGCAGCAGCTCGGTCAACAGCAACCGCGACACGCGCGGCTCGCTCGTCCCGCGCTCGTGCAGCAGGCCGAAGAACCGCTCCTCGGCATCGCCCGACAGTCCCTCGATGCCGACGGGGAGCGCGAGCACGCACCGCCACCGCTCCGGCATCGAGTGACGGGCGACGAGCGGGCTGATCGGACTCTCGTCGGCCACGCCGGCCTCGACCACGAGCCCCGGGGCCAGGAACGTCCAGCAGCCGACGCTCGAGCGCGCGCCGCGCCCGCTCGCCTCCGCCAGCTGCTCCGCCCCGGCGCGCACGCCCGCCAGCCCGGCCACCGCGCGCGCGATCGCCAGGCCCAGCTTCGTGCCCGACCCGAGTCCGGCGTGGGGTGGGATCGCCTCGTGCACGGTGACCTCGACGCCGCCGCCCAGCCCGAACATCGTCCGCGCCCGCCGGGCGAAGGCGGTCGCGCGGTCGGCCTGGGGTCCGGTGGCGATCACCGCGTCGCCGCGCCGTGGCCGGACCCCGACGACGACGCGCGGGGACTGCACCCCGACGCCGAAGCCCCCGAAGCGGCGCGCGCCGACGCCCGCCGGATCGAGCATCCCGAAATGCAGCCGCGCCGGCGCGGTGACGACGAGCTCGGTCATACCCGCTCGGCCACGTAGTCGCGCACGTAGGCCATCGCGGCGCGCTCGCGGGGCCCGGCCGTCTTGTCGACCAGCTCCTGGAGGCGCTCGAGCTCGGCGCCGACGCGCTCGCCGCCCAGCCATCTCAGCCGCGAGGCGAGGATCGACGCCTCGACGGCGGCGTGCCGGGCGCGGCATAGACCCGGCGGCTCGGCGGTGGCGGTGCCGGTGCCACGGGCCACGACCCGGGCGCGCACCCGTGACCGGGCCTGGCCATCGCCGCTGGGAGCGATCTCGCTGACGACCACCTCGCGCCACGCGCGGGCCTCCTCGATCACCGACCCGGCGACGACCTCGGCGGCGCGCAGCGCCGGGCGGGGGTGGCCGAGGGCCGCCTGCACGAACAGGAGCACGTCGTCGGTGAGGTGCACGACCGCCTCGCCGCGCACGCGCAGGTTGCGCAGGGTGCGCGTGTCATCGAACGGCCAGAACACGAGCTCCTCCTCGCCCCAGCGCACGCCCATGGCCGCGCAGTTGACCACCCCGTCGGGGCCGGTCGTCGTCACCACGGTCTCGATCAGCGGCACCGCGTCAGCTGACAGCTCAGCTGACAAGGCTGAACAGCTCCTGGCGCGTGCGGGCATCGTCGCGCAGGGAGCCGCGCAGCGCCGAGGTGACCGTCTTTGACCCCCCCTTGCGCACCCCGCGGATGGTCATGCACATGTGCTCGGCGCTGAGCACCACCCCGACGCCCCCCGGGTTGAGGTGCTCCTCCAGCCAGTCGGCGATCTGCACCGTCATGCGCTCCTGCAGCTGCAGGTCGCGGGCGAAGGCCTCGACGACCCGGGCCAGCTTCGAGATCCCGATGATCCGCTTGCCCGGCAGGTAGGCGACGTGGGCGTGGCCGTGGAACGGCAGCAGGTGGTGCATGCACAGCGTGTGGAACGGGATGTCGCGCACAACGACGAGCTCGTCGTAGCCGCCCTCGTTGGGAAACGAGGTCGCCGAGAAGTCGGCGGGGGTGACGAGCTCGGCGAACGACGCGGCGACACGCCGCGGGGTCCCGCGCAGCCCGGGCGAGTCGACGTCGGCGCCGATCGCCCGCAGCAGGTCGAGCGCGGCACGCTCGGCGGCGGCGAGGTCGAGCTTGGAGGCGTCGACCACCCGTCCCGGCGTTGTCGGCTCCGCCTCCCGCGGATCACGACCTCCGGCGTCCATGGCTGGAGCCTAACGCCTCGTCTGCGCCGTCGCGCCCGCGCTCAGGCGGGTGGCGAGCTCGACGAGCATGCGCACCCCGTAACCGGTGCCGCCGCGACCGAAGGCGTCGCCGCGGTCCTCGTCGGGCAGGGCCGGTCCGAGCATGTCGACGTGCGCCCACGGCCCGTCGCCGGCGAACTGCGCCAGGAACTCGGCGGCGAAGATCGCCAGGCCGTAGTTGCGGCCCGCCGAGTTGCGCAGATCGGCGACCGTCGACTCCAGCCACGCGTGGTAGCGCGGGTGCAGGGGCCACGGCCAGGCGAGGTCCCCGCTGGCGTTGCCGGCCTCCACGACGGCGTCGCGCCAGGCGTCGTCGATCCCGAAGACGCCGGAGTAGACGTCGCCCATGCCGGTGCGCACCGCGCCGGTCAGCGTGGCGAGGTCGACGAGGTGCGTCGCGCCGTCACGCCGGGCCCAGGTGATCGCGTCGGCGAGGATCAAGCGGCCCTCGGCGTCGGGGTTGGTCACCTCGACGGTGAGGCCGGCCGCCGTGTCGATCACGTCGCTGGGCCGCGTCGCGCTGCCGCTGAGCATGTTCTCGCACGCCGGCACGACGCCCGTGACCGACAGCGGCAGCCCGAGCTCGGCGACCGCGCCCAGGGCCGCCACCACCGCCGCCCCGCCCGCCATATCGGCCTTCATGCGAACGATGTCGGACTGCGGCTTGAGAAAGTAGCCGCCGCTGTCGAAGGTGACCCCCTTGCCGATCAGGGCGAGCTGGGGATGCGACGGCGCGTCCGGCGGCTGATGGCGCATGACGATGAGCACGGGTCGGGCGACGCTGCCCGCGCCGACCGCCTCCAGCGCCGGGAGCCGCTCGACGGTGGGGTCGAGGGTGATCGTCTCGACCCCCTCGATCGCCGCGGCGCGCTCGGCCAGCGCCGCCGGCGACATCAGGTTCGGGGGAGCGTCGACGAGCTCCCGCGCCGTGTTGCACCAGCGGGCGACGAGGGCCGCCGCGCTGCGCGGCCGCGGTCAGCTCCGCGTCGGCGCCGCAGATGACGAACCGCGCGACGCCGCCGGGCGGCGGTCCGCTCCCGCGCCAGCGCCGCCCGTCGTAGCCGCCGAGGACGGCGCCCTCGGCCAGGGCGCGCACCTGCTCTGAGACGGGCACGGGCAGGGAGTGGTCCAGGGCCCACGCAACCGTGCTCTGATCCCCGCCGGCGCGGATCGCCCGCGCCGCCGCCGTGCGCAGTCCTTCGGCGTCGGGCTCGAGCTTGAGGACCGCCAGCCGGGCGCCGTCGCGGTACACGATCGCGACCGGGTCGGCGTCGGCGATCGCCCGCTCCGGAGCGCCGAGCTCGGCCGCCTGCGCCGGTCCCGCCACCGCGACGAGGTCGGCGCCGATCGCGTCGGGTGTATGGGGGGTTACCTCGATGCGCATTGTCTGACCTCAGTCATGACGAGGGTGCTATTTCTCCGATAGAGTGACACTTGCCCACCACTCTAAGAGGGAGGCTCTTGGATGACTTGGATCAAGCCAGAGTTTGAGTTCGTGGACCTCTGTTCCGAGGTCACCTCCTACCTGCACTACCGGTAGGGACGACTCCGAAGCCGACGTGGCCTCGGGTACCGCCTGAGGCCGCGTCCCGCTTCCTTCGCCCGCGTGCGCATCCGGATCCTCGGCTCGGCCGCCGGCGGAGGGTTTCCCCAGTGGAACTGTCGCTGCCCGCCGTGCGAAGCCGCGCGCGAGGGCGTCCGCGCGCGGCCCCGCACCCAGTCATCGCTGGCCGTCCGCGGCGGCGAGGGTCCGTGGTTTCTCGTCAACGCCTCGCCGGACGCGCGCCAGCAGCTTGAGGCGATCACGCCCACCGAGGTTCAGGACGTGCGCGCGCCGCCGATCGCCGGCGTGCTGCTCACCGACGCCGAGATCGACCACACGGCCGGGCTGCTCCTGCTGCGCGAGTCCGACACCCCGGTGCGCGTGTACGGCGACGCGGGCGTGCAGCGCGCGCTGAGCGAGGGCTATCCCGTGCTGACGATGCTCGAGAGCTATTGCGGGGTCCAGTGGCAGACCCTGCCCGCCGAGCAGACCCACGGGCTTGACGAGTCGAGCCTCGAGGTCGAGCCGTTTGCGGTCGGCGGCGACGCGCCGCGCTACCTGAACGGCTCGGGCGTGGAGCTGCAGGCCAGCGGGTTCGTGTTCCGCGACCGCGTCGGCGGCGGCATCCTCAGCTACGTCCCCGGCCTCGCGCACCTCGACGACGACGTGCTCGCGCGGTTTGCCGCCAGCGACGTCGTGCTCGTCGACGGAACCTTCTGGCGCGACGACGAGCTCGCCCGCCTGGGGATCTCGGCCCGCAGCGCGCGCGAGATGGGACACGTGCCCCTCTCGGGTCCCGGCGGGACGCTCGAAGCGCTGGCCGGGCTCAGTGGACCGCGGACGGTGCTCGTGCATATCAACAACAGCAACCCGATCCTGTTCGAGGACTCCCCCGAGCGCGGCGCCGTGCTGCGCGCCGGGAGTCGAGGTCGCCCACGACGGCATGGAGATCGAGCTGTGACCGGGAGTGCCATCGCACCGCCGGGCGAGCGCGAGCCGCTGACGCCCGACGACTTCATCGCCGCCCTCCGGGCCCAGGGGACCCGGTATCACAACCTGCACCCCTTCCATCAACGGATGGACGCGGGCCAGCTCACGCCCGCCGAGCTCCAGCGCTGGGTCGCCAACCGCTTCTACTACCAGCGGTGCATCCCGCTCAAGGACGCGGCGATCATGGCCAACTGCCCGGAGGTGGCGGTGCGGCGCGAGTGGATCCAGCGCATCATCGACCACGACGGCACGCGCGAGGAGCCCGGGGGCATCGAGTCGTGGCTGGCCCTCGGCGAGGCGCTCGGCGTCGGACGCGCCGAGCTGGAGTCCGAGGAGCGCGTGCTGCCCGCGGTGCGCTACGCCGTCGACGCCTACGTGAACTTCGCGCGCTCGCGGCCGTGGATCGAGGCCGTCGCCTCGTCGCTGACCGAGCTGTTCGGCCCGGCCGCGATCCGGGTGCGGCTGGACGCGCTCGAGCGCCACTACGCGTGGATCGATCCCGCCGGCCTGGAGTACTTCCGCACCCGGCTGGTCAAGGCGCCCCGCGACGCGCAGTACGCGCTCGACCTCGTCGTCGAGCGGTGCACGACGCGCGCCCAGCAGGACGCCGCGGTGGCGGCGCTGCGGTTCAAGACCGAGCTGCTGTGGGCCCAGCTCGATGCCATCGACCGCGGTGAGAGCCAGCCGCCGGGGCCCGAGGAATGACGCGCCCGCGCCTGGCCACCGGCGCGCGGCTGCGCTACGACGACGTGCGCGACGAGCACGTGCTGCTCGTCCCCGAGGGCGCGGTGCGGCTCAACCCGACGGCGGCCGAGGTCCTCGAACTGTGCGACGGGGAGCGCTCGCTCGACGAGATCGTCGTCGTCCTCGCCGATCGCTACGGGGGCGCGGACCTGCGCGACGACGTGCACGGCCTCGTCGACGGCATGGCGCAGAAGGGACTCGTGGTCGATGCCGCCGTCGCCTAGACCGTTCACGCTCATCGCCGAGCTCTCCTACCAGTGCCCGCTGCACTGCCCGTACTGCTCCAACCCGGTCGACATCGGCGCCGAGACCTACCGCCACGAGCTTGAGACCGAGCACTGGGCCCGCGCCTTTGCCCAGGCGAGCCGGCTCGGCGTCCTGCAGCTCGCGCTCACCGGCGGCGAGCCGATGCTGCGCCGCGACCTCGTGGAGCTGTGCGCGGCCGCGCGCGACGCCGATCTCTACTCGTCGCTGATCACCGCCGGGACGCTGTTCACGCGCGAGCGCGCGGCGGCGCTCAAGGAGGCCGGCCTGGACCACGTGCAGATCTCGATCCAGAGCCCGAACGCGGCCGACAACGACCGCATCGCCGGTAACCGATCGTTTGCCAAGAAGATCGCGGCCGCGCACGTGGCCAAGGAGCTCGACTTCCCGCTGACGATCAACTGCGTCCTGCATCGCCAGAACCTCGATCGCATCGAGGAGATCCTCGAGCTCGCGCTGGAGCTCGGCGCGCAGCGGCTCGAGCTGGCCAACACCCAGTACTACGGCTGGGCGACCCTCAACCAGGAGGCGCTCCTGCCCACGTGGGAGCAGCTGCGACGCGGCGAGGAGGCGGTCCAGCGCTTCCGCGAGCGCGTCGGCCCCAGGCTCGACATCCTGTGGGTGCTCCCGGACTTCTACGAGGAGCTCCCGAAGCCGTGCATGGGCGGCTGGGGGCGCACCGCGATGGTCATCGCGCCCAACGGCGACGTCCTGCCCTGCCAGGCGGCGGCGACGATTCCCGGGCTGGACTTCGCCAACGTCCGCGACCACTCGCTGGAATGGATCTGGAACGAGTCCGACGCGTTCACCCGGTTTCGGGGGACGGACTGGATGCAGGAGCCCTGCCGGACATGCCCGCTCGGACGCCAGGAGACCGACTGGGGCGGCTGCCGCTGTCAAGCGTTGCGGCTCGCCGGCGAGGCGACGGCCACCGATCCGGTCTGCCAGTTCTCGCCCCATCACGATCGGGTCGTCGCGGTGCGCGAGTCGGCGCAGACCGACGAGTTCGTCTATCGCAGCCTGAAGCAGCCGGCTCGCCTCTGAGGGCTCGCGCCCGGCGTGCCGGCGCGGCTAACGTCCTAGGCGATGCCCTCGATTCCTGCGTCGGCGAAGCTCGAGCGGGTGCCGCTGGCCGGCACGCTCACCGCGCAGGAGGCGCTGCGCGCGATCGGCGATGAGCCGTGGCCGTTCGCCCTCACCGGCGACTGGGCCGGCGGGGGAGCGATCGTCGGCTGCCGGCCGCTCGTCATCGCCGGCCCCGACGACGACCCGTTCGCCGTGGTCGACGCGCTGCCCGGCGTCGAGGCGGGTGCCGGGGCGGGCGGGCCGGGAGGCGCGGTCGGCGGCGGCTGGTTCGGGTGGCTCGGCTACCGCCTCGGTCATCGCATCGAACGCCTGCCCCCGGATCCGTTTCGTCCCGTCGCGCTGCCGGACTTCCATCTCGCCTACTACGACCACGTGCTGCGCCGCGACCGCGCCGGGCAGTGGTGGTTCGAGGCGCTCGTCGGCCCCGGCGCGGAGGAGCGCATCGCTCGCCGCCTCGCCGAACTGCGCGCCCGCCTCGCCGCTCCCCCTCGCCAACCGCTCGGGGCGGGGGCGCCGGCGCCGTTTCGCCTCGCCCACACCGACCGCCGCCGTCACCTCGCGGCGGTCGCCGAGTGCTGCGAGCGCATCGCCGCCGGCGAGATCTTTCAGGCCAACATCTGCCTGCGGCTTGACAGCCGCTGGGATGGCGGCGTGACCGAGCTGTACGCCCGGGCGCTGGATCGCATCTCGCCGACCCGCGGCGCGACCTTCGCCACCCCGTGGGGCGGGATCGCCAGCCTGTCGCCCGAGCTGTTTCTCAGCCGCCACGGCGACGCCGTCGTGACCGCGCCGATCAAGGGCACGATCCGGCGCGACGACGACGCGGCGACCGCGCAGGCGGCGCTCGCTGCGCTGCGCGGTTCGGCAAAGGACGCCGCCGAGCATGTGATGATCGTCGATCTGATGCGCAACGACCTGGGTCGCGTCTGCGCCTACGGCACGATCGAGGCGCCGCGCGCGCCCGCGGCCGAGCCCCACCCGGGGGTGTGGCACCTCGTCTCCAAGGTGCGCGGCCGGCTGCGTCCCGGGGTGGGCAACGGGGAGCTGCTGCGGGCCACGTTCCCGCCCGGGTCGGTCACCGGCGCGCCCAAGGTCCAGGCGATGCACGTCATCTCCGAGCTCGAGTCGACCGGCCGCGAGGTGTACACGGGGGCGATCGGCTTCGCGAGCCCGCTCGCGGGACTCGAGCTCAGTGTCGCGATCCGCACCTTCGAGCAGCGCGACGGCCGGCTGTGGCTCGGCGCGGGCGGCGGGATCGTCGCCGACTCCGACCCCGAGCAGGAGTTCGAGGAGGCGCTCGTCAAGGCGGCCCCGCTCGTGGCCGCGATCGGTTCCTCGATCGCCCCGGAGGCGTGGGCTCGCTCACCCGCCCCTGCCGCCGCGGCGTAGTGGGCGATCGGCGCCGTTGTCGACTCGTGGTTTGAGGACAAGCCGGCAACTGCCGATCCCCTGACTATCGACCGCTTCCGCTCCACCCCGGCTGCCGGGGCCTGATGGTCGTCAAGCTCGTCGCGCTCATCCTGCCGCTCGGCCTCGACACACTCGCGGTGTCGATCGCGCTCGGCATGGGCGGCCCCACCGGCCGTCAACGCATGCGCACGTCGCTGCTGTTCGCCGCGTTCGAGGCGGCGATGCCGCTGATCGGGATCGCCGTCGGGCGCGGGCTCGGCCATGCCATCGGTCCCGCCGCGGTCTATGCGGCGATCGCGGTCCTGTTCGCGCTCGCGATCTACAGCTTCGTCGCCGACGGCGACGGCGAGCGGACGTCCGTCCTGCGCCGCGGCGTGCTCGCGTCGGTGGCGCTCGGGCTCTCGATCAGCCTCGACGAGCTCACGATCGGCATCGCCTTCGGCCTGCTGCGGCTCCCGCTCGTCCCGGTGATCGCCCTGATCGCGGTCCAGGCGTTCATCCTCACCCAGGTCGGGATGCGGGCCGGACAGGGGATCGGCGAGCGGGTTCGGGTGGCCGCCGAGCATCTCGCGTCGATCGCGCTCGCGGTGCTGGCCGTCGGCCTGATCGTCGTCCAGGTGCTGGGCTAGCTGGGCAGGGCCCCGGGGCCGGACTAACCGCCGCCGAACAGGCTGCGGACGATGCCGTCCATCGTCGACGATGTCTCGCCCATCGACGGACAGCAGGTCGGTCCGCCGGGTGCGCTGATGCCGATCTCCAGGTGGGGCGCGGCGGAGATCCCGACGTGGCCGCATCCGACCTCGGCGATCGGCTCGCCGGCGTGAACGTGGGCGCCGACCGGCACGAGCGCCGGCTTGGCGTGGCCGTAGTACAGGTAGCGGCCCGCCATCGGGCCGGTGTCGATCTTGATCACCGGGGCGTCGGGCCCGAAGCCATCGATCCCCTCCTGGACGATCGTCCCCGAGGTCATCGCCACCTCGGTGGCCGCCGAGCCGCAGGCGTTGCCGACGGTGCCGATGTCGACGCCCTGGTCCTCGGTCCAGCTCGACGGCGAGGCGACGACGCGGTGCGGGACGATCGGAAACACCCAGCTGGTCGGTGTCTCCGTCCGCCCGCGGGCCCGCGACTGACCGATCCGCCGTCCGCCCTGAACCCATCCGTGCAGCGTCGTGCGCGTATGGATGCCGACGGTGCCGCTCGGCGGCGAGAGGTTGGCGGCCTCCTGGAAGCGCACGACCGAGCGCTTGGTGCCCGGCCCGAACATGCCGTCGGCCGCGGTGCGAGCGCCGACGGCGCTCAGCCACCGCTGCAGGGTCGCGACGTCCCGGCCGTGATCGCCCATCCGCAGCACGCGCCGGATCGGCGCCGCCTGGGCCGGGCCGGGGCCGGCGGCGAGGCCGGCCGCCGCGATGAGGATCGCGAGGACAAGGGCGCGCGCCGGGCGCGTGGGAGCGAAGCGGGGCATGGGGGGTCGATGGGTCGCGCAGGGCTCTGCGCTGTGCCGGCGCCTGCGGGGTTAGCTGACGGGCTCGCGCTCGCTCGACGGTGAGCAAGCGCTTCCTGCGGATCACCGCAGGACTCGCCCCAACGACTCGGGTTCCCCGTTCTCCGGATTGGCGGCCCGGAGACTCGGCTGAAGGTGGGAACACGGTACCGGCGCCGTCGTTGCGGTGACGGCATCTCCTTCTCGCTGCAAGAAATCTTGCAGCGAGGGCGCTAGTGGAGGTGCGTGGCGTAGAACTCGAGGATCCGCCGCCACGCGTCCTCGGCGGCGGCGTGCTCGTAGTTGAAGCCGGCGACGGTGACGATCGGGGCGAACAGCGGTCCGACGTTGATCCGGTTCATGAAGCTGTGCCCGGCGCCCGGGTACTCCTTGACGTCGTGCTCGACGCCGAGCTCGGTGAGCGCCGTCTCCAGACGCTCGGCCCGTCCCCGGAGGCTACGGTCACGCTGGCCGTAGCTGGCGACGATCGGACAGGCGCCGTTCAGCCGCTCGGCGGCATCGGAGGGGACCTCGCCGTAGTTGACCGCTGAGGCCTGGAAGTCGTATCGCGGCGCGCACAGCAGCGCGAAGCCGCCGCCCATGCAGAAGCCGATCACCCCGATCTTGCCCGTGCAGTCCGCGCGCGCGTCCAGCCACTGGCGCGCCGCCTCGATGTTCTCGTAGGCCTCGCCCGAGCCCGAGCGCGAGGCCTGGAGGGTGGCGATCACGCACCGGATCCCGCGCCCGGAGAAGAGGTCGGGGGCGAACGCCAGGTAGCCGGCGGCGGCCAGCCGATCGGCCTGGAGGCGGATGTCGTCCGAGAGCCCGAGGGCATCCATGATGACGACGACCCCCGGCCATGGCCCTTCGCCGACGGGCGTGGCGACGTAGCCCTTGAGCTCGCGGCTCGCGGCGGGGTGGTAGGTGGTGTCAGGCACGCGTGGGCTCCGTGGTCGTTGGGGGCTCGAGGCCCTCGTCGCGGGCCAGCGACGCTCCGATGGCGGCCGCCAGCCGCGGCGTCACGAGCACGATGAGGAGCCCGATGGCCAGCCAGATTCCGACGACGAGCGGAAACCGGCTGTAGGGGAAGGCGACGCCGAACACGTTCTTGTCCAGCGTGTAGCCGAGGAACACGATGCCGAGGATCGGGAAGATGATCTCCCACCGGGGGGCGCGCCGGGCGCGGATGAACAGGAAGTTGATCGCGCCCACGTTGGTGACGAGGTAGGCGACGAGGAGGCTGAGCACCCCGAGGGTGCCGGGGTAGAAGAACGCGTTGGTCGCCGACACGCCGGCGATGCGCTGGATGACGATCGCGACGACGCCGACGATCAGCGTCACCGTCAGCGCGCCGGCCGGGGCGCCGGTCCGGGTCGAGGTCCGCCCGAGCGCGTTGGCCAGCGGCGTGTCGCGCGCGAGCGCGAACAGGATCCGCGCGCCCGCGGTCGCCGCTCCGAGCCCGCTGGCGAACGCGCTCAGCGTCGCCCCGGCGTTGATCGCGTCCTCCATCGCCGAGCCGACGTAGCTGTGGGCGAGGTCGCCGAGCGGCGAGCCGGAGGTCGAGAACGCCTTGACGCCGGCGGGGTCGGTGCCGAAGCCCCATGTCTGCACGAGGATGCACAGGATGTAGAAGATGCCGCTGGCGACGACCGCGTTGCGGATCGCGCGCGGGATCTCACGCCGCGGGTTGTCGGTCTCCTCGCCGAGCGACGCCGCGCCCTCGAAGCCGGCGAACGAGAGAAAGCCGAACACCGCGGCGGTCGCCACCGCGCTGAACGGCGTGCCGCTCGGGATGCTGAACGCCTGGGCGGTGATGCCCTGGTGATGGGGCGCCGAGCCGCCGATCAGCTTGACGACGATGACGACCATCAGGATGAGGATGAGCGTCACCGAGATCCCCTCGAAGCCGAGCAGCGACCGGGTGGCGACGCGGATGTCGCCGTAGGCGAGGAACGCGATGATGACGGCGGCGACGAGCGCGATCACGAGGTAGTCGGCCGACTTGTCGATCCCGGCGCCGTTGAGGAAGGCGACGCCGAACGCGCCCGCCTCCGCCGTCGACGCGCACGTGAACGCGAAGTAGGTGCCGAGCAGCGCCCACCCGGCGAAGAACCCGGCGCGCGGTCCGAGCGTGGCCCCGGAGAACGCGAACACCGAGCCGGCGTGGCTGAAGTAGCGGCTGAGGCGGATGAAGGCGTAGGAGACGAACAGCACGCCGACGGTGGCGAAGATGAACGCCAGCGGCACCGCCCGGCCGATCTCGGCCGCGGGCGCGGTGCCGTTGAGCGCCATCGCCGCCGTCGGCGCCATGATCGCGATCGACAGCGCGATCGCCTCCCAGAAGCGCAGCTCGCGGCGCAGTCCGGACGGCTGCTTGGCCGGTGGGGGTGCGTCGGTGGCTATGGGGTGTCCGTGAAGATCGCTTCGGGCAGAAAGGCGCCGACCGTCCAGTTGGGCGCGTCGACGATCTCGTGGATCCGCAGGTCGACGGCGACCGAGGCGATCGCGTAGGCCTCTTGTCGGGTCCGGCCGTAGCGCTGCTCGATGTGCGTGATCGCGCCCCAGGTGGCTTCCTTGGCGGCGGCGAGTAGGTCCGAGTGGATGCCGGTGCACACGTGATAGCTCGAGTGCTCGGTGCCGGCCAGCTGCCCGGCCGGGACGTGGTACTGCGGATAGGCGATGAGCCGGTGCTTCTGCACGCTGAGCCGGACGGCGATGTCCATCGCCGCTTCCACGGCGGTGCCGCACACCTCGGCGTCGCCCATCGCGGCGTGGGTGTCGCCGACGGCGAACAGCGCGCCCGGCACCGCGACCGGGAGATACAGGGTGCTCCCGGGGCGCAGGTGCTTGATGTCCATGTTCCCGCCCCATTTGGTCGGCACGAGCGTGGGGTGCTTGCCGGGTTGGGAGGGAGCGACGCCGATCGTGCCGGGAAACGGCGCGAAGGGCAGGGTGACGCCGGGCAGGAACTGGACCTGCTTGGTCTGGGCGTCGACGGTCGAGATGTTCAGCCACGGGTGGGTGAACTCGGGCGCGAGCAGCCCGAAGTCCGGGATGATCGCCGTCCAGCCCCAGTCGTGGGGTCGCAGCTCGAGGATCTCGACGACGAGCACGTCGCCGGGCTCGGCCCCCTTGACGAACACGGGACCGGTGACCGGGTTGACCTTGGTCAGGTCGAGGCTCGCGACGTCCGCCGCGCGCGAGGTTCGGGTGAGCTGTCCGCCCGATGCGTCGGCGCATTCGAGCTCCACCACCGTGCCGGACTCGACCTCCAGGGCGGGCGCCAGCGAGCGGTCCCACACGTAGGAGCCATGTTCGGCGCCGATCCGGTGGATCGAGTGATCGTGCCCGAGTGCAGCCACGGTCCGGACACCCTACCCACGTCGACGGCAATCATGCGAGGTCGCCGGAGCGCTCAGCCGGCGGCGTCGCGCTCGATCCGAAAGCGGGTGGCCAGCGGGCCGGAGAAGACGACATCGGCGTTGAGGCTCTTGAGCCACGTCTGGACGTGGTCGCTGGCCATGAGCCCGTCGAGGGTCTCGGCGGTCAAGCTGCGCCGGCGGCTCGTTCGCGTCCCCGCCGGGAGCCGCCAGCAGCGTGAAGCTGTAGAACAGCTGGTCGACGACGAGCTCGGGGTACGCGGCAAAGCCGGGCGCGTGGGCGAGAGCGAGGATGAGATCCTCGCGGCTGCGCAGCGCCTGCTGCACGCTGCCCAGGTTCCCGGCGGCGTCGAGCGCGATCGCGCGCAGCTCCGGCGAGGACCCCTCCCGCTCGATGCGCTCGAGCAGCAGCTTGTACAGCTCGGCGTGGTCGATGAGCAGCGCCGCGGCGGCGGCCTGCAGCGTGGCCAGCCGGCGCAGGTCCGGCGGCAGGTCCTCGGGGGCGTCGCTCTCGTCAAACAGGGCTCGGCGCAGCTCGGTCATCACGTCTCCCGCTCACGCCCGGCGGTGTGAAACAGCTCGAACCACGGCTGAAGCTCGTACTGGGCGACGAGCGTGTCGAGCTCGCCGAGGGTGAGCAGCTGCTCGGGCATGGGGTCCTCCTCGGCGAGCCCGACGAGGGCATACGTCAGCCGCCCGGCGGCGCCGTAGACCCCCGCCGGCAGCAGGCCCTCGGGAATCGACTCGGCCGGCATCACGAACATGACCATCCCGAGCACCGTCCGCGTGATGTAGGCGAGCTCCCGGGCGGCCCGCAGCGCCTCGCCGCGCTCCGCGTCCGTGGTCTCCATGCGCTCGCGCCGCTCGGTCAGCCGCCGGCAGCGATCGAGGTTCTCCTCGATCTCGTGCCACAGCCACGCCACGGCCTCGGAGAAGTCGTCCTGCGTCTGCTGATCCGGTCCCGTCGGCTCGCTGCGACGTGTCAGTCTCATCGGCTGATCCCATTGAGAATACGCCCGATCAGCTTCGCCGCCTGCAGCGCGGCGGGCGTCCCGATGCCCGTGAGACGGTCCTGAAGGCGCACGAGCTGCGACCCGACCGCCGCGGTGTAGCCGAACCGGTTGACGACGATCGTCGTGATCGCATCGCGCACGCCCGGCGGGAGCGGAAGGAGCTTGACCTGCTCCAGCACGTGCCCGACTCCCGAGAGCGCCTTGATCCGCAGCTCGCGCTGGGCCAGCTGCTTGGCCACCTCGGCCTGGCGCGCCGCCGCCGCCCGCCCGGGCGTGACGAGCGTCTCGGGCTGGCCGTCGGGGCCGATCTTCGGCTTGCCGTCCTCGGCGAGGATCCGCTCGATGCGCGCCAACCCGCGCGCCGCGTTGCGAGCCGCCTGCTGGCCCGCGGCGTCGACCGCGGCCCGGCCCCCGGCGCCGATCCCCAGCTCGCGGGCGAGCGCGCGCACCGCATCGCCGCCGAGGTCGCGCAGCGGCGCCGCGGCCACCGGTCCGAGGAGCATGATCAGGTTGGTCAGATCGTCGGGCGAGGTCAGGTTCTCGTGCCGGCTGTCCCAGTAGGTCGGATAGCCCGGGATCGGGCTCTTGTACGGATCCGATCCGGTCGGCAGCACCCCGCTGTACTGATCCAGGCCCCCGGGCGTCACGCCGCTGCCGTCGAGCGCGGGGCCGCTGAACGGGACGCCGAAGCCGGGACCTGCGGACCCCGACGGTGAGAACGGCGACGGGCCGCCGCTAAACGGGCCGCCGAACGGGTTCGCCGGCTGGCCCGGCGGCTGGCCCTCGAGGATCCCCTGGTAGCGGGCCGCCTGGCGCTTGAAGTCGTCGATGACCGCCTGCGCCCGGCGCGCGATGCCGTCGGCGTCGATCCCCGCCTGGTCGGCATGGCCCTGTGCCTGGGTGATCTGACCGCTGAGCCGGGTGATGTCGTCGGGCTTGTGCGCGGCGGCCAGCGAGGTGCCCAACCGGCCGGCCAGCCCACTCGCGGTCGCCTGCCGTTGCTTGGCGTCGTCGTAGCTGGTCCGCAGCCGCCGGATCTCCGACTGCGCGTGATCGAGCGCTTGGCCATAGCCCGAGACCGCGTGGGCGCACTCCCGAAACTCCGCGCTCCCGCCCCTCGCCACCGAGGCCAGCGCCGTCGACGAGGCGTGATACGCGGCCGCCGCATAGCCCTTCCAGTCGGACTCCAGCGACGAGCTCGCGTTGCGCAGCCCGCCCTCGACGTGATCGAGGTCCTCCCCGCCGTTGGCCAGCGTGCGCGCGCACGCCGCAATCTCGCCGGGCGACCCCTTCGGCGGGTCGGGAAACGCGACGCTGCCCGCCGGGCTCGAGGTCGACCCGTTGATCACGAGAACGCCTCCAGCGCCTTGGCCGGCACCACGCCCCGGTCGGTGACGATGTACCCGAGCGCCGCCGCCTCCACATTGCGCGCCAGCGACTGCATCGTCGTCTCCAGCTCCGTCGTGGCCGCCTGCGCCCGGCTGCACATGGCAAGAAACACCGCCCCGATCGGCTCGCCCCCGAACGCGCCCGACTGCCCCGACGCCGACTGCGCGGCGCTCCGCGCCGTGGTGACCGCGCTGGTCGTCGTCGCGATCGTCGTCGCGGCGGCGTTCAGGGCGTGAGGATCGACGGTGAACTGGCTCATGTCGTGCGGCGGTTGTTCATCGGATACGACGATTCTCCGGCGTGCGTGTCCGACCGAGAAGTGGCCGCGGGTATGGTCTGAACCATCCCTTGGGCGTGGTCCTCTCGCTCAGGAGGACGGTGGTCGGCGGGCGCGGATCGCTTCGGCGCCGGAGAGGAGCACGGCGCGGAGCCGATCCGATTCCGCGATGGGCGCCGGCGGGGCGGCGGTCACCTCCGCGATCGGCGGGGGAGGCGGCGGGGCGGTGGTCACCTCTGCGGCGAGCTCAAGGTCGCGAGCGAGCCGGTCCACGGGATAGCCGCGGCTCTCGAGGATGCCCGCCAGCCACGCCAGCTGGGTGTGGAAGTCACCCCACCCGGCGGTGGCCATGATCGCCCATGAGAGCAGCCACTGGTTGTCGTACACGCACCATTCGAGTCCCCGGTCGCCGTAGCGCTCGGCTTCGTCGGCGAATTCGAGCCGGTGGCGCCGAGCGATCTCGCGGGCGAGCGGAACGAGCTCGACCTCGGATCCGTCAGGCAGCGTCGCCACGCTCGGCGGCGCCCCTCCGCTGGGCGAGCCCGGGGGCCGGCTCACTCGGCAACGACCTCGTAGGTGTGAAGGTGCTCGAGGCGCTCGAGTTTGATGAGCTCTTGGAGGGCGGGGTCGATCCGGCCGTGCGACGTCGCGTGCGCCTCGCTCTTCATGTACGCCGTGAACGCGGCGCGGTCGCGCCAGCGGCTGACCATGACGATCTCGCCGAGGTCACGGTCCGATTGCCAGACCTGGAGGTCGACGAAACCGTCGGCATCATCGACGAGATGCGCGCGTGCGCGAAAGGCGACGATGAGATCTGGGGCACCGTCCTCCGGAATCCGCAGCCGGGATAGCGAGACGTACATCGAGCCTGAAGAATCGCACGGACGCTCACGGCGTGAGCGTGTCAGCCACCTCCATGATCTCGCCGGCAAGCGACTCGGCGTTGAGCGAGCTGGCGAGCGCCGCCGAGGCGCCCGCGCCGGCGAGCCCGACTCGCGCCCGCGCGGCGAGCGCCTTGACCTCGTCGGCGTTGTCGAGGAAGCGCTGGGCGGTGACCGCGGCGAGTACGACGATCGCCGGCGAGACCTCGGCGAGGGTGGCGGTGATCTCGCCGAGGGGAGTGTCGGCGCCCAGGTAGATGATTCGCCAGCCCCGCTCCCGCAGCGCCAGGCCAAAGCACACCAGCCCGAGCTCGTGCAGCTCGCCCGGCGGGCAGGCCAGGATCGCCGGCGGCCCCACGCCATCTCCCCAGCCTTGCGCGAGGCTGCGCAGGCGGCCGCCGATGATGTTGCTAGCGAAGTGCTCGTGGGCGACGGTCGTCTCGGCAGCCGCCCAGCGCTGGCCGAGGCGGTTCAGGGACGGCAGGATCACCTCCACCAGCGCTTGCCGCAGCCCGACGGCGATGAGCAGGCGATCCAGGGCGCTTTGCGCTCCCCGCTCGTCAAGCGCGTCAAAGCTGCGCTCCAGGGCCGCGTTGATCTCCGCCAGCGTCAGCGAGGCCGTCTCCTCCTCGGGGCCGGAGCTGCGTTTTGCCAGGCGCGCGGCCTCAGAGGCGGACAGGCCGGCGTTGATGTGTTGGCGCATCAGCCGCACGCGTCGCTCGTCGAGCTCGGAGTACAGGCGCAGGCCGCCCGCGGTCCGCTCGGGCTCGACCAGTCCGTACCGCGTCTCCCAGGCGCGCAACAGCTCCGGACTCTCTCCGACGCGCCTGCTCAATTCGCCGATTCGCAGACGCCCGGTCTCAGCCACGACCGGATCGTAGCTGATCTTGACCTTAGCTATACAAGTTCTAGACAGATGCTGTACAGTTAGGGACCGTGAACAACAAAGGGTTCAACGCGGCGGAGGATGGTGAGCTCATGGCTCGCGTCGCGGAGGGCGACGTTCGGGCCTTCGAAGCGATCTATGACCGCTACAGCGCACAGGTCTTCGGACTGGCGATGCACGTCACCGGTCGCCAACGCGCCGCCGAAGAGGCCACCCAGGACGCGTTTCTCAGCCTGTGGCGAACCGCCGGTAGCTACGACCAGAACCGCGGCACGCTCAGGACCTGGCTGCTCTCGGTCGTGCACAACCGAGGCATCGACTGGCTACGTCGTGAAGCCCGCCACGATCGCGACCTCGAGATCGACGACGCGCGCGTCGCTCGCCTCGAAGCCGCCGAGCGCACCGACGAACAGGTGGCCAGCCGCGAGGAATCGCGCAACGCCCGCCAACTGCTGACCAGCCTTCCCATCGAGCAGCGCCAGGTGATCGAGCTGGCCTACTTCATCGGCCTGACCCAGAGCGAGATCGCCGCCAAGGTCGGAATCCCACTGGGCACCGTCAAGGGCAGGCAACGCCTGGCCCTCAGGAAGATGCACCGAGAGATCACGAGCTTCCCCGAGCTGGCACTGAGCCGATGACCGACGACCTGCTCTCCCTCCCGCGCCCGCTCGAGGTCCATCGTCGTGCCGACCCGCACGGAGTCGTCCTCGTCCTCGAGGGCGAGGTCGACCTGGGATCGGCCCCAAAGATCGAGCACGAGCTGCGCAAGATCCAGGAGGCCCGTCCCGAGCGCATCGTCATCGACCTGCGCCGGCTGGACTTCATGGACTGCACCGGCCTCGCCCTGATGATCCGCGCCCAACGCACCGCCCAGGCCAGCGGGCACCGCCTCGCGCTACGACGCGGCCCGGCTCAGGTCCAGCGTCTGTTCCAGCTGACCGGGCTGGCTGACGAGTTCACGTTCTTGGATTAGGCGTGGCGGGAGCAGCGCCCTCCTTGGGTTGGCGGCGTCGGCGGGGCGGCCGCGCGGCCTCGGACGAGCGACGTCGGAGTGCGGCCACCTCCTCTGGATCAGCGGGATCGCCAAAAGCTTCGTCTTGGCATCTGCCGTCACCCCCGAAGCCCTTGAGACGCCCCGCGGGTGTCTGCTATCAATATGGGTCCGCCGCGGGGTGGAGCAGTCTGGTAGCTCGTCGGGCTCATAACCCGAAGGTCGCGGGTTCGAATCCCGCCCCCGCTACTTCGAAGAAAGGTCCGCACTCGCGGGCCTTTTTCTTTACCTAGAACAGCAGCACTTTGACGGTGCTAGGCCCTAATGACGCGGGCGGCCCATGTGCGTGGGTTGCCTGCCGGGCTGCCCGCACGTCCGGGTGGCGGCGGCGCTGATCGATCTCCGCCGGCTGCGCGGATCTGCTCGTGCGTGCTCGGCCGGTGAGGGCGTGGCTCGCTCGCTCTGGCTGGGGTGCGCGTGTGCGGACTGGACGGGCTCGGTCCTTGACAGCTGGCACCGCCAAGCATTAGGTTGCGAGACGGGCAATACGGGCGAATAACGGGGGCTTGGCGCATGAGGTTTATCGAGGCAGTCTCTGACCTGCCTGAGGTCCGACCAGCGCCGGAGGCACGGCCGCGTGGGCAGGGGCATCTGAGGCTGACCAACCTCGTGCGCTCTCCGAAATACGCGTCGTATGGCGTCGTCCGGGTCGTCTCGCCGACGGAGACGATCGAGCGGGTGCTGCCGCTGCTGTCGGCGATCGGGGTGACTCGCGTGGCGGATGTCACCGGACTGGACCGCGTCGGGATCCCGAACTTCACGACGGTTCGGCCGCGCGAGCCGGGCCACGGGATCTCGTACTACAACGGGAAGGGAGCCACGCGCTCGGCGGCAAAGGCCGGGGCCCTGATGGAGGCGCTCGAGCGTCATACCGGCGAGAGCTGCGACCTGCCCGTCCTCTGTGGCACGCGCGCGGAGATCGAGGAGTACGGCCCGACCATCGATCCGGGCCAGGTGATCGAGCCACACGTTCGTGAATACGAGCCCGACCTGCGACTGGAGTGGGTCGAAGGGTTCGACCTGATCGCGGATCGGCCGACGTTCGTGCCCCTGAATTCAGTCGTCTGCCCGTACCGGGCGGCGGCCGGAACGCAGCAGATGTACTACTCGCACACCAATGGCCTGGCCTCCGGCAACACCGTCGAGGAGGCGATCTGCCACGCGATCTGCGAGGTGGTCGAACGCGATGCGGTGGCGCTGTCGGATGCGGCGCAGATGCTGGCCTACGCGGTTCGACGGATCTTCTCGACCGCCGCACCCGACGAGCCCGCTGACGACGTGCCGACGACGCCGGTCCAGGTGGTCGACGTGCGCACGCTGCCCGAGCGCTCGCGCAAGCTGGTGGAGCAGATGCGGGCCGCAGGCTTGCTCGTCTACATCCGCAATGTGACCTCGACGCTTGGCGTTCCGACGTTCGATTGTGTGAGCATCGAACGCAAGCTCGATCGCCGGCACCTGGTGCATGGCGGCTCGGGCGCACACCCAGATGCTCGGGTGGCGGTCAGTCGCGCGATCACGGAGGCTGCCCAGAGCCGGGTGGCTCACATCCAGGGTGGTCGTGAGGACCTGACCGAGATCGTTCGCATCCCGGCTCCATTCGACCCCGACGAGATCTACGGTCGGGGCGAGCCCTGCTCGTTCAGCGAGGTGACCTCGCACGAATACGAGCACATCGACGATGACATCCGCTTCATGGTTGAGCGGCTTGCCGCGATCGGGTTCGAACAGCTGGTGGCAGTCGATCTGACGCGGCCGGAGCTCGGTGTGCCGGTGGTTCGGGTCGTGATCCCCGGAGCCGAGACGTGGAGCGTCTTCTTCACGCATGGTGCAGCGGCGCGACTCGGGCCGCGGGCCAACCGGATGCTCGGAGAAGCGGTGGGCAGCGTACGAGCTTGATGATCGCCGCGAGCAATCCCGCGCTGCCGCTCGTCTACCTCGGGCCGAGCTTGCCGCTGACGCGGGCGAGATCGCTGCTGGACGCCGATTACCGCCCGCCGGTCAAACGCGGCGACCTTCCCGCTCGATATGACGGGACGGTCGTGATCGTCGACGGAGAGTTCGGCCAGAACCTGTCGGTCTCGCCGAAGGAGGTCCTGAGGCTGCTGGACTCGGGGACCCGGGTGATCGGCGCTGCGAGCATGGGCGCGCTGCGCGCGGCCGAACTCGACACCTATGGGATGCAGGGATGCGGCTGGGTGTACGACGCCTACGCGTCGGGGCGTCTGGACGCCGACGACGAAGTCGCGGTCGTGTACGACCCCAGCGACTTGACCTGCCTCAGCGTTCCGCTGGTCAACGTCCGGTACTGGCTCCTCGAACTGGTCGACCAGTTCAAGCTCGACCCGTTGACTGCCCGCCGGCTGCTCGGGGCCGCCCAGACGATCTTCTACGCGGACCGAACCGAGGAACGGTTATTGAGACGGTTCAGCCAAATCGTGGAGCCTGAGAGGTTGCGGGAGTTGCTGCGCGCCTCAGGAGGCGCGATCACCGACATCAAGGCGGCTGATGCGAAGCAGGCCCTGGAACTCGCATGCAAGCCGTACAACGTCAATCAACAGGAGGCAGACGATGGCGACGAATCAGCCGAGCGAGAAGGTCACCGAGATACTCGGACGAGCGCTGCTTGATCCGGATTTCTCAACGAAGCTCTTCGAGGACCGCGACGGTGCGCTGAGTGGTTACGAGCTGACCGACGAGGACCGCGAGACACTCAACAGCATCCCGCGACAGAATTTCGACGAACACGCCAAGAACTTCCGTGAGGGCAGCGTCGTCGGTGCTGCGGTCGCGGTCGGCGTCGGTGCCCGCGGCACCTTCGCCCCCTCGGAGTAGGGCTCGGGCAGCACGTGCCGTCGGACCGGCGCTGGCGCCGGGAGCACGCCGGACCGGGCGAGGGTGGCAGCACTCGCTGCCGCCCGCGCCCGTAGGCGCGCGGCGGTGGCCAGGCTGGAGTTGCTGATCCGCTCCGGCGCGCACGCCGGTCTCCGGATCGCAGTCGACCGCCCTTTGATCATCGGCCGCGCGGCCGATGACGTCTGTCTGGCAGACGACGCCTCGGTCTCCGGCCGCCACGCCGAGATCGTCCCGAGGCTCGACGGCGATGTCGTCGTTGACGATCTCGGCTCGACCAACGGGACGTTTCACAACGGCGAGCGGGTCACGGGCCCGACGGTGCTGAGTGCAGGCGACATCCTCACCGTCGGGGAGACGGTCATCGCGGTCGGGGCGGGGACGGAGAGCGACGTTGCGCCGACGGTGCATCCGTTCGAGCTTCCGGCGGGCTTCGTCGAACGCCACACCGAGTCCGGAACGATCGCCTGGCGGCCGGGTACCGTGGCCGACTCCGTCGTCCCACAGGCCACAGCCGCGCTCGATGACGCTCGGCGACACCTCGCGCCGTTGAGCGGCCTGACCGGGTGGCGCCGCCCACGAATCCTGATGGTCGATCCGTTCCCGGATCCGGCGGCGCCCGGACGGACAGTCACACGCGGGTCCGTGCTCGACACCGAGCACGCGCAGGTGTGGCTCGTGGTGAGTGCCGAGAGCCCGTTCGAACCGCTCGAGCGGTCGCTCGCACTGCTGCTCGGGGCGGCCCTGCCGGCCGGCGAGGAACTCACGCCGTTCCTCGAGGGTTATGGCCTGCTGGTCGGCGGCTCTCCTGATCCCGCCAATTCCCTACGAGGACGCGAGGTGCCGGCCCTGTCCTCTGCCGACGGCGAGCTCGCCGCCGCGATGGCACGGTCGTTCGTCGGCTTCCTGATCGAGCGCGCGGGCGGGGAAGCATTCCTGCGCTTTCTCAGCGATGCTCGGCCCGGGGCCGTCGACCGGCCGGCGCAAGAGCAGTTTGGGGAGAGCCTCGGCACGCTCGAGGACGCGTGGACCGCATCGCTCGCCGGCGAAGCGGCAGCTGTGTCCACGGGCCGGTTCGTACGGCTCGCTGTGTCCTACCTGCGGCCGTACCGGCGGCGCGAGATCGAGTTCTTCCTGCTGTCGATGCTCAGCCTGACGTTCATGGTGGCGTTTCCCTTCGGCCTGGAGTCACTGCTGAACCATGCCATTCCGTCTCACCGGTTCGCGCGGGCGGCGCGCATTCTCATTCTCCTGGGCGTGGCCATGGCCATCAGTCTGCTGGCCACCTGGCGACAGACCTACCAGGCCACGTACGTGGGCGGCAGTGTGGTGCGTGACATCCGCCTCGCCATGTTTGACCGCCTCCAGCGGCTCGATCTCGGCTGGTTCGCCGGGCGCGACAGCGGCGACATCCTCACCCGGTTGGTTGCCGACGTGGAAATGCTCGAGCTCGGGTTGTCCCAGGCTCTCCGTCAGGGCGCTGTGCAGGTCATCACCTTCGTGGCGGCCGGGACAACCGCGATCATCATCAATGTGTGGCTTGGCCTGATCGTGATCGTGGCAGCGCCGTTGATCGCCCTCGTCTACCGGCTGATGGGAGCCGGTGCCCAGCGTCGGAGCCTCGCGACCCAGCAGCACCTCGGGGGCGTCGCGGGGATCGCGACCGAGAACCTCGCCGCTCAGCCTGTCGTCAAGGCATTCGGGCTTGAGCAACGCGAGCGATCGCGGCTGAGCGCGGCGAGTGATCTGCTGTTCGGTTCGGCGCTGCGGCTCAACGTTTTCACGGGAGCGTTCACGGTCACCGTCGAGATGATCAGCACCGTGCTCGCGATCGCCGTCCTCGGGCTCGGGGCGTGGTTGATCATCCATCATCACTTCACGGTCGGCGGACTCGTCGCCTTCACGGCGATTCTCGATCGGGTGCTCATTCCGGCGACGACTCTCGCCGGCATCGGTGCCCAGATCCAGACGTCCAGCGGTGCGCTGAGTCGGATCAGCGAGGTGCTGCAGGCGACGCCTGCTACCGCCGAGCCGACCGACCCAGTCGTCATTCCGCGTCTTCGCGAAGCGGTCGAGCTGCGCGATGTCTCGTTCAGCTATTCCCCAGAACGCCGGGTGCTCTCGGAGCTGACGGCGACGATCCGCGCAGGCTCGCGAGTCGCGTTTGTCGGCCCGAGCGGCGCAGGCAAATCGTCGATCGTCCACCTGCTGATGCGCTTCTCGGACCCCACGAGCGGCGCCGTGCTGCTCGACGGCGTCGACATCCGGAAGTGCAGCCTCGACTCGCTGCGCGGCCAGATCGGCATCGTGATGCAACAGACGTTCCTGTTCAACGCGTCGCTGCGCGAGAACATCGCCGTCGGCCATCCGGACGCCACGCCGGAGGAGATCGAGCGGGCCGCGGGTCTAGCCAATCTCGGCGAGGTGGTGGAGTCGCTGCCTGACGGGTGGGAGACGACGGTCGGCGAGCGAGGGGGACGGCTCTCCGGGGGGCAGGCCCAACGTGTCGCGATCGCTCGCGCGCTCGTCCGCAATCCCGCGATCCTGATGCTCGACGAGGCGACATCGGCGCTGGATCCGCGCACGGAACGGGAGGTGACGGAGACGCTGGCGAGGGCCGGTGCCGGGCGCACGACAATCGCCGTGACCCACCGGCTCGCCTCGGTGCGGGACTACGACTGCATCTTCGTCGTCGTCGGGGGCCGAATTGTCGAGCGTGGCTCCCACCAAGCACTGCTGGCGGAGGATGGCGTGTATGCCGAGCTGTGGGCCGAGCAGACGAGCGGCATGGCGGCTGCCCGCACCGATATGGCAGAGGATCTGGCGCGGATACCGTTGTTCGCTGACCTCGCTGCTGACGAGCTCGCGCGGTTGCAGGCCGAACTCGAGCCGCTGGTCCTCGGCGCAGAAGAGCGACTGACCGAAGCCCGCGACCGCCTGGCGATCGTGGCACGGGGAAGCGGTCGAGTGCTCGTGCCCGGCGTCGGTGACGGGCTGGTGTCCGTCGCCGAGCTTCGCCCCGGTCAGGCGTTCGGAGTCAGCGCCGTCCTCGGCGAGCCCACCGGAGCGGTCCTCGAGGCGGTCGGGGAGCTGTCGCTGCTCTGCCTCGACCTCGGGACGGTCGATCGCCTGGGTCTGCGACTCCCCGCAGCTGCGGGCACGATGCGCGGGGACCAGCCGACGGTCGTCTCTCCGGTGCGCGGCCGGCGGCTCGGCTATAGCGGTACCTTCGCCATCCCGCAGGCGATGGCCCAGCAGTGAGCCGGACCGCACAGCCAGGCGCGCTCGGGCCGCCGGTGCTCCAAGCGGTTGCACGTGCGGCCGCCGAGCTCACGCAGGCTGCCGGGGCCACGGTTCTCGCCGTGCGCGACGATGAGCTGGTGGTGCTCGCGACAGCCGGCCCCGAGCCGGGACGTGCTGTCGGCGAGCGCCTCGAGCGCGGCGATGGCGCGCTCGCCTATGCGTTGGCCGCGGGGCAGTCGCTGGCGGTGAGTCCGGCTCGCCCCCGACCGGGGGAGGGCGCTCCGACGGCAGCGACTGATGAGCCCGTGGCCACGATGTGTGTCCCCTGCCTGGGCACCGATGGCGTGATCGGCGCGCTCGAGCTTCGTGGGACTCCCATGGGTGAGCCGTTCGACGTCAGCGCCGGCCGGATCGCCGAGGCGCTCGCCGTGATCGCCGCCGCCGAGCTGGAGGAGGATCCCGGCACCAGAGCCGTTCCGTCCCCGAGCGAGCTCGCCGCCGAGCTCGACCGGCTCTCCGCCGACGACGCGCCCCGTTACAGCGCGATCGCCTCGGCGCTCGCAGCGCTCCTCGCTGCGGCTGAGCGTCCTCTCGATCCGGGCGCGGCGCGTGGGACAGGGTAACCCTCCGCCCTTCCGTCCCGCATGGTCACGCGGCGAGTCGATCTTTGACCCGGGGGCGCAGCCCATGGGGTCGATCCCGCTGACGCCCGAGTGGGCGTGGGGAGGGGCCACTGGCACCGGCGTCCGGGTTGCGGTGATCGACAGCGGAATCGAGGCGAACCATCCAGCGCTGCACAGCTGTGTGGATGAGACGGCGGGCCTCGCCATCGAGCTCTCGGGTGATGGGGAGGTGTCGGAAGAGCACGGGCCGCACCAGGACTTGGTCGGTCACGGCACAGCGTGCGCGGGGATCATTCACGCGATCGCACCAGATGCGCGGATCACCAGCGTTCGGGTGCTCGGCGCGATGCTGACCGGCCGGAGCAAGGTCTTCCTTCGTGCCCTGACCTGGGCGATCGACGAGGGGTACGACGTCATCAACCTGTCGCTGTGCACCACGAAGCGCGATTGGGCGTTGCCCTTCTATGAAGTCTGTGACCGCGCCTACTTCAGTGGCTCGTTTGTGGTCACCGCGGCCAACAACATGCCGGTGGTGAGCTTTCCATCGCTGTTCAGCTCGGTGGCCAGCGTCGCCTGCGGCGTGGCCTCCCAGCCGATGGAGTTCCACATCAATCCCGATCCACCGACCGAGTTCCTGGCACGCGGGAATTGACATCGAGGTCCTGTGGGCCGGTGGCAAGACGAGGCGCGCCACCGGAAACTCGATCGCTGCGCCGCACATCAGCGGTATCGCCGCGCTGATCCGCAGCAAGCACCCGGGCCTGGGGCCATCGGAGCTGAAGGCCACGCTCCGGGCAACGGCCGCCAATCCGTCCGTGGCTCAGTTGCCGTAGCGCCTTCAAGCGGTCGGCGGAGCTCGCCGACGCGCGGGGAACGACACCTGAAAGCAGGTCAGTTAGACCGGCCCTCACGAGAGATGCTCCTCTTCCTCGCAGCGGTGTTCGTGCCGATCACTCTCCTCACGGGTTGGATCCACGACATCGCCAACTGCAATCCCGTCACGCCGGTGCTGGAGAAGGTCGCGGCCTGACGGCCGGCTCCCCGGTCAAGGTGGCCGTCGCTGCGGCTGGCGTCTTTGCGGCCTTCGCTCGCCGGGCCCTGGCGTCCGCGGAGCGGGGGGTAAGCGCTCACCCCGCTCGCGCGGCCGCGTCTTCGCGGAACCGACTCAGTCCTTGGGGGGTCGGTCAGACTGAGAGGGTGATCCTTTCCCGGCATGCGGTTGCCCGCTACCGCCAACGGGTTGCGCCGACTCTGTCGCGTCGGGAGGCTCTCAATGAGTTGCAGGAGCTGGCTTACGCCGAGCGACGTCCGGACCCGCCGCCGTGGGCGGCGACGTGGCGCGCCCAGGACGACCAAATCGGCCACCAGCTCAGGCCGGCCGGTCAGGCGCCGTGGGAGAAGCATCTGGTGGCCGTCAAGTGGGCCGACAGCTATCTCGTCATCGATGACGAGTTGTGCTTGCCCGTCATCGAAGGCCGGGTCGTGACCGTCCTCACCAAGGCGTTGCACGTGTCGCCGCCATCGCCGGGATCACCTCGGTCGCTGCTATTTCGGCCACCAGATTCGTGGTCAGACCGCCGGCTTTGAGTGCGCACCTGGGTGCCGCGCGTGCGTGCGAGCAGAAGTCGGGGCTTTCTCAGGTTGCGTCGGGGGGTTGCAAGCGCGTTGTGCTGCGCCTGCCCCGGGCGATCTCGCCCGTCTCGGCCTCGCGCCACGCTCGCAGCAGGAGCGCCACCCAGGCCCGGTAGGGGCGCCACGATTCGGTGATCTGGTGGATCGTGGCGTCGTCGGATGTGCTGTAGGCGGAGTGGATGGCGTCATCGAGCCGGGTGTCGTGGTCAGGCAATGCGTCGGGGTTGCCGGCACCGCGGATGAGGATGAGCTCGGCGGAGAACGGTCCTATTCCCGGCAGCTGTTGAAGGTGCTCAAGCCCGTCTTCGTGGGTCATGGCCCGAAGTCGCTCGCGCGTGAGCGCGCCGTCCTCGGCAGCGGTCCCAAGCGCGCGGAGCTGACCGATCTTGCGGTCGGTCAGCCCCTGCTGGGGCGCGGCAGAGCTGAGCGAGGAGCGCCGGCGCGGGGAAACGCCCCTGATTTGCCGAGCTCATCACTCAGACGCTCCTTGATCGTGGCGGCCTGCGTCATCCGGATCCGTTGCCCGATGATCGCCCAGGCTGCGGCCTCATATGGGGTGTAGAACAAAACCGGTCGCAGTCCAGGAAACCGTCGCTGCAGCGCTCTGACCACATCGTCGCGTTCGCCGAGGGCAGCGAAGTCGGTCCCATCAACGTCGAGTGAGAGCATCCGCTCAAGGTCGCGTGCTGCCCGGCGGGCGAGCTCCGCCGGTGGCTGATCGCCGAGCTCGGCATGGATCGCCTCATCGTCCTGGCGCACCGTGACCTGCACGGTGCGCCAGTCGCCGTCAACCGCCCAGGCGTAGTGCAGCGCCTTGGATGGTCGGTCAGCCCGGGTGCCGGGAAAGTCTTCGGCAAACGCGGCCGCCGCGGTCAGCGAGAACGGGCCGAGCGGATGAAAGATGATCGCCATTTAGGCGGCATCGTGGATCGTTACCGCGTACCCGTCGGGATCCCGGAGCGCGAAGGTGCGACCGAACGGGCCGTCAAACGGGTCGGTCAAGATCGTGACCCCGCGCCCGGCGAGCTGGTCATGCAACGCCTGGGCGTCATCGACTTTGAGCCAGAGCGCGATGCCGAGGCCAGGCTGACCGGAGTCAAGATCGGTGTTGGGCAGCGGCTCGCGGACGGCGAACGGGATCGGTTCGCTGGCGAACACCACAGCGCCAGGCGGTGAGGCAGGCGCCCGGCGAAGGCCGACCCGGTCCTCGTAAAACGCGGCGGCGGTGTCGAGATCGCGGACCTGCAGAGAGATGAAGTCAGGACCAACGGGCATCGGGAACACTCCTCTTCGCTTGTCAAGGTCTTGACGAACAGTTTATGTCAAGATGTTGACGTGAGTCAAGTCGATCTCGACACGGCCGTTGGCTACGTGCTCAAACGCACCCAGGCCGCCCTGCGGACCGCGATGGACGCAGCCCTGCGAGACCACGACCTGACCGTCGCTCAGTACTCGTGCCTGGAACAGCTCGCCCACACACCCGGGCTCACCAACGCCGCACTCGCACGCGGCACGTTCGTCTCCCGACAGGCAATGCACCAGCTCCTAGGCACGCTGCGAAGCGCCGACCTTGTCCAAAGCGACGGCGCCGGCCGCCACGAACACTTCACCCTCACCGACACCGGCGCCAAGCGCCTCGTCGGCGCCTCCGCGGCCGTCTCCGCCGTACAGGAGCGGATGCTCGCCACCTTCGACCCCGAACAGCGACGACGGCTCTACGCCGATCTGGCCGCCTGCGCCGACGCTCTCAGCTAAGACCGCATATCGATGACGTGCCCCCTGCTGACCCACGCGGTCCAGTCTCCATGCCCCGACCCTAGTCTTCAGCACGACGCGTGGTCAAGGCAGCCGGCGGCGAGCTCGACAGGCGCGCCGCCTGCCATCCGTCGCATCTCTCACCGTCGAACGCGGTCCCTATGGGTTGTCCGGGGGGCGCTCGCGGGTCCTTGATAATCGCGTGCGGCGAGCTGGCGCCTTTTTAGTTTGTGGCGGCACGCCGAGGGGTACTGGACGATCCGGCGGGAGCCGGCGAGCGCACATTGCGCGGCCGGCGTGCGGACTCGCCGTCGGGTCATTGAGGCGAGGGAGGAAGGAGTCAGCTAATGCATTCATCCGGGTCGTTCGTGAGCCGGTTGGTGGGCGTGGCGGTGGCCGTGCTTGCTGTGGCGGCGGTCGTTGCGCCGACCGTCGGCGCGACCGGGCGTCACCGTACGCATCAGGGCAGTGGGCAGGCGGCGGAGCCGCTGCCGTATGAGAACCCGACGATGCCGATCGCGCAGCGGGTCCAGGACCTGCTGTCGCGGATGACGCTCGCCGAGAAGATCGGGCAGATGACGCAGGCCGAGCGGGGCAGCGTGGACACCGACACGTCGAAGATCACGACGGACAACCTGGGGAGCCTGCTCTCGGGCGGCGGTTCGGTGCCGACGCCGAACACCCCGACGGCGTGGGCGGACATGGTCGACCGCTATCAGCAGGCGGCTCTGGCCACGAGGCTGCACATCCCGTTGCTGTACGGCATCGACACGGTGCACGGTGACGGAAACATGTACGGCGCCACGGTGTTCCCCCACGACATCGGCCTCGGCGCCACCCGCGATCCGGCGCTCGTGCGGGATGTGGAGCATGTCGCTGCCGAGGAGACCCGGACGACGGGACCCCAGTGGGTCTTCGCGCCGTGCATCTGCGTGGCGCGCGACGACCGGTGGGGCCGTACGTATGAGTCGTTCGGCGAGGACCCAAGCCTGGTGCGCGAGATGGAGACCGCGATCGACGGCTTCCAGGGCCCGCCCGGGCATCTCTCGGATCCCGACCGCGTGATGGCGACCGCCAAGCACTTCGCCGGCGACGGCCTGACCACGTACGGCACCGGATCGAACATGCAGACGACCGGCAACTATCCGATCGACCAGGGCGTCGACGAGGTGAGCCACGCCACGTTTGACCAGCTCGCCCTCGCTCCGTACGTGCCCGCGGTGCGCGAGCACGACGTGGGCGCGGTGATGCCGTCCTACTCGGACGTCGACTGGACCGAGGATGGGCTGGGCAACCGCATCAACATGCACGGCAACCGGGATCTGATCACCGGCTGGCTGAAGGACGCCGTGGGCTTCGACGGCATCGTGATCTCCGATTACAACGGCATCGATCACATCAACCCCGAGACCTACACCTTCGCCCAGAAGGTGCAGGCGGGCGTGAACGCCGGAATCGACATGTTCATGCAGCCGCAGAACTTCGAGCAGTTCGAGTCGACGTTGACCGACCTGGTCAACTCGGGCCAGGTCCCGATGGCCCGGATCAACGATGCGGTGAGCCGCATCCTGACCAAGAAGTTCGAGCTGGGACTGTTCGAGCATCCGCTCACCGACCGCCGTTACATCGACCAGGTCGGCTCGCCGGCCCACCACGCGCTGGCCCGCCGGGCGGCCGCCGAGTCCCAGGTGCTGCTCAAGGACCGCCGGCAGGTGCTGCCGATCGAGGGTCGCCGCAACGTCTACGTCGCCGGCTCCAACGCCGACAACATCGGCAACCAGGCCGGCGGCTGGACGCTCACCTGGCAGGGCGGCTCGACCAACGTGATCCCCGGGACGACGATCCTCGACGGGATCCGCCAGCTGGCTCGTGGCACCGTCACCTACAGCCAAGACGCCTCGGCGCCGATCCCGCCCGATGCCACCGGCATCGTCGTGGTCGGCGAGACGCCGTACGCCGAGGGCTACGGCGACGTCAACGGCCCGCAGTGGGCGTATGACCCCGGTGACAACGGGGTGCCGCGGCCGGTCAAGGACATGCAGCTCTCGGCAGCCGACAAGGCGGCGGTGGACAGGGTCTGCGCCGCGGCCAAGCGGTGCGTCATGGTGATCGTGTCCGGCCGCCCGCTGATCCTCGATCCGGCGCAGCGCGACGAGGCCGACGGGATCGTGGCGGCCTGGCTGCCGGGCAGCGAGGGCGCCGGTGTGGCGGACGACCTGTTCGGAGCACACCCGTTCACCGGCAAGCTGCCGGTGTCGTGGCCGCGGACGCTCGCCCAGGAGCCGATCAACATCGGCGATCCGCACTACGACCCGCTGTACCCGTTCGGCTACGGCCTGACGACCGGCGGCGGGCACCGGGGCTGGGGCAGGCGCTAGACGTCCGGTGGCGGGTCGCCCCGTGCGACCCGCCACCTGACGGACCACCCGAGCGCGCGCTGCCGAGCGGCGGAAAGCCGACTGACGACAAGGTCGTAGGAGTCCTCGACCATGTCGGCGATCATCTCGTCACGCAGCGATCCGTCGAGTACGACGGTGTTCCAATGGCGCTTGTTGAGGTGGTAGCCGCCGGTGATCGCCGGATGGTCGGCGCGTAGCTGCTCGGCGAGCGCCGGCTCGCATTTGAGGCTGATGCTGAGCGGGTCCCCGCCCAGACGCGTGAGGGCGAACATCTTGCCGGCGACCTTGAAGACGGAGGTTTCAAAGCCGAACGGGAAGGTCTCCTCCGAGCCTCGAAAGCTCAGACAGAGATCCCTCAGCTCGTCTGGGCTCATGGCGTCTGAGAGCGCTACGCGCCGAGCCAGGCCCGGCCGACCTGGGAGTGCAGGCCGTCGGCGATCGTCTGATCGCTGCCCGCATACAGGATCTGCCAGCCGGCGGCGCACCGGACCGGTACGGTCGAAGCGACCGAGACGCTGTCGAACTCCCCCGGCTTGCCGGGGCAGAACACCGGATTGCCGGCGTGCTTTTCCCAGTGCACGAGGTCCTCGGAGACCGCGATCCCGACGCCCGTCGGGTCATCGATGGAGCTGGCGTCGCCGGCGTACAACATCGTGAAGTGGTCGTCATCACGGAACACCTTCGGCGTCGTGACCGTATAGGAGTCCCACCGGCCGGCGGGGCCGACGTCCACGACCGGCTGGGGCTGGACGTCGGCAAACGACGCGCCGTCGGCTGAGGTGGCGAGGTGAATCCGGTATCCGCCGCGGGCCACCTTGACATAGAAGAGATGCAGGATCCCGTCCCACTCGATGACCGCCGGGCAGCGCCCCTCCAGCACCGGCGTCGCCGCTTGGCGAAACCCGCTGCCCGTGTGATGGGCGACGCCGATGTATTCGCTTTCGGCCGGCGCGGCGGACGCGCCGGTGCTCAGCTCCGCGAACTCGTGCGCGCCCCCGGCGGTGGCGCTGTAATAGAGCCGGAGCTCGCCGCCGAACGCGATGACGGCGGGATCGAAGACGCTTCCCCGGTCAAAGCCCGACGCCGCCGGAGTGAGAATCGGATTGTCGTCGGCCACCCAAGCGGCGCCGGCGACACAGGGGTCGCCACACGTGTAGGAGCCGATCGACTCCCGCTCGCTGACACCGCCCTCCACGAACACGGTCAGGCCGCGTTCGTTCTCCAGCACCGAGCACGGGGCCACGAACTCCGCGCACCAGGGCGCCGTGGCGATGATCGGGTTGCGCTCGTCGCGCCGCCACAGCGCCTGATTGGCGACCGGATCGTTCCCAAACCGCTCACTGAGCGACATCGCGACCTCCGAGCACGCCGCTACCGGCCCAGTCCGCCCATCAGCCCGCGCACCAGGTAGCGCTGACCGAAGAGATAGAAGGCGACGACCGGGACGGTCGCGATCGTCATCCCCGCCATGAGCTCGGGAACGTCAAGCGAATACAGGCTGTTGAAGACAGTGAGGCCGACGACCAACGTGCGCTGCTGCTGACTTTGGAGAAACACCAGCGCGAGCAGGAGCTCGTTCCACGCGAACACGGTGTTGACGAGCAGCGTTGTGATGACCACCGGTCGTGAGGCCGGGACGACGACCCGCCAGAAGGTCATGAGAACGCCGCACCCGTCGATGGACGCGGCGTCGAGAAGCTCCCGGGGAAAGGCGAGGAACACGTTGCGAAACAGGTACATGCTCAGCGGGAGCATCACCCCGATGTAGAGGATGATCACCGACCAGCGGGTGTTGAGCAGGCCAAGGTGTGACATGAGACGGAACTGTGGAACGAGCAGGACGATCGACGGGATCGCCATCGTCGGCAACATGATCCGAAAGATCCACTCCCGGCCGCGAAACTCCATCGTCGCCAAGGCGAAGGCGGCAAGCGCCGCGGCCGCCGTGGCGACGGTCACCGAGACGACGGTGATGATCGTGCTGTTGAGAAAGAAGCGCGCGAGACCGCCGGTGCTCAGGGCATGTCCGTACTTGCTCAGCGTTGGGGATGTCGCCGGCGCCAGCGCGTTGGACGCGAACGCCCGATCTGACTTCAGCGAGTTCGACACCATGAAATACAGCGGAAACAGCACGGCGACCGCCATGGCGAGCAGCGGCGCCTGGCGCAGGGCCTCCACCGCGATGCGGCTGGCTCGCCGACCGCGGGAGCTCGCCGGTCTCGCGAGCCCCCGACGGACGCCGGGATCTTTGGCGGCTGCGGAAGCGTTGGCGCTCATGGCATCACGAAGGCCGAGGTCCTAGACCGCGATGCGGTCCACTTGCTTGCGGGCGACCGCTTGGAGCGACAGGACGATCGTCGCCACGGCGAGGATCACCACGCTGGCGGCGGAGGCGAGATTGGTCAGTCCGTTGCGAAAGGCGTCCTGGTAGACGTAGAGCTCGAGCACATACGTCTTCTGCACCGGGCCTCCGCCCGTCATCACGTAGATGTAGCTGAACACCCAGCTGAGCATGTTGATGAAGCTGATCGCGACGAAGAACTCGATCACCCGGGCCAGCTGGGGCAGCGTGATGTGAAAGAAGCGCTGAAACACGTTGGCGCCGTCGACGCGAGCGGCGTCATAGAGGCTCTCGTCGATCGCGATCATCCGCGACAGGAAGAGCACGATGGCAAAGCCCAACTGCTGCCAGACGATGACCGCGGCGATCGACCAGATCGCCAGGCTGGGATTCCCCAGCCAGTCGTGGCGCAGGAAGCCCAGACCGACGCTGGAGAGGACCTGGTTCAGGACCCCGTCCTTCTCCAGCATGTACGAGAACACGACACCGATGACCGGAACCGCGAGCACGTACGGGATGAAGGCGAGGGACCGGTAGATCCGCCACCCCGAGGTCCGTGAGTACAAAAGCGAGGCGATCAGCAGCCCCACGACGACCATGAACGGAATCGTGAGGAACAGCCGCAGGTTGTTGTCAAGCGAGGTCCAGAACAGCGGGTCCTTGAAGAGGATCGAAAAGTTCCCAAAGCCCCGTTGGGTGACGCCGAACAGCCCGGGAACGCTCAGGCTCTGGTTCACCACCGCCACCACGGGATAGGCGAACACGAGCGCGAGCAGCGCCAGGGCTGGTGCTAGCAGTGCGTATGGGACATACCGCGGAGTTCGCACAAGCTGGGTGCCTGTGGGTCCCGGTCCGGGCTAGGCGAGCAGCTGCCAGCTGCTGTATGCCTTCGCCTGCGCGGGGGACTGCGTCTGCCACTGCTTGATCGCGCTTTGCATGCTCGACACGGCCCCGGACACCGATCCCCCCGGCTCCCACAGCTTTTGCAGTCCGGGATCCACCCCGTTGTTCTCGAACTGGAGGGGATAGTAGTACTGGTACCAGAAGTCCGGCAGGGTCTTCTGCCATTCGAGCATGGTCTTGTCCGTCTCGGTGTCCAGCCAGGCCGGATCGAAGTTGTTGTCGGGGGTGATCGCGCCGGAGATCTTGTACATCAGGCGCATCATCTCCGGCGTGTGCAGGAACTTCAGGAAGCCGGCGGCCTCCTCCTTGTGAGACGAGAACTTGGTGATGAGCAGGACTTGCGCCGGCACGCCGAACGACTTCGCAAACGAGCCCGAGCCGAAGGCGGGCGCTCGCATGACGCCGACGGTGTCCGCCCCGCCCATCGTGCGGTAGAAGCTCGTGATCTGGGGCTGCACGGAGGTGACGATCGCCGCCTTGCGCGTCGGAAACAGATTCTGCCCCTGGTACAGGTTGATCGACAGGACGTCGTTGTTGGTCAAGTTGTTGTCGACCAGCTCCTTGACCTGCGAGATCCACTGGGTGTAGGTCGGTCCGGCATAGGGAGTGGAGCCCTTGAACGGGGCGATCGCCTGGGCGATGCTGCTGAAGTTCTGCTGGCCGAAGTAGCTGACGAGCCACCCGCCGAGGAACTGGTCCTTGAAGCCAAGACCGAGCGGGGCCACGCCCTTGGCCTTGATCTTGGCCAGCGCGGACATGAACTCACTCCACGTGGTGGGCGGATTCTCGGGGTCGAGCTTGGCGGCGGCGAAGAGCTTCTTGTTGTAGGGGAGGGCGGTGCCGATCTGGTAGAAGGGCATCCCCCACTGCTTTCCGCCCCAGTACGTCTGGCTGCGCGCACCCTGCGGGATGTGGGCCTTGAGCCACGAATCGTCGACGTAGTCGCTCAGCGGCGCCAGGTAGCCGAGCCACACGTCGACGAGCGCCTGGGTGCCGCCCCATAGGTACTGGATGTCGGGGCCCTTCCCGGCCTGCGCGGCGGTGGCGAACGCGCTGTAGAGCGTGTCGCTGGACTGCAGAACGGCGGTGACGTGGACGCGGGATTGCTGGGCGTTGTACCGCGCGACGGCCTGCTGCATGAACTTCTGCATGCCGGGGGCCTCCTGCTCGCCCCAGTACCAGATGAGCAGCGGCGTGCGACCGTTGACCTTGGCGCTGGCCGAGCTTGACTTGCTGCTGCTCCCACAGGCAGCCAGGAGACTGGAGAGGGCCACCCCGAGGCCGGCGCTCCCGGTGGTGCGCAGGAAGTCTCGACGTCCCAGCTTGGAGTCAGCAGGGTCGGCGCTGTTAGGGCGAGAAGCTGAGTTCATTGCTCACTCCAGGCATCGTGGGCGGGGGACAGGTTCACCACGGGGGAGGACCGTCGAGCCTGCCCGGTGGTTGTCATGACAACGTCACCGACCGAGTCAGGTGCCGCGGCTGGTCGGGGTCCAGGCCCTGAGCCTGGGCGAGCGTCACCGCCGCCTGCTGGATCGATACGAGCTCGGCCATCGGATCGGCGGTGTGGTGAAGGACGGTGGCCCCCGTCGCCTGGATGTCCTCGATGAGGGCCGGATCGGCGTCATCGAGAAACCAGACGAGCGACCGAGACCCGGCCACGCTGATCGGGCCGTGTCGGTATTCCATCGCGGGATATGACTCGGTCCACGCCCTGGCGGTCTCGCGGAACTTGAGCGCTGCCTCGGACGCCAATCCGGCAGCCCACCCGCGACCCAGAAACACGAAGTGCTCGAAGCCGGTGGGGTCAACCGGGGCGGTGGCCTCCAGCGACGCCTCGGCGTCGCCGATCGCGGCGTCCAGGTCATCACCGAAGTGGGCACGCAGCAGGGCCAGGGTCGTCGTGGCAAAGCGCGTCTGCACGATCGACATCTCATCGGCGAACTCGAGGACGATCGCCTCATCGGCGGCCTCCACGACCGGCGAATCGGCCACGGCCGAGATCGCGAGCGAGGGCTGGTGTGGCGCGAGCGCTGCCAGCGCCTGAATCACCTCCGTGGTCGTGCCCGATCGTGAGATCGCCACGGCCACGTCGTACCGGCGCTGGCGCGGAAGCTCTGACGCAACCAGGGCGTCGGTCTCGCCCAGGCCGGCCGCCTCGCGAAACACGGCCGCCGCCTGAGCGATGAAGAACGACGTTCCGCACCCCAGCATCGCGACGCGCGCACCCGTCCTGGGGAGCTTGGTCCGCACCTCCGGCAGGACGTCGACAGCCCGGCGCCACATCTCCGGCTGGCTCAAGATCTCAGCGCGGGTCGAGTTCAATTCTGCTCGCTAGGGCCATAGACCGCGCAAAACATAACATCAGTTGAGCAGAAGTTGAAGGACTTACCGACGTTATGCCAGAATCCGCCACGTGCGGAGGCCCGAGCGGCTGAGTGCGATCCTCGAGCAGTTGACCATCGACGGCAGCGTCGCGGTCGACGACGTCGCCCGTGAACTCGGCGTCTCGCCCGCCACCGTGCGGCGCGACCTGCACCTGCTCGAGGGCCAGCACATGCTGAGCCGAACTCACGGAGGGGCGGTCGCCGACGGCGTGCTCTTCGAGCTACCGCTGCGCTACCGCAGCGCGCGCCAACCCGAGGAGAAGCGGCGGATCGCCCGCGAGGCGGCCAGGCGGGTCTTCGACGGTTCGGCGATCGGCCTCACCGGAGGCACGACGACCACCGAGGTGGCTCGCGCGCTGGTCGACCGGCCGCGGTTGACGCTCGTGACCAACGCCCTGAACATCGCGGCCGAGCTTGCGCCGCGGCCCAATCTCAAGCTGCTCGTGACGGGCGGGGTGGCCCGGGCCGAGTCCTACGAGCTCGTGGGGCCGATCGCCGAGGAGAGCCTCCGGGGGCTCAACCTCAGCATCGCGTTCATCGGCGTCGATGGCATCTCGACCAGAGCACACTTGACCACGCATCACGACATCGAGGCGGGGACCGACCAGGCTCTGATCGAGCGCGCCGAGCGAGTGATCGTGGTCGCCGACAGCTCCAAGGTCGGCAAGTCGGCCCTCGCGCGAATCTGCCGGCTTTGCGATGTCGATGAGCTCATCACTGACGCCCGAGCTGACCGTCACGAGGTCGCGGCCCTTCAGGACCACGGCCTCCAGGTGACGATCGTCTGAAGCTTCGGCGGTGCCCGCGCGGTATCGTCCCGTCCGGCTCAATTCGAGCAAAACCGAGCAGAAAGACGGTTCGAATCTGCGCGGCAGCCAAGCCGCAGGACTGACGTCGCGACGATCTGAGGGACACGATGGCCACAGTCACACTCGACGGGATCACAAAGGTCTACGCCAACGGATTCGAAGCGGTCCATCCGACCGACTTGACGGTTGACGACGGCGAATTCATGGTGCTCGTCGGCCCGTCGGGGTGTGGCAAGACGACGATCTTGCGCATGGTGGCCGGCCTCGAGGAGCCGAGTCAGGGCGACCTCTTGATCGGGGACGACGTGGTGACTCACCTGAGCCCCAAGCAGCGGGACATCGCCATGGTGTTTCAGAACTACGCGCTGTACCCGCACATGACCGTTGGGCAGAACATCGGCTTCGGGCTCAAGCTCCGCCGGATGGGAAAGGCCGACCGCGAGGCCAAGGTCAAAGAGGTGACGCAGATCTTGGGTCTCACGGACTGGATCGACCGCAAGCCCGGTCAGCTCTCAGGCGGACAGCGCCAGCGGGTGGCCATGGGACGGGCGATCGTGCGCGAGCCGGCGGTGTTCCTGATGGACGAGCCGCTGTCCAACCTCGACGCCCAGCTGCGGGTGCAGATGCGGGCCGAGGTCTGCCGGATCCAGCAACGGCTCGGCGTGACGACGCTCTACGTCACCCACGACCAGATCGAGGCCATGACGATGGGTGATCGCGTCGCCGTGATGCGCGATGGCGTGGTGCAGCAGTGCGACTCTCCGCAGAACGTCTATGAGCGCCCCGTGAACCTGTTCGTGGCGGCGTTCATCGGCTCGCCGGCGATGAACCTCTGGGAAGCGGTCGTCGGCGAGCGGGGCACGTCGATCACGGTCGGCGGTCAACGGATCCCACTCGCCGACGGCCCCGGCGCCGGCGACCACCACCTGGCCGGCGCCGCCGGGCGAAAGGTCGTGTTTGGGGTTCGCCCCGAATATCTGGCGGCATCCGGCGACGGCGAGGAGCCGATCCTCGAGGGTGAGGTCGACCTGGTCGAGGCGCTGGGAAGCGAGGTGCTCGTGCATTTCTCGATCGACGCCCAGCGCGTCAGCACCGAGGGAGTGGTCGTGTCGACCGAAGACCAGCTCGCCAAGCGCGGCTCGGGAGTGGCCCGACTCGACGCTCGGCACAAGCCCAACGTCGGAGAGATGGTGCGCTTCGCGGTCGATGTCGAGCACGTGCATTTCTTCGACATCGACACCGGGCACGTCATCGGCTGAGCGGACACCGGCCGCGCGGCTCACCGGCTCGCGGTCACCGCTCTCAGCTCATCCAACGACGCTCGCATGACCGCCGGCAGGTCGTGCTCGTTGGCGTCGTCGAGCCAGCGCTCAAACGCGATCTTGAAGACGGCGATCCCGGCTTCGGCACTGAGGCCGGCGGCCGGGTCAGGGACGCCGCGCCGGCGCAGCGTGTCGGTGAGCGCCGCCGCCAGGGTGGCGAGCTTGATCAGCTCGCGCTCTTGCAGCTCCGGGTTGGCAGCGATGATGCTCTGCCGCTGCCGGGCGCCCTGGCGACGCTCCTGGAGCAGAGCGCCGGCAGCCTCGAGGCCCGCGGCGACCGCGTCGAGGGGAGCGGCCGAGGCGGGCGCTCCGGCGACGGCGGTGACGAGGAGCTCCTGCAGGGTGCCGGCCCCCCAGAAGAGAACCTCGCGCTTGTCGGTGAAGTGGCGGAAGAAGGTTCGCTCCGTCAGTCCCGCGCGCTCGGCGATCTGCGCGACGGTGGTCTGCTCGAACCCGCGCTCGCTGTAGAGCTCCATGGCCGCCCGCTCGAGGCGTCCGCGGGCGTCCGGTTGCCAACGACCCATAGCGGCGATCGTAATCGATGACAGAGACTGACATAAGGTGCTACGGTGATGACAGCAACTGACATCGATGCTCTCTCGGCCGCTCCTGCGGCGGGAAAGGGTCGACCATCCGGAGGTTTCTCATGCGTGTATTTGTCACCGGCGCGTCGGGCTGGATCGGCTCCGCCCTCGTCTCCGAACTCATCGGCGCCGGCCATCAGGTGGTCGGGCTCGCGCGCTCGGATGCGTCGGCGCAGGCGCTCGCCGGCGCCGGAGCGGAGGTGCAGCGCGGCACGCTCGACGACCTCGACATCCTGCGCAGCGCGGCGTCGGCGTCCGATGGCGTGATCCACCTCGCGTTCAAGCACGAGATCGCCTTCTCCGGTGACTTCCAGGGGGCTGCCGATGCGGATCGCCGCGCCGTCGAGACGTTCGGTGACGCGCTCGCGGGTAGCGATCGACCGTTGATCATCGCCTCTGGCACGCTCGGGGTCAGCCCCGGGCAGATGGCGACCGAACAGGACGGGCACGGCGCCAGCCCCGCCGTGGCCGCGTTCGGCGGCGGTCCGCAGACTCGGGCGGCCACCGCCGAGGTGGTGCTGTCCCTCGCCTCCCGCGGCGTCCGGTCATCCGTCGTGCGGCTCCCGCCGACGAATCATGGCGACGGCGACAACGGCTTCATGGCGGCCCTGATCGGTATCGCCCGCGACACCGGCGTCTCGGGCTACATCGGCGACGGGTCCAACCGCTGGCCGGCCGTGCACCGGCTGGATTCCGCGCACCTGTTCCACCTCGCGCTGGAGAACGCCCCGGCGGGCTCGACGCTGCACGCGGTCGCCGACGAGGGCGTCCCGATCCGCGACATCGCCGAGGTGATCGGCCGCCATCTCAACCTGCCGGTGGTCTCGATCTCCTCAGACGACGCCGCCGGGCACTTCGCCTGGCTGTCGGGCTTCATCGGGCTCGACGGCCCGGCCTCCAGCGCCGTGACTCGTGAACTGCTCGGATGGCACCCGACGCAGCCTGGGCTCCTCGACGATCTCGACCAGGGCCATTACTTCGCCACCCCATCGTCCTGACGAGGTCCGTCGGCCCCGGTCGTGGTGGACCCACGGCCGGGGCTCACGGCCCGCGCGATGTGACACGTCGTCGTACAGGTTTATTGACCGTGATGTAAATATCGCGTATGCTCGCCGCGGGGCGAAGCAGAGATCCACGCTTCAGTGGCTGGAGCGCATCTCCTCGTCGGGCACATCAAAGCTGGGGCAGGGCACGACGGCCGGCCGGCCGCGTTTACTGAGGAGAGCCTCGATGAAGCGGATGCTGTTGCCGGGTGCGCTGGCGCTGGTCATGATGCTCGCGCTGGCGCCAGGCGCGCTGGCCGCGAACACGTATACGTGGTCGGGCGGGGCAGCCAGCGGCTCACCGCAATGGTCCAATGCCACCAATTGGAGCGGGACGGGGCCGAGTAACTCCTCCACCGGCGCCTTTGTCTTTGGTCCGCTGAGCTCGCCCTGCCCGGGAACCAACACGTGCTATGTGACAGACAACGATCTGACCGGAGTCGTGGCGACATCCGTTGAATCTCACTCGCAGGGAACACCGGGGCAAGGTCGGCTACAACCTGTATGGCAACGCGATCACGTGAACGGGAGTCGAACGGAGGGACATGGCCGGAGCGCCACCCGGTCAACGGCCGCGAGGCCGATATCAGCATGCCGATGACGCTGGGATCAGACCAAACGTGGTCGCTGTCAGGCGGGGGCAGTCCGGCCGTCCGTTCACCTGTCACTGCAGCCGATTCGCAACAATCCGTCGACGAATGGAACCGGGAATCTCACCGGCAGCGATACGTTGGGCGTGACCATGGGAGGGCGGGGCCCTCATTGGACATCGCCTCTGATGCGGAGATCGGGGCGTTTACCGCCACCGGGCCGACCGCCGGAAACACGGGTCTGGCTGCGGTCAACAACGGTGTGTGACCGTCAGCGGCAGTCTGAACGCGACCGCGGCAGCCCGTCGTTCTCAACGCGGTGGGGTTGGCGACTGTGCCCGGGGCGGCATCCAGCACCATCAACCTCGGCCCACTGACATCAAACGGAGCGAATCTCGCCTTGGGCGGTTGTGGCGCCGCGGCCGGCACGGCAGCCGTTCACGGGCCGGTGACCGAGGACTCAGCGACCTCGACGCAGATGTGCATGGATGGCACGGGGAGCACCGCCGGCACAGACTACCCGCAGCTGCTCGCCGCCGGCACCGTCACGCTAGGCGGCAACCTGCTGCTGGCCGGGGGTCACAGGCCGGGTCATGTCCCGTGTTCTCCAGGGGGTCAGACGGAGACGCTCGATCAGTGCCGCGAGCGGCACGGTGAGCGGTAACCTTCGCCAACGCCCCAACGGCGGCGAGCTGCACTGGGCTACACCTGCAACGGTCAGTCTGCGACTCAGCTGGTGCGCATCGACTACACCACCAACACCGTGACGGCGACGTTCGTGGACCGGTCGACGACGACGGTGGCGGCGAACCCGAGCACCGTCGTGACCAATCAGCCGGTGACGCTGACGGCGACGGTGACCCCGGCAAGCGCGGGCGTGCCCACCGGCACGGTGAGCTTCACGCAGCACAGGGACAGCGATCAGCGGCTGCGGCGCCCAGCCCGTCTCCGGCTCGGCCGGCGGCACGTATCACCGCGACATGCACGACCACGCTCTGCGCCATCCAGTGCGGATCCCGGGGGTCGGGGGTGCAGGTGAACGCCGCCTACAGCTCCGGACGGCCCTCAGACGTCGCAGGTTCTTCGACCAGCCGGCAGACACCGTAACCGTCAACCCCGCCGCCACGACGACCGCGCTGGCGGTCCGACCGCCAGCGTACCGTTGGCCAGCCGGCAACCTTCACGGCCACCGTCGCGCAATCGTCGTCCGGACCTGGATACGGAACCGAGCAGCCCACCGGCACCGTTCAGTTCCGTGGATGGGGCAACCCCGGCCTGCTGTGCCTCGTCGTCCCTGACGGGGACGAGCCCGGAAACGGCGACGTGCACGACATCGTTGTCGAGCACCGGCGCGCACTCGATCACCGCGCAGTACCTGCCGACTTCTTCCCGGGCCCGGACTTCACCGGTTCGACGTCCTCCGCGCAGCCGGTGAACGTGACCCCGGCGGCTCCGATCCCGTTCCCGGTTCCGAACCCGGGCACGGGCACCGCACCAGGCCAACCCCGACGCCGAAGCCGAAGCCGACGCCCAAGCCGAAGCCGACTCCGACCACCACGGCACCGTGCACGGAGCTCTCGGCGACGCGCAACAGCGCCAATCCGCTGGGCCTCGCCGAAGGCTCCGGGTCCGGACCCGTTGCGCGGAGCGCCGTTCTTCGTCGACGGGCCCGCCCATGGCAACGCCGCGGGGGAGATCGCACGCCTGCTGGGGATCGACACGAACGTGCCGATCGGCCACTACCTCTCGGCTTTCCCCGACAGCGAGTCGTGGAACACGTTCCTCAACACCACCGTCGCCCAGAAGCTCCCGGGGGAGCCGCTGGCCGTGCGCCAGCAGGTGGCACAGCTGGAGAAGATGGCCGTCGAGCCCGAGGCGCAGCGGATCAGCGTGTTCTCCGAGGGTGGCACGCCGAGCGGGATCGGGGCGTTCACCAACAAGCTCCTCTGCCACAACCTGACCGCTGACCCGGGCACGATTCCGATCATCACGACGTACTTCATGCATCCCGTGCTCGGAGGCTGCTCGACGTCAGCGCAGATCAACGCGGCCCTGCCGTTGTTCCGGCAGCGGATCGACGCGATCGTGCAGGCGACCGGAAAGCGCCGGGTCGTCTACCTGCTCGAGCTGGACGGAGTCGGCTCCACATCGTGCATGGCCCAGCACGGGTCACTCGGGGCCTGGGAGAAGATGCTCCGCTACGAGGTCGACGACATGGCGACGCTGCCGCATGCCGTCGTCTACGTCGAGGGGGGCTACTCGGACTCGAACACGGCGCGGTATGCCGCGAGGATCCTCAACAAGGTCGACGTCAGACGCATCCGCGGCTTCTACACCAACGACACGCACATGAACTGGACGATCAACGAGATCAGGTACGGCAACGCGATCTCGCGGATGACCCATGGCGCCCACTTCATCGTCAACACGGCCGAGAACGGCAACGGTCCGCTGTTGAACCCGCACCCGACGACGCAGGGAGTCGAGAATCTCTGCAACCCACCGGGTCGCGCGCTCGGCCCCCTGCCGACGACCACGACCGGGTATCCGAAGGTTGATGCCCTCCTGTGGACGTTCCCGCCGGGTAACAGCAGCGGGCCGTGCAACGGCGGTCCGGCATCCGGAGTGTGGTGGCCCGCACGGGCGATCCAGCTGTCGGCGGCCGCCAACGGTCGGCTCGGCCCGGGCTTCCCCAGCCGCCCGTACTGACGAAGGAGGCCAGCGCCGGCTCCAGCGGGCAGACGGAGGAGCGTGCCGGTCGCCGAACCGATGAGAAACGCCCGGCGGCGCGGTCTGTCTGGGTGTGAGCGCGCGTAGGATTCCCTCGATGGCGGTGGTGTGCCTCCGGGGTCCGCTGCGCAAGCTCGCGGGCGGCCGCGCCGAACATGAGCTGGACGCGGCGACGGTGGTCGAGCTGCTGCGCGTCTTGGAGGGCCGTCACCCGAGCCTCGGGGGATGGATCCTCGACGAGCGGGGCGCGATCCGCCGTCATATCAATGTGTACGTCAACGGGGAGCGTGGGGGCGAGGCCACCGCAGTGCGGGCCGGCGATCGCGTCGAGGTGCTCCCGGCCATCACAGGAGGCTGAGAGATTGACTGAGTTGCTGGTGGGAACGAAGAAGGGTCTCTTCCTGCTCGACGGCGAGCCGGACGCCGGCTTCGAGATCACGGGGCGTGCCTTTCCCGGCGAGCCGATCGACTTCGCCACCCGCGATCCGCGTAGCGGGCGGCTGCTGGCGGCCGTGACCTCGCCGTTCTACGGGCCAAAGATCTTCTACACCGACGGCGATCCGGCCGCCGAGTGGGAGCAGGCCGAGGGCGTTGCGCTGCCCGACGGTGGCGACCGGGCGCTCGAGCGGATCTGGGTCATCGTGCGCGGGGAGGCCGAGGGGCGGCTGTACGCCGGGGGAGATCCCGGCGTCCTGTTCGAGAGCGACGATGGGGGAGCGTCCTGGGAGATCAACGCCGGACTGTGGGAGCAGCCGTCACGCTCGCAGTGGCAGCCGGGCGGCGGCGGCCTGTGCCTGCACTCGATCTGCCCCTGGCCCGGAGATCCCGACAAGCTGGCCGTCGCCGTCTCGGCGGCCGGGATGTGGCTGACCGACGACGGAGGCCGCACGTGGCGGCGGGGCAACGCCGGGCTCAATCCGCGCTACCTGCCCGAGGACGCGCTCAAGGATGAGAACGCCGGCCGGTGCGTGCACCACGTCGAGCGCGCGCCGAGGCGACCCGAGCGGATGTTCATGCAGTTTCACGGCGGCATCTATCGCTCCGACGACGCGGGCGCGAGCTGGAGTGACATCGCCGCCGCGGAGCTGCCGTCGGACTTCGGCTTCCCGCTGATGGTGGACCCGGCCGATCCCGACAGCGCCTACGTCATCCCGCTCGTCGCCGACATGGATCGCGTCACCCCCGATGGCCGCGTGCGCGTCTACGAGACACGCGACGGCGGCTCGCAATGGACCGCCCGGGGCGATGGTCTGCCGGCGGAGCACGCCTACCTGACGGTGCTGCGCCAGGCGTTCAGCCGTGCCGGCGAGGGCCCGGGCCTCGAGCTCTACTTCGGCGCCACCTCGGGCGAGCTGTTCGGCTCGGGCGACGCCGGCACGACATGGTCGACGGTCGCGACCCGCCTGCCGCCCGTGTACTCCGTGGTCGCCGTGTAGAGGGTCCGCGCCACCGGTCGCCGTCTCCGGAAACGGTCTCTTAAGCACCTCTCATCAACAGCCCCTAGCTTGACGACCAACGTATGACTGGTCCCAAGCATCTATGGTCGGGCAACTGGGAGGAGGAGTCCGGCCCCCAGCCCGCTCCCTCCGAGGCGCACGCAGCCCCGCGCGATCCGGAACCGAGCGCCGCGCGCTCGCGCCGGCGCCGGAACGCCCGAAGCGACGGCGCGCGGCGTGGATCGCGGCCGGCACCCTGGCCGCCGTGGCGATCGCCGTCGCCGTCGTCCTCAGCACCCAGGGCGGATCCTCCCCGCCGAGGACGCCGCTCACGCCGGCCGCGCCCACGCCGAGCCTGGCCGCGACGACGCCCACCACCCTGACGGCCCCGCCGGTCTCCCCGCGACCCATCAGCTGGCTGGGCATGGAGATCGTCACCCTGCCGTCCGGTGCGCAGACGGTGGAAACCGTGCGGGCCGGAAGCGAGGGTGACCAGGCCGGACTGTCGCCGGGCGACGTGATCCTGCAGATCAACAATCGTCCGGTCACCGGCGCCGGCGGCATCGCCACCGCGATCCACGGCCTGCACGCCGGCGACCGGGTCGTGATGCAGATCAGCCACGGGTCCTCGCTGTATCAGACCGAGGCGACCCTGGCAGCGCCGCCGACCCCGTACCCGTGAGCTTCTCCTCCCCGTTCGTCCTCATCGCGCTGCTGGCGATCCCGGTGCTGATCGCCTGGTACGTCGGCCAGCAGCGCCGGCGCGAGCGCGCCGCCGGAGCGTTCGTCGCGCCGGTGCTGACGGCCTCGGTGGCTCCCCGCCGCCCGGGCTGGCGCCGCCACGTTCCGATGATCGCCTTCGCGATCGCGATCGCGGTGCTGATCGTGGCCGCGGCGCGTCCCGAGCGCACGGTGGCCGTGCCCGTCAACAGCGCGGCGATCATGCTGGCCAACGACATCTCGAGCTCGATGACGGCGACCGACGTGCGCCCGTCGCGGCTGGCGGCGGCGAAGCAAGCCGCGTCGAAATTCGTCGCCGGAGTCCCCGGCTCCGTGCTCGTCGGCCAGATGCAGTTCGCGCGCCGCCCGGTCATCCTGCAATCGCCGACGACCGACCATGCCGAGACGCAGGCGGCGATCGCGCAGCTGCGTCCCGGCGGCGGTGGGACCGCGATCGGCGAGACGATCACGACCGCGCTGCGCACGCTGACGGCGCTGAAGTCGACGAATGGCAAGCGCCCGCCGGGCGCGATCGTGCTCCTCTCCGACGGCACGTCGAACGTCGGTGCCGACCCGCTGGCGGCGGCTCGCCAGGCCAAGACCGACCACATCCCCGTCGATACGATCGCGCTCGGGACCGCCAGCGGGACGATCCCGGTCAAGCACGGCTCCCACACGGTCAACGCCCCCGTGCCGGTGAGCTCGCAAGAGCTGGCGCAGATCGCCAGCGCCTCCGGGGGCCACGCCTACACGGCCGCCGACAGCGCTCACGCGAGCGCCGTCTACGCCCACCTCGCCAAGCAGCTCGGCCGCAAGAAGGTCAAGGACGAGCTCACCTACGGCTTCGCCGGAGGCGCCCTGGCCCTGCTGCTCGTCGGCGGCGGCCTGTCGCTGTTCTGGTTCGGCCGCCTCACCTAGATACCGACCCACTGGAGAACGAATGACAGACATCGACGACACCAACCGCCTGCGAGGCGAGGCCCGCGACGCCCTCCAGCAGGTCCTCTACGAGATCAAGCGGGTGATCGTCGGCCAGGACGCGATGCTCGAGCGCCTCCTGGTCAGCCTCCTCGCCGGGGGCCACGTGCTCCTGGAGGGGGTCCCGGGGCTGGCCAAGACGCTGACCGTCAAGACGCTGGCGGCCGCGCTCGGCGGCACGTACGGTCGCATCCAGTTCACGCCGGACCTCGTGCCCGCAGACCTCGTCGGGACCCGCGTGTGGCGACCCGACACCGGCGGCTTTGACACCCAGCTCGGTCCGGTGTTTCACAACTTCCTGCTCGCCGACGAGATCAACCGCGCGCCCGCCAAGGTGCAGTCGGCGCTGCTGGAGGTGATGCAGGAACAGCAGGTGACGATCGGCGGAACGAGCTACATGGTGCCGCTGCCGTTCATCGTGCTCGCCACCCAGAACCCGATCGAGTCCGAGGGAACCTACCCGCTGCCCGAGGCCCAGGTCGACCGCTTCCTGATGAAGATCCTCGTCGATTACCCCACGGTCGGCGAGGAGGCGGCCGTCGTCGGACGCAGCCTCAACGCGGCGGCGAGCGTCACGGAATGCCTGTCGTTGGAGGATCTGCGCCGGCACGCGCAGACCGCCCAGACGGTGATGGTCGATCGCCAGGTGATCGGCTACGCGGTCGCGCTGGCCGACGCGACCCGCCACCCCGCCAACTACGGCCTCGGCGACGCCGCGAGCCTGATCGAGTTCGGAGCGAGCCCGCGCGGCCCCATCGGCCTCGTCCAGGCGGCACGGGCACTGGCCCTGCTGCGCGGCCGCGGCCACGTCGAGCTGCAGGACATCCGCGACCTCGCGCCCGATCTCCTGCGCCACCGCATCGTGCTCTCCTACGACGCGCTCAGCGACGGCGTGACCGCCGATGAGCTGCTCGAGCGCGTCATCGGCGCCGTCCCCGAGCCGGGCGGTCGCCGGTTGATGGCGCCCGAGGCCCGCGACACGAGCACCGGGCGGTTGATGAGCGCGTGACCGAGGTGCTGCTCACGCCGCCGGCGGCGCGTCAGGGTCCCGGACCGCTGGCCCAGCCGCTGATCGACGCGCTCGATCTCGCGCTCAACCGCCTCGTCGCCCGGACCCTGCCCGGGGACCGTCGCGCCGCCGGCGTGGGCCTCGGCACCGAGCTCGCGCAGCTACGTCCCTATGAGCTGGGCGACGACGTGCGCCACATCGACGCGGCCGCCAGCGCGCGGACGGGGACTCCGCATGTCCGCCTCCACGTGCCCGAACGCGCGCTGACGACCTGGATCGTGCTCGATGCCTCGCCGTCGATGGCGTTTGGGACGGCGCGCCGCCTCAAGGCCGACGTCGCCGAGGGCGCCGCCCTCGTCTTCGGCCGCCTCGCCGTGCGCCGGGCCGGCAGCGTCGGACTCGTCGCCTTCGGCGCGGCGGAGCCCCGCGTCCTGCCGCCGCGCGGGTCCAAGCCGGGCATGGTCGCGCTGCGCAAGCAGCTGGAGGCCGGCGTGGCTCCCGACGGGCGCCAGGACCCCGAGGCTCTGGCGGGCGCGCTGCGGCGGGCGGGAAAGCTGGCCGGCCAGCCCGGCCTCGTCGTTGTGATCTCGGACTTTCGCGACCAGGAGGGGTGGGAGCGGCCGCTCGGCTCGCTGCGCGTACGCCACTCCGTGCTCGCCGTCGAGATCTGTGATCCGCGCGAGTCCGAGCTTCCCGCGATGGGCCATCTCACCCTCGTCGATCCCGAGACGGGGGCGCACGTCCAGGTCAACACCTCACGGCGCCCCATCCGCGAGCGCTTCGCCCAGATCGAGCGCGAACGCCGTGACACGGTGGCCAAGGAGCTGCGCCGGCTGCGCGTCCATCACACCGCGCTCGGCACCGATCAGGACTGGCTCGTGGAGCTGGGGCGCCAGCTGCGATGAGCTTCGGCGCGCCCCTGTGGCTGCTGGCCCTGGCCCTGATCCCGGCCGCGATCGTCCTTGCCGTCGCTGCCCGTCGCCGGGCCAGGCGCTACGCGATCCGCTTTCCGGCGGTCTCGACGCTGCGCGCGGCGGTGGCGGCGGAGCCCTCGTGGACGCGCCATCTCCCGGCGGCGCTGGCGCTGGCCGCCGTCGCCCTGCTGGCGATCGCCCTCGCCCGCCCGCACGTCACCTACCGAGCGGCGACGAATGAGGCGTCGCTGATGCTCGTCACCGATCACTCCGGATCGATGGCGGCCACCGACGTGCGCCCGACCCGGTTGGCGGCCGCGGTGTCGGCCGCCAACGACTTCATCGATCAGCTGCCACGGACGGTGCGGGTCGGCGCGATCGGCTTCGGGAGCTCGCCCGACGCCGTGCAGGGGCCGGTGGCCAACCACGGCGCCGCCCGCGCGATCATCGACGGTGAGTCGGCGAACGGCGGGACCGACACCGGCGACTCGCTCCAGCTCGCCCTGCAGCTCCTCCAGGGCGCCAACGCCAAGCATCCGCCGGCGGCGATCGTGCTCCTGTCCGATGGCGCGGCCAACACCGGACCCAATCCGGTCGGGGTTGCCCGGGAGGCGGCGAGCGAGCGGATCCCGATCTACACCGTCGCGCTCGGCACGCCGGGCGGCGCCATCCAGAGCCCGAACCCGTTCCAGGGGTCGGTGCCCGTCCCGCCCGATCCGCAGCTGATGGCGCAGATCGCGCAGGTCTCCCGGGCCCGTGCCTTCAACGCCCAGAGCGCCGACGAGCTCAGCTCCATCTACAAGCACCTCGGCGGCCAGCTGAGCACGGTGAGCCGCAAACGGGAGATCACCGTCGCCTTCGCGATCGGCGGGCTGGTGCTGCTGCTCGGCAGCGCGCTGACATCGGTGCGTTCGGCGGGACGGCTGCCCTGAGCGTCAGCCCTCGGCGGCGAGGGCGAGCTCGGCGAGCTGGGTGATGCCCTCGTGGGAGCGGGCGACGGCGAGGAACCGCTTGGCGTGGCAGAAGAGCGCGTCCTTGACGCCGGTGGCGGCGACGAGGTCGTCATTCTCGAGCCCGCCCCAGGCGGCCGGGAGGTCGCGGCGGTGCTCGTAGGAGCCAAGCTCGCGCGGCACCGCCTCCAGACCGAAGCCCTGGCGCTTGGGGTAGATGACAAACAGCGTGTCGGGCGCCGCGGGGACGAGGGCCTGCTTCCACGGGGCGTTGACGGGCAGTTCGACGACGCGCGGGTCGGCGGCCGCGGCGATCGCCTCGCGCACGATGCGCTCCGAGCGGCGGCCGGAGGCGGCGGAGGCGACCTCGCGGCGCAGGATGTCGCGGGCGAGGGCGACGGCGGCATCGAAGCGCTCGCGCTCCTGCTCGGCGGTGACGACCTCATCCCAGCGCGGGTTGAATCCGCCGATGATCCCGTTGACGGTCATCGGGCGCACGCCGTCGATCAGCGGCTCGGCCAGCCGCTGGCCGGTGTCGTTGGCGTCCACGGACTGCACGAGCGACTCGTCGACTGCGGCGGCGACCTCCTCGTCGCCGGCGCACACCCGTGCGCCGAAGGCGCGCCAGACGAGACCGAACGAGGCGTAGCGCACGCCGTTGGCCCGGGCGGCGTCGAAGTCGCGCTGATGGTGGTCGAAGTCCCCGCTGGCGGCGTCGTCGCGAAAGCCGACGTCGACGCGGAGATCGGCCTGCGCCACGGCGTCGCGGTCACGCGTGCGCACCACCTCTACGGGCTCACCGAGGAGACCGAGCGCGGCGATGGCGAAGACCTCGTCGGCGTGAAACGAACCGTCGTGGGTGGCGATGAGCATCCGCGTGACTCTAGGAGGCTCGCGGGGGATGCGCGACCGTCGGCGTCAGCGGTTGCCGCCCGCGTAGCGCAGGATCGAGAGGTCGGTGAGCCACTCCACCGGCGCGCGATCGTCGGTGTAGACCGAGCCGCCGCGCAGGGGCTGGCCGACGCGGGAGGCGACGGCGGCCTGCAGCCCGTACAGCGATGGCGGGAGCGCGATCCGCCGCGAGTCCAGCGCCGTGGTTGACAGCGGACGACGGGAGGCGACGAGCAGTGAGTTATCCATGCTGAGCCGGTCGCGCAGGACGTAGGGGAACTCCGAGCGCAGGGTCGCGGTCACGACCTTCTCCAGGGCGCTCGAGTTGGGGAGATGACCGACGTTGATGATGAACGTCCCGCCGGGATTCAGGTGGGCGCGCACGGCCGCGAAGAACTCGCGGGTGACCAGGTAGAACGGGATGTAGGGCTGGCGGTAGGCGTCGAGGAAGATCGAGTCATAGTGCGCGGAGCTGGCCTGAAGCCACGGCCGGGCGTCGTCGGTGTAGAGGTGCAGCCGCGGGCCGTGGAGGTCGAACAGCCGCTTTCCGATCGTGGTCAGCTCGCCGTCGAGCTCGACGGCATCGACGCGTGTGGCCGGATAGAAGTGCCCGTAGGCGCGGGCCACCGTGCCGGCGGCGTCGCCGAGGATGGCGATCCGCCGCGGCGCGGTGCGCGCCCCGGCGGCGAACGGGAGGATCAGGAAGTCGTCCCAGTAACCGCCGGTGAGATAGCTGCCCGGGCGGTAGAGCGAGTGGACGGCCTCGCCCTCATTGAGCTGAAGCCATCGCGTTCCGTCGGGGAACTGCTCGACGCGGGCGTACTGGTACTGCGTCTCGGCCGAGTAGATGACCCGCCCGCCGGCCAGTCCGGCCCCGATGGCGGCCGGCGGGATGGCCAGGGAAGCGGCGACGGCGGCGGGAACGAGCCAGAAGCGCCACGAGCCGACGCCGGGCGCGGCCACCACGGCCAGCGACAGCGCGAACACGATGAAGGTGCGGTGGGTGCCGATCGTCGGGATGAGCAACAAGGCGGCGAGGAAGGTCCCGAACAGCGACCCGACGGTCGAGATGGCGTACAGGTTTCCGATCGTGCGCCCGGTGTCAGCGAGCCGTTCGACGCTCAGCCGGCTGGCGTAGGGGGCGACCGCGCCGAGCAGCATCACCGGCACCGCGACGAGCACGAGGACCCCGACCAGCGACCCCACGAAGCCGCCGACCGAGAGCGACCCCAGGGCGTTGACCGAGAGGCGCAGGAATGGGTCGGCGACGAACGGGACGATCGCGAGCAGCACGGCCGCCGCCAGCACGATCGAGCACAGCCCGCGAAGGTTGGGCCGCCGGTCGGCCACCCGTCCACCGATCGCGTAGCCGGCCGACAGCGAGACGAGGATCGTGGCGATCGTGTTCGCCCAGATGATCGTCGACGCTCCGAAGTAGGGGGCGAGCAGCCGCGCGGCGGCGATCTCGGTGCCGAGGCTGGCGGCCCCGACGACGAACGCGAGGACCCGGACGGTCAAGCGTTGTGGCCCGGCTCGAGGTGCTTGACGTCGCTGAAGGTCAGCAGGGCGCCGCTGCCCTCATCGCCGGCGGCGACCGGGTCGAGCACGAACCCCACGTGGTCGCCGACCGTCCGGCGCTCGAGGATCCGCCCCACGAACCACCGGCCGCAGTCGTCGAGGAGGGGCACGCCATCCGGTCCGGGATGCCAGCGGCAGCGGGAGAACTTGTCGACCTCGTCGCCGGTCTCGCTGCCGAACAGCTCGGCCAGCGCCAGCGCGCCCGCGGGGAGGAAGTGCACGGCCAGCGAGTCGGCCCGGGAGGCGACCCGCGTCGTGTGGTTCTTGTCTGACAGGCAGGCGAGGAACCGCCCGGGATCGATGCTGCACTGGGTGGAGAACCCGACCAGGCAGCCGGCCCGCTCGCCATCGGCGATGGTGGTGACGACGAGCATCGGGTAGTTGAGCCGACCGGTCAGCTCGATGAACATCTCTTGAGGGCTGCTCACGACGTCGCTTTCAGTTGACCCACATATCCTTGCGCCTCGTTGCTGCGCTTCAGGCAAGCCATCCCGCCCGGACCCCCGATCTCGCCGGAGGACCGCTACACCGGACTCGCCCTCAGCGACCACGCCCCGGACGACCGACCGTACGTGGTCTGCAATTTTGTCAGCAGCGCCGACGGCAAGGCGACGGCGAGTGGACGGACGGCTCCGCTGGCCGGCGAGGGCGACAAGGCGGCGTTTCACCTGCTGCGCACGCAGGTCGATGCCGTTCTCGCCGGGACCGGCACCCTCGAGGTGGAGCGCTACGGCCGTCCGGTGCGAGACGAACGGCTCGAGCAGATCCGCCGCGCTGAGGGGCGGCCCGCGCAGCCGCTGGCGGTCGTCATCAGCCGCAGCGGGCGCATCCCGTTCGACATTCCCCTGTTCTCAGACGCCCGCTCGCGCGTCGTCCTCTATGCGCCGGACGGCACCGTCGTGCCCGATGGCGCCGCCGAGGTCATCGCCCACCTCGGCGAGCCGGCGCCCTGCGACCTGACCGCCGTCCTGGGCTCCCTGCGACGCGACCACGGTGTCGAATCGTTGCTGTGCGAGGGCGGCCCGGTGCTGTTCGCTGCGCTGCTCGCCGCTGATCTCGTCGATGAGCTGTTTCTGACGATCTCGCCGATGCTCGTCGGCGGCGACGAGCTCGGCATCACCGCCGGAGCCGCGCCGCCGCGGCCGCTGGGGCTGGCGCTCGTGTGGGCCCTGGAGCACGACGGGAACCTGCTGCTGCGCTACGCCCGCCGTTGACGCTCTGACATCCGCCGGTTGATCTCGTGGCGATCCGGGCACGCTCGCCGTACCTGGTGACGCGAGTCCCCGAGTGAGGAGAGGTCGATGGCTTGGACTGAGACGACCCCCGCGCCGGTCGCATCGAGCGATCGCGCGCGCACCGCGCGGAAGCACATCTTCTGGGCGAGCTACTTCGGCTGGCTGCTCGACGGGTTTGACACGACGATCTATGCGTTCGTGCTCGTGCCGGCGCTCAAGGTGATCCTTCCGGCGAGCGGCGTGGCGGCAACCGAGACGCCGCACTGGGGCCTGACCTTCTTCGCGATCTTTCTCGGCGGCTGGGGAAGCTCGTTCCTCATCGGTCTGCTCGCCGACCGGATCGGCCGGTTGCGCGCGCTCGGACTCTCGATCGCCCTGTATGCCGTCGGCACGCTCGCGTCGGGGCTGGCCCAGAACATCCCCGAGTTCGCCGCGGCCCGCTTCGTGGCCGGCTTTGGCCTCGGCGCCGAGTGGTTCATCGGGGGGACCGGGGTCGCCGAGGCGTTCCCCGAGGAGGAGCGGCCGAAGTGGACCGGACGCTTCCACAGCGCGTGGTATGCCGGCTTCATCCTCGCGGCGGCGATCGTCCCCTTCATCGTCGACCCGCTCGGCTGGCGCGGGGTGTTCTTCATCGGAATCATCCCCGCCGTCCTGCTGTTCTACATCCGGCTCAAGGCGGAGGAGCCCGAGCGCTGGGTCAAGGCCAAGGAGCGGCTGGGCGCCGAGCTGAACATGCGACGATCGCTGCAGACCATCCTCGACCGCGACCATCGCCGCGACACGCTGATCCTCGCCGTGATCATGGTCCCGGTCATCACCGGCCTGTATGGCGGCACGCTGTTTGTCCCGACGGCGCTGAGCGACCTTCACAAGAGCACCCACGCGTCGATCAAGCCCTCGTACCTGATCGCGATCGGCGGTTCGATCATCGCGGCGTTCACGCTCGTGACGTGCCTGGTCGTCCCGGCCCTCGCCGACCGCTGGGGCCGGCGGCGGACGCTCGGGGTGCTGCTCGCGTTCATGGCCGTCGGGCTCCCGCTCGTGTTCCTGCTCGCCTTCAAGAACGGCAATCTGTCGCTGTTCCTCGGTCTGCTCGTGCTGCTTGGCATCGGCGGCGCCGACTTTGCCGTGTTCTCGGTGTGGCTCCCGGAGATCTACCCGACGCACGCGCGGGCCGGAGGCTTCGCGTTCGTGACGACGATCGGCCGGTTCGCCGGCGCCGGCCTCACCTTCGCCATCGGGGCGCTGAACACCGCGGTCGGGCTCGGCACCTCGCTCTCGCTCACCGCGATCTTCTTCGTCCTCGGCCTGCTGCTGCTCCCGTTCGCCCGCGAGGGCCGCGGCGAACTGTCCCCGGACTAGTCAGGACAGGGGTGCGCCCGCCGGAGAGCCGGCGCGTCGCGCCGTCGGGCTGACCTCGCCCAGTCAACGGTAGGTTTGGGGGATGCGCGCGCACGCAGTGCAGGTCGGGGCGGACCGCCGGCTCGAATCGGTGAGCGCCGAAGCGCTCCCGCTCGGGCCCGGCCAGGTGCTCATCGAGGTCGCTCACTGCGGGATCTGCGGCTCCGATCTGCATTTCCGCGACGTGCCGGAGCTGTTTCCCGCCGGCACCGTGCCCGGCCACGAGGTGTCGGGGCGGATCATGGCGGTTGGCGACGGGGTCGAGGGGTGGGCCGCGGGCGCGCGCGTCTGCGTGCTCCCGTTCGCCCAGTGCGGGGAATGCGACCTCTGTCGCGGCGGCAACGAACAGGTCTGTCCCCACGCCGTGGCCAACGGCGTCGGCCTCGGGACGGGGCGCGCCGGCGGCTACGCCGAACAGGTCGTCGTCGACGAGCGCATGGTGTTCGCCCTCCCCGATGCGGTCGACGATCGCGCGGGGACGCTCGTCGAGCCGCTGGCCGTCGCGGTGCGCGCGGTCGCTGCGGCGGCGGTCCCCCGCGGCGAGCCGGTCGTCGTCATCGGCGCCGGGCCGATCGGGCTTCTCACCGGGCTCGTCCTGCGCGAGCGGGGCTACGAGCGCGCGGTCGTCGTCTCACGCAACCCGGCACGGGGCGCGGTGGCCCGGCGCCTGGGCCTGACGACGGTCACCGTCGACGAGCTCCGCGCCGCGGCGCCCGCCGACGCCCCGGCGTGCGTGTGGGACTGCGCCGGCACCCCGTCCTCGGCGCAGCTCGGCGTCGAGCTGCTGCGGCCCCTCGGGCAGCTGATGCTCGTCGGGCTCTCGCTGGCGCCGCTCGATCTGCCGGCTCCGCCGGTCGTCCTCAAGGAGCTGCGCCTGGCCGGGGTCATCGCCTACCGGCGCAGCGAGTTTCAGGAGGCGATCGACCTGCTGGCCGCCGGACGGATCCCGAGCGAGGCGCTGATCACCGACGCGCGGCCGCTCGATCAGGCCGAGGCGGCGTTTCAGGCGCTCGGCGAGCCGGGCAGCGAGCACGTGAAGATCATCCTCACGCCCGGCCCGCCGCCGGGCCGCGAAGGCGGCCCGGCGGCGACGGCGCGGTGAATCAGCGCGACCGAGTGTGATCCGGCCGGCCTCCGTGGCTGACCGAGAACTGGAACGCTGTGGTGCTGTTGAACGTTGCCCCGTGGTCGAGCACGACCGACGGCCACAACGGGTCGCCGATGTGGTGCGGGGAGTCCGGGTAGTGCTGGGTCTCCAGGGTGAACGCGTCGCCCTGGCGGTAGACGTTGCCGCTCGTCCCGATCAGGTCGCCGACCAGGAAGTTCCCGGTGTAGACCTGGACGCCCGGCTGGTCGGTGAACGCCTTCAGCGTCACCCCGTTGCTCGGATCCTCGGCGACCGCGGCGAGACGGTAGGTGTTCTGATCTCTGAGCACCCAGTTGTTGTCGTAACCGTGGGCGATCTGCAGCTGCTTGAGCGGCCCGCTCCCGCCGTCGGGCAGGTTGGTGTCACGGATGAACTGCCCGATCGGGTGCAGCGTGCGGAAGTCGTACGCCGTGCCGGCGACCGGCACGAAGTACGGCGACTCCGGGATCAGCGTCGTGTCCACCGGGGTGTACGCGTCGCTGTTGAGCCACAGCAGCTGGTTGTAGACCGTGCGGTCACCCTCACCGCCCAGGTTGAAGTACGTGTGGTTGGTGACGTTGACGACGGTCTGGTCGGTGGATGAGTCGTTGACCACCTGGTAGGCGATCTTCAGCTGGTTGTCCCGAGTCAGGGTGTAGGTCACGGTGGCCGTCACGGGCGCCGGGAACCCGGTGCACTGCGCGGTCACGTGCAGGCATCCCTCGCCGGCCGGGAAGTTCGCCGTCAGCTGCAGCGACACGGAATCGCTGCTCGTCGAGGTGCTCGGCGACCACACCTTGGTGTTCCAGCCCAAAAAGCCGCCGTGCAGCGTCGTCGAGTTGTTGTTGTTGTCCAGCGTGTAGGTCTGGCCGCCGTTGAGGTTGAACGAATGGTCCGCGATCCGGTTCGCGTAGCGGCCGATGATCGCGCCGAAGTACGTGTCACCCGATCCGCCGGAGGCGGGCCACGGCGTGCCCGTCGCCCCCTGGGTGAAGTCGGCGACGTAGTCGGCCAGGTGCGGGAACCCGAGCGCCACGTTCGTCAGGTGCCCGTCGCGATCGGGAACCCAGATCGACTGCACGACCCCGCCGTAGTTGGAGATCTTCACGACCATCCCGCTACTACTGGTCAGCGTGTAGAGGTTGACGTTGGGGCTGCCGTCCCACGGTGCGTCGCTGATCGTCATGCCATTGCCGCCGTGGCCGTGGTGCCGGTCGCCGGCGTGGCCGTGGTGGCGAGCCGTGCGGTGGACGGCGTGTCTGCCGCTGTGGTGAGCCTTGGGCGCGGCGGCGAGCGCCGTGCCGGCACACGCGAGCAATCCGGCGAGTCCGCTGGCCGTGGCAAGGGCGAGCGTCCGTCGGAGCGCGCGAGAGATGTGCGTCATCAATCCCCTCCCTTTGGGATCGTGTGTTCAAGCGCCGCAAACGACGACGCCTGGCCCCGAGCGCATTGTTGTCTACCTGCTGATTACCGGTCTGTTAGCGCTCACATCTGGGGTGCTCGTAACGATAATTGCCAGCCCGGTGTGGAATCAAGGGGAGTGGCGAAACTCTTTGCGCACTCGCACCGCGAGACGGCTCGGCGACGACGAACCGTTTGTCGGTTGGCGAGCGGGGTACGCCTCCTGTACAGGAGGAAGGAGAGATGTGAGTCGCGACGCGATGTATCGTGGTCGGCGCCGGCAATGCGGGATTCTGTGCGGCCACGCGCCGCCCAACGGGATGCCGCGTGCTGCTGCTGGAGAAGGCCCCGAGGAATGGCTGGGCGGCAACTCATACTTCACTGCGGGGGCGATCGCGGTGCACGACGGACTCGAGGACGTGGTTCCTCGTCGAGCGATCGACACGGACGCGTGACGCAGACCGACCTCGAACCCTACGGCGCCGACGCGTTCGCGGCCGACATGGTCCGCCTCACCGAAGGGCGGGCCGACCTGAGCTCGTCGACCTGCTGGTCGACGACTCGCGCGACGCGCTGCGCTGGCTGCGCGAGCTCGGGGTCCGGCTGCGCCTCATGTACGACCGCCAGTCGTACACGGTGGAGAGACCGCCACGTGTTCTGGGGCGGACTGCACATCGGAGCGCTCGATGGCGGCCAGGGCCTGATCGCCGATCACCGCGCGCGCGGCGCAGCGCGCCGGCATCGAGGTGCGCACCGGCAACGCGGTCACCGGGCTGATCCACCGACGCGCGACGGCGCCGTCACCGGCGTCCGCTGCCACGGTCGACGGCCGGCGCGACCGAGATCGACGCGCGCGCGGCCGTCGTCGGCCGCCGGCGGGTTCGAAGCCGACCCGCGGCGTGCGCGCCGCGCTACCTCGGGGCCGAACTGGGATCGTCGCGCAAGGTGCGCGGGACCCCGTACAACACCGGCGAGGTGCTCGAGGCGATGCTGCGCCGGCGGGGCGCCGCGCTACGGCCACTGGAGCGGGTGCCACAGCATCGCCTGGGACGCCGGCTGCTCCGGCGACCGGCGACCGCGAGCTGACCAACCGGCTGCTCGCGGCAGTCCTATCCGCTCGGCCTCGTCGTCAACCGCGACGGCGAGCGGTTCCTCGACGAGGGCGCCGACTTCCGCAACTACACCTACGCCCGCTACGGCGCCGAGATCCTGCGCCAGCCGGGCGCTGTCGCCGCCCAGCTGTTCGACGCCCGCACCGCGCCGCTGCTGCGCTCGGTGGAGTACGAGTCGCCCGGCGTCTCGCGCGCGAGGCCGAGACGGTCGGCGAAGCTTGCCGACGCGCTCGCCATCGACCGCGGGCGCCTGGAGCGCACGGTTGCGCAGTTCAACGGCGCCGGTCGCCGACGACCGAGTTCGATCCGGCGGTCAAGGACGGCAAGGGCACGCGTCGGGATCTCCCCGCCGAAGTCCAACTGGGCGGTGCCGCTGTCGAGAGCCACCGTTCCTCGGGTTTGCGGTCACCTGCGGGATCACGTTCACCTTCGGCGGGGTGCGGATCGACGAGCGAGGCGCGCGTGCTTGACCGCAGCCACCGTCCGATTCCGGGTCTGTACGCCGCCGGCGAGCTGGTCGGCGGCCTGTTCTTTCACAACTATCCCGGCGGCACCGGGCTGATGGCGGGGGTCGTCTCGGGCGCCGCGCCGGCCACGCCGCCGCCGCGGCGACCCGACGAGAGGAGAGCCTCGTATGACCCTCGAAACCGCGTCCGCTGCCCGGCGGCCGAGCATCGCCGCCCGCCTTGACCGCATCCCGCCGGTCCGGATGCACCGGCGGCTCAGCGTCGCCGTCGGTTTTGCCAACTTCTTCGACCTCTACGACATCTTCCTTGGCGGGGTCCTGGCGGCCGTCCTCGCTCCCGTCTGGGCGCTGAGCACTGACGGCAAGGCGCTCGTGATCGGGTCGGGATTCGGCGGCATGTTCGTCGGCGCCAATGTCCTCAGCGCGCTCGCCGATCGCCTCGGGCGTCGCCGCGTGTTCCTGTGGAACCTGCTCATCTACTCCGGCTTCTCGCTGGCCGCCGCGTTCTCGCCGAACCTCGCCTGGCTGGCCATCCTGCGCTTCTGCGCGGGCATCGGGCTCGGTGCCGAGCTCTCGCTCTCTGACACCTACCTGAGCGAGCTGTTGACCGCGCGCGGTGCGCGGGCGCTACATGGCCGGCGCCTACACCCTCGGGTTCGTCGGCGTGCCGCTGGCGGCGTTCGTCGGCGGCCAGTTCGTCGTCAAGCACCACCTTCTGATCGACGGCTGGCGATGGCTACTGGTCATCGGCTCGCTGGGGGCGCTCGTCGTCTGGGCGATGCGACGAAACCTTCCCGAGTCACCGCGCTGGCATGAGACCCGCGGCGACACCGAGCAGGCCGACTCCGCGACGAGCACGCTCGAGCAGCAGGCCTGCGCCGAGCTCGGAGTCACGGCTCTGCCCGAGCCCGCGCCGGTGGCTGTGGAGCCCGCGCAGCGTGGCCGGCTGCGCGAGATCTTCGCGCCGCCGTACGGCCGGCGCTCGGCGATGCTGTGGTTCTTTCAGTTCTTTCAGACCGTCGGGTATCACGGGTTCGGAACCCTCGCCCCGCTCGTGCCTCGTGCTGCTCATTCCGATCATCTTCGTCGCGGCGCGACGGGTCCAAGCGGCGGGCGTGGAGCGCGGTGGCAATGCCTATCTGCTCGTCGGCATCCCGGCCCTGGCGGGGCTCTCGGTGCTCCACGGGCTCGTACCGCCGCATCCGGGGCCGCTGCTGGCCATCACCGCGCTCAACGCCAAGATCGGCGTCACCATGCTCTACGGGTTCATCGTCGCAATCCCGACGGTGATCATCGCCGGGCCGCTCTTCGCCCGGGTGGCGATGCGCTGGGCCGATGCCAACCCGCCCCAGGACCTGATCGATCAGGTGGCCGGCGAGAGCCGGTCCGAGTCGCCACCGAGCTTCGGGTTGACGATCTTCACCGTCCTGCTGCCGGTCGCGCTGATGCTCATCCGGGCGGGGACCGACGTGGCGCTCGGCACGAGCAACAAGGTCCGGGAGTGGGCCGATTTCATCGGCGATCCGGCGATCGCGCTGCTCATCGGGGTGCTCGTCGCGATGTGGACGTTCGGGGTGCTCCGCGGCTTTGACCGCAACCGCCTGAACCGCTTCTCCACGGCGGCGCTCGCCCCGACGGCGACGATCATTCTCATCATCGGCGCCGGGGGCGGCTTCAACGGGGTGCTCGTCGCCAGCGGGATCGGGGAGGCGATCGGCAAGGGCGTCAACAGCCTCTCGATCTCGGCGCTGCTGCTCGGCTGGTTCGTCGCCGTGCTGATTCGCGTGGCCACCGGTTCGGCGACGGTGGCGACCGTCACCGCCGCCGGGATCATGGTGCCGATCGTCGCCCACACGTCCGTCGACCGCCCCCTGCTCGCCCTGGCGATCGGCTGCGGATCGCTGTTCTTCTCCCAGGTCAACGACGCCGGGTTCTGGCTCGTCAATCAGTACTTCGGGATGTCGGTGCCCGACACGCTGAAGTCGTGGTCGGTGATGGAGACGATCGTCTCGGTCGTCGGGATCGCGTGCGTGATGCTGCTCAGCCTCATCGTCTGAACTGCGCCGGGTCGCCGCATCCGCTACATCTGACGGATCCCCGCCGTTCGCAACCTCGTCAACCTCAACGCCGTCGCCAAGGGCTACGGCAGCCTGTCCGTGCTCGAGAACGTGACCCTCGGGGTCAGCGAGGGCGAGCGGATCGGCGTCGTCGGCGCCAACGGGGCGGGCAAGTCGACGCTCGTCCGCCTGATCGCCGGCGCCGAGACGCCCGACAGCGGGACGGTGACCCGGACGGCGAACGTCACCTCGGCGCTCGTGCGCCAGCAGGCCGATCTCGATCCCCAGGACACGATCCGGCACGCGCTTGTCGGCGACCGGCCCGAGCACGCGTGGGCGGGGGACGCGGCGTTTCGCGAGGTCCTCGAGGGCCTGCTCGGCGGGGTGACGCTCGCCCGGTTCCCGGAGGGCAGCGACACGGGCATCGCGCGCCTCTCCGGCGGCGAGCAACGGCGGATCGCGCTGGCCAGGGCCCTGCTCGACTCCCCGGACCTGCTCCTGCTCGACGAGCCGACCAACCACCTCGACGTCGAGGGGATCGCGTGGCTGGCCCGGTTCTGCGCCGGGCGCAAGGGCACGCTGCTCGTCATCACCCACGACCGGTGGTTCCTCGACGCCGTCTGCACGCGCACCTGGGAGGTCGCCGACCACGGCGTCTATCAGCTCGAGGGCGGCTACTCGGCCTATGTCCTGGCGCGCGCCGAGCGCGACCGCCAGGCGGCCGCCCGCGAGGACCGCCGCCGCCAGCTCGTCCGCAAGGAGCTGGCGTGGCTGCGCCGGGGACCGCCGGCGCGGACGTCCAAGCCGCGGTTTCGCATCGACGCGGCCAACGCCCTGATCGCCGACGAGCCGCCCGCCCGCGACACGGTGGCGCTGCTGCGCTTCGCGACCGCGCGCCTCGGCGACCGGGTGCTCGACGCCGTCGACGTCTCGGTCAGCTTCGGCGCCCGGCGCCTGCTCTGCGACATCACGTGGCGCCTCGGGCCCGGGCAACGCGTGGGGCTCGTCGGCGCCAACGGCTCGGGCAAGTCGACGCTGCTGGCGCTGCTCGCCGGCGACCGCGAGCCGGATGCCGGCGCGGTGCAGCGGGGCGCGACGGTTCGCGTGGGCGAGCTCTCCCAGGACACCGCAGAGCTGCCGCGGGGACTGCGCGTGCTCGAGGCGCTCGAGCAGGTTCGGGGGCGGACGACGACGAGCGACGGCGAGGAGCTGACGGCGGGGGCGCTGGCCGAGCGCTTCGGCTTTCGCGGCGAGCGCCTGTGGACGCTCACCGAGGACCTGTCCGGCGGCGAGCGCCGGCGCCTGCAGCTGATGCGCCTGCTCATGGGCGAGCCCAACGTGCTCCTCCTCGACGAGCCGACGAACGACCTCGACATCGACACCCTGACCGCGCTCGAGGATCTGCTCGACGGGTGGCCCGGCACCCTGGTCGTCGTCTCCCATGACCGCTACTTCCTCGAGCGCGTGTGCGACGACGTCTTCGCGCTGCCCGGCGACGGCGGCCTGCGTCACCTTCCCGGCGGGGTCGAGCAGTACCTGGAGATCGGCGGTGCGTTCGCAGGGGCCACCGCGCCGACCGTGCCCGCCGGGGTCGTGGCGGACGGGGAGGGGCCCCCGAGCGGCACGCGCCCGGGCGCCCAGCGACAGGCGGCCCGCCGCGAGCTGGCGCGCGTCGAGCGCGAGCTTGACCGCTCGGCGCGGCGCGACCGCGAGCTGCAGACGGCGATGGCGGCGGCCGCCACCGACGCCGGCCGGTTGCGCGACCTCACCGGGGAGCTGGGGGCGCTCGGCGCCGAACGCGAGGCGCTCGAGGCACGCTGGCTCGAGCTCGCCGAGCAGCTGGAGAGCGGCGCATAGCGGCCGTGCTCGTCATCCACGCCGGTGCCGGACCCCGGTCCGCCGCCGCGGGCGAGCGGGCCGGCGAGCACCGGGCCGCCCTGCGCGCGGCGCTGACACGCGGCCGTGCCGTCCTGGAGGGGGGCGGCGGCGCGATCGAGGCCGTCGAGGCGGCCGTCGCCTACATGGAGGATGCCGCTGACTTCTTCAACGCGGGGCGCGGCTCGGCGCTCTGCGCCGACGGCACGGTCGAGATGTCAGCGGCGGTCATGCGGGGTCGCGACCGGGCCGCCGGGGCGGTGGCCGGGATCCGCCGTACCCGCCAGCCGATCCTTGCCGCCCGTGCCGTGCTCGAACGAAGCCCGCACGTCCTGCTCGCCGGCCCCGCCGGCGATGAGCTGGCGGCGGCGGCGGGGCTGGAGCAGTGCGACCCCGGCTACTTCGTGACCGACCGCCAGCGGGAGCGGCTCCGGGCGGGCGGCACGGACTTCGCGCGCGGGACGGTCGGCGCGGTGTGCCACGACGGCGACGGTCAGCTGGCGGCGGCCACCTCGACGGGCGGCCGCCGCGGCCAGGCGCCCGGGCGCGTCGGCGACACCCCACTGATCGGCGCCGGCACGTGGGCCGACGGCGGGGTCGCCGTCTCGTGCACCGGCGACGGGGAGGAGTTCATCCGCGCGGGCGCCGCCCGGCAGCTCGCCCTGCTACACGCGTCCGGGCTGCCCCTGGTGCAGGCGGCCGACCGCGCGCTCGCCGACGTCGCCGCCCTCGGGGGCCGCGGCGGCCTGATCGCCGTTGACCGCGACGGCGACGCCGTCATGCCGTTCACGGCGGCGGGGATGAACCGCGGCGTGTGGCGGGCGGGGGAGGACCCGCTGGTCTGGATCTGATCCTCGCCGGCGCGATCAGGCGCGGGCCCCGCTGCGCAGCTGCTCGCTGGCCAGCGCGGCCCCCTGGGCCAGCGACCGGAGCTTGGCCCACGCGATCTGGGGGTGGACCCGGCCGCCGAGACCGCAGTCGGTGGAGGCGATCACGTTCTCGGTTCCGACCCCGGAGGCAAAGCGCGCGATTCGCTCGGCGACGAGCTCGGGATGCTCGACGACGTTCGTCGAGTGGCTGACCACCCCGGGGAGGATCTTCTTGCCCTCGGGCAGGCTGACCTCCTGCCAGACCCTCCACTCGTGCTCGTGACGCACGTTGGCGGCCTCGAACGAGTACGCCCCGGCATTGATCTCGAGCATCAGGTCGACGATGTCGGCCATCGGGATGTCGGTCACATGGGGCCCGTGCCAGCTGCCCCAGCAGAGGTGAAAGCGGATGCGCTCGGGCGGCAGGTCGCGGATGGCGTAGTTGAGCGCCTCCACGCGCACGCGCGTGAACCGCTGGTAGGCCTCGACGGAGGGCGCCGGATTGATCTGATCCCAGTTCTCGGCGATCGCGGGATCGTCGAGCTGAAGCATCAACCCGGCCTCGATGATCGCCGTGTACTCCTCGCGCATCGCGTCGGCGCACGCGTAGATGAGCGCCTCGTCGTCCTCGTAGTACTCGTTGCCGAAGCGGGCGCAGCTGCCCGGGGCCACCGAGTTCAGATAGCCGTCCTGCAGCCCCTGGGCCTCCAGCGCCGCCTTGAGGTTGGCGATGTCGCGCTGGACCATCTCCTGGCCGGTGTAGGTGATGGGGGCGCGAGCCACCGGGGTGACGGGGGGACGGTTGGGCAGTGCGGCTCCGGAGCTCGGATCGGCGTACGCCTCGCCGAACTCCTGCCAGTCGCGGCGCTCCTCGAAGCTGGCCAGGGCCACCTCGCCCGGCTTGGGGCGCGCCTGGGGAGCGGCGAGCAGGGCGACGTCGGTGAGCTCGAGGCCGCCGAGGCGCGGGAACACGTAGCTCCACCAGGCGCCGTAGTCGTAGCGGTCGCCCATGGCATGGCCGTACTCGCCGTCGTTGACGATGTCGATCCCGAGCTCGTGCTGGCGCGCCACGACGTCAGCGACGGCGGCCGCGAGCTGCTGCTCGTAGCTGGCATCGTCGGGGCCCTCCCCGGTGCTTCGGGCGAGGTTGGCGGCCGCGAGATCCTCGGGTCGGGGCAGGCTCCCGGCGTGGCTGGTCAGGATCCGATCGCTCATTTTCTCCTCCTCGTGGCCGGCTCAGCCGTTGGTCGTCGCTTCGGGGCGGACTTTACTTTGGCGACGCCGAATTCGCCGTGTCCGCGGGCTGGGTGCCCTCGCAGGAAGAGCGGCCGAAACCCGATGCGTCCGACCCTTGAGCGCTCAACCGATGTGCGCTAAAATCTCAGTCATTACGACTTAGATCTGACTTTAGATCGGAGATTTTGACTGTGGACTTTGAGAATACGAACCCCCAGAACGCCCCGCTCTGCGACATCTGCGGCGAGCGGCCGGGCGTTGTGCAGGTGATGTTCGCCGGCGGGGGCGGACGTCGCGCCGGGCTGCTGTGCGAGCGGTGTGCTCGCGAGGCGGTGGCGGCGCAGCAGGGCGCCCCGGAGGGCGGCCTGTTCGGCGGCCTGGTGGGCCCGAATGGCCTGGGCGGCCCCGGCGGCCCCGGTGGCCCCGGCGGCGCCGGCCCCGGTGCGCGTCAGCGCGCCCAGACCCGTCCGCGCTCGCAGACGCCGGCCCTCGATGAGTTTGGCCGCGACCTGACCGCCGAGGCGCGGGCCGGGCGCGTGGATCCCGTGATCGGGCGGACCAGCGAGATCGAGCAGGTCGTCGAGACGCTGACCCGGCGGCGCAAGAACAACGCCATCCTGATCGGCGAGGCCGGTGTCGGCAAGACGGCGATCGCCGAGGGCCTGGCCCTGCGGATCGCCGAGAACGACATCCCCGAGGCGCTGCGCGGCGTGCGCGTCATCGCCCTTGACCTCGCGGGCATGGTGGCCGGCACGCAGTTTCGCGGCGCCTTCGAGCAGCGGCTCAAGGCCGCCCTCGAGGAGGTTGCCGCCTCCAACGGCGCGATCATCCTGTTCGTCGACGAGATGCACACCGTCCTGGGCGCCGGCGGCGCCGAGGGCGCGATGGACGCCGCCAGCATGCTCAAGCCGATGCTCGCCCGCGGTGAGCTTCGGATGATCGGCGCGACGACGCTCGCCGAGTACCGCAGGGTGGAGCGCGATGCCGCCCTCGCCCGCCGGTTCTCGCCAGTGATGATCGAGGAGCCCTCGATCGAGGACGCCATCGAGATCCTGCACGGCCTGCGCTCGCAGTACGAGGAGCACCACGGCGTGCGGATCAGCGACGAGGCGCTGGCGTCGGCCGCGCAGCTGTCGGATCGCTACATCAGCGAGTACCGGCTGCCCGACAAGGCGATCGATCTGATCGATCAGGCCGCGGCGAGGCTGCGCTTGCACCACGTCGAGTCCGCCGCCGATCGGCTGCGCGTCGAGGTCGAGCACCTGCGGGCCGAAAAGCAGGCCGCGGTCGACGCCGAGGCCTACGAGGACGCCGGTGAGCTCAAGCAGCGCATCGACCGGCTCGAGCGCGAGCTGGCCGACCTCGAGCAGGCCGAGGAGGCCAAGCCGGAGTCGGGCTCCCGCGCCGGCGGCATGGTCGTCGACGAGCAGGCGATCGCCGATGTGGTCGCTGTGCGGACCGGCATTCCGGTGGGCGAGCTGATCGAGGCCGACCTGGAGCGCCTCGGAACGCTCGAGGACGACCTGCACGGCCGCGTGGTCGGACAGCACGACGCCGTTCATGCCGTGGCCGAGACCGTGCGTCACGCGCGGGCCGGCCTCGCCGAGCCGGATCGACCCCTGGGCAGCTTTCTGTTCATGGGGCCCACCGGCGTCGGCAAGACCGAGCTCGTCAAGGCGCTCGCCGAGCGGCTGTTCGCCACCGAGAAGTCACTGGTGCGCATCGATATGTCCGAGTACCGCGAACCGCATACGGTCGCGCGGCTGATCGGCTCGCCGCCCGGCTACGTCGGGTACGGCGACGGCGGCCAGCTGACCGAGCCGGTCCGGCGCCGTCCCTACTCCGTGATCCTGCTCGACGAGATCGAGAAGGCCCACCCGGAGGTCTGGAACGTGCTGCTGCAGGTCCTCGACGACGGCCGGCTGACCGACGGCGAAGGCCGCACGGTCGACTTCACCAACACCGTCGTCGTGATGACGTCCAACCTCGGCGCCGGCCAGGCCAAGCGGCCGCTGGGATTCACCGGCGGCGAGGCCGATCCGGCGGGCGACCGCATCCTGGCGGCCGCCAAGCGGGCCTTCCTCCCGGAGTTCCTGAACCGGATCGACGAGGTGGTCGTGTTCGAGCCACTCACCGAGGACCAGATCCGCGAGATCGGCGAGATGCTGTGCGAGCGGATCGCGGACCGGCTGTACGCCGAGCACGGCGTCGAGCTGGAGGTCAGCTCCGAGCTGATCGCCCGGCTGGCGGCGGAGGGATTCGATCCCGAGTTCGGGGCCCGGCCGCTGCGCCGCCATCTCCGGCGCACGCTCGAGAAGGAGCTGACCCGGGCGATCCTCGACGGCCGGATCACCGACGGCGGGCACGTGGTCGCCACCGACGGCGCCGGCGATGGCGACGAGCACGCGATCGTGCTCGAGCTGCGCGAGGCCGTCACCGTCTGATTCGTCGCGCGCGTCCCGGTCAGCCGGGGCGCGCGCCGACGAGTGCCGCCGGCGTCACGCCCAGTGCGGCGGCCAGGAGCTGACGGTCGTGGGTGACGAGGGGAGCGTCGCGGCGGTGGGCGACCGCTGCGTAGATCGCGTCGTACAGCGTCAGCCGGCGAGTGGACGCGAGGTCTGCCGCATGCACGAAGTCCTCCTGATCGGGATGGAGGACCAGGACGATCTGATGGATCGCATCGAGGACGTCGCCAACCTGCGCGGCCGTCACCCGGGCCCGACCGCGGAGCAGGGCGTTGCCAACCTCGTAGAAGGTCAGATCGACAACATGCAGGGCCAGCTCGTGGCTGCGGTGGCGCGTCAGCAGCGCTCGAGCGGGTTCGACCTCCTCCTCGCCGGAGGAGTGAAACCACTTCAGCGCGACGCTCGCGTCACAGATGACGTCGGTCGTCGGCATCGCGCGCGTCCCGACCGTCCCGGATCACGTCGGCCGACTCGAAGCTGCCGGCGTCGGCGAGGGCAGCGCGACCGCGGCCGAGCGCCGCGTCCATGGCATCGGGATCGGGCCACCCGAGCTCCCGCCGGGCGGCCTCCTGAAGGAATGCGCTGCGACTGGTGTGGCGCTCCTGGACGGCGCGGTCGACTCGTTCGAGGAGATCGTCGGGGATCGAGATGAAGACCTTGGCCACGGCCGCCTCAGTATATCCGTCGGATATACCGCGGTGGTCCGAGCACCACCCCTACCTCTCCTGACAGGTTGCAACCAGCTCGTCCGTTCACGATGCCCGTCATTCGACCTGAATGTCTCGACGGGCCACACCTCCCGGTCCGCGCGTCCGCTCCGGGCCGAAACCCCACAGGTGGGCAAACGGTCCCCGCGCGAGCCAGAGGGCATCGTCGGGATCGATCGGCAGGTAGTGCTCCTCGCCGACGAAGTGATACGCGCGCCCGCCGTCGGAGAGATACAGGTAATGGCCCGAGACGGTGTGCTTGTAGGCCTGCACACGGGTCCCGTCGCGGTCCCTGAGCTCCACCTCGGCTCGCCACTCGAATTCGTCGTGGCCGTCCGGTCCGACCATCGCCTCGAGCGGACCCCAATCGGGATCGTCCTCGTGGACGATCCAGCTTTCGATGATGGTGTTGGAAGTCATGGGTAGATGATCAGCCGAGCCGTGTGACGAAACAAGACGTGGTTGTGACAAGTGAGTGTCAAGTAGTGACCACGGGGGGAGCGGGCGAGGTCCGGACGGGCTCTCAGCCGGAGTGGAGTCACACCGGCGACGGGAAATCATCTTCAGCGACCAGGCGAGCTCGTGGTATGAGGCCCTCGGTCAGGAGGACAGAAACCGGCTGGTCGAGCGGATCGACCTCCTGCGCGAGGTCGGTCCGAACCTGGGCAGACCGGCGGTCGACTTGATCAAGAGCTCGCGCCATCACAAGATGAAAGAGCTACGGTCGAAGACCGGTCACCTCCGGATTCTCTTTGCCTTCGACCCCCACGGGCGAGCTGTCTTCCTCATCGGCGGCGACAAGACGAATAACTGGGAGCGCTGGTACCGGAAAAACGTTCCAAGAGCCGACGACCTGTATGACCAGCACCTGAGGAGCATCGGAAAGGAGGACTCATGCCGAAGAGCTGGGAGGAGATCAGGCGGGCGAACCCGGTGAACGAGCGCCGGGTGGCGACCTATCGCCGCCTGACCGAGGCCGAGGAGCGCGTCTCGCGGGCGCGCCACCGCGCCGGCGTCAGTTGGGAGACGATCGAGACGGCGCTCGCCAGCAGTCAGTTGAGCGACGCCGAGCTCGAGGCGACCGATGACCTCTACCTGATGACGCTGACCCGGTTCGTGGCCGCCCTCGGGGGCCACGTCGAGGTGCGGGCCGTGTTCGGCGAGGAGACGATCACGGTGCGCCGCGATCCGGATGGCGCCTCGGTCTGACCCGGTCGTCTCGGCCCAGCTGTCACCATCGAGCCGGTGAGCGCGTACGAGGCCACGGCGACCCGGATCGGCGGCCATCTCGTCGTCGAGACGCTGGAGGCGCTCGGCGCCAGGGTGGCCTTCGGGGTTCCCGGCGTACACGCGCTGGCGATCTGGGAGGCGCTGCGCACGTCGCCGATCGAGGTCTACGGCACGCGGACCGAGCTGTGTGCCGGCTTCGCCGCCGACGGGTACGCGCGCAGCTCGGGGCGTCCCGCGCCGCTGCTGCTGTCGACGGGCCCCGGCGCGCTGAACTCGCTGACCGCGATCATGGAGGCGGCGAGCGCGCACGTCCCGGTGGTGGCGATCGCCAGCCAGATCCCGACCGAGATGCTCGGGCGCGGGCGGGGCTACCTGCACGAGCTGCCCGACCAGCTTGCCTCGTTTGCCCCACTCGTCAAGCAGGCGACCCGTGCGAGCAGCGCCGCGGCGATCCCGGGCGTCCTCGCTCGCGCGTGGCAGGTGGCGCTCACCCCGCCGTGCGGGCCGGTGTTCGTCGAGATCCCGGTCGATCTGCTCACCGGCGAGGCCGGCGTGCCCGCCCCGCAGCCGATCGAGGTGGGCGTGCCGCGTCCGGCGCCGGCCGCCGGCGACATCGCGGCCGCGGCCGGCGAGCTCAACCGCGCGCGACGCCCGGTCATCTGGGCGGGTGGGGGAGTGATCCGCTCGGGGGCGCAGGCGGCGCTGCGCGTGCTCGCCGAGCGACTCGGCGCGCCGGTGGCGACGACGTACATGGGCAAGGGGGCGCTCGGCGACGACCATCGCCTGGCCGCCGGGTGTGGATGCGACGAGGCCGCCTTCCAGGACCTGCTCGCCACGGCCGACGTCGTGCTGTGCGTCGGCACCGAGCTGGGCGCCGAGACGACCGGGCAGTACGGGCTGCGCTTCGCGGGCCGGCTGATCCAGATCGACGCCGCACCTGAGCGGATCGGCGCCACCTATCCGGCGCTCGGGCTGGTCGGCGATGCCCGGGCGACCTTGGAGCTGCTCATCGAGCACATCGACGAGACCGGCGGCGACGGCGCGGACCGCGCCGCCGCGGTCCGGGCCCGGATCAGGGCCGGCCTGCAGGCTCAGGGCCGGGAGCTGGAGCTCGGCCTGCTCGAGACGATCGAGGAGGTCCTCGCGCCGGACGCGATCACCGCCTGGGACATGACGATCCTCGGCTACTGGGCCGCGCCCCACCTGCCCCTCGGGGCCGAGCAGCAGTTTCTCTACCCGCTCGGCTCGGGGACGCTGGGCTACGCGTGGCCGGCCGCGATCGGCGCCAGCGTCGCCCACCCCGACCGACCCGTGCTCGCCGTCGTCGGCGACGGCGGCCTGCAGTACGCGCTGGCGGAGCTCGGCACGGCGGCCCAGCACGGCGTCAACGCCACGCTGCTCGTCATCGACGACGGTGGCTACGGCATCCTGCGCGAGTACCAGCGCGACGCCTTCGGCGAGGAGACCGGGGTGGAGCTGGGCGTCAAGGACACGGCGGCGATCGCCACCGCCTACGGCGTCCGCGCCCGGCAGGCGACGCCCGAGGATCTCGCCACCCACCTGCGCTGGGCCCTGGCGCACGACGGACCGGCGGCGGTGGTCCTCCGCACCCGGGTCGTCGCCGCCCAACCGACCCGATGACGGCGGCCGCCTATGACCGGCTCCTGCGCCGCTCGGTCCTCGCCGTCGGACCCTACGTCCCGGGGGCCAGCGCCCGCGAGAGCCAGGCGCGTCTCGGCCGCGCGGACCTGATCCGCCTCAACTGGAACGAGAACCTGTTCGGCCCGCTCGAGGGCGTGCTCGAGGAGACCGCGGCACAGCTGCACGCCGCCTGGAGCTATCCCGAGGAGGCCGACGAGGAGCTTCGCCACGCGGTCGCGACCTGGACGGGCGCCGACCCTGGGCAAGTGATCCCCGGCCACGGCATCCAGGCGCTGACGCTCGCTGTCGTCGCCGCCTTCGTCGAGGCCGGCGACACGGTCATCGTCCCGCGGCCGACGTACGGCCTCTACGCGCAGGCGTGCGCCGCCGCCGGGGCCGCGGTGCACCGCGTCGACGCCTCGCGGCCGTCCCTGGCCATGCCCCTGGACGCGATCGCCGACGCCGCCACCGACACCGGGGCCAAGCTCGTGTGGATCTGCGATCCCAACAACCCGACCGGCCTGCGCCTCGGCGCCGATGAGTGGGCGGACTTCCTCGATGCGCTTCCCGACGGCTGCGTGGCGGTCGTCGACGAGGCCTACGGCGACTACATCGCGCCGGGCGAGCGCATCGACCGGCTGGCCGACATCCGGGCCGGGCGACCCGTGATCGTGCTGCGCACGTTCTCGAAGATCTTCGGGCTGGCCGGCCTGCGCCTTGGCTACCTGCTCGTCGACGCGTCGCTGGCGCCGCACGTCAACGCCGTCCAGGAGCCGTTCAACGTCAACCTGGCCGCCCTGGCGGCGGGGATCGCCAGCCTGCGGCGCACCGCCCTGCTGCCCGGCCGCCGCCATCAGGTTCGCGCCGCCCGCGCCCGCCTCACCGCTCCGCTGGCCGCCGCCGGGATCCGGGCCGTCAGCTCCGACGCAAACTTCGTCCTGCTCGAGCTCGCCGGGGGCGACGACGCGGAGGCCGCCGACCGCCTGGCTCGTGACGGCCTGCTCGTGCGCCCGGGGACCGAGTTCGGGTTGCCCGGGTTCATCCGCGTCACGACTGCCGGCACCGATGTGATGGACCGCGTCGCCGAGCAGCTCGTGGCGATGTCCGCCTGCTGACCGGCGGCGCCCGCACTCGCCCGCTGTCCTGCTTACGCACGCGCCCGCGTGGGAATGGAGCAGAGCGCGGACAGCGAGAGAGGCGAGGCGATATGCGAAGCATGCGGTGGCTCGGGTTGATGGCCGTGGTGGCGGCGCTGACGGCGTCGGGCACGTCGGCGGCCCGGACGCCGCGCCCGCGCACCCGCCGGGCCACGACGGCGACCACCCACACGGTCAGCTTCGACAAGTACTCGCTGCTGCTCGACGGGCGCCGCACGTTCATCTGGTCAGGCGAGTTTCATCCGTTCCGGCTGCCCAGTCCCTCCCTGTGGCGCGACGTGCTGGAGAAGATGAAGGCCGAGGGCTACGACGCGGTCTCGATGTACTTCGACTGGGGCTATCACTCGCCCAAGCCCGGCGTCTATGACTTCACCGGCGTGCGTGACATGGACACGGTGCTGAACATCGCCCAGCAGGTGGGGCTGTACGTGATCGCGCGGCCCGGGCCCTACATCAACGGGGAGCTCGATGCCGGCGGGTTCCCGGGCTGGCTGCTCACCCAATCGGGCAAGGCGCGGACGAACGCGCCCGACTACGAGGCGGCCGCCGATCAATGGCTGCACCAGATCGATCAGATCCTTGCTCGCCACCAGTACACCGACGGCACCGGCTCGGTGATCCTCTACCAGATCGAGAACGAGCTGGGGAGCACCGGCTCGGCGCAGCAGAGCTACATGCAGAACCTCGCCCAGCAGGCCCGCTCCGATGGCATCACCGTCCCGATCTTCCACAACGACAAGGGTCGCCACGGCGACTGGGTGCCCGCCAGCTCGACCGTCCCCGGCACGGTCCCCGGACCCGTCGACCTGTACGGCTTCGACGGCTATCCCGGCGGAACCTGCCACACCGATGCCACGCCCGGCACCCCGAACACCGCCCCGGACTGGGGGATCTGGGGCACCGGTGGCGCGACCGGCGGAGCGTCGGCGTCGCCGAACACCCCGGGGTTCACGGCCGAGTTCGGCGGCGGGTGGTTTGACTACTGGGGCAGCGCCGGCACCTATCCGTGCACCGCGGTGCGGGAGGGACCGGGCTACGAGCGCGTGTTCTACGGGACGAACATCGCCAACCGGCTGACGCTTCAGAACTTCTACATGACCTTCGGCGGCACCTCGTGGGGATGGCTGCCGGCGCCCGTCGTCTACACCTCCTATGACTACGGGGCGGCCATCAGCGAGGGCCGGCAGCTCCGGCCCAAGGCGACCGCGATGAAGGAGCTCGGCCTGTTTTTGCAGAGCACGCCGGAGATCACCGAGGTCGAGCCCGGCCCGGCGGTGACACCCAGCGATCCCGCGATCAAGGTCTACGACGACGTCAACCCGAGCACCGGTGCGCACTTCCTGATCGCGATGCACAACCCATCGAGCGCGACGACGAACGACTCGTTGCGCTTCCCGATCACCACCTCCGACGGCACGTTCACGATCCCGCAGTCCGGGACCCTCCAGGTCAACGGCCAGGACGCCAAGATCCTCGTCGCCGACGACGATCTCGACGGCCAGCATCTCGTCTACTCGACGTCGGAGATCATGACCCACTTCGCCCAGGGCGCCCAGGACATCGCGCTTCTGCACGGTCGCGACGGCGAGGACGGGGAGACGGTGCTGCGCTATGGCTCCCCGCCCCACGTGCAGGTGCTCTCCGGCACGGTCGCGACGACGTGGGATCCCGCCACCGGCGACGAGCGTCTGGACTATGTCCACCACGGCCTGGCCGAGGTGCGGATCACGGGTGGGGGCCGCCGCCCACTGCTGCTCCTCCTCGCCGACGACACCACCGCGGGGACGTTCTGGCGCCAGGACACGAGCGCCGGCCCTGTGCTCGAGCGCGGCCCGGAGCTCGTGCGCACGGCGGCGACGGCCGGCGACAGCCTGCGGTTGGCCGGCGACACCGCGCAACCCAGCGACCTCGAGGTGTGGGCGCCGCCGACGGTCGATTCGGTCACCTGGAACGGCGAGCCGATACCGGTGGCGCCGACGAGCTCGGGCAGCCTGGCGGCCGGGCGCCAGCTCTCCGGAGCGGTGCCGATCACCCTGCCCGACCTCGACGCCGCGCGCTGGCGCAGCGCGCCCGGCTCCCCCGAGGCGGCTCCGGGCTTCGATGACGGCTCGTGGGCGAGCGCTGACAAGACTCAGACGAACAGCACCACGCCGCCTCCGGCCGGCCAGCCGGTGCTCACCGCCGACGACTACGGCTTTCATCACGGCGACGTCTGGTACCGCGGCCGCTACTCGGGCGCCGCCGCGGCGACCACCGTTAGCCTGCGCTACGGCGGCGGCGGCGCCGGGATGCTGCAGGCGTGGCTCGACGGCAGCTACCTGGGCCAGAACGTCCTGCCGACGGGCGTCAGCTCGCCGCCGACGACCGGGACGGCCACGTTCGCGATCCCCGCCAGCCTGCAGACGGCGGGGCCCCACGTGCTCTCGGTCATGGTCCGCGACGACTCTCACAACGAGGACGGCGGCATCAACGACGCCCAGAAGGAGGGGCGTGGCCTGATCTCGGCCGCGATGGCCGATGGCTCGAACAGCACCGTGGCGACCCCGATCAGCTGGAAGATCCAGGGCGATCAGGGCGGCGAGGACATCACCGATCCGGTACGTGGCCCGATCAACAACGGCGGCCTGTACGGCGAGCGAGCCGGCTGGTACCTGCCCGGCTACCCCGATCGCGCCTGGACGCCGGCGACGGTCCCGGCGAACACTGCCGCGCCCGGCACCACCTGGTATCGCACGACCTTCCGTCTGGCGATCCCGCGGGCCGACGACGCCTCGCTGGGGCTGACGATCGGCGATCCCACGGTCCCGCAATCCTCCGCCGACTACCGCGCGCTGATCTTCGTCAACGGCTGGAACATGGGCCAGTACATCGCCGACGTCGGTCCGCAGCACACGTTCGTCGTCCCCAACGGCGTCCTGAACCCGAACGGCCGCAACACGCTGGCGATCGCCGTCACGAGCAACGGCGGCGCCGGCAACGGTCTGGAGTCCGTGGCCCTCACCGACCTGGGCACGGTCAGCGGCGGGGTCCCGCTCACGCTTGACGAGTCACCTGGCTACGCCGCGCCGGCGCTGACGGCCGGACACCTCCAGGCCGGCACCGGACAGACGGTCGCCGGGACGATCGCGTCCCTGGCGGTGCCCTCCGACGCCCTCGGCACGGCCTTGCGAGCGACGGTTCACTGGGGCGACGGCAGCGTCACGCCGGCCGAGATCGTCGGCACCGGCCCGCAGCGAACGGTGCAGGCGACCCACCGGTACCGCCGGCCCGGTGACTACCGGGCCCGCGTGGTCATCGACGACGCCGTCACGGGCACGCGGCTGGCCGCCGCCTCGGCGCTCGTGTCGGTGAGCCGGCGCCGAGAGCGGGTCAGTCGTTGGCCGGGGCGGGGCGAAAGACGATCCGGTTGAGCTCGGCGAGGGTGTTGCCGGCGAGCCGGATCGCGGTGTGAAAGCCCTCGGCGCCGAGCTCTCCGGCGGTCAGCGTCCGCCGTAGATCGTCGAGCACCGGACGCTCCTCGTCGGCGACCTGGTCCGACGGGGCCTCGACCATCAACAGGTGGCGGGGCCGGCGGTGAGCATGGGCGAGCTCGACGAACTGGCGCCGAATCGGCGCATCGGCGTTCTCGATCGCGACCACGGCCGACTCGCCTGCGGCCATGCGCTTGGCGACGGCCGCGCGTATCAGCTCATCGGTCTTGGCGTCGATCTGCTCCTCGGGCACCCGCCCAGCGAGCAGGGCCCGGACCTTGGCGGGCGTGAACACGATTCCGCGCTCCTCGATCACTCGGCCGAGGAATCGATCGAGTCCCGCGGCGGCCGCTCCGGTGACGAACAGCAGGCTCCCCGGCGAGTAGCGCAGGCGGTCCGAGGGTCGCAGAACGGTGTTGCGGACCGAGACGTCGACCGGACGGGGCGGGGCGCCGTCCCGGCGCGGGCGCTCCGAGGACCAGCCGGTGCGCTCATCGGTGCCGATCTTGACGCTGCGGGCGGAGGAGGGATTGGGCATGCCTTCGATCATAGGCCGGACCGAGGCTCGTCGGCCGCGGCGTCGCTGCGAGCCCGCCGCCGGGCCCGCCGCTCGGAGTAGGCGGCGATGAGGACGCTGAGCTCGAACAGGATGTACAGCGGCAGGGTCTCGAGCAGCATCGTGATCGCGTCGCCGGGGAGGACGGCGGCGATCGCGCAGCACGCGAGGACGGCGTAGCGACGGTTGTGGCGCAGCTGGGCCGGGGTGACCAACCCGGCGCGGGTGACGGCGATGATCGCGACGGGGATCTGAAACAGCAGGCCCATGGCGAGCAGGACGGTGGCCGCGAACTTGTAGTACTGGTTCGCCTGCACGAGGACGTTGAACTGGTCGCTGTTGAAGTTCTGAAAGAAGTGCAGGGCGGCGGGGAGCACGACCGTGTAGCCGAAGGTCACGCCGGCGGCGAACAGCAGCGGGATCGCCGCCGTGACCGGAAGCATGTGGCGCCGCTGCTCGGATGAGAAAGCGGGCATGAAGAAGCCATACGCCTGCAGCAGCAGGACGGGCAGCGAGAGGATGAGGGCGAAGATGAGGGTCACCGTCAGCGTTGCGGTGAACGGCTCGCCGATGCCCAGGGTGACCGGACGCTCGCCCTGCGGGGTCGCCGACAGCGCCTTGACGTCCTTGGTGAGGCTGCGCTGCACCTGGGTCAACGACGCCGTGGCGACCGGATCCTTGGCCTGGCCGCGGAGGATCCCCGCGACCGTGCCGACCTGCCTGGCCACGTCCCGGGCGTTGCGCTGCAGCGAGTACGTTGCGCCCAGCGTGCCGTGACCGGCCTTGACCTGCTGCTGGGTGTTGTGGGCCAGCGGCGTGTTGACGATGCGCAGCAGCTGATGGTTCTGCCAGAAGCACAGCCCGAAGGCGACGCCGAGCGCCAGCAGTGACACGATCAGGCGAGCTCGTAGCTCATCGAGGTGGTCCACGGCGCTCATCCGCGCGTCGTGAGACGCGGGGCGGAACGCCGCGGACGCGATGGCGCCCGGCATGTTCATCAGGGTGTCCGGGTCGATCCGGGCGAGCTAGGCGGCCGGCCGCACGGGGACACGCTCGGCCTCGGGGGCGGTGTCCGGGGCGATGACGGTGATGGGGGACGGCGCGGGGGCGACCGCGGTCGGCTCATGGCCGCCGGCCTCGCCGCTGACCGACTCCTTGAAGCCGCGCAGTCCGTCGCCGAGTGACCGGCCCATCTCGGGCAGGCGCTTGGCGCCGAACACGAGGAGCACGATGACGAGCAGGAAGAGGATGTGAATGGGATTGTCGAGTCCGAGCATGGCGGGGTTCTCCGATCGGGCAGTTCTCAGGGTGTGTACGAGAGGTACGGCTCTGGGTCGCGGGCAGATCATCCGCGGCCGTGAGGCGCGGCCGGCGATGCGAGATCGCGGGCCGCGCCTGGGCGTGCGGTCCTAGCCCTTGATCAGCGGGCCGGCGGCGGCCAGGACCTGCTTCTTGGTCAGCGGCTTGTCGAACGCGCCGTCGGGCGTGATCTTCATCCCGGTCAGCGCCGCGATCGACGCCGCGTGGCGTGCCTCGATCTGGACGATCGACCCGGCCGCGGCCAGCAGCATCTTGCTCTGGAGCGCCGGGCCGGCGCCGTTGTAGGCCCCGACACCGGTGTTCTCCAGGACGTAGGCGAGCTTGAGGAAGCTCTTCTCGTCCTTGGCCGGGAACGCGAACGTCGGCTTCTTGACGGGCTTGCCGCCGGACGCCGTGATCGCCTTGGTGAGGGCGGCCACATGCTCGGCCTCTTCCTCGCCGAACATCGTGGCCAACGACTTGGCCGCGCCGCTGAGGCCGACCGTCTTGCCCTTCTGCTGGTAGAAGTCGGTCTCCAGGTACTCGAGCGTGAGCGCGAAGTTCAGGATGTCGACGTCGGGGCTGGCGGCCAGCGCGCTGCCGACGAACGGCGCGACGGCGCCGGCGCCATAGGCCGCGCCGGCGACCAGCGCACCCTTGAGGATGAAGCTGGAGCGGGTCATGCCATGGACCTCGACGCCGGCCAGTTCCGGCGTGGTGTTGTCAGGAGTGTTCATATTCGTGTGGTTCCTCTCTAGGAAAAGGGGCGGCGGCGATCAGGCGATGAACGGTTTGACGACCTTCAGCACCTCGGCCATCGACATCGGCTTGGCGAAGGCGCCGTCCGGGGTCGGGCTGGTGCCGAGGACGAGGTTCAGCGTCGCGGCGTGACGAGCTTCGATGCTGTGGATCGACAGCGCGGCGGCGAGGATCTCCTTGCTCTGGATGTTTCCGGCCTGACCGAGGTAGGCTGCGGCGCCGAGGTTCTCGACTGACCCGGCCAGCTTGGTCACCTGCGCGGCGGAGTGGATCGGGAACTTGCCGGTCGGCTTCGCGGCCGGCGAGCCGAGGCTCGTCGCGACCTTCTCGAGCGCCACGACGTGCTGCGCCTCCTCGGCCCCGAAGGACTTGATGACCGACAGGTTCTTGCCGTGGAACAGCCCGCTGGCGATCACCTTGGCGTAGAACTGGGACTCCAGGTACTCGAGCGTCAGCGCGTAGTTGACGATCGCCAGATCGCCTGACGGGGCGGTGGAGCTGGAGGACGTCGTGCTGCTCGTCCCGGCCGCGGCGGTTGCGCTGGAGGCGCCCGCTGATGAGCTCGACGAGCTCGATGAGCCGCAGGCCGCGATGAACGCCGCCAGTCCTGTCGCGGCGGCCGCCGAGCCCATGCCCTTGCCCGCCATCTTCAGAAAGTGCTTGCGCTCCACGTCGTCGCGGGCAAGCTGCTCAACCATTCCCGTTGCCGGGCGGTCGCCCTGGATGCTGTCTGTCATTCGGTTTCTCCTTCGTAGTGCGGATGCATCGACTAGATACGCAGCGCGAGAAGTGACTGGATCATTTGCCGCGTTGTGATCCAGTTGGGTCCGCACGCCGAAATGGGGGTATGTCCCTGCGCTCGCTCGTGCCTGCGGGAGTGACGGCAGTCGCCGTCGCGGTCCTCGCGCTCGCGGTGCGCAACCAGCCGCCGCACGCGGCCGCGCGCTCGACGACGGCGACCGTGAGTCACGCCCGGCATGTCACCGTCGCGATCCGTAGCTATGACTTCGCGCCAAAGGCGCTGACCGTCAGCGCTGGCACGCGCGTCACCTGGACCAACCACGACGCGACCGCCCACACCGCCACCGCCGATACGAGTGGCTTTGACACCGGCACGATCGCGCCCGGCGCCAGTCATACGGTCGATTTCACCCACCCCGGCACCTTCACCTATCACTGTGCCTTTCACGCGTTCATGACGGCGACAGTCACGGTGCGCCGGTGATGGCTGACAGACGCCTGGGAATCGCAGCGGCCGCCCTCGTCGCGGTCATCGCCGCAGTTCACGTTCAGCAGTACGTCGACTTCATGAGCCAGGTGCCGACCGTCGGTGTCCTGTTCCTGCTCAATGGAGCCGGGGGCGCGGGACTCGCGGTCGCCCTGGTCAGCCGGGATGCCCGCCTGCGCCGCCTCGCCGCGGTCGGCGCGCTCGGTCTGGCCGGCGGGTCGCTGGTCAGCATCGCGATCGCGCTGCAGAGCAACTTCTTCGGCTACTCGGAGCCCGCGCTGCGTTTCCCGATCGTCGTGGCGATCCTCGCCGAGGCGGCCGTCCTGCCCGTCCTCGGGCTCCTGCTGCGGCGAGCGCCGGCCGTCGTCTAGAGCCGGCCGTCGGCCTGGATCACCGCCCGGGCGGCGTTGTGGCCGGGGATCCCGCTGACGCCGCCGCCCCGGCGGGCGCCGGCACCGCACAGCCACACGTTGGCGATCTCGGTCTCGACGCCCCAGCGGCCGATCTCGTCCTCGGTTTCGGCGAACGGCCACGCCAGGTCGCGGTGAAAGATGTGGCCGCCCGGCATCGCGAGCTCGTCCTCGAGCTCGACCGGGGTCCGCGCCTCCAGGCACGGTGACCCGTCGGCGCTGGCCATCAGGCAGTCCTCGATCGGCTCGGCCAGGACGGAGTTCAGCGAGCGCAGGATCGCCTGCACGGCGGACTCCTTTGCGCCGGCGTCGTGCGTGAAGAGCCGCGCCGGCATGTGCAGGCCGAACACGGTGAGCGTCTGGGCTCCGGCGCGGCGCAGCTCGGGACCGAGGATGCTCGGATCGGTGAGCGAGTGGCAGTACGCCTCACACGGCGCCGGCACGGGGATCCGGCCCGCGGCCGCCTGCGCGTACGCCGTCTCCAGCTGAGCGTAGGACTCGTTGACGTGGAAGGTGCCGGCGAACGCGTCCTCGGGCGCGACGTCGGGATCGCGCAGGCGCGGAAGGCGGCGCAGCAGGAGATTGAGCTTGAGCTGTGAGCCCTCGGGGGATGGGGGCGCGGCCTGGCCGAGGAGGCCGGCCAGCACCGCCGGCGCCGCTCCGCAGAGGACATGGCGGGCGCGATGGACGCGCCCGTCGGCGGTCCGCACCTGGGCGGCGCGCCCGTCGGCGTCGATCGCGGTCACGGGCGTCGCGATGCGCAGACTCACCCCGGCGTGCCGCGCCGCCCGGGCGAGCGCATCGGTGAGCGCCCCCATCCCCCCGACGGGGACGTCCCAGCGTCCGGTGCCGTTGCCGATCACGTGGTAGAGAAAGCAGCGGTTCGCAGCGAGGGCCGGGTCATCGAGGCTCGCGAACGTTCCGATCAGACCGTCGGTGGCGACGATCCCGCGGACCACGTCGGAGGTGAACGACGCCGCCAGCAGCTCGGACAGCGGGCGGTCAAACAGCGGCGAGAGCAGCTCGCCGCGCCTGGCCAGGGGCTCGGTGAGAGTGGGGAAGACCCGCTCGGCGAGCGGGGCCATGAGCGCGGCGAACCGCGCCAGCTCGCCGGCCGCGCTGTCGTCGCCGAGCGTGCGCGCGAGCGAGGCTCGGGTGCGCCCGTCGTCGTCGCACACCAGCACCCCGGCGTCGCCGACCGGCGTGTAGGACGACACCCGTCGTCGGCGCATCTCGACGTCGACGCCGAGCTGCGCGAGCAGCGTCGACGGAAACAGGCTGACCAGGTAGGAGTAACGCGAGAGCCGGGCGTCGAGGCCGGCGAACGGGCGGGCGGATACGGCCGCGCCGCCGGCGGCCGGCGCCCGCTCGAGCCCGAGCACGCGATAACCGGCGCGGGCGAGCAGGGTGGCGGCGACGAGGCCGTTGTGGCCCATGCCGACCACGATCGCGTCGTGGTCGTCCATCCCCCGACGATGTCAGACGGCGGTTCGCGAGCCGCGCAGGAAGTGGGCGATCGCCTCGGGCAACAGCCAGTCGAGCTGGTCGGCGGCGACCATGCTGCTCGTCACCAGGGCGGCGAGCCCCTGGACAGTGGCGAACAGCACGAGGCCGACCCGTTCGGGGTCGCCCGGCTCGAGCGCACCCTCGGTCTGGCCCTGGAGGATCAGCTCGAACAGCACCGCGAACGCACGATCGGCGGCCTCGACGAGCGCTGCGGCGGAGTCGCGATGCTTGCCGGTGAACATCAGGTCGAGCAGCTCAGCATCCTCGACGGCGAAGTGGATGTAGGCGGCCGCGGTCGCCTCCAGCCGATCTTGGAAGCTCGCGCCCGCGCCGGCCATCGCAGCCCGCAGCTCGGCCCCCAGCCGGTCGAAGCCGGCGACGGCCAGGGCATCGAGCAGGGCCCGGCGATCGGGAAAGTGGCGGCGGGGGGCGGCATGGCTGACGCCGACCTCGCGGGCGAGCTCGCGCAGCGAGAGGTCCTGGACGCCGCGCTCGCGCACGGTGCGCTCGGCCTGGGCGAGCAGGGCCGTGCGCAGGTTGCCGTGGTGATACGGGCGCGCATCCATGCGGGCAGCGTAGCGGATGAAGTAGTCGTTGACAGCATTGTTGGCAGCAGCTACATTGTTGCCTATGACTACTTCCACTTGGAGCACCAACGACATTCCCGATCAGAGCGGTCGCACCGCGATCATCACCGGCGCCAACAGCGGCATCGGGCGCGCCGCTGCCAGCGCCCTGGCCGAGCACGGGGCACGCGTCGTCCTCGCCGTGCGCAACGCCGAGAAGGGCGCCAGCGCCGCCGCCGGCATGCCCGGCAGCGTCGAGGTGCGCCCGCTGGACCTCGCCGACCTCGCCTCGGTGCGCGCGTTCGCCGAAGGCTGGGAGGGTGACATCGACCTCCTCATCAACAACGCCGGCGTGATGATCCCGCCGCTGACGCGCACCGCCGACGGCTTCGAGCTGCAGTTCGGCACGAACCACCTCGGCCATTTCGCGCTCACCAATCTGCTGCTCGATCACGTCACCGGACGCGTCGTCAGCGTTTCCTCGGCCGCGCACCGCGGCGGGGCGATCGACTTCGACGACCTCAACTGGGAGCGCAAGCCCTACAAGGCGTGGCGAGCCTACGGGCAGTCCAAGCTCGCCAATCTGCTGTTCACCGCCGAGCTCCAACGTCGCCTGACGGCGGCCGGCTCGAGCGTGCTGGCCACCGCGGCGCACCCCGGCTATGCCGCCACCAACCTTCAATTCCACTCCGGCCGCGGGCTGTTTGACGTCATCAGTCGCGTCGGCAACCAGCTGATCGCCCAGGACGAGAACGGCGGCGCGCTGCCGACGCTCTATGCGGCCGTCGCCGACGTGCCCGGTAATAGCTTCGCCGGGCCGAGCGGGTTCATGGAGCAGCGCGGCGCCCCCAAGCTCGTCGGGCGCACGAAGGCCGCCCAGGACATGGACGTCGCGGGCCGCCTGTGGGACGTCTCCGAGCAGCTGACCGGGGTCAGCTTCCCGCTCGGCGCGGGTGCGGCGACCGCCGCTTAGACAGGCTCTTAGTTGAACGTCCGGAAGAACCGGCGCGCGGCGGCCCGATTACGGGTGAGCCGCGCGTCGGCGATCCCGATCTCCTGGATGACGCCCCGGCGAACCTTGAGCACGCCGCGGCTGCCGCGCTCGCTGATCAGGTACCAGAAGTTCTTGCCGACATGGAACGGGCGGCCGACGTGCAGCCGGCGTCGCAGGCGCTTGGTCAGCCGGGTGCCGGGGCGCGTCCCGCGCAGCGCGTAGTGGTGGCTGGCCGTCACGACGAGGATCGCACGCCCGCTCACGCGCCGGCGCTGGGCCTTGGCGAGATGGCGCAGGAGCGACGCCGACGGATAACCGACACGGATGCGATTCGACGCCGTGCAGAAGAAGTCCATGTTGCGCCGGCCTCCGGTCGTGCGCCGGTTGAAGCGCTTGCGCACCGCCGCCCGCTTCATCCCGAGTGTCACCGGTCCCAGTCGGCGACCGAGCAGGCGGCCGGTCGGTCGCACGCACGAGAAGCGCGACGCGCCGCCGCCGCCGGCGCCGCTCGTTGACGAGGCGGACCCGAGGACGATGATCGTCGTCCCCGAGCCGACCGCGACAGCGGCCGTCCCCGCGGGGCCGACTTGGCCGATGAGCGCTCCATCGCGGAAGACCTTGGTGCCGTTGGGGACGCCGGTGAAGGCGACGCGCGACGCTCCGTCGCTGTGCACGGTGATCGTGCCGCGCGGCAGCTTGGCCGCCTGGTCGTCGATCGTCAGGCCGGCGACGTCGGTCAGCTTCAAGGTCATGACGTTGACCGGCGCCGGTGCGGACCCAAGCTTCCACGACAGTCCGGTGTTGGTGCCGGGGAGCGGCTGGGTGGTGGGGGAGGGACCGAAGCGCTGAGCGGTGATCGCCGGATCGGGCAGCGCGCCGTCGTCGGCGACGACCGAGGCCAGGGTGCCGTACGCCTGGTTGCGCGCGCTCAGGCCGCTCAGCCAGTAGTCGCCGGTGGCGCCGATGCCGAGCGTCGCGCTGTCCAGGCTCGGGTACCAGTCGTAGGTGAACGAGCCGGGATTCGTCGTGCGCACCGGTGAGCCGAGCGCCGTGACGACGTCGGAGAAGCGATCCTCGACGGCGAAGGCGAGGTGGTCGCCGCCGGTGTGGATGAACAGGTTGTAGCGCTGGCCCAGCGTGTCGAAGGCCTGGGCCTGGGCGACGACGCCGGTCGTCGGCACCAGCTCGTCGCCCGCGGTCTGGTCGATCACGTAGGGGATCCACCGGGCGTTGGCGATCTGCGACCGGCTCTCGCCGTCCTGCGAGCACGCCGGATCGCTGTACGCGGCCCCGGTTGCCCCCGGGAAGACCTCGACGCCACACGCCACCGGCCCGTCGAGGACGAGTGATCCGGCGAAGTCGTCGGGATGCTCGAAGGCGAGCTTGTAGGACGCCCATCCGCCCATCGAGTATCCGGAGATGACGGTGCGCTCGGGGTCAAGCGAGTAGCTGTCGGCCAGCGAGTGCCACACCTGCCAGAAGTCGGTCTCGGCCTCGTTGTAGTACCAGCCGGCGGGACCGAAGCCCTCGGTGGTGGCGCAGATCGAATTGCGCTGCTCGCACAGCTGCTGCATCAGCTGCGGGTCATAGCCGCCGTACTGGTTGTAATTGACCTCCAGCGAATGAAGGATCCAGGTCAGCGGCAGCGTCTGCCCGGGACGGTAGGTCGTGGGGACGTAGACGGAGTACGGCTGGACCTGCTCGAGCAGCGTCGGCTTGAAGTTGCCCTCGTTGCCGTCGTTGATCACCTGGCCGGAGCCGGGGTGCAGGCGCGAGACGTACCACCGGGCGCTGTAGCCGGTGGGCTGTGGCTCGGCGGTGGTGTCGTGGGCGGCCAGCGCCGACCAGTCGATCGTCTGCGAGAACTTGGAGACATCTCCACCGGCCAGCGTGTCGGCCTGGTCGTCCTCCATCCAGAAGTTGCCGGTGATCTGACGCTCCTCGCCGTCGGCGCCGAGCGCCGCGCCGACCGGGTTGGCGGCAGCCGCGGCTTGGGCGAGCGCGACGAGCGCGTCGGTCATCCCGTCGGTGTAGACCGGCGGTTCCTGACCGACGGTGCGGAAGGTGACGTTGTACAGGCGCTCGGCCGTCGGCAACAGGCCGCTGGAGCCGGTGGTGGCGACGTCTGGGGCGGCGAAGTTCTGGCCGGTCGAGTCGGCCAGGCCGGCGCCGAGACGGACCCGCCACGTGCCGCTGACCGGCAGCAGGCTGTTGGGGACGGCCACGATGAACGACTTGGACGCGGGGTCGACGGTCAGCCGGCCGCCGTTGGCGACGACATCGGTGCGCGTCCCCGTCGTCGGATCCACGAGCCACGCCCCGCGGCTGGAGACGACGAGCGCCTGCTCGATCCCCGGCGAGGTGACCCCCGCGCTCGCCGGCCACGTCGACGCGCCGGTGGCGGCGTTGTCGTCGGTGTCAAACGTCCACTCGGCGATCGGCACGGTGGCGTCGGCGAGCGTCACCCAGTCGACGCGCCAGTAGCTGAAGCCGCCGCCGACGGCGACGCCGGCGCGGAAGATGTCGGCGCCGTTGTTGTCGGCCGCGCCGGCGGGGAAGGCGTAGGTGCCCTGGCGGGCCGCCAGTCCGGAGCTGCCCGCGAAGGTGGAGGCGGGGAGTCCGAGCACGCTCGAGGCCCCGTAGTCGTCGTAGACGAAGTCCGACCACAGCGAGGCGCCGCCATCGAGGCGTCCGGCGCCCGACGTCTGGGGAAACGTGTTCGGAAACGGCCACGCGGCCGTCGAGGGATCCGGGAGCGTGGGCGGCGCGTCGCTGGCCGCCGCGGGGACGTCGCTGGGCATGCCCGCCGGCACCGGGGCGGCCGCCGCGGCACCGCCGCCCGCGACCGCGCCGACGGCGAGCACGATCGCCATCGACAGCACCATCCGCAGCAGCCTCTGCCTCACGAGCGGGCACGATACTCCGACAACTTGTGTGGTGTGCCGCCACGCGAAAACGTCCGTCCGCCGGCCGAGGTGGACGTTTCCGGGGCCGCATCCGTCCGCGGACGATCGTTCAGCTCACGCGCTGGGTGAGGTCGTACATCGTCTGGCCGCCGATCGTGACCTTCTTGAAGTGGGCCTTGACCCAGGTCGTGATCGCGGTGTTCGACGTCGACATGCCGCCGGGGCCGCCACCGCCGGTCCGTGCGCCGCCGGGCACCGCGCCGGTGGGCGGCTGGCCGCTCGCCCGGCCCGATCGCGAGCCGCTCCCCGGCCGGCCGAGGGCGGAGCTCCCAACGCGGGCCGAGAACGCCCGGCCCCCGCCGCCCATCCCGCTGCCGGACGCGATGTAGTAGTGGATCTCGCCGCGGGCGACGTACTCCTTGAACTGCTGCAGGGTCAGGTTGCCGCCTTGCCCGCTGAAGCCGCCGATCGCCATCACCGGCTCGCCGCCGGTGGACAGCTCGAGCGAGGCCGCCGATTGCGAGCCCGAGGTGGCGGCCACCCAGCGATAGCGCCCGGCGCTGGCGGTCAGAGCGCGGTCCAGGGCCGCGCTCGTGGAGGACCCGCCCCCGCGCGCCAGGGGCGCCGCCGCCCATGCCACCCAGACGCCCGCTCGCGCTGCTCGGACCGGCCGTCGGCGTCGAGCCGGTGTGCGCGGTCGAAATCGTCGAGGCCGAGTAGGCGACGGGCCCGGCGAGCGAGGCGACGGTCGCCAGCACGATGGCGGGAACGATCAGGCGGCGGGCCAGTGAGCGGCGCAGCGCACACGCCAGGAGCGCAAGCACCGCCACGGCGCCGGCGACGACCACGACGGCGCGCAGCCACGGCGTCCACGTCGGAGTGCGGTCAAGCAGCGCCCACGCCCAGCCGGTCGTCACCGCGACGCCGAGCGCGGTGACACCGATGGTCAGCCGCGACTCACGACGGTCCCAGGCCAGCTTGGCGCCGATCGCCACCAGGGCGGCGATCGCCGGCGCGAGCGCGACCGTGTAATAGGTGTGGATGACGCCGCTGCCGAGGCTGAACACGAGTCCGCTGACGACAAGCCAACCGCCCCACAAGAGCAGCGCGGCGCGGACCCGATCGGTCCGCGGTTCCCGCCGGCGCGACCACAGGCCGGCGGCGAGGGCGAGCAGGGCGGCCGGCAGCAGCCACGACGCCTGGCCGCCCATCAGGTCGTTGAACAGGCGCAGCACGCCCGTCGACCCGCTGAAGTTCGCGCCGCCCCCGCCCCCGCCCGGTCCGCTGCTGCCGAAGATGCGCCCGAGGCCGTTGTAGCCGGTGATCAGGTTGAGGATGCTGTTGTCGGCCGAGCCGTCGATCATCGGCCGCGAGCCGGCCGGCCACAGGGCGACGATCGCCACCCACCACCCGGCGCTCAGAATGATCGCGGTACCGCCGGCGAGCATCTGTCCGGTGCGGCGTCGCAGCGGCGCCGGCGCCGCGACCATGTAGACGAGGGCGAACGCCGGCACGACGAGGAACGCCTGGGCCATCTTGGCCAGGAACGCGAAGCCGATCATCGTGCCGGCGGCGAGCACCCACTTCGTGCTCGCCCGCTCGACCGCCCGCACCAGGCAGTAGGCGCCCGCGACCATCAGCAGCACGAGCAGAGCGTCGGGGTTGTTGAAGCGGAACATGAGGGCCGCCACCGGCGTGACCGCCAGCATCAGCCCGGCGGCAAAGCCGGCGCCGGTGCCGAACCACCGCCGGACACCGCAGAACAGCAGCCAGACGGCGGCCACGCCCTCGAGCGCCTGCGGGACGAGCATCGACCAGCTCGAGAACCCGAACAGCCGCCCGGAGAGCGCCATCACCCACAGCGCGGCCGGCGGCTTGTCGACGGTGATGAAGCTCGACGAGTCCAGCGAGCCGAAGAAGAACGCCTTCCAGCTCTTCGTCCCCGCCTGCACGGCGGCCGCGTAGAAGCTGTTGGCAGAGCCCGACGAGCTCAGATCCCACAGGTAGGCGAGCGCGGTCACCACGAGCAGCGTGGGGAGGGCGACGCGTGACCAGCGCCAGGTCGTGCCGTGCCGGTCCGTCCGAGGAGCGTGGGGGAGCGCAGGGCGGGGCGGTCGCTCGGCCGCCGGGCCGCGAAGCAGCGTGCTGGATTCCATGCCGGGCACGTTGGCGGCCACGCGTAAGGCCAACGTCGCAAACCGCGAACGAAATCCGAAGGCCTGGTGGGCGCGACGGTACCCCGCAGGACCGGCGCGGCGCCTAGAGTGGCGCCCCGTGATTCTCTGTCTCGCCGGAAATCCCTCGATCGACAAGCTCTTCGAAGTCGACCGCCTGACCCCGGGCGCGATCCATCGCCCTCAGCACTTCGTGCAGCTGCCGGGGGGCAAGGGGATCCACGTGGCCCAGGTGTCGGCGGCGCTCGGGGCGCCGACGCTCGTCACCGGGCTGCTCGCCGGCCACACCGGCCGCTGGATCGCCGAGACGCTGTCGGCTCAGGGAGTCCATGGCCACTTCGCGTGGGGCCGCGGGGAGACGCGGTCCAGCCTGTCGGTCGCCGACCGCGAGGGCGGCGGGCTGACCGAGTTCTACGAGGACGGGACGGAGATCGAGGTCGACGAGTGGCACGCGGTCAAGGAGATCGTGCTCCAGCTGCTGCCCCAGGCGTCGTGGCTGGCGCTTGCCGGATCGATGCCGCCCGGCGCGCCCGTCGACGGCTATGCCGAGCTGATCGCCGCCGCGCGTGCGGCCGGCGTGCCGGCCGCGGTCGATACGCGCGCGGCCGCGCTCGAACGGGTCGTCGACGCCGCCCCGGCCCTGGTCAAGATCAACATCCACGAGGCGGCCGAGCTGCTCGGCCGCCCGATCGAGGACGATGTCGACGTCCGCGCCGCGCTGGACGAGATCCGTGCCCGCGCCGGTGGCCACGGCCACGCGGCGGCGATCACCCTCGGCGAGAAGGGGGCGCTGCTCCTCGATCCGGAGGGCGCCGCCTGGCAGGGACACTGCCGGGTCCGCGGCCGCTACCCGGTCGGCGGAGGCGACACGTTCCTCGGCGGCCTGCTCGTCGGCCTCGTGGGCGGCGCGTCGTGGCCCGAGGCGCTGCGGATCGCGCTCGGGGCCGCGGCCGCCAATGCCGAGACGCCGGGGGCGGCCCACTTCGATCCCGACCGGGCGCGCGAGCTGGCCGAGCAGGCCGAGGTGGGGAGCGCCTAGCCCGCGGCCGCGCCGGAGCGATCGAGACCATGCGCCCCGCCAGCGATGACCCGGCCGAGCTTGACCTGCTCGTCCTCGGAGACGTCAATCCCGATCTGATCCTCACCGGCGAGGACCTGACGCCGGCGTTCGGGCAGGTCGAGCAGCTGCTCGACGGCGCCGGGCTGACGATCGGGGGATCGGGAGCGATCATGGCCTGCGGAGCGGCTCGGCTGGGGCTGCGCACGGCGATCGCCGGCATCGTCGGCGACGACCTATTCGGCCGCTTCATGACCGAATCGCTCGCCACCCGCGGGGTCGACGTCGGGGGCGTCGCCGTCGCGACGAGCGCGCCGACCGGCCTGACCGTCATCCTCGCCCGACCCGAGGACCGCGCGATCCTCACCTTCCCGGGGACGATGGCGGCGCTGACCGGCGAGTCGGTGCCCGGCGAGCTGCTGGGCCGCGCCCGGCACGTGCACGTCGCGTCGTTCTTCATGCAGACGGCGCTCGTCCCCGAGCTGCGGCGGATCTTCGACGAGGTCCACGCCGCCGGTGCGACCACGTCGATCGATCCCAACTGGGATCCGGCTGAGCGGTGGGACGGCGGGCTTTCAGACCTGATGGAGGCGACCGACCTCTTTCTTCCCAACGCCGAGGAGGCGCAGCGGATCGCCGGCCTGACAGAGCCGGCGGCGGCCGCCCGCGCGCTCGCCGACACGGCCGGGCTCGTGGCCGTCAAGCTCGGCGCCGAGGGGGCGCTCGCCGCGCGCGCCGGCAGCGACCCGATCCGGGTCGCGCCGCCGCTCGGCGTCGTGCCCATCGACACGGTTGGAGCCGGGGACTCGTTTGACGCCGGCCTGCTGGCGGCGTTGCTGCGGGGCGAGAGCCTGCAGCGTGCCCTGGCGCTCGGCTGTGCCTGTGGTGCTCTCTCCACCCGGGCGGCCGGTGGCACCGCCGCCCAGCCGACCCTCGACGAGGCGCTCGCCGCGACCGACCAATCGTAGACTCGGACGATGCAGCGGGCCGAGCGGATGGGCACGATCCTCGAGCGGCTGTCGGCGGACGGCAGTGTCAGCGTCGTCGACATCGCCGCCGACCTGGCCGTATCGCCGGCGACGATCCGTCGCGATCTGCGCCTACTCGAGGACCAGCGGCTGCTCGGCCGTACGCACGGCGGGGCGGTGCCGCAAGGCGTTCTCTACGAGCTCCCGCTGCGTTACAAGAGCGCCCGCCAGCCCGAGCAGAAGGTGCGCATCGCGCGCGAGGCGGCCACGCGCGTGGCCGACGGGTGGGCGATCGGCCTCACCGGGGGAACGACGACCACCGAGGTGGCCCGGGTGCTCGTCGAGCGCCCACGCCTCACCGTCGTCACCAACGCCCTGAACATCGCCTCCGAGCTGGCCGTGCGGCCGAACCTCAAGCTCGTCGTCACCGGCGGCGTGGCCCGCCCCGAGTCCTACGAGCTGGTCGGGCCGATCGCCGAGGCGAGCCTCGAGGGGCTCAACCTGGACATGGTGTTCCTCGCGGTCGACGGGATCTCGCCGACGGCGGGGCTGACGACGCATCACGAGATCGAGGCCGGGACGAACCGCGCCTTGCTGCAGCGGGCGCGCCATGTGATCGTCGTCGCCGACAGCTCGAAGCTCGACCGCGTGGCGTTTGCGCGCATCTGCGCGCTGAGCGAAGTCGATGAGCTGATCACCGATGCGGGTGCCGGCAACGACGCGCTCGCCGCGCTGCGGGAGGCGGGGTTGCTCGTCACGACGGTCTGACGCTCGACGCCGCGAACGGCGCTACCCGGGCGCGATCCGGCCGGCGGCGTACGTGTAGCGCTTGGTCAGCCCGCGCAGGCGGCGCCCGGTGAGCGTCACCGACGTGCCGCCTCGGCCGGCGTAGACGACCTTGTGAACGGAGCTGACGGTGGAGTCGGCGCGCTTGGCGATCAGGTAGCCGGCTCGTGAGGCATTGGCCGCCGGCGAGAGCTCGGACAGCGTCTCGGGCGCCGTGGCGATCGTGGTGCCAGCCACGCGAGCGCCGCGGCGGCGAGTGCCGCCAGCACCACCGCGCCTCCGAGCGCCGGCCGGCGCCCACGGCGGGCCGCTCGCATCAGCCGGCGGGGATCGGCGCGGCAGGCTCCGCGGCGGGATCGACCACCTCGCGGGCGATCGACCGCCGGGCGAGGAGGTAGTAGACGCCACCGCCGAAGATCGCCCCCATGAACACGCTGAAGTCGGCGAGGTTGGTGGCCGTGGAGAGCGGGCCCTGCCACACGGTCGTGTCCAGCCACGAGGCGGCGGCCACCATCCCGACGAGCTGGGCGACGACGCCCGGGATGTGGACGCCCTCGTTACGCCAATAGATCCCGGCCCGACCGCTGAGCAGGGAGCGCGAGTCGTACGTGCCGCGGCGCATGAACCAGTCGGTGATGAAGATCGACACCCACGGGGCGATCCAGATGATCATGAACAGCAAGAAGTCCTGGAGGAAGGTGTAGAAGCCGGAGGAGAAGATCGCCACCGCGGTGAGCGCGCCCCCGACGATCGTGTCCAGCAGGACGCACTGCCAGCGCTTGATCGAGGGGATGAGGGCCTGCAGGGTCAGGCCCGACGAGTACAGGTCGACGCTGTTGATCGCGAACAGCTGGACGATGACGAACAGCAGGTACGGGATGAGAAACCAGCCGTGGAAAGCGTGCGGCAGCCCCGAGATCGGGTCCGACGCCGTCGCCACCGCCGTCGCCACCGCCGCGCCGAGCAGCGACAGCAGCGTCGAGGGGATGTAGCCGCCGAGGGCCACCGACCACACGATGCGCCGCCGGCTGGCGTCCCGGGGCAGGTAGCGCGAGAAGTCCGAGGCGTTCATCACCCAGCCGTAGCCGCCGGCCGACAGGATCAGCGCCAGCGCGCCCATCATCGTCTCCCAGTTCGCGCTCGAGCCCGCGCCGAGATGGGCCTTGGGCAGCGCGAAGATCGCCAGCAGGATGAACAGGACGACGAACGGCGGCACGAGCATCCGCAGGACCCGGAGCATCGCCCGGTGACCGAACAGCGGCAGGACGAGCTGTACGGCCGCGGCGGCGACGATCAGCGCGATCTTCAGCCCCGTCGAGCCGCCGACCCCAGCCTTGGCGAACAGCGCCAGGCCCGCCAGGACGACGAGCGCCAGGCCCTCGGTCTCATAGCCCACCTGGGTCATCCAGTTGAACACCGACACGATCCGGGCTCCTCGGGGTCCGAACGGCGCCCGGCTGATCGTGAACACCGACGTCCCGGCGGCCGGCCCTTGCAGGCTGCCGACGCCGGCGACGAGGTAGGACAGGTTGCCGATGACGATCACGAGCGCGGCCTGCCAGAACGACAGTCCGAACGAGATGATCAGCGCGCCGTAGACGACGTACTCGACGTTGAACAGCGCTCCCGCCCACATCCAGAACAGATCCATGGGCGTGCCCCGGCGCTCGGACTCGGGGATGTAGTCGATCCCGCGCTGCTCGAACGCGGGCTCGTCGCTGACCGATCCGCCCGTCGGCTCGGTCATGTTGGGTGCAAGCGTTGAACTCGAAGTCATTCCCGCGGGGCGGAAGTCTCGGTCACGGTCCGGGTCGGGTCCATGTCCACGTGGACAAACTCACCCGGTCTGCACCGGGACGAAAGCGAACTGATCAATATCCACGAGGCCGCCGTCGGTGAGGCGCATCTCGGGGATGACCGACAGCGCGATGAACGACAGCTGCATGAGCGGCTCCGCGACGGTCACGCCGAGCTGCCGCGCGGCGACCGCGCCGAGCGCATCGAGGGCGGAGGCCACCTCGCCGGCGGGCATGTCGCTCATCAGCCCTGCGAGCGGCAGCGCCACCTCGGCGACGACGTGCCCGTCCACAACGGCGACCTGGCCGCCGCCGAGCTCGGCCAGCCGGGCGACGGCCACCGCCATGTCGGCGCCCGCGGCGCCGATGCAGACGACGTTGTGGGCATCGTGGGCGACGGTCGAGGCCAGCGCGCCGCGGCGCAGGCCAAACCCGGTGACGTAGCCGCGGCCGATTCGCCCGGTCGCGTGATGGCGCTCGACGACGGCGGCGTGGGCGACGTCGTCCTCGCCGAGAACGACCTGGCGCGCCAGCGTCGTCAGGCTGTGGCTCTCGACGCCGACCGCGCGCACCAGGGTCCCGGGGGCCAGGTCGAGCACGAGGTCCTCGGACGACGGGAGGCGCCCGATGTTGACGGTGTCGCGCAGCAGCTCGGGGACCGGGGCGGACGGGACCGCGCCGGATTCGATCTCTCCGTCGCGCGCCACCAGCCGCCCGGCCTGCCAGGTGTGGTTGGGCACCCACGGCCCGAGCGCGTCGAAGGCGAGGATGTCGGCCTGGTGGCCGGGGCCGAGGCTGCCGAGATGGGCGAAGCCGTGGTAGCGGGCGGGGTTCGTGCTGGCCAGCAGGATCGCCTCGATCTCGGAGATGCCGCTGGCGACCGCGAGGCGCACGCAGTCGTTGACGTGGCCGAGCGCCAGGAGCGTGTCGGGCTCCCGATCGTCGGTGCAGAAGGCGGCGCCGTCGGTGCCGTGGGCGACGATCGTCGGGGCAAGGTCGACGAGGTTCTGGCTGGCCGACCCCTGGCGCAGGAACACCCACATGCCCTTGCGGCGCTTCTCCTCGGCCTCCGGCAGGAGCGTGGCCTCGTGGTCTGACTCCACGCCGGCGGCGATGTAGGCATCGAGCTGGCGACCGGAGACGCCGGGGCTGTGGCCGTCGACGCGCCGGGGGCCGGCAGCGGCGATCCGCGCGAGCATCTCCTCGTCACCGGCGATCACCCCGGGGAAGTTCATGACCTCACCGACCCCGTGCGTCCCGTGGCGCTCGATCAGATCGTGGATGTCGCTCGCGTCGAGAGTCGCGCCCGAGGACTCGAAGGCCGACGCCGGCACGCAGCTGGGGGCGTAGACGGCGAACGTGAACGGGAGCGGCGCGGCGGCCCGCATGAGGGCGAGCACGCCCGGCACGCCGAGGACGTTGGCCAGCTCGTGGGGGTCGGCGGCGACCGCAGTCGTGCCCAGCGGGAGAACCGTGCGGACGAACTCGTCGATCCACAGCTTCGTCGACTCCAGGTGCATGTGGGCGTCGACGAACCCGGGCGTGAGCGCCGCCCCGGCGACATCGACCGTCACGTCGGCGTCGCGCTCGCCCCAGCCGACGATCATTCCGTCGGCCACCGCCAGCGACGTGTCCAGCCACTCGCGGGTGGCATCGGCGAACACGCGACCGCCGGTGATGAGCAGGTCGGCGGGTTCCTCGCCGCGGGCCACGGCCAGCCCGCGTCGGCTCACCTGGGGTCGTGCCACGGCCCAGACTCTGGCAGATCACCGAGCCCCGCCACGGTGTGCGACACGAGCACCGATGACGCCCATCCCGGGATCGTCACCCGTCCCGGCGAGCGACGGCCGCCTCGAGCTGACGCGAGGTATCGTCCGGCCGACCGCATGGCGACATCCCGGTCCGTTCATCGACCCGTCCTCACCGAGGAGCTGCTGCGCGAGTGGTGCGCCGCCGAACGCTGGGTGGCGCTGATGACGGAAGGGCTGCCGTTCGGTTGCACCGAGGCGGTCCACGCGCGAGCCGCCGACGCCAAAGCGCGCTATGAGGCCCGCTTCGGCCACGTCTTCACCCGCCTGCGCCTCGACGACCGGCTCGCGGGGTCCGCGTGACCGAGATCACCACCCACGTGCTCGACACGGCGACGGGACGGCCCGCGGGTGGCGTTCCGGTGTCACTGCATCGCGAGGTCTCCGATGGAGAGTGGTCTGAGATCGGCCAGGCGATCACCGGTGGCGACGGGCGGGCGCGCGGATTGAGCGGCGAGGACGGAACGGGCCCCGGACGTCACTGCCTCGTATTCGACACCGCGATCTACCACGAGGAGTACGCGGCATTCTTCGGCGAGGTGATCGTCACCTTCGGGGTCGAGCCCTCCGACGAGCACCTCCACATCCCGCTGCTGCTCAGTCCCTACGGCTACACCGTATACAAGGGCTCATGACCGCGTCCGATCTGCACGGGACTGGGCCGAATCGTTCGCACGGCACGTCGCCTGACGCTCGAGCGCTTCGCCGAGGTGCACAGCCTGTCGCTGCGGCAGTCGCTCTTTGCGATATCGGGTTGACCGGGCTCGCCCACGCGGTAGTTTGGGTCTCGTGCTCGCGCTGGCCATGCAATACGGGGTACATCCCGGTCCCGACAGCCTGCTCGAGCCGCTGCTGCTGATCGTCGCGGGCGCCGGCGTGGGCGGGCTGCTGCTGCCACTCACCCGCTTGGTGGTCACCCGCGCGCGGGCCGCGATCCGGGGCCGCCGGCTCACCCGCCGCCGGCTGCGGGCGGCGGCCACCGCCGAGACCCGGGCTCGGGCGATGATGAGCGAGCTCTGCCCCCACGGCTGGCACGCGCGGATCATCCTGCTCGAGGGGGCGATCGACCCGGACGGCAACGTCGCCGGCGGCGCCCATCCGCGGGTCGCGCTCGACTGGACGGAGCTGAGCGACGAGACCGGCCGTCCTGCGGTCATGCGCCGCGTGTGGGGCGAGAGCATCGCGGCCGCCCTCGAGGCAATGGTGGCCGACCGGCGCACCGACGAGACGCTCGAGCAGATCGAGCAGGGGGCCGTCGCCGACGGCGCCCTGTGGCCGGACCTGTAGCCGCTGGAACGGCACCCGGCCCGGCCTACACTCGCGGGCATGGAATTCGGAATCGGATACTTCCCCACCCACGACGCCGTCGGGCCCGGCGCCTTTGCCCGGATGGTCGAGGAGCGCGGCCATGAGTCGTTGTTCTTCGCTGAGCACACCCACATCCCGGCCAGTCGCGAGAGCGAGTACCCCGGCGGCGGCGAGCTGCCGCGCAAGTACATCCACACCTACGACCTGTTCGTGGCGCTGACGGCTGCCGCTGCGGCGACGTCGCGGCTCCGGGTCGGCAGCGGGATCTGCCTGGTCATCGAGCGCGACCCGATCACGACCGCCAAGGAGGTCGCCTCGATCGACCACCTGTCCGGCGGGCGCTTCGAGTTCGGCATCGGCGCCGGCTGGAATCGCGAGGAGATGGCCAACCACGGCACCGACCCCCGCGTGCGGATGAAGGTCATGCAGGAGCGCGTCGAGGCGATGAAGGCGATCTGGACCGAGGACGAGGCGTCCTATCACGGCCAGTTCGTCGACTTCGAGCGGATCTGGTCCTGGCCCAAGCCCGCCCAGCGGCCGCACCCGCCGGTCCTCGTCGGCGGCTACGGCCCCACGGTGCTCGATCGCGTGCTCGCCTTCGGCGACGCCTGGTTTCCCAACTACGGACCGGATGACCTGCTCGAGCGCGTGGGCGAACTGCGCTCCCGGGCCGACCGGCCGATCCCCGTGATGGCGATGGGCGTCCCCGCCGACGCGGCCGCGCTCGAGCCCCTCCAGGAGGCCGGCTTCACCCGCGTCGTGCACTGGATCCCGTCGGCCAACCACAGCGGCGTCGAGGCCGCGCTGCAGCGCTGGGAGGCGGCGATCGCGCAGCTCAACGGCGAGGCGTGAGTCCCGAGGAGGCCCGGGAGCGGTTCGCCGCCGCCCGGGTCGCCCGCCTGGCCACGGCTGACGCCGAGGGCCGCCCACACCTGGTCGCGGTCGTGTTCGCCGTGCACGACGACACGGTGTACAGCGCCGTCGACGCCAAGCCCAAGCGCACGACGAGGTTGCGGCGGCTGGACAACGTGGCCGCCAACCCGGCGGTCAGCCTGCTCGTCGACCATTACGAGGACGACTGGGAGCGGCTGTGGTGGGTCCGCGCCGACGGCCACGGGCGCGTGCTCGAGGGGGAGCAGCCCGAGGCCCGGCGGGCGATCGCGTGGCTGCGCGAGCGCTATCCCCAGCAACGGGCGACGGGAGCCGTGCTCGCCGTCGACGTGGAGCGCTGGTCGGGCTGGTCGGCCGCGGGCTGACGAGCGAGCGGGGCGGGCGCTAGGCGATGATGGCGCCGGCCGCCGACAGCTCATCGAGCGCGTCGCTCGAGCCCTGGGCATCGATGCCCCGGACGCCGTCTGAGACGATCACCACCTGCAGGGTCTCGCGCAGCGCGTCGGCCGCGGTGTGCTTGACGCAGACATCGGTGGCCAGCCCGACGATCGTGACCGCCGAGATCTGCTCCAGGCGCAGCAGCTCACGCAGCTCGGGATTCTCAAAGCCGGAGTAGCCGTCCGCGTCCGGCGTCGTCCCGGTGTCGATCACGGCATCGATCGCCTCGCGGTTGAGGCGGTCGCTGAGCTCGGCGCCGGGCGTGCCCTGCACGCAGTGCACCGGCCACGGGCCGCCCTGCTCGGTGAACGAGGCGTGGTCGGGCGGGTGCCAGTCTCGGGTGGCGATCACGACGGCAAACCGCTCGTCGGCGGCCAGCGCGTTGATGGGGTCGATGACCTCGTCGCCGGCGGGCACGGCCAGCGCCCCTCCGGGGAGGAAGTCGTTCTGCACGTCGATGATGAGCAGGGCCTCGGGCATGCTGTCGCTCGCTCCTACCCGGCTTGGGCCGGTGGCTCACCCGGGTCGTCGAGGTCCTCGCGATCGGCCCATTCCAGCAGCGGCGCGAGCGAGAAGACCGCGTCGTCGATCCCGGCGTGGAGGTCGCCGAGCTGGGCAAAGCGCTCGGGCATGGTGGCGATCGTCAGCTCGCCGGGCTCGACGGCGTCGATCTCGTCCCAGGCGATCGGGGCCGACACCGTGCCCTCGGGATTGCCGCGGACCGAGTAGGCGCTGGCGATCGTATGGTCGCGGGCATTCTGGTTGTAGTCGACGAACACCTTGTCGGGGTCGCGGTCCTTGCGCCACCAGGTGGTCGTCGCGTCGCCGGGGATCCGTCGCTCCACCTCGCGGGCGAAGGCCAGCGCGGCCCGGCGGACGTCGCCGAAGCCGTACTCGGGGGCGACCCGCACGTAGATGTGGATTCCCGAGCCGCCCGAGGTCTTCGGCCAGCCGACCGCTCCGAGCTCGTCGAGCACCCCGCGGGCGACGTGGGCCACGCGCCGGACCGCGCCGAGCGAGCAGCCGTCCCCCGGGTCGAGGTCGATCCGCCACTCATCGGGCTTCTCGACGTCGGCCCGGCGGGAGTTCCAGGGGTGAAACTCGACCGTCGACATCTGCACCGCCCAGATGACGCTGGCCAGCTCGGTGACGCACAGCTCGTCGGCATGGCGGCCAAAGCGCGGGAATGTGACGCGGACCGTCTGAAGCCACGGCGGCGCCCCCGGCGGCAGCCGCTTCTGATGGACCTTGTCGCCGTCGACGCCCTTCGGGAAGCGGTGCAGCATGCACGGCCGCTCGCGCAGCGCGCGCACGATCCCGTCGCCGACCGACAGGTAGTAGTGCACGAGGTCGAGCTTCGTCTCGCCGCGGGCCGAGAAGTAGACGCGGTCCGGGTTGGAGATGCGGATCGTGCGCTCGCCCACCTCGAGCTCGAGGGCATCGCTCTTGGCGGCTGGCATCGGGTCAGATCGTCGCACGTCCTATCGTCGAAAGCGGGACGGCAACGAATGAATGGAGCGCATATGAAGACCCGCAAGCTCGCCTCGCTGGAGGTCTCGGCGCTCGGATTGGGATGCATGGGGATGTCGGCCTTCTACGGAACGACCGACGATGCGGAGTCGATCGCCACGATCCAGCGCGCATTGGAGCTGGGGATCACCTTCCTCGACACGGCACAGCTCTATGGGCCGATGACCAACGAGGAGCTCGTCGGCCGGGCGATCAAGGGCCACCGCGACGAGTACGTCATCGCGACCAAGTTCGCGCGGCGTCTCGAGCCGACGACCGTCGCCGGTGACGCGTCGACGATCGGTCCGCTCGACGGCTCGGCCGAGCACGTGCGGAGCTCGATCGAGGGCTCGCTGCAACGGCTGCAGACCGACCACGTCGACCTCTACTACCAGCACCGCGTCGATCCCAACGTCGACATCGAGGAGACTGTCGGGGCGATGGCCGAGCTGGTCGGCGAGGGCAAGATCCGCCACATCGGGCTCAGCGAGGCGTCGGCGGAGACGATCCGCCGGGGCCACGCCGTGCACCCGATCACCGCCGTGCAGACCGAGTACTCGATGTGGACGCGGGACCCGGAGGCCGAGATCCTGCCGACCTGCCGGGAGCTGGGCATCGGCTTCGTGGCCTACTCGCCGCTCGGGCGCGGCTTTCTCTCCGGGCGGTTCGCCTCGCCCGAGGACCTCGACGAGGGCGACTTTCGCCGCAACGGCCCGCGGTTCACCGGTGAGAACCTTGATGCCAACCTCAAGCTGGCCGCCAAGGTCGCAGAGATCGCCGAGGGCAAGGGAGTCACTCCGGCCCAGCTGGCGCTCGCATGGGTGCTGGCTCAGGGCGACGACATCGTCCCCATCCCCGGCACCAAGCGTCGCACGTACCTCGAGCAGAACGCCGCCGCCGTCGAGATCGAGCTGACGCCGGAGGACCTGGCGCAGATCGAGTCCGAGCTGCCCCGCGTCGCCGGCGAGCGGTACGACGAGGCCGGCATGGCCTCGGTCAACCTCTAAATGTCGACGGCAGTCGGAGAGGAGCAGTTCGCGTCAGTCGGCGAGCTTAAGCTCTGCTACCAGACGTTCGGCGCCGACGACGCGCCGCCGATGCTGATGGTGATGGGCCTCGGCACCCAGATGGTGTTGTGGGATGACGAGCTGTGCGAGACGCTCGCCGGGCGAGGGCTGCGGGTCATCCGCTTCGACAACCGCGACATCGGCCGCTCGACGATCCTGCGCGACCGCGGGGTACCGTCGCTGCGCCAGCTGGCGCTGCGCGACGGGCGGGGGGTGCCGTACTCGCTCGATGACATGGCCGCCGACGCCGCCGGCCTCCTCGACGCGCTGGAGATCGAATCCGCCCACGTCGTCGGGGCGTCGATGGGCGGGATGATCGCCCAGCTGATCGCGATCAACCACCCCGAGAGGGTCCGGTCGCTCGTGTCGATCATGTCGACGACGGGCAGCCGCCGGGTCGGGCTGCCGCGGGCCGGAATGATTCCGCGGCTGGTGCGTCGACCGCGCCCCGATCGCGAAGGGTACGTGTCGGACATGGTGAGCACGCTGCGCGCGATCGGCTCCAAGCGCTATCCGAGCGAGACCGAGCGGCTGCGCCGGCTCGCCGAGCGCTGCTACGAACGCGGTCACGACCGCACGGGGTCCTCGCGGCAGCTGTGGGCGATCCAGACCGCCCGCGACCGGACGGCCGAGCTGCGGGGGCTGCGCCTGCCCGCGACGGTGATCCACGGGGCCGACGACCCGCTCGTCCGGCTCTCAGGTGGGCGCGCCACCGCCAAGGCGATCCCGGATGCGCGACTGCTCGTCCTCGACGGCATGGCCCATGACCTCCCCCGCCCGCTGTGGCCGGAGATCGTCGACGCGATCGTCGAGACGGCCGAGACCCGGCCGGCCGACCCCTGAGGGCGCTATGGGATACTTCACCGGTGGCGGGCGGGCCGGGCAGCGAGGACAGCGGGGGCGCGCCGGCGGTCGAGTCTCCGCTGGCGCCCCACACGGCAACCGCGGCGGAGCTCCAGGAGCGCGCACACGCGACTCGGTCCGAGAATCCGTACGTCGTGCTGCGCCATCCCGAGCGGGGCCAGATGCTCGTCGGCCTCGGGGACCGGACCCATCTGACGATCGGCCGGCGTGCTGAGTGCGACCTTGCGCTCGAGTGGGACAACCGTGTCTCGCGCCTACATGCCGAGCTGGTGCTCGTCGGCGGAGAGTGGGTGGTCAGCGATGACGGGCTGTCGGCGAACGGAACCTGGGTCGGAGACTCTCGTCTCGACGGCCGCCGGCGGCTGCGCGACGGTGACCTGGTTCGGGTCGGGAATACCGTGCTGGCGTTCTGCGCCCCGCGCGAGCCGGCCGTCGCGACGCAGCTCACCGGCGACGAGACCGGGTCGGTCCGGATCACGCCGGCTCAGCGTCGCGTTCTCACCGCGCTCTGCACGCCGTTCATCTCGACGGGAAGCCTGGCCACCCCGTCGAACGCGGATCTCGCCGCCGAGCTGTTTCTGTCGATCGACGCGATCAGGACGCATCTCAAGGCCCTGTTCGGAGCGTTTGCGCTCGATGGCGTCCCGTCGCGCCAGAAGCGAGCCGAGCTGGTGCAGCGCGCGGTGCGGACGGGTGCCGTGCGCATCCGCGACGTGGCGGACGCGGTCGAGTAGCCGGCCAGGTGCGCCGGCCGCTCAGCTGCCGCGGATGATCGACGGCAGCGCCGTCAGCAGCTTCGGCATGTCGGACCGCGACGCCGCGAGCGCCTGCGCAAGGGCCGGCGCGGCATCGGCCTCGAGCGCCGGGCCGTGACCGACGAGCAGCCGCTCGGGGGCAAAGCGACCGAGCGCAGAGCGGGGCGGGACGGCTCGCAGCATGGGGTGGACCCCGAGGCGGCGCCCGAGCCGGAACAGGGGCCCGGTGCCGACCGCCTCGGCGACGATCAGCGTCCGCTCGTCCGGCCACCACAGCGCGACCTCCCGCCACCACGGCCGCGCCACGACGGAGACGACCTCGAAAGGCGAGTCCGCGACCGCTTTCGGCAGCCGCAGCAGCGGCACGCCGAGGCGCCCGGCGATCGCCTCGCCGTCGCGCTGGTGGCGGTCGAGCAGCTGGATGACCCCCGCCGGCTCACCGAGGGCGGCGGCCGCCTCGAGCGCGGCCGCGTCCTCGAAGGGGTCGATCAGCCAGACCCGCTCGCCGTCGCGGACGGCGTGGGCGGCGCGGGCCATGGCATTGGTCTCATGCCAGGTGATCCCGACGGGATGGCGCTGCAGCGAAGCGCTCACACCGCGACCGGCTGAAGCGCCCACAGGCCGTCGGAGCCGATGTGCTCCTCGTGGGCCACGCGGCCCAGCGCCTCGCGCGCCTCGTCGAGATCAAGGCCGCAGACGGCGGCGACCTCGGCGGTCGCCAGCGGCTCGGCGGCCCATTCGAGGACCTCGGCGACGGTCTCGGGATCATCGCGACGGGTGAGCGTGGGGTCGAGGTTGGCGATCGTCACCTCGTAGGCGAGCGTCGGCTGAAAGCCGGGAGCGCTCAGCGAGTCGCCGTCGGCGTTGCGCACCTCGTAGGACGGGCAGGTGTAGCGAAAACCGCCGTCCCCGGTCGGCGCCAGCTTGTGCGAGAGGGCCAGGGCGGCGGGCGTCGGACGCCGCGCCTCGGCGAGATCCTGCGCCAGCAGCGCCTCGGTCTCGGGCTCGGCCAGCCAGTTCTCCAGGTCGGCGGGATCGAGCCCGGCGCGCTGCGCCGCAGCGGCGAGCGTCTCCGGTTCGTCGAGCAGCTGCCCGGAGAAGTGCAGCACCCGGAGCGCGCGGAGCATCGCCGCCTCCTGCTCGGGGGCGTGGCGGCGAACGGCCACGACGGCGCGGCAGGCCGGCATCGTGGCCGCCATCCGGGGCCGCAGCGACGTGTCCATCGGCATGTCGTAGGCCTCGGCGAGATGGGCGAAGGCCGACGACTGGCGCTCGGGGGTGAAGCCCTTGTCGACGTAGTCCTCGGAGCGCTCGGTCAGCCCCACCATCCGCAACCGCCATTCCAGCTGGTCGCCGTAGAGCCACTGCAGCCGCCACCGGGCGGGCTCGGCCGACCAGGCGAACGGGCAGCCGGGGTCGGTGAAGTGAGTGATCGTCAGTGAAGTCATCCCTACACCGTAGCCGGGCCTTTGATCGGCCGGACCGAGCGCGCCGTCGTACCCTCAGCCCATGCCCGAGTTGCCCGAGGCCGAACGCGCGCGCCAGACGCTGGAGTCGGCCCTCGGGCGGCGGATCGTCGCCGTCGACGACACCGATACCTACGTCTCGCGCCCGCACCAGCCCGGGGAGATCGCCTCCGCGCTCATCGGCCATGAGCTGACGGCCGCGCACCGCCGCGGCAAGTTCCTGTGGATGGAGACCGACGACGGTCCGGTGCTCGGCCTGCACCTCGGAATGGCCGGGCGGATCGTCGTCGACGCCGATGCCGAGGACGTCTCGCGTTGGGACCGCTTCGCCCTCCAGTTCGAGGACGGCACCCGGCTGGCGCTGCGCGACAGCCGGCGACTGGGCCGAGCCGTGCTCAACCCGGACTTCAGCCACGTCGGGCCCGACGCGGCGGGCGTCGGGCGCGACGAGTTCCGCCGCCTGATCGGCCGCGGCCACACGGCGCTCAAGGCGCGGCTGCTCAACCAGACCGTGATCTCGGGCGTGGGCAATCTCCTCGCCGACCAGGCTCTGTGGCAGGCGCGGCTCGCTCCCGGACGCGACACCGGCAGCTTGGCCAGCGACGAGCTTGACCGCCTGCGCCGCGAGCTGCGCTCGGCGATCCGCTCGGCCGTGAGCAAGGGAGGCGTCCACACCGGGCGCTTCGTCCGCGCGCGCCGCCACGAGGGCTACTGCCCCCGCGACGGCCACGCCCTCTCGCGCGCGACGATCGGAGGCCGGACGACGTACTGGTGCCCGGTCTGTCAGAAATAGGCGGGTCATCGATGGCCTCGCCCCCGCCCGCAACCCTGAAACGCCTGGCCGAGCGCTACGACCCCGAGGTGTTCGAGCTCGGCCGTCCCGCGGCGCGCGTGCGCCTCGCCGGCGCCGGCCCCGAGCCGGTCGACGCGATCCTCGACGGCCGCCGCGTCCGCCTCGAGCCCGCATCGGGGGGCCGTCCCGACGCGCTGCTCAGCGCCGACGCGGCGACCTGGACCGAGATCGCCGACGACGTGCGCGGCGGGATGAGCGCGTTTCGCTCGCGGCGGCTGACCGTCCGCCACGACCTGCACCTCGGGGTGGGCTTTCTGGCCGCCACCGCGGCGGCGGGGGACGGCGGGCTGCGCCTGCGCCAGGTGAGGACGTCCGAGGGGGCGATCTCGATCACCGAGGCGGGCAGCGGACCGCCGGTGATCATGCTTCACGGCCTGGGGGCGACGAAGGTGTCGTTTCTGCCGACCGTCGCCGCGCTGGCCTCCACGCGCCGCGCGATCGCGATCGACCTTCCCGGCTTCGGAGACTCGGTCAAGCCGATCCGTGCCGGGTATGACCCGCCGTATTTCGCGCGCGCGGTCGTCGCGCTGCTCGACGCGCTCAAGCTCGACCGGGCCGACCTCGTCGGCAACTCGATGGGCGGGCGGATCGCGATCGAGGTCGGGCTCCGGGCTCCGGACCGGGTCGGCCGCCTCGGGCTGCTGGCGCCGTCGCTCGCCTGGCTGCGCGACCGGCCGTGGGCGCCCCTGCTGCGTCTCGTCGCTCCCCAGCTGGGCCTGATCCAGCCGGCTCCGCGGGCGGTGGTGGAGGCGATCGTCAACCGCGTCGTCCCGGGCGGTGGGGACGGGTGGACGGCGGCCGGGATCGATGAGTTCCTGCGCTCCTACCTCACGCCGCGGGGCCGGGCGGCGTTCTATGCCGCCGCGCGCAACATCTACCTCGAGGAGCCCCGCGGGCCGCGGGGGCTGTGGACGCGCCTGCCCGAGCTCACGGCGCCGAGCCTGTTCGTCTGGGGCCGGCGCGATCAGCTGGTCCCGCTCGCCTTCGCCGGCCACGTGCGCACGGCGCTGCCGTCGGCGCAGCACCTCGAGCTCGACTGTGGCCACGTGCCGCAGATGGAGGCGCCGCGGGCGACCCACGACGCGCTGGACGCGTTTCTCGCGCCGCGCTGACCCGAGGGTCAGTCCAGGACCCAGGTGTCCTTGCCGCCGCCGTTGCGCGACGAGTTGACGATCATCTCGTCGGCGTCGAAGGCGACCCGCGACAGTCCCCCGGGAGCGAGGGCCACCCCGTCGGCGACGAACGCGAACGGCCGCAGATCGACGTGACGATGCTCCAGCCGGCCGCCGATCACGGTCGGATGGCGCGACAGCGGGACGATCGGTTGGGCGATGTAGCGCTCGGGATGGCGCTCCAGCTCGGAACGGGCCCGCGCCAGCTGGTCCTCGTCGGCGTGGGAGCCGATCGTCACGCCGGCTCCGCCATGGCCATGCCGGGGCTTGATCACCAGCTCGGGGAGGCGGTCGATGGCGTCGCGGCCGGCCTCGGGGGTGTCGATGGCGCGCGTCGGCACCGAGGCGATGAGCGGTTCCTCCTCGAGATAGAAGCGCACGAAGTCCTCGACATGGCTGTGGATGAGCTTGTCGTCGGCGACCCCGTTACCGAACGCGTTGACGATTCCGATCCGGCCCGCCAGCCAGGCGGGGACCAGGAGCTCGCCGATCGGGGTCATCTGACCATGCTCGTCGCGGACGCGGTCCTCGTCGGTGCGGCGGTAGACGACATCGACGCGGCGGGTGTCATCGTCGTTCAGCGCGACGAGCAGCGCGTCGCCGTCGGTCCGCAGCTGGTCGATCGTCACGAGCGCGATCCCGACGGCCCGGGCGATGTCCGCGTGCTCAAAGTAGGCGACGTTGCCCGGCCCGTCGGAGACGAGCACGATCAGCGGGTCCGGACCGGCCGCGGGCGGGGCGGCCGCGCGCAGGGTCGCCCCCAGCAGCTCGTAGATCGCCGGATCGACGGGGCGCGGCCGGGGCGGGCCGGGAGGAAGCACCGCTGCCAGGGCGCGGCGCGCCGCCACCAGGTAGGCGATCCCCGACGGGGTGCGCAGGTTGTCCTCGAGCACGAGGAAGCGTCCCTCCGGATCGCGCACGAGGTCAAAGCCGATGATCGGGGCCGGCGGAGCGCCGCCGGCCCGGCGATCGCGCAGGTCGGGCTCGTAGCCTTCGGCCTCGTCGACGGTCCCGGCGGCGACGATCCCCGCGCCGACGATCCTTCGCTCGCCGTAAACGTCGGTGAGGAAGTGGTTCAGGGCGCGGGTGCGCTGGATGAGGCCGCGCTCCACGGCGGTCCACTCCTCGGCGGCGATCAGCCGCGGCACCGGGTCCACGACGAACGGCTGGCCGCCGAACGTCACCCCGTCCTGCGCCAGCTTGCGCTCGATGGCCACCCGCAGCGCCTCCAGGTCGGCGGCCGCCAGCGCATCGAGGGTGCGCTCGTAGTCGGGCCGGAGCTCGCCGGCGGCGTCGCGATCTTCGTCGAAGGGGACGCCGGGGGTGCGGTTACGCTCCATGGCGCGTCAACCACAGCTCCAGCAGCGCCAGCTGCCAGAGCTTGGATCCCTCCAGGGTCGTCAGGTGATCGTTGGGCGCGGCGAGCAGCGTCGTCACGTGCTCGGGCGCGAACAGGCCGCGCGCGCGGGCGGCGTCGCTGCTCATCGTCTCGCGAATCAGCTCGAGCGTCGCGCCCTCCAGGGTCGAGAGCGCGGGCACCGGGAAGTAGCCCTTGGGGCGGTCGATGACGACCGCCGGCAGGACCTGACGGGCGGCGTCCTTGAGCACGCCCTTGCCGCCGGAGGCCAGCTTGAGCCGGGGCGGGCAGGCGGCGGCGAGCTCGACGAGCTCGTGGTCGAGAAACGGCGTGCGCGCCTCCAGCCCCCACGCCATCGTCATGTTGTCCACGCGCTTGACGGGATCGTCGACGAGCATCACCTCGGTGTCGAGGCGCAGGGCGCGGTCGACCGGGTCCTCGGCGCCGGGGGCGGCGAAGTGGCGGTCCAAGAACGCGCGGCTCGGATCCTCTGAGAGCTGGTAGGCCTCGCTCAGCGTCTCGGCCATCTCGGCGTGGGGGCGGTCGAAGAACGCGGCCTGGTAGGCGTCGGCGCCGCTGCCCTCCACGCCCCACAGCGGCGGATACCACGAGTAGCCGGCGAACACCTCATCGGCGCCCTGCCCGGACTGCACGACCTTGTAGGACTTCGAGACCTCCTCGGAGAGCAGGTAGAAGGCGACGGCGTCGTGGGACACCATCGGCTCGCTCATCGCGGCGATCGCACCGTCGAGCGCCGGCAGCATCCGCCTGACGTCGACGTGGATCTTGTGGTGGTCGGTGCCGAACTGCTCGGCGATCACGTCGGAGTACTTGAACTCGTTGCCCTCGCGCGTGCCGACGTCATCGAAGCCGATGCTGAAGGTGGCCAGCTTCTCCTGTCCCGAGGTCTCGAGCAGGGCGACGATCAGGCTCGAGTCCAGGCCGCCGGAGAGCAGCACGCCGACCGGGACGTCGGAGACCATCCGCCGTTCGACGGCGACCCGGAGCGCTTCGAGCACGGCGTCGGACCAGTCGGCGTCGCTCCAGTCGGCGTACTCGTCGCGGCGGCTGAAGTCCGCGCGCCAGTAGCGCTGGAGGTCGCGGGTGCCGTCGGGCTCGACGAGCATCGTCGTCGCCGGTGAGAGCTTCTGGACGCCGGCGAGGATCGTCCGCGGCGGCGGCACGACCGCGTGCCAGCTGAGGTAGTGGTGCAGCGCCACCGGGTCGATCGACGTGTCGATCCCGCCGCCGGCGAGCAGCGCCGGCAGCGTGGAGGCGAACCGCAGCGCGCCGGACACCTCGGCCAGGTACAGGGGCTTGACGCCGAGCCGGTCGCGGGCGAGCAGCAGGCGGCCGCTGCGGTGCTCGGAGATCGCGAACGCGAACATGCCCGCGAAGTGGCTGACGCAGTCGCGCCCCCACTTGGCATACGCCTTGAGGATCACCTCGGTGTCGCTCGTGGAGGAGAACCGGTACCCGTCGCGCTCCAGCTGGGCGCGCAGCTCGGGGTAGTTGTAGATGCAGCCGTTGAAGACGATCGTCAGCCCGAGATCGGAGTCGACCATCGGCTGGCGCCCGGCCTCGGTCAGGTCGATGATCTTCAGCCGCCGGTGGGCGAGGGCGACCCCCTCATGGGACCAGCTCCCCTGCCCGTCGGGACCGCGATCGCTCATCGTGGCCGCCATGCGCTCCACGGCGGCCTGGTCGGCCGCCCTGCCGGAGGCCAGCTCGCCGGCGAATCCGCACATCGGCGTTCAGGCGACGCGGAGGTGGGTGGCGCCGGCGCGCAACGCCGAGGCCGAGTCCACGAAGGCGGCGAACAGCGCCGCCTGCTCCGGCAGCGACTGCAACGTCTCGGCGTGCCACTGAACACCGATCACGAACTCCCGGTCCATCGCCTCGATCGCCTCGACTGTTCCATCGGGGGCGCGGCCGGTGATGACCAGCCCGTCGCCCAGGCGGGCGACGCCCTGGTGGTGAAACGAGTTGACCTCGGTGTAGCTGCGCTCCAGCACCCGGGCGACGCGGCTGGACTCGCGCAGCGTGACCGCGTGCGTCGGCTGGGAGCCGGGCTCGGTCTGGCGATGGTTGATCTCGCCGCTGTTGAGGTCGGGCAGGTGCTGGTGCAGCGATCCGCCCGGGCGACGTTGAGCACCTGCATGCCCCGGCAGATGGCGAGGATCGGCAGGCCGCGGGCATCGGCGGCGCGGGCCAGGGCCAGCTCGAAGTCGTCGAGCTCGGTCTCGACCGGTCCCGTGCTGGCGTGGCGCCGCTCCCCGTAGGACTCGGGATCGAGGTCCGGACCGCCGGACATGCACAGCCCGTCGACGCGGTCGAGCAGCGACTCGGCGAGCTCGGGCGCGAGCGGCGGGCAGACCATCGGGATCGCCCCGGCGGCCGCCAGCGCGTGCAGGTACTTCAGTCCGAGCGCCATCTCGTGCTGGGGCGGCTCGCCCTGCGGCGTGGGGGAGACGGCCTCCATCCTCCGCACCTCAGACGTGGTCACCGCGATCAGCGGCCGGGCGTCGCTCGTGTTCATGCGCAGCACGTTCTCCGTTATCTCGTGGCCGCAAACAGCGGCATTGCGTCGCGGCAGTCTGGCAGGCGGATAGGCGGATCGCCAATGCCAACGGGCCAGCCGGTCCTGGCCAGCGGGCCAAGGCCGCCGGCGCGTGCTCGGCCGCGGAGGGTCAGCGGTTCAAGTCTCGGCGATCAGGGCCGAGGATGCGGCGGATGTCTGCGACGACGACCTCGGACCGCGCCCGCCTGCCCGGCCAGCCAGCCGAGCACCGTGACCGCCTGCTGGAGATCCGCCAGCAGCACGCGTCGGCGCCCGGGCTGCGCGAGCGGCTGAGCGCTGTTCAGCCGGGTTCCCCCGTCGGCATAGTGGCCGCGCGCGCCGCGCGGCGAGGTGATCTCCACCGTCGGAAAGAGCATCGGGATCGCCGCCGAGGCGCGCACGTGCTCGCCCCGCAGGCCGGCCCGGACGTAGCGGATCGAGCCATCGGGACGTTCGGCGAGCCCCTCCCGCCCACCGGCCACGAACGCGACCGGCTCCCCGGTGGCCAGCGACGTGGCCACGACGCAGACGGCATCGACCGGGCCGCGGCGAACGTTCTCGGCAAGCTGGCGCCAGTCGATCCAGCGGTCGAGGCTGGCAGCCAGCGGGCTGGGATCGAGCAGGCTGGCGAACCGCACCCCGGGGATGCTCAGCCCGTGGCCGACGACCCGCGCCGCCGTGCGCAGCCCGCCCATGCCGATGATCCGCGCGACGACGTCGCCCTTGCGCAGCTCGCGCCACAGGGTGACGCCGGTCTCGGTCTGCTCGGCGACCGGCAGGTGGGCCAGCGACGCCATCGCGGTCGCGTTGATCGCGCCGACGCTCGTCCCGCACCAGATCGAGACGCGCTCGCCCCGGGCCTCGAGCGCCGGGAGCAGCACCGACAGCGCCCCCGCCTCATACGCGCCGCGGGCGCCGCCCCCTGGGAGCACGGCGGCAACCGTCGGAGGTCGGGGGCCGCTTGACACGTCCGTGATCCTCGCGGCTGGACGGCCCGCCCCACATTGGCCACACGGCCAAGACGAGGGCGGTTGTGGCGTCAGACCGGCGGGTAGGCTCGGCGCGAAACGGCGAACGCAACGCTCCCGTCGGAGGTGGTGGCGATGTTCCCATCGGATCGCGTCCAGATCCCCGGTTCAGAACGACAGCTCGATCCGGAACACACCCGCGTCGGCGACATCGAGCCGGGGTCCGAGATCGACCTCACGGTGTACGTGCGACCCCGGGCGACGGCCGACTGGGTCGACGCGGAGGCGACGCGACCCCCGGACCAGCGGCGCGTTGCCAGCCGGGAGGATTGGGCACAGGAGTACGGCGCCCGCCCCGAGGACGTCGACGCTGTGCGCGCGTTCGCCGAGCAGCACGGCCTGACGGTCACGAACGTCGACCTGGCGCGGCGGGCGGTCGGGCTGCACGGCAGCATGAAGGCGGTCACGGCGGCATTCGAGCCCCAGCTTCACGGGCTGTACGCGCCGTCCGCGGGCGCCGCCAGCTATCGCGCGCGGAGCGGACCGCTGACGATCCCCGCCGAGCTCGACGGGATCGTCACCGGCGTGTTCGGGATCGATGACCGCCCACAGGCGGCCAAGCATCTGCGGATCGTCGCGGCTCCGAGCGCCACGGCGACGTCCTACACGCCGCCGCAGGTCGCCGCCGCCTACGCCTTCCCGAGCGGCGTCACCGGCCGCGGGGAGACGATCGCGATCATCGAGCTGGGCGGCGGATATGAGACGGCGGACCTGCAGACCTACTTCCAGGGGCTCGGCCTGACGGCCCCCAGCGTCACCGCCGTCGCCGTCGACGGCGGCGCCAACTCGCCGGGCACCGACACCGGCGCCGACACCGAGGTGATGCTCGACATCGAGGTCGCCGGCGCCGTCGCCCCCGACGCCGCGATCGTCGTCTACTTCGCGCCCAACACCGACCAGGGGTTCATCGACGCCGTCACCCAGGCCGTCCACGACACGACCCACAAGCCGTCGGTCGTCTCGATCAGCTGGGGCGGCTCGGAGGACTCGTGGACGGCTCAGGGGCGCACCCAGATGGAGCAGGCGTTGACCGAGGCAGGCGCCCTCGGCGTCACCGTGACCGTCGCCGCCGGCGACAACGGGTCGACCGACAACGTCACCGACGGCCAGCAGCACGTCGACTTCCCCGCCTCGGCGCCGCACGCGCTCGCCTGCGGAGGCACGAGCCTGCGCGCCTCGGGCGCCCACATCTCCTCCGAGACGGCGTGGAACACGCCCAGCCACGGGACGACCGGCGGCGGGGTCAGCCGGCAGTTCGCGCTGCCGAGCTACCAGACATCGGCCACGGTCCCCAACAACGTCGACACCGGCAAGCCCGGCCGCGGGGTGCCCGACGTCAGCGGGAACGCCGACCCCGAGACGGGCTACCGCGTGCGCGCCGATGGCACCGACCAGACGGTCGGGGGGACGAGCGCCGTCGCCCCGCTGTGGGCGGGCCTGATCGCCCTGCTCAACCAGTCGGCCGGCGCACCGCTCGGCTTCGCCCAGCCGCGGCTGTACCCGCTGCTCGGCTCGGCGGCGTTCCGCGACATCACCTCGGGCACCAACGGCGCCTACAGCGCCGGGCCGGGATGGGATGCATGCACGGGGCTCGGCTCCCCGAATGGCACCGCGCTCGCCCAGCAGCTCGGCTCAGGCGGATAGCCCGGGGGCGCCGTCGCGCAGGCGCCGGCCGAGACCCGACGCGCGGGCCACGGGGCGGCCGACGGCGGCGCGCACCGACTCCTCGCTGCCGGCCACGATGAGATGGCGGCGGGCGCGGGTGGCGGCGGTGTAGAGCAGCTCGCGGGTGAGGATGCGGCTCTCGGGCCCGGGGAGCACGACGGCCGCGGCGTCGAACTGCGAGCCCTGGCTCTTGTGGATCGTCATCGCGTACACGGTCTCGACCGCTCCCAGCCGGCTGGGGCTGAAGGCGACCGACGTCCCGCCGCGCTCGAACACGGCCACCACCCGGTCCTCGTCCGTCCGCACGACGACCCCCGTGTCGCCGTTGTGGAGCCCCAGCTCGTAGTCGTTCTCGGTGACGAGCAGCGGGCGCCCGACGTAGAAGCGCTCCTGGGCGGAGAAGCCGGGGATCTCGTCGCCGAGCCAGTCCTCCATGCGCGTCGTCCACGTCGTGACGCCGTACGGGCCGCGGCGGTGCGCGCACAGGATCCGGAACGTCGCGAGCGCGGCCAGCGCGTCCGCGGCCGCCCCGTCGCGGGCGGCGGCGATCATCGCCCGCGCCCCGGCCACGGCGCTGGAGCGCACGAGCGCGACGGCCCCCGTGCCCTCCCCCTCGGTCTCGATCCACGTCACGTCCGCGACCCCCTCGCGCAGCACGTCGATCGTCGCGTCGCCATCGCCGCGGCGGATCGCCCCCGCCAGGCGCGCGATGCCGCCGCCGAAGCGGTGCTCGCGGTCCAGGACGACGATTCCCGCCGTACCGGCCTCCTCGGTGGCCGACCCGACGATGTCACCGAGCACCGCCCCCGCCTCGATCGAGGCGAGCTGGCCCGGGTCGCCGACGAGCACGAGCCGCGCGTCGGAGCGCAGCGCCTCGATCAGGCGCGCCATCAGCGACAGCGAGACCATCGAGGTCTCGTCGACGATCACGACGTCATGGGGCAGCCGCTGCTCGCGGCTGTGGCGAAAGCGGCTATTGCTGCCCGGCCGCCAGCCGAGCAGCCGGTGGATCGTCGAGGCCGACAGCCCGAGCAGCTGGCCGCGGATCTCGTCGGAGACGTCGAGCGTCAGCGCCTCGGCCTGGACGGCCTCCTGCAGCCGTGCGGCCGCCTTGCCGGTCGGCGCCGCGAGCGCGATCAGCGGCGGCAGCCCGGCGCGATCTCCGGAGTGACGGCCGCGCTGGGCCTGCTCGCACAGCAGCGCCACGATCCTCGCGACCGTCGTCGTCTTGCCCGTGCCCGGCCCGCCGGCCACCACCGCGAACCGACGGCGCACGGCCGCGGCGGCGGCCAGCGCCTGGCGTCCGCCGGCCTCGGGGCCGAACAGCCGCGCGAGCCCGTCGGCCAGCAGGGGAGCGTCGATCCCCGCCGGCTCGTCGGCGAGCTTCGCGCGCAGGGCGTCGGAGACGGAGACCTCCTCGGTCCAGTAGCGGTCGAGATACAGCCAGCCGTCGAGCAGCCGCAGCGGACGGACCGCGGCGTCATCCGGAGCCGCCACGAGCGGGCTCGCCGCCACGCGCGCCACCCACTCTCCAGGCGTGGGCCACGGGAGCGCGTCGAGGTCGACGGGATCATCGGCCTCGACGGCCACCGTCTCGCGGATCCGCTCGAGGTCGACGTGGACATGCCCGAGCCGCGGCCCGCGCACCGCCAGTGCAACCGCCAGCAGCACGGTCTCGTCGTCTTCGTCGGCGAGCGCGCCCAGCCGGCGAGCGACGTGGACGTCGGCGGCGGACAGCACCCCCGCTTGGTTGAACTCGCGCAGCAGGCCGGACGCGGCGTGCGCCAGCCGGGCGTCGAACGGGTCCAGATCGTCACGGATGGCGCTCATGATCAGCCCTCGTCCAGCGCGTCGCTGAGGGCCGCGGCCAGGCCGGGCGGCGGGCGCCAGCCAAACACGCCGGGGGAGTCGGCCGACCCGCCCAGCCAGTCCTCGCCGGTCATCCCGCGCACGAACAGGTACGCGACCCCGGCCAGGTGCGTGTCCGGGTCATAGCCGGGCAGCCGCCAGCGGAGGAAGCGATGCAGCGCCACCGTGTAGAGGAGCGCCTGCAGCGCGTAGTGGTGGCGCGACATCTCGGCCGACAGCGCCTCGGGCCGGTAGTGATAGGCGGTCAGCGGCTCGCCGGGCTCGCCGAGCCAGTTGGTCTTGTAATCGAGCACTGCGAAGCGCGGGACGCCGTCGTCGCCGACCCGGCGGACGACGAGATCGAGACTTCCGGTCAGGTAGCCGCGGACCGACCGGCGCAGGAACGGGTCCTCGAGGCGCTGGGCATAGCCGGCCAGGGGATCTCCCGGGGGCAGGCACTCGCGCAGAACCTCGGCGATGCGCTCCAATGTCAGCCAGCCACGCGGCGCATCGCCACCGGCCAGCGGCAGCTCGAACCCCAGCTCGTCCAGGCGGTCGGCGCGGGTGACGTCGCACAGACGCAGCCCGGCCAGCACCCCTCCCAGCCGCGTGCGCAGCGCCGCGCACAGGCCGGTCGCGACCGTGGCGGTGTCGCCGATCTCGACCGCCCGCCGCCCGCGGACCTCCTCGATGCGCTGCCTGACCTCGGACTCCAGGTCGGGCGCCGCGAAGTCGGTCGCCTCCAGTACGCGGTGCACGAACGTCCCCACGTCGGCCCCGACCGGCATCTCGCCGAGCAGGGAGGGTGCCGACAGCTCGGGCGCGACGGCGAGCGCCGTGGCGGCGACGGGGGCGTCCTGCGCCGGCTCGTCGGCGATCAGGGGCTGCTCGGGCTCGGAGGCCACCCACGCCTCGTAGCTGGCCGAGGTGATGTCGGTATAGGACGTGCGGCGCCAGCGCAGGTCCAGGCTGCGCTCGAAAGGACGAGACGGCCAGCTGCGCTCGGACGGGCGGCGAAGGACTCCAGCGCGCGGAGCGGTCGGGCGCCGCCCGCTCGACGCTGATCGCGCCCTGAGCACGCTCGGCGAGCGTGCCCAGCCGGGTGAGCACGGACACGTCGTCGGGGGTGGACGTGCCCGCCGGCGCGACGTTCCCGGCTTCGTCGCGGAAGAACAGCAGCCGCCCGAGCGGGGAGTTGCGGCTGTCGTAGGACCCGGCCCACCAGACGATCGCCTGGTGGCGCGCCCGGGTGAGAGCGACGTAGGCGAGGCGGAGCTCCTCGCCGCGCTGCTCGCGCACGAACTGGTCGCGGTGCTGGTCGTAGTCGTGGCCCTCAAGCGCGACGTCGAGCGTCCACGCATCGCCGTTGGCGGGATCGTGAAAGAACACCGGAGGGGTGCCGCGCGGCTCCCACCCCTCCCACAAAAACGGCGCGTACACGATCGGGAACTCCAGCCCCTTGCTGCGGTGGATCGTCAGCACCTGCACCGCCTCGGCGTCGGACTCCAGGCGCCGGCTGCGCTCCTCGTCGCCGATGCCCGACAGCGCCTCGGTGATCCGGGTGCGCAGCCACGTCGCCAGGGCGGTCGGACCGAGCTGCTCGGCCGACGCGGCCCGGTGCAGCAGCTGGCCGACGTGGCGCAGGTCGGTCAGCTGCCGCTCGCCGTCGGCGTCGGCGAGCATCCGCGCCGACAGGTCCTCGCCCACCGTAATCGTCTCCAGCAGCGCCGCCACGCCCCGCGTGCGCAGGATGCGCGCCCAGTCGTGCAGCCGCCGGTGGACCTCCTCCCACTCCCGGCTGTCATCCTCGGCGCCCGCCTGGGCGAGGCGCTCCGCCGACCACCCGAGAAAGCAGGTCAGGGCCGCCGAGTGCGCGCGCGTCGTCGAGGCCGGCCGCTCCAGCGCCTCGATCAGGCGCAGCCACTCGCGCGCGATGTCGGTCCCGAACACGCTGCCGGCGCCGTTGATGACCGCGGGGACGCCGGCGTCATCGAGCGCCTGGCGGACCATCGCCGCCTGCCAGTTGGTCCGCACGAGCACCGCCAGGTGGCCGGGGCACACGACGTCATCGTCGATCCGGGCCCCGGAGCGCAGCAGCGCGACGACGTCGCCGGCCAGGTCGTCGGCGATGAACTGCTGCGCCGAGGCCTTCTTGGCAAAGCCCCGCGGCGTGAGCGAGAGATCCCGGCTCTCGCGCATCGCGACGCGGAAGCGCATCGGCGCCTGGGCCGGCGCGCCCGTCAGCCGCGACACCTGATGCTCGGGGGCGGCGCGCACCTGGCGATAGACGATCCCTTCGTGGCCGAGGCGCGCGTCGGAGAAGAGCGCGTCGTGGGCATCGATCAGCCCCTGGTCCGAGCGCCAGTTCACCCGCAGCGTGGCCTGCTCGTCGGCCGCGCGCGCGGCCTGCAGGTAGGCGTAGACGTCGGCGCCCCGGAAGGCGTAGATCGCCTGCTTGGGATCGGCGATGAGCACCAGGGTGGGGTGGGTGGGCGCGGCGTCCCCCGCGAACGCCTCGCGCATGATCTCCCACTGCGCCGGGTCGGTGTCCTGGAACTCGTCGACGAGGACGACGTCGTAGCGCCAGCGCAGCGACGCGCGGGCCGCCTCCCCGGCCGGGCCGCGCAGCGCCGACTGCAGCCGGGTCACGAGGTCGTCGTAGGTCATCACCGCTGCCGCGCGCTTGCGCCGCTCGAGCTCCTCGCGCGCCGCCCGGGCCAGCCCGCCGCGCATCTCGGCGACCGGGTCCGACGACGAGACGAGCCTCGCCGACGGGTTGTCGATCGCCGCGCGGGCGATCTCGGAGGCCTCGCGCAGGGTGAACGCCGGGGCGTCGCCGCGGCGGAACTTGCGCACGTAGAGGTCGTCGACGACGTCGGCGGCCAGGTCGGAGAGGTCCTCCACGAAGGTCACGTCGGGCTCGAGGTCGCCCGCGATGCCCAGCCCGCCGAGCACCTCCTGGCAGAAGCCGTGGGTGGTGGCGATGGTGGCCGCGTCAAATCCGGCGACGGCGCGCGCCAGGCGGCGGCGGGCCGTCTCGGCGTCTCCGGCGAACAGCAGATCGACGATCCGGTCGCCGGCGGAGGGCGCGCCGGCCAACCGCGCCGCGAGCCCGCGCTCGACCTCGATCAGCCGGTCGCGCACGCGCTCGCGCAGCTCCCCGGTCGCCATCCGGGTGAAGGTGACGAGCAGCATCCGCTCCAGCGGGATGCCCTCGGCGACGTAGCGGGCCGCGAGGGCGGCGATCGTGTACGTCTTGCCGGTCCCGGCACTGGCCTCGAGCACCGTCACCCCGGAGGGCAGCGGTCCGCAGACGTCGAACTCGCGGGGCTCGCTCATCGCGCGCTCAGCTCCTCGCTGCGCAGCAGGCCGTCCCACAGCCGCCGCGCGCAGCGGCCCAGCCGCGTCACCTCGTCCTCGGGCCAGCCGTCGCCGGCCTCGTCGTCGCGCGGCCCGAGCTCGGTGAGCTGGCGGAGGGTGAGCACCCCGCCGAGGACGAGCTGGTGCTCGAGCTCCTTGTCCTCGCGCTCGAAGCGGTAGTCCGATTCCCACTCGCCGCGGGCCGCGTCCTCGGGATCCTGTCCGGCGCCGGCCGCCTCCGCGTAGGCCGCCGAGGTCCTGCAGAAGATCGGCAGGGGCTCGCGCATCCCGCGGTCGTAGAGATCGACGAGCCGGGCGAGCTGGTCGGCGGCGAGGCGGCGGCGATCGCCGGGATCCTCGGCCAGCGGCGTGAGGGCGGCCACGCGGACGTCGTCCCGGCCCCGGCCGCGGCCGACCGTGGCCGCCGCGAAGGGCCGCTGCGGCCACGCGGCGGTGAGCGCGAGCAGTCGGACCCACGCGGCCAGCCGGTGCTTGGCCGCCACCCGCGAGAAGGTCGTCGTCAGCAGCAGGTCGCCGCTGACCCCGGCGACGGTTCCGTTGAGCAGGCGTCCATCGGGCAGCTCGACGCGCACGTCGACCGGATCGCCGTCCGCGCCGATCGCCGAGCAGCGCCCCGGCCTCGGCCGCGATCGCATCGACGATCGGATACAGCTCCCGGATCGCCGGGACGCCGAGCACCCCGGGCGGGAGCATGCCGCGGGCCCGCTCGGCCTTGATCGCCACGGCGCCGTCGGTGCCGCGCAGGCGCGCCTCGAGCAGACGCTGGCCGACTCCCCAGCGCTCGAGGCCGTCGAGCTCGATCGGCAGCCCGTCGGCGATCTCGTCGTCGCCGTCGCGGAGCACGATCCCCAGCCGCTGACGCAAAAAGGCCCGGACGGGGTGCTCGACGAAGCGGACGAGGTCGGCCAGGTCGACCACCCGGCCGCCGGGTGCCGGCAGCGGTGCGGCGAGAAACGGCGCGGGCGGCGCGCGGTGCCCGGTCAGCGCTCGCGCGCCGCCGAGGGCGACTCGATCAAAGCTCCACGGCGGCTCGCCGGTGAGGCCGCCGGGCTCGAAGTTGACGGGGTCAAACGGCTGCAGCGGGTGGCGGACGACGACCTGCTCGCTCGCCGGACGGTCCGGGTGCGTCGGGTCGAAGCAGTGGACGGTCGCGTCGACGGCGTCGAGCAGCTCGCCGACGGGGACGGCGGGGGGCCGCGGGGTGTTCGTGCGCTCGTCGTTGCCGGTGTAGGTGACGATCAGCCGCTCGGTGGCGGCCATCAGCGCGTCGAGCAGGAGCTGGCGGTCCTCGCTGCGCGGATCGCGCTCGCCGAGGTGCGGGTCGGCGAGCATCAGGTCGTCGCCGTCGCGGGGGGCCTTGCGCGGGAAGGCGCCGTCGTCGAGGCCGAGCAGACAGACGACGCGGTGGGGGACCGACCGCATCGGCATCAGCGTGCAGACCGTCAGGTGGCCGGTGCGGAAGTTCGCCCGCGTCGGACGGCCCTCCAGCCGGGCCGCGAGGTACGCGTGGGCCTCGGCGGGAGCGAGCGCGGCGCCGGCTCCCGCGGACTCCCGCACCATCTCGTCGAGGACCCGCTGCAGCTCCGCCCGCTGCCAGCGGTCGCGGCCGCTGGTCGCGGTGAGGGCGTCGGCCGCGTGGGCGATGGCGTCCGCCCACTCGGCCAGCGGCTGGTGGGCCGACAGCGCGTCGAGCGTGTCCTGGAGGCGGGCGATCAGCTCGGCGAGGCGGCCGGCGAGCTCGATCGAGCGGCTGTCGACATCGTCGAGGGGAAGCACGTCGGCGAACAGCCGCTGGCCGTCCTCGGTCATCGTCACCCCGAGCAGGAGCCGGTCCAGCCCGGCGCTCCACGTGCCCTCCGGGACGGTGTCGAGCTTGTACGGAGCGCGATGGGGCGCGTCCAGCCCCCAGCGGATGCCCGACTGCGAGATCCAGTCCTGGAGGTGGGTGAGGTCATCGTCGTCGAGGCCGAAGCGCCGGCGCACCGGGGCGCGGTCGATGAGATCGAGGACCTCGGACGCGGTCAGCCGCTGGCCGGCCAGCTCGATCAGCTGGGAGACGACCGCGATCACGGGGTTGGTCTGGGTCAGCGACCGATCGGCCAGCCGCACCCGCAGGTCGGTCGCGGCGTCGGGGCTGGCGGGCTCTGTGTCGCCCGCGCGCTCGGCTGCCCCGAACGTCGCCTGGATCAGCGGCGCGAAGCTCTCCACGTCGGGGCACATGACGATGATGTCGCGCGGCTCGAGCGTCTCGTCGTCGTCGAGCGCGTGGAGGATCGCGTCGCGCAGCACCTCCACCTGGCGCACCCGGCCATGGCAGGAGTGCACGACGACGCTGTCGTCGTCGGGAGCGAGTGGCGCCCGGCCGTCCGGCGAGCCGTCGAGCGGCGCCCCCGGCGCGGCGCGGTCGGCGCGGACGTCGGACTGCAGGCGCGCGAGCAGCGTGGGGTGATCGGTCACGGGGTCGGGGGCGTCATGGTGCTCGTCGCTGCCCACGCCGTCGCCGGGTCCCACGCCGTCGCCGCCCGAGCCCAGGACGAGCTGCATCTCGCGAGCGTCGCGCCCCCACGAGGCGAGCAGGCGGTTGCGCGACAGCTCGGTGGTCGGGTCGGCGGCGCGCCGCAGCTCCGGCGCGGTCTCGCCGGCGGCGTGCACCGCGTCCCACAGCGCCGGGGAGGGGTGCAGCAGGAACAGGTGCACGTCGCGTCCGGCGGCGAGCGCGCGCAGGATGTGATGGTGACCGGTGGGCAGACGGGTGAGGCCGAACAGCGCCAGCCGCGGCGGGAGGTCCAGCACGGCGGGGTCCTCGGCGATCCGGTCACACGCGCGGGCTCGCCGCTCCGCGGGCCCGGCGAGCCCGATCCGCGTGCGCAGACGGCGCCACAGCTCGGCCTGCCAGGCCGCGCCGGCCGGCAGGGCGCCCCCGGAGGCGTCGGTGTCGCGGCCGGCCGCCCACGCCTCGAGCATCGCCGGCCGGTGCAGCGCATAGCGATCGAACAGGCGGGCGAGGTGGCGGACCGCGCTCAGCCGCCGTGCGCGGCGCATCGCGTCCTCGGGCGCTCCCAGATACGCGGTCAGCCCGGCCAGCCACGGCTCGCCGAGGCACTCGTCGACGACGGCGAGCAGCGGCCAGACCGAGCGCTCGGGCAGCCACGGATCCTGCTCGGGGTCGATCCCCGACGCGGTGGCGACGGCGTCGACGACGAGCCGATGCGGCGACGGGAACAGGACGTTTGCGCACACGCCGTCGCGCTCGCCGGGCTGGGCGCCGAGGATCCCCGACATGCGCTGGGTCAGCCAGCGCTCCATGCCCCGCGTGGGCACGGCGACCACGTCGGGCGCGAACGGATCGTCCGGAGGCCGGGCGAGGAGCTGCGCGAGCGCGTCGGCAAGACGGTCGGCGCGGGTGGCGCGATGGACATGCAGCATGCCTATCAGGGTATCTCCGCGACAGGTCGGTACCGGGTCGGCGGCCGCGATGTGGTGGCGGTCGAAGGAGTGCAACGATTTTGTGTCAATTACTTGCAATCGGTGACAGGCTCGGTTACGCTGGCAAGCGTCGAGCAGGAGTTACCTCTATGACACGCGCCTCCCACACTTCCTTCGCAACCGCCTTCGTTCAGACGATCAGTCCGGCGAAGACGCCCGTGCGCGCGTCCATGAGCCAGCGCGAGCGGCTGATCGCCGCGCTCGACGGACTCCTCGGCGACGAGGCCCGTAACGCCCGGGCCGTCGACGGCCGCTGGATGGCCGTTCACCACGGGACCGACGCGAACGCCAATGCCCTCGCGACGACGGGGTGCGCGCTGCAGTAGACGAGCGCGCACATCTGACTCGAACGCGAGGGCGATCCACACGGGTCGCCCTTTTTTGTGCCCCGATTGCCACTGTGACCAATTGACCGGAGGAACCCCATGACCAGCCAGAAGATCCTCTAAGGCCCGCCCGGCGCCCGGGGCGCCGGACCGTCGCCAATGGTTGTCATCGCGCATGTCACACGCCTGACCGTCAGGTGTCACTGGCCCGTGCGACGAAACGACACCGTCTCACCCCAACACTCATTGACACTCACACAACCTGGAAGGAGGCGGTCGTGTACCTCGACCGCAATCAGTTACTGCTGCTCAGTCGCGGGGCCCAGATCCCGCCCGCGAGCAGCCTCACGCCACGTCCGATCCAGACGCGCCCGCCGCGCGGTCGGGCCGGCCCCGGGCGTCTGGCGACGCTTGTGGCGGCCCTGCGCCGTCGCGGACAGCGGCGCGGCCGGCTTGACCCGCAGGCGTACCTTGAGCTGGAGTTCGTCATCGACGACGACCCGCCTGAGCTAACGTCCTCGGGCCCGTGGCCGAGACCGAACTGAGCCCCACCGCGTTCGCCCAGGACGAGGAGCTGCTGACCGACGTCCTGCGGGAGGTGATCGAGCTCGGCGATGGACCGGAGGCGGTGGCGCTGCTCGACGACACGATCGCGCTTGGCCGCCGCGCCCGGCTCGGCGACGAGACGGCCGCCGACGACCTCGCCGCGCTCGTCGCCGGGCTCGACCTCGCGCAGGCCGAGGTGCTCGTGCGTGCGCTGACCCGCTGGTTTCAGCTGATCAACCTCGCCGAGGACAACGAGCGCGTGCGCCGGCTGCGCGATCGCGACGTCACCCATCCCGAGCGTCCCCGGGCCGGGTCGCTGCGCGATGCGGTGGCCGGCCTGCACGCGGCGGGGGTCACCGCCGCCGAGCTGCAGGAGATCCTCGAGCGCGCCGAGCTGCGGCTGGTCATGACCGCACACCCGACCGAGGCCCGGCGCCGGACGACGATCGACAAGCTGGCGCGCGTGTTCGACGTTCTGCACGGGCTCGACGAGCGCACCCACCCCGACCGCGACGATGCGCGGCGGCGGCTGCTGGCCACGATCCAGGAGCTGTGGGGTTCCGACGACATCCGCGCCGCCGAGCTGACCGTCCTCGACGAGGTCCGCGGCGGACTGATCCACTTCGCCTCCACGCTCGCCGACACGGTGCCGCGGATCTACCGCGACCTGGAGCTGGCGATCGCCGAGCACTATCCGACCGCGGACGGCCAGCCCACGCCGACGATCCCGCCGCTGCTCGGCTTCGGCTCGTGGATCGGCGGCGACCGCGACGGCAACCCGTTCGTGACGCCGGCGATGACCGTCGACGCGCTGGAGCTGATGCGCGAGCAGTGCCTGCGGCTGCTGGAGTCACGCGTCGAGCAGCTCGCCGGCCGGCTCTCGCTGTCCGAGCGGCTGACCGGGCACGCGCCCGATCTGGAGCCGATCCTCGCCGCCGGCGAGCGCACGTTCCCGGCGCTGGCCGCAACCCTGGCCGCGCTCAACCCCGAGGAGCCCTACCGCCGGGCGCTGACGTTCGTGCGCGAGCGGGTCCGGGCGACCCAGGTTCGCGGTCCCGGCGGCTACGTGCAGGCCTCGGAGCTGCTCGAGGACCTGCGCCGCGTCGAGCGCTCGCTGCACCGCGGCTCGGGAGCGCTGACGGCGACGGCCGACCTGCGCGACTTCATCCGCCAGGTGGAGGTGTTCGGCTTTCATTACGCGCGCCTCGACATCCGCGAGCACGCCAAGGTCCACGCCCGCTCGCTGGCCGAGATCTATCGCTCGCTCGGCGTGTGCGCCGACTACGAGGGCCTGCCCGACGACGAGCGCCTCCAGCTCCTCCAGGACCAGATCGCCGACCGCCGGCCGCTCGTGCCGGCCGACATCGGGCGCTTCTCGGACTCCACGCAGGAGACGATCCAGACGTTTCGGACGCTGCGCGAGACCCTCAGCGAGGCCAACCGCGGCGCGATCCACACCTACATCGTGTCGGGGACCGAGGGGCCGGCCGACCTGCTCGAGGTGCTCCTGCTGCTCAAGGAGGCGAGCCTCTCGGAGGCGGGCGGCCGGGGGGCGCAGCTGCGGATCGTCCCCCTGTTCGAGGCCGGAGCGACGCTGTACGCGGCGCCGCAGACGATGGAGGCGCTGCTGGCGATGCCCGTCTACCGCGAGGCGCTGCACGCCGTCGGCGATGTCCAGGAGATCATGATCGGCTACTCGGACTCCAACAAGGATGTCGGCTACCTGGCCTCGGCGTGGGCCGCCTACACCGCCCAGGTCAGGCTCGCCGAGGTGCTGCGGGGCCACGGGGTCGACTGGTTCTTCTTCCACGGTCGCGGCGGCGCCGTCGGGCGCGGGGGCGGCCCGACGAACGGCGCGATCCTCGCGCTGCCGCCGGGGACGGTGCGGGCGCGGCTGAAGATGACCGAGCAGGGCGAGGTGCTGACCGCCAAGTACTCGGTGCCGGAGATCGCTCACCGCGAGCTCGAGCTGGCCACGAGCGCCACCCTGGCGACCGGACGGGCCCGAGCCCATGCCGAGAGCGTGCGCTTCGACGAGCTCATGCAGGAGATGGCCGACGAGTCGGCGGCCGTGTACCGCTCGATCGTCCATGACGATCCGGACTTCGTGCGCTTCTTCGAGGCGGTCACCCCGGTCGGGGAGATCTCGCGGCTGCGTCTCGGATCGCGGCCGGCGAAGCGCTCTGAGGCGGCCGGGATCGGTGACCTGCGGGCGATCCCGTGGGTGTTCTCGTGGACGCAGTCGAGGATCGTGCTGCCGGCCTGGCTGGGGCTGGGGACGGGGCTGCGCAGCGTCCGGGAGCGCCACGGCGTCGAGCTGCTGCGCCAGATGGCGGCCGAATGGCCGTTCTTCACGAGCGTGCTCTCCAACGCCGAGATGGGCTGCGCCAAGGCGGATCTGGGGATCGCGCGGCGCTACGTGGAGCTGTGGGATGACGCCGAGGCCCGCGAGCGCATCTGGGGCCGCCTGGAGGCCGAGCTGGCGCTCACGATCGAGGAGCTCGTGCTTGATCGGCGGCGGCGAGCGCCTGCTCGACTCAGAGCCCGTGCTGCAGGCCTCGATCGACCGCCGCAACCCCGCCGTCGATCCGCTGTCCTTCGTTCAGGTGGAGCTGATGCGCCGCCTGCGCGAGGCCGGCGACGACGCGCCGGCGCAGCTGCGGCGGGTCAGCCAGCTGACGATCAACGGGATCGCCAGCGGCCTGCGCAACACCGGCTGACGCATCCCAACCCCGGAGGGCTTGGTCACCGCGCTGACCGGGTATGGTCGGCCTGACAGCGCCGGCTTCGGAAGCGGGAGTCTCCGGAAACCGACCAGATAGCGCGCGTTCGCAGGGGAACGTCGCTGGTCGCATGTTCCTGACTGCCGCCGATGGGCCCGCAATCCAGAGGAGGCACCGATGCGATCCCCACGGGAGTCAGCCGCACCCATCACGATCCTGATCGCAGACGATGACGAGGACGATCGTGACCTGGCTCGCGACGCTCTGGAGGGCACCCCGTTGGGTGAGCGCATGGAGTTCGTGATCGACGGACAGGACCTGATCGACTACCTGCGCCACGACGGCCCGTACGTCGACGCCCTGGCCCCCCGCCCGTCGATCATCCTGCTCGACCTCAACATGCCGCGCAAGGATGGGCGCGAGGCGCTGGCCGAGCTCAAGGCCGACGAGTCGCTACGCCAGATTCCGGTCGTCGTGCTCACGACCTCCAGCGACGAGACCGACGTCCAGAACGCCTATGACCTCGGCGCCAGCTCCTACATCACCAAACCCGTCACCCACACCCAGCTCACCGAGGTGATGGCGGTGGTCGCCCGGTACTGGTCAGAGATCGTCGAGCTTCCCGACTCGCCGGTCCTGTAGGGCGCGCCGCCGGTCCTTCGGCGAACCTCGGTCCCGGATCGGCGATCATATGACGGGCGCGGCCCCTGGCCGTGCTGCTCCGAGGACCACATGCCCCACGCCCCTGACCTGTCCGGCAGCGCCCTGGACGACCGCTACGAGCTGCACGCGCCGATCGGCGAGGGCGCGTTTGGACGCGTGTATCGCGGACGCGATCGGCGGCTGGACCGTCCCGTGGCCGTCAAGGTGATCAAGCCGTGGTGGACCGAGGACCCCGAGTGGGTCGACACCTTCGCGCGCGAGACCAAGCTGCTCGCCCGGGTCTCCGATCCGGGCATCGTCCAGATCTACGACGTCGGGCACGCCGCCGAGGGCCTGTACTACGTCTCCGAGCTCGTCGACGGCGAGGATCTGTCCCGGCGACTGCAGCGCGGTCCGGTGCCGCCCTGGCAGGCATGCGCGATCGCGGGCCAGCTGTGCCGGGCGCTCGCCCATGCCCACCAGCGGCGGATCGTGCACCGCGACGTCAAGCCGGCGAACATCCTGCTCTCACGCGAGGGACGCGTCAAGGTCGGCGACTTCGGGGTCGCCCGGCTGGCCGAGGGCTCGACCGACGGCGCCCCCGCGACGATCGTCGGCACGCCCAAGTACATGGCGCCCGAGCAGGGCCGCGGGCGCCCGACCAGCTCGGCGACCGACGTCTACAGCGTCGGCGTCGTGCTCTACGAGATGCTCTGCGGTCATCCGCCGTTCGCCGGCGGCTCGGTCGTCGAGCTCGCCCTCAGCCACGTTCAGGAGGCGCCGCCGCCGCTGCCGTCGCGGCTGCCGCCGTCGCTGGTCGGCATCGTCGCCCGCGCGCTGGCCAAGGATCCGTCGCACCGGTTCGCCGACGGGGCCGAGATGGCCGACGCCCTCGTGCTGGCTCGCCGCCAGGCGGTCGATCGCCCCCGGCGCGCGGCGCCCGCGCGGGGGCGCACGCGCGCCCACGCCCCCGCCACGCCGGACCCGGTCGCCGCCCACACGACCGCGACCGCCCTGCGCGAGCCGCGCCCCGCGCTGCCGCGCGCGCACACGCTGCCGCCGCGGCGCGCCGGCCGACTCGACCCGGCTCGCGCCGCCCCCGCCGTCGCCGCGACGAAACGTCAACCCGCCGGCGCGCCGCCGGGCGATCGCCGCCGTGTTCGCGGTCGCCCTCCTGCTCGTCGGCATGGTGTGCGCCGCGGTCCTGCTCGGCCACCGGCACACGCGGGTGCCGCGGCTGACGGGGCTCAGCCAGGCCGCCGCGCGCGGCCGGGCGCGTCACCTGCACGCGGTGCTGCGCTTCCGCTACGCGTCGGCGGCGAAGGGGACGGTGATCGCCCAGACTCCCCGCCCGGGCGTGCGCGTGGTCGTGGGCACGCCGGTCCGCCTGACCGTCAGCCGGGGCCCCGCCCCGGTCGAGGTCCCGGTCGTCGGCGACGCGAGCAGCGGCGCCGCACGCGCCACCTTCTCGCGTCTCGGGCTGCGCACGGCGGTCAGCTCGATCGCCGCGCCCGGCGTCGCCCCCGGCACGGTCCTGCGCACGCGCCCGGCGGCCGGGCGCCACGTCGCCAAGGGGTCGACGGTGTCGCTGTTCGTGGCCGAGACTCCCCGCTGGCGGCCCCTGACGACGATCGCCGACACGCGTCCGCTGACGATCAGGATCCGCGGCACCCGCTGGCGGGTGCGCTACACGATGGCCTACCACGGCACCTGCACGTGGATCCTCTTCTGCTCGGGCCCGCACGCTCAGATCTCCACGGCGAGCGGGTCCTCGGTGGCCAGCTTCGGCCTCAGCGACGGCGGCACCCAGGTCCAGACGTTCTCGACCCCGCCCGGCACCTACCGGGTCAAGGTCACGCCCGGCGGCGACGAGGCCCGGTGGTCGATGCAGATCGAGGACGATTACTAGTGGCCGCCCCCGTGAGTACGCTCGCATTCGAGCACTCCCTGGCGGCGCCTGCGCGGGCTTGCGGCCCGCTCGGCATCCAGCCTCGCCTGATGGGGCCGCGCCCGCGTCATCCGGCTGTCCTCGGAGATTCGCGTAGCGCTGCTACGCCACATCTCCTGCGTCCTCGCCAGGCATCCCCCAGTGAGCACTCTCGGTGCGACCGCACCCACGGGGGCGGCCACTGATGGGGGAGAGCGTCGAGGGGATCAGCATCATCGATGCCGACCCCGAGCTGGCCGATCTGCTGGGCGCCGACGAGCGCGAGCGGGCGCGGCGTGAGACGCGCACCCGTCTGCGGCGCCTCTCGCCGGGCGCCTGGAACGTCGCCGAGTCGGTGGAGCCCGACTCCCATCACCGCGGCTTTCTCATCGTCGACGGGCTGATCAGCCGAGAGGTGGAGGTGCTCGGGCGCCGCTGCGTCGAGCTGCTGGGCGCCGCCGACGTGATCCGTCCGTGGACCTGGGATGACGAGGGATCTCACGTCAAGGCCGAGGTCGGCTGGGTGGTGCTGGAGCCCAGCCGGATGGCGGTGCTCGATCATCGCCTGATCCTGCGCATCAACCCGTGGCCCCAGCTCGGGCTCGAGTTGTTCAGCCGTGGGATGCGGCGGGCCCACTCGCTGGCGATCTCGCTGGCGATCGCCCACCATCAGCGCGTCGACGACCGGCTGCGCCTGACCCTGTGGCACCTCGCCGAGCGCTGGGGCAAGGTGCTGCCCGACGGGATCGCCGTGCCGCTGCCGCTGTCACATCAGCGGCTGGCCGACCTCGTCGGCGCTCACCGGCCGGCGGTGACGAGCGCCATGGGGGAGCTGACCCGCTCGGGGATGCTCAGCCGGCGCGAGGATCGCACCTGGATCCTGCACGGCTCCCCGCCCGAGGAGCTGCGCCATCACAAGCTCGCCGCCGCGCTGACCTGAGCACATCACCGCGCGGCCGGCCGTGGCTTCACCGGTCCCGGCCGCGCGGACGGACGACCGGCGGATTCAGCGCAGCGGCGTGCGGTGGTGGCTGAAGAACAGCGCGATCGCCACGAGGGCGAGCACGAACAGCAGCGGGTGGATGATGACGCCACCGGCGATCGCGATCACCAGAAGAACTGCGGCGAGGATGAGAAGCATGCGTGCCTCCTTTAGGGGTTGTACGACCATCAACCCCGCGCCGCCCGATCGGCGACGGGCACCCGTCCGGTGGCGAACGTCCGCGCGCGGACGCGCCTCAGCGCACGGTCAGGTCGGTGAGCGCGCGATCGAGCATCGCCACGAACAGCGCGGCGTCGTCGGCGCTCAGACAGAGCGGTGGCTTGACCTTGAGCACGTTGCCGGCGTCGCCGGTCGGCTGCACGATGATCCCCAGGCGTCGCATCCGCTCGCAGACGGCCCGGGCCAGCGGGCGGTCCGGGGCTCTGGACGCGCGGTCGACGACGAGGTCGACGCCCAGGTACAGGCCCCGCCCGTGCACGGCCCCGATCGCCGCGTGACGCTCCGCGAGCGCCCGGAGCTCGTCGCTCAGCCGGCGCCCGACGAGCACGGCGTTCTCCATCAGCCGCTCGTCGGCGATCGCATCAAGGACCGCGATCCCCACCTCGCAGGAAACCGGGCCGCCACCGGCGGAGGAGAAGAACGGTGTCCGCCGGCCGAAGGCGTCGGCGATCTCGGTCCGGCAGATGACGGCGCCGAGGGGATGGCCGTTGCCGGCGGCCTTGGCGACGGTGACGATGTCGGGCACGGCGCCGGCATGCTCGAAGGCCCAGAACGTCTCCCCGGTACGGCCGTACCCGACCTGGATCTCGTCGGCGATGCACACGCCGCCGGCCGCCCGGACGGCCGCGTAGGCCGCCGGAAGATAGCCGGCGGGCGGAACGACGGCGCCCTGGTTACCGAGCATCGGCTCGCTGATGAACGCGGCCACCCCGCCACGGTCGCCCTCGGCGGCCCTCGCGCAGGCCTCGGCGACCGAGCGCGCGTAGGCGGCGGCGTCGTCGCCGAAGCGGCCCCGGTAGGGATCCGGCTGCTCGGCGACGTGCACGTGGTCGGGCTTGGTCTCACGCCAGCCCGGGTTGTCGCCCGGCGAGGTGCAGAGCTCGAACACCGCCTCCGTCCAGCCGTGGTAGGCGCCGGCCAGGGCGACCACGTCGCGCCGCCCGGTGAAGGCGCGGGCGAGCCGGAGCGCGAGGTCGCACGCCTCGCTGCCGGAGTTGACCAGGAACACGCGGTCCAGACCGTCGGGCAGCAGCTCGCACAGGCGCTCGGCGTAGCTCGACGATCGACTCGTAGAGAAAGCGCGAGTTCGTGTTGAGCAGGCGCAGCTGGCGGGCCGCCGCGCTCGCCACGCCCGGGTGCGAATGGCCGACGGCGGCGACATTGTTGACGACGTCGAGATACGGGCGGGCGTCGGCGTCGTACAGGTACTGCCGCCAGCCACGCACGATCTCCATCGGCTCCTCGTAGTAGAGCTCCTGGGCGTCAGCAAGCACCGCCGCTCGGCGCCCGCGATCGCGCCGGGCATCAGGCGGGGGCGGGGCCGCGCACGCGGCCCCGACCAGGGGCGCGGGATCCGGGCACAACGCCAGCCATGCCGCTCGCCGGCGAGGATCGCCGAGGCCGGGCTGCCCGGGCGCGGTGGCCAGTTGCACGTGCACGCGCGCCGGGCCGCCGTCGGTTCGTTCGGCGACGTGCCCGACGATCGCCCCGGCGCTCACCAGAGTGCCGGCGTCGACGAGCGACTCGATGCCGGTCAGGCGGATGAACCGCGGCGGCGCGGTCCCGGCGATCTCCAGCGTCGTCTCGGTCTGCGTGACGGCCGCGACCGTGCCGTCGAGCGGCGCACGCACGTGGGTGCCGGCCGGCGCGAACACGTCGGCGCCGAGGTGCAGCGTCGACGGGGTCGCCTCGCCCGGACGGCCCGCCGCGGTCAGCCTGACCTCGCCCCAGCGACCGATCGTCGCGCGGGCGGCTCCGACCGCCTCCGCGACGCCGCGCGGGTCCTCCCACGCGCCGCCGTGCAGCGCGTCGCTGCCGACACCGAGGTCGATCGGGCGGGCCTGCAGCCCGGCCACGACCGGCATCGGGTCAGCGTCGCGCAGCACCGCCGCCAGGCCGTCGGGCCCGGGCAGCGCGGGTAGCCCGGCGCGGATCCGGAAGGCGGCCGCCGGCAGGCCGGGGGGCAGCGCCAGCAGCGCCGTCAGCGCGACCCAGTCGCCGTCGTAGGTCTCACGCACGTAGGCGCTGTCGGGAGTCAGCTCGCGGTGGCGGGCGCTGAGCGCCGCGCACGCGGCCGCCCGGGCCAGAACGAGCGGCCACAGCGCATCGGTCTCCGCCCCCGACAGCGGCGCGACGTCGTGGTAGCCGCCGAGGACGTCGAGCATCGCCTCCAGCGCATCGCCGGGGTGGCGGTAGACGGCCGACGCGCACGTGACCGCCACGTCGCACACCCGCCAGGTGTCGGTGACGTCGCCGAAGTCGATGAGCCCGACGATCTCGCCGCCCGCGGTCAGGGCGTTGACGTCGGTGATGTCGCAGTGGATGAGCTGGCGAGGCAGATCGGTGCCGTCGACGGCGGCGAGCGGGGCGATCGCCGCCTCCAGCGCCGCCCGCTGCTCATCGTCGGGACCGGGGTCGTCGGCGAGCACGTCGGCCACCGTCTGCCTGGCCAGGCGCGGATCCCACTTGCACTCGGCCGGCGGGATTCCGGCGTCGGGCGCGAACGAGGCCAGCGCCGTCCCGACGCGTGCCGCCAGCGCGCCCAGCTGACGAAGACGCTCGGGGCTCAGGTCGGACACGTCGGAGAGCGGGATGCCGGGGACCCAGCGCAGCAGCCGCGCGCGGTCGCTCCCGTGCGTGACGATCTCCGCGCCGGAGGTGGCCGGCACGGGCAGCGGCAGTTCATACCCGAGGCCGGCCTCGGCAAGGCCGTGGAGGATCGCGTGCTCGAGCTCGAGCGAGACCGAGCGCTCGGGCCCGTTGATCTTCAGCACGTACATCGGGTCGCCGTGGTCGCCGGCGACGGCGAAGTTCTCATCCTCGAAGCTGCCGAGCTCGGTCAGCTCGCCGGTCAGCCCCCAGTGGCGCTGCAACAGTTGCGCGGCCTCGGCGACGGTCATCGCTTCAGAAGTCTCCGCTGATGATCCACTCGGCGAGGAACGGCTCGGCGATCCGGTAGCCGTCGCCGAACCGGCTGACGAGCTCGTCGTCGACGAGCGCCTCGAGCGCGCGCTGCACGGTCGAGGTCGCCGGCAGGTTGTGGGCGCGCCGGTAGGCGACGCTCAGCGCCGGGGCTCCCGGCTCGGCGGCCAGCGCCTCGAGGAGCACGCGCTGGGCCTTGGGCGCGCGCTCCCAGATGCGGGCGAAGTGGGCGTTCTCGGCGCGCAGCACGCGGCGCAGCGCGATCGCCAGGTCCTCGGCGGCGGCGCTGTCCCCAAATGGCGTCACCTCCCACAGGGCGTAGGCGAGCTCCTGGGTCCCGTAGGGATGGGCGTGGGTGATCGCCAGCAGCGCCTCGACGACGGGACGATCGATCCCCTTGCCGCTGCCGGCAAAGCGCGTCGTCAGGAAATCGGCGAACAGGCCGGGCGCGATCACGCCGAGCTCCATCTGCTTGGCGCTGCGCCAGAACGGCTCGTGCTCGTCGTTGAAGATCTGCTCCATCATGTGGCGCCGGCTGCCGAGGTAGACGTGGGAGACCTCGGCCTGCTCCTGGAACACCGAGCGCATGAGCGCGATCAGGTGGCGGTCGAGCTTGACGATCTCCTGGAACTCGTCGAACACGAGCGCCACCCGCCGCTCGCGGTCGGCGGCCAGCTGGGCGGGCAGCGCCAGGAGATGCTCGATCGTCGCGTCGAGGTCGGCGGGGGAGTGCCCGCCGGTGAAGCCGAAGGTGAGCGAGCCGTCGCTCTGCAGAGCGATCGTCGGCGTGACCCGCAGCCCGCGGAAGACGGCGGTCGCTCGGTCACGGACCCGGTAGAGGACCGAGGCGATGTCCTCGTAGATCGCGGCCGCGAGCTTCTCGGCGAAGCGCTCCTTGGTCGAGGCGCGCATCACGTCGACCTGGGCGACGAGCACGTCCCCGGCGCCGACGAGCTCCTGAGCGGCGCGCCAGATCAGCGACGACTTGCCATAGCGGCGGGGCGCGAAGATGACGACGTTCTGCCCGTTGCGCATGTCCGAGCAGAGCTCGGCGAGCTCGGCGCCGCGGTCGGTGAAGGCATCGTCGAGCGCCAGATCGCCGTAGCGGAAGGGATTGACGGGGGGCGGGGGGATGTGTGCAGTCTAGTACGCAACTACGCGTAACGCCAGTTTGCGTAACGCATCAACGCGTACCGTGACGGTCAGGCCTGATCCTCGTGGTGATCGAGCGCCGGCCCGGGCCCGCGGCGCGTCGGAAGCTCGGGATGGTCGAGCGCGGCCGCGATCGCGCCGGCGATCCGCCACAGGTCGCCCTCCTGCACGACGAACGGCGGCGAGATCTGCAGCGTGTTGTCGGGGAGCGCGCGCAGCAGGATGCCGTCCTCGAGGCAGACCCGGGTGATCAGGTCGGCCGGGACGTCCTGCACGAGGTTGACGCCCGCCAGCAGGCCGATGCCCGTCCGCACCTCGGCGACCGAGGGGTGCTTGGCGACCTGCTCCATGGCGCGCGCCAGCTCGGGGGCGAGCTGCGCCACGTGGGCGACGAGGTTCTCGGACTCCAGCACGTCGAGGTTGGCCTGGGCGACGGCGCAGGCGGTGGCGTGGCCCGAGTAGGTGACGCCGTGGCGGAAGATGGGGGAGTCGGGGGAATCGAAGAACGGCTCCCACACGCGGGGGGCGATGAGCAGGCCGCCGAGCGGCGCGTAGCCCGAGGTGATCCCCTTGGCCATCACGACCATGTCGGGGTGCAGGTCAAACAGCTCGGTGGCGAACCACTCGCCGGTGCGCCCGAAGCCGGTGATGACCTCATCGGCGACGAGCAGGACGTCGTACTCGCGGCAGACGTCCTCGACGCGCTCCAGATAGCCGGGAGCGGGGAGGATGACGCCGCCGGTGCCGATGATCGGCTCGGCGAAGAACGCGGCCACCCGGTCGGGGCCGAGGCGCTCGATCTCGGCGGCGAGCGCGTCGGCGTCGTTGGCGGGGACCCGGGCCGTCTCGGGGATCAGCGACTCCGAGCCGTAGCCCTCGCGGTTGAAGGCGATCCCGGCGAGGCTCGTCCCGAAGGCGTGAAGGCCGTGATACGAGGACTGGCGGCTGATGATGATCCGCTTGTTCGTCTGGCCCTGCAGCTGCCAGTGGCGGCGGCAGAGCTTGGCGGCGGAGTCGATCGCGTCCGAACCGCCGCTGACGAAGAACACCTTGGGATCGGCGATCGGCGACATCGCCTCGAGGCGGTCGGCGAGGGCCAGCGCCTGATCGTTGACGATGCGACCGAACGTGTGGTAGGTCTCGAGCGTGCGCATCTGCGCCGCCGCTGCCTCGGCGAGCTCGGGCCGGCCGTGGCCGATGTTGGCGTGCCACAGCCCCGCGGTGGCGTCGAGCAGAGTGCGCCCGTCGTCGGTGGTCACGTTCGCGCCCTCGCCGGAGACGATCGTGATCCGGTCGCCGGCCAGGACGGAGGGCATGTGGGCCTGGGGTTGCCACAGCGCGTTGGTCATGGCGCCAACGCTAATGCAAAGCACGAGCGCCCGGATGTCCAATGCCTGGGCACGAAACGGGCCATATGTTCCCGTTAAGTGCCCAGCCAGCCTCAGGTGAGCTCGTCGAGGACGACCGAGCGCATGCGCTCGCGGCCGTCGCGGATGACCACGGCGGTGACGGCGCGACCGATTCGCTCGCCGACCATCAGCCGCTGCAGGTCGGTGGCGTCGGCGATCGGCTCGCCGTCGAGCTCGACGAGCAGGTCGCCGCGGCGCAGGTCGGCCCGCTCGGCGGGGCTGTCCTCGATCACCTGCACGAGCGCGACGCCCCCGCGCCGTCCGAGCCGCTCGGCGACGGCCGGCGGCAGGGCACGCGGGGCGACGGCGGCGCCGAGCACGGCGCGCCGCACCCGGCCCTCGCGGATCAGGGTGCAGATCAGGCGATGGCTGGCGTCGTTGATCGGCACGGCGAGCCCGAGCCCGATCCCGGCCAGCGCCGTGTTGATGCCGACGACCCGGCCGGTGCCGTCGCCGAGCGCCCCGCCGGAGTTGCCCGGGTTCAACGCCGCGTCGGTCTGGATCACGTTCTCGACGAGCCGCCGCGGACCGCCCCGGGCGCCGACCGGCAGCGAGCGACCGAGGCCGCTGACGACCCCGGCGGTCACCGACGAGGCGAATCCCTGCGGGTTGCCGATCGCGACCACGAGCTGTCCGACGCGCAAGCCGGCGGCGTCGCCGAGCGTCGCGGCCTGGAGCGAGCCGCCGTCGGCGCGGAGCACCGCGAGGTCCGACAGCGGGTCTGAGCCGACCACCGAGACCTCGGTCTCACGGCCGTCGCTGAAGCTGGCCACGCCGTGGCGCGTGCCCTCGACCACGTGCGCGGAGGTGATGAGAAAGCCGTCGGCGGAGATGGCCACGCCGCTGCCGGCGCCGACCGCCGGCCCGCGTCGCGTGCGGCGGCGGACCTGGAGGTTGGCCACGCTCGGGCTGAGCGCCTCGGCGACCGCGATCACCGTGCGCGAGTAGGCGTCCAGGGCGTCGTCGGTGTCCGGACCGCCGGCCGGATCCGCGTCCGCTGGAGCCGGGAGGGTTGCTCCATTTGAGTTCGTCATACAATGATCGTACACAAACGTTTCGAATCAAACTGATGGAGCAGAACAATGCCACCTAAAACTGATACCGACACCGATCTCGTCGACGGCGTGATCAGCGTCGCCGCCCACCTCGAGTCAGAGCTCGAGGAGGCGCTCGCCGAGCACCGGCTGTCGCGCCCCAGCTACCTCGTGCTCGACGCGCTCGAGCGGGCCGCCGACCACACCCTGACCCAGCGCGAGCTCGTCTCCCGCGTGCGCCGCACCGCGGGGACGGTCTCGATCCGTCTCGGCCGCCTGGAGCGGGCGCGGATGATCGAGCGCGAGCCCGACCCCGAGAACCGCCGCAGCGTCACCGTCACCCTCACCGAGCGCGGCGCCGCCCTCGTCCGTGGGGCGCGCGGTGCCTACGCCGAGCGCGCCGAGCGCCTCGTCGGCGGCCTCCCGGCGGGTGGTGTCGAGGCCCTGCGCGAACCGCTCGGGTCGTGGCTGCGGTTCTTCGAGCCCGACGAGCGCGACGCTCCGCGGCTCGGCGTGGCCGTGGCCACTTCCGCCGTGGCCAAGCGCATGCGCCAGGCCGTCGGCCTCGCCGATGAGCCCGGGGTGCTCGTCATGCGCGTCGGGCGAGACAGCCCGGCGCGGGCGGCCGGCCTGAGTCGCGGCGACCTGGTGACCGGCGCCGGCGGAGCCCCCGTGCGCTCGATCGGCGACCTCGACCGGGCGGTCAGAGCGGCCGACGGGACGCTGGCGCTCACCGTCCTACGCGGCGCCGAGCCCCACGAGCTGGAGGTCGCGCTGGGCTGAGAGTCAGTGCAGGAGCACGCGCAGCGCCACCACGAGCAGGCCGAGCACCACTCCCATCCCGGTCTGGATGACGAGCTGGCGCCCGGTCAGCTCGGCGCGGACCCCGAGCCCGACCTCGGTGGCGACGATCATCGCGACCGCCGTCCACACCGCCACCGTGACCCCGGCGGGGAGCCCGACGCCGGCCACCCAGCACACGAGCAGGGCGACGAGCGGACCGAGGGCGCCGAACAACACCGCCAGCTCGTGGGCGGCGGTGCGCGCGAAGGCGGACGGTTCGAACGGGTCCTCCTCACGCACGCGCTCGCCGGTGAACTCCGCGTAGGAGGCCGAGAGCCAGTAGACGATGAGCGCGATCGCGACCGCGCCGACCGTCTTGAGGTACGTCTCGCGCTTGGGTGACTCGGCGGCCAGCAGCGTGGCCACGAGGATCGTGCCGTAGACCAGGCGACCGGCATTGAGCGCCATCGGCGACCCGTTCAGCTCGCCGCGGTCATCGTCGAGCGCGCGTCCTCGGTGCGAATGAGCGTCCAGGCGAACACCGTGCCGATCGCGCCGAGGATCGTCGCCGTCAGGTAGGCCCCGTGGAAGGCGGCCAGGCCGCCTCCGCCCACCGCGGTCACCACGGTGGTCACGATCGCGATGTTGACGGCGATCGACGACTGGCGGTTGGTGTTGTAGATCGCCGAGGCATGGCCGGTGTCCTCGCTGGAGATCGTGGTGAACATCGAGCTCTGCACCGAGAGGAACGCCCCGGCGTTGCACGCGCCGCCGAAGAACATGAGCGCGCGCACGAGCCACAGGTTGGTGTGGCCGTCGACGAACAAGAACAGCGCGAGGTACAGGGTCAGCCCGGCGGCGCCGACCCCGGCCATGACCCGCGGCCCGACCCGCGGGTAGAGGCGGCCCAGCGTCTGGGCGGCCACGGCCACGCCGATCGCCTCCACGAACGTCGTCGTGCCCGAGCCGATCGGCGACTGGTGCAGCACCTGCTGGAGGAAGATCGGCGTCAGGTACAGACTGCCGAGAAACGGGCCGGTGCTGAAGGCGAAGACGAGGTTGGTGGCGCGAAACAGGCGGTCGCGCAGCAGCCCGAGCCGCAGGATCGGATCGCGGGCGCGCAGCGCGTAGCGGGCGAACGCCAGCAGGCCGGCGATCCCACCGATGCCCGTGATGAGGATCGCCGGCGAGGCCCAGCCCTTCACCGAGCCTTCGCTGACGGCGTACATGAGCGCGCTCAGGCCGAGCCCGGAGAGGAGCAGGCCGGGCACGTCGAGCCGGCCGCCGCGCTGCGGTTCGTCGGCGGGGAGGAGCAGCCGGGAGAAGATCAGCGTCGCCACCCCGACCGGGATGTTGACGAGAAACACCCACCGCCACGACAGCGTCTGGGTCAGCACGCCGCCGAGGATCGGCGCCGTCCCCGGACCGACGAGGACCGGGACGATCACCGTCCGCGCCACCCGCGCCCGCTGCGCGGGGCCGTAGGCGCGGTAGAGCATCGCCAGCGCCGTCGGGGTCAGCATGCCGCCGCCGATGCCCTGCAGGGCGCGGGCGGCGATCAGCTCGCCGAGGTTCTGCGCCGCGCCGCACAGCGCCGAGGCGATGGTGAAGGTGACGAGCGCGAACAGGAACGTCCGCTTGGTTCCGATCCGGTCGCCGATCCACCCCGAGGCCGGGATGAACACCGCCAGCGTCAGCAGGTAGGCGATGACCGTCCACTCCACGTCGGAGATGGGGGCGCCGAACGCGCGGCCGAGGGTCGGGAGGGCGACGTTGACGATGTGCATGTCCATCGTCGCCATGAACAGCGCGCTCACGTAGGCGATGGCCACCGCCGTGCTCGGCTTCGGGCGCCACCCGCCCGCGCCCCCGCGCCAGCGCCGCGGCGCGGGCGGGTCGGGTCCGCCGGGTGGCTCGGCGGGCGGCGGCTCGCGGGCGGTCGACTGCATACTCACGCGCATGACCCTAGTCCCGCCGCTCGCGCCCGGAGTGTCAGAACTCGGCACCGAGTCGGCGTTCGAGGTCCTCGCGCGGGCCCGGGCGCTCGAGCGCGACGGCGTCGACGTCGTGCACCTGGAGATCGGCGAGCCGGACTTCCCGACCCCCGAGCACGTCGTCGCGGCGGCCGAGGCGGCGATGCGCCGCGGCGAGACCGGGTACTGCCCGGCGCCCGGCATCCCCGAGCTGCGCGAGGCGGCCGCCGCCTACCTGGGCGCTCCCCGGGGGCTGGCGATCGACCCCGGGGAGGTGCTGATCGCCACCGGGGCCAAGCCGTTTCTGTTCTTCACCGTCCTCGCCTGCGCCGGCGCCGGCGACGAGGTCCTGTATCCCGATCCGGGCTTTCCCATCTACCGATCGGCGATCGCCTGGGCCGGCGCGACGCCCGTGCCGCTGCCCCTCCGGGCGCAGGCCGGTTTTGCCGTCGACCCCGAGGAGCTGGCGGCGCTGATCTCGCCGCGCACCCGGCTGGTGATCCTCAACTCGCCCAACAACCCGACGGGCGCGGTGATGTCGGCCGCCGAGCTGGCCGCGGTTGCGGAGGCGCTGCAGCGCACCGACGCGTGGATCCTTGCCGACGAGGTCTACGCGAAGATCCTCTACGACGTGGCGGCGCCGAGCCTCGCCGCTGTGGCCTCGCTGCGCGAGCGGATCGTGCTCGTCGACAGCTGCTCGAAGACCTTCGCCATGACCGGCTGGCGGTGCGGCTTCGCCGCCGTCCCGGCGGCGCTGCGCGAGCCCCTGACGCGCTTCTTCATCAACTCCACGTCGTGTGTCCCGCCGTTCGTGCAGCGCGCGGCGGTGGCGGCGCTGACCGGGCCGATGGACGACGTGGAGACGATGGTGGCGACGTTTCGCACCCGCCGCGACGCCGTCGTCGACGGGCTCAACGCGCTGCCGGGCGTCGTCTGCCGCTCGCCCGAAGGCGCGTTCTACGCGTTCTGCGACGTGTCGGGCACGGGGTCCAGCGGAGCGCAGCTGGCCGAGCGGCTGCTCGTCGAGCAGGGGGTCGCGGTGCTCGCCGGCTCGGCGTTCGGAGAGCACGCCGAGCACCATCTGCGGATCTCCTACGCGGCCGCCCTTCCGCGGATCGAGACCGGGCTGCGGCGCTTCGGGGAGCTGCTGGCGAACACCCAGGTGCGCAAGGCCACGTAGCGCGTCACCGTCGCCACGGCGGAGGCGACGACGAGCACCGCCACCTCGAGCAGCCGTCCGGGATGGGGGTCCAGGCCGCCGAGCAGCCGCAGTGCGCCGTCGGTGAGACCCAGAGCGAGGAGGTAGACGAGCGCGCCGGCGGCGTGCTGGCGCAACAGCCCGGCGCGGCCGCGGATGCGAAAGCTCAGCCGCCGGTTGGCCTGGGTGTTGGCCACCGCGGTCAGCGCGAGGGCGAGCGCATTGGCCCCTCCGGGCCCCAGCGCGCCGCGCAGGGCCAGGTAGAGCAGCGCATAGGCGAGCGTCGAGGCGACCCCGATGGCCAGAAAGCGCGGCAGCGCGGTGTCGAAGCGCATCCGCAGCACGCCCCGCAGGTCGCCGAGCGCGGTCGAGACGATGTCGACGCGAGAGTCCGGATCGTCGATCCAGTCGACGGCGACCTCATGGACGCGCATCCCGTGACGCTGGGCACAGACGAGCAGCTCGGTGTCGAAGAACCAGCCCTGGTCGGCGACGAGCGGCAGCAGCCGGCGCGCGGCGTCGGCGCGGATCGCCTTGAAGCCGCACTGGGCGTCGGAGAAGCGGGCGCGCAGGGTGACGCGGAGCAGGCGGTTGTAGGAGCGCGAAATCAGCTCGCGCTTGCGACCGCGGACGACGCGCGAGCCGGGCGCCAACCGGGTGCCGATCGCCACCTCGCTGTGACCGCTGACCAGCGCGGCGAGGAGCGGCGGGAGCGCCCGCAGGTCGGTCGAGAGATCGACGTCCATGTAACAGAGCACGTCGGCGTCGCTCATCGACCAGACGGTGCGCAGCGCGCGGCCCCGTCCCTTGCGATCGAAATGGACGACGAGGACGCGGTCAAGCTCGTCGGCCAGTGCCCCGGCCAGCGTCAACGTGGCGTCGGTACTGGCGTTGTCGGCGATGACGATCCGCCAGTCGTGGGCGAGCTCGGCGCTGCAGTAGGCGTGCAGGCGGCGGATCGAGTCCTCGAGCACCCCCTGTTCGTTGTAGACGGGAACGACGATGTCGACCCGGGGCTGCGCCACGACGGGCGGGGCGGACGGAGCGGGCGCGGTCAGGGACATGGGGCCAGCTTGGCCGGCTCGGCGAAGCCATCGCTATGAGATGGCTAAGACCAGCGTGTGAACGTCGAGCGGCCCGGACGCGTGCGCTAGCGTGGCGCCGATGCACACGCTTCGCCGGCTCGTCGGACCGTTCTTCGTGTTCGCCGGGGTGATGCACTTCGTCATCCCCCGCACCTACCGCAAGATCGTGCCGCCGTGGGTGCCCGCCCCCGAGGCGATGGTGTACGCCAGCGGCGTCGCCGAGATCGCGGGCGGCGTCGGGATGCTGGTGCCCGCCCGCCGCCGGCTGGCCGGCTGGTGGCTGATCGCCACGATGGTCGGCGTGTTCCCCGCCAACCTGCATATGGCGGTCAACGCCGAGGACTACCCGGCGGTGCCGGGGGGCGCGGTCTCGTTGTGGGCGAGGCTCCCGCTGCAGGGCGTGTTCATCGCCTGGATCCTCGATGCCATGCGGGGTCCCCGACCGTGATCGGCCAGCGCGTCCGCCGTCGCGAGGACCCGCGCTTTCTCACCGGCACCGGGCAGTACGTCGACGACCTCCGGCTGCCGGGCGCGCTTCACGCCGTGTTCGTGCGCTCGGATCTCGCCCACGCGCGGATCGCGTCGATCGACACCGGCGAGGCCACCGCGCTGCCGGGCGTGCAGGTGCTGACCGCCGCCGACATCGACCTCGACCCGCTGGCGGCCCCGTTCCCCGGGATCCCCGAGGGGATGTTCCGCCCCTGCCTGGCCGCCGGGAAGGTCCGCTTCGTCGGCGAGATCCTCGCCGTCGTGCTCGCCGAGACGCGCGAGCAGGCGCTCGACGCCGCCGAGCTCGTGTTCGCCGAGCTTGAGGGATTGCCGGCGGTGATCGATCCCGAGGCGGCGATGCGCGACGAGACGCTGCTGTTCGAGGACGTCGGCTCCAACGTCGCGCTCGCCGACGGTCCCGAGCGGCCGAGCGACGATCTGTTCGCCGGCTGCGACGTGGTCACCGAGGGCGCGGTCGTCAGCCAGCGCATCCACGTGGCGCCGATCGAGCCGCGGGCCAACGCGGCGCGCTTTGCCGACGGGCGGCTGACGACGTGGCTGTGCACGCAGACCCCCCACCAGGACCGTGATCGCCTGGCCGCCAGCCTCGGCCTGGAGACGGGCGCGGTGCACGTGCTGGCGCCCGATGTCGGCGGCGGCTTCGGTGGCAAGGGGCTCGGCGTCGAGGACGTGATCGTCGCGTGGCTGGCCCGCCACACCGGCCGTCCGGTGCGATGGACCGAGACGCGCTCCGAGCACATGGTGGCGATGGGTCACGGCCGCGCCCAGGCGGCGCGGTTCACGATCGGCGGCGATCGCGACGGTCACGTCACGAGCCTGTACGTGCGCCTGCTCCAGGACTCGGGCGCGTATCCGTCGATCGGGGCGATCCTGCCGACGCTGACCCGGCTGATGGCCTCCGGCGTGTACGCCATCCCGAGGATCGAGGTCCGCTTCGATTCGGTGGCCACGAACACGACGCCGACGGCCGCCGTCCGCGGCGCCGGACGGCCCGAGGCCACGCAGCTGCTCGAGCGCGCGATGGACCTGTTCGCCGCCGACGTCGGCCTTGATCCGGCCGAGGTGCGCCGTCGCAACTTCATCGGTCCCGACCAGTTCCCGTACACGACCGTCGTCGGCGCGGCCTACGACGTCGGCGACTACGGCCGCGCGCTGGAGACGGCGCTCCAGACGGCCGGCTACGCCGAGCTGCGGGCCGAGCAGGCCCGGCGGCGGGAGGCCGGCGACCCGCGGCTGCTCGGGATCGGAATCAGTTGCTACGTCGAGATCACCAACGGGATGCCCGAGAGCGAGTTCGGCGCCGTCCAGATCACGCCCGAGGGCGACGCGATCGTCACGACCGGCTCCTTCTCGCACGGGCAGGGCCACGAGACGACGTTCGCCCAGATCGCCGCCGAGCAGCTCGGGCTGCCCGTCGAGCGGGTCACGGTGGTCAAGGGCGATACCGATCGCGTGGCGCGGGGCACCGGCACCTACGGCTCCAAGTCGACGCAGATCGGCGGCGCGGCGGCGCGCCAGGCGTCCGTGGAGCTGGTCGAGAAGGCCAAGGAGCTGGCCGCCGAGCAGCTGGAGGCCGATCCCCACGACATGGTGCTCGAGCTCGGCGCCGGCGTGTTCCACGTCGCCGGTGCCCCGAGCCCGGCGCTGAGCTGGTCCGACCTGGCCGGCGCGCTGTCGGCCGGCGGGCGGCTGGGTGAGCTGAGCGCCGAGACCGACTTCGAGCCGCGCCAGCCGACGTTCCCGTTCGGCGCCCACGTGATCGTCGTCGAGGTCGACTCCGAGACCGGCGCGGTCGACCTGCAGCGGGTGATCGCCGTCGACGACGCCGGGACGATCATCAACCCGATGATCGCCGACGGCCAGGTGCACGGCGGGGTCGCCGCCGGGATCGCCCAGGCGCTGTTCGAGGAGCTGGCCTTCGACGCCGACGGCAACCCCGAGAACGCCAACTTCGTCACCTACTGCATCCCCGGGCCGCCGGAGTTCCCGTCCTTTGAGCGCGTGCAGATCGAGACCCCGACGCCGGTCAATCCGCTCGGGGCCAAGGGGATCGGCGAGTCGGGCACGATCGGCTCCACGCCGGCGGCGCTCAATGCCGTGATCGACGCCGTCGCCCACCTCGGGGTGCGCCACATCGACATGCCCGCCAACGGCGAGCGCGTGTGGCGCGCGATCCAGGACGCTTCGCCACCGGTCGGTTGAGCGCCGAACTCGAGGACCTGCAGCCGCCGCCGGAGGGCGTCCGTGCCTACAGCCACGGCCGCACGCCCGGCTTTGCCGATTGTGCGCCCAGCGGCCGGGTGCGGCTGGACGCGATCGCCTGCTGGCTGCAGGACGTCGCCTACGCCGACGTCGAAGATGCCGGGGTGGCGCAGGCGGCCGTGTGGGTCGTGCGGCGCAGCCGCATCCGCGTCCATCGCTTCCCGCGCTTCGGCGAGCGCTTCGAGCTGACGACGTTCTGCAGTGGGATCGGGCGGATGTGGGCCGAGCGGCGGACCGACGTCGTCGCCGGAGGGGAGACGAGCCCGATCGTTCAGGCGGTGTCCCTGTGGGTCCACCTCGACCCCGAGCGCTGGGTCCCGACGCCGCTGACCGAGGCCGAGATCGCCATCTACGGGGGCGCGCCCGATCGCAAGGTCAGCCACCGGTTGCGCCATCCCGGGCCAGAGCCGGGCGCGGACGCGACGACGTGGAACTTCCGCGCCACCGAGTGCGACATCGCCGATCACGTCAACAACGCCGCCTACTGGGCGCCGCTGGAGGCCGAGCTGCTCGACGGGTCCGAGCCCGAGCGCCTCGACGTCGAGCTCGAATACCGCACGCCGGCTCAGCCCGGGGACAAGCGCGTCCTGCGTGCCGGCGACCGGCGCTGGATCGTCGGGGCCGACGACGAACTGCACGCGTCGTTTCGGATCACCGCACTACCCTGAGTGGCCATGGCACGCGCGGTCGGCATCCATCAACCGGGAGGGCACGAGGTCGTCGCCGTCGTCGACCGCTCCGTGCGCGAGCCCGGCGAGGGCGAGGTTCGCATCGCGGTCGCGGCGGCCGCCGTCAACCCGACCGACGCCGGGCTGCGCGAGCGGGGCGGAGGAGACCTGCCGGCGCCGTGGACGCCCGGCATGGACGCCGCCGGCACGATCGAGTCGGTCGGTCCCGGCGTGAAGCGCCTGGCCGTCGGCGATCAGGTGATGGCCGCCGTCAGCCCCCGCAGGCCCGAGGGAGGGGCGCAGTGCGAGCTGATCGTCGTGCCCGCGGCGTCGGTGGTCGCGATCCCCGACGGCGCCTCGCTCCAGCAGGCGGCCACGCTGCCGATGAACGGCCTCACCGCGCTGCGCGGGCTCGAGCTGCTCGACCTCGGCGCCGGGGAGACCCTGGCGGTGAGCGGCGGCGCCGGGATCCTCGCCTCCTACGTGATCGCGCTCGCCCACGAGCGCGGCCTGCGCGTCATCGCCGACGCCAAGCCCGAGGACGAAGAACTCGTGCGCTCGTTCGGCGCCGACGTCGTGGTGCCGCGGTCTGACGACTTCGCCGCGGCCGTCCGTGCCGTCGAGCCTGACGGCGTCGCCGCCGTCTATGACACCGCCCTGCTGGGCCGCGCCGTGTTCGGGGCGATCCGCGACGGCGGCAGGGTCGTCGTGGTGCGCGGGTGGGCGCAGGACGGTCCAGTCGAGCGGGGAATCGAGGTCCACCCGGTGTGGGTGCGCGACGTCCTGGAACGGACCGAGTGGCTCGAGCAGCTGCGCGAACTGGCCTCCGCGGGACGCCTCGTGCTGCGGGTCGCCGGCGAGTATCCGCCCGAGCGCGCCGGCGAGGCCCAACGCGCGATGGACGCCGGCGGCGTGCGCGGCCGGCTGCTGATCACGTTCTGAGCGCCCGCGTCTCGCCGCCGGTCAGACAGGATGCACGCCGCCGAGCTGGGGCACGGCCGCGGGCACCGGGCGCCCGATCGTGACATGGCCCAGTGGGGCGGACAGGATCATCCGCTTGTCTGTCCCGATCGGCCGTCGGTCCGCGGTGCTGCCCGGCATGATCGTGATCAGCGCACCCGGCGCCACCGCGGCCGCGGCGTCGGCGATGCTGGCATAGGGTCGCAGCACGTTGCCGTACGGCGCGAGGCCGTCGGGACCCGTCCACTCGAAGTCCACCCAGACGCCGTCGTCGACACCCGCGACGTCGTCGACATCGGGCGGCGCTCCCTCGCCCCCGATCACGACGCCGCCGATCGGCGCGACGAGCGTCATGCGCTTGTTCGCCCCGATCGGGCTTCGGTCGGCGGTGGCGCCGGGGATGATCTTGACGACCCCGCCGTCGGCCACGGCTGTGCTCGCGTCCGGCAGCCCCGTGAACGGCCGGTACGCGTCGCCCTCGCTCGGGCCGCTCCACTCGAAGTCCACCCACACCTCCTGGTTGTCCCCGGCCCGCTCGACCACGCCGTTGCTGATCCGGGTCGGATGCGCGGCGTCGCTCAAGTCCAGGATGAGCGACTCACCCGTGAACCCGTTGGTGATCTGCACCCGTCCGTCCCCGGCGCCGTCCAACACCGTCCCGTGCACGAGCCCGCCGGCGGCATTCCCGGCGTCGTTCTCGCCATCCCGCGGGTTGGCGCCGTACTCGTCGATCTCGACCCGGCTGCCTCCGGGATGCTCATCCGGGCTGATGAAGGCGGTGCGCGCGGTCGCCCAGATCGTGAAGTGAAGCGATGTTCCACTGTAGGTCTGATACGCGGTCGGCACGTTGTCCTGGATGCTCAGCGTCCCGCTGCGGGCGAGGACGCGGGCCTTGAAGTCCGCGAACATCGCGTCGGGATGCAGCCAGGTGTCAAACGCCTCGAGCAGCCCGAAACCACCGTCGGTCTCCTGGTAGATCGCCAGGAAGAATCCGGGCCGGGAGAGACGCGACCGAACCGGCTGGCCATCGGCCGTCACTCCGGTGACGGCGAATGGCGAGCCCCGGTCGACGAAGATGAATCCGGGCGGCGCAGGGCGCTCGGCGATCATGCCGGCCCCGTCCACGTACACGTACCCCGGCGAGTCTCGGGCGGCGAGCACCCAGTCCGGGAGATACGTCTGGTGACCGCAGGCGAAGTCGGGAGCCACCCCGTAGTTCGACGCAATCCCGACCTCGCTGGTGAACGCGCCGAACTGGATCATCTCTGCGGCCTCGGCGGCCGATATGTCACTCGGCACACCGATCGTGCCCAGCGAGATCGACGGTGACGCCGGTGCGATCTCTCCGGTCGGCATGAACGACGTCGTCACTCCCACCCCGAGTTGCTGCGACTGGCTGCCGAACGTCACCCCCAACCGCCGCGGATCGATCGCCCAGGTCGCCGCTTCGCCTCCGGCCGTGATGAGATAGCTGGGCGAGCCGGCCGACAGTTCGCCGCTGCCGGCCGCGACCCGGCCCACGGTGCCGGGGGTCTGATCGTCGCGGCGCAGGCGCTGATAGAAGCGGCGGTGCGCGTCGGTCACGAACAGGTCTTCGATCGGCTCGGGAACGCGGTAGTCCGAGAGCACCTCGATCACCAGGTCCTGTCCACCGCCACCGAGCCCCCAGTCGTTTCGGTGCAGCGGGGACCCGTGCTCGAAGGCGCGCAGGTTCCCGGCCTGCAGCGCGAAGTACGAGGTCATCCGGTCGGCGCCGCTCTCCCAGTCCAGCAGCCCCACGGTCATGAACCCGGCGTCGGAGTGAGAGATGTTGGCGCCCTCGTTGCGGCGCCGAAACGGCACCATGCGTCGCAGATCGCAGCTGGAGACGGCCACCCTTGCGGCCACGTAGTCGAGCACCGCTCGCGCCGCAAGGCGAACCTCGTGGTCGTAGGCGTAGGTGCACAGGTTGACCAGGGCCCAGCGCGTCTCCTCCTGATAGGACTTCGCGTTGTACTCCGAGAAGTCGTCCACGAGCACGTTGCGCAGGAGGTCGAGCACGAGCTCCAGGCATGACGGCTCCCCGTCGGAGCCGTTTCGCCGGTTGTCGTTCGCCGAATCGCCGGTGCGCTGGTACAGCAGCTGGTTGCACAGGTAGCGGGTCGTCAGAATCATCAGGATGTGATTCTCGGTCTCGCCCTGGGCCAGCGTGCCGGCGTTGCGCCACTCGTCCTGCACGGGCCCACTGGTCAGCGAATCGTCGAGGCCGGGACGGCGGATGCGACCGTGGGCGAGCAACTGGGTGATGAGGAGATCGCGTGCCAGCGGGGTCAGCGTGTCGTAGTACTGATACGCCAGGGGGATCAACGACATCTGCGTCATGTCGTAATTCCCCTCCTCGTTGTCGCGCTCGGCCTCGGCGAGCAGATCGGTGATGTTGGGCCCGAAGGTGCCGCACCATCCCGGATGCGCCTGGGTCACCGCGGCCGAGACGAGCGCCCGCAGGCAGCGCCCTCGCTCGGCGCGGCTCGGAAAGTAGTCCAAGTAGGCCATCGCCGCCAAGCACTTCGACCTGACGATGTAGATCGTCGGGGCATCGCTGCCGTACCACTTGAGCTCCAACAGGTCGCGCTCCTGAAACCACGGCTGGTCGGGCTTCGCGAACGTGCTGTGATCGACGCCGACCGTGATCGGGGGACCCACGCCGACGAGGCCAAACGGGTTGAAACCGACGTCCACCGTGGTCTTGGATGACTCCTCCCATTGAATGACCGGGAAGATGTGGATCGGCCCATCGCCGACCGCCCCGTCGACGGAGACCGCAGCACGAACGACGGCGGCCGCCCGCCGGTCGAACAGGGCAGCGGCTGCCGCCACGGCATCGGGGGTGCCGTACGGCGGCAGGTGAGCCGTGGAGAAATCGACGTGCGTGCCGTCGCTCGCGTAGTCGTCTTCGTTCTGGGGAACGGGGACCCGGCGGCGGTAGTAGGGGCGCCGGCTAGACACTGGCGGGTTGCTCGGCGCAGCGCCGGAGGCTCACGTCAGCGCGACCAGGATCGGCAGCAGCGCTCGTCCTGCCGTCAGCGGCTCGAGCGCCTTTCCGAGCACCGCGCCGAACGCTAGCGAGACGTCGGTGGCCTTCATCGCGTGACCGTAGGTGGGCGAGGTGGTCAGCAGGTCACCGACCTCGATGCTCGCGTGATCGGCGTCGACCTGGCAGTACACCTTGCCGGCCAGCGCGATCGGGCAGCGGGCCTCCGGGCCGTCCTGCTTGTCGAGGACGATGCCCGGTCTGAAGCCACCCGCGCCCGAGACGACTCCCGCGACCCGCTTGTCATATGCGCTGGCGCTGGGGCGCAGGGCGCTGGAGGAGTCGATAACCATCACCGTGCCGGGGGCGACCGCGTCCTCGATCTCCGTCTCGCCACCGGTGACCGCGAACTGCTCGGCACAGTCGCCGGCGGCGAACTCGATGTGCCCGGTGATGACGACGTCGCCGATGAACACCCCGGCGACCCGGTTTCCGTTGTGCTTGGCGTACAGCGCGGCGCCGGTGCTGTCGGGATTGGTCTGATAGGCGGCGATCGCCGCGGTCACCGGGGAATGGGACTCAGCATGGACCCCCTCGTTGGCGACGCTCGTGCCCCAGATCCCCTGCCCTTGATCGCTTGTCCCAAAGACGGCGACGCCCGCCGCCGTATTGACGCCGACGACGCCGCCGTGTTCCTTGTTGTCGCTTACGCCGCGAACGCCTTCTCCGCGGCTGCTCTGAAACCAGGCGCCGTTGCCCCCGGTGCCGGGAGGGGCCGACCCCGGCGCCGGGGTGAAGTCATTGACCCCGACCACCGCCCCGTGCTCACTGTGGCTGATGCCGCGTACGCCCTCATTGGACGTGCTCTCGCCGACGACGCCAATCCCGCTCGTGCTCGTGCCCAGCACGCCGCTCCCGCTCGTGCTGACCCCGACAACCCCCTCACGGCTCGTGCTCCACCCTTCGGCGCCGCGGCCGTTCACCGAGCTGGCGCGCATGCCGGCCAGATCAACGCTGTCCGCGAGAAGGCCGTAGTCCTTGTCACTGTGGGCCACGACCCCCCGTCCGGTGGTGGAGTGGCCGTGGACGCCGACGCCGTCGTTGCCCACCCCCTCAACGCCGGTCCCGGCTGCGCCCACGTTGTTGGTCCCCTTGACGGCGGGACTCCCGTTTGAGGTATCCCCGACTACATGAGGCATGCATCGCTCCCCGGTTGGCTGATGGTGACGCGCCCGCGCCGATCGATTAAATCGTGAAGACCACCTTGCCCACAAGGTCGCCGTCGCGCATCGCCTGAAAGCCGTCGCGGGCATCGGCGAGCGGCATCGTCGCGTGGATCGTGGGACGGATGTCGCGCTCCAGGCAGAAGCGGATCAGACGCTGGAGCTCGTCGCGGGTGCCCATCGTCGAGCCGACGACCGACAGCTGCAAGAAGAACACCCGCGTGAGCTCGGCCGGCGGGGCGTCCCCCGAGGTGGCCCCGGACACGACGAGGGTGCCGCCCGGCTTGAGCGAGCGGATCGAGTGCTGCCACGTGGCCTGGCCGACCGTCTCCATCACCGCGTCGACGCGCTCGGGGAGGCGTTCGCCGGCCTCGAAGGCATGTTCGGCCCCCAGGGCGAGCGCCTGCTCGCGCTTCTGCGCCGAGCGGCTGGTCACCCACACGCGGATCCCGGCGGCGCTGCCGAGGACCGTGAGCGCGGTGGCAACGCCGCCGCCGGCGCCCTGGACGAGCACGGTCATCCCCGGGACGACGGCGCCCCGGGTGAAGAGCATCCGGTAGGCGGTCAGCCACGCCGTCGGCAGGCAGGCGGCGTGCTCGAACGACAGCTCGGGCGGCTTGGGGATGACGTTGCGCTTCGGAACCGCGACCCGTTCGGCGAGCGCGCCCTGGTGGCGCTCAGAGAGCAGCGAGCGCTTCGGGTCCAGCGTCTCGTCGTCGCGCCAATCGTCGCCCGTGATGACGGCGTGGACGACGACCTCATTGCCGTCCTCGTCGAGGCCGGCGGCGTCGCAGCCGAGGATCATCGGCAGCTGATCGGCCTTGAGTCCGATCCCCCGCAGCGACCACAGGTCGTGGTGGTTCAGCGAGGCCGCCTTGACGGTGACCGTCGTCCATCCGTCGGGGGTCTCGGGTTCGGGTCGGTCGCCGACGACGAGACCGCTCAGCGGGTCGTCGGGGTCGATGGCGGAGGCATAGGCGGCGAGCATCTCCCGACAACCTACCCGGCACGGCGCGAACGGAGTCGGCTGGTCGTGCGGGAGCGTTACGCCTCCCACTTCGCCGCCGACCCGGCTACGAGCCTCTGATCGCCTTCGAGGTGCTCAGCACCTTGCCGTGGCTGTCGAGGGCCTGCACGGCGACGTCGGCATACCTGCCGCCGAGCTTGAACGAGGTCTCGAACGCCCGGTTGGCGCCGCCGCCGACGGACTTCAAGCGCTTGGCCGAGGATCCACCGAGCACCCGCCAGCGCGTGATCGCCGTCGCGCCGTTCCAGCTCGCCCAGACCGTCGTCTTGCCGCGGCTCGTCCGGGCCGCGAGCGCCGGCAGCGTGGCCGGTTGCCCGGTCCACACCGACCGGTAGGCGCGATAGGTGGCGTTGAACGCGGTGAAGTGCATGTCGAACACCTCGTTGCCCCGGCGGTCGAACTCGGTCACGAACGGCGCCTGGCCCCAGCTGACGAGCTGGTCGCCGTTGGCGAGCAGGTCGGTGTTGCCTTCGGCGGGGGCCTTGAGCGCCGGGGTGTGAAAGAACTGCGAGACGAGTGTCGCCGTCTTCTTCGTCGTGTCGAGCCTGAGCGTCAACGCTCGCGACTGCTTCTCCCGAAACGGCTGGCCGGCGTCGTCGAACAGCGTGAGCATGCCGCCGGCATGCAGCCGCGCGTCGTGCTGGAAGTAGAACCTCGTCCCAGCCCCCAACGTGAACGAGGTGAACTTGCCGCCGAGCGTCCAGTTGGCCACCCCGTCAGTGCTCGAGACGTCGTAGATCGCGCTCGTGTTGCGCGCCGAGATGAGGACGCTGCCGTCGGACTCCGGTTCGATCGAGTTGATGTGGAAGTAGTCCCACGGCACCCCGGTGTGCCGGGCGACCGGCGAGTAGCTGGCGCCGAGGGGGACATGGTTAAGGCTGTCCCACTGCTGGAGGACGAGGCCCGTCTTGACGTCGATCTCCTGGGCGATGGCGTCGAAGACGATCTCATGCTTGGAGCCGTGCTTGATCTTCGAGGCGTCCCAGATGACCGGGCTGTACGCCGTCCGCCACGCCGTGCCCTGCGGGGTGAGCCGGAACTCGTGCAGGTCGGGGTCGGCGCCGTTGGCCGACCCGAGCGTCGCGACCGGTCGGTAGTTCTCGTCGAGCATCTCATCGACGCCCTGGCCGACCCCTGACATGTCGACGTGACCCTGCCACCAGGTGAGCACCGGCTTGCCGGCATACGTCTGCGGACGGAAGTCGGTGACATACGTGCCCCTGGGGACGGGGTGAAACCACTCGAGCCCGCCGTAGGGGCCGAGCAGCTCTGGACCGTTGTTGACCGGGCCCGCCTGGGGCGCGATGAACAGCGAACCGCGGGCGGCCGCCTTGGAGGGCAGCTTGTCGACGGTGAGCGCGGCCGGCTTGAGGTCCGGGCGCGAGACGTAGCTCCACACCGCGTTCTTGGTCCGCGGTGCCGTCGGCAGCGGGCGAGCGGCGGCCGGATTGGCGGGCGTCTGCACGGTGAAGCTGTAGCTGCCGCCGTTGCCGCCGACGATGTTCAGGGCGGTGCTGACCGTCACCGTCTCGCCGGCCCGGAACGGTTTGGCCGGCAGGAAGCTCCCGCCGTCACCGTCGGAGTCAGACGCGACCCTCCCGGTATGGACGCCGGTCTCGGATCCGGTCACGGTGATCGTGCCCAGCTGCGAGGCCGGGACGCCCCGGAACGTGAGCTGTGACGCCGGCGATGCCACCATGTCGCCCGCGATCGGAAACACCGACACCGCCGGCGCGGCCGCCGACGAGCCGGTCGTCCCCAGGACGCCGAACAGGAGCACCGCCAGGGTGGCGGCCCCCGTCGCGGTGACGATCGCCGGGCGCTTCACGTGCGCCACGGTACGGCCGGAGCCGTAAAGCCCCGGTCAGCCTTTTGCCCTCACGGGTCCGGTGCGACGTGGGAGGCTGCCCAGCACGCGTCGCCGGTATGGCAGTTCTCCAGGCCGGCGAGCTCGTCGTGCAGCTGCGCCAGCTGCTCGGCCGAGAGGCTGGACACGACGTTGTGCAGCTCGAACGGGTCGGTCCGCAGGTCGTAGAACTCCAGCTCGTCGTCGCGGTACTCGACGTACATGAAGTCCGGGGTGCGCATCGCCTCGTACGAGGTCGGATTGCCGCTCAGGTGATTCTGGGCGTCGGGATCCCCGACGCCCTCAGGGCCGCTGTCGAGGTCGGGGCCGTGATGCTCGACGAGGATCGCGTCGCGCCAGTCCGCTGGCGTCTCGCCCCCCGCGCCGATCACCGGCATCAGACTGTGGCCGTCGGAGGGCAGGGTCGTGCCGGCGATCGCCTCGAAGGTCTTGGCGAGATCGATGTTCTCGGCCATGGCATGGGTCTGGGCGCCGGCCGGGACACCGGGGCCCGCGATCACGAGCGGGACGTGGATGTCGGTGTCAAACGCCGTCAGCTTGCCGGGGTTGAGCCGGTACTCCCCGGTGTGCAGGCCGTTGTCGGAGCTGAACACGATGTCGGTGTTGCTCAGCTGCCCGCGCGCGGCCAGGGCCCGCTCGAGCCTGGTCAGCATGTCGTCGACGGCCTGGACGGACTGCACCCGGCGACGAAACACGCGGTTGATGGCCGCGATCCGGCCGGCGCTCAACGGCGGGTGGTTGGCCAGCCATTGCGGAGGGTGGGTCGGCAGCACGTTGAAGCTGGGGGGGCGCGGGGCCTGCAGGCCGGGAAAGTCGTGGGCGTTGCGGGGCGCCGGCGTGTACGGGCGGTGGGGAGCGAAGGTGGCCAGCTCCAGGAAGAACGGCCTGCCGGCCTCGGCCGAGGCGTTGACGAAGCGCACCCCCTTGCGGGCCAGCACGTCGGTCAGGTAGTCGGCCCGCCGGTGGCCGAAGTGCTGCAGGCGACCGTTCTCGTTCAGGGTGTAGTCGTACTCGGAGTAGGCGTAGCCGGGGACATCCCACTCGTCCCAGCCGGGGGGGACGTAGGTGCTGGGAACGGGTGACCGGGTCGGCCCCTGCAGGTAGCCGTTGAGGTACTTGCCCATCATCGCCGTGCGATAGCCGGCGTCGTGCAGGGCGACGTTGAACGAGGTCTGTTCGTCTCCGTGGGCGTAGAAGGCGCCGATCCCGCCATCGAGGCCGGCGTTGGTGAACACGCCGGTGTCGTGGGGGAAGTTGCCGGTGAAGATGGATGAGCGCGACGGGCAGCACAGCGAGTCCGAGACGAAGTAGTCGTCAAACGTCAGCCCGCGCGACTGCAAGGCCTGGACCTGGGGCATGTAGCGCACGAGGTCCATCGAGAGGTCGTCGGTGAGCACGAACACGATGTTCGGCGGCCGGGCCGCCGTCCGGGCGGTCGCCGGACGAGCCGGGCCGGCCCCGCCCGCCGGGCGCTCCGAGCCGCCGCGGTCGGCGGTCGCCGTCGAGGCGACGACGTTCAGCATCGCGGCGATCAACCCGCCGGACATGAGGAGCAGCGCGATTCGCCTCCACGTCGAGAGCACGCTGAGGACAACACCCGCGCTCGCACGGAGTTCCGCCCACCCGGGCAGACGCGCGTTCGACGTCAGATCGATGACCGAGGGCCGGACGGTCAGTCCCAGCGACCGATCGGGTACTCGATCGCCGCCTGGGCGGCCGCGATCCGCGCGATCGGGACGCGGAACGGCGAGCAGGACACGTAGTCCAGGCCGGCCCGGTGAAAGAACTCGATCGACTCGGGGTCGCCGCCGTGCTCGCCGCAGATCCCCAGCTTCAGACCGGGGTGGGACTCGCGTCCCACCCACGCCCCGAGGCGCACCAGCCAGCCGACTCCCGGTTTGTCGATCGTCTCGAACGGGCTGCGGTCGATGATCTTGCGCTCCATGTACTGGGGGACGAACGCCGACTCGACGTCATCGCGCGAGAAGCCGAGCGCGGTCTGGGTGAGATCGTTGGTGCCGAACGAGAAGAAGTCGGCGAACTTCGCGATCCGGTCCGCGACGAAGCACGCTCGCGGCAGCTCGATCATCGTGCCGACCGTGTAGTCCTCACCGACGGTGAGCCCCTCATCGTCGCCGACGCGCACGACGAGCTCGCGCATGATCTCGAGCTCCTGCTCGTAGTCGACGAGCGGGATCATGATCTCGGGGTGGGGCGGCTCCTCGGCGGCCTTGGCGGCGCGGAAGATCGCGTGGACCTGCATCTCGTAGATCTCCGGGTACAGGATCCCCAGCCGGCAGCCGCGGGTCCCGAGCATCGGGTTCTCCTCGGAGATCTCATGGACGCGGTCCAGCAGCCGCTCGAGCCGCTTAAGGTCGTCGGACTCCTCGATCTTGGCCCGCTCGACCTGGCCGGCGAGGTCCTCGGCGTTGGGGAGGAACTCGTGCAGCGGCGGGTCGAGCAGGCGCACGGTGACCGGCAGTCCGGACATCGCCTGAAACAGGCCCTCGAAGTCCTCCTGCTGGAGGGGCAGGAGCTCGGCGAGCGCCTCGCGCCGCGAGTCCGCGTCGTCGGCCATGATCATCGTCCGCATCTTCGGCTGGCGGTCCTCGGCCATGAACATGTGCTCGGTGCGGCATAGCCCGATGCCCTGGGCGCCCAGTTCCCGCGCCCGCAGCGCATCCTCCGGCGTATCGGCGTTCGTGCGCACGCTCATGCGCCGCAGCTCGTCGGCCCACTGCAGGACCTGCTGGAAGTTCTCGTCGACCTGGGCCTCGACCAGGGGAACGTCGTCGACGGTCACCCAGCCCTTGGTGCCGTCGATCGCGATCGCGTCGCCCTCGCTCAGCTGGGTGCCGTCGACCGACACCGTCTTGGCCTCGAGGTTGATCTGCAGGGCCTGGGCGCCGACGACCGCCGGGCGACCCATCCCGCGGGCCACGAGGGCGGCGTGCGAGGCCTTCCCGCCCTCGCTGGTGAGGATGCCCTTGGCGGCGAAGAAGCCGGCCACGTCCTCGGCGTCGGTGAACGGACGGACGAGGATCACGTCGCGTCCCTCCTCGGCGGCGGCGACGGCGTCAGAGGCGGTGAACACGATCGCGCCCTTGGCCGCTCCCGGCGAGGCGTTGACGCCGGAGGCGAGCACCTCGAAGTCGGCCTGCGGGTCAAACGTGGGGTGCAGCAGCGCGTCGAGGCTCGAGGGGTCGATCGTCTGGATCGCGCGCTCGCGGCTGAGCAGGTGCTCGTTGACGGCGTCGACGGCGAAGCGGACCGCCGCCTGGGCGGGACGCTTGGCGTTGCGCGTCTGCAGCATGTACAGCTGCCCCTCCTCGACGGTGAACTCGGTGTCCTGCATGTCCTCGTAGTGGGCCTCGAGCGTGCGCAGGATCTCCAGCAGCTGCTCGTGGACCTCGGGCATCCATTCGTGCATCTCGGCGATGTCGCGCGGGGTGCGCACCCCGGAGACGACGTCCTCGCCCTGCGCGTTGGGCAGGAAGTCGCCGCTCGGCTCGGGCGCGCCGGTGACCTCATCGCGGGAGAAGGCGACGCCCGACCCCGACGTGTCGCCCTTGTTGCCGAACACCATCTGCTGGACGTTGACCGCCGTGCCCCAGTCGTCGGGGATCCGATTCTGGCGGCGGTACTCGACCGCGCGGTCGCCCAGCCACGAGTCGAATACCGCCCGGATGGCCAGGCGCAGCTGCTCCTGGGGCTCCTGGGGGAACTCGTCGCCGGTCTCCTCGCTGTAGATGCCCTTGAAGGTCTCGGTCAGCTCGCGCAGCGCGTCGACGTCGAGATCGGTGTCCTCGCTGACGCCGCGCTCGTCCTTGGCGGCCTTGATCGCATCCTCGAACTTGTCGCCGGAGATCCCGCGCGAGACGTTGCCGAACATCTGCACGAAGCGCCGGTAGGAGTCCCAGGCGAAACGCTCGTTGTCGGTGGTGTCGGCCAGCCCCTTGACCGAGTCGTCGTTGAGCCCGAGGTTGAGGACGGTGTCGAGCATTCCCGGCATCGATTCGCGCGCGCCCGAGCGCACCGACACGAGCAGGGGATCCTCGCGGTCGCCGAGCATCTTGGCGGCCTGCTCCTCCAGGCGCTGCAGGGCCTCGGCCACCTGCTCGGACATGCCCTCGGGCTCCTCGCGGTCGGCCTTCATGTACTCCACGCACGCCTCGGTCGTGATCGTGAAACCGGCCGGGACCCGGTCAGGGCCGAGCACCCGAGTCATCTCGGCGACGTTGGCGCCCTTGCCCCCAAGTAGCTCGCGCATGTCCTTGGAGCCGTCGGAGAAGTCATAGACCCACCTGGACATCGAGGCTTGCGATCCTACCGGGTGGGGTAAGCAACCCATCGGTGGAGGAGAGCACCGACAGGCCCACCGGTCGCGGAGGCGACCGGATCGACTGGCAGGCCATCGCCCGCTCGGAGGAGTTCGCCCGCCTGGAGGCGGCTCGCCGCCGGATCATGCTCGCCACCCTCGGGGTCTTCGCGCTCGCCGTCGGCGTCTTTCTCATCTTGTGCGGCTACGCGCGCCCGTTCATGAGCAAGTCGGTCGACGGCGGTCTGACCGTCGCCTACGTGTGGCTGCTCGCGCTGACCGTGCTCGCCTGGGTGCTCGTGTGGCTCTATCTGCGCTTCGCCGAACGTCGCCTGGAGCCGGCATCGGCTGAGCTGGCACGGGAGCTCGGCGTTCCCGGCCCGGCGGACGGCGAACGATGACCCTCGTCCCGGCGGCCGCGACCCCGGCCCGCGGCCTGACGATCGCGGTCTTCTTGGCCGTGCTGGCGATCACGCTCGCCGTCACCTTCGTCGCCGCGCGGCGGATCCGCTCGGCCTCTGACTTCTGGTCGGCGGGCCACGGCATCAGCGGGATGCAGAACGGGATGGCGGTGGCCGGGGAGTTTCTCTCGGCGGCCGCGTTCCTTGGCGTCGCCGGGCTGATGTTCCTGTCGGGCTTCGACGGCTACCTGACCGGCATCGCCGCGCTGCTGTCGTTCGTGCCGCTGCTGCTGCTGCTCGCCGAGCGGATGCGCAACGCCGGTCGCTACACGATGGCCGACGTGCTCGCCCTGCGGATGCCCGCCGGGCGCACGCGGGTCACCTCGGCGATCTCGACGATGTGCATCGCGGTGCTGTACGTCGTCGCTCAGTCGGTGGCCGCCGGCTCGCTGCTGGAGGCGCTCGTCGGCATTCCGTACTGGGCCTCGGTGCTCATCACCGGCGCGGCGATCCTCACCTACGTGATCCTGGGCGGGATGGTGGCCACCACCTGGGTGCAGATCATCAAGGCCTCGCTGCTGCTCGTCGGGGTGGCGACGATGGCCATCTGGGTGCTCGCCAAGTTCGGCTTCTCGCCGATCCGGCTGCTCGATCGCGCCGCCGCGCGCTCGCACCAGGGCAAGGCCTACGGCGGACCCGGATTGCTGTTCCCCAACCGTGTCGACGAGATCTCGACCGGGCTGGCGTTCGTGCTCGGCACCTGCGGGCTGCCGCACATCATGATGCGCTTTCTCACCGTTCCCGACGCCCGTCAGGCCCGGCGCTCGGTCGGCTGGGCGGTCGGATTGATCGGTGTCTTCTATCTGTTCGTGGCGATCATCGGGCTCGGCGGCCGGGCGATCCTCGGCGATGCCGGGGTCAAGCTCGGCGGCAAGACCGGCAACCTGATCGCGCCGTACCTGGCCCAGCGGCTCGGCGGCGGCCCGGGGTCGGCCGGGGGCGACATCTTCTTCGCGGCGATCACCGCGGTCGCGTTCACGACGATCCTGGCCGTCGTCTCCGGCGTCGTCCTCGCTGCCTCCGGGGCGGCCGCGCACGACGTGTACGGCTCGGTGATGCGCCGCGGCGAGGCCACCGAGCGCGAGGAGATTCGGGCCGGGCGCCTGGCGGTCACGGTGATCGGGGTCGTCGGGGTGATCATCGCGCTGCTCGCCGGCAAGACGTTCAACGTGCAGATCCTCACCGGACTGGCGTTTGCGGTGGCCGCCTCGGCGAACTTCCCGGCGCTGCTGCTGTCGTTGACCTGGCGGCGGCTGACGACGACGGGCGCGGTCGTCGGGATCCTCACCGGCCTGATCTCGTCGATCGTGCTCATCATCCTCTCGCCTCAGGTGTGGTCGGGACCCGACAGCGCGGCCCCGTTCCCGCTCGGCAACCCGGCGATCGTCACCGTCCCGCTCGGTTTCATCGCCTGCATCGTGGTGTCGCTGGTCTCCGGGCGCGACGCGGTGGCCGAGGCCAGCTTCGACGAGGTCCGCGTCCGCAGCACGACGGGGATCGGCTCCGAGGCGGCCTCGCCGCGCGGCGACGCGCCGCGCGCAGAAGCGGTCGTCTAGGCCGAAGCGGCGGCCAGCGCGGTGCGCGGCTGGAGCCCGAACGCGTCGGCCAGCAGCTCGTAGGAGCGACGGCGCATCGCGTGATCGTGGGTGATGGTGACGACGATCACCTCGTCGGCGCCGTACTCGGAGGCGACCTCCTCGACTCCCGCCCGGACCGTCTCGGGCGAGCCGACGATCGAGCGCCGGCCGGGGCGGGCGTTGCGCGGGCCGCCCTCGGAGGCCAGCCATGACGCCGCCTTCTCGGGCGACGGAACCGGGATCAGCTGGCCGCGGCGCAGCATCTTGAACGCCATCTGGCTCGAGAGCGCCAGGTGCTCGGCCTCCTCGTCGGTGGGAGCGCACAGCACCCAGGTGGCGACGGAGAGCCGGGGCGCCTTGAGGTCGCGCGCCGGCGTGAAGCGCTCGCGGTACAGCTGGGCGATCGACGCGCCCGACGAGTTGATGAAGTCGGCGAAGGCATAGCGCAGGCCCAGCTCGGCGGCCCAGATCCCGCTCTGCTCCGAGGAGCCGAGCAGCCACGGCTCGGGGAGCTCGGGCAGGCCGGGCAGGCTGCGGGCCAGGTGGCGGAACGGGTGATCCTCGGGGAGGTCGTCCTCGAGGTAGGCGAGCAGCTCGGCCAGCTGCTGGGGGAAGTCGTCGGGCGCGGCCTGGCGGCGGTCGCGCTGCAGGGCGAACGTCGTCAGCGGGTCGGTGCCGGCGGCCCGTCCGAGGCCGAGGTCGATCCGCCCCGGGTACAGCGCGGCGAGGATGGTGAACGACTCGGCGACCTTCAGCGGGCTGTAGTGGGGGAGCATCACGCCGCCCGAGCCGACGCGGATCCCTTCGGTGGCGGCCGCCAGCGGCCCGATCAGGACCTCGGGGCTCGGTCCGGCGAGCATCGGCCCGCCGTGGTGCTCGGCGACCCAGTAGCGGTGATAGCCCAGCTCGTCGGCCAGACGGGCCAGGTCGATGGTGTTGCGCAGCGCCTGGGCGCCGGTGGAGCCCTCGGAGATCGGCGATTGGTCGAGGACGGAGAGGAGCATGTCCTTGATGCTAGAAAGGCCGGGCATGCCGGTGACGACTTCGCTTCGGTCGGTGATGGCCACGCGCTACGTGACCGCGCTGCGCGAGGGGGGCTCGCTGCCGGGGCTCGTCGAGGCCGACGACGACGGCCTGTACGTCACCAAGTTCCGCGGGGCCGGTCAGGGGCTGCGCGCGCTCGTGGCCGAGGTCATCGTCGGCGAGCTCGCCCGGAGCCTTGGCTTTCTCATCCCCGAGCTCGTCTCGGTGGCGGTCGATCCGCGCCTCGGGGCCGCCGAGCCCGATCCCGAGATCCAGGAGCTGATCCTGGGATCCGAGGGAGAGAACCTCGGCGTCGATTTTTTGCCGGGGGCGCTCTCCTACACCCCGGCCGGTGGCTGGCAGCCGCCCGCCGAGCTGGCCGCCGAGGTCGTGTGGCTCGACGCTCTGACGACGAACGTCGATCGCACGCCGCGCAACCCCAACCTGCTGCTCTGGCACGACCGGCTGTGGCTGATCGACCACGGCGCCGCCCTGTATCTCCAGCACGGCGGCCTCGATCCGGTCGCCCACGCCGAGCGTCCGTTTCCGCTGATCGCCCAGCACGTGCTGCTGGCCCGCGCCGGCTCGGTGCTCGAGGCCGACCGGCGCCTGCGCGCCCGGCTGGGAGAGACGGCCGTGGCCGACGCCGTCACGCTCGTGCCGGAGTCGTGGTTTGCCGGCGTCGACCCGCCCGAGGTCTACGTCGACTACCTAGCGCGGCGGCTGGCCGCCGGCGGGTTCGCGGAGGAGGCCGAGCATGCCCGAGCCGGCACCTAGTCCCTTTGCCTACCTGATCCTGCGTGTCGTGCCGAGCGTCGAGCGGGGCGAGCGGGTCAACGTCGGCGTCGTCCTCTTCTGCCGCCAGCTCGGCTTTCTCCACGCGCGGGTCGGTCTTGACCACGCGCGTCTGCTGGCGCTTGATCCCGATCTCCGGATGGCCGAGCTCGCCGACCACCTCGACGCGCTCGTGCGGGTCAGCGACGGGGCGCCTGCTGCCGGCCCGATCGCTGATCTCCCGGCGTCCGAGCGCTTCGGCTGGCTGGCCGCGCCCTCGAGCACGATCGTCCAGTCGTCCGAGGTCCACACCGGCCTGTGCTGTGATCCGGCGGCCACGCTCGACGCGCTGTACGCGCGCCTCGTCGAGCCCGCCGAGCCGGAGTGATCCTCCGCGTCTTCGCCGCCGGATTGCGACCGCGCACGGTCGGGCACACTCCCGGCCATGGACACCGTGACCCTCGGCGGCAGTGGCCTCGAGGTCTCCCCGATCGCCTTCGGCGCCTGGCAGCTGAGCGGCGCCTGGGGGAAGTTCGACGAGGCCGAGGCGATCGACGCCGTCCGCTTCGCCCGTCAACGCGGGGTCAACTTCTTCGACACCGCCCAGGCGTACGGGTTCGGCGAGTCCGAGCGAGTGCTCGGTCGCGCGCTGCGCGATGACCTCGATCACCGGCGCGACGAGGTGGTGATCGCGACCAAGGGCGGCGTCCGCGTCACCGAGGACGGGCGCCGAGTGCGCGACTCGAGCCCCGAATGGCTGCGTGACGGCGTCGAGCAGAGCCTTCAGGCGCTCGGCGTCGACCACATCGACCTCTACCAGGTGCATTGGCCCGACGCGTCGACCCCGTTTCACGAGACCGGCGAGGCGCTGCAGGAGATGGTCGACGCGGGCAAGATCCGCCACGTCGGCGTGTCGAACTTCGGTGCCGGCCAGATCGACGAGCTGTCACGCACCCGGCCGGTGGAGACGCTGCAGCCGCCCTATTCGATGCTGCGGCGCGAGATCGAGGCCGACATCCTGCCCTACTGCGCCGAGCACGACATCGGTGTCCTCGTCTACGGCCCGCTGGCTCACGGGCTGCTGACCGGCACCCTGACGGCCGACCACGAGTTCGCCGCCGACGACTGGCGCGGCCGGCTGTCGGAGTTCCGCGGGGCGGACCTCGCCCGCAATGTCGCCCTCGTGGAGGGGCTCGCGCAGTTCGCGCAGGAGCGCGGGCACACCGTCAGCCAGCTCGCGATCGCGTGGACGCTGGCGCACCCGGCCGTTCACGTGGCGATCGTCGGGTCGCGCAGCCCGGCGCACATCGAGGAGAGCCTGGGCGCGCTGCAGCTGACCCTCACCGACGCCGACCTCGAGGAGATCGACGGCATCCTGGAGGGCGCCGCGCCGGTGCTCGGCCCGGCGCCCGAGCGGATGTAGCCCGCGCCGCCGAATGCTCCGCGCGGCCGGGCGGCCGGGCGGGCGGGGCCCACCCAGCCGCGCGGTCGGCACCCTCAGGCCGCGGTAGGGACGGCCCCGGCCGTCGCCTCGACGTCTGAGTCCTCTCCCTCGGCGCGCACGATGAGCACGGGGACGTCTGAGTGGTTGAGCGCGTAGTGGCTGACGCTGCCCAGCAGCGAGGCGCTCAGCGCGCCGCGTCCGCGCGAGCCCATGACGACAAGGTCGTAGGTGCCGGTCTTGATCTGACCGATGAGCGCCTCGCGGATCGGATCCTCGCTGAGGATCTTCGTCACCGGGATGGACTCCGGCACCTGATCGACGGCGTCGCGCATCGTCTTCTCCGCCTCCCTCTGCAGGTCGACGGTCAGGGGCTCGATGCCCGCGGCGGTGATCGGCGTGTTCGCCCAGTAGGGAGGGCGGGAGACGGCGGTGAGCAGCGTCAATCGCGAGCGCTGCGTCGTGGCGAGGTCGACGGCCTCGGCCAGGGCGCGCTCGGCGTGCGCGGAGCCATCGACGCAAACGAGGATGTTGTGGAACATGGCGGCCACCCCGTGTGGGAAATTGATTGGCATGCCAAACACTAGCATGCCAAGGATTGCTAGCCTGGCGTCCCATGGCGTCGGTCAGCGATCAACCTCCGGAAACGGCCGCGGACGGCGACGCGTTCCTGGGGGCGTTCGACGCGCTCGCCCAGGCGATCCGCCGCGCCCGCGGCGCCAATGCGCAGCCGAGCGATGACCTGCTCACCTTCTCGCAGTACGCGCTGCTGCAGTCACTGGACGGGAGCGCGACCGCCCGCGTCTCGGACCTCGCCGGCGCCGCCGGCGTGTCGCCGTCGACGGCGACGCGGATCCTCGACGCGCTCGAGCGCCGGGCGATCGTGCGCCGCCACCGCTCACCGGAGGACCGCCGCGGCGTGACCGTGTCCCTGACCGACCACGGGCGCCGGACCCTCGATCGCCAGGTGGCCTGGATGCGCGGTCGCCAGCAGGCGTTCTACGACGGGCTGCCGGACGGCGAGCGCGCGTGGGTCGCCGATCTGCTGATCCGTCTGGCGGGGCTCATCGACGAGCTCGCCGCCGGCCCCGACGCCTGAGCGGCCGGGCCGCTCCGCTATCCCGCGTTGGTCTCGCTGCCGCGTCCGGTGCGGACCTGCAGCTCGTCGATCAGCTTCGATGCCTGGGCCTTGGTCAGATCCGGGGGCACGTCGGCGCCGGCCTGCTGGGCGAGGGTGCCGAGGTAGGACAGCTGGGGCCCGGTGGCCGGCTCGTCGCCGGTCACCCAGTCCTCGGGATCCTTCTCGGGATTCGGCTGGGCGGGGTCGCTCGTGGACATGGGATCGATCGTAGCGAGGCCTCCCGCTGGAGCGGCGGGTAGATTTCTGCGGCGATGTCGGAGACGATCTACCGGCTGGCCGACCAGGGGCTGCAATGGCGCGCCGCCCAGGACGAGGTGCTCGCGCTCGACCTCGAGCGCTCGGAGTATCTCGGGGTCAATCGCTCCGGAGCGGTGCTGTGGAAGGCCCTCGCCGAGGGCGCCGGCCGGGAGGCGCTGATCGAGCGGCTCGTCGCCGCCGAGGCGGTCGATCCCGAGCGCGCGGCCCAAGACGTCGAGCAGTTCCTCGAGCAGCTGCGCGCGCACGGGCTGCTGATCGAGGGCTAAGCGCCGCAAACCGGAGCGACCCCCCGCTTGTCGGGTCTTCTGACTCCCCGACTGGCGCACAGGGCGGTGTGGACGTGAGAGTTTGATCCTGTGAGCTCCACCCTCGACCTCGATTCACTCGTCGATCCCGCCGCACAGCCCTCGGGCCGACCCGGCGTGGTGGTCGCCGCCGTCGGCATCAGCGTCCCCGACGGCGTCGTCGCCAATGCCGAGATCGAAGCTCGGCTCGGGGTCGCTCCGGACTGGATCGCCCGGCGCACGGGCATCCATTCGCGGCGCATCGCCGGACCCGGGGAGCGGCTGCAGGACCACGCCGCGGAGGCGGCCCGCGGTGCGCTGGCGCGCGCCGGCACCGATCCGGCGGACATCGACCTGGTGATCGTCGCCACCAGCACCTCCGACGAGGTCATGCCGGCGGCCGCCCCGCTCGTCGCCCACGACCTCGGAGCCACGCGCGCCGGTGCGTTCGACGTCGGCTCGGCGTGCACGGGCTTTCTGTCGGCGCTGGCGGTCGGTGCGGCTCAAATCGAGGCGGGGCGCGCCAACTGCGTCGTCGTCGTCGGCGCCGACCTGATGTCCCGGATCACTGATCCCGACGACCGGCCGACGGCCGCGGTGTTCGCCGACGGCGCGGGGGCCGTGGTCCTGGAGTCCACGTCGCAGCCGGGACGGATCGGCCCCGTCGTGCTCGGTGCCGACGGCGCCGGGGCCGACCACATCAGCGTCGCGCGCGGCGACTCGACGATCCGGATGCTCGGCCACGACACGTTCCGTGAGGCCGTCGCCCGGCTCAGCCTCTCCACCCACCAGGCGGTTCGCGCCGCCGGCGTCAGCCTCGACGAGATCGACCTGTTCGTCTACCACCAGGCCAACGGCCGGATCCTGTCGGCCGTGGGCGAGCGTCTCGGCCTCACCACCGATCGCGTCGTGGACTGCATCGGTCAGTACGGCAACACGTGCGCCGCGACCCTGCCGCTGGCGCTCGCCTACTCCGAGCGCGAGGGCATGCTCTCGCCCGGCGACCGGGTCCTGCTCGGCGCGTTCGGCGCCGGCTTCACCTGGGGCGCGACCGTCATCGAGTGGGGGCGCCCGTGAGTCTCGCGCTCGCACCGCGCCCCCGCGCCGACGAGTCGATCACGCCGCTCGAGCGCCTCGAGCTGCTCTGCGACCACGGTTCGCTGCAGCTGATCCGCTCCGAGGTCATCTCGCCGGTGATGGGCGCCAAGGCGCGCACCGGCGACGGAGTCCTCGGCGGCTCGGGGACGATCGACGGACGGCCCGTGTTCTGCTACGCGCAGGACGCGAGCTTTGCCGGCGGCTCGCTGGGCGAGCAGCACGCCAACACGATCGCCCGGGTGCTGGAGCTCGCCGGTCGCGGCCGCTCGCCGGTCGTCGGCTTCGTCTCCTCCGGCGGCGCCCGGATGCAGGAGGGCATCGCCGCCCTCGGGGGCTACGGCCGCATCTTCCGGCGCACCGTCGCGCTGTCGGGGAAGGTGCCGCAGATCTCGATCGTCACCGGCCTGTCGGCCGGCGGCGGCGCGTACTCGCCGGCGCTCACCGACTGGGTCATGATGACCGAGGAGTCGAGCATGTTCCTCACCGGCCCGGGCGTCGTGCGCGAGGCGCTCGGCGAGGACGTCGACGCCACCCAGCTCGGCGGCACCCGCGTGCACGAGCGAAACGGCGTCTGTCACTTCGTCGCGCAGGACGACTTCGACGCCGCCCGGCTGGCCCGCGGGCTGCTCGGCTACCTGCCCAGCCATCGCGGTGACCCGCTGCCGGTGGCCGACCGTCGCCCGGCCGGGGGCGGTGACCTGGCGACGATCGTGCCCGAGGAATCGCGACGGGTCTACGACGTGCGCGACGTGATCGGCGCGATCGTCGACGGCGGCGAGCTGCTGGAGATCTCCGCCGGGTGGGCGCGCAACCTCGTCACCGGAATGGCGCGGATCGACGGGCGGCCCGTCGGCGTGATCGCCAACCAGCCGCGGTATCTCGGCGGCGTGCTCGACGCGGCCAGCTCCGAGAAGGGGGCACGCTTCGTCTCCAAGTGCGACGCGTTCGGGATCCCGCTGCTCGTGCTCGTCGACACCCCCGGATACATGCCGGGCACCCGCCAGGAGGGCGCCGGCGTCATCCGCCACGGGGCCAGCCTCGTCCACGCCTTCGCCCAGGCGACCGTCCCCCGCGTCACCCTGATCGTGCGCAAGGCCTTCGGAGGCGCGTTCATCGCGATGAACTCCAAGGACCTCGGCGCCGACTACGTGTTCGCGTGGCCGGGGGCCGAGATCGGCGTCATGGGCGCCCGCCCGGCCGTCGGCGTCATCCACCGCAAGGCGCTGGCCGTCGCCGAGGACCCCGACGCCGAGCGCGACCGGCTGGCCGAGCACTACACCGAGACCCAGCTGCGCCCGCAGGTAGCGGCCGAAACCGGGTACGTCGATGAGCTGATCGCGCCCGCCGACACCCGGGCCCGGCTCGTGTGGGCGCTGCATTCGCTGGGAGGCGCGCGATGACCGCCACCTCCGGTGACGTGCTGCTGACCGGCGCGACCGGCTTTGTCGGGATGGAGCTCCTCGCCCGCTACCTCGAGCGCTCCCAGCGCCGTGTCGTCACGCTCGTACGCGCCGATGGCGCGGAGGCGGCTCGCGCCCGGGTCGACGGCGTCCTGGAGAACCTCTTCGGCTCCCGGGCGGGCGAGCATCGCGATCGCGTCGAGGCGGTGGCCGCCGACATGACCCTCCCCGGCATGGGCCTGGCGACGCCGCTCCGCGAGCGGCTCGCCGAGCGAGTGACGACGATCGTGCACAGCGCGGCGTCGGTGTCGTTCACGCTGCCCTTGCATGAGGCCCGGGAGATCAACGTCGCCGGCACCCGCGAGATGCTCGACTTCGCCGAGCTCGCCCGCGAGCGCGGCGGCCTTGACCGCTACGGCCACATCTCGACCGCGTACGTCGCCGGCGATCACTCGGGGGGCTTCTCCGAGCGCGACCTCGACGTGGGCCAGACGTTTCACAACTCCTACGAGCAGTCGAAGTTCGAGGCCGAGCAGTTGGTGCGCTCGCACACCGAGCTGCCGACGACGATCCTACGTCCAAGCATCGTCGTCGGCGACCGGGTGAGCGGCTGGACGGCGGCGTTCAACGTCCTCTACTGGCCGCTGCGGGCGTTCGCCCGCGGGCTGTTCACGGCGGTGCCGGCGATCCCGACCGCCCCCGTCGACGTCGTCTCGGTCGACTATGTCGCCGATGCCGTGCACGCCCTGTGCGAATCCGGCGTCGGCGTCGGCGCCACCTATCACCTGACCGCCGGGCCGCACGCGTCGACGATCGACGAGATCGCCGGCCTGGCCAGTCGGTACTTCCGCCGTCCGCGGGTGCGGGTGCTGCCCCCCGCCGAGTACGCGGCCCTGCCGCCGTGCGGCGCCGCCGAGCAGTCGGCGATCCTCGCCGGCGCTCAGTACTTCCCATACTTCTCCATCGGAGCGGTGTTCGAGTCCGAGGCCACCCGGGCCCGGCTCGAACCCGAGGGGATCCGCGCCTACCCGCTCGGCGAGTACATGGAGCGGCTGCTGGACTTCGCGACGCGCAGCCGGTGGGGCAAGCGCCCCATCACCCGGGTCGACGCCGCCGCCTGAGCGCCGCCGGCGGTCTTTGGCGGGGTTGCTCTGCGGCGGTCGAGCCAGATAGCGTTCGTCGCGAGGCTGACATGGCAAACGAGGACCAGCTCCAACAGATCAAGCACATCGTCGTCTTGATGATGGAGAACCGGTCGTTCGACATGATGCTCGGCCACCTCAGCCTGGACGGCATGGCCGACGTCGACGGCCTCACGGGCCCCGACGTCAACTTCAACGTCGATCCGAACGGCAAGAAGATCCCGCTGACCGCGTTCGACGCCGACGCCCAGAAGGTGCAGCGCCACGGCGAGGCGCTCGAGAAGCGACTCGACCCCGACCATTCCAAGCACGGCGTCCAGGTCCAGCTCGGTAACGGCTACGGCGACGCGCCGATGGGCGGGTTCGTCAAGGCGTTCATCGATAGCCGCAAGCCCGAGGACAACGTCACCCCGGACCTGTGGATGGTCCCGATGGGGTACTACACCGGCAAGGACCTGCCCACCTACGAGTTCCTCGCCCACCAGTTCTGCGTCTGCGACGCGTGGCACGCCTCCGTGCCCGGCGACACCTGGCCCAATCGCCTGTACTCGCTCGCCGGCCGCGAGGGGGAGAAGGTCCATCCCAGCCTGATCGACCGCCTCAAGCACCTCGCGCCGGGGGCGATCAAGTCGATCGAGAACGCCCCCATCTACGACGTCGCGGCGTTCACCCACCACCTCGATGACAGCCAGTGGCGCTGGTACTCGCACGATCCCGCCACGCTGCGCGCCGCCGATGGCCACTACCGCGAACATTTCATGCGCGAGAACTTCAGCTTCTTTGACCGCAAGAAGCTCGACTTCGCCACCAAGGTGGGCGAGGCCCCGATCGTCGGCCATGACAGCTTCCTCGACGACGCCGCCAAGGGCCAGCTGCGCGACGTGTCGTGGATCGACCCGAACTTCATCGACCTCTCGATCCTCGACCCCGGCTCCAACGACGATCACCCGCCCACGGACATCCGCTCCGGGCAGGCGCTCGTGCTCGAGGTCTACGACGCGCTCTCGCGCAGCCCGTCCTGGGACGACACCCTGCTCGTCATCGTCTACGACGAGCACGGCGGCTTCTATGACCACGTCGTACCGCCGGCCGTCCACGACGACTCCGGGTACGCAACCCTCGGCGTCCGCGTCCCCGCGCTCATCGTCGGTCCCCGCGTCAGGCAGTTCGTGTGCCACCAGACGTTTGACCACACGAGCCTGATCAAGACGATCCTCACGCGGTTTGCGCCCAACCCCGACCAGGCGATCGCCCAAATGCCACAGCGAGTCCAGAGCGCCCCGCATCTCGGCGCCGTGCTCGCCGACGCGCCGCGCACGAACATCCCCGGCACCGAGGACGTCCGCACCGCGATCGACGCTTGGCGCGCGGGGGCGCAGGAACGCCGCCGGGCGACGCCCGGCAGCACGCACTCCGAGGCCCCCGACGGCGCCGGCCAGCCGTTCCGGCTTCACGAGTTCCAGGAGGAGTTCCTCCAGTTCGCGCACGCGATGCGCGAGCACGAACTCCCGAGCGGCCAGCCGTAGCCGGCGGCGGCGCTCCCCCCACGTGGGGGGTCGGGCCCGTCGATGGTTTGCCCGGGGCGGCGATGACCGCGACACTGCGGTCATCGCTTCGCTTGTCGACATCGCGCGCTTTCGCCCGGATGACCCGGACGCGCTCGTTCACGCCTCGCTCGCCTGCCCGATGTGCCTGTGCGGCGACGACGTGGAGTGGGAGGGGAGCCTGCGGGGCTACGATCCGTCGGTCCAATGCCGGTGCCCGTCTTGCTCTCAGCGGTGGCGCGTGTATCTGGCGCCCGAGCAGGCGCTGCGACTGGGCCTGATGCCCGCCCACGCCGCCTGAGGCGCGCCTCGAACAACGATCGGGCGCGGCCGTGAGCACCGGGGCGGCGCGCGACCCCGGAACCGGCCTGGGCATCGGCGCGCTCGAGCTGTTCGTCGAGGTGCTCTCCCAGTCCGAAGCCGGCTCGACCGCCGACGACTTCTACGACCGGCTGTGCGAGGCGGTCTGCCGCCTGGCCCGGATGCGGCGGGCGATCATCTTCCGCTACGACAGCGCCGACCGCCGCGTCCGCGCCGCCGGGGCGCACGGGATGAGCATCGAGCCGTTCGCCGGGGCCCACGTCACCGTCGAGTCGGCGCCGATCGCCGGGCGGGCGCTGGCCACCGATCGCGTGGTCGAGGTCGTCGGCGATCTCGCCGGCGAGGTCACCGACGAGTTCGCGTCGGTCGTCGCCGAGCCGGCGCGCCTGGTGTGCGCGCCGATGGCCGCCGCCGGCCGCGAGCTGGGCGTGATCTTCGCCGACCGCCTGATGTCTGAGCCGCCGCTGCTCGACGCCGACCGGACGCTCCTGTGGACGCTGGGCAAGGCGGCGGCGCTCGCGTCGGTGTCGCGCTCGGTGTCGACTCAGTTCGAGCGTGCCAGCCAGCTCGAGCAGCGCATCGACCTCGCCCGCGACATCCATGAGGGCGTGATCCAGCGCCTGTTCGGGGTCTCGATGGCGCTCGACGGCGAGGGCGAGCTGCCCGCGGCCGCCCGCCAGCGCTGCGCCGAGGAGACCCAGGCGGCGCTCACCGACCTGCGCACGGCGCTGCAGCGCCCGCTCGGACGGGCTCCCCGCGCCACCCGCACGACGCTCACCGCCGAGGTGCAGCGCCTGTCTCGCGAGCACCCCGACCTCGGCCTGGCGCTCGAGCAGGGCGAGAAGGGCGACGTGCCGGCGGTGCTCGAGCCGCTCGCCCAGTCGGTGCTGATCGAGGCCGTGCGCAACGCCCATAAGCACGCCGCGCCGACCCGGGTGTCGGTGCGCGTGGGCCGGGGCGACGGCGCGTTCTGGCTGGAGGTGGTCAACGACGGCGTCGGCACCGCCCGGCGGCGGGCGGGCATGGGCCTGCGCCTCGCCGCCCTGGAGGCGCTGCAGTTCAATGGCGTGGTGGAGTTCGGCGAGCGGCAGCCCGGAATCTGGCAGGTGCGGTTGGTCGTCCCCCACGAGGGCGACGATGACTGACGAGCTGAGCATCGCCACCGACGAGCAGGGCGACCGCAGCCCCGAACGGTTGCGGGTGCTCGTCGTCGATGACCACGACGTCGTGCACTGGGGCTTTCGGCTGATGCTCACCCAGCAGCCGTGGGTGGAGCGCTGCGTCTCCGCCCACTCGGGGACCGAGGCGCTGAAGCTCGTCGGCCGCTACCGGCCCCACGTGGCGCTCGTCGACCTGTTCATCGGGGAGGAGTCCGGCGCCGAGGTGTGCGAGCGCCTGCGCGCCGCCGAGCCGGCGACCCGAGTGCTGCTGTTCTCCGGCGCCGGGGAGATCTCGGCCCAAGCGGCGCGGGCCGCCGGCGCCTCGGGCTTTGCCTACAAGGACTGGCCGGCCCGGCGGATCGCCGGCGCGGTACGGATGGTCGGCCTGGGCGGGACGGTGTTCGAGCGCCACGACCGCCAGGCGGCGCTGGGGCTGTCCGAGCGCGAGCGGGCGGTGCTCGAGCTGATGGCCTCCGGGGCCACCAACCCCGAGATCGGCGAGTCGCTGCATCTATCTCGGCACACCGTCAAGGAGCACTCGAGCGCCGTGTATCGCAAGCTGGGGGTGCGCAACCGCACCGAGGCGGTGCGGCGCGCCCAGCGTCTCGGCCTGCTGCGCTGAGCGAGCGCCGGTACGGTGTGCGCCGTGACCCGCGAGCTGGATGCCGGTCTGAGCGAGATCGTTCGCTTCCTCGCTCAGCGAGCGCCGTTCGATGCGCTGGCCGTGGATGAGCTCGCCGACGTGGCCGCGCAGGCGGCGATCGAGTTTCACCTCCGGGGGTCGGTGATCCTCTCCGAGGACGGCGGCCCGGTGACGTTTTTGCGGGTGATCCATTCCGGGGCCGTCGACATCACCCACGAGGGCCGGCTGCTCGACCTGCTCGGCCCCGGCGACACGTTCGGCCACGCCGCGATGCTGTCCGGTCTGCCCCCGGGGTTCGAGGCGAGCGCTGCCGAGGACACGCTCTGCTACCGGATCCCGGTGGCCGTGGCCCGCCCGCTGCTGGACCGGGCGCGCCGGCGCGAGCTGCGGGCCGGCGCCGCCCCCGAGGGCGTGGAACCGGTGGCCAAGCTGATCCGCTCGGCGACGGTGACCGCCAAGCCGTCGGAGAGCATCGGCACGGTGGCCGAACGGATGACGCGAGCCGGCGCGACGGCGGCGGTCGTCATGCTCGAGGACGGTCAGGTGGGGATCCTCACCGACCGTGACCTGCGCAGCCGGGTGCTGGCCGTCGGGCGCAACGGCGGGGTCCGCGTCGACTCGGCGATGACGGCGCCGGCCTATGTCGTCGCTCCGGACCGGCTGGGCGCCGACGTGCTCTACGAGATGCTCGAGCGGGGTATCCGCCACGCGCCGGTCGTGTCCGAGCGCGGGCACCTGATCGGGGTGCTCGAGGACGCCGACCTGTTCGCCGCCCAGCCGCGTTCGTGGTTCGGGGCCCGGCGCGCGATCGCGCGGGCGCGCAACCTCGACGCGGTCGCCGAGACCGCCGCGCGGCTGCCGGCGCTGATGCTGGAGCTGCACGCCTCGAGCGTCCCCGCGCTCGAACTGGCGCGCGTCCTGTCGGCGCTCGCCGACGCACTGTGTGCCCGCGCGCTGGAGCTCGTCGACGCCGACCCGGCGCTCGTCTACGTCGCGCTCGGCAGCCAGGCGCGGCGCGAGCTGACCCCGGGCTCGACGCGGCGCGGCGCCCTGATCGGTGACACGGACGCTCCGGGGCTGGAGGCGATCCGCGCGGCGCTGCGCCGCTGCGGGGTCAGCGACACGATCGAGCTCGCCACCGCAGAGGGCTGGCTGGCGCGCGGCGACGTCGCCGTGCTCGCCGATCGACGGGTGCTGTGGGGCACCCCGGTGGACCCGCTGCCGACGGCCGCCGACGCCCACGAGCGCGTCGTCTCCGAGCTGGCCCGGGCCGCCTTCGCCCATGTCCCGCCGACCGGATTTGACGCCGACAGCGTCCTGTCGGCCGCCGGCCGTGAGCCGCGGCTCAACATCCGCGCGGCGGCGATCGTCCCGGTCGCCGCGATCGGCACCTGGGCGGCGGCGGCCGCCGATGTGGTCGGGGGCTCGACCCCGGAGCGGCTGGCCGCGGCGGCCGCCGAGGGGGTGCTGAGCGCCGATCAGGCGGCAACGCTCTCCGAGGCGTTCGAGCTGGCCCTCGAGCTGCGCATCGTGCACCACCTCGAGCTCCTGGCGGCCGGTGAGCCGGTCGACGATCTGCTCGACCCGGCGGCGATGACGCCGCTGACCCGGGGGCACCTGCGCGACGTGTTTCGCGCGGTCAGCGCCGTCGCCGGCGAGCTGCGCCGGTGAGACTGCTCGCGCGCCGGCTGCCGGGGCTTCCCGCGGCCGACACGCCGTGGCGGGCGGCCGGCTGGTGCGTCGTCGACCTCGAGCTGACGGGTCTCGAGCGCTCCGACGAGATCATCGCGATCGGCGCCGTGCCCGTGCTCGGAGGCGCGATCGCCCTCGGGGAGGCGATGTACGCCCTCGCCCGCCCCGACCGCGCCCCGGCGCACGGCGCCGTGCTCGTCCACAAGCTGCGCTCCGTCGACCTGGCGAGCGCGCCGCCGCTGTCCGAAGCGGTCGATCAGCTGGTGGCGATGCTCGCCGGGCGGGTGCCGGTGTTCCACACCGCGGTGGTGGAGCGGACGTTCCTGGGGCGCGAGCTGCGCCGCCGGGGGGTGCGCCTGCCCGCCGAGGCCGACACCGAGGCGCTGGGGCGGCTGTGGCTGCGCGAGCGCGACGGAATCGCGCCGGCTGGCCTGTCGTTGGCGCGGCTGTGCGCGCTGCTCGGGATCCCCGGCGAGACCCCGCACCACGCGCTCGGCGACGCGCTGACGACGGCCAAGGCGTTCATTGCCCTGGCCGGCCATCTCGACGCGGTGGCGCCGCAGACGGTGGGCTCGCTGCGGGCCGCCGCCGCTCAGCTGCGCGGTCCGCGCCGGATGTGACGGCGAGTGCGCGATCTGCCCGCCATGAGCGGTCAATCGCGCACCGGCTCAGAACAGCTGCAGGTAGCGCTTGAGCTCCCAGTCGGTGATCTGCTCGTGGGCGGCCTTGGCCTCGGCCTGCTTGACCTTGACGAAGTAGTCGATGTAGTCGCCGTCGCGGGTCGTGCCAAACCCGGCGCGAAGCGCGTCGTTGGCGGCCAGCTCGCGGGTGGCGTCGAGCAGGTTGGTCGGCAGCAGCTCGATCCCGGCGGCGGCACGGTCCTCGGGGCTCATCTCATACAGGTTGTCCGAGTTGGGCTCGCCGGGGTCGAGCCCGCGCTCGATCCCGTCCAGGCCGGCGGTCAGCATCGCCGTTGCCGCCAGGTAGGGGTTGCAGGAGCCGTCGACGGTGCGATCCTCGATCCGCCCCGGGGCCGGCACACGCAGCATCTGGGTGCGGTTGTTGTAGCCGTAGCTGACGTAGGCGGGAGCCCACGTGGCACCGCTCGAGGGCGCCCCCACGATCAGCCGCTTGTAGGAGTTGACGGTCGGCGCGGTCACGGCGATGTAGGCCTTGGCGTTGGCCTTGAGCCCGCCGACGAAGTTGTAGCCGAGCTCGGAGAGCCCGAGCCCTCGCGGGTCATCCTCGGGTGAGCGTTCGAACACGTTCTCCCCGTCCTTCCACAGCGAGACGTGAAAGTGGCAGCCGTTGCCGGTGAGGTGCGCGAACGGCTTGGGCATGAACGTCGCGATCAGGCCGCGCTGCTGGGCCAGCGACTCGACCATGTAGCGGAAGAAGATCGCCCGGTCACAGGTCGTCAGCGCATCCGCGTAGGCGAAGTTCTGCTCGAACTGACCGTTGGCGTCCTCGTGGTCGTTGGCGTAGTTGTCCCAGCCCAGGCCGGTGACCGCGTGCGAGACCTCGGACATGAAGTCGAGGTTGCGCGTCAGGGCGCGCATGTCGTAGCACGGCTGGTCGAGGGTGTCGAGCGGGTCGGCGAGCTGCAGCGAACCGTCGTCGGCGCGGCGCAGCAGGAAGTACTCCAGCTCGGCTCCGATCTTCAGCTCATAGCCCATGTCGGCCGCGCGGGCGAGGGCGCGGCGCAGGATCGTCCGTGGACAGTACGGCCACTCCTCGCCCTCGACCGTGGCGTCGCAGGCAAGGCGCGCGACGGTCGGCCGCCAGGGGAGGATCGTCAGCGTCGACGGGTCGGGCATGGCGATCATGTCCGGATCGTCGGGCCCCTGGCCGATGTCGCCGGCGGCGAAGCCAGCGAAGCCGGCGCCCTCGGTGAGCAGGTCGTCGAGGTGGTGGGCGGGCACGAGCTTGGCCGAGGGTTTGCCGTGCATGTCCACGAACTGCGCGAACAGGAATTCGATTCCGTTATCGGTGACGATCTTTGAGACGTCGTCGGCGTCGCGGGGGGCGTCGTTCATACGCGAGTTCTATCCGCCGGGCGCTGTGCTGCACAATGGTCGCAGGGCCCCCGTTCGGGCCCCTGAGCATGTGCACCGCGCACATAGGAGGTCCGAGATCAGCGCTGAATCGACCATGCCGGACGCCACCGAGGTCCGCGGCCTGCGCGAGGAGAACCGCACCCTGTACGGGGTGATCAAGCTCGTCTCCTCCTCCGCGGGACTGGAGCCGATGCTCCAGGGCGTCGTCGATCTGGCGACGGAGGCCACCGGCTGTCACGCCTGCTTCATCTACCTGCTTCAGGACGGGCAGCTGACGATCCGCGCCGCCTCGCCGGTGTTCGGCGAGGCGGTCGGGAACGTGCGCTTCTCGGTGCAGGAGGGCCTGACCGGCTGGGTCGCCCGCCACCGAACGCCCGAGTTCATCCGCGACCAGGCGATGGACGATCCGCGGATGAAGTACGTGCCGCTCCTGCAGGAGGAGCGCTTCCAGTCGATGGCGGCGGTCCCGATCCTGTCCCGGGCGGGGGAGACGATCGGCGTGATCGTCCTGCACACCAAGGCGCCGCACACGTTCGGCGAAGACACGCTCAAGCTGCTGGCGCACATCGCCTCGCTCGTCTCGGGCGCGATCGAGAACGCCCAGCTCTACGACGAGGAGCGCCGCCGGGTCGATCTGCTCACCGGCCTCTCCGAGCTCACCCAGCACGTGGCTGCCGCCTCCGGCACCGCCGAGCTCGGGCCGGTGCTCGTGCAGGGCATGGCCCGGCTGCTCGGTGCCGACGTCTGCCAGCTGCTGCGCCTGCAGGCCGACGGCGAGACGCTGGCCCTGCTCGCCTCGGTGCCCGAGACGCTGGGCCCGCCGGCGACGGTGTCGGCGTCCGAGCTGACCCTGGCGGCGATCGAGGACCGTGGAATCCGCTCACCGGCCCAGACCCTGTGGCCGTCGCTGAACGTCGGCGACCTGATCGTCACGCCGGTTGCCGCCGGTGAGCGCGTCGGACTGATGTGCGCCGCCTCGACCCGCGACGGGGTGTTCGGCGACGAGGAGGCGGAGATCGCGCGGGCGATCGCCCACCTGGCGGCGGTCGCGATCAAACGCGCGGAGCTGATCGAGGGGCTGACCAAGGCGAACACGATCAAGGACCTGTTCGAGGCGCTGGCCGCGGGGGCGACGGCGTTTGCCGCCGCCAAGGCCGCCGAGGTCCGCTGCGACCTGACGGCTCCCTATCTGATGGTGTGCGCCGAGCCGGCGGGAGCGCTTGATCAATCGTCGGTGCAGTGGCGCGCGGCCGCCGAGACACTCGGTCAGGCCCTCGCCGAGCTGGCGCCCCGCTCGGCGATCGAGGCCGGACCCGGGCCGGTGCGCGCGCTGCTCTCGTTCGGTCCGCGCGGGCGCGCCAGCGAGGTCCTCGTCCGCGAGTGCCGGGAGCTCGGTCAGGCCAACGGCGCTGCGATCGGGGTCTCCGAGGCCCGCTCGGCGACGGCCGACGCGGCCGATGCCTACCGCGAGGCGCGCGACGCGGCGACGATCGCCCGCGCGCTCGTCCACGACGGCGGCGCGATCGGCTACTCGCAGGTCGGCGCCTACCGCTACCTCGTGCAGATCGCCGCCGACGACGCCCCGCGCGATCGCATGCGCGCCGCCGTCGATCGCCTCATCGCCTACGACCGCCGCCGCCGCACCGCCCTGCTCGACACGCTCGAGCGCTACCTGTCCGAGCGGCGCAGCGTGATCGAGTCCGCCCGGGCGCTCTACATCCACCCCAATACGCTGCGCCAGCGCCTGGGGCGCATCGAGGAGCTGACCGGGCTCGAGCTCGACTCCGATGACCTCCTGTCGCTCGAGCTGGCGATCAAGCTGGCCCGGCTGCACGGCCGCCCCGACGCCGCCTGACCGCGGTCGCCCAGCCCTTGACGGGCGTGCGTTCATCGGAGAGGCTCGGGGCAAGCGGAGGAGAACGGGGAGAGGAATTGCAGTGAGTGACGATCCGCAAGGGGCGGTCAAGGCGCTGGCCGACGCGGCGCTCGAGCAGGCCAAGCGCACCGCCCACGGCTCGCCTGATCCCCGGGTCGGGATCGCGTTCGCGCTCGGCTGGCAGATCGCCGAGATCTATCGCCCCGATCCCCCGCCGCCCGAGCTCCCGGGCGCCGATGACCACCTGCCCGCGCTGTCGGACCTGACCGCCGACGAGTACGCCCGCGTCGGGCTCTACCAGGTCCAGGCGGGGATCACCAAGCTGTGGTGGACGATCGCCGCCGCCGGTCTCGATGTCCCCAATGCCGAGATCTTCGCCGACGCGGTGCAGGGGGTGACGGGCGCTGAGCGCGACGCCGCCGTCGAGGCCTTCCACATCGAGGTGCTGGCGACGCTGACCGGCGCGGACTTCCGCCTGGGCAAGGGCTACGGGCTCGGCCGCGCGCTCGCCGACCTGACGCGCAACCCCACCGACTGGCGCCGGGAGCTCTCGCCGGTGCGCGTGGCCACGCTCGCGGCGTGGCTGCGCGATCTCGCGACGGTGCTGCCGCAGCACGCCGGGCACGTCGTCGCCAGCTCGCTGGAGGAATGGGGCCGCTGGGCGGCCCGGCCGCCCGGCGACGCGGCGCAGGAAGACCTCGACCGGGCGCAGCTGTTGGCGGAGGGCCGCCTGTGGCGCAGCCTCATCTCCGGCGAGAAGCGGGGCACGCAGATGCTCGAGAACTCCGACTACCTGGCCGCGGGGGAGAGCCTGCTGCAGAGCACCGCGCGGCTGGCCAAGCCGGTGCTCAAACACCACGCGCCGCTGCTCGTGGCCGCCGTCGTGCTGTTCGTGGCCGGGATCGTGGTCATGCTCGCCGCCGATGATCCCGCCGGCATCGTCAGCGGCGCCGGCGTCATCCTCACCGCCCTGGGCATCGGCTGGAAGGGGCTGGGGACGACGGTCGGAAAGACGCTCGCCAAGGTCGAGACGCCGCTGTGGGAGTCCGCGCTGGACGTCGCGATCCGCGACCGGATCACGCCGGAGCGGATCCTCGAGCGCGTCCCCTCCACCCCGAGCGGTCCCGACGAGCCCTCGCTGGCGGCCGCCGCGCGGGCGAGCCACCGGCGGTCCTCCGCAGCGCACCACTGAGCAGTGCATCACGGGCCCGGCTCGGCCCCGGTCCGCGGGCTATGGTCACGACATGGCCACGATGAAATGGTGGGGGTGGGGGCCCGAGGGCATGGACTTCACGCATGCCGACAAGCCCGATCTGGCGCCGTTCATCGAGCGCGTCCTCGGGCTCAGGGTGGGCGCCCCGACGGCGCCGCCGCCGCGCTTCGCCGACCTCGACGTGCCCGCCCCGCGGCTGCCGGACGGCCTGCGCAGCGCGCTCGAGGAAGCCGTGACGCCGCGGTATGTCTCGACCGATCCCGAGGATCGCGTCGTCCACGGTCGCGGCAAGTCGCTGCGTGATCTGATCCTCCAGCGCCGCCGCGATCTCGGCCGGGTCGTCGACGCCGTCGTGCGCCCGGGCGATGAGGATCAGGTGGCGGCGGTCCTCCGCGCGGCGGTGAGCTTCGATGCCGTCGTCATCCCGTTCGGCGGCGGCTCGTCGATCTCCGGCTCGCTGGAACCGCCCCTCGACGAGACGCGGCCGATCCTCTCCATCGATCTGACGCGCCTGGACAAGGTGCTCGAGATCGATCACGCCTCGCGCCTGGCCCGCGTCCAGGCGGGCGTCATGGGGCCGGCGCTCGAACAGCAGCTGGCGGCGGCCGGCTACACGATGGGCCATCTCCCCGACTCGTTTCCCCACTCGACGCTCGGCGGCTGGATCGCCACCCGGTCGTCGGGCATGCAGTCAGATCGCTACGGCGACGTCGCCGATCTGACGAAGGGCCTGCGCGTCGTCACCCCGTCGGGAACACTCGTCATTCGACCCGTCCCAGCGACCTCGAGCGGCCCGAGCGTGCGCGAGATGGTGCTCGGCTCCGAGGGGCGCCTCGGGATCATCACCGAGGCGACCGTCCAGGTGCACCGGGTCTCCGAGCAGCGCACGATCCTCGGCTACCTGTTCCCGACGTTCGGCGACGGCCTGGCCGCGATGCGCGACATCGCCGCCCGCGGGTGCCCGGTCTCGGTCACGCGGGTCTCGGACGCCAACGAGACGCAGTTCTCGTTCGCGCTGCGCCAGAACCCGACGGTGTTCGATCGCCTCCAGTCGTGGGCGCTGCGCCAGTATCTGCGGCGCCGGCGCGGATTCGACGTGCACGCGATGTGCCTGTCGTTCATCGGCTACGAGGGCAGCCGGCGCGAGGTCGCCGCCCGCCGGCGGGCGGTGGGGCGGATCGTCAAGGCCCACGGCGGACTGTGCATCGGCTCAGGGCCGGGCGCGCTGTATGACCGCAAGAAGTTCGACACGCCCTACATCCGCGACTTCCTGCTCGACCGCGGGGCCGTCGGCGACGTGTCGGAGACGGCGATGCCGTGGAGCCGGCTGACCGCGGTCTACGACGCCGTCGCCGCCGCCACCCACGAGGCGTTCGCTGCGCTCGGGGTCCGCGGATACTTCATGTGTCACCTCTCCCACAGCTACCACGCCGGCGCCTGCCTGTACTTCACGTTCGCCTTCGTGCCCTCGCCCGGCGGCGACATGATCGCCGAGTACGACGTCGTCAAGTCGGCGGTCCAGCAGTGCTTCGTCGATCACGGCGCCACGCTGTCGCACCATCACGCGGTGGGGACCGAGCATGCCCGCTGGCTCGAGCAGGACATCTCCGCCCCCGGCGTGGCGATGCTCGCCGCCCTGTTCGATGGCACCGACCCGGGCCGGCACCTGAACCCGGGCAAGATCGTCTGATCGATGGGGGGCGACGGTCGGTTCGCGCCCTCGCCGACGCGGCCTCTGCACTGGGAGCCTGCGGCCTCTCTTGGCGCGGCGACGCTCGCCGACCGCGGTGAGCCGGTCAGCGCGACGCTCGCGCTGCTGGCGCACACGCTCGGGCTCGCGCGGGACCGCGCGCGGGTGTCGGGAGCGGCCGAGCTGCTCGGCGAGTTCGAGCCGGCCCGACTGCCCCGTGAGCCGGTGGCGCTGAGCTGAGGCTCAGTCGGGCGGCGGCATGGGCGCGCCGTCGGTGCCGGCCATCGCGCGCAGGAGGACCACCTGATCGGGGTTGACGCCGACCGGCTGGCCGGTGCGCGCGTCGGTCATCCAGGCGAACTCGAGGATCGAGCCGCGGGCCGCGGCGAGGATCTGCGACTCGATCTGCTTGGCGTCTCCCTCGACCTGAAGACGGTCGCCGCCGACGATCGTGATCTCGGTGACGGGGTTCACGTCCGGCGGAGCATAATCCGTCGCGCCGTCACGGGGTGCGGGGTCGCGCCGTCACGGGGTGCGGGTCGTCCGGGAGCGGGCGGCGCGCAGGCGCAGGCGGGCGCTCTCCAGCTTGCGCTCGAGCTCCTGCAGCCGCTGGTTGGTCCCGATGCCCCGGCGGTAGAGCCGGGCCCGCAGCAGGGCGACGCTGTCGCGGTAATGGTTGACCTCGGCGTGGATCTCCTCGATCTCGTGCAGCGGCTTCACAGCGTGAACTCCGACACCGAGTAGGCGCTGCAGCCGAGCACCTCGTAGCCCTCCTCCGGCGACATGCCGGGATGCTGGCGGTAGATGACGAACGGCTGATGGGGACCCATGTCGAAGATCGCGGTGACGATGTCGCCCGAGATCGGGTCGGGCGCGCCAACGGTCGTGATGCAGTCGAGGTTGCCGCGGCGCGTCCACAGCTCCATGATCCGCCGCCGGCGCGGCGGGCGGCCCATGCGCGACTCGGTCTCGCGGCGCAGCCGCTGGTAGACGGCTTCGCCCGCCGGGCCGGGACCATCGGGGATGAAGAACGCCGTCATCGACGCCTACACCCGCCGGTCGCGAGCTTCTTGCTCGAGGGCCGTGGCGAGCGCGGCCGGATCGAGGCGCCCCTCGAGCTCGGAGACCCGCCGGTCATGACGCTGGGCCTCGCGGTAGACCGAGTCCTGCAGTCCCTGGACGAGCTGCTCGAGATGCGCGACGCGCGCCTGGAGCGCCGCCAGCGGGGCGAGATCCGGGTCCTCGTCGGACGCCGGTCGCAACCCGGACACGACGTCGGGCGTCTGCCGAGCGCCGCTCAGGTTCCGCAGCCGGGCCACCAGCCCATCGGAATCGGCGCTCATCGCTTGCCGCGTCGATTCGGCGCGGCCGGGCGAGGCGGATAGCGCTGGCGCTCCTCGTCGGTCATCTTGCGGATGACGAGCGAGCCCTTCTCCACCTCCTGCTGGACGTGCTCGAGCTTCTCCTGGCGCTTCTCCTCGGCCCGCTCGCGAGCGGTCTTCAAGTGACCGCACCCGGTGAAAGCGTCACGGCGAGAGCAAGAATCCATCGCGGCTTCAAGAACATCCGAGTCCTTCCGGTCGCCGGCGCGAGGCTGAATGCTCGGGGCTCGCTTCGTCGGCCAGCGAGCCTCACGGACGAGACACGCCCGTCGCACGACCGTAGCACCGCGGAGCGACGGACGAGAGATGCGGTATGGTGAGCCCATCGGGCATTCGCCCAATAACACCGCAGTGCCCCGCGTCTCCGCAAGTCGTTGCTCGTCAGCGCCCTCCGCGTTTCGCAGTGCACACGACCGGAGGAAGGCACCAACATGCCAGAAGGAACCGTTAAGTGGTTCAGCGACGACAAGGGCTTCGGGTTCATCACTCCCGATGACCAGGGCAAGGACCTGTTCGTCCATCACACCGCGATCCAGGGCGGCGGCTACAAGTCGCTGACCGAGGGCGCGAAGGTCAGCTACGACGCCGAGCAGGGCCCCAAGGGTCCGTCGGCGGCCAACGTACAGACCCTCTAGCCCGTCCGCTGATGGCGGCGGGGCCTCTGGTCCCGCCGCTTTCGCGCTGGGCCTCAAGGAGACGCCATGTCCTCACGAGGCAAGAAGAAGACCACGATGGCCAAGCTCTCCCGCGAGAGCCGCCTGCGTGAGCGCCGCCAGGAGAAGGCGGCCAGGAAGGACGCGCGTCGCTACGCCGCCGAGAATCCGCCCCCCGCGGGCGAGGTCGACGAGTTCGGCAACGAAGCCGCCGCCGACGACACGGGCATCGCTCAGCCGGTCACCGCCGGCGAACCGACCCCGCCTAGGCCAGGCACTAGCCCGACGGCACCAGGAACACCGGCAGGCGCGCCTTGCGGCGCACCCGCTGGGGCTCCTGGCTCCACATCGCGGTCGCCACGACCCGGTTGCGATCGGGGTCGGCCGCCATCACGATCGCCTCACACCCGTGCGCGGCGGCCTCCTGGAGGATCTTCTTGGTCGCGTTGCGGGTCCCGAGCACGTGACCCTCGGCGTCCAGTCCCGCGCGCCGCAGGCGCGTGATCGCCGCCTGCACGAGCTCGCGCTGGGCGGCCCATTCCTTCTTGGTCGGCAGCAGTCCCGGGCTCGGCATGCCGAACGCCGTGCCGTGCACGCGAGCGATCGAGAACACGCGCACGGTGCCGCCGGGCGCCGCCAGCTCCCGCACCCGCGCGATCGCCGCCTTCGGGATCTCGCGCCCCTCGGAGGCGAGCAGGATGCGCTCGAAGCGCTCGTCGGGGCGGCTCGTGGACACGTCCGCGGATGTTGCCGTGGCGCTCAATCGCCCGCTCCGCCGGCGGCGATGCCTCCGGCCGCGGGCGCCGTCTCCACCGCGGGCGCATCGCGCTTGTCCTCGACGCGCTTGCGATACCAGTACAGCGGCAGGTAGGCGAGGAGCACGCCCCAGCCGATGAAGTAGTACGGCAGCGTCTTGGTGCCGGCGGCGTTGCACGCGCACGAGGCGTACACCGGGCCGCCGTAGAAGTAGATGACCGCGTACAGCAGCGCGATCGCCAGCGCCACGTACTTCATCCACTCGGGCAGCCGGAACGGCCGCCGCACGTTCGGCCGGTACTTGCGCAGCAGGAAGTAGCCGACGAGCACCGGGAGGAACGAAGCCAGGTAGCCGACGTTGGAGAGCGTGTAGATCTGCACCGCCCCGCCGGCGAACACGACGAGGATCGAGCAGACGACGTTGAAGATCATCGCCCGGTCGGGGACGCCGTGCGCGTTGACCTTCTGGAAGAACCTGCGGGAACTGGCCGTCGGTCGACATCTGATGCAGCGACCGCGCGGTGCCGGTGATCGCGTTGAGCGCCGACAGGATCAGGGCGAGGATGAGCATGATCGCCACCAGCCAGTTGAGGATCTGCGAGCCGGTGCCGGCGCCGAACACCTTGGAGGCGAAGGTGACGAACATCGTCTTGGGATCGATCGAGGTGCTGCCGAGCGCGCTGACGCCGATGACGATGATGAACGCCACCGGGATCATCGTGTAGATGAACAGGCCGTACAGCCCCTCGAGGTTCATCGCGATCTTGGCGTCGCGGTCGGGGTTGCGCGTCTCGCCGATGTAGCAGGCGGCCGCCTCCATGGCGATCACGTTCCAGGTGAGCAGGAACGAGAACGCGATGTACAACGTCAGCCAGCCATGCCCGAACAGGCCATGGAAGAAGCCCGGTGCCGTCGGTGTGGCGGAAGTGGAACAGCTGGCCGAAGTCGACGACCGACGGATGGAAGATCCACGCGATGGCCAGGAACGTCAGCGGGATCATCGACAGGACCGCTAGGACGGTCGCAAAACCGGTGCCGAATCGCAGGCCGCGCACGGCGGGGATCGACGAGCAGGATCAGGCCGACGACCGAGATCCCGAGCGTCCACCAGGTGATCGGCGTGCCCAGCGGCGAGAACGAGCCGCCGGTCAGGTTGAAGCGATCGGCGATGTACAGCGAGGCGAGGATCATGTTCAGCGGCGCCACCGGAAACCACCCCAGCCAGTAGGCCCAGGCGGTGAAGCCGTTGACGTGCTCGGCGAAGCGAGGCCACTTCTCCTTGTACGCCGGATAGGCGTAGGAGGGAAGACCGCCCGAGCGGTCGGGCATCATCGCCGAGAGCTCGGCCAGGAGCAGGCAGACGAGGTAGCCGGTGATCGTGATGATGACGATCACCGGGACCGAGGCGGCGCCCAGCTCGGTGACCATCACCGGCGCGATTCCGGTGACCAGGATCGTCCCCGCCAGCCCGATGACGAACGCGCCCCACCAGTTCGTGGTCTTGGGAAGACCGGCCGACGCATACACGAGCTCGTCCTGCGTGCCTCCGGGCGCGGTCACGTCATCCGGCATCTGGCCTCCTGGTCCGTTGGGCGATGAGTGATTACCCTGACACGTCGCCGGTCGCTGGCAAGGCGCGATCACAACACAATTGCGGGTTGCGACATGGAGCACCTGGACACATTCCTCGCCCAGCATCCGCCCTTCGACCGCCTCGAGCCGGCGCTCGTTAGCCGAGCTGGCCGATCGCGCCGGCCGTCATCAGCAGGCGGCCGGAGCGGTCGTCCTCAGCGAGGACGGGGCGCCCGCGCCGGGGCTGTGGGTGATCCTCACCGGCTCGATGGAGCTCGTGCATCAGGGTGAGGTGATCTCGGTGCTCGAGCCGGGGGAGTGCTTCGGGCACCCGTCGCTGCTGACCGGGATGGCGCCCACGTTCACGGTGCGCGCCCGCGAGCCGTCGTCGTGCGCGCTGCTGGACGGCGCCGACGCCCGGCGGGTGCTGGCCACCGAGGCCGGGGTCGCCTACGTGGCCCAGAGCATGCGCCAGCGCCTGACCTACGCCGGCCAGACCGTCCACGGGCTGCACGAGGTCGGCACCACCCCGGTGTCGGCGATCATGCGCCCGGCGACGTTCGCCGCCCCTGACGCGCCGCTGCGCGAGGGGTTGGCACAGCTCGAATCGCCGGACGTCACCGCGCTGTTCGTCACGTCCGACGGGCCCGGCGGCGGGCCCGAGGGGCTGGCGATCCTCGGCGACGCCGAGGTCCGGGCGGCCCTCGCCGAGGGCCGGGCGACGCTCGAGACGCCGCTGCGGACGCTGGCCCGCGCGCCCGTCGCGACGGTGCCGGTCGGCCAGCTGGCGATCGAGGCGACCGTCGACATGGTCGCCGCCGGGGCCGAGCACCTGGCCGTCGTCGAGGGCGGCCGGGTGTGCGGCATCCTCTCCGCCCGCGACCTGGTCGGACTGGACGCGCGCAGCCCGATCGGGCTGCGCCACACGATCCTCGGCGCCCCGGACGCGGCCGTGCTCCAGCGCGCGGTGTCGCACCTGCCGGCCCTGTTTGCGGCGCTGGCGCGGGCCGGCGTGCCGCCCCGGGACCTCGGCCGGGTGCTGAGTCTGGCCCACGACGCGGTCGTCACCCGGCTGATCGACTTCTCCATCTCGCGCCGCGGCCCGGCACCGGCGGCGTGGGCGTGGCTCGACCTCGGCTCGGCCGCCCGACGGGAGTTCACGCTCGCCTCCGATCAGGACAACGCGCTCGCCTACGGCACGGGGGGACCCGATGAGTACTTCGCCCGCCTCGGCGCCGACGTCAACGCGGGCCTCGCCGCGTGCGGGATCGGCGTCGACAACAACGGGGTCCTGGCCGGCGATCGCCGCTGGCGGATGAGCCGCGGCGAGTGGCTGCGCACGTTCGAGGAGTGCCTGACCGAGCCCGACGAGTCCCACCTCGTCCGGGCCAGCGTCGCCTTTGACTTCCGGCCGGCGGCCGGGGGCCTGGCGCTGACCGCGGAGCTGAGCGCGCGGGTCCGGGATGCCCGTGAGCACCCGCAGTTCATGCGGCTGATCGCCCGCTCGGCGGCCGGCCTGCCGGTCGCGCTCGGCTTCCGAGCCCAGCTGAGCACCGATCGCCAGGGCCGGCTCGACCTCAAGGCGGGCGCGATCATCCCGCTCGTCAACCTCGTCCGCTATCACGCCCTGGCCAACGGGGTCACGATCTCGCCGACGCTCGATCGCATCGAGGCCGCCGCGGCGGCCGGCGGGCTGCCGCGCGGGGATGCCGACGCGCTGGCCGAGGCCTTCGCGGTCATCACCCGGGTCCGCTTCGAGCATCACGCCCGGCTGATCGCCGCCGGCGCGGCGGCCGACAACGTGCTGGACCCGGGGACGCTGGCCCCGATCGCCCGCAGCGACCTGCGGGAGGCGCTGCAGACGATTCGCCGCGCCCAGAAGCGCCTGCCGGTGTAGCTACCTTCACCACATACGCGATGCAAAGTGTGCCCGCCCCCGCCATTGGAGGGCCCGTAGGCACGGTCTACGCTGACGGTCATGTGCGGTATCGCCGGCCTGTTCACGAAATCCGAGGCCCTGCGCTCACAGCTCGGCGGGCAGCTGGCGGCGATGCTCACCCAGCTGTCAGACCGCGGGCCCGACAGCGCCGGCGTCGCCTTCTACCGCGACCCGGCACCGGCCGGCTGGTGCAAGGTCTCGTTGCACTCCCCGGCCGGCGCCCCACCGTGGGACGCGCTGTCGGCGGAGCTGGCCGGCGTGTTCGGTGAGGCGTCGGCGCCGTCGGTGCGCGCCTCCCACGCCGTGCTCCAGGTGGCGGGCGACGCCGCCGAGGTCCAGGCGTGGCTGATCGCCCAGCACCCCGAGCTGACGCTGATGAGCGCCGGTCAGACGATCGAGATCTTCAAGGAGGCCGGGCTCCCGACCGAGTTCGTGCGCCGCTTCACGCTGCACGAGATCGCCGGCAGCCACGCGCTGGGCCACACCCGGATGGCCACCGAGAGCCGGGTCAGCACAGAGGGGTCGCATCCGTTCTCGACGGGTCTGGACCTGTGCCTCGTCCACAACGGCTCACTGTCGAACCACAACCGGCTGCGACGCTCCCTGCAGCGCGAGGGCATGGTCTTCGCCACCGAGAACGACTCCGAGGTGGCGGCCGGATACCTGACGTGGCAGCTGCGCCGGGGGGCGACGCTCGAGCAGGCGCTCGAGGCGTGCCTGGACGATCTCGACGGCTTCTACACGTTCGCCGTGGGAACCGCCGACGGCTTCGCCGTGCTGCGCGATCCGATCGCCTGCAAGCCGGCGGTCATGGCCGAGACCGAGGAGTGGGTGGCGATGGCCTCCGAGTACCGGGCGATCGCGGTCCTCCCCGGAGCCCAGGACGCCGTCACCTGGGAGCCCGAGCCGGGCCGGGTCTACAGCTGGGGCACCGCGCCGACACCGGCCCCGGTCGCGGGATGACGACCGGGGAGGTCCGCGACGCGCTGCTGTCGTTCGACCTCGAGGTCGACACGGTCCGCGCGCTGAACCAGCGCCTGCACGACGCCGACGCCGTGGGGCGCGTGCGCATCGCGCACCCCGGCGGGCGCCACGCCATCGCCGTCGGGCTCGACGCGCCCTACGAGGTCGAGATCGACGGCCACGTCGGCTACTACTGCGCCGGAATGAACCAGCAGGCGACCGTCCGCGTGCGCGGCAACTGCGGCGTCGGGGCGGCCGAGAACATGATGTCGGGCACCGTCGTCGTCTCGGGGAGCGCGAGCCAATCGGCCGGCGCCACCGCCCGCGGCGGGACGCTCGTCATCCACGGCGACGCGTCGGCCCGCTGCGGGATCTCGCTCAAGGGCGCCGACATCGTCGTCGGCGGCTCGGTCGGGCACATGAGCGCGTTCATGGCCCAGAAGGGCAGCCTCGTCGTGTGCGGGGACGCCGGCGAGGCGCTCGGCGACTCGCTGTACGAGGCGCAGCTCTTCGTCCGGGGCCACGTGGCCGGCCTCGGCGCCGACTGCGTCGCCAAGGAGATGCGCGACGAGCACCGAGCGCACGTCGCGCAGCTGCTGGCCCGGGCCGAGCTTGACGCCGACCCGGCCGACTTCCGTCGCTACGGCTCGGCGCGGCGGCTCTACACCTTCCACGTCGACAACGCCTACTGATGGCGGTCAACGGCTGGCGACCCGGACTGCGCGAGTCCGCGACCTTCGATCGCGACACGATCGCCGAGATCCAGCGCGCGGCCCGCGAGGGGATCTACGACATCCGTGGCTTCGGGGCCAAGCGCCGGCTGCCGCACTTCGACGACCTCCTGTTCCTCGGAGCGAGCGTCTCGCGCTATCCGCTCGAGGGCTACCGCGAGCGCTGCGGCACCGATGTGACGATCGGGACGCGCTTCGCCCGTCAGCCGATCCACCTCGACATCCCGATCACGATCGCCGGGATGAGCTTCGGGGCGCTGAGCGGTCCGGCCAAGGAGGCCCTCGGCCGCGGGGCAACCGAGGTCGGGACCTCGACGACGACCGGCGATGGGGGCATGACCCCCGAGGAGCGCGAGCACTCGCGCACGCTCGTCTACCAGCTGCTGCCCTCGCGCTACGGGATGAACCCCAACGACCTGCGGCGCGCCGACGCGATCGAGGTCGTCATCGGGCAGGGCGCCAAGCCGGGCGGCGGGGGGATGCTGCTCGGGCACAAGATCTCTGACCGGGTCGCCGAGATGCGCGACCTGCCGACCGGGATCGACCAGCGCAGCGCCTGCCGGCACCCCGACTGGACCGGCCCCGACGACCTGGAGATCAAGATCGGGGAGCTGCGCGAGATCACCGACTGGCGGATCCCGATCTACATCAAGATCGGCGCCAGCCGCACCTATTACGACGTCGCGCTGGCCGTCAAGGCGGGCGCCGACGCGATCGTGCTCGACGGCATGCAGGGGGGCACGGCCGCCACCCAGGAGGTGTTCATCGAGCATGTCGGCATCCCGATCCTGGCCGCCATCCCGCAGGCGGTGCAGGCGCTGACCGAGCTCGGCATGCATCGCGAGGTCCAGTTGATCGTCTCCGGCGGGATCCGCACCGGTGCCGATGTCGCCAAGGCGCTGGCCCTCGGCGCCGACGCCGTCTCGATCGGGGTGGCGGCGATGATCGCCCTCGGCGACAACGCGCCCGAGCGCGCCGACGAGTACGCCGCGATCGGCTCGGCGCCCGGCTACTACGACGACTGGCAGGCGGGCCGTGACCCGGCCGGGATCTCGACCCAGGAGCCCGAGCTGGCGGCGCGCCTGGACCCCGAGCAGGGCGGCCGGCGGCTGGCCAACTATCTGCGCACGCTGACCCTCGAGGCGCAGACCCTCGCCCGGGCGTGCGGCAAGTCCCACGTCCACAACCTCGAGCCCGAGGACCTGGTGGCGCTGACGATCGAGGCCGCGGCGATGGCCCGCGTGCCGCTCGCCGGGACGAGCTGGATCCCGGGATCAGCCGGCGCCGGGGCCTGAGCGAGGTCAGTCGCCGAGCACGGTCAGGTCGATCGCGCGCAGGCGCTCGGGGTCGGCGAGCACGTCGATCTCGACGATCTGACCATGCGCGATGGTGAAGCCGAGCACGCTGAGCGGTCGGCCCTGCGGCGCGGCGACCAGTCCGGCGGCGCCGTTGACGAGTGCCGGCCGGCCCGAGCTGGCCAGCGCGGCGAACCGCATGGCCCCGGCGGCCACCGCCTCGGCGCCCCGGACCTCGCGCGTGAGCGGATGGGCGCCGGCGTCGGCGCGGAGGACGACGTCGGGATCGAGCAGCGCCAGCAGGCCCGCGAAGTCACCGTCGCGGGCGGCCGCCAGGAACGCGTCGACGATCCGCCGCTGCTGCGCAGGGCTGGCGTCGGAGGCTGTCGGCGCGCCCTGGACTCGGCGCCGGGCCCGGCTAGCGAGCTGGCGCGCGGCGGTCGGCGAGCGCTCGACGATCGGCGCGATCTCGTGAAACGACACACCGAACATGTCGTGCAGCACGAAGGCGAGGCGCTCGGCGGGGGCCAGGGTCTCGAGCACGACGAGCAAGGCCAGCCCGACCGAGTCGGCGAGCAGCGCCTGCTGCTCGGGGTCGGTGCCGGCGGCGCTGGAGACGATCGGATCGGGGATGTGGATCGTCTGGGGCTCGAGCGCCTCCTCGCGCCGCGACGCGCGGGTGCGCAGGGTGTCGAGGCAGACCCGGGCGGTGACGGTGGTCAGCCAGCCGTCGAGGTTGTCGATCATGTCGGCATCGGAGCGGTGCAGGCGCAGCCACGCCTCCTGGACCGCGTCGTCGGCGTCGCTGAGCGAGCCGAGCATCCGGTAGGCGACGCCGCGCAGGCGCGGGCGCTGCGCCTCAAAGCGCGCGGCCAGCCGGTCGCCGGTCATGCGCCCACCGCCACCGGGCGGTCGGTGGCAGCGACGGCCGCCGGCTCACCGCGGGTGTTCGTCGCCCGCAGGCCGACCACGGCGGCGGCGACAAGGAAGACCGCGCACGCCGTCAGGCTCCGCGAGAAGCCCTGGGTGAGCGCCGAAGCCGGCGGCGTGCCGGCGGCGAGCAGATGCTCGGTGCGGCTTGTCGCCAGGGCGGTGAAGATCGCCAGACCGAGCGCCGCCCCCAGCTGCTGGGAGGCGTTGACCAGCGACGCGGCGAGGCCCGCGCGGTCGGGCGGGACGCCGGCGTTGGCGGCGGTCGTGACGGCGACGAACACCGGACCGAGGCCGCACGACACGACGAGCATCCCGGGCAGCAGATCGGCGGCGAACGAGCCGGTGACGGGGATCCGCGCCAGCCAGTACAGACCGCCCGCGGCAATCAACGAACCGGCGACGATCAGCGGCCGCGTGCCGATCCGTGACACCAGCTGGGAGGCGACGCCGGCGGCGATGCCGGTGGCAAAGCACAGCGGCAGATACGCGGCGCCGGTCTCGACGGGGGAGAAGTGCAGCACGTTCTGCATGTAGAGAGTGAGGAAGAAGAACATCGCGATGAAGCCGGCGAACGCGACGAGCTGCGTGGCGTCAGCGAAGCCCAACCCGTTGATCTTGAAGATCGAGAGCGGAACCAGGGGGTTGCGGTGACGTCGCTCGTTGACGACGAACGCCGCCAGCAGCGCGAGCGCGCCACCCATCTCGGCGATCGTGCGCCCGGCGCCCCAGCCGACCGTCGGAGCCTGCACGAGCGCGTAGACGAGCAGCAGCATCCCCGCGCTGGCCAGGACCGCGCCCGGCACGTCAAAGCCCGCCGGGCGCGACCGCCTGCGGTCGGGCTCGAGCAGCGCCAGGATGCCGGCGAGGACGAGCACGACGGCCACGGGGTTGACGAACATCACCCACCGCCAGCCGAGCCCCTGGGTGAGCAGGCCGCCGAACAGGACACCGGCCGCCGAGGCCAGCCCGCCGACACCGCCCCACACGCCGAGCGCGGTGGTGCGCTCGGAGCCCTCGCGGAAGGTCGTGGTGAGGATCGACAGCGCAGAGGGGAGCATCATCGCCGCGCCCAGCCCCTGGGCCATCCGCGCCCCCACGAGCACGCCGGAGCTGGCGGCCAGGCCGCCGATCAGCGACGCGACGCCGATCACCACCGTGCCGCTGATGAGCACCCGCCGGCGGCCGACGAGGTCGGCGGCACGGCCGCCGAGGAGCATGAAGCCGCCGTAGGTGAGCAGGTAGCCGCTCGGCACCCACTGCAGTCCGGACTCGGAGAAGTGCAGCGCGCGGCGCATCGACGGCAGGGCGATGTTGACGATCGAGGCGTCGACGAAGTCGATGAACGCGACCGCGCACAGCAGGGCCAGGGTGGCCTTGCCGCGGCCGGTGGCCAGAAACGAGGTGGTTGGCATATCGCCCTCCGGAACATTGGGTTGACATCCCGATGACGGACGAGACCTCGTGAATGTGACCGACTAGGACTCCACTTCGCCTCCGTTGCCGCCCCACAGGACGTGGAAGGCGCCGTCGCGGTCGACGCGCCGGTACGTGTGGGCGCCGAACAGGTCGCGCAGGCCCTGGATCAGGCTGGCCGGCCCGCGGGCCCGCCGGTAGCCGTCGTAGTAGGCCAGCGAGGACGAGAACGCCGGGGTCGGGATGCCGAGCTCGGCGGCCCGTGCGACGACGCGACGCCACGGATCCTGGGCGTCACGCAGCGCCTCGGCGAAGAAGTCGGCGAGCATCAGGTTCTTCAGCCCGGGCTCGTGGTCGTAGGCCTCGCGGATGCGGTCGAGAAAGCGCGCGCGGATGATGCAGCCGCCCCGCCAGATCGTCGCCATCGAGCCGAGATCGATATCCCAGCCCTCGTCGTCGGCCGCGGCCGCCATCTGGGCAAAGCCCTGCGCGTAGGAGACGATCTTCGAGGCGTAGAGGGCGTGCTCGAGGTCGTGGGCGAGCTGCTCGTCGCCGGGGCCGGCGCTTGCCGTGCTGGGCCCAGCGAGCCGCTCGGAGGCGAACTCCCGCTCGGATTTCAGCGCGCTCAGCCCCCGGGCGAACACCGCCTCGGTGATGCCGGTGAGGGGCACACCGAGCTCGAGCGCGTTCTGGGCCGTCCAGCGGCCAGTGCCCTTCTGCTCGGCGGCGTCGAGGATGACGTCGACGAGCGGCTTGCCGGTGGCCTCGTCGACCTTGGCCAGGACCCGAGCGGAGATCTCGATCAAGAACGACTCCAGCTCGGACTCGTTCCAGCGCTGGAAGCGCTCGGCGATCTGCGCGACCTCCAGGCCGCACGCGTTGCGCAACAGGTCATAGCTCTCGGCGATCAGCTGCATGTCGGCGTACTCGATGCCGTTGTGGACCATCTTCACGAAGTGTCCGGCGCCGTCGGCGCCCACGTAGGTGCAGCAGGGCGTGCCGTCGACGTGGGCGGCGATCGTCTCGAGAATCGGCTTGACGCTCTCGTCGTACGGCTCGCGGTCGCCGCCGGGCATGATGCTCGGCCCGTTCAGCGCGCCCTCCTCGCCGCCCGAGACGCCGACGCCGAGGAAGTGGATCCCCATCCCGGCGAGCTTGGTGTGGCGGCGCTGGGTGTCGCGGAAGAAGGCGTTGCCCCCGTCGATCATGATGTCGCCGCGATCGAGGTGCGGCGCGATGTCATCGATGACGGCGTCGGTGGGAGGGCCGGCCTGGACCATGCTCATCACGACCCGCGGGGGCGCCAGGGCGGCGATCCACTCCTCCGTGGTGGCATGGCCGGTGATCGGCCCCTCCGAGCCGTGCTCCTCCAGAAACGTCTGCATCCGGCTCGTCGTGCGGTTGTGGACCGCGATCGGGATGTCGTGATGGGCGATGTTGCGGGCCAGGTTGGCGCCCATCGTCGCCAGGCCGGTGAGGCCGAAGTGGGTGTCGCCGTGCGAAGTGCTCATGGGGCCAAGTTAGCGTCCGCGCCGCCGCGATCGGCGGACCGCAGACGGGTGACGAAGGCGCTGCCGGCGAGCAGCATCACGACCCCGTAGACGCCGGGGACGGCGGCGGCGCGGCCACCGAAGGCCTGGGCGGCGAGGGCCGCGGCGACGGCGAAGTCACGCATCGCGATGGCCAGCGCGCCCGGGACCGCGGTCGCCGGCACCCGCGCGCCGCGCTGCCACCCGGCGGCCAGCGCGCCCGACACGACGAGGAAGCAGAGGCTGGCCGCGAGGGCCGAGTCCAGCCCGTGGGCTCCCCGGGTCCCGCTCAGCGCCGCGTACACGAGCACGGCGACGACGACCGCGGCGACGCCGTCGCGCTCGGCGTCGCGGGCGCGCAGCCACCGGCCGCCGGCGGGCAGGCTGCGGATGGCGACCCCGGCGATGAGCGGGGCGATGACCACGAGCGCGAAGCGGTGCAGGAGATGGCCGCTTCCGCCATGCCCGGCGTGGCCGGCCAGCCAGCCGATCGCCACCGGCCCGATCAGGGCGGCGAGCACGAGCGATCCGGTGACCGCTCCGAGCGCGATCGTCGCGTCGGCCCCGGCCAGCGCTGCCAACCCGACCGAGGCGACCTCCGAGCTCGACAGCCCGACGGCGAGCAGCCCGTCGCGGGTGTTCGCGTCAAACAGCTGCCCGAGGGCCCACGCTGCCCCGGCGAGCACGATCAGCGGGGCGACGGAGAGGACCGCCACGGCGACGGCGTGACGGCGCAGCGCGACGAGGTCCGAGCCGGCGATCCCGAGCGCCGTGGCCAGCACGAGGACGGCGAGCAGCAGGTCAGACCGGTCGGCCACCCCCTGCGAGGGAACGACGAGCGCGAGCACGGTCGCGAGCAGGGCCAGCGGCGTGAGCGCCCGCGGGGCCGCGGCGAGCAGCTTCACGAGACGGTCGCGGACACGGGCAGGGGGGTGACTAGCGTGGGGGGCATGCAAACGCGCACCCTAGGCACAACCGGCGTGAAGGTCACGCCCCTCTGCCTCGGCGCCATGATGTTCGGCGACTGGGGTAACACCGACCACGACGAGAGCATCCGGATCATCCACCGCGCGCTCGACGCCGGGATCAACTTCATCGACACCGCCGACGTCTACTCGCGGGGCGAGTCCGAGGAGATCGTCGGCAAGGCGCTGGCCGGCGGCAAGCGCGACGACATCATCCTCGCCACCAAGGTCCACGGCACGATGGGCGATGACCCCAACGAGTTCGGAAACTCACGGCGCTGGATCGTGCGCGAGGTGGAGAACTCGCTGCGGCGACTGGGGACCGATTGGATCGACCTCTACCAGATCCACCGCCCGGAGGCCGACACCGACATCGACGAGACGCTCGGGGCGCTGACCGACCTCGTGCGCGCCGGCAAGGTCCGGTACATCGGCTCCTCCACCTTCCCGGCCTCGCAGATCGTCGAGGCCCAGTGGGTCGCCGAGCGGCGCGGGCGCGAGCGTTTCGTCTGCGAGCAGCCGCCGTATTCGCTGCTCGTGCGCGAGATCGAGAAGGACATGCTGCCGACCGCCCATCGCTACGGCATGGGCGTCATCCCGTGGAGCCCGCTGGCCGGCGGCTGGCTGTCGGGGCGCTACCGCAAGGGGGAGGATCTGCCCGAGTCCCAGCGAGCGCAGCGGATGCCGGGTCGCTATGACCTCTCCGTTCCCGGCAATCAGGCCAAGCTCGAGGCCGCCGACGCGCTCGCCAGGCTCGCCGAGGAGGCCGGCATGACGCTGATCGAGATGGCGCTGGCGTTCGTCATCCGCCACCCGGCGGTGACCTCGGCGATCATCGGGCCGCGGACGATGGAGCACCTCGAGTCCCAGCTGACCGCCGCCGACGTGACCCTGTCCGGCGACGTGCTCGACCGGATCGACGAGATCGTCCCGCCCGGCACCAACGTCAACCCGAACGAGATCGGCTGGGCCAACCCGGCGCTCGAGCCCGCCGCCCGCCGCCGCTAGACCGCCGCTTGAGCACCGCTAGGCACGCAGTCGCGCGGCCGTCTCCGGGTCGGCGGGAAAGAACGCCTCGACGGCCAGCTCGGAGACGGTCACGTCGACGGCGGTGCCGAACGTCGTGATCGTCGAGAAGAACGCCAGCTCGGGTCCGTCGTCGCCCGGGACCGGGGCGAGGCGCAGCTGCACCGTCACCGCCGAGCCCGCCGGGGCCGGCGGCGGGTCCGGCCCCGGATAGCCGAGCATCTCCTCGTACAGCTCGGCCAGGCGGGGGTCGCCGGTGAGCCGAGCCTCGCGTTCGATGCGGTGCAGCAGGTCGGCGCGGTACTCGCCGAGGTTGAGGATCCGCGGCGCGACGCCCTCGGGGTGCAGGGCCAAGCGGATCGTGTTGACCGGCGGCTCGAGCAGGTGCGGCGCGACCCCCTCGAGCATCGGGCCGAGCGCCTCGTTGGAGGCGATCAGGTTCCAGTGGCGATCGACGGCGATCGCCGGATACGGCTCGTGGGCGGCGAGCACCCGGCTGACGGCGTCGCGGACCTCGCGCAGTGCCGGGTCATCGAGCGAGCGCGCCTCGTAGCGGGGCGCGTAGCCGGCGGCGAGCAGCAGCTCGTTGCGTTCCCGCAGGGGGACCTCGAGCTGCTCGGCGAGGTGGACGACCATGTCCGGGCTGGGCCGCGACCGGCCGGTCTCGACGAAGCTGAGGTGCCGGGTCGAGATGCCGGCCTCGAGGGCGAGGTCCATCTGGGACAGCCGGCGGCGCTGGCGCCAGTCGCGCAGCAGGCCGCCGATCCCGTTCTCGGTTGCCGTCACGATGCTCACGAGCGTACCTCGGCCTTCAGCAGACGGGTGAGGACGACGACCGCCAGCAGCACGGCGGCCAGGACCGCCTCGGAGAGCTGGAACGCCCCGCCGATCCCGCCGCGCACCGCGCCGAAGAAGACCGCGCCGATGACGGCCACGCCGATCGCGTTGCCGACGTTCTGCGCGGTGGCCAGGACGCCCGAGGTGGCGCCCACGCGCTCGGGCTTCATGCCGGCCATGATCAGCGTGGCCAGGGGAGTGATGCCGAGGCCCATGCCGGCGCCGACGAGGACCAGGCCGGGCACGAGCGCCAGCACGTCGCCGCCCACGCCGACCTCGCCGACGGCGAGCGCCAGGAGCCCGTGGCCGATGGCCAGGATCAGCGCGCCGATCGCCAGGACCCGGCGTCCGTGGCGCTCGGTGAGGACCGGGGCGCGCAGCGAGGTGCCCAGGTAGGCGACGGCGAGGATCGTGAACACGAGCCCGGAGTGCAGCGCGCTGAGCCCGCGTCCCTGCTGCAGATACAGGGCGAGGACGAGGAAGAACGACGCCTGCCCGGACCAGAACACGAGCTGGGCGACGATGCCGGCGGTAAAGCCGGGCGCGCGAAACAGCTCCCCCGGGATGAGGGGGTTCGCGGTTCGCCGCTGATGCAGGGCGAAGGCGGCGAGGAGGAGGGGGGCGGCGGCCAGGGTCAGCCACGTCCACAGCGGCCAGCCGTGGCTACGACCTTCGACCAGCGGTAGCACGATCGCGGTCAGGCCGGCGGTGACGAGCAGGGTGCCGGCGAGGTCGACGCGTCCGCTGCCGGCGGCGCGTGACTCGGGGATGAGGCGGGGCGCCAGCGCCAGCGCGACGGCGCCGACCGGGACGTTGATGAGAAAGACGGTGCGCCAACCGAGGCCGGCGATGTCGGCCTGGACGAGGGCGCCGCCGATCAGCTGGCCCGAGACGGCGGCCAGGCCCATCGTCATGCCGTAGGCGGCGAGCGCCCGCGCGCGGTCGACGCCGTCGTACAGCACGCCGATCAGCGACAGGACGTTGGGCATCAGCAGCGCGGCGGCGCTGCCCTGGACGAGCCGCGCGCCGACGAGCATCCCGGGGCTGGTGGCCAGCCCGCAGGCGGCCGAGCTGAGGGTGAACAGCGCCAGCCCGACGGCGAACGCGCGCCGATGGCCGTGGCGGTCGCCGAGCCGGCTGGCGGTGATCAGCAGGACGGCGGAGGTGAGGCTGTAGCCGGCGACGACCCACTCGATCGCGCCGTCGGAGGCATGGAGGCGCGCCTGCATCGAGGGCAGGGCGACGTTGACGATGAAGAAGTCCAGGACGACCATGAAGGTGCCGGCGAGGATGATCGGCAGCGGAGCCCAGCGGCTCGTGCGGGCCCGTTGCAGCGGGGTGGTGAGGCGTGATGGGGCGAGTGATGGTGTGCTCATGGCCGGGACGATCCCGGCCGCAGGGCATGACGTCGATTACCTCTCAGGTAACGGCCGTCAGCGCGACTGCCCGACGCTCAGGGCTTGGCGCGGCGCGCGAGGTAGGAGCGACCGGCATGCACGACGACGGTCGTGCGACGGCCGAAGTCCAGGACGTCGACGGTGCCGCGATGCACGGCGAACAGGGTTCCGTCGCAGCGGTCCGAGGTGTCCCAGTTGGTGCCGCGGACCGATCCGGCGCCGTACCGCCCCCGCGTGCGGAAACTGCCGTGGTTGTCGCGCGCGCGGAGCGTCTGGATGATGGTGCCGTTGAGGCTGGCGATCCCGGCGCCGGCGGTGCGCGCCTTACCGAGCTTCGCGCATTTCGCGTAGCTGGGGGCGCCCGGGAATGCGCCGTCGGCCAGGGTGATGGTGGTCAGCCCCTTCTCGCGTCCGCTGCGAGCCTGGGCGAGGTTGAAGACGCTGCCGCCGAGCGTCGCCTGCTGGGTGTGGCGGCCCTTGAGCTTGGCGGCCACGACGAGTCGCAGGGACCCGCGCCGCGAGTCGATCTGAGAGCCGACCGGCAGCTGGCGGGCCTGGGTGAGCGGCACGAAGCCCTTGCCCTTGACGACCGTTCCCTTCGTCGACGCCGCGGCGGCGAGCGACGACGCCGGCGTGCCCGACGGAATCTTGACGAGGACGAGACCGCTGACCGGCGCGAGATTGACGGTCTTGCCGATCGTCGGCGGTGGAGGAGCGGGAGTCGCCTCGGTGGTGAAGGTCTGGTCGTCGCCAATCGTCGTGCCGAGCCCGTTGGTGGCGATCAGGCGCACGTGATAGAGCGCGTCGGGCACCAGGCCGGTCAGGGTCTGGGACAGGAGCTGTGGGTTGGAGCTTGATCCGAGCTGCACGTCGGGCGTCGACTGGTCGTAGACGACCGCGCCGCCGCCGGAATACTTCGGATCCAGCCCGTATTCGAAGTGGGCGCTCGTCGAGACGCCCCTGGGGTTGACCAGGCCGGCGACGGCGACGCTGGTCGGGCTCGTGACCAGGGGAGGCGAGGGCGAGACGACGGGCGCGGACGGAGGGGTGGAGCTCCCGGTGGCGGGCGTGGCAAACGGCTGGTCGGCGCCCACGCTCGTGCCGCCGGCGTTGGTGGCGACGAGGCGGTAGTGGTAGGTGGAGTTCGCCGTCAGGCCGGTGAGCCGGGTCGAGACGGCGACCGTGGCCGCGCCGGACCCGACCGGCTGATCGCACGGCGCTGTATTGCCATAGGCGAGCGTGGGCCCCCAGTCGAAGTGACAGTCGGTCACCTGGCTGCCGTCCGCGTTGACCGTTCCGTTCAACGTCGCGGACGTATCGACGACCCCTGAGGGCGCGGCCGTGGCCACCTGCGGTTCCCCCACCTCGTACGTCGCCGACGGCACCGCGCTCGGATCAGAGCTCGTCGCGACCGTCAGCGTCTCAGGTGACGAGGTCGGGGGATTTGTGACCCCGTCGAGCTGCACGCTGATCGTATCCAGGGCGGCGACGGCCGAGCCCGCGAACAGCGAGCAGGTGGCGGTCAGCCCGGAGGTCGTGCAGTTCCCGACCGTGCTGCCCGAGGTCACGTCGGTGACGCGCGAGTCGACCAGCGACCCCAGACCGGTGCCGAAGGGGAACACGATCGTGATGCGGCTGCCGGCGGGTCCGGCGAGGCCGCCCGTCGCCGAGGTCGCGAACGCGATCACGTACGTCGTCGCTGCGTTCGGTGCCGGCGTCGGGGAGGCGTTGGTCACGGTCGCCTGGGAGACCTGGCCGTCGGCTGTGACTGCGTAGCCGGCCGAGGTCGCCGGCACGGAGTCAGACGTGGTCGAGACCTGGAGCGTGTTCGACGGCGACGCCGTCGGGTTGACGACCGCGTCGAGCTCGACGGTGACGGCGGTGCTGGCGGCGATCGTCGAGCCGGAGAACAGCGAGCAGATGACGGTCGTGCCCGAGGAGACGTTGCAGTTCCCGAAGCGCTGGGTGCTGCCGGTCTCGGTGACGAACCCCGTCAGCGATGAGACGCCGGTGCCGGCTGGGAGCACGATCGTGATCTGGCTGCTCGCGTCCCCCGACAACCCGCCGCTGGCCGAGGTCGTGAAACCGACGAGGTACGTGGTGAGCGCCCCGGCCGCGGGGGAGGGCGGCGTGTCGCTCACCGTCGGCTGGCTGACCTGTCCGGCGGAGGTGACCGCGTAGCCGGCCGAGGTCACCGGCGCGGTGTCGGAGGTGGTGGCCACGGTGAGGGTCTTGGTGCCGGTGCTCGTCGGGTTGACGACGGCGTCGAGCTCGACGGTGACGGCGGTGCTGGCGGCGATCGTCGAGCCGGAGAAGAGCGGGCAGGTGACGGTCGTGCCCGAGGAGACGTTGCAGTTGCCGAGCCGCTGGGTGCTGCCGGTCTCGGTGACGAACCCGGTCAGCGACGAGACGCCGGTGCCGGCTGGGAGCACGATCGTGATCTGGCTGCCCGCGCCCCCCGACAACCCCCCGGTCGACGAGGTCGTGAAGCCCACGAGGTACACGGTCGACGCCCCACTCGACGTCGGCGTGTCGGTGACGCTCGGCTGGGTGATGGTTTGAGCGGCGGTGATCGAGTAGCCGGCCGAGGTGACCGCGGCGGTGTCGGAGGTGGTGGCGACGGTGAGGGTCTTGGTGCCGGTGCTCGTCGGGTTGACGACGGCGTCGAGCTCGACGGTGACGGCGGTGCTGGCGGCGATCGTCGAGCCGGAGAACAGCGGGCAGGTGACGGTCGTGCCCGAGGAGACGTTGCAGTTGCCGAGCCGCTGGGTGCTGCCGGTCTCGGTGACGAACCCGGTCAGCGATGAGACGCCGGTGCCGGCTGGGAGCACGATCGTGATCTGGCTGCCCGCGCCCCCCGACAACCCCCCGGTGGCCGACGTCGTGAAGGCGACGAGGTACGTTGTCTGCGCGCCGGCCGCCGGGGAGGGGGGTGTGTCGGTGACCGTCGGCTGGCTGAGGGTATTTGCGGTGGTGACCTGGTAGCGGCCCGAGGTCACCGCGGCGGTGTCGGAGGTGGTGGCCACGGTGAGGGTCATCGCGCCGGCGGTGGTGGGGTTGACGACGGCGTCGAGCTCGACGGTGACGGCGGTGCTGGCGGCGATCGTCGAGCCGGAGAAGAGCGGGCAGGTGACGGTCGTGCCCGAGGAGACGTTGCAGTTGCCGAGCCGCTGGGTGCTGCCGGTCTCGGTGACGAACCCGGTCAGCGATGAGACGCCGGTGCCGGCTGGGAGCACGATCGTGATCTGGCTGCCCGCGCCCCCCGACAACCCCCCGGTGGCCGACGTCGTGAAGGCGACGAGGTACGTTGTCTGCGCGCCGGCCGCCGCAGACGGGGGCGTGTCGGTGACCGTCGGCTGGGTGATCGTGCTTGCCGCAGTGACCGAGTAGCCGGCCGAGGTGACCGCCGTCGTGTCGGCGGTGGTGGCCACGGTGAGGGTCTTGGTGCCGGTGCTCGTCGGGTTGACGACGGCGTCGAGCTCGACGGTGACGGCGGTGCTGGCGGCGATCGTCGAGCCGGAGAACAGCGGGCAGGTGACCGTCGTTCCCGAGGAGACGTTGCAGTTGCCGAGCCGCTGGGTGCTGCCGGTCTCGGTGACGAACCCGGTCAGCGACGAGACGCCGGTCCCGGCCGGAAGCGCGATCGTGATCTGACTCTGCGAGTCGCCCGACAACCCGCCGCTGGCCGACGTCGTGAAGCCGACGATGTACGTCGTCTGCGCGCCGGCCGCCGACGAGGGCGGAGTGTTCGTCGCGGTGACGCCCGTGACCTGGGAAGCTCGCGCCAACGCGGGGAACGCACCGAGCGCCACGACGGCCGCGACGACCGTCAGCAAGCCCACGACCGGATAGCGGGCCCATCGCGCCGCGTCCCTCGTGCTGCTCATCACTCCTGGTCCCTTCGCCAAGGACGCCCCCTCGACGACGCGTGACGATGTCATTGCACGCTGCGAGGCGGATCGTATACCCATCGTTATCGGCTGGGAAGGTGCGGCCGGCCATTGGGTGAAAGAGCTAGCCGGCCATTGGGAAAAGAGCTAGCCCACCGCACCGGAAAACTGTAGGATCGCTGCCCACGACCGCGACCTGGCGGTCCACAGACACCGGAGACACCCACATGCGACGGTCGATGCCGTTCCTGCGCCGCCACCCGCTGATGGCTGTGGGCCTGATGGTGGTCGTCGCGGCCGCCGTCGTCGTTGCCCTGGCCACGGGTCGCGGACATGCGCCGACGCTCGGCGCCGGCACCGGCGATCACTGCCGTCCCGGGTTCGTCCCCGCCGACGGCCCGGTGAGCGGGGACGACGGAGACCGGGGGGACGGCGCGAAGCGCCGCGCGTGCGTGCCGATCGGCCAGCCGGAGACCTTCGGCGATCTCGGCATCGCCAACAGCGAGCAGGGCGCCCGCGATGCCGCTCCGTTCACGAGCACCGCCCCGGGCGCGTACCGGCACGCCCTCGCCCAGCGCCAGGCGATGGCGCGGGCCGACGCCGCCGCGGGCGGCGGGGCCGCCTGGCAGGTCGCGGGATCCCCGCCGGAGTGCGCGGCCCAGACCCAGGGGTCCGCCTGCCCGGCACCGAATGCGGACAACGGCAACTACGGCTACACCGGGACGCTCGGCTTCCGCACGCTCTCGGGCCGCATCTCGAGCATCGCCTATGACCCCTCGACTCAGGGGCACTACTTCGCCTCGCCGGTCGTCGGCGGCGTCTGGGAGTCAGCCGACTCGGGGGCGACCTGGCACTCCATCGGCGACGGCCTGCCCACGCAGGTCGTGGGCGCGATCGCCTACGACGCCCCGCAGCACCGGATCATCGTCGGCACCGGCGACAACTCGTTCGGCGGCGACGGCATCGCCGGCCACGGGATCTACTACAGCGACGACGACGGAGCCACGTGGCAGACCGCCGGCGGGATCCCCGACCTCGCGCTCAGCTTCAAGGTCGTCGTCTCGCCGGCGGACGCGAGCGGCAAGACGATCTACGCGGCGACGAGCAAGGGCCTGTTCCGGTCGGTCGACGGCGGCGCCTCGTTCGTCAACGAGAACCTCCCGACCAGCCCCGCCGGGCTACTCGCCCAACTGCCAGGGCGACACGACCAACAAGCTGTGCTTCTTCGCCAACGACGTCACCGACGTGGTCGTCAAGTCCGGGGCGAGCGACCAACGCGCCGGCCGGCGCGGTGATCGCCGCCGTCGGCTGGCGGGCCGGGCAGAAGGTCGACAACGACGCCGGCGGCAACCCGGTGTCCGGCTGCACGCTGAACGGAGCGGCGACCAACTGCCTGCAGGCGCCGCAGAACGGCCTCTACACCTCCGCCGACGGCTCACCGGGCTCGTTCTCCTACGTCGCCACCGGTTCGGGCGGCGTGACCGGGCTGCCCCCGACCAACATCTTCGGGCGCACCGCGCTCGGCGATCGCCCACGGCGCCGGGCAGAACTCGGACGCCGTCTACGCGATCGTCCAGGACGCCCAGAAGTTCAACGGCTGCGCCGACGTCCTGGACCAGGCCACCTCGGGGCTGCAACGCGACCGTCGTCGGCGAGCGGCGTCGCCACCGTGCTGGACGGGATGTACGCCTCCTACGACTTCGGCAAGACGTGGACGAAGATCATGGATTACACCCAGCTCAAGCAGGCCGGGACGAACAGCGCCCTGCTCGGGGAGGCCGGCTACAACCCGGGCGTGCAGTCCTGGTACAACCTCTGGGTCGAGCCGGACCCGACGGCCACCGACGCGACGAGCCACGATCCGACCCGCGTGCTGTTCGGGCTCGAGGAGGTCTGGGAGAACAATCAGGTCCTGCCCAAGGTCGGGACCGGCGGGCGTCCTGACCAGTCCCTACGCCGCCTATCCCGGAGGCACGGCGGCCACCGATCCGTGGGTGGTGATCGGCCGCTACTGGAACGCCTGCGGCGGCGTCAGCACGCCCGTCGGGCCGTGCAACCCGAGCCTCAACAGCAGCCCGATCCCCGGCTCGACGACCCACCCCGACCAGCACGCCGACGCGATGATCCCCGACGGCAAGCGGCGGCGTCACGCTGCTGGTCGGCTCCGACGGCGGCGTCTACTCCCAGCACGTGGCCGCGGGCGCGGACTTCAGCAACGACAGCTGGGGCGACGGGCTGAACGCGACGATCTCCGCCGTCCAGCCCTACGACGCCGAGATGGCCAAGGACGGCACGATCGTCTCCGGCCTGCAGGACAACGGCGAGATGAAGACGGCTGCCGACGGCCGCGAAGCCGAGATCTACGGCGGCGACGCGTTCTACACGACGATCGATCCCGATCACAGCCAGAACATCATCGAGGAGTACACCTACGCCGAGCAGGTCAACCTGTCGACCGACGGCGGCGGCAGCTGGTACTCGATCACGCCGGGCAGCTCGTGCGGCACGCGCGACCACGGCCCTGTTCTCGACTCCGATCGAGCAGGACCCGACGATGGCCGGCCACGTGCTGATCGGGTGCACGCAGATCCAGGAGGCGACCAACGTCTACGCCAACCCGTGCGCCGCCCCCGACGGGGGCCACGGCGGGCAACTGCCAGGCGACCAACTCGCCGTTCGTCACCGTGTACGACCTGTAGCACGCTCCCGTCGCCCAACGGCGCCCCGAACATCCCCTCGGCCGTCGGCGTGCGCGGCGCCAACGAGTACGTGGCCTACTGCGGCTACTGCGATCCGGCCACCCAGGGGATCCCGTTCGCCAACGGGATCGCCACCAACGTGGGCGGGAGCGCGCCGCCGCAGATCGGCTCCTCGGCGGGCTGGCATCAGGCCAGCGCCCTGTGCAGCGACTGCCAGACCGCCAACGGCAAGCTGCCCGAGCGCTACATCAACTCGATCCAGGAGGATCCGAACGATCCCAACACGGTCTACGTGACCCTGGGCGGCTACGGCCGGCGCTGGATCCCGCCCGGGCTCCTTCGGCGAGGACACGAGCAACGTCGGCGTGGGCCACGTGTTCGTCTCCCACGACCACGGCGAGCACTTCACCAACATCACCGGCAACCTGCCCGACATCTCGGCCAACTGGACCGCGTTCCACAACGGCCAGCTGATCGTCGCCACCGACCTCGGCGTCTACGTGCAAACGGCGGCGGGCACCGACACGCACCGCGCCCACGTACGCCGTCCTCGGCAGCGGCCTGCCCACCGCCCCCGTGTTCACCGCCCGCATCAGCCCGGGCGACCCGAACCTGCTGCTCGTCGCCACCTACGGTCGCGGTGACTGGGAGTACGCGTTCCCGGCCGCCCCACCGGGCGGCGGCGACAACGGCGGGGGGACCACCGGCGGCGGGACTGGCGGCGGGACCACCGGCGGCGGGACCGGCGGCGGGGGCACCGGCGGCGGGACCGGCGGCGGCCGCGGCGGCACGGGGGGCGGCGGCGTGAACGCCACCCGGTGCCCGCGCCCGACCGGGCGCCTCACCGGCACCGGAGCTCGGGCCGCTGCACCTCGGGTTCACGGCCAAGCGCGCCCGGGCGACCCTGGATCGCATCCGGGTGACCCACAACGGCTTTGACGACTTCTGCCTGCAGGGTGGGCGGATCCGAGCCGGCTACCCCTCGAGCGGGCTGCTGCGGTCGCTGTCGCGACGCGCGCGCAGCCAGAGCCGTGGCCGGGTCGCGATCGTGCTGACGGCCAACCGCTTCTACGCGTTGGATCGCGTGCGTCCCGGTGCCCGCCTGGGCCCCGTGGCCCGCCGGCTCAAGGTCGGCAGGCCGTTCCACATCGGTCTGAACCTCTGGTACATCGCCCCCGGCCGCAAGGCCGACGGAGTGCTCAAGGTCAGACACGGCCGCGTGCGGGAGATCGGGCTGACCGTCAAACGCCTGGCCGGCGGGCGGGCGGCGCAGCGGCGGCTGCTGCGCAGCTTCCGCTCCGGATAGGCCCGGCGCTCAGGGGGCGGGCCGGGCCTCGAGCGCGTCGATCATCAGCTCGAGCATCCGCGGCCAGCGCTCGGGCGCGACCTGCTTGGCGGCTCGGGTGGCCGCGAACAGGAGCCGCAGGTCCAGCGGGGTCACGTCGGCGCGCAGGCGACCCTCGGCGCGCGCGGCGTCGAGCAGCTCGCCGATCGCCTGCTCGGCCTGGGCCGAGGTGGCGATCACGTCGGGATGCTCGGCGACCGCCACCCGGGCCTCCCCGAGGAAGTTGTCGGCCGACTGACGGCTGACGAGGCCGGTCAGCATGTCGACGAGCGCCGACCAGCGGTCGCCGGGCCGGGCCTGGGCGTCGACCGCCGCCGTGGCGATCTGCTCCATCCGCCGGGCTACGAGCACGGCCAGCAGCTCGTGCTTGGAGGGAAAGCAGCGATAGACGCTGGCCACGCCGGCGCCGGCCGCGTCGGCGACCTCGCTCATCGGCGCGTCGAGACCATGCCGCGCGAACACGTCCTCGGCGGCGCTGAGCAGGCGCTCGCGCTTCTCGACCGGGGCCAGTGCCGACCACGCGCCGGTGGCCGGCGCGGCCGCCTCGGCCCCCGGGGCCGGAATATTCATTCCGCTAGAGTAGCCTCTCGTGTCCGCGGACGGGGCAAAGCCACACGGAATCCATCCGAAGCTGATCTTGGCCGTGCTCTCGCTGGCCGGGGTCTCGTACTCGATGCTGAGCTCGGCGGTGATCCCGGCGCTCACCCCGCTCGAGCACTCGCTGCACTCGTCCGAGAACGCCGTCGCGTGGCTGCTCACCGGGTATCTGCTGTCGGCGTCGGTGGGCACCTCGATCATCGGCCGCCTCGGCGACATGTACGGCAAGGAGCGCCTGCTCGTGGCCACCCTCGTGATGCTCAGCGTGGGGACGCTCGTCTCGGCGCTCTCGACCTCGCTCGAGGTGATGGTCATCGGCCGGGTCATCCAGGGCGCCGGCGGCGGCATCTTCCCGCTCGCCTTCGGGATCGTCCGCGACGAGTTCCCCGACGACGAGGTGGCCGGCAGCATCGGCATCCTCTCGTCGATCCTGGGGATCGGCGGCGGCATCGGCATCGTCCTCGGGGGTCTGATCATCGAGCATCTGAACTACCACTGGCTCTACTGGATCCCGCTCGTCGTCAGCGTCGGAGCGGCCATCGCGACCTGGCGCTTCGTGCCCGAGTCCCCGGTGCGGGTTCCCGGTAAGGTCAACTGGCTGGCCGCGGCGCTGATGACGGCCGGGTTCTCGTGCGTGCTGATCGCGATCTCGGAGACGATCGCCTGGGGCTGGGGATCGCCCAAGACGCTCGGCCTGCTCGCCGCCGGAATCGTCATCTCGGTCGCCTGGGTGGCCGTGGAGGTCCGCAGCCGGGAGCCGCTCATCGACATGGCGATGATGCGCGTGCGGGGGGTGTGGACCACGAACCTGGTGGCCTTCCTCCTCGGCGCCGGCATGTACGCGTCGTTTTTGCTCTATCCCCAGTTCGCGCAGCTGCCGAAGAGCACCGGGTTCGGCTTCGGTGCCTCGGTCGTCGTCGCCGGTCTCTACCTCCTGCCGGCGGCGTTGACCATGAGCCTGCTCGGCAGCATCGCGGGCCGGGTGGCCCGCCGCTACGGCTCCAAGCTCGCGGTCATCGCGGGCAGCGCGATCACCGCGGTCGGCTTCGGCTTCATCGCCGCCGTGCACGCGCATCCGATCGACATGCTGATCAGCGCGGCCTTCCTGGGCGTCGGGATCGGCCTCGCCTTCGCCGCTCTCGGCAACCTGATCGTCCAGGCGGTCCCACCCGAGCAGACGGGCGTGGCCACCGGCATGAACACCGTGATGCGGACGCTCGGCGGCGCGTTGGGCGGCCAGATCGCCGCCACGCTCGTCGCCGACAACGTCGTCGCACGGACTGCCGACCGTGACCGGCTTCACCACGTCGTTCGCGCTCGAGGCGGCATTCCTCGTCGCCGCGGTGATCGCGGGCGTGCTCGTCCCGACGATGCGCGGTGCCCGGGCCCCCCTCGTCCTCGACGGCGACCTGCAGCCCTCCGAAGCGGGCTGATGTCGACCGGCGCCGAGCGCACCCCCACCGCCGCCGCGGTGGCCGCCGGACGCCCGGACCCGCGCGGCGACAAGTACAAGTGGATCGCGCTCTCCAACTGCACGCTCGGGGTCCTGCTGGCCACGCTGGACGCCTCGATCACCCTGATCGCGATGCCCGACATCTTCCGCGGCATCAAGCTCGACCCGCTCATCCCGTCGAACTCCTTCTACCTGCTGTGGATGATCCTCGGCTTCCTCGTCGTCTCCAGCGTGCTCATCGTCAGCCTCGGCCGCCTCGGCGACATGTTCGGGCGGGTGCGGATCTACAACCTCGGGTTCGTCATCTACACGGTGGCCTCGCTGCTGCTCACCATCGACTGGCTGACCGGGCGCGGCGGCGCGATCTTCCTCATCGTGTTCCGCGTCGTGCAGGGCATCGGCGCGGCGTGTCTGCTGGCCAACTCGGCGGCCATCATCACCGACGCCTTCCCCGCCAACCAGCGGGGCATGGCGCTCGGCATCAACAACATCGTCGGGGTCAGCGGGATGTTCGTCGGCCTCGTCCTCGGCGGCCTGCTGGCGCCCGTCAGCTGGCGGCTCGTGTTCCTCATCTCGGTCCCCGTCGGCCTGTTCGGGACGGTGTGGGCCTACCTCAAGCTCCACGAGCTCTCGACGCCCCGCCGCGCCCGGATCGACTGGGCGGGGAACATCAGCTTCGCCCTCGGGCTGATCCTCATCATGATCGCCGTCACCTACGGGATCCGTCCCTACGGCAGCTCGGCGACCGGCTGGGGCAGCCCCAAGGTGCTCATCCTGCTCGCCTGCGGCGTTCTCTCGCTGGCCACCTTCGCGGTCGTCGAGAACCGGGTCCAGGACCCGATGTTCAGCCTCCCGCTGTTCAAGATCCGCGCGTTCACGTTCGGCACCCTGTCGACGTTCCTCTCGGCCGTCGCCCGCGGCGGCCTGATGTTCATGCTGATCATCTGGCTGCAGGGGATCTGGTTGCCCCAGCACGGCTACAACTTCGTCGACACGCCCCTGTGGGCGGGCATCTACATCCTGCCGCTGACCGTCGGGATGCTCCTGGCCGGGCCGACGAGCGGCGTTTTGTCCGATCGCTTCGGCTCCCGGGGGTTCGCCACCGGGGGAATGGTGGGCGCCGCGATCAGCTTCTTCCTGCTGACCCTGCTGCCGATCGACTTCCCGTATCCGCTGTTCGCCGTCTGCCTGTTTCTCAACGGCGTCTCGATGGGCATGTTCGCGTCACCCAACCGCGCGGCGGTGATGAACAGCCTGCCGCCCAACGCCCGCGGTGCCGGCGGGGGGATGAACCAGACCTTCCAGAACTCCGCCCAGGTGCTGTCGATCGGGATCTTCTTCACGCTGATGATCATCGGCCTGGCCTCGTCTCTGCCCCACACGATGTTCGTCGGGCTGACCGCCCACGGCGTCCCCCGGGCGGCGGCTAGGCACGCCGCCAACCTGCCACCGGTGTCGATCCTGTTCGCCGCCTTCCTCGGCTACAACCCGATCCAGCACCTCGTCGGTCACGCCCTCACCCACGTCCATGTCGCCCAGCAGCACATCCTGGTCGGTCGCTCGTTCTTCCCGCACCTGATCTCGCAGCCGTTTCGCACCGGCCTGCACGAGGCCTTCGCGTTCGCGATCGTCGCCTGCCTGGTGGCGGCGGTGGCCTCGTGGTCGCGCGGGGGAACCGGGACGGCGGTCGGCGCCGTCGAGCGCGTGTCCGCCGACGAGCCGGATCGGTCCGCGGCCCGGCCGCAGCCCAGCGCGGTCAGTCGCTGAACGTGACGCCCGCCCGCTCGGCGATGAGTCGCGCGGCCAGCAGCTCGCCGTCGGCGTCGCCGTAGCGCTCCAGCGCCTGGCGGTACAGGTCGGTCACCCGCTCGGCGAGCGCGAGCGGCACCTCGAGTTGCTCACCGAGGGCGAGGACGCCGACCAGCTCCTCGTAGCAGCCGGCCAGGGAGAACGACGTCAGGTCGTCGCCGGCCATCAGCGACCGCGCGTCGCGCTCCATGAACCGGCTGGCGGCGGCGCTCTCCTGGATCGCCCCGCGGACCGTCTCGGGATCCAGTCCGGCCCGCACGGCGATCGACAGCGCCTCGGCGCCGGCCAGCGCCTGACCGAACCACAGCAGGTTGACGAGCAGCTTGACGGTGTACCCGCTGCCCTGAGGCCCGACATGCCGTACGCGATCGGCGAGGGCGTCGAGCACGTCGCGCTGGGCCGCCAGGTCGTCGGGGGCGCCGCCGACGAACGCCAGCAGGCGCCCCTCCCGGGCCTGCGTGGGGCCGCCCCCGACCGGCGCGTCGAGGAGGTGGACGTCGCGGCCGGCGGCGGCCGCGGCGATCTCGCGGGCGGTGGCCGGCGTGGCGCTGCTCATGTCGATCCACGTCGCGCCCGCGGGCAGGGCGGCGATGATCTCGCCGGTGATCGCCGACACCTCGCCCGGACCCGGCAGCACCGTGATCAGCACCTCGCACCCGGAGGCGAGCGCGCCGGCGGACGTCGCCCACGCGCCGCCGGCCGCTTCCAGCGCCGCGCGCGCCTGCGGCCGGACGTCCGTCGCGCAGACCGAGAAGCCCCGCTCGATCAGCCGCAGGCACATCGCAAGCCCCATCCGTCCGAGCCCGACGACCCCGACGCGGCACCCCCTCACAGCGTGAGGAGCATGACGATCTCGTCGCGATCATCTCCGGGCGCCAGCCGGATCGCTCCCGGATGGCGGCCGATCTCGCCGTAGCCGAAGCGCTGATAGAAGCCCTCGATCCCGGTGCCGCCGCGAACCGAGAGCAGCAACTGCTCGAGTCCCAGCTCGCGGGCGAGGCCGTGCAGGCCCTCGAGCAGGTGCCGGCCGGCGCCGGTGCCCTGCAGCTCCGGGTGGACCATCACGCGCAGCACCGAGCGCCAGTGGCGGCGCAGCGGGGAGCCGCCCTCGACGAGAAAGCCCATGCCGACCGGGCGGCCATCGCGACGCAGGACGCCGAGCGCGTCCCGGCCCTCGCCCACGCGCCGCAGCTGCCCCCGCAGTGTGCGGGCCACCGCCTCGCGATCGGCGGGCGCGGTGAAGCCGACGGCGCCGCCGGCGTCGATGACGGCGACCCACATGTCGAGCAGCTGCTCGCGCAGCCGGGGGTCCTCGACCTCCTCGGAGCCCAGCGCGGCGAAAACGAGTTCGTCGACCATCCCGCGATGATGACATTCGTGCCCCTGGCCCTACGCTTGTGGCCCTCGTGGCACCTAGACGGGTCGTCCGCTCGCTGTCAGGTGGCCAGCGCCGCCTCGTGGCGATCGCGCGGGCGATCAGCGCGCGGCCCCGAGCTGCTCGTTCTCGACGAGCCGACGGAGTCGCTGGGCACGGTCGAGGCACGCCAGGTGGAGGACCTGATCGCGAACCTGCGCGCCCAGGGCACGACGATCCTGCTCGTCAGCCGCGACAGCGAGCAGATGTTCGCGATGGCCGATCGGATCGTCGTCCTGCGTCACGGGAGCGTGGTCGGCGAGCTCGACCCCCACAGCACCCATCCCGATGACCTGGCGGCTTTGCAGTCCGGCCAGGAGGTCGACTCCTCGGCCCGGCGACAGCTGACCGCCTGCATGGCCTCGCCGACAGCCTCGTCTCGGCCGATCCCCAATCGAGCCTCTCGCTGATTCTCTCCGCCCTCGGATCGGCGCTTGCCACGGAGACGGTATGCATCCATGTGGTCAGCGGCCGGTCGCTGGTCTGCGAGGCGTCGCTCGGCTTTGCGCCGGGCCAGATCGCCGTCTGGTCGCGGCTCGCGCTCGGTCCCGCCGGCGGGCCCGCCGGCCGCGCCGCCGCCGAGGGTGCCCTGGTCATCGAGGAGGATCTGCGCCTCGGCGACGCCGGCGCCTGGCTGGGTGATCTCGCGGGACGGCGACGCTGGCCAGCTCGTGGTCGGTGCCGGTGATGGGACCGCAGGGGGTCAGCGCGGTGATCACGGCCTTCATGCCCGATCGGCGCGCGCCGCACCGGGACGAGCTTGACCTCCTCGCGCTGTATTCGGGGTATGCCGCCAGCGCCGTGGAGCGTGACCGCCTGCTCGAACAGGTGACGGCCCGCAACCGGGTGCTGGAGACGATCCGCGAGATGCTCGAGACGCTCGCCGGCCCGGTGACGGTCGCCGACGGCCTGACGGTCGCGCTGCAGTCGTTGCGCCACGGGCTGCGGGCCGACGAGGTGGCGCTGCTCGACGCCGGCGCCGAGTGACTGGCGGGCCTACGCCGGGTCGCGAGGCGAGGATCCGGTGGTCATGTCCGCGGCCCTTCGCGATGCGTCTCATCGGGCGCTCACCGAGACCCGCGGTGATGGCTGCGCACAGGAGCTGGGCGGCGACGGACGCCTGGCGGATCCTGAGCGTTCCCTTCCCCGGCCCGGCCGGCCCGACCGTCCTGCTGGCGACGTGGGATGGAGGCGACGTCACCGACGAGGAACGCGCGCTGATCGAGGACGCAGCGAACTCCCTTCGCCTGGCCCTGGAGCGCGAGGAGTCCGCCCTTGCCCATCAGGAGGCCGCCGCTCTGCGTCGCTCGCGTGAGCTCCAGCGCGGTTTCCTCTCGCGCCTCAGCCACGAGCTGCGCACTCCACTGACCGCAATCCGAGGGTATGCGTCGAGCCTGATGCAGCCCGACGTGACCTGGGACGGCCCCAGCGAGCAACGCTTCCTGGACCGCATCGCCGCCGAGTCGGCGCGCCTGGGTCGTCTCGTCGACGACCTGCTGGACTTCTCGGCGATCGAATCGGGGGTGATGCGCCTGCAGCGCGATTGGTGCGACATCCGCCTCGTGGTGGAGGCCGCCGTCTCCTGCCTGCCCGTCGACCAGGCCGCCAACATCACCGTCGACTGCGATCCCGCCGTGCCGTCGGTGTGGGCCGATCACGACCGGCTGGAACAGGTGTTCGTCAACCTGCTCACCAACGCATTTCGCCACAACCCCCCGGGGACCGACGTGACTGTGAGCGCCCGCGAGCACACCGTGATGGGCGCCCCACCCGAGGTGGTGCTCCGCGTCTCAGACGACGGGGCCGGCTTTCCGGCGCAGCTGGCGGAGGCGCCCTTCGAGTCGGCTCGCCGCCACCGCTCGCCGACCGCGGGGGCGGGTCTCGGGTTGTCGATCGCCCGCGGGATCGTCGACGCGCACGGCGGATCGATCGCGCTGGCGCCCGTCGACCAGGGGACGACGTTCCTCGTTCGCCTGCCGATCGAGGCGACGGCGAGCCCCGAGCCGGAGAGCGATCCGGTCGGGCTGCCGGCCCTCGTCGACGCTCACGCCGATGGCTGAGGGGCCGGCGAGCACCCGTGCGCTGCTCGTCGAGGACGATCCCAACATCGTCGATCTGATCCGCTCCAACCTCGCGGTGCGGGGCTTTGACACGGTCGTCTCCACCGACGGTCGGCGGGCATTGCAACTGCTCGAGACCGAGGACCCCGACATCGTCCTGCTCGACCTGACGCTGCCCGAGGAGGACGGCTTCGACCTCTGCCGCCAGATCCGCGAGCGCTCCTCGGTGGCGGTGATCGTCGTCTCCGCCCGCGGAGGTGAGCGCGACAAGGTGACGGCGCTCAACATGGGCGCGGACGACTACATGACCAAGCCGTTCAGCGTCGAGGAGCTCCTGGCGCGCATCACGGCCACGCTGCGGCGCACGCGCGCCGTGGGAGGGGCCGAGCACGGGCCGCCGATCGTCACCGTCGGGGACGTGGTCATCGACCTGGCTCGCCAGCAGGTGACCCGCAAGGGCGAGCCGGTGCACCTCACGCTGACCGAGTTCGCGCTGCTGCGCGAGCTGGTCATCAACTGCGGCAAGCTGCTCAGCCACGCCCACCTGCTACGCCGGGTGTGGGGCCCGGCTACCAGACCGAGACCGAGTACGTGCGGGTCTACGTGCGGCGACTGCGGGCCAAGCTCGAGGCGAGACGAGGGCGACCCGCTGATCGTCACCGCGCCCGGGCGGGCTACCGGTTCGTGGCCGAGTAGCGCTGTGAGGCGTTCAAACTGTTTCGTTTACGACGCCCTCGGCGCGATGTTAACGCCTCATTCACGGCCGCCGAGCTTACGGTTCGCGTTCAGATTCGATCATTGCGACAGGCGCCTGAGACGGACCAGCGTTCCTGCGCGTGTCGTGCAAGGCAGAGAAGGAGGAGAGATCCATCGTGCACTTGCTAATGCGCAAGCCATTTACTTGCTGACTCGCCGTGTGTGCGGCCAGTGTAGGTATGGCCGCTTGTGGCAGCTCATCGTCATCGAGCTCATCCTCGAGCTCCAGTGCGGCGCCGGCGGCATCGTCGTCAGTCGGTGCTGCGCCGAGCATCTCGGCGGAGTCGTTCACCAACGACTTCTAGTGCGATGGCGCCGCTCAAGACTCTGGCCGCCGCGGGCAAGGGCAAGGTCGCGGCGATCCTGCCCGACACCACGAGCTCGACGCGCTACGTCGAGTTCGACCAGCCGGACATCAAGAAGGCGCTGCTCGCCGCCGGAGCTTCCGGCGTCGGACATCATCATCCAGAACGCCCAGAAGCAGCGACAGACGTTCCTCACCGATGCCAGACGGATATCACCAATGGCGCGTCGATCATCCTCTCTGACCCCGAGGACTCGGGCACGGGCTCGCAGGTGGAGAAGTACGCCGAGGCCCATGGGGCCAAGGTCATCGACTACGACCGCCTGACGCTCGGCGGAAGCCGTCCGTACTACGTGAGCTTCAACAACGTGACGGTCGGCAAGGTCATGGGCCAGGGTCTGGCCAGGTGTGTACCAGGCCTGGAACGTAAGAAAGCCCGCAGGTCGTCGTCATGCACGGTGACCCGACCGACAACAACGCGACGCTGTTCGCCCAGGGTTACAACGGGGTGCTCAATCCCCTGTTCGCATCGAAGAAGTACACGCTGGTGACGCAAGACCGCCGGCACGTGGGATCCGCCGACGGCGCTGACCGAGTTCCAGCAGGCCTACACGGCTCATAAGAACATCAACACCGCGCTGATCCCCAACGACGAGACGGGCGCGCCGATCATCAACTACCTGCAAGACCCACGGCGTCAAGCCGAACACCTTCCCGACCACGGGTCAGGACGCGACGCTGACCGGCCTGCAGAACGTGCTGTCGGGCTACCAGTGTGGGACCGTCTACAAGGCGATCTACAAGGAGGCGTCAGGCCGCGGTCGCACTCGCCGTCTACCTGAGGGCGGGCAAGACCCCGCCGGCCTCGCTGCTCAACGGCACCACCACCGACATCAACGAGCACAAGCCGGTGCCGTCGGTCCTGCTCCAGCCCAGTGGGTGACGACCAAGAACATGAGGGACGACGGTCATCAAGGACAACTTCGTCCCCTCCAGCCAGTTGTGCACGGGGGCGTACGCGGCCGACGTGCAAGAAGGCAGGGATAAGCTGACCGGCGGCGATCGATAGCGAACCAACGGAGCAGCCGTGCCCGTCCGCGCCCGCGGACGGGCACGTGCGCCCAGGACGGCCACGACATGAGCATTTCAGAACCTCGTCGTCCCGACGAGACACCGGACGTTGGTGCCCAGAACGGCGCCGGCCCTCTGCTCGAGTTGCAGAAGGTCACCAAGACGTTCGGTCCCGTGCGGGCACTGACCGATGTCGACCTGACGATCCCGGCCGGGAAGGTCACGGCGCTCGTCGGCGACAACGGCGCCGGCAAGTCGTCTCTGATCAAGACCGTCTCGGGCCTGTGGTCGGCCGACCGAGGGCGAGATCCTGTGGGAGGGACGGGAGGTTCACCTGCACGGGCCCAAGGACGCCGAGGCGCTCGGCATCACGACGATCTACCAGGACCTCGCGCTGTGCGACAACCTGGACATCGTCCAGAACATGTTCCTCGGCCACGAGGCGGTGCGTCATCGCATGCTCGACGAGGCCACGATGGAGATCGCCGCGCGCGAGACGCTGACAGAGCTGTCGGTCACCACCCTGCGCTCCATCCGTCAGCCGGTAGCGTCCCTGTCGGGCGGGCAGCGCCAGTCGGTGGCGGTAGCCAAGGCGGTGATGTCGCAGGCGAAGCTCGTGATCATGGACGAGCCGACCGCCGCCCTGGGCGTCGCCCAGACGGCGATGGTGCTCAAGCTGATCAAGACGCTCGCCGCCCGCGGCGTCGCCGTGGTGATCATCTCGCACAATCTCGTCGACGTCTTCGAGGTCGCCGACTGCATCGCGGTGCTGTACCTGGGCCGCCTGGCCACGAGTGGCCCGGCAGCCCACTTCGACCGCCAGAGCCTGGTGGAGTACATGACGACCGGAGGCTCGGGACAGACGTCCGGAGCCGCCACCGCGGCATGAGCACGCCGCCCGAGGAGGAAGCCGTGGCCGAACCCGTTCCCACCTCTGATCCCGTGGCGAGTCCTGGCGCGTCCGGGGCTGACGACGCGCCCGCGCCGGCGATCAGTGACGCCGAGCTGACCACGGCGGCGCCGGTCCTGGCCGACTCGCTCACCGAGTATGCGCGTGCCTGGGGCCGGCGGTTGCGCAACGGCGAGAGCGGGGCACTGCCGATCCTCGTCGGTCTGGTGCTCATCGTCATCTTCTTCCAGCTCGAGGACTCCAACTTCCTGTCGAACAACAACCTCGTCAACCTGCTCGTCCAGGCGGCCGTCTTCATCCTGTTCGGGGCCGCCGAGGTCTTCGCGCTGATCCTGTCCGAGATCGATCTGTCGGTCGGCTATACGGCGGCGGTCGGCGCGTTCACGATCGCCGAACTGATCGCTCCGCCGGTCAGCCTGCCGTGGTGGCTCGGCGTCCTCGGGGGCCTGCTCGTGACCTCGGGCCTGGGCTTGCTCCAGGGGACGCTGATCACGCGTCTGAACCTGCCCTCGTTCGTCGTCACCCTTGGCGGCCTGCTCGGCTTCGAGGGCGTGATGCTCGAGCTCGCCAGCATCGACAAGACGGCGGTTGGCGGCGTGCTCAACCTCGACACGAACGGTCCCGTCTACAAGCTGGTGGCGAGCAACATGAGCGTCGCCCTGGGCTGGATCGTGCTCGTCGTGGCCCTCGGCATCTTCGCCGCGCTCACCATCGCACGGGTCCGGCGGCGACGAGCCCAAGGTCTCAGTGCACCTCCGCTGAGCGTCACGCTGGTCACCATCGGCGTCACGGCGCTCGGCGGGCTGATCCTCGTTTTCATCTGTAACTCCAACCGCGGTCTGCTCACCCCGTTGCGTGGCGTGCCCTGGGTCGTCCCGTTCGTCATCCTCGTGCTGCTCGCCTGGTCCTGGCTGCTCAGCCGCACCCGGTTGGGGCGCTACATCTATGCGATCGGGGCCAATCCGGAGTGCCGATGGCGGCTCGCCTGGATGTCGGGGCGCGCTTGCCGGCGGCGGCGCTCAGCGCCACGGCGAGCGGCGCTCGGCGGCCTGCTCGTCGGCGCGGATGACGTGCATGACGGCGTTGATGAGCGCCAGGTGGGTGAACGCCTGCGGGAAGTTGCCGAGGTGGCGCCCGGTGTCGGGGTCGATCTCCTCGGCGTAGAGGCCGAGCGGGCTGGCATAGCCGAGCAGCCGCTCGCACAGCGTGCGGGCCCGCTCGAGCTCGCCGATCTCGCACAGGGCCGAGACCAGCCAGAACGAGCAGATGAGAAACGTGCCCTCCTTGCCCTCCAGGCCGTCGTCGGTCTCCTCGGTCCGGTAGCGCAGCACGAGGCCCTGATCGGTCAGCTCGTCGGCGATCGCGAACACGGTCGCGCGGACCCGCTCGTCGTCGGGGGGAAGAAAGCGCATCAGCGGCAGCAGCAGCAGCGCGGCGTCGAGCGAGTCGGTGTCGTAGTGCTGAACGAACACGCCGCGGTCGTCGACCCCGTGCTCGCACACGTCGGCATGGATCTCGTCGGCCGCCTGGCGCCAGCGCTCGGCCCGGTCCCAGTCCTCGCGCAGCTCGGCCAGACGCGAGCCGCGGTCGCAGGCCACCCAGCAGAACATCTTGGAGGAGGTGAAGTGCTTGGGCTCGCCGCGGATCTCCCAGATTCCGCGGTCGGGCCGGCGCCAGTGCTCGATCGCCTGCTCGACCTGGCGCGAGAGGATCTTCCACACGCGGTCATCCAGCGAGTCGCGCGAGCGGGTGTGCAGGTAGACGGAGTCAAGCAGCGCTCCCCACACGTCGTGCTGCTCCTGCTCGTAGGCGCCGTTGCCGATGCGCACCGGCCGGGCGCGCTCGTACCCCTCGAGGTGCTCGAGCACCTGCTCGTCGAGCTTGCGCTCGCCGTCCAGGCCGTACATCACCTGCAGGTTCTCCTCGCCGGCGGCCACGTCGGCGATGAAGTAGAAGAAGTCGTTGGCCTCCCACTCGAAGCCGAGCGACAGCAGCGCCCACAGCATGAACGTCGAGTCGCGGATCCAGCTGTAGCGATAGTCCCAGTTGCGCTCGCCCTGCGGGGCCTCGGGCAGCGAGGTGGTGGCGGCGGCGAGCAGCGCCCCGCTGGGGGCGTAGGTCAGCCCCTTGAGCGTCAGCGCCGAGCGCTGCAGGAAGGTGCGCCACGGATGATCGGGGAAGTTGCCGCGATCGAGCCAGTGCTGCCAGTGGTGCGCGGTCCACACCAGGCGGTCATAGGCCTCGTCGATGTCCTTGGGCGGGGCATGCTCAGACCACGAGAGCGCGCAGTAGACGACCTCGCCCTCCTTCATCATGTGCCGGGCGGTCGCGCGCGAGCCCTCGAAGCCGAGCATCAGGTCGGTCGTCAGCTTCAGCTCGGTCGACCCGTCGGAGCTGGTGGCGACGCCCTCGTGGTAGCCATCGCCCGAGTAGCGCCACTTCGCCGGCTCGCGGCCGTAGTCGAACTTCGGCTCGCAGTCGAGCAGCAGCTGCACCTCGCCGTTGACGCAGCGCACCGTCCGCAGCAGGACGTGGTCGGCGTCGTAGTCGGTGGGCGCGCGGCGGTGGGTATGCGAGCGATCGGTCTGGTGGTGCCAGTTGCCGATGAGCAGCACGTCGCGGACGATGATCCAGCCCTTGCCGGTGCCCCAGCTGGTCTCGAGCACCATCGTGCCCGGCAGGTAGCGCCGCGCCGCCGGGACGGTCGCCCCGTCGGGGCCGAGCCGGAAGGAGCCGGCATCGCGGTCGAGCATCGCCCCGAACACGCTCGGGGAGTCGACCCGCGGCAGGCACATCCACTCGATCGCCCCGCTGGGGGCGGCGAGGGCTACCGTCTCGCAGTCCGACAGGAACGCGTATTCGGCGATCGGCGGAAACGAGCTCGTCCCCAGCCGGGGTGACGGTTCGCGCTCGCGGGCCGGGGCCGCCGGAGCGGGCTTGGGGGCGGGATGCCCGTCGGCGTCCTGGTTGTCCGCGTCTTCACGCAAGCGCGTCAGTATCGCGCTCGTCGCTCAGAAAAGCCAACCGCGGTGAAAAGCTGGCAGGCCCGCGACAGTGCTCGCCGTGGCCGACGTTCACAAAAAATGCCGGTTTCCGGTGCGACGCGAGGGGGTCGCGGGCGCCGCGGCGGCTCAGCCGGCAAGGCCGCCGAAGACCGCGAACGGGTTCCCCGGCCGCCCCTCCCACACCCTCCGGAGGTTGAGCTCGACGGTGATCTGCACCCCGGCGGGTACCTCGGCGCGCAACCGCTCGGCCAGCTGCTCGGCGCCCTGCTCGTCGGCGGCGCCGACGAGCACGTAGCTCCAGCGGTGCACGTTGGGGATCCCCTCCTGCTCGAGCCGGTCGGCCACCTCGCCGGCCTCGCCGCGCGAGCCGCACTGGATCCGCACCTCGAACTCCGGATAGCCCTGCTCGGCCGATTCGGCCCGCTCGGCGGCGATGCGCTCGGCGCGCTCGCGCTCGAGGTCGGCCGGGGAGTCGGGCAGCGGCTCATCCGGCGCCTCCCACCGTTCGGCCACCGGGTGCCAGTGGGCGAGCTCGACGTCGGCTGCCCAGTCGTGCTGGGCGATGAGCTGACCGATCAGCTCCTGGGCCGCCTCCGCCTGCGCGCGGGTTCCGGTGTAGCAGAACACGAGCGAGCCGTCGATCGAGACGACGACGCGGTCGCGGAAGGATTGCTCTAACTGGTGCTCGATCTCCACCGCGCCGAGCATCTCCGACAGCTGGTGGGCGAAGGAGTGCTCGTGGAGGTCGACCCGCAGTCGCCAGTCATCGCTCATCGCGATGCAGCCTAGAGCACGGCCTCCACGTGGAGGCCGAACGTCTGCGCCAGGCCCCGCGATCCGGCCGGGGTGACGTGCACGGCGCGGCCCCGCGGGGCGCGGGTCAGCCAACCGAGGTCCAGCATCCGCGCCGCGAGCGCGGCTCCGAGGGAGCCGGCGAGGTGATGGCGCTGCTCTGACCAGTCGACGCAGTAGCGGATGAGCGGTCGCGAGCGACCGGCGAGCTCGTCGAAGTCGACGCCGAAATCGCTGAGCTCGGAGCGTCCGCGCTCGGTCAGGCGGTAGTCATGGTCGGAGCCGGGCGCCGAGAGCCGATCGTTGCGGGAGCGATCAGGGTCAAACGTGCCGTCGCCGCCGGCGAGCAGGCCGCGCTGCAGGAGCCCGTCCATCAACTCGGTGCCCAGTCGGCCGGCAAGGTGGTCGTAGCAGGTGCGGGCGCTGCGCACCGCGTGAGCGCGGGTCCCCTGGCGCAGCGAGTGAACCGGGGCGGGCGGAGCCAGGCCGGCGAGGGTCTCGATCAGCGCGCCGACCTCGGGGCCGGCGAGCGCGAAGTACCGGTGGCGGCCGTGACTGCTGGACGGTGAGCAGCCCGCCGTCGACGAGCTTGGCGAGGTGGGCACTGGCCGTCGAGGCGGCCACGCCGGCCTCGTCGGCGAGCACGGTGGCGGCGAGCGCACGGCCGTCGCCGAGGGCCATCAGGATTCGCGCGCGAGCCGGATCGGCGACCAGGGCCCCGATCCGGGCGATGTCGGCATCGCCGCTCATGGGGTGGATCCTAGCCGGAGCACGTTTCGCCTGCCGGCGAAATGTGAGGCTAAGCTGGAGGGGTGCGGCATGATGAGAACCGAATATGAGCTCCGGTCACCGAGGATTTGCCGCGTCCCATGGCGCCAATGCGCCCGGGGGAATGCGTTCCCTGCGGGGTGACCGCAAGAAGCAGCCACCGCTGATGGATCCGACCCGCCAGCGCGACGGCCGCCGGATCCTCGCGCTGTTCAAGCCCTACCGGATGCGCCTGACGACGGTCCTGGTGATGATCGTCTTCAGCGCGCTGCTCAGCATGATCTCCCCGTTCCTGCTCCGTGCGGTCCTCGACAAGGGGATCTTTCACCACCGGCACACCCTGCTGACCGAGCTCGTCGCGGGGATGGTCGCGATCGCGATCGCCTCGGCGGTGTTCAGCGTGTGGCAGACCTACCTCTCCAACCAGGTCGGCCAGCGGGTCATGCACGACCTGCGCGCCGCCGTCTACCGGCATCTGCAGCGGATGTCGCTCGCGTTCTTCACCCGGACTCGCACCGGCGAGGTGCAGTCGCGGATCGCCAACGACATCGGCGGCCTGGACAGCGTGGTGACGACGACAGCGACGACGATCGCCCAGAACGCGACCACGGTCATCGCCTCGCTCGTCGCGATGTGCATCCTGGACTGGCGCCTGGCGGCGATCTCGGTCGTGTTCGTGCCCTTCTTCGTACAGCTGACCCGGCGGGTCGGCCGCGTCCGGCGCCGGATCACCACCGAGCAGCAGCGCCGGCTCGCCGACCTGTCGGCGCTCGTCGCCGAGTCGCTCTCGGTGAGCGGGATCATGCTCGGCAAGACGATGGGCCGCGGCCGCGATCTGGCCGAGCGCTTCACCGGCGAGTCCAAGGGAATCGCCGACCTCGAGGTGCGCTCGCGGATGGCCGGGCGGTGGGTGATGTCGACGATCCAGATGACGTTCGCCGTCCAGCCGGCGATCATCTACTGGCTGGCCGGTCAGAGCTTCCTGGGCAAGTCGATCTCGATCGGCACCATCGTCGCGTTCACGACGCTGCAGACCCGGCTGCTGTTCCCGATTCAGTCGCTGCTCGGGGTGGGCGCCGACATCGAGGCGTCGCTGGCGCTGTTCGATCGCATCTTCGAGTACCTCGACCTGCCGGTCGACATCGTCGAGGCCGACGATCCGGTGACCCTGCGTCCCACCGAGGTGCTCGGCGAGGTGCGCCTGCACGATCTCTCGTTCCGATACGACGGCGGTCAGTCCGCCGATTCCACGGGCTCGCCGTGGACGCTGCGCCACATCGACCTCGACGTGCCGGCGGGCACGCGAACGGCGATCGTGGGGGAGACGGGATCGGGCAAGACGACCCTCGGCTATCTCGTGGCGCGCCTGTACGAGCCCCAGGAGGGGCGCGTCACGATCGACGGCGTCGACGTCCGCGAGGTGTCGCTGGCCTCCCTGGCCGCCACGGTCGGGGTCGTCTCGCAGGAGACGTATCTGTTTCACGCCAGCGTGCGCGAGAACCTGCGCTTCGCCCGCCCCGAGGCCACCGACGAGGAGATCGAGGCGGCCGCGCGGACGGCGCGGATCCACGACCTGATCGCGTCCCTGCCCGACGGCTACGACACGATCGTCGGAGAGCGCGGCTACCGCTTCTCCGGCGGCGAGAAGCAGCGCATGGCGATCGCCCGCACCGTGCTGCGCAACCCGCCGGTGCTCGTGCTCGACGAGGCCACGAGCTCGCTTGACACCCAGACCGAGTACGCCGTCCAGGCCGAGCTCGAGCGTCTCGCCGAGGGCCGCACGACGATCACCATCGCCCACCGGCTCTCCACGGTGCGCGACGCCGATCAGATCGTCGTCCTCGACAAGGGTCAGATCGTCGAGCGCGGGACCCACGAGGAACTGCTCGAGCGCGGCGGCGTCTACGCGGCGCTCGTCGCCCGCGACGTCACCGAGGAGCCCGTCGAGGGCTGACGGTCGCGCTGCGCCGGGTCGCGCGGCGGGCGCCCGGCGCCGGGCCGGGCTCGCCGCCGGATGCGGCTGACCGGCCACAGGGTGGCGAGCATCAGCGCCGCCAGCAGGAGGATCGGGACGGCATCGCTCGTCGCCTGCGAGAGGCCGGCGGCGACGGGAGCGCCGATCGTCTCGCCCATCGCATAGGCGAGGTTGCCGAGCGTCGTCACCACGACGAGCGCGATCCCAGCCGCCTCGGCGGACTGGGTCATCATCGACACCGCGGGGATCATGTAGGCGGCCAGCGGGCCGCCGAGGGCGATGACGGTCAGCGGCGCCAGGACGGCCGCTGAGGTGGGCAGCACGAGCGTGCTGACCAGGACCGCGCTCGCCCCCAGCCCGACGACGAGCAGCGGCCGGGTCCCGCGGCGATCGCTGACCCGCCCGACGATCGGCGACAGGACGCTGCTCACCGCCGCGGCGGCCACGAACGTGGCTCCGATCGCGACCCCGGAGGCGCCCAGCCGCGACAGGCGCAGGGGGAGCAGCACGTTCGTGGCGCCGATCGTCATCGCCTCGAGGGTGATCAGCCACGTGCCGAGGGGGAGGCCGGCGGTGCGCAGCGTCGTCACCAGTGAGGGCCGGTCGGGCTCGTCGTTGACGGTCCGCGCCGGTTCGGGGTGACGGGCCGTGCGGACGGCCAGCGCGAGCGAGATCGCGCCGAGCGTGCAGAACACGGGGCGGGTGCCGATCGCCACGGCGGCCGTCCCCAGCAGGGGTCCGATCAGGGTGCCGAACGTCGCCGCGGCGATCACGGCGCCGATCGTGGCGCCGCGCCGCTGCGCCGGGGAGGCGGCGATCACCCACGTCAGCCCGCCGCCCCAGATGAGGCCGCAGAACAGGCCCTGGGCGGCGCGCAGCGCGTCGAGCGCGACCAGGTCGGAGGCAAAGCCGAAGGCGGCGACGGCCACCCCGAAGCAGATGAGGCCCGCCAGCGTGGTGCGACGCACCCCGGCCCGCGAAGCGATCCAGCCGCCGAGCAGGGACCCCGGGATCAGCCCCGCGGGGTAGGCGGCGGCGAGGATGCCGAGGGCCGGCTTGGCGGCATGCAGCGAGTGCGCGTACTGGGGAAGGACCGGGGTGACCGCCGAGTACAGCGAGGACTCAAAGGCGAGCAGCATCGCCACCAGCGACACGAGCGGCGCCTCGGGATGGCGATCGGAACGTCGCGGGACGACCGGCTTGCGCCAGCGCAGCGCGCTCATGACGGGGACCCGATCAGGATGTGGACGAGGCGGGCGAGCGCCGGGCGGGGGTCCTGCGCATCGCCGGTCGCCAGCTGCTCGAGCAACAGCCCGTCGGCGGCCGACAGGATCAGGCGGGCATCGTCGCGTGGCCGCGCCGAGCCGGCCCGGGCCAGGCGCTCGCCGATCGTCTCCAGGTAGGCGTCGGTCCAGCGGCGCGCGAGATCCTGCAGCGCCGGCCGGCGGGCGGCCTCGAGCAGCAGCGCGTAGGCGGCCATCAGCGAGGCGCGGCTGGACGGCTCGTCGACGGGATCGAGGACGGCGTCGAGCACCGCTCCGGCCGGGTCGGTCGGGTCGTGCTCGGGGCGGCTCACCGCGAGCTCGCGCAGGCGGGCGACGTCGCGCTCGGCGGCGAGCGCCAGCGCCGCCGTCAGCAGGTCCTCCTTGGAGTCAAACCAGTACGTCGTGGAGGCGAGCGGCAGCCCCGCCCGCTCGGCGACCCGGCGGTGGGTGACGGCCTCGGCCCCGACCTCGGCGACGATCGCCAGCACGGCCTCGAGCAGCGCCTCGCGCCGTGCCGCGCCGCGCGGGCGCATCGTTGTCGTGGGACGTGGTCACCCACTCAATGGTACAAACGTACCAATCGGTCCTCGGGTCACCGGCGCACGCGCAACCCGGGAGTTACGTGCGATAAATGGGCATGTATAGGTACTTTTTCTCGCCCGCCCCGCCCCCGACCTCCCCTTCGATGTCGCCGTTGTGAACGAGCGGGCGCTACTGCGTGAGCAGCTGCGCGAGCTTGGCCGGAGTGTCGTCGTCGGGCAGCGGCGTGTAGAGGATCATCCGCTGCTCGGGGGTCTCCTGGGGGTGGAAGATCGCGTGCTCGAACAGCATCCGGCCCACCACCGGGTGGTTGATCTCCTTGCGTCCGGATCCGCTGGTGGCCACCTCGTGCTTCTTCCACGCCCGGCAGAACTCGGGGCTGGACTTGCGCAGTGTCGCGATCAGCTGCTCGAACTCGGGGTCGCCGATGTGGCGGGCGCTGTCGGCCCGGAACTTGGCGGCGACGAGCCGCGTCGAGCGCGCCCAGTCGGCAAACATCTCGCGCCGGGCCGGGTCCATGAAATGCATCCACACGTGGTTGCGGCTGGGGCGCGGAACCGCGCCGAGATCGCCGAACAGTGCGACGGTGGCGTCGTTCCAGGCCAGGTAGTCCCAGCGGCGGCCGAGCACGTAGGCGGGGTTGGCGCCGAGGTTGTCGATCGTGCGCCGCACCGTGGGGGAGACGCGCTCCTCGGACTTGCACGGCGGGGGCTCCTCGCCGCGCCCGAGGAGCACGAGGTGGGTGCGCTCGGCCGGGGTGAGGCGCAGCGCCCGGGCCAGCGCCTCCAGCACGTCGAGCGATGCGCGCACGTCGCGCCCCTGCTCGAGCCACGTGTACCAGGTGGTGCCCACGCCGGCGAGGTGGGCGACCTCCTCGCGGCGCAGCCCGGGCGTCCGGCGCCGCCCGCCGTTGGGCAGGCCCACCGCATCGGGCTGCAGGCTGGCGCGGCGCTTGCGCAGGAAGTCAGCCAGTTCGTCGCGCCGGCGCTCGCCGTGGGCGCTCGCGACGGGGAGCTGGGGGGCGAGGATTTCCGTGGGGGGGATTTCTACTACCAGGATAACTCCCTCTCTTGTACCTGGATACCGGAGCTCCCATCCTACTCTCATGCCCTCCCTCAGCCAGATCCAGCGGCGACGGCCGAGCTCCACCGACGCTCTGTTGGCGGTCGTCTGCCTGGCCCAGTTCATGGTCATCCTCGACGTCTCGATCGTCAACATCGCGCTGCCGTCGATCCGCGGCGGCCTGCATTTCTCGACGACCGGCCTGCAGTGGGTCGTCAACGCCTACACGCTGACCTTCGCCGGGCTGCTGATGCTCGGCGGGCGCGCCGCCGACCTGCTGGGACGCCGCCGGGTGTTCCTGGCCGGGACGGCGATGTTCACCCTCAGCTCGCTCGCGTGCGCCGTGGCCGGCTCGCAGGGACTGCTGATCGGAGCGCGTGGGGTGCAGGGGATCGCCGGGGCGGTCATGTCGCCCGCGACCCTGGCGATCATCACGAGCACCCTCCCCGAGGGTCCGCAGCGCAACCGCGGCCTCGCCCTGTGGGGCGCGATGGGGGCGCTGGGCGGCTCGTCGGGCGCGCTGCTCGGTGGCCTGCTCACCCAGGGTCTCGGCTGGCCGGCGATCTTCGCCGTCAATATCCCGCTCGGCGTGATCGTGATCGTCCTCGGCCTGCGGGCGATTCCGTCGATCGCGCCACTCAGCGCGCACCGTCACTTCGACGCCCTCGGGGCCACGCTGATCACGGCCAGCCTGATCACCGCCACGTTCGGGATCGTGCGCACCGACACCCTCGGCTGGAGCTCGCCGGGCGTGCTTGTCCCGCTGATCGCCGGCATCGCCCTGCTGGCCGCCTTCGCCTACGTCGAGGCGCGGGTGGCGAGCGCGCCGCTCGTGCCGCTGTCGATCTTCCGCCGCCGGCGGCTGCGGGCGGCCAACCTGATCGTGCTCCTCATGTACGGCGCGAACTTCCCGGCGTGGTTCTTCATCACCCTGTATCTCCAGCAGGTCCTGCACGACGACGCGATCGCGGCCGGCCTGGCGTTCCTGCCGATGACGGGCTCGATCTTCCTCGGCTCGTCGCTGGCCCCGCGGGCGGTCGCGCGCTTCGGCGCCCAGCGCGTGATCGGGGTGGCGGTGCTCGCCCTCGCCGGCGGGATGCTCGAGCTGAGCGGGATCGCCCCCGGCGGGAGCTACGTCGGCAGCGTGCTGCTCGGCGCTGTGCTCACCGCCCTCGGCATGGGGTTCTCGCTCGTGCCGGCGACGATCGTCGCGATGTCGGGCGTGCCCGGGTCGCAGGCGGGGCTGGCCTCGGGCGTGCTGAACACCTCGCGGCTGATGGGCGGCGCGCTCGGGCTGGCGATCCTCTCGACGATCGCCGCCGGCCGGACCCGGGCCGAGTCCGGGCTCGGCGCCGCGCGGGCGCTGACCGACGGCTTCGATCGGGCGTTCCTCGTCGGCACCGGATTCGCCCTGGTGGCGGTGCTCGTCGCCGTCGTCTCGCTGCGCGCGGACTCCGAGGAGCCGGCCGTGCGGCCGGTCACCGATGCGCGGCCGGGCCTTGCCGGCGCCGAGGCCGAGCCGGGCCAGGTCGGCGACGAGGATCGTGAGCGGGTGCTCGTCGCCTGATCGCCGGTGTCTGCGCGCGGACGTCCTGGGGGAGACAGCCCGGCTGGCGACGCGGGGCGCCGATCGCTTTGCTGGCGCGATCCATCTGTTTCCCCCCGGACAGGAGAGCACATGATCGTCCTCGGCATCGTCTTGCTGGTGATCGGATTCATCGCGAAGATCGCGATCCTCTGGACCATCGGCATCATCCTGCTCGTCGTCGGCTTGATCCTCGTCGCGCTCGGCGCGATGGGGCGGGCCGTGGGCGGCCGCCGGCACTACTACTGACGCGGGCGGCGGCGGGGGCGCGGGGAGTCGGACCCCGCCCCCCGCCCTGGGCCCGTGCCAACGTTGCACCGATGTTCTGACGCTCGGGCTAAAGGAAACGACGCAGCCCGCCGAATAGGCCCCCGAGGATGCGATCTGAGCCCTTCGTCGTCCCCGGGACGCCCGCACCGGTCTCCGTCACGGACACGAGTCTCTCCGTGTCGCTCATCCGCGTGCTGCTCGTCGAGGACGACGAAGACGATTATCTGATCACCCGGGACATGCTGGCCGAGCAGGACGCCGGTCGGTTCGAGCTCGACTGGTGCTCGGACTATGACGACGCGCTGCAGGCGGTCCGGATGCAGTGCCACGACGTCTACCTGATCGACTACCGGCTCGGCGAGCGGACCGGCCTGCAGCTGATGCGCGAGGGCTTTTCCGATCGTCCGCCGGCGCCGGTGATCATGCTCACCGGACAGGCGACGCACGAGGTCGATCTGGAGGCGACGGCGCTCGGGGTCACCGACTTCCTGGTCAAGCAGGAGCTGGCGGCGGCCGGCCTGGAGCGCTCGATCCGCTACGCGATCAGCCATCAGAAGGCCGAACGTCACGCGCTGGCGACGCGGGCCGCCAACGACGGCATCTGGGACTGGGACCTGGAGGCCGAGCGCATCTACTTCTCGCCCCGCTGGCACGCGATCCTCGGGCTCACCGAGCGCGCCCGGGAGCGACGGCCGTCGGCGTGGTTTGACTTGGTGGCCCCCGAGGACCTGCCCCGCCTGCAGGAGGCGATCGAGGCCCACCTGGCCGGGCGAACCCCCCACCTGGAGTGCGAGCACCGGGTCCGTCACGCCGACGGCAGCTGGCGCTGGGTGACGGCTCGCGGGCTGGTCAGCCGCGGCGTGGACGGAGAGCCGGTGCGGATGGCCGGCTCGCTGTCGGACATGACCGATCAGCGCACGATGCAGCTTCGGCTCGAGCACGAGGCGCTGCACGACACGCTGACCGGCCTGCCGAACCGCACCCTGTTCATGGACCGCGTGGAGCACCTGCTCCGCGCGGCCAGCCGCGATCCGGCCGCCGGATGCGCCGTCCTGTTCGTCGACCTCGACGGCTTCAAGCAGGTCAACGACCAGCTCAGCCACGCCGTCGGGGATCGGCTGCTGATCGCCGTCGCGGAGCGGCTGCGGATGGGGCTGCGACCCGGTGATACGGTCGCCCGGCTGGGCGGCGACGAGTTCACGCTGCTGCTCGACGGGATCCTCGCCCCGGCGGAGGCGGTGGAGATCGCCGACCGCGTGCTCAGCTCGCTGCAGAAGCCGTTTCCCGTCCACGCCAACGAGGTGGCGATCGGCGCCAGCATCGGCGTCGCGCTCAGCCACCCGCGGCTCGCGGCGGGCGACCTGCTGGCCAACGCCGACATGGCGATGTACGACGCCAAGGCGCGCGGACGCGGGTGCATCGCGGTGTTCGACGAGGGGATGCGTCGCCGGCTGGCCGACCGGCTCGCCCGGCGCGAGGATCTGCGCTCGATCATCGAGGACGCGCTCTTGGAGATCCACTTCCAGCCGATCGTCGACCTGGCGACGGGACGCCTGTGCTCTCTGGAGGCGCTCGCTCGGTGGCCGGCGAGCCACCCACCCCAGCTCCCGCCGATGCAGTTGATCTCGATCGCCGAGGAGACGGGGCTGATCGGAGCCCTGGGCGAGCAGATGCTCGCCGGCGCGTTGCGCGCGCTCGCTCACTGGCGCGCGCAGGGGGCCGTCGACGACGACGTGTGCGTGACCGTCAATCTCTCCGTGCGCCAGGTCGAGGATCCACTGCTCGCCGACCACATCCGCACGGCGCTGGCGGCCGTCGACCTGCCGGCGAGCGCGCTCAAGCTCGAGATCACCGAGGAGACGATGATGGAGCTCGAGCGCAGCCAGCGGATGACCGAGATCTGCTCGCTCGGGGTCGGCCTGCAGATCGACGACTTCGGGACCGGCCACACCTCGCTGGCGGCGCTGCACCGTTTCCCCGTGCACGGCCTCAAGGTCGACCGAAGCTTCGTCGCGGCGCTGCTCGCCGGCGGGGAGGGGGAGATGATGGTGCGCTGCACGGTGGCGCTTGCCCACAGCCTCGGGCTCCCGGTGATCGCCGAGGGGATCGAGTCCGCGCCGGTCCTCGACCGCCTGCGCGAGCTCGGGTGCGACCAGGGCCAGGGTGCCCTCATCGCGCCCGCGCTTCGCCGCTCCGAGGTGCCGCTGTCGCGCGCCGCCCGCCGCATGCTCGCCTGATCGCACCTGATCGCGGACCGAAAGAGACCGCAATTGCCCCTAGGCTCGGCGCATCATCATCTGCGACGAGGGGAGCCATCCGTGGACTACAAGCTCGAGCTGGTGGCCGTGCCGGTGTCAGACGTCGACCGCGCCAAGGCGTTCTATGAGCGGGTCGGCTTCCACGCCGATCAGGATCATCAGGTCTCCGATGAGATGCGCTTCGTGCAGCTGACCCCGCCCGGGTCGGCGTGCTCGATCGCGATCGGCACGGGGATCACCGAGGCCGAGCCGGGGAGCGTCGCCGGGCTGCAGCTCGTGGTCGACGACGCCGCGGCGGCCCGCGCCGAGCTGCTCGATGCCGGACTCGATGTCGGCGAGGTCCAGTCGTTTCCGTGGGGCGAGTTCGTGTTCTTCGCCGACCCCGACGGCAACCGCTGGTCCGTGCAGGAGCTCCCGGACCGGGGCTGATAGGCCCCAGGCTGCTGACGCCGGCGCCCGGATGCGCCGGCGTCAGCCCCGAGCGGGGATGGATCGGTCAGCCGGCCGCCGGTTCCGGCTCAGGCCCTCCGCGCCGCGCGCCGCCATCCTCGGCCGGCGTGCCACCGGTGCTGCCCTCGACGTTGAACTGCGGCAGCAGGCGGTCCAGCCATCCCGGGATCTTCCAGTTGGCGTCGCCGAGCAGGATCATCAGCGAGGGCACGAGGACCGAGCGGACGATGAGGGCATCGAGCAGGACCGCGCTGGCCAGACCGACGCCGAACATCTCGATGATCCACTCTCCGCCGAGCACGAACGAGCCGAACACGAGCACCATGATCGACGCGGCGGCGGTGATCGTCCGTCCGGTGGCCGACAGCCCGTGGGTGACCGCCTCGGTGTTGTTGCCGCGACGGTGCCATTCCTCGTAGATGCGGCTGATCAGGAACACCTCGTAGTCCATCGAGAGCCCGAACAGGATCGGGAACAGCAGGACGGGGAGGAACGCCTCGATCGGCCCGGTCGTGTTCAGGCCGATGATCGACCCGCCCCAGCCGTGCTGGAACACCGCGGTCAGCACCCCGAACGCGGCGCCGGCCGACAGCAGGTTCATGATCGCGGCGGTGAGCGGGATGACGAGGCTGCGGAACACCGCCATCAGCAGCAGGAAGCTGAGCACGACGACGATCCCGATGAACAGCGGCAGCTTGCTCGAGAGCACGTGGCTGAAGTCGTCGAAGATGGCCGTCGTGCCCCCGACGAGGACGCGGACACCGCTGGCCCGTGTCGCCGGCGGGATCACCGAGCCCCGGATGTGGTGCAGCAGGTCAGACGTGGAGGCGGCCTGGGGCGAGCCCTTGGGGTAGACCTGGGCGATCGCCACCGACGGCCGCCCCCCGGTGCCCTTGATGTATGTCACCGGGGTTGAGGCGACGACCCCGGGCGTGTGCGCCACGGCCTGCTCGGCCTGCCTGAATCCGGTCAGCTGCGCCGGCGTGTTGATCCGCGCCACGAGCTCGAGCGGTCCGTTGTAGCCGGGACCGAAGCCCTTGGCCAGCAGGTCATAGGCCTTGCGGGTCGTCGCGCTCGAGGGGTCCGTGCCGGCGTCGGCCGAGCCCAGCCGCATGCCGAAGAACGGCAGCGCGATCACGATCATGACGAGCGCGGCGACGAGCGCGAACGCCGCCGGGCGACGGTTCATGATCGCCGTCCAGCGCGCCCACGCGGGCGACTCGTCGTTGAGCCGCCGCGCGCCCTCGCGGACCGCGCGCCGCTCCTTGCGGCGCAGCACCCACCTGCCGGTGAGCGCCAGCAGCGCGGGGAGCAGCGTGAGCGCGGAGATCACCGTGAACGCGACGGTCACGGCGGCGGCCACGGCCACGCCGTAGAGGAAGCTCACGCCGAGCACGAACATCCCGAGCATCGCGATGACGACGATCAATCCCGCGAACAGGACCGCCCGGCCGGAGGTGTCGATCGCCTCCACGACGGCGTCCTCGCGGCTGGCGCCGCGCAGCACCGCCTGGCGGTAGCGGGTGACGATGAACAGCGCGTAGTCGACGCCCACCCCGAGGCCGATCAGCAGCGCCAGCTCGTTGGAGAAGGTGGCGATCCCGATCACGTGCGAGAGCAGCCCGACGACGGCGATCCCGCAGCCGAGCGAGACCCCGGCGGCGAGCAGCGGCAGGAGCATCGCCACGAACGAGCCGAACGCGATGAAGAGCACGATCGCCGCGGCGATGAACCCGAAGAACAGGCTCGATCCCTGATTGTTGGCGTTGCCGGCCTGTGCGATGTTGCCCTCGACCTGGAACTGGACTCCGCCGCCGGATCCGGACTGGACGGTCTTGACGAAGTGCTGAGCGGCCGTGGCCGTGATCTTGTTGTGGTTGGACGCGTTGTCGAAGGTGACGTTGGCGAACGCGACCCGCCCGCTGGGGGCGATCTGCTTGCTCGTCTGCGGCGTGTACGGCGACACCACGGCGGCGACGTGCGGCACCTTGGCCACGTTGGCGAACACCTTCTCGGCGCGGGCCTTGACCGCGGGGTCGGTGACCTTGCCCTGGTTGACGGCGATCACCAGCTGGTCGGTCTCGCCCGAGGTCCGGGGCGTCGCCTTCTGCAGCAGGCGGACCGCGTCGAAGCTCTCGGTATGCGGAAGCTTGAAGTTGTCGCTGTAGGCGCTTCCGGCCGCGCCGTGGATGGCGTTGAGGGCGACGACGGCGAGCACCCAGGCGGCGAGCGTGGCCCACTTATGTCTGAAGCACCAACTGGCTAGTTTTCTCATCGTGTTTCCTACCTCCGGGGTCTCGATCGCCGCGTCTCGGTTCAGTGCTGCCAGCGTAGGCGCGGGCCCGCGCCGGCAACAGTGGTGGACGGCCGAAATCGCCCATGACAATTGTCATGCGACTCGGGCGATTGAACACATGATGGCTGACGTTTTGTTGACAGATCGTGTTCGAGGGCGAAATTGAGCGCTCGCAGCGCGGGCATCCTGCTCCACCGGGGCCGGGGCGAGGACCTCCAGGTGCTGCTCGTGCACCCCGGCGGGCCGCTGTGGGCGCGCCGGGACACGGGCGCGTGGTCGATTCCCAAAGGGGAGTACGACGGCGACGAGGACGGGCAAGCGGCCGCCCGGCGCGAGTTCGCCGAGGAGCTCGGCAGCCCCGCCCCCGACGGCGAGGGGCTCGATCTCGGCGAGGTCCGCCTGAAGTCGGGCAAGCGCGTCCGCGCCTGGGCCCTGGCCGGCGATCTCGACGCCGAGCGGATCCGCTCGAACACGTTCTCGATGCAGTGGCCGCCACGCTCGGGGCGCATGCAGGAGTTCCCCGAGGTCGATCGCGCGGGGTGGTTCGGACTGGCCGACGCCCGCGAGAAGCTCAACCCCGCCCAGGTGCCGCTGCTCGACCGCCTGGCACGGTCGCTCTGAGCCTCGGATGGCCTCGCCGGACGCAATCAGCCCGACGGCGCACTACACCGGCCACGTGTGGGCGCGCAACGGCCTCTCGCACCCGCTGCTGGCCACCCGGGAGGGTCGCGTGCTGTTCGAGGCCCTGCAACCGGCGATGCGGGCCAGCGCCCTGCTCCACGGGCCGTCGCTCGAGGCCTATCTGCTGGCGCGACATCGCGCGATCGACGAGCGGCTGACCCAGGCCATCGAGCGCGACGGGGTCACCCAGGTCGTGGAGATCGCCGCCGGCCTGTCGCCCCGCGGGTGGCGCTTCGTCTCCCGCTACGGGGAGCGGCTGACCTACGTCGAGGCCGATCTGCCGGCGATGGCGGCGCGCAAACGGGATGCGCTGGAGCGCATCGGCTCGCTGTCGGCGCACCACCGCGTCCACGACCTCGACGCGCTGCGCGACCGTGGACCGGCCAGCCTGCCGGCGATCGTGGACGATCTGGACCGCTCGCAAGGGCTGGCGATCATCACCGAGGGGCTGCTCGGGTACCTGCCGGGTGACGCCGTCCAGGCGCTGTGGCGGCGGATCGCGCGCGCGCTCGAGCCGTTCGCGGCGGGGGTCTACCTCTCCGACCTGCACCTCGGAAGCGCCCAGACCGTCGCCGTCCGCGCCTTTCGCATCGTGCTCTCGGCGTTCGTGCGCGGGCGCGTGTACCTGCACTTCGCCGACGCGGCGGACGCCGAGGCGGCCATGCGGCGCGCCGGCTTCGCTCACGCCTCGGTCACGCCCTCCGGCGAGCTGGCGCATATACTTGAGGCCACAACCTCATGATCACCGCCACCCTCTACAGCGATCCCGCCTGTCCCTGGGCCTACTCCGAGAGCCCCGCCCTGCGCGTCATCGAGTGGCGCTACGGCGATCAGCTGGACTGGAAGCTCGTCCTCATCGGCCTCACCGAGGACGCCTCCCAGTACGCCGCCCGCGGCTACACGCCGCTGCGCGGCGCGCTCGGCCAGCTGTCGTTTCGCCGCTACGGGATGCCGTTCGCGCCCGAGCCCAAGCCGCGCCTGAGTGCCACGGCCCGCGCCTGCCGGGCGGTCGTGGCCGCGCGGCTGCAGTCGCCGGGCAGCGAGTGGGCCGTGTTTCGCGCCCTGCAGCTGGCCAACTTCACCACCGGCCTCGTGCTCGAGGACGACGAAGGCCTGCGCGACGCGATCTCGGCGGTGCCCGGCATCGACGCCGATGCGATCATCGAGGCGCTGGACTCCGACGAGGTGACCGTCGCCTACGAGGCCGACAAGGCCGACAGCCGCACCGCCGCCGGATCGCCCACCGAGCTCCAGGGCAAGGCCGGCAACACCGACGGCGTCGTGCGCTACACCGCTCCCTCGGTCATCTTTCAGTCCAACGGCACGCGTCTGGAGGCCGGCGGCTTTCAACCCGTGGAGGCCTACGACATCCTCGTCGCCAACCTCGATCCGACCCTCGAGCGCCAGCCGCCGCCGGCCACGCCGACGCCGCTGCTGCATCACTTCACCGGCGGCCTGACCACCCAGGAGGTGGCGGCGCTGATGACCGCCGGCAACGACGCCCCGGACCGGCGGGCGGCCGAGGCGGCCCTGATCGAGCTCGTCGCCGAGGGGCTGGCGACGCGCACCCCGCTGGGCGACGACGCCCTCTGGCAGGAGGCCTAGCCGGGCCCGATCCAGGGGTTGGCGGCCAGCTCGCGGGCCACGGCCTCGGTGACGACGAGCGCCTGGGCGACGGTGCGGTAGTCGAGGTTCTCCGGGGTGTCGCTCATCAGGTGGTAGTTCGACAGCGCCTTGTGGCGGTCGACCGAGGCCAGGGTGGCCGTCGGGTAGCCGGCGCGGCTGGGGAGCACGGCGTCGGTGGAGTTGCGCGCCCGCAGGCCCCGCCGCAGCGGGGCGCCGGCCTGCGTCGCCGCGCGATCGACCAGATCCCGGAAGCTGCGGTCGTGGTAGTCCTCCATCACCACCGGGCCCTCGCCCTCGAGCATGACCAGCTTGGGTGAGCCGACCGTCTCCAGGTTGAGAAACCACGTGCGGTCCCGATCGAGCTCGGGAAAGTGGCGGCGAGCAAAGCCGTAGATGCCGCCCTGGATGACCTCCTCGGCGCCGCAGGAGGCGAGCAGCACCCGGAGCCCGTCGATCGGTTGCGCGCGCAGGCGCTCGGCGAGGGCGACGAGGACGGCGACGGCCGACAGGTTGTCGTTGGCCCCGGGGACGATCGGGCTGCGGGCGATGTCGGCGAACGTGGCCACGCCGACCGCGGAGCCGGCGATCCCGGCGGCGACGTGGCCGCGGCGCCCGCGCAGCGCGCCCGCGGCGACGAGCAGCGGGGGGGCGAGCAGCGCCCACCACAGCGGAAACGACGTGTCGATCCGCTCCACCACGCCCGGGAACGTCTCGCCCAGCCATGCCTGAAAGCGGGGGTCGAAGATCGCCCCCGTCGGCGCGGCGTCGTGGTGGGCGAGGACGACGAGGGTGCGCGGCGCGTCGTCGGCGCCGCACGCGCCGACGACGTTCCAGGTCGTCTTCGGCGCCGAGCTCACCCGCCGAAAGACGCGCGGCCCGTTGGAGATGTCATCGGCGATCGCCGCGGTCACCGCGGCGGCGACGAGGCCGGCCAGTCGCCGCGCCGGCGCCAGGGCCAGCGCGGTGACCCCGGCGCCGAGACTGGCCGCCGACAGGGCGCGCATCACCTCGGCGTAGCCGTCGAGGAACTCGGCCTCCTCGATCTCGGCCGCACACCCGGCGGCGCGCAAGCGCTCGGCGAGCCACTCCGCCGCCTGGCGCTCGCCGTCGGCGCCGGCGCGGCGCTCGAGCGGCGCCAGCGCCTGCACCACTTCGCGCAACGTCGCCTCGCCCGCCGGCGAGACGCTCACGCCGCGTTGACGTTCTCGAAGATCGCCGCCAGCCCCTGGCCCCCGCCGATGCACATCGTCTCCAGGCCGTAGCGACCACCGCGGCGATGCAGCTCGCGCAGCAGGGTGGCCAGGATCCGTCCGCCGGTGGCGCCGATCGGGTGCCCGAGCGAGATGCCCGAGCCGTGGACGTTGACCCGCTCCAGCTCGTCGGGGAGGTCCCACTCGCGCAGGACGGCGAGCGCCTGGGCGGCGAACGCCTCGTTGAGCTCGATCAGGTCCATCTGCTCGAAGGTCAGGCCGCTGCGGTCCATCAGGCGCTTGGTGGCCGGCACCGGGCCGATGCCCATCGTCCGCGGCGGCACCCCGGCGGCCGACCAGCCGACGAGGCGCGCCAGCGGCGTCAGTCCGAGCTCGGAGGCCTTCTCGGCGTGGGTGACGATGCACACCGCGGCGCCGTCGTTCTGCCCCGAGGCGTTGCCGGCGGTGACCGTCGCATCCGGATCCTTGCGACCCATCACCGGGCGCAGGGAGCCGAGGCTCTCGAGCGTCGCGTCGGGGCGCGGGTGCTCGTCGCGGTCGATCATGCGCGACCCGTTCTTGCGGTCCTTGACCTCGACGGGGACGATCTCCTCGGCGAAGATGCCGTTCTGCTGGGCGGCGACCGCGCGCTGATGGGAGCGCAGGGCCAGCGCATCCTGCTCCTCGCGGGGGATCGAATATTCGCGGCGCAGGTTCTCGGCGGTCTCGATCATTCCCCCGGGCACCGGGTAGTTGGCCCCCCCGGCGGTGACCCGGCCGCGGACGAGACGATCCTCGAGCATCGCCCCGCCCGAGCGTGCTCCCCAGCGCAGGCCGGTGGAGTAGAGCTCGGTCTGGCTCATGCTCTCCGCGCCCCCGGCGAGCACCAGGTCGGCGGCTCCGGTCTGGACCTGCATGCTCGCCTCGAGCACGGCCTGCAGGCCCGAGCCGCAGCGGCGATCGATCTGCAGGCCCGGCACCTCGACGGGCAGCCCGGCGTCGAGCGCGGCCACGCGGCCGAGCGCCGGCGCCTCGCCGTTGGCATAGCCCTGACCGAGCAGGACGTCGTCGACCTGCTCGGGGGGAAGGCCGGTCCGGCTGAGCAGCTCTTTGATCACGGTGGTGGCCAGCTCGGTGACGCTGACGTCACGGAACATGCCGCCAAAGCGGCCCACCGGGGTCCGCAGCGGCTCGCAGATGAGGGCTTCACGCATCGCGCGAGAGCTTATCGAGCCGCTTCGGTGGGCCGCTGCCGCGCACAGTCACCGTTCGGATTTTTGCTGGATCGGCGGCGCGGCGGGCCGTAGCGTTGACGCCATGAGCCAATACACGAAGATCAACCTGTCCGAGGTCAGCGACCTCGCGCCGCAGTTCGGGATGGGCGACATGGGCGAGGCCCGGTTCGCGCGCCAGCAGCTGGGCGCCGAGAAGATCGGCCTGACCTATTACAAGATGAACGCCGGCAACCGCGTCGGGTTCGGCCACACCCACGCCGAGGTGGAGGAGGCCTACGTGGTCCTCTCCGGAGGCGGGCGCTTCAAGGTGGGCGACGACATCCTCGACGTCGGCCCGCGTGACGTCGTCTACGTCGCGCCGACGGTGATGCGCGAGTGGGAGGCCGGCTCGGAAGGGATGGAGATGCTGGCCTTCGGCGGCCATGCCGAGGGCGACGCCCACATGGAGCACGGCTGGTGGGACGATTAGCCCTTGACCCTCACGTGACGTCAGGCCCTACGGTGCCCGACATGCACACCGTCGGCGAGCTCTCCGCGTTGACATCGGTCAGCGTGCGCACCCTGCACCACTACGACGAGATCGGCCTGCTCGTTCCCCGCGCGCGCTCGGAGGCCGGCTACCGCCTCTACGCGTACGCGGACCTGGAGCGGTTGCAGGAGATCCTCGTCTGGCGCCAGCTGGGGTTCGCGCTCGGGCAGATCCGCGCGCTCCTCGACGATCCTGCCCACAGCCGTGAGACGGCGCTGCTGCGCCAGCGCGAGCTCGTGGGCGCAGAGCTCGAGCGCCTGGACGTGACCGCCCGGGCGCTCGATGCGGCCCTGGCCGCTTACCGACAAGGAGAACCGATGACCCCCGAGAGCATGTTCGCCGACTTCGATCCCGCCGAGTTCGTGGACGAGGCGCGCGAGCGCTGGGGCCACACCGACGCCTACCGCGAGTCAGCGCGGCGCACGGCCGGCTATGGCGGAAGCGAGTGGGCGCAGATCCGCGGCGAGGCCGACGCCGTCGTGGCCGACTTCGCGCGGCTGCTCGGCGCCGGTGAGCCCGCGCAGGGCGCCGCGGCGCGCGCGGTCGCCGAACGCCACCGCCGGCACATCGCGCGCTGGTTCTACGAGCTCTCGCCGGCCATGCACCGCAACCTGGCCGAGATGTACATCGCCGACGCGCGCTACGCCGAGAGCTACGAGTCGGTGGCTCCGGGCCTGGCCCGGTACGTGCACGACGCCGTCGTGGCCAACGCCGGCACCGACGCCGACGGACTCTGACGCCGCTCAGTCGCCGAGCACGACGTGGCCGGGGTGATCGGCCACCCGGGCCAGCCACGCCGCGATCGCCGGGTAGGGCTGGAGGCTGAATCCGCCCTCGGGGGCGACATGCGTGTAGGCGTAGAGCGCGATGTCGGCGATCGAGTAGGCGTCACCGACGAAGAACTCGCGGCCCTCCAGGTGGCCCTCCATCGCCTGCAGCGCCGCCTCGCCGGCCCGGCGCTTGGTCTCCAGCTCGGCCTCGGGGGGACGGATGCCGGCGTGCGCCCAGAAGCGCAGGACCGCGATGTTGGGCTCGTGGCTGTACTGCTCGAAGAACATCCACTGCAGCACCTGGGCGCGCTCGAAGGCGTCGGCCGGCAGGTACTCGGTCCCCTCGGCGAAGTGAAACAGGATCGCCCCGGACTCCGCCAGGGCGCGGCCGTCGTCGAGCACGAGCGTCGGGACCCGCAGCGCGGGGTTGAGCTCGCCGAGCACGTCGGGGCGATCCGAGCGATCGAAGACGTCGAGCTCGCGACGCTCGTAGTCGATCCTCAGCTTGGCGAACAGCAGCCGGACCTTGTAGCAGTTGCCCGAGATGGCGGAGTCGTAGAGCAGCATGGCGTGCAGCCTACGCACCGCGGCGGCGGTGCTCACCCCTCGACGGTCACCGGCGCCACGCGCGCCGCCACGAGCCTGGTCACCGAGACCGAGGCGAGCAGCAGGGCGCCGGCGGCGCCGACGGCCAGCCACGCCGCCCACCCCAGGGGAGGGCTCCACGTCGCGTGGGCGGCGAACAGCAGCGGGCCACCGGTTCCGACCGCCGAGCGCCGGCCGTTCAGATACCAGGTGACGAACTGAAGCGCGGCGGCCACCGTCGCCAGCGCGCTCAGGACGATGGTGGCGCGCGCCGGGAGCGAGGAGCGATGGCGGTAGACGAGCTCCCCGCAGAACATCGGAAAGGCGACGAGCACCGGCAGGTACTCGCGGCCGATGATGCCGATCCCGGCGGCGCGGCCGAACACGATCCACACCGCGGGGGCGAGCAGCACGGCGACCACGCCGGCGACGACGACGGCGCGACGCTCCCGCCGGCTGCCGACGCGCAGCGCGACCGCGGCGAGCGCGCCGACGAACGCGAACCACAGCAGGTAGACGAGCAGGGGGACGCGGAACTCGCCGTAGCCGAAGCCGGCGACGAGGTCCCGCAGCCCGTTCCAGGTGTACCCCGGGACCTGGCCGAGAGCGTGGCGGATCGCGCGGTAGGCGATCGGCGTGGCCGGTCCGTACAGCCCCTGCCAGACGAGGGCGGCGAGGATCCCGAGCGCGAGCAGACCGAGTCCGACCCGGGCCGGGCGGGCGTGCTCGACGACGACCCGGCGGGTTGTGGCCAGACCCTCGAAGGCGACGAAGCCGACGATCAGCAGCACCGCCCACTCCAGGCCCGTCGGGTGGCTCAAGACGAGGGCGGACCCGCTGAGCCCGAGCAGCACCCAGACCCACGCAGGGGTGAGGTCCGGGCGGCCGATGCGCAGCAGCGCCGCGGTCATGGCGATGCCGCCGGCCGTCGTCAGCCCGCTCGGGCTCAGGCTGGCGGCGAGGAAGATGGCCATCGGCGTGCAGGCGGCGAGCACGCCGGCGAGCGACAACCAGCCCGCGGCGGGGTCGAACACCGCGGCGGCGGCGCCGATGAGGAACGCCAGCGCGATGATCACGGCGACGACGCGACCGAGGCGGTCGGCCTGCGGGGGGTCATGGCCGCCGCGCAGCACCAGCGCGGGCGCGAGCAGCCCGAGCGGGGGATAGTTGCCGACGGAGGTGATGAGCCGGACCGGCGGCCCGCGCAGCGGCGGGCGGTGCAGGCACGCCGCCGAGTCGAGCGGGTTGATGATGTAACAGTTGAACGGCGCCGGGTCGAGCGCGGCCGGGACCCACACCGCCCGCTGCGTGCTCTTGTCGAACTTGATCTCGGCGGGGTCGGCCCCGAGGTTGACGTGGGGCGCCGCGTCACCGATGAGGATCCCGTCGCTGATCCCCAGCGCACGGACGAAATGGTCCATTTCATCCGGGGCGGCGAACGGCGGGTTGGCGAACACCCAGGCGAGCGCGAGCAGCGTCCAGCCGAGGACGAGCCGGGTCAGCACGCTCGAGCGCATCGCCGGGCCTCCTGGCAGGATCGTTGGCTGTGACGGGCCTCGTCTATCGCAGCGCGCTGGGCTATGAGCTGGTGATGCGCGCGCTCTACGGTCGCCACTACGGCGATCGTCTGCGCGCAGTCGCCGAGCAGGTGCCGCCCGGCGCGTCGGTGCTCGAGCTGTGTCCGGGTCCGGGCGCTCTGTACGCGCGCCATCTTCGCCACCGGGCCGGCGCCTACACCGCGCTTGAGATGAACGAGCGGTTCGTGGCCCGGCTGCGCGGGCTGGGGGCGAACGCTCTCGTGCGCGATCTCGGCCAGGCCTCCGAGCTGCCCGCGGCCGACGTGGTGGTCATGCAGGCCAGCCTGTACCACTTCCTGCCCGACGCCGGCGCGATCGTCGATCGGATGGTCGCCGCCGCGCGCCGGCGCGTGATCATCGCCGAGCCGGTCCGTAACCTCGCGACGAGCGCGATACCGCTCGTGTCCGCGCTCTCGCGGCTGAGTACCAATGCCGGCGCCGGCGGGCACGAGCAGCGTTTCGATGAGGACTCGCTCGACCATCTGATGGCTCGCTATGCCGACGTCACCGTCGCGGCGTTTCCGATTCACGGGGGTCGCGAGAAAGTGTTCGTGCTGGATCCCGGCCTTCGCTCGGCGTCTCCGCGTCCGGACCCTCCGCCCGAGCGTCGATCAGGTACAGCGGACGGTTCTTGACCTGCTGAAAGGTCCGGCCCACGTACAGACCGACGACGCCGATGCTGATGATGATGACCCCGGCGAGGAACAACAGCAGCACGGCGAGGCTCGTGTAGCCGGGAACGGCCTTGTTGGGACCGGCGACGTAGTCGATGACCTCGAACGCGGCGACGGCCAGGCCGATGAACGCGATGACGAACCCGGCAAGTACCACGAGCCGGAGCAGCAGCGTGCTGCGAAAGAACATCCCGTTCAGGGCCACCCGGATCAGCCGGCTCGGCGTGTACGTGCTGCGGCCGGCGTGGCGCTCGCCGTGCGCGATGTCGACGGCGGTGGCGCTGAACCCCAGCCAGTCGAGCGTGATCATGTACTCGCGGTCCTGGTCGTTCAGGCTCAGATAGGCGTCGACGACCCGCCGCGAGATGAGGCTCAGCGTGCTGTAGTCGGCCCGGGTGTCGGTCTCGAAGGTCAGGCGGCGGTACAGCCGGCTTCCCCAGCGCTTGACGGGAGAGAGCTGGCCCCCCCGGCGGATCGTCCGCACGACGTCGTAGCCCTCCTGGGCGGCGGTCCACATCCGCGGGATGTCCTCGGGCGCCTCCTGCAGGTCGCAATCCATGACCACCACCCAGCGTCCGCGCGCCTCGGCGAGCCCGGCGGTGATGGCGGCGTCCTGGCCGAAGTTGCGGCTCAGGCGCAGCGCGCGGACGCGAGCGTCCTGGCGGGCCAGACGCTGCAGAACGCTCCACCCGTCATCGAGACTGCGGTCGTCGACGAGCACCAGCTCGTAGCGCTCGGTGATCGTCGACACGCTGCGAGTCAGTCGATCGTGCAGCGCGTCCAGGCAACCGGCGCACCCGTACACGGGTACGACGACGCTCAGTTCAGGCTCGCCTGCCTGAGGAGGGCTTTGGGAGAGACCGGCCATGTGCGCCTACTGTCCGATTCCGGCGTCAACGGTACGCGAGCCGCGTGTTGGAGGTGCGGCTTGGGTGTGTCGGCCTGCTTGGCCGTCGGTCGACCGGCCACGGTCAGCTGCATCTGGCGGTAGTTGAAGCCGTACGCCCCGGAGCAGTCCAGGCCGGCGCAGCCGTCGAAGTTGGCCGCCCACTTCAGCCACAGGCGACGGCCGTCGCGGCTGATCCAGCTCAGCGGGAAGCCGGGGTCGTATCCGTTGGACGGCCCGAAGTCCGTCTCGCGGGCGACGAATGAGAACGGCCCCCAGGGGTGCGGGGCGACGAGGATGTCGAGCTCTGCGCCCCAGCGCCAGATCGCGGGAGGCTGCAGGCCGTAGGAGTGGGTGAAGGTGAGCAGGTACTGGTGCAGTGGGGCGTCGTAGGACATCTGCGGATACGTGATGTGCCCCGGCCAGTCGGCGATCGGCATCGCCGCGCTGAGCGAGGCGGAGTAGACCGGCCACGGCACGCCGTTGACCGACTGCCATCCCGACTGCCACTGCCATTTGGTCGGGTCGGTCATGTCGGCGACGTCGGGCCGGCTGCGCCCCATGATGAGACGGGTCGCGTTGAACTCGCGCTCGGTTGCGATCGCGTAGACATAGCCGTCCACGTAGTGGCCTCCGCGTCCCCGCTGCACCCAGCTGAGATTGCCCAACGGAGCCGGAAAGGGCTTGCCCGCGCTGGTCCAGTCCTGGCCGAGATTGGTCGAGTAGGCGATCCCGGCGAGGCCGGCGAACAGCCCGTTGGCGCCCCACGCCCAATCGTTCTCCTGGGTGGCGAAGAGCACGCGGTCGGCTTCGACCAGCCCGCTGGAGTAGTACGGGCCCAAGGGCCCGGTCCACAGGGAATGGTTGGCCTTGATCTGGCCGAACGAGGCCGGCGCCGGTTGATCCGGATCGCCGACGTGGGCGAACGAGATCCGGGGCGGCGTGCCGACGATCTGCGCCAGCGACTGCTTCCACAGCGTGCCGGCCGGTTCGCCGGTACCCCCGTCGTCCATCATCGTGTACTGGTCGCCGTCGTCGGCCCAGACGGTGGGAAGGATGTCCCCCCGCTGGTTGCGGGGGGGTCCGTAGCGCGGGCTGATCCAGCTCGCGCCGGTGATCAGCGGGCTGCTGGGAAACGGCGTGTTGTTGCTGCGCATCAGCCTCGCCCCCGCCGAGCACGGGGCGACCGCCGCTCCGAGAACAGCAACCACCAGCCAGAGAGTCACGCGCCAGCGAGACATTCCCACCCATAACCCCACGTCGGTTGGAAGGTATCGGTCGCACGATCACTCAGAGCCACCCATGGCCGGCTTCATCCGCGAGCGCTGGAAGAAGATGAGCAGAGCGGCCGGCGTGCGCCGAAAGTACCGCGGGGCCGTCCGTGCCAGTGCGACGGCGCTGATCCGGACCGGATGGGTGAGCACGAAGCGCCCCACTACCCAGTTGGCGACGCGGAAACGCGCCACCAGGCTCGTCCCGGGCGCGGAGACGCTCCGGGGGACCGGCGCGCCCTTGGGCGCATGCCCGGTGCCGACGGCGCCACGCAGCGGCTGAGGCGACTCGATCAGTCGCAGGTGCTTGGTCGCGCCGACCACATCGATCTCCCGGATCAGGGTCGGTCGGTGGGGTCGCAAGCTCCAGCCGGCCCCCGGCAGGTAGATCTTGAGGGCATCGGCCGTCGTTCCGTCGGCGGCGAGGATCGCGCGGGGGACCCGGGCGGGACCCAGCGCCCGCGCGACCCTGCGCCAGTTGGGGCGCTGAAGGTACGCGTGGGTCTGCACGTCAAAGGAGGCGTAGCAGAAGGTCGCCAGGAGCACGATCGCCAGCATCCCGCCGGCCAGACGCGCCCGCGGTGCGGTGCAGGCGGCGGCGATCAGCACGACCAGCGGCACGAAGGCGGGGATCACGTTGCGGGAGAGGAAGTAGTCCTGTCCGGCGAGGGCGACGGCAAGCGGGGCCAGGAAGACGACAGCGACCACGGTTCCCGCCGTCGCCGTGGCGCGCCGGGTCCGCACGTCACCCCCCACCACGAGCAGGATCACGAGGATCAGAATCAGGCCGGCGCCGGCAGCCAGTCCGGCGATCGTCGTCGTGCGGCGGTAGAGATTGCTGGCCCCCCACTCGATCACCGCCTGGCCGATGCGGTGCGCGCGCGAGATCCGCGCGATCCAGCCGACTCCGCGGGATGGCGAGGCGTCGAGGATCGCGAACGGGAGCAGTGCCACTTGGACGGCGGCCACGATGCCGACGGCGACCGCGGTGGCCGCGAGCGCCATGCCCACAGCAGCCACACCGCCTCGGGGGCGACCGCGAAGCCGGCGAAGAAGTGCGTCATCAGGGCGAGGGCCGAGAAGCCGGCCCACCCGGCGAGGTTGCGGCGAGACGGTTCGCGACGGGCCCGCAAAAACCACAGGAACGAGGCGCCGCTCAGGGCGGCCAGGAGCATGTAGGCGCGAGCCTCCTGCGAGTACCAGATCATGAACGGATTGACCGCCACCAGGGCGGCGGCGATCAGCCCGGCTCGCCGGTCGATCAGCTCGCGCGCGCACAGGTAGGCGATCGGGACGGTCGCCACCCCGGCCAGGGCGGAGATCGATCGCAGCGCCACTTCGCTGCCCCCGAAGGCCTTGGACCAGATCCAGATCACGACGAAGTACAGGGGCGGCGTGGTCTCGACACTCGTGACCGTGTGCAACATCGCCGGAAACGACTGGCCCGCCTCATGGGCGGTCAGGGCCTCGTCGGCCCAGAAGCTCTGGTTGTCGATCGTGACGATCCGGATCGCCGCCGCTGCCAGCACGAGGGCGAAGAGAACCCATCCCTCGAGGCTGACTGTGCGCAGGCGGGCCACGACGGGTGACCGGTGGCCGCTCCAGCTCGGCGCCGGGTACTCCGAGGTGCTCACGGCGCGAGCAGTTCCCGCAGCGCCTGCACGACGGCGTCCTGGTCGGCGTCTGAGACCCGGGGGCTCAGGGGGAGGCTGAGCGTGCGCTCGGAGATCGTGCTGGCCACCGGAAAGTCCTCGGGAGCCAAGTGGTAGCGGTCGCGGTAGTAGGGGTGCAGATGCACGCCCCGGTAGTGCACGCCGGTGCCGACGTTGCGCTCGTTCAGCGCGTTGAGCAGTTCGTCGCGAGCCAGCGGAGCGTCGGGCTCGATCAGCACCTGGTACAGGTGGCGAGCGTGACGGGTGCCGGGCTCGGGCGGCGGCGGCGTGCTCAGCGGGAGGTCCGCCAGCGCACCGTCATAGCGATCCCATAGCTCCGCGCGGCGGTCGATCCACTCATCCAGGCGGGGCAGCTGGGTCAGCCCCAGCGACGCCTGGACGTCGGTCATGTTGTACTTGTAGCCGGGCCGGATCACCTCGTAGTGCTTGAAACCGACGTCGGAGAAGCGCTGCCAGGCACCGAGGCTGAGGCCGTGCAGCGCCAGTCGCTCGATCTCCTCGGCCAGCTCCAGCGAGTCGGTGGCGATCGCCCCGCCCTCGATCGTCGTGATGTTCTTGGTCACGTAGAACGAGAACGCGGCGACGTTGCCGAAGGCGCCGATCCGGCGACCTTTGAACTCGGCTCCGATCGCGTGCGCGGCGTCCTCGATCACGACCAGGCCGTGGCGGTCGCGAAACGCCGCCAGACGGTCCATGTCGACCGGCCGCCCGCCGAGGTGGACCGGCATGATGGCCCGCGTGCGGGGCGTGAGCGCCGCCGCCGCCGCGTCGAAGTCGATGAGACCCGTGCCCGGCACGCTGTCGACGAGCACCGGCGTGGCTCCCGCGTGCTCGACCGCGTTGGCCGACGCGACGAACGTCATCGCCGGGACCAGGACCTCGTCCCCCGGCCCAATGCCGAGCGCCTCCATGGCGAGGATCAGCGCCGCGGTACACGACGACAGGCAGCGCACGTGCGGCGCGCGAACATAGTCGGCGAGCATCGTTTCGAAGCGCTGAACCTTGGGGCCGGTGCCGATCCATCCCGAGCGCATCGAATCGACGACCTCGGCGATCTCGGCATCGCCGATCATCGGACTGCCGAATATGAGAAACGTGTCCCGCATGGCTCTCTCGACGCTCTGTGACCAAACGTCCCCATCCGGGACCGAGAACTCGATCGTCTCAACCTGGCCCGTGTCAGCTAAGCGTAAAGGGCGACGCGTTCGTCGCGCGTTACAAGTTCGTTGTCCGTGGGTCAGCCGGCCGCGGGGCGGGGAGCGCGCTCGAGGCGCACCGGCACCCCGCCCTTGGGGGCGAGGGTGATCATGCGGAACTGCGCCTCCGCGCGTTCGGCGTCGACCGCGGTCAGCTCGCAGCGCTCGAGCACGCGGTCAAGCACGATTCGCATCTCCATGAGCGCGAAGCTGGCGCCCAGGCATCGCCGGCTCCCCCCGCCGAACGGCACCCAGGTGTAGGTGTCCGGCCCACCTCCCGGCCCGAGGAAGCGCTCGGGGACGAACCGTCCCGGCTCCGGGTAGAGGTCGGCCCGGCGGTGAATGGTGCGGATCGAGGGATTGATCTCCAGCCCGACCGGGACCTCGTAGCCGTTGAGCGCGAACGGCGTCTCCTTGACCACGCGGCCCACGCCGGCGATCACCGGGCGCAGGCGCAGCGATTCCTTGACGACCGCGTCGAGGTAACGCTCGTCGCGCTGCGCGGCCCGCCGCAGGACGCGCGCGTCGTGCAGCAGCAGGTCAAACGTCCACGCCAGGCCGGTGGCGGTCGTCTCGTGTCCGGCGAGCAGCAGGGTGAGCAGCTCGTCGCGGACCTCGGCGTCGGTCAATCGGTTGCCCGCCTCGTCGCGGGAAACGAGGAGCGCCGAGAAGACGTCGTCGCGCGTCTGGAGATCGGGCTCGGCGCGCCGCCGGGCGATCTCGGCGAAGAGGATCTCGTCGACGGCCTGCTTGCGCGCTTCGAACTCGCGGACGCCGCGGCGGTTCCCGCGACCGCGCACGAGGGCGGAGACCATCATCAGCGCCCGGCGGCGAGCCAGTGGATCGACCATCGCCCGCAACCGGGCGCGGAGCTCGTCCTGCGCCGGGCCGGGGGTGTATCCGAAGACGGCCCGCAGGATGATCCGCAAGGTCAGCGATTGCATCGTCTCGAGCATCGCGAACGGCTCGCCCACCGGCCAGCCGTCGATCTCCTCATCCGCGCAGTCGCGCATCGTCTCGGCGTGCGCGAGCATCTGGCGGCCGTGAAAGGACGGCAGCATCAGCCGGCGATGGCGCAGGTGCTCGGCGCCGTCGAGCAGCAGCACCGAGCGCTGGCCGAGGATCGGCCCGAGCAGCGCGTTGGCCTCGCCGGCGTGCAGCCGCCCGGCCGGTCCCTGGAAGACCTGCTTGACGAGCTCGGGGTCGAACACCATGACGAAGCGTTCGTCGAAGACCGTGCGCAGGGTGACCGCGTCGCCGTAGCGCCGGCGCATGGCCTCGAGAAAGCGGGCTCCAAAGAGCATGAACCCGGCCGTCTGGAGGATCGGGTGCAGGCGAGGCCCGGGGGGCAGGGCGGATTCGCTCATCGGGCGGGTGCTCCCTGGGAGGCGGCGGCGCGCTCGCCGAGATCGTCGAGGGTCAGCGGATGAGCCGGCGGAGAATCGAGGATCACGTGGCTGGTCACCCCCAGCTCGCCGTCGACGTGGAGCAGCTCGCCGGAGCGCAGCGGGCGCCAGCCGGGGTCGTCGTCCATGCGCTCGGTGGCGACCACGACGGCGCGACGATCCCCGAGGGCGTCCGAGCTCACGCGGATCCGCCGCTCGCTGGAGTGCTGCAGCGGCCGCGATCCCTCGTGGCCGCCGGCGTCGCGCTCGAGCACGAGCAGGTCGTGCGCGTCGGGATAGCGCAGCGCCCACAGCTCCGAGGCGGTGATCAGCACGCAGTTGATCGACAGGATCGGCAGGTTGGCCGCCACCCAACGCGCCGCGGCCGCGATCCCCTCACCGACGTCCCGGGCGGCGGCGATCTCGCGCGTGATGAGGGCGAAGAAGCGCTCGGAGTCGGTGTCGCCGTGGACGAGGGCCCGCGCGTCGCCCAGCTCGGCCTCGAGGCTTGCGAGATCGCCGATCACGCCGTTGTGGGCGAACAGGCGCCCGTCCTGCTCGAAGGGATGGGTGTTGGGGAGCGTGAGATCGCCGTTGGAGGCATAGCGGACGTGGGCGACGAAGGTGCGTGACTCCAGCTCCCTGGCCGCCTGCGCGAAGCCGCGGTCCTCATAGGCGGCGAGCGGCTGCTTGTCAACGATCGGACGGCCGTCGGCCTGAAACGTGCCGATCCCCGCCCCGTCGGGCTCGCGACGGCTCTGCCGGGCGAGCGAGTCGGGCGCCTGCAGCAGCCAGAAGGTCGCCCGGACGGGCTCCGAGCCTCCGCTCATACCGAACAGCCGGCACATGCAACGCGACCTTAGCTGTCGACGCGCCGCTGTCAGAGTAATTTCAGCCTTGCCTGCGATCGTGGCCTTGTCACACGAAAGGCGGAGTGCTCTCAAATGAAATTCTTGCGTACAGCGTCAACCGGCCGGCTTCTGGCCACCATCGTCGGCCTCGTGGTCGCGATCGCGGCCGGGACGGCGATCGCCGTCGCCTCGACGGGCTCCGGGCCGGTCCCTCCGAGCGAGCCACTCGCCCAGGCAATCCACCAGGGCCTGTCGGCGCCCACGGTCCAGGGCGTCACGGCCGACATCAGCTTCACCAACAACCTGATCGATTCCTCGGACTTCACCGGCGACACCAAGGATCCGATCCTCCAGGGCGCGACCGGACGCCTGTGGCTCTCCGGTGATCACCACGTTCGCATCGAGCTGCAGTCCGACAACGGCGACACGCAGGCCGTTCTCAACGGCAACTCGTTCTGGATCTCCGATCCCGCACAGAACACCGTCTACGAGGGCACGCTGCCCGCCGACTCGGGCGCGAGTACGTCCGACTCGAGCGGCTCCGCCGATCAGGGCGTGCCGTCGATCGCCAAGATCCAGTCCGAGTTGACGAGCCTCATGGGGCACGTCGGCCTGTCGGGCGCGAATCCGACTGACGTCGCCGGCCAGGGCGCCTATCAGGTGACGATCACGCCCAAGCACGACGGCGGCCTGCTCGGCCAGGCGCAGGTGGCGTGGGATGCGGCGAACGGCGTCCCGCTCGAGATCGGGATCTACGCCCGCGGCAACACCACCCCGGTGCTCGACCTCAAGGCGACGAACATCTCCTACGGCGCGGTGCCGGCGTCTGACTTCACCATCTCCCCGCCCACCGGCGCCAAGGTGGCCAAGGTCGCGACCGCCGGCGCGAGCGGCACGGCCGACAAGGCGGGCGCCGCGGCCAAGAACGCCAAGCACGCGCATGTGTCCGGCGTGACCAACGTGGCCGGCGCCGTGCCGTTCACGCTCTCGGCGCCCAGCTCGATCGTCGGGCTGCCCCGTCACGACACGACGCTGCTCGACATGGGCGGCAAGCCCGCGGCCCTGGTCACCTACGGCGAGGGCATCGGCGGGATCGCCGTCCTCGAGCAGAAGGCCGACGCCGGCGCCGCGGCGAAGCCCAGCACCGGCGGCGGCCCGGGCGGGTTGAGCCTGCCGACGGTGTCGATCAACGGCTCGACCGGGCAGCAGATCTCCACCCCGCTCGGCACGGTGGTGCGGTTCACGCGCGGCGGCGTCGCCTACACGGTGATCGGCTCGGTTCCCGCGACGGCGGCCACGGCGGCCGCCCAGGCCCTGGCGCCGTGAGCGACGCGTCGACCACGCCGGCTCCGGGCGCCCGCTCGGGACCGGCGCCGTCGGCGGCGGCCCCCGACGGACCGCCGCCGATCGAGGTCCGCGGTCTCGTCAAGCGCTACGGCGAGCTGACCGCGGTGGCCGGCGTGGACCTCACGGTCCGCGCCGGCGACGTGTACGGGTATCTCGGACCCAACGGGGCGGGCAAGACGACGTCCCTGCGCATGATGCTCGGGCTGATCTCGCCGACCGAGGGGACGATCCGGCTGTTCGGCAACGATCCCACCGAGTCCGTCCACGCGCTCGAGGGGGTGGCCGGGTTCGTCGAGGCGCCCACCTTCTACCCGTACCTGACGGCGCGGCGCAACCTCGAGATGATGGCCGCATTCGACGGCGGCGACGCCCGCGACCGGATCAAGGATGTGCTCGAGACGGTGGAGCTGACCGGCCGCGCCAACGACCGCGTCGGCGGCTACTCGCACGGCATGCGCCAGCGGCTGGGGATCGCCGCCGCGCTGTTGCGCAATCCCAAGCTGCTGCTCCTCGACGAGCCCGCCACCGGCCTGGACCCGGCGGGCATGCGTGACATGCGCCTGCTCATCCGGCGCCTCGCCGACGAGGGCATGACGGTGCTGCTCTCCAGCCACCTCATGAACGAGGTGGAGGAGCTGTGCAATCGGGTGGCGATCGTGCGTGCCGGGCGGATCGTCTACGAGGGCGAGATCTCAGAGCTCAAGCGCGGGGCGAGCACCGCCTATCGCCTGGAGACGATCGACGACGAGCGGGCGCTGGCCGTGTGCCAGGCGCAGGCGGGGATCGCCGATGTCCGCGTCGAGGCCGGGCACATCACGTTCAACGCCGACGAGGACGCCGTGGCGCCGCTGTCGCAGGCGCTTGTGGAGTCCGGCGCGCTGATTCGGGCGATGGCTCCGCAGACGGTGACGCTCGAGGATCTGTTCTTCTCGTTCACCGAGGGAGACGCCGGGGCGCCGACGGCCTCCGGAGCGACTGACGGTGCCGTGGCCAGCGCTCCGGTGGCCCGCTGATGCCCGGCGTCGCGACCGTCTACCGCTGGGAGCTGTTCAAGCTCCGCCATCAGAAGCGCACCTACCTCGGCCTCGGGATCGCGATCATCGTCCCGATCCTGTTCGTGATCGCCGTCGGGCTGCGGCGCCATCACGAGCGGGGCGGTGGGTTTGCCTTCTCGGACTACGTCGACAAGAGCGGGCTGGCGATCCCGCTCGTCGTCCTGCTGTTCGGGGCGATCTGGCTGTTTCCGCTCATCGCGGCGCTCGTCGCCGGCGACATCTTCGCCTCCGAGGATCACAACGGCACGCTGAAGACGATCCTCACCCGCTCGCTCGAGCGCTGGCAGGTGTTCGTCGGCAAGGCGCTCGTGGCCACGACCTACGCCGTGGTGGCGATTCTGCTGTGCGGCACCGTCGCCGTGATCGCCGGCAGCCTGCAGTCGGGCTTCAATCCGCTGCAGAGCCTGTCAGGGACGATCGTCTCGGCGCCGAAGGCGCTCGCGCTCGTCTATGTCAGTCTGCTGCTCTACCTGATCCCGATCGCCGCGGTCGTCTGCATCGGGCTCCTGCTGTCCTCGGTGACCCGCAACAGCGCCGCCGCCGTGGTGGGGACGCTCATGGTCTCGCTGATCTTTCAGCTGATCGGCATCCTCCCCGGCCTGTCCGGGCTGCAGCCGTACCTGCTCAGCACCCAGTTCAACGCCTGGCAGGGGCTGCTCCGCACGCCGATCGACTGGAGCCCGATCATCCAGGCCGTGTGGGTGTGCGCGATCTACGGCGGGGCGGCGATCGGCGCCGCGTTCCTCGTCTTCATCCGGCGCGACGTCGCCGGTGGCTGACGCAGAGCCCGCCGCCGAGCGCGTGCTCGTCGTCGACGACGACCCGCCGCTGCGACGGATGCTCGCCCGCACGCTCACCGCCGAGGGCTTCGCGGTCACGGTCGCGCCCGACGGGGGCGCGGCGCTGGTCGAGGTGCAGCGCGCCGCCCCCGACGTGATCGTGCTCGACGTGGCGATGCCGGCGATCGACGGTCTGGCGGTGTGCCGGCGCCTGCGTGGCAAGGGGCTGCCGACCCCGATCCTGATGCTCACCGCCCGCGATGCCGTCGCTGATCGGGTGGCCGGGCTGCAGGCGGGCGCCGACGACTACCTGGTCAAGCCGTTTGCCGTGCCTGAGCTCGTCGCCCGGTTGCACGCGCTCACCCGCCGCGGTCGCACGACGGAGTCCGTGCTCGCCTACGCCGACCTGACCCTTGACGTGGCGGCTCGCAGCGCCACTCGCTCCGGGCGTGCGATCGAGTTGACCGGTCGCGAGGCGGCGCTGCTCGAGCTCCTGCTGCGCGAGAGCGGTCACACCGTGACTCGCGAGCGGGCCCTCGATGAGATCTGGGACGACGCCGCCGAGCCCAACGTCGTCGACCGCTACGTGACCCGCCTGCGGCGCAAGCTCGGCGACCCGCCGCTCATTCGCACGCTGCGGGGGACCGGCTTTCAGCTGCGCGCGTAGCCCCGCCCGCCGCCTGCCTGGTCAGCGCCCGACGAGCAGCTCGTGCACGGCGTCCTCGGCCACCGGCCGGCTGAAGAGAAAGCCCTGCGCGCCATCGCAGCCGAGCTCGCGCAGGTGAGCGAGCTGCACGTCGGTCTCAACGCCCTCGGCGATCACCGTCAGGCCGAGCGCGTGTCCGAGCTCGACGACGGCGCCGACGAGAGCCGAGTCGTCGGACTCGGCGTCCAGGGTGGTGACGAAGCTCTGGTGGAGCTTGAGCATGTCGACGGGCAGCTCGCGCAGGCTCTGCAGCGACGAGTGGCCCATGCCGAAGTCGTCGAGCGCGAGATTGACCCCCAGCCGGTGCAGGGCGCCGAGCACCCGGGCGACGGCGACCGGATCCTGCTGCACGGTGTCCTCGGTGACCTCCAGCCACAGCACGCCGGGATCGGCCCCGGCGACCTGCAGCGCTCGCTCCAGGTGGGCGACGAGGTCGGGGCGGCCCAGCTGGCGAGCCGACAGGTTGACCGAGATCGTCATTCCCGGCCGCGACTGGCGCCAGCGGCGCACTTGGCCGAGCGCCTGGGCGATCACCCACTCGCCGATGGGCACGATCAGCCCCGTCTCCTCGGCGAGCGGGACGAACTCGCTCGGTGCCAGCAGGCCCCGCTCGGGGTGCTGCCAGCGAACGAGGGCCTCGAAGCCCACCAGCCCCGTGTCTCCGTTGATCGAGACCCGCGGCTGATAGTGGACGCGCAGCTGGGAATGCTCGAGCGCGTCGCGGAGCGAGGTCTCCAGCGACGAGCGCTGCGCCGCGCGGTGGCGCGAGCGGTCGTCGAAGAGCTCAAAGCGCGAGCCGCCGAGGTCCTTGGCGCGATACATGGCGGCGTCGGCGTCGCGGATCGCCTCGTCGACCGAGACCGCCGGATCGGTGACCACCGAGATCCCGACGCTCACCGCCACCGACGTCTCGTGCTCGCCGAGCGCCAGTGGCTGGTTCGCCGAGTGGCTGATGCGCTCGGCGATGAGCAGCGCCTCCTGCTCGTTCTCGAGCCCCTCGAACAGGAAGGTGAACTCATCGCCTCCGTAGCGGGCGACGGTGTCCATCGGGCGCAGCAGGGCCCGGAAGCGGTCGGCGAGCACGGTCAGCAGGAGATCGCCGGCGGCGTGGCCGAGGGTGTCGTTGATCTCCTTGAACGAGTCGACATCGAGGAACAGCACGCCCACCGCGGTATCGGTGCGCCGCGAGCGGTCCAGCGCGACGCTCAGGCGGTCCAGGAACAGCGCGCGGTTGGGCAGCCCGGTCAGCGGGTCGTGGAGCGCCTGGCGGGCGAGCTCCACCTCCGCGCGCTTGCGCTCGACGGCGTAGCGCACCGCCCGGCCGAGGGCCGCCGGCGTCAGCTCGCCGGCCAAGAGGTAGTCCTGCGCGCCGCAGCGGACCGCCTCCACGCCCAGCTCGTCGTCGTGGTGCTCGGAGATGACGATGACCGGCGCCGCCGGGGCCGACGCGCTCAGCTGCTGCAGGGCGTCGAGCGGCCGGCTGCGGTCGCGGGGCAGGGAGAGCAGAACGCACGTCGCGCCATGATCGGCGAGCTCCTGGGCGGCGTCGACTATGTTCTGTGCCTGGGTGACGAGGAGCCCGTGAGGCCAGGCAGCGCGGAGCATTTCGACGATCATCATCGCCGAGCGCGGATCCTCCTCTACCAACAGAACTCTCGCGGGCTTGCTTGCCCCCTGGGGATCCTGTGTCACTGCCTGCCAACCTCCGTGTCACCGACGACAAGATCTGGTGAGGGATTGTAGCTTTCGTGAGGGAAAGCGTCGGAAACGATGCTTAACGCACATATAGAGGGGCATGAATGAGGCGCGTTCGCTCCTTGCGGGCCCGACTCGCCCTCGCCGCGGGGGCCGCGATCCTCGCCGCCGTCGTCCTGTTCGCGGTCATCACCGTCCTGCTCGTCAACCACCAGTTGCGCGGCTCGCTGGACACCGCCCTGCGCCAGCGCGCCCTCCAGGTGGCCCAGCTGGCGATCTCGGCTCCGGCGGTGCTCAACAGCCCGGGGGCGCTGGAAGGGCCCTCGTCGGGCCGGCAGATCGTCGTCCAGGTGCTCGACGCCCGCGGCCGGCTCGTCGCCCGCTCGCTGGCCCTCGGCGCCCAGCTGCTGCCCGAGGACGCCCTGGCGCGCGCCGCCCGCCTCCACGGCCGAGCCGGTGCCGAGACGGTCAACGTCGGCGGACGCCCGCTGCGCGTGTTCGCGGCGCCGATCCCCGACGCCGGCACGCCCGCGTCGGGCGGGGTCGTGCTCGTCGCCTCCGATACCTCCGACATCGCCCACACGACCGGCAGTCTGGGGGCGGTGGTGGCGCTCAGCGGGGCCGGGGTCGTCGTCCTGGCGGCGATCGCGGCTGCCGCGCTGACCCGGCGGGGACTGCGTCCGCTGTCGGCCCTGGCCGACGCGGCGGGGGAGATCGAGCGCACCGCCGATCCGGCGCGGCGGCTGCCCGAGCCCGAGCCTGCGCCCGGCGACGAGGTCGGCCAGTTGACCGGGGTCCTCAATCGCATGCTGGCCTCGCTCGAGCACGCCCGGGCGGGGGAGCGCCGGTTTCTCGCCGATGCCTCGCACGAGCTGCGCACGCCCGTCACCGCGCTGCTCGGCAACGTCGACTACGCCGCCCGCCACGGGGCCGACGCCGAGGTCCTCGCCGACCTGCGCGAGGACGCGCAGCGCCTGGCGCGGCTCGTCGACTCGCTGCTCGTCCTGGAGCGGGCCGGGGTGCCCGGGACCGATGGCCGGGAACCGGTGGCGCTCGACGAGCTGGCCCGGTCGCTGGCGACCGGGCGTGTCGTGGTGGGCACCGTCGAGCCCGTCGAGGTGGTCGGCGACCGGGCAGCCCTGACCCGGGCGGTGGGCAACCTCGTCGAGAACGGGCTCGTCCACGGCCCGGCCGACGGGGTGGTGACGGTGAGCGTGGGGCGCGACGGCGACCATGCCCGGGTGACCGTCCGCGACGCCGGCCCCGGACCGGACCCGGCCGAGCACGATCAGCTGTTCGAGCGCTTCTGGCGCGGCGACGGCGCCTCGGAACGGCCCGGCGCCGGGCTGGGGCTATCGATCGTCGCCGCGATCGCCGCCCAGCACGCGGGGCGGGTGCTCGTCGACGGGCCGGCGTTCACGCTCGAGCTGCCCGTCGCCGGGACGGCCGGGGCCGCCTCGGACTCGGCAGCCTAGGCGGCCGGCAGTCGTTCCGGGGGGCGGATCTCGGCCGGCTTCTCGTCGCCGGCGGGCTCGCGCAGCGTCTTCTGCCACCAGCCGACCGAGCGCCAGCGCCCGTGCTTGTACGCGATGTCCGCGTAGACGCCGACGGCCACGAACCCGAGCGACTCGTGCAGGCCGACGGATGCCGCGTTGGGGAGGGTGATGCCGGCGCACGCCTGGTGATAGCCCTGGCGGGCCAGCAGCTCGAACAGCCGCTCGTACAGGGCGCGGGCGATCCCCCGGCGGTGATGGCCGTGCGCGACGTAGACGGTGACGTCGGTCGACCAGCGATACGAGGCGCGCTCACGGTGCTGGGAGGCGTAGGCATAGCCGGCGACGACGCCGTCTCGCTCGGCCACCAGCCACGGCCAGTTGCGTCCGATGGCCCGCATCCGATCGGCGATCTCGCGGGGCTCGGGCACGCGTTCCTCCAGCGAGGCGACGCCGTCACGGACCGAGGGCGCGTAGATGGCCGCGCAGGCGGCAGCGTCGCGGTCGGGGTCGGCGTGCCGGATCACGGGCGTCAATCGTCCCAGTCCTCGCGCTGCAGCGTGGCGCGGATCGTCGCCACGAGGTCGTCGCCGGGCACCGCGGGCGGCTCGGCGCCGACGGCGGCGGCGGCCGCCAGCGACAGAGACGAGGTCAGCATGAGTCCGGCGGCGGCGCGGACCTCGGCGAGCGACACGGGCCGTTCGATCGCCTCCAGGCCGAGCGACGGCGCGCGATTGAGCAGGCGAGCGCGGGTCACCCCGGGCAGCAGGCGTCCGTCGGCGGGCGGGGTGATCAGCCGGCGCCCGTCGAGCAACCAGACGTTCGCCCAGGCCGCCTCGAGCACCGATCCGTCGGCGTCGATGAGCAGCGGCACGCCCGGGCCACCGTCGAGGGCCCGGCGATCGCGCCATTTATGGGGGCCGTGGCCCCCGGGGACCGTCACCGCGGTCAGGGCATAGCGCCGCGGCCGCGCGGGATCCAGGGGCGTGGTCTGAAGCTCGATCCGCAGCTCGCCGGGCTCGGGAATCGCGTCGACGCGCAGCCGGTGGGCCCCGGTCAGCTGTGCCGCGCGCGTGGCGAGCGTGTCCGCCAGTCCGTCGGGCAGCGACCGGCCGTAGAGCTCGGTCACGGATGCGGCGAGGCGGTCGAGGTGGCGGCGCAGGGCCTGGATGCGCCCGTCGCCGACCAGCAGCGTCTCGAACACGCCGGCGGACGGGTCGGGCATGTCAGGCACCGGCGCGCGTCGATAACGTGAGCTTGACCGTCACCGCGTCCATCATGTACCAATTCGTCCAATGACCGCCACATTGATCGACGGCAAGGCCGTCGCCCAGCAGGTCCGTGCCGAGGTGCGCCAGGAGATCGAGGCGTGGGTGGCCGGCGGTGGCCCGCGGCCCGGTCTTGCCACGGTGCTCGTCGGCGACGATCCCGCCTCGGCGGTCTACGTGGGCGGCAAGCAGCGAGCCTGCGCCGAGGTCGGCATCGAGGGCTTTGCGCACGACCTGCCCGCCGACGCCACGCAGGAGCAGGTGGTGGAGCTCCTGGCCGAGCTCAACGCCGATCCGCGGGTGTCGGGGATCCTCCTGCAGCTGCCGACCCCCGCCCACATCGACGGCTCGCATCTGACGACGCTGATCGATCCCGCCAAGGACGTCGACGGGCTGACGCCGATCTCGGCGGGCCTGCTGGCCAAGGGGCTGCCGGGGTTGCGGCCGTGTACGCCGGCGGGGGTGATCGAGCTGCTCAAGCGCTACGACATCGCGCTCGAGGGCGCCGAGGCCGTCATCGTCGGGCGCTCGGATCTCGTCGGCAAGCCGGTGGCGGCGCTGCTGCTCGCCGAGAACGCCACGGTCACGACATGTCACTCGCGCACCCGCGAGCTCGACGCCGTATGCCGTCGCGCCGATGTGCTGATCGCGGCCGTGGGGCGCTCGGAGATGATCAAGGGCAGCTGGGTGAAGCCGGGGGCGGCGGTCATCGACGTCGGGATCAACCGTACCGACGCGGGTCTCGTCGGCGACGTGGAGTTCGCCTCGGCCGCCGACGTGGCGGGATGGATCACGCCGGTGCCGGGGGGCGTCGGGCCGATGACGATCGCGATGCTCCTGCGCAACACCCTCGCCGCCGCCCAGGCGCAGCGCGGCGTCCCGGTGGTCTAGTCGCGCTCGGCTCCACGCGGTACCGTTTCGAGACGTAGCGCTCGAGTTCGCGAAGGGGCAGACGTGCAGACACAGCCGCAGGTGCCGAGTCGCCTGGCCAGCGAGGACGTCATCATCAACGCGCCGATGAGCTATGCGGGCTCGGCGCAGCGCATCATGCGCCTCCGGCGTCGCGCTCAGGGGAGAGGGGGCTCGCTCGCGGCGATCACCACCGCGGCCGTCCTGCTCGTCGCCGTCGCCTGGGTTCTGGTCACGGCGTGGTACCTCGTGTGGGGGATCTGGCTCGTGCCCTACCGGCTGCTGCGCCGCGGCGCCCGCAAACGCAGGATGGAGGCCCTGCGCCACCGTGAGCTGATGGGAACCATCCAGGGGTCGGCGGCGGGGATCGTCGGTGCCATCGCCCCTCCGCCGCGCCGCCCACCGACCGAGCTGCTGGCCGACGCCGACCGCGAGCAGGCGATCGCCGAGCTGCGCGAGCACATGATCGTCGGGCGAATCACCGCTGAGGAGTTCGAGGAGCGCCTCCTCGCGGCGCATCGGGCCCGGACGTGGGGCGACCTCGACGCCGCCCGCGTCAACCTGCCCTCGAGCTCCGTCTAGCGCCCACGAATTAGCGCTTCGGGACGCTAGAGAACCGCGTCAAGCGCCGCGAGCACGCGCTCGGCCACCTCGACGGTGGCGTTGTGGCCCATCAGCCCGATCCGCCACATCGAGGGCGCGCTCGGGCCCAGCCCGCCGCCGATCTCGATGCCGTGCTCGCGCAGCAGCGCCGTCTGCACCTGCTTGGCGTCGACGCCGTCGGGGACGAGCACGGCGGTGAGCTGGGGCAGCTGGTGGGCGGGGTCGGCGAGGAGCTCGAGGCCGCGGCTCGCCAGTCCCTCCCGCAGCGCGGCGCCGGCGGCGGCGTGGCGCTCCCAGCGGGCGGGCAGGCCCTCGGTCACGACGTCGCGCAGCGCCTCGTGCAGGGCGTAGATGTGGAGCACCGGGGCCGTGTGGTGATAGACGGGCGGGCGCTTGACCCAGTAGTCATCCAGGAGCTGCAGATCGATCGAGTACGGGACCGGGTGCGTGCGCTGGCCGACGCGCTCCAGCGCGCGCTCGGAGACCGCGACGGGCGACATGCCGGGCGGGGCGCCGAGGCACTTCTGCGTACACGAGTAGGCGAAGTCCACGCCCCACGCGTCGAAGGCGAGCTCGATGCCGCCGAGCGAGGTGACGCAGTCGGCCATGAGCAGCACGTCGCGATCGCGCAGCTCGGCGCCGAGCTGCGCCAGCGGATGCTCGGCCCCGCTCGAGGTCTCGGCGTGCACGACGGTCATCAGCCGGGCGTCCGGATGAGCGTCGAGGGCCTGCAGGAGCGCGTCGTTGGCGACCGGCTGACCCCATTCGGCCTCGACGGGAACGACCTCGGCGCCGACCCGGCCGGCGATCTCGACGATCCGGCGGCCGAAGAAGCCGTTGACGCCGACGATCGCGGTGTCGCCGGGCTCGAGCAGGTGCGCGAGGCCGGCCTCCATGCCGCTCGTCCCCGTCGCCTGCAGCGGCAGGACGAGGGCCGCGTCGGGGGCCTGATAGGCGGCGCGCAGCAGCGCCACGACCTCGGTGTTGATGTCGGCGAGATCGGGATCCATGTGGCCGAGGAGCGGACGCTGCATCGCCGCCTGGACGGCCGCGGAGATGTTGGCGGGGCCGGGGCCGCAGAGCAGCCGCTCGGGGGGGTTGAGGGGGGCGACGGTCATGGCGGCGAGACTAGCGCCGGTGCGGGCATCCGACGCGGGCCGCGCTATTCGCCGTTCGGGTCGTAGGCGAGCGGGTCGTAGGGCAGGTCGGGGTGTGCCCCCGGCTCGGCCAGCGAGTAGGTGCGAATCCGTCCCTCGGCCTGGTCGAAGGCGACGGCGCTGGCCAGCGTGTACGGGCGGCTCGGCGGGTGACGCTTGACGACCTCGGCGAGACGCTGCGAGATGTAGGCGAGCGCGCTCATCGCCCGCATCCGGCTGGCGAAGATCTCCTGGCCGACGTACAGGGCATTGTCGCGCAGTGCCTCGGCGAGCGGCGGGGGAGCGTCGGGTGACTTGGCCGCGTAGCTCCTGGCCCATTCGGCCAGCTCGTAGGTGGTGCGGTCGATGATCGCGATCCGGGTGTAGAACCCGTAGAAGACCTGGTGCAGGGCATCGGCCCGCTCGGATTCCGGGACCCCGTCGAGATAGACATCGAGGCTCTCGGTGAGCGACGGGATGCCGGCGCCGTCGTCGTCGGTGGTGGACATGGCAAAGACGCTGCCGCGGCGCCGGGCACGATGTCAAGAACCGATCGATTTCTCCAGCGACTGGCGCGCCGTATCGACGCGGCGAGCACTCGCGCCGACGAGCATGCAGAAGCTCGGCCGGCAGGCGACCGAGCTCCACGGGAAGAGCCCGGGCCGGGCGCCGGTGAAGGCCGTGCTCAGCTGGGCGCCGGCCCACGTCAGGCCCATCTCCTGGGCAGGGTCGCCGGCGCCGAAGCCGCCGAGCGCCAGGCAGCTGGTCGGCGACGCGCACGCGACGCGGTTCAGCGCTGTGGCGCCGGCGTACGGCGGGGGAGTGACGGCGATCGGTCTCAGCGCGGAGCCGTCCCAGCGGTCGGCCACCGCGGTCGGCGCGTCGCCCGCGTACAGGGTGCCGAGGACCAGGCAGAACGTGGCCGACGGGCACGCCACCGTCGCAAGCTCGGTCTGATCGGCGAAGGGCAGGCGCAGCGAGCGCCAGAGGCTCCCGTCCCACACCCGGCCGAGCGGGGTGAAGCCGCCGCCGGAGATGCTCGTGCCGACGGCGAGGCAGGCGGTGGCCGTCGCGCAGGAGACGGCGTCGAGCTGAGCCGAGGCCGGCAGGCGCGTGCTCCGCGCCCAGCGCCGGCCGGTCCAGCGCTCGATCAGGCCATCGCCGACGGCCACACATGCGCGCGCCGTCGGGCAGGAGACGCCGCGCACGCCCGCCGGAGCCAGGGGCAGCGCCGTCCAGCTCGATCCGTTCCAGTGCTCGGAGACGCTCGCCGAGCTGCGCTTGCCCCGCACCGCGCTGCCGATGGCCATGCACGAGCGCGGCGTCGCGCACGACACGCCGAGCAGGGACACGGTTCGGAGCCCCGGGGTCGGGGCCGGCCGGGCGATCGCCCAGCGGGTCCCGTCCCATCGCTCGATCAGCGCCCGGCGCTGGTGGTCGTCGCCGAGCGAGGAGCCGACGGCGACGCAGCTGGAGTCGCTCGGGCAGGAGACGTCGAGCAGCCGGCTCTCGATCGTCGCCCGGGGCGACGGCGCGGCGACCGGGGTGGGGGCGATGGCCAGCGCCGCGGCGATCAGGATGCGAGAAAGAGCACCCATGGACGCCCAAATATCGCACCCGGGGCGTCGACGTGCCCGGTCACCCCCGCGCCGTCCGGGCCTCGGCGACGAACGCCGCGGCGAGCGCCGACTCGTCGTCGGCCCGGGTGACGGCGACGAGCTCGGTGTCGGGGGCGCCGCTGAGCGACCGGTACTCGACCCCGGGGAGGGCGAGGGCCGATACCGAGGCGGCGACCGGGGAGACGCCGATGCCGGCGGCCACGAGCCCGATGATGGTCATCATCTCCGGCGCGTACTGCACGACGTGGGGGGTCACCCCGGTGGCGGCCATGCGGCCGATGAGCAGATCGTGGTAGCCGGGAGCCTGGAGGCGGGGGAAGAGGACGAGCGGCGCGCCGGCGAGCCGGCGCAGCGGGACCCGGCGCAGTCCGGCCAGGGGGTGGCCCTCGGGGATGGCGGCGATCGTCCGCTCACGCATCACGATCTCGGTGCGCAGGGCCGGATCGGGATCGATCGGCGGACGCACGAGGGCGACGTCGACGACGCCCGAGGCGAGCGCGCGCAGCTGCTCGACCGTCGAGCGCTCGCGGACTTCGACCTCGACGCCGGGACGGGCGCGCCGGAAGCGCTGCACCGTTCCGGGCACGATCGACAACAGCGCCGAGCCGACGAAGTTGACGCGCAGCACGCCCGCCTGGCCGGCGTCGATCGCCCGGGCGGTTGCCGCGGCGACGTCGAGCTCGGCGAGCATCGCGCGGGCGTCGCGCAGGAACGCCGCCCCGGCGGGGGTCAGCTCGACCCGCCGGCGGGTGCGGGCCAGCAGCGTGCAGCCGAGCTCCTCCTCCAGCTGGCGGATCTGCTGGCTGAGCGGCGGCTGGGAGATGTGCAGCCGGGCGGCGGCGCGGCGGAAGTGAAGCTCCTCGGCGACGGCGACGAAATACCGGAGTTGGCGCAGCTCCACGGGACAATCATCCCTGATACGTCTAACAAATCAATCGAACCTGATTCGGTATTGGACAGGATCAAGCGCCGGACGTAGCGTGAACGTCCGGTGTCGTTTCTTCTGACCTGCCCCAACTGCGGCGTGCGCGAAGTGACCGACTTCGGCTTCGGCGGTGAGGTCTCGTCCCGACCGACGGCGCAGCCCAGCTTTCGCGAGCTCAACGCGTACAACTACTTTCGCCGCAACGTCGCCGGGGTGCAGCGGGAGTGGTGGTTTCACCGCTCCGGATGCCGGGCCTGGTTCATCGCCGAGCGCGACACGCGCACCAACGAGGTGAAGTTCACAGCTTTGCCGGGGGCGGACGAGCCGGCCGGCGAGGCGGGTTTGAGCGCCACGCAGAGCGGGGGGGATCTGCTGTGAGTCGCCTCGGACCCCAGCCCGGCGAGCGCCTGAACCGGGCCCAGGAGGTCACCTTCACCTTCGACGGCAAGAAGGTCAAGGCGTTCGAGGGCGACACGATCGGGTCGGCCCTGTACGCGGCCGGCCGGCGCATCTTCGGCCGCAGCTTCAAGTACCATCGCCCCCGGGGGCTTATGTGTGTGTCGGGTTCGTGCCCGAACTGCATCTGCTCTGTGAACGGTGCCCCGGGCGCGCGGGCGTGCACCGAGCCGGTGCGCGAGGGGATCGAGGTCAGGCACGTCAACGCTCTGCCGTCGCTCGAGTTCGACGCGATGCGCGCCACCGACATCGTCGGCGGCCCGTTCACCCCGCCCGGCTTCTACTACAAGACGTTCATCCGCCCCCGCAGGCTGTGGCCGCTGTACGAGAAGATCCTGCGCAACGCGGCCGGCCTGGGCAAGCTGCGCCATTCCCAGCCCGAGCGCGAGTGGCGCACCGAGTACCGCCGTCGCCACGCCGACGTGCTCGTCGTCGGCGGCGGGATCGCCGGCCTGAACGCCGCCATCGCCGCCGCCGAGCTGGGCGCCGACACGGTGCTCGTCGACGAGGGACCCGAGCCTGGCGGCCAGCAGCTGCTCTGCGGCGGCCTGCGCGAACTGGTGGCACGCGCCCGAGACGCCGGGGTCGAGATCATCGACCGCGGGTCCGCGCTGGGAGCCTTCGACGGTCTCGTCCCCGTCTGGCAGGGCGACACGATGCACCAGATCCGCGCCGCCCAGCACGTGTACGCCACCGGCACGATCGAGCAGCCGCTCGTGTTCGCCGGCAACGACCTGCCCGGCGTGATGCTCACCGGCGGCGCGCGCCGGCTGGCCGCGCTGTACGCGGTCAGCCCCGGACGCCGCGCGGTGATCGCCACGACCTCCGATCGCGGCCTGCACGCCGCCGCCGCGCTGCGCGACATCGGCGTCCAGGTCGTGGCCGTCGCCGACCTGCGCCCGGAGCTCAACGAGGCCGCGCTCGGCCTGCGCCGTCAGGGCGTGCCGGTGTTCGCCGGCCACACGGTGATCGAGGCCCGGGGCAAGAAGCAGGTCGAGCAGGCGGTTCTCGCTCCCATCAACCCCGCCCACCCAGGCGACGAGCACGAGTTCGACGCCGACCTCGTGCTCGTCTCCGCGGGTGCGATCCCCGCCAGCTCGCTGCTGCTGCAGGCCGGCGCTCAGAGCGCCTATGACGAGCGGCGCGGCCACTTCGCGATCAGCGCCCTTCCCGACGGCGTCTACGCCGCCGGGGAGGTGGCAGGCCTGGACTCCGACGAGGCGATCGCCATCTCCGGCGAGCTGGCCGGCCGGCAGGCCGCCCACGCGCTCGGTCACGGCGACGCCACCTCCGACGAGCGGATGACCGAGATCGAAGCCCAGCTGAGCGACGCTCCCGCGCCCGACGTGGTCGTCGCGCCGGCGGTCAGCGGAGCCGACCGCGGCGGCAAGTGCTTTGCCTGCATCTGCGAGGACGTGACCGCCAAGGACGTGCACCTCTCGATCGAGGAGGGCTATGACTCGATCGAGCTGAGCAAGCGCTACACGACGGTGACGATGGGCCCCTGCCAGGGGCGCATGTGCCAGCTGCCGGCGGTTCGCCTCATGGCCCAGGAGACCGGGCAGAGCCTCGGCGATGTCGGCGTGACCACCGCCCGGCCGCCGTGGGTGTCGGTGCCGATGGGGATCCTCGGCGGGCGGCCGGTCGAGCCGGCCAAGCGCTCGTCGATCCACGGCCGCCACCGCCAGCTCGGGGCCACTATCAAGTGGGCGGGTGACTGGCGCCGCGCCTATGACTACGGGGATCCCGAGGCCGAGGCGCTCGCCGTCAACCGCGCCGCCGGCCTGATCGACGTCTCCACCCTGGGCAAGCTGATCGTTCGCGGCCCCGACGCCGGGGAGTTCCTCGACCGCCTGTATCCCAACCGCTTCTCCAACCTCAAGCCGGGCCGGATCCGCTACGGCGTGATCAGCTCCGACGCCGGGCGGATCGTCGACGACGGCACGATCTGCCGCATCGACGACGAGACGTTCTACGTGACGACGACCTCGAGCGGGGCCGGCGCCGTCGAGGAGTGGTTCGGCTGGTGGCAGGCGGCGTGGGGCGATCGCGTGCGCTTGACCGATGTCACCCAGGGCCTGAGCGCCGTCAACCTCGCCGGCCCCAAGGCCCGCGAGATCATGTCCGCCGTCACCGAGCTGGACTGCTCCAACGACGCCTTCGCCTACCTCGACGGCAAGCAGGCGCAGATCGCCGGCGTGCAGTGCCTGATCCTGCGCATCGGCTTCGTCGGCGAGGTCGGGTACGAGATCCACTTCCCGGCCGCCTACGGCGAGCATGTGTGGGACGCGCTGATGGAGGCCGGCCGGCCGCACGGCCTGCGTCCGTTCGGCCTCGAGCCCCAGCGGATCCTGCGCCTGCAGAAGATGCACATCCTCGTCGGCCAGGACACCGATTCGGAGTCGACGCCGTTCGCCGCCGCCATGCCGTGGATCGTCAAGCTCGACAAGGAGCAGGACTTCATCGGCAAGTGGGCGCTCGCCCACTACGCGCAGCAGACCCCGACGACGGCGCTCGTCGGCTTCACGCTGGCCAACGGCGCCGTTCCCACCGAGGGCGCCGTCGTCATCGACGAGCAGGGCACGCCGGCCGGGCAGGTGACGAGCTCGCGCCACTCGCCGGTGCTCGGGCGCACGATCGGGATGGCCTGGGTGCCCGAGGCGCTCGCCCACGACGGCGCGACGATCACCATCTCCGACGAGGGCACGACGCTCACCGGCGAGATCCAGACCAAGCCGTTCTATGACCCCGACGGCGAGGTGCTGCGCTCGTGAACCTGGACTTCCTCAGGGTGGGCGGGGCCGAGTCAGCCGACGGCATCGTCGCGCGCTCTCCGATGGAGGGCATGGCCAAGGCCGCCGGCGCCCGCTTCGAGATTCGCGACGGCTGGAACGTCGCCGTCGACTACCCGAACGCCCGCGCCGGCGACGTCGCGTGGGCCGATGTCTCCCACCTGCCCAAGGTGGAGCTGCAGGGCACCGCCGAGGCGATCACCTCGCTGCAGTTCGGCACCGCGGCGCGCCGCGACGACGCCTGGTGGTGCCGGCTGACCGAGACCCGCGCGCTCGTCGTCGGGGCCCGGCCCGCGCTGGCCGATGGCGACGTGGACGTGATCGACGTGACCTCCAACTTCGCGGCGCTGACCATCACGGGGCCGCTCGCCCGCGAGACGTTCGCCCGCTTCTGCGCGCTCGATCTGCGTCCCCACGTCACCCCGGTCGGCGGGCTGCGCCCGGGCTCGATCGGCCGCCAGCCGGGGATCCTCATCCGCGAGGACGAGGACCGCTATCTGTTCCTGTTCGGCTGGGCGACGGGGGAGTACATGTGGTCGACCGTCGCCGACGCCGCCGAGCATCTCGGCGGCGGCCCGATCGGCGTCGACGCGCTCATCGCGATGACGACGGAGACGGCGCGTGCTTGACATCTTCCGCAAGCGGCGGATGTGGCGCCGCCAGGGCGAGCTGAAGAGCTCCTACGACGTCGTCATCATCGGCGGCGGCTCGCACGGGCTGGCCACCGCGCACTACCTGCGCGAGCACGGGATCAAGGACGTGGCGATCCTCGAGAAGCGCTACATCGGCTCCGGAGCGGCGGGGCGCAACACGACGATCCTGCGCTCCAACTACAAGACGCCCGAGGGCGCGCGGTTCTACGACGCGTCGGTCAAGCTGTACGAGGGCCTCTCCCAGGACCTCAACTTCAACCTCCTGTTCTCCCAGTGCGGCCATCTGACGCTCGCCCACGCCGACCGCGCGATGTTCGTCATGGCCAACCGCGCCGAGGTCAACCGGATCCAGGGGATCGACTCACGGCTGATCTACCCCGACGAGATCAAGCAGCTGGCCCCCGCCATGCAGGTCGACAACCCCAACGCCACGTATCCGATCATGGGCGCGCTGTATCACCCGCCGGGCGGAATCATCCGCCACGACGCCGTCGTCTGGGGGCTGGCCCGCTCGGCCGACCAGGGCGGCGCCGAGATCCACCAGAACACCGAGGTGCTGGGAATGGAGCGCTCGGGCAACCGGATCACCAAGGTCAAGACCAACCGGGGCACGATCAACGCCGGGCAGGTGCTCAACTGCACCGCCGGCTGGAGCACGCTCATCTCCGACATGGCCGACGTGCCGATGCCGATCACCACCCACATCCTGCAGGCGTGCGTCACCGAGCCGATGAAGCCGTTGCTCGACGTCGTGATCGTCTCCTCGCAGATGCACGTCTACATCTCCCAGACTGACCGCGGGGAGTTTTTGATGGGCGCCGAGATCGAGCCGTGGACGACGTACCGGATGCAGGGCACGCTCAACTTCCTGCAGGACGTCTGCCGCCACGCGATGGAGCTGTTCCCCCAGCTCGAGCGCGCGCGCCTGCTGCGCAGCTGGGCGGGCCTGTGCGATCTCAGTCCGGACTACAGCCCGATCCTCGGGCAGACCGAGGTCGAGAACTTCCACGTGTCGGCCGGCTGGGGGACGTATGGCTTCAAGGCCGCCCCGATCGTCGGCAAGACGCTCGCCGAGCTGGTCGCCACCGGCCGCCAGCCCGATCTGATCGAGCCGTTCCGACTGGAGCGGTTCTACGAGGACAAGCTCGTATCCGAGCTGGCCGCCGCCGCGGTCAGCCATTAGCAGTCGTTCAGAGGTAGGAGAGAGAGATGAAGAGCAGCCTGGAGATCGCCCAGGAAGCGGTGCTGGAGCCGATCGACGCGATCGCGTCAGCGGCCGGCCTGGAGCCCGACGAGACCGAGCCCTACGGGCGCCACAAGGCCAAGGTCTCGCTGTCGGTGCTCGAGCGCCTCGCCGACCGCCCCGACGGCAAGCTGGTGTGCGTCACCGGCATGACCCCGACCAAGGCGGGGGAGGGCAAGACGACGACGCTCGTCGGTCTCACCCAGGGCCTGGGCGTGATCGGCAAGAACCCCGTGGCCTGCCTGCGCGAGGCCTCGCTCGGTCCGGTGTTCGGGATCAAGGGCGGCGCCGCCGGCGGCGGGCTGACCCAGGTCGTCCCGATGGAGGACCTCAACCTCCACTTCACCGGCGACATCCATGCCATCGGCGCGGCCAACAACCTGCTGGCGGCGATGATCGACGCCTCGATCCTGCACGGCAACCCGCACAAGATCGACGCGCTGCGGATCGGCTGGCGGCGGGCGGTCGACATGAACGACCGGGCGCTGCGTCAGATTGTCGTCGGCCTCGGCGGGCGGCCCAACGGCTACCCGCGCGAGACCGGCTTTGACATCACCGCCGCCTCCGAGGTGATGGCGATCATGGCCGTCGCCCGCGACCTGCAGGACTTGCGCAAGCGCATCGGCCGGATCACCGCCGCCTACTCGTTCGACGGGGCCAAGCCGATCACCGCCGAAGACCTGGGGGCGGCCGGCGCGATGACCGTGCTGCTGAAGGACGCGCTGAAGCCGAACCTCGTCCAGACGCTCGAAGGCCAACCGGTGCTCATGCACTGCGGGCCGTTCGCGAACATCGCCCACGGCAACAATTCGCTGATCGCCGACCTGATCGGGATGAAGCTCGGCGACTACGTCGTCACCGAGTCGGGCTTCGGAGCCGACATGGGCATGGAGAAGTTCTTCGACATCGTCTGCCGCTTCGGCAAGCTGACCCCGTCGGCGGCCGTGCTGGTCACGACGGTGCGGGCGATCAAGCACCACTCCGGCATCGAGGACGACCCGCGGATCGACCGTGCCGCCTCGCTGAACGCGATCGAGGTCGGCTTTGCCAACGTGCGCCGTCACCTGCACACGATCAACACGTTCGGCGTCCCCGCCGTCGTCGCCGTCAATCGCCGCCCCGGGGACACCCGCGAGGAGGTGGAGCTCGTCAAGCGGCTGGCCAAGGAGGCAGGCGCCTTCGCCGCCGAGGCCAACGAGGGGTTCACCAAGGGCGGGGCCGGGGCCGCCGATCTGGCCGAGGCGGTCGTCGAGGCCTGCGAGCAGCCCAACACCTTCCACCAGCTCTACCAGGACGACGAGCCGATCCAGGACAAGATCGAGACCGTCGCCCGCCAGGTCTACGGCGCCAAGGACATCTACCTGTATCCCGAGGCGGAGGCGAAGATCGGCCAGTTCACGCGCGAGGGGCTCGGTCACTTCCCGATCTGCATGGCCAAGACCCATCTGTCGCTCTCCTCGGACCCGACGCTCCTCAACGCCCCGGAGAACTTCACCCTCCCGATCCGCGACATCCGCGCCTACACGGGCGCCGGCTGGCTCGTTCCCCTGGCCGGCGACATCCAGCAGATGCCGGGCCTGGGCAAGTCCCCGGCCGCCATGAACATCGACATCGACGAGAACGGCCGCACGATCGGCCTGTTCTAGATTTGAGTTGATGCCCTCCGATGCCGCCGGCCTGAGCGATCTGCCCCTCCGCGAGCTGCTCGACCGGGTGGCCGAGAAGACGCCCGCCCCGGGCGCCGGCTCGACGGCCGCGCTCGTGTGCTCGCTGGCCGCGGCGCTGCTCGAGATGACCGCGGCGTTCGACACGACGCCGATGGGATCGGCGTGCGGCGTGCGGGCCGGTGCCCTGCGCGACCGCTCGCTCGACCTGGCCGAGCGCGAGCGTGAGTCCTATGCGCCGGTGCTCGAGGCGCTGCGTCTGCCGGCCTCCGATCCCGACCGCGAGGCGCGTGTGGCCAGCGCTCTGGCCGCCGCGTCGGCGGCGCCGCTGGCGATCGCGTCGGTCGGGGCCCAGCTGGCGGGCATCGCCGCGGAGACCGTCGACGGCGTCTCGGAGCACGTCGTCGGGGAGGCGGTCGTGGCCTCCGAGCTGGCTGAGGGAGCCTGCCGGGCCGCCGCGCGCCTGGTCGAGATCAACCTCGCCGGAGCGGCCGGAGATCCGCGGCTGACCGAGGTCGCCGGGCTCGTCCGGGCGGCCGCCGAGGCGCGCGCGCAGACGCTCGCTAAAGCGTCGGAGTAATCCCGTCGATAGTCGGGTATAGGCAGCAATAACGAAGGTCAGAGGTCATGATGCGTCGATTGACATCACTGTTTCACCGCCCGCCCGAGCCGGCTCGCCAGCCCACCCCCGCGCCCCGCTCGGGCGTCTCCGAGACGATCTGCGCCCCTAAGCCTCAGCCCCGCCGCTGCCTGAACGAGGGCGGCCACAAGCTTTCTCGCTGATCGCCGGGACGGACCCGGCGCCACGGGTGCTCAGCCGTCGCCGGGCGCCGGCGGTGACCCGAGCAGGTTGCTCTCCACGCGGGCGAGATGGGCTTCCATCACCTCGACGGCACGGTGCAGCTCGCGAGCGCAGATCGCGTCCACGAGGGCCACGTGGTCGGCCTGGTAGGCCGCCCGGCGCTCGCGCGAGTCGTTGCGGAGCTTGAGGTTGCCCCACACGGATCCTTCGCGGGCCCGCTCGACGACGCCGTACATCGAGCGCACGAGCTGGTTGCGGCCCGCGGCGACGATCGCGTGGTGCAGCGCGAAATCCCACGTCTCGAACTCCGCCGCGCTCTGGGCCGCGGCGCCGCCGCGGACGCAACGGCGCAGCTCGTCGAAGTCGCTCGGGGTGGCCCACGCCACGACGAGCGGTAGAACCCGGGGCTCGATCACGCGCCGTGCGGCCATGACGTCGGCCGGGCCGACCTCGTCGACCGCTCCCCCCAGCTCGGCGGGGGAGCCGGCCCGTTCGCCGGCGGGAGCGCGAAGGAAGGTGCCACGCCCGACCTCACGGGAGATGCGCCCTTCGGCCTCGAGCACGGCGAGCGCGTGGCGCACCATCGTGCGCGTGACCCCGAGCTCGGACGCGAGGCGGCGCTCGGTCGGCAGGCGGCCACCGGGCGCGTAGCTGGGCTCCGCGCACCGGGCCAGGATCGCCTCCGCCAGTCCGGGGCCGTACGACGGCGTGCGGGGGGGAGCGGAAGGGGGTGGCATGACTCCCGACCAATCCTACCCTTAAGTGAGGATGGGGGCCCCAGGCGGCTTCGTTTGACTCTGAGCTCTCGGCGAGATAGGTTACAACCAATCCGACAAATCGAACCAAAGTTCGTGCCGCCGGATTACTGTCCCCCCGAGGAGAGGATGGTCCGTGAGACTTGCCAGCGTCATCACGCCGGATGGTCTGCGCCTGCATGTCCGCGGGCACAGCGGTCACGTCGATGTGGCCCACGCCGCCGGCGACGAGCGACTGTCGCAGCTGAGTGCCGTCCTCGCCGGCGGACCCGAGGTGATGGCGCTCGTCCGGCGGGCCGCCGAGGGGGCGGGGCGCGAGCTCGCCGAGCACGAGTACGGACCGGCCGTGCCCGCGCCGCGTCGCATCCTCTGCCTCGGCGTCAACTACGCCGAGCACGCCGCCGAGGGTGGCCGGCCGCCGACCACCTGGCCTGAGTTGTTCGTCCGCGGCCCCGACTCGGTGGCCTCGCCGTTCGGCGACCTCGTCAAGCCCGATCTCAGCTCGCGCTTCGATTACGAGGGCGAGCTTGGCGTCGTCATCGGTCGCGGCGGGCGCTACATCCGGGCCGAGGATGCCCTCGATGCGGTCGCGGGCTACGCCGTCGTCATGGATGGGACCGCGCGCGAGTGGCAGCGCGCCTCCACCCAGTGGACCCCAGGCAAGAACTTCGACGGCTCGATGCCGATCGGGCCCGAGGTGGTGACCGCCGACGAGCTCGACGTCTCCGACGTGCAGCTCACGACGCGGCTGAACGGGACGGTCATGCAGTCCGCCAGCACGGCGCTGATGATCTTCGACATCCCACGGACGATCGAGTACCTGTCGTCGTTCACGACGCTCCGGCCCGGCGACGTCATCGCCACCGGGACGCCGGGAGGCGTGGGCTTCGCGCGCCAGCCGCCGGTGTGGCTGACGCCTGGTGACGTGATCGAGGTCGAGATCGAGGGTGTCGGACGGATCGCCAATCGCGTTGTCGCTGAGGACGCGAACCTGAACGGCTGGCCGTGGGTGCCGCCGCAAACCACGCAGGCGACGCTCTAGTCAGCGGCGCCGGCGAGCGAGGAGAGAGAGATGGCGACGAACAACCTGAACACCACGTCCAGGCGCGCGCGACGACGCGCGCGCCCTGTCACGGCGGCGCTGGGGGCGGTTGCGGCGGTGGCAATCCTGGCGGCATGCGGCAACAGTGCGAGCCCCGGCGGGACGGGCGGGGGCGGCGGTGGGGGCAGCGCCAAGAGCGCATCGGCCGGAGCGACCCTCACGGTCGCCGACGTCGCCCCGTTCACGGGCACCGACGCGGCACTCGGCCCGACCTACCTCGTGTCGTGCGACGCGGCGACGAACGCGATCAACGCCGCCGGCGGGGTGCTCGGCCACAAACTGGCGTGCAAGTCGGTCGACACGCGCGGCGATCCGGCCGACGCGGTTCCGGCGGTCCGCCAGCTGTACGCCTCCACGTCGAACCTCAGCCTGATCATCGGGTGCACGTCGGACGAGGCCGCCTCGGTGGTGCCGGTGTTCACGGCCAACAAGACGGTCTCGTTCTGCATGACCGGGCAATCCGAGTTCGACCACGTCAAGTTCCCGTACTTCTACCGCCTGGTGCCTCCGGATCTGTCGGAGTCCTACGCGATGGTGGCGATCGCGCGCAACCACCATTACAAACGGCTGGCGCTGGCCTTCGGCAACGACATCGGCTCCCAGACCTTCGTCGCCCCGGCGCTCGCCGCGATCAAGAAGGCCGGTCTGAACCTCGTCGCCAACCAGACACTCGACCTGAGCGCCAACACCTTCCGGACCGAGGCGGCGCGCATCGTCGCCGCCAAGCCGGACGTGATCCTGACCGAAGCTCTCGGACCGACCGAGGCGGCGTTCATGTCCGAGGTCAAGCAGCTCAACGGCGGCAAGATCATCCCCCTGATCGGCACCTCGGCGACGATCTCGCCCGACTGGTACAAGTCGGTGTCGGCATCGATCGGGGCCGCTACGCTGGCCGCCAACTTCACGGCCGACAACCTCGTCGTCGAGACGTCGGGCCCCGCGTTCGCCGCGTTCTCCAAGGCGCTGAACGCCGAGAAGGGAAAGGTCGGCTCCACGGGCAACTTCTCTACCTACCTGACGGCGCCAGGGGCGGTGCACCTCTACGACGGGATCAACCTCGCCGCCCTCGCGATGCTGGCCGCGCACAGCACCTCGCCGACGCAGTTCGGGCCATGGATCGAGAAGATCGGCGACGGCGTTCCCGGCGCGACGACGGTCGACTCCTTCGCTCAGGGGGCGGCCGCGCTCAAGGCGGGCAAGCAGATTCGCTACGAGGGCCCCGGCGGACCGACGAGCTTCGACGCCTACCACGACTCGACCGGGATCTTCCAGGTCGACAAGTACGGCACCGACGGCACCGTCAAGGTCGTGTCCAACCTGTCGACGAGCGAATTGCGAGCGCTCGGTCTGTGAGAGCGGCGACATGAGCGTGCTCGTCACATCGAGCGTCTTCGTCACCTCGATCGGGTTTGGCGTCGTCGCGGCCGCGGTCCTGGCGCTGGCCGCGGTCGGCTTCACGCTCCAGTTCGCGGTCACGAACGTGTTGAACCTCGCCTACGGCGGCGTGATGGTCGTCTCGGCCTACGCGGCCTACGCGCTCAACCACGCCGGCGTGGAGATCTGGATCGCGGTCATCGCCGCGATCGCCGCCGGAGCGCTCATGTCGCTGTTTCTCAACACGGTCGTCTACACGCCGTTCCAGCGTCGGGGCACATCGTCGATCGCCATGGTCATCGTCTCGCTGGGGATGACGCTCATCCTCGTCTTCGGCACCCAGGCGATCGCCGGCCCCACCAACGTGTCCTACACGATGAGCCAGGGCGCGACGGTCAAGGTCGGCTCGATCGAGCTCACGGTCGTCCAGCTCGTGCTCATCGCCTTGAGCATCGTCGTCATGGGTCTCGTCCACGCCCTCATCCGCTACACGCGGCTGGGGAAGGCGATGCGCGCCACCGCGGCCAACCGCAGCCTGGCCCGCAACTGCGGGATCCGTACCGACCGCGTCGTCACGACGACGTGGCTGATCACCGGCGCGCTGTGCGGTCTCGCCGGGGCCACGTTCGCGATCAACTCCGGGACGTTCGGCGCCACGAGCACCGATGTCTTTCTCGTGCTGATCCTGGCCGCCGTGTTCCTGGGCGGCCCCGGTGAGCCGTACGGCGCAATGCTCGGCGCCCTCGTCATCGGGTTGGCCACCGAGGTGAGCGCGTCGGTGATCGTCTCCTCCTACAAGGACGTGATCGCCTTCATCATCCTGCTCGCGATGCTCGTCGTACGCCCCAACGGCCTGCTCGGGGCCAGCATCTAGGCGGCGAGTGGTCTACTACATCACCACCCTGCTCGTCTACGGCGGCGTCGACGCGATCGCCTGCCTGGGGCTCAGCCAGCAGTTCGGAGTCGGCGGTGTCACGAACTTCGGCTTCATCATCTTCCAGGCGGCGGGGGCATACACGGCCGGCGTGCTGTCGCTGCCCGATGCCGCCGCCAACGGTGGCTTTCAGACCTACGTGGGCGGACTGTCGCTGCCGTTTCCGTTGCCGTGGATCGGGGCGGCGGTGGTCGGCGGCCTGCTCGCCGTTCCCTTCGCAGCGATCGTCGGGAAGCGTCTCCGCGGCGACTTCGCCGCTGTCGGTCTGCTCGTCACCGCGGTCATGTTCAACCTGCTGGTCACCAACTACACCCCGCTGTTCAACGGCGCGGCCGGACTGTCGCTCGTGCCCGCCCCCCTGCAGGGGTCGATCAACCCGCAGACCACCACCTACCAGTGGTTGTATGGCGCGGCGGCGGTCGTGCTCGCGCTCGGCACCTACCTGTTCGTCAACCGGATCACCGAGTCGCCCTACGGCCGGACCCTGCGGGCGATGCGCGACAACGATGTCGTCGCCGACTCCCTGGGCAAGAACCTGCGCTCGCTGCGGACATCGTCGCTCGTTGTCGGGGGCGCGATCGCGGGACTGTCGGGCGGGATCCTCGTCGGTTTCATCAACCTGTGGGACCCCCAGGCGTGGGGGTACGCCGAGACGGTCGTCCTGTTCGCCGCGGTCATCATTGGCGGACTGGGCAACCATCGCGGGGCGGTGCTCGGCGCGATCGTCGTCCCGCTCGCCTTCGAGGAGGCCACCCGGTACATCCCGCCGGTACCCAGCGATCCGAATCTGATCCCGGCGTTGCAGTGGGTCGTCATCGGGCTGCTCATCATCGCGTTTCTGTGGTTTCGCCCTCAGGGCATCATCCCCGAGCGGCGCCGGCGAATCGCGACTCGAGTCGCGGAGCCCGACGCGGCGCCATCGCCGAGCGCCGGCGCGAGCGACGGCGCGAGCGACGGGACCGAGCTCACCGCGGCCCTCCCGCCCGCCGGGGCGCAAGCCCGCAACGGGGACCCCTCCCCGGACGGCGACGTGATCCTGCAATGTCGCGGGCTGACTCGCAGCTTCAACGGCGTCGAGGTCGTCGGCGACGTCTCGATCGACTTCCGGCGCGGATATCTGACCGGCATCATCGGGCCCAACGGGGCCGGCAAGTCCACGGTGCTGGCGATGCTGGCGGGCACGCTTCCCGTCAGCTCCGGACACATCCTCTACGAGGGCGACGACCTCACGTCGATGCCCGCCTACCGCCGCGCGCGGGCCGGGCTCGTGCGCACGTTCCAGCTGGCCAGCGAGTTCAAGCGCCTGACGGTGATCGAGAACCTACTGGCGGCGATTCCCCGCCAGCGCGGAGAGAGCCTTCGCGGCGCGGTGCTCGGTCGCCGCTATTGGGGCGCCCAGGAGCGCGCGGCGGTCTCGCTGGCCGAGCACCAGCTGGAGCGCTTCGGCCTGCTCGAGCTGGCCGATCGCTACGCCGGGGAGCTGAGCGGCGGCCAGCGGCGGCTCGTCGAGATCATGCGGGCGCTCATGGCCGAGCCGGCGGTCCTCTTGCTCGACGAGCCGATGGCGGGCGTGCACCCCCGGCTGGCCCATGACATCGGGATGCAACTTGTCCGGCTCTGCGAGGAGGGCACGACCGTGATCATGGTCGAGCACGAGCTCTCGATCATGGACGAGTTCTGCGAACCGGTGGTCGTTCTCGCCGACGGCCACGTGCTCGCCGAGGGCACGATGGCCGCGCTGCGCCAGCGCGAAGAGGTCGTCGAGGCCTACCTTGTCGGCTGAGGGCGACGACGGGCGCGGGCCGACGACGCCACCGGCCGCCACAACGCGGGGTATCGCCCTGCGCACGGTCGGCCTGAGCGCCGGTTATGACGGCAGCCCGGTCGTGCATGACATCTCGATCGACGTCGCGCCCGGGGAGGTGGTCTCGATCGTCGGTCCCAACGGCTCGGGGAAGAGCACGCTGCTCAAGAGCATCGTCGGGGTCGTCGAGGTCCTCGCCGGTCAGGTGCTGATCGCCGAGCGAGATGTGACCGGAACCAGTCCCGAGGACGTGGCGCGGCTCGGCGTCGGCTACGTGCCCCAGATCGACGACGTGTTCGGTCCCCTCACCGTACGCGAGAACCTCGAGATGGGCGGCTATCTCCTCCGCCCGCGGGAGGTCGGGGCCCGGATCGAGCACGTGCTCGAGACGTTCCCGCAGCTGCGCCGGATGACGAGCCGGCGGGCGGGCAAGCTGAGTGGCGGTGAGCGAAAGATGCTGGCGATGGGGCGGGTGCTGATGCTCGAGCCGGCCCTCGTCGTGCTCGACGAGCCAACCGCGAACCTGGCCCCGATCATCGCCGGGACCGTGCTGCGCGAGCACGTGCGCGAGCTGGCGGCGACGGGAGCGTCGGTACTCGTCGTCGAGCAGCGGGCGCGGGCTGTCCTGGAGATCTCGGATCGCACCTACGTGCTCGGCGGCGGACAGCTGCGCATGGAGGGCACCCCGGCGCAGCTGGAGACGAGTCCGGAGTTCGTCGAATCCTTCCTCGGAGGGTCTGCGCACCGGGCGTGACCGCCCACTCAGGCCGGTGTGGTTGCCGGCCCGGGATGCCGATAACCCGTAGATGACCCCGCATGGGCGATCTGCCGAGAACGGCGACGCCGTCCCGAGCACCCATGGTTCCGCCGAATGGCGCCGCGCCCACGCGGCCAGCGGGCTGACGTCCGGGCTCGTCATCGCCTACATGGAGCGTGGTTTCGGCCGCTCCGGGGTCGAGGAGCTGCTTCAGCGGGCCGGGCTGGTCGGGCGCGAGGCGGAGCTGCGCGACGAGGACTCGTGGCTTGACTTCGAGACGAAGATCGCGCTCTGGCACGCCGCCGCGGCGGTCGCCGACGACGACCACGTCGCCGAGCACATCGGGGCAGCGGTGCTCGAGCTGAGCGTCGGGCTGCGGGTCAAGCAGGCGCTGCGGGCGCTCGGCAGCCCTGATTTCCTGTTTCGCAACGTCGCCCGGGCCAACAGCAAGTTCAACTGGGCGCACACGCTGGACATGGTCGGGCGCGACACCGGCCGCGTCCGCCTGGCCTATCGCGATATCGCCGGCGTCGGGTATCACCCCTACGACTGCCAGTACACGACCGGCCTCCTGCGCACCGTGCCCGCGCTGTTCGGGCTCCCGTTTGCGCGCGTCACCCATCCCATGTGCGGAGCCCGCGGTGACGGGCACTGCGAGTTCGAGGTCACGTGGACGAGCGGGCTGCAGTCGATCCGCCGCGCGGGGGTGGTCGGCGGGATCCTGTCTGCCGCCGTGGCCGGCTCCGGGGCGCTGCTCGATCCCGCCCTGCTGTTCGGCGGACTGGCCCTCGGCACGCTCATCGCGGGGGTGACCGGCGTCCGGGCGACGCTGTTCATGCGCCGGCGGATCACCGCGCTGGAGGCCCAGGTGCGCGAGCACGGCTCCGAGGCCGACGTCCAGCTGAAGTCGCTGGCCCTGCTCAGCTCCGAGCTGCGACTCGACAAGGCGCTCGATCGGATCACCCGGAGCGCGAGCACGACGATCGGCGGCGCGCACTTCGCCCTGCTCGTCGCCGAGGTCGACGGCATGCGCGCCGAGGCCCACTCGGGAATACCGCCGCAGTCGCTCGCGCGCCTGGCGCGCTGGGCCCACGAGAACCAGCGGGAGCTGCGCGCGGCCCCGGCGGTCCTGGACAACCTGGCCGCCGTGGAGCTGTTGCGTCCGCTCGCCGACGACGGGGAGCTTCCTCTCGGTTCGGCGTGCGTCGCCCCGCTCATCTTCGCCGATCGGCTGCTCGGCGTGCTCATCGCGCTCGCACCGGGCGCCACGGTGTTTTTGCCCAACGACCTGCGCTCGCTCGAGATCTACGCCGGTCATGCCGCCATCGCCCTGTGGAACGCCCGGCTGGTGGAGCAGCTGGAGCGCGATGCGGCCGAGGACTCGCTCACCGGTCTGGCCAACCGGCGGGCCTTCGATGTGGCGTGCGCGGCCGAGCTGGACCGCGCCGGGCGGCACGGCGGGGCCGTCGCTCTCATCCTGTTCGACGTCGATCACTTCAAGCAGATCAACGACACCTACGGCCATCCCTTCGGGGATCAGACGCTCGTGGCGGTCGCCGGCGTGCTGCGCTCGATGGTGCGCGCGCACGACACCATCGCGCGGATCGGCGGTGAGGAATTCGCCCTCCTGCTGCCCGGCGTCACGCTCGACGGCGCCCACGAGGCCGCCGAGCGCGCCCGCGCTCAGCTGAGCACGATCGCCCTGCCCCACGGCGCGCTCTCGTGCTCGGCCGGCGTCGCCCTCGCCGACGGCGAGTCAGACGGCGAGGCCGACGGCCGCCGCCTGTTCGAGGAGGCCGACCGGGCGCTGTACTCGGCCAAGCGCCAGGGCCGCGGACGCACCGTCCTGGCAGTGCGATAGCCGCCGCGTTCTCATATCTCCGACCGAGCAAATACGATTGACCGGTCACGACCATGGTGCGACAGAAAGCGAGATGGAACGCGATGGGGCGCAGACGGTGAGCGAGACGGGGGCCGCCGTGGGCGTCGCCACCCGTCCGTCGCTGGTCGATGGGGCCGAGAGCGCGCTGCGCAACTGGCTGGCTCCGGGGCGCTACCGGCAGGGTGACCGGCTGCCGCCCGAGCACGAGGTGGCCGCGATGCTCGGGGTCTCGCGGGGCACGCTGCGCAGCGCCCTCCAGCGCCTGGAGCGCAGCGGCGAGATCGTGCGCCGGCAGGGCAGCGGCACGTTCGTCGGCCGGATGGGGTTCCCCACCGCCTTCGGCGAGCGTCTCGAACGGCTCGAGCCGTACTCGTCGGTGGCCCGGCGGCGGGGGCTGACGTTGACGGCGATCGACCTGGAGATCGAGCCGCGGGTCGTCGAGCCCGAAGCCGCCGAGGCGCTCGGGCTGCCCGACGGCGCGCGGGCGACGACGATCACCCGGACGCTCGTCGCCGGCGGGTCGGCGGTGGCGACGATGTACGACGTCGTTCATCCCGACGTGCGCCTGCCCGAGACGGGACAGCTTCAGACGGCGCTGCACGACGGCCAGATGGTGCTCGACGTGCTGATCGCGGCCGGGGTGCCGATCACCTTCGCGCGCACGCGCGTGATGCCCGCGCTCATCTCGGGGCGCGAGCGCGCCGGCAAGCGGCTGGGCATCCAGGGCACGACCGCCTGCCTGGAGCTCGAGGAGCTCATCTTCGCCAGCCGCGAGGTGCGGGTCGCCTACTCGCGTGACCTGTTCGCGCCCGGTGGCATCGACGTGATGGTGATGCGCTCGCTCGACTCGCCCCGTCCGGCGCGGATCGCGGCGCAGCGCAGCGCGTCGCCGGCCGCGGGCGAGGGCGAGCGGACGCGACCGCCGCGCCGGACCCGTTGACCGTGGCCGCGAGCGAGTCCTCCGGCTCCCGGCGGTCGGTCGGCTCGGTGGCGCGCGCGATCGCCCTGCTCGACGCCTTGGCCGACAGCGAGGCCGGCCTCGGCGTCAACGAGCTCGCGCGGCGGATCGAGGTCAACGCGAGCACCGCCTCGCGACTGCTCGCCACGCTTCTGGAAGCGGGGCTGGTGACGCGCGTCGACGGCGGCCCGTACCGGCTGGGGCTCCGGCTGCTGGCGCTGTCAGACCGCGTGCTCGCCCAGCTTGATGTGCGCGAGCTGGCCCGCCCGCTGCTGGCGGCGCTCGTGGCCCAGACGGGGGAGACGGCCACCCTGTCGGTGCCCGGCCAGCTCGAGGCGATCACGGTCGACTTCGTGCCCTCGTCGTCGAGCGTGGTCAGCATGGCGTGGGTGGGACGCCCGAGCGTGTCGCACGCCACGGCGGTGGGCAAGGTGATGCTCGCCTTTGCCGGGGTGGGCGGGAGGATGGGCGGGGTGAGATTTCCTCAGGGTGAGCTGCCGCGCTTCACCGAGCGCACCATCACCGAGCCGGCCGCGCTGGCGGCCGAGCTGGCGGCGGTGCGCGAGCGCGGCTACGGCGAGGCGGTCGGCGAGCGCGAGCCCGACCTGACGGCGATCGCCGCGCCCGTGCTCGCCCGCGGCGGGGAGCTGGCGGCGATCATCGGGCTCCAGGGCCCATCGGCCCGGCTGCCGGCCGCTACCCGCCGTGCGCTGCGCGAGCCGCTGCTGGCCGCGGCCGAGCGGCTGGGCGCCGCGCTCGGCGGCCGCCTGCGCTGAGCGCGGGGTCAGCCACCGCTGGCCGCGTGGGTCAGCTCCAGGGGTAGGGACTGTGGGAGACCGGGTGCAGGTCCCCGGAGGCGAAGCGCTCGTAGCGGAACGGGTGCAGCAGCGAGGAGTGCTCGCCCTGCAGGACGCGGGCGATCTCCTTGCCGACGGCGATCATCTTGTAGCCATGGTTTGAGTCCGCGGCCACGAACACGTTGTCGCGCATGTGGTCAAAGACCGGGAAGTTGTCGGCGGTGAAGGCGCCCACCCCGCCCGAGCGGGTCTGGCGGTAGCGGTCCCGCGCGCCGTCGAAGCGGGCCAGGCAATGCGACAGCGAGGCCGACCACAGGTCGGCGAACCCGGGGTCGACGGTTCCCGTCGGGTAGGGGTCGACGGTGAACTCCGGGCCGACGGTCAGCGGCTGCGCGCCTCCCTGGATCGAGTCGCGGTCGGGCTTGAAGTAGACGCCCCACGGCGCGTCGGTGATGAGCGTCCCGTCGTCGGCGTACAGCGGCTGATCGGAGTCGACGTGGAGCACCGGCGACGAGCGCCCGTCGCGGGTGTTGAGCACCGACGGGTGAAACTCGACCTCGCCCTCCTGCAGGTACCAGTACGTCCACATCGGGCGGTCGCCGAGCACGCTGCCGTCGGGCTGGCGGACGTCGAGGCGATCGGGGAGCCCGAGCATCGTCCACAGCGAGGCGATCCACGGCCCCACGGCGACGACGACCTGGTCGACGTCGATCGTCCCGGCGCTCGTCTGAACGGCGGTCACCGAGCCCCCCTGGTCGAACGCAAAGCCCGTGACCTCGACCCCGGTCCGGATGTCGGCCCCGGCGTCTCGGGCCAGCTCGGCCAGCCCGAGCATCGACTCGCGGTTAAAGCCATAGCCACCCGCCGACTCGTGCAGGCACACGCTGAGCCCGGGAGCCCGCCAGTCGGGATACAGGCTCTGCATGTGGGCGCTGACCTCGTCGGTGCCGAGGAACAGCTCGGAGGGATAGCCGATCCGCTGGTGGCGCTCCCACACCTCGGTGAGATCTGACTCCTGCGAGCCCGGGCCGAGCGCGATGTAGCCGCTCGGGTGATAGTGCAGCCGCTGCGCCTCTGACTCCCACACCTCGACGCAGGCGGCCATCAGCTCCTGCATCGCCGGCTGGAAGTAGTTGTTGCGCACGATCCCGCAGGCGATCCCCGACGCACCGGCGGCGACGTCGGTCTTGTCGACGACGAGGACGGGCTGGCCGGCGCGCGCGAGATGCCATGCCGTGGATAGGCCGTGCACGCCGGCGCCGATGACGAGCGTGGGGGTGCAGGCGGGGAGGCGATCGGGCACGGGGGCGCTCCAGAATCAGACGTTGCCGATAACGCAACGCTATTGGGACTGACGCAACGACGGTACCGCGCGCGCCGGTCGGATGTCAAGCTTGGCGCCTTGCGGTCGGGTCGGACGCTTGGTATAAACGCGCCGTGTACAAATTCGTCCAGTCCGGTGGCCAGCCTCGTGCATGCGCCCCGGCCGCGGACGAGGTCGCGAGCACCTGGGGCACCGCCGCCGACGCGGCCGGACCGCCGAGCAGTCGGTAGGCACAGATCGATCGCCGCTGCCGCTTCGGCGCCGGCGGCAAGAGAGGAGCGGGGATGGCGACAGGAGTGCAGGAGTTCGGCGGAAACGTGGCGACGGTCCTGTCCAGTCCCCGCATCGCCCCGGCGCCGGCCACGCTCGAGGAGGCTCGCACGGCGCCCGGCCGCGCCGAGCGCATCGAGGAGCTGACGCGTCAGATCGAGGCCGAGGGCATCAAGTACGTGTTCTTCCAGCAGGTCTCCATCACCGGCCGGGTGATGGGCAAGGGCGTCGTCTCCTCGTTTTTCGCCCAGGTCGCCGAGAAGGGCTATCAGCTCGTCTACGGCGCCACCGCCAACCTGTTCACCGACCGCTACGGCAACTACATCGGGTTCGGTCCCGAGGAGTCAGAGCTGGCGGCGGTCGCCGACCTCGACACGTTCCGGGTGCTCCCCTGGGATCCGCGCGTGGCCCGCGTCATGTGTGACTGCTACGACACCGAGACCGGGCAGCTGCTCGACGCCGATCCGCGCCAGAACCTCAAGCAGGTCGCCCATGAGTTCGAGCAGGAGCTGGGCTACCAGTTTTTGATCGGGATCGAGCCCGAGATGATGTGGCTGCGCAAGCCTCGCGAGGGCGAGGCCCCCCAGGGCGTCACCAAGCCCTACTGCTACCACATCCACCAGTTCGAGGAACTGCGTCCGGTTCTGCTTGACGTCGTCGAGTACGGGCAGGCTCTCGGCCTCGACATGAGCTACGGCGACCACGAGGACGCGCCCGGCCAGCTGGAGCTGAACTTCCGCTTCGACCGGCCGCTGCGCACCGCCGACAACATCACCACCTACCGCCAGGTGTGCGCCGCCGTGGGCCGCAAGCACGACCTGCTGCCGACGTTCATGCCCAAGCCGTTCACCGGGGTGTCGGCCAACGGCCACCATCACCACTTCACGCTCATGGACGACGCCGGCAACAACATCTTTCACGACCCCGACGGACCGGCCCAGCTCTCGCAGTTCGCCCGGTACTTCCTCGGCGGGATGCTCGAGCATTTCCCGGCGCTGATGTGCATCGGCAATCCGACCGTGAACTCGTACTGCCGGATGTGGGACACCGGGTTCTGGGCGCCGATCTACAAGAACTGGGGCTGGCAGAACCGCACGACGACCGTGCGCGTGGCCTCGGGCGGGCGCTTTGAGTACCGCGGCGTCGACTCGTCGTGCAATCCCTACCTGACGGTGGCCACGCTGCTGCGCGCCGGCCTGGACGGCGTGCGCCGCGAGCTCGATCCCGGACCGCCGCAGCAGGGCAACACCTACGACCTGCTCGCCGAGGGCCAGGAGATCGAGAAGGTGCCCGACAGCCTCGGCAAGGCGCTCGAGGCGCTGGCCGCCGACGAGGTCATCAAGTCAGCGCTCCCGGGCCGGCTGTACAAGGTCTTTCACCACTACAAGCGCGACGAATGGGAGCGCTATCTCGCCGCCGTGACCGATTGGGAGCGCGACGAGTACCTGGAGGTCCTTCCCTAGCCATGTGTGGAATCGCCGGAATCATCTATCGCAACGGTCAGAACAACGGCGGGCACCGCATCGGCCGCGACATGACGAGCATGTTGCAGTCGATGAAGCACCGCGGTCCGGACTCGACGGGGTACGCGCTCTACCACGCCCCCACCCACGAGCTGACGGTGCGGATCAATCTCGCCGACTCCGGCACCCCGCGCGACCTGGACTTCCTCGACAACGTGCACCGGCGCCGCCGCGAGGTCGAGGGTCAGCTCCGCGCCGCCGGGGCGGCGATCCGCTCCACCGAGGACGTCAACGACTACACGTTCAGCGCCACGATCGACTACCACGGCGAGCTCAAGACGCTCGCCGACCACGTCGAGTCGGTCTCGCACACCGAGGTGCTGTCGCTCGGGCACTCGCTGGAGATCGTCAAGGACCTCGGCGATGCGCGCACGGTGGCGGGGTCCTACGACCTCGACAGCTACTTCGGCTCGCATGGCATCGGCCACGTGCGGATGGCGACCGAGTCCGACGTCGACATCGCCAACGCCCACCCCTACTGGGCGTATCCGTTCTCCGACGTCGCCGTGGTGCACAACGGCCAGCTGACCAACTACCACCAGTGGCGCCGCCGGCTGGAGTCACGCGGGCACCGCTTCGCCTCGGCGTGCGACTCGGAGATCATCGCCGTGTACCTGGCTGACCGGATGGCCGGCGGGGAATCGCTCGAGGATGCGATGCACCACTCGCTCGAGGAGCTCGACGGCGTGTTCACCTACATCTGTGTCTCCGAGGACGCGCTCGGCATGGCCAAGGACGAACTGGCCGCCAAGCCGCTCGTCCTCTACGAGGGCGACGACATGGTCGCGCTGGCCTCCGAGGAGATGGCGATCCGGGCCGTGATCGACCACGAGATCGAGACCTACGACCCCTACGAGAGCGCGGTGATGGTATGGAACCGGTGACAGACCAGCGAGCCGCGGAGGAGCCGCAGTTCGACGCTCGCGGGCTCGTCGAGCTCAACGCCCGCGTTCCCCGGGTCTCGGAGATCGCCGGTGAGACGGCGAGCTTCGACGCGCGCAACCTGACGACGCGACAGATCAACCTGGAGCTGCGGTGGCTGCTCTACGAGGAGGGTGTCACGGAGGTCACGATCCTCAATCCGGGCGCCCGCCACTCACTCGGCGCCGGGCTCCTCACCCGCTGCCGGCTGCGCTTCGAGGGCAGCCTCGGGTACTTCGCGCTCGGGATGATCGACGGTCCCGAGGTTCACATCGCCGGCCGCGTCGGCTGGTCGGCGTGCGAGAACATGATGTCCGGGGTCGTGGTCGTCGACTCGAACGCCGGCTCGCTGACCGGGGCGGCGATCCGCGGCGGCGACGTGGTGATCAAGGGGCGCGTCGGCGCGCGCACGGGCATCGATCAGAAGGGCGGCACGATCATCGTGCTCGGCGACGCCGGATCGATGACCGGCTTCATGATGCAGCGCGGACGCCAGATCATCTGCGGCGACGTCGGCCCGGGGCTCGGGGACTCCATGTACGACGGCATCTTCTACGTCGCCGGCAGGGTCAAGTCACTCGGCGTCGACTGCGTCGAGGGCGAATGGACCGATGCCGACACCGAGATCATCGAGCGCAAGTTCCGCATCTACGGGCTCGGCACGCCGCCGCCGTTCGCCAAGTTCGTGTGCGGTAAGAAGCTCTACAACTACGACTCGCTCGAGCCCTCCGAGCGCAAGCTCGTCCTCTAGGAGACCTGACATGGCAACCGCCGACGAGAACGCGCCGAGCGCCCGCAACGTCCTCGGGCACTCGAACATCTTCACCCCCGAGGTCATCGACGACATCCACGTCAAGTCCGAGCTCGGCCGCTACCGCATGCGCGGCTTCTCGATGTTCAAGAAGATCCCGCACTGGGACGAGCTGATGTTCATGCCGGGCACGCTGACCCGGTTCGTGATCGAGGGCTACCGGGAGAAGTGCACGACCGAGACGATCCTCGGCGCGCGGTTTGCGGCCCACCCGATCAAGCTCGACATCCCCGTCTACATCACGGGCATGTCGTTCGGCGCGCTCTCGCTGGAGGCGAAGATGGCGCTCGCCAAGGGGGCGTCCATGGCCGGCACGGCCACGTGCTCGGGCGAGGGCGGGATGATCCCCCCCGAGCGCGACCTGTCGACGAAGTGGTACTACCAGGTGATCCAGAGCCGCTATGGCTTCAACCCCCACCACCTGATGCTCGCCGACGCGGTGGAGTTCTTCATCGGCCAGGGGTGCAAGGTCGGCCTCGGCGGCCACCTCATGGGCCAGAAGGTCACCGAGCAGGTGGCCGAGATGCGCTCGCTGCCGGCCGGCATCGACCAGCGCTCGCCGGCCCGCCACCCCGACTGGCTGGGCCCCGACGATCTCAGCCTGAAGATCCAGGAAGTCCGCGAGGCGACCAACTACGAGGTGCCGATCCAGCTCAAGCTCGGCGCCGCTCGCGTCTATGACGACGTGCGCATGGCCGCCAAGTGCGGGCCGGACATCATCTATCTCGACGGCGCCGAGGGCGGCACCGGAGCCGGCCCCCATACGGCCGCCGAGGAGACGGGGATCCCGCTCATGGCCGCGATCCCCGAGGCCCGGCGCGCGCTCGAGGACGTCGGCCTCGCCGACGAGATCGATCTCGTCGTCGCCGGCGGGATCCGCAACGGCGGCGACGTCGCCAAGTGCCTGGCCCTCGGGGCGGACGCGATCGCCATCGGCCACTCGGCCCTGATGGCGCTCAACTGCAACAAGGAGATCCCGGGCGTCACCGACTACGAGGGCACGATCGGCGTGCCCGCCGGCAAGTGCTACCACTGCCACACCGGCCGCTGCCCGGTCGGGATCACCACCCAGGATCCGGAGCTGCGCAAACGCCTCGAGGTCGACTCCGCGGCCACCCGCGTCTACAACTTCCTGCACACGCTGACGCTCGAGTGCCAGATGCTGGCCCGGGCGTGTGGCAAGACCGACGTGCACTCGCTCGAGCCCGAGGACCTGTGCGCGCTGACCACCGAGGCCGCCGCGATGGCCAAGGTGCCGCTCGCCGGCACCGACTACATCCCGGGCGTCTCGGAGGAGCGAACGCTGGCCCGGATCGAGGCGCTGCTCGAGAAGCACGTCGCCAACCCGATCGACTATCTGGCCTCCGAGGAAGGGGTGGGCGCCGGTGACTGACGTACGCCGCATCCCGGACGAGCCGCAGAAGGTCTTTGCGATCGACGCCGAGTACCTGTCGGGTCAGCGCATGGCCTACCAGGAGGACATCGCGCAGATCGAGGACGTCGACCTGGAGGCGGCCACGCCCGGGGACGACATCAACTGGCTGGAGGACGTCACGCTGCTCGCCGAGGATGGCGTACCGGCGGTGTTCGACCGCTACTCCAACTCGTTCATCAAGATCTACTTCGCGATCCCGGCGGGACGCGAGGACGAGGTGGCCCGCAAGGTCCTGATCAAGCACCTGCAGTCGGGCAACTCCTACGGGATCCAGCTCAAGCGCCTGTATTGCAAGTTCCCCCAGCCCGAGCTCGGCCCATGGGTGGCCGGCTCCACGCTCGTCGGCACCGATTACAAGCCGACGGTGCTCGAGGGCTTCGAGCCGCTCGAGGAGCGCCCCCCGGAGGAGCAGCCGCCGGCGCTCAGCGAGAGCTGACGGCGGACGCTTGCCGGTGGAGCCCGCGACGATCCCGAGGTCGGTGCGGCGTGGTCCGCCGATCACGCTCACCTGCGAGTGCGGAGAGAAGCGCTACCTGCGCTACGGCGAGCGCTGGACGTGCGAGACGTGCGCGCGCTCGTGGGACACGGGCAAGATCCCGCTCGAGCAGTACGCCGCCATTCGCCGCACGCAGCTGCGCTTCCGGCGGGTCCCGCTGACGATCAGCGTCCTGGCCCTGATCTGCGTCGTCGCGTTCATCATCGTCGGCAAGGCCCTGGGCGGGCTGCTGCTCGTCGCCGTCGTGGCGACGACGTGGAGCATGTTCTTTCGCCCGCTGCACCGCCGCCGCTACCGCGAGGCGCTCGCCGACCTACCTACCTGGCAGATCAAGCCCGACTGACTCCGCACCGGCGGCGTCGCCGGTTCCAGGCCGACGTAGCCGCCGGGAGCGCTTGACAGCAAAAGGTTAGGGAGCTAATCTTTTGCTACCAAATGAGTTCCTCCGCCACTCCCATCGACCCGTCGCCGCGCATCGAGCCCCACGTGATGCGGGTGGCGGTCGTCGTCATCCTCGGCGCGATCATGTCGGTGCTCGACACGACGATCGTCAACGTCGCCCTGCACGATCTCTCCGGCGACCTGCATGCGTCGCTGGGCAGCATCCAGTGGGTGATCACGGGCTATCTGCTGTCGCTGGCAGCGGTGATCCCGGTGACCGGCTGGGCGGTGCGGCGCTTCAGCGCGCGCCGCCTGTACCTGATCGCGCTCGTCGTGTTCACGGCGGGCTCGGCGCTGTGCGCCCTGGCCACGTCGAGCAGCGAGCTGATCGCCTTCCGTGTCGTGCAGGGCATCGGCGGCGGCATGATCACGCCGATCGGCCAGATGATCCTCGTCAAGGCCTCCGGCCCCCGCAACCTCCCGAAGGTGATGAGCTTCATCGGCGTCCCGATCGTGCTCGCGCCCGTATTCGGCCCGACCCTCGGTGGCTTGCTGCTGCAAACGGTCGGATGGCAGTGGATCTTCCTCATCAACGCGCCCGTCGGCGCGCTGGCGTTTGCGCTCGCGTGGCGCCTGCTGCCCCACGACGAGGCCGGCTCCGCTCAGGCGGGACGGCTCGATGTGCTCGGCCTCGTGCTCGCCGCGGCTGGGGTCGTCGGGATCACGTACGGCCTGTCGGAGAGCGAGACCGCGGGCAGCCTCACCGCCTCCTCGGTGCTCGGCCCGGTGCTGGCCGGCATCGTGCTCCTCGGGCTGTTCGTCGCGCGCTCGCGCCGGACCACGCACCCGCTGCTCGATCTCAGCCTGTTTCGCAACCCGGCCTTCCGGGCCGCCTCGATCGTCACCTTCTGCCTCGGCGCGGCGCTGTTCGGGGCCATGATCCTCATGCCGCTGTACTTCCAGACGGTTCGCGGCCAGAGCGCGATCGACACCGGGCTGCTGCTCATCCCGCAGGGGCTCGGCGGGGGAGTGGGGATGTTCCTCTCGGGCCGGTTCACCCAGCGCCTGGGGGCGGGGCGCACGTCGCTGATCGGCGGCATCATCCTGGCGCTGGCCACGCTCCCGTTCGTGCTCGTCACCGCCGGCACCCCGTTCCCGGCGATCGGCGCGGCGATGCTCGTCCGCGGGATCGGCGTCGGGCTGGCGATCATGCCCGCGATGACAGCCGCCTTCTCGGTCCTCTCCCGCGAGCAGGTCAACGACGCCAGCCCGCAGCTGACCGTGCTCCAGCGGGTGGGCGGGTCGCTGGGCACGGCGGTCATCGCGGTCGTGCTCCAGGGCCACATCAAGGACGCCCACTCGCAGTCGCAGCTGGCCTCCGGCTTCGCCCACACCTACCTGTGGGTCATGGGCGTGACGCTCGTCGGGCTGCTGCCGACGATCCTGCTCATGCGGATCGAGCGCCGGGCCCGCCAGCAACAGGTCGCCGGGGTCCTGCCCGACGACGCTCCGATGCTCGAGGCGGCATGACCGACGACGACGATCGGCGCCCCGAGGTCGAGGAGCTCCGCGCCGCTCTCGCCCGCATGTCCGGGGCCGAGCGGCGTCTGCGCGGCCGCGATCACAGCCGCCCCGGCGAGCTGACGTTCGCCCAGATCCGGGCGCTCGCCGCCCTCGGTCGCGAGCGCGAGATGACCGCGGGGCAGCTGGCGCGCAGCGCCGACCTCAACCCGGCCACCGTGACCGCGATGCTCGACCACCTGGAGGCGGCCGACATCGTGCAGCGCCACCGCAGCACCGCCGACCGTCGCGTCTGCAACGTGTCGCTGACCCCGAACGGGTGGGAGCTGCTGGAGCACAAGCTCGCCAGCTGGCACGCGCGCTGGAAGGAGCAGCTGGCCGACGTCTCGGACGCCGATCTGCGCACCGCCGCGCGGGTCATCGGGCAGGTCACCGACATCTACGAGGAGATCTGCCAGCGGCTGGATGCCGCCGGGAGCAATGGCTCAGCGCCGCGACCTTGACTTCACCTATTCGCTGACCGACCGCATCGTTCGCCTGTCGCTCGGAGATCTGGCGGACTTCAGCGGGGCCAAATATGACGGCGACTTCTCGCTGAGCCTCGAGCAGGCCCAGCGGCGCAAGCACGAGTACGTCGCCGAGCAGATCGGGATCGCCGCGGGGCGCCGCGTGCTCGACCTCGGCTGCGGCTGGGGTGCCCTGCTGGCCCACGCCCGGGACCTCGGCGCCACGGGCGTCGGGGTCACGCTCTCATCAGCGCAGGCCGCGGCCTGTGGCCAGCGCGGGCTCGACGTCCACCTGCAGGACGCGCGCCAGGTCACGCGCGAGACCTACGGCCCGTTCGACGCGGTGGCGAGCCTCGGGGCGTTCGAGCACTTCTGCTCCCCCGACGAGTACCGCGCGGGGCGCCAGGAGGCGATCTACCGCGATCTGTTTGACCACGTCGCGGGCGTGCTCCCCGACGGTGGCCGGTTCTATCTGCAGACGATGGTGTTCGGTCGCAACATGATCGACGTCGAGGAGATCAGCACGCGCGCCCCGCGCAACTCCGACGCCTGGATCCTGGCCCTGCTCAGCTGCCAGTTCCCCGGGTCGTTCCTGCCCTCGGGCCGCGAGCAGATCGTCCGCTGCGCCGACCCGCATTTCCGGCTGATCTCGGCGGTGAGCGGACGCCTGGACTACATCGAGACGATCAACCAGTGGAACGCCCGGATCGGCGCGCGCAGCCTGCGCAAGTCGCTACTCAAGCTCCGGCTCGTGCCGCGGTGGCTGACCAGCCGCGAGTTCCGGCTCGCCTTCACCTCCGGCGTCAGCGCCAACCAGATCTGCTTCCAGCGCGAGCTGCTCGACCACCACCGGCTCGTGTTCGAGAAGATCGCCGCCCGTCGCGAGCCTGCAACTTACTGATCTCCCGGATTATGGATCGGTGGGCCGGGTACTCAGGGGAGATCGCGAGCCCTGCGGGGCTCGCCCGTCGTTCGAGAGCCCGGCGGGCGTCGTGCAACGCGGCGTCCGCCGAGGCCAAGGCCCGGTCGCCGGCCGTCGCGGTCAGTGGACGATCAGCACGTCACAGCGGGCGTGGTGCGTGACCGCGTCCGAGACGGCGTTGCCGAGCAGGCGCACGAGCAAGGGCGGCTCGCGGGTCCCGATCACGATCAGGTCGGCCGACTTCTCGCGGGCGACGGCGACGATCGAGGGGCCCTCGCGGCCGACCGCCTCGACGTACTCCGCGCTCAGCGACTCGCCGTCGAGGTAGGCGCGGGCGGCGCCCAGCTCGGCGCGATGCTCGCCCTCGCCCTCGACGGGGTCGGGACCGATCGAGCGCGCCGCCGCCGGCGGATCGGTCGGCACGACCGAGGTCACCACCAACCGGGAGTCAAACGCCTTGGCCAGCGTCGCCGCCCGCTCGAGCGCTCGTTGTGACGGCTCGCTCTCGTCGACGGCGACGACGATCGTCTGCATCATGCGAGCACCTCGACGGGGGCCTCGCTGCCGGCCATCAGCAGCTCACGCTCGGCCGGGGTCGGCTCCAGGGGCACGTCCTCGCGGAAGTGCACGGGCTCGCCGTCCTGGACGACGCGCCGGAAGACGAACAGCACGAGCGAGCCGAGGAGCACGGCGATGCCGATCCAGAAGTCCGTCCATGTGCCGTAGCCGTTGAGCTTGGGGGCAAGCGCGCCGACGACGAGGAACACCAGGTTCAGGGCGCACAGGAAGGCGGCGATCGGCAGCCACGCGCTGCCCACCTTGATCGGCCGTGGCCAGTTGGGTCGGTCGCGGCGCAACAGCAAAAAGCCGCTGAGGGCGAATACGTGCGCCATCACGTAGCCGATGTTGCTCAGATACAGAATCGCCAGGTTGGACTTGATGAGCAACACGAGCAGGATGTTGACCACGAGATCCAGCGTCATCGCGCGGGCGGGGACGTGGAAGCGGTTGAGCACCCCGAACCCCTTGATCGTCATGCCCGCCCGGGAGATGCCGTAGAGCGCGCGCCCGGCATCCGAGGTCGACGAGGTCATCGACAGCAGCAGGCTGCCGATGATGCAGATGGTGAAGAAGCTCGCCGCGCCGTGGCCGACCAGCGTCGACATCGCCTGGGTGTAGAACTGGCCTTCGGCGCCGGTGGTGACGGCCTTGGAGACGCCGTCGACGCCGCCGAGCCCGAGCGGGAGCAGAAGGCAGACGAGCAACATGAAGGTGGCCGCCGAGCGCAGCGCCATGTGGGTGTCGCGGATCGACTTGTACTCGGGGGCGAACGTCGCGCATGCCTCGGTCCCGTATGCCGACCAGGCGAGGATGAACATGTACACGATCGCGAGCTTGATGCCGCCCCACGGGCCGGTGAAGGTGGCGTGGACGTTGGACGAGTGCCAGTGGCCGCTGAAGTAGGGGACGATCACGAACAGCACCAGCGGCACCATGAGCAGCGCGGCGCACAGGTAGGTGAACCACACGGCGGCGCGCAGCCCGATGATGTTGAACGCCCACACGAAGATGATGCAGCCGATCGCGATGAACGACGCCAGCGTCAGCGTGTTGCCCAAAAAGCCGATCGAGAGACCGGAATTGGGCCACCACTGGGCGACGGCCAGGTCGCCGATGATCTTGCCGAAGATCGAGAGCACGACCGACCAGCCGATCCAGTAGCCGAACGAGGACAGCGGGCCGACGAGCGTCGTGTACTTGCGCCAGCCCTCATGGGCGTAGAGCGCGATGCCGCCGCTGCGGTGGCCGAACATGGTCGCCGGCTCGGAGTAGATCCAGGCCTGGAGCATCCCGATCGACGCCGACGCCCCCCACAGGATCATCGAGCCGACGACGCCGAAGATGCCGAGGGTGAAGCCGAGGCTGCCGAGGAGGAAACCCGGGTTGCAGAGTGCGATGACGAACCCATCCCACCATCGCAGCGTCTTCAGGAGTTGGACCTCCTCAACGGTGGCAGTGGCCAAGCGTCATCCCTCCTCAGTTGGGCGGTGACGCCGGAGGCCCCCGGTCTGATGGTCGCTACCCCGGCGCGTCAGAGGGCACCTTTATAACACTTTGTACAAATTGGGTCAATCCACTTTGCACACGTTTGTCCATGGGGAGCGCTGATCGCCGGGTATGTCGTCCACGGGGAGCCTGCGATCATCGAGGGCGATGGCGGTCTCGACCACGCCCCCGCGACTCACCCGGCGCTCGGCGCAGGCGCCTCCGGGGCCGATCGTCCCGTCCGCGCCCCGGCCGGTCGTGCTGGCCACGCTCTCGGTCCGGGTCGATCCCCGCGCCGAGCGGATGGCGATCGACAGCGCCGTCGAGTCCGATCCGGCCCACCCGCGGCTGATCCTCGCCAACATGCTGTGGCTACCGCCGCACCCCACGACGCTCGTGCTGGCCCGCGAGCACGCCACCCTGCCCCACGAGGAGGACCTCGACGCCGTGCGCGCGACGGCGGCCCGGGCGGCGGCCGCCGGCGTCAGCACCGAGCTCTTGCGCATCTCCAGCCGGCGACCGCTGGCGGCGCTCGTCGAGCTGATCGCCGAGCGGCGGGCCGGCCTCGTCGTCCTCGGGCCCGATCCGCGGCGCACGCCGCGGTGGTGGCTGTGGCTGGCCGCTCGCCGGGTCCGCCGGCAGACCGACTGCCTGGTGTGGATCGTCGGCGACAGCTGACGCCGGTGCGGGTTCAGCGCGCGCGTTCGCGGTCGGAGACCTCGCGCAGGGTGCCGAAGCGGCCGGTGTAGAAGAGCAGCGGTTCGCCGTCGCGGTGGTTGAGATGCTCGACCTCGCCGATCCACAGGACGTGGTCGCCGGCGGGGTGGACATCGACGACGCGGCAGCCGACATGGGCGAGCGCGCCGTCGAGGTGGGGCAGGTCGTCTTCCCAGACGAACTCGGGATCGACCTCGGAGGCCCGCTGGCCGGCGAAGTGGGCGGCGAAGTGCTCCTGGTCGGAGGCAAGCACCGAGACGCCGTAGCGCCCGGTCCGGGGGAGCATCTCGCTCATCCGGCACCGTCCCAGCGAGACGAGCACGAGCGGCGGGCGCAGGGACACCGAGAGAAACGCGTTCGCCGTCATCCCGTGGATCGTGTCCTTGTGGGTCGTCGTGACCACGGTCACCCCGGTGGCGAAGCGGCCCATGACGTCGCGCAGCTCGCGGGCGGCCGCCTCGGCGACGGGCGACCGCGGGGTCAGCTTGGCGACGCCGGTGGGCGCCTGCACCGCCGTCCGCGGCGGGGCGGGGGGCGAGGACGCCGACGACCGCGGCCGCACCGGGGGCATCATCCCGGTGCTCTGCACCGGAGCGGCCACCTTGGCCACCCGGGTCAGCCGCGCGATCCCCTCGCGGTCAGAACCGCTCACGACCGCGGGCGCTTCTTCTCCGGGTCATAGAAGGGAAAGCGTACGACGCGCGCGGGAATCCGTTTCTGCAGGCCGTCGAGCTTGCCCACCTCGACCGCCGTGTCGAGCTCCGCATAGCCGACGTTCATCCGACACAGGGCGATGTTCGCGCGTAGCGTCGGGCTGCGCGTGCCGCTGGTCACGACGCCGACGCGGCGCCGGTCGACGTAGACATCGTCGCCGTGGCCGGCGGTCTCGTTGCCCTCCAGCTCCAGGCCGACGAGCCGGCGCTGCGGGTGCGCGGAGCGCTCGAGCAGGGCGTCGCGGCCGACGAAGTCCTCGCCGTCGAGGGCGACCGCGAAGCTGATCCCCGCCTCGAAGGGATCGACCTGGTCGTCGAACTCGTAGCCGGCGAAGATCAGCCCCGACTCGATGCGCAGCATGTCGAGCGCCTCGAGGCCGAGCGGGAGCAGGCCGCGCGGCTCGCCGGCGCGCCACACCGCGTCCCACACCGCCTCGCCGTCGGACGGGTGGCAGAAGATCTCATAGCCCAGCTCCCCGGTGTAGCCGGTGCGCGAGACGACGATCGGCGTCCCGTTGTGACCCCCGATCCGCCCGATGAGGAAGCGAAACCACTTGAGCTCCTCGAGCGACGGCTGCGATGGTGGCGTCCACACGAACTCGGCCAGGGCCTCGCGGCTCAACGGTCCCTGCACCGCGATGTTGTGCAACTGGTCGGTGGTCGGCTTGATCCACACCCGCAGGCCGAGGCGGTCGGCGAGCTCGCGCATCCAGATGCCGTCGTACTCGTCGCCGCCGACGAAGCGGAAGTTGTCCTCGCCGAGCCGGAACACGGTGGCGTCGTCGATCATCCCCCCGGTCTCGTTGCACAGCGCCGTGTAGACGACCTGCCCGACGGCCAGCTTGCGGATGTTGCGCGTGACCAGGTTCTGCATCAGCGTCTCGGCGTCGGGGCCGAGCACCTCCCACTTGCGCAGGGGCGACAGGTCCATCACCGCCAGGCGTTCGCGGCACGCCCAGTACTCGGCGATCGCGCCCTCGTTGTTGAAGCAGTGAGGCAGCCAGTAGCCGCGGTACTCGACGAAGCTCTCGGTCAGGGCGCCGGTGCGCGACCGAAACGCGGTCTCGCGGGTCAGCACCGGCTCGGCGTCGGCGGTCACGCGCCGCGCGATGGCCATCGAGAAGCGGTTGTGCGGCGAATAGACGCGGACGTGGACATCCGTCACCTCCCAGGCGTTCGAGGGGTCGATGTCGTCGGGGCAGGCCGACGAGGCACAGACGAGGTCATCCATCGCACGCAGCATCACGTAGTCGCCCGGCCGCGACCACGGCTCATCGGAGATCAGCTGCATGTTGGCGTCGAACGCCGTGTTGTAGAAGAAGTTCAGCGCCTCCCATCCCTTGCGGGGCGCGATCTCGAAATCCCGCAGCGCGGCGTTGAAGTTGTCGGTGCAGTTGATGTGGCCGGGATAGCCGAGGTCCTCGTAGTACTTCGCCTGGCAGGCGAGGGCGAACGTGTCATGGCGCCCGACGGTGTCCTGCACCACCTCCACCAGCGGATCCATGTCGAGGTCGTAGAACTTGCCGTGCAGGCCGGGTTGGGGATACGCGTTGCCCATCAGGGTGCGCGTCACGACCCCGTCGAGCCCGCGCTCGACGCCCGCCTCGAGCTTGGCCCGATGAAAGGCGAGGAAGTCCGAGCACTGCTTGCCCTCGACGTCGATGATCTGGATGTACTCGCCGGCCCGCACCTCGTAGCTGAGCGCCGACGCCCGGTCGACGCGGAAGTCCAGCCGCGGGTCGGCCAGCGGCGGCGGCAGCTCGACCTCGTCCCGGGCGCGCGGGATCGCGCGACGGATCTGGAGCGAGAGCTCGGTGGCGGGCGTGTCGCCGTCGATCAGACGGCCCCCCGGCGCGGCGACGATCACCGTCGTCTCCCCGGCGGCGGTGAACTCGAGCGCGCTGCCCGGCCGGGAGTCGGGCCCGAACAGCCGCGCGCACCGGGCCTCGCCCGGGTCCAGGCCGGGGACCGCCAGGGCTCCGGAGCGCAGCACGGTCGCGTCGGCGTCGGGCGCGGGTCCGAGCGGCGCGCCGAGCACCGTCAGCTCCGCCACCTGGCCGCCGTGGCGGTCGACGATCGTCAGCTGGTCGTCGCCGTGCAGCGCCACCGCCGTCGCCCCACCGGGACGGACGGGGAACCGCTCGAGCGCCCGGTCGACGACGAGCAGGCTGGGCGCGGCGAGCGTCGCCATCCTCAGGCCGGCGCCGCCGAGGACGCCTTGTCGACCTCGGCGAGCAGCTCCTCGGCGAGCTTGCGCTTGCCGTCGGCGTCGAGCTTCTTCAGCTCGTTCTCGACGGCGCGCCGGTTGTAGGTCTGGTTCCAGTAGTCGAGCGAGTCAAAGCCGAGCAGCACCGCCTTGCCGACGAACTGGCGCAGGACCTCGTTGGTGGGGCCCATCACCCAGCCGGCCTTGGCGTCGCGCAGGTAGCGCTCCATCTCCATGTCGCGCTTGTAGCCCGATCCGCCGCACGCGTGCAGCATCTTGTCGACGACGTGGGCGGTGTTCTTGGCGGCCACGAACTTGATCTGCCACGCCCAGTGCAGGAAGTTGGCGCGCGCGAACTCGCCCGGCGCCATCCGCTTGGTGTTGTGCTCGGTGGCCTCGTCCATCGCCTGGGCGACCGAGAAGGCGAACAGGCGGCTGGCGTTGGTATCCATCACGGCCTCGCCGACGTAGTCCTGGATCGTCGGGTAATCGGCGACGCGCAGGCCGACGTCGACGTGCTTCTTGCGCGTCGTCTGACGCTTGGCGATGTCGATGCCGCCGAGCGCGATGCCGTTCCACACCGACGAGGACCCGATGAGAAACCACGGGTCGACCGACTCGTCGTTGGAGGCGGCGCCGTCGCCCTCGGGGCCGACGATCTGGTCGCCGGGGATCGAGACGTCCTCGACCTGGATCGGACCCGACTGGTTGCCGCGCAGGCCGAGGGCATCCCACGTCGACGGCTGGGCCTTGACGTCCTCGCCGTCGATGACGAACACCGACAGGTCGTCGTAGCCGGTGAACTCGGGGCTCGTCGTCTGCACGACGTAGAAGTCGGCGAAGCCGCCGCTCGTCGTCCACGACGCCTTCTTGTTGACCTTGTAGCCGCCATTGGAGCGCTCGGCGCCCGAGGAGATCGGATACCAGAAGTGCGACCCGGTCTCGGGGTCGGAATAGGAGAGGGTGCCGATCTTGCCGCTGCCCAGCGGCTTGATGTACTTCTCGATCAGCGCCTCGGTGGGGCGGAGCATGATCGTGTTGACCGCCGCCATGTGCATCACGTAACACATCGCCGTCGACGCGCAGGCGTAGCGCGCGATCGTCTCACACGTCATCGCGAAGCCGACATGGTCCTCGCCGAGACCGCCATATTCGGTGGGGACGGTGAGCGCGAGGAAGCCGTGCTCGCCGAGGAGCTCGAGGTTGCGCCGGGGGTACTCGAGGTTGTCGTCGGAGACCTTGGCGTTGGCCCGCATCTCCTTCTCGGAGAGCTCGATCAGCAGATCCCGCAGCTCACGCTGACGATCGGTGAGCACCCATTCCGGGTCCCATTCGTAGCCGAGCCCCCAGAATGGCTCTCCACTCCACATCTTCTCGGGCATCTGCTCCTCCGGCGTCGGTGTCCACGGTTTGGCGCGACGTAGACTAGGCCCTCGCCCGCCATTGCACAAATACGTTCAACGGCATTTTCATCCCGCGGCGCCGGGCGCCAGCCGCTCGCCCTCGACGTGGCGCCCCGCGCCCGCGGGCGCCGCCAGCTCCCGCTGATCGCCGGCGATCTGCTCGAGCCGCGCGAGCACGTTCGCGCCGGCCGGGGCGGCCCGTCCGGTCGCGGTGTCGACGTGCACGAGCATGTGCTCCCCGGTGGCGACGAGGATCCCGTCGCCCCGGCGGCGCAGTTCGTGAAACACATGCAGGCGCTTGTCGTCGTGGCCGAGCAGCCACGTGGCGACCGCCAGCCGGTCGCCGGCGCGGGCCTCGCCGAGGTGACGGAGGTGTGACTCGACCGTGTAGTAGGAATGGCCGGCCGTCACGTAGGCGCCGGCGGCCCCGATCCGCGCCAGCAGCGCGTCGGTCGTGTCGGCGAGCACCTGCAGGTAGCGGTACTCGGTCATGTGACCGTTGTAATCGATCCACTCGGGGGTGACGATCGCCTCGTGCAACCGCAGCAGGCCGTGGGCGCCGCCGCCTGCATCGGCGCTCGCCGCGTCGGCGGCCCGCGACAGCCACCGGCGCTCGGTCTCGGCCACCGTCGCCCCGGCGCCGAACCCCTGCCCGCGCAGCCCGGCGAGCACCGCCACCAGGCAGTCGTCGCGCACCTCCTCGAGCTCGGCGATCGAGCGGCCGTCCGCCTGGGCGTCGGACTGGGCGACGAGCGTGTCCAGCAGCGCGGCGTCGAGCGCCGGCACGTCGGTCAGCCGCGTCCACGGCAGCTGGAGCGCGGGGCCGAACTGGGCCATGAAATGACGCATGCCCGCCTCGCCGCCGGCCAGACGGTAGGTGAGAAACGTCCCCATCGCCGCCCATCGCAGGCCGGCGCCGAACCGGATCGCGTCGTCGACCTCCTCGACGGTGGCCACGACCGTCGGCGACGAGCCACAGCGCCTCGCGCCACAGCGCCTCGAGCAGGCGATCGGCGATGAAGCCGTCGATCTCGTGGCGGACGACGAGCGGCCGCATGCCGATCGTGCGGTAGATCGCCGCCACCCGGTCGACGGTCTCGGGAGCCGTCCCCGGCGCCGCGCAGATCTCCACCAGCGGCAGCAGGTACACCGGGTTGAACGGGTGCCCGACGACGAAGCGCTCCGGCCGGGTCATCGACCGCGCGAGCCGCGACGGCAGCAGGCCCGAGGTGGAGCTGGCGATGATCGCGTCGGGCGGCGCGGCGGTGTCGGCCTCGCCGAGCAGCGCCGTCTTCAGCGGTTCGCGCTCGGGGGCTGACTCCTGCACGAGCTCGGCTCCGTCGACGGCCTCGGCGACGGTCGCGGCGAGCGTCAGCCGGCCCTCGGGAGGGGGCGGGACGACGGTCAGCCGCTGCCAGGCGCGGCGGGCCCGCGCCAGCGCGGCGAGGGCGCCCTCGCCGGCATCCGGGGCCGGGTCATACAGGCACACGTCGACGCCGGCGAGCAGGAAGCGGGCGGCCCAGCCGCTGCCGATCACGCCGGCGCCCAGCAGCCCCACCCGCCGGGGCAGGTGCTCGGGGTCAGCCACCGGAGCCGTGCAGCGCGAGCCGTTCGCGGACCTCGGCGGGACCGAGCACGCGGACGTTCATCGCCTCGAGGATCGTCACCGCGCGCTCCACAAGGTCGCGGTTGGTCGCCTGCGCGCCGGGGCCGACGTACAGGTTGTCCTCGAGCCCGACGCGGACGTTGCCTCCGGCGAGCACGGCCATCGCCACATAGGGGAGCTGCATCCGCCCGATCGAGAAGGCCGAGAACACCGATCCCGGGGGCAGCAGGGCGACGAGCCCGAGCAGCGCACCGGGGTCGTCGGGGACGCCGTAGCGGATGCCCATGCACAGCTGGATGAGCACCGGGTCGTCGATCAGGCCCGCGTCGATCAGGTCCTTGACCATCACGAGCTGCCCGTAATCGAAGACCTCGAGCTCCGGACGCACGCCGAGCTCGCGGATCTGGCCGGCCATCGCCCGCAGCATCCCCGGCGTGTTGGCCATCACGTAGTCGCCGCCGGCGGCGAAGTTCATCGTCCCGCAGTCCAGGGTGCAGATCTCGGGGCGCAGGGCGGCGACGTGGGCCAGGCGCTCGGTGGCGCCGACCAGATCGGTGCCGTCGACGAGCGGGAGCGGGGCCTCGGCGCCGCCGAGCACGAGATCGCCGCCCATCCCGGCGGTCAGGTTGATGACCACGTCGACGTCGGCGGCGCGCACCTCGTCGACGACCGCCTGGTACAGCGCCACGTCCCGGGATCCCTGCCCGGTCGCCGGGTCGCGGACGTGGATATGAGCGACGGCGGCGCCCGCGCGGGCGGCGTCGATCGCCGAGGCGGCGATCGCCTCGGGGGTGACCGGGACGTGAGAGCTGCGCGCCGTCGTGTCACCGGCGCCGGTGATCGCGCACGTGATGAACGCCTCGGTGTTCACTGCCCGAGGGCGGCCTCGACCGTCGGCGTGTTGGCCAGCAGCTTGCTCGTGTACTCGGCGCTCGGCGAGTTGAACACGTCGAGCGTCGCGCCGGACTCGACGATCCGCCCCTCGGTCATGACGATGACGCGGTCGGCGATGGTGCGGATGAGGGCGAGGTTGTGGGTGATGAACAGCATGCTCAGACCGGTCTCGGTCCGCAGCTCGCGCAGCAGCTCGACGATCGCCGCCTGGACCGAGACGTCGAGCGCCGAGGTGACCTCGTCGCAGACGAGCAGCGTCGGCTCGGCGGCCAGCGCCCGGGCGATGGCCACCCGCTGGCGCTCGCCGCCTGAGAGCTGGTCGGGATACCGGTTGGCCGCCGCCGCCGACAGGGCCACGCGCTCCAGGCACTCGCCGACTCGCCGGCCGATCTCGTGCTTCGAACCCGGGAAGAAGAGCTGCAGCTGGCGGGCGATCGTCTGGCCGACGGTCCGCCGCGGATTCAGCGACGCGTACGGGTTCTGAAACACGTACTGGATCTGCTTGCGGGCCTCGTTGGAGCGCTTGCGCGACGACTGGGCCAGCCCCGTCTCGCCGAGCGTGATGTCGCCGGTCCACTGATGGTGCAGGCCGGCCACGCAGCGGGCGAGCGTCGTCTTGCCGCTGCCCGACTCGCCGACGAGGGCCACGCATTCGTTGCGGCGCACGTCGAAGTCGATGTCGAACAGCGTGTGGCGCGAGCCGTAGCTGGCGTTGACGTTGGCCAGCGACATGACGACGTCGCCGGCCACCGTGGCCGTGGCGGCCTCGCCGGTCGTCGGCAGCTCGCCGGGCGCGTCTTCGGCCCGGTAGCAGCAGACGAGGTGCGCGCCCCCGTCGAATGCCCGCGCCTCGGGAAACGTCTCGCGGCAGGCGTCGATGGCCAGGTCGCAGCGGGGGTGAAAGAAGCAACCCTCCGGGCGCTGCCCGGGCAGGGGGGCCCGCCCCGGGATGCCGATGACGGCTCGCTTGCCCTGCAGATCGGGGACGGCGCGTAGCAGCTTGCGGGTGTAGGGATGGCGGGGCGCGGAGAAGATGACGTCGCGCGGGCCGCGCTCCACGATCCGCCCGGCGTACATGACGGCCACGTGGTCGGCGAGCTCGGCGACGACGGCCAGGTCGTGGCTGACGTACAGGGCGGCCACCTGATGCTGCTGGCAGAGCTCGCGGACCGTCTGCAGCACGCGCGCCTGGGTGGTGACGTCCAGGCCGGTCGTCGGCTCGTCGCAGACGATCACGTGCGGGCGGTTGGCGAACGCCATCGCGATGGCCACGCGCTGCTGCTGGCCGCCGGAGAGCTGGTGGGGGTAGCGCTTGAGGAACTCGTCGTCGGAGGGCAGCGCCACCTCGGTCAGCGCCTCGCGCACGCGGGCGAGCCGCTGCTCGTCGGACTGGTCGGCGATGTGGGCGGCGAGGATCTCGGTCAGCTGGCGCGAGATGCGCAGCGCCGGGTTCAGCGACGTACCCGGGTCCTGGGGGATATAGGAGACCGTGCCGCCGCGCAGCCGGCGCAGGTCGCCGCCCCGCAGGTCCGACAGCGTGCGCCCGTCGATGACGACCTCGCCGCCGGAGACGGTGCCGCCGGGGCGGCAGTAGCCGAGCAGGGCCATGCCCACGGTCGTCTTTCCGCTGCCCGACTCGCCGACGAGGCCGAGCACCTCCCCGGCCGAGACCTCGAGCATGATCCCGTCGACGATGTCCTCGCCGCCGCGCACGAGCTCGATCTTCAGATCGCGGACGGTGACGGCGTTGCTCGGATGCTCGGCGACCGCCATGGCAGTCACTCCCCTCGGTCGATGCCGATCGCGGCCCGGGCGAAGGCGTCGGTCAGCAGATTGGTCCCGATCGTCAGCAGTGCGATCGCGATGATCGGCAACAGCACGCCCCACGGCTGGAAGGTGAGGGCGAGGCGGTTCTCGTTGATCATCAGGCCCCAATCGGAGGCGGGGGGCTGGAGGCCGAGGCCGAGGAAGTTGATCCCGGCGATCAGCGCGATCGAGTAGGTGAGGCGCAGCCCGAGCTCGACGAGCAGCGGGCTGGTCACGTTGGGCAACAGCTCGCCGAAGATGATCCGCCGCCGCGGCTCGCCGACCGCCTCGGCGGCCTTGATGAAGTCGCGCTCGACGACCTGCACGGCGGCACCGCGGATGACGCGGGCGACGCGCGGGGCGTGGGAGATGCCGACGGTGAGCACGATCAGCCACACCTTGGGGCCGAACGCGGTGACGAGCAGCAGTGCGAGGACGATCTGCGGGAAGGCCATGAACACGTCGGCGATCCGCATCAGGACCTCGTCGAGCACGCCGCCGCTGTAGGCGGCGGTCAGGCCGACGACGAGCCCGACGCCGACGCCGACGATCGTCGAGGCCAGCGAGAGGCCGAGGACGCTCAGCCCGCCGTGCAGAAAGCGGCTCCACACGTCGCGGCCGAGCGCATCGGCGCCGAACAGGGCCTGCGAGCTCGGCGGGCTGTTCGGCGCGGCGACGAACGCGGTGGGGGAGTGGGGCGCGATCAGCGGCCCGAGCAGCGCGACCGCGACGAGGATGATCACGATGACCAGCCCGATCCGCCCGCGCCACTGATGGACGGTGGCCCGCAGGAGCGTCGCCCACTGGCGGTTGCGCATCGCCGGCGGGGCGGTGACGGCGGTGTCGGCGGTCATCGGCGCGACGCTCATCGGCCCGCCGTTCTCAGCCGCGGGGTGACGACGATCGTCAACAGGTCGGCGACGAGGTTCACGACGACGTAGACGGCGCCGATGATCATGACCAGCGCCTGGACGACCGGGATGTCGCGGTTGCCGACGGCGTCGACGAGCGCGGAGCCGATCCCGGGGAACGTGAACACGAACTCGACGATCACGACGCCGCCCGCCATGTAGGCCAGCTGGAGCGCCGAGACCTGGATCGCCGGGACGATCGCGTTGGGCACGGCGTGGCGCCAGATGACCGTGCGGTTCGAGAGCCCCTTGAGCCGGGCCATCGTCACGTACTCCGATTCGAGGACCTCGACCATCGAGCCGCGCATGATCCGGCTGATGTACGGGGTGACCGCGAGGATGAGCGTCGCCGCCGGCAGCACCACCGCGTTGGGCACGTTCCAGGCGTGCTCACCGGGCGGGATCAGCGAGACCGCCGGGAAGGCGTGCGAGACGTTGGTGGCGAGCAGCACGATCAGGCCGATGCCGATCACGAACTCGGGCAGCGCGGCCAGCGACAGGGTGGCGATGGAGAGGATGTTGTCGGTCGCCTTGTCGCGCTTGACCGCCATCCACACCCCGAGCCCGATCGACAGCGGCAGCGCGACGAGCGCGGAGACGAGGACGAGGAACGCCGAGTTCAGGACGCGGGCCGAGATCAGCGAGGAGACGGGCTGCTCGGTGGCCGCCGAGGTGCCGAAGTTGCCGGTCAGCACCCCGCCGAGCCAGTGCAGGTACTGCGAGACGGGTGACTCGTTGAGGTGTAGCTGGCGGGTCAACGCCGCCAGCCGCGCCGGGGTGGCGTTGCGGCCGAGGATCGCCCGCGCCGCGTTGCCGGGCAGCGCCTGGGTGGCCGCGAACACGACGATCGAGACGAGCAGCAGGATCAGCAGCCCGAGCAGGATGCGGCGCAGCAGGAATCGGCTCATGGCGTTCGGCTCCCTCCCGATCAGCGGCTACGCGGTGAACCCCACGTTCTTGAACCAATAGTTGCCCAGCGGGAAGCCCGACCTCGCCTCGACGAAGCCGCCCAGCTTGCCGCTGTAGGCGTCGATCTGGTTGGAGAAGTACGGGATGATGTAGCCGCCCATGTCGTATTCCATCTTCTGGGCCTCGTGGAGGATGGCGGCGCGCTTGGTGGCGTCGAGCTCGGCCCGGGCCTGGTTGATCAGCTTCTCGAACGCGCCCGCGCCCCAGTGGGTCTCGTTGAACGGCGAGCTGGGGAGGCTGCCCTGGGCGACCTGGGGCAGGTACTCGCGCGTCGCCCAGAAGTCCTGGGCGAACGTCCACTTGAGGTAATTGGGACCGTAGAAGGTGCCGGTGTCGAGCTTGCGCAGCGACACCTTGACCCCGGCGGCCGACGCCTGCTGGGCGAACACCTCGGCGGCCTGGACGACGCCGTTGAACACCGGGGCGGTGACGAGCTGCACGGCGAGCCCGGCGTGGCCGGCCGCCTTGAGCAGTGACTTGGCCTGGGCGATGTCCTGGGCGCGCTGGGGCAGGGCGGAGTCGAACGCCGGGTCAAACGGCGCGTAGAGGTCGTTGGCGACGCGGCCCTGGCCGGAGAGGACCTGTTCGACCATCTGCGGGCGGTTGACGATCAGCCGCATCGCCTGGCGGACGCGGACGTCGGAGAACGGCGGCTGGTCGATGCGCATCGTGAACGGCTGCCACTGGCCGGTGTGGGAGATGAGCACCTTGAGCGACGAGTTGCCCTGCACCTGCTGGATCTGACCGGTCGGGAGGTTGTCGATCGCGTCGACCTGGCCGCCGAGCAGCGCGTTGACGCGCGCCGTGTCCTCGGCGAAGTCGGTGATCGTCAGGGTGTCGACGTACGGCTTGCCCTTCTGCCAGTAGTTGGGGAACTTCTTGAACACGCTCTGCTGGCCGGCGGTGAAGCTCTCGAACATGAAGGCGCCCGTGCCGACCGGCTTGGCCGGGTCATAGCCGACGGGCACGATCGCGTTGAAGTACTGGCCGATGTCATCGAGGAAGCCGGCGTTGGCGAACTTCAGCGGGATGTGGACCTCGTTCTTGCCCGTCTTCTTGACGTTGGCGATGTCGATGTAACCGATCGAGGCGGCGCCGACCTTCGGGTTCTTCTTGTCCAGGATGCGCTGCAGCGAGAAGACGACGTCCTCGGGGGTGACCGTCTTGCCGTTGTGGAACTCGATGCCCGGGCGGACCTTGACGACCCACGAGTCGGCCTTGCCGTGCGCGGCCTCGATCGACTCGGCGACCATCATCTCCAGCGGCCCGAAGCTCGGCGGGCGCACGGCCAGCGGCTCATACAGGTTCCAGCAGCGCATGATGTCCGGATCGGCGGTCGGCAGGTGGGCGTCGATCGTGTCCTTCGCGCCGCCGCCGGTCGCCCCGACGTGGAGGCTGCCGCCGGGCTTGAGCGAGCCGGTGCTCGCCGGGCTGGAGCCGGCGCTCGACGAGGCGCTCGAGGATCCCGAGCTGCCACCGCAGGCCGCGAGCAGGCCTCCGGCTGAGAGCATGGCCCCGCCGGCCAGCGCGCCGTGCAGCACCTGGCGCCGTGTCAGTCCACCATCACGCTCGGACTCGAAGTCTCGATCGGTCACCCGCTGCTCCCCTCGTCGTCGACGATGTCGTCGTTGGTTACCAGGCGGTCGGCGCTGGCCAGCCGGGTGGCGTAGCGCTCCGCTTCCTGCAGGATCAGGTCCACGGTCAGCATCAGATGGGCGCGGACGACCTCGGCGGCGTCCGGACGCGTGCTCTGCAGGGCGTCGAGCACCTCCTGGTGCTCGGAGACGTAGTCAGAGCCCGAATAGACCGGGTGCCAGTTGAGGAGCATCTGCGACTCCGCGGCCAGCGGCTCGTGGGCCCGGCTGAGGCGGGGGCTGCCGGCGAGGGCGACGAGATCGCGATGGAAATCGATATCGGCCGCGATCAGCTCGTGCGAGGGGGTCGCGTCGCCGTTCGCCGGGGCGCAGGCGGCGCGGATCCTCGCCTGCGCGGCCTCCAGCGATGACAGGTCGACGGCGTCCTCGCGTTCGAGGGCCGCCTGGACGGCGGCGACCTCGATCGCCGTGCGCGCGCGGTAGACGTCGATCACATCCTCGGTCGACAGCGGCCGGACCCAGGCTCCGCGGTTGAGCTCGGAGACGACGAGGCCCTCCTGGACGAGCTGGCGCAGGGCCTCGCGGATCGCCGAGCGCCCGGTGCCGAACGCCCGGGCGAGGGCCACCTCGGGCAGCTGCTCGCGCGGCTTGATGCGACCCGAGACGATCGCGGTGCGCAGCTCGTGCAGCACCTGATCAGTGGTCGAGCGTCGCTCGACGGTCCCCAGACCCCACGCTGTCGTCGCAGCAGCCATCCTCTTGTCGACAACCTACTTTCGGCTGTCGGCTATGTCAAGAGCTTGTGAACGCTTTGATCGGTGGCAGCGATCGCTGCTGTTCGAGGAGCGCGCGGTCGGGACGGTCGGTGATGACCGCGGCCACCCGCGGGTCGGCACCCGAGCAGGCGCAGCGCCCGCCGGTCGTTGACCGTCCACACCCACGACGGCAGCTCGCGCGTGGCCGCCCAGCTGAGCAGTCCGGCGCGGGCCAGGCGGGCATGGGGAGCGACGAAGTCGACCTCGGTGGCGGACACCCGCCGGGCCAGGTGGCCGATCTGGCGGTGGGGGCTGAGCAGCAGACCGGTGCGGACGGCCGGATCGGTCCGCTTGACCGCCGGCAGCACCGAGTCGCGAAACGAGGTGACGACGTACTGCTCGGGGGTCAGCCGGCGCCGGACGATCGCCATCGCCTGCTCGACATAGCCGTCCTCCTTGAGCTCGATGTCGACGCCGATCCGCCCGGCGACGAGCTCGAGCACCTCCTCGAGCGCCGGGGCGTGGCGGTGGCGCGCCCGGGCCTGCAGCTCCTCGTGGGTGAGCTTGGCGATCGACCGCACGCCCGCGCGGGCGTCGTGGACGACGACGACGCGTCCGTCGAGCGTGCGGCGCACATCGAGCTCGACCGCGTCGCACCCTAGTTGCACCGCCTCCTCGAACGCCTCGAGCGAGTTCTGGGGGGCCGGCCGCCACGCGCCGCGATGGGCGACGACGAGCGGGGCGGCGCCCGGGCCGGCCGGGGCGGTGATGGCGAGCGCTCCGTGCCGCATCGCAAAACAGAGTAGCCAGAGGAGCCGACGACACCCTATGCTCGCCCGCCGATGGCCGCGCCGCCTCCGTCCTTCCTCGTCCTGATGGCCGATCAGCTGGCCGCATCCTGGCTGCCGGTCTACGGCCACCCGGTGGTCCGGGCGCCCCACCTGCAGGCGCTGGGCCAGGGGGCGGCGGTGTTCGAGTCCGCCTACTGCCCGTCTCCGCTGTGCGCCCCCTCGCGGGCGGCGATGCTGACCGGCCGCCACGCCTCCTCGATCGGCGTCTACGACAACGCCGCCGAGCTGCCGGCCACGACGCCGACCGTCGTCCACGCCCTGCGGGCCGCCGGCTACCACACCGCGGTCGCCGGCAAGATGCACTTCGTCGGCCCCGATCAGCTGCACGGGTTCGAGGAGCGGCTGACCACCGACATCTATCCGGCCGACGTCGACTGGACCCCGGACTGGGACCGGTCGCTCGCCGAGCCCCTGCCGTGGTACCACACGATGGAGAGCGTGCTGCGCCCCGGGGTGACCGCGGCCAGCATGCAGACCGACTACGACGAGGAGGTCGCGTTCGCGGCGACGCGCAAGCTCTACGAGATCGCGCGCCACCGGCCCGACCAGCCGTTCCTCCTGTTCGCCTCGTTCACCAACCCGCACGATCCGTGGGAGGTCCCCGAGCGCTGCTGGGCGCGCTATGAGCGTGCCGAGGTGCCGCTGCCGGCCGTGGCCTCCCTTCCGCTTGACGAGGTCGACCCCCACAGCCGCCGGCTGCGCGCGATGTGCCGGGTCGACGAGGCGGAGCTCTCAGATGACCAGATCCGCCGGGCCCGCCACGCCTACTTCGCCGCCGTCAGCTATCTCGACGAGCGGATCGGCGAGGTGCTCGGCGCGCTGCGCGACTCGGGCCTGCAGGACCGCACGACCGTGGTGTTCTGCGCCGACCACGGAGAGATGCTCGGCGAGCGGGGCCTCTGGTACAAGATGGCGTTCTTCGAGCAGTCGGCGCGGGTGCCGCTGATCGTGCGCGATTTCACCGGGCGGCTGAGCGCGCGCCGGGTGCCGGGACCGGTGTCGCTGATCGACGTGGCGCCGACCCTGCTCGAGCTCGCCGGCCTGCCGGTCGACGCCGTGGCCGGCGCCGGGGACGGCGAGAGCCTGCTGGCGCCGCGCCGGCGTCCGGTCATCTCCGAGTATCACGGCGAGGGGGTGCAGGCGCCGGCGGCGATGATCCGCTCCGGCACCGAGAAGCTGATCGTCTCGCTCGAGGACCCCGACCTGCTGTTCGACCTGGCCGACGATCCGCACGAGCTGCGCCGCCTGCACTCCGACGAGCCGGTGCTCCGCGAGGCCCTGGAGGCCCAGCTGAACCTGCGTGACATCGATCGGCGCGTCCGCGCCAGCCAGCGCGAGCGCCACCTCATCTCGGCGGCGCTGCACCGCGGCCGGCCGCCGGCGTGGGACCACCAGCCCCAGGTCGACGCCGCTCTCCAATACGTGCGCAACCGCGACGACCTGTACGCCTTGCAGCGCCGCGCGCGGCTGGACAGCGGCGACCCGGACGCGCTCTGAGGACAGAGTGAATCAACTCTCCACGGGTGGGTAGGACAGGCCCATCGATACGTGAGCGGGCGGTGGGAATGCCCGTCGACGGAGGGAGAGAGAATGACGGCCATTACCCGGCCGCAGCGCGCGACGGCTGACGTCGGCGACGGCGGTCTGCGCCTCGTGCTGCGTGCGATCAGGGTGGGACCCGCCCTGATCCTGTTTCTGCTGTGCCTGATCCTGACCCTGGTGACGCCGTTCTTCTTGACCGGCGACAACCTGACCAACCTGCTCGTCCAGGGGGCTCCGCTCGCCGCGCTGGCGGTCGGGCAGCTGTTCGTCATCCTCGTCGGCGGAATCGATCTGTCGGTCGGGTCGCTGATCGCGCTGACGACGGTGACCGGCTCGCTGGCCTTCCAGCACATCGGCGGCGGGGTGGTGACGATCCTCGCGATGCTCCTCACCGGGACCGCCGCCGGCTTCATCAACGCCTTCCTGTACGTCAAGGGACGGATGCCGCACTCGTTCATTCCGACGCTGGGGATGCTCAACGCGGCCAGCGGCCTCGCCCTGCTGCTGTCCGACGGCCAGCCCAAGCCGGGCATGCCGGGCATCGTCACGACGATCGGCGGCTCCGACGTGGCCGGCATCCCGGTGGCGATCATCGTCGTCGGCGCGCTGGCGCTGGTCGCCGGTCTCCTCGCCCGCAAGCTGCGCTGGGGCCGGTGGATCTACGCCGTCGGCGCTGATCGGGAGGCCGCCCGGCGGCTCGGGATCCCCGTCGACCGCGTCGTCATGTCGGTGTTTCTCATCTCCGGGTTCTGCGCCGGGGTGGCGGGGATCATCACCGCCGGGCGCACCGACGCCGGGTACCCGACGGCCGGCAACCTGCAGGAGCTGGCCTCGATCTCGGCGGTGATCATCGGCGGCGCCTCGTTCTGGGGCGGCCGCGGCACCGTCTCCGGGGCGGTGTGCGGAGCGTTCATCTTCACCGTCATCAACAACGGCCTGAACCTGCTCAACGTCTCGATCTACTGGCAGCTGATCGCGATCGGCGTCATCATCGTCATCGCCGTCGAGCTCGACGTCGTGCGCCGGCGCCTGGAAGAGCGCTTTCGCACGATGCAGGCGGGGAGGTGATCGCGATGGCCGACCACGTGCTCGAAATCACCGATGTGGCCAAGCGCTTCGGCGCCACCCTGGCCCTCGACGACGTCTCGTTGCACCTCGAGCAGGGGGAGATCCTCGCCCTGCTCGGCGACAACGGCGCCGGCAAGTCGACGCTGATCAAGATCCTCTCCGGGGTGGTGTCGCCCGACTCGGGCGAGATCCGCATCGGGGGCGAGAAGGTGCGGATCGACACGCCGCACCGGGCCCGGGAGCTCGGCATCGAGACCGTCTACCAGGACCTTGCCCTGTTTGACAACTTCAACGCCACCGGCAACTTCTACGCCGGCCGCGAACCGGTGCGGCCGGGGTGGCTGGGCTCGCTCGGCTGGGTGTCGGACCGCTCGATGGCCAAGGAGACCGAGACCCTGCTCGATCGCCTTCAGGTCAACATCTCCCGCGACGACGAGATCGGGATCATGTCGGGCGGGCAGCGTCAGGCGGTGGCGTGCGCGCGGGCGATCGCCTTCGGGACGCGGATCGTCATCCTCGACGAGCCGACCTCGGCGCTCGGCGCCCGCGAGTCGGGCAACGTCCTGCGCCTGATCAAGGAGGCCCCCGAGCACGGGGTCTCGGTGATCGTCATCTCCCACAACCTGGAGCACGTCACCCGCGTCGCCGACCGCGCCGTCGTCCTGCGCCAGGGCAAGTACGTCGGCGAGGCGGCGGCCGACGCCGAGCACCAGGAGGAGCTCGTCTCGATGATCGTCGGCTCGGGGGAGACGGGCGAGGAGAGCGATGATGCCGACGGCGACCGGGTCGCCGACACCGCCACAGCGGAGGGCTGAGCGATGCGTCGCACGCTCGGGACCGTGCTGCTCGGCGCCGCCTGCCTGCTCGCCGGGTGCGGCGGTCAGCTCTCGCCCAACGCCGACAAGGGCATCCGCATCGGCTTCATCCCCAAGGCGCTCAACCAGGAGTACTGGGTCAACACCGCCCACGGCGCGGCCGCCGGCGGCAAGGCGGCGCACGTCAAGGTGCTCACCGAGGCCGGGGAGGCCGACACCCAGGTCGACGAACAGATCAACATCGTCCAGAACATGATCGCCCAGAAGGTCAGCGCCCTCGTCATCGCTCCGACCGACTCCGATCTGCTGCAACCGGTGCTCGACCAGGCTGTCCACAAGGGCATCCCGGTCGTCCTGTATGACTCCCCGATTCCCGGCTGGAAGCCCCAGACGGCGTTCGTCGGCACGGCCAACCGCGACGGCGGGATCAAGATGGGGCACTACCTGCGCAAGGTCATCCCCCACGGGACGCTGGCCATCATCCGCGGGATCCCGGGCTCCCAGGTCGACCTCGACCGCGTCAACGGGGTGATCGCCGGGATCAAGGGCTCGGGGATCAAGGTCGTCAAGGAGGTGGCCGCCAACTTCGACCGCGAGCAGGCCGTCGGGGCGATGGAGGACATCCTGCAGACCAACCCGCATGTCAGCGCGGTGTTCTGCGCCAACGACCAGATGGCCCTCGGCGCGCTGCAGAGCCTCGAGGCCAACAAGGCGACGGGGCGGATCAAGCTCGTCGGCTTCGACGGCGCGATCGAGGCCACCCAGCAGATCATCGCCCACAAGATGTTCGCGACGATCGCCCAGGACCCCTACGGGATGGCGAAGATCGCCGTCCAGGAGGCGGTCGCCAAGTCGCAGGGCAAGACGGTGCGAAAGTCCGTCAACACCGGCGATCCGCTCGTCACCCAGCAGAACGCCCGGGCGTACTTCAAGACCGCGGAGAAGAAGCTCGGCAACCCGTCGGGCTGATGGCAGTGTGGGCGATAGTGGCAGCCTCGCGTCCACTATCGCCCACGGCCCGCCGTGACTAGGAGATCATCCCCCCGAACTGGCCGCCGGTGATGCCGAGCACCTGGCCGGTGATGAAGTTCGCCCACGGGGTGCAGAGCAAGAACACGCCGCTGGCCGCCTCCGCCGGGGTGCCGGGCCGGCCGAGCGGGATCAGCTGGGGAGCGAGCTGGCGCATCTGCGAGGGGATGCCCAGCTGGACCGTCTGGCCGTCGATCTCCATCGTGTTGGTGTCGTCCTTGTCGGCGGTCAGCCGCGTCTCGATGTAGCCGAAGGCGACGGCGTTGACGTTGATCTTGAACTGGCCCCACTCCTTGGCCAGCGTCTTGGTCAGGCCGATCACGCCCGACTTGCCCGACGAGTAGTTGGCCTGGCCGGCGTTGCCCATCGTCCCCGAGATCGACGAGACGTTGACGATCTTGCGAAACACCTCGACGCCCGCCTCGCGCTCGCGCTTGGCCGGCTCGCGCATGTGGGGCGCGACAGCGCGGCACATGCGAAACGGGACGACGTTGTGGATGTCGATCATCCGCTGGAAGTTCTCGTCAGACATCTTGTGGATCGGCGCGTCGATCGTGTAGCCGGCGTTGTTGACGAGGATGTCGACCTGGCCCCACTCGGAGATGACCTTCTCGACGAGCTCGTCGCAGATGCCGGGCTTGGTCAGATCGCCGCCGAAGACGAGCGTGTCGCCGTCGATCTCCGACGCGGTCTGCTCGGCGACGTCGCTGTCGAGGTCGTTGATGAGCACCTTGGCCCCCTGCGCGGAGAACAGCTCGGCGGTCGCGCGGCCGATCCCGCGGGCCGAGCCGGTCACGATCGCCACCTTGTCCTGAAGGATTGACATCCTGCACCTTTCTTCGGGTTCCTGATTCGCGGCCAGGCATCTTGCCAGCTTGAGGACGTTAGGCTGCCGGGCCATGAATGCGCCTGACTGGCTGGCCGCCTATGCCGAGAAGCTCGGCGTGCCCGCCCCCACCAAGGAAGAGCTGAAGTCCGTGCTCGATCTCGCCGGCGAGGCGGCCCACGCCTCCCAGCGGATCGCCGCGCCCGTGGCCTGCTGGCTGGCCGCCCGCGCGGGCGTCGAGCTCGACGCCGCGATGCGCCTGGCCCGCGAGGTTGGCGGCGAGCATGAGTGAGCCCGAGTACGACATCGTCCTCTTCGGAGCGACCGGATTCACCGGCGGGCTGACCGCGGAGTACCTCGCGCGCGCCGCCGGTCCGCAGACGCGCTGGGCGCTGGCCGGGCGCAACCCGGCCAAGCTGGAGGCGGTCCGCGAGCGCCTCGGCGACGGGCACGGCGACCTCCCGCTGCTCACCGCCGACGTCACCGACACCGCCTCACTGCGGCGGATCGCCGAGTCGGCCCGGGTGATGATCAGCACCGTCGGGCCCTACATCCACTACGGCGAGCCGCTCGTCGCCGCGTGCGCGGCGGCCGGGACCGACTACATCGATCTCACCGGCGAGCCGGAGTTCGTCGACCTCATGTGGCTGCGCTATCACGAGCAGGCGGAGCGGACGGGAGCGCGCCTCGTGCACTGCTGCGGGTTTGACTCGATCCCCCACGACCTGGGCGTGCTCTACACCGTCGGTCACCTGCCGGAGGGCCTCCCGCTCAAGGTCGAGGGATTCGTCCGCGCCGGGGCGACGTTCAGCGGCGGCACCTACCACTCGGCGCTCCACATCATGGGGCGCCTGCGCCAGAGTCGCTCGGTGGCCGGTCAGCGCAAGCGCCTGGAGTCAGAGCCCGACGGACGGCGGGTGCGGGGGGTGGCCGCGCTCCCCCACCACGACCCGACGGCCAACGGCTGGGTGATGCCGGCGCCGACGATCGATCCCCAGGTCGTGCTGCGCTCGGCCCGGGCGCTGCCCCGCTACGGCCCGGACTTCAGCTACGGCCACTACATCGTGGCCAAGCGCCTGGCGATGCTCGGCGGCCTCGCCCTCGGGGCCGGGACGCTCGTCGCGCTCTCCCAGCTCAGCCCCTCCCGCAACCTGCTGCTCAAGCTCCGCGACCCGGGCGACGGCCCGACCCCCGAACAGCGCGAGAAGGCGTGGTTCTCGGTGAGGTTCAAGGGCACGGCGCCGTCCGGGCCGCCGGTCGTCACCGAGGTGAGCGGCGGCGACCCCGGCTACGGCGAGACCTCGAAGATGCTCGGCGAGTCCGCCCTGTGCCTCGCCCACGACGATCTCCCCCAGCGGGCCGGGCAGCTGACCCCGGCGGTCGCGATGGGCCAGGCGCTCATCGATCGGCTCGTGGCGGCCGGCATCGCCTTCCGGGTCGTGGACGCCGAGTGACCGACCTGCGCGCCGACGGACGCGCGGCCGTGGACTGGGCGGCCGAGTACCTGGAGCGGGTGGGGGAGCTGCCGGTCCTCGCCCAGGTCGCTCCCGGCGACATCCGCGCCCGGCTGCCCCGCGAGGCGCCCGAGGAGCCCGAGCCGTTCGCGGCCGTCCTGCGCGACCTCGACGACGTGCTGCTGCCGGGGGTGACCCACTGGCAGCACCCCCGCTATTTCGCCTACTTCGCCAGCTCGTCCTCGGCGCCGGGAATCCTCGCCGAGATGCTGGCGGCGACGATCAACTCGGTCGGCTTTCTGTGGCGCTCAGCCCCCGCCGCGACCGAGCTGGAGCAGGTCGTCCTGGCGTGGACGGCGAAGCTGCTGGGACTGCCCGAGGGGTGGCACGGGCACATCGAGGACACCGCCTCCACGGCGCAGCTGGCCACGATCATCGCCGCCCGGGAGGCGACCGGTCGTGACGAGATCGTCTGCTCCGAGCACACCCACTCGGCCGTCGACAAGGCGGCGCGGATGCTGGGGATGCGCCTGCGCAAGGTCGCCACCGACGAGGAGTACCGCCTGCGCGTCGACGCGCTCGGGTCGCTTCACGAGGCGGCGGTCGTCGTCGCCACCGTGGGGACGACGGCGTGCGCGTCCGTCGACCCGGTACCCGAGATCGCCGACGCGTGCGCGGCCGCCGGCACCTGGCTGCACGTCGACGCCGCCTACGCCGGCACGGCGATGGTGTGCCCCGAGCACCGCTGGGCGTTCGCCGGAGTCGATCGCGCCGATTCGGTCGTCGTCAACGCCCACAAGTGGATGCTCACGCCGATGGACTGCTCGCTGCTGTGGTCCCGGCGCCCCGAGGACCTGCGGGCGGCGTTCAGCCTCGTGCCCGAGTTCTTGCGGACCCCCGACAGCGAGGACGCGCTGTCGCTCAGCGAATACGGCCCGGCGCTCGGCCGGCGGTTTCGCGCGCTGAAGCTGTGGGCGGTGCTCCGCTGCCACGGGGCGAGCGGGCTGCGCGCCCACGTGCGCAGCGGGGTCGCCCTCGCCGGGCAGTTCGCCGACTGGGTCCGCGCCGAGCCCGGGTGGGAGGTGAGCGCGCCCGTCCACTTCTCGCTCGTATGCTTCCGCGCGCCCGGCGACGACGACGTCAACCGGCGGCTGCTGGAGCGCGTCAACGCCAGCGGCGAGATGTTCATCTCCCACGCCGCCCTGGACGGGCGCTACGTGCTGCGGCTGGCCGTCGGGCAGTTGACGACGACCGAGGTCGACGTGCGCCAGGCGTGGGACGTGCTGCGGCGCGAGGCGGCGGCGCTCGCCGGCGCTACTTGAGCTCGGCGGACGTCTTGCCGAGCAGCAGGCGGGCGATGATCAGCAGCTGGATCTGCTGGGTGCCCTCGAACAGATCGAGGATCTTGGCGTCGCGGGCCCACTTCTCGAGCAGCTCGTCCTCGGCGTAGCCGGTCGCGCCGCACAGGGCGACGCAGCGCAGCGCCACATCAGTGCCCATCCGGCCCGCCTTGGCCTTGGCCATCGAGGCCTGCAGCGAGTTGGGCTTCTTGTTGTCGGCCATCCACGCCGCCTGCAGGGTCAAAAGGCGGGCGGCCTCCCAGTCGGCCTCCATCGCCAGGAACTCGGCGGCGGCGGCGCTCACGTCCGGTCCGCGCCCGCCGAGCGCGTCGTAGTCGATCTCGACGCCGGCCTGCTCGAGGTGCTCGCGGGTCAGCTCCAGGCACGCGCGGGCGACCCCGACGGCCATCCCGGCGACGAGCGGGCGCGTGTTGTCGAACGTCTGCATGACGCCCGAGAAGCCGCCCTTGGGCGCGATCTCGGGATCGCCGAGCAGGTTCTCCTTGGGGACGCGGCAGTCGGTGAGGAAGAAGTTGGCGGTGTCGGAGGCGCGGATGCCGAGCTTGTGCTCGAGGCGATCGAGCTTGAGGCCGGGGTTGTCGCGCTCGACGACGAACGACTTGATCGCGGCCCGGCCCTGGGAGCGATCGAGGGTCGCCCACACGACGATCAGGTCGGCGCGATCGCCCGAGGTGACGTAGATCTTCTCGCCGTTGAGGACGTAGTCGTCGCCGTCGCGCGTGGCGGTGGTGCGGATCGCGGCCGAGTCCGAACCGGCCTCGGGCTCGGTGATCGCCATCGCCGCCCACTTGCCGCCGAAGCGCTCGAGCTGCTCCTCGTTGGCGACGGCGGCGATCGCCGCCTGGCCGAGACCCTGGCGGGGCATGGCCAGCAGCAGGCCGACGTCGCCCCAGCACAGCTCGATCAGGCCGAGCAGGCTGGCCATGTTCGAGCCGTTGCGGTTGCCGGCGTCGCTCTTGGCGGACGCGCCGTTGGAGCCGCTCGGACCGCCGCCGACGGTGCCGGCGCCGGCCCCGCCGAGCGCGCCCGACTCGTTCATGCCGTCGATCAGCGCGGCGAGCATGTCGAGCTCCTTGGGGTACTCGTGCTCGGCGGTGTCGTACTTGCGCGAGTTGGGCCGGAAGACCTCGGCGGCGACCTGGTGCGACTGGCCGACGAGGGTCGAGAATTTCTTGGGCAGCTCGAGGTTGATCATCAGACGAGCAACGCCCCCTCCATCAGGCCGGCCGCGCGCAGGTCGCGATACCAGCGTTCCACGGGATGCTCCTTGACGAAGCCGTGGCCCCCGAGCATCTGCACGGCGTCGGAGCCGAGCTGCATCGCGCGGTTGGCGCACAGCCAGCGGGCGAGGGCCACCTCGCGCGAGCATTCAAGCCCCCGGTCGACGCGGCCGGCGGCGCGGTAGGTGGCCAGGCGCAGCCCGTCGAGCTCGATCGCCATGTTGGCGACGGTGAAGGCCACCGCCTGGCGGTTGGAGATGGGCTCGCCGAACGCCTTGCGCTCCTTGACGTAGTCGCTGACGTACTCCAGCGCCGCCTGTCCGGTGCCGACGGCCACGGCGCACCACGCCAGGCGGGCGAGCGCGACGCACTCGGCGTAGACCTCGGGCTGGCCGGCGCCGAGCAGGGCGGTGGCGGGCAGCTGGACGTCTTGAAGGATGAGACGGCCGGTGGCGGCGGCGCGAACGCCCATGGCGGGCTCGGGCTCGAAGCTGATCCCGGCGCTCTTGGACTCGACGATGAACAGGGAGGGACCCTCGCCCGAGAGATCCGCCGCGATCACGAACAGCTCGGCGTCGGCGGCGCGGGGGACGAGCGCCTTGACGCCGGTCAGCACGTAGCCGCCACCGGCCGGGCGCGCGGTCGTCTGCAGCGCGAAGGGGTCAAACAGGGGGCGGGGCTCCATCACCGCGAGCGCGGCCGAGGGCACGTCCTCGCCGACGAACTCGGGGAGGTAGGTGGCCTGCTGCTGGGCGTCGCCCCACAGGCTGATGGCGGTCGACACCGCGGCCGGGGCCAGGCAGGCGACGGCGATCCCCATGTCGCCCCGGGCGAGGGCTTCCGACATCAGGACGGTCGTCGTGGCCGAGCGCTCCTCGACGGCGCCGCCCAGCTCCTCGGGAACGCCGATCATCGTCAGCCCGAGCTCGTTGGCCTGGCCGAGCAGGTCGGGCGGGGTGGCGCAGGCGGCGTCGGCGGCCTCGGCGACGGGCCGCAGCCGGGCCATCGCGAAGTCCCGGGTCGAGTCGCGGAGCATCTCCTGCTCGTCGGACGGCTGGAGATCGAACAGATCGGAGCGGCGTGTGCGGGGCTGGCGGGCCGGGCGCGAGAGCCGCTGGGCGGCGGCGAACGTCCGTCCGGCGGTGGCCGCCGTGCGAGCGCCGTTCTTGGAGACTCCGTGCAGCAGGCGAACGGCGGGATCGCGCAGTCCGAGGCGGTCGATGGCGTCGGAGGCGGCGACGCGGTTGAGCGCCCGCAGGCCGACGGCCATGCTGCGCTCGGCGATGTTCGGGGGGGAGGGCATGCGAGAGCGGACCTTATCACGAATCGTTGTGACGTCGTTTGGTGTCACGTTGTCTCGGGCGACCCCGCTTACGGCCTCGTTACGCGTGATCGGTCATGCTGCCACGGTGCGCGTGCTGATCGCCGAAGACGAAGTGCGGTTGGCCGCGGCGATCGCGCGCGGGCTGCGCCGCCAGGGGATGGCGGTCGATCTCGCCCCCGACGGCGACCAGGCGCTGGCCAAGGCCCGCGTCGTTCGCTACGACGTGCTCGTGCTCGACCGCGACCTGCCCGGCGTGCACGGCGACGACGTCTGCCGGCTGGTCCGCGGCGAGCGCCCCGAGACCGGGATCCTGATGCTGACCGCCGCCGGGGCCCTGGAGGACGTGATCGAGGGCCTGTCGCTCGGCGCCGACGACTACCTGCCCAAGCCGTTTCGCTTCGCTGAGCTCGTCGCGCGCATCCACGCGCTGGCCCGCCGCGCGCTTCCCAGCCGCCCGCCGGTGCTGAGCCACGGCGACCTGGAGCTCGATCCCGCCCGCCGGCGGCTGACCCGCGCCGGCCGAGAGCTCGAGCTCGCCCGCAAGGAGTTTGCGGTGCTCGAGGCGCTGATGGTCGCCGACGGCGCGACCGTGTCGGCCGAGCAGCTGCTCGAGCGCGTGTGGGACGAGCACACCGATCCGTTCACCAACGTCGTGCGGATGACGATCATGACCCTGCGCCGCAAGCTGGGCGATCCCCCGGTCGTGCAGACGGTGATCGGCGTCGGGTACCGAATGGTCTAAGGCCTGGCGGCGGCGTACTCTCCGGGGGCATGACCACGGCGAGGCGACTGCCAATCCCGCGCGCCTGGCGCGCGTTGCGGGTCCCCGCGCGAACGATCCGCCTGCGCCTGACGGCGCTGTACACGTCGGTCTACCTGATCAGCGGGGCGGTCCTGCTGACGATCGGCTATCTGCTGGTCCGGCGCAACCTGCGCACCCATCACAGCCTCCGGGCGGCGCTCGAGCGCCACGGCCTGGAGCCGATGAGCGGCGGCGCGCTCGGTTTCCCGCCGGGCTCGCCCGAGGCGAAGATCGCCCACATCGTCCAGCAGCAGGTGATCAGCGGGGCCCTGAACCGGCTGCTGCTGGAGTACATCATCGCCCTGCTGGCGATGACCGCCGTCGCGGTGTTCACCGGATGGCTGCTCGCCGGCCGCGCGCTGGCGCCGCTGCGCGACATCACCGCCACCGCCCGCCGGGTGTCGGGTGAGAACCTGGGGGAGCGGATCGCGCTCACCGGGCCGGCCGACGAGCTGCGCGAGCTGGCCGACACCTTCGACGGCATGCTCGCCCGCCTGGACGGCGCGTTCGCCAGCCAGCGCCACTTCGTGGCCAACGCCTCGCACGAGCTGCGCACGCCGCTGGCGATCATGCGCACCGAGGTCGACGTCGCCCTCGCCGATCCCGACGCGACCGAGGACGAGCTGCGAGCGATGGGCGAGGCCGTCCTGGACACCGTCGACCGCTGCGAGCGCCTGATCGCCAGCCTGCTGCTGCTCGCTCGCAGCCAGGCGACGACCGGGCATGAGGAGCTCGTCGACCTGGCGGCGCTCGTCGGCGACTGCGTGACCGACCTGCAGGCGCGCGCCCACGACGCGTCGGTCCAGATCCGCTCCGATCTCGTGCCCGCCTGGGTCGATGCCGATCCCGGCCTGCTCGAGCGCCTCATCGCCAACCTGCTCGACAACGGCATCCACCACAACGTGCCCGGCGGCGTCCTCTCGGTCCGGACCGAGGTCCACGAGGGCCGGCTGCGGCTCGTCGTCGCCAACGACGGACCCCGGATCGCCCGCGCCGACGTGGCGGAGCTGACCGAGCCGTTCCGGCGCCTGACGCGGTCGGGTTCGGGGTTCGGCCTCGGCCTGTCGATCGTGCGCTCGGTCGCGCAGGCGCATGGCGGAACGGTGACGCTGACCGCTCCGGACTCCGGCGGCCTCGTCGTCGTCGTCGACCTCCCGCGCCCGCGCCGGGCCAACCTGGCACGGCCGGGACCGGCGCAAGCGCTCTCGGCCTGACCTCGGTGACCTCCGCCCCCTCCTGGGATCTCGCCACGCTGATGCCGGGCGGGGCGGCCGAGGCGTCGGCGATGGGCCGCGAGGCGGTCGCGCTCGCGCAGCGCTTCGCCGATGAGCAGCGCGACCGCGTCGCCGGGTGCGATGCCCGCGGGCTGGCCGAGCTGTGTGAGCAGCTGGAGCGCATCCTGGCGGCGCTGACCGCCTCCTACGCCTACGCCCTGCTGCGGTTCGACGCCGACACCGAGCCGCCCGAGCACGGCGCGCTGCTCGCCGAGGCCGAGGCGGCCATGGTTCGCGTCGAGACCCTCGTCACCTTCTTCGAGCTGGAGTGGATCGCGGTCGAGGAGTCGCGCGCCGAACGCCTGCTCGCCGATCCGGCGCTCGAGCGCTTCGGCCACTGGCTCAGGGTCGTGCGCCAGAGCCGCCCCCACCGGCTCTCCGAGCCCGAGGAGCGGCTCCTCGCCGAGAAGACGGCGACGGGAGCGGGCGCCTGGCGCCGGCTGCTCGACGAGCAGGTGGCGACGCTGAGCGTCGCCGTCGGCGACGGCGAGACGGTCACCCTCAATGACGCGCTGACGCTGCTCTCCTCCGAGGATCGCCTGACCCGGCGGCGGGCCGCGGAGGCGATCACCGGCGGCCTCGCCGTCGAACTGCGCACGCGGACGAGCATCTTCAACATCCTCCTCTACGACCAGGCCGTCGACGACCGCCTGCGGCGCTTCCCGCACTGGCTGGCCCGCGTCAACCTCGACAACGAGGCCTCCGACGCCTCGGTCCAGGCGCTCGTCGACGCGGTCGTCGCCCGCTACGACATCCCGCAGCGCTGGTCAGCGCTCAAGGCGCGGGCGCTGGGTCTCGAGCGCCTCGCCGACTTCGACCGCATGGCGCCGGTCGCCGGGCCATCGGCGCACGTGAGCTGGGAGCAGGCCCGCGAGCTGGTCATCTCCAGCTACGCGGGCTTCTCAACGGTGCTCGGCGAGGCCGCGCCAGCGCTTCTTTCACGAGCGCTGGATCGACGCCGCGCCCCGCCCCGGTAAGAGCCCGGGCGCGTACTGCGCCTCGACCGTCCCCAGCGCTCACCCATTCGTGCTGCTCAACTTCTCCGGGCAGCTGGAGGACGTGCTCACCCTCGCTCACGAGCTCGGTCACGGCTTGCACTTCCTGCTCGCGGCCGGGCGCGGAATCCTCGAGATGGAGACGCCGGTGACCGTCGCCGAGACCGCGTCGGTATTCGGGGAGACGCTGACGTTCGCCCACCTGCTGGAGGTCGCCGAGGATCCCCGTCTGCGCTTCCAGCTGCTCGCCCGCCGGCTCGATGAGGCGATGGCGACCGTGTTTCGCCAGATCGCGATCCATCGCTTCGAGGACGCCGTGCACCGCGAACGGCGCGAACGGGGGGAGCTGTCGGTGGCGCGGCTGGGCGAGCACTGGCTCGAGGTCAACCGCGAGCTCTACGGCGACACGATGGAGCTGACCGGGGGCTTCGCGTCGTGGTGGTCCTACGTCAGCCACGTGTTCAGCTCGCCCGGCTACGTCTACGCCTATGCCTACGGGCAGCTGATGGCGCTCTCGCTCTACGCCAGGTACCGGGAGCAGGGGGAGGGCTTCGTCGAGAGCTACCTCGTCCTGCTCGCCGCCGGCGGATCGCGCTCGCCGCAACAGCTGGGCGAGATCGTCGGCGTCGATCTCAGCGACCCCGGATTCTGGGCCGCCGGACTGAACCTGATCGACGGCCACCTGGAGGAGGCGCGGCAGGTCGCCGCGGCGGCGGAGGATTCAGCCGATTCCCAGAGTTCACTTACGGAAAGCTGATGGCTGGACTTTTAAGCTCCTGTCATGTCGCGCTGGTGTCACTCAAGGCGAGGCGATGGTTGGCTTGACAGAGGCTTCCCCGCGTCCTGTCGTGCCCATCGTTTCGGAGCATCAGCCGGCGGCGACGAATGTGCGCCTCGTCGCCCGCGGGCCAACGGACCCGCCTCCTGGGGTGCCGGCGGCGGCTCGAGCTGTGACTCCCGCTCGAGCATGCCCGCCGGGCCTCGGGGGACCTGCGGCGTGCGCTCGCATCAGTAGGTGTCGATGTAGGGCCGGCGCTTGGCCGGTTGCTGCGACCAGTGGGGCGCGCCGGCGTCAAACAGGGTGGCGATCCAGCGCCGCGTGTCCGCCGGGTCGATGACGTCGTCGATCTCGAAGTAGGCCGCCATGTTGACCGCGCGGCCGCGCTCGTAGGCGGCGGCGACCGCGACGTCGTAGGCCTGCTTGCGCTGCTACCGGGTCCTCGATCGCCTCCAGCTCGCGGCGCATCCCGAGCTTGACGGCGCCCTCCAGACCCATCCCGCCGAACTCCGCGGTCGGCCAGCCGACGCAGAACAGCGGCGCCTTGAAGCTGCCGCCGGCCATCGCCTGCGCCCCGAGCCCGTAGCCCTTGCGCAAAATGACGGTGCCGGTCGGCACCCGGAGGTTGGCGCCGGTGACGAACAGGCGCGAGACGTGGCGCACGGTGGCCGTCTTCTCGGCCTCGGGGCCGACCATGAAACCCGGGGTGTCGGCGAGGAACAGCACCGGCAGGCCGTAGGCGTCGCACAGCTGCATGAACCGGGCGGCCTTGTCGGCGCCGTCGGCGTCGATCGCGCCGCCGAGGTGGGCCGGGTCGTTGGCGATCACGCCGAGCGGGCGACCGTCGGCGCGGGCCAGCGCGGTCACCATGCCGGGGGCGAAGCCGCCGCGCAGCTCGAGCACGTCCTCCAGGAGCGCCTCGATCACCGTCCGCACCGCGTAGACCCGCTTGCGGTTGGCGGGGATGAGGTCGCGCAGCCGGCTCGGGTCAGCGGGCGCGGCGGCGGCGTCCGGTGGCGCGCCGCGGCGGAAGTAGCTCAGGTAGCGCCGGGCGGCGGCGACCGCCGCCGCGTCGTCGGCGACGCGGAGGTCGACGACCCCGTTGCCGTACTGGACGTCGATCGGCCCGACGTCGGCCGGGTGGTGGCGGCCCAGGCCGCCGCCCTCGATCATCGCCGGGCCGCCCATCCCGATGCTCGCGTCCTCGGTGGCGATGACGACGTCGCAGCAGCCGAGCAGGGCGGCGTTGCCGGCAAAGCAGTAGCCCGAGGCGATCCCGACGAGCGGCACCAGTCCGCTCAGCTGCGCGAAGAGCTCGAAGGCGCGGACGTCAAGGCCGGCGACGATCGGCATGTCGACGTCGCCGGGTCGCCCGCCGCCCCCCTCGGCGAACAGTACGACGGGCAGGCGGCGGCGCCGCGCCAGCTCGAACAGGCGGTCCTTCTTGGCGTGGTTGCGCATGCCCTGCGTTCCCGCCAGCACCGTGTAGTCGTAGGACATCGCCACGCACGCCTCGCCGGCGATCGTGCCGGTGCCGCCGACCAGCCCATCGGCGGGCGTGCGCTCGATCAGCTCCTGCGTGGGCCGGCGCCGCTCCTGGGCGGCGAACATCAGCGGCCCGTACTCGACGAAGCTGTCGGGGTCGAGGAGATCGGCGAGGTTCTCGCGCGCGGTGCGGCGGCCGAGCTCGTGGCGTTTGGCGACGGCGTCCGGCCGGGCCGCGTCGAGCCCGGCGGCGTGGCGGTCGCGCACCGCCTCGAGGTCGGGACGGGGGCCGGTCGGGGCGGGGTCGGCCGGCACGGCGCGGTCGGGCGCGGCGCCCGGTGTCGCGGTGAGGACGAGCACGACGAGCGGCTGGCCCTCGGTGACCGTCTCGCCGACGGCGACCCGCACGTCGGTGACCGTCGCGTCGTGCTCGGCGAGGACCTCGTGCTCCATCTTCATCGCCTCGATCACCGCCACCGGCGTCCCCGCGGCGACCGTCTGGCGGGCGGCGTGGGGGAGAGCCACGACGGTCCCGGCGAACGGCGCGACGAGCGTGGTCTCAGGCGACACCGGGAGGAGTGTATGGCGCATACTTGACGTGGTGAGCGAGGAGCCTCAGCTGCTGTGGGAGCCGTCGGAGGAGTGGGTGACGCGCACGACGCTGTCGCGCTACACGAAGTGGCTGGGCTCGGAGCACGGGTTGTCGTTCGGGTCCTACGCGGAGCTGTGGCAGTGGTCGGTCGACGACCTGGAGGCGTTCTGGGGGTCGGTCGTCGAGTTCTTCGACGTCCGGTTCTCGCAGGGCGGAGACGTGGTCCTCGGCGACCGCTCGATGCCGGGCACGGAGTGGTTTCCCGGTGCGCGGACGTCGTGGGCCGAGCACGTGTTCCGCGGCAAGGACGACGACGCGGTGGCGATCCTGCACCGCTCCGAGGTCCGCCCCGAGCTGGGGGAGTGGACGTGGGGGCGGCTGCGCTCAGAGACGGCGCGGGTGGCCGCCGGGCTGCGGGCGCTCGGCGTCGGCGAGGGCGACCGGGTCGTCGCCTACATGCCGAACATCCCCGAGACGGTGGCGTGCCTGCTGGCGTGCGCGTCGATCGGCGCGGTGTGGTCCTCGGCGGCGCCCGAGTTCGGCGCCCGGAGCGTCATCGACCGCTTCGCCCAGGTCGAGCCGAAGGTGCTCCTGGCGATCGACGGCTACCGGTACGGCGGCAAGGACTTCGACCGGTCGGAGATCGTCGAGCGGATCGCCTCGGAGATCCCGGGGTTGGCGGCGACGATTCGCTTGCGCTATCTCGACGGGTCGGGCTGGGACGACGGGTTCCTCGGGCCCGAGGACGCGGACCTGGAGTTCGCGCAGCTGGCGTTCGACCATCCGCTGTGGGTGCTCTACAGCTCGGGGACGACGGGGCTGCCCAAGCCGATCGTCCACGGCCAGGGCGGGATCCTCATCGAGCAGGTCAAGAAGATGCACCTGCACATCGACGCCCAGGCCGGCGACCGCGTCTTCTGGTTCTCGACGACCGGCTGGATGATGTGGAACTTCCTCGTCGGGGTGCTGCTGACCGACGCCTCGATCGTGCTCTTCGACGGCAACCCCGGCCACCCGTCCCTCGACGCGCTGTGGGACCTGGCCGCCGAGTCCCGGATGACGACGTTCGGGACGAGCGCGGCGTTCATCGCCTCGTGCATGAAGGGCGACGTGACGCCGGCCGGCGACGGCCGCGACCTCAGCGCGCTGCGGGCGGTCGGCTCCACCGGCTCGCCGCTGGCGCCCGAGGGCTTTCGGTGGATCTATGACCAGCTCGGGTCTGACACGTGGCTGTTCTCGACCTCGGGCGGGACCGACCTGTGCACCGCCTTCGTCGGCGGGGTGCCGGTCCTGCCGGTGTACCTGGGCGAGCTGCAGGCGCGCGCGCTCGGGGCCGACGTCGAGTCCTGGGACCCGGAGGGCAACGCGCTGATCGACGCGGTCGGCGAGCTCGTCATCGCCCAGCCGATGCCGACGATGCCGATCTTCTTCTGGGGCGACGAGGACGGCTCGAGGCTGCGCGAGTCCTACTTCGAGATGTACCCCGGGGTGTGGCGCCACGGCGACTGGATCGAGATCACCTCGCGGGGGACGGCGATCATCTCCGGGCGCTCGGACTCGACGATCAACCGCGGCGGCGTGCGGATGGGCACGAGCGAGATCTACTCCGCGGTGCTCGGCGTCGAGGACATCGTCGACGCGCTCGTCATCGACCTCCCGGTCGGCCCCGCCCATCCCGACGGCTGGATGCCCCTGTTCGTGGTGCTGCGCGAGGGCGCCTCGCTCGACGACGACCTGATCTCCGAGATCCGCCGGCGAGTGCGCGAGGATTGCTCGCCGCGCCACGTCCCCAATGAGATCCGCCAGATCTCCGAGGTGCCGCGCACCCTCAGCGGGAAGATCCTCGAGGTCCCGGTCAAGCGGATCCTCACGGGAACGCCGGTCGACCAGGCGGCCTCCCGCGAGTCGTTGGCCAACCCGGAGGCGCTCGATTTCTTCGTGGAGCTGGCCGCTGAAGGGGGGTGAACCTTCGGCCCCCACGCCCTCTTGGGAGAGGTGGGAGCAAAAGCACGAATATGGAGTCTTATCTCCACCCTCGCGGAACAGCAGCACGGGCACGTCACGCGCGCGCAGCTGCTGGACCTCGGGATGGGGCGGGCGGCGATCGGGTACGCACTGCGCTGCGAGGATCTCATCCGGATTCACGCCAGCGTCTACGCGGTCGGCTACCGGCGCGTGGAGCCGGTCGCGCAGGCCGCCGCGGCGCTGCTCGCATGCGGGGACACCGCCGTCCTCAGCCACGACTCGGCGGCCGCCCTGTGGGGCCTGAGACGGTGGCCGGCCCGGCCTGAGGTGACCGTCGCCGGCGACCGGCGTCCACCGGGGATACAGACCCATCGCTCGAGGACGTTAACCGGGGACGACGTCCGCATCCGCCTCGGGATCCCGACCACGAGCGCGGCCCGCACGATCGCCGACATCGCGGGCCGGCTCACCGACACCCAGCTCACGCGGGCGACCCAGAACTCGCGACGTGCGGGCCACATCAAAGACAGCGAGCTGCCCAGGCTACTGAGGCGATGCCCACGCCTGCGCGATCTCGTCGACCCGCGGCAGAACCCGACCCGCTCCTCCCTGGAGGACGAGTTCGTGCGCTGGATCCGGCGCCACGACCTGCCGATGCCCAGGATCAACGTCAAGGCCAACGGGATGGAGGTCGACGCGGTGTTCGATGCCGAGCGGGTGATCGTCGAGGTCGACAGCTGGGAGTATCACGGGGACCCAATCACCTTTCGCCGCGACGCCGAGCGCTCGACCGTGCACGCCGCGAACGACTTTCTGCCGCTGCGCCTGACCTCGGACCGGCTGACGCGCGCCGAGGCGATCCGCCTGCACGGGATTCTGGAGGCTCGCCGGTGAGTCGACCGTCCTACCCTGGTCTTACGGACTTCTTGTTGAACTCTGAAAGCTTTCACACCAGGGGTTGGTGTCATCGATCCAGGAACCCAACCTCTGAACTCAATTTAGGAGAGACATCACACCCATGCGCAAACTCAGCCGATGGATTCCCATCATCGGCGGCGCCGTCGCGGGGGGAGTTATCGCGCTGGTCATCGCCAGCGGCCACGGAAGCTCGACACGCAACGTGACGACGACCGTCGTGCAATCGAGCACGCGGGCCGTTCCCACCGCCTTCAGCAGCGGGAGCGGGATGAGCATCAACCAGATCTACAAGGCCGACAGCCCCGGGGTGGTCGACATCATCGTGACGACCAGCGGCGGCCAGGGCCAGTCGCTGTTCGGCGGCGGCGGCGGCTCGCAGTCGAGCCAGGCCGAGGGCGCCGGCGTCATGTATGACACCAAGGGCGACATCCTCACCGACGAGCACGTCGTCGCCGGCGCCACGTCGGTCAAGGTGAACCTCTCCAACGGCAAGTCCTACCCGGCCAAGGTGCTGGGCACCGACGCCTCCACCGATGTCGGCGTCATCCACATCGACGCGCCGGCCTCCGAGCTTCACCCGATCGCGTTCGCCGACTCCGACACCGCTCAGGTCGGCGATCCGGTGGTCGCGATCGGCAGTCCGTTCCAGCTGCCCGAGACGACCACGTCGGGCATCGTCAGTCAGACCGGACGCAGCATCCAGGCTCCCAACGGCTACACGATCCCGGGCGCGATCCAGACCGACGCGGCCATCAATCCGGGCAACTCGGGCGGTCCGCTGCTCGACGCCTCGGCGCACGTGCTCGGCCTCAACGATCAGATCGAGACGAACAACTCGACGGTCGGCGGCGAGGGCTCGAGCTCGGGCGTCGGCTTCGCCATCCCGTCCAACTCGGTCAAGCGGATCGCCGACGGGATCATTCAGGGCAACCCGATCAAGCATCCCTACGTCGGCATCCAGCTCGGCTCGGGCCCCAACGGCGGTGCCGAGATCGGCAGCGTCCAGCCGAGCAGCCCGGCGACCACGGCCGGACTGCAGACCGGTGACATCGTCACCGCCGTCAACGGCAAGACGGTCACGACGACCGATCAGCTGATCGCCACGCTGGACACCTACAGCCCCGGCACCGGGATCACGATGACGATCCAGCGCCACGGTCAGACCAAGCAGGTCAAGGTCAAGCTCGGCACCCGGCCCGCCCAGGCGCAGAACGGCGGCTGAGCCGCCTCTCGCCGACGCTCAGGCGCTCGCGACCTCCGCCCAGCGACGGCGGCGGGCCGCGAGCGCCACGGCGAGCCCGCCCGCCGCGACGACCGTCATGACCACCGGTCCGGCCGCGCCGGTGCCGAACGCGGAGGCGATCGCGTAGGCGACGGCGCCGAACAGGGCAGCGATCGGGAGCGTGATCACCCACGCGGCGGCGATCGAGCCGGCGACGCCCCAGCGCACGGCGGACAGCCGCTTGCCGGCGCCGGCCCCCATCACGCCGCCCGAGATCACGTGGGTCGAGGACAGCGGGTAACCGAGGTGGGACGAGAGCAGGATGACGGCGGCGCCGGCCCCCTGGGCGGCGAAGCCCTGCGCGGGGTCCATCTTGATGATCCGGCTGCCGACGGTGCGGATGATCCGCCAGCCGCCGGCGTAGGTTCCGAGCGAGATCGCCGTCGCCGAGCAGATCACGACCCACAGGGGAACGTGCACGTGGTGAGCGCTGAGCGAGCCGTGGGCGACGAGCGCGAGCGTGATCACGCCCATCGTCTTCTGGGCGTCGTTGGTCCCATGGGCGAACGCCAGCACGCCGCTGGTGACGATCTCCCCGAGCCGAAAGCTGCGCGTCACCGGGCCGGGTCGGCGGCGTCCGAACAGGCGGTAGATGACGATGATCAGGATCCCGGCCGCGATGAACGCGGTCACCGGCGCGACCAGGGCGGGGATCACGACCTTGTCGAGCACGCCGCTGCCCTTGACGCCGCCCCCGCCGACGGCGGCCAGCATCGCGCCGATGACCCCGCCGATGAGGGCGTGGGAGGAGCTGGAGGGCAATCCGTACATCCACGTGATCAGGTTCCACGCGATCGCGCCGAGCAGTCCGGCGAAGGCGATCGTCTCGGTCACCTGGCCGGCGTCGATGATCCCGGTGGCGATCGTCGCGGCCACCTTGAGCGAGACGAGCGCGCCGACGAAGTTCAGGATCGAGGCGAGGGCGATCGCCGTGCGCGGCGCCAGGGCCCGGGTCGAGATCGCCGAGGCGACGACGTTCGCCGTGTCATGAAACCCATTGGTGAAGTCAAACGCCAGGGCGGCGACGACGACCACCACGAGCAGGAGCTCACTGTGCACGCGGCGGAAGAGTACGGATTCGCGTCAGCCGGCGGCGCTGGCCGCCGCCCACGCCAGGGTCCGCTCCATCAACTCGGTATGGACGGCGCGCGTGCCTCCGTGGCGGCGGGTCCAGGACCCGTCGGCGGCGAGCGTCCACGCGAACGTGTCGTCATGCAGGCAGCGCTCCAGGGTGTCCTCGAGCTCGGCCTGCAGCTCGGGCCGCTCGATCGGCGTGAGCAGCTCGACGCGGGTATCGAGGTTGCGCGGCATCAGATCGGCGGAGCCGATGTAGTAGACGTGCTCGTCGCCGCGGTGGAAGGAGTAGATGCGCGAGTGCTCGAGGAAGCGCCCGACGACCGAGACGACCTCGATCGTCTCCGAGACTCCGGGAACCCCCGGCAGCAGCGAGCAGATACCGCGCACGTTGAGCTCGATGGGGACGCCGGCCATCGACGCGCGGTACAGCGATTCGATGATCTTCTGGTCGACGAGCGAGTTCATCTTCATCACGATGCGCGCCTCCCGGCCGGCCTCGTGGGCGCGGACGGTCTCCTCGATCTGCTCGATCAGCGGCTCGCGCAGCCACGTCGGGGCCACCAGCGTCTTGCCGTGATGCTCGGGATGGCCGTAGCCGGTCAGGGTGTTGAACATGCTCGCCACCTCCTCGCCGATCTCGCGATCGGTGGTGAAGAAGCCGAAGTCCTCATAGAGGCGGGCGTTCTTGGCGTGGAAGTTGCCGGTGCCGATCATCACGTAGTGGCGCACCGCCCCCCGCTCGCGGCGGACGACGAGGATCGCCTTGGCATGGGTCTTGAGCCCCGGGATGCCGTGGACCACGTGCGCGCCGGCCTCCTCCAGCGCTCGTGACCAGCGGATGTTCAGCCGCTCGTCGAAGCGCGCCTTGAGCTCGACGAGGCACACGGCCTGCTTGCCCTTCTCGGCGGCGGCGATCAGGGACGGAACGAGCGCCGAGTCGTCCGAGGTCCGGTACACGGTCATCTTGATCGCGAGGACGTTGGGGTCGTCGACGGCCTGCTTGACGAACCGCTCGACGCTCGTCGTGAACGACTGGTAGGGGTAGTGGACGAGGACGTCGGAGGCGCGCATCATCGCGAATAGATCCGGCTGGGCATCTCCGTCGCCGGGCGAGGTGACGAGCCCCGGTTGGGTGACCGGCGTCCACCCCGGCCAGCGCAGATCCGGCCGGTCCTTGATCGAGGCGATCTGCATCAGGTCGCCGAGGTCGAGCAGCCCCTCGACGTCGTAGACCTGGATCTCGTCGACATCGAGCCATTCGATCAGCCGGGTGCGGAGCGCCGGGTCCATGTCGGCGCCGACCTCGAGGCGCACCACCTCGCCGAAGCGGCGGCGGCGGAGCTCGTCCTCGACCGCCTGCAGCAGGTCGTCGGCCTCGTCGGAGACCTCGAAGTCGGCGTCCCGGGTGACCCGGAAGAAGTCGTGGCTGAGGATCTTCATGCCGGGAAACAGGGCGTCGAGGTTGGAGGCGATGATGTCCTCGAGCGGGATGAACGTGTCCTTGGCGATCTCCACGAACCGCGGGAGCACCTCCTTGGGCACCTTGACCCGGGCAAAGGCGTCGTGGTCGGAGTCCGGATCGTGGAGGCGCACGATCAGGCTCAGCGACAGGTTGGAGATGTACGGGAACGGACGTCCGGCCCCGACGGCCAGGGGGGTGAGCACCGGGAACAGCTGCTCGCGGAAGTGGCGTTCGATCGTCTCCGCCGGCGCGCCCGACTCCTCGCAGCTGACGATCCGGATGCCCTGCTCGGCCAGGGCCGGCATCACGCTCTGCGTGAGCTGGCGCGCGTGGCGGCGATCCTGCTCACGGACCGTGTCGTGGATCCCCCGCAGCACCTCGGTGGGGGAGAGCCCGTCGGGACCGCGGGCGTCGATCCGGGCGTCGACCTGGTCGTGGACCCCGGCGACGCGGATCATGAAGAACTCGTCGAGGTTGGTGACGAAGATGGCCAGGAACTTCAGCCGCTCGATCAGCGGCAGCGACTCGTCCTCGGCGAGCTGCAGGACGCGATCGTTGAAGTCCAGCCACGACAGCTCCCGGTTGACGTAGAGGTCGGGATCGCGCAGGTCCGGCGCGCCGTGGGCGTCGGTGGCGATCGCGCCGTCGCGCGCGGGACCTTCGACGACCGTCTCGGCGACCTGGTCGGTCATCCGGCCGGCACCCGCTGAGCGGCGATCGCGCTCAGCTCCGAGGGGCGCATGAGCACGACCAGCTCGCCCTTGGCGATTGCGGCCAGCCCGCCCTTCTTCATCCGCGCCTGGGCTCCGGTGAGGTCGTGGAGGGTGAGCGTGAACGACGGGTCGTGGCCGACGAGGAGCACGTTGTCGAGGCCGCCGGTCAGAGCGTCGACGTCGAGCGGCTCGCCGGCGAGGCGGCGATCGGGGATCACCTCGACGCCGAGCGGCGCGCACGCCAGCTGCGCGGTCTGCAGGGCGCGGAGCTTGGGGCTCGAGAGGCAGACGTCGATCTGCGCCCCCAGCGTCTCCAGCGCGCGGCCGGCGTCCTGCGCCTGACGGACACCGCGCTCGGTCAACGGCCGCTCGTCGTCGGGAACGCCATCGACCGCCTCGGCGTGGCGCAGGAGCCAGAGCATGCCCACACTGTACGACGAGCTGGCAAATGTCTCATCGAGCGAGAGCCTACGGCCACGGCGGTCCCGTCACGTGACGGGCGTGTGAAGCCGCTCAGTCGACCAGCAGCCGGCGGTGAAAGACGCGTTCGAAGGCCTCGCCGTCACCGTAGCGCTCGACGCTCCAGCGAGGCAGCGTCAGGTCACCGGCGGCCTCGAGGTGCAGATCGACGCCGTCACCGTTGGTGTGCAGCCGGGCTTCGGAGACCGACTGGTCGCGGCCGCGCTCGAGATGCTCGGCCAGGCGCAGGATCACCGCGCAGCGATCGAGCAGCTCCTCGTCCTCGGGATTGGTGACGGAGGCGATGACGCCCAGCTTTGGCACCCCCTTGCGGTGATAGCGGGTGATCTGGGCGATGAGCGCGCGCTCACGGGGATCGAACCCGGGCAGCTCGGCTGACTCGATCAGGTAGCGCGAGTGCTTGTGGTGGTCGTCGTAGGAGATCGTCATGCCGACGTCGTGGAGCATCGAGGCCGCCCACAGCAGCTCGCGCTCGCCCGCCAGCGGCAAGAATTGGCCGCTGGCGACGAGCGAGTCGAACATCTGCAGCGACAGGAGCGCGACGTGGTCGACATGGGCGAGGTCTGATTCGTACTGGATCGCCAGGTTGCGCACCGCCGCGCCGCGCACGTCGGCGATCAGGGGATCCGCGTCGGCGAGCAGTGTGCGGGCGAGGAACACGCCCTCGCGCAGCCCCGCCTCCGTCGCCTCGATGCCGTCAAACCCGCCGGCGGCGACGACGGTCTGCAGCACGACGGCAGAGGCGAGGATGATGTCCCCGCGACCCGGCTTGATCCCCGGCACCGTGCCGCGCTCGTCGCTGGGCAGCTCGGCGAGGGTCTCGACCAGCTGGTCGAGCATCGCCGGGGTGATGACGAACCCCTGGATGCCGAGGTCGACGCCGCCGTCGACGTGCTGGGCGGCGGCCGCCAGGTTACGTACCGCGCCCCCGATGCCGACGAGGCGGGAGCCTGAGCCCCTCAGCCAGTCGACCTCCGCGAGCGACTCCTCGACGCGCGAGCGCACGCGGGCGAGCTGCTTTCGCTTCGCCGGACCGGTCCCGGCGAGGAGCTCCTCGGTGACCCGCACCGCGCCCAGGGGAAACGACACCGACGGGCCCGACCGGCGATCGCGCACCGCCGTCAGCTGCATGCTGCCGCCGCCGATGTCGAGCACCACACCGTCGTCGAGCGTCGTCGTGTTGACGGCCGCCACGTAGCCGAAGTGGGCCTCCGCGCGAGCGTCGAGGACCTCGATGGACAGGCCGGTCTCACGCTCGGCCGCGTCGAGGAACGCCTGACCGTTGGACGCGTCGCGGATCGCGCTCGTGGCCACGACATGGACGTCGGGGGGCTCGATCTGGTTGGCCCGGCAGAAGCGGGCGAACACCTGAAGCGTCTCTGAGCCGCGCTGCATCGCCTCGTCACTCAACCGCCCGGTCGAGGCCAGCCCGGCGCCGATCCGGACCGTCTCATAGAGCTCGTCGGTGAGCTTCCACCACGGTCCGGGTCCGTAGGTGAAGACGACGAGGCGCCACGAGTTCGAGCCGAGGTCGACGACGGCGACCTGCCGGTTGGCCTGGGCGTGCTGTCCGGAGACTCGCGTGGTGCGCCAGCTCACGCGCAGATCATGGGGTCTGGCGCGGACGGTTAGTGGTCGGGCACGACCACTAGGCGCGGGTGACGGTGGCCTCGGATCGCGAGCGCGCGCCCGCGGCCACCGTCGCGTCGTCGCCGGCCACGTAGCGAATGACCGCGCACACGAACAGGACAGTCAGGATCACCGCGCTCGAGGCGCACCACTCACAGATGGCGTGGATCGAGAACAGCTCGCGGTAGGTCAGGTAGCCGCTGAAGAGAAAGCCGATCAAGGTCAGGCCGAGGGCGGCGAGGCGACTCTCCTCGCGATCGGGGGCGAGCACGCTGGCCAGGATCGCGATGTAGCCGATCAGCCCGATGAGGGCGACCGGCACCCCGGCGAGCTTGGACCATTGCGAGGTCTGCACCTTGACGCACGCCTGGCCGGCGGTGCACGCGGGCTTGGTCCCCGAGTAGTGGACGTAGGTGAGATAGATGGCCACCCCGAGGCCGATCACCGTCAGGACCAGCATCGCGCGGCGCAGCTTGCGGCTCACGCTGATCGCCGCCGCCCGCGCAGCGTGAGGCTCACGACACCGACTTGATCGCCGACTGCAGCTCGGCGTAGGTGACGAGGTTCGCGATCGGCCGGGCCTGGCTCTTGGGCCCCGCGACCAGGATGGTGGGGGTCGCACTGAAGCCCTGATTGGCGGCATCCTGCTTGTCCTGAGTGACCTGCGCGGACAAGGACGAGGACTGGCGATCGGCGTTCCACTGCGCGTAGTTCAGGCCCGAGACCTGCTTGGCCAGGCCGGCGAGGAAGTTGTCGTTGACGTAGCTCGTCGTCTCGTCGCCCTGCTCGCGGTAGAAGAGCAGGATGTAGTTCCAACCGAGCTTCTGCTCGCCCGCGGCGAGCGCGGAGGCCTGCTGGGGGACGAACATCGACCCGTTCGCTTGGCCCGAGGCGGTCTCCAGCGAGCGGAACACGAGCTTGACCTTGCCGCTGCGGACGTCGTTGGAGATCAGCTGCTTCTCGGCATCGAGCGCGAACGCCTTGCACACCGGGCACTCGAGGTCGCCGAACTCGGTGACGGTCACCTTCGCGCTCGGCGAGCCGAGCGTGTTGCCGCTCTGGGGAATCCCCTGCAGCAGCGAGTTGACGCTCGCCTGCGCCTGGCGTGCGGCGGGACTGTTGGGCTTGATCACCTTGGCGCTCGAGCCGCCGCTGGAGACGGCGATGGCCACGGCGACGAGCGCGACGGCGACCACGACGACGCCGCCGACCATCCGCAGCCGGCGCTCACGCCGTGCGCGCTCGGCGCGAGCGCGCTCCTCGGCGAGCCGCCGCTCTCGGGCGGCTTCCTTTTGTGCTTTGCGAGAGGCCATGCAGAAGAGTCAGTCAACGTCGGGCGTCACCTGGACGCGCCGGAAATTGAGCATAGCGACGGCATCCTTAGGCCACCTTTAAGCCCGACGATGGCTTTAGTGAACGTGCAGCGTGAACGGCGCGGTGACGATGTGGCCGGGCTGCTTGAGCTGCAGGAACAGCCGCCACGTGCCCGACACCGGCAGCAGGACGCCGATCGTGATCTTCCCCGGCGCGGTGGCCCGGCCGCTGACCCGGGAGGCGGCCACGCCCGGCAGCGAGCCGCAGTTGGGCGCGTCGGGCGCGCAGACATGCGTATGGAAGTAGTCAAGCGATCCCTTGCGGAAGAAGATCGCGTGGGCCAGGGCGCCGAACCATGGCGTGAAGTGCACCGGGCGGCCGTCTGGTCCGGTGACATCGATGTGCACGAACTGCGCCTGGATGGCGTGCAGGTGCGGGCCCGACGGCCCGCTGTGCATGTCGAAGTGGTCGCCGTCGACGACCTCGCGGGCACGGAACGGCGGCAGCGGGGCCGGGCGGTAGGCGCCGGCGACGGTCACCGATCGCGTCAGCTGGAAGTTGGGCGGTTCTCCGGCGATGGCGGGATAGGCGTCGACGAGCACGTGATAGGGGCCGGGGGCGGGGAAGGTGACGGTCTGGCGCAGCATTCCGTTCGCCGCGATCGGCGGGTGCTCGTGGATGATGTAGGCGAGATCGTCGCGGACGATGATCAGGTGCACGCCGGTGTGAGGCCCGGACCCGGTCTTGTAGTGGGTCAGCGGCTTGCCCGACGGCAACCGCACGTCGAAGGACATCGTCGTCGCCCGGTGGGGGGCGATGTGTGCCGCCGGCGTGAACGCGCCGAGCGAGAACGTCTCGGCGGGGGCCACCTTGGGGACGCTGACCGTCGTCGGTCCGCTGCCGCCGCAGCCGGCGACGAGGACCGTCGCCGCGGCGGCGACCAGGAGGCTTCTCATCGGCCGGATCATCGCAGCGCCGCCCGCAGCGCCGCGCGCAGCTCGGTTCTCCCGAACGCGCCCTCCAGGCGGGCGACGATCACCCCACGGCGGTTGATGGCAAACAGCCATGGTTCGGTGCGCAGGTGAAACGCCTGCAGCTGGGGGCGCAGGCCCTTGCGTGGATCGTTGTCGACGTAGACCTCCTGATGGATGAAGGCGATCCGCTTGCCGAACGCGGGCTGCTGCGCGACGGCCTCGTCGGTGACCGGACCGCACACGCGCGAGGTGCACAGCTGCGGTGTCGAGAACAGCAGGGCGACCGGCCGCCGGCCGAGCACCTGGGCGAGCGAGACCGCGGCCATGTCCTCGGGCGGGTGGCGGGTCGTGAGCAGGGCGCGGTCGCCGTGGACGGAGGCGACGGTATCGGTGGCGATCGCCGGGGGCCGCTGCCCGACGTCGGGGATCGGCGACGACGTGGCGACGGCCACTTCGCCGGGCGCCCCGATCAGCCCGCGCGGGGTCCGGGTCAGCGCCAGCAGGGCATAGGTGCCGGCGCGCGGTAGCGGCAGCCGCGTGGCATAGATCGCCTGGATGCCGCCGGGGCCGGTGTTCTCGCGGCTGCGGTCGCGCGGGGCGACCGCCATCGGATCGGCGGGGGCGAGGAACGGACCCTCCGCGGGCGCGCCGGGATCGCGGGCGATGTACAGCGCCGTCGGCGCGTACTCGAACCGGCCCGCCGTGTCGGTCAGCGCGAACGCGAACCGGCGGTGGCCGGGGGTGAAGGTCCCGGTGGCAGCGCCGAGCTGCACCGACGCGTGGGCGAGCCGCGCCAGCCGGCGCAGGCTGCGGCCGCCCGCGGCGGGAAAGGCACGGGCCGCGGGGCGCTCGGCGGCGCTGAGCTGCGGGGCGGACGGTGGCGAGATGGCCGAGCTGGCGGTCGAGGCGGAGGGGGCGGAGGTCGACGTGGACGAGGTGGGCGACGTGGAGCTCGCCGACGAGGAGCCGCACGCCGCGAGCAGCACCGCCGACACAAACGCGAGACCGACCGCACGCACGGCACCAGAGCGTACCGTCGCCCGCCCCCAGTCTGAGCCGCTCGCAACTACGCTGTTTGCGTGTAAACATCCTGTGACCGGGCCTGGCGCCGGCCCGGATGCACCCGGACCGTGCTCTAGAGTGCCGGCCATGTCGACCGAGCGCAGCGAGACGCTGCCGCCCGTCAGCGGATCAGGACAACGTGCGCCGGGCCGGTTACGGCTCGCCGTGCTCGATCGTGATCCCGGGTTCATGCAGGTGCTCGCCAAGCGATTGGACGCCCTCGGCTGCGAGTATCGGCCGCTGGCGGCCCCGATGGGGCCCGAGGGGCTGGTCGCCATGCGCCTCAACGCGCTCGTCGTCGACCTGGCGATCCTCGGTCCCAACGGCTGGCAGTACCTCGAGCAGGTGTGCTCGCGCCAACCCGGGCTCGCGGTGATCGTCTGCACCGGACCGTCCTCGGTCGCCCAGCGGGTGCGCGGCCTGCGCCTCGGCGCCGACGCGTGGGTCACCAAGCCGTGTCACGCCGAGGAGCTCATCTGCGTGATCGAGGCGGCCGTCCGGCGCCACCGCCGCACCGAGATGCCGGCGCTCGAGGCGGCGACGAGCTTCGGGGAGATCACGGTGCGCCCCGACCTGTACCAGGCCTACGTCGACGACGTGAGCCTCGAGTTGACCGCACGGGAGTTCGAGATCCTCCATCTGCTCACCGGCTCTGACCGCGTCCTGCGGCGCGAGGAGATCTACGAGCGGGTGTGGGGCTACGCGATGGCTCACGGCGACCGCTCGGTCGACGTGTTCGTGCGCAAGCTGCGCCAGAAGCTGCGGACCGGCTCGCCGGAGTGGAGCTACATCCACACCCACTTCGGCGTCGGGTACCGCTTCGCGCCCGAGCGCGAGGGAGGCTCCGGGCCGGATCTGGAGCTCGTGCACGACGAGCCGATCGACACGCTCGATCCGGCTTTCACCGGCTGATCGCTCCCACCGAGAGCCCTCGCTGACCGACCCGGCGTCACAGGTCGTTCACATCCTCGTTACGAGTCGATAACCCGCCGCCGGGCCGGCGTCCATCAGCATCTGGCGCGATGGCGCAGGCCGCCAAGCCACTTCCCGAGATCCTCGAGGTCGGGCCGCTGCAGATCGTGCCCGACGAGCACCTCGCGCGCGCCGACGGCCGCGCCCTGATGCTGTCGATCCGGGAGCTGCGCCTCCTCACCGAGCTGGCACGGCGCGCGGACCGGATCGTGTCACGTGAGGATCTGTTCGCGCTCGTGTGGGGACGCGAGATGCGCGCCCGTGACCGCTCGGTCGACGTCTACGTCCGCAAGCTCCGGGTCAAGCTCGAGGCGGCGCTGCCCAGCTGGCGCTTCATCCACACCCATTTCGGGTTCGGCTACCGCCTGGCGGCGGAGCGCCAACAGCCCTCCAACGGGACGTTCACAACTCGATAACACCGTTGGCCCGACGGCCGATGAGACTCTGCCCGACTCGTAAAGGACAAGGAGACAACAAAGTGCGCACACGTCGTTTCAGCGCGGCCGCAGTGATGCTGGTCGTCACGATCGGGATCGCCGCCTGCGGTTCGAGCTCCAGCTCGAGCTCCAGCTCCGGCAACCCCGCCCCCTCCGGGAGCTCGGGATCGAGTGGCTCGAGCGGTGGCGGAGGTTCGGCCACGCTCAACGGCGCGGGCTCGACCCTGGCGGCGCCGATCTACCAGCAGTGGGGATCGACGCTCAAGTCCCAGGGCCTGACCGTCAACTTCAACCCCGTCGGCTCGGGCGCCGGCATCGCCTCCCTGCAGACGGCCACCGTCAACTTCGCCGGCTCGGACCCGGCGCTCAAGCCCACCGACACCAAGGCGATGAAGGGTCCGGTGCTGCAGTTCCCGGTCGCGTTCGGCGCCATCACCGTGTCCTACAACCTGTCCGGCGTCAAGAGCGGGCTCAAGCTCGACGGGCCGACGATCGCCGACATCTTCCTCGGCAAGATCAAGACGTGGAGCGATCCGGCGATCGCCAAGCTCAACCCCGGCATGAAGCTCCCGAGCACGGCCATCACCGTCGTGCATCGCTCCGATTCATCGGGTACGACGAAGGGCTTCACCACGTTCCTCGAGGACTACAGCCCGACGTGGAAATCGCAGGTCGGCGCCGACAAGACCGTCAAGTGGCCGGTCGGCACGGGCGCGGCGAAGAACTCGGGCGTCGCGGCCGCGATCAAGCAGACCTCGGGCGCGATCGGCTATGTGGAGCAGGCGTACGCGCTGGAGAACGGCTTCACCTACGCGGCGGTCAAGAACGCCAAGGGACAGTACGAGCTGCCGACGATCGCGAACACGTCGCTGGCCGCCCAGGGGATCGCGATCCCCAAGGATCTGGGTATCTCGACGATCAACTCCCCCGCCCCCGGCGCTTACCCGATCGTCTCGCAGACCTTCCTTGACGCCTACAAGGACTCCTGCAAGGACGACAAGGCCAGCGCCTCGGTCGCCAAGGGACTGAAGAAGTTCCTGACCTACGCGGTCGGCCCCGGTCAGCAGACCCTCGGCTCGGGTCCCAACAAGCTGCCCTACGCGCCCCTGCCCTCCGGCCTCGCCGCCAAGGACAACGCGCAGCTGAGCCAGATGACCTGCAACGGCTCGCCGATCTCCTAGGCGAGGTGGGGGCCAGCGCTCACCCGGTCGCCGGCGGCCGCTCGACGCTCGAGCGGTCGCCGGCCAGCCGTTTGCCCGATCAGATCCTCAAGTGGGGTCTGACCGGGCTGGCGGGACTCATCCTCGCCCTGCTGGCCTACTTCTTCATCCGGCTCATCGGACAGTCCCAGGACGCCTTCAGCCATTTCGGCGCGAGCTTCGTCCTCGGCAACGACTGGGACCCGTCACGCAACATCTACCACGGGGCGGCGCTGCTCGTGGGAACCCTCATCACCTCGGCGATCGCGCTGCTCATCGGGGTCCCGGTGGCGATCTCGGCGGCGATCTTCCTCACCGAGCTGTGCCCGCGGCGGCTGCGCGGACCGCTGACGGGGCTCGTCGACCTGCTGGCCGCCGTCCCCTCGGTCGTCTATGGCCTGTGGGGGGTCTACGTCCTCATCCCCAAGCTGCTGCCGGCCGAGAAGTGGTTTGCCAGCACGTTCTCGTTCATCCCGTTCTTCGGCGGCGGAACGCCCACCGGCCCGAACTACTTCATCGCCGGGCTGATCCTGGCGATCATGATCCTCCCGATCGTCTCGGCGATCGCCCGCGAGGTGCTCGCCACCGTGCCGGCCGAGCACAAGGAGGCCGCTCTGGCCCTCGGCGCGACTCGCTGGGAGATGATCCGCATGGCGGTGATCCCCTACGCCCGACCGGGCATCACCGGCGGGGCGATGCTGGGGCTGGGCCGGGCGATCGGCGAGACGATCGCCGTCGTGCTGGTGATCGGCAACGCGCCGGTCATCGGGCACCATCTGTTCAGCCAGGGCTACTCGCTGGCCGCGGTCATCGCCAACGAGTTCGGCGAAGCCGCCGCCACTCCGCTTCACAGCTCGGCGCTGTTCGCCGCCGGGCTCGTCCTGTTTGTGCTGACGTTGTTCGTCAACATTCTCGCCCGGCGCTTCATCTCCCGCGGCCAGCACGGTCGCCGCGGCACCGGCGGCGCCGGCGTGGCCCTCGCCGACGCGCCCCCGGCAGGAGCGCAGCCGTGAGCGAGCTCGGAATCGCCCCGATCAGCTCGGCGCGCCGGCGCAAGGACCGGCTGATGCGCGGGGTGCTGGTGACCGGCACGGTCATCGCGTTGATCCCGCTCGTGCTCGTCATCTACTACCTGCTGCTCAAGGGCCTGGGCAGCTGGACCGGCAGCTTCTTCAGCAGTGACCCGACCGGGAGCTTCTTCGGGCCCCCGGGTGGGATCCGTTCGGCGATCTTCGGCACGCTGGAGATCGTCGCCCTCGCCAGTCTGATCGCGATCCCGATCGGAATCGGCGTCGCCCTCTACCTGACCGAGTACGGCCTGGAGTCGAGGTTTGCCAACGTCGTGCGGTACTTCGTCGACGTGATGACCGGCGTGCCGTCGATCGTCTTCGGCCTGTTCATCTACATCGTCCTCGTCCTGTCGGGAGTCGACGGGGCGTTCACCGGATGGAAGGGCTCGGTCGCGCTCTCGCTGCTCATGCTGCCGATCGTCGTGCGCTCGGCCGAGGTCGTGCTCCTGCTCGTCCCCGGCGCGCTGCGCGAGGCGGCACTCGCCCTGGGTGCGCCCCGCTGGCGCGTCATCACCAAGGTCGTGCTCCCGACGGCGCTGCCCGGACTGATCACGGGCTCGCTGCTCGCCATCGCCCGCGGAATGGGAGAGACCGCGCCGCTGCTGTTCACGGTGGCGACCGCCAACGGGCTGACCGGGAACCTCAGTGCCCAGATGAACACGCTGCCCACGCAGATCTTCCAGGACATCACCTCGCCTCGTAACGCAATCGTTTCCCGCGCGTGGGGCGCAGCGCTTACGCTGGTGGCTCTGGTTCTGATCCTCAACCTGGTCGCCCGGGCGATCGCGAGAAGGAGCCGAATAGCATGACTCCCCCAGACACCGACACCCAGGCCGACACCCAGGCCGACACCAAGGAACCGCGCCAGATGTCAACCGCAGGCGGCGAATCGCCGTCCGATCAGGCCGAGGAAGCCCCCAATCTCGCCGAGCTCGGCGTCCGCGAGGGCGCCGGACACGCCGTCAACGTCAAGGGCCTGCGCGCGTTCTACGGGAGCACGGAGGCCGTCAAGGGCATTGACATCACGTTTCCCGCCAACGAGGTGACGGCGATCATCGGCCCCTCGGGCTGTGGCAAGTCGACGATGGTGCGCTGCATCAACCGCATGCACGAGGAGATCCCCGGCGCGCGTGCCGAGGGCAGCGTCACCCTCGACGAGCTTGACGTCTACGGCTCCTCGATCGACGTGACCTCGGTCCGGCGGATGATCGGGATGGTCTTCCAGAAGCCCAACCCGTTTCCGACGATGTCGATCTTCGACAACGTGGCGGCCGGCCTGCGGCTGACCGGGACGAAGTCCGACAACCTGCGCGAGCGGGTCCACAAGTCCCTGCGCGCCGTCGGGCTGTGGGGCGAGGTCAAGAACCGCCTCAACGAGCCCGGCGTCGGCCTCTCCGGCGGCCAGCAGCAGCGCCTGTGCATCGCGCGCACGGTCGCCGTCGAGCCCGAGGTGATCCTCATGGACGAGCCGTGCTCGGCGCTCGATCCGATCGCGACCCTGCGGGTGGAGGAGCTGATCGACGAGCTGAAGTCCCGCTACACGATCGTGATCGTCACCCACAACATGCAGCAGGCCGCTCGCGTGGCGGACTCGACGGTGTTCATGCTCGACGGCGGGGTCGTGGAGCACGCCCCGACCAACGACGTGTTCACCCACCCCAAGGACGAACGCACCGAGCGCTACGTCACCGGGAAGTTCGGCTGATGAAGGAGACCCGCCACCAGTTCCGCGAGGACCTCAAGGAGCTCGAGCGCCAGGTGCTCGGCGGTCTGGACCTCGTCGTCTCCCAGCTCGACCGCGCGCAGGAATCGGTCAGCTATCAGGACGTCGAGCTGGCCGCGATGGTCGTCGCCGACGACGACCGCATCGACGGCCGCTATCTCGAGGTCCACCAGGGCATCCTCTCGCTGCTCGCGCGCCAGTCGCCGGTGGCCGGCGACCTGCGCATCGTCGCCGCGCTGCTGCACGTCATCCGCTGCATCGAGCGGATGGGCGACCAGTGCGTCAACATCGCCAAGCTCGTACCGCTGTCGGGCTACGAGTCGCCCAAGGACAAGGAGATCCTCGACGCGATCGAGCGCATGGGCCAGCTCGCCCGCTCCCAGGTGACCCAGGCCAAGGAGGCGCTCGGCAGCCGCAACGTGCAGCTCGCCCAGGACCTCGTCCGCCAGGACGCCGAGATCAACCGGCTCAACCGCATCATCTTCAAGCGCGCCGTGGAGATCGGCGACGACGTCGACATGCGCGAATGGGGGATGTTCATGATCCTCGTCGCGCGGTGCCTGGAGCGGATCGGTGACAACACCGTCGACATCGCCGAGCAGGTGGTGTTCGTCGTCACCGGCCTGTTCCGGGAGATGGCCGACGCCTCCGCACCGGCCGAGGCCGCCCGCACGAACTAACGCCACCAGTCGTAAATCCCCGCACCGGGGGCGAATGACCGGGGCCTGAAGTTTGTCCACGGGGCCAATGCGGCGGCCTCGTGACAAACCTAACTTGTGTCGTCATGAGCCCGCGGCCCCCGCAGATCGTGGCGTTCGGCGGGGGCGGCTTCTCCATGGAGTGGGGCAACCCGCTGCTCGATGACCACGTCCTGGCGCTCGCCGGCGTGCCGCGCCCGCGGGTGTGCTTTCTGCCCACCGCCAGCGGGGATGCCGACCATTACGTCGTCCGCTTCTACCGCGCGTTCGCCGCGCCGCGCTGCGAGCCATCCCACATCTCCCTGTTTCGCCGAGAGACCGGGGTCGGCGATCCGCACGCCCATCTGCTCAATCAGGACGTGATCTACGTCGGCGGGGGCAGCCTGGTGTCGCTGATGGGCACCTGGCGCGCCCACGGGCTCGACGTCGCCCTGTACGAGGCGTGGCGGGCCGGCGTCGTGCTGTGCGGCGGCTCGGCGGGGTCGCTGTGCTGGTTCTCCCACGCCCTGTCGTCGTTTCACGAGGGCCCGGCGCGGCGGCTGGAGGGGCTCGGCTTCCTGCCGTGGTCAAACGCCGTGCACTACTGCGACGAGCCCGGCCGGCGGGCCGCCTACCTGGAGGCGGTGAGCGACGGGATGCCGCCCGGCTACGGGGTCGGTGACGCGGCGGCGCTGCACTTCGTGGGCACCGACCTGCACGAGGTCGTCGGCTCCCGTCCCGGCGCCCGCGCGCGCTACGTCTACGCCGACGAGAGCGGGGCCGCCGCCGAGCGCGAGCTGCCGGTCCGCTACCTGGGCGCCCCGATGGTCGAGGCGTCCGTGCTGGACGGCGAGCCCTTGGCCGCGTGAGCGGCCGCGCGCGCCGTCCCTGCAGCGCCCCGCGGACGACTGCGCCATCCTGGACGGCAGTGGTCGACCCCGCGGGTGACGAGCGACGACGGATCCTCGCCATGGGCGGCGGCGGCTTCACCATGCAGGAGGCCAACCCGGCCCTCGATCGCCTCGTCCTCACGCTCACCGGCAAGCCGGTGCCCCGGGTCTGCTTTCTGCCGACCGCCTCCGGCGACGGGCGCGAGCAGACGACCCGCTTCTACGAACGCTTCTCCGCCTGGCCGTGCGAGCCGAGCATCCTCTCGCTGTTTCACCTCGGCCGCGACCGGATCGTCGATCCCGTCGCGCATCTGCTGCACCAGGACGCGATCTACGTCGGCGGCGGCTCGATGCGCAACATGCTCGCCGTGTGGCGCGAGCACGGCGTCGACACCGCGATGCGCGAGGCGTGGGAGGGCGGCATCGTGCTCGCCGGCCTGAGCGCCGGCGCGATGTGCTGGTTTCAGGGCGGGGTGACGATGAGCGGGGGCGCTCCCCGTCCCGCCGCCGGCCTGCGCCTGCTCGACGGCAGCATGTCGGTCCATCTCGACGGCGAGCCCGAGCGTCTGCCCGCCTACCGCCGGGCGGTGGCCACGGGCGCGCTGCCCGACGGCTACGCCGTCGACGACTGCGCGGCGCTCCTGTTCGCCGGGACGCGGCTGCAGTGCTGCGTCGCCTCGCGGGCGGGCGCGCGCGTGATCCGCATCCGGGCCGACGGCCGCGGTGCGACCACCGAGCAGTTCCCCACGGTCACGCTCCTGCCGGGGGCGCAGGCGCCGCCGGCGGGCGAGGCCAGCGCCGAGCAGGCGGCCGCCGCCGAGCCCTACGGCGTCTCCGAGCTGCGCGCGCTACGGGCGGGGCGCCACCGCTGGGAGTGACCGACCACGACCGCGACCGCCCCTAGGAGCGGGGCCGGCGCAGGCGCAGCGCGACGAGGGCACTGGCCACGGCGACCGCGGCGAGGACGAGCACGACGAGCAGCACCGTGTTGCTCGCGGCGCCGGCATGGCCGGGGGCGGCGGCCGCAGCGGGCTTGACCGGGTGGCCCGAGGCGGAGGCGATCGTGGCCACCGCCGTCTGCGCCGCTCGGGCCAGATCGGTGCTCGAGCGGCCCGCCGGCTTGGGCAGCGCGCTGACCGCCCGCGTGGCGGCCGCTCGCAGGCCCTCGGTGCCGTAGCCGGCCGGCATGACGACGAGCAGCGGCTGGCGGGCCTGGAAGCTGATCTCCTGGTCCAGGAAGTGGGCGTAGGCCTGGGGCTTGCCGAACAGGCTGGGGATCGCCCCGAGATCGGTCGGAGCGGCGATGAGCGCGACCTTGATCGGAACGCCGGCGCGCTTGGCGGCGGCCGTCAGGGCGTTGAGCTTGACCTGGAGCGCCCGGGCGACCGGCGGGGAGTAGGGATAGAAGACGTTCTCGCCGAGCAGCGTGTCGCTCGCCGGGTCCCCGTCGGCGATGGCCAGCGCCGGAACGGCGAGCATGGCCGCCACCAGGAGCAGCGCGATCCGGACGGCGGCGCGACGGGTCACGGGCGACATTATGCTCAGCGCTCTTGCCCTCCCCGAAGTCCAAACGGTCGCGCAAGCGGCGCAACGCCGACACGGCGCCGCGGGCCGTCGCCTCCAGCCGGCGTGACGAGCGGGTCCTGCGGGCCGCCGAGGCCGAGCGCCAGCGCCAGCGCGCTCGCCGCCAGCTGGGCAAGGAGGGCGAGCGCCCGGAGGGACCGTTCGGCGGCCTGCCGGTGTCCGAGGTGGCGATCCTGCTCGGGATCATCGGCGCCGTCGTCGGCTTTCTCAACGGCGGCGGCCCGGCCCTCGTCGTCGGGCTCATCGTGTGCGCGGTCGGGGTGTGCGAGATCACCGCCCGCGAGCACTTCTCCGGCTACCGCTCGCACACGGCGCTGCTCGCGGCCCTCCCCGCGGTCGCGATCGAGGCCGGGCTGGTGGCGCTCGTCGGCGAGCCCAAGCAGCGGGGGCTGCTGCTGCTCGTCGTCGTTCCCGTGTTCGCGATCCTGTTCTGGGTGCTGCGCCGGCAGTTCCTGGCTGCCCGCCAGGCCCGGGTGGCCCGCAGCGCGCGCGGCGGGCTCCCTAGCTGACCCAGAGCGACCGTGCCGGGGCGTCGTCGGCCTCGGCGTCCTCGCCGGCCGCCATGTCCCCGGTCGTCGTCGGCAGGTTCATGGTGAAGATCGCGCCGCCGTCGGGCGCGTTGGCGACCGACGCCGTGCCGCCGTGCTGCTCGGTCACCTGGCGGACGATGGCCAGGCCGAGGCCGCTCCCCTGCCGCCCGCGAGAGTTCGTGCCGCGGAAGAAGCGGTCAAACACGTAGGGCAGGTCCTCCTCGGCCACGCCCGTGCCGTGATCGCGGACGCGCACGCCGTCGGCGCCGACGTTCACCTCGACGGTCGCGCCCGGCGGGGAGTGGCGAGCGGCGTTGTCGAGCAGGTTGTTGATGGCGCGTCCGAGGCGTTCGGGCACCCCGTCGACGAGCACCGGGGCCAGATCGGCGCGGAACTCGATGCCCGGGGCGTTGCGTCGCGCCCGAGCCACCGACTCGGCGGCCACGCGGTCCAGGCGGACGTCGTCGGTCTCGGCGCCCGGCTGGTCGCCGCGGGCGAGCTCGATCAGGTCGTTGACGAGCGCGCTCAGCTCCTCGGACTGCTCGACGACGTCGGCGAGCAGCCGGCGGCGATCGTCGGGCTCGAGCTCGCCGCCCTCGAGCAGCACCTCGATGTTCGTCCGCAGGCTGGTCACGGGCGTGCGCAGCTCGTGCGAGGCGTCGGCGACGAGCTGGCGCTGGGCGCGCACCGACTCGTCGAGGGCGTCGCGCGAGGTCTCCAGGCGGTCGAGCATCGCGTTGAAGTTGGTGGCCAGCTGGCCGACCTCGTCGTCGGCGTGGACGTGCAGGCGCGAGTGCAGGTCCTCGGTCTCGCCGATGTGCTGGGCGGCCTGCGCGACCTCCCCGAGCGGGCGCAGGACGCGCCGGGAGGCGACCCGACCGAGCACCGCGGCCAGAGCGATCCCGCCGACGAACAGCAACACGAGGACCAGCCGCAGGTTGGAGAGCACCGAGTCGATCGAGTTCAGCGGCCGGGCGAGCTGGACCGCCGCGGGCACGACCGCTCCGTCTTGGAGCGGGACCGAGATCGGGAAGGTGATCTCCCGCAGATGGTTGTCGCCGAGCTGGAGGTCGGTCAGGAAGGGCTTGCCCCGGCCGGTGGCGAGCTGGAGCGTGGGGCCGTTGACCGGCAGGGCGATGTTGCCCGACAGGCGGATCGCCCGCGAGTCGGCGTAGAGCTGGACGTACTGAGCGGGTCCGCCGGCGCTGGCGGGGATCCCCGGAACCTGGGCGTGCAGGCTGTTGAGGCCGAAGGTCTCCACGGCCTGGGCCTGGGCGCGCAGCGAGTCGTCGACCTGCCCGCGGAGCTGGCTGCGCACGACCATGTAGCTGATCGCCAGCGCCAGCAGGATCGCGATCGCCACCGAGGCGGCCGCGATGATCGTCAGGCGCTTGCGCAGCGACACTGGATCAATCTCGCAGGACGTAGCCGACGCCGCGCACCGTGTGCAGCAGGCGCGGCTCGCCACCGGCCTCGGTCTTTCGTCGCAGGTAGCCCATGTACACGCCGAGCGCGTTGGACGTGGGCCCGAAGTCATAGCCCCAGACGTTCTCGAAGATCGTCGAGCGGGTCAGCACCTGGCGGGGGTGGCGCAGAAACAGCTCGAGGAGGAGGAACTCCGTACGCGAGAGCTCGATCAGGCGGTCGCCCCGGCGGACCTCGTGGGCGATCGGATCGAGCACGAGATCGCCGTACTGCAGCACCTCGCCCTCGGCGGCGCCGTCGCCGGCACGGCGCAGCAGCGCCCGGAGCCGGGCCTGCAGCTCGCGCAGGGCGAACGGCTTGACCAGGTAGTCGTCGGCGCCGACGTCGAGGCCCTCGACGCGATCGTCGATCGCATCGCGGGCGGTGAGCATCAGCACCGGCGTGCGGTCGCCCGCCTTGCGCAGCCGCCGGCACACCTCCAGGCCGTCGAGCTTGGGCATCAGGATGTCGAGGATGACGGCGTCGGCGGGCGCCGAGGCAAGGGCGTCAAGCGCCTCCTCGCCGTCGGCGGCAAGGCTCACATCGTGGTTCTCGAGCCGCAGCGCGCGCTCCAGCGCCCGCCTCACGGCCGGTTCATCGTCGACGACGAGTACGCGGGCCATGACGGCAATGATCGCGCGCCGGTGTAAATGTTGCTGAAGAGCCCCATCGAAAGTTGAGAGATCTTCCCGCCCTGTGCGGCAAGATCGCGCACCTCAGGCGATTTCGAGCAGCAGCGGGGCGTGATCGGAGGGCTTCTTGCCCTTGCGGTAATCGCGGTCGATCCCGCACGACACGAGCCGGCCGGCCAGCCCGGCGGAGACGAGGGCCAGGTCGATCCGCAGTCCGAGCCCCTTGTGGAAGTTGCCGGCGCGGTAGTCCCACCACGTGTACTGGACCTCGTCGGGGTGCAGCGAGCGGTAGGCGTCGACCATCCCGCCGGCGAGGATGCGCTCCAGGCGCTCGCGCTCGGGGGCACTGACGTGCGTGCCGCCGACGAACGCCGCCGGGTCATAGACGTCGAGATCCGACGGCGCGATGTTCATATCCCCGCCGACGACGAGGTCGCCGGCCGACAGCTGCGCGATCCGCGTTGCCATCGCGTCGAGGAAGGCGAGCTTGCGCGGATACTCGGGGCTGTCGAGGGTGCGGCCGTTGGGGACGTACACGCTGGCGAAGCGCACGCCGTCGACGCGGGCCTCGCACCAGCGCGCCTCGTCGGCCACGGGGTCGTCAGGGAGACCGAGCTGCGGCTCGTCCATCAACAGTCCCGATCGCGCGAGGATCGCCACCCCCGCCCACCGGCCACCGGAGTTGTGAACCGCGGCGTACCCGGCGTCGGCCAGCTCCTCGACCGGGAACGCGTCGCGCGCCGACTTGGTCTCCTGCAGCAGGGCGACGTCCGGCCGGTGCTCCTCGAGGAACTGCAGGACGCGCGGCAGCCGCGCGCGCAACGAGTTGACGTTCCAGGTGACGATGCGCACGGCATCCCAGCCTAGTCTTCTGGACTGGAGCGACCATGGCCGCCGACAAGCTCAAGCCCTACCGCGCCAAGCGCGACTTTCAGTCCACGCCGGAGCCCGGTGGCGACGGCGGCGGCGACGGCCCCGGGGCGAGCCGCTTCGTCGTCCAGGAGCACCACGCCACGCGGCTGCACTGGGACCTGCGCCTCGAGCACGACGGCGTGCTCGCCTCATGGGCGATCCCCAACGGGATCCCGCCCGACCCGGCCGACAATCGGCTCGCCGTGCACACCGAGGACCACCCCCTCGAGTACCTGGACTTCTCCGGGGACATCCCCAAGGGGGAGTACGGCGCCGGGTCGATGCGGATCTGGGATCAGGGGACGTTCGACACCCACGAGTTCACCGACAAGAAGGTCGAGATCACGTTCCACGGCGAGCGGTTGCGCGGCCGCTACGGCCTGTTCCCGATCGGGCGCAAGGGCGATGCGGAGGCCGAGAAGGACTGGATGATCCACCGCATGGACCCGCCCGCCGATCCCGGGCGCGAGCCGATGCCCGAGCGCCTGACCCCGATGCTCGCCGGCGCCGGCCAGCTCCCGCGCGACGAGAGCCGGTGGTCGTTCGAGGTCAAGTGGGACGGGGTGCGGGCGATCGCCTACATCAAGCCCGGCCGGTTGCGGCTGGAGAGCCGCAACCTCAACGACATCAGCGAGGCCTATCCGGAGGTGCGCGGCATCCTGCGCGACCTCGGCATGCGCGACGTCGTTCTCGACGGCGAGATCGTCGCCTTCGACGACGCCGGCCGGCCGAGCTTCGAGCGGCTGCAGCGGCGGATGCACGTCACCTCGCCGAGCTCGATCCGCCGCCTATCGAAGTCCTCGCCGGTCGTCTACGCGATCTTCGACCTGCTCTACCTCGACGGCCATTCGCTGATGGGGCTGCCCTACACCGAGCGGCGCTCGCGCCTCGAGGAGCTTAAGCTCTCCGGTCCGGCCTGGCGGGTGCCGGCGGCGCATCCCGGACACGGAGCGGCGCTCCTGTCAGCCACCGAAGCGCAGGGGCTGGAGGGGATCGTGGCCAAGCGCCTGGATTCCCGCTACGAGCCGGGACGGCGCACCGGCGCGTGGCTGAAGATCAAGCACACCCGCCGCCAGGAGCTGGTGATCGCCGGCTGGCTGCCCGGCGAGGGGCGGCGGACCGACCGCATCGGGGCGCTGCTCATGGGGCATCGCGAGAACGGTGGGCTGCGCTATGCGGGACGCGTCGGCACGGGCTTCACCGAGCGCACCCTCGACGAGCTACGGGCGCGTCTGGCGCCGCTGCGGCGCGACACATCGCCGTTCACGACCGCGCCCAAGCTCCCGCGGAACGCCGAGTTCGTCGAGCCCGAGCTCGTGGCCGAGATCGAGTTTCGCGAGTGGACGGGGGAGGGGGTGATGCGCGCACCGTCGTTCAAGGGCCTGCGCGACGACAAGCCGGCGGCCGTCGTCGTGCGCGAGGATCCGCCGGACTCAGATCCGGCGACCCCCGATGCGCTGTTCGACGACGTCGATCGCCTGCCCGACGGCTCCCTCGCCGTCCACGTCGACGGCCGCGCGCTGAAGATCTCCAACTGGGACAAGGTGCTCTACCCCGAGGCCGGCTTCACCAAGGGCGACCTGATCGCCTACTACGCCCGGATCGCCCCCGCCGTGCTGCCCCACCTCCACGACCGCCCGCTGACGCTCAAGCGTTATCCCAACGGCGTCGACGCGCCGTACTTCTATGAGAAGCAGTCGCCCTCGCACCGCCCCGAGTGGGTGCAGACGGTGCGCGTCGGCGGGGTCGACTACACCCTGTGCCAGGATCGCCCGACGCTCGTCTGGCTGGCCAACCTCGCCGACATCGAGCTGCACACGTCGCTGTCGCTGGCCGCCGATCCCGACCGCCCGACGATGCTCGTGTTCGACCTCGATCCGGGCCCGCCGGCGGGGATCGTCGAGTGCTGCGAGGTGGCGCTCGTCCTGCGCGGGATGTTCGGCGCGCTCGGGCTGGAGAGCGTGATCAAGACCTCGGGCTCCAAGGGCATGCAGATGTACGTGCCGCTCAACGACGACGCGGTCACCTATGGCCAGACCAAGCCGTTCGCCCGTCAGGTCGCCGAGCTGCTGGAGCAGCGCCTCCCCGAGCTCGTCGTCTCGCGCATGACCAAGCGCCTGCGCGGCGGCAAGGTCCTCGTCGACTGGAGCCAGAACGACGACCACAAGACGACCGTGAACGTCTACTCGGTCCGCGCTCGCGAGCGACCCACCGTGTCGACGCCGGTCCGCTGGGAGGAGGTGCAGGCGTGTCGCGATGCCGGCGAGCCGGAAATGCTCACGTTCGAGACCGAGGAGGTGCTCGACCGGGTGGCCCGAGACGGGGATCTGTTCGCGATGCTCCTATCGACTCGGCAGGAGCTCCCGCGGGGCTAGGATGATGGCCGCCATGGACCAGATTCAACTGCGCAACCGGCTGCTCGTGGCCACCGGCATGTGGAAGGAGACGACGGGCGAGCCGCTGCCCCGGATGGAGCCCGGCGACCCCGCCACCCAGATCCAGAGCTTCGAGATCAAGCTGGTCGACCGCCTGTGGGAGAGCGCCACCCCGGAGAACGCCCGTGAGATCGCCGATCGCACCTGGGACCTGGTGCACGATCGCGCCGACACCGATCCGGTCAAGCTGCGCGTCGTCGAGTGCCACGAGGCGCTGGCGCGGATGACGCGCCTCGGCGATTGACGTCGGTCAGCGCGCGGGAGGAGCGTCGGCGCCGACGTCGACGATCGACGTCGTGGGCAAGCGGCCCTGCCGGCAGGACCGGTGGCACGGCCTCGCGGTTGACCGGCAGTCCCGCCGCCGCGTAGGCATCGTGCTGGTCGAGGGTCTCGTGGGCGAGCAGCTCGGCGACGAGGGCGTCGAGGTTCGGGCGGTGGCTGGAGAGCTCCCGGGTGACCTCCTGGTGGGCCGTCTCGACGATCCGGCGCACCTCCTCGTCGATCAGGCGCTGGGTCTCCTCGGAGGTCTCGCTGACCCCGGGAAGCAACGGGCCGTTGCCGTCGGCCGGGAGCACGGCGATCGGCCCGATCGCGGGGCTCATCCCCCAGCGCCCGACCATTCCGCGGGCGATCCGCGTCAGCTGCTGGATGTCGGACTCCGCGCCCGTCGTCAGGTCGCCGAAGACGACCTCCTCGGCGACCCGGCCTCCGAGCGCCACCTTGATCTGGGCGAGCAGATGGCGTTCGTCGAAGTTGAAGCGGTCGGCATCGGGCGCGGAGAAGGTCACGCCCAGGGCCTGACCGCGGGGAATGATCGAGACCTTGCGGACCGGGTCGGCGCCGGGGGTGAGCATGCCGATGATCGCGTGCCCGGATTCGTGGTAGGCGGTGCGCCGGCGGTCCTCGTCGGAGATCATGACCTTGCGCTCGGCGCCGAGGATGATCCGCTCCAGCGCGTCGGAGATGTCCGGCCGCTGCACCTCGGAGTGCCCGCGCCGGGCGGCCAGCAGCGCCGCCTCGTTGGCCAGGTTGGCGAGGTCGGCGCCGACCATCCCCGGGGTGGAGGCGGCGATCGAGCCCAGGTCGATGTCGGGGGCAAGCGGGACCGATCGAGTGTGCACGCGCAGGATCGCCTCGCGTCCGGCACGATCCGGGGGCGAGACCACGACCCGACGGTCGAAGCGGCCGGGACGCAGCAGCGCGAGGTCGAGGACCTCGGGACGGTTGGTGGCGCCGAGCACGATCACGCTCTCCCGGGGAGAGAAGCCATCCATCTCGGTGAGGATCTGGTTGAGCGTCTGCTCGCGCTCGTCGTGACCGCCGGAGAGGTTGGGGCCGCCGGACGCGCGCGAGCGGCCGATGGCATCGAGCTCGTCGATGAAGATGATCGCCGGGGCGGCCTCCTTGGCCTGGTGAAAGAGGTCACGCACGCGCGAGGCCCCGACGCCGACGATCATCTCGACGAACTCGGAGGCCGACATCTGAAAGAACGGCACGCTCGCCTCGCCGGCGACGGCCCGCGCCAGCAAGGTCTTGCCGGTGCCCGGGGGTCCGGAGAGGAGCACGCCGCGGGGGATGCGCGCGCCGAGCTTGAGGTACTTGTCGGGATTCTTGAGGAAGTCGACGATCTCGGTCAGCTCCTCCTTGGCCTCGTCGATGCCGGCGACGTCATTGAACGTGACGTGCTGGTCGGAGGCCTCGACCCGGCGCGCCCGCGAGCGCCCGAACGACATCAGCCCGCCGGCGCCGCCGCCGGAGGCCGCCCGGCGCATGAAGAACACGATGAGGAGGATGAACAGCAGCGTCGGGCCGAAGCCGAGGATCACGCTCGTGAACAGCGAGGGGCCGGGGTTCGGATTGGTGGCATCGATCGTCACCTGCTTTGACTGCAGCAGCGAGGAGAGCTCCTGGTTGTTGGCGAACGACGGCACCTGGGTCGCGAAGCTCGTCGCCGTGGTCGTGGCGGTGGACGGGTAGCGAACGGCGGACTTGAAGGTGCCCTGGATGCTGTCGCCCTTGGAGGAGATCTCCTGGACGTTGCCGTTCTGGACCTGGCTGAGGAACGTCGGGCTGTAGGGGATGCGCACCGGCGCGTTGGGCGACAGGGCCTGGGAGGAGATCCACAGGTTCAGCGCCAGCAGGCAGACGATGGCGGCCGCCGCGCCCCACCACCGCGACCGGGGACGACCGGGGGGGCGGGGACCCTCCGGGGTGCCCCGCCCGTCGGGCGCCGGGGTCACCCGCCAGCCGTGCTGACCGGGCGCCGGGGGCTGGGCGCGGCCGCGCGGCGGGGGCGGAGAGCGGCGGGAAGGTTGATCGGCCATCACTGAGATTGTGGCAAGGCCGAGTGAAGTACTGTCTAAATCAGTGGCCGTCGAGCAGGGAGCGAAACATGTCCGCTCCGTGGACGCCCGCTCCGAGGTGCATCGCCTGGTCGGCGAGCCAGCGATCGGAGGTGACGACCCGGACGAGCGCGGGCTGCGGCTCGCGCTTGAGCCGGCGGATGATCTCGTCGTCGGCCGCGTCGCGTCGGGGCCGCGGGGCGTGGACGACCTCGATCACCGTCGAGCGGATCGCCGGCCGGGGCGCGCGCTCGAAGACGACCACGACATCCTCCCCCTCGACCGCGGCCCAGCGCTCGAGCAGGTCGACGAGATGGAGCATCGCCGCGTCGCGGTCGCGCCACCAGCCGTCCGGACGGGTGCCGATGACATTCATCCCGTCGATGTACCAGCGCGTCATTCGGAATCCGGTCCCCACCCACCCCGACGATGGCGCTTGCGCTCCGAGCGCGCGCGCTTGCCGTGCAGACGGCGCTCCACCGACCCCTTCGTCGGACGGGTCTTCTGGCGCGGGCGGCGGACCGCCAGCGCGCTGGACAGGCGCCGGGCCAGCCGCTCCAGGGCCAGTTCCCGGTTGCGGGCCTGGCTGCGCTCGTCCTGGGCGACCGCGGTCACGCGCGGGCCCGCGCGCGCGATGATCCTGCGCTTCTGCTCGTCGGTCAGCGACTGCGAGGCGGCCACATCGAACGTCGCCTCGACCCGGGTGGAGGCCGTGTTGGCATGCTGGCCCCCGGGGCCTGAGGAGCGGGTCGCTCGGATGGTGATCTCGCGCAGGGGGATCGTCGTGTCGCCGCGCACCGGCATCGGATCGTCCATGAATCGGATGATGACGTGTGACCGGATCGTGAAACGACGGCCCTTCGGCGACGAACGATGCCGTCCGCCGTGCTACCTTCCCGCGCGAAAGGTCGCTCGAATGATCGTGCGGCGACACGCAGGTGCAGATCTCGGGTGGCAAGACCTCCGGGTAGCAGCACTGAAATCCCCGGAGGGGAAAGCCTGATGGCAACCGGAACAGTCAAGTGGTTCAGCGACGAGAAGGGGTTCGGCTTCATCACTCCCGATGAGGGCAGCCGGGACCTGTTCGTACACCACTCGAGCATCCAGGCAGACGGATACCGCTCACTCGCGGAGGGCGCCAAGGTGTCCTACGAGGAAGAGGCCGGGCCCAAGGGCCCCAAGGCCATCAACGTCCAGAAGCTCTAGACGCACGCCCGGCCGGGGACGCGTCCCGGCCGCGACACATCACGGCGGGTGAGGTCGGGGTCCGATGGCCGATTGGGTCACGATCTCCTCGCTGGCCACGGCGGGCGGGACGCTGATCCTCGCCGTGGCCACGTACGGCTCCGTCCAGTCAGCGAACCGCTCGGCGCGCGTCGCCGAGCTGTCGCTGCTGGCCGGCGTCCGGCCGGTGCTCATCCCCTCGCGGGAGAGCGATCCGCTCGAGCGGGTGCGCTTCGGCGACGGGCAGATCCTCAACGTGCCCGGCCACGGGGCGGCCGTCGAGTTCGCCAACGACGTCGTCTACCTGGCGCTCGCGCTGCGCAACGGCGGCTCCGGCCTCGGCGTCCTGCACGGCTGGCGGGCCCGCGCCCAGCCTCCGCGCGCCACCCAGGTGGTCCCCCGTGGCGCTCGCCTGTTCGACGACTCCGAGCCGACGGGGAATCCGGTCGAGGTGCAGCCCAGCCTCAAGGAGTTTCGCCGCCAGCAGCTCGACCTGTACATCCCCGCCGGAGACACCGGGTACTGGCAGGGGGCGCTGCGCGATCCCGAGGAGGCGGGCTACGGCGAGGTGCGCGACGCGATCCGCGAGCAGCGGGGCCTGTGGATCGACCTCCTATACGGCGACTACGAGGGCGGTCAGCGAACGATCGTGCGCATCGGCGTCTCCCCGTGGCCCGATACCGAGGGGGAGCGGGCCTACGTGCTGCGCTACTGGAACGTCGACCGCGAGGATCCGCGCTAGGCGGCGGACTCGTCCTCGGACTCGTTGTTGTCGTCCTCGTCCTTGCTGGAGTCGTCCTCGGATTCGTCAGAGTGGTCCTCGGATTCGTCGGCGCGGTCCTCGGGCTCATCGTCCTCGGGTGGCGGGGCGCCGGGCACGCCCGGGTCCGCACGCTTGCGCCGCCAGTCGTCGCGGGTCTCGGAGATCTCGTCGCGCAGCTCGGCGCTGCGCTCCTGGAGCTGATCGCCTTCCTGCTCGAGCTCGTCGGCGAGCTTGTCGTGGTCCTCGTGCTCGGTCACGCCCACAAGATCACCGTTCTCGCCATGACGCAAACCGGCCGCGTCCGCGCGAGGGTTAGTATGGGAACCCTCAGGTACGCGAGTTGGACGGAGTTGACGGGGCTATGAGCAAGGCAGTCGAGGAGCTGGAGCGGGTCATCATCCGCTTCGCCGGCGACTCGGGGGATGGAATGCAGCTGACCGGCAGCCGCTTCACCGACGCGACCGCGGTCGTCGGCAACGACCTCGCGACGCTGCCGAACTTCCCAGCTGAGATTCGCGCCCCCGCGGGCACGCTGGCCGGCGTGTCGGCGTTCCAGATCCACTTCGCCTCGCGCGACATCCTCACTCCGGGCGACCACCCCGACGTCCTGGTGGCGATGAACCCGGCGGCCCTGAAGGCCAACATGGCCGAGCTGCGGCGCGGGGCGACGATCATCGTCAACGAGGACGCGTTCACCAAGCGCAACCTGGAGAAGGCGGGCTACGGCGCGCAGAACCCGCTCGAGGACGCCTCGCTCGAGGCCTACCGGCTGCACCGGATCCCGATGAGCACGCTGACCACGCGCGCCGTCGAGGCGATCGAGGGCGTCTCGACGCGGGACGCCGGACGCGCCAAGAACCTGTTCGCGCTCGGCGTCATCTCGTGGCTGTACGGGCGGCCCGCCGACGTGACCGAGCGCTGGATCGAGCGCAAGTTCGCGCGCGATCCGGCCATCGCCCAGGCCAACCTCGCGGCGTTCAAGGCCGGCTGGTCGTTCGGCGAGACGACCGAGCTGCTCGACGTCCAGTACCGCGTCAACCCGGCGACGGACGTCCCCCCGGGGACGTACCGCAACGTCAACGGCACGACCGCGCTGTCGCTCGGCCTGATCGCCGCCAGCGTGCGCAGCGGGCTGCCCCTCGTGCTCGCCAGCTATCCGATCACGCCGGCCTCCGAGCTGCTGCACGAGCTCTCGCGCCACGCCAACATCGGCGTCTCGACGATCCAGGCCGAGGACGAGATCGCCGCCGCCGGAATGGCCCTCGGGGCGTCGTTCGGGGGAAAGCTCGGCGTGACCGCCACCAGCGGGCCGGGCATGGACCTCAAGGCGGAGACGATCGGCCTGGCGGTGATGCTCGAGCTGCCGCTCGTCGTCATCGACGTCCAGCGTGCCGGTCCCTCGACGGGCATGCCGACGAAGACCGAGCAGTCCGACCTGCTGATGGCGCTGCACGGCCGCCACGGCGAGAGCCCACTGCCGGTGATCGCGCCGAGCACCGCCGGGGGGTGCTTCGAGGCCGCGTTCGAGGCGGCGCGGATCGCGATCCGTTACCGGACGCCGGTGATCCTGCTCTCCGACACCTTCCTGGCCTCGTCCTCGGAGCCGTGGATGATCCCCGACCCGGCGGTGCTGCCGAGCATCGACCCCGCCTTTGCGACGCCGCCGGAGAACGGCGACGGCCCATTCGAGCCCTACAGCCGTGACGAGAAGCTCGCCCGGCCGTGGGCGATCCCCGGGACCCCCGGGCTGGCTCACCGCATCGGTGGCCTCGAGAAGGCCCACGGCAGCGGCAACATCTCCTACGACGGCGCCAACCATGAGCGGATGACCGAGCTGCGGGCCGCCAAGGTGGCCGCCGTCGCGGACGAGGTGCCGGCGCTGATGGTCGACTCAGAGCCCGGCGCCAACCTGCTGATCCTGGGCTGGGGCTCGACCGAGGGCTCGATCCGCGCCGGCGTGCGCAATGCCCGGCGAGCGGGCTACAAGGTCGCCTCCGCGCAGCTGCGCCACCTCAACCCGTTGCCGTCCAACACCGGCGACGTCCTGCGCTCCTTCGAGCGGGTGCTCGTGCCCGAGCTGAACTCCGGCCAGCTGGCCTCGATCCTGCGGGCCCGCTTCCTCGTGGACGTCGAGTCCTTCACCAAGATCCAGGGCCAGCCGCTGTTCGCCGGTGAGATCCTGGAGCAGATCGCGGAGCGTCAATAGTGCGGGAGGACGACCACCGATGAGTGCCACGCTGAGCAAGGCCGACTTCCAGTCCGATCAGGAGACCCGCTGGTGCCCGGGCTGCGGCGACTACGCCGTCCTCGCCGCCGTCCAGCAGTTCATGCCCGAGCTGGGCATCGCGCCGGAGCGGATCGTGTTCATCACCGGCATCGGCTGCGCCGGGCGTTTCGCGTACTACATGGACACCTACGGGATGCACGGCATCCATGGCCGGGCGCCGGCGCTGGCGACCGGACTGGCGACGGCGCGCGAGGAGCTCTCGATCTGGGTCGTCACCGGCGACGGCGACTCGCTGTCGATCGGCGGCAATCACCTCATCCACGCCCTGCGCCGCAACGTGCCGGTCAAGATCCTCCTCTTCAACAACCAGATCTACGGCCTGACCAAGGGCCAGGCGTCGCCGACCTCCGAGGTGGGAAAGATCACCAAGTCGACGCCGTTCGGCGTCGCCGACCACCCGTTCAACCCGGTCGCGCTCGCCCTCGGCGCCGAGGCGACGTTCGTGGCGCGGACGATCGACCGCGATCGCCATCACCTGACCGACGTGCTGCGCGCCGCCGCCACCCACGAGGGGGCGGCCCTCGTCGAGATCTACCAGAACTGTCCGGTGTTCAACGACGGGGCGTTCAGCGCGCTCACCGACAAGGACGTGCGCGACGACAACCAGATCCGGCTCGAGGCCGGCCGGCCGATCCGCTTCGGCGCCGGCGGCGAGCGCGGCGTCATCCGCGGCGCCGACGGCTGCCTGGAGATCGTCGACGTGGCCACGGTCGGCGAGGACGCCCTCCTCGTCCATGATCCGGCGCGCCTGGACCCGGGCCTGGCCTTCTCGCTGGCCAAGCTGGCCGAGACGCCGACGGGGCCGACGCCGATCGGGATCTTCCGCGACGTCGACCGGCCGGTCTATCGCCAGCGGGGCGCCGCCGCGCCCGCGACCGAGGCTCAGCTGGCCGACCTGCTGATGGCCGGCGACACCTGGACCGTGGCCTGACGGGCCACTGAGCCTCGCTCGCCGAGCGTCCTAATCTCAAGGGGTGACGCGCGCGCCCAAGCTCGAGCTGCTGTGGTGGGAGGGCTGCCCCTCGACCGAGCGGGCGCTGACCGAATTGCGCGCCGCCGCCGCCGAGCTGGGACTCGAGAGCCCCGAGATCGAGCTGCGCGAGATCCACACCGACGATGAGGCGGCCGCCGTCGGATTCATCGGCTCGCCGACGATCCTTGTCGATGGCGTCGACGTCGTCGGCGACGGCGGGGCGGAGGCCGAGGTCACCGGGCTGACCTGCCGGGTCTACCGCCGTCGCGACGGGCGGATCTCGCCGACGCCCGACCCCGACGACCTGCGCGCGGCGCTGCGCGCCGCCGTCCACGAGGTGACGCCATGACGGTCTCGCTCGGCGCCCGCGCGCCGGATTTCACGCTCTCCGACACCGCCGGGCAGGCGTGGTCGCCCGACGGCGCGCCGGCGACGGTGCTCGTGTTCACCTGCAACCACTGCCCGTACGCGCTCGCCTGGCACGAGCGCATCGCCGACGTGGCTCGCGACTACGCGGGGCGCGGCGTGCGCGTGCTGGCGATCAACGCCAACGACGCCGACCGCTACCCGCGCGACTCGCCGGAGGCGATGCGCGAGCGCGTGGAGCGCGAGGACTGGCCGATGCCCTATCTGCACGACGCCTCCCAGGACGTCGCCCGCGCCTACGGGGCCAAGACGACGCCCGACGTGTTCGTGCTCGGCGCGGACGGCACCCTGCGCTACCGCGGCGCGCCGGATGGCGACTACGACGACCCCGGCCAGCGGGCCGTGTGGCTGCGCGACGCGCTCGACGCGGTGCTCGCCGGGGAGGACCCCCCGCGGGCCCAGACGACCCCCGTCGGATGCTCGATCAAGTGGAAGCGGTGAGCCCTCGCTCACCTCGCCACGGCGTGCGCGGATCGAACCGCTGAACGGTCAGGGCGCGGCGACGACGCCGTCGTCGGGCTCGATCGGCAGTCCGGCAGCCTGCCACTCGAGCAGCCCGCCGGTCATGTTGTGGGCATCGAAGCCCGCCTGCGCAAACGCCTCGGTGGCCATCGCCGAGCGTCCGCCGCTGCGGCAGTAGAAGACGACCGGCCGCGACTGGTCGATCGAGCCGGCCGCGGCCGACAGCTCGCCGAGCTCGATCAACCGGCCTCCGGCGATCCGGCCGGCCTCGTGCTCGTGGCGCTGGCGGACGTCGATCAGCTGCACGCTGTCATCGTCAAGCAGGGCGGCAACTTCCTGGGGCGTGTAGTCGGAGGGCACGCCTCGAGATTAGTACGCACCAGCGGTCGCGCCAGCATTGCATTTTCCTGCCCATCACGCACCCCATGACAGAGATCTTGCTCTTCGTGTACTGTGCCCTGCCGATAATCACCCAAAGCCGAATCGCCGAGGCGTCCAGAAGCCGGAGCGATCGGGGAACCCGATTGGGACCACGGTCCCAGGGGCGAATCGCCGGAGTACCGGCGTAGCGCAACTCTTTCAGCGCGAGCCCGTCAGCTAACCCCGAAGGCACGCGAAAGAGAAGGGTAAGTCGTGTTTCAAGTCCGTCGTGCTGCCGTTCCGCTCCTGGCGGGACTCCTCACGGTTTTCGCCAGCCTGGCCTCGGTCGTCCCGGCGCTCGCCCGCACCGCGCGGGCCGGCGACCCCGATACCGCCCATCGCGCCGACGCCAAGCGTGTCGTCGTGACCGTCGACCGCGGGACCCACCAGGTGCACGTGCAGGGCGTCCCCAACGCCGTCATGCAGGCGGCCAGCGTCACCGGCGGCGGCGGCCTGGGCTCCGGCTCTTCGACGACGGGCAAGAAGACGAAGGCGCGCCGGAGCAACCACGCGACGGCCAAGACGGCCGATCCCACCGCCACCGGCGATCCGGTGATGGCGCCCGTTGTCCAGGACGGCGGCTCCCAACATCTCGGCGAGCGCACGCTCAAGCAGGGGATGAAGGGCCACGACGTCCGCGTTCTGCAGGGCTACCTGACGGTGGCCGGGTTCCCGACGAGCATCGACGGCGACTTCGGGCCGACGACGAAGACCTCGGTGATGGCGTTCCAGACGGCGCACCAGCTGACGGCCGACGGCGTCGTGACCTACGACCAGACGCGGGTCCTGCGCCAGGTGGTCGCGACCGCGCTCGCCGGCGGCGCCGTCAGCAAGGCGACGATCAACGCCGACGGGACCGCCACCGCCCCCGCGGGCGCTCCCCCGGCCGTCCAGGCGATGATCGCGGCCGCGAACCAGATCATCGACAAGCCCTATATCTACGCCGGTGGCCATGGCCGCTGGAACGACAGCGGCTATGACTGCTCGGGCGCGGTCAGCTTCGCCCTGCACGGGGCCGGCATGCTCTCCTCCCCCGAGGACTCGACCGAGCTGGAGTCCTACGGGGCGCCCGGTCCGGGCAAGTGGGTCACGATCTACGCCGACGCCGGGCACACGTGGATCGTGATCGCCGGGATCGCCTTCGACACCGCCCACTACGGCCCCACCACGCCGGCCGGCACGGGTCCGCGCTGGCTGTCGAACCCCACCGGGAACCTTGCCGACGGCGGCAACTACGTCGTGCGTCACCCCTCCGCGCTGTAAGACCTCGCCGACCAACGCGGTGACGTAGGATCCAGGGCGGAATGTCCGCCCTCTCCGAGCTCTACACCGTTCCCCAGGAACATCTCGACTTTCGCGACACGATTCGCGAGATCGCGCGAGACCGGATCGCTCCGCGGGCGGCCGAGATCGACGAGACGGCCGAGTACCCGCACGACTTGCGCGCGCTGCTGGCCGAGCAGGACATCCTCGGCCTGCCGTTCGAGACCGAGCACGGCGGTACCGGCACCGGCGTGCTGATGCTCAACATGGCGATCGAGGAGATCGCCAAGGCATGTGCCTCGACGGCGCTGATCCTGATGATCCAGGAGCTGGGGACGCTGCCGATCAAGCTGTTCGGCTCCGACGAGCTCAAGGACCGCTTCCTGCCGCGCTGCGCGTCCGGGGAGTGGTCGCCGGCGTTCGCCCTGTCCGAGCCCGAGGCCGGCTCCGATCCCGGCGGGATGATCACGCGGGCCGTCCAGGATGGCGACGAGTGGGTGATCGACGGGACGAAGAACTGGATCACCAACCTGGGGATCGCCGACTTCTACGTGGTCTTCGCCGTCACCGACCGCGAGGCCGGCCACTCCCGCGGGATCACCGCGTTCGTGGTCGAGGCCGATCGGCCGGGCTTCAGCGTCGGCAAGCTCGAGCACAAGATGGGCATCCGCGGCTCGCCGACCGGGCAGCCGATCTTCGACGGTGTCCGCGTCCCCGCCTCGAACATCGTGGGCGAGGTCAATCACGGCTTCAAGGTGGCGATGGGCACGCTCGACGTCTCCCGTCTCGGCGCCGGGGCCCAGGCGCTCGGGATCGCCCAGGGGGCGACCGACTACGCCGCCGGGTACGCCCGCGAGCGCCGCCAGTTCGGCAAGCCGATCAACTCCTTTCAGGCGATCCAGTTCAAGCTCGCCGACATGGAGACCCAGTGCGCCGCGGCGCGAGAGCTGCTCTATCAGGCATGCGCCAAGATCGACCGCGGCGATGCCGACCGCGGCAAGTACACGGCGATGGCCAAGCTGTTCTGCTCCGACGTGGCGATGAAGGTGACCGTGGAGGCCGTGCAGGTGCTCGGCGGCTACGGCTACGTCAAGGAGTATCCGGTGGAGCGGATGATGCGCGACGCCAAGATCACCCAGATCTACGAGGGCACGAACGAGATCCAGCGCCTCGTCATCGCCCGCACCCTGCGATAGCCCATGCGTGGCTCCTCGTCTCCGCCCTCCCTGCGTCGCGTGCTCCTCTCGGCCGCGGCGGCCATGGCCATCGGGCTCGGCGCGGTCAGCGTCGTCGTCGGCTTCAGCGACTCGTTCCCGGTCAAGCTGCTGCAGGGCATCGCCGTGTTCGCCGCCGGCGCGGTCATCATCGGCGGCGTCGTCCTCGCCACGATGGTCCGCCTCGCCGGCTGGCGCGAGCCGGAGTCCGAGGCCGACTTCGACAAGATCGTCGAGCGGGCCGAGCGCCTCGCGGCCGAGGATCGATGGGGCGAGAGCCTCGAGGCCGAGGATGACGACGACGACGAATTCGCCCTCACCAGCGACGAGGACTTCCGCGCGCTCGTGCGCTCCGCGATCGACGAACTGCCGCTCGAGTTTCATCGCGCGCTCGAGCACGTGGCGGTCGTCGTCTCCGACGACGGCGGGCGTCGGCAGCGCGCCTACGGCCTCTATCAGGGCGACACGGTCGCCCGCGACTACTTCCATGACCGGATCGTGATCTTCCGGGACACGCTGATGCGTGATTTCGGTCACGACCCGGAGCTGCTCAAGGCGCAGGTCACGCGCACCGTGCGCCACGAGCTCGCCCACCATCTCGGATGGGGCGAGAAGGGCGTGCGCGGCCTCGGGCTGTAGCGCCACACCATCATTCCGACCATCGGATAAGGAGAGCCACCAGATGCCGGAAGCCGTGATCGTCGACGCCATCCGCACGCCCATCGGGCGGGCCATGAAGGGGTCGCTGAAGACCGTACGTGCCGACGACCTGGCCGCTCTGCCGATCCGCACCCTGATCGAGCGCAACCCCGATGTCGACTTCGCGCAGACCAACGACGTGCTGATGGGCGCCGCTTCCGGGGTCGGGGAGCAGGGCTACAACATCGGGCGCAACGCCGCTCTGCTGTCGGGCCTCGATCACCACGTGCCGGCCTGCACCGTCAATCGCTTCTGCGCCTCCTCGCTGATGGCGATCCGGATGGCCTCGCACGCGATCCGGGCCGGGGAGGGCGACCAGTACCTCGCCGCCGGCGTCGAGGCCGTGTCGCGGGCCGGGCTGGGCGCCGGGATGATGGAGGAGGCCAAGCACCCGCAGCTCGACGGCTCCGACGGGTCGCTGTACAACGTCTACATCCCGATGGGGATGACCGCCGAGAACGTCGCCGAGCGCTGCTCGGTCACCCGCGAGCAGCAGGACGAGTGGGCCGTCATCTCCCAGGACCGCGCCGTCCAGGCGCGAGAGAGCGGCCACTTCGACGCCGAGATCGTCCCCGTGACCGTGCCCGCGCACACCGACACCGACAAGGAGGGCAACGAGATCGAGGTGCCCGAGACGGTCGTCGCCCGCGACGACGGACCGCGGGCGGGCACGACCATGGAGGTGCTGGGCAAGCTCAAGCCGGCCTTCAGGCCCGACGGCACCGTGACCGCCGGCAACTCCTGCCCGCTCAACGACGGGGCGGCGGCGGTCCTCGTCATGTCCGACGCCAAGGCCGAGCGCCTCGGTCTGAAGCCGCTGGCCCGGATCGTGCACTCGACGGTGGCGGCGATCCGCCCCGAGCTGATGGGCCTCGGCCCGATCCCGGCGATCCAGGCGCTGCTCGAGGAGAGCGGGATGTCGATCGACGACATCGACATCGTCGAGATCAACGAGGCGTTCGCCGCGCAGATCGTGCCCTGCAAGGAGCAGCTGGGGATCTCCGAGGAGCAGCTCAACCCCTTCGGCGGGGCGATCGCGCTCGGCCACCCGTTCGGGATGACCGGGGCGCGGATCATGACGACGCTCCTCAACGGCCTCCAGGCCCGCAACGGGCGCTACGGGATCGAGTCGATGTGCGTGGCCGGCGGGATGGGCCAGGCGATGCTCGTCGAGCGGCTGTAGCGCCCGACTCGGCGGTCACCCGCGCCGGGCGATGGCGAGCCCGAACAGCGCCTCGTCGTCGGTGTAGAAGCGGTCGAGCGCCAGGCCGGCGGCCTGCAGGTCGGCCTCGACGCGCTCGGGGGTGAACTTGGCGCTGATCTCGGTGCGCAGCTCCTCGCCGGCAGCGAACTCGACGCGGAGATCGAGGCCGCCGACCAGCACTGAGCAGGGCCGCGTGGCCCGCAGGCGCATCTCCACCCACTCGTGCTGGCGGTCGAAGAACGCGACGTGGTCAAAGGCGTCAGGCAGAAAGTCGGCGTCGAGCTCGCGGTTGAGGACGTGGAGCAGGTTGCGGTTGAACTCGGCCGTCACGCCCGCGGAGTCGTTGTAGGCGGCCTCGATGACGTGGCTGTCCTTGAGCAGGTCGACGCCGAGGGCCAGGCGGTCGCCCTCGCCGAGGAGGCCGGCGATCTTGGCCAGGATGCCGCGCCGGGTCCCGGGCGGGAAGTTCCCGATCGTCCCCCCGAGCAGCGCCACCAGGCGCGGCGTGCCGCCCCTGCCGGGCACGTGCTCGAGATGGCGCTCGAAGTCGCCGACGACGCCGTGGACGACCATCCCGGGGTACTCGTCGATGAGGGCGGCCGCCGCCGCCGCGACCACGCTTTCGGAGACGTCGAGCGGGACGTAGCGCCGCAGCGTGCCCGCCTCGCGCATCGCGTCGAGCAGGATGCGGGCCTTGACCGACGCGCCGGCGCCGAGCTCGACCAGCTCGCCGGCGCCGGTCAGCTGAACGATCTCGTCGGCCCGGGCGCGCAGGATCGCCAGCTCGGTTCGCGTCGGGTAGTACTCGGGCAGCTCGCAGATGCGCTCGAACAGCTCGGAGCCGCGCGCGTCGTAGAGATGCTTGGGAGAGAGCTCCTTGAACGGCTTGGTGAGGCCGTCGAGCACGTCGTTGGCCAGCGACCGCTCCTCGTGGTCGCTCAGCCACGAGTCGACGCGCACGTCCGGCGATCCCGGAACCGTCATCGGGCGTCCCTGGCGATGCGCAGCCCGGAGAAGATCTGGCGCCGCGCGGGCAGGTCCCAGTTGCGAAACGTGGCCGTCCCGACGCGCGGTCGGGTCGCCCACGAGCCGCCGCGCAGCACCCGGTAATCGCCGCCGAAGAACACCTCGGAATACTCGCGGTAGGGGTAGGGGGCAAACCCCGGGTAGCCGTCAAACGCGGTGGCGGTCCACTCCCATACGTCGCCGATCATGCCCAGGCACCCGCACGGCGATGCGCCCTCGGGGTACGCGCCGGCGACCGCGGGGCCCCGGCCCAGCTGATCGAGGTTGGCGTGGCGCTCGGCGCTGGCCGGCTCCTCGCCCCACGGATTGGTGCGGGCGACCAGCTTCTCCTGATCCCAGGTCGCCGCCTTCTCCCACTCGGCTTCGGTGGGGAGACGAGCGCCGTGCGCGCGGGCAAAGGCGTCGGCCTCGAACCAGGAGACGTGCACGACCGGTCGGTGCGGATGAAGTGGCTCGAGTCCCGTGAGGCGCCACTCCGACCGGAGGTCGGCCGTCCAACTCTGTGGTCGGGTGATGTCGTAGTCCTCCTTCCAGGCCCAGCCCTCGTCGGACCACCACTCGCGCCGCTCATACCCACCTCCCTCCACGAACGTCAGGTAGGTGGCATTGGTGATCGGGGTGCGTCCGATCAGGTACTCGCGCACATCGGTGCGGTGCCGGGGGCGCTCGTTGTCGTAGGCAAAGCCGTCCGCCGGAGCGCCGATCGTGCACGGCCCGGCCCCGACTTCGACGAGCTCGAGCCCGGTGCCGGCCGGCGGGGCGGGCTCGGGGCCGGCCCGCCGGGGCAGTTCGTAGCCTTCGAGCTGGGCGAGCTGCACGGTCTGGAGCATCGTCTCGTTGTGCTGGTGCTCGTGACGGAGGACGAGCTCGGCGACGATGCCGTCGCCGACACCGCGGTCGTCGATCACCTCGCGGGCGCGCTCGCGAACCTCGGCCAGGTACTCGCGGGCCTCGTCGGGCGCCAGGAACGGGAGGTCGCCACGGCCGGCCCGCGGGGTCTCGAAGGCGTCGTAGACGTCGGCCAGCTCCTCGCGCAGCAGCGGTCGCTCGCCGTAGCGGTGGGCGAGCCACAGGTCCTCGAAGGCCGCGATGTGCCCGAGATCCCAGACGAGCGGGCTCATCAAGGTGGAGTGGACGCGCTCGAGATCCTCGTCGGACACGGCGGCGACAAGCGCGAGCGTGCGCTCGCGGGCTTCGTCGAGCGCAGCGAGAACCGGGGCTTGGCTGCGCTCCCGCGTCTCCATTCCCTTAAGTGTGGCAGGGCGGCGTATGAACCAAACCTTAATTGCGCAGCCGGTACCGAAGGTAGAGCGAGCCGGCCCGCTCCAGGACGCCCGCCAGCTCGAGGCCGCGGAGCTCGAGCAGCTCGGGGCCGGAGGTCAGGGCCGGCCCGGTGCCGCCGCCGGTGAGCGCCGGAGCGAGCGTGAGGAACAGCTCGTCGAGGAGCCGCTCGCGCACGAGGGCGGCCAGGACGGTCGGGCCGCCCTCGCACAACACCGACCGGACCCCGCGCTGAGCGCGGAGGTGGCGCAGCGCGGCGCTGACGTCAAACGGGTCCAGGACGACGACCTCGACGCGGGCGGCGACGCCGCTGACGTCGAGCTCGACCCCGCTGAACACCACGACCTCGGCCTCGGGCTCGGCGAACAGGGGGATGTCCCACGGCACGTCGCCGCGGCGCGTCATCGTGCACGCCAGCGGCTCGGGCGCCCGCCCCTGGCGCCGACGGCGCTCGCGTGAGGCCGGGATCTTCAGGATCCGCCCGTAGCGCTCGGCGCGCAGGGTGCCGGTCCCGACGAGGACCGCGTCGGCCTCGCGCCGCAGCGCACGGAAGACCTCTAGGTCGCCGTCATCGCCCAGCTGCCCCGAGCGCCCGTGAAACGTGGCCCGTCCATCGACGCTGGAGACGAAGTTGGCGACGACGTACGGGCGGTCGCCCGGGGCGTGGTCGGCGAGCGCCGCGCCGGCCACGAGCTCGTCCATCTGCACCTCGCCCGGTCCGGGCAGCAGCTCGTCGAAGCGCAGCACCGGTATAGGGTCTCATGCCGCTGGGAAACCGGTTAGGCTGCCAGCCGATGAATTTCAAGGCGCTCGATCGGGGCGAGCTCGTCGCGGTCGTCGGGGGGATCCTGTTGGGAATATCGCTGTTTCTGAGCTGGTACACGCTCGGCAACCGGCACGCGATTCTGTCCAGCTGCCACGGGCCGAAGTCGACGTGCACCGGCTGGGCGGCGCTGACGCTCCTGCGCTTCATCCTGCTCATCGCGGCCGTCGCCCCGGTGATCCTCGCCTACATCATCATGCGCGGCCATGCCCTGTCGTGGCCCCGCGGCGAGCTGACGGCCGTGACGGCGCTCGTGGCCCTCGTACTCACCCTGTTCGTGGGTCCGATCGACCATCCCGGTACCCCGTCGGGGGAGATCGGCCTGACGACGGGCTGGTTCGTGGCCCTCGGCGCCGACTTGCTGATCCTCGCCGGCTCGATCTGGCGCTCGCAGGAGAGCGGGGCCCGCCGCAAGCCCCCGGGGGTCCTGTGAGCAGCGGCTCCTCCAAGCCCGATCGCAACCTCGCCCTCGAGCTGGTCCGCGTCACCGAGGCGGCCGCGCTCGCGGCCGCGCGGGAGATCGGACGCGGCGACAAGGAGGGAGCCGATCAGGCGGCCGTCGACGCCATGCGCGCCGTGCTCGACACCGTCTCGATGGACGGCATCGTCGTCATCGGCGAGGGCGAGAAGGACGAGGCCCCGATGCTCTACAACGGCGAGTCGATCGGCGACGGCACGCCGCCTCAGGTCGACGTCGCGGTCGATCCGCTCGAGGGCACCCGCCTGACCGCGCTCGGCATGCCCAACGCGGTTGCTGTGATCGCGCTCTCGGAGCGGGGCACGATGTTCAATCCGGGGCCGATCGTCTACATGGAGAAGATCGCCGGCGGCCCCGAGATCGCCGACCTGCTCGACCTCGATCGCCCGCTCGGCGAGACGCTCGGGCTGATCGCCGAGCGCAAGCAGACCGACATCCGCGACGTGATGGTCGTGATGCTCGATCGCGAGCGCCATCACGACGCCATGCGCCAGGTCCGTGAGGCGGGCGCGCGGGTGCGCCTGATCACCGACGGCGACGTCGCCGGCTCGATGCTGGCGGTCTCCGAGGACACGCCCGTCGACCTGCTGTGGGGGATCGGGGGCACGCCCGAGGGGGTGATCTCGGCGGCGGCGATCAAGTGCATCGGCGGCCAGCTGCTGGGACGGCTGTACGCCCGCGACGACGCCGAGCGCGAGGCCGCCGTGGCGGCCGGCTACGACCTCGATCGGGTGCTCACCTGCGATGACCTCGTCGCCGGCGACAACGCCTTCTTCTCGGCCACCGGGGTCACCGACGGCGACGTCCTGCAGGGCGTGCGCTATCAGGGCGACCGCGGGGCGAGCACCGAGTCGCTCGTCATGCGCTCGCGCTCGGGCACCGTGCGGCGGATCTCGGCGCGCCACGACCGCGCCAAGATGCGCCAGCTCGGCATCACCAGCTACGGCTGAGGCTCGGACCCGGCGGGCTCGTCGGCGTCGGCGAGCTGGCCGACCTTCGAGGTGGCGAGATCGAGCTTGGCCAGCGACCGCAGGAAGGCGTTGGTGACGAGGACGTGGATCGTCGACTGGGTCATCTCGTACACCGGGATGCTGAAGCCGGCGGCGATCGACGGGAAGAAGTTGGCCACCTCGACCTCGATCCGCAGCCGCCGCCGGCCGCTGTCATCGGCGTGGTGGCGGCGCACGTCGAGGGCAAGAAACCCGCATCCCCGGCCGGCGCGGGCGACGAGCAGCCCGTCGCGGATGCGCCATCTGACCTCGCCGTGGTCATCCTCGATCGTGTACTCCGGAGCGCCGAAGCGCAGCAGCGTCAGCGGCTTGGCGATGAGGACGACCGAGCGGCTGTCTTCCTCGTAGACGACGCGAATCAGGCCGAGCGTGACCCGGGAGAGAAAGCGCCAGTAGGTCCGGGCCAGGTTCTCGAGGTTGGCGGGCGACCACAGCTTCTCCAGGGCCTCCTCGTCGACGGTCAGCTCGGCCGACTGCACCGAGCGCACCGCGCCGTCACGCTCGATCACCGTTGACTTTCGCGGCGACACGATCATCGCCCGCGCCGGCATCTGATTGCGCCGGTGCCGGCGGGCGGCGAACGCCGACACGGCAGCGAGCACGACGAGCAGCGGGGCGAGCATGGGCATCAGCGCGCGAGCGCCTCGAGCGCGACGATGGTGCCGGCGGGCAGCTCGCCCTCGCCCATCGGGATCATCGCCAGCGCGTCGGCGCCGAGCAGCGAGGTGAGGATGTGCGAGCCCTGCGCGCCGTTGGGAAACGCCGTCAGGGCGCGCCGGCCGGAGCTCTCCCCGTCGAGCTCGAGGCGAACCCGGATCGCCTGGTCACGGCGGGGATTGCGCTCGACGTTGGTGGCGAGGGCGGCCTCGGCGTGGGGCGGGCGCGGCGCGGGACCGCCCTGCAGGGCGGCGAGCGCCGGAGCCACGAACAGCGAGAAGGTGACGACCGCCGAGACCGGGTTGCCGGGGAGGCCGAACACGAGCGGCGACTCGGCTCCTCGCCCGTCCCGGCGGCGCCGCCCGAACCACGTCGGCTTCCCGGGCTGGAGGGCGACCGACCAGAACACCTCGTCGACGCCGAGCTCGGCGAGGGCCGGCTTGACGTGGTCGTGGGGACCGACCGACACGCCGCCGGAGATGATGACCACGTCGGAGCTCTGCAGCGCCTCTGCGATTCCGCGCTCGGTCGCCGCGCGGTCGTCGGGCAGGCGCCGGGCGACGCCGGCGAGGGCCCCGGCGGCGGTGGCCAGGCCGATGAGCATCGGCGCGTTGGAGTTGTGGATCTCGCCCGGGCCGAGCGGCTCGCCGGGAGCGCGCAGCTCGTCGCCGGTGCACAGGACGGTGACCCGCGGACGGCGGGTCACCGAGAGCGTGCCCGCCCCGGCGGCCACGGCCGCCCCGAGGTCGACCGCGCCCAGGCGCGAGCCGGCGGTCAGCTGCAGGGCGCCGGCGCGCATGTCCTCGCCGGCTCCCCGGATGTGCTCACCGGGCGCGGAGGCGGCGCGGGTCTCGATCTCGTCGGCCTCGCGAGCAACCTCCTCCTGGGGGATGACCGCGGTCGCGCCGGCGGGGATGGCGGCGCCGGTCGACACCCGGATCGCCTCGCCCTCGCTTACCGCGTGCTCGGCCGGGGTGCCGGCCCGCGATTCGCCGACGATCCTCAGACGCCGGCCGGCGTCGCCGGCGCGGATCGCATAGCCGTCCATCGCCGAGCAGGGAAAGGGAGGGACGTCCGCGGTGGCGCGCACGTCCTCGGCGAGCACGCGCCCGAGCGCGTCATCGATCGCCACCGGCTCGGGATCGAGCGGCGAGATCACGTCGAGCACGCTCGCGCGCGCGTCGGCGATTGCAATCAACGTGGTCGACATCGCGGTCTCATGGGAAAGCCGGAGGGGCTCCCCAGCATATTGAGATGCAACCCGGCGCACTGGCCACCGGGCGTGATAGAAGACCGCAATGCCGCCGTCTGCACCGCGGCGGCGCCGGGCCCGACCCGTCGCCGACGCTCCGATCGACGCCCTGCTGCCCCGGGCGGCGAATCTCGCCAAGGGATGGCTGCTCGCCCTCGTCGAGGACGCCCCGCTCCCGGCGGCGCCGGCGCTCCTGGCCGGTGCCCTCGTCGACGAGGGCCCGCCGCTCTGCGACGCCGTCCTGCGCGCGCTCGCCGACGACCTGGAGCTGCGCCGGCTCGAGCCCGAGGGGGCGCTGGGCGCGCTCGCCGCGAGCGCCGGGGAGCTCGCCGGGGCGCGGGATCCGGCGGCGACGGTGCGGGCCGTCGACGCTCTGGAGGCCGTGCTGTGGGCGGCGCTGCGCGCCCAGCTGGGAGCCGAGGACGGGGAACTGGCGGCTGACCTCGCGCAGCGGCTGGCGCTCGTCTGCGCGCGTCTGCGCGTCGCCGCCCTGGAGCGTCTGGCGGCGGGCGGTGAGGGCGTGATCGCGCCGGAGCCGGCCGCTGCGGCGCCGGAGCCCGCTCCCGCCGCGCCGGAGCCGGAGCCGACGGCTGTCGCGCCCGCGCCGTCGCCGGAGCCGCCGGCTGCCGACCCCGACCCGATCGTCTCCCCGACGCGCCCGCCGACCGCCGACGCGCTGTGGGTCGGCGCCCTTCAGGAGGCGATCGGCCGGGCCAACGGCACGCCGCTGTCGCTGCTCCTCGTCGAGCTCGACGACGCCGAGCGCGTCGCGGCGACCGAGAGCGCGGTGACGGCCACGGCCGCATTCGAGCACTTCGCCCAGGCGGTGCGGAGCGCGGTGCGCCGCCACGACATCCTCGTCTCCGAGACCGACGGCCGGGCGTGGATCATCGCCCGCGAGACGGCGCGCGTCGACGCCCATGCGCTGGCCGCGCGGGTGGCCGAGGCGGTCGGCGCGGGGGCGACGTGGCGCGGGGCGCCGCTCATCGCCAGCGTCGGCGTGGCCGTGCTCGGCGAGGACGGTCGCACCGCCGACGAGCTGATCGACACCGCCGAGGAGGCGCGGTTCGCCGCCGCCGCCAGCGGCACCGACATCGCCCGCTGAGCGGTTCGTCAGCGCGACGGCAGCGAGACGGCGTCGATCGTCGCCACGCCGTCGATCCCGAGCTCGCGGGCCGTCGCCGCCGTCAGATCCCAATCGCGTCCGGGGACATACGGTCCGTGGTCGATGACCGGCACGGTCAGCGTCTGGCCGTGGAAGTAGATGGCCACGTTCATGCCGCATGGCAGCGACTTGTTGGCGACGCCGATCGTGCTTTTGGTCAGCGTCGTCCCGCACGCGGTGCGCTTGCCGTACATGCCGGGGCCGTACCAGCTCGCCTTCGACGGGCGATACACCGTCGCCGTCACCGACGGGGTGACCGACGCCGACTGTGCGTTGTGGCCGGACGTGATCACCGCGCGGATGGCAAAGCGGCCGATGTGGTCGGTCGTCCACGTCACGGCGAACGAGCCGTCGCTGCCGACGGTCGTCTGGGCGGTCGGCGCCCAGCTCCAGTTCGTCTGGTGGCCGGAGCGCTGGATCTCGATCGTCTGGCCGGCCGCTGACGGGGCGCTGCCCGAGAAGGTCAGTCTCCGGCGCAGGATCGCCGATGCCCGGGTCTGCAGGGTGATCCCGCCGCCGCTCGTGCTGACGGTGATGTCACCGCTCTGCAGGGTGGGGCTCGTCGTCGGGTCCGGCGTGGTGGCCATCGGCGAGCCCGAGGACCCGGAGGCCGTCCCGGACAGGCCCGAGCCGCCGGACGCGGCCCAGCCGGCGGGCGGGACGAGGAGGCCGGCGCTGAGCAGCGCGAGCAGGGCATAGGCGTAGGGGCGTCGTTTCACCATGAATCGATCCATCGGGGTTCATTGCCTACGAGGTGAGCTGACGGGCTCGCGCTGGGATGGCGCTACGGTCTTTTACGGGACCGATTCGCCCCGGCGGACCCGGCTTCAGGTCCGCAATTGGTTCCCCCGCCGGCCGCGTCCAGAGACGCGACCGCTCGGCTGATGGCGGGTGAGTATACGTAACTCCGCGACGGATGCCCGGTCGATCGCCGGACGGTCGCGATCAGCCGGCCAGGCCCTGGTACTCCGCGTCGCTGACGTGGCGCCCCCAGCGGGCGGGACCGCCGTCCTCGCCGAGCTCCTGGACGGCCAGGTGCAGCATCGCGTGGCCGGGGCTGGCCCCGTGCCAGTGGTTCTCGCCGGCGGCGAAGCGCACCGAGGTCCCGGCGGGGACGTCGACCGGCTCGCCGCCCTCGCTCTGTACGCGGGCCACGCCGTGGAGCACGTGCAGGAGCTGCCCGTAGGGATGCGTGTGCCACGCCGTCCGCGCGCCGTCGGCGAACGACACGAGGGCCGCCTGAGTGCGTCCGGGGGCCTCGGCGGTGCCGACGGCCTGGATCGAGACGGCGCCGGTGAACCACTCGGCCGGGCCGCTGCTCGCCGCTGCGTCGGATGCGGGAGTGATCTCCATGGGACCGGTCCTCAGGGTCGGGGCAGACGGGAGAGCGTCCGGCGCAGCGCGCGCGCGCTGGCCTGCAGGCCGATCTCGGCCAGCTCGGCGGCGGCCTGGACGGCCGTCTCCACCGCGCCGGGGGTGGGGGCGGGCGGCGACACCGGCTCGATAGTGGGGGTCCGCTTGGGCTTGCGCGGGGCCGCGGGCTTGGCGGCCGGCTTCGGCGCGGGCTTCGCCGCGGCGGCGGACGCGCGGCCGGGCTTGGCGGCGGCCTTGGCGCCGGACGCGGTCCGGGGCTTGGCCGCGCGCTTGGGCCCGGGCTTCGGCTTGGCGGGCGCCGTTGCCGCGCCGGGCTCCGCAGCCGCGACGGGCGCCGGGGGCTCCGGGGGGGCCGCAGCGGCCGGCGCGCCGGCGCGTTTGTCGCTGCGCCGATGGGGCCGGGTGCGGGGGAGGGAGCCGAGGACTCCGGGCTGGCGCTTGTCACTCATGACAGGCCATGATCGCGCACCGGGGCCCCGCTTGTCGATTCCCAGCAAATCGAGGCGTAACTTTGCGCCGCTTCCGGTTGTTCTATGTATAAGAGGTTCACGACGGCGCCGAGAGCCGGCGCTCAACGCGCATACGGGGGTCCTGCCCTCACGCTTCCCCAGGCCCGTCGCTGACCTTGCCTTCAGAAAGTATAGTGACTATAGTCGCCGACTATGTTTGAGTAGCGGGCCTACGCTCTAGGCGGGCCGGTCCGAGTGGTTGAACTCAGCGCCGGCACCGCGAGGGCCGCCGCCAACGACGGAAACGGAATCAGATGTCTGTAGCGGAACTGCAGGAACTCGAAGAGATCAAGGGCCTCGTCAACCGTGGCCAGCAGCTCGGCGTCCTCACGTATTCGGAGATCGCCGGCGCCGTCTCCGAGCTCGATCTGGACGAAGCCGACGTCGAGGAGCTGCACGGCTTCCTCGAGCGCGCGGAGATCGAGCTCGTCGAGGAGGTCGATCCGGCTCTGGCCGCCACCGAGGTTGAGCGCGCACCTGACAAGCGCGGTCGTCGCAAGGCCAAGACGGCGCTCGACCTCAAGCCGGACATGACGACCGACTCGCTCCAGCTGTTCCTCAAGGACATCGGCAAGGTCCGCCTGCTGACCGCCCAGGAGGAGGTCGACCTGGCCAAGCGGATCGAGCGCGGCGACCTCGACGCCAAGCAGAAGATGGTCGAGTCCAACCTGCGTCTCGTCGTTTCGATCGCCAAGAACTACCGCAACCAGGGCCTGCCGTTCCTCGACCTGATTCAGGAGGGCACGCTCGGCCTCGTTCGCGCTGCCGAGAAGTTCGACTACCGCAAGGGCTTCAAGTTCTCGACCTACGCCACCTGGTGGATCCGCCAGGCGATCGCCCGCGCGCTCGCCGACAAGGCCCGCACGATCCGCATCCCGGTGCACGTCGTCGAGAAGCTCAACAAGATCGGGCGCGCCGAGCGCAAGCTCGTGACCGAGCTCGGCCGCGAGCCGACCGCCGAGGAGATCGCCGAGGTGACCGGGATCGAGCCCGAGGAGGTCGAGTCGATCAAGCGCTCGGCCCAGGCTCCCGTGTCGCTGGAGAAGCCGGTCGGCGACGAGGAGGAGTCCGAGTTCGGCCAGTTCATCGCCGACGAGCGGGCCGAGTCGCCGTACGAGCGCGCCGCCGAGATCCTCACCAAGGAGGCGCTGCGCGAGGCGCTGGAGAACCTCAGCTATCGCGAGCGTCGCGTGCTCGAACTCCGCTACGGCCTGGGCGGGGAGCATCCGCGCACGCTGGACGAGGTCGGGCGCACGTTCAACGTCACGCGCGAGCGGATCCGCCAGATCGAGAACCAGTCGCTGAAGAAGCTGCAGTCGCTGGCCGAGGCCCAGAAGCTGCGCGACGTCGCCTGAGCCGGCGCCGACACTTCAGTTGGTGAAGTGCCGTGCGCTAAACTGAACAGGTGATGGCAATGGACGACACATGCCCCGTCTGCCGGACCGCCGAGATCGTGTGCGGCAAGTGGACGCTGCTCGTGATCCGCGACCTCGCCGATGGACGCTCGCGCTTCTGCGAGCTCGAGCGATCTCTGGCCGGGATCAGCCCCCGGACCCTCTCGCTGCGCCTGCGGGCGCTCGAGGAGGAGGGAGTCGTCGAGCGTCAGACGTTCCCCGAGGTGCCGCCGCGCGTCGAATACGTGCTCACGGCCAAGGGACGGGCGCTCGTGCCGTTGATCGAGGACATGCGCGCCTACGGGCGTCAGTGGCTGGGCGCCGACTGCGGCGAGGAGCTCGACTCCGCCGACGCGCGCGAGCCGGCCGTCGCCGCCGCCTGACCCGCCTGATCGCAGGACGATGCGCATCGCGGTGGCCGCCGACGAGCTGACGGGCGTCGCCGCCGCACTGCCCGAGCTCATCCGTGTCCGCGGGCACGAGCCGGTGCTGCACGGCGCCTACGTTCCCGGGGAGCGCCCCGACTGGGCCTGGGCATCGGAACGGGCGGCGCGCGAGGTCGCCGACGGCGGCGCCGAGCAGGCGATCGTCGCCTGCTGGACGGGGACGGGCGCGTCCATCGCCGCCAACAAGATCCCGGGGATCCGCGCGGCATTGTGCGCCGACGCGGCCACCGCGGCCGGCGCTCGGCGCTGGAATGACGCCAACGTGCTGGCGCTCAGCCTCCGCGCCACCTCGGAGGCCGAGCTGGTCGAGATCCTCGACGCCTGGCTGGCGACGGCGCCCTCCCACGAACCCGACGACGAGGGCAACGTCGCCCACCTGCGCGAGATCGAGGAGCGCGCGTAGCGAGCCTGCAAGGCGCGCTGCGCACGGAGGAGTGCGGCCGGCGGCGCAGAAACCGCCCGGGTGCGCAACGCCGCCCTGCACCGCCAGCTCGAGACCTACACCGTCGACGCCTCCGGGCGTCTGTCGGCCGAGGCGGCCCGGGGAGCCGAGATCCCGTTCGAGCTCACCCAGGAGCGCGGGGGCGGCCGGTCGCGCGGGCGGGCGCTGTACGTCTACCGGTCGCTGACCGGGGAGTTCATCGCCGCGTGCCGCCCGGCGCTGGTGGCGCTGCCGAGCCATGACGACGCGGCGCGCGCGCTGATCGGAAGTGAGGGGCTCGACGCCTACCTGGTAGAGCGCGGCGAGGTCAGGGTGCCCGATGACCGCCGCGGGCTGGCCGAGGCCGTGCTGGAGGCGTTCCTGGCCGCGGTGTTCTCCGAGCGCAGCGAGTTCGGCTTCGAGCCGGCGCACTTCGAGGCCGCCTATTCCGAGCTCGAGCACGCCCTCTACGAGGGCCACTGCATCGCCACCGTGGTCGCGCCGGTGCTCGGGATCGCCCTCGATCCCGACACGAACGAGCTGGAGCTGGGGGAGGGCCTGTCGCTGATCCGCGGCGACGCGCTCGGCGACGCCCCGCCGGAGGCCGTGTGGGGCGAGAGCGAGGAGCCCAACGTGCTCGCCCTGCTGGCGATCGCCGAGGACCCCCCGGACCAGCCGCCGGTGGCGGTGGCGCGGGCGCGGTTTCGCCGCATCCTGTCGGCGCTGCGGCTGTTCGAGCGCGGTGGCTACGCGCTCGGTCCGATCGCCTACGCCCGCAGCGAGGCGGGAAGCTGGCGGGCCGTCCCGATCGGCGTCAGCGGACGGGTGAGCGGAGGCGCGACCGGATTGTTGACCTTGATCCCGGCCGCCCAGCACGAGGAGCTGCGGGCCTTCTACCGGCTCGTGTCCCGCCGCTCGCTCGGCGCCGGCGAGCTGAGCTGGGCGCTGGCCCGCTTTGAGATGGGATGCGAGCGCCTGGCGCCGTCCGAGGCCCTCACCGACTACCTGCTGGCGTTGCGCGCACTGCTCGAGCCCGAGGGGCCGGCGAGCGGCCGGCTGGCCCAACGGCTGGCCGTGATCTGCGCCGCCCCGGAGCAGCGCGCCGCCCTGGCCGAGCGCGTCGCCCACGCAATCGCGAGCGAGCGAGCGGTCATCACCGGGATGCAATCGGCGGCGCGGGAGGTCTCAGCGCTCGTCGACGAGCTGGCCGAGCACCTGCGCGCGATCCTCCGCGACGCCCTCTGCGGTCACCTGGAGAGTGACCTGTGCGCGGTCGCCGACGACCTGCTCGCCGAGGCGGCACAGGCCCCATCTCGCTAACCTGAAGGGCAGACCGCTCCCTACTCGGTCTTCACCGAAGACCGGGAGTGTTATGCCCACCAGGCACGACACCGTAAGTCCTGGGGCTCGTAAGTAGTCAGGGGGAGCGCGATCTGCAGCGACGAGCGGGCTCCGGCCCGCTCGTTCTGCGTCTGCGGCGAGATACGCTCCGTGGGATGGCCGACGACGAGCTGATGTGCATGGTCGAGATCCCCAAGGGGAGTCGCAACAAATACGAGTACGACCCCGCCCTCGACGCGATCCGGTTTGACCGCTTCGTCTCGGCGTCGGTCGTGTACCCGACCGACTACGGATTCATCCCCGACACGCTCGGTCTCGACGGGGACGAGCTCGATGTCCTCGTGTGCCTGTCGGAGCCGACGTTCCCCGGCTGCCTCGTCCCGGTGCGCCCGATCGGCATCTTCTGCATGACCGACGAGAAGGGCCAGGACGACAAGGTCGTGTGCGTCCCGACGAGCGATCCGCGCTGGAACATCTACGGAGAGCTCGAGGAGCTGCCCAAGCAGCTGCGCGACGAGATCTTTCACTTCTTCTCGGTCTACAAGGACCTCGACCCCGACCGGCACTCCGAGCCCGCCGGCTGGCGCGATCGCGAAGCGGCCGAGCGCTCCATCGCCGAGGCCCGCCAGCGCTTCCGCGAGCGTGGCCACGAGCCGGCCGAGTGACCGCCGTCTATCACCTGGAGCTACGTCAGTTCCCGCACACCGCCCGCGTGTTCAACCTCGACCGCGCCGAGCTCGACCGCCGCTTCGTGCGCCCGTGGGTCAAGGGGGAGATGATCGACCACGACGAGCGCCGCTGGGCGCCCGAGCGGACGCGGCTCAAGGTCCTCGAGGGGCCGCCCGTCCCCCTCGGCGAGCTGGGCCTCGGTCGCGGCTGGGGACAGGCGACCAAGGACTCCGAGGACGTCACCGACGCGGTGATCGCCCACGCCGAGCGCGGCGCCCGGGCGCGGCCCGAGGTCGAGGCGCTCAAGGAGCAGCTCGTGCAGACCCTCGGCCCGGCGATCGACTTCGCCACCGTCGCCGCTCTGGCCGGCGTCGCGCACCCGGGGTGGCGCGCCTCCGAGCAGCTGTCGCTGGCCGAGCAGGCCGTGTGGGAGCTGCTGCACCAGGACCGGCTGACGATGCTCGCCGGCGGCGAGCCGGTCGCGCGCGAGGACTGGGAGGCGGTGGTGCTCCGCTGGTCGACGTGGGCGCCCGGCGGCGGGGCGACGTACACGCTGCACGTCGCCGGCGGCGCTCAGGCGACGAGCTCGGCGATCAGCTCCGCACGCTCGGCATCAGAGGCGAACAGGTAGCGCCGGACGCGTTCCAGGCCCTCGATGTCGTGGACGTCGTCGTCGAGGTGGGGGACGAGGATCGGCGAGCTCGCGCCATCCTCGCCGAGCTCTGAGACGAGGCGAGCGACGTTGCGCCGGTCGCGCCGGGCGAGCAGGTGATAGTCCTCGAAGTTGGCGGCCACCCGGCCGGCCAGGCCGGCGGGCAGCTGCTCGCGCAGCGCCGCGCTCAGCTCGGCGGGCGCGGCATCCCCGATCACGTCGTGGTGATAGCGGTTGACGATCACCCCCCCGAACGGGAGCCCTCCCTCCTGCAGCGTGTGGCGAAACCAGATCGCCTCGTCGATCGCCGGGGCCTGAGCCGAGGTGACGAGCAGGAACGCGGTGCTCGGCGACTTGAGCATCGTCTCGACCGCCGCCGCGCGCTCGGAGAAGTCGTCGGTCATGTCCCCGAGCAGGCCGAAGAACGTCGTCAGGTCCGAGATGAGATCGACGCCCGTCACCCGGCGCAGCGCGCTGAGCAGCGGCGCCGCCCCTCGACCGAGGACGCGCATCCCCAGTCCGGTCGGGCGCACGAACGCCTTCAGGGCGCGCCCCTCGAGGAACGAGGTGAGCCGGCCAGGCGCGTCGAGGAAGTCGAGCGCGTTGCGTGACGGCGGGGTGTCGAGCACGAGCAGATCGAAGTCGCCCTCGCGCTGGAGCTCGTAGAGCTTGGCCACCGCGGTGAACTCCTGGGAGCCCGAGACGGCCGTCGAGAGCTCGCGGTAGACGCGGTTGGCCTTGATCTCGGCGGCCCGCGCGGGATCGGCGGCGATCCGCTCGATCAGCTCGTCGAACGTCCGCTTGGGATCGAGCATCATCGCCCACAGCTCTCCGGCGAAGTCGGCGCCGAGCCGCTCGGGATCGACCCGGCGCGGCTCGTTGGCGAGCTCCTGGAGCCCCAGGGCGTTGGCCAGCCGCCGGGCGGGATCGATCGTGACGACCGCCACCTTGGCCCCGCGGGCGGCCATGCCCAGCGCCACCGCCGCCGAGGTGGTCGTCTTGCCGACGCCTCCGGATCCGCCGCAGACGCACACGCCCTTGCCCTTCAGCAGGTCGGCGACGCTCACGGCAGGTCAGTCTATGGGCGCGTCAGGGCCGGGCGGCGGCATCGGCCTCGACGGGCTCCGCGGCCGCCGGGTCGACGGGGGGTGGCGCCTCGGTGCCGAGCACGCGCAGCGCGTCGGCGGGGATGTGGACCGAGACGGGCGTGCCCGACTCGTAGCGGCCGACGTCGCCGGTGTTGGCGACCGATGCCTGCAGCGCGGCGCCGGTGACCAGGCGGATCATCACCTGGCGGCTGGCGCCGACGTAGACGGTGCGCTGCACCATCCCGGGCAGGCAGTTCTCCTGCGCGGCGCCGTGGGCCAGCAGCTGGACGCGCTCGGGCCGGGCGACGACCTTGACCGGCCCGCGGGCCGCCGTGTCGCCGCAGCCGGCGCGGAGCGTGAACTCGCCGATGGCGACGGTGCAGTGGGCCGCCCCGCCGTCGATGGCCTCAGCGTCCATCAGGTTCGAGACGCCGAGGAAGTCGGCGACGAACACCGTCCCCGGATCCTCGTAGACGGTCGCGGGGGTGCCCACCTGCTCGATCCGTCCATTGCTCATGACGGCGACGCGATCGCTCATGCTCAGCGCCTCTTCCTGGTCGTGGGTCACGAAGACGAACGTGATCCCGACCTCCTCCTGGAGCGCCTTGAGCTCGATGCGCAGCTGCTTGCGGATCTTGGCGTCAAGCGCGCCGAGCGGCTCGTCGAGCAGCAGCAGGGCGGGCCGCAGGACGAGGGCGCGGGCGAGGGCCACCCGCTGCTGCTGACCGCCGGAGAGCTGCTGCGGGCGCCGGGCGGCGAGCCCGCCGAGCTCCACCAGCTCGAGCGCCTCGTCGACGCGCCGCGTCACCTCCTCGCGACCGGCCTTGCGCCGGCGCAGGCCGAAGGCGACGTTGTCGAACACGTTCAGATGCGGGAACAGCGCGTAGTTCTGAAACACCGTGTGGACGTTGCGGCGGTGCGGGGGCGTCTGGGAGACGTCGACCCCGTCGAGCAGGATCTCGCCCGATGTGGGGCGCTCGAAGCCGGCGATCATGCGCAGCGTCGTCGTCTTGCCGCACCCTGACGGACCGAGCAGCGAGAAGAACTCTCCGGCGTGGATGAGCGCGTCGATGTTGTCGACCGCGACGGTGCCGTCGAAGCGCTTGCACAGACCGCGCAGCTCGACCTCGCCGCTCATGCGGCCTCGATTCCCGACAGCTCGCGCAGCGCCGACGCGCCGCTGCCGGCGCTGCCGGTCCGCCGGCCGAGCGCGGTGTAGATGAGGTAGGCGACCGCCACCCCGAGCAGCGTGGTGACGACGAGGACCGTCGCCAGCGCATTGAGCGCCGGGGTGGTGGTGCCACCGCGGGCGTTGGAGTACAGGTACATGGGGATCGTCGTCGTCGCCGAATTGGATGACATGTACTGGGTGACGACGAAGTCGTCGATGGAGAGCGCGAACACGATCAGCATGCTGGCGAGGATCGCCGGTGCCAGCAACGGGATGAGCACGAGGCGCAGCGCCTGCACGGGCGTCGCTCCCAGGTCGCGGGCCGCCTCCTCGTACTGGCCGCCGATCGACGCCAGCCGGCTGCGGACGATGATGACGACGTAGGAGAGCGAGAACGTCACCTGGCCGACGACCTGCGCGGTCGTGCCGAGGTGGATGAGGCTGAAGGGCACGAGCGCCAGCTGGGTGAAGACGACGAGCAGCGACACGGCCATCACGATCTCGGGCGTGACCAGGGGGATCAGCATCAGCGAGTTGGCCACCCCCGAGCCGCGGCCGCGCCAGCGCGTCAGGCCCAGCGCCAGCAGCACCCCGAGCGGCGTGGCGATCACCATGTCGAGCCCGGCGAGCAGCACGCTGTGCACGAGGGCGTGGGTGTAGTCGGAGTCGTGGAAGATCGACAGGTTGGGGTCGCCCCACCACCACTTGATGGAGAAGCCCTGCCAGACGCTGCGCGAGCGCCCGGCGTTGAACGAGAACAGGATCGCGATGACGACCGGCACGAGCGCCCACGCGATGTAGATCCACGTCCCGGCGACGAGGAACCGGGGCTCGCCCCACGGGTTGCGCAGGCGGCGCGGAATGAGGGTCCGGCGCGTGCCGGGCGCCGCGGCGCTCGGCGGACCCCCGGCGGTGGTCGGTTGCTCCGCGACGCTCACGCTGATCGCCTCCGCTCGCCATCCAGGCTCGCCTGTATGTCGGCGGCGTGAGTCATCCGGCTGCCATCCGCCGCTGGTCGCGCAGCGTGGCGTAGAGGTAGTAGGCCATGCCGACGGCCATGATCGCCATCAGCACGATCACCAGGGACGCGCCGAGGTTCTTCTGCGAGCCGCCCTGGACGAACAGGTTGATCTCGTTGCCGAGCATGTTCGTGTGCGGCGAGGCGGAGATCAGGTCGTTGGTGTAGTAGTCGCCGAACATCGGCAGGATGACGAGGGCGGAGCCGGCCATGATGCTCGCCTTCGAGAGCGGCAGCGTCACGTGCAAAAACGCGCGAAACGGGGTGGCGCCGAGATCGCGGGCGGCCTCGATCTGGCTCTTGTCGATCCGGTCCAGGCCGGCGAACACCGGGAGGATGAAGTACGGGATGTAGCCGTAGACGAGCGCCATGATCACCGAGTAGGGGTTGCCGTTCAGCCAGTCGGGCGGGTGGCTGATCCCGATCGACTGCAGGATCTGGTTGACGTATCCGCCCGGGGACAGCAGGCCGATCCAGGCGAGCATCCGCAGCAGGTAGCTGACCCAGAACGGGATCACCAGGAGCACGATGAGCAGCGTCTTGGACCGCTTGGCGTGGCGGGCCACGTAGTAGGCGACGGGATATCCGATCGCGAAGCACAGGCCCAGCGAGACGGCCACGTAGACGAGCGTGTTGCGGATCGACGGCCAGTACTCGCCGCCGGGCAGCGAGCCGCCGAACGCCTTGGAGATGTAGCCCGGGTTCCAGTGCAGCGGGTTCCAGTAGGGGACCGGCGCAAACAGGAAGTTGACCCGGCCGAAGGCGATCGCCAGCACCGCGTAGGCGGGGACGACGACGAACAGGATCAGCCACGCCACCCCGGGCAGCGCGAACGACCGCCAGTAGGCCGAGCGCGATTCGATCGACGTGGCACTCATGTCGACTTGACCGCCGCCCAGGCGTTCTCCCACAGCGTGTTGCCGCGGCTGCTCAGAGGACCCGACACGTAGCCGGCATTGAACTGGCGCTCGGCGATGAGGGTGGTGGTGAGGTTGGGGGCGACGAGCTGGCGCTTGACCACCGCCTCGGGGGTCATCGCGTTGAGCGGCTGCTGGTAGAGGATGAAGCCGTAGTTGGTGAACGCCTGCTCGACGTCGAGGACGTGGTTGAGGAACAGGTGCGCCAGCACCGGGTTCTTGGCGCCGCGGACGACCGCCATCGTGTCGTTGTTGATCGGCCCGTGCCCGTTGGGCGGCCACCAGTAGGCAAACGCGCTCGCCTTCGTGCCCTTCGGCGCGTAGAACGGGGCGGCCGCGACGTCGCCCGACCACGCCTGGTGCAGCCACAGCGAGGCGTCGGCGAGGTGCTGATACTCGTTGGTGTCGAACTTGAGGTTCGCGCTCTTGATCAGCTGCTGGAGGGCCCTCTGGGCGGCGGCCAGCTGCGCCGGGTTGTCGGTGTTGACGTCGGTCACTCCGTTGCGCAGCAGCGCCATCGCCAGCGCGTCGTGCTGATCGTCGAGCATGCCCACCAGCCCGGAGATCTTCGGCCCCTGCTCCCACAGCGCGTTCCACGGGTTGGCGTACGTGTTGGGATCGAAGTGCGGAAGCTTGTCGGTCCGCCAGCCGATCCCGGTGGTGTAGATCGTGTAGGGCACCGTGTAGCGGCTGCCGAAGTCGTACCACGGGTTGACGAGCGTCGGCCACGCGTTGCGCTCGAGGTTGGGGATGTAGTCGAGGTTGAGCGGGGCGAGCACCTTGCCGACGGTCAGCTGCTCGAGATAGATGAGCTCGGGCACGAACGCGTCGAACTGCACGGCGCCCGACTGGATCTTGGCCACCGCCTCATCCATCGTCGTGAACGTCGAGATCTGCACCTTGACGCCGTAGCGCTTCTCGAAGGCCTTGATCAGATCCGGGGCGATGTACGCGTCCCAGTTGTAGAGCTGCAGCGGCCCCTTCTCGGGCCGCAGGCCCGAGGCGATCGGTCGGTTGTCGGCGTAGATCGGCAGGACGACCGGCTGATCGGGCCGCGCCAGCTGCAGGCCGCCCGGTCCGGCGGCGCGCGCCGTCCCGGCCGCGCCGCCCGGCGCCGGCAGGGGCTGGGTCGTTCCGCAGGCGGCGAGCGCGCCGGGAAGGGTCAGGCCGGCGGCCGCCGCTCCGGCCCGGGCCAGGAAGCTGCGGCGGGTGCTCCGCGGGTGGTCGCTCATGATCGTCGCCCCGGGCCCTCGGCGGTCAGAGCGGCGCGGCGGCGCAGCTCGCACCCCAGCTCCCGGGAGGCGACGGCCAGGCAGCGGTCGACCATCCGCTGCGCAGTGACGTCGGGCTGGCCGAGCGTCACCTGAACGCCGAGGCCGTCGAGCAGGCCCGAGAGGACGACGGCGAAGTCGTCGGCATCGGCGGCGGCATCGAACTCGCCGTCGCGCTGGCCCTCGCGGACGATGTCGGCGATCAGCGACCGCTGGCGCCGGTCGAGCTCGATATAGGAGCCGCGCACCGACTCGTCGCGCCGGGCGCGCACCCAGATCTCCATCCACAGCGTGTAGTCGTTGAGCCCACCCGGGCCGAGACTCGTCTGCTCGATCAGGTCGACGATCCGCTCGGCCGCCGATTCCGCGCGGTCCTGGCCCTCGGCGAGACGCTCGTAGAACCCGCGATCGGCGTATTCCACGGCCTGCTCGAGCAGCCGGTCCTTGGACTCGAAGTAGTAGAGGATCGTCGGTGAGCTCGTGCCCGCGCGCTCGGCGATGTCGCCGATGCGCGTCTCGAACAGACCGCGCTCGTACAGCACCTCGGCGGCTGCGGCGACGATCTGCGGCTTGCGCAGATGGTCAACCTTCGGACGCGGACTCATTCATCACCTTGAGTCGAGACGTATACTGAACGGCGAGTCAGGAAACTACCGCGGCACGGCAACCGCTGTCAAGCCGGGAGTGAGGGAGAGGTGACGCGTGAGCGACGTGGTCGTCCTGGGGGCCGGACTGGCGGGACTGGCCGCGGCCCGTGATCTGGCTCGTGCCGGCGCCGAGGTCGTCGTGCTCGAGGCGCGCCCGCGGGTCGGCGGGCGGGTCGAGGCGGCCACGCTGGCCGACGGCCGCCGCGTCCAGCTCGGCGGGGAGGTCATCGGCCATCAGCACCACGCCTACCGGGCGCTCGTCGGCGAGCTCGGGCTCACCCTCGAGCCCAGCTACGTCGCCGACCCCGGAGCGATGAGCTGGGGGCTGATCGACGGGGTCCACGTCGGCGACGCCATCCCGTGGATGACCGGCGCCGAGCGAGCCGACCTGGCGCGCGTCGACGCGGAGTTCGAGCGGCTGGCGGCCACCGTCGATCCGGCCGCGCCCTGGGATCACCCGGATGCCCGGCGCCTGGACGAGCTCAGCGTCGGCGACTGGCTGCGCTCGCTCGATGCCTCGAGCGCCGTGCATCGCCGCCATACGCTGGCCGCGCTGTCGCTGTCCTGCGACGGGCCGGAGCGCACCTCGCTGCTCGCCGAGCTGCGCAAGCACGCCTGGCTGCCCGGCGAGGCGTACTACGACCTGGCGGCGTGGGAGGGCCTGCGCTGCGCCGAGGGCTCGGCCGCGGTGGTGGAGCGGATGGCCGCCGAGCTGGGCGACCGAGTGCGCCTGAGAACGCCGGTGACGGCCCTCAGCGTGGCCCCGACGGGCGTCGTCGTGACGGTCGCCGACGGGGAGACCGTCCGCGCCGAGGCGGTCATCTGCACGCTCCCGGCGGGGCCGCTGCGGGCAGTGACGATCACCGGGGTGAGCGAGGCGCGCCTGCTCTCGCTGCACGCCCAGCGCCACGCGCTGGCCGCCAAGGTGGTGGCCGCCTACGACGAGCCCTTCTGGCAGGCGCGCGGGCAGAACGGCCTGGCCGAGTGCGAGTGGCTGTTCGGCTCCACCTGGCCCCAGGGACCGGGGGTGCTCTCGCTGCTCGTTCCGCCCGAGCGCCTGTCGGCGTTTCTCGCCGCGCCGCCGACATCCCGCTCGCGCGCGGTGCTGAACGGTCTCGTCGCGCTCTACGGAGAGGCGGCGGGAGAGCCGCAGGCCCTGCTCGAGCGTCTGTGGGGCGCGGACCCGTTCACGCTCGGCTACATCGCCGCGTGGGCACCCGGTGACCTGGGGCGCGTCGGACCGCTGCACGGCACCCACGAGCCACCGTTCTACGTCGCCGGCTCCGATCACTGGATCGCCGGCTACATGGAGGGTGCCGTGGCCACCGGCCGGGGGGCGGCCGCCGCGGCCCTCGCCGTCGGCGCACCGGCCTGAGCCGGCGCGTCGGGCAGCTGCTCGCCGAGCCCGAGCTCACGGGCGAGGGCGGAGCGGACGGCTGAGCGCGCCCGCGCCAGCGGGATCGCCGAGTCGCCGATCAGGGTCCTGACGCCGAAGCCGTCGAGCAGCGCCAGGGTGCGGTCGGCCACCTCGTCGGGATCGCAGCGGGCGAACTCGCCGTCGGCGATCCCGGCGGCGATCTCGTCGGCGAACCACGCGTGCAGGCGGGCGTAGAGCTCCTCGGCGACCGGGCGCAGCTCGGCGTGACGCACGGCGCGCAGCCACAGCTCGACCCACAGGACCCAGTCCTCGGCCAGCGCGGCCGTCGTCGGTAGGCACTGATCGACCATCGCGGCCAGGCGCTCGACGTGGGTGGCGTCGGCGCCGGGAGCGTCGAGCCCCTCGAGGCGCACCGCGCCCGCGTGGGCATACGAGTACTCGAGCGCCTCGGCGAGCAGCCGCTCGCGGCTGTCGAAGTGATAGTGCACGAGCGAGGTGGACACCCCGGCGTCCATCGCGATCCGCGCGATCGCCACGGCGTCGATCCCCTCGAGCGCGATCCGCCGCACGGCGGCGGCCAGGATCCGCTCACGCGCGTCGCTCACCGCAGCGCCGGCGCCAGGTCGGCGCGGATCCGGTCGGCGAACCACGCCACCCCGGCCTCGCGGGCGCCGAGCGGGCCGCAGCGATAGCCGCGGGTCTGGAGTCCCTGTTGGACGTTGTCGACGAGATCGATGTCCTCGTCGAAGACGAGCGTGTTGAGCCGCTGGTTGGCCCACTGGACGAGGCGGGTGCGCGGGTCCGCGCCGGGGACGCGGTAGCTGCCCCACGTGTCGCTGGTGCCGGCGACCCCGTCGGGCAGCATCTGCCAGGTGTTGACCTGGTCGGGGTACAGGTCGATCGTCGTGTTGGGATAGATGAAGGCGTAGCGCCACACCCGCTCGTCAGCGGCGCCGAGGCCGGGCATCGGCGTGACCATGCGCGCGTACAGCCGCTCCAGACGGTTGCTCGACGGCTTGTCGCGCAGGGGGGACTCGAACCACACGTAGTGCTCTGAGACCTCGACGTCGTAGCGGCGGTAGTCGAGCATGCGCATCAGGCCGGGATGGGCGATCGGGATGTGGTAGCCCTCGAGGTAGTTGTCGGCCACCACCTTCCAGTTCGCCGGCTGCCGGCTTCCGCCCGAGAAGGCGAACGGCTGCAGCGTGTCGATCCGGTAGCGGGCCAGGCGCTCGGGGAGGTCGCCGACGAGCTCGGCCAGCGGCGTCGCCGCGGCGTCGAGGTTGACGAACACCAGGCCGCACAGCTCCTCGACCCGGGCCGGCAGCAGCCCCAGCGCGCGCTTGTCGAGCTTGTCACCGAAGGCCAGGCCCTCGGGGACGCCGATCAGGGAGCCGTCGAGACGGTACGTCCAGCCGTGATAGCGGCAGCGGATCGCCGCCTTGCACTGTCCGGAGCCGCTGAGCAGGCGCGAGCCGCGGTGGCGACAGACGTTGCGATAGGCGCGCAGCCCGCCGTCCTCGTCGCGGACCACGAGCACCGGCTGGGTCCCGGCCTGGGCGGTCAGATAGCTGCCGGTGCGCGGCAGCGCGGAGACGTGGCCGGCGAGCTGCCAGGTGCGCTCGAAGATGAGCTCCTGCTCGGCCGCCAGCAGCGCGGGATCGGTGTACAGGCGCGGCTCCAGGGCGGAGCCGGCGCCGCGAGCGGGGGCCGGCGGGGCGGCGGTGGTGTCCATTCTCCTCATCCTGACTTTGTGATCAGTTGATGTAGTGTATCCGCCATGGTCAAGCGGGCCACGTGGCTGTCGATCACCCCCGAGCCCGAGCGCGAGCTTCCGGCGGCCGTCGCCACGCTCGCCGCCGGACGGCCCGCCGCGCCGGCCGAGGTCGTCGCCGAGCGCGCCCGGATCGAGCGGATCGTGATGCGCCGCGGCCAGCGGCGATGGCTGCGCTACCTCCACGACGTGGTCGAGCTCATCGAGCGCCGGACCCCCTCCCCCGATCCCGACGTCAGACGCGCCGGCGACCGTGCGCGGCGGGTGATCGCCAACCACCACAACCTGCTGCTCGGCCTGCCCGGACGGGCCGCGCGGCGGACCGCCGGCGACCGCGCCCGGCTGGCCGAGTGGGACCGATGACCGCCGCTGTCGACCGCGCCCGCGGGTTCGTCGAGACCGTGCTCATGCCGCTCGAGGTGCAGGCCGAGCGCGCCGGTGGTCGCCTCCCCGACGAGACCATCGCCGAGCTCAAGCGGGCGGCGATCGCCGCCGAGCTGCACGGCGGCCGGGTCCCGCGCCGCCTCGGGGGCCAGGGCTGGTCGATGCGGGAGTGGTTCGCCGTCAACGAGCAGTTCGGACGGGTCACCGGCGGCCTGCACTGGCACGTGCCCAGCGTCTACAACGTGTGGGAGGACGCGACGCCGGCGCAGGCCGAGCGCTGGGTGCGCCCGGCCCTGGCCGGCGAGGGCGGCGACGCCTACGCCGTCACCGAGGCCGAGGCGGGCTCGGACCCCGGCGGCATCGCCACGACCGCCCACCCGCTTCCCGGCGGCGGCTGGCGGATCAACGGCGAGAAGTGGTTCGTCACCTCTGGCGACGTGGCCCGGGTGCTGATCGTGATGGCCAACGTCGTCGACGGCGCCGACATGCTGCCGACGCTGCTGCTCGTCGAGCCCGGCGCCCCCGGGGTTGCGTTCGTCGACGACCCGCCGTTTACCCACAACTATCCCCACGGTCACCCGACGATCCGCTTCACCGACGTCGAGGTGGCCGGCGACGCGGTGATCGGCGGCGTCGGCGAAGGCGAGGCGCTGCAGCGGCGCTGGTTCACCGAGGAGCGGCTCGGGATCGCCACCCATGGCCTCGGCGCGATGTGGCGGCTGCTCGACGAGACGACCGCGTGGGCGCTGCACCGCGTGCAGGGCGGGCGGCGGATCATGGACTACCAGGGAATCTCGTTCCCCCTCGCCGACTCGGCGACCGACGCGACCGTCGGGCGGCTGCTCGCGCTCGAGGTCTGCGACATGGTCGACGGCGGCGCCGACCCCAAGATCGTCCACGCCAAGGCCTCGATGGCCAAGCTGTTCGTCTCCGAGGCCGCCGGTCGCTGCGCCGATCGCGCCGTGCAGGCGTTCGGCGGGCGCGGTTACCTGCGCTCCAACGTCGCCGAGCGCTTCCTGCGCGAGCTGCGCGTCGATCGCATCTGGGAGGGGACGAGCGAGATCCAGCGGCTGATCATCGCTCGCGCGCTCGAGCGCCGGGGCGTCGAGGCGACGATCCATTGACCGCGACCGGCGTCGCTGAGGGCGTCGATCTGCGGCGGCTGGTGGCGGCAGCCTCGGTGGCCGTCGTCGGCGCGACGGACCGGCCCGGGAGTTACGCGGCACAGACGCTGCTCAACCTCGACCACATCGGGTTCGCCGGCCCGGTGTGGGGGGTCAACCCGCGGCGGACCGAGGTGCTCGGCCGACCGTGCGTGCCGAGCGTCGCCGAGCTCCCGGAGGCCGTCGACGCGGTCGTGGTGGCGATCCCGGCCGCCGGGGTGGCCGAGGCGGTGGCGCAGGCCGGCGCCCGCGGCTGCGGAGGGGCGGTCGTGTTCAGCGCCGGCTTCGCCGAGGTGCCGGGCGGCGTCACCCTCCAGGCCGACCTGGTGGCGGCGGCGCACCGCCACCGGTTGCCGGTGTGCGGACCCAACGGCAACGGGATCGTCTCTCCGGGAGGGCGGGTGGCGCTGTGGGGCGACGCGCTGGGGCCGCTGATCCCCGGGGCGGTCGCGCTCGTCTCCCAGAGCGGCAACGTGGCCGTCAACGCTCTGGCCAGCCGCCGCGGCCTGCGCTTTCACACCGTGATCGCCAGCGGCAACCAGGCGGTCCTCTCGGCCGCCGACTACCTGCGCTTCCTCGCCGGCGAGGAGGGGGTGCGCTCGGTCGCCCTGTACCTCGAGGACGACGGCGGCCCCGGCCTGGCCGACGCGCTGGCGGCATGTATCGACGGCGGCGTGGCCGTGGCGGTGCTCAAGGTCGGACGCTCGGCCGCCGGCGCGCGGGCGGCGGCCGCCCACAGCGGCGCGATCGCCGGCGATCAGCGGGTGTTTCGCAGCCTCGTCGCCGAGGCGGGCGCGGCGTGGGCCGACGACGTGCACGAGCTGCTCGAGCTGGCCAAGACCCTGGCCCTGCGACGCCGCCCGGCGCGGCCCCCCTCGGAGCCCGCGCCGCGGGGGCTGGCGATCATGACGTGCTCGGGGGGAGACTCGGCGCAGGGCGCCGACGAGGCCGCCCAGCTCGGGCTCGAGCTCCCGGCGCTGGCGCCGGCGACCCGCGAGCGGCTGGCCGAGCTGCTGCCGAGCGCCGCCACCGTCGCCAACCCCCTCGACTACACCTCGATGGTGTGGGGCGACGTCGCCGCGCTGGCCGATCTCGTCCGGGCCCTCGGTGAGGACCCGGCGATCGGGCTCGTGCTCGTCTTCTACGACCAGCCGGCCGAGCTGGCCGGCGCGATCGACGAATCCTGGCGCGACGTGCGCGCCGGCATCATGCGGGGCGCCCGCCTCAGCCCGGTGCCGACGCTCGTCGCCTCGACGCTGCCCGAGCTGCTCGACGACGCCGCCGCGGCCGAGCTGGCGGCCGCCGGCGTCCCGACGGCGGCGGGTCTGCGCACCGGTCTGCGGTGCGCGCGCGCGCTGCTCTGCCGCGGCGCCGCCGATCCGCACCGGCTGCGCGCGATCGCCGCCACCGCGCGGCGGGTCCGCGCGCGCGAGGTGGGCGGCTGGCTGCCCGAGCATGTCGCCAAGCAGCGGCTGCGCGACGCCGGAGTGGCGGTGCCCGCCGGACGAGTCGTGACCGACGGCGATGACGCGGTCCGCGCGCTGGCGGCGCTCGGGCCGAGCATCGCGCTGAAGCTGAGCGCCGCCACCGTCCAGCACAAGTCCGAGCTGGGCGGGGTGGCGCTGGGGCTCGGCTCCGCCACGGAGGTTCGCGAGGCGTACACGAGGCTGGCGGCCCTGGCGGGCGAGCACGGCGGGACGGTGCTCGCCGAGGCGATGGCCCCCGCCGGCGTGGAGCTGATCGTCGCCGCCCACGACGCCGGCGTGGTCCCGGCGCTCGTGGTCGGGCTGGGCGGGATCTGGACCGAGCTGCTCGACGATGTCGCGATCGTGCCCCTGCCCGCCGGGCGCGCCCGCATCGAGCGGGCGCTGCGCGGGCTGCGCGGGGCGCCCGTGCTGGAGGGAGCGCGGGGCACCGCGCCCGTCGACCTCGAGGCCGTGGCCGAGTTGGCCGCGCGTATCGGCGCGCTCGTCGCCGAGGGCCATGCCGGGCTGGTCGAGTGCAACCCCGTGCTGGCGGGACGCGACGGGGCCGTGGCCGTCGACGCGGCGGTCCGGCGGTGAGGGACGTGGTCGTCGTCGGGGGCGGCTTCGCCGGCGTGACCGCGGCTCGGGAGTGCGCGCTGCGCGGCCGCGACACGCTGCTGTTGGAGGCGCGCGATCGCCTCGGCGGGCGGACGTGGAGCGCGCGGTGGGGCGGGTCCGCGATCGAGTACGGCGGCGCCTGGGTGCACTGGCATCAGCCGCACACCTTCTCCGAGCTGACGCGGGCGGGGCTGCCGGTCACCGTCTCCGGGGAGGCGGGGCAGGCCGTGTGGCACGTGGACGGCGAACGGCGCCGCGGGACGATCGCGCAGCGCGACGCCATCGCCCGCCGCGGCTGGGACCGGTTCGTCGACGGGGTGACGCGGGCGCTACCCCAGCCCCATGCGCCACTGACCGCGCCCGACGAGCTGGAGCGCTTCGATCGGCTGAGCATCGCCGACCGGCTCGCGGAGCTCGATCTCGACGACGAGGAGCGCGCCGTGCTCACCGCCGAGCTCGAGTCGCTGGCCCACGCCCCCCTGCACACGGCCGGAGCGGTGTCGGTCCTGCGCTGGCACGCCCTGTCGGGCTACAGCCTGGCCCTGACCCAGTTCACCGGCGGACGGGTCACGATCGACGGCGGGACGGGCGCGCTGCTGGCCTGCATCCGCGACGCCGCCCCGTTCACGGTGGCGCTCGAGTCGCCGGTGGCGACGATTGCCGCCTCGGGCTCCGGCGTCGAGGTGACCGCCCGCGATGGGGCCGTGCACGCCGCGCGCGCCGTCGTCGTCGCGCTGCCGCTCAACGCGCTGGGCGCGGTGACGTTCGATCCGCCGCTCCCCGCCGACAAGCGGGCGGCGATCGCGGCCGGGCAGGCGAGCCGCGGGGTCAAGGTGATGCTCCGCGCGCGCGGGGCGGCCACCGCCGTCAACGCGATCGCGCCCGGGCACCCGTTCGGCTACCTGGCCACCGAGCAGCTCGAACCCGACGGCACGCAGCTGCTGATCGGCTTCGGACCCGACGCGGCGCGCTGCGACGTCGATGATCCGGCGACGCTGGCCCGCCAGCTCGCGGAGATCCTGCCGGGGTACGAACTCGTCGCCGCCACCGCCCACGACTGGGTGGCCGACGAGTTCTCGCGCGGGACGTGGGCGATCCATCGCCCGGGCTGGTACGGCCGCCACCACGCCGCCATGCGCCGGCCCGAGGGCCGCGTCGTGATGGCCGGCTCCGATCTCGCCAACGGGTGGGCGGGGTTCATCGACGGCGCGATCGAGTCCGGGCTCGGCGCCGGCGCGGCCGCGGCGGCGCTCAGCGGCTGAGCAGCGGAGTGGGGAGGGCCTCCAGACCCGTCTCGAGCGCGTGCGCCAGTGACTCCAGCTCGGGCGTGCCGATCTGCTCGGCGAACAGGTAGGGGAGCTCGACCAGCTCCTGGGCGAGGCCGTCACGCAGCCGCTGGAGCTGCTCGGTCTGCGTCCGCGCGCGAGCGTGCTCGGACAGGGCGGCGCCGAGCGCGGCGGTGGCCAGCGGGGTATCGGACTTGGCGCGGGCGCGCTGCAGCCGGGCGCGGTCGGCGTCGGAGAAGCGCTGGGGATAGCGGGCGTTGACGATGACCGCGTCGAGCGGGACGTCGTCCTCGGCGAGGGCGTCGCGCAGCCACAGGGTCTCGGAGACCGGCATCTCCTCGGCGGTGGCCACGGCGACGACGGCGGTGAAGTCCCGGTCGGCGATCGTGGCCGCGATCGTCTTCGCCTGGTGGGCGATCGGTCCCACGCGAGCGATGTCGGCGAACGTCCGCGGCGTGCGCAGGATTCCGACCCCGTGACCGGCGGCCGGCGAGTCGACGATCACCAGGTCATAGACGGAGGCGCCGCTCGTGCGCCGTTCGAACTGCGCCAGCTCCCACACCTTGCCGATGCTCAGCAGCTCGCGCATGCCCGGGGTGGCCATCGCGAAGGCCTGAAACAGACGACTTGACCCCAGCGCCTGGCCGACCGGCCCGGTCTTCACCCGCAGGTACTCCTCCATCGCCGACTCCGGGTCGATCGAGATCGTGAACAGATCGTCGGCCAGCTGCACCTCCTCGAAGGCCTCGCCCGATCGTGCGAACGTCCGGCGGACGCGCTCCTGGCTGGCCAGCTCGGCGACGATCGTGCGCAGCCCGCGGCGCGCGGCCACCATCCCGAGCGCGATCGCCACCGTCGACTTGCCGACGCCTCCCTTGCCGGTGACGAAGACCAGTCGTCGCTCGAGAAGTCCGGGCACGACCGTGCAACATAGCCCGCCGCCCTCGCGGCGTGTCCGCGGCGGCGGACGGCGGCTACCAGCCGATGTGCCAGAGCAGCCTCTCGATCAGGGTCGCGTCCTCCGACCAGCCGGCGGGGTTGGGGTGAAAGGAGACCTGCAGCTCACCCCCGTACACGTGGTTGATCCACGCATCCTTGTCGCACTCGGAGTGGCCGGTGAACGCGGCGCGCGGGTCCACGAAGTACACGTGGTTGCGCTGCGTGGCCGATCGGATGGTGTCGTCGAGCAGGTCGGTGGCGCCGTGCAGCAGCGACACGCCGCCGCCCTTGGCGCAGGACCCGAAGATGTACGGGTACCCGAGCACGATGACCTTGGCGTTGGGCGCCGCCTGCTTGATCGCGCGGTAGAGCGTGTCGAGACGTCCGGGCAGCTGATGGCGGATGACCCCGCGCTCGGTTTGCAGCTGGTTCTCACACCAGCTCTTGGCGACGAGACATCGCCCGAGGATCCCGATGAAGTCGGCGTCGTTGCCGCCGACCGAGAGGGTCACGACGCCCGTCGAGACGCTGAGACCACCGACGTGGTCGCCCTGCACCTGATCGTGCAGGACGGAGCTCGTCGTCGCGCCGGCGCAGGCCTCGAAGTCGGTGATGTCGAGCGCGAGATCGAGCGAGAGCTGCCAGGCGTAGGCGCCGTAGCTGCGCCAGCACGGGGCCTTGTCGTAGTAGGTGACCGAGCCCAGGCCCGAGGAATAGGAGTCGCCGAGGGCCACCGTGTACGGGTTGTGCTGCGGCGCCGGCGTGGGCTTCGGCTTGGGCTTGGGCGTCGTGTCGGGCGGGGTGCCGTGGGCGCCGACGCAGCTGGGGACCCCCTGGAACCTCCCATTGTTGGCGCCGCCGCGAGCGAACACCGCGTTGACCCAGCCCAGCTTGTGGTCGTCGGCCTCGGTCCAGGCCCACCACACGTTGACGGTGCCGTTGCCGACCCCGAACTGCGCGCCCTGCTGCTGGCAGAGCACCCAGTTGTTTCCGTAGTTGAGATAGCCGACCGGCTTGGAGCCGGCGAACACCGGCGTCCCGCCGTGGATGCCGTCCCCCGCGGTGTAGAAGAAGCACCGGTGCTTGCCGCCACCGATCGCGTGGCACGGGACCGGGGCGGGAGTCGGCGACGGGGTGGGAGTCGGCGTCGGCGTGGGAGTCGGCGCCGGGGCGGCGCTCGTCGGCGGCGAGCCGTACGTGGAGCCGCAGTTGGGGACGATCGCGGCGAACGGCCCGTCGTTGGAGCCGCCGCTGGCCCACACGGCGTTGACCCAGCCGAAGTGCTGGTCGTCGGCCTCGGTGTAGCCCCACCAGCGGTTGTAATACGCGCCGGCATGGACGGTGGCGCCCGACGCCTGGCAGACGATCCAATTCGACCCGTGGTTGAGAAAGCCGACCCGCGCCCCGGTGGCGTCCTGGACGGGCGCGCCGGCGCTGATCCCGTCGCCGGCGGGATAGAACGTGCACTGGTACTTGCCCGCGCTCAGCTTGGAGCACGGCACGTCGCCGGCGCTGGCCGGCCCCGCCGCGATCATCAACCCCGCGATCACCGTCGCGATCGCCACCATCAACCGGCCCATGCGCGCCTCCTCGGGTCGCCTGTCGCCGCTCCCCCCGCCGAGGACCGGTCGTCGTCGGTACCTAACCCGGAGAGGGCGGAAACGTTGCGCTCCGAAAACCAGATGAGCAAAGGAGTTCCCGTCCCGTCTGCGAATACAGGCGCGTATGAGTTCCAGTTCCCGACGCATCGGAGACCCAAGGTGAAGGCCACGCCCGGCACGCCCAAGGTGATCGCGCTCGCCAACCAGAAGGGTGGCGTCGCCAAGACCACGACCACGCTCAACCTCGCGGTGGCGTTCGCCGAGGAGGGCCACCGCGTGCTGTGCTGCGACATGGACCCGCAGGGCAACCTGACCATGTCCCAGGGGATCGACCCCGACACGCTCGACAAGTCGATGTACGACGTGCTCGTGCACCACATCTCGATTCGCGAGGTGATCCGCAAGCGCGAGGTCGACGTCGCCTGCGCATCGATCGACCTGGCCGGTGCCGAGATCGCGATGTCGACGATGATCGGTCGCGAGCGCTCGCTGCAGAAGGCGCTCAAGGAGGTCGCCGACGACTACGACTTCGTGTTCATCGACACGCCGCCGAGCCTCGGACTGCTGACGATCAACGCGCTGACCGCCTCGAACAAGGTGATCGTCCCCGTGCAGTGCGAATATCTGTCAATGCGCGGCTTGATCCAGTTGCAGAACACGCTGGCCATGATCAAGGAGAACCTCAATCCCGACGTCGAGATCGAAGGGATCCTGCCGACCCTGGTCGATCTGCGCACGCTGCACGCCAAGGAGGCGATCGAGCTGCTGGAGGAGAACTTCGGCGACCGAGTGTTTGCCTCGCGCATCCGCAAAACCGTACGATTTGCGGAAGCACCGGTTAAGGGCATGTCAGTACTCAAGTACGATCCCGACGGTCTCGCCGCACACGCCTACAGGCAGCTCGCCAAGGAGGTCCTCGCACATGGCAACCGGTAAGCGCGCGAGCATGCGCGAGGGGCCGCTGGCCGACCTGTTCCGCAAGACCTCGGAGGACGAGTCGGCCGCGCCCGCCGCGCCGCCCGAGCCGCCGCCGGTGGCGTCCGAGCCATCGCCGGCGCCTGCGCCCCCGGCGCCCGCGCCCCCAGCGCCGGTGGCCGCCGAGCCGCCGCCGCCCGCGGCCCCCGAGCCGACCCGCCGTTCGCTGCCCCACCCGTCGCTGGACGCCGACCTGCCCCAGCCCGCGCCCGAGCCCGAGCGCGTCGTGCGCTCGGCCCAGGAGCGGCTGAACCGAGCCTTCTCCGCCGACATCCCCGACGACGTGCTCGCGCCGGCCACGCCCGAGCCCGACGTCTACGCCCGCTCCGAGCGCGATCTGGAGGCGTTCGCGGCCCCGCCACCGGCCAGTGCCGGCGGACCGGTGCTGCGCGTCGTCGGCGTCGGCGGCGCCGGCATCAACGCCGTCAACCGGATGGTCGAGGCCGACATCGCCGGCGTCGAGTTCCTGGCGATCAACACCGACCTGCAGTCGCTGCAGCTGTCGGCCGCCCACGAGACCCTGCACATCGGCGACGGCGTGACCCGGGGCCTGGGCTCGGGCTCGGATCCCGAGCTCGGCCGCAAGGCCGCCCGCGAGGAGTACGACCGCATCAAGGCCATGCTGCGCGGCTCGGACATGGTGTTCATCGCCGCCGGCGCCGGCGGCGGCACCGGCACCGGCGCGGCCCCCGTGGTCGCCCAGATCGCCCGCGAGCTCGGGGCGCTGACGGTCGGCATCGTCACCCGCCCGTTCCAGTTCGAGGGCTCGCGCCGGCGCGAGCAGGCCGAGGCAGGGATCGCCGCCCTGGGCCAGGAGGTCGACACGCTGATCGTCGTCCCCAACAACCGCCTGCTGTCGGTGCTCGACCGCGGGGTCTCGATGGTCGAGGCCTTCCGCGTCGCCGACGACGTGCTCCGCCAGGGCGTGCAGGGAGTCTCCGATCTCGTCACGCTGCCCGGGCTGATCAACCTCGACTTCGCCGACGTGCGGACGATCATGGCCGACGCCGGCAACGCCCTGCTCGGCATCGGCATGGGCACGGGCGAGCGGCGGGCGATCGACGCCGCCGAGCAGGCCGTCGCCTCCCCGTTGCTGGAGACGAGCATGGAGGGCGCGCGGTCGATCCTGCTGTCGATCACCGGCGGGCGCGACATCTCGCTGTGGGAGGTCAACGAGGCCGCCAAGGCGGTCGCCGAGGCCGCTCACCCCGACGCCAACATCATCTTCGGCGCGATGGTCGACGACAAGCTCGAGGACCAGGTGTGGGTCACCGTCGTCGCCACCGGGTTTGGTGACTCGCCCCGTCGCCGGCGCGACGAGGATCCGTTTGCGGCGCATCCGCGCGTCGACGAGCGGCCCGCCGCCCGGGCCCCCGAGCCCGAGCCGCGCCGGCCGCTGCGCGAGCCGGCGGGCAGTGGAGTGCGGGTCTCCCGCGTCCGCCGTCCCGTGGTGGACCTCGACGTGCCTGAATTCATGCCGCGGCGCTAGTGGGCCTCCCGCAAACGTTGCACCCGAAATGGCGGCCCCGGATGACCGTCAGGCTGTGTCCTCGGATCTCGATGTGGCAGAGCCACACCTTCGATCCTGCGTCCTTGCCTGACGGCCCCCGGACCTCCCCATTTCAGTCACAACGTTCCCGGGAGACCCACTAGCGCGTGCCTGACCAGCTCGGCGTCGTCGCCGCTGGGCACCCGATCAGCGCGGCCTCCGGCGCCGCGGTGCTGCGTGACGGCGGCAACGCCGTCGATGCCGCGCTCGGGGCGATGCTCGCGTCGTTCGCCTGTGAGCCGCTGCTCACGGGACTGGGGGCCGGCGGCTACATGCTCGTCGTCGCGCCCGGCCAGACGCCGGTGCTGCTCGACTTCTTCGTCGAGGCGCCGGGCCGCGGCGAATCGGACGCCACGCGTCCCGCCCAGCCCGGCTCCGAGCTGATCCCGGTCAGCATCTCGTTCGGCGGCGACGCGCTGCAGGAGTTCAACATCGGGGCGGCGTCCGTGGGCACGTATGGGATGCCGGCCGGGGTGTGCGAGGCCGCCCGGCGCTACGGGCGGGTCCCCCTCGAGCAGCTCGTCGCGCCGGCGGCGGCGCTGGCCCGCGACGGCGTGGCGCTCAGCCCGATGCAGGCCTACATCGTCGAGCTGCTCGCCCCGATCGTGACCTCGACGCCCGAGGCCCAGGCCCTGTTCGCCCCCGAGGGGCGGTTGCTCAGGGCCGGCGATCGCCTGCGTCAGCCCGAGCTCGCCGACGGCCTCGAGCGACTCGCCGCCGAGGGGGCGGCGCCCTTCTACACCGGGGACATCGGGGCCGCGATCGTCAACTGGCTGGCGCCGCGCGGCGGAATCGTCAGCCGCGCGGATCTCGCCGCCTACGCCGTCGTCGACCGCGCGCCGCTTCAGGTCGGCTACCGCGGCCGGGCGGTGCTCACCAATCCGCCGCCGTCGGCGGGCGGCATCCTCATCGCCCGCGCGCTCGCCCTGCTGGACGCCGGTGCGACGCCGCCGTCGGTGGTGGAGATCGTCGATGTGATGGAGCGCACCCAGCGCGAGCGCACCCCCGAGTTCCTCACCGGGCTCGACGATCCGGGGTTCGTCGAGCGCTTCCTCGGGGCAGGGCCCCCGAGCGGGCGGCTCGGCTCGACGACCCACATCGCCACCCTCGATCGCGAGGGGTGGGCGTGCTCGGTCACGTGCTCGGCGGGCTCGGCCTCCGGGGTCATCGTCCCCGGGACGGGTGTACACCTCAACAACATGCTCGGCGAGCACGACCTCAACCCACTCGGCTTCCATCGCCACCCGCCGGGGCGGCGCATGCCGAGCATGATGTCGCCGACGGTCGTGCTCGACGACGGACGACCGGTGCTGGCCGTCGGGAGCGCGGGATCGAATCGCATCCGCTCGGCCGTGCTGCAGACGATCATCCGCTCGATCGACGACGGGATGGCCGCCCAGGCTGCGACTGAAGCCCCGCGGGTCCACTACGAGGACGGCGTCGTCTACACCGAGCCGGGCGTCGCCGTCGAGGCGTTGCAGGCCGCCGGGCGCACGCTCGCCCCGTTTCGCGATCGCAACCTGTTCTTCGGCGGCGCCCAGGCGGTCGCCCAGGCCGCCGACGGCACGTTCTCGGGCGGTGGCGATCCGCGGCGCGGTGGAGCCGCGAGCGTCGTCGAGGGGACGTGACGGCGGCGCGGGCGATCGCGGCCATCCTCGCCGCCGTCCTCAGCCTGGCCATCGCGGGGTGCGGGGTCGATCAGCAGGCTCCCGACCTGTTCCTGCTCACCCGCACCGGCGCCGGACCGAAGCTGACGCTGCTGCCCAACGACGGCGGCACGATCCGCTGCGACGGGGCCAAGGCCCGCCCGCTGCCCGACCCGCTGCTGATCGACGCCCGGGATATCGCCCAGAACCTCGACAAGGACGCCCGCCATCGCCTGACGATCGCGCCGACGGCCGGCACCGTCTTCTACTACCGCATCCGCCTCGAGCACGGGACGATCGCGTTCCCCGACAGCGCCGCGCGAAGCCGCAAGGAACTGTCGGAAGCGACGCTGTTCGCGGCCCAGGCCGCGCAGCGCGCATGCGGCCTGCCGGGATGAGGCCCACATGAGAGCGTGCGTCGGCGCCCCGGCATCGAAGTGGTCGGGCGGCTACGCTTGCCCGCGCCGTGCTTGCGCTCGCCTCCGCCCATCACCTGATCACGACCTTCCAGGCCGTCGTCCTCGGGATCCTCCAGGGCGCGACCGAGCTGTTCCCGGTGTCGAGCCTCGGTCACACGGTTCTGTTCCCGACGCTGTTTCGCTGGCACAACATCGTCGTCTGGCAGTCCCAGCCCGAGTCGCCATGGCTCGCGTTCGTCGTCATGCTCCACGTCGGCTCGGCGATCGGATTGCTCATCTACTTCTGGCGTGACTGGATCGCGATCATCCGTGCGTTCTTCGTGACGCTGGCCAAGCGCCGGATCGAAACGTCGACCGAGCGGCTGGCGTGGCTCATCGTCTGCGCCACGATCCCCGTCGGGATCCTCGGTCTCGTGCTCGAGCATCCGATCCGCGACGCGCTGGCCAAGCCGATCTTCGCCGCCATCTTCCTCATGGTCAACGGCGTCGTCCTGCTCTCCGGCGAGCGCTACCGGCGACGAGCCGAGGTCCGGGAGCTGGCTCGGCGCGAGGGCCTGAACCCCGAGGGCGGGCGCGACCTGGCCACCCTGGACTTCAAGGAGGCGGGAATCATCGGGGTCGCTCAGTCGACCGCCCTGATCCCCGGGATCAGCCGCGACGGCGTCGTCATGACCGCCGGGCTGGCCCGCGGACTGGACAACTCCGACGCCGCTCGCTTCGGCTTCCTGCTCGCGACGCCGCCGATCCTCGCCGCCGGCATCGTCAAGCTGTCGGATCTGACCGGCCCGCTCGGCAACGGCGGTGTCCGCGGGGCGGCGATCGTGGCCGCGATCTTCGCGGCCGTCACAGCCGTCATCACCGTGCACTTCCTGACCAAGTACTTCGAGAAGGGCAACCTGCGCCCGTTCGGGATCTACTGCCTGCTCTTCGGCGCGTTCATGGTCGTGTTCACCGCGGTCGCCGGCACCCCGTAGCGGCGGCGGGGCTCAGCCGAAGCGGACCTTGCCGTTGGAGCGCGCCCGGGCCTGGGCGCGGTCGACGAAGTCCAGCCGCTTGGTGGCGGCGCGAAACAGCCGCGTGACGAGCTTCAGCCGGGCGTTCTCGGAGCGCAGGTCCAGCAGGCCCTGCTTGGCGTCGAGGCCGAAGTCGACGGTCGCCGCCATCCCGTAGGCGTCCATCTCCTCCAGCTCGTCGTCCTGGGGCTCGCGATCGGTGGCGCGCTTGACGAGATCGGCGTATGTGGCCCGGGCGGCCTGCGCGGCCTTGACGTCGGGCTCCTCGGCGTCGTCGGTGAGGAACTCGACGACGCCCGCCGGATAGGCGAGGTGGCCCTGGCGCTCGAGCACCCGGAAGGGCCGCGTGCCCCGGGTGAGGATGTTCATGCGCCCGTCCTCCATCCGCTCCAGCACGCGCTCGATCTCGCATGCACAGCCGATCTCGCGCAGGCCGTCGTCCGACATCCAGACGATCCCGAACTCGCGCTCGGACTCCAGGCACTCGCCCATCATCTGCCTGTAGCGCTCCTCGAAGATGTGCAGCGGGACGAGCTCTCCGGGCAGGGCCACCAGCCCGAGCGGGAACAGCGGAAACTCGCGCTCAACCTCGTCGGCCATCGCCGCCCAGTTTACGGGCGCTCCGTGCGAGCGCCGCCGCTCCGGCTACGGGCGCCGGGCGGTGAGCAGCAGGTTGTAGAAGATCGCCGCCGGCAGCAGCGGCTCGAGCAGCTTCTCGTCGACGCGCTGGAGCATCAGGTAGCCGTGGAAGGCGTAGCGGCGCCACAGCATCGGCACATCCGCGGGGTCGGCCGAGGCCTCGAGGCTGCGATTGAACCACCCGAACCAGTTGGCGGCCAGCTCCTCGCCGCGCACGACGACGTCGGTGAACCCCGAGCGTCGCGCGTGCCTGGACAGATCACCGGGCGCGAACGCGTGAATGTCGACGAACCGCTCCAGGTCATGGTCGTGCGGATCCGAGCCTCCCCATCCGCCGTCGGCGCTCGGCGGCGCCGCGGGGCTGGCGCCGATCAGCCGGCGCCACGCGGGCGCGACGGCATGGGCGCCGCGCTTGGGCAGCGAGGCGATCCGGTCGCCGACCCGCGACGGCTCGCCGGCGAACACGATCCGCCCGCCAGGGCGGAGCACCCGGTGAAACTCGGTGAAGGCCCGCCGCAGATTGGGCAGGTGGTGCAGCACGGCGTGGCCGAGGACGAGATCGAAGCTCTGATCGGCGAACGGCAGCGACTCGGCGTCGGCGCGGGTCGCCTGCACGGTCAGCCCCAAGCGCTCGGCGTTGGCGGCCAGCGTGGCCACCATTCCGGGCGAGATGTCGGTGCACGTCGCCTCGTCGACGACCCCCGCCTGGAGCATGTTGAGCGAGAAGTAGCCGGTGCCGGCGCCAATCTCCAGCGACCGGGCGTAGCCGTCGTCGAGCTCGGGGCCGAGCAGCTTGCGCAGCTTGCCGAGCACCTGGTCGCGCCCGATCTCGCCGAAGTCGATGCCCCACTTGGCGTCGTAGCTCTCGGCAGCGACGTCGTGGTAGCGGGTGTTGACGTCGCGGATCTCATCCGCGCTGCGCAATGCCTCCATGCCGTCGGCCAGATTACCCTCTCGGCACGCCGATGTCCGTGTCCGCCCACACACAGCGCGATCAGCCGCCCGGAGTTCCCCCCTCGAGCTCACCGGCGAGCGCACCCTTCCCGACGTCCCGGCCGAGAACTACTGGTACCGCCGGCACCTCGCCGTCTACGAGTGGATCGGCGCGCGGGTGATCGGCCAGCGCGTGCTCGACATGGCCTGTGGCGAGGGCTACGGATCGGCCGTTCTGGCCCGGGGTGCCGCCAGTGTCATCGGCGTCGACGCCAACCCCGAGGCGTTCGAGCACGCTCGCCTGCGCTACACCCGCCAGAACCTGCGCTTCGAGCGCGGGATGGTCGAGAACCACGGCGAGCCGGGCGCCTACGACGCCGTCGTGTTCCTGCAGACGATCGAGCACGTCCACGATCCGGTCGCCGTCCTGCGCCATTTCCGCACGCTGCTCGCGCCGGACGGCTCGCTGTACGTCTCGACGCCCAACCTGCTGACCCTCGCCCCGCCGGGGGCTGCGAAGTCCGACAACCCGTGGCACATCGTCGAGTACCGGGCGCACGAGTTCGACGCCCTATGCCGCACGGTGTTCGGCCACGTCGAGCTGCTCGGCCTGTTCCATGCCCGCAAGCTCCGCGTCCACGAGCTGGCCCTCGCCTGCGGCTGGGACGCGGTGCATTCGCGGCTCGGGTTGACGCGGCCCTTCTACGACCGCTTCACTCCGGCGATCTGTGCCCGCGACTTCACGCTGCGGCCCAGTGGCCTCGACGGCGCCCTGGACTTCCTCGCCGTGTGCCGCTGAGCGGCGCGATGCGGACGCGGCCCGGCGAGCTGGCGCTCGTCCTGCACAGCCATATGCCCTACGTCGAGGGGTTCGGCACGTGGCCGTTCGGCGAGGAGTGGCTGTGGGAGGCGATCGCCACCTGCTACCTGCCGTTGCTCGAGGTGCTCGACGGGGCACGCGAGGCGTCCGGCGAGGTGCCGATCACGCTCTCGCTGACCCCGGTGCTCGCCGACCAGCTCGAGCGCCCCGACGCGATGCAGCGCTGCCTGGCCTTCTTGAGCGAGATCCGTCCCGAGACCCATCGTCGCGACGAGGCCGAGCTGCGCGGCGCCGGCCACGACGCGCTGGCCGGCGAGCTCACGCGCTCGGCCGCAGAGTACGACCGCGCCGCCGCTCGGCTGGCCTCGCTGGGCGACGGGCTCCTGGGCGCGCTCGGGCGCCACGCGGAGTGGACCTCGGCGGCCACCCACGCGGTGCTGCCCCTGGTGGCCACCGAGTCCGCCGTCGACCTCCAGGTGCAGACGGGGGTCGCGTCGCATCGCCGGCGGTTCGGCGCCTGGCACGGTGGCTTCTGGCTGCCCGAGTGCGCCCACGCCCCGTGGCTTGAGCCGATGCTGGTGGCGGCCGGCGTGGGCGCCACGTGCGTCGAGCTCACCGGACGCTTCGGTCTCGGCGATGCCCGCCACCTGCGGCCGCTGCGGACCGACTCCGGTCTCGTCCTGTGGCCGATCGACCGCAGCATGATCGCGCTCGTGTGGGGCGACGGCGGCTATCCGGCGCGCGGCGCCTACCGCGACTATCACCACCACACCACACACCGCCACCGCGCCTGGCGGGTCGACGGGGCCCCGTACGCCCACGATGCGGCGATCGCCCAGGCGCGCTCGGATGCCGCCGACTTCGTCGCCCGCGTCCGCGCCCGGGTGGCGGGCGGCGGGGTGTGCGTGTGCGCGTTGGACACCGAGCTGCTCGGCCACTGGTGGTATGAGGGCGTCGCCTGGCTGCGCGCGGTGCTCGAGGAGGCCGGCAGGCAGGGCCTGGCGCTGACCACGCTCGAGGACGCCCTCGATCGCCACGAGCCGGTGGCGTTTGGAGACCGCCTGAACGACAGCAGCTGGGGTGAAGGGGGCGACCTGCGCACCTGGAGCGGGCCCGACGTCGCCGAGCTCGCGTGGGGGGCTCGCACCCACGAGCTCGCCGTCGCCGCGTGGGCGGGCTCCGGCGCGCGCCGCCATGTCCCGCCGCGGGCGCTGCGCGAGCTGCTCGCCCTCCAGTCGTCGGACTGGGCCTTCCTGGTCCATCGCCGGCTCGCTGGCGACTATCCGCGCCAGCGGGCGGCCGGCCACGCGGCGGCACTGCGGGCTGCCCTGGCCGACCCCGAGGGCGCGCCGGTCAAGCTGCGCGGGCTGGCCCCGGACCTCGTCGGCTGGACGTAGGGTCCTATGGGGCCCAGCGAAACGTCTCGGGGGCCTCGCGCATCCGGATCAGCTTGGCCGGGATCCCGCCGACGACGGCGTTGGCCGGCACGTCGGAGGTGACGACCGCGCTCGTGCCGATCACCGAGTTGTCACCGACGCTGACGCCGCGCAGGACGCACGCTCCGTAGCCGATCCACACGTTGTGGCCGACATCGACGTCGCGCTTGTAGATCCCCTGCTCGCGGATGGGTCGCTCGACCTCGACCATGCCGTGATCGAAGTCGATCATCATCACCCGATCGGCGACGATGCACTCTCGCCCGATCGCGATGTGCTGGAACGCCGAGATCGTGCATTCCTGCCCGAACACGGTCTTGGCCCCGATCGACAGCTCGCCTTCGTGGACGCGGACCTTGCAGCCATGACCCAACCACGACCAGCGGCCCAGGTAAACGCGGGCGCCGCGGCCGATCTCGAACTTGACGCCGGGGCAGACGAAGCACAGCCCGTCGGTGATCAGCCGGTCGCGCCAGCGCAGCTTGAGCCATAGCCAGCGGACGACCAGCCACAGGTAGCCCCGGCTGAACATGTGGTTGGCCCGCGCGAAGCGCAGGAACTCCAGCACCCCACCGCGCAGCGGCGGTGGGGGCGTGCGGACATACTGCGGCGGCGCCGGGCGGCGCTTGACCGTCGTGGCTGACACAGCGGCGAATCGTAATCGTCACCTCTGCGGGCGTGACGGGCCGCCGGGCCTGGCATGATGGCTGACCCGCATGAGCCGCTCCGATCAGTCCCTCGCCCAGCGCCTGCTCGACGGCGACCGGCGCGCCCTGGCGCGGGCGATCACGCTCGTGGAGAACGACGATCCCGAGGGCTGGGATCTCGTCCGCGAGGTCTACCCGAAGACCGGCCGGGCGGCGATCATCGGCTTCACCGGCGCCCCCGGCGTCGGCAAGTCGACGCTGCTCAACGCGATCACGACGCTCGAGCGCAGCCGCGAGCGCTCGATCGCCGTCCTCTCGATCGATCCCTCCTCGCCGTTCACCAAGGGCGCGCTGCTCGGCGACCGCATCCGGCTCACCGACCACTTCCTCGACCCCGGCGTGTTCATCCGCTCGATGGCCAATCGCGGCGCCCTGGGCGGCCTCAGCGAGGCGGCTCTGCAGGCGGCGCTGCTCATGGACGCCTCCGGTCGCGACCTCGTGCTGCTCGAGACGGTCGGCGTCGGGCAGGCCGAGATCGACGTCATCGACCACGCCGACACGGTGGTGCTCGTGCTGATGCCGGGCTCGGGCGACTCGATCCAGGCGCTCAAGGCGGGCGTGATGGAGATCCCGGACATCATCGTCGTCAACAAGGCCGACCATCCGCTCACCGACACGATGGTCCGCGAGATCAAGGCGGTGCTCGCGCTCGGGCCTCACGAGGGATGGCCGGTGCCGATCATCCGCACCGAGGCCGTCCGCGACACCGGCATCGAGGAGCTCGTCGACGCGATGGCCGAGCACCGCGCGTACATCGAGGCCGAGGGCACGCTCTCCGAGCGCCGTCGCCGCAACCTGATGAACGAGGTGCTGGCCATCGCCACCGCCCGCATGCGCCGCGAGCTCGAGGACGCCCTGCACGAGGACGATCACGTCCAGGAACTGCTCGACCGCGTCGTCGCGCGCGAGCTCGATCCCGCCAGCGCCGCCACCACGATCCTCGAAGACCGGGTGAGGAGCTAGCCGTTGGCGGATGCGCTGACCGTCCCCCACGCCGTGGCCGCCATCGTGCTGTGCGTCGCCGGCGTGGCCAAGCTGCGCGCCCCGCGGACGGCGGCGGCGGCCCTCGGGGTGCCGGCCGGACTGATCCGCGCCTTCGCGGTCTACGAGGTGGCGCTCGGGGCCGGCGCGCTGGCGTGGAGCGCGCTCTCGCCGCCGCTCGCGCTCACCTACCTCGGGCTGGCCGCGCTCACCCTCGTCCTCGGCCGCCGCGTCCAGGCGTGCGGGTGCTTCGGCGAGGGCGATGCGCCCGCCTCGCCCGTCCAATCGGCGATCAGCGTCCTGCTCGCGCTCGCCGCCGTCGCCCCGGCGCACGGGGCCGGCTGGCTGCTCGCGCGCCCGCCGGCATCCGCGGCCGTGCTCGTGGCGGGGATCGCCGCGGCCGCCTATGCGATCGTCGTCGCCTACGCGGAGCTGCCGCCGGCGTGGCGAGCGTGGAGCCTCTCGTGAGCGCGGCGGCGCGCGTGGCGCAGACGGTCGGCGGCCTGCTCGAGCGGCGCAGCTCTCGCCGGGGCGTCCTGGCGCGCGCGGCGCTCGCCGGCTCGGCGTTCTCGGTCGCGCCGGTGCGCTACCTCGTCCGGCCCGGAACGGCGTGGGCGGTGCTGCGCCCGCAGGGATGCCCACCCGGCTCGCGCTGCACCGACGGATACACGGCGTTCTGCTGCGAGATCGAGCACGGCAACAACCGCTGCCCGGACGGGACGTACGTCGCGGGCTGGTGGAAGTGCACCGACTACCGCGGCTCGGGCCTGTGCAGCGACCAGGGCTACCGCTACTACCTCGATTGCAACCGGACCCCGGGCACCACCTTCCCGGGCGGGTGCCAGTGCGCCAACGACGACTGCGGGCAACGCCGGGTGGACTGCAACCACTTCCGCTACGGGCAGTGCAACCCCGAGGTCCACGGCGAGACCGAGGTCGTCTGCCGCCTCGTCATCTGCCAGCACCCCGGCCAGGTCCCGGGCCTGAACTGCAACAGCACCGAGATGATCGACGACAACACCTGCAAGCACGACGCCGGCTGCCTGAAGGGCCTGGCGATCCCGGTGCAGGGCGGGGGAGGGGCGTAGCCGTGACCGCGATCGTGTCCGTGGAGACGGTGCTGCTCGTGATCCTCGTCGTCCTCGTCGCCGGGCTGCTGCGCAGCCACGCCGAGATCCTGCGCCGCCTCGGCCCGGCCGGCGCCGGCGCCGAGCCCCCGCCGCGCGCGCCCGAGCGCGCCGCCGGGGCGCCCGCGCCGCCGATCGCCGGCTTAACGCCGGACGACGACGCCGTCGCGCTCGATCTCGCCGCCCCCGGCGGACCGACGCTGCTCGCCTTTCTCTCCAGCGGCTGCTCGACGTGCGCGGCGTTCTGGGCGGAGCTGCACGAGGCCCGGCTGCCCGCGGGCGTCCAGCCGCTCGTCGTGACCCGCTCGGCTGACCGGGAGCGCGCGGCCCGGCTGCGCGAGCTCGCGCCCCCCGGGGTCACCGTGGTCATGTCCTCGCAGGCGTGGGCGGACTACGCGGTCCCGGGCTCGCCGTACTTCGTGCTCGTCGACGGGGCGATCCGCGGCGAGGGGGTGGCCACCACGTGGCCGGCGCTTTCCTCGCTCGTCGCCGACGCGATCGCCGATGGCCACGACGGCGCTCCGAATGACTCCGGCGGCACAGCCCGCGCGCTGACCGTCGAGCACACGCTCGCCGCCGCCGGCATCGGCCCCGAGCATCCGAGCCTGTACCCCGGAGCGACCCCGCCGGCATGATCATCGCCTTGGGGTTCGCGGCGGCCGTCGTCGCCGCGGTGCGCGCGGCGTGGTCGCCCTGAGGTGAGTCGATGCTCGCGAGCATCACCCCGCTCGGCGAGCGGGGCCGCCACAGCCACTGGACGGTCACCGTCACCGCGTTCGCGCTCGGCGCCACCGCGGCCGCGGCCGGGGCCGGGGCCCTGCTCGGCGCGCTCGGCAGGCTGGCGCCCGGCGGGCTCACCGGCCATGCCCGGACGGCGACGATCGCGATCGCGCTGCTGGCCGCGCTCGTGCTCGACGCCAGCGAGGCGCGGGTGCCGGGGCCCCGCCGCCAGGTCGACGAGCGCTGGCTTGACCGCTACCGCGGCTGGGTCTACGGGCTGGGCTACGGCGCCCAGCTCGGTCTCGGGGTCGTCACCGTGATCACGAGCTGCGCCACCTACGTCGCTCTGCTCGCCGCGCTGCTGAGCGGCCGGCCCCTCGCCGGGGCGGCGATCCTGGGCGTCTACGGAGCGCTGCGCGGGGTGACGCCGCTGCTCGCCGCCGGCGTCGGCACGCCCCAGCAGCTGATGGCGCTGCACGCGCGGCTGCGGGCCTCCGAGGCGGTGACGGCGCGCGCCGGAGCGCTGCTGCTGGGGGTCGCCGCCGCGGTCGGGCTCGTCGCCGGCCTGTCGTGATCGTCGCCGCCCACGGCATCGCGGTCACCCTCCCGCCGCGGTGGAGCGGGCGCATCTTCGCCCGCGCGGCCGGCAACGCCACCCTGCACGCCGGCGACTTTCGCCTCGCCCTCGGCGACGGGGAGTTCGGCGATCGCAGCACGGCTCAGATGCCGCCCGGGTCGACGTTCGTCGCCCTCGTGGAGTACCTGCCGGGGAAGGGCCTGGAGCCCGGCCGGGGCCTGTACGCGTCGCGACGGATCGGGCTCCCGCTCGATCCCACGGCGTTCTCGCCGCGCCAGCTGGCCCACATCCGTCCCGGCCAGGAGGGGATGCAGGAGTTCTTCACCGCCGCCGGGCGGCCGCTGTGCCTGTATGTCGTGATCGCCGCCGGGGGCGACCGGCGACTTCGCCGTCGTCAGCTGGCGACGCTCGACGCCGTCCTGGGCTCGCTGCGCGTCGCGCCGGCCGGCGCTGCCGGCGGTGGCGCCGGAACGAGCGTGCCCGTGTAGCGCGCGGCGTCGTGGGCGGGCGCGCTCACGCACCTGGTCAGGCCGATCCGCCGCGGGCTGCGGTAGAAGCCGCGCACGCCGGTGGCGATCACCTGCCCGCCGATCACCTGCGCGGCGGTGACGCGGACGTCGATCGTGAACGGGACGGCCTCGCCCTTGGCGTACCGGGTCCCGGCGCAGCGCGCCGGCGCCAGGAACGTCGCGGCGCCGGAGTAGAGGCCGGGCGAGCGCTCGCTGAGGACGAGCTGATCGGTGAGGGGCGGGACGGCGCGGTTGCGCGTGCGCACCAGCGTCAGCGTCGGGCAGGGGCCGGCCGGGCACGGGGAGGTGAACGTCCACGTGCGCCGGACGATCTCGCCGGGGTGCTCGCCTCCGGCGTTGACGGCGTCGGTGACGCGGCCCACCATCGTGAACGCGCCCTGCAGGCGGGCCGAGGCCAGCAATCCGGCGCCGCCCGCCGCCGGGGTCGCGACGAGCCCGGCGAGGACGAGGGCCACCGCCGCGGCGGCCCCCGGTCTACGCACGGCCGGCCGCCAGCTCGGCCAGCAGGCGCACCCCGAAGCCGGTCCCGCCCTTGTCGAGATACTGCCGCCCGCTCGCCCGCCCGTCGTCGCCGACGGCCGCGATGTCCAGATGCGCCCACGGCGCGTCGCCGGCGAAGTGGTGCAGGAACTCGGCGCCCGTGATCGCCGAGGCCTCGCGCCGCTGCGTGCGGTTGGTCAGCTGGGCGTAGCGGCCCTTGACCATCTCGGCATACGCGGGATCGAGGGGCAATCGCCACACGCGCTCGCCGGTGCGCTCGCCGCAGGCGATCAGCTGGGCGGCGAGGCCGTCGTCGGAGGCCATCACCCCGGCGTAGGCGGCGCCGAGGGCGACGACGACGCCGCCGGTGAGGGTGGCGATGTCGACGATCGCATCGCAGCCGAGGCGGCGCACGTGGGTGATGCAGTCGGCGAGCACGAGCCGCCCCTCGGCATCGGTGTTGTTGACCTCGATCGTCGTCCCGTCGAGCGCCGTGACGATGTCGCCCGGCTTGACCGACTGGTCGCTGACGAGGTTCTCGGTTGCCCCCACCACGCCGAGGACGCGGACCGGCACCTCGAGCTCGGCAAGCGCGCCGATCGCCTCGATGACCGCCGCGCCGCCGGCCATGTCGAACTTCATCTCGATCATCGAGTTGGCCGGCTTGAGCGACAGGCCGCCGCTGTCGAAGGTGACCGCCTTGCCGACGAGCGCCAGCCGGCGGGCGTCGCCGGACGTTCCAGGGCCCTCGTACTCGAGGGTGATCAGCTGGGCGGGCTGCGCCGAGCCCTGGGCGACGGCCGCGAACGCCCCCATGCCCTGCGCGCGCAGCTCGTCCTCGTCGAGCACGCTGACCGTCAGCGCGGGATGGCGCTCGCCGAGCGCCAGCGCGTAGTCGGCGAGCGCGGCGGGCGTGAGGTCGTTCGGCGCCCGGTTGCCCAGATCCCGGGCGCGGTTCTGGGCGGCGGCGAGCACTGCGGCGCGGTGCACGGCGTCCGCCACGTGGCCGGCGGCGCCGGGTGCGCTGATCGTCAGCTGCTCGAGTGACGGCTCATCGCCCGCTGGGCGGTAGCGGGTGAAGCGGTAGTCGCCGAGCACCGTCCCCTCGACGAGGCCGGCGGCGCCGTCGGCGCCGCTGTCGGCCGGCAGATCCCAGCACAGGTGGCGCGCGCCCAGCTCGCGGGCCCGCTGCGCGACGACGGCCGCGGCGTTTCGTGCCCGCTCGGCGTCGAACGGCCCGCGCGCCCCCAGCCCGGCGAGGATCGTCCGCCGCCCGCCGCCGTGGGTGACGGCGAGATGCTTGAACGTCGCCCGGGCCTCACCGGCGTCGACGAGCGCCTGGAGGCCGGCGTCGGGCAGGGCCTCACCGTCGAACACGCCGATGGCGAGCGTGTCGGCGTCGGTGACCGATCCGCGCCTCGTCGTTACGGCAACGCGCACGGCGGGCACGTTAGCGGTGAGCGCGTAGCATGAACACGCCACCGTACGCCACACACCTGCGACCTCCGGAGACCGACTCGCAATGCCCAAGACCGTGATCCTCTCAGCAGCCCGGACCCCCGTCGGAAAGCTCGGAGGCGGGCTCGCCTCCTTGGACGCCACCGAGCTCGGCGGAGCCGCCATCAAGGAGGCTCTGGAGCGCGCCCGGGTCGTCGGCAGTGAGGTTCAGCACGTCGTCATGGGCCAGGTGCTCCAGGCCGGCCAGGGCCAGATTCCCTCCCGCCAGGCTCAGATCAAGGGGGGCATCCCCAAGCAGGTGCCCTCGGAGACGATCAACAAGGTGTGCGCTTCGGGCATCCGGGCCGCCGGGATCCTCGACGCATCGATCCGGGCCGGCGACCTCGATGTGGCGGTCGCGGGTGGCATGGAGTCGATGTCCAACGCTCCCTACCTGCTCAAGGACGCGCGCTTCGGCTATCGCATGGGCGACGGCAAGGCGATCGACGCGATGATCAACGACGGCCTGACCAACCCGTTCAGCGGCAAGCACATGGCCCAGGAGGCCTCGGAGGTCGCGGAGGAGCTGGAGATGACCCGCGCCGACATGGATCGCTGGTCGCTGCGCTCCCATCAGCGGGCCGTCACGGCCACCGACGAGGGGCGCCTGCCCGAGGAGATCGTCGCCGTCACCGTGAAGGGAAAGAAGGGCGACACGGTCGTCGAGGTCGACGAGGCCCCCCGGCGCGAGGCGAGCCTGGAATCGCTGTCCAAGCTGCCGCCGATCTTCACCAAGGAGGGCACCCACACGGCCGGCAACAGCCCGGGCGTCAACGACGGCGGCGGCGCCATGGTGCTCGCCTCAGACGAGTGGGCCAAGGCCAACGACCGACCCGCGCTGGCGACGATCCTCGCCCAGGGTCAGGTCGCCGATGACTTTCCGTATCTCGCCCGGACGCCGGCCAAGGCGGCCAAGGTCGCGCTCGACAAGATCGGCCTCTCGCCGGGCGACATCGACCTGTGGGAGATCAACGAGGCGTTTGCCTCGGTGACGCTGAATTCCATCCGGATGCTCGAGATCGACGAGGAGAAGGTCAACGTCAACGGCGGGGCGGTGGCCATCGGCCACCCCATCGGCGCTTCGGGCGCGCGCATCCTCGGGGCGCTCGTCTACGAGCTGCGCCGCCGCGGCGGTGGCCTCGGCTGCGCGGCGATCTGCTCGGGCGGCGGCCAGGGCGATGCCGTGATCGTGGAGGTCAATGGCGGCTGAGGCCGGGGCGGGCCCGGCGGGCGTCGGCGCCGCGTTCTTCGATCTCGACAGGACCCTGATGCAGGGGTCGTCGGCGTTTCAGTTCGCGCGAGCGGCCTTCAAGAGCGGTCTGATGGGACGCCGTCAGCTGCTCGCCGACGGGCTCGCCAACCTTCAGTTCCGCCTGCGGGGGGCCACCGACGCCGACTCGCTCGCGCTGCGCGAGCGGATCGCCGCCTCGCTGGAGGGCGTGCGCGTCGTCGATCTCGAGCGCCTCGGCGTCGAGGTGCTCGCCGGGATCCTGCCGCGCGTCTATCCGCAGATGCTCGAGGTTGCCCATCGCCATCAGGACGCCGGCCGCCGGGCCTACATCGTCACCGCCGCCTCCCAGGAGCTGGCCGACATCCTCGCCACCGTGATGGCCTTCGACGGCGCCGTCGGCTCGGACATCTCGGAGGTCGTCGACGGGGTCTACACCGGGCGCCCGACCGGCGTGTTCGTGTACCGCAGCGGCAAGGCCCAGGCGATCGCGGAGCTGGCCGCGCGCGAGGGCCTGGACCTGGCCGCCTCCTACGCGTACTCGGACTCCGAGTCCGACCTGCCGATGCTGCGCGCCGTCGGCCATCCGGTCGCGGTCAACCCCGATGGCCCCCTGGCGGCGATCGCCCGCCAGGAGCGCTGGGAGGTGCTGCGCTTCGATCGGCTGCGTCGCCGGCTGACGACGGCCGTCGCGCTGGGCGCCGCGGCGGCGGCCGGCGGACTGGCCACCGCCGCGCTCGCTCGTGGGATGCGGCCGCGGTGGCCGCCCATCTATAGACTGCTGCCCGCGCGCCTGGCGGCACGCACCCCATGAGCACCTCCGAGAAGAAGATCCGCGTCGTCGTCGCCAAGCCGGGCCTCGATGGCCACGACCGCGGCGCCAAGATCATCGCCCGCGCGTTGCGTGACGCCGGCATGGAGGTCATCTACACCGGCCTGCACCAGACGCCCGAGCAGATCGTCGAGACGGTGATCCAGGAGGACGCCGACGCGGTCGGCCTGTCGATCCTGTCGGGCGCGCACATGACGCTCGTGCCGCGGATCATGGAGCTGATGGCCGAGCAGGGGATCGACGACGTCGTCGTCACCGTGGGGGGGACGATCCCCTCCGACGACGTCGAAGAGCTCAAGACCCTCGGGGTCGCCGAGGTCTTCACCCCCGGCGCCTCCGCCCAGCAGGCGATCGACTTCATTCGCGGCGCCGTCCGCGCCTGAGCCGGCCGCGCATGTCCTCGCTGCACCCCGCGGACGCGGCCTCGCCGATCGTGTCATCATCTCATGTCACGCTTACTGATTGACTCGTCAGTCAACGCGGTAGTATTTCCGCACACTTTCCTGCGACACCGCAGCATCGGCGGGGCCGGAATCCCCGCTCAGGACACCCAATAGGAGGCCACACTTGAAGATTTGCGTCCTGGTCAAAGAGGTCCCGGACGCCGCCGTCGAGAAGCGCATCGATCCCTCGACGGGGCGCATGGACCGATCCGGGGAGAGGAACCTCAACCCGTACGACACCCATGCCATCGAGGCCGCGATGCAGATTCGCGAGGGCGGCGCGGTGTCGGTCGACGAGATCGTCGCCGTGACGATGGGCCCCTCGACGGCCACCCGCGCGCTGCAGAAGGCCGTCTCGCTCGGCGCCGACCGCTCGCTGCACCTGAGCTGACGACGCCCTGGCCGGCTCGGACGTGTCGGCCACCGGCTACGCGCTGTCCAAGGCGCTGGAGAAGGAATCGCCCGATCTGGTGCTCCTCGGCCAGCAGTCCGACGACGGCGAGTGCTACACGATCGGCGCCGTCGTCGCCGACCACCTCAAGATGCCGTCGCTGACCCAGGTGATCAAGATGGACGTCGATAACCAGTCCCCACCCACCCTCACCTGCGAGCGCCAGGCCGAGTACGGCTATGACACCGTCGAGATCACCCTGCCGGCGGTCATCTCCGTCGGCGACGCCATCAACGAGCCGCGCTATCCCTCGCTGAAGGCGATCATGGGGGCCAAGAAGAAGCCGCTGGAGACGGTCGCCGCCGGCGACGTCGGCATCGACACGTCGATGGTCGGCGGCGAGGGCTCGCGCGTGCACTGCGGCGAGTTCCACGATCCGCCGGCCAAGTCCGCCGGGCAGATCATCGAGGACGAGGACACCGACGAGACGGTCGAGAAGATCGTCGCGTGGCTGGATGAAAGGAAGCTGATTTAGCGATGGCCGACGTTCTGACCTACGTTCTCCACTACGAGGGCGCGTTCAACAAGAACTCCCTCGGCGCCGTCTCCGAAGGCGCCGCCCGCGCCGCTGACATCGGCGGCGAGTGCCATGCCGTCGTCGTCGGCGGCGACGATCTGACCGACGAGCTGTGCCAGACACTGGGCGCCTACGGCGCGACCAAGGTGTTTCGCGCCCACGGGCCGGAGGGCCTCGCCCAGCCGGTCGTCGACGTGATGGCCAAGGTCATCGACGAGGGCGGGCACGGCTACGCGCTGTTCGGCGGCGGTCTCCTCGGCTTCGAGATCGGCGCCGGTCTGGCCGCCCGCAAGCACGCCGGGGTGACCATGGAGGTCATCAACATCAAGGCCGCCGACGGCAAGCTCGTCGCCGAGCGCCCGATCCTGGGTGACTCCAAGATCTCCGACTCGCACTACCAGGGCGACCTCGGGATCATCATCGGGCGCATCAACGCGTTCGAGACCAAGCAAGGTGAGGGCACGGCCGAGGTCGTCGACGTCGATATCGAGTACTCGCCGTGGTCGACCCAGGCGACGATGAAGCAGCGCGGCGAGCAGCGCGGCGCCGACGTCGACATCGAGGGTGCCGACATCCTCGTCGCCGGTGGTCGCGGGCTGGGCAAGGCGGAGGGCTTCGAGCTCGCCGAGTCGCTCGCCGGGGCGTTTGGCGGAAACAGCGCCGTCGCCGCCACCCGCGCGGTCGTCGACGCCGGCTGGTATCCCTACGCCGCGCAGATCGGCCAGACCGGCAAGACCGTGTCGCCGAAGCTGTACCTGGCGGCGGGTATCTCGGGCGCGATCCAGCACAAGGTCGGGATGCAGTCCTCGGAGAACATCGTCGCCATCAACAAGGACGCCAACGCGCCGATCTTCGAGTTCTCCGACCTCGGGATCGTGGGCGATCTGAACAAGATCCTGCCCAAGCTGACCGACGCCATCAAGGCCAAGAAGGGGAGCTGAGCAGTGAGCGCCAGCGAACGGTCAACGAGGCTGGATGCCGAGCTTGTCATCAGACCGCGGGGCCGGATGCCCCGTCGGAGGTAACCATGTCGAGCAACGGGAAGGCCGCGCACGCACCGTCGGAGTTTCCGCCGCCGGTGGACTCGGTCGGCGAGTTCATCAAGCGCGGCCTCGACGATGAGGACGAGCTGATCGAGGTCGGGGTGGCGATCGTCGGGGGCGGCACCGCCGGCCTGGCGTGCGCCAACCGTCTGCTCCAGCTGCTCGGCGACGACGAGGCGCTGATGGAGCGCCTCGGTGAGGTCCCAGTGGCGGTCATCGAGAAGGCCAAGACATGCGGCGGACACAACCTGTCGGGCGCGGTCATGCGCCCCGGGCCGCTGCAGGAGCTGTTCCCCGACCTCTCACGCGAGGACTGGCGCAAGGAGCGCTTCGCCTTCGGCGAGGTGACCAAGGAATCGATCTACGCCCTGCCCAACGGCAAGATGAAGCTTCCGGTGCCGACGTTCGCGGTGCCGAACTTCAAGAACCACGGCAACGAGGTCGTATCCGTCGCGGCGCTGGCCCGCTACCAGCAGGCCCAGGCCGAGGAGGGCGGGGCCTACATCCTCACCGAGACCTCGGCGACCCAGCTGATCGTCGACGACGGCAAGGTCGTCGGCGTGCGCTCGGGCGACAAGGGCCGCGGCAAGGATGGCGAGCCGCTGGGCAACTTCGAGCCCGGCACCGACATCAAGGCGCGGGTGACGGTGCTCGCGGAGGGCTGCTGGGGTCATCTCACCGGCGCCGCGATCAAGGAGTTCGAGCTCGCCGACGGCCGCGAGCCGCAGGTGTGGGAGCTGGGCGTCAAGGAGCTGTGGAAGGTCCCCAAGCCGCTCGATCGCGTGATCCACACGATCGGCCCGTGGCCGCTCAAGGTCCCCGCCAAGTACGGCCACGTCGGCGGCAGCTGGCTGTACCCGATGAAGGACGCCAAGACCGGCGACGATCTCGTCTCGATCGGCTTCGTCGTCGACCTCGATTACGCCGATGCCACCACCTCGGTCCACGACCTCCTGCAGGAGTTCAAGCTGCACCCGCTCGTCAAGGGGATCCTCGAGGGCGGCGAGCGGATCGGCTGGGGCGCCAAGGCACTGCCCGGCGGCGGCTACTGGTCGATGCCCAAGCTGACGATGCCCGGCGCGCTGCTCGTCGGCGACTCGGGCGGCATGGTCGACGCGGCCGCCCTCAAGGGCGTGCACCACTGCATCAAGTCGGGCATGCTCGCCGCCGAGGCGATCTACAAGTCGCTCAAGGACGGCTCCTCGCTGACCCCCTACGAGCAGGCGATCGAGGACTCGACGGTCGGCCAGGAGCTCTACCAGGTGCGCAACACCCGCCAGCCCCTGACCAAGGGCTTTCTCAAGGGCGCTCCGCTCAGCGGCGCGGCGATCATGTCCAAGGGCAAGATCCCCCGGGGACGGCTGCCCTGGCACCGCGGCGACCAGGTGCCGCAGTTCATCGGCGACACCAAGAACGGCTATCCCAAGCCCGACGGCAAGTACATCTTCGACAAGCTCTCGAGCGTCTACATCTCGGGCAACGCCACCCGCGACGACGCCCCCAACCACATCCGCCTGCACCGCAACGTGCCGCGGGAGATCGCCGAGAGCTGGGTGTGGATGTGCCCGGCGGGGGTCTACGAGATCCCCGACGACGCGCCGGCGACGGGCAACGTCGACGTCACCGTCAACTACACCAACTGCGTGCAGTGCGGCGCGATCACGGCGCGCGGCGGGCGTCTGACGCCGCCCGAGGGCGGCGACGGGCCGCTGTACCAGATCACCTAGAAACTTCCGTCCTTGCCAGTGGTTAACGAGGGTGATGAGACGTCTTGCCCCGCTGCTGGCGCTGATCGCAGCCGCCATCGCGCCGGCGGCGGTGTCCGCCTCGACCAAGGTCGTGGCGCCGCGCGCCGCCCTGGCCGGCTTCGCCTGCCTGCGCGCGCCCGATCCGGGCAACCGCTCGGTCTCGGTCCAGGCGGTCATGCGGCCGGTCCCCGGGACCCGCGCGCTGTCACTGCGCTTCGACCTGCTGGAGCGGACTCAGGGCACGACGCGCAGCCTCACCGGCGCCGGTGACCTCGGCATCTGGCTGTCGCCCAAGGACCCCACGCTCGGGCGGCGCCCGGGCGACGTGTGGGAGCTCACCAAGGCCGTCTCCAACCTCGAGGCGCCGGCCGGCTACCGCTTCCGGGTGACGTTTCGCTGGCTCGGCGCCCATGACAAGGTGCTGGCGACCGCCGTCCGGCAATCAGGCCGCTGCGTTCAGCGCGAGCTGCGGCCCGACCTGCTCGTCAAGAGCGTCGCCGTGACGCCCATCCCGAGCAAGCCCCACAAGGAGCTGTACACGGCGGTCATCGCCAACGACGGCGCGTCCGGCGCCGGCCCCTTCCAGGTCCTGTTCACGCCCGGCGACGGCTCCGCCCCGCAGAGCGACACGGTCGCCAGGGTCGATGCCCACGCCGCGCGGAGGCTGACCTTCGTCGGCCCCGTGTGCAACCCCGGCAGCCCGCCGACGGTGGTCGCCGACGCGACCACTCAGGTCGACGACAGCAACCGCGACAACAATGCGATGACGGTCGCCTGCCCGGCGTGAGCGCACTAGACTGGACGGCACGATGAAGACCGAGATTCACCCCAATTACGTCGACGCCCACGTCACGTGCACGTGCGGCAACGACTTCATGACTCGCTCGACCCAGTCCGAGATCCACGTCGAGATCTGCTCGGCGTGCCACCCCTTCTACACGGGTCGTCAGAAGCTGGTCGACACCGGTGGCCGGGTGGAGCGCTTCCAGCGCCGCGTGGCCAAGGGCCGGCGCAGCGCTCGCGCCACGACGGCGAGCTAGCGCCGAGCGTCGTGTCCGGCGGCGCCGCCGAGGGCCGGTTGACCGCCGTGCGGGACGCCCCGCTCGGCGGCCAGGCCGTGCTCGAGGGCGTGATGATGCGCGGCGTCTCGACGTGGGCCGTCGCCGTGCGCAAGCCGCCCGACGAGACCGATCCCGACGCGCTGCTCGGTGAGATCGCCGTCCGGCGCTTTCCCCTGCGGCCCCGCGCCCGGCGCCATCGCCTCTACCGGCTGCCGATCATCCGCGGGGTGACCGCGCTCGCCGAATCGCTGGGGATCGGGATGCGCGCGCTCAGCATCTCAGCCAACGCGCAGCTCCCCGGCGAGGACGAGGAGATCTCCGGCGGGGCATGGTTCGGGACGGTGCTCGTCTCGCTCGTGTTCGCCGTCGGCGTGTTCTTCGTGGCGCCGGTCGGGCTGACGAGCCTGATCAAGCACCAGCTCGGCTCCTCGCTGCTGTTCTGGGTCGTCGAGGGCGTGCTGCGCACGACGATCTTCCTCGGCTACCTGTTCCTGCTCTCGCGGATCCGCGATCTGCGCCGCGTGTTCGAATACCACGGGGCCGAGCACAAGGTCATCTCCTGCTATGAGGCGCAGGACGAGCTGACGCCCGAGCGGGCCAAGCTGTACTCGCGCCTGCACCCCCGGTGTGGAACGAGCTTTTTGCTGATCGTGATGATCCTCGCGATCTTCGTGTTCGCGCCGATCGGCCTGCCGGCGTGGTGGATCCTCGTGCTCACGCGGATCCTCGGCGTCCCGCTGATCGCCGGCCTGTCGTTCGAGGTCATCCGCTGGGCGGGGCGCAACCGCCGCCGTCGCTGGGTGCAGATGATCATGTACCCCGGGATGCAGCTGCAGAAGCTGACGACGCGGGAGCCCGATCTCGACGAGCTGGCCGTGTCGATCGCGGCTCTGCAGGCGGTGCTCGAGGTCGAGAAGCCCGGCGACGCCGCGGCGGCGGATCTGATGGGCCTCGAAGTCGTCGCGTAGCCGTTTCTACTCGCGGGTAGGTTGATCGTGACGAAACCCGACCCTGGAGAGACACATGCCTGACGACGGCACGATCGACAACACGAAGGGCAAGCTCAAGGAAGCCGCCGGCGACCTGACCGACGACCAGTCGCTGAAGAACGAGGGCAAGGTCGACAAGGCCAGCGGCGGACTGAAGAACGCCATCGGCGACGCCGCCGACAAGGTCAAGGACGCGGTCAACCCCAACCACTGACCGCCGGACCCTGCTCCGAGATGTAGGGCTCGCCGCCACGCGGCGGTCCTACACTCGCGAGCATGATTGACGAGCTCGTCTCCCAGGTCCAATCGCGCTTCGGCGAACTCGAGGGTGAGCTCTCCGATCCCGAGGTGATCGGCGACCGCGAGCGCTTCGCCGCGGCCAGCCGCGCCTACCGCGAGCTCGAACCGGCCGCCCGGCTGGCCACCGAGTACCTGCATGCCGCTGACGACGCGGCCGGCGCCCGCGAGCTGCTCGAGGACGGTGACGATCCCGAGCTGCGGGCGCTGCTGGAGACCTCCCGCGAGCGCATGAACGCGATCGAGGAGGAGATCCGCCTGGCCATGGTCGAGCGCGATCCCAACGACGACAAGAACGTCATCGTCGAGATCCGTCCCGGGGCCGGCGGCGACGAGGCTGCGCTGTGGGCGGGCGACCTCTACCGGATGCTCACCCGCTACGCCGAGCGCCGCGGGTTCAAGGTCGAGCCACTGTCGCTCGGCGAGGGCGACTACACGTTCTCGGTCAAAGGCGACGGCGCCTACTCGGTGTTCAAGTTCGAGGGTGGGACCCACCGCGTTCAGCGCGTCCCCGAGACCGAATCCCAGGGCCGGATCCACACCTCGACGGCGACGGTCGCCGTGCTCCCCGAGGCCGAGGACGTCGACATCTCGGTCGACCCCAACGACCTGCAGATCGACGTCTACCGCAGCTCGGGGCCCGGCGGCCAATCGGTCAACACGACCGACTCCGCGGTGCGCATCACCCACAAGCCGACCGGGATCGTCGTCTCCATGCAGGACGAGAAGTCCCAGCTGCAGAACCGCGAGCGCGCGATGCGCGTGCTCCGCGCGCGACTGTATGACCGGGCGCTGGCCGAGCAGCAGGCCGAGATCGGCGCCAACCGGCTCGCCCAGGTCGGGACCGGACAGCGCGCCGAGAAGATCCGCACCTACAACTACGGCGAGCAGCGGGTCAAGGACCACCGCATCAACCTGCTCGTCCACAACCTCGACGAGATCCTCATGGGCGAGCTCTCCGAGCTCACCGCCGCGCTCCAGGACGACGAGAAGCGACGCCGGCTGGAGGAGCGTGCGGTTGGTTGAACCGACGATCGCGGTGACGCTGGGGGCGGGGGTCTCGGCGCTGGCCGGCGTGTCCGACACGCCGCGGCTCGACGCCGAGCTCCTGCTCTCCTCGGTCCTGGACCCCGCCCGCCCCGATCGCGCGCGCCTGGTCCTCGACCGCGATCAGCCGGTCGGCGAGGCGGCGGGTGATCGCTTCCGGGCGCTCGTGCAGCGCCGGGCGGCCAGCGAGCCGGTCGCCTACATCCTCGGCCGCCGAGCGTTTCGCCGCCTCGAGCTCGACGTCGACCCGCGCGTGCTCATCCCGCGGCCCGAGACCGAGCTGCTCGTCGAGGTCGGTCTGTCGATGGCGCCGGGGGCGTCGGTGGTCGACGTCGGGGCCGGGAGCGGGGCCGTCGCCCTCGCCTTGAAGGACGAGCGCCCGGACCTGCGCGTGCTCGGGGTCGACGTGAGCGCCGACGCCGTGGCGGTGGCCCGCGCCAACGCGTCGCGGCTGGGTCTCGACGTGCGCTTCTTCGTCGGCGATCTCCTCTCCGGCGTCGGCCGCGTCGACGGCGTGCTCGCCAACCTCCCCTACGTGGCCGACGACGCCGAGCTCCCGCCCGACGTGGCCCGCTACGAGCCGGCGGGGGCGCTGTTCGGCGGCCCGGACGGCCTCGACCTCGTCCGCCGGCTCGTCGCCCAGTGCTCGTCGGAGCTGCTGGCGCTCGAGATCTCCCCCGAGCAGGCGGAGGAGGTGTCCGCGCTCGTCTCGGGGGCGGGATACCGGGTGGTCGAGGTGCGCTGCGATCTGGCGGGGCGCCAGCGCCTGGTCGTCGGCTCCGGGCTGCGGCGGTGAGCGAGCGCGGGGCCCAGGCCGAGACCTTCGAGCGCTGCATGAGCGTCGGCGGGGTCGCCGTGTTCGCCGCCGACACCGTCTACGGGCTGGCCTGCGACGTCTCGGACCGCCTCGCCGTCGAGCGGCTGTATCGCTTCAAGCGCCGGCGCCTGGACAAGCCCTCGGCGGTGATGTTCTTCGATGTCGAGCTGGCCCTGGCGGCGCTGCCGGAGCTGGGTCCGCTGACCCGGGGGGCACTGGCGCGGCTGCTGCCCGGCCCGGTGACCCTGCTCGTGCCCAATCCGGCTGGGCGCTTTCCACTGGCCTGCGGCGCCGACCTGTCGGTGGTCGGGGTCCGCGTGCCCGTCGTGCCGGGGCTGGCCGGGGTGCGCTGGCCGGTGCTGCAATCGAGCGCCAACCTGGCCGGCGGGCCCGAGGCGCGCCGTCTGCAGGACGTGCCGGAGCAGCTGCGCCGGGCCGCCGACCTCGTCATCGACGGCGGCGAGCTGCCGGGGACCGCCTCGACGGTCATCGACCTGCGCGCCTACGAGCAGTCGGGGCAGTGGAGCATCGTGCGCGAGGGCGCGGTCGCCGCCGCGGACGTGGCGGCGGCGATGGAGGGTCGGTTCGTGTTCAGCCCGGGGTCGTATCTGGAGATGATCCACGCCGACATCCCGGCCTATGACCGTCTCCAGGACGAGCTCGTGCGGGCCTCGGCGGCGAGGGCCGCGCCGCCGCGGCGGATCCTCGAGCTGGGGACGGGGACGGGGGAGACGGCGGCCCGCCTGGTGGAGCGCCATCCCGATGCGGTGCTCGTCGGCGTCGACGAGAGCGAGGCGATGCTCGGCGCCGCCCGGGAGCGGCTGCCGGTCGGGCGGGTCACGCTGGCGGCGGGGCGCCTGCAGGATGCCCTGCCCGCCGGACCGTTTGACGTGGTGGCGAGCGCGCTCAGCGTCCACCACCTGGTGGGCGCGGAGAAGCGCTCGCTGTTTGAACGCGTGCGCGACGCCCTCGGGCCGGGCGGGCGCTTCGTGCTCGCCGACGTCGTGACGCCGGTCGACCCGGCCGACGCCGTCACCCCCCTGACCCCGGGGTTTGACCACCCGGACCCGCTGGCCGATCAGGTCGCCTGGCTGGGCGAGGCGGGCTTTCGCCCGCGCGTGGCCTGGGAGCACGGGGATCTGGCGGTCGTCGTGGCCGACGTGCCGTGACCGTCGCTAGGATTGCCGGCGTGAGCTCCGAGTTGCCGCCGGACTTCTTCAACCGGCCTCTGGCCGAGGTCGATCCCGAGATCGCCGAGGTCCTGGCGCTCGAGCTCGAGCGCCAGCAGCGGACGCTGGAGATGATCGCCTCGGAGAACTTCGCCCCCGCCGCGGTGCTCGAATGCCAGGGCTCGGTGCTGTCGAACAAGTACGCCGAGGGCTATCCCGGCAAGCGCTACTACGGCGGCTGCGAGTACGTCGACGTCGCCGAGCAGCTCGCCATCGACCGTGCCAAGTCGCTGTTCGGGGCCGAGCACGCCAACGTCCAGCCCCACGCCGGCGCTCAGGCGAACACCGCCGTCTATCACGCCCTGCTGCGGCCCGGGGACACGCTGATGGGGCTCGAGCTCGCCCACGGCGGCCATCTCTCGCACGGGATGAAGATCAACGTCTCCGGGCGGCTGTACGACATCGTCGCCTACCACGTCGACCGCGAGACCTCGCTGATCGACATGGACGAGGTGCAGCGCCTCGCCGAGGAGCACCGGCCGAAGATGATCGTCGCCGGGTGGTCGGCCTACCCTCGCCAGCTCGACTTCGAGCGCTTCCGGGAGATCGCCGACTCGGTCGGCGCCTACCTGCTCGTCGACATGGCCCACTTCGCCGGGCTCGTCGCCGCCGGTCTGCATCCCTCGCCGGTGCCGCTCGCCGACGCGGTCACGACGACGATCCACAAGACGATCGGCGGAGGCCGCGGCGGCATGATCCTCTGCAAGGAGGAGCACGCCCGAGCGATCGACTCCGGAGTGTTCCCCGGCCAGCAGGGCGGACCGCTCGAGCACATCATCGCCGGCAAGGCGGTGGCACTGAAGATCGCCCACTCCGAGGCCTTCCGCGAGCGCCAGCGGCGCACGCTGGACGGAGCCCACGCCGTGGCCGATGAGCTGCTGGCCGCCGGCGAGGGCGTGTCGGTGCTGACCGGCGGCACCGACGTCCACCTGGTGCTCGTCGACCTGCGGGAGTCCGAGCTGGACGGCAAGCAGGCCGAGGACCGCCTGCACTCGATCGGCATCACCGTCAACCGCAACGCCGTGCCGTTTGACCCGCGGCCGCCGTCGGTCTCCTCGGGCCTGCGGATCGGCACGCCCGCCCTCGCCACCCGGGGGCTGCAGGTCGACGACTTCGTCGAGGTCGGGCGCATCATCGCCGCGACGCTGACCCCCGGCTTCGAGGAGCGCCGCGCCGAGCTGTCCGAGCGCAGCGCCGCGATCGCCGATCGCTTCCCGCTGTACGCGCAGCTCGCCGCCGCCGTCTGACCGCTTGCGGGGCGACCCGCGGGGGGTGAGAACCGGGTGTGTCGCGTCACCTGGCGCCGGCTCGTCGACGAGCCGGTGGCGGTGGCGGTCCGCCTCGCTCAGACGCTCGCCGGGGCCTAATCCTTCATGCAGTCGGCTCCGGCTGGCATGCTTCGTCGCTGATGCGATATTGGGATGCCGCGCTCTCGTTTGTGGTCGCGGCGGCGATCGCCGCTGTGATGACGCCCGTCGCGGCCTGGCTGGCGCGGCGGCTGGGCGCCGTCGATGTCCCCCGCGAGCGGGGCCTGGCGTGGCGCGAGACGCCGCTGCTCGGGGGCCTGGCGATCCTGGCCGCCGTGCTCGTGGCGGCGGCGATCTGGATGCCGGGCACGATCACCCTGCCGCGGACGGCCCATGCCGCCCGCGACGTAGTCAGGCAGGCCAACACCTGGGGCCTGATCGCCGGCGCGTGCCTGATCGCCCTCGTCGGGGCGATCGACGACGTCCGCGATCTCCCGCCGCTCGTCAAGCTGCTCGGCCAGGTGGCGGCGGCGATCGTCGCCGTGCGGGCGGGCGCGGTCGTCACCGGGCTCACCGTGCCGTTCATCGGCGGCCTACAGTTCCCCAACGCCGGCGGGGCGCTGACCGTCATCTGGCTGGTGGCGCTGATGAACATGATCAATTTCGCCGACGGCGTCGACGGACTCGCCGCCGGGCTGTGCGCGATCGACGGCATCGCGTTCTCGATCATCGCGTTTGACCTGGGGATCCAGGGCGCCGGGGTCCTGGCCGCGCTGACGGCCGGGGCGGCGCTCGGCTTCCTCGTGCACAACTTCCACCCGGCCTCGGTCTTCATGGGCGACGCGGGGGCCAACCTGCTCGGCTACCTGCTCGGGGTGGCGGCGGTCGTCGGATCGCTGAAGACGAACGCCTTCGTCGCCCTCCTCGTCCCCCTCGTCATCCTGGCGATTCCGTTCCTCGATACGGGATTCGTCATCGCCAAGCGGCTGAAGTACCGGCGAAAGCCGTGGTCGGCGGATGCCAACCACTTCCACCACCGGATGGCGCGGATCGGTTTCTCGCAGCGCAAGACCGTCGCCTATCTGTACGGCTGGTCGGTGCTCATGGCCGCCCTGGCCGTCGCCCTGCGCCTGTATCACCGCCACCACCACCAGGCCGGGTGGATCGCCGCCCTCGTGCTCCTCGCGCTCGTGTGCATCGCGGCCAGCATCTACCTCGTCTACGTCCTGGAGATCTTCAAGTTCAAGGGGCTCCGCGCCCAGGACCTGCGCAGCGCCCGGCCCCAGGCCACGGAGGCCGAGATCGAGGCCACCGTGAGCCACGACGTCGAGACCGGCGACTTCGAGAAGGTCCAGTGACGGTGGAGAAGGCCAATCTCGAGCGGCTGGAGTCGTTCATCACCGCCGACGGCTCGGCGATCCGGGAGCTGGCCGGTCCGGCGTGGACGGCCGCCCGGCATCAGAGCCTCGCCGAGGCGACGCTGCCGCCCGGGGGGGAGACGGCCGAGCACTACCACCCGCAGGCCGAGGAGGTCTACTACTTCGTGGCCGGCGAGGGACGGATGCGCCTGGGGGTGCAGGAGACCGAGATCGCCGTCGGCGACTGCGTCGTGATCCCGCCCGGCACCGCGCACAAGCTGTGGAACACCGGATCGGACCGGCTCGTGCTCCTGTGCTGCTGCGCACCGGCGTACTCCGACGACGACACCGTGATGACCGGCAGGTAGAGCATCCTCGCCGGGCTCACACGGAGCGAGCGCGTGGGCATCGCCGGCGTTGCCGTCCTCACCCTCCTCGCCGGGCTCGCCCGCTACGTCAGCGGCGTTCCCCACGTTGCGGCGTTCGTCATCGCGGGGCTCGCCCTCGCCGGCGGGGCGTGGATCGTCTCGTTCTCGACCGAGCAGGTCGGGGAGCGCTTCGGCCCGGCGATCACCGGCCTCATGCAGTCGACGCTCGGCAACCTGCCCGAGTTCTTCGTCGTCGTGTTCGCACTCAACGCCGGCGAGAAGATCGTCGCCCAGACGGCGATTCTCGGCTCCATCCTCGTCAACGCCCTCCTCGTGCTCGGGCTCGTGATCATCGCCGGCTCGCGCCGCGAGCCCGATCGGATCATGCGCTTCAGTCCGCGCCTGCCCAACGACACAGCGACCTTGCTGCTGATCGCCAGCTTCATCATCGTCCTCGTCGGCCTCGCCAACTCGGCCAACGACTCCGCCAGCCATCACATCACGACGATCTCGATCATCAGCGCGGTGGCGATCCTCGTCGTGTACGCGTTCTGGGTGCGCCAGTACCTGACCACCGAGCAGGCCACCGACGCCGCCGGGGAGAAGGCCCGGCTGTCCACCGGCTCGAGCCTCGTCCTGCTCGTGCTCTCGGGGCTGGCGGCGGCGTTCGTGTCGGACTGGTTCGTGCACGCGCTGGAGCCGACGATCCGCAGCACCGGCATCTCCAAGCCGTTCGCCGGACTGGTCATCGTGGCCATCGCCGGCAACGCCGTGGAGCACGCCGTCGGCGTCGTGCTCGCCCACAAGGGCCAGCCGGAGCTGGCGATCTCGGTCGTCAAGAACTCCGTGGCCCAGGTGGCGGCGTTCCTGTTTCCGCTGCTCGTCCTCGTGTCGCTGCTGACGGCGACGACGCTGACCTTCGCCCTCGCCCCCGTCTACACCGGGGCCCTGATCGGCACCGCCATCATCATCTGGCAGATCACCTCCGACGGCGAGGCGACGCCGTTTGAGGGGGTCGCGCTCGTCGCCGCGTTCGTGATCCTGGCGACGGTCGCGGCGTTCGAGTGACGCCGCAACTTCCCGCGGGACTCCGGGTTTCGGGTCGGCGCACGGGCCGGCGCGCATCCGGCAGGGACGCACCGGACCACGAACGCACCACGATCGGGAGGTCCATCCGTCATGAGAGCAACCCTCAGCCGCCTCGCCGTCCCGGCGCTCATCGCCGCGCTGGGCACGATGCTCGCCCTCGGGGGCACCGCGGCGGCCAAGAAACCGTGCTCGCCGAGCGGCGCAAGCCTGGCTCCGCGGCTCACCTCGCCGTGCGCGGGAGCCAACGTCCGAGCCGGTGACAACGTCACCTGGACGGTGACCGACACCAACCCCAACTCGGGCAGGTATCACCCGTTCCTCAATGTCACGCGCAGCAAGCCCAAGCACGGCCGGCTGCCCGACGACCACACGGGCAACGGGATCTTCGCCCAGATGAAGCGCATCTCGCCCGGCCACTTCAGCTACAAGGCCAAGCGCTTCACCTTCCCCGGCTACTGGCTGGTGACGAAGGGCACCTGGTACGTGCAGGTCCAGCAGATCGACTCGACAGGAACCAACGATCTGATCGACGGCCCCGTCGAGACGATCCACATCACGTAGTCCGGCGAGCAAGCGGAACGGGCCGGAATGCCCGTTCCGCTGGCGGTCGTCTCGTGCTATTCTGACGTTTACGTAAGAATCAGTTTCGAGAGAAAGCGGTTCCCTTGTCAGCCCTCAAAGCTCCCTCGACGCCGGATGGACGTCGCCGCCGCATCGGTGTCCATTCGGATCACAGCTCGTACAAGTGGTGGGCGCTGTCGTGCACGAGTCTCGGCATGCTCCTGGCCACGATCAACTCCGGCACGCTGATCATCGCGCTGCCCGACCTCGAGCGCAGCCTGCACACCAGCCTGCTCGAGCTCGTGTGGGTGATCCTCGTCTACATGATCGCCTCGACCGTTCTCGTGCTCAGCGCCGGGCGGCTGTCGGACCAGTTCGGGCGCAAGAAGGCCTACGTCGGCGGCTTCCTGCTGTTCGCGGCCGCTTCGCTGGGCGCCGGCTTCGCCGGCAGCGGGACCGAGCTGATCATCTGGCGGATCCTCCAGGGCATCGGCGGCGCGTTCCTGTTCGCCAACTCGGCGGCGATCGTCACCGACGCGTTCCCCAAAGAGGAACTCGGCGTCGCGATGGGCACGAACACGATGGTCGCGGCCGTGGGCCTCGTCATCGGGCCGGTGCTCGGGGGCGCGCTCGTCCTCATCTCCTGGCACTGGGTGTTCTGGTTCAACGTCCCGTTCGGACTCCTCGGTTGCTTCTGGGCCTGGCAGGTGCTGCACGAGATCACCGGGCGCTCCGAGGACCGCTCGTTTGACTACCTGGGCACGATCACTTTCCTGGTCGGCCTCACCGGGATCGTCTACGGCATCTCGAAGGGCGGTATCTCGGGCTGGACGTCATCGCTGGTTATCCCCTCGCTGATCACGGGCGCCGTGCTGCTGCCGCTGTTCGTGCTCATCGAGAGCCGCCAGAAGGCGCCGATGCTCGACCTCTCGATCTTCCGCGACCGCCTGTTCGCCACTGCATCAGGCGCCGCTTTCGCCAACGGCCTGGCGCGTTTCGCCCTCATGTTCGTGTTCGTCTTCTACTTCCAGGGCGTGCAGGGCGACTCGCCGATCCTGGCCGGTATCAAGCTGGCGCCGCTGGCGCTCGGCATGCTGATCTCCTCGCCGCTCGCCGGCGTGTGGGCGGACCGCCGCGGCTCGCGCACGCTGGCCGTGCTCGGCATGATCGTCACCGCCGTCGGCCTGGCGCTCATGACCACCCTGGGCCGTGACACGAGCTATGTGTGGCCGGGCATCTACATGTTCGTCGTCGGAGTCGGCTCGGGCATGTTCAACTCGCCCAACACCGCGGCGATGATGGGCACCGTCGCGCCGCATCGGCGCGGAATCGCGGCCGGCGCCCGGGTGCTCGTGCAGAACACCGGCGCCGTGATGTCGATCGCGTTCGTGCTCGCCGTCGTCACCGCCTCGGTCCCCAAGAACGTGCTCTTCGCCGTCTTCTCGGGCCTGGCCAACCACATCTCCAACGCCCAGCTGGTGCCGTTCCTCTCCAACATGCACGTCGCCCTGTGGTGCCTGGCCGGCGTGTCGGTGATCGGTGCAGCGATCTCCGCCGCGCGGCCGAAGTACGCCGCCGCGGCGACCGAGGCGCCGCAGGGCAGCGGTCCCGGCAGCGGCGAGAGACAGGCCGACCGCGAGCCCGAGGCAGCGCTGTCGTGAGCCTCACCGCCGAGCGGACCCTGCGGATCGGCGAACTGGCCGAGTTGACGGGGACGACACCGCGCACGATCCGCTACTACGAGGAGATCGGGCTGCTCGGCGGCGGCAGCGACCGGGCGCAGGGCAAGCACCGCGCCTACAGCGAGGCCGATGTCGAGCGCGTCAAGGAGATCATCCGCCTGCGTGACCTGCTCGGCCTCTCGCTCGACCAGCTGCGCGAGCTGCTCGAGGCCGAGAGCGCCCGGGCCCACCTCCGAGCCGAGCTCCAGCAGACCGAGGCGCCGGCCGAGCGCCGGCGGATCCTCGAGGAGCTGGGTCACCACATCGCCACCCAGCTCACGCTCGTGCGCGGCCGGCTCACCGAGCTCTCTGATCTAGCGGCCGAGCTCGAGGACAAGCAGAGGCTCGTCGCCGCCCGGATCGCCGAGCTCGCGGCGTAACCAGACGGGCGCCACGCCGTACTGTTCCCGGCCGCCGCAACGCCGGTTTCTCCTGCGGCCCGGCCAGCCTCCGTCAATGACCGCCGCCCCCTCACGCCTCGCGCGACTGACGCCTACCCTCGCCGCCCTGATCGCGGCGATCGTCGGCGTCGTCAACGTCGCCTCCGCGCTGACGCCGAACATCCGCTGGCGCGGACACCTGCTGCTCGACTTCGAGCCCGTCGAGGCGATGCGTCTCCTGCACGCGTTCGCGCTGCCGACCGGGATGGCGCTCCTGCTCGTCGCGCCCTACCTGTTCAAGCGTCGCCGCCGCGCCTGGCAGGCCGCGATCGCCCTGATGCTCGCGCTCGGCCTGTTCGATCTGTTCAAGGGCCTGGACGTCGAGGAGACGGTGCTGACCTGGACGGGCGCCGCCCTGCTGCTCCGCGGCCGGCCCGCCTTCACCGTCGATCACGACCCGCTCACCCCCCGCTCGGCGATCTGGCGGGTGCCGCTGCTCGGCGTGGGCGGCCTGGCACTGGCCGGGGCGGCCGCCTGGATCTTCCAGGGCCACCCGTCGCTGAGCTCGGTGGCCGGCGAGACGTGGGCGCTGTTGCGCTGGCAGTCCGGTGCGCTGCGCCTGCACGACATGCCGCTGCCGGCGATCGTCCACGGCATCGAGGTCGGAACGCTGATGGCGATGGCGTACACGGTGTTTCGTCCGCTCACCGGGCCGCGCGCGCTCCCGGGCAGCGCGGCCCGCAGCGCGGCGGCCGAGCTCGTCCGCGCCCACGGCGCCGACACGCTGTCGTTCTTCAAGCTGCGTGCCGACAAGCACTACTTCTTCAGCGGCGACCGTTCGGCCTTCGTCGGTTACCGGGTGGAGAACGGGGTGCTCCTGCTCTCCGGCGATCCCGTCGGACCGGACGCCGCGCTCGATGATCTGCTGGCGCAGGTGCGCGCGTTCGCCGAGCTCCGGGGTCTGCGGCTGGGCGCGGTCGGGGCCTCCGAGCGCCTGCGGCCGATGTACGAGCGCCTCGGCCTGCGCACGATCTACCTCGGCGACGAGGCGATCATCGATGTCGGCGCTTTCTCCCTGCAGGGGCGCCCGATCCGCAAGGTCCGCCAATCGGTCAGCCGGTTGCAGAAGGCGGGCTTCAGCGCCGAGCTGCAACCCGTCACCGCGCTCGATCAGGCGGGGACCGACGCCGTCGAGGCCGTGCTGGAGCGTGGCCGGGAGGGGGCCCCCGAGCGGGGCTTCTCGATGGCCATGGACTCGATCCGCTCCGAGCACGACGCCGACACGCTCGTGCTCCTGGCCCGCGACGAGTCCGATCCCGAGCGCCCGATCCGCGGCGTCCTGCACTTCGTGCCCTGCTACGGGCGCTCGGCGATGTCGCTGTCGTTCATGCGCCGCGATCCAGGCACCCCGAACGGCCTCACCGAGTTCATGGTCGTCAAGGCGATCGAGCTGCTGCGCGAGCGCGGGGTGGAGGAGATGTCGCTGAACTTCGCCGCCTTCGCGCGGTGGCTGCACAGCCCCGCAGCGCGCCTCCGAGCGCGCGCTCGGAAAGCTGATCGCCCTCGGCAACCCGTTCTTTCAGATCGAGAGCCTCTACCGCTTCAACGCCAAGTTCTTCCCGCGGTGGGAGCCGCGGTATCTCGTCTACGAGGGCGCGTTGGGCTTGCCTCGCGCCGGGCTGGCGGCGATGTGGGCCGAGGGACAGCTGCCCAAGCCGCTGGAGCGGCCCGTGGTCGTCGACCGCCCGACGTCTCCCGGCGTCCGCCCGCTAACCTCGTATTAACGTTCGCGGCCTCCACTCCCGTCTGCGGTGGTGGAAGCCGCGTTTCCGGGCGCCCGGCTGCGGGCAGCGCTTGCTCAGTCGCGCCGCTAGCCTACGCGGCCCCCAACCCAGTAGCTCAGCTTGAGAAGAAGCGTCAGCCGACAACATGACGAACAGAAGTCGTCCGCCTGTCACCGGCCGGGACGTCGCCGGAGCCGGAGCCTTGATGCTCTCGGTGAACTTGATGTGCGCGGCGGTCGGTGCCGGCATCGGCGCGCTGCTCGGCGCGGTCGTGCCGCTGGCGATCGTCGGCTTCTTGATCGGCTTTCTCGTGGGGATGCGCGTTGTCGCTAAGCGCTTCGGCAATGTCTGAGCAACCGCTCACCGTGCTCGGCTACATGGACGTCGTCCTCCTCGTCGTGGCCGCCCCGATCATGCTGCTGATCGGCGTCCCCGCCGGCGGCTACGGCATCGCCGCCGGGACGTGGATCGCGTTGCGGGCCCTCGGGGTCGCCGTCGACCGCTACGCCGCCGGCACCCCGGACGCCAATCGCCAGATCGGCGTTCGCATGGGCTACATGCTCGGCCGGCTGTTCACGCTGGCGATCGTCGTCATCCTCGTGCGCAAGTCCGACGGCCAGGACGCCGGGCTGGCCGCGCTCGCGGTCGTCGTGTTCGCCTTCACCGCGCAGCTGGTCCTCAGCGCCTTCACCCGACCGCGGCCCGCATCGCGGCGACGCCCGTCCGCGCCCAGCGGCCCGAGGTCCCGATGAGCAACACCCGCAAGGTCCTGTACGGCGTCGGCGCCTTCTACGTGCTCGGCATCGTGCTGCTGGTCGTCATCTTCGGCTTCGGCCACAAGAACAACACGTTCCAGATCCAGAACGAGTTCAAGCTGACCAACTGGGTCAACCTCGGCGTATTCAGCATCAACCGCGCCGTCCTGTACCTGTTCCTGGCGGCCCTCGCGACGGTCGGCACGATGGTGTGGATCGCCGGGCGGATGCAAGCGCGACCGAACCGGGTGCAGACGGCCGTCGAGATCCTGTTCTCGCTGATGCGCGACAACATCACCCGGGGAAACATGGACGACTCGATGGCCGCCAAGTGGTTTCCGTTCATCGGCGCCCTCTTTTTGTTCATCTGGTTCTGCAACCTGATCGGCTACATCCCGCTGCCGACGAACAGCGAGGAGACGTTCACCATCTTCGGGGCCCACATTCCGTCGTTCGCCCTGTACGCCGCCACCGCGAACATCTCGGTGCCGCTCGTGCTGGCGCTCGTCGTGTTCTTCGTCTTCAACTTCGAGGGGCTGCGCGCCCACGGTCCGATCGGCTACGTCAAGAGCCTGATCCCCGCCGGCGTCCACGGGCCGATGCTGATCCTGATCGGGCCGCTGGAGATCATCTCGAACTTCATGCGCCTCGTCTCGCTGACGATCCGGTTGTTCGCCAACATCCTCGCCGGGCACATGATCATTCTGTTCATGTCGGGAGGCCTGGCCGTGATCCTCGGCCTCACCTTCCTTGGTTGGTTCACCCTGCCGGTGGGTATCGCCGTGTACCTGTTCGAGCTCGGCCTGGTGGCCACGCTGCAGGCCTTCATCTTCGCCACGCTGGCCGCCATTTACGTCGGCGGCGCGGTCACTTCTCACTAACGAAAAAGGAGCTGTTCCCAAGTGCTGCTGCTTAATCACATCGTCGCCTTCGCCGCGTCATCATCCGGGGTCGGCGCCGGTCTGGGGATCGGGATCGGGGGCGGACTCGGCGCCGTGGGCGCCGGCGTCGGCATCGGGATCATCTTCGGCAAGGTGATCGAGTCGGTCACCCGCCAACCCGAGATGCGCGACGAGATCACGAGCATCCAGTGGCTGGGCTTCGCCCTGACGGAAGCGTGCTTCTTCTACGGGTTGGTGGCCGGCCTGATCTCCTACGTGCTCAAGTAATGGCCGCCACCGCCGCCTCATCTGGATCGTTCTTGATCTCGCCCAATGTCGGGCTGATGATCTGGACGCTCCTGCTGTTCGGAATCTCCATGTACGTGCTCGCCAAGCTGGCGTTCCCGCGCATCTCGGAAGCGCTCGACAAGCGCCAGCATGCGATCGAGGAATCGATCGACCACGCCGAGAAGATCCGCAAGGAGGCCGACAAGCTGCTCGCCGAGTATCGCGAGCGCCTGCAGGAGGCCCGCAAGCAGGCGGACGAGATCATCGCCCGGTCACGCAAGGCCGCTGAGGCGCACGAGCGCGAGGCGATCGAGGAGGCCAAACACAAGCGCGAGCAGCTGATGGAGCAGACCCGGCGCGACATCGAATCCGAGACCCGGCGGGCGATCACCGAGATCCGTCGCGAGGTCGCCGACCTCACGGTGATGGCGACCGAGAAGGTGACGCGCAAGACGCTCACCGACGACGATCAGCGCCGGCTCGTCGAGGACGCGCTGTCCGAGCTGGACTTCAGCGCGCTGAGCTCCGCGGAGCATCAGAACTAGTGCACGCCGCCGTCGACATGCGCGGAGGCGCCCGCTAGGTGGAGGAGATCGCCCAGGTCTACGCCCGCGCGCTGTTCGAGGTCGCGGTCGAGCACGACTCGCTGGACGAGATCCGCGAGCAGCTCGACGCCTTCGCCGACGCGATGGACGAGAACCGCCAGCTGGCGTCGTTCTTCTTCTCGCCCTACTTCTCGGTCACCGAGAAGAAGGACGGCCTGGAGCGGGCGGTCGTCGACGCCAACCCCGAGTTCGTCAATTTCCTGCAGGCGCTGATCGAGCGCCACCGGATGCCGGCTATCTTCCGCATCCGCGCGGAGTTCATCTCGCTGTGGGACGAGGAGCGAAGGCTGTTGCCGGTGCAGATCACGAGCGCCGTCGAGCTGGACTCAGAGACGGTGGAGAACCTCAGCGAGCGCATCGGCGAGCAGGTCGACCGCAAGATCGAGATGTCCACCGAGGTCGACCCCGACATCCTCGGCGGCGTCGTGCTCAGGGTCGGCAACGTGATCCTCGACGCCTCGATCAAGAACCGTCTGGAACAACTGAGAAAGCAAGTAGCGCAGGCGTAGCCGCGCCATCAAGGGAGCCACTGAATCCACATGCAGATCAAGCCCGATGAGATCACCTCGATCCTCAAGAACCGGATCGAGGGCCTGGACACGTCGAGCGCCGAGCTGACCGAGGTCGGCACCGTGCTCTCGGTCGCCGACGGCATCTGCCGGATCCACGGCCTGGAGAACTGCATGTCGTTCGAGATGCTCGATCTCCCGCACGACGTCACCGGCCTGGCCCTCAACCTGGAATCCGACAACGTCGGCGCCGTGCTGTTCGGCGAGTGGGAGCACATCTCGGAGGGCGACACCGTCCGGCGCACTGGTCGCCTGCTGGAGATCCCCGTCGGCGACGCGCTGCTGGGACGGATCGTCGACCCGCTCGGCAACCCGCTTGACGGCAAGGGCGAGATCGAGACGACCGAGATGCGGCCGGCCGAGCACAAGGCGCCCGGCGTCGTGCAGCGCCAGCCGGTGACCGAGCCGATGCTCACCGGGCTGAAGGCGATCGACTCGATGATTCCGATCGGCCGCGGCCAGCGCGAGCTGATCATCGGCGACCGCCAGACGGGCAAGACCTCGATCGCGATCGACACGATCATCAACAACACCGAACGCGACCTGATCTGCGTCTACGTGGCGATCGGACAGCGCAAGGCGACCGTCGTCCAGCTGGCGCAGACCCTCGAGGACGCCGGCGCTCTGGAGAACACGATCATCGTCATGGCCGCCGCCGACGAGTCGGCGCCGATCAAGTTCCTCGCCCCCTACGCCGGCTGCGCGATGGGCGAGCACTTCCTCTACAACGGCAAGGCGGCGTTGGCGATCTACGACGATCTGACCAAGCACGCCTACGCCTACCGCCAGATGTCGCTGCTCCTGCGCCGCCCGCCGGGACGTGAGGCCTACCCCGGCGACGTCTTCTACCTGCATTCGCGGCTGCTCGAGCGCTCGGTCAAGCTCAACGACGACCTCGGCGGCGGCTCGCTGACGGCTCTGCCGGTGATCGAGACCCAGGCCGGCGACGTCTCGGCCTACATCCCGACGAACGTCATCTCGATCACCGACGGCCAGATCTTCCTGGAGCCAAAGCTCTTCTACGCGGGCGTGCGCCCGGCGATCAACGTCGGCATCTCCGTCTCCCGGGTGGGCGGCAACGCGCAGATCACCCCAATGCGCAAGGTGGCGGGGACGCTCAAGCTCGAGCTCTCGCAGTACCGGGATCTCGAGGCGTTCTCGCAGTTCGGCTCCGACCTCGACGCCGAGACGCGCCGGTCGCTGGCCCGCGGCGAGCGCCTCGTCGCCACCCTGAACCAGAACGAGCGCCACCCCGTCCCCGTCGAGGATCAGGTCGTCCAGATCTACGCCGCCACCAACGGCTTCGTCGACCGCATCGAGGTCGAGAAGGTGCGCGATTTCCTCGAGGGCCTCAGCGAGTGGGTCCGCGGCAACGAGCCCGAGCTGGTGAACTCGATCGCCGAGGGCGACTGGTCCGACGAGACCCAGAAGAAGCTCCACGACGCCATCGGCACCTACGCCGAGGACTTCGGCTACGACCTCGACGAGGAAGGTCATCCGCTCGAGGACGGCGATCAGCCCTCCTCCTCCGGCCGCAGCGAGAGCTCGGACGACGACGACGACGCGAGCGCCAACGGATCGGGATCGGGCGACTCCGATGAGGAGGACGAGGAGTCCTCCGAGGACGAGGAGAAGGAGGAGGAGCCGGCCCGGGCCTAGCCCGCCGGCTCACCGTCGCCCATGGCCACCTCGCAGCGAGACGTTCGCAACCGGATCGCCTCGGTCAAGAACATCCAGAAGATCACTCGCGCGATGGAGATGGTCGCTGCCGCCCGGCTGCGCCGCGCCGAGCAGCGGATCGAGGCGCTGCGCCCTTACGCCAACGCGATCCGCCGGATGACCCGGCAGGCTGCGCAGGCGGCGGGCGACGTCCCCCGGCTGCCGATCCTCGCCGAGCATGATCAGGTCAAGACGGTGGGGCTGCTCGTCGTCGCCGGAGACCGCGGTCTGGCCGGCGCGTTCAACTCCAACGCCGTCCGGGCCGGGATCCGCGCGGCGTCCGAGCACTCCGCCGACGGCGCCTCGGCGGTGTTCTTCGCCTCCGGCCGGCGGCCCGCGTCGTCGCTGGCCTTCCGCGGCCAGCAGGTCGTCGACAGCTTCACCGGCTTCACCGACCGTCCGTCCTACGCCGACGCGCGCCGCATCGCCGAACGGCTCATGGCCGCCTACATCGACGACGAGGTCGATCAGGTGGAGATCTTCTACAACGGCTACATCTCGCCCCTCTCGCAGGTCATCCGGCGCGAGACGCTGCTGCCGCTGCAGCGCGCGAGCGTGCTCGACGACGACGACGAGGACGAGGACGACAATGAGGACGACGACCGCGACGACCCCAATTCCCAGAAGCGGGCGCTCGTGGAGTACGAGCCCGATCCGGAGGAGATCCTCAAGCGGCTCGTGCCCGACTACGTCGAGATCTCCGTCTACCGGGCGCTGCTGGAGTCCACGGCGTCCGAGCACGGGGCGCGCATGACCGCGATGCGCAACGCGTCGGAGAACGCGAGCACGCTGATCGACGATTACACCTTGGAGATGAACCGGGCCCGCCAGGCCGAGATCACGCAGGAGATCATGGAAGTCGTGGCCGGCGCTGAAGGCCTCGGATAAGGAGAACGAAACATGTCTGCGACCACCGAAGAACAGACCGAGTCAACCCACGAGGAGCGCAACGTCGGGCGCATCGAGGAGGTCCAGGGCGTCGTCATCGAGGCCGTGTTCCCCGACAAGCTGCCCGAGATCAACCACGCGATCCTCATCAAGCGTCCCGAGGCTGCCCGGGCCGAGGAGGACGAGGACATCGCCGCCGGCGGGGACGAGTACCTCGTCTGCGAGGTCCAGCAGCACCTCGGTGACGAGCGCATCCGGGCGGTCGCCATGGACACGACCGACGGCCTGTCGCGTGGCACCGAGGTGATCGACACCGGCGCTCCGATCACCGTCCCCGTGGGACGGGCGACGCTCGGCCGGATCTTCAACCTCCTGGGCCAGCCGATCGATCTCGGCGACGAGCTCCCCGAGGACACCGAGCGCTGGCCGATTCACCGCGAGGCGCCGACCGTCGAGCAGCTGACCCCGACGACCGAGATGTTCGAGACCGGGATCAAGGTCATCGACCTGCTCGCGCCCTACGCCAAGGGCGGCAAGGTCGGCCTGTTCGGCGGCGCCGGCGTCGGCAAGACCGTGATCATCCAGGAGCTGATCCACAACCTCGCCCAGGAGCACGACGGCCTGTCGGCGTTCTGCGGCGTGGGAGAGCGCTCGCGCGAGGGCAACGACCTGTGGCTGGAGATGAAGGAGTCGGGCGTGCTCGACAAGACGATGCTCGTCTTCGGGCAGATGAACGAGCCGCCCGGTGCGCGCATGCGCGTCGCCCTGTCGGGACTGACGATGGCGGAGTACTTCCGCGACGAGGAAGGGCAGGACGTGCTGCTCTTCATCGACAACATCTTCCGCTTCGTCCAGGCCGGCTCCGAAGTCTCGGCGCTGCTCGGCCGGATGCCCTCGCAGGTCGGCTACCAGCCGACGCTCGAATCCGAGATGGGGCAGCTCCAGGAGCGCATCACCTCGACGCGCAAGGGCTCGGTGACCAGCGTCCAGGCCATCTACGTCCCCGCTGACGACCTCACCGACCCGGCGCCGGCGTCGGCGTTCGCCCACCTGAACTCGACGACGTCGCTCAGCCGGTCGATCTCGGAGAAGGGGATCTACCCGGCCGTCGATCCGCTCGACTCGACGTCGACGATCCTCAAGCCCGAGATCCTCGGCGACGAGCACTTCAACGTCGCCAACCGCGTCAAGGAGGTGCTGCAGCGCTACAAGGAGCTGCAGGACATCATCGCGATCCTCGGGATCGACGAGCTCTCCGACGAGGACAAGGTGACCGTCAACCGGGCGCGGCGCCTCGAGCGCTTCCTCTCACAGCCGTTCTTCGTGGCCGAGCAGTTCACGGGAACCCCGGGCAAGTACGTGCCCGTCGAGGAGTCGATCCGCGGCTTCAAGGAGATCCTCGACGGCAAGCACGACGACGTGCCCGAGCGGGCGTTCTTCATGAAGGGGTCGATCGACGAGGTCGTCGCCGAGGCCGGCGGCAAGTCCGACGATGACTCCGACGACGAAGAGAAGTCAGAGGATCAGGGCTCGGATGGGGAGCGTGACGGCTCGGATGAGGACCGCGACTCCTCCGATGACGAGGGCACGGAGGCCGGTTAGTAGTGGTCGCCCCCGCGACCCCCGCATTCGAGCCCTCTCTGGCGGCGCCTGGCTTGTCCTCGGAGATTCGCGTAGCGCTGCTACGCCACATCTCCTGCGTCCTCGCCAGGCATCCACCAGTGAGCACTCTCGGTGCGGGCGTACTCACGAGGGAGACCACTAATGGCCGAGCACGAGAAGTTCCAGGTCGAGGTCCTCACCCCCGACGGCGAGGTGTTCTCCGAGGAGGTGCAGATGGTCTCCACGCGCACCACGATCGGCTCGATCGGCGTGCTCGCCCACCATCAGCCGATCCTGGCGATGCTCGATCCCACCGAGCTGCGGCTGTACAAGACCGATTCCGAGGTCGTGTCCTTCGCGCAGTCCGAGGGCTATCTGCAGGTCGCCAACAATCGCGCCCTGCTGCTCGTCGAGGAGGCCCACGAGCCCGACAGCCTCGATGCCGGCGAGTTGAAGAGCCGGCTCGATGAGGCGGAGAAGGCGCTCGAAGAGGCCGAGGAGGACTCCGAGCGTCAGCGCGTCGCCCAGCGCGACAAGCGTCGCTGGGAGGCGTTTCTGCGCATCGCCGAGGGCTCGTAGATCCCCGATCGCTTATCGCAGCGTCATCTGCGCTGCCTAAGCTTCGCGACCGATGGTTGACGAGCGCATCCTCGCCGAACGGCTGATCGGCTACGAGACCTCGCGCCCCGACGTGATCGTTGCCGCCGCAGGATTCGTCAAGGGTTGGCTCGAATCCCGTGACATCGAGGTCTCCGACCACGACCACAACGGCCTTCCCGTGCTCGTCGCCGACGTCGGTCCGCAGCGCGATGATGTCCCCTGCATCGTCTGGCACGGCCACCTGGACGTCGTCCCCGGCCGCGCCGAGCAGTTCGCGCCGCGCGTGGAGGGCGACCGGCTGATCGGCCGGGGCGCCTATGACATGAAGGGCGGCCTGGCGGCGATGATGTGCGCGCTCAAGGACGTCTCGGCCCAGGATCGGGTTCGGGTGCGGCTCGTCGTCGTGCCCGACGAGGAATCCGAGGAGCTCGACGAGCGCTCGACGGACGCCGTCGTGGCCCGCGGGCTCGGCGGGGACTTCGCGATCACCGGCGAGCCGACCGACCTGCACATCGGCGTGCAGGCCAAGGGCGTCCTCGTGATGCGGATCGTCGTCCATGGCCGCGCCGCCCACAGCTCGACGCCGTGGCTGGGCGACAACGCGGTGCTCAAGGCGGTCGACGTGTTCCGAGCGATCGAGTCGCTCCCGTTCACCCGCGAGTCCTCCGAGATGTTCGACCGGCCGTCGCTCAACCTCGGCCGGATCGCCGGCGGCGACGCGCTGAACAAGGTGCCCGACCGCTGCGAGATGGCCGTCGACGTGCGCTACCTCCCCGGACAGGACCCGGGTGACATCCTCGCCCAGGTGCGGGCCATCCCCGGCATCGACGTCAAGCGGACGTTCATCCACCCGCCGGTGACGGTCTCACGAACGAACCCGTACGTCCGGGGGCTGCGCGAGGCGGTGTCGGAGGCGATCAGCGGCGAGGTGGTCAGCGTCGGTCGCGACGGCGCCTCGGATGCCGCATCCTTCATCGAGGCGGGCATCCCAGCGGTCGAGTTCGGCCCGGCCGGGGCCGGCCACCACGGCCCCGACGAGTGGGTTTCGCTCGTCTCGCTGGCCCACTACCGCCGCGCGCTGGCCGACTTCGTGCGATCGCTCCCCAGCTGGCTGGCCGTCGACCGGTCCGGCGCCGATGCCGCTGCGCCACTGCGCTTCATCGAGGGGGGTAAGGCGTGAGGTGGTTGATTCCCCGCAGCCGCGGCGGGACCGCCTGGCGCTTCCTGCTGGCCGGAGTGCTCGTGATCGCGGCCACCGCGGGCACCACGGCCGTCGCCGGGCTGCTCCAGGTCAACACCCTCGTCGGCGACCTCAATGTCGGCCAGTCGCTGAAGACCGACCAGGTGACGCTGCCCAGCCCCGGCAAGCCCCAGACGATCCTCATCGTCGGCTCCGACCACCGTTTCGGCGAGCCGTACAAGTCGGCGCAGACCGACACGATGCTGCTCGTGCGCCTCAACGCCGCGTCGTCGACGATCAACGTGCTCTCGATCCCCCGCGACCTGCAGGTGATGATCCCTGGCTTCGGGACCTCGAAGATCAACGCCGCCTACGAGGACGGCGGTCCCGGTCTGCTGATCAAGACGATCCGCGCCAACGTGTTCCCCGACCTCAGGGTCAACCACATCGTCGACGTCAACTTCGGCGGCTTCGCCAAGCTGGTCAACGCGATCGGCTGCGTCTACTCCGACATCGATCATCGGTACTACAACAACACCGCCTACACCGGCTACTCGAGCATCGACGTCCAGCCCGGCTATCAGAAGCTGTGCGGGGTCCAGGCGCTGGAGTTCGTGCGCTTCCGCCACACCGACTCCGATCTGGTGCGCAACGCGCGCCAGCAGGACTTCATTCGCTGGGCCAAGGACCAGTACGGCGTCAGCCGCCTGATCGGCAACCGCGACAAGCTGCTGCGGATCTTCGGCGCGCACTCCCAGACCGATCATGGGCTGCACACGACCGACGGGCTGATCAACCTGTTCGACCTCGTCGCCTTCTCGGCCGGCAACACGATCAAGCAGTACAAGTTCCCGGCGACGTTCCTGCCGTGCAACAGCGGTCCGACCACCCCGGGAGCGACGACGGCGGCGTGCTACGTGACGGCCAGCGCCGACGCCGAGCGCTCGATCTTTGCCAAGTTCATGAGCCCGACGCCCAAGCCCAAGGCCAAGGCGAAGCCGTCGGGCGGCGGCGGCGCCAAGAGCAAGAACCGGGTCTCCAAGATTCCGACCGCCGGGCTCACCGCCGACCTGCCCAACGGCCGCAGCCAGGCCGCCCAGCTGACCAAGCTGAACATGCCGATCTACTTCCCGCGCCTGATCAAGACCGGCTCGAGCTACTGCCTCGGCCTCGTCGACAACTGTCCCGTGGGCGAGGGAGCGGGGACGAACTACTACCCCCGCGCCTACACGCTGCATGACCAGGCGGGCGCGACCCATGTCGCCTACCGCATGACGCTGGCGCTCAACCCGGTGCTCGGCCAGTACTACGGCGTCCAGGGAACGACCTGGAAGAACCCGCCGCTGCTGGCCAGCCCCAGCGGGACGCGGACCGTCGCCGGGCGCAAGCTCTTCCTCTACGCCAACGGCGGCAGCCTGACCACCGTCGCCTGGCACACGCCTCACGCGGTGTACTGGATCTCGAACACGCTGACGACCGATATCTCCAACCAGCAGATGGTCGGGATCGCTGCCTCGTTGACCCGCGCGCACGGCTGAGCGCGGGCATCTCGCTAGGCTCAGCGGCCTTATGACTTCGATTTCTGGGCGTGAGCCCGTGGCCGTGATCGGGACGGGGTATGTGGGTTTGGTGTCGGCGGCGGGGTTTGCCGAGCTGGGCTCGGATGTGTGGTGTGTCGACGTCGATGCCGAGAAGGTGGCGCGTTTGAATCGGGGGGAGATCCCGATTTGGGAGCCGGGGTTGGCGGAGTCGGTGGCGAAGAATCGGGAGCGGCTGCATTTTTCGACGGAGTTGGGGCCGGCGTTGGAGCATGCCCGGTTGTTGTTTGTGGCGGTGGGGACCCCGCCGACGTATTCCGGGGATGCGGATTTGTCGGCGGTGCATGCGGTGGTGGATGCGATGCCGGCGTCAGATCGTCATGCGTTGGTGATGAAGTCGACGGTGCCGGTGGGGACGGGCGCGTCGATCAAGCGGGCGTTTACGGAGCGCGGGAAGGCGGGGTTTGCGTATGTGTCGTGTCCGGAGTTTTTGAAGGAGGGGTCGGCGCTTCAGGATTTTCTGGAGCCCGATCGGGTTGTGGTGGGGGATGATGGGTCGTGGGCGGGGGATGCGGTGGCGGAGTTGTATGCGCCGTTGGGGGCGGCGTTGGTGCGGACCGATGTCGCGTCGGCGGAGATGGTCAAGTTGGCCGCGAACGCGTTTTTGGCGACGAAGATCTCGTTTATCAACGAGATCGCGAATGTGTGTGAGGAGACGGGCGCGGATGTGGTCGAGGTGGCGCGGGGGATGGGGTTGGATCGCCGGATCGGCTCGCATTTTTTGAAGCCGGGGATTGGGTTTGGGGGGTCGTGTTTTCCCAAGGATGTGTCGGCGTTGAAGCAGTTGGCGGGCAATAGCGGCTATCACTTTCAGTTGTTGACGTCGGTGATTGAGGTCAATGAGCTGCAGAAGCGACGGGTGGTCGGCAAGCTGCAAAAGCATTTGGGGTCGTTGGTCGGCAAGCGGGTCGCGCTGTTGGGGTTGGCGTTCAAAGCCAATACCGACGACATGCGCGAAGCGTCGTCGTCTGGTGTTGTCGGCGCGGTTGCAGGCGGATGGGGCGTTGGTGTCGGCGTATGACCCGGTAGCGGAGGAGGAGGCGCGCAAGCTGATGCCCGGGGTGGCGTTCGCCGACAGCGCCCTCGGCGCGCTGGACGGGGCGGATGCGTGCATCCTGGTCACCGAATGGCCGGAGTTCGCCGCCCTGGACTGGCGAGAGGTCAAGCAGCGGATGGCCGGTGATCTGCTCGTCGACGGGCGCAACTTCGCCGACCGCGACGCCGTCACCGCCGCCGGCTTCACCTACGAGGGCATCGGCCGATGAACCGGGACGCGATGCCCCGCCACGCGGACACGTGCAAGCGCTGATCCTCGTCGGCGGCGAGGGGACGCGGCTGCGGCCGCTGACCTCGACCGTCCCCAAGCCGGTGGTGACGCTCGTCGACCGCCCGTTCATGGCCTACATGCTCGAGTGGCTGCGCGGCCACGGCGTCGACGACGTGATCCTGTCGTGTGGCTTCATGGCCGACGGTGTCCGCGCCGTGCTCGGCGACGGATCGGCGCTCGGGGTGCGGGTGCGCTACGTCGAGGAGCCCGAGCCGCTGGGCACCGGCGGCGCGCTCAAGTACGCCGAGGATCTGCTCGACGAGCGGTTCTTCATGCTCAACGGCGACGTCCTCTCCGACATGGACCTGACCGCCCAGCTGCGCCAGCACGAGCAGACCGGGGCTCGGGCGACGCTCGCGCTGATGGCCGTCGAGGACCCCTCGGCCTACGGTCTCGTCCGGCGCAATCCCGACGGCTCGGTCCGGGAGTTCCTCGAGAAGCCGAGCGCCGACGAGGTGCTCGACACCAATCTCGTCAACGCCGGCGCCTACATCCTGCAGCGCGACGTCCTCGCCGGGATGGCGCCCGCCGGGACCCGGATCTCGATCGAGCGCGACGTGTTCCCGACGCTCGTCGATCACGGGCTCTACGGCTATGAGGCGACCGGCTACTGGCTGGACATCGGGACCCCGCAGCGGTATCTGCAGGCGACGTTCGAGATCCTCGAGGGCGCGGTGCACACCGAGGTCGGCCGGCAGCTCGCCGACGCCGGCGGGGTGCTGGGCACCTGTGATGCGACGGTGCTCGCCCCCTCCGTGATCGGCGAGGGCTGCGAGATCGATCCCGAGGCGGTGATCGGCGCACGCGCCGTCCTGGGCCGCGGGGTGACGGTCGGGCCGGGCACGCACATCGAGAGCTCGGTCGTGCTCGACGGCGCCCGCATCGGCGCCGGCGCGCGCATCAGCTCGTCGATCGTCTCCGCCGACGCCCACATCGGGGATGGCTGCCAGCTCGAGGGGGAGGTCGTGATCGGCGCCGGGGTGCGCCTGGGGGCGGGCAACAAGCTCCAGGACGGAATCCGTATCTTCCCCGGCGTGGAGCTCTCCGACGGAGCCATCGCGTTTTGACCGACTCCCCCGCATCCGCGCCCGCGCAGCTGAGCCGCGACGCGATCGCCGCCGTCGACAGCACCGGGCAGCTGGCCGACGTCCTCAGCCTGCCCGAGCATCTGCGCGACGCGCTGTGGCGCGTCGAGTCGGCCAACCTCAAGCCCGTCGATTGCCCGGGCGGCCTCGTCGTCGCCGGCATGGGCGGCTCGGCCGTCGGCGGCGTGCTGGCCCGCGCCGTCCTCGGCGACCGCTGCTCGCGGCCGATGGCGGTCGCCCGTGGCTACGGCCTGCCCTCGTGGGCGACCCCGGACACCGCCGTGCTCTGCTCCAGCTACTCGGGTGAGACCGAGGAGACGCTGGCCGCCTACGAGGCGGCGGGCGCGCTCGGCGCCCACCGGATCGTGTGCACCACCGGGGGTCGGCTGGCCCGTGACGCCCGCGCCGACGGCGTGCCGGTGATCCCGCTGCCGGGCGGCTTTCAGCCCCGCGCCGCCGTCGGCTACTCGCTCGTGGTCGCGCTCGAGGTGGCCGCCCTCGTCGGCACCGGAGACCCCCTCCACACCGAGATCGACGTGGCCGCGGTCAGCGCCGAGCGGCTCGTCGCCGAGTGGGGCCCCGACGCGCCCGAGGAGTCGCTGGCCAAGCGCCTGGCCCGCTCCCTGCACGGCACCACGCCCCAGATCGCCGGCGCCGGCCTGACGCGCCCATCGCCTACCGCTGGAAGACCCAGCTCAACGAGAACACCAAGTCGCCCGCCTTCGCCGCCGAGCTCCCCGAGCTTGACCACAACGAGCTCGTCGGCTGGGAGGGCGCCCCGGATCTCGGCCGCTTCAGCGCCGTGTTCCTCGACGACTGCGACCTGCACCCCCGCGTGCGCGAGCGCATCCGGCTCACGCAGGAGCTGATCGGCGACCGCGCCGCCGTCTCCGAGCGGATCGAGAGCATCGGCGAGACGGCGATCGAGCGCCTCGTCTCCCTCGTCCTCCTCGGCGACCTCGTCTCGATCTACATGGCGATCCTCGCCGGACGCGATCCCGTCCAGATCGACGTCCTGCACGAGCTCAAGCGCCGCCTCGCCGAGTGTAGCCGCTCGGTCGTATCAAAAACGGCAGCATCGAAGGGGAAGAGCGCGAACCGCGGCGCCGCCCGGCGTGTGACGATACGACGTTGCCCGGATTCGACCGCGGCCTCGATCGTGCAAGATCCACAGCGGAACAATCGCAGTCGCCCGGCGTCGCCACCAGATCGTCAACAGAGTCGCGCCGCGCCCCTCGGTCGCTGCGCCGAAGCGCGCGTCGTGGGCGCAGCGAGACCCCCACCCCCGAACCTTGACACGCTTGTGGTAATGTTTGCCTTCAATGGAAGCGCTGACGATCAACGAGGCTGCCGAAACGACCGGATGGTCGGCGCGCATGCTGCGCTACGTCGAGCAGGCGGGCCTCGTCACGCCGGCGCGTTCGCCATCGGGGTACCGGCTCTACGGGGCCGCCCAGCTGCAGCGCCTGCGCACGCTCAAGGAGCTGCTGGCGAGCTTTGATCTGTCGCTGTCCGACGTCGCCTTCGCGGCGCGGCTGACCAACGACACGGCGCTGCATGACGCCGTCACGGCGTGGCTGAGCTCCGAGGCCAGCCGCCCCGAGCACGTCGAGGCGGAGGATTGGCTGCGCTTCGAGCAGGACAAGCACGAGCGATTGCTCGCGGCCGTCTGAGACGCCCGCAACCGCACGGCGTGCCCCACCAGAGAATCCGACCCCCACGAGCCCGGGAGAGAACATGAGCACAACCGTCCAGAAAGACGATTACAAGGTCGCTGACCTTTCGCTGGCCGCCTTCGGCCGCAAGGAGATCCAGCTGGCCGAGCACGAGATGCCGGGCCTGATGGCCACTCGGCGCGAGTTCGCCGACAGCCAGCCGCTCAAGGGCGCCCGGATCACCGGGTCGCTGCATATGACGATCCAGACGGCGGTGCTGATCGAGACGCTGGCCGCGCTGGGCGCGGAGGTGCGCTGGGCGAGCTGCAACATCTTCTCCACCCAGGACCACGCCGCCGCGGCGGTCGTCGTCGGTCCCGACGGCACTCCCGACGATCCCCAGGGGATCCCGGTGTTCGCGTGGAAGGGCGAGACGCTCGAGGAGTACTGGTGGTGTGCGGAGCAGGCGCTGACGTGGCCGGCCGACGAGGAGATCAACATGATCCTCGACGACGGTGGCGACGCCACGCTGCTCGTCCACCTCGGCGCCGAGTACGAGGCGGCCGGCCAGGTGCCGGATCCGAGCACGGCCGACAACGACGAGCACAGGGTCATCCTCGAGCTGCTCACCAGCTCGGTCAAGGAGGACCCGGAGCGGTTCACCCGGATGGCGAAGTCGATCCAGGGCGTCACCGAGGAGACGACGACGGGTGTGCATCGCCTGTACCAGTTCGCCAACGAGGGCAAGCTGCTGTTCCCGGCGATCAACGTCAACGACTCGGTCACGAAGTCCAAGTTCGACAACAAGTACGGCTGCCGGCACTCGCTGATCGATGGCATCAACCGCGCCACCGACGTGCTGATCGGCGGCAAGGTGTGCGTCGTCGCCGGCTACGGCGACGTCGGCAAGGGCTGCGCTGAGTCCTTCCGCGGCCAGGGCGGGCGCGTGATCGTCACCGAGATCGACCCGATCTGCGCCCTGCAGGCAGCGATGGACGGCTACCAGGTCGCCCGTCTGGAGGACGTGCTGGCCACGGCGGACATCTTCATCACGACGACCGGCAACAAGGACGTCATCACCGCCGAGCACATGTCGCAGATGAAGCACCAGGCGATCGTCGGCAACATCGGTCATTTCGACAACGAGATCGACATGGCCGGCCTGGCCGCGATCGACGGCATCGAGAAGATCAACATCAAGCCGCAGGTCGACGAGTGGGTGTTCCCCGGCGGGCGGACGATCATCATCCTCTCCGAGGGCCGGCTGCTGAACCTCGGCAACGCCACCGGGCACCCGAGCTTCGTGATGTCGAACTCGTTCACCAACCAGGTGATGGCCCAGATCGAGCTGTTCGGCAACCGCGACGCCTACGAGAAGCAGGTCTACACGCTTTCCAAGCAGCTCGACGAGAAGGTCGCGAGGCTGCACCTGGACGCGCTCGGCGTGCGGCTGACCGAGCTCACCCCCGAGCAGGCCAGCTACCTCGGCGTTCCCGTCGAGGGCCCGTACAAGTCCGACCACTACCGCTACTAGCAAGCCCTCGCGCCCGGTAGGGCACGACGACCGGCATGCCGCGGACGTCGATCCCGGCCCATGATGTCGCCGACCTGGCCCTCGCTCCCGAGGGCCAGGCGCGCATCGCCTGGGCGGCCGGGCAGATGCCAGTGCTGGCCCGGATCCGCGAGCGCTTCGCGGTCGAGCGGCCGCTCGAGGGGATGCGGATCGCCGCCTGCCTGCATGTCACCGGCGAGACGGCCAACCTCGTGCGGACGCTGGCCGCCGGCGGGGCGACGCTGGGCCTGTGCTCGGCCAATCCACTGTCGACCCAGGACGATGTCGCCGCCGCGCTCGTCCTCGAGGATCGCGTCGAGGTGCGGGCGCGCCGGGGCGAGGACCTCGACACCTACGTCGAGCACGTGCTCGCGCTGCTGGGAACCGGCCCGCAGATCACCCTCGACGACGGCGCCGACCTCCTGATGACCGCCCACGCCCGCGGCGGCGAGACGCTCGAGGGGCTGATCGGGGGGACCGAGGAGACGACGACGGGGATCGTCCGCCTACGCCGCCTCGAGGAGGAGGGTGGGCTCCGCGTCCCCGTCCTCGCCGTCAACGAGGCACGCACCGAGCGCGCGCTCAACGACCGTCACGGCACCGGCCAGTCGGCGCTCGACGGCATCGTGCGCGCTTCGAACGTGCTGCTCGCCGGCAACACGATTGTCGTCGTCGGCTACGGCTGGGCGGGCCAGGGCGTGGCCGAGCGCGCCCGCGGCGCGGGCGGCGCGGTCGTCGTCTGCGAGGTCGACCCGCTGCGGGCGCTCGAGGCCCGGATGGCCGGCTACGAGGTGATGCCGTCGCTCGAGGCGGCGCAGCGCGGCGACATCTTCATCACGGTGACCGGGTCACGGCGCGTGCTGCGGCGCGAGCACTTCGAGCGGATGAAGGACGGCGCGCTGCTCGCCAACGCCGGGCACTTCGATGTCGAGCTCGACCTCGCCGAGCTGGGCGAGCTGGCCACCGGCGGTGTCCGCGCGGTGCGGCCGCTCGTCGAGCAGTACACCCTCGCCGACGGGCGGAGACTGAACCTCCTCGCCCACGGCCGCGTCGTCAACCTGGCGGCCGCCGACGGACATCCGGCGGCGGTCATGGACGTCTCCTTCGCCCTGCAGGCGCTGGCCGTGGAGGAGCTCGTGCGCCGCCGGGGCAAGCTGGCCGCGGGCGTGCATTCGGTGCCGGCCGCGGTCGACCGTGAGATCGGCCGGCTCAAGCTGGCCGCCCTGGGCGTCCGCATCGACGAGCCGACCCTCGAGCAGGAGCACTACCGCGAGTCCTGGGGCCCGGCCGAGGGCTGACCACCGGCTCGGGCGCGCCGACGGCTGAGATACGCTCCCGCCCATGGAGGGCTCGAGCGAGCTGCGGGGCGGGATCGACCTTGGCGGGACCAAGATCGAGGCGATCGTCATCGACGCCCACGAGCAGGTGCTCGGACAGGCGCGCCAGCCCACGCCGACCGAGGGCGGCCCGTCCGCGGTCGCCGGCCAAATGGCGGCGGCGATGCAGGACGCGGCCAAGGCGGCCGGGGTCGAGACCGCGACGCTGGTCGGCATCGGGGTGGGGTCGCCGGGCGACGTCGACGAGCAGGCCGGCACCGTCGCCAACGCGCGCAACCTGCCCGACTGGATGGGCACGTTCGCGCTGGCGGCCGAGCTCAAGAAGGACCTGAACACCGAGGTTCACGTCGGCAACGACGTCCAGGTCGCCACCCAGGCGGAGTTCGATCTGGGGGCCGGCAGGCCTTATCAGTCGGTGCTCGGGGTGTTCTGGGGCACCGGGGTCGGCGGCGGGCTGATCCTCGACGGCAAGCCGTGGCTGGGGCGCGGTGGGGCCGGTGAGATCGGCCACATGGTGGTCAAGCGCAACGGCGCTCGCTGCCCGTGCGGCCGGCGTGGCTGCATGGAGGCCTACGCGGGGCGGGCGGCGATGGAGGCCAAGGCCCGGCGGGAGGTCGCCAAGGGCGCCAAGACCGCTCTGTTCACGCTGATGGAGCAGCGGGGGCGCACGCGGCTGACGAGCGCGGTGTGGGCCAACGCGCTCGCGCAGGACGATCGCCTGGCCGAGGACCTGATCGAGCGGGCGGTCAGGGCACTCGGAGCCGGGATCGCGTCGGCGGTCAACCTGCTCGACATCGAGGCGGTGGTCATCGGCGGGGGGCTCGGCGTCCGCTTCGGTCAGCCGATGGCCGAGCGGATCTCGACCGAGATGCATCCCCATCTGTTCAACGACACCCGCCCGCCGGCGGTCAGGGTCGCCGGACTGGGCGATCTCGGCGGGGCGATCGGCGCCGCCGGCCTCGCGCGACCGGCCGCGGACGCGTAGCCCACGCGAGCGGCTCAGGCGACCTCGAAGCGCTCGGCGCGCTGCGCCTCACGCTCGGACTCGCGCAGCATCTGCACGAACACCACGACGAGCGCGATGCCCATCACGATCGACTGCTCGAGGGCCATGACGAGCCCGGCCATCGACTGATCGGTCGAGGGCGAGAGACCCCAGTAGTGCGGGTGGTGTTCGTAGAACGGATAAAAGGAGGCGGGGGCGAAGGCGAGGGCGATCCCGAGGGCGCCGACGAGCAGCTTGGTCGAGACCATGTAGGCGATCGGTCCGAGGCCGCCGATTCGCATCCGGCTGCGGATCGGCGACAACAGATGCCACCAGTACAACGAGCCGGCGGCGGCAAAACACACGTGCTCGAAGGCGTGCACGGTCGAATTGCGCAGGGCGGCGTCGTACATCGACGGGATGTGCCAGGCCCACATGAACCCCGCGTAGGCCAGCACCGCGAACGCCGGGTGGGCGAGATATCCGGCCCGGCGCTCGAGCGTGTGCAGACGCCGGGTCACCGGCCGCAACAGCACCTTGTTGAAGCCGAGGATGATGAGGATCGGCGCGAGGTCGAGCAGGAGGACGTGCTGGACCATGTGCATGACGAGCAGCTGGTCGCCGAGGGCGTCGACGGGCGAGACGAGGGCGACGAGGATCGTCGCCAATCCCCCCAAGAACAGCGCCAGGCGGCCGTAGCCGGGCCGGTGCGTCGAGCCCCCGGCGCGGGCCCGGCGCCAGGCGATCGCATACAGGACGCCCATCGCGGCGACGCCGATCAGGACCGTCGGCTCCGGCGACCACTGAATCGTCGGCGCGACGCTGGGCGCGCTGGGACCGGGCAACACCAAGGTATGGACATTCTGCCGATCGACAAACGCCCCCGCCAGGAATACCCTCCGGGCCCATACAGCAACGCTTCCACTCAGGAGGTCGGTCATGCGGATCGAAGTCAAGGGCCGCAACATGTCCATCTCGGAGGATGTGCGTGAGCACGCCGCCAAGCGGTTCGACAAGGTCGGCCGGCAGGTGTCCGAGCTGGCGGAGCTCGAGCTCGAGCTGACCCACGAGCGCAACCCGTCGATCCCCGACTCGAAGGTCGCCGAGGCGACGCTCCACCTCAAGGGCGTCACGCTGCGCGCCCGCGACGCCTCAGGCGACATCAAGCATTCGATCAACCGCTGCGCCGACGAGCTCGCGGTCCAGGTCAAGCGCCATCGCGACAAGCGCCGCAAGCGCCGCGAGGCGCGCGCGTTGCGGACGCCGACGGCGCCCGAGACGGTCCCGGGAGACGTTCCGTCGGCCGCCTGATCGGCCGGGCGGCGGCCCGGTCCCTCGCGCTACCCTGAACTCATGTCGTTTCTGGACCGCGCGCTTCGCATGGGCGAGGCCAAGAAGTTCAAGTCCTATGAGCAGAAGGTCTCCCGGATCAACGGGTTCGAGGCCGAGGTGGAGCTCTACGACGACGAGGAGCTCCGCGAGGCCGCCGACGAACTGCGCGAGCGCGCCCGCAACGGGGAGTCGCTCGACGACCTGCTCTACGAGTGCTTCGCGCTCGTGCGCGAGGCCGGCAAGCGATCGATGGGGATGCGCCATTTCGACGTCCAGCTGATCGGCGGGATGGTCCTGCACGACGGCTGCATCGCCGAGATGAAGACCGGCGAGGGCAAGACCCTGACGGCGACGCTCGCCGTCGTGCTCAACTCGCTCCCCGGCCTGGGCGTGCATGTCGTCACCGTCAACGACTACCTGGCCCGCCGCGACGCGTTGTGGATGAAGCCGCTCTACGACAAGCTCGGCGTCACCGTCGGGATCCTGCAGAACATGCAGGACGCCGAGGAGAAGGCCGCCGCCTACGCTGCCGACGTCACCTACGGCACCAACTCGGAGTTCGGCTTCGACTACCTGCGCGACAACATGGCCAAGAGCCTGGAGGAGAAGTTCCAGCACGGCGGCCGTCAGAAGGCGGCCGACGGCAAGACGATCTACCACCGTTTCGCGATCGTCGACGAGGTCGACAACATCCTCATCGACGAGGCGCGCACGCCGCTGATCATCTCCGGCGCCCCCGAGCAGGCGGCCGATCTGTACGCCAAGTTCGCCCGCCTGGCCCCCAAGATGAAGGCCGGCAAGACGCCCGACGGCATGGACCCGAAGATGAAGAAGGAGTTCGTCGCCGACTTCGACTACGAATTCGACGAGAAGTACAAGACCGTCTCGATCACCGAGCAGGGCGTCGCCAAGGCCGAGAAGTTCATGGGCATCGACCACCTCTACCGGGCCGAGAACGGCCATCTCGTCAACCACCTGATCCAGGCCCTGAAGGCCGAGTCGCTGTACCGGCGAGACGACGACTACGCGGTGATCGACGGCGAGGTGAAGATCATCGACGAGCACACCGGCCGGATCCTCGAGGGCCGGCGCTGGTCTGAGGGCCTGCATCAGGCCGTCGAGGCCAAGGAGGGGGTGCGCGTCCAGGAGGAGAACCAGACGCTGGCGACGATCACCCTGCAGAACTACTTCCGCATGTACGAGAAGCTCGCCGGGATGACCGGTACGGCGCTCACCGAGGCGACCGAGTTCATGAAGATCTACGAGCTGCCGGTCGTCCAGGTCCCCACGAACATGCCGATGGTTCGCGAAGACCGCAACGATCAGGTCTACAAGACCAAGGACGGCAAGTGGACGGCGGTGGCCAGGGAGATCGAGGCGCGCCACGAGGCCGGCCAGCCGGTGCTCGTGGGCACGATCTCGGTCGAGGTCTCCGAGATGCTCTCCCAGCAGCTGACCAAGCGCGGGATCAAGCATTCCGTCCTCAACGCCAAGCCGGAGTTCGCCGAGCGCGAGGGCGAGACGATCGCCGAGGCCGGCGCTCCCGGCGCGGTCACGATCGCCACCAACATGGCGGGCCGCGGCGTCGACATCAAGCTCGGGGGCAACGCCGAGCACCTGGCGGGCCTCGAGGTGGCCAAGCTCGGCCTGGCGCCCGGGGACCCCGACTACGACGAACACTTCGCCAAGGTGCTGCCGACGATCGACGCGCGCGTCGAGGAGCAGCGCCAGACGGTGATGGAGGCCGGGGGGCTGTTCATCCTCGGCACCGAGCGCCACGAGAGCCGGCGCATCGACAACCAGCTGCGCGGCCGCGCCGGCCGCCAGGGCGATCCCGGCGAGTCGCGCTTCTTCCTCTCCGCCCAGGACGACCTCGTCCGCCTGTTCGCCGGCGAGCGGATCTACAAGATCCTCGACCGCCTCGGCTCCGTCGACGACGAGGGCAACGAGGAGCCGATCGAGGCCGGGATGCTCTCCAAGCAGATCGAGAAGGCCCAGCGCAAGGTCGAGGAGCAGTACTTCCTGCAGCGCAAGCACACGCTCGAGTACGACGACGTTCTCAACCAGCAGCGCGAGGTCGTCTACGCCTACCGCGACGAGGTGCTCGAGGGCCGCGACATGAGCACCGCCGCGCGCGAGGAGATCGCCAACCTGATCGAACGCCTGGTCACCGAGTACACGCACGGCGACTTCGTCGAGGACTGGGACATCGAGGGTCTCATGCGCCGGATCGAGGAGGTCTTCACTCCCTCCGAGGAGCTGGCCGACGTCGACCCCAACCGGACCGACCGCGAGGACCTGACCGCGCGCCTGCAGGAGGAGGCCATCGCCGAGTACGACGCGCGTGAGGAGGAGCTGGGCGAGGAGCTTCTGCGCCAGGTCGAGCGCTACCTGCTGCTGGAGATCATCGACCAGCGCTGGCAGGAGCACCTGTACGACATGGACTACCTGCAGCAGGGCATCCACCTGCGCGGGTTCGCCCAGGTCGAGCCGCTCGTCGCCTACAAGAACGAGGCCTTCGAGCTGTTCCGCGACCTGATGAACAGCGTGTGGGAGGACTTCGCCCGGCTCATCTTCCACGTCGAGATCACGCTCACCGACGAGAACGGCGGCGTCCCGCCGACCCGGAGCAACCCCAGTCCGGCGTCGAGCTCGGCGACCGGGGGTGGCCGCGTCAGCTACTCCGGCGGGGCCATGCAATCCGGCGCATCGGCGATCGCCGCGGCCGCCGGCGCCGATCCCGGCAACGGCTACGACGAGCCGATGGAGCCGCTGGCGCCGGTCCAGCAGCGCATCGTCGCCGAGGACCAGCAGATCGGGCGCAACGACCCGTGCTGGTGCGGGTCGGGCAAGAAGTTCAAGAAGTGCCACGGCGCCTGAGCTCACCGCTCAGGCCGGAGCCGGCGGCGCTCAGCGGCTGAGAATCGCGGTCAGCGCGGCCGTGAGCTCGCCGGCCGGGTCCGCGGCGAGGGCGGGAGCCCGCCACGCCACGTGGGCGTCGGGGCGGATCAGCACGCAGCCGTCTTCGCCGACTTCGCGCAGCCGCGCCCAGTCGTCATACAGGTCGGTGTACGGGCGGCCGGGGCCGATGACGTGGGCGACGAGCTCGATCCCGAGCGCCGCGGACACGTCCTGCGCCGCGGTCGCCCACGGTTCGCCGGAGATGCCGGTGAGCAGGGAAAAGCGGCCCTTGCCAGCGAGGTCATGGGTGCTGACGCGGTGCCCGTCGGCTCCCAGCCAGCAGTGCGGCAGCCGGGCGCCCGGCCACGTCGTCGGGTGGTAGTACAGCTCCGGGTCGCGCGTGAACGGCGGCTCGGGGGTCCCGTCGCCGACGACCGCGCCGGAGCGATAGCGCTGGCCGAGCTCGACGCCGTGGGCGTTGAACTCGTAGTCCTTGAGCTCGAGCGCCTCGCGCAGCTGCGCGCGCTGGGCGGCCGCCTCCGGGGTGTTGTCGGCGCGGGCGCGCATGCGTTCGTTCATGACGTCGGGGTCCCGGGTGTCGGTGAACCCGAGCGCGGCGAAGATCGGACCGAACTCCTCGATCGACTGGTTGGCGCGCAGGACGATCTGGCGGCCGATCGGCACCCGCTCGGCGTCGAAGCTCTCCAGGAGGCCGGGTCCGGCGTCGCCGCGCAGGACGTAGGCGAGCTTCCAGCACAGGTTGTAGGCATCCTGGACCGAGGTGTTGGACCCGAGGCCGTTGGACGGCGGATGTCGGTGCACGGCGTCGCCCATGCAGAACACCCGGCCGGCGCGATAGCGGGTGGCGTACATCTTGTTGTTGCCCCACAGCGACGTCGAGCGGATCGTCACCGGGATCGTGTCGTCGCCGATCAGGTTGTGGACGATCGCGATCGCCGCATCGTCGTCGAGCTGCGGCGGGGGCTCGGAGATGTCATAGCCCCACACGATCAGCCACTCATCCCACGGTCGCACCATCCGCACCAGGCCCATGCCGATTCCGCCGATGTCCGAGCCGGGCTGCAGCACCCAGTACAACACGCTCGGCCGGTGCTCGACCTTGGCGGTCAGATCCGCTGTGAAGACGATGTTCATCGATCCGGCCACGTCCATCTGACCCTCGAAGGGGAGATCGACGTCGCGGGCGATGAGGCTGCGCCCGCCGTCGGCTCCGATCACGTAGCGGGCGTTGATCGCGTACTCGGCGCCGCCGACCCGATCGCGCACCGTCACGGTGACGTGCTCGGGATGCTGCTCGAGGCCGACGTACTCGGTATCGAAGCGGATGCGCGACCCACGCGCTGCGGCATGACCGATGAGGATCGGCTCGAGCAAGGTCTGGGGCAGGTCGCAGTTCTCCGACGGGCTGGCCAGCATGTAGTCGGCCATCCGCGCCGGGTGGGTGCCCCACGTCCGCACCCGGCCGATCTCGTCGCCCGACAGGCTCGTGCAGAACACCGTATCGCCCATCAACCGCTGCGGCGTGCCGTTGGCCCTGATGTCGGCCTCGATCCCCAGATCGCGGAAGATCTCCACCGTCCGCTGGTTGGTGATGTGCGCCCGCGGCGTGTTCGCCGTCCACGAGTACTTGCTGATCACGAGATGCTCGACGCCAAGGGTCGCGAGCGACAGCGCCGCGGTCGCCCCGGCGGGCCCGGTGCCGATGACGAGCACGTCGGTGGAGATGCTCTCGGTCACGTCGCCGTCACCCTAGACGGAGCCGGGCGCGGATGACAATACGGCGCGTGATTCGTGGCCGGGGTGGGTATGGTCGCGGTGATGGCAGTCCGTGAGAGCATCGAGCTGAGGGGTCCCGCCGAGCGCGAGTACGACGACGTCCTGACGCCCGACGCGCTGGAATTCGTGGCCGCCCTGGCCCGAGAGTTCGAGCCCCGCCGCCAGGAGCTGCTCGCCGCCCGAGCGCAGCGCCGCGCTCGCCTGGCCGCCGGCGAGGAGTCGCTGCACTTTTTGGAGGACACCGCCTCCGTGCGCGAGGGCGACTGGACGGTCGCGCCCGCTCCCGAGCCGCTCGCCCAGCGATGGGTCGAGATCACCGGCCCCACCGACCGCAAGCTCGTCATCAACGCCCTGAACTCCGGCGCCGACGGGTTCATGGCCGACTTCGAGGACGCCAGCGCGCCCACCTGGCACAACATGGTCACCGGGCACACGAACCTGCGCGAGGCGATCGAGCGGACGATCACCTACGACGGCTCCGACGGGCGCCACTACGAGCTGATCGAGAACCCGGCGACGCTGCTCGTCCGCCCGCGCGGCTGGCATCTCCCCGAGCGCCATCTGCTCGTCGACTCAGAGCCGATCTCCGGCTCGCTGTTTGACTTCGGCATGTACTTCTTTCACTGCGCCCCCCCGCTGCTGGCCAACGGCGCCGGCCCCTACTTCTACCTGCCCAAGATGGAGTCCCACCTCGAGGCGCGGCTCTGGAACGACGTGTTCACGTTCGCCCAGGAGATCGTCGGGATGGAGCACGGCACGATCAAGGCGACGGTGCTGATCGAGACCCTGCCCGCGGCCTTCGAGATGGACGAGATCCTCTACGAGCTGCGCGATCATTCGGCCGGACTGAACGCCGGCCGCTGGGACTACATCTTCTCGGCGATCAAGTGCTTTCCGAACGACCCCGACAAGGTCCTGCCCGACCGCAGCGCGGTGACGATGACGGTGCCGTTCATGCGCGCCTATGCCGAGCTGCTCGCCGCCACCTGCCACCGCCGCGGCGCCCACGCGATGGGGGGAATGGCGGCGCTCATCCCGTCGCGCAGCGACGAGGCGGCCAACGAGAAGGCGCTCGAGGGCGTGCGCGCCGACAAGCAGCGCGAGGTCGACCAGGGCTACGACGGCACCTGGGTCGCCCATCCCGACCTCGTCCCGACCGCGCGTGAGGTCTTCGAGCAGGGCCTCGGCGGGCGGCCCAACCAGCTCGAGAAGCAGCCCGAGGTCTCAGTGTCCGCCGCTGACCTGCTGGCCCTGGACAAGACGCCCGGTGAGATCACCGAGCAGGGGCTGCGCACCGACGTCAACGTCGGCTTTCAGTATCTGTCCTTCTGGCTGGGGGGCCGCGGCGCAGCGGCGATCAACTCGCTGATGGAGGACGCCGCGACGGCCGAGATCTCCCGCTCGCAGATCTGGCAGTGGGTCCATCACGGCGCCACCCTCGCCGACGACGGGCGGACGGTGACCGCCGACCTCGTCCGAGAGATCCTCGACGAGGAGATGGACAAGATCCACGACGCCGTCGGCGACGAGACGTGGGAGGCGGGGCGCCCCGACGAGACGCGGCGGATCTTCGAGCAGGTCGCGCTGTCCGAGGAGCTCACCGAGTTCCTCACCCTCGTCGCCTACGACTACCTGGACTGACCCCGGGCCCGGCCCCGCGCTTGGGGCGCGAGGCGGGCGTTCACGGCACCATCCAGCTGAGCACCGAGGTCGACTGCAGCAGGACGAGGATCGCCATCAGGAGGACGAGGACCAGGCTCCAGCCGACGACCTTGCGGAAGATGTCGCCCTCCTGACCGCCCAGGCCGACGGCGGCGGCGCCGATCGCCAGGTTCTGAGGCGAGACCATCTTGGCGAGGACGCCGCCCGAGCTATTGGCGCCCGCCAGCAGGATGGGGGAGAGCCCCGATTGCTTGGCGGCGGCCACCTGGAGGGCGCCGAACAGCGAGTTGGTCGAGGTGTCCGAACCGGTGACGGCGGTGCCGAACCAGCCGATCAGCGGTGACAGGAAGGCGAAGAAGCCGCCCGCACCGGCCGCCCACGTGCCGAGCGTGATCGACTGCCCCGACAGGTTCATCACGTAGGCGACGGCGAGCACCGTGCAGACGGTCATGATCGCCCACTTGAGCTGGTTCAGCGTGCCGACGAAGACACGCAGCGCCCGTGCGGGCGAGACCCGGAGCACGATCGCCGTGATCACCCCGGAGACGAACAGGCCGGTGCCGGCGGCGGTGAACCAGTTGAGCTTGAACAGGAGGCTGGTCGGGGCCTTGCCCTTGGCGTTGAGCACGTGCAGGCCGGGCCAGCTGAACTCGCTCGTCGCCTTGTCCAGGTCGGTGGCGATCCCCTTGAGGCTGATCAGGCCGAGCACGATGATGATGATCACGTAGGGCGCGAAGGCGAGCATCAGGTCGCGAGCGGTGAGCGGCTTCTCGTTTCTGGCGTTGACCTCGCGCTCGAACGCCGGGTCGGCGGTGCTGCCGCCGGCGATCGCGGGCTGGCCGGCCCCGGCCGGGGCGCTGGCACTCATCGGAGCTGCCGGCGACCACGCCCGCGTCAGCGCCAGCAGCGCCCCCGCGGAGCCCAGGGAGGCGATGATGTCGGTCAGCTCGGTGGAGACGTAGTTGGAGACCGCGAACTGCAGTACCGCGAAGACGACGCCCGCCGTCAGCGCCGCCGGCCACGCCTCGCGCAGGCCGCGGCGCCCGTCGGTCATGAACACGAGCACGAACGGCACGAGCAGCGCCAGCAGGGGCGTCTGGCGGCCGACCATCTGGCCGAGCTGGTGAACGGGCAGTCCCGTCACCGTCCCGAGGGTGGTGATCGGGATCGCGATGGCGCCGAAGGCCACCGGCGCGGTGTCGGCGACCAGCGCCACCGCGGCGGCCTTGATCGGCTTGACGCCGAGGCCGACGAGCATGATCCCGCAGATGGCCACCGGCGTGCCGAACCCGGCCAGCGCCTCGAGCAGGGCCCCGAAGCAGAAGGCGATCATCACCACCTGCACGCGCAGGTCGTCCGAGACCCGGGCGAACGCGCGGCGCAGCACTGCGAAGTACCCGGTGGCGTCGGTCATGTTGAAGATCCACAGGGCGGTGATGACGATCCACATGATCGGCCAGAAGCCGAACGCGGCCCCCTCCAGGGCCGAGTCGGCGGCCTGGCCGATCGGCATGCTGTAGACGATCAGCGCGACGAGGATCGCCACGCCGAGTGTGATCAGCGATGCCCATTGCGCCTTGAGGCGTACGACGCCGAGCAGCACAAACAGCACCACCAGCGGCAGCAACGCGAAGATCGAGGTCAGTCCCAGCGAATGTGAGACCGGATCGAGTATCTGCTTATACATACGTTCGCCTCCCTCAAGGCCCGTTGTATTGGGCACATGTACCCAACCCGGCGCACTCCTATCCAGGCGATCCCCACTGCTAGGGTCTCCAGCGATGTCCAGCGCCCCCACAGAGCCGCTTCCCCAGCGCCTCGCAGCCATCCGCCGGCAGCTCAAGCTGCTAGCGGACTATCTTTGACCCGGCTGAGCTGATCGCGCGCACGAGCGCGCTGGAGGATGAGATGGGAGCGGCCGGCTTCTGGGACGATCAGGAGCGCGCGGCCCGCGTCAGCGCCGAGCACGCGCGAGCGAGCCGTAAGCTCGGCGTGTTCCGCGAGCTGGAGTCCGACGTCGAGGACCTGGAGCCGCTCGCCGAGCTGGCCGAGGACGACCCCGAGATGGCGGCCGAGCTGGCCGAGCAGCTGATCTCCGTCCAGGCCCGGCTCGACGCGCTCGAAGAGGAGCGCCTGTTCTCGGGCCGCTACGACGCCGGCGACGCCCTCGTCACCGTCAACGCGGGCGCCGGCGGCACCGATGCCCAGGACTGGGCCGAGATGGTGCTGCGCATGGAGATGCGCTGGGCCGAGAAGCGCGGCTTCCAGGTCGAGCTGCTCGAGGTCTCCCCCGGGGAGGAGGCGGGGATCAAGTCGGCCACCTTCCGCGTCCGCGGCGAGAACGCCTACGGCCTCTACGGCTCCGAGAAGGGAGTGCACCGCCTCGTGCGCCTGTCGCCGTTTGATTCGGCGAACCGCCGCCAGACGAGCTTTGCCGGGGTTGAGGTCTCGCCGGTCGTCGAGGAGACGGCCGACGTGGCGATCGAGGATGACGACCTGCAGATCGACACCTACCGGGCCAGCGGCGCCGGCGGCCAGCACGTGAACAAGACCGACTCGGCGGTGCGGATCACCCACAAGCCGACCGGGATCGTCGTGCAGTGCCAGAACGAGCGCTCGCAGTCCTCCAACAAGGCCGAGGCGATGGCCATGCTGCGCTCCAAGCTGGCCGAGCTGGAGGAGCGAAAGCGCCGCGAGGAGATCGCCCGCGAGCGGGGCGAGGCCCAGGACGTCAACTTCGGATCGCAGATCCGCTCCTACGTCCTGCATCCCTACACCCTGGTCAAGGACCATCGCACGGACTTCGAGATGGGGGATGCCAACCGCGTACTCGACGGCGACCTCGACGGCTTCGTGCGCGCCTATCTCCTGGAGGCCGCGACGTCATGACCGCCGACTACGAGCCGCGTGAGCCCGACGAGCCCAAGGACGTGATCGACGAGCGCCCGCGGCGCGCCCGCGAGCTGCCGACGGCGCCATATCTGGACGCGATCGTCTCCTACGGCTTTCGCGGCTCGGTCCGCTTTCACGTACCCGGCCACAAGGGCGGACCGGGCGCCGACCCGGGCCTGCGGTCGGCGATCGGCGACCGCGCCCTCGCCCTCGACATCTGCCAGGACATCGAGGGCATCGACGTCGGGTCGGGCGGGGGCGAATCGACCCCGTACCAGCGCGCCGAGGAGCTCGCCGCCGCCGCCTACGGTGCCCGCCAGACGTGGTTTCTCACCAACGGCGCCACCCAGGGCAACCACGCGTTGTGCCTGGCGCTGGCCAAGCCGACCGACCACGTCCTCGTGCAGCGCAACTCCCATGCCTCGATCGTCGACGGGCTCGTGCTCAGCGGCGGGATGGCGAGCTTCGTCGCCCCGGAGTACGACATGGAGCTCGGGATGGCCCACGGCGTGACCCCCGAGGCCCTCGACGGAGCGCTGCGCCGCGCCCCCGACATCAGTGCGGCGTTCATCGTCTCGCCGACCTACTACGGCATGACGGCTGACATCCGCGGCTGCGTGGAGGTCGCCCACCGCCACGGCGTGGCGCTGGTCGTCGACTGCGCCTGGGGCTCTCACTTCGGCTTTCACCCGGCGCTGCCCGAGTCGCCGCTGCGTCTCGGCGCCGATGCCGTCCTCGCCTCGACGCACAAGATCGTCGGCAGCCTCACCCAGTCGGCGATGCTCCACGTCGCCCACGGGGGGCGGATCAACCCCGAGGAGGTCGCGCGCTGCGTGCGCCTCGTGCGTTCGACCAGCCCCAACTCGCTGCTGCTGGCCTCACTGGACGCCGCCCGCCGCCAGCTCTCGGCCCATGGGGAGGCCCTGCTCGATCGCACGATCGACGCGGCGGCGCGCACGCGGGAGGCGATCGACCGGATCCCCGGGTGCGCGATCGTCGGCGAGGGCTTCGTCGGCCGTCCCGGGATCGCCGGCTGGGATCCCCTGCGGATCGTCATCGACGTCCGCGGCACCGGCTGCACGGGCTACGAGCTGGCCGCCGAGCTGCGCGCCGCCAACGACATCTACGTCGAGCTGGCCACCCAGGCGACGCTCGTCCTCGTCCTCGGCCTCGGCCAGCCGGTCGAGCCGCTGGAGCGCTTCGCCCACGACTTCGCCGAGACGGTCCGGCTCCTCGCGCGGCCCGGTGAGGGTCACACGGTGTCGGCGCCGCCGGCGTCGCTCGAGCACCAGACCGTCGTGCCGGTGCGCGAGGCCTTTCTCGGTCACGGCGAGACGGTCGCGGTCGACGACGCGATTGGGCGGATCTCCGCCGAGTCGATCGCCGGCTATCCCCCGGGGGTGCCCTCGCTGCTGCCCGGCGAGCGCGTCACCGCGGAGGTGGTCGCCTACCTGCGCGAGCTGACCGCCGCCGGCGCCCGCCTCCACGGGGCCGCGGATCCGACCTTCCGGACGGTCCGCGTCCTCATGGAGAACCGAGCCGCGGAGCGCGATGGGCGCCCCGCGGCCTCCGCGTCGACTACGGCTTGATCGAGAAGACCTGACCGGTCACCTCGCCGACGTACAGCGTGCCGGCATTGGCGCCCAGACCGACGGTCGGGGCGGGGAACCCGGTCAGCACCGGGGTGACCTTGCCGCCGGAGAGCGGCATCGAGAGCACCTCGCCGCCGGGACCCTTGCCGCCGGGGCTGGCGAACGAGGTCATGTACAGGGTCTTGCCGATGATGGCCAGCCCCATGATGTCCGTGTGGGGGGTGAACGTCTTGAACGGCTTCGCGAAGCCCTTGCACGGCGCGACGGTCTTCCACGTGCAGGCCGGGAAGCCGTAATCGTCGCCCTGATGGACGCGGAGCACGAAGTCCGCCGGGTTGAGCTTTGCCGGCTTGTCCTGGCTGAGCGCCGAGACGAGCGGGTTCTTGGAGCCCGGAGCGAACGCGATCTGCCACGGCTGGCGGATGCCTTTGGCGAACACCTTCAGGCCCTTGCCGTTCGCCGTCATCGACAGGACGTCGTACAGGTACGGCGATGTGGTCGCCGGCCCGTGGTCGTTGCCGTTGAGCAGACCCACGTCGACGCCGACATACAGGCGTCCGTCGGGGCCGAAGGCGATGCCGTTGAAGCCCTGGAACTTCTTGGACCCGGTGTAGATCGTCGTGCGCTTGGCAAACGCCGTGCCGTTCCAGCCACTCCACTTCTGGATCGTAAACGTGGCGGCGGTCTTGCTGGTCGGCGTGCCGCCGGACACGTACAGCGCGCCCTGGTGCCAGGCCACGCCGGCGACGAACGCCGGGGATCCGGCCAGCTTTACGCCGGCGCCGCCCTTGAGCACGTACACGCCGCCACCTTTAGGCAGGCCTCCGTCGCCCTCGAACACCTGACCGTCTCCGAACGCGAATGACGTCGGCGTGTTGAGTCCTGCCGCCACCTGGGTGACCGTCTGACCGCCGGGCGCCTTGGGCGGCGGCGGGGGACCCTTGGCGGCCGTCGCGGCGGCCGCCGAGAGACAACTACAAGCCAGCGTCGCCGCCAGCACCTTCAGGGAACGGGTAACCATCCAATCTCCTCTGGTGTTTGCCCCGACCGGTGGACCGGTCTCGAATGCGGGCATGATAACCACACCAATGCGGGCTATCCTCGCCGCCCATGGTCGACGACATCGTGGCCCGTGCGCTGGCCGAGGATCTCGGCGACGGCGACGTGACGACGGCCGCCACCGTCCCCGCGGAGGCGCGCGCCAGCGCGCTGATCACCCAGAAGGCGCCGGGCATCGTGTTCGGCCTGGAGGTGGCCGAGGCGGCCTTCCGCGCGCTCGACTTCGAGGTCGAGGTGCAGCGACTCGTCGCCGAGGGGGTGTGGCGCGACGGCGGTGACGTCCTGTACGTCGCCGGTCGCGCCCGCGCGCTGCTGTCGGCCGAACGGACCGCCCTGAACTTCCTGCAGCGGCTTTCCGGGGTGGCCACCCTGGCCGCGCGGTGCGTGCAGGCGGTGCAGGACGTCACACCCCATCCACCCCGCATCCTCGACACCCGCAAGACGACCCCGGGACTGCGCGCGCTGGAGAAGGCGGCGGTGGCCGCCGGCGGCGCCACCAACCATCGCGCCGGACTCTTTGACCAGGTCCTCATCAAGGAGAACCACGCCGCTCTGGCCGGCGGGGTGGGGGCGGCGGTCATGAGCGCGCGCGCCGCCGCCCCCGAGTTGCTCGTCGAGGTGGAGTGCCGCACCCCGGAGGAGGTCGACGAGGCGCTGGCGGCGGGCGCGCCGATGATCCTCCTCGACAACATGGACCCCGAGCAGCTGCGCAGCGCCGTGCGCCAGGTCGCCGGTCGCGCCCAGCTCGAGGCCAGCGGAGGGGTCACCCTCCAGACGCTCCGAGAGGTCGCGAGCACCGGCGTAGACTTCGTCTCGGTGGGCGCGATCACCCACAGCGCCCCCGCCCTCGACCTGTCTCTCCGCCTCCAGCCGCTGCCATGAACCTTCCGATGCTGGATACGGCCGACGCGCCGCTGATGCTCGAGAACATCCCCGCCCTCCAGCAGCAGGTCCGGGAGCTGGCGCAGCAGCGGGGCGCGGTGATCCTCGCCCACAACTACCAGCTGCCCGAGATCCAGGACGTCGCCGATTACGTCGGCGATTCGCTCGGACTCTCCCAGCACGCGGCGGCCGCCGAGGCGGAGACGATCGTCTTCTGCGGCGTGCACTTCATGGCCGAGACGGCATCGGTGCTGTGCCCGGACAAGCGCGTGATCATCCCGGACCCCGACGCCGGCTGTTCGCTGGCCGATGCGATCACCGCCGACCAGGTGCGTGCCTGGAAGGCCGGATTCGCCGGGGGCGAGCACGAGGTCGTGGTCGTCATGTACGTCAACACGACCGCCGAGGTCAAGGCCGAGACCGACTACTGCTGCACGTCGGCCAACGCCGTGCAGGTGGTGCAGCACATCTACCGCGAGCATGGCGAGGACACCGAGATCCTGTTCGGCCCCGACATGTTCCTCGGCGCGTACGTGGAGCGGGTCGTCGGTCGCCGAATGCACGTGTGGGACGGTGAATGTCACGTCCACGCCGGGATCAAGCCCTCCGACATCGCGGCCGTTCGCGCCGAGCACCCGGACGCGGACTTCCTCATCCACCCCGAGTGCGGCTGCTCGACGAGCGTCATGGAGTACGTGGCGGCCGGCGATGTCGCGGCCGACGGGGTCAAGATGCTGTCGACTGGCGGCATGCTCGGCTACGCCCGCGAGCTCAGCCGGTCCGGCGGGGGACGGACGGCGATCGTCGCCACCGAGACCGGAATGCTGCATCCGCTGCGCGTGGCGGCGCCCGACGTCGAGTTCATCGCTGCCAACGAGGCGGCGTCGTGCCGCTACATGAAGATGATCACGCTCCCCAAGCTCCGGGACGCCCTGCGGCGGGACGGGCCGGAGGTCAAGGTCCCCGAGGCGATCGCCGCCCGGGCACGGATCCCCATCGAGCGGATGGTCGCGATCAGTTAGCCGGCGTCCGGGACGGGCAGCGCTTCCGGCGCGGTGTCCTCGAACAGCAGCAGCCCGCGCTCGACGACGGCCTTGATCGCCGGCGTGCTCGCCCGCCGGCGCAGGAACTCGGGCGTCGTGTAGCAGTGCACGTCGGCTCCATCGCCCATCTCCAGGGCGTCCCACAGCGAGCCCGCCTGATAGACGCGCTCCAGCCACGGCATCCCGTCGAAGGCGTGGGAGACGAGCACGACGACGAACTCCGGCCCGCGCTCGCGCTGCGGCGGGGCACCGCGGAGATCGTCGACCCGGGCGCCGCCCACCATGACGACCGTCAACGGCCAGCGGTCGCCGACCCGGCCGAGGTACCGCTGCAGCTCTCGCAGGTTCAGGGCGGTGCTCAGCTGCACGGCGCGATTGTCGAGCCCGCGGCGATCCCCGTCAATAACGGGCGATCGCGGCAACCATCTTGCTCTCCTCGAGGATCGCGGTGCCGTTGTCGGGGCCGTCGATAAACAGCGCGAAGGCGAGCGTCTTCCCGCTGCGGCTGTGGCAGTAGCCGGCGAGGTTGGTCACGTAATCAAGCGTTCCCGTCTTGGCGACGCATCGGCCCTGGGCGGCCGTTTTGAGGCCGATCGTCTTCACCGTTCCGCTGACGCCGACCGTCGGCAGCGACGCCCACAGCTCGTTGCCCACCGGCGTGCGGAACACGTCGCGCAGCAGGTCGACGACCTCCAGCGGCGAGGAACGGTCGTCGCGGGAGAGCCCCGAGCCGTCGACGATCTTGGGATGCAGGTCGTAGGCGGCGGCGATCGTCGACGCGATCACGTGTGAACCGGCGGCGATCGAGCCGCCCCGGCCGAACAGCACTCCCAGCTGCTTGGTGAACAGCTCGGCGAACAGGTCATCGGAGGGGACATCCATCAGCCGGGTCATCGTCGCCAGCGGCGGTGACGAGACGATCGCCAGCAGATGGCCGTCCGCCGGGGCCCGGCCGGCGTGGATCGAGGCCCGGGCGGCGATGTGGGAGGCCCGCAGCGTCAGCGCCAGCTCGCGCGCGGCGAACGTCGCCGGGTCGTAGTGGGCCGCCGTCGTCCCGTGGTCGTAGGTGAGCGCGCTCAGCTGGCCGCCGAAATCAGGCACGTCGACTGCCAGCTTGGTCAGCATCCCGCCCCGCCGGCGGTCAAACAGCGACTCGTCGCCGATGACGCGCCCCGTCACGCGCCGGATCCCGTGGGCGCGCAACTGGTCGACGAGCTGGTTTGCCGTCGGACCGTAGCCCTGCTCCCACACCTTGTTGAACGTCGGATCGCCGAACGTCGGATCGCCGCCCCCGCGGAGGTAGAGGTTGCCGTGCCATACCCCGTGGCGCAGCGAGCCCGAGCCCAGGACGACGGTGTGCAGCCGGGCGTTGGGGCCGAGCTTCTCCATCAGAGCGCATGTCGTCCAGAGCTTCTCCACCGAGGCGGGCGGCCGCTTGACCGTCGAACGCAGGCCGAACAGCTCGGCATGGTCGCGGACGTCGTAGACGAGGGCACCGCTCGACGGGCCCGCCTGGCGCATCGTCTTGCTGAGCGTCGCCTGCAGCCCCGCGACGGCGCCTGAGACCGGCGGTCGGTGACCGGATCTCGTCAGGTTGGCGGCGGGTGGATCGCCGGCGCGGTGGCGGACACGACCGGGGGGGCGAGCGCCATGCTTGGAGGCCACGACGGGGGCGCCGGCGTCGAAGGCGACGTCGCCCTTGCTCGTATGGCTGAGCGAGCCGAGGAGGACGAGGACCGCCGCCGCGACGGCGACGATGAGGGCGCCCCCGGCAGCGATCCAGCGTCTCAGGCCGTCTCCAGCTCCGCCACGGTGTGCGGCCCGACGACGGCCACCGAGAGCTCGTCGGCCACGCCCGCCGCGACCTCGCGAACCTCGTCGTAGGTCACCTGATCGAGGAGCGCGATCGTGCGGTCGGGATCGACGTCCTCGCCGTAGACGATCGCCTGCTGGGCGGCGTAGCGGGCGACCGCGCCGGTGTTCTCGAACGCGATCGTGCGCGCGCCGGCGGCGTAGGCCTGGGCGCGCGCGACCTCGGCGCGGGTCGGACCCTCGTCGCGCAGCTCGGTGACGATGTCGCGCATGCGCCGGTAGGCCTCGAGCAGCTTGGTCGACTCCAGGCCGGCCGACAGCTGCAGGATCGGCACATCCGCGTAGGCGTGGGGAAACGCGCTCACCGAGTAGGCCAGGCCGCGCTGCTCGCGGATCTCGTCGAACAGCCGGGAGCCCATCGAGCCGCCGAGGAGCGTGCCGTAAATCGACATCGCCGCCCGCTGAGACGGTGACGTGACGTCGACCGACGGGCGGTAGGACATGCGCAGGTGCGACTGGTTGGAGTCGCGTTCACGCACGAGGATGCGGGGCTGGGGCGGCGGCGCCGCCACGTAGGGCTCGGGGGTGCTCCCGTCGGTGAAGCGGGCGAACATCTCCGCGAGCTGGCCGTCGTCGCCGAGCGCTTCGAGGTTTCCGACGGCGAAGGCACCGCCCCGCGCAGGCGCCCAGCGACGTCCGCGGAAGGCGACGATGGCCTCCCGCGTGAACGTGTCGCGGATGTGCTCGGTGGTCCCGAGCACGGGGCGGCCGAGGGGATGGTCGCCGAATACCGCCTCGTCGATGAGGTGCTCGGCCTGGGCGGCCGGTTGGTCATTGGCCCGGGCGATCTCCTGCACGACGACGCCGCGCTCGCGGTTGAGCTCGTCGCCGTCGATCTTCGGCCGGGCCACGAAGTCGGTGAGCAGGTCGGCGGCCTCCAGACCCCGGGAGGCGCGGGCCGTGATGTGGAAGGCGACGAGATCGTGGCTCGTGTAGGCGTTGAGCACCGCGCCGATGCTCTCGGCGGCCTCGTTGACGTCGCGGTAGGTGGGGTACTTTTCGCCTCCCTTGAACACAAGGTGCTCGAGGAAGTGCGCCATCCCGTTCTCCTCGGGGCGCTCGGTCCGCGCCCCCGCGTCGAAAGCCGCGAGGATCGTCACCGAGCGGGTCCCCTGCACCGGAATGCGGTGCAGGCGCAACCCGTTGGCCAGCGTGGAAATCGTGATGTCCGGCATGCCGCTGACAACGGTACTCTCCGGCCACGCTGGTGTCGCCGACGGCCGATGTTGACGTCGTGTTGGCATCTGCAAATCCCGTTGCAAGAGCCTCTGAGATAGGACAGATGGCGCTGTCCGCCGCTACGCTGCCCGCACTCTATGGCTACCTCATCACGCATCTCCCGGCGGACTCGCAAGCGCGCCGCCGAGGCGTCGGCGCACCGTGCGCGGACCGGCGCGCAGTCGGCCCCGCGTCGCTCGGTCATCGAGTTCCGCGGCGTCTCCAAGCTGTACGCCGGCGACGTGGGGCTCGACCAGGCGACCTTCTCCGTCGACCGCGGTGAGTTCGTCTTCCTCGTCGGCTCCACCGGCTCGGGCAAGTCGACGCTCATGCGCCTGCTGATCAAGGAGCTCGAGCCGACGAGCGGCACGATCAGGGTGGCCGGCCACGACCTCGACGACATCTCGCGCAAGCGCGTCCCGTACTTCCGGCGAAACATCGGCGTCGTCTTTCAGGACTTCAAGCTGCTCCCCAACCGCACCGTGTACGACAACGTTGCCTACGCGCTGCAGGTGACGGGCGGCTCGCGCAAGGAGATCCGCGCCAAGGTGCCCGACATCCTGCGTCTCACCGGGCTCTCGACCAAGCTGCACAACCTGCCCCATCAGCTCTCGGGCGGCGAGCAGCAGCGCGTCTCGATCGCGCGGGCGTTCGTCAACCACCCGCCGCTGCTGCTGGCCGACGAGCCGACCGGCAACCTGGATCCGGAGACCAGCATCGACATCATGCGCCTGCTGTACCGGATCAACCGCACGGGCACGACGGTCCTCGTGGCCACCCATGACCAGACGATGGTCGACAAGATGCGCCGCCGGGTGCTCGAGCTGTCGCGCGGGCGCGTCGTGCGCGACGAGGCCGCCGGCTTCTACACGCGCGACGAGACGACCCGCGACCTGGCCCAGCGCCTGCGCGCCCCCGCGACCCCGCCGCCCGGCCTGAACCAGTGAAGATCGGCTTCTTCCTGCGCGAGGCGGTGCGGGCGGTCCGCCGCAGCGCCGCTCCCAGCTTCGCGGCCGTGGCCACGGTTCTCGTGACGATGCTCATGCTCGGCGTGTTCATTCCGATCGTCCAGGCCACCAACGGCGCCGCGAACACGGTGCGCAGCCGCGTCGAGGTCGACGTCTACATGAAGACGAAGGCGACGGCGGCCGACGAGACCCGCGTGCGCACGGAGCTGCTCGCCGTCCCGCACGTGCGCTCGGTGCAGTTCATCTCCAAGCAGACGGCCTACGCCCAGCAGTCCAAGGCCGATCCGCAGGCCTACAAGCTGCTCGGCTCCAATCCGCTGCCCGACACCTTCCACGTGATCCCCGACAACCCGGCCAACGTGCTCAGCGTCCACAACGCGCTCGCGGGCACCGGCGGGTCGGGCTCCAGTGGCATCGACTCGGCGATCCAGAGTGTCTCGAACAAGCGCAACGACACGAAGAAGATCCTCGAGGTCACCAATCTCGTGACGATCACGGCCGCCGCGCTGACCGTGCTGCTGACGATCGCCTCGGTGCTGCTCATCGCCAACACGATCCGGCTGTCGCTGTACTCGCGCCGCCGCGAGGTCGAGGTGATGAAGCTCGTGGGCGCCACCGACTGGTTCATCCGCTGGCCGTTCGTGATCGAGGGCGTGGTCGTCGGCGCCGCCGGAGCGTTGCTGGCGATCGTGGTGCTCGGCGTCACCAAGGTCGCGCTCCTCGATCCCCTGGCCGGCAATTGGGCCCTGATCGCCGCTCCGCGGACGATCCCCTTCACGGCGCTCGTCGCGGTGCTGCTCGTCGCCGGGGTGGCCGTCTCGGCCCTCGGTTCGGGCCTGTCGCTGCGTCGCTTCCTGCGCGTCTGAGTCCGCGGACAGGCCGGGAGTCCCCGGTCGGCGGTGCAGCTACCCTGACTTTGCGATGTACGCGCCCCGTTCCCGCAGACCGCGCGTCGCGGCGCTTACCCTCGCCGCGCTCGTCGTGCTGGCCGTGGGGCTGTGGTTCGGCGGGCATCCAAGCTGGCTGCCGAGCCCGCTGCGCAGCGCCTTCGTGTCCCAGAGCTCCAGCGACAAGCTGGTCGACCAGGTGCTCGGCCTGCTCTCCAAGGACTATTACCGCAAGATCAACCGCTCCGACCTGGTCAACAAGGGCCTGGCGGCGGCGGTGCAGTCGCTCGCCGACCCGTACTCGCACTATTACGACCCGACCGACTATCACTCCTTCCAGGCGCAGACCGACCCGCATCTCAGCGGAATCGGGATCGACATCGTGGCCAAGCCCCGGGGCCTGCTCGTCCAGGATGTGTTCGCCGGCTCACCGGCGGCCAAGGCCGGACTGACGGTCGGAGACATGATCACCCACGCCGGCTCGACCTCGCTGGCCAACCGACCCTCGAAGTTCTCCTCCGCGCTGATCAAGGGCCGTCCGGGGACATCGGTCGTGCTCACGGTCCAGCGGGGGAGCCGCAAGCGGACCGTCCGCGTCGTGCGCGCCGACGTCACCGTGCCGGTCGCGGCGGGGAGGATCCTGCACTACAAGGGGGCGACGCTTGGCTACGTCGATCTGACGAGCTTTGCCCAGGGCGCGGGCGACGAGGTGCGCGCCCAGGTCGATCGGCTGCGCCATCAGGGCGCCAAAGCGCTCATCCTCGACCTGCGGGCGAACGGCGGCGGGCTGCTGGAGGAGGGTGTCAACGTTGCCAGCATCTTCATTCCCGACGGGACGATCGTGTCCACGGATGGGCGCAGCCAGCCGCGTCAGGTGTACATGGCCAAGGGCCACGCGATCCCGACGAGCATCCCGCTCGTCGTGCTCGTCGACCACAACACCGCCTCGGCGGCGGAGATCGTCACCGGCGCGCTCCAGGATCGCGGGCGCGCCAAGGTCGTGGGGACGCGGACGTACGGCAAGGGCGTCTTTCAGGAGATCCAGCCGCTGTCCAACGGCGGCGCCCTGGACTTCACGATCGGGGAGTACTTCACGCCCAGCGGCCACAACCTGGGGGGCGGTGGGGTTCGCCGCGGCGCCGGCATCAAGCCGAACATCGAGGCCTTCACTGGCTCGGGCGCGCACGGCGACTCGGCGCTGACGACGGCCGAGAAGACGGTCGCCGCCGAGTTGCGGTGAGCGGCTCGGCCGGCGCCTCGCGGGTCGCCGTCCTCGCCCGTCAGGGCAAGTTCCTCGTCGCCGAGCCCTTCTTCGGCCCCGGGCCACGGGTCGCCGTCAGCCGCGACAAGCGCTTCGATGTCGGCGATCTCGTGCTCCTCGGATCGCCGAAGAGCGGCTCGCGGGGGAAGGGCGGGGGTGGCCGCCGGGCCTCGATCGAGCGGCGGCTGGGACGCCCCGACGTGGCCCGCGACGTGATCGAGGCGCTGATGCTCGACCGCGGGCTGCACCGGCGCTTCGATCCGGCCGTGCAGCGGGCCGCCCGCGAGGCGTCCGCGATGCCGGTGGACGCCGACGCCCGCCGCGACCTGCGCGAGCTGGCGACCTTCACCATCGACCCCGTCACCGCGCGCGACTACGACGACGCGATCTCGGCCGAGGCGATCGTCGGCGAGGCCGCCTGGCGCGTCTGGGTCCACATCGCCGACGTCGCTGCCTACGTGACCCCGCGCTCGGCGATCGACCGCGCGGCCTACGAACGGGCGACGAGCGTCTACGTGCCGGGCACGGTCGAGCCGATGCTTCCCGGCGAGCTCTCCAACCAGGCCTGCTCGCTCGTGCCCGGGGCCGATCGGGCGACCGTGACGGTCGAGATGACGATCTCGGCCCGCGGGGTGCGCGGGGCGTCGATGTATCGGTCGCTGATCCGCTCCGACGAGCGGCTGACCTACGAGCAGGTCGACCGGGTGTTCGCCGGAACCGCGGGGACCGAGGAGCCATGGGGGGCGCCGCTCCAGGACGCCCGGGCGGCCTCGGCGGCACTCGGGGCGCTGCGCGCCGGCCGCTCGGCGATCGTGCTCGGCTCGGCCGAGCCGTCGTTTCAGTTCGACGGCGATGGCCACGTCGTCGCCGCCGAGCTGTCGGAGCAGACCGAGTCACACCGTCTGATCGAGCATCTGATGATCGCCGCCAACGAGCAGGTGGCCGGGTTTCTCGAGGAGCGCCGGATCCCGACCCTGTATCGCGTCCACGAGCGTCCCGACTCGATGGCGGTGGAGCGGCTCATCGATCAGCTGGCCTCGCTCGGCGTGCCCACGCCCCCGGTGCCGTCGGGACCGCTGAGCTCCCAGGAGGCGGCCGAGGTGATCGGGGAGGTGTCGGTCGCCGTGGCCGCGTGGGTGGCCCGGACCGGCCAGGGCGCCCGCGCGCTGAACAGCCTCATCCTGCGGTCGCTCAAGCAGGCGTACTACGACTCGCGCAACCGTGGCCACGCCGGCCTGGCATCGCCGCGCTACTGCCACTTCACCTCGCCGATCCGTCGCTATCCGGACCTCATCTGCCATCGCGGGGTGCTCTCGGCGATCGCCGGCGAGGCCGTCCCCGACGCCTCGTGGGTTCAAGCCGCGGGCCCGTGGTGCTCGACCCGCGAGCGGGCCGCGATGACGATCGAGCGCGACGCCGACGACGTCGCCAGCTGCTTTTTGCTCGAGCGCGAGCTGTCCGCGGTCGCCGAGCGTGACCGGCTGTTCGCCGGCGAGGTGGTCGGCCTGATCGGCGCCGGAGCGTTCGTCGCCTTCGGCGAGCGGGGTCAGTTCGAGGGGATGCTGCCGGTGCGCCGGCTGCGCGGGGACTGGTGGGAGCTCAATGAGCAGGGGACGATGCTGGTGGGCACGCGCAACGGCGGGGTGCTGCGGCTCGGAGACCCGGTGGAGGTCCGGGTGGGTCGGATCGACGCGGCGCGGGGTAGGGTGGACCTCCTGCCTTCGGAGATGAGCGTGCATGGCTAAGGGAACGAAGAGAAAAGCGGCCTCGGGCGACGTCGCCAGCAACCGCCAGGCGTCCTACCGCTACAACCTGCTCGAGCGCTACGAGGCGGGGATCGTGCTCACCGGCACCGAGGTCAAGTCGCTGCGCGAGGGCAAGGCTCAGCTCAAGGACGCCTACGCGATGGTGCGCGACGGCGAGGTGTGGCTGTACGGCGTCTACATCCCGCCCTACGGGCCCGCGTCGCGGGCCAACCACGATCCCGAGCGCCCGCGCAAGCTCCTGCTGCACAAGCGCGAGATCGAGGGGCTCATCGGGCGCACGCACGAGCGCGGGCTGACCCTCATACCGACGCGGATGTACTTCGCCGGTCCGGGCTCGCGGGCCAAGGTCGAGATCGCGCTGGCCAAGGGCAAGGACCTGTACGACAAGCGCCAGGCGATCCGGACCCGCGACATGGCGCGTGACGTCCAGCGCGAGCTGCGCGAGGCCGGCCGATGAGCTTCTTTTCGGCGGTCCGTCAGACGGGTAGGCCCGTGGCATGACCATCGGCAGCTCCATCCTGCTCATCGCCGTCGGCGCGATCCTCAAATGGGCCGTGACGGCGCACGTCAGCGGAATCGATCTCCAGACCGTGGGGACGATCCTGTTCGCGCTCGGGATCGTCGGCCTCGTGCTGGCGATCGCGTACACGTTCCGCGACTCGTTCGGGGGGCGCGGGCGGCGCGTGCCGCCCGACGAGCAGGACACGCGCTACCTGCGCTGAGTGCGGCCCCCCGGCTAGGGCGACGGCAGCCCGTGGGCGAAGCGCTCGCCTTCGCCGGCGGACGCGTAGTAGTCCCCGGGGGTGGCGGTGAAGATGTGGGCGACCGTCCGCAGCCCGGTGGGCGGATCGAGCGTCCCGGCGGCGACCGCCGTCGTCTCCGGCTCGTCCTCGCGGCGCCAGAACAGGCTCGCCCCGCACTGCGCGCAGAAGCCCCGCCGCCGCTCGTCGGCGACATACCAGCGCAGCGTCGAGGCGTCGCTGGCGAGCGTCAGGTCCGCCGTGGCACAGTCGGCATAGGCGGCGACGTGGCCGTGGGCGCGCCGGCAGCGGCTGCAGTGGCAGACGACGACGTCTCGCATCGGGCCGTCGATCCGGTAGCGGACGGCGCCGCACAGGCATCCGCCCTCGTGGGCCGTCGCGCTCACCCCAGCGTGCGCGCTAGGTGGGTGGCGTCCATGCCGATGACGAGGAGCGCGATCAGGGTCAGGTACGTGACGGCCACGAGCGCCCGGTTGCGGGGGCTGACCCGGTAGTAGGCCTCTTGCTCGGCGCCGCCGGCGCGGCGCTGCTTCCACCGCCGCCACGTCTCGAACGCCGCGAACACGACGATGATGAGGATCACGGGATTGGGCCAGATGACGGCGAGCGCGATCATCGCCGCGAAGCCGACGAACCACATCCACGGCGCCATCGCCGCCATCGCGCGACCACCGTCGAGCGGCACGACAGGCAGCAGGTTGAACAGGTTCAACAAGAAGCCGGTGAAGGCCAGCGCCCGCCAGTAGTCGTGGCCGGTGATCTGCCAGATGACGACGCACACGGCCGCTCCGAGGCTGCCGAGGATCGGACCGGCCAGCCCGGTGCGCGCCTCGGCGAGCGCGTCATCGCCAAGCGAGCGCGCCGTGATGAGAGCGCCCATGAACGGGATGAACATCGGTGGGCTGGCTCGGATCCCCTCGCGGCGCAGGGCGATCACGTGCCCCATCTCGTGCACGAGGATGAGGATCACGAACCCGGCGGCGAACGAGAAGCCCCAGATCGTCGCGTAGGCGGCGACCGAGACGAGCATCGTGCCGGCGGTCGCCAGCAGCTTGACCTTGCCGAGGATGAGCAGGACCGACTTGAGCTTGGCCAGCAGCGCGATCAGCGCCGCGCCCAGGGGGGCGATGCGCCGGCGAAAGAACGATTGCGGCGGCTGCGCCGACGGCCGGTGATGGGGACCGTCGTCCTCGGGCCCCGGCCAGCCCGGTGGCTGGACGGGCGGCTCGAGCCCGGGAATAGGTCCAAAGCCCTTCGGCCGCTCGGGAGCGGGCGTGGGTGGGGTGGGCGCCATGGCTGTGACTGATTCTCGCAGGCACGCGGCGGCGCTTCGCAAGCTCTTCGGTTGGGCGCCCGTGCGGGCGCGATCCCCGGCCGGGCGCTGGGGCGGCGGCTCGCCCGGCCTATACTGAGGAGATAGACATACCCATGGGGACGACAGGCTTCGACGTGGTCGGCTCGTGGGGATGGTTGCGAGTCGAGGTCCCGGGCGGCCTCGTAAAACACCCGGGAAAACAATAAGTGCGGACTCTCACGAGTACGCGCTCGCCGCTTAGTCACTAAGCACTAAGCCGTGAGCGTCCTGGTCTCTGGCTCGCCTGTGGCGGAGTCGCCAGGATCACATAGCAGGCTTACCCGGTGAGGCTCGCTCCAGCCGATCCGGGGACATCTTTTGGAGCTGGTCCCCCACAACCCCGCCGGCGTGGCGAGTGGGGGACGAGATCAGAGCGCCGGATACGCTCGTAGACGCCATCTTTCACGCGACCGCGGACGCGGGTTCAATTCCCGCCGTCTCCACTAGTCGCAGCGGGTGCGAAAGGCCCCGACTTTCGCCTCGCTGCAGGCGTTTTGCAGCGCGGACCGTTCTGGGGACTGTGATGCTTCGCGGTCGGCCCGGGCTGTGAGGCCGGGCCGGCGGGGACCGACGGCCGAGGCTATCGTCCGGTTGGTGTCCGCCGAGCAGACCGAACCGCCGACGATCCTGGAGTGGGGCGGCGGCCCCAAGGCGTTCGAAGAGTGGCTCAACAGGTTCTACGACCTCGTCGAGCAAGATGATCTTCTCGCCTCCGTCTTCGGCGCACAGGTCGGCGAGGAGCATCGACGTCACGTCACGGTCTGGTGGTGTGAGGTGATGGGCGGAGCGCCGGAGTACACCGAGAAGCTCGGGGGCTACGAGCACATGCTCGGTCGCCACCTCGGACTCGAGATCACCCCAGAGCAACGGTTGCGGTTCGTCACCCTGCTGAGCCGCGCCGCTGACGACGTTGAGCTACCCGCCGACCCAGAGTTCCGCGCCGCGATCATGGGATATGCGGAATGGGGCACTCGGCTGGCGCTCCACAATTCTCGGCCGGGCGCCGAAGTGGCTCAGCATGCGCCGGTTCCGCGGTGGGGCTGGGGAGTCGCGCCGCCCTACCAGCCCTAGCGGGCTGACCATGTCGGCGCCGGGGCGGCCCCGCTGATCAGCGCGAGCAGGAACGCGCAACCGGCTCCGACCGGCCATTGTCGGGGCACGCCCGGAGCGTCCCACTAACGATCCACACCGGACGGCCTGGGTCCTCGTTGCCGACTCGCTGGCGTCTCACAACCAACACCGTCGAACATCGCGCACAGGCGCCGGTGCTGTCGGATCGCGATCGAGGCAGCAGCGACGTCCGGGCTCGTCGAACCGGATCCCCAGGCCGGTTGGACGCCGATGACTCGTATCCGAGGTGGCCGTTCATGGGATCACGGCTTCGGCGGCAGGATCGCGACGCCCGTCTCGATGACCGCGCGGAAGCCGAGCCGTTCATACAGCCGGCGTGGTCGGTCATCGCGCCCGGCGCAGATCCAGACATCCGGCGCAGCGTCGGCGCCCGCGCCGATCGCGCGCGCGGTGAGCGCACCGCCGAGACCGGCGCCCCGGCGCTCAGGGCGCACGAACACCTGCGTGACCTCGCTGCCGCCGTCGTGCGTCTCCACCTCAGCGAACCCAATCGGGCTGCCCTCCTCCACCGCCGCGATCACGCACACGTCGGCGAGTTCAGCCACCTCGCGGGCCTGTGCGTGGAAAGCCTCGGTCTCCGTGTGCTCGCCGAAGTCCTCCCGATGCCATACGTCACGGAGCTCACGCACCGCGTCGTAGTCCACCTCGACAAGCTCGCCGCGACCCGCAGGAGGCACGCGACCGTTATGGAGCATGAAGACGAGCGGGTTTGCGATCCACCCCCACCCGCGGAGCTCGCCGACCACGCGGTCGGGCATGGGGATCATCCACTCGACGAGGCGATGAGCACAGCCGACGAGCTCACCGTCGGCCGCCGCGACCATTTCGCCCGCGTCGATCTGCCGGTCTAGCCTGATGCAGTTGTACTCCCAGAAATCGGGGTGACGACGGCTGCGGAACACCGTCCCGTGGGAGAACGGCCGCACCTCTTCGCACACCCGCTCCTTCCAGGGCAGATGCCATCGCCGGAACCTCTCCTCGGCCGTGAATTCCGACATCGCCGGGAACAGAGTAGGCCAGGCGGGAGTGCCATGGACACGCGGAGGCGGGCGACCGCGCCGACGCGCCCAAGCCACATCTCGCAGGCACCCTCGAGCTGGCATATCGAACCCGGTCGAGCCCATCAGCGAGCGGATGCACGCTTCCGTTAGGGCTAATCCCGGCAGCGGGCGTTCACAGGGGATCGCTCAGCGAACGTGCATGCCGGGCTTCTGGGCGGCCGGTCGGGCGAGCTCGCGATAGACCGTGGCGCGGCTAACCGAGAACAGTTCTGCCAGCTCCGCGATCGAGTGCTCTCCGGCGCTGTGTAGCTTGAGCAGGACCGTCCGCTGGGGTGCGGCTGGGCTTGGGTGTCTTACCTTTGGCGCGGGCCATGGCCATGCATTCGCGGGTGCGCATCCGCAGCAGGTCGACCTCAAACTCAGCAAACGTCGCCAGGATGTTGAAAAAGCACTTGCCCATCGGGTCGCTGGGGTCATAGACAGAGCCGCCGACTGACAGGCGAACACCGCGAGCGGCGAGCGAGTCTCCGATCGCTCGCGCGTCGCGGACTGACCGCGCAAGACGGTCAAGCTTGGGCACGACCAGCGTGTCGCCTTCCCGCAGCGCAGCCAGAGCGCTGTTGAGCCCGGGCCGGGAGCGGTTGGTGCCGGTCAGGCCGTGGTCAAGGTAGACCCGATCCTCAGCAACCCCAAGCTCGCGGAGGATCTCACGCTCGGCGCTGAGATCCTGCCTCTCAGTTGAGCAACGCGCGTAGCCGATCAGGATCCCGGCCATCGGCGCAGACCGCGGCTCGAGGAGCCTGCCCGGAGCCAACTGCCTCGCTGGGTTGGCGTCCGATGCGTCTGTCTCGATCATGGCGGCTCTCGCCAGAACTACGGCCGACAGCTCGTCTCGTCACAGACGTGTCTGTGCGCGACCGACTCGCCAATGTTCGTCAGAGCAAGACCAGCACTGTCCGCCAACCAGCGCTCATCGGACACCGCGACGGGCCGGCGGTTCGTCTCGGATGTTGCTGAGCGGTCGGACTAATGGTGGTGCGGGATTGCCGGCTTATTCTCGGCAAACGCTCGAATTCTTGTTATCTTGCCGCGCTAGGGCAGCGAGCGGCGGGTCACCGGCTCGCCGGCGTCGCGACCACGAACGAGGTGAGGAGTACACATGGACGCTGTGCGAACCACGACGACCGCGCGCGGATGGGCCGGGCCACGGTGTCAGCGGACGGGGCTTGCGGGGCGCGTGCTGGCGTTGCTGGCGGTCGTCGTCGCGGCGCTCGCGGTGGCCGCCCCCGCGATGGCCGGCCCCATCGACCAGATCCTCGTCAACGGCTCCGCCCCGAACTCCGACGGGACGGGGCTTCAGGTGTCGGCGACCCTCGCTACCTCGGATCTGACGGTCACGAACAAGTCGTCCAGCTTCACGGACATCAAGGAGATCGACGGGGTGGCCCACCCCACGAACCAGCCGCTCTCCTCGGCAACGACACCGCAGGACGTCAATGGCGCGGCGTGCAGCGTCAGCGGAGGCAACTCGTTCAGCTGTCCGGGCTTGTCGGTCGCGCCGGGCGACAGCGTGGACATCCTCCTCCACAGCGGCCAGAGTTATCCCTTCAACGGCCTTGCGAGCGTCAACGTCATCTACGACAGCATCGAGGTCAACGGCAAGCCGATGGACCCGAGCGGGAAGGGTCTGCAGGTCACGGCCGTCACGAAGAAGGGATCGTGTCCTGATCTGGCCAGCCCGTCTAACTGGTGTTTAACGGTGACGAGCTCACCGGGCAACGGCACCAACATGACGGCCGTCGCCACCGCGCCGAACTCGCCTCCTGCGGACTCGGCCGTGACGCAGGTCTCAAAAGCTGAGGCAGGATTCGGCTTCAGCTTCGGTTTCGGGTCCTCCTTCGCCAACGGCTGCGGTTTGCAGAACGGTGGATTCGAGTGCCCGGCGCCCTTCGGGGTCTCGCCCCAGGCGTACGGCTTCGATTTCGCGAGCTCGTCGTTCTCCAGCGGCTTGGGAGAGATCCAGGTGAGCTTCCAGTCGACGCCCTGCACCAACAACGCACAGGCGAGCTTCCGCCCGGCGATCGCCGAGGCGGCAGGGGCGAACTGCAAGCCCCCGTCGCACACGAAGATCACGGTGGCGAAGATCAACCAGAGCAAGCACATGGCCTTCTTCAAGTTCACCGCGAAGGGCACCAAGAAGTTCATCTGCGAGCTGACGCGCAACGCCCAGCTGCTGTACTACGCTCCGTGCCACTCGCCCAAGCCCTACGCCACCAAGCTGAAGAAGGGGACGTACGTCTTCCGTGTCGACGGAACCAACCAGGGCGGCACTGACCCTCACCCGGCCAAGAAGAAGTTCACCTTGAGCTAGCTAGCGCGAATGGGTGCTGACAGTCGCCTGTCGCCGTACCGGCCACCGTCGAGCGGCTGCGGTAACGATGGCCCGTCGAGCCGAAACAGAAGCGGGGCGTCGTCCCCTGCCGGCCTCAACGTGCCCGATGCTTCGTGAACGTAGTAGCGCTGATCCTGCTTTGTTGAGCTGCCGGCAATCGCGAATCAGGCAAGGCCGAACGATGACGAGGACCGCGCCGACGGCGGGGCTGATCTGGGCGCGATGCATCTGGTAATAGTCGCGATCCGCTCACGGACGCCCTGTGGTCTCACAAGGGATCGTCTACTGGGTCAGGACCGAGGTCACTCATACGGGCTCCAGTCGAGGTCACTCGACTTGGCCAAGATCCGGCCGCAGATCACTGACGGAACCCGCATGAATGCAGGGTTCGTCGCGCTGGTCGGACCGCCGTCTCCACTAGCAGCAGCGGGTGCGAAAGTCTCTCACTTTTCCCCCCTCTGCAGGCGTTTTGCAACGCGAAGGAGAGGCAGTCACGGCAACGCAGATCGGGTAGCCGCGCTGCTTCGCGGCAGTCGGGCAGCGTTAGACACCAGACCCGGCTCGGAGACCTCATTGGGCGCGCGGGCGTAGATCCAGCACCCGAGCGCGGCGGCCCCGGTCCCGGCGCCGATCGCCGTGATGTCGGCGTACCGGACGACGGTCCCGGGTAGGAGCGCGAGCGCGATCGGGTGAAAGAAGACGGGGCCCTCGGACAGTCCGATTGCGACTCCGAGCAGGCCGAGGCCAACTGCGGCCCCGGCGTGCCAGTGACGGGGTCCCTGCAGGATGACCCCGACTCCGACGGCGATGAAGACGATTCCGTCCCCGCTCTCGATCCATGTGCCGGGTGAGGCGTAGGGATCGAGCGCGAACGCGACCGCGAGCACGGTGGACGCCAGCGCACAGATCAGAGCGAACCCCATCGCCTCGGAGCGCACGCGATCTGCTCGGCGCGCGCGCATCGGTAGTCCCGCGGCAGACACGATTCCGGCGAGGAGCGCCAGCCATGGCCAGAGCAACGGCGGCGGGAAGCGATGCAGCTCACCCTCGAGGGGGGAGCGGCGGCCGTCGACGATGAGCGGCACGTCCCAGGCCCCTCGTGCGACACCGGCGGGAAGACCCTGCACCCGCGCGTCCTGCCACACGAGCGAGTGACGTCCCGGCCGCAGGCGCCACCGAGGAGCGGACGCACGGGTTTGCAGCGTCTTGGGGATCAGGCGATCGGCGCCGGCCGTCGGGGAGGTCTGGTTGACCCAGAGTCCCATGTCGTCAAGGCGGAACACCGGCTCGCCGAGATAGCCCACGAGCACGACGGTGTGCCCGGGGTTGACCGTGATGCCGAGGGCACGGTCGCTCTGAAAGATCTGGGTTTCGTAGGCGGGCGTGTCACGGTGCCGAACGCTCGCCCGGTAATCGACGGCGACCGTGCCCGACCGAAGGTGCGCCCCGGCTGTCGCCGGCAGGGCCACGCACACCAGCGCGATCGCCGCCAACGCGAAACCCCGCACGCGACACAGCCGCTCGGTGGGCCTCATGGCGGACAGTCTGAACCCTCGTCGCGCCGCGACGCAACCAAGCAGATCAGTCGGCCGCGAGCGTCGTGCGCGCCGAGCTCCGTCAAACGGAGCGCTAGGCGTGTTGGCGACGTTCGCTGGCTGCGGCGATACGCGCGCCGGCGGCGACTGAGGTGTCCTCGAGGAGCTCGATCAGGTCGTGCCGCGCGCGGGCGACCCGCGACCGGATCGTGCCCTCCGGGCAGTCGCATACGGCCGCAGCCTCGGCATAGGAGAGAGCGAGGAGCTGGGTGAGCACGAACGCGGCTCGGCGTTCAGGTCCCAGCTGGGCAAGCAGCTGCCGGGTCGCGAGTGACGCACCCGGATCGCCCGTCGTTGGTAGGGCAGCCGCCAATCCGGCGAGGCGCTGATCTCGGCGCCGACGGCGGTAGCGGCCACGGAGCTCATCCATGCAGGCCCGATGCGCGATCGCGAGCACCCACGTGCGAGGTGTCGCCTGACCCCGGAATCGCGACAGCGCGCGCATGGCGCGGACAAACGCCTCCTGGGCGACATCATCGGCCGAGTCCTCGCCGACCAGCGCCGCGCAGAGCCTCCGGACCGCTGGATACTCCGCCGCGACGAGTTGCTCGAGCCGGTCTCGGTCGGAGAATCGGTCGGCACGGGCCACGGGGCACAGCGGTCGCATCGCTCCGCTATCGAATCACAGCCGGCCGAGCGGGTGGGCCCGATGCGGAGATGGTCCCGGGAACTCCGCTCGCTGCCCGCGCGACTAATGCCTCGTGGAGTGCGATACGGCCCGTGAGGCCATCTCGGCCGCGATCGACAACGAGCCGGCCGCCGTCTCGCCGGCGGCGCTGGAGCACCACCTGGCCGGCTGCGCCGACTGCCGAGGCTGGCGGGAGGCTGCCCATGCCGTCACCCGCCGAGCACGGATCGCCCTGGCGCAAGACGTACCCAGGCGGGAGGCGCGAATGCCAGCCGAGGCCTCGGTCGATCGCGGACGACGTCGGTGGCGCTCGGCGGGAGCTCTCCGGCTCGGGCTGGTGCTCCGTCGCGTCGTCTCCCAGCCGCTCCCAGGATGGCCGAGGCGTGACAGCGGACTCATCGCCCACGTTCGGCGCCACGCCCGCATCGTCCTCTTGCTGGCCGTGTTGATCGTCGTCGGCGCGGGGGTCTCCATGGCACGCGCTGACGGAGACCCCGGCAGCGACGTGCTCGTCTATCAGGATCTGTTTGCAGGCTCGGCCGCCGGACTGACGGTCCAGCAGCAGGCGCAACTCGGCGATCTGCTGAAGACCGCCCAGGCGTCGCATTTCCCGATACGCGTGGCGATCATCGCCGGCCCGTCCGATCTCGGCGCGGTCACCGCCTTGTGGCGCCAGCCGCGGGCCTACGCCCGGTTCCTCGGGATCGAGTTGTCGCTGGCCTACAAGCAGCGGCTCCTCGTGGTGATGCCCAACGGGTTCGGCTTCAACTGGCCGGGCCACTCCGCCGCGGCGGCCTACTCAAGGCTGGCCCGAGTGCCGCTGACGTCTCCGGCCGACCTAACCAAGGCCACCGCAGCAGCGGTGCAGACCCTGGCGGCGGGGGCCGGCATCACGCTCGCGACGCCACGTCATCGCACGGGCACGGCGGGCAGCGCCAGTGCGTCGCGTCCGGGTCGCTCCCTGGTGAGCGCGACGCCTCCTGGGCGAGCTGCCGACAGGCAGGTGGCAGTTTTCGCGGTCGCGGGGATCGCAATCGTGTTCGTGCTGCTGGCCGTCCGTTACGTTCTCCGACGCCGGCGCGCGCGGCGCCCAGCCGCGTCGACGGTTGTGCCGGCGGCGAGGTCTTCGCTGTTCGCGCGGCGCCGAGCGGTGCCGGCGTTCGCGGTGCTGTGCACGGTCGCCGTGGCGGGGCCGATCGTGGCGCTCGACGCGGTGCGGGCGCCTTCCCGCCCACCGAGTCGCGATCTGGCCTCCAATCCCCACGTGGACCCCGGGACGCGGGTCTCCGGCCCGGCGGCCGACTTCACCCTCAGCGATCAGTTCGGTCAGGCGGTCTCCTTGCGGTCATATCGCGGGAAGGTGGTGATGCTCGCGTTCAACGACTCCGAGTGCACGACGATCTGTCCGCTGACCACCACCGCGATGCTCGACGCCAGGGCAATGCTCGGCAGCGCGGGATCTCGCGTGCAGCTGCTGGGGATCGACGCCAACCCGAAAGCGATCTCGCTCGAGGATGTCCTGTCCTATTCCCGGCTGCACGGGATGCTGCACTCGTGGCGTTTTTTGACCGGGTCGCTGGGACAGCTGCGGCGGGTGTGGAAGGCCTACTCGGTCGAGGCGGCCATTCAGCGCGGGCTGATCACCCACACGCCGGCGCTGTTCGTGATCGACCCCCAGGGCCGCAAGGCAAAGGTGTATGTCACCCAGCAGTCCTATTCGGCGGTCGGTCAGCTCGGCAAGGTGCTCGCGCAGGAAGCCTCGAGCCTGCTGCCCGGCCACCCCCGGGTGCGCTCTGACACTTCCTACCGGCCGATCGCCGGCATCACGCCAACGGCTCATGTCACGCTGCCGCGCGCCGGCGGAGGCACGGTGGGGATCGGCCCAGGACGCTCGGCGCACCTGTACCTGTTCTTTGACACCTGGAACCGTGAGACCACCGGCCTCGCCGGTCATCTCGCCGCCCTGAACCGGTACGCCGCAAGCGCCGGCCGAGCCGGCCTTCCCCCGTTGACCGCCGTCGACGAGGCCAGCGTCGAGCCATCCCTGAGCGCGCTGCCGCAATTCATGCGCACGCTCCCGCGCCCGCTCTCCTATCCGGTGGCGATCGACCGCACCGGCCGGGTCGCCGACGGCTATGAGGTACTCGGCCAACCGTGGTTGGTGCTGGTCTCCGCAACCGGACAGATCCTCTATTACCGCGAGGTGACCACCGCCGGCTGGCCCAGCTTCAGGGCTCTGACCGCCACGATGCGCGAGGCCCAGGCCCGAGCCCCGAAGGTCCCGACCGCATCGGTCGCCGCCCGGGCGCTCGCCGGTTCCCCGCCCGCGCTGACCGCGCTGCACGATCAGGCCGGCCGGCTGCTCGGAGCCGAGCCCGCACTCGCCGCGCGTATCCGAGCGCTCCGCGGACATCCAGTGGTGATCAACGCCTGGGCCTCGTGGTGCGGCCCGTGCCGAGCGGAGTTCGGCCTGTTTGCCGCCGCCTCGGCACAGTTCGGTCGCCGCGTCGCGTTCCTCGGAGCCGACACCGGCGACTCCCCCGGGAACGCGCGCTCATTCCTCGCCCAGCACCCGGTGAGCTATCCGAGCTATCAGGCCAGCAACCCCTCGGCGCTCACCGCCCTCGCCGTGATCCAAGGCCTGCCGACCACGATCTTCATCAACTCGGTGGGACAAACAGTGTTCGTGCATGCCGGCCAGTACGATTCCGAAGGCACCCTGAACGCCGACATCGCCCGCGCCGCGCAGGGAAGCTGAGCATCTGAGCACCCAGATCCCCAGCCAAGAACCCCGTGCGCGAGCAGCCCGAACGGCGGGCTCGACGCCGTGGCTCAAGGTCAGCAGCAGCCGCCGTCGCCTGGCGCTGGTGGCAACGTTGCTCACGGTGGCGATCTTTCCCGGGATGGCTCAGGCGCATGGTGCCGTCGACCCGGTCGCGACCAGCTTCCTCGCTCGGCTGAGTGCGGTTCCGGCGGGGCTGGACGCCAAGGTCGTCGACGGGGACCTGCGGTTGTGGTTGAGCGTTTCGCCCAGCGTCCCGGCGGTTGTCCTCGACTACCGAGGAGCTCCGTATCTGCGCTTCTCCCGCTCGGGGGTGGCTGTGAACGTCAACTCGGTCATGTACTACCTGAATCTGACTCCCGTCCAAGCCGCCCCGTCCCGGGTGAGCCCGGCGGTCGCCCCGCGATGGCAGCAGGCAAGCAGCGGACACCAGTACAGCTGGCACGACGGCCGGCTCCAAGGGCTGGCGAGCGTCGCCCTGGCGCCGGGTACACGGTACGTCGGCCGGTGGAACATCCCGGTGACGATCGACGGCCAGATGCGCTCCATCGTCGGCGGCCTGTTTTACGCGCCGGCCCCGTCGATCGTCTGGTTCTGGCCGATCCTCGTGCTGCTCGCCTGCGCGTTGGCGGCATGGCGGGTGCGCCGGTCCGCGCTCGACGATCGCGTCGTCGGCAGCCTGGCGGCCGCGGCTCTGATCGGAATTGCCGTCGCCGGAGTTGGTCGCGAGCTTCACGGACGACCGACGATCTCGGTTTCCCAAGCGGTCACGTTCGCGGTCGTCCTGGGCTTTGTCGCCTGGGGAGTGCGTCGCGTTCTCGCTCGGCGCCTTGGGTACTTCTCGGCGTTCATGATCTCCGTCGCTGCGATCTGGGAAGGCGTTCAGCTGGTTCCCACGCTCCTGAACGGTTTCGTGCTCGCGGCCGTACCGGCATTCATGGCGCGAACGGCGGCAGTGGTCTGCCTCGGGTGCGGTATCGGGCTGCTCGTCTTCGTATTCCGCTTGGCAGATCAGCGGGAGCCCGAGGAACTCGGCGACGAGTACGACTTCGAAGACACGAATGCGTGGGGGTCTGGAATCCCGTGACGCCGCAAACGACTGGGTGTGCTCGATCACCGGCGACGCCGGACCCGGGCGCCGGGGCCCGCGGCCAGCAACCCCCAGTCGGCGCGGGCCCCGGCTCGCGCGTGCTGATGGGCAAGCATGAGCACGGCGTGCGCGTCCGTGCTCAACGAGGGTTTAACGCCGGAACCTAGGCATTCCCTAAGACCGCTCTAGTCCGGCGGGATATCGCACAAAGGAACGTGGGTAGCGACGAGCCGGCCCGGCGGTGAGAACGCGGGTTGACATGCGCCCCAGGGGAGTCACATCAGGTGATCGGCGGACGCTCTCGCGACTCGTCGGTCTCAAGGGCCCGCACAGTGACCACGTCCGCTACCTCTGGCGCATCCAGGGGCGCAGCAGTCGCGTCCCGCTTTCGCGGTGCCCCGGGTGTCCCCCCGTCACGGCGATAACGCATCGCTGGCAGCCGTAAGTCCGTGCAAATCGCGACCAGCCGGCGATTTGCGCCGACCATCGTGCCCGGCGCGCGTTATCAGCCCTGTGAGCACACCGCTCAAGCACGCTGGCTCGGCGCCGGCCGCCGGCGAGGAGCCCCCGGTTCGCGCGCAACTGCGGGTGATCCGCTGCGAGTGCCAGCGCTGCGACGCTCACACGTTCCTCGCCCTCAGGACCATCGGCGAGGCGAAGTGCTCCGTGTGTGGCTCCTACGAGCTTGCTCCGGTCGAGGGCTAGGAGCGCGGTCGCTCGGCCCTGGAGGCGGCAAGTGACCGCCTCGCCGCGCGCCGGAGTGGTACAACCCGCAGGCTGAACGTGTGGGCGGCGCAGAGCGGTGCCCGCGACCCCGTCGAGGCGTGGGGCCGCGGGCCCTGCGTGTGCGTGTCGCTCACCCCGCGTGGGCGCAGCCGAGCGCCGCCTCCAGGGCGGCGGCCGCGCGGACGACGAGCCCGTCGCGTCCCCGCGCGCCCCACAGCTGGACGCCGACGGGCAGGCCGGCGGCGTCGCGCCCGGCGGGGACGGCGCACGCCGGGAGGCCGAGCAGGTCCTGGGGGACGGTGTAGGGCAGGACGCCGTCGCGCAGGGCCATCCGCCGGCCCAGGTGCTCGACCTCGTCGGGATCGTCGATCGGTGGCGGGGCGACGGCGGTGATCGGCGTGATCACCAGGTCGACCGCCTCGAACAGGGCGGCGCACGTCCGGTCCAGCGCCAGCCGCACCTCCGTCGCTGCCGCGTACTGCTCGAGTCCGATCGACGAGGCGGTGTGCAGACGAGCGAGCACGTCGGGCCCGTACTCCGCGGCGCGGGCCGGGAACAGCGCGGCGCGCCGGTGCGAGATGACCGCCTCGGCGCCCTGGATGGTGACGAACGCGGGGTGGATGCGATCGGCGCCGGGGAACGCCACCTCGCTCACCCCGCCGGTGATGTCGCTCAGGGTGTCGACGGCGTCATCGAACACCGCCTGCAGGTCGGGGGCGAGGGCCACGCGGTGCAGGTCGGGGCAGATGCCGACGCGGAGCGAGCCGACCGGCGCTTCGGCCACCGGTCCGGTCAGCTCGGTCAGCCACGGCGCCAGGTCGCCCACCCTTCGGGCCATCGCCCCGACGTGATCCAGGGACGCCGCCAGCGGCCAGACGCCGTCCCGTGAAATCGCATTGAAGGTGGGCTTCAGCCCCGCCGTGCCGCAGAAGCTCGAGGGGATGCGCACCGAGCCACCGGTGTCGGACCCGAGGGCGAAGGGGACCTGGTGGGAGGCGAGGGCGACGGCGGAGCCGCCGCTCGAGCCGCCGGCGACCCGTCGCCGGTCGGCGGGGTTGCGCGGGGTGCCGATGCGGGGGTTGACCGAGGTGATCCCCCAAGCGAACTCGTGCGTGTTCGTCTTGCCGACGAGGACCGCGCCGGCGGCGCGCAGCCGGGCGATCGCGGCGGCATCGGCGTCGGGCACGTGCCCGGCGAACATCGGCGAGCCGTAGGCGGTGGGCACGCCCGCGGAGTCGAAGATGTCCTTGGCGGCGAACGGGAGGCCGGCCAGGGGCCCCGGCGCACCGCCGGGCCGGTAGGCGCGCTCGGCCGCGCGCGCCTCCGCGGCGGCCCGCTCCAGGCACAGTGCGCTGAAGGCGGTGAGCTCGCCGTCGACGGCGGCGATCCGCGCCGCGTGGGCGTCGAGCACCTCGACGGGGGAGAGCGACCGGGCGCGGAAGCCGTCGAGCAGGTCGGTGGTGCCGAGGTCGACGAGCTCGGTCACGGGGATCCGGCGAGCCCGCGGTCAGTCTCGCAGCGCGGCGAGGCCCGCCTCGGCGCAGGCGCGGTCCTCGTCCGGGCTGCCGCCGCTGACGCCGACCGCCCCGAGCACCGTCCCATCGCCATCGCGGATCACGAGCGAGCCGGCGCCGGCGATCAGCGGCAGGCGGGTCATCTGGCTGACCGCGGCGACGAACCCCGGACGCTGTTCGTTGACCTCGGCGAGCGCATGTCCGTCGCGGTGCCACACGGCGGCGCCCTGGGCCTTGGCCTCGGCAATCTGCGCGCTGAGCGGGGGCGCTCCGTCCATCCGGTCCAGGCCCATCAGCAGACCGCCGGTGTCGACGACGGCCACGGTGACCCTCAGGTCCTGCTCGCGAGCGTGCGCGTGAGCGGCGACGATGACGGTGCGGGTTTCGTCCTGGCTGATGCTCATGGCGCGAGCGGGATTGTACGTCGGGCGCCGCTCAGCGTCGGCGCCCCGGACGGACCCTCAGGGTCAGCGTGCGATGGGTGACCGTGCGACGCCCCGCCGGGTTCGTCAGCGCGATCGTGATCTGGACGCCGAGGGCGTGGCGTCGGGCCAGTAGCTTGCGCGATGCCCGGGACAACCTGAGCACGACCGTCTTGGGCTTGCCGGCGGCCAGCCGGAAGTGGACGGATCCCAGGAGGACGTGATGGCCGTGGCGCGCCGCCCCCGCCGCCCGCCTCGCCGCCCCCGCCGCCGCCGTGAACGAGCTGACCGTCTGTCCACTCAGCACCCCGGTGCTGTCCTGGGTGGCGCGCAGAACGAAGCTGACCGCGCTGCCGCCGGAGCTGACCGTGGCGTTGAACCCCCCCAGCCCCGGTCCCGCCCCCACGCCGCCGCCGCCTGGCGGCGCCGGCGCGCCGGGACCACCCTCGCCGGGTGGCGCGGGCGCGCCGGCCGTGCTCGGGGTGGATGCTGTCGAGGGGGTGGACGTCGTCGTCGTCGACGACGCGCCGGTCGTCGTCGTGGACGCGGCCGCCGCCAGCGCCGCCAGATGGTCGTGGAGCACGGTTCCGTTCGGCGCGGCCGGGGTGCCGCTGGGGTCGCTGGTCAGGTAGTACGCGCTGCAGCCCTGGTCCCTGATCTCCTGGGCGCTGAGCACCTCCCACCCCCAGGCCAGGTAGCTGACGGCGTGCTGATCGGCCCACGCCATGTAGTCGGTGTCGAACGTGCTCGGCGTCTGGTTCGTGCAGGAGGCGTTTGCGAAGTCGTCCTCGTCGAACTCCCCGGTCACGACGGGCACGTTGGCCGCGACCGCGGCGATCGTGTTGGTCCAGCACGTCGCGTCCTCGCAGGCTTTGCCCTGGTAGTTGTGAAACGAGGCGGCTTCCTGGTTGAGCGGGTCGTCGGGCGCGTGGGTCGCCCACTGGCTGAGGTCGTTGGCGTAGTCCAGGCCGCCGGTGAGGACGGGCTGGGCGGCGCCCGCTGCGCGGATTGCGTTGACGAGCGTCTGCAGGCCGGCGATGCGGTATGGAGCCGTCTTGTTCCCGTTGGCGTCGTATGCCGACGTATCGCAGGGAGCTCCGCCGGCCGGCCCGTCCTGCGTCCCGGTCTCCCAGCAGTTCCAGGTGACCTGATCCTGAGGAGCCTGATCGGAGCCCGACCTCGGATCGGTCGGATCGTAGGGCTCGTTGAAGACGTCGAACACGACCGCCGGGTCATCCTTGAACGCCGAGGCGACCGACTGCCAGAAGGCGCGGGAGTGGTCGTAGTCGGGCATCGGCTGCTGCCCATCGGCCACCTGGGTGCCCGGCGCGGTCCAGTGCAGATCGAGGATCGCGTAGATCCCGTGCGCGTTGAGGGCGTTCACGTAGGCCTCGACCGCCTGCTGGTAGCCGGATGCCGTCAGGGTTTCACCGGGATCCTGGCTGTTGTTCGGCTGGCCGTTGATCCCCAGCCAGCAGTCCTCGTTGAGCGGGATCCGGACCGCGTTGGCGTGCCAGGAGGCGATCGCCGCCGCGTCGGCGTCGTCCTGATGGCCATCGTTGTAGCCGAAGCCATCGACGCACGCGTACTCCGCGCTCGCGTGGTCCACGCCGAGCAGCCGGATCATCTGGCCGCCGCCGTCGACGAAGTGGTTGCCCGAGATCGAGATCGACAGCGGCACCGGGGCCGCCTCGCCGGCCGGAGAACCGAGCCCGGACACGAGGATCGCGAACGCGATCCCGGCCACAGCGGGCAGCAGCCAGCGCGCACGACGAGGGATTCCCGGTCCCATCGGCCGGCGATGATACGGCGGACGCGCCGCCGCCGCGTCGATCAGCGGGCGAGCAGCTTGCGCGAGGTGCTGCGAGCGAGCAGCCCGTTGACCGCGACGAGCACGAGCTCGGCGGCGAGATTGAGTCCGCCGAGCACGTTGACCGCCCGCTTGAGGGTGGCCGCTCGCGGCGGCGTCGCAGCCGCCGGCTCGGTGCCGTCGGCCATGGGGACGGCACCGTCAGGGGCCTGGTGGGCGAACCCGATCCCGCCGGCGGCGGAGGCGAGGCCGGTGACGGCGACGGCGGCCACCGTCGCGTCCTTGACGTGCACGAGGGTGCGGCGCCGGCGGCTGGTCCACAGCGGCCCCCGCTCGTCCTGGCGGGCCGAAGCCCAGCCGGTGACGAGGCCGGCGAGGGCCAGCGAGTTGACGGTGCCGTAGCGCCGCCACGCCTGATTGAGGACCTTGCCGCGCTCGGCCTGGTCGGCGACGCCGGCGAGCGCCGGGTGCATGGCGACGCGGCCGAACAGGTTCCCGCCGAGCAGCGCCGCCAGCGACGCATCCTGAGCCACCTGGCCGGCGAGCGAGGGCAGGCGACGCGGGACGAGCCCCGATGGATCGGGGGCGGAGGGGAGCGAGGGCAAGCTCGGCGAGGGCAGGGACCGACGGGTGCGCGACGGCAGGGAGGGGAGGTTCGCCATGACCGCAGGAGTACCCGGTCGGCCCACGGCAAAACGTGATACAGCTTCAGCCATGACCAAGATCGCCGTCACCGGCGGAAGCGGCAAGGCGGGCCGGGCCGTGATCCGCGACCTGCACGAGCATGGCCACGACGTGCTCAACGTCGACCTCGTCGGCGCGCCGGAGTCCAATCACCCCGAGGATCCGATCCCCTTCCTGCGGGCCGACGTCACCGACTTCGGGCAGGCGCTCGAAGCGCTCTCCGGGGGCGACACGCTGCCCGGCATCGAGGTGGTCGTGCATCTGGCGGCGATCCCGTCGCCGGCGCACGCCACCGCCAATCAGGTCTTTGCCGTCAACGCGACGAGCACCCACGCCGTGTTCTCGGCGGCCGCGCGGCTCGGGTTGCAGAAGATCGTGTGGGCGTCGAGCGAGACGACCCTCGGGTTGCCGTTCGATCGGCCGCCCGACTACGCGCCCGTCGACGAGGCCCATGTCTATCCGGAGACGAGCTACGCCCTGTCCAAGGTGGTCGGGGAGGAGCTGGCCCGCCAGTGGAATCGCTGGAGCCAGATCCCAATCATCGGCCTGCGCTTCTCAAACGTCATGGTCCGCTCCGACTACGAGCGCTTCGCCGCCTGGCAGGGCGATCCGCACGCGCGCAAGTGGAACCTGTGGGGATACGTCGACGAGAGCCACGTCGCCCAGAGCGTGCGCGCGGCGCTCGCCTCCGACCTCCAGGGCGCCGACAGCTTCATCATCGCCGCCGCCGACACGGTCATGGAGATGCCCAGCCGCGAGCTGATGGCCGCGGCATTTCCCGACGTGCCGGTGGCCGACACCGTCAGCGGCAACGACACGCTGCTCGACATCGCCAAGGCCCGCGACGTCCTCGGCTACGACCCGCAGTTCAGCTGGCGCGACCTGTAGCCGTCACGCCTTGAGCGGCACCGCGGCCTCCGGCGTGGCCACGTGGAAGCTGAAGCTCTGCTCGAGGTACAGGTTCACGACCTCACGGTCGTGATCGAGGTAGCCGATCGAGAGGTCCTGGCCGGATTCGAACAGGAAGTCGCCGCCGCGCTGTGAGAGCACGAGCGCCCCGGAGACGCCGGGGGCCCACAGGACGGGCCCGTCGAGGATCTTGCGCAGGTGATCGCGCAATGGGTAGCCGCCGTGCTCGGCGGTCTCGGACACGCGGGTGAACTCGTCGCTGCCGAGCGCGAGCGCGTAGGGCCCGTCGATGCCGGACTGCAGGAGCTGCTCGACGGCCCGGGCGACGGGGCGGGGATAGCTGTCGGCGTCCTCGCCGAGGGTCAGGCCCTGATGGGGCGAGGCCTCCGACAGGCCGACGATGCCGGCCTCAGGCCAGCCATGGAACACCGACTTGTTCTCGGCGACGGCCATCTGGTGGGCGGCGTCGTCCAGTGGCTCCAGGTCGGCGTCCTCGGCGCCGCGATCGTCGTCGCGCAGCTCGGCGCGGGAGATCGCGAAGTCGGCGCGCAGCTCGGCGAGCGGCAGCACGCGACGCTGGAGCGCGGTGATCCCGTCGCAGGGCGCGGCCGCGACGCCGGTGACGCGGCCCAGGTTGGTGGCCGAGTACTCCCAGCCGAACGGTCCGAGGAAGTCGACGAGCTTGCGGGCGGCGAGCGCCGCGCCCAGGCGCTCCCGGGCCTCGTCGTCGAGCAGCTTCCAGTTGCCGTCGCTGATCGGCGCGTGTGAGCGAAGCAGATGGTTGCTCATCGCAGTGCCCTCCGCAGGCTCCCGATGCCGAGCGAGCCCGAGCCGTCGGCGGCGTAGGCGCCGACGTCTCCGGTATCGCTGTCGCCCTCGGTGGCCTCCTCCTCGGCGGCCTCGCCATGCTCGACGATGTCGCCCGGCTGGAACAGGATCCCCTGGGCGATCTCGCGCCAGATGGGCGTGCGGCGCAAGAGGAACTCGAGGTCCATGCTGAAGTGCTTGTACTCCTCGCCGACGGCGTCCTGCATGACGGCGACCGCCTCGGGATCCTTCTCGATCGCGATCCGTTGCTCGTACCAGCCGATCGCCTCCGCCTCTTCGGTCAGCGACGCGCACAGGCGGGCGAACGTCCGGGTCTCCGCCGGCAGCTCCTCGGGCGGCTCGTGGTACTGGTCGAAACCCATCTCTCGCTCCTGGTCGAAGGTGGCTGTTCGCCACACGCTACCCACTGAACGGCTGTGGGATCATCGGTGCATGACCGACGTTCTCGAGCGCGCCCCGACCGCGCCGATCGCCGCCCTCGGCCTCGTCGGCGGCTTCGGCGTCGCCGTGGCCAGCGGCTCGCGTCCGCTGGGCGGTCTCGTGCTCGGCGTCTGCGGAGTCACCTGCATCGCCGTGTGGCTGCGACGCGACGGACGGCGGGTCGCGCTGTGGCTGTCGGTCGCCGGTCTGGTGGCCTTCGCGGTCTCGCATCTGCTCGGTCGCGTGCTCGGAGCGTGGCCGGCGGTGGCGGTCGTCGCCGCGGCCACCGCCGGGCTGTGCTGGTGGATCTCGGATTCGCGCCGCGAGCGTCGGGCCCGATCCGGCGGTGGCGACCGCCCCGCCGATCCCCGCCGGCTCAGGCCGGAAGCCGAACCTCGCTGACCGCGAACACGCCCCAAAGCGAAACGGCGGCCGCCCTTAACCGGATCGTCAGAGTTCTCGCGTCGCCGCGCACTACTCTCAGCGAGAGATGGCATATACGACCGCAGAAGGCAGAGAGCAGGTGCTGGGTGACCTCGCGGTCGCGATCGAGCAGATCGCCGAGGCGCTGGCGGCGCTCGGCGAGGCCTACGAGCAGCTCGACGAGCAGACCGCCGATGTACTCGAGGAGCAGCTGTTTCGCCCCGTGCAGTCCGCCTACGGACGGGCGCGGCGCACCTACACGGAGTTCGCCAACCGGTCCAACCTCCGCGGGCGTACGTTCGAGGCGCACTCCCCGGGCGTGCAGTCGCAGACCGTTCAGGCGTTGATCGAACGGGCGGTCGACGCCGCCCAGGACGCCGACCAGTCGATCGCCGAGCTGCAGGACTCGATGCTCCCCGTCGAGGTCGGCGATCCGGAGCTCCGCGCCGGGCTCTCGCAGGTCCGCGAGACGCTGTCCACGGTTCCCGTGCGGGCCCGCACGCTCGTGCGCAGCGTCGGTCGCTAGCGCCCACTCGTTTTTGTGTGCCGGCGCGCGACGCTGGCTAGTGTGCAAACGAGTGACTGCACAACCACCCGAGTCCGGCTCCGAGGCGCCGGTGCTCGCCGAGATCCGCCTCATCGTCAACGGCGAATCGACGAGCGCCACCATCGATACGCGCACCTCGCTGCTCGACCTGCTGCGCGAGCAGCTCGACCTGACCGGCGCCAAGAAGGGCTGCGACCACGGCCAGTGCGGCGCGTGCACGGTGCTGCTCAACGGCCAGCGGGTCAACGGCTGCCTCGTGCTGGCGGTCGCCCACGACGGTGCCGAGGTCGTCACCGTCGAGGGCCTCGCCGACGGCGGCGAGCTGTCCGAGCTCCAGCAGGCGTTCGTCGACCACGACGCGCTGCAATGCGGCTACTGCACCCCCGGACAGCTGTGCTCGGCGACGGCGATGCTGGAGGAGGTGCGGGCCGGCTGGCCGAGCGCGATCACTCCCGGCGACGGCCGCCCGATCGAGCTCACCGACGCCGAGATCCGGGAGCGGATGAGCGGCAACCTGTGCCGCTGCGGCGCCTACGCGAACATCGTGCCCGCGATCGCCCAGGCGGGCGCGTGAGGCCGTTTCGTTACGAGCGGGCGGCCGACGCCGACGCCGCCGTCGGCCTGGTCGCGCCCGCGGCCGAGGCGCGCTTCCTCGGCGGGGGCACCAACCTCGTCGATCTCATGCGGCTCGGGGTGGAGACGCCGTCGATGCTCGTCGACGTGACCGGCGTCAGCGCTCGGATCGAGGACCTCCCCGACGGCGGCCTGGCGATCGGCGCGGCGACCTCGAACAGCGCGCTCGCCGCCGACGCCCGCGTTCGCGAGGCCTATCCGCTGCTCTCGGCGGCGGTGCTCCATGGCGCCTCCGGCCAGCTGCGCAATCTCGCCACCGTCGGCGGCAACCTGATGCAGCGCACGCGCTGCGCCTACTTCCAGGACGTGAGCAAGCCGTGCAACAAGCGCCGGCCCGGCTCGGGGTGTCCGGCGCGCGCCGGCGAGCACCGCAACCTGGCGGTGCTCGGCCACTCCGAGCAGTGCGTGGCCACCCATCCCTCGGACATGGCCGTGGCCCTGGCCGCGCTCGACGCGCGCGTGACCGTCCGCGGACCGGCCGGCGAGCGCTCGATCCCCGTCACCGAGCTGCATCGGCTGCCCGGCGATCATCCCGAGCGCGACACCGTCCTCGAGCACGGCGAGCTGATCACCGCGATCGAGCTGGCCCCAGCGCCGATCGCCCGCAACTCGCTGTATCGCAAGGTGCGCGAGCGGCGTTCGTTCGCGTTCGCGCTCGTCTCGGTCGCCGCGGCGCTCGAGGTGCGCGACGGCGCGGTCGGCGACGTCCGGCTGGCGTTCGGCGGCGTCGCTCACGTCCCGTGGCGCGCCCGGCGCGCCGAGGCCGCCCTGCGCGGCCGACCCGCCGTCGCCGAGAGCTTCGCCGCCGCGCTGGACGACGAGCTGGCGCAGGCCGAACCGCTCCCTGACAACGCCTACAAGGTCGCGCTCCTTCGCCAGGTGGCGCTGCGGGCGCTGGAGGACCTGGGATGAGCACGACCGTCGCCCCCGCGGTCGGCGCGTCCCTGTCGCGTCTCGACGCCCGCGCCAAGGTCACCGGCGAGGCGAAGTACGCCGCCGAGTACGCGCCGCGCGAGCTCAGCTACGGGCTGATCGTGCAATCGTCGATCGCGCGCGGCCGGGTGCGCGCCGTCGACGCCTCGCGAGCGCTCGCGCTGCCCGACGTGCGCACCGTCCTGTGGGCCGGCAACGCGCCCGCGCTCGGCGACGGGGCGGCCGGGGAGCTGGCCGTCCTGCAGTCCCACGAGGTGGCCTATCGCGGGCAGATCGTGGCCATCGTCGTCGCCGACAGCCTGGAGAGCGCCCGGCAGGCGCAGGCGCTGCTGGCGATCGACTACGAGCAGGACGCCCACGACGTGGAGCTCCGGCTCGACCATCCCGGCTTCTACAAGCCCGACAAGGTCAACCCGACCTATGAGACCGACACCGAGCGCGGCGACTTCGCCGGCGCCTACGCGAGCGCGCCGGTGACCATCGATCACACGTACTCGACCCCCGCCGAGCACAACAACCCGATGGAGCCGCACGCCACGATCGCCGTGTGGGACGGCGACGCGGTGACGATCTATGACTCCAACCAGGGCTCCTCGATGGCCGGTCAGACGATCGCCAAGACGTTCGGCCTCGAGCCCGACCAGGTCCACGTCATCTCCCAGCACGTCGGCGGCGGGTTCGGCTCCAAGGGGACGCCGCGCCCGACGGCGATCGCCGCGGTCATGGCGGCACGCTCGGCCGGACGGGCGGTCAAGCTCGCCGCGACGCGCCAGCAGATGTTCGCCCTCACCGGCTACCGCACGCCGACGATCCAGCGCGTGCGGATCGGCGCCCAGTCCGACGGCACGCTGATCGCCCTCAACCACGAGGCCTTCGAGCAGAGCTCGACCGTCCAGGAGTTCGCCGAACAGACGGCCACCGCGACGCGCAAGATGTACGCCGTCCCGAGTCTGCGCACGTCGCATCGCCTCGTCCGCCTCGACGTGCCGACGCCGTCGTGGATGCGCGCGCCCGGCGAATGCCCGGGCATGTACGCGCTCGAGTCCGCGCTCGACGAGCTGGCCGTCGCCTGCGGCGTCGACCCGGTGGCGCTGCGCATCGGCAACGAGCCCGACGTCGACCCCGAGACCGGCCAGGAATGGTCCAGTCGGAGCCTCGTGACGTGCCTGCGCGAGGGGGCCGAGCGGTTCGGGTGGTCCGATCGCGACCCCACTCCGGGCGCTCGCCGCGACGGACGGTGGCTGATCGGGACCGGCGTCGCGTCCTCCACGTATCCGGCGCGGCGCCGTCCCTCGCAGGCAATCGCGCGCGCCGAGCCGGGCGGCGAGCGATTCACGGTGCGGATCGCCGCCGCCGACATCGGCACCGGGGCGCGCACGGCGCTCACCCAGATCGCCGCCGATGCGCTCGACGTCGCGCCGGCCGACGTGACCCTGGAGATCGGCGACTCACAGCTCCCGTTCGCGATGCTCGCCGGCGGGTCGATGGGGACGACGTCGTGGGGCACGGCGGTGCTCGGCGCCTGCCGCCGGCTGCGCGAGCTGATCGCCGACGGCGTCGGTGACGAGGGCGCGCAGGCCCACTACGACACCGCCGACGACATCGAGGCCGAGGCGTCGCTGTCGCGCCACTCGTTCGGCGCCCAGTTCGTCGAGGTGCGCGTCAACCTCGACTCCGCCGAGGTCCAGGTCGCCCGCGCCCTCGGCGTCTTCGCGGCCGGCCGGATCATCAATCCGCGGACCGGCCGGTCGCAGTTCATCGGCGGGATGACGATGGGGATCGGGATGGCGCTGCACGAGGAGTCGATTCTCGATCGCGAGTTCGGCGACTACCTCAACCACGACTTCGCGGGCTACCACATCCCCACCTGCGCCGACATCGAGGACGTCGAGGCGATCTCGGTACGCGAGGACGATCCGCGCATCAATCCGATCGGCGCCAAGGGCATCGGGGAGATCGGCATCGTCGGCACGGCCGCCGCCGTCGCCAACGCGGTTCACCACGCGACCGGGGTCCGCGTCCGCGATCTACCGATCGTGCCGGCGAAGCTCGTCGGCAAGCTGTAAGCCGCGGGTTTCACGCTGCTATCAGCTTCAGCCGTTAGAGTTGGTGTCAGTTCATGGCAATCGACTCGCCCACGGCGGTCGCCGAACGTCCCGCGTCCGCACCAGACGAGCCGTCTGTCGCGCACGCGGAGGCCGTTCGCGCGGTCAAGATGCCACTCGTCGACCGGCTGGCCAGCGCGGTGGTCACCGGCGCTCCGCCGATCCTCGTCGTCCTCGGCATGTGGTTCGGCTGGAACCACGGCCTGCTCGTGTGGCAGGACCTGCTCGTGCTGGCCATCTTCTACACGGTGATCGGCACCGGCATCACCGTCGGTTTCCATCGCCTGCTCACCCACCGCAGCTTCAAGTGCAGCCGCCTGCTCCGCGCCGGATTCGCCGCCCTGGGCTCCGCCGCCGCGGAGGGCCCGGTGATCGACTGGGTGGCGACCCATCGCAAGCACCACCAGTTCTCCGACGAGGCCGGCGACCCGCACAGTCCTCATCTCGATGAGCGCCACGGGTGGCGCGGGGAGCTGTGGGGCTTCGTCCACGCCCATCTCGGCTGGGTGTTCTCCGACATGGAGGTCGCCGACGAGCGCCGCTATGCCAAGGACCTGCTCGCCGATCCGTGGATCCGCTTCGTCGACAAGACGTTCGTGCTGTGGGTGCTGCTCGGTCTGGCGGCGGCGTTCGGCTTGGGGGTGGCACTCACCGGCACCGTGGCCGGGGGCCTGACCGCGCTGCTGTGGGGCGGCGCGGCGCGCATCTTCTTCATGCACCACGCCACGTTCTCGATCAACTCCGTGTGTCACTTCTTCGGGCGCCAGGCCTACGACACCGGCGATGAGTCGCGCAACGTGTTCTGGCTGTCGATCCCCACCTGGGGCGAGGCGTGGCACAACAACCACCATGCGTTTCCCACGTCCTACCGCCACGGCCTGCGCCGCTGGCAGCTGGACCCGTCGGCGGCCATCATCCGGACGCTGGAGATGGCGGGCCTCGCCTGGGACGTGGTGCGGATCGACCCGGCCAAGCGAGATCGCATGCTCGCCGCCGCGTCCAAGCCCTAGCCTCTCGTTTTCCGTTGGCGTTCTCCAACACGGCACCTCTGCGCCGGCAGATCGAAGCCGCGCTGCCCCGCCGGCCGTTCGCCATCTCGTTCTGGGATGGCACCGCGGTGGCGGCCACCGAGCCTGACGCGCCGACCTTTCGGCTGCTGTCCCCGCAGGCGCTCGCCCATGTCGTGCGAGCGCCCGGCGAGCTGGGGCTGGGCCGGGCGTTCGTCCTCGGGCTGGTCGACGCCGACTCGATCGAGGGCGCGCTGAGGGTCGTCGACACCTTCGAGCCACCCCGCCTGACGCCGCGCCAGATGCTCGGCCTCGCCGGCGGTGTCCTGCGCGCCTGCGGCCTCGTCCGGCTTCCCCGGCCGCCGGCCTCCGAGCTGCGACTCAGCGGCGAGCGTCACTCCGTGCGGCGCGACCGTCAGGCGATCGCGTATCACTACGACGCCGGCAACGACTTCTTCGCGCTGTTCCTCGACGAGTCGATGACCTACAGCTGCGCCTACTTCCGTGACGGCGCCGACACGCTCGCCGACGCGCAGCGGGCCAAGCTCGACCTCGTCTGCCGCAAGCTCGGGTTGACCGAGGGCGAGCGGGTGCTCGACGTCGGCTGCGGGTGGGGGAGCTTCGCCATCCACGCCGCCCGCAATTACGGGGTCCGCGTGCTCGGCGTCACCCTGTCCGAGGAGCAGGTCTCACTCGGACGCGAGATGGTCGCCGCCGCCGGTGTCTCGGACCTCGTCGAGCTGCGACTCGCCGACTACCGCGAGCTGTCCGGAGAGTCGTTTGACGCGATCTCCTCGATCGGGATGGTCGAGCACGTGGGGGACGAGCGGATCGAGCTGTACATGCGCACGCTCTCCGATCTCCTGCGTCCGGGTGGCCGGCTGCTCAACCACGGGATCGCCAAGCTCACCGACTTCGACGAGACCGACGAGGGCGCCTTCTCGGAGCGCTTCGTGTTCCCCGACGGGGTGCCGTTGCCGCTGTCGCGGATCGTGGGGGCGATGGAGCGCACCGGGCTGGTCGTGCGCCACGTCGAGGGCTTCCCCGAGGACTACGCGCGGACGCTGTCGCACTGGATCGAGAGCTTCGAGGCGCGCTATGACGAGGCGGTCCGCGTGGCCGGGATCGAGCGGGCGCGGGTGTGGCGCGTCTACCTGCGCGCGGCGCGCTCGGGCTTTGTCACCGGCTACGCGTCCGTCTACCAGGTGCTGGCCCGCAAGCCGGTCGGCGCTCGCTACCAGGCGCCCGCCGGCGGGGATCCCGCCGGCGAGTACTTCTGACGCCGCGCCGGGTGCTCAGGTGGTGGCGGCGGCGTCCGTGGCCGGCGTGGGAGCGGGGGCGGGGTCCGGCTCGGGCGCCGGTGCGGCCTGCGCGACGGCATGCGCGCCGGCCGACCCCAGGGCGCCGAGCAGCAGCGACAGGGCCGCCCACTTCGGGCCGTGCATGGTGCTCGCGCGGGCGTCGTCGATCGACGGCGAACCGGGCCCCGTCTCGGCCAGGGAGAGGACGGCCGCGATGAGCACGAGGTTGTACTCGTAGCCCTGATCGGTGGCCCACGGGCCGTTCTTCAGGTGCACGCGATGGATCGCGGTCAGCATCGTGGCGATGATCGCCGCGGAGGCCAGCGGCGTGGCGGCGCCGAGCACGAGCAGCGCGCCACCGCCCGCCTCGGCCGCACCGGCGGCGATCGCGTGGCGCTTGCCGGGGCGCAGCCCGAGGCTCTCGAAGAACTGACCGGTGCCGTCCGGACCGTAGCCGCCGAACCAGCCGAACAACTTCTGGGTGCCATGACCGACGAAGTAGCCGCCGACGATCAGGCGAAGAATGAGGCGTCCAATTTTCATTGTCGCGACCTTATCAGGTTGTTGTGTACGCAACCGAGTTGCAACCTTCGCCGGTCACGTTGCAACCGGTCACCTATGCACAGCATGGGCAGGGTGCCGGGCGCACTCGTGAGCGCCTAGGAGCCCTCGGCGGGCGCCGTGAACGTCTCGTTACCCGTGCTTGCGGGGGATACGCAAGGAGTATCGTGCCCGGAGCCGAGCGACTTCCAGGAGGAGAGAGCATTGAGCACCGTCAACGTGCGCCTGAACGTGAATGGCTCCGAGCACAGCCTCGACGTCGAGCCCCGCCTGCTGCTGGTGCACGCCCTGCGTGATCAGCTCGGCTTGACCGGCACCCACGTCGGCTGTGACACCTCGAACTGCGGCGCATGCACGATCCACTTCAACGGCGAGGCCGTGAAGTCGTGCACCGTGCTCGCCGTCCAGGCCGAGGGCGCCGAGCTGACGACGATCGAGGGGCTGGGCACCGAGGACAATCTGCACCCGATGCAGGAGGCCTTCTGGAACAACCACGGCCTCCAGTGCGGCTACTGCACGCCGGGGATGATCATGGCCTCATCGGCGCTGCTGACCGAGAATCCCAACCCGACCGAGGATGAGGTCCGCCACGCGCTCGAGGGCAACCTGTGCCGCTGCACGGGGTATCACAACATCGTCAAGTCGGTGCTCGATGCGGCCGGCCAGTCCTCGGCCGAGGGAGCGACGGCATGAGCGTCACTGAAGCTCCTCTGGGCAGCAACGTCGGCGCGGCGCTGCGCCGCAAGGAGGACCCGCCGCTCATCACCGGCCACGGCCGCTACGTCGACGACATCGTGCTGCCCGGCATGCTGTGGGCGTCGTTCGTTCGCTCGCCGGAGGCCAACGCCAAGATCGTCTCGATCGATACGGCGGCCGCCGCCGCCCGGCCCGGCATCACGGCCGTCTTCACCGGCGAGGACATGTCCGATCTCGGCGGTCCGCTGCCGATGGCCTGGGCTCCGCCGGGGGTCGAGGTCAACAACCCCGAGCACTGGCCGCTGGCCAAGGGCGCCGTCAAGCACGTCGGCGACCCGGTGGCGGTCGTCGTCGGCGAGAACCGCTATGCCGTCCAGGACGCGACCGAGGACGTGCTCGTCGAGTACGAGTCGCTGCCCGCGATCGTCGACCCCGAGGCGGCCATCGCCGGCGCGCCGTTCGTGCACGAGTCGCTGGGCACCAACAAGGTCCACGAGTGGACGCTCGCCGGCGGCGACGTCGAGCAGGGCTTCGCGGAGGCCGACGTGATCGTCGAGCGCCGTGTCGTCAACCACCGCATCGCGGGGGCCCCGATCGAGTGCCGGGGCGTGATCGCCGACTACCGCGCCGGCTCGCTGACGCTGTACTCGGCGACCCAGGTCCCGCACTTCGTCCGCCTGTTCATGGCGCTGCTGCTCGGTCTCGGCGAGGACCACGTCCGGGTGATCGCCCCCGACGTCGGCGGAGGCTTCGGTCAGAAGCTCCAGGTCTACGGCGAGGAGCTGTTCGCCTGCTGGGCGTCACGCAAGCTCGGCCTGCCCGTGAAGTGGACCGAGACGCGCTCGGAGAACATGTCGGTCGCCCATCAGGGCCGCGACCAGATCTCTCAGGTGAGGATGGGAGCCAAGCGCGACGGGACGATCACCGCGTTCCACGTCAAGATCCTCGCCGACTTCGGCGCTTACAACATGATCCTGACCCCGCTGATCCCGTCGCTCGGCGCGTTCGTGATGGGCGGCTGTTACAAGATCCCCAACGTCCAGACCGACATCACCGGGGTGTTCACCAACAAGTGCCCGACTGACGCCATCCGGGGTGCCGGACGGCCCGAGGCGACGCAGATGATCGAGGTCACACTCGACCAGGTGGCCCACGAACTCGGCATGGATCCGCTGGAGATCCGCCGCAAGAACTTCATCCCCAAGGAGGATTTCCCGGCCGCGACGGCCACCGGCGTCGTCTATGACTCCGGCAACTATCACGGCACTCTCGACAAGCTGATGGAGCACGTCGACGTGGCCGCCTTCCGCGCCGAGCAGGAGCAGCTGCGCAGCGAGGGCGTCTACCGGGGGATCGGCTTCTGCACGTGGACGGAGATCTGCGGTCTCGCCCCCTCGCGGGTCACCGGTCCGGCGGGGGTTGGCGTCCAGGCCGGCCTGTGGGAGTCGGCGATGGTCCGCGTCCACAACACCGGAGCCGTCACCGTCTACACCGGCACCTCGCCCCACGGGCAGGGGCTCGACACCGCGATGGCCCAGATCGTCGCCGACCGGCTCGGCGTCGATCCCTCGGTGGTGGAGGTCATCCACGGCGACACCTCGATGGGTCCCGAGGGACGCAACACGTACGGCTCGCGCTCCCTGGCCACCGGCGGCGAGGCCGTCGTCAAGGCGACCGACAAGGTCGTCGCCAAGGCGAAGGCGATCGTGGCCGCCGAGCTGGAGGCCGCCGCCGATGACATCGAGGTGGCCGACGGCAAGTTCTCGGTCAAGGGGTCGCCCGACAAGGGCATGGCTCTGGCCGACGTCGCCGGGGTCGCCTATATCGGCGCAGTTCCCGAGGGGATGGAGCCCGGACTGGAGGAGACGACGTTCTACGACCCCGAGAACTTCGTGTTCCCGTTCGGCGCCCATGCGTGCGTCGTCGACGTCGACGCGGAGACCGGCAAGGTCAAGGTCGTCCGCTACGTCGCCGTCGACGATTGCGGCAACGCGATCAACCCGATGCTGATCGACGGCCAGATCCACGGCGGCGTCGTGCACGGGATCGGCCAGGCGCTGTACGAGCGCGTGCACTACGACGCCGAGGGCCAGCTGATCACCGGCACGTTCGTCGACTACGCGCTGGCCACGGCCGCGGAGCTGCCGAGCTTCGAGACCGACCGCACGGTGACGCCGTCGCCGGTCAACTCGATGGGCGTCAAGGGCGTCGGCGAGGCGGGCACGATCGCGGCCAGCGCCGCGGTGACCAACGCCGTCATCGACGCCCTGCGGCCGCTCGGCGTCGACTACATCAACATGCCGCTCAGCCCGATGCGGGTCTGGGACGCGATCCACAACAGTCAGGGCGCGAGCCCCGAAGGAGGCCTCTCGTCATGATCCCCGCCGAATTCGAGTACGTCGCTCCCGATTCGCTGGAGGGCGCCATCGGCGCGCTCGTCGACGGTGGCGAGGACGCCAAGCTGCTGGCCGGCGGCCATTCGCTGATCCCGCTCATGAAGTTGCGCCTGGCGGCGCCGACGCTGCTCGTCGACCTGCGCAAGGTCCCCGGGCTGCACGGCATCGAGCGCCAGAACGGCGGCTGGCGGATCGGCGCGCTGACCCCTCACCGCAAGCTCGAGTTCTCGACCGAGCTGGGGCTCATCTCCCAGGTGGCGGCGACGATCGCCGACCCGCAGGTCCGCCACCGCGGGACGATCGGCGGCTCGCTGGCCCACGGCGACTCCGCGTCGGACCTGCCGGCGGCGATGCTGATCCTCGAGGCCGAGGTCACCCTCCAGGGCCAGAGCGGCCAGCGCACGGTGGCCACCGCCGATCTCTTCCAGGACTACATGACGACCGCGGTCGCCGAGGACGAGGTCCTGACCGAGATTCGCGTCCCCGCGCTCGAGGGCTACGGCTCCTCCTATCACAAGTTCAACCGTCGCTCGGAGGACTGGGCGATGGTCGGCGTGTGCGTCACGATCAAGGCCTCCGGCGGCACCTGTGAGGACGTGCGCATCGGACTGACGAACATGGCGTCGGTGCCGCTGCGCGCGACCGCGGCCGAGGACGCGCTGCGCGGCCAGGAGCTGAGCCCGGAGAACATCGCCAAGGCCGCCGAGCAGGCCGCCGAGGGAACCAACCCGCCGTCGGACCTCAACGCCAGCACCGAGTACAAGCGGCACCTGGCCCGCGTGCTCACCCGGCGGGCGATCACCGACGCTCTCGGATAGCGCGTTCTAACATCGACAGCCGGATGTCGCTCGCGGAGCTCCAGACGGTCGGCGCCGCGAGCGAGGCGCTCGCGGCGCAGGGCTACCTCGCAGACCGGCCGCTTGCCCTGGCGGTCAGCCTCGCCGTGGCCCTGGAGCAGCCGCTGCTGCTCGAGGGCGAAGCCGGGGTCGGCAAGACCGAGGTGGCGCGGGCGCTGGCCGCCGCCAGTGGCGCGCGGCTGATCCGCCTGCAGTGCCACGAGGGCATCGACCTGCACCACGCGGTCTATGACTGGGACTACGCCCGCCAGCTGCTCGCGCTGCGCGCCGCCGAGGGCGGCGTCGACGAGGGCGAGCTGTTTGACCGGCGCTTTCTCCTGCGCCGGCCGCTGCTCGAGGCGCTCGAGGCCGACCCGTCGGACCCGGTCGTCCTGCTCATCGACGAGATCGACCGCGCCGACGACGAGTTCGAGGCGTTCCTGCTCGAGTTCCTGTCGGACTTCGCGGTCACGATCCCCGAGCTGGGCACGGTCACCGCCCGCCAGCGGCCGATCGTGATCCTGACCTCCAACCGCACCCGCGAGCTGCACGACGCGCTGAAGCGACGCTGCCTGTATCACTGGATCGACTACCCGACGCCCGAGCGCGAGCGGGCGATCGTCGAGTCGCGCCTGCCCGGCGTGCCCGAGGAGATCGCCGCCCGCGTCGTCACCGCCGTGGCCAAGCTGCGCGACCAGGGCGACCTCTACAAGCAGCCCGGGGTGGGGGAGACGATCGTCTGGGCCCAGGCGCTGCTGGCGCTCGGGGACGAGGCCGACCTGGAGGAGACCCTCGGCGCGGCCCTCAAGGTCCACGAGGACCTGTTGCGCGTGCGCGAGCGCGGGGTCCTGGAAGGCGTGTGACGATGGCCGCCGATGCGGTGGGCGCGCCGGCGGAGGCGATGATCGGGCGCCTCGGCGATCTGGCCGGAGTGCTGCGCGCCCAGGGGACCCGCGTCGGGGTCGGGGAGCTGCTCACGGCGGTGCGCAGCCTCGACGCCGTCGACCCGGCCTCGCGGGAGGACGTGCGGCTCGCCCTGCGCACCGTCCTGTGCTCGCAGAAGGCCGATCTGGAGCGCTTCGACGCGGCCTTCGTGGCCGTCTTCGGCGACGGCCGCGTCGCCCGGGGGCTCGACGATCCGCTCGGTGAGCTGGGGTCGATCGAGAAGGCGGTCCTGCCGCGGGCCGCGATGGGCGATCCGGCGGCCAGGCCGGCTCGCGACGACGCCGAGCCGCTGCCGGCGGCGTGGTCGGACATCGAGCTGCTCGTCACCAAGGACTTCGCCCGCTTCACCGAGGCCGAGAGCGCGCTCGCCCGGGAGCTGATCGCCCGCCTCGCGCGGCGCCATCCCACGCGACTGTCCCGGCGCACCCGGCCCTCGCGCAAGCGCGGCCACATCCCGGACCTGCGGGGGACGGTCCACACCTCGCTGCGCACCGCCGGCGAGCCAGTGCACCGCCGCTGGCGAGCGCCCACCCGGCGCCCCCGCCAGCTCGTGCTCGTCTGCGACGTCTCGGGCTCGATGGCGCCGTATGCGCGCATGCTGCTGCAGTACATGCACGCCTGCGTCGTCGCCCGCCGTCGGGTGGAGGCGTTCGCGTTCGGCACGCGGCTGACGCGGATCACCAACGAGCTGGGCGGACGCGACCACGACCGGGCGCTCGACCGCGCGGCCGCCGTCGTCACCGACTTCTCGGGCGGGACCCGGATCGGCGCCGCGCTCGCCGAGCTCAACCGTGTCCACGGCCGCCGCCTCGGCCGCGGCTCGGTCGTGGTGATCCTGTCCGACGGCTGGGACCGCGGCGACCCCGAGCAGCTGCGCGACGAGATGGCCCGCCTGCGCCGTGCCTCGCACCAGCTGATCTGGCTCAACCCCCTGGCCGCCCACCCCGACTACGAGCCGCTGACCCGCGGCATGCAGGCCGCCGTGCCGCACACCGACCAGCTCCTGCCCGGCAATTCGCTGGCCTCCCTGGAGGAGCTGGCCGTGCTCCTGGAGGCGATGTGAGCTCCGACGAGCAGCGCGAGTGGCTGGAGACCTCCGAGGTCCACGGGCCGGCTTTCGAGGACATCACCGGGTCAGCCCCGCGGTTCGTCATCTTCGGTGCGGTCCCGCTGGCGGCGGCGCTGTGCCGGCTCGCCCGCGCGATCGGCTGGACGCCGTACGTCGTCGACCCGCGCGAGCGCTTTGCCCGCGGCGAGCTGTTCCCCGATGCCGAGCGGCTCCTGGTGGCGTGGCCGGAAGAGGCGTTTGCGACGCTCGGCGGCTTCGACGCCGACACGTCCGTCGTCTGCCTCACCCACGCCCCCGAGCTCGACGACGAGGCGCTGATGATCGCCCTGCGCTCGCCGGCGCCGTATGTCGGCGCGATGGGGTCGCGGCGCACCCAGGGCCGGCGACGGGAACGGCTCGCGGCGGCCGGGCTGAGCGAGGCCGAGCTGGCGCGCCTGTCGGGCCCCGCGGGGCTCGACCTCGGCGGGGTGACCGCCGCGGAGGCGGCCCTGGCGATCCTCGCCGAGGCGGTGGCCGTCCGCTACGGCCGCGAGGGCGGCCGGCTGACGACCTCGCCCAATCAGATCCACCCCGCGACATGACGAGCGGCCTGATCCTCGCGGCCGGCGCCGGCACGCGCTTCGGCGCCACGCCGCCCAAGCAGCTGGCGCCGTTTCGCGGGCGCCCGCTGCTGGAGTGGGCGGTCCGCGCCCAGTGCGCCGTGGCCGGCCTGGAGCGCGTCGTCGTCGTCCTCGGCGCGCGGGCCGATGAGGTGCGGGCCGCGGTCGACTTCGGACGGGCGCAGACGGTTGTCTGCGACGACTGGGAGAGCGGCCAGGCGGCCTCGCTGCGGCGCGGCCTGCGCGAGCTGTCGGCCGCGGACCGCGTGATCGTCACGCTCGCCGACGCGCCGCTCGTCACCCCGGAGGTGATCGAGCTGTTCGTGACCGCAGCGCCGCGGACCCGCGCCGTCTACGACGGCCGCCCCGGCCATCCCGTCGTTCTCGGCGCCGCCGAGATTGCCGCGCTCACGGCGCTCGAGGGCGACCGCGGCGCTCGTGACCTGCTGCGGGGCGGCCCCGTCCTGGAGGTCGGGCACCTATGCTCCGGGCGCGACATCGACACCCCTGACGACCTGGAGGAGATAGCCGGTGAAGCTAGAGCAGTCATTTGAGGTTCAGGCCCCGCTACAGCGCGTCTGGGAAGCGCTGATCGACGTCGAGCGAGTGGCGCCCTGCCTGCCCGGGGCCTCGGTCACCGGGCGCAATCCCGACGGCAGCTACAACGGGGAGTTCAAGGTCAAGATCGGACCGACCTCGGCGGCCTACAGCGGCAAGCTGCACATGGAGAACGTCGACGAGGCCAAGCACTCGGCGACGATGCAGGCGGCCGGCACCGACAAGCGCGGCCAGGGGGGCGCGAAGGCGACGATCGTCTCTTCGGTGGCCGAGGCCGGTCCCGACGCGACCACCGTTCACGTCGACACCGATTACCACATCACCGGCCGCCTGGCGCGGTTCGGCCGCGGGGGGATGATCGAGGAGATCTCCAACCGGCTGCTGGGCGAGTTCGCCACCTCGCTGCAGGGCATGCTCGCCGGCGGCGGTGGCGCCGCCGCGCCGTCCGATGAGACGAAGGTCCGGGCCGTCGTGACCGAGGCCGCGACCGAGGAGGCCCCGGCCGCGGCGGGCAACGGAGGCGCCGCCACGTCGCCGCCCGCGCCCGCGCCGTCCGAGCCGGCGGCCGCGCCGGAGCCGGCAGCCCCGGCGGCGTCGGAGCCGTCGCCGACCGAGGCGACGGCGCCCCCGGTTCCGCCGTCCACGCCGCCCCCCGCGCCGCCCACGGCCGAGCCGGTCGCGCCGCCGACCCCGCCGACGGCCGGCCCGGCTCAGGAGAGCGAGCCGCTCGATGCGCTCGCGCTCGCGCGCGCGGTCCTCGTCAAGCAGGTCAAGAGCAACCCGGTGCCATTCGTCGGCGTGTTCGTCGGCTTCCTCGTGGCCCTGCGGCTGCTCCGCCGCCGCGGTTGATCGGGCGCCGTCTCGGATAACGGGACGTATGCGCCCGTTATCCGAGACGGTCCGCTGGCCGGGAAGGAATCGGCCCGACGTGCGTCTTGATGGTCGATGCCGGGTCATCTCGCCATGGTCGCGCTGGCCTCCGTTGCCGCCGCTGCGCCCGCGCACTCCGCCCCCGCGCATCTGCCGCTGAGCCCCCACGTCGCGGCGGGGAGCTCGTTCGGGCCGCCGCCGACGACGCGAACGAAGACGTCGCCGTCGCGTGCGCGCCGGCGTCCGGCCGCGTTGGCGCGTCACGGCGCGGCTCACGCGGCGGGCGACCCGGCGGTCACGATCGCCGACTTTCACTTCACGCCGCCGAGCACGACGGTCCACGTCGGCGACACGATCACCTGGACCAATGACGGCCCGAGCGCCCATACCGCCACGGCGAGCGACGGCAGCTTCAACACCGGGACGCTGAGCAAGGGCCAGAGCGCCTCGCACACGTTCACGCGGGCGGGCACCTACAGCTACGTCTGCACGATCCATCCGTTCATGCACGGCACGATCACGGTGCTCACCGCCGCCACCGCGGCCCCCGCCCCGACGACAACGACAACGACGGCGGCCGCCGCGCCACCGGCGACGACGACCGCGCCGGCGACGACAACGGCGACGACGACGGCGACGACGACGGCCGCCGCCACGGCGACGGCCCCGGCGGCGGCCGCCCGCCCGACCCTCCCGGTGACGGGCATGGACGTGCTCGGGGCGATCGCGGCGGGCATGATCCTCGGCGGCTGCGGGGTCGCCCTCCGCCACGCGGTGCGGCCATGAGGCGCCGGACCGTCACCGCGCTGGCCGTCGTCCTCGCCGTCGCCGCGGGCGTCGGCGTCGCCACGGCGGCGACGCCGGCCGACCCGCCGGCGGCCGCGCCGGCCGACACGCCGCCGGCCACCGCCTCGTTCACGGCCGTCGACTTCGCGTGGACGGTGAGCGGGAGCACGAGCACCCAGGCGAACATCGCTCCCGGCGGGATGGTCACCTTCGCCTATCCGACCGGCGCCAGCCACCACAACGCCGACTTCGGCACCGGCCCTCAGCCGACGAGCTGCGCGCAGACGGCCGGCGCCGACACCGGGGCGGTGCCGCCGCTGCCCGCCCAGCCGACGGCCGCGGGGTGGAGCGGCACCTGCCGGTTCGACACCCCGGGCACGTACACGTTCCACTGCGACCTGCATCCGTTCATGACGGCGACGATCGTCGTCGGCGACGCCCCGCCGCCCCCCGGGCCGACGACGAGCGCATCGACGACGAGCACGTCGACGACGAGCGCCACGACGACGGCGAGCTCGCCCGCGCCCCCGCCGTCCTCACCGCCGCGGGCGCCCGCGTCGCCGCTGGCCGGGCCACCGGCCCGCGCGATCGTCCTGGCGGCCGTGCAGCACGGTTTCACCGTCCACGGGTCGTTGCGCATCTCGGCCGCCGGAGCCGGCGGCCGCGCCCAGGTACAGGTGTTCGCCGTCGGGCACCGGCGCGTCGGCCGTCTCGTCCTCCGCGCGCTGGGCGCCGGCCGCGTCCGCGCCGCCGTCGGCCTCGACGCCGCGGCGCGCCGGACCCTGCGACGTCAGCGCCGGCTCGCCGTGACCGTCGCCGTCACCGTCACCTCCCGGGAAGGGGCTAGGGCCTCGGCCATCCGCCACGTGCGGATGCAGAGCTGACCGAGGGAGCTCGCCGGCCGGAAGGCTACGCCCGGCCGGCGGGCTCGTCGAAGCTCGCCGCGGGCAGCATCGCGACGAGGCGCGACGGGTTGATCATCGGGTGCGTGCCGTAGTAGTGGGCGCGGATCTCGTCGAAGTCGACCGTCTCGGCGACGCCCGGCCACTGATACAGGTCGCGCGCATACGGCCACAGGTTCTCGTACTCGACGAGCTTGCGGATCGAGCACTTGAAATGGATCTGGTAGACGGCGTCGAAGCGCACGAGCGTGGTGAACAGCCGCCAGTCGGTCTCCACCGGCTCGGGCCCGAAGAGGAAGCGACGCTCGGCCAGGCGGGCGTCGAGCGCGTCGAGGGTGGCGAACAACCCGCGCACCTCGCGCTCGTAGATGGCCTGGCGCGTGGCGAAGCCGGCCTTATAGACCGCGTTGTTGACGGTGTCGTAGATCGTCTGGTTGAGATCGTCGATGTCGCCCCGCAGCCGCTCGGGGTAGAGCTCGACCGGGTGCTCGGCCAGCGGGGCGAACACCGTCGAGAGCATCCGCAGGATGTCGGCCGACTCGTTGTTGACGATCGTGCCCGCCTCGGTGTCCCAGAGGACCGGGACGCTGACGCGGGCGGCGTAGCCGGGATCGGCGATCGCGTAGGCCTCGGAGAGGAAGCGAAACCCGTTGACGGCATCGACGTACTCGCCGCCGGCGAACTCCCAGCCCCGCTCGTCGCGCAGCGGGCTGACATAGGAGACGCCGATCGCATCCTGCAGGCCCATCAGCTGACGGGCGATCAGCGTGCGGTGCGCCCACGGGCAGGCGCGCGCCACATACAGGTGATACCGGCCCGCGGCGAGCGGGAACTCGGCCGAGCTGTCGGCCGAGACGACGTGGCGAAACGTCGAGTCCTGACGATGGAACGAGCCGTCCTCGCCGCTCTCGCGCCCGAGCGAGATGGCGTCTTGTTGAGTACTCATCCAACCGAGGCTAGACCACACCCGTAGGGTGTAGACACGATGACCGTACGGCCAGAGATCGCCGAGCGATTCCGGGCGCTGCATCGCCCCGGCGAGCCTCTGCTCCTGCCCAATCCCTGGGATCTGGGATCCGCCCGGCTACTGGCGTCGCTCGGGTTCGCGGCCCTGGCCACGACGAGCAGCGGCTTCGCCGCCACGCTCGGACGCCGCGACGGATCGGTCTCCGCCGAGGAGGCGCTCGAGCACGCGGCCGCGATCGTGTCGGCCACCGACCTGCCGGTCTCGGCCGACTTGGAGAACGGCTTCGCCGACAGCGCCGAGGGGGTCGCCGAAACGGCGCGCGGCGCCGTCGCCGCCGGTCTGGCCGGCTTCTCGATCGAGGACTTCGACGGCAACGCCGCCGACCCGATCTACGAGATCGGGCGGGCCGCCGAGCGCGTGCAGGCCGCCGCCGAGGTGGCTCACGCCGGGCCGGCGCATGTGGTGCTGACCGCGCGGGCGGAGAACCACCTGCATGGCCGCGACGACCTGAACGACACGGTGCAGCGCCTGCAGGCCTACCAGGAGGCCGGGGCCGACGTGCTGTACGCCCCCGGGCCCACCTCGGCCGAGCAGCTGCGGGCGATCATCTCCTCGGTCGACCGGCCGGTCAACGTGCTGGCTCGGCGCGGCTCGCCGTCGGTCGGAGAGCTGGCCCGGCTTGGAGCCAGCCGGATCTCGGTCGGCGGCGCCTTTGCGTTCGCCGCGATCGACGGGCTGGTGAGGGCCGCGGTGGAGCTTCGCGACGAGGGGACCTACGGCTACGCGGAGCGCTCCGGAGCGGGCGCGCAGGCCGCGCTCGAGGCATTTCGCTAATCCCGGCCAGCGGCGCGTTTGGCCGGACCAGCGCGTGGCAAGACTGCGCCAGTGCCGGTACCCCGAGCCAGGGTCTGATCTGAGATGAGCAGCGTGATGCGGATCGCCGTGTTTCGCCGACTGTTGGCCGCCTATGTGCTCAACGAGCTGGCCACCTCGGTGGGGACGCTGGCGCTCTCGCTGCTCGTCTACCGGCAGACCGGCTCGGCGATCGGGTCCACGGGGTTCTTTCTCTGCTCCCAGGTGGCGCCGGCGGTGCTCTCGCCGCCGCTCATGGCTCGGCTTGACCGTGAGGCGCCCAACCGCCTGCTCCCGGTCCTCTACGGGCTCGAGGCGGTGCTGTTCGCGATCCTCGCGTGGCTGACCAGCCGGTTCACGCTCGGCCCGGTGCTCGTCCTGGCTGTGTTCGAGGGCATCGTGGCGATCATCGCCCGCGCGATGGCGGCCACGGTGCGCGTGCAGATGCTGCGCCCCCTCGACCTCGTGCCCGAGGGCAACGTCATCGCCAACGGGGCGTTCGCGGTGTGCTTCCTGGCCGGTCCGCTGATCGGCGGGGCGGTCGTGGTCGCCGGCGGGACGGTCGCTGCGCTGCTCGCCAACTGCGGTCTGTTCGTGGTCATGGGCGGGCTGCTCGCCACCGCCGGCCTGCCCCGACGGGCCGACGCCGAAGGGCACGGGCGGCGGCGCCTGCGCGGGGCGCTGGCCTACGCCCGGAGCGACCGGGCCCTTTGGCGGCTGCTCGTGTTGCAGGGGCTGGGCCTCGCCTGTTTCACGATCTCGATCCCCGTCGAGGTGATCTACGCCCAGCACACGCTCCACGCCGGGGCGGGCGGCTACGGCGGGCTGCTGGCGGCTTGGGGGGGCGGAGCGATCGCCGGGAGCCTCGTCATCGCCCGCTGGCGCCGTCGCTCGCCACGGTCGCTGATCGCGACGAGCGCGCTCGCCCTGGCGGCGGGCTTCGCCACGATGGCGATCGCCCCCTCGCTCGCCGTCGCGCTGGCCGGGGCGGCGCTCGCGGGCATCGGCAACGGCGTCGAGTCGACCGCCGTCCAGACCGTCGTGCAGCAGCGCGCCGAGCAGCAGTGGATGGCGCTCATCATGACCCTCAACCAGTCGATCACCCAGCTGGCTCCCGGCCTCGGCATCCTCGCCGGGGGGGTGATCGCCTCGCTCGCGTCGGCGCGCGCGGCCCTCGGCGTGGCGGGCGCCGGTTCGCTGGTCTTCGCCGTCGCCGCCGCCATCACGTTGCGTCCCGGCCAGCTGGCGCCCCGGACCCCGGCCCCCAACGGCGGCAACCCGGTGCGGGGCACGCCGGCGGCGCCGGCGGGCGGCGAGAGATCGGTCGCCTGACCCGCTCGATGCGAGCCGGCTGCATCGACATCGGCTCGAACACGACCCGCTTGCTCGTGGCCGACGGGGGTCCCGGCGGCCTGGAGGAGGTTCACCAGGAGCGTGCCTTCACCCGCATCGGCCGGGGGTTGGCCGCCGGCGGCGCGATCCCCCCGGAGAAGATCGCCGAAGTGGTGGCCGTCGTCGGCGCGCAGCTGCTGATCGCGCGCGACCTGGGCGTCGCGCACGTCCGGGGGGTCGCGACGGCCGCCATCCGCTGCGCGGCGAACGGCCAGGAGCTGGTCGAGGCGATCCGGACGGCGACCGGCCTGGAGGTCGACATCCTGTCCGGCGAGGATGAGGCGCGGCTGGCCTTCTGCGGGGCCGCCGCGATGCTCGACGCCGAGCCGCCCGGACCCCTCGGGGTTCTCGACGTCGGCGGCGGCTCCTCGGAGATGGTCATCGGCACCGTCCCCGCCGACATCGTCTGGTGGAGGTCGGTGGCCCTCGGGTCGAGCACGCTGACCGACGCGTGGCTGCACAGCGATCCGCCGTCGTCGGCGCAGCTGGCGACCGCGCGCCGGGAGGTGGACGGCGCGCTCGGGTCGCTGACGCCGCCCCGGCCGGCCCTGACCGTCGCCGTCGGCGGAAGCGCCACCTCGCTGGCCCGGATGGCGGGGACGATCCTCGACGCCTCCGCGCTGCTGCGCCTGCTGCGGGTGCTCGCCTCTGAGCCGTCGACGGTCGTCGCCCGGCGCTCGCAGATCGACCCCCAGCGCGCCCGGTTGCTGCCCGCGGGGCTGCTGATCCTCGAGGCGATGGCGCGCCGGCTGGGAGGGACGATCATCGTCGGCCGCGGTGGCATCCGCGAGGGCGTGCTGCTAGAAGCCATGAGGCCGTGACCCTCGACCCGCCGATCCCCCCGCGTGAGGCGCTCGCCGACGTGCGCGTGCGGGCGCCGACACGCGGCAACCGGCGGCTCGAGCGCCTGCTCGCGGCGGTCAACGCCGACGAGCAGGTCAAGGCCTGGTGGCATGTCTCGGCGGTCAACGCCACCCGGCGGCTGGGCATGTCGGACCACAGCTGGGTCCACATCCAGATCGTGGTCAACATCGGCCTGCGGCTGGCCCGGCTGCTGTTCCGCCGCGGGGTGACGCCGAGCGTCGTCGCCGACTATGCGATGCAGGAGCGCGACGCCGAGGTCGTGGTCGCTGCCGCCTGCCTCATGCACTGCGTCGGGATGTCGATCCACCGCGCCGACCACGAGCGCTACAGCCTGTTTCTGACCGCCGACAAGCTCGGCGCGCTGCTCGAGGGCGTCTACGACGAGCCCGAGCGCTCGATCATCGTCGCCGAGACGCTGCACGCGATCATCGGGCATCGCCGGGACGGCGCGCCGTTCACGGTCGAGGCCGGGATCGTCCGCGTCGCCGACGCGCTGGACATGGCGCGCGGTCGCTCCCGGGTGCCGTTCGAGTCCGGCCACCAGAACATCCACTCGCTGTCGGCGTACGCGATCGACGATGTGAAGATCTCGCCCGGGCGCGATCGCGCCGTGCGGGTGGAGATCGCGATGTCCAACAGCGCCGGCATCTTCCAGGTCGACGAGCTGCTGGCCGAGAAGCTCCGCGGCTCGGGGCTGGAGGAGCACATCGAGGTCATCGCCCGGATCGACGCCGAGCACGAGCAGCGGCTGCTGCCGGTCTTCCGGATCTGAGCACCGCCCTCTGACCCGGTCAGGGCGCGCCCAGCATGTCGATCACGAGATCGAGATGCCGGCGCCAGTCAAAGCCGGGCGCGGGGTGGGCCATCGTCGCCGATAGCCCGCACATCAGCATCCCGATATCGGTGGGCACGATGTCGGCGCGGATCGTCCCCGCGCCCCGCGCGCGGTCGATCAGCTCGCCGATATATCGGAGCAGCTCCTCGAGCCCGGGGGTCGCCGCCGCCCAGATGTGCTGCCCGGCGCCCGCGAACGCCTGCTGGGTGGCGGTATCGCGCGCCAGCTCGGCGGCATTGGCGCGCATCAGGTCGGCGAGGAGCTCGAACGGCTCTCCGTCGCGCTCGAGGGCGTCACGCGCCGCGTCGGCGAAGCGCTGGAACTTCTGACGCACGAGCTCGGTGAGGAGCGCCTCCTTGGTGGGATAGTGGCGGTAGACGGTGCCGACGCCGACCCCGGCCCGGCGGGCGACGTCGTCGATCTGGGCCTCGGCGCCGTATTCGGCGAACACCTCCCGGGCGCTCTGCAGGATGCGCTCGCGATTGCGGCGCGCGTCGGCCCTCAGGGGGCGCTCCTCGGGGGTGGCGATGTCGGTCACGACGATTTCACCGGATTCACGTTGACAACCGGAATCATCGTTCACTATAGTCCCACAAGTCAAACCGGAACCGGAGGTCAGCTTCCATGTCAGCTGCGGTCATCGACCGGCCACCCGAGCTCTACACCCCGCGCGCGAAGAACATCGCCCTGATGTTGCTGGCGATGACCCAGTTCGTCATCGTCATCGACGCGTCGATCGTCAACGTCGCGCTGCCGTCGATCGGTTCGGCGCTGCACTTCTCGCGCGATGATCTGACGTGGGTGGTCAACGCCTACGTGCTGACCTTTGGCGGCTTTCTGCTCCTCGGCGGCCGGATGGCCGACCTGCTCGGCCGGCGGCGCATGTTCATGGTCGGTCTGATCCTGTTCTCTGTTGCGTCGCTCGCCGGTGGCCTCGCCCAATCGGAGGGCTGGCTGATCGCGGCGCGAGTCGTCCAGGGCCTGGGCGCGGCGATCGTCTCCCCGGCCGCGCTGTCGATCATCACCACGACGTTCGCCGAGGGCGCCGAGCGCAACCGGGCGCTCGGCATCTGGGGAGCGGTGGCGGGCGCCGGCGGCGCCTCCGGCGTGCTGCTCGGCGGGATCCTCACCAGCGGGCTGAGCTGGCGCTGGGTGCTGTTCGTCAACGTCCCGATCGGGCTCGCCGCCGCCGCGCTGGCTCCGCGCACGCTCGTCGAGAGCCGCCGCGAGACCGGATCGGACTCATCTCACTCCTTCGACATTCCGGGCGCGGTGACCGTCACCGCGGGTCTCGCCCTGCTCGTCTACGCGGTGGTCGAGGCGGTCAACGTCGGCTGGGGGGCCACGCGGACGATCCTCTGCCTGGCCGGCGCGGCCGCCCTGCTGATCGGCTTCGTCACCATCGAGCTGCGCCAGCGCGACCCGCTGATGCCGTTCTCGATCTTCCGGCTGCGCACCCTGCGAGGGGCGAACATCGTCGGCCTGCTGATCGGCATGTCGCTGTTCTCGATGTTCTTCTTCATCTCGCTGTACCTGCAGGACGTGCTCGGCTACTCGGCGATCAAGGCCGGGGTCTCGTACCTGCCATTGGCCGTCGGGATCATCGTCTCCGCCGGCGCGGCGTCCCAGTTCGTCACCCGCATCGGCTTCAAGACGCCGCTCATCCTCGGGCTGTTGCTGATCGCCGCCGGGCTGCTGTGGTTCTCCCAGGTGCCGACGACCGGTGGCTCATTCGCCGCCGACGTACTCGGCCCGTCGATCCTGGCGGCGTTCGGCCTCGGCTTCGCCTTCGTCTCGGTGACGATCGCGGCGGTCACCGGCACCCGGCCGGAAGAGGCCGGGCTCGCCTCGGGGCTGATCAACACCACGCAGCAGATCGGCGGCGCGCTTGGCCTGGCGATCCTGGCCACGATCGCCAACAGCCGCACCCAGAGCGTGCTCCATGGCGGTGTCCACAGCTCGGCGGTGGCCCTGACGAAGGGCTTCGATCGGGCGTTTCTGATCGGCGCGGGGTTTGCCATCGCCGGGGCGATCCTGGCCGCGCTGCTGATCTCCTCGCGCGAGAGCCGCGAGCACGCCCAGTCGGCGGCGCAGGCGACGGCCGCCGCCGCCTGAACGCAAACGACCCGGCGCCCCCTACCAGCCGCCGCGCCAGTCGGCGTTGGCGGCGCGGGCCCGGGCGGCGTCGTCACGCGCATGATGGCGCTTGTCCAACCGCCACTGGATGAGCGAGAGGACGAGGATGAGCAGCGGGAAGAAGGCGATGACGATGAACATCGTGCTCGTGATGTCCTTGTCGTTGGTCTCGCCCCACCAGCCCTGGCCGCCATCGGCGCGCGCCATCGCCGACGGCGCCGCCGTCAGCAGGGCGACGGCAACGCTGGCGAACAGGAGGCTGATCCGGGCGCGGCGCATCGTCGCCACAGCGTATCTGATCGCCGGACGCTGACGGCTAGACCGGAACGCTCTGCGCGGCGGTGACCGCCTCGAGCGCCGACAGCAGCGCCGGGTTGTACTCGTCGGCGCGGCTGGTCAGCTCGAGATGGTCCAGCGCGACCTCGTACACGGTCGCGCCCGCGGCGGCCGCCAGCTCGCGCTGCTTGGCCGGCGACACCGCCTGGTCGCGGCTGGTGAGGACCATGGCGGCGGGGACATCGACGCCGCCCAGCCACGGCCGGGAGTCAAACCGACCGAGCTCTCGCCCCGCCTCGGCGACGTCGCGGCCGGAGTGGCGCATGAGCTCGGACATCCACCATGCCGTGCGCTCGTTCAACGGGATGCCGCTGCGCTTGAAGCCGGCCGCGAAGAACGTCTTCGGCGCCAGCTTGACCCCGAGCCCGACGGCGCCCATCCACCGCCACAGCTTCACCGTCTCGGGGTCCTGGAAGTGCTGGCAGGTGCCCGAGAGCACGATGCCGGCGAGGCGATCGCGGTGGTCGCGGGCCATCAGCTGGGCGATCGTGCCGCCCATCGAGTAGCCGACGGCGATCGCCGCGTCGATCTCGAGGACCCGGAGCACGGCGGCGGCGTCATCGGCGCAGTCGGAGAGCCGGAACGGCGCCAGGGCGCGGATCCCCCGGGCGTGACCGCGGTGATCGATGGCCAGCACCCGGTAGCCCGCGTCGGCCAGGGGACCGTAGGCGGAGTGCCAGTTGAGATCGGCGCTCACCATCCAGCCGTGGAGGAGCAGCACGGCCGGACCGTCGCCGCCGGTGTCTCTGATGAAGAACTCCCCGCGGTCGGGGACGAGCACGGTGCGCGCGGGGGGCATCGCGTGCGGCGGGATCGGTTGGTACGCGGGCGTACGGGCCATCGGGAGATCTTATTCAGTCCCCCGCTGCCTCCTACCATGACAAGGCGTCATGGCCGTCGTCATCGCCTCCGATCTGAAGAAGGACATCGCCGGGGAGCCCCTGCTCCAGGGCGTGTCGTTCAAGCTCGAGCGCCGCGACCGGATGACGCTGTCGGGCCGCAACGGGGCCGGCAAGACGACGCTGCTGCGGATGCTCGCCGGCGAGGCGTCGATCGACGGCGGCGAGCTGGTGTTCAGCAAGGGCGCCAAGATCGCGCTGCACGACCAGCGCCCCCCGCGCGACCGCGACATCTCGCTGCGCGACTACATCCTCTCCGGCGCCCCCGAGCTGGTGGCGATCGAAGCCGACCTGGCGGAGCTGGAGGGAGCGATGGCCGGCGGCGCCCACGACGAGGCGACACTCGAGCGCTACTCGGCGGCCCAGGCCCGGCTCGAGCACGCCGGCGGCTACAACTGGCGCGACCGGGCGCTGGCCACCCTGCACGGCCTCGGCTTCCGCGACGACGCCGACCTCGACCGCGCCCTGGCCACCTTCTCGGGAGGCGAGCTGACGCGCGCGTCGCTGGGCCGCGCGCTCGCCGGCGATCCGGACCTGCTGCTCCTCGACGAGCCGACCAACCACCTCGACATCGCGTCGCTGGAGTGGCTCGAAACCCATCTCGTCAGCCTCGATGCCGCGATCGTGCTCGTCGCCCACGACCGCTGGTTCCTCGAGGCGGTCGGGACCTCGGTCCTCGAGCTGGAGGCCGGGCGCGGCAAGTTCTTCGCCGGAACGTGGCATCAGTGGCGTCGCGAGAAGGCGGCCCGGGAGCTCGCCCTCGGCCGGGCGATCGAGCGCCAGCAGGCCGAGATCGAGCGCCTCGAGCGCTTCGTGACCCGGTTTCGCGCCGGCACCCGCGCGCGCCAGGCCCAGTCGCGGGCCAAGAAGCTCTCCAAGATCGACCGCCTGGAGCGCGATCGGACCGACGGCGCGGGGCTGGAGTTCGCGTTCACGGCGCCCGAACGCAGCGGCCGCGTCGTCTTCGAACTCGAGCACGCCTCGCTGTCGGCCGGCGGCAAGCAGCTGCTCGACGACGCCGAGATGTGGCTGGAGCGCGGCGAGCACGTCTCGCTCGTCGGCGCCAACGGAACCGGAAAGACGACCCTCATCGAGACGCTCGCCGGTCAGCGCGAGCTCGCCGAGGGCAAATTGCGCGTCGGTCACAACGTCCAGATCGGGTTTCTCTCCCAGCACGCCGACGAGCTCTCGGGCGGGACGGCGCGCACGGTGGTCGAGGCCGCCCAGCACGCCACCGGGCTGACTCCCGGCAAGGCGCGGGCCCTGCTCGGGCGCTTCCTGTTCTCCGGCGAGGATGCCGAGAAGCCGCTCGATGGACTGTCCGGCGGCGAGCGCCGCCGCCTGTCGTTGGCGATCCTCGTCCAGTCCGGCGCCAACCTGCTGATCCTCGACGAGCCGACCAACCACCTCGACCTGGAGAGCCGCGAGGCGCTCGAGGCGGCGCTGCGCTCGTTCCCGGGCTCGCTGCTGCTCGTCTCCCACGACCGCGCCCTGCTCGACGCGATCGGAAGCCGCACGGTGGCGCTCGAGGACCATGCCCTGCACAGCTACGTCGGCGGCTGGCCCGAGTACGTGCGGGTGCGGGCCGAGCGAGCCGCGAAACCGCCCGCCCCGGCGCGCCGGAAGGAGCCCGCCGCCCCCAAGCCCGCAGCGGCGCGCGCGCCCAAGCCGCGCGGGAACGGCGCCGCCCGGCTCGAGGCCGAGATCGAGGCAGCGGAGGCGACCCTGGCCGCCGTCGAGGACGAGCTCTCCGATCCCGCGGCGTGGGCGTCCCCGACCGCCTCCGCCCGCTCGACGGCCCGCCACGAGGAGGCCAAGCGTGCCGTCGCCGATCTGTACGCGCGCTACGAGGCGGTGGCCGGATAGGCCGTCGGTGAGCGCCCGTACACTGCGTGGCCGATGTCCCCGCCTCGGCAGGCCACGGGTATCAGGCTCGCGCTGATCGACGACGACAGTGGCCTGCTCGCCGTGCTGGAACGCCGCCTCGAGGCGCTCGGGTGGCAGCGTGAGGTGCTCGGCTACGGAGCCACCCACGAGCAGCTGGCCGCGCTGCGCCTGCACGCGCTGATCGTCAATCCGGCGATGACCGGCCTCGAGTACCTGGAGCGGGTTGCCGGGGCGCTCCCCGGCCTCGGGCTGCTCGTCGTCGCCCCGCCCTCGCCCGTCGCCGACCGCGTGCGCGCGCTGCGCGGCGGCGCCGACGACTGGCTCACCAAGCCGTGTCATCCCGACGAGCTGGTGGCCCGCGTCGAGGCCGTGCTGCGCCGGCGCCGGATGGGCGACCTGCCGGTCCAGGAAGCGACGATCGTCGCCGGCGAGCTGGCGATCCGTCCCGACCGCTTCGACGCCTACGCGGGCGAGCGACCGGCGTCGCTGTCGCGCAAGGAGTACGAGCTCCTGCACCTGCTGGCGGCCGCGCAGGGCCAGGTGCTGGAGCGCGACGACGTCTACCAGCGCGTGTGGGGCTACACGATGGCGCGCGGTGACCGGTCGGTCGACGTGTTCGTGCGCAAGCTGCGTCTCAAGCTCGAGGCGGTGTCGCCGGGGTGGCGCTACGTCCACACCCACTTCGGGGTCGGCTACCGCTTCGCCGCCGAGCCGGCGGACGGGGCCCCATCCGCGCCGAGCCCCGCCGCGCCCCCGGCGGCGACCGGAGCTGACCCGGTGACGGTGCGCGGCTGACGGCGTAACCTTGTCGGGACGATGGCCAACGTTCGCAACGTGATCATCATCCTGGCGCTGGCGGCGATCGTCGCGGTCGTCCCCGGTGGCGGAACCGCCTCGAGCGTCGTGCTGCAGGCGGTGTGGCTGGCCTTCTTGGCCGCGATGGTCTGGGTGGCGACGATCGTCTACCGCGAGCATCGCACCGAGCTCTACGGCCTGGGGGACCGGCGCCGCGCCGCGCTCTACGCGGCGCTGGCCACGCTGGCGGTCACGCTCACCGCCACCCATCGCCTGTGGGCCACGAGCGGGGGGTCGATCGCGTGGCTCATCCTCGTCGGCGGCGCCGTGTACGTCGGTGGTGCCGTCCTGTGGTCGGCGCGCCGCTACTGAGATCGGCAGCCCGGGGGCGTACACTGCCGCCGCCGTGAGCGCGGGCAGACGAGAGGGGGTCGCCGACTGGACGATGGTGATCGCCGGGGTCGCGCTGCTGGCATCGCTGTTTCTCCCGTGGAGCCATCAGCTCTCGGCGAGCGTCCGCGCCCACTACGGAGCAAGTGCGGCGCTGCGTGGGGTTCCCCGCGATCCCACCGCCTGGCAGGTCTACTCGGCGGTGGACGTGGTCCTCGCGCTGCTGGCCGGCGGCCTGCTGGCCAGCGCCCTGCGGGGCGGGCGACCGGCGCGGCTGGTGCTGATGGTGGCGCTGGCGGTGGCGGCGGCGTTCACGCTGCACGCGCTCAGCACGCCCCCGACGAACGGGGCCGCGCTGTTCGATCCCGCCCTCCATCCCCCCGGCGACGTGCCCAACGCGGTGGGGGCGGGGCGGGGGGAGACGCTGGCCCTGATCGCCCTCGCCCTCGGCATCGGCGGGCTGGCGCTGTCGTTCACCGCCGACTGAGCCCGGGCGAAAAGGCGGGAGCCGGCCCCGGCCCGACCTACTATGGAAGGAGATGTCCGTCTATCCCGCCGACCGGCGGCGTGAGCTCCCCGACGAGCCCGGCGTGTACCTGTTCCGCGACGAGCGCGGCAAGGTGATCTACGTCGGCAAGGCCAAGTCGATCAAGAAGCGCGTCGCCTCGCACTTCTCCAATCCGAGCACCCGGGCGGGGCGCGAGATCCTCGAGATGATCGACCAGATCGAGGCGCTCGTCGTCCACACCGAGTCCGAGGCCCTGCTCGTCGAGCAGAACTTCATCAAGCAGTACAAGCCGCGGCTGAACATCCGGCTGCGCGACGACAAGTCCTATCCGTACATCGCGATCTCGCTCGACGAGGACTTCCCGCGCGTCTACTTCACCCGCGAGCGCCACCGGCGCGACCGCGCCTACTTCGGCCCGTACTCGAACGCCAAGCGGGTGCGCTCGACGCTCGAGGTGCTCGGCAAGGTGTTCATGTTCCGCTCCTGCGACGGCCCGGAGCCGGGGCGGCGCAGCGGCTCGCCGTGCCTGGACTACTACATCAAGCGCTGCGAGGCCCCGTGCGTCGGCTACGTCTCCAAGGAGGAGTACCGGGTGGCGATCGACGGGGTGATCGCCTTCCTGTCGGGCCGCTATCGCGAGATCGAGCAGAAGCTCGAGTACGAGATGCGCCTCGCCTCGGCCGAGCAGCGCTTCGAGGACGCCGCCCGCGAGCGCAACCGGCTGCGGGCGATCCGCTCGCTGCTCGAGCGCCAGCGCGTCGCCCACGACGGCTCGGGCTCGTTTGACGCGATCGCCGTGGCGGTCGGCGACGGGGAGGCCAACGCGCAGGTCTTCCAGGTCCGCGACGGGGTGCTGTCCGACCGCCAGAGCTTCTACCTCGACAACGCCGCCGACGCCGAGGTCGTCGACGTCGCCCAGGCGTTCGTCCTGCAGTACTACGCCTCCGCGATGTCGGTGCCGCCGCTGCTCATCGTCCAGCGGGAGTTCTCCGAGGTCCCCGGCCTCGCCGAGGCGCTGAGCGCGCGCCGGGGGCACGCGGTCGAGATCCGGGCCGCCGAGCGAGGCGACAAGCGGCGCATCCTGGAGCTCGCCGAGCGCAACGCCCGGCTCGCCATCGACCAGGAGAAGCTGCGCTCCGAGCGCCGGCGCCAGCAGCGCGTCGAGGCCCTCGACGGGCTCCAGCAGGCCCTCGGGCTCGACACGATCCCGCTGCGGATCGAGTGCTTTGACATCTCGACCCTGATGGGGACGAACACCGTCGCCTCGATGGTCGTGTTCGAGGGCGGGGCTCCGAAGAAGTCCGACTACCGCCGGTTTCGCGTGTTCACCACCGGTGACCAGAACGGCAACGGCGGGGGCGACGAGTCCGGTCCGCCCGCGAACCCCGGTTCCGACGATTTCGCCTCGATGGAGGAGGTGCTCGGCCGCCGCTTCGCCCGCTGGGAGCGCCAGCGCGACGTCTCGCCCCACGACAAGGACTATGACCCGAGCTTCGCCGCGCTGCCCAACCTCGTCGTGATCGACGGCGGCAAGGGCCAGCTGGCCGCCGGACTCCGCGCCCTGCAGGGGTTTCGCGATCGCGGCGTCGTCGTCATCTCGCTCGCCAAGCGCATCGAGGAGGTGTTCATCCCCGGCCGCGATGCCCCGCTCGTCATGGCCCACGACACGCCGGAGCTGCAGCTGTTGCAGCGCATCCGCGACGAAGCCCACCGCTTCGCCATCACCCATCACCGCATCCGCCGCGATCGCGCGATGACCTCCTCGATGCTCGACGACCTCCCCGGCGTCGGCCCGGCCCGCAAGCGCGCCCTGCTCGCCCACTTCGGCTCCCCGGACGCGATCCTCTCGGCTTCGCGCGAGGAGCTCGAGGCGGTCCCGGGCGTGCCGGGCAAGCTGGCCCGCGACATGTACCGCGAGCTGCATCGCACCGGCGTCTGACATTCTGCGGCCGGTGAGCCGGATGCGGGAACGGATCGTGGGCGCCACGCGGCGGCTGCTCGCCACCGCCGGCCTCGAGGTCCACCGGTCCGACGCCGGGGTGCGCCGCACGCTGCCCGCCGTCCTTGACCACTACCGCACCCTGGGACTGTCGCCGGCGACGGTCATCGACGTCGGCGTCGGAACCGGGACGCCCGAGCTCTACGACGCCTTTCCCGGCGTGCCCCTGCTCCTCGTCGAGCCGCTCGAGGAATGGCGCGGCGCCCTCGAGGCCCTGCAGCGCGCCCGCGCGGCGGACGTCGTCATCGCCGCCGCCGGACCGGCGGCCGGCAGCACCGAGATCGCCGTCCATCGGGTTCCCGCCTGCTCGTCGCTGTTCGGCGGGCGCCGCGGTGACGGCACCGACCCCGAGCGCCGGACGGTGGCCGTCGTGACCCTCGACGAGCTCGTCGCCGCGCGCGGGCGCACCGGACCCTACGTCGTCAAGGTCGACGTCGAGGGGGCCGAGCTGCACGTGCTCGGGGGAGCCACGGGCGTGCTGCGCGAGTCAGAGCTCGTCCTGCTCGAGGTCTCGCTGTTTCAGCTCGTCCCCGAGGCCCCGCAGCTGCACGACGTCGTCGGCTGGATGCACGAGCACGGCTTCGTCGTCGCCGCGCTCTACAACGGCCACAACCGGCCGCTCGACGGGCAGCTCGCCCAGATCGACATCGCGTTCGTCCAGGCCGGCGGACGATTCCGGCGCGAGCACGCCTACGCCACCCCGGAGCAGGCCAACGTCCTGTACCGGCAGTGGGGGTTCTAGCCCCGTCCTCGTCGCGTCAGCGGTGGCGGGCGAGGGCGGTACCGCCGCCGCCGGCGGCGCCCGAGATGGTCAGCATCGAGGCGCTCCCGGGGGCCACGGGCACCGTGTACACGCCGGCGGCGGGGGCGACCGGAGTGGTCGCGGGGGGGCCGGGCAGGGTCCCGGTCGCCGTCTCGTCGCCGAAGGACTGGCCACCGAGGGTCACTCCGGTCGTCGCCGCCAGGCTGGGCGCGGCGAGGGTCTCCACCGAGCCGGGGTTGGTCGCGCCGGGGAGGGTGACCGCGACGTCGTGCTCGGCGGTCGCGTCCTGGTTGATGCACGTGACCCGGACCGTGCCGTCGGGGCCGACGGTCCCCCACGCCTTGACCGGTCCGGCGGGGGCGGTGACCGGGAGCAGGCGGGCCCCCGGGGGAAACGCCTGGGCGAACAGCATCAGCCCGTAGTACTCGGGGTGCACGAACGCCTGCCACGCCCCCGCGGCGGTCTGCGAGACCGTGAACAGCTCGTAATGGGAACCCGGGAGCATGTGGAAGTTGACCCCGGCCACGCCCCGGCTGGCGAAGTTGAACATCGTGTCGAGCGCCCACAGGGCCGAGGCGAAGGTGTCGCTGACGCCGGCCTTGCCCTCGCATGAGGCCGAGTTCATCTCGGCGATGCGCAGCCCCAGGTGATGCCCGGCGGCCGTCTTGAGAAACGGGGAGAGGGGCGCCGCCAGCCCGGCCGAGGCGGAGTCGGCGAGCAGGTTGGGGATCGAGGGGAACGTCGGGTCGGTGGGATCGGTCGTGCAGTTGCGCAGCGGATAGCGGTGGTAGGTGACGAGGTTCAGGCGGGGCTCGGCCTTGATGAAGCCGTCCAGGCCCCGCATCCACGCCGGGCCCGAGACGGCCGGTCCGGCGAGCGGGATGTCCGGCAGGGCGTGCGCCCATTGGGTGAACTGCTTGGTGAAGGCCGCCAGGTCATAGCCGTGCGAGCGACGGCGGAACACGCGACCGCGCCGGTCCCGGTACCACGGGAAGACCGGATACAGGTCGGGCTCGTTGCCGATCTCGAAGTCGGAGATGTACTGGCGCCCGATGCCCGAGAGGAAGGCGCGTCCCTCGGCGGCGGCGATCGCCGGCCGGCCGGCGGCGAGGTTGATGCCGAGGATGAGCTTGGCCCCCAGGTCGGCGGCCAGCGCCTGGGTCGTGCGCAGCCAGCCCTTGGTCAGGCGGTAGTAGATGCCGCCCTGGGGGATCATCCCGCGGATCGGCCACCACGTGTCGTCGGTGCTGTTGCCCCCGATGCGGATGATCGGCGCCTGGCTGGGCGCCAGGCCCTGCAGCAGCGACACGAGCACCGGATTGATGGCCCGCGGGTCGCGCCCGGTGTACTGGTGCATGGCCCGGTACTCGAACGAGACGCCGACGAAGCCCGGGGGCATCGAGACCCCGGTGGGCGTGGTCGAGACGGTCGCGGAGAGCGTGTCGGCGGACGCGGCGCCGGCCGGGACGGCCAGCGTGACCAGCGCCGCCGCGAGCGCGACCCAGGCGCGGCGGCGAAGCACGCCGGGCATGGTGGCATATGGCGATGGCGGCGGGCGGCGGGACCGCTTCACATCCGAGCCACCCCGCGTGTCCGCGTCGCCCGTCAAGCTTTAAAGACGATGGAAGCCTCCGCTCTGACCGATCTCGTGGTCATCACCGGCTTCTCGGGGGCCGGAAAGTCGACCGCGATGGCGGTGTTCGAGGACGCGGGGTACTTCTGCGTCGACAACCTGCCCTCGGAGATGCTCCAGTCGCTCGTCGACCTGTTCATGCACGCCGGCTCGAAGGTCGCGCGGGCGGCCGTCGTGTCCGACGCCCGCGGCGGCGACTACTTCGAGGGCCTGTCGGCGATGCTCGACGCGCTCGCCTCGAGCGGTCGGCGGCCGCGGATCGTGTTCCTCGAGGCCGACGAGGAGACGCTGCTGACCCGCTACAAGGAGACCCGGCGGCGCCATCCGCTCGCCCCGTGGGGCAGCGTGGCCGAGGGGATCGCGCGCGAGCAGGAGCTTTTGGCCCCGCTGCGCGCCCGGGCCGATGCGGTCATCGACACGAGCGCGATGACGGCGACGATGCTCCGCCGCCGGCTGACCGAGGAGCTGTTGCCCAACAAGACGCCCGGCCGCCTGGCCATCACCTTTCAGAGCTTCGGCTTCAAGTACGGGCCGAGTCGCGACGCCGACCTGCAGCTCGACGTGCGCTTCCTGCCCAATCCGCACTACGAGCCGACGCTGCGCCCGCGCACCGGACGCGACCCCGACGTCGTCGCGTTCATCAACCGTGAAGGGGCGCTCGATGCCTTCTACGACCGGCTGCATCCGCTGCTGGACTACCTGCTGCCCCAGTACGTCGCCGAGGGCAAGGCGCATCTCGTCGTCAGCATCGGCTGCACGGGGGGTCGCCATCGCTCGGTGGCGATCGCCGAGCACCTGGGCGAGCGCTACGGCGGCGACCGCGCGTACCTGATCGACGTCGTGCACCGCGACGTCGCCGAGGCCCCGTGATCGATCACGTCGGCTTCGAGGTCTCCGACCTCGCGGTCAGCACCCGCTTCTACGACGCCGTGTTCTTCGCCCTCGGGGCGCGCCGGCTGATCGACTCCGAGCACGCCGTCGCGTACGGGATCAACGCGCCGATGATCTGGTTCGTCGTCCGCGGGCGGCCGCCCGCCCCCGGCTACGGACATGTGGCGCTGCAGGCGAGCGGCAAGGCGGCCGTCGACGGGGCGTATGCCGCCGGTCTGGCCAACGGGGGCGCCGACGACGGGGCGCCCGGGCAGCGGCCGCAGTACGGACGGAGGTATTACGCGGCCTACCTGCTCGATCCCGACCGGCTGCGAGTGGAGATCGTGTCCCACCGATAGGTTCGGGTAGCCTGTCGCGAGCCGGTGGCACGCACGCGCCGGCCTGTCCTGTTGGCGGTAGGTGGAACGGAGGCTTTCGGCATGGCGGTACGGGTCGCAATCAACGGCTTCGGCAGGATCGGGCGCAACGTGTTCCGCGCTGCCTACGAGACCGGTGCCGACATCGAGTGGCTCGCCGTCAACGATCTCGTCGATCCCAAGACGATCGCTCACCTGCTCAAGTACGACTCCACCTATGGACCGTTTCCCGGCGAGGTGCAGGCGACATCGGCGGGCTTCTCGGTCGACGGCAAGGAGATCCGCGTGCTCGCCGAGCGCGATCCGGGGACGCTGCCGTGGGCCGATCTCGGCGCGGACGTCGTGATCGAGTCCACCGGTCTGTTCACCGATCGCGAGAACGCCCACAAGCACATCGACGCCGGCGCCAAGAAGGTCGTGATCTCGGCGCCCGCGACCGACCCCGACACGACCGTCGTCCTCGGCGTCAACTTCGACGACGCCTACGACCCGGCCGCGCACGAGGTCATCTCCAACGCCTCGTGCACGACCAACTGCCTCGGTCCGATCGCCAAGGTGCTCCACGACAGCGTGGGCATCAAGCACGGGCTGATGACGACGATCCACGCCTACACGGCCGACCAGCGGCTGCAGGACATGCCGCACAAGGACCTGCGCCGCGCCCGCGCCGCCGCCGTCAACCTGATCCCCGCCTCCACGGGGGCGGCCAAGGCGATCGGCCTCGTCATTCCCGAGCTCAACGGCAAGCTGCACGGCTTCGCCGTCCGCGCCCCCGTCCCGACGGGCAGCGTCGTCGATCTGACGATCGAGGCGAACCGCGAGACGAGCGTCGAGGAGGTCAACGCCGCGCTCAAGGCGGCCGCCGACGAGGGTCCGCTCAAGGGCCTGATGCTCTACACCGAGGACCCGATCGTCTCCTCGGACATCGTCAAGAACCCCGCCTCCTCGATCGTCGACTCGCAGCTGACGGCGGTCATGGACGGGACGATGGTCAAGGTCGTGTCGTGGTACGACAACGAGTGGGGCTACTCCAACCGGGTCGCGGACCTGGTCCAGCGACTGCTGTGAGGACGCTGGCGGACCTGGGCGAGCTTCAGGGCAAGCGGATTCTCGTCCGGGTCGACTTCAACGTCCCGCTCCACGACGGCTCGGTCACCGACGACACGCGGATCCGGGCGGCCCTGCCGACGATCGAGGCGCTGCGCGAGCGGGGCGCGGCGCTGATCCTCGTCTCCCATCTCGGACGGCCCCAGGATCACGAGCCCGAGCTATCGCTGGCGCCGGTTGCCGAGCGCCTGTCCGAGCTCATCGGCGAGCCGGTCAGGCTCGCCCCCGGGGCGCGTGGCGAGGAGGTCTCCCATCTCGCCGAGGCGCTGCGCGAACGCGACATCCTCCTGCTGGAGAACATCCGCTACGAGCCCGGGGAGACGAAGAACGACCCCGAGCTGGCGGCCGACCTGGCCAAGCTCGCCGACGTCTACGTCGACGACGCGTTCGGGGCCGCCCATCGCGCGCACGCCTCGACCGTCGGCGCGGCCGAACTGATGGACCCGCGGGGCGCCGGCCTGCTCCTCGAGCGCGAGGTCACGACGCTCAACAAGCTGCTGCACGACCCCGCCCGCCCGCTGGTGGCGGTGCTGGGGGGCGCGAAGGTGTCGGACAAGATCGGCGTCATCGAGTCCTTCGCGCGGGTCGCCGACACGATTCTCATCGGCGGCGCGATGTGCTTTCCCTTTCTCGCCGCCCAGGGGCATTCGGTCGGCGACTCGCTGTGTGCCGACGAGGACGTGGAGCTGGCGCGCCGGGCGATCGCCGACAGCGCCGGCGACGATCGGGCCACGATCGAGCTTCCGGCCGACCTCGTGCTCGCCGACCACTTCGGCGCCGATGCCACGCCGCAGCCGCTCGACGGCGTCGAGGTCCCCGACGGGATGATGGGCCTCGATATCGGTCCGCGCAGCGCCCGCGCCTACGCCGAGGTCATCGCCCGCGCCGGCACGGTGTTCTGGAACGGGCCGATGGGTGCCTTCGAGCTCGAGCCGTTCGCCGCCGGCACGCGGACGGTCGCCGAGGCGGTGGCCGACGCCCCGGGGGCCACGGTCGTCGGCGGCGGCGACTCGGCGGCCGCGCTCGTCCAGTTCGGACTCGGCGACCGGGTGACTCATCTCTCGACCGGCGGCGGGGCGGCGCTGGAGCTGATCGAGGGCAAGGAGCTTCCTGGGGTGGCGGTGCTGGAATGAGCCGGACCCCCCTGATCGCGGGCAACTGGAAGATGCACAAGACGATCGCCGAGGCGGAGGAGTTCATCCAGGCGCTGCTGCCGCGGGTGTCCTCGGTCGATGGGGTCGACGTCGCCATCTGCCCGCCGTTCACCGCCCTGCAGGCGATGGTCGACTCCACCCGCGGCTCGCGGGTCGCCATCTACGCCCAGAACATGCACCAGGCCGAGGCGGGCGCGTTCACCGGCGAAGTCTCGGTGGCGATGCTGACCGAGCTCGACCTCGCCGGCGTCGTGCTCGGCCACTCCGAGCGCCGCGCGCTGTTCGGCGAGAACGACAAGGCGCTGGCCCAGAAGGTGCCGGCGGCCCTCGCCGCGGGTCTGCTGCCGGTGCTGTGCGTGGGCGAGACCGAGGAGGAGCGCGAGCGCGGCGACACCGAGCGCAAGCTGCGCCATCAGGTGCAGGAGGACCTGGCGCGCCTCGAGCCCGAGCAGCTCGGCGACGTCGTCATCGCCTACGAGCCGATCTGGGCCATCGGGACCGGGCAGGTGGCCACGGCCGAGCAGGCGCAGGAGGCGATCGCGTTCGTGCGGGCGCTCGTCGCCGATCGCTCCAAGGAGGCCGCGCAGCGCACCCGGATCCTGTACGGGGGCAGCGTCAAGCCCGACAACGCGGCCGAGCTGCTCGCCCTCCCCGACGTCGACGGCGCGCTCGTCGGCGGCGCCAGCCTCGACGCCGAGAGCTTCGCGTCGATCGTGGCCGCGGTCGCGGGGTGAGCGGTCTCACCGCGGGAGCGGACGGCCTGCCCGTCGAGCGGGCGGTCCTGATCGTGCTCGACGGCTGGGGGCTGGCCCCCGACGGTCCGGGCAACGCGGTGTCGCTGGCCGCCACGCCGGTGTTCGACGAGCTGTGGGAGACGTATCCGACGACGACCCTGACCGCGTGCGGACGGGCGGTGGGACTGCCCGAGGGCCAGATGGGCAACTCCGAGGTCGGCCACCTCAACCTGGGCGCGGGCAGCGTCGTCATGCAGGACCTGACACGGATCGACGCCGCGGCCGACGACGGGTCGCTGGCCGCCAACGAGGTCCTGCGCGACGCCTTCACCGCCTCCGATCGCGTCCATGTGATCGGGCTCGTGTCCAACGGCGGCGTGCACTCGAGCCTCGAGCACCTGCGGGCGCTGATCGAGCTGGCGGCGTCGCTCGAGGTGCCCGACCTCGTCGTCCACGCCTTCACCGACGGCCGCGACACGACGCCGAAGTCGGGCGCCGGGTTTCTCGAGCAGGTCGGCGAGTGGATGGCCGCCAGCGGGGCGGGGCGGATCGGCTCGGTCATCGGCCGCTATTTCGCGATGGACCGTGACAAGCGCTGGGACCGCGTCCAGCAGGCCTACGACCTGCTCGTCGGCGGGGAGGCGCCGCATCACGCCGACACGGGCGCTCAGGCGTGCCGCGACGCCTACGAGCGCGATGAGACCGACGAGTTCATCGCGGGGACGCTCGTCGGCGACGAGGCGCAGATCCGCCCCGGCGATTCGGTGGTCGGGCTCAACTTCCGCCCCGACCGCATGCGCGAGATCACCCAGGCGCTCGCCGACCCGGAGTTCGACGAGGTCGACCGCGGCGAGCACGGCGTCGTGGAGCGCTACACGACGATGACCGAGTACGAGGAGGGCTGGCCGTACCCGGTGGCCTTCCCGCCCGAGCGCCCGGAGACGACGATCGCCGCGGTCATCGCGCAGCGGGGCGAGCGCCAACTCCACGTCGCCGAGACCGAGAAGTACCCGCACGTCACGTACTTCTTCAACGGCGGGGAGGAGACGGCGTACGAGGGGGAGGAGCGCGAGCTCGTCCCCTCGCCGCGCGACGTCCCCACCTATGACCACAAACCGGCGATGAGCGCGCCGGAGGCGGCCGAGGCGTTCGTGACCTCGTGGAACGACGAATCCCCCGCGATTCGGGATCATCAACTTCGCCAACGCCGACATGGTCGGCCACACGGGCGTGATCGAGGCGGCCGTGGAGGCGGTGGAGACGGTCGACCGGTGTCTGGCGTCGGTCGTCGAGGCGGTGCACGCCAGCGGCGGAGCCTGCCTGATCACCGCCGATCACGGCAACGCCGATCACATGCTCGAGCCCGACGGCAGCCCGAACACCGCCCACTCGCTCAACCCGGTGCCGGTGATCGTGACGGTGGCCGGCCTGTCGCTGCGCGAGGGCGGGGTGCTCGCCGACGTCGCCCCGACGCTCCTGGCGATGCTCGACATCGAGCAGCCCGACGCGATGTCGGGCACCTCCCTCATCTCGTCCTAGCGCCAGACCGTTCGTTCGCGTCGCCGGGGCAGGCGACCGATGGCGGCTGCGTCCGCGCGGCCGCGCACGAGAGATTTCGACTAAATAAACTTGACAGTAAGCGACTCAGGTTTCATACTGCCGACATGAGCAGTTCCCCTTCCACGGAGGTCTTCGATATGGCACTTATTCGCTGGGAGCCGGTGCGCGAGCTGGGCACGATCCAGAACGAGATGAACCGGCTGTTCAACACCTTTTTCGACACGCCGACCGCCGGTAACGGCGGCAACGGATCGCCGGCCCGCCGCTGGACGCCGGCGATGGACCTCGTCGAGACCGAGCACGACTTCGTTCTGCGGGCTGACCTGCCGGGCCTGACCGAGGCCGACGTCAACATCGAGCTCGACGACAACGTGCTGACGATCTCGGGCGAGCGCAACTCCGAGCACGAGGATCGGACGGCCGGCTATTACCGGGTCGAGCGCAGCTTCGGCGCCTTCCGCCGCTCCCTCGGCCTGCCGGAGGGCGTCGATCCCGAGGCCGTCAAGGCGTCGTTTTCCAACGGCGTCCTCGAGGTGACCGTACCCAAGCCCGAGCAGCGCAAGCCCCGCAAGGTGCAGATCAGCGTCGGCGGCGGCCAGCCCGACGCGATCGAGGGCTCAGAGACCCCGGCGTCGTAACCCTCCCTCCCTCCCCAATCCCGGTCCCGGGCCGCCGGTGTGCGGCCCGGGACCGATGACTGGGCGGCCCTCGCGCGGTCTACCCTGCACACGACCGACGAGGAGACGCCATGGCCGATCGCCTGCAGACCGTCCGAGACTGCTACACCGCGTACGAGACCGGCGACCGAGAGCGTGTCGAGGCGCTGCTCAGCCGCGACTACACGTTCTTCTCGCCGCCGGACCCGGGGATCGACCGCGCGCAGTACTTCGAGCGCTGCTGGCCCGGCGCGGGGACGATCGGCCACTTCGAGTACGTGCGCCTGAGCGAGGTCGGCGACGAGGTGCTCGTCACCTACGAGGCGACCCGGGCCGACGGGACGCGGTTTCGCAACACCGAGATCTTCGGTTTCGCCGGGGACCTGATCGCGCGGACCGAGGTCTACTTCGGCTGGAACCTCGACTAGCGCATGATGCCCGTGTGGCCGAGCGAGTAGCGGCCCGGCTGGGGCCAGACGCACAGACCGTGGGGCCCGCTGCCGACCGGGATCGCGGCCCGCAGGTGGCCCGTGCGGGTGTCGATCGCATAGACGTCGGCGTTGTAGCGGCCGCTCAGCCACAGCGTGCGCCCGTCGACCGAGACGCCGCCCATGTCGGGGCTGGCCGGGGGCGGCAGGGTCCAGGTCGCGACCACGTGGCGGGTGCGGAAGCTGACGACCGAGATCTTGCCCGCGGCGCGGTCTGAGACGTACATGAGCCGGGCGTCGCGGCTCGGGTACAGGCCGTGGGCCCCCGCCCCGGTGGGTAGGAAGCCGATGACGCGGAAGTGGTGGGGATCGATCTCCCACAGCCCGCCGGCGATCTGGTCGGCGACGTACAGGGTTCGCCCGTCGGGGGCGAGCTTGACGTCCTGGGGGCTGCTGGCGCCGTCGTGGAGGACGAGGGTGGCGATCACCCGCTGGGTGCGCAGGTCGATCTCGATCATCCGGCCGCTGAACTCGCAGCTGGCGTAGGCGTAGCGGCCGTCGGCGGAGAAGTCCATGTGGTCCACGCCCCGGCACACCGGGACCGAGAGCGAATGGATGAGCTGCATCGACGTCGGGTTGCGGAAGTCGAGCCGCTGCAGGCGCTCGGCGACGACGATCGCGTAGCGCCCGTCGGGCGTGAAGTACAGGTTGTAGGGGTCTTCGACCGGGATCGGCCTGCCCGGGCGAGCGGTGCGGGGATCGATCGGGGTCAGGGTGTTACCCAGGTCGTTGTCGACGTAGAGCGTCTTCAGGTTCCATGCCGGGGTCACGTGCTGGGGCAGAGCGCCGGTGGAGAACGTGTTGACCACCTTCAGCGTGCGCTGGCTGATGATCGAGACCGTGTTGCTCATGCTGTTGGGGACGTAGACGAGCGCCGGGTCGGCGGCGATCCCCGGATTGACGTCGCCCGGCCCGTCGGCGCGGTAGACGTTCGTCACCGCCGTCGCCGCCCGGGCGGCCGTCGCCCGCGCCGCGGGGGCGTCGGCGTGGCGTGCCCGCACGGGTTCGCGGATGGGACGCCGACCCGCCGCAGGCGGCGATCAGCAGGCAGAGGAACACGCCCAGCGCGAGGCGAGGCGGGCGCGAGCGCGGGCACGGGACCACGCGACCGAGTGTCACAGCGACGGATGAGACCCTGATGAAGCGGGCGCTGAGAACGGGTTATGCCCGGCCGCGGCGCTCGACCGCCAGCACATAGCCGACCACGGCGCGCAACTCAGCGCTCGACAACGGCCGGGGCACCGGCATCTCGGCGGCCAGCTGCTGCAGCTGACGTCGCCGCGCGTGAAAGTGCAGCAGGTCACCGCCCTGCCGGCGCGGATCCTCGACGCCCGTCAGCGAATGGCAGGCGCCGCACGCTTCGCCGAACACGACCCGTCCCGAGGGCCGGTTCTCGGGGGCTCGGGTCGCTCCACAGCCGGTGAGCAGCGCCGCGCCGGCGGCCACCAGCAGCCATCGTCCGCCGCGCGATCGCATGCTCACAGACTAGGCGCAGGGCGGGCGGCGCAGCCCGCTGAGTAGGGTCACAGCGTGTTCGCCGTGCGCACCCGAGACCCCGGCTCGCGAGCCCGTACGGGCACGCTGACGCTCGCCCACGGCGAGGTGGCGACGCCGGCGTTCGTGCCGCTGGCCACCCGAGGGGCGGTCAAAACGCTCGAGCCGCGCGACGTCGCCGCGCTGGGCTACGAGATGGTGCTCGGCAACACCTTTCACCTGATGCTCGCGCCCGGGCCCGAGCTCGTCGCCGAGCTCGGCGGACTGCACGAGCTGATGCGCTGGCCGGCGCCGATCATCACCGACTCGGGCGGGTTTCAGGTCTTCTCGATGGGCTATGGCGGCGTCGCCGACGAGATCAAGGGACGCCGCCGCACCGGCGGGCGCGACGGTGCCGGGTCGTCCGGGAAACGGTCCACCCACCCTGCCGAGCCGCACGGATCGATCCTCGAGATCGGGGAGGAGGGAGTGCGGTTTCGCTCCTACCTCGACGGCGGCGAGCGTTTCATCGGCCCCGAGACCTCGATGGCCGTGCAGGCGGCCCTGCACTCCGACATCGCGCTCGTCTTCGACGAGTGCACGCCGTTTCACGTCTCACGCGACTACATCGCCCGCTCGATGGAGCGCACCCACCGCTGGCTGGAGCGCTGCCTGGACTGGCACGAGCGATCCGGGCCGGCCGACCAGGCGGTGTACGGGATCATCCAAGGGGGCACCGAGCCCGACCTGCGGCGGGAGTCATCGGCCGTGGTCGCGGCCAGTCGCAGCGACGGGATCGCGATCGGCGGTTCGCTCGGCCAGGACAAGGCGCAGATGTACGAGGTGGTCGATTGGACGACGGCGGAGCTCGAGCGCCTCGCCCCCGGGCGCCCGCGCCACCTGCTCGGGATCGGGGAGATCGACGACCTGATCGCCGGCGTCGCCGCCGGGATCGACACGTTCGACTGCGCGATGCCGACCCGGCTGGCCCGGCACGGCATGGCCCTCGTGCCCGATCCGGCCCGGCGGTGGCGCGTCGACCTCGTCAAGGGGCGCTGGCAGCGCTCGCCGGAGCCGATCCTCGACGGCTGCCCGTGCCCGACGTGCGCCCAGGGATACTCGCGCGCCTACCTTCACTACCTGCTGCGCGCCCACGAGCTGACCGGCCTGCGCCTGCTCACCTTGCACAACCTGAGCTTCATCGGCCGGGTGATGGCCGACCTGCGGGCCGCCATCGACGAGGGTCGCCTCGCGCAGGTCAGTGCCCGCCTGCTCGCCGGGGCGGCGCCGGGAGCGGGCCCGGCGTCGTGACTACTTCGTGTACTTGTTGATCAGGCTCTGGACCTGATTGATCGCCGACTGGGCGTCGTGGGCGACGATCTTCTGGTAGTGCACGACGGTGTTGGAGGTGCTGTTGGCGATGAGCACGGCGGCGATGGCGATCAGCGCCAGCACCGCGAGCAGGGCGAGGAAGCCGAGCAGACGGCGAAAGCCGCGGCCCGAGCGCTCAGGCGGGGCCTGGCGGCGGCTGGGCGCGGGAGCGGCGCGCCGGGGCGCCTGGCGCGCGGGAACCTCGCGGGGCGTGGTCGCACGGGGCGAGCGGGGCGGGGTCGGGGGTGCCTGGGGCGCGAGGCGGGTCGCCGCCGTGGGCCGGCCGTCGGCGACCTCGGTGGCCGCGCTGGTGGCGAAGTTCGCGTCCTCGGCTCCCGGGGGCGCGACGCCCCGCGCCCCGTCGCGCAGGGCCTCGGCGAACTCGATGGCGTTCTCCGGGCGAGCGTGCTGGTCGATGGCCAGCGCCTGGGCGACCGCCTGGGCGAGGGCATGGGGGACTTCGGGAACGAGCTCGTCGAGCGGGATCGGCGACTCGCGCTGCTGCTTGAGCGCGAGCTCGGAGAGCGAGCTGGCCTCGTAGGGCAGGCGGCCCGAGATCAGCTGATAGGTGACGACCCCCAGCGAGTACAGGTCGGCACGCGGCCCGGCTTCCTCGCCGCGGGCCTGCTCGGGGGCCAGGTAGGCGGCCGTTCCCAGCACCGACCCGACCTGGGTGATGCTCGACTGATCGGTGGCGCGGGCGATGCCGAAGTCGGCCAGCTTGACGACCTCGGAGTCCGACACGAGCAGGTTGCCCGGCTTGACGTCGCGGTGCACGACGCCGTTGCGATGGGCGTAGTCCAGACCCCGGCACGCCTGGGTGACGATGTTGATCGATTGGGCGAGCCCGAGATGGCCGTGGTCGCGCAGCAGCTCGGCGCACGAGTTGCCGGGCACGTGCTCCATGACGATGAAGTGCTGGTGGTGGCCGGAATCGAAGCCGAAGTCGAACACCTGGACGATGTTCGGATGCACGAGGCGGGCCGCGGCCAGCGCCTCGCGGCGAAAGCGTGAGATGAACGTCGGATCGTCGGCCAGATGCTCGGCGAGCAGCTTGAGGGCCACGTAGCGCTCGAGCCGGTTGTCGAAGGCGAGGTGGACGGTCGACATGCCGCCGACGCCGAGCCGGCCTTCAATCCGGTATCTGCCGGCGATCGTGGTCGTGCCTGTCATTGCCCGTTCCCGTTGCCGTTCCCGTTGTTGCCGTTCCCGTTGCCGTTGCCATTCCCGTTGCCATTGGTGGCCGTCCCCAGCGAGGCCCCGCCGTTGGTGGATGAAGTACCCGGCGGCGCCGGGTTCGTTGCGGTGCCCGTCGCGGTCGCGGAGTGCGAGCTCGTCGTCGGCGTGTTCGTCACCGTCGTCGTGGTCGTCGATGCCGTCGGCGTCGAGGTGGTGGTGCTCGAGGAGCTCGAGGAGCTCGACGAGCTCGACGACGAGCAGTCCTGAGCCGCCAGCTGCTTGACCGTCTGGGCGCCGTCGCCGAGGTTCTGCACGAGCTTGGTGCTCACGGTCGGCGGCAGGTTTCCGACCGCGGTGTTGAAGGCGTCGGCGGCCCGCGTCGCCGCGGCGCAGTTGCCGGAGCTGACCGCGCTGGATACGGCGTCGAGCTGGGAGGCCAGCGTGCTGCTCTGGTCGGCTGTGAGCAGGCCGTTAGAGCCGCCGCAGGCGACGACGAAGGCCGCGGCGAAACCCAGGCCGCCGGCCAGGAATGCTCGGGAGCGCAAACCCATCCGCCGGCTGACTTTAGAGGCTGGCCCGGTTTGCTTGACGTTACGTGACCTATTGCCCGTACAGGAGGCGCTCGGCCAGCGAATCCGGCAGCTTGGCGGCGCGGATCGCGGCCGCCGCGCCGGCGATGTCGTAATCGTTGCGCCGGTAGACCGCCCGCCAGGTGTCGAGATCGAGCTCGAGCCACGCCGCCCGCGGGTCCCCGTCGCGTGGCTGGCCGACGCTGCCGGGGTTGATCAGCCACTCGCCGAGGTCCAGGTTGAGCTCGTGATCGGCGTCGCGCGTCTCGCCGGTCGCCGCCGCGCCCGGGAAGCGCGAGAACGAGAGGGCCACGTGGGAGTGGCCGATGAGGGCGATCCGGTGCTGCTGGGCGTCGAGGCACAGCTCGGCCTGCAGCGGGGAGAGCACGTATTCCCACACGGGATCGCGGGGGCTGGCGTGATAGAGGCCGACCGCCTCGTCGAGGCGCTGGGGCTCGAGCGACTCCAGGAACTCGCGGGTCTCGGAGGTGATCGTCTCCCGCGTCCACGTGGCGGCCAGCGCCGCTCCCCGCGAGAACTGCTCGAGCGGGATCGCCCCGGTCACGCCCAGGTCGTGGTTGCCGGCCAGGCAGACGGCGGCGTTCTCGCGCGCCAGGGCCACGCACGCGTCCGGATCGGCGCCGTAGCCGACGAGGTCGCCGAGGCACCACAGCTCCCGGCATTCCGACGCTGCGATCGCCTCGAGCACCGCCTCGAAGGCGTGCCGGTTGCCGTGTACATCGGATACGACCGCGACTCTCATGACTACAGTCTCGCTGGTGAGACGTCATCCGCGCTTGGTGGCCGGGCTGCCGGTGCTCGCCGCCGCCGCGGCCGCCGAGCTGGGACGGCGCCTGCTGGCGCCCCGGACGCCCGTGATCGAGCCCGCGGAGGTCGACGTCGGGACGTACTTCTCCGCGGCCGAGGTGGCCCGCGGGCGGCGCTTCGCCCGGCCCCAGCTGGCCCTCGGGCTGGCGGGGGAGGCATTGGAGCTGGGAGCGCTGGCCGGGCTCGTCCTGCGCCCGCCGGCGTGGCTGGGGCCCGGCCGCCGCTGGGAGCGGCCGGCGGCCGGCGGGGCGATCGTCGCCGCCGGGCTGGGCCTCGCGCTGTCGGCCTCGACGCTCCCGCTGCGCGCCGTCGCTCGACGTCGGCGGATCGCCGTCGGGCTGGACACCCAGTCCTGGCGGGGGTGGGGCGCCGACCTGGCCAAGGCGAGCGTGCTCCAGACCGGGTTCGCCGCGGCCGCCGGCGCGGGCGTGGTCGCCGGCACGCGGCGCTATCCCCGGGACTGGTGGCTTCCCGCGGCCGCCGTCTCGGTGGGGGTGGGCGGGGTGCTCGCCGCGCTGGCACCCGTGATCCTCGATCCGATCTTCAACGACTTCACCCGGCTGCCCGAGGGGGAGACCCGCTCCGACGTGCTCGCGCTCGCCGCCGACGCCGGGGTCGCCGTCGGCGAGGTGTACTCGGTCGACGCCAGCCGGCGCACGACCGCCGCCAACGCCTACGTGACCGGCCTGGGGCCGACCAAGCGGGTTGTGCTGTTCGACACGATGCTCGATCGCTACACCCGCGACGAGGTCCGCCTCGTCGTCGCCCACGAGCTCGGTCACGTGCGCCACCGCGACGTGCCGCGCAACGTCGCCTATGCCGCGGTGCTCGCGCCGGTCGTCGCCTGGGCCGTTCAGCGGGTGAGCTGGATGCTGTCGCCCGAGCGGGGGACGCCGGGGGCGCTGCCCGCGCTCGCCCTGGCCGCGGCGCTGGTGGCGGCGCCGCTGGGGCCGATCTCCAGCCGCCTGTCGCGGGCGGTCGAGCGCCGCGCCGACCAGTTCTCGCTGGAGCTGGCGGGCGCGGGGGCGGCCGACGCGTTCATCTCCTTCGAGCGCGGGATCGCGGTCCAGAACGTCGCCGACCTGCAGCCGCCGCGCTGGCTGACGAGCCTGATCGCCTCCCACCCGCCGACGCTGGAGCGGATCGGCGCCGCCGTGGCCTTCCGGGACGCGTTCTAGGCGGCGCGCAGGACGACGACGCAGTTCTGGCCGCCGAACCCGAACGCGTTGGCGGCAGCGACGCGCACCTGCGCCCGGCGGGCGGTGAGCGGGACGTAGTCGAGGTCGCACTCGGGGTCGGGGGTGTGCAGGTTCGTCGTGGGGGGGAGGATCCCGTCGCGGATGGCGAGCAGGCAGACCATCGCCGACAACGTCCCGGCGGCGCCGATCAGATGGCCGACCATCGACTTGGGCGAGCTGGCCGGCACGCGGTCGGCGTCGTCGCCGAGGGCGATCCGGATCGCCCGGGTCTCGGCGGCGTCGTTGGCCCGAGTGGCGGTCCCGTGGGCGCAGATGTAGTCGAGCTCGCGGGGGTGGACGTCGGCGTTGGCCAGCGCCAGCGAGATCGCGCGCGCGGCGTGGACCCCGCTCGGCTCGGGCGCGCTCATGTGAAACGCGTCGCTCGTCAGCGCGCCGCCGGCGATCGTCCCGTAGGGGGTGGCCCCGCGGGCGGCGGCGTGCGCGGCGGACTCGACCACGCACACGACGGCGCCCTCGCCGAAGACGAAGCCGTCGCGGTCGGCGTCAAACGGCCGGCTGGCCTCGGTGGGGGCGTCGTTTCGCTCCGACAGCGGCCCCATCACCGACAGACCGGCGAACATCGCCTCGTTGATGGCCGCGTCGGTGCCGCCGGCGATCACGACATCGGCCTCCCCGGTGGCGATCAGGCGGCGGGCCTCGAGCAGCGCGGCGGTGCCGCTCGCGCAGGCGAGCGCGCTCGCGTTGACCGGACCGTGGACGCCGAGGTCGATGGCGACCTCGCAGGCGGCCATGTTGAGGATCGTCGACGGCACGTAGTACGGGCTGACGTCCTTGGGGCCCTTGGCGACGAGCGTGCGCACGTTGCGCTCGGTCTCCGGGGTGCCGGCGCAGGCGCTGTTGATGATGACGGCGGTCCGGTCCGCTTCCGGCCCCGGATCGAAGCTCGCGTCGGCGACGGCCTCCTGCGCGGCGACGATCGCCAGCTGCGAGAAGCGCGCCGCCCGGCGGGCGCGCTTGGATCCGACCGCTGCCTCGGCATCGAAGCCGTGGATCTCGCCGGCGATCCGCGTCGGCAGCCCGGCCGCGTCGAAGGACTCGATCGCGGTGATGCCCGAGCGGCCGGCGACCAGCCCCTCCCACGTGGCGGGAGCGGAGTCGGCCAGCGGCGTGATGGCGCCGATCCCCGTGACCACGGGGTCGTCGCGCCTGGGCGTCCGGGTGCTCACGGACGCAGCAGCAGGCCGTCGGCAGCGTCGCGGGCGGCCTGCTCGCGCAGCTGGTAGTGGACCTTCTTGCCGGTGGCCGTCATCGGCAGCTCGGACACGAAGCGGTAGGCCCGCGGACGCTTGTAGGCGGCGAGCATCGGGTGGCCCTTGCAGTGAGCCTCGCAGGCGGCGGCGTCGAGCGCCGGGTCCGACGCCACCACGTAGGCGACGACGAGCTCGCCCCACCGCTCGTCGGGCACGCCGACCACGGCGGAGTCGGTGACGCCGTCCAGCTCATTGAGGACCGCCTCCACCTGGGTGGGATGGACGTTCTCGCCGCCGGAGATGATCATGTCGTCCTTGCGCCCGACGATCGTCACGTACTCGTCGGCATCCCACGTCGCCAGATCGCCGATGTACAGCCAACCGTCGCGGAAGCGCTCGGCCTGCTCCTCGGGCTGGTTGACGTAGGCATATCCGGCCTTGATCGAGCGGACCGCCACCTCGCCGACCTCGGCGCCGTCCTGAGCGGCGTGATCATCGGGATCCGCGGTTCGGTCCTCGTAGATCCGCACGACGGCGACGTCGTCGTCGGTGCACGCGCGACCGGCCGACCCGGCGTGCTCGGGAAGGTCGGAGGGGCGCAGGAAGGTGTTCCAGAACGCCTCGGTCGTGCCGTAGCCGTTGAAGATCCGGGGGGTCAGGGTCTCCTGGTAGCGCAGGCACGCCTCGCGGTCCAGGGGCGCGCCCATGGTGACGATCCCGTTGAGGCTGGACAGGTCGCGCGGCTGCGCGCGCTGCTCGGCCGTGAGCATCGCCAGGTTGGTGGGCGCGCCGATGAGGAATGTCAGGCGGTGTTCCTGGACCCAGTCGAGCACGGTCGCGGCATCGAAGGCCTTGAGCGCCACCGATTCCGCGCCGACGTAGAGCACGGGGTTGGGACCTCCCGAGTACAGGCCGCCGCGGTGAAACCACGGTGTCATGTTCAGCGTGCGGTCCTGTGGCGAGAGCGGGAAGTGCATGATCACGTCGTGGGCGGAGAGCACGTCGACGAGGCTCGACAGCGACACGCCCTTGGGCATGCCGGTCGTCCCGGAGGTGTAGAGCCGGGTGCTCTCGTCATACACGGTGGCGTCGGCCGGCGGCCGGGGGTCGGCGTGCGGGTCGCCTGACTGCAGCAGCTCGGCGTAGGGCGTGGCGGGAGCGGTGTCCTCTCCGACGGCGACGAGCAGCCGCGGCTGGTGCTCGGCGCGGGTGACGGCGTCGGCCGCCGTCTCAAGCAGGGCCTCGTCGTAGATGAACGCCGCCGGCTGGCTGTCGTCGAGCACGTAGGCGACCTCGCCGGCCGAGAGGCGGAAGTTGATGGGGGTCGGAATGGCGCCGAGGCGCATCGCGCCGAGCCAGGTGAGAACGAACTCCGGCCCGTTGAAGAGCGAGAAGACGACCGTCTCGCCGGGGTGCACGTCGCGCGCCTGCAGCGCGGAGGCGAGGCGACCGGCGTCGGCCCACAGCTCCGCATACGTCCACCGGCGCCGCGTGGCCGGATCGTGCAGGGCGGGCTGGTTGGCGAAGCGATGGCTGTTGCGCTGCACCCCCGCCAGGTAGGTGAAGTTGTGCTCGAACACGGCACGGAACGCCGACGCGTCGTAGCGGTACGGGGTGCCGACGGTCATCAGCCGGCGTGGCTGGGGTCCAGCGCCTGCAGCCGGGAGCCGACGTCGGCCAGGCGCTCGTACTGGGTCAGCGGATCGTCGCCGAGCGTGAGCAGCAGGAACTCCTGCACTCCCACCTCCGCGTACTGGGCAAGTCGTTGCACGGCGCCGTCGATGCTATCCAGCAACGTCCAGCGCTCGACGACATCGAGCGCCATCCGGTACTGGCCGGCGATGTGCGCCTCGGCCTGGGCGCGGGCGTGCGCGGCGTCGTCGTCGATCCGGGTGAGGATGAGCAGGGCGGTCGACGGGCACGGGCGGTCGGCTTCGGCGGCCAGCTCGGCCAGGCGCTGGGCGCGCTCGGCGACCTTCTCCGGCGACAGCCACATCGGCAGCCACACGTCGCCGAAGCGGGCCGCCCGCGCCAGCGCCGCCTCGCCGCGGCCGCCGACGTAGATCGGCGGGGGTGCCGCCATCGCCGGCTCCAGCGGTGGCGAGATGACGCTCTGCGCACGACCGGCGTAGTCGACGGAGCGGCCGGTGAGCAGGTCGGGGAGGACGGTCAGCGCGTCGTCGAGACGGGCGCCGCGTTGCGTCACCGGGACGCCGGCGGCCTCGAACTCGGCGGGGAACTCGCCGCCGACGCCGACGCCGAGGCGCAGGCGCCCGGGGCCGGCGAGGGCGTCGATGGTGGCCAGCTGCTTGGCCGCCCAGGCGGGCGCCCGGAGGCCGAGCAGCATCACGCTGAAGCCGAGCGCGACCCGCTCGGTGACGGCGGCGGCGGCGCTCAGGCAGCCGGGGGCGTCGAGTCCCGGGGCCGGACAGGCGAGATGGTCGCCCGCCCACAGCGCGTCAAAGCCGAGCTCCTCGGCGAGCCGCGCGGCCGCAACGATCTGCGGCGGTCCGCCGGTGCGTAGCGGGTCAAAGCTCGGCAGCAGGACGCCGCAGCGAGCGGCCACCGGTCAGTTCTCGGGGTCGTCGTCGCTGCCGGCGGAGCCGCCGGCCGTTCCGCCGGTCGCACCGCCGGAGCCGCGTCCGCCCCCGAACTCGGGCAGGTTCTTGATTCCCTCCCGGGTCTGCCACTTCTCGTAGTTGTCCTGCATCGCGTCGATCAGCTCGCGCATGAACTTCGGCGACAGGTTCACGCGCGACACGACGACGCCGGGGATCTCCTCCTCCTCCACCTCGTGGTCCACGCGGGCGAAGGTGATCGTGAACTCGTAGTCGGAGTGGCTGACATTGGCGAAGTTCGAGTAGACGCCGGCCATGATCTCCGGCGAGAAGTGGATGTTGATGTGACGCTCGGGCATGTTGGAATCGTCCATATATTCGTAGTATCTCACCGTGCGGATCGTCGTCGTCGCCGTGGGAAGGTTGCGTCCGCCGTTTGCCGATGACGTCCAGCATTACCAGAAGCTGCTCGCCGGCCACACGCGCTTGGAGCTCGTCGAGGTCCGGGAGGACGACCGCGTCGCTCGCCGCCTGCCCGAGCGCGCCTACGTCTCCCTGCTGCACCGCGACGGCGAACGGCCGGACTCGATCCGGTTCTCGCAGTTCCTCGAGGAGCGCCGGCGCAGCGGGCGCGACCTGTGCTTCGTCATCGGCGGACCGTTCGGCCTGGAGCTGGAGCGCGTCGACCATCGCCTCTCGCTGGGCGAGATCACGCTCCCCCATCAGCTGGCCCGCGTCGTCCTGCTCGAGCAGCTGTATCGCGGCCACAAGATCCTCGCCCGCGAGCCGTATCACTATTAGGCCGGTTCGTCGATGAGCGCCGTGCAGACCCCAGAGAGCCGCGAGCGTCACCGGGCGCTCGAGCAGTCCAGCCGCTCGCGGCGGGAGCTGCACATGTTCGCCCGGCGGCTGGTCTTCCTGCTGGCGGCGGTCGCGATGCTGATCGCGGTCGGGACCGTCGCCTTCACGATCACCGAGGGCTGCTCGGTGGCATGGGGCTTCGTCTGGACGCTGGACACGGTCAGCACCCTGGGCTCGATTCAGGATCCGCATGACGCCGGCGGCCGGGTCGTCGTCGTCCTCCTGGAGCTGTTCGGCATAGGTACGCTCTTCTACGGGCTGGCGACGATCGCGGAGTTCTTCGTATCGGGCCAGCTCAGCGGCCTGCTCGAAGCGCGCCGCACCCAGCGCATGATCGACTCCTACTCAGATCACTTCATCATCTGCGGCTTCGGCCGGGTCGGGCGCCAGGTCGCCCGCGACCTGCGCCAGGCCGGGGTCAGGCACGTGACGATCGACTCCGAGCCCGCCCACCGCGAGACCGCCGAGTCGATGGGGGTGCGCTTCATCGAGAGCTACGCCGCCGATGATGAGGTGCTGATCGGAGCCGGGATCGAGCGGGCCCGGGCGGTCATCGCGTGCGTGGACTCCGACGCCGACAACATCTTCATCGCCCTGACCGCGCGTGAGCTGCGGCCTGACATCCTGATCGTCGCCCGCGCCTCGGCCGAGGACTCCGAGAAGAAGCTGCTGCGCGCCGGCGCCGATCGCGTGATCTCGCCCTACAAGACGTCGGGCGCCGAGATGGCGCGGGTGGCGCTTCACCCTCAGGTGGGCGGGGCCGTCCAGGTCGCCGACTATCGCATGGAGGAGATCGACGTTCCGGCCTCGTGCGAGGGAGTCGGCAAGACCGTCGGGGCGGTCCGCGGCGAGTCGGTGATCGTCGCCGTCCGGCGCACCGACGGCCGCCTCGAGCCCCAACCGTCCCCCGAGTCGGTGATCGAGGCCGGCGACATGCTCGTCGTGATCGGCGCCCCGGAGGCGCTCGAGCAGGTGGAGGCCGTCTTTCAGCCGGTCAAGGTGGCCAACGCGTGAGCTCCCCGCCCGTCGCGGTCGCGCCGCTCGTGGATCTGCGCGCCGCCGTGCGCGAGGCGGCCGCGGCCCTGCGCGGCGGCGACGTGGGCGAGCTCGACTTCCGGGTCGAGCGGCCCAAACGGGCCGGTCAGGGCGACTACTCGACCAACGTCGGGATGCTGCTCGCGCCCAGCCTGCACGCCCCGCCGCGCGAGATCGCCGCCCGCGTGGGCGAGGCGCTGACCGAGCGGCTCGGCGACGCGCTGACCTCGTATGAGGTCGCCGGCCCGGGGTTCCTCAACCTGAGTCTCTCCGACGGCTGGCATCGCGCCGCCCTACGCGCCGTGCTCGCGGCGGGGACGGAATACGGGGCGGGCGGCGCCGCGCCCGGAGTGCGCGTCCTCGTCGAGTTCGTCTCCGCCAACCCGACCGGTCCGTTGGTCGCGGCCAGCGGTCGCCACGCCGCCTACGGCGACGCCCTGTCGCGGATCCTCGCCCATCACGGCCACCAGGTGTCACGCGAGTACTACTTCAACGACGCGGGCTCGCAGATCCGGCTGCTCGGCGAGTCCGTCCAGGCGCGGGCGCGGGGCGAGACCGTTCCCGAGGGCGGCTACCAGGGCGAGTACATCGCCGAGCTGGCCGGCCAGATCGAGGGCGTCGCGACGCTGCCGGTGCCCGAGGTCTCCAGGCGAGCGGTCGAGCTGCTGCTCGCTCAGATCAAGGGCACGCTCGAGCGCTACGGCGTCCACTACGACCAGTTCTTCTCCGAGCGAGTGCTGCACGAGGGCTCGCCCAGCTACCTGGACCGTGCCCTTGCGCTCGTCGCGCAGGCCGGTCACAGCTACGAATCCGACGGGGCGCTGTGGCTGCGCACGACGAGCTTCGGCGATGACAAGGATCGGGTGCTGCGCCGCTCCGACGGGGCGCCGACGTACTTCGCCGCCGACCTCGCCTACCTGCTCGAGAAGCGCGAACGGGGGATCGATCTGCAGCTGTTGCCGGTGGGGTCTGACCATCACGGATACGTCGCGCGCATGAGCGCCGCCTTTCAGGCGCTCGGCGGCGATCCGGCGGCGCTCGAGCTGCCGATCCTGCAGTTCGTGCATCTCATCGAGGGCCAAGCGCGGGCGGCGATGTCCAAGCGGCGCGGTGAGTTCATCACCCTCGACGAGCTGCTCGACGAAATCGGCGTGGACGCGACGCGCTTCTTCATGCTCCAGCGCTCCCACGACCGCACCGTCGATCTCGATCTTGACCTCGCCCGCCGCGAGTCCCCCGAGAACCCCGTCTACTACATCCAGTACGCCCATGCGCGGATCGTCACCATGGTGGGTCGGCTGGCCGCCGAGCGGGTGTCGGGTGCGCTGGGGCCGGAGTCGGAGTGGGGGAGTGGAGCGCTCGCCGATGCCGAGCGCGATCTGATCAAGGCGCTGGTGGCGTTTCCCGACGAGATCGCCGAGGCGGCGGTCCGCCGTGCGCCGCACCGGATCGCCGCCTACGCTCTGGAGCTCGCCCAGACGTTCACCGCGTTCTACCGCGACTGCAAGGTGGTGGGCGTCGAGCCCGAGGCGGTGGAGTCCTTCCGCGTCGCCCTCTCCCAGGCCAGTCGCCAGGTGATCGCCCAGGCGTTGTGGCTGCTCGGGGTCAGCGCTCCCGACTCGATGTAGGGGTCACGCGGAGGGTCAGAAGTCCCGCGCCAAGTCCTCATCGAGGCGCCGGGCATCGGCGTCGGTGAGGCCGGTGCCGCTCGGCTGCGGTCGCGCTGCCGCAGCGGTGGCGGCCCGGCGGGTGCGCCGGCGCCAGCGCGGCAGGGTGAACGCCAGCGTGACGACGGCGATGACGATCGCGACCGGCGGGAGCACCCACACGATGAGGTCAAACCCGTGCGCCGGAGGCTTGGCGAGCACCGCCGGCCCATACTGCTCGACGAGATCGTTCTCGATCTGGCGCCGTGTCTTGCCCTGGAGGATGAGGCCGCGGATGTAGTCGCGCTCCTGAAAGGCCTCGGGAGACTGGGCGACCGCCAGCGGCTCGTGGCAGACGACGCACATCACGTCGCCCTCGACCTGGGTGAACGACGCGCGGGCCGCCGCGCCCGCCGGTCCGGCCGTCACCGACAGTGCGAGGACGGCGACGACAGCCCCGGCGACGGCGCGTCTCATGAGCTTCGAACGAGCGGCGTCAGCGTCTGCTGGAGCCACTTGGTCGTCACCGGGTACCGCTGCAGCGCCTCGATCCGGCCCTGGCGGTTGATCACGAACGTCTCCGGAACGCCGGTCGTGCCGAACGAGCGCACGAAGCTGCCGGTCACGTCGCGCAGCACGGGATAGGTGATGTGGTAGCGGCGGGCGAACCGCTCGGAGGAGGGGGACGCGTCCTCGTAGGTGACGCCGAGGACGGTCGCCCCCCGCTTGGCCAGCGTCTGCTGCTCGCGGGAGAGCAGCGGAGCCTCGGTCGCGCAGGGATCACACCACGAGGCGAACACGTTGAGCACGACCACCTTGCCGCGGAAGTCCGCCAGGCTCTTGCTCTCGCCGTTGGCGCCGAGCACCGGCAGCGCGTGCCGCGCTTCGGGGGCCGGGGGGAACCGCCCCTGCGCGACCTGGGCATCGATCGACGAGGTGTCGTTCTGCTGGGAGACGCCAAAGGTGAGCAAGGCCAGCAGGGCGACGGCAGCCACCGCGATCAGCCCGGGAAGGATGAACCGACGCATACGCCTGAGATGGTAATGACAGCGGGTCGGCGGCTCGGTGGGTCGGCGACCTGGCGGCGGCCGTGCGAACGGGCGGTTGCGGCCTATGGGGGTGGGTACCTGATGCCGATAAGGACCGCATGATGCGCCCGCGCGATATCTACGACGAGATGCCGGACGGCGCCGCCCAGCGCGATCGCAACAGGCAGCGCCTGGCCGAGCTCGAGGCCCAGGGAGCTTCCCGCCGGGCGCGCATTGCCGAGGTCGTCGGCCACGCCGAGCTCGCCGGTCAGATCGTGCTGCCCGTGTGCTCGCACACGTTGTAGCTGACCCTCAAGTCATCCGCGCGTTGTGCCGATGGAAGGCCCGCAGGATTTCACAGCCGCGGTCAAGGGTTGCCATCGATTGATGAGGATCCCCGCGGTATCGCCGCCCCCTGAGGCTCATCCTCTCGGGCAGACACCTATTCGACCAGCGGTTCTCGCGCGCGCTCCATGCACAAGCATGCGCCGGCTATCGCTGGGCGGGCGAGAGGAAGCACCATGCCGGTGAGCACCGAGCAGGCAATGCCGCAGGTGGCCAGCAACGGGCTGAAGCAGCTGGAGAAGGCGCCCACGGGGATTCGAGGCCTGGACGAGGTATCCGGCGGGGGCCTTCCGCGCGGCCGCCCAACCCTCGTCTGCGGTCCCGCCGGATCCGGCAAGACGCTGCTGGCGATGGAGTTCCTTGTCCGCGGGATCACGCGGTTCGGCGAGCCCGGGGTGTTCATCGCCTTCGAGGAGACCCGCGAGGACCTGGTGGCCAATGTCGCCTCGCTCGGGTTCGACCTTCCGGCCCTCGAAGCCGACGGCTCCCTCGTCGTCGACCACGTCAACGTCGTCGCCTCCGAGCTCGTCGAGGCCGGCGACTGGGATCTCGAAGGTCTCTTCATCCGGATCGGCGCCGCCATCGACGCCGTCGGCGCGCGCCGCGTCGTGATCGACACGATCGAGACCCTGTTCGGCGCGTTCACCGACGCGTCGACCCTGCGTTCCGAGCTTCAGCGCCTGTTCGTCTGGCTCAAGGCCCGCGGAGTCACCGTCGTGATCACCGGCGAACGCGGCGAGGGTCAGTTGACCCGGCACGGCATCGAGGAGTACGTCTCAGACTGCGTGATCGTGCTCGACCATCTCGTCAACGAGGAGACCTCGACGCGACGGCTGCGGATCCTCAAGTACCGCGGCTCGCTGCACGGAACCAACGAGTTTCCGTTCCTGATCGGCGAGCACGGCATCTCGGTCCAGCCGATCACGTCGCTGGGCCTTCAACACACCGTCTCGAGCGAACGGGTATCGACCGGCGTCGACCGGCTCGATGTGATGCTCGGCGGCGGTGGTCCGTATCGCGGAAGCTCGGTGCTGGTCAGCGGGACCCCGGGCACGGGGAAGTCCACGCTCGCCGCGCAATTCTGCGACGCGGCCTGTGCCCGCGGTGAGCGCGCGATCTACTTCGCCTTCGAGGAGTCTCAGGACCAGATCATGCGCAACATGGCCTCGGTCGGCCTCGATCTCGCCCGGTGGGTCGACGAGGGGCTGCTCCGGTTCCGGTGCGTGCGCCCGAGCCTGCTCGGCCTCGAGGCCCACCTCCTCGCCGTGCAGAACCTCGTCGAGGACTTCGAGCCGGAGGTCGTCGTCCTCGATCCGATCTCCGACCTGGCCGGGAGCGGCACCAAGCGGTCCGTCAACGCGATGCTCACCCGTCAGGTCGACTTCCTCAAGGCGCGTGGCGTGACCGCCCTGTTCACCAACCTGGCCTCCGATGCCCAGCGCGGGCTTGGCGATCAGATGGTCGAGTCGCTGATCGACACCGGTCTGCTCGTCCGCGCGCTCGAGGGCAACGGGGAGCACAACCGCGTGCTCTCGGTGTTGAAGTCCCGAGGCATGGCCCATTCCAATCAGGTCAGGGAGTTTCTGCTCACCGACCGAGGGATCGAGCTCGCCGACGTCTACGTCGGACCCCAGGGCGTCCTCACCGGATCGGCTCGCTCCGCCCAGGAGGCCCGCGAGCACACCGAGGCCGTCAACCGCCAGGAGGACCTCCAGCAACGCCGCATCAACCTCGAGCGCCAGCGCCAGACCGTCGAGGCGCAGGTGGCCGTGCTGTGGCGAGAGTTCGAGGATGAATCCAAGGCGGTCGACCAGCTGCTGAGCCGCGGCGCGACCGGGCGCGAGGAAGGCGCCGAGCAGCGCCTGGAGCAGGGCCGGCTGCGCAGCAGCGATGTCGACTCGCCCGACGACGACCCGGAGCTCCTCGCGAAGCCGATCCGCTCATGAGCGCCGTCACTCCCCCCGATCCGCCGGCGACCCGAGGCGAGCCCGAGCAGTGGCACCTGCGGCTGTACGTCGCCGGGCAATCGCCGAAGTCGCTCAAGGCCTACGCGAACCTGATCCGCATGTGCGAGGAGCACCTCGAGGCCCGCTACGACGTGGAGATCGTCGATCTCGTCGAGAATCCCCAGCTGGCGGCCGGCGATGAGATCGTCGCCATCCCGACGCTCGTCCGCCGACTCCCGGCGCCGATGCGCAAGATCATCGGCGACCTGTCGGACTCCGATCGCGTTCTGGTTGGGCTCCAACTGCGGGCGGGTGACTGATCATGCCCGAGTACCCGCGTGAGGCCGCTCGGGCCGAGTTCGAGCGGGCGATCGCCCTGCTGCAGACCGAATCCTATGCGCTCACGCTGTTCGTCAGCGGCGCGTCCGATTCCTCGGCGCAGGCCATCGCCAACATGCGCGACATCTGTGATGAGTACCTGGAGGGCCGCTACAGCCTCGACATCGTCGACCTCCATCAGGAACCGGCACGGGCCGGGGAGCACAACGTCCTGGCCACGCCCACGCTGATCAAGGATTACCCGTTGCCCGCGCGGATGCTCGTCGGCGATATGTCCGACCACCCGCGGATCCTCGCCGCCCTCGGCGTGCGCGTTGCGACCGGGGTGGAGGATCACCGCGGCGACACCGAGCAGGCGTTCCCGCGATGACCGCCGCGCGTGCGGCCAGCGGGCGCGACCGTGGCGGCGGCCGCCGCTGCGTCGGACCCCGCAGCGGCGGTGACCGAGTCGGTGACGGCGGTGGTGGTGGACGCCACCGAGGTGCTGGCCCGCCTGAGCGAGGCGGAGGAGACGCTGCGTGCGATTCGCAACGGGGAGGTCGATGCGCTCGTCGTCCAGGACGCCTCTCCCACCCGGCAGGTGTTCACGCTCTCCAGCGCCGATCGCCCGTACCGGATGTTCGTCGAGAACATGCGCGATGGCGCGGCGACGGTGTCGGAGTCGGGGATCATCCTCTACGCCAACCGCCGGCTGGCTGATCTGCTGACCTGCGGCCTGCCGCACATCATGGGATCGCCGATCACGTCGTTCATCGCCCGCGAGCACCAGGCGGCGCTGCAGGCGATCAGCGGAAGCGCCAACGCGGGCGGGACGATCGAAGCCGACCTGGTTGCCGACGACGGGGGCCGGATCCCCGTCCGCATCAACAGCTCGACGCTCGACGTCGACAGCCAAGCGCTTCTCTGCCTGACCTTCGCCGACCTGACCGAGCAGAACGCGCAGCGGCGCGAGATCGAGCGTCTCGGGCACGGCACAGGCCGAGCGCATGCGCGAGCTCGAGCTCGCCCAGGAGGCGCTCACCCTGCAGGCCACCCACGACGCGTTGACGGGGCTTCCCAATCGCAACCTGATCATCGATCGCCTCACCCAGGCGCTCGCCCTCGCCCGGCGGCTCGAGACGTCGATCGGGCTCATCTTCGTCGACCTCGACAGCTTCAAGGAGATCAACGACACCGGCGGGCACGCGGCCGGGGACGCGGTCCTGCGCGAGGTTGCCAACCGGTTGGTGAGCGCTGTCCGGCCGATGGACAGCGTGTCCCGGATCGGTGGCGATGAGTTCGTCGTCGTCCTGCCCGCTCTGGAAAGCTCGATGCAGGCGCTTGCCATCGGCCGGCGCATCGCGGCGGCGATCGACACGCCGATCATGCTCAGCCATCGCACGCTGACGGCGTCGGCCAGCATCGGCATCTCGGTCGCCGAGCCCGCGGCCTCAGAGGTCGGCATCGATCCCGACGCGCTGCTGCGCCAGGCCGACAGCGCGATGTACCACGCCAAGTCGCTCGGCGGCGCACGCACGCAGCTCTTCGACATCGCCGGAACGCCCACCGTCGTCGCGGCCGACCGCGACAAGTGGATCGCCCGGATTCGACGCGCGCTGGACGAGGACGGCTTCGAGCTACACGGCCAGCCGATTGTCGATCTGGCGACCGGGAGCGTCGTCCAGCACGAACTCCTGTTGCGCATGCGCGACGAGTCCAATGAACTGATCCCGCCCGCTGTCGTTCCTACCCGCGGCCGAGAAGTCCGGCCTGATCGCCGAAATCGACCAGTGGGTCATCTCCCAGGCGACGAAGATCGCCTCCCGGGGCCGGCTGGTCGGCGTCAACCTCTCGGCGTCGTCGGCGGGAGATCCGCGCATGCTCGAGCTGATCGAGAGCGAGCTGCTGCACCACAGCACCGACCCGCGCAACCTCGTGTTCGAGATCACCGAGACCGGCGTGATGCAGAACATGGATCGCGCCACTCGGTTCGTCGAGCAGCTCGTCGCCCTCGGTTGCAACTTCGCGCTCGACGACTTCGGAACCGGATTCGCCAGCTTCACCTACCTCAAGCTGCTCCCCGTTCGCTACCTGAAGATCGACATCGACTTCGTGCGCGATGTCGCCCGCAGCAAGCGCGACATGTTCGTCGTGCGCGCGATCGTCGCCCTCGCCGGGGATTTCGGCCAGCAGACGATCGCCGAAGGCGTCGAGGACGAGGCGACGGCCACGGTCTTGCGCGACCTGGGCGTCACCTTCGCCCAGGGCTTCCTCTACGGCCGCCCGACCCTGCTCGGCGAGGGCACGCCGGGTGTCGCTCCGCCCTCGCCTGCTCTGCGCCCGCATGCCGGCCCGCCGGGGGAGGCGGGTGGAGGCCGAACCTGCCGTGGGGCGAGCCACGTCGTCGACCGCCGGCGCCTAGAATCGCGGGCCACGCGGACGTAGCTCAGTTGGTAGAGCGTCGGCTTCCCAAGCCGAAGGTCGCGAGTTCGAGCCTCGTCGTCCGCTTACGGTTTTTCCCTGCATAATGGGCGGTTTTTAGTTTGTAACGATGTGTTGCAAACTTCGCGGGCAACTTTCGCGGGCAACTGTTTGGCCGAATTGTCCCTGCAAAGCGTCGGGTTTTAAGCCGAAGGTCGCGACCACGTGTCCGCCTCGGATTGAGGCAGAGTTGCCCGGTTGAGCAGGGATTTCCTGAAGATCCAGCGCCGGCCGATCTGGCGCGCCGGAAGCTCCTGGCGGCGGGCCAGGTCGTAGAGCGTCGAGCGCGGGATTCCGAGCAGGGCGCTCGCCTCGGTCGCCGTGAGCACGTCGGCGCGGGTGAGCGGCTCGAGGTCGGCGGGGTGGTCGGGTTGAGGGCGCTCGACGATGCTCATCGGGAGCATCAAGAATACAGTCGGGTCAAGCGATTTCCCCTGTAAAGACGGGGCTTTTGCCGCATGTTGGTCACACGTGGTCGCAGCGGGTCAACGAAGGTCAACGCGGGTCAGCGAAGGCCTCCGACGGCGACGTACGGCAACGGATGGCCACGTCTTTCGGGTGTACTTGCGTGTCCGCCGGTGATCGTTTTGTCAGAGTTCGGACCGAGACGGCGGCTCTTCTTGGTGGGCGGCCAGCGCGTCCGCGCGGTACCAGGGTGGTACCGTCTCGGTCATGGCGATGAATCTGCGTCTGAGCGAGGCCGAGGCGGAGGCCCTGCGTCGGAAGGCGGCTGAGGAGGGGCGCTCGATGCAGGAGGTCGCCCGGGCGGCGATCGCCGAGTACGTCTCGGATCGGCCCGGGCGGCTGCGGGCGGCGATCGAGCGCGTGCGGACCGAGGACGCCGAGCTGCTTGACCGGCTCAGCCGGTGAGCGACGAGCCGCTCGACTACCTGACCACCGAGGACCTGCTGGAGATCGCCGCCGGCGTCGTCGGCGACGTCACGGTGCGCGACGAGGGCCTGCTCGCGTCCGCGGCTGGGCGTCCCCGGACCAGCGCGTTCGGCGATGACGCCTATCCGACGTTCGCCGAGAAGGCGGCGGCGCTGATGCATTCACTCGCGCGCAACCATGCTCTGGTCGACGGCAACAAGCGGTTGGCCTGGTCAGCCACCCGCGTGTTCTGTCTGCTCAACGGTCGAGACTTGGTGTTCGATGTCGACGAGGCCGAGGCGCTCGTCCAGGCCGTCGCCAGGGGCGAGCTCGAGGCGAGCGAGATCGCCGCCATGATCGAGGAGCATCTGATCCGCTGAAGGTGTTCCCGCTACATCGAGCGCTACATCGACTGCTACATCGACCGTCGATGTAGCTGGGCCCGCCTCCGCCCCCGCCGTCACTGGGGATTCGAGGGCTCAGCGTGCCCGACTACCCGCCCCCCACGTAGTTGATGAGAAGGGGGAGGGGTCGGGTAGTCGGGCACACTGAGCTGGGTGGTGTTCGGCGGGGGCGGAGGCGGGCTGGTGGTGGCCATGGTCGGCGTTGATGATGGGGTGGAGGGGTTAGTTGTCGGAGATGGTTGGCCGATTCCGAAAGCCAGCGGACGAAGAGGCGGGGTTCAAGCGGGCGTCAGCTGTAGAGGGGATGGGCAGCGGGGACCTTTGGATGGAAGCTGTGGTCTGGGAACGACAGCAACGAGGGGCGACAAGGGATGGAGCGGGCGGCGGGACGCACGGCAGTAACCGCTTCGCTTCCGCGAGGATCTCGCTGGCGCTCGATGAGGATCACGCGCAGTCCGCGTTATCGGCAGCGCCAGTGGAGTCGCGACGGCCGGAGTCACCGCCCTGCTGGTCGCCGATTGCAGGGCCCAGCTTCGAGGTCTCGACGGCTGGCACGCTGCGTATGCAGATAGCCCGACCTGCGCCCGCGGCCTCAGGGCCGCGGGGGTGGCTCCTGCAGGGATCCGGCCACTGGTATGTCGCCAACGCGATCGTGAGCTCTGCGAGGACGCCGAGGGGCAAGGGCAGTGCGCGTCAGCGCCCCCCGATCTCCTGATGTCACACGCTGCGGATGCATGGGTTGGGTTGGTCCGGTCGAGGAACGCCACGCTGGGATGGGCGAGCGTACGGCAACACACCTTGAACGGGGCCTGGCCGGAGATAGCGGTGGCGACCAGGTTGACTCCCGGATGAACAGAGAAGTCGGGACGGCGGTGCGGTCCGGGGTGTCGCGCACTGAAAAATCGACGATCTGTCTGGCGGGTATCACGCGGATGGCCTGGCCCTCGCCGACGTAAATGGTGCCACCTGAGTAGCCGACGTAGGCTCCGGACACGGACGCACCATTGGTCAAGTTGACGAGGGCGGTCGGAAAGTGCGGACCGGGGTTTGCCTCCCCCGCGACCGCGGCGCGACAGGAGGCGGCGACCAAGAAACCCGTGGCCGCAAGCGCCCGAGCCCGACGGATACCACCAGCCGTGTTGGGCGCGTTATCAAATGCGTAATCGAACCACCTCAAGGCGGCCGCCGTACCCAGAACCAAGACGACCATGCTGGGCTCAAACGGGACAGCGGCCACGAACCAAACGACGGAGAGCCGCAAGCGCTTCAAGAGGTAGTACGGGACGTTGAGCACATAGAGCGGCACCAACGCGACGTACCAAAGCGCGGATGGGCCATGCGCCCAGAGGTGGCCGCCGACGGCCCTCGCTTTGGGGGGTATCACGGACCTAGGTTGCGGCGGAACCTCTCCCGCGCGAATGGCATGCACGACCGAACGGGTGTAGGCGTCGATGTGAGAGTTCGCGGCGAGAATCGCAAAGCCGTTCAGCAGGAGCGGAAAGGCGGGATCGCTCGCCCCGACGGCCGCCAGCGAGGGCGGTGACGGGCTTCAAGGCCGGCGGCAGCGGGCAGACCTGCAGCTTTGAACCGGACCCACATCGCAATGGCACCAAGGACGACCACGAACAACGCAAGCCCGGCGGCTCCGGTCGCCACAGCAACCACGACCTCCCACCAGGGACGAGCCGGCCGTGCCGCACCATGTGCGACCTCAGCAAAGGCGCGAGCGCGGGCGTCCTCAATACGAACGCCAGCGAGCGGATCGACACCCTGGGATTCCTTGCTTGTATCGGTTGCCACAGCCTGGATTTTATTGAGGACCCGGACCGTTTCCGCGGAGAAACCCGCCCCGGACGATCGCTTTGAGCGCGTTAGCCCGTTCGCGCTGGCGATTGGGTTGGCGACAAAGCGCCGGCTTGGAGCGGTCAGCAGATCTCTCCAGTGGCAGACTGAACTGCGCTGGACGCTGACAAGTTCCGGTCAACTGGGACGAAGCTTGAACTCCTCGACTAGCGCGGCCCTATCGGCCAAGATCATCTCCAGACGACTGCGGGGCCACATCTCGACCTGCAGGCGGTTGGATTGGTTGCGTGCCTCGATCCAGGTCACCGCGTCGGCGGTAAAATGTCCCGAGGTCGCAATCGCCAACTCGTCGAAGGGAGGGGCTGTCCAGGTCTCGCATTTGGCGACTGCGTCGGACGCTTCGCTGACGCTGACCGAGCGCGAGAGGTAGTGCTTGCACTGGATCATGATGCGGGCGAACCTCGATCCCGCAAGCTGATCAGCCGTGTGTCGATTGACGCTCAGGTCGCGGCCGCGGTCGGGCGCGTTGGTCGCCATCAGCAACTCTGCGTTTTCGTACCCGTCGGTCGTCGCCAAGACGTTATGCAGCAGCCGCTCGAACCCTTCGGCATCCAGGACCGACCAATTGAGACCAGTGCTCACCGCCCCCTCCGGCCGCGCTGCCACTACGTCGCTGAGGTCTGCAACCTCGACCGGAATCGGCTCGCTGCCCACGTAGAGACTGTTCCTCGATCGCTGTGCGGACCGACGGCCAGTCAAACCAGATGATGTCGCGCAGATCGACCGGCTCAGCAAAACCAAGATGACGCATCAGGTCGCCCCAGCGGTTACCCGTGGTGACGTCATGAAGCCGCTTGATCTCGGCGATCCTGGCCTGCAGCTGTTCCCAAGCAAAGCCAGCGGACCACCGGGGAAGGTCGTCGTTTTCCTCCGGCGCCGTCGGGAGGGCGCCGAGCAGAGCATCCACATCGGACACAAGCTCCCGCAGCCGTCGGCGGACAAGCGCGCGCCGTTCCACGAAAAACTGATGGCGGTAGTCCGCGAGTTCTTCAGCGGGAGCGGCGGAATGTCGCCGGCTAATTCGATGAGAATCTCCGGCTCGTCGATCTCACCCGCGTCGAAACGCAGGCGAGCGATCTCATCCAGCGGCACGGGCTCCGCCCGGATCTGAAACCCGCCGATGGCAGGCAGCGCCCTGACGAGGTCGCGGTAACCGCGGCACAGCTCCCGGTATTGGAGGGCCTGCGGCGAGTAGTCGGCAAAGCTGATCCCGCCGGGCATGACGTCGGTCAACTTGTCGAGCAGAGCCTCCAGGCGTCGGAGGTTCGCCTGGACCCGATCGAACTGCTGCAACGCGTGTTCCAGATCCATGCTGCTAGGTTGCCGCACAGCGCGGCGGCCAAATTGGCTCTACCGGGTGAGGTTCCGCTCGGGTCAACGGTTGCGACCGCGGCATGGGCATCGTGAGTTGACGCCGACGGGCGTGATTGCCTAGTTGTCAAGGCCGCTTGAAAGTTGACCCTGTTCGCCGGTTGAAAACTGACCCCCCTTGGGGACGAGGGGAATCGAACCGGGATTCGATTCCCGCCGTGTTTAGGGTTGCGCGGCGGGTTGCGACGGAGGCGAGCCCGTAGGGCGAGCTGGAGTCGTGACCGGTCGAGTCGGTAGAAGTGGTGTAACGCGCCGCGGGTGGTTCCGACCACCGTGGCGTCCAAGCTCGTCGGTCTGTTCCCGCAGATCGATGAGAAGGAGCACCACGATGGCCGAGGTTCGAAGGATGACTGCTGCTGATGTCGTTGCTGGCGTGCTCGCGGGTGAGCATGGTGATTTCGTGCGCGAGGCGGTCGCGGTGGTCGCGCGCGAGTTGATGGAAGCCGAGGTCTCGGCGGAGGTCGGCGCGCAGCTCGGCGAGGTGTGCCGAGGCGCGGGTGACGTATCGCAACGGGTATCGCCCGCGGCCGTGGGAGACGCGGGTCGGGGAGATCGAGCTGTTGATCCCGCGGACGCGTCAGGGCAGCTACTTCCCAGTCTTTTTGGAGCCGCGGCGGCGGTCGGAGCAGGCGATCGTCGCCGTCGTGCTGGAGGCGTATGTCAACGGCGTCTCGACCCGGAAGGTCGATCGTCTCGTCGAGCAGCTGGGGATCGAGGGGATGACCAAGGACCGCGTCTCAGCGCTGTGCCGCGGCCTGGATGAGCAGGTCGAGCTGTTCCGCGGCCGGCCGCTGGAGGGCGCCTACCCGTACCTGTGGCTCGACGCCAAGCACGTCAAGGTCCGCGATCACGGCCGGGTGGTGTCCAAGGCGCTGGTGGTGGCCTATGCGGTGCATGAGACCGGGGTGCGGGAGGTGATCGGCCTGGATATCGGCGAGGTCGAGTCGGGCAGCTTCTGGGTCGAGTTCCTGCGGTCGCTGAAGAAGCGCGGGCTCGCCGGCGTGCGCCTGGCGATCTCTGATCAGCACGAAGGGCTCAAGACGCGATCGCCCGGGTGCTGGGCTGCCCGTGGCAGCGCTGCACCGTGCACTTCGTCAGAGACATGCTCGCTCACTGCCGCCGCGACCAGCGCGGCCTGGTGTCCGCCGCCCTGCGAGAGGTGTTCAACGCCGAGGACCGCGACCAAGCGCGCGAACGGGTCGCTCACGTCCTCGCTCGCCTCGAGCCGGTCGCTCCGAAGGTCTGCCGCTTGCTCGAGGACGCCGAGGAGGACCTGATCGCCTTCTACGCCTTGCCCTCAGAGCACTGGACCAAGCTGCGCTCCACCAACCCGCTGGAGCGCGTCAACAAAGAGATCGGCCGGCGCTCCGATGTCGTCGGGATCTTCCCCAACGACGCCTCGGTGATCCGCCTCGCCGGCGCGCTGCTCTCCGAACAGAATGACGAGTGGCTCGTCCAACGCCGCTACCTCTCCGCCGAGTCGATGGCCCTGATCCTCGCCGCGGACGCGGTCCAAGGAGAACTCGCTCGAACAACAACCAGACAAGGAGGCTGTCGCTCTCAACGCGGCCTGAGCCGCCAACCCCCACAACGACGAGCCCGGAGCGTTACACCACCTCAGACGACTTGACTTCGTGACCTGCCGCGGCGCGGCTCGAGTTCAGGGGTCGCAGGTTCAAATCCTGTCTTCCCGGCAGGGTTCAGTTCTCGGCGGGTGTGGGTCGGGCGAGGTCGCGGTCTTTGAGGCGGTAGCTGTCGCTCAGTATCAAGCTTGTCCTCGTCGGGCCGGTGACGTCCGACCTTGCCGGTTGGTTCTCGGGCTGGCGACGGGCTGACTCATAGCTGTCGTGTCGTCGGAAGCGACTGACCAGCAAAGGTTGTGTCGCCCGCCGCCGCCCGAGGATCGTCGGGCGTGGCTCGATAGGAGCGTGGCATCCGCCCCGACTGAGGTTTGCCCGCCGACGGTCCGCTCGTTCAAACCAGCTAGCGAAGGGACCTCCTGCATGATCGTCATTGGGATCGATCCACACAAGGGCAGTCACACCGCAGTCGCGGTCGAAGCCGGCTCCGGCCGGCTCATCGCGTCCAAGACGGTCAAGGCGCGCGACCAGGGCCACCACGAGCTTGTCGTCTGGGCGCGCACGCTCGGTGACGCCCGCGCGTTCGCGATCGAGGATTGCCGCCACGTCTCCGGAGGGCTTGAGCGATTCCTTCTCGGCCGTGGTGAGCAGGTCGTTCGAGTCGCTCCGAAGCTGATGGCCGGTTCTCGCAATGTCGAGCGCGAGCGCGGCAAGTCCGATGACATCGACGCACTCAGCGTCGCCCGGGCCGCGGTGCGCGAGGGGCTCGACACGCTTCCATGCGCGCGACTGGACGCCGAGAGCCTGGAGATCAAGCTTCTGCTTGACCATCGCGAGGACCTCGTCGCTGAGCGCACTCGCGACCAGAACCGGCTGCGCTGGCATCTTCACGATCTCGATCCTGAGCTGCACATCCCCGCCGGGGCTCTTGACCGCCTCTGCTGGCTTGAGAAGATCGCCAACCGTCTGGCTCGCCTCGAGCAGACCGCACGCGTCCGGATCTCGCGGTCGTTGGTGCGACGGTTGCGGGCACTTGCGCGCGAGTGCAATCAACTCGAGACAGAGATCTCGACGCTCATCCGCCAGCACGCTCCTGAGCTGCTTGACGTCCATGGGTGCGGGGCGTTGACCGCCGCCAAGCTTGTGGCTGAGACCGCCGGCGCTGACCGGTTTCGCAGCGAAGCCAGCTTTGCCCGCCACGCCGGCGTCGCCCCAGTCCCGGTCGTCCTCCGGGCGCCGTCAACGCCATCGCCTCGATCGTGGCGGCAACCGACAACTCAACTGCGCGCTGCACCGCATCGCCGTCGTCCAAGCCCGCACGACGGGACACGCAGGCGCCGAATATCTCGCCGCCCGTCAGGCCGACGGCAAGAGCCGCCAAGACGCGCTGCGCTGCCTCAAACGCCACCTAGCTCGAACCGTCTGGAAGCTCCTCATCACATCCCAGCCATCCCGACCAACCAAACCCACCCCGAGGCTCGCAAACCCAAGCCGACCGTCATCTGTCACACCGTCATCAGCTCCTTCGATGATGCCGTGCTTGACATAGGAGCAACCTTTGAGCGCGAGGATCTCGGCGTGGTGGACGAGGCGGTCGATCATCGCGGCGGCGGTGACCTCGTCACCGAAGATCTCACCCCAGCCGAGAACGGCTTGTTGCTGGTGACGATCAGCGAGGCGCGTTCGTAGCGTCGGCTGACGAGCATGAACATGAGGTTCGCGGCCTGGGGGTCGAACGGGATGTAGCCGACCTCGTCGACGATCAGCAGCGGGATGCGCTGCAGGCGTTCGAGCTCGTGTCGAGGCGGCCGTGGCGTTGGGCGTCGGCGAGCAGCGCGACCCATTCGGTTGCGGTTTTGAACGCGACGCGATGCCCGGCCAGACAGGCGCGGATCCCGAGGGCGATGCTAGGTGAGTTTTGCCGGTCCCGGGCGGTCCGAGGAGCACGATGTTCTCCTTGCCGGCCAGGAAGTCGAGCTGGCCGAGGTGCATCACCGTCTCGCGTCGAAGCTGGCTTGGAAGGCGAAGTCGAACTCCTCCAGCGTCTTTGCGGGCCGGGAACCGCGCGGCCTTGATCCGCGATTGCCCGCCGTGGCTGTCACGACTGTCGGTCTCGGTCTTCAACAGCGCTGCGGCGAACTGCTCATAGGACCACTCCTCTCGCGGGCGCGGTCGGCGAGCTTGGGGAGCGCCCGGGCGGCGGCCGGCGCTTTGAGCTGACGGAACAGGTGCGCGAGCTCGGTCGTGGGGCGGCTCATGCGATCAGCGCGTCATAGCGCGCCAACGGGCCGGACCTCGACCGCCGCCTCCGCGTGCCGGCGGCCGGCCCTCAGCGCGCGGGCGTGCTCCAGCGCGGTGACCGTCCGGTGCTTGGCAAACACCCGCGCGTGTCGGCAGGCGAGCTCGCCGGTATCCAGCACGCGCCTGCGATCATGTGCTGTTGGTCGACGCGGACCTCGACGCGCCGGCCGACCAGCGCGGGGTCGAGCGAGTAGTCGTTGGTGTCGACTCGGAGATAGGGGTCCGGCGGCGACACGGAGTACCCACCGCCGGCCGGTATCGGGCGTCCCGCCGGCAGCGCGCGCATCACCCGCTGCTCCTCAACCAGCCGATCGACCGGCCGGGCACGCAGCGTCTTGTGCGTCCGCGCGTTGACCTTGCCAAACCAGCGCGTCGAGCTGGTCTTGGAAGTCAAGCTCGTTGGCGAACCGCCGCCCCGGCTCGAAGTTCGTCTCGGCATAGCCCTGCAGCCGCTCGACCGCGCCTTTGGCCTGCGGATCGGCCGGCTCGCAGAACCGCCAGCGCGACCTTCAACTGGCCGCAGAACGCCGCGAACGCGTCCGTGGGCCGGCCGCCATGGCCGTGGATCCCGGCCTGGCGATCCCACACCAACTCCTTCGGCAACGCCCCCAACCGCGCCAGGCAGCCCGCGACCCCGGCCAACAGATCCTCGGTCTCCTTGGAGAACACCAGCACCCCGGCGCCCGCACGCGAATAGCCCAGGCACGCGACCACGACCCACCCTGACGGGTCTGGCCGTGCCCGACCGGAATCAGCTCGCGGGCTGCCACACATCGAACTGACACACCTCCCCCGGTCGATAGATCGTCCGCTGAAACGTCCGCGCCGGCCGCGCGAACAACGGCCGGACCTCCCGCAGATAGTCATCCACGACCGTCTTGCCCGCCGCGCACCCCAACGGCTCGAGCAGCTCCCGGACCCGGACCCCCGGCAGCTTGGGATCCTCGGCCAGCAGCCGATGGATCTCCGTGCTTGAACTGTTCCAGCACGCCCGGCCGCGGCGCTCGCTGATAACTCGGCGGGGTCTCGCTGCGCAAAGCCCGGCGGATCGTGTTCTTCGACAGCCCCGTCTCGCGCGCCAACCGCTTGATCGACTTGCCGGCGACGAAATACTCGCGCCGCAGCTCGGCCCACTGCTCCACATCGACCACCCTCTCGCCGCCCTTTCTCGTCGCTGACGCGACGAGCCTTGACGGCACCCCGGACGACCCCGCCGACCCGTCCCAGGGGGTCAGTTTTCAAGCGGCGGAGGGGGGTCAGTTTTCACCCGGCGCCGACACGCCTAGTCGCCCAAGCAATAGCCAGCGCGGCACCAGCGGAATCACCAGAGCGTTCATGCGGCGGTCAATCACGAAGAGACAAGGGTCGCTACCGTCCTTCTAAGCTGCTGAGTTGCGCGGGGGAGCCGTCGATCAGGCTGACTGGCGGGCTAATCGCTCGATCGGTGGACGCCTCAGAGGAAGGCAATCAGTCGGTCCCGAGGTTCATCGGTGCGATGCGGCTTCAGGAGCCTTGACCGTCCGCTGGCGCAGATCACGGCTCACCCGAGCCTCAGGCCCAAGTCTCGGAGAGCCTGGGCGAGCGTGCAACAATCGAGATCGACGTTCTTGCAGATGGCGGGGAGCTTCTTGTCAGCGCCCCGTGCCGGTTCACCGGAGAAGGTGATTCCCTCGTAGGTCACCACGACCGCTTCGCGCGCCTCGGCCTCCGCCATGACCCAAGGGTCTGCTTGGTCGCGAAGCTTCGAATGGCTGAAGAACCTCTCAAACTCGCCCGCGCGTCGCTGTACCTGCTCCGTCGGCTCTGCTGTCGCCTGAGTGTGTCGCGCGACCAGCTTCGAGATCTCGTCGTCCTGTTCTAGGACCTCGCGGTAAACCGCGCGTATTAGGACGACCCGCCCGTCGTCGATCGCGGCCTCGACGAGGTCCCAGACTGGGCGCATTGTCTCCAGGAAGTAGTGATGGTGAGCGCCGTTGATGAAGGCGCTCGAATCGAAGACGAATTCGTCAGACGGGGCTTCGAGCCCATCTCGAAGCCGCGCAAAGTTCTTGACCTTGACTTCGTTTAGGAGACCTGATGCGGCTGGGAGCGTCACCAGCTGGTTATCGAGGGCCGCGAACACCAGCCGGAGGTAGCTCGGGCCAAACCAACGAACTCGTTGAGGTAGTAGTTCCCACCTCTTCCGCCGCCGTCCTCCTCTTCCTCGTCCCGCTCCTGGCCACGCTGCTGGATTTCTCCGATCACTGCGCCCCCCTCGTCGCGAGAAACGAGACCCGCACGCGTGATGCGAACAGCGGCTGCGAGCGGCGTTACGTGAAGGGCTCCAGCGACATCTCGGACCCGCCCGAGCTGGTTCTCGCCCCTGAAGAGTCGAACTCCTCGCGAAGCCATTCACTCGGCATCAGCACGCGGCCGGCGAACGACTCGCACCACCTCTCGGTCGCTGGTCCGACCGGCTTGCCCCGACGAGCTAGGACGAGGCGCCCAAACTAATGCAGGACCGCGAATGCATGCGCCCGCGGATCGTCCCTGCTGTTGACGAGGATCGCGGGACCTCTGCAGGCTCGATTGATGCGGGTCCAACGCATCTCCTTGACGGCCACGCCCCCGGTCTGCATCACGAGGACGCCAAGCCGTTCGACCGCGGCCCTCCACCCGCGGAACGGGCGTTCGTCCGAACCAGTTCGCCTGCTCCTCCCGCGAGAACCCCAGTACCCCCTCGCGTACCACAGCTGGGAGCGATTCTTTATCCGTGCGGACGAGCCTCTCGGACGCGGCCGGCCACGGCGTCAGCTCCTCCAGCGCTTCGTAGATTTCAAGCGCAACCTCTTGTCGGTCCGAGACCCGTCGCGCTGTTCGCTGAACCTCGGGGCCCCAGGGGGGCTTCGGGGTCCCGGAGACGCCGGAACTGCATCTCCTGCGGCTCTTCGTCCGGCGGCTCCGGAAGAACAACGACGCGAGCGAGCTGGCCGTTGACCCCGCGGCCTTCTCGGCTTCGTCGAGCAGGAGCAAGTCGCCCCCGTCTTCGACCAGTTCGAGGTACCACTTATCGACGCCGATCTCATCCGACGCGCGCCGTGTCGAGTATCCAGCAGGCTCGCGAGCCCAGCGGAGTACCGCGGGTTCAATATGTGCGACTGTTGATCGATGCAGACATCTATTTCGGGAGCCGATTTTAGCGTTTCGCGGTTAGGTTGGCAAACCTTTCGGCGGCCCACAGGTGATCTCCTTCGGCGCATCCCGCGGAGGCTTCGGTCACGGCGATTCCCCTGGGCGTTCGTAGATCGCACCCATGTGCGTATTTCCGTGCCCGACGGTGGCGCCGTGCGCAGGATCGCTTTGTCCTCATTCGCCTCCGTCAACTCGCCAATTCTCAACCCGCGCCAGGGGGTCAATTCTCAACCGTCGTTGCACAAAATACTGGCAATAGCGACCCGCCGCCAATAGCGCCTGAGATGCTGTGGCGCGGGCGGTCCCTCGCTGGCAATACCCGGTCGGCGCATCGCCGGCGATCAAAGGCCCCGACTAGACCGACACTGGGAGCCGCCCATTATCCTGCCTTGTCGAGGGCGACGTCAGCCGCTGCTCTTCTACGATCGCGATGCGATGGCTGTGGATCTCGGTCAACTCATTGGAGGAGCATTCGGCGGGGCGGTTGGATCGTCGGTCCTTGGTCGATGGTTGGCTCAGGCAAGAGACCGACGTCAGGTCCGCGCACATGTGCTCAGACAGTTTTCCGGGTAGAACACGTGCGCTGGGCAAGCGCGGCCTCGTCGTGGGAAGCATTCGAGGATGCGGTCCACGGTCTGCGCGCTGCCGCCCTCGTCGCCGGTGCTCCTCGTCCTCTCGTCGATCAATACGTCGTGTCGCCACCATCGCCCGTCGCATGAGTGAGCGCTCGGCGGAAGCCGCCGACCAGAAGACGGTGGCGGAAGCATCTCGGCAGGCTTGTCGGATCTCCCGTGGGATGCCGCAGGCCGTCTCACCGATCACCTGTGGTATCCGTGGCGGTCCCGGTGGCGACTGTCACGTGACGTCGACGCGATCGCCAGAAAGGAGGCCGCCTTCCGGGACGAAGAGCTGCTCCAAGAGGTCGATCCCATCGATTGGGACGGCTGGTCATCGCGAGGGGTGGCGCGTCGGCTGAGGCGGCCGGTACCAATCGTTTGACGTAGTCGTCGTCGGTACTCCAATACTCCACCGATCCCCCTCAGCGCCAGCGGCCAGCAGCGACAGAGTCGAGCCGAGAAAGCCGACGGCGCGGCCTGCCAACTCACCAGTTCCGGCGATCCCGCCGGTCCGATGCTCGGCGACGTGATCGCTTTCGCCCTTCCGGCTGGTGCCGCGCTGGCCATCGCTTCGGCGACTCAGCGGTCGTCGGCCAAGAATCGCCTGGACAGCCAGCGACCGGCCCAAGGCGAGGACGCCTCTTACGAAGTGGTCCCGGGGGACCTGTTCAACGAACCCTGAGCGCCAGCGAGGATCGAAGCCCCCTCCTGCCGGTTGGTCTGCTTGCGCCACGCTTCTTGTTGCGCGATGAGTGCCGATGGGCGTACAACGCCAGCTCGCCGGACGCGCTGACCGTTTCGGGTGCTGCTCGCTACCTCGAGCCACACGCTATGCAGCCTCGCGTTCACGATCGGATCCGGATGGACTTTCAGATCGAGCTTCATGAGCTCGATGAGGTCACGGGAGAAGTTTCCTTCGTGATGAGGCCCTGATCCTCAGCGCTAACGAGTGGGTCGAGAAGGACGGCGAGACGATGCTCTTCGATCGGCTCGACAGCACGTTCATCCCCGGCGTTTCTCGGCGAGATGGAGACCAGATGGCAGGCGTCCCGATGCTGTTCGCTCCGCCGAAGATCGACGACGCTCGACGACCTGCATTGGGTCGCGCCGGAGCCGAGATCGCGGGCCCAGCTTGCGGGCGAACTGGAGCCAGCTGAGCTGTCCGATCCCTCAGGGGATCTCTTGGCTGAGTTGGCGGTCACGAGCTCGACTTTGCTGTGATCTCAGTCGATCTAGTCGGATGAACCAAAGTCGACGACAACTCCGCCTGCCCAGTACGCGCGTGCTGGGTGTATCGAGATTCTTGCTTAACCAAGCTATCGGCCGTCGCTCCGCTGTTTCGCGGCCAGGTTCTGAGATATCCGGGACGGCCTCATCGGGTTCCGCGCCGGGCCGTCGATGAATACCCAGAACGACCTCGCGATCGACTGCGCCCTCACGATGCGAGCGCTCGTCTACGACGCCCTCAACCCTGAGTTCATCGAGGCGGGCCTGCCACCCATCGACATTCGCGTCGGCATCGATGCTGGGGAGGCAGCGGTCCTCGTGCTCGGTAGCCCCACCACCAAGCGCCATGCAGACATCATCGGCGAGGTCGTCAGCCTTGCCTGCAAAGTTGAAGCTACTGGCGAGGCGGGAGCCATTCGAGTCGGAGGCATCGCCGCTCGATCGATGCACCTTCACTGGCGCGAACGCATGGAGCCCGCTCCGATGCCGGACGGCTGGGCCTACACCGACGAAAACGGCGTCCGTACGAGATCTACCAGCTCACGTCGGCACCGACTCCTCGTGAGTTAGCGCCGGAGAGTCCAGCGGCCAAAATCTGGTGAACCCATCGTTGGCATTGAGGTCGACGAGCACGGCCCGCTCGTTCGATCCGGCCGATCGTTCGGAGGATCGATGAACTCGCGGAACGCGCGGGTCTAAGAATCATCGGTTACAGCGTTGGAGGTCGGTGACATGTGCCCCCGCCAACCAAGAGACAGTTAGCGCTCTCTCGAAGTTCGCAGCGGCCCGTCCCCGCGCCCTCCTCGTTGCTGCTATTTGCTACGCGCCCCGCCGCGGCTCAATGCGGTTGCTTGGTCGTTCGTTTCGTGGCCAGCACGGCGCGCCAACTGCGTCGAGAGCCGCGCATAGGTACCTGGTAGGCATCGGCGGGTCGCGACCCCGAAGCCGGACCACAGGGGACCCCCGCGATACAGGGGGAGCGGTGAGTCGTGCGCACAGGTACGTCGCGTGATCCTGATCGAGCGGAGCGAGATCGATGGCGAGAGTCGGCGGCAGCCGACGGTCTCGACCGCGCGGGGTCAGACACGCCCGTGACTTCTCCGCTCCTCGTTGCTCGTTCGGGGAGTGCGCACCAGTGAAATTGCACGCGGCGCGAAACCGGGATTCTGCGGTAGGCGGGCAACCAGCCGCCATGGACGCGTGTCCGGGCTGGGCTATACGGTCGAAGACGTGCCCAAGAAGTATCGGGAGGTACGCGCAGCGTTGATCGAAGCGGGGTGGACAGTGGTCCGGCAGCGCGGGTCTCATGAGGTGTGGGCGCACCCGAACCGTCCCGAGCGCATCGTCGTCGCCGGCAAGGGGAGCGCCACCGTGCCTGTGGGCACCCTCGGTAGCATCCGCAGAGCAAGCGGACTGGAGCATCTTCGTTGAGCGAATACGTCGTCATCTATGAGCAGGCCGACGACGGCGGGTGGGGTGCCTACATCCCTGATCTGCCCGGCGTGGTCGCGCTCGGGGCCACTCGCGACGAGGTGGCGGCCGGCATCGAGGAGGCGCTGGGCGCCTATGCCGAGGACCTGCGCGAGCGCGGGGTCAGCTTGCCGGCGCCGCATCACAGCGCTGGCACCGTCGCGGCGTAGTCACCCGGTCGCCGGGCTACGGGACGCGAGCGTCTGCGTCGGCGCGCTCGGCGCTGAAGCCGCCGAGCGCCGTGGTGAACCGGTCGGCGAGCTCGGTCGCGGGTCGCGCGTGCAGGTAACGCTCAGTTGTCCCGATCTGCGAATGGCCCATCGCGCTCTTGACCGAGACGATGTCGACGCCGCCGGCGACGAGCAGCGAGCCGTAGGTATGGCGGAGATCGTGAAAGCGCAGCGGCGGCAATCCGGCGGCGTCACGGGCACGGTCGTAGCGGCGCCGCAGGGCTGACGGATCAAGTCGACGGCCGAAGCGGTTGCAGAAGACGTACTCGTCGGGGCCGATGTAGCTGTCGCGGCGGCTGAGGCGATCGAGGGCGCCGGCCGCCTGGTCGGGGAGAGGGACCTCGCGGAAGCGGCCGCTCTTGGTGGAGTTGGACTCGACGTCTCCTGACAGGGTGCGCGAGACGACGAGCTTGCGGCCGAGGAACTGGACGTCGCGCCAGCGCAGCGCGACGAGCTCGCCCTGGCGCAAGCCGGAATAGGCGGCGACGCGGACCAGCTCGGCGTCCTGGAGCATCCTCCTCGGCTCGGGCCGCCAGCTCCTCCTCCCCGACGCCCTGCGCTCGCGGATCGCGGTGGGCTCCGGACTCGAAGGCGCGCGCGAGGGCCTCGATCTGCTCGACGCTGTAGTAGGGGAGAGGACCTGGCTCGGGTTCGCGGCGGCGGTCGGCCCACTTGGCCGGGTTCTCGGTCAGGCCCCACGTGTGCGGGCGCATCCCGTAGTTGAAGACGGCATGGATCAGCTGGCGCGCCTTGTTGACCGTGCGCGGCGAGACGCCGGTGGCGGCGATCTTCCGGAGCAAGAGATTGATCTCGCGCGTCGTGACCTCGCGCGCCGGCCTGTCGCCGAGGGCGCCCATGATCCAGCCGGGGGTATGGCCGGTGCCGCGGAGGTGGGGGATACCCGGCTCGGTCAGCTCCGAGCGCAGCGCCCGGAGCGTCGAGGGCTTGGCCCCCCGCACGTCGGCCAGCCACGCGAGGTAATCGAGCGCGACCTCGCGGAACGTGACGCCGCGCCGCTCGCGCGCCGAGGAGTCCTGCTCGATCAGCGTCCGGTCGGCGTCGTGCTCGCGGACCAGGGCGAGCATCCGCTCGTAGGCCTGGGCTTCGGTCAGGCAGCCGTCGTCGACCCGGCCACGACGCATCCGCCAACCGCCGTCACCGTCGGGTTCGGCCCACGCTCGCCCGAGCGAGCGCACCACCGGCTTGCCACTCCGCGACCACTTTGCGTACCAGTAGACCCCGCCAGTGCGCTGGCGCAGATATGGCCGCGTCGACGGATTCGGCGGTGCCACATCAGTGTCAGGGCGAGTGGCATCGCGACCACCCTATAACAGTCAGTGGACGTTGGGCAACTGTCGGGCAACGGTCACTCGGGCAACGGTCGCGGGCAACCTTCCGAGTCGGAAACCCCGTCAAATCAGCGTTTTCGGCCTCTCAATCGCTCGCAAATAGCGCAGAAAGACGCTCCCTCGTCGGTTCCCAAGCCGGAGGTCGCGAAGGCATCGTCCAGGTTGATGTGGTCTGACTGTTGCTTTTGCGCGCGGTGCACGCATCTTCCAAGGCGGCGTCGGCGCC
>CAVUVE010000005.1:0-241746 GCA_963744845.1 uncultured Solirubrobacteraceae bacterium
CGCGATGAACACTGGCCGGCGCTTCTTGCTCGCCTGCGCCAGCACAATCTCGGTGCAGTGCACGTTCGTCTCAATCGTGCGGACCGGGTTGTCGACGATCAGTTGAACGCCGACGGCGGCGGCGAGATGGAACACGTAGTCAGCCTCATCGACCAGCTCAGCGACGATGCGACTGTCGTGACACGACTCGATCGTGTAGTCAAAGCGCGCATGGTCTCGCAGTAACCGAATGTTCTCTATCGAGCCGGTAGAGAGATCGTCGAGCACATGTACCGAGTCGTGCTGCCGGAGGAGCTTTTCGGCGAGGTGCGACCCAACGAATCCCGCGCCACCTGTGATGAGAATGCGCATGCGGCTCCTAACCCCGCTCACCTGAACCAGCCCGTTGGCTACCGTACCACGACATCGGCGTCCGGATAAGGACGGCGTCCATCACCGAGCCAGCCATCGTTGGACAGCACCGCGACATCACCGACTCCCGCGCGGTGCAGGATCCCCAATACCTCCGCGCGAGTGAAGCGATCCTCGATCGGCGCCGAGAAGCGATCGAACGTGTCCTGACGAGCACACCCAGTACAGGTAGATGTGTACGTGTCCCCCGGCGGCGATCAGCTCGACCAGCCGCCGGAACGCACGCTCGGGGTCGGGCAAGTGGTGGAGCCCTCCCGGTCGAGCATCCGCGCCGTACCGGCGATCAGCGGATACCGCCGTGCAATGAGGTCAGCCCGGATGGCCCGGGGCTAGGCACGCGATCGGTGGGCAGCCCGTGTCGAGTCCGGCGTCGCCTCCCGAGCGCCGATCAGCTCATCCCAGCGCGCGTCGAGCTCAGCGAGGTCCCGAACGGTTGGGACCCCGAGTCCCGTGAACGGGTCGGGCTCCCCGCCCGGCACCCGGCCGACGAACGCGACGCCGTTGGCGCTCGCCGCCCGATAGTCGGAGAGAGCGTCGCCCACGCAGACGGCCGCGTCCGCGGCGAGGCCGCGCTCGAGAATGCCGGCGATGATCTCCGGCTTGCCCCTGGGACTGCCAAACACGCCGGCGAACAGCGGCGCCAGACCGCGCGCCTGCACGATCCGCTCCAACTCCTCCTGCGGCGTGGCCGAGGCGAGGTAGAGATCGAGGGAGCGGTTGGCCCGCGCGAGAAGGTCGGGCGCTCCCCGAACGAAGTCACAGGCGACAACCCGCTCGTACACGAGCGCGGAGAGCTCCCGGTCGAGCCGGGCCATCTCGTCGGGCGCGAGCGGCCGGCGCAGAAAATCGCGATAGATGATTTCGAACTTCGCGTACCGCGACAGCCCCGGGTTCTCCAAGTGGAGGCGCACGATCGATTCGACGTGCTCCGGACGGTCGGCGAACAGCCGCCGAAAGGCGTCGGTCTTGACCTCAAGCGACTCGACGATCACCCCGTCAAAGTCGAAGATGATCGCCTCCAGCGAGCGGGTCATGCTCATCTACAGCGTGATCCCGAGCTCGTCAGCGGCGGCGGCCATCCGCTCCCACGTCGACTCAGCCACGTCGCAGCCGTCGGTCAAGTGTCGCTGTGTGCTGTTTCGCTCAGGATCTCCGGGAAGCAGCACCCGCTCGTGGCCGGGGGCCGGCGGCGTGGCTCGCACGACGTCGACAAGCGAGCCGGCGAGTGCGGCGAAGCGCTCGACGTCCATGAACGCGGTGACGTCGATCGCCTGCAGGAAGACCCCGTTGCCCAACCGGTAGCCAGAGTCCGGCACCGCGACCGATCCCGCCCCGGCGACGCACCCGGCGAGCAACTCCACCAGCAGACACAGGGCATACCCCTTGTGGTCGGCCATCGTACGAAGGGTGCCCCCCGCGTAGTAGTCGGCGGCATCCGTGCTCGGGAGGCCGTCGGCGTCCAGGATCCAGCCCGGCGGAAGCGACTCGCCACGATCACGCAGGATGCGGATCTTGCCCGATGCGACGGTTGCCGTGGAGAAGTCCATGACGACCGGCGACGACCCGGGGATCGGGACCGCGGCGGCAATCGGGTTGGTTCCGAACACGGCCTGGCGCCCACCGAACGGAGCGACGCGCGGCTCCACTCCGCCTCCGTTGACGAACGCGAATGCCACCAGGCCCCGGTCCGCCGCGCGTTCCGGATATGCGCCCACGCGACCAACGTGGGCACACCGGCGAACCGCGACCGCGGCCACCCCATGCTGGTGCGTTCGCTCGATCAGCCACTCGGTGGCGCGGGCCATCACCACGTGACCGAAGCCCCAGTGGCCATCGATGACGAGTGCGCCGCCTCCGTCGTGCACGATCTCCGGCTCGGCGCCCGGCACGACGAGTCCTTCTCGAATGTGGCGCAGATACTCGGAGACGCGGACCAGGCCATGGGATTCGTGGCCCGCAAGTTCGGCATCGACGAGGCCGGCGGCGACCGTCTCGGCCTCGTCGTCCCCCGCCCCCGCGGCGCGGAGGATCGCCGCGGTCGTCGCCCGTAGCTCGTCAGCGGTCCGGCGCACGGCCCGGTATCTCCTCGCCTGATGAGAGCGTTCCGTCGCCCATCTCCTCGAAATAGATCTCCTCGAGGCAGTCCAGCAACCCCTGCCCCATATCCAGATAAGGGTTGGCAACGAGCTTGCGCGCCACCCGGGGACGGAAGCTGTACGGGGTGATCGAGAAGTGCCCGGACTCCCCGTGCCGCGCGTCGTCGTGATCGGGGGGCCGCAGCTCGATCTCGACGTCACCGACGATCTCACGGATCATTGCCAGGAGATCGGCGAAGCGCATCGGATGGTGGCCGGTGAGTACGACATGCTCGTTGCGAAACGCCTCGTCGAGCACCTGCACCGATGAGCGGGCGGCGTCCCGCACGTGCACGTACTCGCGGATCTCCTCGCCGGTGCCGGCCGCGGTGATCTTGCGCGTGCGCAAGGCCTGCTGGAGGTACCCGCGTACGCTGTTGTGCCGATCCGCCCGCGTGCCGTACACGGTTCCGAAGCGGAGGATCGTGAAGTCGAGCCCGTACAGGCGCTGGTACTCCTCGATGTACAGCTCGGCGGCCTGCTTGCTACACCGGTAGAACGAGCCGCCGGCACTGTAGACGTAGATACTGCTCGCATAGATGAATCGCTTCACGGCGGCGAGTCGCGCCGCCTCGAGCGCGATGACCGTTCCGAGCACGTTCTGCTGCACCGTGCCGATCGGCTCCGAGAGGCCGACATCGAGATGGGCGATCCCGGCAAAGTGGTAGACCGCCTCCTGGCCCTGGACGGCCGCGTTGATCTGCTCGCGATCCAGGGTGTCGGCTTGGATGAACCGCTGCTCGGGCTGCAGGTACGGCGACCGCCGGCGATCGAGCACCGTGACCTCGTGCCCAGCCGCCTGGAGAGCATCGGCCACATGGCTGCCGATGAAGCCCGAGCCACCCATGACGAGAGCCCTCATCGGGACGGCGCCCCCACCAGGCGGTCGGAGCGCAGTGCGCTCGCGGCCTCCCGATCGACCAACCAGAGGACCTCGGCGGCCCCGCTCGTCACCTCGCGCGCCGGGACGTCGGCTTCCCTCTCCACGACGGCCGCCAGCATCTCGGCCTTGAGCTCGCCGGAGACGAGCAGCACGACCTCCCGCGCGGCGGCGAGTGCCGGCACCGTCAGGGTCAATCGGTGGGCGGGCTGGCCTCGCTTGACGATGTCGTGGTCGGCGACCCAGCGGGTCCGTTCGGCGAGGCCGTCACTACCCGGGAACAGCGAGGCAACGTGCCCGTCCTCGCCCATCCCGAGCAGCACCAGGTCAAAGACCGGAAACGGAGATCCGGCTGCGAAGAAGCGCCGCAGGAGCGCCTCGTAGGCATCCGCCGCAGCGCGCGGGTCGGCCGCCTCGCCGTGGGCGCGATGCACGTTCCCGGGCGGGATCGGAACCTTGGAGAGCATGTGCCGGGTCGCCATCGTGTGATGGTTGTCCGGGCGCTCGAGCGGTATGCAGCGCTCGTCGCCCCAGAACACGTGGACGTGCTCCCACGGCATCGAGTCAGGCCCCGCGGCAAGACGTTCGTACGTGGGGGCGGGGGTGTCGCCGCCTGACAGGCATAGGGTGAAGCCGCCCCGCTCGGCGACCGCCCGGCGCGCCGCTTCGGCAATATGCCGTGCCGCCTGCTCGGCAAGGGCCTCCGGATCGGCGCAGACGCAGATGCTCTCAGCCATTGCGGCCTTCCAGGGGAGCCGCCGCCCCGTCGTGGCCCTCCAGGGGGGCCGGCGCGAACCCCTGCCGAGTCAGCCAGAACTCGACGCCCGGCATCTGCCACTCGTAGTCGACGTCGCAGCCACCCCAGGACTCGATCGGCGCGATCCGCTGGCCCATCCAGCTCTGCGGCAGCAGGCCCTCCTCCATGGCGTCGAAGCAGCGCGGCCGGACGACCGACAGCCCCATGTCGGCGAACACACGTCGCCCTGGCGATCGCGGTCGCAGTTGAGCGTGGCGGGATCGCCGAACGTCTCGAACGGGACGAACGGGTCGAGCGTCGCCGGCGGGGGTCGAGCCGGCGGGCCCGCAGCGGGCTCCACATGTTGTAGCGCGACACCGTCACGGCGCTGTCGAGCTGCCGGGTCGGCCCGGAGCGTCTCGACGCCGCGGTCGATCAGTCTCCCCGGAGACGGTCGGCGCGTTGGCGAACAGCAGCGGCAGCATCTCGATCTCCTCGCCGGCCGTGGCGAGGCGTTCGCGGATCACCTCGTAGCCATGTCTGTACGCGTCCTCGCCGAGCGCCTCGGGCGTGCACAGCTCCGGCGGGCGATCGATCGATCTCGGCGCCGTGCGCGACCCCGATCGCCGCGATCGTCCGGATCGTCGGTGGAGACGAAGATCCGGTCGACGCTGCCGGCTGGCCTGGGCGGCCAGCAGCGGGTAGGCGACGAGCGGGCGCCCCAGCACGGGACGGAGGTTCTTGCCCGGCAGCCCGGTCGAGCCCTTCCGGCCGAGCAGCAGAGCCGCGACGGCTCATCGGCGCGCTCCGTCGGCCGCTCGACGAGCTCGTCGAGCCGCTCGACGACCGGCCAGCCGCGCGCGGCCGTGCAGCGCCCGTGGCCAGTCCAGCGGCAGGTCGAGGGCACAACTCGGAGGGCACTGCCCGCGATCGCCTCGTTCCAGCACGAACGTGGCGAAGCAGACTCGCTGGCGGCGCCCATCACGGTATCGGCGGGCCGGCCCCAATAGCCGTGGGCGAGGATGCGAGCCGGGCAGCAGATCCGGCGAGCAGTCGGCGACCCGGCCACGACGCGCAGATGTACGGAACCGTTGTGCGCCCATCGCAATCGGCGCGTCAAGGCTAGTCGCTGGGGCCGCATTCGTGTCGGCCCGGGCTCGTCGACGAGGCGCAGGTCGAAGAACGCGTAGTGGCCCGTCAGGCGCCACAGCTCGGTCAGCGCGTCGCGTAGCGTGCCTCCCAGTGCAGCCAGCCGAGCGCCGCCACGACGTCGGCATAGGCGTCCGCCAGCGGGACGCCGTCGGCGCAGTCGGCCTCGAGGAACGCGTGCCGCGGGTGCGCTCGCGCGCGCCGCGCCAGCAGCGGGCCCGACACGTCGACGCCCGTGTAGGTGATGCCCGGGGCGGAAAGGCGCGCCAGGCCTCGACGAAGCCCCCGCGCCACAGCCCACATCCAGCACGGAGTCCGCCGAGGCGGCGAGCCAGGGCAGGAACCGTCGCTCGGAGGGGTACAGATGCTCGGGACGGTTGCGGTGGCACTCGTAGAAGGTCACCAGACCGGGATCCTCGGCCCACAGCGTCTGATCGGCGCCCATCACAGTGCCCGGACGGCCCGGGCGGGCGCCTGCGAGAAGTCGTCCATCATCGCTGGCAGGCCCAACATGAGCACAGGCGCCCAAGACCATGCGCCGCGGCCACCGCAGGCGCATCAACGGCGGGATCGAACACCAGACAGATCGTATCGAGTGGCCCTGACAGCCGGGATGCCGGGCGTCGCGTATGGCCGCGGAGGTCGGCACCGCCGAGGGTAGTATCAGCCGCTTGGGGGGACGGCACAGTTGACCATCACCGGTGCGCGCCGTGGCCGACTACCACGGTCGGTGAGGCACGGACTCACCTACACCAGTGGGTCCATGATCGGCCAGCTCGGAACCCTGGTGTACGGCATCTTGCTGCGTCATATCCTTCTCCCCTCGGTGATGGGGCTGTTCGACTTCGTGGCCGTCGTCGTTGGCTTTGCGACCAACTTCGATCCCGGGATCAGCGCGGCCGCGGGGATCCGCCTTCCCCAGCTCGAGGGCAAGGGAGACACCGACGCTGTCGTCAAATTGCGCTCGACGGCGTTGTGGGCGGAATTCATCCAAGGCCTGGTGATGGCGCTCGGAATCGTCGTCTTCGTCCTCGTCGGCGGGATGAGCGGTCCGATGTCCACCTCAGCACTGGTGGCGGCGGTGATCGTCGTCCTCTACTGCCTGCAGGACTCGCTGGCGACGATCCACCAGGGGCACCAGAGCTACGTCGCGCTCAGCGGCGCGCTGGCGGGCTCCTCGATTCTGGGGGCGATCCTGCTGCCCGGCGGGGCCTGGCTGGGCGGGATCCACGGGCTCCTGGTGGCGGCAATCGCCTACTGGGTCAGCCAGGTCGCGCTCCTCTACTGGACCGCTGGGCGCTCCGGCATCGAAATCGGCCGCCGACTGCGACGCTCGGAGGTGCGGTCGCTGTTGGCGCTCGGCCTACCGTTGCGGGTCGTCGATCTCCCGCAGGTGCTCGTCGGATCACTTGACCTGCTGTTCGTCACCAGCCTGCTCGGGATCAAGGATCTGGCCATCTACAGCTTCGCCCGGATCGTTTTCCTTCAGGTCACGATGGTCCCCGGCCCGCTCGGCAACGTCTTCATAATGCGGGCCTTCCGCCAAGTCGGAGCCGATGTGCCACGGGCCGAGGTCGCCCACGACGCCCGCCGCTTTCTCACTTTCGAGTATCTCGTCGTGTTGCCCGTGGTGATCTGTCTCGCGGTCCAGGGATTGAACCTGCTGACCGCGACGATCCTGCCCGCCTACGCTCCCAGCCGGGGAGTCCTCAACATCCTCGCCTTCTCGGCGTTCTTCGTGCCCCAGACGACAATTATCCGCAACTTCTGGATGCTCGACCGCAGGTTTCTCAAGCTGGGGATCTCCAATCTGGTCGCGCTCGGGGCCCACTTCGCAGCGCTCGGCCTGGCGATCGCCATCGGCGGCCTGTCGCTGCACGCGATCGCGGTCGGGACTCTGGCCGGGTGGATGGGCTACTACGCCTGGATCATGGCCACAGCCGGCCGCGAACTGTTCGGCGCAGCCGTCGCGCTGCGGGTCGCGCTGAGCGCACTGGTCGGGGCCGGCACCGGGGGGATCATCGTCGCGCTGCTGCCGGCGACCGGTCATGGCCCGGCCGCCGTGCTCGACGCCGCGCTCTACGCGGCGATCTCGCTGATTGCGCTGCTGCCACTCGCGGCGTGGGGCATGCACAGCACCGGGGTCTGGCGCCAGATCCGCTCCCGGACGCTCGCCGGCTGAATGCGCCGCGCGGCGTCATCCGAGCCGGGCCTCGCCTGATGATTCTGGCGCTCCTGATCCTCGCGCTGCTGTGCCTGGTCGCAGCCTACGTGCGAGTGGCCTCGCGGATCAAGCGGCCGGAGATCCTGCTCTACGTCTACGTCGGACTGTGGCTGATCTTCCCCAAGGCGCTGCGGCTGACCTACCTCACCGGCGGGCGCTATGACTTCCCCCGGGCATCACCGTCTTCAATGTGTTCGAGGCCATCGCCGCCCTGGGGATCGTCGTGGCGATGATCACGCACCGGACCGGCACGCCCGCCCGGGGCGCGGTCCGACGAGTGGCACACCTGTCGGCATGGCTGCTGGGCGCCGGCCTGGTGTCGCTGATCATCTCCTTCGGCTGGTTTGACGCTGTGCTGCCTGACCAGGCCAGCGGAATGTCGCATTTCCTCAACGCGTACGCCCACCTCCCCTACCGGATCATGCCGGTCGGTCTCGATGCTCTACGTGCTGATCCTCGTCGCGGGTATCGCGCGCTTCATCCGCCGCCGCTCGCAGCTGGAGCCCTTCTTCTGGCTACTGGCGTCCTCGGGCGTGGAGCTGGCGATCGAGCGCCTGGCGTTCTTCAACTTCGATCTCGTCCCCAGCTGCGGCGCTACGCCGTACACGCCGGCCGGTTCAACAGCATCGTGTTCACGTCGTACGACCGAGTAGGAACGTTCCTGATCCTCGCGATCTGCGCCTCGCTCTACCTCGCGCTGTCCGGGCGGCGGCTGGCCTGGGGGGCGTTTGCGATCGCCTGGTTTCCGCTGATCGGGACTTATCAGCGCGCCCCGATCGTGGGGGCAGTGGCCGGCGTGATCGACCTGTTCGCGACCGTGGCCACCCGCCGGCAGCTCAAAATCGCCGGCGGCGGACTGCTGGTGATCATCGCTGCGCTCGCGATCGCCGCCCCGGATCACAACCCGGCCACCGAGGTCGGGCGCGCGCTGGGGGGCAGTGTGCGCTCCAACTACTTCGACACGGCCGACGGGGTTGAGCGCCTGGCCTACGGCAAACGCGCACTCGATGTGTCCGGGTACATGTTCCCGCTCGGAGTCGGCCCGGACATGGCGATGAACGCGATGCGCTATCCGATCCCCGGCGCCACCTCGGGTCTGTCCAATCCCCTCGCCCGCGCCCTGTACCTGCGTCTGAGTGACGGAGACGAGGTCACCAACCCCCATGACATCTATCTCGAATTCCTGGTGGACTTCGGGATCCTCGGGGTATTGCTGATGCTCGCCTTCGCGGTGACTCTCGTGCAGCTGTTCCGGTCGCGGTTGACCCGCCGTGAGGCCGTGGACCCAGAGCTCCGCGCCCTCCGGTTCGCCCAGGACAGCGCCTTCGGGATGGCCGTCGGGCTGGGGTTGGAGAACCTGCTCACCTACGACACCGGCTTCCCCTATTGGGTCTACGTGTTCCCGTTGTGCCTCGCCGCGGTCATCCAGGCCGTGGCCCGTGGACACGTTGCGCCCGCGGAGCCGTCGGCATCGCGATCCAGGGTCCGCCGCGCAGCGAAGTAGTGGCGAGTGGCTGACCGGCGGGCGGTCTGCGTCCGCGAAGCCTCGGTCTGGGCGCTGATCGGTCTTCGGGCGGCGGGGTACCGGCCGACGGCGATCGTCGCCGGGGGCCTGCCGCGCTATGGCAAGGCGCTGCACCGCTGGTTGCACATGCCCGAGCGCTGGCTGTATGGGGCCTACTCGCTGCTCGCCGGCGCACCGGTCCGAGCCGGTGGGCCCGGGGCACTCGACACCGCCGCGACACGCCGGATCGGCGAGGGCATGCGCCTGGTGGGGCGGATCGTCGTCAAGTTGACCGACGACCTTGGGCAACCCGGCTGGGCACGGGCGCTGGCCGAGGTCCTTGGTCCCGAGGCGGCAACAGCGTACTTTCAGCGGCGTTTCGCATGGGATGACATCTGGCCGGAGGTCCGCGCCGTCGTCCTCGGGTCTCGATCAGGTCGCAGATGCAGAGTCCGGCGGTGCTCTGGAGCTCTCTGTGGCCCGATGCCTGGGTCGACATCGTGGCCGCCGAGCTGGCTCGGGAGTTCGGCGTCGAGGTGATCCGCGCGCCGGAGCGCCACCGCCGAGCACTGCAGGCGGCGGTCAACGGTTGGTGGGTTGCCGTCAGCCTCGGCCACATAGCGGGCGCGATCGTTCGGCGTGGAGTCCGCGTCGGGCGTCGAAAGGCGTTCACCGCGGCGATCGAATTCATCTCACCCGACCGCTTCGGCGGCGGCCCCGCCGACACCAACTTCATCGAGTCCGATCGGCGGATCGCGCGGGAGGAGATCCTCTACTACCTCACACCGGAGCAGGGACGCCACTACCGTCGAGAAGGCAGGTCTGCTCAGGCGGAGATGGCGGCCATCCGGAGGCAGGGCTTCTCCGTCGTCGACCTGCGCCGTCAGGCCTATGCCCTTGCGGGTGTCGCCCTGCTGGGTCGCCTGGCCGCGGCCGTTCTGACCCACGCCATCCGCCCCGATGCGGCGTGCCTGGCCCGATCGGGCGGCCGCGGGGTCGCAGACATCGCCACCGTCACCGCGCTGTTCGGCGGCTACCGCCCGCGCAACGTCCTGCATACCTTCGCGCCCAACGGCGACGCCGGCCTGCGTCTTGACTCCGCCGTGGTGACCGCGCTCTCACGCCGCTTTGGCGCGCGCGCGGTCGGCTATCAGAACCGCATCACCTACGACAGCGTGTTCGAGGATGCCTTTGACTTCTACGACGTCTACCTCGCCTGGGGCGCCGGGTGGCGAGATGTGCTGCCGGGCTCAAGCGAGTCCATCAAGCACGTGGCGGTCGTCGGATGCACTGAGAACGACGGCCGTCCGGCACGACGGCCGCGCGCGGGCGAAGATCGTGCGGGTCTCGATGTTCACCAACGAGCTGACCGGTCGCTTCAGTCACGAAAACGTCGTGGGCCTGCTCACCGACTGCGTCGACGTTGGCGCGGCGTATCCAGGTTGCCGGTTCACCGTCAAGACAAAGGATCCGCAGGACGCCGACGTGCTGGCATCAGATCCCGCGGTCGTCGGTCCCGCGGGTCCCTTCCCGACAACCTCGACTTCGCCCGGCGGGCCCGTCAGACCTCGGCGACCTCGTCGCCGCTCGCGGACATCGTCATCGCCTCGGCGTGGACAACTCCCGGCGGGCTCGGCCTTATGCTCGACAAGCGGGTGATCTTCTACGACCCGTTGGAGTCCGGGACCGGCCCATTTGCCGTGTTCCCGGACATGATCGCGAGCTCGCCATCCGCGACTGGAGGCCATGTTCGGACGAGCGGTGCGGGACTACGACAGTTACGCGCTCGAGCAGCCGGAGGCGATCGACCGGCTGGATCCCTTTCGCGACGGGCGGGCCCGTCAGCGGATCGTCGATGACTGCTGCCGCGGGCCGGCGTGACGGCCCCACCGCTCCCAGACGACCGTCCGCGGTTGCTCCTCGCGGAGCACGGGCGTCACGTCACCGATGATGCGCGATCTCGGCCGCGCGGCAAGCGCCACTGGGCGGCGCTCGGCCCCGGCGGCGATGGTGGAGCTCGACCGGCACGGACCGCGTACTCGATTCCCGAGGATCACCTCGCATGGCCGAGCTGATGAGCGTGCCGGCGACAACACGGCGCGATGGAAAGGCTGTGCGACGACCTGGACGAGCTGCTGCATGCCGAGACCCCCGCCTGGCCCGGGAGGGGCTGCGCCCGTTTCGCTTCTACCTCTTCCCGCTGATGGTTCTCGGGACTCGGTCGCCGCGCGGGCGGTCAGGCTCCGCCGGATCCTCGAGGCCCATGCGGAGCACGTGCGGTGATCCATTCCGGCCGCCGCAAGCTCCCGGGGCATACGGTCTGCTCTTCTCCGCCGCCGAGACGCTCTGGGGCCGAGTCGCCGGCCGTGTGCCGGCGGGTCCGTGGTGTTGACCAGAAGCGAACCCGCCCTCGCGGCAGACGATCCGCGCCGGCGCGGGTGCGCGCCTGGCTGCGCGACGCCTCGGCCGCTCGGTGCTCGCCGCGACCCTCGCGGAGAGCTTCTCCCGGCGCGACCTTCCGGGAATGCTGGGGACCGTGAGCCGTGGCGTGACAGCGTGCTCGTCGTCGGCGCGCGCCAGGAATGGCTGCAGCTGGCGCCCCGGCTGCGCGCCGGCATGAACGGATTCTGTTGGCGCTGGAGAGCGGTTCATGCCGACACCAGATGGTCCTGGGCCGGCCAGCAGCGTTGAGCCCGCGATCGAACGGCAGTTGCGCACCCGATTGACCGTGGCCGGCGTGTCGCTGTATCCGCTGCTGGCCGACGGCTGGCGTGGATCTGGCGTCACGGGGCGCACGGTGGCTCAGTGAGGCGGTCGACCGATTCGGCGGTCAAGCGCCGGCACCGGGTGCGCGCGGTGCTCCGCAGCTCCACGGCCGTGGCCGCGGCCATTCGGTCAACCAGGCGGCTCGCGCCCGGGGCATCCCGGTCTGCGTGTGGCAGCACGGGATGATGACCGGGAGCCGGCGACTTCCCAGTTCCGGGCTTCGCCGACATGATGACCGCCGACCCGTCCTCGCGTAGGATCGGCCGCGGCCAACGCCTACGCCACGACCATGCCCGCTGGCCCACGCCCGGGTGACCTCCGTCGGCTCCGGCGCACTCGACGAGCTGCGCGCCACACCGCCTGCACCGCCGGCTGGGAGGATCCGCGCGTGCTGTTCGCCCCGACCAACTACAACGGCAACGAGTGGTATCTCGGCGTCGAGCCCGGGATTCTCGGACCGGTGGCTCTACAGGACCAGGTATGATCCTCAAGACGCTCGTCAGCTTGGCGGCGCGAAGGCGGATGCCGGCTATGGATCAAGCCACACCCCTCAGGCGCCCCGGTCTGGGTCGGGTCATGCATCTGGCGTACCGGGGTTGAGCTCGCGCCCGCCAGGCGAGCTTCGCCGACCTCCTTGGATCCGTCGATGTCGTCGTCCTCGACATCCATCCACGACGCTGCTGCAGGCCCTGGCCGCCCGCCGGCGGACGTTCGTGCTGCTTCGCTACTGGGATCCGGCGCCGGGCGGGCCCGCGCTCCGGCGCGCCGCGGTGGCGCGCGCGTCGAGCCGCGGAGCTGTGCGACGCCTTGGTTGCACACCTGCATGGAGGACGGTTCGGCCCCGACCCGGGCGACGCGGCGTTCCTCTGCGCCTACGGGATCTCCACCGACGACGGGCGAGCGGGCCAGCGAGCGGCAGCCGTCGTCGCGACGGCCCTCGCCGAGTCTCACCGCGTGGCGCCGGAGTGTTCAGATCGCTTGGCGCCCGCCGACAGCCCGCCAGCATCCTCGTAGCTCGTCCAGCGGATTCACGCCGGTCATCTCGGCGAACGCATCGGCCAGGCCTCGGGCGCCGGCGCCCGGAGCCGCTGTGGTGAGGACGGGAAACGGCGAGGAGACCAGCACGAGCTCGCCGTCAGCCATCCGTTCGGGATCGTCGACGTCGAGGTCGACGTCGAAACCGGCGGTCCGGGCTGCCGCCATCAGCTTGGACGCCGTGATCCCGCCCGGCGGGCGGCCTCGTAGCCGCCGCCCGTCGACGCCCACCAAGTCGACGCCATCCCATGACGGCTCCGGCAGCCGGACGGAGAGCGCCGCCGCCGCAGCCGACCACGGCCGGCAGCTGACAGCGACGGTCGATGGGGGGGGCACCATCGAGGAGGTCGATGTACGCCGGGTTGGGGACCCCTGCGCAGTGCAGGCTGAAGATGACCTCGCCGACCGGGCCGAGTGTCCCGGTCGGAGGCTCGATCGCCTGCCGAAGCCGTGCGACGAGGTGCGTGCGTGGCGTGGCCACATCGACACCCTTCAGCACCGCGTCCAGATGCTCCTCCAGCCACAGCGCCCGGCCGTCGAAGGTACGCCCCACCTCCAGCCGCCCGGTGAACGGCGCAGGCACGCCGGTCAAACCGTCGGCCATCGCCGCGTCGCGGTCCGGATCGACCCCGGGCTGGAGCGCCACCACCGTGGTCTGGCCCCAACGCCAGGCATCGACGTGATATGCGCGGTCGTCCACGAAAACGTCGGCCGCGGGTTTGCCGAGCCGCAACTCATCGAACCTTACCCCCCACGTGCGCAACTGGTCGAGTGTCTGTTGCCGCCAGTCGATTCCGGTCGTCGACCCCCGAGCGGTGAAGATCAGGATGTGATGCCCGGCCCGGGCGAGCGCGTTGACCCGCTCGATCGCCGATGTGTCGGGCGTCGCGAGCTCATAAGCCCCGTTGGTGTTGCTGCAGAGCGTGCCATCGAGATCAAAGCAGTACGTCGTAATCCAGCCACGTCCATCACAGCGTTCCGCCCTGGAGCAGCGCGATGGCGTCGCGCAGGTCGGCTTCCTGAGCTCCACGAAGGCGTCGACCGCCTCCGCGAGCCGGCGTGCACGATCGCGCAGCATACGCGGCGGGTTTCCCGTCACGAGCGAGAGGCTACCGGCTCCGACGCTGACGCCGTCCACCGTCCTGTGGTTATCATCGGGCGATGCCCCGACCAAGCTCCCGCTGTTACATCATCGCCGAGGTGGGAATCAACCACAACGGCGATCTCGATGTCGCTCGACGGTTGATTGACATGGCTGCGAACGCGGGGTGTGACGCGGTGAAGTTCCAGAAACGTACGGTCGATGTCGTCTACAGCCCTGAACAGCTGGCGGCGCCGCGTGAGAGTCCGTGGGGCACCACCCAGCGTGAGCAGAAGGAGGCGCTCGAATTCGGGCGCCCCGAGTATGACGAGATCGACGCTCACTGCCGAGCCGTCGGCATTGAATGGTTCGGGTCCGCGTGGGACTCCGAGAGCCTGCGCTTCCTCGCCGGTTACGACCCGCCTCACCACAAGATCGCGTCGGCGATGCTCACCCACGTCGACTTCATCCGGGAAGTCGCCGCGCTCAAGGTTCACACGTTCATGTCAACCGGGATGAGCGAGTGGAGTGACGTCGACCGGGCCGTTGAGATCTTCCGCGACGCCGAGTGTCCGTTTACCCTCATGCACTCGGTGGCGACGTATCCGATGCCCGATGATGATGCAAACCTCGCGGTCATTGGGGAGCTCGCCGAACGCTATGAAGCGCCGGTCGGGTTCTCCAGCCACGAGGTCGGCCTGCTGTGCTCGGTCGCCGCCGCAGCACTCGGCGCCGTCGCCGTGGAGCGTCACATCACGCTGGACCGCGCCATGTACGGTTCCGACCAGGCCGCATCGGTCGAGCGGCCCGGACTGGAGCGAATGGTGCGTGACATCCGGCTGCTGCCGGTGATCTACGGCAGCGGCAACAAGCGCGTCAGCGACGCCGAGCGCCAGGTCGCCAAGAAGCTTCGCTACTTCGTCGCGGGCTGAGTCACCCCGATCAGCGCCGCGGGCGAAACGCGTACGGCGTCGGCGCGCCGTACGCCGGCGAACCTGCGATGTCCGCCGCCCACGCCTTGATCTGCCCGCCGATGTCAATCCCCACGTTCTCAGACCACCGGGCGAGCAGCCGTTCGAATACAGGACCGACCTGCCCGTTTCCGATCGGCAGGTCGTTAACGCCGGTGACGGGGAGCATGCAGAACGGCGTGCCGGTCATGAACGCCTCGTCGCCGGTCATCACGTCGTAGGGCTCGAGGTTCACCTCGACGGCATGGGATCCCCAGCTCGGCTGCGAGCTCGAACACGTAAGCGCGGCTGATTCCACGCAGGATGTTGCGGGGCTCGGGCGTGAGCAGCTCGCCGCCGGAGACGAGGAAGAAGTTGTCGCCGGTGCCCTCCGCGATGTACCCGTCGGGATCCAGGAGCAAGGCCCAGTTGTCGCGCCCAGCGAAGTTGGCAACCTCGATGTTGGCCATCTGGTAGTGCAGGCGGCTTCGGCTCTTGATCTTCGGGTCGAGCAGATGCCCCGGAATCGCCCGCTGCGACGGGATCACCGCGTTGATCCCGGAGTCGAACAGGTGCGCCATCGCGGACACGGTCCACCTCAGCGGGAAGTCGGCGATCACGACGGTCGGCTCGGTCCGACCGAGCACCTCCCGGTAGAAGCCGAGCGGACCGCGGCTGACGTTCACCATCAGGCGATGCTCGTCGGTGTCGGCGAAGCTGGGCTCATTGGCCTGCTGGACGTCCATGCAGAGCCGCTCCATCTCCTCGATCGACATCGGCTGCGGGATCCGTACCGCGGTCATCGATGCGTACAGGCGCTCGAGGTGATCTCGCAGCCGGAACTGGCGCTTGCCGAATGAGCGGGTCATCTCGAACACCATGTCGCCGAACATCAGCGCCGAGTCGTAGATGGAGATCCTGGCGTCGGCCTCGGCAACCATCTCGCCGTTGAGGTAGACGACCCGGCTCATGCGACGATGTACCGCGCCATCAGCGTTCTGCACATCTCCAGTCCTTCCTCGTCGTCGATCTCGAACGCCTTCCACAATTGCATCAGGCTCATCCCGATGCGGCCACCGAGACGGTTTCCCCCGTCTCTGAGCAGCCACGGGCGGAACAGGTAGAACGAGCCATTCTCGACGAACTGCGAACCGCGATCCTGACGCCGTCCCCGCGCGGCCGGATCGTAGTTGACAGCCCGGAGGGTCCCGTCCTCGGCCATTTCCCAGATCATGAAGTCGTCGAGTTGGGAGGCCGAGAACAACGAGTCGCACCCTTGCCGCAGAAAGTCCGAGACGCCGCGATCGAGGTCAGACGATTCCCGGACGGGTGAGGTGGCCTGCAGCGCGCAGACGACGTCCGCCCGACCCCGCTCACCTTCGATGACGTCGATCGCATGTGCCCACGCCGCCTCCGACGAGGCGTCATCCGAGGCCAAGGCGTCTGGCCGACGGATCGGCCGGGCTCCGTAGCCCGCCGACACCTCCAGGATCTCCTCGTCGTCGGAGGTGACCCACACGTCGTCCACGCGTTCAGCTTCCAGCGCCTGCTCGATCGTCCAGGCGATGAGTGGCTTGCCACAGAGGTCGACGAGGTTCTTTCTCGGGATGCCCTTCGATCCGCCGCGCGCGGCGATGATCGCGGGTACGTGCAGGCCCGTCACCGACGCGGCAAGATACCATCGGCCGCCGGTGCCCCCCGTCGAGATCCACTGTCTGCAGGGGCGCCTGGGCCCGCCGGAGGGGGCCCCCATCCAAGCGTTTCCGCTCTCGCGGTGGCGCGCCGAACTGGCGCTCGCACCGTCCGCCGGACTCGCCGGGTTGGAGTGGGTGTACGGGCCCTACGGCGCTAGGGAGAATCCCATCATGACCGCGGCGGGACGGGGCGAGATCCGTCGCGAGGCCGAACGACATGGTGTCGCGGTCCGCTCACTGTGCGCCGACTGGTTCAAGGATCATCCACTCGTACGCGATCCCGACGCCGGCCCGCAGATGCGCCATCTCATCGAGGCGGCCGGCGATGCCGGGATCACCCGTGTCGTCATGCCGTGCATCGAGAACGCGCGCCTGCGGACCGCCCAGGACGCTGACACCCTCGTTCGCGTCGTCAGTGAGAGCATCGGCGCGCTGGAGCGGACTTCGGTCGAGCTTCATCTCGAGACGGATCTTGGCCCCGACGCGTTCGCTGATCTGCTCGAGCGCATCCCGCACCCGCTCGTCTGCGTCAACTACGACACGGGGGACTCCGCATCACGGGGCTTCGATCCGCGCCTGGAATGGGAAGCCTACGGCGCGCGGATCGGTTCGGTGCATATCAAGGACCGAGTACGGGACGGCATCACGGTGCCGCTCGGCGAGGGCGACGCCGACATCGCCGGAGTGATCGACCTGCTCATCGACCGCCAGTGGGACCGGCCGCTGGTGTTGCAGGTCGCACGCGGATCGGTCGGTGACGAGGTCTCGTGGGTGCGCGCGGCGCGCGACCGCGTCGCCGAACTCTGGGGCGGTCACTCGATGACGAGGTAGGAAGGCAACGAGTCGATTGGGAAGCGGCGCAGGCGATACGTGTCGAGGCCCAGAGTCTCCCGCAGCGCCACGACCTCCCCCGGGAAGTCAGGGTGAACGAGCTCGTCGAACCCCAGCACGGTTCCCTTGGTGACGTGACCCCGTAGGGCCTCCAGGCATCGCTTGGTCGGCTCATACAGATCGAAGTCGAAGTAGGCGAACGCGACGATCGTCTCCGGATGGTCGGTCAGGTAGCGGGGCAGCGTCTCTGTTGCGTCGCCTTTGACGATCTCGAACCGCCGGATATGAGAGAGCGGACTCTCCGCCTCGTGACACTCGAGGACCTCCTGCAAGTGCTTCTCATAGCCGGTCGTGGTCGCGTAGGCGCCTCGCTGGATCACGTCGGCCGAACCGTCACGGTCGGTGACGTCCAGGAAACCCTCGAACGTGTCGAAGCCGATGATCTTTCGCGTCCGGTTGTATGGCTCGTAGATGCCGCGCAGGGAGTGGAACAGGCTCAGGTTCTGCCCCCACCGCGTGCCGAGCTCCATGACAACGCCTGGCACAGTGAGGACCTCGCGGTACATCTCGCTCATCACAAGAAAGCGAGTGAGCATCTGGCGGTTCAAATACACACCCAGGTTTGCCAACAACTCCTCGCCAGCGATCGGGGAGTGGTCGAGGAGCTGGCGCATCCTGGCCCGCGCCGACGCCTCTCTGTCGCTGCGGTAGGTGCTGATCGGAGTCTGGTCATCAGTCATTGCCATCAGGATAAACGGCGCCACGACGACCTCCCCAGCTGAGAGCGAGTAGGCTCGCTGGCGGTGTGCGCAAAGCTGATTAGGGGGACGTTCCCGCCCGGCGCCGAACGCCATGGAGGCCGCGGGCGCCGGTGACCGACCGCTTCTCGCTGCACGGGCGCGTCGCCGTGGTGACGGGCGCCTGCGGACTGTTGGGTCAGCAACACGTCGCGGCACTGCTCGAGGTCGGCGCCGCCGTCGTGCTGATCGACGTCGACTCCGAGGCCCTGTCCAGAATGACCGACCACGGCGACACGGTGTTGCCGCTGATGGTCGACATCACCGATCAGGCGGCCGTCGACCGCTGCCGGGACCGTATCCTCGACTGGCGCGGGAGGATCGACGTGCTCGTCAACAACGCTGCTCGCAATCCCAAGGTCGAGTCGGCCGGACACGAGCTGTCACGACTGGAAGAGCTGCCGGATGAGCAATGGGATGCCGACCTGGCGGTGGGCCTCACCGGCGCATATCGCTGCGCGCGGTCGTTCGGAGGCTGGATGGCCAACGCCGGGGCCGGTGGGGTCATCCTGAACATCGCGTCCGACCTGGCGGTGATCGCACCCGATCAGAGGCTGTACGCGATCGCGGGCCGAAACGTCGACGAACAGCCGGTCAAACCGGTGACCTATTCGGTCGTCAAGCACGGGCTCATCGGGCTGACCCGCTACCTCGCGACCTACTGGGCTGACCGAGGCGTCCGCGCCAATGCGCTCTCGCCGGGAGGGGTGCAGGCGGGACAACCCGAGCCGTTCGTGCTGCGCCTCTGCGATCGGATCCCGATGGGGCGTATGGCGGCCGTCGATGAGTACCGAGCCGCCGTGCAGTTCCTGTGCTCGGATGCGTCGGCCTACATGACCGGCCAGAACGTGGTCATGGACGGGGGACGGTCGGTGTGGTGACCAGCGTGGTCCAGCACCCAGAAAGCGAGCCACGCGTGAGCGGTTGCGTGGCGGCGTGACCATCGCCGATCAGGCCACGCCGCCCGCCGATCAGGCCACGGCCGCCCGTCCTCGCCAGCGCGCCAAGCGCCTGCTATCGCAGATCGGGATCGGCTCGGCAGATTTCCTCTGGAAGCCCCTTGCCCTACGCCGCCATCGCGACAAGCTCGCTTCCGACGCGGATTACCGCCTCTGGTGTGAGAGCGCCGGCTGGTCAGCGATCACGGCACATTGGGGCGAGCATGATCTGCTCAGTGACGAATTCGTCCGGCTGCACGTCGCCTCCCAGCTGTACGAGCTCACCGAACTGCTGCGGCGGCGAATCGGTCCGGTGGGAGCGCGTTCGGTGCTCGATGCCGGGGCGTCGGATGCCTTCTTCCTGCGGCGGATCGGCGCCGAGGACGCGGTGGGAATCAACCTGCTTCAGGAATGCGTGGACAAGATCGCGGCGGGGGGATATCGCGCGCTGCTCGCCGACATCGAGCGGCTTCCCTTCGACGACCGGGCATTCGACATCGTGCTCTGCTGCGAGACCCTCGAGCACGTACCGAACCCGATCACGACCCTCAACGAGCTGGCCCGGGTGTGCCGGGGGCGGATCCATCTGACCATTCCGTGGCTGCGGCGTACGCGGATCTCGGCACGGCCGGCCGGCTGGCCGATGGTCGAGGGTCACATCTTCGAGTTCGCGCCCGCCGACTTCAACCGGATACTGAGCCACGCAGACGTCCGTGTCGTCAACCAGGGTTTGGTCAACGTGTTTCCCGAGCCGGGCAACCCGCTGCTGCAGGCCTGGTTGTCGATGCTGATGTATCCGAACTTCTTTCCGCGGTTGCAGTACTACGAGCTGGAGCCGGCCCGCTGACCCGCGTCCTGGTCACCGGCGGCGCAGGTTTCATCGGCTCCCACCTGGCCCGGCGCCTGCGCGACGCGGACTACGAGGTCGTGATCGCCGACAATCTCTGCACCGGGTCGCTCGCCAATGTGCCCGAGGGCATCGAGCTGATCCGGGTCGACCTCGGCGACCGAACCGCCGAACAGGCGCTCGCCGGCCTCGAGGCCGATGTCGTCTGTCATCTCGCCGGCCAGTCCTCCGGAGAGAAGTCCTTTGATGACCCGGCGGGCGACCTCGACGCCAACGCTCGCTCGACGGCCCTCCTGAGCGCGTGGGCCCTGCGCACGGGGGTCAGCACGTTCATCCAGGCAAGCTCGATGTCGGTCTACGGGCAGCCGGAGCGCCTGCCGATGACCGAGACAGGACCGACTGTTCCGATCTCCTACTACGGCGCCTCCAAACTGGCCGCCGAGCGGATCCTCGCCATCGCCGCCGACCAGGGCCTGCGGACCGTCTCGATGCGGATGTTCAGCGTCTACGGCCCTGGACAGGATCTCACCGAACTGCGCCAGGGCATGGCGAGCATCTACCTCGCCTACATGCTTGCCGGCCGGGAGATCCCGGTGACCGGGGCGTTGGATCGCGAGCGTGACCTGGTGCACGTCGATGACGTCGTGGCGGCCTGGATCCGAGCGATCGAACGCCCGGTGAGCGGCGCATTCAACCTCGGCACGGGCGTCACGACCACGGTGGCGCAGCTCATCCGGAGCCTCGCCGAGGCGCTCGGCCTCGACCCGGACTATCCGGTCCGTGAGTGTCAGTCGAGTCCGGGCGATCAGACCCGGGCTCGGGCCGATATCTCGCGCGCCGAGCGGGAGCTGGACTGGAGGCCGGCGATCGCCGTGACGGACGGGCTTGCGTCACTGGCGAGCGGTCTTCAGCCCTGAGATCCTGAGCGACTGATGATCGCGTGTCCGCCGCCGAGCCTCGGCCGGGTCGGCGTCACACCCCGACCAGCCGGCCGCTGAGTCGCTGGCGCAGCAGGGTCCATCCGCGGCGAACGAATCCGTAGCGCACATAGGTCAGCAGGGCGGTTCGCTGCGAGGTGAACAGCCAGCGCGTCAGACGGGCCAGGCGTCGCGCGCCGTCGCCGACGTCCGCGCGCCAGAAGGCCGCCCGCAGCTCGATCAGCTCCAGGCCGAGGCTGACAATCCCGTCGCCGTACGCAGCGACGACATCGTCGTCGCCCAGGATGGTCTGCCACTTGCGCAGCTGCTCGAGCCCGTCTCGATGGATCTGACCGGGATGGCATCGATACAGCAGCAGCGGATCGGCGAGGTAGTGCAGCTCATGCTCGGCGTTGATCTTCAGCCACAGGATGTAGTCCTCGGACCCACGCATCGCAGGATCCTCATCGAAGGGATGCTCGAGGACCACCGTGCGCCGTACCGCCACGCTGGCCAGCGGCAGCAGGTTGCTCAGCACTAACAGGGGGTCGCGAGGGGGGAACACCGGCTTCATACGTCGGCTGAGGAGCTCGCTGACCCGATGGCCGTGCTCGTCGACGGCGAAGCCATTGGAGAAGACCAGCGTCGCGCCGGTGGTCTGGATGTGGTCGTAGAACCGGCGCAGCTTTTCGGGGGGCCACAGGTCGTCGGCGTCGAGAAATGCCACATAGCTCCCGGTTGCGGCATTGATTCCGACGTTGCGCGCGCGGCCCGGGCAGGCTCCGTGGTCGATCGAGATCACGCGAAACCGCGCGTCGCCACAGGACCGGGCAATCTCACCGTGGCGTCCGTGGAACCGTCGTCGATGACAATGCATTCGAAGTCGGTCAGCGACTGGGCGGCCACTGAGGCCAGGTGTTTCTTCTACATAGGCGGCCGCGTTGTACGCGGGCACGATCACGCTGAAGAATGGCCCAGACCGGGCGATCGTTGCCGCTTGGGTGCTCACCGGGTGACCTCGAGCCGGCGGTCGGCTTTCGGGCTCCCGGTCGCGAGAGCGCCGTGGCGCCGCAGAGACTCGAGCAGGCGGCGGTTGGCCTCGCCGTCGATCCGGTACAGATGGGCTGCGATCGCCGACGGCCACGCGGCGACGCGACGGGCGTAGCTCTCGTCCCGTATGGCGCACGCACTCAGGACAGCGCGCAGCTCAGCGACCGAGCTCCAGGTGAAGACCGCCTCGGGGATGTGTAGCGTCGGATCCCCGGTGATCTCGCCGACGGGGCGGAACACGAGCGGCATCGACCCGTAGACGATCGCCTCTACGGCAGCTGAAGTGCCCCCGCAGACGGCGACCGAGGTCCCGGGCAGGAGCTCAGCCATGGACGACCCGGTGCTCTCCCACCGCAGGCCGGGGTAGCGGCGGGCTGCGTGCGCCACGTGATCGCCGAGCGGGACCAGCGGATGAAACTTGAACAGCAGACTGATGTCCGGCAGCTCGGCCGCGGCCGCCAGCACGAGGTCGATCAACCCCCTGGACTCCGCGGGCATGGAGGTGGTTGCCACCAGGACAGCGTCGCGGCGCGGCGCGTGGCCGTCGTGTTCCCGTCCATCAAACCGGTAACGCAGTCCTCCGATCACGTCCACCCGCTCCTCACCAAGCCCTCGGGCGAACACGCGCCCGGCCAGTTCTCCGTAGGCGCACACCACGTCGGGCATGTGGTGTCGCTGACCCTCCAGCCAGGCGCGGTCCGTCTCAGGTGTCTGAAAGTCCCACCCCATCTGGTTGCCGTTGTACATGGCCGCCTGCACCCCGGTCACCGTCACTCCGGGACGAGAGTGCGCTGCGATCGCGACAGCACGCTCGGACGGCTGATATTCGAAGGACGCCACCACACTCCGGGCTCGGGGCAGGGTCTCCAGCAGCGACCGCATCGCGGCCTCGACCGTCACGCAGGCCGGAATCTCGGGACTGAGCACGCTCTCATCGAGCTCGCGCCAGACCAGCGAGGTCACGTCGATGCCCGCGAAGGCGACGGGGGTGCGCGCTCCGTGGAGACGGAGCTTCAGATATCGCGCAAACAGCGCAGGGGTCATCTGACAGCGCAGGAAGCGCCAGAGCCCGAGTCGCGGCTCGAGCTCGTGCACGCCGGCCGCCACGGCGTGTGAGCGACGCCGCCGGCGCCCCCGCAGCACACCGGCCAGTCCCCCGTAGAACGCAGCTGCGTAGACCACGTGATGACCCGCGCCGGCGAGGTACTCGGGCGCACTGCCCAAGATCCGGTCGCGCCAGGTTCCGTCGCGTAGATCCCATGCGTCGGGAAACCTCGTGAAGAGGACCACCTCGGCACCACCTTCCGGCGCAGGCGCGATCCGATCGCCGCGGACCAGAGCCCACCGGATCAGGGCGTACCCGACATACGCGAGCCGTCGGGCCATCAGGCGCGCGACGGTGCGGCGTCCGGCGCCGCTGATCGTTGCCGAAAACAGCCGCCCACGAGCCACGACCAGCCGCTCGGCCACCGCCGCCAGGCGGGCGTCGTCTCCGTGCCAGGACACCTGGCGGATGCCCGGGTGCGCGTCGAGGAGGCGGCCAAGCAGGACGAGCCAGTAGAGCTCCCGGATCAGCGGTGAGCGCAGACAGCTCTTCTCAGAGATCGGCGCGTACCACCACCAGCTGATCGGCCCGGGAAACGCCGCCATTGAAAAGATCCCGCTGCCCACGGCCCACTCCCACAGCCAGCGCGGATAGATCCGGCGGACCTCCTCGGCAGCGGCGTCGGCGTGATCGCGCAGACCGGGCGGCGCGGCGTCATCCACGGCAACGGTCCCGGCGAGGCGCAGTAGCCAGCTCTCGGACACGCCCGCGCTGGCGGCTATCTGCTCGGCCAATGTTTGCTCGGCCGCCAGGACGATCAGGTGGGAGGGCGCGACGGAGATAGCGGGCCTGTGCTGCGCGGGCGGAGGGCCGGCGGCCTTAGGACGCTTTGACGCCGACCGCCATCACGGTGTCACAGAGCCAGCGCTCGCGCAACGCGCGGGCGTATTGGGCATCGACACCGTCATCGAGCAGATCGGAGTAGGCGCCCGCCCCACCCGGCTTGCCCTGGGAGAGCCAGTGGACGTGATTGGAGATGTCATAACGCTGCACCGGCACCGTCTGCACCTGGTCGAACCCGGCCATCCGCATCACCATGTCCAACGTGCGGTGCGAGTAATTGAAGTAATGCGCCCGCTGCCAATAGAAGCGATCGAACTCCGGCACCTGCCAGTACTTCACCAGCGCGTCGTCGACGTTGGGAACCTCGATCGCACAGATGCCGCCCGGTGCGAGCCGGTCAAGGTAGCCGCGCAGCTCGCCGACCGGATCGCGCATGTGCTCCACGACGTAGTAGCTGAGGATGAGATCGAACTGCCGACCCTCGATCGGCTCCGTATCTGGATATGCCTCGATCCCGACCTCCGAGCGCGAGAACTCGCGGAAGTCCTCGCCGGGCTCGACACCGGTGAGGCTGTCGCCGACGTGCGGGCGGATCGCATCGAGCAGGAATCCGGTGGCCGAGCCGAACTCGAGCGCGTGCATCCCGGGTTTCAGCCAGGGCTCCAGCAGCTTGCGACGCCGCTCCCCCTCCGGCTTCCACTTCTCGAAGCTCGATGCCGGAGAGGCGCCGCCCGGCTGTCCCCGCGCGGCCATGTAATCGGCGAAGCCGCGCGAGTAGAACTCCCGCTCCTCCTCCACGGTCATGATCGGGTGGAGGAACACGATCTTGCACTCCGAACACTGGTACTCGGCAGCCCCGTCCGCCTCCCATATGGTGTCGACGATTCGGCGTCTGACACCGCCATGTCCAAACGGGCATGGCACGTCCGCGACCGGCGCTGCCTCTGTCCAGTCAGCCAACTGAAACCTCCATCATCGCGCTGCGCGCGAGGTCGATAGCCGTCAAGGTCCCAAGATTGTCCCGAGCAGAGGCGATCAGCGAGGCCGTGCCCCGCACCGCGGCCACGAAATTGTCGAGGATCGCGCGGTCGGCCAGCTCGTACTGGCCCTGCTGGTCGCGCGATGTCACCTCGGCGGTGAGATCCACCGCCTCCCTGCCATCGCGCAGTGAGAGCAGCAGCGGAGGCTCGAAGTACTCACTGTCGTTGTACAGGGTCCCCAGCTCGCCTTCAATCTGGAGCGACTCCTGCGGGATGTGCCGATTTCGGGACGAGAAGGTGGCGAAATACGAGATGACGGCTCCACCATCGGTCTCGAGCCACAGCTGATTGATGGATGGCACCCGGTAGCGGCTGAACGCCGGACGCGCCACCTGCCCCTGGACACGCACGATCTCCTGGCCGAGCACAAACCGGAACAGGTCGAAATGGTGAATCGACATCGCCCACAGGATGGGGTCGGGCTCGTCGAAGAGATACTCGGGCAGGTGAGGCTTCTCGCGGTCGCGCAGATAACGGAACACGACGTGTGAGACCTCTCCGATCACGCCCCGGTCGATCGCGTCCTTCAACGCAGCTCCCGCACTCTTAGTGCGCCAGTTCTGCACGACTCCGAGCTGCAGGCCGTTCGTTTCTGCCAGCTCGGTGAGCTCGCGTGCCTCGGCCAGTTCGGTCACGAACGGCTTCTCCACCAGGACGTGACATCCTGCCCGTAAGGAGTCCCGGACGGCGCCGCCATGGGCAGCGATGACCGGGCAGGCGATCACCGCATCCGGGGCGGTCTGCTCGAGCATCGCCGGCAGGTCAGTGAAGCACCGGTCAGCGCTGACGTGGCCCGCCTCGACGCACGCGGCGAGTGCCGAGTCAACCGGATCCATCACCCCAACGAGGTCTAGCCGTGGGTCGCGGTCGACGTGACGCTGCCAGACGGCGCGGCTGCGCATCCCCCCACCGCAGATCGCGATACGTAGGGCGACCGGCATCGTCGCGCCACGCTAGCACGGGTCACAGGACGCCGAACCAGCCGCTTGCGCCACTTCCTGACGCGCTAGCATGCGCTCGCCTGTCACTCGTTCGCGCCAGCCGTCCGTGTCAATGACCTCCCGAACCGGCAACGATCCGGGCGTTTTGCCGCTGGCACCGCCACCACCGACCCCGGTCGTCGCCGCCCTGCGGCGCACTCCCGAGCCCACGCCCGAGCACGGGCTAGTCAGACTCAACCGCAACGAGCGCCTGGAGCCGCTTCCGGCATGGTTCGTCGAGCGGGTTCGCGGGGCTCTGGACGGTGACCTGCTCACCGGCTACCCGTCGACCGACAGCCTGTATGAGCGACTGAGCGAGTCGCTCGGCGTTCCGCGCGAGCGGCTATTGCTGACCGCGGGCTCCGACAGCGCAGTCCGCGCCGTCTATCAAGCTCTGCTGCGGCCCGGGGATGCGGTCGTGTCCCTGGAGCCGAGCTATGCGATGTACCAGGTCTATGCCCAGATGTTCCAGGCCCGGGCGGTGGAGATCATGATCCCGCGGTCACTCGAGGTCGATCGCCAGCAGCTACTCGACGCGATCGTCCCAGGCGTCCGTCTCGTGATGCTCGCCAACCCCAACCAGCCCACCGGGACGCTGCTGGAGGAGGAGTTCCTGCTCCGCGTCCTCGAGCGCGCGGCCCGCATCCAGGCGCTCGTCGCCGTGGACGAGGCGTACTTCCCGTTCTCGCGGCACACGATGCTGCCCCACATCGAGGAGTTCCCGAATCTGCTGGTGATCCGCACGCTGTCCAAGGCAGCGGGCTTGGCCGGACTCCGGGTCGGCTTCGCCGTCGGGCACCCGGAGGTGGTTCAGAACCTGTGGAAGCTGCGGCCGGCGGAGGACATCAACGCGATGGCAATCCTCTGCGCGCGGGAGATGCTCGCCGTCCCCGAATTGATCGAAGACTGCGTTGTCAACGTTGATGCCGGAAAGGAGGTTCTGGCCGCGGTCGCCACCGAGCTCGGCCTCGAGCCGCTGCCCACCGCAACGAACTTTATGCTGCTGCGCGTGTCGTCGCCGATGACGCCGGATACTCTGGTCGCGGCCCTGCGCGATGAGGGGTTCCTCGTGCGCGGACCGTTCGGCGCGCCCTGCATCGCTGACTGCATCCGGGTGACTCTCGGACCGCCGGCGCTGATGTCACAGTTCGGCGATGCCCTGAGACGAGCCACAGCCACCGGCGCCGCCGACCTGCCGTGAAGCTCGCCATTGCGGCCGACGAGATCAGCTTCGATTTCGAGACCGCCGTGTCGCTCGGAGTCGAGTGGGGGGTCGAGTGTTTTGAGCTCAAGCGGCTCAGCCGCCGCCGAGTCCCGGACGTTGACGAGACCGATATCGAGGTCGTCGAGCGGGTCGTCCAGGATGCCGGCGTTACGCTGACCAGCCTGTCGCCGGGCTTGTTCAAGGATCCACTGACCCCCGGCGCCGTCGCCGACGGGATGGACCGCCTGCAGCGCAGCCTGGCGCTCGCGGGGCGGCTCGCGGTCAATCGGATCGTCTCATTTGGCTTCGCCCAGGGCACCGAGGCCGTCGAGTCGGCTCTCGAGCGCGTGACCGAGGTCCTGGGCGTTGCTGCCGAGCACGCCGGACGCGAAGGCATCACGCTGATGCTCGAGAACGAACCGGCTTACCTGGTGGATACGCCGCGGAGCGCAGCGAGCGTGGTCGAGGCGGTCGACTCGCCGAGCCTGCGACTCAATTGGGACCCCTGCAACGCATTGGGCGGTGACGCCGAGGCGCCCTTCCCCGACGGCTACGAAGTGGTGCGACCACACGTCGCTCACGTCCACGTCAAGGACGGTCGTGTCCGGCCCGACGGCACCGTGGAGTACACCGTGCTGGGCACGGGGGACGTCGACTGGCTGGGCCAGCTGCGGGCGCTTCACGCCGACGGTTACCAGGGCTACTGCGTCTTGGAGCCCCACTTCGGCAACCGCGTGGCTTCATCGCGCTCGGCTGTGGCCGCCGCCCGGGCTCTCCTGCGCCGGGCTTCGGAGGTCACCGCGCCGTGACGAACTTGCCGGACCTCCGAGCGAGTATCGACCCACTGCACCACGCCGGCCGGTGATGCCTGCGGCGCCCTGCATCATCTGCGCGGGCAGCACCTCGCCCTTCTCTACCTACCGGGCCGTCGATCGCGCCAACGATCTCGAGGTCACCCTGTTCGGGGGCAAGACCGTGCGCCGCTGCGAGGTCTGCGGTCATGCGTTCTGCGCCGAATCAATCCCCGCCGAGGCCCTGTCCACGTACTACCGCGCCCTCGGCGGCGGCCGCGAGGCCCGGCGCGCGTCGCTGGGCAAGCGCGCCATCCGCGCCGTCGTGCTCGCCGTACGAGACCGGGTCGTCTCCTACGAGGACCCTCGCGCGGCCGATCAGCTCCACTTTCCAGCCCTCGCCGCGTGGCTGGAGGGGCGACGCGGCGGCGGCTTACGAGTCCTGGAGGTCGGGGCCGGCCGTGCCGGCTTCTCGCGCGCGCTGCGGAGGGCCAGCGCGGGGCCACTCATCACCGACGTCGTGGAGCCAAGCCGAGACTTCACCGGGCTGTACCTGCTGTGCCGGATCCGCCGGGTCGGCTCGACGTTGGAGCAGACGTCGCTGGATAGCACGTACGACCTGATCCACGCCTCACATGTCGTCGAGCATTTCGTCGATCCGCAGCATGCTGTGTCGGAGATGCACCGCCGGCTCATACCTGGCGGGGCCGTGATGATCGAGGTGCCCAACTGTGAGGATCCGTACTGGGCCTACCGGTACCACCCCGACCCTCCCCATACTCAGTTCTTCACCCCCCGGTCGCTACGTCAACTGCTGGAGCACCAGGGCTTCGTCCAGATCGACGTCAGGACTTGCGGCCGGCCGCTGGACGTGGAGCGCGACGTCGGCTACCTGCACCCCGAGACCCCCGAGTATCTGACGCCCGACGCCATCGAGCGACTGCTGGCCGAACGGGCAGTGAGGAGTGCCCGCGTCGGCGGGACCGACTCGTCTCAGCGAGAGTGCGCCGACCGGGGACGAGAGTTCATCCGCGCTGTCGCCACCGTACCCGGTGACGCGCAGTAGAGGACAACTGGCACGATGGTCACCAGCCGACCGGCGAGCTGCGCCAGTCTAGGAGATAGCGTTGCGGACGTACCTCGGCCGGGGACTGGCGGCGGCACGGTGCTCGCGAGAGATCGATCATCGCGAGGCGCGATCCGGAACCGACACCTCCTCGACGACCGGTAGGCCCGAATCGGCGGGTGGGTCGAGCGCGAGCGGCCGCTCCAACGACCGCAGCCAGCGTTCGAGGGTGAGCATCGTCCAGAGCTGACCACCGTGGTTGGCTCGGCCGCTCACATGCTCGGCATATAACCCGCGGAGGTCGGCGCCCGGCAATAGGTCATGGGTTCGCGCCCCGGCGGACAGGAGCTCGTCTTCGATCAGCGGGCGCAGCTCACCGCGCAGCCACGTCCCGACGGGCACGCCGAAGCCGTGCTTGGGGCGATCCCACACCCAGGCGGGCAGTAGGTCTCCGAAGCTCTTGCGCAGCATGGGTTTGACGCTGCGTAGCCCAACCTTGCGCCTCGCGGGCAGACGAGCCACATAGTCGATCAGTGCGGTATCGAGAAACGGGCTGCGCGCCTCCAGCGCGTGTGCCATCGACATCCTGTCCATCTTGACCGCCAGATCGTCCGGGAGGTAGGTCTCCAGGTTGGCGTGGAGGATCTGGTCCAGGACCGGCAGACCCGCCGACCCTGCGCGCTCGTAGCGCCGCGTCATCGATGCCGTCAGGTCGGCGGCCGGCCGGCCGGTCAGTTCGGCGGCCAGCGCCGGCGGGAACACCGAGATCCAGCTCTGGTAGCGATCCTGCACCGGCGCGTCGGCCTGGTCCAGAAACCGCTGCGCACGCCGCCGAAGGCCGAAGTAACCGTCGTTGCGTGGCAGAAGCCCCGCGAGAGCCAGGGCCGCGCGGGCAGCGAAGGGAGGTAGGCGCCGCGCGATCGCGGCTGCGCGAAAGCGGTCGTAGCCACCAAACACCTCGTCTCCCCCGTCGCCGTTCAAGACGACGGTGACGTGCTCCTTGGCGAGCCCGCAGACGAGGTAGGTGGGGATCGCCGACGAGTCGGCAAACGGCTGGTCGTGATGCCAGAGCAGCCGCTCGAGTAGACCGATGGCGTCGACCTGGACGGCGAACTCGGTGTGCCGCGTGCCGAAGTGCTCGGCTACCGCGCGGGCGGCGGACCGCTCGTCGTAGGAAGGCTCGTCAGGAAAGCCGATGCTGAACGTGTGCACCGGTTCGTCGGCGTGACGGCTCATGAGGGCGACGACGAGAGACGAATCGATCCCGCCGGACAGGAGCGCGCCCAGCGGGACATCGGAGATCAGCCGCCGGTGAACCGCCTGCTCGAGCAGGCGGGCGATCCCTCCGCGGACGCTCGCGTCGTCAGAGAGGTCCTGAACCGCGGGGAGCGCGTCCCAGTACCTGATCGGATCGTGCAATCCGCCGGCATCGAAGGCGACGTAACTGCCCGGCGGAACTTGGAGTATCCCCCGGAACAAGGTGTCCGGATGGGGCACGTACCCGAACACGAGAAACTCCCCCAAGCGCGACCAGTCGGCCGATCGCTCGACACCCGGGCACGCCAGAACCGCTTTGATCTCCGAGCCAAAGGCGACGCCCTGACCGGACCCGGTGCTCGCGTAGAAGAGGGGCTTCTTGCCCACCCGATCTCGCCCGAGCAGGAGCCGCCCCCGCCGCGCATCCCAGACGGCGATGGCGAACATGCCGTCGAGACGGCTGAACATTGCTTCGCCCCAATGACCATAGGCACGCATGACAACTTCAGTGTCACCAGTGGAGCGAAACCTGACGCCCTGCGCCTCCAGCTCATGGCGGAGCTCCCGGAAGTTGTAGATCTCGCCGTTGTAGGTGATCACCACCTCGCCGGATTCGTCGGACATCGGCTGGTGCGCGTGATCGGAGAGATCGACGATCTTCAACCTGCGGTGACCAAACCAGCCACGAACTCCGGAGGGCTCGTGGGCCGCGAGCAGGTGCTCGCCGGCATCCTCGGGGCCGCGGTGACGAATGCTGCGTGACATTTGCGCCAGCGACCGGGGGTCGAGCGTCACGTTTGCCCCGACGAGACCGCATAGCCCGCACACGTGCGGGCCAAGATAGCGGTCCTCAGCGCTCTTGGCAGCCCGAGCTCAGGCAGCCTCGGCGAGCAGGCCGCGGTACAGACGATCAAGATCGGTCAGTAAGCGATCGAACGAGAACGTCCGCAGCGCGTGGGCGCGCGCGGCGGCGCCCATGCGCGCCCGCAGGGTCGGATCGACAAGCAACCCTCGGATCGCCGCCGCGAACGCCGCATCGTCATCGCCGGAGGCCAGGGCTCCGGTCTCCCCGTCGAGGATCACCGCCGCCGCCCCGCCCACCCGGGTGCTGACCGTCGGAAGACCGGCGGCGGCGGCTTCGATGAGGCTCACCGGCGTGCCCTCGTTGTCCGAGCAGAGGACCATCATGTCGCTGGCAAAGCAGACGCGCGGAATGTCGCGTCGAAAGCCGGTCCAGGTGATCCGACCGGCGAGCGCCCGCGCCTCGGGCGAGCCGAGGAGCTGATCGCGCAGCTCGCCATCGCCGACGACCAGGAAATGCACGTCGGGCACGTCGAGGAGCATCTGCGCCGCTCGCAGGAACCGGTCCACCCGCTTGATCGGGACGAGCCGCGCGACGAGAGTCACCACAACGGCATCGAGCGGGATGCCGAGCTCGGCCCGCAGCCCCTGACGGGCCTCGTCGCGGGTTCGGCCGTCCACGGCGAACCGCGACAGCTCGAAGCCGAGGGGGACAACCTCGAAGCGCTCGCGCTCGGCGACGCCAAGCGCCACCAGCTCATCGCGCACTTCTTCGCTGACGGCGATCAGCCGGTCCGTACGGCGGGCCAGGACGCGTTCAATCCGGCGATAGATCTCCGTCACCCGCGGCGAGAAGTACCCGGCGAGGGAATGACCGTGGTAGGTGTGCACGAGGACGGGACGGTCGCGCCCGAGCGAGGCGGCGAGAGTTGCCAGCCGCCCCAGGGTGCCGCCCTTGGCGGCGTGGGTATGCACGAGCTGCGGGCGTTCCCGTCGGATAACGCGGACCAATCCGAGCAATGCCACCAGGTCGTGAAGTCCGGGATCGCGCCGCAAGGCGTCGATGAGGAGCGGCCGCACCCCGAGCTGGTCGGCGAGATGGTGCATGTTGCCCTCGCGCTCGCCTTCGCGACCGTGAACGAGCGTCGTCCGATAGCCGAGAGCAGTCAGCCGGTCGGTGAGGGTGATCGCCTGAATCGACGGTCCGCCGACGTTGAGCCGGGCGATGATCCGCACCAGGCGAATGGCCGGGCGAGCGTCTCGGGGGGTCAGACCGGCAACTTCTCCGGGCCAAGGTCAGCGAGCAGCGCCTCGGCGGTGCGACGAAGGCCCTCTCGCAGGTCGATGCGCGGTTCGTAGCCCAGCTCGTCGCGGGCGCGGGAGATGTCAGCCAACGAATGGCGCACCTCCCCCCGCCGTGGCTCCGCGTAGACCGGCGAGTAGATCGGTGCCGAGCAGGTCGTTGAGGTGAGCCAGCAGCTGGTTGAGCGTGATGCGGGTCCCGCAGGCGACGTTGTAGACGCGTCCGGCCGCCCGATCTGACTCCAGGGCGAGCAGGTTGGCGGCGACGACGTTGTCCACGTAGGTGAAGTCGCGCGATTGCTCGCCGTCGCCGAAGATGACCGGCCGACTCGCCGCCGGCCAGCTGCGAGATGAACCGCGGGATGACCGCGGCGTACTCGGACCCCGGGTCCTGGCGCGGCCCGAACACGTTGAAGTAGCGCAGCGCCACCGTCTCCAGCCGTAGACGCCGTGGAAGCTGCGGGCGTAGTTCTCGGCCGGCCAGCTTGGCGGTCGCGTACGGCGAGATCGGGACCGCCGGATCTCCTCGTGCTTGGGCAGGCTGGGGTTGGAGCCGTAGACCGAGGACGAGGACGCGACGACGACGCGACGGACGCCGTGGTCGCGGGCCGCGAGCAGCACGTTGAGCGTCCCGATGACGTTCGTCGCGTTGCTCGTCAGCGGATCCTGGACCGATCGGGGAACCGACGGCAGCGCGGCCTGGTGAAGCACGGCCTCGCAGCCGGCGATCGCACGGCTCGCGCGCTCGTAGCTCTGGATGTCTCCCTCGATCACCTCGGCCTCACCCTGGAGCCCGGCGAGGTTCGAACGGTGGCCAGTGGCGAAGTTGTCAAGCACGCGGACGGCGAAGCCGCGCCTGACCAGCTCCCAGGCCAAGTTAGAGCCGATGAACCCCGCTCCGCCTGTGACGAGCACTCTCACTCCAGCCAGGATATTGGATGGCGGCCGGTGACCGGCCTTGCGCCGATCCACGGTTCGGCGGGACAGAAGGTCCCGGCCCTGCCAGCCTGCCGCTGATCCAGGCTAAGCTGCCGGCTCGGTGGTCCTTCCACTCCCGGCAAGATTGGGGATCGGCGTCGGCGTGGCGGCCACGCTCGCCTACGTGACGACCCCGGTCGCGATCTCGGCTGCGCGACGCCTGTCGTTCTACGACGTGCCGCAGGGCTACAAGGGACACCGGACGCCGACCCCGTATCTCGGAGGCGCGGCGGTCATGCTGGCATTCGCGCTGGCCACCCTCGTGGGCGCCGCCAAGCGCCGCGCGAACGCTCCCGCTCCTGGCCGGTGTCGCGGTGCTGTGGACCCTCGGGACGATGGACGATCGCCACAACCTCTCGCCCTACCTGCGCGTACTCGTCGAGGTGACGATCGGTGTCCTACTCTCAACGGCCGGCCTGGGCTGGAAGCTGGGATCTGGTCCATTGCTCGACGCCGTGGTGACCGGCATCTGGGTCGTCGGGGTCGTCAACGCGTTCAACCTGTTCGACAACATGGACGGTGCGGCCAGCACGATGGCGCTCGTCGTGGCCGCCGGGGCGTGCGTGCTCGGCCTGGTCACCGGCGAGGTCTGGGTGGCCGCGGGGAGCGCGGCGCTGTGCGGTGCCTGCCTGGGCTTCCTGCCGCACAACCTGAGCTCCCCGGCCCGCATCTTCCTCGGCGACGGCGGCAGCATGCCGATCGGGCTTTGATCGTGGCGACGCTCGTCGCCAACGCTGCCCGGCACGCCGAGCCGTCTTCGCTCGTCCTGCTGGTCGGCTTCCTGCTCGTCGGGATCCCCGCGCTCGACACGAGCCTCGTGATCATCTCCCGCACGCGGCGCGCACATCCCGGTGCTCACCGGCGGCCGCGATCATCTGACCCATCGCACGCGGCAGAGGATGGGGACGCCGCGGCGGGTTGCCCTCGTCCTCGGCGGCGCGCAGGCGATCGTCAGCGGGCTCGTGATCCTGGGCAGCCACGGAGAGTTCCTCCGCGCTCGTCTACATCGTTCTGGCGTTCGTCGTGTTCGCCGCCTACGCGATCGTGGCTCTCGAGGACGCGATTCCCGACGGAACCCGGCGCCCTGGACAGTGTCGTGGCGCCAGCGGCGCGCCGACAGCTCCGTGGGCGCGCATCCTTCCCGACGGCCTCCTGGCCGTGCTCGGACTTGGCTGCCGGTCTCAGCCCACTGTTCTCGGCGCTACTACAGCGTGGGGATCTGGGTCCCGATCGGGCTCGTGCTGGTCGTCGCGGCTGCCATGGCCATGGTCGCGCGACCCCCGCGGTTCACGCTGGCCCGTGGCGCTTGCCTTCTTCGGCTGGCCGTCCTCGGCCTCTGGTCGCTGCTGTCGATGAGCTGGGCCGACGGCGCCGAGCTGGCGGGCGTCAGCGCGAACCTGTGGCTGACGTACGCCGCGCTGTTGCTCCTGCTCGTCGTGCTCGATCGATGGCCGGCGGTCACGCCCGCACGCTCCTGATCGCCGCCGGCGTCGGGCGTGCGCGTCGTCGGCGCTCACGGTGCTGGTGCGGCTGCTGGGAAGCGATCCCGGCATCCCTGTTCATCTGCGGTCGCCTCAACTCGCCGCTCGGCTACATCAACGGCGAGGGATGCGTGTTCGCGATGGGTGCCTGGCTGGCGGTGGCCGCTGGCCGAGCGACGCGAGCCGCTCGTCGCCGGCGTCGGAGCGACGCCTAGCCGTCTGCATGGCCGGTCTGGCTCTCATGTCGGAGTCGCGCGGGGCCGCTGATCGCGACGTTCGTGACGCTGTCGTGGTCGCTGCTCGCGGTCGTCCCCGGCTTCCGGCGGCGGGTGGTTCGCGCTGGCGTTCGTTGCTGCCGGGCGCCGCGGCCGCAGCGCACTCGCTGATCCGTGTCTACACCGTCGGCGGCGAACGGCCGGTCGCCGGCGTCGGTCGCCCACCACGCCGTCGTCGCGACCGCGCTCGCCGCCGTGGCCGTCGGGCGTCGTCTGGGGCGTCGCGGTCGCCGTGGTCAACGCGTCGAGAGGCGCGGGGCGACCTGGCACTCGCGCGCTGCTGCGCCGGGTGGCCACAGCGGCCGCGGTCGTCGTCGTCGCGGCCCCGGTCGCTCGCGGCGGTCGTCCGCTGCTCCTCGGTGGAGACGCACCGCTCGCAACCAATGGCATGCGTTCGTGCATCTCTCCAAGCCGGAGCAGCTCGAACGCGTTCAGACCCGTCTGTTCTCGGGCGGCGGCAACCGCTACGACTACTGGCGCGTGGCCTGGAACACGTTCACGGCGACATCCGGTCGCCGGCGTCGGAGCGGGCAACTACCCCGAGTCCTACTACCTGCAGCGCGAGCACCGAGGAGGCAATCGAGAACCCCCACTCGACTCGAACTGCAGATGCTGTCCGAGCTGGGCATCGTCGGCGTCGCGCTGCCTGGCGGCTGTTCCTCGCGGGCGTGGGCGTCGGAGCACGGCGCCGTTCGCCGCCGGCCCACGGATCTCTGGACCGCGCGCACCGCCATGGTCGCCGCGATCGGGGCGCTTCGTCGTCTGGTTCGTCGACACGCAGCGGAGACTGGATGCACCTGCTGCCGGGGGTCACGGCGATCGCGCTGTGCGCGGCCGCGGCGCTTGTGCGCGCCAGCGCGCGGCAGCGAGACCCGATACGGCCGCCGCGCGACCGGGCACGCGCTCGCCGGCTGCTGCTGCTCGGCCGCCGCCGCAGCGGCGCTGCGTGCTGGCGATCGGCGGAGCGAGCCTCCTGCGCGCCGGCCTCGCGCAGCACTACCTCAACGGCGCCCGCGCCGCCCTGGCGGCCAACCCCGCCAAGGCCATCTCCGACAGCCAGCAGGTGCTGCAGCATCGACGACGCCAACCTCGACGCCTATTACGTCAAGGCCGCGGGGCAGGCCCGCTTCGACCGGGCGGCCGCGGCGCGAAGCACACTGCTGCAGGCCGCCCACGAGGCCCCGGGCGCTTTCATTACGTGGACGTTGCTCGGAGATCTCGAGACGCGGGCCGGCGATGTGACGGCGGCCAGGACCTACTACCGCCATGCTCTCCGGCTCGATCCCCGGGAGCCGGGGCTGGCAACGCTGGTCGCTGACCCGAACAGCGGGTTGGCCACACGTCGCTGACCGGTGTTACTCTCGAACGTAGTGCGGGCTTTTCTCGCAGTTCGTCCTGACGGGGGTTTCCCTCGCCGTCGCCGCTCCGCCGGCGCTCGCCGGTGCCGCCAGCTCCCCCGGCGTCCACGTCGATCCCGGCTCGCCGGCGGGCAAGCAGTACCAGATCCCGATCTCCAGCGCTCGTGGCGAGACCGCCGGCGGGTCGCCCAGCTCCAAGTCGGGCAGCGCGCCCACGTTCGGCTCGGGGATCACCCCGGCCTCGTCAACCACGGCGACGAGCCCCACAGCGACGACGGCCTCCCCGGGGACCGGAGCCTCAGGCTCGGACCGCCGTCGCCAGGGCCACGCCGCTGCGCACGGCAAGTGCAGCGCCACGTCGCAGGGCAAGGACAGCGGCACGACCCCGGTCACGCTCACGACCAGGGCCAGCCGGGCGTCGGCGACGACCCAGTCGAATCAGGTCGGCTCGAGCTCGTGGCTGCCGCTGGCGGCCGGCGGCGCGCTCGTCCTGCTGCTCGGCTGCGGCGGCGGGCTCGCGCTCAAGCGCCGGATGTAGCCCCGACCTGCGCGCACGAGCGCAGGCCAGAGCTAGGCCAGCAAACCAACCCGCTGCGCGCGCTGGACGGCCTCAGCCCGGTTGCGCGCCCCGAGCTTGCGATACAGGGCGCTCGTGTGCTCCTTGACGGTGTGGGGGGACAGGAACAGGGCGCCGGCGATCTCGCGGTTGGTCGAGCCGGCGGCGATCAGGTCGAGCACCTCGCGCTCGCGCTCGGAGAGCAGCGGCGCCGGCTGCTCGGACGTCGGCGCGAACATCGTCATGCCGAGGCCCACCATGCGCACCGCCCGGGCGACCTCGCCGGCGTCCCAGTCCTTGGAGACGAACCCCGAGGCCCCGGCCGCCCGCGCCGCCGCCGGCGACATCCGCCCTGCGCCGGAGATGAGCAGCACCCGGGTCGACGGCGAGGCCTTGCGAATCGAGGCGCACACGTCGGCGCCGGACTCGTGGGAGAGGAACAGGTCGACGAGCGCCACGTCGGGTTGCAGGGCGGGGAGCATCGCCAGCGCCTCGTCGCCGGTGCGCGCCGCCGCGCAGCGCTGCACCCACGGCTGCTCGCCGAGAAGCACGCGGAACCCCCAGTGCACGACGTCGTGGTCGTCGACGACGAGCACCCGCAGCTGGCGGCCGTCCAACGGCGGCTCGGCCACCGGGCTCACGGCGCGTCCCTCACCGGCGCATCGGCGATCGGCACGACCAGCCGCACGCGCCACTCCCCCGGCCCAGCCGTCCCGAACTCGACCATCCCCCCGTGCTGGAGCGCCTCGAAGGCGGCCAGGCGCAGCCCCATGCCGGCCCCCCGCGCGCCGGCGGCCACGCCGTCGTTGCGGACCTCCAGGGCGAAGGTGTCGGCGTCGCTCGACACGCTGACGTCCACCCGCGTCGGAGAGGCGTGCTTGGCGATGTTGCGCAGCGCCTCGGCGAACACCGACTGGGCGAGCGGCTCGACGTCGATCGGCACGTCGACGCCGTCGGGCCAGTCGACGACCAGCGGGCCGGTCGGTGAATCGGACTCGACGGCGCGCGCCAACTCGGCGGCCAGCGTCGTCGACGTGCTCAGCGCCACCGGGGCGAGCGGGCGCTCGAGCGCCGATCGCAGGTCAGACAGCGCCTCCTGCATCTCCACCCGGCAGCGCTCGCGCTGGTCGGGATCGAGCGCCTGCTCGGCGCTCAGCGCCAGCGACACCCCGAACAGCCGCTGCATGACCCGCTCGTGGATCTCCCGGGCCAGCTCCAGGCGCTCGCCGAGCCGTCGCGTGCGCTCCTGCTGGCGGGTGGCGTTGCGGGCGGTGGCGACGAGCGCCGCCGTCTTGCCGAGGGTCCACAGCAGGTGGCGCTCGCCGTCGGTCAGCTCGAAGCGCCCGCCGCCGCGATCGGCGCAGATGACCCCGTAGGCATGGCCGGCGGCGCTCAGCGGCGTGCACACGAGCGTCGTGATCCCGAACAGCTCGGCGTACTCGGCGGGCACCTGGTCGGTGATCCCGTCCGAGACGACGACCACCTCGTCCTCGAGCAGGGCCCGCTGGGCGATCGGGGTCGACAGCAGCGTCGGCGACGGCTGCAGGTTCATCAGCTGGCGAAACGACGTCCCGTGGGCGCCCACGACGTAGACGCGGCGGCGGGCCGCGTCGGCCATGAAGATCGCCGCCCGGCGCATCGTCGTCAGCCGGCAGATGGCCTCGCAGATGCGGTCATAGAAGTCCGTCGAGGAGGTGTCGGTGTCGAGGTCGGCGAGCAGCTCGACGAACACCTCCAGCGGCTCGACGCCCGCAAACAGCGATGGCGGGCGCTCGATGCTCACGCCGCGCCGGCCCTCATGCCGCGGCGGCCTCGGGCTCGTAGCGGCGGCGGATCTCGTACAGCGTGCTGCGCTCGGCCGCCGGACGCCCGGCCGCGTGGGCGGCGCGCGATCAGATCCGAGGGCTCCAGGCGCACGCCGTGGTAGCTGCCGGCCATCCGGCTGATCGACTCCTCCATGAGGGTGCCGCCGAGGTCGTTGACCCCCCAGCGCAGCGCCTCGGTGGCGGCCTCGAGGCCCATCTTCACCCACGACGCCTGGACGCTGCGCACCGTCTCGCCGAGGGCCAGACGGAACACCGCGGTGTGCTTGAGGTTCTCCTCGCGCGAGATCTCCTGCACCCCGTGGGCGCGCCCGAGCAGCGTCTGGAAGGGGATGAACGACAGTGGCACGAACTCGGTGAAGCCGCCGGTGCGCTCCTGCAGCTCGCGGACCACCCGCATGTGCTCGGCCAGCTCTGACGGCTCCTCGATGTGGCCGAACATGACCGTCGCCGTGGAGCGGATGCCCTCGGCGTGGGAGGCCTCGATCACCTCGACCCAGCGGGCCACCGGCAGCTTGTTCGGGGAGATGCGCTCGCGCACGCCGTCGTGCAGCACCTCCGCCGCCGTCCCCGGCGTGGAGCCCAGCCCCGCCTCGCGCAGCCGCGAGAACACCTCGCGCGGGGCCAGCCCGGAGACGTCGCACATGTGCGCGACCTCCATCGGCGAGTAGGCGTGCAGATGCAGCTGCGGGGCGAGCGACTTGGCGAAGCGCAGCCAGTGCAGGTAGTCATCCAGGCCCCAGTCGGGGTGGATGCCCGATTGGATGCACAGCTCGGTGGCGCCGAACTCGACCGCCTCGGCGACGCGCTGGGCGAAGTCGGCCTCGGAGTGCTCGTAGGCGTCGGGGGAGCGCTTGGACTGCCCGAAGCCGCAGAAGGCGCAGCCGACGACGCACACGTTGGAGACGTTGATGTTGCGGTTGACGACGAACGTCACCGTGTCGCCGGCGAGCCGCGCCCGCAGCTCGTCGGCGGCGGCGCGCATGTCCTCGATCACCGCCGGGCGGCGCTCGGCGAACAGCGCGGTCAGCTCCTCGGCGCTCAACGCCCGCCCGTCGCGGGCCTTCTCCACCGCCCGCGGCGCGGCGTCGTCGGCCACCGTGAGCTCGGTCCGGCGCCCGCTGCCTCGCCGCGGGATGAACGACCAGTAGCGGCTGGTGATGACGTCGAGCACGGGAGCGGCCACCCACTCGGGGTCGATGTACTCGGGGTACACGCACAGGCGCTCGGACAGCGCGTAGCCGTCGGTGGCCAGGCGCTTTCGCACCTGGGTCGGCGACGGGAACGGATGCTCGGGCGAGATGTGGTCCCCGTTGGCGCTGAGGCCGCCCAGGTCGGTGGCCCCGGCGGCGACGAGCTCCGGCCACCAGTCCGAGAGGTTCGGGGGGACCTGGATGCCGACCTCGGGCATCAGCCGCCGCGTCTCGGCGATCAGCCGCTTCATGTCATCAAGCGTGACCGGGCACGCCCAGGCGGGGGCATCGCGCTGGGGACCATCGGCGACCCCGGTGCGCCAATACTCGGCGGCGGCGGCGCCGGCGATGTCGGCCGGCTCGCGCCCGTAGTAGCTGTCGTGGGGCACGAAGTTCTGGAGGATGACCTCCTGGAGATGCCCGTGCTCGCCGTGCAGCGACGCCAGCTGGGCCAGCGAGGCCATCCGCTCCTCCTCGGTCTCGCCGATCCCGACGAGGATGCCGCTCGTGAACGGGATGCGCAGCTCCCCGGCGGCGGCGATGGTGGCGATCCGGTGCGCCGGGTGCTTGGTCGGCGAACCGGCGTGCACCGTCTCCATCAGCCGCTCGGAGACCGACTCGAGCATCAGCCCCTGCGAGGCCGTCACCTCGCGCAGCCGGCCGAGATCCTCGGCCGAGAGCACCCCGAGGTTGGTGTGCGGCAGCAGCCCGCGCTCGAGCGCGCGCTCGCACACCCACACGACGTAGGCGACGAAGTCGTCAAAGCCGTACTCGGCCAGCCGGGCGGCGACGCCCCGGTTGTGCTCGGGCAGCTCGCCGGTCAGCACGAGCAGCTCCTTGACGCGATGGCGCGAGGCGGCGCGGTCGAGCGTCTCGAGCACCTCGTCGGGCGCGTGCAGGTGCGGCTGATGGGTCGCAAACGCGCAGTACTTGCAGTAGCAGCGGCACGTCCGCGAGAGCGACAGAGTGAGATTGCGGCTGAAGGTGACCCGGCGTCGCATGCTCTGGGGCCAATACTAGGGAGGCGCCTATATTGGCCGCCGATGCGCCGCCTCATCGCTTCCCTCGTCGGGCTCGTCATCCTCGTCGGCTGCGGCGGCCACGCCGGCCGCGCGACCACCTCGCGCGCGCCCCGCAGCGCGACCCTGGTGCTCGATTTCACCCCCAACGCCGTGCATGCCGGCATCTACACGGCGCTGGCCCGCGGCTATGACCGAGCCGCCGGCGTCGCCCTGCACGTGATCGCCCCGTCGGCCACGACCGACGCCATCCGGCTGCTCGCCACCGGCCGGGTCGACTTCGCGATCCTCGACATCCACGACCTGGCCATCGCCCGCGTTCGCAAGCAGGGCATCGTCGGGATCCTGCCGATCGTCGAGCACCCGCTGGCCTCGGTGATCGCCCAACCCCGGTACGCCAGCCCCCGCCGGCTGGCCGGCCAGACGGTCGGGGTCACCGGCGCGCCCTCCGACACGGCCGTCCTGGACTCGATCCTGGTCGGCAGCGGCGACGCGCCCTGCGCGCGGTCAAGCGGGTCACGATCGGCTTCAACGCCGTCGGCGACCTGCTGGCCGGCCGGGTCGCGGCCGCCACCGCGTTCTGGAACGACGAGGGCGTCACCCTCGCCCGCCGCCGGCCCGGCTTTCACGTCTTCCGCGTCGAGAACTACGGGGCGCCGGCCTACCCCGAGCTCGTCCTGTGCGCGACCGCCACCGAGCTCAGGGCCGACCCCGCGCTCGCCCGGGCCACCGTCACGGCGCTCGTGCGCGGCTACGACGCGACGCTCGCCGACCCGGCGGGGGCCGCCCACGCCCTGGAGTCACGCGTCCCCGGCCTCGACGCCTCGCTGGTCAGCGCCGAGCTGCGCGGGCTGCTGCCCGCCTTCCGGGGCCCCGGCGGGCGCTTCGGCGTGCTGGATCCGGCGCGGCTACGCGCGTGGTCGCAATGGGAGGCCCGCTTCGGGATCGTCAAGCGGCCGCCCGACGTGGCCACGATGTTCGACCGGGCGTTCGCGCCGTCAGGCTGATTCGCCCTACTGGGCGCGGAGCTTGCGGAACTCCTGGCGCACCGACTCGGTGCGACCCCACATCTGCACGACCTCGGCGCGCCCGGTGCGGACCTCGCGCAGGGCCAGCTCGCCGGCCAGGCCCGAGTCGTCGAGCAGCTTGAGCGCCAGATGAACCGCCGGCACGGCCGCCGCATGGCCGAAGCGATGAGCGACGATCAGCCGCCAGTGCCAGTCGTGCTTGGAGTACGGCTGGGCGTTGCAGCTGACGAGCACGATCGCCGCGTCGACGTATCGGGTCTCGTCGAAGATCCGCAGATCGAGCTCCAGATCGGTCCAGTCGTCGGGCTGGGCGGCCACGATGTCGGCGAATTGCGAGGCGAGAGACATGTGAAGACCCAATGTACTCAGCCGAGCAGCTGCTGGCCGATCAGAAACGCGTTCATCCCCGTGACCGCCGCGGCCACGGCGAACGCGGCCAGCTTGAGCAGCCGGCCGTTGGCGAAGGCCCCCATGACGGCGCCGCGATTGGTCAACAGCACGAGCGGGATGAGCGCGAACGGGATCCCGAACGAGAGCACGACCTGGCTGAGCACGAGCGCGCCCGTCGTGCTCACCCCCACGGCCAGGATGATCAGGGCCGGCAGCATCGTCACCGCGCGGCGGGCGAACATGGGGATCTGGACTCCGATGAAGCCGGCCATGACGACCTGGCCGGCGAACGTCCCCACGCTCGAGGACGATGCGCCGGAGGCGAGCAGCGCGACCGCAAAGGCGAGCGCCGCTCCGCCGCCGACGAGATGGCCGAACTGGGCGTGGGCGCCCTGGATCGTGTCCGTCCCGGCGAGCCCCGGAACGTGCAGCAGCTTGGCGGCGACAGCCAGCATGGCCAGGTTGATGAGCCCGGCCAGCGTGAGGGCCACGATCACGTCGACGCGCTGGTAGCGCAGGACCCGCCGGCGCTCCCGGTCGTTGCGCACGGGGACGCGATCCTTGGTCAGCGACGAGTGCAGGTAGATCACGTGCGGCATGACAGTGGCGCCGACGATCCCCACAGCCAGGTAGGCGGCGCTCGCGTTGCCCAGATGCGGGACGAGGCCGCGCAGCGCGTCGTGGGCCGAGGGGCCGATCCGCAGCGTCTCGTAGAGAAAGCCGAGGAACACGATCCCCAGCAGCGCGGCGATCCCCAGCTCGAAGCTGCGATAGCCGCGGCGCTGGAGCTCGAGGATCGCGAACGCGATCACGCCGGTGATCAGCCCGGCGGGGAGGAGCGGCACCCCGAACAGCAGGTTGAGCCCGATCGCGGCGCCGAGGAACTCGGCGACGTCGGTGGCCATGGCCATGATCTCGGCCTGGATCCACAGCGCCCAGCTGACCCACCGCGGAAACAGGGTGCGGCACAGCTCGGGCAGGTTGCGCTCGGTGACGATGCCCAGCTTGGCCGAGAGGTACTGGACGAGCATCGCGATCAGGTTGGCGACGAGCACCACCCACAGCAGCTCGTAGCCGAACCGGGCCCCGCCCTGGACGTTGGTGGCGAAGTTGCCGGGGTCGATGTAGGCGACGGCGGCGACGAACGCCGGCCCGAGCATCGCCAGCATCGCGCGCATACGCCCGTGCTCGAACAGCCGATCGAGGGGGCTCGGGCCGTCCGGCAGCGCGACCGTCGGCCCCTCGGGCGCCTCGAGCAGCGGCTCGGGCGCGGTCAAGCGGCCACCTCCACGCGCATCGCCAGGGCCAGCTGGCCGCCGAGCGGGTGCACGTCGGAGCCGAAGCGAACGAACAGCGGTCCACCGAACGGCTGGCGGTCGACGACCTCGAACCCGTCGCCGGGGGCGATCCCCCGGTCGGCGAGGTAGCGCAGCATCTCCGGATCGGAGTCCGAGATGCGCACGAACGTGCCCCACGCCCCGGCCGGCAGCGAGTCCAGGGTGTCGGTCGGCGGCTCGTCGATGGTCAGCTCGGCGGTGGGGATCGGATCGCCGTGAGGGTCGTGCGTGGGATGACCGAGCTTGGCCGCGATCAGCTCCTCGAGCTCCTCGGAGAGGACGTGCTCGAGCACCTCGGCCTCCTGGTGGACGCGGTCCCACGGCACCCCGAGGTCCTTGACGAGATACAGCTCGAGCAGCCGGTGGTGGCGGATGACCTCGAGCGCGAGCCGCCGGCCGGCGTCGGTGAGCGAGACGCCGCGGTAGCGCTGGTGGGTGACGAGGCCGAGCTCGCCGAGGCGCTTGACCATCCCCGACGCCGATGCCGGGGTGACGCCGAGTCGCTCGGCGAGCGCATTCGTGCTCACCGGCTCGGCGAAGCGCTGCTCGAGGGCGTAGATCGCCTTGCTGTAGTCCTCGATCGCGGGTGAGCTGGCCGACATAGTAATTTTATGGTAGCCCTAAATTTGAATTCTCGTGTTGATGGATTTGGTTTTCGCCTCTGGGGCACGGGCGTTCGCCGCCATCGGACCTAGGTGGGCACTACTCTTTCGATAGTGACGTCACTGGCAATCTCGAGCACTGAGTACGGAGCCGTGACCGAGGGCTGTGGGCTCGTCGACCGCTCGGAGCGGGGCAAGCTCGCCCTCACCGGCACCGAGACCAAGAGCTTCCTCCAGGGTCAGGTGTCCAACGACGTGGAGGCCCTCACCCCCGGGACGGGCTGCTACGCGGCGTTCCTGACCCCGAAGGGCAAGATGCTCGGCGACATCCGCATCCTCGACGCCGGCGCCGAGCTGTTGCTCGACACCGAGCGCGTGGCGCTGCAGGAGCTGTTCAACATGATCCGCCGCTTCAGCGTCGGCTATGACGTCGAGCTGCACAAGCGCACCCTGCAGCAGGGGCTGCTGTCGCTGATCGGACCCGAGGCGACCGCCGTCGCCGGCGTCGCCGACCTCGGCCACGCCGAGCACTGGCACGTCGAGGGTGAGGTGGACGGGGTGCCCGTGCGGTGGATCCGCACCGACCTCGGGCTCGACCTGCTGTGCGAGGCCGGTGAGACCGACGCGCTCGCCTCGGCGCTCGAGCGCCGCGGCGCCCAGCCGGTGTCCGAGGCGGTCGCCGACTGCCTGCGCATCGAGCATGGCCGCCCGCGCTACGGGATCGACCTCGACGACACCGTGATCCCCCAGGAGGCCGACCTCAACGGCCGCGCCGTGTCCTTCACCAAGGGCTGCTACGTCGGCCAGGAGACGGTCGCCCGGCTCTTCTACCGCGGCAAGCCCAACCGCCAGCTGCGCGGCCTGCGCCTCTCCGAGCCCGCCTGGACGGGCGCCGAGGTCATGTTCGGCGACCGCGTCGTGGGCCGCCTGGGCAGCGTCGCCGAGTCGCCGTCGCTGGGGATGATCGCCCTCGCCCTCGTCCGCCGCGAGGCGCCGCCCGGCTCACACGTGAGCGTCGGCTCCGACCAGATCAAGGCGGTCGTCGTCGAGCTTCCATTCGCGGCCTAGGAAGTCGCGGATCTCCTCGGGGCTCGGCTCCGGACGCAGGGGCAACTGGGGCGCGTCGGGGTGCGACGCCAGCCAGCTGCCGATCAGCCGGACCTCGTCGATCTCGTCGGGGGGCACATGGGCGCCGAGCTCGCCGGCCCGACCCGCCCGCCGGATCGCCCGCTCGGTCCGCGCCTTAAGGTCGTCGGCGCCGATCGGCCCGTGGTCGACGAGCCGGCCGCCGGCCAGCCAGAACGCCTCGGCCCGCTCCGGCTCGGACGGATGCGCGGCGAGGATCAGGCGCGGGCGCGCGTGGGTGGCCTCGAGCACGCCGCCCAGCTGGCCGAGGATCGTCCCCAGCCGCTTGGCCCGCCGGCGCAGGGAGGCCGCCCGCTCGTAGCGCTGCTCGGCGGCCGCCGCGCGCATCTGGCGGTGAACGTGGTCAAGCAGGGGCTGGCTGCTGCGGGCGTCGACGAACAGGCCGAGGACCTCGTCGAGCCGGCGGCGGTAGAGGTTGGGGTCCAGATCGCCCAGGCACGGCGACAGGCAGCGGCCCATCTGCCCGTAGGCCGAGGGATGCTCGCGGCGCGGCAGCCGGCGGCCGCAGTGGCGCAGCCCGAACAGCGAATCGAGCTGCTCGACGAGCTCGCCGGCCAGCCGCCGACCCCGCACCGGGCCGATCGTGACCGCGTGCCCGGCGGCCGGATCCGGGGAGACCTCCAGGATCGGAAACGGGATGTCGAGGCGGCACCGGATGTAGACGAGGCGATCGTCGCTGCGCGTCAGCCGCGTGTTGCCGGGCGGCTTGAGTTCCTTGATGAGGCGGTTCTCCAGGACGAGCGCGCCGAGCTCTGACTCGGTCGTGCGGTAGTCGACGACTGTGGCGTGCTGCGTCCAGGCCGCGGGCGGGCTCGACGGCGCGAAGTGCGCCCGGGCGCGGCCGCGGATCGAGACCGACTTGCCGACGTACAGGACGCGGCCGCGATCGTCGCGGAAGATGTAGACGCCGGGGTCCTTGGGCAGGGTGGCGAAGTCGACCTCCGGCGGCTCCGAGCCCCGGGAGACCGCGCTGCGCTTGGGCACCCGCGGGCGGCTGGACCGGCGCGGCGCGAGCAGCGCCAGCGCGTCGCCGACGGTGGCCGCGTTGGCGCACAGGCGCCCAAACAGCGCGCACAGCACCCGTGCGCATGTCTCGGCGTCGGCGAGCGCGCGGTGGGCGAGCTCCACCTCGATGCCGAGGGCGTCGGCGAGCACCCCGAGGCCGCGCTTGGGCTGCAACGGCAGCAGCGAGCGCGCCAGCGCGGCCGTGCAGATGACGGGCGGGTCGGGCCATTCCTCACCGATCCGGGCAAACGCCTGGCGCAGCACCCGGCGGTCAAACGGCGCGTTGTGGGCGACCATGATCCGCTGCTCGAGCCGGCGGCGCAGCGGCGGCAGCACCTCCTCCAGCGACGGCGCCGAATCGACCATCGCTTGCGTGATCCCGGTCAGCCGCTGGATGCCGCGCTTGAGCGGCGCGCTCGTCCGGCACAGCGAGCTCCAGCGGTCGTGCAGCTCGCCGCCGCCCACGAGCACCGCGCCGACCTCGGTCATCTCGCAGCGATCCCCCGCCAGCCCGTTGGTCTCGGTGTCGATGACCATGAACTCGGCCGTCGCGATCGGTGCCTGGAGCAGCTCCACGACGGTCGGTGATACGCCCCGCGCCGGACGGCGTGCACGTCCGGTTGCACGCAGCGCGGCGCGAACGTTTGACTGACCGACTGATCCAAGGGGTAGGATCGCGCCGTAGTAGTCAAGGAAGGAGCCTGATTTGTCTCCCACCGCATCCGACATCGATCGACTCCGCGAACTCGAGGCGGACACCCGCCAGGCATGGAGCACATACAGCGGGCGGCTGCGCGAGCTGACCGGCGAGGAGTACGAGCGCGTGGAGTCCGAGTGCTGGAGCGAGCTCCAGACCGAGCTGCGCCGCCTCGAGCGCCGGCGCGAGCGGCTGGATCTCACCGCCGCCTGAGCTGAGCTCGTCGACAAGCCGGCGGGTCGGTCGGATATGGTACGCCGGCGTTTCACCAGTTGGCGCGAGGAGAGGAAAGCCGGTCGAGGATGCGCATCAGGACGATCGTGACTCTGGGGGCCAGCGTTCTGGCGGTGAGCGCGTGCGGCTCCACGGGGGGCAAGGCCGCGTCGAGGGCGGGCCAGCCGACGCCCGTCAACCTGACCGTCTACGTCAATGACTCGCGCATCTCGGTCTCGCCCGAGGTCGTGGGCGCCGGCCCGGTCACGTTCGTCGTGACCAACCAGGCAAGCCACTCCGAAGCGCTGGCGATCTCCACGGCGTCCGGCAACTCGCACCAGGTGGCCTCGACAGCTCCGATCAACCCCCAGGGCACCACCCAGGTCTCGGTCAACTTCAAGCCCGGCGACTACACGATCTCCACCGCCGCCCACGGCCGGACCGACGCTCAGCTCTCGCGCCCCTCGAATATCGCCCCCGCCTCGCTGCACATCGGGCGGCCGCGGACGAGCTCGAGCAACTCCCTGCTGCAGCCCTAGCGTCGCCGGCACGCCGCCAGCGTGCGATCCGTCACCCTGCCGGGGAGCTACTACCGAGTACGATTTGCGAGCCGTCGATCCCGACCAGGAAGGTGTTCACCGCGTGGCCGTAGACGTCAGCCGTGTCGCAAGCGTAGAGACCGAACCAGGCGAGCTGCCCCCCACGATGTCGGCCTGGGTCATCCGCGAGGAGCGCTTCGGCGAGCCGGTCGATGCCTTCCAGCTCGAGGAGATCGAGGTTCCCGAGCCGGACGCGTTCGAGGTCATCGTGCGCGTGATGGCCGCCGGCGTGAACTTCAACAACGTGTGGGCGGCCCTCGGCGAGCCGGTGTCGATCTTCCGCTATCACCCCAACGAGGACCACCACATCGGCGGTTCGGACGCCTCGGGGATCGTGTGGAAGGTGGGCGACGGCGTCACCCGCTGGAAGCCCGGCGACGAGGTCGTCGTGCACTGCAACCAGGCCTCCTACGAGGATCCCGAGGTCCACGGCCTCGATCCCCTGGCCGCGCCCAGCCAGCAGATCTGGGGCTATGAGACGAGCTGGGGATCGTTCGCGCAGTTCTGCAAGGTCCAGGCCCAGCAGTTGCTGCCCAAGCCCAAGCACCTCGCTTGGGAGGAGGCCGCCTCCTACGGGCTGACGTACTTCACCGCCTACCGGATGCTGCTCGACCGCTGTCAGCTGCAGGCCGGCCACAAGGTCCTCATCTGGGGCGCCGCCGGCGGCCTGGGCGTGTTCGCCACCCAGCTGTGCGCGCTGACCGGCGCCGACGCCGTCGGCGTCGTCTCCTCCGACGACAAGGGCCGCCTGATCGAGCAGCTCGGCGCCACCGGGTACATCAACCGCTCCGAGTTCAGCGGCATGATGCGCCACGGCGGCGAGGACGCCGACGAGGAGCGCGCCCGCTTCAAGGAGTCGCGGCGCTTCTGCAAGGCCGTCGAGGACCAGCTCGGCGGACCGCCGGACATCGTCTTCGAGCACGTCGGCAAGGCCACCTTCCCGACCTCGGTGCTGTGCGTCAAGCCGTTTGGCAAGGTCGTCATCTGCGGGGCCACGTCGGGTTACCAGCTGGACTTCGACGTCCGCTATCTGTGGATGCGCCAGAAGGAGATCATCGGCTCGCACTTCGCCAACGCCTGGGAGGCCACCCTGGCCAACCGGCTGATCGAGGAGTCGAAGATCCGGCCCGTGCTGTGGCAGACGATGGGCTTCGAGGGCGTCGCCGAGGCCCACCAGCTCCTGCGTGACAACCGCCACCTCGGCAAGATCGCGATCCTCGTCGGAGCCACCGAGGAGGGCCAGGGCAAGACCGCCGACGGTCCCGGAGCGATCCGGGCCGAGGTGGGGGCCTAGCCGTGGCCGATCTCGTCTACGTCAACTGGTACGCGACCATCCTGCGCCAGGACTACTTCGCCGCCGAGGTCGCCCGCGCCGCCCCGCTGGCGCTGCGCTACGGCGCCACCCAGTACCAGGTCCACATCAACAACGACGACCGGTACAAGATCACCCAGATGACCTGGGTGCCCGACAAGACCGCCTGGTATCGCTACTGGGACGGTCCGGAGATGATCGAGTTCCGCGCGCGCAACATGGGCAAGTACCAGGTCCCGATCGCCTATGCCTGGGCCGACGAGATCGCCGCCGGGACCCTCGGGCCCGAGGTGGCCACCGCCGAGCCCGAGCCCGATCCGGCCCGGATGCCGCCCGCCGGCCAGCCGGTCTGAGCGCGCCGCTCAGCGGCCGTCGTCGGCGGGCGCGACGCGCAGCGCCAGCGCCAGCCAGAAGCGGGCGTCGGGGTCGTCGAGGGCCTCCCCGAAGAGCTCGCGCAGGCGCCCCAGCCGGTAGCGGGCCGTCTGGGGGTGGACCTCGAGGCGCTCGGCCACCTGCCCGAGGCGCCCCTGCTCGGCGAGCCACACCCGCAGCGTCTGCGACAGGCGCCGGCGCGATCCGGGCGAGAGCTGGTCCAGCGGCGCGAGGCGATCGGTCGCCAGCTCGAGCGCCAGGCCGGGGTCTGAGCGCAGCAGGAGCTCCCCCGCGTTCTCGCGCGCGCTGACAAGCTCCGGGCCGGGCCCGGCCAGCTCGAGCGCCGCGCGCGCGCGGGCGAAGCTGATCCGCGCCTGAGTCCAGTCGACGGTCGTGCCCAGGCCGGCACACGCGCCGGCGCCGACGACGGCGCGCTCCAGCGCCGCCCGCTGCCCGGGTCCGTCGGGATCGACGACGAGCGCGCAGATGAGCTCGCCGATCCCCTCGCTGATCGTGCCGGCCGGCAGCCGCGAGACGGCCCCCTCACGGTGCTCGCCGCTGATCGCGACCACGGCCAGCGCGCGCGGCAGCCGCCAATCGGCGTCGGCCGCCGCCGCCTGCACGGCGTCGAGCTCGGCCGGCGGCTCGCGCACGAGGATCCGTACCAGCCGCCGCCGGCTCAGCTGGGCCTGGCTGGCCGCGGCCGACTGCTCGAGCGCGTAGCCCTCGGCCGACTCGGCCGACAGGACGTCGATGTAGGCGAAGATCGATTCGGCGAGCAGGTACAGCGTGTCGGGCGCCAGTCCGGCGGCGACGCCGGCCGCCGCGAACCGCCGCCACGCCACCCGGGCGCCGATGCGGTAGGCGCTGAGCAGCGATTCCAGGCTGCGCCCGGCGCGCATCTCGCCGCGTCCGAGCGCCCGGTAGACGTCGGGCCGTTGCACCGCCCCCCCGGCCTCGATCTCGGCCACGAGGTGGCGCAGCGCCTCGTGCACTCCGGCCCGCAGACCGTCCCCGAACGGGCCCTCGAGCGGACGGGCGTAGTCCGGCACGGTGGCGACCGCCTGCATCATCTCGCCGGCCACGTCCTCCAGCTGCGGCCGCAAGACATCGGCGATCTCCGAGGGGAGCTCATGCCAGGGCTGGTCTGACATCCCTTATGCGGCCGGCATAAGTTCCGAACCCATACTCGTGCTTACCATAGGAGAAACTTGACGGCAGGCCACGTATGCTTGTCCGCACGTGAGCCGTACCCACAAGATCGTCAACCTCATCGGGGTCCCCGCCCCGCTCGTCGGCCTCGGGGTCGCCATCGTCCTGCTCTGGAACCGGATGATCGGCCCGCTCGAGCTCGTGCTGCTGGCCGTCTTCTATGTGATCACCGCTCTCGGCATCACGCTCGGCTTTCACCGCATGTTCACCCACCGGGCGTTCGAGGCGTCGCGGACGTTCCGCGCCGTCGTCGCCGCGATGGGCTCGATGGCGATGCAGGGCTCGGTCATCACGTGGGTGGCCGACCACCGCAAGCACCACGCCTTCACCGACCAGGACGGCGACCCGCACTCTCCCCACGGCCACGGCCCCGGCTTCTCCGGCGCGGTCAAGGGGCTGTGGCACGCCCACGTCGGCTGGCTGTTTGAGAGCGTCGGCACCGCCGAGCGCGAGCGCTTCGCGCCCGACATGGTCAAGGACCGCACGATGCGCGTCATGGACAAGCTCTTCTTCCTGTGGGTGGCGCTCGGCCTCGCCATCCCGTTCGCCCTCGGGTGGATCATCGGCGGCGGTCTCGGCACGGCGCTGACGGCGCTGCTGTGGGGCGGCTTCGTGCGGGTCTTCCTCCTGCACCACGTGACCTGGTCGATCAACTCGGTCTGTCACTTCTTCGGGCGCAAGCGCTTCGACGTCGACGACGAGTCGCGCAACGTGTTCTGGCTCGCCCCCCTCTCGATGGGCGAGGCCTGGCACCACAACCACCACGCCTTCCCCACCTCGGCCTTCCACGGCCTGCGCTTCTGGGAGCGGATGGCCGACCCGACCGGACTGCTCATCACCCTGCTCGAGAAGCTCGGCCTCGTCTGGAACGTCGTCCGCGTCAGCCCCGACCGCCAGGCCGCCAAGACGCTGCCGGCCGCCGCGCGCACGCCCGCCAAGGGCGCGACCGCCTAGCCCGCGGGCGGATCAGAGTCACCGCAACGCCGCGGCCCGGGCGGATCAGAGTCACCGCAACGCCGCGGCGCTCTGCCGGGGTCCGACGACGCTCGGGGGCGCCGACGACGCGACCGGCGTTGCGGCGACCCTGACCGCCCCCGCATGCTCCACCGCGCGGTCGCACCGCGGACGCGACGGCGGTCCTGCCAGCCGACGCTGTCGCGTCGTCAGCGCCTCAGGCCGGCATCGCGCCCAACACCAAGCGCAAGCGGCCGGATGGCAGCGGCCGCCGACGCGGGCCGCGCCGTCAGCCTTCCTCGAGAGGGCCCATCGTGAGCCCTGCGTCGTCAAGGAGCATCCAGTAGCTCTCGGCGTCCTCGCGCGGGCCGCTCCACACGATCGAGCAGCCCTGGTTGTGGATCTGGTCGGCGATCCGGTAGCCGTCGGCGAGGGTGACGCCGGGCACGAAGCGCGCCAGCGTCTCGGCGACGTGGTCGAAGGTGTTGTAATCGTCGTTGAGGACGACGACCCTCCAGGGTCCACCGACGCCGCCACCGGGGACACGCGTGCGCGGAAGCTCGACCGTCACAGACACTTCGCGGCAGCATAGCGACGCTCGCGCGGAGGGTCCAGAGCCGGTCTACGTGGTCGGCGCTCGCTTGCTCCAGTAGCGCTCGTAGCCGGCGTAGAGCTGCTCAACCGGCGCCGCCTGCTGGTAGGTGGCGGCCTGCTCGGGGCTGCCCTGGCGCAGGATCTCGCCCTGGACGGCGGCGATGAACGCGTCGCGGTCGCCCCCCTGGGCCAGCTGGGACCAGTCGTTGAGGCGCTCGGCGAGCTCGTCGAGCTGCTCGGCGACGTTGTCGTAGGCGCCGAAGTGGGTCATCGCCAGGCGATCGGGCTCCCAGGCGCGCACGGTGGCGATCGATTCGTACCACTGCTCGACGTCGATGTCGGGTGGGGGCGTGGGCGGGATCGTGATCGAGTCCGGGGTGATCCGCACCCCGGCGACGTCGCCGACGAACGCGGTCCCGTCGTGCAGGTAGGAGACGTGGTGGGAGGCGTGACCGGGGGTGTAGGCGACCTCGAAACGGCCGTCGAGGACGCGCTCGCCGCCGGTGAGGACGTGGAGGTTGTCCTCGGGGACGGGGAGCATCTCGCCCCACAGCCGCTCCATGTCATCGCCGTAGAGGCGCCTCGCCGAGGAGTACAGGCGCTCGGGATCGGCCATGTGGGGCGCCCCCCGCTCGTGCACGTAGACCTGCAGGTCGGGCCAGCGCTGCACCAGCGAGCCGGCGGCGCCGGCGTGGTCGAAGTGGATGTGGGTGAGGAGCAGCGCCCGGGGACGGTCGTCGCCGACGGCGCCGAGCAGCGTCTCCAGGCACGAGCTCGGTCCCGGGTCGATGAGCACGTCATCGACCTGCCAGCAGCCGATGACGCGGGCGTTGCCGAGGTGCATGAGGTCGATCACGCGCACGACGGGTCCGAGGCTCGGGGGCTAGCGGCCGAGGCGGCGGTTGGCGGCTTGCGACGCGGGGCGGATCACGCCGGTCGTGTCGTCGTCATCCGGCGCGACCCGCCGGGGCGCAGGGGCCTCGCCGGGCGCCTGTCCCGCCGACTCGCGCGCCGGTTCGGCGCTGTCCTGCGTGGGCTCGTCAGCATCGGGCAGCGCGGTCGGCTCCGGGTCGGACTGCCGCAGCGGGGTGAACGCGACCGTCCGCGTGACGTCGTCGATCTCGTCGACGGGCTCGAGGTCCTCCTCCGCGGCCCCGAGCTCCTCCTCGTGCGCGGCCCCGAGCTCCTCCTCGTCCTCGTCGGCGGGCTCGTCCTCGATCTCGGGCGCCCCCGCCTCGACGGGGGTCCCGGCGATGAGCGCGGCGTCGTCGTAGGGGGTGAGCTCATCGGCGGGCGAGTCGCTGTCCTCGTCGTCGTCGGTGGGAAAGCGATCGGCAGCGACCTTGGCGAGCGCGAGCAGCTGGCCGGCCAGGTCCTCGGCGTCGGCCACGATCCGCTGGCGCTCCATCCAGATCCGGTCGGTGTCGGCATCGAGGTCGCGGACCCGCTGCTCGGCGGCGCCGGCGATCTGGTCGGCCTCGACGCGGGCCTGCTCGAGCCGGTCCTCGGCCTCGACGCGCGACTGGGCGGTGATCTGCTCGGCCGTCTCGTGCGCGCGCTGCAGGACGCCCGAGATCTGCTCGCCGACGCGCTCCAGCGCGCGGCGGACGGCGGCCTCGGGCGAGCGGGTGGCCTGCAGCTCGGCGACGAGCTGGCGCGTGTGCTGCACGTACTCGTCGACGGCCAGGCGGTCATAGCCACGCAGCGAGGTCGGAAAGTGCGCGTCGATGACCGCCAGGGGGTCATCGGGCAACGTCTCCAGCGGCGCGGTGATCTCCTGGAGGATCGCGTGCTCTGTGGCGGCGGAACTCTGGTCAGGCATAGAAGAGCGTGCTCCTGATTGTGGCAGGTAGCGCGGTCGCGTGGTTGGGCGTCGGCGGTGGCGGCGGCCCGGGCGTCGGCGGGGACATCGGTGTCCATACAATGTCCGCGATGTCCGACCCCATACCCGCGCGCCTACCGGAGCGCGACCGGCCGTGGATGATGCGCACCTACGCCGGGCACTCCGATGCCCAGCGCTCCAACGAGCTCTACCGGCGCAATCTGGAGAAGGGGCAGACGGGATTGTCGGTGGCCTTCGACCTGCCGACGCAGACGGGCTATGACCCCGATCACATCCTCGCCAAGGGGGAGGTCGGCAAGGTCGGCGTCTCGATCGCCCACGCGGGCGACATGCGCACGCTCCTGGACGGCATCCCGCTCGATCAGATGAACACCTCGATGACGATCAACGCCACCGCCGCCTGGCTGCTGGCGCTGTACATCGTGGCCGCCGAGAACCAGGACCCCCCCACCGCCGAGAATCAGCTTCAGGGAACCACCCAGAACGACATCCTCAAGGAGTATCTGAGCCGCGGCACCTACGCCTTCCCGCCGGCGCCGAGCATGCGGCTGATCGCCGACACGATCGCCTACACCGTCGAGCACGTTCCCAAGTGGAACCCGATCAACATCTGCTCCTATCACCTGCAGGAGGCCGGCGCGACCCCCGTCCAGGAGATCGCCTACGCGATGTCCAACGCGATCGCCGTCCTCGACGCCGTGCGCGTGCGGGTGCCCGACGAGCTGATGGGCAGCGTCTTCGGGCGGATCTCGTTCTTCGTCAACGCCGGGGTGCGGTTCATCGAGGAGCACGCCAAGCTGCGAGCCATGGCCCAGCTGTGGGACGAGCTCGGCCGCGACCGCTACGGCGTCCAGGACGACAAGCAGCGCCGCTTCCGCTACGGGGTGCAGGTCAATTCGCTCGGGCTCACCGAGGCCCAGCCGGAGAACAACGTCTACCGGATCGCGCTCGAGGCGCTGGCAGTGACCCTCGGGCGCGGCGCCCGCGCCCGCGCGCTGCAGCTCCCGGCCTGGAACGAGGCCCTCGGGCTTCCCCGCCCCTGGGACCAGCAGTGGTCGCTGCGCCTCCAGCAGGTCCTCGCCTACGAGACCGACCTGCTCGAGTACCCCGACATCTTCGAGGGCTCGGTCGTCATGGAGGGCCTCGTCGCCGAGCTCGTCGACGGCGCCCGGGCCGAGATGGCCCGCGTTGCCGAGCGTGGCGGCGCCGTCAAGGCCGTCGACTACATGAAGTCGGCGCTCGTCGAGTCCCATCGCGAGCGCTGGCGGCGGATCGAGTCCGGCGCCATGACCGTCGTCGGCATGAACCGCTTCACGAGCACCGAGCCCTCCCCGCTGACGGCGGACGCCGACGGCGGGATCATGACCGTCGACCCCGAGGTGGAAGCCGAGCGCCGGCAGGCGGTGGCGCGATGGCGCAGCGAGCGCGACTCCAGCGCCGTCGAACACGCCCTGAAAAATCTCGCCGCCGTCGCCGCCGATGACGCGCAGAACATCATGCCGGCGACGATCGCCGCCGCCCGCGCCGGCGCGACCACCGGCGAGTGGTCGCAGACCCTGCGCGACGTGTTCGGCGAGTACCGGGCTCCGACGGGCGTCGGCGAGGCCGCGGCCGTCACCGGCGAGGACCTCGAGGAGCTGCGCGACGAGGTGGAGCGGGTGTCCGAGGCGCTCGGCCGGCGGTTGAAGTTCCTCGTCGGCAAGCCGGGCCTCGACGGGCACTCCAACGGCGCCGAGCAGATCGCCGTGCGGGCCCGCGACGCCGGGATGGACGTCGTCTACGAGGGCATCCGCCTGACCCCGGTTCAGATTGCCTCCTCGGCCGCCCAGGAGGGCGTCCACGTCATCGGGCTGTCCATCCTCTCCGGCTCCCACGCCGAGCTCATCCCGGCCGTCCTGCGCGCGCTTGCCGACGCGGGCGTCCCCGAGATCCCGGTCGTCGTCGGCGGGATCATCCCCGAGGCCGACGCCGCCGCGCTGCGCGAGGCCGGCGTGGCCGCCGTCTACACCCCCAAGGACTGGGACCTCAACCGGATGATGTCCGACATCGTGGCGCTCGTCGGCGACCGGCACGAGGTGCGGTCCGTCGCCGGGGCTTGACCGGCCGGGAGCTTGGCGAGCGGCTGCGCGAGCGCGATCTCAGCGTCGCGCCCGCGGTCCTCAACCTCGTCGAGAGCCGCACGGAGACCGACCGCGCCGAGACGGCGCAGCTGCTGGCGGCGGTCGCCCCGGCGGCGCTGGGCGGTGAGGCCCCCGCCCAGATCGTCGGCGTCACCGGCCCGCCGGGCGTCGGCAAGTCGTCGCTGCTCTCCCGGCTGGTGGCCGTCTGGCGGGCCCGCGGGCGCTCGGTGGCCGTCCTCGCCGTCGACCCCAGCTCGCGCCGCTCCGGCGGGTCGCTGCTCGGCGACCGGGCCCGCATCGACCGCGACCCGTCCGATGATCGGGTCTTCATCCGCTCCACGGCGGCCGGCGACCGGCTGGGCGGCCTGGCGCCGGCGACCCGGGCGGCCGCCGCGGCGCTGGCCTGCGCCTTCGACGTCGTCGTGATCGAGACCGTCGGCGTCGGACAGTCCGAGACCGAGGTCGCCGACGTCGCCGACGCGGTGGCGGTCGTCGTCCAGCCCGGATCCGGCGACGTGCTGCAGTTCTTGAAGTCCGGGATCATGGAGATCCCCGACGTCCTCGTCGTCACCAAGGCCGACCTCGGGCAGGTGGCCACGCGGGCCCTGTCTGACCTCGAGACGGCGCTCGGCGCCCTCGGCGCGACCCGGACGCCGGTGCTCGCCGTCTCCTCGGTGGCGCCGCCGTCGGGCATCGCGGAGCTCGTCGACGCGCTCGACGCCCACCGGGCGGCCCTGCACCTGCCCGAGCGCCGGGGCCGCAGCCGCCGGGCGCACGCCCTGGCCGACTTCGCCGCCGAGCACGGCGACCGCGGGGTGCGAGCGCTCGGCGGCCGCCGCGAGGCCGAGCGCTGGCTGCGCACCGAGGATGCGACGCTCGACGTGGCCGGGCTCACCGCCGCCCTGGAGCGCCGCGCGGGGGTGAGCCCGTGAGGCGGTGGCGAACCGCGCCGACCCGTCGGATCGTGCTCCCCGGCGAGCCGCTCGTGCTGGCGCCGACCGCGCTGCGGCCGTGGCGTGACTCCGACGTCGCCGCGCTCGTGGCCGCCTGCCAGGACCCGGAGATCGTGCGCTGGACGCGGGTTCCCACGCCGTACGGGGAGGCCGACGCCCGCGCCTACCTGCTGGCGCGCTACGACGCGACGTTCGCCGGGCTGAGCGCGCCGTTTGCGATCGTCGCCGCCGACGGCGGGCAGCTGCTCGGCTCGATCTCGCTCATGCGCTTCGCCTGGGAGCACCTGCGCGGCGAGGTCGGCTACTGGCTGGCCGCCGACGCGCGGGGCCAGGGCCACGCCACCCGGGCGGTGCGGCTGATCTGCGGCTGGGGATTTGGCCAGCTCGGCCTCGAGCGCATCGACCTGCTGGCCGCGACCGGCAACCAGGCCTCGCAGACGGTCGCCGAGCGCGCCGGCTTTCAGCGCGAGGCGGTGCTGCGCTCCTACATGCAGGGCACCGACGGCCGCCAGGACATGGTCGCGTTCGGGCTCCTCCGAGACACCTAGGCACTGCGTAGGCGCCGACCGGCGGGCGAGAGAGACGGTCCGGCATGGGTAGCCTATGGGAGGTGGGACGCGAGCCATTGATGGACGGTCACGGTCGCCGCATCGGCGATCTGCGGGTGTCGGTCACCGACCGCTGCAACTTCCGCTGCCAGTACTGCATGCCCGCCGAGGGGCTGCCGTGGCTCGAGCGGGCCGAGATCCTCACCTTCGAGGAGATCGCCCGCCTCGTCGGCCTGTTCGCCGCGATGGGCGTCGGCGACCTGCGCCTGACCGGAGGCGAGCCCCTCGTCCGCCGGGACTTCCCGGTGCTCGCCGGCATGCTGGCGGGGATCGAGGGCCTTCACGACCTCAGCGTCACCACCAACGGCTTCCTGCTCAAGCGTGACGCCGAGCGACTCGTCCGCGCCGGCATCAATCGCTTCAACGTCTCGATCGACTCGCTGCAGAACGACCGCTTCTACGAGCTGACCCGCCGCGATGCCCTCCCGCAGGTGCTCGCGGGCCTCGAGGCCCTGGCCGCCTTCCCCGAGGCGCATCCGATCAAGGTCAACGCAGTCGCGATCCGCGGGTTCACCGAGGAGGAGATCCTCCCGTTCGCGCGCTTCGCCCGCGAGACGCCCTATCAGGTGCGCTTCATCGAGTTCATGCCGCTCGACGCCGACCGCTCGTGGAGCCAGGCCAAGGTCCTCACCGGCGATGAGATCCGGGCCGAGATCGATGCCGTCTATCCGCTGGAGGCCGAGCCGCGCGAGCCCAGCTCGACGGCCCGCGTCTACCACTTCGCCGACGGCCACGGCCGGATCGGCTTCATCAACCCGGTCTCCGAGCCGTTCTGCGCCGACTGCAACCGGATCCGTCTGACCGCCGACGGCCGCCTGCGCACCTGCCTGTTCTCGCTCAACGAGACCGACCTGCGCACTCCCCTGCGCGAGGGCGCCGACGACGACGAGCTCGACGAGATCATCCGGGCGGCGGTGTGGCGCAAGGAGCTCAAGCACCACGTCGGCGAGCCGGGCTTCATCCAGCCGGCGCGCAGCATGTCGGCCATCGGCGGCTGAGCGCCGGCACCCCCCACGCCGGCTGACCCTGCGCCCGGCCCGGGGCGAGCGGTGGTTGCTCGCCGCTCGACAACACATGCATGCTGCATGTATTATTCAGCCGGATGAGTGACCGCCTGGAGCAGCTGCTCGGTGTCGTGGCCCTGGCGGCCACCGACCGCTTCCGCAGCGCGATCGAGTCCGAACTCGGCGCCGGCGGGAGCGCCCCCGGTGCCCTCGTGCATCTGCGCTCCTGGCCGGGGTGCTCGGTGACCGACCTCGGCGACGTCCTCGGGCTCTCCCAGCCGGCGACCGTGCGCCTGGTGGAGCGTCTCGTGACCCGCGGCCTGGTCAGCCGGGATCCGGGCGTGGACGGCCGGACGCGGTCGCTGAGCCCCACCGCGGAGGGACAGCGCGTCGCCGACGCCCTCCTCGCCGAGCGCACGGCCAGCCTGCGCCCGATGCTCCAGTCGCTGGACGCTGCGCAGCGCGGCCAGCTCGAGCGCCTGCTCGCTCAGATCACCTTCGGGCTTGCCGACGATCGCCCGGAGGCCCTGACGACCTGCCGGCTGTGCGATCGCGGCGCCTGCCAGGACGGGGCCCGCCGTTGCCCGCTGAACCACACCACCCCGGGCCCGTGAACGGTCTCTCGCCCGGGCCGCTGCGGCTGGCGTTCGCCGGGATCGGGGCCGTCGGCACCGCCTTCGGCATGGCCCGTTACGGCTATGGACTGCTGCTGCCCGACATCCAGCGCAGCTACCGGCTGAGCGCCTCCACCCTGGGCGCGATCGGCGCCGGCTCCTACGGCGCCTACCTGGTGGCGGCGGCGATGGCCGGCACGTGGGCACAGGCGCTCGGGGCGCGGGCGACCGTGGTCATCGGGGGCCTGCTGGCGACGACGGGCATGGTGATCGCCGGGCTCACGCATGGCCCGGTGGGGCTGGCGGTGGGCGTGCTGGTCGGCGGGGGGAGCGCCGGAGCCGTCTATCCCCCGTTCGCCGACGCGGTCGCGCTGCTGCCCGCCGCCGTGCGGGGCCGGACCCTGTCGGCGATCAACTGCGGCACGGGCTACGGAGTCGCCGTGGCGGCCCCGATCGCGATCGTCGCCGGCGCCTCGTGGCGCGAGGCGTGGCTGGGCTTCGCCGGCTGTGCGCTGGGCACGACCGCGTGGGCGGCGCGGGTGCTGCCGCGACGCGCGACGGGCCGGGCGCGCCCCCACGACATCGCCCCGCCGCCACGGCGGCTGCCGCGCGGGGCGCAGCGCCTGCTGGCCGGCGGGTTCCTCATCGGGCTGGCCAGCGCCGCCTACTGGACCTTCGCCGTCGACCACCTCCAGCGCGACGGCGGGCTGAGCGTCGCCGACAGCCGGGCGTTTCTCGGCGTCGTCGGCGTCGCCAGCCTGCTGAGCACGTTCACCGGGGACGCCGTGCGGCGGCTGGGCGGGCGCGCGGTGTTCGCCATGGCCGTTCTCCTCGAGGCCGCCAGTCTCGCCCTCCTGGCGCTCGTCCCCTCATCGCTCGCCGCCGCCCTGGCCTCGGCGGTGCTGTTCGGTGCCGCCTACAACGCCGTGGTGGCGATCGAGGCACTGTGGAGCGCGCGCCTGTATGCCGAGCGACCGTCGTTCGGGCTGGCCATGGCGATGGCCGCCAACGCCGATCGGGCTGCTGTGCGGACCGCTGGCCTCCGGCGCCCTCGCCGACACGGTGGGGCTGACCGATGTCCTGCTCGGGGGCGCGGCGATCGCCGCGGTGGCGGCGCTGCTCGCGCCCCGGGTGGCGATCGTCGCCGGCGAGCGGGCGCGCGCCCAGCGATCGCTCAGCGGGGCGTCTCCATCCGCTGGTCCAGGGGCTCGGTATTGGCGTTGGCGCGCAGCGCGCGCCCGATGACCAGGCGCTGGATCTCGCTCGTGCCCTCGAAGATCGTGTACAGCTTGGCGTCGCGGTACCACTTCTCGACCGGGAAGTCCTTGATGTAGCCCCAGCCGCCCATCGTCTGGATCGCCTGCTCGCAGGCCCGCACGGCGACCTCGGAGGCCTTGAGCTTGGACATCGAACCCTCGGCGTGCTCGAACGGCCGGCGCTGGGCGGCCATCCACGCCGCGCGCCAGGTGAGCAGCCGGGCGGCGTCGATGTCGGCGGCGAGGTCGGCGAGCGGGAACGCCACGCCCTGGTTCTCGATGATCGCCTGGCCGAACGCCTCGCGCGAGACGGCGTAGTCCCGGGCGAACTCCAGGGCCGCGCGCGCGATCCCGATCGCCTGGGCGGCGACCATCGGGCGCGTGCGCTCGAACGCCCCCAGGGCTGCCGAACTGCGGCGCTGGACCGCCGCCGCCGTCCCGCCCTCCTCGGCGGGGGCGATCGCCGGCCGCGAGTCGCCTTCGGCGGCCCTCCCCTTGGCGATGCGCTCGGCGAGCCGTTCGTCGCCGCCGAGCAGGTGCTCGCCGGGGACGCGGCAGTCCTCGAACACGATCTCGCCGGTGTGCGAAGCGCGGCAGCCGAGCTTGTCGAGCTTGCGCAGCATCCGCAGTCCCGGCGTCCCCTTGGGCACGATGAACACGCCCTGTCCGCGATGCCCGGCGTCGGGATCGACGGTCGCCACGACGACGTGCACGTCGGCGATGCCGCCGTTGCCGATGAACACCTTCTGGCCGTTGATCACCCAGTCCCCACCGTCGCGGTGGGCGCTGGTCTGGATCGACCGCACGTCGCTGCCGCCGCTCGGCTCGGTGACCGCCAGCGCCGCCAGGCGCAGGTCGCCCGGGGTCCCGAAGCACTCCGGCGCCCACCGGACGAGCTGCTCGTCGGTGGCCGCCTGGCGGATCGCGGCCAGGGCGAGGGCCGGCATCACGATCGAGAGGCCGATCCCGGCGCAGCCCCAGAACAGCTCCTCCATGAGGATCGGCAGCGAGAGGCCGGTCGGGTCCATGGTCAGCTGCGCGTAGAGCTCCCACTGGTACAGGCCCTGCTGGGCGGCCTGCTCGAGCACCGGCCAGGGGAACTCCTGGGCGCGGTCGTACTCGGCGGCGACGGGACGGATGACGTCGCGGGCGAAGGCATGGGCCTTGTCGCGCAGCGCCTCCTGCTCGTCGGTGAGGGTGAGGCTGAAGCTCACGCGGATCCCTCGGCGTCGCCGCCGAACCCCTCGAGCGAGGACTTCATCGTCGCCAGCGCGTTCCACGCGCTCGGAAACCCGGCGTAGACGGCGACCTGGCGCAGCACCTCGCGGATCTCCTCCTCGGACGGCGCCCTGACGGCGCGCGGCGCGGACGTAGACGCCGAGCTGGAGCTGCTGGTCGAGGCACGCGAGCATCGCGACGGTGCACAGCGCGCGGGTCTTGGGGTCCAGGACGTCGCCGGCGTAGACCTCGCCGTAGACGAAGTCCAGGATGTAGCGGTGCAGCTCGGGATCGAGCTCCTCCAGGTAGTCGCGGCTGCGCTTCACGTTCTCGGCGCCGAGGAACCGACCCATCACCTCCGGGCCGGGCTCACTCATCGGACGTGCCGCGCTCGGCGATGAAGGCCTGCGGGTCAAAGCTGACGCGAATGCCCGTGGAGGCGAACTTGCCGACCATCTCGCCGTCGGCCAGCACGTCGGCTTCGGCCCACACCAGACGTCCGCCGGCGCGGACCACCCGGGCCTCGGCGCGCAGCCGCTCGATCTTCTTGGCGTTCACGGGACGCATGAACCGGGCGAAGATGTCGATCGTGGTGATCGCGCTCTTCTGGACCTCGTCGTCGGTGAGGATCGTCGTCGTCGCGGCCGCCATCGCCGCATCGGCCAGCGCCGTGGCCACGCCGCCCTGGATCACCCCGAGGGGATTGCCCAACGCCTCGGCGGCCGGCATCTCATAGACCGCCTCGCCGCGCCCGAACTCGACCAGGTGCATGTCAAGCGTCTCGGACACCGGCGAGCGCAACTCGCCGGCCCGGCTGTTCTCCATCATCTGATCGACGAACTCGTAACTCATGCTCTCTCCCTGTCTCGCCTCGGGGTCCTCACGGCGCCGGAGCATAACGAGCCGCTGAGAACGACCGTCAACACTGTGTGCTTCGGCGATTACGATGTGCCGCGGTGGCCCCGTCTCAGTCGATCCAGCTGCGGCGCTCGCGCGAGCGCGAACTCGTGCAGGCGACGCGGGCGCTGTTCGACGAGCGGGGGATGCAGGACGCCCCGGTGGAGCAGATCGCCAAGACGGTCGGGATCGCGCGCGGTCTCATCTACCGCAGCTTCTCCTCCAAGGAGGAGCTCTACGTCCTCACCGTCACCGACTACCTCGAGGAGCTCGACGGCGTGCTCAGCGCCGCCATCGCCGCGCAGGATGAACCCGAGGTCCAGATCGCCCAGTGGGGACGCGCCTACGCGGAGTTCTGCGCCCGCTATCCGGCGTTCCTCGATTGCGCGCTGTCGCTGATGCGCCGCCCCGCGCAGGAGCTCCAGGGCATGGTCTCCGAGCTGGTGTGGCTGCGCCTCGGCCAGGGCATGGCGACGTGCATCCGCCACATCGCCGAGGTGCTTCGCCGCGGACACGAGCGCGGAGTGATGATCGCTCCCGATGCCGACTACACCGCCAACGTCCTGTGGACGCAGACGCTCGGGATCATGCACCTCGCCCGCATCCGCGTCGGGCTGCGCGAGGACGCCCCCGGGATTCCGGGGCTGTTCACGCTGAGCACCGAGCGGGTGGTCGAGACCTGCATCGCCCACGCTCGCGCCGCGGTCGCGATCACGCCGGCGAGTCCCCCTGGGCCCGCGTAGCGCGCCAGGTTCACCGCACCGCAATCTTTTCCCGCCATCATGAGAGCTCGGAATGCTTCTCCTGATGGTGTTCGCGCTGGTCGCGGGGGCGGGTACGGCGATCACGCCGTGCGTGCTGCCGGTGCTCCCCGCGCTGTTGTCGGCGAGCGCTGCCGGCGGGCGCCGGCGGCCGCTGGGGATCGTCCTCGGCCTGGCGGTGACGTTCACGATCGCGATCGTCGCCCTCGCCCAGCTCGTCAAGGGCGTCGGCCTGGCCAGCGGCGCCGCGCGGACGCTGGCCATCATCGTGCTCCTGGCGTTCGGCCTCGTGCTCCTGCTGCCCGGCGTCGCCGAGCGCGTCCAGGCCCCCCTCTCGCGGCTGGCCCGGTTCGGGCCGCGCTCGCGCGGGACGGGCTTCTGGTCGGGCCTCGGCGTCGGGGGCGCGCTCGGGTTCGTGTGCGCGCCGTGCGCCGGGCCGATCCTCGCCGCCGTCACCTCGGTCAGCGCCTCCGGGGGAGCCTCGGCAAAGGTGGTCGCGGTCGCTCTCGCCTACGCGGTCGGCCTCAGCGCCGTGATGCTGCTCTACGGGCTCGGCGGCCGCGCGGTGCTGGCCCGCATCCGCCGCTCGGCGCGCGGCCACGTGGTCGAGCGCACGCTCGGCGTCGTCCTGCTGCTGACGGCCGTCGTGATGGCCACCAACCTCGACGTGCGCTTCGAGGACGCGCTCGCCCGCAGCACGAGCCTGCCCGGGTTCCTCGTCGATCCCACCCGCTCGCTGGAGAACTCGCACGCCGTCCAGAGCCGCCTGGCGTCGCTGCGCCCGCCGTCGCGCTTCGCGCAGCGCCAGAGCGAGCAGGCGTCGGTGGGCGGGCCGGCGCCGGTGTCGCGGGTCGGGGTCGCGATCCCCGGGGTCAAACGCCCTCCCTGGCCCGGCTCGGCCCGGCGCCCGAGTTCACCAACACCCAGCGCTGGTTCAACACCCCCGGCGGGCACCCGCTGACCCTGGCCTCGATGCGCGGCCATGTCGTGCTCGTCGACTTCTGGACGTACACGTGCATCAACTGCATCCGCACGCTGCCGTTCCTCAAGGGCCTGTACGCCACCTATCACCGCGCCGGGCTGGACATCGTCGGCGTCGAGACGCCGGAGTTCACCTTCGAGCAGGACGCCGGCAACGTCGCCCAGGCGATCGGCGACGACGGGTTGCGCTACCCCGTCGTCCAGGACAACCGCTATGGGACGTGGAACGCCTATGAGAACCAGTACTGGCCGGCCGAGTACCTGATCGACGCCCACGGCCAGGTGCGCCACACCCAGTTCGGCGAGGGCGCCTACAAGCAGGACGAGGCGGCCGTGCGCGAGCTGCTCTACGAAGCCGGGGCTCGTCACCTCCCACCCCCCATGACCGCCCACGCGATGCTGCCCTCCCAGGGCCTGGCCACGCCCGAGACCTACCTCGACGACCAGCGCTCGCAGGGCTTCGCCCAGCCGCTGCACGCCGGGACACGGTTCTACTCCGGGGTCACCCATCCGGCGCCCAACGAGTTCGGACTGCACGGGACCTGGATGGTGACCGGGCAGTCCTCCACCCCGGTCTCGGCGGGAGCGTCGATCACCGGCGCCTTCCAGGCCGCGCACGTGTACCTGGTGCTGACCTCCAGCCAGAACGCGCCGCGGACTGTGCAGGTCCTGCTCGACGGCAAGCCGGTGAGCGCCCGCTACGCCGGCGGCGACGTCCGCGCCGGCGGCCTGGTCACCGTCCGCGGCCAGCGGCTGTACTCGCTGATCTCGGCCCCCAGCGACCTGATGGCGACGATCACCCTCAAGATCCCTCCGAAGGTCAGCGCCTACGACTTCACGTTCGGCTGAGCCCCGGCGCGGTGGATGCACGGCGCGATATCGACGCCCTTCATCCGCCACCCGATCGGCTCACGCACCCGGCCAGGATAGGTCCCCCGGACGGCGTGCCCGGAGTCCGTCCTAGAATCAGCGCGATGGAGGGATCTACCGAGGTCCGTAGCTGGCTGCGCTGCTATCGCTGCTGGTCCCAGAACCTCGAAGTGCAGGTTCATTACGAGGGCATCCACCGGATCGACCCCGAGTCCGGCGAGCGCGGCGAGGTCGTCGACGAGATGCAGGAGGCGGTCGTCCAGTGCCTGGAATGCATGCACGACCAGCCCCACCTGGGCTTTCACAACGGCCGGGTGGAGCCGATCGAGGACCGCTGGGAACGGATGATCGCCGGCACCCCGTGGGTGGCCTCATGCACGGTCACCGTCGACGCCGACGAGGTCGAGACCTGCTCGGGCCCCGAGGCCTCCGACGCCCTCTCCTACGCGGCGTTCGGCGATCACGGGACGCGCGAGTTCTTCACCCACGTCCGCTTCCACAAGCACGACGAGGACCAGATCGTCGTCCACCTGCTCGTCGAGCTCTACTCCCGCTCGGCCGAGGAGGCCACCGACGTCCTCGAGGAGGCGGCCCGCGGAAAGCTGGCCATCACCTCACTCGCCGAAGAGTCGCGGCCGCCGGCCTCCACCGGCGACGATCAGCACTGAGCGCGCCCGGCGTGCGCGGCGATCGCCGCGCCCGGAGCCACACCCACGCTTCGGCGACGATCAGCGCCCCCGCCACCGGCACCGTCGCCGGCAGCTCGCGGAGCACGAAGAACAGCAGGTCAAACAGCCCCGCGAGGAACAGCGTGAGCAGCGCGACCGGCCACTGGCGCCGGCCCTCCCGGGCCAGCACCGCCCCCAGCACGCCGGCCACGAACAGGTCGCCGTAGCCGAGCGAGATCGCCCCGAAGGACTCGGACTGCAGCTGCGGCAGCCCGCTGCCCGGGGCCGGCGCGGCCGACACGAGGACGTCGTTGGGGGTCTGCAACAGGTCGGAGAGCACGAGCCAGGTGTCGGCGGCGGCCATGGCGAGGATGCCCAGCTTCAGCCACCCGGGTGGCGTCACGGCCGCCAGCAGCCAGCCGAGGCTGACGCAGCTCAGGGCGCACAGCAGCGTGCCGGCGGCCTCGCCGACGAGGGTCGTGCGATCCCGCCACGCGAGCAGGAAGAGGGCGATGAACAGCGGCGCCAGCCACCAGCGTCCGCCGTGGGCGGCCCCGCCGAGGGCCAGCGCCGCGAGCAGCGGCACCGCGACCAGGGCCAGCCACGTCAGGCCGGTGGCCGTGCTCGACACGAAGCGGATGGCGACGATGACCCCGATGATCGAGGCGACCGGGACCACGGCCCATCCGGGCCCCGATAGCCGGTCCAGCCACGGCAGGCGCGGCGGGCGGCGGGGGGCCGCCACCACGGCGGCCTGGACGATGAGCACGGCCGCGTCGGACGGGATGAAGCCAAGCGACACCCCGTCAGCGTACGCCGCCCGCCCTATGGGCTCGTAAGAGTCCTAGGACGCGTTGAGGCGCTGCTCGAGCCCGTCGAGCTGGGCGACGAGCTCGGCCGGGAGCTTGTCGCCGAACCTCGCCAGGTGCTCGCGCATCTGGGGCAGCTGAGTCAGCCAGCCGTCGGTCTCGACCTCGAGCAGCTTGGCCATCGTCTCCTCGGAGACGTCGAGGCCCGCGGTGTCGATTCCCCCCTCGCCGATGACCGGCATCAGCCCGATCGGGGTCTCGACGGCCTCGGCATCGCCGGTCAGGCGACGGAAGATCCACGCCAGGACCCGGGAGTTCTCGCCGAAGCCCGGCCACATGAACTTGCCGTCGTCGTCCTTGCGAAACCAGTTGACGTAGAAGACCTTCGGCATCTGGGCGCCCTCGCGCTGCGCGACGGTCAGCCAGTGGCGGAAGTAATCGCCCATGTGATAGCCGCAGAAGGGCAGCATCGCCATCGGGTCAAAGCGCAGCTTGCCGACCTCGCCGGCCTGGGCGACGGTCGTCTCGGAGGACATGATCGAGCCGATGAATGTCCCGTGCTCCCAGTCGCGGGCCTCGTGGACGAGCGGCACGACGGTCGCCCGGCGCCCACCGAACATGATCGCCGAGATCGGCACGCCCTTCGGGTCCTCCCACTCGTCGGCCATCGACGGACACTGGGCGGCGGGCACGGTGAAGCGGGCGTTGGGGTGGGCGGCGGGGGCATCGGAGTCCGGCGTCCACTCGTTGCCGTGCCAGTCGATGGCGTGCGCCGGCGGCTCGCCGGTCATCCCCTCCCACCAGATGTCGCCGTCATCGGTCTTGGCGACGTTCGTGAACACGGTGTCGCGGGTGATCATGTCGATCGCGTTGGGGTTCGTCCGCGCGCCGGTGCCGGGGGCGACGCCGAAGAACCCGGCCTCGGGATTGACGGCGTACAGCTGGCCGTCGGAGCCGAACTTCATCCACGCGATGTCGTCGCCGATCGTCTCGACCTTCCAGTCGGGCAGGGTCGGGATGACCATGGCGAGGTTCGTCTTGCCGCAGGCGCTCGGGAAGGCGCCGGCGATGTACCTGACCTCCCCCTCGGGCGAGGTGACCTTGAGGATGAGCATGTGCTCGGCCAGCCAGCCCTCGTCGCGGGCCATCACCGAGGCGATGCGCAGCGCGAAGCACTTCTTGCCGAGCAGTGCGTTGCCGCCGTAGCCCGAGCCGTAGGACCAGATCTCGCGCGTCTCGGGGTAATGGACGATGTACTTGTTGTCGCCGTTGCAGGGCCACGGCACGTCGCTGGCGCCGTCCTCGAGCGGCATCCCGACGGAATGCACGCACGGCACGTAGTCGCCGTCGCTGCCGAGCACGTCGAGCGCCGGCTGGCCCATCCGGGTCATGATCCGCATCGACACGGCCACGTAGGCGGAGTCGGTCAGCTGGACGCCGATGTAGGAGATCGGCGAGCCGAGGGGCCCCATCGAGAACGGCACGACGTACATCGTGCGTCCGCGCATCGAGCCCTTGAACAGGCCGCCGAGCATCGAGCGCATCTCGCCCGGCTCGCGCCAGTTGTTGTTCGGGCCGGCATCGGCCTCGCTCTCGGAGCAGATGAACGTGCGGTCCTCGACCCGCGCCACGTCGGCGGGGTCAGACAGCGCCCGATAGGAGCCCGGACGCTTGGCGTCGGAGAGGCGCTCGAACGTCCCGGCGTCGATCAGCGCCTGCGCCAGCTGGTCGTACTCCTCGGCCGACCCGTCACACCAGTAGATGTCGTCGGGCTGGGTCAGCGCCGCGATCTCCTCTACCCACGCCTGCAGCCCGGGGTGCTCAGTGGTTGCTTGGTGCGTCGGGGCGGTGTTGGCCATTAAGAGGGCACTCCTTGGGCGAAGGAAAAAGGTCCGGGAAGCCTACCCGGCAGGCGCACAAACTGCTCACAAACGGCGCTGCCGTCTTTGTTAGCGCGCACATGGATCCGGCCCCGCAGGCCGGTGGCCGGCGGCTCAGGCGGGCTCCCCAGGATGCTTGCGGGGGACGAGCACGAGCCGCTTGAACTCGGCCACGAGCACGCCGTCCTGGTTGAGCACGCGGGTGTGGACGCGGACGGTGCCGCGATCGGGCTTGGAGCGCGATTCCTTGACGTCGAGGACCTCGGACTCACAGAACAGCGTGTCGCCGTGGAACACCGGGGCCGGATGGCTGAGCTCCTCGGTGGCGAGGTTGGCGATCGCCTTGCCGCTCACGTCGGACACGCTCATCCCGAGCGCCAGCGAGTAGACGAGCGGGCCCACGACCACGTTGCGGCCCTGCTGGGACTGCTTGGCGTACACGTCGTTGAGGTGCAGGGGGTGATGGTTCATGGTGATCAGGCAGAACAGGTGGTCGTCGGACTCGGTCACCGTCTTGGCCGGCCAGTGCTTGTAGACGGCCCCGACGTCGAACTCCTCGAGGTAGCGGCCGTAGGGGTGCGCTCCGCTGGCTTCGCGGGCCGCCTGGTCGGTGTCGATCTCGGGCATAGATTGAAAACTCCTGGGTTGAAAGACGGCAGAGGATGCCAGGGACGCGTGCAATCGGTAGCGTCAATGGTTCACCGAACAGGAGTCATTCTTTTGCGAAACCCCCGCGATTTCGGCAAGGCGCTGGCCATCGGCGCCCCCGACCCGATCCTCGAAATTCCCTTCAAGCCGTCGCGGATGATCCATTTCCTGGACTTCTCGAACGAGAAGATGGTCGCCAAGGTACCCGACATCGCGCCGACCGTCGACATCCTGCTCGGCAACCTCGAGGACGCGGTCCCGGTCGATCGCAAGGAGTCCGCCCGCGCCGGCCTGGTCACCGTGGGGCGTGAGATGGAGCTCGGTGACACGCAGCTGTGGACGCGGGTCAACAGCCTGGAGTCGCCGTGGATCCTCGACGACCTGACGACCCTCGTCGCCGAGATCGGCCACAAGCTCGACGTGATCATGTTGCCCAAGGTCGAGGGGCCGTGGGACATCCACTACATCGATCGCCTCCTCGCCCAGCTCGAGGCCAAGGCCGGCCTCGAGCGCCCGATCCTCGTCCACGCCCTGCTGGAGACCGGCCTGGGGATGATCAACGTCGAGGCGATCGCCACCGCCAGCCCGCGCATGCAGGGGATGAGCTTCGGTCCGGCCGATCTCGCGGCCAGCCGCCGGATGAAGACGACCCGCGTCGGCGGCGGGCACCCGGGGTACCGCTCGATCGAGGACCCCGACCCCTCGAATCCCGAGGCGCCGCGGGCGAGCGTGCAGCAGGACCCGTGGCACTACTCCATCGCCCGCATGGTCGACGCCTGCACGAGCGCCGGGATCCTCCCCTTCTACGGGCCGTTCGGCGACATCAAGGACGTCGTCGGCTGCGAGACCCAGTTCCGGGCCGCCTTCCTGCTCGGCTGCGTCGGCGCCTGGTCGCTGCATCCCGTCCAGATCGCCATCGCCAAGAAGGTGTTCAGCCCCGACCCCGACGAGGTCCTGTTCGCCAAGAAGGTGCTCGAGGCGATCCCCGACGGCCGCGGCGTGCACATGATCGACGGCAAGATGCAGGACGACGCCACCTGGAAGCAGTGCAAGGTGATGGTCGAGCTTGCCGAGATGCTCGCCGACAAGGACCTGGAGCTGGCCGAGGCGTACGGATTCGCCCGAGCCGCGGCGTAGGATCGTCGCGCGATGCGCATCTCCGCCAAAGCTGACTACGCCGTCCGGGCGGTGGCCGAGCTGGCCGCCGCCGACGGCGAGAAGCCGGTCAAGGCGGAGCGGATCGCCACCGCGCAGGGCATCCCCCTCAACTTCCTGGAGAACATCCTCGGTGAGCTGCGCCACGCCGGGGTGGTGCGCAGCCATCGCGGCGCCGAGGGCGGCTTTCGCCTCGCCAGACCCGCCGAGGAGGTCACGGTGGCCGACGTCATCCGGGCCGTCGAGGGGCCGCTGGCCAGCGTCCGCGGCGGCCCTCCGGAGGACGCCAGCTACAACGGGGCGGCCAGCTCCCTGCCCCAGGTGTGGATCGCCGTGCGCGCCAACCTGCGCCGCGTGATGGAGCGGGTGACGATCGCCGACATCGCCAGCGCCGAGCTGCCCGCGTCGGTGCTGGAGCTGACCGAGGACCCGGGGGCCTGGGTCACCCGCTGAGCCGCGCCGCGCCGGTCAGGCGCTGAGGCGCGCGGCGTCCGGGACCAGCGCGGGCGTCTCACGGCTGACCTCGCCGCGCAGCTCGGGCGCGAGCCCCACCCCGGCCGGGGGCCGCACGTAGACGATGTCGCCGTCGGTGAGCTCGAGCTCCTCGGCCTGGGCCCGCGTCAGCTGCGCCGAGGCCTCCGAGCCGTCGGGCAGGACGAGCTCGACGCGCACCTCGAAGCCGAGATGCAGCACCCGCCGGGCCAGCGCCTCGATCGTCCCCTCGCCGCGGGCGAGCGAGATCGTGAAGTCGTGCGGACGCACGAGCTGGCCACCCACGCGGCTGACCGGACCGACGAAGCTCATCACGAAGTCGGTGGCCGGTCGGTCGTAGATGTCCCGCGGGGAGCCCACCTGCTCGATCGTGCCGGCGCTCATCACCGCGATCCGGTCGGCGACCTCCATCGCCTCCTCCTGATCGTGGGTGACGAGCACCGTCGTCGTGCCCTGCTCGTCGTGGAGCCGGCGCAGCCACGCCCGCAGCTCAGCGCGGACGATCGCGTCCAGGGCGCCGAACGGCTCGTCCAGAAGCAGCACCTTGGGTGCGACGGCGAGCGCTCGGGCAAGCGCCATGCGCTGGCGCTGGCCGCCCGAGAGCTGCGAGGGACGCTGATCGGCCCACTTGGTCAGGCCGACGAGCTCGAGCAGCTCATCGACGCGCTGGCGGATCTCGGCCTTCGGCCGCTTGCGGATCTGCAGTCCGAAGGCGACGTTGTCGCGCACGCTCATGTGAGTGAAGGCGGCGTAGTGCTGGAACACGAACCCGATCCCCCGCTTCTGGGGGACGACGTGGCTGACATCGTCGCCGGCGATGCTCACCGTGCCCGCGTCGGGGAGCTCGAGCCCGGCGATGATCCGCAGCAGCGTCGACTTGCCCGAGCCGGAGGGCCCGAGCAGGGCCGTCAGCGAGCCCTCGGGTACCTCGAGGGAGACGTCCTGGAGGGCGGTGAAGTCTCCGAACTGCTTGGAGACGGAGGTGATGTCGATTCTCATTGGGTCCCTTGCTTGCGCGGTGAGAGAACGGTCATGACGATCAGGACGACGAGCGAGATCACGGCCAGCTCGGTCGCCGCCGCGTAGGCGGAGGTGGCCGCCCCCGCGCCGAGGTCCTGGTCGTTGCGTGAGTAGACGAGCAGCGGCAGCGTCAGCGTCTGGCCGGCGACGAGCGAGGACACGACGAGCACGGCGCCGATCTCGCCCAGCGCCCGCGCCGTGGAGAGGATCACGCCATACGCGACCCCCCAGCGGATCGAGGGCAGGGTGATCCGCCAGAACGTCTGCCAGCCCGAGGCGCCCAGCGTCGCTGCCGCCTGCTCCTGGTCATCGCCGACCTCGCGGAGCACTGGGGCGACCTCGCGCACGACGAACGGCAGGGAGACGAAAACCGTCGCCAGCACCATGCCCGGCACCGCGTAGATGATCCGCACGCCGTGGTTGGAGAAGAACGTGCCAAACCAGCCGTGGATCCCGTAGACGAGGGTCAGCGCCAGGCCGATGACGATCGGCGAGACGAGAAACGGCAGATCGATGAGGGCATCGAGCACCGCCGCCGCCCGCCCGCGCCGGCGGACGAGCACGAGCGCGGCCCCGACCCCGAAGATCGTGTTCAGGGGAACCGCGATCGCCGCCATCAGCAGCGAGAGCCACAGGGCGCTGACCGCCGCCGGGGTCGTCATGTAGCCCCAGGCGGCGCTCCACCCGTGCTCGAAGGTCTTGAAGAACACGACGACCACGGGCAGCAGCAACAGCAGCAGCAGGTAGAGCAGGGCGATCGCCCGCAGCGACCATTTGGTGCGAGCGTTAATGGGCAACCCGACCTCCCAGCCGCCGGATGGCGACGAGCACGAGCAGCGAGAGCACGATCAGCACAAGCGACAGCGAGGCGGCCGCCCTCGGCGCGTCGGACTCGATGTCGGCGAAGATCACGACCGAGGCGATCTGGACCTTGCCCAGGATGAGCACGAGCGAGCCGATCTCGCCGACCGAGCGCGCGAACGACAGGGCCGCCCCGGAGAGGATCGCCGGACGCAGCGCGGGCAGGATGACCCGGCGGAACGTGATCCAGTTGGAGGCGCCCAGCGACGCCGCGGCCTCCTCCACCTCCTGATCGAGCTCGAGCAACACCGGCTGCACGGAGCGCACCGAGAACGGCAGGGTGACGAACAGCAGGGCGATGACCACGATGCCGCGCGTGAACGCGATGTGCACGCCGAACGGGCTGTCAGGCCCGTAGAGGGCCAGCAGCGTCAGCCCGGCGACGATCGTCGGCAGCGCGAACGGCAGGTCGATGAACGCGTTGACGATCCGCTTGCCGGGAAACTCGTCGCGAACGAGCACCCAGGCGACGATCGTCCCCATCACGGCACCGATCAGGGCGACGAGCAGCGAGGCGCCGAGCGTGACCGCCAGCGCCCGCAGGACCGTCGCGTTGGTGACCGACTGCCAGAACGCCGACGGGCTCTGCCCGAGCGCCTTGACCGCGACTGCGGCGAGCGGGATGAGCACGATCACGCTCAGATAGAGCATGGCCACGCCGATCCCGAGATGGCCGCTCCCGACTCGACCCGCCCGCCCCCGCGTTCGCGCGCGGCCCGGGGAACCGATGGCGACGGGCCACGGCCGGAGCCGCGGCGGATGCGCTAGCTGGCGGCAGTGGGCACCCCCGCCGCTTGCTCGATCTTGATGATCGAGCCCTTCGCGGGATCGAAGAACTCGTCCTTGACCTTCGTCCAACCGCCGAGGAAGCCGATGTTGAACAGCTGCGGCGGCGTCGGGAACTTGGCGGCGAACTTCTTGGCGACGGTTGCGTCCACCGGGCGGTAGCCCTGCTGGGCCCAGATCGTCTGGCCGGCCGGCGACCACTGGTACTTGACAAACGCGTTGGCCTGCGTGGCGTGCGAGGTCTTGGCCGTCACCGCGATCGGCGTCTCGATGAGCAGCGTCTGCTTGGGGATGACATAGCTGATGTTGTCCCCGGCCTTCTCGGCGGCGATCGCGTCTGACTCGTAGTCGAGCAGGACGTCACCCTTGCCGCCGGTGAACGTCTCCAGCGCCGAGCTGGCCGCGGACGGCTGCACCGAGACGTTCTTGGTCAGAAGCGTCTTGACGAAGGCGAGCGCTGCGGCGGGCGACTTGCCCTGCTTCAGCTGGGCGCCGTAGGCGGCCATGATGTTCCACCGGGCGCTGCCCGAGGTCGCCGGGTTGGGCGTGATCACGTCGATGCCCTTGCCGATCAGCTGATCCCAGCTGCTGATGTGCTTGGGGTTGCCCTTGCGCACGACGAACACGACCAAGGAATCAGACGACATCCCCTTCTCGGGGTTGGCGTCCCAGCCGGATGCCACGATCTTGTCCTTGACCAGCCGGGTCATGTCGGGGGTCGTGGAGAACGCGACGATGTCGGCCGGCTGGCCGGAGTCGACCGCCCGGCTCTGTGAGCCCGAGGCGGCGAACGACGAGTTGAAGCCGACGCCCTTGCCGGCCGGCGTCTGGGCGAACGCGTCGGTGAGGGCGCCGTAGGCCTTCTTCGGCGTCGAGTACCCGACGAGCGCTAGCTGGGTCTTCGCCGAGCTCGCGCCCGAGGACCCGCCGGCGCTCCCACCGGTCCCGGTGGCGGCGTCGGAAGACCCGCCGCATCCGGCCACCGCCAGAGCAGCGGCGGCCAAGGTTGCCGGGACGGCGAGGTATCGCACGCGCCCGAAATCACGTCGTTTGATCATCGATTCCTTAATACCTGTGTTAGTCGATTGGGATTGGCGATATTACAACGTACTCGACTAACTGGACGGATTTGGTTTGGATCAGGTTTTCGCCGTGGTCGCCCCGGCGCCGACCGCCATCGCGAGACCCGCTCTCACCGCACGGGCGAGCATATGTTCGGTAGGGTTCCGCGCCGCCATGCGTTTCTTCGAGTACGAATCGCGCGCCATCGTCGCCAAGGCCGGCATCCCGGTGACCAAGCACGGGTTCGCCACCAGCGCCGACCAGGCCCGCCAGATCGCGACCGAGATCGCCGGTCCGGTGGTCATCAAGTCCCAGGTGCTGACCGGTGGGCGGATGAAGGCCGGCGGTGTCCAGTTCGCCGACACGCCCGACGAGGCCGCCACCCACGCCGAGCATGTGCTCGCCCTCGAGATCAACGGCCACATGCCGCGCGGCGTCCTCGTCGACTCGCGCGCCGACGTCGCGCACGAGTACTACGCCGGCGTCGTCTGGGACGGGATCCGCAAGCGTCCGGTGATGCTGTTCTCCGACATGGGCGGCATCGACATCGAGCAGGTCGCCGAGGAGCACCCCGACCATGTCGCCCGCGCGCACTTCTCGACCCGCACCGAGTTCTCCGACTGGCAGGCCAAGCAGCTGATCGCGTCGCTCGGCGTGACCGGCTCGGTGCTCAACCGCCTCACGCCGGTCCTCGCCCGGCTGGCCCGGCTGTTTCTCGCCTACGACATGACGCTGGCCGAGATCAACCCGCTCGGGCACCTCGCCGACGGCTCGGTCGTCGCCCTCGACGCTCACATGGACATGGAGAACGAGGGCCGGCCGCGCCAGAAGGCCCTGCTCACCGAGCTCGGCGTCGGCGACGAGGAGACCCGCCAGGCCCGCGAGGCCACCCCGTTCGAGCTCGCCGGCGAGGTGGTCGACTCCGAGGACCATCGCGGCGTGGCCGGCAACGTCACCGAGTTCGACGGCAACCTCGGGCTCGTCATCGGCGCCGGCGGCGGCTCGCTGACGCTGTTCGACGCCGTCCGCGCCCACGGCGGCGACCCGGCCAACTACTGCGAGATCGGCGGCAACCCGTCGGTGTCCAAGGCCTGTGGCCTGGCCAAGCTCGTGCTCTCCAAGCCCGGCGTGGAGAAGATCGCCGTGATGATGTCGATCGTCTCCAACACCCGGGTCGACATCGTCGCCCGCGGGGTCATCAAGGCCTGCCTGGAGCTGGGGCGCGATCCGGCCGAGGCGATCACGATCTTCCGCATCCCCGGCGCCTGGGAGGAGGAGGGGTTCAAGCTCCTTGACCACTACGGGGTCCAGTACGCCGACCGCTCGGTGTCGCTCAACGAGGCCGCGCGGCTCGCGGTGCAGAGGCTGAACGCCTGATGTCGATCCTCGTCGACGCCAACACGACGTTCATCGTCCAGGGGATCACCGGCCGCGAGGCGGTCAACCTGACCCGCGAGTGCCTGGACTACGGCGCCGGCGCCAAGATCGTCGGCGGTGTCACTCCCGGCCGATTGGGCCGCGACGTGCACGGCGTGCCGGTGTTCGACACCGTCGCCCAGGCGGTGCAGCACCACGGAGCGCCGATCGACGGCTCGGTCGTCACCGTCCCCCCCGCGTTCACCAAGGACGCCGTCCTGGAGGCGATCGAGAACGGCGTCAAGCTCGTCGTCATCGTCACCGAGCGCATCCCCCGCGGCGACGTCGCCGAGATGGTCGAGGTGGCGAGCGCCCACGAGGCCCGCATCATCGGCCCCAACTGCCTGGGGATCATGGTTCCCGACGTACTGAAGATGGGCGGGATCGGCGGACCGGCCAAGGACGCCGCCAAGTCCTACACCCCCGGTCCGGTGGGCGTCATCTCGCGCTCGGGCGGGATGACGACCGAGATGTCCTCGACGCTGAGCGCCGCCGGGCTGGGCCAGTCGACGGCCGTCTCGATCGGCGGCGACGCCATCATCGGCTCCTCCTACGCCGAGCTGATGCCCCTGTTCGAGGCCGACCCCGACACCGAGGCGATCGTCATCTACACCGAGCCGGGCGGGCGGATGGAGGCCGAGCTGGCCGCGTGGAAGACCGAGACCGGCTCGCGCCTGCCGATCGTCGCCTTCATGGCCGGGCGCTTCATGGACGAGATGCCGGGCATGAGCTTCGGCCACGCCGGCACGATCGTCGAGGGCAAGGAGGACACCGCGACCGAGAAGATCGCCCGCCTCGCCACCGCGGGGATCGTCGTCGCCGAGCGCATCGAGGACATCCCCACTCTGGTCAAGGAGCGGATCTGATGCCCGGAACGTTCATCGACGTGACCGTCGGACCCCGCGGTGGCCGGCGACACCGAGCTGGCTCGCAAGCTGACCGAGGTCTGCCCGGTCGACATCTTCGCCGTCGCCGCCGACGGCTCGGTGCTCGTCGTCGAGGCCAACCTCGACGAGTGCGTCCTGTGCGAGCTGTGCATCAACGCGTCCCCGCCGGGGGCAGTGACCGTGCACAAGCTGTACTCGGGCGAGACGCTCCCGGCGTAGACGTGCCTCGGGGTCAGGCGTTGGCGTCCTCGGGGCCCGCCAGGCGCCGCCGCGCGGACTCGGTGAGCGGCCGGTAGCGCCGGCCACCGCGGTCGCGGTACCACGCGCGCTCGGGGTCGGCGTCCGGCAGGCCGGCATCACGCAGCGGACCGGTGAGCGGGCGATACCAGGTCGTCACCGGGATCTCGTCGACGACGGACACGACGTCGGGGCGGGCGGGCGCCGGCACCCGCTCCAGCGCGTCGCCGAGTGCCCGGGCATCGAGCGAGTGGCCGGGACGCAGCGTCACCGCGGCCATGACCAGCTCGTGCGCACGACGGGGGAGCGTGAGCCCATAGGCGACGGCGAGGTCGACGGCCGGCAGATCCCCGAGGGCGTCCCGGATGGGGGCGCTGTAGACCGGCCCGGCGGCGGTGCGGATGACATCCCGGGCGCTGTCCAGGCGCCAGTAGTCCCCGTCGGCGTCGCGCCGGAACAGGTCGCCGGTCGACAGCCAGGCGTCGTCGCGCGCGAACACGCCCCGCAGCGGGACGGTGGCGATCGTGTCGATGTTGCGGGCGCGGGCGAGCAGGATCCCCACCTCGTCGGGACCGCATTCGCGCACGAAGCCGTCGTCGCCGAGGACGAGCTGCCCGCCCTCGGCGTCGTAGGCGCCGAGGCGGACCTCGGGGCTGCCGGGGAGCCGGCGGCCCATCGCCCCCGGCTTGGCGTCGCGCAGGTTGACGAGCACGGCACCGGTCTCCATCGAGGCGTAGAACTCGACGACGCGGGCGGGGGCAAAGCGGCGCTGGACCCGCCGCCACAGGTTGGCCGGCATCCCCGAGCCGATGAACAGTCGCACCGGGTGATGGCGCTCACCGGGTTGGGGCGGCGCCTCGACGAGGTCACGGAGGAGCGTCCACGTATACGAGGTCACGGTCACCCCGTAGCGCCGGACCTCCTCCCAGAACCGCTCCGGCTGGAACTCCGACGCCATCGCCAGGCGCGCGCCGCCGGCGATCGCCGAGCCGACGCTCACCATCAGCCCCGACGGGTGATACAGGGGGGTGACGCTGTAGACCGTGTCGGCGGCGGAGAGCGCCGCCGAGGAAGCGGTGCCGAGCGCCGAGGTCACCCAGCGACCGTTGGTGATCCGGCTCATGCGCACGCTGTCGTCGTTGCCGGTGAACAGGATGAAGGCGAGGTCGCCGGCCTTGCCGGGATTCGGCCGATACCACTTCGGCATCCGGACCGTGCCCGGATCGATCTGCTCCATGTCGTCGGTCAGCGGCAGTCCGAGCTCGCGCGGTCCGCCGCCTCCGCCGAGCACGAAGGTGTGCACGGTCCCGAGGCCCGCCGCCTGCTCGGCCCGCTCGGGGTCGGCGATGATCCGCCGCACCAGGCCGAGCTCGGCCTCGCGCGCGGTGTTGCCGTCGGGGCGCAGCATCACCGCCACCGCGCCCAGGCGGCTGAGCGCCGTCACGACGGCCAGGGCGCTGGGCCGCGAGCCCATGAGGACGCCGATGTGCTCGCCCTGGCGCACGCCGATGTGGATCAAACCGCGGACCACGTTGTCGATCCGCTCGTTGACGTCGCGGGCGGTGTGGGCGCGATCCTCGAACAGGAAGAGGATCTCGTCGGGGGCGCGGCGCGTGCGCTCCTCGACGAGCAGCCCGAGCGAGATCCGGGTTCCCGGCTGCACCTGCTCGAGGCGCGCCAGTCGGGGCAGCGCGCCGGCCGCCTCGCGGGTGAGCTCGCGCATGCCCCGGGCCGTGCGCCGCGCGGTCCCGACGACGGAGCGGGCCATGCCCTCGCTGACCGCGCCGGCCAGCTCCATCCCGTACCCAACCCGGTTGCGCACGCGCGGGACGAGCTCGGTGTCCGGCTCGTCGCGCACCTCGGTCACCCCCTCGGGCGGCGCGTCGTCGTCGCCGTCGCGCCACCGGGCCCAGCCGGCGACCGTCGGCCACGTGATCTCGTTGGCGGTCGAGCCGACCACGAGGCCGAAATGGCCGGCGTCGAGGGCGAGCTCGTAGACGTCGGCCCGTGGCGCAGCCAGGCGGATCGCCCGCACGCCGGCGGCGGGGGCGATCTCGTCAACGGTGCCGACCACCGACAGGATCGGAGACTCGATGTCGGCGAGCGTCAGCAGCCGGTCGTCGACGGTGAACCCGCCCTCGAGCAGCCGGTTGTGATCGATGAACTGGCTGAGGAAGTCGGCCAGCGCCGGGCCCGGCCACGCGACCCACCCGTCGGCCTCGAGAAAGCGCCGCTGCCCCTCCCGCGGGAGCAGCGCCTCGCGGTCGTGGAGCTGGAGGATGAACTCGATCCGGCTGCGCAGCGACTTGACCGGATCGAGCAGCGCGAACGCGTTGCGGCTGGCCCAGGCGGGGAACGCCCCGCCGCGGAAGATCCCGTCGGCGATCAGGTTGGCCAGGCCCGCGGCCAGGGGTTCGGGGATCCCGAGGGGCATCCCGAGGCGGGTGTCGACCGGGCTGCCGAAGGTCACCAGCGAGGCGAGGCCGTCGTTGCGCCGGTAGGCGGCCACCTGATAGCAGAACATCCCCCCCTGCGAGTAGCCCCCGAGGTGGACGTCGCGCCCGGTCAGCTCGCGCACCCGGTCGACGGCGTCTGAGACGGCGACCACGTGATCGGCCAGCGTGCGCTCCAGGCCGCCGACCTCGTGCTCGGGCGAACCGAAGTCGACGACCCACGGGTCGGCCCCGTGCTCGTGCAGGAGCGTGACCGCGCTCGTCTGCGGCGACACGTCGTAGATCTCGGCGGCGAGCATCATCGGCGGGACGAGCAGGACGGCCGGTCCGGCGCTGGCCGGCCCGGATCCGTTGCCGCCGTCGCCCGGGTAGTAATGGCGCAGCCGGTACACCCGGTGCTCGGCGGCCACCTCGTACGGCGACGGCTGCTCGTCGGTGGCCAGCCCGCCGAACCGCGCCACCTCGAGCGCGTTCTGGGCGGCCGCGCCGATCCGGCCGACGGGGGCGATGATCCGCTTGGGCAGCAGGGGCACGCCACCTATCTTCGCTCAAACGACCGCGCCGGTGCCACCCGGACCCCGGTATTGTCGACGACGTGACCGCGTTGAACCTGGAGACGGTGGATTGCGAACGGGTCGACGGCGTGGCCTGGATCACGCTCAATCGGCCCGACGCGCTCAACGCCTGGATCCGCCAGCTGGGGGTCGATCTGCTGGCCGCGCTCGACACCGCCGCCGACGATCCCGAGGTGCGCGCGATCGTGCTCACCGGGGCCGGGCGCGCCTTCTCCTCGGGCGCCGATCTCAAGGCCGGCGGCGAGCTGGCCAAGGAGGGCGGCGGCTTTGACGTGCTCACGCCGCTGCGCGAGGTCTACAACCCGGCGATCCTCCGCGTGCGCACGATGCCCAAGCCCGTCGTCGCAGCCGTCAACGGCCCCGCCGTCGGCATCGGCTGCTCGCTGGCGCTGGCCGCCGATCTCGTCGTCGCCGCACGCTCGGCGTACTTCCTGCTCGCCTTCGTCAACATCGGGCTCGGGCTCGACGGCGGCGCCTCGCAGAGCCTGGCGGTGCGCATCGGCCACGCCCGGGCAATGGAGATGGCGATGCTCGGCGAGCGCATCGGCGCCGAGCAGGCGCTCCAGTGGGGGCTGGCCAACCGGGTCGTCGACGATGAGCAGCTGCCCGGAGCGGTGACCGAGCTCGCCGGGCGACTGGCCGCCGGCCCACCCGGCTCCTACGCGACGATCAAGCGCACGATCAACTCGTGCACCTACGAGGGTTTTGCCGAACTGCTCGACCTCGAGGCTCAGCTCCAGCAGGAGCGGGCCGATTCCAAGGACTTCATGGAGGGCGTCGTGTCGTTCGTCCAGAAGCGTCCGCCGACCTTCACAGGGGAGTGACCATGAATCTCGCTCAGACGATCCTCGATGCCGGCCGGGAGGATCCCGACCACATCGCGGTCAAGCTCGACGACACCGAGGTCAGCTACGCGATGCTCGACGGCGCCACCGCCCACATGGTGGGGCTGCTGCGCGAGCGGGGCGTCAAGCCGGGCGATCGCGTGGGGATCATGCTCCCCAACGTCCCCTACTTCCCCATCTGTTACTACGGGATCCTGCGGGCGGGAGGGATCGTCGTGCCGATGAACGTGCTGCTCAAGAAGCGCGAGGTCGGCTACTACCTCTCAGATCCCGAGGCCGAGCTGCTCATCGCGTGGGGCGACTTCGCCGAGGCGGCCGAGACCGGTGCCGAGGAGGCGGGCGCCGAGTGCCTGCTGGTCAAGCCCGGGGAGTTCGAGAAGCAGGTCGGGGAGGCCGAATCGGTGACCGAGGTCGCCGAGACCGACGACGGCGACACGGCGGTCATCCTCTACACCTCGGGGACGACCGGACAGCCCAAGGGCGCGGAGCTCTCGCACGCGAACCTGATCCGCAACGCCGAGGCCTCTCGGGGCCTGTTCGGGCTCGGATCCGAGGCCGTCGTGCTCGGCGCGCTGCCGCTGTTTCACACCTTCGGGCAGACGTGCGGGATGAACGCGACCCTCGGCGGGGGCGGGACGCTGACCCTGATCCCCCGCTTCGAGCCCGACAAGGCCCTCGAGATCATCCAGCGTGACGAGGTCAACGTGTTCCAGGGCGTGCCCACGATGTACGGCGCGATGCTCCATCTCGACAATCGCGACGACTACGACGTCTCGACGCTCAAGGTCTGCGCCTCCGGCGGCTCGGCGATGCCCGTCGAGCTCATGCGCGGCTTCGAGGAGGCGTTTCACTGCAAGGTGCTCGAGGGCTACGGCCTCTCGGAGAGCTCGCCCGTCGCCTCCTTCAACCATCCCGACCGCGAGCGCAAGCCCGGGTCGATCGGCACCCCGATCGAGGGCGTCGAGATGAAGGTCGTCGACGACGACGGCAACGAGGTCGACCAGGGCGACGTCGGCGAGATCGTCATCAAGGGCCACAACGTGATGAACGGCTACTGGAAGCGCGACGACGCGACCGCCGAGACGATCGTCGACGGCTGGCTGCACACCGGCGACATCGGCAAGGTCGACGAGGACGGCTACTTCTTCATCGTCGACCGCAAGAAGGAGATGATCATCCGGGGCGGCTACAACGTCTACCCGCGGGAGATCGAGGAAGTGCTCTACGAGCATCCCGATGTCCGGGAGGCCGCGGTGCTCGGCATCCCGTCCGACGAGTACGGCGAGGAGGTGGCGGCCGCGGTGGCCCTCAAGGATGGGGCGTCGACGTCGTCCGACGAGCTGCGCAGCTACGTCAAGGAGCAGGTTGCCGGCTACAAGTACCCGCGCAAGGTGTGGCTCGTCGACGACCTGCCCAAGGGGCCGACGGGCAAGATCCTCAAGCGCGAGATCGAGCCTCCCTCCGACGACGATTGACCGCCGGCGGCGAGGTCCACGTCCGCCCGGCGATGCCGGAGGACGTGGAGGCCATCTACGGGTTCGTCGTCGAGCTCGCCGAGTACGAGCGCGCCCGCGAGCAGGTCACGGGAACGGTGGCGATGCTCCACGAGGCGCTGTTCGGCCCGCGGCCGAGCGCCGAGGCCCTGGTCGCCGTCGCCGGCGGCGAGACGGTCGGCTTTGCCCTGTTTCACGGCACCTTCTCCACGTGGGAGTGCGCGCCCGGACTGTGGCTCGAGGATCTGTACGTGCCGCCCCGCCACCGGCGGGCGGGTGCCGGCGGGGCGCTGCTCGCCGCGCTGGCGCGGATCGCCGTGCAACGCGGCTGCCGGCGGCTGGAGTGGCACGCGCTGGACTGGAACGAGCTGGCGCTCGGCTTCTACGAGCGGCTGGGCGCCGAGCGGCTGTCGGCATGGGAGCTGCATCGCCTCACCGGCGCCGCCCTGCGCCGCGTCGCCGACGGCGCCGGGACATAGAGAAGCCCCGCCGGGGCGGGGCTTCTCCGTAGCAGGCCTATAAGCCGGATCTTGTCGAGAGCAGTCATCCATCTGCGCGGCCTACCCGGACCTTGGCGGGTCACCTACAAACGGTCCTGCTTGGCCTAGCATCGGGTGGGGTTTGCCGGGCCGCCGCGTCACCGCGACGCCGGTGCGCTCTTACCGCACCATTTCACCCTTACCGGCCTGGGGCTCTGCAGCGGCCCCAGGCTTAGGCGGTGTCTTTTCTGTGGCACTTTCCCGCGGGTTTCCCCGGGTCGGCGTTACCGACCACCTTGCCCTGTGATGTCCGGACTTTCCTCGAAGGCTCACACCTCCGCGACTGCTCAGCCTGCGTTCCGCAGCATAGCGGCGCCGGGCTCCCGCGCCCAGAAGCCGCCGGGCGAGAACAGCGACGCGACGGCGTCCTCGAGCAGGCCCGCCTGGGTGAGCAGATCGAGCACCGTGTATCGCCGGCGGATCATCTGGGCGCGGCGGTAGGTGTCGCGCAGGCGCTCGCCGGTGAGTCCGATCGCGCTCGGGGCCGTCGGGCACCCGGCCGCCCGCAGCTGCTCGCGCAGCTCCGCGGCCGAGCTCAGGTGCTCGCGCAGGCGATCGTGCAGGCTGGGCCAGCGCTCGGTGAGCAGCGTGAGGCGCTCGCGCAACGCGGGCGCGTCGATGTACTTGGCGCGCGTCTCCTCGACGGCCGCATCGGCCAGCACCGGCGCGGTGTGCGCGGCGCGCACCTGGAGCTCGACCTGCTCCCACGCCGGCCATGCCGCGACCGCGGCCGAGACGTCGATGGCGGCGAGGTCGCGCTTAAGCAGGCGCTCGTAGAGCGCCGCGATCGACATCGTCCCCAGCCCGACCTTGAAGCCGTGAGACAGCGGCGGCGAGCCGTCGGCCGGCTCGTCGCCGAGGCCCTCCATCTCCCACAGGTGGCTGAACTGGTGCTCGGCTCCCGACGCCGGCCGCGACGACGACGTCGCCTGCATCGCCAGCCCGGACATGATCAGACCCTCGATCAGCCCCGTCATCGCCTCGGCGTCGCCGGCGGCGAGCTGCGCCGGGTGCGCCGTGGCCTCGCGCAGCGGCCCCTGGACGAGCGACCATGCCCGGTCGTCGATCGCCTCGACCTCCAGCGCGTCGGCGACGATCCAGTCGGCGCCGGCGGTGATCTTGGCCAGCAGGTCGGCATATCCGGCGGCGGTCATCGCCGCCGGCGCGGCGGTGAGGATCCGCAGGTCGGCGAGCACCGCCCGGGGGGCCGCGCACTGCATCGTGTGCTTGTAGCCGTCCTCGGTGATGGCCGCCCCGAACGCCGTGTAGCCGTCCATCGAGGCCGCGGTGGCGACGGTCATGTACGGACGACCGCGCTCGTGGGCAGCCCGCTTGACGACGTCGTTGATCGTTCCTGAGCCGACCGCGATCGGGATCGCGTCGTGCTCGCCCAGCGAGCCGGCCAGCGCCTTGACGTTGACGTAATCGGCGTGCAGCGTCGGGGCGGCCGCGAACACGTGGGGGTCGCGCTGCCGGCGACCCGCCGCGTCGAGCGCCGCGCGCACTGCCCGGCCGGCCACCGCGAGGGTGGTCTCGTCGGCGACGATCACCGCCGGGCGATCGCCAAAGCCGGCCGCGAACAGCGCGGGCACCTCGGCGAGCACGTCCTCGCCGACGAGGACGTGGGTGGTGTCGCTGGCCTCGCGCAGGGCGTCGGCGATGCGCTGCTCGTTCATGCCGGGGATATTCTCCCGCCGGCGACCAGAGGGAGGAGCCATCGCCCCGATCACGGTTCCCGAGCGCCTGTATGACGTCTACGTGTTCGACCTCGACGGGACCGTGTATCTCGGTGACGAGCTGCTGCCGGGGGCCCGGCGCCTGATCGAGGAGCTGCGCGCCCGCGAGCGGGCGGTCCGCTTCATCTCCAACAACCCGACCCGCGAACCCCAGCAGTACGCCGACAAGCTCGCCGGGCTGGGGCTGCCCACCCCGGTGGACGAGATCATCAACACGACGGTGGCGACCACCCGCTGGCTGCTCGACAACGCGCCGGGGGCGGTCGTGTTCGCGATCGGCGAGGCGCCGCTCGCCAACGCGCTGCGCGACGCCGGGATCCGCACCTCATCAGACCCGGCGCAGATCGACGTCGTCATCGCCAGCTATGACCGGGCCTTTGACTACGCCAAGCTCCAGATCGCCTTCGACGCGATCTGGTTTCACCGGCGGGCCACGCTGATCGCCACCAACCCGGACCGCTTCTGCCCGCTGCCGGGCGGGCGCGGCGAGCCCGACTGCGCGGCGATCACGGCGGCCATCGAGGCGTGCACGGGGACGCGGGCCGAGACGATCCTCGGCAAGCCCCATCCGGCGATGCTCGACACCGCGCTCGCCGGCCTCGACGTCAAGCACGCGGACTGCCTCATGACCGGCGACCGGCTGAGCACCGACATCCGGATGGGACTCGACACCGGGATGGCGACCGCGCTCGTCCTCACCGGCGAGACCGGACCCGACGACCTTGAGGCCATCGATCCTCAGGACCGGCCGCCGTTCGTCGTCGACCGCATCGACCGGCTGCTGCCTCCGGATGTCTGGTCGCAATTGGGGTGGCGCGACGGGCCCGCGGAGATAGGCTGAGACCGTGCCCGAGCCCCGGCGACCCACGCCCGACATGCTGATCGACGTCGAGGCCCTGCTGCGCGCCTACCACGAGGAGCATCCCGACCCTCAGGACCCCGGCCAGGCGGTGTCGTTCGGGACCTCGGGGCACCGCGGCACCTCGCTGCAGGCCACGTTCACCGAGGACCACATCGTCGCCATCAGCGCCGCCATCGCCGCTTACCGCGCCGCCCAGGGCATCGCCGGGCCGCTGTTCATCGGCCGCGACACCCACGCGCTGTCGGAGCCGGCGTTCCGGACGGCGGTCGAGGTGCTCGTCGCCCACGGCGTCACAGTGGCCGTCGACGCCGACGACGGCTACACGCCGACCCCGGCCATCTCCCACGCGATCCTCAGCTGGAACGCCGGCGATGACCGGACGCGCGGACAGGCCGACGGGATCGTCATCACCCCGTCGCACAACCCGCCCGGAGACGGCGGTTTCAAGTACAACCCGCCGCACGGCGGGCCCGCCGACACCGACGTCACCCGCCAGATCCAGGACGCCGCCAACGAGCTGTTGCGCTCGGGGCTCGGCGCGGTCCCGCGCCTGGACTACGACACGGCGATCGGCCGCGCCGACCGCTACGACTTTCGCTCCGCCTACGTCGACACGCTGGGCGAGGTCGTCGACCTCGAGCTGATCGCCGGCTCGGGCATCCGCCTCGGAGTCGACCCGCTGGGCGGGGCGAGCGTCGCCTACTGGCAGGCGATCGCCGAGCGCCACGGGCTGAATCTGGAGGTCGTCAACGACCAGATCGACCCGACGTTCGCGTTCATGTCGCTCGATCACGACGGCAAGATCCGCATGGACTGCTCCTCGCCGGACGCGATGGCGGGCCTGATCTCGCTCAAGGACCGCTTCGACGTCGCCTTCGCCAACGACCCCGACGCCGATCGCCACGGGATCGTCACCCCCACCGGCGGCCTGATGAACCCCAACCACTACCTGGCCGCCGCCATCAGCTACCTGCTCGGCGACGCCCGGTCGTTCTCCCCTGACGCGGGCGTGGGCAAGACGATGGTGTCGAGCAGCATCATCGATCGGGTCGTCGACGGCCTCGGCCGCCGCCTGCAAGAGGTCCCGGTCGGCTTCAAGTGGTTCGTGGCCGGCCTGCTCGACGGCGGCCTCGTCTTCGGCGGGGAGGAGAGCGCCGGCGCCAGCTTCCTGCGGCGCGACGGGCGCCCGTGGAGCACCGACAAGGACGGGCTGATCATGGCGCTGCTGGCCGCCGAGATGACCGTGCGCGACGGTCGCGACCCGGCGCAGCGCTACGCCGAGCTGACCGAGCGCTACGGCGCCCCCGTCTACCGCCGCGTCGACGCGCCGGCCACGCCCGAGCAGAAGCGCGTCCTCGCCGGCCTGTCGCCCGACGACGTGACCGCCTCCGAGCTGGCCGGCGAGCCGATCGAGGAGGTGCTGACGGCGGCGCCCTCGGGGGCGGCGCTGGGCGGGGTCAAGGTGGTGACGAACAGCGGCTGGTTCGCCGCCCGGCCGTCGGGCACCGAGGACGTCTACAAGCTCTACGCCGAGAGCTTCTCCGGGCCCGAGCACCTGGAGCGGATCCTCAAGGAGGCCCAGCAGGTGGTCGACGCCGCCCTGGAGAGCTGACCCCGGCTCGTGAAGGTCGCCGTCTTCACGCGCGAGTACCCGCCGGCCGTGTACGGGGGCGCGGGCGTCCACGTCGAGTACCTGGTGCGCGAGCTGCGGCGCCTCGTCGACGTGACGGTCCACGCCTGGGGCGTCGGCGACATCCCGCACGAGGCGTGGGACGAGCTGGCCGGCTCCGAGCCGCACCTGGCCGCCCTGCGGGCGCTGTCGATCGACCTCGGGATGACCGCGCGGGCGCAGGGCACCGACATCGTCCACACCCACACCTGGTATGCCAATCTCGGCGGCCATTTGACCAAGCTCGTCTACGACGTCCCCCACGTCGCCACCGTCCACTCGCTCGAGCCGCTGCGCCCGTGGAAGGCCGAGCAGCTCGGGGGCGGCTACGCGCTCTCCAGCTGGGCCGAGAAGACGGCGCTCGAGGCCGCCGACGCCGTGATCGCCGTCTCGCAGAGCACCCGCCGCGACATCCTCTCCGCCTATCCGGCGATCGACCCGGCACGGATCCAGGTCATCTACAACGGGATCGACACCGTGGAGTACGCGCCCGACGCCGACGCGGATGTGCTCGAGCGCTACGGCGTGCGCCCCGACCAGCCGGCGGTCGTGTTCGTCGGACGGATCACGCGGCAGAAGGGCGTCGCCCACCTCCTGCGCGCCGCCCGTGACTTCGACCCCGACGCCCAGCTCGTCCTGTGCGCCGGCTCGGCCGACACCCCCGAGCTGGGGGCCGAGGTGCAGCGCCTCGTCGACGAGCTGCGGGCCACCCGCGAGGGGGTGGTGTGGATCGAGCAGATGCTCCCCAAGCCCGCGGTCATTCAGCTGATCAGCCATGCCACGGTGTTCGCCTGCCCGTCGATCTATGAGCCGCTGGGGATCGTCAACCTGGAGGCGATGGCCTGCGAAGCCGCGGTCGTCGCGACCGCCACCGGCGGAATCGTCGAGGTCGTCGACGACGGCGAGACCGGCCTGCTCGTGCCGATCGCGCCCGGCGACGACGGCACCGGCGAGCCGCGCGAGCCCGATCGCTTCGCCGCCGACTTCGCCGAGCGGGTCAACGCGCTGCTGCGCGACCCCGAGCGCGCTGGCACCATGGGCCGCGCCGGTCGACGCCGGGCGATCGAGAACTTCTCGTGGGGCGCGATCGCCGAGCAGACGGTCGCGCTCTATGACAGCCTGATCTGACGTTTCGGGGCGCCGTCGCAGGCCTGCCCCTCGCCCCATGCCGATCACCCGCTCCCTCTCACCCGACACGCTCGTGCCCAGGACGGCGATGGTGGCCGATCAGCGCGCCCATCCGGTCATCCAGACCCTGCTGCGCCGTCGGGCCGAGGGCTCGCGCCCCGGCGCGCGCAGCGACGGCCGCCGCGTGGCGCTGGTGATCGAGGGCGGGGCGATGCGGGGCGTCGTCTCCGCCGGCATGGCCTCCGCCCTTGACCAGCTCGGCCTGCGCGACGCCTTCGACGAGGTCCACGGTGCCTCGGCGGGCGCGTTCAACGGCGCCTTCTTCATGGCCGGACAGGCGGCGTACATGACCTCGCTGTACTGGCGCGGCTTCGGCGACCCGCGATTCGTCAGCTTCCGGCGAGCGCTGCGCGGCGACGGGCCGGCCTTCGACATGGACTACGTGATCGACGGGATCTGGTCGCGGGGCCGCCCGCTGCGCATGGATGTCCTGTTGGAGACCGCAGCCGAGCTGCACTGCACGGCCACCGACGCCGACGCGGCGGTGATCGTCGACCTCGCCGAGCTGCGCTCGGCCGAGGAGGTGCGCTGCGCGCTGCGGGCCTCGGCGCGCCTGCCGTGGCTGGCCGGACAGCCGGTGGTGTTCCGCGGACGCCGGCTGCTCGACGCCACGCTGGCCGAGGCGATCCCCGTCGAGGCGGCGCTGCGGACGGCCACCGACATCCTCGTGCTCCAGACGCGGCCCGAGGGAGTGGAGCACAGCGGGCTCTCGGGGCCCGTCGGGCTGCTCACCGACCGCTATCTGCGCACGATCAACCCCGGCCTGGTGAAGCTGCGGCGCACCCGGTCACAGCGCTACGACGAGCTGAGCGCGTGGCTGGCGCGCCGGGCCGCCGAATCCGCCACCGGCGCCCCGCCCGCCGGCCAGCCCGCGGGCACGGACGGTCACGCCGGCCAGCCCGCGATCTGCGTGATCCGCCCGCCCGCCGAGGCGACCCCCATCAGCCAGCTCGAGTACCGCAATGAGGCGCTCCAGGTGGCGGGCAGCGAGGGCCTGCGCGCGGCCTGGATGGCGGTCGAGGGCGAGGACCCGGAGGTGCTCGATGTCCTGCGGGGCTACTCCAGCGCCACCGATCCTGTAACGCTTGTTACGTAAACGGGGTAACTCGGGCAGTGTTGCCCTTCCGCCGCCAGCGCTCGCTCAAACGCCGCGTCATCGATGCGCTGACCAAGTCATCGAAGCGCACGCCCGCGCTGCGCAGCGCGGCCGCCGCCGTCGACCAGAAATGGGCGCGGTCGTGGCTGGCCGGCGTCGCCCGCGAGAGCTTCATGCACTTCGTGCTCAACCCGCTGATGGGCTATTACGCGCGCCGGCGGGCCACCGGGCGCGAGAAGCTGTCCGCGCTCAAGGGCCCGGTCATCCTCGTCGCCAACCACGCCAGCCACCTCGACACCCCGGTGATCCTGTCGGCGCTGCCACGCAGCCTGCGCAAGCGCACGGCGGTGGCGGCGGCCGCCGACTACTTCTACCGCAACCGGGTCGTCGCCTCGCTCGTCTCGCTCATCTTCAACACCGTTCCCATCGAGCGCAAGGGCGGTGGGGGCCTGGCCAAGGACGGCAGCCACCTCGACAAGCTGCTCGATCAGGGATGGAACCTCCTGCTCTATCCCGAGGGCACCCGGGCCCGGTCCGGCGCCCCCGGCCGGGTGCGGCGCGGCGCGGCCGTCCTCGCCTCGGCGCACAACCTGGCGATCGTGCCGATCCGCGTCACCGGCACCGCCGCCGCGATGCCGCCCGGCCGGATGTGGCCCAAGCGGCTGCACGGCAAGGTCCTCTCCTCGCGTCATCGCATCGAGGTCTCCTTCGGCGAGCCGATCCAGCCGACCGCCGACACGGCGGCGCTCATCGAGCGCGTCCAGACGTTCTTCGAGAACGGCGACGGCCGGCCGTCGACCTCGCCCTACCGTCGCGCCCGCAAGACAGGAGCGCGGTCGGACTAGTGGCTCCCCCGCCGCCGCCGCCATCGGCGGGTCCGCCGGGAGACCGTGATGTAACCTCCTCCGCCGTGGAGGTCGGGTCCCTGCCCGCTTGGCGTTCGTCTCGCGCGCTCGCGGTCGGCACGGGTCTGCGCATCGTCGCGGCGGTTCCGATCATGGCCCTCGTCCTCGGACGGGCCTATGGCGTCGCGGCTGCCGTGTTCCTCGTCGCCGCCGCCACCGACTGGTTCGACGGACGGCTCGCGCGCCGCTGGGGGGTGACGACGAAGTTCGGCTCGTTCCTGGACACGACCGCCGACAAGCTGCTCGTCGCCACGGCGCTGATCGCGCTCGTTGCCGTTGATCGCGTCTCCCCGTGGGTGGCGCTGGTGATCATCACCCGCGAGTTCACGATCCTCGGCCTGCGGGCGGCCGTCGAGGCGGGCGGCGTCCACATGGCCACCTCGTCGCTGGGCCGGTGGAAGGCGACGCTGCAGTTCGCCGCCCTCGCCCTGGCCATGCTCCGGCCCGACGTCACCTTCGCCGGGGCCTACCTCGACCAGTGGGCCATGGTGGCGGCGGCGCTGGCCACCGCCTGGTCGGGCATCGATTACCTGATCCGCTCCTCCGACGCGCTGCGCGCCTGACCGTGGCGCGGGTGTTCGTCACCGGCGCGACCGGGGTGATCGGCCAGGCCCTGGTGAGGCGGCTGCAAGAGCGCGGCGACGAGGTCGTGGCCCTGGCCCGCTCGGAGCCGGCCGCCCAGGCGCTGGGGGAGCGCGGGGTGCAGGTTCGCCGCGGCGAGACCACCGACGAGCGCGCCCTCGCTGAGGGCATGGCGGGCTGCTCGGTCGCCTTTCACCTCGCCGGGATGAACACCCTGTGCGTCGCCGATCCCGAGGCGATGCGCCGCGTCAACGTCGACGGAGCGGTCGCCGCCGTCCGCGCGGCGAAGGCCGCCGGCGTGCCCCGGCTCGTCCACACCTCCTCGGCGGCCACGATCGGCGAGCCCGACGGGGCGATCGCCAACGAGTGGACCGCTCACCGGGGCTGGTATCTGTCGACCTACGAGCGCACCAAGACCGAGGGCGAGCGCGCCGCGCTCGCCGCCGCCCGCGACCTCGGCCAGGATGTCGTGTCGGTCAACCCGTCCTCGGTTCAGGGTCCGGGCCGGGCGAGCGGCACGGGACGCTTCCTGCTCGCCTTCCTCGACGGCCGGCTGAAGGTGTTCGTCAACACCCACGTCAGCCTCGTCGACATCGCCGACTGCGTCGAGGGCCACCTGCTCGCCGCCGAGCACGGAGTCGCCGGTGAGCGCTACCTGCTCAGCGGCATCCGTCTGACGATCGTCGAGGCCCTGGCCCTCGCCGCCGACGTCGCCGGCGTCCAGCGCCGCCCCCGCCTCGTCCCCCGTTTTCTCGCCACCGCGGCCGGGACCGCCGCCGAGACCGGCTTTCGCCTCCTCGGCCGCCAGCCGCCCGTCTGCCGCGAGATGGTCCGCACCCTGCTGCACGGTCACCGCTACGACGGCTCGCGCGCCGAGCGCGAGCTCGGTCTCACCTACACCCCGCCCCGCGAGACCCTCGTGCGCACCGTCGAATGGGCCCGCAGCGAGGGCCTGCTGCGCAACCTCTGACGCCCGCGCGCTCAGCTCAGCTCAGACCAGGTCAGCTGAGCTGCGTCGCGCAGCTGCCGCACCGGCCGCCGATCGGGCGCGCGTGCACCCCGTATTCGGGCGTCATCTCCCCGCCGCACACCGGGCACGCGACGTGCTGGTGAGCGGCGAGCCCCTCCCACGCCCCGGACAGCACCTCGTCCAGGGTGGGCTCGCCGCCCAGGTCGTCAAACAGCGACGGCGCCGCCTCGGCACTCTCGCGGCGGTCCACGGGCGGGCGCTCGACGAGGGCGGTGGGGGTCATGAGATGTTCCTCATCAGGCCGACGACCCGGCCCAACACGCGCACGTCCCGGCTGCGAATCGGCTCCATGGTGGCGTTCTCGGGCTGCAGGCGCACGTGGTCGGACTCCTGGAAGAACCGCTTGACGGTGGCCTCCTCGCCAACGAGGGCGACGACGATGTCGCCATCGCTCGCCGTGTCCTGCGGGCGCACGACGACGAGGTCGTCCTCGAGGATGCCGATGTCCTTCATCGACTCGCCGCGCACGCGCAGCAGATACTCGCCGTCCTCTCCCCCGGCGAACGACGGCGTCTGGATGTACTCCTCGACGTTCTCCTCGGCGATGATCGGCTCGCCGGCCGCCACGTGGCCGACGAGGGGCAGCCCCGGATTGACGAACCCCCGCACGCCCGCCGCCGCCCGGTCGAGCAGCTCGATCGCCCGCGGCTTGGTCGGATCGCGGCGCAGCATCCCGATCCGCTCGAGATTGGCGAGATGGGCGTGCACCGTCGACGACGACGCCAGGCCGACGGCCTTGCCGATGTCGCGCACCGTCGGCGGATACCCGTACTTCGCCGAGTAGCGCTTGATGAAGTCGAATATCTCCTGCTGTCGCTTGGTCAGGTCCATACGCTCAACTCCTTGACCTGGTCGGCCCCGCGAGGCCGGCCGTCGAACATGTGTTCGGGAACATAGCGCGGTCCACGGACGGACTCAACTCCTACGCAGGGAGAAACCCCCACCCCGGGGGCGGCCGCCCGCGGCTATACTGGCCGCCCACGCGCCTGTGGCGGAATTGGTAGACGCGCAAGGTTGAGGGCCTTGTGGACTGTATGGTCCGTGGAGGTTCGAGTCCTCTCGGGCGCACTGGAAGAGCCCCGGGACGACCGGGGCTTTTCTCGTTCTCGTCGCTTCAGAAGCTCGGGTGCCAGCGGTCCCCGTCGTCCGACCCGCATCCGAGTCACGCGAGCTTGAGCGGGATCTCGGCATACGGATCGAGTCGGTAGACGAGTGAGACGCGGTGAAAGCCATCGGCGATATCCGCGCCCTTCTTGCCGCTCAGTACCAGCACGGGACTCAGCGTGTCGCCTTCGATCGCTTTGATCAGGTCCTTCATCACGCCCGGATCGTCGAGGGGCGCCGGGGCCAGTCCGGCGGCCCGCAGGATGTCGTTGGCACGGCGCGAAGTGAGCGGAGCCTTTCGCAGCCGCCCGACAGCGTTGGCGACGGCGTCCTCACCGAGCTTGAGGGACAGGTACGCCTCCGCCGCGGCGTAGTCGTGATCGGCAACCTCGGCCGCCCATTTGATGTGGACCACGGGCTCGGTCACGAGGAGGGTGTCCCTTTCTCAGGCTGACGGGCGAGCGTTCCGGACGCGGCGGCGCGCGCGGTCGGATCGCCGCCTCGCCCGCGCAGGATCACCGCGCATCCCACCGCAATGGCGGCGCCGGTCATCGGTCCGACGAGATACACCCAGTAGGCCGACCAGTCGCCGGCGACGAGCGCGGGACCAAACGAACGCGCGGGATTCATCGAGGTGCCGCTCACCGGAGCCGCCCAGAGGCCCGCCAGGGCGATGTAGCCGCCGACCGCGAGCGCGCCGATCGTGCCGACGTTCTGGGCCGCCGATGCGGTCCCGAGAATCACGCTGACGAGCGTCGCGGTCAGCACGATTTCCAGCAGGAACGCCTGCCACGGCTTGTATCCGGCGCCGGGGAGCGTCGCCCCCAGGTGGGCGACGTCGCCGAACACGGCGAGCAGAAACATGCAGGCGAGCGTGGCCCCGAGGAGCTGAACGGCGATGTAACCGGGGACCCGCCGCCACGAGAAGTCGCCGCGCAACGCGAAGGCCACCGACACGACCGGGTTGAGGTGTGCGCCCGACACCGCGCCCATGAACAGGATGATCGCCATCACCATCACGCCGGGCGCGACCACGGCAGCGGACAGGCTGATCTGCCCCTTGGCGTGCAGGATGCCGCCGCCGGCGGCGACGAGCACGAGCATGAACGTGCCGAGAAGCTCTGAGAAGAGGCGCCGGTAGGCGAGGCTGGGATTCTCGAAGTCCTGTCGCGAGCCGAACTCGAGCAGCGCCAGATGCCGCGCACGCTGCGGATCGTGCGCGGCGACAGTCACGCGCTCGCTGTCGCGGATACCCGTCACGGGCCCAGTCTCTCACCCCCGAGGAGCGGCGTCAGCGAGCAACCGCTCTCCCCCGAGCACGCCGAACGCTTCAGGAGACTAGGTTGGAACCGCGACCCGTGTCGGCTCCGAGCGCCCGCGAAGGACGACCGGCTCTCCGATCGACCACCGACGCGCTTCGCTCTCGCTCGCGCGCCCGACGATCTCCGCGGAGGCGAGCAGCCGGGATGGTCTGGCCTTGGCGAGCTCGGTGAGCCGCGCCGCCTCGTTGACGGGATCGCCGATCACCGTGTACTCGTACCGTTGCGCAGCACCGATGTTCCCGGCCAGCACCGTCCCCGCCGACAGTCCGATGGCAGCGACCAGCCCGTCGAGCTCGAGGCACAACCGTCGCTGCAGCTCGCGTGCCCCGGCGAGAGCCGCGCTCGAGGGGTCAGGGTGTTTCTCCGGCGTCCCGAAGACGCACAATGCCGCGTCGCCCTCGAACTTGTTGATCCATCCGCCATGAAGCGTGACCACCTCGACCACGACCCCGAAGAAGCGGTTGAGCGTCGCCACGACGTCGCGCGGGTCGTGCGCAGCGGCGAACGCGGTCGAGCCGACGACATCGACGAACAGGATGGACGCGTCGCGGAGCTCTCCACCCATCTCCGCGTCTTGCACGAGCGCAGAGCGCGCCACTTCTTCGCCCACGTGGCGGCCGAACAGGTCCCGCACTCGGTCGCGCTCGCGCAGCCCGGTCACCATCCGGTTGAAGCCGGCCTGCAGCAGGCCAACCTCTCCCCCATCGTCCACCGTCACCGTGACCTCGGTGTCGCCCGCCTCCACCCGGCCCATCGCGCGACGCATGGCGCGGACAGGATCAGCGATCGAGCGGATGGCGATGAGCAGCGTGACCAGGCCGACGGTGAGCGCGAGGACGCCGAGGAAGATGACCGTGGCCGCCATCCGCCGAGGTGACATCTGCGCGCCGGCCAGGTAAGCGATGGCCACGACGACGAGGCCACCGACCGCGATCGCCGTGCCGAACTCCCAGGCCAGATAGATCCGGGTTCCGATGCCGGCAATGAGCGGGCGATCGGGTGGGTCAGACATGAGGGCTAGCGCGGCCGCCGGCCGCATGATCTGCTCGGTTGCCAGGTAACTGAGTGCCGAGGCGACAAGTCCGCCGATCACCACCATGACCATGACCAGCACGCCGCCCGCCGGCGAGCCACCGACGACCAGATCCACGACGCCAAGCACCACGCCCGCCAGCGACCACACGACGAACACGTGGCCGGCCTCATAGAGAGGGATCCGCAGCGCGCGCGCCCGCTCGTGCGTGTCAGGGGCGCGCTCCTGCTCGAGCCAGCGACGTACCGGCGCCAGCGTTCGCCGGCCCCAGACCTCGCACACCACCCAGGCGACGCCGGTCAGCGCAGCACCCGCGATGAGCTCGGTTCCTCGCGCGGCGGCCGGAGGCGCCGGGCCCGGCAGCGGCACAACGTACGTGATGAAGATGTAGGTCAGCACTGCGCTGACCACGTTGATCGCCGGCAGCGAGAGGCTCAAGCCGCGCGGAATCCGCTGCGCGACGTCCTTGGCCCCGTGGTAGGAATCCTGCTGCACCAGCGATGCGGCCTGCGGCACTCGAGGGCCGAGTCCTGCGACCTGGGAGGTGGGGCTGTCGCCAATCATCGCGTCGCCTCATGACGTTTACCCTGCTTGGCCGCGCAGCAGCTGTGCGCCTCATCACACTTGCCGACGTTAGGGAGCCCACCAGTCGCGCTGGCCGTCGACGTCTTCGCGCGGAGCCTCGCCGAGATTGGGCGCGCCGATGACGAGGATCTCGAGGCCTTCCGGCCCGGCCTCGTAGCCTCGCCACGCACCGGGCGGGACGCGCACCGCATCCCATTCCGTGAGCTCGACGATCTCGTCGTCGATCTTCATCCGTCCGCTGCCGCCCACGACCACGTACACCTCCTCCTGCGTCCTGTGCGTGTGCCCGTACGGAAAGCGGTAGCCGGGCGGGACACGCTGGTAGCTCAGGCCCGATTTCTCGAGCTCGAGAGCGCCGGTCGCCAAGCGAAACTCGAGACCCGGCGCGCCGTCAAACCTGAACCCGACGTCCTCCAGGTCCTCCTTGAGGTTCCTGAGCGTGAACGGCACGACGCAAATCCTATGTCAGCCCCCGTTGACGCCGATCGAGCGCCGCGGTGCCGGGTTCGCGAGGCATGCGGCGATCGCCGCGGCCAGCTCGCGGGGCTGGCTGAGCGCGGCGAGGTGACCGCCGGGGACGACGATGGGCTCGACGCCGAGCCGTTCGCGGGCCACGCGCTGCTGGAGCTCGAGCGGGAAGAACCGGTCGTCGCGGCCGGCCACGACGTCGACCGGGATGGGTGGCCAGGCGTCGAACGTGCAGATGTCGTCAAATCGCTCGTCGAGCTGCGATGCGGCGCGCTCGCGCATCTCGGCGACGAGATCCTCGGGGACGTCATGCAGGAAGTACGTGCTCAGATCAAACTCGGGGCTGTAGCCCTCCCGCGTCGCCGCGGCGATCCTGGCCTGCTCTGAGCCGACGTTGTCCCACCACTCACCGGGCCTCTCGCCAGGCCGCGGGATCATCGCGTTGACGAATACCACGTGGCGGGTCGGGACCCGCTGCCACACCAGCGGTACGGTGAAGGCCCCCATCGACTGGGCGACCAGGGCGACGTCGGTGCGCCCATCGATCGCGTCGACGACAGCGTCCGCGTAGGCCGGCAGTCCGGTCAGACCATGCGCCGACAGGTCAACGGTGACCGCGTCGTACCCCCGATCCAGCAGGTCACGCTGCACCAGATGCCAATACCAGCCAAGGCCGCCGGCCCCGGGAATGAGCACGGCAGATGTCATCGCACTTCCTCCGATTTTCAGTTCTCATCATTCGCGTCACCGCCTGATCCTCTCCAGGTGGCCTTACTCCCTAGGACTCGACGGCCCAAGAAACCTCATCGGCCGCACGGTTCACGAGCCGGTGAGCGCGCCGCGGTCAGTGGCGCACGACTGCGATACCGCTCGGATCGCGGACGAGCACGTGAGCGCCGGGCATCGTGGCCAGACGCACGACGAGCGCACGGTTGTAGATCGAGCTGCCGATGAGGATGCGGTAGCCGTCGCTCGTGGCACCCCAGTCCGCGGTGTCGGCGCTCTGAAATCTGATCCACCGCTCGAGGCTCGCCTCGGAGTAGCGCTCGAGCCTCGCGTCATAGGCGACCCGTCCGGCGAGCCGGGGGTCGTGCCACAGCAACGCCGACGACGCCGCGTTATCCGCGAGGACGCTGGTGCCGGGGTGCTCGGTCGCGTACGTCGCCGCCGCGGAGATCGGGGCCAGCGGCGTGAACCGCTCATAGCCGCGTCCGGGCGGCGAGAGCAGCAGGGCCGTCCCGAGGAGGGCGATGGCCACGGCGGCGAGCGCCATGCCGGTCAGAAAGCCGCGCGTCGGGCGCTCGGTGGGCAGCCAGGCTTGCGCGGTGCACGCGCAGAGCACGGCCGCCGTCATCCCGAACCAGACGGTGCTTCGGCTCGCGACGAGCGTGGCGAGGCCGGTCACGACGACGGCGCCGACGAGGGGCACGCTGATCCGGCGCCGGGTGAGGACACTCGTCAGGACGGCCGCGACGGACAGGACCAGGGGCACGAGGAACGCGATCTCCGAGACGCTGGCGGGCCGGTTCTCCGGCGCGGCCGCCGCCACCGCCGGGTTGCCCATGAGCTCGTGGTAGTAGGTGACGATGTGCAGCCCGTAGGGGGTGGCCAGCGGGGTCAGCGCCGCGAGCACGGCGAGGCCGCCGACGGCGATCGCGGGGCGCCGCTCCCCCCGGATTGCCAGGCCGACGCCGCGATAGGCCAGATACGCGAACGCCAGCGCCGCCCCGAGCAGGACCGATCCGTGAAGATTGGCCCACAGGACGAGGAGCGGCACGACGAGGACGATGCGCCGCCGGGGCCGCGGGTGCTCGGCGTCGGTCAGGCAGAGCGCCAGCAGGAGCGCGAACAGCGGGAGCGCCAGGTCCTGGGCTCGGATGAACAGGGCGGGCGTCGCGATCAACAGGGCCAGCGTCGCGCAGCCGACCGTGATCACCACCGAGGCGCCGCGTCGCCAGATGAGCGCGGCCAGCGTCGCGTAGGCGCCCCCGATGACCAGGCCGTTGAACAGGCCGAGCACGCCATAACCGCCGATGCGCCAGGCCTCGTAGTCGACCAGCTCGGCGAGCCACTGCTGATCGACCCATGGCCTGGCGCCCGCGGCCGCCGTGAAGACCTCCCGGGAGGGAATGCCGTGGGCCGCGATCCACCGGCCCGTGTAGAGCGTCATGTAGCCGTCCGAGAGCAGCGCCGTCACGACATGCCACGCCGGGACGCAGATCGCGATCGCGCCCACGAACGCCATCGCGATCCGCTGCGGATGCGAGACACCCAGCCGGAGGCGGACCGAGGCGCGTCGGTGCTTGAGCCCAGAGACGGTCGCCGACACGTCACGACTATCGACCCGCCGGGGCCCGGCTGCTCTGGACCAATGTCTAGGTTTCGGGTCCTGCCGCCCGGATCACTCAAGCAGTGGGCGCAGGCGTCGATGGGCTCTAATGGCGCAGATCTCGATCGGGCGCATGATGGTTGTGATCGTGGTCACGACTGCGCTGATCAGCGGCTCCGTGTTCGCGGCGGCCACGATCGCGAGCAACCGCGCCGTCGATGCCGCGCAGCAGCAGGGCGCCTCCGAATCGATGCTGACAGCGATGCTCAACCAGGAGACCGGCGCGCGAGGCTATTTTCAGACGTTCGATACGGCGTTCTTGGCGCCCTACCACGCCGGGACGTCGGCATTCGCAACCGCGCTCGCTCAGTCACGTCGGTACGCCGCCGGGGACCCGGCGCTCGAAGACGCCCTCAGCGATGAGGCGCAGCGCAGCCAGCAATGGCATGCCAACACCCAGGCGCAGATCGACTCGCTGCAGCGCGTTGACAGGTCGCCGACCGCGGGTGAGGCGCTCGCCGACAAGGCGACGATGGATGGATTTCGCGCCGCCAACACCGCGTATGACGCGCAACTCGCGCAACGGCGAGCCGCGGCGCTCGCCGCCCAGACATGGTTCGCCGTCGGACTCGCCGCGCTGTTGTCGCTCACTCTCGTATATGTGGGCAGTGTGTTCGTGCGCCGGGCGGCACGGCGAGAGCGCGAACGGAGCACGCGTCAGCGCGAGCTGCGAGATCTCCTGCAGGTCTCGGAGTCAGAGCATGAATCGCGCCTGCTGCTGGTGCGCCACATCGAGCGAACCGTGCCCGGCGGTGCAGCGGCGGTGTTCAACCGCAACAACAGCAACGATCGCCTCGAACCGGAGCTCGGAGACGGCTTTGCGGCGACGGCGCTGCGCGACATCAAGCTCACCGAGCTCAAGCCGCGATCGTGCATGGCGGTACGCCTCAGCCGCCCGTACGAGCGCCACGCCGGCGAGGACGCGCTGATCCAGTGCGACGTCTGCGGAAAGCTCGAGGGCGACCTCGCCTGCGAGCCGTTGCTCGTCGGGGGCCAGGTCATCGGCTCGGTGCTCGTCGTCCGTGATAAGGCGATCCGGGAGGGCGAGCGCAACCGTGTGCGCGAGTCCGTCGTCCAGGCCGCTCCGATCCTGGCCAACCAGCGCAACCTCGCGCTGGCCGAGTTTCGCGCCGCCAGCGACACCCTGACCGGCCTGCCCAACCGCCGCGCCGCCGACGAGACCCTCAAGCGGATGACGGCGCACTCCGGCCGTCGCCTCAGTCCGCTGTCAGCCGTGCTGCTCGACCTCGATCACTTCAAGCAGATCAACGACGTCCATGGCCACGACCAGGGCGACAAGGCGCTGGCCGCGGTGGGGCAGATCCTCAGTGCGACGCTGCGCGCCAGCGACTTCGCCGCGCGCTACGGCGGCGAGGAGTTCCTCGTTCTGCTCCCCGACACCGATCGCGCCGCCGCCCGCGACGTCGCCGAGAAGCTGCGCACCGCCATCGCCACGGCCGAGATCGCAAACGTCGGATCGCTCACGGCCAGCTTCGGCGTCGCCGGCCTTCCCGAGGACGCCGGCGAGAGCGAATCGCTGATCCGCAAGGCCGACCGCGCGCTGTATGCGGCCAAAGCCGCCGGACGCAACCGCGTGCAAACCGCGATCGGGATCGACGAGGCGACGACTCCGCCGGACTAGTGGGTCTCCCGGGAACGTTCGCGGGAGGCCCACCAGCGGGCCGCGCGTGGAGGCGGGAGACCGTCCGGTTGCTTGCTCTGTCTCTCATATCGCTTAATCTTCACCATCGTGAACGACCGGGCATCGACGCCGGCGTCGGGGGGCCACATGCACACCGAGCAGCCGAGCTGGGACGAGGGCCTCCTGCGCACGATCATCGAGACGGCGCACGAGGCGTTCATCATGGTCGACCGGGACGGCCTCATCCTCGAGTTCAACGGCGCCGCCGAGCGGACGTTCGGCTTCGCCCGCAGCGAGGTGCTCGGTCGCGAGCTGGCCACCACGATCATGCCCGAGCGCTATCGCGCCGCGCACCGGGCGGGGCTGCGCCGCTGTGTCGAGACGGGCGCCGGGACGATCATCGGCCAGCGCATCGAGCTCAACGCCCTGCATCGCGACGGCGACGAGTTCCCGGTCGAGCTGACGATCTCCGATGCCCGCCTGACCGGGACCGGGACCGGTACCGGTCCGGGCGAGGTTCTCTTCCACGCGTTCCTGCACGACATCTCCGAGCGCAAGCTGTCCGAGCGCGTGCTGCTCGCCACCCAGGCGATGACCCAGGCGATGGCGCGGGCCGATTCGCCCGAGCAGGCGTTGGGGGCGCTGCTGGCCACCCTCGGCGAGTCGATGGGCTGGGTCGTCGGCGCCTACTGGCAGGTTGCCCCCGACGGCGCGCTCGAGCGGATGGCCAGCTGGAGCGACGAGAGCACCAGGGTCGACGAATTCGAGGCCCTCAGCGCCGAGCTGCGCCTCGCCCGTGACGAGGGGCTGCCGGGACGGGCCCTGGGGCGCGCCGAGCCGGTCTGGATCTCGGACTTCGCCGCCGACGACAGCTTCCCCCGAGCTCAGGCGGCCCATCGGGCATCACTGCACGCGGCGATCGCCGTCCCCGTGCTGCGCGACGACGTGATCGGGGTCATCGAGTTCTTCGCCACCGAGGTCCGGGTCCGCGACCGCTCGATCAGCGGCGCTCTGGCGACCGTGGGGGCGCAGATCGGCGAGCTGCTCGGCCTCCTCGAGGAGCGCCAGGCCCTGCTCTCAAGCCTCGAGCGCATGGCCCTCACCGACCAGCTGACCGGGTTGCCCAACCGACGGGCGTGGGAGGAAGCCCTGCAGCGCGAGCTCGCCCGCGCCGGGCGCGACGGCAACTCGGTGTGTGTCGCCGTGCTCGACCTCGACGAGTTCAAGCGCTTCAACGACGACCACGGCCATCAGGCCGGCGACGCCCTGCTCGCCGAAGCCGCCCACTCCTGGCAGAGCCAGCTGCGAGCAACCGACGTGCTCGCGCGCTACGGCGGCGAGGAGTTCGCGGCGGTCATCCCGGCGTGGCCGCTCGAGACGGCGGTGACCGTCGTCGAGCGGCTGCGGGAGGCCACGCCCTCCGGATTGACCGCCTCGGCGGGGGTGGCGAGCTGGAACCGCGAGGAGACGGCGGCCGAGCTGTTCGGACGGGCTGACGCCGCGCTGTATCAGGCCAAGCAGAGCGGGCGCAACCGCACCGTCGCCGTGCGCTGAGCCGCGTCTCGACACGAGCCCGAGCGGGAGGCCGTGCCCGCGGAAGCCGAGTCGACCGGCCGGCCGAGGCAGCGACCCGACGGCCGGGTGGTGGAAGATAGTCCCGTGCGCGGCGGTCCGGACTTCCCGTGAGCGAGGCCACCGCTTTCGTGGTGCTCGCGCTGTCGCTGGCGGCAGCGATCACCGGCACCCGCTGGGCACCGGACTGGGCGGTCGCCGTCGCCGGAGCCCTGATCCTGGTCGCGGTGGGCGCGATCAGCGTGACCGCCGCCCGGCACGCGCTGGCCAGCTTCGGCCCGACCGTCGGCTTTCTCGCGGCGCTGCTCGTGCTCGGCGACGCCTGCCGTCGCTCGGGGCTGTTCGAGGCCTTGGGGTCGGCGATGGCGATCGCCTCCCGGGGGCGTCCGACGCGCCTGCTGGCCCTCGTGTTCGCGGCCGCCGCCGGCACGACCGCGGTGCTCAGCCTCGACGCGACGGTCGTGTTGCTGACGCCGATCGTGTTCGCCACGGCGGCCGGACTTCGTGTGAACTCCCGTCCGCATGTCTACGCCTGCTCGCACCTGGCCAACACCGCCTCGCTGCTGCTGCCGGTGTCCAACCTCACCAACCTGCTCGCTTTCCAGGCCAGCCACCTGTCGTTCATCCGCTTCGCCGCGCTCATGGCCCTGCCGTCGCTGGCCGGCCTGGCCATCGAGTGGATCGTCCTCACCCGGGCGTTTGCCTCCGAGCTGCGCACGACGTTCACCGAGGCCCCCGACCGAGAGGCGCGCCGTCCCCTCCCCCGCTTCGCCCTCGCCGTGCTGGCCCTGACCCTGGTCGGCTTCGCGGCCAGCTCGGTGATCGGGATCGCCCCCGTGTGGGTGGCCGCCCTCGCGGCCGTGGTCATGACCGCCCGCGAGCGCCCGCCGCCCCGCGAGCTCGTGCTCGCCGCCCAGCCGGCGTTCCTGGCGTTCGTCCTCGCCCTCGCCGTGATCGTCACCGCCGCCAGCGCCCACGGCCTCTCGTCGGTCGTGGACTCGCTGCTCCCCCACGGCACCGCGCTCCTCGCGCTCCTGGTGATCGCCATCGTCAGCGCGGCGCTGGCCAACCTCGTCAACAACCTGCCCGCGACGCTGATCGTGCTCCCGGTCGTCGCCGCCAGCGGCGCCGGGCCGGTGCTCGCCATGCTCATCGGCGTCAACGTGGGCCCCAACCTCACCTACGTCGGGTCGCTGGCGACGCTGCTCTGGCGCCGCATCGTTCACGCCCACGACGAGACCGTCGACATCGGGGAGTTCGTCCGGCTGGGAGCCCTCACCGTCGTTCCCGCTCTGCTGGCATGCACGGCCTGCTTGTGGTTGGCTCTCCAGGTGGTGTGATGCGCGTCGTGATCTGGATCGCCGAGGAGACGTGGCGGGCCTGCGTCCGGCAGGCCGTCCCGTTCCTGCCCGAGCCGGCCGACGTGACGCTCCTCCACGTCGCGCCGAGCGATGTCGAGGAGCTCGCCGCAGCCGGACGGGCCGGGCTCCTCGGCCGCCGTCGCCCGCCCCCACCGCCGCACGAGCGTGACCTGCGGGCGATCTCCGAGGAGGAGGCGCAGCAACTGCTCGACGCAGCGCGCGCCGCCCTCGGCCGCGACTGCACGATGGTCGCTCGCCGCGGGCGCGTGGAGCGCGAGGTGGTCGCCGCGTGCGCCGGTGCCGACCTACTGGTGGCCGCCCGCGACGGCCAGCGCAAGCTCGGTCCCAAGAGCCTGGGCCCGCGCGCGCGGTTCATCGTCGATCACGCGCCCTGCACGGTCGTGCTGGTGTGGGCGCAGGCGCCGCCCGGCATCGAGACGATCCCGCCGCCGCCCCACCACCACAGGCGCCACTGAGCCGGCGTTCAGGTCAGGCGGTCTTCGCGGAGGCCTGCGCCCCGAGGTCGAGCTCGTCGACGGCCTGCTCGCGCATCTTGAACTTCTGCACCTTGCCGGTGACGGTCATCGGGAAGGCGTCGACGAACTTCACGTAGCGGGGGACCTTGTAGTGCGCGATCCGGCCGCGGCAGAACTCGCGCACCGCGTCCTCGTCCACCGACGCCCCGGTGCGCGGGATCACCCACGCCATCAGCTCCTCCCCGTAGCGCTCGTCGGGGACGCCGATCACCTGCACGTCGGCGATGTCGGGATGGGTGTAGAGGAACTCCTCCACCTCGCGCGGGTAGACGTTCTCGCCACCGCGGATGACGAGGTCCTTGATCCGTCCGACGATGTTGACGTACCCGTCGCCGTCCATCGTCGCCAGATCGCCGGTGTGCATCCACCCCTCGGGGTCGATCGCCTCCGCGGTGCGCTCCGGGTCCTCCCAGTAGCCGTTCATCACGCTGTAGCCACGCGTGCACAGCTCGCCGGTGTCTCCGCGGGCCACCGTGTCGCCCGTCTCGGGGTCGCACACCTTGACCTCGAGATGGGGGCCGACCCGGCCGACGGTGCCCACGCGCTTCTCCAGCGGGTCGTCGACCGCCGTCTGGGTGGACACCGGCGAGGTCTCGGTCATCCCGTAGCAGATCCCCACCTCGCTCATGTGCATGCGCTCGATCACCCGCTTCATCACCTCCACCGGGCACGGCGATCCGGCCATGATCCCGGTGCGCAGCGACGCCAGGTCATAGCTGTCGAACTCCGGCGCGCTCAGCATCGCGATGAACATCGTCGGCACCCCGTAGAGCGAGGTGCAACGCTCCGCGGCCACCGTCGCCAGCGTGGCCGTCGCGTCGAACGCCGGCGCCGGGATGACCATCGCCGCGCCGTGCGAGCTGCACGCCAGATTGCCCATGACCATCCCGAAGCAGTGGTAGAACGGCACCGGAATGCAGACGCGATCCGTCTCCGTGTACCCGACCCCCTCCCCCACGAAGAAGCCGTTGTTCAGGATGTTGCGGTGCGTCAGCGTGGCGCCCTTGGGAAAGCCGGTCGTCCCGCTCGTGTACTGGATGTTGATGGGGTCAGACGCGGCCAGCGCGTCGCTGCGCGCGCGCAGCTCGCCGGGATCGACCCCGGCCGCCTCGGCCAGCAGGCCCGCCCAGTCCTCGGTGTCGATGAACACGACGCGCTCGAGCGCGTCCAGGCCGTCACGGACCTCGGCGACCATCGCCCGGTAATCCGAGGTCTTGAACGCCGGCGCGGCGATCAGCATCCGGCAACCCGACTGGCGCAGCGCGTACTCGAGCTCGCTGGTCCGGTAGGCCGGGTTGATGTTGACGAGGATCACCCCGAGCTTGGCGGTGGCGTACTGGACAAGCGCCCACTCGGCGCAGTTGGGACTCCAGATGCCGACCCGATCGCCCGCGACGAGGCCGGCGGCGATGAGCGCCCGGGCGAGCTCGTCGACGGCCGCGTTGAGCTCGCTCCAGCTGTAGCGCACCCCCTGGTGATGCGATACGAGCGCCTCGCGATCGCCGAACGTCGCCACGGTGCGCTCGAGGTTGGCACCGATCGTCTCCTCCAGCAGGGGGACGGACGCCTCGCCCTGCGCATACGCACTGGTCATCGCCCTCTCCGTTCGCTCGTCACCGCGGGGCCCGGATTCTACGGCCGCGCGGCGAGGCGGCCGGGGTTTCATCCGGGACGGCCACGTGAATATCCGCTCGCAGGCGTCGCGGGGTTGCCGCTGTCAGGCGACTGACCGGTTTGCGGGTCCCGCGCAACGGATACCACCACTCCATGGCCTCCCCTCGCCTGTGAGTCGTGATCGATGGCCGCCCCGCGTCCCCGAGCCGTGAGCGTCTGCCACGTCCTGAGCGAGGATCCCGACCTCGCCGAGTTCCTCGATCCGCGCCAGCGCTCTCGTGCGGTCGCTCACTGCGTCGCCCGAACGGTCCGGATTCCCCGCGGGCGCTGGAACGCCCCCGACCCCGCACACCTCCGCGAGGGGATCGGGCTGCTCGTGCTCGAGGGCCTGCTGCTGCGGCGGGTCGGGATCGACGGGCGCTTCGGAGCCGAGCTGCTCGGCGCCGGTGACCTGCTGCGCCCCTGGCAGAGCGAGGACGTCCGGCCGACGCTGGCCCTCACCACGGGGTGGAAGGTGCTCGAGCCGGTCCGACTGGCCCTCCTCGACGAGGTGGCCACGCGCCGCTTCGCCGACTACCCGGAGCTGACCGGGCGCCTCGTGGAGCGCGCCCTGGACCGGTCGCGCAACCTCACGATCAACATGGCGATCGTGCATCAGGCACGGGTCAACGTCCGTCTGCACATGCTGTTCTGGCATCTCGCCGAGCGGTGGGGGCGCGTGCGCTCCGAGGGCGTGTGGCTGCCGCTGTCGCTGACCCACACCGTCCTCGCCGATCTCGTGGCCGCTCGGCGCCCGACGGTGACGACCGCGCTGACCGAGCTCTCCCGGCAGGGCCTGATCGTCGCGGCGCACGACGGCTGGTTGATCTCCGGCGAGCCGCCCGGAGAGCTGCTCGAGCTGCAGGCCGTCGACGTCAGCGCGCCGGAGCCGACCCCCGCCTGACGCGGCGCCCCGGATTCACCGCCTTCGCGTGACCCGCAGCCGCACGCGCATCCCGCGCGCCGCGTGGCCGGGCATCGAGCAGTACAGCTCGTAGGTGCCGGGCCCGAGGCGCCACGTCGCCTGGTGGACCTGGCCGGACTGGGCGACGGCCACGCCCTGGGCGCGCCCGACCATCGCGCCGCCCCGGTTCAGGCGGCGAACCCGCAGGTCGTGGGCGTCCATGCCGCGATTCCACAGCTGCACGGTCACCGCGCCCGTCGGCACCGCGGCCCGGGAGGGCCACAGCGACCACTCCTGGGCGTAGACGAGCATCCGCGACGGCGCGCTCGCCCCCCGTCGACCGGCGCCGGCGACCGCCGGCAGGCACGCGCCGACCGTCACGACACCGGCCAGCGCCATCCACCGTCGCCGTCTCATGCCAGCAGCTGGTGGCGCGCGAAGCGGTTCGCGCCGGGGATGACCGCCGCCGCGTCGTGGCCGAACCACTGCTCCAGCAGCGAGCAGTAGATGCCGCGAAAGTCGACGTTCTCGATCTGGTTGCCGTTGGCGTCGAGCGAGCTCAGCGACGGCGCCTGGCCGATCATCGTTCCGGTCACGCGGCTGCCGATCAGCATCGAGAGCCCCGCCGCCCCGTGGTCGGTTCCGCCCGAGCCGTTCTCCAGGGCGCGGCGCCCGAACTCCGACCACACGTGGATGAGCACCCGGTCGGCGATCCCGCGCGCCTCGAGATCGGCCTGGAAGGCGGCGATCGATTGACTGAGCATCGTCAGCCCCGGCGTCAGCGTCGCGGCCTGCGTGGCATGGGTGTCGAACTGCGTCTCGGGCGACAGCGCCACGCAGCGCAGCGGCAGGCCGGCGGCGATCATCGCCGCCAGGCCGGCGAGGCGCTGGGGGAAGTCGGTCTGGGCGGCCGCGGCCGGATAGGTGACGGGGCTCGTATAGGCGGCCTTGCCATCCGGCGCCGCGAACGGCGTCAGCGCGCGGCGCACGATCCCCGACTCGGCCGCCGCCGCGGCGACCTGGGCGATTGCCGGATCGCGCGAGCGGCGCTGGGCGGCGCCGAGCCGCGTCGTCGAGTCCAGCGCCAGCGAGAACACGTCGCCCCACACGCCCTCCATCCACAGCGAGAAGTTCTCCGGCCGGTCGATCGCCGCGACGGGATTGACCGCCGTCGCCAGCGTCGGGTTCATCGCCGAGTCCATCGAGAGCCCCTGCAACGGATTGGAGCGACTGCCGACCTGATCGAGGTAGCGCCCCAGCCAGCCGGTGGTCCTCGTCGTGCTCGTCTCCCCCACCTCCCAGTAGTGGCGCGAGGTGAAGTGCGACATGTCGGGGTCGGTGTAGCCGATGCCGGGCAGCACCGACAGCTTGCCGGCGTCGTGCAGCGCGGCCAAGGCGTCGGCCGACGGGCTCCAGGTCAGCCGCGGATCCTCGGTGAACGGCCGCCCCGATCCCGGCGCCACCGCCAGGGTCGGACGCAGCTTGCGATACGTCGGGTCCTCGGTTGGCGCCAGCACCGACAAGGCGTCGATGCCGCCGGCGAGGAAGATCGAGACGAGCACCGGGCCGCTCGAGCCCTGGGTCGCGGCGGCCTGAGCGATCCCTTCCGACAGCGCCCGACCGCCCAGCCCCAGACGCCCGGCGCCGTAGACCGAAACGAGGCCGCCGGCGGCGCCGAGCAGGAACCGGCGACGGTCGATCCCGGCTCCCGCCGGCGTCGGCATCCGCGGATCGAACTCCCGCGGGCTGCGCAACCGCGATGCCGCCACCACCTGCGAGCGCGGCAGCCCGTCGCAACACGTCGGGATCCGCGAGTCGATCATCGCGCCTGCCAATCCGGGGTCATCGGGATCAGCGCGCGCAGCGCGTTCTGGCGCAGGATGCGATAGGTGACCTGCTCCCAGTCGCTGCGGATCGCGCGCTGAGCGCGGCGGCTGAACGTGAGCAGGTTGCCGAGCGTCTCGGAGGAGAGCTCGGGGTCGCCCCAGTGCGCCAGCGCCCGCACGACGGCCGTCTCGGGCCGCTCGTCAAGCGGATAGTGGCGCGCGCCGGTGTCCAGGACGGAGTCGGCGAGGACCGTGTTGACCGCGGTCATCCGGCTGGCCCACCGCGACGTGTCCAGCCATTGCCCGTAGTCCCATCCGGCGACATTGGGCGGCTCGAACAGCTTCTGCCCGGTTTGATCGCCGATCCAGCCCCAGTCGTCGGTGGTGATCGTCTGACCGAGGGCCCGCAGCATGCCGGCGCAGTAGACGACCGGCGGCGTGACGAGCCGCGCGCCCTCGTAGAACAGGGGATGGCGCAGGATCGCCTCCATCAGCGGCCGCACCTCGAAGCCGCTGGCGACGTACGTGCGCTCGAGCACCGCGAGCGTGGCGCCGGGAATCGGCTCGCCGACGAAGTACCCCCACAGCTTGGCGACCATGAACGACGCGTGCAGCGGATGCTCGACGCACAGTCGGCAGGAGTCGCGCCACCCGAAGCGTCCGCGATGCCCGAAGATCGTCTTGACCCCGCTGTCGTGCAGGGCGGGGTCGAAGCGGAAGCCGCCCGGGCCGCCGGCGGCGCTCCAGCGGTAGCGAAACCCGGTCAGCGCCCGCGCCTGGTTGTGGACGTCGCGCTGCGAGTAGCCGCGGTCGGCGCCCAGCGTGAACAGCTCCATCAGCTCCCGGGCGTAGTTCTCGTTGGGGCTGTAGCGGTTGTTCTCGACCCCCGACAGGAACAGCAGCATCGCCGGGTCACGTGTGACCTCGACGAGCAGCGTGTGGAAGTTGCCGAGCGCCCGGGTGCGCATCATCCGGTTCTGGGCGAGCATCAGCGCCGCCGTCGAGGTCGCCACCGACGAGGTCAGCCAGCCGTGCCAGACCAGGGTCATGCGCTCCACGAGCGGCTGATCGGAGCGAACCATCCGATCCAACCACCAGCAGTGATCGTCGCCCCACACGTTGACGGGATCAAGCGGACGGCCGTGGGCGGCGTGCGGGGCGCGGCCGGTGAGCCGGGCCGGGCCCGACGGCCGGGTCAGTGACGCGACGGCTCCGTCGAGGCCGAGCGCCGCCAGCCGGCGCGCCTCACCGGGCCGCGGGCCGAAGCCCGCCCGCCAGAGAAGGCGGGTGGCGTGACGCTCGGTGAAGCGCCCGGTCAACGTGGCGGTCGGAGAGCTGGGAAGGAGAGCCATGTCGGGGGCCGGGCCGCGAGCACGCGCTCGACGCCCAGGTCAGCTCTGTCATCGGCGGCGGTCGCGGGGGCCTTGAGCGAGCCCCCGGGTCCGATCGCCGGTGATCCAGCCGGACGCCGGTTTCGTAGACAGAGGTGCACCTGCTCCAATTACTGGTCGACACCTGTGTTCCGAGGCCCCCTCAGCCGCCGCCCCGCGCGCCCCGACATCTCGAGCCTCGCCGACGAGGACCTGATGGCCCGCGTCCAGGACGGCGACGCCCGCGCCTTCGAGGTCATCTTCGACCGGCATGCCGATGCCGCGTTCTCGCTCGCCTACCGGATGTGCGGTCGCCGGGCGATGGCCGAGGACGTGGTCCAGGAGGCGTTCCTCTCCCTGTGGCGCAGCGGCGCGCGCTATGACCGCACGCGCGGCAGCGTGCGCTCGTGGGTGCTCGGCGTCGTGCACAATCGCGCGATCGACCTGTTTCGCCGCGACTCGGTCCGGACCAGCCGTGATGTCAGCGACGAGGGCGCCGTCGAGCGGATGGCGGCTCCCGACAGCACCGAGGGCGAGGTCCACCGGCGCGACAACGCTTCCGAGGTGCGGGGCGCGCTGCAGGATCTGCCCGACGATCAGCGCCAGGTGATCGAGCTCGCCTACTTCGGCGGCTTCAGCCACAGCGAGATCGCCCACCAGCTCAAGCTCCCGGCCGGGACGGTCAAGGGACGGATGCGGCTGGGATTGACGAAGCTCAGGCTCACCCTCGGGGATCCTTCGGGAGTACTGCGATGACGGGAGTTACGGATGACTGACGAGGACCGGATGTCTCACGACGGCGACTGCGTCGACAACGTGGCCGCCTACGCGCTGGGCGCGCTCGACGAGGCCGAGGCCGCGGCGTTTCGCGAGCACGTGGCCGGCTGCGTCGTCTGCCAGGACGAGCTGGCGACGTTTGAGCAGGTCGTCACCGCGCTACCGATGAGCACCCCCGCCTACCGTGCGCCGCGGCGGCTGCGCCGCCGGGTCATGCAGGCCGTCGCCGAGGAGTCCCGCGCCAGCACCGCGCCGGTCCGCCGGCGGCGTTCGCTGCCCCGTCCGGCGTTCGCCCTCGGCGGTGCCCTGGCGGTGGCCGCGGCCGCGGTCGTCGTCGTGCTGGCCGTCGGCTCGTCCTCGTCGCCCAAGCCCCGCGTCATCGCCGCCCAGGTCAGCGGCCCCGGCGCGGCGAGCCTGCACGTCAGCCAGGGCCACGCGGAGCTGGTCGTGCATCGCGTCCAGGCACCTCCGGCCGGTCAGATCTACGAGGTGTGGCTCCAGCGCGGTCACACGGCCGCCCCGGCCCCCACCAAGGCGCTGTTCAGCGTCAACGACGCGGGCGACGCCGACGTCGACGTCCCCGGCAACCTGCGCGGCGTGACGCAGGTCATGGTCACGCGCGAGCCGGCCGGCGGCACCGAGAAGCCGACCCACCCACCGGTGATCCGGGCGGCGCTGGACTGATGCGCATCGCGATCGTCGGCGCCGGAGTCTCGGGGCTCGTGTGCGCCCATCTGCTGGGCCGCGAGCACGAGGTGACGATGTTCGAAGCGGCCGACTACGCGGGCGGCCACACAAACACCGTCCGCGTCGACACGCCGCACGAGACCCACCATGTCGACACCGGCTTCATCGTCTTCAACGACCGCAACTACCCCAACTTCGAGCGGCTGCTCGGGCAGCTCGGGGTCGCCTCCCAGCCGTCGTCGATGACCTTCTCGGTGAGCGACGGGCGGGGCGACTTCGAGTACAACGGCAGCTCCCCCAACGGGCTGTTCGCCAAGCGCGCGCACCTCGTCACGCCGTGGTTTCACCGGATGATCGCCGACCTGACGCGATTTCAGCGGGCGGCGCGCCAGCTGCTGAGCTCGGCGGCCCCCGGACCGTCGCTCGGCGACTGGCTCGAGCAGCAGCGCTTCAGCCGGCCGTTCATCGACCGGCTGATCGTCCCCCAGGCCTCGGCGGTGTGGTCCGCCGATCCCCAGCAGATGTGGGCCTTCCCGGCCCGCTTCATGGCCGAGTTCTTCGACAACCACGGGATGCTCTCGTTCCGCGGACGGCCGGGCTGGCGCACGGTCGAGGGTGGGTCGGCCCGCTACGTGGAGGCACTCCTGGCGAGCTTTTCGGGGAAATTGTTTCTGCGCACCGCGGTGCGCGGCGTCTCGCGCCATCGCGAGCACGTGGTCCTGACCCCGGCCACGGGCGAGCCGCAGCGCTTCGACGAGGTCGTGCTGGCCACCCACTCCGACCAGGCGCTCGCCGTCCTGCAGGACGCCACCGACCAGGAGCACGAGGTGCTGGGGGCGATCCCCTACCAGGCCAACGAGGCGGTGCTCCACACCGACGTGCGGATGCTGCCCCGCCGCCGGCGGGCGTGGGCGAGCTGGAACTATCACCTGCGGGAGGACGCCGGCGATCGCACCACTGTCACCTACCACATGAACCGCCTGCAGGCGCTCGAGGCCGAGCGCGACTTCTGCGTGACCCTGAACCGCACCGAGGAGATCGATCCCGCCCACGTGATCCGCCGCATCCAGTACGCCCACCCCGTCTACACCGCGGCCGGCGTGCGCGCCCAGCGGCACTTCGCCGAGATCAGCGGCCGTCGGCGCACGCACTTCTGCGGCGCCTACTGGGGCTGGGGCTTTCACGAGGACGGGGTCGTCTCGGCGCTGCGTGTCGCCGAGCGCTTCGGGGTGCGGCTATGACGCCGGCGAGCTGCATCTACGAGGGCACGATTCGCCACCGGCGAGCCGCGCCGGCCACGGAGTTCACCCATCCGATCGCGCTCTGCCTGCTCGATCTGGAGGAGCTGCCCGGCCTGCTCGGCGGGCGCCTGCTCGCCCGCGGGCCGGGGGTGCTGCGGTTTCGCCGCCGCGACTACCTCGGTGGTCGGGCGGGCACCGATTCGCTGGACGTCGCCGTGCGCGACCGGGTCCACGAGCTGACCGGCCGCCGTCCGGACGGTCCGATCCGGCTGCTCACCCAGCCGCGCTCGTTCGGGTTGTCGTTAACCCGGTCAGCTTCTACTACTGCCTGGACGCCGCCGGCGAGGCCGTGCAGAGCGTCCTCGCCGAGGTGACGAACACCCCGTGGGGGGAGCGCCATGCCTACGTGCTCGACACCCCGTCGGCCGGGGTCCTCGCCGGGCGCTTCACCAAGGAGCTGCACGTCTCGCCGTTCATGGGCATGGACCACGTCTACGAGGCCCGCGCCTCGCAACCCGCCGACACGCTGTCGGTCCACATCGCCAGCCTGCGCGGCGGCGAGTCGACCTTTGACGCCACTCTCGCGCTGCGCCGTCGCGAGCTGACCCCGGCGGCCGTGCGCCGGCTGGGCGCTCGCTATCCGCTGGCCACCGCGCGCACGCTGGCCCTGATCTACGGTCACGCGATCGCCCTGAAGCTGGCCGGCGCGCGCGTTCACCCCCATCCCGAGGCGGCCTCGCGATGACTGCCCGCCGGGTGCTCTTCTGGCGGCTCGTCGCGTCGGCCCTGCTGCGCCAGATCCGCGTCGGCAGCCTGGTCATCGTCGTCGACCGCCGCCAGCACACGTTCGGGGCCGGCGCTCCCCGGGCGATGATCCATGTCCACGACCCGCGCTTCTGGCGGATGCTGATGCGCGGCAGTCGCGGCCTGGCCGAGTCCTACGCCGACGGGATGTGGGACTCGCCGGACCTCGTGGCCGTGATCCGTCTCGCCGCCCGCAACGCCGTCCTGATCGACCGCGTCCGCGTGTTCACGGCGCCGTTCTGGACCCCCCACCAGCGCGTGCGCGCGCTGCTGCGCCGGGGCACCCGGCGCCAGCGCCGCCGGGACATCGCGTTTCACTACGACCTCGGCAACGAGCTGTTCGAGCGGATGCTCGACCCGACGATGATGTACTCCTGCGCGCTCTTCGATCGCGACGGGATGTCGCTCGAGGAGGCCTCGGTGGCCAAGCTCGAGCGCGTCTGCGAGCGGCTGGAGATCGGGCCCGACGATCACGTGCTGGAGATCGGCACCGGGTGGGGCGGCTTCGCGGTCTACGCCGCGGCCACCCGCGGCTGCCGCGTGACGACGACGACGATCTCCCGCGAGCAGCACGACTACGCCGTGCAGCGGATCCGCGACGCCGGCGTCAGCGATCGGGTGACGGTGCTGATGAGCGACTACCGCGATCTGCGCGGGCACTACGACAAGCTCGTGTCGATCGAGATGATCGAAGCCGTCGGCTGGCAGCACATCGGCACGTTCTTTCAGCGCTGCTCGCAGCTGCTGACCCCCCACGGCGCGATGCTCCTGCAGGCGATCACGATCGACGATCGCGCCTACGAGGTCGAGAAGGCCTCCAAGTCGTTCATCCGCGAGTACATCTTTCCCGGTGGCACGCTGCCCTCGCTCGAGGTCATCTCGCGCAACGTGGCCCGGCGCACCGACCTGCAGACGGTCGGCCTCGAGGACATCACCTCCAGCTACGTCGAGACCCTGCGCCGCTGGCGCCACAACTTCGCCGCCCATGCCGCCGAGCTTGGCGCCCTCGGCTACGACGAGCATTTCCAGCGGCTGTGGACGCTCTATCTGAGCTACTGCGAGGGCGGCTTTTCCGAACGGCGGATCTGTGACGTCCAGCTCCTGCTCGCCAAGCCCCTGTGGGCCGTCCAGGGCCGGGCCGGCGTGCGCAGCGCGGCGATCGCCGCCGCCGGCTGATTGTTCGATATCTGACATAGAAGACAACCGCGCTCGGACCGCGTCCGCAGAACGAGACAGAGCGTCTTCGAACCGTTGACGCGACCGTCCAGTTCGAAAGGAACACCTCTCTATGGATCATCTCAATCTCGAAGCCGTCGACGTCGACGGCGCAATCCGTGAAGGCCTGGAGGAGGTCTCCGGCGACACCCGCCTGAGCTTCCTGCGCAAGGGCGCGCTGGCCGGCGGAGCCGCCCTCAGTGGTGGCGCCATCCTCGGCGCCCTCATTCCGGGCTCGGCGCTGGCCGCCGGTGCCCCGCCCGCGAAGTTCGGCAAGGGCGACATCGGCATCCTGAACTACGCGCTCACGCTCGAGTACCTCGAGCGCGCCTTCTACAACGAGGCAACGTCGAAGGGCAAGATCACCGATCCTAAGACCAAGGCCTTCCTCAAGACGGTGACTCGTGACGAGCGGGCGCACGTCGCGTTCCTCAAGAAGGGCCTCGGCAAGGCCGCGGTCGCGGAGCCGAAGTTCAACTTCCACGGCGCCACCAGCGATCCCGCGACGTTTGCGCAGACCGCCTTCGTCCTGGAGAACACCGGCGTCCACGCCTACCTCGGACAGGCCGGCAACATCAAGACCCCGGCGTACCTGCTGGCCGCGGCATCGATCGTCACGATCGAGGCCCGTCACGCCGGCGCGATCGCCTCGATCCTGAACAAGCCGATCGCTCCGAGCGGCTCCTTCGACACGGGCCTTCCGGCCTCGGCGATCCTCAAGGCCGTCGCGGGCACGAAGTTCATCGTTGGCTGACCCATCGCGCTGAGACGCGCACCGGGCAGGTAGGAAACAGTCACGCGGCGGGCGGGTCTTCGGACCCGCCCGTCGCCGTTTCCTCCTCGATCGTCCGCTGGGCGATCGCGTAGGCGGCGTTGGCGGCCGGGACCCCCGCGTAGATCGCGGTGTGCAGGAGCACCTCGCCGATCTCGGCGGGCGTCATCCCGTTGCGCAGCGCCCCGCGCACGTGCATGGCGATCTCGTTCTCGCGTCCCAGGGCGGTGAGCACGGCCAGGGTGATCGCCGACCGGGTGCGGCGCTCGAGCCCGGGACGCGTCCACACGCTGCCCCACGCGTAGTGGGTGATGAAATCCTGAAACGGCGCCGTGAACTCGGTCGTGCGCTCGATCGCGCGGTCGACGTGATCGTCGCCGAGCACCGCGCGACGCACCTCCATTCCGGCCTCGTGGATGGGGTCGCGGTCGTCGTCAGCCATCGAGGTGCTCGGCGATCAGGGCGTTGACGTCGTCCGCGCGCTCGACGGTGGCCAGGTGGGCGCCCGGGTCGAGCAGTTCGAAGCGCGCCCCCGGCACCCCGTCGGCGATGGCCTCGCCCTGGCTGGGCGGGATCGCCTCGTCCTGCGCGCCGGCGATGACCAGCGTCGGCGCCGTGATGCGGGCCAGCCCGTCGCGCACGTCGTGGCCGGCGACCGCCTCGCAGCAGGACGCATACCCCTCGACCGGGGTGTCGACGATCATCTGGCGATGGCGGGCGACCACGTCGGAGTGGGCCGTGGCATAGGCCGCGGTGAACCACTTGGCGACGACGCCGTCGGCGACGACCTCGGTGGCGCCGGCGTCGCGCACCGTCTGCGCCCGCTCGCGGAACGGACCGGGGTTGAGCGTGTTCGGCGAGGTGCAGATGAGCGCCACGCGCCCGATCCGCTCGGGGGCGTGAATCGCCAGCCACTGGCCGACCATGCCGCCGATCGACAGGCCGCAGTAATCGGCCCGCGGCACATCGAGGCGATCCATGAGCGCCAGGACATCCTCGCCGAGGTCGGCGATCGTGTACGGCCCCGGCGGGACCGGCGACCGGCCGTGGCCGCGATGGTCAAAGCGGATGATGCGCCGCCGCGCGCTCAGCGCTCCCATCTGCGGCTCCCACATGGCCAGGTCGGTCCCCAGCGACCCGCCCATGAGCAGCACGGGGCCGTCGGCGGGGCCGTCCTCGCGGTGATGCAGCGCGACGGACGTCATCGGCCCGCGTGCGCGGCCAGCGCACGGTCGATCAGGGCTTGGGCGCCGTCGGGCGACGGTCGGTCGGCGGTCGCCGAGGCCGCGAGGTTGGCGGCCATGCGCTCGGCGTCGACGTGCAGGCCGGCGAGCATCGTGTGCGTCCACGCGGCGGCCGAGCCGGTGAGGGTGAGCAGCTCGGCGTGGGTTCCCCACTCCGCCTGCCAGGCGCCCGCGGCCCGTTCGTGCTCCTGCTCCATCGCGGCCAGGATCGTCGCCACCAGACCGGGGACACGGGTCGTGCACGCGAGCGTCGAGATCGCGGCCACCGGGTTGCGTTTGTGGGCCATCGCGCTCGAGCCGCCGGCCTCGCCCTCGCTGACCTCGGCCACCTCCTGCTGCGAGAGCAGGGTCACGTCGCGCGCGACCTTGGAGAGCACGCCCGCCAGCGTACCGAGGGCGGTGGCGAGATTGGCCGGACGGACCCGGATCGCCCCCCACGGCATCACCGGCTCGGCGAGGCCCAGCGCGGCGGCGACGCGCGCGGCCACGCCGGGCGCGCGGGCTCCGACGGGTCCGCCCATCTGCACGGCGAGCTCGGTGTCACGGACCGCGCTCAGGTGCGCGCACGCCTCGTCGAGGCCGACCAGCCAGGCGGCGGCCTCGAGCCCGAACGTCGTCGGCAGCGCCTGCTGGAGCAGGGTGCGGGCGATCATCGGGGTGTCCCGGTGGCGCTCGGCCAGGCTCGCCGCGGCGTCGGCGGCCGCCCGCGCCTCGCGCAGGAGCGGGGCCAGCGCGCGATGGGCGACGAGCATCATTGCGGTGTCGACGATGTCCTGGCTGGTGGCGCCGGCGTGCACGTACTCGCGGGCGGATTCGGGCACGGCGTCGCGCAGCGCGGCGACGAGGCCGACGACCGGGGTGGCGTGGCGCGCCGCCTCGCGACCGAGCGCGTCGAGGTCAAAGCGCTCGGCCCGGCCGGCCGCGGCGATCTGCTGGGCGGCCTCGGCGGGGGCGTCGACCGCCACGGCCAGCGCCGCCTCGACGTCGAGCATCGCCTGCAGCCACGCGACGTCGCTCACCTGCGCGGCGACGTCGCCACGCGCGTAGATGCCGTCGAACAGCACGGCGTCTCAGACGGAGAAGAAGACGGTCTCGCCCTCGCCCTGGAGACGGATGTCGAAGCGGTAGACGCCGTCATGGTCGGGCGCGGCGATGAGCGTCGCGCGCCGCTGCGCGGGCACGAGAGCGAGGATCGGGTCCTCGCCGTTGGCCTCGGGCTCGTCGCCGAAGTAGATCCGCGTCACGCAGCGGTTGAGCATCCCGCGGGCCATGATCGTCACCGCCAGGTGCGGGGCCATCAGCATCTCGTGAGGACCCTTCACCCGGCCGGGCTTGACGGTGAGGATCTCGAAGCTGCCGTCCCCCGTCTCCACGCCGTAGCGGGCAAAGCCGCGAAAGCCCGGCATCTCCGAGGGGCCGCCATGGCCGTGCAGGTCGTTGAAGCGGCCCTCGGGATCGGCCTGCCAGGTCTCGAGCAGGAAGTCCGGGACCGGCACCCCCGCACCGTCATAGACGCTGCCGGCGATCGTGATCGTGTCCGGACCGCGCTCGGCCACGGCGTGCGGGCCCTCGGGCCAGGGCAGCCCGATCGCGAAGTACGGGCCAACCGTCTGGGAGGGCGTGGTCTCGAAGATCAAAACGCCTCCTCGATCGGCGTCGGCACCGGACCCCGCAGATAGATGTCCCACTCCCAGGCCTGCGCCCAGTCGGGCTGGGTGTCGTGGATCGAGAAGCGGGCGATCATCCGCTCGCGGGCCTTCTCGTCGCGGACCGAGTTGAAGATCGGGTCATAGGGAAAGAACGGGTCGTTGGGGAAGTACATCTGGGTGACGAGGCGCTGGGCGAATGCCCGCCCCATGAGCGAGAAGTGGATGTGGGCGGGGCGCCACGCGTTGTAGTGGTTGCCCCACGGGTACGGGCCGGGTTTGATCGTCAAGAACCGGTAGCGGCCCTCGTCGTCGGTGAGGCAGCGTCCGGCGCCCGAGAAGTTGGGATCCAGCGGCGCCGGCCAGTTGTCGATGACGTGCTTGTAGCGCCCGCACGCGTTGGCCTGCCAGACCTCGACGAGCGTGTTGCGCAGCGGCTTGCCCTCGGTGTCGAAGACCCGCCCGGAGACGATCATCCGCTCGCCGATCGGCTCGCCCTCGTGCTGGGAGGTCAGATCGGCGTCCTGCTCGGTGACGGCCAGCGGCTCGCCGAGGGCGGGGCCGGTGATCTCCGAGATCGTCTGCGGCAGGTAGATCAGCGGCTGCTTGGGATGGCGCAGCGCCGTCGACTTGTACGGCGGGTAGTCGAGCGGCGGGTGGGCCGATGGCTCCTCGCGCAGGTAGTTGCCCGGCGTATCGATGATGGGCGCATAGGTCCCGCCCCGCGTTCCCGCGGATTGCGTGGTCATCGTGTTCGCATCCTCTCTCTCATCGGCTCGTCAGCTCACGCAGGGCGTCGAGCTCCTCGTCGGTCGGCGGCGGCGTGTCGGCCGGGGTCGCGTTCGCCGGCAGATCCCAGCCGGTGTGCTCGCGGACGTGATCGACGGTCACGCCGGGGTGGATCTGGGTGAGCGTCAGCTCGCTCGTCTCGGGATCGGGCTCCAGGACGGCGAGATCGGTCACGACGGCGGTCGGGCCCCGCCCCCGCAGCCCCAGCCGTTCGCGGTCGTGCGGGCCGTCCCCGTAGCCGACCGTCGTGCGGAAGTCGAGCTGGGGGACGAACGTCCGCGGCGTGTGGGGGGCGATCACCACCACCTCGCGGCAGAAGCCGGCGATCTCGGGCGCGCCCCCGGCGCCGGGCAGCCGGGTCTTGGGATGGCCGTAGTCGCCGATCACGGTCGAGTTGAGGTTGCCGAAGCGGTCGACCTGGGCGGCACCGAGGAACGCCACCTCGACGCGCCCGGTGCCGATCCAGTAGTTGAACATCTCGGGCACCGAGACGACGAGGTCGGCGGTCTCGGCGAGCTCGCCATCCCCGATCGACAGCGGGACGCGGTAGGGCTTGGCGCCGATCGTGCCCGACTCGTAGACGAGCACCAGCTCGGGGTTGTGGACCATCCGGGCCAGGATGGCGGCCGTGCTCGGCCGCCCGACGCCGATGAACACCGACTGGGCGTCGGTCAGCCGGCGGGCGGCCACGACCGTCTGCACCTCGCCCGAGGTGAAGTCCTCGCCGACGGTCACGCCGCCGTCACTCCCTCCAGCACGTGCTCGCGCATCCACTCGGTGAACGCGTCGCGATCGCGGCTGAGCTTGTCCCAGGCGCGGTAGAAGTCGTTGTCGCGGGTGGTGATCCCGAGGCTGTAGGACGGCAGCGAGCCGCCCGGCGCCTCGGCGACGGCATCGATCACCCACCCGGGGATGACGAGCCCGCCGGGACGCGGCTCGAGCTCATCGACGATCCGCTCGACGGTGACGAGCGAGCGATCGGCCGAGAGCACCGCCTCCTTCTGCACGCCGGGGATCCCCCACAGCTGGACATTGCCGTCGCGATCGGCCTCCTGGGCGTGGACGATCGCCACGTCGGGTCGCAGGGCCGGCACCGCCATCAGCTCCTCGCCGGTGAACGGGCAGGTGACCGGCTTGACGTTGGTGATCGCGGCCAGGTCGGTGCCGACGTAGCCGCGCATGATCGCGCACGGCATCCGCGCGGCGCCGGCGGCGTAGCGGTTGGCCATGCCGGCGTGGCTGTGCTCCTCGAGCTCGATCGGCCGCGGCCACTCGTGCTCCACGGCATCGCGGAAGCGGTGCAGCCCGCCGACTCCGGGATTTCCCCCGTAGGAGAAGACGAGCTTGCGGACCGCCCCCATCCCGATCATCTGGTCATAGAGGATGTCGGGGGTCATGCGGATCAGCTCCAGGTCGGAGCGCCCCTGGCGTAGGACCTCGTGACCGGCGGCGAACGGGATCAGGTGGGTGAAGCCCTCCATCGCCACGGCGTCGCCGTCGTGGACGAGCGAGGCGATCGCGTCGGGAAGGGTGGTCAGCTCAGCCATGGTGCAGTGCGGTCTCGGCCAGTCGCAAGCCGACGTAGTTCTCGGCCAGCGACGTCATCGCCGCCTCCGACGAGCAGGTGTAGCGCAGCTGCGAGCGCTGCAGCTCGCGCCCGTAGGCGTCGGCCTCGGGGTCCTGGTGGAGCATCGTCGTCATCCACCACGAGAAGTGCTGGGCGCGCCACACCCGGCCCGTGCAGCGGTCCGAGTACTCCTCCAGGCCGGTGTCGCTGTGATCACGAAAGTGGTCGGTGAGCGCCTCGGCGAGCACGGTCACGTCGGCGATGGCCAGGTTCAGGCCCTTGGCGCCGGTCGGTGGCACGATGTGCGCGGCGTCGCCGGCGAGCACGAGACGCCCGTAGCGCATCGGCGAGGCGACGAAGCTGCGCATCGGGGTGATCGACTTCTCGATCACCGGTCCCTCGGTCAGCTCCCACCCGTCGGTGGCCAGCCGCGCGTGCAGCTCTGACCAGATCCGGTCGTCGGGCCAGTTGGCGATGTCCTCGGCGGGGTCGACCTGGACGTAGAGCCGGCTGACCGTCGGCGAGCGCATCGAGTGCAGCGCGAAGCCCCGCTCGTGCTGGGCGTAGATGAGCTCATCGGTGGACGGCGCCACGTCGGCGAGGATGCCGAGCCACGCGAACGGGTACTCGCGCCCCCACGTCTGCAGCACGTCGTCGGGGATCGCCGTGCGGCACACCCCGTGAAAGCCGTCGCAGCCGGCGATCAGCTCGCCGCGCAGCTCGTGCTCCTCCCCGTCGTGGATGTAGCGGACGACCGGGTCATCGGAGGTGATCCCGTCGACCGTCACGTCGGCGCACTCGAAGCGCAGCGGGGCGTCCTCGGCGAGGCGGGCGGCGATCAGGTCCTTGACGACCTCGGTCTGCCCGTAGATCATCACGCCCCGCCCGCCGGTCAGCTCGCTCATCGGAATGTGGTGGCGCTGGCCCTCGTAGTTGATGTAGATACCGCCGTGGGGCAGCCCCTCGCGATCCATCCGCTCCCCCACCCCGGCCTCGCGCAGCACCTCGATCGTCCCCTGCTCGAGCACGCCGGCCCGGATGCGGGCCTCCACGTACTCGCGGCTGCGCGCCTCGACGATGACCGCCTCGATCCCGGCGCGGTGCAGCAGCTGGCCGAGCAGCAGACCGGCCGGACCGGCCCCCACGATGGCCACCTGGGTTCGCTCACGGATCACGGTCCGGGACATTAGTCGTTTTGCCCCTGGTCGCATAGCGCCCAGGTCGCCGCTCTGCGAACAGCCGGGGCGCGCCGCGGCGCCGTCAGGACAGCTGGATGTGGTCGGCCTCGGCCGCCCCGGCGAACGGGCGCGTCAGGCAGAACTGGTTCAGCGTCGACTCCGGCACGCCCTCGGCGCCGGGCGTGTCCGACGCCTCGCCGCGGGTGTGGGGGTCGTTGGGAAAGCCGCCGACGGCGACCGAGTGCGCGGGCGAGCGGTACCCCGAGACGCCGATGAGATGCAGCTGCAGCGCCTTGCCGAGCTGATCGAGGCGGGCGGCGAGGATCGGCTCCTGGTTGACCGAGTAGTCGGTCCCCGGCGCCTGGAAGAAGCCGAACTCGCCGCCGTGGGGCACGAACGGTCCGTTCGTGCAGCCGCCGGGCGGCGCCACGCCGCCGCCCGAGGAGAGCGTGCGCGCGCGGGCGGCCTCGGCGTCGAGCACCGCCGCCTCGTGCACGAGGCGCGCGTGCAGCGCGCCGAGGCTGGCGCTGTCGGCGCTCTTCACCCGTTGGGCGGCCAGCTCGCGACCGACGATCGAGGCCTTCAGCTGGGCGATGTCGTCGCGCTCGGCGAGGACGGCCGCCGTCGCCCGGCGGCGGCGGGCCTGGACCTTGACCAGGCGTGCCGTCTGCGCCGTCACGGCGACCCGCGCGGCGGCCACCGCCCGGGTGGTGGCGACGTTCTGGCGCTCGACCGCCGTCAGGTCGCGGATCCCGTTGACGAGATCGTTGAAGCCGCCCGAGTCGACGACGACGTTGACGATCGTCGGCGGCGGCGCCTCGTAGCGCGCCCGCAGCTGCTCGGCGAGCGCCGCCCGGTCACGGGCGTAGGCGGCGCGCAGGGTGACGAGCCGCGCCCGCGCCGCGGTCAGCTGATCCGAGACGGTGCCGAGGAGCTGCTCCTGGATGGCGACCGTGCGCTGCACGACGGTCAGGCGCGACTGCAGCTGGGCGATCGAGCCCTGAAAGCCCTCGATCCGCTGGCTCTCGGAGCGGATCTTGGCCCGCAGCTGCGCCGCCCGCTGCTGGCCGGCCTGGTAGCGATCGACGAGGCCGGCCGAGCTCGACCCGGCGGAGAGCGCCACCGCCACGGCGGCGAGCAGGCACAGGCACACGAGGCGACGGGCTGAGAGCATGCGAAGAGGGAGCCGCGGCGGACCATCCGCGACCAGGCGGCGAACCTAGCAAGTGGGCGGTTAGCGGGAGTTTTGTGCAGCGGATCTTGCAGCAAGCAGGGCTTTGGCCGGCGACCCCGACCGCCCCGTGCCGACGTCGGTCAGCGCCCGGGGAGGTGATAGACCTCGACGATGCTCGAGCTCGAGCCGTCGTGATAGCTGCCGGTCGGCTCGATCACGCGTCCGCCGACGACGATCGGGCTGTTCCAGTGACCCGGAGCGGCGCCAAGCGCGCGCACGAGCGCGCCGTTCGTCGGTTGACGGATGTCGAGGTGGCCGCCGGTCTCGTCGTAGAGGTAGAGCAGACCCCCGGCCAGCACCGGGCTGGTGGCGGCGCTGCCGTTCGCCCACACCGTCGCCAGGCGCGGATGGGCGCCGCCGACGAGCGTGTAGGCGGCGGTCCCCGAGTCGTCGCCGACGAACAGGTACACGCGGCCGCCGTGGCTCCACACGGTCGGCGCGGTCAGCACCTCGCCGCCCCCCGGTGCCGACACCTCGCCCAGCTCGCCGCCGAGCCGGGGGCCCGCGCCCCCCGTGGTCCCGTTCAGCCGCGCCAGGTTGAGGAGGTGCAGCCGGCCGTCCTTGCCGCCCTGGACGGCGAGACGGAAGCCGTGGTAGACGGGGAGGATCGCCGGCGAGGTGGAGCCGACGTCAACGTCGCCATGGTCGAGCTGCACCTCGTTGGGGGGCGTCCAGTTGTGCAGCAGCCGGCTGGCGTCGGGCGCGAGCTCGAGCGCGCTGTTGCCCCAGTTCGTGCGCCCGTCGAACGGACCGTTGCCGGTGGCGGTGAGGATCCGGTTCGAGCCGGGCTCGATCACGGCCCCGGCGCGGCCCCAGATGGCGTTGTCGCCGCGGGTGTTGGTCACCGGGCAGGAGCTGGCGGCGATCAGCCGGTGGCGGTCCGAGCACTCGCTGTTCCACACGTGGACGATCCGGCCGGTGCGGCGATCGATCGTCACCACGTGGCCGTCGTAGGGCGGGATGTCGCCGATGTAGCCACCGGTCGCGGCGACCACCCAGGCGCCGGAGAGGTTGAGCGCCGAGGCGATCTTCTCGTGACGGGGGTCGAAGGTGATCGATCGCGACCACACGGGGCGCCCGGTGGCCACGCTCAGCTTGTGGATGACGCCGTCCGGGCTGGCCGTGTAGAGGAACCGGCGATCGGGGTCGGCCACCGGGCTGGCCGTCGTCACCTGCGCGTTGCCGGGGCTCGCGTCGACGCCCGGGGGGCGGTACTCCCACAGCGTCTGACCGGTGCGGGGGTCGAAGGCGACGGTCCGGCCGTACGTGGTCGTGACCGCCACCAGGTCGTGGCTGGCACCGTGCACGGTGACGGCGTGCAGCTCGATCGGCGCGGAATCGGCGATCCCGTCGATCCGCACCGGGCGAGCCGACAGGCGCCCCGCGGTGGCGGCGGTGATGCCGGTGCTCGCCGGCCCGACGCCACTGCGATCGGCCCCGTCGCCGAAGTTCGGCCAGTCGGCGCCGGGGATCGCGACGGCGGCGCTCGGGCGGGCGGCGGCGCCTGTGGCAGCGCCGGTGCTCGTGGCCGAGACGCTCTCCCCCGTCGCGCTTGCGCTCGCCGTCGTCGCGCTGTGGCTGCCGCAGGCGCCCGCGACGAGCGCGGCGGCGATCAGCAGGCCGCGCCGGCCCGCTGACGCCTGGCGGCGCTCGCGCCGCCGGCGGCTGGGGCGGCGGCGAAAATGAGGCACGTCACGCGATGAACGCACTCGGTCGAGGCTAGTGTGTCTCCCACTACCACGGCGTGACGCCCCCCGCGCCGGTACGATGCTCCGGCTTCCGGTGAATCTCCTCCTGATCATCATCGCGGTGGTCGTGGGGCTGGCGTTGATCGCCGGCCTCGTCCGGTCGGCGCGCCGCGCCGAGCGCGAGCGGGTGCGCCTGGCGGCGACGATCGAGCACCTCGCCGAGGGCCTGATCGTCACCGAGCCGGCGTCCAGCCGCATCGCCAGCGTCAACCCGCGGGCGGCCGAGCTGGTGCCCGAGCTGCGCGTCGGGGAGGCGGTCGACGGCCCCGCGAGCCCGCTGCCCCCGCTGGCGGCAGCCCTCGATCGCGAGGCCGAGGTCAGCCACGGCGGGCGGGTCCTGGCCGTCACCGCCTCGCGCCTCGGCGGACCGGCCGACGCAATCGCGTGGATCGTGCGCGACGCCACCCAGCACGCGCGGCTGGAACGGGCCAAGAGCGAGTTCGTCGCGACCGCCTCACACGAGCTGCGCAGCCCACTGACGTCGATCAAGGGCTTCGCCGAGCTGCTGGGCCGCGATCCCTCGGGACTGTCGGACCGTCAGCGCGAGTTCGTGGAGATCATCTCGCGCTCCACCGACCGCCTGGTGGAGCTCGTCGACGACCTGCTCGACGTCGCCCGGATCGAGGCCGACGAGGTGGAGCTCGATCGCCGGCCGATCGACATCGGCGAGGCGGTGCGCGAGACCGCCGACCTGATGCGGGCCCGCATCGCCGCCAAGGATCAGACGCTCGGCATCTACGTCGCGCCGACGCTGCCGCTGGCGCTCGCCGACCCGCAGCTCATCCGCCACGTGATCGCCAACCTGCTGACCAACGCCCACCAGTACACGCCCGCCGGCGGGCGCATCCATGTCGGCGTGGAGGCCGACCGAGCCCGGGTGCGACTCGTCGTCGCCGACTCGGGCATCGGCATGACGGCCGAGGAGATCGAGCGCGTCTTCGACCGCTTCTACCGCGCCCCGAACGGCACCGCGGTGGCCGCCGGGACCGGTCTCGGACTGTCGATCGTCAAGTCGCTCGTCGAGCTGCACGGCGGCGCGATCGAGGTCGGCTCCGAACCGGGGCGCGGGAGCGAGTTCCACGTGATGCTGCCCACGGCCAGCGCCCAGCCGATCGACGTGGTCGCGCTGATGCGCGGACGGCGGGTGCTCATCGTCGACGACGAGCGCCAGGTCGGAGAGCTGATCGCCAGCGAGCTCGAACCTCTCGACGTCGAGACCACGGTCGTCGACAGCGGGCGGGCCGCGCTGTCGGCGCTCGACGACGAGCGCTATGACGCCGTCACTCTCGATCTCCGCATGCCCGACATGGACGGCCTCGCCGTGCTGCGCGAGATCCGATCCGATCCGCAGCTGCAGCCGACGCCGATCGTGATCGTGTCGGTCGCCGCCGAGGCGCCGGAGCTGACCGGGGAGTGGGTCGTCGGCAAGCCGATCGAGCCCGAGCACCTGCGCGGGGTGCTCGCCGCCGCCGTCCGCGCCGGCCGCTCCCGGGTCCTGGTCGTCGCGCGCACCTCCGCCCAGGCGACCCTCGAGCCCGCCCTCGACGAGCTCGGGATCGAGTACCACTGTGAGACGACGGGCGCGGCGGCCGCCCGGGTGTCCGGCGAGCGCCGCTTCGAGGTCGCGCTCATCGACGTCGGGATCCGCAATCCCGAGGCCGCGGTGCAGGCCCTGGCGCTGCGCGGGCGCCGCCGGCAGCGCGCGGTCATCCTGTTCTCCGACGGAACCTCTCCCACCCCGCTCGCCATCGTCAAGCAGGGAACTCCGGTGGTGGCGGTGAAGGATGCTCCGCAGGCTGTGCTGGCAGCGCTGCGTGGCCGACCGTCGACAAGTGAGCTGGTGACCGATGGCGCTCAGGACCGAAACTGAGCTGACACAGGAGATCGAGCGTCTGCGCGCCGAGCTGGCGCGTCGCGACCGGGAGGCGACCGACAACGAGCGCCAGCTCGAGCGCTACGCCACCGACCTGCGCGAGACGTTCAAGGAGGAGCGCGAGCGCACCCAGCAGCTGACCCGCTCCTACATGGCGACGGTGCGCGCGCTCTCCAACGCCGTCGAGGCGCGCGACGCCTACACCGGCAAGCACGCCGAGCGGGTGGCCGCCTACGGCATCGAGATCGCGCGCGCCGTCGGCCTGCCGCGGCCCGAGGGCGCCGAGACCCAGTTCGGCTTTCTCCTGCACGACATCGGCAAGGTCGCGATGCCCGACGCGATCCTGTTCAAGCCGGGGGCGCTGACCGCCGAGGAGCGCGCGCTGATGGCCCGCCATCCGATCGTCGGCGCCGAGATCGTCGACGGCATCGAGTTCCTCTCCGAGGCGGCCAAGGTGGTGCGCTCACATCACGAGCGCTGGGACGGCACCGGCTATCCGGACGGCCTGCGCGGAGAGGAGATCCCGCTGGCGGCGCGCGTGTTCGCCGTCGCCGACGTGCTCGACGCGCTCACCACCGACCGTCCCTACCGGCCGCGGATGCCCTTGGCCAAGGCCCGCACGATGATCACCGAGGCCGCCGGCAGCCAGTTTGACCCGGTCGTCGTCGAGGCGTTCAACCACATCGACGACGCCACGATCGAGCGCATCGGACACGAGGTCCGATGACTCGATCCCGTCAACCGGGTCACCCGTGACGCGGGGCGTGCTCGTCGTCGACGACGACCCGTTCATCCGCAAGCTGGTCACCACGACCCTCGAGGACGTCTCGCATTTCACCCTGCACGAGGCCCGCGACGGCGTCGAGGCGCTCGAGGTCGCCCGGCGCCAACCGCCGGCGATCATCTTCCTCGACGTCGACATGCCGCGCATGGACGGAATCGACGCCTGCCGCCAGCTGCGCGCCCACCCGGCCACCCGTGACGCCACGATCGTGATCCTCACCGCCGCCCACGGCGACCGGATCCAGGCCGCCGCCGAGGAGGCAGGGGCCGACCTGTTTTTGACCAAGCCGTTCAGTCCGCTCGAGCTGCTGCGCCTCGTCGACCGCCTTGGCGGCGACGCCCCGGCGTGAGCGAGGCTTGAGGGGGTCAGCCGAGCTTGATCAACACGATCGTGTTGATCACGAACACGATCGCGAACCCGATCGTCCAGCGGTTGAGGTTGCGCTCGACGAGCGAGCCGCCGCCGAGCGGCCCCTGACCGCTGCCGACGCCGAAGGCGCCCGACAGCCCGGAGTCCTTGCCCGAGTGCATGAGGATCAAGAAGATCAGGCCGACGCAGAGCCCGATCTGCACGAGGTCGAGGATCGTCGTCACGGCGGTGATGGTAGCTCGTCGCCCTCCCGGGCTCGATCGAGCTCGTGGAGGATCTCGATCGCCTCGGTGCGCAGCGTCGCGTCGAGCGACGCGTAGTCCTCGTCCGACAGCTTGCCGGTCCGCACATCGAGCTCGGCATCGCGGATCTCGCGGTACTTGGCGTCGCGCGCGGCCTCCAGCTCGGCGACCGGGTCGGGTCCGGTGCCGCCGCCGGCACGCTGGGCGCGCAGCGGGCCCGAGACGGCGTAGACGACGACCGCCAGGACGATGAGGACGATCACGTACTCCACGGCGGGCTCGTGGGCCGTCCCCTAGACGAGAACCCGCTCGGGCGCGGGCTCGGTCTCGGGCTGCGGTGTTGCCACCGGCGCCGGCGGGCGCCCGCGCCGGCGCGACTCCGGGCATCGGCCACAGCGCGATCAGCCCACCGAGCGCGGCGAGGATCGCCCCCAGCCACAGCCACGTCACGAGCGGCGAGACGATCAGCCTGAACGACGCCGCCCACGGGTGGGTGACCCACCGTTGCGTCAGCGACCGGATGATCAGGTCACGGTAGTTGTAGAGGGTGTTCAGCTGGCGGTTGCGCTGGGCGGCGGGGAGCGTCAGCGCCTGGTTGATCGCCCGCCCGAGGACGACGTCGCCCTTGTTGATGAGACCTTGCAGCGGCGTGACGTTGGGCGAGATCACCGTCCAGATGTCATGGGTGAGGCCGGCGTCGAGTCCGACGCGACTCTCGTTGGAGCCGTTGAAGAAGCGACCGATCTGATGCATCGGGTCCTGGGCGGGAAACAGGCCGTACTCGGTGTGGAGGGTCTCCAGGTACCGGCCGTTGCGGCTGACCGCGAGGTCGGCCCCGAACGCGATCCGCTGGGGTGTCGCCGACGCGGTCGGCTTGACGTAGCGGATGGCATAGCCGTCGAGGCGCACGGACTGACCGGGGGTGAGGTTGGCGGTCCGGGCGTGCTGGAAGGACGTGGACGCGGCGATGCCGATGAGCGCCAGCGCGACCCCGGCGTGGACGATGTAGCCGCCGTAGCGCCGGCGGTTGCGGCGCACGAGGCTGCCCAGGGCCGCGGGCACGCGCTCGGAGGTCATCGCCCGGCGCGCCCGCACGCCCCGGACGAACTCCTGCGCGACCGAGGCGACGACGAACGTCCCGGTCACGAACATCGCCAGCGCGAAGCCGTGATCGATGACGCCGGGCACGATCAGCAGCACGATCACGGCGACGAGCGCCGCCGCGATCGGGAGGGCGAAGTTACGCCGCAGCTTGGCGACGGTGATGCGTCGCCAGGCGATGATCGGCCCGACGCCGGCCAGCGCGACGACGACGAGGGCCAGCGGATCGACGAACTGGTTGAACGTCGGCGGCCCGACCGACACCGGAGTGCCGGTGATGGCCTGCGAGATGAGCGGGAAGAACGTGAGCCAGAAGATGACCGCGGTCAGCGCCACGAGCACGAGGTTCTGAAACAGGAACACCGCCTCGCGGGAGAGCAGCGAGTCCAGCCGGGCCTCGGTGCGCAGCCCCTCGCGGCGCCACGTCACCAGCCACACCGACCCGATGACCATGACCGCGATCAGCGCCACGAACGAGGTGTTGAGCGTCGGGTCAGAGACGAAGGCGTGGATCGAGCTGAGGATTCCCGAGCGCACGAGGAAGTCGCCGACGATGGCCAGGATCCCGGCGAGCAGGACGAGCGAGGCGTTCCACACCTTCAACATCCCGCGCTTCTCCTGGATCATGATCGAGTGGATGTAGGCGGTGGCCACCAGCCATGGCATCAGCGCCGCGTTCTCGACCGGATCCCAGGCCCAGTAGCCGCCCCAGCCCAGCTCGGTGTAGGACCAGCGCGCCCCCAGCATCACCCCGATGCCCAGACACAGCCAGGCGCCGAGGGCGAACCGGCGCGTCACCTGGATCCACTCGGCCCCCGTCCGGTTGGCGACGAGCGCCCCGACCGCGAATGCGAACGGCACCATCAGCAGCGTGTAGCCCGAGTACAGCATCGGGGGGTGGACCATCATCGTCGTGTGGCGCAGCAGCGGGTCCAGGCCGGCGCCCTCGACCGGGGGCGTCGAGCTGGTGGCGAACGGGTTGGCGAAGAAGACGTTGAGGCCGACGAAGAACGTGGCCAGGCCGAACAGGGTCGCCTGGGCGTAGGGCACGATCTCGCGCACCTTGCGGCGGGTGACGAACAGCGCCAGGCTCGACCAGAACGACAGCAGCAGCACCCACAGCAGAGCGAGCCCTGCTGGGTGGACCAGATCGCCGCCGCGCGGTAGAGGGTCGGGGTCGTCGTGCTCGACCCCGTGGCCACGATGTTGTACGAGAAATTCGAGCGCAGGAAGGCGACGTCGAGGATCACGAACGCGATCGCCGCCATGCCGGCCAGCGAGTACATCGCGCGGCGCCCGGAGTCCACCCACGCGCTGCCGCCGCCCCGCGCCCCGTACAGCGACGCGCCGAGCCCGTAGACCGCGACGACCAGCCCGAGAATGAGCAGCAGCCGTCCGACGACCGCCATCAGTGACCCGATCCCATCAATACGACGCGGCGGCGGCCTTGTACTTGGACGGGCACTTCGTCGTCAGCGAGTTCTGCTGGCCGACGAACGGCGCCGAGTCGGTGGACCCCCGGGGGACGGTCACGAGCACGGCTCGACCCTGGGCGAAGGGGTCGGGCACGATCGCCGGTGTAGCTGACGGGGACCGAGACCTTGAGCTTGGGGTCGCGGACGCGAAAGCGCAGCGCGTCGCCGTCGCGCTGGACCGAGCCATCGAGGACGGTGCCGGCCAGGACGTAGGACTTCCCGGGCTGCGCGCGCTTGAGCAGCTGCGACGCCGTCAGCTCCTCGCGACCGGCGGAGAAGCTCGTGTACACCAGGGCCGACGCCAGCAGGAGAGCGACGGTCAGGGCGACGGTGAGGCGGATGGCGCGCTTGCGACTCGGATCCATGACCGTGGCCCATTGTCCCATACCGCCTCGGCGCGCCGCCCCGGCGCGGGGCGCCTCGTCGAGCCGGGGCGGCGGCTCTCCCGGACCGGACCAATTTGTTTATTAGCATCGTGTTAACGCCCAGGGGAAATTGGCTTGCCGGCGAAACCATTGCGCGTGGCTGCCGTTACTCGTATATGACTGTGCTTGCTCGAAGCAAAACCGGCGCCGCCCGTTTGCGACGCCACCGCGAGGAGCGACCGGGACGCGTCGCGGGGCGCGTGGAAGCCCTGACGTCCCCGGAACCGACCGGGAACCAGAACCCGTCCAAGCGACGCCGCCGCGAGGCGGGGGCGCCCACCGACGCCGCCATGTACACGTGCGATTGCGGATTCGTGTTCAAGGCGCTGGTGTCAACCTCGGTCGACTGCCCTCATTGCGGCGGCGCCCAAGCCTGGTAGCAGCGCCCTTCACTCCCATCTGAGGCCGCGCCGCGGCGCGGGCCCTCGTCGCGTCGTGACCACGACCGCGACCGCGGTTTGCGCAAGTTTGCGGTGAGGGCGGTCGTTATCAGGGGCGACCGTGCCTCGACAAGGAGCCCTCACCGCATGATCCGGCGTCTGCTCGCCCCGCTCGGGGCTGTCTCTGCTCGCCCTGGCCCTCGGGGCGACGTGTGCGTCCGCCCGCACCGCCCGCGTGTGGTTCATCCACAACCGCCTGCCGCTCGCCCATGCCACGCATCTCGGTGCGGCCGATCCGTCGCAGCGGATGGAGATCGGCATCGGCTTCACCGACCCGCACCCCGCCGCCGAGCAGGCGCTGATCGCCGCCCAGCAGGACCCGTCGAGCCCGCAGTACCACCGATTCCTCACCCCGGCCCAGTACGACGCGCGCTTCGCGGTCGCGCGAGACGACGTTTCACCGGGCCCTGGCGTGGCTGCGCGCCGGCGGGGCGCAGGTCCTCCACGCCTCGGGCGCGCGCGACTTCGTCGAGATCTCGGCGACGGTCGCCCAGGTCGATCGGCTGTTCGGAACCTCGATCGGCAGCTACGAGGCGCACGGCACCCGCTTCCTGGCCAACGCGAGCGCCCCGAGCGTCCCCGCCGGCCTGCACGTGCTCACCGTCATGGGCCTGAACACCCTGATCCATCCGACCACGCCGCTCACCGGCGCCACCGCCGCCAGCCGCGCTCCCGGATCGAGCCTGCTCGGCCGGGCGACGAGCCCGGCGGCGCTGAAGTCGATCGCCGGCGAGGGGAGCCTGCTCGGGTCGATCACCGGCAAGCTGGGCGCCGGCGGCCTGCTCGGCACCGCGACCGCGGCGACGCCGACGATCCCGGCCTCGCTGACTCCGCAGGACCTGTGGTCGGTGTACGACATGCCCGCCGGCAACACCGGACAGGGCCAGTCGGTGGCGGTCATGGGCTCCGGGGACTCGAGCACGACGGTCAAGGACCTGGCGATCTTCGAGAGCCAGCACGGGCTGCCCAAGGTGCCGGTCACGGTCACCGACATCCCCAAGGACGGCGACTTCTCCGATACCGGGGGCAACGTCGAGTGGGAGCTCGACACCCAGTCTTCGACGGGGATGGCGCCCAGCGTCAGGCAGGTGCACCTGTACTTCGCCGAGCACCTGATCGACCCCGACGTCGAGACGGACTTCGCCACGTGGGTCGACGATCCCCACGGGCCCAAGCAGGCCAACGCCTCGTTCGGCGAGTGCGAGACGACGCCCGCCAACGCCACCCTCGAGAGCACGATCCCGGCGCAGTTCAACAACAACCTGGATCAGAACGCGCTCTACGGGACCGGGGCCCCCGACGCGCTGGAGCCCGTCGCCGAGCAGACCCTGCGCCAGGGCGTGCTCGAGGGCCGCACCCTGTTCGCCTCCACCGGTGACACGGGCTCGTCGTGCCCGGTGCTCGTGCTCGGTCCCGACCTGGGCGCCGGCAACGGCGTGCTCAACCAGGGCGTGCCGATCGTCAACTACCCGGCGGCCAGCCCGTATGTCGTCGCCGTCGGCGGCAGCGTCCTGTACCCGACGGGCTCCGGGACCAGCGCCCAGCGCGGCCTCGAGTACCCGTGGCCCTACACCGGCGGCGGCCAGAGCTTCTTCGTGCCCGAGCCGTCGTTCCAGAAGGGCCAGGCCAACGTCAACCGGCCGTGCCTGTCGAGCGTCAGCGGCACGCCGAACACGAGCCTCGGCACCTGCCGGGGGATCCCCGATGTCACCGCCATGTCCGGCGACATCGCCACCAGCTCGTATGACATCTACTCCGACGAGCTCGGGGGCGCCTCCGGCGAGGGCGGCACGAGCCTCTCCTCACCGCTGATGGTCGGCATGTGGGCCCGCGTGCAGGCGGCCTCACGCGGCGGCACCGGCTTTGCCGATCCGCTCATCTACGCCGCCGGCGACAACGCCACCGCCGCCGCCCGCGACTTCTACGACTACCAAATCGGCACCAACGGGGCCTATCAGGCCGCGCCGGGCTGGGACTACGTGTCCGGGTTCGGCACCCCGGTGCTCACGCCGCTGATCAAGGACCTTGATCACGGCAACACGGCTCCGATCCAGGGGCGTTAGCAACGCGACCGACAGGGTGACCGTGTCCGGGCGCTGGGAGGCGCCCGGGCACGGCGGCAGCGGTGTCTAGAGTCCGCGCGCCGCGAACAGCGGGACGACGCTGTCGGCCCCGGGATGCAGCATCGACCGAAGTTGGTCCTCGATCTGGCCGTGGAGGTGCCACTCGTCGCCCTGCCCGGTCACCAACCCGGACCGCGACAGCCGCGCCAGCGCGTGCGAGACCGACGGACGCTCGGCGCCGACCAGCCGGCCGAGCAGCTGGTGGGTCAGGGGCAGCGGCAGCCGGATCCCGCCGGGCTCGACCCGGCCCCACCGGGCGGCCAGGTGCCACAGCAGCAGCGCCAGGCGGACCTCCAGCCGCGGCTGAGACGTGATCGCGCGCTGCACGTTGAGGTTCCGCGTCCGGCGCTCGACACGGCTGAGCAGGGCCTGCATGATCTGCGGCCACGGACGCACGCGCTGAGCGAAGCCGCCGTCGAGAATCGCGAACCGCGTGGGCATCAGACCGCGCCACTCGGTCTCGAACGCCACCAGGTCGTCGAGCTCCCGCTGGCTGGGCTCGACGAGGTCGCCGGGACCGAGCAGCTCCGCGGCGACGCGATCGCCGACCTGCACGTTGACGGCGAGCACCCCCTTGAGGACGAGCACACCCGGTCCGGGGATGGCCGCTGCCAGGCGCTCGGCGAGGGCGACGTCGCCGACCTCGGCCTCGAAGACGACCGCCGTCGCCGCCGGCCGGGCCAGACGCTGCATTCGCACGTCGAGGGCCTCGGCGAGGTCGACGTCGTGGTCGAGCAGGTACTGGTTGGACTCCGACCGGGCCACGGGGGGCGCTCGTCGCCCGCCCCACGGTGGGGAGGTCGCACCGGCCGCGTCCATCGCCCTGTTCTCACCCCTACCGTCCATGCGGCTGCGCCGCCTCCCAGATCGCGGGCTTGACTTCGGATCGGCCCGCGTCAGAGCATACGCCCCGCGTGAGGTTCGGTCACGACTGTCACCCGGACCGTGGTCGAGCTTGTAACTTCGATTACGTGACCAGGATTACGGGTCGCTGGAGTTGACACTCCGCGCGGTGGTATACCGATCCCCAGCGGGAGGCCGGTGATCGACTGATCGGTCACCAGCACACCGCCGAGAGGAGCGGCAGCGGATCCATGTGTCTGGCCATACCCGGACAGGTGATCGAGGTAGTCGACGAGGTCAACCAGATCGCCAAGGTGGACGTCGTCGGCGTGCGCCGCAACATCAACGTCAGCCTTCTCAGCACCGGGGGCGAGCAGACGCAGCCGGGAGACTGGGTGCTGATCCACGTCGGTTTCGCGCTCTCCAGGATCGATGAGGAGGAGGCCCACGCCACGCTCGCGCTGCTGCAGCGCATGGGCGCCGAGTACGAGCAGGAGCTCGAGGAGCTCAAGGCGAGCGTGATCGAATGAGCTGCGAGGAGTCGGCCACCCGCTGCATCACCTGCGGCGACGAGGGGATCCGAATGCGCGTGATCGCGCTCGGTCCGTCGCTGGCCATCTGCGAGGACGAGCGGCACGGTCGCCATGAGGTGGCCGTCGACCTCCTCGGTCCGGTGGACGCCGGCGACGAGCTGCTGGTCCACGCCGGCGTGGCCATCGCCCACCTGAGTGTGGCGGCGTGAAATACGTCGACGAATACCGCGACGCCCAGCTGGGCCAGGCGCTGGCGACCCAGATCCTCGCCGAGGTCGAGTCCGAGCGCCATTACAAGGTGATGGAGGTCTGCGGAGGCCACACGCATTCGATCTACAAGTACGGGATCGACGACCTGCTGCCCGCCAACGTCGAGCTGGTGCACGGACCGGGATGCCCGGTGTGCGTGATCCCGATGGGACGCGTCGACGACGGGATCGCGATCGCCCATCAGGACGGCGTCATCTTCACGTGCTTTGGCGACATGCTCCGGGTGCCGGGATCCGAGTACACGTTGCTCGAGGCCAAGGCGCAGGGGGCCGACGTGCGCATGGTGTACTCGCCGCTCGACGCGCTGCGGATCGCGCGCGAGAACCCCGACCGCGAGGTCGTGTTCTTCGCGATCGGCTTCGAGACGACGGCGCCGTCGACGGCGCTGACCCTCAAGCGCGCCAAGGCCGAGGGGATCGCCAACTTCTCCTGCGTCTGCAACCACGTCACGATCGTCCCGCCGCTGCGCGCCCTACTGGAGTCGCCGGACCTGCGCCTCGACGGATTCATCGGGCCCGGTCACGTGTGCACCGTCGTCGGGGCGCGCCCGTTTCACTTCATCCCCGCCGACTACGGGCGTCCGGTGGTCATCTCCGGGTTCGAGCCGCTGGACATCCTGCAGTCGATCCTCATGATCCTGCGCCAGCTCAAGGCGGGGCTCTGCGAGGTCGAGAACCAGTACCGGCGAGTCGTTCCCGAGGAGGGCAATCTGCGCGCCCTGGAGGTGATGGCCGAGGTGTTCGCGCTGCGTCCGCACTTCGAATGGCGCGGGCTCGGGTTCATCTCCCAGAGCGCGCTGCGGCTGTCGGACGCCTACGCCGAGTTCGACGCCGAGCAGCGGTTTGCGACCCCCAACGTGCGCGTCGCCGACCCCAAGGCCTGCCAGTGCGGCGAGGTGCTCAAGGGCGTGATCAAGCCGTGGGAGTGCAAGGTGTTCGGGACCGCCTGCACGCCCGAGCACGCGATCGGCACCTGCATGGTGTCCCCCGAGGGAGCGTGCGCCGCCTACTACAACTTCGGGCGCTACGCCCGGCAGCGCGAGGCGGTATGAGCGTCACGAACCGTGAGCAGCGCGTGCTCGAGATCATCGAGACGGCGCGGGCCAAGCGGGCCCGCTTCCGTGACAAGCAGATCACGCTCGCGCACGGCGCCGGCGGGAAGGCCACCCAGACCCTGATCGAGGGCCTGTTGGTGCCGGCCTTCGGCTCAGGGACGCTCGGCGCCCTCGCCGACGCGGGCGCCGTAGAGGTCGGCGGGACCCGGCTGGCGATGACCTCGGACAGCTTCGTGGTCTCCCCCCTGCGGTTCCCCGGCGGCTCGATCGGTGAGCTGGCCGTCAACGGCACGGTCAACGACCTGGCGATGGCCGGCGCTCGCCCGCGGGCCCTGACCGTGTCGATGATCCTCGAGGAGGGCCTCGACGCCGAGGTGCTGCGCGCCGAGGTGACGGCGATCGCCGATGCTGCGCGGACCGCCGACGTCGAGATCGTGGGCGGCGACACGAAGGTCGTGCAGCGCGGGCTGGCCGACGGCATGTACCTGTGCACGACCGGCATCGGCGCGGTCGATCCCCGGGCGCGGCTGGCGACCGACGGCATCTCGCCCGGCGACCGGATCCTCGTCTCGGGTCCGATCGGCGAGCACGGCACGGCGATCATGCTCGCCCGCGACCAGTTCGACCTCGATGCCGAGATCGAGTCCGACACGTGCTGTCTGTGGCCGGCGGTCGACGCCCTGCTCGACGCCGTGGGCGCGGATCTGCACTGCCTGCGCGACGCCACCCGTGGCGGCGTGGCCTCGGTCCTGAACGAGCTGGCCCGCGCCTCGCGCGTGAGCATGGTCGTCCGCGAGGCCGACGTGCCCGTCTCCCCGGTCGTCGGCGCAGCCGCCGAGCTGCTCGGCATCGATCCGATGTACATCGCCAACGAGGGGAGGCTGGTGGCGTTCGTGGCCCCGGCGGTGGCCGATGCGGCCCTCGCTGCGCTGCGCGCGATCCCGGGCTGCGAGCAGATCGGCGGCCATCGGCGAGGTGCGGTCCGAGCCGCCCGGGATGGTGATGGTGCACACGGCGTTCGGCGGCCGGCGGGTGATGGATCAGCTCGTCGGGGACCCTCTCCCGAGGATCTGTTGAGGGGTGGTGGGTCGATTCACGAGCTCTCGATAGCGCAGGCGATCGTGGACGTCGCCGCGCGGCACGCCGGCGGCTCACGCGTCACGCGGGTCTACGTGCGGGTCGGGCACCTGCGCCAGGTCGTCCCCTCGGCGCTGGAGTTCTCGTTTGAGCTCTGTGCCCACGGTACAGCGGTCGAGGGCGCCGCGCTGGAGTTGGACGAGGTGCCGGTGGCGGTGACGTGCCAGAGCTGTGGCGCGAGCAGCCAGCCGGGCGGATTTCCGCTGGCGTGCGCGATGTGCGGAGGGTTGAACGTCGAGGTGGTGCAGGGCGAGGAGCTGCAAGTGGAATCGCTGGAGCTGGAAGCCGAGCTAATGACGAGTGGAGGGTGAGCATGAGCGTTGATGCACCGCACGCACCGGAGGCCTCGGGAGGCGTCGAGGAGGTTCACGTCCTCTGGATCTCGGAGGGGATGAGCTGCGACGGCGACACGATCTCCATCACCGCCGCCTCGCAGCCGGCGATCGAGGACGTGCTGCTCGGCGCGATCCCGGGACTGCCCAAGGTCAATCTCCACAACAAGGTGCTCTCGCCGACGCTCGGGGGCGAGGAGTACATGCAACCGTTCCGCGACGCGGCGGCGGGGACGCTCGGGCTTCCCTACGTGCTCGTGATCGAGGGTTCGATCCCGAACGAGAACATCAACGGCGACGGCTACTGGACGTCGTTCGGAAACGACCCGGCCACCGGAGAGCCGATCACGCTGAACAAGTGGATCGACGATCTGGCGCCCGCCGCGTTCGCCGTCCTGGCCGTCGGCACGTGCGCGACCTATGGCGGCATCCATGCCATGGCGGGCAACCCGACGGGCTGCATGGGCCTGGCTGACTACCTCGGCTGGGACTTCCGCTCGGCCGCCGGGCTGCCGATCGTCAACATCCCGGGCTGTCCGGTGCAGCCCGACAACTTCATGGAGACCTTGACCTGGCTGCTGTACCAGGCGGCCGGACTGGCCCCGATGATCCCGCTCGACGAGGCGCTGCGGCCCCAGTGGCTGTTCGGCAAGACCGTCCACGAGGGCTGTGACCGCGCTGGCTACTACGAGCAGGGCGACTTCGCCCAGGATTACAACTCACCGAAGTGCCAGGTGAAGATCGGCTGCTGGGGGCCGGTCGTGAACTGCAACGTGCCCAAACGCGGCTGGATGGCGGGAATCGGCGGCTGCCCGAACGTGGGCGGGATCTGCATTGGATGCACGATGCCCGGGTTCCCCGACAAGTTCATGCCGTTCATGGACGCGCCTCCCGGCGGTGGCGTCTCGACCGCCATCACCGGCATGTACGGGCCGGTGATCCGCAAGCTGCGTGGCATCACCAACAAGACGATGAACAAGGAAACGAAGTGGCGCCACAACCGCGACAAGCTGACCACCGGATACAACCCACGCTGGGGCAACTAGAGGAGCCTGAATTCCATGGCCACACGTGAGCAGATCAAGCCTGAATCCGGCAACATCGTCGATATGTCGTGGGATCCGATCACTCGGATCGTCGGCAACCTGGGCATCTACACCAAGATCGACTTCAAGCAGCGGGAGGTCGTCTCCTGCAAGAGCACGTCCTCGATCTTCCGCGGCTACAGCGTGTTCATGAAGGGCAAGGACCCGCGCGACGCGCACTTCATCACCAGCCGTATCTGCGGGATCTGCGGCGACAACCATGCCGTCTGCTCCCAATACGCGCAGAACATGGCCTACGGCGTCAAGACGCCACCGCTCGGTGAGTGGATCGTCAACCTCGGCGAGGCCGCCGAGTACATGTTCGATCACACGATCTTCCAGGACAACCTCGTCTTCGTGGACTTCTGTGAGCAGATGATCCGCGACACCAACCCGTCCGTCATGGACAAGGCCGACAAGACCGAGGCGCCGCACGCCCATATCCATGGCTACCGGACGATCGGCGACATCATGCGGGCCTACAACCCGTTCACCGGCGAGGTGTACCGCGAGTCGCTGCTGATCAGCCGGGTCACCCGCGAGATGATCTGCCTGATGGAGGGACGTCACGTCCACCCGTCGACGATCTATCCGGGGGGCGTGGGGACGCAGCCGACACCGCAGCTGTTCACCGACTACCTGTCGCGGATGCTGCGCTGCATGGACTTCTTCAAGAAGGCCGTGCCGATGAACGACGACGTCTTCGATTTCATCTACGAGGCGATGCCCGGCTACGAGGAGGTCGGCCGGCGGCGCATCCTGCTCGGCTGCTGGGGTGCGTTCAACAACCCCGAGCACGTCGACTACGACTACCGCAACATGGACAACTGGGGCAACGAGATGTTCGTCACCCCGGGGGTCATCGTCGACGGCGAGCTGGTGACGACCAACCTCGTCGACATCAACCTCGGCATCCGGATCCTGCTCGGCTCCTCCTACTACGAGGACTGGGTCAACGAGCACACGTTCGTCGACAAGGACCCGCTCGGCAACCCGGTCGACAAGCGCCACCCGTGGAACCAGACGACGATCCCCAAGCCGCAGGCGCGCGATCTCGAGGGTGGCAACTACTCGTGGGTGATGAGCCCGCGCTGGTTTGACAAGCGCACGGGCGACTACCTCGCCCTCGACACCGGCGGCGGCGCCATCGCCCGCCTGTGGGCCACGGCCCTGGCCGGCAAGGTCCAGACGCCGTACGTGCAGTCGACCGGCCAGAGCGTGAAGATCCAGCTGCCCAAGACGCCGAACACGCCCGACACCGAGTTCGAGTGGAAGATCCCGCAGTGGTCCAACGCGATCGAGCGCAATCGCGCGCGGGTGTACTTCGTGGCCTATGCCGCGGCGATGGCGATGCACTTCGTCGATCAGGGGCTCAAGGAGGTGCGCTCGGGCAACACCAAGGTGTTCGAGGACTTCGACGTGCCCGACGAGGGGATCGGCTGCGGGTTCCACGAGGCGGTACGCGGAGTGCTGTCGCACCACCTGGTGATCAAGGACAAGAAGATCGCCAACTACCACCCCTATCCCCCGACGCCCTGGAACGGAAGCCCGACCGACTCCTACGGGACGCCCGGGCCCTATGAGGACGCGGTCGCCGGTCAGCCGATCTTCGAGGAGAACGGCCCCGACAACTTCCGGGGCATCGACATCATGCGCGCGGTCCGCTCGTTTGACCCGTGTCTGCCGTGCGGCGTGCACATGTACCTCGGCGGCGGCAAGACGCTCAGGCAGGTGCACTCGCCCATGTTCGGTGGCCAGCACATGGGCGGCTGAGCGCGCATGGAGGACCGTGAGCTGATCGCCGGCGTCGAGAGGCTCCTCGACGAGCTCGAGTCGCTGGCCGACGCGGAGGCCCGCGACGTGGCGCTGGAGACCGTGCAGGCGGTGCTCTCACTCTACGGCGCGGGTCTGGAGCGGATCGTCGATGAGGTCGGGACGGCCCGCGCGACGGCGCTGGCGACTGACGAGCTCGTCGAGCACCTCCTGCTGTTGCACGGCCTGCACCCGGTGAGCGTCGAGGAGCGGGTGCGCTCGGCGCTGGACGGCGTGCGTCCCTACCTCGGCTCTCATGGCGGCGACGTCGAGCTGCTCGGCGTGTCCGACGGGGTGGCGCGCGTCCGGATGCGCGGCAGCTGCGAGGGCTGCCCGGCCTCGGCGATGACGCTCAAGCTGGCGATCGAGGACGCCGTGCTCAAAGGGGCTCCGGATGTCGAGCGCGTCGAGGCCGACGACGACGGCGCCGAGCCGGGCGCGCCGTCGTCGCCACCGCTGCTCCAGATCGAGGTGATGGCGCCGGCGGTGCAGGACGCGTGGGCGACGGTCGGCTCGCTGCCCCAGCTCTCCTCCGGGGGACTCGTGCTCAAGGAGGTCGCCGGCGAGCCGATCCTGTTCCTGCGCATCCCGGACGGGACGCCCTACGCCTACCTGCCCCGATGCCCGGGGTGTGGGGAGTCGCTCGAAGCGGGCCGGCTGGAGAGCGCGGGGCTGGTCGGCGCCGAGCTGACGTGTCCGCACTGCCGCCACCGCTATGACGTGGTGCGGGCCGGTCGCTGTGTCGATGCGCCGGAGTTGCACCTCGAGCCCGTGCCCCTGCTCGTCGACGAGTCCGGCCTGGTCCGCGTCGCCGTCCAGACGCCGGCTCTCTAGCGGTCATGGTCTCCCGGCTGGCCAAGCTCGCCCAGGGGACGCCGGTCCGCCAGCCGGCGGTCGCCCCGGCAGCACCGGCCGGCGAGCACTGCGACATGTGCGCCGCTCCCGTCGGGCCGGGTCATCGTCATCTCGTCGACCTCAACGACCGGCGGATGCTGTGCGCGTGCCGGGCGTGCGCGCTGCTGTTCGACTCGGCGGCGGCGGGCGGGGGCCACCTGCGTCTGCTGCCCACGCGGCGGCGGCGGCTTCACGATTTCGTCCTTGACGACGCCCGCTGGGAGCGTCTGCGGATTCCCGTCGACATGGCCTTCTTCTTTCGCAACACCGAGGCCGAGCGGGTGAGCGCCTTCTACCCGAGCCCGGCGGGGCCGACGGAGTCCCTGCTCGAGCTCGAGGCCTGGACCGAGCTCGAGGCCGACAATCCCGTCCTCGCTCAGATGGCGCCCGACGTCGAGGCGTTGCTCGTCAGCCGCGCCCGCGGGATGCGCGAGCACTGGCTCGTTCCGATCGACGACTGCTACGAGCTCGTCGGTCTCATCCGCAGCCGCTGGCGGGGCTTCGGAGGCGGCGAGGAGGTCTGGACCGAGATCAATCGCTTCTTTGACGACCTATCCACGAGGGAGCAGACACGATGGTGATCAACACCGGCAACCCGGACACGACCCAGGACGCTTCGGCCCACACCCCGGGCATCAACCAGGGAAACTCCGTCGGCAACTACGCCAAGCAGGTCGGGCATCTGCCCGGCGGCAAGCGAACCGCCGCCTCCGCCACCGGCATCAACCCGAGCGCGCACGGGCCGATCGACGAGCGGATGCCGAACCTGCCCCCGGCGTGAGCGGCGCGGAACGCGAGGTCATGGCGGTTCCCGAGCCGATGGGGGCGGCGCTCGCCCCGAGCGTCGCGGCACCCGAGCTGGGCTTCACGGTGCTCGGTTGCGAGCCCCTCCCCCATGCCGCCGCCCCGACGCTGCTCTTCTCGCTGGCGATCGACGCCGGCGGTGCGGCGGTGCGCTCGGTGATGCTCGACGTCCAGGTCCGGATCGCGGCCACCCAGCGGGGGTACAGCGATGCCGAGCAGGCGCAGCTGGGCGACCTGTTCGGCGCGCCGCAGCGATGGGCCGACACGCTGCGCGGATCTGCTGTGGACGCAGGCCACGCTCGTCGTCGCCCCGTTTCAGGGCGCCACGGTCGCCGACCTGCTCGTGCCGTGCACGTATGACTTCGACGTGGCCGCCGCCAAGTACCTCTCCGGGGTCCGGGACGGCGAGATCCCGCTCGACCTCCTGTTCAGCGGCACCGTCTTCTACGCCGGGCCCGGCGGGGCGCTGCAGATCAACCGGATCTCGTGGAACGCCGAGGCGGCCTACCGCCTCCCCGTCAGCGTCTGGCGCGACACGATGGAGCGCTACTTCCCCGGCAGCGCATGGCTGCGGCTCGATCGGGCGGCGTTCGATCGCCTCGTCGCGTTTCGCGCCCGCCACGCCCTGACCGACTGGGAGGCCGTCGTCGACGCGCTGCTCCCCGCGGAGGAGGCAGGGCGGTGACCGCCGACCCGATCCGGGCGATCGCCGACGCCGTGCTCTACGAGGGTTACGTGCTGTGGCCGTATCGCCGCTCATCGCTGAAGAACGCCCAGCGTTGGACGTTCGGCGGGGTGTACCCCCGCGCCCACGCCCAGGCCCGCGCGGCCGGCGACGACCCCTGGACGATGCAGACCCAGTGCCTGGTGCAGGCCGACGCGCGAGCCGAGGTGACCGTCGGGGTGCGCTTCCTGCACGTCGTCTGGCGCCAGCTGGTCGACGCGGACGGGCGCGAGGTCGATGAGCTGATCGCCGACGGCGAGCGCCATCTCAGCTGGGAGGAGGCCGTCGAGCGCGAGGTGACGCTCGGGCCGCTCGCGTTCGCCGACCTGCGCGGCGGCCGGCGGCTGGCGATCGCGATCGACGCCGGGACGACCGAGGAGCGCGCCGGCGACGCGGGAACCGTCGTGCGCAGCTGGGAGCCATTGCAGGGGTCGCTCCATGTCGCCGCGGACGAGATCTCGCCGGACCTGTACCGGCTGACGGCGGTGATCGAGAACGAGACGCCCTGGCCCGGCGGCCCCCGCGAAGCGGCGATCCGGCGCACCTTCTGCTCGACCCACACCGTGCTCCGGGCCCATCGCGGAGCGTTCGTGTCGCTGACCGCGCCCCCGCCGGCGCTGCGCGCCGCCGCCGCGGCATGTGAGAACCGCGGAACCTGGCCGGTGCTGGTCGGGGAGGCGGACGAGCGCCACACGCTGCTGTCCTCGCCGATCATCCTCGAGGACCACCCCCGGATCGCTCCCGAGAGCCCGGGGGACCTCTTCGACGGGGGCGAGATCGACCAGCTCCTGATTCTCAACATCCTGAGCCTGACCGACGAGGAGAAGGCCGAGGTCCGTGCCTCGGATCGGCGGGCGCGCGAGGTCCTCGATCGCTGCGAGAGCCTGTCGCCCGAGCAGCTCATGCGCCTGCACGGCCGGACCGTCCGCGAGCTGCAGACCCGCCAGCCGGCGGGCGTCGAGGGGCGCTGGTCGCCGTGACCGCTCATCTCGACTCCAGGTCCGGGTGGGATGGACTCGAGGGCCGCGCGCCCCGGATCGGTCGACGTCAACGGCATCCGCGTCGGCCGCGGCAGCCTCGTGCGTCTGCGTCCTCGGACGGGCGGCGACATCTTCGATCTGGCGCTGGCCGGCAAGGCCGCCGTCGTCGAATCGATCCAGCAGGATATGGAGGGGACCGTCAGCCTCGCCGTCGTCCTCGAGGAGGATCCCGGCCGTGATCTTGGAGTGGCGCGTCAGCCCGGGCACCGCTTCTTCTTCGCCACGAGCGAGGTGGAGCCGCTCGGCCCCTCCGTCGACCCGGCCGCGCGCACCGTGCTCGTTGCCGGGATCGGCAACGTGTTCCTGGCCGACGACGGGTTCGGGGTCGAGGTCGCCCAGCGCCTCGCGCAGCGTGAGCTCCCGGCCGGGGTCAAGGTCGCCGACTTCGGCATCCGCGGGATGGACCTCGCCTACGAGCTGCAGGAGGACTACGACGCCGCCATCCTCGTCGACGCCGTCCCGCGCGGGCAGGCGCCGGGAACGCTGTACGTGATCGAGCCCGAGCTCTCCGACGGCGAGACGGTCCTCGACGCGCACGCCATGGATCCCGTCCGCGTCCTCGGTCTCGCGCGCACGCTGGGCACCCTGCCGCCCCGGGTGCTGGTCGTGGGATGCGAGCCGGGAAGCGACATGAGCCTCGAGGACGAAGAGCTGGCCATGGGTCTGACCCCGCCGGTGGCGGCGGCGATGGACAGCGCCATCGCCCTCGTCGAGTCGGTGATCGAGGATCTGCTGGCGACCGATGAGGACCAACCACTAAAGGAGTGAGCCATGAACAAGGCAGCGATTGTCACGCTGGCGCTGGTGGCGGGTATCGGGGCGCTGGCCAAGAGCCAGGCACCGGAGGTCCAGCGCTATCTCAAAGTCAAGAAGATGTAGGAGCCCACCCCATGCACCGCACGAAGGTGAAGGTCGTCGAGGATGTCCTCGACGCCAACAACACGATCGCGCGCGCCAACCGTGACGATTTCGATCGCAGCGACGTGACCGTGCTCAACCTGATGTCGGCGCCGGGGGCCGGCAAGACGGCGCTGCTGGAGCGGGCGCTGGCCTCGCCGCTGCCCGGTGACGCCCGGGCGGGGGTGCTCGAGGGCGACGTGCAGGGATCGATGGACGCCGACCGCCTCGCCGCCCTGCACGTTCCCGTCGTGCAGCTGAACACCGACAACGGCTTCGGCGGGGAGTGCCACCTCGACGCCAACATGGTCCGCTCGGCGCTCGGCCACCTCCCGCTGCACGACATCGAGCTGCTCGTGATCGAGAACGTCGGCAACCTCGTGTGCCCGGCGGAGTTCCGCGTCGGCGAGGACGCCCGGGCGATGGTCTGCTCGGTCACCGAGGGCGAGGACAAGCCGCTCAAGTACCCGCTGATGTTCCGCGCGTGCGAGCTCGTCATCGTCAACAAGTCAGACCTGCTGCCCCACCTGGACTTCGACCTCGGCAAGCTGCTCTACAACGTCGAGGTCGTCAATCCCGGGGTGCGGACGATCGTCACCAGCGCCCGCACCGGCGACGGCGTGGAGGACCTGCGGGCGTGGCTGGGCGAGCTGGTGAGACGGCAGGTCGCCGTCTCGGCATGAGCGCCACCCGGGCGCCCGTCCGCCGCCTCGTCGAGCACCGCCTCGACCAGCGGCGACAGGCCGGCGAGCTGTTCTTCTCGCTACAGGCCGAGCCGCTGGCCGCGCTCTGCCATCGCATGGCCGAACGGTTCGCTCGTGGCGGGCGGCTGATCGCGGTCGGTCTCTCCCCCGCCGCGCGCTCCGACGTGCGCCACGTCGCCGTGGAGTTCGTGCACCCGGTGATCGTCGGCAAGCGGGCGCTGCCGGCGCTCGGCCTGTGCGGCGAGTCGGCGCGGCTCCCGCGTGAGCTGGCCCTGACGGCGGTCGCCGATGACATCGTCATCGCGTTTCACGGGCCGGCGGACGGCGCGGCGCTCGTGAGGGCGGTCGCGGTCGCCCGGGAGCGGGGGTGCCTCACGATCGCCTTCGCCAACGACGTCGGGGCCGAGCACACGCTGCAGCCGCCCACCGAGGACCCGCTGATCGCCCAGGAGCTGGTGGAGACCGCTTACCACGTGCTGTGGGAGCTCGTCCACGTCTTCTTCGAGCATCGCGGGCTGTTGGAGGGCCGCACCGGGCGCCGCTCCCATGACGCCGGGGCGTCGAGCTTCTTGTACCCGTTCCTCGCCGAGGGCGAGCACGACCTGGGTGCGATCCTCGCCGACGTGCGCGCGTCGGTGCTCATGAAATGGCGCGAGGTGGCCGAGCTGCGTGCGGCCACACTCGGCGACGAGGGCGCAGCGGTGCTCGACGACGCTGCGCGGGCTCTCCGAGTGGCTTTGGACGGCGGCGGCCGGCTGCTGGCGCTGGGCAACGGCGGCTCGGCGACCGACGCGATGGACGTCGTCGCCGACTTCGCCGACGACTCGTTGGGGTGGCCGCCACGCTCCGCCCTCGATCTCTGTGCCGACACGGCGATCATCACCGCGATCGCCAACGACATCGGGACCGAGGCGATCTTCGCCCGCCAGATCATCGCCTACGGCCGGGCCGGCGACGTCCTGGTGGCGCTGTCGACGAGCGGCAACTCGCTGAGCGTGCTCGACGCGCTCGCCCAGGCCCGGCGCCAGGGCCTGCAGACGATCGCCTTCGTCGGCTACGACGGGGGGCGGGTGGCCTCCGAGCGGCTCGCCGACCACGTGATCGTCTCCCCCTCCCAGCACATCCCGCGCATCCAGGAGGCCCAGGCGACCGCCTACCACCTGTTGCGCGAGCTGGTCGAGGTGGCATGACCGTCCGGACCCGCGCGCGTGTCTCGGGCACCGTGCAGGGGGTCGGCTTCCGTCCCTTCGTCTACCGCGTCGCCCACGAGGAGGGCCTGGGCGGCTGGGTCCGCAACGACGAGCACGGGGTGCTGCTCGAAGTGGAGGGCGATCCCGACGCGGTCGCGCAGTTCTTTGTGCGCATGCGCTCCGAGGCGCCGCCGCTGGCCTGCGTCGACGATCTGCGCTGTCAGACGGTGCGCGCCGTCGGCGAGCCGCAGTTCACGATCCGCGCCAGCGAGCGCACCGGAATCCCCGATGCGCTCGTCGTCGCCGACTCGGCGACGTGCGCCGACTGCCTGGCCGAGCTGACCGATCCCGGCGACCGCCGCTACCGCTACCCGTTCATCAACTGCACGAACTGCGGTCCGCGCTTCACGATCGTCCGCGACGTCCCCTACGACCGGCCGCTGACGACGATGGCCGGCTTTTCCATGTGCGGTGCCTGTCAGGGCGAGTACGAGGACCCGGCCGACCGGCGCTTTCACGCCCAGCCCAACGCGTGCCCGGCGTGCGGCCCCCGGGTTCGCCTGCTCGACGTCACCGGCGCCGAGATCCCGGGCGCCGGGGATCCGATCCGGGCCACCGCCGAGCGCCTCGCCGCGGGCATGATCGTCGCCGTCAAGGGCCTCGGCGGCTATCACCTCGTGTGTGCCGGCGCCGACGAGGATGCCGTCGCGTCGCTGCGCGCGCGCAAGCACCGCGAGGACAAGCCGTTCGCGCTCATGGTGGCCGACGCCGCCGCGGCCGCCGAGCTGATCGAGGTCTCGCCGGCCGCACGCGCGCTCCTGGGCTCGACGGCCCGGCCGATCGTGCTCGCCTCCCGGCGCCCGGAGGCCCCGGTCGCGGCCGCGGTCGCCCCGGGCGCGCCCGAGCTGGGCGTGATGCTCCCCTACACGCCGCTGCACCATCTGCTCCTCGCCGACGCCGGCGACCACGGGATCCGCGCGCTCGTGATGACGAGCGGCAACGTCTCCGACGAGCCGATCGCCTATCGCGACGACGACGCGCTGGACCGGCTGGCTCCCATCGCCGACCTGTTCCTCGTCCACGACCGCCCGATCGAGACCCGCACCGACGACTCGGTCGTGCGCGCGGACGGTGACCGTCCGACGATGCTGCGCCGCTCCCGCGGGTACGTGCCGGCGCGCCTGGCCCTGCCGGTGGCGACCGCGCGGCCGCTGCTGGCCTGCGGCGCCGAGCAGAAGAACACGTTCTGCGTGGCCAAGGCAAGTCGGGCGTGGGTCAGCCATCACATCGGCGACCTCGAGCACGTCAGCACCCTGCGCGCCTATACCGAGGGGATCGCCCACTTCGAGCGGCTGTTCGCGGTCACCCCGGAGGTCGTCGTCCACGACCGCCATCCCGGCTATCTCTCGACCCAGTACGCCCTGGACCGCGAGGGGGTGACGCTGATCGACGTCCAGCACCACCACGCCCATCTCGCGGCCTGCCTGGCCGAGCACGGCCTCGCCGAGACGACCGCGGTGGGGGCGATCTACGACGGCACCGGCTACGGCGACGACGGCACCGTGTGGGGCGGCGAGCTGCTCGTCGGCGGCCTGACCGGCGTCGAGCGGGCGGCGTGGCTGCGTCCGGTCGCGATGCCGGGCGGAGCGGCCGCCATCCGCCAGCCGTGGCGGATGGCGTGGGCGTGGCTGGCCGAGGCGTTCGGCGAGCCGCCGGCGCTTCCGGGCGCCCTGGCCGGCGCGATCGACCCCGTGCGGTGGCAGGCGATGGCGTCCGTCGCGGCCGCCCCGGCGGTCTCGCCGCTCACGTCCAGCATGGGGCGGCTGTTTGACGCCGTGGCCGCGCTGTGCGGACTGCGACCCGAGGTCACCTACGAGGGTCAGGCGGCGATCGAGCTGGAGGCGGCCGCGGTCCGGGCCGGCCCGGATTCTCATCGCTACGAGCTTGACCTCGCCGACCCGCGGCCGGCGGTGCGTGCCCTCGCCGCCCAGCTGCGGGCCCGCACCGACGTGGCGCTCGTGGCGGCGCGCTTTCACCGGTCGATCGCGGCGGCCACCGTGCAGGCTCTCGTCGCCATCGCCGGCGAGCGGGGCGTCGACACGGCGGTGCTCAGCGGCGGCGTGTTCCAGAACCGCCTGCTCACGGCGATGACCGCCGCGGGCGCGCGGGCGGCCGGCCTGCGGGTGCTCGTCTGCGAGCGCCTCCCGCCCAACGACGGCGGGATCGCCTTCGGTCAGGCCGCCGTCGCCGCGGCTCGCCTCAGCGAAACTCGGGGGGCGACCACTCCGGGAACGCCTCGGGCAGCCCGTCGCTGACGCGGTCGGGGAAGGTCGGCGGGCGCTTCTCGAGGAACGCGGTGATCCCCTCGCGGGCGTCATCGGACCGGCCGCGGGCGAACATCGCCCGCGAGTCGGCGCGATGGGCGATCATCGGATGCTCGGCCCCCAGCATCCGCCACATCAGCTGCCGGGCGAGCGCGACCGAGACCGGCGCCGTGTTCTCGACGATCTCCCGGGCGATGGCCCGGGCCGCGTCGAGGAGCTCCCCGCCGGGGTGCAGGCTGCGCACGAGGCCGCCCGCGAGCGCCTCGCTGGCCGAGAACACGCGGCCGGTGGCCACCCACTCCATGGCCCGGCTGATGCCGACGAGGCGGGGCAGAAACCAGCTCGAGCAGGCCTCGGGGACGATCCCCCGCCGCGCGAAGACAAAGCCGATCCGGGCATCGTCGGCGGCGAGTCGGATGTCCATCGGCAGCGTCATCGTCGCCCCGACGCCGACGGCGGGCCCGTTGATGGCGGCGATCACCGGCTTCGTGCACTCGAACACGCGCAGCACGAACCGCCCGCCGCCGTCGCGCGGCACCGCGTCGGTCGCCCCCCGGGCTCGGTAGTCGAACGTCTCGCCGCCGGTCGCCAGATCTGCCCCGGCGCAGAACCCGCGCCCGGCTCCGGTGATGATCACGACGCGGACCGCGTCGTCGCCGTCGGCGCGATCGAGGGCCGCGATCAGCTCGCCGCCCATCGTCTCCGTCCACGCGTTCAGGCGCTCGGGGCGGTTGAGCGTGATCGTCAGCACGCCCGCGTCGACGGCGTAGAGGATCTGCTCGAACTCGTCGGGCATCAGTAGTAGATCCCTCCCCGGGCGCCGCCGCCGACGGCAATCGCGTCGCCGGTGATGGCCACGCTCCGGGGGCTGGCCAGGAACACGATCACGTCGGCGACCTCCTCGGCGGTGACCAGGCGCCCGATGCTCGTCTGGCGGGCGATCGCCGCCTCGGCCTCGGCGGCGGTGACGCCGCGGGCGGCGGCCATGGCGCCGAGCGTGTCCGGAGTGCGCTCGGTGCGGGTCATCCCGGGATGCACGACGGTGACGTTGATGCCGTCGGCGCCGTACTCGTCGGCGAGGTTCTTCGTCATCGCCGCCACCGCGACGTTGCGCACCGAGCCCACGACCGAGCCCGTCTGACGCGCCGCCAGGCCCGAGACGTTGATGATCCGCCCCCACCCCCGCTCGGCCATCCCGGGGGCGAACGTCCGGGCGCAGCGCAGATAGCCCTTGACCTTGACGTTGAGATGCTCGTCGAGATCGTCGTCGCGCATCGGTCCGGTGTTGACCTTGGCCGCGCAGTTGACGAGCACGTCGACCCGTCCCAGCTCGGCGCGCACGGTGTCGGCCATCGCCGCCACCGCCGCGTCCGAGCCGGTGTCGCAGACGACGGGGAGCACCCGGGGCGCGGGCGAGCCCGTCGCACGGAGCCCCGCCGCCGCGTCCTTCAGCCGCTCGCCGTGGCGGGCGATCAGCGCCACCTCGGCGCCCTCGGCGACGAGGGCGCGGGCGACGGCCAGCCCGATCCCCCGGCTCGCTCCCGTGACCACCGCTCGCTTGTCGCTCAGCTCGAGATCCACGGGCGGCATTCTTCCAGCGGCGGGCGCCGAGCGTCGAGAGCGCTTCACTTCGGAGCCCTTAATGCCGACTGGATAGAACCGACAACCGCACGCAATGAACAAATACGTCGACATCCACGCCCACGTCCTCTACGGGATCGACGACGGACCCCCCGATCGGGCCGACGCCGAGGCGATGCTGCGCATGGCCGCCCGCTCGGGGACGGCGGCGATCGTCGCCACCCCCCATCTGCGCTCGGATTTCCCCGGCGTCCACGTCGAGGAGCTGGCCACGCGGGCCGACGAGCTGCGGGGATGGATCGCCGATGAGGGACTGGGAATCGAGCTCATCAACGGCGGCGAGGTCGGGCTGGTGTGGGCGCTCGACGCCGACGACGAGGCGCTGCGGCTGGGCAGCTTCGGCCAGCGCGGCGGCGACCTGCTGATCGAGACGCCGACCACGATCGTCGGGATCGAGGCCCTGCTGTATCAAGTGCGCACCCGCGGCTTTCGCGTCACCCTCGCCCACCCGGAGCGCAGCCGTGAGTTCCAGCGCGACCCGTCGGTGCTCGAGGCGCTCGTGGAGCGCGGAATCCTCCTGCAGATCAACGCCGACGGGCTGCTCGGCGACGCCGGCAAGTCGCCCACCGCCCGGCTGGCCCAGCGGCTGTGCGTCGACGGCCTCGCCCACGCCCTGGCCTCCGACAGCCACCGCGCGACCGAGTGGCGGCCGGTGAACGTCATGCCGTACGCGGTGGCGGCGGCCGCCGAGCTGGTCGGCGCCGAGCGCGCCGAGTGGATGGCGGTCGACTCCCCGGCGGCGATCGTCGCCGGGCGACCGTTGCCCGAGCCACCGCCGATCGTCGCCCCGGACCGCGGTCGCTGGCGGCGGTCGCGCAGCTGACCGGCCGGCGTCTACCGAGACGGCGAGGTCGGGGCCGTCCGCGTGCCCAGGCCCCAGAAGAACGGGCCGTGGTCGCGCATGGCAAAGCTCCACCCCAGCGCGGTCAGCCGGGCGGCCAGCCCGGTCGACGTGTGGGCCATCTTCACGATCCGATAGCCGTCGGCGCCCCGGCGGTGGCGGAGGATCACCGAGGAGTCCGATCCGTAGGCGAGCTCCTCGGGAGCGCGGTACGCGTCGTCGACGAAGATCACGTGCCCGCCGGGCGCCAGTGCCTCGGCGACCGCCTCCCAGAAGCCGGCGAAGCGCTCCTCGGGCACGTGGGAGAGAAAGAAGCCGAAGAACACGGCGTCGTAGCGACGGGCCGGGCGCCAGCTGAACAGGTCGGCGAGCTCGAAGCCGACGTTGGCGGCGGGTACCGCGGCGGCGGCGAGCTCGAGCATCTCCGGGGCCCCGTCGAGCGCGGTGACGGTGCCGGCCCGCTGGGCGAGCATCCCCGTCCACGTCCCCGGACCGCAGGCGAGCTCCAGCACGTCACCGCGGAAGTGAGCGTCGAGCGCGTCGCCGATGTCCCGCTCGAGCGCGGCCGCCTCCTCGCCGCTCAGCGGCACGAGCGCCTCCTCGGCGTACGTCGGCGCTCGTGCCCGGTAGTACCGCTGCTGCTCGGCGAGCAGCGCGTCCAGCTCTCGGTCCGGCGCCTCGCTCACACGCCCGCCATCGTCACCTGGGTCAGGCGGATGTGGTTGCCCGACGGGTCGCGGAACCCGGCGTCGATGCCGTACGGGCGCTCCTCGGGCGTCTCGACGAACTCGACCCCGCGCTCGCTCAGCTGCTCGTAGTCGGCCCGGCAGTCCTCGGTGACGAGGAACACGGTGGCGCCGGCGCCCTTGGCCATCAGGGCGTTGATCTGCTCGACCGTCTCGGGCTCGAACACCGGCGGCCCCGGGATCGCCATGAGCACGATCGAGACGTCCTCCTGGCCGGGAGGCGACACCGTCAGCCACCGGAAGTTGCCCATCTCGGGCATGGTGACGTCGGAGCGAACCTCCATGCCGACCTTCTCGGTCCAAAAGGCGAGCGCCTCGTCCTGGTCATGGACCCACAGCTGGGTGCTGGCGATCTTCATGGTGTGACTACCTCCTGTGGAAAGGGAATGGATTCGACGCCGGGGACGCTACGTCGCCCCAGCTTCCCTGTCTTCTCCAAACGTGCGGCGTTGCGGCCGACCGTAGGCGCGCACGATGCAGGCGGGGACCATCGCCAGATGGGCAGCCGGCGGGAACGTCTCCCGGTAGGCGGTCGGCGTCACCCCGTAGGTGCGCTTGAAGCTGGTGGTGAACGACCCGAGGCTGGCCAGCCCCACCGAGAAGCAGATCTCGGCCACCGAGCGGTCGGTCGTGCGCAGCAGCGCCGCCGCCCGCTCCAGCCGCCGGGTCAGCAGATAGGCGTGGGGCGACTCGCCGAACGCCCGGCGAAACTCGCGGCTGAAGTGCGCGCGCGACAGGCCGGCGGCGGCGGCCAGGTCATCGACGTCGAGCGGGTCGGCATAGCGCGCGTCGGCGAGGTCCTTGGCGCGCAGCAGGTGGCGAGCGGTCGGCGCGTAGACCATGCGGGCAAGTATCGCGCGCGCGGCGGTCTGTCAGCGCGGCTCGGGCGCCGGCGAGCAGACGAGCCGGGGTTCCATCCTCGAGCAGCGGCAAGCACGTCACGCAGGTCATCGGCGGGCGGACGGTCGTGGGTGAGGGTGGGCACCCGCTCGCGCACCCCGGCGTGGAGCGCCGCGACGACGTCGCCGGCGCGTCCGGGGTCGCAGTCGAGCGCCTGGCAGGCGCACAGCAGCTCGATCGCCACCACCCGCTCGAGACGGCCCACCGCCTCGAGCGCCATCACCGCCGCCGTCATCCCCATCGAGACGTGGTCCTCCTGATTGTCGGAGGTGGGGATCGTGTCGACGCTGACCGGATGGGCGAGGGCGCGCAGCTCGGCGACGAGCGCCGCCGCCGTGTACTGGAGCACCATGTAGCCGCTCGAGGCGCCGGCGTCGTTGGTCAAAAACGCCGGCAGGCGCCCGTTGAGGCTGGGCGAGACGAGCCGGAAGGTGCGCCGCTCGGAGATCGCCGCCAGATCGGCCAGCCCGAGGCGCAGCGTGTCGAAGGCGACGGCCAGGCTCTGGCCGTGGAAGTTGCCGGCCGAGATCACCTCGGGGGGATCGTCGAACACGAGCGGGTTGTCGGTCACCGCGTTCAGGTCGGCCTCCACCAGCTCGGAGAAGAAGCGAAACCCCTCCCGGGCGGCTCCGTGCACCTGGGCGGCGCAGCGCAGCGAATAGGCGTCCTGGAGGCTGCCCGAGCCGATCCGGGCTCGAGCCCGGTCTCCGCCGACCCGGTCAGAGCCGTGCAGGGCGGCCACGATGTTCGCAGCGCTGCGCGCCTGGCCACCGAGCGGGCGCAGGCGATGCACCCGCGGGTCGAACGCCGGTAGGGCGCCGCGCAGTGCGTCGATGGTGGCCGCGGCGACGGCGTCGATCCCGTCCAGCAGCCGCCCCACCCGGGCGGCGACGAGCGCTCCGACCGCGCTCATGAAGTGGGTGCCGTTGATGAGCGCCAGGCCCTCCTTGCTCTCCAGCGCGAGCGGCTCGGCGCCCAGGCGGGCGAGCACCTCGGCCCCCGGGAGCAGCGTTCCGTCGGGGGCGTACGCCTCCCCCTCCCCGAGCAGCGGCAAAAACGCGTGAGCGCTGGGCGCCAGGTCGCCGCTCGCCCCCAGCGAACCGGTCCGGGGCACGCGCGGCACAAAGCCCCCGTTGAGGAGCGCCACTACGCGATGCAGCACGACCGGTCGCACCCCCGAGTGACCGAGCAGCAGCCCGTTGAGGCGCACCGCCATCGCGCTGCGCACGACCTCGCCCGGCAGATCCTCGCCCGTCCCCGCGGCATGGCTGCGCAAGAGGTTGACCTGGAGGTGGCGCTGGAGCTCAGGGGCGACGGTGTTGGAGACCAGCGCCCCGAAGCCGGTGCTGATCCCGTACACGGCCGTCCCGCTGGAGAGGATGCGCTCCAGCGTCTCGCGGTTGCCCTGCACCCGCGCCAGGGCGGCGTCGTCGAGCTCGATCCGGGCGCCGGCGGCGATCGTCGACACCTGCTCGATCGACAGCTCGCCGTTGAGGGTCACGTGTTCATCTGGCATACCTCACAGGATGGTGCCCGATGCCACGCAGACGCGCCTGCACGGCTCCCTGGCGGCCTGTATCGCCTACATCCTCGATGTGGAGCCGGGTGCCGTCCCGCGGCCGGCCGCCGACGAGGATCCCGCGGGTGGCTGGACGGTGTCGCGGTGGCTCGGGGGCCTGGGGATGGGCATCGCTCGCCTGGCCGACCCGGCCGCGTTCTCGTGGCCGGGCCCGTGGATCGCGCGCGTGCAGGCACCGGATCGCGAACCGCGCTACGCCGTCCTGTTCGGAGTTCCCTCCGGCGTCGTGTGGGATCCGGCCGGCGACGGCCGCGTTGAAGGCGAGTGGATCTCCGAGGGCTACCTGCTGGCGGCCGCCGACATCGCGCAGGCCCGTCCCCCGCTGCCCACCGCGCCCGCCGAGACCGGAGCGGTGGAGAGCATCTGGATCGCCGCGTCGGCCGGCGAGCCGGCCCGCCCACTGCCCCGCGTGCGCGCCCTCGCCGGGCAGGGCTTGGAGGGTGACCGTCATGTGGCGGGGACCGGCACGTTTCCCTCCGGCCGTCCCGGCAGCGCCCTGACCCTGGTGGCCGCCGAGGTGTGCGAGTCGTTCGCCCCGCCGCTGCAAGCCGACGAGCACCGGCGCAACGTCGTCGTGCGCGGCTTGGACCTCAACCGGCTCGTCGGCCACGAGTTCGCGATCGGATCGCTGCGCTGCCGCGGCATGCGGCTGTGTGAGCCCTGCACGGTCGTGCAGCGCTACGCCGGACGGCCGGTCCTGCGAGCGCTTGTGCACCGCGGCGGCCTGCGCGCGGACATCCTGGAAAACGGGGAGATCCGGGTCGGTGACGCGGTTCGTGCGATCGGCGCCTCCGGGCTCTGCTAGCGTCCCCGTCAGCGGTCGACCTTCGACCGCGAGGCAGCTTGCTTGGGTCCCGCAGATAGCGGTTCGGGTCAGCCGTAGCCTCCCGAATCGTTTTCGCGGCGTCGTTTGCCGCCCAAGGAGTGATGTATTTCCATGCAGTCCTTTGCCGAACTCGGCGTGTCCCGCGCCGTCGTGGAGTCCCTCGCCAAGGGGGGCATCACCGAGCCGTTCGCCGTTCAGCGCCTCGTCATCGCCGACATCCTGGCCGGACGTGACGTCCTCGCCCGCTCGCCCACGGGCTCGGGCAAGACCCTCGCCTTCGGGGTCCCGCTCGTCGACGGGATCCCCGCCGATGGGCCCCGCCCCGCGGCCCTGATCCTCGCCCCCACGCGCGAGCTGGCCACCCAGATCGCGTCCGATCTGCGGCCGATCGCCCACGCCCGGGCGCTGCGCATCACCGCCGTGTACGGCGGCGTCGGCCTCGTCGAGCAGGCCAAGCGCGCGGCCAACTCCCACATCCTCGTCGCCACCCCCGGGCGGCTCGAGGACCTGCTCGCCCGCCGCGCCTTCAACCTGCAGAACGTCACCACGCTCGTGCTCGACGAGGCCGACCGGATGCTCGACATGGGCTTCAAGCCCGCCGTCGACCGGATCGTCCGCGCCTGCCCGACCGAGCGCCAGACGCTGTTCTTCTCCGCCACGCTTGACGGCGAGGCGGGCCGGATCGCGCGGAGCTTCACCACCGATCCGGTCACCCACGAGCACGGTCCTACCGACCGGCGCGCCATCGAGGACGTCCAGCACCGCTTCGTCGCCCTCAAGGGCGCCGACCGCGTGGAGACGCTCATCTCCGAGCTGGAGGCCGACCGCGAGCTGGCGCTCGTGTTCGTGCGCACCAAGCGCGGCGCCGACCGGCTCGTCAAGCGCCTCGGAGCACGTGGCGTGAGCGCACTGGCCATCCACGGCAACAAGTCACAGCGTCAGCGCGAGCGGGCCCTGGCCACGTTCGCCGCGGGCTCCACCGACACGCTCGTGGCCACCGATGTCGCCGCCCGCGGCATCGACATCACCGGGATCTCGCACGTGATCAACTTCGATCCGCCCCACGACCACGAGGCCTACGTCCATCGCGTCGGGCGCACCGGCCGCGCCGGGCGCAGCGGGCTGGCGATCACGCTCGTCGACTCCGCCGAGCGCGGTGATGTCTCGCGGCTGGCCGACCATCTCGGTCTCGACCATGGCCTGCAGGGCGGCTCCACGCACCGCCCGGCCGCCCAGCGGTCGCGTCCGCGCCCCGCGGACTCGCGTCCGCGCCCCGCCGGGCGCCCGTCGTCGTCGCGTCACGGCGAGGGGACGACCCGGCCCGACGGCCCACGCAGCCGGCGCCGGCGGCGCAGCGGTCGCCCGCGCCCGGTGTCGACTCAGAGCTGAACGGGCAGGCGCAGCGCCGAGGGATGCTCGGCGCCGCGCAGGATCTCGATCTCCACGGGGCGCATCGCCTCGGGGGTGGCGTGGGCGGCGCTGTCGCCCGTCCCCGGGTTGCGGGCATAGCGCGGATGCGCGCCGGAGGAGATCTGGAGCCGGATGCGGTGCCCGGCGGCGAAGCGGTGGCCGATCGGCCACAGCGCAAACCGCACCCGCCAGGTTCCGTCGGCCGCCTGGTCGGCACGGCCGGGAGCGACGCTCACCAGCGCGTCGGAGACGTTGCGCGAGATCCCCTCGCCGTCGACGTCGCAGACCCGCGCGAACAGATCGAACGACGGCCCGCCGGCCCGCGCCCACAGCTCGACGCCGACGTGCCCGATCGCCTCGACGGTCTCGGGCAGCGGCGCCGTCGTGTAGGTGAGGACGTCGTCACGCGACTCCAGCGGCGCGTTGTCGAGCACCGCGGTGCGCTCGAGCAGGACGGGGCCACCGAGCGACGGCGTCGGGTCGGCCGGGTCATAGCGGTAGCCGTCGGCGCCTGACGTCGCCGCCGGCGCGTCGCTGAGAGCGCCGGCGCCGCCGAGGTAGAGCCGCCGCTCCCCGGTGCCCGGCGGGGGCCAGGCGGGGAGGTCGCGCCAGCCGCCGCCGCTGCGCTCGCCGGTGATCATCACGCGCACCGGCGCGGCGCCGAGCAGGCGATCGTCGCCGAGCAGATGAGCCCGCAGCCAGGCGATGCCGTCGCGCTCGCTGGCGGCGGTGAGCCCCGGGGAGGTGTGGCTCCACGGCCCGATGAGCAGCCGCGGCGCGTGCCCGGCGGCCTGGAGCGCCTCGAAGTCGGCGACCATCCACGGCAGCAGGATGTCGTACCAGCCGCCGACGAACGACACGGGGGCGGTCACCGCGGGCACGGTCGCCGAGAAGTCTCGCGCCGACCAGTAGGCGCCGGTGCGATCGGCGTCCCCGAACGCCTCGCGGAACCATGGGACGGCCGCCCCGGTGGCGCGCTCGTCGAGGTCGCCGAGCGGCAGCTCGGACCAGAGCTTGGCCAGACCCCGCAGCGCCCGGTTGATCGCCAGCGGGGCCAGCCGGCTCTCCTGAGCGGCGAGGAGCACCATCCACGAGCCGAGCGTCTCCAGCGAGAGGCTGCCGCCGGTGTAGGTCTGGTCGTAGAACTGCGATGCGCTCACCTGGATCGACATCGCCGCCAGCCTCGCGTCGGGCTCGGCCGCGACCGCCCACTGCACGAACCCCAGGTAGCTGGGTCCGAACGTGCCGATCGGTCCGGCATGCCACGGCTGGGCGCGGATCCAGCGCAGGGTCGCCAGCCCGTCGTCGCGCTCGTCGAACGGGCTGAACTGGCCGCCGGATCCGAACGTGCCGCGCACGCTCTGCACGACGACGGCCAGCCCGCGCTCGGCGAGCAGGCGGCCGAGCAGGAGTCCGACGACCTGCCGGCGGCCGTACGGCGAGCGCACGAGCACCGTGGGCTGCGGCTCGTGCTGCCGGTCGGCGGCCACCCAGCGATCGGCGAGGAGCACGACGCGGTCGTCCATGGTGGCGGCGAGGTCGCGCTGGCAGACGACATCACGCGTCTGGGCCCGCGGGAGGCGCATGCGGCGGGAGAGGATCTGGCTGGCGAGGCTCATCGGGCGCCGCATCGTAATGCGTGCTTGCTGCGGCGGGCCTCGGGGCAGACTGCCGAGATGACGAAGGAGGCCCGGTTGCAGCAGATCGGCGAGGGCAAGGCCCCCGTCGGCGACGGCTGGTTCGTGCTCAACGCGCGCGAGGCCCGGTGGCTGACCGGAGACTTCGGCGCCTACACGCGGTTCGAGGGCGAGGCCCGGTTTGCCAGCATCGGCGTCAACATCGGCGTGCTCGCGCCCGGACAGCCGGCGTGCTTCTACCACGCCGAGGACGAGCAGGAGGACTTCCTCGTGCTCAGCGGCGAGTGCCTGCTGCTCATCGAGGGCGAGGAGCGGCGCCTGACGGCGTGGGACTTCGTCCACTGCCCGCCGTGGACCGAGCATGTATTCGTCGGAGCGGGCACCGCTCCGTGCGCGGTGCTCGCCCTCGGCACGCGCCTCGGCGACGATGTCGTCTACCCCGTCTCGGCGCTCGCCCAGCGCCACGGCGCCGGGGTCGCCGTGGAGACGCGCGATCCCCAGCAGGCCTACGCCGATCTGAACCCCGACGTCGACGCGCCGTATCAGCGTGGCTGGCTGCCCGGCGACGGCCCGTAGGCGCGCTAGCCGCCGTCCCCGTCGGGCAGCCGCCACCCGATCGCGCCCGGGAGCTCGAGCGCCGGTTCGGGACCCCAGGACCCCTTCGGGTAGGGCAGCGGCTCGGGCGGGTTCTGAAGCACCGGTTCGCACACCTCCCACAGCCGCTCGATCTGCTCGGCGCGCGTGAACAGCAGGCGCTCGCGCAGCATCACGTCGTGCAGGAGCCGCTCGTAGGCCTCGAGCCCGTCGGCGCCGTCGAACGCCTCGTCGACGTCGAGCGTCAGGGCCACCCGGCCGATCTCGATGTCGGGGCCGGGCACCTTGGCCTCGACCTCGATGCGCACCCGCGGATCGTCGGAGAGCTCGAAGATCAGCTCCGACGGCCGGACGTCACGGTCGGGGTCGTGGTTGGGGAACATCCGCAGCGGCGCCTCGGAGAAGCCGATCGTCACCGTGCGCCGTCCCTCGGCCATCGCCTTGCCGGTGCGCAGATAGAACGGCACGCCGCTCCATCGCCACGTGTCGACGAACACCTGGGCGGCCACGAACGTCTCGACCCGGGAGTCGTCGGCCACCCCCTCCTCGTCGCGGTAGCCCTCGTACTGGCCGAGGACGACTCGCTCGGGGTCCAGCGGACGGATCGCCGCGAACACCTTGGTGCGCTCGATGTGCAGCGAGTCGGCGTCGATCCGGCTCGGCGGCTCGAGGGCGACGATCCCCAGGATCTGCATGAGGTGGGTGACGACCATGTCGCGAAACGCGCCCGTCTCCTCGTAGAAGCCGGCGCGGCCCTGGATGTCGAGCGCCTCGGGGACGTCGATCTGCACGTAGGCGATGTGGTCACGGTTCCACACCGGCTCGAGGATCCCGTTGGCAAACCGCGCCACCAGGATGTTCTGGGCCGCCTCCTTGCCGAGGAAGTGATCGATGCGGTAGATCGACTCCTCGTCGAGCACCTCGTGCAGCGCGGCGTTGAGCCGCTTCGCCGAGGCGACGTCGTGGCCGAAGGGCTTCTCCACCACCAGCGAGCAGTGATCGGCGATGCCGGTCTCGCCGAGCATCGCGACCATGTCCTGCATCGCGCCTGGCGGCACCGACAGGTAGACGAGCCGCTCCCCCTCGGCGTCGATCTCGGACTCGGCGTCGACGACCGCCTGGGCGAGGTCGCGCCCGTCGTCGGCGCTGGAGACGACGAAGCTCAGCCGGGCCGAGAACTCCTCCCAGTGCTCGTCGAGCTCCATCCGGCCGTGCTCCTCCAGCGCCGTGCGGACGTGCTCGCGGAACTCGTCGTCGGACCCCGGCGAATGCCGGCCCGAGCCGATGATCCGGAAATCCTCGGGCATCAACTCCTCGCGGTAGAGATGAAAGAAGCCGGGGAACAGCTTGCGCGCGGCGAGGTCACCGGTCGCCCCGAAGAGGACGAGCACGCGGTTGGAGGGTCGGGGAAGCTGGTGGTCGGGCATGAGCGCCAACCTACCCGGTCACGAGTGGCCGGCGACCCGGTGGGGCTGATAGGGCTCCTCGAGGCGCTCGATCTCCTCCGCGCTCAGGGTCAGCTGCTCGGCGGCGAGCGCGTCCTGGAGGTGCTCGAGCTTGGTCGCGCCGATGATCGGCGCCGTCACCCCGGGGCGCTGCAGCAGCCATGCCAGCGCCACCTGGGCGGTGGGCACGCCCTTGCCGGCAGCCACCTCGTCGGCCCGTTCGACGACGTCGAAGTCGAGCTCGGGCGTGTACAGGCGGTCGCCGAAGGCGTCGGTCTGGGCGCGGGTGGTCAGCTTCTCCCCCGCGCGGGTCCGGTTGCCGGCGAGCAGACCGCGGGCGAGCGGGCTCCACGGGATGACGCCCACCCCCTGATCGATGCAGTACGGGATCATCTCCCGCTCCTCCTCGCGATAGATCAGGTTGTAGTGGTCCTGCATCGAGACGAAGCGCGTGCGGGCCACCGATTGGGCGGTGGCGAACTGCCAGGCGAACATGCTCGAGGCGCCGATGTATCGCGCCTTGCCGGCGGCGACGACGTCGTGCAGGGCGTCCATCGTCTCCTGCACCGGGGTGTTGTGATCGAAGCGGTGGATCTGGTAGAGGTCGACGTAGTCCATCTCCAGACGGCGCAGCGAGGCGTCGATCGAGGCCATGATGTGCTTGCGCGACAGGCCCTGCCCGTTCTCGCCGGGCATCGTGCGGCCGTGGACCTTGGTGGCGACGACGTACTCCTCGCGCATCCCGTAGAGCTTGCGCAGCAGCCGGCCGGTCAGCACCTCGGACTCGCCGCCGTTGTAGACGTCGGCGGTGTCGTAGAAGTTGATCCCGCCCTCCATGGCCGCGCGCAGGATCGGCTCGGCATCGGGCTCGTCCAGCGCCCAGGGGCGGCTCTCGTGCTTGCCGTAGCTCATCATCCCGAGGCAGATCCGCGAGACGCGCAGGCCGGTGCGGCCGAGGTTGACGTAGTGCATCGGTGCTCTCCCTGAATCGGTGTCAGGTCGAGCCTAGGACGGCGCCCGGAGGAGGTCGGCGCGCATCGGCTGGGTGAACCAGCGCCCGTCCTCGCGCGCCTCGCCGAGCCGGGCGAACGCCGCGGCGAGCTCGGTCTCACGCGCGTCGAACACGGCGGCGCGCTCCGGGTCGACGTCGACGAAGCGCTGGCGCAGCGCGTCGATTCCGGGGGTGAGCGCTCCCACTGCGTAGTCGAGCGTCTCGACGCGGTGCAGGCCGGCGCGCCCGGCCTCGGCCAGCGCCTGCTGGGCTGCCGCTCGCACCTCCGTCTCGTCGTCGACGATGCTGACGAGCTCGAAGAAGTCGCCCTCGGCCAGCGGCTCGGCGACGTAGACGACGCCCGCCGGCCGTAGCACCCGGCGCGCGTCGGCGAGCGCCGGGAGCATCGCCGCTTCGGGCACGTGGTGCAGCGAGCGCATGAACAGCACGGCGTCGAGCGAGGCGTCGCCGAGGGGCAGCGCCTCGGCGCGCCCGACGATGAAGTCGCCGGCGCCGCGGGTGCGGGCCGGCCCGAGCTGCGCCTCGGAGATCTCCAGGCCGACGGCCCGCGCCCCGCGCTCGTGCAGGGCGCGCACGAGCGCCCCGCCGCCGCAGCCGACGTCGAGGACGTCACGGCCCTTAAGGGCGACGAGGCGCTCGAGGACCTCCAGGTCGGTCGTCAGCTCACGGTCGGGCATCGCCGAGGCACTCAAGCAGACGTGTGTCGTTTGAACCACCAAATAGGTGGTTCAAACGCCTAACCCCCCCGGACGGTGTCCCTGTCCGATTCCCGCCAGACAGGGCGGCCGCGCCGTGGCACAGTGAGGTCATGCTCCCCGACGACGACACCTGCTGGCGGGCCGCCCAGGCCGAGGATCCGCGCTTTGACGGCTGGATCTACGTCGGCGTGACGAGCACCGGGATCTACTGCCGTCCGAGCTGTCCGGCCCGGACCCCGAAGCGCGCGAACGTCCGCTTCTTCGCCACCGCGGCCGCCGCCCAGGCGGCCGGGCTGCGAGCCTGCAAGCGCTGCCGGCCCGACGCCTCGCCCGGCTCCCCGGAGTGGGACCGCCGCGGCGATGCCGTCGGCCGGGCGATGCGCCTGATCGCCGACGGCGTCGTCGACCGTGAGGGCGTCGGCGGCCTCGCCGCGCGCCTGGGCTACACCGAGCGCCACCTGCACCGCCTGCTCGTCGCGGTCGTCGGCGTCGGACCGCTGGCGCTCGCCCGTGCCCAGCGCGCCCAGACGGCCCGGATCCTGCTTCAGACGACGGCGATGGCGATCACCGACGTGGCGTTCGCGGCCGGCTTTCGCTCGGTGCGCCAGTTCAACGCCACGATCCGCGAGGTGTTCGCGATGTCGGCGACCGCGCTGCGCTCCCGCGGGCGCCGGGAACCGGACATCGGCGCCGGCGACGCCGGGGTGTCGCTGCGGCTGCCGTTCCGCTCCCCGCTGCACGGCTCCGGGCTGCTCGACTACTTCGCGCGCCGCGCGGTGCCCGGCATCGAGCATGTCCAGGCCGGCGTCTACACGCGCAGCCTGCGCCTGCCCCACGGGAACGCCACCGTTGCGCTGCGTCCGGGCGACGGCCACATCGGCGCCCGCTTCGCCGTCGAGGACGTGCGCGATCTCGCCACCGCCGTCCACCGCTGCCGGGCGCTGCTCGACCTCGACTGCGATCCGGCGGCGGTGACCGACGCCCTCGCCGCCGACCGGTTGCTCGGGCCGCTGCGCCGCCGGACGCCGGGACTCCGCGTGCCCGGCACGGTCGACGGCCCGGAGCTGGCGGTCCGCGCGGTGCTCGGCCAGCAGGTCTCCCTGGCGGCGGCGGCGACGGCCGCCGGACGGCTCGTCGCCAAGCACGGACAGCCGCTGACGCAGCCCATGGACGGGGTGACCCACGCCTTCCCCGATCCCGCGGTGCTGGCGACGCTGGATCCGGGCGCTGAGCCGATGCCGGCCTCCCGGGCTCGCGCGCTGACCGGCCTGACGGCCCGCCTGGCCGCCGGCGAGCTCACGCTCGACGCCGGCGCCGACCGCGACGAGGCCCGGCGCGGCCTGCTTGCGGTCCCCGGCATCGGGCCGTGGACGGCCGAGTACATCGCGATGCGCGCCCTGCGCGACCCCGACGCCTTCCCGGCGAGCGACCTGGGCATCCATCACGCGCTGCAGCGTCATGGCCACGACGGCCGGCCGGGGGCCGCCGAGCGTCTGTCGCGGGCCTGGCGCCCCTATCGGGCGTACGCGGTCCTGCACCTGTGGGCCGACCTGGCCGCGGCCGTGCCGGCCGCGCTTGCCGCTTGAGGGTGGCTCAGACCCCGGGCTGACCGCGGAGCGCCTTGCGATCGATCTTGCCGACGGGGGTCAGCGGGATCGCCTCGACGACGTGGACCTCGCGCGGATACTTGTAGCCGCCGATCCGCGCCCGGGCCCAGTCGATCAGCTGCTCGGGCTCGATCTCCGCCCCGGCGTGGAGCGACACGAAGGCCACCACCTCCTCGCCGTGCACGGTGCTCGGGCGGCCGATGACGCCGGCCATCTGGACCGCGGGATGCTCGACCAGGGCATCCTCCACGTCGCGTGGATAGACGTTGAACCCGCCGCGGATGATCAGGTCCTTCTTGCGATCGACGAGGAACAGGTAGCCGTCGTCATCGACGTGGCCGACGTCGCCGGTGTGCAGCCAGCCGTCACGGACCGTCTCGGCCGTCACCTCGGGCGCGTGCCAGTAGCCGAGCATCACGCCGGGCGAGCGCGCGCACACCTCCCCGTTCTCGCCGGCGGGGAGCGCCCGCCCGTCCTCGCCGCGGATCTCGAGCTCGGTCCCGGGCACCGGCAGGCCCACCGAGCCGGTGCGCTCGCGTCCGGCGGGGTTGGTCGAGATCAGCGCCGCGCACTCGGTCAGGCCGTAGCCCTGGCGGATGGAGACGGTCGGCACCCGGCGGCGGAACTCGCGCTCGACGTCGGGGGCCAGCGGCGCTCCCCCGGAGGTGAGGTAACGCAGCGAGCTGAGGTCGTAGTCCTCGAGCGGGCTGGCGAGCAGGATCTGGAGCATCGACGGGACGACCGCGCTCAGCTCGAGGCGATGCTCGCCGATGAGCGAGAGGAAGGCGCTGGCGTCAAACCACCGCAGCAGGACGGAGATCCCCCGCTCGGGCGAGTGCATGCCGGCGACGGTGACGAGCATCCCGTAGGCGTGGGACAGCGGCAGCGTCGCCAGGGAGCGGTTCAGCCCCGGAACGTAGGCGGCATCGTGCGCCGAGCGCCCCGAGAAGTGCAGGTTGGCGTGCGAGAGCATCACGCCCTTGGCCCGGCCGGTCGTGCCACCCGTGTAGAGCAGGGCCGCCAGATCGTCGTCGCCACGCCCGGTGATCGGGACGGGCTCGGCGTTGAGCAGCATGGTCAACGGCAGCACGTCGTCATCGGAGTCCTGCGTGCAGATCACGAAGCGCACGCTCTCGAGGCCCTCGATGGCCTCCTGCACCTTCGGCAGGAACTCGGGTGTGGTCAGGACCGCGCTGGCCTCGGAGTCGGCGATCACATGGCGCAGCTCGGCCGCCGGCAGCAGGAACGTCGCCGGGGTGACGACCAGGCCCGCCCGCCACAGCGCCTGGTAGGCGATCGGCACCTCCGGACAGTTGGCCATCGTCACGACGACCCGCTCGCCGGGCGCCAGCCCCAGCGAGATGAGACCGCCGGCGATCCGCCGCGCGCTATCGAAGATCTCCCCCGAGCTCAGCCACCGGCCCTCGTAGAGCAGCGACGGATAGTCGCCGCGCCGTTCGTAGGCCTCCTCGGCCAGCCGGGCGAGATGATGCTGGCCGACCGGCACCGCGTCCCGGGAGATCGAGTTCGGATTCACGGCGGGCCAGGTTAGTGCCACCGAGACCCGCGGGCGCTGCGGTGAGCCGCCGAGCCCGCTTGAAGGTCGCCGCGGGCCTGCCGATAACGATGAGACGTATGGACCGACCCTGCCTGCCCTGCCGGCCCCGCAACCGGGCATGAGACTCGTCCGCCTCGAGTCCGTCCGCGAGGAGATGGAACTCGCCCGTGACATCCCCTCGGCTGCCCTGGGCGCCCTGCCGCTGCTGCGACGCGGCGTCCGCCTGTCCCCCGCCCTCGCCGGCGGGCTCGCCGCCCGTGGTGTCCGGGCGGTGTGGATCGAGGACGGGCTGAGCGACGGCATCATCCCCGCCCAGCCCCTTCCCGATCACGTGCGGCGCTCCACCGAGCAGGCGGTCGGCACGTGCCTGCGTGCCGCCCGCTCGGCCGCCGGCGGGATCGCCGGCCTGCCGTCGTCCGCCCTGCGCCAGATCGAGGATGCCGCGACCGGCATCCTCAGCGCGCTCGACGACTGTCCCGAGGCCGCCCTGGCCCTCGACGATCTCGCCAGCGCCGACAGCTACACCTACAGTCACTCGGTGCGGGTCGCCACCCTCGGCCTGCTCCTGGGCCACCGCATCAACCGGCTCGACGGCTGGATCGACTGGCGCGGGCAGCGACGCTTCGATCAGAGCGCCGAGCGGATGACTGAGCTGGCGATGGGCCTGTTGATCCACGACATCGGAAAGATCGCGATTCCGGAGGCCGTGCTCAACAAGCCCGCCGCGCTCACTCCGGAGGAATGGGCCCTGATCAAGACCCACCCGAGCGCCGGCGCCTCGATGCTCGCGGCCGACCGCGTGTCGGCGCTGACCATCTGCGTCGTCCGCGATCACCACGAGCGCTGGGACGGCCGCGGCTACGAGCGCGGGCGCACCGGCTCAGACACCCATCAGTTCGCGCGGATCGCCGCCGTGGCCGACGTCTTCGACGCGATCACCGCCGATCGGCCGTACAAGCCGGCGACCGCACCCATGTCGGCGTCCGCACCGTGCGCGACGGCGCCGGCAGCCAGTTTGACCCGAGCGTCGTCGAGCACTTCATCCGCGTGGCCATGCCGTATCCCGTCGGGCACTCGATCCCGATCGCCGGCGGGCGCTCGGGGGTCGTGGCCCGGGTCGATCCCGACCACCCCGAGCACCCGTGGGTCCGCTACCACGACGAGGCGGGGCGGGTCTGTGAGTCCGTGATGCACGTCGTCGACGGCATCGTGCGCGAACCGGCGTGGGCAGCGCCGCCGGCCCCCGCCGCCGACAGCGGCGACGACGCCGCCGGGAGCACGCCGTCTCACCACGGCTCGGTGCGCGAGCCGGCGACGCCATGAACCGGGCGCCCGTACAACCGAGCCCGGCAAACCTTGGACAACGGGCCAACGCCGCCCTGTGTGACGAGCGCCATGATGGACGTCGTCGCAGGTTCCTAAGATCAACGACATGAGTCCCGAGCGTTCACAGGCCTACCGCCGCGTCATGCACACGTTGGACGAGCTGGGTCCGAGCAAGCTCCTCGACGAGGAGCAGGATCGGATCCGTCACGCCGCCGACAGCCTCATCTTCGCCGCCGACCTCGAGCAGGACGGTCCTGCCCAGGCGGCGCTCGACGACACGGGCCGGCTGTGTCGCTCGCTCGTGGAGAGCGGCCGTTGGGAGAAGGTCACGGCCGCACAGCTGGGCAACGACCTCCGGGCGTGCGGCCCGGAGGCCCTCGCCGGCCTCCGCGCGGCCTAGGCGCCGAAGCCCGCCGCCCCCGGGCGACGGCCGATAGTTGCCCCCTCGGCCGCCGTCCTAGATACTCCGCTTAGTGGTCAGACAGACAAGCCGCGACGGCGGCCGGTGGGTGGCGCGCGCGGCGCTGTGGGGCGTTCTGCTCCTGCTCGCCCTTCCCGCCGCGGCGGCGGCGCAGACCTACACCGTCAAGACCCTGCACTTCCTCGTCACCGCCGGACCGCCGGGCGCCGAGCGCCAGTGCGACATCGTCGGCGACCTCTACCGGCCGGCGGACGCCACCGCGGCCCACCCCGATCCGGCGGTGCTCACGACCAACGGCTTCGGCGGCTCCAAGGATGACCAGGCGGCGTTCGGGCAGGAGCTCGCCTCCGACGGTTACGTCGTGCTGTCGTACTCGGGCCTGGGCTTCGGCGGCTCGGGCTGCCCGATCGAGCTCGACGACCCCGACTGGGACGGCCGGGCGGCCAGCCAGCTGATCACGTTCCTCGGGGGCGGCCTGGCGGCCACCGACGGCACCACCGTCGACTACGTCGTCCACGACGCGACCGCCCACGACGGCCAGCACCACGCCTACGACCCGCGGGTGGGCATGATCGGCGGCAGCTACGGCGGCGAGATCCAGTTCGCGACCGCCGAGCAGGACCCGCGGCTGGACACGATCGTCCCCATCATCACCTGGAACGACCTCACCTACTCACTGGCGCCCAACAACGCCGGCCTGCCGGCGACGGTGCCGTCGGACACCGTCAGCAACCCGGTGCCCGGCGTGGCCAAGTTCATCTGGCTCAACGCGTTCTTCGGCGAGGGCGCGGCCGCCGACGGCCTGCAGCAGCTCGGCAACGACCCGACCGCCGATCTCACCGGCTGCCCGAACTTCAACTCCCAGGTGTGCGCCGCGGCGATCGCCACGAGCGCCACCGGGACACCGCCCGATTCGGCGATCACCCTGCTGCGCCACGCCTCGGTGGAGTCCTACATGGCGAAGATCCAGATCCCGACGCTCCTCGCCCAGGGCGAGGACGACACCCTGTTCAATCTCCACGAGGCGGTCGCCACCTACGAGGCCCTGCGGGCCCAGAACACCCCGGTGAAGATGATCTGGCAGTCCTGGGGGCATTCCCACTCGACCCCCGCCCCGGGCGAGCTCGGCGACGGGTCGGGCGGCTACGCGGTCGACGACACCGCCGGCCACATCACCTACGAGGGCGAGACGGTGCTGGAGTGGTTCGCGCACTACCTCAAGGACGATCCCGCGGCCCCGTCCCTGGACTTCTCCTTCTTCCGGCCGTGGGTCACCTACAGCGGCGATGCCGACCAGGCCTACGGCCGGGCGCCCCGCTACCCGGTCGGCACGGTGCAGAGCCTCGAGCTGTCGGGCACCGACGCGCTCGTCAATGATCCCTCGGCGGTGCGCAGCGGCCAGGCCACGTTCGCCACGACGGCGGCCGGCGCCCCCACCAGCTACAGCGAGATCTCGGCCGTCGAGACCAACGAGGAGCCCGGCCAGGAACCGTACGACGTGCCCGGCAGCGACGCCGAGTACGAGACGCCGCCGCTGGCCGCCAACACCGACGTGATCGGGATCCCCACCGTCAAGGTCACCGTCAGCGCGCCCGCGCAAGCCGTCACCTCGGCCGGCGGCGCCACCGGCAACCTCGTGCTCTTCTTCAAGCTCTACGACCTGTCGCCGAGCGGCTCGATCACCCTGCCCGACAAGCTGATCTCCCCGGTGCGGATCCCGGCCGGCGGCGGGACCATCGCCGTCGACCTGCCGGGCATCGTCCACCGCTTCCCCGCCGGCGACCGCATCGCCCTCGTCGTCGCCGGCGGCGATCAGGCCTATCGCGGCAACGCCGTCGCCGGGCCGGTCACGATCGCCACCTCGCCGGCGGCTCCCGGGGTGCTCCACCTGCCGGTCGCCGACGCGGCGGGCGGCGCCTATGGTCCCGTCGTCTATGCGAGCGCTCCCGGCAGCCGGCCCGCGACCCCGGGCTGTCCGGTCGGCACCGGTCGCCTGAACGGTCGCACGCTCGGCCTGGTGCGCCTCGGCATGACTCGCGCGGCCGCCCGCCGGGCCTACCGCCTGAGCTCCACTCGGGGACATCGGAACCTGGAGTTCTTCTGCCTGACGCCGAACGGGATTCGCGTCGGCTACGCATCGAAGGGACTGGCGCGGGCGTTGCCCCGCCGGCAGCGCGCCGGCGCGACTGGCCGCGTCGTCCTGGCGCTCACCGCCAACCCCCGGTATGCCCTCCGGGGCGTCCATCCGGGGGCCCGTCTGCGGACTGTCGCCAAGCGGCTGAAGGCCGGGCGCGCCTACCACGTCGGCCTGAACTTCTGGTACCTGCCCCCGGCCGGGAAGGTGACCGGCGTGCTCAAGGTCCGCCACGGCCGGATCGAGGAGGTTGGGATCGCCGATCGCCGGTTCACCCGCAAGCGCGCGGTCGCCCGCCGCTTCCTGCGCAGCTTCTCCTGATGGCCACCGTGCTCGTCACCGGCGCAGGGCGCGGGATCGGAGCCGCCACCGCCCAGCGCCTCGCCGGCGCCGGGTGGGAGGTGCTGGCGGGCGTGCGCCGCTCGCAGGACGCCGAGCCGCTGGTCGCCGCCCACCCCGGCCGGGTCACCCCGGTGACGCTCGACATCACCAACGCCGATCACCTCGCCGCCCTCGAGGCCAGCCTGCCCAGCCGGCTCGACGCCGTCGTCAACAACGCCGGCGTCGTCGTCACCGGTCCGGTGGAAGCCGTGTCCGTCGACGAGCTGCGCCGCCAGCTCGACGTCAACGTCGTCGCGCAGGTCGCCGTCGCCCAGGCCGCCCTGCCGCGGCTGCGCGCGGCGCGGGGGCGCCTGGTGTTCGTCTCCTCGGTCAGCGGGCTGATCGCGACGCCGATGTTCGGCCCCTACAACGCGTCCAAGTTCGCCCTGGAGGGAATCGCCGACGCGCTGCGACTGGAGCTGGCGCCGTGGGGCATCCGCGTCGCCCTCGTCGAGCCCGCCCAGACCGACACCGATCTGTGGCGCAACGCCGACCGCGACGCCGAGGCCGTCGAGTCAGCGCTGTCGCCGACCCATCGCGCGCTCTACGCCAAGCACGTCGCCGGTTTTCGCAAGACGATCCCCCGGGCCCAGCGCATGGCCGTTCCGGCCGACGACGTGGCCGCCACCATCGAGCGGGCCCTCACCGATCGCCGGCCGCGAGCGCGGTATGTCGTCGGCCGCGGGCCCCGGGCGCAGGTGCTCCTCTCCCGCCTGCTCCCGACACCGCTCATGGACCTCGCCCTGCGCGCCGGGACCGGCGTGCCCCGCCGTCCCTAGGGGCGGGCGAACGCCTCGCGGGCGGCGTCGGCGGCCGGCCGGGCGTGGCAGCCGTGCAGGTGATCGTTGGTCAGGCCCATCGCCTGCATGAAGGCGTAGGCCGTCGTCGGCCCCACGAACCGCCAGCCGCGCTGCTTGAGGTCCTTGGCCAGCGCGCGCGACTCCGCCGTCGTGGCCAGCTCGGCCAGCCGATCACGGTCCAGGCGCCCGGCGTGGCGGGTGGGCTCGAACTGCCAGACGTAGTGGGCGATCGACCCCTCGGCGGCGACGAGCTCGACCGCACGAGCGGCGTTGTTGATCACGGCCTCGATCTTGCCCCGGTGGCGCACGATCCCCGCGTCGTCGAGCAGGCGGGCGATGTCGCGCTCGCCGAAGCCGGCGACGCGATGAAAGTCAAAGCCGGCGAAGGCCGCCCGGAATGACTCACGCTTGCGCAGGATGGTCAGCCACGACAGCCCGGCCTGAAATCCCTCGAGGCTGAGCTTCTCGAACAGCCGCACGTCGTCGGCGACCGGAAAGCCCCACTCGGTGTCGTGGTAAGCCCGGTACTCGGGAGCGGAATCAGCCCAGAAGCAACGGGCGACGCCGTCCTCGCCGACGGCGATCCCGTCCTCGGCTGCAGCCATGGGCGTCAGCCTACCTCCCGCCCGGCTGAGGAGAATCCCCACAGCCGACCGTCCCGGTGAGAGACTCGTCTCCCGTCATTCTCTAATGGGAGGTAGCTATGTCAGAGAGCGTCTATCGGGTCACCGAGGTCGTGGGCGTGAGCAGCGAGTCGTGGGAGGCCGCCGCCCGGGTGGCGGTCGAGACGGCGGCCAAGAGTGTGCGCGAGCTGCGCGTGGCCGAGGTCGTGCGCCAGGACCTGACGATCCAGGACGGCGGTGTCCTCAACTACCGCATCCGGCTCGGTATCTCGTTCAAGTACACCCCGGGCGAATAGTCGCCGCGCCGGCGCCGCGCTGGGGCCGCCCGCGGCCCTCGCGGCGCCCGGCGGGTGGCCGAGGGGCGCCGGCTCAGAGCTCGAAGCGCACGACCGCCTCAAACTGGCGCAGCGCGGCCCGCTCGGGCAGCGAGCGAAGCATCAGGTCGCGGGCGCGGCAGGCGAGCGGTCGTGACCACAGGTTCGGCGCCCCCTGGCTGTGCGAGGTCTTGACGACCTTCGCCGCGCGATCGATCCGGCGGCGCTCGTATTCGGCCAGCGCGGAGGCCGTCGGTCCGTGCTGCGCCACGCAGCGCCCGAGCACCACCGCGTCCTCGATCGCCAGCGCCGCCCCTTGTCCGAGGGTCGGCGTGGTGGGATGGGCGGCATCCCCGAGAAGGGTGACCCGCCCCCGTCCCCAGTGCGGGCGACGGGGAAGGTCGAAGATGTCGGCGCGGGCGATCTCCCGGTCGGTGGTCGCGTCGAGCACTCCGGCGACCGGCGCGTCCCAGTCTCCGTAGAGATCGAGCACCGTGCGACGCGCCGTCCCCGGAGCGTCGGTGCCCCCGGCGGGGGCCGTGCACCGCCCGAACCATGCCGCCCGGCCGTCGCGCAGCGGCACGACCCCGAAGACGGCTCCCGGCCCGTACCACTGCACGTGAACGCCTGGCTCCACCGACGGGTAGGAGACGACGCCGCGCCACTCGGTGTAGCCGGCGTAGCGCAGTGCGGTGTTGTCAAAGCCGGCGCGCAGGAGGGAGTGGCTGCCGTCAGCGCCCACGACGAACGCCCCGGTCACCTCCTCGCCGGAGGCGAGCGTCACGCTCGCGCCCCCGGGGTCCTGATGGACCGCGACGACCTCGGCACCGAGCCGCAGGTCAGCCGGATCCACGTCAGCGGCCAGGACGCGGTGAAGGTCGGGGCGGGCGACGCCGACCAGGGGCTCACCGAGCCGGTCGGCGACCACGCCCGTCGCCCAGCGGGCGAGCACCTGGCCGGTGGCTCGGCGGTGCTCGAGCGCGCGCAGCCGGGCGCCGAGGGCCTCGACGGCCTCGGCCAGACCGATGCTGCGCAGCGCGATCATCGCGTTGGGACCCAGGGCCAGTCCCGCGCCGGCCTCTCGGACCCGGTCGGCCTGCTCGAGCACGAGCACGTCGACACCCGCCCGGCGCAGAGTGGCGGCAGCGGTGAGCCCACCGATGCCGGCCCCCACGATCAGTGCTCTTTCGTTACCCAAGGTTGGTCGTAGACTAGAGTCGTTCGATGTAGTAGTACTAGGTTCTCGTGACCGGGGTGGATTGGAGTTTCGGGGGCCTCTGGCCGTATGAGCCCTGCTACGCGCAGACGGCCGACGGCCGCCTGCACTACGTCGACGAGGGGCCACGCGACGGCCCCGTCACCGTGCTGCTCCACGGCAACGCGACCTGGGGATTCCTCTACCGGAGCTTCATCGCGCCGTTGCTCGCCGCGGGCCAACGCGTCGTGGTGCCCGACCACCTCGGCTTCGGACGTTCGGACAAGCCAGGTGATCCGGCGGTCTACCGGCTCGATCGGCACATCGATCGCCTGGCGCAGCTGCTCGACGCCCTCGACGTGCGCAACGTGACGCTGGTGTTTGCCGAATGGGGCGCCGCGATCGGCCTCGGCTGGGCCGTCCTGCGCCCCGACCGAGTGGCGCGGCTGTTCGTGATGAACAGCCCGTTTCCCGAGCGCCCATCCGGACGCGTCAGGCTGCCGCCGCCGATCTACCTGTTCCGGCTGCCCGTGCTCGGCGACATCATGGTCAAAGGGCTGGGAGCGTTCACCAAGGGCTTTTTGTTCAAGGTGGGCATGGTTCACCGCGAACGTCTCACGCCGACGATCAAGGCCGCCTATCTCGCCCCGCATCCGACCTGGACCAGCCGGACGGGCGTGCTGGCCTTCCCCCGGCAGATCCCGACGGGACCCGACGATCTCGCCGCCACGCTCGGAGCCGCAGCGCAGGAGACCTTACGCGGCGAGCTGGGCGACCGTCCCGCGCGCATCGTCTGGGCGATGCGCGACGTCTCCTTCTCGGAGTCCGTGCTCGAGCAGTGGACCGGCCTGCTCCCCCACGCGACGGTCACGCGCATCGAGGACGCCGGCCACTGCCTTCAGGAAGACGCTCCCGAACGGATCATCCCCACCCTGGCCGACTTCGTGTCCGGCAGCTGAGATGGTCGTCACCACAACCCGAACCCGAGGATCCCTATGAGTGCCGAACGCCACGCTTCGATGATCGAGATGGTGCCTCCGCGCGTAGCCGCCGACGCGTACGACGTCGCGATCCTCGGCGGTGGCCTGGCCGGCCTCACGCTCTCGATCCAGATCAAGCGCGCGCGGCCGAATACGAGCGTCGCCGTGCTCGAGAAGCGCGAAGGGCCGGCGCCGCTGGCGGCGTTCAAGGTCGGCGAGTCGACGGTCCTCTCGGGCGCCACCTACTTCGCCGACGTCGTCGGCATGCGCGACCACTTGGACGCCGCCCAGCTACGCAAGAACGGCCTGCGCTTCTTCCCGTCGGCCGGGGGTAACGAGGACATCACGCGCCGGGTGGAGTCGGGCCCGCCGGTGCTGCCACCGGTGGCAACCTGGCAGATCGACCGCGGCCGCTTCGAGAACGAGCTCGCCGCCCGCGCGCGCGTGGCCGGGGTCGACCTGCTCCAGGGCTCACGCGTCGGCGGCGTCGAGCTCGGCGCCGACCGCCATACGATCACCTTCCAGCAGTTCGGCACCGAGACATCGACCGCGGCACGCTGGGTCGTCGACGCCGCCGGCCGTGCGAGTCTGCTCAAGCGCCAGCTGGACCTGGCCGAGGAGGTCTCGCACACCATCAACTCCTCGTGGTTCCGGCTCGCCGGCGGGCTCGACTTCGAGGAGTGGGGCGCGTCCGACAGCGCCTGGATGAGCCGCATGTCACAGCCGGGACTGCGGACGTTCAGCACCAACCACCTGATGGGCGAGGGGTACTGGATCTGGCTGATCCCGCTCTCGAGCGGGCCGATCAGCATCGGCATCTGCGCCGACCCGCGCTATCACCCCTTCGAGGAGATCAACGAGCTGGGCAAGCTCCTGGACTGGCTGCGCCGCTACGAGCCGCAGCTCGCGGCCGCCGTGGCGCCGCGCCTCGGCGACGTTCAGGACTTCCTCCGGGTCGAGGACTTCGCCTACGGCGTCAAGCAGACGTCGTCGGCCGATCGATGGGCCCTCGTCGGCGAGGCCGCCGCGTTCGCCGACCCCTTCATCTCCCCCGGGTCGGACATGATCGCGTACTCGAACACGTTCGCCTGCGACCTGATCACGCGCGACCTCGACGGCGAGGACGTCACCGAGCGCGTCGAGTTCTACAACGGTCTCTACCAGCGGACGTTCAGGCACGTGCTCTCCCGGACCGAGGACATCTACCCGGCCTTCGGCAACCCGTATGTGATGGCCGTGAAGTTCTCCTGGGACGCCTACATCTCCCACTGCGCCCAGGTCCTGTGCTTCATCAACGGCAAGCTCACCGACCTTCCCTTCATGAAGAGCGTCGACGATGACATCGATCGGCTCTACCGCCTGAACATCAACCTCCACGCGCTGTTTCGCGAGTGGGCCGAGCTCGAGCCCCGCGAATACGAGAACGAGTTCTGCAAGACGGTGTTCGTGACCGCGATCCGCGAGAACCTGGCGATCCCGCTCCAGGAGTTCGATGACGACGGCCTGCGCGCGGCGCTGCGCAAGCAGGTGCGCGACGCCGAGGCGATGGCGGTCGCCATCTTCTTCAAGGCGGCCAGCGCGCTGCCCGATCCGCCCGACGAGAGCCGGCCGGTCAACCCCTACGCGATCTCCCTGCGTCCCGCCGATTGGGAGGCCGAGGGCGTGCACAGCGACTCCGGGCTCACGCTCGACGACGCCCGGGCGGTCGCGGAGGGCGTCGACTGGCTGTTTCTCGACTACGTGCCGGCCGCCACTTAGCCATGCACGCGCAGATCGTCTCGACCGGCAGCTGCCTGCCGGGAGCGCCCATCACGAACGCCGACATCGAGAAGATGGTCGGCGCGCTGCCGCCGGGGATGCTCGAGGGGATGCACATGCAGCAGCGTTTCTGGATCATCGATCCGGAGACGGGCCAGCATCGCCATTCCACGTCCGGCATGGCCGCCGACGCGCTGCGCCAGGCGCTCGATCGCGCCGGGCTCGTGCCGGGAGATGTCGAGCTTCTGATCGTGGCCACCGCGACCGGCGATTATCTGCTCCCCCCCACCCCGACGCTCGTCCAGGAGAAGCTCGGGATCGACGGTTGCGCGACGCTTGAGATCCGCTCCGGCGGCGCCGGCGTCGTCCAGGGCCTGGACATCGCGCGGCTCTATCTCGAGCGCGGCACCTACCGCACCGCCGCGGTGATCGGCGCCGACGCGATCTCCCCGGTGCAGGCGCAACTGCTCGCCCGCGAGGATCGTCGGCTCAAGGTCCGTGACCGCCTGCTGATGTACATGTTCGGGGACGGCGCCGGAGCGATCGTGATGCGCGCCGCCGACACACCGGGCGTGATCGCCGCGGCCAGCCGCTGCATCGGCAACGGGCGCCCGCCGGGCATGGAGGTTCGCGGCGGCGGGGGCACTCACGCCCCGTATCTCGAGCAGGTCGCGAGCGGCCGGCCGGTCGACCTCCGGATCGATATCCAGGCGGCGAGCACGTTCACGGCGACCCTGACGCTCGAGGGCATCGCGGACACGCTGAATACGGCCGGTCTGGACGCTGACGCCATCGACCACCTCGTCACCCCCGAAGCCGACACCGATTGGATGACCGCAGCGTTCGACGACAATCCGGCGCTCGCCCGCAACTGGGCTCCGCTCGTGGAGAAGGTCCGCAACGCGCTGCCGGAGATCGGCGCCCCGGGCTGCGCCGCCCTGCCGCTCGCCCTCGACCGCGCCTCGGCTGCCGGTCAGCTCAAGGCCGGTCAGCGCGTGATGCTGCTCGGGATGGAGACGACCAAGTGGATCTACGCCGGCATGGTGCTCGACTGGACGATCACCGATGGCTGACGCGAACGGCCGGGTGCTGATCGCCGGCGCCGGGATCGGCGGCCTGACCGCCGCGGTCGCGCTGAGCCGCGCCGGACACGAGGTCCTCGTCCTCGAGCGCATGCCCGAGCTCGCCGAGCTCGGGGCCGGGCTCTCGCTGGCGATGAACGCGATGGCCGCGCTGCGGGAGATCGGGCTCTACGACGAGGTCGTCGCGGTCGGCAACCCGATTCACGAATTCCGGCACCGCACCGCCGATGGCTCGGTGATGCGCAGCTGGCCCATGGACGTGCTCGAGCAGCGGCTCGGCGAGGTCGGGCACTCGATGGCGCGCCCGGCGCTGCAGCGTGTGCTGCGCGGCGCCGCTGCGGCGGCGGAGATCCGCACCGGATGCGCGGTGATCGGCGTCGACCAGGATGCCGCCGGCGTCACGGCGCGGCTGGCCGACGGCAGCACCGAGCGCGGCGCGGCGCTGATCGTCGCCGACGGGCTGCAGTCGACGCTGCGCCCCCAGTTCGACCCGACGCCGTTGCGCTACGCCGGCTTCACGGCGTGGCGCGGACTCGCCTCTCCCGGCAGCGATCTCGGGGAGCCGCTGGACCGCCAAACCCAGACCTACGGCGAGGGCTCCGTGTTCGGCACGATCCCGCTCGGCGGCGGCCAGTTCTACTGGTACGCGACGCTGAATGCGCCCGCCGGTGGCCGCGACGATCCGGGAACGGTCAAGCAGAGCCTGCTCGATCGCTTCGGGCGCTGGCACGATCCGATCCCCGACCTGCTTCAGTCGACCGACGGGGGCCGCATCAGCCGTAGCGACGTCTATGACCTCCCGGAGCGCCCACGCTGGGGGACGGGACGGGTGACCTTGCTCGGCGACGCCGCCCACCCCACGACGCCGACGCTCGGTCAGGGCGCGTGCCTGTCGATCGAGGACGCCGCGATCCTCGCCCGCCACCTCGCCACCGGGAGCTCCGATCCCGCGCCCGCGCTGCGTGCCTACGAAGCCGAGCGCATCCCCCGCACGGCGTGGGTTGTCGCCCAGTCCGGGGCACGGGCGAAGATGGTGCAGGTCGACGGCGCATTCGCGATGTGGCGGCGTGACACGTTCATGCGCCGGCTGCCGATGGCGCCGGTGAATGCCCGCCTCGCGAAGGTGTTCGGATTCCCGGCACGGGCTCCCCTGCCCCAACTGTGAGGCAGGGGCCGGCGGCGCGGCGGCGAAGCGTGCGCTGACGATGACCGAGGCGTGGGTCTACCTGCTGCGCTGCCGCGACGGCTCCCTGTACACCGGCTGGACGGTCGACCTCGAGCGGCGGCTGGCGCGCCACCGCGCCGGGACGGCCAGTCGCTACACCGCCAGCCGCCTCCCGGTGGAGCTCCAGCTCGCCCTGCCGATGCCCGACCGCACCGCCGCGCGGCGCGAGGAGGCCCGGATCAAGCGCCTGACGCGGGCCGCGAAGCTCGCGCTCGTGGCGGTATCGTCTGCGCCATGAGCGACGCAGGAAACGGCCGTCGCGAGGGCACCGCCGCCTGGCATCGCCGGCTGCACCACACCGGGCACGACGCCCTCACCGAAGACACCGCGCAGACCCCGGGAATGCGGCGCTACGAGGCCATCTCGGGGGCCCGCAACGGGTCGCGCAAGATCTGGATGGGCGAGAGCCGGATCGCTCCCGGGATGCTCTCCGGTGACCATCATCACGGCGAAGCCGAGACCGGCATCTACGTCGTGTCCGGCCACCCGGTGTTCGTGTTCCTCGAGGATGACGCCGAGCGCCGCGTCGAGACCTCTCCCGGCGACTACGTCTACGTCCCGCCCTACCTGCCCCACCGCGAGGAGAACCCGTCGGCCGACGAACCGGCCGTGGTCGTGCTCGCGCGCAGCACTCAGGAGGGCATCGTCGTCAACCTGCCGTCGCTGCGCGCCGAGGTTCCCGAGCTGGACGAGATCGTCGCCGAGCTGTCGGCCGAGGAGCGCTAGGGGAGGGCCACGGTCAGCCGGAGCGGTGCGCCGGGCGGGTGATCCGCACCGCCACCCGCGCCGGTCGCGTCGGCGCGGCGAGCGAGAGGAAGTCGCGCGCCGCCGCCTGGCGCCCGCAGTACGGGCAGATCAGGGTGTGGCCCAGCGAGATCGGGGCGCCGCCCGGGTCGATCGGCACATCACAGCGGTCGCACGCCAGGGTGCCGCCGCACAGGCGGTCTGAGCGGGTCGCCCGCCGCTGTTCGTAATGCGCGCGCACCGGCTGACGATTCACGTCGAGATCGCCGTCTGAGGAACGGCCGCCACCGAGAAAGCTCATCCGCCCGTCAGTCTAGGCGCGGGTCCGATCGGGGCGATCACGCCGGTTTGCCGCCCAAACCGTGGGGCCTCGGGGACCAGTGCACCCGAAAGCTCCACAATTGTGTGCCGGAGCGGCGATCTTGTACCGGATGCCACTAGTGTCGGAGTCCGGTTGCGCTCGTCGGCGCCACCGCGGCAGTGGGCCACACGGCGTACTGCCCCCCATCCATGTCACTCGTCTCCCCACGGACGCGGTGCGCGCTGTTGCTATGCGCGTTCGCGGCCCTCACGCCTGCCGCAGCGATCGCTGCGCCGACACCGCAACGGAGCCGCCAGCCGGTGACGGCACTCGGATCGCTGGCTCAGCTATCGGGGCCCAGCGGGTGCCTGGTCGATCGCTCCACGCCTCGCGCCGGCTGCGCTCGGGTGCGCGCGTTACGGGGTGCCGCTCCCTTCCTGGGCTCGCACGCCATCGCGGTCAGTCCCGACGGCCGCAACGTATATGTCGCGTCGTCGAGGAGCAACGCGGTTGCGATCTTCACTCGCAGCGGACCGAACGGGAAGCTGACGCAACGGTCGGGGCCCGACGGATGTATCGCTCTCTACGCGGCCGACGGCTGCGCTCCGGCGGTCGGCATCGGTGCCCCGAATTCAGTCGCGGTCAGCCCCGACGGCAGGAACGTCTATGCGACCGCCCTCGCCGGCAACGCCGTCGTCGTCCTGCAGCGCGACCCGGCGACGGGCGCTCTCACCCAGCTGCCCGGCGGGGCCGGCTGCATCGCCAACGCCGCGACGACCGGATGCACGACCGGCCGGGGCCTCGATGGTCCCGACGTCGTCGCCATCAGCCCTGACGGAGCCAGTGTCTACGTCGGCGCCTTCGCCGGCAGTGGGCTCGCGGTGTTCTCTCGCGACGCGTCGACCGGAGCCCTTACCCAGCCGGCCGACGCGACGGGTTGCATCGTCAACACGCCGATCGCCGGCTGCACCACCGGCATCGGGCTGGGCAACCCGGAAGGCGTCACCGTGAGTCCCGACGGCGCCAACGTGTACGTGGCCGCGCCCGGGAGCAACGCGGTCGACACGTTCGTGCGCAACTCCTCCGGCGGCGCTCTGACGCAGTCGGGCACCGGCTGCATCGCCAGCACGGCGATCTCCGGCTGCACGGTGGGCAACGAGATCGCGGGCGCCAACGCGGTGGCGGTCAGCCCCGACGACAGCGATGTCTACGTGACGTCGCTGATCAGTAACACCGTGACGGCGTTCACCCGTTCCTCGACGGGTCAGCTCAGCCAGCTGACCGGCACGTCGGCCTGTGTCATCAACGTGCTGGCGGTCGGCTGCTCGCTCGCTCGCCAGCTCAAAGCTCCGGAAGGGCTCACCGTCTCGCCGGACGGCGCCACGGTCTATGCGGCTGCGTTCACCTCGGGGGCGCTTGACGTCTTCGATCGCAACGCCGGCTCCGGCGCGGTGACCCAGAAGCCACGGGCTCCGGGATGCCTCGTCGGACGCGTGCTGCCGGGCTGCACGCCGGCTCGCGGCCTGCTCGGCGTCAGCTCGGTCGCGGTCAGCCCCGATGGCAAGAACGTCTACTCGGCGGCGTTCGCGAGCAACGCCGTCGCCATCTTCAAGCGCGTGACGCGCGCGATGACGCGCTGACGTGCACCTACGAGAGGCACTGATATGAACAACGCCGGCGACGGCCCCCGACGGCGCGGGATCACTCGCGGCGACCTACTGAAGTCGGCCGCGGGCGCCGGCATGGCGGTCCTCGGCGCGCAGGCCACAGCGGCCGACGCGCGCCCGCGCGCCCAGCGCCCATCGCCGGCCAACCCGGTCGCGGGGATGAACGTCCTCGTGTTTCTCACCGACCAGCAGCGCGCCGTCCAGCACTTCCCGCCCGGATGGACCAAGCGCAACATGCCGGGGCTCACCCGGCTCCAAGACCATGGCCTGACGTTCGAGAACGCCTTCACGAACGCGTGCATGTGCTCGCCGGCGCGCTCGACGCTGATGTCCGGCTACTTCCCGGCCCAGCACGGCGTCAAGTACACGCTCGAGACCGACATGCCCGTCGCGCAGTACCCCGCGCAGGTCGAGCTTGCGACGACCTTCAAGAACCCCGCGACCGTCGTGGCCGCCGCCGGCTACAACCCCGTCTACAAGGGGAAGTTCCACTGCGTCAAGCCGGCCAACGGCTCGACCTACGTGCCGCAGGACGTCAACCAGTACGGCTTCACCCGCTGGAATCCCCAGGACGCGGGCGCCAACCAGGACGCCGCCGAGGCGGGCGGGGGCTCCTACGACAACGACGGGCGCTTCATGAACGCCCAGGGAACGGCGTCCGAGGGCAACGAGGGCGCTCTCCAATACCTCACCACGACGGCCGCGCAGAGCCAGCCGTTCTTCATGGTCGTCTCGCTGGTCAACCCCCATGATGTTCTGTTCTATCCGAAGAACTACGACGCCGACGGCTACGACAACACGTGGCTGCAGGGCGAGATCGAGCCACCCGCGACCGCGAACGAGGACCTGTCGACCAAGCCGAGCGTGCAGGCGGAGTTCCTCCGGATCTTCAATCTCTCCGGCCCGATTCCGACGCCGCAGATGAAGCGCAACTACCTGAACTTCTACGGGAACCTGATGAAGTCATCGGACGGGTACCTGGTGAAGATCCTCGACACGCTGACGAGCACCGGCCTGCTCGACAAAACGCTGGTCATCGCGACCGCCGATCACGGCGAGATGGGCACCACCCACGGCGGGATGCGCCAGAAGAACTTCAACTTCTATGAAGAGGCGATCCGGGTTCCGCTCGTCTACTCCAATCCTCGGCTGTTCAAGAAGGCGCGGACCACCGACGCGCTCGTGTCACACGTCGATTTCCTGCCGACGCTCGCCAGCCTCGTCAATGCGCCGGCGAGCGCCCGGGCCGCCTGGCAGGGCGTCGATTACTCCGATCAGATCCTGAGCCACGCCCCGAAGCCGTCGCAGGACTACACCGTGTTCACCTACGACGACTTCCAATCCGGGCAAGCGAAGGGTCCCTACCCACGGCCGCCAAACCATGTGGTCAGCATCCGCGAGCAGCGCTACAAGCTCGCCCGCTACTACGACGCCAACGGCAAGGTCCCCGATCAGTGGGAGATGTACGACCTGAAGGCCGATCCGCTCGAGCGCACGAACCTCGCCTACCGGAAGTACACGCGCACCGCCGAGCAGCAGCGCCAGTACGTCCGGCTGCGCCGCAAGCTCGCGCGCGTCGAGCAGACGCGGCTGAAGCCACTCAGCTAGAGCGGCGGTCGGCGTCCGCGGCCCCCGGGGCCCGGTCTCGGCCAACCCGCTCAAACATTGATGATCAATCGCCGCAAGCGCACCGTTCAGGTGATACGGTGGCACGCGTGAACGGGCTGGTCGAGGCGTAGCGCCGTGCCCTATCTACGGTGTCTGAGCTGTGGCGTTCTCAGCTATGCGCCTCGCAACGCCCACGGGACGACGTGCCCGGAATGCGGGATCCCGCTGGCGTGGGTCGGCGAGGCCTCGAGGCCGTCGGCTGACACCGACTGGCGCCTGGATCAGTTGCTGCGGATGACGCGCGACCTCCTCGACACCGATGTCGCCCTCCTGACCGAGATCCGCGATGGGTACGAGACGGCGTTGCGCGTCGACGGTGAGTGGCCGGGACGAGGGTCGTTCGACACGGCGTCGGTGGCGCTCGAGAACACGTTCTGTCAGCGCATGCTCGACGGTCGGATCGGCAACTACATCTGCGATGCGGCCAGCGATCCCCGAGTGAGTGACCTCGCCATGGCCCGCCATCTCGGCGTGCGGGCGTGGCTCGGGGTCCCGATCGAGATGTCGGACATGCGGCTCTACGTGCTGTGCTGCCTGGCCGCCGAGTCGCGTCCGAGCATCGGCGACCGCGAGGTGCGCCTGCTCGCCGGTCTCGCCGAGTCGATCCGGGCCGAGCTGCAGACCGGCGGCGCCCCCGCCTAACCAGTTCGGACTACTGAGCGACGCGGAGGGCGAGGGGCAGCGCGCCGGAGCGCAGCTCGGTCGCGAGGTCCCGGGCCGCGGCCGCCGTCATCGGGCTGGTGATGTCGGCACCTCGGTTGCCGGCGCTCTCGATGAGACCGTCCGGGTACTGCCTGAAGTCGATCGAGGGCACCGTCAGCAGCTGACTCTCGGTGCCGCCGAGAACGACGGCGAAGTGCTGGTCCTCGACCTGGCCGAGGAGGGCTGACGGCGGCCCCGCGATGGGCGATGCGCGCGGTGACCGACTGAAACCTCGCCGCGCCCCGGTCGGTGAAGTCAAACCGGACCTCGGGTGTGCCCGACGGGCCGGTGCCGGCCGTCGGGTTGGTGACGTCGCGACCGGTCAGGGCCACGCTATCGCGCAGGACGTAGAACCGGGCCGTCCCGGCGGCGAACGGGGTCGCGGGTGAGACGCCCGGGTTCGCGGCCTGGACGACGACCGTCCCCTGCGGGACGACGAGCACCCGCCCCTGTGCGGCAGCCTCGGCCGCGGTCACGCCGGCCGGGAGGCCGGCGTCAAGGTCGGCGATCGCGTGGCCGCGAGCGGTCGTCGCGGCCTCGTCGGTGGGACCCGCCAGCAAGCAGTGGCGGCCGCCGGCGAGGGCGGCGCGGTCGGCGACCGCGGCGGCGCAGGCGGCGCTCCCCGGCTCGCCGAACAGGTAGTACTGCGCCCCCAGGCGCGACAGCGTCGCCGCCGGGGTGGCCGGCGTCTGCCGGGCGGCGAGCGTCACCGCGTCGTAGAGCGACATGCCTCCGCTACCCGGATCACCGGGCGCGGCGCCGCCCCCCTGGCTGATCCGCAGCGCGCTCGGATCCCGGGTGACCAGCTGACCGGCGACGGTCCGGCCGCCGGGCGTCAGGGCGTTGGCCTCCCAGTCATAGAAGTACAGCTGGGCGGAGGCGACGAGGAGCCCGAGGATCCGCGCCCGCTTGGCCGGTGAGACACGTCGACCGAGGGCGACGCGAATCCGGTGACCATCGATGAGCGTGGCGTGCGGGCTGTCCGACACGGCGGCGAGCCGCTCCCGCACGATCCGCAGCTCGTGCGCCATCGCCGCCGGCGTGATGGCCGGCGTCGCGACGGTCGGGAGGGCCTGCAGGATGAGCGTGCGCTGGGCGCCGCCCGCTGCCGGCGCCCCGCGGGGATGGGGGCCGCCGACGGCGAGGAACACCGCGACGACGGCGAGCACGAGGACCGTACTGAGCGATCGGAACGAGCGCCACGGCGCGGGGCCGCGAGCGCGCCGGGGAGCTGAGCACGCGGCGTCGGATCGCGTCGGCCCGCGCCCGGTCCTGAGGGCTCGGGTTCGCTGCCGGATCGACCGGATTGGCGTCGGAAAGCGCCGTGGTGACGCGGTCATGGTCGGTCACGATGCCTCCTCGGCGATCGGCGGATGAGACGGACGGGTTGACTCGTCAAGGGCAGCGGCGACACGTCGGCGAGCGCGGTGCAGACGAGCGCGGAACGCGGGTGGGCTGCATCCGGCGACCTGAGCGGCCCGGCCGGGATCCAGGCCGTCCCAGGCGATGAGCAGCAGGGCTTCGCGCTCGCGGGCCGAGAGGGCGGCGACGGCGTTCGCCAGCGGAGCGCTCATTCCCGCCGGCGGCTCCCACGCCGGCGCCGGACCGACCAGGCCCTGCAGCCGGGCCACCAGGGCGCCGCGGCGGCGCTCGGCGCGAAACTGATTGGCCATGAGACGGCGGGCGACCCCGAGAAGCCAGGGCCTCGGATCGTCGCCGACCACGTCCGGGCGCCGCCAGGCGACGAGGAACGTCTCCGCCACCACGTCATCGACGATCGACGCCGGCGCTCGCCGCAGCACGTAGCCCCGCACCGCCCAGTAGTGCGCCTCGAACAGATCCTCGAAGGCCCGGGCGGGATCGGCGTGTCTGGCCATCGCTCGCCCATTGTCCGGCTCGGCGCGATCCGTGACGCGCACGACGTCAGGGGTTTGACCGCCGCCTGCCGCAGGTCAGACCGGCGCGGCCGCGGGCACCGGCTCGGGCGAGGGGCGGCGCTGATGAAGCCACGCCTGCAGCTCGTCGGCGGGGACGGGCCGGCTGAGGTAGTAGCCCTGCGCCGCGGTGCAGCCGAGCGCCGTCAGGCGGTTCCATATCTGCTCGCTCTCGACGCCTTCGGCGACGACGTCGAGGCCGAGGTTGCGGCCGAGGTCGATGGTCGACCGCACGATCGTGGCGTCGTCCTCGTCCTGCACCATGTTCATGACGAACGACCGGTCGATCTTGATCTCGCTCACCGGCATGCGGCGAAGGGAGGCGAGCGACGAGTACCCGGTCCCGAAGTCGTCGATGGAGAGCCGCAGTCCCATCGCCGACAGGCGCTCGAGGATCAGTTTCGTCCGCAGCGGGTCGCCGAGCATGGCTGACTCGGTGATCTCGAGCTCGAGGAGGTCGGGCTCCACGTTCCAGCGTCCCAGGAGCCCCGCCACCTGCTGCGGAAGCTCGTTGTCGACGAGATTGGGCGCCGAGAGGTTGACCGCGACCGCCAACCGGATGCCGTCATCGAGCCACGCCCGGCACTGGCGCAACGCCGCGTCGATCACGTAGCGGGTCAGCGGCTTGATGAGACCTGTCCGCTGCGCCACCGGAATGAACTCGTCGGGCCCGACGAGGCCGCGGACGGGATGGTTCCACCGCAGCAGCGCCTCGACGCCGTGGACCTCGCCGGTGGCGAGAACCGCCTTGGGCTGGTAGTAGAGCTCGAGCTCGCCCCGGTCGAGCGCCTGGCGCAGCTCGCTCATGATCGTCAACCGCGCGGTGTCCTGGCGCACGCGAGTCGAGTCGTACAGCGCCCAGCCCGACTTCTCCGTCTTGGCGTGATACATCGCGCTGTCGGCGCACTTGAGCAGCGTCTCGACGTCCTCCCCGTCATCGGGATACAGGGCGACCCCGATCGACGCCTCCAACGACAGCTCCATGCCGTGCAGCATGATCGGGCTCTCGATCGCGGCCTGCATCCGCTCCACCGCCCCCCGGACATGGCCGGGAACGTCCGCCTGGGGTAGGAGCACCCCGAACTCGTCTCCGCCCAACCGAGCCACCGTGTCCGAGCTGCGGCCCGCTGCCCGCATCCGCTGACCGAGCTCGACGAGCAGGTCGTCGCCGGCGGCGTGGCCGAGCGAGTCGTTGATCTCCTTGAACCCGTCGAGGTCGATCACCATCACGGCCGCGCGGCCGTCGGCGCGCCGCCTCGGCTGCACGGCATGTTCGATGCGATCGCGAAACAACGTTCGATTGGCAAGCCCGGTCAGGCCGTCGTGCAACGCCTGGTGCTCGTTGAGCGCGGCCTGGGCGACGAGCGCGGCCTCGGCCTGTTTGCGCTGGGTGACGTCCTGGAACATCCCGATGACGAAGCTCGTCTGCCCATCCGGATCGGGCACGAGCGACGCCGACACGTCCACCCAGCGGACCTCGCCGTCGCGGCCGATGAAGCGATGCTGCAGGCGCAGCGGCGTGCGACCGTCGGCCACCATCTCCCGGTAGGCCCGGCGCGCGATCTCGCGATCGTCGGGATGCACGAACTCCGAGGTCCGGCGACCGTTGAGCTCGCCGTGCTGGTATCCGAGCAGCCGCTCGATCGCCGGGTTGGAATCGGTGATCCGGCCGTCCACGTCCATGAGGAGCATCCCGGCGACCGCGCCCGCGAAGGTCGCCTCGAAGCGGGCCAGCGCCTTGACCTGATCGCGCTTGGCCTCGAACTCGGCGGCGTGCGCCATCGCGGCGGACAGCACGACGGACAGGAGCTCCATCATCACGACATCACGCTCGCCGAACGCTCCGGCCTCGTCGCCGTAGAGCAGGAGCAGCCCGACGGCTTGGCCACCATGCAGCAGCGGCACGGCGATGATCGAGCGAACCCCCCGACTGCGCGACAGCGCGGAGTCCACGCGCTCGTCGTTCTCGGTGTCGACGCACAGCAGGGACCGCCCGCTGCGCATGGCGTGGCCGGAGAGGTTGTCGCCGATCGGCAGACGGTGGGGACGCGCGATCTCGGGCGCGCCGCTCGTGGCTCCGCAGACGAGGGCATCGCCGTCGAGCAGGCGAACCGCCGCCGACGTGCCGCCCGTCAGCTCGCGGGTACGGTCGGCGATGCGCTGCATGACGGCCTTGAGGTCAAGACCGACGGCACCCAGCTCGTGCTGGACGGCGACCACGGCGCGCAGCACGGAGACGTCGACCGTCGAGCCTCCGTCGGCGGGGCCGGCATGAGCCAGCGTCTCGAGAGCTGGATCCATAGCACGCAGAGCATCGACCCCTCACGGCTCGACCTTGAAGGAATGGCCGCACCGCTCCACAAAAGATCGTGCCGTGCGCCGGCCGCCGGCCTCAGGGAGCGCCGGGAAGGCCGCCGAGGGCGTCGCGCACCTCGCCGACCGTCTCGGCGGCGTGCACCGCCGAGACGCGCGCGGTCAGCTCCTCGATGCCCAGGCGCCCGTCGGCGAAGCCCGCGCGCAGGATCGACTCCGCGCGCGAGCGATCCTCGTCGCCGGCGAGCTGATCATCGCCGCCGCCGATCAGGTTGACAGCGGCTCCCGCCGGCGCGAGGCGGGGGCCGCCACCGCGCTGCGGAAAGAGCCCCACGACGCGGCCGAGCAGGGCGTAGCCGGCGGCGGCGACCAGTCCCTCGGCGATCCCGCGCTGCAGCCCCTCGCTCACCGAGCGCTCGGCCTTGGCCTCGAGCACGGTCACGAGCGCCGCGACGGCCAGCGAGCCGATGGCCCCGAGCCGCCAGGCGCGGCGGCGCAACCACGACCAGCGGAGCACCGGGAGGTCGTCGTAGACGTCACCGGTCGCCCCGGGAGCGCCGGACACGATCCCCCGGGCGCGCGACAGACCCCTGACCGCCGCCCCCACGACGAGCCCCGCGACCGCCGCTGAGCCCCCGATCACCGCCAGGTACCACGCGGGGAGCACCCGCGAGAAGTTCACGACGTACAGCTCCAGACCGCCGACAGTCGCCATCCCGGCCAGCAGGGCGACCCGGGCCCGCCGCTCGATGAGCCGGATCTCGGCCGCCGGCAGACGGGGCGAATGGCGCCGGCGAAGCGCGCGCACGGCGGCCAGCGAGCCGGCCACCAGCGCCACCTGCGGCGTGACGAACATGCCGACCAAGGCCGGGATGAAGAGCGCCAGCGACAGTCCGTGATCGAAGCCGGGATAGCCGCCGGCACGGCCGATCATGAGTTGAGACAGGGCGAGGACGACCGCGACGAGCGCCAGCGCCGCGAAGCCCTGCAGCGCCGAGCGTCGCGTCCGGGCGCTCGCCAGCTCCTCGGCAAAGCTGACCGCCAGCTCCCGAGGATCGCCCAGGCGGTCCTCGCAGCCGGGCTCGCACGCGATGTGGTCCTCGAATTCGAGCGCGATGCGGAGCCGCTCGCGGCGGGGAACGCCGCGTGCGCCGAGCTCGCTGCCGAGGCGACCGAGCCAGGTCATCCGAGCACCGCCTCGACCGCGGCCGCGAAGTGGCCCCACTCGCGCCGGCGCACCGCGAGCGCCGAACGACCGGCCCGGGTCACCTGGTAGACGCGACGCCGGCGTCCCCCCTCGTTAGACCACGCGCTGCTCAGCAGGCCGTCGCGCTCCAGGCGATGCAGCGCCGGATAGATCGTGCCCTCGGCGAGATCGAACGCACCGCCGCTGCGATCCTTGAGCCGCTGGAGGATCGCGTAGCCGTGCGCCGGCTCGTCGGCGATCGTCGCCAGGATCATCGGATCGAGCTGTCCGCTGAGCGCGTCGTTCCTCATACATAGCGAGTCTAGGCATCGGCTCGCTAGGTGTCAAGCCCGTCCGCCGCCGACAGACGCTCCGCGGCCCAGTGAACCGCCTCGCGCTTGGCGGCAAAGCGGCCGGTCACCTGCCAGTGCCAGGCCCGGCACGCGGCGGCCACCGCCTCGGCCGCCTCGCCGTGGCGGGCGTACCACGCGACGACCTCACGCTGGGCGGCCCGCACGGCGGACGCCTCCGGAGCGGCGATCAGCTCCCGCGCGTCGGGTCCGAACAGCGTCAGCCCCGATTGACGGGCGACCGCCAGATCGACGACGAACCAGTGACGGGGCTCCGCCGAGGGATCGACACCGACATGGTCGGGCCGTCCCTCCCCCGTGTTGAGGTTGAGCTCCCAGTCGGGGGCGGCTCCCGGCGCGGCGGCGATCGCTGCCCGGATGACGACCAGCTCCAGCTTGCGGGCCGGACAGGGAAGGCGACGATGACGGCAGGCCTCCGCCACCGAGAGCTTGCGCTCGTGGCTCAGCGGCCCGTCGACGATCGCGTAGACGTCGACGTCCGAGCCGCCGGCGCGGAAATCTCCGAGCGCGAGGCCACCGAGCCCGTAGACGGCCTGCAACCGCTCGCCGAGAGCATTCCTGAGCTCATCGACGACGCGCTCGAGATAGCGCGACACGTCCTCCGGCAGCGCCACGCCTGCATCCTCCCCGATCGGCGGCGTCGACCATCATCCCGTTTGCGTTCCCTGACCGGGGTAGCGTGGAGGTCATGGCCCAAGAGCTCCAGAATCCCCTCTTCGCGCGGTTCTTTCATCGCTTCTGCGGGCGCGACCGCGGAACGGGCGAGCGCGAGCTGCGTCAGGAGCTCGTGGCGGGAACGAGCGGTCGCGTCGTCGAGGTCGGCGCCGGCAACGGCATCAACTTCGAGCACTACCCGCCGAGCGTGAGCGAGCTGATCGCGGTTGAGCCTGAGCCCTATCTGCGGCGTCAGGCCGAGAAGGCGGCCGTCAACGCTCCCGTCCCCGTCCGGGTCGTCGCGGGCGTCGCCGACTCACTCGAGCTCGCGCCGGCCTCGGTCGACGTCGTGGTCGCGTGCGGGGTGCTCTGCTCGGTTCCCGACCAGCGCGCGGCCCTGGCCGAGTTTCGCCGGGTGCTGCGCGCCGGCGGCGAGCTTCGCTTCTATGAGCACGTCCGGTCACGACGACCGCGCTTTGCCCGCTGGCAGCGGCGGGTCGACTCGGTCTGGTCGCGAGCGATGGGCGGCTGTCACACCGATCGCGACACCGTGGCGGCGATCACCGGCGCCGGCTTTGCGCTCGAGCGGTGCCGCGGCTTCGGCTTTCCGCCCGGTGCGCGCGTCTACCCGGTCGCGCCGCGAGTGCTCGGACGGGCCCGCGCGGCCTGAGCGCTGTGGCTTGTAGAGTTCCGGACCGTGCCGAGGCGTCGCGTCGTCATCGACCACGTCAGCATCGGGGTCAGCGATCTCGCTCGCAGCCGTGAGTTCTACCGGCGAGCCCTGACCCCGCTGGGCTTCGCCGAGCTGGGAAAGTGGCGCGACGACGCGCGCGAGGTGACGTTCGGGCTGCTCGAAGCCGACGACTTTGCGATCTCCCTCGATCACCCGCCGTGTACGGCGGTCCACATCGCGTTCGCGGCGGACCGGCGCGAGCAGGTCGACGCCTTCTATCAGGCGGCGCTGGCCGCCGGCGGCCGCGACAACGGCCCCCCGGGCCTCCGGCCCGAGTACTCCCCCGACTACTACGGCGCGTTCGTCCTCGACCCCGACGCCAACAACATCGAAGCCGTCCACCACGGACGGCTGTAGCGGCGGAGCGCCGTATGCTCGGAATGCGACGCCGCCTCCCGCTCCTCGCCACGATCACGTTCCTCGCCGGGTCTGTCCTCACGCCGGCCGCCGGCCGCTCCGCCGCCGGGGCGGGACACCTCCCGCGAGCGGTGTGCGGTCCCTCGTCGGCCCGGACCATCGCCGGCGATGCGGTGGCCCGGGTCTACGCGTTCAAGGGTCACGCCGACGGCTGCGTCGCCGGGGCGCGCCGCAGCTACCGGCTGGGCGCGACCGGCATCTCCCTCCGCGTCGCGCGCGTCGAGGCCGTCCGAGTGGTCGGCCGGATCGCGGCGTACGGGCTGCGGGTCTCGGGCGTGGACACCGGGTACGCCATCGTGAACGTCCGCCGCCTGACGACCGGGGCGTTCCTGGCCCAGCGGCCGGCGACGACGAGGGTCGGCGTCGAGGCCTTTCAGTCGATCGATTCGCTCGTGCTCAAGCGTGACGGCGCGGTCGCCTGGATCGCGACCGCGCGCTCGATCGGCAAGCCGACCTTCATCCGGCAGCTGCAGCGATCCGACGCGCGCGGCGTTCGCGTGCTGGATTCCGGCGCGAAGCTGGCCGCGCGGTCACTCGCGCTGCACGGCTCGACCCTCTCGTGGAGGCACGGAACAGCCGTCCGGACCGCTCGCCTGGACTGAGCAACGGGAACTACTCGAGCCAGCCGGGCCGGACGAGTCCCGTCTCGTAGGCGAGGACGACCAGCTGGGCGCGGTCGCGGACCCCGAGCTTGACCATCGCCCGGCTGACGTGGGTCTTCGCGGTCGCGATGCTGACGACGAGCCGGCTCGCGATCTGCTCGTTGGAGAGGCCCGCGGCCGCGAGCGCCATCACCTCGCGCTCGCGGTCGGTGAGCTCCTCGAGCGCGGTCGAGCTCGGCGGCTCCTTCGCCCGGGCCGCGAACTCCCCGATCAGCCGGCGGGTGACCGACGGAGAGAGCAGCGCGTCACCGCCGGCGACCACTCGCACGGCCTCGATCAGCTCGCTCGGCCTGGTGTCCTTGACCAGGAACCCGGCCGCGCCGGCGCGGATCGCCTCGAACACGTACTCGTCAAGCTCGAACGTGGTCAGGATGACGATCCGGACGGCGTCCAAGCGGCGGTCACGCGCGATCTCGCGCGTCGCCGCAAGTCCATCGAGGACCGGCATCCGGATGTCCATGAGCACGACATCGGGCGCGTGGCTTGCCGCCAGCGCGACGGCCTGCCGGCCGTCCTGGGCTTCGCCGACAACCTCGATCCCGTCCTGCGCGTCGAGCAGCGCGCGGAAGCCGGCGCGCACGAGCGCTTGATCGTCGGCGAGGAGGACGCGGATCATCGACGACGCGCCCGCCACTCGATCACGCTCGGCTCCCCAGCGGGAGTCGCGCGCGCACGCGGAAGCCGCCGGTCGGCTGACGAGCCGCCTCCAGCTCGCCTCCGAGCGCCGTCGCCCGATCGCGCATCCCCGCGATCCCGCTGCCGCCGACCGCCCCCACCCCACCGCCCGGGCCGTCGTCGTCGATCTGCACGGTGAGATCGTCATCCCCATAGGTGAGCTGCACCGTGGCGCTGCCCGCTTCGGCGTGGCGCACGATGTTGGTCAGCGACTCCTGCACGATCCGGAACGCCGCCAGGTCGACACTCGCGGGCAGCGGACGCCGGACACCTTGCACCTCGAGGGAAACCCCGACCCCCGTCGCCGAGGCGCGCGACACGAGCTCGTCGAGACGGGCCAGCCCGACCGTCGGCGTCCGCGGCGGCTCCTCGGCGCTGCCGCGCAGGACGTCGAGCGCCGAGCGGACCTCGCGCAGCGCGTCGGCACTGGCCTCGTTGATCGCCTCCAGCGCGATGCGCGCCTGCTCGGGCCGCTCGTCGATCAGGTGCAGGGCGACGCCGGACTGAACGTTGATCAAGGAGATGTTGTGCGCCAGCACGTCATGCAGCTCCCGCGCGATGCGCAGTCGCTCCTGGTCGGCCTGACGGCGGGCCGCATCGTCGCGCGCCTGGCGGGCGTGCGCGGCCCGCTCCTGGCGGCCGCGGAGCGCCTCGGCCGCGGCGAGCAGGACCACGAGCCACGCCGCGATCGAGAGCGCCGCGAGCACGGTCGGCGCGCCGGCGACTCCGAGCGCCGCCGGAAGCCACAGGAACAGCACCCATCCGGCGATCACGGCGAGGCGAGCGGCGACACGGTCCCCGGTCCTCACCGTCGCCAACACGGCCACCGCCAGCGAGAAATAGTTGGGGCCCTGGAGATATCCCAGCGACACGTACAGCAGCGCCACGGCAAAGATCACGGCGAGGGCGGCGCGCGGCGCTTGGCGCCGCACCAGCAACGCCAGCGGGCCGACGGCCAACAGGACGAGCCCGACGCCGTTCAGGTGCGTCGCGGCGTGGCAGGAGGCAGACCACCAGCAGCCATGATGACCGTGCGCGTCGCGATGGCCGGACGCGCCGAGGGTGCCGCCGATCTGAACCGCGGCGGCGATCGCCGCCAGGCGGACGTCGACCGGCTGGATTGCGCTCAGCGCCCGGTGAGCGAGCCGTCTCACAGCGCCACGATAGCCGCGCCCATCGGCGTCGGCATCGGCTGTGGGGCGCGGCCCCGTCTACGCCCCCGGGAGTAGCCGACCGCCGGCTGGTCGGTCGCCGGGAGCAGCGAACAAGCCGCCCGCGGGGCGACGACAGGGACCGGCCACGGCGTCACGCTCTGTCGATCATCCAACGAAAGCGGGCGACGAGCATGTACGAAGACGACACACACGGGTTGCGCGCCCGGCGGGATCCGAACCTCCGGGCCGCCGATGCCGATCGCGATGCGACGAGCGAGCACCTCCGCCGCCACCACGCCGAAGGCCGGCTTGACACCGAGGAGTTCCAGGAGCGGATCGAGCGCTGCTATCAGGCCAAGACTCTCGGTCAGCTCGAGCAGCTGCTCACCGACCTCCCGCCCGAGCCGACCTCCGAGGGGCGATTCGGCCTGCGCCGCGTGGGCATGATCGGGCTGCTTCCGATCGTGATCGCGCTGGTCGCGATCTCGGCGGGGGCTCACCACCACGACGGTCATGCCGGCTTCTGGCTCGTGATCCCGCTCTTCTTTTTGCTGCGGTTCTCGCTGTGGCGTCACGGGCCGTGGCGCCTGAGGCGGCGGGGCGACGCCGGTCACTATCGGGCGTGAGCGGCCCGGGTGGCCGGTCGTCTCGCCGCTGCTCGAGGCGGGCGACGGGCGCTCAATCGCCGGCGGCGCGCCAGCCGTCGCGCAGCGCCTCGCGAATGAGCTCCTCCCACCGGCCGGTCGCGCCGATTCGCGCGATCGTCCCGAACAGCTGGGCGACGCCGCGGGCCGGCCACAGGTCCTGAGCGGACAGCGCCCCGGCGAGGATGACCCGGGCGAGGGCGTCGGGGCGATCGCGCAGGCGACCGGCGGCGGCGAACACCGCGTCGCGATCGAGCCGCGCCGGACGTGGGCCGCGCAGCCCGTCCAGCGCGTGATCGATGAGCGCAAAGGCTTCCGCGCCCGCGGTCGGCGGCAGCCAACCCAGCCGCTGCGCAGCCGCCGAGAACCCCTCGACGTCTCGGGTGGGAAACGCCTCGACCATGCTCGTGACCAGCGTGAGGCGGTCGCGATCCACCTCGCACCAGGCCCCGAAGTCCAGGATCGCGAGGCCGCCGTCGGGTCTGACGAGAACGTCGTCGGGATTGAGGTCGGCGTGCATGAGCCCCGCGGTCGCGCCCCCGAGGCCGAACCGCACCAGGCGCGCGGCGGCCTGGTCGCGGTCCGGGGCATCCCACAGCGTTGACCCGTCAACCCATTCACTGACCAGCACCCCGGCGTGCGCGAGGCGCATCACGGGCGCCGGGACCATGAGCCACGGATGGCCGCGCAGCGCCCGGTGAAAGCGTCGCTGCGCACCGGCCTCGTGCTCGAGGTCCAGCTCATCGAGCACCCGGTCGCGAACCTCGCGCACAACCGCCCGCGCATCCAGCGCCGGAAACGCGCCCGCCAGCGGTCCGAGCATCGAGTCGAGCAGGGCGAGGTCCTGGGCGACGGACCGGGCCAGCCCCGGGCGGAGCACCTTGACGGCCACGGGCGTGCCGTCGGCGACTGCGCGGTGCACCTGCGACGTGGGCGTGATCGCCGCCGGCTCGGTGTCGAGCTCGTCGAGCTCGTCGGTGGCGCGCGTCCCCCAGGCGTCGCGCAGCGCCCGTTCGATCTGCTTGGCGCCCAGCGGCTCCGGGGGATGGCGCCGCGCCGCCTCCAGCTCGGCGGCGAGGTCGTCTCCCCACGGCCGCGGGATCCACGCGGGGTCGATCCCGGCCGCCAGCTGGCCGAGGAGCACGCGGCCCGAGGGCGCGGAGCGCGCCAGGCGCAGCCCGACACCGACCAGCGCCTCGACGCGCCGCAGCGCATCATCGGTCATCGCGCGCCGCTCACCTCCGTGCGGGGCCGCCCGCTCAGCCGGCGGCGATCTCCAGCACCTGCTTGCCCGTGTTCTCTCCCCGGAAGAGCCGCAGCAGGGTGTCGGGAAACCGAGCCACCCCGCCGGTGGCGATGTCCTCGACCGATGTCAGCTTGCCGGCGGCGAGCCAGCTTCCCATCTCCTGCATCGCCTCGGCATAGCGGTCGACGAAATCGAACACCAGGAACCCGGTCATGGTGGCGCGGTTGACGAGGAGCGACATGTAGTTCGAGGGTCCGCGCATCCCGTCGGTGGTGTTGTACTGCGAGATGGCGCCGCAGAGCACGACCCGGGCATGACGGCGCAACTGGGCCAGGGCGGCGTCGAGGATCTCGCCGCCGACGTTGTCGAAGTAGACGTCGATGCCATCCGGGCAGTGCTGGCGCAGTGACGTGGCCACGTTGCCTGCCTTGTAGTCGATGGCGGCGTCGAAGCCCAGATCCTCGACCACGTGACGGCACTTCTCCTCGCCGCCGGCGATCCCGACCGCGCGGCAGCCCTTGAGCTTGGCGATCTGGCCGACGACGCTCCCGACGGCTCCGGCGGCGCCGGAGACGACGACCGTGTCTCCCTCCCGGGCCCGGCCGACGTCCAGCAACCCGAAGTAGGCCGTCAGGCCGGGCATGCCGAGCGCGCCGAGGTAGACCGGCAGCGGCGCCAACGACGTGTCGAGCTTGATCAGACCGTCGCCCGGCACCACCGCATACTCCTGCACGCCGGTCACGCCGGTCACGAAGTCTCCCTCGGCGAACCCCGGGTGGCGAGAGCTCACCACCCGTCCGGCGCCGCCTGCCCGCATCACCTCACCGATGCCCACCGGCGGCATGTACGAGCGCGCGTCGTTCATCCAGCCGCGCATCGCGGGGTCAAGCGACAGGTAGAGCACCTTCACCAGCACGTCACCGTCGCCCGGCTCGGCGACCGGCTCCTCGGTGTGCTCCCAGTCGGATTCCTTCGGCAGGCCGACAGGCCGGGCTGCCAGGCGAACCTGATGGTTGACGGCCTCCATAGGGACTCCCTTTCGACTTTCGGGAACAAGGTCCGGCGAGAGGCGCCAGCCTAGCGCCCTCGATGTGCGCCCCTCCGGCGGGAGGAGGCTAGGAGGCGGCGGGCTCTCCGGCGAGGTCGGCTTGCGCCTGCGCGATCCACTCGCGCTTCTCCGCGCGCCACTGTTCATCGGTGCGCCGCAGCTTCCAGTAGCCGGTGGCCGACAGCGATTCGGCCGCCAGGCCGCGGTCGAGCACGAGATGACGGCGGATGAGGCGGACGGTGGTCGCCTCGCCGTGCACGAACGCGTGACCGTGGCCGTCGGGAAGCGACAGCGCCGTCACCGCCGCGAGCAGCAGCTCGGGATCCTCACCCGCACCGGCGCTGCGATGAACCCAGACGACCTCCAGGTCGCCCGGAGACTCCAGCGGCTGTCGATGCTCGGGCCCGTCGACCTCGACGACGGCGAATACGGGGACGCCGGCCGGGATCCGCTCCAGCGAGACGGCGATCGCGGGCAGCACCGCGTCATCGCCGACCAGGAGGTGCCAATCGGCCTCCGGCGACGGCGTGTAGCCCCCGCCGGGGCCCATGAGCTCCAGCGTGTCTCCCGGCTTGGCCCGCGCCGCCCACGGACCCGCGATCCCCCGGTCGCCGTGGACGACGAAGTCAAGCGTGAGCTGGCAGCGCTCGGGATCCCAGTCGCGCACCGTGTACGAGCGCGTCGTGTCGGCGAACCGGCACTTGACGTAGTGGTCGGTGAACGCGCCGACGTCGAAGCCCTCCAGGTCAGGGCCGGCGACGACGACCCGAACCATGCTCGGGGTCAGCCAGGAGGCTTCGGTGACCGTGGTGGACAGGACGCGGCGTTCGGGCATGTGGCTCCTTGAAGCGGCGGATGCGTGACGGACGATACCAGCCCGTTAGGGCACCCTAATGATGAGCGGAGCTCGCCGGGGTCGGGCTCGATGAGACGTAGGAGATGAACTCGAGGAGGCTCCCGTCAGGATCGCGGAAGTAGACGCTCATCCCTCGGTCCTTGGCGCCGGTGCGCGGAACGGGTCCCTGCTCGATGTCGACGCCGTGCTCGTGGAGATGCGTCGCGGCGCTCTCGATCGGCCCCGGCCATTCGAAGCAGAGGTCGCTGTTTCCCGGCGCCACCGGGATCCGAGCGACCGGATCGGGGCGTACTCCCGGGCCGTGGACGTTGAGTTGTTCGGAGCCGAACCGGTATGCCCAGGTGCCGGCGCCTTGGTCGATGAGCTCGGCTCCGAGCACGTCGCGGTAGAACGGGTTCGATCGCTCCCAGCTGGACACGTGGATGACGCAGTGGTCGAGTTTCGCGCGCATCGACGCATCGTCTCAAGTCGCGGTGGCGATACGGTGCGCGACAGCCACCTGGTCTTCGAGCGCGCGCCCTGACCACAACAATCCGGTGCTCGACTGTGTTCTAGGCCCCGTCCCCTTTCCCGCGACCATTGTGAGGCTCATGAAGCGCTGGCTACCCCTTCTCCTGTCCCTGCTTGCCCTGGCCGTTCCGGCGACGGCAGGCGCCACCAACTTCGGCGCCGAGGTCGGCGGGATCTTCACGAACCAGCTGCGCAGTGTGTGGTCGCCGACCAAGGCGATGAGCAGCCTCAAGGGGCTGTACAAGGCCGGGGGCCGGGTGGGACGTGCTGATTCGGATTGGGGGATCACCGAGCCCAAGGCTCCCGTCCACGGGCGCCATCACCTGGTCTGGAGCTATAACGACTTGATCGTCTCCGAGATGGCGTCCGCCCACCTGCGCTGGGAACCGACGCTCGCGTTCGCACCGCGATGGGCCCAGGGACACCATTCCAACGTCCTGCATCTCTCGACGGGGCGGGCGATCGCCTACCTGCCCCCCGCCCACAATGGGGATTTCGCCTATTACGCCAGCGCGTTCATGAAGCGCTACGGCCCGCACGGCGCCTTCTGGAAGGCCAACCGCACGATTCCCTACATGCCCGTGACCACCGTCGAGGTCTGGAACGAGCCCGACAACATCCACGACTGGGGCACCGGGGTCAACCTCATGGACTACGCGCGCATGTACGAGGTGGTCCGCTCCGTCGTCCGCCATGTCGATCCCCACGCGCGGGTCATGACGGGCGGGCTGGCCTGGACCGAGTCCTCGCTGCCCCGCCTGCTCAAGGCATTGCGGGGCAAGATGCTGGACGCCGTCGCGATCCACCCCTACGGGGCGACGCCGAGCCAGACGGTCAAGGTGGCCAGTGACGCGCTCGCCGAGATGCGTCGGGCCGGCCGCGGCGGGACGCCGGTCTCGGCCAACGAGTACGGGTGGACCTCGACTCGCCACACGTGGGGCTCCACCAACCCGCGGCACGTCAGGACCTACGCCTACCAGGCGCTGATCGGGCTGGCCAAGCTGCGCCTGTTCGAGATCGCGCCGTTCCTGTGGGGCGATCCCTCGTGGGGCCTGAGCACCGGGTCGTTCGCCAGCGCGGTGGCGAAGATCACCCACCACTGAGTCGCGACGGGCGGTGCCGGCGGGCGCTCGCGCAGCGCCCGCCGGCGGCGCTCATCGACTCGGTCGCGGCTCGAGGACGACAATCGGGATCACGCGCTCACCCGCTCGGGCTTGGTAGGCGTCGTAGCCGTTGTAGTTGTCGTTGACGAGCCGCCACAGGACTTCGCGCTCGGGGCCCTCGGCAACGCGCGCGTGGACGGCGGTGCGGGTGCCGTTGGCCTCGATGGAGACGCTGTCGGGGTGCGCGCGCAGGTTGTGATACCAGGCTGGGTGGTGGTGATCGCCGGCCTTGGAGGCGACGATGACGGAGGCGGTGCCGCGCGGGGTGTAGAGCAGCGGTGATGTCCGGGGCTCGCCGGTGCGCGCGCCCCGGGTGTGGAGGAGGAGGATCGGCTGCCCCATCGCGACCTTCAGCCGACCGCGTGAGTGGGGGATCAGCCACCGATCGATCACGGGGAAGACGTTGATGAACAGCCATCCGCCGACCCGCGACCGGGCGAGCGCCTGCAGGGCTCTGTCGATTCGCGTCTTGGCACGTTGCGGCCGGTAGCCGGCGGCCGGCTCGGCCGCAGCATTCTGGAACGAAGGTGAGCTCATGATCGGTCCCCCGGTCAGCCGTGCAACGCGATCGGCAGCGACGTGTACCCGCGGATCATCAGGCCGCCGCGGCGCACCGGCTCACCGGCCGGACACGCCTTCGGGAAGCGCCGGAGGAGCATCGGGAGCATCACCTGGGCTTCGAGACGAGCGAGCGCGGCGCCGAGGCAGTGGTGGATACCGCCGCCGAAGGACAGGACCGGGCCTTCGTCGCGATCCAGGCGCAGCTGGTCAGGCTCGGTGAACTGTCGCGGGTCGCGGTTGGCGGCGCCGAGCAGGTTGATCAGTCGCTGGCCGGGGTGGACCTCGAGGTCACCGACGAGCATGTCCTGCGTTGCCGTACGCCCGTAGAGGATCTGCACCGGCGTGTCATAGCGCAGCAGCTCCTCGGCGGCCGGCTTGGCCAGGGCAGGCTCGCGCCGGAGCCGGTCGGCCTGGTCGGGCGTGGACAGCAGGGTGAGAAAGCCGTTGGCGAGCAGTCCGGTGGTGGTCTCAAAGCCGGCGGCCAGGATGAGCGCGGTCATGGTCACGACCTCCTCCTCGGTGAGCCGGTGCCCGTCGTCGTGATCGGCGACGAGCGCGGAGATGAGATCGTCGCCGGGTCGGGCGCGGCGAGCTCTCACCAGCTCGCCCAGATAGGTCTGGATCTGGATCGCGGCGTCGTCGGCGCTGTCGACGGCAAGGGGGTTGAGGATCTCCAGCACCGACGTCCATTCCTTGACGAGCGGCTGAAACATCGCGCGGTCGACGGCCGGAATGCCGAGCAGCTCGCCGATGACCGTCACCGGAAATGGGAAGGCGACCGCGTCGACGAATTCGACCGTCCCGTTCAGGGGCTCGCACAGTGCGCCGGCGAGGCGGGTGATGGCATCGCGCATGCTCGCCACACGGTGGGCGGTGAAGGAGCGCGAGACGAGCCGCCGAAGCCGCGTGTGGGCGGGCGGGTTGAGCATCAGCATGCTGCCGAACAGCATCCGCAGCGAGGGCCGCTGCTCCCAGTCGGGATAGCCGGCCGCGGTGAGCACCGCTCCGGGCGACTTGCGCAGCCGGTTGTCGCGGATGACCGCCGAGCAGGCCCGATACCCGGTCACGACGATCGTTCCGTCAGGCGCCGCGACGGCCTCGCCGAGCCCGTGCATGCGGGCGTAGACGGGATACGGATCGGCCTGGCCGCTCGCCGCGGCGAGTTCGCTCATCAGGTGCGCGATGTCGTTTTCGGTCGTGGTGGCGCTCATCGGCGTGCCTCTCTGTCGGGAGTCGACGGGCGGATGCCCGCTCACCACCGGTGGTCTCGGCAGGGGCCGTGGCGTTACACGGGTTCCGGTTGTAACGCCACGGCGCCGGGATGGACTAGGCGGCCATGATCACCCACTCACATACCCCTCGCCGCACGCTCACCGCTCTGCTCGCCACGCTCGCCGCGTCGGCGGTGGCGGGCCTGGGAGCCGCCGCGGCCCATGCTCAGACCTCGATCGTCGTTGCCGAGAACGGCGCCGGCAGCGGCGCCGTCTCGACGTTCGCCCTCGGTGGCGCCGCCGCGCCGATCCGGCGCATCACCGGATCGCTGACCGGCCTGGCCGGGCCCGAGCAGATCGCGGCCGACCGCAGCGGCAATCTCTATGTCGCCAATAGCTCCGGCAGCATCACCGAGTACGCGCAGACCGCCACTGGCAACGTCGCGCCGCTGCGCAAGATCGCCGGCGCCGCGACCGGCCTGGGCGGCGGCGTGTATGGCATCGCCGTCGACGCCGCGGGTGACGTGTACGCGAGCAACCACTATCGCAACTCGGTCACCGAGTACTCGCCGACCGCGAACGGCAACGTCGCCCCGATCGCGACCTTGACCGGCTCCGCCACCGGCGTGCAACAGCCGCTCGGCCTCGCGATCGATCCCGCCGGACACCTCTGGGTCGACAGCGCGGGCGCGATCGTGGAGTTTGCGGCCGGGGCGAACGGCAACGCCTCGCCGATCGGGGTGATCGCCGGCCCGCAGGTGCTCTCCACCTCGGTGATCGCCTTTGATCCGGCGGGGAACCTGTTCGTCTCCGCGAACCTGCCCGGCCCCGCCGGAACGTCGGAGTACTCGGTTGAGGAGTTCGCGGCAGGCGCCACGGGAGATCCAACGCCGATCGCGACCCTGCACGGGGCCGACACCGCCCTCAACGGCCCGGCCGGTCTGGGCTTTCTCCCCGGCGCGGCCGAGCAGCTGCTGGTCAGCAACCTGTTCGGCGCGGGCTCGCTGACGCAGTACGGCGTCCCGGCCATTGGCGACATGAAGCCCGCCGCGACACCGGTGGCCAATGGCGCCGTCTCGTCCCCGGTCGGGCTGCTCGTGGTCGCGCCGCCGACGCTGACCTCGCCATCGCAGCTGCACGGAATGGCCGGCGCGGCCTTCTCGCAGACCCTGGCCGCCGGCGGCGGCCACGGGCCGTACAGCTGGGCGGTCGCATCGGGTTCGCTGCCGGCCGGCCTGAAGCTCAACGCGGCGACCGGAGCGATCACCGGCACCCCGAGCACGGCCGGAACGAGCTCGTTGACGGTACGGATCACCGATCAATCGCTGCCCACCGCGCAGACCGCGACCGCCTCGATCTCGATCACGATCGATCCCGCCATCGTGCCCGCGGCCTACGTCGCCAACGGCGCGAACGGGACGGTGACGAGCTACGCCATCGGCGGCTCGGGCAATCTGGCGCCGCTGACGACTTTCGCGAGGACGGGCTTTGGCCTCAGCGCTCCCGCGGGGATCACGATCGCGCCCAGCGGTCGCGTCTACATCGCCAACGGCGGCAATGACTCGATCACCGGATACCCGCCCGGTGCCGCCGCGCCGTTCGTCTCTGACCTCACCGGCCCGGCGACCGGGTTGCAGGGACCGTCGGCGGTCACCCTGGACGCGGCCGGCCGTCTGTACGTCGCCGACCAGCCGGCCAACGCGATCACGGTCTATGCGCCCGGCGCCAACGGCAATGCCAGCCCGATCGCCACGATCACCGGCCCCGACACCGGCATCGCCGGTCCCGACGCGCTCGCGATCGACTCTGCCGGACGGCTGTGGGTTGCCGACAGCGGCTCGAACAGCCTCACCCAGTACGCCGCCGGCGCCACCGGGGACGCCAAGCCGCTGGCGACGATCGCCGGCTCGGCCACCGGCCTCAACAGCCCCCGCGGGCTCGCGCAGGATGCGGCCGGAGATCTGCTGGTCACCAACCAGTATGGCCACACCGTGACCATGTACGCGCCCGGAACCAGCGGCAACGCCTTCCCGAAGGCGACCCTGGGCGGCTCATCGACGATGCTGAGCTTCCCGACCGGCATCGACGTCGATACCCAGGGTCGCGTGTACGTGACCAACCAGTACGACAACGACATCCACGTGTTCGCCCCGGGAGCGATCGGCGACAGCGCGCCGATCGCGACCATCGCCGGCGGCGCCACGCAACTATCGGCCCCGGGTGCCGTTGCGGTCACCCCGCCGCTGTCGATCCTCACCCGGCGCCTGGCCCCCGCGGTGGCCGACCGGCCCTATCGCGCACGACTGACCGCCGGCGAGGGGCGGGCACCGTATCGCTGGAGCATCGCGCGGGGCGCGCTGCCGGCGGGCCTGCGACTGACGCGGACGGGCATCGTGACGGGCCGGCCCCGGCACACCGAGCGCGCCCGCGTGCGGGTCGCGGTGACCGACGCCGAGCGCCCGGCCGCGCAGGCCACCACCTGGCTGACGCTGGTCGTGCGCGGCGCGCGCCACCCCGGCGCCTAGCAGCGCCATCTGCGGTCTGTCCCGTGGACGCGGGCCCGGGGTAGAATTCCCGGCCGAGCGTGCGCGGGACAGGCGCAGGCGCAGAGCGCGATGCGGGCCTACAAAGTGCTACGAGACGGGCGATCGGAGTTCACCGGGTGGCGGTGGCCGCTGCCGGACGCCGAGCGGCCCGCGGCGTGGGTCCACGCCAACGGTCCGATCGGCCTGTGCGTCAACGGCATCCACGCCGCCAGCGCCGAGCAGCTGCCGCAGTGGCTCGGAACCGAGATCTGGGAGATCGAGCTCGGCGGCGAGGTCGTGCGAGCGGAGGCCGCGCTCGTCGCGTCCCGGGCCCGGCTGCTGCGCAAGCTCGACGCGTGGGACGAGACAATGCAACGGCGCTTTGCCGAGATGTGCCTGCGCCGCGCCGAGGAGATCGCCCGGGGATATCCCGCCGGTTCGGGACTGGTCACCAAGGTCGAGCACACCGTCAGCTGGGCCGGAGCGGCGCCCGCCGGCTACTTCACCGCCATGCTGGCCGGCGAGCGCGCGACCGGGGTTCACTCCGGGCCCGACTACGAGGCCGTGTTCGTCCGCGAGCGCGCCCGTCAGGCGCAGTGGCTGCGCGAGCAGCTCCAGCTCGCCGACTGACCGGTCCGGCCGAACGTCAGGACGGCTCGCCGGAGATGGCCCGGAACGCCGCCATCAGCGAATCCATGACGGGCTCGGGGACATCCTCCTCGCGCAGCGCCCCGGTGGCCCGGATGACCGCGCGCATCTGTTCCAGATAGTCCACGCACGGTGAGCAGAACGCCAGGTGCCGCTCCACGATGAGGCGCTGCGCCACCGGCAGCGCGCCCTCCAGGTACTCGGTGGCGAGCTCGACGAAATCGTTGCAGGGCAGATCCTCATAGCTCATACGTCTGCCACCTCCATGAAGTACTCCTCCAGTCCGGCCCGCACCGTCGCGCGGGCTCGGTGCAGGAGCACCCGTTGATTTGCGGCCGACAGCCCGAGGCTCTCACACACCTCGTCAGCGTCCCAGCCCTCGATGTCGCGCAACGTGATCACTTGACGTTGGCGATCCGGCAGCTTCGCGATGGCGGACGCGACCAGCGCCGAGGTTTCCTCGGCCAGGATCCGGTCCTCGGGGAGCTCGAAGAAGCGGCTTGGCGTGATGCACCAGTAGCCCGCGGCCGCGTGCCCGGCCGGCAGGAAGCGGTCGGGATCGACCGTCGGGCCGTCCTCGTCATCGTCAGCCGACAGCGACGAGAACGGCGTCGTCCGCTGCTCACGTGCCCCCCGCGACTGCGCCCGGTTGACAAGGATCCGAAACATCCACGTCTTCAGCGACGAACGACCCTCGAACCGGGCCAGGCCCTGGATGACCGCCAGCCAGGTCTCCTGCACCACCTCGTCGGCCACCGATGGCGTCCGCACGTAGGACAGGGCGATCCGTCTCATCGCTCGATCGTGGCACTTGACCAACTCCCGAAACGCCATCTCGTCACCGGCCCGAAGCCGCTCGAGCATCACGTCCTGGCTGGCCGCCGTCACGCTCACCCGATCAGTCTAAACCGCGCGGCGGTGCCAGTTTGAGCGCGTAGAGGGTGGCGGCAACCGCCGTGGCCAGGTTGAGCGACGAGACCCCGGGAGACATCGGCAGCGCGACCCGGCGCTGCGCCCGCGCCAGCAGCTCATCGCTGCACCCGTCACGCTCACTGCCAAACGCGAGCACCGCCGCGGCGGGAAACTCGCCCGGCGCCAGCGGCTCCCCGGCTGGGTGCAACGCCACCAGCTCGCGGCCCTGGGTCCTCACGGCGCGGATGTGATGAACGGGCAGCCCGAAATGCAGGCCGGCACTGCCGCGCAGAGCATCCGGATGCCACGGGTTCTGACGGCCGGTCGTCATCACGCCCGCGGCGCCGGCGGCTGCCGCCACCCGCACCACGGCTCCGAGGTTGCCCAGGTGTCTCGGGTCCTCCAGCAGCACGACGTGACCGGGGCCGGCGAGAACGGTGTCCGGATCCGGCTGGACCGGACGCCGGGCTACGGCGACGATCTGGCCGCGTGGCACCACTGCCGTGAGGGCCGCGACGTCGACAACCTCGACCGAGAGGTGCACATCGGGGGCGAGCCGTTGCCGCAGGTTCTCGACCTCATCGGGGTCCGCAGTGAAGGCTCCGAGAATCTCGCCCCCGAACCGGATCGCGTGCTTGATCGCGTGAAAGCCCTCCAGCACCACAAGGCCCGGCGTGCGCCGGGCAGCGCTGACGTCTGCGAGGTCCATCGTCTCGGAGATGATCGCTCACGGCTGGGCGATCACTCGGCGAAGTTCGCCGTCCCCACCCGTCCCGGCCAGCCGCACCCGTGAACGCCGGCTATCCGATCCGCTCGTCGATGCGGACATGGACGGTCTCGCCCGCCTCCTTGCCGATCATCTTGCGCAGCGCGGCCCTGACGGGCAGTCGGTGCGTGCCGTCACCCTGCGCCATCAGCGCTCCTTCGAACGGCTGGCCGTTGATCGCGCCACGGATCTTCACGAGGCCGCGGGTGCCGAAGAGATCGGCCGCGTCGTCCATGACAACGCACGTCCAGGCGCCCGGGTTGTCGCCTTTTTGAAGTTGGGCGTCGAACTCTCGCAACATGACACGGAGTCTCTCATGCCACCCACCGACGACCGGCCGCCGTCCCCCGCCGTGGCGAGGACGGCCACCGATCGTCGCGTGGCGCTACTTGTGCTTCTTCTTGGGTGCCTTGAAGCTGACCTTCTTGGAGGCCAGCGATGTGCCGTCCTCGGTGACCGACAGGTCGACCTTCAGCGTGCCACGGGCCTTGAGGAGCTTGTTGCCGGCGCCGTTGAGCGACACCTTGACCTGCGCTTGGCCGCCCGGCTTGATCGTCGCGGTTGCGCTGCCCAGCGTGACCGTGCGCTTGTGCGTCTTGGCCTTCTTGGCCGAGACCGCGATCACCCGGTTGCCCGAGAGGGTCTCGATGACCACGAGGACGACCTTGACCGAGCAGTTCGCCGAGCTGGCCGAGGGGCAGCTGACCGACACCTGGGCGGTGGTGCCCGAGACGTTGGCTGAGCCGATCGTCGCATCCTCCGGATGTCCGCCGGTGGTGCCGCCGCCGGTGGTGCCGGTGGCCGGGGTGCCGCCAGCGGGGGTACCGCTGGCGGGGGTGCCACCGCCGGGAGTCCCGCCGCCGGGAGTCCCACCGCCGGGAGTCCCACCGCCGGGGGTTCCGGAACTCGGGCTGGTGATCGGCCCGATGACGTTCGACGTGACCGGCCCCTCGGTATCAAGCCCCACCCCGGTCGACTCGAGGTCCTGGATGTTGGCTCCGACGTCGGCGGCGGTCGTGGTGTACGAGGTCCCGGTGAGCGCGGTGCAGCCGCCCAGGCACCGCTGGAAGCTGTCGACCACGGACACGTCGGGGCTGGATACGGTCCCCGGCGTCAGGGTGATCGTGGATCCCACGGTCGCCTGCCCCGCCAGCGACGGCTGCGTCGCCAGCGTGTCCGGCACCGCGTAGGTGTAGCCGTTGCCGCTCAGGTCGACGATCGCGCACATCGACGCCGTCGCGCACGCGGTCGGCCCGCCCGCTCCAAAGCCGCCGTTGGCCGTCTTGATGTTCGTGCCCGTCGTCCAGGTCGAACCATCGGACGTGGTGAGCGTGTCGGCGCTCTGGAACGAGGACGCCAGGCAGAACGTCCCGGCGCAACTGACGTAGAACAGGTCGTTGACCGTGGTCCCGGCCACCAGCCGCGACGCGGTGGGCGTCCACGTCGTGCCGTTGAACTTCAGCGCGAAGTCGCTGGTGTCGGTGGCCACGCAGAACGTCGTCGAGGTGCACGACAGGCCGGTCTCGACCGCCCCGGTGTTCTCGAGCACGTGTGCCGATCCCCACGTGGTGCCATCCCATACGTAGTAGTTCTCGGCGTTCCCGGCCCCGGGCAGCGCGGCGATGCAGAACGAGCTCGAGGTGCACGACACCTGCAGGGAGGATCTGGTCTGCGTCAGAGCTCCCAGCTGCGTGACGGGCGACCACGTCCCGCCGCTGTACTTGAACGTGTTGCCCAGCTCGTCGATCGCCATGCAGAACGTCTGGCTCGGGCAGGAGATCGTGTCAAAGCCGTTGGGGTTGCTGACGCTCGTGGTCGCGACCTGAGTCCGGGCCGACAGGGTTTGGTCTGACAGCGTGTAGGCGCCGCCGCTGTCATCGGCGATCCCACAGAACGTCGTGCCCGGAGCGCACGAGATCGAGGCGATCTCATTGGTGGCCGACGACAGTTGAGAGGACAGGTCCGAGCGCACGCCGTGATCCTGGACGATGAGGTCCAGTCCGCCCGTCACGCACCGTGACGGCGATGCGCACGAGACCGCGTTCAGCGCGCTGTTGTGCCCGTCGACCTGCTCGCCGGGGAGCAGGCTCGGCGTCGCCGCCTGCGCGCTCGCGCTCACCGACAGCAGGAGGATCACCCCTGCGGCGAGCACCACCCCCATCACGGCGAGCCGGTGCGTGGCCCAGCGGCCCAGCGAAGACAACGTCATGAAATGGCCCCCTTTCGGACACGCTCGCCGGCGCCAACCGCGCGCGGATTTCAAGCGGGTCGCTGCCACCCTCCCATCTCATGACCCTCGCCGTCAAGCCAGTCGCCGCGGGCGGGTGGACCTACAGGCCGTCGAAGACCGCGAACGCTGCGTCGATCCGTGAGTGGTCGCCGGTTGCGTTGTCGTCGAGCATGAGACCGCGGATGACGGCGAGGGCCAGGGTGGCCTGGGCTCGGGCGGTGACGTCGTCGGGGCTGGCGGGTCTCAGCAGCTCGGTGAACTGGGGCAGCCAGTCGTGGACGCTGGCGCGGCCGAACCCCGGGAACCGGTCGGGCTGGGTTTGCGCGAGGGCGTTGACTTCGTCAAAGAGCCGGAAGAAGGGCCGGTTGACGGGGTCGGTGATGATCGCCCGCAGCGCGCTGACGAGGCTGCGGAGATCCTGGGGATCCTGCTCGGCGAGCTGCGCGCGGCAGGTGTCGAGGAGGTGTCGGCGCGCGTCGGCGAGGGCGGCGGCGATGAGCGCGTCGCGGGATCCGAAGTGGTGGACGAGCATCCGGGAGCTGGTCTGCAGCGCGTCGGCCAGCTCCCTCAGCGAGACCTCACAGCTTTGGCGAGCGACGAGCAGGTCCGCCGCCTGGGCTTGCAGACGTCGGCGTTGCTGCTCGTCCCGCGGTCGACCTGATGCTGTAACGTCGTTACAAGAATTGGCGGCTGACCCGGGAGGACTCACGATGGACACGGTGCCAGAAGATTTCACGCGACGTACCGCGGCCCGGCGATGACGACCCTGGTGTTCGTCCATGGCGCGTGCGTCCGCGACGGCGATTGGTGGTGGAGCCAGATGACGCGGCCGCTCGCCGAACTCGGCGTCGCGACCGTCGCGGTGGCGCTGCCGAGCTGCGGCGAGACCGGCGACACGCTCGGGGACCTGTATGACGATGTCCAGGCGTGCCGCGACGCGATCGCGGCGATCGACGGCCCCGTCGTTCTCTGTGGCCACTCCTACGGCGGGGTGATCATCACCGAGGCCGGTGCGGATGACCGTGTCACCCAGCTGCTCTACGTGACCTCGGTGATGCCCGACGCCGGACAGTCCCAGGCCGATCTCGTCGGCGCGGATCCAGCGCCGTGGCTGCAGCCAAGCGACGACGGCACCGTCGGCGTCGATCCCGACATGATTCGGGAGCTCTTCCTCCAGGACTGCGACGAGACGACGACCGAGCAAGCGATCGGCCGCCTCACCCGTCAATCCCTCACGCCGTTCACGCAGGCGCCCCGCCAGATCGCCTGGCGGCAGAAGCCCGCCACGTACTTTGTCTGCACCGAGGATCTCGCCACCCCGCCCGAGGCGCAGCGTCAACGCGTCAGGGCGGACACACGACTCGTCGAGTTCAGCGCTGGCCATCATCCGTTTCTCTCCCGTCCCGGCGCGTTCGCCGAAAGCATCGTCGCCGCGATCGACCGCGGTTAACGCGTTCGGCTCGCGGATGCCGACGTCGTGACCGGCCGCAGGGTGACGACCGCCCCGCGCGCGGGCGCGGTGATCAGGGTCGTGCGTCGAGACGGCTCCCCCGGGGCGTGAGCCGCGGCGAACGTCCAGCGCCGGAGCAGGGTACGCAGGATCAGCCGGAGCTCGGTCAGGGCAAACCCCGCGCCGATGCAGCGGTGCACCCCTCCGCCGAACGGGATCCACGTGTAGGTCCCCGGGCGCGTCTGCAGGAATCGTTCGGGCGCAAAGCGCCGCGGCTGGGGATACAGGTCCGGCCGGTAGTGCATCCGCTCGATGTCGGCGGCGAGCAGGGTGCCGCGCGGCACCAGGAGCCCGTTGAGGGCGAAGTCGCGGGAGACGTAGCGGAGGGTGACCGGCACCGGCGGGCGCATGCGCAGCGTCTCCTGGACGGTGGCGGTCAGGTACCGGCCGTCGGTGCGGTCGCGTGCGTCAGCCCGGCACCCCGCCAGCGCGTGCGGAGCTCGGACGAGTCGTTCCGCGATCCAGGAAAGGGTGTTGGCGGTGGTCGCCCAGCCGGCGATCACCAGGACGCGCATCGCGGTGACGATCTCGTCATCGGTGAGAGCGCCCTCGGTGTCCGGATCGAGCTTGAGGAAGCGATCCAGGCAGTCGTCATGCTCGACGGCGGGCGCCTCGCGCCGGGAGGCGATCTCCTCTCGCGTCACGCTCGCGATCTCGGCGTGGATCGCCTCGATCCTCGGGTAGGGAGCCCACCACCCCCGCATCAGGATCGCGGCGGCGAAGCGAGCACCCAGCTCGATCGAGTTCAGCGCTTGGTCCAGACGGTCGAGCGCGTTCTGCAGGCGTCGAGCTCGCCGCGGTTCGGTGACCCCGAAGATCGTGGTGGCGATCACATCGCGCGCGAGGTCCTGGGCGAGCTCCGTGAAGCGCACCGTGTCGCCCGCCGGCCATCCGGCCACGTGTCGCTCGGTCACCTCGACGATCCCGCGCTCGTACCCCTTCAACGCCTCGCCGTGGAAGGCCGCCGTCAGCTGACGGCGAAACCGCGTGTGGTGCTCGCCGTCGAGCGCGTCGATCGCGTCGTGGCCGAACATCGGCTCGTGCGGCGCCAGGCGCCGCAGCCCCTCGCCGAACAGCAGCGCTCCGTCACGCTCGGTGAAGATCGCGCGACAGTCCTCGGGCGAGCAGGTGAGCAGGATCGGCGGGGCGAGCGGCAGATCGATCACGTAGCGCTCGGGCATCGCGTCGGTCCACCGCACGAACCGCTGCGGGCGAAACCAGCGATCGGCGCCTCGCCACACGCCCCGAGGGCGCGGCACGGCATCGATGCTCGCGACGGATTCCGGTGCTGTCACGACCGTCTCACCAGTACTGAATCGTACAGCAGAACGTAGGAGTACAGTAGAAAAATCGTGAGCAGCCTCGCCGACGTCCACGCCCCCCGCGGCCTGCCACGCGGTCGCGGGTCCCTCCCTCCGGAGGAGGTCGCTCGGGCCCAGCGCGAGCGCCTGTTGCGGGCGATGGTCGCGGTCGTCGCGGAACGCGGCTACGCCAACGTCCGGATCGCCGACGTGGTCGACCGCGCGCGCGTCTCCCGCCAGTCCTTCTACGCCCAGTTCGCCGACAAGGAGCAGTGCTTCCTCGCCGCCCACGCCGACGGCGTCGCGGTGATCCTGGAACGGGTGGACCCTTGGGCGGCCGGCTCGCCTCGACGTGGCACCGCTCGTCCAGCTACGGCGCGGGATCGCCGCCTACCTCGAGCTGGCCGCCCACGAGCCCGAGTTCGCGCGCTGCATGCTGATCGAGCTCCCCGCCTCCGGCCCCGCCGGACTCCTCGCCCGCCTCGCCGCACACCGCCAGATCGCCGCCGTGCTCGAGCTCTGGCATGAGGGCGCGCGCCACCACCAGCCGAGCTGGCCGGCGATCCCGCCCACCCGCTATGCCGCCGCCGTCGGGGCGGTCCACGACCTGCTGTTCGATGTCATCGCGCGGGGATCGGCCGGAAGCGCGCCGGCCCTCGAGGATGCCGCCGTCGACGCCGTCACCGCCCTGCTCGAGCTCCCGCGACCGGCGTGATGCCGCGGTCCCACGGAGGTGCGCTACGTCCGCAGCGCCTCCGTGGGGCTGAGCCGCGCGGCCTTGGCGGCCGGGTAGATGCCGGCGACGACGCCAAGCACGAAGCCGGCGGCGGGCGCGGTGATCACGACGTACAGGGGCACGACGAGCGGCTCGTGCCTTGTCAGGGCGTAGACCTGCGTGGCGCCGATGCCAAGGACGAGACCGCAGACCCCGCCGATCGCGGCGAGCATCGCCGACTCGGTCAAGAACTGGACGCTGATCTGGCGGCGCGTCGCGCCGAGGGCGCGTCGGAGCCCGATCTCGCCCCGGCGCTCGAGCACCGAGATGACCATGATGTTGATGATCCCGATCGCGCCGACGAGGAGCGCGACCCCGCCCAGCCCCAGCAGCAGGGTCGTGAACTGGCCCTTGGCGGCCGCGCGCGCCTCGAGCGCGTCGGATGGGCGGCTGACGTTCACCCCGTCGGGGTGCTGCGGGTCCGCGGTCGGCGCCAGGAGCCGGCTGACCCCGCGCACGTCGTTGACGCTGGCCCGCAGGTAGATCTCCGAGGGATTGGCCTTGACGTGGAACATCCGTTCGGCCACCGGAGGCGAGATGTACACCTGCGCATCAAGCGTCGAGTCGAGCAGGACCGGGCGAAGGACCCCGATGACGTTGAACCACGTTCTTCCCAGGTAGACGAGCCTATGGCCTCCGACTGCCGTCATTTGGAGCACCTGAGCCGCCTGGGCGCCCAGCACCGCCTCGGGATAGCGATCGGCGACGGCGCCGAGGAAGTGCCCCGAGGCGAGCCCAACGCTCAGCACCTGCGGCAGCGCGTTGCCCGCCGCCTCGACCCCGATCCCACCCGTCTGGTCCAGCGGCACGAGCGGGGTGCGGTAGACGGCGGCGTTGGGCACCTGGTAGACGGCGACGTCGCTGTCGACGTGCTGCATGCGAGCGATCATCGCCCGCGCCGTGGGCGGTAGCACCTCGTTATTCCCGGCAAACGTCTGCCCCGGAATGACCGTCAGCAGGTTGGTGCCGAGTGCGTCGAGCTCGGCCAGGAGGTTGGCCTGCGTCGAGGAGGACACGCCGACGACCGCCACCATCGCGCCGATCCCGATGGCGATCCCCAGGGCCGACAGCGCCGCGCGCAGCCGGCGGGTGGACAAGCCGGCGAGGGCGGTGCCCAGGAGCTCGCGCACCGGCAACCGCGCCATCCCAACCCGCGCGCGGGGATCGATGGGCGCCGGGACGCTCACGCGCTCACGTCGCCGACGATCTCGCCGTCGCGCATCTGCAGCCGTCGGGCAAATCCGGCGGCGACGGTCTCGTCGTGCGTGATCAGGCAGAGCGTGGCCCCATCCTCGGCCAACCCGTGCAGCAGGCCGCTCACCTCGGCCCCGGACGCCGAGTCGAGGTTGCCGGTGGGCTCGTCGGCCAGGATGATCATCGGCCGCTTCGCGACCGCGCGGGCGATCGCCACCCGCTGACGCTCCCCGCCCGACAACTGCTTGGGCTTGAAGTCCAGCCGGTGTCCGAGCCCGACCCGCTCGAGCGCCAGCCGCGCCGCCTCGCGCCGGCGACCTGAGTGGCTCGCCGGTGTACAGCATTCCCAGGGCGACGTTGTCGATCGCGGTCATCGCCTCCTGGAGGTGGAAGGCCTGAAAGACGAAGCCGATCTCGTGGGCGCGCAGGCCGGCCAGCTCGGCGTCCGACACCGCCGCCACGTCTCGGTCATCGACTCGGACCTGGCCCGAGGTCGCGGGCTCGAGCGTCCCCATGATCGCCAGCATCGTCGTCTTGCCCGACCCCGACGGCCCGACCACCGCCACCTGCTCGCCGCGACCGATCTCGACGCTGACGCCGCGCAGCGCTGCGACGCCGCCGGGATACTCCTTGACGACGCGGTCCAGCGCGAGCGCGGTGGAGACCACGCTCATCCCTGAGAGTCGGTGACCACGAGCCCCGGGTGGATGCCGGTGCCTGAGATCTCAACGTAGCCGGCGGCGAACAGGCCGGGCGTGACCGGTATCAGGTGATGCGGGGAGGCCGCATCCTGCACGGCGTAGCGCCCACCCTGGATCGCCAGCAACGCCGTCACCGGCACCGACAGCACATGCTTCGCCCTCGCCGCGGCGAAGGCCACGCTCACCGACGCCTGATCCAGACCGCTACCCGGCGCGTGGCCGCGGAGCTTGATCGTCACCGGCACGGTCGTCGATGCCCCGGACCCGTTCGGGGCGTTGCCGTTGCCGTTGCCGGCGCCGCCGGTGTTGGTGTCGTTCGACGACTGGCCGACCGGGCTGACGGCCGAGACGCTGCCGCTCACCGTCCGGCCCGAGGGCATCTCGACCGTGACGCGCCGTCCGACCTTGGCCTCGCGCTGCTTGCTCGGATCGAGGCCGACTGTCACCACGAGCTGGGTCGAGCTCGTGGTCAGGACCGCAGTCGCGGAACCGCCGCCGCCGCTGCCGTTGGCGGATCCCGGATTGGTGGGGGCGTTCTCGTTCGTGCCGCCGCCGTTGCCGGAAGCGGGGGGCGGATTGGCTTTTTGCTTTGGCGCCGCCGGAGGGGTGCGATTGACGTTTGACTGCATGGCGCGCAGCTGGGCGTCGGTCGCCCTGAGCTGCGCCGTCTCGGCCCTGAGGAGCGCGAGCAGCGCGGCAAGCGTGCTCGGCTTCCTGGACGGGTGGTGAGGGTGGTGAGGCGGCCGCGCGCCGGTCGGCGTCGTCGCGCTCGGCGACGTTGTCCCGGTCGTCGTCAGGCTCACGAACTCGGGGGCAGGTGTCGCGGTGCGCAGCGCGGCCTGGGACCCCAACTGGGCGCTGACGCTCGACACCAGTCGGTTGCCGGGGAGGAACATGAGTTGCCCGAGCGTGAACGTTCCGGTCTCGGTCTGACCGAGGAAGCCCTGCAGGGCGTCGACCCCGGCGGTGGTCGCCGCCTGCCAGGCATCGTCGACGACGATCCCCTGTGGGTTGAATCCGAGCGCGACGAGGTTGCGGTTGAGCTCGAGGACGTCTCGAGCGTCACCGTCGGATGGCCCGAGATCGCGATACGCGGGAGTCCTGCCGTTCATCAGGATGACCGGCTCGCTCCCAACCCGAAACAGCGCCTGCCCCGGCCTGATCACCCGGCCGACCGGGGGCAGCCAGGTGATCGTCCCGCTCAAGCGGTTGTAGACCGTCTGCGAGTCGGCGTGGCCGAGCGTCCCCGGCTCGGAGTCGATCTCGACGAGATTACGGCGCTCGACGGTCGTGGTGGCGGAGCTGGACGGGGAATCGGCCGCGCGCGAGGGCGACGACGAGCCGGTGCCGAGGACGATCGCGACGATGACGCCGACCGCGATCAGCAGCGCCAGCGCGGCGAGAAGAGACCTGGAACGGCCACGCGCATCAGTGCTTGCCACTGGCGAGCGCCTCGACCTCAGCCACGGTGATTTGGCCGTGGGTGACCCCGACGCATGCCCTGCCGGCGGCGGCGAACTGCGGCGTGCGGACATCGACGCCCGCCGCGGCGATCGTCTGCGCCGGCAGCTGCCCCTGGGCATTGGGGTCCGGGAAGCCGCTGACACCATGGCCGCGCAGGCACCGAGCGAAGGCGAGCAGGACCTGCTTGCTCGGCCCCCCGCTGTCCTGGTGTCCGCTCCCGGGGGCCGGCAAGATGGCCTGGCATGCCTTCTGCGCCGTCTTGAAGCCAGGTGAGTTGCCGACCGAGGCCGGAGCCACCATCGCGATGCCGACGGACCCGCCTCCCGGCGTGGTCGTGACACGCGGATCGGGGAAGGCGGCCACACCGTGGGAACGCATGCAGCGTGAGTAGGCGAACGCCTGCGCCGCCGGGCCGTGCGCGGTGCGGGCAGGGATGCGCGCGGGCGATGATCCGCATGCGGCCGTCAGGACCGCCGCGGCGGCCGTGACTACCATCGCTGGGAGCTTTCGATGTGATGTCATGGCCGGCACTTGTACTGAGCACCGGGTGACAGCTCCGTGCCAAGCCCTGTGACGTGACTGTGACCTGAAGTGCGGGATGCTTGTCGGCGAGATGAGAGTCCTCGTCGTCGAAGACCATGAGCGCCTTGCCCGTGCCGTGGCGGAGGGCCTGCGCCACGAGGGCATGGCCGTCGACCTATCGCTGGACGGCGCCGACGCGCTCGCCCACGTCGCCGTCAACCGCTACGACGTCGTCGTGCTCGACCGCGACCTGCCCGCGGTGCACGGTGATCTCGTCTGTCGCAAGCTGGTCGAGGAGCACAGTGAGACGCGGGTGCTGATGCTGACCGCGGCGAGCACGATCAGCGATCGCGTGGATGGTCTCGAGCTGGGCGCCGACGACTACCTGTCCAAGCCGTTCGAGTTCGTCGAGCTGGTCGCTCGGGTCCGCGCCCTCGGTCGGCGGGCCGCTCGCGCGCTGCCGCCGAAGCTGGTGCGCGGCGATCTCACGCTTGACTCGGCCCGGCACGTCGTCTTCCGCGGCGACCGACGCCTTGCGTTGAGCCCGAAGGAGTTCGGATTGCTCGAGTACCTGCTGGCCGCCGATGGCCGGGTGATCTCGGCGGAAGAGCTCCTGGCCAAGGTGTGGGATGAGGCAGCCGACCCGTTCACGAGCACGGTCAAGACGACGATCGGCCGGCTGCGGTCCAAGCTCGGGGACCCGCCCGTGATCGAGACCGTGCGCGAAGCGGGCTACCGACTCTGATGGCCGCCGTGGCGAGCGCGGTCGTGCCGCGACGATGGCGGCATCTGGTGGCGCGCAGCGCTCGCCTGCGTCTGACGCTCCTCTATTCCGGAATGTTCCTGGCCCTCGGAACGGCGGTTGTCGTGGTCATTTCCCTGGTCTCCAAGAGCTCGTCGCTCAGCGTCAGCTCGACCTCGGTCGCTTTCCCGGGTCCCGCGGGCGGGGCGGTGCACGCGGCCGTCTCCCAGCAGCATTCGGCGGACGTCAACCGCGTGCTGGCCGGCGCCTGGGTGACGCTGGCGCTCACGGCCGCCGTCTCGGCGGTGCTCGGCTGGTTCGTGGCCGGCCGTGTCCTGCGTCCGCTGCGTCAGATGACGACCGCCGCCCAGACGATTACGGCCGGGAACCTGCACGAGCGGCTCCGACTGACCGGCGGCGACGACGAGTTCAAGCAGCTCGGCGACACGTTTGACGAGCTGCTCGCCCGGCTCGAGGCGTCGTTTGCCGCGCAGCGCCGCTTCGTGGCCAACGCCGCCCACGAGCTACGCACGCCGCTGACGCTGGAGCGAACGCTCCTGCAGGTGGCGCTCGCTGATCCGAACGCCACGACCGCGAGTCTGCGGGCGACCTGCGCCGAACTGCTTGCCGCCGGACGAGAGCAGGAGCAGCTGATCGACGCGCTGCTCACCCTCGCCACCAGCCAGCGCGGGCTCGAGGCCCGCCAGCCCATCAACCTCCCGGTGGCGGCTGAGGTCGTGATCGAATCCGCCCGAGCCGAGGCCGAGCGCCATGGCCTCGGGCTGAGCACTGCTCTGGGCGAGGCCCGCACCAGCGGCGACCCAACCCTGATCGAGCGCCTCATCGGCAACCTCCTCGATAACGCGATCGGATACAACCAGCCCGGCGGCAGGGTTGAGATCCGCACCGCATCGGTTGACCGTCGCGCTGTTCTCTCGATTGTCAACACCGGCCCATTCGTTCCGGCCCAAGAGATCGAGCGCCTGTTCGAGCCCTTCCAGCAGCTCGCGCGCGAACGCACGGCCTCCGGCCTGCACCATGGCCTGGGACTCTCCATCGTCCGCGCGATCGCCACCGCACACGATGGGACCGTCACGGCAGAGCCGAACCCCGGCGGTGGCCTGATCGTGACCGTCAGCCTCCCCGCCGCCGAGTGAGAGATCGGCACAGGTCAAAGGTGTGCGATCGCTTGAGCACCCTGCCGTCTCGGAGGTGGGCGATCACGGTGAGTTTCACCGTGCTTCCACGCAGTCCCCGGATGGTGAACGGTCGTCGCAGGCGCCTGGCCGAGCCCCTCAGTCTGCGTGTGCGCTGGCCGTGGGCCGAGACCGTCGCGCGCCGGACGCGAGCTGCCAGCCGGCGCCCGAGCAGTGCCGGCAGCGAGGTCGCGAGAGTGGTCTGGCAGGTGACCGGGGATGTGTGGGTTTGCGGGCAGTGAGCGGCGAGGTCGTACTGGGCAAACAGGTAGTCCCACGTGCTCGCGCAGGTCGTCGACTGCGCGAACGGATACGTCCCGTGCTCGAACTTGAGCACGTGGAAGCCCGAGAATGAGTCCTGAAACCAGATTTCTCCGAGGTCTGCGCGGATCACCGGTCGAGCCGGCGCGATATCGACGGTCGGATCGGTCGGGCTCAGCGTCCCGTCGTTCCAGTAGGCGATCTCCTTGGGTGCGAACGGATCGCGGATGTCGTACACCCTGAGCCCGGAGTGAAACTCGGCGCACGCCAGCAGGGTTGGGTCATTGAGACGATCCGGCGTGCATTGGTGGGTCCCGTAGACGAAGAGAGCAGCCAGACCGGCGACGTTCTGGTTGAGCGCAAACGAGCGGTCGGTCGCCGCCGCGGCGCAGTTCTCGGGCAGCGAGATCTCGTTCTCCCACACCGACACGATCCGAGGATGGGTGGGATCTGTCAGGTCGATGAGGTGCGGGCGGGAGAAGTTCGGTCGGTCGTCGCCGGGTTGGCAGCCCTGTTTGGCCGGCAGCTCCCCGAACTGGATGAGGTAGCGGTGAGTGCCGTACTGCACCGGATACGTCTGCTGGCAGGCCGACGTGTCGGGAAGGCTGACCTGTCCGATGATGTGGGGAGAGGCTTGGGCGTGGCCGGCCGCGACCGCGGACGTGTCGAGGATGTCCACGGTGCTCGGGTTGATGAGGCTCGGGTCGATGACGCACGCGTAGGTCTGCTTGCCGTCGGCGCTGGTCGAACCGCCATGGCTGGAGATGTTCCAGACGCCCAACTCCTTGGGATGGCTCGGGTCTCGGAGGTCGACCGGCACCAGCTCGGCCGGCGATCCACCCGCACTGGCGTAATACACGTTGCCGTCAGGCTCGAACCAGCCCTCGTGCCCGACCGCGTGCGGAAGCGCGCCGCTGTAGAGCAGCCGGGGATGGGCACAGTCCGGCTTGACGGAATAGACGGCGAACGGCGACGAGCCGACGGGATCACCGCTCGCGGGATCGTTGCTGGGCTTGTGGTCTGCGACGAGCAGGCCTCGCGCGGCATTGACGCGCAGTGACTCCCACGGTCCCTGCATCGCCGGGGCGGTGAGGAAGTCCGTCTGAACCGGGTGAGCGGGGTCAGAGACGTCGAGCACGACGGTGCCACCCTGCTGCGGATCTTGGCCGTTGGAGTAGTAGGCGCAATTGCCGTAGGTGTCGAAGTTCGCCCAGCCGGTCGTCCACTGCTGCGTCGGGTCGCTGCGGCGAGCTCCGAAGTTCGAGACCTGAGCGAGGTTGCAGTGGTAACCCAGCGCAGCCCGACCGTCGAGGCGATCCGCGACGGGTACCTGACCCTGAAGGCCGGTCTCGACAAGGTCGCCCGGCTGACAATGCGCGTTTTGAATCATCACCGCACCACCGCCGCCGGCCACCGAGTTGAAGCTCTGGACCGCGGACGCCGTTGACATCGGGATGCCCCCTTCGGCCTGGTATGCGTGCGCCACCGCGGCCAGACCAGACGCCTGAGCGCCCGGCGTCGCGGCTCCCCCGAACGCGACGCTCTGAATGGACACACCGACAGCGATCACCAGCACCACGCTCACGCCGAGCAGAGCGCGCCCGATCCGCCTTGACATCTCTCTCCTCCTCTGTCGAGAGCCAATCGCCGACACAACGACTTTTGGTCGATCGACCATACGGTGTATCAAGGACCTTGTCAACCGATGCTGCCGCGTGACCCGCGGGGCCGCCAGGCACGGCCCGTCCCCGGGATCCAGGATGAGTACCGTGAAGGCATGCCGCCGGACGCAGATCACGCCGAGCCGCTGCACGCGATCGCCGCCAGCATCGAACCGCGCGTCGGCTACCTGGTCTACCGCGTCGAGCGGCGCGTACGAGCCCGGCTGGACCGAGCGGTAGCTGCCCACGGCATCACCACGACCGAATACGTGACGCTGAGCGTCCTGCGCAATCGCGACGGGCTCTCCAGCGCCGAGCTGGCTCGGTGGGCATTCGTCACCCCCCAGGCGATGAACCTCGTGGTCTCGAGCCTGGAGCGCCGCGCACTCGTCAGCCGGAGACCATCGCCAGTCAACCGCCGAATCCTCCGAGCATCCGTCACCGCCGCTGGCATCGAGATCCTCGACCGATGCGAGATCGCGATGGATCGGATCGAGGCCGACATGCTCGCTGGCCTGCCACCGCAAGACGTCGCGACGCTCCGCCTCGCGCTCGCGTCCTGCGCCCACTCGCTCGAGTCGGCACGGATCCCGGAGGTGATGGCTGGAGATGCAGTCGCGGCGGGCTCTCCGTAGCTCGAATCACGCGATCCAGGCGGGCGTCCCGCGTGGTGCGGCCTCCCCTGGTACCCGTGCGGCCGCGTTTGCGTGACCGCAGACAATGAGGCGGACACTGGTGCGTGCCTCGATCTGTCGCTCGAGTTCTGGCGGGATCACGACGGTGTCCCCGCGGACGAGGATCTCGGTTTCGCCGGCGATGTGTACCGACACCTCACCGTCGAGCACCGTCCAGATCTGCTCGGAGTCGAATACGTGAAGCGGACCCAATGCTCCCTCCGTCATTGTGACCTCCCACATCGAGAGACCGGCGGTCGAGCCGAGCGTGGGTGATGCATAGGTCGTCATCACGCCAGCGGCGGTTTCAGAGCGGCGACGTTCGGTCACGTGAATTGCGTACGACACAACAAGATCCATTCTTCGACAACAGGGTTGTCTAAATAGTACACCCGGTTGTCTTTCTTGTGGGAACATTCGTCAGTGCCCTCACGTGAGCGTGCCGGCTTCGAGCTTCCATTCCTGCTGGTCGGTGCATTCAGGTCTCTGATCGATGAGCTTCATCGCACCCTGGCCGAGAGCGGTCATGACCAGGCGCGCCCACTTCACGGTTTTGCGCTTCAGGCGATCGGCCCCGACGGCACGACGGTGTCGGAGTTGGGAAGACGGCTGGGCGTCAGCAAGCAGGCGGCTGCCAAGACGGCCGCTTCCCTGGAGAGAGTCGGCTATGTCTCCCGCGAGCCGGACCCCGGGGACGCTCGTGCGCTCCGCTTGCAGCGGACTGCACGAGGCGAGGAGATGCTGGCCCTGAGCGCCACGTTCTTCAAGGCATACCACGCTCGTCTCGCGAGACCCTCGGACCCCGGCAACTCGCGCAGCTCGAGGACGGTCTCCAGGCGATGGCCGCCCCGAGCGGCGATCATCTCCGCGGCTTTCCCGGATGGATGGCCTAGTCAGTATGGATGCTGGGGGCTGGCCCTCGCGTTGCAGATTCGGCCGCGTCAGCGACCGCGCGGCGCGAACAGCGTATCGACGAACCTCGCGTCGCTGTCGCCGAACACGTCGGTCCGCGGTCCTTGATCGCCGACGCCCATGACGCTCAACTGCGACACAGGGTGAGGGGGCGCCCATCACGGCGTGCAGGCCCGCACACCCCGACGGGCGCCAGGCTACGACTCCGGGCCGTGGGCATTGCCTATCTCGACTTCGCCCGCACCGAGCCAGGACTGTTCGATACCGCGTTTGCGGCTACTGACCATCCACTCGGAGGCGCGCCAGACGAGGCATTGCCGTTCGACCGCCTGAAGTCGGCCCTCGACAATCTGGTCCAAGCCGGACTGCTTGACGAAGCGCGTCGGCCTGATGTCGAACACCCGACCTGGGCCGTGGTCCACGGGCTCGCCGTCCTGTTGCGCGGCCCACTGAGATCGTTGACGAGTCGCGAAAAGGCCCGGCTGGAGGCCCAGGCACTCGCGTTCGTCGAAGCCGCCATCGTGCCGTAGCCGTCGCCGCTCTCGCCGCCGGCGAGCCGACTCGCAGCGGTGAGCGACCTCCAGCTAGCCGGCGTCTTGAACTGATCGAGGCGCCTGCGCGGGCTGCTCGCCCCGCCCGGCCTGGTTCTCAAAATGCGCGGTGACCGCGGCCGGGTCAATCGGAGCGAGCAGTGACTCGCGGACCCCCTCGTCGAGGCTCGGGCAGCCGCTTGCGCGCATCTCAGCCACTGCCGCCGAAACGTCGTAGCGGGTTTCCCGCGGCTCTGGGATCCCGTCGTTGACCAGCATCCAGAACGCACCGATGCGTCCTTCGTAAGGCAGGCCAACGCTTCCGGCGTTCGCTACAACCCGCCCGTCGGGGAGCCTACGAACGAACTGCTGATGAGTGTGACCACCGACGACCAGGCGCGCTGGCGTGCTTGCCACCGCTGCGGCGAGCGCGTCCTCAGGGGTTGCCCGCGTCAGGTACTCGTCGTCGGAGCGTGGGCTGCCGTGGCAGAAGCAGACATCATCGAGATCAAGCGCTATTGGCCACGCTGCCATCCGGTCACGCCAGCAATGATCGATCTCCTGCGCCGTCCATCCTGCCCACTCGGTACCGACCTTGGGCTCCGCACCGTCGAAGCAGGCGACCGCCTCGCGCTCGCCGTTACCTGCCACCCAATACACCGGCTCTGGTCGTGCAGCTAGCAGCTCAAGCGACCCAAGGGCAAGTGGACCCGAGGCAATGTCGCCGCATACCACGATCGCGTCAACCTCCTCCGCGTCGATCTCGGCAAGAACCGCGCGAAGCGCCGGCAGGTTGCCGTGGAGATCCGCTACAGCAGCGATCTTCATGGGCGGCGGTTGATGAGCCGTGGCGAGCGGATAGTCGACCACCTTTATCGGAGGCGACGGGTGAACGCGACTCGGTCCAGGCCGGGTCCGTCGTAGTCGCGATGGATCGGCAGGCCGTCGATCGTGGTCTCGCTCGGGTCGATGACGAAGCCCAGGCCGGTATGGAACGCCACGGACGTTGTGTTGGCTGGACTGGTGATGCATTGGGCCAGGCTCGCCCCTCTGCCCACGGCCAGGCGGAAAAATCGCCGGTATAGCCCGGCGGCGACCCTGGCCCTGCGAACGGCTGGGTCGACACCGACGAAGTGGATGTAGGCAACGTCCGGGCGGGCCGGCGAGACGAATCCGACGAGGAAGGCGACGAGACTGCCGTCGGGACGCTCCGCAAGGTAGCTGCTGTCCGAGAAGTGTTGGAAGAACAGGCGTGGCAACAGCAGGGCGCGCTGGACCGATCCTTCCTTACCTCCCAGATCGTCCCACCACTCGTCCATCACGGCGAGGACTCTCGCGTGGTCGTCGGCGGTTGGATGTCTGACTCGGAGGTCCTCGTCCGGCGTCCGGTCACCCGCCATTCCGCGCGATCCACTCTCGGGCTCTTTTGTCACGACACTGCGACGCGTATGGGCTCTGCCGGCTCATCATTGGACCGGTCGAAGGACGATGCGGGTGGCGTCATAGAGACCACGTTAGAGCGCTCTGGTCCCGGTACCCGACCACCGCGGCAGGAGATAGCAGGCTAGGAAGACCGCAGGCTCCGAGGGGGGACGCGTTGTCGACATGGAAATCTCGATCCTGCCGGCTCATGGAACGCTTCTCCCGCGGCCAGGAGCCGGGCGGGCGCAGTTGCGACCTGTCCGGGGGGCAGTTCGACGCGGGTGATGCGGGCCCGCTGCACCGTCGGCCTGCCCTCGACCACGGCATCGAGCAGCTCGTGGCGCAAACGGGAGTCGGCTGCGTCATGCCACGTCGGGCCGCTGCGCGATCTCCCATTGCCCGAACACCGCCAGGAGCAGCGAGTTGGTGATCAGCAGGACCGTGAACGCCAGCGCGAGGTCCGTGGACGCTCGCAGCAGCGTGAGGGCCGCCAGGGCGAAAACGGCGAGCTCGAACCCAACGCGCAGCCCGAGGCGGAGGCGATGTGGGGACCGCGGCGCCGCGAAACGTCCCCAGAGGATGCCGCCGGCCAGCGGCGCGGCGATCGCGAGCACGACCGCCCACACGCCGCGGGTGACGGTCGCGCCCCAGTCGGCGAACGCTCCGAGCGCGCCGAGCTCCAAGGCGAATTTCATGGCGAGATTGGCGCTTCTCGGCATCGCGGGCAGCAGTTGTCTTCAACCCGCCTCGGTGCGGCGCGGCTGGCGGCCATGCTCTCCGCGCGCTCCTTGATCGCCTGATCCCTCAGGGCGTGACGGCTTCCGCACGCGACGGCTCTTCGATGAACGCCAGCAGGTCACGGTTCAGCCGGTCCCGGTGGGTCAGGTAGAGACCGTGCGGAGCGTTCTCGTACACGGTCAGCCGGCAATCCGGGACGAGTTCCGCGGTCCGCGCTCCGGTCAGGGACAGCGGAGCCGAGGCATCCCCGTCGCCCTGGATGACGAGTGTCGGCACGCCGAGCCGTGAGAGCTCCGCCCGGAAGTCTGTCTGGGAGGCCGCGAGTTGGAAGTCGATCACCGCTTGGAGGGAGCAGGCGAGCATGTCGGCCTTGGTCCACTCCCGCAGCAGCGGCGACACCGAGCAACCGGGGAGGCCGTCGCCGAAGTAGGGGCCCTCGTTGTCTTCGACCCAGCGCGCGAAATCCTGCCGCCACTCCTGGCGCCGCTCGGCGAAGAACTCGCCATCGACCCCAACCGGGTTGTCCTCGGTCTTGAGCAGGAACGGCGTGGTCGGTGCCAGCAACACGACGCGAGCGACCCGATCCTCCCCGTGGCCAGAGAGATAGCGCACAACCTCACCGCTGGCCATCGAGTGGGCCACCAGCGTCACGTCCCGCAGGTCGAGCGACTCGATCACCGCCGCCAGATCCTCAGAGAGCGTGTCGTAGTCATACCCGCGTCCCGGGTCGTCGGAGCGTCCATGCCCGCGCCGGTCATACGCCACCGCCCGGCGACCGGAGTCAACGATGCTCATCATCTGGTACTGCCAGGCCACGCTGCTGAGTGCCCAGGCGGCGCAGAACAGCACCGGTGTGCCGGCGCCCCAGTCGCGATAGAAGAGGGACACCTCGGATTCGGTTTGCACAAACGACATTGCCGTCTCCTGCTCGGGGTGTACGTGGGTGAGGCTGCAGAGTGCAGGACGAACAGCCGGCCGTCGATTACCTCGCTGGTAATGACCAGCGCGACAGGACCGCGGCGGCGTGGCTTGCCAGCACGGCATGCGCAGTTGGACTGACGCATCAGCCATGGGTGGCCGGCTTTGACATCTGGCGCGGGACTCGCATGTGCTGCTCGGCTCGCAGCCATGCGTGCTCCGGGTCGAAACTGGCATCGGTCCAACGTCGGGCGCGGACCTCGATCCTCGTCCGCCAGGTGTTGACAATGGCGGCGTGGACCGGCCAGCGGACAAACCGCCGGAGGTCCGCGTCGGTGCGCCAGACCGATACAGAACCGCCGCGCAGCTCGCCCGGCTTACCCCAAAGCCAGAGGCCAACGGCACCGCTCATGATCGGCCAGTTGTCACCCAGATCGATGCCGGTGCGAAAGATCTCCGCCAGGTCGTCCTCCGTGGTGGCTCGGAAGTCTGTGAAGCTGACGACGACCGGCGAGGCGGTACCGTCATCCGGGCCGGACAGCCAATCCGAGCTGAACAGACCCGCGCCCGGCGTGATCGGCGGCTGCCGGCCACCAATCGGGTGACCTACCGATTGAGCGGGTGTGATTGCCATCGCGGGTACCCTAGGTCGGCTTCTGGCCCGTGGACAGGGCCAAATGCCGGCGGAATTCTTGGACCATTGGATCTGTTGCTCCCCATCCGACCGGGCACGCCGAAGCGCGTGCAAGTCGAGCAACAGTTGCGCGATGCGATCCGCTCGGGTCGTTTACGCGGTGGGAGCCGCCTTCCCCCCACCCGCACGCTGGCCTCGGACCTCGGAGTGTCGCGAGGTGTAATCGTCGAGGCCTACGCGCAACTGGCCGCGGAGGGCTACCTCGTCACGGGTCCTCGATCCGGAACACGGGTAAGCGAGCACATCGACGTTCTGCCCACCCGCCAGATCGAGTCATCGCCCCAAGCCGCCGCGCCGGTCCGCTACGAGCTGCGCAGCGGCGCTCCTGACCCCTCGAGCTTTCCGCGCGCGGCATGGCTGTCGGCGACGGCTGAGGCCCTGCGCGCGATGCCCGATGCCGATTTGCTCGGGCCACACCGTGGTGGCTTGGCCCGCCTGCGCGCTTCATTGGCGGACTACGTCGCGCGTTCGCGAGCCGCCGTCGCTACGCCTGAGCAGATCGTTGTGACGCCGGGCCTCGCCAACGGACTCGCGGCCGTGCTCGACGTCTTGCGCGAGCGCGGCGCGAGGCGGGTCGCTGTCGAGGACCCGTCCTGGCCGCACCACGCCCGCGCCGTTCGTCTGTCCGGGCTGGATGCCGTCGCGGTAGCCGTCGACGAGCGCGGCCTGATCGTCGAGAGTCTCGAGCGACTGGGCGTGGATGCCGTGATCACAACCCCGGCGCATCAGTTCCCGAGCGGCGTCGTGCTCTCGGCCGAACGTCGCGCCGACCTGCTCGCATGGGCGCAGGAGCGGGGAGCCCTGATCGTCGAGGATGATTACGACGCGGAGTTTCGCTACGACCGCCACCCCGTTGCCGCATTGCAAGGCATGGCCCCGCACCGAGTCGCCTATGCCGGCACGGTCAGCAAGACGCTCTCGCCCGTGCTTCGCTTCGGATGGCTGCTGCTGCCCCCCAACCTCGCCGACAACGTGGCCGGCCGAGTCCACGCCAGCGGCGCCTGGCCATCGGTCATTGACCAGGCAACGTTGTCGGTGCTCGTTGACCGCGGAGTGCTCGAACGTCACCTGCGTGCGATGCGTCGCCGATACCGCCAACGACGCGATGCGCTCGTCGATGCTCTGACGCGCAATCTCGACATCGAGATCACCGGCATCGCCGCCGGCCTGCACCTCGTGGTGCGGCCCCGTCGGAGCTGCGACGTCGAGGCCATCGCCAGCCAGGCGCGCGAACGCGGGATCGCGATCGACACGCTGCATGGGCGCTGCTGGACCCACGCCCGCTGTCGGCCCGCGATGCTCCTCGGATACGGCGCTGTCCCCGAGGCGGCGATCGCCGCCGCTGTGGCCGAACTCGCGCGTCTGCCCGCCTCGGCGGCGATCCGCCGATAGGCCATGAGCCTCGGTCAGGGCCACCGCCCCGACGGCCCGGCGGCCATCTGCCCAGCCTCAGTTCGTCGGCCGTCGGCCGTCGATCCGGTCGTGGTCGCGGGTCGCACCCGGAAGGTGGACGGTCATGATGAGCTCGCACGGCCCGCGGCCGGCGCCCTGATAGGCGTGCGGGACGTCGGAGGCAAACAGGATCGTGGCGCCGGCGTTCAACTCGTGTCGAATGTGGTTGACGGTGAGCGCCATCCGACCTTGCAGGATTGTGATCGTCTCGGTGACGCCGGCGGGATGGGCGTGGCTGTCGTAGCGTTCATCGGGGTGTAGACGCCAACGCCACACCTCGACGGGGACCGGCCGAGGATTGGTGAGCAGCAGCCGGGCGCTGCCGCCAGATGGGCCGACCCAGAGCGGCGCCACGTCGTCGCCTTCAACCAGGATGGTGAGGTCATCCTGGCCCCCGTCGAGCAGGGAGGAGACGGACTGCCCGAGCGCGTCCGCGAGCCGCACCAGAGTGGTCAGGTTGGGATTGGCGCGGGCCGCTTCCAATGCCACCAAGGCACCTTTGCTGACCTCGGCACGCGCTGCGAGAGCGCCCAGCGACAAGCCGGCGGCGGTGCGGGCGGCGCGCACGTTGCGAGCGACCGATTGGAGCGTGATGTCGTCGCTCATCCGGTCATTTTACTGTACCGTGCGGTCGGTAAAATGATCGCTCTTGCGCTGGCGATGGGAAGCTCGCTCATGTACGGGTCGGCTGATTTCCTGGGCGGACTGGCCGCCCGCGGGACACACGTATTGCGCGTGGTCGTCATCGCCGCGCCGGCAAGTCTGCTGGTCGAACTAATGCTGTGGCCTACCGTAGGCGCGCGCTTCACGACCGACGTGCTGGCCTGGGGTGCCGCCTCTGGGCTGGCCTCGGCGGCAGCGTTCGGATTGTTGTATCGCTCATTGGCCCTCGGCCCGATGAGCGTTGTCTCGCCCGTGACCGCGCTCGTCTCGGCGGCACTTCCCGTGGCTGTCGGTGTGGCGGCCGGCGAGCGCCTACGCGGGACCGCTCCCGCCGGCCTGGCCCTCGCATTTGCCGCTGTGGTGATCGTCAGCGGCGGGCTGAGCGCTAGCGGATCACGCGCCACCCTGGCTTCGCTGACTTTGGCGTGCGCGGCGGGCACGGCAATCGCGCTTCAGCTCATCTGTCTGAACCAAGCGCCGCACAGCAGCGGCGTCGGGCCGCTCATCGTGGGTCGTGCGATCTCCTCGGCGCTCGTGCTGTCCGCGGTCGGCGCACGACGGTCGCGGCTCGGCAGTTCCCGCCCCAGCGTCGCGCTGTGCGTCTGCGCCGGCGCGCTGGACTCGCTGGCGAACTTCGCGTTCCTGCTCGCAGTCCGCCAAGGCGAACTGGCCGTCGTCGCCGTCATCACCGCCCTGTACCCCGCGGGAACGATCCTGCTCGCCCGCGCGCTCCTAGGCGAGCGAGTCGCCAGACCCCAACTGATCGGCCTCGGTCTTGCCGCCGTGGCGGTCAGCCTGCTCGCGCTCGCATGACCCTGCACGACGACCCAGGCACGCGGTACTTACCGCCCACCCCCCCGGATCTCGGCTGCCACGTCCTCGCTGTCACGCGACTCCCCGCCGGGTGCGACGATTTCGGTGCTTCCACGAAGGGGAAGGTCGGCGTCGGACACCTGCGGAACATGATGGCGGCGACAAGACACACGATGCGTTACGCCGTGGCGGCCGCGGCGGCGCCCAATGCGGACGACGAGGTCGAGTGTAACAACGCCTTGCATCCCAGGTCGACAATGAAGCAGTCACGCTACGTGGCCTTTCTGCCCGGCGCTGGAGGAGCGTCGGAGTTCTGGCGCCCCGTCGCGGATCGCCTGCCCACCGAGTGGGAGAAAACTCTGCTGGGCTGGCCGGGCGCGGGCGATCAGCCTCACCATCCGAGCGTCAACTCCTTCGAAGATCTCATCGATCTCACTCAAGATTCGATCGTGAGTCGCAGCGATCTGATCGCCCAGTCGATGGGCGGGGTGGTGGCGATCGGCGTGGCACTGAGGTACCCGGAGATGGTCAGGCGGTTGGTCCTCGTCGCCACTTCCGGCGGGCTCGACGTGGAGGCGCTCGGCGGCCGCGACTGGCGATCCGAGTATCGGGCCGAGTTCCCCAACGCCGCGAAATGGGTCACCGAGCAGCACCTCGACCATACCCCGCAGCTCGCACGCATCACCGCGCCAACGCTCCTGGTGTGGGGCGATCAGGACCCCATCAGCCCGCTTGCCGTCGGGAGACGACTTGCGAGCGTTCTCCCGAACAGCCAGCTCATGGTCTTGCCTGGCGGGACGCACCAGCTCGGCTCCGAGCAACCCGTCCCGGTCGCCCGAGCCATCCTCAGACACCTCTCCTAGAGTCTACGCTGGCTGCCTGCTGGGACGCAATCCGTTGCTCCGAGCGGGCCGATCGCGGTCGACCCGCTCTGGTTACGCGCGCTCGATTGGGCGTGGCGGTGGAGGGCTGCCAAGCCCCGACGGCGTCCCTCCTGACGCGAACGGCGCTTAGATTGGTTTTGGCGATCAAAGACAGGCGGCGGCCTTCGGGCCGCCGCTTTCACATCCATGCCTGGTGTCTTGCGAGCGCCGCGGTCGCGCCAGCGAAGCACAGGCGACCGCATGACTCCCGCATTACACGCGCAGATCCCCGCAGCCCGGATCTCACGCCAGAAAGCCAGCGGGGTCGCTGCCGTGGGTCATCCACCGACTCTCCACACGCGTCCGCACGGGCAAGCTGACTGCGACGGCGCATGTAGCCGAGACGGCCGCTTGCGGCTTAGGTCTCGCCGAGAGTGAGCACCTCGTCGGCTGCCTGTGCGATTGATGCCCCGTGGTCGACGCCGTCACGCTCAGTATGTCGGGTCATCACGACGGCAAGGTCGTACTCCTCCCCTGAGACTCCGCGCCGGTTGAGCCACAGAACGAACCTCACGCAATGGCGTCGCCGGCTGCGCACGGTCCGACGCCTGAACCCCGCCCCGGTGTAACGCGGGTTTAGCGGCGGCGGCTCACCGGGTCATCTCGTTGTGTCCAGCCGGTCGGGGGAATTCGAGTCTCCTTGCTCACGCCTGAGAGCACCCCGCAGATGATCTGCGTCAGCTCGGGATGCAGCACGTCCTGCACCCTGGTGCCCCGGGCCGGAGCAACTCGATCACGAGATCGTGATGAGGATGATGCGGACGGCACTCTCAGCGGTCGGCGGCATCCGCCGAGGTCGACCTGGTGTGGTCGGGCTGCTCGTCTAGCTGACGCATCGCCGCGGTCGCCGCGAGGCGCCCGCGTACCCCGACCTTGCGATAGGCGCGTTCGAGATGCTTGTGCACGGTGCGCGGACTGAGTCCGAGCAGCTCGCCGACCGCGACGGCGGACCGGCCGGCGGCAGTTTCGCTCAGGACCTCGTACTCTCGCGGCGTCAGGCCGAGCCCGTGCGCGGAGGGGGGCAGCGCTTCGGCAGGTGTTGGACGAACGGGCACCCCGGAGTGGGTGATCGCGTTGCGGTAGCCCTCGATGAGAAACGGCCGAGCCCGATCCAGCAGCGCGCGCTCGGCGTCGGAGAAGTCAGCACGCCGGCGGCTCAGCGCGACGCCGAGGAGACGATTTCGCGGAGCCGGAAGGGTGAAGGCGATTTGATACTCGATCCCCCGCGGCTCATAAAACTCTCGATAGAGCTCGGTGCGGTGGAACTCGACCGGGTCGACGACGTCGGAGATCCGGTATGGCCGCCCATCCCCCGTCCGCGCGTAGTGGGCGACGAGCGGATTCTGATGCGACAAGCGGCCGAAGATCTCGAACTCCTCGGGCGTCATCCTCGGCTCGACGACGACAAACAGTTCCGCTGGGTCAGGCCCAATGTCGTTTAACGAGACCCAGTCCGACGGCACCGCCCGCGCCAGCGCAGCGAGGAGGCATCGACGGAACTGCGGCACCTCGAGCGCCCCGTAGATCTCCCCGACCATCGCCAGAACGCCATCGGCTGACACTACGCAATCGTACGCATTGACCAGAGGACCGGTAACTGGTTCGCTCCGCCGGTGCTCCCCGCAACCACCGAGCCTCGCCGAGATCGCGTCCGGCTCGCCGGGCGTCGGGAGAGGAGGCTTTCCAGCCGAGCAGCCATGGTGCCGTGGGTGGTGCTCGCCGCCCTCACGACCGGCTTGGTGTTCGTCGCGGGGGCATGGGCCGACGGATACACCGATCTTCGCGGGACATACCAGGGCGGGGCGTGCATCGGCGGGACTCTGTCGGCCTGTGAGGCAAACCCTCAATTCCCCCACACGAAGAACATCACGTCCGAGGATTTCGCGACCGGATCGGTCATCGGCGATGGATTCACCGGGCAGATCAGTGGTTGCACGCTCGTCAACCACACGGTCCAGGGCAGCTATACGTCGACTGAGACCGAGACGATCAGCGCAGACGGCAACACGCTCTCGGGTACGTTCACCGACAGCAACGGCCATTCCGGCCCGATCTTCGACTTCCGCACCACGGGCGCGCCGTCGACCTGTCCCCCCTCGTCCACGACCACGCCCCCTCCGCCGCCGACAAGCGCACGCCCGACGAGCACGTCTGTCTCCTGCACGACTTCGGCGAGTTCCGCGTTTGGGACGGACACGTGCGCGGCAACGGTGGTTGATGCCGGCCCTGCTCCGTCGAGCACGCCCGTTGGGCCTGTGAGGTTCACCGCCAGCACAGGCTTCTTCAGCGCCGGGGCGACGTGCACTCTGGTGGCTTCGGGCTCGCGGACCGATGTGGCGAGCTGCTCGGTGCTGTATGTCGAGCCGGCTTCGGGGCCGTCGCTCATCACCGCGGCCTACGGTGGCGATGCCGGGCATGCGCCGAGCTCCGCGAGTACGGGCTCGCAGACGTCACCCGTCCGGTTGGTGTGCGACGCGTTCTACATCGGCGATTGTGTCGGCAAACTGCCGGCCCCTGACCCGCTCCAGGTCTGCGTATCGGCATGGGAGCGCTGTAGCGGCTTCGGAGGCAGCAGGCCCGCTCAGCCCGGAACGATTGACATATCGGGCTTACCAGCGCGGGTCGAAACCCCGGTGAAGTGCGCGCAATCATCGACCAGCCCGTTTGCTGCTGCAGGCCAAGCACATGCTGTCAGCGGCGGACCGCCTGGGAGCACGAAGCCCCCGCTCACAAACAACCCCGAGCTTGACTGCAAGATGAACACGTACTTCAACCAGACCAGTCCGACCAAGACCGGATTGGACGCTGAGGTTCAGTACGAGATCAACTACGAACAGTATTTGGCAGATGTGCAGCAAGAGCAGGGCGCCATCGCGGGTTCCCTTCTGGCCTACTGCACCGACCCGAGCATCCAGACGCCAGATCCGGTGTCCTGCCGGTCGCGAAACACCTTCGTCTTGGTCCTCAACAACTACGTCACCCGATTGTTCTCACTGCGGTCGATCGTGCAGAAGGGTGTCCCGGTCCAGGCGATCGCCCCTGATGAGCTGCTTCAGCTCTCGCTGTGTGATCGATTCGTCGGCGCACCGACCGATCCCGGCCTGTTGGCTTGCCAAGCGATCATCAAGGGCGCCAACGAGGCGCTACTCATATCGCTGGACCGGCTGCGCTCACGCAAGCACGACCTCGGGATCGATCTGCCCTTCGTCGCACCAAAGGCCCAGAAGTCGAGCACGACCATCGTGGCCGCCGCCCGCCGCCCCCGCTTTCATCCCCGAGTGCGCGCCCTAGCCATTGGGTCGCTATCGCTTCGCCAAGGCCGCCGAGGAACACTCGTTGTCACCTTCTCCCGTCAGGCTCGTGCGGCGCTGCGTCGCATCCGGCGCGCCGGGGTAAGGCGCGTCCGGGTCACGGCAGTGATTGACGTGGAGATCCAGGCCGGGCGCCATAGCGTCCATCGCGTCCCGCTCACGCTGCTGCTGGCCAGGCCGTCGCGTCACCGTTAGGAAACTGCGGTGCGCCTACCGAAAACAGGACGGTGAGGACTCACCTAGGGAAGACCGGGAGCATTCACTAGCCCCTGGCTGGCGGCGAGCAGGGAGCCCGCAAGGGTTTCAATATCGACTTGGAGGCCGGGATCGTCGGAGACGCCGGACCGGCCACGCGCCCCACCGTATGGCGCTGCCAAATGTCAAAGCGCCGCTGACCGCTGCCTCGCCCGTTCTCGTCAGCGTTGGCAACGAGGCGGCTGGAGGGCCGGCGCCCGCGGCCTCGACGACGCCCGGCGCCGTGCGCTGGTCGATCGACCACCGGACGCCTGGGAAGTCGTCGGCAGCGTGGCCAAGGGAACGCTCTGCGGACACGTCTCGCTGTGGGCGCGTCCACGTGGCGAGGATCTGCTGTTTGAGTACGAGAACCGGGTCGGCCGCTCTCGCTCCTCCTTTTTCGGGCCAGCAAAGCCGCGCTGGTCTCGCTATCGGATGCGCTGCGGGTTGAACTCGCCTGCTGGGGCATCCCGGTCGTGCTCGTCGAGCCCGGTGGCACCGGGACCGCCATCTTCGAGAAGGCCGGCGCGGCAGCGACTAAGGCGCTGGCGAGCGCCGACCCCGCACGCGTCGCCCTATCCGAGCCCCACCTAGCCGCCATCGCAAAGACCGCGGCCAGCCAGAAGCTCCAGCCGGTGGATCCGGTAGCGCGAGTGGTCGTCAAGGCAATCACCACAGGCCGTCCCAAGCGTCACTACACCGCCGGGGGTGAAGCTCGCATGGCCGGCTTCGCCTCGCATCTGCCGTCCGGGCTTCGCGACAGGCTCCTGGCCGGCGCCCTCGGCGTGGCGAGCATCAAAGCACCCGCCTAAGCCCGCTCACACGGCGGACACACTCCACTACCGGGATGAGCCAACGAACGTGCCAGCAACCACGCGTTCTAAGGGTCGGCTAAGCATGACGAGCGGAAGAGACGGCCTCCCTCCGATCGAAGCTCGTCTCACCGGGGAACGGCGGATTCGGGCGGCTATCGCAACAGTAGTGGTCCGATCTCTTCGATCGGCTTAGCGAAGCCTAGGCGTTTGCGGGGTCGGTCGTTGAGTTCGGTAGCGACCCAGTCGAGGTCGATGGCGCTGTGGAGGGAGAGGTCGGTGCCTTTGGGGAAGTATTGGCGTAACAGGCCGTTGGTGTTCTCGCTGGTGCCGCGTTGCCAGGGTGAGTGGGGGTCACAGAAGTAGATGTCGATGTCGGCGGCGACACTCACTTGTTGCCAGTCGCGCATCTCAGCGCCTTGATCCCAGGTGAGTGACGCGCGCAGGATGTCGGGGATTGTCTGGATCTTTTTGGTGAGCGCGTCGCGGACCTGCTCGGCCTTGTAGCCGTCGGGAAGGTGCACGAGCATGGTGTAGCCGGTGGTGCGTTCAACGAGGGTGCCGATCGCGCTTCGGCAGTTATGGCCCAAGATCAGGTCGCCCTCCCAGTGGCCCGGGACCGCGCGGTCATCAGCCTCGGCGGGGCGCTCGCTGATGTTGATCATGCCCGGGTTTCGATTGCGCCGTTTGTTGGCTTGGCGGCACGGGCGCCGCAGCGCCCGCCCGGTCCGCAGGCACTTGGTCAGATCGCGTCGCAACGCGCCGCGTGACTGGACATACAGCGACTGATAGATCGTCTCGGCAGACACCCGCATCTCCGGATCGTCAGGGAATTGGCGGCGCAAGCGGCCGACGATCTGCTCGGGGGAGTAGCGCCGTCTGAGATCTTCCTCTACCCGGCGACGCAGCCGCTGGTTGACCGCGAGCTTTGACGGCTTGGGACGACTCGCGCGCACATACGCCCGCGCGTGAGCCGTTGTCGCTCGATACCCGCCCGCTCGATCGGCGTTGCGCGACAGCTCGCGACTGATCGTCGAAGGGCTGCGCCCCAACCGCCGGGCGATCGACCGCATCGACTCACCGCCGGCGCGAGCGACCGCAATCTCCTCCCGCTCAGCGAAGGTCACACACCGGCCCTTAAGGTCTCGCCCACGCCGCGGACGCACACCACCCGACGCGGCCAGCCACCGAGTACCCATCTCTCGATACGTGCCCGCCTCAGCCGCCGCGACGGTGACGAACTCACCCCGGGCCATCGCCGCCCAGAACACCTGCACGACCTCAGCGACCATCCGACCAGAGAACTGCGCCATGACACGCCTCCGTTCACCCTCCCAGCCAGGCACCCTCACCGGCCCCCGGGCTCCTGACCGGACAGCGCGCCGATCGCCGCGGCGCCTCGCCCTACGGGCTCGGCTTCGCAACGACCGGCGCGCTACTCAACCACGAGCCACGGATGACCTAAGAAAGTCCCTCCAACTGGGCAGGTGTTGCGATCACCGCGCGGACCCAAGAACGCTGAGTGCGACGGAGCGATTAGCCCGAGACGGCCTCGTTCGCGCCGGTGGGCTCGTCCGCGGCATGGTCGACGCCAGTCTGTGCATGATCGGGTTCACCGTCCTCGGCGTCTACCCGGGTATACGAAGCACCCAGTTAGCGGTTGTCGGGGCTATGGGACTAGGCGCACGGTCACGCCGCTCTCGGCGGTGGCCAGGGTTTGACCCGGCAGGGCGCTGATGGCGGCGTCGTAGACGATGTTCAGCGGCTGGGCGCGGACGTAGCAGGGGTCCGGAGGCGCGACGATCTCCACCGAGCGCTTCTCGCCGGGCTTCAACGTCGCGTTGCCGGCGACGAACGGGGTGCCGGTGCAAAGAGTTGGCCACGTTGCTGCCGGGAGTGATCCAGAACGTGCGCGGACTGACCGTCACGGTGAGCGTCTCGGGAAGGCTTGAGCAGTTGCCGGCTGTCCAGCGCTGCCGGATCCGCGCGGCTCCACCGCCGCTGAGGACCTGGCCAGGGGTGTCGCTGGTGAGCGTCGCGCACGCAGCGCTCGAGGGGACTGGCTGCGCGCCGCCACCGCCGGCCGGTCCGCCGCTAGCCATGGCCGCGGTTGGCACGATCAAAGCGGTAAGTCCAGCTGCGGCCAGGCTCGGCTTATCGTCATCGCGTTCTCCTCGGGTGTGGGCACCGACTGCGCACCCCCAAGACGCCACGCGGACGCGATCCTTCCCCGGCAGACCGCTTTCTAGGAGAAAAGGTGTGAACCAGCTCCAATCCGGAAGCCGGCCACCGACCAGGGGATCCACCATCAGACGCCCAGAGCCGGCGCCGTGACCATCTCAGCGACCAACACTCACCGCGACGAGGCGCTTCCGCCTGCCGTAAGCAGTCGTCTCAAGCGCCGGCGCATGCTTTGCCGAAGCCGCACAGATTTCGTGAAAGCGGGTCTGTTTCGATCGCTTGCTCCAGCGCTGACCCCAAAGTCGGTAGCGTGCTGCGGATGCCCATCAGACTCGAGAATGTCGGCATCGCCGTCCGTGACCTCGAGGCGACAATCGCGTTCTTTACCGATCTTGGTTTGAGCGTCCTCGGCCGCGACACGGTGAGTGGCGAGTGGACCGACACCGCCGTGGGCCTCGACGGCAACCACGCCAACATCGCCATGCTCCAGACGCCAGACGGCAGCGGTCGCCTCGAACTGTTCGAGTACATACATCCCGATCCAATCGAGACCACACCCATACAGCCCAATGAGATCGGCATGCACCGCGTCGCCTTCTCGGTTGACGACATCGATGAGGCGCTCGAGATCGCCGCGAGGCACGGCTGTCACCCGTTGCGCGGCGTCGCGACCTACCGAGACGTCTACAAGCTCACCTATGTCCGCGGCCCCAGCGGGATCATCGTGATGTTCGCCCAGGAGCTGAAAGAGAGCTAATTGCAGCCCGGTCGTCTGCGGGACAGCCCCTCCTGAGGCGCGCCGCAGTGGTGATGGGCTGGGTCGATCGCGTCTTGAGTATCGGCGAGCGCGCTACTACTCATCCGGCGCCTCCAGAGGTGGCCGTCGCTGGGGTTGTCGCTCGGTCGCCTACGCGAGCTGCCGCGCCTCCTGGGCCGAGGTGCGCCCCAACCCTTGCGACCCAATTCGGCGACGATCCCACCAGGCCCTGAGCCAATCCCGCCGTCAGGCCAGCGGCGGGCAGACGCAGGCATCACGTGATCGTGACGTCAGCCCCGCCGTCGCCGCCCGGAGCATGCCTACTCCCAGATAGCGACCGCGCACCCAGACGCCCAGGAACAGGATCTACGCCGCGGCGCTGACGTCACCGCAGCCAACCGATCTACCTCAGGCTCCTGCGTTGTTCCTCGAGGAGTGACGAGACAATCTGCTGCTGCTTCTTCGGGCTACAGCGCTGGAGGAGTCCGACGATGTGCCTGGTCGTTCGCGAGGCGGCAGCGTCAGCTCACCGCACCGCATCGGCGATGAGCAGCCAAGCAGGAAGACCATCGGGGGCAAATCTGGCGAAGAGCAGCTCGCGGCTGACCGATGCGATTTCCCAGCCCCCAGCACCCTCGAACGGTTCTCGCAGCTCCTGTTGGCGCACGGGGTGCGGGCCCGTGGCCTCCGTATCGGAGTCAGCGAAGCACAGCAGGTAGAGCCTACCGCCCGCGTTGGCCACCGAACGCAAGCCGGCGACGTAGGTCCGCCGTTCCTCGGCGTCAAGGGCATGGAATAGCGCGCAGTCAAGGACCGTGTCGAAGCTCTGGCCTAACTGCCCGAGATCAAGCGCGTCTGCGACAGCAAACTCGGCGTCAAGACCCTCGGCTGCGGCGTGCTCGCGGGCAATCGACACAGCGGTTGGGGCCACATCAAATCCGAACACGTGACCACCGCGGGCAGCGATGCACAGCGCGTTGTCACCCGTCCCGCATCCCGCGTCGAGTACCGCTCCGACGAACACCCCAGCAGTCGCCAACCGAACCACCGCCGGTTGCGCAGCCCCGATGTCCCACGGCGCTCCGCCTCCGTGGTAAGAGGCGTCCCACGGCTGCCCCGCCTCTTGCTCGTGACGCGTCAGCTTGCGCCCGCGAAGTTCTTCGGCTGGAGGGGTCATCCGCTCCCACGCTCCCTCGAATTGTCGGCAAGGTGAACCACAGCTTCCCACGTGCCCGACCGACCCAGCCTTTGTGATCCCACCGATCTAGCCGGCCTGCCGTGGTGTCCAGCTCGTCTCGAGCGCTGTCATGCGTGATCCAGGGCTGCCCGTCGGCGAGCGAGTTGGCCGATGACGAGCATGAGCAAGCGGCAGACCGTCAGCGCCGTCAGACCGTTGACGTCGCGAGAGGGGAGGAATTCGACCACGTCAGCGCCCGCGATCTGGCAATGTCGCCCAAGGTGATCAATGACCGCCGCGACGTCACGGAACGACAATCCTCCTGGCTGCGGCCAACCCGTTCCTGGCGCCACCGCTGGGTCAAGGCCGTCGCAATCGATCGACAGGAGGACCTCTCCACCGGCAGGTAGCTGCTGCATCAGCCACGCGACGCCATGTCGATGGATCTCGCTTGCCACGACGAGTCGACTGCCCGCACTCCGCGCTGCCTGGACCTCAGCCGCTCGTGACCCACCGATACCCCGCAGCCCGATCTGGGTGAGGCTCAGGACCTGCGGCAACTCGATCATGCGCCGTGCCGGACTCGAGCCGGCCGTGACGCTCTCCATCGACCTCATCTCTGAAGTCCAGATGCGCGTCGACCGTGACCACGTGAAACCGGTGCTCTTCGGCTAGCGCCGTTGCCAGCATCGGCGGGATCGAGTCATCGCCGCCGAGGACAAGCGGGACGGTCCCGCGAGCGATGATCTCGCGCAATGCGCCCAGCGCGCGCTCGGAGTTGTCGCGACCGTCGCCGAACGTGAAGGGAACGTCGCCAGCGTCGACCACCCGCAACGGCTGGCCGTCGAGAAGCGCTCCACCGAGATCAAAGTCGTAGTGGTCGATCCGTTCAACGAACACCTGACTTGCGGCGCGCACGGCTGCCGGACCGTCCGCCAGGTCGCGCTGCTCATCGTCGAGCACGTAAGCAACGCCATGGGGGATGCCGAGCACGGCCGCCAGCGTCCCCCGGACGGCACCGACGTCCGGCGCAGGACAATCGAGGAAGCGCACGCGTTCGGTCACCGTCGAGCCTGACTTCCCGCGCCCCGTGACACCGAAACGCTTGCGATCGGGCGCGCATCAACCTGGTGCGACTTCCGCTTCGGAGGACAGGGAGTAGCCAACGTAGGCTCAGATGGGCCGCGGTAGCCCTGCCGGTCGCCGGAAGCGGGGGCGCCGCAGCGTCGTGCAGGACCAGGGCTTTGCCTATGTAAGCCCGGTCGCCCGTCAGCGTCCGTCCTGCGGACTCGAGCGACTGCGGCCAAGGGTCAGGGGGTCGGTTTGAGGTCAGGTCCTTGGCGGCTCGTGCGCACCGTGCCCCTACGAGTGTCGCTCCGCCAGCACCACCTCAGTGCCACGACGATCAGCGAACGACCCGACCGCGGTGCAGGCCGTCCCCGTTGTGCATGACACCCCGTTTAACGTGCTGTGCGGTGCGGCGGGGGTGCTCTGGAGCGACCAGCTAGCCCCGTTCCAGAACTCCGTCAGGCTCGTCGCGCCGGCGCTTCCCACGGCGATGCACCCCGTCGCGGAGGAGCATGAGACTGCGGAAAGCATGGCGCCCGGGGCGGGCTGGATCGTCCAGGTGGTGCCGTTCCAGAGCTCCGCCAACGACGACTGGGAGTTGCTCTGTCCGACCGCGATGCAGGCCTTCGCCGAAGTACACGACACGCCGTACAGTGCGCTGGCAGCGCTGAGGTTCGGGCTGCTCTGGATCGTCCAGACCACGCCGTTCCAGAACTCTGCCAACGTCACCTCGGCGCCCAGGCGCACGGAGAACCCGACGGCGGTGCAGGCCTTCGCAGAGGCGCACGAGACCGCGGTAAGCTGGCTTTGGTCGAACCCGACCGGGTTCGGCGTCGGCTGAATTGACCACTTACTCCCGTTCCAGAACTCAGCCAACGTCACCTGGTTACCGGCCCTGTCGATGGAGAACCCGACAGCGGTGCAGGACCTCGCTGACGTGCACGAGACCCTGCTCAAGGAGCTGGATGGCGCACCAGCGGCGGGCGGGCTATGTACCGTCCAGGTGGAGCCGTTCCAGACCTCCGCCAGCAGCCTCTGGCCTCGGGGACCAAGTGGAGCCCCCCGACGGCGATGCAGGCCCTCGCCGAGGTGCACGACACCCCTTGCAAGGTGCCGGCGGTCGGGTTGGCCGTGCGCTGAACCGTCCACGTGGAGCCGTTCCAGAAGACCGCAAGCGCTACCGGACCGCTCTGATAGTTGGAAAAGTCCCCGACCGCGGTGCAGGACCTCGCCGATGCGCACGACACCCCGCTCAGGGTGCTTTCGGCGGTGAGAATGGGGTTGGCGGACCGCTGAACAGCCCAACGCCTGCCGTTCCAGCGCTCCGCCAGTGTCACCTCGTTGTCGACGCTGTCGCGGTAGGACCCGACGGGGATGCAGACGCTCCTCGACGGGCACGACACCCCGCTGAGCGCGGCGAGCGTCGCGCCAGGGGGCTCGGGAGTCCGCTGGATCGACCAGCTGGTCCCGTTCCAGCGCTCCACCAACGGCTCCCTGGTACACGTGGACACGGCGCCCGGGCAGCCCGCTCCAAATTCAAAGGACCCAACGGTGGTGCAGGCCGTCGCCGACGTGCACGAAACCTCGCTCAGCAGGCTGCTCGCCTCGCAGCACGGCGACCCGGCCGGCATAGGGATTCGCTGGATCGACCACCGTTTGCCATTCCAGCGCTCCACCCGCGTGACACCGTAGTCGCTCTCGCCCCCGACGGCGGTGCAGGCCTTCGCAGACGTGCACGATACGCCGTTCAGCTCCCCGTCGGGCTTGGCGATCCGTTGCAGCGACCACCGCCCGCGATTCCGGCGCTCCACGAACGGCCCCAGGTTGCCGACGGCGATGCAGCCCGCCCCCGACGCACACGACACGCCGTTCAGCCCGCTGAAAGCGACGCCGGCGGGCCTGGGGATCTGCTGGCTCGACCACCGCCTTCCATTCCAGCGCTCCGCGAACGGAACCGTGCTCCTCGAGCACAGCTGAGGCGTACAGGTGGTGGTGGGGGTAACGAGCCTGCCGACGGCAGTGCACGCCTTCGCGGACATGCAAGAGACGCTTCCAGAGCGACGTTGACGAGGCTCGCGGCCTGCTGGATCGACCAAGTCCTGCCATTCCAGCGCTCCACCAGCGCCGAGGTGTCGCTGCTACAGGCATGCATCCCTGCCGGGGACCAAGTCGATGACCCGACCGCGATGCACGCGGTCGTAGACGTGCACGACACGCTCGTCAAAGATGTCGGCGCCCCGCTTGGGGCCGGGGGGCTGGGAGGTAGGTGGAGTCGGCTGGACCGACCAGCTGCCCCCGTTCCAGCGCTCCGCCAATGTCACCTCCCGGCCGGCACTGTTGACAAAGGACCCGACCGCGGCGCAGGCCCTCCCCGCCACGCACGACACAGCCGACAGCTGCCCACTGGGCAACGTCGGGGCCGACAGCGGCTGAATCGCCCACCCTGACGCAGCAGCCGCCTCGGTGCTCGCCAGGCACAGCCCCAGCGTCACACACCCCACACCCAAAACGCAGCAACGCGCAACCGCATCCGAACACCGCCTGAAGCCTCCACCACGTCCAAGCAACCCCGGCCCCGCCACTGGCCGCGCTCGCCGCTCACGGCGACTAGACACGGCCGCCATACCATCGCGCAGTCCGGATAACACCATTACCCGATTCACCACCAACGCCCGCGATCGCATATGCGCCGGGGCTATACGGCGGGACCGCCGCGCAACGACGCAGCGGAGCGCGGCGAATCGACAACGCATATCCACTAAACGCAAACCCGCTGCCTAAGTAGCGGGTAATGGCCCCGGATCCCTGCGCAATCATACCCGAACCAGCGGGAAGGCCATCGCTGCCTGGCAGCATCGGGGCCGGACGGCGGTGCACGGTGTCGATGATCTCGCTGCTGTCGATCCCTTGCAGGTAGATCGAGGTGATGCCCGGCCCTATTACCAACATCTCGCCGAGCGCCTCGGCGGCAAACCACGCGTGCGTCGCGATCGCCCGCAAGCTGCTCAAACGCAGCTACCACGTGCTGCGCGGACTCGGCGACGACGCGCTGAAGCCCGTCGGCGCCTAACCCCAGCGTCACGCGGCAAGCCCACCGATCACCGATGAACCGCGGCCAGTTCCCGAAGCCCTGCTGCCGACCCCGCCGCAAGGGGAAGCGACCTAGTAAGACCGAACGGCCGCAACCCATCTGACGGAACCCCCAACCACATCATGTACCCGACCGGGCCCGACCCCGCGTCGAGGGCCAAAGTAAGCCTGGGCGTCCGCGGACTCACCCCTATCCCACAACACGCCCACGCACCCCCGCCACACGGCCAAGCTTCC
>CAVUVE010000006.1:0-408415 GCA_963744845.1 uncultured Solirubrobacteraceae bacterium
GAGCGACGCCAAGCCTGTTGCGGCCCCCGCGTAGCTGGGCGACGCGTAACCCAGCTCAGCCCAACAGGCCGCGCTCGCGCGCGTAGCCGACCAGCTCGGCCCGGTTCGTCAGCCCGATCTTCTGCTGGATGTGCGCCCGATGGGACTCGACCGTCCGCACGCTCAGAAACAACGAGGCGGCAATCTCGGTGTTCGTGTGGCCCAGCGCGATCAGCGTGAGCACCTCGGTTTCCCGCGGCGACAGAGTGTCAGGGCGGGTGTCCTCGGCCGGCTGAGCGGCCAAACGAGCGCCGAGCTGCGGGTTGAGGTAGCTCTGACCGCGGGCGGCGAGCTGGACGGCGTTCATCAGCTCCTCGTCCGCGGCGTCCTTGAGCACGTAGCCGAGCGCGCCGGCACGCAACGCCGCGCGGGCAAACACCGGTTCCTCCTGCATCGTCAGCACGACGATCTGTGTCTCGGGCCAGTCGGTGCGCAGCCGGGGGATCGCCTCCAGGCTCGACTCGCCGCCCATGTTCAGGTCAAGGACGAGCACCTGCGGGCGGCAATCACGGACCTGCTGATCGGGGCCGCCACATCCCCGGCCTCGCCGAGCACCGTAAACCGCCCATCTGAATCCAGCAACACCCGCAGGCCCGAGCGCACGACCCGATGATCATCGGCGAGCACGATCGTGATCGGGTAAGTGGCGGAGACTCCGACCGGGCATCGACTGCACGGTATCCATCGACTGTTGATCAGGAGGGGAAAAAGTGCTCAACGGCATATCGGCAGTCTAAAAGTTCACCAGCCCCCGGGGCATCGCAGGCGGCACGGGTCAGGCTCAGTACGCGGTACGGATGGCCGACGCGAACCGCGGGTCCGTCCTAACCCGAGAGGCCAACGAGCTCGCCGGAGGGTCCGGCGCGGCGTGCGTCGTACCGCCGCAAAGTCCGCGCTGACCGTCGTGCCGCCGGCGGGCGTCGACTCGACGACAGCTGTCCGCCGAGCAGGTCGCTGCGCTCGCGCATCCCCATCAATCCAAACCCCGCGGTACGTGCCCTCGGGTCAAAGCCGTGGCCGTCATCGCTGATGATCACCCTCACCTGCTGGTCGCGCTCGACGACCTCCACGCGCGCGTGCTCGGCCGCCCCATGCTTGACGGCGTTGGCGAGTGCCTCCTGGACGATCCGGTAAACACCGACCTCGAGCTCATCAACGAGCCGTTCGTTCGCGTGCCCGCGGTCGTCGGCCAGCTCGACGTGACAATCGACCTCTAGTCCGGTGCGCATCACGGCCGTTCGGCCAGCGCCAGCAGCGCCGGCTCGAGGCCCAGCTGATCCAGCGCGGCCGGTCGCAGCTCGGTGATGAGCGCCCGCAACGAAGTGATATCGACCTCGAGCTGCTCGAGCGCCTGGTCCACGGCGCCCGCCTTGACGGCGGGATCGTCGCTGCGTCGGGCGGCGGACAACACGAGCCGCAACGTGCCCAACGCCTGGAGGGTCTCATCGTGCAGCTCCCGGGCCCAGCGGCTGCGCTCAGCCTCGGTCGCGGCGACCCGCTGGCCGAGCCGTTCGTCGGCTGCTGACTGGGCCGTCGCCACCGCGGTTGCGGCGCTGGCGGCAAACGCCTCCAGCAGCCGCTGGTGCTCGGCGGTGAAATCCCCCTGCGTCGCGATGGTCAAGAGCCACCAGCACGCCATAGGAGCGCTCGCGGAACATCAGCGGCACGACCAGACCATCCTCGAAGGACAGTCCCAGATGGCCAATGCCGTGCTGTTCAAAGCGAGCGCGATTGAGTCGGTCAGAGAGGCGCTGGGTCTGGCCACCGCGCAGCGCAGCGCTCGCGACAGTGTTGGCCAACGAGACGTTCTGCCCGACGAGGCCCGGGGGGAGCTCGCCGGCCCCCGCGGCAAGATTCAGCCGATCACCCTCGAGCAGCTCGATGATCAGCACGCGTGCCGACACCAGTGCGCGACCGCGCTTGGCGACCAGCTCGAGAATCGCCTGCAGATCGGTTTCGCCGCCCAGCGCCCGCGCGATCTGGATCGTCGCATCCAGCGCCTGGTTGGTCTGCTGTAACTGCAGGCGCTGGGCTTCTGAGCCCGAGTAGCGCTGGGCGTGGTCGATCGCCAAGCCGGCAAAGCCGGCCAGCAGCATCAGCGAGCGCTCGTCGGCCTCGCTGAACTCAGCGGCGTGCTGCTTCTCAGTCAAATAGAGGTTGCCGTAGGGCTCACCTCCGACCACGATGGGCACCCCGAGAAACGAGCTCATCGCGAGGATGGCCAACCGGGAACCCATAGGAGTACGGGTGGCTGCCAACGTCGGCGATCCGCAGCGGACGCGGAGTTGCGGATCAGCTCGCCGAGTACACCCCGGCCGGTCGGCAGCGGTCCGATCATGCTCCGCGTGTCGTCATCGATGCCGAGCGACAGAAACCGAGCGAGTTGACGACGAGAGTCGTCGAGCACGCCCAGCGCGGCATATCGCGCATCGGTGAGCTCGCGGGCGGCCTCCAGGACACGCGGGCGAGTACCACCTCGAGATCAAGCTCCTCAAGAATGCTGCGGGCGACGCTGAGAACGCGTTCGGTGGCTGAATCCATGAGGAATGGGGGGCCTAACGCGAGGGCCGGTCACAGCCTCGGCGAAGTCTCGAGCAGCCCATGCTCGCGGACGTAGGCGACGAGCTCGGCGCGGGTCGCGCGCCCCGCCTTTCGCTGGATGTGGGCGCGGTGCGACTCGACCGTGCGCACGCTCAGGTACAACTGCTGGAGATCTCGGCATTGGTGTGACCCAGCGCCACCAGCTTGAGTACCTCGACCTCGCGGTCTGAGAGATTGTCTGGCGGACCGGGGGGCGTCTCTGGCGTCGCAGCGATCAGGCCGCCGAGCTGCGGATTGAGATAGCGCTCACCTCTCACGGCGGCATGCACCGCGTCCACGAGCTCGCCGTCGGCCGCGTCCTTGAGCACGAACCCCAGCGCCCCCGCGCGCAGCGCCTCCCGGGCGAAGCGCGGCTCGTCCTCCATCGTCAGCACCACGATCGCCGTGTCGGCCGAGGCCCGCAGCATCCGAGGGATGGCAGCCAGCGTCGAGCCGCCCGGCATGCTCAGATCAAGCACGAGCACCCGTGGCTTGTAGGCGAGGACCTTGCGGACCGCCTCCTCCACGTCGCCGGCCTCGGCGACGACCGTAAACTCGGCATCGGCCTCCAACAGGGCCCGCAGCGCGCTACGGACGATGGCGTGATCGTCGGCGAGAACGATCGTCGTCGGCGCGGGTCTCTGTTCGGTGTCGGCGATGCCCGAAAGGTAGCGCGCACTCAGGCCGGCTTACCGGCATCGCGGTCGGCCGATCCCCAACGACGGGCGTCCGCGCCGGGGCTGAGCTCCGGCGCGGACGCGGTCGAGGGACTGGGGGCTCGGGGCGAGCGTCAGGCGATGACCGCCTTGGTGGACACCAGCATCTGCTTCTCGGCGGCCGTACGCCGTGCGTGCCACAGGCCTCCGGCGACCAGCGCGGCCATCATCGCGGCCAGCACGAAGGAAGCGATCGCTCCGATCAGCATGATCGAGCCGATGACCGAGAACGCGTAGGCCTCGAGCAGCAGGCCGCGCAGGGTCGTGCCCGTGAACGACGTCGCCTTCAGAGCGGCGAGCTTCGCGTTGGTCGGCTGCGCGATCGCGGCGGCGCTGATCTTGGAGTAGACGCCCCCATAGGGCATCTCCGAGAGGTGGACGGCGATGAAGTGGTTGGAATAGGCCTGGGCCTGCGCGCCGGTGAGCAGCTGCTGGCCGGCGTACTTCGAGACGGACGGGATCATGCTCGGCGTGATCTCGCTGCCTGCCTTGGGGTGCGCGAACGCGGCCGCGGGCGGGAAGTAGATCTGCTGCTGCGCGAGCTGGTCGCGCACGTTCGAGCTGGCGAAGCCGTGGCCCCACGTCAGCAGCCCGCCGGCGACGAGCAGGACGACGACGGCGACGACGCCGCCGGCGCTGGTGAGGACGTCAAATACCTTGCGCGACATGGTGAAGATCCTCTCGTTGGAGTGACTGACTCTGCTTGATGTCTGAGCACATCCTCTAACTCGCGGGGGCATCCGCCATCCGTCGTTTCCCTGCGGATGACCGCGGATGACCCGCGCCGCCACTCAGCGCGACGCCGCGGTCGCCAGCGGCCGACGACTCGTGAGATGAGGCGCGAGGTACGGAGCAGCGATCTTCGGCGGGGCGATCGCGCTCGAAACGCGCGCAAACACCGACTTACCCGCCGGCCCCGGCCATGCCGGATCGGCGCGCAGATAGCGCGGGGTGCCTCCCGTCATCAGCACCCCTTCCACGGAGGGAGCGAACGGCTGCACCCGCACCGGAGCCCCCGCTCGCTCAGCGATCGACCGCGCCGCCACGTCGGCCAGCTGGGCGGCGACCCCGCCCTGCTTGATCTCAACGTCGGTGGCGTCACCGGCAGCCCAGACTCCGTCGACCCCTCGAACCCGGCCGTACTCGTCGACCGGCACAAAGCCTCCGCCGTCGGCCGGCAGGCCGGGCAGCCCTGGGCCGTGCAGCCGCGGGAGCGCGACCACGCGGGTGGCGTGCACGACGCGCCCTCCGGGATGGACGACCACCTGCTGGGACTGGGGGACCTCGCAGTAGGCCGAGGTCACCAGCTCGATGTGACGCTCGGCCAGCAGCGCGGCGACCTCGCGGCTGACCTGGTCACCGAAGACCTCGAGCGCCATCCGCTCGGGGGTCAACAGTGTGATCTCCAGCTCCGTCTGCGTGTCCCAGGCGCGCTCGGATGCCATCAGCGCCAGCTCGTAGCCGGGAAACGGCCACGGCATCGGGGCGGGCACAACGATCGCCAGCTGGTGTGTGTAGCCATCCTCAATGTCCTGCACCAGACCGTGCAGTAGATCGTCCATGTGCGTGTCATCAAGGTTGGTGGCATGCTCGTAGGCCGGTTCGATCCGCGCGCCGGTGGCGACGAGCAGCGCGTCGTAGGACAGCTCGGCCCCCTCGGCGGTGCGAGCGATCCGCGCCTCGGTGTCGACGTGGGCCAGGGTGCCGGGTACGAGCTCGGCTCCGGCCTCAGTGGTCAGTCCCGCCAGGTCGTAGTGCTCGGCGTGGCCGCGGTTGAACGGCTCACCGATGGACAGCGGCCGATAGACGAAATCGTCGCCCGCCGACAGCACCGTCACGGCGACCCGGTCGCCGGCCAGCTCGCGCAGCGCGTACGCCGCCTCCAGGCCGGCCACGCCGCCGCCGGCGATCAGGACCGAGAACGACTGCTCGCCTGGGTCACGTGCATCTCTGTCAATCATGGTCCCTGCTCTCTTCGATGATGGTTATCGGGCATACCCAGCAAGCTAGGTTGACCCCGACCGCGTGTCATCCGCGTGGCGGCCTCGGTGCGACGTGGCGAGCCCGTATGCCCATCTCCGTAGTTCGCGTCCAGCGGCTGGCGGCGGGCCCCGGATGGCACGCCGCCAGCCGCCTGAGAGGCTGCCGGCATGCTCAGCCGCAGCTCACCGCGCGCCCATGCGCCAACGCGCAACCGGCGCGTCGTGCTTCACCACTTGTAGGGCAGGAACTTCCCGTCCCGGGTGATGCGCACCCGGTCGCCGTCAGGATCCTCGCGGCGGTCGATCTCCAGGTTGAAGGCGATCGCACTCATGATCCCGTCGCCGAACTCCTCGTGGATGAGGGCCTTCAGCGCCGGGCCGTAGACCTGCAGCACCTCATAGAGGCGGTAGATCGTCGGGTCGGTTCCGAGAAGCTCAGCCCCTGGCGGCGCTTGGCGGTCAGGATCTGCTCGGTCAGCTCGGCGCGGGTCATCTACCGGAAAACATACTCATCGGGATCGAGGATCTGGGTGCGCTGCACGTACTCGCGCATGTAGCCCGGCCAGTTGGCGACGATTCGCCCGTTCTCGTCGCGGTACCACGAGTCGCACGCCGTCCATGCCGTACCGGCGAAGCGGGCCTGGAGCTCGCGGTCGGACGCCGCCTCCACGTCGGGGCGGACCTCGACGCGCCGGTGGCCACCGGCGCGCAGGCGCTCGAGCGCCTGGCGGATGTAGGCCGCCTGAGCCTCGAGATAGGTGATGATCGAGCCACCCGAGGTGTTCGTGTTCGGGCCGAAGAGGAAGAACAGCGACGGAAACGCGGGGACCGCCATCCCGAGGTGGGCGTGGGCGCCCCCGCGCCAGGCGTCGGCGAGCTCGACACCGCCGGCGCCGTAGACGCGCATCGGCGCCACGAACTCGATCGTCTGAAAGCCGGTCGCCCAGATGATGCAGTCGACCTCGCGGGTACCGCCGTCGGCGGTCCGCAGGCCGGTCTCGGTGACCTCGGTGATCGCGTCGGTGACGAGCTCGACGTTGGGTCGTGCCAGCGCCGGCAGGTAATGCGAGCTGAACAGCACCCGCTTGCAGCCGAACGTGTAGTCCGGCCACGCCCGGGCGCGGAGCTCGGGATCGGGCAATTGGCCGCGCATGAACGTCGCCGAGCGCAGCGCCAGCACGCGGCCGATGGTGCGCGGGTGGCGGATCGCCATCGTGATCAGCTCGGTGTAGTTGAACACGAAGCGGCGGCGCACCCACTGCAGCCCCGGCAGGTGGTCGATGGCGATGCGCAGCCACCGCGGGTACACGTGATTCTTGCGCGGCATCATCCAGTTGGCGGTCCGCTGGAACACGCTCAGCTGGGCGACGGTGGCGGCGATCCGGGGAACGAACTGCACGGCGCTGGCGCCGTTGCCGACGACGGCCACTCGCTTGCCCGCCATGTCGTAGTCGTGATCCCAGCGCGCCGAATGAAAGGTGTGGCCAGTGAATCGCTCACGTCCGGGCAGCGACGGCACCGAGGGCTGGTTGAGCTGGCCGACGGCGATCAGGACGGCGTCGGCCTCGTAGCTGGCACCGTCCTGCGTCGTCACGCGCCAGCAGGAGGCCGCCTCGTCGAAGCGGCATTCGTCGACGCGTGCCGAGAAGCGGATCAGGGGGGTGATGCCGTGCTCGTCGGCGACGCCCCGCAGGTAGCGCAGGATCTCGGACTGGGGCGAGCACAGCCGTGACCAGTCGCGTCGCTGCTCGTAGGAAAACGAATACAGGTGGCTGGGCACATCGCAGGCCGAGCCCGGGTAATCGTTGTAGTACCAGGTCCCACCCAGCTCGGGCGCGGCCTCCAGCAGCGTGATCTCGTCAAAGCCGTGGCGGCGCAGCTCGATTGCCGCCGCGACGCCGCCGAAGCCGGCGCCGACGATGACGATGCGCGGGGGCGCGGAGGCCGGGCGATCGTCGGTCACGACGGCTGTGGAGTTGGGATCGGCCCGATCACGGCGTCGGGCAGTCTTGCACCGAACGCCGCCCCGGAGCTTTCCGGGGTGGCGCCGGCGCTACCCGGTCAGGAGGCCGCGACGCGGCCCGACGCGCCCGACGCGGCGGTGCTGCGCGGCTTGGGTGCCAGCAGCGCGGCGAATCGGGTCGAGAGGGCTCCGCACAGGCAGCCGAAGACGAGCGAGACGAACACGTTGAGGGCGACGAACGTGAACGGCGTCGACAGCACGCCCCCGAACGCTCCGGTGCCCGCGGTCGCCGGCTTGGCCAGCGCCGCCACGCTGTTGCCGACGCCGCCGCCGTTGGGGGCCCAGCCGTCCAGCCCGGTGGCGATCCACCAGAACACGCAGGCGGCGAACGAGCAGAACACCGTCGGCACGTTGATCGCCGGATAGCCACCACTCAGCGTGACGATGATGAAGGCCAGGATCGCGACCCCCAGCGAGATCGCCCAGAAGTCGGGAACACCCTTGACGATGTCGACGAAGACGAACAGGATCAGCGCCAGGACGGAGCCGATCAGGCAGTTCAGCGCCGTGCTGCGCAGCGCCGCGTTGTCGGCGCCGAGGGCGAAGAACATCCCCCACGACACGAACGCGGCCGGGATCACGAGGTGAAAGTTGCTGGGGAGATGGAGCCCGTTGCCGAGATCTCCGTTGGTCACCCAGTGAAACGTGAAGTTGGCCGCGAACTCCACCCAGACGAACGCGATGATGGCGATGGCCAGCGCCAGCGGCGCTGTGGCCTTGAACTTCGCACTCATGCTCTCTCCCTCCTGCTGACGTGGGGAAAGACCGCAGGTCGGTCTTTCTCTGCCGCCGCCGACTATTGCTCCGATCCCCGGCCCGAACTGGCTCGGTTTGATCCACCGCGGAATCGGAGTGAGCCGGGTTCTGGAACTGACGGCGATCTCGTCGAGCCGCTTGCGCTGGCGCTTCAGGTGAGCAGGCGATACGCGCGCAGGCGCCGGTGCAGCGTCGCGCGGCCGATGCCGAGCTCCTTGGCGGCGGCGCTGACGTTGCCGCCCGAGCGCTCCAGCGCGGCGTTGATCGCGTGGCGCTCGATCTCGCGCAGGCTGCCCGTGGGGACACCGGGGGCGTGCACCGGGCGGGCCCCCACCTGAAGCGACTCGACGCCGATCACGGTGCCGCCGCGCAGCGCGGCGCCGTCAAGCGCGTTGTGCAGCTCGCGCACGTTGCCCGGCCACGGTTGAGCGGCCAGGGCCTCATAGGTCTCCGGGCGCAGCGCCGGCCGCGTCCCGGTCATCTGCTCACGCGCGTCGCACCAGTCATCGACGAGGAGGCGCAGATCATGGCCGCGGTCGCGCAGGGCGGGAACGATCAGCGAGACCCGCGCCAGCCGCGACAGCAGCTCGGGGCACGGCGGCTCGACGTCGGAGTTGAGCAGGCTCATCACCCACACGCCAGGAGCCGAGTGAGCCAGCTCGTCGACCTCGTCGCAGAGCTGGAGCTGGGCCTCGGGGTGCAGGCCGTGCACCCGGCGCAGCACGACCGTCCCCCCGGCCTGGACGGCCTGGGCCCATTCGCGCTCCCAGTCCCCGCCGGCACAGTGCACGAGCGTCAGCGGCCCCTCGCCGCCGATCTCGTGAAGCAGCTGGGCCAGCGACAGCTTGCCCGTCCCCGGCTCACCGCAGATGGCCACTGCCATCCGCCGCTCGGCGACCTTGGCAGCTTCGCGAAACAGGCGCTGCATCGCCGGGCTGCGGCCGACGAGCGGCGCCCAGTCATGGGCCGACAGGCACAGCGACGGCGGCGGGTTCAGACGGGGTGGGTGGGACCCGCGTCCGGTTCCGCGGCCGGCCCACTCCAGCGAGACGAGCGCGCCGAGGACCTCGTCGCCGGCATGGACGAGCCGCACGTCGGTGTGCGAGCGCCCGTGCGAGAGCTCCAGCTCCTCGGAGGTATCGGTCTCGACGCTGAGCGCATGACGGGCGACCGACAGCAGCAGCTGCACGTCCTCGCCGGTCGCGCTCTGCAGCATGCGGGCGTTCTGGATCACCGTGTGCCCGGCGCGGTCGACGGTGAGAAACGGAGCCGGACGCCCGGCGCGGCTGCGCAGGTAGTGCTCGAGCAGTTCGCGCTCGCGCCCGAACACCTCGTTCTCGAGCAGCCGCTCGACGTCGGACGCCGCCCGGGTGATGAGCGGCCGCGCGAACGCCGCCGAGATGCTCGTGTCGGTGGCCAGCCCGAGCACCCCGAGGGCCTCGCGGGTGACGGGGTGGCGCACGATCGCCGCCGTGCAGCTGAAGCCGTGCAGGGCCTCGATGTAGTGCTCGGCGGCGTAGACGTGGGCCGAGCCGCCGAGCTCGAGCGCGAGCCCGATCCCGTTCGTGCCAGCCATGCGCTCGCTCCACACCCCGCCCGGGACGAGGTTGACGTCGTCGGTGCGCCGGAGAACCTCGGGACGGCCCGCGCGGTAGAGCACGACTCCGAAGTCGTCGCACACGACGACCGCCGCCACGGCGTCCTCGAGCTCGGCGGCGAGGTTGTCGGCGACGCGGGTGCAGGAGGCCATGAACTGCCGGCGGGCCGGTCCGGAGCCGTCAAAGCCGCGCAGTGCGGCCTCGTCGACGGGGGCGGCCTCGAGCGCCGCGCCGAGCCGCGAGGCTGCCGAACGACCCCATGAGGCGGCGATCTCCGGGCGCACACCGGTGACGATCGTTCCCCCGTCCTGGAAGGCCTCCCAGTGCGACCGCAGCGCCACCTGGGCGGCGGTGGGGCTCGGGAACCGTCCTCTCTGGTGCATCGTGGACCCCTCCTCTGAGGCCATAGCGTACCCCTGCCCCAGCACCCGCGATGACTCAGGTTGAGACACCGCGCCCCCGTCCGCTTCAATCAGGTGACGTGTACTCCACCCTGACCATCACCTCGCCGGGCGGCGACACCGAAGCGCAGTTCGTCCCCGCCGCGAACATGCTCTGCTGCTCGTTGCGCCACCGCGGCGCCGAGCTGCTCGATGCCGGACGCGGCGTCGAGGCCTACGCCCAGCAGGGCAAGACGATGGGGATTCCGCTGCTGCATCCGTGGGCCAACCGGCTCGCGCAACCCTCCTACCGGGTGGGGGAGACGACCGTGCGCCTCCCCGGGCCCGAGGGGCGCTACGGGACCGATCCCAACGGGCTCCCGATCCACGGCGCGCTCCCCGGACACCTGCGCTGGACGGTGGCGGACGGCTCACCGCCCGAGCGCGTGTCGGCACGGTTGGCGTGGGATTCAACGGCGCTGCTCGAGCTGTTCCCGTTCGAGCACGAGCTCGCGATGGAGGCCGAGCTCGCCGACGGCCGGCTGACCCTGACGACGACGCTGCGGGCGACCGGCGCGCAGCCGGTGCCGGTGGCGTTCGGCTTTCACCCGTACCTGCGCATCCCCGGCGCGGCGCGCGCCGACTGGCGGATCGCGCTCGGGGCCACGCAGCGACTGCTGCTCGACGATCACATGATCCCCACGGGAGCGCGCGAGCCGCTGGCCGAGCGCGAGTTCCTCCTCGGCGAGCAGAGCTGGGACGACGGGCTGGACGGGCTCGATTCACCGGTGGCCCGCTTCTCCGTCGCGGACGCCGAGACGGCGGTGGCGGTCGCCTTCGAGGAGGGGTTCGCTTACGCGCAGGTCTACGCGCCGCCCGGGCATGACTACGTCTGCTTTGAGCCGATGACCGCCCCGACCAACGCCCTGGATAGCGGCACAGGACTGGTTCTCGTGGCGCCCGGCGAGGAGCACCGGACGCGCTGGAGCGTGACCGTTACGCCGTGACCGGGTCGGCGGTCCGTGCGCTGGTGGCGACGGCGCACCCGGTCGTGCGCTCGGCGGCGAGCCAGGCAGCGAGCGCGTCCAGTGCGATCGGGCGCGACAGCAGGTAGCCCTGAACGAGATCGCACCCGCGCTCAGCCAGATGGTCGAGCACCTCCTGGGTCTCCACGCCCTCGGCGACGACGCGCAGGCCGAGGTTGTGGCCGAGGTCGATGACCGAATCCACGATCGCGCCGTGGGCGGGACGCTCGAGCATGTCGCCGACGAAGCCCCGGTCAATCTTCAGCTCGTCGAGGGGCAGCGCGGAGAGATGACCGAGCGACGTCTGGCCCTGGCCGAAGTCATCGAGGCTGAGCTTGACGCCGGCCGCGGTCAGGCGGCTCAGCTCGATCGCGGCCCGCGCCGGATCGGCGAGGATCGTCGTCTCGGTGACTTCGATCACCAGCCGGCAGGGGTCGATGGCGAGCTCGCGCAGGACCTCGATGACGTCGTCGGCCAGCTCCCCGCGACCGATCCCACGGGCGGACACGTTCACCGCGACGCTCAGCGCGGCGCCGTCGTCGCCGAGGCCGCGGAGATCGGCGAGCGCGCGGCGCAGCACCCAGCGGGTCAGCTGGTCGATGAGGTCGGTCTGCTCGGCGAGCGGCAGGAACGCGTCAGGCGCGAGCAGGCCCCGCGTCGGGTGCTGCCAGCGCACGAGCGCCTCGATCGCCGTCGTGCGTCCGGTGCTCAGATCGCGCTGCGGCTGGTAATGGAGCACGAGCTGCTCGGAGTCGATCGCCTGACGCAGCTCGGCGACCAGCCCGAGGGTGGCGGCGTCGTACTGATCGCGGCCGACGTCGTAGCGGGCGATGCCGGCGTGCTCGTCCTTGGCGAGATACATGGCGACGTCGGCGCGCCGCATCAGCGTTCCGACGTCATCGGCGTCGCCCGGGGCGAGCGCGTAGCCGATGCTCGCCTGGACCGACAAGGTCAGGCCGCCGACGATCAGGTCGCGCTCGACGATGCGCCGGATCTCCGCCAGCCCGGCCTCGGGATCGCTGGTGCCCGACAGCACGAGGCCGAACTCGTCGCCGCTCAGCCGGGCGACGGTCATGCCGGGGGCGGCGGCGGCCTCCAGGCGCCGGCCCAGCTCGGCCAGGACCTCGTCGCCGTTGCGATGGCCGAGGGTGTCGTTGATCTCCTTGAAGCGATCGAGATCGACGACCGCGACGGCGACGGCCTCGCCACGCCGGCGCGCGGCCTCCAGCGCCGCCGTCGCCTGATGCTCGAACAGGGAGCGGTTGGGCAGGCCGGTGAGCGTGTCGTACTGGGCGAGGCGGGCGTTGAGCTGGGACTGGCGGCGCAGGCGCCGCGTGACCGACGCGCTGATCGCGAACAGAGCCAGGTACAGGGCGCCCAGCCCGATGATCAGGTTCCGGTACATCGTCGCGAGCAACCCCGCGACCTCGCGGTTGATCGGGGCGTAGGAGAGATACAGCTCGAGCACCCCGACGTGGTGGACCGGGGATCCGGCGCGCAACGGCAGGTAGACCTCGACGGCGCGGGGGCCGGGGTGAGCGGGGTCGGCGTCGGTGTTGAGATGAGTGAGGATGGCGACCGTCTCGCCGCGATTGGCATCGACGGCCTCGTCGTCGCCCGGCTGGCCGAGTCCGGCCCCGTCGTCGGAGAACACGATGTGGCCTGTCTGGTCGCGCAGCCGCAGCCGCAGCGCACCCTCGCCTTTGCGATTCACCGTCTGACGGACGAGCCGGCGCATGCCGGTGAGGTCGGCTGCCGAGAGCCCGCCGGACAGGGCCGCGCCGTCAAGCAGCGGCTCGATCGCCGTCTGGGCGATCAGCTGCGCCTCGGAGCGAGCCTGGTCGATTCCCCGTGACTGGGCCTCGGAGCGGAAATCGGCAGCGAGGATGAAGCCCAGGGCCACGATCGGGATCAGCGTGACGACCGCGTATACGGCGAACAGGCGCGCGGTGGCGCGCCGCGCTTGGACGACGGCGTTCATGTCTGACTCGTCGACATCCGACGCCGTTTGCGTGAGCGCGGCTGGACGGAGCGCGTCACAATGGCCCATCCGTCCAGGAATCGAGCCCGCGACAGAGGAGAGACGATGGACCTGACCTTCAGCGATGCCGAGCTCGCGTTTCGCGACGAGCTGCGGGCGTGGTTCTCCGACAACGACCCCGGTCGGGAGCCCGAGGGCGATGAGGAGGCGCATTACGCCTGGCGGCGGGACTTCCAGCGCCGGCTTGCCGATGACGGCTGGGCGGCCGTGCACTGGCCGGTCGAGTACGGCGGCCGCGGGGCGACGCTGACCCAATCGGCGATCTTCTTCGAGGAGCTGGGCCGCTCCCGGGCGCCGCTCCCGGCCAATGTCCTGGGCCTGCTGCTCGCCGGCCCGACGATCATGACCTACGGCACCCCCGAGCAGAAGGACCGCTACCTGCAGCCGATCCTCACCGCCGAGGAGATCTGGTGCCAGGGCTTCTCCGAGCCCGACGCCGGCTCGGATCTGGCCAGCCTGAAGACGCGAGCCGTCAAGGACGGGGATGAGTGGGTGATCACCGGCCAGAAGGTCTGGACGAGCGGCGCGCAGTATGCGAAGTGGTGCATGCTCGTCGCCCGCACCGACTCGGAGGCCGCCAAGCACAAGGGCCTGACCTACTTCCTGATGGATATGGACCAGCCGGGCGTGCAGGTCGTTCCGCTGCGCCAGATCACCGGCGAGAGCGAGTTCAACGAGCTGTTCATCGACGGCGCGCGGATCCCGGACGAGAATGTCCTCGGCGGCGTCGGCAACGGCTGGCGGGTGGCGCTGGCCACCCTGATGAACGAGCGCTCGGGCCTGGCCTTCTTCCTCCAGGTACGCCTGCGCCAGCAGCTTGACCGGCTGATCGAGGAGGCCGCCGCCCGCGACCTGCTCGACGATCCGGTGGTCGCCGACCGGCTCGGCGAGCTGCATCTCAAGGCCGAGGTGCTGCGCCTGACCGCCTATCGCGGCCTGACGACGATCGAGAAGTACGGCCAGCCCGGGCCCGAGGGATCGCTGACCAAGTGGATGTGGTCGCAGACCAACCAGGAGCTGACCCAGTTCGCGGCCGACCTGCTCGGACCACAGGCGCTGGCGGCCGGCGGCCGTTGGTCCTACGAGCTGCTCCGCGCCCGCGGCAACTCAATCGAAGGGGGTACCACCGAGGTGCTCAAGAACATCGTCGCCGAGCGGGTGCTCGGCCTGCCCAAGGCACGCTAGTGCCCCGTTTAGCAAATTCGATGGCAGCCTCGCGGCGTCTGGACGCGCCTGGCGGGCGGCGGCGACCCCGCCGGACCACCAGTACGACTTGGGTCGCCGCCACCCGCCAGCCACGCCCAGCCACTCCCGAGACTGCTCACGAATTTCCCAAACGCGACACCAGGAGGGTCCTGAGGACATGGATTTCGATTTGACCGAGGACCAGCGGGAGATCAAGTCGGTCGCGCGCGAGCTGCTGGCCGCCCGCTCGCCCATCGCCGCGGTGCGCCAGGCCGCGGATGCCGGCCAATACGACACCGCGCTGTGGCGCGAGATCGTCGAGCTCGGCTGGCCGGGGATCGCGGTCGCCGAGCCGTACGGCGGTCAGGGCCTGGGTGCGGTCGAGCTGGCCGTGCTGCTCGAGGAGCTGGGGTACGCCTGCGCGTCGACGCCGCTGCTGTCGACGGCCGTCGCCGCGGCGGCGATTCAGGCGGGCGGCACCGACGGGCAGCGCGAGCGCTGGTTGCCGGGCCTGGTGGCGGGGGAGATCACCGCCGGGGTGGGCATTCCGGAGCTGATCGTCGACGGCCACGGAGCCGACGTTCTCGTGGTGCTCGACGGCGACACCGCGCGGGTTCTGGAGGGGGTGCCGTCCGAGATGCTCGCGACGATCGACCCGACCCGGCGCTACGCACGCCTCATCTCAGGCGCCCCGGGGAAGGGGAGGCGCTCGCCGACGGCGCCGCGGCGCGCGTGCGCGCCGCGGTGGCCGCCGAAGTCGTCGGAATCTGCCAGCGGGCGCTGGACATGACCGTCGAGTACGTCAAGGACCGCAAGCAGTTCGGCGTGCCCGTGGGCTCCTTCCAGGCGGTCGCCCACCGCTGCGCGCAGATGCTGCTGCACACCGAGAGCGCCCGCTCCACGGCTTACTTCGCCGCCTGGACGGCCGACGCCGATCCCGGCCGCCTCGCCGAGGGCGGGGCGCTGGCGGCCGCCGCGGCCGCCACCGCGGGCCGCGAGGTCGCGGCCTCGGCGATCCAGGCTCACGGCGGGATCGGCTTCACCTGGGAGGCCGACGTGCACTGGCTGTACAAGCGCGCCGAGCTCGACCGCGCGCTGCTCGGCGGCCCGGGACGCCATCTGGCGGCGCTGGCCCGCGCCGGTGCCGAGCGCGTAGCGGTGCCCGCCGGCTGAGCGGCTGGCCGCGACCCCGGCGCGTGGTGGCGGGCTTGCAGCAACGAGGGATGGCTTTCGCTCCGGCGAACTGCCTGGTTGTTCGCCAGCCTCAAGGAGTCACGAGATGAGCTACTTCCGCAATCCCGGTGTCGGGCTCGAAGCGCAGGGCCAGAACGGCGCCGAACCCGACGAGCTGCTGCACCACGAGGGCGACCGGCCCCTGCCGCGCGCGACGTTCGGTGAGCTGGCCGGCCGGGTCGGCCGGTGGTTTCAGGGCCTGGACACCGCGCCCGACGGCCGGCTGCTGGACGGCGAGACCGCCGAGCACGATGTCCTCGCCGAGTTCGACCGCGAGGCGCCGCCGTCGGTGACCGAGGGTCCCGAGCCGCGCTTTGCCCTCGTGCGCTACGGCTATGACCAGGCCGAGGTCGAGCGCCGCATCGATGAGCTGGAGCGCGAGCTCACCGAGCGCGAGCGCGAGGTGGCGGAGCTGCGCGAGCGCGAGACGCCGCCGATGTCGATCACCGAGGAGATCGAGCGCATCGGTGAGCAGACGGCGTCGATCCTCGTCGTCGCCCACGACCAGGCGCACGAGACGACCCGCCGCGCCCAGGAGCAAGCCGAGCGCTGCATCGCCGACGCGGCCGCCAACGCCGTGGCCATCACGTCCGAGGCCAAGGCGCGCCTGCGCGAGCTCGACGACGAGACCGACTCGGTGTGGCGCGAGCGCGAGCGGCTGCTCGAGGACACCCGGATGGTGTCCGAGCAGCTGGGGACGCTCGTCGAGGAGGCGCTCAGCCGCTTCCCGGCCGACGCCGAGAAGCCGACGGGGCCGATGGTGCCCGACCGCTCCGGACGTCAGTAGCGACCGGGGGCCGGCTCGCGAGCGCTAGCCTCGACGCGTGATCGAGGCGCTGCTCCTGGACTTCGACGGCCTGCTCTATGACACCGAGGGTGCCGTGTACGGCGCCTGGAACGAGCTCTACCGGCGCCATGGGCACGAGCTGGAGCTCGACCTGTGGGTCCGGGAGTCGATTGGCCGGCCTCCCGGCGCCTCGGACTTCGACCCCGTCGTGCGCCTGGCGCAGCTCGTCGGCGGCCGGCTGGATCACGAGGCGGCACGGCTCGCCGGCGAGGAGGGCAAGCGCCGGCTGCTTCCCGATCGCCTGATGCCGGGCGCCGCCGAACTGCTCGCGGCGGCCCGCGCTCGGGGGCTGCGCACGGTGGTCGTCACGAGCAACCACAGCGCAAACGTCCGCCGTCACCTGGCCCGCGCCGGATGCACGTTTCGCTTCGACGCGCTCGTGTCCGCCGAGGGCGACCGGGACCGCGGCAAGCCGAACCCGGCGCTCTACCTGGAGGCGCTGGCGATCCTCGACCTCGAGCCCGGGCGAGCGATCGCGTTCGAGGACTCGCCGAGCGGCATCGCCGCCGCCAAGGCAGCCGGGCTGACCTGCGTCGCGGTTCCCAACGCGGTGACGCGCGGAGCCGCCGGGCTGGAGGCGGCCGACCTGATCATCGATTCGCTCGCCGATGTCGATCTCGACGATCTGCCGCGACCGGGGATGCAGCGCGTAACCTCTTCGCGCGATGGCCGCTGTCGCCAGTCCGCCCGAGCGCGCTGAGGGCTCACCCGGCGTCGTCTCGCCGCAGCGCCCGCGGTGGTGGCTGCTGGCCGCGATCACCGCGGTGGGGGCGCTCCTGCGCTTCACCACCATCGGCGAACAGAGCTTCTGGTTCGACGAGGCGACGACGTGGCAGATCGTGGCCCACGGGCTCGGCCACGTCTTCTCCCAGGTTCCCCAGACCGAGTCCACGCCTCCGCTGTACTACGTGGTGCTGTGGCTGTGGTCGCGCGCGTTCGGGCTCAGTGAGGCGGGCCTGCGGTCGCTGTCGGCGGTGTTCGGGACGGCCACGATCGTCGTCATGTGGGCGATCGGGAGACGCGTCGCCTCCGAGCGCGCGGGCCTGCTCGCCGCGCTGCTGACGGCGACCAACCCGTTCCTGGTCTGGTACTCGCAGGAGGCCCGGGCCTACTCGTTGCTGTTGCTGATGAGCGCCATCTCGCTGCTCGCCCTCGTGCGGGCGCTGGCGTTGCCCGGTCCGCGGAGGGTCCTGGCATGGGGCATCAGCTGTGGGCTGGCGCTCGCCGCCCATTACTACGCCGCCGTGGTCATCGTCCCTGAGGCCGTGTGGCTGGCGGTCATCCTGCGCCGCCGGGGCCTGCTCGATCGCAGCCGCGTCGCCCTCGGGCTGGCCCCGATCATCGTCGTGGGCGCGGCCCAGCTGCCGCTGATGATCCACCAGAACGACGGCCGGGCCAGCTACATCGCCACCAGCGGCTCGCTGCCCTACCGCGTGGTGCAGCTGTTCAAGCAGGACCTCATCGGGGAGGGCCAACCGGTCAAGGCCCTGCTGACCGCGATCTGCTGCGCTGCCGTCGTCCTGGGGCTGGCGCTGCTGGCGGCGCGCTCGTCTCGCGCCGAGCGCTCGGCCGTGGCCGCGCCGTTGGTGATCGGCGTCGGCGGAATCCTCGTCGCGATTGTCGTCGCCTCGATCGGGACCGATTACTTCAACACCCGCAACCTGCTGCCGACGTGGCCCGCCCTGATGATCGTCGTGGCGATCGGGCTCGGCGCATCGCGCGCCGGTCGCCTCGGTCTGGTCGGCACGGGGATGCTCGTCGCCGTCGGCCTGTTCTGCATCGCCAACGTCGTCTCGGACCCGGCCTACCAGCGCCAGGATTGGCGGGGCGCGGCCCACGCACTCGGCCCGGCCACGCACCCGCGGGCGATCGTCTCCGACATTCACAGCGAGGTTCCGCTCGAGCCCTATTTGCGTGGGCTGGGGTCGTTCCCGGCGGCCGGCGCGGCGGTCCGGGAGGTCGACCTGATCTGGCTGCAGCGCACCCGGCAGTGGGGTCCGCTCAGCCCGCTGACGCCCGCGCCGTTACCGGGGTTCACCGCCGGGCCGGTGATCCGGACCGCGTCCTACGTGGTGGTCCGCTATCTGGCCGCCCGGCCGACGCCCGAGCAGGACGCCACGCTCAGCCGCCTGTATCCGGATCCGACCCGGAGGCTGGCCCTGCTCGAGCGGCGCTGAGACCGGCACGCGCCACGAAAACCGCGGACGGAGCGCCCAAATCCCGTCCACCGTGACCGCCCCGGCTCAAGGGTCGGGCGCGATTGACGATAGACACACGAGATGTCCGAGCCGTTGGGAGCACTCGGCTCCTCGAATCGCGAATCATCGCCTCCCTCCGGGGCGGCCGCGCCCGTGCGGCAGCTGGCCGGGCGCGAGCGCCAGTTCGTCGATACCGAGGCGCTCGCCCACGTCGGATCCTGGGAGTGGGACGCGGTCGAGAACCGCTCGTCGTGGAGCGCTGAGATGTGCCGGATCTTCGGCCAGCCTCCGGACTTCGCCCCCACCTACGCCGAGTTCCGCGCGCTCGTGCATCCCGATGATCGTGCCCTGATCACCGGCGGCGACGGCGAGCGGCCCCACCGCATGCACCGCTACGACGGCTGGTACCGGATCGTGCGTCCCGATGGCGAGATCCGCCACGTCCACGGCCGCCGGGACGTGCGCCGCGACGCGCGCGGCAAGATCACCCACATGTTCGGCACCACCCAGGACGTGACCGACCAGCGCGTGGCCGAGATCGCCCGCCAGGAGGCGCAGGAGCTGTTCGAGACGGCGTTCTCGCATGCGCCGATCGGAATGGCGCTGATCGGGCTCGACGGGCGGTGGCTGAAGGTCAACCGGGCCGTCTGCACGATCACCGGCTGGCCCGAGCGCGAGCTGCTGCAGCGCACCTTCCAGGACATCACCCACCCCGATGATCTCGAGGCCGACCTCGCCCAGGTGGAGCGCCTGCTCGCCGGGGCGATCGACGACTATCAGATCGAGAAGCGCTATCTGACCCGCACCGGCAGACACATCTGGGCGCTGTTGTCGGTCTCGCTCGTCCGTGACCCGCGCGGCCGGCCGCGCCATTTCATCAGCCAGATCGAGGACATCAGCCGGCGCAAGCGCGCGGAAGCGAAGCTGCGCGAGGCCGAGGCCGAGGCCCGGCTGCAGCGCGACCACGCGACGGCGATCATCGCCGCGATGCACGAGGGCTACACGTTCACGGTCGACGGCGAGATCAAGGCGATCAACGACGCGCTGTGCGCGGTCACCGGCTTCTCGGCCGGCCAGCTCGTCGGGGCCCAGCCGCCGTACCCGTTCTGGGCGCCCGAGCACGTCGAGGCGATGCAAGACGTCGGCCACCGGGCGAGCGAGGCCGACGGCGGCGTGTTCGAGGTGACGTTCATGCGTGCCACCGGAGAGCGATTCGAGGCCGAATTGACGGTCCAGCCGGCGCGCGACGCGTCCGGCGCGACGATCGGCTTCGTCTCCACGATCCGCGACGTCAGCGACCAGAACCGCCAGCACCGCGAGCTGGAGCGCATGGCGCGCACCGACAACCTCACCGGCCTGGCCAACCGGCACGTCCTCCAGGAGTCCCTCAAACGTGAGGCCGGACGGCGCGTCGCGGACAAGCGCCAGCTGGCGCTCGTGCTGCTCGACCTCGACTTGTTCAAGCAGATCAACGACGAGCATGGCCATCCCGCCGGCGACGCGGTACTGATCGAGGTCGCGCGCCGGCTGGCGCTCACCGTGCGGACGGGCGAGGTGCTCGCCCGGGTCGGCGGGGAGGAGTTCGCGTGGCTGCTGCCGGCGTCGAGCGCCGCGGAGGCGATCGCCGCCGGCGACCGCGCTCGCGCGACCATCGCCTCGCGCCCGTTTCACTCCGTCGGCACGCTGACGATGTCAGCCGGGGTCGGTTTGATGCCGACGCCCTCAGATGGAGACGAGCTGTACCGGCTCGCCGACCGCGCGCTGTACGAGGCCAAGCAGAACGGGCGCAACCGGACCTGCTGTCACCCCGGCCCGGGCGCCGACGCGGCGATCATCGTGCCGATGGACGAGGGCGACGAGCTCGACGCACTGGTCTCGGTCCAGGTCCCCTGAGGCTGGGCGCCCGCGGCCTCAGCCCACCTGCCGGCCGGCGTGCTCCTGGGCGCACCGGTGCACGAAGGCCAGCTTGTCGATCACCGGCTCGGCGAGCGTGAACGGATAGAGGTCGTCACGGCCCATGCTCCGGTTGACGGCATTGAGCGCGTAGGTGAGCGGCAGCCAGTTGTCGAGGACCTCGGCGAAGTCCCGTTCTCCCGCCTCGGGCTGGGGGGAGGCCTTGAGCGATCGATCGGTGGTGACGGCACGCGGGCCCTTGACGGTGACGCCGTACGCGGCGGCCGTCTGCAGGGTGTCGCGAATGTGCAGGTAGTGGGCGAACGTCTCCGCCCAGTCCTCCCACGGGTGCATCGTGGCGTAGGCCGAGACGAAGCGCTCGGACCAGTCTGGCGGCGGAAGCGCGGGGTCGTCGTAGTGGCGCTGCAGCGCGGCGGCGTAGTCCTCGCGCTCGTCGCCGAACAGCTCGCGGCAGGTCGCCCACGCCTCGTCGACGACGATCAGCGGCTGAAAGTAGTGCCCGAGCTCGTGGCGCAGATGGCCGAGCATCGTCCGGTAGGGCTCGTCGAGCTCGGACCGGCGCTGCTCGCGCCGGGCGTCGTCGGACTCGGCGAGATCGATCGTGATCACCCCGTCGGCGTGCCCGGTCGTCACCGGCTGCTGCTCAGAGGAGAGCAGGTCGAACGCCAGCTGCCCCGGCGCCACGCCGGGCAGCCCCAGGTCCAGCAGCTGGAAGATCACCCGGCGCTTGGCCGCCTCGGCGCGCGCGAACTCGGCCAGCCCGACCGGGTCGGCGTCGTTGGGGCGCGTCCGGGTCAACTCGCACGAGCGGCACAGCTCGTCCACGCGCGGCACCATCCAGTTGCAGGCGGCCAGCGTCTGGTTGACGCACCGGTGAAGCTCGGCGGCCTCCCCTTCGAGCGCGACCAGCTCCAGGCGCTCGGGCACGAACCCCTGGGGCGTCGAGCAGTTCAGACATCGGGTGTTCTCGAAGAACACGAGATGGTCGCAGTGACCGCAGGCGAAGGAGAGCACCGGCTGAACATAGATGGCCGCGGCCGGGTTTCGCGGGGAGGCGGGGGTTTTGCGCGGCGGCCGGTCAGGTACGCTCGGGGCCCGTGCCCCTGTGCGTCCTGATCGGGTTGCTCGTCCGCCAGCTGGCGAGGGTGCTGAGACGCCGCGGTGTGCAGCGACAGGCTCAGGGCGCCGCACCGGCGCTGTCTGAGCGGGCGGGGTAGCGCGCTCGCGCTCAGCGTCGTGACCCACGTCGATCTGCCGACGATCCTCACCACCTGGAGGGGTGATGCCGGGGCGATCGTCCTGTACACGGTGCTGGTCGTCCTCGCCGCCGCCTACGTCCTCGCCGCGCGGCGCCGCTCGCCGCGCGGTCGTCGCTGGCCGGTGGCGCGCACGGCCGCCTTCATGGCGGGTCTGGCGCTGCTGGCGCTGATCTACGGCTCGGGCCTGCAGGTCTACGAGGACCAGCCGACCGTCCACGTCATCCAGCACATGCTGACGATGATGGCGGTCCCGCCGCTGCTCGTGCTCGGGGCCCCGATCACTCTGCTGTTGCGCACCCTCGCTCCCCGGCGGCGTCCGGCGATCGTGCGGCTGCTTGACAATCCGTCGTTTGCGATGCTGTCCGGCCCGCGGGCGCCGCTGCTGCTGACGCTCGACTACTACGTGACGATGTACATCTACCAGCTCACGCCGCTGCACGCGTGGAGCGAGCAGAGCAGTGACCTGCACTTCCTCGTCCACCAGTACTTCCTGGCGTGCGGACTGTTCTTCTGGTGGCCGGTGGTGGCCGCCGACCCGGTGCGGCTGCGGCTGAGCCCGGCCGCCAAGCGCGCGATGGTGTGGCTCGGCCTGCCGGCGTTCGGGCTGCTCGGCGCCATCGAGCTCGCCGGGGGCTCGACCGCCACCGGCATGTCCTACCTGGTCTGCGGCGCCGTCCTCACGCTCGCCGGTGCGGGCGTCGTGGCCGCTCGGACCCGGGGTGCCGGGCTCGCGACGCGGGCCGTCGCCCGGCGTCCGCCGCCGCTGGGCGGCAGCTCGGTGAGCGGGGTGGGCGGGCCGGGCTGACGGCGGTGACGGCGATGGCCCAGTCCACGGACGCGCGCCGCGCGTGGGGGTGGGGGGCGCTCGGAGTGGCCGGCTCGGTCCTCGTCGCCGTCTGTGCCCCCCGGGCGCTGCATGACAGCGTCGTCGGGTGGTGGTATGCCCCCGGCTGGCCCGGTCGCGCCGCCACTGCCCTCATCTACGCCGGCATGGCGATGCTCGCGGTCGCGTGGCTCGGCCTCGGCCGGCGGCTGCCGGGGCGCCGCGCGCTCGTGGCGATCGCGGTCCTGTGGATGCTGCCGCTGGCGCTGGCCCCGCCCCTGTTCACCCGCGACCTGTACAGCTACTTCGCCCAGGGGACGATCCTGCACGCGGGGGCCAATCCGTACCACGTGGCCCCGACCGCGCTGACCGGGCTGGGGCACCGCCACGTGCTGGCGGCCGTCTCACCGTTCTGGCGCCACACGACGGCCCCCTACGGGCCGCTGTTCCTCGAGCTCGTCAGCCTCATCGTCGGCGTGGTCGGCCCCCACCTGATCGCCGGCGTGCTGCTGACGCGCGCGCTCGAGTTCGTCGGGATCGCGCTCCTGGCGGCGTTCGTGCCCCGGCTGGCCCGCGCGTTGGGAACGGACGGCAGCCGCGCGCTGTGGCTCACCGTCGCCTGCCCGCTGACGGCGCTCGGACTGGTGGCCGCCGGTCACAACGACCTGCTCATGGCCGGGCTGCTCGCCGCCGGCGTGGCGATGGCGCTCGAGGGGCGACCGCTGCACGGGGTGGCGGTGTGCGCGCTGGCGGCGACGATCAAGGTCCCGGCGCTCGTCGGCGCCCTGTTCATCATCATCGCCTGGGCGCGGGCCGCCGATGACCGCCGAGCGGCGCTCCGCCTCGCGGCGACCGGGGCGGCAGTCGCGGTGGCCGTCCTCGCCGCGGTGACGCTGGCCAGTGGCATCGGGGTCAGCTGGCTGTCGGCGTCGTTGTTCGCGACGCCGGCCAAGGTTCGGTTGGCGATCACCCCCGGGACGAGCGTCGGCTACACGCTGGGGGCACTCCTGCACGCCCTCGGCGTTCCCGTCTCCTCGCGCGGGCTGGAGTCGGCGTGCGGCGACGTGGCCTTCGCGGTGGCGGCGGGGATCGGCCTGGTGGCGTTGTCGCGGGTCCGCGTCAGCCGGGTCGTCACGTTGCTGGGAGCGACGCTGGCGGCGGCGGCGGCCGGCGGGCCGGCAGCGTGGCCCTGGTACTTCACCTGGGGTCTGGTGCTGCTCGCCGGCTTGGCGGCCTCGCAGCGATCCCGGTCGCTGGCGGCCGCGCTCGTCGTCTCGGCGTTCCTCGTCAAGCCCAACGGCGTGCTCGCCGTCCCGCTCGGAGCCTCTCCCGTCGTGCTCGGCGTCTACCTGGCGATCGCCGGCGTGGCGTGGACTCGCTGGCGGCGTCGCGGCACGCCCCCCGGCCCCGCCCATCCGGAGCCGGCCCTGCCGGAGAGCGGCACCCCGCCGGCCCTGGCCAGGACCTGACCCGCCGTGTCCGCACTCTCCCTGGATGCGCGGGGGCGCGACCGTGCCGTGATCGCGGTGCCGGCAGTGCTGGCCGCGCTGCTCGGCGGGATCGCGATCAGCTCCCGCAGCCTCGGCTTCGACGAGGGCGCGACCGTCGCGATCGTCTCCCAGCACGGGTCGGCCCTCGGCTCGGCGATCGCCCGCGACGGGGGCAACATGGCGGGCTACTACCTGTTCATGCACGTGCTGGTCGGCTGGTGCGGCACCGGCCTGACCGTCCTGCGGCTGCCCTCGGTGGTGTCGATGGTGGCCACCGTGGCGCTCGTCGCGGCCCTCGGCCGGCGGCTGTTCGATCGCCGGGTGGCGCTCGTCGCCGGATCGCTGTGCGCCGTCAATCTCCCGCTCGTCTACTGGGCCCAGACGGCGCGCGCCTACGCGCCGATGGTCGCCTTCGTGTGCGCGGGGTTTCTCTGCTTCGTGGTCCTCGCCGACGAATCGGCGTCACCGCGGCGCCGCCGCTGGGCGTGGGTCGGCTACCTGGTCGCGATGGTCCTGGCCATCTACTGCAGCTTCGTGGCCGTGCTCGTCATCCCGGTGCAGGTGCTGGCGCTGATCCGCCGTCCGCCGGCGTTGCGGCGGCTGATCTCGGCCCTGGCCGCGCTCGCCGTGTGCGGGGTCCCGCTGCTCATCCTCGCCGTGCGCCGCGGCTCGGGGCAGCTGTTCTGGGTGCCGCGGCCGTCGCGCAAGGTCGAGACCCAGGTGCTGCAGTCGCTGACCTCGACGGGCCTGCAGCCGAGCTTTCACCCCCGGTTCACCACGACGGTCGCGCTCGTGGCGACGGCGCTCGTGCTCCTCGGGCTCGCCGTCGCGGTCCTCCGAGCGCGCCGGTCGCCGCGGCCGGGGGTCGACGAGCGGCTGGCCGGATGGCCGGTGGCTCTCGTGCTCGTGTGGATCGCCGTCCCGGTGGTGCTGACGTTCCTCTACTCGCTCGTCTCGCAGCCGATCTTCCTGCCGCGCAACCTGCTCACCTGCCTGCCGGCGGTCGCATTGGCGCTGGCGGTCGTGATCACCGGACCCCGTCTGCCGCGGGCGGCGGCGGCGGTCGCGCTCGTCCTCGCCCTGGCCGTGCGCGCGGTGCCCCTGATCGCCAGCTACGGCGTCTCGCCGGAGCCGTGGCAGACCGTCGCCGCCGACGTGCTCCGGCGGGCCCAGCCGGGCGATTGCGTCGCCTTCTACCCCCTCGATGGCCGCAACGCGTTCGCGTACTACGTGCGCTCGATGGGGCGGCGAGCGCCCCGCTCGGTCCTGCCGGCGATCGCGTGGGGAGTCCTCACCCCGTACGTCGAGCGCTACGCGACGCTGTCAAGCGCCGAGGTGTCGGCGGCGACCGCCGGCTGCCGCCGCCTGTGGTTCATCTCCAGCCACGAAGGCCAGCAGGACGGCCCGGCCCGCGCGCGGGCCAACCGCGCCGGCTATCACCGTCTCGATGCGCGCCTGGGGCGGGCGTTCGGCCGGGCGCCGATCGCGCAGTACGGCTATGCCAGCCCGATCCACGTCCAGTTGCTGGTCGGGGCGGGGCGACGGCGGCCCAGCCTCGGGCCTACGGTCGCAGCGTCGTCGACCAGAACGTCAACAGGCTGAGTCCGGCCAACAGGAACACGTTGAAGGACACGAGGATCGCGAACCACTTGCCCTGGACATAGCGACCGACGACCATCAGCGCCGGGAAGGCGGTGATCAGCATCCGCGGATTGGGCGGCACGTACTCGGACGTGTAGGCGAAGAAGGCGATGCCCACCGCCCACACGATCGCCACCACGGGCACTTCGCGGCGCGAGCGCCACAGCAGGTACAGCTCGATGGCGAGGACCACCGCCCCGATCAACCCGAACAGGAGGTTGAGATTGACGGTCGGGCTGTTGAAGTGGCTGGGCGCGAAGGCCGGCGCCATGCGGGTCGCGGTGTGCACGAGCGCCAGCAGGTCGGTCTTCTCGCTCCAGCCGTGGTGCTGGGCGATGTAGCTGGCCAACGGGTTGCCCGTCCAGATCCACAAGAAGATCATGAAGCAGACGGCGCCGGTGACCGACAAAAGCGGCGCGATCAGCGCCCGGCGGGCCTCGCGCCAGTGCCCGCGACATCGGTAGAGCTCGAGAGCGGCGCCGGCCAGGCACACGACCGGCAGCATCAGTCCCACCGGCTGCACGGCGGAGCCGAAGCCGGCCAGCACCCCGGCGAGCACCCAGCGCCGGCGCTCGAGCGCCCATAGGCAACCCGCCGCCAGCGGCATCAGCAGCGCCTCGGAGTAGACCATCGAGAAGATGACCGACCCCGGGAAGACGATGAACAGGATCGTCGCCCGGCGGGCCGCCGCACGCCCCCACCAGCCGTCGGCCAGACGGTGGATGAGCACGGTGGCCACCCAGCCGCCGACTCCGGAGATCAGCGCTCCCGAGACGGTCGCCGCCCAGATCGCGTTGTGACTGGTGAGCACCAGGAACACCGGCTCCAGCAGCCAGATCGCGATCGGAAACAGTGGGAAGAAGCCGAGCGTCGTCTGGCCGTAGTCGACGTGGGCCGGATAGCCGTTGTTGGCGAGCCGGCGATACCAGAGCCCATCCCAGTTGGCCAGCTCGTGCAGGAAGTTGTGGTGGCCGAAGGCTCCGTTGACGAATGCCGCGAGCAGCAGCAGACCCCGGGCCGACAGGTAGAGCACGGTGATCCACAGCAGTTCCTGGCGCGCGTCCACCGAGAGACGGGTGCGCGCCCGGGTCCGGCGGCGGACGCGGACAGGGGTCACCGGATCGGCGGCGGCCGTGCCCGCCGAACCGGTCAGTTCGAGGTCGACAAAAGGGGGTAGGCCGAGGGAGTCGTCCCGATGGGGATCAACCGGCTCCGAAGCAGTCTCCACGGCGGCGCAGTCTAGGTCGCTAGAGATAAGGAGGATGTATGTCGCTAACAACAATCCAATCAAACGGACCGGCCATGAGCGGGTTCTCGGGGCAAATCGCGCGCCTCGAGGTGCCCCAGCCGTCCGAGCCGGCGACGCCCGTGGTTCCCGACGCGCCGATCACGCCGATCGACCCGGATCCCAGCACCCCGGCCGATCCCGAGGAGCCGGCGACGGTGCCCGCGCCCGACGAGCCGGCCACTCCGGTCGTGCCCGAGCCGGGACCCGGCGAGCAGTAAGCGCAGGCCACTCTCAGGGGACGGGCTGGAGGGCCACGTGGCCCGTCCAGCCGAACGTGTCGCGGCACGCCGCCGCGTCGCCCTGGCAGGGGCTGGCGGGAAACCCGGAGACGACGGCCACCGCGTCGGCGGGCCACGCCACGCGGACGGGGGCGTAGGGATTGGCCGGCAGGACGCCGCCGACGAGCCCCAGGTGCGTGGTGACGGCGGCCGTCGCGCCGCTGTCCCACAGCGACGGACCGAGCGTGTAGTCGCTGGGATCGCAATCTCCGCTGGCGTTCGAGCGGGTGGGCACGCCGACCTCCAGCCCGCCCGCCGCCGGAAATGACAGCAGCCCGGCGCCGGGGGCGCCGGGGGCGTAGGTCGTGTCGCAGACGTACTTCGTCGGCTGCCCGTTGCAACCGAGGTCGATCGCCGTGCGCGTCATGACCTCGTGCGCCGAGACCCGTGACGCGGCCGCCTCGAAGGACACCGCCGGCACGAGCACCGTTCCGTCCGGGGTGCGGACCGCCGACTGCAGGGCATCGAGGTCGACGACGTAGCGAACGCTCCACGACATCGGCTTGATCGCGTCGACCTGATCGTCGGTGAACCCGCCCGCCCCGGGACAGACGCTGCGATACAGCTGGTGATAGGCGATCGTCTCCGAGCCCGATCCGGTGTAGACGACGGCCACCCGGAAGTCGCGCGCCAGGTCGGCCCGAGCGGCCGCCGGCGGCGCGCCGGCCCTCGCCCGTCCGCCGGCCAGGTGGTAGTAGGAGCTCTGCAGCCGGGGCGCGCGGCTGCTTGACGCCTTCGCCCGGACGGACTTGACCACCGCCCACGCGGGGGCCACGCTCGAGACCCGCGTGGAGACGATCGTCTGCCCGCGGTGTGTCCGGCCGGCGAAGAACGCCTTGGCGATGGCCGCCTGCTCACGGCCGCCGACAAGCCGGGCCGCGTGGGCGGCCGCGGGGAGGAGCATGACGGCGAGCGTGAGCAGCCCGGCGAGTGACAGACGGGATCTCATGCACCCGCGAGGGTAGAGCCAGCGTCGCCGCGGAGCGCAGCCAGGATCTCATCGGCGACGAACCCGGGGGCGCGCTGGGGCAGGAGATGTCCGGCGCCGGGGGCGACGACGAGACGGGCCGCGGGGATCTGGCGGGCCAGCCGGCGCGAGGCGGTGGGCGAGACGATCCGGTCGCGGTCGCCGACGAGGATCCTCGTCGGCACCGCGATCGTCTCCAGGCCGGGCTCCAGCGCGGCCACGCCGTGGACGAGCGCGCGCTGCTCGATCGCGTACGCGCGCCAGGCGGCCGGTGCCAGCAGGGTCGTCCGGGCCCGGCGCAGATAGCCGTCGGGCAGTCCGGCCGCGGCCGCGAGGCGGCCGCGAAGCAGGTCGACCGACAGCGCCAGCCCGAGGCCGGCCATCGCGGCGGCGCCCGACAGCTCGGCCAGGACCGGGGCGGCCAGCCAGCGATCCATCCGGCTGAGGGCGGCCAGGTTCGCCGCGGGCGCGACGAGCACGAGCGCGCTCACCCGCTCGCGGTGATGAACGGCCAGCCACGCGGCGATCGCGGCGCCGAGGCTGTGACCGACGACGACGGCGCGCTCCACGCCGTGGGCCTCGAGCGCGTCGAGGGCCGCTTGAGCGTTGCCGGCGAGCCCCTGCGCCGGGGTGCGCCCGTCCCACCCCGGGCGGTCGATGGCGATCGCATCGGCGCGTCCGGCGAGCGCGGCCACGACGCCGTCCCAGTCGGCGGCGCCACCCGGCTGCCCGTGCAGCAGCAGGGCGTCGGTCAACGCGTGCTCAGGGTCAGGCCGCGCCCGGAGGTCCGCCGCGCGGGTTGGCGTCGACGGCCTGACCGTCGCGGCCGACGTAGCCGCCCTTGCCACCGGTCACGACCACGATCGCCTCGTCCTCCCCGGCGTTGCGCATGCCCCGGTGCGTTGCCGCGTCGACCCGGACGACACCTCCGGCGTGCACGAGGTGAGTCGATCCGTCCCCGAAGCGGAACTCGACCGTTCCGTAGTGGACGAAGTACATCTCCTCCTGCTCGTCGTGGAAATGCAGACCGGTGCTGTAGCCCGGCGGGAGCACGATCGCGTTGACCCCGAAGGCCGTGACGCCGAGCTCCTGGCGGACCTTGCGAAAGCCCGGGCCGTCGCCCATCTGGTCGATACTGGAGACCGCGTACCCGGCCTCTGATGAGGACTTACCCATGCGCCGGGTGAATGGTATCTGTCAGGGGTCTCTCGGGGCGCTGGCGCGGACGGCGAGAGGGCATACTAGGAACGTGACGTCAGCGCTCCTATCCGAGGCGCTCGCGCCCTTGCGAGCCAACCCCCGGCGCGCGGCCATCCTGCTCGACATCGACGGCACCCTGGCGCCGATCGTCGACCACGCGGCCGACGCGCACGTGCCCGAGTCAACGCGGCAGCTGCTGATCGCCGTGGCGCGGACGTATGGACTGGTCGGATGCGTGAGCGGCCGGCGGGCGTCCGAGGCTCGCGCGATGGTCTCGATCGGCACCATCAACTACCTCGGCTCCCACGGTGTCGAGCTGCTGCGCGCGGGGTGGACGGAGGCGGTCCTCGACGCCGGCGTCGCCGACTGGGTGCGCCGGATTCGTGACTTTGGGCGCGAGGCCGACACCGCCGACACCCGCAAGCTCCGCGTCCGGTTGGAGGACAAGGGGGCGATCGTCGCCTTCCACTGGCGGGGCGCACCCGACGAGGAGGCGGCGCGGGCCGCCATCGAGGCCATCGCGCAGCGCGCCGAGGCGGCCGGCCTGCACACGCACTGGGGTCGCAAGGTGCTCGAGGTTCGCCCGCCGATCAAGATCGACAAGGGGGCCGGCATCCGGCGCCTGCTCACCGAGGTGGGCTCAGAGATCGACATGGCGATGTACGTCGGCGACGACACCACCGATCTCGACGCGTTCCGGACGCTGGCCGAGCTGGTCGCCGAGGGGCGGCTCGTTCGCAGCGTCCGCGTCGGCGTCGCCTCCGATGAGGGCCCCTCGGAGATCACCGGCGAGGCCGACATCGTGGTCAACGGTCCCGAGGGAGTCCGTCAGCTGCTGTCGGCGCTCGTCGCCACCGCGCCCGAGTAGCGCCGGTGAGGTTCGCCGACTTTCTGCGCACGACGGTGCTGATCAGCGCGGCCGCGGCCAGCGCCCTGGCCGCTGTGACCCTCGCCGGCGTGGCCGGGGGCGGCCGCGACCAGGTGATCTGGGTCGCCGCCGGCTGGTGGGTGGCGGGCGGACTGATCGGCTTGTGGCTCGGGCGCCGCAACCAGACCTCCCCGCCGATCGCCGCGCTGCTGGCCAACGCTCGTACCCAGTCCTCGCTGCCCGAGGTCAACCCCGCCCGGGTGGTGCTCAACCGTCTGTGGCCGCTGCTGCTCTCGACGCTCGGCGCGGCGGCGCTCGGGCTCCTCGCTCCGCAGATCCCGGCGATCGCGACCGGCTTTGCCATCATCTGGGCGCTCGCCTGGCGGCGTCAGTCCTCGGCGGTGACGGCGATCGAGGAGCGCGACGGCGCCCGCTTCTACGTCTCGCAGACGTCTCCGTTTCACCAGATCCGGCTCGTGCGCACGCCGGGCTTTCGCTCCAATCTCCGCGAGCTCAACGGCGCGAACGCGTCGCGCCGCGCGACGCCGCGCGCCTGACCCCGCCGATGGCCGGCGTCGACGTGCTGCTCGTCTCGGTGGGCGCCACCACCGGCTGGCGCACCTCGACGCGCGAGCTCCAGGCGGCCCTGGCCCTCGCCGGTGCGCGCGCCCAGATCGCCGAGACCGGCCCGGTGCCCGAGGTGCGGACGTTCATGCTCACCGACCTCGTCCAGGCCCGCGCGGCCCGCCGAACGGCGGCGGCGGCCATCGCCGAGCACCGCCCCCGCGCCATCATCTACTGCTCGATGACGGCGGCGCTGCTGTGGCCGGCGCCGGGGGCGATCTGGCTCGACGCCCTCGCCGCCGAGAACCGCCCGGGCCGCCACGGCGCGTGGCAGCGGGTGATCGAGCGCCGCCGGGTGGCGCGCGCTCCCCTGCTGTTGACGATGGCGGCGAGCGCTGAGGTCCTGGCCGCGCTGAACGGCGCGCCCCACGCCGAGGCGGTCGTGGTCCCGACGGTGATCGAGCGACCGAGCCACGCCGACCCCGCCCGCCCGCGCGACGTCGACGTGCTCGCCTACGCCGCCGATCCGGTCAAGCGGCGGCTCGAGCTCATCCTCGACAGCTGGGAGCGGGCTCGGCGCGACGGAGAGACGCTGGTCGTGGCCGGCATCGAGCGCTCACCGGCGCCGCCGGGGGTGCGGTTCGTGGGCCGGCTGGCGCCCGACGCCTACCGGGCGCTGCAGCGGCGGGCGCGAGTGTTCGTCACCGCGCCCCGGCGCGAGGACTTCGGGATCGCGGCTCTGGAGGCGCTGGCCGACGGCGCGATGCTCGTCACCACGCCGTCGCCCGGGGCCTATCCGGCGCTCGCGCTCGCCCGCCGGCTCGATCCTCGACTGGTCAGTGAGGACCTGGTGGGCGCGCTGCGCTGCGCGCTCGATCACCCCGCCGACGGCTATGCGGAGCGGGCGGCAACGCTGCTTGAGCCGTTCAGCCGGGACGCGGTCGCGGTGACGCTGCGCGATCGCGTGCTGCCCCGATTGCTGCCAGGATGGCGGGCGTGACGCCGCTCGCCTTCATCTCCAGTCCCGCCAACAACGGGTTCAGCATCGGCCCGCTGTTCTTTCACGCCTACGGGATCGCCTACGTGTTCGCCGTGGCGGCGGCGATCCTCATCTCCCGGTGGCGCTGGCGGGCGGTGGGCGGTGATCCGGACCTGCCCTATGAGGTGGCGATGTGGGCCTTCCCGGCCGGTCTCATCGGTGGGCGTATCTACTTCGACCTCACGACGCCCAGCCAGATCCCGGATCATTGGTGGGGCGTCTTCGCCATCTGGGATGGCGGACTGGGCATCTGGGGAGGGATCGCCGGCGGCGTGATCGTCGGGCTGTGGGTGATCCGCCGGCGGCTGAGCCACGCCGACCTGCTCCGGTTCATGGACGCCGCCGCGCCCGGATTGCTCGTCGCCCAGGCGATCGGCCGGATCGGCAACTACTTCAATCAGGAGCTGTTCGGCGCGCCGACCAAGCTGTTCTTCGGGCTGAAGATCTCCCCCGCGCATCGCCCGCCGGGCTATGCCGGCTACGCCACGTTCGAACCCACGTTCCTGTTCGAGCTCATCTGGAACCTCGGGCTGGCCGGCTTCCTGGTGTGGCTGGGGTCCCGTCGCAAGGTCCGTGCGCCCGGCCTGTTCGCGCTCTACGTGGCAGGGTATTCCGCGTTTCGGATCTTCGAGGAGACCCAGCGGATCGACTACTCCAATCACTTCCTCGGGATGCGCGTCAACTTCTGGATCGCGTCGGCGCTGTGTCTCCTCGGCCTGACGTGGTTCGTGGCCGTCCAGCGCGGATGGCGAGGGATGGGCGCCCCGCCCGCCCAGCCGGAGCCGGCCGGCACCCGGGGCCGCGAACCGCAGGCCGCGCGCGAGCCACGCCGTCCGCCGCCCCGCCCCCCGCGGACCAAGCGCGCCCGCTAACCGCGGGCGCGCGGGCGAAGCGCGGCCACCTCGTCCCACGACCGGGTGTTGACGACCGCTTCGGGGCCCAGCCACGCCCGCCGAGCGGTCGCCACCCCGTAGCGAGCCACCTCGAAGCCGCCGATCCGGTGGGCGTCGCAGTTGATCACGATCGGCACCCCCGCGCGAGCGGCCGCGCGGGCGTGGACGTCGTTGAGGTCGCGGCGGTCGGGGCTCGAGTTGATCTCGAGCATCGTGCCGCCCGCCAGCGCGGCTTCGACGATCGCCGAGAAGTCGAATCCGTAGGGCGGCCGGCGCTCGATCTTGCGTCCTGAGAGGTGGCCGATGACGTCGACGAGGGGGTTGGCGATCGCCCGCGCGATCCGCTTGGTCATGTCCGCCGAGGACATCTGGAAGGAGGAGTGCACTGACGCCACCACCCAGTCGAGCTCGGCGAGCACCGCGTCGTCGTAGTCGAGCCCTCCGTTGGGGAGGATGTTGACCTCGGAGCCGGCGAGCAGGGTGATGCCGTCAACCGCCTCGGAGCCCGACAGCTCGCGAATCCGGGCGATCTGCCGGCGCAGGCCGTCGGCCTCGACGCGCACCCCGACCGACGCCGAGTGGTCGGTGATCGCCAGGTACTCGTACCCGGCGTCCCGGGCCGCGCGCGCCATCTCCTCGATCGAGGCCGTTCCGTCGGAGGCGGTCGTATGGCAGTGCAGGTCGCCGCGCAGGTCCTCGACGGTGATCAGCGACGGCAACGTCCGCGTCGCCGCCGCCTCCAGCTCGCCGCGGTTCTCACGCAGCTCGGGCTCGATGTACTGCATCCCGAGCAGCCCGTAGACCTCCTCCTCGCGCGCGCAGCGATGCGTCTCCCCGGTCGCGTCGTCGAGCACGCCGTACTCGGAGACGTGCAGACCCCGGCGCACGGCGGCTTCGCGCAGCGCCATGTTGTGCTCCTTGGAGCCGGTGAAGTGCTGCATCAGGTTGCCGAACTGGTCGGGGGCGACGATCCGCAGATCGACCTTGAGGCCGGTGTGCGTGCGCAGGCGGACGCCCGCCGCCGCGGGGGTCTGTGCGGACTCCACGAGCTCCAGCGCGGCCGCCGCCTGCGCCAGCGCCAGCGGATCGTGGGCGGTGGCGATCACGTCGAGGTCCTTGACGCTGTCGGTCATCCGCCGTGCCGAGCCGGCCAGCTCCACCCGCTCGGCGGCGGGATGCTCGCGCAGGGCGGCCACCAGCTGCTCGCCCACCGCCAGGGCGCGATGCAGCACGGTGCGGCGGCCGCCGCCGTTCTCCCCGGCGGCGGCGTCCGCGCGGGCCACCGCGACGGCGGCCAGGATGCTCTCCTCCGCCTTGGGGCCGAAGCCCTTCAGCTCGCGCAGCTTGTGCGCGGCGGCGGCCGCCTCAAGCGCGTCGAGCGAGTCAATCGACAGTTCCTCGTAGAGGCGGCGGGCACGCTTGGGACCGAGGCCGGGCAGGTGGGTGATCGCCAGCAGGCCGGCGGGAAACTTCGCGCGCAGCTTCATGGCGGCCGGGATCGCGCCGTCGTCGGCGAGGGCGAGCACCTTCTCCTGGATGATCGCGCCGACCCCCGGCAGCTCGGTGGCGCGCCCCTCGCGGGCCAGCCCGGTGACCGACACCGGCGCGTCGCGGATCGCCTTGGCGGCGTTGCGGTAGGCGACGATGCGGTGGATGATCGCCCCGTCGAGCTCGTAGAGATCGCCGAGCTCGTCCAGCGCCTCGGCGATTTCGGAGTTCGTCGGATCGGCCATAGCAGATCTGTAATCTAGCTGTGGCCGCCCGCTATACTTTTTGAAGTACCGCGACAAGGAGAACGACATGTCAGGCCCGGTTTCAGACGTAACCGACAACAGCTTCCAGGCAGAGGTCATCGAGTCCGACGTTCCCGTGCTCGTGGACTTCTGGGCGCCGTGGTGTGGCCCGTGCCGTCGCGTGTCGCCGGTCGTGGAGGAGATCGCCAGCGAGCGGGGCGAAGCCCTCAAGGTGGTCAAGCTCAACATCGACGAGAACCAGGAGACCGCCGTCAAGTTCAACGTGATGTCGATCCCGACGCTCATGTTGTTCCGCCACGGCGAGGTCAAGAAGACGGTGATCGGCGCCTACCCCAAGCGCAAGATCGAAGAGGAGCTCGAGCCGGCGCTCGCCTAGCCTGCGGCCGCGAGGGCCACGCCGATCTTCAGCGCGCGGCCGTCGATCGTGACCGGCTCGGCGCCATCCAAGTCCTCGAAGCCGATCGACGTGGCCAGCGTCTCGCCGGCGAGGTAGGTCTCGTACTGGCGGGCGGCGTCGAGCAGCGCGGGGTCGCCGTCAAGCGTGAGCAGGATCCGGTCTGAGACCTCCAGGCCGGCCGCCTGGCGCGCGTTCTGGACGGCGCGCACGATGTCACGCGCCCAGCCCTCGACCTGCAGCGACTCGTCGATCGTCGTCTCCAGCGCGACCGCGTGGGATCCCTCCCGCTCCACCTGGTAGCCCTCGAGTGGCTTCATGCTGATCAGAAGGTCCTCGGCGTGGAGGGCGTGGTCGGTTCCGCCGACGTTGATCGCCACCTCGCCGCCCTCGCGCAGCGTCGCCGCGGCGTGGGCGGCGTTCAGTCCGGCCACCGCCGCCGCCACCTGCGGCATCTCCTTGCCGAACCGCGGCCCCAGGGTTCGGTAGTTGGGCTTGAGCTCGATCTGGCCGAGCTCGTCGGCCGCCGAGACAAAGCGCAGCTCGCGCACGTTGAGCTCCTCGCGGACGATGTCGGCGAGGCGCTCGATGGCGTCGCGTTCGCGCCCGGTGGCGACGACGACGGCAGCTCGCAACGGCTGGCGGATCTTGATCGTCGCCTGGGCGCGGGCGGCGAGCCCGAGGCGGACGGTCTCGCGGGCCACCGCCATCGCCGCCTCCAGATCCTCGTCACGCTCGGTGGCGATCGGGAAGTCGCACAGGTGCACGCTCGGCTCGCCGCCGTCCAGGTTGTCGTAGATCTCGTCGGCGATGAACGGGCAGAACGGGGCCAGCAGCTTGGCCACGGTGACCAGGCACTCGTGCAGGGTCGCGAACGCCGCCGGGTCGCCCTCCCAGAAGCGCCGGCGCGAGCGCCGGACGTACCAGTTGGAGAGCTCGTCGACGAACCCCTGGAGGGCCCGACCGCCTCCGGTGGCGTCGAAGTCCTCGAGGCGCTCGCCCACGGTGGCGACCGTCGCCTGCAGGCGCGACAGGACCCAGCGGTCGAGGTCGGAGAGTCCGGGACCGCCGGCGCCACCCGGCGCGACGTCGTTGGCGTTGGCGTAGAGAACGTAGAAGCCGTAGGTGTTCCACAGCTGCAGCAGGAACTGGCGGACGGCTTCGCCGATCGTGTCCAGCGAGAAGCGATAGCCGTCCCACGGGTACTTCGAGGTGAAGAAGTACCAGCGCAGCGCGTCGGCGCCGTAGCGGTCCAGGATCTTCCCCGGCTCGATCGCGTTGCCCTGTGACTTGGACATCTTGCGGCCCTGCTCATCGAGGATCAGCCCCAGGCAGACGACGTTGCGAAACGAGGAGCGGTCATAGAGCAGCGTCGATACCGCCAGCAGCGAGTAGAACCATCCGCGCGTCTGGTCCAGGGCCTCGCACACGAAGTCGGCCGGAAAGCGCTCCTCGAACTGCGCGGAGTTCTCGTGGGGGGCATGAAATTGGGCGAACGGCATCGACCCCGAGTCAAACCACACGTCGATCACCTCGGGCACGCGACGCATGTCGCCGCCGCAGTTCTCGCACGGGAACGTGACCTCGTCGACGAAGGGACGGTGGGGATCCGCCAGGCGCACTCCCGAGAGCTCCTCGAGCTCGTCGAAGGACCCGATCACCCGCGTGCAGCCGTGGTCGCAGCGCCACACCGGCAGCGGGGTGCCCCAGTAGCGCTCGCGCGACAGCGCCCAGTCGACGTTGCCCTCCAGCCAGTTGCCGAAGCGTCCGTGCTTGACGTGCTCGGGGTACCAGGTGACGGCCTCGTTGGAGGCCAGGAGTTCGTCCTTGATCTGGCTGGTGGCGATGTACCAGGACGGCTTGGCGTAGTAGAGCAGCGGAGTGCCGCACCGCCAGCAGTGCGGGTAGGAGTGTTCGTAGCTCTCCGCCCGCAGCAGCCGGTCGCGCGCGCGCAGGTCCTCGATCAGGTCGGGGTCGGCCGCTTTGACGTTGCGCCCGGCGTAGGGTCCGATGCGCTCGTCGTAGGTGCCGTCCAGGCGTACGGGGTTGACGACGTTGAGGCCCTCGGCCTCGCCGAGGCGGAAGTCGTCCTCGCCGAATGCGATCGCGGTGTGGACGAGGCCGGTGCCGTCCTGCGCGGTGACGAACTCCGCCGGCAGTACGGTGTGGCCCTTGGGACCGTAGGCCTCGGCGGGGATGTAGGGAAACGGCGCCTCGTACCGGGTGCCGATCAGCTCGGCGCCGAGGAACGTGTCGAGCACGGTGGCGTGTTCGCCGAGCACCTTCTCCACGAGGTCGCGGGCCAGTACTCCGACCGGCGCGTCGTCGGCGGCGCGGGCGCGGACGTAGGTGAGGGCGGGATGGACGGCGACGGCGGCGTTGGAGACGAGCGTCCACGGCGTCGTCGTCCACACCAGCAGCTCGTCGCCGTCGCGCAGGGGAGACGATCCCGGTCGTGCGGTGACCGGCAGGCGCACGTACACCGACGGGTCGACGACGTCCCGGTAGGCCCCGGGCTGGCCGAGCTCGTGGCTGGACAGCGTCGTCTCGTCACGCGGGCAGTACGGGACGACCTTCAGCTTCTCGTAGAGAAGCCCACGGTCGTGGATCGTCTTCAGCGCCCACCACACCGACTCCACGTAGTCGGCGTCCAGCGTCCGGTAGGGATGCTCGAGGTCGACCCAGAAGCCGATCCGCTCGGTCAGCCGGTTCCACTCGGCGACGTGGCTGAGCACCTTCTCGCGGCAGCGCGCGTTGAACTCGGCGATCCCGTAGCGCTCGATGTCGGCCTTGGACTGAAACCCCAGCTCGGCCTCGACCGCCAGCTCGACCGGGAGGCCGTGACAGTCCCAGCCGGCCTTGCGCTCCACGTAGTGGCCGGTCATCGTGCGATACCGGGGGAAGATGTCCTTGAACACCCGGCTGAGGACGTGATGGGTGCCCGGGCTGCCGTTGGCCGTCGGCGGACCCTCGTAGAAGCCCCACGGCGGGGCCCCCGCCCGGCGGCGCAGCGACTCGGCGAACACGTCGCGTTCGCGCCAGCGGTCGAGGATCTGCTCCTCGAGGGCGGGGAACGACGCGCGCGGGTCGACGGGACGGTGCCGGGTGGCCATGGGCGCTCGATTCTAGGTATGGGCGCCGGCCGGGCCGGCCGGCCGGCCGGTGCGGCTGGCCTCAGGCGCCGGCTTGCGCCGGCGAAGGGGCCACGATCTCGTCCAGCGCGGGCGTGGTGCGGCGCGCCGGAGGCGGATCGAGCTTGGCCAGCAGCGCGTCCCGGGCGGCCAGGGGCGACTCGCCCAGCCGGAACACCGTGCTCGCTCCGGTGTCGGGAACAGCGCCGCGGTAGTCGAAGACGACCACTTCGTGGACGAGGGAGCGCACGGCGTAGACCAGACGCCCGATCGAGTCCAGCGACACCCGGTGCCCGGTCAGGACGACGGCGCGGGGCTCCAGGGCGCGGATCGCCCGGCTGAGGCGCGGCAGCTCGATGGCGGGGGTGAACGACAGCGTGCGCAGCCCGGCCCGTCGCAGCACGACCTCCAGGCCCTGCGCATAGATCGCGTCGAGGTCACCGGGCGCCGACGCGTCGAAGATCATCACGCCGTCGCGGCGGGCGGCGGGGGGCGCCAGGCGGCGCTGGGCCGAGAGCCAGCCGACGGAGTAGCGCCAGGCGAACTCGTACTCGGCGGTGGTGGCGCCCGGCTCGGACTGCGCGGCGACGGCCGCCAGGAGCACTTCCTCGATCGTGCGCTCCACCGAGCGCAGTCCGAGACTCTCCTCGAGCAGGCGATTGGCCAAGTCCTCGTCGAAGGCGCTGAAGGCACCCGACAGGCGCAGCGGCGTGGAGGGGCCCTCGCCCCGCTCGCGCGCGAGCGAGATCGCCGAGGAGACATTGTGGGTTTCGGCAAGCGTCAGCCGCAGCGCCTCGATCTCGGTCAGCGAGTACTGCCGGTGGCCCCCCGCCGAGCGATGCGGCGACGGGAAGCCGTAGCGGCGTTCCCAGCTGCGCAGCGTGTTCGGGCTGATGCCCAGCATGACCGCCGCGGCGTTTGTTCGGATGCCGTTCATAAAGGGAGTTATTGCTTTATCGGCAGCAATTGGCAAGGATCGCAACCCGTCCTGCACTTTGGTCGAGTCCATGCATGCCACTTTGGACTCCTTGACCGTCCATCCTAGATCCCCGCGCGAGCGCCGCGGGCGCCTCGCCCGCGCGCTACAGGCTGGCGCGACGCCGGATCAGGTCGGGCTCCGCCGTCAACGGAGCGGTGCGCTCCTCGCCCTCGACCAGCTCGAGGATCCGGCGCTGGGCGGCGCGCGGACCTGCCGGTAGGTTGCGCGCCCCGGTCGTCCGCACGCGGATCCGGTCGGCGCCGCGGCGGTAGACGGCCATCGGCATCGCGCCCGCGGCCAGGCGCACGGCGTAGGCCCACCGCGCGACCGCGTCGTCGTCGAGGTGGGCGCCGGCGATGACAACGAGGTCCGGACGCTGGATCGTCACCGCATCGCCGATGCCGGCGATCCCCCGCGCCGAGAGCCGCAGGACGTTGACCCCGGCGCGAGCGCAGAACAGCTCGAGGGCGCGGATATACGGGCTGTCGCGATCGAGCTCATCGCGGGCGGCGTCGCCGATCAGGACCGACACCGGTCGCACGGGCGGCGGCGCGAGGTGCAGCGCGCGGCGCAGCCAGTCGCCGCCCCACTGGGCGGCGAACGCCCAGCCGGCCGAATCGACGCCGTAGCGGCGGACGATCTCGTCGAGCGTCGGCAGCAGGACCTCCTCGACGGAGCGCTCGACCGAGCGCAGCGCGAGGGCGGCTTCGATCGCCGTGTCCGCGCGCTCGCGCTCGTAGGACACGAGCGCCCCGATCAGCGAGTTGGCGTCCGCGGCCAGGCCCTCGCGCGCGCGGGAAACCGCCGACGAGATCGACAGGCCCTCCTGCAGGGCGTCGCGCAGGGCCGCGATCTCTCCGTGGGTGAAAAGGCGGTGCTTGCCCGGCGAGCGCTGCGGCTTGGGGAAGTCAAAACGGCGCTCCCAGGCCCGCAGTGTGTTGGGGCTGACGTTGAGCAGCGCAGCCGCCTCGCTGGTCTTCAGATAGCGCATTTAGTCAGAAAGGTGAAGTCCAGCGTTGCGTAATGCGCCGCATGGTCTTAAAATTGCACGAGATATTGACCAAAATACTGTGCAAAGCATGGGGAACTGTTGGTTGTGCCGCCTACGTCGACGGTCCACATGTTCTAGCGCAGTGGAGCGCCCGGAAGGGCCGGTTAGAGCTTGTGAGGGACTCGGTACCAAGGTTCGTACAGGTCGCCGCGGAGCATCTCAGCCGTACCGATCAGGCATCAGAGGAGGCGTCATGGGTTTCCGCATGCCCCGCTAGTTAGCTGCTCTCCTAGTGCCTGCGCTGCTTTGGCGCTACCTTCCGTGGATGCTGCGCCCGCGCGCAGGACGTGACCTCGTTCCCAATCGGCGTGAGTCGCTGGTCTTGGCGGTGACGATCCTCGTATGTATCGCGGGCATCGTTGTGGCTCCCTCTGAGCGGGTCAGCTCGCTCAGCATCATCTTGGGCACGGCGGCTGTGCTCGCTGGCTTCCTCGCCGTCGGCGAGAGCGGCGGCCTCGGTGTATCCGCGTCGTATCTCGTGTTCGTCCTGGCCGCGGCGTTCCTGGGGCCCATCTCCGCGGCTGCCGTCGCGCTGGTGGCCGAGATCTTCGCCAGCTTGCGGTCACGGACGCCGTGGTCGCGCATGCTGTACACGAACCTGCCGTCCGTGATCATCCCTGCGGTCGCGTGCGCGGTGATCATCCGGCTCCTGGTCGCCGGTCCCGCCAACACCGTCGCGTTCTATCTAGCGGTTGGCCTCGCCTTCGCGGTCGCGCTCATCATGAGCTTTGCGATCTTTTCGCTGTTGCGCCGGTTCCTGTGGCCGGTGCGCCAGCAGTTCGGGCTCCACACGTTGCTCGAGTTCCTGCCCAGCGGCGGCCTGAGCATCCTCGTCGCGGTCGCCGGCGTCGGCATTACGCAGAAGGTCGGCAACGCGGGCATCGCGTTCGCGCTCGCCGCGGTGTTCGCGTTCTCCTATATGGCCCATCTGCTCGAGCAGTCGCGCACGCGCGCGCAGCAGTACAGCTCGCTGTCATGGGGCGTGCTCGCGGGCCTGATGCGATCGCTGGACATCCGCGATCAGCGGGCCGCTCGCCACTCGGCCGCCGTCGCGCGCTTTGCCCGCGACATCGCGATTCAGGTGGGGATGTCCGAGGAGCAGGGCGAGCTGGCCCACACCGCGGGCCTGCTGCACGACATCGGTCGCTTCGCCCTCTCTGACCGGGTCGCCGAGCGCGGCCGCACGCTCACCGAGGAGGACTGGATGGCGATCCAGCGTCATCCCGAGCTGGGCGCCGACATGCTGCGCGATCTCGGCATGTACGGACCCGTGGCCGAGATCGTCCTCGCCCACCACGAGCGGATCGATGGTCGCGGCTATCCCCAGGGCCTGACCGGCGACGAGATCCCCGAGATCGCCAAGATCATCTCGGTCGCCGAGGTCTACGACACGCTCACCGCCTCGGACACCTACCGGACGCAGATGAGCTCGTTCGAGGCGCTGCGGGAGCTGCGCCGGGTCGCCAACTCGCAGCTGGACGAACGCTACGTCGAGGTCCTGGCCGGACTGCTCACCGGCGAGGGCGTCGAGTACCGGCACGCCGACATGGCCGACTTCGACACCGAGCTCAACATGGAGCGCCGGATCCGCGAGGCGTCGGCGGGGGTCTGAGGCGCGGCGCGTCCCGCGCCCGCGGGGTCAGCCGACCTTGCGTTCCAGGGTCGTCTCGGCTCCCTGCTGCTCCAGCGAACCGAGGAAGGCGTCGATCTGCTCCTGGCTGAAGCGACGCTGCCCCCCTGGCGTGCGGTAGGACTGCAGATATCCCATGTCCGACCAGCGCCGGATGGTCCCGAGCGAGACTCCGAGTGCCTGGGCGGCCTGCGACGTCGACAAACCGAGCGGACTGCCGTTCATTTTCCTCATGCGAAGTTTGTGGCGTACTTGAGCAGGGATGAACAAGCAAGTGCAGCAATTGCACAAATTTCTGTCAGGAAGGTCACCCCGAGGCAGCTTCGGAGGGCCCAAACCTCGACCGTGTGTCCACGCGCGTGCACGATCGCGCGCGGTCGATCTCGGCGGCCCCGCCGCGGGCAACCCGGCGCAGCGCCTCGGGATGCAACGATCCCTGCGTGCGGCTGCGGCTCTATCACCACCCCGACGGTGCGCGAGTTGCGTATCGCGAGACGGGGACGGGCCCGGCCCTCGTGCTGCTGCACTCGCTCGGACTGTCGCATCGCGAGTGGGAGCCGATCGTGGCCCCGCTGTCGGGCCGGTTTCGCGTCGTGCTCCCCGACCTGCCGCTCCACGGTGACTCCGAGGATCGTCCCCGCCACTCCTACTCGCCCGAGTGGCTGGCCGAGGTGATCGCGGGCTTCTGCGCCGAGGTCGGCGGCGGCCGCTGCATCGTCGCCGGCCACGATCTCGGTGCCGAGCTCGCGCTGCTGGCGCTCAGCGACGGCCTGCTGGCGCCGTCTCGTCTCGTGCTCATGCCCAATCGCCTGCACCGCCGCGACCAGTTCGCCGCCAAACGGGCGGCGTGGCGCGCCGTGTGCCGGCTGGCGGGCCTGCCGGGGCTGGACCGTGTCCTCTCGCACGGGGCGACGCTGGCGTTCCGCCCCTCGGTGGGCGAGCGGCTGTCCTCGCAGCACAATCGTGCCGCGCGCGACCTCATGCGTCACGCCTTCGCCGACGTGGGCGGCAACGGCAACCGCGCCCGCTCGTGGGCGAAGTTCGTCCACCGCTGGCCGGTCGACGCCCAGCGTCAGCTGCTCGACGTCTATCCCCGCCTGGAGTTGCCGGTCCTGCTGCTGTGGGCCGACGAGGACCTCGCCCATCCGGTGCAGGCCGCCCGCGAGGCCCTGGACCTGCTGCCCGACGGCCAGCTGCGCACCCTGGCCCGCACCGGCTTTCTCATCGCCTATGACGACCCGGTCGCCGTCGCGCGTGAGCTGATCGCGTTCTGCGGCTGACCCGTGCGGAGCGCTAGCGTTCCCGGGAGAGCAACGACGCGAGAAAGGATGCCATGAGCCTGCAGGAGAAAGAGCAGCTGTGGGGCGGGGAGACGACCAAGGCGATCGGCAACTTCCCGATCTCCGGTGAGACGGTCCCGGTCGCCGTCATCCACTGGCTGGCCCAGATCAAGGGCGCGGCGGCACGCGTCAACGGCGAGCTCGACCTTCTGGACCACGCTCTGGCCGAGCGGATCGCGGCGGCCGCTGACCGCGTGGCCAGCGGGGACCATGACGACCAGTTCCCGATCGACGTCTTCCAGACCGGCTCGGGGACCTCGACGAACATGAACGCCAACGAGGTGATCGCCACCCTCGCGAATGACAACGAACCCACCCACCCAGCCCATGCCAACGACCACGTCAACATGGGCCAGTCCTCCAACGACGTGTTTCCGTCGGCCGTGCATCTGGCGGCGCTGGACGGGGCGACGAACGACCTGCTGCCGGCGCTCGAGCAGCTCGAGGCGTCCTTCGCCGCCAAGGCCGAGGAGTTCGCCGACATCGTCAAGGCCGGGCGCACCCACCTGATGGACGCGGTCCCGGTCACCCTCGGCCAGGAGTTCTCGGGCTACGCCGCGCAGGTGCGCCTGGCCGCTCGCCGGGTGCGCAACGCGCTGCCCCAGGTGGCCCAGATCCCGCTCGGCGGCACCGCCACCGGCACCGGCCTGAACACCCATCAGCAGTTCGCCGAGCGCGTCCGCGCCCGGCTGACCGACTCGACCGGGCTCGAGATTCGCGCCCCCGAGGACCCGTTCGAGGCTCAGGGCAACCGCGACGCGCTCGTCGAGCTCTCCGGCGCGCTCAAGGTGATCGCGGTGTCGTTTACGAAGATCGCCAACGACCTGGCGATGATGGGCTCCGGTCCGCGGGCCGGGATCGGCGAGCTGCTCCTGCCCGAGCTGCAGAAGGGCTCCTCGATCATGCCCGGCAAGGTCAACCCGGTGATCCCCGAGGTCGTCATTCAGGTCTCCGCCCAGGTGATCGGCAACGATGCCGCGGTCACGATCGGCGGCATGCAGGGCAACTTCGAGCTCAACGTCCGCGTCCCGCTGATCGCGCGCAACCTGCTCGAGTCGATCCGGCTGCTCGCCGCGACCTCCCGCGCGTTCGCGGAGAAGTGCGTCGACGGCATCCGGGCCAACGAGGACGGCTGTCACCACTCGGCCGAGGCGACGCTCGCCGCCGCGACGGCGCTCAACCCCTACATCGGCTACGACAAGGCGACCGAGATCGTCCAGGAGGCCGCGGCCAGCGGCCGGATGCTGCGCGAGGTCGCCTACGAGAAGGGCGTCGACGAGGAGACCTACAACAAGGCGATGGATCTGCGCGCGATGGCGCGCGGCAACACCTGACGCCCAACGCTCAAGTTGAAACAGAACGGGATCCCGTCGAGGGCGGATCCCCGGGGGAACACTTGGGTGAGGGCGGCGATGTCCCCGGCGCAACCAGGCCGACCTCGTAGGCGAGCACGACGGCCTGAACGCGGTCGCGAAGGTTCAGCTTCGAGAGGATGCGCGCCACGTGAGTCTTGACCGTGGGCATCGACACCACGAGCTCTGCGGCGATCTCGGTGTTTGACAAGCCGCGGGCGATCAGGAGCAGGACCTCACGTTCGCGCTCTGTGAGCTCGTCGAGCGCGGAAGTCGGGGCCGCGGGACGGCGGTCCTGGATGAACGATTCGATCAGTCGGCGGGTGACTGTGGGCGCCAGCAGCGATTCGCCCGACGCCACCGCGCGGATCCCGGCGACGAGTTGCTCGGGCGGGGCGTCCTTGAGCAGGAACCCGCTCGCGCCGGCGCGCAGGGCTTGATACACGTACTCGTCAAGATCGAAGGTGGTGAGCATCAGCACGCGTGGCGTGGCCGCCGTCCCGCCGGCGAGGATCCTCCTGGTCGCCTCAAGGCCGTCGAGCCGCGGCATGCGGATGTCCATCAGCACCACGTCTGGTCGCGCATGCCGGGCCGCATCGACTGCTTCGTTGCCGTCGCGGGCCTCGGCGAGGACACGCAAGTCGTGCTCGGCCTCGAGGATCATGCGAAACCCCGTGCGGACAAGGGTCTGGTCGTCGGCGATCAAGATGCCGATGCTCATGACACGCCGACTGCTTCGAGGGGTAGCCGGCAGCGGACCGCAAACGGCCCGTCGGGCTCGACGGTCAGCCGCCCGCCGTAGAGGTCGACGCGCTCGGTCACGGAGGCGAGCCCGGTGCGCGCGCCAGGCGCGGGACGGTCGCCGTCCACCTCGAACTCGAGCCAGCCCCGGGTGTAGCGGATCCGCGCCCGGGCTCGGCTGCACCGTGCCTCGGCCGCGCGCGAGAGCGCTGCTTCGATCACCCGGTAGCCGACGAGGTCGATACCGGGCGTCAGCTCGACTGGATCACCCTCGGTCTCGACCTCGCAGGTCAGCCCGGCTTGGCCGACAGCCTGAATGAGTTCGTCGACCTGGTCGAGTCCCGGTTGGGGCGAGAGCGCCCTCGGGTCCTCATCCGCGCGCAGCAGGCCAAGCAGGCGCCGCATCTCGGCGAGCGTCTCGCGGCCGGTTCGCTCGACGTTCAGGATCGACTCGCGTGCTCTTGCGGGCTCGGTGCCCATCACCCGGCGGGCCCCGCCGGCTTGGACGACCATCACGCTCACACTGTGGGCGATGATGTCCTGGAGGTCGCGGCCGATACGCATGCGCTCCTGCTCGATCGCCGCCCGGGTGCGCTGTGTCTGCTCAGCTTCCGTCTGGTGCGCGAGAACCGTGAACGCGTCCGCGCGCCGTCCGCGCTCGGCGACGAAGCGGCCGACGAGCCACGGCACGCCGAACAGGATCAGCGACAGCACGATCCCAGTGCCGAATCCTCCAGAGCTCGACGGTTCGGTGACGTAGGTCTCGATCGCCATGTTCGCGATCAACAGGGCCGTGGCTGTCGCGACGGCCATGATCCCGGTTCGCCAAGGCAGCCATGCGCCCGCGCCATATCCGCACAGCGCAAACGGCAGCAGCACCACCGAGCTGTCGAGGCTGAACAGTTGACCGTGGAACGGCTCCTGCGCGAGCGCAATGAGCGAACAGCCGACCACCGCGGTCCCGGGCCGGCTGCGGCGCACCGCGACCAGCGCGCCGACCAGCAGGCTGGCCACAGCGGTCGCGAGGCGGTGCGGAATCCCGTTCTCGAGCGTCGCCTCGAGAACGAGGTCGAGGCTCACCAGCACCGCGGCGAGCGCATCGAGGGATCGGAGGTCGGTCCGGCGCAGGCGGTCGCGCACGGCGGTCATGAGGCGTCCTGTGTCAGCAGCGGAATCGACGCGCGCACGGCGAAGCCCCCGGCGTCTGCCGGGCCGGCTACCACGTTGCCGCCGTGCAGCTGCACCCGCTCGCGCATCCCGACGATCCCGTGCCCGCCGTTCGTCCCCGGCCGGACAAGTCCGTCGCCGGGGCCGTTGTCGACGACTTCGAGCTCGAGGACAGCGCCTTTCCAGCGCACCGCGACCTGTGCGTGCGCCGGCCCCGCGTGCTTGATCGTGTTGGTGAGCGCCTCCTGCACGACACGGTAGGCGCACAGGCTGAGACCGGGTGAAACCGCAAGAGGTCGACCCTCGATCACGAACGACGCCTTCACCTGGGAGGAGCTAGTCCTCGCCACGAGTTCCTCAAGATCGTCGAGTCCGGGCTGCGGCGCCAGCTCGCGCAGGCTGCGGGCGTCTCCGAGCACGCCGAGCAGGCGCCGGAGCTCCGCGAGCGCCTCCCGGCCGGCGCGCTCCACCGCTTTCAGCGCCTCCTCCGCGCGGTGCTGATCGGCGGCCATCACGGTTCGGGCGCCTGCGGACTGGATCACCATCACCGACACGCTGTGAGCGATCACGTCGTGGATCTCGCGCGCGAGTCGGGTTCTCTCCGCAAGTGCAGCGGTGCGCACATTCAGCTCGCGCTCGGAGTCCAGCCGCTCGGCGCGCGCGCGCCCGGCCCGCTCGCGGGCGGCATGGTCACGCGCGATCCTCCCCAAAAGGAACGGCGGCGCGACCGCGATCCCGAGACCAAAGACGAGGTTGACCAACAACGAACCGCTTGCGTTGACATTGGCAATCGCGGTGACGGCGATCCCGAGCGCCAGGGCAAACCACGAGCGCCGCCCCGAACAGAACGCTCCGGCCGCGTAGAAGATCAGCATCACGCAGATCACCCCGACGCCTCCTCCTGCCGACCGCGGCCCGCCGGCGAGGAGCTTGGCCGTTGAGGTGATCAGTCCGAACGCGAGGACCTCGATCAGCCACCGCCGGCGGACGGCCACGGCGGCACAGGGCACGATCGCGGCGACGGCGGCGATCGGACGACCGCTCCGTAGCGTCCCAGTCCAGATCTCGAGCTCGAAGGCGATCAGCAGGAGTCCCGCGGCGAGCCAGTCGATCCGCTCCGGACCGATCGACCGCAACCAGCGTCTGAGAGTCACAGAGCGCAAGTGCACGGACGGACCGTAACGCCCGCGCCCGGCTGCCACATCGTCCCCCGAGACGATTCCTGGGTCATCCCAAAGAACAAGCCCGCGCAGGACCAAGATCATCCGACAGAAGCCACGAATCGCCCCAGCGGCCGACGACAGCGCGTGCAGATGATGGAACGGTTGCCGACGACATCAAAGTCGCCAACCCAACAGGAGGACAAGGCTCATGCAACCACACCACCGTCTCGCCGCGAAGACCGGGATCCTGCTTGCCGCCGCCGGCGCCTCGCTCTACCTTGCCGCGGCCACGTTCGCGGCGGGAGGCGGAAACGGCGGCACCGTCCACGTGTTCATCACCCCCGGCCTCACCGGCCACGGAGGCGGGACGATGGTCATCGCTGGCGCGATCGGCGACTACGGAAAGGGCACGAAGGCCAACGCCGCCGGCCAGCCCGACCCGAATGGCACCTACTCACTCGCCAAGCTGCACTCCGGCTCGATCCTGCTCAACACCGCGCCGCTCAAAAGGGCCATCGACCGCGGCATGCAACACGCCCGGCCAGACCTGGCGAGCTGCTCGCTGCAGGGATCGACCACCGCCACCGTCCCGATCGTCAGCGGCACCGGCCAATACGCGGGGATCACGGGAAACATCCGAGCCGAATTCACCTTCGCCGAGATCGCCGGCAGGCATACGAAGGGTGCCAAGAGGGGAACGTGCACCCTCGACGCCGGGCCGGTGGCCCAGTGGGCATCGATCGTCGGCACCGGCACCGTCAACTTCAAGTAGGCGCGTCAAGACGTAGGACTGCGGCCGGACGCTGCCGTCCGCTGGCTCAGGTCGCGACCGTCTCGGCGCCCAGCTCCTGCGAGATGGCCACGTCGACCGAGTAGTCGATCGGCACGACGATCACCGACGGGAGATCGAGCGAGAGCGCGTGGCGGAAGCGCTGGGCGAACTCATCGGCCGAGCTCACGCGCCAGGCGGGCGCGCCGAACGCCTCGGCGAGCTTGACGAAGTCGGTGGGGCCGAAGTCGACGCCGAAGTGGCGGCCGAACTTCTTGTCCTGCTTCCAGACGATCGAGCCGAACTGACCGTTCTCCCAGATCACGTTGACGATCGGGGTCCGCAGGCGGACGGCCGTCTCCATCTCCTGGCAGTTCATGAGAAAGCCGCCGTCGCCCGAGACCGTGACCACGTTGCGGCCCGGGTTGACGAGCTTGGCGGCGATTGCCGTCGGCAGGGCGAACCCCATGCCGGCCAGCCCGTTGGCGATGAGCACGGTGCCCGGCTCGTGGGCGGGGAAGATCCGCCCGATCCACAGCTTGTGCAGGCCGACGTCGGAGACGAGCAGGTCGCTGCGCCCGAGCGCGTCGCGGATGTCGGCGAGCACCCGGGGCGGGCGCATCGGGAAGTGGGCGTCGTGGCGGGCGTCGTCGAGGGCGCCGATGACGAGCCGGCGCAGGCGGTCGGATTCCGGCGGCTCCGAGTGCTTGCGCGCGACGCCGGCGGCCAGGCGGGCGAGCACGTGGGCGATGTCGCCGATGAGCTCCACCGCCGGGATGAAGAACTCGTCGATCTCGGCGGCGACGGTGTCGATGACCACGATCTGCTTGTCGGCGTTGGGGTTCCAGTGCTCGGGCGCGTGCTCGACGAGGTCGTAGCCGACGGCGATCACCACGTCGGCGTCCTCGAAGCCGGCCATCGCGTAGTCGCGTGACTGCAGCCCGACCGTGCCCAGCGCGTGCGGATCCTCGTAATCGAGCAGGCCCTTGGCCATGAACGTCTCGGCCACCGGGATGCCGCTCGTGTGCACGAAGGCGCGCAGGGCGCGGCTGGCGTGGGTGCGGATCGCGCCGTTGCCGGCGAGGATGATCGGGTTCTCGGCGGCCATGATGATGTCGGTGGCGCGCTGGAGCTCCTTCATGCCCGGCTCGGGCTGGACGGGGGCGTGGCGCGGCAACGGCTTGGCGTCGAGCGGGCGCACCATCACGTCCTCGGGAAGCTCGAGGTGGGTGGAGCCCGGCTTCTCGGATTCGGCCACCTTGAACGCCTTGCGCACGACCTCGGGGATGATCTCGGGGCTCGACACCCGGGCGTTCCATTTCACGACGGGCCGCAGGATCCCGATCAGGTCGATGTACTGGTGCGACTCCTTGTGCATCCGCTCCAGGTCGGACTGGCCGGTCAGCGCCACCAGTGGCGAGCGATCGAGAAACGCGTCGGCGACGGCCGTCACGAGGTTCGTGGCGCCGGGCCCCAGCGTGCCCAGGCACACCCCGGCGCGGCCGGTCAGCCGCCCGTAGGCGTCGGCCATGTAGGCGCCGCCCTGCTCGTGGCGCACGGGGATGAACTGCACCGCCGAGTCGGCGAGGGACTCGTTGAGGTCCAGGGTCTCCTCGCCCGGGATCCCGAACACGTACTGGACGCCCTCGGCCTCCAGGCACTCCACGAACACATCTGACGCCTTGCGCTCAGCCACGCCGCCACCCTATCTAAGTCGCGTGCTGGGGCTGCCGGTACGCTGCGGGCGGTGCCCGGACCGCTGCTGGCCATCGACGGACCGTTCGTCCTGTACCGCTCGTTCTTCGCGCTGCCGGACTCGATCTCGGACGCCGACGGCAACCCGACGAACGCGCTCCTGGGCGCGGTCAACCTCATCCTGCGGATCGCCGCCGACGCCCAGCCGCGGGCGATCGTCGTCTGCTTCGGCGCCGAGGCGGCCGCGTACCGCACCGAGCTCTACCCCGACTACCACGCTGCCCGGCCCCCGGTGCCCGATGCCCTGCAGTGGCAGTTCGAACGCGCGCCGGCGCTGTTCGAGGCGTTCGGCTGGAGCAGCCTGTCCTCGGACACCCTGGAGGCTGACGACCTGCTCGGCGCCCTCGCCGACGTCGAGGCCGACGCCGGTGGCCGGGCACTGATCATGACCGGCGACCGCGACATGTACCAGTGCGCGGCCGAGCGGGTGAGCGTCGTCTTCCTCAAGCAGGGCGCGAGCGGCTTCGAGCACGTCGACCCCTCCGAGGTCCGCAAGCGCTACGGCATCGATCCGGAGCTCGTTCCCGACTTCATCGCCCTGCGCGGCGACCCGTCCGACGGGCTGCCCGGGGCGCCCGGGATCGGCCCCAAGACGGCGGCCGCACTGCTCGCGCGCCACGGCACCCTCGAGAACGCGATCGCCAACGCCGGCCAGGAGCGGCCGCGCACCGCGGCCGCCCTGCGCGATCACGCCGACGAGCTGCGGGCGTTCAAGGAGATCGCCACCCTGCGCCCCACCCCCGTCGATCGAGCGCCCGACCGCGCGACCGACCTGCGCAACGGAGCGCAGGCGGCCCGCGGCCACGCCATGAACCGCCTCGCCGACCGCCTCGAGGCGGCCGGCTCGCTGGCGGACCTGTAGCTCCGGTCGCGACGCCGCCGCGCTACGCGATCGTGATCTCCTCGGCCAGGTAGACGTCCTGGATTGCGTTGAGGATCTCGATCCCCTCGGCCATCGGACGCTGGAAGGACTTGCGACCGCTGATCAGTCCGGTCCCGCCGGCACGCTTGTTGATGACCGCCGTACGCACCGCCTCGGCGAGGTCGGACTCGCCCGACGAGGCGCCGCCGCTGTTGATGAGGCCGGCCCGCCCCATGTAGCAGTTGGCGACCTGGTAGCGGCAGAGGTCGATCGGGTGGTCGCTGCTCAGCTCCGAGTAGACGAGCTTCGAGGTCTTGCCGTAGCTCGTGCCGTTGTTCATCGCGCCATAGCCGTTGTTGTTCTCGGGCAGCTTCTGCTTGATGATGTCGGCCTCGATCGTGACGCCGAGATGGTTCGCCTGGCCGGTCAGATCGGCCGACAGGTGGTAGTCGGTGTCGCCCTGCTTGAACTCCGGGTTGCGCAGATAGCACCACAGGACCGTGAACATGCCGAGCCGGTGGGCCTCCTCGAAGGCCGCGGAGACCTCGCGCAGCTGACGCGTGCTCTCCTCCGAGCCGAAGTAGATCGTCGCCCCGACGCCGGCCGCGCCCATGTCCCAGGCGCGCTGCACGCTGGCGAACATCACCTGATCGAAGCGATTGGGATAGGTGAGCAGCTCGTTGTGGTTGAGCTTGACGAGGAACGGGATCCGGTGAGCGTAGGTCCGCGAGACGGCCCCGAGCACCCCGAGGGTCGACGCGACGGCGTTGCAGCCGCCCTCGATCGCGAGCTCGACGATCTTGGCCGGATCGAAGTAGTCGGGGTTGGGGGCGAAGCTCGCCGCGGCCGAGTGCTCGATGCCCTGGTCGACGGGGAGGATGCTGAGATACCCGGTGCCGGCGAGCCGCCCGTGGTCGAACATCGAGCGCAGGTTGCGCAGGGTGGCCGTGCTGCGATCGGTCGCGACCATCACGCGCTCGATGAAATCCGGGCCGGGCAGGTGAAGCTGGGAGGCCGAGATCGTCTCGCAGCGATGCTCGAGCAGGTCGGCGGCGTCGTCTCCGAGCAGATCGGTGACGTGGTCAAGGCTGGTGGTGGTGGCCATCCCGAGTCTCCTTGTTCGTGTCCGCGGCGAAGCTTAAGCCGCCGCTGGCCCCTACGGCGTGAACTTCACCGTGATCACGTCGCCGTCGGCGACGACGTAGTCGCGGCCCTCGAGGCGCAGCGTGCCCCGGTCGCGTGCGCCCGCGTAGCCCCCGGCGTCGCGCAGGGCGTCCCAGCTGACGATCTCGGCGCGCACGAACCCGCGCTGGATGTCGGAGTGGATGAGCCCGGCGGCGTGCCACACCGACAGGCCGCGGCGCAGGTGCCAGGACTGGGCGGGCTTGTCCTCGCCGGCGGTGAAAAAGGCGACGAGGTCGAGCAGCGAGAAGGCGCCGCGCACGACCGTCTGCAGCGAGGACTCGGCCAGCCCGAGATCGTCGCGCATCGCGGCGGCGTCGTCATCGGGCAGCTCGGACAGCTCGGACTCCAGGCGCGCCGACACGGCCACCGCCTCGGCGCCGACGGCCGCGGCGTGCTCGGCGATCGCCGCCGGGACGGCGTCGGAGCCCTCCTCGACGTTGGCGACGAACAGGACCGGCTTGGCCGTCAACGGGGAGAGCAGGGTCATCGCGTCACGCGCATCGTTGGGTGGCGGCACCGTGCGCGCCGGCCGTCCCGCCGACAGCGCCTCGATCACCTCGCGCAGCCACCGCTCCTCGGCGATCGCGTGGCGATCGCCCGACTTGGCCGTCTTGGCGACGCGCTCCAGCCGGCGCTCGGCCTGCTCGAGGTCGGCGTAGACGAGCTCGGTCTCGATCGTCTCGATGTCATGCAGGGGATCGACCCGGCCCTCGGGGTGGACGACGTTCTCGTCGGCGTGGGCACGGACGACGTGGACGATCGCGTCGGTCTCGCGGATGTTGGCCAAAAACTGGTTGCCCAGGCCCTCGCCGCGATGCGCGCCGGCGACGAGACCGGCGATGTCGTGAAACGCGATCGTGTCGGGGACGATCTTCGAGGCGCCGACGATGTCCGCGACCGTGTTCAGGCGCTCGTCGACGACGGGCACGATCGCCACGTTGGGCTCGATCGTCGTGAACGGGTAGTTCGCGGCCTCGGCGGCGACCCCGGTGAGCGCCGTGAACAGCGACGACTTGCCGGCGTTGGGCATCCCCACGATCCCGACCTTCATCGGCATGTCATGACCCCCACGGCCGTCCCCAGCAGCGCTCCCGCGAGCACGTCGGACGGATAGTGCACGCCCAGATAGGGCCGGCTGACCGCGAGCGCGGTTGCGGTGCCGTAGAGCGCGGGCCCCGGGACGAGGCCGCGGTAGGCGCGCGCCGCCGCGAACGAGGTGGTGGCGTGGGCGCTGGGGAAGGAGAGCTGCGAGACGACGGGGCTGAGCGGCGGCAGTCCCTCGAGGCGGGGGCGCCGTCGGCGAACCGTCAGCTTGACGGCGTAGTTGACCCCGTAGGAGACGGCGACCGCGCCCGCCCCCCGCAGCCAGCGGGCGCGTCGCGGCGCGTCGAGCAGCGCGCCGCCGGCCCCGAGCGCCATCCAGCATCCGGCGTGCTCGCCGGCCCGCGAGAACGTCCGCATGGCGCGCTCGCGCAACCGTCCATGGGCCCGGGTGCGGGCCGCGATCAGCAGCCGGAGGTCAAGGGCATGGGCGCGGGACACGGCTGAAGCACTGTAGAAGGCGATTGGGGGCCCGGCCCGTCCGGGCCCTCAGCTTCCGCGCCCGCGGGCGCGCCGGGCCGTCAGCCGCCGAACCCGACCCGGTGGGCCTCGGTGTCGACGAGCACGTAGACGATCTTCTCCAGATCGAGCGCGATCGTGCCGTCCTCGGCCCTGAGGTCGTGCCAGCCGGTGGTGCCGAGCGCCTGGCGCAGGCCGGAGAGCTCGTCAGGCGCCACCCGGGCGCTGAGCACCGGTCCGCCGAGGAAGCCGATGTTGACCTTCTGGGGCTTGTCGTTGTCTGCCATGTTCAGTGTCCCTCCGCAGCAGGCTGCACGATTTCGGTGAGGACCCCGCCGGTGGAGGCGGGGTGCAGGAATGCCACCCGCGAGCCGCGGATCCCGATCCGGGGCTCGGAGTCGATCAGCCGCAGGCCGGCCGCCGCGCAGGCATCAAGGGCGTCCTGGACCGAGCCGACGCGGTAGGCGACGTGATGCAGCCCCGAGCCCCGGCGCTCGAGGAACTTGCCCACCGCGGTGTCCGGTCCGAGCGGCTCCAGCAGCTCGATGTGCGAGTCGCCGACGTCGAGCAGCGCGGCGTCGACGCCCTGCTCGGTCACCGTCTCGCGGTGCACGAGCGCCATCCCGAGCTGGTCGCGGTACAGCGCCAGCGCGGCGTCGATGCTCTCGACGGCGACGCCGACGTGATCGATCGCGGACAGCATGCCGCGGCCGAGGATACTCGGCGCCCGCTAGGTCGTCTCGGCGCGGCCGGAGCTGGGCTCGATCGGCGCGGCGGCGGCGACCTGCAGATGTCCCGCCGGGCGGCGCTCGGGAGCGGCCTGGGGAACTCCCTGCATGATCCGATCGATGTCGACGCGCTCGATCACCTCGTTGGCCAGCAGCGTGGACGCCAGCTCGTCGAGCTGGAGGCGATGCTCGGTGATGATCGTCTGCGACGCGCGCGCGGCGCGGTCAGCGAGGGCGCGCACCTCCTCGTCGCTCACCCGCCGGGTGGCCTCCGAGAGCCCGTCGCCGGCCACGTGCATGGACGTGAACTCGGTGCCCATCGCGTAGTCGTGGACCATGGCGTGGGCGATCCCGGCCACTCGCTTGAGGTCGTCGCCGGCGCCGGTCGTGATCGAGCCGAACACGAGCTCCTCGGCGGTGCGCCCGCCGAGGAGCATCGTCATCAGGTCGATCAGCTCCTCGCGCGTCTTGAGGTAGCGGTCCTCCTCGGGCAGGTTGAGCGTGTAGCCGAGCGCCTTGCCGCGGGGCACGATCGAGATCCGGTGGACGCGATCGACCGACGGCAGGAGCTCCCCGCACAACGCGTGGCCGGCCTCGTGGTAGGCGATCACCTGTCGTTCGTGATCGGAGAGGGTGCGGCGCGACTGCATGCCGGCGACGACGCGCTCCAGCGCGCCGTCGAAATCGACCATCTCGAGCTTGAACGAGCTGCGCCGGCCGGCGAAGATCGCCGCCTCGTTGCAGATGTTGGCCAGGTCGGCCCCGGTGAGACCGGAGGTCTGGCGGGCGAGCAGCCCGAAGTCGATGTCCTCGCCCAGCGGCTTGTCGCGCGTGTGGACCTCGAAGATCCGCTCGCGGCCGACGACGTCGGGCGGGGAGACGAAGATCTGGCGATCGAAGCGCCCGGGACGCAGGAGCGCCGTATCGAGCTGCTCGAGCAGGTTGGAGGCGGCGATGACGACGACGTCACCGGCCGCGTCAAAGCCGTCCATCTCCACCAGCAGCTGGTTCAGCGTCTGGTCGTACTCGCGGTTGCCGCCGTCGCCGCTGCCGCGGGCCGTCCCGACGGCGTCGAGCTCGTCGATGAACACGATCGCCGGCGTGCGCCGGCGCGCCTCGCGGAACAGCCGCCGGATGCGGGCCGAGCCCAGCCCGCCGAACACCTCGACGAACGACGATGCCGACTGGGAGAAGAACGTCGCCCCGGACTCGTGGGCCACCGCCTTGGCGAGCAGTGTCTTGCCGGTGCCCGGCGGTCCGTGGAGGAGGATGCCGCTCGGGACCTTGGCGCCGATGCGGCGAAAGCGCTTGGGGTTGCGCAGGTAGTCGACGACCTCGCGCAACTCCGCCTTGGCCTCGTCGGTGCCGGCGATGTCGTCCCAGCCCACCGGCGGCGCGGCGTCGGGGCGGACCTGCTCGGGCTTGGTCTTCGGCATCGACTGCTTGAAGCTGAACAGGGCGATGACGAGCAGGGCCATGAACAGGATCGGCAGCCAGTCGTGGACCCACGAGAACACGTCCGGGTAGCCGAGGAACGTAGAGAAGAACATCGCGCCCGATCTACATCGGCCGCCGCGGTCGATTACTGAACCCGGGCCAGCCGCGGATTCGGCGCGTAGGCGCGCCCCGCCTTGGCGCACGGGCGTCCGTCGAGCAGGACGATGTCGGCGGTGAAGTCGTTCTGGCCGCGAATCAGCGACGACCCGACCCCGTAGGCGTCGACCGGCACCCCGGCCGACTCGAACTGGCGGATGCGCTCGGCGGTGAAGCCGCCGGAGGCGACGATCTTGACGTCGGCGTAGCCGGCGCCGTCGAGGGCGCCGCGGACCTTCTCGACGAGGCGGGGGTTGACCCCGGTGGGGTCAAAGCCGCCCATCTCGTCGAGCAGCGAGCGATCGACGAGCTGCTCGGAGGTGTCCAGGCGCACGCCCCACAGCTTCGGCCCGAGCGCCTCGGCGACCTGGAGCGCGGTCGTCACCGAGTCGTTGCCGAAGTCGACGAGCACGGTGATGTTCATGTCGGAGTGAAAGCGGTCGGCGAACTTGACCGCCGCCCTGACGGTGTCGCCGCCGTAGGCGGCGATCAGCCCGTGGGGCACGGTGCCGATCCCGCGGCCGCCCCACCACGAGGCCTGGGCGTCGGTGGAGACCCCGATCGCCCCGGCGACGTGGGCGCTCCAGCCGTCGCCGGTCTGGACCAGCCAGTGGTCGTGGCGGGCGGGGAAGTAGAAGATCTGCTTCTCGCCGGCCGCCTGCACGACCTCGGCGACGTTGCGCATGATCAGCGAGCGGCGTGCCAGCGAGCCGAGGTAGACCGTCTCCAGGTGCGCGAACAGGGAGTAGTCGCCCTCGACCGTCATCACCGTCTCGCGCGGGGAGATGCGATCGCCCTCGTGCAGCGCGTGCACGACGAGCTCGTCCCAGCCGTTGATCCATTCGCCGTCGACCTCGCGCCCCGAGCACGTCTTGAGGATCGCGATCGCCTCGTCGATCCCCCCGAGCACCGAGTCCTCCTTCTGGAAGACCTGCATCGTCACGTGGGGATGCTCGCCCTCGCCCTCGAGCAGGTTCTTGGTGAGGACGAAGTACGCGTCGGAGTAGTAGCCGCTGCGGATCCGATCCACCGGGAGGCGGAAGATCGCGGGGTCAAGCCGGGTCGAGACCTCAGTCGAGATGGCGTGAGTCTATTCGGGGACCGGCGCGGCTCTCACGATCCGAGCAGCTCGGAGACGAGGTCGAAGTAACAGGCGGTGGCGAAGCCCAGGTCGCGCACGTCAATGCGCTCGTCGGCGTTGTGCATCAGCGGCGTCGCCTCGAGCAGCGACTGGTGGCGCATCGGAAAGAAGCCGTAGGCCACGCACTCCGGGAACGCGTCGCGAAACCACTTGGAGTCCGAGAAGCCCTGGAGGATCAGCGGGACCGCGGAGGCGCCCGGGTCGTTGGCGGCCACCCAGTCGGCGATCGCGGTCATCAACCGGCTCTCGATCGGCGACTGGTTGCCCATCACGCGCTCGGTGAACTCGATCTGGAGGTGGGCCGCTTCGTGCCCGAGCACCTCGGCGATGCGTTGGCGGGCCGCGTCCTCGCCGAGGCCGGGAGGCACGCGACAGTCGACCCGGATCTGTGCGCGCGACGGGATGACGTTGATCTTCGTCGAGGCCGAGGCCATCGTCGGCGTGAGCGTCACCGACAGCATCGGCTCCATCAGGGTGCGCAACCCCGGCTCCTCGGCGGCGATGGCGGTGAGGGCCGCGCCGGGATCGTCGGGGTCCTCGCCGAGGCCGCGCAGCAGGGCGGCGGGCGCCTCGGTGACCGTGTAGCCCTCCGGCGGGTCGCCGAGGGCGGCCAGCACGGGCGCGAGCTTGAGCAGGGCGTTGTCGCCGGTCCGCGGCAGGGAGGCGTGACCGGCCACGCCACGGGCGGTGAGGTTGAAGCGGAAGATCCCCTTCTCGGCGCAGCACACCCCGTAATGGCGGTGCCCGCCGTAGTTGAAGACCTCGCCGCCGCCCTCGTTGAGCAGCATGTCGCACCGGACCTTCTCGGGATGCTCGGTGCACAGCCAGTGGGCGCCGACGTCGCCGCCGGTCTCCTCGTCGGAGACGAACACGAGCTTCAGCGCACCCCGGGCGGGCCGCCAGCCGCTGCGCGCCAGGGCCGCCCCGGCGACCGCCTCGGCGGCCACCTGGGACTTCATGTCGATCGCGCCCCGGCCCCAGAGGAAGCCGTCGACGACATCGCCGCTCCACGGGTCGTGCTGCCATTCGGTGGGGTCGGCGAGCACGGTGTCGACGTGGCCGAGCAGGCAGAGGACCGGTCCATCTCCCTCGCCGTCCAAGGTGGCGACGAGGTTGGGCCGGTCGGGCTCGGCGGCGAGGATCTCGGTCGCAAAGCCGGCGTGACTCAGGTATCGCTCCAGGTGCTCGATCGCCGGGCGCTCGTTGCCGGGGGGGTTGACGGTGTCAAAGCGGATGAGCTCTCCGAGCAGCTCCACGCACTCGCCTTGCAGGTCGTCGGCGCCCATCGCCCGCAGGGTATCGGCGTAGCATCGGGCCGGTGCACCGCGTCAGCGCCTCCGAGGACCTTGCGCTCGCTCTGGAGCTGGTCGACGTCGCCGACGAGATCACGCTCGCGCGCTTTCGCGCCGCCGACCTCGTCGTCGAGACCAAGCCGGATCTGACTCCCGTCTCGGAGGCCGATCGCGCCGTCGAGGAGGCGCTGCGCGAGCGTCTCGCCGCGGCGCGACCCGACGACGCGGTCTTCGGCGAGGAGTACGGCGCGTCGCCGGTCGGGGAGAGCGGGCGGCGGTGGATCGTGGACCCGATCGACGGCACCAAGGGCTACGTGCGCGGGATGCCGGTGTGGGCGACCCTGCTGGCGCTCGAGCAGGCGGGCCGGGTGACCGCCGGCGTCATCTCGGCGCCCGCCCTGGGCCGGCGCTGGTGGGCGGGCGCCGGCGAGGGGGCGTTCACGATCGACCGGCCGGGCGCAGCGCCGCGGCCCCTCCGGGTGTCGGCCGTGGCCGAGCTGGGCGATGCCCAGCTGTGCTTCGGCGGCCTCGAGGACTGGCGGGTCGTGGGCCGCATCGAGGCCCTGCTGGAGCTCGGGTCCCGCTGCTGGCGCACCCGCGGGTACGGCGACTTCTGGCAATACATGCTCGTCGCCGAGGGGGCGGCGGAGCTGGCCGGCGATCCGGCGGCGTCGCTGTGGGACCTGGCGGCGCCGATGGTGATCGTCGAGGCGGCGGGCGGCCGGTTCACCGACCATGGCGGCGTGGCCACGGCGGCCGGCGGCAGCGGCCTGGCCAGCAACGGTCACCTCCACGACGCCGCGCTGGCGATCCTGGGCGGTTGACCGTGGAGCGGTTGTTCGACGCCCCCGAGCCCGAGCCCGACATTCACGCCGGGTCCGCGGACGCGCTGCCCGACGACGCGCCGCTGGCCACGCGGATGCGTCCCCGGACACTCGACGACCTCGTCGGCCAGGAGCAGCTGCTCGCCTCCGGCTCGGCCCTGCGGCGCGCGATCGAGGAGGGCCGGCCGCACTCGATGATCCTGCACGGCCCTCCCGGGAGCGGCAAGACGACGCTGGCGCGGCTCGTCGCCTCCGCCGCGGATGCCGCCTTCGAGGAGGAATCGGCGGTCGCCGCCGGGCGAGCGGAGGTCCGGGGGGTGATCGAGCGGGCGCGCAATCGGCTCCAGGCCAACGGGCGGCGGACGGTGTTCTTCCTCGACGAGATCCATCGCTTCAACAAGGCCCAGCAGGACGCGTTGCTGCCCGCCGTCGAGGACGGCGTGATCACGCTGATCGGGGCCACGACCGAGAACCCCTACTTCTCGGTCAACTCGGCGCTGATCTCGCGGTCGCATCTGTACGAGCTGGAGGCTCTCGGCCCCGATGATGTGCGGGTCCTGCTGGACCGGGCCGTCGCCGCCGGGCACTGCGGCCCGCCCGGCCGGATCGAGGAGGCGGCGCTGGACTTCCTCGCCCAGCGCTCGGGCGGCGACGCACGCTCGGCCCTCAACGCGCTGGAGCTGGCCTGTGCCGCGGCCGGGCCGCCGTCGGAGCCGGTGACCCTGCAACACGCCGAGGACGCGTTGCAGCGCCGCGCAATCCTCTACGACCGCCAGGCCGATAACCACTACGACACGATCTCGGCCTGGATCAAGGCCACCCGCGGCTCCGATCCCGACGCCTCGCTGTACTACCTGGCGGTGATGCTCGAGGGCGGCGAGGATCCGCGCTTCATCGTCCGCCGCATGGTGATCCTCGCCTCCGAGGACATCGGCAACGCCGACCCGCAGGCGCTGACGGTGGCCGTGGGCGCGGCGGCGGCCGTCGAGCACGTCGGGTTGCCCGAGGCACAGTTCGCGCTCGCCCAGGCCGCGATCTATCTGTCGCTGGCGCCCAAGTCCGACGCCGCCAAGCAGGCCGTGTTCGCCGCCCGCGAGTACGTGCGCGAGCACGGGGCGCAGGCGCCACCGGCGTACCTGCGTTCCTCGGTGCGCTCCGACGGGGGCTACGACAACCCGCATCGCCGGCCCGGGCACGTCGCCGGCCAGGAGCTGGCGCCCGGCGGCGCCGCCGGGGTCCGCTTCTACACGCCCGATGACGCCGAGGCCCGGCTGCGCGAGCGGCTGGCCGAGATCCGCCGCGCGCGGGGAGTCGAGGGGGACTAAACGGTCCGTCCACCGGCGCTTTCACCACCCAGCGACGGGCACTTGTGCCAAAGCACTCATAACCCTCCGTTCACAGGGCCGTCGGGTGAAGCTACTACCCTGTAGTAAATGCCCGAGTCCTTTGATCCCGGGGCCCTGATGGCCCGGAACTACACGCTCGCGGACGGTCTGCGCGCCTGCCTGCGCCTGGCCCGCACGCGCGACCGCGACGGCATCCGCAACGTGTGCGCACGCCACGGCCTGGAACTGGACGAGCTGGAGCTCGCCCGGCTGGTCGGCTTCGATCCTCGCTACCGCCTGGTGATCGTGGCCACCGCCCTGATCGGCTCCGCGGAGACGGTGCTGGGCGTGGGGGCCATCGATCTGGCGGTCGACGCCGATCCATGGCTGCTCGTGGCCGACGGCCGCGCCGATGGGCTGGGGCCGCTGCTCGCCGACGCCTTGCTCGGCCGCACGCGGGCCCTGTTGCGCTCCCGCGCCGCCTGAAGCCCGCCGTCACGGCGGGCTACGATTGATCTATGCCCGCTCAGGCCTATGCCGGCAAGGAATGCGTCTGTCAGCTGCGCCGCGGCGTGTGCGATCAGTCCTGCGTGCGGGGCATGCTCGAGACCCCGTTCTACATCGCCTGCCTGCGCCTCTCCGGCCGCCGGTGCCTCGTCGTCGGCGGGGGGGACATCGGATTGGAGAAGGTCGAGGGCCTGCTCGCCTGCGGGGCCGACGTCACCCTGGTCGCGCCCGACGCCCATCCGACGCTCATCGAGCTGGCCTCGGAGGGTTCGATCCTGTGGGCGCGCCGCGAGTACCGGGCGGCTGACCTGCAGGGCTGCCTGATCGCGATCGCCGCCACCGGCGACACCGACGTCAACATCAAGGTCTACGAGGACGCCGAGCGGCGCGCGATGCTCGTCAACGTCGTCGACGTGCCGCCGCTGTGCAACTTCATCCTCCCGGCGATCGTGCGCACCGGCCCGTTGGCGGTGGCGATCTCGACCGCCGGCGCCTCGCCGGCGTTGGCCAAGCGGATGAAGCGGGAGATCGCCGAGCTGTTCGGCGAGCCCTACGCCACCCTGGCGGTGCTCCTCAACGACGCCCGGGGCTGGGCCAAGGGCACGCTGCCCACCTACCAGGACCGCAAGGAGTTCTTCGAGGGGATCGTCAACGGCGATCCGGACCCGATCGAGTTGCTGCGCGCCGGCGAGGTCGAGGCGGTGCGCGCCCTGATCGAGGACGCGCAGCTCGCCTACGCGCCGGCGTGAGCGACGGCCTCACCCATCTCGACGGCGCGGGCAATGCCCGGATGGTCGACGTCGGCGACAAGCCGGCGACCGAGCGCCGCGCGGTGGCCCGAGCCCTCGTCCGCGTGACGCCGGAGACGGCCGCGCTCGTGCAGGCCGGTGACGCGCCGAAGGGCGATGTGCTCGGCGTCGCCCGGATCGCCGGCATCCAGGCGGCCAAGCGCACCTCGGAGCTGATCCCGCTGTGCCATCCGCTGGCGCTGTCGTTCGTCGGCGTCGAGGGCACGATCGACGTCGCGGCGGGAACGATCGAGCTCGTCGCCGAGGCCCGCACCACCGGCCCCACCGGCGTCGAGATGGAGGCCCTGACCGCCGCCTCGGTGGCCGCGCTGACCGTCTACGACATGGTCAAGGGCGTGCAGCGGGGCGCGGAGATCAGCTCGGTGGCGTTGCAGGAGAAGTCCGGCGGGCGCTCGGGCGACTGGCAGCGCTGACCCGGCGGTCCCGGATGACGGGCCGCTCAGCGGATGCCGAGGGCGAACACGTGCATCGCCCCCTGGGGCGTGCCGACGATGCCGTCGTCGACGAGCGGGAGCGTGACCGACCGAACGGTCTTGCCGCGACGCAGCGGGATGGCATCGGCGTAGACGTGCACGGGACGCGACGGAGCGCCGGATCCGGGCTCGACGTTGGACGCAGACGTGGACACGATCTGTGAGTCGGCCGATGCTTTCGCTGCCGTCCAGTCGCTGAATGACAGCGTGTAGGACTGCACCGAGCCGTCGGAGTAGGTGATCGTGCCGCGTGCCGTCTCTCCCTTCGGCGGCGGCCACGTGGCGGCGCCGAGCGCCACCAGCGTGTGGCCGGCCGCAGCGATGCGGATCGTCTGTCCGCCCGCCACCACGTTGTCGGGGCGCCCGGCGGCGGTGGCCGGCCACCGGACGGGCACACCGTCGACCGTCACCCGCCGGCCGGGGGCCAGGCCTGCGTCGACCAGCCCGGCTGCCGCATAGCTCTGCCCGCCGCCGTCGAAGTTGCCGCCGGTCGGGTCGCCCCCCTCGGTGATCCCGACGTTGTCGTAGGCGGCGGCCAGGCTCGAGTAGGTGCCGAACCGCCTCGGTGCGCCCGAGCCGGCCGCGATGACGGCGCGGTTGACGGCCCGCACCCGCGCCGCATCGACCTTGACGACCGCGCGGTCGTAGGTGATCAGTCCGTCGACCTCGTTCTCGACGTCGGTGGCCGCGGTGACGATCGCCGCGCTGAGCCCGAAGTGCCGGGCCTCGATGCCGACCTGGCCGAGCGCATCGGCGTAGCGTTGTGTGAGGACGGCGGAGTCGGGCTCCGCCTCGTAGGCGAACGGGGTGCCCGGCCACAGATGGCCGTCGAGGGCCAGCCCCAGCCCGCCGAACTCCCCGGCCTCGGCGGCCTGGCGGCCGCGGGCGTTTTGCACCCCGGGTCCGACGTAGGTGTGGCTGTCGCGGACGTCGCCGTGGCCGCCCCCGAAGCTGGCGCAGCAGTTCTCGCCGCTGACCGTGTCGACGAGGCGGCTGCCGTCCCATGCGCGGACGTCAGCGGTGACGCCGGCGGGATCGAACTCGCCCCAGCCCTCGTTGAACGGCGTCCACTGCACGATCGACGGGTGATCGATGTGGGTGGCGATCATCGCGTGCAGCTCGGCGAGGAACTGCCGCTGCGCGGTCGCGGTCGGCGTGACGATGTTCATCGCCGGCATGTCCTGGAGTACGAGCAGGCCGAGCCGGTCGGCCTCGGCGTACCACAGCTCGGGCTCGACCTTCATGTGCTTGCGCACGGTGTTGAACCCCAACGCCTTCTCGGTGACCAGGTCCTGCGCGAGGGCCGACTCGGTGGGCGCGGTGTAGATCCCGTCGGGCCAGTAGCCCTGGTCAAGCGGGCCGAGCATGAAGATCGGCTTGCCGTTGAGCATGATCCGGGGGACGCCGCCCACGCGCGCCACCCCGATCGACCGCATCCCGAAATAGCTGCCGACGGCGTCGACCGGCCGGCCGTGGCGCAGGAGGCGCACGGTCAGCCCGTAGAGATATGGATGAGTGGGGGACCACAGGCGCGGGTGGGGCACCGGCAGCGCGAGGGAGGCGCCGGGCGCGCCGCTGACGCTGCCGACGGCGTGCGAGCCGCGGTAGGCGACCGCCCGCACGGTGTCGCCCTTCGCCCCCGCGGCGTGGACGGCGACCGTCAGGGTGTCGTTGACGAGATCGGGCGTCGTGACCACGCGGTCGACGTGGGCCGCGGGCACCGGCTCCAGCCACGGCGTCTGCCAGATGCCCGAGCTCGCGGTGTAGAAGATCCGGTTCGGCACCAGGCGCTGCTTGCCGATCGGCTCGCCCCCGCCGTCCACCGGGGCGGACACGCCGACGACGATCTCCTGGAGCGCGCCCGGGGTCAGCGCGGACGTGATGTCGATGGTGAACGGGTCATAGCCGCCGCGGTGGGTGCCGACGAGGTGCCCGTTGATCCACACCTGCGCCTGCCAGTCGACGGCGCCGAAGTGCAGGAGCACGTGCCGGCCCGACCAGCCGGGCGGGACCGTGAACGTCCGGCGATACCACGACTCGTCATCGTGGGCTGCGATGCCCGACAGCGCCGACTCCATCGGGAAGGGGACGAGGATGCGCTGGGGAAGGTCGGTGGCGATCGGCGGCGGGTCCCCGGGATTGGCCGCGGCGAACTGCCAGACCCCGTTGAGGTTCTCCCACGCGGTCCGGGTGAGCTGGGGCCGCGGGTAGCTCGGGTAGTCACTGCCGGGCGACACCTGCGCCGTCCACGGCGTCGCCAGCGCCGGGGGCTTGGCCTGCCAGCCCGTCTGCTGGGGCCCACTCGGCGCGCTCGGCCCCGGCCGCGGCGCGGCCCCGAGGGGCGCCGACGCGGCGGCGTCCGCGGACGCCGGGACCGAGCCGAGCGCCAGCCCGGCGACCGACAGGGCACACGCGGCCAGCGCCGCCCCCACCGACCGCCGCGGTCTGATGCTCCGTAGACCCAAGCCGGGCATGGTGCCAGACGCCTATGCTCAAAGCCGATGCGCGCGGCGATCCTCACCGTCTCCACGTCGGTGGCGGCCGGCGAGACCGAGGACCGCTCGGGGGACGCGCTCGCCGAGCAGGCGCGGGCCGCCGGCGCCGAGATCATCGCCCAGGACGTGGTCGCCGACGAGCGGGCGCCGATCGAGGACTGGCTGCGCCGCCAGGCGGCGGCCGGCGCGTCGCTGATCTTCACCACCGGCGGCACCGGTCTGACCGACGACGACGTGACGCCGGAGGCGACGCGGGCCGTGATCGACCGGGACGCGCCGGGGTTCGCCGAGGCGCTGCGCGCCGAGGCGGTCAAGTACACGCCGATGGGCATCCTCACCCGGGGCGTGTCGGGGATCATCGGCCGCTCGCTGGTCATCAACTTCCCCGGCAACCCGAAGGCCATCGGCGAGCTCTTCCCGGTCATCGCCCCGACGCTCGGTCACGTCGTCGCCACGCTCGAGCGCGAGCGCGGCGAGCGAACCCCCGGTCACTAGCCTGCGGCGGTCGGCCTATGCTGGCCGCGATGCGCACCGCCATCGAGCTGCGCGGGCTCGCGCGCTACTTCGGCGAGCGCACCGCGTTGCATGACGTCTCCCTCCAGGTTCCGGCGGGAGCCACGCTCGCCGTGCTCGGCCGCAACGGCGCCGGCAAGTCGACGCTGCTGCGGATCCTCGCGGCCCTCTTGCGTCCCCACGCCGGCGAGGTGCTGGTGTTCGGCGAGCCGCTGCCCCGGCGGGCCTATCTCGTGCGGGGCCGGCTGGGCCTGCTCGCCCACGAGCCGCTGCTCTACCGCGAGCTGACCGGCCGCGAGAACCTCGCCTACCACGCCGCGCTGCACCGGGTCGACGCCCGGCGCGTCGACGAGGTGCTGGCCGCGGTGCAGATGGAGCGGCGCGCCGATGAGCCGGTGCGCCTGCTCTCGCGTGGGATGGTGCAGCGCCTGGCCGTGTGCCGGGCGGTGCTGCACGACCCGGCGCTGCTGCTGCTCGACGAGCCGCGGGCCAACCTGGACCCGGCGGCGTCGGGGCTCGTCGAGCCGCTGATCGGACGGCCCGCCGGGCGCACGCGGGTGCTGACCAGCCACGACCCGCGGGCGGCGCTCGCCGAGGCCGACCTGGTGCTGGCCCTCAAGGATGGTCGGGTCGCGTACGCCGGAGACCCGGCCGGGTTCGACGAGGGGCGCCTGAAGGAGCTCTACGCGTGAGGACGGCGCTCGTCGTGCTGCGCAAGGACCTGCGCATGGAGATGCGCACGTGGGAGACGGTCCCGGCGATGGTCCTGTTCGCGCTCGTCACGTTCGTGATCTTCCACTTCGGCCTCAACCGCAACACGATCGCCGGCCAGGAGGCGGCCGGGATCCTCACCGCCACCCTGCTGTTCGCGGCGATGCTCGGCGTCAACCGCCTGTTCGTGGCCGAGCGCGAGCAGGGCGGCTTCGACGCCTTCCTGCTCGCCCCGGTCGACCGCTCGGCGATGCTCGTGGCCAAGGCCGCCGGACTGTTCATCTTCCTCACCGCGCTCGAGGTGGTCGCGGTTCCGGCGTTCAAGGTGTTTCTGCTCGGGCCCGCGCTCGGGCCGGTGCTGCCGGGGCTGATCCTCGTCCTCGTGCTCGCCAACCTCGGGCTGGCGGTGATCGGAACGCTCGTCTCGGCGATCGCCGTCCACACCCGCGCCCGGGACCTGATCGGCCCGGTGATCGGGCTGCCGCTCCTGATCCCGGCGCTGATCGCCACCGCGCGGGCGGCCGGCCCGCTGCTCAGCGCCGGGGCCCACTCCGCCGCCCCGCCCGGGAAATGGCTGGCGATTCTCGCTCTCTATGATCTGGTGTTCGCGCTGCTCGCCTACGCAGTGTTCGATTTCCTCCTGGAGGACTAGTTGCATTCCACTTATGGCAAGGGGCTCCGCGGCCTCTCGCTCGCTGCGATCGTCACCATCGGCGCCGCTCTGGCGCTCGTGTTCTTCTATGCGCCGCTGGACGCCGACCAGGGGTTCGTGCAGAAGATCTTCTACATCCACGTGCCGCTGGCGATCGTCTCCCTGTGCGGCTTCGTGTTCGGAGCGCTGCTCGCCGTCGGATACCTGCGCACCGGCGACCGCCGCTGGGACATGCGCTCCTACGTGGCCATCCACATGGCGCTCATCTTCGGCATCGCCGGGCTGATCACCGGCTCGATCTGGGCCAAGGCCTCATGGGGGCACTGGTGGGTGTGGAACGAGCCGACGCTCGTGTCCTTTTTGATCGTGCTGCTGCTGTTCTGCACCTATCAGCCGCTGCGCTTCTCGATCGAGGACCCCGAGCGCCAGTCGCGCTACGCGAGCGTCTTCTCGATCGTCGCCGGCGCGTTCGTGCCGCTGAACTTCATCGCCGTGCGCCTCGCCCAGCAGTACGTGCACCCCCGGGTCCTGACGCTCTCGGGCGGCCATCTGCCGGGCTCGATGGAGATCACGTTCCTGATCTCGCTGCTCGGCATCGCGCTGCTCTACGCGACGCTGTGGAAGTACGAGATGGCGGTCAAGAACGCGCGGTCGCAGGTGCGCCGCCTGCGGCGGACCCTGCTCGGCGAGGACACGATGCGGCCGGTCGGACGCAGCGCGGCGCCGTCATGAGCCTGCTCCTCGCCGCCGCGCCGGCGCTCCCCCTCGGCAAGGCTGGGAAGTTCGTCGTCGCGGCCTACATCGTGTTTGTGCTCGTGATCCTCATCTACGTGGCGATCATGGCGGTGCGCGCCCAGCGGCTGGAGGGCGAGCTGACCGAGCTGCAGCGCGACGTCGAGGCGGCGCGCCGCGGGTCGGTCGAGACGCCCGACACCCCCGAGCCGCACGCGGCGCAGACGGAGTCGGTGCTGTGAGCGAGCTGCTGGCCATCGGGGTCTCGCACAAGACCGCGCCCGTCGAGGTCCGCGAGCGCCTGGCGCTGCCCGAGGCCGGTCGACGCGACTTCATCCGCGAGCTCCGGGGTGCCGCCGACGTACACGAGGCGGTGGCGGTCAACACCTGCAACCGCACCGAGCTGTATCTCGTGGTCGGCGATCCCGTCGAGGCCGAGAGCACGGTCCTGGCGATGCTCGCCCGGCAGGCGGGGATCCGCCCCACCGAGCTGGCCACCGCGATCTACTCGCATCGCAACTGCGAGTCGGCCCGGCACCTGTACCGCGTCGTCTCCGGCCTGGAGTCGATGATCATCGGCGAGGCCGAGATCCAGGGCCAGGTCAAGCGCGCCTACGAGGAAGCGCTCGAGATGGAGAGCGTCGGCCCGCTCACCAACCGCCTGTTCAAGGCGGCGCTGTCGACCGGCAAACGGGTCCGCACCGAGACCGCGATCGGCGAGCGCCAGCTCAGCCTGCCGGGGGTCGCCGTCGCCCTCGCCCGCGAGCAGCTGGGGACGCTGGGCGGACGGCGCGTGGTCATCATCGGCACCGGCGAGACGAGCGAGCTCGCCGCCCGCGCGCTCGCCGACAGCGGCGCTCACACTGCGTTCGTGGCCACCCGCCGGCGCGACCGCGCGCTCAGCCTCGCCCGCCGCTATCACGGCTCCAGCGTCAGCTTCGACGAGCTGCCCGAGGCGCTGCTCGCCGCCGATATGGTCGTCGCCGCGACGGCATCGCCGCACCTGCTGCTCGAGGTGCGCGAGCTGGCCACGGTGATGGCCGAGCGCGACGGCCGGCCACTGCTGCTCATCGACCTCGCCGTCCCGCGCGACGTCGACGCGGCGTGTGCCGATCTCGACGGGGTCTCGCTGTACGACATCGACGACCTCCAGGCGGTGGCGAGCCGCAATCGCAAGGTTCGCCAGGCCGAGGCCCGCAAGGCCGAGGGCGTCATCGAGGAGGAGATTCAGCAGTTCGCCGTGTGGCTGGGCTCGCTCGAGGTGCTGCCCACCCTGGCGGCGCTGCGCGCTCATGCGACCGACATCGCGCAGTCGGTCGTGCACGAGAACGACGGCAAGTGGGAGTCGGCCTCGCCACGCGACCGTGAGCGGATCGACGCTCTGGCCCGCGCCGTCGTCAACCGCCTCCTGCACGAGCCGACGCTGCGCATGAAGGAGATGCGCGACGATCGCGTCCACGCCCGGATGGCCCTCGTCCGTGACCTGTTCGGGCTGACCGCGGAGGACCCGGCGCTGGCGCAGGACGGTTCGGCGTCCGAGCCTGAGCCCCTGGCCGAGGTGCGCACGCTCCGCCGCCGCGCCTGATGCGGGTGGGCACGCGCGCCAGCGCGCTGGCCCTGGCGCAGGCGCGATGGGTCGCCGAGCGGCTGCGAGAGGCGGGGGCGGACGTGGAGATCGTCGAGATCACGACGCTGGGAGATCGCGGCGCGGCGGTGCAGGACAAGTCGCGCTGGGTGTCCGAGCTCGAGCGGGCGCTGCTCGACAGGCGCATCGATGTGGCCGTGCACTCCGCCAAGGACGTGCCGACCGAGCTCGAGGACGGGCTCGAGCTCGTCGCCATCCCCCTGCGCGCCGACGCCCGTGACGCGATCTGCGGCGCCCCGGCGCTCGACGCGCTTCCCCACGGTGCGCGGATCGGGACCTCGAGCCTGCGCCGGGCCGCCCAGATCCGAGCCCTGCGCGATGACGTGGAGGTGGTGGCCCTGCGCGGCAACGTCGACACCCGGCTGCGCAAGCTCGCCGCGGGACAGGCAGACGCCCTCGTGCTCGCCCTGGCGGGACTGGAGCGTCTGGGGCGGGCCGGTGAGGCCGGCGGAGTGATCGACGCGTTCGTCCCCGCCGCCGGGCAGGGCGCACTCGCGCTCGAGGCGCGCTCCGGGGCGGTGCCCGGCGATCGGCTGGCCGCCGTCAACCATCGGCCCTCCCAGGCGTGCGTGACCGCCGAGCGCCAGCTCGTCCATGCCCTCGGCGCCTCCTGCAACACGCCGGTGGGCGCCCACGCCCGGTGGGTCGACGAGGGCCGCCTGGAGCTGGACGGCTGGGTCGGCATGCCCGACGGCTCGGCGTGGCTGCGTGACTCCGTGGCCGGCGCGCCGGCCGACATCGGTCTGGAGTGCGCGCAGCGGATGCTGGCCGCCGGCGCGGCCGAGCTCCTGGCCCGGGCCGAGGCCGAGGTGGCGACGCGGTGACCGTCTATCTGGTCGGCGCCGGTCCCGGCGACCCGGGGCTGCTCACCGCCCGCGCGCTGGAGCTGATCGCGTCCGCCGACGTGATCGTCCATGACCGGCTGATCCCCGCGACGGCGCTTGACGGCGCCCGCCCCGAGGCGCTGCTCATCTACGCGGGCAAGGAGGGCGGCGGCCCCTCGGTCTCCCAGGAGGAGATCGGCCGCGTGCTGCTCGAGCATGGAGCCGCCGGGCGGACGGTGGTGCGGCTCAAGGGCGGCGACCCGTTCGTGTTCGGGCGGGGCGGCGAGGAGGCCGAGCAGCTACGCGCCGCCGGGGTGGCGTTCGAGGTCGTGCCCGGGATCACGGCCGCGGTGGCGGCCCCGGCCTACGCCGGCATCCCGGTGACCCACCGCGACGTCGCCAGCGCGGTGGCGTTCATCACCGGCCACGAGGATCCCGACAAGACCGAGTCGGCGCTCGACTGGGCGGCGCTCGCGCGCTTTCCGGGCACGCTGTGCGTCTACATGGGAGTCCGTCAGCTGGAGGCGATCGCGCGGCGCCTGGTCGACGGCGGTCGCTCTCCGGACGAGCCGGCGGCGGTGATCCAGCGGGGCACGCTCCCCGACCAGCGCGTCGTCCTCGGGACCCTGGCGACGATCGCGTCGGTGGCGGCGGCCGAGAAGATCCGCGCGCCCGCGATCGCCGTGTTCGGCGAGGTGGCGACGCTGCGCTCGGAGCTTCACTGGTTCGAATCGCGCCCGCTGGCCGGGGTGACGATCGCCGTCACTCGCGCGCGCGCCCAGGCGAGCGGTCTCGCGGCCCGGCTGCGTGGCCTGGGCGCCGACGCCGTGGAGGCGCCGGCGATCCGGATCGCCGCGCTCGACGGGCCGGCGCCGGCGGTCGAGACCTACGACCTGATCTGCCTGACCAGCCCCAACGGGGTGCGGGTCCTGTTTGACCGCCTCGCCGCCGCCGGGCGCGATGCACGGTCGCTGGCCGGAGCCCGCGTGGCGGCGATCGGCCCGGGAACCGCGGCCGTCCTGCGCGAGCACGGCATCATCGCCGACATCGTCCCCGAGCGGTTCGTCGCCGAGGGCCTCGTCGAGGCCCTGGCCGAGGTGCCGGTCCAGCGAGCCCTCGTCGCCCGCGCGGCGCAGGCGCGCGACGTCCTCCCCGACGCCCTGCGCGAGCGCGGCGCCGCGGTCGACGTCGTCGCCCTCTACGAGACGGTGGCCGAGCCCTTCGGCGACGCCCAGCGTACGGCGGTGGCCCGTGCCGACTACGTCACGTTCACGTCCTCGTCGACGGTCAGCTACTTCTTCGCCGCCCTCGACGGCGCGCAGCTGAGCCCGGACACCCGCCTGGCCAGCATCGGCCCGGTGACCAGCGATGCCCTGCGCGAGCGCGGCCTCGAGCCCGATGTGGAAGCGCGCCGTCACGACATCGACGGCCTGGTGGAGGCGCTGACCGCCGACGTCGCCAGCGTCCGCAGCGCGTGAACGTCACGTCGCAGGGTCCGGCCGGTGACCGGGCCGGGCGGGAGCTCGACGACGAACGCGGTCGTGCCGGGCAGGCGGTGGTTCTGCCACCCGGCCGCGCTGCCCGGATAGCGCGCGAGGTGCGCGAGGGGCAGGCCGGTGAGGGCGGCGAAGCGCCGCTCGATGCGGATGTCACCGCCGGAGGCGTCGGTGACCGCCTCGTGCTGGTGAAACCAGATGGTGATGGCGGGCCGGACATGGAGAATCAACGCGTGGGCGATGCGGGTCTCGGGCTCGGAGAGCGCCGCCGGGCCGCTGAAGTCCAATGCGCCGGGCGCGCCCAGGGGCTGCCAGGCGTAGGGGAAGTTGCGATTGAGGTCGACACCGTGCGCGTTCTGACGCGTTCCCGACGCCGCGCCGTCGGGATTGAGGTCGGGCACGATCCACACCGCGGCGCCGGAAGGCGCCGATCCGCGGGCCAACGCGTGGGCGATCGCGATCCCGGCGGGCTCGTTGCCGTGGATGCAGCCGACGACGAGGAGCCGGCGCGCCGCGCGACGGTCTCCGAGGATCGTCGCCCGGATCGGCCGGCCGCGGACCGAGCGTCCGAGCAGGATGGTGCGCCGCTCGCTCGTCCGACGGTGCACGGCGGCGCGCGTCGTCGCTGACGCCGTCCCGGGGCTCGCCGCCCGGTGGGCGCCGGCCGAGTCACAGCCGGCGGGCACCACCATCAGCAGGGTCACCAGCCAGGCAGCGCGCATGCGGTGACGCTGGCGCGCGAGCATGACGCTCTCCTGAACGGATCGAGTGGCGCGGCCGCGCTAGGGTGAGCCCGTCCCAACCGTCACCTTCCTCTCGGACTATGGCCTGGCCGACGACTTCGTCGGCATCTGCCACGGCGTGATCGCGCGCATCTGCCCCGACGCGCGCGTCATCGACATCACCCACGGCGTCCCCCGCCACGACGTGCGCGCCGGAGCCGTGATGCTCGCCGAGGCGCTGCCCTACGTGCCCGCGGGCGTGCACCTGGCCGTCGTCGACCCCGACGTCGGCGCCGACCGGCGCGCCGTCGCGCTGGAGTGCGAGGACGGCCGGCAGCTCGTCGGGCCCGACAACGGGCTGCTGTGGCTGGCCGCCGAGGCGAGCGGCGGCGTCGTCCAGGCCGCCGATATCGCCCGCTCGCGGTTTCGCCTGATGCCCGTCTCGGCCACGTTCCACGGGCGCGACATCTTCGCGCCGGTGGCCGCTCAGCTGGCGGCGGGCACGCCGCTGGCCGAGGCGGGCGACCCGCTCGACCCCGCCGAGCTGGCGACGCTCACGCTGCCCGCCGCCCACCGCGACGGCGACGCGCTCGTCGCTCACGTGCGTGCTGTCGACCGCTTCGGCAACGTGGCACTCAACGCCGGCCACAGCGAGCTCGCCGACACCCCGCTGCGGCTCGGCCGCCGGGTCGACCTGCAGCTCCCCGACGGCAGTGTCTACCACGCTCCATACGTGCGCACGTTCGCCGACGCCGCTCCGGGCGAGCTGCTCGTCTACGAGGACGCGTCGCGGCGGCTGGCGGTGGCCATCAGCCACGGGGACGCCGCAGAGCGCCTCGGGCTCTCCGTCGACGACGAACTGCGGCTGCGGGCCGGCGAATGAGCGCGCTCGGCTTCCCCCGGTTGCACCTGGCCGTCATCGACTCCACCAACTCACGGGGCCGGGAGCTCGCCGCCGCCGGCGCCCCCCACGGGACGCTGGTGACCGCCTCGGAACAGAGCGCCGGGCGCGGGCGGCAGGGGCGGACGTGGACCGCGCCCGCCGGGCGCGCGCTCCTGTGCTCGGTGGTCCTCCGCGAACCGCCGCGGCTGCTGCCCCTGCTGGCCGGCGTGGCCGTGGCCGAGGTTGTTGACGCGGCCCGCACCGACGCGGCCCCCGCGACCGTCAAGTGGCCCAACGACGTGTTGATCGCCGGGCGCAAGGTGGCGGGGATCCTCGTCGAGGGACGCCCCCAGGAACGGTGGGCGGTGCTCGGGATCGGCCTCAACGTGGCTCTGCGGGCCGACGATTTCCCGCCCGAGCTGCGCGCCACCGCCGCCACCCTGGGTCTCGACCCGCCGGCGCTGGAGCCGACGCTCAGCCTGCTTCTGGAGGCGATCGCGCGGTGGCTTGATCAGCCAACCGAGACCGTCCTGGGCGCCGTTCGCCGCCGGGACGCGCTGCGCGGCCGCCCGATCAGCTGGTCAGGCGGGGCGGGGACGGGCGATGGGATCGACGACGACGGCCGGCTCCTCGTCCGCGCCGGGGACGGACGCCAGGTCGCTCTCGACGCCGGCGAGGTCCACCTCGGTCGCTGACGGATGAAACAGCAGCGCGCCGGCCGGGGCGAGGACGAGCAGCGCGACCCCGCCGACGGCGAACAGCGTGCGCGCGCCGAGCCGGGAGAGCAGCGCGCCCGCGGCGACGAACGCGAGGACGAAGGCGACGTTGCCGGCGAGATCCCGTAGCCCGAACACCCGGCCGAGGAGGCGGGCGCCGGCCAGCTCCTGAACGAGGCGAAGCTCCGGGCCCACGATCAGCATGTTGCTCATCCCGGTCACGGCGAACGTGAACAGCGCGACTGCCAGGCTGGGCGCGAGCGCGGTGGCGAGCATCCCAACGCCGTTGGCGGCAATCCCCATCAGCCAGCGGCGACGAAGGCCGGCGACGCGTGAGCTCAGTCGTGCGTTGAGCGCCGAGGCGGTAACCATGCCGGCGCCGTAGGCGGCGACGAGCAGGGCATAGCCCCCGTTGCCGGCGTGCAGCGGGCCAGTGGCCAGGAGCGGCTCGGCCACGTTCATCAGGCCCGCGGCCAGGACGGCCGCGCCGCTGAAGACCAGCAGCATGGTCATGCCGGGGATGGCGGCGGCCGCCCGCGCGCCCGCCCGGGTGTCATCCCACAGCGAGCCGGCAGCGCCGTCCTCGGAGCGGTCCGCCCTCCCCAGCGGAACCCGAGCGAGCAGTCCCGCCGAGATCGCGAACGTGACCCCGTTGATCCCGAGCACCAGGGAGGGGCCGCTGAACAGCATCAACAGCGCGGTAAGGGCCGGACCGATGGTGATCCCGAGGTTGTTGACAGCGCCGTACAGGGCGGTCGCTCGCGAGCGCTCGCTCGGCGCGACGAGCGACGGGAGCGCGGACTCGAGCGCCGGATTGAACAGCGCCGTCCCGACTCCCGCGACCAGCGCGAGGCCGACGGTCGCGAGAAATGACGAGGTGAGCGCGAGCGCGACGAAGGCGGCGGCGCGCAGCAGCTCGGCGGCGACCGCGATTCGCCGGCGCGACGTGCGGTCGGCAAGCGCTCCGCACACCGGCGAGAGGACGATCCCCGGAATGAAGTCGGCGAGCAGGACGACGGCGACTGCCCACCCCGAATGGAGCCGGTGGTAGGCGACGAGGAGCAGGGCGACGTACGCCGCCCCGGTGCCGAGCTGAGATTGGAGATGCGCCACGAAGAAGCGGCGCACGGGAGGGGCGCGGAGAACTGAGAACATGGATCACCGGGGGACGGCGTCTCGCAGCGGGGACGAGTCAGCGCCGCGAGCCTCGCGGCACACGACGCTGATGTCCGCTGATTAACGGCCCATACGAGGCATGTTTCTCCTTGCCGGTGGATGGTCAGCACGACCCGACGGGTCAGCGCCGCGCGCCGGATGGCGCGGGCGCTGACGTCGACTGATTAACCGCGCATACGAGGCATGTTTCTCCTTTGCCGGTGGACGGTCTGCACTACCGGACCGGTCAGCACCGCGCACCTGACGGCGCACGGTGTCGAGTCCATGGATCAGCCCTTCATACGAGGCATGTCTCTCCTCCCTCTCCTGGTGACCTGACCGCTATCGGCGATCGGCCGTCATTTCATGAACGCACGCGCCCCCGCGCGGACAGGAGGGAGAATACTCAGAACGAGCGGTAGTGACCGTTGCCGATGACGAATCCGTGGTTGGCGCCGTTGAAGCACATCACCGTCGTCAGGGCGACGTGGCAGGTGACGCCGAGCTGGTTCCACAGCCGGCCACGACCGAGCTTGGCGGTCGTCCCGGCGACGAACGAGTCCTGGCTGAGGCGCAGGACCTGAGGTCGCCCGAGCACGTTGATCTGGACGAAGCCCGGATCACCGACGCCGGGATGCGCCGGCGCGGGGATCCCCCGGGACGCGCACAGGACATCCGTCGCCGGCTTGGCCGGGGCGTGGATCTCGATCCCGCAGGTCACCGCCCCGCCGTTGCTCTGAAAGCGGATCGCCTTCGAGATCGGAGCTGCCATGGTCGCGGAGGCCGTCGCCGCGATGGCCGTGGCCACGGCTACGGCCACGGCCACGGCGGCTGTCAGTCGTGTCATCCTCCAGCCTCCTCGGTCATCAGGCCGCTGCTTCGGCGTCATCGGAGCTGCCCTCGTCGTCGTCCTCGGAATCGGCGTCGACGATCGGAGCCAGACCCTCGGGTCCGGGCTTTCGCCGGGGCGCGTTACGAGAGCGCCGGCGAGAGGCGGGCTTGGCCTTCGGCTGGGACGTGGCCGGCTCGTCGTCATTGTTGTCGGCGCCGGGGGTCGCTTCGCGCTCGTCCTCGGGCGCCGTCTCGCCTGCATCCAGCTCGTCGTCGAGGGTCGTCGTCGGCTCCTGGGCGTCGGCTGCGCCCGCGGCGCCGTCAGACTCGGCGCCCGCGCCGGACTTGCGCCGGCGGCGTTTGTTGCCGCGCCGGCCCTTGGGGAAGTTGCGCAGCAGCTCGCGCGCGAGCGCGGCCGGCTTGCGGGCCATCCGCGTCCGCGCTCCGCGCAGCGCCTCTTCGGCCTCGGGCGTATGGGCCAGGGCGGCGGCCAGCAGGGCCGCCGAGAGCCGGCGGTCCTCCTTGCGCGAGGCGTGGACGAGCCGGCGGGCGTTGCGAGCATGGGCCGAGCCCGAGGAATTGACGAGCAGCCCGAGCAGGCGCTTGGTCTCCGGCCAGCGCTGGACGGCGTACTCCTCGTGGACCTCACGGGTGTACTCGGCCATCCGCCAGATCCACGCGTTGGCCTGGTCTCGGCGGCCGATGCGCCGCTCCGCGAGCGCCTGGAGCATGATCTTCACGCCCTCGCGGCGCTCGTCGCGAGGCCAGCCGCCCATGATGTCGATCGCCGTGTCGAAGGCCTCGGCGTCGCGGCTGGCGGCGATCTCCTGGAGAGCCCGCAGTCGCAGCTGGGCGTTGCGGTTGCGCTGCACGGCGGTGAGCAGGAAGCGCCGCTTGAGCTCGCCCTGGCGATCGAAATGCAGCATCGCCTTGGCGCGGCGCCAGCCGTTGGGGGCCACCCGCGCCCCGGCCAGCGCCGCCCACACGTGCTGCTCGCCGTAGTCGAGATGCTCGACCGCGATCCGCCACAGCTCGCGCTCGAAGACCTCGGCCCGCCGCTCGGGATCAGGCGTCACCGGGAGCACCCGTCGCTCGACTCGCACCCGGCGCCCGCGTCCGCGGCGTACCGGCCCGACGACGATCGCGCCGCCGCGATAGACATCGCGGTCCAGCAGCGAGTGCAGGGTGACGACGGGATCGTCGTGCTTGGTGGCGGGATGCACGAAGTCGATGACGATCCCCGCCTCCTTGCCGGGATGGCGGCGGGTGACGCGCCCGACGCGCTGCTGATAGATGCGCTTGGAGGCGGTGGGGGCCAGGTGCATGCAGATCGTCGCCCGGGGACTGTTCCAGCCCTCGGCCAGCAGCTGGGCGTTGACGAGGACGTCGACCTTGCCCGACTCGTAGTCGGCGAGGACGCGGGCCAGCTCGCGCTTGGGGGTCTCGCCGGACACCGCCTTGGCCTTGATCCCGATGTCGCGGAACGCCTGGGCGACGTTGAAGGCGTGCTTGACCCCGGCGGCGTAGACGACCCCGGGCACGCCGTTGAAGCGCGTCTTGTACAGATCGGCGATGGCGACGTTGAACGGCGTCTGGTCCAGCAGCTGGGCCAGCATCTCCTGGTCGAACTCGGTGTCCACCTCGCCCCGGCGCAGGGGCACCTTGGCGATCGTGCGCACGCCCGGGCCGGGCGGAATCCGGATGCAGCGCAGCGGCGAGATGACGCCGCGCCGGGCGGCCTGGGCAAGGTCGAAACGGCTCGTCTGGGTGGGGAAGAGGTCGGTGACGTGGCGGGCGATGAGCGCGCCGGTGGCCGTCATGCCGACGAACACCGGGCCCGCCCAGGACCGGATCGCCGCCGAGGTCTTCTCTCCCAGGGCGGTGTGCGCCTCGTCGCAGATGACGATCGTGTACGCGTCCGAGATCCGCCCGGCGTTGCGGACGAACCACTGGTAGGTCTCGACGGTGACCGGCCCGTTGGCGGCGTCGTGATCGTCGAGCAGGGCGGCGCTGATGCGGTCGCGATAGCCGCGATCACGCAGCTCGCCGTGGAACTGGTCGACGAGGTTGCGGCGGTGGGTGAGGATCAGGACGCCGCCGGTGCGCGAGGCCTCGACGAAGCCGAGGGCGGCCACCGTCTTGCCGGCGCCGGTGGCGTGCTCGAACCAGAAGCGCTTGGCCGCGTTGGGATCCTCGGGCTGCTCCTCGAGCTGGACGTTCTCCTCGTCGCCCTCGTCATGCCAGTCTTGCGGTTCCTCGTCCTCGGGCTCGTCGTCCCCGTCGTCCCCATCGTCAGTCTCGTCGTCGTCGTCGTCCTCGAAGTCGTCGCTGTCGGAGTCGTCGCGGTCGGGGTCGTCGCGGTCGGGGTCGTCGGCGGCCTGGGCCCCGGCTTCGGGTGCGGGTTCAGGCGCAGGCGGTGGGGCAGCGGCGTTGCCGTTGCCGTTGCCGTTGCTCGTGGCGCTGCGCTGCACCTCGGCCAGGAGCGCCGTCAGCGTTCCGGAGAGCGCGTCGACCTGATGGGCGGAGAGCACGGTGCCGTCGACGAGGCGCGGCTCCTCCTCGGAGAGCAGCCGCTCGAGCCCGAGCAGGAGCGAGAACTCGCGCCGCCACTCGATCGAGGGCGTCCGGTGGCCGGCCTCGACCTCGGCCAGGGCAGCGTCGAGCGCACGGCGACGAGCCGAGCCGGGCGCCAGCGCCTCCTCGAGCGATTCGCCCTCGTAGACGAAACGCTCGCGGGTCAGCAGTTCGGCGCGCGCGATCGCGTCAGGACTTGGAAAGGGGGTGATGACACCCATCAGTGTTGGAAGGTTTGCGTCAGCGTGGACGAGCCGCGGCCTCACATCAAGCGGCTCAACAGAGGTACCGGTACGGACGACCGGGTACCGCGAGAGTTCCTCAGAAGCGTTCCCCCGGCCTCCAGACCGAAGGATAACGTGTACTTCAAGCAGATGTGCTTGCCAGGGCTTGTGTCAAGCTTGCAGCGTGCGCGATCTCAGGTGGCTGACGGCGATCCTGGCGCTCGCGTGCCTGACTTTGGCGGCGTGTGGCGGCGCCCAACCGCGCAACGCCGCGCCCTCCGCCACGGCGGTGATCGCGGCCTTCCGGGGATCTCCCGTCGCCCTGAAGTCGCTGCACGCGCAGGCCGGCCGGCTACTGGGAGGCGGGACGGCCGCGTTTCGCGAACGGCTGGCGCGTCTGCACGGCCATCCCGTGGTCATCAACGAATGGGCGTCGTGGTGTGAGCCCTGTCAGAGCGAGTTCCCCGTCTTCCAGCGAGTCTCCGTGCGCTACGGGCGCCAGGTGGCCTTCCTCGGCATCGACAGCCGTGACAGCACGGGGTCGGCCGCGGCCTTCCTGCATCGCTTCCCCGTGACCTACCCCAGTTACCTCGATCCCCGCCAGCGGATCGGCAGCCTGCTGGAAGCCGTCGGCGGAATCCCGCAGACTGTCTACATCGACCGCCGCGGCAAGCAGCAATACGACCATGCCGGACCGTACGAGTCGGCCGGCGCCCTCGAGCACGACATTCGCTTCTACCTGCTGCGAGCCGGATGACGGACGCCGTCGGGGAGCGGGGGCGATGAGCGGGGGCGACGGCTTGACCTACGAGGTCCGCCGCGTGCGCGGCGAGACCGAGATGGCCGCCGTGCTCGCGCTGCGCCACGCCGTGTTCTGTCTCGAGCAGGGGGTGCCCGAGCGCGAAGAGCTCGACGGCCGCGATGGTGAGGGGGTCCATCTCGTGGCGGTCTCCGCCGGCGAGGTTCTCGCCACCTGTCGGCTGCTGTTCGTCGGCCCGACGGTCCAGTTCAGCCGCCTCGCGGTTCGCCAGACGGCGCGGCGCCATGGCATCGCCTCCGCGCTGCTGGCGCTCGCCGACGATGAGTCCCGGGCCGGCGGGGCCCGGCGCCTCGTGCTCCACGCCCAGACGTATGCCCGCCCGCTGTACGACAGCGCCGGCTACGAGCCGCGCGGCCGGGTGTTCATGGAGGCGGGCATCGAGCACATCGCGATGGAGAAGGTCCTCGGCTAGGAGGCCGCCGCTCCGATGCCCGAGGTGCGAATCGATCCCCTGACCGGTCAGCGCGCGATCATCGCCGCCGAGCGGGCGGGTCGCCCGGGCGATGGCCTGCATGTGACCCCGCCCCCGGACGTCGACCCCGCCGAGGACCCGTTCGCCGCCGGCAACGAGGACCGGACCCCGCCCGAGCTCTACGCGCTGCGGGAGGGCGCCGCTGACGCGCCGGGTTGGCGGGTGCGCGTCATACCCAACCGCTTTCCGGCGCTGACCCCGGACGCGGTCGCGCCCGAGCCGCATGCCAACCGCGACCTGTTCTGGGCCGGGCCGGCCCGCGGCTTTCACGAGGTGATCATCAACGCCCCGGACCCGGTCGCCTGCCTGGCCGACCTGACCGTCGACCAGGTGGTGGCGGCGGTCGAGGTGTGGCGGGAGCGGATGCGTGTCCACGCCGCGGCCGCCTACGTGCACGTGAGCGTCAACGAGCGCCACGAGGCGGGAGCATCGGTCGCTCACACCCACGCCCAGTTGTATGCGATGGACTTCGTGCCGGCGGCGATCGCCCGCGAGCGCGAGCGCTTCGGGGCCCACGCAACCCGGACGATGGGGGCCAACCTGCTGGCCGAGCTCGTCCAGCACGAGGTGCGCCAGCGCGAGCGCGTCGTGGCCATCGATGAGGAGGCGGTGTTGATGGCGCCCTACGGGTCGCGCGTCGCCTACCAGCTGATGATTGCCCCCCGCACGCCCCGAATGCGCTTCGAGGACGAGGGCCCCACCGGCGCCGCGATGCTCCATGCCGCCCTGAACCGGCTCAAGCGCCTGCTCGGCGCCAGCCCGCCGCTCAACCTGTGGGTGCGCACCGCTCCCCAGGGCTCCGAGCACTTCTGCTGGCGGATCGACATCCTGCCCCACCTGGCCAACCCGGCCGGCCTCGAGCTCGGCACCGGCCTGGGGCTGAACGTCGTCGCGCCCGAGCGGGCGGCCGCCGAGCTGCGGGAGGCCTGACCGCGAATGCGCGCCCTCGTGCAGCGGGTCAGCCGCGCCGCGGTCGACGTGGGCGACTCACGGATCGCCGAGATCGGCCCCGGGCTCCTCGTCCTGCTCGGGGTAACCCACGCCGACACCGAGGCCGAGGCGCAGTGGCTGGCCGCCAAGGTGCGTGCCCTGCGGGTGTTCGCCGACGCCGAGGGGCGCATGAACGAGCCGCTGGGGGACCGCGAGGTCCTGTGCGTCAGCCAGTTCACCCTGTACGGCGACGTCCGGCGCGGCAACCGCCCCAGCTACGTGGATGCCGCCCCGCCGGAGATCGCCGAACCGCTCTACGAGCGCTTCTGTGAGCTCCTGGGCGCCGAGCGCGGGCGCTTCGGCGCGATGATGCGGGTGGAGCTCGTCAACGACGGACCGGTGACGCTGCTGCTCGAGACCCGATAATGGCCGGCGTGGCCGCTGCTCACCCACCCGCATCGCCGTGAAGGACCCCCAGGAGGCGCTGGCGGCCGCCCGCGCGGCGGCGGCCGGGGCGTCCGACGAGGCGGACGCTCCCTGGAGCCTCGGTGAGGGCGCGGTGTCGACGGCTCGGCTCGCCGAGTGGGCGATCATCGAGCCCGAGCCGGCACGCGTCTACTCCACCCGTCGCCTGGGGCGGCCGATCACCGTCGTCAAGCGGCTGCTGGTGCGGATGCTGCGCCAGTACATCGGTCAGATGAGCGCTCAGCAGAGCCGCTTCAACGCCCAGGTGGCGGCTCACGTCATGCGCCTGGAGCAGCGCGTAGCCGAGCTCGAGGAGGCGGCACGCGACCGCGATCGACCGTCGGCATGAGGGTCGATCAGGTCCTGTGCGCGGCCGGCCCGGTGGACGGCGTCACCGGGCAGGCGCTCGCCTATCGCCGGCTGCTCGACAGCTGGGGGTGGACGGGCGACGACTACGCCCCCGTGCAGGCGCCGGGGATGCCGGAGGGCGCGGTGCGAGCGCTGCACCGGCTGCGTCCCGCGCGCGCCGACGCCCTCGTCGTGCACTACTCCGGCTACGCGCCGGGGCTCGAGCGCCTGCTGGCCGACGCCCCCCGCAGCCTGCTCGTCTCCCACAACGTGACCCCGGCCCGCTACTTCTGGGCCAGCGATCCGGCGGAGGCCGTCCGCTGCCAGCTGGGCCGCGCGCAGCTCGCCGCGCTCGCCGCGACGGCCGGCACGCTGGCCGCCGTCTCGCAGTTCAACGCCGAGGAGCTCCGGCGGCTGTCGGGGCGCGAGGTCGCCGTGATCCCGGTGGTCGTCGATCGCGAGCGCCTGCCCGCGGCGACCGACGGCCGGCCGTCCGGGCGGCCCGATGGTCCGACGGTCCTGTTCGTCGGCCGCCTCACCCCTCACAAGCGCCAGGACCTGGTGATCCGCGCTTTCGCTCGCTGGCGCCGGGAAGCGCGCGCCGGCCGGCTCGTCCTCGTCGGAACGCCGCTCTCGCCGGAGTTCGCCGCCGGGCTGGCCGGGCTGGCCGAGACGCAGGCTCCCGGGGCGGTCACGTTTCAGAGCGGGATCGGCGCCGCCCAGCTGTGGGACCACTACCGGCAGGCCGACGTGTTCGTCTGCCTGTCCGAGCACGAGGGCTTCTGCATCCCGCTGCTGGAGGCATTTCACTTCGGGGTGCCGGTGATCGCCCGCCGGGCCGGAGCGGTCGGCGAGGTCGTCGGCGACGCCGGGGTGCTCGTCGACGAGGGCGACGGAGTGAGCACCGTCGCCGAGGTGTTGCGCATCGTGCTCGGCGATGACGAGCTGCGGACCGAGCTGGCGGCGCGCGGCGAGCGCCGGCTCGCGGACTACGCCTCCGCCGATGTCGGCGCCCGGCTGCGCCACACCCTGGAGGCACTGACCGGCGGCGGTGCGCGATGATCGCCGGCGCATGAGCCTCAGGCACCTGCTCGGCCGCCTCGGCCTGAACCGCTCGATGCTCGTGCGACGGCTGATCCGCCTCGGCCACCCGCGGTTGCGCGAGCTGCGGGCTGAGGCGATGGAGGGGCGCGGCGCGCGAGCGAGGGCGCTGCGCGCCGGCGTGCGCTGGCTGGAGTCCGGGGTGCTGCGCGTTCCCCAGGGGTACGCCGGCGGCCTTGCCTTCGACATGCGCTATCTGCCGATCGCCCACGCCCACATCGGTTCGATCGCCGGCGGAAACCTCGAGTCGGCCGTCCAGGAGGCGATGATCCGCCATCTCGGGCGCGGCGGCGTCTTCTATGACATCGGCGCCAACCTGGGGTTCTTCGCGCTGCTCGGCGCCCACCTCGTGGGGCTCGACGAGGGACGGGTGTACGCGTTCGAGGCGGCCCCCGACAACGCCGAGGCGATCCGCGTCAACGCTGCGCTCAACGCGATCGCCAACGTCGAGGTCCTCGCCGTCGCGGTGTCCGACCACGCCGGGATCGGGCGCCTGCAGGTCGTCGACGACCAGAGCTGGTCAAAGCTCGCCGACTACGGCGAGCATCCTTACACCGAGCGGGTGATCGACGTCGAGCTGGTCGCGATCGACGATCTGGTTGCGTCCGGGCGCCTGCCGGCGCCCAACGTCGTCAAGATCGACGTCGAGGGCGCCGAGCTGGCGGTGCTCGAGGGGATGCGCGAGACGATCGAGCGCCACCGGCCGGCGATCATCTGCGAGCTCCATGACACCCACGCCGCGTTCGTCGACGTGATGACGGGGTGCGGCTACCGCCTGATCAACCTCGAGGGCCCGATCTCGCTCACCGCGGCCGGCGCGTCCGCCCACGCGCTGGCGCTGCCCGCACTGCATCCCGGCGACTGATGCGGGCGGTCAGCTCGCCAGGCCGGCGCGGGAGAACAGGTCACGATCGTTGGTGATGACGCCGGTGACCCCGAGGCGCTCGAGCGCGATCAGCCGCGCGGGGTCATCGACGGTCCACGCGAAGAGCTCGCCGCCGAGGGTTGCGATCGTGTCGACGAGACGGGGGGTGACCACTCCCCAATGGGCCATGATCGCGTCGGCTTCGCCGGCCCGCAGCACCTGGGCGGTCTGACCGGGCAGCACCCGTCGCAGGTAGGCGAGCATCGCGTACGCCGCCGGACGCGTCAGCCGCGAGGCGAGGTAGTCGCGTCGCGCCCGAGGGACGGAGAGGCCGAGGGTCAGCTCGGGGGCGGCCGCGCGGATCGCCCGCAGGCTGGAGAGCTCCATCGTCGAGATGAGCGTGCGCTCGGCCACCCCGGCGTCGCGCACCGCCTCGACCACCTCGCGCTCGTAGCCGGTGGCCTTGATGTCGACGTCGAGGCGGGTCTCGGCGGGCAGCGCGTCACGCAGAGCGGCCAGGGCGTGCGCGAACGGGATCGGCCGGGGATGGCTCAGGTCGGCAGAGTCATGGGCGACGACGAGCTCGCCGTCGTGGGTCAGGACGTCGAGCTCCACCATGTCCCATTGGGCGTCGGCGAGCAGCGTCGGGAGCTCGACGAGGCTCGATCCCGCCTTGACGATGCTGTGCCCGACGCGCAGGCAGCGCGCGCGGGAACCGTCTCGCAGGGCCGACGAGGTCATTGCGGGCTGAACCCTCGGCCGGGGTAGATGCGATCCAGGCGCCGCTGCGAGCACGTGCTCGGACCGGGGATCGACGGGTTCTCGCGATACAGGCGGTAGCCGGCGTTCTCGCGCAGCGGACGGCCGATCGCGTCGGCCGGACGGCCGACGTCGAGCGTGGCGACGATGTAATCGGCCTTGCGGGAGACCGGCACGTGGGGGTAGTCGGTGTTGAGCAGCGGCAGCTGCGAGCACAGCGGCCGGGCGTCGAGGAAGTAGGCGGCCCACAGCTGCTCGGGCGCCCACATGTCAAGTCGGATCGAGGCGGTGTGCGGCAGCGAGGCCGCCCAGCGGTGCAGCTGGATCGTGGCCGGCGGCAGCTGGTAGCCGGTGGCGTCGAGCTCGGCGATCGCGCTCCCCGCCGTGGCCGCGCCGAACACCGCCAGGAGCGCGATCCCCCATCGCCTCAGCCGGGAGGCGCCGACGGCGGCGATCACCATCACGAGCGGCCCGATGAACGCCAGCAGCTTGAAGTGAAAGTAGAAGCCGTACTGGCGGTGGCGCAGGTAGACGGCGAGCAGCATGCCGATCGCCAGCAGGCCGCCCAGCCCCCAGGCGAGCGGGCGCGAGGCGCGCGAGAGGCCGAACGCGGCGAGCCCGAAGAGCAGGACGGTGAGGGGGAGGAAGACGAGCGATGCAGGGAGGGAGACGAAGTCGTTGAACGGGATGAAACCCGGGAGATCGCCGCCCCAGGCCTGGAGCGAGTGCCCGGGGGCGAGGACCTCGGCTGCTGTCACCACCTTCTGGCCGACCCCGACCACCGGCACCGCCAGCAACGCCGCCAGCGGGATCAGCCACAGCAGGCTGCGGCGGCCGCGGTACAGGTCGCGCGGGTGAAACACCGGCTCGCCGGCCCGCAGCTTCCGTCGCCATTCCATGGCAACGAAGATGGCGATCGGCACGGCGGGGATCGGCGCCGCCAGCGGGTAGGCGAAGACGAGCACGAGCCCGAAGATCGCCAGCAGCACCCCGCACGCGCCCCGCGCCCGACGGGTGAGCCCCGGCTGGACGAGCCACCATCCGAGCACGAGCGTGAACGGCAGCGCGAAGAACCCCCACGTCTGGTTGAAGTAGGGGTTGAGGACGGTGTGCAGCGCCTCGCGGTCCAGCCCCGCCAGGGCCATCGCCGCCAGCGCCCAGGCCCGCGGGACCCGGAACACCGCGCGGGCGACGAGGAAGAAGCCGGCGGCAGCCAGGCCGAGCAGCGCCGCGGCCAGGATGGCCAGCAGCTGCCAGGTGGCCAGTCCGCTCACCGTCGAGACGGCGGCGAACGCGTAGTAGATCGGATACTTCGACTGCCACGTCGGCGGCATCTGGTTGATCGGCTGGGCGATGTCGACGCCGGTCGGCGAGGCATGCTTGAGAAAGGTGGCCGTGCCGGCGGCGACGTGGGCGTCCGAACCCGTCCCCACGGGGGCGGCGTAGTGCTGGTGCGCGAGCATCGGAACGAGCGCGATGGCGGTGACGGCGGCGGCCAGGAACACCGGCCACGCCAGCCGCCGGGTCGCCAGCGCCGGCATGCCGCGTCGTCTGATCGCGAACGCCGCCAGGCCCAAGCCGGCGGCGAGGACGACCGCGATGGCCACCGCGTAGGGGACGTGGGCGAAGCCGAGCACGGTCAATGCCAACCCGACGGCGCAGCCGCCGGCCGGCAGCACCCACAACAGCTCGTAGTCGCGCAACGCGTCGGGCAGCATCAGCCGCACGAGCCCGAAGCCACCGACGGCGAACACCACTCCCGTGGCCGCCAGGCCCCGGAGCGTGTCGGGAACGGCCGCGAAGATGTCGTGGCGGGGTGGGGCGTTGACGTGCCAGACGACGGCCAGGAGGGCGATGAGGATCGCCCCGACGAGCAGCCGCTGGCGGCGGGCAGATCGTGATGTGGCGGCGCCGGTCCCGGTCAGCCGGTGGTCGCGATCGGCGTCGGACCGGTCGCGGCGCCCTCGGAGCGCAACGCGTCCGCCGAGGTCACGACCGCCGGTCGCGCGTCCGCGGGTGGGGCCACTGCCGGGCGCAGCCCCGGCGGTGCCGGATGCCTGCACTCCGCCAGGACCCTCGAGAGGAACACCGGGTTGCCGATCAGGTACCGGCGCCACATTCTCCGGGGCTCGATCGCCAGTCTGAATATCCATTCGAGTCCGTTGTCGGCGAGCCAGCGAGGGGCGCGCGGGATGTGTCCGGAGACGTAGTCAAAGAGGGCACCGACCGTCCACACGACGGCGCCGCCGAGCTGATCAGCGTATCGGTCGACCCACAGCTCCTGCTTCGGAGAGCCCATGCCGACGAGCACGATCTGTGGAGCGTGCTCGCGGATGTCCTCCAGGACCCGCTCGTTGTGGGGGGAGTCGACGGCGAAGAAGCCATGGTGGGCGCCGGCCACCTGCAGCTGCGGATACCAGCGCCGCAGGCGAGCGGCGGCCTCGCGCGCGATCGGCGGCTCGGAGCCGAGCAGGTACAGCGACTGGCCCGAGACCTCGCACAGCGCCGCCAGGGTCCAGATCCAGTCCGCGCCCGTCATCCGGTAGGGGACCTCGGTGTGGAGCGCCCGGGCGGCCAGGCGCACCCCGTAGCCGTCGCAGTAGACGAGGTCGGCGCGGCGCAGGGCAGCGCTCAACCCGGGCGTGACCCGGGACTGGTTGACGACGTGCGCATTGACGTACATCACCCGGCGGGCGATTCCGGCCCCCGCCCACCCCGACACCGTGCTCAGCAGCTCGTCGGGTTGTCCCAGGTCGATCGGGATGTCGAAGATCGACGATGCCGGTCGGCGGACCGGCACCACCTCGGGCGGCTCGCTTCCGGCTTGCTCGCGTAAGGCATGCATCGACACGGCGTGCAGGCATCCTACGCTCCAACGAGCAGAATGCCAGTGTGACGCCGCGGATCCTGATCGACGCGCGCGACGGCGCCGCGGCGCAGATCCGCGGTTGGGGCCGCTACACCCGTGAGCTCGTCCTCGCCCTGCGCGCGGGAGGCGCCGACGGCCTGGAGATCCTCGCCCCCGCCGGCTCGGGAGTCGCTCCCGAGGTGGCCTTCGAGCAGCTGTGGCTGCCCGTCCTCGCCCGCCGGCACCGGGCCGCCGTCGTGCACGCCCCCAACTGCTTTCTCCCGGTGGTGAGGCCCTGTCCGGGGGTGGTCACGATCCACGACCTGGCCTTCGAGACGTGGCCGGGCGACTTCCCGGCCACGACGGCGATGAAGTTCCGGACGATCACCCGGCTCGCGGCCCGCTCGGCGCAGCGGATCATCTGCCCGTCGCAGTTCACCGCCGCCGACGTGTGTCGGCGCTACGGGGTGGACCCGGGGAAGGTGCGGGTGATCGCCGAGGCGCCGGCGCTCGCGGCGGCGGGCGGGGCCACCGACACGCCCTGGCCGACTCGCCGACGCAGCCGTTCGTCCTCGCCGTCGGCGACCTGCGCGCCAAGAAGAACCTGGCGGCGCTCGTCCGGGCGTTCGCCGAGCTGCGAGCCGCCGCCGGCATCCCTCACCGGCTCGTGCTCGCCGGGGTCGACGCCGGCGAGGGGCCTCGGCTCGCGCAGCTGGCCGGCGGCGTGCCGGTGCAGGTGACCGGCTACGTGGATGACGCGCGGCTGGACCGGCTGATCTGCGACGCCGAGGTGCTCGTGCACCCCAGCCTCTACGAGGGGTTCGGCCTCGTCGTTCTCGAGGCGATGGCCCGGGGGACGCCGGTGCTCGCCGCGCGGGCGACCGCGCTGCCCGAGACCGGGGGGACGCGGCGCGGTACTTCGATCCCTCCGATCCCGCAGACCTGGGCCGCCAGCTGGAGGTCCTCCTCGGTGACGGCGGACTGCGCGGTCGCCTGGCGCGGCTCGGGCGCGAGCGGGCGGCAACCTTCTCCTGGCAGCGAACCGCGCGGGAGACGGCCGCGGTCTACCGGGAGCTGCTGTGACCGTCTGCATCCTGGTATTGAGCGTGGATGAGGCGCCGATGCTGCGGTGGTCGCTGCCGGCGGCCATGGCCCAGGATCCCGCGGCCGAGGTGGTGGTCGTCGACAACGCGTCGTCGGATGAGACGGGCGCCGTGGCGGCCGCGGAGGGGGCGCGCCACCTGCGCCTCGAGCGCCGGTTGAGCTATGCGGCGGCGATCAATGAGGCGATCCGGCGCACGGCGGGCGACGCCGTGCTGCTGCTCAATGCCGACTGCCGGCTGCGCCCCGGCTTTCTCGCGGCGGCTCTTCCTCGGCTCGACGAGCCGGGAGTGGGATCGGTGGCGCCCAAGCTCGTGCGCGCGCGACGCGCCCCGGCCCGCAGCCCCCCGGGCCCGCCGAGCGCGATAGCGACGGCGGAGCAGATCGACACCGCGGCGATGGTCATCGACCGGCGGCGCAAGAACGGGCTCGTCGGGCACGGCCGGCCGGCGCGGGACTACGGGCGCCCGGCGCCGGTGTTCGGGGCCGACGGGGCGGCGGCGTTGTATCGGCGCGCGGTGCTCGCGCAATGCGCGCTGGACGGTGGCGAGGTGCTCGACGAGGACATGGAGCTGTGGGCCTCGGACGCTGATCTGGCGTGGCGAGCGCAGCTGCTGGGGTGGCGCAGCGTGTACGAGCCGGGGGCCGTGGCCGACCACGTCCGGACCTACAGCCCGTCGACGCGGGCGCAGATGAGCGAGGCGGCACGCCGGCTGCAGTTTCGCAATCGTTACCTGATGATGATCAAGAACGAGACGGCGGCCGGGCTGGCGCGCGACCTGCCGTGGATCGTCACCTACGAGGCGCTGGCGCTCGGCCACGTGCTGCTGCGCGAACGCCACCTGCTCGCCGGCTACCGGGACGCCTGGCGGCTGCGAGCGGGGGCGTGGCGGCGGCGGACGACGATTCAGGCGCGCCGGCGGCGGCTGGCGCGGCCGGTGCGCCGAGCGATCCCACCGTTCGGGGTGCGGGCTCCGGAGTGACCGGAGGCGGCGAGCGCCTGCTCGTAGACGTCCCAGGTGGCGGCGGCGGCATCGGCCCACGACCACGCCGGCGGGGCCGGGGCGGGCCGGGCGAGCGCCTCGGCGGCAGCGACGAGGGCGTCGAGGTCGCCGACGTCGACGAGCGCGGCGCGGTCGCCGAGGACCTCGCGCAGCGCCGGGATGTCGCACGCCGCGACCGGGGTACCGCAGGCGAGCGCCTCCAGCGGAGGCAGGCCGAACCCCTCGTCGTCGGAGGGAAAGACGAGGGCGTGGGCCCCGGTGTAGATCGCGGCCAGATCGTCGTCGTCGACGGTTCCCGTCAGGTGCACGCCGGCGAGCTCCCGGGCCCAGCGGCTCGTCGGCCCGACGAGCACCAGGGGCAGCGATCGCCGCGCCCGGGCCAGGGCGGCCACGCGCTTGCGGGGATCGGGCACGAGCATGCCGCCCACCCACAGCAGGTAGCGCTCGGGAAGGTCGTAGCGGGCGCGGGCCGCGGCGACCTCGTCCGCGGAGCGCGGGAAGAAGACGGGGGCCGCCGCCTCGGCGATCGTCGTGATCTGAGCGGGGTCGATCCTCAGCCCGGCGATCGCGTCCTCGGCGACCGCGTGGGTCGGCACGATCACCCGGGTGGCCCGCTGGACGGCCAGGTAGCGCAGCTTGAACCGCAGCCCCGAGCGCAGGTACTCACCGGGCCGCTTGAGCGGAACGAGGTCGTGCAGCGTGACCACCATCGGCACGGGCGAGCGCAGCAGCGCGCCGTCGATCCACGGCGCGTGGAACACGTCGGCGTCACGCGGGTCCCGGCTCTCCACGAGCTCCCCGCGGGGCGCGGCGCGCAGCGCCGCCAGCAGGCACCGGGCGTAGCGGCCGATGCCGCGCGGATCGCCGGCCGGGCCGCTGTCGAACGCGACCTTCATCGCGCCGCCATCGCCGGCCGTCCGCAGAGCAGGCGCTCCACCCGCTCGGCGTAGGCGGCCGCGTCAAAGCGCCGGGCATCCTCGCGGGCGGCCGCCCCCATGCGCTCGCGCGCGGCCAGCACCTCGAGCACCGCCGCCGCCAGCTGCGCCGGCTGGCCGGGCGCAACCAGGCGGCCCGTCACCCCGTCGGTGACGACCTCGGCCAGGCCGCCGACGCGGGTGGCGACCACCGGAGTGCCGACGGCCATCGCCTCGGCCAGGACGGTGCCGAACGGCTCCTGGTGGGAAGGCAGCACGAGCACGTCGAGGTGGCGCATCACCCCCGGAGCGTTCTCGACCCAGGCGACGTGCTCCACCTCGGGCGACCCGGTCACGGCGGCCGTGTACGCCGGGTCGCTGCCGTACGGGTCATCGCCGATGACGACGATGCGGGCGCCGGGGGCGCCGCCGCGGATCGCCGGCGCGGCGCCCACGAGGTCGGCGACCCCCTTACGGGGCTCGATCCGGCCCACGAAGCCGACCACCGGACCGCCCGCGCCCGGCGGCCAGGGTGGGTCGACCGCCGGGGGGTCGAGGTCGACGGGACAGCCGACGACGGTTACGTCAAGCCCGGTCAGCCGGTGGGCGACCGCCCGGGAATCGGCGAGCACGACGTCGGCGACGCGCCAGAACGGCGGCACGTGGTCGACGATGTCGTGCACGTGGAGCACGCGACGGGCGGAGGCGCCGACCAGCGCCGGCAGCAGCCGTCCGCACACCGAGCCGTTGAGATAGACGGCGTCGGCGCCGGCGGCCAGGCGGCGGACCAGCGGCCAGGATCGGACGGCCTGCGTGCCCGCGCCGCGGGCCAGGCCGCCGAGGGCCAGCGCCTGCCATCGCCATCCGGCGCTCCGGGCGGCGTCACGCAGCGCGCCCCGCCCCGGGGTCGTCAACGTCACCTCCCAGCCGCCGCGCGAGAGCGCCCCGAGCAGGCGCAGCAACCCGATCTCGGCGCCGCCCGGCGAATCGACCGGGGCGATCGCCACCAGCCGGCCGGGTGAAGCAGGGAGCGCCGGCGCGCCGACGTCCGATGGGTGTGCGGTTGCGCGAGCCATCGCCGGGTGGGAAGCGTCGTCCGTGACGCGGCCACTGTAGCGCTACGTTGCGGCGGTGCGTGACTACTACGAGGAACTGTGGGAGCGCCTGCCCGAGGAGCTGGAGCCGCCCGACCTCGCCCTGCGCGCCGACTTCGCCCGGGCCCACGTGCGATCGGGCGACCGCGTCCTCGACCTCGGCTGCGGGCAGGGCGACCTGACAGCGGTGCTCGCCGACGCCGGCGCCCGGCCGCTCGGCGTCGATGTCGCCGACGCCGCCGTCGCGCGGGCCCGGCGCCGCCACCCGCAGCTGAGCTTCGAGCGCGCGCCGCTCGACGGTCCGCTCCCAATCGCCGACGGGGCGTTCGACGTGGTGTGGGCCAGCGAGGTGATCGAGCACGTCGCTGACACCGCCCGCTGGCTGTCCGAGGTCCGGCGGGTCCTCGTTCCCGGCGGCCGGCTGCTCGTCACCACGCCCAACCACGGCCGCCTGGCGCTGGCACTGCACGGGATCGACCGCTACTCCGAGCCGCTCGGCGACCACCTGCACCTGTACAGCGCCCGGTCGCTGGGCGCGCTGCTGCGCGAGTTCGACTTCACGCAGATCGAGATCGAGGCCCGCGCCGGTCCGCCGCTGCTGCGACGGCTGCTGACGGCTCGCGCGGTGCGGTGAGCGTGCGCGTCCTCATCGACACCACCTACGCACAGCGCGCTCCGTACTCGGGCACCGCGGTCTACCTGACCGAGGTGATCGCCGCTCTCGGCGGGCTCGGCGACGTCGACGTCATCACCACCGCCAATCGGGCACGGCGGGTCCCCGGCGGGGGCGGCGCCGCCAGTCTGGCCAACGCCGCCGCCGACCTGCGCTGGACGGAGCTGACCCTGCCGCGCCGCGCCCGTCGCGCCCGCGTCGACGTCATCCACCATCCGCTGCCCGCCTACGCCCATGTGCCCGGCGCCGCCACGCCCCAGGTCATCACCGTCCACGACCTGGCCTTCGAGCGCCATCCCCAGCTGTTTGACCCCGCCTACCGCCGGTGGGCGCACCTCGCCCATCGTGACGCCGCCCGCCGCGCCGACCTCGTCATCTGCCCGAGCGACACGACGGCGACCGACGTGCGCGAGCTGTGGGGCGTGGCCCCGGAGCGGATCGTCGTCGTCCGCCATGGGCCCGGGCAGGGTTTCGCGGGACTGGTGAAGCGCGGGGCGGCGCCCGGACATTTCCTCTACATCGGCGATGCCGAGCCCCGCAAGGACCTCGCCACGCTGCTCGCCGCCCACCGCCGCTACGTGGCGGCGACGTCCGAGCCGGTGCCCCTCGTCCTCGCCGGGTCGGCCCACGCCGAGCAGCCGCGGGTGATCGCCGAGCGCCATCCGACCGCGGCCCGGCTGCGCCGGCTGCTCGGCGACGCCGTGGCGCTCGTGCATCCCGCCGTCCACGAGGGGGTCGGGCTGACACTGCTGGAGGCGATGAGCGCCGGCACGCCGGTGATCGCGGCCGCCGCCGCGGGGAGCGTCGAGACGTGCGGCGACGCCGCCCGCTACGTCGCGCCCGGGGACCCCGAGCAGCTGGCCGGCGCGCTCGCGCAGCTGGCCGCCGATCCGGCGTTGCAGAGGCAGCTCGGGGAGCGCGGACGGAGCCGATCGTCCGCGTTCTCCTGGAAACTGGCGGCAGGCGGCCACCGCGACGCATACTCTGTGGCGCTGGGCCATGAAGATCGCGATTCTCGGCACGAGGGGCATCCCGGCCTCCTACAGCGGTTTTGAGACGGCCGCCGAGCAGCTGGCCTCACGTCTGTCGGCGCGCGGACACGAGGTCACCGTGTACTGCCGGCCCCACGTGGTCGATCGCAAGCTGTCGACCTACAAAGGGGCCCGCCTCGTCCATCTCCCGACGATCCGCAACAAGTACCTCGACACGCTCGTGCACACCTTCCTCTCGGCGGTGCACGCGGGACGGATCACGCGCCCCGACGTGGCCCTGTTCTTCATCGCCGGCAATTCTCCCCTGTGCCTGCTGACCCGCCGGGCCGGGATCCCGACCCTGATCAACATCGACGGGCTGGACTCCGACCGGCAGAAGTGGCCGCCCGCGGCCAAGGTCTACCTCCGCTTCGCCGAGCGCAACGCGCCCCGGTGGGCCGATCAGGCGATCACCGACAGCGACGCGGTCGCCGACGTGTTCGAACGGCGCTACGGCCAGCGCATCGGCGTCGTGCCCTATGGGGTCGCCGATCCCGGCCGGAGCGCCCCTGACGCCGCGTCGACGCTGGCGGCACTCGGCCTCGAACCACGCAAGTACATCCTGTTCGTGGGGCGGCTCGAGCCCGAGAACAACCCTCACCTCCTCGTCGAGGCGTTCTCGCGCATCGATCGCCGCCGGGCCCGGGGGATGAAGCTGGCGATCGTGGGCGGCGCTCCGTACGCCGATGACTACATCCGCCAGGTGCGTCGCTCGGCCGATCCGCGCGTGGTGTTCCCCGGCTACGTGTTCGGCCCCGGGTACTGGGAGCTGCAGCGCAACGCCTACCTGTTCTGTGCGCCCACCGAGGTCGGGGGGACTCATCCGGTGATCCTCGAGGCGATGGCCGCCGGCAACTGCGTGCTCGTCAACGACCACCCGCCCAATGCCGAGACGGTCGGCGACGCCGGGATCTACTTCGCGCGCAGCCGGGGCGTCGACGACCTCACCGAACAGCTCGGCCGGCTGCTCGACGACGCCCGCCTGGTCGCCGACTACCGCGAGCGCGCCCGCCGGCGCGCCCAGCGGTACTCATGGGACGCGGTCACCGACCGCTACGAGCAGCTGCTCGCTGAGGTGTGCGAGCGCCAGCAGCCCGGCGCGCTGCCGTCCTCGCTGCTCGACCTCGACCTGGAGACCGTCGTGGCGAGCTGACCGGGCGCTGCGGCCGGGCGGAGACGCCCGCCCGGGCGAGTTTCGCCTGGGCCGCGGTGATCACGGCCACGGCGGCATTGAAGGTGTTGTCGTGCACGTGATCGAGATACCCCACCCGGGTCATGGTGGCGATCGCCTGGCGCAGCTGTCCGGTCTGCGCCTGGAGTTGGCCGAGGTGCAGCCAGGTGACGGGGTTCTCGGGCTGACGGCGGACGACGGCCGTCAGCTCCGCCCGCGCCGCCGGTATGTCGTTGGCCGACTGGTCGAGCGCGGCCAAAAAGAAGCGAGGCTCGTTGGAGAGCGGGTCACTGCTCGCGGCGGCGCGGGCATCGGCGAACGCTTCAGCGTTGCTGCTCGCATCGAGCGCGGCGTTGAGCTGATCGGCCGAACGCTGTGGTTGCCATTGCATCCACGCGCCGGCGAGCGCGATCGTCACCACGAGCAGGGCGCCGGCCACGGCTCCCGGCCGGTCCAGCGGCGACCGACGCACGCGCACCCACCCGACGGGCTCGGTGAGCGGGCCGCGCCCGGCGAGCCACCCGGCGCACAGCAGGGCCGGCACGGCGACGCCCGGGAAGTACCACGTCCAGTCCAGCGTCGACTGGATGCCGAAGCCGAGGACGATGAGCGCCAGCGCCACCATGCCCTCGCGCTCGGCCCCCGCGGCGCCGGCCAGCGCCTCCCAACCGGTCCGCACCGCGAGTGGGCGCAGCGCGGCCCGCACCCAGGCCGCCAGCAGGGCGAGGGTGATGGCGACCCCGATGAGGCCGAGGTCGGCAAACGTCTCGATGATGTAGCTATGCGCCTGATCGGACTTGGCCGGGTCGGTCGTGTAGCGCAGCCGGGCGATGCCGTACCCCGAGGCGCCGACGCCCTTGAGCATGGCGTGCGTGCCGACGTCGAGTCCCTGATGCCAGTAGAGCGGACGGCTGGAGCCGAACTGCAAGACGCGGGTCGGGGCGTTGGTGGCGACGCTGTGGGTGCTCGTCAGCGTCGTCCAGGCGTGGGAGATCTCGCCGGTCAGCCCGCGCGACGAGGCGGCCACGGCGCCGACCGCGGCCACCGGCAGCAGGCACGCCAGCACGACGAGGGCGGTTCCGACGCGACGGCGGGTGCCCGCCGCCACCGGCCGGTGATCCATCGCCCACGTGCAGGCGACACTCACGACGGTCACGACGACGAGGGTGATCGCGGCGACGGCGCCGAAGGTGTGCCCGGCCGCGTCGGCCGCCGGAGTGAGGGCGCGGTCGGCGGTGAGCACCGAGTGAGACAGAGCCCAGCCCGAGATCACGGCCGCGCCGGCGCCGCCGACGGCGAGCACCACGACCGAGCGCAGGCGCACGGGGACGACGGCCAGCCACAGGGCGACGACGACGACCGTGACGGCGTCGGCCGAGCGGGAGCCCGAGAGCACGACCGCGCTGAGGGCCAGCGCGATCCCGGGCGCCGCCAGGCCGGCGACGCGCCGCCCGCGGTCCCGGCGCGTGCCCACCCACAGGCAGGCGGGGAGAGCGACGGCGCCGACGATGCCGACGGCGTTCCAGTAGCCGAACGGAGCCTGGACCCGGCCGTAGGTGTTGTCGGGGGCGAGCGTCGTCGGGAAGACCTTGGCGAGCAGGGCCCAGCCGCTGATCGCGACGGTGGCGAGGGCGATCGCGCCCAGCAGGACCGGCCAGCGCCCGGGGGCCAGCCGGGCGAGCGCCGCCGCGCCGGCAAACGCGCGCCAGGTAGCTGAGCATCTGGTTGGTCGTCGACCAGGAGGTGTCGGGGACGACCGACCAGAGGATTGAGAGCGCCGTCCACGCCGCCAGCGCCGCCAACAGCCCGACCGGGCCCGCGCCCCAGGCTCGGCCGCGGGTTCGCCCGCCGCCGAGAATCGCGGCGGCCACGGCTCCCGCCCCGAACAGCGTGATCACGATCTCCGTCCAGGTGTTGCCCGGCGTGGGGACCGTCTGATCGACGGCGTGCGAGGTCAAGAACGCGATCGCCACGAGGCCGGCGCTCAGGCCGGCGGTGAGGAGCGCGTCGGTGACGGGGCGGCGCGACACCACGTCTAGCCGGCCCACGCGATCAGCATCAGGGTGTGGCCGTAGCGTGCCGCGCGGGGACGGGAGCCGACGCCGTCGAGCCGGGTCACGGCCCGCTGCACGCCGGGTGCAAGGCGCCGCCAGCCATAGGTCACGGCGTGCAGCTCGGGTCGCAGGCCGGCGCGGCGGGCCTCGTCGGCCAGCCGGCGGGGCGAGAGGGGAACATCGTCGGGCGTGCCGTGGGCCCACGTGCCCAGACCGACGCGGTTGGCGAGCGCCAGCGCCGCGCCGACGGGGTGCCAGGCGCCCGGCTCGATCGCGATCAGCGCGCCCCCGGGGCGCAGCAGCCGGGCCGCCTCGGCAAAGCACGGCGCCAGCGGGCCCTGGAACGCGATGTGGTGCAGCACGAGCCGGTAGAGGACGATGTCGAACGACCGCGGGGCCAACTCCAGCGCCCCGGCGTGGCCCACGTGGGCCTCGTCGGCGCGCCCCGTTTCGAGCACGCCGGCCACGCGCGCGGGATCGGCGTCGACGGCGACGAGTCGCCACGCCGGCGCCGGGAACAGGTGGCGGCCGGGATGCCAGCCGCTGCCGACGGAGAGCACATCGCCGCCCCCCCGTCCGACGCGACGGCGCAACAGCGAACGCTCGCGGGCCTCCATGTGGCGGTAATGGTGCTCCAGCGTCGAGCGGCGGCTGTGGCGATCGAGGAGGTTGTCGGGGTCATAGGGCTCCGAGGCCACCGTCTCAACCACGCAGCACCTCCTCGTAGGCGGCGACCGTCTCCCGACCGCAGCGGGCCCACGTGAACTGCTCGGCCACCGTCCGGCGCGCCTCGGCGGACAGGGCGCCGCGGCGAGCCGGGTCGCGCAGGAGCCCGTCGATGGCCGCCGCGAGCGCTCGCGGGTCGCGCGGAGCCACGAGCTCGATCCCCCCTCCGGCGGCCCGGATCTCCTCGGGTCCGTCCTCCCCCGCGCAGCCGATCGCCGGCACGCCGGCGGCCATCGCCTCCACGTAGGCGACCCCGAACGCCTCGGCGACGCTGGGGAGCACGAACAGCGAGCCCCGCCGGGCCTCGGCGAGGGCGTGGGCGGGCTCGAGTCGACCGCGCAGGATCACCCGGTCGGCCACCCCCCGCGACGCCGCCAGGGCGCGCAGGGCCTCGCGCTGCGGGCCGTCGCCGACGATCACGTAGCGCAGCTCGGGCCACGCCGGCGCGAGCAGCGCCACCGCCTCGATCACGTCGGCGTGGCGCTTGCGCGCGATCAGGTTGCCGACGCTGACCAGCACCGGGGTCGCCGGCGGGTCGCTGACCCGCGGCGGCAGCTCGGCGCCGAGGTGGACGACCCGAGTGCGCGCGGCGCCGACGGCCCGGCAGCGGGCGGCCGTGCCGGCGCTGTTGGCGAGCACGAGACGGGCATGTTCGAACGTCGCGCGCACCGTAGCGGCGCCGGCATGCGCCCCGAGGACGTCGCCGCCGTGGACCGACACGACGAGCGGCACGGCCGGCGCGGCCCGGCGCACGGCATCGCCCGCCGGCACCGCGTAGTGGGCATGGATGAGATCGAACGGGAAGCGACCCCGGATCCGTCGCAGGGCGAGGCGCAGCCACGGGGCCGCCCACGCCCCCCACCGGGCATAGCTCCACGGCCGTGGCGGCGACAGGTAGCGCAGATAGTCGATCGCCACCCCGTCGCGCTCGGCGGTTGCCGGCTGGGCCATGGCCGCGCGGGCCACGCTCAGATCGCCGCGGCGTAGCGCCGCCACCGGGGGCAGCGGCCGGTGCAGGACGAGCACCCGCAACTCGGCGCCGGCGTCGCGGGCGGCGAGCGTCTGGCGGTGCGCCCAGATCCCCAGCGTGGGGTCGGCGGCGCGCGGATAGTACTCGGCGAGCACGAGGACCTTCATCGCCAGCTGCGGTGGGTCGCCACCGTCCGGTTGGCTTGCGCCGCCGGGACGTAGCGTCGCTCGGCGAGGAACTCGCGCGCCTCGGCGACCGCGGCATCGCGGCTGTAGGAGGTGGCGATCCGGCGCAGCCCGTGATGCATCGGGGTGGCGTCGATCACGCCCTGGCGCCAGCCGTGGCTTCGGGCGAGCGCCGACCAGTGCAGATCGAGACCCCAGCCGGCGCGCAGCGGCGGGAACGGCAGCAGCTCGTCGAAGGTGACGGCGCGCAGCGCGGACAGGGGACCGATCTCGGTGAAGCCGATCTCGCGCACGACGCTGTTCGGACGCCGGCGGGTCACCGAGTAGGCGGCGTGGGACCGCCACCGGTGCGCGGGTTGTGCGAGCGCGAGGTCAAAGCGCTCGGCGAGGAACACGAAGGCGTCGAGGAAACCCCGGGGCAGCGCGACGTCGTCGTCGACGATCAGCAGCCAGTCGTATCCGCCGGCCGGATGGGCAGCGAGGAGCCGGTTGAGGTTCTCGAACTTGCCGAGCGTCCCCGCGGTGGTGGAGGCGAAGCGCACCTCGTGGCGAGAGCGCAGGAGCTCGTCGCGGGCCGCCGGCAGGATGTTCGGAACGTCGGCGCGCTCGACGGCGAGGGCGAGCACACGTCGCCGCGGCGACGCAGCCGCCGCGCGGGCCAGCCGCCACGGCAGACCGGTGGCCAGGGCCGCGAGGTCGCACACGGCGTCGGCGGCGAGCGCTCGGGTCGTGGCGCGGATCCCGTAGACCTGTCCGCTCGTGCCCGAGAGGAAGTCGTCGGCGGCGACCGGGCTCATCGCGGACGGCGCGGCGCGCGCATCTCACGCACCCGGCCGGCGGAATGGGCGGCCAGGACGACGCCGTTGGTGCAGCGGCGGCGGACGATGTGCCACAGACAGCCGGCCAGCGTGCGCAGCTCGGCGGTCGCCGAGGGCGCCGTGCCCTTGCGCACGTCATAGCGCCGCGCGGTGCGCCCGAGCGCGTAGCCCGCCCGGGAGAGCGTGGCCAGGGTCGCATCCTCGGCGGTCCGGCGATGCTCGAGTCCCGCGGCGGCGAGGTAGCGAACCACGCCCCCGGCGGCCCGGTAGCGCCGTTCCCAGTCCTCCTCCTCGCCCCGGCCGCGCAGCGTCTCGTCAAAGTGGCCGATTCGGTCGATCGCCCGGCGCCGGATCGCCATGTTCGCGCTCCATACGAACTCGACGTCGCGGTCCGCGTCGCCGAGATCGAGCGCGGTGATCGGCGGCCCTTCGCGCCCGCACGAGCGCGGTCCGCCGCCTTCCAGCCGGGCGTGGATCGGACCGCCGAACACGTCGATGTCAGCGGCGGCGTCGGCGCCCGCCAGCAGCGCCGCCAGCCACCCCTCGGGGGCGCGGACATCGTCGTCGATCAGCACGATCAGCTCGGCCGTGGCGGCCGCGATCCCGGCGTTGCGGGCGGCGTTGGCACCACCCGGCGGCGGGAGCGCGCACGACCCGCGCGCCGTGGCGCTCGGCGACGCGGGCGCTCGCCGCGTCGTCGCCATCGTTGACGACGATCACCTCGGCGTCCGCCGTCGCTGCCTGGGGGGCAACCGTGGCGAGCGTGACCTCGAGGTAGTCGGGGCGGCGACGGGTGGGGATCACGATCGAGGCTGTGGGCTGATCGGGCACGCCCCACAGTGTGCCCGCCGCGTGGCGGGCCGGTGCGGTGCTCTACGAACGCGCCGCGGCGCGGCGATGGGCGACGAGCTGGCGCGCGAAGGCGTGGACGAAGCGCGGGTTATAGCGGACGTAGCGACGCGCGAGGCGGCGCGGCTCGTGGGCCAGCCGATAGGCCCACTCGAGCCCGAAGTCCTGAACCCGGGCGGGGGCCTGGGGGACGAGCCCGGCGTGGAAGTCAAACGCGGCGCCGACGCCGACGAGCACCGGGGTGTTCAGCTCGTCGCGCATGTCCGCCATCCACTTCTCCTGCTTGGGGACGCCGATCCCGATCCAGGCGACGTCGGCGCGCGAGCCGTTGATCTCCTTGATGACCGCCTGGCGCTCCTCGGCGCTCAACGGGCGATGGGGGGGCGAGTAGCCGCCGACGATCCTGATCCCCGGATAGCGCTGGCGCAGATTGAGCGCCAGCTGCACGAGGGCTCCCTGGTTGCGCCCGCCGTACAGGTACAGCCGCTGACCGCTGGCGGCGGCCCGCTCGCAGGAGCGCGCCATCAGCTCGGGGCCGTACACGCGGTCGCCGAGGGGATGACCGAGCAGGTTGAGCGCCCAGACGAGGGGCTGGCCGTCGGGCACGTTGATCGAGGAGCCCATCAGCGCGCGGCGCAGCTCGGGATCCTCGGCCGAGGCCATCACGGTGTGGACGTTGCATACGCAGATGTAGCCGCTCTTATCGGCGGCCACGGTGGCGTCGATCCAGTCGAGCGTGCGGTCGTAGTCGGTCAGCCCGAGCGGGACGCCGAGGACGTCGACGCTCTCCGGCCGATCGGCCGGAGACACTTCGGGGATGAGCGACCCCTGGGGGCGGGTATTCACGGTCTACGAAGCTCCTCGTCGCGAGGCTTGACGAACGGTTCCTGCCCATAGCAACGGAAAAACCGCCGTCAAGTTACGAAGTTGCTCATGGCAACGACGGCGCAGGCCAAGAAATTGCACGGCGCTGCCGCGGCGCGAGGTATCCTGATCAGTGACACGGACGTCACAGAGCTCGCGGAGAAAGCAACCCCTAATCCGCGAGTCCGGACGACCCCCTAGCCCTACCCAGGGTCGTCCCCGTGGCTGAGCCCGTGCCGCGCGCTCTTGCCGGCGCGGGCTCGCCGCCCAGCCGTCGGCCGTAGACTCTCCGGCGCGTATGGATTGCCTGGTCACCGGCGGGGCCGGGTTCATCGGTTCAAACCTCGTCGACGTCCTGGTGGCGCGCGGGGACCGGGTCACGGTGCTGGACGACCTGAGCACCGGCAAGCGCGAGAACCTGGCCGGGGCGATCGAGCGGGGCGCCACCCTTGAGGTGATCGACGTCCGCGACGCCCGGCGAGTGGAGGCCGTCTTCGCCGCCGTGCGGCCCGAGGTCGTGTTTCACCTGGCGGCGCAGATCGACATACGCGTCTCGGTGAGTGACCCGGCCGCCGACGCCCGGAGCAACGTGCTGGGAACGATCGCGGTGCTCGAGGCAGCGCGTCGCACCGGCGCGCGCCGCGTGGTCAACACGTCCACCGGGGGCGGCCTCTACGGCGACGCGGACCGGCTGCCGACTCCCGAGGACCATCCGATCCGGCCGCTCGCCCCCTATGGCCAGAGCAAGTACGCGGCCGAGGGCTACTGCGCGCTCTACACCCGGCTGCACGGCCTCTCCACGGTCTCCCTGCGCTACGGCAACGTGTACGGACCGCGTCAGGACGTGCACGGCGAGGCGGGGGTGGTGGCGATCTTCTGCGGCCATGTGATCGAGGGGCGGACGCCGACGATCTTCGGCGACGGGCGCCAGACGCGGGATTGGGTCGAGGTCTCCGACGTGGGGCGCGCGAACCTGCTGGCCGCCGAATCAGAGCTCACCGGCCCGATCAACATCGGCCACGGGCAGGAGACCGCGGTGCTCGATCTCGTCGACGCGCTGCGGGAGGTCTCCGCCCAGCCGTTGCCCGAACCGACGTTTGCGCCGGCGCGTCCCGGCGAGGTGCAGCGCAGCTGCCTGGACGTGAGTCGCGCCCGCGACGAGCTGCACTGGGAGCCCCGCGTCGAGCTCCGCGACGGGCTGCGGACGATCCTCGCCGGCCTGTAGGTCAGCCCGCCGCTCGCGCGGTGGCGTGCAGGAAGTCGCCGCCGCCGAGCAGAAGATCGAGCCCGCGGGCCACGAGCCCGATCGGGACGGCGGCGGCGTAGCCGGCGAGCAGCGCCAACCCGGCGTCGGTGAGGACGCGGCCGAAGCAGCGAAACTGCAGGCTCCACGCCGTCGTGATCAGCGGCGTGCCGGGTGCGATCACGATCTCCTCGTAGCCGGCGGCGGCGAGGGCGGCGCTCAGGCCGGCGACGGTGAAGTGCGTTCGGTGGCGCGGGAGCTCCAGCGGAAACCAGTATTCGCCGAAGGCGCGGCGCTGCCACGAGCCCCAATTGGGCACGATCACCGCCACCGTGGCGCCCGGCACCAGCGCCTCGCGCACCCGGCGAAGGTCGCGCTGGGGGTCGAGCACGTGCTCCAGCGAGTGCCGGAACACCGCGGCGTCGATCGAGCCTGGACTCAGCGCCACCGTGTCGAGCGTCCCCTCGAGCACCCGCGCACCGCGCCGACGGGCGACGGCGGCCGCCTCGGGCGACGGCTCGATGCCGGTCACCTGCCAGCCGCGGTCGATCCACGACGCGGCGAGATCGCCGCGCCCACACCCGACGTCGAGCAGGGTCCCCGGCGGCCGCCCCGCTCCGAGCGCCGCGAGCGGAAACCGTCCGTCACGCGCCCGTTGCATCCGGCGCATGGCGGCCGCGACCGGGCCCCGGGGGAGATCGAACGGCGCATAGCCGGTGGGGTAGAACCCGCCCAACTGGTCCTCGGTGGCCAGCGGGAGCGTCGTGCCCGACCCGCAGCGCTCGCACCGGTGCACCGACCACGACCCGGCGATGCCGTGCATCCGGTCGGGCGCCGTCACCGCCGGCGTGGGGAGCAGCGGGCCGTGGCAGGCCAGGCAGCGGGTCATGGTGTGCCCCGGCGCAATCGCCACAGGAACGCCGGTCCGCCGACGACGGCATAGAGGGCGCCGGCGACGAACGCCGACACCGAGAGGACGAGCCCGGCGGCCGCCGAGGCGGCCAGGCTGCTGTGGCCGAAGACGACGAGCGGCCCGCCCGCCGACCCCGCCCCCGGACCGGCGAACAGGCTCGAGAGCACACCGGCGGCGACGAACGTCGCGACCGCCTGCAGCAACGAGGGCCGCAGGCCGACGGCGTCGAGGACGATCAGCGTGCGGGTGACCTGGGTGGCGATGACGAGGACCATCAGCGCGGCGACGATCGTTCGCTGACGGGAATGGGCGAGCACGTCGAGCCCCCGGAAGATGGCTCGGTCGGCGAATCGCCGGCGGGCAAAGAGGGCCGCGGCCAGGCCGGCCAGGCAGGCGGCGGCGATCAGCACCGGAACCCACCAGGCGAGCTTGAGGACGCTCGCGCTGATGACGATGAGAACGCCGACGACGAGTCCCTCGATCAGCGTCGTGGAGGTGTCGACCATGACCATCTGGGCGATCGTCGGGGATCGTTCGCGGTCCAGGCGGCGCATGAGCGCGCCGCGGACGATGGCCGACACGTAGTGGTTGATGAGCGCCGCGAGAAACGTCAGCGAATTGGCGGCGTGGATGTCGACCCGGTGGGGCCGGCGATCGCTCATCGCATTCAGGCACGCGACCACCGCCTCGGTTCGGGCCACGAGGCCGCCCACCGCGAGCAGGGTCACGGCGACGAGCTCGAGCAGGCTCACCCGCTGGGCGGCGCGATCGATCTCCGAGCCCTTGCTGGCCAGCAGATAGACCAGCACCCCGGCGATCAGGATCGGCCCCACGATGGTGGCGATCACCCGCAGTCGCGGTCGCCGCGACGGCGCGCCCGCGTCGCGGCCATCGGCGAGAGGAGTGGCCGTCAAGACTGAGATCCGGCTCGCGTCCGCGGCTCGGGCGAGCGCGCCGGCCGCTCCGAGCGCTCCTCATGGGCCCGTGAGTCCGCTGTCGCCTCCTCGCTCTCCGCCTGTCGCTGCTCGAGCAGCGACAAGCGCTGGGCCAGGACTCGGCTTTCGTCGGCCAGCTTGGACACGACCGCCGAGAAGTGCAGGACGAGCAGGAGCAGGAACGAGAACGCGATCACGAAGAACGCGTTGGAGGGCGTCGCGATCCCGACGGCCCGGGAGATGCTCCCGAGCAGCTGTGACCACGCGGCGAGGACGAGGAGGACCAGGGCCGCGCCCAGCCACAGGATCGCGTAGCGCTCGCGCAGGTGGCGGCGGCGCACCATCTCGAACACGAGGGCGAAGATCGCCAGGGCGAACGCGACGGAGGCGATGCGAGCGCCGACGTGCATCTCACATGCTCCGGTCAGCCGAGATCGCGGCCGGGTCGCCGGGCTCGATGACGCTGCGCCGGCGCATCAGCCCGACCAGGAGCGCGAGCGAGACCTTGATCATGTAGTACGCCGACCGGGTCGGGGTGATCGAGGAGCGCCCCGAGCCGCGGAGGTGCATCCGCACCGGCACCTCGGCCATGCGCAGGCGATTGGCGTGCAGCATCAGGACCGCCTCGACCTCCGGATAGTCATGCGGATAGTCGCGCGCGAAGAGACCGATCGCGCGTCGGTTGTAGAGCCGGAAGCCGGAGGTGGGGTCGGTCACGCGCTGCCGAAGGATCTTGCTCAGGGCGAAGGCGAACAGGTGGATGCCGGTGCGGCGGCTGATCGGGGCCCGGTAGGCGCGCTCGCCGCTCAGGAATCGCGAGCCGCAGACCATGTCGAGGTCCGGGCGGTCACGCATCGCCTCCACCAGGCGCGACAGCTCACCGGCGTCGTGTTGACCGTCGCCGTCGACCTGGACCATGAACTGATAGCCGCGCTCGAAGGCGTAGACGAAGCCGGTCTGCACCGCCCCGCCGATTCCGAGGTTGAACGGCAGGCGCACGACGGGCGCGCCCGCCTCGCGAGCCCGCTGCGCGGTCGCGTCGGTGGAACCGTCGTCGATGACGATCACGTCGAACGACGGCGCCTGCTCACGGAGGGATGCCACGACCCCGGCGATCGAGCCGGCCTCGTTGTACGCGGGGACGACCGCGAGAGATCTGCCTGGTGTCGAAGTGATCACCAGCAGCCTATTATCGCGACGGCTGATGGCTCGCGTGTCGCTGTCCACGGTCATCGTCGCTCACGAGTCCGTCCCCGAACTGCGGCGATCGCTGCCCTCGCTGGTCGCCCAACTCGACGAGAACGACGAGCTCATCATCGTCGACAACGCGTCCACGGACGACCTCGCGGCCGAGCTGCATCGCCTCGCGCCGGCGGCGAGGTTGCTCGTCCAGACCGGCAATCGCGGGTTCGCGGCCGGCGCCAACGCGGGGGCCGCCGCGGCCCGCGGAGAGCTGCTCGTGCTCCTCAACCCCGACGCGCTGGTGTTGCCCGGGTGGTCAGACGCGATCCGAGCTCCGTGGGACGGGGAGTTCCTCGCCTGGATGGGCCTGGTGCTGCTCGACGATGGCCGCCGGATCAACACCAGCGGCGGGGTCCTGCACTTCACCGGGTTCGGGTGGGCCGGCCAGGTCGGCGAGCCGCTCGAGCGGGCTCCGGCGGCGGCCACCGAGGTCGGGTTCGTCTCCGGAGCGTGCCTGGCGATCCCCCGCGCCGCCTGGAACGCGGCCGGTGGATTCTCCGAGCCGTTCTTCATGTACTGCGAGGACGTGGATCTGTCGTTGAAGTTGCGCTTGAACGGCGGTCGCCTGGGCGTGGCGCCCGCGGCTCGCGTCGAGCACGCCTACGAGTTCGCCAAGGGGCCGCACAAGTGGCGGATGCTCGAGCGCAACCGGTGGGCGACCCTGCTGCGCACCTATCCGACGCCGCTGCTGGCCGCCGTCCTGCCGGCCCTGCTGGCGACCGAGATGGCCGTGTGGGCGATCGCGCTGCGCTCGGGCTGGGGCCGGATGAAGGCCCAGGCCACCGTCGACCTCGTGCGCTGGCTCCCCCGGCTGCGCCGCGAGCGCCGGGCGATCCAGGCCGGCTCGCGCATCTCGGCGGCCGAGTTCGCCGCGCACCTCACCCCCGAGTTGAGCTCGCCCTACTTCGGCGCCGTCGGGACTGCACCGCTCGTCCGCCGCGCGATGGGCCTCTACTGGCGGGCGGTGCTGGCGGTCATCCGCTGAGCCGGCCGCGCGTGGCCGGCGTCCGGCGGGCCCGGCGACGCTCGGCCGCCGCCAATCCGAGGAGGATCAGCAGCGAGAGCGCCGAGACGACCTCTCCCTCGCGGAATCCCGGAGGCACGTAGCGAAAGCTCTCGGTGTGCTCGCCTCGTCCCACGACGGTTCCCAGCAGCGCGCCGTCGACCGAGGCGAGCTTGGCGGGATGCCCGTCGACCTGCACCGACCAGTCCTGGGCGTTGCCGGCAAATCCGGTGGCGACGAGCTCGGAGCCGTCGGTATGCGAACGCACGTCGAAGCCGTCGCCGACGTAGCGGACCCGTTGTACGTCACCGCCCGCGGCGTGGCTCGGCGGCCCGGCACCGGCCACCGGCACCGGGTCGTTGAACCGGCGCGTCGGCGCGGTCGCGAGGGTGAGCGCCTGAGCGGCGGTCGGGGCCGGACGCCAGCTTCCGGTGACCCACGCGACGGGATGGGCATGGGGGCGCTCGTAGAACACGGCCTGGTTGTCGGCGACGATCGCCAGCTGACCGCGGCGGCGGACGAGCTGACCCACATCGAGCCGGCCGCGGCGATCCAGGCCGACGGAGACGCGGCAGGGCGCACCGTGCACCGCGGTGGCGGCCGAGCTCGCGATCGTGATTCCCACCCGGACGCGACGCTGGCCGGCCACACTGGCCACGGGCACGGTGAACGCCCCCGGGACGAGGCTGCCCGGCGGGGCGTCGATCGCCGGGCGCAGCGCGCTCGCCAGTCGCCTCCCGGACGGCGTGGAGAGGGTCACCTGCATCCGGGAGCCGGCGCACGACGCCGATCCGAGGGCGACGGGGATCTCGACCCCGGTCACGCCGCGATCGACGGCGATCGTGCGGCTGAGCGCCAGGCCGGGGGCGACGGGCCGGCTCGACGTTGGGGGCTGTGCCGGACGGGAGGCGGCCAACGGCTGCTCGTCGGTGCCCGCGACGTAGTAGCGCACCGCGAGGTCGTCGAGGGCCGGGCTGGCGAAGTTGATGAGATCGCCGGGGGTGTAGATCACCTTGAACTGATCGAGCGCGTACGCGTTGGGGATGGCGGACACGACGAGCTTGCGAAACGCCGGGTCAGAGATCGAGAGCCCGCGAAGGTCGAGGAAGCGGTAGTAGAGCGACGTGTCGGAGTAGAACGTGCCCAGGCCCGAGCCGAGGATGCGGTAGCGCTGGCCGGCCAGGCGAGCCAGCTGCGCGTGTCCCGCGGTCCGCGGGAGCAGCCACGACTTCGAGACCGTCGGTGAGAAGTAGCGGACCGCGAAGCCGGTCGTCGCAAATGTGCTCAGCGCGAGCAGCAGGCCGGCTCCCGACCACACGAGGCCCCGTCGCCCCGGGCGGGTGGCGGTCCAGCGCACCGCTCCGAGCACGACCGCGGTGACCGCGAGGCCGCCGACAGTCTCGAGGATCAGCTTCGTCCGCACGCTCGAGCCCAGGCTCGAGTCCAGAAAGCCGACGTAGCCGCTCCAGACCTGTTCGATCAGGTAGGCGAGCGCCAGCAGCGTCAGCACGCCGGCGATTCGCTCCGGCAGGCGGGAGCGCGGCGGCTCGGCCTCGTCCGAGATCGCGTCGCCGGGGCTGGGGTCGGTGTCGGCGCCCGGGCGGGCGTGCGACCGCGGTGCGGTAGCCCTCGATCCCCAGGCAGGCGACGAGCACGAAGCCGAGGTCGATGATGACCCGAAAGCGGTTGGCCGGACTGGTGCCGAGCAGCGGCAGGTCGTAGAACAGCCCGAGCAGGGGCGTCTTGAAGTAGATGAGCACGAGCCCGCCGATCACGGACGCGAGCCCGAACAGGAAGGCCGAGCGCTGCAGTCGCGTCAAGGAGACCCGGCCGGCGATCGTGAGCACGATCCCGACGAGGGCCGCGATCACGACGACCATGCCCGCGCCGGACTCCAGCTCGACGCTGTTGCCCGCGATCGCCACCTGTCCGCTGGGCAACCGGTGGGCGAACACCCCCGCGTCGTGCCAGCTGCCGAGCGCACCGACACTGAACGCGGATGGCAGCGTGTCGGTCTGTAGATGCGACGACGAGTTGTACAGGCGCGCCTGCTCGAGGCCACTGCTGGACACGAGCTTCTGGGATGGCAGCAGGCTGACGGCCACGAGACCGGCGGAGAGGGCCACTCCGCAGGCGACCAGGGCCAGGCCCGAGGACACCGAGCCCAGCCACCGGCGGGCGCCGGAGGGGCGCACCGCCGGGGCGAAGACCACGAACAGCGCCAGCAGACCGTCGATCACCAGCGAGTTGACGAACCCGCCGGGGAAGCCGGCAAGCCAGGCGAGGGCGGACGCGATGGCCAGCAGCGCCACGTCGCCCGGGCGGCGTCGCTGCAGGACCCGCACCGTCGCCCACAGGATCATCGGCAGGATCAGGTAGGCATTGATCCGTCCCAGCAGGGCGACGTTGGACCCGCAGAAGGTGTAGGCCACGGCGCCGAACGTCGCGATCGGCGTGCTGATGCTCAGCCGGCGCAGGAACAGGTAGCAGAAGACCTGGGAGAACAGCAGCCGCAGCGCGGTGACCGCGGCCAGGCCCCACAGCGTCGGGAGGACGACGAGCAGCAGGTTGAAGGGAGACTGAAAGCCGCTGGTGACCAGCGCCCCGACCGGCTCGCCGCCGGCCACGTACGGGGTCCACATCAGCCAGTGGCCGTGGCGCAGCGCCGTGACCATGGCCTCGAGGACCGGGATGCTCTGCACGAAGTCGTTCTGGATGACCTCGGCGACGTGCGGCGAGCTGGCGATCGAGTCGCGCCACGGCGATGCCTGGGAGAGGATGTCGAGCGGCGCGTACAGGCCCATGCCGAGCAGCGCCTTGGGCATGAACGCGAAGGTGACGACGAGAAACGTCACCGTGGGGAGCGGGGGGACGCCCCGCAGGACGCTCAGGACTCGGTCGCGTCGGCGGGTCGTCGTTGAAGCACGGGCCCACGCACGCCCCCGCTCGGGAGCTGTTCGGACCTCCGCCACGAGCGGCAGGCTAGCGATCGCGATCGGCCGGCCGCCGCGGGCGCCAAGATGAGGCCATGCACAAGCGGGTGACGGTGGCGATCCCCACCCTGAACGCGGGCCCCGACTTCGCGCGGACGCTCGCCGCCGTCCGCGGGCAGCGACTGGAGCGAGACCTCGAGCTGCTCGTCTGCGACTCGGCGTCGATCGACGACACTGTCGCGATCGCCCGGGCGCACGGAGCGCGAGTGATCTCGATCCCGCGGACGAGCTTCTCGCACGGTCAGACCCGGAACCTGCTGATGTCGCAGGCACGGGGCGAGCACGTGGCGTTTCTCACCCAGGATGCGGTCCCGGCCGGCGATGACTGGCTGGCGGGTCTCGTGGGGGCGTTCGAGCTGGCCGGCAACGTCGGCTTGACGTTCGGGCCCTACCGCCCCCGGCCGGACGCGAGTCCGAGCGTCGCGCGCGAGCTGACCGCCTGGTTTGCGCTCGTTCTCGAATGGCGGCCCGCGGATCGACGCCCTCGCGCCCGAGCAGCGCGACGCCCCGCCCGAGCGCTTCCTCGGTCACCTCGGCTACTTCACCGACGCCAACGGGTGCGTGGCTCGCTCGGCGTGGGAGCGGGTGCCGTTTCGCGACGTCGCCTACGCCGAGGATCACCGCCTCGCTCAGGACATGTTGCGCGCCGGCTTTGCCAAGGTCTACGTTCCCGAGTGCGGCCGTAGTCCACTCGCACGAGTACTCACTCGGCGAATGGCTGCGCCGCAGCTTCGACGAGGCCCGGGCGGTGCGCGAGATCTACGACTCGGACGCGCTGGCCTCGCCGTGGGTCGTGGCGCGAAACGTGTGGGGCAACGTCGGCGCCGACTGGCGGTGGGCTCGGCGCCCGGCGGCCGGCGGCGGGGTGCCGCTCGGCGCGCGGGCCGGGCTGGCGCTGCTTGTCGCCGCCACGCTGCACCACGGAGCGCGGGCGGCGGGTTCTCTGCTCGGCGCCCGCGCCGACCGCCTGCCGGCGCCGGTCGTGCGGCGCCTCTCGCTCGAGCGGCGCGCGAACTGACCGCGCGCCCCATCCACCGGCGCCCGGGGAGCCCCACCCTACGTCTCGGGTACTCTTGCGTCCATGCCAACTCCAGCCGTCGGCGGCGAGCGGCTGCCGGTGGTGGTCGCGCGGTCGGTCAGCAAGTCGTTCACCGTTCCCGAGGAGCAGATCCACACGCTCAAGGAGCGAGCGCTGCATCCGCGCCGCCGGATCCGCCGCCAGACGTTCCCGGCACTGAAGGACATCTCGTTCGAGGTCCAGTCGGGCGAGTTCTTCGGGATCGCCGGCCGCAACGGGAGCGGCAAGAGCACCCTGCTCAAGTGCCTGGCCGGCATCTATCAGGCCGAGGGCGATATCTGGTGCCGCGGGCGGCTGTCGACGTTCATCGAGTTGGGCGTGGGCTTCAACCCGGACATGGCCGCGCGCGACAACGTCGTCATGAACGGGATCATGCTCGGGCTGTCGCCCAAGGAGGCGCGCAAGCGCTACGAGAGCGTGATCGAGTTCGCCGAGCTGGAGGAGTTCAAGGACCTCAAGCTCAAGAACTACTCGTCGGGGATGCACGTCCGTCTCGCCTTCTCGGTGGCGATCCAGGTCGACGCCGACATCCTCATGATCGACGAGGTGCTGGCGGTCGGCGACGCGGCGTTCCAGCAGAAGTGCTTCGACGTCTTCAACGATCTGCGCGATCGCGGCAAGACGATCATCTTCGTCACCCACGACATGGGGTCGCTGCAGCGCTTCTGTCACCGCGCTCTGCTGCTGGAGCGCGGCTCGCCCGTGTACCTCGGCGCGCCGCACGAGGTCGCCGATCGCTATCTGGAGCTCAACTTCGGCCGTGACCCCGAGAGCCTCGGGGTGGCGACGAGCGATCGCGTCGGCGACGGAGAGGCGCGCGTCGTCGAGGCGTGGGTGGAGGACGAGGACGGCGAGCGGCTGACCTCCGTCGCCCAGCATCAGCGGGTCACGCTCAAGGCCCGCGTGCTGTTCATGGTCGACGTCGTCGACCCGGAGGCGAGCCTCCACGTCTACAACGAGGAGCACCGTGCGATCGTGGTGGCGACGACCGGGATCGAGAACGAGCGCAGCGGGCACTTCGCCGCCGGCGAGGAGGTCGTGTGCTCGTTCAGCTTCGACAACGTGCTCGCTCCCGGGCGCTACAGCCCGGTGTTCCAGCTCGCCCACCGCGGCTCGGGACTCGACGTGATCGACCGCTTCGAGGGAAGCTTCTCGTTCGTCGTCACCGGGCCGGGGGCCCTCGGCGGGCTCATCGATCTGCCCGTCCGCTCGGCCGTCAGCCGCACCGAGACGCCCCACGCCGAGGAGACGCGAGCGTGAGCCTTCAGGCCGTTCAGGCCCCGGCGTACGAGGCGCTCGGCCGGCCGATCGGTGGACCGGGGGCGCTGACCGGCGACTGGCGGCGGTTCTGGCATCTCACCTTCAACATCGCCGTCATGCAGTGGAAGCTGCGCTTCTTCGGCTCGGCGCTCGGCTACCTGTGGCAGCTCGTGCGCCCGCTGCTGCTGTTCCTCGTGCTCTACGTGTTCTTCACCAAGGTGGCGCAGGTCGGGGGTCAGCGGCGATCCGGCGTACAACCACTACGGCGCGCAGCTGCTGGCCTCGATCGTGCTCTTCACGTTCTTCTCCGAGGCCACCGTCCAGGCGGTGCGCAGCGTCGTCGACAACGAGGCGCTGGTGCGCAAGATCCAGTTCCCGCGCCTGGTCATCCCGCTCTCGGTCGTGCTGCTGGCGTTCTTCAACCTGTGTCTGAACCTGATCGTGGTCACGATCTTCGCGCTCCTCGGCGGGGTCACCCCGATGGTCTCGTGGCTGGAGGTGATCCCCGATCATCGGCCTGCTCGTCGTCCTGTGCCTGGGGATCGCGATGCTGCTGTCCTCGCTGTTCGTCTACTTCCGTGACGTGCAGCCGATCTGGGACGTCGTCAGCCAGGTCATCTTCTACGCCTCGCCGATCATCATCCCGATCGCGACCGTGCAGCAGCACCTGAGCACGGACGCTGCTGCACATCTACATGCTCAACCCGCTGGCGGTGATCTTCCAGCAGTTCCGCCACGCCTTCATCACCCACGCGACGCCGAGCGCCGCGACGCTGCTCGGCTCCACCGCCCTGCTCGTCGAGCCAGTGGCGATCGTTCTCGTCGTGTTCGTCCTCGGCTTCTACGTGTTCAACCGGATGGCGCCGCGGGTGGCCGAGGACCTGTAGCGGTCCTCCTGGCCGGGCGCTTGCGGTGGCGCGACCCGCGTCGGAGGATCAAGCAGCGAGGATCGTGTGGATTGGCTCGAGCATGTGCGGCGCTGCTTGACATCCGCCGCGTGGTCGCGCAATGAGGCAAGGATGTTGGGGCTGGCGCCCCAACTCGGGGCAAGGTGGCGAGCCGGACGCCTTCGGGGCCTGAAACCGATCGCAGTGTTGCGCGATCGCCCCCGGTGGACCTGGAGCGCAAAATCCGCGTCGGTTTCCGATGCCGTTCTTGCGCGGCGCCCCGCCGGTGCCGGCGCTTGCAACGCCATGATCGGGTGAGACGCCCAGGGACCCCACGTGTGTCCCCGATCGGGGGCGTGAGGGTGGGTGGGATCCGGTTCTAGCCCATAGCGCGACCACGCGGCGGATGTCAAGCAGCGCCACCACGCCCATGGACCCACACCGATCAGCGCTGCGTGATCCTCCGACGCGGGTCGCGCTACCCAGCTCCTAGCGAGACCCCGGCCGCGATCCCGGGACCGCCTCGGTCGACGGCTCGATCCGCCGCGGCCGCGCGATCTCGTAGAAGAACCGCTCGAGCGCCTCGATCCGCTCGGGCCACCCGTAGCGCGCGGCGGTGGCCAGGCCCGCCTCGCCCAGCCGTGAGCGGGTGGCCGGGTCGCCGAGCAGCCGGGCGAGCGCGGCGGCGACCGCCGCCGGGTTCGAGGCGGGCATCAGGCAGTTCTCGCCGTCGGCGCAGAAGTCCCGGTTGCCGTGGGCATCGGTGCACACGACCGCCCCGCCGGTGGCCATCGACTCGAGGATCGGCAGGCAGAAGCCCTCGTGCGAGGAGGTCTGCAGGAACACGGTGGCCCGGTTGAGGAGCTCGTTGACCTCCTCGTCGGACGGAGCGGTGACGTAGCGCACGCCCGGCTCGCGGGCCAGCTCCGGTTCGGTGCCGAACAGGCACAGCTCGGGCCGCGGCTCGGGCAGGCGCCGCCAGGCGGCCAGGGTCAGGGGCAGGTTCTTCAGCGGGTTGGACCGGCCGAGGGCGAGCACCATGTCGTCGCGCCGCTCGGCGTCGGCGAGCGGATGAAACGTCTCCAGGTCGATCCCCGGGGAGATCAGCTCGGCGTCGACTCCGAGCTCGCGCAGGTGCTCGCGGTTCCAGCGACGAGGTCGTCAGGTAGCGAAACTCGGGCCGGTAGGAGTCGAGCACCTCGTAGCGGCGATCGGGGTCGTCGCGGTAGTAGGTGGTCTCGATGTCCTGGACGAAGTAGGCCGGAAGGCCGTGCCGGACGCTGGCGCGCCACACCGGGGCCGCCGTCCGCCACCAGGTGGCGACCTTGATCGCCTCAAGCGGCGCCAGCGCGGCCTGCAGCGATGCGTAGTCCGCGAAGCGGCGCACCGGGCAGCGCAGCTCAAACCAGTCGGGCTCGTCGCCCAGCGTCCACAGCGAGACGTCGTGGCCGCGCTGCGCCAGGGCGTTGAGGTGCTCGAAGATGACGCGGTGCCCGCCGCCGACGATCGTGTCCTCGGTGACGTAGACGACCCGCAGCCGTCCGTCGGCGGTCAGCACCGGACGCTCGTCGAAGAAGGCCGCCCAGCGCTCCCAGAAGACCCGCTGTGACGTCCGTTCGCGCTCGCCCACGTCGGTGCCGCGGGTGAGCGACTCGTGGTGGTGCAGGCGCGCCGACGGGGCGTAGATCACCTGATAGCCGGCCTGCCAGGTGCGCAGGCCGTAGTCGACATCCTCATAGGCCATCGGATAGGCCTCGTCGAAGAGCCCGACCTGGTCGAGCACCTCGCGCCGGATGTACATGCAGGCGCCGGTGGCGGCGAGCGTGGGACCCTCCACGTCGGCGGGTCCCCAGTCGGCCGGCTTGAAGCGGTAGCGGTGGTCAAACCACTCGAGCGCCCGCGGATTGCGCACCGTGCCCCCGTACTGGATCCGGTTGTCGGGGTAGAGCAGCTTGGCGGCGACGATCCCGATGTCGGGCGCCCGCGTCGTCGCGTACTGCAGGCAGGCGAGCCAGTCGCGCAGGGGGATGACGTCGGAGTTGAGCAGCACGACATCGTGGGCCGGGTCGGCGGCCCGCAGCCCCCGGTTGACGTTGGCGGCAAAGCCGGCGTTGCGCTCGGCGGCGAGCACCTCGATGCCGGCGATCGCGCGCAGCGCGGCGACGTGCTCGGGGCCGCTGGCGTCGTCGGTGACGATGATCCGCACCCGTTCGGCGGGCGTCGTCTGACGGATCTTGTCCACCAGCTGGGCCACGTGCGGGGCGTCGCGAAAGCTCGGGATGACGATCGTCACCGGCCGCCCGTGGCGGCGATACCACCGGCGCGCCGCCACCGCGGTGGCGCTCCGGCTCCCCGGGGCGAGGCGCAGCAGGCGATCGAGCGGCGTCAACCGCAGCGGGAAGACGAGCGTCTGGTAGAGAACCGAGCGAATCCCGCGGTAGCGGTAGGTGAGATAGATCCGCCGCGGCAGGTCGTGGAAGCGGCCCGGCCGCCGGCCGTCAAGCGCGGATCGCTCCTGATCCGCGCTCCGGTCGTCCACTAGCTGCGAAGCCGCCGTCGAGCCTTGCGCAGCGGCTTGATCAAGGGTCGGACGTGGCGCAGCATCCGCCGGCCGTACATGAGCATCTGGTCGAGCTCCTGCGCCTCGCGGCGCGCGACCTCCGCGGCGGTGCGGGCCGAGGCGAGCTCGTATTCCAGGTCGGCGATCCGCTGTCGCAGCTCGGGCATGTTCGCCAGCCGCTGCTCGGCGTCGACGAGCAGGCCGGCCAGGTGGTCGCGCTCTCCCAGTCGCTCCTCGAGCTCGGCGATGTAGTCGTCCTTCGCGGCGATCGCGGCGGTCTGTCCATCGGCGGCGCGACAGCCACTCGCGCAGCTCCAGCGTGCCCGTGACCGCCGCGACGCCGGGCAGCTCGGGCAGCGCGGTGCGGCTGGCCATGGCGACGGTGTAGACCGGCCCCGCCGAGCCGTCGCGGGCGCCCGGCACGCGATCCAGGCGCAGATCGGCGATGCCATCGTCGCCGGCGTGCACCGCCGACAGCAGGTGGTCCTCCTGGCTCAGGAGCCGCACCTGGCCCAGCCGCGAGCTGAGCGCCGACTCCAGGTCGGCGGGCGGAAGCTCGTGGCGGTGGTGGGGGTTCCCGGGCGGGTAGACGCCGGGGTTGGGGGAGGAGATGAGCAGGACGCCGTCGGGTGCGAGCACGCGGACGAGCTCGTCGAGCACCGCCGCGGGATCCTCGACGTGCTCGATCGCCTCGAAGCAGACGACGAGATCGAAATCGCCGTCGGCGTACGGAAGCTTGGCCAGGTCGGCAGCGGCCAGATGGACCGTCTCGGGCATCGTGGGCGCGACGGAGTCCAGGACCGCCTCGGCGATGTCGACGCCGATCACCTCGCGCGCTCCCGCCTCCGCGAGCAGGCGGCTGCCGTAGGCGGTGCCGCAGCCGGCGTCGAGCACCCGGCGGCCCTCGGCGGCCTGCGCGGCCCAGCGGTAGCGGGCCAGGTGCTCGGCCTCGATCAGCCGGCCGCGGTCCTGCTCGGGGACGAACCGTTCGGCGATGCCGTCGCGGGTGTGGGCGAGGTCGACCTTCACCCGCGAGAGGCTACCCGCCCTCCTGCGTGGCCGCCGGTCGCCGATACGATCGCCGGGTGCCCGAGGCGGCGTTTGTCATATCGGCCGGCCAGCATCATCCGCTGCGCGAGCTGGCCGGGATGCTCCAGCACGAGCTGCACCTCCAGGGGGTCGCCGGCGTCGCTGCATCTCGACGGCTTTCCCGAGCCGGCGCCGGACCGCGTCTACGTCCTGCTCGATCCACGCGGCTACGTGTCGCTCGAGGGTCCACAGGCGTTGCCCGACGCCGACATCCTGAAGCGCACGGTGTTCGTCTGCGCCGAGCCGCCGCCGGCCGAGGACGACGAGGCCGGGCTCGAGCTGCTGCGTCGCGCCGGGACGGTGTTCGTGCTCGACCAGCGGGCGGTGGTCGCCATGCACCGGATGGGCGTGCCCGCCCGGCTGCTGCGCCCCGGATACTCGACGGCGCTCGATCACTACGACCCGGAGGCCGAGCGCTCGATCGACGTGATGTTCCTCGGCGCCCACAGCGAGCGGCGAACCCGGTACCTCGGACGCGCGGCACGCGTGCTCGCGCGCCACAACTGCCTGCTCCAGGTGGCCGAGCCCGGGTCCGTCCCCGGCGACACGAGCTCGTTCCTGGCCGGCGGGCGGTGGCCGCTGCTGGCGCGGACCAAGATCCTCATCAACCTGCATCGGGGCGAGGACGATCGCTTCGAGTGGCGGCGCGCCCTCGACGCGATCCACGCCGGCGCGGTGGTCGTCAGCGAGCACTCCAGCGGCATCTCTCCCCTCGATGCCGGCGAGCATCTCCTCGTCGCCGCCCCCGACGCGATCCCCTACGTGGCCGAGGCCCTGCTGCGCGACGAGGAGCGTCTGGCGCGCCTGCGCACTCAGGCCTATGAGCGGGTCGCGGGCTGGGTTCCCGCCGCGCTGTGGGTCTCGGTGCTGCGGGCGGCGATCGTCGAGCTCGTCGGCGAACCGGTGGCGCCCGGCGCGTCGACGGGCACGATCGCCCGCCGGACAGCGCCATCCCCGCCGCCGGTTGCCGCCGACCCGGCCCCGGCCCCGGTCCGGGCTCCGGCGCCGCCCGGCGGCCGCGGTCGCGGTCGCGTCACGGTCGTTGACCAGACCCCCGCCTGGACCGCCCGCCGCGCGCCCGGGGTCACGGCGGTCATAGCCCTGCGCGGAACGTCGGAGCCGGCGATCGCGACCCTCGAGTCAGTGGCTCACAGCCGGTTGCGCGATCTCGAGGTGGTCGTGATCGACGCGGGCGCCGACGCGGACGTGATGCCGGTCGTCGGTGAATGGCTGACCGCCCGGCCGTGGCTGGCCTCCACGGTGCTGGCGCTGTCGCCGGCGCCCAACGTGGGCACCGCCCGCAACGCCGGCCTGGATTTCGCCCGCGCGCCCGCCTGCCTGATCCTCGATCCGGGCCAGGAGCTCTATCCGCGCTGCCTGGACGTGCTCGCCGGCACGCTTGAGGCGATGCCCGAGATGGCGTTCGTCTATCCGATGCAGGAGGTGACGGGCGCGCCCGAGGCGTTCGCGCAACGCCGGCGGCGACTATCTGATGAGCTTCCTGGGCTGGGATCCGGGTCGGCTGCGGCGGGGCAACCACCTGCACGCGCCGGCGCTGATCCGGACCGACCGTCTGCGGGAGCTCGGCGGCTTTGCCGTCGATCCGCGGCTCGACGGCTTCGAGGACTACGACGTCTGGTGCCGGATGGGCGAACGGGGCTGGCAACGGCCAGCTCGTCCCCCAGGAGCTGGCGCGGCGCGCCGAATCGGGGACATCGGCCGTCCTGGCCACGATGCGGCCGGTCGCCGGGCCGGCCACGGACGCGCTGGCCGCGCGCTCGCCCCGCCTGCTCGCCGGCGCCTTCTGAGCGCCTCTACGGCGCCGCGGGCGGGAGGATCGAGTCGCCGCGGTCGGTGCGGTAGTTGGGGTTGTAGTAGGGGTCGTGGGTGTGGGTGGTGGCCCAGGTGTGGCGTAGGTGCCAGATGGCGGGGAGGTCGTTGGTGGTGGGGTCGGGGCCGGTGGTGCGCAGGCGGGCGTCGGGGACGATGACGATGCGTTGGCCGGTGTCGGTGGCGCGTAGGCAGTAGTCGATGAGGGTGAGGTCGCGGTGCTGGGGGTGCAGGCCGCCGAGGGTGGTGTAGGTGTCGCGGGGGGTGACGAGCAGGCCGCTGACCGCGGCCACATTCATCACGACCGGGATGGCCGCCGCCGCGGGCACGCCGTAGCGCAGGGGCAGGGCGATCCCGTCGGGGATGGCGATGCCCTGTTCCAGGATGCGCCCGTCGCCCGAGAGCAGGATGGGGCCGGCGGCGGCGATTCCGGGTTGGTGGCTGTAGCCGAGCAGGCGGGTGAGCCAGTCGTGGGTGAGGCCGATGGCGGGGGTTTGCAGGAGGGCGAGGTGCTCGGCGGTGGCGGCGTGGGCGGCGGTGGCCAGGGCGGTGGCGGGGTGGGTGTCGGGGGCGACGGTGATGGGGGTGATGCGGTGTTCGGGGATGCCGGCGTGGTGCAGGTGGTGGGTGGCGTCGGGGAGGATGTGTGGGGGGGCGGCGAGGATGATGTTCCAGGTGGGGTGCGGTTGGGCCAGCCATGAGGCGGCGGCGTCGGCGAGCCCGTCGACGCCGGTGACCGCGAGCACGATGTCGACCGACAGCGACGCCGGCACCCGGTGCACGACGCGATGCAGGCCGGGGAGGTGGCCGAACTGGACGTCGGCGTCGACGCCGCTGCGCTCCAGGTGGGCGGCGATCGCCCCCGGCTGGGCGAGGTAGGCGTAGGGCTTGGCGTCGCCGCCGGCGGTCGAGGTGGCGTGGGCGCGCCAGTGATAGAGGATGCGGGGGATGTGCGCGACCCGGTCGGTGCGCTCCACGAGGCGCAGCACGAAGTCGTAGTCCTGACAGCCATCGAAGCGCGACTCGAAATCCACCCAGCTCGACGGCCAGCGAGCGCCGGTAGACCCCGAGGTGGCAGGTGTACATGAGCGCGGCCATGTGCTCGGGCGACCACCCCGGCTTGGGGTGGCGCTCGATCAGGCCCGCCTCGCCGATCACGTCCTCGTCGGTGTAGATCATGTCGAGGTCGGGGTGGGTGGTGATGTGGTCGGCGACGTGTTGGAGGGCGTCGGGGGTGAGGGTGTCGTCGTGGTCCAGGAGGGCGATGTAGTCGCCGGTGGCCATGGTGAGGGCGGCGTTGGTGGCGGCGGAGATGCCGCGGGCGTGGTCGTGGCGGGTGAGGTGGATGCGGGGGTCGGTGGCGGCGTGGTGCTGCAGGGCGGTGGTGATGGCGGGGTTGGTGGAGCCGTCGTCGACGAGGCAGAGCTCCCAGTGGGGGTAGGTTTGGGCGCGGACGGAGGCGATGGCTTCTTCGAGCATCGCGGGGGGTGGGTCGTGGACGGGGGTGAGCACCGAGATGCGGGGTGGCGTCGTGTCGGGGGGCACGGGGACGCTGGGGGGTGTGGGGGGGATGGGCTCGGCGTGGGGGTCGTGCAGGGCGGGTTCGAGCCAGAGCGCGCGGGCGACGGCGAGGGGTTGCAGGGGACCGTCGGTGTCGATGCTCAGCTGCAGGCTGGTGCTCCATGGGGGCAGGGGGCAGGTGACGGCCAGGCCGCGGGGTCGGCCGCGGCGGTCAGCGGAGCGGATCTGCCCGGACCACAGCTCGTGGCGGGCGCCGGCGGGGTCGCTGACGGCGACGCGGGCGCGGATCGCGCCGCGTCCGCCTCCCCAGTCATGGGGCAACAGCATCGCCCGCGCCGTGAACGACACCTCACCCCCCAGCCGCACAGGGACGGTGAGCACGCTGCCGGCGTCCATCAGCAGCGAGCGCCCGAGTACCCCATCGACGTGCATCACCCACTGCGCGCCCACCGACCCGGCATCCAGCCGCCATCGCAGACCGGCCAACGGCAGCCGCTCGCCCGCCGGGACGCTGCGGCCCACGGGTCCGGAGCGCAGCCGAGCGCCGAGCGCCACCATCGCGTCGCCGAGGCTATCTGTGCGCGAAGTCACCGCGGTCGGTGCGGTAGTTGGGGTTGTAGTAGGGGTCGTGGGTGTGGGTGGTGGCCCAGGTGTGGCGTAGGTGCCAGATGGCGGGGAGGTCGTTGGTGGTGGGGTCGGGGCCGGTGGTGCGCAGGCGGGCGTCGGGGACGATGACGATGCGTTGGCCGGTGTCGGTGGCGCGTAGGCAGTAGTCGATGAGGGTGAGGTCGCGGTGCTGGGGGTGCAGGCCGCCGAGGGTGGTGTAGGTGTCGCGGGGGGTGACGAGCATCCCGCTGGCCGCGGTCACGTTGTAGACCGAGGTGCCGTAGCCGAAGAACTCGTCCATCGACGAGCGCCGCCCGTGGAGGAGGGGGAGGGGAATGCCCTCGGGCAGCGCGACCCCGGCATCGCGGATGCGTCCGTCGGGGCCCAGCAGGATGGGGCCGGCGGCGGCGATTCCGGGTTGGTGGCTGTAGCCGAGCAGGCGGGTGAGCCAGTCGTGGGTGAGGCCGATGGCGGGGGTTTGCAGGAGGGCGAGGTGCTCGGCGGTGGCGGCGTGGGCGGCGGTGGCCAGGGCGGTGGCGGGGTGGGTGTCGGGGGCGACGGTGATGGGGGTGATGCGGTGTTCGGGGATGCCGGCGTGGTGCAGGTGGTGGGTGGCGTCGGGGAGGATGTGTGGGGGGGCGGCGAGGATGATGTTCCAGGTGGGGTGCGGTTGGGCCAGCCATGAGGCGGCGGCGTCGGCGAGCCCGTCGACGCCGGTGACCGCGAGCACGATGTCGACGCTCGTCGTGTCAGGGACGCGGTGGTCGACCCGGTAGAGCCCCGGGGGCCCGTAGCCGACGTCGGCCTCGAGGCCGGTCCGCTCCAGATGGGCCGCGATGGCGTTGCGCGCCGCCACGTAGGCGTAGGGCTTGGCGTCGCCGCCGGCGGTCGAGGCCGCATGGGCGCGCCAGTGATAGAGGATGCGGGGGATGTGCGCCACCCGGTCGGTGCGCTCCACCAGCCGGAGGATCATGTCGACGTCCTGCGAGCCGTTGAACTCGGTGCGAAACCCGCCGATCTCGTTGACGAGCTCCCGCCGGTAGATCCCCAGATGGCACGTGTAGCCGTTGGTGCGCAGCGTGTCCGGCGACCAGCCGGGCTTGAAGTGGACCCACACCGCACGACCGTCGAGGAGGATGTCCTCGTCGGTGTAGATCATGTCGAGGTCGGGGTGGGTGGTGATGTGGTCGGCGACGTGTTGGAGGGCGTCGGGGGTGAGGGTGTCGTCGTGGTCCAGGAGGGCGATGTAGTCGCCGGTGGCCATGGTGAGGGCGGCGTTGGTGGCGGCGGAGATGCCGCGGGCGTGGTCGTGGCGGGTGAGGTGGATGCGGGGGTCGGTGGCGGCGTGGTGCTGCAGGGCGGTGGTGATGGCGGGGTTGGTGGAGCCGTCGTCGACGAGGCAGAGCTCCCAGTGGGGGTAGGTTTGGGCGCGGACGGAGGCGATGGCTTCTTCGAGCATCGCGGGGGGTGGGTCGTGGACGGGGGTGAGCACCGAGATGCGGGGTGGCGTCGTGTCGGGGGGCACGGGGACGCTGGGGGGTGTGGGGGGGATGGGCTCGGCGTGGGGGTCGTGCAGGGCGGGTTCGAGCCAGAGCGCGCGGGCGACGGCGAGGGGTTGCAGGGGACCGTCGGTGTCGATGCTCAGCTGCAGGCTGGTGCTCCATGGGGGCAGGGGGCAGGTGATGGCCAGGCCGCGGGGTCGGCCGCGGCGGTCAGCGGAGCGGATCTGCTCCGGACCACAGCTCGTGGCGGGCGCCGGCGGGGTCGCTGACGGCGACGCGGGCGCGGATCGCGCCGCGTCCTCCTCCCCAGTCGTGGGGCAACAGCATCGCCCGCGCCGTGAACGACACCTCACCCCCCAACCGCACAGGGAACGTCACCACCTCCCCCGCGGGGACGAGTAAAGCCCGACCGATCAGTCCGTCGGGATTCGTCGGCCAGCGCGCTCCGCCGGACTCGGCGTCAAGAACGGTGCGCAGCGACGCCAGCGGCAGCCGCTCGCCCACCGGCAGCGCCCGTCCAGACAGCTCGGACCGGAGGCGGGCCACGGCGGCGCGGGCCGGCATGCTGGGAACCCGTGCACTCATCGATCGTTCAGGCTAACGGTGGTCCGGTGCGGTTCACCGATCGTCACGCCACGGGGTTGGGTAGCCTCAGCGGCGATGACATCGCAGGTCCAGGGTTCGACGAGCGGGTCGAGCGACGGCGTGCCCGAACGTTTCGTCCCGGATGAGATGCGCGGCGAGCTGGTGGAGGCCGAGCACCTGGCGCGCTACGCATGGGCGAGCGCGTTCTGCTCCGGGCGCCGGGTCCTCGATGCCGGATGCGGCGTCGGGTACGGCGCGGAGATGATCAACGAGGCCGGTGCGACCGAGGTCGTGGCCATCGACATCTCCGAGCCGGCCATCGACCTGGCCCGCTCCACCGTCACGCCCGGTGTCACGTGCGAGGTCGGCGACGTGCGCTCGCTCAGCTATGACGACGACTCGTTTGACGTCGTGGTGTGCTTCGAGGTGATCGAGCACCTCGAGGAGCAGGACCGGGTGCTCGACGAGCTCGCCCGGGTGCTCGCCCCCGACGGCCTGCTGCTCATCTCCTCGCCCAACCGCGAGCGCTACGTCCCCGGCAACCCCCATCATCGGCACGAGTTCGTGCGGGCCGAGATGCAGGCCGCCCTCGACGCCCGCTTCCCCAGCGCCCGGATCATCTCCCAGCACGTCATGCTCGCCAGCATCATCACGTGGTCCGGCGCCCCGCGATTCGAGGGCGCCGAGACGCTCCGAACGGCCGAGCCCAAGCCCGAGGACGAGATCTACCTGCTGGGCATGGCCGGGTCCGAACTGCCGCCCGATCCCGGTCCGGTGGTGACGCTGGGACCGTTTGCGGAAGCGAGGCTGTGGCTGGACCACATCGAGCGCCAGCGGCGACACATCCGGAGTCAGGCGCAGCGCCTCGAGGACCTGGAGAGCCGGGAGGAGAGCCGGCGCGCGGCGCTGGAGCAGCTGGCCGAGGCGCAACGGCAGCTCGCGGCGACGGTCGTCGAGCGGGCCGAGCTCGAAGCGGCTGCCCAGGAGCTGACGGCGGCGCGCGACCGCGAACTCGCCGCGCGCGAAGCTCAGGACGCCGTGCTGGAGGAGCTGGGTCAGCTGCGGCAGATCGCGAGCTCGAAGAGCTGGCGGCTCACCGCACCGCTACGCAAGCTCGCCGCCAGAACCAAGTCGCGCTCCTGAGCCTCAGTCGGGCGCCTCGATTCCCGCCATCAGCTCCGGGTTGGCCTCGATGATCACCGAGAACGCGTCGGTAGCGGAAATGTTCGTCAACGACAGCATCGAGTGCTTGGCGATGCGGTAGCGGGCCAGGATCTCGGGGACGCGGAGCGCCCGGTGTCCGGCGGTGGCGACCGCGCACCACAGCGCGAAGTCCTCCCACCCGTGCAGCCGCCGGTCCTGCGGGTATCCGCCCAGCTCGTCACGGATCACGGCGGTCCGCATCATCGCCATCGCGTCGATGTAGTTTCCGACGCGCAGGCGCCGCGGCTCCCACGGCAGGGTGTTCATCAGCCCCACGGTCTCGGTGCCGCTGAACGACTCCAGGCTGCCGTAGGCAAAGGCGGCCAGCGGATCGGCGTCGAGAGCCTCCAGGAGCCGGGACAGGCAATGCGGATAGACCTCGTTGTCGGCGTCGAGCACGAAGCAGAACTCGCCGCGAGCCATGCCCAGCGCGGCGTTGCGCGCCGCCGCCAGTCCGCGATTGACCGGATGGCGCAGCAGGAGCGCCGGGATGTCGTCGTGGCGGTCCATCCAGTCGATCACGACCGCCGACGATTCGTCCGAGGAGCCGTCATCGACGACGATCAGCTCATACGAGCAATCACGTGAGCGCGCGGCCGAGGACAACGCCGCGGTCACGTGGGAGGCGTGGTTATAGAGCGCGGTCAGCACGGACACGCGCGGCGCGGCCGGGGCGAACGCGTGCGTCTTGGCGACGAGCTCGAGCGGCGGTGGCGCAGACCCCCCGGCCGCCTCGAGCCGGGCGCTGGCCAGGGTCCGCTTGATCTCCAGCATCTCGAGCCGCAGGTCCTTGAGGCCGCGTCTGATCCACGCCGCGTTGTGATCGCCCGACGTCGTCGAGTGCGGTTGGTCGTCGGCCTGGGAGAGGAACGGCAGCCGGTCGGGATCGGCCTGGGGCTGCACGAAGAACCGGTGATCGGGATGGCGAATCGGTTCGCCGGCAGCCAATTCGGAGGCGGCGGCGATGAGTCGCGTGACCGCCGGGGCGAGCCGCAGCTCCTCGCGAACCTTGCGGTAGGCCGCGGTCTGCATCTTCCAGCGACGGTCGCCGTCCTCCAGCAGCAGCTCGACGAGCAGGTCCAGCGACTCGGGCTCGCCCATCATCAGGTCCTCGCCGGGAACGAGCGGGGCGAAATCGACCGAGTGCTCGGAGACCACGACCGCTCCGGTGCTGATCGCCTGGACGACCCGCAGCCACTCGAAGTACGGATTGGCCTCCTGGTGGAGGTTGATGAGGATCTTGGCGCGCCCCAGCAGGTCCCACTTGGCCTCGGCGTCCCGGTAGCTGCCCGAGGGCGCCCAGTTCGGCCGTGAGTTGTCCGACAGCACCAGCTCCACCCGGTAGCGGGAGAAGGTGCGCCCATAGGACCCAAGCAGTCGCGCTCGCCGTTCGGTGAGGGTCCCCATGAACAGCACGTCGATGTCGCGCTCGCGCTCGGCGAGATGATCCCAGGCCTGGGTCCAGCCGAGCTGGAGATGCTGGGCCTCGATCCCGTGCTCGGCGAACGCGCGCACCGCATAGCGATTGATGTCGAACACGGCGCCGCCGCGCGGGGCCAGCTCCACGTTGGAGTCAAAGAACGGCGTGTTCGGCTGCTCGGCGCAGATGAAGATCGTGCGCTTGAGGACCTCCGGGAGGGGCCCGTGGCGGCCGTGCATGATCGTGAAGTACTCGTGCGGGGGCACCATCACGTAGACGAGATCCGGGCGCGGAGGCGGGAAGTTGCCGATGTGCACGGAGGCGCGCACGTCCTGGCCGGCGGCCTCGTTGGCCAACGCTTGCACCAACTCGTGGAAGAAGAGGTTCTGGCGCGGAGCCAGGACGAACGCGAGCTCGGGCACCATCACGACGTGACCGGATCGGGCTCCCGCTCGGCGATCGCCTCGGCCACCAGCTCCTCCTCGACGGTGGGATGAAACACGTGCCCCCGCAGGACAAGGAAGAAGGTGACGGAGATGACGAGCGTGATGATCACGAACATCACCCGATCGGAGACCCCCAGCAGGCGCGGCAAGAACGCGGTGGCCAGCGCCGTGGTTGGGTACTGAATCGCGCCGATGGCCGCGTAGCGGCCGATCTGCTGGCGGACCGTCAGCGCGAACTCGTCGACGTGCAGGAAGACGAACCGGCGCTGCAGGTTGAAGTGCAGCACGATCGCCATCAGGTAGGCGATCGGGATCGCGACCTGGAGCGCCACGCCGAGGACACCGTTGAGCAGCAGCGGCGTCGCGAGGTACACCCCCGCCACCGTGCCGCCCGCGATTCCGTAGCGAATGGCCGGGCCGGCGAGCGGGTGACGAAGCAGCGCGCGGATCGATTGCATGCCAACATTCTGCCCGTTCTGGAGCGCGCAACATCAACGGAGCTGCCGGTCTCGGCGGTGCAAGCCGAACCTCGATGACGAGCCTGGCTGTCGGCCCGAGCGATTCAGAGCTCGAGCTGCTGATTCCCGAGGACGACGTCGACGATCCCGATCTCTCGATCGTGATCCCTGCTCTCAACGAGGAACTGACGATCACCGACTTCGTCGCCTGGTGTCGCCAGGGGCTGGCCGACGCGGGGGTGAAGGGCGAGATCCTGATCGTCGACTCCTCCACCGACCGCACGCCGGAGCTGGCGTGCGCGGCCGGGGCGCGTGTTCTCCGGGTGCCCAAGCGGGGTCTGGGGCGGGCCTACATGGACGCGATTCCGATGATCCGCGGCTCGTGGGTGGTGATGGGCGATGCCGACTGCACCTACGACTTTCGCCTGCTGCGGCCGTTCGTGGAGAAGTTCCAAGCCGGGTACGAGTACGTGATGGGTTCGCGCTGGAAGGGCTCGATCGAGCCCGGAGCCATGCCCGCGCTGCACCAGTACTTCGGAACGCCGCTCACGACGTGGATCCTCAACCGGCTGTTCTCCAGTCAGTTCTCGGACATTCACTGCGGCATGCGGGGCATCACCCGCGAGGCCCTCGTTCGCATGGACCTGCATTCCGAGTCCTGGGAGTACGCGTCCGAGATGGTGCTGAAGTCCGTGCAGATGGAGCTGCGCACCACTGAGGTCCCGGTCCGCTTCCTCGCCGATCGCGAGGGCCGGCTCAGCCACCACAAGCGCTCGGGGTGGTTCTCGCCGTGGTCGGCGGCGTGGATCAACCTGCGGGCGATGTTCATCTACGGGTCGGACTTCTTCGTGCTCAAGCCGGGCATCGTGCTCGCGCTCCTCGGCTTCATCGTCACCCTCGCGGTCAGCTTCGGCAACCTCACGATCGGGCCGGTCACGCTCTCGCTCAACTGGCAGTTCTTGGCCGTCGGCGCGTTCGTCGTCGGGCTCCAGGCATCGTTTCTCGGCGCCATCGCACAGGTGCTGTTCGACTTCACCGGCCGGCGAACCCGGCGGTGGCTGCGCATCTTCCCGTACACCCGGACAGTGCTTCTCGCGGCGCTTCTCATGCTCATCGGCCTGGGGCTCGCGGCCCCCCTCGCGATCGCCTATCTGAACAACAACCTGCTGTTGACGTCGGCGAATTTCGTTCAGGACCACCTCGCCGTCACCGGCCTGGCCGCCGTCATCGCGGGAGCGCAGCTGTTCGCGTTCGTCCTGCTGCTGCATGGGGCGGTCGTCGCGACCGCCCGCGGCCGACCTAAGCTCCGCCAGTAGATGCAGAGCAAGCCGAGGTTCTACGCCCGCTACTACGGCGGGCTGCTTCATCGTTGCGGGCGCTCCCTGGCCAAGGGGCTGGCGCTTCCGCTCGTCCGCGGCGAGGCGGTGCGGTCCGGTGCCCACGCGATGGCGTACCCGATCTCCACCTACGCCCCGTGGCAATCCGACGTCGCCTTCCAGGCCGCCTATGGCCAGGTGAAGGCCAACACCCTGGTCGACGTCTGGCGCTGCTACGAGTTGTGGAGCCTGCTGGGGGAGTTGTCCGAGATTCCCGGTGGCGTGCTCGAGGTCGGGGTCTGGCGTGGCGGCAGCGGCGCCCTGATGGCGGCACGGATGGCGAGCCTCGGCTTCGACGACCCTGTGTACCTGTGCGACACGTGGGAGGGGGTCGTCAAGACCGGCCCCGATGACATCTACTACCGCGACGGCAAGCACGACGACACCTCGAAGGCGATCGTCGAGGCGCTCGTCGCCCGGATGGCGCTGCGCAACGTCGAGCTGTGCCAGGGCATCTTCCCCGACGACACGTCGGCACAGGTGACCGCCGCGGCATTCCGGCTCGTGCACGTCGACGTCGACGTCTACCAGTCGGCCAAGGACGTCTTCGATTGGGCGTGGCCGCGGCTGAGTCCCGGAGGCGTCGCGGTGTTCGATGACTACGGGTTTCCGGCGTGTCCCGGGGTGACACGGTTCGTCGACGAGCAGCGCCAACTGCCGGACCGTCTCGTGCTGCACAACCTCAACGGCCACGGCATCGTGGTCAAGCGATGACGGCCACCCGCGCGCGCAGCTCGTCCTACGGCCAGCACCGACCCCCGACCGTCGTCGACCGGTTCGGCGTCTGGCTCGGGGCGCGAGCCGCTCGAGGCGCCGCGCGATTCGAGGGGGCTCGTCTGGCCGACTTCGGCTGCGGATACCAGGCGTCGTTCGCCCGGACGCAGCTCGGGCTCGTCGCTCACGCCCTCCTCGTCGATCTCGCGCTCGCCGACGACCTCAAGCGCGATCCTCGCGTGACGGCCATCGAAGGGTCTGTGCTCGAGGTCCTGCCGACCCTCGAGTCCGCCTCGCTGGACGTCATTCTCTGTTTGTCGGTGCTCGAGCACCTCTGGGAGCCGCAGACCGCGCTCGATCACTTCCACCGGCTCCTCGGGCCGGGCGGCGTGGCGATCCTCAACGTGCCGTCGTGGTGGGGCAAGCCCCTGCTCGAACTGGCGGCGTTCCGACTCGGGGTCAGCCCGGCAGAGGAGATGGACGACCACAAGTCCTACTACGACCCCCGGGACCTGTGGCCGATGCTCGTCCGGGCCGGGTTCAAGCCAAGCCTCATCCGCTGCCGCCGCCACAAGTTCGGCCTCAACACGTCAGCCGTGTGCCGAGTGCCGGCATGAGCGGCTCCCGGGCGCGAGTGATCATCGTGGGCGGGGCGGGGTTCATCGGGAGCCATTTCACCGATGCGCTGCTCGCCGACGACCGGACGGAGCGCCTGACCCTGTATGACAACTTCACCTCGGGCCAGGAGTGGCATTACGGCGATCACGTGGGTGACGAGCGCCTGGAGGTGGTGCGGGCCGACGCGAACGACCTGCCGCGCCTGTGCGAGGCGATGGCCGGCCATGATCTGGTGATCCACCTCGCCTCCAACCCGGACATCGCCGCGGCGATGACCGATCCCGCGATCGACTTCGATCAGGGAACGCTGATCACCCACCACGTGGTGGAGGCGATGCGACGAACCGGGGTGCGGCGCATCGCCTATTCGTCGGGGAGCGGCGTGTACGGAGATCTCGGAGAGATCGAGGCGACCGAGGACCACGGGCCGCTCGTCCCGGTCTCGACCTACGGCGCCAGCAAGCTCGCCGGCGAGACCCTGATCTGCGCCTACGCCCACATGTTCGACATGCAGGGCTGCGCCTTCCGAAACGGAAACGTCGTCGGCCGACGTCAGACGCACGGCGTCGGCTTCGACTTCGTACGGCGGCTGCGCGCGGATCCCACGCAGCTGTCGGTGCTCGGAAACGGCACGCAGTCGAAGTCCTACATCCTGGCCACGGATGTCGTGGCCGCATTTCTCACGGCGCTCGACGCCGACTCCGACATGCCGTTTCAGAGCTTCAACGTCGCGACCGGCGACTACGTCACGGTGCGCGAGATCGTCGGGCTGGCGCTCGAGGCGCTGGCCCTGGATCCCGGCGCGGTGGATGTCCAGTACGGCGAGCAGTCGCGGGGATGGAAGGGCGACGTACCGGTGGTCAGGCTGAACACCGGCCGGATCCGGGCGCTGGGGTGGGCGCCGTCGACCGATTCGGCGGGGGCACTCCGGGCCTCGATGCGCTCGATGCTCGAGGATCTCTCGGCCGGACAGCAATGAACCCGGTGGGCGCGAACGTCGCCGCCGGCGATGACTGGGACGGCCACTGGACCGAGTACGGAGACGCGAACGAGCGAAACCCCGCGCAGGACTATCGCCGTCTGCTCGCGCTGTTTCTCCTCGGCCGTGCCACAACGCCGGATCGCCTGCTCGATATCGGCAGCGGCAACGGCGAGCTCCTGGCCGCGGCGGCGCGGCGGTGGCCCAGCGCGCAGCTCTCGGGACTGGAGCTGAGCCCGGCCGGTGTGGCCGAATCGGCGCGCAAGGTCCCCGGCGCACGGCTGCGTGTCTGTGATCTGCTGAGCGAGACCGAGCCGCTCGCGGGCGAGGCGGGCTGGGCGACGCACGCGGTCTGCTCGGAGGTCCTCGAGCATGTCGACGAGCCGGTCACGTTGCTGCGCAACGCCCGTTCCTGGTTGGGGCCCGGGTGTCGGTTCGTCGTGACCGTCCCCGGCGGTCCGATGTCCGCGTTCGATCGCCACATCGGCCATCGTCGGCATTTCTCGCCGGGCGACCTCCGCGAGATCCTGGAAGCCGCGGGGTTCGACGTCACGCTGGTCGCCGGGGCGGGCTTTCCGTTCTTCAACCTCTATCGCGGCCTGGTGATCGCTCGCGGGGAGCGGCTGGTCACCGATGCCAGCAACGAGGCTCGTGATACGCCCCAGGCCAAGATGATCCAGGCGGCGATGCTCGCCTTCCGCCCGCTGCTGACCCTCAGCCTGCCCCGCTCACCGCTCGGGTGGCAGACGGTCGGAGTCGCCCGGAAACCAAGTCCGTAGCCTTACCGAGGTGACTGTCAGCGAGCACACGACGCGCTACTTCAACGCGGCCGCCGAGATCGCCCACGAGATCGACCTCGCCGGCGTCGACGAGATGGCCCGCGGCCTGGCGGCGCTGCGCGAGCGCGGCGGGCGGTTGTTCATCCTCGGCGTCGGCGGCGGCGCCGGCCACGCCTCCCACGCGGTCAACGACTTTCGCAAGCTCTGCCGGATCGAGAGCTACGCCCCCACCGACAACGTCTCCGAGCTGACCGCCCGCACCAACGACGATGGCTGGGACACGTCGTTCACCGAGTGGTTGGCCGTCTCCAAGCTGTCGCAGGATGACGGGCTGATGGTGTTCAGCGTCGGCGGCGGCTCGCGCGAGCACAACGTCTCGATCAACCTCGTCAACGCGATCGAGCTCGCCCGGGAGCGCGGCGCGCTGATCTACGGGATCGTTGGGTCGCCGGACGGCACGCTCGCGCGGCTCGCCGACACGGCGATCGTCGTGTCAGCCCCCGCTGAGCTCAAGACCCCTCTGGTGGAGGCCTTTCAGGCGGTGGTGTGGCACGCGCTCGTCTCCCATCCAGAGCTGGCGCTGCAGGCCGGTCACTGGGAGTCGCTGAGCGCCGCCGACTCCGCGTGAGCTCGGCGGCGGTGTTCGTCGACCGCGACGGCGTGATCAACGAGCTGGTCGCCGATCCGGCCAGCGGGCGGCCGGAGTCACCGCTGACGGTGGCGGACGTAGCGCTGATCGACGGGGCTGCCGCCGCCCTGCGTCGCCTCGCCGGGGCCGGCTGGACGCTCGTCGGAGTCTCCAACCAGCCGGCCGCCGCCAAGGGACGACTCCCGGCCGCGGAGCTATGGGAGGTGCACGGGCGGGTCATCGAGCTGCTCGGTGCCGAGGGGGTGCGACTCGACGCCTTTCGACTGTGCCTGCACCATCCCGACGGCGTCGTGCCCGAGCTGTCGGGGGCCTGTGACTGCCGCAAGCCGGCGCCCGGCATGCTCGTGTCGGCCGCGAACGAGCTGGACATCGAGCTGTCGGCGTCGTGGATGGTCGGCGACACGGACGCCGACGTGGCGGCCGGGCGGGCGGCGGGCTGCCGGACCATCCTCGTGGAGACCCCGGGCAGCGACCACAAGCGCTCCCGCGCGGAGATGCCGGATTGCACCGCTGCCGACCTGGCCGCCGCCGCCGAGCGTATCGTCGCCGCGAAGGAGTAAATTGACCCCGGTGATCGATGATCTGAACGTCAAGATCTTCGCCGACGGCGCGGATCTGGATGCGATCCTCGCGCTCGCCGCGGACAAGCGAATCGCCGGCTTCACCACCAACCCCACGCTGATGTGGAAGGCGGGGCTGACCGATTACGAGGAGTTCGCGAGGCGGCTGCTGGAGCGCATCACGACCCATCCGATCTCGTTCGAGGTGTTCGCCGATGACACCGACGAGATGCGCCGCCAGGCGACGATGATCGCCGGATGGGGCGAGAACGTATACGTCAAGATCCCGGTCTCGACCACGTCGGGCGAGTCGATGGCGCCGCTCGTGCGCGAGCTCTCGGAGAGCGGGGTCAAGGTGAACGTCACCGCGGTGTTCACCACGGCCCAGGTGGAGCTGATCACGGAGGCGATCAAGGACGGTGCTCCGTCGTGCATCTCGGTGTTCGCCGGCCGTATCGCCGATGCCGGCATCGACCCGGTTCCGCTCATGGCCCGGGCCGTCGACATCATGGTGCAGGCGCCGCGGGCGGAGCTGATCTGGGCCTCTCCGCGCGAGATCCTCAACGTCGTGCAGGCCGATCAGGTCGGATGCCACATCATCACGATCACCAACGACATGCTCAAGAAGCTCGATCTGCTCGGCAAGGACCTGCTCCAGTACTCGCTGGAGACGGTGCAGATGTTCCGGCGTGACGCGCTCGCCGCGGGCTTCACGGTCTGAGCGCGGTGCAGCGGACGCTGACCACCGGCGGTGCCGGTTCGTCGCCTTGCGACCTGCGGAGCGCTAGCCGATGAGCGTGATCTTCAGCCAGGCGCCCGCTGCGGATCTCGCTCGGCGGTGGCGGCACCGATCTTCCGTCCTACTACTCCGAGCACGGCGGCTTTCTCGTGGCCGGCGCGATCGACAAGTACGTCTACATGCTGATGCACACCGTGTTTCAGCGGCGCTACCTCATGAAGTACTCCAAGACCGAGGACGTGGAGGCCGTCTCGGAGATCCAGCACCCGATTCTCCGCGAGGCGCTCAAGCGCCACTGGCGCGGTAACCCGCTCGAGATCGCCTCCGTCGCCGACGTCCCCGCGGGGACGGGAATGGGCTCGTCGGGAGCGTTTACGGTGGCGCTGCTCAAGGGCCTGGCCCATGCCCGCCGCACCTCGATCACCCAGTCGGCGCTCGGCCGAGTCCTCGGCGGAGATCGAGATCGACATCCTGCACGAGCCGTGCGGCAAGCAGGACCCGTACGTCGCCGCTCACGGCGGGATCTGCGCCTACACGTTCGACATCGACGGGCAGGTGACCGTCGAGCCCCTGGAGTTCGATCCCCAGACGCTGCGCTCGTTGCGCGAGCAACTGCTGCTGTTCTACACGGGCGAGGCCCGCAACGCCTCCGTTGTGCTCTCAGACCAGGACACGCGGACCAAGACGGGCGACAGCGAGATGGTCGAGAACATGCACCGGACCAAGGAGATGGGCGTCCAGAGCCGCGACCTGCTCCTGGCCGGCGACCTGTTCGCCTACGCCGAGCTCATGCACGAGCATTGGCTCAACAAGCGGCGGCGCTCGCCGGGCATGGCCACCGATCGGATCGATGAGCTCTACACGCTGGCTCGGCGCAGCGGGGTCATCGGCGGCAAGCTGGTCGGGGCCGGCGGGGGCGGCTTTCTGCTCGTGTTCGCGCGCAATCCCGCCGACACCCGGCAGGCGATGGCCGCGGCCGGGGCGGTCGAGCTCCCCTTCGACTTCGACTTCGTCGGCGCTCAGTCCAGCGAATATGCCTGAGCGGTGGCCGAGCCGCTGCCGCCGATCTGCATTCTCGCCGGAGGTCTCGGAACGCGGCTCGGCGCCAAGGTCCGCGACACCCCCAAGCCGCTGCTCGACGTTGCCGGCGAGCCGTTCCTGATCCATCAGCTGCGCCTGCTCGCCGATCACGGCGCCCGCGAGGCCGTCATCTGCGTCGGCTATCTCGGCGAGCAGATCGAGCGGCGCATCGGCACCGCGCAGTTCGGGATGGCGCTGCACTACAGCTACGACGGTCCCACCCCCCTGGGGACGCTGGGGGCGGTTCGCCAGGCCGCCGATCGTCTCGGCGATCGCTTCCTCGTGCTCTATGGCGACACCTATCTGCGCATCGAGTACGGCGACGCCGCCCGCTCGTGGGCGCGGAGCGGGCTACCCGCGATGATGACGGTGCTGCGCAACGCGGGACGCTGGGACACGTCGAACGCCGCCTTCGACGGCCGGCTGGTCACGCGCTATGACAAACGATCCCCTGATCCGTCGATGAGCTGGATCGACTACGGCCTGGGGGGATTGACCGGCGACGTGCTCGAGCTGGTGGGGACCGAGGTGACCGAGCTGGCCGACCTGTACCACCTCCTGTCGGCGCGGGGCGCCCTGTTCGGCTACCGCGCCACCGAGCGCTTCTACGAGATCGGGACCCCCGAGTCACTGGCCGAGGCGGACGCGTTCCTGGCTGCGCGCCGGTAGCGCCGCGCCCGGCGCTGGCCGACGTTCGGGGGGCGCCAGCCGCTAGCCTCCGGACCCCGATGGCATCGAACACCGAGACGCCGCTACGCCTGCCCGTCTTCGCCCATCAGGCCTGGCAGATGTCCTATGGCGAACGGGCGGCGTTCGAGGGCCTCGTCTCCCAGGTGTCGCCCAAGCTGGCCGTTGAGATCGGGACCGCCGAGGGCGGCAGCCTCAAACGCATCGCCGCCCATAGCGACGAGGTGCACTCCTTCGATCTCGTTGCGCCGGTCGACGAGGTTGCCCAGTTGGAGAACGTCACGTTTCACACGGGCGACAGCCACCAGCTGCTGGTCGAGTTTCTCGAGCACACCGCCGCCGAGCAACGCTCGATCGACTTCGTCCTGATCGATGGCGATCATTCCGCGGACGGCGTGAAGCGCGACATCCTCGACGTGCTCGGTTCCGATGCCGTGGTCAGAACGATCATCGTCCTCCACGACACCTTCAACCCCGAGGTCCGGCGCGGGATCGAAGCCGCTCACGTGCAGGATCATCCCAAGGTGGCGCTTTTTGACCTGGATCTCGTTCCGGGCTATGTGCCTCGGAACGGGCCCTTCCGGCTCGAGCTCTGGGGCGGGCTCGGGTTGATCGTCGTCGATGCCGAGCTTTCGCCAACGCAGCTCCGTGGCGATAGCTTCCACGAGCTCTCCCAGGTTGTCCGCCCGATGGTGGATGTCCTGGTGACGCTCGAGCAGCGAGAAGGCCGGATGGACGGCCTGACGGGCGAGGAGGTCGAGTCAGCCCTGCGCGCCGAGCTGACCGCCCGCGACGCCGAGCGTGAGCGCCTGGCGGCGCGGCTCAGCGCGATCGAGGGGTCTCGTGGATGGCGGCTGATCGTCGCCCTCAGAGAGCTCCGCGGGCGCGCCGCGCGCCGCCGTCGGCGATAGACGGCGGGTGTCGATGACGACGACCCGCCGTCGGTTCGAGCTCCGCAGCATCCGACCCTCGTGGCAGACCGTCCTGGCCTGGCGCGACAGCCGGGTCGTGGCTTGGGGACTGCTGGTCGTGAGCTGCCTGACGGTGTGGCTCGCGTTCTGGCCCGGCTTGATCTCTCCCGATAGCAACCAGACGATCTATCAGGCCGCCTCGAGCCAGTACACGAACTGGTGGACGCCATTCGGCGCGTGGCTTTTGCACTGGTGGCTCCATCTCGGCCTTGGCATCAGCGGCGTCTTCGCGATCGGTGTCGCGCTCGTGGTCTGCGGGATCTATCTCTGTGCCCGGTTCTGTCTCAGACGTGTCCCGGCGGCGCTCCTCACGCTCTTCATCTGCATCCTGCCGCCCGTCTACGGAGACCTCAGCGGACTGTCTCGTGACCTCTTCTACCTAGGATTCACGTTCTGCGGGTTCGGGCTCTTCGGACGCCTTGTCCAGGGGAGAGGTGGCTCGACGGCAGGACGAACATGGCTGGCGATCGGCGCGGTTGCCAGCGAGGTCATGGCCTACCTGTGCCGCCAGAACGCGATTGCCGGTGTCTTCGCCCTGACCCTCGGGCTCGCGCTGTGGTGGCGCTTGCGCCGAGGTGACGGCGGGGGAACGCTCGGTCGGCGCCAGATCGCGGTGGCCGTCGTGACCGCCGTCGTCGCCACCGGCGCGGTGGGCCTGGGATCAATCGTCGGCTATTCCCTCGCCGGGGTCCGGGCCGTCGATCCCCAGCGATTCACCTACGTCTATGACCTTGCCTCGATCAGCGTGCTCGGCCACCAGGACCGCTTTCCGGCGGCGGTCACCCGCGGGGGGCATCCGGGGTGGGTCAGCCCGCCGGACTCGCGAGAGGCGAGCCTCGAGCGGCTGTTCGATCCGACCAACGTCATCACGATGTACCCGAACAACGCCGCCGCGCTGATCAATTTCGCGAGCACCACGATCGCCTCTCACGAGAACTCGATCCTGCAGTCGGCGTGGCTCAAGTCGATCGTCGCCGATCCGCTCGACTACGCGTGGGGGAGGATCCGACTCCTCGCAATCCAGCTCGGCCTGTGGCGCCATCCGACCGACGCCTACCTGCCGGAGCTGAGTCCGAACAACTACGGATACCCGCTCGTATTCCCGGGCAACTACCGGTTCGCGTCTCGCGTCCTCGCGCACTTCGTCGGCCCGGCTGTCGTCTGGTTTCCACTCGATATTCCCTGGACCTGGCTGCTGGTGATCATCCTGTGTTCGGGTTTGCTGCTGCGGCGTCTCCGACGCCTGGCGTGGCACTTCCTACTGCTGCCGATCGCGGTCGGCGCCAACTACCTCCTGCTCTTGCTGGCGACGATGGCCGCCGGGTTTCGCTATATCGCCCTGGAGGTTCCCGTCGCGATGCTGATGGTGGCCTACGTGCTGGCCGCCCACGCGGTGGCCAGCGAACGGTGGCGTGAGCTGGTGGAGCCGGCGTTCGCCACGCTCGTCGATCAGGCAGCCACGCCGGCACCGCGGCCGGCGGTGGCAACCCGGGAGGTCGAGAGGACGGCGGTCCATGCCGTCCACGATTGACGCGCTCGCGCAGCTGGCGGTCAGCGCGGGCGCCAACGTCAGTCCTGGGCAGACGGTGATCGTCTCGGCGGCGCTGGGGCAGGAGCCTCTCGCCCGAGCGATCGCCGCCGCGTGCTATGACCGCGGCGCTCACCAGGTTCAGGTCGACTACTCCGACCCGCACGTGCGACGAGCCCGTCTGCAACGCGCGCCCGACTCGGCCCTCGGCGACGTCATCCCCTGGGTCCGCCAGCGACCGGGTCAGATGGCCGAGCTGCACGCCGCGTGGATTGGGCTCAGCGGGTTGACCGCACCGGGCCTGCTCGACGACCTCGATCCGGGACGGATCGGCCGAGACAGCGTCGCCCTCGTCGAGTGGGCCGAGGTGATCGATCGCGGCGAGATCAGCTGGACGATCGTGCCCGGGCCCACCGAGGAGTGGGCGCAGCTCGTCTACGGCGAGACCGACAGCGATCCCCTGGCCGCGCTGTGGCGCGACGTGGCCGACATCTGCCGCCTGGGGGAACCCGATCCGGTCAAGGCCTGGAGGCAGCGCTCGGCCGAGCTGCAGCGGGCCTGCGACCGCCTCCAGGCGGCCCGGCTGGACGCCCTTCACTTTCGCGGTCCGGGGACCGACCTCGTGGTCGGCCTGCTGCCGGGGATGGGGTGGCACGGTGGCGGCATGCGCACCGCGTGGGGCCTCGAGCACCTGCCGAACCTGCCGACCGAGGAGGTCTTCACCAGTCCGGACCCGGAGCGGGTGGACGGAACGGTGAGCTCCACCAAACCGCTGCTCGTCTCGGGACGCCTGGTCGACCGGTTGCGGATCCGCTTCTCCGGGGGGCGCGCGGTCGAGATCGACGCCGACTCCGGTGCGGAGCTCATGCGCGAGCTGGTGCGTCGCGATGTCGATGCCGACCGGCTGGGCGAGGTGGCCCTCGTCGATGGCAGCGGGCGGGTGGGCCGCACCGGACGGGTGTTCCACGACACGCTCCTGGACGAGAACGCCGCCAGCCACATCGCCCTCGGCTCGGGCTTCCCGCACCTGACCGCGGACGGGGGCGGCGATGTGGCTCACCGGGTCAACTCGAGCGCCGTGCACACCGACTTCATGATCGGCGGCCCCGAGGTCGAGGTCACCGGCACGACCCGTGACGGCCGCGAGCTGCCCGTGCTCGTCGGCGGTGCGTGGGCGCTCTAGACCCAGGCGACCATTACGGCGCGGTCACCGTGGACGTACTGGGGGTTGTGGTGGGGCGCCGGGGTGAGGAACTCGGTGCGCGCGAACCCGGCGACGACCGCCATCTGCTGCAGGGCCACCCGGTTGGGAATGAGGCTCAGGACGCCGCCCGACGAGGCGACCGGGTTGATCTCGGCGTCGGGCTCCATGCGGGTGGCGAAGCTCCCCAGCGCCTCTTCGGCGGATGTCGAGGTGCCCCAGCCGTGCACGATGGGCTCCACCTGACGGGTGAGCTGGCTCTCGACGATCGTCACTCCCCGCGTCAGCGCGCGGGCCCGCCGCAACGCTCCGACCGGGTCCTCCACGTGGTAGACGAGACCGAGGAGGAGCACGACGTCGAACTGCGCGTCGGCGGCGGTGACGGGCAGTTCATAGAGGTTGCTCTCGCGTAGCTCCAGACGCTCCGGTGCGATACGGAAATGCTCGCGCATCAGCTGCGCGCGACGAACGTTCTGCGGCCGGATGTCCAGGCCGATCACGTGATCGGCGCCCCACGCCAGCAGCTTGTGGGCAAACCAGCCCTCGCTGCACGCCAGGTCGATCGCGGTTGGGCGGTCCGATCGCGCGAGCGCCGCACGCACCGCCGGCTCGATCATCTCGGCGCGAGTCTCGTGCACGCTGCCCAGCTCGGGGTTGAGCAGCGTCAGCTCAGCGCCCCCCGGCAGCGACCACGGGTACATCCAGTTGGGCTCGCGGGCGAGCTCCTCGCGCAGTGCCGGGGCGATCCGGCGCCGCCGTCCGAACGCCATCAGCCGGTCCTCTGCAAGAAGCCGCCGGGATGACAGGTCACGCCGTAGAGCTCGAGGTCGTCGCGTACGACGAACCCGTCGCCCTCATGCTCGAGCCAGTCCGCCAGCGCGGGCAGGACGCCGCGCGGCCAGTCCTCGGCGATGCGCAGCGCCTCGACGTCGACACAGCCGTCCTCGACGACGAAGAACCCCTGGGGGGAGACGAAGCGGGAGAACCCGCGCAGAGCCGCCAGGGTCGTCTCGTAGGTGTGGGCGGTGTCCTCGATCACCAGGCAGCGGGCGCCCAGGGGGACGTGCTCCGCGACGCGGTCGGCCAGCGCGGGATCGGTGACGCTGCCCTCGATCAGGGTGATGGCGGCCCCGTGGCCCGGATCCGCCGTCGTCAAGTGCTCGCGTGCCGATGCCACGTCGACGTCGACCCCGATCACCCGCTGGGTCGAGGCCGGCCGGTAGCGAGCGAACGAACGCAGCCGGTCGCGAAACCACAACGACGATCCGCCGAACTGCACGCCGAGCTCGATGACGACGTCCGCCGCCGACTCCCAGAGAAGATGCTCGTAGACGCGGAGATCCTCGGGGAACTTCGACATGCTCACCCCGGCATAGGAGTCAAGGGTGTGCTGACGCAGGCGCGAGCGCATGTAGGACTCAACGCTCTCATCGGGAGCGACGCGGACAGGTGGGGGAAGGCCGGCCGGCACGGCGGACAGCCTAGATGAGACCCTGTGACGATCAGCGCATCCCCCCACCGCCGGTCGACGATCGGTCGCGGTTTGCTCGCGGCGACCGTCGTCGCCGCCTCAATGACCGCCCCCGGGCCGGCTGCCGCCCACGGCCGGCGGCACGGCCGCCACCGCCGGCCGCCCTCGCTCACGCTGCAGTGGGTCGGCGACATGGCGCTCAGCACCGAGCGCGGCCTGCCCCCCGGGGGCTTTCTCGGCGCGGTGCATGCGATGCGCGGATACCTGCGCGGTGCCGACCTGACGGTGGGCAACCTCGAGGGCACGTTGTCAAGCGGCGGGGAGTCCAAGTGCGGAGCCGGAGCGGGCGGTGGGAGCTGCTTTGCCTTTCAGGCGCCGCCCGCCGACGCCGAGCAGCTGCGCGCGGCCGGATTTGATCTCGTCAACCAGGCCAACAACCACTCGATGGACTACGGCGCATCCGGCCGCGCGCAGACCCTCGCTGCGCTGCGCCGGGCCGGGGTGGCCCAGACCGGGCTGCCCGGCGAGATCACGACGGTGAAGGTGGGCACGACCCCCGTCGCGTTCGTGGGCTTTGCCCCCTACGCGTTTGACGCCAACCTGCTCGACATCCCCGCCGCTCGAGCGCTCATCCGCCGCGCCCGTCGCCAGGCGCGCGTGGTCGTCGTTCTCATCCACGCCGGGGCCGAGGGCGCCGACCGCGACCACACGCCGTACGGGGAGGAGCATTTCCTCGGCGAGGATCGCGGCGACCCGCGAGCGTTTGCGCACGCGGCGATCGACGCCGGAGCGTCGCTCGTGCTGGGATCCGGGCCCCACGTGATCCGCGGCGTCGAGCGCTACCGCAAGCGGCCGATCGCCTACTCGCTGGGCAACTTCGTCGGCTACCACACGCTGTCGGGGGGTGGCCTGCTCTCGGAGAGCGGGATCTTCCGCGTGAGGCTGTCTGCTCGCGGCGGGCTCCTGGCCGCCCGCTGGATCTCGGTCCACCTCGCTGACGGCCTGCCGCATCCCGAACGCGACGACGCCGCGGCGCGGCTCGTGGCCCGCCTCTCACGCGAGGACTTCCCGACGCGCCATTTCGACATCGCCGCCGACGGGCGCTTCCGGCTGTAGCCCGGGCGGGCGACTCAGTCGGCGTGCAGGTCCAGCTCGTAGGTCTGGCCGACGAGCGCGACGCCGAAGCTCTCGTGGGGCGCCTCGTCGATCAGGCGAAACCCGTGACGAAGGTAGATGCGCCGCGCGGCGATCAGCGGGTGGTTGGTCCACAGCCGCATTCGCTGATAACCCGCGCCGCGCGCGAACTCGATCGCCGTCTGCACCAGCCGGTCGCCGAGCGCGTGTCCGCGGGCCGCCGGAGCCACGAGCAGGATGCGCAACGTCGCCGTCCCGGGGTCGTCGCCGGGGACGCAGAACACGCAGCCGACCCGCCGGCCCGCGCGCTCGGCCACCCAGGCGGCGCCGCGGCGCGCCTCGGGCGCCTCGGCGTAGTCGCAGACGATCCGCGCCACCAGGGCCTCGAAGCGGCCGTCCCACCCGAACTCGGCGGCATAGACCTCGCCGTGGGCCATCACCACCCACCCGAGGTCGCCCGGCCGGCCCAGCGGACGGATGGCGACGGGGGTCTCGGTCGTGACCGGCACGCTCGTCAGACTACTGAAACGATCGTGTCAGTACACTCCCGGCGTGCCCGTCGAGACTGTTCCCGCCGCCTCGGCACGCCGCGACGAACTACTGGAGAAGGCCTACCGCTACGTGTTGGAGCATGGGTTGTCCGGGATGTCGCTGCGGCCGCTGGCGGTCGCCGTGCAGTCCAGCCCGCGCGTGCTCCTGTTCCTGTTCGAGAGCAAGGACAACCTCGTGCGGGCGCTGCTCAGCCGCGCGCGGGCCGACGAGGTCGAGCTGATCGAGCGCCTGACGGCCGATTCGCCGGTAGGCGTGACCCGCGCCGCCCGCGAGATCTGGAGCTGGCTGGCCGCCCCCGAGCACCGGGGTCTGCTGCGGTTGTGGCTGGAGAGCTACTCGCGCTCACTGGTCGAGCCGGCGGGTCCGTGGGCGGGATTCGCCCACGCCACCGTGCGGGATTGGCTGGGGTTGCTCGGCCAGGCCCAGCCGGAGCCCGAGCGCGCCACGCCGCTCGGGATGCGGCGACGGACGCTCGTCCTCGCGCTCCTGCGCGGCGCCCTGCTCGACCTGTTGGCCAGCGGCGACGTGGAGCGCACCACGCGGGCCGTCCACGACGGGCTGGCCCAAATCGACGCCGCCGCGCCGTGAGGCGCCCGCCGCAGGCGCTCGGTATCGTCAGCGAGCGGTCTTTTTTCCGATGCAGAAGCTCCCGACCAAGCTCATAGGCCCCGTCCTGCTGGCCCCGGTCGTGCACGGCGACGAGCGCGGCTTCTTCCTCGAGGCTTATCGCACCAACGTGCTCGGGGAGCTCGGCGTGCTCGACGAGTTCGTGCAGGACAACCACTCGCGTTCGCGCCGCGGGATCGTGCGCGGCATGCACTTCCAGCCCGGCCAGGCCAAGCTGGTGCGCTGCGTGCGGGGCGCAATTCTCGACGTGATCGTCGACATCCGTCCGGACTCGGCCCAGTTCGGCCAGTGGGAGGGCTTCGAGCTTGACGACATCGACCACCGCGAGCTCTACGTCCCCGACGGTTTCGCCCACGGCTTCTGCGTCCTCTCGGAACTGGCCGACGTCACCTACAAGATCTCGTCCTACTACGACCCGGGGGCCGAGGGCGGGTTCGCCTTCGATGATCCCGACGTGGGGATCGCCTGGCCGGAGCTCGACGGCGGCCTGACGGTCTCAAGCCGGGACCGGACCGCCCCCCGCTTGGCCGAGCTGCGGCCCTCGCTGCCGGGTGTCCCGATGACGGTGCCCGATGCGTGAGCGCCTCGCCGTCGGCCCCACCGGCTACCGGCGCGTCGCGTACCTCACGCTTGCCTCGCTGACGCTGATCGTCATGACCGGCGCCGCCGTGCGCCTGACCGACTCCGGGCTCGGCTGCCCGAACTGGCCGCGCTGCTACGGCGGACCGCTGCCGCCGCTGTCGGGTCATGCCCTGATCGAGTTCGGCAACCGCGCGCTCTCCGGCGTGGTCGGCGTCCTCACCGTCATCGCCGGCGTGCTCGCCTTCACCCGCCGGCCGTTTCGTCGGGACCTGGCGGTGCTCGCGGTGATCCTCCCCCTCGGCGTCGTCGCCCAGGCGGTGCTCGGTGGCTTCACCGTCCGCGAGCACCTCGCCCCGGGGTTCGTGATGGGCCACTTCGGTCTGTCGATGCTGATCCTGATCGCGGCGGTCGCGCTCGCCTGGCGCGCTCGCGGGATCGAACCGCACCCCGCCGCGCGAGCCCTGAGCCGCGATCGTCTGACGGTGTGGTCGGTCCGCGCGCTCACCCCCCTGGCCGGAGTGACGATCTTCGCGGGTACGGCGGCCACGGCGGCCGGCCCGCACTCCGGGGGCTTCTCCGGCCAGCGCATCCACCGCCTCACGTTCGAGGGGACCAACACCCTGACGTGGGTGATCCATCGTCATGCGACGATCGCCGCGGTGTTCGGGGTCGCCGTGATCGCGGTGTGGCTCCTGCGCCGCCACCGCGGCGCGTCGGCAGACGAACTCGAGCCGCTGACCGTGCTCGGGGTGCTCGTCGCCGCCCAGGGCCTCGTCGGCAGCGTCCAGTACGAGCTGCACCTCCCCGCTGACATGGTGTGGGTCCATGTCGTGCTGGCCACCTTCACGTGGCTGGCCGCCCTGTGGGCGTGGGCCGATGCCGGCCGGCTGGCGCCGCGACATATTGCCCTTGCGGTCTCTGACCCCAGCCGCTCCGAGCCGGCCGGAGCGAGAGAGCTCGAGACGGTCTAGGAACCACGCACCCGGACTCAGCAGTGACGCCCGATACGATCGCAAGGACGCCCGTGTCCACCTCGCCGACCAGCCAGCCACCCCCGTCTCCGGGCCGCCCCGCCGACCCGACGCTCAGCATTCTCGTGGTCGACGACGAGTCTGATCTGCGCGAGATGCTGACGCGGTCGTTCTCACGCGAGGGTCATCGCGTGATGGCCGTCGCGGATGGGCGCGCGGCCATCGATCGGGCGAGCACCGACAGCTTCGACATCGTGCTGCTCGACGTCGCGCTGGGGTCCGGACCGGACGGCTACGAGGTCTGCCGGACGCTGCGCAACCGACGCAACGTCGTGCCGATCATCATGCTGACCGCGCTGGACTCCGAGGCTGACGCTGTCCTCGGTCTGGAGGCGGGAGCCGACGACTACGTGACCAAGCCGTTCGGGCTGGCCGAGCTGCGCAGCCGGATCCGCGCGGTGCTGCGCCGCGCCGGCACGCGCGCGATGGGCGATGAGGTGCTCATCGTCGGTCCGATCGCGCTCGATCGGGCACAGCGGGAAGTCACGATCGAGGGCCGGCCGGTCAAGCTGACGTTCTCCGAGTTCGAGCTGCTCGATTCCCTGATGGCTGACCCCGGACGGCTGCTCAACCGGCAAGAGCTGTTACGCGCGATCTGGGGCGACAGCGCGTATCGCGATCCGCGAGCCATCGACGTCCACATCCGACACCTGCGAGAGAAGCTGGAGCCCGAGCCGGAGAAGCCGCGCTACATCCTCACCGTGCGCGGCGCCGGCTATCGACTGCGAGGTCCCTAGTGGTCGGGGGGGACCACTAGCCGTGGGAGGGTTCCCCGGACGAGGCGCCTTCGGGCTGCGCGGACGCATCATCGGCGCCGTGCTCGTCACCACGGTGGCCACCCTGGCAATCGCCGCCGTCGCTCTCCTCGGCCCGCTCGAGCACAGTCTGCGCACCGCCGAGCGCTCGACCCTTGCCAAGCACCTGCACCGAGATGAGATCCGGCGCTTCGAGCGGCTGCCGGCCCTCGACGACGTCGCCTCGCAGGGCGACATGCTGAGCGCGGAGCGCCAGCTGGAGAGCACCACGGGCGCCGGGGTCAACGTGTTCGGCTATCCCGGCAACAACGGCGTCGGCGTGCCGGTCGTCCCCCAGCCGGCCAGCACGAACGAGGTCGACGGCAGCGATGCGAGCGTCACTGAGGCGTTCCGCACTCGGCGACCGCACTACCAGTTCCTCTCGGTGGATGGCAGCGAGTTCGTCGAGGCGGCGATCCCGTTCAAGAACCACGGGCTGTGGTACGTGCTGACCGCGCGCAAGTCGATCGACGAGATCGCCGACGCCGTGAGCGTCGTCCGCCGCGCGTTCCTCGACGCCGCGCTTGCCGGCCTGGCGCTCACGCTGATCCTCGGGATCCCCCTCTCGGCCCGGCTGGTTCGCCGCCTGCGCCGGCTGCGCGAGGCCGCCCTGGAGCTGGCTCATGAAGGTCCCGGGGTGCAGGTCCCGGTCGACCGGGCACGCGACGAGGTGGGAGACCTGGCGCGGACGCTGACCACCATGCAACAGCGCCTGCAGAGCCAGGAGGAGGCACGGCGCGCGTTCGTGGCGACGGCCTCGCACGAGCTGCGCACTCCGCTGACATCGCTGGACGGCATGCTCGAGCTGCTCGACGAGGACCTCCGTGACCCCGATCCCGACATGGTCGATGCCCGGGCGCTGCTGGAACGAGCCCGGGCCCAGTCACGGCGCCTCGGACGGCTTGCGGCCGACCTGCTCGACCTCAGCCGCATCGACGCCCAGGTGGAGCTCCGCTCGGAGCCGGTCGAGCTCGGCGAGCTCAGCCGGGCGGTCCTGGCGGAGTTCGAGCTCGGCACGGCCGACCGGGGCATTCGCTCGTCCCTCGACGATCTCGGGGGCGCGGTGTGGGCGCTCGGCGATCCCGGAAGCATCGCGCGGATCCTGCGCATCCTCCTCGACAACGCGGTGCGCATCGCTCCCATGGGGTCCGAGATCGTCGTCGCCCTCCAGCGCTCGCCGGACGTTGCCATCAGCGTCTGCGACGAGGGCCCCGGGGTGGCCGACGAGGAGCGCGACGCGATCTTCAGCCGGTTTCGCCGCGGACGTGACACCGCCGGCGAAGCCGGCTTCGGCCTCGGGCTGGCCATCGGTCGCGAGCTGGCCGAGCGCATGGGCGGGGCGCTCGTCCTCGAGGAGCGGGCGGGGGCGGGCGCGACCTTCACGCTCAAGCTCCCGCGGGCACCCGCGGCCGACCACGACCCGCTGGTGGCGGTCTCGTGACCCGTCAGACGCCGCCCGGCGGCCGTAGCTGACAGCATCCCGTCGCTATGGACGAGAGGCTGATGCAGGAGATGCTCGCCGTCGACGAGCATCACTGGTGGTATCGGGGACGGAGGCGGATCATCCGTGCCGAGCTCGAGCGCCTCCCGCTGCCCGCCCACGCCGAGGTGCTCGACGCCGGCTGTGGCTCGGGGCGCACGCTGGCCGACCTCGTCGCCTACGGCACGGTGAGCGGCGTCGAGCTGCACGAGGACGCCGCTGAGGTCGCGCGCTCGCGCGGGCACGGCGAGGTGCGCGTCGGTCGCCTCGAGGAGCTGCCCTGGGCCGACGCCAGCTTTGACCTCATCACCTGCCTGGACGTGATCGAGCACACGGAGGACGACCGCACGGCGCTGGGCGAGCTGCTCCGCGTCTGCCGCCCCGGGGGCTGGCTGCTCGTCACCGTGCCCGCCTACCCGTCGCTGTGGTCGCTGCACGACGAGGCCAACCATCACTACCGCCGCTACACCCGCGCCTCCCTGTCAGGCGCCGCCCGCGCGGCCGGGTGGACGGTGACACGCCTGAGCTCGTTCAACAGCGTGCTCCTGGCGCCCGCGGCGGCGGTCCGCCTCGCCCAGCGCCGGTCGCGCGCCCACAACGGCTCCAGCAACAATCTCGCCATCGGGCCGCCCTGGCTCAACGATGCGCTGGAGGCCCCGCTCGCCCTGGAGGCGAAATGGCTGTCACGCGGGCGCACGCTCCCCTTCGGGCTGTCCCTGGTGGCCGTGCTGCGCCGCGCTGCGACCGGACCGTGAGCCCGCCCGGGACCGGGGCATGATCACCCTGGCCGCGATCATCGGCGTCTCCAGCAGCCTTGGCTATGCGCTCCCGGCGATCATCGGCCTGGAATCGCTCGGCGTCCCGTCACCCGGCGAGACGGCGCTCGTGCTGGCCGCCGTCCTGGCCAGCCAGGGCAAGCTCCAGATCTGGCTGGTCATCGTCATCGGCGTCAGCTCGGCGATCGTGGGCGACAACATCGGCTACTTCCTCGGTCGCCACTTCGGACGCGAGGTCCTGGAGCACCCCGGACCGTTTCACCGCCGTCGGATGGAAGTGATCGCCGCCGGCGACCGCTTCTTCGCTCGCCATGGGCCCAAGGCGGTGTTCCTGGCTCGCTGGATCGCCCTCGTGCGGTTTGCGGCCGCGTGGTTGGCGGGCATCAACGAGATGCGCTTCCGGGAGTTCTTCTTCTACAACGCGCTGGGCGGCATCACGTGGGGCGTCAGCTTTGGCCTGGTCGGCTACTTCGCCGGCTCGGCTGCGGCCGACGCGATCACCAAGTTCGGCCTCTATGCGGCGGTGGCGCTCGCCGTGGTCGCCGTCGGCGGCTACGCGCTCGTCAAGTCCCGCGAGCGCCGGCGGTCCGCCGGCGGGTCCGGCGAGGCGGCTGGCGCCTCCGAGGAGGCCGCCGACTCGTCGGGCCCCGACGACGGTGGCTGATCGCTACTCGGCGTCCGCGGAATCCAGCGCCAGAGCGCAGGAGTTGATGCAGAAGCGCTGGCCGGTGGGACGGGGGCCATCGTTGAAGACGTGGCCCAGGTGGCCTCCGCAGCGCTTGCACAGCACCTCGGTGCGACGCATGCCGAAGCTGCTGTCGTCGCGCAGCTCGACGTTCTCGGCTACCGCCGGCTCATAGAAGCTGGGCCAGCCGGTTCCCGATTCGAACTTCGTGTCGGAGGAGAACAGCTCGGCGCCGCACCCCGCGCACCGGTAGGTGCCGTCGTCCTTGACGTTGACGTACTCGCCGGTGAACGGCCGCTCGGTCGCGTGCCGGCGAAGCACCTCGTACTGCTCGGGCGTCAACCGCGCCCGCCACTGCTCGTCGGTGAGGTTCATCTCGCGTTCGGTATCCATGGCATTCACGGTAGCGGCCTAGGCTGAACGTTTGAGAAACGAGGAGCGGGCCGCCTCCCGGTCTCCCCGGATGAGCTCGAGCGCCAGCGCCGACCATGCGAAATCGCGCGCTCCCATCCCGGCGCCGGTGTCGGGGTTGTAGTACTCGCGCAACCCCGCGGCCGCGACCGCGCCCGCCACCCGGTCGGCCAGCTGGTCGGCCTGCTCGTCGTAGCCGAGGCGCACGAGTCCCAGCCAGCACAGCCAGGCTGTGTTGATCCAGGTGGGCCCGCGCCAGTAACGGCGCACGAACCGCCGGGCGTCGCGCACGGAGAAGCTTGGATCCGACACTGACACCGACGGCGGCGGCACGGGCCTCCAGAAGCGGGCCGGGTCAAGCAGGTGCTCGCGCACGAGCCGGTGGCCGATCTCCTCGGGCAGGTCAGGCAGCGCGAGGGGGGTCAAGGCGGCGATCGTCGTCGCCGGACGGCGGCGAGGTCGCGGGCGGGACTCGGGGTAAAACAGCCCGAGCCCGGGGTCATAGGTCCGCCCGATCAATGCCTCGGTCAGCGACGACTGCCCGAGGGCCAGGCGTGAGAGGTTGTAGAGCACGTTGGTCGTCACCTCGCAGCAGACCGGCCCGCCGGCCGCGGCGATGCGGCGCAGGTCGTAACCGAGGCGGCGGTTGCGGTGCACGAGCAGCACGAAGCCGGGCTGGTCATGGGCGTGGCGGCCCCAGATCGCGTCGAACTGCGGGGACGCGTCGAGACCCGACTCGTCGGGCTGCACGATCCACAGCAGTCCGTCGCCGTCGAGGTCGCGGTGCTCGGCCAGCCAGGCGTGGTGGGCGGCGATCCGCGGCTCGTCGCTCGGGTCGCCGACGGCGATCCGCCACGCCCAGCCCAGCAGCGGCGGCTGGATGCTCGCGGTCATGGACGCGTCGGGCGAGGTGACGTTGTACGTATACCGGCGCAGGCCCGAGAGCGGCTCGTTCCAGAACACGGTGTGGCCGATGAAGCCGTCCTCGCGCTGGGCGGCCAGCAGCGATCGCAGCTCGAGCGAGGAGCGCTCGGCATCGAAATGGCGCCAGGCGATGGCGGCAAAGCCAGAGTCCCAGTACCACTGCCAGGGATAGTGGCCGGGGCTGGGACAGGTGTAGTGAAACGGAACACCGTCGGCGACGCGCCTGCCCTCGCGCCAGTTCTGGTGCAGGACACGGGCACACTCGTCCTCGATACGCCGGAGCTGGGCGGCCGTTCCCATCAGGGGCGCCATGCTGTCAGGTGGCCTGCGCGGAGGGTGCGGCCAGTCCTCGATAGCCGGTCCGATCACCGGGGACGTGCTAGACGAGAAGCATGGCCACGGCGACAACCGAGCCCCGGCGGGCATGGCAGCGGCTGACCGTCGAGGGCAACGAGCGGCTGTACGCGCTGCTGGGTGCGATCACGATCGCCTTCTCGAGCATCCTCGTCCGGCTGAGCCACGCATCGCCCTCCACGGCCGCGATCTTCCGCTGCGTGTACGCGCTGCCGCTCCTCGGGCTGCTCGCCTGGCGCGAGGATCGCCGCAGCGGCTCTCGCACCTGGCGCGAGCGGCGAGCCGGCCTTGCCGCGGGCGTGTTCTTCGCCGCCGACCTGCTGCTGTGGCACCACTCGATCGCCGACGTCGGCGCCGGCCTGGCCACCGTGCTGGCCAACATCCAGGTCATTCTCGTTCCGTTGGTGGCATGGGCGCTGCTGGCCGAGCGGCCCGGCCGCCCGGTGCTGATCGCACTGCCGATCTCGCTGGTCGGGGTGCTGTTGATCTCCGGCGTGCTCGAGCACAGCGCCTTCGGCCACGATCCGCAGCGCGGGACCCTGTTCGGGATCGGCGCCGGATGCGCCTACGTCGGGTTTCTCCTCCTGCTGCGGCGCGGCGGCGCCGACCTGCGGCGGATCGCCGGTCCCCTGTTCGACGCAACGGCCGTGGCCGCGGTGCTGTGCGTGGCGGTGGGGGTGGTGATCGGCGAGGCTCGACTGGTGCCGACGTGGCCGGGCGCGGGGTGGCTGGTCGTGCTCGGCCTGACCTCACAGGTGCTGGGCTGGCTGCTCATCGGCGCCTCGCTGCCGCGGCTGCCGGCCGCGCTGACCTCGGTCATCCTGACCGTGCAGCCGGTGGGCTCGGTGGCGCTGGCGGCGCTCATCTTCAGCGAGTCGCCGAGCGGCCTGCAGCTCGTGGGGGTGGCCCTGATCCTGGCCGCGCTGGTGGCCGCGGGTCGCTCCGGCGGCCCCGCGCCGGCGGCCGGTGACGCGGCGGAGGCCGCCGCGGATTGAAGTCTGCCCCGGGGCGGAGGTCACGCTCCCGTCCGGCGTTCCCCTGCCGGACGGGGTCTGGCGTGAACCTACCCCTAGCCCAACCCCAAGACAGATGATGTCACCGCATGGGTTGGGACTGGTGAGTGAAACACTCCTCTGTCTCGAAAGTTGCGGGGCGCGGTCACGACATCGCGCGCGCGTAGGCGGCCGCTAGCGCCGGCGCGACGACGTCGGGCGCGGTGTGAGCCCGCGCCCGGGCGAGCGCCTCGCTGCCCGCGGCGGGGGCGGCGTGCAGGCGCGAGATGACCGCGGCCAGCGACAGCGCGTCGCCGGCGGGGGCCAGCCAGGCGGCGGGGACGAGCTCGGGCAGCGCGCCGACGCGGGTGGCCGCCACCGGCAACCCTGCCGCCATCGCCTCGGCGGCGGCCAGGCCGAACGTCTCCGCCGAGCGCGAGGGCACGATCGCCACCGAGGCCGAGGCGCGCAGTGCCGCCAGGGCGGCGTCATCGACGCGCCCGACGAACCGCACCCGCCCCGCCGGCCCGTCACCGGCGCCGGCGACGGCCAGCTGCTCGAGCCGCCCGCGCTCGGGACCATCGCCGGCCACCACGAGCTCCAGACCGGCGATCCGGCAGGCCTCGATGGCGACGTCGACGCCCTTCTCCGGGGCCAGGCGCGAGACGACCAGGGCGGGGCCGGCCGGCCGGGCCGCCGCGCCGGCGGCGAAGCTCCTCGTCACGTGGGGTACGACGGACGCCGCCTGGACCGGAGCGCCCAACGCCCGGAGACGCTCCCGCGCGAATCGGCTGGGGACGACGAAGGCGTCGACGTGGGCCGCCAGCCGCCGCTGCCACAGCGACAGGGCCGCCCCGTAGGCGACCGCCTCGGACCGCGACCCGCGGCAGTTGAGCAGGACCCCGGGCAGCGTGTTGCGCCCATGGCAGCGCGTGCACTCGGCACCATCGCGAAAGCAGACGCCGATCGCGCACACCATGCGGTACTGGTGCAGGTGCAGGACGACCCGCGCGCCGGCGCTTCGTGCCGCGGCCAGCGAGCGCCAGCCAAAGGTCGGATGCAGGTTGTGGGCGTGCACGATCCGCGCCCCGGTGCGCCGCACGGCGCGCGCGACCCCCTCCGGATGCAGGCCGCCCGCGAGCAGTCCGGCGGCGGCGGCCCGGGTCCCGACCGCGCCCGAATCACGCTCCACGAGCTCGGCATCCTCGCCGAGGCGCTCGCGGACGAGCCAGCGCAGGTCGTCGACGGCGCGTTCCTCTCCCCCCGGGGTGCGGTAGCGATGGTGAAGGAACAGGATCACGGTGCGAGCGCCCCTCAAGCCGCGGGGCGCCGGGGGGCGCCGGGGCCGAGCGTTGGACGGTAGTCGAAACGGCACTGTGAACGAATTTGCACATTGCGCCAATGTTTCGCGTAAGCTCCGATGCGGAATGGACTCCGCGTGCGCAACCGCTCGGTGGGCATGAAGCCGATCACCGAGATCGATGATCCGCGCCTCGTCAAGGGTCTCGCGCACCCGCTTCGCATCCACATCCTCCGCGTCCTCGAGCACCGGGTGGCGAGCCCCAGCGAGATCGCCGACGAGATCGACGCCCCGCTGGGCAACGTCAGTTATCACGTGCGTTTTCTGGCTCGGGTGGGCCTGATCGAGCTGGCGAGCACCCAGCCCCGCCGCGGCGCGGTCGAGCACTACTACCGGTCCGTCGGTCGGCCGCAGATCAGCGCCAAGACCTGGGGGCAGGTGCCCCGGCTCGTCAAGGATGCGCTCGTCGGCTCCACGCTCGAGGGGATCGGGGAGATGGTCGCGGCTGCCGCGCGCGCCGGTGGCTTTGATCGCGAGCCGGCGCACGTCAGTCGCCGAACGTACGCGCTCGACGAGCAGGGCTTCGACGAGCTGGCGGCGGCCGTCGCCGACTTCCATGCTCGGGCCGAGGAGATCCAGCGCGAGTCCGCGACGCGACTCGCCGCCGCTGACGGAGCGGCCGCCCCGCTGGACGCGGGCCTGGCGATGGCGCTGTTCGAGACGGCCGGCTGAGCCGGCAGATCAGCCGGTGGTGGAGGTCGAGTGCCGGTCTGCGGCGTTCGAGCGGCGCTTGGTCTGAGGCTTGCGGGGCGCGGGCGACGGCGCGTCGAAGAACGGCACCGCCTCGAAGAACAGGACGACCAGCCCGGCGTCGAAGACCTGCTCGCCGGTGCGCTTGACGCGGTTCTCGGTCCGCTGCTCGATGTCACGCACCTGCTCCAACCAGTTCCGGGTCGCCTCGACCATCTCCTGCCAGCCCTCCTGGTCGAGCTTGAGGGCCGTGCGGGTGAAGTGGGCGTCGCCACGGTCAAACCCGCCGGCAGCCGCACTCTGGGTCACGTACTGGCCGATCTGAGAGAGGATCGAGGCGATCATCACGTGCTTGGCCACCGGGCTCGTCGTCCACCAGGCGCTGTCGGAGAAGCGCGGATGCTCACGCGCCGCGTACACATGCTCGGTGGCCCCGCGGCGCTGATGGGTGGCGACCATCTCGATCAGCCCCAGCCGCTCCAACGTGCGCACGTGATACGCAACGGTGCCGAGCGTGGCGTCGACGTGCTCGGCCAGCTGAACCGGACTGGCGTCGCGTTCGCCGAGCAGCGCCAGCAGGCGGATCCGCAGTGGGTGCGCCAGCGCCTTGACGTAACGCGGATCCTCGATGTTCGTGATCGGGGGGATCTCTTTTCCGGCCATGCCTAGCAAACTATCCAGATCCGAGGCCAGGTGTCCTGGCGGTGGCCCCGCCACGCCATACCGGTGCAGCGGCGGCGGTCGCCGGGCCGGCTTTTTCCGGCGACCGCCAAGCCGTCCGCTCACGTCACGGGCCGCCGAGGCTCATGCGCTCACCTCCTGATCATGGATCGCTAGACACAGGGCCTTGGTGTGCTCGAGCTCGGCGAAGCGGCGCTCGAGGACCGCGCCGCGGTGCTGGCCGAGCACGGTGACGACGCGCAGCGACGCCCGGCGCGCCGCGGCCGCGAGCGCGGCCTGCGGCCAGTGGCGCTGCTGATGGCGGCTGGCCGAGCGCCGCCAGCGCGGGCCGTCGCGGGTGAAGACGTGGATCGTGGCCGCCATCTGTCCGCCGCTGCGCATGTCTCCGGCGCCGCGCGCCGTCCACGCCACGAACGCTGAGGGCGCGTCCAGGAGCCAGTCGTTGCCGAAGCCGTCGCGATACATGGCCAGGCTGTTGACGTCGAAGGCCAGGACGCCGGTGGGGGCGAGGTTGGCGGCCACGCCGGCGAAGAACGCCTCCAGCTCATCGGTATCGAGCAGGTAGTTGACGGCGTCGTCGAGACAGGTGATGAGGTCGAACTCTCCCAGCCGAGGCAGCGAGCGCATGTCCTGGACGCTGAGGTCGGCCTCCGGGGCCTTGGCGCGGGCCGCCTGCACCATGCGCGGCGATATGTCGCAGCCCGTCACGGCGTAGCCGCGAGCGAGGAGGGGCAAAAAGCTCTTGCCGGTGCCGCAGGCCACGTCGAGCAGACGCCGTCCGCCGCAGCCGGCGGCGATCGCCTGCTCCTCGATGCGCTCCAGCCAGTCGTCGTAGCAATAGCCGCCGGTGAACACGTCATAGGCGTCGGCGAGGGCGTCGTAGGCCTCCGCCGCCGCGGCCGGCCATCGGGACATCAGCTCAGGGGTCATGACAGGCAAGACCACGCTGAGTGCTCAGAGTGTTTCAGTAATTAACGGAGCTGCCCAAAATTCACCCTGGTGCCGAACGGAGTCGACCTGTGGGACTGGGGCGAGCTGGCCGCGGTCGCCCTGCACGAGGCGCGGCGCGTGCTGGGCGATCGCCATGACTCCGAGGACGCCGCCCAGGAGGCGATCATCCGCGCCTACCGGGCACGGCGGCGCTGCCTGACGCCCGAAGCGCCGAGCGGCTGGGTACGCGCGATCGCGCGCCGTGAGGCGCTACGGATCCTCGCCGCCCGCCGGACGCAGGCGGCCCGCGACGGCGCTCGATGGGCCGCCGAGGACCCCCAGGCGCCCGGCGGCGTGCTCGCGGACCTCAGCGACACCATCGTGGAGCGCCTCACCGCCCACACGATCCTCGTCCAGATCCCCGCCGGCGAACGTGCTCTGCTCGTGCGCCGGTACCTGTTCGAGCACTCGAGCGCTCAGATCGCCGCCGACCTCCAGCTGCCCGCCTCGACCGTCCGCGTCCGCCTGCACCGGGCGCTCGAGCGCTTCCGCGAACATCACCTGCCCGACCCCTGATCGGCGGCACGAACGAGCGCGTCGCCGATCCGGGGCCTTTCGCACGGCGGGGACGGGTCGCGGTCGCGGCCTCTACATCAGCCGCAGCCGGTGTTGAAGCCGCAGCTCCCGCACGTGTAGCAACTGCCGGTGCGCTGCATCATCCCGCCGCACTGCTGGCACGCCGGACCGAGGTCGAGCCCGCTGCGGACCGCCGGCAGCACCGGCGGATCGTCGGTCATCGCCGACGCCGCCGGCCGGGCAACCCCCGGGGTGGGCGCGGCTGGTGCCGGCGTCGTGGGGCCGGCCGTGTCACCGAGCTGCGAGCTCATCGCGTCCTGGGCGGCCTTGCGGGCCCGGACCTCCTTGGTGAGGATGCCCAGCTCCTCCTGGAGATCGACGTCCAAGAACCGCGAGGCCAGCCAGCGCATGATGTAGTCGGGCATCGACTTGGAGAACGGGATCTCCGGGTTGGAGGTCATGCCCTCGGGCTCGAAGCGCATGTAGGAGAACTTGCGCACGAGCGTCTCCAGCGGCACTCCGTACTGCAGCGAGAGCGAGATCGCGGTGGCGAACGCGTTCATCATGCCGCGCAGCGTCGAGCCCTCCTTGCCGATGTCGGTGAGGAAGATCTCCCCGACCGTGCCGTCCTCGTACATGCCGGCCGTGATGTAGCCCTCGTGGCCGCCGATCGAGAACTTGTGGGTGATCGACTGGCGCTCGCGCGGCATCCGCCGGCGCTTGGGCCCGACCTTGGCCAGCGCGTCGGTGACCGCCTTCTCCACCTCGGCCTGGACGTCGACGTCCGCCGCCTTGCCCTGCTGGGCGTCGGTGCGCAGCGCCTGGGCGGTCTTGGAGCCGTCGCGATAGATGGCCAGCGCCTTGATGCCCATCCGCCACGCCTGGAGGTAGGCGTCGGCGATGTCCTCCACGGTCGCCGTCTGGGGCATGTTCACCGTCTTGGAGATCGCGCCCGAGAGGAACGGCTGCACCGCGCCCATCATCTTGATGTGGCCCATGTGCGAGATCGCCCGCTCGCCGACGGCGACGTCGAACACCGGCAGGTCCTCGGCATCGAGGCCCGGAGCGCCGACGATCGTGCCGTGCTCGTTGACGTAGGCGACGATCTGCTCGATGTGCTCGTCGGAGTACCCGAGCGTCTGCAGCGCCAGCGGCACCGTGCGGTTGACGATCGTCATCTGCCCGCCGCCGACGAGCTCCTTGAACTTGACCAGCGAGAAGTCGGGCTCGACGCCCGTGGTGTCGCAGTCCATCAGGAAGCTGATCGTGCCCGTGGGGGCGAGCACCGTCGCCTGGGCATTGCGATAGCCGTGCTTCTCGCCGGCGGCCACCGCCTCGTCCCACTCCTTGCGCGCCGCCGTCAGCAGGTTGCCGTCCAGGCAGTCCTCCACCGGGATCGCATACGAGGCGTCGCGGTGCATCCGCATGACCGCGTTGTGCGCCTCGCGGTTCTCGGGATAGCGGTCGTAGGGACCCATCGCGGCGGCGATCCGCGCCGAGCCGAGATACCCGCGCCCGGTCATGAGCGCGGTGATGGCGGCGGCCGTTCCGCGGCCCGCGTCGGAGTCATAGGGCACGCCGTCGGCCATCAGGTAGGCGCCGAGGTTGGCGTAGCCGAGGCCGAGCTGGCGAAACGCGCGAGCGTTCTCGCCGATCTCCTCGGTCGGATAGCTCGACGGGGAGACGACGATCTCCTGGGCCAGGAAGATGATGTCGACGGCGTGCTCGAAGGACTCGACGTCGAAGGTGCCGTCCGGGCGGCGGAACTTCATCAGGTTCAGCGATGCCAGGTTGCAGGCCGAGTCGTCGACGTGCATGTACTCGCTGCACGGATTGGAGGCGTTGATCCGTCCCGAGGCGGGGCACGTGTGCCACTGGTTGATCGTCGTGTCGTACTGGATGCCGGGATCGGCGCAGCGCCACGCCGCCTCGGCGATCTCCTTCATCAGCTGACGGGCGGCGATCGGCTCTCCGATCGGCTTCCCGGTCGTGCGGGCGATCAGATGCCAGTCCTCGTCGTTCTCGACCGCGCGCATGAACTCGTCGGAGATCCGCACCGAGTTGTTGGCGTTCTGGTACTGGATCGAGTAGAAGCCATCGCCGTCGATCGACATGTCAAAGCCGGCGTCACGCAGCGCCGCGGCCTTGTCCTCCTCCTTGGCCTTGCACCAGATGAAGTCGCGGATGTCGGGATGGTCGACGTCGAGCACGATCATCTTCGCCGCCCGGCGGGTCTTGCCGCCCGACTTGATCGTCCCCGCCCACGCGTCCGCCCCGCGCATGAAGCTGACCGGACCCGAGGCGGTGCCGCCCTTGGACAGCGGCTCCATCGAACCCCGGATCTTCGACAGGTTGATGCCCGAGCCCGAACCGCCGCGGAAGATGTTGCCCTCCTTGGTGTTCCAGGCGAGGATCGAGTCCATCTCGTCCTGGACGGAGAGGATGAAGCACGCGCTGCACTGCGGGCTCTCCTCGAAGCCGACGTTGAACCACACGGGGGAGTTGAAGGCGGCCAGCTGGTGCAGCAGGATGTGGGTCAGCTCCTCCTCGAAGGCGACCGCGTCGGCGTCGGTGGCGAAGTAGCCCCGCTCGCGTCCCCAGCCGGCGATCGTGCCCGCGACGCGGCCGATCATCTGCTTGACCGAGCGCTCGCGCGCGGGTGAGCCAACCTGCCCGCGGAAGTACTTCTGGGCGACGATGTTCGTCGCGTTCTGCGACCAGCTCTTGGGGAACTCGACGTCGCGCTGCTCGAAGGAGACCTTGTCGCCGTGACCGATGCGGGCGTCGCGAATCTCCCACTCGACGGCGTCGAATGGATGGGTTCCCGTCTTCGTGAAAAACCGCCTGACCGAAAGGCCTTCGCCGGCTCGCGCCTCGGGGGTGAGCTGGGTTGGCGATACGTGCGACATGTACTGCTCCTCTCGGTTTCTCCGCGGCGTCTAGTCTGCCCCCGACTCGACTCCGGTGCGGTCAAGGGGGGTCGAGAATGGTCGCGGATGGCCCGGACGGAAAAGCTGCCTCACGGAGGGTTCCGCAGGAGGCTTTTCCAATACCCATATTTTACTGCGCGTTTGCTGCAACACGGCCCCTCAGACCTCCGGGAACACCGCTCCTTGGGACGCTTGCCGGGGGCGCCCGTCGCCCTCGCCGCCGCGCTGCTCGCTCTGTGTCTCTACGCCGGGTTCGCGCACGGCGCCGTGGCCGCCGGCGACGAGGAGCGCCTGCAGCTCGCCACCACGGGGGTTGCCGTCGCTGCCGCCGTCGCCTGGCTGTGGAGCGGCACGCTGACGCTCGGCGCGCCCCGGGCGGGCTGGATCGCGCTCGCCCTCCTCGCGGCCTACGCGTTCTGGTGCGGGGTCACCCTGCTGTGGAGCGTCGCGCCCGACGAGACGTGGATCGCGTGCAATCGCGCGATCACCTACCTGATCGTGCTCGGCATGGCGATCGCGCTCGGCGCCTCGCATCCGCGCGCCCCGCGCGTGGTCGCCGACGGCCTGGCCGTGATCGCGCTGCTCGTCACCGCCTACGCCCTGGGACAGAAGCTGGCCCCGGAGATCAGGCTCGCCGGTGTCATCGACCTCGATCGCACGGGCAGCCTGCCACGCCTGCAGGACCCGCTCGGCTACTGGAACGCGCTCGGCGCCTTCATCGCCATCGGGATCGCGCCCGTCCTCGCGGTCGTGCTCGACCCCGAGCGATCGCGCCGCCTTCGCCTGGGCGCGACGGTGGCCACGCTGCCGATGCTCGTGACGATCGCCTTCACGTACTCGCGCGGGGCGCTCCTCGCGCTCGTCGTCGCCGGGGTGGTCGTCGTGCTCGGCAGCGCCGGCCGGCTGCGGGCGCTGATGTGGGTGGGCATGTGCCTGGCCGCCGCGGCGCCGGCAGCGGTGATCGGCCTCGCGAGCGCGCCGCTGACGGTTGCCGGAGCCGGCCTCGGGGCCCGCGAGCGCGCGGGTGGCGAGCTGCTCGTCGTGCTGGTCGCCTGCGGCCTGTTGCTCGTGCTCGGTGGGCGCCGGGCGATCGCCCTCGAGGCGCGGGTGGTCCTCTCGCCGGCCCGCCGTCGCGCCGTCGTCCGAGGGGTGGCGGGCGAGCTGCGTCGCGCTCGCACTCGCCGCCATCCTCGTGCTGGCGCTCTCCGCGCGCGGCCTCGGCGGCAGCGTGTCCCACGCGTGGCACAGCTTCACCACCACCCGCACGGCCGGCGTGTATGACCCGGCGCGCCTGGTGTCGGCCGACTCGGAGAACCGCTGGGGGTGGTGGAAGGAGGCCGCCGGAGCGATCAGCGCGCGCCCCCTGCAGGGGTGGGGAGCCGGCTCGTTCGGGGTGACCCACCTGCTCTACCGCCGCGACACCCTGTCGGTGCAGCAGCCCCACAGCGTCCCGCTGCAGTTCCTGGCCGAGACGGGGATCGTGGGCGCGATCCTCGCGCTGGGCTGCCTGGCGCTGCTGCTGACCAGCGCCGCGCGGGCGCTGCGGCACGCCGGCGCTCGTGCCCGGCCGGCCGTCGCGGCGCTGCTCGCCGCGGCGCTCGCCTACGCGGTGCACTCGCTCTATGACTGGGACTGGGACATCCCGGCGCTGACGGTCCCGGCTCTGCTGTGCCTCGGCGTCCTCGTCGGTCGCCGCGGCCCCGGCATCGCGGTGGGCGCCCCATCGCGCCGAGCCTGGCGCGCCGGGGCGTGCGCCGCCGCGAGCGCGTGCCTGGCGCTGTTCGCCGTGTCGGCGATCGCGCCCCGGCTGGCCGCGTCTGACGCCGAGCAGGCGCTGCTGGCCGCGTCGGGCGCGAGCCGTCCGGCGTTGCGCGTCGCCCTGGCGCGCGCGCTCGCGGCCGGCCGGGTCGATCCGCTCTCCGGTGCCGGCCTGCGGGCCGCATCGACGATCGCGCTGCGCGCCGGCCGGGCGCGGCTGGCCGCCCGGCTGCTGGCCGCGGCCGTCGATCGCCAGCCGACGGACGGTCAGGCGTGGCAGCAGCTGAGCCTCGTCTACGTCGCGCTCGGCGACCGGCGGGATTCCGTACGGGCCGCCCGGCGCGGGCTGACCCTCGACCCTCGCGCTCCGCTCGCGGCCGCGTTGGCCGAGCGCACCGTCCTGGCCCTCACCCCGCCCGCGAGCTCGGCGACCTCGGCGCCGACGGCTCGTCCCGGCGGGCGCTGAGCTATTGGGCCGCGGTGGCCGCTTGCGCCAGCTCGCGCTCGGCCAGCTCGCGCGCCTCAGCCTCCGCGGCATGCCGGACGGCCACGATCCGCGCCTCGGCCTCGCCCGCGCGCGCCTGCGCCAGCTGCCCACGCAGAGCGTCGATCTCCTCGCGGGCGCTCGCCAGCGCGTCATCGTCTGCTTCATGGGGCCCCGCCGGCGATCCGGGCTCGGCGCTGACGGTCGCCTGCAGACTCTCGGCCTCGGCGCGCGCCTGGGCCAGCTCGTCAGCGAGCTCGGCGAGGCGCTCGGCGCTTCCCAGCAGGCCGGCCAACCGTGCAGCCTGCGCGGCGATGCTCTCGCGTTCGGAACGGGAGTAGGGGACGGCGGTGGACTCGGCCTCGGCCTCCGGCTGCCGATCGTCCGCCGTGGCCAGCTGGTGATTGAGGTTCTCCACCTCGGCCTGCAACAGCTCGACCTTGGCCTCGGCCTCCGCGAGCTCTCCGCCTAGCCGGCGCAGCTCGGCGTCGTCCCGCGCCCGGGCCGTCTTAGCGGCGCTGAGCTCGTCGGTCGTCTCGGTCAGCCGGCGCTCCAGTTCCCCGCGCCACGTCTCGAGCTCCTCAAGTGCCGTGGCGGACTTGGCGGCCTCGGCTTCCGCCTGCGACGCGCGCTCGCGCGCCTTGATGGCGACGCCGTCGAACGCTGCGACCTGACGGCTCAGCTCGTCGCGCTCGGCGGTGAGTGCGCGGATCGCCTCCTCGGCCTCGGCAAGCTCGTGCTCGGCTCGTTCGCGGGCCTCGCGCAGCGGTCGGACCGACCCCTCCAGATCATCCCGGGCCGCGATCGCCTGGGCGACGTCGTGGTCGAGCCGGCGGACGCGCTCGGCCTGCTCGTGTGCCGCCTGCTCGAGCTCTTGGCGGGCGCGTTCCAGCTCCGCGGCGTGCTGCTGGGCCGCGGTGAGCTCGATGGTCCCGTTGACGGCGCGCTCCTCGGTCTCGCGGAGGCGCTGCTCGAGCGTCGCGATGGACTGGCGCAGGTCGGCCACCTGGGCCCGCGCCTGGTCGGCCTCGGTCATGGCCTCGGCCGCCACGTCCTGCAACTCGACCCGCGCCTGCTCTGACTCGGCGAGGCGGGCCGACAGTTCGGTCACCTTGGAGACCATTCCCGAGCGGCGCTCGTCGTTGCTCTCCGCCCGCTCGGTGGCCTCGGCGATCTCCGACGCGATCTCGGCCCCGGGCACGGGGACCAGCCGCGCCGCCCCGGGGGACGGCGCCGGGAGGGCGACGACCGTCCCGTCGGCCAGCTCCAGCGAGAACACGGTTCGCGACGACACGAGGTCCGAGGTGACCGAGTACGCGGCGCGCAACACGCCGCGATCGTCGGCAGGAGCAGGGATGGCGGCAAAACGCCGGACGGTCTGGCCATCGTCGGCGATCAACATCGGGCGCGGTCCGGCGGCGGAGCGCCGGCGCGGAGACTTCCCGCTGACGCGTAACAGGGTCACCGCCGGGGCGGCTTGAACGTGCTCAAACTCGCGGATTTTCATCGAGTTCCAGGCGTCGGGCATGGGGTCGCGATTCTATGTCGGTTAAATGGCGGGCGTGCTCTCCGAGTTATCGACCCCGTCACACCTTTCTTGAAGCTTCTCGTCACCGGCGGGGCCGGTTACATCGGCTCGGTCGTCAGCCGGCAGCTGCTGGCGGCCGGCCATGAGGTCGTCGTGCTCGACAACCTCGAGCGCGGTCATCGTGCCGCCGTCGCCACCGACGCCCGGTTGGTCGTCGTCGACCTGCGTGACGCCGACGCCGTCCACAAGGCGCTGACCGAGGGCTTTGACGGAGTGCTGCACTTCGCGGCGTTCGCCCTGGTCGGCGAATCGGTCAGCTATCCCGAGCGCTATTACCGCAACAACGTCGTCGGCACTCTCAATCTGCTCGAGGCGATGCATGCCGCCGGCGTGTCGCGGCTCGTGTTCTCGTCCACCTGCGCGGTCTACGGTCAGCCCGACGAGGTCCCGATCTCCGAGCAGGCGCCCCCGCGTCCGACCAACGCCTACGGCGCCTCGAAGCTGGCGGTCGACCAGATGATCGGCGAGTTCTGCGTGGCGCACGGACTCGGCGCGGTCAGCCTGCGGTACTTCAATGTCGCCGGTGCCAGCGGCCACGCGGGCGAGGACCACGATCCCGAGACCCACCTGATCCCGAACGTCCTGCGAGCCGTCCAGGGTCGCAACCCCTACGTCGAGGTGTACGGCACCGACTACCCGACCCCCGACGGCACGGCGATCCGCGACTACATCCACATCGAGGACCTCTCGGAGGCCCACCTCCTGGCCCTCGACGCGACGGTCGCCGGCGAGCACAAGATCTACAACCTCGGAACTGGCACGGGCTTCTCGGTGCGGGAGGTGATCGCCGCCGTCGAGGAGGTGACGGGGGCGCACGTCGAGGTCCGCGAGGCACCGCGTCGCCCCGGCGACCCGCCGATGCTCGTCGCCGCCGGCGCCCGGATCCGCGCCGAGCTGGGCTGGGAGCCGCGCAAGCCGCGACTCCAGGACATGATCGGCGACGCCTGGGCCTTCGCCCAGGCCCAGCCCGACGGCTACTCAGACTAAGTCGGCGATCGCCGCCAACGCGTCGGCGAGTACCTCGTCGCTCGCCCGCGAGGCGTCGATGACCTTGATCCGATCCGGTTCAGCGGCCGCCAGCTCGTCATAGGCGGCGGCGATCCGCTGCAAAGAACTCGTCGGCCTCGCGCTCGAGCCGATCGGGCGGGGCGGCGCGGCCCCGCTCCCGGGCCCGGCCCTCGGCGGGGGAGAGGCGCAGCAGCAACGTCCGGTCGGGCGCCAGACCGCCGGTCGCGAAGTGGTTGATCTCCCGCACCGCCTCGATCCCGAGCTGGCGTCCCGCCCCCTGGTAGGCGAGCGAGGAATCGACGAAGCGGTCGAGGAGCACGAGCCCGCCCCGCGCCAGCAGCGGCCCGAGCGCCTCGTCGACCAGCTGGGCGCGCGCGGCCGCATAGAGCAGCGCTTCGGCCCGGGCCCCGATCCGCGACTCCGGGTCCTTGACGAGCTCGCGGATCCGCTCGGCCGCGCGCACTCCCCCCGGCTCGCGCAGGAGATGCACGTCATGTCCCCGGGCGGCCAGCGCGTCATGCAGTGCCGTGGCCAGCGTCGTCTTGCCCGCCCCGTCGATGCCCTCGATCGTGATCAATCTGCCGCGCGTCATGCCGCCTGAGCGCCGACGTTATCGCGGGCTAGGCTCTGACCGATGCTCGCCGAGCTCGACCGTCATCCTCACGCGCGCGCGGTGCTGGCTCCCGCCCTCGCCGCTCCCGCACGTCCCTCGCACGCCTACCTCTTCCATGGTCCAGGCGGCGCCGGTAAGCGCTCGGCGGCGCGCGCGCTGGCCGCCGAGCTGCTGGCCGAGGGGTCACCCGACCCCGACGGCGCCCGGGCGCGAGTCCTGTCGGGAGCGCATCCCGACCTGACGTGGGTCGTCCCCAGCGGGGCCCACGAGATCCTCGTCTCCGACATCGACGGTCCGGTCATCTCCGCCGCCAGCAAGACACCGTTTGAGTCCCGGCGTCGCGTGTTCGTGATCGAGCGCGCCGACGAGCTGGGCGAGGAGGCGGCCAACCGGATGCTCAAGACGCTCGAGGAGCCGGCGTCGTTCGTTCATCTCATCCTGCTCACCGATCGCCTGGGCGAGATACTGCCCACGATCCGCTCGCGCTGCCAGACGGTCCGTTTCGAGGCGCCAGCCGAGGAGGACGCGGCCGCCGCCATCGCGCAGCTCGGCGTCTCGGCGGAGACGGCGCGAGCCTGCGTACGGCTGTCGCTGCAGGACGCCGAGCACGCCCGCGAGCTGGCCGGCCCCGAGGGCCAGGCCCTGCGCCAGGCGGCCGAGATCTACGCCCGCGCGGCGATCGCCGGCGCGATGGCGTCCGCCCGTCCGTGGATGGGCCTGCTCGAGGCGGTCCGCGCCCGCGGCGCCGCCGCCGGCGCCGAGCTCGAGGGCCGGGCGGCGGCCGAACTGGAGATGGTGCCGCGCCGGGAGCGAAAGCGGCTCGAGAACGAGTGGACGGAGCGGATCCGGCGCACCCGCCGGCGGGTCCAGACCGGCGCTCTCGACCTCGCGCTGCAGCTCGTCTCGCTGTGGTTCGCTGACCTGGCGGCGCTCGCCTGGGAGGCGCCCGAGCTGGTCCGTCATCTCGACCGCATCGCGGCGCTCGAGAGCGATGCGGCGGCCGGTCCGGATGTGGGGGCGCTGCGCACGGCGATCGAGCTCGTGGAGGACACCCGCGAGCGTTTTCTCCTCAACGTCTCCGAGGACCTGGCGTGCGAGGCCCTGGCCTATCGCCTGCAGGACACGCTTCACCGATGAGCGCCGACGGCCGCGTCTTCATCCGGCCGCCGGCCCGGGGCGATCGCGCCGAGTTCACCGCGCTGATGCGGACCAGCCGGAGCTTTCACAGCCCGTGGGCGACCGCCCCCACCGACGACGACCGCTTCGCCGCCTACCTCGCCGACGCCCGCCGGGCCGACTTCGAGGCGATGCTCCTGTGCCGCAACGAGGACGGCGCGATCGTCGGCTTCTTCAACCTCTCGCAGATCGTCCGCCGTCGGCTGCAGAGCGCCTATCTCGGCTATGCCGTGGGCGAGCCGTTCGCCGGCCAGGGCTACATGCGCGACGGGATCCAGCTCGTCCTGCGCCACTCGTTCACGGCGCTCCAGCTGCACCGCATCGAGGCCAACATCCAGCCGGGCAATGCCAACTCCCTGGCCCTGGCGAGCGGCGCGGGCTTTCGCCGCGAGGGCTTCTCGCCCCGGTATCTCAAGATCGGTGGCCGCTGGCGCGACCACGAGCGCTGGGCGATCCTGGTGGAGGAGTGGCGCGCTCGCACGGGCGAGCCGGAGGGGCCCGAGGGGCCGTTCTGAGGCGGGCCGAGCGCTTCAGGAGCCGTTCGCTTTCGCGTGTGGCTTATCGTATGGGCGCCATGCCTGGCGTACCCCACGTGCCCGTGGTCGCGACCTCCGGAGGTTTTCGAGTTGCGCTCGCGGCGTTCGCGGTCACGATTGCGATGCTGCTCTCGCTGACGGGCTCGGCGCTGGCGGAGCAGCCGCGGTTGCTGGTCATCGACGCGGGCACGCCCGGAACGGGCAACAGTCAGCTGCTGAGCTTCGCGCAAGGCGCGAACGGAGACGTCGCTCCGTCGAGTCAGCTCGGTGGGGGCCAGACTGGTTTGGTCGGCTCGAGTGCTGTCGCGCGCGAACCGGGCGGAGCGGTCTGGGTCTCGAACTCGACGCAGAACAGTCTCACGGAGTACTCCTCGACGCAGAGCGGCGGCGGCGTGCCGGTGCGGACGATTGCCGGACCCGATACGCAGCTTTCGACGCCGCGGGGGATCGCGTTTGACCCGGCAGGTCGGCTCTTCGTGGCTAACCAGGCGTCGCGCATCGTGACCGTGTACGCGCCTGGTGCCTCGGGCGACGCCTCGCCGGTCGACACGGTCAGGGTTGGGCCCTTGAATCGCATCACGCCGTGGGGCCTCGCGTTCGATGCCGTCGGCGCCCTGTGGGTCAGCGACCCGGTCGACAATCTCGTCGCCAGGTACGATCTCCGGTTCGGGGGTGCGGCGTCGATCATTGGTACGGCCACGGGTCTTCGGGGGCCGCAGGGCGTGGCAGTCGCCGCCGACGGCCGTCTCTTGGTCGCCAACGGCGCGGGGACGACCGTGACTGAGTACGCGCCGGGCGCGACCGGCGACGCCGCTCCGGTCGCGACCCTGTCGGCCCCGAAAGGCGCCACCGGCGCTCCGGTGAATCCCGCGGGCGTCGCTGTGGACGCGGCAGGACAGATTTGGGTGACGTACCCGTCTATTCATCGCGTCGACGAGTTCGGGCCCGGGGCGAGCGTCAGCAGCGCCCCGATCGCGTCGATCTCCGGGCCGCGTACGACCATGCGATCGCCGATCGGCGTGGTGCCGGTCTCGAGTCCGGCCGCCAACACGGCCACCGATACGGGCACGAGCTCGACCTCGGTCACCATGTCCGGGACAGTGAATCCGGATGGCTCGCCGACGGCTGCGCACTTCGAGTGGGGGACGACGACCGCCTACGGCAGCAACACGGCCGAGCGGCGGATCGGTTCGGGTCCCGGTCCACGGACGTTCGGTATCACGCTGCCAATCACACCCGGGACCACATATCACTACCGCCTCGTTGCGAGCAATGGTGTCGGCACGGCATTCGGAGCAGATCGCACGTTCAGCGCGGCGGGCGGCGACGGGATAACGCGCCCGATGTTGTACGTGGTGCCTGCCCGGATTGGAACTGCGCCGTCGATCGTGGTGTTCGCGCCCGGTGCCCGCGGCGACATCGAGCCGGTCTACACCATCGCCGGTCCCCACACCGGCCTGAGCGCGCCCGCCGGTTTGGCTCTGGACGCGCATGGAGACCTGTTCGTCGCCGATCTCCTCGACCTCTCGATCCTGGAATACGCCGCCGGGGCGCGCGGCGACGCGGCCCCGATCGCACGGATCACGATCCCGGGCACGAGCTTCCAACCCGGCAGCGTGGCCATCGACCCAGCCGGCCACCTCCTGGTGGGCGACGACCCCTATCACACTCGCACGGTTCGCCGCTTCACGCTCGTTGCCGGCCAGTGGCAACTCGACGCCACGATCCCACCGCCAGGAGCGGGTAGCTCCCCCGCCGGCGTCGCCGTTGGCCCGGACGGGCGCACGATCCTGGCAGACAGAGCGGCAAGCATCGACGAGTGGCGGATCGGCCCCGATGGGTTGAGCCAGCTCGCGGCGAGGATCACCGGGGCGAACACGACGCTGCAGGTGCCGATCGACGTTGCCGCGGACGGGGCGGGCTCGGTCTTTCTCAGCGACGCCGGATCGGGAACGATCGATCGCTTCGCGCCAGCAGCAACGGGCAACGTGGCCCCGACCTCGACGCTGTTTGGGCCCTTCCTCAGCTTCGCCCTGGATTCCTCCGATCGTCTCGTCGCGGGTGAGGCGGAGGGCTCTATTGCCGAGTTCGCCGCCGGCGCCTCGGGCCACACCCCCCCGGCGGTGTCGATTGCGGGGCCCCTCGACGGTGTCCTTGAGCCCACGGTCGTCGCCGTCTGGCCACCCCAGCTGAGGGCCGTGACCACATCTCTTCCTGCGGCGACGCTCGGTACCCCGTACACCGCCAAGCTGGTCGCCTCCGGTGGGTTCGGGCCGTACACCTGGTCACTCGCAGACCCCAAGTCCCGGCCGCCGGCTGGGCTGACGCTTGACCCCAGCGGCGTCCTGAGCGGCACGCCGTCGGGCACCGGGACGTTTCGTCTGGCGCTCAAGGTCGTCGACCACAGCAACCCGGCGCCGGTGCCGCTGACCGTGACGATCCCCCTGACCATCGTGGCGCCGGTGGTGCCGAGCATCTATCTCACCGACGGCGTGCGCGGCGCGCTCAGTGACTTCCCGCTGGCCGCGACCGGCGACACCGCCCCCACGTTCGTGCTCAACGGGCAGAACGGGATCATTGGGCCGGCGGGCGTGGTGGTCGACAGCACCGGCCGCGTCTACGTCACAAGCTCCAACGACGCCAAAATTGCGGAGTACCCGCCGGGCGCAGGAGCGTTCGCGCAACCGGACCGCACTATCGTGGGTTCAAATACCGGCCTGCGCTTCCCGCAGGGGATCGCGCTCGACAGCGCCGGTGGTGTGTACGCCGCCAACACTCCGGCGCAATCGGTTACCTACTACGCGCCCGGCGCCAGCGGCAACGCTGCCCCAGCCCGCACGATCACGGGGCCGAGCACCGGTCTGATCGATCCGGAAACCGTGAGCATCAACGCCAGCGGTGACCTGTGGGTGGCGAATCCGTCGGCCAACACTCTGGTCGAGTTCGCGCCCGGCGCGAACGGCGATGCCTCTCCGATCGCGACCGTGACCGCACCCGCGTTCCTGAACGGACCGCAGGGGCTAGCCCAGGACGCGGCCGGAAACCTGCTGGTGGCCAATCGCTTCGGAGACTCGATTCTGCGCTTTGCCGCCAACGCCAACGGCATCTCCACCCCGGTGAGCATGATCCAGGGCCCTGACACCGGCCTGAACCGGCCCTTCGGGATCGACATCGACGCCCAGGGCAGGATCGTCGTCAGCAACGAGTTCGGAGGCTCGATCACCGTCTACGCCGCAAACGCAACCGATGACGCCCAGCCCGTGCAGACGATCGCGGGCCCCAATACCGGGATGAGCGACCCGAGCGCGCTGGCCGTCGTGCCGCCGCTGTCGGTGCAAACGACCCGGCTGCCGAGGGGTACCGTCGGTTCGCTCTACACGGCATCGCTGAGGGCCAGCCTGGGCAGCACCCCGTACCGCTGGCGCCTCGTGGGCAGACGGCTCCCGGCCGGGCTGCGGCTCACGCGCGCAGGCAAGATCAGCGGCGTCCCACGCCAGGCGGTGCGCCGGCGCATCCGCATGCTGGTGACCGACGCCTCGCACCCACAGATGCGCGCGAGCGCGAACGTGGTACTCGTGACCCGCTGCCCATCTGGGCGTCGGGGCCCGTCCTGCCGGCTCGGCGCGCTCAGCACGCACACGGCCAAACTGCGGCTACTCGTCTGCCACCGCAGCCGCCGCTGCATCCGCCTCGTCCCCCCGCTCACGCTGCGCGTGCTCGCCGGCCGCCTGAGGGTCACACTCGTGCGCGGCCGCACCATCTACGGCCGCGGCACCGCCGTCGGCCACGGCACCCACGAACGGATCGACATCAAACTCTCACGCCCACTGCGCCGCGCCATATACACCCTCCGCGAGCGCACACCCCAACACCGAGCAACGCTGGTCTTCCCATTCGGCGTCACGCTTTTCAACCCATAGGCCAGAGGAGACCTGGGCGCTGACTGCTGTTCTGGCCGAGTCCGGCACGCGTCGGCTACGCTTGCGCGGAGCAGCGATCGACCACGATTTGCAGCCCCGTGCAGCCCAGAGCCGGGCCGGGGACTCGGAAGATCCGGGAGATCCCTGCAAGCGCCGACGTAGCTCAGCTGGTAGAGCACTTCACTCGTAATGAAGGGGTCCCCGGTTCGAGTCCGGGCGTCGGCTCTGAGAACGCCCCGCAAATTGCCCATTTACCGGCCGCGCGATTCTGTGGGTATGGCGGCCGTGCCGACGGGACATGTCTTCCGGATCGAGCGCGAGCGCGGGCCGGTCTGGTACGCGAAGTACCGGCTGCCTGACGGACGTCAGGTCCAGAAGAAGCTCGGGCCTGCCTGGACTGAGCGCGGCCGCCCGCCGGGCGGCTACTACACCAAGCGCCAGGCCGAGTCGTGGCTGCGCGAGGTGCTCGTCGAGGCTCGGCGCGGAACGCTGCCGGGCATGGTCCGCACGGGCGCGACCTTCGCGGACGCCGCCGCCGAGTGGCTGCGCTACGTCGAGCACGATCGCGCCCGCAAGCCCTCGACGGTGTCGGGCTACCGATCGATCGTCCAGTCAGAGCTCTGCCGCGCTTCGGCGACATGGCCCTTGAGTCGGTCACACCGTCCGCGATCGAGAGCTGGCAGGCGTCGATGACCCAGGCGGCGAGCACCCGCACCAAAGCCCTTGTCTTGATGCACGGCATCTTCCAGCGGGCGCGCAAGGTGTGGTTGTTGCCGTCGAATCCCGTCGCCGACGTGGAGAAGCCGCCGCTGAATCGCAGCGGTGACCTGCAGGGTTTCTCGCCCGAGGAGGTGTGGGCCCTCGTTCGCGTGGCCGCATCAGACGCTGATGGCGCGATGTTCCTGACGGCGGCGTTCACGGGGTTGCGGATGGGGGAGTTGCTCGCCCTGCGCTGGCCGATGCGCTCGCAGGCCGACCGGCGGCGACGCGGTGGAAGCGATCGTGAGCGGGTCTTCGGGTCAGCGGGCTCGCACGTAGCCGGCAGCCATCCGCCCGAGTTCGAAGGCCGCAGTCCCGGTCGTCACCACTGGGTCCTGCGCGGCGAACTCGCGAAGGGCCTGTTCGTCGTCCGTCTCGACGACGGCCAGGCCGTACGAGTCGTCGTCCGTGAGGATCGGTCCGAACACGACCATGTCGCCGCGCTCGAGGTACGGGCTCCAATGACCGGCGTGTCGGCTCATGATTTCCCGCTCGGGAGCGGTCAGCGTCTGAGCGAAGTTCGGGCGTGGAGCAATGAGGCGCAGCACGTAGGTAGCCATGTTGCGGACTGTACGCCCGCGGAGCATGATCGCCTCGCGGAGCAGACGCCCTCCGAGATCGTTGGCGACGCAGGACAGTTCGGCGTGCTGCTCCGCGACTGCTTGATCACGAATGGGGCCACGCCACGGCAATGCCTCCGCGTCACCCGACGTGTCCGGAAGCAGCAGCTCCACCGCCGCGCGGCTGCTGCTCTTGTGCTTGCAAACACCGGGCACGTGGCTAGCACGAGACGCCTCGAGCTCGGCAGTCGAGCGGTGGCGGTCCCCGTGCGCGCTATCCGCGCATTCCGAGACTGCTGGCACACGAAGCTAGATGCTCGTGACGCGAGCAGAGCAGGGGCCCTTCACGAGCGATCAAGCGCTTCTCGATCCTTCCGGGCCGATGCGGCGGGAACGCGCGGTCGTGCCACATCGGGGACGCCCTGGGTCGCCGATGACTGGCCGTCGCGTCCGCAACGCCGAGACTTGTCAGGCCAGGGAAATAGTCGCTGGTGAGGCTGCGGTGTTGGGGTCGTCTGCGAGCTGGTCCGACGCTCCGGCTTCCAGGAACGCGTCGACCACGGTCGGGTCGAACTGTGTACCAGCGCCACGGCGGAGCTCGTCCCGCGCCGATTGGACGCTACGCGGCGCCCGGTAGGGCCGCTGTCCGGTCATGGCGCCGAAACTGTCACAAACGGTCACGATGCGGCTGATCAGAGGGATTGCCTGACCCGCGAGCCGGTCTGGATAGCCGGTGCCGTCATAGCGTTCGTGGGTGGCACGCACCATTCGAGCGATGTGCTTGAGCGCGGGGGCCGCGGCCAAGATCCGTTGGCCGATGATCGTGTGCTGCCGTATGAAGTCCCACTCATCGCGGTCGAGGGGCCCGGGCTTTTGCAGGATGCTGCGTGGCAGACCGACCTTCCCGATGTCATGGAGTTGTGCGACCCGCCGCAAATCGGCTAGCTGGGCGTCGTCCAGGCCCAGCCGACGGCCGACCGCGTCCGCGGTTTCGGCCGCTTCGTTGGCGTGCTCGTATAGCCGACGGTCGTATTCGGCCGATGACCGAACGGGCGAGCTCGGCGGTTTGCTGAGCTGCGGATGTGCGGCCCACGCGTTTGTTTTCATACATTCGGGCATCTGCCGTGCGTAGCGCCTCGGTCACGCTCTTGGCCTCGGTCGGGATACGCACGAGCCCATAGGAGCTGGAAACCTCGAAGGAGTCGCTCTCCTCCCGCGACGCTTCACGCAAACTGGCCAATGAAGCTGGCAGGTGCTGGTCGTCGTGTAGGAGCGCGCAGAATTCGTCGCCCCCTAGCCGGTACGCGGCGCCCTTGGTTACCACGGCGGCCATCTTCTGGCCGAGCCGGACCAGGAGCAAGTCGCCCTGGCTGTGCCCGAACGTGTCGTTGTAGGTCTTGAACCCGTTCAAATCGAAGAACACCAGGACGGAGGGATGCTGTTGATCGATCACGTGGGCGAGATCAGCGACCAACCGGCGACGGTTCGGCAGTCCTGTCAGGACGTCGCGGCTGGCTTGGTCGCGCAGGTTGTCTGCATTCGCGGCAAGCATGGTGGCGCGTTGCTGAGCGACCACACCACGTTCGACGCGCCATAACAAGAACATGCCCACGGCGCCTCCTGAGATCACGATGAGCAGCGACAACTGGCGGGCGTTGCGTGATTGTGCCGCCGCGAGACGCTCGGCCGCGGCGGTCGAGACGGTGAGTCGGCTCTTTAACGACGTCGCGGTCGGATCGACGAGCGTTCGGTCGATCCGATGCGCACCGCCGACATCTCCGGCACCGAGCAGTGAAAACTCACGTTGCACCGCGTCGCCGTACTGATCGACTTCCGTCGCCAGCGTCGGGTCGCCCGGCGGTCCGTGAGTCTGGCCATGTGCGGTCGTCGCACGCCGGGCGAGTGTGGGGAGGGCGGCGATCACGGCGGCGGCCGTCTTAGAGCTGCCGTTGGAGAGATGTGACTTGGCGACCGCCTCCCACTCCAGTCCGTTGAGCTGCTCGACCGATCGCGCGAGGCTGAGTTCGGAGACTTGTTCGTGCTGCGCATGGTCGGCGTTCGCCTGGAGATGCCTGACCGAGAGCACGCAGACGAGCGCCACCGCAACCACGCCGGCCAGCAGCGCGCCAAGAACCCATCGGCGCCGACTCGGCGTCCGGGGGCTCTCGCCAGTCGGCACCGAAACGAGATCGCCGACCGACGCTGCAGGTGGCTGACCGGCGACATTCATCACGTCTGCTTCGACCGATCGGCCGTGACCCTTGACCGCGGCGCAGCCGCTGGGCGACCGAGACGATCGTGCGAGCCGGCCGTTCGGCCGCCGAACGCCACGACAGCGCGTAATCGTCGTGGACGCTCGACCGTCGTGCTCAAGCGCACACATAGGCGTCAAGTCACCACGACCGCGCTGGCTCCGCGTACACGCGCCGACACGAACGCAGGTCTCGGCACCGCACACGACGTCCGTCCTGCCTCTCGCGACAAGCGCGCACATCCGCATGGGAGATGGATCGGTCCGCTCCTCGCTCGGGGGCGCTAACTGAAGCTCGAGGAACCTGGAAGCAGGAAAGCGGTCACGACGCAGTCGACACCACGACTGCCGCTGAGGCGTCCCGCGGTAGCGTCGGGAGCGGCGCCACTGACGACCGCTTTACTCGTCGCAACGTCGCTGAGCGCACGATCGAGTTGGCGACCAGGCGCTCGTGCGGCTCGGTCGGGGCCGGCGCCTCGATGACGATCGCTTCGACCCTGACATTGCCGGCGGTGGTCTGACGCCGACCGGCCGTCGCCGACCGGCCGTCGCCGATCGCCGATCGCCGCACGGCGTAGCAGCTGCGTCGCGTCACCCTGATCGAGCGGCAGCGAGATCGACAGCGGAAGCGAAGCGGTTACCGACGCGCGGACCAAGCCGCGGCCGGCCCCTACCACCCTTCGTTGCCGGCGTTGAGCCGCTACCGGACGCCACGCGTCGCGGGTCGGCCGTATATACTTGTAGCTACATGAAGATCGTCAAGATTCGTCGTGTCGGCAACAGCAACGTGGTGTCGATCCCTCGGGAGTTTGAGGCGAGTGGGTACACACCCGGCTCGTCGGTGCTGGTCGAGGATGTGGGCGATGGCGAGCTGCGCATCCTCCCGACCGAGCGGCTGAGGGAGCGAGTTCGGGGGATCGCGGATCGGATCGTGGGTGAGCATCCGGAGGCAATGGACATCCTGGCCAACCACGATCCCGATGCGGACGACGCGCGCGCGTAGTGCGTGACGGAGTCGTCGGCTGACCCGCCTGACGACATCGTCTACCTCGACGTCGACGATGCGTTGCAGATCTTTGGCGCGATCATCGATGGCACGGCGACGCAGGCGGCTGATCAGCTGCGTGACCGCGCGGCGCTGGCGGGTGCGCTGGCGCGCCCCGTCGACTATGCGCAGTACGAGAACGCCGACCTGGCGCTCCAGGCGGCGATGGTGGCGCACGGGCATCGCCGAGACCCAGCCGTTCATCGACGGCAACAAGCGAGCGGCGCTCGTCGTGATGCTCACCTCTCCTGGAGGTCAACGGCGCGCGCGTGGAGGCGACCGATCGCGAGCTCGCCGATTGGATCATCAGCTTCAGCGCCGGGGCGTCGCCGCGCGACGTCGCCATGGCCATTCGCCACAGCCTTACGACCGGCGGGTGAAGCGTGTCCCGAACACGGCAATTCTGACCTCACGTGACCTGCTCTAACTAGAACCACACGCCGGATCTATGGTAAATGCCCTGCAAACGGGCAACTCGTAATGAAGGGGTCCCCGGGTTCGAATCCGGGCGTCGGCTCTGAGAACGGCCCCGCAAATCGATCGATTCCTGGCCACGTACTTCGCGACAAACGGGGACGTCCGCTATCGACCTCGCCGGCGCTTGATCGTCATCGAGGCGCCGGCCCCGACCGAGCCGCACGAGCGCTTGGTCGCCGAAGCGCTCGCAGGCCGGACGCTGGCGACGTTGCGATGCAGCAACCGTTCAGCGTGAGTAAATGGCATGCCAGCGCCACGGGGCTCAGTGCCGTGCCGTCAGGTCTCCTGAGAAATGGACGACACGGTTCGCTAGGCGGACTGTACGAGGTGGCGTTCGAACGCCCAGACCGTCGCGGCGGTCCGGGTTCGCGCGCCCGTCTTGTCCAGGATGTGCTGGACGTGGTGCCCGACGGTCTTGGGAGAGATGCTGAGGGTCTCGGCGATCTCCTTGTTGGTGTTTCCGGCGGCAAGCGCGAGCAGGACCTGGAGCTCGCGGTCCGTCAGGCCCGCGGGCAAATCGCGCGGTCGTTTTGCCACGCGGTGTCCGGCAGCGGCGAGCACGGCGTCGACCGCCTCCGGGCACAGGCGGCCCTCGCGCGCGTCGCGCAGCAGTTCGGCCTCTGCGCCGTCAGCGTCGAGCGCGGGGCGGTGCGGGCGCCGTTCTCGCATCGCCTGGTAGGAGTCGGCGGCAGCAAGGATCCGCGCCGCTCGGCCGAGCGCCGGCGCGAGGGCCTTGCGGTGGTAGCCGGCGCCGTCGAGCCGCTCGTGATGGGCACCCGCCAGCTCGCCGGTCGACGCAAGGGCGGGCGCGTGGGCGAACGAGCGCTCCGTGAAGTATGGGTGCAGCTGCACGCGCTCCCAGTCGGTGAGACCAAACGGCCCGGGCTTTTCCCAGATTGCGTTCGATACCGCGACTCGGCCGAGGTCGAGCGCAAGTGCGGCGCGCCGCACCAGGATCACCTCGTCCTCGGGGGCACCGAGGCGCCAGGCGGCCGCCTCGGCGAGCTGGGATGTGCCCTCGGCGTGTCCGCGCAGCCAGTAGGACTTGAGGTCGGTGAACGTCCCGACCACGCGAAACGCGGCGTCGATCTCGTCGCCGGTCATCCACCGCTGGGGCGGCGGCTCGGCAGCGATCGCCTGCTCCCAGATCAGCGCGTCGTCGAGCCCGTCGAGCAACTCGTCGAGGTGGTCGGTCGCGAGGGTGGCCAGGTGGGGGTCGTAGGCGCCGCCCGCGCGCTGCTCGATTACCTCGCCCGCCCGATCAGGGCCGGCGGCCGACAGGAAGACTGAGATGTCGCGCGCGACGTGGAGCACCCGCGCCGGCGGCGCGATCGCCTCCCCCGCGGCCGCGCCGGGGAACCCGTTCCCGTCCCAGCGCTCGAAGACATACGCCAGGTTCGAGACGATGCCCGGACCGAAGCCGAGCCAACCGGCGAAGCGTTGTGCGACCTCGCAGTGCAGGGCGAACGTCGAGCGCGCGATCTCAAGCGCGTTCTCGAGCGCGTGGGTGACCATCGCCTCACGAACCTCCGGCGGCCGTCCTTGTCCGACCACGTCCATGAGGAACGCGCCGACCTCTTCAGGGTTGCCTCCGTCGACGAGTGCGAACTTCGCGCGCGGCCCGATGTCGTCGCCGAAGAGCTCCGTCTGCTCCGGCGCATCCGACGTACAGCCGAAGGAGTGCAGCAGCGAGATGTAGTACGCGTCCACGAGCTCCGGCGGCGAGAGTCCTGCCAGCTCGCCGAGGCGGACCGCGAGGATCGCCGTCCTGAGGGCGTGCTCGAGCGGCTGGCCGGTGCCCAGGTCGGTCGCTATCGACATGGCGCCGATCACCTCGGCGGCACGGACAGGCGTCTCGCCCCCCGCGGGCAAGGCTGCGGACAGGCCGCCGCCGTCGGGTCCCATGAGGCAGACCCTACACCCGCCCGATGCCTTTGTGCCAGGGTCGATTTTCAGGGGCTGCATGGGGAAGCCACCCGGCTGGGCGGCTTCCCCCATGTCGGTTTCTACGCGACGGCCTGCAGATGCTCCTTGGGGTCGATCGCCCCTAGGCTCTCGACGACGTCGAGGCTGCCGCTACGCACCTGGGCGATGTACACGTTCATCCGCACGTGGTGCTGGCCGGACACCATCTCGGCTGGCCCGCCCGGGCCCTCGGCGATCTTCGCGTGGTCGAGTGCGGCGACGACGGCAGCCTGGTCAAGCGACCCGGCTTCCCTGACGGCCTCCTCCCAGAGCTTGAGGCCGCGGTACATGCCCGTGCAACCGCTCCCAGCGCTGAAATGGCAGCCGTCCGGGAAGCGCGCGTTGTAGCGGCCCAGCAGCTCCCGGCTGAATGGGTCGCTCACCGACTGGTAGTAGTCGATGCACCCATACATCCCCTCGATGTGCTCGGCAGGCAGCGCGGCGACAAGGTTCTCGTCAAGGTACGTCGTGGCGATTCGCCCGCCACGCTCGGTGAAGCCGGACCTGTAGAGCGCCTCAAAAAACGGAACGCACCCGGGGGGCACGGTCGTGTTGAACACGACATCCGCGCCGCTGGAGTTGATCCGCTCGACCGTCTCTCCCCAGTCGGAGTGCTCGATTGGGAAGTATTCCTCGCCGACGATCTCGCCACCGTTGGCCGAGGCGACCTCGTGGACCTTCCTGTTCATCACGTGCGGCCAGATGTAGTCCGCCGACGGTAGGTAGAACGTCCGTGCTCCCGTCTTCTGCATCAACCACGGGATGAGCGGCTCGACCTGCTGCGCCGGCACGGCGCCGGTGCAGAACAGGAGCGGGTGGTATTCCTGCCCCTCGTACTGCTCGGGGTAGATGTACAGCGTCTCGCCCTCCACTACCGCCGGGGTCTTGATGGCCTGTCTGGTCGAGCTGAAGATCCCCCCGAGGACCACGTCGACGTGGTCGTCCTGGACGAGCTTCGTGGCCGCGGCCGCTGCCTGCGTGTCGTCGCTTGCGCTGTCTTCGATGAGCAGTTCGACGTGGCAGCCGAGCAGGCCACCGGCCGTATTGAGTTCGTCCACGACGAGTGTCGCGGCGTTGGCCTGCGGCCCGCCCATGATCGAGAGGGCCCCCGTCTGGTCGGCGATCACGCCGATCTTGATTGCGTCTGGCATGACGTCGCTCCTATGCGTCGTAGCGGCCGATGAGCTCCGGCACCTGCGGCCGGCCCCTGTGCCCGGCCTCCTGCATGATCGGCGGGACCTCGGGGTCGGAGGCGAAGCTCTGCCAACCGTCGAGATCCCAGTCGAAGATCACCCACACCCGGTCATCCTGGTTGGGGTCGCGGAACACGGTGGCGCCCTTTGAGCCGTGCTGCCGGCGCTTCTCGGCACCCGTGGTGGAGAAGACGCTCTTGAAGCGGTCCAACTCCTCGATCGTGGTCGTGGCCAATAGCATCCCGGTCCTCCTTGATTACCGGCGTCTCCGAACGACGCCAGGCTGGCGCGAGTATGCGCCCGCGGCACTTGAGGTACATCGGGCAATTGCCCTACACGCGATCGGCCCCCGCTCGCTGCCCGACTCGTGTCAGCGGCCGTTCGGGCCAACGACCGCTGCCGCAACGACGCGAGCGTTCTGGGAGCGCTTCGGCGACATCTCGCTCGTGCGGCTCGCCGGAGCTCGCCGACTGGATCATCACCTTCAGCGCCGGCATGTCGGCGCACGAGATTGCCGAGGTCGTTCGGGGGCGCGTCACGGCCGGCGGGTGAAAGCGTCTCTCCAGCCGTGTCCCGTAGCCGGCTTGTGCCACAGGGAGCGCATGGGTAGGTTGGCCTCATGACTTCGCTGCCAGACACTGACTACCGTGATCTTCTCCTCACAAGCGACGGACCCGCCGCGCGAATCGTCCTCAACCGTCCTGACAGACGTAATGCGCTGTCGCTGGCGCTGATCGAGGAGGTGATCGCGGCTGTGCGCGAGGCGTCCACGTGGCGCGACGCGCGGGCGATCGTGATTGAGGGCGCCGGTCCGGCCTTCTCGGCCGGGCACGACCTGTCGGAGATGATCGGCCGAGACAGAGAGTTCCTGGCTCAGCTATTCGATCGGTGCAGCGTGATGATGGCGACGCTTCACGACGTTCCCCAACCCGTGATCGCCAAAGTCCACGGCATCGCGACGGCCGCTGGCTGTCAGCTCGTCGCGGCGTGCGACCTGGCGGTCGCAGCCGAGGGCACACGGTTCGCGACGCCCGGGGTGAAGATCGGCTTGTTCTGCTCAACCCCAATGGTGCCCGTGTCGCGAGCGGTGGGTCGCAAGCGGGCGATGCAGATGTTGCTCACCGGCGAGTCGATCGACGCTGCGACCGCGCTTGAATGGGGACTCGTCAATCGCGTGGTGTCGCCCGACGGACTCGAACCGGCTGTCGGCGAGCTCGTTGACGCGATCGCCCAATCCAGCGCGTACACCGTCGCCACGGGAAAGCAGGCGTTCTACTCTCAGATCGATCGCGCCGAGGACGATGCCTACGCGCAGTGCGAGCTGGTGATGACCGAAAACGCGCTCGCCCACGACGCGCAGGAGGGGATGACCGCGTTCCTAGAAAAGCGCAGCCCCGTCTGGCGCGGTGAGTCCTAACCGGGGCGTCCAGGGACGTTAGGGCTCGATCGTGTCGGGGGCTGTGGCGAGGACGCGCCCTTGGGCATCGAGAGTCTCGAGTCGGTAGCGCAGCCGCTGGACCCGGGCATGTCCCTGTCGCCAGGATCCGTACTGCCCGTGACTTGGCGGGATCAGGATCGCGAAGTAGCGCCCGTCGATGACGTGGGTGCTCGTGGCGCTGAGTGCGTCGCGGACCACCACCGGCCGACCGACGCTCGGGACCGTCCCGTAGACGATCCGTCCCTGCCAGTGCCCGCCGACCTGATCCTCGTCCCAGAAGAACCCCCGCTTCGGGCTCCACTGTGTCCGCGGGTCGGGCGAGAACCGGTACACGCAGCCGGGAACCGGGCCGCCCACCTCAAACCGATTCGGTGAGCCGGCCCATACGCCGCCGGGAAGCCGCAGGCCGACGCAGAGGCCATGGTGGGTGCTCGCGGCGGTCCAGTACTGGGCGCGACCCACGGTCGGCACGCTCAGTGTCGTGACGAGGCGAACGGTGCCCGGCACGAGCGCTTGGGTGACCCACGGAGAGAAGAACCTCACCGGGTTGTCGTCAAACAACCGGGTCGGGCTGTCGTGGCCGAAGCCGTCGATCGCCGCGACCGTCGCCGCGGCGGCGCTGCTCGCCGCGATCACGAGCGCCGCCGCGAGAACCCCAACCCGGCGATGGCCGGCCGCCCAGAGACGGCGCCGCCGTCGCGGAGGGGCCACGCCGTGATCCTCGGCGTCGATCCGGTCGAGCAGGCTGGCGCGGGCCGCGTGGCGCGCTCGCTCCGACGGGTCGGTGCTGACCTTGAGGACCGCTCGCATCAGGTCGAGGTCGGACTCGTGGTTCATCGTCGGCTCCTCGGATCGGTGACATCGTGAAAATCGGGCGTCGCCGCCGCCAGCGCCTGCTGCATATGCCGGCGGGCGCGATGCAGACGCGAACGCACGGTGCCGACCGGGGCGCCGGTGGCCACCGCGATCTCCTCGTAGCTCAGATCGGTGAGTGCGAGCAGCAGCAGCGCGTCTCGGTCGGCGGCCGCCAGGCCCGACAGAGCCGCGACCAGGACCGACGCCAATGCGCTGGCATCGACCCGGCTGTCCGCCTGCTCATATCTGTCCTCGAGCACCCCGGACTCGATCGCGCGCGCATACGCCCGCCAGCGCCGGCCCTCGTGGCGACCGCGCTCACGCAAGAGATTGGTGGCGATCCCGTATAGCCACGGGCCGGCATTGAGCTGCGCTCCGTCATATCCGGCGCGAGCCGAAAACGCTCTGGTGAACGTCTCACTCGCGAGATCATCCGCGACCACCGGCTCCGCGCGACGGCTGAGATAGCGCCAGATCTCGTCGTAGTGGCGATCAAAGACCGTCGCAAACCAGCGACCGTCAACCAGCGACCGCGAGATCAACTCGCGATCGCTGACACCTCCCGCCGAATGAGAGACACCGGACACCAGCAGCTACTTGACCGAACCCACCCGATCAGTTCTCGCACACCGGTGTCATCGGGCGTAGGCGCGTTCGGCGCCCGCGACAGTCGGCAGCCCGCGGGCGTCGTGGATGTCAGGGCGCCGAAATGACCGGCTCGCACGGGAGCAGTCGTAGTCCGCTGTCGGTGATCACGGCCAACCGGTCGGCTTCGGTTTGTTCTGCGACTTCGGGTAGATCGTTGGTAGCGCAGATCAGAACTCGTGCCACCTGGTCTGAGCGGTTGAGGACCTGGTGGATGCCCTCGGTCCGGTCGGGAAAGCGATGACCTCGCCTGGGCTGAGCTCGCGGATGTCGGCGTCGCTGCGGCGCAGCGCCGGGGTGCCGCTGAGGACGAACAGAAGCTCTTCGTTGCGGTGGTGAAAATGCAGCGGCGACACAACCGCTCCGGGGCCAAGCTCGTAGAGGTTGGCCGCCAATCGGCGTGCGCCGGCGTGTCGAGCGAGGCGGGTCGCGCGCAAGACGGCGCCGCCGGCGTCGACCTCGGCGTCCCACGACGGTTCATAGAGGCTCATGGCGAGGACGATAGCATTTGATATCGTCATGATATATGCCCGATGATGATGTTCCCCTGTATGTGCGCCTGCCTGCCGATCAAGCGCGGCGTCTGCACGAGGCCGCCGGCAGCACTGGGCTGAGCAAACGCCGGATCGTCGCAGACGCGGTGCGCCAGCATCTCGCCGGCGATGACGGCCTGGTCGTGGGTCGAGCCGCTGTACGAGAAGACGCGCCGGAGGTGCTGACCCTTGAGGAGGCGGCGAGCCTGCTGCGTGTCACGGACGCCGCTCTGCTCGCGATGGCCAAGCGAGGAGAGCTCCCGTGCCAACAGATAGGCGAGCAATGGCGCTTTTCGCGCACCGCTCTGCTCGCTTGGCTTGACCCCGACCCGGACCCCGACCGCCGCCCCGGTTGATCCTGCAGAGGCTGGCGTATGGGTGGCGCCTCTTCGACTTAACTGGACCGGGTGAAGGTGAGGTGGGTGACGCCGCTGGGTGTCGAGACCGCCTCGACGTCGTAATCGGCCTCGAGTGCTTCGAGGCCGTCCCACAGCCGCACCCCGCGGCCGAGCACGATCGGTACCTGGACGAGGTGGACGTGGTCGACGAGCCCCGCGGCGATGAAGTCGCGGGCCACGGTGGGGCCGCCCCCGATGCGCACGTCCTGGTCGCCCGCTGCCTCCCGCGCGGCGGCGAGGGCCTCGGCCGGCGAGGCGTTCAGGAAGTGGAAGGTGGTGCCGCCCTCCATCTCGATCGGCGGCCGCGGCCGGTGGGTGAGCACGAACGTCGGTGTGTGAAACGGCGGGTTGGGACCCCACCATCCCTTCCAGTCGGCGTCGTCCTGCCAGCCCGGCGGGCCGAACTTGCCCGCGCCCATGATCTCCGCACCGATCCCCGGCTCGTGCTGGTAGGCGATTGCGTAGTCGGTGCCCAGGCTGCCTCCGGCAGCGCCCACGATCGACGCGCCGAAGCGGGTGGCGAACATCCACTGGTGGAGCCGTCTGCCGGCGTGCCCCATGGGAGCATCGGCGCGCTGCCCCTCGCCGGTGGCGAAGCCGTCCAGCGAGATGGAGAGGTTGTGGATCCGTGTGCGGGTCATCGACCGGCCTCCGGGTCGGTCGTCTGAGCCTGAGTCATGGTCGTCAGCTGCATGGTCGCGATTCCCCTTCTCGTTGGCCTGATCATTGTCCGGCTAGACCGGACCGCCGCGCCGAACTCATCGGTCGACCCTGTGACGTGATGGAGAGCCGCGGGCCGCGCGACGGGCGTCCGTGCAAGAGTTGAAGGATGTCTTCCATAGCACCCGTCGTGGTGGTCAGCGGCGCAAACGGGTTCGTCGGTGCTCGGATCTGCCGGGCGGTGCTCGAGCGTGGCGCGCGTGTGCGTGCGATCGTTCGACGCGCGGGCACCGCGCCTGAGCTCCCGGGGGTCGCGGAGGTGGTCGGTGATTTCACCGAGCCCGACTTCGCGACCGCCGTGGTGTCGGGCGCGAGCTCGGTGGTCACCACGGTGCATCCCATGGGCAGTGACCGTGTGACTCAGCAGCGCATCGGCGTCGCGGGCACGCTCGTCTTGGCCCGGGCGGCCGCCTCGGCGGGTATCGAGCGGCTGATCCACATCTCGACCGCGGCCGTCTATGACCGCTCTCCCGGGATCGGAGATGTCGACGAGTCCTCGGCCCTGGTCGGCGACGACGCCGGAGACTATGCCGTCACCAAGCGCGACGCCGATCTGGCGCTGGGGGATGTTGACGGCATCACGCGGGTCCTCCTGCGTCCTCCCGCGATCCTCGGGCCTGGGCCGACCTCCACCTGGAACACGGTGCGTCCGGCGGCGATTCGCGACGACGAGCGCGCCCGCCGGGCGCATCGCGGACGCAACGTTTGCGTGGGTGCACGTCGCCGACCTCGCGTCGTTGGCCGCCGACCTGGCCAGCGGTCAGATTCCCGATGCGCCTGATCCGGCGCACGGGCCGGTCGCCGACGCGTGCACCGCTCTCAACGTCGCGGCCCCGCGCGCGACCCAGCGCGACTATTTCGAGGTCGTCACCGGTGCACTGGGAGTCGATCCCGTGTGGGAGACCGCGCCGGCCTGGACGGGTCGGATTCTCGCTGATCGTGCCCACGGCTGGGGTTGGGCTCCGACCGTCGATCTGGCCCAGGCATCGGACGAGATCGCCGCCGGGCTGCGCGCCGGTTCGTAACGCGCGCTAGCTGTGTGTCTTGAAGGTGAGCGTGCGACTGCGGATCGGTCGGGTCCGGCCGGCGGTGACCTGGTCGATGGCGAGCGTGACGGCGAGTGTTCGCCGCTTGCCGAGCAGCTGCCGGCCGGCGGCGCTAAGGCGCAGGGTCACGGTCTTCGTGTGCCCGGCGGTGATCGTGGCCCGGGCGCGGGCGAGCGTGATCCGCTGGTGGGTCGTCCGGGTCCGGCGGGCGGTGACCGCGACCAGCTTGCCGCCCTTGCGCGTCTCGGTCACGGTCAGCGTCAGCGTGACGGTGCACGTCCCCGCGCCGGTGCAGCTGACCGGCACGCTCGCGCTCGGGCCGTGGAGCTTCGCCGCCCCGACCCGTGGCGTGCCCGCGCTTGACGGTGCGCCGATCGGCGTTCCGGTGGGGAGCGGGCTCGTGGGGGGCGGGCTGTTGGTGGCGGTGACCGTTGTGGCGGGCGAGCTCGAGCCGGTGAAGTTCGCGTCGCCGGCGTAGGCGGCGGTGACCGGGTGCCCGCCCACCGCAGGTGTCGTCGTGCACGTGGCGACGCCGGCGGAGGACAGCGGCTGGCTGGCACACCCGGCGACGGGCGTGCCGGCGTCCAGGAAGCCCACCGTGCCCGTGGGGCCGGTCGCGCCCGCCATGGCCGGCGTGACCCCGGCGGTGTAGGTGACGCTCTGCCCGGCGAGCACCGTGGCGGTGGACGCCGACACGCTGGTCGTGGTGGCGGCGGGCGAGACGGTCAGGCTCAGCGGTGGGCTGGTCGAGCCGGTCAGCCCCAGGCCGCCCGCCGGCGTGAACACCGCGGTCAGCGCCGTCGGCGACCCGCTGGCCGCGAACGACGCCGAGCAGGTCGCTGTCCCCGTGCTCGCGTCGCTGGCGGTCAGCGGTTGCGCGGTGCAGCCTGGGACCGCGGTCGTTCCGTCGAGAAACGCGACCGTGCCCGCCGGCCCGGCGTAGAGCGGGGTGCCGGTCCTCACCGTCGCCGTCAGCGACACCGGCTGATTGGTCGTGGCGGCGCCTGAATCAGCCGACAGCGAGGTGGAGGTCGTCCCGCCGCTGACCACGGTCGCGGTCACGCTGTTGGCGGTGTAGCCGATCCGGGCGGCAAGCCCCTGCGAGGGGCAGTCGACCAGCGGGATGACGGCTCCGTCGGGGGCGTTGGCGAAGACGCCCGACAGCGCGCCCGAGGTCGTGATCAGGGTCGCGGTCGCGCCGGTGCCGAGCGTCGCGCACGCGCCGCCCTGGTCCACCTGTAGATCGCCGCCGAGGGTGATGTTGCCGGTGGCGCTCAGCTGTGAATAGTCGGTCCCCGGGGTGCTGCCGGCCTGATCGATCGCGAAGATCGCCACGTTGCCCGCGCCGAAGGTGACCGGGCCGTTGACCGACATCAGAGCGTCGGGGGTGTTGCCGTCGCCGATCGCGACGTTGGCCCCGGTCGCCGTCAACGGGCCGATCTGCAGCGTGTGCGGGATGGGGGCCTGGTTGGGGTCGTCGTCGAGCTGCACATCGGTCAGCGAGATCGGGTTACCGTCCAGCGAGTTCAGCGACGCCACTCGGATCGTGCCGTTCCGGCCCGCGTTCAGGCCGGTGTCCGCGGTGTCGGCGCCGGTCGCGGTGAACGCGCCGACCTCGATGCCGTTGCCGGTCGCGTCCAGCTCGCCCTGATTGCCGAGCTGCACGCCGAGGGTGTACTGGCTGCCACTGACCCCGCCGCCGATCTCCAGGCCGCCGAAGACGCCCGGGGTGGTGACCCCGGTGACCGACCAGGTCTGGCTGGTCGAGAGCACCAGGGGGTTGGCGATGTTCGTGCCCCCCTGTGGCGAGCTGCCCGCGCTCCCGGGCGCGGCGGTGATCCCGCCCGCCCCCAGGCCGAGCTGATCGCCGAGGAGGGAGTAGCTCTGGTCATCGGCGATGTGAATCGCGTTGGCGACGATCCCGCCGACGTCGTCGTCGCTCTGATAGCAGGCGGTGCAGCCGCTCAGCGGTGCGGGAAACGTCAACGTGCCGACCGACTCGCCCGGTATCGGCCCCCCCGATCCGCCCCAGTTACCACCCTGCGACCAGCCTGAGGAGGAGGCCGCTCCCGTCCAGGTGTAGTCACTCACTGCCCCCGCGGTCGGCGCCACCGTCACGAGCGCCAGGCCGGCGAGCACGGTGATCCGCGCGACGAAGCGGCGGGCGTTTCTGATCACAGTGTGAATCCTTTCCTCGCTGTCTCCGGCGCCGGCCCGCGCCCGATGCCCCGCGCGCCAGCGTCGGACGCGGGGACACCGTAGCGCCGGGGAAGCTGACCGGCAACCGCCGTACGCATGAACGACGTATCTGCCAGTAGGGTGGGGCGATGCCGGTGTCGTTGGAGAAGCGCGCGCTGTCGCTGGTCGGCGAGCTCCTCGGCCTGCTCGACCTCGACGAGCTGTGCCACGGCCTGCTGCACGTCCTGCGCGACGAGATCCCAGCGGACTGGTGCGCCATCCACGAGCTCCCCGCCGAGATGCCGCAGACGATCTCGCTGACTGACCCGCCCGTCCCCGTCGAGGTGCACGAAGCGTTCGCCCGTCTCGCCGGCGAGAACCCGATCGCCGACCACATGCTGCGCACCCGCCGGGGCCGCGCGACCCGCTTCTCAGACCTGATCACCCGCCGTCAGCTGCACGAGCTGGCGCTCTACCGGGAGGTCTACCGCCGGCTGGGCGTCGAGTATCAGATCGCGTTCACCCTCCCCTCCGGCGCCGAGCGGATCCTCGGTGTGGCCCTCAGCCGCGAACACCATGACTTCACCGCCCGCGAACGCGACCTGCTCAACCTGGCCCGCCCCTACCTCATCCAGATCTACCGCAACGCCCTCGCCCACGGCGACGGCCGAGACCGACCGGCCACGCCGATCCCGCTCGAGAATCTGCAAGCCCTCGGCCTGACCAGACGCCAGGCCGAGGTCCTCGCGCTGATCGCCACCGGGCACACCGCGCCCGAGGCAGCCGCCACGCTCGCGATCGCCACGAGAACCGCCCAGAAGCACCTGGAGCGCTGCTACCAGACGCTGGGCACCACCAACCGCACGCAGGCCTCCCGCCTGGCGTGGGCGACCGTCCACCCCGGCTGACGCGTCATGCAGGTGTCGCCGCAGCTCGCCACCGTCACGGAGGCAACCCGAGGCCTGGACATGGGGGTTGACCACAACGGTTGGCGGGAAAGTTTGGTGCTCAGAGGCGATGTCACGCGGCTCGTGCCGTGCCAGCCTTGCTCGATCCAGGCAGGGTCGCCGGCGCGCCGGCACGACAGGAGAGCGGGACAGCATGAGCGTGCAACACGAGTTCAACCGTCCTCACAACGGTGAGGACCAGCCGGTCAAGGTCAGGCGGGGTCGACGTCATCGGCTGGCGCTGGTCGTCGCCGGTGCCTTCGTGCTGCTGGCGGTGGTCGGGCCGGCCGTCGCCGGCGCCGTGACCGCTCCGGCATCTGACCGGTTCTACACGCCGCCGGCGAACCTCGCGCACTACGCCCGCGGGACGATCCTGCGCGAGCGGCAGGTGACCCTCAGCGGCCCGACGCAGACCGAGGCGGCCGCGGCCTACGAGCTGATGTATCGAACGACGAACACGACCGGTCAACCGGTCGCTGCCGTCACGACGCTGATGGTGCCGACATCGCCGGCCGCCGGCCCGCGTCGCCTCGCCTCCTACCAGACCTTCTACGACAGCATGACCCTCAGCTGCGCGCCGTCGTACACCCTTCAGACGGGCGGCGGCGGCTCGAACGGGCCCCTTGAGCAGACCATGATGAGCCAGCTGCTGCAGCAGGGCTGGGACGTCGTCACCTCCGACTACGAAGGACTGCAGAGCGAGTGGGCCGTCGGCCCGATGCTGGGCCGAGCGACGCTTGACTCGGTCCGGGCGGTCGAGCATTTCGCTCCGGCGAGGCTCCAGGGTGCCAGGACCGAGGTCACGATGAACGGCTACTCCGGCGGCTCGGAGGCCTCGACCTGGGCGGCCGCGCTGGCCCCGAGCTACGCGCCGGAGATCGACATCGTCGGTGTCGCCGCGGGCGGGAACTTTCCCGACCTCGACTACACCTTCCAGAACTTCGACAACTCGATCTGGTACGGCACCGAGATCGGCGTCATGGAGAGCTTCAGCCGCGCCTTCCCACAGGCGTTCGATCTGGCCAAGCTGCTCAACGCCTCCGGTCAGACGCTCGCCGCTCAGGACGGGCAGGACGCCAGTGGCTGCGCCGGCTCGACGTTGAACAAGCCCTACGGCAACGCCTCGCAGTCCACGAACTTCCCCGATTCGGAGGCGCTGGCGGCCTACCCGCCGGTCAAGCGGACCCTTGACGCGATCAGCCTGAAGACGGCGCCGTTCCCCCAGGCCCGGCTGTTTCTCTACAACTCGACGACCGACGACCTCGCCTTCATCCAGCCGGTCGACGCCCTCGTGGCCAAGTACTGCCGGCACGGGGTCGTCGTCGACTACGACCGCGACCCGACCGGCGGCGAGCACGTCAGCGGGCTCGTGCCGTATTGGAACGCGGCACTGCCCTATCTGAAGAACGCGTTCGCCGGCGTCCCGCAGGTGGACAACTGTGCCCTGTACGGGGCCCAGCGCGGTTCGTCGGCGTCCGGGCCGTTACCGGCGCCACCGACCCTCGACGGGGTGCGGGCGCGCCTCGCTGCGGCTCAGTAGCTCTCGGTCGCCGACGTGAGAGGGCCCGCGGCGATCGCCGCGCTGATCACGGCGCTGCTCGCTCTCGCCGCCGCTGCGGCGCAGGCACAGGCGCAGCGATGGGACCTGGTCACGCGCAGCGCAGCGCAGCTGACGCTGGACGGCAAGCCGTGGCGGTTCTCCGGCGCCAACGTCGAATGGCTGGGGCTCGTCGGTTACGGGCCGCTGAACTTCGATGCGGGTCAGACCGAGCGCTTTCCCACCGAGTACGAGGTCAACGACGTCCTGGCCACGGCCAAGGAGATGGGTGCCACGGTCGTGCGAGCACAGACGCTCGGTGACACGGTCGGCTGCGCCAACTGCCTTGAGCCCGCGCTCGACGACTACAACCCGCAGGCGTTCCGCGTCATGGACTACGCGATCGCGCGTGCCCGGTACTACGGGATCCGGCTCATCCTTGAGTTTCAGGGCGACTCGCGAGCGGTCAACGGGGGGAACACGAGCACGATCTTCTCCAACTGGGAGGGCGGCAAGGACTTCTGGATCGACCCGGCTGTGATCGCCGCGTTCGAGGACCACATCAAGCGCGTACTGCGACGCCGGGGTCAGGGTCGACTACGACCGCGACCAGCTCGGTCAGGAGCACGGCGCGGCCGCTGACACGTTCTGGCCGCCCGCCCTCCGGTACCTGCAGACCGCGTTCGCCGGCGGCACGCCCGGCGACAACTGCTCGACCTGGGTGTCACAGCTCGGGGTGGGCGGCCAGTGACCAGGCTCGAGGCGCGCCGACGCGGGGGAACCGCGCGCGGTGCCCCGCCCCGGCCGTATGCTCGCGCCATGACTGCGTCGGAGAACAGCGGTCATCGCGCGGGAGATCCGCCCATACCGAGCGATGAGGCGGTGCAGGTGGTCACCGGGCGGGTGGCGGCACAGCTCGAGTCGATCAGCCGGAAGCTCGTCGCGCGCTACCAGGATGAGATCGCCGACTATCGGCTCACGACCGACGAGTTGCTGCTGGAGGACATCTACCGCGTCTCGCTCGGAGCGCTGCGCCTCATCGTGGCGAACCTGGAGACCGGGCACCGCCCGGAACCGGAGGATCTCGAAGTGATCCGGGCGGGCGCGGCCCGCCGCGTTCATCAACACGTGTCACTCGAGTCGTTTCTGCGCGCCGTGCGGCTACAGGGACGCATGCTGTGGGAGACGGTCATCCAGTGCGCCGACCCCGAGGTGCCGTCCGAGCGCGAGGCGGCGCTGATGCTCGCCGGACGGCTCCTGGAGCACCTCGATCTACAGTCGATCGCCGCTGCGCAGGGCTACATGACCGAACTGCAGAGCGTGTGGAGCGACCAGGAGGTGCTGCGCCGGGATCTTCTCGACGCGCTGCTGACCGGTGGCGGCGACTCCGAGGCGGTCAGGCGCCTCGCGCATACGTTGCGGCTGCGGCTATGCGTGAACTATTTCGTCGTCATCCTGCGCACGGAGGAGCCGGTCGTGGAGGATGTCGCCGACCAGATGCCGGCATCGCGCCGGATCCTGCGTCAGATCATGGAGGCGACCCGTCGTCATCTGCGTCCCGGGTCGGGGGCCCTGCTCGTCGGAATGCGCCACGGCGAGGTCGTCGCTCTGTACCCGTTCGAGGGTCCCGCGGAGAGCCAGGGGCTGCGGGAGGAGTGCGAGCGGCTGACCGAGCACCTGGCCGGCCTGCCGGTCACCGTCGGCCTCAGTGGTGCCGGCCACGGCCTGGGTTCTCTGCCCGCGAGCTACGGTGAGGCGCGTGAGGCTGTGGAGATCGCGGTCAGCGACGGCGAGCGGGGTCGCGTGCTCGGATTCGAGGACGTCCTCATCGACTCGGTGGTCCGCGGGACGCGCCACCCGGAGCGCATCATCCGCGCGACCGTGGGGTGCCTGCTCGACTACGACCGGACGCGCCAGACCGAGCTCCTCCTCACGCTGCGGACGTATGTCGCCTCCGGCTTCAACCTCGCCAAGAGCGCCGAGATCCTGTGCGTGCACCCCAACACGGTGGTGTACCGGTTGGGGCGGATCAAGCACCTCACCAACCGCGATCCCCATGTGCCCGACGACCTGCTGCTGCTCCAGCTGGGGCTGAAGCTCGTCGGGCTCCGCGCGGAGGAGTAGCGACCGATCCGTCCGCGGCCGGGGCGCGGCTTGTCGTTTTCGACAATGCGCCGGTCGCGAATTTCTCGCTTCCGCGCATTTACACGCCCCACGACCCATTCGTATGCTCGACCTCGCTCCAGATCGCTGGAGACCGAGGCAGGAGGGAGACGGGCAGGGCATACGCGCGCTCCTTGATTGCAGCTGCCTCGCGCGAGCAAACCGAGGAGAGACTCCATGGGTGAAGTCAGCACCCCGGCGCGTCGGCGCCGTGGCGCAGCGTGGTCCTGTGTCGTTGCTGTCATCGCAGTTGCCTGCCTGCTCGCCGCCTGCGGCAGCTCGTCGAGTGGCGGCTCCGGCGGGTCGGCCGCCGGCTCTGGATCGTCGAGCTCGACCGGCGGCTCGGTCAACGTGGGCGTGGCCACCACCCTCAGCGGGACGTTCGCCGCACTCGGTCAACCCGGCCTGGACGGCATCAAGCTGGCCATCGCCCAGATCGACCAGAGCGGTGGCCTGCTCGGCAAGCACCTCAAGCTCGTTACCGCCGACGATCAGATCGATCCGTCGACCGGCGCCAACGTCACCCGCAACCTGATTCTCAACGGCCACGTCAAGGTGCTGTTCGGTTCGGTCTCCAGCGCCGTCGCTCTCGCTCAGGAGCAACTGGCCGAGCGCTACGACGTCCCGCTGTTTTTGCACATGGCCAACGACATCGGCCTGACGACCACCCACTTCGCCAAGCAGGTCTACGAGATCTCTCCCAACACCGACATGGAGCCCGCCGCGGCGGCGCTGGCCTTTGCCAAGGTGATCGGCAAGGGCCCCGTCCGGATCGCGACGATCACCCCGGACTACAGCTTCGGTCTGGACACCGTCTCGGCGTTCCTGCGTGACCTGAAGAAGGACGGGGTCAGCTACACGGTGACCGACCAGCAGACACCTCAGCTGGGGGCCAGCTCCTACACGTCGAACATCTCGGCGGTGCTGGCGTCCAACCCGCAGTTCGTGTTCGTCGGTGAATACGGCGGGGACCTCGTGACCCTGAGCAAGCAGGGGGTCGGGCTCGGCCTGTTCAGCAAGGCGAAGGTCGGAGGCATGTACGGATGGGATGTCGTCAAGGCGCTGGGCGGCGCGGCCCCCGCCGGCGCCATCGCCTGGGACCGCGCCGCGTTCTGGGCCAAGCCCACGAGCTCGATGAAGGGCTTCGTCGCCGCCTACCACAAGGCCTACGGGACCTACCCCGACGAGTGGGCGATCAACGGCTACGACGCAACCCGCATCTGGGCCGCCGGCGTGCAGAAGGCCGGCAGCTTCGACTCCGACAAGGTCGCCGGCGCGCTGGGCGGCGCCACCGTATCCACACCGCTCGGAGCGATCACGGTCCGCGCCTGCGACCACCAGGCCGAGGTCGCCGACGGGACCGGCATCATCGCCCCGACGGTGAGCCGCACGTATGGCGTGCGGCTGTGGAGCAAGAGGTTCACCACGCCGGTCAGCCAGGTCATCAACCCCTGCAAGGCAGCGTAGGGCGGCACCGGCGATGCCGAGATCCGCATCTGCAGCCCCCGGACAGCGAGTCGAGTCCTAACCGTGTCCCACGACATCGTCACGCTGCTGGCGGCGATGACCGAGGCGAGCTCGCTGTTCATCGCTGCCGCCGGGCTGACGCTCGTGTTCGGGGCGATGCGGATCATCAACATCGCCCACGGCAGCTTCTACATGTACGGCGCGTTGATCGCCACCTCGATCGTCGGCGCGGCCGCCGGCGGCCGGCTGTGGCTGGCGCTGATTGCGGCGCCACTGGCCCTGGCGGTCATCGGGGCCGGCGTCGAGGTCGGCATTCTGCGGCGGATCTACAAGCAGGACCACCTGGTCCAACTCGTGGCCACCTACGCGCTGTTCTTGATCTTCGCCGACATCGCGCTGCACGTCTGGGGCTCGCAGCCGCGGTCGATCAACCCGCCGTCGCTCCTCAGCGGTTCGGTGGCGATCGGCGCCGGCAGATTCCCCGCCTACGACCTGTTCGCGATCGCGATGGCGGTGGTCGTCGGGTTGATCCTGTGGGCGACGTTGCAGCGCACGCCGCTGGGATGGCGGATCCGGGCCGCCGTCGAGGACCCCGAGACGCTCGCGGCGTCCGGGTGCAACGTGCCCGCGCTCTCGACGACGGTGTTCACGATCGGGGCGCTGCTCGCCGGGCTGGCCGGGGCGCTCTCGGCGCCGCTGCAATCGGTCGGCCCCGGCCTCGACGACACGATCATCGTCTACGCCTTCATCGTGGCCGTGATCGGGGGGCTCGGCTCGGTGGCCGGCGCCGCGATCGGTGCCGTCATCATCAGCCTGTTCGACACCGTCGGGGTGATCTGGGCGCCGAGCTGGTCCTCGGCCTTCATCTACCTGGCGATGATCGCGGTGCTCGCGCTGCGACCCTGGGGCCTGCTGGGAGCTGCGGAGCGATGACGCGGGGTCCGGTCCCGACCTTCATGCGCTCGGCCTGGCGCCACGATGGCATCCGAGCGGCGGTGGCGGTCGTCGTCCTCGTCGCCCTCGTCGCGATGCCGTCGCTGATGGGCGCCGCCTCGCTGCTCAACGTCCAGAGCGCGGTCGCCCTCGCGCTGTTTGCGTGCGCCACGAACCTCCTCGTCGGCTACGGCGGGCTCGTCTCCTTCGGGCAGGCAGCCTTCTACGGCACCGGGGCCTACGTCGTCGCCCTGATGTGGATGCACTGGCAGACGTCGTTCTGGATCAGCTTCCTGATCGCGCCGGCGGTCGGAGGGATCGCCGCGCTGCTGGTGGGGTTGATCGCCCTGCGCACCCGCCGGCTCTACTTCGCCCTGCTGACGCTCGCCTTCTCGCAGCTCTTCTATGTCGTCGTGGTGCAGCAGGAGAGCTTCACCGGCGGCGCCAACGGCGTCTTTGGCCCGATCCTGCCCACCTTCCTCAACGGTCTGCACAGCGCCTACTACTTCACGCTGGGAATCGTCATCCTCGCCCTGCTGTTGCTGTGGTTGATCACTCGCTCGCCATTCGGCATGACGCTGCGCGCGATCCGCGAGAACCGGGAGCGGGCCGAGGCGCTCGGCGTCAACGTGTTCGCTCATCAGTTGCTCGCCTTTGTGTTCGCGGGCGTGTTCTGCGCCATCGCGGGCACGCTGTTCGTCGTTCACGACTCATCGGCCAACCCCAACCTCCTCAGCTGGGGGGAGTCCGGCTACCCGGTGTTCATGGCGGTGATCGGCGGTCAGTACCACTTCCTCGGACCGGTCGTGGGGGCGTTCATCTACGAGGAAGGGCGCGACGCGGTGCTCGCCAACAGCGGCGATTACCAGCTCGTCTTCGGCCTGCTGCTGCTGGGAATCGTGTTGTTCGCCCCCGACGGCGTGGTCGGGCTGCTCGCGCGCGGCGGCGCACGGCTGCGCTCGCCCCACCGCGGGGATCCCACTCCGCCGACGCCGTCGACTCCGCCGGCTGAGCGGACCTCCGCCTCCGACCTCGACAGCACGGCGGCGGTGCGATGACCGATCCGGCCCTGCTCCAGATCCGCGGGCTCAGGAAGGAATTCGACGGCTTCACCGCCGTCGATGACGTCCACGTGGACGTGGCGGCGGGGACGATCCACTCGGTGATCGGTCCCAACGGCGCCGGCAAGACGACGTTCTTTCGGCTGCTCACCGGCGTGCACCGGCCGACCGGCGGAACCGTCGGCTTCGCCGGGAGCGACATCACCGGGCTGCGCCCGCACGTGATCACCCGCCGCGGCCTCTCGCAGTCGTTCCAGATCACGAACGTCTTCTCGCGGATGTCCGTGCTGGAATCGACGGAGATCGCCGTGCTCGCCCGGCGCCGGCGCTCCTGGCGATTCATCGGGCGCTCGGGCGGCGAGGTCCGCGAGGAGGCGCTCGGGCTGCTCGAGCGCGTCGGGCTGGCCGAGCTCGCGCACGCGCAGGCGCGCACCCTCTCGCACGGAGACCAGCGGATCCTGGAGGTCGCGCTGGCGCTCGCGACCCGGCCGCGCATGCTCCTGCTCGATGAGCCGACGGCCGGGATGTCGCCGTTCGAGACCGAGCGGATGGTCACCCTGATCACCGAGATGGCCCATGCCGATGGGCTCACCGTGCTGCTCTCCGAGCACGACATGGACGTCGTCTTTGGGATCTCGGACGAGGTGACCGTGCTGCATCAGGGCGGGGTGATCGCCCAGGGCGCCCCGGAGCAGGTCCAGGATGACGAGCGGGTGATCGAGGTCTACCTGGGGAGCGAGGCATGAGGCTCGCGCTGTCCGAAGTGGACACCTTCTATGGCGACAGCCACATCCTCCAGGGGGTCTCCCTCCAGGTCGGCGAGGGCGAGGTTGTCGCGTTGCTGGGCCGCAACGGGGCGGGGAAGACGACGACGATGCGCAGCATCACCGGTCTCACGCCCGCCCGGCACGGCACGATCATGCTCGACGACGTGAGGATCTCGCGGCTGGCCCCGCATCGCGTCGCCCGCGCCGGCGTCGCCTATGTCCCCAGCGGACGGCGGGTGTTCGGCAGCCTCACCGTGCGCCAGAACCTGGAGCTGGCGCGGCGGGAGGCTCGGGTCGCCGAGCCGGAGTGGACGATCGAGCGATTGCACGAGACCTTCCCGAAGTTGCGCGAGCTCGACGCCCGGCGGGCCGGCCTGATCAGCGGCGGTGAGCAGCAGATGCTCAAGCTGGCTCGGGCGCTGCTCGCCCATCCGAAGGTCCTGCTCCTCGACGAGCCCACCGAGGGCCTCGCGCCGGTGGTCGTGGGTCAGATGCGGCGATGGATCGAACTGATCAAGCACGAGCGGATGAGCATCCTGCTCTCCGAGCAGAACAGCCTGTTCGCGCTGCGGCTCGCCGATCGCGGCTACATCCTCGAGAAGGGGCGGATCCGACATGAGGCTCCGGCGGCGGCGCTCTCGGAGAGCGCGGAGGTCCGCACCTACCTGGGAGTCCAGGAGCGCGGCTCAGCGCGCCGGCGGCGCCCGAGACCGATGGCCGACGCGACGATCGCGGGGCAGGAGCCGTGAGCGTTGACGCCGGGGTCATCGTCGCCGAGCGCTCGGATACCGCCGGGGGCCGGGGGCGCCCGAGCCCGCGCCGGACGCGCTCGCACACGATCATGGTCGAGCTGGCCAAGGGACGCGAGACGAGCGTCCGCGAGCGACACATCGCCGAGCGCGAGCGCTTGCTGGCGCCGCTGCTCGATCAGGTGGACACGCTGGCCGCCCGGGCGCTTGCCGCGATGCGCGCCGACCTGCCCGCCTACGCGGACCGGGGGGTGTCGTTCCGGGAGGACGTTCTCGGCCAGATCCGCCGCAACTACGCCGCCGTGCTCCGAGCGCTGATCGACGGGCGCCTGCCCACGACCGAGGAGCTGGCCTTCCAGCGCGCGGCCTCGATGCGCCGCGTCCGAGCGGGCTTCGCCCTCGCGGACTACCTGAGCGCCTACCGGGTCGCACAGCACGTGCTGTGGGACGCGATCGTGCAGTTCGCCGAGGAGGCCGGCATCGACCAGCGACTGGTGCTGGAGCTGGCCGCCGAGTTCATGCGCAGCATGGACTTCGCGACGACGCACGCAGGCGAGACGTACGGCGAGTTTCGAGCGCATGGCCTGGCCGCGGGGGAGCGACGGGCGCTGCTCGACCAGCTGTTGCGAGGCGTTCTGCCCCAGAAGGGCCCGCTCGCCGCCGCCGCCGATCGGTACGGGCTCGGTGGGGTCGGCACGCCGGCGCTCGTCGGCATTGCCGTTCCCCTCGCCGCCGGTTCCGATCGGGACACCCTGGAGCTGGCCCGCGCGAGCTTCGCACGGGCCGGCTTGCAGGAGCCGTCAGCGCTCGTGGTCATCCGGCAGCACGAGCTCGTCGCCGTCCTCAGCCTCGCGGCCCACGCCGAGCCGGATCAGCTGTGCGCCGGACTCGAGCGGGCGCAGGTGCGCCTGCGCCACGAGGGCGCACCGGTGGCCATCGGCGTGAGCACCATCGCGCGCGGCGCGTCCGAGCTGCCCACCGCCTACCGGGAGGCCGTCTCGGCGGTGCGGTTCGTGGGCAAGGAGGGCGGCGTCGTCGCGCTCACGCGCCTGTCGCTGACGCGCTATCTCGCGCTCGGCGCGGACGAGACCGCTCACCGCCTGATCGACCCCCGGATCACGACCTTCCTGGCCGACGACGCGCGGCGGGGCGGGATGCTGGTGGCGACGCTGCGTGCCTACGCGGAAACCGACCTCAGCCTGAAGAACGCCGCCGCCCGGCTCCACGTGCACGCGAACACGATGCAGTACCGCCTGGCGCGCGTCGAGGAAGCGACCGGTCTCAGTCCGCGGCGGTTCGAGCACCTCTGCGCCCTGCTGCTCGCGATCGAAGTCAACGAGCCGTGGACGGGAGGTGGCAGCGGTGCTGCACGGCCTGATGCAGGATGATTACCCGCTGACGTTGCAGCACGTGCTGCAGCGGGGGCGTTTCGTCTACGGCGACTCACAGGTCGTCACGCTCACGCCGGGGGGACGGGTGAGAACGGAGTTCGGCGAGGTCGCTGAGCGGATCGACAGGCTGAGCGCCGGCCTGAGCTCGCTCGGGGTGCAACCGGGCGACCGGGTGGCGACGCTGGCGTGGAACACCCAGCAGCACCTCGAGCTCTACCTGTCGGTGCCGTCGCTCGGCGCGGTCCTGCACACCCTCAACCTGCGCCTGTCGCCCGAGCAGCTGACCTACATCATCAACCACGCCGAGGACCGGGTCGTGTTCGTCGAGGACAACCTCGTGGAGCTGATCGAGCCGATCCTCGACCGGTTGCCGAACGTGCGCCAGTGGGTCGTGATCGGCGACGGCGACCCGGGGTCGCTCGATCCCGTCATCCGCTACGACGAGCTGCTGTCCAGCGCCGCCGGCTACGCGTACCCGCGCCTCGACGAGCGCCAGGCCGCCGGCCTGTGCTACACGAGCGGCACGACCGGGCCACCCAAGGGGGTTCTGTACTCGCACCGCTCCAGCCTCCTGCACGCTCTCGGGGCGCTGGGAGCCGACAGCTTCGGACTGTCCTGCAGCGACCGTGCGATGCCCGTCGTGCCGATGTTCCACGCCAACGCGTGGGGGATTCCCTACGCGGCCGTGCTCGCCGGTGCCGACCTCGTGCTTCCCGGCCGATTCACCGCACCTCAGCCGATCGTCGAGCTGATCGGGTCCGAGCGCGTGACTGTGTCCGGGGCGGTGCCGACCGTGTGGTGGGACGTGCTGCGCTATGCCGATGCGCACTCGCCTGACCTCTCCAGTCTGCGGATGCTCGTGTGCGGCGGTGCGGCTGTGCCGCTGGGGCTGATGCGCGCCTTTGAGGACCGCCACGGCGTCCGCATGATCCAGTCATGGGGTCTGACCGAGGCGAGTCCGCTGGCGTCGCTGGCGATCCCGCCGGAGTCGGCGGGCGAGGACGAACACTGGCGCTATCGCGATCGTGCCGGGCGGATCGTGCCGCTGATCGAGATCCGGCTGATCGACGATGCCGGGGGAGAGGTGGCGTGGGATGGCAAATCGGTCGGGGAGATCCAGCTGTCGGGACCGTGGATCGCCTCCGGCTACTTCGCAGATACCGAGCTCGACGACAAGTTTCAGGGCCGATGGTTTCGCACGGGTGACATCGGCTCGATCGACGAGCACGGATTCGTGCAGGTCAGCGACCGCAGCAAGGACGTCATCAAGTCAGGCGGGGAGTGGATCTCCTCGCTGGCGCTGGAGTCGGCACTCGCCGCCCATCCCGCGGTGGCTGAGGCGGCCGTCGTCGCCCAGCCGGACGAGCGCTGGACCGAGCGGCCCCTGGCCTGTGTCGTGCTCACCGACGGTCAGACCGCCAGTCCGGACGAGCTGCGGACTCACCTGGCGGCGCACGTGCCGAAGTGGTGGTTGCCCGACGCCTTCGCGTTCATCGACGAGGTGCCCAAGACGAGCACCGGCAAGTTCGACAAGCAGCGTCTGCGCGAGTGGCTGCATGAGGGGACGCTGCGAAAGCACGATGGCATCGCCCAGTCGCCGACCGTGTCGTAAGCCCGGGAGGCGGTGCGCTCGACGGCTCGCTGCCGCTCGCCGTGCTCGGTCAGCCAGACCGCAGTGCGCGGACCAGGACACCGGGGTGTCGAGCGAGCCTGGGGCCGAGCAGGAGCGCGAACAGCGCCGGCAGTCGCCGATCACGACCCGCGCGTCACCGTCGACGAGCTCCCGGCTCCACCGCAGATCCGTCACGGTGCCGTACACCGCGCCAAGGAGGACCCGCAGATCGCCGCGGCCGCGAAACACCATCTGGCCCGAAAGCGGGGAGACCAGTTCGGCATCGTCCGACAACGTCTGCACGAGCGCGTCGATGTCATTCTGCTCCGAGGCGGAGCGGTAGCGAGCGACAGCATCCACCATATGGACGCTCCCATACCCGAAAGGAAGGGTTCGGCAATCGGGACTGAAAGCTGCAGTCGCCTGACCGCGCTCCGTTACATCTGAGCCTCAACTCGATGCCTGCCAGGCTCGATCATGTCGGGTCGGTCGTCGCTGCGCGCGGTCCTCCTCCCGCGCGCCGAGCGACGACCGACCAGACTTCCCGGGAGCACCTCGATCGATACCACCGCCCTTGCCGCCCGTCTCCTCGAGCCGATTCCCGCTAACGCAGCCTTTGGGATCAGGGTCGAGTCGGCCACCGACGGACGGGCGACCGTTGCCCTGGACGAGCAACCCGCACTCGCCAACGTGATCGGATCGCTGCATGCCAGCGGCCTGATGGCGCTGGTCGATGCGGCCGGGCTGGCGGCGATGATCGCGTTGGCCGAGAACCCTGGCGAGTTCGAGCGGGTGACGCCGCTCGGGAGGGACGCGAGCCTCAGCTTCATCGCGCCGGCCACCGGTCCGCTTCGAGGCCGCTGTGAGCTCGCTCGGCGCGATCGCGCAATCCTGCGCTTGTTTCTCAGCGGCTCAGCGGAGCGTGGCCGCCTGACGACCGAGGTGGAGGTGGTCGACCGGACGGCCGCAGTGGTCTGCCGCGGTGTCATGAGCTGGAGCCTGCGCCGCCGGTAGGCTCGCCGCAGCGCACGCCACAACCGGAAAGGACGGACACGATGCGGCCAACGGTCGACCACGCGGCACTGACTGGTCGGAGCGCACTCGAGGCGGCGGAGAAGCTGGGGGTCTGCGCGACCGCCACCGGGGTCGCCGAGATCACGCTCCGTCGGGAGCGTTTCGCGGGCCGATTGGGCCGGGAGGGCTGATGGCGCCGATCATCACCAGCGCCGAGATCGCGCGAGCCCCGGAGGAGGTCTTCGCCTACGTCACCGACCCGAGCACCATGTCCGAGTGGCAGCAGGGCGTCGTGAGCGGTCACATGGACGCGCCCACGACCCGCGTCGGCTCCAGATGCACGACCGTTCGAAGGATCGGCGGCCGTGAGCGTGAGGTGACGACCGAGATCACCGAATACGACCCCCCGCGGCGGTGGGCCGACCGGGGCCTCGACGGTCCGGTCCGAGCCATCGTCGCGGTCACGATCGAGCCGCTCGCCGATGGAGCACGCTCGCGGCTGACGATCGAGCTGGACTTCACCGGCCACGGGATCGGAAGGCTGCTGGTGGCGCTCATCGTCCGTCGCCAGGCCGCCGGCGAGATGCCCGAGAACATGCGGCGACTCAAGCAGCGGCTCGAGGCCGGGCCATAGAGGTCGGGAGCTCCCTGGTCCCGCCACTGTGGTGTCCGAGCAGGCGATGACGCTGCGCTGGCTCGTGGGGCGAGGGCCACGTCGACGTGGGCGGTCAGAAGTTCTGACCCGCACCCTGTGAACAGCCCGCGCGAGCGATAGGGTCTTGCGCCGTGGACACCGGGTCCGCGAACCGGAAGCTCGTTCTCGCCGCGATGGTGTTCGCGGTCGCGATGACGTTCATCGATCAGACGATCGTCGCGATCGCGATCCCGAAGATCCAGACGCAGCTGTCGCTGTCGCCGACCGGGTCTCAGTGGGTGATCAACGGCTATCTGCTGGCGCTTTCGGCGCTGTTCGCGTTCGGTGGGAAGCTCGGCGACGTGTTCGGCCGGCGTCGGATGGTGATCATCGGCGTCGTCGGCTTCGCGGTGTCCTCCGCGCTGTGCGGGTTCACGCCGAAAGGAGGCCTCGCGGAGCCTTGGATCATCGCCTTCCGGATCCTTCAGGGCGCGACCGCGGCGGTCCTGTTTCCGGCCGCCGTCGGGATCGTCGTCGCCGCGTACCCGCTGCGTGAGCGCGGCCGGGCGATGGCGATCTTCTTTGGAATCTCGGGTGGGCTGACGGCGATCGGACCGATCACCGGCGGCTACCTGACGCAGTGGACGTGGAGGGCGATCTTCTGGATCAACATTCCGGTCGCGATCATCGCGCTCGTTCTGATCTGGAGATCCTGCCCCGAGACCGAGTCTCAGAAGGTGAAGCTTGACTCCCGCGGCACCGTGCTGATCACCGGGGCGATGGGATTGATCGTGCTCGGACTCCAGCAATCGAGCACATGGGGCTGGAGCAGCGGACGCACACTGGGGTGCCTCGTGGCGGGCGTGCTGCTGATGGTCGCGTTCGTCGGCTGGGAGCTGCGGACGCCAGAGCCATTGCTGCGGCTCGAGATCTTCCGTGACCGCGCGTTCTCGGTGGAGACGGCGGCGCTCGGGCTGGTGTCGATCGTGTTCGTGCCGTTCTTCTTCTTCGCCAGCGTCTACGCCCAGGTGGCGCTCGGCAAGAGCTCGTCCAACGCGGGGCTGTACATCATGTACTTCTTCATCGGCTTCGTGATCATGGCCCAAGTCGGCGGGCGGATCCTAGACCGGCGAGGCGCGCGCCTCGCCGTGGTCGGGGGCTGCCTGCTCGGCGCGATCGGGTTCTACCTACTCGCCGGGAAGCTCACTCACCTGTCACTCGGCGCGCAGACGTTCAACATCGCGCTCGCCGGTGGGGGGATCGGTCTGATGTTGGGCACCGCCAGCACCGATGCGGTCAACCGCGCTCCGAGCACGAGCTATAGCGAGGTCACCGGGATCACGCAGACGGCGCGGAACTTCGGCGCGAGCCTCGGGCTCGCGCTGCTCGGCGCGATTCTGATCTCGAAGAACAACATGAACATCACCGGCGCTCTGACGAGGGCAGGCGTCCCGCGCGCGGCCGCGCGGCGCGTGGCCGCGTCCTTCGGTTCGGCCGCTCCCGGTGGCCGAACCGGCGCCGGTCAGCCGCATGTCCTCGTGCACGATGTCCAGCTCGCGTTCGCGCACTCGACCCAGACGATCTTCTACATCATGGCCGGGGTGCTCGCCGTGACGTTCATCGTCACCGTGCGGTGGTTGCCGCGCGGTCGAGTCGCCGTTGCCGAAGAGCCGAGCCCTGCGTGAGCATGTCGTGCGGTGCCGACGCCCATCGCGACGGCGGGGTCTTCGACGCGGTCGCCGAGGAGTATGACCGTCATCGGCCGACGTATCCGGATGCGCTGATCGACCGGGCGTGCGAGGTGGGAGGCCTCGGTCGCGGGGCAGCGGTGCTCGAAATCGGCTGCGGCACCGGCCAGCTGACAGGCAGCCTGCTGGCTCGCGGATTGCGAGTGACGGCGATCGAGCCCGGGGAGCGGTTGATAGCCCGGGCGCGCGATCAGCTCGGCGACGCCGGGGGGGTGGAGTTCGTCAATCGACGCCTCGAGGATGTCCCGCTGGCGGAGGCGCACTACTCGGCCGTGTTTTCGGGATCGGCGATCCACTGGGTTGATCCGGATGTCGGCTGGGGCAAGATCGCCGCGGCGCTGGTGGATGGCGGCACCCTCGCGCTGGTCTCCTATTTCGGATTGGAGGAGCCGCGCAGCGCTGACGATCAGCAGGCTCTGCGCGCCGCGATGACGAGGGTGGCGCCGGAGCTTGCCACCGGCTGGCCGGCGTACCGCGACCTGGAGGGCATGCTCGCGGGCGTCGATGAGCGGCGCGGCAACGTGTCAGACGTGTGGGCGTGGCTGGGGGACTACGAGCTCGCGCGGACATATGCGGCAGACCTGTTTGACGACACGCAGGTCGCCGCCGTGCCGACCCTCTTAGAGCACACGGGCGACGCGCTCAACGCCCTGCTCGGCACGATGTCGTTCTGGGCGCAGCTCTCACCCGAGCAGCGCGATGCTCTGCGCGCCGAGAACCACGCGCTCCATCAACGACTTGGCCGGCCGATTCGCTCGAGCACCCTCGCCTGCCTGGTGACGGCGCGGCGCGTTCCGCGCCGCTGACGGCATCGCGTCCGTCGCGGGGCGTGTCCTTCTCTGCAAGAATGACCGCCGTGGACCGTGGGATCGGGGTGGTTGGCGTCACCTGCTTGGGTGGCTGCGTGAACGTGGCCGTTGCTCGGGCGCGGCTGGCTGGGCGGTCGCGTCGGCTGATCGCGGCGCTCGCAACGTGCCTGGTCGCGTCCGCGTGCCTGGCATCGGGCGCGCTCGGCGCCGACTCGCTCTATTGGTCGAGCTATCAGCAGGCCGGCGGGCTGCGGATCGGAAGCCTCGACGGCTCGGGCGCTCAGAACCTGGTCACGGCCGAGAGCAGCCCGGAGGGGATCGCGATCGACGCCGCGGCGGGAAAGATCTATTGGGCGGATGCGACGACAGGCAAGATCCGCGTGGCGAACCTCGATGGATCTGGGGCTCAAGACCTGTTTCCGAACGACACCGAGAACCAACCGTCCGGCGTCGCGATCAATGCGGCCACGGGGAAGATCTACTGGGCGAACGCCGTGTCTGGAAGCGGAGCGATCCGGGTTGGCAACCTCGACGGCTCTGGCACACCCGCAAATCTGTTTAGCAATGTGTCCTATCCCGTGGGGGTGGTGATCGACCCGGCCGCGGGCAAGATCTACTGGGGCAGCTACGACACGTTCGTGATCCAGGTGGGCAACCTCGACGGTACCGGTACCCCGCAGACTCTCTTTGGTGGGCAAACCCCCGAGTACTACCCCACGGGCATCGTGCTCGACCCCGCGGCGAACACGATCTACTGGGCCGATGAGTTCGTCGGCACGATCCGCGCCGGCAACCTCGACGGCTCGGGCACGCCGAGGACCCTGTTCACCGACCAATGTCCGAACAGCAGCTGCGGCATCGGAGGTCTGGCGCTCGATCCCGGCACTCGGCGGCTCTACTGGTCCGACTCCGCACTCGGAACGATCCAGGTGGGAAATCCCGACAGCCCCGGCACCGGCGCTTCGCAGACTCTGTTCACCGGAGAGACCGCTGCGTGGTTCGTGGCGCTGCTGCGCTCCCCGGCGGGAACGAGCCCTCCGCTGATCTCGGGCAGCGGCGGACTGGGCTCCCCGCTGTCGTGCACCCAGGGGGGATGGGCAGGAGACGTGCTGACGATGTTCTTCTACCGAGCTCCGCGCTCGTTCGCCTACCAGTGGCTGGCCGGCGGCGCGGTCCTCGCCGGCGCCACCGGGCCCACCTACACCCCGACCGCACCGGGCAGCTACACCTGCCAGGTGACCGCGACCAACCAGGCCGGCAGCACCACCCAGAGCAGCGCGCCGCTCACCGTGGCCGCGCCCGCGCCCGCGCCCACCCCGACGCCCCCGCCCGTGCCGGCCGCGCCGTCGGTCGCGTCCAGCGCCCCGGCGGTGCTCGGCAGCACCGCAGCCGGGTTCTCGGGTTCGGTCAACCCCGAGGGGCTGGCGACAACGGCGCATTTCGAATACGGGCTCGACGCGCGCTACAGCGCCTCCGCCGGGGTCGTGTACGACCAGTCCACCCCAGCGCAGAGCATCGGAGCTGACTTCTCGAGCCATGTCATCACCGCCTCGCCGACCGGGCTCGTCCCGAGCGCGGTGTATCACGTGCGGCTGGTCGCCGCCAACAGTGCCGGCTCGGTGACCGGCCCCGATCAGACGTTCACCACGAAGGCGGACCCGCTGCCGCCAGCCCCGGTGCTGGGCAAGACGGAGAACGTCGCCCCGGTCAGCGGCGTGGTGTTCATCAAGCCGCCACCCGGAAAGTCGCTGCCGGGGGTTCGGTTTGCGCCCCGACGCGCTCGTCAAGGGCCAGGGATTCGTGCCGCTGACCGAGGCACGCCAGATCCCGGACGGCTCCCAAATCGACTCGCGGTCCGGCGTCCTGCAGGTGACGGTCGCGCCGCCGAGTGCCGGCAAGGCGCAAGCCGGTGTGTTCGGCGGCGCCATCTTCGGAGTCAGACAGGCGCGCGCGGGCCTCAACAAGGGCCTCGCGACGCTCTCCCTGCTCGAAGGGGGCTTCCCCGGCGCGCCGACGTTTCGCAGTTGCGGCGCGCACTCGGCTCGGGCCGGCGGTGCGATCGCGCATGACGCCCTCTCAAGCGGGGTTCTGCAGGCCCTCCATGCCAGCGACAACCACGGCCACTTCCGCACCCGCGGTCGCTACAGCGCCGGCACGGTGCGCGGCACCGTCTGGGATACCGTCGACCGCTGCGACGGAACGCTGACGATCGTGCGCCGTGGCACCGTCAGCGTCCTCGACTTCGCCCGCCGCAAGACGGTGACCATCCACGCCGGTCACCGCTACCTCGCACGAGCCAAGCGCGGGAAGTAGCGCCCGCGTTACCTCGTCGGCGCGCCGGGGTCCTTGACGACCGCGGCCAGCGGGCTCGATCCGTGGTGGGTGACGGTGAGGGGCGCGGCGGCATCGCTTGAGCGTTGCACCGGAATCGTCTGCAGGCGGGCGTGGAACGCCTGCGCGACGCGCGTCGCGTGGCTCTTCGCGAGCTCGGCCCGTTCGCCGGCGAAGAGGTCGTCAACCGTCGTGCGCCACAACCACAGCCACCGCTCGAAGTGACCGGCTCTGAGACGAGCCCGCGCGTGCAGGGCCGCATGAGGGCGAAACGCTCCGCCACTGTACGTCCCCGCTCCCAGCAGGATTGTTTCCCAGAACGACGCGATGCGCGGCACGTGGGCCTCGACGTCGAGGTGCGCGACATCGACGAAGAGCCAGCCGATCACCGGGTCGGTGAGCGCGCGACCGTAGAAGGCGCGGACGAGTCGCTCGCAATCGCTGCGGCTGTCGATATCGCTCACGGCGGAGTCCATGAGGCAAAGGATATGGACGCCGGCCGCGTGCGGGACCTCGGCGGCGAACTCGGTTGGTCGATCACGGTTCGGTGTGCACGACGACGTCGGCAATCTCGGGCATCCGCTGGCGCAGGGCCTCCTCGAGCTCGCTGGCGACCTGATGGGCGCTCGCGAGCGACGCGGCGGCGCCCACCCCGATGGTGATGAAGAGGACGATCCCGGCGTCGGTGGGCAGCAAGTGGACGTCGCGCGCCGGCGATCCGGTCTGCTCGCGCACGACCGTCTTGACCGCTTCGAGGCTCTGGCGATCATCCTGCGGTGCGGTGGGGTCAGCCGCGATCGGTCGTTCGAGCGGCTCGAGATGGGTGAGCGCGTCGCTGACATTCGGGAGCGCGCGGACAGCCGCTTCGACGCGCTCGGCCACCTCATGGGCTTGCTGAAGGGAGCTATCAGCCGGGAGCTTGAGGTGCAGCGACACGCTGACCTGCGTCCCGTGCTCGAAGATGGTGATGTCATGCGCCTCGCTGACGGTCGGCTCGCTGAGCGCGATCGCGAGCACGCGGTCACGCAGCGTGAGGCCGCGGCGACGAGGCTCCACGTGAACGACGACGTCGCTGTTGGGCAGGGCGTCTTCGACGGCCTGCTCGACCTCGTCGGCGGCAGCGTGGCCTTCGACGACCGCTCGGCCGGGGGGGACGGCCACGACGACATCGGCGAAGTAGCGCCCGGCCGATTCACGCACCCGCAACCGCTCCAGCTCGATCTCCGGTCCGAGGGCGACGATCGCATCCCGCGCGATCGCCTGCGCGCCCGCGGGCGCCGTGTCCATCAACACCTGAGCGTTCTCGAGGACGAGCCGGGCCGCCGCCGCGAACACGATCGCCGCGACGATCAGCGCGGCGATCGGGTCGCCCTCGGGGACGCCGGCGCGCACGAGCAGCAGACCGGCCAGCACGGCGACGGACCCAGCAACGTCGCCGGCGAAGTGAAACGCGTTCGACCGCAGGGCCGCCGAGCGATACCGCCGGGCGCTCCGTCTCACGACCAGCGCCCGGCTGACGTTGATCACGAGCGCGATGCCGATCACGGCAAACACGTACCACCGGGCGGCCAGCGACCCGCCACCGGAGAGGCGACCGATCGCCTCGATCGCCACGACCAGGCCGCCACCGAGCAGAATCGTCGCCTCGGCGAGCGCCGACAGATTCTCTGCCCGACGGTGACCGTAGGGATGCGACGAATCCGCGGGACGCGCGCCGAGCCGAACCGCGAAGAACGTGACGAGCGTCGCGACCACGTCCCCCGTGGATTCCACGCCCGCCGAGACCAAGCCCAGGCTTCCGGTCAGCAGGCCCGCTCCCAGCATCAGCACCATCTGAAACGTCGCCGCGAGAATCGAGGCGACGGTCGTCCGTCGCTGCGCCGCCGCGTCGTCGAAGGCCGAGCGCGCCGGATCGATGTGGTCGGCAACGGACATCAGCGAAGCCTACGGGCGCCGCCGTCGCTGTGACGGAGCGCTCGCCCGAGGACGGGCTCATGTCCGCGCCGAGATCATCGGCCTAGGGCGCGAGGTCGATGTGCTGGGTCAGGCTCCCTGCCGCGGATGTCGCTCCGTGATCAGACTCGGGTCGCGATGACGACCGAGCTAGGCGGCGAGCCGTCGCCGCGCTTTCTGCACCGAGGGCAGCGCCGTCTTGGCCTTGGCCAGGGGACGCGTGCGGAGATCGACCGCCGCGGGCTTCTTGGCGATGGTGATCTCCTCGCCCGTCGCGGGATTGCGGCCCTTGCGCGCCGCCTGCGCCGGCTTCACGCGAACCGCGAGCTGCACGAGCCCGCCGATCCGGACCTTCTGTGCATTGCCGAGCTCCTCGAGCACGACCTCCTCGAGCGCACCAAGCACTCGCTTGGCTTCGGCGCGGCTGATATCGGCGCGGTCAGCGACAGCGCTGGCAAGTTGGGTCTGGGTGAGCGGCATGTAACTCCTCAATCGAGCCTGCGGACAAGAGCGCGTGTATTGAACCCACTGCGGCGGACGGCATGCTCGTCGCGAAGGGTCGACGGTCACCCGCCGGGCTCAGGCGCCTAGACGCGCGGAACGGGAACCGACTCGCCGGTACGCAGCTGCTGGCTCTCGGGCAGGTGCTTGAGCTTGGTGAGCGACCGGTTCTCGATCTGGCGAATTCGCTCGCGGGTGACGTTGAACGTCCGGCCGACCTCGTCCAGGGTGCGGGGATGCTCGCCACCGAGGCCGAAGCGAAGCTCGAGCACCCGACGCTCGCGATAGCTCAGGTTGCCCAGCGCGGCGTCCAGCGCCTCCTTGGTCACAACGTCGACGGCGAGCTCATAGGGAGACTGGGAGTCCTCGTCGGCGATGAACTGCCCGAACTCGGACCCGTCCTCGTCACCGACCGGCTTCTCGAGCGAGATCGGCGTGCGCGCGGAGCGCTTGAGCGCCTGCACCTCCTCGGGGCCGACGTCCGCGACGACGGCAGCGATCTCTTCGGCCGTCGGTTCGCGACCGAGGACGCTCACGAGACTGCGTTCGGCCCGGGTGATCTTGTTGAGCTTCTCGACGATGTGCACCGGGATCCGGATCGTCCGTGCCTTGTCGGCGAGCCCGCGAGCCACCGCCTGGCGAATCCACCACGTCGCGTACGTCGAGAACTTGAACCCGCGCCGGTAGTCGAACTTCTCCGCCGCGCGCACGAGGCCGAACGTCCCCTCCTGGATCAGATCGAGAAACGGCAGTCCCTGGTTGCGGTATTTCTTGGCGATCGAGACGACCAGCCGCAGGTTCGCTTCGACCATCTGCTGCTTGGCGGCGAGCGAGCCACGCTCGATCTGCTTGGCCAGCGCAACCTCCTCCTGGGCCGTCAGCAGGCGGACCTTGCCGATGTCGCGAAAGAAGATCTGCAGCGCATCGGTGGTCATGTCGGGCTTGAGATGCGCCGCAGCCTTACGGCCGGTCGGCCGATCGGGGCGCTCGATGCCCAGGCTCAACGGGGCGGCGACATCCTTGTCGTCGATCAGCTCGATCTCATAGCGCTCGAGCAGGCCGTGCAACGCCTCGACGTCGGTGTCGTCGAGGCTGAGCTCGACCGTGGCGCTGGTGATTTCGAGGTAGGTCAGCACGCCGATCTGCGCGCCGCGGGCGATCAGATCCTTGACCTCATCGAACTCCCGCAACTCGGCTAACGACATGGCGCGCCCGGTCCAAGCGAGGCTTGACTGTCTTGCATGAGCGGCATGGCTGCCTTCCATCCCTTCGTTCGTGCGACGCGCCGTAGCCCCGCCCCGCTTCGTGCGGAGATCGCGTCGCCGGTGCGTTCCGGCCGGGGTCAGAACCCGCGACCGCCGTCAAGCACCGACCTCGACACTACTCTCATGCCGAGCGAGACGAGCAAGTCTGCGCACGCGCGCGGAGAGGCGGTCGGCGCAGCGGACGCGGAACTGTCAGGATCGCGGACGTGGCACGGGCGGATTACGTGATCGTGGGCGGCGGCTCAGCCGGCTGCGTGCTGGCCGGGCGGCTCACCGAGGACCCGTCCATCCGCGTGCTGCTGCTCGAGGCCGGCGGCAAGGACCGCAGCCCGAACATCAAGATCCCGGCCGCGTTCGGCAAGCAGTTTCACGACGCCAAGCTCGACTGGGACTTCGAGACCGAGCCCGAGCCGGGGTGCGCCGGCCGGCGCCTGTACATCCCGCGCGGGAAGTCGCTCGGTGGCTCGAGCTCCATGAACGCGATGCTGTACGTGCGCGGGCGTCCCCTGGACTACGACCTGTGGGTTCAGGCCGGAGCCGAGGGCTGGGGATGGGATGAGGTCCTGCCGTACTTCCTGCGCGCCGAGAACAACGAGCGGGGCGCGTCGGAGTTCCATGCCGTCGGCGGTCCCCTCAACGTCGCCGACCAGCGCTCCCCCCGGCCGCTCGCCCAGGAGCTGCTCGCCGCGTCCGAGGCCGTCGGGATTCCCTACGTCGCGGACTACAACGGCCCCGAGCAGGACGGCGCCTCGCTGTTTCAGGTGACCCAGAAGGGTGGCCGGCGCTGGAGCGCCGCCGATGCCTATCTGCGCCCGGCGCTGAAGCGGTCCAACCTCGAAGTGATCACCGACGCGCACGTGCTCGGCCTCGTGCTCGACGGCGAGCGGGTGACCGGGGTCCGCTACCGAACCGGTCGCGGCGCCGAGCAGGTGGCGCAGCCCGAGCGCGAGGTGCTGCTGGCCGCGGGCACGATCGGCTCCCCGCAACTGCTGCTGCTGTCCGGAATCGGGCCGGCGGAGGAGCTCAGCGCGGCGGGGGTGACGGTTCGCCATGACCGGCCGGGCGTGGGAAAGAACCTCCAGGATCATCCGTTCCTGCCGGTCAACTTCGCGGTGCGCGACGCCGACACGCTGTACGGCGCCGAGAGACCCCAGCATCTCGCCGAATGGGTGCTCCGCCGCTCCGGGAAGCTGAGCTCCCCAGTCGCCGAGGTCTGTGCGTTCGTGCGGACCCGCGCCGGACTTCCGGCCGCCGACATCCAGTTCCACATGGGCGCGGCCTACTACGAGCAGCACGGTCAGGTCGAGTACGACGACCCCGCCTGCACGATCGCGCCGGTGCTGATCTGCCCGCGCGCCCGCGGCGAGGTGACGCTGCGTTCTGGCGATCCGCAGGCCAAGCCGAAGATCCTCACCAACTCTCTCACCGAGCCCGAGGACGTCGCCTCGATGCTCGCCGGCCTGAAGCTGGCGCTGGAGATCGCGGCCAGCTCGCCTCTGAAGGAGAAGATCGTCTCCGAGCTGACCCTCGGTCGCGCCGTCGAGTCCGACGCCGAGCTCGAGCAGGCTCTCCGCGAGCACGTCGAGCTGATCTATCACCCGGTTGGCACCTGCCGGATGGGTACCGGCGACGATGCGGTGGTCGATCCCGAGCTGCGAGTGCACGGTCTCGAGGGTCTGCGGGTGATCGATGCCAGCGTGTTCCCGATCATCACCGGCGGCAACACCAACGCGCCGACGATCATGGTCGCCGAGCGTGCCGCCGACCTGATCCGCGGGCGAGCGCCCGTGTCGCTGCCCGCGCGCTGACGGGCCCGTGCGCCGCTGGGTTGCTCCAGCGGTCGATGCCGAGCTCGTCAGCCACACTGGGGTGCGGTGAGCGCGCACGAGATTCAGCATCTGCTGCATGCGTACGGCTGTGGGCTGGTGTTCGCGATCGTCGCTCTCCAGGCGCTGGGCGCCCCGCTGCCGGGGACGACGGCCCTGATCGCCGCCGCCCTCTACGCCGCCACGAGCCACGGGCTGCCCATCGCCGGAGTGATTGCGGCGGGAGCGCTGGGCGCGCTGGCCGGAACGACGGCCGGATTTCTGCTGGGCCGGTGGCGGGGAGAGCGGCTGGTCACGCGCGCCGGTCGCCTGCTGCGCCAGAGCCCCGAGCGCGTCGCGCTCGTGCGCGACGAGTTCGCCGCCCACGGGGCCTCGGTGCTCTTCATCGGGCGCTTCATCAGCGGACTGCGCAACGTGACCGGGCTGCTGGCGGGCGCGAGTGGAATGGCGATCGGCCGCTTTGTGGCCGTCAGCGCGGCCGCGGCGACGGCGTGGTCAGCGCTCAACGGACTCGAGTACTACTGGTTCGGCCACGCCCTGGCCAGAGCCGACACATGGGTCCAGGTCGCGCTCGTGGGCGCCGGGCTCACGTGGCTCGTCGTCTCGCTGACGGTGATCCGGCGGCGCGCGTTGCGGCGGCTCGGCGGCGCTGCGGCCGTGACGGACGCCGAGTAGGGCGGTTGGGCGAGATAGCGGTCGCCGGCGTGCAGGACGCGCGGGGCGCCGAGCCCGACGGGGGTGACCGAGACCGTCCCGTGGTGCACGATCGTCAGGGTTCCGTCGCAGCGGTCGATGGTGTCCCACACGGTGCCGGCGGCGGTGACGGTGGCGCTGCTATAGCGGCCGCTGGTCGCAAAGGCACCGGCCTGATCGCGGGCGCGCAACGTCTGGAGCACGGTGGTGTTCGCGGACCCCGGTGCGGGAGAGGTGCAGCTGGCGGTCGGCGGGGCGCCCGGGAACGCGCGGTCACCCAGGCTCACCGTCGTCAGTCCGAGGGTCGGCCCCAGGCGGGTCTGTGCGAGCGCGAACACGCCGCCGGAGAGCGTGAGCCGCTGGGTCGCGCGGGGCCGGGGGCCGGCCACGATCAGCTTCAGCGAGCCGCCGCGCGCGTCGGTGTGGGAGCCGATCGGTAGCTGACGCAGCTCGGTCAGGGGCTCGTAATGCGGGCCGGAGACGAGGCTCGCTCCCACGGCCGCCGGTCGCCGTGTGGGCGACGGGCGGAAGAACACGAGCCCGGAGGCAGGTGCCACATTCACCGTCACTCCGAATCGCGGCGCCGGCGGCGGAGGATCCTTGGCCGTCCGGAACGTCGAGTTCGGGCTGAACACCGTCCCGGCCGAGCTCGAGGCGACCAGCCGCAGGTTGTAGAGCGCGTTGGGCAGCAGTCCGGACGCGCTGCCCGAGATCGAGTAGACGTGAAACGCCGCCTTGAGATGAATCACGGGCGTCGACCGGTCGTAGACGATGCCCGCGGGCCGTGGCTCGCGATAACGCGTCCCCAACCCGAACTCGAAGAACGCGGTCGTCGCCCGGCCGCCGGGGTGGACGACCGCCGAGAAGCGCACCGACGTCTTCTCTGAGACCGACAGATGATTGGAGACCCGGGCCGGGACAGCCGCGCGATCGCGGCCCGCCGCCGCCACGGCGCCGATCGCGAACAGACCGATCCCCAGACCGCACGCCAGCGCGAGGTCACGGCGGCGCATACGTGCCCCTAGCCCTGCAGAGCCGGCATCCACGCCAGTCTCGCCCACTCGTCGACCCATCCCGACACGAGGTTCGACCACAAGGGGACCACGCTGACCGTCGGCGAGATCGGCGTCTCCGTCGGGGCCTGGGGGGCCAGGGCCGGGTCGACGAGCACCAGCCGATGCCCGATGGGCACGTGAACCCACGCCGGCGGATCGCCGCAGCGGCGCCCGCGGGCGGCGGTCTGCAGCCGGAGCAGCGCGGCCTGCTCGGCGCGCGCCTCGGCCGCGACGTCGAGCCCCAGTGACCGTGCGACCGAGGCCGGGTCATCGCCTCCCGCGGTCACGATGCCGGCCCGCCGGAGGAGCAGCCGTTGCCCGCTCGGGCTCACGCTTGCCACGCAACTGCTGAGCGCCAGCACGACGGTTCGTACGTGCGCTTGGGAGACGGGCGTCGGCGCCGGCCGGGCCGTGGCGACGGCGGGGGGGGTGGCCGTGGACGACGCCGGGGAGGTCGTCGTCGGCGTGGACGAGGGCACGGGCGTCGTCGACGCCGGCGTCGAGGTGGTGGGCGCCGGCCTGGCGGGCGAGGTCGACGGCGGCGGCGTGGTCGCGGGCGCGGTGTGCGTCGGCGGGGGGGCCGTGACCGCCGGGGTTGTCACCGTCGGGGTTGGCGCCTTGGTTCCCGGCACGGTGACGGTCACCGATGAGATCCCCGGGGTCGTCGCCGCCGTCTTGGGAACGCCGGTCTGCGCCGCGGCGCTGGGCAGCCCGCCAGCCGCACCCCCCGCCAGCGTCGCCATGCTCAGCACGACGGCGGCCGGGATGCGACGAGGCGTCGTCGCGCGCCACGCGCGATGGCGTGCGGTATCGGAAATGCAACGTCGGCGGCACCATCGCACGCAGTAAGCGTACGCGAATAACTTGCCAATCCCGGGATCGCGGTCGATCTTCGGCGCCGCTACTGTCGCGGGAATGCCGGGCCCTTCCCAGCGCCGCATCGGGCGCCATCCGGCCCGCTCGCCCCGCCTTCCCAGCGACCGCGACTGGGAGCGGGCGGTCGTGCTCGTGCCGCGCTCGGCGCCGCGCCAGCCGGCACTGATCAGCGATGGCAGCGGGCTGGCGTTCGCTCCGGCGGTGTTGTCGGCGCCGGCCCCACCGCTAGACGGCGATGACCCGGCGGTCGCGGTCCTGCTGGCGACGATCGCTCGCCAGGCGAAACCCGCCCGACCCTCGCGAGTGCCGTGGCGGCGCGGGAGCGCCGCTGCGACCCCCGTCCCGGCCCCGCCGAGCCTCGACGGCTGGCGGGTGGCGGCGCGCACCGACGACGAGGTCCTGTTCACACGCGGGCACCCGCCCCGGCTCGTCAGCGTGGCCGTGGGCCGTGACGCGAAGCGCCGCGGGTGGACGTGCATCGCCGTGAGCGCCGGTCGGCCGCTGCGCTCCACCCGCGACGGGATCCGCGCGTCGGGGTGGCGCCTTGACCCGACCACCGACCCGACCACTGACCCCGCCGGCGAAGCCGACCCGGCCCGGCGCGAGCTCCGCGTCCTGGTCACCGAGCAGACGTGGGCGGGTGGAATGGGGGCCGGCGACCGCGTGCTCGCACCCGATCTTCACCTCGGCGACGACGAACTCGTGCTGACGATGTACGTCACGCCCCGACCGGGATTCCAGGTCCGGGCGCGCAATCCCGAGACCCCCGCGCGGATCGCGCTTCCCACTGCCGTCGGCTCGCGCCGCCTCGTCGACGGCGCGCTCTATGAGGCCGCCGGGGACACGTCGCTTTAGGCGCGGGCGGTTTCTGCCGATAGGGACGGTTCGGGAGGCGTCTCCCGTTTACGAGAGGGGAACGCCGTGCCCACGTCCTACCCGGTCGAGTTCGAGATGGACTATGTCGAGCGGCGCAGCCGCCTGACGACGTTCTTTCGCTCGGCCCTTGCCATCCCGCACTTCTTCTTCGCGGCCGTCTACGGCATCGCGTTCTTCGTCGTCTACATCGTCGCCTGGTTCGCCCTCATGTTCACCGGGCGCTGGCCGGCCGGACTGTACGAGTTCGCCGGCGGCTTCTTGCGCTACATCACGCGCCTGAACGCGTACCTGTACTACGGCGTCGACCAGTATCCGCCGTTCAGCGGCGCCCCCGACGACACCTATCCGGTCCGGGTCCACATCGCCCCGCCGCTCGCCTCCTACAGTCGCGTCAAGGTCTTCTTCCGGGGCTGGTACGCGATCCTCGCGATCGTCATCCGCTACGCGTTGAGCATCGTGATCGCGTTCGTCGGGTTCGTCTCCTGGTTCGCCATCGTGTTCACCGGGCGCCAGCCGGCGGCGCTCCAGAACGCGCTCAGCTTTGCTCTGTCCTACACGACGCGGGCCGACGGACTCATCTTCCTCATCACCGAGACCTATCCCGCGCTCGGCGACGGCGCGGCGCCCTCACCCCAGCCGGCCCTCTAGTAGTCGCACGCTCACCAGCGCGTCGGTCCCTCAGAGCATCGAATCGGCGGGAGCGAACTCCGCCTCGGGCGTGACGACCTCGATCGGATCGCCGTACACCATCCGCCGTTCTCGCTTGAAGAAGCCGGGGGCGCGGACGCGCTGGATGAGCATCAGCACGACCCCGCTGCCGACCCCGAGGATGCCGATCCAGTCGGGCACGCCGAGGCCCAGGAACGGTGGACTGGAGTCGTTGCTGGAGTGGCCGTAGTAGATCGCACCGCGCACGAGGATGCCCATGAGCGCCAGGCCGCCGACCGTCGGCAGCACGGCGAGCGTCAGGAAGTTGCGTGCTGACCTGGTCAGTTCGTGCCGGTAGAACCACGTGGCGGCGAACCCGGTGAAGCCGTAGTAGATGCACACCAGGAAGCCGAGGCCGGCGACGCAGTCGGCCAGCACGTTGCTGGAGACGTTGACGATGAGGACGTACCACAGGACTGAGAGGATCCCCGCCCACACCGTGGCCGTGCCCGGGGTGAGGTTGGTGGGGTGGATCGACGCGAACCGTTTCGGCAGCGCTCCTCGTCTCGCCATCGAGAGTGCCGAGCGAGCGGCCGGCAGGATCGTGGTCTGAGTGGCCGCCGTGGCCGAGGTCAGCACGGAGATGGTGAGCAGGAAGTGCAGCCAGCCGAGCACGCCCCGCGACAGCCCCCCGGCGAAGATGTCATTCGCGTTATCGCCGAGGTACTTGGTGCCGGCGTACGCCTGGGCGGCGACCGTGACCAGCAGATAGATCGCGACGAGCACGACGGTGGAGACGATCGCCGCCCGGCCGGGCCCCGTGTCTGAGTTCTCGCTCTCCTCGTTGACCGACACCCCGGTGTCCCAGCCCCAGTAGAGGAACACCCCGAGCAGCATCCCCTCGATGAGCGAGCCGATGCCGAGCGAGAACGGATTGAACCAGTCGAGCTGGACGTGGACCGACCCCGCGTGGGAGCCGGTGTAGACCTTGATCAGCGCCACCACGCTGAAGATGATCAGGGTTCCCATCTCGAAGAGGAGCAGGACCTGCTGGGTCCGTGCGGAGAGCTCGATGCCCCGCCAGCAGATCCAGGTGAGCAGGATGATGAAGACGACGCCGAGGATCGTGTAGTCCAGGAGGTTGTTGGCCGCGGCGTCAAGTCCGAACAACTGAAAGCCGTACGTGCCGGCGATCTGCGCCTGGTTGGCGTTGACGACGATGTCGGAGAAGATCACCGTCCAACCGATCACCCAGCCCCAGCTGGGTCCCAGAGATCGCGTGACCCACGAGAACGTCGTCCCGCAGTCGGGGTCGACCTTGTTCATCGCGTTGTACGCCGTGGCGATGAAGAACATCGGGATGAAAGAGACGATGAAGACCGCCGGCGTATGGGTCCCGATACCGCCGATGAGCACGACGAACCCGACCGTGGCCGCGAGGCTGTACGCGGGCGCCGTCGATGCGACACCGATGACGATGTTGCTCAGGTAGCTGATCGCGCCCTTCTTGAGCTGGGGAGGCCCTGACTTCGCCGGCTCGGAATTGGGCGGGCCCGTCGATGTGGCTGCCATGCACTGTCCTCGGAGTGGTTGCGGGCTAAACGGGCGGCACGAACAGACCCCGAGCGGGACCCGGCGTCCCCGCCCGCGTACGTCACAGCGCGGGAGTATCGCGGGTGGGCGCGGCCGGCGTATGGCCCGATGTCCAAACTATGGTCTCCGCGGGCGCCCGGCGTGGCGTCACGGGCGCGCGCACGGCGGCATATCCTCCCGGTGTGATGACGTCCGGTCACGGGTCGCCCGCGACTGTGCTCGGCCGCGGGCCCGAGCTCGCTCGGCTCTCCGCGCTGCTCACGGCGGCCCGGGATGGGGAGGGCGGGGCGCTCGTCATCCGGGGCGATCCCGGCGTCGGAAAGTCGTTGCTGCTCGCCGCGACCGTCGACCGCGCCGGCGACTTCGAGGTGCTGACCGCGACGGGCGTGCAGTCGGAGTCCGACCTGGCCTTCGGGGCGCTGTCGTCACTCCTGCGCCCGGTCCTCTCGGTCATCGGCGAACTGCCCCGGATTCAGGCCGATTCCCTGGGGGCGGCGGTCGGCATCTCATCGAGTTCGCGAGTGGAGCGGCTGGCCGGCAACGCGGGCGTGGTCAGCCTGCTGGCCGCCGCGGCTCGGTCACGGCCGGTCCTCGTCGTCGCCGACGACCTCCAGTGGTTCGACGCCGGGTCGCGGGAGGCGATTCTCTTCGCCGCCCGGCGGATGGCCTCTGACCCGGTGGCGTTCGTCCTGGCCGTGCGCGAGGGCGACGCCGGAGCACCGGCCGACACCGGCCTTCCCGAGCTGGGACTGGAGGGCCTCGCCGAGGCTCCCGCGTACGAGCTGATCGCCCGAGCGGCCGGCGACGTCAGCCCGGCGGTGGCCACCCGGCTGTGGTCACAGACGGCCGGCAACCCGCTGGCGCTCGTCGAGATCCCCCGCAACCTCAGCCCGGCCCAGCGCACCGGCCGCGTGTCGCTGGACGAGCCGTTGCCCGTCGGCCGGCGACTCGAGAGCTCGTTCGCGGCGCGGGTGGCGGCCCTCCCGCCGGCGACCCGGCAGGCGCTGCTCGTCGCCGCCACCAGCTACACGGGCGCCACCGACACGATCGGGGAGGCGCTCTCGGTCCTGGGGTTGTCGAGCACCGCGCTCAACGCCGCCGAGGAGGAGGGCCTGGTCTCGATCAGCGCCGGCGCCCTGGCATGGCGCCATCCCCTCGTTCGCTCGGCGATCTACCACGCGGCCGGCGCTCCGGACCGGCGGGCTGCCCATACCGCGCTCGCCCGGGTCGGTGCCGAGGCGCGTCTGCCCGACCACCGGGCGTGGCATCTGGCGACCGCGGCGGCGGCCCCCGACGAGGAGATCGCCGCGGAGCTGGAGCAGGTGGCGCTCGAGGCGGCCCGTCGGGGAGCTGCGGAGACGGCGTTGCGCGCCTTCGAACGGGCGGCGCGACTGACCCCGGTCGAGGCCGAGCGAGCCCGGCGTGAGGTGGCGGGCGCGGACCTGGCGCTGGCCGTGGGACGCTGGGACGAGGCCCTGGAGCTGCTCGAGCAGGCCCGCGGGCGCAGCGACGATCCGCTGCTGCGCGCCCAAGGCGAGCGGATCCGCGCCCGGGTGGAGATGCTGCGCGGCAGCCCCCACGCCGCCCATGCCCGGCTCGTCGCGATCGCCGAGGCCCTGGAGGACACCGACCGATCGCTGGCCGCCTCGGCGATGACCGAGGCGGTCCTCGCTCAGACGATGACCGGTCCGGTGCCGGCCTACCGGGCGACGGCCGAACGCGCCTTCGCGCTCGCCCGTCCGGTCGGAGGCGAGGTGGAGGCAATGGCGGCGGTGGCGCTCGGCTGCGGGCTGTTGCTCTCCGCCGAGACGGCCGCCGGGCTCGAGTTGTTCGAGCGCTACGGCGCGATCGTCGAGAAACCCGAGGTGTGGCACACGGCTCCCGAGCTGCCGGGAATGTATGCCTGCCTGCACGCCTCGATCGAGCGCTTCGAGACCGCGGAGCGGCTCTTTGAGGCGATGGTGACCAGCGCCCGCGACCAGGGGGCGGTGCGGGCGCTGCCGTATCCGCTGAGCGGTCGCGCGCTCGTCGACCTGGAGCTCGGGCGCTGGCCGGCGGCGCTCGCCGGCGCCGAGGAGGCCGTCGAGCTCTCGCGTGAAATGGTGGGAGGCGCGATGCTCGCGTCGAGCCTTGCCGCGCTCGCCCAGGTCGAGGCGGCGATGGGCCGCGCCGAGGCGACACGCGCGCATGCCGAGGAGAGCCTTGCCCTCTGTAAGCAGCTGAACGCCTGGGCGGTGGAGCCCGAGCCGGTCCTGGCCCTCGCGTCCCTGGCCCTCAGCGTCGGCGACCACGAGACCGCGGTCGGCGTGTGGACCCGCACGACCGTCGATATCCGGGAGTGGGTGCTGGAGCCGGGGTGGGAGCACCTCGACGACGTGATGATCGAGGCCAGCGTCCGGGCGGGGCGCCACGCCCAGGCCGAGCGCGAGCTCGAGGACCTCGAGCAGAAGGCCGCGCGCACCGGCCGCACCTGGGCCCACGCCGTCGCCGCCCGCTGCCGAGGCCTGCTGGCCCCGGTGGCCGAGCTCGACGAGCACTTCCAGAGCGCGCTTTCCTGGCATGCCCGGACCCCGCTCCCGTTCGCCCGAGCGCGGACCGAGCTCTGTTACGGCGAGCGGTTGCGGCGGGCGCGGCGCCGCAGCGACGCGCGCGAGCAGCTCGCCCGTGCCTCGGCGACGTTCCATGCCCTGGGCGCCACGATCTGGGCGCAGCGGGCCGAGCGCGAGCTGGCGGCCGCCGGCTACAGCCGCCGGTCTCCGGCCGAGCACTCGCCGTGGGCGGAGCTGACCGCCGCCGAAACGCGCGTCGCGCAGGTGATCGTCGAGGGCGCGACCTACGACGAGGCGGCCAGCGCCCTGTTCGTGAGCCCGCGCACCGTCGAGTCGCACCTGCGCCAGATCTACCGCAAGGTGGGGGTGCGCTCGCGCAGCGAGCTGACCCGCCGCCTCGCGGCCGCCGGCAGCCCCACCTGAGTCCGCAGAACTTCAGGCTTTTCCCTGATGCGCATCCCGGCGCCCGGCGCGACCATGTCTCTCGACCGGGGAACTGTGGGGGCCCGGCGCGGAGGTGGATCGTCACCTCCGCGCCGCCGGGCCCCACAGCCGCGGCGCCGACGACGTCTGACAGAGAAAGGCCGATGCGTGATGTGGATGCCCGCCCCCACGATGATGCGTCCCGGCGATGCGCTCGCCGAGCGCCGCGCCGGCACTGACCCGCGAGATGGCGCGTCCCCAGTCCGCGCGCGCACTCGGCGCATGGTCATCGAGGGGCTGCGCGCCGTGGCTCGCCGATCGCGCCAGACGGGTCCCCGGCGCCGCCAGGAGATCCTCCTGTGCCAGCGCGCCGCCGCGGTGAGCCCCGAGCTGCTCGAGCTCGCCGCGCTCCTCGACGTCACCGATGACCCTGACCCGGCCGCCACCCACGCTCTGCTCAGGCTGCTCACCGACGGCGGTGAGAGCCCTCTCTACAACCCCCGGGTCCATGTCTCCGAGCTGCAGGCGACGCTCGCTTACGCGCGGGGTCGCCTCTCCGGCGCGGCCAGCTACGGGCCGTGAATGGCGAACTCGCGGGCGCGGGTCGCGCTGGCGAGCAGCAGGCCGAGGAACCGGTCGAGCATCTCCGCGTCAAGTGACTGCAGGGGGATCTCGCCGCACACGAACAGCTCACCGGCCTGGTTCTCGGCAAAGCACACGAACGGGGCCTGGCGGTTCCAGTACAGAAGCTGGTGGGCGTCGATGAGCCCGGCGGGCAGCACGGCCGCCTGGGCTCGCAGCAGCTCCCCGCGGATGGCGAGCCCGACGTTCAGCACGTATCCCGCCGAGTCGAGCACGAGGCCCCATTCTCCCGGCGCCACCTCGCGCACGTCGGCCTCGAGGGAGGACATGTAGTGGCCGACGACCGCGGGCGATGTGTGCGCCATGGCGGGGACGCCCCAGCGGCTACTGGTACAGGATCAGGCGGTAGGCGATGTAGGCGAAGAAGATCGCCACCAGGCTCCACGTCACCGGCCAGGTCAGGGTCCGGACGAACGCGGTCTCCCAGCGGCCCACGCGGATCACGTAGCCGAACGTGACGGCGAGCAGGATCACGTAGCAGATGACCGCGGGCACGATCGAGAGGGCCAGGCCGAGGATCGGAGCGACGATCAGCCCAAGCGCGACCCACGCCACGATGGCCAGCACGTCGACCGCCAGCCGGGTGCGTTCACGCCCGACGATCGTCATGAAGCCGGCGCCGCCCACGAGGGCGGCCAGCATGAACACGCCGAGATGCCAGTGCGAGCTGAAGCCGAAGATGGCGCCCATCAGCTTGCCGCCGGCCCACAGGAGCAGCGGGTCGATCAACCCGACCGCGATGTAGCACGCGAACATGTCCTCGGTGGAGTCCCACGGGTTGCCGAACACCGGCCGCCGGGGGACCAGCGCCTCGCGCAGCGCCGACCGATCAAGCGCGGCGCGCAGCGATGAGGTGTTCTCGGGTTCGCTCGCCATTCTCAGATCTCCCGCGCTTCATGGTACGTGACCTCGGTCAGGCGCGGTCGCGCGCGAGGTCGAGGAGCCGGCCGAGGATCCGCTCGCCGTCGATGCGCAGACCGTTGTGGTCGTACTCGCTGGTCAGCCACGGCGCCAGCCCGCGGATCTGCGCTGCCGTCTGTTCGGAGAAGGCGCGCTCGACGTACATGTCCTCGGCGTAGATCGCCGCCGCCGCCGGCACCTCGTTGGCGGCGAGGACGTCGCGGTCATACAGGGATGGCCACTCGCGCTCGGCCAGCAGCTCGGTGGCATCGCGCAGCGCCGCCAGCGCCGCCGCCTCCTCGAACATCCAGGGGTAGACGTGCTCGCCGGTGAGCAGCGCCTCGTCCTCGAACTCGGCGGGCAGCATCCGCTGCGCCGACCAGCGGGTCGCCCCTCCATCGGCCCAGCAGGCCTCGTGGAGGATCGCGTACAGCGGGTTGCGGGCAAACCCCGTCTCGGTCGCCACGTCATGGAGGAACGCCGGCGAGTCGGGCGCGAGCTCGATCAGATGGTGCAGCCGCTCGGCGCCGCCGGCCATGCCGAGCATCGCCCCGAGCTGGCGAGCGCGCCGCCAGCTCAAACGGTCGCCCGACGGGAGCCGCACCTCCTTCTCGCGCAGCCATTCACGCAGCCGCTCCAGCCGCTCCCCATCGGCGGGATAGCGCTGCAGATACCGCCGGTGTCGCTCCCGGACCCGCCGGTAGGTGTGGGCATAGACCTCGTCGACGGGGCGGCCCAGGGGCGGCAGCCCGCCGGTGATGAGCGCTTCGCGCAGGCCCTCGGGGGCGCGTGACAGATAGGTCGTCACACACAGCCCGCCGAAGCTCTGCCCGAGCACACTCCAGCGCTCCACGTCGAGCTCACGCCGGATCCACTCGGCGTCGCGGACGATCGAATCGGCTCGGAAGTGGGCCAGGTAGTCGGCCTGCTCGGCCGCCGTCAGGCCGGGCAGCGTTCCCACCGGCGTCGAGCGCCCGGTCCCGCGCTGATCGAGCATCAACACCCGGAACTCGCAGAGCGCGCGTTCGAGCCAGGCGGGGTTGCTCGGCAGCCGGGTCGGGCGCGGCGCCTCGAAGCCGGGGCCGCCCTGCAGATAGAGCAGGAACGGCCGATCGCCGCCATCGGGATCGGAGACCTCGCGCGCGAACACGGCGATCGTCGGACCGGCGGGATCGTCGTGATCGAGGGGGACGTCGAACGAATGCTCGACGGTGGCCAGGCCCGGGAGGCGGACCGCTTCGTGCATGGCTCAGATCATCGCGGGCGCACCGCCATCGTGCCCTCCAGCACCGCCTCCTCCAGCGTGCGGGGGCCGAGGACGTCGCCGGCGCGGACGGCTCCCGGGTGCGTCTCGAGCTCTGACCACAGCTCGTCGACCGGCTCCCGTCCCTGGGCGAGCACGACCGTCGCCACCGCCGGCAGGGGGCGGCTGCGCCCCGAGAACACGTGACGCAGGCGCGGTCCGTCGGTCAGCTCGTAATGGTGCAGGATCCGCACGCCCAGCTCGTCCAGCCGCGCCAGGTAGAGGTTTCGCTGATACTGGTGAAGCGTCTCGCCGGGCACCGTCCCGGCACACGCCAGCGTGACCTCGAGCCCCGCTGCGGCCAGGCGCTCGGCCGCGTCGAGCCCGTCCCAGCCCCCGCCCCAGTCGGCCACGAGCGCAGGTCCGGCGAGCGCCGCGGGCTCACGGATCGCCTCCCACGCCGGCACCGTCCGCGCCCCGGCGAGCGTGAGCGGCGGCGCGTAGGGCCGGGCGCCGGTCGCCAGGACGACCATGGCAAAGTGCTCGGCGAGCTCTGCATCGGCGATCGTGCCGAGCTGCAGCGCGACGCCGGTCGCCCGCAACCGGGCCACCGTCGAGCGACGGTAGATCTCCCAGGTCTCGGCGTGCCCGGGGGCCAGGCCGGCGAGCCGCAGCTGGCCGCCGATGTCATCGCCGCGCTCGACGAGCGTCACCCGGGCGCCGGCGCCGGCGGCCTCGATCGCGGCGGCTGCCCCGGCCGGGCCGGCGCCGATCACGAGCACCCGGTCGGCCGCCGACCGGGGCACGGTCAGGGTGCGCTCGCGGCCGGTGCGCGGGTTGACGGCGCAGCCGATCGGCACGCCGGCGTGGTAGTGGCCGATGCACGACTGGTTGCACCCGACGCACTCGATCACGTCGCCGTCCCGTCCGGCGCCCGACTTGGCGACGAGCTGGGGATCGGCGATCAGCGCGCGGGTCAGCCCGACGAGGTCCGCCGTCCCGTCGTCGATCAGGCGCTGGGCTGCCGCCAGGGTGACGACGCGGGTCGTCGCCAGCAACGGCAGCCCCGGGACGCGACCGCGGACCGCGGCCGCCGCGGGGGCGATGGCGGCGGCCGGGGCCGGCGGCGGCGGGGCAATCCACGTCGCGGCGGCGGGATGGGCGGAATGCCCGAGGACGAGCGAGATGAAGTCGACGAGGCCGTCGGCGTGCAGCCGCTCGGCGATCGCCGCGCAGTCGGCGGTCCCCAGGCCGCCGGGCAGCAGCTCGTCGGCCGACAGGCGAGCCCCGATCGCCATCGACGCCCCGGCGGCGCCCCGCACGGCCCGCAGGACCTCGACCGAGAAGCGCATCCGCGCCGCCAGCGATCCATCGAACCCGTCGCCGCGGCGGTTGGAGAGCGGCGACAGGAACTGGCCGGGCAGGTACCCATGCGACATCGAGAGCTCGAGACCGTCCACTCCGCCCTCGGCGGCGAGCCGCGCGGCCGCGGCGTAGCCGGCGATCAGCTCCTCGATCTCCGAGACGGTGAGCGCGCGCGGCTCTGACTTGAAGCGCAGGCTGGGGATCGCCGAGGGCGCCACCGCCGGAGCCCGGGGCGCGCTCGAGATCTGCTCGCGCCCGCCGTGGAACAGCTGCACCATCAGCTTGGCGCCATGGGGATGCAGCCGCTCGCCGAGGCGGCGGTAGGCGGACGCGATGTCGGGGAGAAAGCCGCCGATGGTGTGGGCGGTGAGCAGGCCGCTGGCGTGGACCGCCGTCGCCTCGAGAAAGATCGTCCCCACCCCGCCGGCGGCGCGGGCCTCGTGATAGGCGAGCAGATCGTCGGTCGGGAGATGGTCGTGGACGAGGCTCGTCTGATGCGAGGTGGAGACGACGCGGTTGCGCAACCGCAGCGGCCCGACCTCGATCGCCGAGAGCAGGGACGGGGAGGTCACCGCTTGGGCGGCAGCGAGCGGGCGTGGGCCACCCCGCGCGCGACCCAGCGCTCGAGCTGGCGCTTGGTCTGCAGCCCCTCGGCCTGCACCCGCACCCATCCGTCCATCACGCGCCCGCGCATCTCGAACGGCTGGGCGTGGGGCTTGGCCAGGAGCGTGTCGGTGTCGGCGGCATCGACGTGCAGCAGCAGCCCGCCCCGGCCGCTGGCGCTCACCGCCATGTGGCCGCCGATCAGGAACGCCAGGCCGCCGAACATCTTGCGCTCGGTGACGCTCGCCTCGTCGGCCACCAGCTCCCGGATGCGGTTGGCCAGATCCTCGTCGTAGGCCATGGCGAAAGCTTACGGGCGTCACTCGGCGACGCGCCTGGGACCGGAGGTGTTTGACGATCCAAAAAGGGGTAAATAGGGACAGAGCTGTTTTGACAGCTTTGCGGCCATGAAGGTCGTGAGCCGAAGTGGGGGCCGCGAGGTGCGCGTCTCGGCGGGTTCAGCCCGTCGGGGCGAGCTCTCGCTCGCCGCACGGGCGCACCCAGGCCAAGGACGCGCCGCCACCGCCGCGAATAGATCGTCGTGTACCTGCCCAGAGTGATCGGGGCGGCGCGAAACGAGGTGCGAGCGGTGCTCCGCGCCGACACCCCGACCCACGGCCGCCTGCGCGACACGGTGATGGTCCTCGTCGTGACGACCATCGGCGTCGACCTGGTGTGCGGACTGCTCGCCTTCGTGTTCGAGCGCCATGCCCGCGGCACCCAGATCCACACGTTCGGCAGCGCCGTGTTCTGGACCTCGACGCAGCTGCTGACCGTGTCGTCGCAGCTCCCCAACCCGTTCACGGTCGGCGGGCGGATCCTCGACGTCATGATGGAGGCCTACGCGATCAGCGTCGTGGCGACCCTCGCCGGCTCAATCGGCACTTTTCTCCTTCGTCGCGCGCGCGAGGCCGAGCCCCCGACCGGCCCCGTCGGCCGGGGCTGACGGCCCGGCGCGCCGGAGTGATAAAGGCGCGGCCGCGGGTAGATGCTCGTGGGTGTCGACCTTGGCGCTCACGTTTGACGACGGGCCGGATCCCGCGGGGACGCCGCGCGTCCTCGATGCGCTGTCACGCGCGGAGGGGCGGGCCACATTCTTCGTGATCGCGCCGCGCGCCGAGGCCCATCCCGAGCTCGTCACGCGGATCGTCGCCGAGGGCCATACCGTGGCCCTGCACTGTGACGAGCACGTACGCCACTCCGACCGCGACGCCGCCTGGTGCGCCGACGACACCCGGCGGGCGCTCGAGCGCCTGGAGCGGCTGGGCATCGTCCCCTGCCTGTGGCGCACGCCGTGGGGCGACACCGCGCCCTGGACCGGGCAGGTCGCCGCCGACCATCAGCTGCGGATCATCGGCTGGACGGTCGACACCCACGATTGGCGCGGCGACGACGCCGAGCGGATGTACGCCGACACGCGCGAGGAGCTGCACGACGGGGCGATCATCCTCGCCCACGACGGGCTCGGCCCCGGGGCCGACCGCCCGGACGTCGGGCAGACCGTCGACTACATCGGGCGTGTCGCCGAGCATGCCCGCCGACAGCGCCTGGCCCTGGCGGCCCTGGCGTGATCGCCAGCCGGGTCACCACCGGCCCCCCGGCAGCGACCGTCGGGCTCGATGCCGCGCTGGCCCGGATCGCGGCCGATGCGCCGGCGCGCGACGCCGAGCGCGTGCCGCGCTTCCCGGCCGACGCCTTCGCGCTCCTCGGCGATGCCGGCGCGCTGCGCTTCAACGCCGTCGCCGACCGGACGCGCCCGGCGGCCGCCGGGGAACTGGACCTCGTGCGCCGGGTCGCGGCCGCCGACGGGTCGGTCGGCCGGATCTTCGACGGCCACCTCAACGGCGTGGAGCGCATCGCCGTGCAGGGACCGCCGCCCCTCCGTGATTCCGAGCTGGCGGCCGTCGTCGCCGGCGAGCGGCTCGTCGGGGTGTGGGGCGGGGACCCGGTCCCCGGCGAGGGGCCGCCCGCCGCGGTGGTCGCCACCGATCAGGGCGAGGTGCTGCGCGGCGTCAAGACGTTCTGCTCGGGAGCCGGCGGCCTGCATCGGGCGCTGGTGCTGGCGCGCTCGCCCGACGGTGGTCCGCCGGTCTCGGTGTGGATCGATGTCGCGGATCGCCGTCGCGTCGAGGTCGACGAGAGCTGGTACCGCGCGCACGGCCTCGTCGCGTCGGTGTCGCACCGCGTCGTCTTCCACGACGCCCCGGTGCTGGCTCGTCTCGGCGAGCCGGGAGCGATCGCGGCGCAGCCGTGGTTCGGCCGCGATGCGCTGCGCACGGCCGCCAGCTGGGCGGGCATGGCCGACACGGCGGTTGGCGGGGCGCTCGCCTCGCTGGCTGAGCGGGGTCAGTCCAGCCAGCTGGAGGCGCTCGCCGCCGGACGCCTGCTCACCCACCAGCGGACGATCGACGCGTGGCTCGATCAGGCCGCGCACGCGATGGACGACGGGGCGGCGGCGATCGGCGAGGTGGCGCTGCACGCCCGCGTGGCCATCGCCGACGCCTGCCGTGGGCTCCTCGACGAGGCCGCCCGCGCATGCGGCTCACGGCCGTTCGCCCGCGCCGAGGCGCTCGATCGCGCGCGCCGCGATCTCGAGCTGTTCCTGCTCCAGCACCGTCTCGAGCCGATGCTGGCGCGCCTCGGCGAGGCGGCGATCGAATTGGCGCGCGGAGACCGCTGAGATGGCCGATCCCCACATGACCCAGGTCGACTTCGAGGCGCGCTACCAGGCCGATCCCGACCCCTGGGGGTACGAGACCAGCGACTACGAGCGCCGCAAGTACGACGCGACGCTCGACGCGTGCGGCGACGGCCCGTATAACCGGGCGCTCGAGCTGGGCTCGTCGATCGGCGTCTTCAGCGCCCGCCTCGCGCCCCGCTGTCGCTCACTGGTGACCGTCGACGCCGCGCCGAGCGCGGTCGCCGACGCCCGGCGACGCCTCTCTGCGATGCCGTGGGTGCAGGTGCTCCGCGGCGCGATCCCCGACGCGATCCCCGAGGCCGCCTTCGACCTGGTGGTCGCCTCGGAGATCCTCTACTACCTGGAGCCCGACGAGCTCGCCGCCACCCTGGCGCGGCTGCGCGATTGTCTGGTCGTGCGCGGCCGACTCGTCGCCGTGCACTGGCGGCCGTCCGGCCAGGAGCGGCCGTTCACGGCGGCCGAGGTCCACGCGCTCGTGCGCCGCCAGGCCTGGCTGTCCCCCGTGCTGTCGGCGCCGACCGACGATTACCTGCTCGACGTCCTGGAGCGCCGGTGAGCGACGAGCTCACGATGCTCGTGGTCGGGGGCGGACCGGCCGGGCTGTCGGCCATCCGGGGCTACCGGCAGGCCGGGGGGACAGGCTCGGTGGCGATCGTGTGTGACGAGGAGCGCATGCCCTACCGGCGACCGCCGCTCACCAAGGAGCTGCTGCGTGGCGAGATGGACGAGTCAGCCCTGCCGCTCGAGCCCGAGCCGTGGCTCGCCGAGCAGTCGGTCTCGCTGGTCTGCGGCCGCGCGGTGGCTCTCGATCCGGCGGCCCACACCGTCACCGTGGCCGGCGGACGCCGGCTGCGCTACGGCAAGTGCGTCCTGGCCACGGGGTCTGAGCCCCGGCGGTTGCCGGTTCCCGGCTGCGATGATCCTGGGGTGCGGGTGGTGCGCTCTCTGGATCAGGTTCGCGAGCTCGTGCATCGTCTCCGGTCGGCTCCGAACACGATCGTGATCGGCTCGGGCTTCATCGGTTGTGAGATCGCGGCCTCCCTGCGACGGCGCGGCCACGCCGTGACGCTCGTCTCCGACGAGTCCGCGCCCAACGCGCGGCGTCTCGGCAGCGAGGCCGGCGACGAGCTGGCCCGCTGGCTGGCCGACGAGGGGGTCGTCCTGGAGCTCGGCGTGGGCGTCGAGGAGATCCGCCGCGAGGGCGACATGTTGCACGTGATCGCCGGGGACGTGCGGCTGACCGCGCCGGTCGTGGTCATGGCCGCCGGCGTCGGCCCGCGCGTCGACTTGCTCGCCGAAAACGACGCGGTGCTATCGGACGGGGCGGTGGCCGTCGATGACGCGATGCGCACAGCGCTGCCCGATCTGCTGGCGGCCGGGGATGTGTGCCGCGCCCGCAACGCCGCCGCGGGGCGGCCGCTGCGCGTCGAGCACTGGGGAGACGCCCTGACCCAGGGCGAGATCGCCGGGACGACGGCGGCGGGTGCCGAGGCGAGCTGGGACAGCGTGCCCGGCTTCTGGTCGACGATCGGCCAGCGGACGCTCAAGTACGCCGCGTGGGGCGACGGCTACGACGGGGTCACGTTCGAGCGCCGGGCCGAAGGGGCGTTCACCGCCCACTACCACCGCGACCGTCGGCTCGTCGGGGTTCTCGCCCACCGCGCCGACGACGCCTACGAGCGCGGCCAGGAGCTCATCGCGGCGGGGGCGTCGTGGAGTTGATGGGGATCGTCGTCATCCCGGCGCGCGACGAGGAGGCGCGGATCGCCGATTGCCTGCGCGCGCTCGCCGAGCAGACGATCGGCGCCGACGCGTTCGCAACGATCCTCGTGCTCGATGCCTGCGCCGACCAGACGGAGGCGGTGGCGCGCCGAGCCGCCGCCGACCTCGGCCTCGCCCTGACCACGCTCGAGGGGCCGGGACGGGGGCCCGGGGCGGCCCGCCGCGTCGGGATGGACGCCGCCTGCGCCCGGCTGCTCGCCGACGGCCGGCCCGACGGACTGATCGCCTGCACCGACGCCGACTCCCGGCCGGCCCCGGATTGGCTCGAGCGCCAGCTGCAGCACGTGGCCGCCGGCGCCGGCGCGGTGGCCGGGTTGATCGAGCTCGACGAGAGCGAGGCGGCGGCGCTTCCCGGCGATGTGCTGGCCCGGCGCGAGCGCGACGCCGCCGTCCGCCTGGAGCACGTGCGCCGGGTGGATCCCGACGCCGACCACCACCACTTCGCCGGCGCCTCGCTCGGGGTCACCGCCGCCACCTATCGGCGGGTCGGCGGTCTGGAGCCGCTGGCCACCCAGGAGGACGCCGCGTTCGCGCTGCGGCTGGCCGAGCACCGCGTTCCCGTCCTGCGCGCCGCCGACGTGCGCGTGCGCACCTCGGCACGCGCGACCGGCCGCGCCGCCGAGGGGCTGTCGGTCGACCTGGCGGTGTCCTCGTGGTTCGAGGGGCGCCGCTACACGGCCGAGCAGTTCGGACTGGCCGAGCTGCGGGCCGCCAAGGCCGAGCGGTCGATCACGGTCATCATCCCGACGAAGGAGTGCGCGGCCACGATCGACGCGGTGGTGCGCGAGACGGTCGGCCCGCTGGCCGACGAGGGCCTCGTCGACGAACTGGTCATCGTCGACGCCGGCTCGCGCGATGGCACCGCCGAGCTTGCTGCGGCGGCCGGCGCCCGGGTCCTCCAGCAGGATGAGCTCGGCGCTGATCTCGGACCCGCGCTCGGCAAGGGCGACGCGATGTGGCGGGCGCTGCAGGCGACCGGTGGCGATCTCGTCTGCTTTTTGGACGGCGACACCGCGGATCCGGATCCGAGCCATCTCCAAGGGCTGCTCGGTCCGCTGCTCGCCGACGCCTCGGTGTCGTTGGTCAAGGGGGCGTTCGATCGGCCGATGGACGCCGGCGCGGTCAAGCTCCCGCACGAGGGCGGCCGGGTCACCGAGCTGATGGCCCGTCCCCTGCTCAACCTGCACGAGCCGCTGCTCGCCGGCTTCACGCAGCCGCTGGCGGGAGAGTTCGCCGCCCGGCGCTGGGTGCTGGAGTCGGTGGCGTTCCCGGTCGGGTACGGCGTCGAGGTCGCCGTGCTGATCGACGCGCTGCGCCTGTGTGGTCTCGGCGCCCTCGCCGAATGCCACCTCGGAACCCGCCAGAATCGCCACCAGCCACTGCGCGCCCTTGGCGAGATGGCCTATGCCGTGCTCGTCGCGGTCGAGAACCGCCTGCCCGAGCGGGTCGGCCGCCGGCACGGGGTCACCGGGCGCTACGTCCGGCCCTGGGAGGACGCCGCGGTGGCCGCGATCGCCGTGCAGGAACGGCCGCCGATCCGGGAGCGGGGCGCCGACGCCCAGCCGCGGCTGCCGGCGCCCCTCGCCTGAACGGCGGGCACCGCTCCCGGGTCGACGGTCAGGCGATCAGGCGGTCGCCCCGGCGCGAGCCGTCTCGTGCTTGCCCTCGGCGAACTCCTCGACGATCTTCGCGCAGAAGGCGGGCAGATCGTCGGGGTTACGCGAGGACACGAGGCCCTCGTCGACGACGACCTCCTCGTCGACGACGGTGCCGCCGGCGTTGCGGATGTCGGTGCGCAGGCTCGGATACGAGGTCAGCGTGCGGCCGCGCACGAGGTCGGCCTCCACCAGCGTCCACGGGCCGTGGCAGATGACGCCTACCGGCTTGGCGTCGCCGAAGAACTTCTGCAGGAAGCTGATCACGTTCTCGTCCATGCGCAGGCGATCGGCGTTGACGGTGCCGCCGGGCAGGATCACGCCGTCGTAGTCGTCGGGGGAGGCGTCAGCGATCTCCTTGTCGACCGGGAAGGTGTCGGCCGGTTCGATGTCGGAGTTCATCGCCTGGATCTCGCCGCTGTCGACGGACAGCAACTCGGTGGTCGCGCCTGCGTCCTGCACCGCCTCGCGCGGCTTGACGAGCTCCACCTGCTCGACGCCGTCGGTGGCGATGATGGCGATCTTCTTGCCGTTCAGTGTGTCTGGCATGCGGACTCCAATCGGTCGCGTGGTGTATCGACGCCCCAGCCCCGGAGGCCCCGGAGCCGGGGCGCCATTCCGTTGGCATACCCGGGCCTCGGCGCTCCACACAGATTCCGCTCTGCCACGATGGGTAACGCTTTTCGAGACGACACCGGCGACAGCGGAGGACGAGATGAGCGACGCAGACGACCCACGGGTCCGGCCCTCGGAGCAGCGCGGTGGATCGACGCCGGGTGAGGACGAGGCCCAGCGCAAGGGCGAGTGGGCGGCTCATGCCCAGGACGGGGTGGTACCGGCCCAGCTCGGCGGCTCCGACGCGCCCGACGAGCTCCTCGAGGACGATCCGCAGCTGGGCAGCTCGGTCCTCGGAGAGACGACTGGCTCAGACGCGCCGGCCACCGACGCGGGCGTCGATCCCCGTGGGGGCCAGCGGGCCGACGCGGTCACCGACGGGGGCGCGAGCCCCGCGACGGGCGGCGAGCCCGATCTGAAGGACGCCGCGGCCGGTCCGCGCCAGGCCGACCTCGATTCGGCCACCGAGGACGCGGGTTAGACATTTGGATAAGTGTTGCCCAATACGCCGGGCAGTTGCGCTATAACCACCACCGGTAGGCAAAACAAGCAGGCCGGAGGTGGGAGATGGACGACGACCTCACTCAGGGCATCGCCGTACCGGGGCTGATGGAGCGCTTGGCCGACGGGCCCGTGGTGTGCGCCGAGGGCTACCTGTTCGAGTTCGAGCGCCGCGGCTATCTGCAGGCGGGCGCGTTCGTGCCCGAGATCGTGCTCGAGCGGCCCGATCTCGTCCGGACGCTGCACGAGGAGTTCGTCCACGCCGGGTCAGACGTGGTCCTGGCCTTTACCTATTACGGCCACCGCGAGAAGCTGCGCGTGATCGGCAAGGAGAGCCTGCTGGAGCCGCTCAACCGCGACGCGCTGGCGCTCGCCGTCGACGTCGCCCGCGCGAGCGGGACGCTGGCCGCCGGCGACCTGTGCAACACGAACGCCTACGCGCCCGACCCGGAGGCGCGGCGCGCGGCGCGCGGCATGTTCGAGGAGCAGATGGGGTGGGTCGTCGAAGCCGGGGCGGACTTCGTCGTGGCCGAGACGTTCTCGTGGGTCGGCGAGGCGCTGCTCGCGCTCGAGGCGATCAAGGCGGCCGGTCTTACCTCGGTGGTCACGCTCGCCTATCACCAGGCCGAGCACAGCCGCGACGGCTGGACGGCCGAGGAGGCGTGCAAGCGGCTGGCCGACGCCGGCGCCGACGTCGTCGGCCTGAACTGCATCCGCGGACCCCAGACCATGCTGCCGATGATCGCGCGCGTTCGTGAGGCCGTCGACGGACAGGTGGCGGCGCTGCCCGTGCCGTATCGAACCACCGCCGAGCAGCCGAGCTTTCAGTCCCTGCGCGACCCCGGCTGCGGGTGCGTGCCCGGCGACCGGCCGTTTCCCACGGCGCTCGATCCCTTCACCTGTAACCGCTACGAGATCGCCGAGTTCGGTCGGGAGGCCTACGCCCTCGGTGTCAACTACCTGGGCGTGTGCTGTGGCGCGGGCGCGCACCACATCCGCAGCCTCGCCGAGGGACTCGGGCGCGTCCCGCCCGCCAGCCGGTTCTCCCCCGACATGTCCAAGCACGCCTTCCTGGGCACCGACGCCCTCCTCAAGGAGAACAACCGCGCCTACGCGCGCGATCTGTAGGACCCCGACGGTTAGCTTTCAGTTGGCTTCGCCCGGGCCGAGATTGTTCTCGTCGGGCGTGATCTGTACGGTTGCGTACCTGCCAGGTCGTCGCAACCGCTGGCCACCGCAAGTGCGAAGGGGAGCCGTGTTCTATGCCTAACCATGCCCGCAAGCTCGACGAGTTGCGCGCCCAGCGCACCAACCTCGAGAACCACTACGTTGATGAGCTGCTCGCCGGACGGCTGGACCGCCGCGACTTCCTGCGTCGCGGCGCGACGATCGGCATGTCCGCCTCGGTCATGGGGGCGCTGCTCGCCGCCTGTGGCAACGCCAACTCGACCGGCGGGAGCTCCTCGAGCTCATCGTCGTCGGGCGCGGCCAGCGGTACGCCCAAGAAGGGCGGGACCGTGAACGTCGCCATCCAGACGCCGGCCACGGCGATCAATCCGCTGATCGTCTCCGACGCCGGAGGTCTCGCTCTGCTCGCCACGACCGGCGAGTTCCTCACCTTCGACAACAACCTCAAGCTGCAGCTCGAGCCGATGCTCGCGCAGAGTTGGACGCACAACGCCGACGGCTCGGTATGGACGTTCAAACTGCGCCCGAACGTGAAGTTCCACAACGGCAAGCCGCTCACCGCCGACGACGTCGTGTACACGTTCAAGCAGCTCGCGGACCCGAAGAACTCCTCCAACGCGCTGTCGACGTTCACGGGCACGCTCAACCCATCCGGGGTTCGCGCGGTCGACTCCCACACGGTCGCCTTCCACCTCGAGGCGCCGAACGGGAACTTCCCGTACATCATCTCCTCGGACAATTACAACGCGGTGATCGTGCCGGCGGGTACCGACTTCGGCAAGTGGGAGAAGACGTTTGTCGGCACCGGGCCGTTCAAGCTGCAGAGCTACAACGCGAACGTTGGCGCCAACTTCACCGCCAACCCGGACTACTGGGGCCCCAAGGCCTACCTGGACGGGCTCGCGTTCAAGTTCTACCAGTCCCAGGCGCCGCAGATCCTCGCCCTGCAGGGCGGCGACGTCGACGTCATCGGGCAGTTCGTGCCCTCGGGCGCAGAGGCGATCCTCAACAACTCGCAGTACAACATCATCAAGCTCAAGTCGTCAGCGCATCGCGAGCTCTCGATGCGCTGCGACCAGGCGCCGTTCACCGACCCGCGCGTGCGTCAGGCGGTCGCGCTGACGCTCAACCGCCCGGCGATGGTGCAGGCCCTGTTGCACGGGCTGGGGAGCGTCGGCAACGACAACCCGTTCGCGCCGAAGTTCAAGTCGACGAACACGAGCGTGCCTCAACGCACCCAGGACATCGCCAAGGCCAAGCAGCTGATGGCGGCCGCCGGTCACGCCAAGGGCTTCGACGTGACGATGGCCGCCGACATCTACCAGGAGATCGCCCAGCTGGCCCAGGTGTTCAAGTCGGCCGCAGCCCCGATCGGCGTCAACATCAAGCTCAAGGTCGAGAGCCAGACGGCCTACTACGGCAAGGCGGTGTTCGGTAACTCCGACTGGCTGGACGCGACCATGAGCCTGGTCAACTACGGTGACCGCGGCGTTCCCAACGTGTTCCTCAACGCGCCGCTGACGACCAAGGGCGCGTGGAACGGCGCGCACTTTCACAACGCGACCTACGACAAGCTCTACGACCAGTACACGGCGGCCATCGACCTGCAGAGCCAGAAGACGATCGCGGGCAAGATCGAGACGCTGCTGCTCGAGCAGACACCGCTCATCATCCCGTACTGGATCGATGGGCTGACGGCGACGACCCAGTCGGTCCACGGCGTCGTCCCGACGGGGATCGCGCAGGTCTTCCTCGGGCAGGCCTACAAGGCCTGAGGGTGGCGGGGAGGGCGGCTAAAGATCGCCGCCCTCCTCGATCAGCCGGCTCAGCTCGCGACGCAGCAGGACGAGACGGGCCTCGCGGGTCAGCGGCAGGCGCCGGCGTCGTCGGCGGGCCGCCCCCGGATCGAGGTCGCCCGAGACGACGACGGCGGCCGCGTCCTCGGGGGCCTGGGCGACGATCTCGCCGAGCGGGTCGACGACGCGCGAGCCACCCCAGAAGCGCAGTCCGCATTCCTCCCCGACGCGGTTGACGAACACCACGTAGCACTCGAACAGGCGGGCGTAGAGGCTCGCGATGTCCCGCCAGTACTCGCGGACGTCGAGCTCGTAGGGATCGCTGTGCGCGCTGTCGGTCGGCATGAGCAGCCACTCGGCCCCGTCCTGGCAGGCGAGAAAGGCCAGGGCGGGCTGCCACGCGTCGTTGCAGACGAGCAGCGCCATGCGGCCCAGCCCCGTGTCGAAGGCCCGCAGCGCGTTGCCGACGCTGAAATGTTTGCGCTCCTCGAAGCCGGCGTAGGTCGGCAGGTAGAGCTTGCGGTGCACGTGCACGAGGACCCCGGCCTCGAAGTAGGCAGCGCTGTTGTACAGGCGACCCCCCTGGCTGATCTCGGGAAAGCCGATCGTCACCGCGCCGTCGCCGGCGACGCTCGCCAGCTGCGACAGCGCCGGGTCGTCAGCGCGCAGCGCGACCTCGCTGTCGGAGGAGCCGATCGCGTAACCGCTCAGGCACAGCTCGGGCAGGACGACGAGATCCGCCCCGCCCGCGCGGGCTTCGGCGATCGCCTCACCCGCCCGCTTGAGGTTGGTCTCGAGGTCGCCCAGCTTGCTGTCGATCTGTGCCAGTCCGACGCGCAACTATCGCCCCGATTCAGGGGCTCGAAGGCATTCGCATAGCCCCTGGGGCTGCATCGTCGCGAGACTACCAACGAGGTTGCGCCCCGGGCAACGAGTTTCGCGGCCGGATCTCGGCCGACGCCCACCGATTGACGAGGTCGGCGAGCGGCGGCTATGTTGCAGGCGATGTCTGCGCCTCACTCGGTCGCTCGGACGGATCGCGACTGGCCCGCCCGCTGACCGAGTGCTCGCTCGCCTGCTTCTTGCGGCGTTGACCGCCGCCGCCCTGGCCGGCTGCGGCGGCGGCGCCTCCACCAGCGCCTCGTCCTCGGGGGCCGCGCCGACGAGCGCCTCCACCTCGACGCGCGCGCGACGACGACGACGACGCACGCGCGCCCGCGGACATCGAGGCGAGCCGGCCGGGGGCCGGCCCACGGCGCGCCGGTGGGGCGGGCGCAGCGCGTCCATGCCGGCGGCTCGACGCTGTCGGTGACCGTCACGCGGGTCTTTGGCTCGCTGTCGGGGACGGGCGCCGCCCTGCTGCCCGGGACGCACGCCGCCGGGGTGCAGTTGACGATCCGCAACCTCGCCGGCGCCACCTACGACAGCACCGCCTCCGGCGACGTCTCGGTGATCACGACGTCGGGCGCCGCGGCGCCCCTGTTCATCAAGCAGGGGGTCTGCCAGACGCCGTTGACCGACTTCGAGAGCCTGATCGGCGTCGGCGAGACGCGGACGGGCTGCGTCGGCTTCACGATCCCGCACGGCGCGCGGGTCATCGCCGTGCGCTTCTCGCCGCACTCGCGGGCGCCGGGCAGCGTCACCTGGCGCTGAGCACCGGCCCGGCCGCCGCTCGGCCGCTGTCGCGACCCGCTACAGGCGGCAGCGCGGGCTGACCGGGATGTTCATCGACGGAACCGGCGGGGCATCGTGCTTGCAGAAGGTCAGGGTGTGCGTCCGTCGGCGCAGCAGCGCCTGATAGGGATAATTGACACCGGCGGCGGTGGCCTGGCACCGGTAGGCCACAGCACCCGCGCGCGTCGCCACGGCCAGACACCCCACGTGCTGAAGCGGCGCGCCCGCCTCCCCCGTCGCGATGCGGGCGCGCATGGCGCGCCGGATCGCTCGGGTGACGGCGGCGCGCGAGGCGCCGGCGGCGAGCGTCACCACGTGCGGCGACTGATCCTGGGCGACGACGGTCTCGGCTTCGCGGTTGAGCCGCTCCGCCGCCTTGGGGCTCTCGCGAGCGAGGCCGTTGCCGTTGTTGTGGCTGACGAACACGATCAGGGCCACTGCCAGGACGATGGCGACGCCCAGCGACAGCGCCCAGCGCACCCACATCGGCGGCCGCCGCAGCAGCCACGACGACTCGTCGAACATGCTCCTAGCCTACGCCGCGCCGTCGGGGGGTCCGGCGGCCGCGCGAACATGCCGCCATCAACCGAATCAGGGAGGAAGGCGTGATCGTCGACTGCGCGCACTATCGCAACGGGTACCGGCAGCAGGCGGGGCCGATGGAGATCGAACAGGCGGCCGAGCTGGCCCGCCGGGACGATGAGGACGGTTTCATCTGGATCGGCCTGTTCGAACCCGGCGAGAGCGAACTGACGACCATCCAGCACCAGTTCGGGCTGTCCGAGCTGGCGGTCGAGGACGCCCAGTCGTTTCACCTGCGGCCCAAGATCGAGCAGTACGAGGAGGGGGAGATTCTGTTTGCCGTGCTGCGCACCGCCGCCTACGTCGACGAGCGCGAGGAGGTCCAGTTCGGCGAGGTGTCGGTGTTCCTCTCCCGGAGGTTCGTGATCACCGTTCGCCAGGGGGTGGCGTCTGAGCTGCACGGGGTGCGCCTGCGCCTCGAGGACCGTCCCGACCTGCTCGGCCACGGTTCGAGCGCCGTGCTGTGGGCGATCCTCGACCGGATCGTCGATGACTACGTCCCGGTCGTGGAGGGGCTCGAGCAGGACGTCGACCAGGTGGAGGACACGGTGTTCGGTGGATCGCCGGCCGCCACCGAGCGGATCTACCGGCTGCGCAGCGTGGCCACCGACTTCTACCGCGCCGTCCATCCGCTGCTGGCGCCGCTCGACGCCGTGCAGCGCGGCATCTATCCGCAGGTCGCCGAGCCGCTGCTGCCGTTCCTACGCGACGTCAACGACCACCTCAAGCTCGTCAACGAGGAGCTGATCGGTCAGCGAGAGTCGCTGGCGGTCGTGCTTCAGGCCAACATGGCGGTGATCTCGCTCGAGCAGAACTCGATCAGCGTGCGTCAGAACGACGCGATGAAGCAGCTCACCGTGATCGCCACCATCTTCCTCCCCCTGACGTTCATCACCGGGTTCTTCGGGATGAACTTCGGCTGGATGGTCGGGCACATCGACTCGTTCTGGGTGTTCGTCGTCCTCGGCGTCGGCAGCCTCGTGATCTCCTGCGTGGGGCTGTGGGTGTGGTTTCGCCGGACCGGCATGATCGGCACCGACGATGTCCCCGAGCGTTAGTGGTCGTGGGAGACACACTCGCTCAGGCGAACGCCCCGATCCCCGTGATGTCGCGTCCGACGATGAGCGTCTGCATCGTCTCGGTCCCCTCGTAGGTGTGCAGCACCTCGATGTCGGTCATGTGGCGGATCACGTGGTTCTCGAGCAGGATCCCGTTGCCACCGAGGAGGTCGCGCGCCTGGGCGATCACCTCGCGGGCCTTGCGGGTGTTGTGCAGCTTGGCCAGGCCGGCGATCGTGTCGGTGACGCGGCCGTCGGCGGCCAGCCGGGCCAGCTGCATGCAGTAGAGCTGCATCGCGGTCACGTCGGCCAGCATCCTGACCAGGCGGTCCTGCACGATCTGAAAGCTGGCCAGCGGCTTGCCGAACTGCTCGCGCTGCTTGGCGTAGCTCAGCGCGATGTCATAGGCGGCGACGGCGTGGCCGAGCGCCGCCCAGGCGATCGTCGCGCGCGTCGTGACCAGCACGCGCGTCGTGTCCTTGAACGTCTCCGCGCCGGGTAGACGATCGGCTTCGGCCACGCGCACGCCCTCGAGCCGGATGTCGGCCTGCCAGATCGCCCGCGACGCGCCCTTGCCCTCGATCACGGCCGCCGCATACCCCGGCGTGTCGGCGGTCACGAGGAAGCCCTTGACCTGGCCGTCGGCCTCGTCGCGGGCCCAGACGACGATGACGTCGGCGATCGTGGCGTTTCCGATCCAGCGCTTGGCGCCGTTGATCACCCACGTGTCGTCCTCGCGCCGCGCCGTCGTCTCGAGCGCCACCGAGTCCGAGCCGTGCCCGGGCTCGGTCAACGCGAAGGCGCCGATCTTCTCCAGGCGGGCCATCCCGGGCAGCCAGCGCTCCTTCTGCTCGGCCGACCCGAGCATCGCGATCGCCTTCATCGCCAGCCCGGCCTGAACCCCGAGGAACGTGCCGAGGCTCCCGTCGCCGCGATGCAGCTCCATGTGGACGAGGCCCACCGCGAGCGGGCTCATCCCCGGACAGCCATAGCCCTCGATGTCCTCGCCGACGACGCCGAGCTCGGCCATCCGCGTGAGCAGCGGCCACGGCGGTTCGGCCCGCTCCCAGTAGTCGTTGATCACCGGGAGCACCTCCTCGTCGACAAAGCGCCGCGTGGCCAGAAAGCGTTCCCACTCGAGGTCTGAGAACTGCTCGCGGACGAGGAGGTAGTCGGTGGCGAGGGCCTCGCCGAGGTGGGTGTAGGGCATCGCCGTGGTCGTCATCGCCCCACTCTGTCACCCCACCTCGTCGAGTGCCACAGCTGGGTCATCGCCGGCGGTGCGCAGCGGCGGACCGGGCGCGCGTGGACGGCGGTCGCCTACGTCGCCGGCTCCGCCCCGCGCATCCGGCGGTACCGGCGGATCAAGGCGTTCGTCGAGCTGTCGTGATCCAGCTCGGGCTCCTCGGCTGACTCCAGCTCGGGGATGATCCGCTGGGCGAGCGCTTTGCCGAGCTCGACGCCCCACTGGTCAAAGGAGTTGATCGTCCACACGACTCCCTGGGTGAAGACGCTGTGCTCGTAGAGGGCGACGAGCCGGCCGAGGGTGGGGGGGTCGATGCGATCGGCGAGGATCACGTTCGTCGGGCGGTTGCCCTCGAACACGCGGTGGGGGACGACGGCCTCGTCCACTCCCTCGGCGCGCACCTCCTCCTCGGTCTTGCCGAACGCCAGCGCCTCGGCCTGGGCGAATACGTTGGACATCAGCAGGTCGTGATGGTCGCCCAGCGGGTTCAGCGTCCGGGCGAAGCCGATCAGGTCGACTGGGATCAGCTTCGTGCCCTGGTGGATCAGCTGGTAGAAGCTGTGCTGACCGTTGGTCCCCGGCTCGCCCCAGTAGATCGCTCCCGTCTGGTAGTCGACGTGACGTCCGTCCAGCGTGACGTGCTTGCCGTTGGACTCCATCGTCAGCTGCTGCAGGTAGGCGGGGAAGCGCTTGAGGTACTGCTCGTAGGGCATCACGCCGACGGTCTCGGCGCCGAAGAAATCGCCGTACCAGACGGCGAGCAGGCCCATCAGCACCGGCAGGTTGCGCTCCAGCGGAGCGGTGCGGAAATGCTCGTCCATCTCGTGGAACCCGGCCAGCATCTCGCCGAAGCGCTCGGGACCGATGGCGATCATCGTCGACAGTCCGATCGCCGAGTCCATCGAGTAGCGCCCGCCGACCCACTCCCAGAAGCCGAACATGTTCTCGGTGTCGATGCCGAACTCCGCGACCTTCTCGGCGTTCGTCGAGACGGCCACGAAATGCTTGGCGATCGCCGCCTCGTCGCCGAGCGCCGCCAGCGTCCAGTCGCGAGCCGAGCGGGCGTTGGTCATCGTCTCGAGCGTCGTGAACGTCTTGGAGGAGACGATGAACATCGTCTGCGCCGGATCGAGGTCGCGGGTGGCCTCGACGAAGTCGGTGGAGTCGACGTTGGAGACGAAGCGGAAGGTCAGCTCGCGCTCGGAGTAGTGACGCAGCGCCTCGTAGGCCATCACCGGTCCCAGGTCAGAGCCGCCGATGCCGATGTTGACGATGTTGCGAATCGGCTTGCCGGTGTGTCCCGTCCAGTCTCCCGACCGCACCTGCCGGGCCAGCGCCGCCATCCGATCGAGCACCTCGTGGACCTGGGCGACGACGTCGACACCGTCGACGATCAGCGAGCTTCCCCGGGGCATGCGCAGCGCCACGTGGAGCACTGGCCGGTTCTCGGTGACGTTGATCCGCTCGCCGGCGAACATCGCCGCCGTGCGCTGCGTCAGCTGCGACTGTTCGGCGAGGGCCACGAGCAACCTGACCGTCTCCTCGGTGATGCGGTTCTTGGAGAAGTCCAGGAACAGTCCCGCTCCCTCGGCGGTGAACCGCTCGCCGCGCTCGGCGTCCTCGTCGAACAACGCACGCAGATGGCGGGAGCCGATCTCGTCGAAGTGCTGGGCGAGCGCGCTCCAGGCGGGGCGCTCGCGCAGCGGGGGAATGCCGGTCTGCGTGGTCATGGTCGGCCTCCAGCGTTCAGGACAGGTTGCTCGTTCGCGACACTAGCCGCCCGGCGCGACCGAGACCCGGACCTGCTGGCTGCCCGGCAGCGGACTCAGCGCCAGCTCCGGCGCGTCCGGGGCTGACATGACGATCGCGCCGTGGACGACCACGTGGTAGCCGTCGGGGTAGGTGTAGGGCGGGACGACGATCTCGGTGGGCTCGGTCACGGCCGGGTCGACCGTGTAGCGGTAGGTGAACGACCGGGTGCTGGGTTCAAAGAACGCCGGACCGGGCCGTCCGGCGGTCGCGAGCGCGTAGGGGCCCGCCAGCGCCCGCGCCTTCTCGGGCCACGGAATGCCGGTCCGGTCGTTGAGCAGGTTCTCCCCCGGGGCGCCGGTGGGATCGTGCAGCTGCAGCGCCGACCAGTAGCTCCAGGACAGCGCGCGCTCGCGCGCGAGCTCGGCGACCTGGGCGATGTCGGGAATGCTCGGGCCGCCGCCGAACTCGTCCATGATCATCGCGGGACCGCCGGGCTGGAGGGTGCGGATGTGGTTGCGTTCGCTCAGGAAGTGATTCATGGCTTCCCGCTCGGAGCGCAGGCAGACCCTGCCCGGACAGCCGAACACCCCCGGGGGCGGGGTCCCGTAGACGTGGAACGCCAGCACGAGGCGTGGAAACCGCAGCCGCTCGGTGATGCCCGCGACGTTGGCGTCCAGAACACTGGGGCTGATCGTGGGCTCGAAGAACACGAGGTGGGTAGGGTCGGCGGCCTCGATGGCGCCGATGAGCCCGCCGGAGAGCGGCTGCACGCCGCCGCGGGCGCACGACCGGGGCGACAGGGCCCGCCCGGCGTAGGCGCACTGCAGCTCACGACTGAAGTCGGGCGTCGAGAGGTCGGTGGGCTCGTTGAACACCTCGTAGCCGATGACGTCCGGGTTGTCGCGGTAATGAGTGGCGACCGCCTGCCACACGCGCGCGAACTGACCCTGGAGGTCGCCGCGCACGTCGTTGTGCCAGAAGTGGCGGATCGCCGCCTCCACCGCGACCGCGCCGTAGGCCTGACCCCAGTAGCTCCGCCCCAGGAAGGCGTGACCATCCGTGCAGGTCGCCCACGGTGGCGCCCCCTCCCCGTTCCACGGCAGGATGCCCCGGTGATCGGAGAACGCCGAGCCGTAGGCGTCCTGGTGCATGTCGATGATCACGCGGAGCCCCGCGGCCTGGAGCATGTTGACGATGGTGTCGGTGCGCGCCAGGTAGGCCTGCACCACCGAGGCGCTGTAGGGGTCGGCTCGCCCCAGGCTGGTGAACCGGGTCCCGGCACGATGCGGAGCGCAGTAGCGCGCTTCGTTGGGACCGGCACCCGGCGGGCCGGGCTCGAGGCCCTGCCACACGATCCCCAAACGGACCACGCTGAACCCCAGCTGCGCTAACGAGGCGGCGTCGGCGGCGGTGAAGCGCCGGCCGGGATCGCCCGCCGTGGGTGAGAGGACGAACGCCGGCTGTCCGCCGCTCGCCGGGCCCACGCAGGGCGTGCCGGCCGCTTTGAGGGGTCGCGCGCCGCCGCCGCACTTCGCCACCAGGTCGGCGCCCTCCAGTTGCAGCCGCCGCCCGTAGTTGTCGCGCAGGGAGGGTCCGCCGGGCGCAGTGACGGCCCCGATCTGGCTCCAGACGCCCCCCGGGGGCAAGGGGGTCGGCGCGGGCGCGGCGGCGGCGGCATGCCCGGTCAGCGCCCATCCGCAGGCGATGACGACGATCCAGCTGTGGCGCAGATGCAAGCGGTTCACGAGAGATGGGTGGATGCGTCAGGCGGCCGCCACTCTATTTCAACCTCGGGTCAGGCGTGCCGGCGCGCGGCGCTCCCAGCCGTCGGCCAGCAGGTCGACGACGAGCGCTTCGTCGGCCACCGCCAGCGCGACGTGCACGGCGGCCAGGCGCTGCCCCCAGTGAAACTCGGCGCAGGCGTCCGGATGAGCCTGCACCGCGGTGAGGATGCCCGCCTCGTCGAGCATGACGTTCATATGACCCTCGTCCCAGAGCGTGGCGAAGATCTTGCCGGCGACGCGGAACGACGGGCGCCCGTGGTGGTCGCGCTCCACCGTCTCCGGGAGGGCGAGGGCCAGTTCCCGGATGCGCTCGCGGCTGATCATCGCGCCCGCGTCACACGCGCAGCGGCTCGAGCAGGCGGCGGGGGTGACCGATGGCAGCGGTCACCGGGTCGTCGCGGCGCTCGGCCGGGTCAAAGCCGGGCCCGGGCTCGGACACCGTGTCGGGGACCGACACCAGCTCCCCGCAGGTTGCGCAGCGTCCGTTGCCGTCGAGCTTCCCGCCGTCGGCCGCATGGGTGAGCATCCGCCGCGGCCCGCGCGGCGCGTAGAACGCGTCTCCCCAGGCCATCAGCTCCCGCAGGACCGGCCACAGCCGCTGGCCCTTGTCGGTGAGCGCGTACTCGTCGTGGCCGCCGGCTCCGGGCTCGCGGGCGAGCACGCCCTCCGCGACGAGCGTCTTCAGCCGTGAGGCGAGGACGGCGCGGGGGATGTCGAGGTGGGTGACGAAGTCGCCGAAGCGGCGCACTCCGTAGAAGGCGTCGCGGAGGATCAAGAGCGTCCAGCGCTCGCCGACGATCTCCAGCGCCCGGGCCACCGAGCACGACTGGCTGGCGTAGTCATGGGGGAGCGGCATGGCGCACAGGCTAGCACCCGCAAGTTCGTTCAATGAACTATGTGTGCTAGGGTGCCGCGGCGTGAGTTCAATGACCGAACCAAGCTCCTGGTCGTCCGAGCACGGCCACCCCCGCAAGTGGACGGTGCTCGCGGTCCTGGCGACCGTCGCCTTCATGGCCCAGCTCGATCTGTTCATCGTCAACATCGCCGTGCCGGCGATGGCCCGCTCGTTCCACGGAACGTCGCTATCGGATCTGTCGTGGGTGCTCAACGCCTACGCGATCGTGTTCGGCGCGCTGCTCGTGCCCGCCGGGCGTCTCGCCGACCACTACGGCCGGCGGCGCTTCCTCCTCGGGGGCGTGGGCATCTTCGCCTCGGGCTCGATCCTGTGCGCGGTCGCGCCGTCGCTGGAGATCCTCGTCGCCGGACGTGCTATCCAGGCGGTCGGCGCTGCCGCGATCGTGCCCACGTCGCTAGGGCTGCTCTTGCCCGTGTTTCCCGTCCGCCAGCACAACCTCGTCGTCGGCGTGTGGGCGGCCGTGGCGGCCGTGGCGGCCACCTCGGGAGCGCCGCTCGGCGGCCTGCTCGTGGCCGCCAGCTGGCGCTGGATCTTCCTCGTCAACGTTCCCTTCGGGCTCTTCACGATCCTCCTCGGGATGCGCGTGCTCCCCGAGGTCCGGGCTCGCGCCGGCGCTCGCCTGCCCGATTGGGTATCGATGGTCTCGCTCTTGGCGGCGGTCACGCTGCTCATCCTCGGCACCGTCGAGGGCCCGAGCTGGGGATGGGGGAGCCCGCAGGTCATCGGACTGCTCCTCGCCGCTGTCCTGGCCGCCGGGCTGACGGTGCGCCGGGCGTTCACCCGGCCCAACGCCGTGATCGAGGCGAGCCTGTTTGCCAGCCGTGAGTTCGCGACCGCCACCGTGGCCCTCTTCCTGTGGTTTGTCGCCTTTGCCGTCTTTCTGCTGATCTCGGTGCTCTACCTCCAGGACCTGTGGCACTGGTCGGCGCTGAAGACGGGGGTGGCGATCGCCCCCGGACCGCTGGCGTCCGCGCTGTTCGCGATCAACAGCGGGCGGATCACCGGGCGCTTCGGCCGCACGCTGCCCGCGCTCGCCGGGACCACGGCGACCTGCCTGTCGGCGCTGTACTGGCTGCTCCTCGCGCCCGCCCATCCGGCGTACGTGACCGGCTTCCTGGTGCCGATGGTGCTCGGCGGCATGGGTGCCGGACTGACCCAGGCCCCGCTGTTCGCCGCCGCCAGCACGCTGCCCGCCCATCGGGCGACGACCGGCAGCGCCGTGCTCAACATGGCCCGCCAGGTGGGCAGCGCGGTGGGCGTGGCCGGCCTCGTCGCGCTGATGGCCAGCCAGCATCCCGACCGCCTGGCGCCGTTTCACCGTGGCTGGGCGTTCGAGCTCGCCGCCGGAGCCTGCGCCACGGCCGTGATCGGGCGGCGGCTGGTCCGCGCCCGCAGCAGCGAGGCCGTCCCCGAGCCGGTGACGGCCTGACTACACCGGCCCGGCGGCCCCGGCCAGCACCTCGCGCAGCTGCGTCAGGTCCTCGGCATCGGGCCGCCACCGCGCGGCTGCGGCGTTGGCCCGCACCTGATCCGGGCGGGTGGCTCCGGCGATCACCGAGGAGATCGTCTCGTCGGCGAGCAGCGCTCCGATCGCGACGTCGAGCAGCGACACGCCGCGCGCGTCGGCGTAGTCCTGGAGGGCGGCGATGAGCGCGAACTGCTCGTCGGTGGCAATGTGGTCGCGGTCCGAGAGCCGGGCGCCCTGCGGCCCGGCTTCGCCGGGTCGGTACTTTCCGGTGAGCAGCCCTGACGCGAGGGGGAAGAAGGGCACGAAGCCCAGGCCCAGCCGCTTGCAGGCCGGCAGCGCGTCATCCTCGGCCTCGCGCGCGAGCAGGCTGTACTCGTTCTGGACCGCCGTGAACGGGGTGAGGCCGCGCTCCCGGGCGGTGGCGTCGGCCTCGTCGATCTGGGCGGCGTCGAAGTTCGAGGCGCCGATGGCGCGCACCGTGCCGGCCCGCACGAGCTCGTCAAGCGTCTCCAGGGTCTCGGCGATCGGGGTCTGTCCGTCGGGCTTGTGGTACCAGTAGACGTCGATGACGTCGGTGCGCAGCCGCCGCAGCGAGGCCTCGATCGCCTGCTGGATATAGGCGCGGGAGCCGCGCGGTCCCTTGCCGTCGCCCATGTCCATCCCGAACTTGGTCGCCAGCACGACCTGGTCGCGGCGACCCTGAAGCACCTCGCCGAGGTACTCCTCGCTCTGCCCGCGGCCGTAGGTGTTGGCGGTGTCGAAGAAGGTGATGCCCTGCTCGAGGGCCTCGTCTACGACCGCCCGGGTGCCGTCGACATCGAGCCGGCGGCCGAAGTTGTTGCAGCCCAGGCCGATCACGGACGTCTGAAGGCCGGAGCCGCCGAGGGGGCGTGTGTCCATGGCGTCGAGGCTAGTGGCCTGTCAGCGGACGTGATGATCGTCGCGGCGCAGCGCGTCGGTGAAGCGCTTGGGGACGGCGGCGTCCTCACCGCGCTCCCACAGGGTGATCACGACCAGCTCGCCGTCCTCGGGCCGGCAGACGAAGACGAGATCCGGGCGCTCGAGGTCGACGACGTGCAGCGCGCCGCGTTCGCCCGGCTCATGACGCCCGGCCGCGTAGGCGCGGGCGACTCGCGACGCGACCTCGGTCCTCGCGTCCAGCGTTCCGCGCACGCGCTGGCGAAAGCGATCCGCCGCGTGGTCGGTGACCGCGACGAGCACCGAGCTCAGGCGGACGGGTCGCCCATGCCCAGCAGCTTCGTCCAGCGGTTGGGGCGCTGGCGCTGATTGCGGACGTGAAGCGTCCCGCCCGGACCGCGGGACCTGATCCGCAGCAGAGGCGCCCCCTCCACCGGGGGCGCGTCGGGGGAGTGGATCACCTGGCTGGCAAACGGCCCGCCACCCTCGACGCTGACGCGCACCCCCTCGGGGACGATGAGCGTGACCGTGCCGAACAGGTTGTAGATCTCGATCTCGGTCTCGGGGCCGGCCAGCCGCGCCTGTCCGAGGTCGAGGTCGATGGTGCCGAACAGACACCGGTACGCCGAGCGGGCCGGGATCTCCCACTGGCCGGAACGCGCCAGCCGGGAGCACAGGGCGAGGTGGCGCACCGGCTCCTGCACCGCCGCCGGGGCGGTCGGCGCGGGCAGGTCGGACGCCAGGACCGCGAGATCGTGGTCGGTGCGCGCGACCTGCGCCAGCCCGACCCGGTCGGAGAACTCCTCGAGGTCGAGCCGGCCCTCGACGACCGCCCGGCGCAGGGTCTCCACGGTGGCCTCCCGCTCGGCGTCGGAGGCGAGGATCGCCGGATGCCGCGGCCCGTCGCTCACCGCTCGAGCGTATCGGTGCAGGGCAGCTTGCGGGCGTTGCGCCCGATGCCCTTCCAGGCGTCGCCCTCGCTGCGCAGCCGCTCCGCGGCGTTGGCGATCGTCCAACGGGCGGGAGCGAGCCGGCGATCTGAGAGCTCGTCCCAATGGATCGGCATCGCCACCGGTCCCCCCGGCCGGGGCCGCACGCCATAGGGAGCGACGGCGTGCTGGGCGTAGTTGATCCGGTTGACGTCGACATAGATCCGGGGGCCTCGCTCGGCGCGGTGCCACTCGAGCGTCAACTGGTCGGGGTGGGCGGCGACCATCGCCTCGGCGAGGGCGCGGGCGAAGCCATGGACCTCGCCGAAGTCCGGCCCGCGCCGCAGTGGCGAGACGACGTGCACGCCCCGGGAGCCGGTGACCATCGCGTAGGCGGCCAGGCCGCAGTCGCGCAGGCGCTCGCCGGCGTCGCGGGCGGCGGCCCGGACCTCGGCAAAACCGATCCCCGGCGACGGGTCGAAGTCGATGATCAGACGGTCGGGCTCGCGGGGACGGTCGGCGCGCGAGAGCCAGGTGTGCGGGGTGATGACGTTCTGGCCGGCCAGGTAGACGAGCGTCGCGGCGTCGCGGGCGAGCACCTGGGTGAGCGAGCCGCCGCGCTTGGGGACCTCGACGGTCGCGATCCAGTCCGGAAAGTAGCTGGGCACCGACTTCATGAAGAAGCCGGAACCATCGATCCCGTTGGGGAACGCCTGAAGGGCGAGCGGACGGTCGCGGATGTGGGGGAGCATCGCCGCAGCGACCTGCTCATAGTGGCGGCCCAGCATCAGCTTGGTGATCGGGGGGTCGGCGAACAGCAGCTTGTCCGGATGAGTGAACGGGACCTGCCGCCGACCGATCGCGATCGTCTGGCTCATGCCTCGCGGACCACCTGCTCGGCCGACTTGTCCTCGCGCAGCCCGAGGTAGCGCGGATGGCGCAGGCGCCCGGCGCGCGTCCACTCCGTAAACGCGACGGCCGCGACGAGCTGCGGGGCGACCCAGGTGATGCCGGCCTCCCGGATCGCGCCCGCATCCGCGAATGGCGAGGTGTCGCGCTTCAGGGCTCGCAGCTGCCGCCCCAGGTCCTCGAGCGTCTCCCGGTCAAAGCCCGTCCCCACCTTGCCCGCATAGCGCAGCTGCCCGTCGTCGTAGTAGCCGAGGAGCAACGCCCCCAGCTCGGTCCGGCTGCCCCGCGGCGCGGTGAAGCCGCCGATCACGAGCTCCTGGCCGGCCTCGCACTTGAACTTCAGCCAGTCGCGCGAGCGGGTCTCGCGGTAGGGGCTGTCGGCGCGCTTGGCGATCACCCCCTCCCAGCCCTGGCGGCAGGCATGGGCGAACATCGCCTCGCCGACCTCGTTGCGGTGGGTGCTCAGCCGCAGCGCTCCGCCGGTCTGCAGCGCGTCGCGGAGCAGGCGCTTGCGCGTGCGCAGCGCCAGCGCGCGCACGTCGAAGCCATCGAGCCAGAGCAGATCGAACAGGTAGTAGAAGACCGCGACCCTGCGGTGGCCGCGCTGGGCCAGGCGGGCGAAGCTCGTCTGGCCGCGGTCGAAAGCGACGATCTCCCCGTCGACGGCGAACCGCGTCCCGGACTGAGCGACGAGGGCGTCGCGAACCTCCGGGTAGCGGCCCGAGAGATCCAGGTCGTTGCGCGACAGCATCCGGACGGGTTCGCCATCCCGGATCGCCAGACAGCGGATGCCGTCGAGCTTGCGCTCGAACAACCACTCCGGGTCGCTGAACGGCTGGCGGCTGAGCACGGCCTTCATGAGGCGGGCGTGGGCGGGAGCGGGAGCGGCGTGCACCAGCTCACGCTCTGCGGCGTCGAGGCCCGGCAACTCGATGCGGCTGGCCATCGGCAGACAGGCTAGCCACTGGCCGCCACCGGTTTCAGCGGGGCGGCGCCACCATCAGTGCGCCGCTGAGCCCAGCGGCTGAGAACGTTCCCTGGCTCACCCGGACTGGCACGGCCGAGCGCAGTCGACGCACGGAGAACTGGTTGACCCTGACGACTGCACCGACCGCCCGGAAGCTGCCGAGGCGCGCGGGGGTCGTCACCGGGTGCGTCTGAGGGTGGCAGACGACATAGCCACCGGAGAACGCCACGTCGTACCAGCTCGTCTGGCCGGCCACCGCGATGACCTCGATTTCGCTGACGGTGGCTCCGCTGACCGGCGCGAACCGCAGGTGAGGGACATAGAGAGATAGTGGGAGTAGTTGGCAGCCGTGGACCGTGAATACGGCGCGAGGCCCCGCCGAGTCGATCGCACGAGCCACGGCCCGCCAGGCGGGGCGCTGGTATTCCGGGTTGACCGCGACTCCGATCACGGTGGCGAGCCCGACCGCGCAGAGCGCGACCACCCCCGCCGCGCCGAGTGCGCCGGCCCGTCTGATTCCGAGCGTGGCGGCGATGACGAGCCCGCACGGCAGCCACAGCGCGAGCAGATTCCGCGTGTTCAGCTGATCGAATCCCGACAGGATGAGCGCGATCGCGATCGCCAAGCCGCCGGCGGCGAGTGCGACCACGAACGCGATCGAGCGGCGCTCGTCGCGGGTCGCGCGTCGCCACGCCAGCCAGGCGCAGGCGCCGGCGACGAGCGCCGAGACCAGCACGAGCCATCCCCTGGCGGGCCCGCTCGGCCCGATGGCGAACTCCGTGGGGAGCAGTCGCGCCCGCTGCAGGAGGGGTACCCGGTTGATCCAGTTGCTGGTGCCGAGGTTGTGCTGCAGCTGTCTGAGGGCCATCGCCAGCAGCGGCAACTCGCAGGCCGCGAGGACGAGGACGCCGATGATGACCGGACGCGAGCGTCGGTGACGGACGAGCAGGAAGATGGCCTCCGGCACGATCACCAGGGCGGCGTAGTAGTGCGTCGCGAGCGCGAGTGCCCCGGCGAGCACCCAGGTGATCAGCCACCGTCCCGATGGCGCCGTTCGCAGATGAGCGAACGCGAGCAGCGCCACGGATGTCAGGAGCACCAGCAACGCATATGCGCGGGCCTCCTGCGAGTACCACACGAGCAGGGGGTTGCAGGCGATGAGAGCGGCGGCGATCACGCCGGCGCGCCGCGAGAAGAGCCTCGCTGCCGCCGCATAGCCGACCGGCACCGTGATGACACCGGCCAGCGCCGACAGCGACCTCAGTCCGGCTTCGCCGTCGCCGAACACGTGCGTCCACAGCCACGCCACGACGAAGTACAACGGAGGCGTCGTCTCCCAGCGGGGAACGCGGGTCAGCAATCCCCCCAGCGAGGTATGGAGAATCGAGACGGTGTCGGCTTCGTCGAACCAGTAGCTCTGGTGGGCGAGGCCGACGAACCGCACGACAGCGGCGAGGACGATCAATCCGCCGACGGCGACCGCGGCGCGACTGAGCCGCCACCCCGACAGCGCGGCGTGTGTCCCGGCAGACCGTGGTCGTCGTGAAACGACTGCCGTGCTCACCCGCGTACCTCCGCGAGGAGGCTCATCGTTCCCTCCACGACGAAAGGATCGGCAACCGTCTCCTCGCCGCCGACTAGACCAAGGTCTGGATCCGCCGATTGCTCCCGGCCGACCCCGCCGCCGCTCAAGATGTGCGGGCCCGCGGTCGATAGCAGGGCGTACATGCCATCGCCAACGCTGGCACCCTCACGCTTGAGCGCACGCCGGTCATGATCGTGACCGACAGCGAGCGCGCGGGAGAGCTCGCCGACAGCATCCGCCGCACGATCATCGAGCAGTCCAAGCGAGCGAACGTCGGCCATATCGGCTCGGCCCTGTCGATCGCCGACATTCTGGCCGCGCTCTTCACCGGACCCCTTGCTGAGGTCGATCCGAGCGATCAGGATCGTCACCGCTTCATCCTGTCCAAGGGCCATGCGGTGCTGGCGCTCTACGGCGCGCTGCACGCCTGCGGGCGGCTCTCGGAGGCGCAGCTCGACACCTATTGCGGCGACGGGAGCCAACTGGCGGGGCATCCCGAGCACGGGCTGTCCGGCATCGACTTCTCCACGGGTTCGCTCGGCCAGGGGCTGTCGATCGCCGCCGGGTGTGCGCTGGCGGCCCGGCTGCAGGACTCGCGGCGCTGCACCTTCACGGTCATGAGTGACGCCGAGTGCAACGAGGGCTCGGTCTGGGAGGCCGCGATGTTCGCGGCCCAGCATCGACTCTCGCGCCTCGTCGCGATCATCGACGTCAACGGGCAGCAGGCGCTCGGCTACACCCGGGATGTGCTTGACCTCGAGCCGCTGGCGCAACGATGGGAGAGTTTTGGATGGGACGTCCACGAGGTGGACGGGCATGACCGACGTGCCCTCGGTGACACCGTGGAGGGCCTTGAGATGGAGAGTGGGGCTCCCCATGTCGTGCTGGCACGCACGACGTTCGCCAAGGGCGTGAGGTTCATGGAGAACCGGATCGAATGGCACTACCTGCCGCAGACCGACGCCGAGTACGTCCGCGCGATGGGCGAACTGGCGAGGGGAGAGGGATGAGACGCGAATTCGTTGAGTCGCTGGTGAACATCGCCGAGCGCGACGAGCGAGTGGTGCTCCTCACTGGTGACCTCGGCTTCGCGGCGCTCGAGCCGTTCTCCGAGCGGTTTCCCGATCGGTTCTTCAATGCCGGCGTCGCCGAGCAGAACATGGTCGGCATGGCGACGGGTCTGGCCGAGGCCGGGCTGACGCCGTACGTCTACTCGATCTCGACGTTCGCCTCGATGCGGGCGTATGAGTTCATCCGCAACGGCCCGGTGCTCCACGGTCTGCCGGTGCGGGTCGTCGGCATTGGCGAGGGCACCGACTACAGCCACAACGGGATCACCCACTACGCGCTCGAGGACGTGGCGCTGATGCGCGCGCAACCCGGGCTGACCCTCGTGAACCCGGCGTCCCGCGGCCAGGTGGCGCCCCTCATGCACGCCGTCCAGGCCGTCACCGGGCCCGTCTACATCCGGCTCAGCAAGGCGGCGCACGACGTCCCTGGTCTCCCCGATGCCTTCGAGTTGGGCCGGGCCCACGTCATCGGCTGCGGCGACGACGTGACGATCGTGGCCCTCGGCGCGATGGCCGCTCACGCGGTCACCTGCGCGGCGCTGCTCGCCGAGCACGGCGTAGGCGCGAGCGTGGTCGTCGTCTCGAGCGTCAACCCGGCACCGGTCGACGATCTCGTCGAGGCGCTGGGACGGACGAAGCTCGCGATCTCGGTCGAGGCCCATTACGTCACCGGCGGGGTCGGATCGCTCGCCGCCGAGGTGATCGCCGAGAACGGCCTCCCCTGCCGTCTGATCCGGGCGGGGGCCACCGCCGCGCCGGTCGGGATGACGGGGAGCCTCGGCTACATGCACGACCAGCTGGGGATCAGTCCGCAGCGGCTCGCCGACCGCGTCCTGGAGACGATGCGGGTTCACGGCGCGGTGGGCGTGCTGTGAAGCTGTCCGCCGTCGTCGCCTGCTATCGCGACGCTCCCGCGGTGCCGATCATGTACGAGCGGCTCGTTCGCGCGTGTCAACAGGTGGGTGCCGAATACGAGATCATCTTCGTCAACGACGGCTCGCCCGACAACGCTCGCGAGGTGCTCGCCGACCTCGCGCAGCGCGATCGGAACGTCGTCGTCATCAATCACGCCCGGGCCTTCGGCTCGCAGAGCGCGTTCACGTCGGGGATGCGGATCGCGAGCGGCGACGCCGTCGTCCTGCTCGACGGCGATCTGCAGGACCCGCCGGAGCTGATCCCGCAACTCGTCGCGCACTGGCGCGAGGGCTATGACGTCGTCTACGGCGAGCGGGTCAAGCGCGAGGCGAGCTTCTTCATGCGTCACGCCTACCGCGCGTTCTATCGCGTGTTCAAGCGGCTGGCCTACGTCAACGTGCCGGTCGACGCGGGGGACTTCAGCCTCATCGACCGCCGTGTCGTCGACGCGATGAATGCTCTGCCGGAGACCCACCGGTTCGTGCGAGGGCTCCGCGCCTGGGTGGGCTACAAGCAGCTGGGCGTCCCCTACGTCAGGCCGGAGCGCATGTTTGGCACGAGCACCAACTCCTTGCGCAAGAACCTCGGTTGGGCACGCCGCGCGATCGTCTCGCTGTCGTATGCGCCCCTTGATCTGATCACCGGTCTCGCCCTGTCCGTCGTCGGTGTCGCATCCCTCGGCCTGATCGTGCAGCTCGGGCTCCGCATCCTCGATCCGCACGTGGCCCCGAAGGGCCTGACGACGGTCATCTCGGTGGTGCTCTTCATCGGCGGGATCCAGCTTCTGTGCCTGGCGATCATCGCGTCCTATCTCGCGCACATGTACGAGGAGGTCAAGGGCCGGCCTCCCTACGTCGTCGAGTCGGTCATCAACGCGCCCCTCGGCGTCGCGTTCCCGGATCGCGTCATTCAGACCGCGTGCACCGACGCCGCGGGCGCCGATCGGGAATGGGCGGGTGAGGTCCCGGTCACCGCGACGCACGACGAGCGCGAACCGGCGCCGAGCGCGACGTGAGCGTCCACGCTGCACCGGTGCGGCGGCGAGCCCACGCCGCGCTGGTCCCGACCGTCTGCGCGATCTGCGGGACGCTGGGCAACGCTGACGAGTTGTACCCGGCGACGCTGACCGCCGACGCGTTCACGGCGGCGGTGTTCTCGGCGCGCCGGTTACCCGATCGCGTCCATTACCGGATGGTCACCTGTCGGGAGTGCGGCCTGGTCCGGTCTGACCCCGTTCTCGGGGCCGCTGACCTGGCGAGGCTCTACGCGGCCTCGACGTTCGACTACGCGGACGAGCTCGACGGTCTCCGGGCGACGTACGGACGAGCGCTGGCCAGGGTGGCCGAGCTCGTGCCCGACCGAGCCGGGCTGCTGGACATCGGCACCGGCAGCGGCTTCGTGCTCGAGCTCGCCCGTGACACCGGCTGGTCAGACGTTCGCGGCGTGGAGCCGAGCGCGGACGCGATCGCCCGGGCCCGCCCCGACATCCGCCCGTTGATCGCCGCCGACGTGATGCGCTCGGGTCTGTTCGAGGCCGGCGCGTTCGATGCCGTGACGATGTTCCAGGTCCTCGACCACATGCCGGACCCGGCCGACCTGCTGGTGCAATGCCGGCGCGTGCTGCGGCCGGGGGGCGTCGTGCTCGCCTTCAACCACGACGTGACCGCATGGTCGGCACGGCTGCTGGGCGAGCGCAGCCCGATCATCGACGTCGAGCACACCTATCTCTACTCGCCGCGCACGATCCGTCGTCTGTTTGACCAGGCCGGCTACGACGTGGCGACGGTGACGGCGACCCGCAATACGTACTCGGTGGCGTACCTCGCCCAGCTGCTCCCGCTCGGAGATCGTCTGAAGGCCGGCCTCCTCGCGCGGCTGCGCCGGTCCCGTGCCGGCGCGGTGCGCGCCACCGTGCCGTTGGGCAACCTCTGCCTGATCGCGCGCAGCCGGCCATGAAGGCCCTCGTCACGGGGGCCGGCGGGTTCGTCGGGGCCAACCTCGTCCGGCATCTGCTCAAGCGGGGCGATGAACCGATCGCGATGCTCCGTCCGCAGACCCGCAGCTGGCGACTTAAGGACGTCACCGGCGAGGTGCGGACCGAGCTCGTCGACCTGACGCGTCCGGATGACGTCGTTCGCGCGGTGCACGAGGTCCGGCCGGATGTGATCTTCAACCTGGCCGCCACCGGGGCCTACTCGTGGCAGACGGATCTCGACGCGATGCTCGCCGTCAACGTCAGGGCGACTGAGGCGCTGCTGCAGGGGGCGAGGCGGGTGGACGCTCGGCTCGTCCAGGCCGGCTCGTCCTCGGAATACGGCTTCGCGGACCGGCCGACCGCCGAGCTCGATCGGGTGGCGCCCAACTCCTACTACGCCGTCACCAAGGTGGCCGCGACCCATCTCTGCCGCCTCGCCGCCGAGCAACATGGCCAGCATGCGGTGACCCTTCGGCTGTACTCCGTCTACGGACCGTGGGAGGAGCCCGGGCGGCTGATGCCGGCGCTCGTCGACCGGGCGCTGGACGGCGCCTACCCGCCGCTGGTGGCGCCGGCGACCGCGCGCGACTTCGTCTGGGTCGATGACGTGTGCGATGCGTTCGTGCGTGCCGCGACGACCGATCTGGAAGATCGTGGCGCGGTCCTGAACGTCGCCAGTGGCGCGCAGACGACCCTCGGCCGCTTGGTCGAGATCGTGCAGCGGATGTTTGACGTCGGGAGCGATCCGGTCTGGGGCTCGATGCCAGGGCGCGACTGGGACACGTCGGTGTGGATCGGCGACCCGTCGCAGACGGCCGAGTCGATCGGGTGGCGCGCCGTCACCCCGCTGAGCGAGGGCCTCCTACGGCTCGCCGCTTGGATGCGTGACGATCCGCAGCAGCGAATGCGCTACAGCCCGCGGGAGCTCGCCGCCTCGTGATCCGCGGAGGCCGGACCGCGACGTAGCCAGATGCTGTATGTGCCGACGCGCAGCACCGCCCGGAAGTCCCGGGTGACGGTCGCGCTCGGTGCGGCCGGGCCGATCCGGGCCTCGGGCCACACCTGGCGGCGAAAGAGCGGCTCCGGGAGGCGGTCAAGGACGAGCACGTCCGCCCGGTGCAGATCGCGGATCAACTGGCTCGTGAACTGCGACGTATCGTCGCCCGGACCGAGCTCCAGGTAAAACCCGGCGGGCCTGAGATCAGGAGCCAGGTAATAGAGCTCCGTCGGGGTGTAGAACGCCCAGCGGAGGTCGGCCGGCCCGACGAACAGCCGGCGTCCGGGCGCGACGTTGGTGTCAAGCCAGCCGAGAACTCGGTGCAGTGCTGCCGCGCCGGAAGGGGAGTCTTCGCCGAACCCGCGGCCGTCGTTGCGGACCACGAACCCCACGTCCAAGGAGGAGACCACGGCGCTCAAGCAGATCGCGATTGCGCACACGCATGGAACCGCGATCCGCGCCAGACGGAAGCGGCTACCTCGTCCCAGGGCCCAGGGCAACATTCCGAAGCCGACGGGCGCGATGAAGGCCAGGTGACCGGCGTCGGCGCGCTGGAAGACCTGCGGCAGGATGAGGACGCTGAGGACGGCCAGGCCCAGCCAGCCTCGAGTGATGGCGCTTGCTCCGAGCCGACGCCGCTCCCGGATGGCGGCAACGACGAGGATCAGCGTGGCGGCCGATACGGCGGCAAGGATGTAGACGCCCCTCGGCAACGGGAAGCCTGACAGCGGCAGCTGGTGAAAACGGGTCGCGATGCCGTAGGACCAGAAACGTGACCAGCCGGCGACGATCAGGGTCCACGCCAGCGGCGACGCTCCCGCCGCCAGCCCGAGCGCGAACGCCCATCGCCGTCGCGCGGTCGCGGCCGCGAGCAGCACGGCCGAGCTGGCCAGGGCCGCCACTCCGACATCCGGTCTCGCGCTGGCGGCGAAGCCCGCCAGGAACCCGGACACCACCCAGAGTCCGGTGGCGCGCCTTCCGGAGGGGTGTGCAAGGGCGGTTCGCGCCGACCACAACCCCCAGAGCAGGCAGGCGAGAGCGAGAAACCAGCCGTAGGCGATCGGCGCCAGGGCTCGACCGATCGGCAGGATCGTCAAGATCGCGAGACTGGCGCCGGCGATCCCCAGCCACGCTCCCGCGGGCCACAACAGCGCGAGGATCGCGAGCACAACCGCGAGGCGGTAGCCGACGCCGACGGCGCGCTCGACCGCCACGCTCGGCCCAAGCAGCTGATATGCCCCGGCGAGGGGAAGGTAGCTGCCCGGACCATACGAACTCTGAAAATCGCGGAACGGCACCTCGCCGTGCAGGATCAGTTGCGGGTACTCGAGCACGATCCCTTCGTCCATCGACCCGCCGGACTCGCGCCAGGTCCCGGACACGCCGAGCAGGAGCAGCGCCGAGACGAGGACGACCGCGCCAACCGAGCGACGGCTGAGTCCGGATATGCGCGGACGCGTTCTGACGGGCGCCTCAGCGGCCTCTCTCACGGCGACGCTCATGGGGTGCGCACCGCCGCTGCGGTTCCGGCCAGGGTGACGCGGGCCGGACGGGGCGGCGTCGTCAGGAGCACCGTCCCGTGGCCCTCGGGTTGGCAGGCGCCCGCGCGACCCGAGAACGTGGCACAGGTCCAGCCCTGAACCAGGATCCGGCTGACGGGTCGGTGGCCAGCCGCTGCGAGGAGCCAGCCGCGGCGCTCGTAGTCGGTATCGAGCGTGTTCAGGCCGTCCTGCGCAGCGCACCCGTAGGCGACGTCGCGCTGATAGGTCACTAGCAGCTGGGCCCGCGTGGCGCGATACAGCCGGGTGACGTCGGCGCATTCGGCGAGCAAGGCCGTGGGGTTGACGACCACGATGACCGGGTGGGCTCCGGCGTCGACTGCCGTCACCCGGCGGACCTGCGTTCCAAAGCGCGCCTGGGCACAGACGACGCTGACCAGGGCCAGCACAGTCATCGCGACGAGCGGGAGGCGCGGATCCAGACGCCAGTGCCTCCCGGCCCGTTCGCGACGATGATCGCGAAGCGCCGCGAGCGTGAAGAACAGCACGACCCAGAGCCCGATCGGCATCACGAGCAGGAAGCGAGATCCCGAGAGGTACAGGTCTGGGTGCACGTCGACGGTGTCGCGCACCGAGAGGATGAGGAGGAGGACACCCAGGAAGGTCAGCGCCGCCGCTGCTGGCGCCGGTCGCCGGACGGTGACGCTGACGGCGACAGCGAGGATGAGCAGTCCGGCGATGGCCGCGATCGCGACGACCGGGTCCTGCCACAGCTGCGGCTCGTAGAAGCCGAACAGCCGCGCCGGATGGCTCAGGTTCGTGGCCAGGACCGACAGCTGGAGCTTGGTGTTGACGGTGGCCGCGGTGAGATCGGCGGCGTGGCTGCGATACCAGAGGTGATCGAGCACGAGCCAGCCCACGGGAGCCAGCAGCGCTCCGCCGGCGACGAGCAGCGTGAGCCGCGACTGCTTCACCAGGCCGTGGATCGAGCTGGTCGTCGTCGCCGCGAGCGCGGGAAGGACGACCAGGGCCACCGCGTTGTCCCAGGCGATGGCGAGACCGCCTACGGCGAGCAGGATCGCGAGCCGCCAGTGGGGGCGGCGGATCGCCAGGGCAGCGGCGACTGCGACCACGGCGGCGAGGTCGCCGCTCAGCACGCCCCGTGGCGCGTCGAAGAGGAGCAGGTACGGGACGCTCAGGCACACCGGCAACGCCAGCGCCGCGGCTGCCGCGAGGTGGTGGCCCCGACGCAACGCGACCCACGCCAGCAGCAGCCAGCAGGCGCTGGCCATCAGCATCGTGCCGAGTGGAGTGGCCACGGCCAGCGAGAGGCCGAGGAGGTGCAGGAGCTGGCCGGGGATGGCCTCGAAGACCGTGTTGTAGTTCTGGCCGTAGAAGCTCGGCTCGTGCAGGTGGAGGTGGAGCAGTTCGCGGCCAGCGAACCACAGCAGCGTCTGATCCTCGTCGGCGGCGACCCGGCCGTAGCCGAGCAGGACTCGCAACTGGTCGAGCTCGAAGCCGGAGAACAGCACCACGAACGCGACCCATCCCAGCAACCGGCGGCGACTGGAGTTCGGGAGGGCCGTGGCCGCTTCGATCGCGGGACCGCTCAGCGCCACGGCCGGGGGCGGCGGCCGCTCGTCGGTGAGCATCCTCAAAAGGCCCCGGGAATGGCAAACGGGATCAACATGGTCATCGCCGCGGCGGCCGCGCCGATCCCCACCTCGTAACGGTTGCGTTGGTGCAGACCGTCAATGAGCAGCAATGCGAACAAGGGCGCGCTCAGGCGGGTGTCACTCCAGACGCTGCCGAGCGTCGGCACCAGTACTCCGAGGGCGAGCGCGCAGGCCGCCGCGTTGAGGACGGTGACCCGCCTGCGCACCGAGCAGATGGCGGCGCCCGAGGCGGCGAGGATGAGGAGCACGTTCGCGGCATCCCAGGCGGCCGTCGGCGCGTAGCCGCGGAACGATCCCTTCAGCTCCTGGACGAGGTTCACCAGGGGCACGCTGAGCCCCGCCCCGCCGATCGGGCCGCCGTAGCGCACCATGAGATAGGCCCGCCACGCGGCGAACATGGCCGAGGGGATGATGATGACCGGCCAGACCTCAGAGGCGGTTGCCCGCCACATCCCTGGGGTCGCCCTCGTCCGATACCCCCGGACGCAGGCTTCGGCGGCCACGGCGACGACGGCGAGCATCATCACTTCTCGAGTGAGGACGGCGACGGTCAGAGCCAGTGCCGCCGGCCATCGTCTCCCGCTGCGCCACAGCAGCAGGGCGCTCAGCAGGCCGGCCAAGGCGAGGGGATCGCTGAGATCCATCACCGTGGCCAGCAGCATCCCGGGCATCAGGGCGATGGCGAGTGCCCACAGCGTCGACCAGCCTTGACGGCGGGCATAGATCGCAAACGCGCCCGCCACCCCGAGCAACATCATGACGTTGACCGCCAGCAGCGCGAAGGGGATCGCGCTGCGCCGGCCTCCCGCCATGATCGCGGCCAGCACGGGATAGCCGACGCGCTGCAGCCGGAACTCCTCGCCGGTGGCGCGCATGGCGTTGACCGTCGAATCGTGCAGCAGCAGCGGGTCGAGCGCCTGGACGTAGAAGAATTGGCCGTCGTATCCGGACGGTGAACCGACGAGCGCTCCGGGCGGCGGATGGGTTGCGTGAGCAAACCTTGTGCCGAACTCGATGAACCCGGTGAGGTTGCCGCCGTCGGCGCGCAGGTTCAGCGTGATCGAGAGCGTCAGCACCAGCGCCACCACGGCGACCGGCATCAGCACCCGCCAGAACCCGCCCACTGCCGGGAGTCGGGCGTGCACGGCAACGGCTGGTTGAGACAGGGACAGGGGGCTCGAGAGACGCGAGTCCGTCGGAGCTCCCGGGGGTGGGCTTGCCACCTACTCTTCTTCGGCCGATTCCAGGCCTCTCTTTACCCGAGAGCCCCCACGCCGAAGGGCTGATGGCGGCATCGCGGCGGGGGGCGGTCAGGACCGTCCGTGGCAGTCCGCGGGCGCCGGCAATCAGTACTTACTACGGATAAAGCTCCGTACCCACGATGCCGAAGACACCTGCAGTGCCCTCCCGGCGCTGACCCTCTTAGGTTCAGGAGACGTTCGATGTCCGCCGCTCTCAGACAGGTTGCCGTTCTCGATGTCGACGACTTCGCCCCCGCGCGGATCAAGGTTCTGATCGCCGACGATCACCCGCTGATCATCGCTGGGATCCGCCGCACGATCGAGCACGTCGACGACATGGAGGTCGTGGGCGAGGCCCGTTCGGGGCCCGAGCTGATGCAGCTCGTCGAGCGCCGCCGGCCTGACCTGGTCCTGATGGACCTCAAGATGCCCGGCGTCGCCGGCGTGGACGCCATCCTGCGCATCCGCCAGCACTGGCCGGAGGTCAAGTGCGTGGTGCTGTCAGCATGCGACGATCGCCCCACGATCGATGCCGCGCTCCAGGCCGGCGCCAGCGCGTATGTCCTCAAGAGCGCGCACACCGTCGACATCGCTTCCGTCCTTCGTCAGGCCTCGGGCGGCGCGGTGTTTCACGCTCCCGCCTACGTCCCGCCGGTCGCCGGCGTCCCCGACGCCTCCAACGCGCCGGCACTGACCGACCGCGAACGCTCGATTCTCTCGGCCGTCGCCTCCGGGATGACCACGTCGGCCATCAGCCAGGACCTGTGGATCTCGGAGCACACCATCAAGTTCCACCTGACCAACATCTACCGCAAGCTCGGCGTCAGCAACCGCGCCGGCGCCGTGCGATACGCGTTGGAGCACGGCTTCGCCTGACCTGAGGGGCGTCGGCCGGCACCCGGTCGTGAGCTCGACGACCTCCGCATCTGGTCGCACCGGCGCGAGGGCGCTCGATCCCCCGGTCGCCTGGGGGGTGTCGCCCGCCGGCCTGCGAGTGGCCGTGCGGCGGGCGAGCATCGCCTGGCCGATCCTGGTCGTCGCCCTCGTGCTGGCCTCGTTCGTCGCCAGCGACCTGAGCAGCTATCACGGCGATCCCGCCGGGTTCGTCGTCTTCGGACACCAGCAGGCCGCTTACACGCATCCGCCTGCCGGCGCGCCGATCCGATCACCTGTCGGCTACGACGGTCAGCTGTACTGGCTGCAGGCCAACGATCCTCTGCTGCTCCATCGTTCGACGATCGACGGACTGTCTGCCGGCTGGCCCGGCTATCACCTGCAGCGGCCCGCCTATCCGGCGCTCGCCGACCTGCTGGCGACAGGCCAGCGCAAGGCGATCCCGTGGACGATGCTCGCCATCAACGTGTTCTCCGTGCTGGCGATCACCGCCGCTTTTGCCCTCTACGCCCGACGCCGTGGCTGGTCACCCGGGTGGGCGTGCGTCGTCGGGTTGATGCCGGGCCTGCTCTTGCCGACCCTGCGCGATCTCTCTGACGTATTGGCGACGGCCTGCATGTTCGGCGGCGTGCTGCTGTGGACCCGGGACCGTCGATGGGGCACGGCTGGGCTGCTCGCGGTCGCGGCGCTGGCGCGCGAGCCGATGGCGCTGGCGGTCGTTGCGGTCGCCGCCGACGCGGCCGGACGATGCTGGCACGCTCGCCGCCGGGCGGCCGACGTGCGACGCGTGCTGGCCCATGTGTGGCCGGCGGTCGTCGTTCCGGCGGTGGCGTTCATCGGCTGGCAGCTGTACATCCACACCCTCCATGCCCCGGCCGCGGCTGCTGCGGCTCACCCGTTGCTACCGCCGTTTCGTGACTTCGTCTCCGAGCTGGAGCGCGCGGCGCATCTTGGTCCGCCGCTGGCGTCGGCGTGGGAGATCGCGTACCTGTCGTTGACCGCGGCTGCCGTCGTTGCCGCCCTGGTGCTGGCGGTGTCGCGCCGCGGCAGCCCCGCTCCCAGGATCGCTGCGGCGTTGTTCGCACTCACGCTCGGCGTTGTCGTGCTGGGAGATCAATGGGGACTCACCCGGTACGCCGCGCCGATGTTCCTGCTGCTGCTGCTGCTCGGGTTGGAGCAGCGGTCGCGCGTGGTGCTCGGACTGTGCGTCGCCGGATCAGCGATGACGCTGCTGGCGCCGATGTCGATTGGGCTGCTGTAGTCGAGCGGATTAGTCGGTTGACCAGGGCGGAAGGGTCGCGGAGATCACGGTCGGTCCGCCGGGGCGCGAGTCGATCTGCGTGCGACCGCCCAGCATCCGGACCCGTTCGTGCATCCCCACCAGGCCGAGCCGGCCGGCCCGGGCCGCCCGCACCAGGGTGGACTGGGGATCGAAGCCGCTGCCGTCATCGGAGACCTCCACGCTGACCCCCTCCTCGCCGGCGTCGATCGCGATGGCCACGCTGTGGGCATCGGAGTGCTGGCGGATGTTGGACAGCGACTCGCGGATCAGTGACAGCAATGCGATCTGCTGTGAGTCGGTCAGGCCGGTCACCGGGCCGCGCAGTCGCGTCTGCGGGACCACGCCGGTCCGCTCGGCGAACGCGTCGGTGAGCTGACGCAGCGCGTCGGGCAACGACGACGGCGCGAGAAACGGCGACTCGACCGTCGTGGCCAGGCGCCGCAGGTCCCCGTCGAGCGCCACGAGCTGCGCCTCCAGGTCGTCCAGCCGGCCCAGCGCCCGATCCTCGTCGGGGTCGCCGGCGATCATCGGTCGCAGCTGGTCGCGAAACAGGCGCAGATCCTGCCCGAGGAGATGGAGATCCTGCTGCGGGCCGTCGTGCAGGTCGAAGCGCAGTCGCGCCAGTCGCCGTTCGACCGCGCCGACGATCTGGTCGGTCTCGGGCTCGGATCCGGGCGGCGCGTCGCGCTCGAGCATCACGGCCAGCAGGAGCGCCGCGCTGGCGAGCAGCCGCTCGGCCACCGGCTCGGAGGGTTGGCGACCGACCGCGACCAGCGCCTGAGCGGGGTGACGCATCGCCTCGACCCTGACGGCGAACACGACTCCGTCGCGCAGGCTCGAGGATGTGTCCATCAACAGCGCCGTCCCCGCCGCCCGGGCGGCCTGCGACGGCTCGCTGGCGCTGGAGACGAGCGCTGGGCCGTCGTGGGATCGAGCCGACCACAGCGAGACCTCCTCGCCGCCGGCGAACAGCATGACCAGCGCGAGCGTGACCTCGACGGCAACCTTCACCGGCAGCTCGAGCAAGCGGCCCGTGCGCAGCACCTCCCGCCCCACCGCGGGCGCCGGCATCCCCAGCTCGGTCTGCAGCTGGGCGATCAGACGCTGGGCCGCCGCGCGATGGGCGGCGAGGTCGACCGCGATCGTTCCCAGCAGATCGGCCGTATAGACGAATGTGGCCAGGCCCACGGCTTCGGGGCCGGCTCCGCAGGCCTCGAACAGCGCGTGCGCGTGGCGACCGGCATCGGACCGGGCCGCCTCCGAGATCCCCGTGCCCAGGCCGGAGGCGTCGACGGTCGCCATGGCGCGCTCCAGCGCCTGGATGAGGGTGCGTCGATGATCGGCCACGGGCGCATTCTGACCGAGCGCGCGATCGAGGAGGTCCGCTGGTGCGGACGCTCAGGCCAGCGGAAGCTTGGTCGGGGGGGTGCGGCGCAGGGTGGCGAGGCCGGTGTGCGAGAACCTGGCGGGGCCGGCCGGCGAGAGCTTGGTGGGGGCGGTGGACGAAAGCTTGGTGGCACCCACGGGCGAAGCCTTCGTGGGGGCGGCGTCTGAGATCTTGGCCGGGGCGAAGGAATTGACGCCCAGGTGCGGGACGTGGACTTCGCGGAAGGTGGCCAGGTAGCCGGCGGGAAGCTTGTTGACGTCGAACCAGCCGGCGCCGCCGCCGGGGCGCGCGAACCCGCTGGTCCCGAAGTAGCGGTTGCCGATCCGCATGAACGTGTGGACGGGGTTGTAGAAGATCGTCACCCTGCCCGGGCCGGCCGGGAACTTCCAGCTCGGAATGTCGCCCGACACGGTGGTCGGCACCTTGTAGCCGGCCTGCTGCATGACGAACGAGACCGAGCCCGAGCAGTCGAACGGGCCCCAGACCGCGGGCTGCTCATGCCCGCCGCCGTACAGGTAGGGGAAGTTGGCGGCGCTGACCATGTTGGCGGCGGCGATCAACCGGTCGTAATGCGACAGCAGCCCGCCCGAGTAACGCACCGTCGGGTGCCGGCGCACGCCGGTGGCGAAGTACACCGAGAACGTTCCGCGCTTGTTGCGCCGGGCCCGCTCGTACTGAACGTGGTGGGCGATCGTCTGCGCGCGGGACATGACCTCGTCGACGTACCAGCCGGCATGGTTGTAGGCGAACACGGCCTTGGCGATGTTCTGGGAGCCGCCGGCGGCCTTCAGATAGCGCGCGGCGGCGAAGATCGCGTCGCGGGGGTCGTAGGGGTTGGGTTTGGAGTGGCCGTCGGCGGCGACCCCGTACTGCTGCCACGTGGAGGGCTCGAACTGCATCCAGCCGAGCGCGCCCGCCGACGAGGTGTTCAGGTCACGGCCGTAGTCGGACTCGATCGCGTTGATCGCGGCCAGGACGGGCCACGGGATGTCATAGCGCCGGCCGGCCTGCATGTAGATGGGAATCAGGAACGACGGCGGCCGGTTGCCGTTCGCCAACAGCCCGGACAGGTTGCGGACGGCTCCGGTCAGCGACGGGTCGGCGGTGACGGTCCCCGTCCAGGCCCGCGGGCCCAGGAAGCCGGGGGCGGCGGAGGACAGCGTCGGGACCGGCGCCACCGGGGCGCCGCCGGACGACGGGGCGGCCGTGCCGGGGGCGGGGGCGAGCGTGTGATCGGGCTGCCGGGCGCCCGGACCGGCGGTCGGCGCCAGCGGCGCGCCGCCCGTCGACCGCTCGTGATGGCGGCGCGTGGTCGGCGGGTGACCCGAGCCGGGGTGCGATCCGTGGCGAGCGCGGGTCGGGCCCGGGCGCTGGTGTCCGGGCTTCGGGACCGAGGTCGGAGTGCAGCGGCGCCCGGGCCGCGCGACGCTCAGTCCGGCGGCCCGCTGGACGTATCCGGCCGGCCGCGCGGCGGAGATGGTCAGGAGGTCACCCCGGTCCGGGAGTGGCAGCTCGGCGCCGGGCGCGCGGCCGTCGGACGCCGCGGGGGCCGGGGAAGGGTGGTGGTCGTCGTCGACGTCGGAGGGGCCACGGTGGTCGTGGCCGTCGTCGTGGTCGTGGTGGTCGCAGCCGGGGCGGCGGTCGTGAGAGTGGTCGTCGGCGGTCGTCGTCGTGTCGTCGCGGCGTGGTCGTGGTCGTGGTCGTGGGCGACGCGGCGACGGTGGTGGTGGTGCGGTGGGCGGCGGGGTCCGGGCCGGGCTCGGACGTGGTGTGCGATGCGCGCGGGCGATGCTTCGCCGGCCCTGTCGGCGTCGTCGTCGTGCTGCCGTTCATCGCAAACGCGGACTGGCCCTTGCCGGCGGCCTTGGTGACCGTGCCCGAGGCGTTGGAGCCGGCGACTCCGGCGGCCAACGCCACACCGGAACTCGACGTCGCGGTCAGGGCGGCGGCCGTGGCCAGCGCGGCGACTCGCTCGCGAGCCTTTCCGATCGTGATGCGCGGGGCCGGCGGATGCTGGGGGCGCCCTAGCGACAGGGGACGGGGCGTGGCCGCGTGCGGGCGGGGGCGGGGCAGCCCCAGCGCCAGGCGATCGCCGGCGGCCAGCTCGAACACGGCTTCCCGGGCTTCGACGTGGGCGAGCGGCACGGCAAACGAACCTCGCCACAGCAGCTCCGAGCCGGGGCCGTCGGCCCGGCCGGCGCGCACGGCCAGCCGGCGCTCGAATCGGCACGAGCGGACCGGGTAGCGCGACCAGGTCAACAGGTCGCCGTGGTCGATGATCAGCTGCGCCTGACCGGTGCTCAGCCCGGCGAAGCTGGGCGAGTCGAGCTCTGCCTCGAGGCGGATCAGCAGCCGCGCCACGGCCCACTCCTCGCCGACCCGGGAGAACTCGAAGCGCTCGAGCGACAAGCGGTCGGCGGGGTTCGAGGACGGGACGGTCACGCGTCCCCCGTCACGTAGTGGCCGCCGGGGCAGGCACGCTCCACCGCCGTCAGGACCTCGTCGAACGAGGTCCACTTGGCGAGCACCGGCAGCGCCTCGAGGCTGCCCGCGGACTCGCCGCTGACGGCGACCACCCCCACCGGCGTGGGCAGCGACCCGAGGCGCGCCGACTGGCGAGCGACGGCCGTCAGCGACGTGGTGGCATCGAGCAGGACAACGTCGGCGTGCTCGCGCTCGGCCAGCTCGATGATGTCCTCGTCGCCGCGGGACACGATCACCGCATAGCCGCGCTGGGAGAGGAGCGTCGAGGCCAGCGCGCGAAACCGGCGATCCATGGTGACCAGGAGCACGCGGCCGCGCGCCGGGCGCAGCTCGGCGACGCGCAGGGAGACGGTGGCCGGCACCGACGGTGGGGCGATGACCGGGACGGAAGTACCGAGCCCGAGGGGTGCGGCGGCGATGGCATCGGCCGGCGTGCCTTGAGGTGCCCGTTGCCGGCGCCGGAAGCGATCGCGGAACGAGCGCAGCTGTACCTCGCGCATAAGGATTATGTCGCCGGGGCAATCATGACCCGCGACCCCACCAACGTCTAGGCCGGGCTATCCGTTCTTCTCGGCGCGCCGGGGGAGGGTTGCGCCGCGGGTTCGTCTACACGAAGGTCTAGGCGCAACTAGCGGTTCTTCTGTCGTGGCCACACCGCCAAATCTCCGATGCACCCAGCATGGCGGGTAAACCACCAACGCGTAGCACGACTGAAGGCCTTCGGTGGGCCTACTCCGCCTCGTGTCGCAAGTCCACCCACGCACACGAGGGGGGAGGTGAACAGATTTGTTTAACGCCCTTTACGACGTGGTCAGCATGATGCTGATGCGCGTGCGCCGAGAGGATGGTCAGACGATGGCTGAATACGGCATCCTGATCGCCGTGATCGCTCTGATCGTGGTTGTTGCCGCGGTTGTCCTCGGTAGCAGCATCACCGGCCTCTTCAATAGCACCGCAACCAAGGTGTAACCCAAGCAGGCGCGGGCGCCCGCCTCGTGACCGCCCCGGCGGTCCAGGGGCGGGCGCTCGCATGTCTGCATGACTCCGCAGCGTGCCTCGCGGCGGATGAACTGAGACCAACGTCTAGGTCCAACTAGCGGTTCTCGTGGTCAAGTGACAAAGCCGCCGGAACGATACGAACAAGAGCGCCCGAGCCGGACCCACATTCACTCCAACCCCGAGCAGCCAACGGCAATGTTGCAATGCCATCGATTCCAGAAAGCCACCCGTCGCCGCATCTCGCATCTCCGCAAGGAGGAGCGTGGTCAGTCGATGGTGGAGTTCGCGATCGTGCTGCCGGTGCTGCTGGCGTTCATCCTCGGCATCATCTTCTTCGGTCGCTTCGAGGACTACGCCAACCAGTCGACCCAGCTGGCCGAGGTCGGCGCTCGGCTGGCGGCCGTGAACTTCAATCCGCCGGGCACGGGGTCTCTGCAGCAGTACATCCTCAGTCAGGCTCAGCCCGAGCTGCAGGCCGGAAGCTCGGATGTGACCCCAGCCAAGGCCTACGTCTACTACCCGACGGGATCGAGCAACGTGGTCGGCAATACGGTGCGCGCGTGCGTCACGTTCACCATGACGTTTCCCCTCGCGACCAAGATCACCGGCCCGGTGGCGGTCACTCAGACGGCGACGATGCGGATCGAGCAGCTCCAGACGTCCGCGGCGTGGACGCCGGACGCCGCATCCACGGCCTCCGCAGCCGGATGCTCAATCTCGTGACCGTTCAAGGAGCCACCCAGTGAAGCTTTCGCAGAGACGACTGGCCCGGCCGAGCCTCGGCGGGCTGCTCGCCACCCGCCAGGGATCGCTCACGCTCGCGTTGCTGTGCGCGGTCTGCGCCGCCGGGGTGCTGATGTTCGCGCTCGGGCGCTACAAGACGAGCCTGAAGCCGGCGGTCCAGCAGGCCACCGTCCTCGTCTCCACCGGCGTGATCCACAAGGGAACGACCGGTGCCGAGATCGCCGCCCAGCACCTGTACAAGCCGATGCCCGTCGTCTCCACCCAGGTCGCGCCTGGCGCGCTGACGGACGGCGCGACGCTGTCGTCCGAGCGCGCCCAGGCAGACATCCTGCCCGGCCAGCAGCTGACGGCCTCTGACTTCACCGCGCTCGTGAGCCTGGACCAGACGCTGGCCAAGAACCAGCGCGCCGTGGCGGTCAGCATCAGTGAGTCGCCGGGCATCACGGATGCCCTGCAGCCGGGAAACCACGTCGACGTCTACTCGCTGTTCAAGGACACCCTCGTGCTCATCAATCCGAACGCCGAGGTGCTCAAGGCGGCGACGCCCGTCGCAGTCAAGAAGGGGGGCCAGACGATCTCCGGCAGCTCGATGCTCCTGGCGCTCCAGGACAGCAAGGTCAACCAGGTGATCTTCGCCGCCCAGACGGGCCAGCTGTATCTCTCGCTGCGTCCGCTCGTGTCCAGCCAGACCCCTCCGTACGCCACGAACCTGGCCTCGGTGCTGGCCGACAACGACGGGACCGTGTTCGGGCCCGGAGCCAACTCAACCACGACCGCCAACGGAGCAAAGCCATGAGCCCCTCGCTGACTGCATTGGTTGCGCTCGACCGTGAAGTCGACCGCGCGCTGATCGAGACGATCGTCGCCCGCGACCCGAACATCACCGTGATCGACTACCTGGAGCTGGACGGCCCGTCTGCCAGCGGGCTGGGAACCGGCGATGCCCTGATCGTCGCCGTCGCCGATTACACGAGCGACGCGCGGGACTTCGTCGTCAAGGCCCACCGCCAGCATCCCCAACGGCCGATCATCCTGCTCTGTCCCAGCGGGACGAGCGGCTCCCTGGGCGAGGCCTTCAACAACGGCGTCGACGACATCGTCACCCTCCCGACCTCGCTCGGAGTCGGCGTCGAGACCGAGCTGGCGCGTCAGCTGGCGTTCACGATCGAGAAGGCGGTGATCCGCAAGCGCGGCACCGTCAGCCGCAAGACGACCGAGGCGGTGCGCAACGTTATCTGCGTGCTCGGGCTCAAGGGCGGAAGCGGCAAGACCCTGACGTCGGTCAACCTGGCCGTCAGCCTGGCCCAGGCCGGTCGCACCGTCGTGGTGATGGATCTCGACCTGCAGTTCGGCGATGTCGCGTTGGCGATGGGGCTGACTCCGATGCGCACGATCTATGACCTCGTGCGGTCGGGCGGATCGCTGGACGCCGGCAAGCTCGAGGACTTCCTGATGGAGCATCCGTCCGGGGCACGTGCGCTGCTGGCGCCCGTGCGCCCAGATCAGGCGGCGATGATCACGGTTCCGTTCCTGCAGGAGGTCCAACGCCTCCTCGGTGAGATGTTCGAGTTCGTGGTCATCGACACCCCGCCGAGCTTTGCTCCCGAGGTGATCAGCGCCGTGGACACCTCCGACGACGTGCTGGTGGTGGCGATGCGCGACACCCTCTCGCTCAAGAACACCAAGCTGGGGTTGGAGACGCTCGAGCGCATGGACTACGACCGGCGCCGGATCAAGATGCTCCTCAACCGGGCCAACACCAACGTCGGGATCGAGCGCGAGGACGTGCTGGCGATTCTCGGCCGCGACGTCGACATCATGATCCCCTCCAACCGCGAGATCACCCGCTCGATCAACCAGGGCGAACCGATCGCCATGCAGCGGACCTCCGATGCCGGCAAGGCCTTCCGCGCTCTGGCCCAGGAGTACATCGACGACGCCGCGACGCGCAGCGAGGGCGGCGCCGCCAGCCCCGTCGTCGAGCTGCCCAAGCCGCTCGAGCTCGCCCATGAGCCGGACGCCGTCCGTGCGCCGCGGCAGTCGATCTTCCGCAAGCGCCGGACCGCCTGATGCAGCTGCACGAGCGACTCTCGCACGGCAACGAACCGGAGGTCCAAAAGCAGGAGCGCTTCGCGATCCCGTTCTCGGAGATGAAGACGCGGGTTCATCTCGGTCTGATCGAGGATCTCGGGCGCCAGCTGTTCAACACCGCGCTCGATGAGGTCACGCTCCGGGCGCGCGTGCGAGACGAGCTCGACGAACGCCTGGCCAAGGAGCCGGGGATCTCCCGCGAGGACCGTCAGCGGATTGCCGAGGAGCTGACTGCCGACATCGTCGGTCACGGTCCGTTGGAGCGTCTGCTCGACGACGACACCGTCACGGAGATCATGGTCAACGGTCCCGACGACGTGTGGGTCGAGCGTGCCGGGAAACTGGCGCGCACACCCGTCCGTTTCTCCGACGAGGGCCACCTGCGTCGGATCATCTCCAAGATGGTCGCCCAGGTCGGGCGCCGAATCGATGAGGCCTCGCCGATGGTCGATGCTCGCCTGCCCGACGGCAGCCGCATCAACGCGACGATCCCACCCCTGTCGCTGTCCGGGCCGCTGCTGACGATCCGGAAGTTCGGCAAGCAGCGCCTGAGCATGCACTCGCTGATCGAGAAGGAGGCATTGCTGCCCGAAACCGCCGACCTCCTCGAGCGGTGCGTGCAGGCGCGACTGAACATCCTGATCGCCGGCGGCACCGGCTCGGGTAAGACAACGATGCTCAACGCGCTCTCGGCCTCGATTCCCGACGGGGAGCGCATCATCACGATCGAGGACTCGGCCGAGCTCTACCTCAATCAGCGTCACGTCCTTCGTCTGGAGTCGCGACCGAAGAACATCGAGGGCGAAGGCGAGATCGGGATCCGAGACCTCGTCCGCAACTCCCTGCGCATGCGCCCCGATCGGATCGTCATCGGCGAGGTTCGCGGCGCCGAGGCGCTGGACATGCTTCAGGCGATGAACACCGGCCATGACGGGTCATTGACGACGTTGCACGCCAACACGCCACGAGACGCGCTGGCGCGTCTGGAGACGATGGTGCTGATGGCCGGCTACGACCTTCCGCTGCGCGCGGTGCGCGAGCAGATCGCCTCGGCGATCGACCTGCTGATCCAGATCGAGCGCATGAGTGACGGCACCCGTCGCGTGGTCGCGGTCACCGAGGTCCAGCGCATGGAGGGAGAGGTGATCACGCTCCAGGACCTCTACACGTTCCAGGTCGACGCGGTCGCCGCCACCAACCACATCGTCGGATCGTTGAAGCCCACCGGCCTGCGCCCCGGGTTCCTGGACAAATTCACCCGACGGGGCATCGAGCTGCCAGTCGATCTGGCGCCGCCGCCCCGGGGGGCTCTGATCGGCGCCGTGAATGGTCGTGCCTAACGGTACGGGCTCACGCGTTGGTCGTCGTACGGCGTCGCTGATCGCAGCCGCGCTGCTCGCTGGGCTCGCGGGGAGCGGGGCCGCGGCCGCCGCGAGCGCCGCCAAGGTTTCGACGACTCCGACCACCGCCGCGGCGACCGGAAGCGCCGTGACGACCACGACGACGACGACCACGGCGACCGCGACCACCACCGCCACGACCGCCAAGACGAAGGCGTCGACCAAACGCCCGCGCCGGAAGCGCAAGCCGGCTCCGCCACCGGTCCCGCTGACCGGCTGGCTGGCCGACGGGGTGACGTTTCCCCAGCGGGCGCTCGTGCTCACCGCGGGGATCAAGCAGCCGCTGTCGGCTTCCGGAATTCACGTCAGCGAGACCGGGACGGCCGTGAGCCCGCTCACCGTAACCCCGGTGGCCGCCGCTCGTCCCGGTGACGCCGGCGTGATCGTCGCGATCGACCAGAGCACGGCGATGAAGGGTGCCGGGCTGATCACTGAGCTCGCCGGCGTGCGCGCGCTGGCAGCGGTCAGACCGCCCAACGAGGCGCTCGGGCTGATCGGCTTCGACGCCACCGCGACCTCGTACATGAGCCCGACGGCGAGCACGAGCCAGATCGCCACGGCGCTGGCCGGCACGCCGGTCACCGGCCCCGGCTCGGACCCGGCGGCGGCGATCGCGCTCGCCCTCAAGCAGCTGGCCGCCGCCCGAGTCGCGCTCGGCGCCATCGTCGTCATCTCCGACGGCCGGGCGATCACGGCCAGCCCGACGTCACAGGCGGTCAAGGCCGCGGCGGCAACCGCGAACCGACCGGTGTTCACGCTCGGTCTCAACGACTCCGGAGCGACGCCGGCATCACTGCGGGCTGTCGCCGGCGCCGCCCCCGGGACCTACCGGACGGTGACGCCGGCCCAGCTGACCGGGGCGATGCTCGCCATCCAGCAGCAGCTCAGCGCCAATGACGTGGTGCGCTATCGCTCGCGCGCGCCCTACGGCACGCCGGTCACCGTGTCGGCGACCGCCGACGGCATCGCCGGGACGGTCAGCGCCAGCTACCGCTCACCGGCACCGCCGCCGCCTGCCCCCGCGGCCGCGAAGCCGGCGCCGCAACACGCCGGGCCGGACTTCGCCCACAGCACGCTGCTCTCGCCCACCCCGAGCTTTGCCGCCGCCCCGGCGGCTCCGGTGGCTCCCGTCAGTACGAGCTTCTGGGCCTCGTCGAGCTGGGTTCCCGTCATCGCCGGGCTCTGTGCCGTGCTGCTCGTCGCCGCCATCGCGCTCGTGCTGCACCGTCCGTCCAGGAGCGCGGTGCGGACGCGCGTGGCCACGTTCATCCCCCTGGGGGGGCCAGCGGCGGAGGACTCGGGCGAGGGCAAACGGAAGACCAGCAGGTTCTCCAGCCTGCAGCGAGGGAGCTGGTGGCCGCCGTTCGTCGAAGCCGTCGAGATCTCGGGGAGTCCGCACGCCCCCACGTTCCTGGTCAAGCGTGCCGCCGCCATCGGACTGGTGGTCGGCCTCCTGGTGATGATCGTCAGCGGGTCGGTGCTGTTTGGCTTCGTTCCCCTGATCGCGTGGCCGTACCTGCTCAAGGTCGGCGTCAATCGAGCCGCCGAGAAGCAGCGCACCCGGTTCGCCGACACCCTTCCCGCCTATCTGCAGGACATGGCCTCAGCGATCCGCGTCGGTCGGAGCTTCGCCGGTGCCGTCGGCATCGTGGCCGAGTCGGCCGATGAGCCAACCCGTTCCCAGCTCGAGCGGGCCGCGACCGATGAGGCCCTGGGCCTGCCGCTGGAGGAGACGCTGCAGGCTGTCGCCGACCGGATGCACAGCAACGACATGGGCCAGGTGGCGCTGATCGCCGGGGTGCATCGGCGAACCGGCTCCAACATCTCCGAAGCGCTGGACCGGGTCGCCGAGGGCGCCCGCGAGCGCGCCGACCTGCGGCGGGAGATGCGAGCGCTGACATCGCAGGCCAAGATGTCGAGCTCGGTGCTCACCGGCCTGCCGGTTGTCCTGCTGCTCGGTCTGACGGTGCTCTCGCCCCAATACGCGCATCCCCTGCTTCACACGACGCTGGGGCTCATCGCCCTCGCCTTCGGCGCGCTGATGATCTTCGGCGGCTGGAAGGTGATGGGAAAGATCACTCGGATCAAGGTGTAGATATGACCGTCTTCTTGTTCTTCATCGGAGTTCTCCTCGTGGCCGTGACCGGCCGGCTGGCCCTGAGGGCGGCGCTCGTGCCCCGCCTCGCGCTCAAGGCCCACCTGCGCGACATCCGCGACTACGGCTTCGAGTCGGTGGTCGACGAGCGAAACCTCAGCCAGCAGGAGCGCTTGAAGCTCGCGCTGCGCGCGCGCGCCGAGCGCACGGGCCGGTTCATGATCCGCCGCTTTCCCTCGCTCACGCCGCTGTCGGTCAGCGAGCTCAGCGCCGCCGGGTTCTACGAAGCCACCCCGGAGCTCGTGCACGGCTACCGCGTCTTCGCGGCGCTCGGCTTCCCATTGCTGATCGCGCTCCCGATCGTGCCGGGCGGTCTGTCGGCGCTCACGAGCCTGCTCCTCCTCATGTCCGCCCTGGCCGGCTGGATCCTCCCGTCCTTCTTGGTGCGCAAGCGCGGCGCTTCGCGGCTGGAGGAGATCGATCGCCGCCTGCCGGAGCTGATCGACGTGCTGATCGCGACCGTCGAGGCCGGCATGGGCTTCACGGCCGCGCTGTCGCTCGTGGCCACCCGCTTCGACGGCCCGATCGGCGAGGAGCTGAAGCTGACGATGCGCCAGCAGAGTCTCGGCATGTCGATTCAGGCGGCGCTCGACGAGATGGTCGGGCGCTGTGACACCGCCTCCATCCGGGCCTTCGTCCGGACCTCCTCGCGCGGCGAGACGCTCGGAGCCTCGATCGGTCCGGTGCTGCGCGAGCTATCGGCCGACGAGCGTCGCCGTCATCGCATGGCGGCCCGCGAGAAGATGCAGAAGGCTCCGATCAAGATGCTGTTCCCGGTGATGTTCCTGATCATGCCGGCGCTGATGATCGTGCTCATGTTCCCGGCGATCTACAACGTCACCCACAGCTCGTCGGGCATCTTCTAGTTCAAGCGGGGTTCGCGGACGCGGCCGGGCGCCGAGCCCGCCGGCGCCGGCCGGGACGCCAGGCGGCGCGCTGCTCGGCGGTGGTGCATAGCACGACGGCGATCACCAGCTGCAGCCCGAGGTAGATGATCGCGCCGCGCAGCGCGTTGGGCGAAGCGGCCTCGACGTGACGGCTGTCCTTGACGATGGCGGTGGATCCGATCCACACCGTCGAGGCGGCCAGCGGTCCGAGCCACAGGACCGAGAACTGCGGCGAGCACAGCGCGATGGGCACGAACAGGAGGACCAGGTAGTGATCCCAAACGATCGGGGTGGAGGCCAGCGCCGCGAGTACGGCCAGCCCGAACGCCCGCCGATCGCCGTCCTCGCCATGGGAGAGACGCCAGGCCAGCCCGAGGATCGCCAGCGCGGCGATGATCGCGCAGATGTTGGCGGCGCCGGAGGAGATGCCGGCGACGCGCAGCACGGTGGCGAGCGAGTCGGCGCGTCCCTCCTGCAGGAATGACACGTTGGAGAGCATCTGCGGGTACTGGCGCAGGCCGTCGAAGCCGATCACCGCCCAGGCGCCGAAGGTGATCACCGCGCCGGCCGCGGCGCTCAGGGCCAGCGCCCGGTAACGGCGGGTGATCAGCAGCCAGACGGCGAGGGTCCAGGGAAAGACCTTGGCGGCGACGATCGTGGCGATGCCGAGCGCCGGCGGCCACAGGCGATCGCGCCAGCGCCAGGCGACGCCCGCCCCGAGCACGAGGAAGGGTCCGATCGCTCCGAGGTACAGGCCGTAGAGAAACGGCCACGAGCAGGCGACGACGGCGTAGCAGCGCCAGTCGGTGACGCCGAGCAGGCGCACGCCGGCGCCCATCGCCGCGCACGAGATCAGGGTGTACAGCGTGCCGGCGAGCCACAGCGGCAGCACACTGAGCGGGACCACCAGGAGGTTGGGAAACGCCGGGTAGACGGGGATCGAGAACGCGAGCTTGGTCGTCTCCCCGCGCGCGATCCCTCCGGCGCGCAGGATCGCGGCCTGGTGGGCGAGGAAGCCCGGCTGGTAGGGGCTGCGGCCGTGCACGATGGCCACGCCCGCGTTGTACAGCCCGCCCCGGAAGTCGAACAGCTCCTTGCCGTGAGCGAACAGGGCCACCGCCATCAACGGGCCGACCAGCAGCACCGCGCACGTGGTCAGGCCGATGAACGTGGTGCGCCAGAACCAGCGGGTGCGCATCACGGCGACCACGCCCAGCGGCGATCCCGCCCGGCCCGAGGACGCCTGGCTGCTCACTGCGTCAGCGCCGCGCCCGTGTTGGTGCCGTTGAGCGTCACTCCCGTCCCGGTCCACGTCGACGTGGAGCCGCCGCCGTTGACGGTCACGTCCTTGGCTTCGACGAAGCCGCGGATGTTGCCGCTCGGCGCGTTGACGATCACCGAGGCCTTGGGGGCGAACAGGATGCCGCCGCTGAAGAAGTTCGGCCCGTTGGCGTTCACGTTCAGGCCCGTGTCGTTGACGTCGTAGAACTGCAGCGTCTTGTAGGCGGGCGTGAAGTTGTCCGGTCCCTGGTTGAGCTGGAACGAACCCGCCACGAACGTGCACGTGCAGGTCAGGCCGGCCTCGTTGAACTCGATCGTGTTGGCGCAGTAGACGCCGTTGGCGAGCGTCGTGCTGGCCAGGCTCTGGAAGCTCCAGTCAGACCGGATCAGGCTGGCCGTGCAATTGGGATCGCCCGCGGCGGTCAGCGGGTAGACCGGGAAATCGTCCGAGTAGTCGTCCGGCCAGGTGGACGGGGTCGTGGTGTCGACCTTCGGCTCGGACGGAGCCGGGCTCCCGTTGAACGAGTTGTCCCCGGTGGTGCCGTCGCTGAGGTTGCACGCATACGTCGTGGAGGGGTAGGTGCTCCCGTGAGAGCTGATCGTCATCGAGCCGCTGCTGCGGATCCCGCCGCCGATCGTGATGGCGTTGTTCCCGAGGGACACGCCTCCTCCGGTGCAGCTCGTGTCACTGGCGAAGATGGCGCCCGCCGACCCGCCCGTGACCGCACTCGAGGCGACCGCTTTCGCGCTCACCGGAAACGCCTTGCCGAAGAAGTTGGGCGGGTTGGCGGTGACGCTGACGGTCACCGCGTTGGCCGAGGCGGTCACGGTGGGGGTGGCGGTCGGATAGTTGGTCTTGGCCAGCGTGGTGGCGGTAGCGGAGGCCGCGGTGGTGCTCGTCGAGAGGGCCGCAGCGCCCGCCAGCGCGCCCGCGTCCGCGGCCGCCTGCGCCTTGCGCTGCGCTCCGTCGAGCGAGCCGAGGTCGATCGCGATGGCGGCGAGTCCGATGAACGCGGTCATCAGCAGGGCCACCAGGATGAGCACGACGCCATGCTCCTCGGAGCGCAGGCGGCGGGTCGCCGTCCCCAGGCTCATGTCCGCGCCGCCGCGACGGTTCGCAGGATGACCGTGGACTGAGCGTCGCGGTAGAGCACGCGGCTGCCGGGTTGGTGCTCGAACGCTCCGATGCTCTCGCCGTTGGCGGCGCGATCCAGCACGAGCAGGCGATATCCGCGGGCACCCCGCATCCATCCGGTTCCCGTCGCCGCGTACACGTGGTCCAGCGAGGAGGTCTGGCCGGGGCTCACCAGCTCATAACGGAGATCGGCGGCGATCCGTCCCGACAGGGCCGGGTCCTGCCACAGCAGCCAGTCGGCGTACTCGCGGGGGGCGAGCACGTGGAGGGACGGGTCGGCGTGGGTGGCGCTCTGCACCGCGGTCGCCAGCGTGGGCTTGAGAAACGCGCTCTGCACCTGGGCGTCGGGGCGCGCGAGGGTCGCGACCCCGGCCAACACCGCGGCGGCGGCGGTGCCGAGCACGAGCAGGCCGTTGATCACCGCGCGCCGCCGGTCGGGGCCATCGACGTGCCCGGCGGGCGTGCCCCAACCGAGCGAGCGAGGAACGACGACCGTGGCCAGCAGGCCGAAGAACACGGCGTTGCGCGCGACCGAGATCGTCATCGCGCACACGCCGAGGAGCGCGAGCTTTTCCCAGGTGGTGGTGTTCGCGGGGGTGCGACCGAAGGACCACAGGGCGACGGCGGCCACCGCGAGCACCGCGACGGCGGTGCTCGGAACGCTCGTCACGGGCGCCCACTCGGTGACGACGTGGCGCAGCGTGCTGTTGGCGAGCGTCGAGCGGTAGTAGTCGAGGATGCTCAGCCCGTACGGGGTGAGCATGATCGCCGTGCCCGCGCCCAGAACCAGGGCCAGGGGTCGGCGCCAGGCGCGGGCGCGGTGGCGCAGCTCGGCGCGCCGCTCCCAGGCCAAGGTCAGTCCGCGCAACGCGACCAACGCCGCCCCGAGGGTGACCGAGCCGTGCAGGTTGGCCCACAGGACGAGGATCGGCAGACACCAGAGCACGCGGCGTGAGGGTGCGCGGCAGTCGCTGGCCAGCAGCCAGAGCACGAGCACGTAGAGCGGCAGCGCGAACGCCTGAGTGCGGACCTCGCGCGATGGCACGATCGCCAACAGGCACACCGCCATCACGAGCAGCACGGAGCGCGCGGGGGCTCCCAGCCGGCGTGAGGCGAACGCCGCGCCCCCGACCGCGGCGAGCATCAGCACGGCGTTGACGAGCCCGAGCAGGCCCAGCCCTCCGACCCGGAAGACCGCGTAGCCGGCCAGCTGTGAGAGCCACTGCTGGTCGACCCAGGCGTGGCCCAGCGAGATCAGGGTCAGCGTCTCGTGGTGCGGGATGCCGTTCTGCCACACCGCGCGTCCCGCGACCAGCTCCAGCCAGCTGTCGACGCTGAAGTCGCCGACCAGGCCGGTGAGCAGCTTGACGGCAAGGACTCCGATGGCCACGACGAGCAGGACGTCGGTCCCCGATCGGGTCAGCACCGCCGGGAGGCCGTGCGCGCGCCCGCGAAGACGACGCGCGGCCGCTCCGCGCGGATAAGCCAACGAGGACATGGGATTCCGATCGTCAGCCGGGGGTCGACCCCGCATCCGACCATCGAGCAGGGCCACCTGCACCAACGTCTAGGGGAGCCTCCGCGTCGCGGGGCGATACGTGTCCATAGTGTCTCGTCAGCTCGACCTCTCGGGCCTGCGCCCGGGCGTGGTGCTCGCCACCGCGATCCTCGTCGTCATCGGCCTGGCGGCGCTGCTGGCCCGCGTCGGCTCCGATGCCCAATGGCTGGCGGCGCTCGGCCACGTGATCGTCCACCGCGGCACGATCCCCGCCGGCGTCCCGTTCGCGTCCGCGCCGACCGGACACTGGCCCAACGCACTGGTGCTCGCCGAGCTGATCTTCGGCGGGCTGGAGAGCACGCTCGGCGACCGTGGGCTGATGCTCGCGCAGTTGCTGGCCGTCGCCGCCGCGCTGACGATCCTGGCCCGCGATGCCCGCGCCGGGGGCGCCGAGGCGATCGGGACGGGGGCCGCGCTGCTGCTCGTCGGCGTCGGCGGGCTCCCCAGCCTCTCGATCGCGCGGGTGCAGCTGTTCTCGCTCCTGCTCTTCCCCGTGCTCGTCGCCCTGCTGCGCTCCCAGGCGCGCGCGCCGTCGCGGCGGATCTGGCTGGCGGTGCCGCTGCTGGCGCTGTGGTCAAACCTTCACGGCGCGGCCCTGCTCGGGCTCGGGGTGCTCGTCGCCTACCTGCTCGTCGAACGTGCCCGCCGCCAGCCGGCGCTCGCCGCCGCGGTGGCGGCGGCCTCGGCCGTCGCGATGTGCCTGACGCCGGCTCTCGGGCGCACCGTCGACTACTACCACGGCGTTGTCACCAACGAGGCGGCCCAGCGCGGGGCGGGAATGTGGGGGCCGCTGTCGTTCACCTCGCCGCTTGACCTGGTGCTGGTGCTGGCCGCGATCGTGCTGCTCGCCCGGGCGTGGAAGACGCGGATGATTCGCTGGGAATGGTGCGTGGTCGCGGCCCTCGTCCTGCTCACCGTCCGCGCCGAGCGCAACGGGATCTGGCTGCTGTTCTTCGTCGCCGTTCCCGCCGCCCGCACGCTCGCGCCCGCGCGCTCGCTGCGCGCCCTGGTGCCGGCGCTCGCCGTCGCCTCCGTCCTGGCGCTCGGGTTCGCCGTCGTCCGCGGCCCGATCCCCGCCGGCGCGCCGAGCTCCCTGGTCCGGGGCGCGGTCGCGCTGGCCGACGGGTCACCGGTCCTCGCCGATGGCTCGGTCGACGAGCAGGTGGCCCTTGCCGGCGGGCGGATCTGGGCCGGCAATCCGATCGATGCCTTCTCGCCCGCGGTGCAGTCGGCCTATCTGGACTGGCTGTCGGGCGACCCGGCCGGGGCCCGGGCAGTGAACGGCTCGGTGCGGGTCGTGCTCGTGTCGCGCGGCTCGCGGACGGCGGCGCTGATGGCCCGGATGGGGGCGTTCACTGCGCAGCGGGCCGACGGTGCGACAGTCCTCTACGAGCGCACCGCGCGGCCGCTCTAGCCTGCTGGTTCGCCGTCGGCGAGTCGCTGCAGACGCGGGCCCACCCGGCCGTGGCGGCGGCCCGTGTCGGCGGTGCGGGCCGCCCGGGCGACGACCTCGCGGGTGCCGACGATGACCGTGGCCAGACGGGCCCGGGTGACCGCCGTGTAGAGCATCTCGCGGCGCAGGAAGAACGCGCCGGCGGCGGGGTGGGCGACGATCACAGCGATCGGCAGCTCGATCCCCTGGCCGCGATGGACCGAGCAGGCGTAGGCGAGGCGCAGCTGGTCGGCGTCCTCGGGGGAGAGACGGAAGACCGCGTCCTCGGCGCCGAGGAGCAAGGCCGCCTGATCGTCGTCGCTGGCGGCGACCTCGTCGAGCAGGCGCAGCAGGGTGCCGTTCATCAGCCCCAGCTCGTGGAGGTTGCGCCCGGTCATCATCAGCTTGTCGCCGATCCGCAGCCGCCCGCCGCGGACCGGCTCGCCGTCGGGGTTCAGCGCGGCCCGCAGCGCTGTGTTGATGGCGTCGATCCCCAGCTCGCCGCGATACACGGGGGCGAACACCTGGATGTCGCGCACCGGATCGACGCCGTAATGGCCGGGCAGCCGCTCGGCGACGAGGGACACGATCTCATCGAGCGCCTGGCCGGGGGCGGCGCGCTCGATCAGGAACAGGTCGCGTCGCATCCCCTCGGCGGGGGAGAACTCCGGCACCCCGCCCCGGCGGATGGCGTGGGCGCCCTGGACGATCATCGAGTCGGCGGCCTGGCGGAAGATGTGGGTCAGCCGCGTCGTCCCCACCAGCCCGCACGCGACGAGCTCGGCGAACGGCTTGCCGGCGCCGACGGGAGCGAGCTGATCGGCGTCGCCGACGAGCACGACATGGGTGTGGCCCGCGACGGCGCGCAGCAACGTCACGAGCAGCTCGAGGTTCGCCATCGAGGTCTCGTCGACGATCAACAGGTCGCCGGACAGCGGGTCCTGCTCGTCGTGGGTGGGACCCTCGCCGGGGATCCACCCGAGCGCCGAGTGCACGGTCTTGGCGCGGACGCCGCTCGTTTCGGTCATGCGCACCGCGGCCCGTCCGGTGGGCGCGACGAGGAGCACCCGTGCGCCGGCCTGCTCGGCGCGCATCGCGATCGTCTTGATCGACGCCGTCTTGCCCGTGCCGGGCCCGCCGGTGATGACCGACAACCGCCGGGCGAACGCGGCTCGCAGTGCACCCAGCTGCTCGTCGGTGAGCTCGCCCGCGTCGTTCACGACGATGCCGGCGAGCCGCTCGTTGGGCTCGCCGCGCACGAGCTCGTCGACGCGGGCGGCCAGCTCGGCCTCGAGCTCGGCCGTCGCCGCCCGGTACACCCACTCCTCCTCGGCGACCACCTGACCCCCCTCGATCAGGCCGGCGAGCACCGAGTCGTCGAGCTCGTCACCGATCAGCTCGCGCGCGGATGACAGCAGTGCAGGACGCGGCGTGCAGCTGGAGCCGCTGCGCTCGGACTCCGCGAGGACGTGCATGATCGCCGCGCGCTCGCGCTGACCGGGCACGGCCTCGGCTGCGCTCGCGCGGGCGATCCGGTCGGCGATCTGAAAGCCCACCCCGAACACGCTCGTCAGACAGAAGGGATCGCGCGCCACCAGGTCATGCGCGCCCGACCCGTAATGCTCGTGGATCCGGGCGGCCAGATAGGCCAGCCCGTGGGGGGCGAGCAGCAGGTGCAACCGCCGAGTGACCCGCAGCTCCTGCCACGAGCTCGCCGCTTCCTGGGCGCGTGCGTGCTTGAGCCCGACGGCCGCGAACGCCCCGGCGGGGTCGCGGTCGATCTCGTCGAGCACGGCGGCCGCGCCGAAACGCTCGATGAGGTCGGCGGCGCGGCGCGCGCCGACGTGCTTGATCCGCCGCAGGTAGGCGATCACGGCGTCGGGATCCTCGGGCGCCAGGGGCCGCGCCTCGGACACCTTGACCTGGGCGCCGTAGCGGCTGTCGTTGACCCAGGCGCCGACGACATGGGCGCGCTCGCCCTGCTCGAGGTGGACGAGCGGCCCGACGAGCGCCACCGGCGCGCCGTCGCTCGCCGCGGCGTCGAGCACCGCCCAGCCGCTCTGCTCGTTGGCATAGCGGACGTGGCGGATCGTGACGGGTGCGTCGAAGGCGGTCACTTTGCTCTCGGACGTTAGAGGCGTTGGGGGCGGGTGGTTCACCCCCCGGGTTGTAGTAGCGCGACCCGCGTCGTCTGATCAAGCAGCGGCGGGCGTCGTGGGGTGTCTGGGCGCGGGGGCGCTGCTTGACAGCCGCCGCGTGGTCGCGCGTTGGGCTTGGGATCCGGGGCTTGCGCCCCCGATCGGGGGAAATAGGGGTCCCTGGGCGTCTCACCCGATCATGGCGTTGCAAACGCGGGCACCGGACGGGCGTGATGCAAGAACGGCATCGAAAATCGACGCGGATCTTGCGCTCGAGTTTCACCGCGGCGATCGCGCAACACCATGGTCGGTTTCGGGCCCCCATAGGCCTCTGGTCCGCCGCCAGAGCCCGAGTCGGGGCGTCAGCCCCGACGTCCTTGCCCATTGCGCGACCACGCGGCGGATGTCAAGCAGCGAAGCGAACGCTCACGCCAATCCACACCGACCTTCGCTGCTTGACCCTCCGACGCGGGTCGCGCCACCCACGAACCCAGCGTCCGATGGCAGCCACGCCCGCGCCCCATCCCCGAGAAACCCCAACCCAAAAACACCTACGGCAACGGCTGCCCGGGCGCCACGATGTAGACGCGCTGGCCGGTGGCGAAGTTGCCCTGGTCGGCGGGGTTGGCCGGGGGCGGGCGAAAGACGTCGATGTGGCGACCGATGATCGCGCCTCCGGTGTCGTCGGCCTCGAACCAGCCGCCGTTGACCGACGCGTAGGCGGGGATGTAGATGTGGCTGCCCTCGGGGATCGTGCGAGGGTCGACGGCGACGCTGCGCAGGTAGGACAGCGGGCGCGACGGCCCGGGCGCGAACGAGATGCCCGCCGGTGGCGGCACGTAGCGCACGCCGACCCCGCTGGACCAGCTGCCGTTGGCCAGCGGGAAGGTCAGCTGGTTCGCCGTGCTTCGCCAGAATCCGCCGGTGCGCCAGAAGGGGGCGTCGGCCCCGACGCCGAACTTGGCGCCCTGGCCGCCGCCGGCGGTCAGCCAACCGCCGGCCCCGAGGTTGGCGATGTGGTACGGCCGGCCGTCGAGGCCGATGCCGTCGCCCTCCATCGAGAGGCCGCGGGCCGAGTACAGCCAGTCGATCCGGTGCGGCGCACTGAGGCCGGGCGCGCTCACCGGACGGCCCGTGAACCAGGACTCGAGCGCGGGGTAGTACTCGGTCAGCTCGAAGCCGGCCAGCCACTTCCCGTCGCCGCCGATCGCCGGGGGCGGCGGCGCCTTGATGGTGTGCAGCGAGAAGCTGACCGTGACGTGGCGGTTGGTCGCCGGGACGGCGGGCAGCTGTCCGACGGGGGCGAGCTTGCGGTTCAGCCCGGCGCTGGCGGGGGCCAGGTACTTGGCCGGGTCGCGCTCGATCGCCCGCTCGCGGGCCGCCGCGGCGGGGCCGCGCCAGGTGATGGCCAGCTGGGCGTTGCGGGTGTCCGAACCCAGGCGCGCCGCCGTGAACTGCAGGGAGTTGGCCCCCGGGGTGAGCTTGGCGCGGACCGCGAAGCTGCCGTCGCGGCGGGGGTTGAGCGCGGTCCGGGTGCCGTCGGGGGCGCGCATGTAGACGGTCGCCGAGGCCGGCGAGACGACGCCGCGGACGGTCGGTGCGGCGGCGGTCGTCGCGTAGCTGACCGTGGGCGCGCTCGAGAGCCCGATCAGCGGCAGCGCCAGCTCGAGGCGCAGCTCCGGGGGCGGCTTGGGCTTCGCGGGCGGGCGGGCAGCCGCGGCCGCGGTCGTGGCTGCGGTGGTGTGAGCGCGCGGGCGGGACGCGTGCCCCCCGCAGCCGGCCAGACCGGCGGCGGCGACGCTCACGATCGCGATCCCGTGGCGAGGCCTCATCCTCGCCGGAAGGGTAAAGACGCTCCGTCTGTCCGGCGGCAGGCGGACGGCTGGTGCCCTGAATCATTCATTCGGTGGCAGCCTCGCGGCGCCTGGACGCGCCTGACGGGCGGCGAGGACCCCGCCGGACCACCAGTACGACTTGGGTCCTCGCCACCCGTCAGCCACGCCCAGTCACTCGCGACGCTGCTCACGAATGAACGCCTCAGGACACTACTCGGGCTGTTCGGCGCGCCGGACCGCGGCGCGCAGCCCCTCGGACCCGACGAGGCCCTGGAAGCGACCGACGAGCGGTCGCACCGCCGCGACGCCCACGCGGCCCTGCACGCCGAACGCCTGCACGCGGGCCTCCGAGCACAGCTCGGCGCCCCCGTCGTCAGTCGGCGACACCCAATTGGCGAACACCACTCGGGCCGTGCCCCGGCGCGACCAGCTGCGGAACTCGTCGGGGTCAGACAGCTGCGGGTAGTCGCGCCGCAGGGTCCAGATGCGACCCACCAGCCCGGAGACGAGGGCGCGCTCGCCCTGGTCGAGGATCGTGAACGGAGGCTCGCGAAACAGCGCGTCGAAGCCCGCGTCACGCGCGAGCCCGGGGATTCGCCATCGCACCAGGCGGCCGAGGAGGCCGGTGTCGGCGAGCCGCAGCTCCCGCGCCGCCGCCCACAGCGCGTCCGCGGAGGCCGTGCTCGATCGCCGGTGCATGACCCGCAGCGCGGGCCGGGGCAGCCAGGCATCGAGGTCGGGGGCCGTCACGCTCGTCTTTCTACCGCGATCATGCCCAGTCAGTGGTCCGCTATCTGCTTGCACCTGTCAACCGAGACGCCGCTGCGGCCCTCGGGCTTCCCCGCACCCTGCCGGCGGCGGGGGTCGCGCTGACCTTCGACGACGGCCCCCACCCCGAGGGCACGCCGGCGATGCTCGAGGCCCTCGCGCGCGCGGGCGCGCGGGCGACCTTCTTCGTGATCGGCGAGCAGGTCCGGCGGCGCCCCGAGCTGGTGGCGCGGGCGGCGGCGGCCGGCCATGCCATCGCGCTGCACGGCGACCGCCACCGGCTCCAGCTGCGCCTCGGTTCCGCGGCCGTGGCCGACGACCTCACCCGCGGGGTGGCGGCGATCGAGGATGCGATCGGGGTCACGCCCGCGTGGCACCGTCCGCCGTACGGGATCTACAGTCCCGCCGGACTGCGGGCGGCGCGCGCGGCCGGCCTGTCTCCGCTGCTGTGGTCGCGCTGGGGCCGCGATTGGCGCCGGCTGACGACGCCGCGGCGGATCGCCGCCCGGGCGACACGCAGCGTGATCGGCGGCGATGTGATCCTGCTGCACGATGCCGATTTCTACAGCTCGCGCGATTCGCATCGACGCACCGTCGCCGCCCTGGAGTTGATCACCGCGGAGCTGACGCGCCGGAAACTCGGTACCGTCCTCCCTGTCTGACAGGCTTGCCAGGGCGCACACTGGCTGCCACGATGGTCGTTGTGCGCGGCGACCGACGCCGTTGGCCGGCCGAGGAAATCGTCGTTTCGCGCACAAGGGCGCACTCCCAACATGACTTCAGCTTCAGCTTCCGCTTCGTCACAGAGCGTTCCCGACTTCACGCGGTTTGCGATCGGTTTCGATCACCGCGATCGGGAGCGACTCCACACGCTCATCGACGAGGTCCTGGACTCCAACCGGTGGTCCGAGGCCGACATGGTCGCGCGCTTCGAGGCGGCCTGGGAGGCCTACCACGAGGCGCCCTCGGTGGCGTGCTCGAGCTGGGCGGGCGGAGCGCTGGCCGCGCTGCACTTCGCCGGCGTGCAGGGGGAGACCGTGCTGTGCCCGTCGAATACGTTCATGGCCACCCCGCTGGCGGCCATCCGGGCCGGCGCCGACGTCCAGTTCGTCGACTGCAACCGCGAGGACCTGTGCATGTCGTTCGCCGACTTCGAACGGGCCGCTGAGGAGTTCAAGCCGCGGGCGGCGTTCCTCGTCCACGTCGGCGGCCACATCGCGTTCGACACCGAGCGGATCGCGCAGTACTGCGCCGAGCACGACATCTTCCTCATCGAGGACTGCGCGCACGCGCACGGGGCCGCGTGGCACGGTCGCCGCGCGGGCACGTGGGGTGATGCCGGCGTCTACTCGCTGTACGCGACCAAGACGATTTCCACTGGCGAGGGCGGCGTCCTCGTCTCGCGTCGGCCCGAGCTCATCGAGCACACGCGCGCATTTCGCAACTACGGCAAGCCGAGCTATGACGTGGCGGGCCTGAACTTCCGCATGAGCGAGTTCACGGCAGCGCTCGGTCTCGTGCAGATCGAGCGCCTGCCGGAGATCGTGGCCTGGAAGAACGCGATCGCGCAGTCAGAGCTCGACGAGCGCCATCCGAGCCGTCTGCAACTGCCCGAGGGCATGGTCTCGGGGCTGTACAAGTACATCGTCTTCGATTGGCTGGAGCGCTCGACGGGCCGCGTCTACGACGAGCCCTGTCACCGGATCATGAGCCACGCCGTCGAGCTGCCCAACAGCGATTGGGTGGCCGAGAACCACTCGTGTGTTCCTTTGTACTACCGGCCGGGGTATTGACGGGCATGCGCGTTCTCGTCACAGGCGGCTCCGGGTTCATCGGGTCCCACGTCGTCGACAAGCTCCGGGCCCGGGGCCACGAGCCGGTGATCTACGACCTGCGGCCCTCGCCGTGGCATCTGGACCCCGAGGACCGCGTCGACACCGTGCTCGGCTCGATCACCGACCGCGAGGCCCTGGAGCGCGCGCTGCACAGCTGTGACGCCGTCGCCCACCTCGCCGCCGTCGCCGATGTCAACGACGTGCACGCCTCGCCCGAGGACGCCGAGCGTGTCAATGCCCGCGGCACGGTGGCGGTGCTCGAGGCCTGCCGGCGCGCCGGAGTCAAGCGCGTTCTGTACGCGTCGACGATCTGGGTCTACAGCGACACGGAGTCAGACGAGGTCAACGAGGACACGCTGCTCCCGCCCCCCAGCCACCTCTACACATCCACCAAGCTGGCCGGCGAGCTGTACTGCAAGAGCTACCAGGAGCTCTACGGGATCGACTACACGATCCTGCGTTTCGGCATTCCCTACGGCCCCCGCGCGCGAGAAGCCGCCGTCATCCCTGCGTTCGTCAACAAGGCCTTCAAGGGCGAGCCCCTGACCCTGTCGGGCGACGGGATGCAGTCACGGCGCTTCGTCTACGTCGAGGACCTCGCCGACGGCGTCGCCGCCGGGCTCGATGACGTGGCCACCAACCGGGTCTACAACCTGGTTTCAGACGAGAACGTCACGATCAAGCAGATCGCCGAGCTCGTCCGGGAGATCGTCGGCAACACCGAAATCACCTACACGCCGGCCCGTCCGGGCGACCTGGGCACGAAGATCGTCTCCGGTGAGCGGGCGCAGGCCGAGCTGGGCTGGACAGCCGCGACCCCGTTCGCGGTGGGCGTGCGCAAGTACGTCGACTGGCGCCTCGAGCGCGCCGAGGCGGCCAAGCGCGACGGAAACGCCGCCGTGATCCCGGCCGGCGAGCCCGACACCGAGGCCAAGCCGCGCCAGGTGCTGATCATCTCCGCCGACATCGGCGAGGGCCATGACCTTCCCGCGCGGGCGGTCGCCCGCGAGTTCCACGACGAGGAGCCCGACGCCCAGGTCTCGATCGTCAACGGACTGCCGGCGATGGGCCCGGGCCTGACCAAGGTGCTGCGCGAGAACTCGGCGTTCATGTTCACGTTCATGCCGTGGCTGTTCGACCTGCAGTACCGGCTGTTCATGAACGTCGCGCCGACGCGGTGGCTGGCTCGCCGGCTGCTGACGTTCTTCGGGCGTCGCGGCCTGATGCGCCTCATCCGGGCCCACGACCCCGACGTGATCGTCTCCACCTACCCGGGCGTGACCGCCGTGCTCGGCGAGATGCGAAGGACCGGCCGGCTGCAGGTGCCGTGCTACTCGTCGATCACCGACCTCGCCGGCCTGCAGTTCTGGGCCCATCCCGGGATCGACCGACATTTCATCACCCACCCCGAATCGGCCGCCGAGGTCGAGGCGATCGCCGGCCCGGGCAGCGTGCGCTGGGCCAAGCCGCCGACGTCGTCAGCGTTTTTGGCGGTGCGGTCGCGAGCCGAGGCCCGCAAGTCGCTGAGCCTGCCCGCCGAGGGTCGCGTGATCGCCGTGTCCGGCGGCGGCTGGGGCGTGGGCGACCTCGCCGGCGCCACGGCCGCGGCGCTGCGCTTCGAGGACGCCACCGTGCTCTGCCTGTGCGGACGCAACGACAAGCTGCGCGCCCGGGTGATGGCCCGCTTCGGCGACGAGCCGCGCCTGCGCGTGATGGGCTTCACCGACCGGATGGGCGACGTCCTCGCCGCGGCCGACGTGCTCGTGCACTCGAGCGCCGGCCTGACGGTCCTCGAGGCGATCATCCGCGGCTGCCCGGTCGTCTCCTACGGCTTCGGCTACGGCCATGTCCGGGCCTCGAACGCCGCCATGGAGCGCTTCAAGCTCGCCCAGGTCGCCCGCCGCGCCTCCGATCTGGAGCCGGCGATCGCGCGGGCGCTCGAGCAGCGGCCCGAGCCCGACGACTCCTTCGCCCGTCAGCCGCCGACGGCGTCGCTGATCATGTCCGACGAGCGCCGGGTGCGCCCGGTCCCGGCCTGGCGGCTGCGCACGGCGCGCGCCGCGACGACGATGGTGGCGGCCGCCGCCGTCGCGGTATGGGCGCTGAGCACGGGCACCTCGTACTCCCTGGTCTCGCACTTCGCCCACATCCGCCCGGTGACCGCGGTGGCCACCGACCGTCCCGAGATCGGCGTCATCATCAACGCTCCCGCGGCCCAAGTCCCGCTGCTCGCCTCCGAGCTGAGCGGCTACGGGATCCGCGCCTCGTTCGCCGTCGACAGCGCTGCCGGGGGGCAGCTCGCGAGCGTCTCGAGCTTCAACGACCAGACGCTCCCGCGCCTGCCCAAGGAGGGCCTGGTGCGGTGGCTGAGCACCCGCGGGCAGCTGCATCGGCTCGTCGGCACCACCGGCCGCGGTCGTCACTTCCTGTATGCCTCCAACGGTCCGAGCATCGGCCAGTGGCTGTTCGCGCATGGCGCGGGGGGTCGGCTGGTCGCCGGCGCGGTGCAGCTGCACGACGCCGACGACGCCCTCGGGGACCTGCGTCCGGGTGAGGTCGTGCAGCTCAACGTCGCCAACGACGGGCAGCTGCAGCACGTGCTCGGCAAGCTCGTCGTCGCGCTGCATGAAGGTCACCTGGCGGCGGTTCCGGTGGGGCAGCTGATGCGTGACGCCGGCGCCCAGGCGTGACGGACGCCTCCGCGGCCGCCGACACTCTCGCCATCGAGATCGACGACGTCCAGCGCGCCGCGCGGCGCCTGGCGGGCATCGCCCGGCGCACGCCGGTGCTCGGCTCGCGCACCCTGGACGAGCGCACGGGCGCGGTCGTCTCGCTCAAGGCCGAGACGTTCCAGCGCGGCGGTGCGTTCAAGTTCCGCGGCGCCTACAACGCCATCTCGACGCTCGACGCGGACGTCCGCGGGCGGGGCGTCTGTGCGGTGTCCTCGGGCAATCATGCCGCGGCGGTGACCCTGGCCGCCGGCATGTGCGCGACGCGCGCGACGATTCTCATGCCGGCCGACGCGCCGGCGCTCAAGCGCGCCGCCACCGAGGGCTACGGCGCCGAGATCGTCACCTTCGATCGCTATCGCGACGACCGCGAGGCGCTCGTGCGCGCGCTCGCCGCCGAGCGCGGGCTGGCCCTCGTGCATCCCTATGACAACCCGTGGGTGATGGCCGGGCAGGGGACGGTGGCGCTCGAGCTGCTCGAGCAGACCGGCGGGCTCGACGTGCTCCTCGTTCCGGTGGGCGGCGGCGGGCTCATCTCCGGCTGCGCGACCGTCGTCAAGGCGCTCTCGCCGGCGACGCGCGTGATCGGCGTCGAGCCGCTCGCCTCCGACGACGTGACGCGCTCGCTGGCCAGCGGGCGACGCGAGCGGGTGTCAGTCGCGCCGACGATCGCCGACGGCCAGCAGACGGCGACGCCGGGGGAGCTCACCTGGCCGGTGATCCGCGCACGTGTGGACGGCGCGGTGACGGTCACCGACGAGCAGATCCTGGCCGCGATGCGGTTCTGCTTCGAGCGCCTCAAGCTCGTCGTCGAGCCGAGCGGCGCGAGCGCGCTCGCCGCCCTGCTGGCGGGCACGGTGCAGTGCCGCGGACAGCGGGTCGGTGTCGTGCTGTCGGGCGGGAACGTCGGCGCCGGGGGCTTCGCCGGGCTCTTCTCCGCCGGGTGACGAATCCTCCGGAGGCCCCCTCCGGAACGTGCTAGGTTGGCGAACATGTCGGTCATCGGCGTCTCAGCTCCCCGTCGAGACTCGGAGAGCAAGGTCCGCGGTCGCACCCAGTACGCCGCCGACACCGAGATCGCCGGCCTGCTCCACGCCCGGCTCGTCCTCGCCCACGAGGCTCACGCCCGGGTGACGGCGATCCGCACCGAGGCCGCCGCCGCGCTGGACGGCGTCGTTGGCGTGCTCAGCGCTGCTGATCTGCCGATCGTCGCCACCGGCAAGGGGCGTCTGTACCAGCCGCTCGCGGGCGAGGAGGTCGTCTACGCCGGCCAGCCGGTGGCCATCGTCGTCGCCGAGAGCGAGGCGATCGCCGAGGACGCCGCCCAGCTGGTGGACGTGGAGCTCGAGCCGCTCGAGGCGGTGCTCGAGATGGAGGCCGCCGCCGCTCCCGGGGCTCCGCCGGCGCGCGTCGTCACCGCCGAGGCGGGCGAGGACTCAGACATCAGCGACGCTCACGCCGCCGTCTCCGCCGGCGGCCTGGAGGACGAGGAGCTCTCCGCCAACGTGCTGGGCACGGCCCGGCTGACCAATGGCGACGTCGACGCGGCCCTGGCGGCGAGCCACCGCACGGTCAGCGGTCGCTTCACCACGCCGTGGATCTATCAGGGCTACCTGGAACCGCAGAGTGCGGTGGCGTGGCTGGATCCCGAGGGCGAGCTGAACGTGCGCAGCTCCACGCAGGCGCCGTTCGGCACCCGCGACTCGCTGGCCAAGCTGTTTGGCCTGCCGACCGAGCGCATCCGCGTGCGCACGGCGAGCCTCGGGGGCGCCTTCGGCGGCAAGATGATGATCATCGAGCCGCTCGTGTGCTCGGCGGTGCTGGCCCTGCGCCGGCCGGTCAGCCTGACGATGACTCGCTCCGAGGACATGGCCGCCAGCAACCCGGCCGGCGCCGAGGTGCTGTCGCTGACGCTCGGAGCCGACGCCGACGGCACGCTCACCGGCATCCGGGCGCGCGTGTACGTCGACCGGGGCGCCACCGACGACTTCGGGGTCGAGTCGATCGCGGCGATGCTGGCCGCCGGCCCTTACAACTGGGCGGCGCACGAGCTGACCGCGCTCGGCGTGGCCACCAACCGGATGACGTTCGGCGCCTATCGCGCGCCCACGGCCCCGCCGGCGGCGTTCGCCGTCGAGTCGCTGCTCGACGACCTGGCCCGCGAGCTGGGACTCGATCCGCTGGAGCTTCGGTTGCGCAACGTCGCCGGTGAGGGCGACCGGTCCCCGTCGGGACAGGCCTTTCCCGTGTTCGGGGCGCGAGCCTGCCTGGAGCGGGTCGCCGCTCATCCCCTGTGGGCGGCCCGCGAGGGACTGCCGGCGGACGAGGGCATCGGGGCTTCGATCGGGTGGTGGCCCGGCGGCTACGAGCCGGCCGCCGCTGTCTGCCGGCTCGACGCCGACGGTCGGCTGACGGTGATCACCGGCGCCGCCGACATGACCGGGGTCGAGACGACGTTCGCCTCGATCGCTGCCGAGGCCTTCGGGGTCGAGGCCGGCCGCGTGCGCGTCGTCAACGCCGACACGTCGAGCGCGCCCTACGCCGGGACGAGCGGCGGGAGCAAGGTGACCTACACGGTCGGCCGGGCGGTCGAGCGCGCGGCCATCGAGGCCCGCGAGCGGCTGCTGGAGGTGGCGGCCGACGAGCTCGAGATCTCGCCCGAGGACCTGGAGATCGTCGACGCGGCGGTGCAGCCGCGCGGGGTGCCCGGCAAGGCGATCGCGATCGACGAGCTCGCTCCCAAGATCCTCAGCTTCGGCAGCCGCCACATGCCGGTCGAGGGTCACGGCCGCTCGGCCCAGCCCCAGGCGCCGCAGGCGGCCGCGCACCTCTCGCACGTGCGCGTCGATCCCGACACCGGCGCGGTGACCGTGCTGCGCCACGTCATCGCCCAGGACGTCGGGCGGGCGTTGAATCCGGCGCTCGTCGAGGGGCAGATGCGCGGTGGCGCCACCCAGGGTCTCGGCTGGGCGCTGCTGGAGCAGCTCGCCCACGATGACTACGGGCAGCTGGTCACCGGCACGTTCGTCGACTACGCGATGCCGTCCGCCGGCTCGACGCCGCCGATCGACACCGAGATCGTCGAGGTGCCGGCGCCGGATGGTCCGTATGGCGCCAAGGGGGTCGGCGAAGCGCCGGTCGTCGGCGTCCCGGGAGCCGTCGCCAACGCGATCGCCGCGGCGACCGGAGGCGCGCGCGTCCGCGAGCTGCCGATGACCGGCGAGCGGGTGTGGCGCGCGATGGCCGGTCGCGCCGGGCGCTGAGCCGGCGGGCGGCTACCAGTGCACGCCGCGGGTGGCCTGGGCGAAGGCCCGCTGCTCGGCCTCGAGGCGGCGGTCCGACGGCCCGTCGCCCTCGGGGAACAGCTGGTAGGCGCGATTGACGACGAGGTCCTGGGCGCCGGGGGCGATCGCGTAGGTGAGCTGCCCGATGCTGCCCAGCGTGGTCGCGATCCGCTTGGGACGCTTGCGGATCGCCTCGGCGATCAGGTCACCGGCCTGCTCGGGGCTGAGCGTCGGCACGCGGTCATACGCCTTGGTGGGGGCGATCATCGGGGTGCGCACGAGCGGCATGTAGATCGTGGTCACGTGCACGCCGTCGCCGATGATCTCCGGGCCGATCGAGCGCGAGAACGCGTCGAGCGCGGCCTTGGAGGCCACGTAGGCGCCGAACCGGGGCGTGTTGACCTGGAGGCCGATCGAGGAGATGTTGATGATGTGGCCGGTGCCGCGGTCGCGCATCGTCGGCAGCAGATCGAGGATCAGCTTGACCGGCGCGAAGTAGTTGAGCTGCATCGTGCGCTGGTAGTCGTGGAAGCGGTCGTAGGAGCGGTCCACCGAGCGGCGGATCGACTTGCCGGCGTTGTTGACGAGGATGTCGACGTGGCCGTGGCTCTCGAGCACCTCGTTGGCCATGCGGTCGATGTCGTCGACGTCGCTGAGGTCGCACGGGTGCACGTAGGCCTTGCCGCCCGCCTCGGCCACCTCGTCGGCGACCTCCTGGAGCTTCTCGCGGGTGCGGGCGACGAGCAGGATGGTGCCGCCGGCCTCTCCGATCTGCCGGGCCGCGGATGCGCCGATGCCCGACGAGGCGCCGGTGATGAGCACCGTCTTGCCCTTGACGGAGCCCGACAGCGATCCCGCCAGGATCCCGCCCGCTCCCGGGATCCGCTGACCGAGAGCCTTGAGCGTGCGCACGCCGTCGATGGCCAGGTCTGTGAGGTCGGGCGCCACTAGCGGCTCCCTTCGACCGGCTCGGCATGACGGACTGGCTGTGGCACGACGCTCTCCTCAGGTGGACCGGGCGCCGAGCATATAGGGCGACGCCGAGGCCGTCCATCCAGGAGCCGGTGCACTGGCGCCCTCCTCACGCCGCCCGCCGGCTGAGCCTCCCGTACAGCAGCTCGATCGAGCGCTCCAGCTGGGCGAGCGTCGCCTCCTCGACGCTCGTGATCCCGAGCTTGCGATTGACCCAGGCGTTGATCTCGCGGTGGCTGGTCCCGTCGCGGCGTCGGAGCTCTGACACGAGCTGGTGTCGCTGATCGCGCAGCTGGGTGCGGCGTTCGAAGGCCGGAACCGAGCTCGGCGCTGCGGGTTCCGGGGTGAGCCATCGCGATGCCACCGGCGGGGGCGGGGGCGGGGGCGCCGGTCCTCCGAACAGCGTCATCTGGGGCGCGACGTCGGCGCTCAGGGGCACGAACTCCGGCGCCGGGCTGGCCTCGGTCTCGCGGCGCTCCACCGGCTCGTCGAACGCCTCGGGGTCGGCCTCGCCGGGGCGGCGCAGGGAGCGCCGGACCTCGCGTTCGATCGTTGTCGCGTGCTCGCGCAGGACGGGATCGGCGGGAACGTAGAGCCAGCTGGGCTCCTGGGGACGCCCCGGGATCGTGCGTACGAAGCGACCGACGATCTGCCGGAAGATCAGCGGGGTCTTGGCGGCGGTGGCGTAGACGCCGACCCGCAGGCGGGGGATGTCGACTCCCTCGGAGACCATGTTGACGGCGACGATCCACGGGTCGGTCGACGCCGTAAAGGCCGCCAGCTTCCTCGCCGCCCGGGCTTCGGCGTGCAGCACGACGACCGGAACGCGTCCGGTGGCCTCCCGCAGCAGCTTGGCGATCCGGCGGGCGTGCTCGGAGTCGGCGGCGACGATGAGCCCGCCCGCGTCGCGGTGGCCGTCCTGGCGGGCGGTGCGCAGCCGGGCGTCGGCCTCGCGCAGGATCCGCGGCAGTCCTTCGGGAAGGTCGGTGGAGATCGCCGTGCGATACCGGCGGCTGGCCTCGCGGGTGGAGAGCACCTCCTCGAAGCTGGACTCGATCACGTCGTCGCCGCTGCGCCACGACAGCGTCCCGTCATAGGCGACGAACGACACCGGCCGGCACACGCCATCGGCCACCGCCTCGGCATAGCTGTAGGCGACGTCGGGCTCGGCGATCCCCTCGGAGTCATAGCTGACGCCCGGGATCGGGGTGGCGTCGGAGCGAAACGGCGTGCCCGAGAGCAGCAGCCACCGCGAGGTCTCGGCAAACGCCTTGGCGAACGACACGCCCCAGGTCAGATCCTCGCCCAGGTGGTGGGCCTCGTCGGCGATGATCAGCGTCCGGCGCGGGAGCGAGCGGCTCCACCGCGCCGGCGCCCGGGCGATCCGCGCGTAGGTCACGGCGACCCCGTGAAAGCCGGCGGGCGGCCGCGGCGAGTCGGCGTCCGGCGCCAGGTCCAGCCCGATGGCATCGGCGGCGCGGGCCCACTGGCGCGTCAGGGGCGCGGTCGGGCACGCGACGACGACCGCCCCGGCGTGTCCGGCGGCCAGCTGCGCCCGAGCGAACTCCAGCGCGGGACGGGTCTTGCCTGCTCCGGGAGCGGCGGAGATGAGAAACGGGCCGTCGGTCCAGGTCGCCATCCCGGCCAGCGCGCGGCGCTGCCAGAGGCGCAGATCGGTGGTCAGAGAGGACGGTCGGACGGTGGGCACGGGCGCGACATCGTGCCTGACGCTCCGGACGAAACGGCCGGCGCTCGGCGGTTGCGGCGCGAGGCGATTCCGAGTGGACTTCCGTCCGCCGATCATGCGAACATGCGTTCGTATGATCGTCTGCGTCCTCATCCCGCGGTTCGCGCTCACCACGGCCGTCGGTGACCGCGGCGAGCTGCTCGGGGCGCCGATCGTGCTGGCGCCCGAGCCCGGCGGAGTCCAGCAGGTGGGGGAGGTGTCGCTCGCCGCCGAGGCGTTCGGGATCCGTCCCGGGATGCGGCTCGGGGAGGCGCTGGCGCGCTGTCCGACGCTGAACCTCGTCCCGCCTGACCCGGCCGGCGTCGCCGATGCCTGGGAGCGGCTCCTCGTGCGCCTGGAGTCGGTAGGGGCGGCGGTCGAGCCCGAGCGGCCGGGGCTGGTGTGCTTCGACGCGCGGGGACTGGTCCGCCTGCACGGAGGGTTGGAGGGGGTGTTGGCAGCGGTTCGCTCAGCGTTGCGCGTCTCCGCTCGCTTCGGGGTCGCCCCCTCGCGCTTCGCCGCCGTCGCCGCCGCGACCCGGGCGCGGGCGCGGCGCCCGGAGATCGTCGGCGGGACCGAGATGAGCGGGCGGCAGCGGGGGGCCGACGCGGCCGGTCGCGTCGCCGGAGAACGGGGACGCCAGCGGGCCCGGGCCTACCTGGCCCCGCTGCCGGTCGCCCTGCTACGCGCCCGTCCGGCGCTGAGCGAGCTTCCCGAGGCGCTCGAACGCCTCGGGGTCCGGACGCTGGGGGAGCTGGCCGAGCTGACCCCCGCGGCCCTCGCCGACCGCTTCGGCACGCTCGGGCTGCTCGCTCACGAGCTCGCCCGCGGTGGCGACAGCGCGCTCTCGCCGCGGCCGGCGAGCGAACTGGTGCGCGAGGCGCTGGACCTGCCCGAGGCGGCGTCCGGGCTCCAGCTCGAGCGGGGACTAGGGCTGCTCATCGACCGCCTGCTGGCCCGGCGCGAACGGCGAGGACGGACCCTGCGAGCGGTCGTGATCTCCGCCGTCCTGGTCGAGCAGGGGGGGACGTGGCGCGAGCCGGTGGTGTTCCGGGAGGCGCTGGCCGATCCGGTGCGGATGCGCCTGGCGCTCGCCCCCCATCTCACGAAGATGCCTGCGCCGGCGGACCGGCTGAGGCTGGCCGTCGAGCGTTTCGGTCCGCCGGCATCTGACCAGCGCGCGCTGCTCGAGGACGCCGCCGACGCCCGGGCCGCGCGGCTGCGCGAGGCGATCCGCCAGGCGCGAGCCGCGGCCGGCCCCGAGGCCGCGATGCGCGTGCTCGAGGTCGATCCCGATTCCCGGTTTCCCGAGCGCCGGGCCGTCCTGGCGCCGTTCGAGGGGTAGTGGCGGGTCCGCGACGGCTGGCGGTTCCCCGGCGCGTCGCCGTCCGCGCGGGCGAGGGCGGGCGCCCGGAGGTGGTGGACGGCCGCGAGGTCGATGCCGTCCGCGAGTCGTGGCTGATCGAGGACCGGTGGTGGACCGAGCGGCCGCTGCGCCGCCGCTACTGGGAGATCGTCACCGTGTGCGGGCGCAACGAGGTCGTCTTTCACGACCTGAGGGGGGACCGCTGGTGGCGCCAGCGATGAGCGGTCGGAGGCTCGTAGACTCGAGGCTGAGATGAGCACGACCGCTGCCCACATCGATCCCGGCCCGTCCGCTGTCGGGACCTGGAGCGGCGGGCGCTTCATGCACTTCGGGGAGGCGATAGATGACGAGCGCTTTCTGTCGCTGATCGCCCCGGGGGACGGAATCGACACGGTGATCACCGCCGACGTGTACGGCGCCGGCGACGCCGACACGATGCTCGGCCGCGCCCTCGCCGGACGTCCGCGCGAGCGGATGTGCGTCATCGGCGCCGTCGGCCACGACTTCTACACCGGGGAGCGCAACGGCGCCAAGGGCTATCCCCGCTTCACCGACCCCGCCCTGCGGCGTCCCGACGAGTACGCCGACTACCTGAGGATGGCGACCGAGCGCAGCCTTCAGCGCTGTGGCCTGAGCGGCTTTGACCTGCTGCTGCTGCACAACCCCGATCGCACCGGCTACACCGCGGAGGCGGTATGGAGCGGGATGGCGGCGCTGCGCGACGCCGGGCTGACGCGCATGATCGGGGTCGCCCCCGGTCCGGCGAACGGCTTCACTCTTGATCTGATCGATTGCCTGGAGCGCTTCGGCGAGCTGCTCGACTGGGCGATGATCATCCTCAATCCGATGGAGCCGTGGCCGGGCGAGCTGTGCCTCGAGGCCGCCGCCGCGGCCGACGTCCGCCTGATCACGCGCGTCGTCGACTACGGCGGCCTGTTCTTCGACGACCTGGTCCCCGAGCAGGAGCTGGCCCGGGGCGACCACCGCGGGTTCCGGCCGGCCGGTTGGATCGAGTCCGGACGCGAGCGCCTCGACGCGATGCGCCCGATCGGCCAGCGCGCCGGGTTGACGCCGATCCAGCTCGCCTGCCAGTGGAACCTCGCCCACGGGCCGGTGGCCTGCGTGGCCCCCACGCTCATCCAGGAGGTCGGGCCCCAGGCGCGGACGATCGAGGACAAGCGGGTCGAGCTGGCGGCGCTGCCGTCCGAGCAGCGCCTCTCAGACGACGCCGTGGCCGAGATCCGCCGCCTCGGCGACAACACCGGGACGATGGCGCTGAAGGGCGCGAGCCCGCAGCACTCCGGCGACGAGCAGCCCGACCGCTGGGGCCTGGATGCGCACCTGGAGCACGTCGCCCAGCGCTGGCGGATCGAGCCCGACCGCGATCTCGCCCAGCGGGTGGCCGTATGAGCGAGCTTCCCCTGACCGGCGGGTGCCTGTGCGGCGCCGTTCGCTACGAGGTCTCCGAGCCCTTCGAGTCGTCGGTCTACTGTCATTGCACGCGCTGTCAGCGGCGCACCGGGACCGCCGCGTCGGCGAACGCCCGGGCCAAGCCGGGAACGTTTCGGATCGTCCAGGGCGAGGACCGCGTGCGCTCCTGGAACCCGTCCGAGGGTGCCGAGAAGTTCTTCTGCGGAGAATGCGGCTCGGCCCTGTTCAGCCGCAGCGGGCCCGACGGTGTCACCGTCGGCGTGAGGCTCGGGACGGTCGACGGCGACCCGGGGATCCGGCCCGGCCACCGGCAGTTCACGGCTAACGCGGCCGTCTGGGAGGACATCCCCGACGACGGGCTCCCGCGCCACCCCGAGCGCACGCCGCCCGGTTAGCGCCCTCGCCTGGATCCAGGCTTAGCCGGCCGGCGGTTCCGCGACGGCGTCGCTGCGGATCCACTCGCACCCGACCGACAGGTCCGCGACGCCCATCGCCGCGGTCACGTTGACCCACATGCCGTAGCGAAAGAAGTCGTCGATCCGCTCCTGATCGGCCCCCGACAGCGCCTCGACGTGGCGCACCAGCTGGGCATAGAGCTCCCGGACCCGCTCGCGGATCACCTCGTCGTCGCAGGCCGCGTAGGCCTGGAGCTGGAGCATCAGGTTGTCCCGGTCGCCGGCGAGCATCTCCATATAGGTGTCGCCCATCGCCGTCAGAACATCGGCCTCGGGCAGAGCGATCGCCGGATCGAACGCGTCCCGGCCCCGCGTCATCAGCTCCATCACGGTGGCAAAGCCGCGCTCCACGGCGGCGAGGAACAGCTCGCGCTTGGAGTGAAACAGGCTGAAGACGTAGGGCTGGGCGACGCCGACACGCCGGGCGATCCGATCGACCGGCGTGCCGTAAAAGCCCGTCTGGGCGAACTCGTGGACGGCCGCGTCGATCAGCGCGTCCCGGCGCTCGGACGCTGGGACGCGCTGCCGCGAGGGCTTGGCGTCGCTGGTGGACGCCGGGGCTGTCGGGGACGGGGTCGTGGCCATGGGTGCGTCTGTCTCGGCTCTCGATCCTACGCGACGCTCAGGCCGGTATCGAGGCCCAGCCGGCCGCTGGCCGACTGCCGCTCGGCGGCTTCCACCTCGGCCTGGGCCGTCGCCGTGGCCCGCGTGCTGAACGGGAGCAGGAGCGGGATCACCGCGCCCACCGCCAGCACCGCGGTGCCCACCCACATCGCCGGCCGCAGGCCGGAGACGAACAGCTGCGGGTCCGAGTAGCCGCCGTTCGAGCTGAAGATCGTCGACAGAACCGCGATGCCGAGCACGCCGCCGAGCTCGCGGATCGCGTTCGTGGCTCCCGACGCCTGGCCGGCCTGATCGGTGCGCACCGAGGCGAGCACCGCGTTGGCGGAGGGTGCGAACACGAGCGCCATGCCCGCGCCGGCGAGGATGAAGGGCCCGATCATGCTCGCGTAGGACTGGGTGATGCTCGCCTCGGCGGCGAGCCAACCGAGCGCGATCGCCTGCAGTCCGAGCCCGGCCGCCATGAACAGCCGGCTGCCGAAGCGCTCGGAGAAGAAGCCGGCCAGCGGGGCGACGATCATCGTCGCGCCCGTCCACACGAGCAGCTTGACCCCCGCCTGCAGGGGCGAGTTGCCCAGGACGTTCTGCAGGAACTGGCTGAGGAAGAAGATCGAGCCGAACATCCCGAAGTACATGGCCAGCGAGACGGCGTTGGTGACGGCGAAGCCGCGGCTGGCGAAGAAGCTCATCGGGAGCATCGGCGACTCGGCGCGCCGCTCGTAGGCGACGAAGGCGAGCAGGAGGGCCGCCCCGGCCGCGAGTGAGACGATGACCGTGGGATTGCCCCAGCCGAGCGTCTGGCTACGCACGAGGCCGAACACGATCCCGAACAGCCCGGTCGAGCCCAGGCCGAGCCCGGCCAGGTCCAGCCGGGCCGCGGGCCCGTGGCTCTCGGTCAGCCGCAGGCCGGCCAGCGGCACGAGCGCGATGCCGATGGGAACGTTGATCCAGAAGATCCACTGCCAGGAGGCGGCTTGCACGACGGCGCCGCCGACGAGCGGTCCGAGGGCGACCGCGATGCCGCTGATGCCCGACCACACGCCGATCGCCAGGCCCCGCCGATCGGGCGGGAACGCATCGGCGAGCAGGGTGAGGGTGAGCGGGGTGGCGATCGCGGCGCCGATCCCCTGGATGGCGCGCGCGGCGATCAGGGTGTCGATCGAGGGGGCGAGCGCGGCCGCCGCCGAGGAGGCGGTGAACAACGCGATCCCGGCCATGAACATCCGCTTGCGCCCGAAGCGGTCGCCGAGCGCGGCTCCGGTGAGCAGCAGCACGGCGTAGGCGAGGACGTAGGCGCTGACCGTCCACTCCAGGGCCTGGATCGAGGCGCCGAGGTTGCGATGGATGCTCGGCAGGGCGACGTTCACCACGAGGTTGTCGAGCACGACCATGAAGAGTCCGAGGGAGACGATCCCGAGCGTCCATCCGCGTTGGCGTGAGCCTGACATCTGCGCCTCCTTCGAGGAAGTTAGTGACTGCTAACTAAGCGGAGCTGAGATTAGCAGCGACTAATAATTTGTCAAGGGGCGGGTCGAGGAGGAGCCGTCATGCCTGTATGCGAACATATGTTCGTGACGTACGTGGAGCTGCACTGCCACTCGGCGTTCTCGTTTTTGGACGGGGCCTCGCTGCCCGATGAGCTCGTCGGGGCGGCGCTGCAGCTGGGCTATGAGGCGGTCGCGCTGACCGACCACAACTCGGTCTCGGGCGCGATGGAGTTCGCGGTCTCCGCGCGAGCCCTGGGGCTGCGCGCGATCCACGGCGCCGAGATCGACCTCGACGACGAACGCCACCTCACCCTGCTCGTTGCCGACACCAGGGGGTGGTCGAACCTGTGTCGCATCCTCACGCGCGCGCATGCGCATACGCGCGAGGGGCGGCCGGGCGCGCCCGCCACCGAGCCGTCGACGCCGCTTGAAACGGTGCTCGAGCATGCCGAGGGCCTCATCTGCCTGAGCGGTTGCGCGCTGCGCGGCGTCCACGACGAGTCGACGCTGCGCCGGCTGCGCGACGCCTTCGGTCCCGAGCGTCTGCGGATCGAGCTGCAGCGACCGTTCCTGCGCGACGACCGGGCGCGCAACCGCCGCCTGGAGGAGCTGGCGGCGCGTCTGGAGCTGGCGTGCGTGGCCACCGGCAACGTGCATGCCCATACGCGGGCGCGGGCGCCGCTGCAGGACGCCCTGGTGGCGGTGCGTCTCCACACCACGCTCGATGCCTCAGAGCCCCAGCGGCGCGGCAACTTCAGTCACGTGCTGGCCTCCCCCGAGGCGATGGCCCGACGGTTTGCCGAGCATCCCGAGGCCGTTGCCGAGACGGCGCGGCTGGCCGACAGCCTGCGCTTCGACCTCGGCCACGATCTCGGCTACCGCTATCCGGGCGCTGAGGACGAGGATGCCCTGCGCACGCTGGCCGAGCTGTGCGCCGCGCGGATGGCCGACCGCTACGCCACCGCTCCCGCCGAGATGCGCGCGCGGGCGGAGGCGCGCCTGGGCGAGGAGATGCGGATCATCGACACGCTGGGCCTGGCCGGCTTCTTTTTGCTGCACCACGACATGCTGGAGCTGGCCCGCGAGGTGGCCGTGGAGGTCCGCGGTCCGGACATCGCCCGGGCGTTGTTGCCGCCGGGACGCGGGAGGGGCTCGAGCGTCTCCTCGATCGTCTGCTTTCTCACCGGGCTCTCCCACGTCGACCCGATCGCCAACGAGCTGCTGATCGGGCGCTTTCTCAACGAGGAGCTGACCTCCCTGCCCGACATCGACCTCGACTTCCCGCGCGATGTCCGCGAGAAGCTGATCCCACGCGTGCACGAGCGCTACGGCCACGACCGCTCGGCCCTGGTGGCGGCGTTTCCCACCTATCGCGCCCGGGGGGCGATCCGAGAGCTCGGCAAGGCGCTCGGCCTGCCGCCGGGCGAGATCGAGCGGGTGGCGCGGGGCAGCGAGGGGTGGAGCGCGCGCGACGTCGGCGCCGACATCGAGAGCACCGGCCGGCAAGGCCTCACGGGGCGGTGGGCGTGGCTGGCCCGCCTGTCGGCCGAGGCGCACGGGCTGCCGCGCCACCTGTCCCAGCACTCGGGCGGGATGATCGTCGCCACCCGGCCGCTCGTCGACTGCTGCCCGATCGTGCCCGCCGCCATGGAGGGCCGCCAGATCGCCCAGTGGGACAAGGACTCCTGCGCCGACGCCGGCTTTCTCAAGATCGACCTGCTCGGCCTGGGGATGCTCTCGGCGGTGGAGCGCGCGGTGGCGATGATCGCGAAGACGCGGGGGGAGTCAATCGATCTCAGCCGCATCCCGTATGACGACCCGGCCACCTACGCGTGCATCCAGGAGGCCGACACGACGGGGGTCTTTCAGATCGAGAGCCGCGCCCAGATGGCCTCCCTGCGGCGGACCCGGCCCGAGAACCTGCGCGACATCACGATCCAGGTGGCGATCGTGCGACCGGGGCCGATTCAGGGCGGCGCCGTCAACCCGTACATCGAGCGCCGGCAGCGGTTGCGCGAGGACCCCGGCTACCAGGTGCCCTACGAGCATCCGTCGCTGGAGGAGGTGCTCGGCGAGACGTTGGGGACGATCATCTTCCAAGACCAGGTGCTGGAGGTGTCGATCGCCTTCGCGGGCTTCAGCATCGGCGAGGGGGAGGGCCTGCGGCGGGCGATGAGCCGCAAGCGCTCGGAGGCGGCGATCATGGCCTACCACGAGCGCTTCGTGACCGGCGCCCAGCGCTTGCACGGGGTCGACACCGAGACGGCGGAGCGGGTGTGGGAGATGGTCAAGGGCTTCTCCGGCTTCGGCTTCCCCAAGGCCCACGGCGCGGCGTTCGGTCTGCTCGCCTACCAGTCGACCTGGCTGCGCGTCCACTACGCGCCGGAGTTCCTGTGCTCGTTGCTCAACGAGCAGCCGATGGGCTTCTACCCGCCCGACGCGCTCGTCCACGAGGCCCAGCGGCGCGGGATCGAGGTGGCGCCGCCCGACATCAACGAGAGCGACGTGGAGTGTGAGATGGACGCCGAGCCGACCCCCCGGGTGCGGATCGGGCTGGGCTATGTCCGGGGCGTCCGCGAGCAGGAGGTGACGGCGCTCGTCGCCGCCCGGCAGACGGCCGGGCGGTTTCGCAGCCTGTCCGATCTGGCGTCGCGGACGGGGTCGAGCGCCAGCTCGCTGGAGCTGCTCGCGTGGTCGGGCGCGTGTGATTCGCTCGCCGCCGATCCGGGCGGCGGTCTGCCCCGGCGGCCGGGGGCGGCTCGGCGGGTGGCGCTGTGGCAGCTGGGGGTCGTGACCCCCGGGCGGCGGGTGCCGGGCGGCACGCAGCTGGCTCTCCCGCTCGATCTGCCGGCGCCGCCGAGGCTGCGCGAGCTGTCGGAGTGGGAGCGGATGCTGGCCGACTATGCCGCCACCGGGTTGACGACCGCGACCCATCCGCTCGGCCTGCTGCGCGAGCGCATGGCCGGCGACATCGCCACCAGCGCCGATCTGGAGCACCTCGAGCACGGCCGGCGCGTCCGCGTCGGCGGGTTGGTCGTGGCCCGCCAGCGGCCGGGGACGGCCAGCGGCGTCGTCTTCCTCCTGCTCGAGGACGAGCACGGGACGATCAACCTGATCGTCCCGCCGAAGGTCTACGAGCGCCACCGGCTGATCGTCCGGACCGAGCCGCTGATGCTCGCCACCGGCAAGCTCGAGCGGTTCGCCGCCGGCGGTGGGGTGATCAACGTGCTCGTCGACCGGGTCGATCCGATCGACGCGCCCGATCGTCTCGTCGCCGACATCAAGGACTTCTCGATGCTCGACGAGCAGGTCCGCCGCGGTCTCGCCGAGCAGAAGGCCGCGGCGGCCGGTGAGGCCGAGGACTTCCGCGCGGTCGCGCCGCCGGTGATGAGCTTCGCCTCGGGACGGCGGCGCTGACGAGCGGCCCTTCCGCCCCGCCCGCGCGATAAGGTGCCGCTCGCGTGCTTGCCGTTGCTGCATTCGTCGCCTTCTGGGTCGTGGTCGCGTTTGGCCTGTTCTACGTCGCCGCTCGCGGCGGGCCGAGCAACGTGCGCGCCGGCATGCGACGGCCCTCACGCGGGGCCAACCGGTTCGTCGGCGTCGTGTTCACGATCGTGACCCTCGGCTTCGGGATCGCGCTGCCACTGGTCATGCTGACCGGCAACCACTCCCACGCCAACGCTCAGGTCGGGGGCATGAAGCTGACCGCCGCCGAGCGTGACGGCCGGACCCTGTTCGGCGAGCACTGCGGCGTCTGCCACACGCTGGCCGCGGCCAACGCGATCGGCAAGGTCGGTCCCAACCTGGACACGCTCAAGCCCTCCGAAACGGTGGTGGCCCACACCATCGCCAATGGCTGCCTCCCCAACGCGTCGAGCAGCTCCGACCAGGCGTGCCTGGGCCAGGGCGTGATGCCGGCGAACATCGTCACCGGCGTCGATGCCGCCGATGTGGCGAAGTTCGTGGCCAAGGTCGCCGGCAACGAGTAACCGCGCCGCCGCGCCGGTTTTCTGCCCGAATTGCGGAGTGCCGGCCAGCCGCGCCGGCTGACGTCTGATACCGCTGTTACGATCGCCGATCGGTAGTGCTGGTTTCCATCCGTTCGTGCCGCCGTGAACGGAGAAGAGCGGTGGAATGCCGTTTCGCCGGGCCGTGCTGACCTGGTGAAAGCCCTGCATGCACTGACAAGAGGACGACGAGATGCCGCAGACAGGCGTGACTGTGTCCCGGGGCCAGCAGAGCGTGATCGACGAGCGCTATGACGAGCGGTATCGCTATCGCGGCGACCCGCGCGCGAGCGACCCGCGCGCCGCGGCGGCGCAGGCTGGCGCCGCGCCCGTGCCCGCGCGGGCCGGCGGCGGGGTTCCCGGCCGCCGGACGGTGACGATCCGCGGTCAGGGGGCCGAGCGGTATGTCGCGCGGCGGTCCGACCGCGCCCGCCGGCGCCCCGAGCGCCGTCACGAGCGGGCGGGCTTTCGCCCGGATCGAGCCGCCCTGTGGGCCTTCCTGCTCGGCGTGATGCTGATCCTCGTCGCCGTCGCGAGCGCCCACGCGGCGACGCTGTAACGCCGGCCGCCGGTCCCGGCCGACGCGTCCGAGCCGGGCTCGCTGACGAATTCTGAGCCCCGAGTGATCTTTCGTTAATCGCCGTCCGTATAAGGGCAGAGGGCCCCTTGTACGGGTCCGACTCGGCCGGTAGACTTACTCACTGTAAGTCCATTTTGAAAGTAAAGGGCAGGTTTGGCCACAACCCTGCCGTCCCTTTTTTCGACCTTTGGTGGTCACGCCATGAAGATTCCCATGAGCAGGTTCCAGATCCACGACGACCTGACGGCCCCCGAGGGGTCAGCCGCCGTCCTGCGGGGAGCGCTCGCTTCCGGCGGTCAGCTGCCGAACTTCCTCGGTGTCCTTGCCGGCTCGCCGGCCGCTCTGCGCGCGTATGCCCGCTTTCGCTCCGAGCTTCGTCATGGCAAGCTCGCGCTCCCGACGCTCGAGCGGATCGCGCTCGCCGTCGCCCAGCACTACCACTCAGAGCCGGGGATCGCGATGCACTCCCGCGCGGCGCGGGCGGCCGGTCTGGCCATCGACGAGGTCGCACTGGCCCGCGAGTTCGACTCGCGAGACGAGCGTGAGGCGGCGTTGCTGCGCTATCTGCACGCCCTGCTGGTCGACGGACGGCCGGCGATGCACCTGCACGAGGAGGCCCGCGAGGCCGGATGGGACGACGAGCAGATCCTCGAGGCGATCGCCGCGGTGACGCTGGAGGGGTTCGCCGCCATGGTCAACGTGGCCGGGGAGGTCCCCGTCGACGGGTCCTCGGAGGCCTCCCGAGCTCTCGAGGCGGCGTAAGCTCCCGACCTGATGTCCACGCACGAGCCGACCGCCGAAGAGGCAGCGCCGCGCGGCAACTGCTGCCCGCTGTACCACGAGGCGGTCGAGCTCGTCGGACGTCGCTGGACGGGGGCGATCCTGCGGGTGCTCATGGACGGCCCGCTGCGCTTCTCGGAGATCGCCCAGGCGATCCCGGAGCTCTCGGATCGCCTGCTCTCGGAGCGGATGAAGGAGCTCGAGGCGCGCGGCATGGTCGAGCGGACCGTGCTTCCCGGGCCGCCACTGCGCGTTCAGTACGAGCTCTCGACGATGGGTCGGGAGCTGGAGCCGGCCCTCGCCGAGCTCCAGAGCTGGGCGCGTCGCTGGCTCGGCGGCCGAGCCGCCGCCAGGGCCTGAACTGCCGCGGCGCCTCGCCATGCGGCCAAAGACGGCCGCGGGGCGGGCCAAGTAACGTTCCCGCGCGATGCCCGACCAGCCCCTGAGCGCCGACGACGTCATCTCGATCGTGGCCGAGCGCGAGATCCGCTTCATCCGCCTGTGGTTCACCGACATCCTCGGTCAGCTCAAGGCGTTCTCGATCAACGCCACCGAGCTGGCCGACGCGTTCGAGGGCGGAGCGGGGTTCGACGGCTCCTCGATCACGGGCTTCAACGCGATCGAGGAGTCCGACATGATCGCGATGCCCGATCCGTCGACGTTCGTCCCGCTGCCGTGGCGGCCCAACGAGGCCGGGGTGGCCCGCATGTTCTGCGACATCCAGACGCCCGAGCGCACGCCCTACGAGGGCGACCCGCGCCATGTCCTTCGCCGCGCGGTCCAGCGCGCGGAGCGAATGGGCTTCGATCACTTCTACGTCGGCCCCGAGCTCGAGTACTTCTACTTCCGCGACGCCAAGTCGACGGAGGTGCTCGACGAGGGCGGCTACTTCGACCTGACGACGCTCGACGCCGGGTCAGACCTGCGCCGCGAGACGGTGCTGGCGCTCGAGCAGCTGGGGATTCACACCGAGTACACCCACCACGAAGTCGGTCCCAGCCAGCACGAGATCGACATGCGCTACGCCGACGCGATGAAGATGGCCGACGACTGCATGACCTACCGGATCACGGTCAAGGAATACGCGATGAAGTACGGGCTGCACGCGACGTTCATGCCCAAGCCCCTGTTCGGCGAGAACGGCTCCGGCATGCACACCCACCAGTCGCTGTTTCGCGGCGAGCACAACGCCTTCTACGACGCCGATGACCCGAACTTCCTGTCCGACGTCGGCAAGGCATTCATCGCCGGCCAGCTGCGCCACGCGCGGGAGATCAGCTCGATCTTCGCCCAGTGGGTCAACTCCTACAAGCGCCTGGTCCCCGGCTACGAGGCTCCGGTGTACGTCGCGTGGTCGCGTCGCAACCGCTCGGCGCTCGTCCGCGTCCCTCTGTATCACCCCGGCAAGGAGCGCGCGACGCGGATGGAGCTGCGCTGCCCAGACCCGGCGTGCAACCCGTATCTGACCTTCGCGGTGCTCCTCCAGGCCGGCCTGGAGGGGATCGAGCACGGCTACGAGCTGCCCGACCCGATGGACCGAAACCTCTATCACCTCTCGCCTGACGAGCGCCGGCGGCTGGGCATCGAGCAGCTGCCCGAGACGCTCGGCGAGGCGATCGAGCTCACCTCCCAGTCAGAGCTCGTCCTGCGCACCCTCGGCGAGCACATGTTCAACCGCTACATCGAGATCAAGCGCCAGGAGTGGGACGACTACCGGGTGCAGGTCACCCCGTGGGAGCTCGAGCGCTACCTGCCGGTCCTCTGACGCCGCCCTACGCCGCCAGCGCGGCGGCCAGATCGTCGGCCGCGGTCACCGGCGCCTGGCACACGAAGCCCTCGCAGACATAGGCGGCGGCGCGGCCGTCGACTGGCTCGCGTCCCTCCAGCAGCGCAACCCCGTCGGCGGGGCCCCCGGCCAGCACGACGTGGGGCCGGTAGTCGCCGCGGACGACGCGGGCCAGCTGCGCCAGCGAGTCGCCGGAGCCGACGAGAGCCACCTCGTGCACGGTGGACACGTAGAAGTCCAGCGCTTGCAGGGCGTGGCCGAAGCCGTGCGGATGGCGACCGACGATCGGGACGAGGACCCGCAGCACGCCGAGCGCCCGCTCCTCGTAGTCGGCCTCGCCGGTCACCAGCGCCAGGCGCAGCAGGCCGAACGCGGCCGAGGACCCGGCTGCCGGAATCGGGGAGTCGTCGAGGTCCTTGCGCCGGGCAAAGCCGGTGTCGTGGTCGCCCGCGGTCGTGAAGAAGCCGCCGTCAGCATCGTCGGCGAAGCGCGCGATCATCGCGTCGGCGATCGTCCGGGCCTCCCGGTGCCAGCGGGGGTCGAACGTCGCCTCATACAGGGTCTGCAGCGCCTCGAGGAGATAGGCGTGGTCCTCCAGGTAGGCGTCGATGTGGCCGCGCCCGTCCTTCCAGGTGCGCAGCAGCCTGGGTGGGCGGGGTCCGTGTCGTTGCGCATCTCGCCGAGCAGGAACTCGGCGCACTCGACGGCCGCCGCCACGTAGTCGGCGCGCTCCAGGGCGGCGCCGGCCTCGGCGAGGGCGGAGATCATCAGCGCGTTCCAGGAGCACAGGCGCTTGTCGTCGAGCCCGGGCCGCACCCGCTGGGCGCGCGCCTCGAGCAGGATGCGCCGGATCTCGCTCAGCGTCGCCGGCTCGGGCTCGGGGCCGCGGCCCTCCAGCACGTTGGTGCCCTCGAAGTTGCCCTCGGCGGTGGCGCCGAAGAAGGCGAGCGCCTCGCCGGCCAGGCCGCTGCCGCCGAGCACGCTGAGGAGCTCGTCCACCGTCCAGACGTAGAACTTCCCCTCGACACCCTCGGAGTCGGCGTCCAGCGCCGAGCAGAAGCCGCCCTCGGCGCCGCGCATCTCGCGCAGCGCCCAGTCGAGCGTCTCGACGCAGACGCGGCGCAGCAAGGGCTCGCCGGAGACCTGCCAGCCGTGCAAGTAGGCCCGCGCCAGCAGGGCGTTGTCGTAGAGCATCTTCTCGAAGTGGGGCACGGTCCAGGTGGCGTCCACGGCATAGCGGCTAAAGCCACCACCGACCTGGTCATAGATGCCGCCGCGGGCCATGGCGCGCAGCGTCCCCAGGGCCATCTCGCGCTCGCCGCGGGCGAGCAGGAACTCGATCACCGACGCCTGGGGGAACTTCGGCGCTCGCCCGAAGCCGTGGTTGGTGGAGTCATAGAGCCCGCGCAGGCCCTGCACCGCATCGGTCAGCAGTTGCTCGGAGATCGGCTCGTCGCTGCTGGGCAGCCGGGAGGCGCCACCGAGCGCCTTGAGCACTTCGCCCCCCTGCTCGCGAACCTTGTCGCGGCGCTGCTCCCAGGCCTCGGCGACCCCTTCCAGGACGGCCCGCCAGCTCGGCAGGCCGTGCCGCGCCTGGGGTGGGAAGTAGGTCCCGACGTAGAACGGTGCCTGCTCGGGAGTGAGGAACGCGTTCAGCGGCCAGCCGCCCTGGCCGGTCATCGCCTGGCAGGCCTCCATGCAGACGGCGTCGACGTCGGGCCGTTCCTCGCGATCGACCTTGACGCACACGAAGTGCTCGTTCATCAGCGCCGCCACTTCGGGGTCCTCAAAGGACTCGCGCTCCATCACGTGGCACCAGTGGCAGGCCGAGTAGCCGATCGAGACGAGCAGGGGCCGATCCTCGGCGCGGGCGCGGTCCAGCGCCTCGTCGCCCCAGGCGTACCAGTCGACCGGGTTTTCGGCGTGCTGGAGCAGGTACGGCGAGGTCTCGTGAGCGAGGCGATTGGCCATGAGTCGAGCCTAGCCCCACCTCGGGCCTCGGCCGCCATTACGCTGTCGGAACTGCTCGGCTGCAAAAGGAGATGATTTGCCAGACAATCGTGAACCTGTGACCGCCAGCGGCGCACCGGCGGCCATCGGGCCCTACGTCCACGCGATTCGCTCCGGCGGGCTGCTGTTCTGCTCGGGTCAGATCCCGCTTGACCCCCGCACCGGCGACCTCGTGGGGACGACGCCCGCCGATCAGGCGGGGCGATGCCTGGAGAACCTCGCCGCGGTATGCGCGGCGGCGGGGGCGAGCCTCGGGGACGCGGTGCGGGTCACGATCTACACGACCGAGATGTCGGCCTTCGCGTCGATCAACGAGGTCTACGGGTCGTTCTTCGAATCCAGCCCGCCGGCCCGCGTGGCCATCGGCGTTACGGCGCTGCCGCGGGGAGCCCAGGTGGAGATGGACGCGGTGGTGGCGCTCCCTGACTGAATCGGCCGCGATCAGCGCCGGTCGCGGCGACCGGGGCGGGCCGCGCGGGGGGGAGACCGTCTCCCTCGACGACATCCGCCGCGCCGCCGCCGCGGGCGGCGAGATCATTCGCGAGACGCCCGTGCTCAGCTCCCGCACGCTCGCCGAGCGCACCGGCATGCCGGTCGCCCTCAAGGCCGAGAACCTGCAGCGCACCGGGTCGTTCAAGCTCCGCGGTGCGCTGGCCAAGATCGCCTCGCTCGGCCACGCCTGCGACGCCGGCGTCGTCTGCGGCAGCGCCGGCAACCACGCCCAGGCCGTCGCGTACGCCGCGCGCGTGCGGGGCATCGCCTGCGAGGTGTTCATGCCGAGCGGATCGGCGATCGGCAAGCTGGAGGCGGCCGAGGCCCTGGGGGCGCACGTGCGCCTCGTGGGAGAGACGGTCGACGACGCCGTCGCGGCGGCCCGTGAGCGCGCGGCCGAAGGCGGGCTGGCGTTCGTGCATCCCTTCGACGATCCCGACGTCGTCGCCGGCCAGGGCGGACTCGGCCTCGAGCTCCTGCGCCAGGTGCCGGACATGGCGCGGGTGGTCGTGCCCGTGGGGGGCGGTGGGCTGATCAGCGGGACGGCGATCGCCATCAAGGCGCAGCGCCCCGACGTCAAGGTGATCGGCGTCCAGGTGGAGGGGTGCGCGCCGGTGCCGGCGTCGTTGTCGGCCGGGGCGCCGGTGGCGGTCGCCTCGGCGCTGACGATCGCCGACGGCATCGCGGTCAAGCGCCCTGGGGAGCTCACGCTGAGGCTGATCGCGCGCTGGGTCGACGAGCTCGTGCTCGTCTCCGAGGACGAGACCGCGGAGGCGATGGTGTTCCTGCTCGAGCGATCCAAGCTCGTCACCGAAGGGGCGGGCGCCGTCGCGGTGGCCGCCCTGCTCGCCGGCCACGTCGCCGGCGAGGTGGCGGGGCCGACGGTGGCCGTCCTCTCGGGGGGCAACGTCGATCCGGGGCTGCTGGCCCAGGTGGCCCGCCGCCACGAGAGTCAGGCGGGGCGCCGCCTGGTCGCGCGGGCGACGATCCCCGACCGTCCCGGCTCGCTCGCCCGCGTGCTCCAGCTCGTCGGAGAGCTGGGGGCCAACCTGCTCGACGTGCAGCACGTGCGCGAGGGCTTCGATCTGCACGTTCGCGAGACGGCGGTCCAGCTGGTGCTCGAGACCCGTGGTCCCGAGCATGCCGCCGAGGTGCTGGGCGCCCTGCGCCAGGCGGGTTACCCCGAGCCGCGCATCGTCGCCTAGGCGGTCGCTCAGGCGGCGACTTCGTCGCGGGCGGCCCGGTACTCGGCCGCGGCGTCGACGAGCGCGTTCATCACCCGGCTGCGGTCGTCGGCCTCGGGATGCCACTGGACGCCGAGCACGAACCGGTGCTCGGGCAGCTCGATCGCCTCGACGAGATCGTCGAGCACCGAGATGCCGGTGACGGTGAGGCCGTCGCCGACCCGGTCGACGCCCTGGTGATGATGGGACTTGGTGGCGTGGACGACCTCGCCGGCGGCGAGGGCGGCCAGGGAGTCGGGCACGAGACGGACGTCGTGGTCGGCGCCGTCGAAGCTGCCGGGAACCCGACGATGCTCCTCATGGCCGAGGCTGTCGGGCAGGTGCTGGATCAGGGTGCCGCCGAAGGCGACGTTGAGCACCTGGATGCCGCGGCAGATGCCGAGCACCGGCATGTCGCGCGCGACGGCGCCGCGCGTGAGGGCGATCTCGAAGGCGTCGCGCAGCGGGTCGACGTTGTTGGTGGCCGGGTCGGGCTCGGTGCCGTAGGTGGCGGGATCCATGTCGTGGCCGCCGGAGAGGACGAGGCCGTCGATCCGGTCGAGCAGCTCGTCGGGATCCTCGACGAGCGCCGGCTCGGGCGTCGTCAACAGAGCCAGACCGCCCGCTCGCTGAACGGCGGTGACATAGCCGGCGGGCAGCAGCGCCGCCGGCTGGTTCCAGACGCCGAACGTCGCCTCGATGATCGGGGTGACGATGGCGATGACGGGACGCGACTCGGTCACGGCCCTGAGGCTAGCGGCACGCGCTCAGGGCGCTCGCAGGACGGCCCGCTGCACCTTGCCGCTGGCCGTCTTGGGCAGCTCGGCAGCGAAGTCGACGATCCGCGGGTACTTGTAGGGCGCCGTCTCGCGCTTGACGTGCTCCTGGAGCTCGGCGCTGAGCGCGTCGGAGGGCGCAAAGCCGTCGCGCAGCACGACGACGGCCCGCACCACCGAGCCGCGCTCATCATCGGGGGCGGCCACGACGGCGGCCTCGGCCACGGCGTCGTGGGAGACGAGCGCGGACTCGACCTCGAACGGGCCGATCCGGTAGCCGGCCGAGATGATGACGTCGTCGGTGCGGCCCTCGAAGTACAGGTACCCGTCCTCGTCGGCCTGCACGCGGTCGCCGGTCCGCCACGGCGCGCCCTCGGGGGCCCCAGCCCCGTCCAGGTAGCCGACGAAGAACGTCGGGTCGGTCGCCGGATCGGTGAGCACGAGCTCGCCGTCGATGACCTCCAGGGCCACCCCCGGCAGCGGGCGGCCCATCGACCCCGGCCGCACCGCGCCGCCGGCGGGCACGCCGGTCAGCTGACCGGTCTCGGTCTGGCCATAGCCGTCGCGGATCTCCAGACCGGTCGCATCGCGAAACGCCCGCAGCACCTCCGGGTTGAGCGCCTCGCCGGCGGCGACGAGGCCGCGCAGCGAGGCCACCGGCGCCAGCTGGGCGCGCTTGGCGATGACGCGGTACTCGGTGGGCGCCATGCACAGGACGTTGACGCGTTCGGCGGCGAGGACCTCGAGCCGCTGCGCCGGGTCGAAGCGAGCGTCGTGCAACAGCGCGGCGGCGCCCCGGAGCCATGGCGCGATGAACACGTTGCGCGCCGACTTCGACCAGCCGCTGGCTGCCGTGCACCACACCAGGTCGCCCGGCCGGGCGTCGAGCCAGTGGGAGGCCTGAAGCTCCTGACCGGGCAGGTAGCGCTGGCCGTGGACGATCCCCTTGGCCTCCCCGGTGGTGCCGCTGGTGAACGTGATCAGGCACGGATCGCGGGCGTCGAGCTCGACGGCGGGCGCGGGATCGTGGTGCAGCAGCGAGCGGTCGGGGATGAGGATCACCTCGCATTCGCGGTCGCCGTCGGCACCGAGGGCGGCGGTCAACTCCGCCGCGTTGCGCTCGTCGGCGACGATCAGCCGCGGGCGGGCGGCGGCCACGCGCTGGCGCAGGTCCTTGGCGCGCAGCTGCTCGTTGCAGGGCAGCGCGACGGCCCCGATGCGAAAGCACGCGACCATCGTCAGCACCCACTCCGGGCGGTTGCCGATCAACGTCATGACGACGTCGCCGCGGGTCACCCCCCGGGCGAGAAGCCCGCCGGCCAGCCGCGCGGCGCCGTCGGCGACCTCGCCGAAGGTGAGCTCGCGCCGCGCGCCGTCGCGGTCGAGCTCCACGAGGGCGCGGGCGTGCGCGGGAGCGGCGTCGACGACATCACGGGCGAAGTTCATCGGCGCGCAGTCTGGCAGGGTGCAGCAGCCGGCTTGTCATCAGGCCCTACGCGGACCGCGCGGTCCGGTTAGCATGTGGGGATGGCCCCGAACTCGTCCGCCGCACCCGAGCCGCTCGACCGCGAGACGCTGGTCGTCGCCGGCGTCGTCCTGCTCGGCGCGATCATGTCGATCCTCGACACGACCGTCGTCAACGTCGCCATCGATCGTCTGGCCGTCGACTTCAAGTCGTCGCTGACCACCATCCAGTGGGTCGTGACCGGCTACACGCTCGCCCTGGCGGCGGTGATCCCGATGACCGGCTGGGCCGCCGATCGCTTCGGGACCAAGCGGCTGTACCTCGCCTCGCTCGTGCTGTTCACGATCGGCTCGATGCTCTCGGGGCTGGCCTGGAGCGCCGCCTCGCTGATCGTCTTCCGGGTGCTCCAGGGCATCGGGGGCGGAATGATCATGCCCGCCGTGATGACGATCACGACCCGCAAGGCCGGCCCCCATCGCATGGGCCGCGTCATGGGGGTGCTCGGCGTGCCGATGCTCATCGCGCCGATCATCGGCCCGATCCTCGGCGGCTGGCTGGTCGACGACGTCTCGTGGCGGTGGATCTTCTTCATCAACCTGCCGATCGGGATCCTCGCCTTCGTGCTGGCGCAGATCGTGCTCGAGCCCGACGAGCCCCAGCCGGCGCATCGCCTCGATTGGCTCGGCATGCTCCAGCTCTCCCCAGGACTGGCCCTGCTCATCTTCGGGCTGGCCGAATCGTCGACCTACGGCTTCGGAGCGCTGCGCTGCTGGGGCCCGATCGTGGCCGGGGCGGCGCTCATCGTGGCCTTCTTCTGGCACAGCTGGCGCAGTGATGCCCCGTTGATCGACATCAAGACGTTCGTGCGCACGCCCGCCGGCGCCGCCGCCGGCACCTTCACGCTGTTCGCGATCGCCTTCTTCGGCGCGCTCTTGCTCATCCCGCTCTACTACCAGTCCGTGCGGGGGGCCTCGGCGCTCGACGCCGGCCTGTTGCTCGTGCCCCAGGGGCTCGGGGCGATGGTGACGATGCCGATCGCCGGGCGCCTCACCGACCGCTTCGGCCCCACCTGGCTACCGGCGGCCGGCGTCCCGCTGCTCGTGATCGGGTTCATCCCGTTCGCGTTCGTCACCGCCCACACCTCCTACGTCCTGCTGTGCAGCTTCGGCTTCGTGATCGGCCTCGGCATGGGGCTGTCGATGATGCCGACGATGACCGCGGCCATGCAGGCGGTGCCGCCGAGCGCGATCGCCCGCACGAGCACGGCGATGAACATCATCCGCCAGGCGGGCGCGTCGATCGGCACCGCGGTGCTGACCGTCCTGCTCTCCTCGTCGATCACCAGTCACCTCCGCTCGGTGTCCGGGGTGCACGTGGCGCACGGCGAGACCGGCTTCGCCTCGCTCCAGCGGCTCTCGGGCAGCGCCCACGCCGCGGTCAGCGGCTCGCTGGCCGGCGCCTTCTCGTCGACCTTCGTGTGGGCGATCGCCCTGCTCGGCCTCGCCTTCGTGCCGGCGCTGGCGATGGCGTTGCTCCTCGGCCGGCGCGGCCGCGGCCGCCTCCCTCGAGCCCACGCTCGCCATGGAGTAGCCTGAGCGCATGGGTCTGATGACCGGTTCCGGTCCGCTGGGAAAGCAGCCCGCCGGCACGTTCAACTTCGAGCCGCCCCCACCCGGCCGGGCGCTGTACCTGGAGCCGACGCCGAAGCGGATCCGGGTCGATGTCGGGGGGGTCACGATCGCCGACAGCCGCCGAGCGATGATGCTCCACGAGAGTGGTCAGCAGCCGATCTACTACTTCCCGCCCGACGACGTGCGCGCCGACGTGCTCGAGCCCTCCGATCGCCACACCCACTGCCCGAAGAAGGGTGATGCCGCCTACTACACGATCAACGCCGGTGGCGAGGTGGTCAAGGACGGTGCCTGGTACTACCCGGACCCGCTGCCGGGCGCCCCACCGATCAAGGACCTGATCGCCTTCTATTTCAGCCGCATGGGACGGTGGCGCGAGGAGGGCGAGCAGATCGCCGTGCATCCGCGCGACCCGTATCACCGCATCGACGTGCTGGCCACCGACCGCCACATCACGATCTCGCTCGACGGCGTCGTGCTCGCCGAGACAGAGCGGGCGCTGGCCCTGTTCGAGTCCAACCTGCCGCCGCGGTGGTACCTGCCGGCGGAGGACGTGCGAGTGGCGCTCGAGCCGTCTGACACCGTCACCCACTGCCCGTACAAGGGAGCGGCCAGCTACTACTCGATCCCGATCGAGGGCGGCAAGGACCTCGTCTGGTACTACGAACGGCCGCTCGACGAGGTGGCCCGCATCAAGGGCCTCGTCTGCTTCTTCAACGAGAAGGTCGACATCGCCCTCGATGGCGAGGTCCAGGAGCGCCCGGACTCCCCGTGGAGTCACCGCGTCAAGTCAGACGCGCAGAACGACGCGCCGGCCCTGACGCGCGGCTGAGCGGCGCCTCACCGCCCCCGGCATCGTGGCTGGCTACTCGCCGGTATTCTCGGCTGACCGAGACCCGAGGAGCCCGAACCCATGGCCGTTGATACCCAGCTGCAGGACCTGACCGACGAACAGCGCGCGATCTGCGAGATGGTGCACCAGTTCGCCGACGAGCAGATCCTTCCCAACGCCGAGCACTACGACCACGAGGACGAGTTCCCGGAGCCGATCGTCGAACAGATGAAGGAGCTCGGGCTGTTCGGGGTGACGATCCCGGAGGAGTACGACGGCATGGGGCTCGACCTCACGACGTACGCGATGATCGTCGAGGAGCTCTCGCGCGGGTGGATCTCGATCTCAGGGATCGTCAACACGCACTTCATCGGGTCCTATCTGCTGATGAAGTTCGGCACCGACGAGCAGAAGCAGAAGTACCTGCCGCGGATGGCCACCGGCGAGATCCGCGCCGCCTTCTCGCTGTCCGAGCCCGAGCTCGGTTCCGACGTGCAGGCGATCAAGACCAGCGCCAAGAAGGTCGAGGGCGACCGCTACGAGATCAACGGCCAGAAGATGTGGGTCACCAACGGCCTGCGCTCGGGGCTCGTGTTCACCCTCGTCAAGACCGATCCGTCGGCGGAGCCCAAGTACAAGGGCATGACCTGCTTCATCTGCGAGAAGGAGCCAGGGGCGTCGGAGAACACCGGCGACTACAAGGGCCTCGATGTCCCGCCCCAGATCAAGAAGATGGGCTACAAGGGCGTTGAGTCGACGGAGCTGGTTTTCAACGGCTACACGACCCCGGCCGACAGCATCCTCGGTGGCGAGCAAGCCGGGCTCGGCAAGGGCTTCGGCCAGATGATGGATGCGCTGGAGCTCGGCCGGGTCAACGTCGCCGCGCGCGGCGTCGGGATCGCCCAGCGCGCGCTGGAGCTGGCTCTGCGTTACGCCCAGGAGCGCCGGACCTTCGGCAAGCCGATCGCCGAGCACCAGGCGATCCAGTTCAAGCTGGCCGACATGGCCACCCAGGTCGATGCCGCGCGGCTGCTCACCCATCGCGCGGCCCGGCTCAAGGACGCCGGCGAGCGCTCCGACATCGAGGCCGGCATGGCCAAGCTGTTCGCCTCCGAGGCCGGGCACTTCTGCGTCGAGGAGTCGCTGCGCATCCACGGCGGCTACGGCTACTCGAAGGAGTACGAGATCGAGCGGCTGTACCGCGACGCGCCGCTGCTGCTCATCGGCGAGGGCACGTCGGAGATCCAGCGCATGGTGATCGGGCGAAAGCTCCTGCAGCGCCACAAGATCTAGACGCTGCTTGGCGCGCGCGGCCCCGCGCGCTACGGTTGACGGCAGGCAACGCAGGGAGATGACGATGTCCTACGCAGTCACACCTCACATGACGTTCCTCCGTCGCCGAGCGCTGGCGGTGCTCGTGGTGCTCCTCATGGCCGCCGCCGCCCTGGCCGCATCCACGTCGGCCCATCGGACGCTCGTGCGCGCCCATATCGCCAGTGACGGCACGACGGTCGTGTCCGGCTACGACGGCGGCGCGCCGCTGGCGGCCGCGGCCAAGCCGTAGACTCCCCCGCCTGACCTCACCGTCTGACACCCGGGGCCTGATCGAGACCGCGGTCACGCGGTTCCTCGAGGAGGTGCCGGCGCTGGCACCGCTCAAGCTCGTCGCCGGGCTCGAGCTGCGCGGGCGCGGCGACATCCAGATGTATCGCGTCGAACTTCCCGGGCCCAAGGTGACCAAGGACATCGCCTCCGACGCCAAGGTCCGCGTCGAGGTTCAGCGGGCCACCTTCAACACGCTGGCCACCCGCGGGCATGTCGCCGACTGGCGGGCCGCGTTCGAGAAGGGCGAGGCCAAGGTCACCGGCATCGAGCAGGTGATCCGGCTGATCGTCCAGGTGGTGGAGAAGCAGGAGGAGCGCAGCCGGACGCGCCGGGCCAAGTCGCACCTGTAAAGCCCGCGCCGGCCGTCCGGCGGCGCGTTCAGTGGGCGAGGTCCTCGGCGGCCCGGAGCTGGTTCTCGACGAGATCCAGTCCGGCGTCCCAGAAGCCCGGGTCGGTCAGGTCGATGCCGACCATCGCGGCCAGCTCCTCGGGCCCGCGCGAGCCCCCGGCGGCGAGCAGCTCGAGATAGGCGGGAGCGAACGCGTCGCCCTCCTGCAGGTAGCGCCCGTAGACCGACAGCGCCAGCAGCTGCCCGTAGGCGTAGGCGTACACGTAGCCCGGGGTGTTGATGAAGTGCGGGACGTAGGACCACCACATCCGGTAGCCCTCGGTCATCTGCACCGAGTCGCCGAACAGCTCCGCCTGACTCTCCACCCACGCCTCGTTGATGCGATCGACCGACAGCTCGCCCTCGGTGCGCCGGCGCGTGTGGACGAGATGCTCGAAGCGGTTCATCGCCATCTGGCGAAACACGGTCGCGATCGCCCCCTCGATGCGATCGGCCAGCAGGCTGAGGCGCGCCCGGTCGTCGGGGGCCTCGTCGAGCAGGCGACCGAAGACGAGGGCCTCGCCGAACACCGAGGCCGTCTCGGCGAGCGTCAGCGGCGTCGATTGGTGAAACACGCCCTGGGGCTGGGCGAGCGCGGCGTGCAGGCCGTGGCCGAGCTCGTGGGCCATGGTCAGGACGTCCCGGCGCCGCGCGGTGAAGTTCAGCAGGACATAGGGGTGCACGCTCGGCACCGTGTAGGCGCAGAACGCGCCCCCCCGTTTGTGCGGCCGGACCGGGGCGTCGACCCAGTTCTCGGCGAAGAAGCGCCGCACGACCTGGCCGGCCCGGGGCGAGAATTCCTGGTAGGTGTCGAGCACCAGCTCGCGCGCGTCACCGAACGAGTAGGTGACGTCCTCGGGCAGGACGGGGGCCGAGCGATCGTAGTCGGCGATCTTGTCGACGCCGAGCAGTTGCGCCTTGAGCGCGTACCAGCGCTGGGCGATCCCGAACCGCCCGCGGACGGCGTCGATGAGCGCCATCACCGACTCATCGGACGCCTCGTTGCTGAGGTTGCGCGCGGCCAGCCAGTGCGGATAGGCGCGCAGCCGGTCGTCCACCGACTTGTCGTGGATCAGCGTGTTGTAGATGAAGGCACGGGTGCGCAGCCCCGGCTCCAGCGAGGTCGTGACCGCCTCGGCCACCGCCCGGCGAACCTCGCGGTCGGGTTCCTGCAGGCGGCTCAGCGCGACGTCGAGCGGCACCGGTTCGTCGTCGAGGGGCACGCGCAGGGCCGACACGAGCTCGCCGAACAGCCGGGCCCACGAGCTCTGGCTGGCGATCGACTTCTCGGCGAGGATTTTCTCCTCGGGCTCGGAGAGCAGGTGCGGCCGGTAGCGGCGGGCGCTGCGCAGATAGTGCGCGGCGAAGGCCAGGGGCTCGGCGGCGAGGAGCTCCTCGGCTCGCTCGTCGGGGAGGCCCGCCCATTCGAGCTCGAAGAACAGCAGCGTGGTCTCGATCGCGGTCGCTCGCTCCTGAACGAGTTGCAAAAGCGCGCCCCGGGTCGGGTCGGCGGTGTCGGTGGAGAAGCGCAGCGACGCGAACGAGCCGGCCTTGCCGATCAGCTCGTTGATGGCGGCCAGCTCGTGCATGGCGGCCGCCAGGGCGTCCCCATCCATCTCCGCGACCCGGCCGGCGTGGGCCTCGGCGAAGGCGTTCGCCCGCGTCAGAGCCTCGTCGAGCTGGCGCTCGACTCCCGTCTCCTCGTCGCCATCGACGAGCGGGCTGAGGTCCCAGGCGGTTTCGAGAAGCTCAGGATCAGCGAGGTTTTCGGCGGTACTGGACACTTCGGTGAGAGAATATCGACCGTTCGCCTGGGATCATCGGTGGCGATGCGAGTCCGTGCCCTTCTCGTCGCCTTTGCTGCCGCCTTCGCCGTCGCCGGCTGCGGGCAGTCCAGCGGCCGTGGTCACCTCGCCGTCGGCGGTGTGCCGCTCACCGCCGGAGCGCGGGTCGTCGCCCAGGCGCGCAGCTGCGACCGTGGCGCCCACGCCTACTGCTCGCTGCAGCTGGTCGTCGTCGCCCCCGGCTTTCACAGCTCGCTGGACCTGTTGAAGGCCGAGGAGGCCCGGCTGCGGAGCCTGGGCTGGACGTCGACGCAGGGCGACACCCCGAAGGAGCGCTCGGCGGACTCGCCGGGTCATCGGCTGCGCCTCAGCCTCGGGCGGGCCTTCGACGACCTGCTCAGCTGGGATCAGACCCAGATCCGGCGCCGGCCGGTGATCGCCCGGATGCTGGCGCGGACCGTGTTCGAGCGCGCCCCCGCGCTGTCGCTCATGCTGGTGGTGGGCTCTTCGTGAGCTCGAGGCGCCGGTCCGGTCCGACCGAGAGCGCGCACCGCCCGCCGAGCACGCTGCGCAGGTCGTCGCCGACGAGCTCGGCGCGCCAGCCGCGCAGGGTCCGGACCTCGGGCTCGGGCTCGGCGCGGCGCACCGCGCCGACGATCTGCTCGAGCTCGGCCCGCGACGCGATCAGCTCGTAGGCCAGGCCGGCGTCGAGCGAGCGGGCCCGCAGCAGCGCCTCGGCGAGCGCGATGAGCGGCGCATCGCCCGGTTCGGAGCGGGCCCGCGCCTCGTCGCGCGGGATCGGCGTCGCCTCGCGGCCGCGGGCGATCGCCTCGAGGATCGCCTGTCCGCGGCGCTTGATCGTCGGGGGGTGCAGACCGCGGATCTGCTCGAGGCCGGCCGTCGTCGTCGGCTTTCGCTTGGCCAGCTCCAGCAGCGCCGGGTCGGCGAGGATCGAGCCCACCGGCCGGTCGGCCTCCGAGGCGGTCCGCTCCCGCCAGGCGGCCAGCGATTGGGCGAGGGCGCGGGCGCGCGGGTCGAGCTGGCCGATGCGCGGCAGCCGCTCCCAGGCCGTGTCCGGATCGCGCTCGTCGGTGGCCGACTCCAGGCGGCGACACTCCTCGAGCGCCCACTCCAGGCGCCCGCTGGACTGCAGCCGGCGCTGGATCTCATCGGCCAGCTGCAGGAGATGAGCGACGTCCTCGGCGGCGTATCCGAGCTGCTCGTCGGTGAGCGGACGCGCGTCCCAGCGCGTGTAGCTGGCGGTCTTGCCGACCCGCTGACCGAGCACCTGGCTGAGCAGGTTGCCGTAGCCCGCCTGGGCGCTGGCCCCGGCGAAGCCGGCGGCGATCTGGGTGTCGAAGATGTTGTTCAGCTCGGTGCGCCAAGCCCGGCGCAGGATGGCCACGTCCTGGCGCCCGGCATGGAGGATGACTTCGATCGCCGGATCGCCGAGGAGCTCCGCCAGCGGACGGATATCGACGTCGGTGAGCGGGTCGATCAGGAAGATCAGCGGCTCTCCGCCGGGCTCGGGGTTGTCAACCGCCACCTGCACCAGGCACAGGAGCGCTCGGTAGCGTCCCTCGGACATGAACTCGGTGTCGATGCCGAGGCGGCCGGTCGCGCGCGCAGCCTCCGCAGCGGCCCGGATCACCGCTGACGTCGCCAGTTGGGGGGCGGAAACGGTCTCGATAGCGCAAATCTACAGTGCGATTCCGCGCCTCGCTGGCTAAACCGACCCCCCTGGTAGGATTTACGGAAATGATCTTCTCCTCGAAAGCCGAGTACGGGGTGCGGTTGATGATCGAGCTGGGGCGCCAGGCTCCCGACCATCCCACGAGCCTGAAGGCGATCGCTGACGCCGAGGGACTGCCGCTGGCCTATCTGGAGCAGGTGGTCGCCCGCCTGCGCCGGGCCGGGCTGGTGATGAGCGCCCGCGGGGCCCACGGTGGCTACTGGCTGTCACGTCCCGCCGACGAGATCGGCATGGACGAGGTCGTCCAGGCGCTCGAAGGGTCGATCGCACCGATGGAGTGCTTCGTGCACGACCGAACCGAGCGGGTGCTGTGCTCTCACGAGCCCGACGCCGGCCGCGGCTGCGCCACCAAGCTGCTGTGGACGCGGGTGCAGGGCGGAATCATCCGCTCGCTGCAGACGACCACTCTGGCCGAGCTGGTGCAGTTCGCCGGCGGGCCGCTCGTCGCTTCGCCCCCGCCCGTCGTCGACGCCGCGGCGCTCGTCGTCAGCGCCCCCGCCGAGTAATCCGAACCCTGAACACCAGAAAGCTGAGCATGTCCGACCTAGAGATCCGCAATCTGCACGTCCGCGCCGGAGACAAGGAGATCCTCCGGGGCCTCGAGCTGAGCGTCGGCAAGGGCGAGATCCACGCCCTGATGGGCCCCAACGGGTCCGGAAAGTCGACCCTGGCCAACGCGATCATGGGCCACCCCAACCTCGAGGTCACCGAGGGTCAGATCATCTTCGGCGGCGAGGACATCACCGAGGCATCACCCGACGAGCGCGCCCGCATGGGCCTGTTCATGGCCTTCCAGTACCCCGTCTCGGTCCCCGGCGTGACCGTCACCAAGTACCTGCGGACGGTGATGAACGCCCACCGCGACGCTCACGGGGAGCCGCCGATCGCGCTCAAGGAGTTCCGCCAGACGGTGGAGGCGGCGATGGAGCTGGTCAAGGTGCCCAGGGAGTTTTCCACCCGCTATCTCAACGAGGGCTTCTCGGGCGGGGAGAAGAAGCGCATGGAGATCCTCCAGCTGGCGCTCCAGCATCCCCAGATGGCGATCCTCGACGAGACCGACTCGGGGCTCGACATCGACGCGCTGCGGGTCGTCGCCGATGGCGTCAACTCGGTCGCTGGACCCGACCTCGGCGTCCTCATCATCACCCACTACCAGCGGATCCTGCACCTCGTGCAGCCCAGCCACGTCCACGTCATGTACCGGGGCCGGATCGTGCGCGAGGGTGGACCGTCGCTGGTGACCGAGCTCGAGGCCAAGGGCTACGGCTGGATCACCGACCAGATCGACGAGGCAGCGGCGGCCGAGGCCGTGGCGTAGCCATGTCGACCGTCGAGACCCCGCTCGACGTCGCCGCCGAGTTCCCGGTCCTGCGCCGCGAGTTCGACGGCCGCCCCGTCGTCTACCTGGACTCGGCGGCCACCTCGCAGACCCCTCAGCCGGTGATCGACGCGATGACGCGGTACTACACCGAGTCGCGGGCGTCGGTCCATCGCGGGGTGTATCCGCTGGCCGTCGAGGCCACCGATCTCTACGAGGGCGCGCGCGAGCGCATCGCGCGGTGGCTGGGATCGACCGTCGAGGAGACGATCTTCACCGCCAACGCGACGGCGTCGATCAACCTCGTCGCCTACACCTGGGGCCGCCAGAACGTCGGTCCAGGGGACCTCGTGGTCCTCACCGAGACCGAACACCACTCCAACATCGTCCCCTGGCAGCTGCTGTGCTCCGAGCGGGGCGCCGAGCTCGCCTACGTGCCGATGCTCGACGACGGCCAGCTCGACCTCGAGGCGCTCGACGGGCTGCTGGCCCGCACGCCCAAGCTCGTCGCCGTCGTCCACGTCTCCAACGTGGTGGGGACGATCAACCCGATCGAGGAGATCGTCCGCCGCGCCCATGACGCCGGCGCCGTCGTCGTCGTCGACGGCTCGCAGGCGGTCCCGCAGATACCCGTCGACCTGCGGGCGCTCGACGCCGACTTCTACGCGTGGACCGGCCACAAGGCCTACGGGCCGACGGGCATCGGCGTCCTGCACGGCCGCCGTGAGCTGCTCGAGGCGATGCCGCCGTTCATGGGCGGCGGGCACATGATCCGCACCGTCGGCGACACCGAGTCGACGTGGACCGACCTGCCGTGGAAGTTCGAGGCCGGCACCTCCCAGATCGCGGAGGCGATCGGGCTCGGGGCCGCCGTCGACTGGATCGAGGCGATCGGCATCGAGCGCATCCGGGCCCACGAGACCGCCCTCGTCGGCGACGCGCTGGCCCGCCTGGCCGAGGTCCCCGGACTGACGCTGCACGGTCCGCTGGACCCCGCCGACCGCGGCGCGCTCATCTCGTTCGTGCTCGAGGGCGCCCACCCTCACGACGTCGGCGAGATCCTCGGTCGCGAGGGCGTGTGCGTGCGCACCGGCCACCACTGCACCCAGCCGCTGATGCGGCGCCTCGGCGCCACCGCGACCAACCGGGCGTCCTACGCGGTGCACAACACGACCGCTGACACCGATCGCCTGATCGACGCGCTGGGCACGGTGTCCCGCGTGCTCGAGCTGTAGTGGCCCGCGACTAGCCTCACGAGACACGATGGACGATCTGTACCGAGAGAACATCCTCGAGCATTACAAGCGGCCCCACAACTGGAGTCCGCCGGAGCCCGAGCTCGAGCGTGTCGACCTGCAGTTTCACGACCTCAACCCGCTGTGCGGCGACGAGCTGACCGTCAAGCTGGCGGTCGGCGGCGACGAGCGGATCGAGGGCGTGCGCTTCGAGGGCCACGGCTGCGCGATCTCGCAGGCGGCGGCCTCGATGGCCTCCGACGAGGTCCACGGGATGAAGGTCTCCGAGCTGCTCAACCTCGACCGCTCGTTCGTGCTCGACCTGCTGGGAATCGACATCTCCGCCCAGCGGATGAAATGCGCGCTGCTGTCGCTCAAGGTGCTCAAGAGCGCCTCCCTGGGGAATGCGGTGGGATGGGAGCCCGAGACCCCCGAGAACGGCGCCTCCGCGTAGGTGACCGTGCCGAGCGCGATTGGGCGTCCCGCTAGACTTCGCAGTGGAAATCCGATCCCCACGCTAGGTTTTCGAATCGTGCCCCAGGTCATCGACGTCTGTCCCCTCTCGCAACTCCCCCCGGGCGAGCGACGCCTGGTCGAATACGACGACCTGGAGATCGGAGTGTTCAACTGCGGAGGCACCGTGTACGCGATCGAGGACCGTTGCTCGCACGATGACGGTCCGCTGATCGAGGGCGAGCTCGACGAGCACGCCTGCACGATCGAATGTCCCCGACACGGCTCGCTGTTCGACATCACGACCGGCAAGCCGAAGACCCTGCCCGCGTATGTTCCGGTCGACACGTTCAACGTGATCATCGAGGACGAAACGATCAAGCTGGAGGTGGAGTAGTGGCTACTCCCGAAATCGTCACCCCGATCGACGACAAGGCCGTGCTGACCGGAAACGAGGCCCTGTCGGCCATCAACGCCGACTACACCGAGCGCTACGGCTTCCACGACGCCGAGAACTACCTGTACAAGGCGCCCAAGGGTCTGTCGGCCGAGCTGGTGGCCAAGATCTCGGAGTTCAAGTCCGAGCCGGAGTGGATGCGCGCGTTCCGGCTCAAGGCGCTCGACTACTTCCTGGCGCGGCCGATGCCGACGTGGGGATCGCCGATGCTGGCCGAGGTCGACTTCGACGACATCCACTACTTCGTGCGCGCGTCCGAGCGCGCCGAGCGCTCCTGGGACGACGTGCCCGACGACGTCAAGAAGACCTTCGACCGGCTGGGGATTCCCGAGGCCGAGCGCAAGTTCCTCTCCGGCGTCGGGGCCCAGTACGAGTCCGAGGTCGTCTATCACCAGGTCCACGAGGACCTCGAGAAGCAGGGCGTGATCTTCCTCGACATGGACTCCGCGCTGCGCGACCACGAGGAGCTCGTCCGCGAGTACTTCGCGACGATCATCCCCGCCAACGACAACAAGCTGGCGTCGCTCAACAGCGCCGTCTGGTCGGGCGGATCGTTTGTGTACGTCCCGCCGGGCGTCCATGTCGAGATGCCGCTGCAGGCCTACTTCCGGATCAACACCGAGTCGATGGGGCAGTTCGAGCGGACGCTGATCATCGCCGACGAGGGCTCCTACGTGCATTACGTCGAGGGCTGCACGGCGCCGACGTATTCGTCGAACTCCCTGCACTCGGCGGTCGTCGAGCTGATCGCCAAGCCGGGCGCGCGGATCCGCTACACGACGGTGCAGAACTGGTCGACCAACGTGTTCAACCTCGTCACCAAGCGGGCCGTCGCCGAGACCGACGCCACGGTCGAGTGGGTCGACTGCAACCTCGGCTCCAAGCTGACGATGAAGTACCCCAGCGTCTATCTGATGGGCGAGCGCGCCCACGGCGAGATCCTCTCGATCGCCTTCGCCGGCGCCGATCAGCACCAGGACGCGGGCGGCAAGATCGTTCACGCCGCGCCCAACACGACGTCGAACATCTTCGCCAAGTCGATCTCCAAGGACGGCGGACGCGGTTCCTACCGCGGACTGCTGGAGATCGCCAAGGGCGCGCACGGCTCTCGCTCCAAGGTCGTCTGCGACGCACTCCTGCTCGACGAGGACTCGCGGTCTGACACCTATCCGACGATCCGCATCTCCGAGGACGACGTCAACGTCGGCCACGAGGCGACCGTCTCCAAGGTCGGCGAGGACCAGCTGTTCTACCTCATGACCCACGGCATCTCCGAGGAGGAGGCCTCCAAGCTGATCGTCAACGGCTTCATCGAGCCGATCACCAAGGAGCTCCCGATGGAGTACGCCGTCGAGATGAACCGCCTGATCGAGTTGCAGATGGAGGGCTCGATTGGCTAGTTCCGTCATCGAGCTGCCGCAGTTCAAGGGGCGGCCGGGGTGGGAGTTCACCGATATCTCGGGACTCGACCTCGCCGCCTATGAGCGGGTGGCACCGGATGAGGCCGCGACGGCCGACCCCCTGTTCGCGCTCGACGATCCCGGCGAGCTGCCCGACGGGGTTCTCGTCACCACCCTGGACGCGGCGCCCGCGGAGCTGGTGGCGCGCCATCTCGGCTCGCTCGTCTCCGCGCAGGACGACGTCTTCGTGGAGCTCAACGACGCCGGGGCGCGGGGCACCGCGCTCGTCTACGTTCCGCGCGGGGTGATCGTCGAGGCGCCGATCTCGCTGCAGACCGTTCAGGCGAAGACCGGCACGCTGCTCAACCAGCGCACCCTGATCGTCGTCGAGGAGGGCGCTCAGGTCGAGGTCTGGGAGCAGTTCCTCTCCGGCGACGCCGAGGTCGACGGCGTCTTCAACGTCGTCAGCGAGCTCGTCGTCGGCGACAACGCCCGGCTGCGCTACGTGTGCGGTCAGGATCTGTCGGAGAAGAGCTGGATCTTCGGCGCCCAGCGCGCGGAGATCGGCCGCGACGGCCGTCTGGACTGGGTCGCGCTCGGCTTTGGCTCCGTGCAGGGTCACGTGCGCATGGAGACGCGGCTGAGCGGCGAGGGCGCCGACGCCCGGGTGACCGGCGCCTACGCCACGCACGGCCGCCAGCACATCGACTTCGACACCACGCAGGAGCACGCCGCGCCGAACACCACCTCGGACCTCGCCTTCCGCGGGGTTCTCCAGGGCCGCTCGAGCGCGGTCTGGAAGGGCAACATCATCGTCGATCCCGGCGCGCAGAAGACCGACGCCTTCCAGGAGTCGCGCAACCTGCTGATCTCCAAGCGCGCTCATGCCGACGCGATCCCCGGCCTCGAGATCCAGGCCAACGACGTGCGCTGCACGCACGCCGCGGCCGTCGCTCAGGTCGACCCCGAGCAGCTCTTCTACCTGCGCTCCCGCGGCCTGCCCGAGGACCTGGCCAAGCAGCTCGTCATCGAGGGCTTCCTGTCCGCCCTCGTCGAGCGCTTCGAGCCCGGGCCGGTGCGCGAGGTGCTCGGTGACGCCCTCGAGCGCCGTCTCGCCCTGATCCTCGCCGGCTAGCTCGGCGGGCGGGCAGCCCTACCGACTGAAAAAGACGCCCGCCGACCCGCGTAGCATGCGCCCCAGGATGGCGCGCGCAACGCCGATGGTCGCACTGGGATACGGCAAGTTCGTCCGGGCCGATCGCGTGTACGCGCTCGTCCCGATCGAGGGCGAGGAGCGTGGCGACGGGCGGCGCACCCTCGTCCACGTCGAGGGAATCGAGCAGCCGCTGATCGCGTCGCGCTCGGAGGCCGCGATCGCCCAGGACATCGCCGCGGCGCTTGGACAGGTCCCGCCGGGCCGGCGGCGCGAGGGCATCCCCGGCCAGTCCGCGCTCTTCTAGAGCTCATGGCGGTCCACGTCGCCATGCTGCGCGGTATCAACCTCGGTCCGAACCGGCGCGTGCCGATGGCCGAGCTGCGGGCGCTGCTCACCGAGGCCGGCTACGCGGACGTGCGCACCTACGTGCAGAGCGGCAACATCGTGCTCCGCAGCTCGGCCAAGCCCGCCGACGTGGAGCGCGAGCTGGCACGGCTCATCTCTGAGCGGTTCGGCTTCGAGGTGCCGGTGATCGTGCGCAGTCGCGCCCAGCTGGCCGCAGTGGTGAAGGCCGACCCGCTCGGCGACGTGGTCGACAACCCCAAGCGCTACCAGGTGAGCTTTCTCGACGGAAAGCCGTCCGCCGAGGTGATCGACCGCCTCCAGGAACAGGCGGTCGGGGATGAGCGGGTGGTGGCACGCGGGCGCGAGATCTACGCCTGGCACCCCGAAGGGGTGGCGCGCTCCAAGCTGTGGAACGGGCTCGCCGGCAAGGGCCTGGGGGTCACCGCGACGGCGCGTAACTGGACGACGGTGACGACGCTGCTCGACATGGCGTCGGAGTCGTCCGGCGGGCCGGCCTGACGATCAACACCAGGGCCGCGAGCAGCGCGGCGGCCACGCATCCGGCGCCGACGCCGAACGCCAGCCGGTAGCCGCCGAGGAGCGCCGTGGCGCGCGCCGCGCCGTGGCTGAGGAGGGCATGCGTGCGGCTGCCGGACAGCGTGCCGAGCACGGCCACGCCGATCGCGGTGGAGACCTGTAGCGACGTGTTGACGATGCCGGAGGCCAGGCCGGCGTCGGCCCGCGGGACGTCCGCCATGGCGATCGTCAGCAGCGGCATGAACGAGAGCCCCGCGCCCAGCCCCATCAGCGAGAACGGCACGAGCACCCCCGGCAGGTACGGGGTGTGCGGCCCGATACCGGTGAGCAGGGCGAGCCCGGCACCGGCCAGCGCCAGACCGAGGATCAGGGGCCGGCGCGGTCCGAAGCGCTTCACCGCCCACGCGACGGGGCCCAGCGACAGGGCCGCGAGCAGCAGGGTCTGGGGCAGGAAGGCCACCCCGGTGCTCAGCACGCCGTAAACGCGCACGTGCTCGAGGTACAGCGCGCCGATGAAGAACATCGCGTACATGCCGGTGATCAACAGCCCGCGGACGAGGCTGGAGCTGGCCAGGCCGCGGACGGCAAAGATGCGCAGGGGCATGATCGCGCGTGCGCCCAGCCGGGCCTCGACCGCGACGAAGGTGGCGACGAGGACGAGCGACGCCGCGCCGAGGCCGAGCGTGTGCGGTGAGCCCCAGCCGTGCGAGCTCGCCGTCACGATCGCGTAGGCGCCGACGACAAGGGCGGCGGTGATCAGCACCGAGCCGACGGCATCGACGTCGCGACCGAGACCGAGACCGGTGTTCTCGGCGATCCAGACCCGTCCGAGCAGCACCGTGGCGATGCCCACCGGCAGGTTGATGAAGAAGATCCAGTGCCAGTCGAGCAGCTGGGTGATCGCACCGCCGGCGATCAGCCCGATCGAGGCCCCGGCGGAGACGGTGAGCGTGTACAGGCTCATCGCCTTCGCGCGCTCGCCCGGCGCGGGGAACTCGGCGGCGATGATGGCGACGATCGCCGACACCGCGCCCGCGCCCCCGAGGCCCTGGATGAAGCGCGCGAGCACGAGGACCGCGCTCGAGCGCGCGAGTCCGCAGGCGGCCGACGCCAGGGTGAAGAGGGTCACGCCCGCGAGGAAGATGCGCCGGCGGCCCACCAGGTCACCGAGTCGCCCGCCGAGCAGCAGGAAGCTGCCGAAGGTAATGAAGTAGCCGTTGAGCACCCAGGACAGGGAAGACTGCGTGAAGTGCAGGTCGCGCTGGATGGAGGGCAGGGCGACGGTGACGATCGTGCCGTCCATGATGCTCATGAGCTGTCCCAGGCAGACGACGGCGAGCGCGATCCAGCGCGCGTGCGGAGACTTTCGGCGGTCGATTGATGTCATAGGGATCATCATTACATAGATGATGATCTCTTGTAAAGTGATCAGCCCGGCGATTGGGTACGATCCCCCAATGACGGCGACGCGCCCGGCGGGCACGCTGACGCTGCTCGCGCAGCTCTCCAAATCCGCGATCCGCAAGACGCCTGAGTCGCTGCTCGGTATGCCCCTGCGCCACTACGTCGCGCTCTCCTATATCGCCGAGCAGGCGGGGATGGCCCAGCAGACCCTGGCCGAGATCCTGATGATGGACGCCAACAACCTCGTGCTGCTGCTCAACGAGCTCGAGGACGCGGGCCTCGTGCACCGCGTGCGCGACCCCGCCGATCGTCGCCGCCACCTCGTGCAGATCACCGACGACGGCATGGCCCGCTTCGATCGCGCTCGGGAGGCGCGGACGGTCGTGGAGGACGAGGTGCTGGGATCGCTCAGCGCCGCTGAGCGCGACGACCTGCACCGCCTGCTGGCCAAGGCGCTGGGCAAGTACTAGGCCGGCCGTGCACGCCTACGCGATCGCCGACGTCTTCACCGATGTTCCCCTCCAGGGCAACCCGGTGGCGGTGTTCACCGACGGCGAGGGAGTCAGCGACGAGGTCATGCAGCAAACCGCGCGTGAGCTCAACCTGTCAGAGACGGTCTTCGTGCTCGGGTCCGACGGTGACGCCGGCATCGACGCCCGGGTGCGCATCTTCACGCCCACGGTCGAGTTGCCGTTCGCCGGTCATCCCGTGCTCGGGACGGCGTTCGTCCTCGGCACCGAGCGCGGTCTGGATACGGTCCGGCTGAGCACCGGGGCGGGGATCGTGCCCGTTGCCCTGCGCCGCGACGGGGAGGACGTCGTCTACGGCGAGATGCAGCAGCCGATCCCCACCTGGTCGGCGTTCGAGGCCGAGCGCGATCTGCTGGCGGCGCTGGGCGTCGACCGTTCGGGGCTGCCGGTCGAGGTCTACGACAACGGGCCCCGCCACACCTACGTGGAGCTGCCCGACGAAGCTGCGGTGGCGGCGCTGGCCCCGGACATGCGGGCGCTGGCGGCGGTCGGGACCGTCGGGGTGAGTTGCTTCGCCGTCCTTCACGGAGGCGCGCGGGTCAAGACGCGGATGTTCGGCCCGGCGCTGGGCGTGGCCGAGGACCCGGCCACCGGGTCGGCCGCCGGTCCCCTCGCCGTGCACCTGGCCCGTCACGGACGGACGGCGTTTGGCCAGACGCTGGAGATCCACCAGGGGGCAGAGATCGGGCGGCCCTCGGTGCTGAGAGCGGCGGTCGAGGGATCGGCCGAGGCGGTGACCGGGGTGACCGTCGGCGGCGGCGCCGTGATCGTCGCGCTCGGCGAGTACCGGTTGCCCTGAGACATCGCGCACCCGCCATCTCGTTATAGGCTGCCGCGAGCGATGAAGCTGGCCACCTTCATAGCCCCCGGTCGCGACGAGCCCCTGGCGGGAATCGTCCGCGACGGACGCGTCGAAGCGTTCGGCGGCCCCGACGGCGTCCGCCAGGCGCTGGCCGCCGGCGATGTTCCGCAGGCCTCGCTCGGGTCCTGGGAGCTGTCGGAGGTCAGCCTCCTGGCTCCGGTTCCCGAACCGGGCACGATCTACGCCATCGGTCTCAACTACGCCAAGCACGTCGAAGAGACCGGCAACACGGCTCCCGAGCGGCCGATCGTCTTCGTCAAGGTGCGCGGCTCCGTCGCCCCGCCGAGCGGCCCGATCCGGTGCCCGGCCGTCGTCAGGCGCCTGGACTACGAGGGCGAGCTGACGATCGTGATCGGCGCCGGCGGCACGATCGGCGGCTACTGCGTCGCCGACGACGTCTCCGCGCGCGATCTCCAGGGCGCCGAGCCACAATGGACACGAGCCAAGGGCGCCGACACGTTCTGCCCGTTCGGTCCGTGGGTGACGACCGCCGACGAGGTGTCCAATGCCGACGACCTGCGGCTGCAGACGTGGGTCAACGGGGAGCTGCGCCAGGACAGCCGCACCTCGGATCTCATCTTCGGCTGTCAGGAGCTCGTTGACTTCATCTCGCAGACGAACACGCTGATGCCCGGCGATCTCATCCTGACCGGCACCCCCAACGGCGTGGGGATGGCGTTCGACCCGCCGAAGTTTCTGCGCTCCGGCGACCGGGTACGAATCGCAATCGAAGGGTTGGGAGAGATCGAGCACGCCGTCGCCTAGATAGCGAGCTACAGCGTCGAGAAGGGGAGGTAGGGGAGGATGCTCCGGCTTCATCCGAGCGTGATCGACTACGTGATCCTGGGGATCTATTTCGCGGTCGTGCTGGGAATCGGGTTCATCGCCCGGTTGGCGATCAAGACCGACCTCGACTTCTTTCTCTCCGGCCGCTCGCTGCCGGCCTGGATCACCGGCCTGGCGTTCATCGCCGCCAACCTGGGGGCGCTCGAGATCCTCGGACAGGCCGCCAACGGCGCCCAGTACGGCGTCGCCGCGGTGCACTACTACTGGCTCGGCGCCGTCCCGGCGATGGTGTTCCTCGGGCTGGTGATGATGCCGTTCTACTACGGGGCGAAGGTCCGCTCGGTGCCCGAGTACCTGCGATTGCGCTTCAACGAGGCCACGCACGCCTTCAACGCGGCCACGTTCGCGCTCGCCACCGTGCTGATCTCCGGGGTCAACCTGTTCGCGCTGGCGCTGATCATCCACCTCATGCTCGGCTGGTCGATCGCCCTGGCGATCCTGATTGCCGCCGCCCTGGTGCTCGTCTACATCACGCTCGGGGGCCTCACCTCGGCGATCTACAACGAAGTGCTCCAGTTCTTCATCATCGTCGCTGCGCTGCTGCCGCTGACGCTGGTGGCACTGCATGCCGTGGGCGGCGTCAACGGCCTGGTGAACCGGGTCAAGCACTTCAAGCCGCTCGGCGAGGCGGGCCTGCACGCCTGGCGCGGACTGGGGATCCACCACGTCACCAACCCGCTGATGTCGGACTGGGTCGGGGTCGTGTTCGGGCTCGGCTTCGTGCTCGGGTTCGGATACTGGACGACGAACTTCGCCGAGGTGCAGCGGGCGCTGTCGGCGCGCAACATGTCGGCCTCGCGCCGTACGCCACTGATCGGCGCGTTCCCGAAGATCTTCCTCCCGGCGATCATCATCCTCCCCGGCCTGATCGCGGTCGTCACCGTCAAGGGCCTCGGCGTCGGCAGTGCTCTCGGGATGCAATACAACACCGCGATCCCGCACCTGATCGGCAACTACCTGCCCGAGGGGATGCTCGGACTGGCCGTGACCGGCATGCTGGCCGCGTTCATGGCCGGCGTGGCCGCCAACGTGACGGCGTTCAACACGGTGGTGACCTACGACCTGATCCAGGCCTACTTCGCCAAGGACCGCGATTCGGCGTACTACCTGCGGGCCGGGCGGCTGGTGACGATCGGCGGAATCCTGATCTCGATCGCCACGGCGTTCATCGCCAAGGGCTACTCGAACATCATGAACTACATCCAGACGCTGTTCTCGATCTTCAACGCGCCGCTGTTCGCCACCTTCATCATCGCGATGGTGTGGCGCCGGGCGAGCGCTTGGGGTGGCTTCTTCAGCCTCATCGCCGGCACCGTCGCCGCCTACGCGGTCAACCGCCTCGCCGCGTACCACACGATCTTTCACTTCGGCTCGGCGCTGAGCGGGAGCTTCTGGCAGGCGATCATCGCCTTCCTCGTCGACGCCGCCGTGATGGTGGTGGTCTCGCTGGTCACCAAGCCCAAGCCGACCGAGGAGCTGCGGGGACTCGTCTGGGGGCTGACCCGCGACGAGGAGGCCGAGGAGAACGCCGATCCGCGCGACAAGCTGTGGTGGCGATCGCCGGCCCTCCTGGGCGGCGTCGCGATCGGCCTGCTCGTGATCCTGAACATCATCTTCGCCTAGTGGCCCGTTTCGCAAATACGACGACATTCGAGCGGCCTCCGGCGGCGCCTGGCTGCGTCCTCGGAGTCTCACGTGGCAGGGCCACGCATCGACTCCTGCGTCCTTGCCAGGCATCCACCGGCGACCACTCTCGGTGTCGCCGTACTTACGAAACGAACCACTGAGGAGAGCCATGTCATCCACCGATAGACCGTTCGGAGTCCCCGGCGCATCCGACGATGACGAGCCGCTGCAGTCGACCGGCATCAGCGACGAGGACGAGATCGCGGCGGCCAAGGCGGCCAACCGGTTCGACATCCGCCGCCTGATCGGCGGCCTGTTCGTGCTCTACGGCCTGATCCTCGTCGCCCTGGGCCTGTTCGGCTCGCACACGATCAAGCACAAGGCCGCCGGGATCAACATCGATCTGTGGACGGGCCTCGCGATGCTCGTGTTCGGCGCGCTGATGATCTTCTGGGCGCTCGCCAAGCCGACTGCCCCCGAGCCGCCCGAGACGCGTGGTCAGGGCTCGGGGCGGATCCGGCGGGCGCCCGCGACCTGATCGCGACGGGCAGGAAACGTCGCGGCCGGGTTGAATGAAGGGCGGGACGGGTAGCGAAGCTCAAGGTGGTGGACATGCCCAAAGAGGACCCGCAGGGCCAGAGCGCGACGACACCCGGGACCTCCCCGGAGGATCCCGCTCCCGCCGCCCCGGCCGCTCCGACCCCGCCGCCCCCCGCCAAGCCGGCCGTCTGGCAGAAGCGTCTGTCGTCGCTGGCTGGATGGCTGGGCGATCACCTGCGCTCGCCGCGCACCCGGCTGGGCGTCGTCGGCGTCATCCTGCTGCTCGCCGGCGTGGTGTGGATCACCAATTCGGTGTGGACGCTCCCGCTGATCATCGTCGGCATCGTCATGGTGATCGTCGCCTGGGTGGGCTCGCGCCTCGATGGCCGCTTTGCCATCGAGTGGGGAGAGGGGGGAACGCAGGTGGAGTTCCGCGCCCAGATCAAGGCGCCGCCTCCGGTCACCCAGCCCGTGCGCCTGTCGCCGATCCCGTCGGCGTCACACGCTGCCCAGCAGTTCCAGCAGCTGCGTCCTCGCGCGCGACCCGAGTTCGACGACGGTGATGTGATCGAAGGTGAAGGCCACACCGTCGAGATCGACGTGGCCGAGCTCAAGACGCTGATCCGGGCCGCGGAGGCCCGGGAGGCCCGGGAGACCACCCGGGATGTCCGCGACGCGCGGGAGAGCAAGGCCGAGCACGCCAAGGCCGAGCCCGACGCCTCGCAGCGGCGCCCGGCGGCCTAGCTCCCCGGCGTTCCCGCCGGCCGGCGGGGCCGCGGGGCTCAGTGTTTGTCGATCACGCGGTCGATCAGCCCGTACTCGACGGCCTCATCGGCCTTGAAGAAGCGGTCGCGCTCCATGTCGAGGTGAACCTGCTCCACCGACTGGCCGGTGTGGTGCGCGTAGATCTCGTCCGTTCGCCGGCGGATGTTGAGGATCTCCCGGGCGTGGATCTCGATATCGGTCGACTGCCCCTCAAAGCCGGCTGACGGCTGGTGGATCAGGATCCGGCTGTTGGGCAGCGAGAAGCGCTTGCCGTGCGCGCCACCGGTCAGCAGCAGGGAGCCCATCGACATGGCGATGCCCACGCAGATCGTGGAGATGTCGGGCTTGACGAACTGCATGGTGTCGTAGATCGCCAGCCCCGAGTAGATCGAGCCGCCCGGCGAGTTGATGTAGATCGAGATGTCCTTGTCGGGGTCCGAGGACTCCAGGTGCAGGAGCTGGGCGACGACGACGTTGGCGACCTGATCGTCGATCGGGGACCCGATGAAGATGATCCGCTCGTTGAGCAGACGGCTGTAGATGTCGAACTCGCGCTCGCCGCGGGCTGTGCGCTCGATGACCATGGGAACGAGGGGCATGGCGACAACCCTAGAACATGCGTTACACGACGAGCACGGCCGAGCCGGTGAACGCCCCCGCCCGCAGGTCGGCGAGCGCCGTTTCGGCCTCGGCCAGCGGATACGTGGTCACCGTCGTCTGAAGGTCGGACTCGCGGGCCAGGGCCAGGAACTCGCGGCCGTCGTCGCGCGTGAGGTTGGCCACCGAGCGGATCGTCCGCTCGTGCCACAGGTCCTCATAGGGAAACGACGGGATGTCGGACATGTGGATGCCGGCGGCGACGACCGTCCCGCCCGGGGCCAGCGCTCGGAGCGCCGCCGGGACGAGACCGCCGGCGGAGGCGAAGATGATCGCGGCGTCGAGCTCCTCGGGGGGCGCCTCATCGCTGGCGCCCGCCCAGGTCGCGCCGAGCTCGCGGGCGAAGCCCTGGGTGCGATCGTCGCCGGGACGCGTGAACGCGTAGACCTCACGACCCTGGTGGACGGCCACCTGGCAGATCTGGTGAGCGGCCGAGCCGAAGCCGTAGAGGCCGAGACGCGGCGCATCGCCGGCCAGCCGCAGCGCCCGGTAGCCGATCAGGCCGCCGCACAGCAGCGGCGCCGCCTGCACGTCGGAGAGCTCGTCGGGCAGCTCCAGGCAGAAGCGCTCGTCGGCGACGGTCAGCTCCGCGAAGCCGCCGTCGATGTCACGGCCGGTGAAGCGGGCGTTGACGCACAAGTTCTCGCGGCCGCTCGTGCAGTAGCGGCACTCGCCGTCGGTCCAGCCCAGCCAGGGAACGCCAACCCGTCGCCCGTCGTCAGTGGTGGCGACGATCTGATGACCGAGGATGACCGGCAGCGTGGGTGCCTCGATCTCGGCGTCGCGCAGATGCAGATCGGTGCGGCAGACCGCGCACGCCGAGACGGTGAGCCGCAGCTGACGGGGGCCGGGCTGCGGATCGGCGACGGTCGTCGCCCGCAGCGGCTGACCGGGTTGCTCGAGGACGATCGCCTGCATCGTGCGCGTGGCTCGTGGGGCGGTTGGGCGGTCGGTCCTAGGGGGTGCCCGCCAGCCACGCCTGCAGGCTGGTGTGGGCGGCGGGAGGCGTGCCGGTCGCGAGCTCTGAGCGGATCTCGGCCAGCGTGCCGAAGCGCTCGGCGACGACGTTGTGCTGATGGATCGTCTCGAGGTTGACCTGGCGTGCGGAGACGAACGCGCCGTCGTCGAGCTGGGGGAGGCCCTCGATCACCCCGCGCACCATCTCGCGCACGCAATCCTCGACGAACCGCGGGTGTCGGTGGGCCTTCTCGACGACGTGCGCCTCGTCGGAGCGCTTCATCAGCTCGTAGATCTCCGATGACATCGACTGCTCGACGATCCTCAGCAGCGTGGCGGCGTCGATCTCGTCGTCGCACCCCTCGGGGCAGCCGACGTACAGGGTTCCGAGGCCGCGCTGGTTGTGGGTCGCCATCGGCACCGCCTCGAGGATCCGCGCTATCTCGTCCGCGTCAAAGCCCTCCTGACCGAGGCGCTCCCGGGCGGCGTCGGCGATCAGCTCCTGGGCGCACGGACACGCCGTGATCCCCTGGGCGGTCACGCCGGTGAGCCGGCGGGTCCCCAGCTCGGTGGCCGCAGCGACGCCGTGGAGGGTGTAGATCTCCTGGGTGTTGACCCCCGAGACGGGCGCGGGCCGGTGTTCGGGGAAGCGGGCCTCGACCGTCACCTCGGCGCGGCGCGCGCCCTGACGATCGCGCACCAGCTGCGCGATGTGCTCGGCCAGCGCCTCGGCCCGGAACGGGGAGTCGCCGAGCACGACCTCGCCGATGGCCTCGTTGACGACCTCCTCGAAGCGCGACATGTGCGCGCCCTTCTGAGCCGAGCCGAGCTCGACCACGCATTCGAAGCGGGCCGAGAACAGCTGCTTGGAACCGTTGTGGGTCAGCCGGATCACCTTCTCGACGCCGGTCACGCCCACCCGCGACAGGCTGAGCGCGACGCTCGGGACGCGCGCCTGGACGTCGACCATGGAGGTGGCGGTGCGGTCGGTGGTACTCATCCCGCCGTACAGGGTAGAGGTTGCGGTACGCGCCGCGGTGGGGCGAGGACAGCGGCTGCCCGGGGTTTGTGGTATCACTGGGGCTCGTAGCAAGCGTTACGAGAGGTAGAGAGGTACGAGAGGGAGAGGCCCCTTCACCGGGGAGTCTCGAGGCCGCGTCGATAAGGAGCTCAGGGGCTGTGAGCGTTGACGAAATCGTTCTGTTGAGCGATGAGACCCCCATTGCGGAGCTCGATGAGCTTCGTGGCATGATCGCCGAGGCCCAGGACCGCGGCTTTCTCACCTTCGCTGAGCTCGAGGCCTGCCTCGAGGAGGTGGAGGTCACCAAGGAGCAGGTGCAGGAGCTGCACGCTTACCTCGATGAGCAGGGAATCGTCGTCGTCGGGGCCGACGGCCGGCTCGCCCGGTCCGAGGGCAGCAGCGTCGAGGCCAACGCCCGGCGCAAGGAGGAGCCCGACGCCGAGCCGACCAAGAAGGTGGAGGTCGATCTGACGGTGGAGCCGAGCCTGGACTCGCTGCGGCTCTACCTGCGCTCGATCGGTCGCGTGAGCCTGCTGACCGCCGAGCAGGAGGTGCTGCTCGCCCGGCGCATCGAGCGCGGGGACATGCTGGCCAAGCAGCACATGATCGAGGCGAACCTGCGTCTGGTCGTGTCTATCGCCAAGAGCTACCTCGGTCGCGGCCTCACGTTCCTCGACCTCATTCAGGAGGGCTCGATGGGCCTGATCCGCGCGGTCGAGAAGTTCGACTACCGCCGCGGCTACAAGTTCTCCACTTACGCCACGTGGTGGATCCGCCAGGCCGTCACCCGGGCGATCGCCGACAAGGGGCGCACCATCCGCATCCCCGTGCACATGGTGGAGAAGCTCAACAAGGTGGTCCACGTCGAGCGCCAGCTCGTCCAGCAGCTGGGACGCGAGCCGACGCCCGACGAGATCGCGCTCGAGCTCGAGACGACCGTGCGCGAGGTCCGCGACGTCCTGCGCCTCGCCCAGCAGCCCATCTCGCTGGAGAAGCCCGTGGGCGAGGAGGACGACTCGTCGCTCGGTGACTTCGTCGAGGACCAGACGGCCGAGTCCCCGTTCGAGCTGGCCTCCGAGCGCCTGCGCCGCGAGAACCTGCGCCGCGCCCTCGCCGCCCTGCCGACCCGCGAGCGCGAGGTGATCGAGATGCGCTTCGGGCTGACCGGTGAGCGGCCGTTCACGCTCGAGGAGGTCGGCCGGGCGTTCAACGTGACCCGCGAGCGGATCCGCCAGATCGAGAACCACACGCTCAAGAAGCTCGAGGCGCTGCCCGAGGCCCAACGACTGAGAGACGCCTCCTAGCAGGGACTTTTCCGTCCGGCACCGAACGTATGTTTGGTGCATGGACGGTGGCAAGCGAGATCCTCGAGGGCAGGGCGAAAGAGGCGAGCAGCTGGCCGCCGTGTGGTTCGCGGAGCGCGGGGTGCCGGTGTTCATGCCGTTCTTTCACAACCCGCGTGATTTCGACTTCATCGTCGACTGGGGCGAGCGCGTCCGGCGGGTCCAGGTCAAGACGTCGACTCAGTTTCGCCACCGCCGCTGGGAGGTGTCGGTGTGCACAAGGGGCGGCAACCGCAGCTGGAGCGGCGTCGTCAAGCGCCTTGACCCCAGCCGCTACGAGTACCTTTTCGTTGTCGTCGGTGATGGCCGTCGGTGGCTCATCCCGTCGACCGATGTGGAGGGCGGAAGCGGTCTGCACCTGGGCGGTCCGAAGTACGAGCGATTCGAGATCGATCCCGGCGAACCCCTCCTCCCCGCGGCAGCGTCGCTAGACTCAGCGCCCGTCCGGCGGGATACCCGAGTGGTCAAAGGGACGACGCTGTAAACGTCGCGGCTCAGCCTTCGCAGGTTCGAATCCTGCTCCCGCCATCTGGGCCCGATCGGCCAGCGCGACAAATGGAATCCGACGAACTCGAGCCTTCGGAGGGCCCTGACGACGAGGTCGTCGAGAGCAGCTCTGAGGACCGCGCGGCGATGCTGCGCCGGCTGGCCGTCCAGGTCGATTCCCAGCCGTCGCTGCTGACCGCCGCCCAGCGCCTGCGCCGGCGCCTCCCCGGAGACGAGCGCTTCGGCGACCCGATGTCGACCGCCGGGGCGCAGCCGGTGGAGGTGGTCGCGCGCCGCGTCTCGGCGCTGCAGCCCGAGCGAAAGAGCGTGTTGCAGGAGCTCGGGCTGGGCGCGCTGCAGGTGTGGCAGTCACTCTCGGAGGCCACCGGCCGCGGCCACGGCGACCAGCCGATGGCGGTCCTGTTCACCGACCTCGTCGGATTCTCCTCATGGGCGCTGCGGGCCGGAGACGGTCCCGCCCTCGATCTCCTGCGCGAGGTCGGCAACCGCGTCGAGGCGGCGATCCTGCGCTCGCGCGGGCGAATAATCAAGCGCCTCGGCGACGGCGTGATGGCCACGTTCCTCAGCGCCTCCGACGCGGTGCAGGCGGCCCTCGAGGCCCGCTCGGCGGTGAGCGAGATCGACGTCGGCGGCTACCACCCCCGACTGCGGGCCGGGGTGCACTGGGGATCTCCGCGCCGGCTGGGCGGCGACTACCTCGGCGTCGACGTGAACGTCGCGGCTCGGGTCGCCGACGCCGCCAAGGGCGACCAGGTTCTCGTCTCCGACGTGCTCTTGTCTCAGCTGGACGCCGGTCAGGCCGCCGAGCTGCACACCGGGCGCGCCAAGCGCCTGCGCGCCGACGGGGCCCCGCGCGATCTGCGCGTCGTCAGCATCTCGTGGGCCGAGTAGTCGCCTGCAGCTTTTCGTGCATGGGCCGCCGCCTGCGGGCACTGCGGCTCGCGCGTGTTAGGTTGCCGCGCGCTCCTGCCCCGTGCAGGAAGGCGAGCATCGGTGCGGCTCTTGGCACGAACTCAGCGAGGTCTCAGACGACGTCCGGTGGTCCTGGCCCTGCTCATCGCGGGAACGGCCGCCGCCCTGGGGGACGGCGCCGTCCCCAGCCCGGCGGCTGCGCCGCCCGCGACCGTCGTCCAGGCGCAGCAGCAGCTCGCCGCCGGCCAGCACCGCGTCTCCCAGCTCGCCGGCACGGTCGCCGGCGCCGGCCGTCGCGCCGGTGACCTCGGCGGCGGCATCGCCGCGCTGCAAATCCGGGTCTCCGGGCTACAGCGGGATCTGAGCACCCGTCGCACCCAGCTGCTGCGGGTTCGCGACCAGCTCGATGCCGCGCAGCGCAAGCTCGGCGGCCTGGAGGCGGCCAAGGCGGCGGCCGAGCACGTCCTCGCGCAGCAGTTGGTCGGCAGCTACGAGGGCGAGCGCCCGGACATCATCAGCGTCGTCCTCGAGGCCAACGGCTTCCAGGATCTGCTCGAGCGCCTGGCCTTCGCCCAGCGAGTCGAGCAACAGGATGCCCTCGTCGTCGGGCGCGTCCGCTCGGCGCGCCGCGCCGTCGCCAGCGAGGCCACGACGCTCGGCCGGCTCACGGCGCGCGCCCAGGTGGTGGCCGACCACGTGCTGTCGGAGCGCAATCAGGTAGCGCGATACCAGCTGAGGCTGGTGGCCGAGCAGCTGGCGGCGGCCCAGGCCAAGGCGACGGCGACCGGCCAGCTCGCCTCCGCGCAGGTGCAGGTCGACCAGTTGACCCAGCAGCTCGACCGCCTGCGCGCCGCTCAGCCGGCGACCCCGGCTCCGACGCGGGCGGGGTCGGGTCCGGGCACGCCGGCCGGGTCGCACGGCGCGGCCATGCCGTTTCCCATGACTGCCGGCGACGCCGCTCCTCCGGCGACCTGGTCGCTCGGCCAGGGCGTCAGCATCGCCGCGCCCGCCGGCACCCCGGAGCTCGCGGTCTGCACCGGGACCGTCGTACTCCACGGCATCGGTGGCCTCGGGCCCTCGGCACCGGTCCTGCGCTGTGACCAGCCGCTCGACGGACACTTCGACGTCTACTACGGCTTCGCCGGACCCGCGCGGCTCGCCGCCGTCGGATCCGACGTGGCCGTCGGCCAGCCCATCGCCCACGTCGGCGATGGCAGTATCGGCACCTCCACGGGCCCCCACCTGGAGATCGGCTTCGCCGACGCCAGCGGCACGCCCCTCGGATCGACCGCCGCCCACCAGATGCTGACCCTGCTGCGCGCGGCCTACGCGACCTGACCGCAACTCGATACGCTGGGTCAGCAGCGCCCTCTTAGCTCAGCTGGTAGAGCACTTCCATGGTAAGGAAGGGGTCGTCGGTTCGAGTCCGACAGAGGGCTCTACGAAAGCCCCGCTTCGGCGGGGTTTTTGCGTTTATGAGATCGACGAGAACCGATCGAGGCCGATATGACCAAAGAGCCTGACCATCTGCACGGGATGCGCTTCCCCGGTGAGTCGGAGGAGTATCGCCAGGCGCGCGACGCATTGCTTCGCGCTGAGAAGGATGTGCGGGATCGCACCGAGGCAGTGGCAGAACAACGGCGACAGCTGCCGCTCGGCGGCGTTGTGCCGAGCGACTACGAGTTCCAAGAATGGGACTCCAGCACGGGGACTCGACGCGCCGTGCGACTCTCGGAGCTGTTTGCGGAGGGCAAAGACACGCTGTTTCTCTACAGCTTCATGTTCGTCGAGGGCCCCGACGGGAATTCGATTGGCTCCCCGTGCCCGAACTGCACTTCGATCATCGACGCGGTCGCCGGCCAAGCCGTCCACCTGACGCAGCGGATCAACCTCGCGGTGTCGGCCAAGGCGCCGATCGAGCAGTTCCGCGCCCACGCACACAGCCGCCGCTGGGCCGACGTCCGCCTGCTCTCCAGCGGGGAGAACGGGTTCAACGTCGACTACGGCGCCGAGGACGACGAGGGCCGGCAGTGGCCGATCGCTCACGTGTTCGTCCGTCACGGTGGCCAGATCCACCACTGGTGGAGCTCTGAGCTGTTCTGGGGCTCACACCGGGAGGGCGAGGAGTCACGTCACGTCGACTTCATGTGGCCCTACTGGAACATCCTCGACTGCACTCCCGAGGGCCGCCCGAAGGAGAACACGCCTCGCCTGGAGTACCCGTGACCCAACGCGGCGCCGCACGGCCAGCCCGGTCGCCTTTAGGAGAATCTGGCCAGGAAGCGCCTGGAGGCGATGCGGCTGGTGGTCAGCCGCTTGTTGACAAGTCCGATCTCCTCGATTCGGCCGTGGCGGACCTTGAGCACCCCGCGGCTCGGTCCCGCAGGGGCGAGGTACCACGAGTTCAGCCCGATCTGGAACCGTCGTCCGACCTTCAGCCGCCTCGCGACGGCGGCGAGCTTGGCCCCCGGGTGCACACCGCGTAGCGCGTAGCTGGGGTTGGCGGTGAGGACGAGGATGGCGCGGCCGTGCACGCGCGCTCGCTGGGGCCGGGAGAGGCTCCGCAGCAGAGCAGGGGAGGGGTACCCGACGCGGATGCCGTTGACGGCTGGGCAGAAGAAGTCCATGTAGCGGTGGTGGCGGGTGGAGAAGCGGGGGAACAGGCGGCGGGTCTGACCCCGGGTCATGCCCAGCCTGACCGGCCCGAGAGATGAGCCGGCGATGAAGCCAGGGGCGCGGGTGCAGGCAGCGTCGGGGCCGAACGGGATCGAGGCCGGCTCCGGTCCCATCGGCCGGCCGCCGTAGATCACGTTGCCGCTCGGGTCTTGATACGTCATCCACGGGATCGTTGGCTGCTGGTCCACGCCGGGCTTGCTGAAGTCACAGACTCCGTCTGGGAACAGCGACTGCAGCTGCGTCCATTGCGCATCGGTGAACGGAATCGGCCCGTAGTTGGCCGAGCGATTGAGCGGTTCCAGCTGGCACTTGTTGGCGTCGGTCGTGATCGGGTCGCCGGCGACGGTGCGCGGCGTCCCGTAGATCGGCACGACACCCGGCGGGCAGAGCCCGTCGGAAACCTTGGTCCCGGCTCCGTCATAGCACTCGTCGCCGAGGTCGGAGGGCTTGTCGGCAGCGATCTTCTGCGCCTGCGTCTTCGAGCTCGTGTCCTGCTCGACGGCGCCCAGCCAGCGATCCATTGCGATCAGGCTGGTGAGGTTGCACTGGGTGTCGCCGATGATCGCCGCCGGGCCCTCCCAGATCAGCTGATTGTCGTGGTTGCCGTGCTCGCGATCCAGCCGCGCGCGTACCGCGAACGCCCGGTAGGCGTCGTGGAAGGCGCCGGGGTCCGGCCCGCGGCAGTCGATGATCGCGGTCTGGTTGAGGTTGTTGGTCTCGTTGATCATGCCGCTGCGGTACGCATTGGCCAGCGCCGCTCCACGCGTTGCGATGCGGCTCGCGGTTGGATTGGTGTCGATGTCCACCCCGCCGACCTTCTGGTTCAGGTCCACGAACTGCCCGGGCAGGATCTTGCCCTGTTGAAGCGCGGTGAGGCCGTACTCCACGCCGACGTTGTCGATGGGCGGGACGGCAAAGCCCCGGCCGGCCTTCTTCTCACTCTCGGACCAATACGCCTTGGGATCTGGGCCGAATATGTTGATCGCCGCGTCCTGGATGTCGCAGCGGACGCCACCCGGGTTGGTCTGCGCGTTGTAGCGCTGAGCGTCGGTCACCCCAGCGCACTTGTCGGTCGGTACGGCCACGTGCCACTGGGCGTTGTCGCTGACTTCGGAGTTGACGATCGACACATGCCCCTCGACGTCAGCCATCTGCGTCGGACTCCACACCGTGCCAATCCCCCATTTTGACGGATCGGTGAGGTAGGCCAGCAGGAGGTGGTAGTCGAGGAACTGGGTCGCCGTTCCCCACGCATCGGGGAACGAGCAGGTCGGCAGGATCCCCTGATAGATGCCGGGGTAGGCGTTCGCGATCCATTGCTCCGCGAGCGAGCCGCCCGAACAACCGGTCCCGATCGTGTAACGGATCGTCCCGTAGCGATCGATCAGGTGCTCCTTGGCCATGATCAGCGACTCGGCCTGAAGCGGCAGGTTGCAATTGTGGCCGCTGTAATCCAGCGCGGTCGACATCACGGCGAACCCGGCGCCGAGCGCGTACAGGCCGCTGTCCGCCGTCGCCGGCACGGCCGCCGTACTGACCGGAGAGGGGTTGAAAGTGATCACGCTCGGGGCGGTCCCGGTCCGGTAGTCGACGCCACACGACACTCCATGGGTGATCAGCAGCTTGTGGTTGAACTGGGGTTGGGGCGCCAGTGCGCTCCACGGCTGGCCCGGCCGAAACAGCGCGGCGATCTGGTACTGATCGCGATCTTCGTAGCCGGTCTCGACCCGGACGATGAAGGGCACGGTCGTCCCCGTCTGCGTCGTCGTCGTGGCGACGTCCGTGGGCGGCTTCGCCGGGTCGTAGGGCTGCAGGCCGCTCTTGGTCGAGTCAGTCGACTTGTAGTAGTAGCTGTAGGCGATCGGCTTGTTGCAGGCCGCGTCGACGGCCCCGGACTCGCAGCCCCACGGCTTGAGCTGGGGTCCGCTGAGGATCGGGCCCCCGATCGGGTGGTTGGTGATCGTCAGGTGCGCTCCGTAACCGTCGGGAAGCCGAGCGGTCAGCACGTTGGTCCCGTTGGCAAGGCCGGTCACCAGACCTTCGAACTTTCCGCTGCCGAGAAGGGCGAACTCCCGCGTGACGTCGCGGCCGTTGACGTCGAGTCTTGTCTGAGCGGCCTGGGCACCGGGCGGGAGGAACACCTGCACCAGCGCCTCGCCACCCGAGACGAGGTCAGCCCGCGTGGAGAGCACGGCCAGACGAACCAAATGTGATTGGCTGACGCGGATCGCGCCCGAGCGCGCCGACGGTACCGAAGCTCCCACCGCGCAGACAGACATCGCGACGACCGCGAGGACCAACACCACAATTCGCCGCCGCACTAGACCATTCCTCTCCGCCTCCGGGGGGCCGCGATCCTAATCGTTCTTCCACTTTCCTGTCAACTGGGGTGCGCCTGCTAGTGCGGTCAGCACCTCGCCGAGCGCGGCGTCGACCTTGATGTCGGCCAATGCGTCGCCGCGAGTCTCTCCGCGGTTGACGATCGCGACCGGGATCTGCGCGTGCCGAGCCCGGTGCACGAACCGCAGCCCGGACATCACCGATAGCGAGGAGCCGAGCACCAACAGACAGGCCGAGCCGTCAACGAGCTCAAAGCAGCGCTGCACACGAGATCGCGGCACGTTCTCGCCAAAGAACACGACGTCGGGCTTGAGCAGATCCGCCCCGCAGCATTCACAGCCCACGACCCGGAACCGCGCGACCTGCTGATCGGCGAGCTCGACATCTCCGTCAGGGTTGCTGGCGAGATCCTCGTCTCCGTTCGTGTCGGGGTTGGCGATGCGCAGCCGCCGATCGAGCGCCTGCCGGGTGCTGCGCGCGCCGCATTCCAGGCACACGACACGGTCCAGCGTTCCGTGTAATTCCACGACGTCTTGGGCACCGGCGGCCTGATGGAGCCCGTCGACGTTCTGGGTGATGATTGCGCGCAGCACGCCCGCGTTTTGCAGCGCGGCCACCGCTCGGTGCCCGGCGTTGGGCGCCGCGGCCGCGATCCGCCGCCAGCCGATATGAGCACGCGCCCAGTAGCGCTGGCGAGCCTGCGGCGAACCGCGAAACTCAGCGATCGTCATCGGGTAGCCGGGCCCGCAGCGCACCACTGGGACCGCGATAGTCAGGGATCCCCGACTCAGTCGACAGACCGGCGCCCGACAGCACGCACACACCGCCGCGACCGACAAGTTCACCAAGCTGGCCTGTCACGACACCATCCACCGGCTCAGTATCGAACACCAGGCGGTGATGGGCCGGCACCTGACCGACCCTCTCAGGCGGCCCGGGGCAGCGCCATCGTTGCCGCCTCCCAGTGCTCGCCGTCAACGGCGCGGTCCTGGATGGCGACATTGCGCGTGACGAACCCCAGCGAGCGGTAGAGGGCGAGCGCGGGCGTGTTCCAGGTGTAGACGCGCAGCGTCACCTCCTCGATCCAGTCGATCGCCCACGCGACCTCTAGCGCCCGGCCGACGAGCTGCGATCCAAGGCCGTGGCCGCGCTGGCCGGGAGCGATCCCCACCCGGGCCAGCAGGGCCGACGCCGTGTCGCGATCCAGGCCGAGCTCGATGTGCCCGACGAGCGCGTCGCCCTCGGCGGCCATCCACGACAGGCGCGTCGGCGGGTCGGTCCGCCCCAGGTCGACGATCGCCTGCAGCTGAGCGTTGTCGAGCGGGTGATAGACCAGCACCCCGCCCCACTGCACGACCTCGCGCTCGCTGGTGAACCAGCTGCGCAGCAGCGCGAAGTGTGATGGCTCAAAGGAAACGAGCGAGAGCATGCCGTGTACATCACCACACCGGTCGGTATAGGCGCAGTGAACTTCTTCGTGCGCGCTGCCGGCGGCCTTGGCTCGGGCGGTCGTGGCGCGGGAACCTATGTCGGGTGATCGGGCAAGAGTCGCTGGTGCGGAATGATCGGTCAGATGCCGCCGTGATTGAGGCGTCCCTCGCCGACGGCGCGTGCTTTGGAGCGATCTTCGACCGGCATTTCGCCGAGATCAATCGCTATCTCGCGCGGCGGGTCGGATCGGTCCTTGCGGACGAGATCGCAGCGGAGGTATTCGTGATTGCGTTCCGCTCGCGCGAGCGCTACGACCGAGCGGTGGCCGACGCCCGGCCGTGGCTGTTCGGCATTGCGGCGAACCTTGCCCGGCGCCACTGGCGCACCGAGCGCCGCCGTCTGCGTGCCTACGCCCGCACCGGTGTCGACCCGTCGTGGGACGACAGCGGCGACATCGATCGGCGGCTCGACGCGCTCGCCGCGGGTCCCGTGCTTGCCGCCGCCCTGGCCACCCTGAGGCCCGGCGAGCGTGAGGTGCTGCTGCTGTACGCGTGGTCTGACCTCGGCTATGAGGAGATCGCGACGGCGCTGGGGATGCCGGTCGGCACGGTGCGCTCGCGGCTGTCTCGCGCCCGCTCCCGGATCCGGGAACTGCTCGCGCCGACCGGGCAATTGTCGGTTGACCAGGCGACCGAAGGAGGAACCAGTGAATGAGCTCGATCTGATCCAGCGTTTCCGCGCCGACGTGCCAGCCGCCGACGACGAGCGCGCCGGCGCAGCGCGCGCTCGCCTGATGGCCGAGGTAGCAGCGGCAGCGGACGCGCCCACGGCGGCGCGGCCGTGACCGCGGCGTGCGCCGCCGCCTGGGTCCGGCGTTGCGTCTGGGCGTTCCGGCGGCGGCGTGCCTCGCAGCCGGTGCCGTGGCGATCGTGCTCGCCGGGGGCGGCAGCAGCGGCACAGCCACGGCCGACGCCGCGATCATTCGCCATGCCAGCGTCGCGTTCGCTGCCGCACCGAACGAGATCTTGCATTCCAGGCTCCAAGGTGACGGCTTCGTCGCCGAGTCCTGGCAGCTGACCAGCGCGCCCTACTCCTACCTGGAGGGCAAAGGGCCAATCGGCGCCGCGACGTACGCCTCCAACGACGGCACAACGACGGCGTACTACGACCCGAGTACGAACACCATTCATCAGACCCGCGCCACCAAGAGCACTGGGCTGACGGCACCGGACAACCCGCTCGTCGACATCCGGCGCGCACTGCAGGACGGCCGGGCGCGGGTGCTGAGCACGGCAACCGTCAACGGCAACGCAACGTACGAGATCCAGCTCGCCGACAAGGACGGCTTTGACGCGCAGAGTCTGACCGTCTACGTCGACCGAGACAGCTACCGCCCGATCGAGATCGCCGACCCCCAGCGCAACGGAACGACCGTCGACCTCGCGGTCACGGCGTTCGAGTCCCTGCCCGCCACCCCCACGAACCTGCGCCGGCTCAGCCTCATCGCGCGCTACCCGAACGCCCAGGTCGTCAGCGACCCGGCCGCTGCCGCGCCCGCCTCGGGCAAGTAACGCGGGCGCGTCTTCCGCCGCTGACCCAGCCGGTCGGCGGCGGGCCGGTACGTTCATATGAGGTGCAACCGGATGGCTTATAGGGCGTTGGGGCTCCCCGCCGTGCTGGCAGGTATCGGACTCGTTGTTGCGAGTGCACCCGCCGGGGCGAAATCCGCGTGTCGCATCGTCCGCGTCTCGACCTCAAGACAGTCGAAGATCGCCATCGCGCCGTGCGAGCGAATCAACGTCGGCTTCCAGATCGGAACGCAAGGCGAAATCTTTCCCACCTGGGACGTGTCCAACCGGCCAGCTCCGAAAGTCCTGAGGTTCGTCCGCCGCGGCTACGAGAACTCGAATAACGCGAATGGCACTACTACGCAGTATTTCCTTTACCAAGCCGTGGGAACGGGCCCCGCGACGGTGAAGTTCTGCGAGTCGACTGCGTCACAGTCAGGATGCCTCGAGACCTACAAGCTGCAGGTGACCGTTCGGCGGGCGCGGCGGTAGCGACGAGGAAAGCGCCTGACCGTCCGCGTCGAGCTGGCACCCAGGCGTGGTCGATGCGGAGCAGATGACGCGGCGGGCCTGCTGGTCGCGCGGGGTCCCGAAGTGCAGCATGGGCATCGAGACGACGAATCGATCGCCCGTGTCTGCGGTCATTGGCCGTCTGCGGGACGATCGCAACCGCCGGCGGCCTACCGTTGGATGGACGCCATGCCCGACCGCGCGTCGATCGACTTGACTCTGCAGACCCTTGCCCGACACCCCTTCCGGGCCAAATTCCACCTGCGCGGCCGCGACGCGGCGACGGTGCAGTTGCGCGGGATGGAGGTCATCCGGGAGCACGCCGCCGAGCTGCTGGCCCGGCGAGTCGCGCCCGGGGAGCCGGCCAAGGACGGCAAGCAGACGCCGTACCGAGGGCATCCGGTGTTCGTCGCCCAGCACGCCACCGCGACGTGCTGTCGCACCTGCCTTCAGCGATGGCACGGGATCCCCAAGGGCCGCGAGCTCACCGCCGACGAGCAGGCCTATGCGGTCGATGTCATCTGCCGCTGGATCGAGAGCGACCTGGCGGCGTCGGGCTCGCGCGCGCCGCGCTGAGCCACGCGCCTGTCGGGCCGCCGGCCCGCGCGCGCTTGTCTCCGCGCGCCATCGTCCTACTCGTTGACGCATGATCACACGCGCATTATTCGTACGGCTGGAAGCGAAGACCGGTCGGGAGCAGGAGGTCGAGTCCTTCCTACGCGCCGCCCTGAACATGGTCGACACCGAGGACGGCACGCCGCTGTGGTTCGCGCTGCGCTTCGGCCCGTCGTCGTTTGCCATCTTCGACGCGTTCCCCGACGATGCGGCGCGCCAGGCGCATCTCTCGGGCGAGGTGGCGGGCAGCCTGATGGAGAAGGCTCCGCAACTTCTAGCGAGCGACCCCACGATCGAGCGCGCCGACGTGCTGGCGGGCAAGGTCGAGGTCGCGGCGCTGCAGCCGCAGCCCCAATAGCCCGCGGGCGGCGGGTGGTCGTGGATGTCGCCGGCTGCGCGCCCGGGTCACCGAGCAGCAGGTCGGGGCCGTGATGCGCACGCTCCGGCGGTCAAAGCCTTCATCGCGGTCGCCGGCGTGGATTGTGTGCACCTATCACGTCTTGCCTGGCGCACCATCAAAGGGCGTCGCAATAGAGCCGGGCGTCCACATGACCCTCCCAGCCAGGTCAGCGCGGACGAAGGTAGGCGGGGTCGCCGGGATCCAGGGGTCACTTCGGGCGGAGCCAGCCTCCGGAGCTTCCCGTGCGGGCTATTCACTACCACCGGGCGATGCGAGCTCACGCTCACGCGCTAGTCGCTGACGCTCCAGCTCCTGCTCGAACCCGGCTGTGATCTCGGTGGCCCGCGCCCGATCTCGGTTATGCACCAGCACCGCCACCCGCTTCTCCATGCCGCCGGCGCTCGCACCGACCAAGGCCGCGCCGGCGAAGCGGGTGGCGTCGAATTCGTATGAGCGTTGATGAGCCTGGATACCCGCACCGCTCAGCAGACCCACCAACCGGGAAGCCATCTCAGACGAGTCCGTCTTGAGGTCGTCGGGATCGAAAGCTCTGGCGACCGGCACCCAGCTATCAGGCTCCAGCGGAGGCTCCTGGAGCCCCAGCCAGCGGAGCCACGTGTGCTTCGGGTTGCCCGTCGGCTGCACGATTTCCACGCCCGGAATGCTATCCGGCGCGCCCGCACCCGGGCCACTACCACCGCCGTGAGCGAACGATTCCTTTTGCCAAGCGACGCTGCGCGGCAGTGGTCGTTCGCCGCGCAGCGTCGCATCCTGCCGGCGGGTTAGTGCCTGGCGAGCGACCCGACCGGGAAGATCGCCCGCTCGTACGCGACCTCGCAGAGCTCCGACAGCGCCAGATAGAAGGCGCATGCCGCCGCGGCCAGACCGAGGTAGCCGCCCCAGTGGATCAAGGTGGGGTGAGCCCCGTAGTTGCCAGCCGCGAGGAGGAAGAACGCCGCCACGAGAATCCCTACAGACAGGACGACGATCGCGTTCGTGCGGAACGACGCGACCCACATGAGCGCCGCGAATATCCCAAAGGCGTAAAGAAACAGCCCCAGTGCATGCCCCGTCTGGGCGGCCGGTACGGCCTTCAAGAACCACTGCCCCACGGCGAAGAGCGACAGCCAGAACCCGCCAAAGCCAGTGAACAGAACGCCAGAGAAGGTGTTGCCAGTCCGTAGCTGAATGACGCCCGCGATCAGCTGCGTGAGGCCGCCGAACATCAGCGCTACACCGAACACCACCGGTTTCACAGCCTGTGAGATGAGATTCGCGTTGACCATGCTCAGCATGAACGTGGTGACACCGAAGGCCGCCAGTGCGACCGGCGCCGAGTTGCCCCAGTTCAGAGTCGTCGGACTCAGCGGCCGACCTTCGAGATCAGCCTCCTGCAGGTCCGATCGCGTAGGGGCCGATCGCGGTGGGGCCGGTCGCGTGGGCGCGGAAATGGTTGCCATAAGGCAAACCCTCCTCTCTCTCGGCGCGAGATTTATCTCAGCACCGTCCTCGTGACGAGCAGCGAGAACACACACCCGCCGAACCGCACAAGCTAGGAATACGCCCGTGTACCGCTCGACACTCAATTGCTAGTCCCGGGACGTCCGTAGTGATACACGGAGCGTTCCCGGGGTCCTCACTTCAGGCCTACCCCCATCTCCTCGATCGCACCCCTGATTTCGTCCAATCCGTGCTCAGACCCTCGCGACCGCCCGGCCGAACCGTGGCGGGAGCTGGGACCGTTCGGTCGTAGCCGGAGAACAACACAGACGTTATTGCCCGTTCGCGCCCGCTTGCTCGGGCACGATCGTGGCCTAGTACCGAGCCGAGTAAACGGTCTGCAAACGGCGGCGGAGCGCGAGGCCCGCTCCGAGCACGGACGACAGAGCTGTGCCGCGCATCTACACCGCCGCCAGTTGTGGACTCGCGGGTCAGGTCACGCCGCCGCCTACCGGTGAACCGGGCCCGAGCAGGCAACACCACGATCGAGGAGCACACATTCACATGGCCACTCCCGAAGTAATCGCCGCACCCAATCAAGTACCTGCCGGTGCCCCGGAAGACGGCGGCGGGATCGTGCTCGGCGCCGGCCCGGCTGTCGTCGACGCGTACATCGACTTCCTGTGCCCGTTCTGCCGGATGTTCGAGGAACGAAGCGGGCCGACGATCGATGCGCTGGTCGATCGCGGCGTCATCACGCTCGTCTATCACCCGCTGGGTTTCCTCGATCGACTCTCGACGACGCGCTACTCCACGCGCGCGGCAGCCGCCTCTGGTTGCGCGTCTGACGGCGGGCACTTCCGCGAGTATCTGTACGCCCTCTATGAGAACCAACCCCCGGAGGGAAGCGACGGCCTCAGCGACGAGGAGCTGGTCCAGTTGGGGCTCCAATGTGGGCTCGACGAGGACTTTGGGTCCTGCGTCATGGCCGGGCGGTACATCCCGTGGGCCGAGTACGTGACAGCGATGGCGATCAGGCGTGGCGTCAACGGGACGCCGAGTGTGTACGTCGACGGCATGGGCGTGCCGGCGAGCGCCCAGGCGATCACGGCGACCGTGATGGCCGAGCTGGGGTGAGGGCAATGTCACAAGGTGATGAGCAGCGCTCGGACAACCTGGACAAGGGCGACGAGGAGCGGCCGAGGCTGCTGGTGGTTCTGACCGGCGCCGATCAGTGGACGCTCGCCGATGGGACGAGTCATCCGACGGGGTTCTGGGCCGAGGAGCTCGTCGAGCCGATGCGGGTGTTCCGAGACGCCGGCGTCGACATGACGGTCGCGACGCCCCGCGGCGTCGCGCCGACGGTGGACGAAGCCAGTCTTTCTGCGGACGGAGCCGGCGGAGAAGACCGTGCCGTGGAGCTACGCGCCGCCCTGGACGCTGTCAGTGACATGCTCGCCGCTCCTGCGGCGCTCGAGGACATCTCCCCGGCTGATTTCGAAGGCGTGTTCGTGCCGGGAGGTCACGGGCCGATGGAGGACCTGGCCGCGTCGCCCGAGCTCGGGCGTCTGCTCATCACGATGCTCGACGACGACAAGGTCATCGCGGCGGTATGCCATGGTCCCGCGGCGCTGCTGAGCGCCGAGCGCGACGACGGGTCGTGGGCCTTCAGCGGGCGCGAGCTGTCGGCATTCACCAACGAAGAGGAAACCCAGGCCGGGCTCGCCGGGAAGGCTCCGTGGCTCCTCGAAGACAGGCTGCGTGAGGCCGGCGGCACCGTCGCCACCGCGCAGGCGTGGCAGCCGTTCTCGATCGTCGACGGAAACCTCGTCACCGGGCAGAACCCGGGCTCGAGCGCCGAAGTCGCGCAGCGGACCGTCGAGCGCCTACGCGCCAGGGCGCACTTCGTCCACGTCGTGCCTCACCGCGGGACATGGACCTACAAGCACGAGCACAGTGAGCCGCAGGGAGATTTCCCGACCAAGAAGGCGGCCGCCCGCGCGGCCATGGAGCACGCCCGCGCCCACGGTGATTGGGAGATCATCCTTCACGATCGGCATGGCCGCATTCAGGACTCGCAGGCTGTCCGTCCGGGCGGCTGATCCGGCGGACCGGCTCGTCTACCAGGGCCAGCCACAAACTGCGGTCGGCCTCGGGGCGCCCACGCGCAAGGGTCAGAGCCGTGGGTGTCGACCGTCTGTGCATGGGCAGGAAGCGAAGCTGGACGCCCGACCCTGGGCCCCCTATCGGCGAGCCTCGGGTTCCGGGGGTGACGGTCCTGGATGAGAACGTCGCAGCTGAGCGGTGTGCCGTGCCCGACGCGTATGGCGTAGCAGCTGACGACCGGCGTGCGCGGCCCGGCGCGACGACACGGTCCGCTGCGAACGGCTGCTCGGACCGTCCAAGACCGCCTAGGTGGCCTGCATCGCCTTGCCGACGCCGGCGCGCATCTCGTCGGCGTTCATCACCGGCGCGAACGTGATCTTGGCGTCCAGGCCGATAAAGAACGGCTCCGCCGCCGACGGTATGTCGCTCGACTCGGCCATGTCAAAGAAGATCAGGCCGGTACGCATTCCATCCTCCGAGGTGAAGTACGCGGCTTCTGCTTTCAGTGTCTCAAGCGCCTTTCCCACGATCTGGGGCAGGCTGCCATCCTGAATCGCAGCGTTTCCAGCTTCCGTCGGGATCTGGACCTTCATGAGCACGCGCATGTCCGGCCTCCTTTAGGGTTGGCGCCGCTTCGTACTGAGCCGACACAACCAGCACCAGAAACGACCGGGTGGCCGACACAGCAAAGCGTGCCGTTTACCAGAGCAGCCGTAAGCCGCTCGCACGGCGATCCTATGCCGACGGCTTACCGCGGGTCAATGGTCGCGCCCGCCAATGAGGCTTACCTGAGTCGGCGAGCCGAACCGCGCAGGACTCGCGCAGGATCAGGCGCAGCGGTTGGCCATCGTGTGCACAGCTAACTCACAGGTTCGGCTGTCACGCTATCGCCGTGAAGCCCGCGGGAGCGAGTTCGACCGAGGATCGGCCCCGAGTGCTGGTCGTCGATGATGAGCTGAACATCACCGAGTTGGTGTCGCTGGCTTGCGGTACGAGGGTTTCGAGGTGAGAAGCGCTCAGGACGGGGGGGCTGCGAGCGGTTCGCGAGTTCAGGCCGGAGCTGATGGTTCTCGATGTGACGATGCCAGACCTCGATGGCCTCGAGGTCGTGCGGCGGATGCGGACGGAGAACATCTGGACGCCGGTGATGTTCCTGACCGCCCGAGACGCGACCGAGGACTCCAATCTGTTGCTGGACACTCTGAGGCGCGCGTCTCTCCGCGAGCGGAGGGTTGCTCGCAGATCTCATCCCGCACTTTCTCGCGCGCTGCTGGCGCGCTGCTGGACGGCAGCTGTGCATCGGCTGTGAGCCCTCTGGGCCAGCGGATGGCTATTGCTGGACGAGCGCGGCCGGAGGCGTTGCCGTGAGAGCAGGCCAGTCTTGCAACTCCTGCCCGCGGCTGGTGGTGTCGAGGCGGCGAATCAGGGCCTCGACTACATCACCATCGAACTGGGTGCCGGAGTGGTGACGTAGCTCCTTGATGGCGTAGGTTTGCCCTGGAGCCCGGCGATACGGACGATCCGACGTCATGGCTTCAAACGAGTCGGCGACATGGATGATGCGTGACTCGAGCGGGATCTCGTCGCCGGCGCGTCCGTCCGGGTAACCGGTTCCGTCGATGCGCTCGTGATGGTGTCGTACCCAGCGAGCTTCGATTGGCATATCGGCGGCCTCGACGATCGCTGCGCCGAGCACCGAATGGCCCTTCATCTGCTCGTACTCGTCGTGCGTGAGCGGTGCCGGCTTCTGCAGGATTGAATCGGGCACGCCGATCTTGCCGACGTCGTGGAGCAGGCCGGCCAATCGGATCCGTACGAGCCGCTCGCGGTCGATGTTGAGTTCCATGGCGATGACGACGCTGAGCTGCGCGACCGTCTGGCAGTGGCTGCGCGTGTACGAGTCCTTGGCGTCGACCGCGAGGGCGAGGGCGTTGGCGAGAGTCTGCGTGTGATGCTCGTCCTCTGCGATGCTCGTTTCCAGGCTGGCGTGCATGTCCGGGCTGTAGATCGCCGCCTGCTGGTTGATTCGCTTGGCGCCGATCAGGGCCAAGTCGGCTTCGCGGATGAGTTCGTCCTTATCCCGAGTGTCCAACGCCTCAGAGATGCCCGACGTGACCGATGCCCCTCGCTCTCGCGACTCCAAGTCCAGGGCAAGGCGCTGCACGAATTCGAGCGCGCCCCAGCATCGAGTGGATGTCAGCACGACGGCGAACTCATCGCCCCCGACGCGGTAGGCGCGGTCCCCGGCGCGCTGAGTGCTCTGAATCGCGGCCGCAAGTGCTCGCAGACGCGCGTCACCGGCTTGGTGGCCCAGTTGGTCGTTGACGGTCTTGAGATCGTCGAGATCGAGCATCACCAAGCTCATGGGCGTCGGGCCTCGGCTCGCGCGCCGAAGCTCCTGCCCGAGATCCTCGTGAAATGCGCGGTGGTTGTGCAGACCGGTCAGCGGATCGGTGCTCGCCATCTGCGCCATCGTCTCGAATTCCGCCACACGCGCCCGGTTCAACCGGCTGGAAATCCGAGCGATCACCACGCCGAAGAACACGATGAGACCCAGTCCGAGCGCGAACGCGAGCGCCATCGCCTGCTTGGCAGAATCGCTGTCGCGGGTCAGTGCGACCTCGTCGGCGCCGGCACTTCTTTGAGCGGCCGCTGCTTCGCCGGTCACGATGCCCTGCACGCGAGCGAACGCGGTCTCGCCTAGCGTCTTGTCCAATCGATCGACCAAGCGATCGTCGTGCCCATACACGGCCTGGATGATTCGGTAGTCGACGTCATCGTAGGCGCCGTCGGCGGCCGCCAGACGGGCCACCGTCGCCTTCGCTGCGGGCGACGTCGCCACCGCCGCGATGTGATCCAAGTCCGCGACGAGTGCGCTTTCGGCCGCGCCGCGGTCAGCGAGCACGGAAACAGCCGGAGACAGTCGAAACTTGCGCACCAGCGATTGCTCGAGACCGACCCGATAGCGAGCATCCTGGTAGAGCGTGCTCAGTCTGCTCCCTGCGTTGGCCCGATGGGCGCTCTTGGCGACACGCTCCTGAGTCAGCAGCGAGAAGCCAGCCAGCACGCACAGCACCACGAACAGACCGGCTGAACCCGCAGGCACGATCCAGCGCTGCGCCGACCGGCCATGCCTGCCCATGCGGGCCTCTCGTTTGTTGACATCAGGAAGGCAACGTGTCCCCGCGGTTCGCGTCGAGCCTCACTGCACCCATCGACCGTTGCAGCCTGGGCCTTGAGGTCTGCAACATTCGGCCGTCGGCGGGAGCGTGACGCGGCGTATTCGCCGGTCCACCGGTCGGTCTCCGCGCTAGATCACGTGGTTGGCCTTCAGGAACGCGGCGGCGACCGCAACCGCCGGCTCGTCATCGATCGCGACCGCCTTGTTCATGGCGATGATTGCGTGCTCGGTCAGCAGCTTGTTGACGCGGTCGACGACTGCCAAGACGTGCGGACAGACGCTGAGGTCGCTCTTGTTGATCACCAGCGCAACGTTTTGGAACCCGAAGATGCTCTTCGGATCCGTGAGCACCGTGTACTTGCCGCTGGCCAGCTGGGGATCGGTCGTGAACACGTCGATCGCGTCGACGGCACGGCTGTCAAGCGCCCGGTACTGGATGCCCAGCGCAAGCGACTGAAAGGTGAGGTTCTTGATGCCATAGACGCGTCTCATCCCGGCGACTCCCTCCTGGCGGTTCAGGAACTCAGGCCGGGCGCCGAACCTGAAGCGCGGAACCTTCTTGAGATCGCCGATCGAGACCAACCCGTACTTTTTGGCGTAGGACGTGAGCACCGCAACCGCGTCAGTGTCAAAGAACGGCGTCATATCGCTCATCACCTGGCCGCGCTTGGCGTAGAAAGCCTTGGCGAGTAGATACTCCTCCCGGGGAGTGGACACGGTCTTCGCGATCTTCGCCACCGTGGACACCGACTCACCCGTGTATTCGGGATAAGCACCGATCTGACCGCTCGTCAGCGCCCGATCGACGATCTCCGTCGCCCCGATGTTCTGCTCATAGGAGATCGCGCATCCGCTGGCCTGAAGCGCCTGCCGATACAGCTGGCCGACGACGAACTCCTCGGGGAAGTCCTTCGTGCCCAGGGTCAGCGACTTTCCCGACGAGCTGAGAGTCGTGGCGGACGGGCTCGGCGGCGCTGGACGAGATGAGCTCGAACTCGAGCTCGAGCCGCTGCTGCCACATCCCGCGACCAGCATCGCCGCGAGCAGGGCAAGGGCTCCGGCCACGCGCATCCGCGGGCGTCGCCTCGATACCGACATGGGTGATGGACCACGCATTGTGGTGCTTCTCCTCGATGGGAGACGACGGTTGACGGTTCCCCCAACCTCGGTGCCCTCGCTCATCGGCAGGATTGGCCTCGGACATGAACCGCATGTCACCGGGCCGAGCGGGGCTGCCCTCCCTCGCGCAGCTGGCGGCGCAGGATCTTGCCGCTGGCCGTCTTGGGGAGATCCTCGACGAACTCGATCTGGCGGGGATACTTGTAGGCGGCCATCCGCTCCCGGCAAAAGGCGATCAGGGCTTCCTCGGTGACCGACTCGCCCGGCTTCAGGCTGACGAAGGCCTTGACCGTCTCTCCGCGGTAATCGTCAGCGATGCCCACGACCGCGGCCTCGCGGACTGCGTCGTGGCCGTAAAGGACGTCCTCGACGTCGCGCGGCCAGATCTTGTAGCCGGCCGCGTTGATCTGATCCTTCTTGCGATCGACCAGATAGAACCAGCCCTGCTCGTCCATGAACCCGACGTCGCCGGTGTGAAGCCACCCGTCCGGGATGGCGTGTTCGGTCTCCTCGGGCTTGTCCCAATAACCGGACACCACCTGGGGGCCGGAGGTGACGAACTCGCCGATCTCGCCTGGTGCAACCTCGTTGCCGTCGTCACCGACCACGCGGACGATGGTGTTGAAGATCGGGACGCCGACCGACAGCGCTCCGGAGTCCGGGTCGACCGGCGCCCGCGTTCCGATCGGCACGCAATGCGACGGGGACGTGGTCTCGGTCAGCCCGTAGATGTTGTGGATATAGGGGCCGAAGGTGCGCTCGTATCCCTCGACCGTGGCCGGCGCGATCGGCGCCCCCCCGCTGACGATCTTCGTGAACCGGGAGAGGTCGCGCTCGCCCGCGGTCGAGGCGTTCATCAGCGCGATGAATACGGTGATCGAGGCCACCGTGAACGTCGCGCCGTAGCGTTCGACGAGATCGAGGGCAACGTCAGCGTCGAACCGATAGCTCATCACGATCGGCATGCCGGTGAGCAATGGCGCCGCGAGGTTCCCGATCAATCCGGTGATGTGGAAGAACGGGGCGACGCCGAACGTGACGTCCTCGGGAGTGAGGCCGATCCAGTCCCGATAGGCCTGGGCGTTGAAGACGACGTTTCGGTGACTGTTCATCGCCCCCTTCGCCGGGCCGGTCGTCCCCGAGGTGTAGGTGAGAAAGGCGATGTCATCGAGACCGATGGGCGGGGTTCGCGGCCTCCGTCCCCGGTAGCGCTCGACGAGCGACAGGAGATCCTCGGCGGCCTCGTCGCGCTCGCGGGTGGTGTCGGCCAGCAGGTCGGGGACCTCGTCGAGGAAGTCGAGCTCTGATGTCGTGCACGCGATGCGGACCTTGGTCCCCGGGACGACGTCGCGCGCCACGCCGGCCCACAGGGACTCGTGGGTGATCAGCGCCGTCGCCCCTGAGTCCTCGAGCTGTGAGGCCAGTTCCTTGTGCTTGAGCATCGGGCTGACCGAGACCATGATCCCGCCGGCCTTCCAAGTTGCGAGCATGGCGATCACGAACTGCGGAACGTTCTGCAGATAGACCGCCAGCCGTTCGCCCGGCCCGAATCCCTCGGCCTGGAGGCCGGCGGCGAGCGCATCGCTCAACTCCTCCAGCTCGCGATAGGTCATCGCCCGGTCGAAGTACCGAAGGGCGACTCGCTCTGAGTCCTGCGCGGCCGTCGCCTGATAGGCCGCCAGCAGGCTCGCATGCTCGGGCTCGATGTCATCGGGAATGCCGGGGCCGTAGAGGGCGAGCCACGGCCGCCCGTCGTAGACGCTCATGATTCCTCCTGTGCTCGGCGGGGCTCCGCGGCGCGCGCCCCGCGGGGGGACGCGCGCCGGGATGCACGCGCTCAGTCGTACGCCTCAGGGCTGTGCTTGAACGTCGGCCACGCGTCCGGATCGTGGCCGGTCACGACCGTGGCGCCACTGCGCCGGGCGATGCGGTGAAGCTTCTTGACCGAGCGCACGGTGTCGACCACCGAAGCGAGGAACCCGGGCAGCGCCTTCTCCTCCCAGTGATCGGTCGTGTACGCGGCGTCGACGGTCAGCAACATGGCCCCGGAGTTCGGCAGGGTGACCTCGAAGGACTGGTGGCCGGGCGCGTGCCCCGGTGTCCGGTGGCAGCGAATCGTGCCGTCGCCGAAGACGTCGTAGCCGTCCTCGGTGTCCTCCAGCAGCGCCCAGGGCACCCCCGGCTTGTTGTAGTCGGCCTGGATGTATCCCCCGGCGGCGAACCAGTCCGGCGCGAATGCGTACTCGTACTCGGTGCGCGTGGCGATGACCTCGGCGTTGGGGAACTGGTCGATCGCCCCGAGCGCCCCGGTGTGATCGAGATGAAGGTGCGACTGCAGCACGTAGCGCACGTCGGCGGGATCGAACCCGGCCGCCTTCAACGCCGGCACGCAGGCCTGCTCGCTGGTCATCTCCGGCCAGTAGATGTCGCAGATCTGACCCCAATGGGCCCGAGGGTCCTCGGCACATTCCGCGGCGTTGCCACCGTCGATCACAACCAATCCCCCCGGATGCTCGACGAGGTACCAGGGCACCGGAACCTCGTACTCCTCGCCGAGACCCTGGTTCATCTTGATGTTCTCCACGTGGCACTTCAGCGTGCCGCACTCGAACATGTGCAGCTTCACGCCATCGGGGACGTGCGCGGTCGCCGACGTGGGATGGTCTCGCAGTTCGGTGCCGTTTGACATGTGACCTCTCCTTTCGCTCACTACCAGTTGGTCATCGAGGCAGTGATGATGTGACGGAGGTCGTCCTCGCCGACCTCCTTGGGGGCGATTGCCAGGAGCCTTTGCTGCTTCATGGCGCCGTCGACGAGCGTCGGGATGTCGTCCTCGCCATAGCCGAACTCGGCCACTCCCCGCGGCGCGTCCACGTCCTTCATGAGCTGGCGCAGGACGTCCGGGAGCGTGTCCGGGCCGGGATCGTCGATCGGCTCCCCGCTGAGCAGCTCGGCCACCTGGTGGTGGCGCTCGGGCATCGCGTCGTAGGTGAAGCGAAACGCCGCCGGGGCGGTGACGATCACCGAATGCCCGTGAGGCACGAACGGATGATCGTCCGGGTAGCCGGCCGGTCGATACTCGTGCTTGACCGAGGCGATCGGGTACGCGCACGAGTGCGGGATGTGCACGCCCGCGGAACCGAACCCGACGCCGGCCATCGTGGCGGCGAGCATCATGAAGCCGCGCGCTTCGACATCGTCGCGGTCGGCGACGGCCCGGCGCAGGTAGCGACCGCCGAACTCGAGCGCCTTGGCCGACCACACGTCGGCGACCGGATTGGAGCCCTGGTAGGGCGGCCGCTCGTCGGGCGAGTCGGGGCGGGGCCGGGTTTCGTAGGGAAGGGAGAGGAACGACTCAGCGGCGTGGCACACGACGTCAAGGCCGGTCGAGGAGGTGACCTCCGCGGCCAGCGAGCGGGTCAGGTCCGGGTCGACGATCGCCTGCGTCGCGCGCAGATAGCGATGGGAGATGCCCGTCTTGACCTTGATGTCAGGGATGTCGAGGACCGCCACCGTCGTGGCCTCGGATCCGGTGCCTGAGGTCGTGGGGATGGCCAGATGCGGCTTGAGCGGCGACGGCGGTTTCTTGCCCTCGCCGATTGGCGGATTGACGTAATCCATCACCGGCGCCGGATGGGTCGAGACGAGGTTGGCCACCTTGGCGGTGTCCATGCTCGAGCCGCCACCGACCGAGACGAACCCGTCCACGTCGTGCTCGATGGCGAAGTCGGCGGCGTCCTGGAAGGAGTCGATCGTCGGCTCGACGCGCGCGCGGTCATACAGGACCACGTCGATGCCCTCGGCCTCGATCAGCTTCTTGATGCGGTCGGGATGGCCGAGGTGCGCGACGCCCGGATCGGTGACCAGCATCGCCCGCCTCACGCCGAGCCGTTTGAGCTCCCAGCCGGCTTCGGCGGAGGCGCCCGTGCCGAACTTTACGGGCGTCGCCTCCATCGTGAAAATCGTCTCGTGCTCGGACGCCATCGCTCCACCCTCCTGTCGCGTCGTTCTCTCCTTGGATAATTCGGTACCCGCCATGGATCTCGCCTACTCCCTCGCGGAGCTCGTCGGCGCTGGGCACGTGCTCAGCGATCCGGAACTGAAGTCCGCCTACGAGCAGGACTACACCGGGCGCTTTGGCGGCTCGGCGCGACTCGTCGTGCGCCCGGGGGACACGCGGCAGGTGGCTCAGGTGATGGCGCTGTGCGCGCGCCACGGAGCCGCCGTCGTGCCTCAGGGGGGAACACCGGCCTGGTCGGCGGGGGCGTTCCTCGCGGAGGCGAGGTGGTGATCTCGCTGCAGCGTCTCAACGAGGTGGAGGAGGTCGACGCGGCGCTTGGGCAGGTGACGATCGGCGCCGGCGCGACCCTGGCAGCGCTGCAGGACGCAGCGCGCGGCGTCGATCTGGACGCCGGACTTGACTTCGGCGCTCGGGACTCGTGCACGGTGGGCGGCGTGGTCGCCTGCGATGCCGGCGGCGCCCGCGCCCTGCGCCACGGGACCGCGCGGGCGCGCGTGGCGGGCCTCGAGGCGGTGCTCGCCGACGGCTCGGTGATCTCTCGCCTGGCCGGCTTGACCAAGGACAACGCCGGCTATGACCTCCCCGCCCTGCTCGTCGGCTCGGAGGGGACGCTCGGCCTCATCACCCGAATCCGCTGGCGACTCGTGCCCCTTCTGCGCTCCCGGGTCGCCGTCCTGGTCGGACTGGGGTCGGCGCAGGAGGCGGCTGACCTCCTCGCCGCGCTCCGTGCCGGGGCGCCCTCACTGGAGAGCTGTGACTTCTTTCTCGACGAGGGCCTGCAGCTGGTGCTCGACCACCAGCGCCGCCGATCGCCGTTGCGGACTCCCGCGGCCGTCTACGTGCTGGCCGAGTGCGCCGCCGCGACGGACCCCACCGAAGAGCTGGCGGCAGCGCTGGAGAGCGCCGGCGTCGACGACGCGCTCGTCGCCGACGACACCGCCAGCCGCGAGGGCCTGTGGAAGCTCCGGGAGGGCCATACCGACGCCATCAATGCGGCAGGCATCCCGCACAAGCTCGATGTCGGCATCCCGCTCGCCGAGCTCGACCGGTTCCTCAGCGCGGTCCCCGAGGTCGTCGCCGCGGCCGGCGGTGAGCGCACGATCCTGTTCGGCCATCTCGGCGACGGCAACGTGCACGTCAACGTGCTCGGGCCTGCTCCCGACGATGCGCGGGTCGATGACGCCGTGCTCGAGCTGACGCTCGACTGCGGCGGCACGATCAGCGCCGAACACGGCGTCGGGGTGGAGAAGGCCCACTGGCTGCAGCGCGCTCGCGGAGCCGGCGAGATGGCGGCGATGCGCGCACTCAAGGACGCGCTCGACCCCGCCCACCTGCTCAACCCCGGAAAGGTCCTCCCGATTGGGGTGGGGCCGAGAGGAGCGCCCGGCGCAGAAGCGTGAGCAGCTGACGGCGATCGGCGGTGCTCAGCCCGCCCAGTACCTCGTCTTCGACTTGCGTGACGAGGTGTGCGGCCTGCTCGAGGGTGCGCCGACCCCCGGGCGTGATGGTGACCTCCCACGCGCGGCGATCGGCTGGCCGCCGTCGGCGCTCGGCAAGCTCGGCGCGCTCGAGATCATTGATCAGCTTGACCATGACGCTGGGGTCGATGGCCATCTCAGAGCTCAGCCGCTGCTGGATCGCCCCGTCACGAGCGCCGAGCACGTTGAGCAGCGCGAACAGCGCGGGCGTCAGGCCAATCGTCTGCAGCAGGTCCTCGGTGCGGATGTGCCAGGCCCGCCACAGGCGGAAGAAGAGCTGGCCGGCGAACTCACTCACCTCGATGTCGGTCGCGACGGACGCTGGCATCGCTCACGCCTTGCCGATGCGCTGGACGCAACCAATGATTGACAAACACCACAATAGTGTCGTACCATGATACCGAAGCTCAGGCAGGTTGCCGACCCCACCCCGGGTTCATGGGGCCCACGACGAAATGGAGCGACGATGACCGGCTCTTCCACCGACGGAATCAAGACCGTCCTGCATCCCGTTTCCGACCTGGAGCGATCCAAGCCGGTGTACGCCGCGCTGCTCGGCGTGGCGCCGCAGGCCGACGCGTCCTACTACGTCGGCTTCGAGGCTGCCGGCCAGCACATCGGCCTGGTGCCGGGCGGAGGACCGCAGGGCATGACCTCGCCGGTGGCCTACTGGCAGGTGCCGGACATCGAGGCCAAGCTCGCCGAGTTGACCGCCGCCGGGGCCACCGTGCACGAGCCGGTGCGCGACGTCGGCGGCGGACGCCGCGTGGCCACCGTGACCGACCCCGACGGCAACGTCCTCGGCTTGACGCAGGACCAGTGACACCGACCTCAATGCCGCGAGCAAGCGCTTCTACGTCGACCGCGGCCTGGAGGTGGACGCCGGACCCTTCACCGATCCCGACGGGCGAGCGCGGTCCACTCGCGCTCGAGGATCGCGTAGATCGCCGTGTCGGCCCATTCGCCCTTGAACCACAGGTCCTCGATGAAGTGCGCCTCCGCGCGCATGCCGAGGCGCGTGCAGAGCGCAGCAGACGCGTGGTTGCGGGGGTCGAGCCTGGCGCTCGCGCGGTGGAGCCCGAGTCCGTGGAACGCGAGGTGCAGGACGGTGCGCGCTGCCTCGGTCATGTACCCCGATCCGGTGTGGTCGGGATGGAGTGTCCAGCCGAGCTCGCAGGTGGCGTTGGCGGTGTCCTTGATCGTGAAGTAGACGTCTCCGATCACGTGTCCGGGGTGGCTGGCGCGTTCGACCGCCAGCTGCCAGTAGTCGCCGTCGCCGCTGAGAATGAGGGCAGTGGAATATGTCGCGATCTTGGCTGCGACCTCGTCGTGGCTGCGGGGTTCGTACGGCAGGTAACGGCACACGTCCGGGCGCGACTGGTAGGCGTGAATATCGTCGATGTCCGCGTCGGTCATCGTCCGCAGCAGGAGCCGCTCCGTGCGCAACGGGGCGGCGAACTCATAGGGCAGACGCACGCGTGGCATGGCGACGCACACGGTAAGCCAAATGCCGCCCGCGCCACCGGCGCTCGTCAAAATGGAGGCGAGCTGAAACGAGAGGAGTGAACGTGACGAGTGGTCGACTGGCGCACAGCCAGGTGGGGGTCCTGGGCAGCGGGGAGGTCGGACGGCGACTGGCGAGCGGTTTTCGCAGCCGCGGCCACGACGTGATGGTCGGCTCGCGTGACCCGGGCAAGTCCGAGCTTCGCGACTGGCTGGCGGGCGATGGGGTCGGCATCGAGCTCGGCACCTTCGCCCAGGCAGCAGCGTTCGGCGAGCTGATCGTCGTGGCGGTGCTGGGGGATGGGGCCGAGCAGGCGATCGCCGAGGCCGGTCCCGAACACTTCACCGGCAAGGTCGTGATCGACGCGATGAACCCGTTGGACTTCTCCGCGGGCTTCCCGCCCAAGCTCTCGATCAGCGGCGAGGATTCCCTCGGCGAACGCGTGCAGCGGACGCTGCCCGAGGCCAAGGTGGTCAAGGCGTTCAATACGATCGGCAACGCCTACTTCGTGGATCCGGCCTTCAGCGACGGGCGGCCGACGATGCTGATCGCCGGAAACGACGAGGACGCCAAGCGGACCGTCGGCGACGTGCTGGCCGACTTCGGCTGGCCCGACCCCGTCGACCTTGGCGGGATCGAGGGCTCACGGGAGCTCGAGGCGATCTGCATCGCGTGGGTCAAGATCGGCGGCGCGCGAGGCGCGTGGGACCACGGGTTCAAGCTGCTCGTCGGCTAGTCCACTCGGCGTCGTCGCGTTCGGTCACGCGCGTTGTCCATCTGGCACGAGAGCTTTAGCCTGCCGGCCATGGGCCCGTGTCAATCGCCGGGCTACCGTTCGACGCGTGGCGACACTCGACCGTACGGCGACGCGTGCCGTTTAGAGGGACGGACCCGTGGAAGTACCTGGGCGATTGGTGTCAGCAGTGCCTTGGGCGCTCGCGGCAGGATGGCCAGACGGTGTGCGTCCAGTGTGCGGGGCCAGACCTCTCTCGTAACGGGCACGGTCGTTACGACCATCTCGCCTGGGGCACGCTCGTCGAACAGCTTCACCCTGGCAGGTAGGCGGGCGGGGAGCGCGTGCCGGCTCCCCGCCTCGCTTGATCAGGACTTGCTGAGCTGGGTGTCGGCGGCGTTGAGCACGCCGTCGCGGTTCTTGCGCGGGCGCTCATAGTCACGCACGCGCGCCGCGAGCTCGGCATCGCCCTCGGTGAGCCGCTTATGAATCTCCTGGACGTTGAGCTCGTCATAGCCGGGCACCGGCTCCACGCCGCGCAAGGACTCGATCTTCTGGAGCACGGTCTGGCGGGACTGGTGGGCCTTCTCGTAGGTCTCCACTTCAACGAGTTCGCGCTGAGAGAACTGCGGCAGCTGCTCAACGACCTCGGCCGCGGTCAAGGCGTCATACGCGTCGCTGGTCCACTTCGCCGGCCCCGACCGCTCGGCCGACGCGGACTTCGGTCGCGTCGGGGTTGGCCGCCGCGAGCTTCGGGTGCCTGTCTCGATCTGTTTGCGGGTCGCGCGGGCCACAGCCTGGCGGCTGCTCTCGGCGACGTCGCCACCCACGTCACGCGCCAGCGTCGTCGCTTCCTCATAGCCCTTGAGGAGCTGGCGGCGGAGATCTGACTGCACCTGCACGAGGTCCGAGACCCATGCCTGGGAGGCCTCGTAGGCGAGCGTGTGCTGCTCGACGATCGCGTTGAGGCCGGCGACGTACGTCGCGGTCGACTCCCGGCCGACGTTCGCTGCGCCGTCGATCAGCTCGGTCAGCGTGTCGCCGAAGGCTCCGGCGAAGGGCGAGAACCGCGTTTCGGTAGTGCTGCTCATTTTTCTTCCTCACGTTCGTTGTACGCGCTTGCAACTTAGCACCTATCTGGCAAACCAGCTAGCAGGCCTGACGCGCCGTCGAGTCGTCAGTTCGACCGCTTCGCGGTGGGGTGGGGTTCAACCGGGAAGAGGGGGTGCAACGATCGACGTGAGGACGAGAGGACGAGATGAACGAGATCCATGACGCTCCTGAGGTGCGGCGTGCGCATCGCAGTGAGCTCAACCCCGTGAGCTTCCTGCTGCGCAGCGAGTTCGTGTACCCCGACAAGGTCGCCGTCGTCCACGAGGACAGGCGCTACACGTATCGCGAGATGGGCGAGCGGGTGCGCCGTCTGGCCTCCGCCCTGCGTGCCGCCGGCCTCGAGAAGGGCGATCGCGTCGCCTTCATCGCTCCGAACATTCCCGCCCTACTGGAGGCCCACTACGGCGTGCCGGCCGCCGGCGGCGTTCTCGTGGCGATCAATTATCGGCTCGATTCCGACGACGTCGCGTTCATCCTCGAGCACTCGGGCGCGCGCTTCGTGTTCGTCGATCACGAGTTCGAAGAGCTGATCGAGGACGCCGGCGTCGAGCACACAATCCGGATCGACGACACCGGAGCGCCCGATGACCCCTATGAGGCGTTCCTCGCAGAGAGCCCCGCGGATCCCCTGCCGAGCGTTCTCGACGATGAGGACGACCCGATCTCGATCAACTACACATCGGGGACGACGGGCCGCCCGAAGGGCGCCGTCTACCACCACCGGGGCGCGTACCTCAACGCTCTGGGCGAGGTGATCGAGACGCGTCTCACACCGGAGAGCGTGTATCTCTGGACGCTGCCGATGTTTCACTGCAACGGCTGGTGCTTCACCTGGGCGGTGACCGCGGTCGGCGGCCGCCACGTCTGTCTGCGCAAGGTCGAGCCCGGTCGGGTGTGGGACCTCATCGACGGCGAAGGCGTCACCCACTACAACGGCGCGCCGACCGTGCAGGCGTCGCTGCTTGACCACGAGCAAGCGCACGAGCTCGACCGCGAAGTCATCACGACAGTGTCGGGCTCGCCGCCCACGGCCGAGCTGTTCACGCGGCTGACCGACACCGGGATCCGGCCGATCCACGTCTATGGCTCGACCGAGCTGTACGGGCCGTACATGATCTGTGAACGCCAGGAGGGATGGTCGGTGCTGCCCACCGAGGATCAGGCGGAGCTGCTCGGACGCCAGGGCGTGCACTACGTCGTGGCCGAGGCGGTCCGCGTGGTCGACGACCACGGTGAGGAGGTCGCGGCCGATGGCGACACGCTCGGGGAGGTCCTCATGCGCGGCAACAACGTCATGACGGGTTACTTCGACGACCCAGAGCGGACGGCGGAGGCGCTCGCCGAGGGCTGGTATCACTCGGGCGACCTCGCGGTCCGCCATCCCGATGGCTACATCGAGCTGCGGGACCGCAAGAAGGACATCATCGTCTCCGGCGGCGAGAACATCGCGACGATCGAAGTTGAGCAGGCCATCTCGGAACATCCCGCGGTCGCGGCCGTCGCCGTCGTATCGACACCCGACGAGAAGTGGGGCGAGCGACCCAAGGCCTTCGTCGAACTCGCCGAGGGCGAGGATGCCTCCGAGGAGGAAATCCTTGACTTCGCCAACGAGCATCTGACCGGATACATGCGCCCGAGTGCCGTTGAGATCACCCAGCTGCCCAAGACGTCGACCGGCAAGATCCAGAAGAAGGAGCTACGCGACAAAGAGTGGGAGGGGCACGAGCGCCGGATCGGTTAGCTGCCGTGTCTCCCGGAGTCCGCGTCTCACGACACCGGACGAGCGGCGAGACGGGTGGCGGCGACCGCCAGCACGTCGGCCCGCTCGTTGAGGGTGTGGCCGATGTGCCCCTTGACCCAGTGCCAGCGGACCTGCTCGTGGTCTGAGGCTGCGGCGTCGAGCTGGACCCAGATCTCCTTGTTCTTGACGGGGTCGCCCGACGCCGTCTTCCAGCCCTTGCGCTTCCAGCCGGCCATCCAGGCGGTCATGCCGTCGTGCAGATAGCGCGAGTCGGTCACGACACAGGCCCGCGACCCGGACGGCAGCGCGCGCAAGCCCTGCAGCGCGGCGGTCATCTCCATGACGTTGTTCGTCGTGTGGGCCAGCCCGCCGCTGAGCTCCTCGATGACCCCATCCTCCCAGCAGACCAGTGCCGCCCATCCGCCGGGGCCCGGGTTGCGCTGGCATCCCCCGTCAGTCCAGACCAGGACTTCGCCCGGCGCGGCTTGAGGGAGGTGGCCGGGGAGCGACTTGGATCGACGACGCGGGCTGACGGCCATCCGCGGATTCAAGCAATCCCAGAACCCGGAATGCCGCTCGCGCTCAGCTCAGTGGGCGAGCACTGGCGCCAACCGCTGCTCCAGAGCCGCGCGAGGGAGCGCGCCGACCACCGGGGCGCTCAGTCCAGGAACGTGAAGTGATCGAGGAGTCCGGTGAGCCGGAAGAGGCGTTGGACCTGAGCGGGGCCGCGGCGGAGCGCGAGCTGGTGGCCGTTGGCCCGTGCGGAGCGCTCAGCACGGACCATCAGCGCAAGGCCGGTGCAGTCCATGAAGTCCAGACGGTGCAGATCGATGACGATGCGCTCGGGCTGCGCGATCTCCAGCTGGCGCAGTTCCTGCTCGAACCGGGGTGCTGATCCCACGTCCACCTCGCCCTCCAGGGCGAGGACGACTCCGTGAGCGTCGGCATGGCGATGGACCTCGAGGTGGGGCGGGAACGCGCGACCGTTGCCGCTCATGGGTTGAGCGCAATCTCTGCGCGCGACGCGAGGGCCTGGTGCATCTTCGTGAGGGCGAGGCGTTGTCGGCCCTTGACCGTCCCCAGGGGGATGCCCACCTTGGCGGCGATCTCGGCGTGGGTCAGCCCCTTGAAGTACGCCAGCTCGATCACCTGGCGTTGCTCGCTGGGAAGGGTGACCAGCAGCTCGCGAGCGTGGCGAGATTCCTCGCGAGTCGCTGCCTGGTCCTCGGTGCGTTCAGCGGCGTGGAGGCGTGCGACGACTGCCTCATCGATTTCGAGGTCGCGATCGTGTCTGGCTTCACGGCGCAGCCAGTCGACGCTCCGGTTGTGGACCAGGGTGAGCAGCCAATTCTTGAGCGTGCCCCGGCTCTCGTCATAGCTGCCGGCGGTTCGCCACAAGCTGAGAAACGCGTCCTGGGTGGCCTCCTCGGCGGCCCGCTGGCGGCCGGTGACGCGCATGGCAAGTCCGAAGACCTGAGCGCTGTGCCGGTCATAGATGGCTTCAAAGGCCCGCACGTCGCCCTGGACGACGCGGGCGACAAGCTCACAATCCGCCGGTGCTGTGGACCCTCGGTTGGACACGGACACGGACCCATCGTACAGCATCTGTCTAGAAGATGTATAGATATCGTCCAGATCGGGTACGCTCCGGGTGTGGCTGAGACCGGGCGTCTGCGAATCGGTGAACTGAGCCGGCGGGTCGGAGAGAGTCCGGAGCTCCTACGCGCGTGGGAGACACGCTACGGGCTCGTGGAGCCCGAGCGGACTCCGGGTGGCCTGCGCCTGTACTCCGAGCTCGATGAACGGCGCATCCGGGCGATGCGCCGCCACATCGACGCCGGACTGTCGGCATCCGAGGCAGCACGGTTGGCAAAAGCCGCCGACGCCCCGGTGGCCAGGCCGGAGTCGCCGGTGCTTGCCGATCTCGACGCCGCCCTCGAGCGCAGCTTCGACGCACTCGACGAGCCCGGAGCGCAACGCGCGCTCGATCGTCTCCTGCACGCCGTCGGACTCCGGGAGGCGCTCGCCGACGTGATCCTGCCGTTTCTGCACCGGCTGGGTGAGCGCTGGGCCGCCACCGAGGCAAGCGTCGCCCAAGAGCATTTCGCCAGCAACATCATCGGCGGCCGCCTGCGCGGCCTCGCCCAAGGGTGGGGAGATGGCGTGGGGCCGCCGGCGATCCTGGCCTGTCCGCCCGGCGAGCTGCACGAGCTCGGGCTGCTGTGCTTTGGCCTCGCCCTGCGGGAGCGGGGCTGGCGAATCATCTACCTGGGTGCCGACACGCCGCTCGGCGAGATCACCGCCAGCCTCCCCGAGGTCTCGCCGGCGATCGTCGTACTCGCCGCGGTCACCCCGCAGCGCTTCCTCGACAGCGCCGACGAGGTCAGGGTGCTCGCCGCTCGGGCGCGAGTCGGACTCGGCGGCTCGGGCGCCTCTCCAGCGCTGGCCCACAGTCTCGGCGCCGAATCGCTCGCGGGGGGGCTCATGGACATGGCTGAGGCGCTCACGCCATGAGCGTCCCTGCGATTTCCTGATCGCCGAGGCGGCATACCCGAAGGGTGATTCGCGATGCGACGGGTCGGATGCTCAAGGGTTGGCTGCCGCTCGTCGATGCTTGAGAGGGCCTGTCGCCGACGTCTCCATCGGAGCAACGGCGGGCGCGCTTATGCCCGCCGCCGAAACCACTCATCCGCCGCATCCGCGGACGATGTCGTGGCTCGGGACGTCGTCTCTTGCCATGGGCGGGTCCAATCAGATGGTGTTCCTGGCGGCGGCGCTGTTCGCGGCGCAGGGCAGTGGCGCGGTCCCGATCTTGATCGCGGGGTTGCTGGTCAGTTGGGCCGCCGCGCCGGGATGGACGGAGCTCGTGATGATGTGGCCCGATCGCGTCGGCGGAATCGCCGCGACGTGCGCGGAGGCATTTCAACCGTACAGCCCGCTGCTGGCGAACCTCACCGGCGTCTGCTACTGGTGGGGCTGGATCCCGACCTGCGGCTTCACGGCGATCCTCTCGGCGACGGCGTTGCACCAGTGGTACCTGCCCTTTGTCCCGGTCACGCCGCTGGCCGTCGGGATCATCCTGACTTTCCTGGCCATCAATCTGATGGGCGTGCGCGCCGTCGCGCGCGTGGCGATCCCGATCGCCTGCACGGCGGCATTGCTCGCGCTGCTGTCGGCGGTCGTTCCGATCATCAGCGGCAACGTCGACGTCCACCGCGCTGTGTCCTTCCACCTCAAGCTTCCGTTTCACGGGGCCTTCGGTGCTCTGACCTCCGCGATGGCAGGGCTGTACCTGGTCGGGTTCGCCGCGCCCGCCTTTGAGGCGGCGGCCTGTCATGTCGGCGAGACCAAAGATCCCGAGCGCAACGTGCCGCGCGCGATCTTCGCCAGCGGCGCGATGGCTGGTTTGTTCTTCATCGTCCTGCCGCTGGTGTGGCTGGGCACCATCGGCTCACGGGGCATCGGCGGCCAGTTGATCGACACGATCGGGCCGACGTTCGCGCCGCTGCTGGCGGGTAGTGCAAAGGCCGCTGCCATCTGGTTCATGGTGGCCAACATGTTCATGGGGACCATGCAACCGCTGGCCGGCGCGTCGCGGACCCTCGCCCAGCTGTCCGAAGACGCCCTGCTGCCGCGGAGCTGGGCGCGTCGCAACCGCCGGGACGTGCCGTGGGTGACCACGCTGCTGACAGCCGTCCTCGCCATTGGCGCGCTGCTGCTCGGCGTGCCGACATGGATGATCGCGGCCGCCAACTTCGCCTACCTCATGGGCATCGGCCTGCCATCGGTCGCCGTCTGGCTCCTGCGGCGCAACGAGCCCGAACGTGCGCGTCCCTACCGGGCGCCCCGCGGCACGATCGTCCTCGGCGTGGGTGCCGCCGGGGTGTGGTTCACGGCGACCGCGCTTGGCTTTGAGCAGTTCGGACTGAGGACGGTCCTGATATCGCTCGCCATGGCCTACGCCGGTTCGCTGCTGTATGCATGGCGACGGGCCAGCGACCGCCGCCGATCCGGGACGAGGGGTGTCAAGCGCTCACTCCAGGTCAAGCTGACCGGCGCGATGATCGCCGTGGTCGTCCTCGACGGCGCCGGGTACCTGCTCGCGGTCAGCTCCGTTCCGCACACTGATCCGGCGCTCATCTCGTTGCTCCAGGACATCTTCGTGGCGGTGGCGATGCTGACGATCGCGGTCGGACTGATCCTCCCCGGCATCATCGGCCATGCCGTCGAGCAGGTCTCGACCGCTGCTGCGCGGCTGGCGACCGGCACCCTGGCCGACCTGACCCGCGCGATGCGAGCGTTGAGCGTCGGCGATCTGGACGGGGCCACCGCCCGCGTCGACGTCGTCGAGGTACGTGCGCGCTCGCAGGACGAGCTGGGCGCGATGGCCGCATCCTTCAACACGATGCAGCACGAGGTGGGACGTGCTGCGCAGGCCCTGGACGGCGCGCGCGAGGGTCTTGCCGCCGCCGAGACGAAGCTGGAGGCGAGCCTTCGCCAGCAGACAGCGGTGGCCCAGCTCGGGCGCCGTGCCCTCGAGGGCGAGGACGTCCGCGACCTCATCGATGAAGCGGTCGCGATCAGCAGCGAGGCGATTGGACGCAGCGTGGCAGCCACGATCCTCGGCTCAGCAGCAGCCGACGGACGCATCGATGCCGGCTTCGCCCCGGCCGGGGGCCAGCAGGTCCCGATCGGTTCAGACGATTCGTCGCTGGGCCTTCTCCGCGTCTCGATGCCCCCGCTCGCGGCCGATGAGCTCGCGTTTCTGCAGGCGATCGCGAACGTGCTGGCCGACGCGATCGAGCGGCTGCATGCGGAGGAGGACGTGCGCCACCAGGCCCTGCACGACGCGTTGACCGGCCTGCCGAACCGCACCCTGTTCTCTGACCGGCTCCAGCAGACGATCGCGGCGGCATGCCGCGAACCGGCTCCGTTTTCGGTGCTCATGATCGACCTCAATCGCTTCAAGGAGATCAACGACACCCTGGGGCACACCATCGGCGATCAGGTGCTGCGCCAGATCGGACCTCGGCTGAGCCCGCTCCTGCGTCCGGGCGACACGCTGGCGCGCCTCGGTGGGGATGAGTTCATGGTGCTGCTGCCGACCGCCGGCATCCCTCAGGCCCAGGAGGTCACCCGCCGCATTCTGGAGGGCATGCGCGAGCCGTTCGCGCTCGGCGAGCTGACGGTCACCGTCGATGCCAGCGTCGGCATCGTCAGCTACCCGACCCACGGGGAGGATGCCGAGACGCTCGTGCAGCGCGCCGACATCGCCATGTATCTGGCCAAGGGACGGGGTGGGGGCGAGGCTCTCTATGACCACGCTGAGGACCCCTACGACCCCGAGCGCCTGCGGTTGATCGGCGAACTGCGTGACGCGATCACCGACGGCGAGCTCCAGTTGCACTACCAGCCCCAATTCTCAGCCTCCGACCTCCATGTCGTCGGGGTCGAAGCGCTCGTGCGCTGGCAGCACCCCAGCCGCGGGCTGCTCGCGCCTGCCGATTTCATCCCCCTCGCCGAGCACACGGGCCTCATCCGTCCGCTCACCCTCGAAGTCCTGCGCAAGGCCGCGCGCCAATGGCGCGCCTGGGAGCAGGAGGGGATCGAGGTCACCGTGGCCGTCAACCTCTCGCTGGCCAACCTGCTGGACAAGCACCTTGTCGATGATGTTGCGGGCATCCTAAGCCGAGAGGAGATGTCGGCCGAGTGCCTCGTGCTCGAGATCACCGAGAGCACCGTCATGACCGATCCCGTCCGCACGATCGCGGTACTCGAACGCCTCGCCGCGATGAGGATCCGCATCTCGGTTGACGACTACGGAACGGGCCACTCGTCGCTGGCCTACCTGCGCCGCCTCCCGGTCCACGAACTCAAGATCGACCGGGCCTTCGTCCAACATCTCGCCGTCGACGACCAAGACGTCCAAATCGTCCGGTCGACCATCGACCTTGGCCACAGCCTCGGCCTGCGCGTCGTCGCCGAAGGCGTCGAAGACGCCCGTTCGCTCGAATTGCTTCAACGCCATGCCTGCGACCTGGTGCAGGGGTTCTACCTTGGCCGCCCGGTGGCCGCCGAAGCCCTCCTCGCGCATCTGCGCTCCGGGGCGCACCGGCCGACGGCGGGGACGCCCTCGTGACCTCGTCTCACGTCTGATGGGGGGTCGGTGGACCCACCCGCGATTGACGTCCAGGGGTCGACATTTGATTCGTGTCATCGGGCCGCGGCGCCGATACACGGATAGCGGCTCATCGAGCCGGCGCGGATCAATGCTCGGAGATCTCTCAAAGTCACGATGGCTGTCTGCTGCGTTCGCGGCGATGCTGATCGGCGTCGTCTTTCATGCGACGCATGCCGCGCTCGGCGTCGGAGGTCACGGCCTTGATTCCTTTGCCAAGGACTGGGTGTACACCGGCGTTGAGTTGATCGCGGCCGCCGTGTGCGCGGCCCGGGCGATCCGGCGGCGCGAGGATCGGTGGGCGTGGGCGCTCGTGGCCTTCGGCGTGTTGACGTGGACGGGCGGAGATCTGCTGTGGACCGTCTGGTTGGACAACCTGACCAATCCACCCATCCCGTCGCTGGCTGACGGTCTGTACCTGGCGTGGTATCCGGCCGTCTACGTGGCGGTGATGCTGTTGATCCGATCACGACACCGCGGGGTCGGGGCCGAGCAGTGGCTCGACGGCGGAGTCGTCGGCTTGACCGTCGCCGCGATCGGCGCCGGCGTCATCTTTCCGACCGTCCTCGGCGCCAGCCACGGACGGTTCATCGCGGATGCCGTGAACCTCGGGTACCCGCTCGGTGACTTCGCCCTGCTGCTCTTCGTCGCGGTCGCATTCTCGCTGGCCGGTTGGCGGCCCGGCCGCGTCTGGCTGGTTCTCGGAGCGGCCATCGTCGTCTCGGCTGGGGCTGACATCGTCTACGTCTATCAGGCGGCAAACGGAACCTATGTCGCCGGCACCCTCCTGGACACCATGTGGCCGGCATCGATGAGTCTGTTCGCGGTCGCGGCGTGGCAGCCGACGCAACGCCGCACGGTGCGCGCGACCCATGCGCCCCACACGATCATCCTTCCGCTGGTCTCCGCCCTCGTTGCGTGGGGCCTGCTCATGGTCGCGGCGTTTCGCCCGGTCACCCCGCTGGCGGTGGGGCTCGCCGGCGCTGCGTTGCTGCTCGCGACGGCGCGGGCTGCCCTGACCTACGTGGAGAACGTACGGGTGCTTCGGCGCAGCGCGCACCAGGCCGTCACCGACGCGCTGAGCGGACTCGGTAATCGCCGGCGGTTGATGGAGGACCTCGGTGAGGCGGTGGCGGATTCCGAGCACGGTCATGCCTCAACCCTGGTGTTCTTCGATCTCAACGGCTTCAAGCGGTACAACGACAGCTTCGGGCACGCCGCCGGCGACTCCCTGCTCGCGCGCATGGGACGGGCGCTCCGGGAGTCGATCGACACCCAGGGCAGCGCCTACCGTCTCGGCGGCGACGAGTTCTGCGTGCTCCTCCGGGGACGAATCGCTCGCCACGACCGACTGGTGGCCGGCGCCGCCTCGGCGCTGACCGAGCGCGGCAGCGGCTTCACCGTCAACGCCTCGTTCGGGCTGGCGTCCCTGCCCGATGACGCGACGAGCGCCAGTGCCGTCCTGCAGCTCGCCGACCAGCGCATGTATGCCGACAAGGCCCGCTCGAGCCGCGACCCTCGAGCCAAGACCCGCGACGTCCTCATGCAGCTGCTCAACGAGCGCACCCCCGACCTGCACGACCACGTCAACGGCGTCGGGAAGCTCGTCGCGGGTCTCGCCCGCGAGTTCGCGCTTGACTCCGACCAACTGGACGAGATGCTGCGCGCCGCGGAGTTGCATGACATCGGCAAGCTCGCGATACCCGACGAGATCATCAACAAGCCGGGACCACTCAATGACGCGGAATGGAGGTTCGTCCGCCAGCACCCCATCATCGGCGAGCGCATCCTCAACGCCGACCCCGCGCTCCGGCCCGTCGCCCGCCTCGTCCGGGCCAGCCACGAGCGGTGGGACGGCACCGGCTATCCCGACGGCCTGGCCGGCGACGCGATCCCTCTCGGCGCCCGGATCATCGCGGCCAGCGACGCCTACGACGCGATGACGTCGGAGCGCTGCTACCAAGCCGCGCGCAGCAGGGCCGAAGCGATCGCCGAGCTCCAACGCAACGCCGGCACCCAGTTCGACCCGACCGTCATCATCGCGCTCTGCCGCCGCCTCGCGCTCGAACCCGAGCCGTCATTGGTGGCCAGCGGCGCCTGAGCTCGCCGAGAGCGGCTCGGTGGCGGCGATCACCCCGGCGGCCATGACCAGGCCGACGGCGGGCCGGGGCTGGTCATCGCCGGCGGAGAGCAGCCCCTCGGCCGCCGCGAGGAGCGCATCGACGCGCTCCATGGCGGGACCGACGACGCCCGGATCGGGATCGCGACACGCCGCTCGGGCGAGGGCGATGAAGGGCAGCGCACGGGTGAAGTTGGGCGGCGGGCCGGAGCCGATGGCGGCCGCAAACGACATCATGAGGTAGCCGTTGATCCGGGCCAGGCGGCCGCTGATGGGCCGGATCTCCGGGACCCTCGGCGGGGTCGGAGTGGCGAGCGGGCGCCCGTCGAGGATGTCGGTCATCGTGCCGCCGACCAGCTGTGTCCGCTCGCGGTCGTCCAGACCCGCGTACATGCTCATCCGCAACGCGGTGTGCAGCGCAGCCATCGGCCGTCCATACGGAGCATCGGAGGCGAACACGATCCGCTCGGCGGGGACGCGCGCGAACAGCTCGAGTTGGTCGAAGACCGAGAACGTCGAGGTGTCATAGACGACGTTCGGGTGCTCGCGCAATCGCGACACGAACATGCCCTGATCGGCGATGGCCGCGTGCGCGAGGACGAGCACGACGTCGGGGAAGCGAAGCGCGAGATCGGCGAGCGGGTCCATCCGCGGCATCCCGCGGCCGGCGTGGATCAGGATCGGGACCTTCGCTGCCTGCGCGACCTTCCAGATCGACTCGGCCGCCGCGTCGGCGAAGCCGAACGACTGGGCTCGCGGATGGAGCTTGATCCCGCGCGCGCCCTGCGCCAGGCAGCGCTCGGCCTCGGCGACGGGCTCCTCGGCGGGGTCCAGGCGGCAGTACGGGTACAGCCTCCCGTCCGATTCCCGAGCCCAGCTCAGAACCCGGTCGTTGGGAACGCGGTAGGCCGGCGCCCGATCGGGATCGTGCAAGGCAAACGTGCACGCGCGAGCCGTCGGGCCGACCTCGTCGAGCGCCGCGATCAGCCCGGCGGGGTCCAGCGCCTGGCCGTCCTCGTCGCGGCCGAGATGAGTGTGGGCGTCGACGACGACCGCGTCTGACGGGAGCAGGTCATCGACCTCGGCGGTGAGCGACCGGAGGGCGTCGGCGGGATTCACGGCGCCCCATCCTCGCAGGTCGCCTGCGGCCCTGGCCGAGCTGCGCCGAGGCCGCGGTGCAGGATGTACAGCGTCGCGATCAGCAGCGCCGGGGCCAGGGTGAGGCTGGGCACGACATCACCGTGACCGATGCCCGAGGCGGCGATGGCGACGATCATCGTGGCCCCGAGCAGCGCGGCGACCGGGGCCATGCAGCGGCGCGCGATCAGGGCAGCGCCGCCCGCGGTCTCCAGGACGCCGGCGGCGATCTCCAGCGCCGAGGGCCACGGCAGGCCGAAGCTCCGGAACGCGTGCAGCTCCCAGTGATGAAAGACGAACTTCACCAGGCCGGCGACACAGAAGACGACACCGGTGAGCAGCGCCACCTGGGCGGGGCGGGGGTCGCCGCGGATCAGCGCGTCGGGCTCGGACACGATCCTCCGGTACAGCCGCCCCGCGGCCCGTTCTCCGCCGCTCACGTCACGAAGGCGTCGCGCAGCGCGCGCTCGGTCGACCAGAAGGCGAGGTCGGTCCACGGGATCTCAGGGATGGCGAAGGCGCGAACCTCGATTGCCTCCGGAGTGGTCCGCGGGCGGCCCAGGGGGCGGCCCCGATAGACGATCAGCACCACCCGGTCCGCAGGTCGCGAGTAGACGCCGACCAGTCCTCCGAGCTCGATGGCGATACCGAGCTCCTCATCGGTCTCGCGCGCGGCAGCGTCCTCCACCGACTCGCCGAGATCGACGAACCCGCCGGGAAACGTCCAACGTCCCTGTCCGGGATCGAACCCGCGGCGCAGCAGGATCACCCGTCCCTGATCGTCGACGGGGATGGCGCCGGCGACCGGCTTGGGGTTGTAGTAGGCGGCGTAGCCGCAATGCGAACAGGTGATTCGCCGGGGGAAGTGCACGTCAGCGGGGTGCCCGCAGCGGGGGCAGAAGCGAGCTTCGGCCAGGGCCGGGTTGAGCGACGCATCCACGCCCGCGATGCTACGCGTGCGCCCGTCCGCATAACCCGGCGGCCAAACGGGCAGACGCGAGAGCGTGCGCCGAACTTCCGCCTCGCTCAGCCCTCCTGCTTGTCGCCGTCCTGGCCATGGCGTGCCCGCCCGCCGTCGCCAAGCGCTCCACGGCCACCGGCAGCGGAGGTGCCGTCGCCTCCGAGAGCGCGCCGGCGACCCAGGCCGGATTGAGCGTTCTCCGGCGAGGCGGGACCGCGGCGGATGCCGCCGTCGCGGTCGCGGCCACGCTGGGCGTCTCCGATCCTCTCGTGGCGGGCATCGGCGGAGGCGGCTACTTCGTCTACTACGACGCGCGTACCCACCGGGTCTCCACGATCGACGGGCGCGAGACGGCGCCGGCGGCGGCCACCGCCAAGCTGTTCATCAGCCATCGGACGGGCAAGCCCCTCGACTTCCCGACCGCCGTCACCAGCGGACTGTCGGTGGGCGTGCCGGGCACGCTGATGACTTGGCAGACGGCGGTGCGAAAGTGGGGACGCTTCTCGCTCGCCGCCGATCTGCGTCCCGCCGAGCACGTCGCGCGATCCGGCTACGCGCTCACGCCGGGGGTCCGCGAGGAGATCCGCGAGAACGCGGCCCGCTTCGAGGACTTCAGCTCGACGCGGGCGCTGTTTCTCCCCGCGGCCGAGTGCCGAAGGTCGGTTCGCGGATGCGCAATCCCGAGCTCGCGGCCACGTACGCCCAGATCGCGCGCGACGGCGTGCGCCCGTTCTACGGCGGGTCGATCGGCGCGGCGATCCTCTCCACGGTGCACCACCTGCCGGTGGCGCCTCACGCCAAGCTCGTCCCGCGGCCGGGACGGATGACGCGCTCCGATCTCTCCGGCTACCGGGCGATCGTCAGAGCGCCCACCCACGTGCGCTACCGGGGTCTGGACGTCTACTCGATGGCGCCGTCGTCGAGCGGCGGCACGACAGTCGGAGAGGCGCTGAACATCCTCGGCCGGTTCTCGCTCTCGCAGGCGTCGCCCGTGCAGACGCTCCACGACTATCTGGAGGCCTCGCGCCTGGCCTTCGCCGACCGCAACCGGTACATCGGCGATCCCGCCGATGTCAAGGACCCAGTGGCCACCCTGCTGTCGCCGGCCTTCGCGGCGCAGCGGGCGTGCGCGATCGATCCCGCGCATGCGCTCCACAGCCCCGTCGCCCCCGGCAGCCTCACGAGCTCGGGCGCCTGCCAGTCTCACCAGCCGGCGTCGGCTCACGCGCCGCACGACGGCTCGAGCACCAACCACTTCGTCGTCGCCGATCGTCGGGGCGACATCGTCTCCTATACGAACACGATCGAAGAACTCGGCGGCAGCGCCATGGTCGTGCCCGGCTACGGCTTTCTGCTCAACAACGAGCTGACCGATTTCGACTTCACCCCGCTCGAGCGCCGCGTGCCCGACCCGAACCTCCCGGCCGGCGGCAAGCGCCCGCGCTCGAGCATGTCGCCGACCATCGTGCTCCGCGGCGGCCGCCCGCTCCTCGCCGTGGGCGCGGCCGGTGGGGCGACGATCATCACCACCGTGCTGCAGATCCTCGTCGACCGCATCGATCAGCACGAGAGCCTGCCGGCGGCGATCGCGGCCCCGCGCGCTTCCCAGCAGAACATGAAGGCCACCCTCGCCGAGCCGGCGTTTCTGCGTCAGTCGAGCACGCCGGGCCTGCGGGCGCTGGGACAGACCTTCGGGACCGACACGACCTCGCCGCTTGACCCGAGTATCCGAACCCCGGCGACGATCGGGGCCGCATCCGGCCTCGAGGTGCTCGGCAACGACCGGTTCCTCGCCGCCGCGGAACCACGGCGGGCCGGTGGGGGCGCCGCCGGAGTCGTGTCGGCCACGCCCTGATCGGCCACGCCCTGATCAGCGGGCCGCGAGCGGCGCGACGCGCCCCGCGAGACGCGACGTGCGAGACGCGACCCGGTCGCCGAACGAAAGCGACCAGGTCGCGCGACGCGCCGGGCGTAGTGCGCCTACCCGCCCGGCGCCACGTCAGTAGTAGTGACGCCGACCACCGATCGCTCGGCCCATTCCGCCGAGAATGGCGAGCACGGCGCCGATGACCAGCAGGATGATGCCGAGCGTCCAGAGAATCGCGACCTTCGCGATGAACCCGACGATCAGCAGGACAATCCCGAGAACGATCATTGAACTCTCCTCCGCGTGGTTTGAGGCTGTGAAGCGGTCGACGCCACGCATGTCGTGCGACGCGCAGGGGTCTTCTACCCCGGCGGCGCACCAATCAGACTTCAAAGCAACGGATGTCCGATCCGCGTCGGGGGTCACGACCGGCTTTCGGTAGGGTCGCCACGGTGTCTGACTGGTTCAACGAGCTCGCTGAGCTGCTGCGCATCCCGTCGGTGAGCGCGGACCCCGCGCGGGCCGCGGACGTGCAGAGCGCCGGCGCGTGGGTGTGCGACTTCCTGCGCTCGTCGGGCGGAGCGGCCGAGCTGCTCGACTGGCACGGACAGCCGCTGGCCGTCGGCGAGCTCCGCGCCTCCCACGACGCCGCGCGGGCCCCGACCGTCCTGTGCTACGGGCACTTCGACGTTCAGCCGCCCGACCCGCTGGAGCTGTGGGAGTCGCCGCCGTTTGAGCCGGAGATCCGGGGCGAGCACGTGTACGCGCGCGGGGTCGCCGACGACAAGGGGCAGCTCTATCTACTGCTGGCGGCCGCTCGCGAGCTGGCCGCCGCCGGCGCGCTCCCCGTCAACGTGCGCTTCGCGTGCGACGGTGAGGAGGAGACCGGCGGGCACTCGATCCTTGACTTCCTGGCCGCCGACGAGCGCTCCGCGCAGGCCGCCGTCATCTTCGACAGCGGCATGATCGCTCGCGGCCTCCCCGCCTTCAACGTGGCCACCCGCGGCCTCGTGTACTTCCACCTCACCCTCAGCACCGGCGAACGCGATCTGCACTCGGGCATCTACGGCGGGGCCGCGCTAAACGCCGCCCACGCCCTCGTCGACACCCTGCAGGCCGTGATCGGCCGCGACGGCCGCCTCGCCGACCCGCTGCGCCAGGGGATCGCCCCACCGACGGCCGAGGAGCTCGACGGGTGGCGGCTGCTGCCGCCCGGCAGCGACGAGCTGGCCGCCCAGGGAGCCCGGGGGGCCGATCCGCAGGCGGCCGACGAGTTCTACGTGCGGACGTTCGCCGAGCCGGCCCTCGACGTCAACGGCCTGTCGAGCGGTTCGCCGCACATGGTGAAGACCGTCCTGCCGGTCCGTGCCGACGCCAACGTGTCGATCCGGCTGGCGCCCGGCCAGCAGTCCGACGTGATCATCGACGCCTTCGAGCGTCTCCTGCGCGACGCGGCGCCCGCGGGCGCCGATCTCCAGATGGACGTGTTGTCGCGCGCCGAGCCAGGGCTCGTCGCGCCCGGGGCGCGGCCGATCCAGCTCGGCCTGACGGCGTTCGAGCGCGCGCTCGGAGTGCGGCCGGCGCTGATCCGCTCCGGCGGGCACGCTGCCGATCGTGCCGGCGCTCGCCGCCCGCGGGATCCCGACGATCATCACCGGCTTCTCGCTGCCCGACGCGAACATCCACTCCCCCAACGAGCGGATGCTGACCGAGTACTTCCCGCTCGGGATCAGCGCGGCCCGGGCACTGTTCGAGGACCTCGCGGCGCTCTGAACGAGCGGACGCCGGGCGACCCGTGGCCGGTCGCCGGTGCCCGCGGCCGTAGCCTCACGATGAGCGCTCGGCCATCGCCGTGGAGGATCACCGTCGCGCGGCCGGTCCCCGGCGCGCGCGGCCGCCACAGCACCGTCACCGTGCAACTCGTTCGGGGGGCGAGCCGCGCGCGCCGGCAGCGGTCGGAGATGATCACCAAGCGGCGACCCGAGACTCGGGCCGAGCTGACGCGCACGGGGCCGGACAGCGGGTTGAACACGGTGAGGATCATCTGCTCGGGGCCGGCGCCGGCCCCTCCGGCGCGCAGGCGCGGCGAGACCCGGAGGCTCGAGACCGACGGCGAGGTGGCGCTCACCGGCACATCGAGCGTTCCCTGATCGCTGGTCAGCCGCAGCGTCACCGTCCGGCTGCCGAAGGTCGCCGGCGCGAAGCGCACCCGCGCCGTGCACGTCTCGTCGGGCTCGAGGATCAGCCCGGCGCAACCGTCTTGCTCGAGGGTCAGCGGCGACGGGCCCGGCGACGGGTCGAGAAGGACCGCCGCGCCGAGCGCGAGCGGCTCGGTGCCGGGATCGGAGACGGTCACCGTGACCTGGCTGGCCGCGCCGACGCCGGTCACCGGGAGAACCGCCGCCGCCGGGCGCGCCGCGGGGGCGGCCGCGGGACAATCGTGGTCGAGCTCCTCGTAGCAGCCGATCAGCGTGCGCATCGCCCCGAAGGCCGGCTTCTCGATGACCTGGGGATCGCTGGGCGGAGGATCGGCGACGGTGCCGCCGATGATCCCCTCGGAGGCGAACGGCCCGCCGAGGTTGTCGCGCTCGGTGACGAGGACCTCGGCGGCGCCGGCATCGAGCAGCGTCGGCACCGACGCGGTCAGGTAGGCGGCCTGAGCGGGCGCTCCACTGGCATACGCAGGATCGGACTGGAAGGTCGGATCGGAGGGGTAGCCGTGCTCGGTGACCCATAGCGGCCCGGTGAATCCGTGGTCGGCGAAGAACCGGCGCCAGCCGCTGATGGCGTCGGCGAGCGCGTCGAGTCGGCCGCGCTCGTGCACGTTGGCGATATCGAAGGCGTGAGCGGCGTCGGCCCCCGGGACGGACAGGACGCGGGCCAGCCAGGCCTTGCCCGCCGTCCCCGAGATGCCGCCGAGGAGCACGTGCGCCCGCGGGTCGACCGCCGTGATCGCATCGTGGGCGGCGCGCAGCATCCGGGCGTACTGCTCGGGCGTCCCGTGGAAGAAATCACCGCTGTCAGGCTCGTTCCAGATCTCCCAATCGTGGATCACCGGGTCGGCGTGGGCGACGATCTGGCCGATCACGGAGCCGTACGCACCGAGGTCGTTGGTGGCGCAGCGCTCGGCGTCGGGGGGCTCGGGGGTGGGGCAGTCGGCCAGCCAGTCGGGAACCGTCATCAGGTCGCCCACCACCCGGAGGTGGTAGCGGGCGGCGAGGGCCATGACCTCGTCGAGGCCCGAGAAGTCTGCCGGTAACAGCGGCTGTCGGAACACGAGCGCCGGAGCGATGTCGAGCCGGATCGTCGAGGCCCCCATCGCGGCCGCCTCGGAGAACATCGTGGCCATGAACGACGGCGGATCGTCGAGCTGGAGCATCGAGTGGGCGCCGATCGGGCTCGGCGCGGCGGCCGCCGGAGCGACCCCGCCGCCCAGCGCCGCCGCCGTCCACACCGCGACCACGGCCACGCCGATACGAACCCCCTGCCAGGCGGCTCTCATCTCACCATGATTCAGAGCATCGGGCGTTCCGTCAAGCGTTTCGGTCGGGCCGCGGACCGCGACTAGGCTCGCCGTATGGCTAACAAGACATGGTTCATCACCGGAACTTCGCGCGGCTTCGGCCGCGAATGGGCGGCTGCCGCCCTCCAGCGCGGCGATCGCGTGGCCGCCACGGCCCGGGATGCGAGCACGCTCGACGATCTCAAGGAACGGCACGGCGACGCCCTGCTGGCGTCCACCCTCGACGTCACTGACCGCGCCGCCGTGTTCGCGAGCGTCAAGCAGGCCCACGAGCACTTCGGGCGGCTCGACGTCGTCGTCAACAACGCGGGCTACGGGCAGTTCGGGATGATCGAGGAGCTCTCCGAGCAGGACGCGCGCGACCAGATCGAGACCAATCTCTTCGGGGCGCTGTGGGTCACCCAGGCGGCGCTGCCGTTCCTGCGCGAGCAGGGATCGGGTCACTTCCTCCAGGTCTCGTCGATCGGCGGGATCTCCGCCTTCCCGAACGTCGGCATCTACCACGCCTCCAAGTGGGGTCTGGAGGGTTTCAGCCAGGCGCTGGCGCAGGAGGTCAAGAGCTTCGGCATCGACGTCACCCTGATCGAGCCGGGCGGGTTCTCCACCGACTGGGGCGGCTCGTCCTCCCGAAGCGCGGATGAGTTGGAGGCCTACGCCGAGATGCACGAGTCCGCTCGTCAGCGACGGGCCAACAGCGTCCCGGGCGATCCGGCGGCATCCGCCGAGGCCGTGCTGCGCATCGTCGACGCCGACGAGCCCCCGCTGCGCTGCTTCTTCGGCAGCGCGCCGCTGGGGATCGCCGAGCAGGATTACGCGGGTCGCCTGGCGACCTGGCGCGAATGGCAGCCGGTCGCCGAGCTGGCCCAGGGCTGACGGCTACGCGGCGGCGCCGGCCGGCAGGCCGCGGCGCACCCGTTCGCGCGGCGTGGCCAGCGGCGGCTCGTGCGACCGCGAGACCGGCCGGTCTCGCTCGACCGTCACCAGGGCGCCGACGACGTCGGGGTCAAACTGCGAGCCACAGTGGCGGGCCAGCTCGTCCAGGGCCTCGTCGCGCGGCAGGGCCTTGCGATACGGGCGGTCGCGCGTCATCGCGGTGTACGCGTCGGCCACGTGGATGATGCGGGCCTCGAGGCTGATCTGCTCCCCGCGGAGGCCGGCCGGATAGCCGGTGCCGTCGAGCCGCTCGTGATGCTGGCGGACGATCTCCGCCGCTCCCGCCAGCCCCCAGCTGCGCAGGAGCTCGGCTCCGACGACGGCGTGGGTCTTGACGATGCGGAACTCCTCCTCGTCGAGCGGGCCGGGCTTGGCGAGGATCGCGTCGGGCACGGCGATCTTGCCGATGTCGTGCAGCCGCGCGGCCGTGCTGAGGTCATCGAGGCGATCCTCGTCGACGGCGAGGGCCCGAGCGACCTCGACGCTCAGGATCGACACGTGAAGGCTGTGACTGACCGTATCGGCGTCCTTCTCCTGCAGGAGGTCGAGACCGATCTGGCGCCGGCCCGGGACGGGTTGACGGGGACCGTCGTCGCCGGCGATGCTGACGCGGTTCTTGCCGCCGCGCTTGGACGCGTACATCGCGCCATCGGCGCACGCGAGCAGCTCGTCGCGAGTCGACCCGTGCGCCGGGAAGGTGGCGACGCCGACGCTGACCGTCACCGGGTTGGGCAACGTTGAGACCATCGACGCGACGTTCTGGCGCAGCTCGTCGGCAACCGTGAACGCGTTGTCGTCGGTCAGCCCCGGCAGCAGGGCGCAGAACTCCTCGCCCCCGATCCGGAACACCATGTCGCCGGCGCGGGTTCCGCGGCGGATCGCATCCGAGACGAGGCAGAGCGCGCGATCACCGATCTGATGGCCGTTGAGGTCGTTGATCTGCTTGAAGTCGTCGATGTCGAACAGCACCATGCTGAACGGCTGGCCGGCGGCGAGTTGGGCTTCGAGCTCCTCCTGGAAGACCCGATGACCGAGCAGTCCGGTCAAGGAGTCGTGTCGGGCCTGCTCGCGACTCTGCTCGTACATCAGCGCCTTGTCGATCGACAGCTCGCCGAGGCTGACGAGGTGCAGGAGCATCTCGTGGGCCTCCGAGCCGGTCGCGGGGGCGCCGGCCACCGCCACGACGCCGACGGTCTCGCCGGCGCCCTTGAGCGGGAAACGCTGCCAGGCCTCGTCGAGAACGGGGGCTTGACCTCCTTCCAGCGCGGCGTCGGCGTTCTCACCGGCGCTTGACAGGACTACCCATTCCCCGTCTCGGCTGATGAGGACGAGGCTGGAGCGGACTCCCGCTTCGGCGACGAGCGTATCGGCGACCTGGCGGCCGACGGCGTCGAGCTCGAGCATGCCGGCGAAGACGGCCGTCAGCTCGTGCAGGCGATGCAGTTGGCGCAGCTGATTGCGCATCCGCTCGTGCAGCAGGCCGTTCTCGACGGCGAGCGCGATGCGATAGGCGACGGCGCGCAGCTCGGTGGCCTCGGACTCCTCGAAGGGTTCATCGCCGCGGCGGGCCAGCAGCAGCAGGCCCAGCGAGCGATCGCCAACGAGCAGCCGCACCCAGGCGAGGTGCCGAGGCGAATAGGACCGAAGCCATGCCGGGAGCGGAAGGTCCTGGACCGAGCCGATACGCACCGACCGCGTGCGGGTGACGGCGTCGACGTCGGGCAGGGTGAACGGCGCCATCGGGATGTCGCCGGCGGCGATTCCCCAGTGGCCGGCGACGTTCAAACCGTCCTCGGACTCGAGGATGAGGAGCGCCATGTCGGCGAAGAACAGCTCGCCGACCTCGATCGCGACGCGCTCGATCGTCGTCTCCAGATCCTGCTCTGACCCGAGCACCGAGATCACCTGGGCGAGCCGGGTGGCCCGCATCAGCGTGACGGCCATGTGCTGCTCGGAGCGCTCGAGGCGCTCACGGAGGGTGATCAGCTCGATCTCGGTGGCCGACAACGACGGGCGCGGCAGCGGGTAATCGGACATGCTCAGAGGGCGAGGATCGAGACGCTCGAGTTGTGGACGCCGCTCGAGCCGGTCGTGCGCGCGAATTCACCGTAGGTGAAGAAACCGCACACCGACACGCCGTCGAGCCCCGAGCAGATCGCGGCGATCTCGTCGCCGACGCGATCGCCAAGCAGCGGCACCCGCGAGCCGCAGGAGAAGACGAGCAGGAGGCGCGGGGGGTCCTCGAGCGCGCTCACAGCCTCCTGGGCGGCTCGCCGGGCACCGTCGATCAGGCCCTCGTCGTCGCTTGACATGACCTGCAGGATGCTCTGCTCGGCGATGCCGATGTTCAGATTGATCCCGCCACCCTCGGGAAGGAAGGCGTGCAGCTGGCGCACGTCGTAGCGCCCGCGGGAGCTGGGGCATCCGACCGGGCTGTGCATGATCTTGAGGAAGAAGTCGTCCTCGGTGGGGACCAGGCCGTCACCCTGCTCGGCCAGGTAGGCCTCCAGGGCGGGCGTGCCGTCGAGCTCGTGGACGACGGTGCCCTCGGCGCGGGTGACGAGCATCGGCTTGCCGACCGGCCGCCAGCCGTGGTCGACCGAGACGCCCATCGCATGGGCCGAATTGATCCAGATCGCGAGGATTCCGTTGGCCAGCACGCGGCCGTCGCCGAAGGTGTACGTGCGCTCCCACTGCAGGTCGTCGGCGGCCACGCCACCGACGAACGGGATCACGGCGGTCGTGACCTCGTAGACGCCGCGGGCGATCTCGCGCTGATCGGGAGTCAGCCCGTCGGCGAGCAGCAACAGCACCGAGTGGGGGTGGCGGTCGCCGGCGCGCTCGCGGGCCAGCTGCGCGGCCGACCGGGCCGACTCGGCGACGTCGTCCTCGTTGCGCTCGACGTGGGCGACGCCGTACGAGCTGTCGTCGCTGCGCAGCAGGGCGGCGACGCAGCCATTCGGCACCAGCGTATGGTCGGTGAAGCCGCCGGTGCTCGTGCAGCCGACGATCTCGGCGGGCGCGGCTGCCTCGGCGGCGGCTTCGTACAGCGCGTCGACGTCGTAGTGGGTGCTGATGAACATGAGCACGAGATCGCCGGCGACGGGGACGACGCCGCGCAGGGCGGCACGGACCGCGTCGCGTCCCGCGGCCTCGGATCCCGAGGCTTCGCTATGACCGACGAGGCGAGGGGCCGCGCGCTCGGCGACCGGGGAACGGGTTTTGAGCATCACCTTCCATCGAACGAAACGGCTCGATACTTGAGCGGTTGCCCACCGTGTCGACGCTTGCTCACCGACGAGCGGCCCGCGGAAACGGCTCGGCCGTCAGGAGGCAGGCCTGCTCGAGGGGGTAGATCGAGCCGTAGGGCACAGCCCGGCGAGGGGGCGGAGGATCCGGGATCTATGATCCGGCCATGGGCAAGCTGATGCGCAGGACCGTCTCGGGCGACGAACTCCTCGCCGAATGGTCGTCGTCTGACCAGGCTTCCGTGGCTGCCGCGGAGGAGGCCTACCGGCATTGGCTTGGGCAGGACTACGAGGCGGTTCAGAGCGACGGTACGTTCTTCGAGCCTGTGGTCAGCGACGTGTTTCCGGTGGACGCCGAGCAGGTGATTCTCAGTACCGGGATGGGCGGCGGATAGCCCAGACGCCGCCGGGCCGCCCGCCGGTTTCAGCGGATGCGCCGGCCCATCTCGGTCGTGTCGTAGCCGCCGAGCTGCGCAACGGCCGCTCGGAACTCGGTTGTTTCCAGCAGGCGCCACAGTGGAGCTAGCAGGTCGCTCTCGAGCATCTCGTGGTGGAGCACGAGGTCATAAGGTTCCTTGGTGACCGGCACGAAGTCGAGGTCAAAGGCGCGTGCAGCAGCTCTGACGCCCATTCCACAGTCCGCTCGCCCCCCGGCAATCGCCGCCGCGACGGCCAGATGAGTGGGCTCCTCGCGCCGGTATCCCACGATCGCTCCGGGATCGATCTGCGCGTGCGCGAGCTCGTAGTCCAATAGAACGCGCGTGCCGGCGCCGCGTTGCCGGTTGACATAGCGCATCCCCATGCGCGCGAGGTCTGCGACCTCGCGCAGGCCGAGCGGATTCCCGGCCGCAACGATCAACCCTTGCTCGCGATGGACGAGCCGGACAACCGCTACGTGGTGATCGCTGAGTAGCCGGTCGACGTATGGCAGCGTGTACTCGCCGGTCTCGGGCTCGAGCAGATGCGATCCCGCCACGTGACACAGTCCGTCCCGCAACGCGATCAGGCCCCCCATCGATCCAACGTTGCCCGAGACGAGCGTGACATCGGGATCGATCGACCGCAGCTCGGACGCTGCGAGATCGAGGATCATGTCGTGAGAGCCGATCGCGACGATGGTCTGCTCGATCTGCTTCAGGCCGCGCAGCAACGCGACCTCGATCTGCTCGCCCGCGTGATGGCCTTCCACGTCTGCCGGGACGACGAGCAGCCCATCGGCGCGGACCAGGGAGGTCAGCACTCCGGCGCCGCGCGGCAGCGGCGAGGCGACCAAGGAATCGCCCACGCGCCCAAGCCTGACCCGCACCCAATCGTCGACACCGATCGCGGACGCCAGCTTGCGTGCCAACCGCGCCGGGGTGACCTGCCGACGTTCCACCGACGCTCCCTCGAGCTCGGCGATCACCGGCGCGGCGAAGATGTCGAATGTCAGCGATGCCGACACCGGGTAGCCCGGTGCTCCGATGACCGGCGTCGCGCCGACCGCGCCGAGCACGACCGGATGACCTGGTCGGACGGCGACGCCGTGCACGGCGAGCACCCCGAGCTGGTCGACAAGCTGGGCCGTGTAGTCGTCGCGTCCGGCGCTGGAGCCCGCGATGACGATCAGCAGATCGCATCGTGTCACCGCCTCCCGGATGGCCTCGGCGATGCGGGCTTGGTCGTCGGGCTCGATGGCCAACATCAGGATCTCGCACCCCACCTCGCGCGCCTGGGCGGCGAGCATCAACGAGTTGGTGTCCAGCAGCTCGCCCGGGGCCAGGGTGCTCCCGATGGGCCGCATCTCATCGCCGGTCGGCAGGATCCCCACGATCGGCGGGCGGCGGACCATCACCTCAGTCGCGCCCGAGGCCGCGGCGGCGGCCACATCGACCGGCCGCATCCGGTGGCCAGCCGGAAGCAGCAGTTCGGTGGCGCTGATGTCCTCACCGATCGATCGGACGTGCTGGTAGGGCGCGACGGCGGCGCGGAGCTCGGCCTGCCCGGCGACGTCGTGGACGTCCTCGCGCATCACGACGGCGTCAAACCCCTCGGGCAACGGGTCGCCGGTGTCGACCACCCCAAACGCATCGGCGGACAGGAGGAGCGGAGTGCTCTCGCCCGCCCCAACGGTGTCGGCCGCGCGCACCGCGATGCCGTCCATCGCGGCCGAGTCAAACGGGGGCGAGGAGCGCGTCGCCCAAATCGGCTCCGCGGTGACACGTCCGAGCGCTTCGCCGATCGCGACGCGAACCGCCGGCACTCGTTCCGGGCAGCCCGTCGAGGCGCGGCAGCGCCGCCACGCGCTCTGTGCCTCGCCAAGCGGGACGTCGCGCAGAAACGGCGTGGTGCGGTCAGTCATAGACGAACACGTCCACTGCCTCGCCGTCTGACAGGCCGTTGGCGTCCTCGGGGACGATCAGGTAGCCGTCGGCTGCGGTCAGCACCGACAGCAGGGCCGACGGGCCGAAGAGAGGCTCGGCCCGCTCCCCGTTCAGTCTGACCTGGACGACGTCGAGGCGCCCGGCGGCCGATGGCAGGTTGCGCGCCAGGCGGGCGCGTACCGTTGCCCGCTGCGGTTCGGCGGTCACGCCGCCGACCCGGCGCACCAACGGCATGCCGATGAGTCGGAAGACGACCAGAGCCGATCGGGGGTTACCTGGCAGCCCGATGATCGGGATCCCGTCGCTGTGGGCCAGCAGCGTGGGTTTGCCGGGTTTGATCGCCAGGCCATGGCACCAGATCTCCGCCTGCGGGAGCCCGGCGACCGCGGCGGCGGTCTCATCGCGTCCGCCGACCGACGAGCCGGCGCAGATGACGATCACGTCGCTGTCGCGGGCGGCTCGCCGCAGCGTGTCCTGCAGAGCGCTGCGATCGTCGGGGACGATCGCGGACGCGCCCGGCTCTCCGCCCGCTTCGGCAACGAGAGCGCCGATGGAGACGCTCAAGGCATCGCGCACGTGCCCGGGTGCAAGCGACTGGGTCTCAGGTGCGACGATCTCGTCGCCGGTGGCGATGATGGACACTCGGGGACGGCCGTGGACGGTCACCGTGACGATCCCGCAGGCGGCGAGCATCGCCAGGTCCTGGGCTCGTAGGGGTCGCCCGGGGCCAACGATCGTTGCTCCCGGCGCAAGGTCTTCGTCGCCGCGAACGATGCCCTCGCCCGGTGCGACCGGTCGGGTGACCTCGATCGTGCCCGGTAACGCCTCCTGGGTGTGCTCGATCATCACGACGGCGTCAGCTCCCGTCGGCAGCATCCCTCCCGTCGGAACCGCGACCGCCGTCTCGGGGCCCACCGTCGCGTCGGCGGCCGCGCCCATCGTGACCGATCCGCTGACCCGAAGATAGGCGGGGATCGCGTCCGTCGCGCCGAAGGTGTCCCGGGCGCGGACAGCGAATCCGTCGACGCTCGAGCGGTCAAATCCCGGCAGCGGATGGTGGGCGTCGATCTTGTCGACGGGCACGCGGCCGGCGGCCGCATCCAGCGTGACCGTCTCTCCGGTGCTGCGGTGGGGCGGGCGAAACTCGCCCAGCGCTTGGGCCACGGTCTTGACCGTGAAGAATTCGCGCCCGGTGGCAGGCACCGGCTTTAGCTTGGTGCCGGGGTGCGCTGGCGGCGCAGCACGCTCATCACCGGCCCGAGCGCGACCTGGCCGAGCCCGCAGATCGAGGTCAACCGCAGAGTTTCCTCGAGTTCGTCGATGCGGGACGGGATCGCGTCGGCGTCGGCGCCGTGTTGCAGAGCGTCGGTCAAGATCGCGTGCGCCTTGTGGGAGCCCGCGCGGCAGGGGACGCACTTGCCGCAGGATTCGTTGCGAAAGAACCGCAGGACGTTGGTGGCGGCGGCCAGCAGGTCGGTCTGCTCACCCATGACCACGACCGCGCCCGAGCCGAGCATCGATCCGGCGTCGGCCAGCGGCTTGAAGTCAAGCGCGATGTCGAGCTCATCGGGACCGAGGAAGTTCGACGATGCCCCACCCGGCTGAAAGGCTTGCAGCTCGATGCCGTCGGCCATGCCACCGGCGAGCTCGATCAGCTCGCGTGCGGTTGTTCCCATCGGCACGCAGTACACGTCGGGCCGGGCGATGTGTCCGGAGATGGCAAAGAACTTCAGTCCCGTGCCGCCATTGACGCCCTGGTCTTTCCACCACTGCCCGCCGCGCTGCAGGATGATCGGGATGGCGGCGAATGTCTCGACCGAATTCATCAGTGTCGGCTTGCCCCACAGGCCGTGGACGCCGGGGAACGGCGGTTTGTTGCGCGGCTCGCCGCGGTGGCCTTCCATGCATTCGATCAGCGCCGACTCCTCACCGAGGATGTATCCGCCGGGCGAGGTGAAGATGTCGATGTCCAGCCGCCGCCCGGACCCGAGGACGTCATTGCCGATCACCCCCGCTTCACGGGCGGCGTCGAGCTCGGCGCGGATCGCGCGCTCCTCGATCCCGTACTCGTGGCGGATGAACACCCAGGCTTGCTCGGCGCCGACGGCGAGCATCCCCGCGAGCATCCCCTCGATGACGAGATGTGGCTGCTCGGCGAGGATCTGGCGGTCCTTGAAGGTGCCGGGCTCGGACTCGTCGGCGTTGCAGATGACGAACTTGGGCTCGTTTGACTGCGCGGCCACGATCTCCCACTTGCCGCCGGTCGGAAAGCCCGCGCCGCCCATCCCTCGCAGGCCGGACTCTTTCAACGTTTCGATCGCCTGCTCGCCGGTGAGCTCCCCGGCGATCATTGTCCGCACGGTCGCGTAGCGCGTGCCCGCCGGGGCATCGGCGTAGGGATCGTTGGGCCAGACCCGAACGGGGGGCATCTCGGATGCCGGTGGCGTATCGCCGGCGCGGGCGCGGGCGACCGCACCAGCAACTTCTGCAGCCCTCACCGGCTGCTCTTGGACCGTGGCCGCGGGAGCGATGTCACAGCGCCCAACGCAGGAGACCTCCCGGACCTCGACCTCGACGTCATCGCCGAAGCGCTCACGAAGATCGGAGATGCGCTCCTCGGCGCCGTGTAGCCAACACGACAGGTCCCGGCAGACGGTGACCTCGACGCGGGGCGGCGGATCAACCCGAAAGTGGGGATAGAACGAGACCAGCCCTTCGATCTCATATAGCGGCCGTTTGGTCTCGCGTCCCAGCCGGACAAGCTCCTCGCGCGGGAGCCAACCGTGTTCGCTCTGGATGACGTTCAGCGATGGGATCAGGCTGGGACCGGGGAAGCGTCCCGCCCGGGCCTCGCGCCCGGGAACGCGGCCGTTGACGGTGCTCATCAGCGTGCGTCCGCGGTCGTCGCGGGCACGCTGGCCGGCTCGACGCGCACGGCACAGAATTTGAATTCGGGGATCTTTCCGGTGGGGTCGATCGCGTCGATGGTGAGCAGGTTCGCCGCGGCCTCGCGGAAGTGAAACGGGATAAAGCAGCTGCCGGCCGTCTCGCGGTGTGAGATCTCCGCCTGAAGCTCGATCGATCCACGCCGCGACGTGACCCGCGCGAAGTCACCGTCGGCGATCCCCATCCGCTCGGCGTCGGCGGGGTTGAGGAACACGATCGCGTGCGGCGAAATCGCGTCCAGCGCAAACGACCGTCGGGTCATCGAGCCGGTGTGCCAATGCTCGAGTAGGCGGCCGGTGTTCAACACGAACGGGTACTCCTCGTTGGGCAGCTCGCGCGCCGGCATCCACTCGGCCGGGACGAGGTGAGCCAGCCCATCCTCGGTGTTGAACGCGTCCTGGAAGAGGACGATCGTGCCGTCGGATTCCTCGGGGTTGGAGTTGGGATAGAGCTTGCCGGTCGCCCCGAGGTTGTCGTACTTGAGGTTGGTGTAGTTGGGCATCAGCGAGACCTGCTCGTCAAAGATCTCGTCGGCCGACTGGTAGTTCATCGGCAGCCCCACCCGGTTGGCGATGTCCTGGATGATCTCCCAGTCGACACGGGCCTCGCCGGGCGGGTCGAGCACCTTGCGTCCCCGTTGGACGCGGCGGTCGGTGTTGGTGTAGGAGCCGTCCTTCTCCAGATACGAGGAGGCGGGCAGGATCACATCGGCAAACTCGGCCGTCTCGGTCAGGAAGATGTCCTGAACGGCGAGGAAGTCCAGGGCGCTCAGGGCCTTTCTGACCTTGTTGATGTTGGGGTCAGACAGGAAGGGGTTCTCGCCCATCATGTACATCCCCCGCACCCCCTTGTTCAGCGCGGCGCCGACGATCTCGGTCACCGTCAAGCCGCGGACGTGATCGAGCTCGCGATCCCAGGCGCGCTCATATCGTTCCCAAACGGCGGGACGGTCGACGGGCTGATAGTCGGGATAGAACATCGGGATCAGTCCGGCATCCGAGGCGCCCTGCACATTGTTCTGTCCGCGCAGCGGGTGAAGGCCGGTGCCGGGCCGGCCGACCTGTCCGGTGATCGCGCACAGGGCGATCAGACAGCGGGCGTTGTCCGTGCCGGTGGTGTGCTGGGAGATACCCATCCCCCAGTAGACGACCGCCGCTCCCGCCTCTCCCCACGTGCGGGCGACCTGGCGGATCACCGCCGGTGAGATCCCGCAGATCTGGCCGGCGCGCTCCGGCGGATACTGCTTGACCAGCTTGGCGAGCTCACCGTAGTTGCTGGTCCGATCGGCGATGAACTCGCGGTCGACCAACCCCATTTCAATGATCGCGTGCATCACGCCGTTGTAGAACGCGACATCGGTGCCGGGCTTGATCTGACAGTAGATGTCGGCGTGCTCGGCGACGCGCTCGCGGCGGGGGTCCACGACGATCAGCGTGGTTCCCCGGCGGTGTGCCTGCTTGAAGAACGACGAGGCCACCGGGTGATTGGCGGTCGTGTTCGTCCCGGCGAGAATCGCGACGTCCGCGTTGATGACATCGCCGTAGGTGGTCGACACCGCCGCCGAGCCGACTCCCTCGAACAGCGCGGCGACGCTCGACGCGTGACACAGCCGCGTGCAGTGATCGACGTTGTTGGTGCCGAACCCCGCCCGGATCAGCTTCTGAAACAGGTAGGCCTCTTCGTTTGAGCACTTGGCCGAACCAAACCCGGCGATCGCGCCCGAGCCATGCTCGTCGCGGATCCCCACCAGCCGCGTGGCGATGAGGTCAAGCGCCTCCTCCCAGCTGGCCTCCCGGAAGTGGGGCATCACCTCGTCGTAGTCGACCAGGCCACCGGGCTTGCGCCGGCCCCGGCCCTCGCCCTTGACGTCGCCCGACAGCGGTCCCTTGGGATAGGACTCCTCACGGCGGATCAGCGGCGTGGTCAGCCTCTGCGTCGAAGCGGCGTAGTCCCAGCCGTAGCGACCCTTGACGCACAGGCGACCCTTGGAGCCCGGCTGCGCGCGGCCCTCGGCGAACGAGATCGCCTGGCGCTCGTCGTCGACGTGATAGGTCAGCGCGCACCCCACCCCGCAGTACGGGCAGACGGTGTCGACCTGACGCAGATCGGCCCGCGCCTGGATGGGGACGTCGTGCAGCGGCTTGTTGGTCAGCGCGCCGGTCGGGCACGCGGACACGCATTCCCCGCAGGTCACGCACGAGGAGTCGCCCATCGGATCGTTGAGGTCAAACGCGATCCGGCTGGCGTAGCCCTTGCCGCTGCGGCCGATCACGTCATTGCCCTGAATGTCGTCGCACGCCCGTACGCACCGGTCACACAGGATGCACGCGTCATGGTTGACCGAGATCACCGGGTTGGAGTCATCGATACCGCGACCCTCGCCCTGGGGCAGTCCATCGTCCTTGCTCACCCCGTACTGGCGCACGAGCACCAGCAGCTCGTTGTCGGCGGTGGTCGTCTCCTTGGGATCGACCTCCGGATCCGGCTGGTCAGACAGCAGCAGCTCGGTCAGCGTGGCGCGGTGGCGGTCCAGACGATCGCTCGTCGTGGTGACGTCCATCCCCTCCTCGCACGGTCGCACGCAGGCCGCGGCGTAGGCGCGGGCACCGACGTCGACGACGCACAGCCGGCAGACGCCGACCGGGTCATAGCGTTCGTCGTGACAGAGCACCGGGATCTCGATCCCGAGCTCGGCGGCTGCCTCGAGGATCGTCGTCCCGTCCTTGACGGTGACCTCCCGGCCATCGATCCGCAGGCTGACGTTCTCGGTGACCGGGGTCGGTTGGGCTGCTGAAGTGGTGGCCATCGTTCTCAGTCTCCCTCGCTTGCACCAATTTGTCCAGACGCCACGGCGAGCGTCTCCAGCTCGAGCTGCCCAAGCTCCTCTGACGTGGGCAGCCCCGCGGTGTCCAGTCCCCGGCCACGGTAGTACGAGCTGATCATCCAATCCAGGGTCTCCGGCGTCAGCGTCGCCGCGCGGCCCGACTCGAGCTCGAGCGACTCCGACAAAAACCGCTCCGGAAGCCAGTCCTCGTCGCGCGTCCAGCCCTCGCGCACATTGAACATCCGCTTGGCCATCACGATCCGCCGCGCGGTGGTGGCCAGCTCCTCCGCATCGGTCTCCCACCCCGTGACCGTGTTGAGCAGCGCTGCCCACTCGGCCAGCGGATCGGCGAACACCCCGCGGAGAAATTTGCACAGAATCAGCGAGTCCATGATCGCCGCTCGGTCCTCGGTCTCGATCGCCCCGACGACGTGCGCCTCGCCCCCGGCGAGCCGATCGTGGCGCCCCGACAGGTCAGACTCGTAGGCGCCCGACCGGTTGTGGTCAGCGCCGCGCGCGTTGACCGCGAGACCGAGCGCCATCGCCTGCAACGTACGCGGCTCATATCCCGGCAGCTCGAGTCCCTTGACGTGCGCGGCGAACACCTCCGATCCGCGACCCACCAGACGCGAGGCAAACCGCGACCCCTCGGCCAACAGATCACCCAGGCCCTCACGTGCACCGATCTCGTCGATGGCACGCAGTAGCGCGGGACCGTCACCGAACCGCAGCCACGGCGCGTCGATCAGGCCCTTCTCGGCCGACTCCATCGCCCACGCGATCGTGCCCCCGGCGGAGATCGTGTCGATGCCCAGCTCATCGCAGCGTGCGCTCGCGGCGATCACGGTGTCGGCATCGCTGACTCCGCACAGCGGTCCCAGCGCGAACACGTTCTCGTATTCCATTCGGGTCTTCTTGCCGCCCGGGCCTTTGTACAGATGCTCGCAGCCGATCGAGCATGATGCGCACGAGCTGCGCGCGACCTGACGCAGCTCGGCGATCTCCTCCGCCCCCAGGGCCGCCGCCCCGTCGAACGTCGCAGCGCTGAAGTTGCGGGTCGGCAACGCGGAGATCGCGTTGAACGCCAGCAGGTTGGCCATCGTTCCCATCTCGCGGTACTTGGCCGTCGCCGCCCCGAACGACCGTTCGCGCAGATCCTTGGCTGCTGCCAGCACGGCCGCGGGGTCCGCCGAGGCGACCTTTGCGCCCGCGCGGACCATGATCGCCTTGCACCACTTGGATCCCATCACCGCGCCAAGACCGCCGCGGCCCGCGTGACGGCCGTCGTGAGAGATCGTCGCGTAGCGCACGACGCGCTCTCCGGCGGGCCCAATTGCCGCGACCCGCCACGCCGGACCCATCCGCTCGCGCAGCTCGCGCTCAGCTTCGGCGGCCGGCAGGCCCCACAGATCATCGGCCGGCGCCAGCCACGCCGAACTTCCGTCCACCATCAACACCGACGGCCCCGAACACGCACCGCGCAGCACGATCGCGTCATGGCCCGTCAGCTTGCCCGCGATCGCGAAATGACTGGAAGCCAGCGCATCGGTCAACCGGCCGGTCAACGGCGACTTGGCGACGACCGCGAACTTCGCGCTCGTCGTCAACGGCGTCCCCACCAAGGGCGAGAAGACGAACAGCAGCGGAGCCTCGGGAGCCAGCGGCTCGACCCCCGCCGGGCAATACCGGTGCATCAGCCATGTGCCAAGTCCCGCGCCGCCGATGAAACCCCGCAGCACGGATTCCTCCAAGGGCTCGACGCGGCTCGCGCCGGTCCCCAGATCGACGATCAGCGCTCTGCCGAAATAGCCGCCAGGTGGAGGCCGTCCCATCCGTCGATCCTACCGCCGTCCCCTGCCGGGCCGAGCAGCGCCGGCCGTACTCATCCCCCGGCGTCGGCGGCCATGAACGCGATCGTGTCACCCGCCGCCAGCGGCAACTGCGGCTCGCGGGTTATCTGATCACCATTGAGCGCTGCGACCACGTGCTCATCCAGACCGAGGCCGATGACGTCCGCCACCTGACCGAGGGTCCAGCCGCGCACCGTCTTGCGGCGCGGACCCGACCGTGGCGCCAAGGTGCCAAACCGCTCGACCAGGATCTCAGGTGCCGGCAGTGCCCGAGCCCGCTCATAGTCCGCTGGCTCGTTGAGATTGCTGACCGATCCGAGCTCCGGGTCCAGCCGCGCCAAAGCACGATCGCGCAACATCTCGGCGTCGCTCAACCGAAGCACCCGACAACGTTCAAACAGGAAGGCCGGCTTGAGCCGATCGGCGGCGACGAGCTCCTCGACGTCGTCCAGCAAGCCCACGCGATACGCCGCCGCCAACGGCTGACGATAACCGCCGATCTCAGGCAGAACGACATCGACGTCGTCGCTGAACGCACCGATGACGCGGCGGACGAACGCGGGATGCAAGAGCGGAACATCCGTCGAGGAGACGTAGGCGACCGCGGCTCGATTATCGATCGCGGCAAGCCCGGCGGCCAGGCCCTGAAGCGGCCCCCGGCCCTCACGCGCGTCAGCCGCAAACTCGATCGCGCCGTCGAGCTCAGGAAGCTCCTGGTCCGGTGCGCGCACGACCACGACAGGCCCGTCAACCTCCCGCGCCACGAGGCCCGTGACACGACGTAGCAGCGTGGAACCGTGCCATTCCAGGGCGGCCTTCGGCGAACCCATGCGAGACGATCGCCCACCCGCCAACACGACCGCCGCAGCCTGAAGCATCAGCCGATGGTAGACCCGGCCATATAAGATTTTCTCGTGGCGTCGTTGGACAACACGGCCCCGAGGATCCCGGTCGCCGAAGCGCTCGGACTGACCGTCGGCGAGGTGATGATCGCCAAGCCCAAGACCCTTCCGTCAACCGTCCTCGTTCGTGATGTCCGCGCGGTTTTCGGACAACCGAGCCACCGCACCGTCCTGCTCACTGACGACGGCGTCTTTCGCGGCTCGATTGAACGTACGCGATTGCCCGCCGATGCCGACGACGACGAGCCCGCTATGCGCTACGCGGACATCCGGCCAGTCACCGCAACCCCGGGTATGCCGATCCCGGAAGCGGTCGCCTTGCTTGAACGCCAGGACGAGCCTCGGCTCGTCGTGCTGGATGACGACGGACGGCAACTGCGCGGACTGCTCTGCCTCAGCCGCAGCGCCAACGGATTCTGCGTTCGATAGACGCGCCGCGCCCTACCGTCAGGGGGTCAGAGCGCGGAGCTGGTCGGCGAGCCGCTGGCGCGCGGCGACGATCGCCGGGACCGTCGAGGCGGGCAGCAGCGGCCCGGGGTCATCGCTGAGCGGCGCATCGCCGCCGCCGGTGAGCCGTCGCTCGAGGGCCAGCAGGTCGGCGTCGATCTCCACCAGGCGGTAGGGACGGGTGGCCAGGCCCGGGCCGAGGATGTCGCGCAGCCGGTGAAGCTCGGCGCGCACCGCGACCTCGTGGCCGGCCTCCCCGTAGAGCAGTCGCGAGAGCGTGCGCGCGTCGAGTCCGTCCGCGTGCAGCGACAGCAGCGCGACGATCTCCGAATGGCGGGCGGTCAGGCGATGGGTGGCGGTGGGCGTCGTCAGGGTCGCCCGGTCCTTGCCGAGCAGCTCGAGCCGGCTCGGGGTCGTCCGCGGACGCGAGCGGGCCGGGCGGCTGGGCAGGACGAGCGTGCCCTCCCCGAGCGGGTGGACGGCCGCCTCGGTGCCGTCGCGCAACGCGATCTCGGAGGCGTCGGCGGGGATCTCGATCCGACCCTTCGCCCACGGACCCGCGTCGGGTCCGACCCCGGTGGAGGCGAGGACCCGCCCCGAGGGACTGAGCGCCGCCGCTGCGCCGCCGTGGTGGGCGGCGTGCTCGGCGAACAGGCCGAGGATCCGCGTGTCGCGCTCGAGCATCTCGGCGCGCAGCTGCTGCTCGGCGAGGCGAGCGGCCAGCTGGACGAGGACGAGGTTGTGCGGATGCGCGGTGTCGTAGGTGCCGGTGACGTCGATCGCGCCGAGCACGTCTCCGGTCTCGGGATCGTGGACCGGCGCGCCCGAGCACTGCCAGCCGTGCACCTCGGAGCGGTAGTGCTCGGCCGAGAACACCTGGACGGCGTGACCGGCGGCCAGGGCGGTGCCGACGGCATTGGTGCCGGCGGCCCGCTCAGACCACGCGTGACCGGGGCTGAAGCGGATCCGCTCCGACGCGCGCAGCACGTCGCGGTGGCCGTCTGACCACAACAGGCATCCGTCGGCGTCGGAGACGACGACGATGTGGCGGGCGTCGTGGAGCAGGTCGCCGAGCACGCTGCGCAGGACCTCGGTGGTCCGGCTGAGCGGGTGCTCGCGCCAGCGCTCGCCGGCGTCGGCGGGGTCGATGACGAGGGGCGCGCCCGGCTCGGCGGGGTCGACGCCGGTCTCCGAGCAGCGCTCCCAGGAATCGGCGATCACCTCGCGGACGATCGCGGGCACGTGGCCGCCGTGAACGGCGGAATCGTGGGCGCGGCGCAGCAGCCGCGCCCACGTGCGGGCATCGACGCCGGCTTGCAGACCCACCCAACTGTCGCGCATCGCTGGTCGTGGATCGTACGCCTCGGGAGCCGGGGGGCGCCCGCCTAAACTAAGCGCGGTGCCTCGCGGGATCGTCACCCATGCCCTCGGCCGGGCCACCGAACGGGTGCCCGGGCTTCGCCGCCTGCCCGTCGTCAAGCTGCTGGCGGTGGCCGAGATCGCGATCTTGGCGCACGATCATCTCGTGCGCCTGACGCCCGCCGAGCGCCGCCGCCTCCTCACCCTCGTGCGCAACGGACGGGGCCGTCGGAGCCGTCTCACCCCGCGCGAGCGCGCGGAGCTCGAGGGACTGCTCGTCAAGCTCGCTCCCCGCGAGCTGATGGGCGACGCCGTGGATCGGATCTCGCCGGTGCCGCTCCCGCGGCGTCTTTTGTACGGGCGTTCGTGAGCCCTCCGGCGCGCGGCGAGCCGGCCGCCGGTTCATAGCTCTGCAACAAATTCCGACGGGGTCGGCCCGCGGGATCGTGCAAGAAACGCGGCCTTCTGTCTGAGAAACTGGTCGTTGTGAGCCGCGTGGAGCGCATCGCCAACCTCATCGGGGTCGTCGTCCCGTTCGCCGGCGTGCTCGCCGCCGTCGTGTTGCTGTGGGACCGCGCGGTCGACGTCACCGACCTCGCGATCCTCGTCGGCATGTACCTGATCACCGCCGTCGGGGTGACGGTCGGTTTCCACCGGCTGCTCACCCACCGAGCGTTCGCCACGCATCGCTGGCTCGAGCGCGTGTTCGCGGTCGCCGGCTCGCTGTCGGTGCAGGGCTCGGTCATGGACTGGGTCGCCGATCACCGCAAGCACCACGCCCACACCGACCGTGAGGGCGATCCCCACAGTCCGCACGTCGGCCACGGCTCCGGTCTCGCCGGGCTGTGGCACGCGCACGTGGGGTGGCTACTCGAGACGCAGGGCCAGGCCGACTGGAAGCGCTACGCGCCCGATCTCTACGAGGACCCGGGGATGCGCGCCATCGGGCGGCGCTTTGAGCTGCTCGCCTTCGTGTCGCTGCTGATCCCGACGGTCGCCGGCTTCGTCCTGCACGGCTTCACCGCCGGCGGGGCGGCGCGCGGCCTGGTGTGGGGCGGGCTCGTGCGCATCTTCTTCGTCCACCACGTGACGTGGTCGGTCAACTCGATCTGCCACTTCTTCGGCCGGCGCCGGTTCGACATCGATGACCGCTCCACGAACGTCGGTTGGCTCGCGGTGGTCTCGCTCGGCGAGTCCTGGCACCACAATCACCACGCGTTCCCGCGGTCGGCGTATCACGGGCTGCGCCGGTGGGAGGTCGACCCCTCGGGATTGATCATCACCGGATTGGAGCGCGCCGGGCTGGCGTGGAACGTCGTCCGCATCACCCCTGAGCGCCAGCGCGCTCGATCGGCCGCGGTCGCGAATCGGGCGACCGGGGCGACCGGCTAGCGCCGGTCGTCCGCGGCGGCGCAGTCGCGACACAGGCCCGAGATCACCAGCTCCACCGACCGCGGGGCAAAGCCGGCGCGGGCCGCCGCGCTCAGCAGGGTCGCGGTCTCCAGTTCGCCATCGAGATCCTCGACGCGCCCGCACCGCCGGCACACCATGTGCTGGTGGGGCTCGGTGCGCGCGTCGTAGAGGGCCGGGCCGGTGCCGGCGTCGATCCGCCGCGCCAGGCCGAGCTCGACGAGCAGGTCGAGCGTCGCGTACACCGTGGGGGTCGAAGTGCCCGGCAGCTCGCGGCGCACCGCGGTGCCGACCTGGTCGGCGGTCGCGTGATGCGCGCGACGCCGCAACTCACGCAGGATCACGAGGCGCTGGGGGGTGGCCCGCTGACCGCGGTCGTGCAGCAGCGCGGTCAGGTCATCCGAGGCGGACGCAGGCGCGGTTGTGGTGCGGGCAGGGGCCATTAGGTGGACCTTATTCTAACAGAGTTGTTATAGTGAACGTCGTGGTCGAGACCATGGAACAGATCAAGCGCATCGACGAGCGCGCCTTCCTGCTGCGCTTCGTCCAGCCGGGCTTGGTGGGCCTGATCGACGGAACCCTGTCGACGCTGGCCCCGATCTTCGCCGCGGCCCTGCTCTCGGGCTCGCACGCCGCCCTGTTCGTCGGGCTGGCAACGGCGGTGGGGGCCGGCATCAGCATGGGCTTCTCCGAGGCGCTGTCGGACGACGGCACGCAGACCGGCCGGGGCTCGGCGATCGCGCGCGGGTTCGTCACCGGCACGATGACCGCCTTCGGGGGCGTGTTTCACTCCCTGCCGTTCATCATCGGCGACGTCAATACCGCGCTCGTGGTGGCCGGGATCGTCGTCGCGATCGAGCTCATCGCCATCTCGCTGATCCGCAAGCGCTTTTTGTCGGTATCGCTGCGCACGAGCCTGCTCCAGGTCGCGCTCGGCGGCGCGCTCATCGTGGCCGCGGGCGTCGCCCTGGGCAGCGCGTAGGCCGCGCTGAGCGCGGCGAGACGCTAGGCCGTCGGCCGCGCGGAGCGCCCGCCCGACGGGATCCGCAGGCGGCGCCGCCAGGCCCCGGACCAGTCGCCGCTCGGCGCGGGCTCGGTCATCGCCGGGCCGACGTGCGGCGCCAGCTCGGCCACCATCTCACGCCACTGCTCGTCGGCCGAGCGTGCCATCGGCGTCCTGCGCGGACGTGGGGTCGGCGGCGATCCACGGCAACCACGCGGTGAACGTGCTGCCCTCGGCGGGGCGGCTCACGACCGAGACTCCGCCACCTTGGGCCTGCACGATGCGCTGGGTCACCGCCAGCCCGAGGCCACTGCCGGCGGCGGTCCGATCCCCCAGCTGCACGAACTCCTCGAACACCCGCGCCTGGTCGGCGGGCGCGATTCCGATCCCGTCGTCGCTGACGGCGATCGTCAACCGCGCCCCATCGCGGCCCAGGCGCACGGCGACCCGGCCGCCGGGGTGGCTGAACTTGATCGCGTTGGAGAGGAAGTTGAGGATCACCTGGCGCAGGCGGGGCGGGTCAAGCCACGCCTGGCCGAGGTTCGGGGCATCGAGCTCGATGAGCACATCCCGCGCGTCGGCCAGCGAGCGCACCGCGCTCACGCACTCGCGCGCGACGAGCGCCGGCTCGCAGGGCTCGGGCCGCAGCTTCAGCTGCCCGGCCTCGACCGTCGCCAGATCGAGCGCCTCGTTGATCAGCGCCAACAGGTGGCCGGCGCTGGAGCGCACGATCCCGAGATACTCGGCCTGGGTCGCGTTCACGTGGCCGGCCCGTCCGGCCTGCATCAGCTCCGAGAACCCCATGACGGCGCTCAGCGGCGTGCGCAGCTCGTGCGCCATGCTGGCCACGAACCGGCTCTTGGCCTCGGTCGCCTGCGACATCTGGGCGTTGCGCACGCCGAGCGCCGCATTCGCCCGCGCCAGCTTGTCGGAGCTGGCGAGCAGCCGGATGAGCAGGACGAGGCACGCTGCGGCGGCGGCGAGGAAGCCGATGAGCAGCAGCAGGGAGAGGTGCCAGCTGCTCCCCTCACCGCCGAACAACACGTCCGTCGGCGTCGTGTAGACCACCGTCCACGGCGCCACGCTGAGGCCCGCGGCGGCGAAGAACCTCGACCCATGAGGCCCGAAGCGGCTGGCGGTGACCTTGCGCCCGAGCGCGCTGCGCAGCTCGCCGTCGCCGAGCCGCTGTCCGCGGGCGTCGCCGAGGGTCGAGCCGATGACGGCGTCGCGGGCGTCGAGGAGGAACACCTGCGCGCGATGCTCGCGACCGGAGTAGCTGGCGACATAGCTCAAATAGCGCCTGAGAATGGCGCCGACCGCCGGCAGCGACACCCACGTGACGGTCGCCCGCATTCCGTAGCGCGTGCGGAAGGGGGCGACGTCCAGGAAGCCCGGGGGCGTGTCGGCGGTCCTCGGAAGCAGACTCGAGAGATGGTGGTGACCGTCGGCGAGGGCCGCGGCCACCGCCGGTTGGGAGGCGATGAGGCGTCGCGTCGGCGGCGCGAGCGCGGGGTGCGAGGCCAGCAGCTTCCCCCGCCCGCCGAACACGGCGGTCAACGGGGAATGCCGCCGGGCGGCCAGGATCTCGCGGCCCGTGACCCGGGCGCCCGACACCGGTCCCCGGATCGCCGCCGCCGGGTCATACGAGCTCGCGAACACCGAGTTGATCAGCTCGGCGGCCAGCGCGGCGCGATTCTCGGCGGCGTCGCGCAGTTGTGACTGGCCGCGCGCGTGCGATTGCTCGAGCACCACCACCAGGCCCGCGCCGCCGCCGGCGATGAGCAGCCCAAGCAGCGCGACGACGATCAGGCGCTTGTTGACAGCCACCACGAACGCGGCATCTGACCACAGCCGGGCTCAGCGGTCAGGTTACTGGAGCATTTGTGGAGACTCGCCGGCCGCTACTGATCGCGGACGAGCAGCTTCCGTGTCGATCAGGCCGTGTCGGCGGCTGCGCGCCGCAACTCGGCGCGCAGCGGTGGCCATGTCGCCTCGACGCGGCGGTGGGCCTCGCGGGCTCCGTCGACGTCGGTCCGACGCGCGTGTGACTCCAGCGCATCGAGCCCGTCGAGCAGCGGTCGGGCGTCGATCATCAGAGCGCTGTTGCGTGCGGCGTGGGCGGCGAGGGCCGCCGCCGCCAGATCACCGTCGGCGAGCGCGGCCGCCACCGCGCCCAGCGACCGGTCGAGTTCCGCCACGAGCGTGGCGACGATCTGGGGCAGCTCGGAGTCCAGCAGCTGCTCGAGCTCGGCGAGCCGGGTCAGATCGAGCTCTTCGGCCATGCCTCGCCCCGAGCGGTCGCGAGATCGGGGCTGGCTGCGGTCATCGGCGAGAGCATAGGCGCAGACGGGCGGCTCAGCGGCGAAACAGGCTGCGCAGATGGCGCGAGAAGGTGCCGAAGTCGTTGTGGTGGCTCTGGGCGACGCCGGTGACCCCGAGGAGGGTCACGAAAATGCCGGCGACGAGGGCCAGGGCCGCCAGCACCGTCGGCCAGCGGCGCTCCAGGAACTCCCGCCCCCGGGCGAGCCAGCGGACGGCGTTGGCGCCCGCGAAGGTCAGCGTCGCGACGATGCCCAGCAGCGGCGCGATGAAGCACACGTTGAACAGGACGATGAGCACGATCTGGCGCGCCACGTCCAGCCCCGAGCCGACGACGGCGGCGATCGCCGCGAAGTACGGAAAGGCCGTCGGCAGCTCGACCGCGGTGATGGTGGCACCGAGGATCGCGCTCGATCGCCCGTCGGCCTTGACCTCAGGCGGCTCGCGCTGGGCGAGATGCTCGCGGTAGCCCCAGAGAAACGCCGACGCGGTCAGCATCGCCACCCCGGCGACGATCTCCAGCACGTAGCCGAGGTGCTTGCTCGGTCGGGGGACGAGCGCGAGCACGAGCTCTCCGGGCCCGAGGGCGATCGCCAGGCCGCCGACGAGGTACACGGCGAACACGGCGATCGTGAACTCGGCCACCTGGCGACGCGCGTGCTCCGCGTTGGTGGCCAGGTACAGGGCGGGCGCGATCGTCGTCGGATTCAGCGAATCGGCGAACCCGATCGAGATCATGAGGCCGATGAGGCGGAGCATGGCCGCGAATTGTCCGTGATCGCCGGTGGGCGCTACACTCAGCCCCGGCGCCGGGGCGGCGTGCTTTTGTACGCCCGCTGCCGACGCTCGATCCCGTCACGACACCTCTCAAGAAGCGCTAAATGGCCCGTGGAGACGTCCGGATCGCTGCAACTCTCGCCTGCGAAGAGTGCAAGCGCCGGAATTACCAGACGAACAAGAGCAAGCGGAACAACCCGGAGCGGCTGCAGCTGCGCAAGTACTGCCGCTGGTGCCGGTGCCACACGCCGCACCGCGAGACACGCTGAGCGGGCGGTGAGAGCACTCCGTGGCTCGCAACCGTAAACGTCGCAACGATCGCCGTTCGCGCCGGCCCGCCGACGACGCTTCCGCGCGTCCGGGGGTCGCCACCGCCCGCGGCCAGCGCGCCGACGCGTCCGAGGAGACGCCGGACGCGCTCGAGCACGCCACTCCCGACGTAGAGCTCGCGGAGGCGCAGCTGGCGATCGGACGCCCGCCGAGCGGTTCCGCCGAGCCACAGGACGACGGCGAGCTCGCCGACGAGGAGGCCGAGGACGCCACGGCGGCGGCGATCGAGGAGGAAGCGGCCGGTACGCAGCTATCTTCTCGGGGCGAGACGTCGCCGACGCCCCGCGGGGGTGCCCGCATCGTGCACTTTGTGCAAGGAAGCTGGCGCGAGCTGCAACGGGTACAGTGGCCCGATCGCCGGCAGGTGATGCAGGCCACGGGGGTCGTCATCGGGTTCGTGATCGTCGCCGGCGTGTTCCTGGGGGCCGCCGACTGGGTCGCCCAGAGGCTCGTCAACCTCATCCTCAAGTAACGCTTTCAGTCTGAGAGAAACATGTTCCGCTGGTACGTCGTCAACACTTATTCCGGCCACGAAAACAAGGTCAAGCACAACCTCGAGCACCGCATCGTCTCGCTCAATCAGCAGCGCGCGGTGCGGCAGATCATCGTCCCCACCGAATCGGTGTCCGAGATGAAGGACAACCAGAAGATCACGGTGGAGAAGCGCACGATGCCCGGCTACGTGCTCGTGCAGATGGACCTCAACGAGGACTCGTGGTCGCTGGTCAAGGGCACCCCGGGCGTCACCGGCTTCGTCGGCGCGTCCAACGAGCCGGTGCCGCTGACCCAGGCGGAGGTCGATCGGCTATTGCACATGGAGCCGGCCGAGCGGCCGCGCAGCCGCGCGCAGTTCTCGATCGGCGAGTCGGTCAAGGTCGTCTCCGGGCCGCTGTCGGATTTCTCGGGCGAGATCTCCGAGGTCAACGAGGACGCCCAACGGCTCAAGGTGCTCGTCTCCATCTTCGGCCGCGAGACGCCGGTCGAAGTCGGCTTCGACCAGGTCAAGAAGATTTAGAGAGGCAGAGAGGCGAACCGTGGCAAAGAAAGTTCTCACCCAGATCAAGCTCCAGGCCGTCGGCGGCCAGGCGAGCCCCGCGCCGCCAGTCGGCCCGGCGCTCGGCCAGCACGGCGTCAACATCATGGAGTTCGTCAAGGCGTTCAACGCCCAGACGCAGTCCGACGCCGGCACCGTCATCCCGGTCGTCATCACCGTCTACGAGGACCGCTCGTTCACGTTCATCACCAAGAGCCCCCCGGCGGCGGTGCTGATCAAGCAGGCGCTCTCGCTGGAGAAGGGCTCGGCCGAGCCCCACCGCGACAAGGTCGCGCGGATCACCCAGGATCAGCTGCGGGAGATCGCCGAGAAGAAGATGTCCGACCTCAACGCCAACGACGTCGACGCGGCGGCGAAGATCATCGCCGGCACCGCGCGCTCGATGGGCGTCGAGGTGGTCTGATGATGTCGAGGAGGAACTGATTCTCATGGCCAAGCACGGGAAGACCTACACCGACGCCAAGCAGCGCTTCGATCGCACCCGCGAGTACTCGCCGGCCGAGGCGGTCGCGCTCGTCAAGCAGATCGGCGGCGCCCGGTTCAACGAGTCGGTTGAGGTGCACGTCCGCACCGGTCTCAACGTCCGTCACGCCGACGAACAGCTGCGCGGGACGATCGCTCTGCCCAACGGCCTGGGCAAGGAGGTCACGATCGCCGTGTTCGCCCAGGGCGACAAGGCGCGCGAGGCCGAGGAGGCGGGCGCCGACGTGGTCGGCGGCGAGGATCTCGCCAAGCGCATCCAGGAGGGCTTCGACGACTTCGACGTCGCCATCGCAACGCCGGACATGATGCCGATCGTCGGTCGCCTGGGCCGGATCCTCGGGCCCGCGGGCAAGATGCCCAATCCCAAGGTCGGCACGGTCACGATGGACGTAGGCCGGGCCGTCGAGGAGTCCAAGTCGGGCAAGATCGAGTACCGGACCGACCGGACCGCGATCGTGCACCTCGTGATCGGCAAGAAGGACTTCGAGGAGCGGCTGCTGCTCGAGAACTACGCCGCCGTCATGGACGAGCTCATCCGCGCCAAGCCGGCCGCGGCCAAGGGGCGCTACATCCGCTCGGTCACGGTCGCCTCGACGATGGGTCCCGGGATCAAGGTCGACCCGTCCCGTACCCGCGACATCGTCGACGAAGCGGTAGCCGCCTAGAATCACAGCACACACTTCCAGAGACCCAGCCCGAGACCTCCGGCGGCCAGCAGCGCGCAAGCCCGGAGCAGGCGGAACGCTCGAAGCTCTGACGACCATGCCGGTCGTCGGCGCATCCGACGCCCGCCTGTGATCAGCGGGCGTCCGTCGTTGAGAGAGAGCGTCACCACATGAACCGAGAGCAGAAGACCGCGGTCGTCGATGAGATCGCCGACCAGATCAAGGCCGCCGAGGCGATCTTCGCCGTCGACTATCGCGGCATCACGGTCGCCCAGGTCGCCGACCTGCGCGCTCGCCTGCGCGAGTCCGACGCCCGCTTCCGGGTCGTCAAGAACTCGCTGTCCGAGCGCGCCGCCGACAAGGCCGGGATGGAGTCGCTCAAGCCGATGCTCGTCGGGCCGACGGCGCTGACGCTCGTCAACGGCGATGCCGCTCTGGCGGCCAAGGCGCTGGCCGACGCGGCCCGCACGCTCCAGCTGCTCGACTTCAAGGGCGGCGTGCTCAACGGCTCGGTGCTCAGCCCCGATGAGGTGCGCTCGATCGCCCGCCTGCCCAGCCGCGACGTGCTGACCGCCCAGCTGGTGGGCACCATCGCGGCGCCCATCAGTGGGCTCGTCCGCACCCTGAACGCGCTCATCGCCGGGGTCGCCATCCAGCTGCAGGCGATTGCCGACCAAGGCCTCGTCTCCGGAACCCCGGCGGCTCCGCCCGCCGGCGACGCCGCCGAGGCGGCGGCCGAGGAGCAGGCGGCGGCGGTGCAGGAGGAGGCGCCCCCCGAGCCGCCCGCCGAGCCCGTGGACCCCGAGCCCAACACGCCCGAGGCAGAGGCGGAGACCGCCCGCGCCGCCGGGGAACCGGCGCCCGCGTTCGAAGCTGCCGCTGAGGCTGGAACTGAAGCTGAAACTGACACGCAAGCCGCGCCGGACGCGCCGACGTCCGACGCCTAAGGAGGAAGCATGGCCACCAGTACCCAAGAATGGATTGACGAGCTCAAGACGATCTCCGTGCTCGAGCTGTCCGAGCGCATCAAGGCGCTCGAGGAGGCGTTTGGCGTCTCGGCGACCGCGGTTGCCGCCGCGGCGCCCGCCGGCGCCGTCGCCGGCGACGCCCCCGACGAGGCCGAGGAGCAGACCGCCTTCGATGTGATCCTCACCGCCGCGGGCGACAAGAAGATCCAGGTGATCAAGGTCGTGCGCGCCGCCACCGGCCTCGGCCTCAAGGAGGCCAAGGCGCTCGTCGACGAGGCGCCCAAGCCGGTCAAGGAGGGCATCGAGAAGGAGGAGGCCGACAAGCTCAAGGCCGACCTCGAGGAGGCCGGCGGCAGCGTCGATCTGAAGTAACCCCTCCGGGATATCTCGCGGCTCGCCGCTCGTGCGAGCCGCTCCTCCAGCGCCCCGCGCCGGCCTCGGTGCGGGGCGTTGTGCGTCTGTCAGCTCCCTTCAGAAGTTCTTCGTCTGTTCTGACTTTCGTATTCGCGCCGGCTGGTGAGCTGTCGCCATGACCATTTCAGCCCAAGTTCCGGACCGGGACAACATCAACCGCTCGCAGGCCGAGCGTCCCACCCACGGCTTGAGCTCCCGGCACCCGTTCGTCGTCGACTCGTTCGCCCTGCTCGACCATCGGACCCGGGAGCAAGCGCTTCCGTCCGCCGGCGCTCCGCCCGGCCGTTACCTGTCCTTCGAGCATGACGGGCAGACGCTGCTGATCAGGCTCGAGCGGCCGATCACCCACATCGGCCGCGGCCTCGTCGCCGACGTGCGACTCGAGGACTCCCACGTGTCACGGCGCCACGCCATCCTCGCCCTGCGCGGCGAGGGGGCGAGGGTGCTCGACGATCGCAGCTCCAACGGCACCTTCGTCAACGGGAGAGCGGTCACCGTCGCCCAACTGTCCGACGGGGACGTGCTGCGCTTCGGGCGGGCCGTATTCCGCTACACCGAGGTCGCCGCCCGGGGGCGCTCCCGGCCCCTGCGGCGCATTCCGTTGGCTCGCGGCACCCACCGACCGGCAGGGGCGGGCGCGGCGGCCTGAGCGTTCGCCGCGACCGCGACCGCGACCGCGGCCGCGGCCGGCATCGGCGCGCCTGCAAACGTCCATCTCACCGAGGCGGTTCGGCGGAGGCGGACGTTTGCACGGTCAGACACGGCAAACGTCCAGGGCGGTCTCGGGCCAGCGCCGACATGGACGTTTGCGGGGGGCGCGCCCGCGCGAGGGCCCGGCCGGACGTCGCGTAGCGGACCGGTGGCCCGCGAGGGGCGCCCACGGCGGCGGGTTGCCGAATCGCGCCCGGGCCCCTACACTGCGCCGGCCAGCCAATAGTCGTAGCCGCCCAACCAAGACGGCGCCGCGCCACATACGCGGTCGCTGAGGGCGGGGTCCGTGAGAGCTGATCGATCCTGCACAGGGCGTCACTGCCGTGTGCTATCTTTGCTGGTCGCGCT
>CAVUVE010000007.1:0-246859 GCA_963744845.1 uncultured Solirubrobacteraceae bacterium
CCGATTGCGACACGTTGATCACGCGGAGAACTCGTCTCGCCCGCGTGCCCCCGCGGGTGCGAGGTTGACCGGTACCTCCTCGGCGATCACCGGTACCGGCACCAGGCCGGCGGCGCGCCCTCGCGTGCCGAGGGTCACGCGGGCCTGCGCGGCACTGGCCGGCTCCAGCTGCAGCTCGCGCGCGATGCGTACCGCTCGCTCCACCAGCTGGGCGTTGTCACGGGCCATCTCGGTGCGGTTGAAGCGCACGTTGTCCTCCAGGCCGACGCGGATGTTGAGGCCCATCGCCAGGCCCATCGTGGTCAGCGGCAGCTGGGCCCGGCCGATCGCGATCACGTTGACGTTGGTCCCCTCGGGGATGCGCTGCACAGCGTGGGCGAGGTTCTGCCACGTCCCGGCAGCGCCGCCTTGGCCGTGGGCGCCGAGTACGAGCCCGATGTTGACCGGCGGGGTCAGCAGTCCGCCGGCGATCAGCCGCTCAACCTCCTCGAGCATGGTCGGGTTGTAGACCTCCAGCTCGGGCTTGACGCCGCGATCGAGCATCTCCTTGGCAAACCATTCGATCTGGCCTCGGGGGTTGTCGAGCATGAGCGCGCGGCCGTCCCGGGTGAAGAACAGCACGAACCCCATATTCAGCGAGCACATCTCGGGATTGAGCAATGCGGTGCTCAGCCGCTGCTCGTAGGTCTGGGTCAGACCCGCGCCCGTCGTCAGCTGGACGATCGCGTCGGTGTGCTCGCACAGGCGCGCATGTATGTTGCGGTAGATCGCTGGGTCGGTGCTATTGCGGCCATCGGGATCGCGCGCGTGGATATGCAGCACGGCGGCTCCCGCCTCCCAGGCGGCGATGCCCTGCGCAACGATCTCGTCCGGTTGCTCGGGTAGCGCCGGGGTGGCGGCCTTGCTGTGGTAACCGCCGGTCAGGGCGCAGGTGATGATGGGGTGATGCTCAGCCGCCATTGGGCGACGCATCAATGAGCACGAATGCGACACGACAGGCCCGGTCGCTGCGGTTGGCCCAGGCATGGTTGGTGCCGCGCTGGATGAGGACGTCGCCCCGCCCCAGGCAGCACTCGCCTTCGTCCATCAGGGCCCAGATCTCCCCCTCTAGGACGATTGCGTAGTCCAGGGTCTCGGTCTTGTGAAACCAGAAATGGCGAGGGTCTCCCGCCGCCTGTCCGGCCGCGTGAGCGCCCGCGCCCCCGATCTCCTCGAACATCTGTGCGATGTCGACATCCTCGTACCGGCTGTCGGGAGGGAAGTCGGCGACGCGCAGGATGGTCCCGCCGGCGGGCGGATGGATCGGCGGCACCGAGCCCGGGCGAACCGGGTCCTCGCTGCCGTCGTTGGAGGCCGGCGTGGCGTCGGTGGTCCAGAGGACCCGCGCGACCAACTCGGGCATCACCGACGGCGCGTTGCTATGGGGCGAGGGACCATCGCTGATGATCACCGATCGCCCTTGCTCGTCGTGTCCGGTGACCACGCGGCGCACGGGTCCCAACTGCGCGTCGGCAGTCCCGGACCGGGCCAGCCAGTCACCGTCTGCCTCCTCGTCGGCCATTACGCAGCCGCCTCCACCTCGAACGGGTTGACCCGGGGCTCAGGCCACCAGGGGTAGGCGTCGGGCTCGCTGCTGAAGCGGTTGCGCAGCACCCCCACGCCGTCGACGTCGAGCTCAACCACGTCTCCGGGCGAGAGGTACTTGCCGAGCTCGAGCGCCGAGCCGTTGCCAACGGTGCCCGAGCCGATGATGTCGCCCGGCTGGACGACATCGCCGATTGAGACGTAGGCGATGAGCTCGGCGGCGCTGTAGATCATTCCTTCGCTCACCCCGGTGGCCCACTCCTCACCGTTGACCGAGACGCGCATGGTCAGCGCGTCGAGCGATGGCAGGTCCGGATCATCGATCGTGGTGATCCACGGTCCGATGCCGTAGGCGAAGTCCTTGCACTTCTGTGGGCCCATGCCGACGCTCATCTCGCGCGCCTGGATGTCCCGGGCCGAGAAGTCGTTGAAGATCGTCAACCCGAACAGCAGCTCCTGTGCGCGCTCGGGGGTGAGGTTGCGACCTTGACCGCCGACGACAAAGCCGAGCTCGAGTTCGTAGTCGATCTGGCTGGCAAAGGCCGGGAAGGGGATCTCTTCGTCGTGTCCATAGACCACCCCGGTCGAGCCTTTGAAGTAGCCCGGGGTCTTGAATAGCTGGGGGTTGGGTGCGCCGACCCCCAGCCGCTCGCCGTACTGCTTCATATGCAGCGGGAAGGTCAGCGAGTCGCGGATGACAGGCGGGTCCAGCGCGGCGACCCAGCGGACGTCTTCGATGGGCAGCGAGGCCTCGTCGGCATGCTCGCCGGTCTGCGCCTCGGCCGCCAGCGCGGGGAACGCCTGTCCCAGGGCGATGGCCTGCGACATGCTCGCGGGGAAGATCGCCGCGGCCAGGCGGCGGGCGGCCTCAGCGGTGGCCCCCGAGCGCATGCGCCTGATCTGCTCGGCGCGGGCCAGATCGACGACCAGCGACCTCTCAGGATGGACCGCGACGAGCCGCGCGACCGGGCCGTCGGGGCCCGTCATCAATATCCGTCCCAGCTTCATCCGCTCTCCCCTCGATGTGTGACGCATCGTATCGTATCGCATTGGGTGCGCGAGCGCCGCACCGTTGCGTATCGTGTGGCTCATGGCATCTCGGAGTGAAACCAGCCGGTCGGCAATCCTTCAGGCGACGATCAAGCTCTTGCAGGACACCACCGTGCAGAGGCTCTCGATCGAAGCCATCGCCAAAGAGGCCGGGGTCGGCAAGACCACGATCTACCGCTGGTGGCCGAGCAAGGCGGCGGTCGTCATCGACGCCTTCATGGAGCACCACCTCGTCAAGACGCCGATCCCGCAGGACGTGCCGGTGCGCGACGCGCTTGTCACTCACCTGCGGTCCCTGATCCGCCAGTACCGCGGCCCGACCGGTCGGCTCGTCGCCCAGATCGTCGCTGAGAGCCAATACGACGCACAGACGCTGGAAGTCTTCCGCACCCGGTTCTGGGACGGCCGGCGCGAGGCGGTCACGGCGCTGATCAAACGCGGGATCGAATCGGGCGAGATCCGCGAGGATGTCGACGCGGAGCTGGTTACCGAGATGATCTACTCCCCCGTCTACCTGCGTCTGCTGTTCGGCCACCGAGCGCTGAGCGAAAAGTACGCAGACCAGGCCGTCACCCTCGCCTTCCAGGGACTGGCCGCCGCCGTCACGGTCTAGCGCCTCCGGAGCATCTATCCCTGAGTCGGCGCCGCTGACATCTGATACGCTGCGTATCGAATGTCCGACCGCATGCGTGTCATCGAATTCGTCCCGGCGGCGGTGCAGGCGCTCGCCGCTGACCTCGGCTACCTGGACGAGGGCGTCGAGTTCGTGAGGACCCGCTCCTCCACCGAGCAGCGCGAGCGTGTCATGTCCGATGACTGCGACGTCGCACTCACGGCTATCGACAACCTCATCGCCTGGGACGCCGACGGCGACGACCTGCGACTCGTTGCCCAGGTCGAGCGGACCACGGTGCTCGATCTGATCGCCGTTCCCGAGATCCACTCGATCGCCCAGTTGCGGGGACAGACACTCGCCGTCGACGCGCCCGACAATGGCTTCGCCATCGTGTTGCGAAAGATCCTCGCCGACCAGGGCCTCTCTGACGGTGACTACCGACTGAGCAGTGAAGGCGGGATCGCCCAGCGTTTCGCGGCATTGGTCGAGGGACGCGCCGCAGCGGGGCTGCTCGGCCCGCCATGGAGCTACCAAGCCCTCGAGGCCGGACTGGTCAAGCTCGCCGGTGTGCACGACGTGCTTCCCGCCCTGCCCGGCATCGGCGTAGCCGTGCGTCAGGCCCGCCTCGAAGAACTTGATGCCCCGCTCACTCACTACCTCGCGGCACTGGGCCGCGCGATCGCCTGGCTCGCCTCGGCCCCGCGTGAGGAGGCACTCGCACGCCTCGCCGCCGCGGGCTTCATGGGTCGGGGCGCGGAGGACCTCCTCGCGGTTTCCCCGACGACATTGGCATCGTCGCGTGAGGGACTCGAACTGCTCTTTGACATGCGCCGCGAACTGGGACTGCTCCCCAACGGCGCCCCGTCGCTCGAGACGCTGCTCTCCGGGTTGGCCATCCCTCGGGTGGGCGTCGCCTGAGGTCACGGGCATGCTCGCCACGCGGTCGCTGTATGGGCGAGACGTCGACCGCGTCGATCACGTCGCTCACCCGGCTGAGACAGCCTGGGCGCCGACGACCGCCTCGACGACCTGGCGGTGCTCGCGCATCGTCCCCATTCCATCGGCGCCCGGCTGGCGGCCGAACCCGCAGTACATCGCCACTCCAAAGTCGTCCAGGTACTTCGACGCGGTGGCGTGGCGGCGCCGGAGTCCGTCGGCCCCGTCGACGGGGAGCACGATCCCGAGGTATACCCGCGTGTCGGGGGTCTCGAGGCCGGTGAGCGGCGCGAAGAAGCGGCTGTCCGCGCTGCGCAAATCTTTGGGCCCGGCAAGGTGCAGCCAATCGACCGGGCGACCGGAGTTCTCCACGGCGTAGTTGGCCATCTTGACCAGGAGCTCCATGTCACGCGCCTCATACATCGGCCACGACGGGAAGGTGCCGTAGCACAGGTGATAGCCGACGAACGTGTCCTCGGGAATGAGCCGGGTGATCCGGGACACCGGACCGGCAAACCGCTCCCACGCGTCGTCCTCGGTCCAGTCGACCACGCCCTCGAGGTCGAGCACCTCCCAGCAGACATCCCACTGGATGGCGAGGTCGGAGGCCGGTATCGCACTCGTCAGTCGCACAATCTCGCGCCCCACGAGGTCCTCCCACGCCGCGGCCACGATCGGAAAGTCGTGCCCGAAGTGCGCCTTGAAGCCGATCAGGGTGCTGGTCCGGAACGGCAAGCTCAGCTGGAAGCGCACGTTGGCGGGAATGACGCCCTCCTCGCGCAGTGCCTTGAACACGCCATAGGACTCGATGGCGTCGTCGATACGCGGCCACGTCTCGAACCGGAGCTCCTCCACCCCATCGGGCAGACCCAGGACGGTCGTCTGGCGGACGTGCCTGGGGGGCCGCCCGCTCGGCTGCAGCACGTCGATCTGCGGGTGGGGGTCGAGCAGGCTGAGATGGTCGTAGGCGACCCACAGCGCTCGCGGGCCTGTTTCCCCGTCTGGCAGCGCAAACACAAGGTCCCCGAACAGCTCGCCGCCAGCTCGCAGCCCCTCCTCGGTCGAGGACGCCGGCAGGCTCCCCACCAGCAACAACTCACTGCTAACCCTGGCAGGCATGATCGCTCCCTCCGCGTGCGGTAAAATACGAAACGGATCGTATCCTATTCGGCGTGAGACCGGGCGCGCGTTGTCACACTGCCGGATCGGCGGACGCATGACACGACCGCAGTTGCCACTCTCCCCGCCCGAGGTCATACTCGCCCGACGATCGGTACCCGGGCTCCAGCCGCCCTTCCAGCCCGTGAACGAGAACGACTTGCCGACGCTGGAGATCGTCAACGTCCGCTCGGCCATGCCCGCCAGGGTCGCCGCGGGAACGTGCTCGCCGTCGAAGACGAGGTGCTCGTAGACCTCGTCGGAGATGCAGATGAGGTCGTGTCGCAGGCGGCGCCGGCCCGCCGTCTCCGGTTTGGACCGGCCCGGGACGGGAATGATCCCCGGCGGACCGGTCACGTGAGGAGGAGGCAGCATGGGAGCTCGAGCGCGTTGGATGGCTGGCGCCCTGGCCGTGGGTCTGACGCTCGCCGCGCCGGGAGCGGCCGCCGCGGGCGGCAACTCCGGCTCGTTCGTGCTGACGGCGACGAGCACCCGGTTGCCCTACGCCCCGACGTTCACCGGCAACGGGCTGATCGCCACCCGGGTCCCGCCGGCCGGCCAGGGCTACGCCGGCGGCACGGTGCCCGCGCAGTCCGAGCTGGCCGGCTTCTACGCCAAGCCCGACGGCGCCCCCAAGGCCTCCGAGCGCGTCCAGCAGCGCGCGAACATCCCCACCTGGTCGACCCTGGGCTTCTCCGACGGCGGAGCCACCTTCTCGCCGAAGGTGGGCAGCGTCTCAGGCTGGCGTCAATCGCTCGATCTCCACACCGGAGTGATCACCACGAGCGCGCGGTGGACGGCGCCCGACCATCACGTCTCAGACATCACCTACCGGGTGTACACCGACCGCGGTCGCGAGCACGTCGGCGTCGCGCAGCTCATCGTGACTCCGCGCTGGAGCGGGACGGCGACCGTCTCCGACGAGCTCGACGGCACGGCCGACCGGATCACGGGGCCCAAGCTGCCGCCCGTCCTCACCACCCCGGGCGCCAAGAGCTGGGACCTGCCCAACCGCCGTCAGGACGAGACGGTGCAGGCCATGGGCACCGGCATCACCGCGGCGCTGGCCGACCAGCTCGTGCCGAGCGCCAACATCACCGCGCCGAGCACGGAGATCGATCAGGGCGTCGAGCAGAGCGTCGGGCAGCGGGTCGCGTTTCCCGTCGCCGCCGGCCAGACCTACACGCTGACCAAGTACGTCGGCATCGAGGACTCGAACACCTCGACGGACCCGCTGAGCGCCGCTCGCAGCGACGCCGCCGCCGCGGCCGCCGCCGGTGGCGCCGGGCTGCTCGCCGAGAACGACGCCGCCTGGGCGAAGCTGTGGCAGGGCCGGATCGACGTGAGCGGTAACCGCACCGTCGCCACCGACGTCAACGCCTCCCAGTTCTACCTGTGGTCGAGCACTCGCGACGACCAGGCATGGAGCGTGTCGCCCGCCGGCCTGTCCTCCAACGGCTATGACGGCCACATCTTCTGGGACGCCGAGACGTGGATGTACCCGTCGCTGCTCGCCCAGCATCCCGACCTGGCCGCGCAGATGGACGCCTACCGCTTCGACCGGGTGGCGGCAGCGCGCCAGCACGCCACCGCGACCGGGTTCACCGGCGCCCGCTTCCCGTGGGAGAGCGCCCTGGACGGCACCGAGCAGATCCCGCCCCCGGTGTCGGTCAACAGCGAGGGCCTCTACGAGCAGCACATCACGGCCGACATCGCCCTCGCCCAGTGGCAGTACTTCGTCACCACCGGCGACACGGCTTGGCTGCGCACGCACGGCTGGCCGGTCATCGAGGGTGCGGCCCAGTTCTGGGCGGGCCGGGCGGTCCGCGGGGCCGGCGGGCGGTACCACATCGCCCACGTGACCGGTCCCGACGAGGAGAACCCCAACGTCTCCGACGAGGCGTTCACCACCGCCGGCGCGCGACGGACGCTGCAGATCGCGGCCGCCGCCGGCGCGCTGCTCGGCCAGCCGGTTCCGGCCAGCTGGCGAACGATCGCCGCCGGGCTGACCGTTCCCGTCGCGGCCGGCATCCACCCCGAGTACGCCGGCTACCCGGATCAGCTGGTCAAGCAGGCCGACGTGACGCTGCTGCCCTATCAGTGGCAGTTCCCGATGTCGCGCCGCGTCGAGCAGGCCGACATCAACTTCTACGTCCCGCGCACCGACCCGGGCGGCCCGTCGATGGACGACGCGGTGAGCTCGATCAACACCGCGCAGCTCGGCACGCCCGGCTGCGCGACCTTCGTGTTCACCCGGCGCAGCTATGAGCCGTTCATCCGCGACCCGTTCGACCAGTTCTCCGAGACGAGGACGGGCGGCGCGTTCACCTTCGAGACCGGGATCGGCGGGTTCCTCCAGGAGTTCCTGTATGGCTACTCCGGCCTGCGGTGGCAGACGGGGGCCGTGCGGATCGCCCCCAGCCTCAACGGCCAGCTGACCGGCGTGACCCTGCGCAACCTGCGCTGGCGCGGGCGGACGTTCACGGTGGCCGTCGGCGACCGCACGACCACGGTCACGCTCACCAGCGGACCCGCGCTGCCCGTGGCCACGCCCGGCGGGCGACGCACCGCGCGCGCCGGCCACCCGCTGCGGATCACGACCGCGCGGCCCGATCTGACGCGTACCACCGACGCCGTGCGCTGCCTCGGGGCCGCGGCGAGCACCGCGGAACCGGGCGCTCCCGCCCTCGCGGCCGTCGACGGCAGCCCGGCGACCGATTGGCAGCCGACGGCGCTGCCCGCCGCGGTGACCGTCCCGGTCCGCGCCGGGGAGCGCACGATTTCCCGGGCGACGATCGAGTGGGGCCACTGGTGGCCGGCGGTGCTCAAGCCGAACGTCCACCCGGTCCCCGGCCCGGTGCAGACGCTGAGCGCCACCACCTTCGAGCTGCAGGTCTCCAGCGACGGCCACCGGTGGCGCACCGTCATCGGGGTCCACGGGTTGCGCCGGGTGACGACCGACCTGTTGCACTTCCCGCCCGTGCGCGCGCGCGAGGTGCGATTGCGGATGACGACCGGCAACACCGTGGTGACGGTCCTCAAGAACAACAAGAAGGCGCATCAGACGGTGACGCCGATGGTCCAGGAGCTGACCGTCAGCTGACGAACGGCCCGGCCTTGGCGACCAGGCCCGGCAGCTCACGGCCGAGGACGCCGGCCAGCCACTGGGCGGTCTCGATCAGCGCGTCGAGGGAGACGCCGGTCGTGACGCCCTCGCCCTCGAGCAGGTAGATGAGATCCTCGGTGGCGATGTTGCCGGTGGCCCGGGGCGCGAACGGGCAGCCGCCGAGACCACCGAGCGACGCGTCAAGGACGGTGGCGCCGTGCTCGAGGCCGGTGGCGGCGTTCGCGTAGCCGGTGTTGCGCGTGTTGTGCAGGTGCAGGCCGACGGGGCGCCCGCCCATGGCGTCCACCGCGTCGGGCAGTAGCCGGCGGACCTGGGCGGGCACGCCGACGCCGATCGTATCGGCGAGCATCAGCTCGTCGGCACCGGCGGCCGCCATCCGCCGGGCGTGGTCGGCGACGATGCCGGGATCGACGCGGCCCTCGAACGGGCACCCGAAGGCGACCGCCAGCGTGGCCGTCACCCGGAGGCCGGCGTCGTGGCCGGCGGCGATGATCCGCTCGGCCACGTCCCCGGCCTGCGCCACCGTCATCCCCTGATTGCGCTCGGCGAACGTATCGGTGAGCGGGTAGGCGAGGTGGATCTCCCCCGCCCCGGCGGCGACCGCCCGCTGCAGGCCCCGCTCGTTGAGGACGAGCGCGGCGTACACCGTCTCCCCGGGCGCGTCGGCGAGGGCGGCGAACACCTCTTCGGCGCCCCCCATCTGCGGTACCCGCGCCGGATTGACGAAGCTCGCGGCCTCCACCCGCGGCAGACCGGTGGCGCCCAGGCGCGCGCACAGCTCCGCGCGGACCTCCGGCGCGAGCGTCACCGCATCGTTCTGCAGCCCGTCCCGGGGCGCGACGTCACAGACGGTGACCGCGCCCGGCATCAGGCGCGGCTCTCGGCCGCCATCCAGGCATCGAACGTGCGGCGCTCGTCGGCGATCCGCTCGGCCAGCTGCGCCTGGGCGGGCACCGGGCCGAAGTCGAACTCATCGCTGCGGTCGACGCCGTCGCGGGCCTGCTCGCGCGCGGCGGCGGTGGCGTCGGCGTCGATCTCGCCGCGGCCGCTGACCACGACGCCGTAGCGCTCGCGCGCCGCGGCGACGCTGACGAGCCCCGCCTTGACATCGGTGGCCACGCGCTCGGCCTCCCGGGTCAGGGGGTCGCCCAGACCCCCGGCTCCGGCCGTGCAGAACACGAGCCGGTCGCCGCGGAGCACCGGCACGTTCTCCACCTTGGACGGCAGCCGCTTCTCCGAGCCGTCGACCGCGCGGAGGAGCGTCTTCTCCGACGGCGCGCCGTGCCGGCCGCCCTGCAGTCCCCAGGGGAAGGTCTGTGCCCGATCGTCCTGATAGGAGATGAGGCCGTCGGCGAGGAACTCATAGGTCTTGGCCACGCCATGTCCGCCGCGGTGATAGCCGGCGCCGCCGGAGTCGATCCGCGTCTCGTAGCGGTGGACGCGCAGCGGGTAGTACTTCTCCAGGTACTCGGTCGGCACCGCCTTGAACAGCGGCCACCACGAGTGGCCGTCGAGGCCGTCGGCGAACGGCCGGGCCGGGATCCCGCCGTAGAGGATCTCCAGGATCTGGTAGTCGTTGCCGTCCGCGTCGGTACCCGAGTAGACGAAGTTCGGGCTCGTGCCGTAGCCGCCGGTGACGGCGAACTGCTCGAGCGCCTTGGAGAAGATCGCGTCGACGACGTCGAACTGGCGGGCCATGAGGCTGAGCCGGTTGCCCAGCGGCGCTGGAAACCGCGGGCGCAGGACGCATCCGTCGGGGATCGTGACCTCGATCAGGTCGTAGTAGCCGTCGTTGAAGACGAGGTCGGGCGCGAAGGCCATGATGAGAAACACCCCGGCGAACATCTTGAACATCTCGATGTTGAGCAGGAAGTTGACTGAGCCCGGCACCTCGGGATCGGTGCCCGTCCAGTCCAGGTGCAGCCGGTCGCCGTCACGCCACATCGCAAGCTGGAGTTTGATCGGGCCGTTGCCCAGACCGTCGTCGTCGGCGAGGTCTGAGAACTCGAAGCGCTCGCCGTCGGGGAGATGGGTGCGGATGAGCTCGATCAGTCCGCGGCGGGTGCGATCGAGGATCGCGTCGCACGCCTCCAGGTACACGTCACGCCCGAACCGGTCGCACAGCTCGCGGACCCGCGCGGCCCCGGCGGCCGTCCCGGCGGCGATCGCCTTGATGTCGGCCTCGACCATCTTGGGCACGCGGGTGTTGTGGCAGAACAGCGCCAGCAGCTCCTCGTTGAGCCGGCCGCCGTCGTAGAGCTTGAGCGGCGGCATGCGCGTGCCCTCGTAGTAGATGCTGCGCGCGCCGATGGGCATCGAGCCGGCCGCCGTCCCGCCGACGTCCATGAGGTTGCCCCACTGGGACGCGTAGCCGACGAGGACGTCCTCGTGGAAGATCGGACGCAGGATGAGGAAGTCCGGCGTGTGCGAGATCGACCCCTCGCACATGTACGGGTCGTTGAGGGCGATCACGTCGCCGTCGCGCAGCTCCGCGGCCTCGTAGGGGGAGTGCTCGAGGATGGTGTCGATCGCCGAGCCGAACTGGCCGATGACCATCCGCCCGTGACAGTCGGCGATCAGCGGGAACTGGTCGGACTGCTCGCGGATCACCGGGCTGACCGCCGTCGTCTCGAGCACCCGGTCCATCTCGTAGCGCGTGTTGGAGAGCGTGTTCTCGATGATGTCGAGCGTGATCGGATCGATGTCGTGCTCGCGGACGAAGTCGGGAAGCTGCGGCTGCGTGGCGGTCATCGGTTGCTCTCCTGCCGGCTGATGATGATGTTCAGATACGCGTCGAGGGTGCCGGCGTACCCCGGCTCGATCACGGTCGTCGTGTCCTGCTGCTCGACGACCGCCGGCCCGGCGATGCGGTGCCCGGCCTCCAGACGATCCCGCGAATAGATCGCGGTCGAGCGCCACTCGCCGTCGAAGAACACCTGCTCGGTGCGGTTGGGATCGGGGGCTCGCTCGGGCGCGGCGTTGTCGCGGGCGACCACCTCCGCGCCGCCCGCACCGGCGCCGACGACGCGCACGGTGGCGATCTCGATCGGGGCGTCGAGATCGAACCCGAAGCGGCGTCGGTGCTCGGCCTCGAAGCGCTCGCGCAGCAGCGCCGCGTAGCCGGCGTCGATCTCGGCGAGCTCGAGCCGGCACGGCAGCTGGATGTCCTGCATGAAGTACCGGCAGTCGGCGTAGAAGCTGAACGCGTGCTCATCGGCGTCGACGCCCTCACGGGCCAGCCATTCGGCGGCCTCGGCTCGCAGCTCGGTCAGCGCCTCGCGCAGGCTGTCGGCCGGGGTCTCCTCGGCGACCTTCAGGTACGTGCGCGCGAACTCGTTCTGGACCTCGGCGACGAGGAAGCCGAACGCGCTGAGCACACCCGGGGTGGCGGGGATCACGATCGGGTTGGCGCCGATCAGGCGGCCGAGGGCGTTGGCGTGCATGGGGCCGGCGCCGCCAAAGGCGAGCAGGCCGAACTCCCGGGGATCGAAGCCACGCTCGATCGAGACGACACGCAGGGCGGCGTGCATGTTCTCGTTGGCGATGTCGATGATCGCCTGCGCGGCGGTGGTCACGTCGACCTGGAGGCCGTCGGCGATCGTCTGCACGGCCGCCTTGGCGGCGTCCTCGTCGATCTCGAGCGAGCCGGCGAGCTTGAGGTTCGGCGGGATGCGGTGCAGGACGACGTTGGCGTCGGTGACCGTGGGAGCCTCGCCGCCGCGTCCGTAGGCGGCCGGACCGGGCTCGGCCCCGGCTGACTGCGGGCCGACGCGGAGCGCCCCGACCGGCGTCAGGTAGGCGATCGAGCCGCCGCCGGCGCCGACGGAGTGCACGTCGACCCCCCGCGACTGAAACTGGTAGTAGCCCAGCTGGGCGTCGCGCTTGATCGTCACCCCGCCGTCGACGCACATCGAGACGTCGGTCGAGGTGCCCCCGACATCGAGCGTCAGCACGTTGGGGGCGCCGATCCGGCGGGCCAGCCAGGCGGCACCCACGACCCCGCCCGAGGGACCCGAGAACGCCGTGTCGACGGGGCGTTCCTTCGTGGCCAGGGTGCTCATCGTGCCGCCGTCGGAGCGCACGATGTTCAGCCGGCCGCCGAAGCTCGCCTCGCCGAGCAGCCGCTCGAGGCCGTCGACGTAACGGATCACCTGGGGCTGGACGTAGGCGTTGAGCACGGCGGTCAGGGTGCGCTCGTACTCGCGGTACTCGGCGACGAGATCGGACGAGATCGAGACCGGCAGCTCGGGGTGCCGGCGCTGGGCGATCTCCCGAGCGCGCCGCTCGTGGGCAGGGTTGACGTAGGAGTTGAGCAGGCCGATCGTCACCGACTGCACGCCGTCGGCGACGAGCTCGTCGATTGCGGCGGCGACGGCGTCCTCGTCGAGCGGCTCCACCTCCGAGCCGTCGGCGGCGATCCGCCCGCCGATCCCGCGCGTGTGCCACAGCGGGGCGAGCGGATCGGGCTTGATCATGCCCATCCAGCCGTAGAGCGGACCCGGCGTCCATGCCCGGGCGAGATGGAGGATCTGCTCGTTGCCGGGGGTGGTGAGCAGGCCGCAGGCCGCGCCCTTGCTCTCCAGGATGAGGTTGGTGACGACGGTCGAGCCGTGGAGGATCAGCTCCAGGTCTCCCGGCGAGGCACCGGTGCGCCGGCACGCCTCGCGAACGCCGTCCAGGACGCCGACCGACTGGTCGCTCGGCGTGGAGAGCACCTTGACCAGGGTGACGTCGCCGGTGTCGGTGTCCTGCAACTGCACGTCGGTGAAGGTGCCGCCCACGTCTACTCCCAGCCGGTGTCCCATGCTTCTCCTAGTCGTCGTGCAGTTGGCGCAGCTCGTCCTCGTCGTAGCCGAGTTCGCGCAGGACGTCGTCGGTGTCGGCCCCCACCGTCCAGCGCGCGGCCTGGCGCACCCGCCCCGGCGTCTTGGTCAGCTTCGGGATGACCCCCGTGGCGGTGACCGAGCCGTGCACCTCGTCCTCGTACTCGATCAGCAGGCCCCGCTCGCGGAAGTACGGATCGGTGTAGACGTCGGCGGCGTCGTAGACCGGCGCGCACACCACACCGGCGTCGTTGACGAGCTGGTCGAGCTCGGCAGCGGTGTGCTGCCCGGCCCAGGCGCCGATCAGCTCGTCGAGCTCGTCCTCGTTCTCCCCGCGGGCATGGTGGGTGGCAAAGCGCTCGTCCTCGCCGAGCTCGGGGCGGCCGATGAGCGCGGCCAGCCGCCGCCACAGCGTGTCGTGGTTGGCGGCGATGACCACCCACTTGCCGTCGCTCGAGCGGTAGACGTTCGACGGGGCGATGCGCGGCAGGCGGGTGCCGGTTGGATCGCGGACGGTGCCGGTCTTCTCGTACTCGAGCACCGCCGATTCGGTGATGGCCAGGCAGGCGTCGGTGATCGAGGCGTCGACGACCTGCCCGGCGGCGCCCCGGACATCGCGCGCGTACAGGGCGAGCAGGATCCCCTGAAACGCCGACTGGGCGGCCAGGGTGTCGCCGAGCGAGATCCCGAACCGCGGCGGCGCCTGGTCGGGATAGCCGTTGATGTGGCGAAGGCCGGACAGGGCCTCGCTGGCCGAGGCGAACCCGGGACGGTCGCGGTAGCGCCCGGTCTGGCCGTATCCGGTGACGCGCGCGTAGATCGCGCCGGGATTGACGGCGTGCACGTCGTCGGGCCCGAGGCCCCAGCGCTCCATCGTCCCGGGACGGAAGTTCTCGAGCACGACGTCGGCCGCCGCGGCGAGCCGGCGGGCCACCGCCTGCCCCTCGTCGGTGCGCAGGTCGAGGGCCACCGAGCGCTTGTTGCGCGCGAGCATCGACCACCACAGGGAGTGGTCGTGGTGGCGCAGCCGGCCCCAGTCGCGCATCGCATCGCCCGCGGGCGGTGGCTCGACCTTGATCACGTCGGCGCCGAAGTCGCCGAGCAGCGTGCCCACGTACGGGCCGGCGAGCAGCTGGCCGAGCTCGAGCACCCTCAGTCCCTGAAGCGGCCCGTCTCCCAGCTCGGCGGGGCCGGTCCCGGCCTCAGCGCTCACCGGCGAGCACCTCCGCCAGAAACGCCCCGGCACCCTGAATGTGCATCCGCATCACCGTCGCGGCGAGCTCGGAACGCCGGTGGCCGATCGCCGCCACCAGCTCGCGATGACAGGACAGCGATTGCGCGCGCTGGGCGTCATCGCGCCAGAACGACGCCCGAAACGACCGCGGGATGCCGCTGACGGCGCTCATCGCCGAGGTCAGCCGGGGCGAGCGCGCGGCGCCGAGGATGAGGCGGTGAAACTCGTCGTTGAGGCGCAGCTGCTCGGCGACCGACGCCTCGTCGCAGTCGTCATGCTCGGTCGAGCGCGCGTGGATCTCGGCGAGGCGCTGCTGCTCGTCGGCGGTGATGCGCTGGGCGGCGAGCGCCGCGGCATGGGGCTCGATCAGCGTCCGCACCTCGTAGAGCTCGGCCAGGTCGGCGGCGTCGAAGGCGCGGACGGTGGCGCCGCGCCGCGGCTCGATCTCCACCAGTCCCTCCTGGGCGAGCAGCAGGAGCGCCTCGCGCACCGGCGTGCGCGACGAGCGCAGCCGCTCGGCCAGCGCCTCGGCCCGCAGGCGCGTGCCCGGCTCGAGCGCGCCGGTCAGGATCGCCTCGCGCAGCTCATCCTGGACCCGGGTCGCGTTCGTCCCCGCCGTCGGCATTTTGCATACGTTATAGGATCATCTACGCGCTGTCACGGCCTCCAACGGGCAGATTGCATGCATTCAACCGACGACGTCTACGCCGAGCAGGGGCTGGGCGAACGCCAGGGCGCGGGACGGCGCCCGGCGCTGGTGATCGTCGATCTCAACTACGCGTTCACCGACCCGGAGTCCCCGCTGCACTGCTCGGCCGACGAGGCCGTGGCCGCCACGGCCGCCCTGCTCAGCGCCGCCCGCGCCGGGGGCCGCCCGGTGGCCTTCACCACGCTGCAGTACGACGCCGCCGGGCGCGAGGTGGCGCGGGCGTTCCTCGCCAAGGTGCCGGCGCTCGCGGCGTTGGCGCCGGGGACCCGGTGGCCGCAGATCGACGAGCGGATCGCGCCCCGCGCCGGCGAGCCGGTGCTCGACAAGCTGTTCGCCTCGGCGTTCTTCGGCACCCCGCTCGTGGCGATGCTCGCCGCGCGCGGTTGCGACACCGTCGTCGTGTGCGGCGCCTCGACGTCGGGGTGCGTGCGCGCCACCGTCGTCGACGCCCTCCAGTACGGCTACCGGGTCGTGGTGGCCCGCGAGGCGGTGTGCGATCGCGCGCCCGCCGCCCACGCGGCGAGCCTCACCGACATCGACGCCAAGTACGGCGACGTCGTCGGGCTCGACGCCGCGGTGGCGCTCCTGCGCGGCGGCTGAGCGTCCCGCGCCGCAGGCGCGGGCGAGTCCAGAGATTACGATCCTGGCGTGCCAGCCCGCGACCTCGCCATGTTCGACGCGCTGCAGGACGGCTCCGAGCGGGTCGCGCTGAGGTTCCCGGATCGTTCGCTCACCTACGCCGAGCTTGCCGGCGCCGCCGGCCGCGTCGCCGCCGGCCTCGCCGGGTCCGCGCGCGCCGCGGTGATCGCCGAGCCACGGATCGAGACCGCGGTCGCCGTCGTCGGCGCCCTGCAGGCGGGCGTGCCGGCGGTTCCGATCAACCCGAAGTCGGGGTCCAGCGAGCTGTCCCACATCGCCTCCGACGCCGCCGCCGACGTGCTGCTGACCGCGCCCGGGGCCGAGGTGCCGGCGGCGCTGGCCGGTTTGCGTCGCGTCGTCGTCGACCTCGACGATGCGGCGACCGACGCGGCCTCGGCCGCCGGCGCCGGGCCGGGGCCAGCGCCGTGGCCGGGGCCGGCGACCCGGCGCTGATCGTCTACACGTCGGGCACGACGGGCGCGCCCAAGGGCGCCGTCATGCCGCGCCGCGCGATCACCTCGAACCTCGATGCGCTGGCCGACGCGTGGGCGTGGACGGCCGACGACGTCGTCGCGCACGGCCTCCCCCTGTTCCACGTCCACGGCCTCGTCCTCGGGATCCTCGGCCCGCTGCGCCGGGGCGGCACGGCGATGCACCTCGGCCGCTTCTCGCCCGAGGCGGTCACCGAGGCACTCGCCGGCGAGGCGACGATGCTGTTCGGGGTCCCGACGATGTACCGCCGGCTCGCCGACGCCGCCGAGGAGTCGCCGGAGCTGGCTCGTGCGCTGGGCCGCGCCCGGCTGCTCGTCTCCGGCTCGGCGGCGCTGCCCGCGGCCGAGCACGCCCGGATCGAGCGCCTGACCGGCCGCTCCGTCGTCGAGCGCTACGGCATGACCGAGACGCTCATGAACACGGCGATCCGCGCCGACGGCGAGCCCGCCCCCGGCACCGTCGGGCCGGCCGTGACCGGCGTCGAGGTGCGCCTCGTCGACGACGACGGCGCCGAGCTCGACGTCCACGACGACGAGACGATCGGCGAGCTCCACGTCCGCGGGCCCAACGTGTTCCTCGGCTACCTCAACCGTCCCGAGGCGACCGCCGAGGCGTTGCGCGACGGCTGGTTTGTCACCGGCGACATGGCCACCCGCGGCGCCAACGGCTACATCCGGCTCGTCGGGCGCCGGGCGACGGACCTGATCAAGTCCGGCGGCTACAAGATCGGGGCCGGCGAGATCGAGGGCTCGCTGCGCGAGCACCCGGCGGTGGCCGATGCGGCGGTCACCGGCGAGCCCGATGACGATCTCGGCGAGCGCGTCGTCGCCTGGGTGGTGCTCCGCGACGGCGCAACCGTTGAGGAAGGCGAGCTGGCCGACCACGTCGCCGGACAGCTCGCGCCCCACAAGCGCCCGCGCGTCGTTCACCTCCTCGACGACCTGCCCCGCAACGAGATGGGCAAGGTCCAGAAGAAGCGCCTGACCGCGGAGCGTCCTGGCTAACGCGACCATATGTCTCGTTATCCGGGACGCCGCCGCGCTACCCTCGGCGGCATGCGACGCCTGAGGCGCATTTTGGCGGTGCTGTCGACGATGCTCGTGCTCGCCGTGCCAGCGATGGCGACGGAGGGCTGCGGAGCCATCGGGCATGCCGTCGGCGGGATCGCCGCCCATCACATCGCCAACCATTTCCTGGGCCGGCGCACCGCCGGCAAGGTCTTCTGCCTCTACCACGGCCATCGGGTGCTCGTCGACCTGCGCACCCACCACGTGTTCGCGGCCGGCATCAACGCCTATGAGGCCTACAAGTCCTGTAAGACCGGCTTCGGCCGCAAGCACTAGCTCACGGCCGCGACGCCTCCACCTTCTCCTCGACGAACTGCTCGCGCAGCGCCGTCTTCTTGAACTTGCCGGTGGCCGTGCGCGGGATCTCGTCGATGAACTCGAAGCGCTCGGGGATCTGCCACTTGGCGTAGGTGCCCGCGAGGTGCTCGCGCAGCTGCTCGGGCTCGACCTCGCGGCCGTCACGGGCGACGACGACGGCCAGGGGACGCTCGCCCCAGCGGTCGTCGGGGATCGCGATCACCGCCGCCTCGACGATGTCGGGATGGGCCATCAGGAGGTTCTCCAGGTCGACCGAGGAGATCCACTCGCCGCCGGACTTGACGAGGTCCTTGGAGCGATCGCAGATCTTCAGGTTGCCGCCGTCGTCGATCGTGACCACGTCGCCGGTCTGAAACCACCCATCCTCGGTGAACTTCTCGCTCCCCTGCCCGCGGTGATAGGCGCGGGCCACCCACGGCCCGCGGACCTCGAGCTCGCCCATCGCCTCGTCATCCCAGGCGACGAGCTCGCCGTCATCGCCGCGCGCGCGGATGTCGACGAACGGCGACGCCGTCCCCTGGCGGCTGCGGTAGTCATACACGTCCTGCTCGGGACCGTCGTCGAGCTCGCGCGGCGGGCGGCTGACCGAGCCCAGCGGCGAGGTCTCGGTCATCCCCCAGGCGTGGATGATCCGCAGCCCGTGCTTGTCAAAGCCCTTGAGCATGCTCTGGGGCGCCGCCGAGCCGCCGACGACGAGATGGCGCAACGCGCTCAGGTCCCAGCGATCGGGGTTGTCCTCGATCGCCTGCAGGACCGCCATCCACACGGTCGGCACGCCGGCGGTGATCGTGACCCGCTCCTCGGCGAGCAGGTCGAGCACCGACTCGGCGTCGAGGTGGGGACCGGGCAGGACAAGTCCGGCGCCGACGAGCGAGGCGGTGTAGATCAGGCCCCACGCGTTGGCGTGGAACATCGGCACGACCGGCAGCAGGATGTCGCGCCGGGAGACGTCCTTGACGTCGGGCAGGGCCGCCACCAGCGAGTGCAGCACCTGCGAGCGGTGCGAGTAGACGACGCCCTTGGGCCGCCCCGTCGTGCCCGACGTGTAACACATGGCCGCAGCCCGCCGCTCGTCGTCGGCCGGCCACTGCATCGGCTCGTGGTCGGCGATCAGCGCCTCGTAGTCGAGGTAGCCCTCCGGCAGGGCGTCCGCGGAGCGACGCACGACGATCACCTGCGCGAAATCCCGCGCGTCATGGAAGCTCTCGAACACCTCGAGCAGCGACTCGTCGACGACGATCACGCGGTCCTCGGCGTCGTTGGCGATGAAGCCGAGCTCGTCGCGGTGCAGCCGCGGGTTGAGCGTATGGATGACCGCGCCCATGGCGGGCACCGCGAAGTACAGCTCCACGTGCTCGGGCTGGTTCCACATCAGCGTGGCCACCACGTCGCCCTCTTCGATCGCGAGCTCGGCGAGCGCCGCCGCGATCCGCCGCGCCCGCTCGGCGCACGCCCCGAATGTCGTCCGTCCCACCGAGCTGTCCGGCCGGCGAAAGACGATCTCCCGCTGGGGACTGAAGCGCTCGACCCGCTCGACCACCTTGGTCAGCGACAGCGGGTAATCGTCCATCATCAGGCCTTCGCGCATGCTCTCTCCCAGGGTTCGCGGTGGCTGGCGGGTAACGGATCAGATTACGCCGCCGGCGGCCCCGGCGTCACCGTTCCCCGACGGTCACGCGGCGATCAACTCCCGGTCCCGGTCCTCGTCGGTGAACGTCTCCGGGGCGAACGCCGCCGGCTCGCTGCCCCGGCCGCCCGGGACGGCCAGCCGGACGATCTTCTTGACCACCGAGCCGAACTGCTTGTGCAGCGGACCGGTGTTGTAGGGCAACCCGTAGCGCTCGCAGATGTCGCGGACCTGCACCGCGATCTCGCCGTAGCGGTGCGCCGGAATGTCCGGGAACAGGTGATGCTCGATCTGGTGCGACAGATTGCCGCTGAGCAGGTGAAACAGGCGCCCGCCGGTCAGGTTGGCCGAGCCGAGCATCTGGCGCAGGTACCAGCCGCCGCGCGTCTCTGACTCCACCTCGGCCTCGCTGAACTCCTCGACGCCCTCGGGGAAGTGACCGCAGAAGATGATCATGAACGACCACACGTTGCGCGTCAGGTTGGCCGTCAGGTTGCCGGCGAGCACGAACGGCGCGACCGGGCCGGCCATCAGCGGGAAGACCACGTAGTCCTTGAGCACCTGGCGGCGGCCCTTCTCCCAGATGGCGCGCAGGATGTCGCGCTTGTCCTCGAGGCCGATCTCGCCGGCCTCGATGCGCTCGACCTCCAGGTCGTGCACGGCCACGCCCCACTGGAACAGGAGCGCGAGCAGCGTGGCGTAGACGGGGTTGCCGAGATCGCGCCGGCGCCACGGCTGATCCTCGGACATGCGCAGGATCCCGTAGCCGATGTCGCGATCCTTGCCGAGCACGTTGGTGTGGGTGTGATGCATGTAGTTGTGGGAATGGCGCCACTGGTCGCCCGGGCACGCGGTGTCCCACTCGAACTGCTTGGAGTCCAGCGCCGGGTCCTTCATCCAGTCGTACTGGCCGTGCATCACGTTGTGGCCGATCTCCATGTTGTCGAGGATCTTCGACAGGGCCAGCGCGGCGGTGCCGCCGAGCCAGGCCGGAGGCAGCCAGCCGGCGAACAGGAGCGTTCGGCCGCCGATCTCCAGGGCCCGCTGGGCCTTGATGACCTTGCGGATGTAGTCGGCGTCGCGCTCGCCGAGATCGGCGATCAGGCGTCCGCGCAGCTCGTCGAGCTCGTCGCCGAGCGCTTCGATCTGCTCCGGGGACAGCGGGGGGTGGGTATCAGGCTTCATGTTGGAGTCTCCTTGTTTTCAGAGCTGGAGCGCGACGTCCCCGGCGGGAACCGACACGCACAGCTGGATGTCCTCGTCCTCTTCGTCTGAGACCTCGCCGGTGCGCAGGTTGCGCACGGCGCCCGCGCTCTTGCGACACGTGCACGTGCGACAGATCCCCATCCGGCAGCCGAAGGCCGGCTCAAGGCCGGCGGCCTCGGCCTGCTCGAGCAGCGTCCCGGTGGCGATCGGCGCCGTGCTCCCGCTGCGCATAAAGCGCAGCGTGCCCTCGGCGGCGTCCCCACTCACCGTCAGCCGCGGCGGGGTGAACGTCTCGGTCAGCAGCTGCTCGGGCCGCCCGCCGCGCTCAATCCAGGCCGCCTGCGCGGCCTCGATCAACGCCGGGGGTCCGCACACCGCCGCCCACGTCGTCTCGTCGACGGCGCCGAGATCCTCGGGTTCCAGCCGGGCCGGCTGAGGGCCGCGGGTGCTGCGGTAGGCAATCGCCCCGGTCGCGAGCGAGCGGACCTCATCCGCGTAGAGCCAGTCGCGCTCCGTGCGCGCGAAGTGCAGGAACCGCGCCTCGGCGCTCGCCCCCTCGTCGCCCAGCGTGCGAAGCATGGCGAGGATCGGCGTGATGCCGCTGCCGCCGCTGATGAGCACGAGCCGGCGCGGCGCCGGCTGGGGAAGCGTGAATGCGCCGGCCGCCTCGCCGAGGTGCAACAGCATCCCGGGGCGTGCGTGGCGAACGAGGTGGGGCGACACCAGCCCGCCCGGATGCTCGGTGACGGTCAGCTCGAGCTCGCGGCCGGGCGCGTGCTCGGAGCCGGCCGGCGAATACGTGCGCGTCCGGCGCACCCCGTCGATCTCGACGCCGACGGGCACGAACTGGCCGGCGCGAACACCGCCGAAGGCCCGGTTGGGACGCAGCGTCAGCGTGACGCTGCGCGGCGTCTGGTGGCGGACGGCGATCACCTCGGCGCGGGCGTCGGTGACGGTCAGCCGGGGGTGGATCAACTCCAGGTAGCGATCAACGCCGTGCGGGCCGAGCAGCAGATCGACGACCGGCGAGCGCAAAAGGCGCTGGGTGACATTCGGGCGGGGCGGCTTGCTCGGGGCGATGGCTGGGGTCATCGGGCTCTCGTCACTCCTCAACTTAGTGTACGGCCGTTCACCAAGTATCTTCGCGTATGCTGCCGATAGGTCAAGGGCTGAGCCCCGCCCTGTGACGACCTTCACACAATGGCCGTGAACAGACGTACACATCGCAGCGAGCATGTCTCGCATCGCTCCACGAGCGAACGGCGCACGCAAGCGGAGCGGCGCTCCGAGACCCGCCGGGCCCTCCTCGACGCCGCTCTGGAGCAGCTCGAGGCCGGAATCAGCTTCGACTCGCTCAGCCTGCGCCGCGTCACCCGGACGGCGGGCGTCGTTCCCGCGGCCTTCTACCGCCACTTCGCGAGCATGGACGAGCTGGGGCTGGTGCTCGTGGAGGAGTCGGTTCAGACGCTGCGGGCGATGCTCCGCCAGGCCCGCGAGGACGAGGCCCGGCGGGCCAACCCCGACCACCTCATCGCCCGCTCCGTGGCGATCCTCGTCGAGTACGTGCGCGCCCACCGCCGCCATTTCGCGTTCCTCGTGCGCGCCCGCGCGTCGAGCAACGCCGTCCTGCGTCACGCCATCCGCTCCGAGACACGGCTGTTCGCCTCCGAGCTGGCCACCGACCTCGCGCGCTTCCCCGTCCTGCGCGAGTGGACGACGACCGACCTGCAGATGCTGGCCGGGATGTTCGTCGACTCGATGATCGCGACGATCGACGCGATCCTCGAGGCCTCGGGCTGGGGGTCAGGGCCAGACGCGCTGACGCCCGAGCGCCAGGCGGAGATCACCAAGCTGGCCGAGAAGCAGCTCCGGCTGATCGTGCTGGCGATCCCCCACTGGCACAGCCACGCCTAGCATCACCCTCTGAGATGATCGATCCCGAGGCCTACACGACCGCGCTGGCGCAGCTCGCCGTCCGGCTCGGGGCCAACGTCCAGCCGGGACAGATCGTGGCCGTGTCCTCCGAACCCGGCAAGGAGCCGGTGGCCCGCGCGATCGCCGAGGCCGCCTACGCCGCCGGCGCGAAGTTCGTCGACCTGTCGGTGTTCGACCCGTACTTCAAGCGTGCCCGTGCCCTGCACGCCGACCGCGAGTCACTGTCCTTCGTTCCCCCGTGGATCGGCGAACGGATGCTGGAGCTGGGCGAGCTGCGTTGCGCACGCATCGGACTGTCGGGGCCGAGCGCCCCCCGAGCGCTCGAGGGCATCGACCCCGAGCTGATCGCGCTCGACCAGCTGCCCCGCGTCCCCGAGTCGATGAAGCTCGTCAACGAGCGCACGACCAACTGGACGATCGTCCCCTGCCCGAATCCGGCGTGGGCGGTGCTCGTGCACCCGCGCCTGGAGCCGGCTGCGGCGCTGGCCCGGCTGTGGGGCGAGATCGCCCACGTCTGCCGCCTCGACGAGCCGGATCCGATCGCCGCCTGGACGGCGCGCCTGGAGCAGCTGAAGAGCGTCGCCGGCCGCCTCGGCGACCTGCACCTCGACGAGCTGCACTTCGAGGGGCCGGGGACCGACCTGCGGATCGGGCTGCTGCCGTCCAGCCGCTGGATCGCGGCCGATTTCGAGACCGTCGACGGGATCGACTCGCGGCCGAACCTGCCCACCGAGGAGGTGTTCACCACCCCGGATCCGCAGCGCGTCTCAGGGACGGTGGCCGCGACCAAGCCGCTGTTCACGGCGGGGACGACGATCACCGGCCTGACGGTGAGCTTCGACGCGGGGCGAGTGGTGGCCGTCGAGGCCGACGACGGCGCCGAGGTCCTGCGCGGCATGATCGAGATCGACGACGGCGCCGCCCGCCTCGGAGAGGTGGCGCTCGTCGACCGCGAGGGGCGGATCGGACCGCTCGGGACCGTCTTCTACGACACCCTGCTCGACGAGAACGCCGCCAGCCACATCGCGCTCGGCCACGGTTATCTGCAGGGCGTGAGCTCGGAGGCCGAATACGGGCGGGTCAACCGCTCCAAGATCCATACCGACTTCATGATCGGCGGCAACGAGGTGGCGGTCACCGGCACGCTCGCCGACGGCCGCGAGATCCCGCTGCTGCGCGACGGCAGCTGGCAGATCTAGCCGGCGCTACGCTGTCGGACGCCCGGAGAGGTGCCGGAGCGGCTGAACGGGCGCGATTGGAAATCGCGTAACGGGGGTCAACCTCGTTCGGGGGTTCGAATCCCCCCCTCTCCGTCGATCGACCCTGATAGCGTGCCGGCCGCTGAGGCCTGCGCGCGGGCGATCGGCGCAGTACGAGTGGCAAGCGAAACGGTCATCGAGCTCTTCGGTACGTGACACCAGACACGGCGACATCTTCGTCGAGGACGGTGCTCGTCACCGGAGCGTCGCGGGGCATCGGCTTGGCCGTCGCCCAGCGCTATGCCGAGCTCGGCGCCGACGTCGGGCTCGTCGCCAGCGGCGCGGATCGGCTCGCCACGGCGGCGCAGACGATCAACGGGCGCACCCACTACGTCGCCGCCGACCTCACGGATCCCGCGGAGTGCGAGCGCGCGGTGCACGAGGTCGAGACCGCTCTCGGCGCGATCGACGTCCTGGTCAGCTGCGCCGGGGTGCTGCGGCGCGACTTCGTGCAGGACGTCTCGGTCGAGGACTTCGAGCACAGCTACCGCCTCAACACCGGCGCCGCGCTGTGGCTCAGCCAGCGCGTGATCCCCGGAATGCGGGAACGCGGTCACGGCAGCATCGTGTTCGTCTCCTCCGAGCTCGGTCTCATCGGCGGCCCGAGCTACGCCTCCTACTGCACGAGCAAGTGGGCCCTCGTCGGCCTCGCCGAGGTCCTTCACCACGAGCTGGCCGGGACCGGCGTCAAGGTCTGCGCGGTCTGCCCGGGCGATGTCCGGACCGATCAGCTCGCCGAGGAGCACGCGTGGGGACCGACCGGTGGCGAGTCCTACGAGAAGGCGATGAAGCCCGAGTACGCGGCCCGGGCCATCGTTCGCGCCGCCGACGGGTCGCGGCCGGTGGTGGTCGTCGACCGGCCGCATCTGCGGGCCGCGTTCGGCTTCATGTGCGGACCGCGGTGGTTGCGGCTCGCGGTGGTGCGTTCGGCGTTCAAGGGCGTGCGGCGCGACGGCTAGACACCACAGCCACTGGGGGGTGATCGTCGCCTACGCGCTCGTCGCCGCCGCGGTCCAAATGCTGTGGCTGAGCTACGCGGCGATCACGACGGCGACCGCGCACCGGTACGGCGTCTCGGTCGGCGCCGTCGGCTGGCTGGCCGAGATCTTCCCGCTGCTCTACGTGGCGTTGGCGATCCCCGCCGGGGCGCTGCTGGACTGGCGCTTCCGGGGGGTGCTGGGCGCCGGCACGGGGCTGCTGGCGCTCGGCGCGGCCGTCCGGCTCGGCGGAACGACGTTTGGCTGGGCGATGTCCGGCCAGGTCATGATCGCCGTCGCCCAGCCGATCATCCTGAGCGCCGTCACGCGGCTCGCCGGCGAGTACCTGCAGCCGTCCGATCGGGCCGAGGGGATCGCCGTCGGCTCCGCCGGCAGCCTCGTTGGGATGCTGGTGGCGCTCGTGCTCGGGCCGGTGCTCGGCAACCACGGCCATCTCGAGCGCTTGCTGGCGGTGGAGGCCGCGCTCGCCGTCCTCGCGGCTGCCGGGCTCGGCCTCGCGCTGCGGCGACCCGGGCACGGCTCGGCGGACCGAGCGGCGCTGTCGGGGATGGCGGCGCGCAGGCTGTGGCGCATCAGGGACATCCGGACCCTGTGCTCGCTGGTGTTCCTCGGTTTTGGCATCTTCGTGGCGATCGCCACCTGGCTGCAGACCCTGCTGCACCCCGCCGGGGTGTCCGACACGACCGCCGGGGCGGTTCTCGTCGGCATCGTGATCGCCGGCGTGCTCGGATGCGCGGCCCTCGCCCCGCGGGTGTCCGAGCGACGCGGCGAGCGCTCTTTCATGCTCGTCGCGGTGATGATCACGGTCGCGGGGTGCCTGCTGTGCGCGCTGAGCACCTCCCTGGGCCTGCGCACGGTCGCCCTGCTCGCGTTCGGGTCGCTGCTGCTGTCCGCGCTGCCGATCGTCCTCACCGAGTGTGAGCGGCTGGCCGGGCCGCTCGCCGGCAGCGCCGGCGCGATCGTCTGGCTCGCCGGCAATCTCGGCGGCCTTGCCGTCGCCCTGCTCGTGCAGCTCCTCGTGCACCATCCGGTGCTCGCCTTCACGGCGATGGCCGCCGTCGCCGGCCTCGGGTTGCCGCTGGCCCTGAGGCTCCCCGCCCCGGTGTCGGCGCGCGACGAGGCCGCCCTGCCCTGAGGATGCGAGGGCGCCCTTCGCAGTGCGCGCGCTCGTTCGCATCGCGCACATCGTACGTTCGTCGGCTGACCGGATACCGGTTAATGTTCCTTGCGCCGGTGACGAGGAGTACCTAGACTTCGGCTCCAGGGAAGGAGCCGCGTCACCGACGATCCGCGGCACCACAAAACCAGCCAATCATGCAAAGACCAGCCCTACGACTCGTTGAAGGCGGACTGGACACTGTCGTTCCCTGGCGCTGGTTCTGTGGTCATTGCGCGGCTCCGTCGCCCACCGGCTCGGCGCCGCCGCCCACGGCCCGGGTGTGCACGTCCTGCGGCCTCGGCCTGCTGCTCGAGACCCGCGAGGACGCCGTTCCCGACAGCCGCGACGCCTTCCTCGTCGTCGACTCCGCGCTCCTCGTGCAGGCCATGTCCCGCGAGGCCCAGTCGCTGCTGGCGATGAGCGAGGAGGCGGCCGTCGACAAGCCGGTCGCCGAGCTGCTCGTTCCCGCTGATGCCGAGGCGCAGGGTCGCACCGGGTTCGCCGCCGCCATCGCCCAGGCCGCCGATGGCCAGGACCCCGACACCAGCCGCGCCGTCGTGCGTCCGTGGAACACCTTCGGCGTGCGGATGCGGGCGCGGATCGCCACCTGCGGGCCCCCGCGGGCGGCGCTCATCGTCCTCGACAGCGGTCGCTCGCCGACCCTGCGCGCCGTCCCGCGCACCGACCGAGCGCGCGACGCGCGCGACGCCGCCGGCTAGCTCTTGCCGCCGGCTGGCGGCAGCACGTCCGGCGCGCCCAGGCCCCGGAGCACGGCCGGCAGGGCGACCGAGCCGTCCGGCTGCTGGCCGTTCTCCAGCAGCGCGATGATCGTCCGGCCCACGGCCACCGCCGTGCCGTTGAGCGTGTAGAGGTGGGCCGGCCGGCCGTCGGCGGGCCGGTAGCGCACGTCCAGGCGCCGGGCCTGGAAATCGGTCGTGTTCGAGGTGGAGGTCAGCTCCCGGTAGCGGCCCTGGCCGGGGAGCCACGCCTCGACGTCGTACTTCATCGCCGCTGAGGCCCCGAGGTCGTCGACGGCGATCGCGACCACCCGGTAGGGGATCTCGAGCTCCTGCATGATCGACTCCTCGATCGCCAGCAGCCGCTCGTGCTCGGCGACCGCCTGGTCGGGCTCGACGAAGCTGAACATCTCCACCTTGTCGAACTGGTGCACGCGGAAGATCCCCCGGGTGTCCTTGCCGGCGGCACCGGCCTCCCGGCGAAAGCAGCTCGAGAAGCCGGCGTAGCGCCGGGGCAGCTCGTCGGCGGACAGGATCTCGTCGCGATGCAGGGAGGCGAGGGCGACCTCGGAGGTCCCGACCAGGTACAGGTCGTCCTCGGGCAGCTGGTAGATCTGCTGCTCGGTGTCGGGGAGCATGCCGGTCCCGTACAGGGCCTGCTCGCGTACGAGCACGGGCGGGATGACGGGTTCAAAGCCCTCGCCGATGAGCTTGTCCATCGCGTAGCGCACGAGGGCCAGCTCGAGCATCACGAGGTCGCCGCGCAGGTAGGCAAACCGCGAGCCCGAGAGCCGCGCCCCGCGCTCCATGTCGATCCGCTCCCCGGCCAGCTCGAGATGATCGCGGCCCTCGGGGGTGCGCACGCCGACCTCGCGCAGGACGGTGTCCTCGTCGGGCGCCTCGGGCATGGGAAGGTTGGGGAGCGCAGCCAGGGCAGCATCGCGCTGCGCGCGCAGCGCCGATTCCTCATCGGAGAGCGCGCGGCCGCGCGCCGCCAGCTCGGCCAGCCGGGCGCGCTGAGCCTCGTCGGGCGCTCCGCGCAGTGCCTTCGAGGCCTGGTTCTGCTCGGAGCGCAGCTGTTCCAGCTCGGTCGTCACCGCGCGCCAGCGCTCGTCGCGCTCCAGGACCTCGCGGACCGTCTGGGCCGCCTCGGGACCGCGGCGCGACAGGGCCGCGACGACGCCCTCGGGGTCGCGGCGGATCAACCTGATGTCGAGCATCGCCGGGCCTCCGGGCCGGGCGTCAGCCGCCGGCGCCGCTGGCCGCGCCGTTGCCCGCGCCCTGCGACGGGCTGGAGCTCTTCGGGGTCGCCGAGCCCGTGTTCTGCGTGGGTCCCTGGGCCGCGGGCGCCGTCGTCTGCCCCGGCTGGGGCAACGTGCCGATCGGCTTGTTCTGACAGCGCACGACGCCGGTCAGCTTGGGCGCCAGCGATCCCGCGTAGCTGGCCACGAACTGAGCCACGTCCTTGGCGTCCTGGCCGACGACGATGTTCTGCGGCATGTAGGCGCCCGAGAAGCCGCCGTTCTCGATCGCATAGAGCACGCGGGTGACCGGTCGCTCGCAGCGGACGTTGAAGTTCGGGCCGCTGATGGCCTGGGCGGTGCGGACGTTCGGCGCCGAGCCATGGGTTCCGGCGGCGTTCAGGGTGTGACAGCCCGCGCAGCGCTGCGAGAACAGCTGCGCGCCCGTGTAGAGGGGCCCTTTGGACTTTGCGACCGCGATCTTCTCGGTGCCGCAGGCCGCGGTCAGGCACGGGAATGCGCAGGCCGCCGCGAGCACCAGGATCTTCGCCAACCGGCTCATCGGACGGAGATCATAATGACGAGCCGTGTCGGGCAGGCCCTCACCCCGCGCGTGGCTGCTGGCCGTACTCCCGGCGCTGTCCCTCGCCGGCTGCGGCCACGTCGTCCGCGTCGCGTCCGGCGCCACGCTGCGGATCGCGCTCAACGAGTACCGGGTCAACCCCCAGGACGTGCGCGCCGCCCCCGGGGCGTTGACGATCGTCGTGCGCAACAACGGCCGGCTCACCCACGACTTCGTCATCAGCGAGAACGGCACCCAGGTGGCGGCCACCGTGCCGCTCGCGCCCGGCCAGGCGACGAACCTCGTGACGACGCTCGGACCCGGCCGTTACCTCATGTCCTCGTCGATCCTCTCCGACCAGGCCCTCGGGCTCTACGGCACGCTCGACGTCGGCCACTGAACTCGTCACGGATGTTGCAAGCCGCGGGAGGAGGCCGCCCCGGCGTGCCGAAAAAGAGGGGCATCCCCGGCGCCGGCTTTGCGGCGTTCGCCACTGCAACACCTGCGCGAACGTCCTCCTACGGCGGCAACCAGAGGTGTCGGCGCCGGGGTCTCCTCACCCAGCCACCGCCCCGGCGCGGCACGCTATACACATCACGGGATGGAGCCCGATGCCGAGCTGTTCCGCGAGGTCTTTGGTCGCTTCGCCACCGGGGTGGCCGTCATCACCAGCGCCGCGACGGCCAGCTCCGGCGGCATGACCGCCAACGCGCTGTGCTCGCTGTCGCTGCAGCCGCTCCTCGCGCTCGTCTGCTTCGAGAACCGGGCCCGCACCCTGCCGATCGTCCGCGAGGCCGGCCGCTTCGGCATCAACCTGCTGGCCGCCGACCAGCACGCCCTGGCCGGCGTGTTCGCCTCCAAGCTCCCGGAGGCCGAGAAGCTCGACAGCGTCCCCCATCGCCTCGTCGACGGGATGCCGGTGATCGACGGCGTCCTTGCGTGGGCGACGTGTGAGCTGCGAGAGCTGATCCCCGGCGGCGACCACACGATCGCCATCGGCGCCGTGCTGTCGATGGGGCTGGGGGCCGGCGAGCCGCTGCTGTGGTACGCCGGGCGCTACCACGCCCTGCCGGACTCGGCCTGACGGGCTTGGGTGGCGCGACCCCCTAACCCCCCGTTCCGGCAGCCCGGACCAACAGCACCAGGATCACCAGCGCGGCCAGCACCATCACCCCCAGCTCACGCTGCACGATCGACACGACGACGAGCCGCTGCTCGGGTTCGGGCAGCTGGCCCACCTCCGCGGCCGACGAAAAGCCGCGCGCGTCGAGGACCATCTGGGCGGCGGCGATCCGCAGCTGCTCGGCGACGAACGAGACGGCCAGCGGCAGCAGGCCGTAGATCAGGTGCAGCGAGGACTCCTTGCGGCCCATCAGCACGAGCACGCCGCCGAGGGCCATCTCGACCACGATGACCGCCTGGCCGCCGCGCAGGAGCTGCCAGAACAGCCGGCTCTGGCGCACGCGGTACCAGCACCAGGCGCCCCAGAGGCCGGCGCCGCCGGTCAGCGCCACCGCCAGAATCCCGATCACGAGGTGAACCTGCTTCATCGCCCGTGCAGTGTCGCGCACCGCGACATAGCCGCATTTGGCACTAAGTAACAAGTTGTTACAAGGTTGGACCGGCGAGTGATATAAGAGGTTCTGTGCTGCGAAGCTATTTGCCGGCGATCGTCTTCCTGCTGCTGGGCGGAGGCGTCGGCGCACTGTTCGGCGTCCTGAACCTGTTCACCGGTCAGCGCAACTCCCGCCGCACCCAGAGCAAGAACAGCCCCTACGAATGCGGCCTGCCGTCGGAGATCCAGCGCGGCTTTCGCTTCGGCATCAGCTTCTACCTGATCGCGATGCTGTTCATCCTGTTCGACATCGAGGTCATCTTCCTGTACCCGATCGCGGTCCAGCTCAAGGCGTTCGGCGGCTTCGCCCTGGCCGAGACAATCGTGTTCGTCGTCCTACTGATGGTCGCCTTCGTCTATGTCTGGCGCCGAGGAGCCCTGGAATGGAAATAAAGCGCGAGAAGCTCGAGGGGCCGCCCTCGGATTTCCGGGTGCGCCAGCTCGAGTCCCGGGACCTCCTGCGCGGCGACCTGGAGGGCGAGGCGCTCGAGCGCTACGTCGAGAAGAGCATCATGACCACGACGGTGGAGAAGGCGGTCTCGTGGTCGCAGGGCAACTCGCTGTACCCGATGACGTTCGGGCTGGCCTGCTGCGCGATCGAGATGATGACGATCGTCGGCGCGCGCATGGACATCGCGCGCTTTGGCTGGGAGGCGTTCCGAGCGTCCCCGCGCCAGGCTGATCTGCTCATCCTCTCCGGTCGCGTATCGGTGAAGATGGCCCCGGTCATCCGGCGCATCTACGACCAGATGCTCGAGCCCAAGTGGGCGATCTCGATGGGCGCCTGCTGCTCGTCGATGGGCGTCTTCAACAACTACGCGCTCGTCCCGTCGGACAAGTTCATGCCGATCGACGTGCACGTGCCCGGCTGTCCGCCGCGGCCCGAGGCGCTCATGCACGGCATCCTTCGCCTGCGCGACAAGATCCACGGCCACGAGCCCGACGGCTGGCGCGAGCGCTACGACGCCGTCGGCACCGAGGAGGTCCTCCCGGAGCTCGACGACAGCGCCAACGAGGGCGCCATCAACGTGTTCCCGGGAGGGGACACCGCCGGTGCCTGACGCGACCGGGCTCGAGCTGACGGCCCACGAACTCCGCGACGCCAACGCCGAGTCGATCATCGGCACCGACTTTCAGCGCACGCGGGCCGTGTTGCTCGCCGCTCCCGAGCACATCGTCGAGGTCCTCACCGCGCTGCACGCCAAGGGCTACACGTTCCTGACCAGCCTGCACGGCGTCGACTACTACCCCGATGAGCCGCGGCTCGGCGTCCTGTACGAGCTGATGGACATGAAGGCCGTCGACCGGATCTCGGTCAAGGCCCGCGTCTCCACCGACGACCCGCGCATCCCCACCGTCACCGACCTGTACCCCGGCGCCGAGTTTCCCGAGCGCGAAGTTTTCGACATGTTCGGTGTGGTATTCGAGGGTCATCCCGACCTGCGGCGCATCCTGATGCCCGAGGACTTCGAGGGATTCCCGCAGCGGCGGGACTATCCGATCGGCGGCGAGCCCGTGCTGTTCACCTACAACGAAGAGAAGTCCTACGGGAGATGGCAGTGAACGCGCTTGACACCGACTACCGCCGCCGCGAGGAGTCGATCACCTACACCGCCGAGTCGGCCGGGCAGGGGACCACCCACGAGCTGCTGACGCTGAACATCGGCCCCCACCACCCGGCCACCCATGGCGTGCTGCGGCTGATCGCCACGCTCGAGGGCGAGGTGGTCCGCGACATCAAGCCGATCATCGGCTACGTCCACACCGGGATCGAGAAGACCGCCGAGGACAAGTCCTACTGGAAGGTCATCCCGGTCGTCGAGCGGATGGACTACCTGGCCTACTACTTCAACGCGATGGCCTTCTGCGGTGCCGTCGAGGATCTGCTTGGCGTCGAGGTGCCGCCCCGCGCGCAGTATCTGCGCGTCATCCACCTCGAGCTCAACCGGATCATGTCGCATCTCGTGTGGTTGGGCACGAGCGCGCTCGACCTGGGCGCGATCTCGATGTTCTGGTACTGCTTCCGCGAGCGCGAGAAGATCCTCGACCTGTTCGAGATGTCGTCCGGGCAGCGCATGCACACGCGCTACATCCAGGTCGGCGGGGTCTTCGAGGACATCCCGCCGGGCTTCGCGGCCAAGCTGCGCGCGTTCGTCGCCGACATGCCCAACCGCGCCGACCAGTACGCGGACCTTCTGGAGAAGAACCAGATCGTGCTCGAGCGCCTCCACGGCACGTGCCCGCTCGACGAGCAGACGCTCCTCAAGCTGGGCGTCACCGGCCCGCTGCTGCGCGCGTCCGGCAACCCGTGGGACCTGCGCAAGGCGGCCCCCTACTCCAGCTATGACCACTTCGAGTTCAAGATCCCGGTCGGCACCGTCGGCGACAACTACGACCGCTACCGCGTGCGCCACGCCGAGATCTACGAGTCGGTGAAGATCATCTCCCAGGCCCTGGAGGGATTGCCCGAGGGACCACACATCACCACCGACCGCAAGGTCGCGCTTCCGCCCCGCCACGAGCTGGCGACGAGCATGGAGGCGCTCATCCACCACTTCAAGCTCGTCACCGAGGGCTTCCGCGTGCCGCCGGGCGAGGCCTACCACGCGATCGAGGGGCCGCGCGGCGAACTCGGCTGCTTCGTGCGCGCCGACGGATCGGCCAAGCCGGCGCGGGTCCACATGCGCGATCCCAGCTTCGTGCACCTGCAGGCGCTGGCGCCGATGGTCAGAGACGCCTACATCGCCGACCTGATCGCCACCCTGGCGATGCTCGATCCGATCCTCGGCGGAATCGACCGCTAAGCCATCATGACGCCGCCGATCCCCATCCCGCGCTTCGGGCACGGCTCCCGGGTCCCGGGCTGGGATGAGGCCGCCGACCTGACCAAGCCGCCGGCGACCGTCCCCGACGTGGCCAACGTCTCGGTGCCCGAGGGGCTGCGCGCGGAGATCGAGGCCGCGATGGCCAAGTACCCCGATCGCCGCTCGGCGTCGATCCCGGCGCTGCACGCCGCCCAGCGCGTCCACGGATGGTGTTCGCCGCTGGCCATCACCCAGGTGGCGGCGGTCATGCAGCTCACCCCCGCCTACCTGACCTCGGTGGCCAGCTTCTACGACATGTTCAAGATGACGCCCAAGCCGGCCAACGACGTGTTCGTGTGCACGAACATCACATGTGCCCTGCTCGGCGCCGAGGAGCTCTTCGACGCGATGGTCGCCGCCGCCCACGGCGCCGACGTCAACGTGGCGTCGTTCGAATGCCTCGGCGCCTGCGACATCGCGCCGATGGCCTCGGTCAACGGCGAGTACGTGGGGCCGCTTGTGCCCGACGACGCGCCGCTCATCGTCGAGGCGCTGCAGGCCGCCCGCCCCGTCCTGCCCGAGAAGCAGATCCGCTACCGGCGCACCGTGGATCCGACCCCACCCACCCCGCCCGTTCCCGACGGGCCCGAGGCGCAGTTCGCCGCGCCCGAGCATCCGCACCGAGCCGACACGGCGGGGCTGCCGCCGGTCGTGGGCGAGACCGACCGCCCGGGGCCGTCGGCGCCGATCGAGATTCCCCCCGAGCAACCGAGGGACGACACATGAGGAAGATCCTCTTTCACAACATCGACGAGCCTGGGCTCAACACGCTCGAGGTCTACGAGCGCCGCGGCGGCTACCAAGCCCTGCGCACGGCGCTGGGCATGTCGCGTGAGGATGTGCTCTCCCAGCTGATGGACGCCAACATCCGCGGGCGCGGCGGCGCCGGCTTCCCCGCCGGGCGCAAGATCTCGTTCCTGCCCAAGGGCGACATGGACAAGTACCTGGTGTGCAACGCCGACGAGTCCGAGCCGGGAACCTTCAAGGACCGCGAGCTCATGCAGAAGAGCCCGCACATGCTGATCGAGGGCATCGTCATCGCCGCCTACGCCGGCGACATCAGCTACGCGTTCATCTACATCCGCGGCGAGTACCAGCTCCAGGCCGACATCCTCGAGGCGGCGATCGCCGAGGCGGCCGGGGCCGGCTACGTCGGCGACAACATCCTTGACAGCGGATTCTCGCTGCCGCTCGTCCTGCACCGCGGCGCCGGCGCCTACATCTGCGGTGAGGAGACCGGCCTGCTCGACTCGCTGGAGGGCAAGCGGGGCAACCCGCGGTTGAAGCCGCCGTTCCCGGCGATCGAGGGCCTGTACGCCGGACCGACGCTGATCAACAACGTCGAGACGCTGGCCACGATGCCCGCGATCGTCCGCATGGGCGGCGCCGAGTACGCCAAGATCGGCGTCGAGAACTCGGCGGGGACGAAGCTCGTGTCGATCTCCGGCGACGTGCGGCGGCCCGGCAACTACGAGGTCGAGCTTGGGACGCCGTCGCGCGAGATCATCTACGGGCTGGCCGGCGGCCCGCCGAGCGGCAAGCCGGTGAAGTTCTGGTTCCCCGGCGGTTCCAGCTCCCCGGTGCTCACCGGCGACGATCTCGACATCCCCTACGACTTCGACAGCCTCGCCAAGGCGGGCACGATGCTCGGCTCGGGCGCGATCATCGTCTGCGACGAGTCGCGCCGGGTGCTCGACACGATGCTGAGAGTCGCCAAGTTCTACGCCCACGAATCGTGCGGCAAGTGCGTGCCTTGCCGCGAGGGCACGAACTGGACGCAGAAGATGGTCGAGCGGATCTACTCCGGCGAGGCGACGCCGATGGACCTCGACATCATGGCCTCGGTGCAGGAGCAGATCATCGGCAACTGCCTGTGCGTGCTCGGCGACGCGATGGCGATGCCGATCGGCTCGATGGTCGCCAAGTTCCGCGACGAGCTGGAGGCGGAGATCGAGGCCGCGCGCCAGCGCGCCGACGGGGCGGACGTGGAAGATGTCGTGCCGCTGGGGGTGGCCGACGAGCTCGCCGGTCCGCTGCCCGTTCACTAGTACTAGCCTCGCTGCCGCCATGCCACGCCCAGAGCGCAAGACGATCCAGCTGACCATCGACGGCCGCGAGGTGCAGGCCATCGAGGGCGCGATGCTCGTCGACGCCGCCAAGCAGGCCGACGTCGAGATCCCCTACTTCTGCTACGAGCCCAAGCTCGGCAACCCGGTCGGCGCGTGCCGCATGTGCCTGGTCGAGGTCGAGGGCATCCCCAAGCTGCAGACGTCGTGCTCGACGCCCGTCAAGGACGGGATGGTCGTCCACACCCAGACCGACCGGGTGCGCCACGCGCAGAACGCCGTGGTCGAGTTCCTGCTCGTCAACCATCCGCTCGACTGTCCGGTGTGCGACAAGGGCGGCGAGTGCCCGCTGCAGGACATCACCTTCGGGTGGGGTCTGGGCCGGTCGCGCTTCATCGAGCCCAAGCGCCACTTCCAGAAGCCCCTCGCCCTCTCCCCGCTGGTCGCGATCGACCGCGAGCGCTGCATCCTCTGCTACCGGTGCGTGCGCTTCTCCCAGGAGGTCGCCGAGGACTACCAGCTCATCTTCGCCGAGCGCGGCGCGCACTCGTTCGTCTCCACCTACGACGGCCACCCGTACGTCGCGCCGTTCAGCGGCAACATCATCGAGCTGTGCCCGGTGGGGGCCCTGACCTCGCAGCCGTACCGCTTCCGTGCGCGGCCGTGGGACATCGAGGACGGCGCCGGGATCTGCACCCTGTGCCCGGCGCAGTGCAACGTCACCTTCACCGTGCGCGATGAGCGGGTCGTTCGCGTGCTCGCGCGCGACAACGCCGAGGTCGACGACGGCTGGCTGTGCGACAAGGGCCGCTTCGCCTACCAGTCGATTCACGTCGACGAGCGCATCACCCGGCCGCTCGTGCGCGACGGCGGCGAGCTGCGCGAGGTCTCGTGGGAGCGCGCGCTGGAGGCGGCCGCCGTCATCGCCAAGCACAAGGGTCGGATCGGCGCCCTCGTCGGCGGCCAGGCGTCCAACGAGGAGGGCTTCATCCTCCAGCGCCTGCTCCGCGACGGCCTGACCTCGTACGACATCGACTCCCGGGGCGCCTCCGGAGTGAGCACCAAGCTCGCCCGGGCCCTGGCGGCGCCGGGCCTGCAGGCGAGCGTCACCGATCTGGAGTTCGCCCACACCGTGCTGCTCGTCGGCTGCGAGCCGGTCGACGACGCGCCGATTCTCGATCTTCGGATCCGCAAGGGCGTCCGGCGCAACGGGGTCAAGCTGGCCATCGCCGGCGCGCGCCCCAGCTCGCTGGAGCGCAACGCCGAGCACGTCCTGCGCTGCGCGCCGGGGGGCGAGGCCGAGCTGCTCGCCGGAATCGAGCAGCTGCTGCGCGGCGGCGAGGCGCCGAGCGAGGAGATCGCGGCGCTGACCGGTCAGCTGCGCGACGGCGGCCACGACGTGGTGATCGTCTTCAGCGAGCGGATCGGCGAGGCGGCCGCCGGGATGCTCTTGCGCATCGCCCGGGAGCTGGAGCTCGAGGATCACGCCGGCGCCGGACTGCTCATGATCCCGTCGGGCGCCAACGGCCGTGGCCTGCGCGAGGCCGGCGCGGTGCCCGACGCCGGGCCCGGCTATGAGAGCCTCGAGTCGCCGGGCCGCGACAGCGCGGCGATCGGCGCCGCGGCGGCCGACGGCGAGATCACCGCGCTGTATCTGATGCAGACCGACCCCGTCCGCGACCAGCGCGACCGGGCGCTGTGGGAGCGCGCGCTGCATTCCGCCGCCGTCGTCGTCGCCCACGCGTCGGTGCTCACCGAGGGTCTGCGCGAGCACGCCACCGTCATCTTCCCCGCCGAGTCCCACGCCGAGAAGGAGGGCACGGTCGTGCACCCCGACGGCCGCCTGCAGCGGCTGCGGATCGCGATCGCCCATCCCGGCGAGGTACGCCCGGGGTGGGCGGTGCTCACCGAGCTGGCCCGACGGTGTGGCCTGGAGCTGAACCTCGACCGCAGCGCCGCGGCCTTCGAGCAGCTCGTGGCGGCCGTTGCCGTCTACGAGGGGCTCACCCTCGAGGCGATCGCCGGCCACGGCGTGCGCTGGCCGGTGCGACCCCAGGGTGCCGCGGTGACGCTCGGCGAGGAGCTCGTCGTCGACCTGCCGGTGCCGTCCCCCGCCGAGTCTCGGACCTCCGCCAACGGGTTTCTCCGCGTCGGAACCTACCGACCGATCTGGGCCTCCCCCGAGGTCGAGGTCTCACCCGGCGCTCAAGTACCTCATCCCCCACCAGCGGGTCGAGCTCTCGCCCCAGGACGCGCAGCGCCTCGGGCTCACCGAGGGCGACCACGTGCTCGTCGCCCAGCTGGATGACTCGCCGGCCGCCCAATCAGACGAGGCCGGACGCCGAGTGGGCGGCAGCGGCGAGGGGACGGAGCTGGCGGCGACGGTCGCCGTGCGCTCGAACGTCTCGCCGGGCAACGCGTTCCTCGCCGAGGGCATCGGCGTCGCCTCGGCCAACTCCCTGACCGAGCCGCTGATCGAGGTCCGCAAGATAGCCGGATGACTCACGCCGCCGACATACAGGTAAGCCCGGATGGCGAGCGGAGGCGATCAGCGTGAGCGTCCTCGGGCTGGTCAACTACTTCGAGCCGTGGTGGGTGCAGATCCTCAAGGCGCTGGTCATCTTCGGCGTCATCTTCGCCGTGCTCCCGGTGATCATCGTCTACGAGCGCAAGCTGCTCGGCCGCTTCCAGGGCCGCTACGGCCCCAACCGCGTCGGCCCGTTCGGGCTCATGCAGCCGCTGGCCGAGATCGTCAAGTTCGCCGTCAAGGAGCCGTTCCGCCCGACGACGTCGGTCGGCACCCTGTTCCGGATCGCGCCGATGATCGCCATCCTCACCGCCGTCTCCTCGCTGGCCCTCGTCCCTTCGGCAACGTCCAGCACATCTTCGGCCAGCGGGTCGGCCTCTACGGGATCGACGTCTCGGTGGGGCCGCTGTACGTGTTCGCCTTCGGCGGGATCTCGTTCTACGGGATCATGCTCGGCGGCTGGGCGTCGGGCTCCAAGTACTCGTTCCTGGGCGCGATGCGCGGCGCCGCCCAGCTGATCTCCTACGAGGTCTCCCAGGGCCTGGCGCTCGTCGGCGTGCTCATCACCGCCGGCACGCTGTCGCTGACCGGGATCGTCCACGCCCAGGCCGGCATGTGGTACTTCATCCCGCAGTTCGCCGGCTTTCTCATCTTCATGACGGCGTCGTTCGCCGAGACCAACCGCGCGCCGTTCGACCTCGTCGAAGCCGACGCCGAGCTCGTCGGCGGATACTTCACCGAGTACGGCGGCACGGCGTTCGTCGCCTACCTGTTCGCCGAGTACACGAACATGATCGTCGTCTCCGGGATCGCGGTGACGCTGTTCTTCGGCGGGTGGCTGCTTCCGTTCGGGATCTCCCCGCCCGGCTGGGTCGACCCGTTCGTCGTGCTCGCCAAGATGCTGCTCGTCATCACCTTCTTCATCTGGGTGCGCGCCACCCTGCCGCGGCTGCGCTACGACCAGCTGATGTCGTTTGGCTGGAAGATCCTGCTGCCGCTGGCCACCCTCAACCTGCTTGTGACCGCGATCCTGGTCGTCGGCTGACCGCTTGGAGTTGACCGATGACCCCTTATGACCCCAGTTCCGACGTCATCGAGGTGATCCGCGCTCCCGGCGGCGGGCCGGTCCGCGGCGCCTACCGCGTCTTCGGGGAGACCCTGCGCGGACTGAAGACGACCTTCGGGCGGATCGTCGAGGGGCCGACGACGATCCAGTACCCGGAGGAGAAGACGCCGGTCTACCCGCGCTTCCGCGGCCGCCACAAGCTGCACCGCTTCGAGGACACCGGCCTTGAGAAGTGCGTCGGCTGCTCGCTGTGCGCGGCCGCGTGCCCGGCCGACTGCATCCGCGTCGTGGCCGCCGAGAACACCCCGGAGAACCGCGTCTCGGCCGGCGAGCGCTACGCCGCCGTCTATGAGATCAACCTCAGCCGGTGCATCTTCTGCGGCTACTGCGAGGTCGCGTGCCCGTTTGACGCGATCACCATGGGCCACGACTACGAGATGTCGGACTACACCCGCTCGGATCTCATCTTCACCAAGGAGATGCTGCTCGCCGAGGCGATCGAGCGCACGCCGCTGCGGCGCGAGGGCGAGTAGGACCGGGCACGCGATGAGCCAGGTTCTGTTCTTCCTCGCCGCGATCGGCGCCATCACCGGCGCGGTCGGCGTCGTCATGGTGCGCAACCCGTTCTACAGCGTGCTCGCGCTCGTCGGGCACCTCATCTCCCTGGCGGCGCTGTTCCTGCTGCTGCGGGCCGAGTTCGTGGCCGCCGCCCAGGTGGTCGTCTACGCCGGCGCGGTGATGGTGCTGTACGTGTTCGTCGTCGCCTACGTCGGCGGCTCCGACGAGCCGCTGCATTCGCCGCGGCGGGGCGCTCAAGGTGCTCGGTCCGCTGTTCGGCCTGGCGCTCGCCGTCGAGCTGTGCATCGCGATGCTCGGCTCGGCCCTGAAGGGCATCTCCGGCAAGGGGGCGCCCTACATTCCCGGCTTCGGCGCCCCGCGCCAGATCGGCGAGCAGTTTCTGACGACGTACCTGTTCCCGTTCGAGCTCGCCTCGCTGCTGCTGCTCGTGGCGGCGATCGGCGCCGTCGTCCTCGCCCGCCGCCGGCGCGGCCTCGCCGAGGACACCGTCAGCCGCGGTCGCTTCAGCCGGCCTCGCTCGCCGTTCACCGGGACGATGGCCGAGGCCGCCGGGCTTGCGGGCCGGCGCGGGCACCGACCCGGCCGCCGACGAGCAGTCCGAGCCGCTCGGCGTGGCCGGGGCGCGGGAGCGCGATCGCGGCGAGGGGGGCTGGTAGTGACCTGGATCCGACGGAGCGACGGCTGATGGCGATCGGCTGGTACCTGGTCGTCTCGGCGATGATCTTCGCGATCGGCGCCGTCGGCGTGCTCGTGCGGCCCAACCCGCTCGTCATCCTGCTCTGCCTGGAGCTGATGCTCAACGCCGCCAACCTGGCGCTCGTCGCCTTCAGCCGCATGTGGGGCAACCACGACGGGCAGGTGTTCGCGCTGATCGTGATCGTCGTGGCCGCCTGTGAGGTGACGGTCGGGCTGGGCCTGATCGTCGCCATCTACCGCCGCCAGATGGCCGTCAACGTCGACGAGCTCAACGAGCTGCGCGGATGACGCGCGACGACGTTCGGCTGGCTGATCCTGCTCTTCCCGCTGCTCGGGATGGTCGCTCGTCGGCCTCGGCTACCGGCGGCTGTCGGGCACCGCCGCCGGGTGGCTGGCCTCGCTGGCCATCGCGCTGTCGTTCGCCGCGTCGGTCGGAGCCCTCATCTCGTTGCTGGGCAACTCCGAGGGCCACCGCGAGCTCACCTCGTCGCTGTGGACGTACGCGGACTCGACCGGGCTCGACGCCCAGCTCTCGATCCTCGTCGACCCGCTGTCGATCTTCATGGCGCTGGTCGTCTCCGGGGTCTCGACGCTCATCCACATCTACTCGATCGCCTACATGAAGTCCGACCGCGGCTACAGCCGCTTCTTCGCCTACCTCAACTACTTCGTGTTCTCGATGCTGCTGCTCGTGCTGGCGGGCAACTTCCTGCTGCTGATCGTCGGCTGGGCGTTCGTCGGCGCCGCCTCGTATCTGCTCATCTCGTTCTGGTACCGGCGCACGACAGCCACCAGCGCCGGCATCAAGGCGTTCGTCATCAACGTGCTCGGCGACGTCGGGCTCGTGCTGGGGACGTTCTTCATCTTCCGCCACACCGGGACCCTGGACTTCGTCAAGACGTTCGCACGCCGTCCCCCACGTCTTTCACCACAACAGCACCGACCTGGTCGCCGGCTGCCTGCTGCTGCTCGTCGGCGCCGCCGCCAAGTCCGCCCAGGTGCCGCTGCACACGTGGCTCCCGACGCGATGGAGGGCCCCACCCCCGTCTCGGCGCTGATCCACGCCGCCACCATGGTCACCGCCGGCGTGTACCTGATCGCGCGCATGCACCCGCTGTTCGAGATCGCCACGACCGCGGCCGACGTCGGGGCGATCATCGGCTGCGTGACGCTGCTCGTGGCGGCGACGATCGCGATCGTCCAGACCGATCTCAAGCGCGTGATCGCCTACTCGACGATGTCCCAGATCGGCTACATGGTCATGGGCGTGTCGGTCGGGCGCCTACTCGGCCGGCCTGTTTCACCTCATGACCCACGCCTTCTTCAAGGCGCTGCTCTTCATGTCCGCGGGCTCGCTGATCTCGGCGATGGGCGGCGAGCAGTCGCTGGACCGGATGAGCGGCTTTCGCAAGGCGATGCCGTTCACGTTCATCTGCTTCATCGTCGGCGGGCTGGCGCTGTCGGGACTGCCGCCGTTCTCGGGCTGGCTGTCCAAGGACGACATCATCGCCTACCTCGATCACCGCGGCGGCGGCTTTGAGATCCTCGGCATCCTCGGCTACGTCGGGGCGCTGATGACCGGCATCTACACCTTCCGGATGATCTTCCGCGCGTTCTTCGGCGAGCCGTGCCCGGAGGCTCTCGAGCTCGAGCAGGGCCACCTGCACCATCCCGAGACCGGCTTCAATCCCGGCACCGGCGAGGAGGAGGACACCGACGTCGGCTTCCCCGGCCCCGAGCATCACATCGCCGAGCGCGACTGGGCGATGAAGTTCCCGATGGGCGTGCTCGCCGTGCTCGCCGTCATCGGCGGCGTGCTGCAGATCCCCGGCGTCGACGCCGGCATCAACCGCTTCCTGGCGCCGACGTTCGCGGGCTCGCGCCTGGCCGAGCTCGATCCGTCCAACGGCTCGGCATGGGTGGGGCTGATCATCGGCGCGCTCATCGGCCTGACCGGGATCGCGATCGCCTACCGGATCTGGGTCGTCAACCCGGCGATCGCCGTCCGGCTGCGCGAGCGCGTTCCGGCGCTGCACACCTTCCTGTATCGCAAGTGGTACTTCGACGAGCTGATCGACTTCGTGGTCGTGCGGCCCGCTCAGTGGGTCGGGGGCTTCACCGCGTCGGTGCTCGAACGCGGCGTGATCGGCGGCGGCGTCACCGGGTCCTCGGTCGGCGTCGTGCGCGCCGCCTCGGCCGCCGTGCGCCGCGCGCAGACCGGCTTCTTGCGCTACTACGTCGCGTTGATGCTCGTCGGGATCGGCTGCGTGGCCCTGTACTTCCTGATCGAGGCCACCTGAGCATGACGTTGACGATCCTCATCTGGCTGCCGCTGGCGATCGCCGTGGTCGCGTCGCTGCTGCCGTCGCGGCTGGCCGGTCGCATCGCGGTGCTGTCAAGCCTCGTCACCCTCGGCGTCGCCGTCGACTTCCTGGCCCGCTTCACGATCGGACACTCGGGCCTGCAGTTCGTCACCGACAAGGTGTGGATCTCGGCCCTCGGCATCCATTACAAGCTCGGCCTGGACGGATTGAACGTCGCCCTCGTGGTGACGACCTGCGTCGTCTTCTGCGCGGCGATGCTGTGGTGCGTCGGGCGCGAGTGGGACCGACCGCGGACCTTCTACTTCCAGTTCGCGCTCGCCCAGTCCGGGGTCCTCGGAGCCTTCTGCGCCCAGGACCTGGCGCTGTTCGTCGCCTTCTTCGATCTGATGCTGATCCCGTTCTTCTTTTTGAGCGGAATCTGGGGCGGCGAGGATCGCGTGCGCGCGACGACCAAGCTCGTCATCTACACCCTGGTCGGCTCGTTCTTCATGCTCGTGGGCGCGATCGCCACCGGCGTGCTCGCCGCCGGCCAGCACGGCACCCCGCTGACCTTCGTGCTCAGCTCGCTGCAGGCCCTGCCCCTCTCGCACGCCTCGCAGACGTGGATCTTCCTCTGCTTCGCCGTCGCGTTCCTGGTCAAGATGCCGCTCGTCCCGTTCCACGGCTGGCTGCCCGACGGCTACAAGGCGATGCCGATCCCGGCGGTGGCCGTGTTCTCGGCGATCCTGTCCAAGGTCGCCGCCTACGGCTTCTTGAGGATCGTGCTGCCGCTGTTTCCCTACGCGGCCGTCCACTTCCAGGTGATCATGCTGCTGATCGCGCTCGTCTCGATCCTGTGGGGCACGGTGGTGGCGTTCACGACGCCCGACGCGCGCCTCGTCGTCGCCTACTCGAGCGTGGCCCAGCTGGGCTTCATCACCCTCGGCATCTTCTCGCTGCACACCGACGGCGGGCAGGGCGCCCTGCTGCAGATGGTCAACCACGCGCCTCGTCACCGCGCCGCTGTTCTTCATCGTGGCCGCCCTCGCCGAGCGTGCCGGCGCCTCCGAGAAGCTGGCCGACATGGGCGGGATCGCCTTCCGGGCGCCGATCCTCGCCACCCTGGCCCTCATCGTCACCCTGGCGACGCTGGCGATTCCCGGCTCGTCGAACTTCGTCGGCGAGTTCCTCATCCTGTTCGGCGTCTTCAACGCCAAGCTGCCGATCGCCCTCATCGCCTCGCTCGGCGTCGTCGGGGCGGCCGTCTACGCGCTGCGCCTGTACATCCGCGCGCTCCACAACCGGGTCGGCCCCCGGGTGACCTCGTTCGAGATCACCGTGCGCGAGGCGGTGCCGGTCCTCGGCATGGTGATCGTCATCCTCGTCCTCGCCTTCTACCCGCAGTTCGGCCTGCGCCGCTCGGCGCCGACGCTGCGATCCTCGCTGGCCGCCGTGCAACTGCAGGGCTCGACTCCGCGCCGGGTGGCGCAGGCGCCATGAATCTCGTGCTGAGCGCCGCCGCCGCGACCGGCCACCTCAAGGGCCCGCACATCGACTGGGCGTCGTTCATGCCGTTTTTGGTGCTCTCCGGCGGGGCGGTGATCGTGCTGCTCGTCGGGCTGCTCGGCGGCGGCGAGCACACCGCCACCCGCGGGCGCGTCGTCCCGCTCGTCACCCTGCTCGTGCTGGCCGCGTTCATGGTCGTCGGCATCAGCCGCTTCGATCATGCGGCGTCGATCATCGCCGGGGCGCTGGCCGTCGACGACCTGGCGCTCGTGCTCGACATGATCTTCGCCGTGTCGGCGATCGCCTGCGTGCTGTTGTCGCTGCGCGCCCGCGCTCCCGAGACCGCCGGCCATGGCGAGTACTACTCGCTGCTGCTGTTCAGCGTCCTCGGCATGGCCGTCCTCGTCTCCGCGCAGAACCTGGTCACGCTGTTCGTCGGCTTCGAGCTGCTCTCGATCCCGCTGTACGTGCTGTGCGCGTCGGAGTACCGCCGCGAGGGCTCGCTCGAATCGGGCCTGAAGTACCTGGTGATCGGCTCGGTCGGATCGGCCACCCTCGTCTACGGGCTCGCCCTCGTCTACGGCGCGACCGGCTCGACCGAGTTCTCGACGATCGCCGCGCACATCTCCGGCGGCGGGCTGGCCGGCGGACTGCTCGGCGATCCGCTGCTCCTCACCGGCCTGGCCCTGGTGCTCGTCGGCTTTGCCTTCAAGGCGTCGGTGGCCCCGTTTCACCAGTGGACGCCCGACGTCTACGAAGGCGCGCCGACGCCGGTCACCGCGTTCATGGCCACGGCCACCAAAGCCGCCGCCCTCGGCGTGCTCCTGCGCTTCTTCGATGTCGCCGCCATCGACCTCCAGGACACGTGGGCCCCGGCGATGGCGACGATCGCCGCGATCACGATGATCGTCGGCAACGTCGGCGCCCTCGGCCAGTCGTCGATCAAGCGGATGCTCGGCTACTCGAGCGTCGGCCAGGCCGGCTACATGCTGGCCGGTGTCGTCGTCGGCTCGCGACTCGGCGTCGAGGCCACCGTCCTGTACCTGTCGGTCTATCTGATGATGAACATCGCGGCGTTCGCGGTCATCGTCGCCGTGCAGGACGAGCGCAGCGACGGCGCTGAGCTGTCCGGCATCGCCGGTCTCGGGGCCCGCAGCCCGTGGCTGGCCTGGCCGATGACGATCGCCATGCTCGCCCTCGCCGGAATCCCCGGCACCGTCGGGTTCATCGGCAAGTTCCAGCTGATCCACGCCCTCGTCAACGGCGACTACACGTGGCTGGCCATCGTGCTCGTTCTCGGCTCGATGATCTCGCTCGGCTACTACCTCCGGGTCGTCGCGTCGATCTGGATGCGCGCGCCGACCCCCAGCCCGGGTCCCGGCTACACGGCTCCGAGCGCGCGGGGCCTGCTCGCCCCGATCGCCGGCGGCTCCCCCGAGGCCGATGCCCTTGCCATCGAGGGCGCGCCGGGCGTCGCCCTTTCCTCGCGCTTCCCCGAGGTCACGCTCGTCGCCGTCGTGTTCGGTGCCGCGTGCGTCGTGTTCGGGGTCTTCCCCTCGCCGCTCTTTCACCTGGCCGCCCACGCCGGGCAGGCCCTCGGCGGGCTGTTCTAGGCGCCCCGCGCGGCGTGTGCGGCCCGCACGGGCCTGGACAGCGCGGCATCGTCTAACCGTCCACGACACTTTTGCCTTGGCGCTACGCTCAGGCATCGTTCCAGGTTCTTCACCACTTCTGGTTCGCTGAGCAAACTGGTCTTTCAGGGGGCGCATGAGCACTGAGCAGCAACAGGATGAGCCGACGGCGGAGCGCCTGCGGGAGGTCGTCGATGCCGCCGCCGACGGGCTCATGCTCATCGACGCCGAGGGGCGGATCGAGCTGATCAACCGGGCGGCGAAGCAGATGCAGGACACCGGATCGGTCGCCGTCGAGGGCATGACCGTGCTCTCCGGGGAGTGGACGGCCATCGACATCGACGGACATCCGGTCGCCAACGCGGACCTTCCCTCCGAGATCACCCGGCGGACCGGACGACCGCTTGACGACGTGCCGATCGGCTTCGCGTTCGAGGGCGGAGAGGTCCGGTGGATCTCGATCAGCACCCGTCCGTTGCACGCCGCGGAGGGGCTGCCGTGCCCGGTCGTCATCTCCTCGCGCGACATCACCGCCCAGCACGCGACGCGCATGGCCGTGCAGGCCGCCGCCGAGCACCACCGGGCGGTGCTCGATGCGCTGCAGGAAGGCGTCGTCATCATGGACGACGCCGACCGTCTTCAGGCCGTCAACCCCCCGGCCATCGAGCTGCTCGGCGCCGAGGCCAACGGCATCGCGGCGGCGGATCTCGAGTCGACCGGAGTGACCGCGCTGCGCGAGGACGGCACACGGATGACCGCTGACGAGTTTCCGGCGACGATCGCCGCCCGTACGGGTGAGCCGGTGCTCGGCGAGGTGGTCTCGATCGAGCGTCGGGACGGGCAGCGACGGTGGCTGAGCGTCAACTCGCGCCCGACGACGATCGGCGGTCGGTCGGCCGTCGTCGCCTCGTTCCTCGACATCACCGCTCGCCACCTCGCCGAACGGGCCTGCGCCGAGAGCGAGCTCCGCCTCCGCGTCACCCTCGACAGCCTGTCGGAGGGGGTGATCCTCTACGGCCCGGACGGGCGTGCCGAGATCTCCAACGCCACAGCCCGCCGACTCCTCGGCTTCGACGTGACGGCCCGGACAGTCGACGAGATCGTTCGCCGCCGTCGCGTCGTCGACGCCGACGGCCGGTCGCTGGACGCGGGTGACCTGCGCGAGCGGGTGCGCCGCGAGGGCATGGAGGTCGATTCGCGGATCGTCGGGCTGGTCGGTGACGACGGCGGCGTCCAGTGGTTGACGATCTCGCTGCGACCGATCCTCACCGACGGGGCCAAGCCGCCCTATGCGTTCGTCACCGCCTTCCGCGACGTCACCGAGACGCGGGCCCGCGAGCGCAGCCTCGCCGACGCCGAGCAGCGCTTTCGCGGCATCTTCTCGATGGCTCCGATCGGCATGGGGATCGTCCGCAACGGCTATGTCCTGGAGGCCAACCAGGCGTGGGCCGACATCGTGGGTCGGACCACGGCCGAGCTGGAGGGAAGCAAGGTCGACGACCTCACCTTCCCGGGGGACCCGGCGACGATCGAGGCGGCGGCCTTCCTCGGCGAGGGCGCGCGATCCGCCTACCGCGTCGAGAAGCGTTACCTGCACGCCGAGGGGCACCCGGTCTGGGTCCAGGTCGACCTCTCCGCCGTCCGTGGCACCGACGGGCAGATCCAATACGTGATCGTCCAGGTCCAGGACGTCACCGATCGTCGCCGCCATCAGCAGCAGCTGGAGCACATCGCCAACCATGATGCCCTCACCGGGCTCCTCAACCGGCGCGGCTTTCAGCACGCGCTCGAGGATCACGTGCGCCACGCCGGACGCTACGGGGCCGACGGCGCGATGTTGATGCTCGACCTCGATCACTTCAAGTACGTCAACGACACCCTCGGCCACAAGGTCGGAGACGAGCTGATCGTCAAGGCGGCGAGCCTGCTCGCCGGGCGGCTGCGCGAGTCCGACATCGTCGCCCGGATCGGCGGGGACGAGTTCGCGATCCTGCTTCCCCACGGCGATCGCGAGGCGGCGACGACGCTCGCCAAGGCGCTGCTCGCGGGCTTGCGGGAGTGGCGGCTGGCGATGGACCCCGATCACGGCACGGCGGCCCGCGGCCTGTCGGCCTCGATCGGAATCGCCATGTGCGTGCCCGGGGCGAGCGCCGACGACCTCGTCGTCAACGCCGATCTGGCGATGTACGACGCCAAGGAGGCGGGCCGGGACCGATGGGCGTTCTACACCGTCGCGGAAGGCGGAGAGCAACCCCGGATGAAGGCCCGCCTGTCGTGGTTGGCGCGCGTGCGCCGGGCGATCGAGCAGCGGGCGTTCGAGCTCTACGCGCAGCCGATCATCGATCTCCGGGACGCCTCCTCGGTGCCGATGTACGAGGTGCTGTTACGGATGCGCTCCGACGGCGGCGAGCTGATCGCCCCCGGGGCGTTCCTCTCGATCGCCGAGCGCGTCGACCTCATCCAGGAGATCGATCGCCTCGTCATGGAGCAGACGATCGCCGCGCTGGCGGCGACCCGCGTTCCGGTCTGCCTCTCGGTCAACGTATCGGGCAAGTCGGTGGCCGGCCCCGACCTGCTGGCGGACATCGATCGCCAGCTGCGCGCGACCGGGGTCGCCCCGGAGGCGCTCATCGTCGAGATCGCCGAGACGGCGGCGATCGCCCACCTCGAGCAGGCACGGCAGTTCGCCACCGAGCTGCAACGCCTCGGCTGCCGGGTGGCGATCGACGACTTCGGCGCCGGCTTCGGCTCCTTCACCTACCTCAAGCACCTTCCCTTCGACTTTCTGAAGATCGACGGCGAGTTCGTCACCGGCGCGGTGCACAGCCGCGCCGATGCCGTGATCGTCGACGCGGTGCGCCGTGTCGCCCACGGTCTCGACCGCGCGGTCATCGCCGAGCACTGCTCGGACGCCGTCCTCGTCGACTTCCTGCGCGGCCAGGAGATCGACTTTGCCCAGGGCTATCACCTCGGCCGTCCCGAACCGCTGGCCGACGTCCTGCGCCGGCAGTCGCGCCGGTCCTGACGCGGGCGATCAGGCGGTTTGCACGTCGCGCTCCGCGGAGCGGGTCCTGACCTCCTCGGCTCCGGTCTCCTGCAGGTCGCGACCCTGGGTCCGGGGCGCGAACGCGATGCCGATCACGCCCGAGACGAGCAGCATCGCCGCCAGCACGATGGCCAGGGCGCTGAAGCCGGCCCTCTGGACGGTGGGGAGCAGCAGCACCCAGCCGCCGAGGCCGATGCGCACGATGCCGAACATGACGCCCTGAGCGGTCGAGCGCAGCAGCGTCGGGAACATCTCTCCGCTCCACAGCTGGAACAGGGACTGCTGGCCGATGCCGGCTCCGATCCCGAACAACAGCACGTTGAAGAGCGCGACGACGAACGTCACGTGCAGGAAGATGAAGGGGAGGAAGGCGAGGATCTGCAGCACGCTTGACCACAGCAGAAGGCGCCGGCGGCTCACGCTGTCGACGAGCGGCATGTAGATCCCGCCGACCGACAGCGCCGTGGAGGCGAACCAGACGGCCTGCAGCGCATAGGTCGCCCGCGGCGAGGTGGAGCCGACCGCGCCGAGGATGTAGGGATAGAAGAACCCGTAGGTGCCGGCGACGAGGTTCCAGATCCCGTACATGGCGATCAGGAACGCCAGCGCGCGCAGGTGACGACGCCGGAACAGCTCGCGCACCGCGCCGGCGGCGCCGGTGGCCTTCTCCTGGGCCTCGGTCCACAGGCTCGACTCGCTCAGGCTGCGCCGCAGACCCCAGGTCACGAGGGCGACGACGCACAGCTGGGCGAAGAGGATCCGCGGCATCAGGTCGTTGAGACCGAGCAGGGCGATGCCCAGCAGGAGGGGCACGATCGTGCCGACGTACCAGAGCACCTGGGCCAGGCCGGCAACCCGGCCGCGGGCCCGGGCGGGGGCGGTCTCGGTGATCAGCGTCCAGGACGCGGGGACGTCGGCCCCGACGGTGAGCCCGACGACGAAATACCCGAACAGCAGCATCCAGGCGCCCTGGGCGAAGATGATCCACAGGGCGCCGAAGGCATACAGCAGCAGATCCCACTGATAGATCTTCTTGCGCCCGAGGCGGTCGCAGATGCGTCCGCCGATCAGTGCCCCGAGCCCGGCCGAGATCGCATTGGAGCTGAACGCCCCCAGCAGCGACACGAAGCTGCGAGCCGAAGTGAAACTGCTTGGTCCACAGTGGCAGCGCCACCGCGCCGGCGACGATCGAGCCGGAATCGATGTAGTTGGCCATGGCTGCGAGCAGCGTCTTGCGCCACTGCTCGCGGCTGACGGCGGCCTCTCCACGAGGACCGCTTCCCATCCCTCATGGATCAGGGCCTACCCCGATCGCTGATCGAGAAACGGTCGAAAACGCACATCATCCTGATCACCCCCAGAGGCCCGGCCCAGGCCGGATGATATCCCGATTCAAGAGCCCCCTTGACAGGCCAGATGCTGATTTGATTTGATCGAGTCTGTTCGTTTTGCTCTGAGGGAGTGATGGCGATGACCGTCTCGGGAGAGGCGCAGGTGAACGATGTGTGCCGCACTCCGCGACTGCGTCGACCGCGTCGACCGCGCGCGGCCGTCGCTCGGTCAACCGCCGGCCAGAGCATGATCCCTTCCGTCAAGCTCACCACAGGAGCCGTCGTATGACACAGAACCCGATGGGCCGCTCTCACCCGCGCCGACGCCGATCAGGGCGGTTCCGTCTCGGCTCGGTGGCATTGGCGGCAATCGTCGCCGTCGGCCTGGCCGCCTGCGGCTCGTCGAGCAAGCTCGTCTCGTCGAGCGCGGCCTCGTCAGGCTCGTCCGGCACGAGCTCGTCGGCGGCCTCCGGCGGCAGCCTGAAGACCGGGCTGAAGGTGTTCGTGATCCCCAAGAACCTCGGCAACAACTACTTCACCGTGGCCGACAGCGTGAAGACCGGCGGTGCCCTGGCGGCGCTCAAGACGCTGGGCGAGACCGGCAGCGAGACCAGCGGCTCGGCGGCGACCTCCGCGTCACAGCTGCCCGCCATCCAGGCGGCGATCTCCAAGGGCGCCAATGCGCTGATCGTCTCGGCGACGGATCCCAGCGCGCTGTGCCCGACGCTCAAGCAGGCGATGGCCCGCGGCATCAGCGTGGTCACGTATGACTCCGACGCCCCCACCTGCCGCACGATGTTCGTCAACCAGGCCTCGACCGCCGACATCGGCAAGAGCGAGGTCGACCTGCTGGCCAAGGAGGTGCACGACCAGGGTCAGATCGGCATCGTGTCGGCCGCGGCGTCGGCCACCAACCAGAACGCCTGGATCGGGTACATGAAGCAGGAGTTGAAGAAGTACCCGAAGATGAAGCTCGTCCCGACGGTGTACGGCAACGACGACCCCACAACGGCGACCCAGGTGACCAGCGGCCTGCTCCAGCACTATCCGCACCTCGCGGGCATCATCTCGCCGACGACGGTCGGGATCCTCGCCGCCGCCGGCGTGCTCGACACGCCCGCAGTACCGCGGCAAGGTCCAGCTCACCGGGCTGGGCACGCCCCTGTCGATGAAGAAGTTCGTCAAGGACGGCACGGTCCAGGCCTTCGAGCTGTGGGATCCGGCCAAGCTCGGCAACCTGGCCGCCTACGCGGCCGTCAACCTGGCCTCCAAGAAGATCACCGGGGCGCCGGGCGACAAGTTCACCGCCGGCCCGCTCGGCAGCTACACGATCGGTTCTGATCATTCGGTCGTGCTCGGGCCGCCGCAGGTGTTCGACAAGGCCAACATCGACAAGTTCAACTTCTGAGCGACGAGACGCGCATGGAGTTGGTCGCGGGAGCGCCCGCGATGAGCGCGGGCGCTCCCGATCGCTGTCGCTGAGCGCACGCCAGCAAGGCGTTCGCCGGCGTGCACGCCCTGCAGGACGTGTCCCTGGAGCTCCACGCCGGCGAGGCCCATGCGCTCGTCGGCGAGAACGGCGCCGGGAAGTCGACGCTGGTCAAGATCCTCGGCGGCGTCCATCAGCCCGACAGCGGAGCGCTGACGATCGACGGCGAGGACGTCTTCCTCCACGGCCCGGGCGACGCCGCCGAGCGCGGGGTCTCGGTCATCTACCAGGAGCCAACGCTGTTCGCCGACCTGTCGGTCGCCGAGAACGTCTTCATCGGCCGCCAGCCGCTGCGCAGCGGCCGCCGCATCGACGCCCGTGCGATGGAGCGCGAGGTGCAGGAGATCTTCACCCGGCTGGGGGTGGGCATCGACCCGGATCGCATCGCCCGCGGGCTCTCGATCGCCGAGCAGCAGCTGGTGGAGATCGCCAAGGCGCTGACCCGGCGCGCGCGTGTGCTGATCATGGACGAGCCGACCGCCGCCCTGTCGCCGGTCGAGGCCCGGCGGCTGTTCGGAGTGGTGCAGACGCTGCGTGACGAGGGCGCGGCCGTCGTCTTCATCTCCCATCGCCTCGAGGAGGTCCTGGCCATCTGCCAGCGGGTGACGGTCCTGCGCGACGGGCGCCTCGTCCTCTCCCAGCCGCTGGAGGGCGTCACCGAGGAAGAGCTGGTGCGGGCGATGGTCGGCCGCGACGTGGTCGCCGAGAGCCACACGAGCGCGGCAGGCCGGCGAGCCCGTGCTCGAGGTCGATCGTCTGACTCGCGAGGGGGTGTTCGTCGACATCTCGCTCGAGGTCCGCGCCGGCGAGGTGGTCGCCCTCGCCGGACTGGTCGGCTCCGGCCGCAGCGAGGTGGCGCGAGCGATCTTCGGGATCGACCGCTACGACGCCGGCACGGTGACGATGGCCGGGCGTGCGCTGCGCCGCGGCTCACCGGCGTCGGCGATGCAGGCCGGCATCGGCTTCGTCCCCGAGGACCGCCGCCAGCAGGGACTGGTGATGGACATGTCGGTGGCGCGCAACATCGGGCTGGCCTCGCTCAAGCGCCTGCGCCACGGCGGCCTGATCTTCGCCAGGACCGAGCGGCGCTTCGGCGCCGACTGGGCGCAGCGCCTGCAGGTGACGTCCGGCCGGGCGTCGATGCCCGGTCTCCCTGCTCTCCGGGGGCAATCAGCAGAAGGTGGTCCTCGCCAAGTGGCTGGCCCGGTCCCCGGCCCTGCTGATCGTCGACGAGCCCACGCGCGGCATCGACATCGGCACCAAGACCGAGGTCCACCGGCTGATCGCCGCCCTGGCGGCCGACGGGGTGGCAGTCCTGGTCATCTCCTCCGAGCTGCCGGAGGTGCTCGACGCTCGCCGACCGGGTGCTCGTCATGCGCGAGGGACGCCTGGCCGCCTCGATGGCGCGTGACGAGGCCACCGAGGAGGCGATCGTCGCCGCGGGGACGGCGCAGAGCGCGCCGGCGGCCACAGCCGGGACGCCGCGATGAGCGCGACGACCCCGACGACGCCAGCCGGGGCGGCGTCCGAGGACGGCGGGGCCCTCGCCAACCCGCGCACCCTGGTCGATTTCGTCCTGCGCGCCCGAACCTTCGGGATCGTCGGCATCCTGGCGCTGCTGGTGCTCGTCACCGACGCTCGTCCAGTCGCGGTTCCTGAGCGGCTCGAACATCCGCTTCGTGCTCAGCGACGCCGCCGTGTACGCGCTGGTGGCGATCGGCGAGACGTTCGTGGTGCTCACGCGCAACGTCGATCTGTCCGTGGGGTCGGTGGTCGGCCTCTCGGCCTACGTCTCGGCCAACATGTTCCAGGCCCATCACGGGATCGCGATCCCGGTCGTGTTCCTCGTCGGACTGGGCGTCGGGCTGGCGTGCGGCGTCGGTCACGGGCCTGATCACCGCGATCGGGCGCGTCCCCAGCCTCGTCGTCACCCTGGCGATGCTCTACATCATCCGCGGCGTCGACACGATCATCGTCGGGTCGCGGTCAGGTGGTGGCCAACTCGCTGCCCAACTCGTTCATCAACATCTTCCACGCCTCGGTCATCGGGATCCCGGACCTGGCGATCGTCGTCGCCGCTGGCCGTGGCGGCCGCCGCCTACTACCTGAAGTCCTACCGCAGCCGGCCGCGACCTGTACGCGATCGGCTCTGACCCCGAGGCCGCCCGGCTGGCCGGGATCCCGATCGCCAAGCGCGTGTTCTTCACCTTCGTGTTCAGCGGCGCGATCGCCGGCCTGGCCGGCGTCGTGTGGTCGACGCAGTACAACACGATCGACGCCACGGCCGCCAACGGCCTGGAGCTGCAGATCATCGCCGCGGTCGTCGTCGGCGGCGTCGCGATCTTCGGCGGCAGCGGCTCGGTCGTCGGGCGCCGCCCTCGGCGCGCTGCTGCTGCAGACGATCAACGTCGCCCTCAACGTGCTGGGCGTGCCGTCGCTGTGGACCGAGGCGATCGCCGGGCTTCCTGCTGCTGGTGGCGATCACCATGGACCGCGGGATCCAGCTGAGGCTGGCGGCGGCCCTGCGCAAGCGAAGGCTGCACCTTGGCGCCTGAACCGACACGCGCGGCCGGCACGACGGGCACCGCCGGCGTGACCGCGCCGCGACGGCGAGCCGCGGCCGCTCACGGCTGGCGCGCCGCGGCTGGCCGGCGGCCGGCTCGAGCCTCGTGCTGCGCTGGGAGACGGCGCTCGTCGATCGCCCTGGTCGCCGTCGTGCGTGCTCGGCACCTCGATCTCATCCCAGTTTCACTCCAGCTACACCGTCTTCACGACGAGCACCGGGATCGGCGACCTGGCGATCATGGCGCTGCCGATGACGCTGATCATCATCACCGGCGAGATCGACCTGTCGGTGGCCTCGACCCTGGCGCTGTCGGCCGAGCTGCTCGGCGATCTGTGGCTGCACCACTGGTCGATGGGCGCTGATCTTCGTCGTCGTGCTGGCCGTCGGCACGCTGGCCGGGCGCGGTCAACGGGCTGCTGGTCACGCGCGTCGGCCTGCCCTCGCTGGCGGTGACGATCGGCACCCTCACCCTCTATCGGGGCCTGGCGAACGTCGTCCTCGGGCCACGCCTCGGTGTCCAACTTCCCCGCCGAGCTACACCGGCGGTCGGCGTCAAGGGCTTTCTCGGGATCTCGTGGCTGTCGTGGTCGGTGGCCATCTTCATCGTCCTCGCCATCGCCACCGGGGTGATGCTGCGCATGACCGCCTCTCGGGCCGGTCGCTGTACGCGATCGGGCTCAACGAGGAGGCGGCCTTCCACAGCGGCATCCGCGTCAAGCGCATCAAGCTGTCGCTGTACGTGCTCTCGGGGTTCGTCTGCTCGGCCGTCGGCATCCTGTACGCGTTCGAGCTCTCCTCGGCGACGGAGAACATCGGCATCGGCTTCGAACTGCAGGTGGTGACGATCGTGCTCCTCGGCGGCGTCTCGATCTTCGGCGGCCGGGGAACGATCCTCGGCGTCGCCCTCGCCGCCCTGATCTACGCCGGTCTGCGCAGCGCGCTGCTGCTCACGAGCTCGTTCAACGAGAACGACTTCCAGGTCGTCTCCGGGGGCCTGCTCATCCTCAGCGTGCTCGATCCCCAACGCCGCCGCCTTCGCCGGTCGCGGGCGCGAGCTGCTGGCGCGCCGCCGCGGCCCGCGGGCCGGCTGCGCACGGCGGGAGTGGCCGAGGATGCCTGACGACCGGTTGCTGGCCGCCGTCGACCTCGGCGCCGAGAGCGGCCGCGTGGTGGTCGGGCGACTCGGCGGGGACCGGGTCGTCGCTCGACGTCGCCCACCGCTTCGCCAACCGGCCGCTGTGGCTCCCCGACGGCCTGCACTGGAATCTGCCCGGAGCTGCTGCGCCAGATCCTGCGAGGGGCTGTGCGCCGCCGCCGAACCGGGGCCCTGGCGGGCATCGGCATCGACGCCTGGGGCGTGCGATTACGCGCTGCTCGACGGCTACGAGCGCGTGCTCGGTCTGCCCTACCACTATCGCGATGCCCGCACGAGCGATGCGCTGCTGGACCGGGTGCACGCCCGCGTCGGCGCGCGACGAGCTCTACCGGCGGACCGGCATCCAGACGATGCCGATCAACACCGTCTTCCAGCTGAGCAGCGAGGCCGGGGGCGCGGCCGCGCGCGTGGCCGAGCGGCATCGCGCTGATCCCCGACCTGCTGGGGCTGTGGCTGACCGGCACGCTCGCCAACGAGCTGACGATCGCCTCCACCACCGGGCTGCTCGAGGCCCACGGCTGGCGCTGGGCGTCCGACCTCATCGAGCCGCCTGGGGCTGCCCGCGCGCGTCCCTTCGCCGGCGAGGTGGCCGAGCCCGGGCAGCGAGCTCGGGCCGGTGCACGACGGCCACGCCGCCGGCGCCGGCCCCGCCGTCGGCACCGCGGTGCGCGCCGTCGCCGGGCACGACACCGCGTCGGCGTTCGCCGCCGCGCCCGCTGGCCGGGCCGCACGGCGCGGTGCTGTCCTCAGGCACATGGTCGCTGCTCGGGGTCGAGGCGCGCGAGCCCGCGCTGAGTCCCGAGGCGGCCGCCTTCAACCTGACCAACGAGCGCGGCGTCGGCGGGACGGTCCGCCTGCTGCGCAACGTGATGGGCCTGTGGCTGGTGCAGGAGTGCCGCCGCGACGTGGGAAGCCGACGGGGTCGACCGCGACTACGACCACCTCGCAGGAGCTGGCCGGCGCGGCGCCGGCCCGACGTCGCCGCTGTTCGATCCCGATCACGCCGTCGCTGCTGCGCGGCGGCGACATGCCCGAGCGGATCGCCGGCCTGTGCGCCGGCTCGGGGCAGCCGGCTCCGGCGGATCCCGGCGAGCTGCTGCGCTCGATCCTCGTCTCGCTGGCCTGCAAGTACCGGATGGTGCTCGAGCAGCTCTCGCGCGTGACCGACCGCCGGATCGACGTCGTCCACGTCGTCGGGGGCGGAGCGCGCAACGAGCTGCTCTGCCAGCTGACGGCCGACCTCGACCGACCGCCCGGTGCTGGCGGGGCCGGTCGAGGCGACCGCCCTGGGCAATGTGCTCGTGCAGGCGATGGCGCTCGGCGAGGTCTCCGGCCTGGCCGAGGCGCGCCGAGCTGGTGCGCCGCTCGGTGTCGCTGCGCCGCTACGAGCCGACCGCCGGCGCAGCCGCGCCGCCGAGACCTACGAACGCTTCCTGGCGGTGACGGGAGTCGGACGCCCGTGCCGCTTCCCGAGAAGGAGATCGCATGAGCCAGCTACGCCTCGCTGGCAGCGCAACTGGCCGACGCGGGACACGACGTCGCCGCCGTCGAGACCGCGCTCTCGCGCCTGGAGATCGAGACCCCGTCGTGGGGCTACGGCGACTCCGGAACCCGGTTCGCCGTGTTCCCCCAGCCGGGCCGCCCGCGCGACGTGTTCGAGAAGATCGACGACGCCGCCGAGGTGCACCGCCTGACCGGCACCGCGCCGGCCGTCGCCCTGCACTTCCCGTGGGACGCCGTCGACGACCTCGGCCAGCCTTCGCGAGTCACCTGCGCTCCCGTGGCCTGCGCGCCGGGGCTGTCAACCCCAACCTCTTCCAGGACCCCGACTACCGCCTGGGCTCGATCACCAACCCCGACGCCGGCATCCGGCGCAAGGCGATCGACCACCTGCTGGAGTGCGTGGACGATCGCCGTCCGCGCTGGGGTCCGACCGCGCAATCGCTGTGGCTGGCCGACGGGACCAACTACGCCGGCCAGGACGATCTGCGCGCCCGCCGGCGGCGGTTGCGCCGATGGCCTCGGCGAGCTGTACGCGGCGCTCCCGGCCGAGCCAGGAGCTGCTCGTCGAGTACAAGTTCTTCGAGCCCGCGTTCTACGCCACCGACATCGCCGACTGGGGCTCGGCGCGTGCTGCTCTGCCAGGCGCTGGGCGAGCGCGCCCGCGTGCTCGTCGACCTCGGCCACCACGCCCAGGGGGTCAACGTCGAGCAGATCGTGGCCATCCTCGCCGACGAGGGCCGGCTCGGCGGCTTTCACTTCAACAACCGCAAGTACGCCGACGACGACCTGATCGTCGGCTCGGTCAACCCGTTCGAGCTGTTCTCGATCTTCGTCGAGCTCGGGAGGCGGCGGCGGGCCGCTGCCGCGGCTCACCATCGACCAGTCCCACAACGTCGAGCCCAAGATGGAGGCGATGGTGCTGAGCATCGTCAACCTGCAGGAGAGCTACGCCAAGTCGCTGCTGGTCGACCGCGACGCGCTGCGCGCTCGCCCAGGACGCAGGGCGACGTCCTGCGCGGCCACGAGCTGCTGCTCGATGCCTACAACACCGACGTGCGCCCGCTGTGCGCCAAGGTGCGCGTGCGAGCTCGGCGCGCGCCGCCGATCCGCTCGGCGAGCTGCGGCGCCTCCGGCTACGCGCAGCGATGCGCCGAGCGACGAGCCGCCGGCCCGGCGTCGGTCGGAGGTCGGAGGATGAGCGTCGCTGCCTCGATCGTCGCCGCCGGTCGCCGACGCGCTGGGACGAGGACGCCGCGGCGCGGGCGTCGACCACCCTCGGACGAGGTGCTGCTCGCCTCCCACCTGCTCGGGTCCAACCGGGCGCTGGCCAACTTCGGCGGGGGCAACACGTCGGCGAAGGGCACGGCCACCGACCACGTCGGCCGCGAGGTGGCGGCGATGTGGGTCAAGGGATCGGGCAGCGACCTGGCCACGATGTCGGCCGCCGACTTCACGCCGCTGCGCCTCGACGAGGTCCTGCCGCTGCTGCGAGCGCGACGCGATGAGCGACGAGGACATGGTCGCCTACCTCGCCCGCTGCCAGCTGGACCCGGCCGCCCCCCGGTCCTCGATCGAGACGCTGCTGCACGCCTTCATCCCGGCGGCGCACGTCCACCACACCCATCCCGACGCGCATCAACACGCTGGCGTGCGCGCGCGACGGGCGCGATCTGATCGCCGAGTGCTTCGGCGAGGAGGCGGCGTGGGTCGAGTACATCCGCCCGGGCTTCACGCCTGGCCAAGCAGGTCGGCGAGGCGGTGCGCGGCCAACCCCGGCCTGCGGCTGGTGGTGCTGGCCAAGCACGGACTCGTCGTGTGGGGCGACACGGCGCGCGAGGCCTACGAGCAGACGGTGGCGGTGTGCAACCAGGCCGCCGAGTTCGTCAACCGGCGCACCGGCTCGGCCCGGCGCTTCGGCGGGCCCGGCGCTGGCGCGCCGCTGCTCGGCGCGAGGCGCGCCGCGACACGCTGCGCCAGGTCCTGCCCGACGCTGCGCGGAGCGGTCTCCAGCCGGCGGGCGAAGATCCTCGTCAGCCGACGTCTCCGCCGAGGTGTGCGAGCTCGTCGACTCCCGGGACGGCGCGGCGGTGGCCGGCACCGGCGCCGCCTGCCCCGACCACCTCGTGCACACCAAGCGGGTCGCCGATGTGGGTCCCCTATGACCCGGCGCGCACGACGACGTCGCCAGCGCTGCGCGAGCGGGTGATCGCCGCCGCCGGTGCCTACCGCGAGGACTACGCGGCCTACTTCGAGCGACAACGCCTGCGAGGACGACGAGATGTCCGATCCCGACGCGCGCGTCGTGCTGATCGAGAACGTCGGCCTGGTCGCCGTGGGGCCCACGCGCAAGGCGGCGGGCATCTCGCGCGACCTCTATCACCGCGCGATCGAGGTGATGGCCGGCGCCGCACGCCGTGTCGACGTTCGTGTCGCTGACCGAGTCCGGAGAGCTTCGCCGTCGAGTACTGGCCGCTCGAGCTCTACAAGCTCTCCTGGGGCCCCGCGCCGGGAGAGCTCGCAGGGCGCTGTCGCGCTCGTCACCGGGGCCGCCGGGGGGATCGGGCGCGCCGTGCTCGCCGCGCTCGCCGACGCCGGCGCCGTCGTCGTCGCCTTCGACATCGACGAGCGCCGGCGGGGCCGACGCGGTCGCCGAGATGGGCGACCGCGGCATCTCGGTGGGCGGCGACGTGACCGCGGAGAAGGACGGTGGCCGATGCCTTCGACGCGCGCGGTCGACGCCTTCGGCGGCGTCGACATCGTCGTCTCCAACGCCGGAATCGCCTCGGGGGCCGCGATCGTCGAGACGACGCTGGCCGAGTGGCAGCGAAACCAGTCGATCCTCGGCACCGGCTACTTCCTCGTCGCCCGCGAGGCGTTCCGGGTCCTGCGAGGCCCAGGCCAACGGCGGATCGGTGATCTTCGTCGCCTCCAAGAACGCGCTCGTCGCCGGACCCAACGCCTCGGCGTACTCGAGCGCCAAGGCGGCGCGAGCTGCATCTCGCGCGTTGCCTGGCCGCCGAGGGCGGGCGGCGACCGGCATCCGCGTCAACACCGTCAATCCCGATGCCGTGCTCCAGGGCTCCCGGATCTGGGACTCGAGCTGGCGCGCCGAGCGGGCCGACGCCTACGGGATCGATCCCGACGAGCTGGAGGAGCACTACCGGGCCCGCACGGTGCTCGGGGTCAACGTGCTCCCCGACGACATCGCCCACGCGGTGCTGCACTTCGCCTCGCCGGCGCGCTCGGGCAAGAGCACCGGCAACCTGCTCAACGTCGACGGCGGGGTGGCGGCGGCGTTCCCCCGCTGACGCCCGCCCGTCTGCGAACCTGTGGCCGTGCCGGGCGCCGGATCCGCCGACGACCGGTCGTCCCCGCCGAGCGACGACGCATGATCCTGGAGCTGCTGCGCGCGCAGGGCAGCGTCAGCGTCGGAGCGGTGCGAGGAGCGGGTTCGGCGTCTCACCGATGACGGCCCGCCGTGATCTGGCCATCCTCGCCGAGAACGGCTACGCGCGTCGCACCACGGCGGCGCGGTGCTGCCGGAGCTCGCCGGCCACGAGGACTCCTTTCAGAGCCGGCTGGAGCAGGGCGTCGAGGTCAAGGTCAGGCTCGCGCGGGCGGTGGCCGAGACGCTCAACCCCCATGAGACGGTGTTCGTCGATTCGTCGAGCTCGGCGTACTACATCGTGCGCGAGATCGTCGAGAGCGGGATGCCGATCACGCTGCTGACCAACTCGCTGCCGGTGATGACGATCGTCGGCGGCGCCGACGTGCCGCACGTGGAGCTGATCGGCCTCGGCGGGATGCTTTCGCCGGCTGACCCGATCGTTCGTGGGCGCCGAGACGGTGCAGATGATCGAGCGCTTCTACGTCGACCGCATCGTCTTCTCAGTCAAGGGGATCGAGCAGGAGGGCCTGCTCACCGATCCCGATCCGCTCGAGGCCGAGGTCAAGCGCGCGATGATCGGCCGCGCGCGGACGGTGCAGCTGGTGGCCGACGCGCACAAGTTCTGCGAGCGCGGGCTCGAACGTGATCGTCACCGCCGACGCCGTCGACGAGGCCTACCTGGCCGATCCTCCGGCCGGCGGGCAGCGGCTGTTCGCCGCCGCCGGCGCCGACGTCCACTTCGTGTTGAGCGTAGCGTGTACGGCGCGGCACGCGCGGGTAGACACAGGGCATGCCAGATGAACGACAGGGACAGCCCGAGAAGCAGCCGCTCCCCGGCTCCGTCTCCGATCAGAACGCCGAAGAGGGCGAGCCCGGCCACGACGACCAGCAGGAGACCCGGCGCTCGCCGGGGTCGGCCGGCGGAGGCGATGACAGCACGAGCGGCGGGTCCAGCGAGGGCACGCAGTCGACCGGGAACCCCGACAGCGCCGGCTGACCGTGATGCTGTCCGAAGCGGCGCGGCCGGTCAGGCGACGGCCGGCTCGCGCTCGGGCGGCACCGCCAACCGGCCGGTCGAGAACTGCATGACCCCGTCCTCCAGCGTTCCCCGGCGGAAGTCCAGCACGTCGCGCGGGTAGTTCTGATGCACCCGCCACGGGCGCTCCGAGCCCTGCGAGGGAAGCTCGGCGATCGAGCGCTGCACGTACCCCGAGGCGAGGTCGATGAGCGGCCGGCGGGTCACGCCCGGGGCGTCGCGGGCGGGCATGCACTCGCGGTAGCCGCGGGCGGCCATGTGGTTGAGCAGCCGGCAGACGTAATCGGCGGTGAGATCGGCCTTCAGCGTCCACGACGCGTTCGTGTAGCCGATCGTCATCGCGAAGTTGGGGACGCCGGAGAGCATCATCGCCTTATAGGCGAGGGTGTCGGGGAGGTGCACGGCCTCGCCGTCGACGCTGAGCGCCATGGCGCCGATCGCCTGCAACCGCAGGCCGGTGGCGGTCACGATGATGTCGGCGACGAGCTCGCCGCCGCCGGCGAGGCGGATCCCCGTCTCGGTGAAGCTCTCGATCCGGTCGGTGACGATCGAGGCGGTCCCCGCGCTCAGCGCCTTGAACAGGTCGCCGTCGGGACACACGCACAGGCGCTCGTCCCACGGGTCGTAGTGCGGCGTGAAGTGCGCGTCGACGTCGAAATCATCGGGGAGCTGCGCGCGCACGCCGCGGCGGATGACCGCCCGCATGAAGCGCGGGCGGCGCCGGCTGAGCCCGTAGCTGAGGGCCATCAGGGCCACGTTCTTGAGGCGCACCAGCCGGTAGGCGGCCATCTCGGGCAGCACGCGGCGCGCCAGGCCGGCCAGCGGATCGACGGCCGGCAGCGAGACGACGTAACTGGGTGAGCGCTGGAGCATCGTCACATGCGCGGCGGTGCCCGCCATCGCCGGCACGAGCGTGATCGCCGTGGCCCCGCTGCCGATCACGACGACGCGCTTGCCGGCGTAGTCGAGCGACTCGGGCCAGTGCTGGGGGTGCACGATCGTCCCCGCAAAGCGCTCGACGCCGTCGAACGCGGGCGTGTAGCCCTTGTCGTAGCGGTAGTAGCCGCAGCACGTGAGCAGAAACGAGCACCGCAGCTCGATCGTCTCGCCGCTGTCGGTGCACTGCACCTGCACCGTCCAGGCGCACGTCGCGCTGTCGTAGTCGGCCGAGATCACGCGCCGGTGCAAGCGCACCCGCTCCTGCACGCCGTACTCGGCGGCCGTCTCGCGAACATAGCGCAGGATCGACGGTCCGTCGGCGATCGCCTGCGCGCCCTTCCACGGCGCGAACGCGTAGCCGAGGGTCTGCATGTCGGAGTCCGAGCGGATCCCGGGATAGCGAAACAGGTCCCAGGTGCCGCCGATCGCATCGCGCGCCTCGAGGATCGCGAAGCTGCGGTCCGGGCAGTCGCGGCTCAGGTGACAGCCGGCGCCGATGCCCGACAGGCCGGCTCCGACGATCAGCACATCGAGATGCTCGATCTCGCTGGTACGCATGCGTATCGGCGAGCCTACACAATCGCCGGAGGCGGCCGCGGGCGTCGCTACGATCGACCGCCCGTGCGCTATCCCGTCGAGACCTTCACCCCCGCCGAACGGGACCGGCTGAGCCCGCACGTCACCAACCTCGACCGGCCGGTGTTTGCGCTCGTCGACCTTCCCGAGACGCTCAAGGGCGCGCTGTTCGCCCGCTATTCGCGGTATCCGGGAACGCTGCGGCGCCTGCTGCTCGACGAGTTCGGCGACGACCTGGCGGCGGCCGACGGCGGCGCCGGCGGCGCCGGTCGCGGCGGTCGCGGGAGCGCCGCCGCCGAGGCGACGCGGGCCGAGCAGCTCTACGAACGGATCTTCCTCGGCTACGGCGATGACTCGGTGGCGCAGCTGGGGGGCGCCCACATCGCCTGTGAGTGGGCCTCGAACATCCTCACCAAGATCCTGCAGCGCCCGCGCCTCGCCGCCTACCTCGAGCAGTCGACGCGCTACATCGCCTACGACGCTCCGCTCCCCGATCCGCCGGGCGGCTTTCGCTACTACCGCGACCCCGAGCTCGGCCCGGCCTACACGGCCGCCATGGACGAGCTGTTTCACATCTACTCGGCCGCGATCCCGGTGGTCAGCGCGTGGGCGCACGACGAGTTCCCGCGCGCCGCCGACGAGCCGGCCCCCGCTCACGCGCGCGCGATCAAGGCCAAGGCCCTCGACCTCCTGCGCGGGCTGCTGCCGGCCAGCTCGCTCTCACACATGGGCATCTACGCCAGCGGCCAGACCTACGAGCAGCTGATCCTGCACCTGCTGGCCCACCCCCTGCCCGAGGCCCGCCGCTACGGGACGATGATCCTCGACGAGGTCCGGGCGGTCATGCCCACCTTCGTGGCGCGGGTCGCCCGTCCCGACCGCGGCGGCGAGTGGATCTCCTACCTGGAATCCCGCGCGCGGGCGGGCGAGCGGTGGGCGGAGCGCCTGGGCCTCGTGGACGCGGGGGCGGGGGCGCAGCGCGAAGCCGGCCCGTCGGTCCGCCTCGTCCACGTCGACGGCGACGAGGACGACCTGCTGTCGGCGCTGCTGTTCGAGTCCACGACGGCGTCGGAGGCTGAGACTCGCCTCGCCGTGCAGTCGCTGCACGCCGACCAGCGGGCGGCGATGCTCGCCGACCTCGTCGGCGAGCGCGCCAACCGGCGCTACCGCCCGGGACGGGGCTTCGAGGCGCTGCGCTATCGCTTCGAGATCGTCGCCGACTACGGGGCCTTCCGGGATCTGCAGCGCCATCGCATGCTGACCGTGCAGTGGCAGGCGCTGACGCCGGCCCTCGGCGCCGACGTCCCCGAGCAGGTGCAGCTCGCCGGTGCGGGGGACCCCTACCGGCGCGCGCTCGACGTGTCGCGGCGAGAGTACGAGCGCCTCAGCGACACCGGGCTGCGCGGCGCCGCGCCGTACGCGCTATGCCTCGGCTACCGGATGCGCTTCGTGCTTGACCTCAACGCCCGGGAGGCGATGCAGCTGATCGAGCTGCGCTCGGGGCGCGAGGGCCACCCCTCCTACCGCGCGGTGGCCCATGAGATGCACGCCCAGATCGCCGCCGTGCACCCCGCCGTCGCCGCGGCGATGCGCCACGTCGACGTCGAGACCGAGCCGCGGCTGGAGCGGATCCTCGCCGAGATGCGCACCCAGGCCCGGGCGGGCGGGCGCTCCTAGCGCTCAGCTCTCGGCGGCCTTGGCCGCCTCCTGCTGGCGCAGCTCGATCCGCCGGATCTTCCCGGTCAGAGTCTTGGGCAGGTCGTCGACGAACTCCACCACCCGCGGGTAGGCGTAGGCCGACAGGTGCTCGCGCACAAACGCCTTGATCTCGTCGCCGAGGGCGTCGCTGGGCTCGTGGCCGTCGCTGAGGACCACGAACGCCTTGACGATCGTGCCGCGGCGCTCGTCGGCGACGCCGACCGCGGCCGCCTCGGCGACGGCGGGGTGCTCCAGGCACGCCGACTCCACCTCGAAGGGACCGATCCGGTAGCCGGCGGAGATGATCACGTCATCCGCGCGACCCTCGTACCAGTAGTAGCCATCCTCGTCGGTGCTGGCCGCGTCCTTGGTGTGGAACCACTCACCGCCGAACGTCTCCTCGCTGTCCTGCGGCGGACGGTTCCAGTAGCCGAGCGGGTAGTGCGGGTTCGACCGCGCCTTGAGGCAGATCTCTCCCCGCTCGCCCTGGGCGACGGGACGCTCGTCCTCGTCGAGGATCGCCACCTCCCAGCCGGGCATCGGCCGGCCCATCGAACCCTCCCGGACCTCCATGAACGGGAAGTTGGCGCACAGCGGATAGGACTCGGTGAGGCCGTAGAAGTCGAGCACGGTGACCCCGTACTGGTCGCGCACCCAGCGGATCGCCTCCGGGTTGAGCGGCTCGCCGGCCGAGCAGACGATGCGGAACTTCTGGGGATACCGGGTGCCGGCGTCCTCGATGCCCATCATCGAGCGGATCGCGGTCGGGGTCCCGAACACGTTGGTGACCTGATGGCGGGAGAGGAAGTCGAGCTGCTTGGCCGGATCAAAGCCGCCCTCGCGCTGGTAGACCGCCTGCACGGCGCCGTAGCGCCAGGGTCCCAGCAGCGGCGCGATGCCCGCGGCCCACGCCCACTCCCCCATGCCGTGAAAAAGCTCGCCGTCCTGCACGTCGTGGCAGTAGACGAACTCCTCGTGGGCGAGGATGTAGCGGTGGGCGTGCAGGATCCCCTTGGCCAGCCCCGTCGTGCCCGACGAGTAGTACAGCTGGGCCGGATCGTCGGCCGCCGTGTCCAGGGTGTGAAACGACGTCGAGCCCTTGCTGAGCAGCGCGTCGTCGAGGATGAGCACGTGCTCGACCAGCTCGCGCTCCATCCGCTCGGCGTTGGCCTGGTTGGTGACCAGCACCTTGGCCTGCGAATCGGTGAGACGGTGGCGGATGCCATCGTCGCCGTAGAGCACCGACATCGAGAGCAGGATCGCCCCTGTCTTCCAGGTGCCGAAGAACGCCGCCGCGGTCTCGGGCGTCGGCGGCAGCAGCGCCGCCACCCGGTCACCGGCCTGGACCCCGTGGGCCTTGAGCACGTTGGCGAAGCGGTTGGCGGAGTCCTGGAGCTCGCCCCAGGTGACGCGGCGGACGTTTCCCTGCGGGTCCTCGTGGATCATCGCCAGCTTCTCGCGCGGGTGCTTGTCACACACGTCGGCGGCGATGTTGTAGCGCTCGGGCACGTCCCAACGGTGCTCGGCGCAGGCCTGGTCGTAGGAGGTGATGGAGCTCATGAGCCCATCATTACCGATGCCGCGCGCGATATGCATGGTCAGCGAGGAAGCACAGTGGGTACGCTTTCTCATGTTTTATGAGCTTGACCCTCGGCGCACTGGTCGGGATCGTCCTCGTCGCCGCCCTGCTGGCGGTCTGGCGGGCGACCCGCACCCCGCGCCGGTCGCGGACCCCGGAGCGGCTGGGCACGCAGTCGGCGCTGCACGCCGCCACGGCGACCCTGCCGCACCTGCGCGCCGGTCTGCATATGCGCTCGGCGGCCCGCGCCGTCCCCCACCTGCGCGCGCTCACCGGAGCGGCCGCCGTCGCGCTCGCCGACACGCGCGCCGTCCTGGCGATCGAGGGCGAAGGCCGCGAGCAGGTGCGCCCCGGGGATCTGCTCTCCCGCCTGCTGGCGAGCACGCCCGACGAGCGCATGCACATCGTGCCGCGCCTCGTCTCCTCGGACCCAACCTGTCCGCTGCACGCCGCGGTACTCGCCCCGCTGGCCGTGCAGGGCCGGCGCGTGGGAACGCTGATCGCGTTCTACCGCTCCGAGGGCCGCCCCAGCAACGACGAGCTGCGCGTCGTCGCCGAGGCGGCGAGCCTCGTCTCCGCGCAGATCGAGCTGTCGGTCCTGCCCGAGCAGAAGGAGCGGCTCGCCCAGGCCGAGCTGCGGGCGCTGCGCGCGCAGATCTCCCCGCACTTCATCTACAACGCCCTCGCCGCGGTCGCCGGCAACATCCACGCGCGGCCCGAGGAAGCGCGCGAGCAGCTGATCGACTTCGCCGAGTTCACCCGCTACCTGTTCCGCGACGGCCGCTCGTACGTGACCCTCGCCGAGGAACTCGAGCACGTCGAGCGCTATCTGCGCCTCGAGCAGGCCCGCTTCCCCGACAGCCTTCATGTGACGATGGCGATCGAGCCCGCCTGCCGGGCCGCCGTCGTGCCCGCGCTCTCGGTCCAGCCGCTGGTGGAGAACGCCGTCCGCCACGGCGTCCTGCACCAGCGCCGCGCCGGAGGGGGCCGGATCGCCATCGAGGCACGGGTCGGCGGCGCCGACATCGAACTGCGCGTCCACGACGATGGCTCGGGGATCGACCCCGAGACCGTGCCCGAGCTGCTCGCCGGCACCGGCGGCGGCATCGGCCTGGCCAACGTCGACGCTCGCCTGCGCGCCACCTTCGGCGAACGCTACGCGCTGCGGATCGAATCCGCGCCCGGGCATGGCACGACCGCGATCATGACCGTGCCCAACCTGACCGGCGAGACGCCGGCGGCGAGCGGTCCGGCCGACTCCGACGCCGTGGCCGTCGGATGAGTCGATGAGCGCCGACCAGCTGACGATCCTCGCCGTCGACGATGAGCCGACCCAGCTGGCCGACCTCGCTCGGCTGCTGCGGGGCGCGCCCGCCGTCCGCGAGGTGGAGTGCGCCGGCGACGGCCACGACGCCCTCGTGATGGCCTCCGCCCACGTCTACGACGCGATCTTCCTCGATGTGCGCATGCCCGACCTCGACGGGCTCGAGCTGGGACGGGTGCTGCGCCGCTTCGCCGTCGCGCCGCAGCTCGTGTTCGTGTCGGCCTATGACAATGCGGCCGTGGACGCGTTCGAGCTCCACGCCTTGGACTACCTGCGAAAGCCGGTGGCGCGCGCGCGCGTCGAGGAGGCGGTGGAGCGGGTGGCGGCCGCCGTCGAGTCGGCGCACGGGACGGCCGGTGAGCCGGCCGGCCGCCGCGACGAGCGCGAGGCCCACCGCGCCGACGAGGAGATGATCGCGGTGGCAAACCTGCACGGCGGGAGCACCCGCCTGCTGGCCCGATCCTCGATCCAGTTCGTGCAGTCCTACGGCGACTTCGTCCGCGTCGTCACCGCCGACGGCCGTTACCTGCTGCGCTCGACGCTCGCCGAGATCGAAGAGCGCTGGGCGCGACACGGCTTCTTCAGGGTGCACCGGCAGTACGTGGCCAACCTGCGCCAGGCCGTCGAGCTGCGCCCCCAACTTGGGGGCACCGCGGAGCTGGCCTTCGCCGACGGCCAGGTGATCCCGGTGGCCCGCCGCCACTCCGGCGAGCTGGCGCGTCAACTGAGCGTGTGACGGCGGACGCCCCGTGGCTCACGACGTGGGCCACGGGCGCGCCGGCTCGCTACTGCTCCTCGGCCTTCTGCTCTTCCTTGATCTTGCCCTCCAGCTGCGACATCACGTCGGGGTCGCGCAGCGTCGTCACATCGCCCAGGGCCTTACCGTCGGCGATGTCGCGCAGCAGGCGGCGCATGATCTTGCCGCTGCGCGTCTTGGGCAGGTCGTCGGCCCAGATGATCCGCCGGGGCCGGGCGAACTTGCCGATCCGATCGGCGACCTTGGCGCGGATCTCCTCGACCAGCTCGTCGGTGCCCTCGCGGTCTCCCTCGAGGGTGACGAACGCGCAGATCGCCTGGCCCGAGTCCTCGTCGGCCTGGCCGATCACCGCCGCCTCGGCGACCTTGCCGTGGGAGACGATCGCCGACTCCACCTCGGCGGTCGAGAGGCGATGGCCCGAGACGTTGACGACGTCATCGATGCGCCCGATGATCCAGAAGTAGCCGTCCTTGTCCTTTCGCGCCGCGTCGCCGACGAGGTAGGTCTCCTTGCCGAACTTGGAGAAGTAGGTCTCGACGAAGCGGTCGTCCTCCTTGTAGAGCGTGCGGAGCATCGACGGCCACGGGCGCTGGAGCACGAGCAGGCCCTGACCTTCGTCGAGCGGCTCGCCGTCTCGTTCGTCGACGACATCGGCCTTGACCCCGGGATACGGCCGGGTCGCCGATCCCGGTTTGGCGGACACGATGCCCGGCAGCGGGGTGATCATGATCGCGCCCGTCTCGGTCTGCCACCACGTGTCCACGATCGGGCAGTGCTCGCCGCCGATCACCTTGTAGTACCAGAGCCACGCCTTGGGATTGATCGGCTCGCCGACCGAGCCGAGGAGCCGCAGCGAGCTGAGATCGAACTTCTCGATGTGCTCGGTGCCCCACTTCATGAAGGCGCGGATCGCCGTCGGGGCGCAGTACAGGATCGTGGCCTTGTACTTCTCGACGATCTCCCACCAGATCCCCTTGTGGGGATAGTCGGGCGCGCCCTCCCACATCACCGAGGTGGCCCCGTTGCACAGCGGCCCGTAGATGATGTACGAGTGCCCGGTGATCCAGCCGACATCGGCCGCGCACCAGTACACGTCGTTCTCGACATTGAGGTCGAACACGTTGCGGTGCGTGGAGCTGACGCCCGTCAGATAGCCACCGGTGGTGTGGAGCACGCCCTTGGGCTTGGCCGTCGAGCCGCTCGTGTAGAGCACGAACAGCGGGTGCTCGGCATCGAGCTCCTCGGCCGGGCATTCGTCGTCGGCGGCGTCGCAGACCTCGTGGTACCAGACGTCGCGTCCGTCCTGCATCTCGCACTCGGCGTCGGTCGACTTGACGACGACGATGTGCTCGAGGGTGTCCAGGCCCTCCATCGCCTTGTCGACCTGCTCCTTGATCGGTGCGGTCTTGCCCTTGCGCCGGGCGCCGTCGACGGTGATCAGCGCCTTGGCCTCGGAGAACTCCATCCGCTCGCGGACCGAGTCGGCCGAGAAGCCGCCGAAGACGACGTTGTGGATCGCCCCGATCCGCGCGCACGCGAGCATCGCCACCGCGACCTCGGGAATCATCGGGAGGAAGATCCCGACGATGTCGTTCTTCTCGATCCCGAGGTCCTTCAGCGCGTTGGCCAGCTTCTGGGTGTCGCGGTGCAGATCGGCGTAGGTGATCTCCTTGGACTCCCCCTCCTCGCCGTGCCAGTAGTAGGCCACGCGGTCGCCGTTGCCGTCCTCGACGTGGCGGTCCAGGCAGTTGTAGGAGGCGTTGATCTTGCCGTCCTTGAACCACTTGTAGAACGGCGGGTCCGAGTCGTCGAGGTCCTCGCTGGGCTCCTTGAACCAGTGCAGCTCCTTGGCCTGCTGCACCCACCAGCCCTTCCAGTCTGAATCGGCCTCCTCATACACCTTCGGGTCCGACAGCCGAGCGTGCTCCTTAAAGGACTCCGGCGGATCGAACGTCTCGATATCGAGCATCTCCTCGAGCTGCTGCTCGAGGGTCTCGTCGCTGGCCGGAGTCGATGCCGTGTCTGCCATGAAAGCCTCTCTCCTTCGCTCTGAGCCTCAGCGGCGAGCGCCGGCGAGAAGCCGGCGCCCGCAGCGTTCTATGTAGTTGTACCCAGGTCCACCCCTCAGCGGACAGGTTTTCCGGCGCTGCTGCGCGTCGGCGTCAGCGGCTGAGCGGGAAGACGGGCAGGACCGTCCGCTTCCAGGTCGCGTTGATCACCGACGCAAACGACACGTACCACGCGACGAGCGCCGTCGCGATCCCGAAGTAGCCGCCGAGCTTGATCGTGCCGTTGGTGACGTCCGTCGTCCCGGCCAGCGAGGAGTTGCCGATGCCCAGGATGATGAACGTGATCGCCAGCAGCAGGAACACGGCCGCGACTCCGCCCGTCGTGCGCAGCGAGGCGATGAACATGTAGGCGGTGAAGATCCCCCACATCCACAGGTACAGGCCGAGTCCACTGAACAGCTCGGTCTTCTCGACGTCTCCCGCCGACTTGACGATGAAGTAGTACGAGATCCAGAACGTTCCGAACGAGCAGAACGCGACCGCGCCGAACGTGTTCCCGGTCCGGAACTCCCAGACCCCGGCCAGGAACTGAGCGATCCCGCCGTAGGCGAGGGCCAGCGCCGCGATCAGCGGCAGCAGGCCGCCCCCGACGGCGGCCTTGTCGCCGACCAGGCCGGCGTTGACGAAGCTGAGCACGAACGTCGTACCAGCGAAAGCGGCCAGACCCAGCGGGCCCGGGTCAGCGGGGGTCCAGCCAGACGCCCTTCCCTCGGTCGGATCTTCGGACTTGGGCGCGGGGGCCACATCGGCCTCGCGTGGCAAGCGACCTGCTTCCATGATCTCTCCTCTGCACGTGTGGTTGACGGTGCAACCACAGCCTCGTCGGGCACGGCGCGGGCAGCAAGGCGAGATCGCTGAGCGGTCGCCGACGAGCGACGAGCGGTCGCCATCGGCTGCTAAGCGGCCGCCGTCCGCGGTGCGCCGCTTAGTAGACCAATGGACTCGGTGCCGTCAGCGGCGCCGTTTGCGCTTGCGCTTGGGCGTCCCCGCCCGGGTGCGGGCTTCGGGACCGGTCGAGCCCGCGGGGGCCTCGCCGCCACCGGGAGCGACGTTGGCGCCGTTGCCGGCCTCGGGGGGTGAGGCCGGCCGGGTGCGCCCGGCGAGCCAGCCCGCCAGGCCGCCGGCGAGGCCGCCCGGCGAGCGCGGCGCGCCCGCGCGCGCCCGCTCCGTTGCGCGCGCGGGTTGCGCCACCTGCGGAGCGGCCGCTCGCGGGACGTCCGCCCCCGGCGCCCGCCACCCGCGCGGCGCGAAGCTCAGCGCCCGAGGGGAGCACCTCGGCGCGGCCGGTGCGCCACGCCGCGGGCATCCCGCTCGGCCAGCGGCCGGAGATCAGGTAGCCGAGCGCGACCAGCCAGAACAGCTGCACGACCGGGACCTGGGTGATCTGAAACAGCACGAGCGCCCCGGCGAACATCCCGAGATAGCCCATGAACTTGGTGAGCAGCCCGACCCGGATCGCCTGCATGCAGACGAGCACGAAGGACACGGCGACGAGCAGCGCGGCGAGCTGGCCGAGGAGCTGGAGGGCCAGCAGGCCGGCGCCGCTGGTGAGGTGCGTCGCCTCGTCGTAGGTCTGGGCGCCGGTGGTCGCGAACTGGTGGACCTTGATGGCCACGATCACCGCGTAGACGACCCCGGAGAGAGCCGCCAAGCCGCCGCCGGCCAACGCCAGGTAGCGGATGAAGGGCCGCACCTCCGGATTGCGCGCCTTGATGCACCGGTAGAGGAACACGAGCGTCCACGCGATGGCCAGCGACGCGACGGCGTTGACGATCGAGGCGATCAGATCGAGCGGAAACCGCTTGTTGGCGGTGAGCAGGTCCAGGGTCAGCTCGTCGACCGAGGTGTGGGGACCGCTCAGCTGGATGATCGAGGCGGCGATCAGCAGCACGCCCGCGGCCACGGCCACGACCGCCTGGCGGTTGCGGACGCGGCTCTCGTACAGCAGCTGGTCGTCGGCGCTCATCGGCCGCCCTATGCTAGTCGGCTCGCTGGGTCCATACACTGCGGGCGTGCCGAGCGGCGACGCGTGTCCGGCCTGCGGGGGGCGCCTGTCGGTCTGGCGCTCGGTGACCTCCTCGGAGCCCGGCCTCGCCGGACAGCGCTTCACCCTGTGGCGCTGCGCCGTGTGCCGCACGGCGGTCACCGGCGACGCGGCACCGAGCGGCGACCTGCACGACAGCGGCGCCTTCCGTGCCGGCACGCCGCGCCTGCATCGCGTCGTCCGGCCGCTGCTCGATCGCTTCGACGCCCAGCGGCTGGAGCTCCTGCGGCGTCTGGCGGCGCCCGGCGCGCGGGTGCTCGATGCCGGAGCCGGGCAGGGCCGGTTCGTCGCCGCCGCCCGCCGCGCCGGCTACGACGCGATCGGCCTCGAGCCGTCGCGGCGCGGGATCGAGCGGGCTCGGACCCGCGGCGTGGAGCTGATCGAGGCCGGCATCGAGGAGGCCGAGATCGCGCCCGGCTCGCTCGATGCGATCACGCTGTGGCACGTGCTCGAGCATCTCGAGCGCCCGGATGCCGCGCTCGCGCGCATGGCGCCCTGGCTGGCGCCTGGGGGCGGACTCCTCATCGGGGTACCCAACCTCGCAAGCTGGCAGGCGTGGCTGGGCGCCGGACGCTGGTTTCACCTCGACGTCCCGCGCCACCGCACCCATTTCACGCCCGCGGGGGTGACGCGGCTGCTGGAACGCACCGGCTTTGCGCCGGTCGCGATCCACCATCGCCTGCTCGAGCACAACCCGTACGGGATGTGGCAGACGGCCGTCAACCTCGCTACCGCGCGCCCGTCCTATCTCTACAACCTGCTCAAGCGCAACGCGCCGCCGTCGGCCCGCGACCTGACCGTCACCCTCGCCGCGCTCGCCGTCGCGCCGGTGGCAGGACTCGCCGAGCTGCTGGCAGGGATGGCCGGGCACGGCGGGACGATCGCGGTGTTGGCGCGGCGCATCTGAGTGCCGCCGCGAGGTGGCTACCATGGGGGTCATGGAAGGAAGTGGATTCGGTGGCCTGTTCGGAGACCCCGACGACCTGCAGCGCAAGCTCGGTGAGTTCGCCGAGCAGATGCAGGGCGCCCAGCGTCTCGCTTGGGCCGACAACGCGATCAAGCTGGCCGTCGACCTGACGATGGCCGCGATCAACCGCGTCAACATCCAGGGGACGACCGAACAGCAGACCGAGCAGTTGCGCTCGGTCATGGCCGTCGTCTTCCCCGAGGCCGTCACGCTCGTGCGCGAAGCGCGCGAGGGCCTGCAGTAAGCCCGAGCGGCCCGACGCCGATGCGTCTCGGATCGCGGATCGTCGCTGCGCTCGTGCTCGTCGTCATGGCGACGGGCTGTGGCGGCAGCTCAGGAGCCGGCCAGACCACCGGCACGGGCGCCGGTTCGGCGAGCTCGACGACCTCGACGACCTCGTCGAGCTCATCGACTGAGACGAGAACGGCGACCGTCACCGCCGGTTCGGCCCCGTCGACGGCGTCGACCACGACGAGCTCGTCCTCGGTCAACGGCGGCGCGCCGGTCTCGGCCAGCTCGACCACGACCACCACGACGACCTCGAGCTCGGGCTCGGGCTGCGGGGCCGACTGCGCGCCGAGCGGCACGCCGTCGGCGTCAGGCACGTCCAAGCCGGTGAACGGCAAGTGCCCGAGCGGCACGACCTACGTCCCTCCTCAGGACGGCGGCCCGGCCCTGTGCGTCCAGCAGGACCTGGCCACGACCACCACGACGTCGACGCAGTAGCGCCGCTCGGGCTCGGGCTCAGGCGGCGCCGAGCGCCGCGAGCACCAGCTCGTCGTGCTCGCCGGGCTTGACCTTGTGGAAGATGTCCTTGATCGTCTGATCGGGAGAGATGACGAACGTCGTGCGCTCGTTGCCCATGTACTCGCGGCCGTACATCGACTTCTTCACCCACACCCCGTAGGCCTCGGCGACCGCGTGGTCCTCGTCGCCGAGCAGCGGGAAGCCGAGGTCGTACTTGGCGTCGAACTTGGCGATCTTGGTCGGCGGGTCGGGCGAGATGCCGAGCACGACGGCGTCGGCCGACTCGTAGTCGGACCGGTGGTCGCGCACGCCGCACGCCTGGGTGGTGCACCCGGGGGTGTCCGCCTTGGGGTAGAAGTAGACGACGACGCTGCGGCCGTTGAAGTCCGACAGGGTGACGGGGTTGCCGTCCTGGTCGGGCAGGGTGAAATCCGGAGCCGTGTCGCCGGGTTTGAGCGCCATGCGGAGGCGGATCCTACTTGAGCAGCCGTGACAGCCGGCGGTCCTTGAGCAGCTTGCCCTCCGTCTGACAGGTCGGGCAGTAGCACATGACGTAGTCCTCGTAGAAGACCGCCTCCAGCTCATCTCCGCAGCGCGGGCACGGCTCGCCGTTGCGGCGGTGGACCGACAGCGGCATCGGCAGCTTGTCGGGGATGGGGAGGGTGACGTGCTGCTCGTAGTACTCCAGCGCGCCGCCCAGGCAGGCGACCGTCGCCGTGCGCAGGCGATCGGCCTCCTCATCGGACAGATCGTTTCCGCGCTTGAACGGCGACAGCTTGGCGGCATGGAGGATCTCGTCGACCCACGAGCGACCGATCCCGGCGATCACCCGCTGGTCGCGGAGCAGGCCGTGCAACGGCCGGGCGACATCGAGCAACTCGCGCAGGGGCGGCGGGTCCGGGTAGGCCTCGGGCCCCATCGTGGAGAGCTGCTCATCCTGCGCGAGCCCCTCCGGGGTATAGAGCTTGACCCAGGCGGCCTGCTTGGTCCCGAACTCGCGCAGGCGCAGCTCGCGACCGTCGTCGAGACGGACGAGCATCCGCGACGTGCGATCGCGCAGCGACGCGCGCGTGTCGAACAGCTGCAGGCGGCCGGCCGACATCAGGTGGATGAGAAGGTGCAGGTCGCCGTCGACCGCGATGTCGAACAGCTTGCCGTGACGGCTGACGCCGGTGATCGTGCGGCCGGCGATCGTGTCCAGGGGCGGGTCGAAGGTGCGCAGCGCGTTGATCCCCGGCGTGAGCGCTGATTCGATGTGTGCGCCGGCGGTCGCGGCGCCGATCAGCCGGGCGGTGATCTCGACCTCGGGAAGCTCGGGCATTCCGTCTCAGATTACTGAGCGTGGGCGAATCATTCGGGCGCCTTCAGGATCGCTTTACGCACCGGTTGAAGACTGACTGCCATGAGCGACCTACTTGCAATCTTCGGACCGAAAGACACACCGTCTGACTCGGACCTGCTGACCGAGATCGAGCGCCTGCACCCCACCCGCGTCACCGTGCTGATCGACGGCGCCGACACCGACTGGACCGCCGACGAGGGTCCGCTGGCCGGCGCGGTGCGCGACCGCCTCGCGGCCTTGATGGCCCTGGTCGAGCGCCGGACCGGCGCGACCGTGATGGGGACCGCCGGCGATCGCGACCAGCTGCTGGGCTGGCGGTTTGACCGCGAGCTTTCGAACCGCATCCCCGTCGCGGCCTGAGCAGCCGCCGCCGGACGTCCCGGGCCCGCCGCGCCCGGCAGCCGCCGCGCGTCCGGGTCACGCCGCGGCAGGTAGCCTGCCGCCAGCATGCCCGTCACCCTGGCCCCGGATGACGTCGTCGAGACCCACGAGCAGGGCGCCGATAACGAGCGCGACCCACTGCTCGTGCTCGAGCCCCTACGGGAGTTCCTCGCCGCCAACGACTTGGACGCGCCCGCCGACCTGAGCGCGTCGCCGGTGGGCGAGGGTCACTCCAACGTCACCTTGACCCTGTCCACCGGCGTCGTCCTGCGCCGCCCGCCCCGCGGGCCGCTGCCGCCCAGCGCCCACGACGTGCTGCGCGAGGCGCGCCTGCTCCGCGCGCTCGAGCCGACGGTCGTGCGCACCCCGCGGATCCTGGCCATCTGCGATGACACGGAGGTGATCGGCGCCCCGTTCTACGTCATGGAGGAGGTGCACGGCGAGGTCGTCACCGACACCGTGCCCGACGCGCTCGACACTCCCGAGCAACGCGGTCGCATCGCCGCCGAGCTGCTCGATTCACTGGTCGAGCTGCACGGCGTGGACTGGACCGAGATCGGCCTCGAGGGATTCGGCAAGCCGACCGGCTACCTGGAGCGTCAGCTGCGGCGGTTCACCGGGCTCTGGGAGCACAACCAGACCCGCGACATCCCCGAGGTCGCCGAGGTCGGCGAGTGGCTGGCCGCCAACCGGCCGGACCCGGACCCCGCCTACCCGGCGACGATCGTCCACGGCGACTACCGGCTCGGCAACGCGATGCTGGCGCCGGACCCGCCGGCGCGGCTGGTCGCCATCTTCGACTGGGAGATGGCCACGATCGGCGATCCCCTGGCCGACGTCGGCTACATGATGATCCACTGGGCGCAGTCCGGAGACCCCGAGACGAAGTTCAACCTGCAGTCGGTGACCGCCCAGCCCGGCTTTCCCAGCCGGCGCGAGATGGTCGCCGGCTACGAGCAGCGCTCGGGTCGCTCGGTGCAGTCGCTGGACTGGTACGTCACGCTGGCGCTGTGGAAGGCGGTCGTGTTCATGGAGGGCAACTACAAGCGGGCGATCAGCGGCAGCACCGACGATCCGTACCTGAAGACGTTCGGCGAAGGCGTGGTGGAGCTCGCCCAGCGGGCGCTGGCCGTCACCCGCGATGGCTTCTGATCGCGCGCCCTACCGCGGCCTGCTGGTCGACTGGGGCGGCGTGATGACGACCAACGTCTTCGACGCCTTTCGCGCGTTCTGCGAGGAGGCGGGGCTCGAGCCCGACGCCGTCGGCGAGCGCTTCCGCTCGGACCCCACGAGCCGCGAGCTGCTCATCGGCCTGGAGACGGGGGCGCTCCCCGAGGCGGAGTTCGAGCCGCGCTTCGCCGAGATCCTCGGCGTGCCGGCCGAGGGACTGATCGACCGGCTGTTCGCCGGCGGGGTGAGCGACGACGCGATGCAGGCCGCCGTGTCCCGCGCGCGGACGGCCGGGGTGCGCACCGGGCTGATCTCCAACTCGTGGGGCACGCGCCGCTATGACCGCCCACTGCTCGCCCGGTTGTTCGACGGGGTCGTCATCTCCGGCGAGGTCGGGATGCGCAAGCCCACCCCCGAGATCTACGAGCGCGGGGCCGCGGCCATCGAGCTCGCGCCCGGCGACTGCGTGTTCGTCGACGACCTCCCCTTCAACCTGCGACCGGCGGCCGAGCTGGGGATGGCGACCGTTCACCACGTCGACAGTCAGCGGACGATCGGCGAGCTCGAGCAGCTGCTCGGCGTCGAGCTGCGGTGAGCGCGCGCCGGCGTCTGCGGCCCGGCTGGGTGACGGCGGCGGTCCTGGTGGCGATCCTGCTCGCCGCCTGCGGCTCGTCGACGCTGAGCGACACCCAGCTGCGTAGCCGGGCCGCCCGGATCTGCACCCTGGCCGCACAGCGCACCGAGCGCATCGGCACCCCGACGCTGCCCACCGAGGAGACGGCCTTTTTGCGCCGCGGGATCGTCGCCCTGGCGCCCGAGGTGACCGCCCTGGGACGGCTGCGCGCCCCCGATGACGTGAGCGATGACTACCGCGACGCGGTGGCGGCCACCGCCGCGGAGCTGGCGAGCCTGCGCTCGACGGTCAAGGGCCTGCGGGCCGGCAACGACCCCATCGTGGCCATCAAGACGCTGCAGCAGCAACTGGCACCGGTGGAGGCCCGGGCGAGCCGCGCCTGGACCGACCTCGAGCTACCGGCCTGCCGGGGCGACTGAGCGCCGCCCCGGCAGATCGCCGGCGGGTGAGGACTACAGGCTGCCGACCGCCCGCTTGGCCGCGTTGAGCACGACCTTCGGGATCGGCGCGAAGTCCAGCGCGGCGCCGAAGTGCTGACCGGTGGTCAGGTCGTAGCTGATGAACTCCTTGAGGAGCTCGGTCTGCGAGGCCCCGTGCGGGACGATCGCGTAGGTGAACGTGGAGATCGGATAGGCGATCTTCGCGCTCTTGGGGGGATTGACGATGTGCAGCTCGTTGTTACCCGGCACGCCCTTCACCGTCTGAGCCGCGCTCTCGATGTTCTTCAGGTTGGGGTACTCGTACTTGCCGGCGGCGTTCTTGATCGCCACCGCCGGAATCTGGTGGGCGATCAGGTAGGAGACCGCGATGTAGGCGATTCCGCCGTTGGTCGACTGCAGCGCCGCGGTCACGCCCGAGTTGCCCTTCTGACCCACGCCGGTGGGGAACGACACCGAGGTGGAGAAGTTGACCTGGCTCTTCCAGGTCCCGTTCACGTCGGTCAGGTAGTTGGTGAACGCGTAGGTATCACCCGAGCCGTCGCTGCGGTAGATCGGGGTGATCTTGAGGTTGGGCAGGCTGACACCGGGATTCAGGCTCTTGATCGCCGGATCGTTCCAGTTGGAGATCTGGCCGAGGTAGATCCTGGCCAGCACCGAGCCCGTCAGCTTCAGCTTGTGGACGCCGGCGATGTTGAACCCGACCCCGGTCGCCGACAGCGCCCAGGGGATCTGGACGCAGTTGTTGCAGGCCGCGGCCTGCGTGGGGTTCAGCGGGGCATCCGACGCCCCGAAGTCGACCAGGCGCTGGGAGATGTCGGTGATTCCGGTTCCCGACCCGACCGCCTGATAGTTGACGGTGTTTCCGGTCTTGTTGTCGAAACGCCGTCGCCCACTCCGCCTCGAGCGGGGCCACCAGCGTCGAGCCGGCCCCGTTGAGCGTGCCCCCGGCGGCGAGCGCGGCGGGGGCGAAGCCCGCCGACGCGCCGATCGCCAGAGCGGCGACGGTGAGCGGGATCAGCTTCCTTCGTCTAAAGGCAAAGCCTTTCAAGTGAGGCCCTTTCGCTAGGTGACAGTGCGCTCGGCGGGCCGGCCGACCTTCCGAGCAGCGTTAGCATGGGCGCCCACCCGGCCCCGCTTGTTGCCGCGGAGTTATCAGCTTTTGTCGATCCTGTGACGGCGCCCCTGGGTGGCGCCGGTGCGTGTCTAGGCTGGCGCCGGATGTCTGCCCGGACCAGCCAGCCGTCCCGCGGGGGCAGGCGCGCTTTGCGCTCGGCCCGCCCGTCGTCCGAGGTCAGCGTCGGCGATGCCATCCTGCGCGCCCTGTGCGTGCTCGCCGGCCTGATCGCCGGGCTGATCCTCGTCGACGTCGCCTACCAGGTCATCTCCGGGGCCGCCCCGTCGATCTCGCGCTTCGGCCTCGGTTTCCTCGGCCACACCACGTGGGCACCGAACTTCGGTCGCTTCGGGGCGGCCGCGATGCTCTACGGGACGGGCGTCACCGCGCTGATCGCGCTCGTCATCGCCACCCCGGTGGCCGTCGCCATCGCCATCTATCTCAGCATGCTCGCCCCCCGCTCGGTGCGCATCATCGTCGGCCCGCTCGTCGAGATGCTGGCCGCCATCCCGAGCGTGATCCTCGGCTTCTGGGGGATCATCGTTCTCGCCCCGTTCATGGCCGCCCACGTCGAGCCCGCGCTGCACGACGTCCTCGGTTTCACCGGCCTGTTCGGGGCGCCCCAGACGACCGGCTTCAGCGTCTTCACCGCCGGCGTGATCCTCACCGTGATGGTCGTCCCGATCATCGCCTCGCTCAGCCGGGATCTGTTTCTCACCGTCCCGCGCGAGCTCACCGAGGGCGCGGAGGCGCTCGGGGCGACCCGCTGGGAGGTGATCCGCGGGGTCGTGCTGCCGACGACCTTCTCCGGGGTGAGCGCCGCGGTCATGCTGGGGCTCGGACGGGCGCTCGGCGAGGCGATCGCCGTCGCCAGCGTGATCGGTGCCGGCAACGTGGTCCACGGCAACCTGTTCAAGACCGGCAACACCCTGGCCGCGCGGATCGCACTCGAGATCACCTACATCGTCTCCACGCTGCAGACGGCTTCGCTCTTCTACCTGGCGCTCATCCTGCTCGCCATCGGCGTCGTCACCAACCTGATCGCCCGCGCGATCGCCAGCCGCTTCGACGTCCACCGGTCCTTTGTCTGAGCCCGATCCCGACCCGGCGCTGTTCGATCCCGCCGGACCGCTCGTGGCCACGGGCAACCTGCGCCGGCGCCAAGCCGTCAGCCGCGTCGTCCAGGGTGGAGCGACGCTGGCCGCGGTGCTGGCCGTGGCGGCCCTGGCGCTCGTCGTCTACGCGGTGATCGCCCGCGGCGCGCCCGCGCTCAGCCTCGACTTCCTGACCAAGGACCCGCCGCCGAGCGGACCGGGCGGGGGCATCCGCTCGGCCATCATCGGCACCTCGCTGATCGTCGTCGCGGGCGCCGCCATGGCCGCCCCGCTCGGCGTCCTGACCTCCATCTACCTGGTCGAGTTCGCGTCTCCGGGGTCCCTGCCAGGACGGGCCCTTCGCCTCGCGCTCGACCTCATGCAGGGCCTCCCCACGGTCGTCGTCGGGCTGTTCGTGTTCGGCCTGCTCGTCAAGCCCGAGCACGTCGACTCGGGGTTCGCCGGCTCGGTCGCCCTCGCCATCATCATGCTTCCCCTCATCGCCCGGTCCAGCCAGGAGGTTCTCCTGCTCGTGCCGGGCAGCCTGCGCGAGGCCGCCGACGCCCTGGGCGTCAACCGCTGGCGAACCATCCTCACCGTCGTCCTGCCGACCGCGCTGAGCGGCATCCTCACCGGCACGATCCTCGCCGTCGCGCGCGCCGCCGGAGAGACGGCACCGCTGCTGATCGTCGATGGCATCTTCACCCCGAACCTCAGCTTCCAGATCTTCGGCCATGCCGTCCCCAACATCCCGGTGTCGATCTTCACCGCGGCCGAAGCCGCCGACCCGACGGGCTTCACCCGCGCCTGGGGCGAGGCGCTCGTGCTCCTCGCCGTGATCCTGATTGCCAATGTGGGCGCGCGCCTGTTCCTGGCTCGTCAACGTGGGAGGATGGGCCTGTGAGCGATCCCGGTCAGCCGGTGCGACCCCGCGTTCGCATCGCGGACCAGCCGGTGGCCGCGCCCAGAGCCGTCGCGCCGACGCCGGCGACGAACGGCAACGGGCCGGAGGGGGTGCGCCCGGCCGTCTTCGACATCCGCGACATGTCCGTCGACTACGGGACCAAGCGGGCACTCGACTGGACGACGCTGAAGATCTACCGCAACCTCATCACCGCCGTCATCGGACCCTCGGGGTGTGGCAAGTCGACGTTCATCCGCAGCCTGAACCGGATGAACGACTCGGTGCACGGGTTCCGGCTGAGCGGCCAGGTGCTCTACCACGGACATGACGTCTATGCGCGGGCCACCAATCGAGTCGAGGTGCGCCGGCGGATCGGCATGGTGTTCCAGAAGCCCAACCCGTTTCCCAAGTCGATCTACGACAACGTGGCGTGGGCGCCGCGCAACCTCGGCCTCAAGGCCGGCCTCGACGAGCGCGTCGAACGGGCGCTGCGCAGCGCCGCGCTGTGGGACGAGGTCAAGGATCGCCTCAAGGTCTCCGCGCTCAGCCTCTCCGGCGGCCAGCAGCAGCGCCTGTGCATCGCGCGGGCGGTGGCCGTCGAGCCCGATGTCCTGCTCCTCGACGAGCCGGCCTCGGCGCTGGACCCGATCGCCACCGCGTCGATCGAGGAGCTCATGCTCAAGCTCAAGCACCGCTACACGATCGTCATCGTCACCCACAACATGCAGCAGGCGGCCCGGGTCGCCGACCGCACGGCGTTCTTCTCGCTGGACGCCCAGGAGCACGTGGGCACGCTGATCGAGTACGACGACACGGACACGATCTTCTCCCGGCCGGCCGACTCGCGCACGCGTGACTACGTCACCGGCCAGTTCGGCTGAGACCGTCCGTCCGGGCGGCCGCGAGCCGGCTAGCGGGAGTCGCCGATCGTCGCGGGGGGAACGAGGGCGAGCAGCGGCTGGCCGCACTGCCAGCAGAACGAGGCGCCGGTGCTGTGCGGTGATCCGCACGACGGGCAGACGCCGGCGGTCCCGGTCTCCTCGAGGCGCAGGATCCGCTCGACCTCGCCCAGCTCGGCATCGGCCTCCTGCAGCGCGGCGGCGCGCTTGACGATCACGTCGACATGGATCTCGTCGCGGACGGCCATCTCGTACACCAGGCCTCCGAGATCCCACTGGAGCTCGGCGACGCGGGCGGTCAGCTGATCACGCCGGCGCCTGAGGTCAAACGTGCGCTCGTCGGTGAGCTTGGTCTTGGAGGTCAGGGGCGGCGCACCCGCCTCGCCCGAAGCCGGGTTCTCGCTCCTGCGTCTGCCCAGCGACGCCATCTCACCCTCCGCCGAAGAACGAGCCGTCGAACTTGCCCGACTTGTTGTAGCCGGGCCCGTGGCCGGTCTGGCCGACGGTGACCGTCGCCGGGGGCAGGTTGGCGTTGGAGCCGAGTACCTTGCCGGCGGCCTGCGAGGCCTTCTGGGCCTGAGCCGCGGTCGGCTTGGGGGCGGAGTTGGCGCTCGCCTTGGACTTGCCCTTGGCGCCCTTGCTCGAGGACTTCGTCTTGGCCGACGGGCTCGCCCCGGTGCTCGCGGTGCCGTTTGCGCCGCCGCCCGCGACGGTGACCACCGTGGGGGCCGCCGCCTGGATCGGCTTGTTGACGTTGTTGGCGCTGCTGCGTCCGATCAGAACGCCGACTCCCATCGCGAGCAGCAGCGTGCCGACGCCGGCGACAATCGTCGTCCCCGGCGAGGCGCGGGGGGGCCGCGGCGGCGCCGCGACGGGGACCAGCTGGGCGGCGGGCTCGCCCGCAGCGCCGGCGGGGGGCAACGAGAAGCGCGGCTTGCCCCGGCGCTCTCCGCAGGCGACGCAGTAGCGCTGGTCACTGGTCAGGGGCGTTGCGCAGCTGACACACCGGTCACCCACCGTTCCCGACACGAGGGGCTGCGTCGGCGGCTCGCTGGTTTCGGTGTTCTCGGGTGCGGTCGCCATGGTCCGGCAGCTAGAGTAAGCCCGGGAGGGGCGCCCGGTTGTAACCACTGTGTAACGCTGGGCCGCTGATTTCAGCATCTTCACATCGTGACGCTCACCCCGGGGAGATACTGGGGGGTTGTCATGATCGAGCCCTCGAGTCGCTGCCGGGAGTGCGCGGGCCCGCTGGTCCACGACCAGCGTTACTGCCTTCGCTGCGGAGCCCGCCGCGGGCCCCTGCCGGCGCGCATCGGCCTCACCATCGGCGAGATCCTCGAGCGCGGACGTGCCCGGCCCCAGACCGGCGCGGACCTGTCGGCGCCGCCGGCGGCGCCCCAGCCCCACCGTGAGGACACCCTCGTTCCGGCGGCTCGCTCGGCGGCGGTGGCGATCCTGCTCATGATCGCCTTCGGCTGCGTCGTCGGGTCGATGACGACGCCGGGCGGCGTCGAGAGCCTGGCCCGGGCCCTCGTCGTCGCCGTGAAGCCCCCACCGCCGGCCCCCACGCCCACGACGTCCTCATCGCTCGACACCGCCGCGTCGGGCGGCTCGCGCGGCTCGGGCGGCTCGGGCGCCAGCACCGCGGCGTCGTCGCCCGCCCCCGCCGCGGCGCCGGCCGCCGTCCCCCAGCAGACCGTCACCGTCGGCAACCCCACGAGCCCGACGGGCTCCACGACGCCCACGACGACGACGCCGGCCAACCTCCTCGGGCTGCCACCGATCAAACACGTGTGGGAGATCGTCCTCTCCGAGCAGGGCTACAACCAGACGTTCGCCTCCAGCACCGGGCACCCGTACCTGGCGACACGGCTGCGCCGGCAGGGCAAGCTCATCACCGGGTACTACGGGGTGGCGCAATCGCCCCTGGCCAACGAGATCGCGCTCCTCAGCGGTCAGGGGCCCACCCCGCAGACGATCGCCGGCTGCTCGACCTTCGCCGACATCGCCCCGGCGACCGTCGCGCGCTTTGCCCAGGTGAAGGGGACGGGCTGCCTCTACCCCTCCACCGCCCTCACGCTGCCCGATCAGCTGCACGCGGCCGGCCTCACCTGGCGCGCCTACGTGCAGGGGATCGGAGAGCCGGCGGCCGCGCCCGCCACCGGCGAGACCACGACCACGACCACGACGACCGACCCCGCAACGTCGACGACCGACCCCGCGACGTCGACGACCACGGCCACGAGCTCGTCCTCCGCGCCCGCTGGCGAAGTCCTGCCCGCACCCAGCCGCTTGACGGGCCCGACGACCATCTGACCGCCACCCCGTCCAGCCCCTACGCGACCTGGCGCAACCCGGTCATCTACTTCCGCTCGATCCTCGCCGGGGGCCAGTGCAACAGCGGCGACGTCGGGCTCTCGCGCCTGAGCACCGACGTGAAACGCGCGAGCACGACCCCGGCGTTCTCCTACATCTCCCCCGGGCCGTGTGACGACGGCTCGGACACGCCGTGCGCGCCCGGCGCCCCCGCCGGCCTGAGCGCAGGCCGACGGTTCTTGAAGACCGTCGTGCCGGAGATCGAGCGCTCCCCCGCCTACAAGCAGGACGGATTGATCGCGATCACCTTCGACGGGGCGCCGGCGACGGGCCCCCACGCCGACCCGACGAGCTGCTGCGATCAGCCGGCCTTCCCCAACCTGCCCGCGCCCGCCACGACGACGTCGACGACCACGACGCCCACCACGACGCCGACAACCACGACCCCCACCGCCCCCACGACCCCACCCACGACGACCACGGACCCGACAACCACGACCTCGACGACCACGACCCTCGCCCCCGGCACCAACCCCGGCGGCGGCCAGGTCGGCCTGCTGCTCATCTCCCGCTACGTGACGCCCAACTCGGTCGACGCGGTCGACACCTTCAACCACTTCTCACTGCTGAAGTCGATCGAGGATCTGTTCGGCCTCAAGCCCCTCGGCTACGCCCGCGACAGTGCCCTTCCGGTGTTCGACGCGGCGATCTTCACCACCCCCAAGAAGTAGCCGGCCACCGGCGCGTCACATCCAGTTATCAGGGGGGTCACCAGATGTTCACGGCTCGGGGCGGCCGGGTCGCAAGACTGCGGCGCGGCATCGGTTCATCCGTTCCGATGTCAGACCAACCAGACCAGGAGATAGCGTGAAGCGCATCTGTCTCGTAGGCGCTGCCATGGCAGCCCTGCTCACCGCCGGGATCGTCACGGCGCCGGCATCAGCCACGCCGGCGGCCAAGAAGCCGACGAGCGCCACCAAGAAGCCCGTCACCAAGCTCGAGCCGGTCAAGACGTCGCTGACCTGCAGCCTCAAGCTGGTCACCCAGATCCCGTCCGATGACACCACCGTCACTCAGGGGGCGCAGTCCGGGACGCAGGACGGCCGGGCCGGCTGCGGCAAGCCTCTGTTCTCCGGCATCGAGCAGAGCTCGTTCACCCAGGACGAGACCGGCGACCTGACCGGCAACTTCCAGCAGTGGTTCAACGCCGGCTCGCTCTACGGGACCTACACGCTGACCCCCGCGGACACCGGCCCCCCGACGACGAGCTCGTTCACCAACGCCAGCTACACGGGCACGATGACCGTGACCAATGGGACGGCGTTCTTCAAGAAGGTCACCGGCACCGCGAAGCTGTCGTGCACGACGACCGACCTGGCCCACTACGCCTGCACCGAGAAGCTCAAGCTCGTCCAGCAGGTGCTGACGAGCACCAAGAAGTAGCGCCGGCCGCCGCCCCCCGGAGGGAGCCCGCGCACCGCGCGCGGGCTCCGGGCACGGCCCCTCAGTCGCGCTTGCCGCGGCCGTAGACCAGCTTGAAGAAGCTGCGCAGCAGCGCCGTCTGACGGGCCTTGTAGGGGAACATGAACGGCTCGCGCTTCAGCGCCCGGCGCGTGACGAGCAGCGACTGGGTCTTGGTGTACTTGCGGATGCCGCTGGAACCGTGGCGGCTGCCCACGCCCGAGCTCTTCCACCCGCCCATCGGCAGGTTGAGCGCGCTGTAGTTGATCTGGGCGTCGTTGACGCACACGACGCCCGCCTCGATCCGGCGCGCCAGCGCCTCGCCGCGCTCGACATCGCCCGTCCACACGCTCGCCTGGAGGCCGTAGACGGAGTCGTTGGCCAGGCGCACGCCCTCCTCGGCGTTGGCGATCTTCATGATCGGCAGCGTCGGGCCGAACGTCTCCTCGGTCATGCACGTCATCGAGTGATCGACGTCGACGAGGACGGTGGGCTCGTAGAAGCGCCCGCCGTCGGAGCGGCCGTGCCCGCCGGTGAGGACCCTCGCCCCCTTGTCGACCGCATCGCGCACGTGCTCGTCGACGATGTCGAGCTGGGGCGGGAAGATGACCGCGCCGACGTCGACGGTGCCCGGCGCGGTCGGCTCGCCCTGGCGCAGGCCCCGGACGGTCTCGGTCACCCTGGCGACGAACTCGTCGTAGACGGGTGCCTCGACGTAGCAGCGCTCCACCGAGATGCAGACCTGGCCGGCGTTGTTCATCGCGTAGAACGCGGCGGCGTTGGCGGCGCGCTCGATGTTGGCGTCGGCGCACACGACCATCGGGTCCTTGCCGCCGAGCTCCAGGTAGCAGGGGATGAGAACGTCGGCGGCAGCCTTCATGACCGCCTTGCCGGTCCGCGTGGAGCCGGTGAACATGATGCAGTCGACGTTCTCGATCAGCGCCGCGCCGGTCGACCCGTCGCCGGTGGCCACCTGGAAGACGTTCTCGGGCAGGCCGCATTCGCGCAGCATCTCGGCCATCAGCAGCGAGCTGAGCGGCGTCACCTCGGAGGGCTTGAGGATCACCGTGTTGCCGGCCATGAGGGCGGGGATGCAGTCGCCGAACGAGTTGACGATCGGGAAGTTCCACGGCCCGATCACCCCGACGACGCCGAGCGGGACGTAGCGGACGACGAGCTTCTTACCGACCGATACCGGGTTGTTCCACGACGGCACCCGTTCATCGGCCAGGTAGGTGGCGGCCTCCTTGGCCCAGAAGCCGAGTGCCGACGCCGTGTAGCCGAAGTCGGTGAGCTGGGCGTCCTCGTAGGTCTTGCCGGTCTCGGCGACCACCTGGTCCAGGATGCGATCGGCGTTGTCGAAGAACCACTTCTGCGCGCGGCGCATGATCCGCCCGCGGCCGTCGAAGCCGATCGCCGCCCACTGCGGTTGAGCCTCGCGGGCCCGGGCCGCCATCGCGGCCACGTCCTCGGCTCCCTGGATCGGGATCGTGCCGATCGGCCGGCCGGTGGCCGGGTTCTCGACCGGGATCGTGTTGGCGTCCTCGCTCTGGCGCTGAGGGGACGCGCTCGTCGACGCTCGCCATGACTAGGCCGGGTCGAGCTCGATCGACTCGATCGAGGGCGGATCGGTGGGCCGGTCCTGACGACCGGTCGGCGTGGCCTCAATCGCGTCGACGGCGTCCATGCCGGCCGTCACCTGGCCGAACACGGTGTGCTTGCCATCCAGCCAGGGGGCGCTGTCGGCGGTGACGATGAAGAACTGAGAGCCGTTGGTGTTCGGCCCGGCGTTCGCCATCGCCAGCGCGCCGCGGACCACCTTGTGGTGGTTGAACTCGTCCTCGAAGGTGTATCCGGGGCCGCCCGAGCCGGTGCCCTGCGGGTCGCCGCCCTGGATCATGAAGTCGGGGATGACCCGGTGGAAGATGACGCCGTCGTAGAAGCCGTCGGCGGCCAGCTTGCGGAAGTTCTCAACGGTCTTGGGCGCGTCGTCGTCGAACAGCTCGATCCCGATCGTGCCCAGCGTGGTGTTCATGTTGGCTGTGCTCATACCCCTGACACTACTGGCCGCAGGGCGAGCCCCGCCCGTCCCGGGCCCCGGGCGGATCGTCCACACCGCCCGGGGCGCCGGTACTACGCCGGAATCAGGTCAGCTGTTGCTGGCCGTCTGGATGGCGTTGATCGCCGACGTGACGGTCGTGGCCGGCAGCGTGCGCGGTCGTCGAGCCCTGGCACGACACGCTCGAGGTCCCGGCCGGACCGGCCACCTGCAGCGGAATCGACATCGAGGACGCGTCGCCGGCAGTCCCGGTCGTCATGATCGTCACCGAGCGGGTCTGGGTGTTGGAGCCGACGGTCAGCGTGCAGCTCACGTTGACCCGCTGGACGGTCGCGCCGCTCGTGACCGTCGCGGTCGGGTTGGCGAACGCCAGGTACGAGGGACCGGCGGGCAGGTTGACCGACGCGACGCCGGTCGGCGAGCCGCTGAGCGTCGCCGTGTTGTTCGTCGTGCCGAACTCGGCGGGCAGCGGCGGTGTTGCACGTGACCTTGCCGGTCGAGTCGATCGCGCCGATCCCCTGCCCGGTGGTGCAGGTACCGAGCACGCGAGCCTGGAGCTGGTTGAGGTTGGCGCGGACGGTGCCGACCGCGCCGGGCTCGATCTTCTTGAACGTGACCGCGCTGTTGTTGATCTTGCTGTTCGTCACGGCGTTGTTCTTCAGCTGGGCGGGGCCGACGCTGTTATTCGGCAGCTGCGTGGCGGCGTAGCCGACGCCACCGAGCGACATGAACAGCGCCACCAGTGAGACGCCCATCGCCGGCGATGGACGGCGAGAGACGAGGGAACGGAGTCGCAAAGGATGACCTCCCGGGGTTGGGGTGGCCCTCGGATGAGGGCGCTTGCACTCCCTCACCAACGCACGTCATGGCCGGAAGTCGCGGCGGCACGTCACAGCGCTGACGCGAAGCTGACGGCTGCAAGCCGGCTTGCAGCGGGCGGGCGGGGCGCCGTCGGTCAGGCGCGGGCCAGCTCGAGGCGCAGCGTGTGGCCGCGGACCTCGGTCCCGCCCGTGCGCTCGACGACCCGCTCGGCCTCGGATGCCGGGACCTCGACGAACGCGAAGCGCTCGAGGATGCGGACGTTGCGGACCGCCTCGCCGTCGAGCGCGGTGGCCGCGGTGATCGCCTGGATGATGTCGGAGGGCTCGAGGCCCGCCGCCCGGCCGCCGGAGACGATCACCTTGCTCGACTTGCTGTCGCCGTTGGCGGACGCGTGCGGCTTGGAATGGCGTCGCGGCGGCGCCTTGACGGCAGTCGGCGCGACGTGGGCACCCTTGACCCACGGGGAGAGCTTGACCCCGGCGTGGTTCTCGATCGCCTGGATGTCCCGCGCCTGGCGGCTCTCGTAGAAGGTGATCGCCCGGCCGCTGCGTCCGACCCGGCCGGTGCGCCCGATGCGGTGCACGTAGACATCGGGGGACATCGGCACGTCGTAATTGATGACGTGCGAGATGCCGGAGATGTCAAGGCCGCGGGAGGCGACGTCGGTCGCGATCAGCAGCGGCAGGCTGCCGCTCTTGAACGAGATCATCACGCCGTCGCGCGCGCCCTGGGACATGTCGCCGTGCAGGGCCTTGACGTTCATCCCCCGGTCGCGCAGCGAGCGAAACAGCTGGTCGCAGCGGATCTTCGTGCGCACGAAGACGAGCGCCTGATCGGGATGCTCGGCCTCGAGCACCGTCGCCAGCGCCTCGGGCTTGTCCCGCGGGGATACCTCGAGCGCAAACTGTTCGACGGTGTCGACGGTCAGCGTGTCGGTCTTGACCTTGATCGTCACCGGGTCATACAGGTACTGGTCGGCGAGCCGGCGGATCTCCGGGGGCATCGTGGCCGAGAACAGCGCCGTCTGGCGGCTGGACGGGGTGAGCGAGAGGATCCGCTCCACGTCCTCGAGGAACCCGAGGTCGAGCATCTCGTCGGCCTCGTCGAGGACGACGAAGCGACAGCCGTGGAGCATCAGCGAGTGGCGGCTGATCAGGTCCTTGACGCGACCGACGGTCCCGACGACCACCTGGCCGCCGGCGCGCAGCTGCGCCTGCTGGCTGCGGATCGGCGCCCCGCCGAACACGGCCACGACATCGACGCCCTTGCGCTTGCCGTAGGCGCGTAGCGCCTGGGTGACCTGGATGCAGAGCTCGCGGGTCGGGGTCAGCACGAGCCCCTGGACGTCGTCGTCCTCGGGATCGACGTACTGGAGCATCGGCAATCCGAACGCCGCCGTCTTGCCCGATCCGGTCTGGGCCTGCCCGATCACGTCGAGGCCCTCGAGCAGCGGTGGGATCGCCTGCTCCTGGATCGGACTCGGGGAGTCGTAACCGACGTCCCGGAGCGCGTCGAGCAGCGCGGGCTCGAGCCCGAGGTCGGTGAAGGCAGGCATGTACCCCTCACGATAGCTTCAAGCGCGCTTGACGAACGATGGTTCGGAGCCTAACGTTTCGGTCCCACAGGAACGACCGAGCCATCCATGACCCCGTCCTCCTCCACCGCCCCCGACCGCATCGACGCCTACGTCTGGCGGATCAGCGCCGTCGTCATCGTCGGCTCGATCATGTCGATCCTCGACACGACGATCGTCAACGTCGCCCTCGACACCCTGGGGCGCGAGCTGCACTCGACGATCGCCAACATCCAATGGGTCGTCACCGGCTACATGCTCGCCCTGGCCGCGGTCATCCCGGTCACCGGCTGGGCGGCTCGGCGATACGGGGCCAAGTCCGTCTACATCCTCTCGCTCGTGCTGTTCGTCGCCGGCTCGGCGCTGTGCGGCCTGGCCACCTCGGCCACCGAGCTGATCGTCTTCCGCGTGCTGCAGGGGATCGGCGGCGGGATGATCCTGCCCGTCGGCCAGCTGCTCATGGCCGAGGCGGCCGGCCCCAAGCGGATGGGTCGGGTGATGAGCATCGTGGCCGTGCCGGCGATGCTGGCCCCGATCCTCGGTCCGACGCTCGGCGGCCTGATCCTCGACAACACGACGTGGCGGTGGATCTTCTACGTCAACCTGCCGATCGGCCTCATCGCGGTCGTCGCCGCGGTGCGGGTGCTGCCCACGGTGGCCCGCCAGCGCACCGAGAACCTCGACTTCGTCGGACTCGCCCTGATGGCCACCGGCCTGCCGCTCGTCACCTACGGCCTGGCCGAGATCGGCGTCACCGGCGGCTTTGGCTCGGTCAAGGTGATCGCGCCGATCGTGATCGGGTTGGCGCTGGTGGCGGCGTTCGCGCTCCACGCCCTTCGCGTACCGCAGCCGCTGCTCAACGTCCGCCTGTACCGCAAGCCCACCTTCTCGTCGGCCTCGGTGGCGATGTTCTGCGTCGGGGCGGCGCTGTTCGGCGGAATGATCCTGCTCCCGCTGTACTGGCAGTCGGTGCGTCACGAGGACGTCGTCGTCACCGGTCTGCTGACGGGACCCCAGGGACTGGGGGCGGCGCTCGCCATGCCTCTCTCCGGCCGGCTCACCGACCGCTTCGGCGGCGGCCCGCTCGCCCTGCTCGGCGTCTGCGTGTGCGCGCTGGCCACGATCCCGTTCGGACTGATCGGCGCTCACACGTCGATCGTGTGGCTGTCGGTGGCGATGCTCGTGCGCGGCGTCGGCATCGGTTTTGCCTTCATGCCGGCGATGGCGGCGGCGTTTGCGGCGCTCGACCGCTCCGAGCTGTCGGACGCCACCCCGCAGCTCAACGTGCTCCAGCGCGTCGGAGGCTCGATCGGGACGGCCGTGCTGGCCGTCGTCCTCCAGCGCGCGCTTGCCGGGGCGCACTCGCTCGGCGAGACCGCCTCGGCCTACGGGACGGCGTTCTGGGCGGCGGCCGGGCTGACGGCGCTGGCGATCGTCCCCTGCATCGTCCTGACCCGCGCCGAACGGGCGGCGCGGCGGTCGCAGGCGCGCGATGGAAGTCCCCCCGGAGACACCGTGGCCGAGGCCGTGGCGGCATGACGGTCACCGGCGAGAACCTCACGGGGCCCGAGGGGCGGTCAGACCGGGAGGCTGCCCGCGAGGTGGGCGCCGCCTTCAAGGGCCTGCTCGCGGCGCTGCGGCGCCTGCGCGGGCGCGAGACCCGGTGTGACGGAAGCCTGTCCGACGCGCAGTACGGGCTGCTCTTCGGGCTGCGTGAGCAGGACGAGGTGTCCAGCGGAGAGCTGGCCACGCTCGCCGATCTCTCCCCGGCCACGGCCACGCAGATGCTCGACGCGCTGGCCGCGGCCGGACTGGTCCGTCGCGTGCGCTCCGAGCGCGACCGCCGGGTGGTGCTGACCTCGCTGACCGAACGCGGTCACCGACTGCTCGAGGAGCGCCACGCGCGGATCGCGCCGCGCTGGAACGCCGCCCTGGAGCCGTTCTCCGACGAGGAGCTGCGCACCGCGGCGGCCGTCATGGACGCCCTGCACGTCGTCTTCGACGAGCTGACGCCGCCCGCGAGCGCCGCCCCGCCGTCAGCCGGCGAGTAGCTCGACGATCCCGTCGAGGTGAGGGGTGTCGCGCTTGGCGTCGCGCACCCCGAAGGTGATCGCGTCGCCCGCGGCCGCCTCGGCGAAGTGCACGGTGGCGGGCAGCAGGATCGGCCGCTTGAAGGCCACGTCGACGGTGAACCGCGGGGGCAGCTGGGAGCCGAGGGCCGCCAGCGAGCGGGCCTTGGTCCACATCCCGTGGGCGATCGCCGAGGGAAAGCCGAACAGGCGGGCGCTGAGCGAGTGGACGTGGATCGGGTTCAGGTCGCCCGACACCGACCCGTAGCGGCGACCGAGGTCGCCGGGAAGGCGCCACGTGGCGCTGACCGGAAGGCCCTCGCTGCTCGGCGGGGCCGGCGGCGGCGGCACCGAGTCATCCGAGCGTCCGCGCTTGAGATTGACCGACGTCTCCTCCCACACGAGCTCGGCGCCGACGTGGACCTCGGTGCGGATCGCGAACTGCCGCCCCCGCGGGTGGGGCTCGATCGGCGTCGCCCACACCCGCACGTCGAACCGTTCCCCGGCATCGACGGGACGGTGCTGCACGATCTGATTGGTGATGTGCACGAGCCCGATCGCCGGCAGCGGGAACGAGCCGCCGGTCATCAGCGCCAGATGCAGCGGAAAGGCCAGCATGTGCAGGTAGGTCGGCGGCAGCGTGTCGGACAGCGCGAAGCCGCACACCCGGTCATAGGCGGCCAGCCGGTCGCGGTCGACCGCGACGTCGGACAGCGTCAGCGCCTGATCGGGGACGTCCCCGCCCCCGCCGCCGATCCACGGCAGCCGTGACGCCCCGGGAATGAGCGAGGCGCCCGCCCGCGCGAACAGCGGCAGCATCGAGGGGGCGCTGCTCAGCTCGCGATCGGTCTCGGGCACCTCAGGCCCCGATCAGGCTCTGGCCGCAGACACGCACGACGTTGCCGGTGACGCCCGCCGAGCCGGGGTTGGCGTACCAGGCGATCGTCTCGGCGACGTCGATCGGCAGCCCGCCCTGGGAGACGCTGTTCATCCGCCGGCCCGCCTCGCGCAGCGCGAACGGCATCGCCGCCGTCATCTGGGTCTCGATGAACCCGGGCGCGACCGCGTTGATCGTCACCCCCCGCTTGGCGAGCGCCGGGGCGGTCACCTGCACCATCCCGATCACTCCGGCCTTGGAGGTGGAGTAGTTGGTCTGCCCGGCGTTACCGGCGATCCCGCTGATCGAGGAGACGCCGACGATGCGGCCGTTCTGATGCAGCAGGTCGCGGGCCAGCAGCTCCTCGGTGATCCGCTGGGGCGCGGTCAGGTTGATCGCCATCAGCCCGTTCCACTGCTCGGGCGTCATCCGCCCGAGGGTCTTGTCGCGGGTCACCCCGGCGTTGTGGACGACGATGTCGACGCCGCCGTGGGTCTGATCCAGTCGCTGGGCGATCGTCGCCGGCGCGTCCTCGTCGGTGATGTCGGCGGTGATCGACGAGCCGCCGAGCACGGCGGTGACCTCGATCAGCTCCTCGGCCATCGGGGCCACGTCGAGGCCGACGACGTGGGCGCCGTCGCGCGCCAGCACCTCGGCGATGGCCGCGCCGATGCCGCGCGCCGCCCCGGTGACGAGCGCCACCTTGCCGGCCAGCGGGGACTCCCAGTCCACCGAGCCGCGTCCGCTCGCCCCGACCACCGGCTTGCCGATGCGCACCACCTGGCCGGAGACGAACGCCGACTTGGGCGAGAGGAAGAAGCGCAGCGTGGACTCGAGCTGACCCTCGGCCCGCGGCGCGACATAGATGAGCTGGGCGGTGGCGCCCTTCTTGACCTCCTTGCCGATCGCGCGCACGAGGCCCTCGAGCGCGCGCTGGGCGATCGCCGCCGCCGGCTCGGCGCACTGCTCGGGAGGCGTGCCGAGCACGATCACCCGGCCGGATGTCATCACTCGCCGGATCGCGGGATGCAGGAAGGCGTAGGCCTCGCCCAGCTCGTCGCTGGACTCGATCCCGGTCGCGTCGAGGACGAGTGCCTTGAAGCGCTGCTCGGGGGGCGCGGCCTCCGGGTTGAAGATGCCGGCCTGCAGACCAGCCTGGGCGGCGGCGGTGCGCAGCCCCTCGTCCATCGGGGTCAGCGTCTCGGCGTCGATCGCCGCCAGGATCCCCGCCACCGCCGGGCCGAGGCGGGCCGTGCCGGGCGCTCCAAACAGGACCGGGCCGGTGACCACCGGCTGCCCGGGCGCGAAGCGCTCCAGGCGCGGCGGGGCCGGCAGCCCGACCTGCTTGGTGACGAGCTTGCCGATCGGGGTGTTGACGAGCTGCTGGTAGCGGTCAGTCATCGTGCGTCGGTGCCTCCATGATCGCGGTGACGCCGAGCCCCCCGGCGGCGCAGACGGAGATGACGCCCATCGCCGGTTGGGCGGGGTCCGCTTCGCTCAGGGTCTTGGCCAGGCTGGCGACGATCCGCCCCCCGGTGGCGCCGAACGGGTGGCCGGCCCCCAGCGAGCCGCCGTGGACGTTGAGCCGGGCGCGGTCGATCGCGCCCAGCGGAGCGTCGAGGCCGAGCCGCTCGGAGCAGAAGACCGGGTCCTCCCACGCCTTGAGCGTGCTCAGCACCTGCGCGGCGAACGCCTCGTGAATCTCGTAGTAGTCGAAGTCCTGCAGCCGGCGGCCGGCGCGCGCCAGCATCTTCGGCATCGCATAGGCCGGCGCCATGAGCAGGCCCTCGCGCTTGTGCACGTGGTCGACGGCGGCGGTCTGCGCGGTCGTGAAGTACGCCTGGACGGGGATGCCGTGCTCCGCGGCCCATTCCTCGGAGGCGAGCAGCACCGTCGAGGCGCCATCGCTGAGCGGGGTCGAGTTGCCGGCCGTCATCGTGCCGTCGGGACCCCCGAACACGGGCTTGAGCTTGGCCAGCTTCTCGGGGCTGGAGTCCGGGCGCAGGTTCTGGTCGCGCTCCAGGCCGAGGAACGGCACGACGAGGTCGTCCATCCACCCGGTGTCGTAGGCGGCGGCGAGATGGCGATGGCTGGTCGCGGCCAGCTCGTCCTGGGAGGGGCGGTCGATCCCCCAGTCGCGGGCCATGATCGCGGTGTGCTCGCCCATCGAGAGGCCGGTGCGCGGCTCGGCGTTGCGGGGGATCTCGGGGACGATCTGGCCGGGGCGCAGCCGCGCCAGCAGCTTCAGCCGGCCGGCGTTGGACTTCGTCCGGTTGAGCTCGAGCAGCAGCTCGCGGAGATCCTCGTTGAGGGCCAGGGGCGCGTCGGAGGTCGTGTCGACCCCGCCGGCGATCCCCGAATCGATCTGCCCGAGGGCGATCTTGTTGGCGACGAGGATCGTCGCCTCCAGGCCGGTGCCGCACGCCTGCTGGACGTCGTAGGCGGGCGTCTCGGGGGCCAGGCGCGACCCGAGCACCGATTCCCGAGACAGGTTGAAATCCCGGCTGTGCTTGAGCACGGCGCCGGCGGCGACCTCGCCCACCGCTTCGCCCTCGAGCGAGAACTTGGTGACGAGCGCGTCGAGCGTCGCGGTCAGCATGTCCTGGTTGGAGGCCTGGGCGTAGGGGCCGTTCTGACGCGCGAAGGGAATCCGGCTGCCGCCCAGGACAGCCACCCGGCGCAGGTTTCCGTTCTCCATAGTTACACCACCGTAGCTTAAGCCCGGCGGGCCTCGCCGCGCGGTCAGTCGGAGTGGCCGGTCCGCGTCGTGAACGCGCCGCCGGCGACCGCGCGGCGCACGAGCGCCGGCACGAGGATCCGCGCCGCCGCGGCCAGGCCATACGGCCGCGGCGCGTAGCGCTCGGCCCGTCCACGGGGACCGGCATCGAGGATCGCCTCGGCCACCGTCTCGGGCCGGCCGACGAGCCATCGCGTCTTCACGCTGGATCGCAGCTCGGCGCCGGGAAAGCCCTCGGTGACGACGAACCCGGGAAGCACCAGGCCCACGTGCACCCCGTGCTCGCGCTCCTCGGCATAGAGCGCGTCGCTCCAGCCGGCGAGCGCGAACTTGCTCGCCGAGTAGGCGCCCGAGCCGGGGCGCGACACCCGGCCGGCGGTGCTCGCGACGTTGACGATGCACACCCGGCGCCGCGGATCGGCGCCACCGGAAGCGGCGGTCGCGCGCAGCATCGGCAGCAGCGCCTCGGTGAGGCGCAGCGGCGCCTCGAAGTTGAGCCGCATGTGACGCTCGACGTTGGCCCACCCGGTCTCGCTGAAGCGCCCCCGCCACGCCGCCCCCGCGTTGTTGACGAGCATGTGCAGCTGCCCGCCGTGCTCGGCCGCGACGGCGTCGCGCACCCGCTCGGGCGCGCCGGGCTCGGTCAGATCGGCGGCGACGACGGTCGCGCCGCCGAGCTCGGAGGCCAACTGCTGGAGGCGCTCGCGGCGGCGGGCGACGAGCACGAGCTGGGTGTCGGGCTCGCGGCTGAGCCGCCGCGCGGTGGCCTCGCCGATCCCGCTTGAAGCCCCGGTTATCAGTGCGATGAATGTCATGTGGGGCCCGGAGCTTGCCAGGTGGCGTAGGTTTGCGCGGTCGTGAGCAAGAGCACAATCGCCCTGATCACCGTCCCGTTCGTCACCGGGGTCATCGGCTACGTGACCAACTGGACCGGCGTGCTCATGCTCTTCTACCCGGTGCACTTCCGGGGTTGGCGCGCGCCGTGGGTGGCCCAGCTGGCCCGCCTTTTGCCCCGCAAGCTGCAGCAGATCCCAGGGGTGATGGTCGGCGGGATCGGCTGGCAGGGCATCGTGCCGTCGCGCGCGGCCAAGATGGGCAGCCTCGCCGTCGACAGCGGGATCGCCAAGATCGGGACCCCCGCGGACTTCTTCTCCGAGCTGGAGCCCGACAAGATCGCCGAGCAGATCATCATCTCCTCGCAGGACGACATCGATGCGGTCGTCGACCGGATCATGGAGCGCGAGCAGCCGACGCTGTGGCGCGAGCTCCCGGCTCAGATCAAGGAGATGGTCCACCGCCGGGTGCGCGACCAGCTGCCCGACGTCGTGCACGAGCTCACCGCCGAGATCGGGGAGCACATCGAGTCGCTCGTCGACGTCAAGCTGATGGTGATCAAGCGCTTCGATCCCGAGCTGGCCAACCGCGTGTTTCTCGACATGGGCCAGCGCGAGCTGAAGTTCATCCAGAACTTCGGCTTCTTCTTCGGGTTCGCGCTGGGGATCCCGGTGGCGCTGCTCACCCACTTCGTCACCTTCTGGTGGCTGTTGCCGATCCTCGGCGTGCTCGTCGGCTGGGTCACCAACTACGTCGCCCTGTGGATGATCTATGAGCCCGCCGAGCCCCGGCGGTGGGGGCCGTTCACCCTCCACGGGCTGTTCATCCGCCGCCAGCACGACGTCGCCGAGGTGTACGCGCGCATCGTCGCCGACGAGATCCTCACCGTCGCCGAATTCGGTTCCGAGCTGCTCACCGGCCCCCAGTCAGACCGCACGCGCGCCCTGATCGAATCCTCGATGCGCCCAGCGATCGATCAGGCCACCGGCCGCGCCAGCGGCGCCGTGCGCGTCGCCCTGGGCACGCACGAGTACGACGCGATCCGCGACGCGTTCGCCACCGAGCCGATCGATCAGATGATGGAGCCGCTGCGCGACCCCGAGTTCAGTCGCACGCAGAGCGCGGCGATGCGTAAGCTGATCACCGAGCGGATCCGAGCCATGGCTCCCCACGACTTCGCCGACCTGCTGCGAACGGCCACCAAGGAGGACGAGTGGCTGCTGCTCGCGCATGGCGCCGTCCTCGGCCTCGCCGGCGGTCTGATCCACCTGGCGATCTTCGGATGAGCGCCGACCGCGAGCCGATCCTCGACGCCGATGTCGTGCGCAGCTCGCCGGCGCTGGCCCGCCTCGCCGCCGGCGCCGGCTGGCGGCTGGCCAAGTGGTCGGCGACCGCCTACGTCCGCACGAGCGTGCGCGTGGTCCGGGTGGCGGCCGGGCCGGTGGTCGGCGGCGACGTCGTGTCCGCGCTCGGCGAGGAGCTGCGCCAGTACGCCCGCGACCTGCTCGGCATCACCGAGCTCGACGCCCGCCTCGAGCGGCTGATGCCGGCCGCCGGCGACGCGTCCGCGTCCAACGGGTCGCGCAACGGCGCCGCCGCCGCGGCGGTGGGGCTCCGCGTTCAGGGCGCGCGCCTGCTGCGGGCCGCCGCCGAGATCGAGCCCGAGGAGCGCGCCCATCCCGCCTACGCCCACATCCTCACCGAGCTGGCGCCCGACGAGGGTCGGATCCTGCGCCTGCTGGCCACCGAGGGCGATCAGCCGGCGATCGACGTCCGGGCCGCCAACCTGATCGGCGTGGGCTCGCAGATGATCGCCTCCGGCCTGAGCATGATCGGGCGCGAGGCCGGCGTCGCCCACCTCGATCGCGTGCCGGCCTACCTGAACAACCTCGAGCGCCTGGGGCTCATCTGGTTCAGCCGCGAGCCCGTCGGAGACGTCTCGGCCTATCAGGTCCTCGAGGCCCAGCCCGACGTGCTGGAGGCGATCGGCAAGGCCGGCCGGGCCAAGACCGTCCAGCGCTCCGTGTGCCTGACGCCGTTCGGCGAGGACTTCTGCCGGGTCTGCCTGCCGCTGCAGACCGCCGAGGTCGAGGCGCTGGCCGACCTCGACGACGCCTAACCGAGCGCCGCCTCGATCCGCAGCGCGAGCTGGAGCTCGAAGCGCCCGTCGGGATCGTCGATCGCGTCGCCGAGCAGCTCGCGCAGCTTGGCGATCCGGTAGCGGACCGTCTGCGGGTGAACGTGGAGCGCCGCGGCGATCTGCGGGGTGTGGCGCTGATGGTCCAGCCACGCGGCCAGGGTCTCGGTGAGCCGCTCGCGTTCGCCGTCCGCCAGCCCGCCGAGGGCGGCGAGCCGCGCGTCGGCGAACGCCCGCGCCAGCTCGCCGTCCTGGAGGAGGATGACCGTCGACAGATGGTCGCCGGCGCGCACCGCCGAGTCGCTCTCGCCGGCGATGGCCAGAGCCAGCCGGGCCCAGCGCAGCGAGCGGCGAGCGTGCGCCGGCGCCACCGCCACGCCGACCGCCGCCGGCTCGTTCTCGAGCGTCCGATCGATCGCCGCCGCGCGGCCCGGCCCCTCGGGGTCGGGAACGATCAGCCACGCTCCCTCCTCGTCGGCGCCGACGAGCACGTCGCCATCGAGCCGTCCGGTCAGCGACCCCGGGGTGTCGGTGCCCAGCGCGACCACGGCGAGCTCGCGTGGGACCGTCCAGCGGGCAAGCTCGGCGGCCCGGGCCACCGCCTCGGCGTCGTAGCCGGCCGGGTCGAGCAGGACCGCCGCCAGACGCCGGCGCCGGCGCTCGCGCTCACCCGCCTCGTCTGACTGCATCCGCAGGTAGCCCTCGACGACGTCGCTGGCCAGATCGTCGCCGTAGACGAAGATCGCCTCGGCCAGGGCGATGGCCACCGGCGCGGAGATGTCGGCGCGGACCGCGACCGCGGCGGCCGCCCGCCAGGCGGCGCGCGTCCCGGCACGAAACGCCAGGCGCAGCTCGTCGAGCCCGCGGCCGGCCTGGAACTCCGCCTCCCCCAGCCGCCGCCACAGCTCGTCGGTCTCCGAGCGTCCTCCGCCGACCGGCTCGCCGCGGGCGATCGCCTCCAGGAACGCCCGGATCGCCTGCTCGACGCCGAGGCGCAGCCCGATCCCCTCGGGCGCCGAGAGCACCTCCCCGTACATGGGGCTGGCCTCGCGCACCGCGGCTACGATCTCGGCGACGATCGTGTCGAGCTCGGAGAGGACGAACTCGACGGTCTCGCGCGGCAGCACTTGGGTGGCGCTCATTAGCAAATGATGACAAACGCGGCCGTCTGACACGTTGTCGAAAAGCGGAGAAATGTGCCCGGACACAGGCGTAGGGTCTCCGGCACATGGACGCCACCCCCCGCCGTCGCAGCATCACCCAGACCCACGAGCGGATCGCCCAGCTCGGCTGGGAGGCCGACTACCACGACCCCGCCGTCCGCTATCCGACGCGCTACCGGTTCCCCCACAAGGCCAAGGACCCGATGCGCCACATCATGCGCGAGTACCTGCCGATGGAGCTCGAGAAGGACGAGCGCGTCTACGGCGGACACGACGCGGCGGTCCGCGCCGACATGCCCCACAAGGCCAACGAGCGCTGGCTGGAGATCCTCAAGGCGTTCATTCCGGTCACCAACTTCGCCGAGGTCGCCGCGGGCCGCTGCATGTCGATGCTGATGAGCGCGGTTCCCAACAACGAGCTGCGCAACGGCTACCACGTGCAGTTCGTCGACGAGATCCGCCACACCGGGATGCAGATGTCGCTGGCCCGGTGGTACGCGCAGAACGTCCCCGATCCCGCCGGCTGGAACATCGGCGCCCAGGCGCTCTCGGGCTCGGTGCTCACCAATCCCGGGGTCAACATGCTCTCGCACTTCATGGTCGGCGATCCGATCCAGTGCGCGTTCACCCTCCAGGTGGTGGCCGAGACGGCGTTCACGAACATCGTGTTCGTCGCCACCCCCGACGTGGCCGCGCGCAACGGCGACTTCACCCTGCCGACGACGTATCTCAGCGTCCAGTCCGACGAGGCGCGCCACATCTCCAACGGCTACGCGACGCTCCTCACCGTCCTCCAGGACGACCACAACGCGCCGCTGATCGAACGCGACCTCCAGCAGGCGTTCTGGATCAACCACGCGTTCATCGACGTGTTCTCGGCGGTCGTCACCGAGTACTTCTCGCGCGATCGCTCCGACCCGGAGTGCTTCGTGGACAAGTGGGACCGCTGGGTGCGCGACGACTGGCACCGCGCCTACATCATGAAGCTGGGCAAGCTCGGGCTCGACATCCCGCCCGACATGTTCGAGCGCGCCCGCGAGCGGCTCGTGGCCGGCATCCATCACCGTCACGCGGTGCTCGCGTTCGCGGCCTGGCCGCTGAGCTTCTGGCGCTTCGATCCGCTCGACGAGCGCGACTTCGAGTGGTTCGAGTCCAAGTACCCGGGCTGGTATGCCGAGTACGGCGCGTTCTTCGAGGCGTTCCGGGCGGGCGCCGATCCCGCCAACGGCTTTCTGCCGCTGGACTTCATCAACATGGCGCCCCCGTTCTGCTGGACCTGCCAGGGCCTGTGCGTCTCTGCCGCCGACCGCGTCCATCACGTCGTCGGTCAGCGCACCCGCTTCTACTGCTCGAAGGAGTGCCGCTGGCTCGACGAGTCCAATCCCGGCCGCTACACCGGCGATCGCAACTACCTGGATCGCTACGACGGCTGGGAGGCGTCGCGGGTGATCGAGGACCTCGGCTTCGTGCGCGCCGACGGCGAGACGCTGATCGGCCAGCCCCACCTCCGCGAGGGCGGGCGCTGGACGCTGTCGGACATCCGCGCGCACGACCTGCGCCTGCAGAGCCCGAACATCCGCGTCGCCCGCGAGCTCGGCCTGCCCTCCGGCGACTGGAGCTCCCCGGCGTGAAGGTCCGCCTCGAGCCGATCGCCGAGACGATCGACTGCGGCGCGCAGGAGACGGTCCTCGACGCCGCCTTTCGCCAGGGATACGCCCTGGCCCACGGCTGTCGCGAGGGCCAGTGCTCGGCCTGCAAGTGCTACCTGCTGCAGGGCGACGTCGAGCTCGCGCCCTACTCGAACTTCGCGCTCTCAGACACCGAGCGCAGCAGCGGCTACGCCCTCATGTGCCGCGCGATGCCGACCACCGACGTCGTCGTCGAGCTCCTGCACTACGACCCCGACAACTACCGCCTGGAGAACGCCATCCGCGAGGCGACGGGGGTCGTCGAGGCGGTGACCGAGCTGACGAGCGACATCGTCGGGCTGACGCTGACCGTGCCCGAGGACTTCGCGTGGCTGCCCGGCCAGTACATCGACGTCCACGTCCCCGGCGAGGACGGCGCCCGCCGCTCGTTCTCGATCGCCAGCCTGCCGGGGACCGGCCGCCTGGAGCTGATGATCAAGCGCTACCCGGGTGGGCGGCTGTCGGGAATGCTCGGCGCCTCGATCGTCGCCGGCACCGAGCTGCGGTTCACCGGCCCGTACGGCGCGTTTCACCTGCGGCGCTCCGACGCGCCGATCCTGATGGTCGCCGGCGGGTCGGGGATGGCGCCCGTGCTCGGCGTCCTGCGCCAGCTCGCCGCCGAGGGCTGCGGGCGGCCGATCCGCTTCTTCTACGGCGCGCGCTCGGAGGCGGATCTGTTCGCCACCGACGAGATCGCCCGGCTCGGCGAGCGCCTTCACGACTTCGTCTTCACCCCCGTGACCGAGGGGTTCGTGCACGAGGCGATCGACGAGGAGCTCGACGGGCCCGACGTCTACATGTGCGGTCCGCCGCCGATGCTCGAGGCCGTGGAGGGGCTGCTCGGCGGGCGCGGCGTCGATCCGGCGCGGATCTTCCAGGACCGCTTCACGACCTCGGCCGACGCCGCCGCGCCGGAGCTGGCCGAGGCGGCGGCGACCGTCGACGAGCGCGCCTTCGGGTGGTTTGCGCCGGCCGGGCGCCGGGCCACCCTGTACGAGGACGTCACCGTCGACACCCAGCCGTCGGTGCACCGCCATCTGCGGCGAGGCTGGCCGGTCAGCTTCGCCGACGGGCGGGGCACCTGGAGCGACGAGTCCACTGCCCTGCGCAGCCGGGACTGGTTTGCCTTCCGCGACCCCGGCGAGCAGTGGGAGCGCCCCTTCTACCAGGCGGGGTCGGCCGTCGAGCAGCAGATCGAGGGGGCGGTGCGCTCGGCCGCCGAGCAGGACCTGTTCGGGGACTTCTCACGAGAATGGGTCTCATTCCTGTTTTCATCCCTGCAGGTCCCGGCCTTCGTCGAGCACGGGCTGTGGTTCGCGCTGGCCACCGCCGCGCGTGACTGCCTGTCGGACACGGTGGCCACCTGCGTGTGCCTGCAGGCGGCCCACAAGCAGCGCTCGGCCCAGGCGATCGTCCTCTACGCGATGGACCTGGAGCCGCGGCTCGGCGCCGAGCTGCCGATCGAGCCCGCGCGGGCGGCGTTCCTGCACGACGCCGCGTGGCAGCCGACCCGGCGCTACCTGGAGCGCCTGGCCGCCACCGCCGACTGGGGCGAGGTGCTCGTCGCCGCCAACCTGTGCTTCGAGCCGACGGTGGCCACGCTCATCCGCCGCGAGCTCGGCACCCGGGCGGCGGCCGCCCACGGCGACACCGTCACCCCGGTGCTCGCCCGGGCCGAGACCCAGGAGTGGGAGTGGGCGCGCCGGTGGATGGTCAACCTCACTCGGTTTCTGCTCGCCGACGAGGAGCATGGCGTCGCGAACCGCGCGACGATCGCCGGCTGGGTGCGCGACTGGCTGCCGGCGGCGGTGGACGCGGCCGCCGCCCTGGCGCCGGTCGGCGAGACCGTCGGGGTCGACGCCGCGCGGGCCAGCGACCGGATCCGCGGCTACGCCGGCCAGCTGCTCGACGACGCCGGGCTGCCGGAGTGCTGTGAGCTCGTCGGCTACGAGCCGTCGCCGGCGTCGGAGGCCCCGGTCACGCCCGCGGCTGCCGCCGCCCGCGCGCCCCGGCGGCCGGTCGCCCGGGCCGCGCGGGTCGCGTCGACCGACGGCTCCTATGACTACGTGGGGATCGTCATGGCCAAGTCGGCCGAGGGTGACGCGGTTGCCCGCTGCCTCGCCGGCCAGGAGGGCATCGAGGTCCTCGAGCAGGCCTCCTTCTGGGACATCCGCGCCCAGGACCGGCTGGTCATCGACTACGACGAGGTCTCGCACGCCCTCGGCTACGCGATCGACGCCTACTCGATCCAGCACGAGATGTCGACGCACTACGGCCGGATGGTGGCCACCGACGACGCGCTCATGCTGTTCTCGGATCCCACCGAGGCGATGGAGCATCTTCTGTCGTGAACCGACTCGCCCACGCCATCGTCCTGCGCGCCCTCCCCCGGGCGATGGTCATGCGCTTCGACGCGTCGGCCGCCGACGATCTGCAGGCCACCATCGAGCTGGCGATTCGCGATCCCGGAGACCGGCCGCCGCGCGCCTTCACCCTCGCCATCGCGGACAACCGCTGCCAGGTGAGCCCGGGACCCGAGCCGCGGGCCGGCGCCCGCGCGCTCATCGGCGCTGATGATCTGATCGCGCTCGTCCGCGGCACCGTGACCTGGCCCGAGCTCATCTCCAGCGGACGCTTCGAGCTCTCGGGAGACCCGTTCTTGGCGCTGCGCTTCGCCTCGCTGTTTCGCCTGCCCGTACGCCTGGATCCCGTCTAATTGTCCAGATCGCTCAAGCGTCCACGCGGGGCGACCGATGAGGCGAGCACGGCGCTCGGCCGGAGATGCCTCACCTGACATGTTCTGCTCGCCCTCGGGCGAGCCTTTTGCCGGGTGGGGCTCCTCAGGTCGAGCGCCGTCTTCCCCCCTTCGAATCACAGCAAGGATGCGCATGTTGATCTCCCGCCGGGCTGCGCTGATGCGGGGCGCCACGATGCTCGCCGGCCTGACCTGGGTCGGTACGGCACAGGCGGCGACCCCCGGGTTGTCCTACCGCCTCAAGGCGGGACCGCACTGCTCGTGCAAGGCCTGCCATCGCCATGCCGCCAACCGGCTGTTCGCCACCCGTGCGGCCGCCGACCACGGTCGCGCCCACGCCGGCTGCCAGTGCACGATCGTGCGCTCCAGCGCCGTCGATGCCGCGCAGTGGCGCGCCCTGTTCGGCCACGGCCGCAACCCGCGTCACGCGGCCGTCGATCGCCGCTGGAAGTCGACCCAGCGCGCGCTCAAGCGCGCCGCGCTCTGATCAGTTGACGCCGGCGCCGAACACCGAGTTCGGTTCGTAGCCGGCGAACACGACGCTGCGGGCGAACGGGAGCGAGCGGCGCACGATCACGCAGTAGGTGCGGGTTCGGCCGGCGTTGGGCACGCATGTGCGGTAGATGCTGTCGGGCTGGATGACGAACGTGTCGGCATGGGCGAGGTCGCGGCGGAACGGTGCCGGGGCGTGGTCGCCGATGTAGGCCTCGGCGCGGACAAGGGCATCGCGATAGGCGGCATCGTCGGAGCGGATCGTCGTGCGATTGGCCTCACCGGCGGCGACGAACCCGACCGTGATCAACGCCAGGCACAGCGTCCCGGCGTAGTTGCGCGCCACCCCCGTCGGCAGGTCGCGCCGGCGGCGGCGCAGCACGGCGCCCAGCGGGCGGGAGAGCAGCACGACCGCCACCAGGTTGAGGGCGAGTCCGACGACGATTCCGCCGACCACGCTCTGCTGGCGCCCCGACACCGGCAGCGCGTGGCCGATCAACCCGTCGCCGAACGAGAGCACGACGAACATCGGCCACAGCCAGGCGCCGCGCTTTCGCCAACGAACGCGTGCCAGCCAGGCACCCTCCATGGGGAACAGGGTAGCCCTCCCCCCGGATCGGAGACGTGATCGGTACGCAATTCTGCTAATCGACAGGCCGGCTTGACGCCCTTAGCCTCGTGCCGGCTCATGAGAGGGATCTCCATCCGGGCTCTCGCCACGCTCCTCGGGTTGGCTGGCACGACGGCCGTTGTCCTCGCTGTCGCAGTGGGCGCCAGCGCGGCGGGCTGCGACACCTCCTGGCAATCCCCGGTCAGCGGAAGCTGGACCGACGCCAGCAAGTGGAGCAACGGCGTTCCATCGTCCCCCTCGGCCGCCTGCATCACCGTCAGCGGCGCCTACACGGTGACCCTGACCGGGAGCCAGCACGTCGCCTCCCTGACGCTGGGCGGAGGCAGTGACGGACAGACGCTCGCGGTGAGCGCGTCCTTTGCCGACAACACCGGGCCGGGCAACGCCACCTTGACGGCCAGCGGGGACATCACCAACAGCGCGCGGCTCGAGCTGACCGATCCCGACCCGACCACTCAGAGCACGAACGCGATCGCCGGCGTGACGGTGTCGGGGACCCTGACCAACGACGGCACGATCGTGTCCGATCCCGGGCCGGACGGCCAGGGATCGCGCTCCCTGGAGGGCACGATCACGAACGCGTCCGGCGCCACCTTGACGGTCAACCAGTCACTGTGCGTGAACTGCAACACGACGGCACCGCTGACCACCGGCGGCTCGATCAACGTGGCCGCCGGCCAGCAGCTCGTGATCGACAACACCGGCACGCCGGGAACGTTCTCGGTCACGGGAGGCGCGATCGACGACCAAGGGGCGATCGACGACCACACGTCGAACCCGACGAACAACGGAAACGGTCAGGGCGGCACTGCGACGCTCAACGTCAGCGGAGGAACGCTGAGCGGCAACCCGATCGATGGCGTCAACGTCGCCGTCAGCCTGAGCGGGGCCGGGCACGCGACCGTCGAGCTCTGGGGCGCCAACAACACTCTGGCCACCGATGTCCCGGCCGGCGAGACCCTCATCCTCGCCTCGTCGACGAACTGCTGCTTCGTCGCCAACACCACGCTGACGACGAGCACCGCGATCACCAACGACGGCACGATCGAGCTCACCAACGACGATCCCGCAGGCACGCAGAGCTCGGGCACGACGACCCTCGACGCGACCGCGGGCGCGATCACCAATCACGGCACGATCGCGTCGGAGTCCGGTACCGCGGGTCTCGGAGGTCGAGCGATCGATGGCGCGATCACCAACGCCTCAGATGGAACGGTCGCCGTCAACCAGTCCCTCTGCGTCGACTGCAACTCAACCGCGACATTCACGACCGGCGGGGCGATCAACGTGGCCCCCGGAGAGCGGCTGAGGGTCGACGACACGGGCTCGCCGGGAACGTTCGACGTCACCGGGGGGGCGATCGCTGACCAGGGATCCATCGATGACCACACCTCCGACCCGGCCAACCAGGGAAACGGACAGGGCGGCACCGCCACGCTTCACGTCAGCGGCGGAACGATCAGCGGACACGCGATCGCTGCATACAACGCGGCGGTCAGCCTTGCCGGCACGGGGGACGAAACGCTGCACCTGTGGGGGTCGGGCAACACGCTTTCCAGTGACGTGCCCGCGAGTTACGCGCTCGTGCTCGACTCCGCGACCGCCTGCTGCTTCGTCGCCAACACGACCTTGACGACCAGCTCCGATGTCGCCAACCACGGCACGATCACGCTCACCAACGACGATCCCGGCGGCACATCGAACAGCGGCACGACCGCGCTGAACGCCACGTCGGGAACGATCACCAACGACGGCACGATTCTCTCGTCGCCGGGAACCGCAGGGCTGGGGGCGCGCACGATCGACGGCAACCTGATCAACGCCGTCGGCGCGGCGCTGACCGTCAACCAGTCGCTATGTCTGGACTGCAACACCACCGCGACGTTCACCAACCGGGGCGCCCTTACCGTCCTCGCCGGCCATCAGCTGAGCATCGACAACACCGGTTCGCCGGGAACCGTCGCCCTCGCCGGCGGGACGATCACCGACCAGGGGGCGATCTACGACCACAGCCCCGGACCGAACGCCAACGCCCTCCAAGGTCTCGCGACGCTGACCGTGACCGGCGGGAGCCTCACCGGGCAGCCGATCACCGCCGTGAACGTAGCCGGCAACTTCACCGGCTCGGGAGGCGGCACGTTCCGCCTCGGCGGCTCGAGCAACACCGTGTCGGGCGACATCGCCTCCGGCTACACGCTCATCGCCTACGCGCTGGACGCCAACGGGTTCGGAGATGCCGACATCACCGCCGCCGGCGGGGCCACGAACCACGGGACGATCGAGTTGCTCAACGCCAGCCCCAGCGGCTCCTACCCGCGCAACGCCGCGCTGACCATCTCCGCCGGGACCCTCACCAATGACGGCACGATCGCGGCCGAGCCCGGGCTCGCCGGCCAGGGCACGCGCACGATCACGGGGGCCGTGGCCAACGACGCGACGTTCGCCGTGGATCAGACCGTGCTGTACCCCAACGGCCAGCTCGCGAATGCCGGTGAGGTCATGGTCGCGAACGGACAGACAGCTGAATGTCCCTGGCACCTACACGCAGCCGGCGGGTACGACCAACCTGGGGGGCGCGACCGCAACTCTGGCCGCGACGGGTGGGACCGCGCTGCAAGGCGGGACGCTGAGCGGTGCGGGCACCGTCGACGGCAGCCTCGTCAACGGTGGCCAGGTCACTCCCGGCGCCTCGCCCGCGACCATCGACGTCACCGGCGACTACACCCAGCAGCCCAGCGGGTTCCTGTCTGCGCAGATCACGTCCTCGGGCAACGATCAGCTGCACGTCACCGGCACGGCCAGCCTCGACGGCACGCTCGCGGTGTCGTCCGCGAGCGACTTCACCCGGGCACCGGGCAGACGTTCACGGTCCTGCAGGCCGGCACGGTATCGGGGACGTTCACCACCGTGACCGGGCTGGACGGCGGTCCCTACAGCGTCACCTACCACGCCGCAGACGTGACGCTCACGGGCCTCGCCGCCACCTTGACGACATCGGTCGCCGGAACGGGCTCGGGGGCGTTGACGAGCTCACCGGCCGGCATCGACTGCCCGGGAACTGCTAGGGTTCGATGCCGGCACGACCGTCACCCTCAGCGCGACACCGGCCGCCGGTTCCACGTTCACCGGCTGGTCGGGGGCTGGATGCTCGGGAGCCGGGACCTGCACCGTGACGATGAACGCCGACGCGGCCGTGACGGCGACGTTCTCCGCACCGACAACGTCCCCCGCGCTCACCGTGACGATCGCCGGAGCCGGCACAGGGTCGGTCAGCAGCTCGCCCGCCGGCATCTCCCTGTCCAGGCACATGCTCACACGGCTTTGCCTCGGGCACCACGGTGACGCTGAGCCCGGCGGCAGCGGCGGGATCGACGTTCACCGGCTGGAACGGCGGCGGCTGCTCGGGTACCGGCACCTGCACGATCTTGCTGAGTTCGGACACGACTGTGACCGCCACCTTCGACGCCGCCCCGTCACTGTCGATCACCGACGTGACCGTCGCGCGCCCGGCGTCGGGCAGCGTCACCGCCACGTTCACGGTGTCGCTGTCGAGCGCCCAGGGCTCTCCGATCACCGTCACCTACGCCACCGCTAAAGGGACGGCCGTCGCCGGACAGGATTACACCGCCGCCTCCGGCCTGCGCACGTTCGCTCCCGGCGTGACGCAGCAGACGATCTCCGTCACCGTGCTCGGCGCGGCTACCCCCCGGTCCCGACCGGACGTTCTTCGTCGACCTGAGCGACCCGTCGGGCGCGAGCCTGGCGCTCAACCGCGCAACGGGGACGATCCTCAACGAGGCGATCGCGCTGACGGCTGTCGATCCGGCCACCGCGGGCAACGACGGCACCGCGACGGTGACGGTGGCGGGCGCGGGCTTCGCCGGCAGGCTCCGGGCGCAGCTGACCGGCGGCGGCCATCGACGATCACCGCCAGCTCGGTTGACCCGGCCAGCGACGGTCGCGGTCTCACGGCGACGTTCGATCTAACGGGCGCCGCCACCGGCACCCGGGACGTGGTGCTGACCAACGCCGCCGGGCGGTCCGCGTCGATCCACCACGGGTTCTCGATCATCGCGGCCACCGAGCCCCAGGTCACGGCCGGCCTCGCCGGGCCGGCGGCGACCGGCCCGGGGACGATGTGGACCGGGCTCGTCGATTATCAGAACCTCGGCAACGTCGACGCATACGGAGCGTTGATCGAGATCAGCGGGTTCCCGCAGGGTACCGATGTCCACGTCGACGGCGGCGACGGACCGCCGGTCGTCGCCGATCTCAGCGGGCAGCGGACGGTGACCGTGGGCATCAGGCGGATCGGACCGTTCACGAGCGGCGCGGTCGGCGTGAGCTTCCTCGCCCGGGGTCAGGTTCACCATTTCGCCTACCTGCAGGTCCGCGTGATCGAGCCGAGCCGGTCGCCTGCGCCCGGAACCGATCAGCCGGTCAGCGTGTCCAGCACGATCACGGCGAACACCGCCACGCACTTCGCCGGGACATTGCACCTGGCCAGCCCGGCGGCTTCAGGCGACGTGCCGTTTGACCTGTCACTCGTCTCGGCGCCGCCCGACGGGCAGACGCACATCTCGTCACACACCTCCGGCGGCGTGACCACGATCCGATCGCTCGTTCCGATGCCCCCGGCCCCGGCCGACTTCGGTTCGCGGCTCGGAGTGACCTTCCACACCGGGCCCGCCGAGCTCCCGGCGCTCGCCGGCGCACCGAGCGCTCCCCTGGCGGCCGCGGCGCTCGGTGACCCTCCGGCGCGGAGCGCGTTCGAAGCTCCGCACTGGCTGCTGGACATCATCGGCGCGACGAGGACCTCGTTCGGGCTCGCCAAGGACGCCGCCTACGGCGTGGACACGATCAACCAGGTGTCGGAGTCCAAGCGGCTGAGCAAGTGCCTGGCCGACAAGGGCTTCATCTCGAGCAGCGCCAAGGACTCGTTCGGGGCGCCGTCGGGCCAGACGATCCTCGACGACGCCGCCAACGTCGAGACCGATGTGCTGATCGGCTCGCTGGTCGCCGACGTGGCGCTCAAACCGGGGATCGGCTCCTACGTCGCCACTCAGGGCAGCAACGCCCTCGGGGCTGCGGCGACGAGCGGCTGGGCGTTCAACCTGTACCAGATCCTCAGCACCAACGGCAAGGGCGGCGGCCTGGTCGCCAACAACGACTACGCGGGCACCTTGGCCAACGTCATCAATGCCTGCCCGCCCCCTCCGCCGCCTCCGCCTCCGCCTCCATACCCGGTCGAGCTGCGCGTCTCGGGCGATCCCAACGACATGATCGGGCCGGGCGGCGCCGGAGACCGCACTGGCTCCGCGGCGCCGAGCGAACGCCGTACACGTACACGACGCTGTTTGAGAACCGCCCGGACGCCAGCGCCCCCGCATACCGCGTTCGCATCTCGGACCCGTTGGACCCGAGCACGCTGGACCTGTCGACCCTCAGCCTCGGCACCGTCCGCTTCGCCGGCCACGTCGTGACGCCGCCGGCCCGGGTGCAAAGTTGGAGCACCCAGGTCGACCTGCGTCCGGACCGGAACGAGCTCGTCGACATCGCCGGCCACCTCGACCGCGCCACGCACCTGCTGACATGGCAGTTCACGACGATCGATGCCGCCACTGGACGTCCGGTGACCGACGCTGTCAACGGGTTCCTGCCCCCCGACACCAAGCCGCCCGACGGCGAGGGATCGGTCAGCTTCGCCGTGAAACCGCGCGCGGGGCTCGCCACCGGTGCCCGGATCCGCAATCGGGCCACGATCGTGTTCGATCTCAACGCGCCGATCGACACCCCGGTGTGGAGCAACGCGATCGACCGCACCGCTCCGCGTAGCCGCGTGCGCGGCGTCGTGGCCACCGCGCGCACCGTGCCGTTCGCGGTCCGCGGCAAGCTGAGGCGACGGCGCCACGCGGCGTTGCTCGTCCGCTGGCGGGGCACCGATCGGGGCTCGGGAGTGGCCGGTTTCAGCATCTACGGGGCGCTTTCCGGTGGTCCCTTGAGGCTGGTCGGACAGACGCGTGGCCGCCAGATGGCGTTCGCGTGCACGCCCCACCGGCGGTATCGCTTCTCGGTGGTCGCTCACGACGGCGCCGGCAACGCGCAGAGAGGTCGGCCGCGCCCGACGAGACCGGTGCCTTGCGCGGCGTGAGGACCTTATGCCAGGGCGCTAGTCGACCGCGACGCTCGGTCGCGGGTCAGCCGACGCTGCCCGCCGCCAGCTGGCGATCGCCGCGGTGCGGTTGCTGACGCCCAACCCCCGGTAGACATGCTCCAGGTGCTTGGCGACCGTGTGCTCGCTGATCATGAGTCGCGCGGCCACCTCGGCGTTCGTCGCGCCCTGGGCCACGAGGGCCAGGATCTGAGCCTGGCGCTCGGTCAACGGCGGCCCGCCGGGGCCCGAGGCGGCGGCCGGCGCGGGCTCGCGCCGCGCGAGCCGGCGGCGGGTGTGCGCGAGGAACGGGCGCAACGTCTCGAGGACCGCGACGTCACGGTCGCTGAAATCACACGCGCCGCGGTTCAGCGCGATCCCGATCACCCCCTCCACCCCGCCGAGGCCGACGGCCAACTGGTAGTTGACGCCCATCGGTCCATAGAGGAACCCGTACAGCGGCCGGCGACGCAGCTGGCGAAGCGTGATCCAGTCACTCAAGCGCTGAGCGGCGCCATCGCCGGTCGTCGCCTGGTGCACGACGAGCGGGTTGTCGGCGGCATGCGCGGCCAGGAGCTCGGGCGCTCCCCGGAAAACGCTCCCCAGCGGCTCGGTGAGCGCGGTCGCGGTGCCCCGCACCAGATCGACCTCGTTGTAGGAGATGATGTCGCAGGCGACCAGCCGGATCGTGACCGCGAGCGCGGCGGCGGGAAAGTCACGCGCCTGCTCGACGCCCTGCAGGTCATAGGCAGCGTCGAGGACCAGGCGCAGGTCCCGAGCGCCGAGTCGTTCGATGGCTGCCGATGCCGCCACAGCGCGTCCTGCTCACACCCCGATCGCGCAGATCGGCGTCACGACCCCGAACGACGAGCGAATCCCTCGCACGCGAGAATCCTAAACCGATTGTGCACCCGTGGCGAGGAGTAACCTGGCGGGTCCCGACGGGGGACGTCCGCGGAGATCCCGCCGCCGTCCTTTCACCGGGCGCGGCGGCGACCCCGCGGCGCCCCTCACCAAGGGAGACAACCGCAGATGGCAACCGACACGGCTCCGGCCTCGGTACCGGCCCAGGAGCCCGTAGACCTTCAGCTCGGGGACCGGATCGAGTTGCTGCGCGCGATGCTGATGATGCGGGGCATCGAGGAGCGGGCCATGAGCCTGTACCGACAGGGCAAGGTTCCGGGCTCCTTCTATGACGGCTACGGCCAGGAGGCCGTCTCGGCGGGCGCCGCCTTCGCCATGGCCCCCGCGGACCGGCTGTGCATCCTGCACCGCGATCTGGCGGCCCATGTGATCCGCGGCGTGAGCCCGACGCGGATCCTCGCCCAGTACATGGGCCGGGCGGCCGGCGTGACCCGCGGCCGGGACGGCAACGTGCACTTCGGCGACCCCGCGCTCGGCTGCGTCGGGATGGTCTCGATGCTTCCCGACATGATGCTCGTGGCCACCGGCATGGCGATGGCGTTCAAGCTGCGCGGCGAGCGCCGGTGCGCGCTGACCTGGTTCGGCGACGGCTCCACCTCACGAGGGGACTTCCACGAGGCGATGAACTGGGCCGGGGTGCAGAAGCTGCCGGTCGTGTTCGTGCTCGAGAACAACCAGTACGCCTACTCGACGCCCGTCGCCAAGCAGTTCGCCGTCGATCCCGTGCAGCGCGCCACCGCCTATGGGTTCGCCGGGGTGACCGTCGACGGCAATGACGCCGAGGCGATGTTCGACGCCACGCGCGCGGCGCGCGAGCGAGCGGTGGACGGCGGCGGCCCGACCCTGATCGAGGCGGTGACGATGCGCATGCACGGTCACGCCGCCCACGACGACATGAAGTACGTGCCCCGCGAGCAGGTCGACGAGTGGCGGGCGCGCGATCCGATCGAGCGCCAGGAGCAGCGGCTGAACCACGCCGGCGTCGACGTCGACGCGGTGCGGGCCGCGGTGGTCGCCGAGATCGACGCCGCCGTCGCCGAGGCGCTGGCCGGGCCGATGCCGGCGCGCCCGACGACGTGCTCGAGGACGTGTTCTGCACCGGCGAGGCGGTGCCCCTCGGCGACGGGCGAGCCCCGTGGAGCGGGTACGCCGGCGGGGGCGATGCGTGATGGCGGTCATGAGCTATCTGCAGGCGATCTCCTCGGCCCTGCGTGACGAGCTGCGCGCCGACGAGCGGGTGCTCGTCATGGGCGAGGACGTCGGGGTGTTCGGTGGCGCCTTCAAGGTGACCGACGGCTTCGTGGCGGAGTTCGGGGGCGAGCGCGTCATGGACACGCCGCTCGCCGAGTCGGCGATCATCGGCTGCGCGGTCGGGGCCGCGGTCGTGGGGATGCGCCCGGTGTGCGAGATGCAGTTCGCCGACTTCATCTCCTGCGGCTTCGATCAGCTCGTCAACGTGGCCGCCAAGATGCACTACCGCCAGGGCCTGGCCGTGCCGATCGTGGTCAGGCTGCCGTCGGGCGGCGGGTTCTCCGGCGGGCCGTTTCACTCCCAGAACCCCGAGGCGCTGTTCATGCACTCGCCGGGGCTGAAGGTCGTCGCTCCGTCGACCGCCGAGGATGCCAAGGGACTGCTGCACGCCGCCATCCACGACCCCAACCCGGTGTGCTTCATGGAGCACAAGCACCTCTACCGCCGGGTCAAGGGCGAGGTCCCCGAGGGGATCTACGAGACGCCGTTTCGGGCGCGGGTGGCGCGGCCGGGCAGCGATCTGGTCGTCATCGCCTACGGCGCGATGGTCGACGTCGCGCTCGAGGCGACGGCGGACCTCGACGAGGCATCGGTGGAGGTGCTCGACCTGCGCTCGCTCGTCCCGCTCGACGAGGACGCGATCCTCGACTCGGTCGCCCGCTGCTCGAAGGTGGTGATCCTCGACGAGGCGAACATGACGTGCGCCGCCGGCGCCCAGGTGGCGGCGCTGATCGCCGAGCGTGCCTTCGAGGACCTCGACGGCCCGGTCGTCCGCGTGGCCACGCCGGACGTCCCGATCCCGTTCTCCCCGCCGCTCGAGCAGGCCGTCCTGCCCGGCGTCGACCGCGTCCGGGAGGCGTGCCGTGAGCTCCTCGACTACTGAGACGACCGTCGACGTGACGATGCCCCAGATGGGGGTGTCGGTCGCCGAGGGGACGGTCGTCGCCTGGCGCGTGGCGCCCGGCGACCGCGTCGAAGCCGAGCAGACGGTGTGCGAGATCTCGACCGACAAGATCGACACCGAGGTGCCGGCGCCGGTCGACGGCGTCATCGCCGAGATCATCGTCGGGGTCGAGGAGACGGTCGCGGTCGGCGCCGTGCTGGCGAGGATCGCCACCGGTGACCCCGTGCTGCCGCCGGCGGACGCGCCGGCGCCCCCGCGCGCCAACGGCCGGCGGCGGTACTCCCCCGTCGTCCAGCGCATCGCCGCCGAGCACGCCATCGACCTCGACGCGGTGATCGGGACCGGCCGTGACGGTCGCGTCCGCAAGCAGGACGTCCTCGCCCTGGTGGATGCGAACGGCTCCGCGGCCGCCGAGCCGCCGCTGCACATCGAGAGCCCGTATCGACCCGACCCCCCGGCGGCCGCGCCGGGGCCGGGAGCGGCCGGCGACGGTGCAGGGCTGTCGCGGATGCGCCGCCAGATCGGCGAGCACATGAAGCGCTCGCTCGACACGGCGGCCACGTGCACGACCTGGATCGAGGTCGACATGGGCCGGGTGGAGGCGGCCCGGGCGCGGCTGGGCGTCACCGCGCTGGCCTTCGTCGCCCGGGCGACGATCGACGCGCTGCGCGAGCATCCCGCGTTGAACGCGTGGCTGGAGGGCGATCGCTACACGCGCGTGGACGACGTCAACCTCGGGATCGCCGTCTCGCTCGGTGATGACGGCCTGATCGTCCCGGTGATCCACCGCGCCCACGAGCTCTCGGTGGAGGGGCTGGCGACGCGGATCCGCGACATGGCTCGCCGCGCCCGGGACCGGTCGCTGTCGCCCGACGAGGTCGCCTCAGGGACGTTCACGATCACCAATCCGGGTCAGTACGGTTCGATCATGGCCACGCCGATCATCAACCAGCCGCAGGTCGGCATCCTTGACCTGGAGGCGGTGGTCAAGCGTCCGGTGGTCCTCACCGACGGCGACGGCAACGACGCGATCGCCATCCGCCCGATGACGATCCTCGGACTGAGCTGGGATCACCGCGCGCTGGACGGCGCGCTCTCGGCGCAGTTCCTGGCCAGCGTCAAGCGCCACCTGGAAGGCGTGGTGGCGTGAGTTTGCCGGAACTGTGGGTCTGCCGGTTGGGGTTGGTCGACTACGCCGAGGCGCTCGCCCTCCAGGAGCGAGTCCGCGCGGCCCGCCAGGTCGACGCGGTGCCCGACGTGATGCTGCTCCTCGAGCACCCGCCGACCTACACCCGGGGACGGCGCTCGGGCGCCGGGGAGCTGCCGATGGGCGAGGACTGGTACCGGATGCAGGGCTTTGAGATCGTCGACGTCAACCGCGGCGGCAAGATCACCTACCACGGCCCGGGTCAGCTCGTCGGCTATCCGATCGTCCGCGTGAACGACGTCGTCGCCTACATCCGGACGCTCGAGCGCGGCTTGGTGGCGGCGCTGGCCGAGGAGGGGGTGACCGCGCGGGCGCGGCCCGAGGACGGCCCCGACTACACCGGCGTGTGGGTCGGCGAGCGCAAGATCGCGTCGCTCGGCGTCCACGTCGCCCGCGGCGTGACGACGCACGGGTGGGCGGTCAACGTCGAGAACGACCTCCAGCCGTTCTCGTGGGTGGTGGCGTGCGGCCTCGACGGCGTGCAGATGACCTCGCTCATCCGCGAGACGGGGCGGCTGGCCGGGCAGATGCCGTGCTTCTCCAAGCGGGCCGCCTTCGCCGTGGCCCAGGCCCTCGGTCGCCGCCAGCGGCTCGTCTCACGGGCGCGGCTTCTCGACGCGCTCGGCCGCTCCGCGCGCGCGCAGCCGGCGACGCGAGCAGCCGGCGACCGGCTAAGCCGCTTCGGACAGGCCGAGCCGGCGGCGGATCTCGCGCAGGGCGCCCGCGGGGGACTCGCTGGGCGCGGGCGCATCGGTCCCGGACCGGGCCGACTCGATCGCCGCCTGGAGGGCGTCGAGGTCGATCCCGAGCGTGGCCATCGCTCGCGCGGCGGGCGTGCCGGGCATGGCGGCCAGCATCAGCAGCAGGTCGCCGGGGTCGGCCGCGCGCTTGCGCGCGCGCTCGATCTCCCGCGCGAGGCCGTTGACGGCCCCGCTCAGGGGCCCGAGCAACTCGTCGGGTGCCGCCATCCGGACCTGACGGCGGGCCAGGACCTCCCGCGCCCCGGGACCGGGCGGGGCGGGCAGGCGCTCGAGCACGGCGGCGCGCAGACCGCCGGGGTCGACGCCAAGCTCGTGCTGGAGGAGCCGGGTGCCGGTGCAGTCGCGACTGCGCAGCATGCCGAGCAGCACGTGCTCGGTGTCCACCTGGCGGTCGCCGTGGCTCAGGGCCTCGTGCAGCGCCAGCTCGAGCATGCGCTTGGCCCGCGGTGTGAACGGCATCTGGCCGACCGTCGGCTCCTCGCCGCGGGGAACGACCGCCGCCACGGCGTTGCGGGCGCGCTCGGTCCGGACGTCGAACGACGCCAGGACCTGGGCCGCTCCGCCCTCGCGGGTCAGCCCGAGCAGCAGGTGCTCGGTCCCGATGTGGCCGTGGCCGAGCGCCCGGGCTTCCTCCTGGCCGAGGACGACGGTCTGGCGGGCACGCTCTGTGAAGCGATCGAACAGGGAACCAGGATCTCACCGTCGGGCACGGCTGACAAGGGCGTCACGCCGAGCAGAGCAGCTCGATCAGCAGCGCCGCGATGCGGGGCCGTTCCTCGGTCAGCTGACGGTAGGTGACCCGCAGCGGGCGCCAGCCGGCGAGGGTGAGGCGCTGATCGCGCCGCGTGTCGTTCTCCAGCGCGCCGCGGCTGCGATGAAAGCGGTAGCCGTCGACCTCGACGGCCACCCGCTGCCGGCGCCACACGAAGTCGACGCGCACCGCCGGCTCGCCGTCGCCGGGATCGACCCACGCGTTGACCTCGGGCGCCTCGACGGCGGCGACGCGGGTCGCCTCCAGGCAGAGCTCCTCGAGCTCTGACCACGTGGCCGTCGTCCCCGCGGTGTGGGTGGCCAGGATCGCCCTCAGCGTCCCGGCGCCGGGGTGGTGGGGGTTGCGGGCCAGCTGGTCGGCGAACGCGCGCAGGTCGTAGACCTCGAGGATCTCGGCCTGATCGAGCGCGCGCTCGACGGCGCGGCGGTGAACGACGGCGGCGAGATCGAGGGCGGTGCGGGCGACCGTGGTGACGGGGATGCCGTCGACGGTGGTGATGTCGGCGGGCGTGAGCGTGACTGAGCGGTGCAGCGTCGATGCCGTGGTGGCGGCGAGCCGTTCGGCCGGGGACGATGACGTCGATGCGCGTGCGCTCGTCGCTGCGCAGGCCGTGGAGCCGTGCCCCTGACCGGTGCGACAGGGCCGCGACCTCCCCACAGGCGAGGACAGCCCCCAGGTAATGACCCTCGAACGACAGCATCGAAGGGGGCACGATCGCGTAGACGCCCCGATGCAGGCGGAAAAGCCACCCTGACTTGCGCACCGCCGACCCCGTCAGCCCGAGATTCGACAGTTGCGGCAACGACAGCACGCCGTGCTGCGCGACTGCCTGGGCACGTAACCGCCCATATTTTCCCGTTTCGTGCCCCGCCATGCCGCGGAGGGTTCCGAAAAACGTGTGACGCGTGGGTCACGGACGTGACGAAGTAGCCTTATAGCTGTGGAAAATCGGCAACACGCTACGCGATCGAGGTCCAATCCGGGTGGGATCGCCGATGTCCTCACGGTCCTGGGGCCGCAGACGGAGCCGCACCGGGGTCGCAAGCCGCCGTGGTTCAAGGTGCCGGCGCCGGGTGGCCCGCGATATCGGGAGCTGCAGAGCCTGATCAAGGAGGAGAACCTCCACACCGTCTGCCAGGAGGCGGCGTGCCCGAACATCGGCGAGTGCTGGCAGCGCGGCACCGCGACGTTCATGATCCTCGGCGACACCTGCACCCGACGTTGCGGGTTCTGCAACGTCAAGACGGGCAAGCCGACGTGGAACGATCCGCTCGAGCCGGCCCGGGTGGCGCGCAGCGTGGCCAAGATGGGGCTCCGGCACGCGGTGATCACGAGCGTCGATCGCGACGACCTGCCCGACTACGGGGCGAGCGCGTTCGTCGGCGTGATCCGCCAGATCCGCCGCCAGTCGCCGCAGACCCAGGTGGAGGTGCTCACCCCGGACTTCCGCGGCGCCGAGATGCCGCTCGCCAAGGTGATCGCCGAGCGCCCGGACGTCTTCAACCACAACGTCGAGGTCGTCCCCCGCCTGTATCCGGTCGCGCGCCGCGGCTCGACGTGGGAGCGCTCGACGCGGGTCCTGCGCACCGCCAAGGAGTACGCCGGCGACGAGGTCACGACGAAATCCGGTCTCATGGTCGGACTCGGCGAGTCGTTTGAGGAGATGGTGGATGCGCTGGGCCAACTGCGCGACAATCATGTTCAGGTGCTGACCGTCGGTCAGTACCTGCGACCCACCGAACGTCACCTTCCGATCGTGCGCTACTGGCATCCCGACGAATTCGCCGCCCTCGAGGCGGCCGCCTACGAGCTCGGTTTCGAGCACGTCGCCGCCGGCCCCCTCGTGCGCTCGAGCTATCACGCAGATCAGCACGTCGCCCAGCGCCAACCCGGCGTCGGCCCACTTCGAGAGGCGGTTCCGGCATGAGTACGCGCAGGCGCATCACCCTGATCCTCGTTGCCGGGCTGGTCCTCGCGCTGCTCGCCGCGCCCGCCGCACTGGCCGCGGCCGGCGGCGGCTCGGCCGGCTTCAGCGGCGGCGGCGGCGGTGGTGGCGGCGGCGGCGGCCACGGCAGCGGCTTCGCCATCTACATCATCATCGACCTGCTCATCCACATCGCCGTGCTCGGTCACGGACTCGGCGCGCTCGTCCTCGTCGCCCTGGCGCTGATCTACTTCTTCGCCACCAAGGGCCTGCCCAAGCTGCAGGAGTGGTGGGCGAACCGTGCCGCCGCGCGCGGGCCGGTGCATCGCAAGCCGTCCAAGCGCGAGCGTCGCGTCGAGCTGGCCGCCGCGGAGGCGGCCGAGGACGACGAGGAGTACGCGCCTGACAACGTCCGCGCCTCGGCGGCGATCCTGTTCAAGGCCGTCCAGCGCGCCTGGGATGACCAGGACAGCCTCCGGCTGCGCGAGATGGTCGGACGCGACCTCTACAAGGAGTGGTCACGCCGGCTGCAGGACTTCGAGCGCCGCGGGTGGCGCAACCGCGTGCAGCTGCTCGGGGAGCCGACGATCGAGTACGTCGGCCTCAACCACACCGGCGATCCCACGACCGACCACGTCGTCGTCAAGATCGACGCCCGGCTCAAGGACTACGTCGTCGATCGCAACGGCCGGCGCCTGAAGCGGACCGGCCGGCTCGGCGAGACGACCCGGATCCGCGAGTTCTGGACGCTGCAGCGCCACGACGACACGTGGTACGTCGCCTCGATCGAGCAGGACAAGGAGGGCCAGCACCAGCTCGAGGACAAGATCGTGGCCAGCGCCTGGGCCGACGAGACGGGAATGCGCGACGCCGCCCTCGTCGAAGGCGCCGTCGCCGACGCGGTGCCCGAGGGCACCCGGATCGCCGAGGTCGCCGACCTGCAGTACGAGGGCGATGCCCACGCCGCGGCGATGGATCTCAGCCTCGCCGACGGTCGCTTCGCTCCCGACGTCCTGGAGGTCGCAGCGCGCCGCGCGATCGACGCCTGGGCGCAGGCTGTCGACGGCGACGACGCCCGGCTCAAGCAGATCGCCTCGGGCGAGGCGGCCGCCGACCTGCTCTACGCCGGCGATATGACCCGCCATACCCGGGTCGTCGTCCGCGGGCCGGCGGTGCAGCGGATCCGCATCGCCGCGCTCGACGCCGCGGCCGAGCCGCCGACGATGATGGTCGAGGTCGACCTGACCGGACGGCGGTACATCGAGAACCGCGACACGACCGCGGTCGTCGCCGGCAGCCGCTCCAAGGCGACGAGCTTCACCGAGCGCTGGACGCTCAGCCTCACCGGTGACGAGGCGCAGCCGTGGCGGATCACCGCCGTCGGCGCACCCGTCGGTCTCGCCTAGGCGAGCCACCGCATCGTCCGGGGGCGGCCTAAGCTCCCGGTCGCTTGATCCCGATCAAGGACAACATCCCGACCGACCGCTTCCCGCTGGTCACGGTCTGCCTGATCCTCGCCAACGTCGTCGTCTACGTGCTGGCGGTCGGGCATGGCGGCTCGCTGTTCTCGGGGCCCGATGCCCACGAGCTGATCAAGTACGGCGTCTCCCCGGAGCAGATCACCCACCCGACGGGGCGGACGTGGGAGACCGTGTTCACGTCGATGTTCATGCACGCGTCGATCCTGCACCTCGCCGGCAACATGCTGTTCCTCTGGATCTTCGGCAACAACGTCGAGGACTCGATGGGGCGGGTGCGGTTCCTCGCCTTCTACGTCGTCGGCGGGCTGGCGGCGCTCGCCCTCCAGGTCGCGGTCGGACCCCACTCGATGGCGCCGACCGTCGGCGCGTCGGGAGCAATTGCCGCCGTGCTCGGCGGCTACGTCGTCCTGTATCCCCGCGCGCGGGTGCTCACCCTCGTGCTCATCATCCTGTTCTTCACGGTGATCGAGCTGCCGGCACTGGTCATGCTCGGGCTGTGGTTCGCCGAACAGGCGGTCTTCGGGGCGGTCGGGCTCACCGACCCGACCGGCGGGGGCGGAGGCGTCGCCTACTTCGCGCACGTCGGTGGCTTCGTGTTCGGGCTGCTGGCCATCCGCCCGCTCGCCACCCGGCGCAAGGCGATCCCGCCGACCGCGGCGGCCTATCGATGAGATACGTGCTGCTCGTCGTGGCGCTGGTGTTCATCGCCGGCTTCGGACTCCTGACCGCGCTCGACATCGCCCACACCGGCCTGAACTGGCTCGACGTGCTGGCGATCGTGATCCTCGTCCTGTTCGCGACCGGGATCGTCGGCGCCCTGCTCGAGCCGCCGCGCAAGGGCGGGTGAACCGGGCGGGCGTCGGGGATCGACGCCGGCCCATCCACCGGTCGCGTCGCACCGGCGCCCCACGACCCGCCGCGGGGCCGACACTGTAGATTCGGACCGATGGATGCGGCCGCGCCCATCGCCGGCGACGCGCGCCAGCGGCTGCTGACGGCGGCCTACGACCTGTTTGCTCGCCACGGGGTGCAGGCCGTTGGCGTCGACGCGATCATCGAGCGCTCCGGCGTGGCGCGCCAGACGATGTATCGCCACTTCGGCTCAAAGCAGGATCTCGTCCTCGCCTTTCTCGCGCGCCGCGAGGAGCTGTGGACCTACGGATGGCTGGCCGCCGAGGTGCGCCGGCGCACCGAGGATCCCCGCGACCGGCTGCTGACGATCTTCGACGTGTTCGACGAGTGGTTTCGCACTCCGGGCTTCGAGGGCTGCTCGTTCATCAACGTGATGCTCGAGCACCCCGACGAGCGCCACCCGCTGCACCGGGCGGCCGCCGCGTACCTGGCCAACATCCGGGAGTTCTTGATCGGGCTGGCGACCGACGCCGGCATCGCCGGCCCCGAGCCGTTCGCGCGCCAGTGGCACATCCTCATGAAGGGCTCGATCGTCGCCGCCGGGGAGGGCGACCGGGAGGCCGCGCTACGCGCCCGCGGCCTCGGCGCGCTCCTGCTCAAGGAGGCTCAGGCCGGGCGCGCCATATAGACGGCGAGCACCGAGGGGTCGCGCGTCAGCGGCTTGGTCTCTCCGGTGAGCACGAACCCGAGTCGCGCGTAGAAGGCGATCGCCGGCGACTCCGCGATCACCCCGAGGCGCAAGAAGCGCGCGTCGTGCGCCGTCGCCCAGCCGCGCACCGAGCCGACCAGGCGCTCGCCGATCCGCTCGCCGCGGCGGGCGGGCTCCACCCACATCCCCCACAGCTGGACGACCCCGCGCTCGCGCGCAAACCAGCGCCCGGCGGCCATCCCGATCCACGACGGCCCGTCGAGGGCCACGTACACGCCGGCCTCCGCGCCCCCAGCGGCCAGGTCTGACCAGTGCGCCTCGGGCAGCTGCTCCTCGTGGTCGAGCGTCGAGCCGAAGGCGGTCGGGACGTCGGCCATGGCGCGCATCCGCAGCTCGCGCAGGCGCGGCCCCTCGCCCGCGCGCACGGCGCGGATCGTGATCACCGCAGCGCGGCCTCGATGCGATCGAAACGGCCGAAGCGCCATAGGTCCGCGACCCGGGCCTGGATCGCCTCGGGGTCGGCCGACTCCAGCGCCTCGGTCCCGAACTGCTCGACGTTGAACGAGGCCAGCGCGGTGCCGTAGGCCATCGCGTTGCGCAGCAGGTCGCCGCTCAACGGCTTGTCGATCTGGCTGGCGATCAGCCCGACGAAGCCGCCGGCGAACGTGTCGCCCGCCCCGGTGGGGTCGACGACCTGCTCGAGCGGATAGGCGGGGAGCGCGAAGAAGTCGTCGGCGGTGATGAGCGCCGAGCCGTACTCGCCCTGCTTGGCGACGACGATCGAGGGTCCCCACCCGAGGATCTCGCGGGCGGCCGAGAACAGGTTGGGCTTGCCGGTCAGCTGGCGCAGCTCCTCGTCGTTGAGGATCAGGCAGTCGACCTTGCCGATGATCTCGACCAGCTCGTCGCGGGCGATGTCGATCCACAGGTTCATCGAGTCCAGGGCCACGAACTTCGCGCCCTCGCACTGCTCGCGGACCTGGAGCTGGAGGCCGGGCTGGATGTTGGCCAAGAACAGGACCTCGGCCTCCCGCGAGCCGGCCGACAGCTTCGGGTCGAAGTGCTCGAACACGTTGAGCTGGGTGTCGAGCGTGTCCCGGGTGTTGAGGTCGTCGTGATAGCGGCCCTTCCAGAAGAACGTCTTGCCGCCGGCGACGCGCTCCACGTCGTCGATGTTCGTGCCACGGGTGGCGAGGACCGCCAGCTCGGCGTCGCCGAAGTCGTCGCCGACCGGTCCGACGACGTTGACGGGATGCAACAGCGACGCGGCGAGGGCGAAGTGCGTGGCGGCGCCGCCGAGCATGCGCTCGCGCTCGCCGAACGGGGTCTGTACGGCGTCGAACGCGATCGAACCAACGACGGTGATGCTCAATGGGGCCTGCCTTTCTGACGACGTCAAGCGGCCGGCCAGGTTACGCCACCCGCCCCCGCCAAGCGTTCTTGACTGGACTGGGGCGAGCCTAGTATGTTGGCTTCAGAGGGAGACCGGTCAGTCTGACGTCAGCGCAGGGCGGCGTCCCCGCGCCGCTGCGCTGGGGTCGATCACCAACCAGGAGAGGATGCATATGGCTATTGCAACCGAGCTCGTCGGGTCGCTTCCGCGTCCCATGAAGCTGCAGGAGGCCTACGCCGACTACGACGAGGGCAAGATCTCCTTCGAGCAGCTCCAGGCGGCGCAGGACGAAGCCGCCGAGGATTCGATCAAACGCCTGGAGGCCACCGGCGAGCCGATCGTCACCGACGGCGAGCAGCGCGAGTCGAGCTTTGCCACCTACAACCTGACCGACACCCTGGCGGGGACCGGCCTCGCCGATGGCCTCGCCGGCGACGGTCAGTTCTTCGCGATCTTCGACGACGGCCACAACCGCCAGCTGCCGCGGATCACCCAGGGTCCGTTCCGCTACAAGACCTATGCCTCGGAGTTCGTGACCAAGAACCGGGCGATCGCCTCGCATCCCGTCAAGCAGGCGGTCATCTCGCCGTCGATGATGATGCTGCTGTACCCGCTCGACGGGGAGATCGACGGCTACTCGCGCGAGCAGTTCCTCGCCGACTGCGTCGATGAGGCCGAGAAGGACATCCGCCAGTGCTTCGACGCCGGCGCGGTCCGCGTGTCGGTCGACTTCACCGAGGGCCGGCTGGCCAACAAGAACGACTCGCGCAACCCGTGGACCGGCAAGAACATGCTGCAGGAGTTCATCGATCTCAACAACCGGCTGTTCGATCGTTTCACCGCCGAGGAGCGGCGCAACATCGGAGTCCACACCTGCCCGGGCGGCGACTGTGACTCCGTGCACTCCAAGGAGGTGCCCTACGAGCTGCTGCTGTCGCACATGTTCGAGATGAACGCCGGCTACTTCCTGATCCAGTGCGCCTCCGAGGAGGATCGGGAGTCCATCTACAAGATGTGCGGCACATACAGCCGCGAGGACGCCAACGGCGTCGCCCAGGTGTGCTTCATGGGCGTCATCAACCCGCTGTCCCCCGACGTCGAGACCGCCGATCACGTCAAGGACGAGCTGCTCCTGGCGGCCAAGCACATCCCCGTCGAGCGCCTGGGGGCCACCGACGACTGCGGCTTTTCGCCGTTCAGCCGCGACGTCAAGCCCAAGCACGGCTCGCCGGACTTCGCCCGCGACGTGGCGATGCAGAAGATCAGCGCCCGGCTCGAGGGTGCCCGGATGGCCTCCGCCGAGCTCGGCGTCTAGACAATCGTTCGCCGCACGGATTTCGCGCGGCGAATCGCGGTCACCGGGCCGTCGGACCCGGTGACCGCTCCTGCGAGAGGCCCTCTACCATCGTGCGCGATGCCCCTCCGCGCGATGCCCCGGATCGGCGCGACGGTGTCGATCGAATACCTCGGTCGCACCGTTCGCGGAGTCGTCGACGGCATCGCGGGTGACGGCCGGCGGCTGCTCGTCGAGACCGAGGACGGCCGCGCGATGCAGTTCGCGCTCAACCGCGCGACGGCGACGTTCACCGCCGACGGCAGCCAGACGGGCGCCCGCCTGCGGTTCGATCGCTGAGCGGTGGTCAGCCGGGGGGACGGCGATACAGGACCGCGTTGCGGTCGCCGGGCGCGCCGGCAAACCCGCGCGGGCGACCGCCCCCGGCGTCCAGATAGGCGAGCTGGCGGGCGATCGTGCCCAGCGAGCCCGGGAACACGTGGTCCAGCATCCACGTCTCGAGGGCCACGCCGCCACCCGCCGTCGCCCGCAGCCGCAGCGCCCGCGCCTGCTGGGGATAGTCGATGAGCGAGGCGGTGCTGATCAGCCAGTAGCCGCCCGGCGACCGTGCGCCGGGCGCGGATCGCGTTGCGGTGCGTGTGACCGTTGAGCACGGCGATCACGCGCGGCGCGCGATCGAGCAGCGCCAGCACCGCCCCGCCGCCCGCGGAGGACGCCAGCGGCTGGTGGGAGACGACGATCACCCACCGCTCGCCGGCGGCGGCCAGCTGGCGGGCGAGCCACGCCGGCTGCGCGGAATCGACGAGGCCGCCCGAGCCGCCCCCGCGGCGCACGATGTCAAGCACGATGAGCCGGACGCGGGCACCGACGTCGAGCGTGTAGTCAAGCCGGTCCGGCGTCGCGCGTCGACACGCCCGGTCCGGCGACGGCGCGCAGGCCGCCCAGCACCTCGGCGAAGGTGAGCTCGCGCCGATCGGGGTCGGGCGGCACCCGCACGGTCGCGCCGGCGAGGGCGCGGCGCAGCAGGTCGTCGACGAGGCCCGGGTCCGGCGGACCGTCGGGCGAGAGCAGGCCCGTCGACCGGGCGCCGGGGGGCAGGGTCAGGCCGCGGGGCAGATCCCACAGCGCGCGGTCGCCGACGGCCAGCGACCGCGTCAGCGGGGTCGGCGCGATCGCGCCGGCGACGAGCGCATCGTGATCGCCGAGCACCGGGTAGATCGGGGCGCCGGCGCCGCGGCCGGCAAACGGCGCCACCGCCCGGCGCAGCAGGCCGGGGTGGCGCGGGGCGTCGACGTCGGGCCGGTAGTAGAACGGATCGGTGTCGAGGCCCGACTGCACGCCGAAGTAGCCGTCGCGGCCGCTCCCCGGCGCGACGGCGCCGCCGCGCAGCGCGGCCAGGGCGTGGGTCAGCTCGTTGCTCTGGTCGTTGTCGATGAGATCGCCGCCCTGGAGCACGAGCGCCGGTCCGAGGGCCCGCACCGCCCGCGCCGCGCCGGCGAGGACCTGGGCGGTCAGCGTCTCCTGAGGGCGAAACGTCGACTGAAAGGGCGCGCCGAGACGATCGAGGAAGCTGACCCGCGCCGGCGAGGAGGCGTCGAGGACGTGGGCGTCGGTGACATGGGCGATCGTCGTCAGGGTCGCGGTGAACCGGGCGGCGGGGCCGAGCTCGGTCCGCGCCACCATCGGCTCGCCCGGTCCGACGCGCAGCTGGCCGTCACCGTGCGGGTCGACCCAGGTGCGCTCACGCGTCGATCCCGAGCCGGCGAGCGATCCCGGCGACGTGCCGCTCTGACAGCCGGCGAGGGCCAGCGCGGCGGCGATCCGCAGCGCGTCGCGGCGGGTGAGCCCGCTCACGATGCCAGCCCGGCCAGCACCGACTCGCGACTGGCCTGACGGGCCACCCAGGCGACGGCCACGCCGGCGGCCGCCAGCAGCCCCAGGGTGGTCAGCGCCAGCTCGAGCGCGCCGGCGCGGAGGGGCAGGGTGGCGTACGACGCGGCTAGGTTCGACAGCGCCGGCCCGAGCAGGTAGCGCTCGAGCAGCGCGCCGAGGATCGCCGCCGGCACGACGAGGGCGAGTGCGGCCCCGAGCAGGAGCCGGGCGACCGCCCCCGCGCCCGCCCCGCAGGCGCGCAGGACGGCGACCGTCCGGCGCCGTTCCTGCACGGTCAGCGCGCACGCCTGGATCAGGGCGTAGAGACACACGAGACCGTCGACGACGGCCACGGCGCGCAGGATCGTGCGCAGCACCGCCACCAGGGGGGCTCCGCGCGAGGTGGCGCCGCCCGCGGTGGCCGGCGCGGCGCCGAGCGCCTGCAGCGCGGCGGAGACGTGTCCGGCGTCGGCGCCCGGCCGTCAGGCGGATCACGATCTGCGAGGGCGCGGACGGGTCGGCCCGCAGCAGGGCGGCGGCGGGGACGTAGGCGACGCGGCCGTCGTGATCGAGCGAGCTGACCACCCCGGCGACCCGCAGGCGCAGCTCCCGTCCCGAGGAGAGGCCGAGCGCGATCGTCTGGCCGGGCTGGAGGCCGAGCGCCTGCGCCAGCCCCTGGCCGACCTCGGCCTGCCCGCCGCCGCGCAGCCGGTGGCCGGCGACCAGCTGGGGCGCCTCGAACACCGTGTGGTCACCCGGATACGCGATGACGTCGATGGTCTCGCCAAGCGAGAACGAGTCGACGGCCTCGATCTCATAGCGCGGCGCGGCGGCCTGCACGCCGGCGATCGCGCGGACCCGGGGCGCCGCCGCCGCCGGCAGGCCCGCCGTCAGCGCGTAGCGCTCGCCGAGCGCGCCGGGGTCGGTCTCCAGCGAGCTCAGCTCCGAGGCCAGCGACAGCATCAGCAGCACGAAGGCCGACGAGAGGCCGAGCGTGATCACGGTCGCCACCAGCCGGGCGCGCCGGGCGCGGACGAGCCGGGCGCCGAGGGCCAGCAGGCCGCCGCGGCGGGCCCGGTGAGCGCCCGAGCCGCGGGAGGTCACGTCGCCGCCCCGCAGCAGCCCGACGAGCGGGCGCCGCGCCGCGCGCCACGCCGGCCAGGCGGCTCCGCCGACGGCGATCGCCACCCCGACCAGCCAGCCGCCGGCGACCGGCCACAGCACCCCGGCGCCGGGCGGCGGTTCGTTGAGGAGCGCCAGCAGCCGCGACGCCGGCCCGTAAGTGGCGAGCAGGCCGGCGGCGCTGCCGACGGCGGCGGCCGGCGCGGCCACCAGCGCCGCCTCCACGGCATGGGCGAGCGCCACATGACCCGCGGTGGCGCCGACCGCCCGCTCGACGCCGATCGTCGCCAGGCGGCGCTGGACCTCGGCCCGGGCCGAGGAGGCGAGCATCGCTCCCGCCGTGGCGAGCGCGATCAGCGACAGGGCGACGAGGAGGTCGATGACGATGCCGGCCGCCTGGTCGAGCAGGACCCGCACCCCCGAGCGGGTGGCGAAGCGCAGGTTGTGCAGCCCGAAGGCCGACGCCCGGGCCTGGACGAGGACCTCGTTGAGGCGGCCCGGGTCGCGCAGCCAGATCTCGGCGTAGTTGACGCTCGGGTGCGCGACCGCGAACCGGCGGTCGACCGCCGCCCGGGAGACGTAGAAGCGTGGCTTGGCCAGCGGATAGCCGACGTTGTCGGGCGCCTGGACGAGACCGTCGACGCGCTCGGGCCCGAGCCCGTCGACGTCTAACTCGCTGCCGACGCGCAGATGCCAGGCGGCGGCGAACGCCTGCTCGACGAGGACGCCCGAGCCATCGGCGGGCAGGTCGCGTCCGGCGACGACCGCGTAGCCGCGGCGGGCTCCGGCGGCGACGACCTCGGCCACCGCGTCGCCGCGGCCCCGCCCGGGGCCGGCGGCGATGCCCACGTTCGTCTGCTCGGTCCGGGTGGCGTAGCCGGCGAGGTCGGGCAGGGCGCGGATGCGCTGACCGACGAGTCCGATCGGCTCGGGGTCGAAGCGGACGATCACGTCGGGCAGGTCGGCGGCCCGGGCCGCCCGATCAAAGCCGCGCCCGAGACCGTCGGAGATGACGACCGCCGCCGACAGCATGGCGGCGGCGAGCGCGATGCCGAGCGCGGTCAGGAGGCTGCGCCGGCGGCGCAGGCGTAGCCCGCGCCGCGCATCGGTGAGCGCCGCGATCACCGCGCGGCGCGTCACGGCGACCCCATCCGCCGGCTCACCGCGCGATCGGGACCGGCTCGGCGACGAAGCGGCCGTCGGCCAGGTGCAGCACCCGGTCGGCGATCGCCGCCGCCTCGGGCTCGTGGGTGACGATGACCACCGCCCGATCGCGCAGCCCGCGCAGCAGCCCGAGCACGGCGGCGCCGTTGTCGGCGTCGAGGCTGCCGGTGGGCTCGTCGGCGAGCACGAGCTCGGGATCGTTGACGAGCGCCCGCGCGAGGGCGAACCGCTGCTGCTCGCCGCCGGAGAGCTCGTGGGGCAGGTGATCGGCGACGGGGGCCAGCCCGAGCTCCTCGATCAGCCGTGCCGCGCGACGGGCGCCGCCGGGGGGCGCGCCCGCCAGCCGGGTGGGCAGGAGCACGTTCTCGGCGCCGCTGCACTCCTCGATCAGCTGAAACTGCTGAAAGACGAAGCCGATGTGGCGCAGGCGGATGCGAGCCAGCGCTCCCGGCCGCCGGCCGGTCAGCGACTCGCCGGCGAGCACGATCTCCCCGCGGTCGGGCCGGTCCAGCGCGCCGAGCAGGTGCAACAGCGTCGACTTGCCGCTGCCCGACCGGCCGAGGACGGCCACCACCTCCCCGGCGGCGACCTCGAGCCCGACGCCGTCCAGCACCCGGCGCCGGGCCCGGCCGGACCCGACCGTCTTGATCAGGCCGTGGGCGCGCAGCACGGGCACGCGAGTCACGCTAGCGAGCGCCGCACCGCGGATCACGGGTTCTTCGCGAGTCTTTATCGACGGTCACCACACCGTCCCGAACAGCACCTCGACGACGAGCGCCTGGACGACGAGGAGGACGAGCACGACGCGCAGCCGGCGGATGGGGACGGCGGCGGCGGCCGCGCAGGCGAGCGGCACGAACGGCAGCCAGATGCGCTCGGTCTCGGCCTTGGTGAACCCGGCGACGGCGCTGCAGGCGACGACGGCGGCCAGGGCGACGGCCGCCGGGTCACGGCGGCCGAGGGCACGCAGGGCAATCGCGGCGACGGGGATCCCCAGCATCACCAGCCACGCCACCGGAGACCCGAGCAACCAGAAGGCGTACGGACGGTGAGCGGCCGCGCCGGCGCCGTACAGGCGGCCGAGCTCGCGCACGACGGCCACCGGGTCATAGCCGAGCGCGAGCGCCAGGCCGCCGTTGAGGGCGATGACCGCGGCGGCGCAGGCTGCGGCGAGCCCGCGCCGCCGACCGCCGGCCGTGCCCCAGGAGGATGACGAGCACCGCCCACGCGGGGATCGCCAGCAGCAGCCACGAGGCAAAGGAGCCGACCGCCGCCAGCGCGCAGCCGCCGAGCCGCGCGCGGCGGCCGCGGCGCGATGAGCAGCCACGCCGTTGCCGTCCCCAGGGCGGCGAAGACGAAGTCCATCGAGGTCACCCCGAAGAGGACGAGCGCGGGCGAGAAGGCGCTCAGCACGGCGGCCACGCGGCCGCGCCGCTCCCCGCCCAGGGCGCGGCCGAGACCGTGGGCGAGCGGAGCGCACAGCGCGCCGATCCCGATGCAGACCGCGGCCAGGCGCCCGGGGGTGTCGAGCCCCAGCAGGTGCATGGCGAGCACCGGGCCCGGGCGGATTGCCCTTGACGTGGGTCGGCAGGACGGGGAGGAGCGCCGCGAAGTGCCCGACGTAGAACGGCACCCCGTGGCGCAGCTGGGCGAGCGCGGGCAGGTACTCCCGGCTAGCCTCGAAGGAGCCGTGGCCGCTGAGGTCGAACACGTGCGTCCACCCCGAGACACCCCGCCGGGCGGCGTTGACCGAGAGGCCGACGGCGAGCGCGATCCCGTAGATGGCCGCCGCGAACCCGGCGCGCGAGCGGACCCCCTCGACGAGCCGCGCCGCCAGGCCGGCGGCTGCGAGCGACACGCCGGCGGCGAGCAGGGCCGGCCAGCGCACGGCCGGCGACCAGCTGAACAGAAACGGCGGCAGCGGCGTGCCGAGCTCGACATGTCCGCCGGCCTTCAGGGCGAGGCCGGCGACGACGGTGGCGCCGATCAGCAGCGCGCCCGCGGCGGGGAGCACCCGCTCCCGGCGAGCCTCCTCCGTCCAGACGCTCACCCCCGCCGCCGCGAGCGGACGACGTAGACGATCGCCGAGCCGAGGAACAGCGCGGCGCAGATGAGCAGCCAGTTGCGGGTGTAGCCGGCGAGCGCGTGACCGGTGTCGTGGCGGTAGTTGCCGGCGCTCAGGCCGAGGATGAGCGGGAAGTAGACGAGCAGCAGCACCCCGGAGATGAGGGCCGGGGCGCGCAGGTAGTTGATGAGCGGCCGCTGGGCGACGCGGCCGAGTCCGCGATCGACCATCGAGTAGAGCGGCAGCAGCACGAGATCGTGCAGGAGAGCGGCTCCGAGAAACCAGGCGATCCAGTTGACCCACGCCCCGCCGCCGACGATCTGGACGATGGCAAAGCCGGCGATGGCGAACACGACGAGGTGCCCGATCAGATGCAACGGGTTGGACCCGTACAGGCGTCGAAAACCGAACGTCATGCGCGCATGAACGTCATCGACGCGATCCACTTCGTGCAGTGGACGCCCGGAACGGCCGGGATGATGATCCTCGCCGGATAGCCGTGATCAAGCGACAGGTCGGCGCCATTGACGCGCAGCGCCAGCAGGGCCCGGTCGTCGGCAACCTGATCGGGCGCGTAGCTCGCCATCCGAAACGGGCCGGCCACCTGCAGCGAGCGCACCTGTAAGGGAGAACTCGCCGGGGGCGGCTCCGGCGAGCGTGGCCAGGTCGGCGAGACGAACACCGGTCCACCGCTGGGTGGTCGACCAGCCCTCGACGCAGGCGATCGGCATCTCGTAGGTGTGCTGCGGCATGGCCTCCAGCTGCGCGCGGCTGAGCTCGTGGGTGCGCGGTCCGGTCAGCCGCAGGCGCCACCCCGGGTCCGAGGCGCGCTTGGTCACCTTGACGAACTCGGCTGTCTTGTTGACCTGGAAGTCGTTGGGGCCGGTGCCGAACACCCGCCCGCGGGGCGCCAGGAGAGCCAGCCGGCGCAGGGGCCCGCCGACCGACTCGCCGAGATTGGTGATCAGCAGCGTCAGCGACGCGCCGCCGACGAGCGCCAGCAGGCCGCGGCGGCTGAGCGTCGGCGCCCGCGGCCGCGGCGGGGCGAGGCCGCCGGGCTCGTAGGGGTGCGGGCGGGTGTGCGCCAGATCGTCTCTGAGCGGCTTGAGCACGCCGTGCTCGCGGTAGGCGCGGCGTATCGTGGGCAGCTTGACGGCCACGTGCAGGACGAGCGCCGCGATGAACACCCAGGCTCCGTAGTAGTGGGCGCGGACGAAGTTGAAGTGGAAGGGGTAATAGACCTGGATGTTGACCACGCCGGTGGCGAACTCGAACAGCGCCCCGCCGACGAGCAGCCCGATCGAGAGGCGCTCGAGCACCTGAGCCGCGCTGACCACCGGCGGCCACGCGAACAGCCTCGGGATGACCGACCACAACTTGGCCAGCAGCAGCGGGATCGCGATCAGCCCGATGGTGATGTGAGCGCCCTGGGTGAACGCGTACAGCCAGGCGGGGCCGTCGGCGGGCAGCGTGATCAGCGGGCCGATGTCATCGCCGGGCGCCACCAGGGCGTTGTGACCGACTCCCGGGCGGTAGGCGCCGTGGGAGATGAAGCCCGTCAGCGCGACGAGTAGCACGAGCATCAGCAGGATCGAGCCGAGGAACGCCGTCAACCAGGTGCTGCGCAGCGGGCTTCGCCAGAAGCTCGGGCGCGCCGGTCCAGGCGGGGGCGCGGGCCACGTCTTCATCCCAGCTCCCCGAGCACGGCGCGCATGTCGTGCAGCGCCCGCCAGCTGCCGCGCCAGCTGCCGCTCACCTTCGAGGCTCCGCCGACGCGCGTGCCGTAGTCGACCGCGACCTCGCCGACGGCCCAGCCGGCGGCGGTCGCCCGCAGGACCATCTCCAGCGGCCAGCCGAAGCGCCGGTCGCGCAGCGCCAGCGCCAGCAGCGGCTCGCGCGGCGGCGCAGCGCATCGGGCCCAGATCGGTGAGCGGCGCACCGCAGCGACGATGCAGCTGGAGCGCCAGCAGGCGGTTGGCGAGCCGGGCATGGGCCGGCCAGGCACCGGGTGCGGCGCGACGGGCGCCGAGACACAGCCCGAGCCGCCCGGCCAAGACAGGGGCGACGACGAGTGGCAGCTGGGCGGGATCGAGCGAGCCGTCGCAGTCCATGAAGCACACGAGCTCCGAACGGGCCGCACGCAGGCCGGCGAAGCAGGCGGCCCCGAACCCCGGCCGCGGCTCGGAGACGACCCGCGCCCCCGCCCGGCGGGCGAGCGCCGCCGAGCCGTCCCGAGAGCCGTTGTCGACGACGAGCGGCTCGAATCCGGCGGGCATCGCCTGCAGGACGGACGGGATCGCCTGGGCCTCGTCGAGCACCGGGAGGATCACCTCGATCACGCCATCGAACCGTAGGCACTGGTTCTTACAACTCTGAGAACCCGCTCCGTCGCCACCGAGAAAGTGGTCGTTCGTGCCATAGCGTGCCGGCCATGCGGGTCCTCGTCACCGGCGGCGCCGGCTTCATCGGCTCCCACGTCGTCGATCGTCTGATCGACGACGGCCACGCCGTGCGCATGCTCGACGCGCTCCTGCCGCTCGCTCATGCCCGGGTGCCCGACGACCTGAACCCGGCGGCCGAGCTGATCGTGGCCGACCTGCGGGATCCGGCCGCCGCCGGCCGCGCGGTCGCGGGGGTCGACGCGGTTTGCCACCAGGCGTCAATGGTCGGGTTGGGGGTCGACTTCTCCGACGCCGCCGACTACGTCCGCCACAACGACCTGGCGACCGCGGTGCTGCTCGGCGCCCTCGCCGCGCGCCGCTTCCGGGGCCGGCTGGTGCTCGCCTCGAGCATGGTCATCTACGGCGAGGGGAGCTACCGCTGCCGGCGCCACGGCGACGTGGCGCCCGCCCCGCGCGCCGTGGCCGACCTGGAGGCGCGTCGCTTCGAGCCCGGGTGTCCGCGTTGCGACGCGCCCCTGGAGCCGGCGAGGGTGACCGAGGATGCCCGCCCCGACCCCCGCAACGTGTACGCGGCCACCAAGCTGCACCAGGAGCATCTCTGTGCCGCCTACGCCCGCGAGTCCGGGTCGTCGGTGATCGCGCTGCGCTACCACAACGTCTACGGGCCGCGGATGCCGCGCGACACCCCGTACGCGGGGGTGGCCTCGATCTTCGCCAGCGCCCTCGCCCGCGGCGAGGCGCCGCGCGTGTTCGAGGACGGCGGTCAGCTGCGCGACTTCGTCCACGTGCGCGACGTGGCCCGCGCCAACGTCGCCGCCCTGACCGCCGACGCGCCGGTGCCCGGTGCCGTCAACGTCGCCAGCGGACAGCCGCGCACGATCCTGGAGATGGCGTCGGCCCTCGCCGACGCCCACGGCCCGGGGGCGTCCCGACCCGTCGTGTGCGCCGAGTTTCGCCTCGGCGACGTCCGCCACGTGTTCGGCTCGGCCGAGAGGGCCCGCGCGGAGCTGGGGTTCGCGGCACTCGAGGACTTCGCCGCCGGGATGGCCGAGTTCGCCCACGGTCGGCTGAGAGCCGCGGCATGAGCGCCGGGGCGCTGCTCGTGATCGCCAAGGATCCGCGGCCCGGCCGCGCGAAGACGCGACTGTGCCCGCCGTGCGTCCCCGAGCAGGCGGCCCGCCTGGCCGCGGCGGCGCTCGCCGACACGCTCGATGTCGTGGCCCGGACCCCGGCAGCGCGCCGCGTGCTCGTGCTCGACGGGGATCCCGGGCGCTGGCGGCGCGCCGGGCTGGAGATCATCCCCCAGCGCGGCGACGGCCTGGCGCAGCGCCTGGCGGCCGCCTTCGCCGACGTCGACGAGCCGGCGCTGCTCGTGGGGATGGACACCCCGCAGCTGACGAGCGAGCTGCTCGCCGACGGACTGCGGGCCCTTGCCGACTACGACGCGGTTCTCGGGCCGGCCCGCGACGGCGGCTACTGGAGCGTCGGCCTGCGCCGACCCCACGAGCGCGCCTTTCACGAGATCCCGATGAGCTGCGCGACGACGCTCGCGCGCCAGCGCGAGCGCTTCGCCCACCTCGGGCTGGCCACCTACGAGCAGCCGGCGCTGCGCGACGTCGACACGATCGCCGATGCATGGGCGGTCGCCGCCGCGGCGCCACGCTCGCGGTTCGCCGCGGCCCTGGCCCGGGTCGCATGATGAACGCGCCGCTGGCGGTGTACTCCGAGTGCCTGGCGCGGGGTGACCGGCTGGCCGTCCGCTTCGGCGACGGGACCACCCGCCCGGCCGGCGTGGCCCGCTGGATCGCGCCCGCCGACGCCGTCGACGAACGGGCGCTGGCCCGGGTGCACGGTCCCGTGCTCGACGTCGGCTGCGGGCCGGGCCGCCACCTGCATGCCCTGGCCCGGCGCGGCGTGTTCGGACTGGGCGTCGATCTGTCAGCGGTCGCCGTCGGCCTGGCCCGCGGCGCCGGCGCCCGCGCGATCGTGGGCTCGATCTTCGACGAGCTGCCGGGGACGGGTCGGTGGTCGAGCGCGCTGCTGCTCGACGGCAACATCGGCATCGGCGGTGATCCCGGCCGGCTGCTGCGGCGCATCCGCGGGCTGCTCGCTCCAGCCGGACAGACGCTCGTCGAGCTGGCCGCGCCGCCCGCCCTGACCCGGGCGACGCGCGTGCGCCTGGAGACGTCGCGGCGGTCCAGTGACTGGTTTGACTGGGCCGAGGTGTCGGCCCTCGACGTGACGCGCGTCGCCGGCGACGCCGGCCTGAGCGTGCGGCGCTGCTGGGCCGAGGGCGAGCGCTGGTTCGCCCTCCTGTCAGCCGGCGAGGAGCCTCGCGAACCGCCCGACCGCGTCCCGGCCGGCGGGCATCTGGCGCTCGAGCGCCCGGCGGCTGGCGCTACGGAAGGCGTCGATCGGATGGCCGGCGGCCTCGATCTCGGCCTCGCTGTGGGGGTCGGCGAGCCACGTCTCGATGAGCAGCTGCGGGGTGACCTCCAGATGGGCCTGGCTGCCCCACGCGCGGTCCCCGACCCGGAACAGCGCCGCCCCCGGTCTGGGCGCGGTGGCCAGCAGCGTCGCCCCGGGCGGCGCCTCGATCATGTCCTCGTGCCACTTGAGCACCGGCAGCCCGTCGGGCAGGGCGTGAAAGACGGGGTCGTCGGCGGCCTGCGCGCCGACCGCGACCGGCTCCCAAGCGGCGATCATGCGTCCGATCGGACTCACCCGGCCGCCGGCCGCGACGGCGAGCAGCTGCGCGCCCAGGCACAGGCCGAGCACGGGGACGCCGCGCTGCAGCGCGGCGGCCATCAGCTGCACCTCGGCCGATAGGAACGGGTCCTCGTGCACCCGGGTGGCGCTCTCCCGCCCGCCCATGGCGACGATCCCCGACACCGACGAGACCGGCGGCAGCGATGCGCCGTCGACCTTGTCGACCTGCAGGACCTCGCGACCGGCCGCCTCGAGACCGGCGCGCACAAGGCCCGAGGAGCGATCCTCGAGGTGGGTCACGATCAGGACCGGTCCCATGGCGCGCGAGGATAATGGCCCGGTGCGGCTCCTGGCTGTCCTCCTTGCGTTCGCCGTCCACGGTCTTTCGATGGCGGGAACGCCGCGTATCCCCAGCGCCGAGAAACCGATTCCCAAACCGAGGATCGTCTGGACCCCGATCCCGTTCGGGGCCAAGCGCAAGGCCGAGACCGTCGCCTACACCCGGCGTCACTACGCGAGCTTCATGCAGCCGACGTGGCGGTTGACCCATCCGCACGTGATCGTCATCCACTACACCGAGGCCAGCTACGGCTCCACCTTCAACACGTTCGCCTCAGATGTGCCCGACTCCGAGCTGCACGAGCTCCCGGCCACCTCGGCGCACTTCGTCATCGACACCGACGGGACGATCCACCAGCTCGTCTCCCTGGGCACGATCGCCCGCCACACCGTGGGGCTCAACTGGACGGCGATCGGGATCGAGCACGTCGGCTTCTCCGACGCCCAGGTGCTCTCCGACCGGCGCCAGATGCGCTCCAGCCTGGCGCTCGTGCGATGGCTGCGCTGCCGCTACGGCATCGAGGTCCGCAACGTGATCGGACACAACGAGAGCCTCTCCAGCCCGTACCACCACGAGGACGTGCCGTCGCTGCGCACCCAGACCCACAGCGACTTCGACCGTCACGACATGAACACCTACCGGGGACGGCTGCGCGCGCTCGGCGGGTGCCCGTAGAATCGCCGCCGTGCGGAGGACCCTGCTGAGTCTGGTGGTGGTGACGGCGATGCTGGCCGCGCCCGCCTGCGCCCTGGCCTTCTACGGCTCGATCGCCGTCAACCCGCAGACCGAGGGCTATGGCGGCGCCTACCGCCAGCCGACCAAGCGGGCGGCCGAGCGGACGGCGTTGCGCAAGTGCCCGGGGCGCTGCCGCACGCTGCTGTGGGTGCGCAACTACTGCGCGGCCGCCGTCGTGACCCGCAAGGGCTTCTACGGCGGCTACGGGCCCACGCATGTCGCCGCGATCAGGGCGGCGCGCAAGCACGCCCACGCGCCGCACGCGACGTTTTTGACCTGGGTGTGCTCGGGCTGATGGCGATCGAGCGAGTGGCCGTCGTCGGGGCCGGGTTCATGGGGTCGGGGATCGCGGAGGCGGCCGCCTCGGCGGGCCTCGACGTCACCGTGTTCGAGCCCGAGCGCCCGCCGCTTCAGCGCTCGCGCGAGCGGTTGCAGACCTCGGTGGACCGCGCGCTGTCGCGCGGGAAGCTGACCGCCGAGGAGGCCGAGAGCCTGATCGGGCGGATCGCCTACACGACCGAGCTGGCCGACCTCGACGGCGTCGACGCGGTCATGGAGGCGGTGACCGAGGATCCGCGGGTCAAGGGCCGGCTGTTTGCCTCGCTCGACGAGCAGCTGCCCGACGCGCAGTTTCTCGCCTCGAACACGTCCTCGATCCCGATCGCGGAGATCGGCTCGTGGACCCAGCGGCCCGAGCGAGTCCTCGGCCTGCACTTCTTCTCCCCGGTGCCGGTGATGAAGCTCGTCGAGGTGGTCGTCGCGCTCGACACCGCCGAGGCGACGGTGGCGTGCGCCGAGCAGTTCGCGGCGGCGATCGGCAAGCAGCCGATCCGGACCAAGGATCGCTCGGGGTTCATCGTCAACATGCTGCTCGTCCCCTACCTGATGGCCGCCGTGCGCATGTACGAGGACGGCTTTGCCAGCCGCGAGGACATCGACGAGGGGATGCGCCTGGGCTGCGGGCACCCGATGGGGCCGCTGACCCTGTGTGACTTCATCGGCCTCGACGTCCTCTACGCGGTGTGCGACTCGCTGTATGAGGAGTTCAAGCGCCCCGAGTACGCCCCGCCGCCGCTGCTCAAGCGGATGGTCGTCTCCGGCCATCACGGCCGCAAGGCCGGTCAGGGCTTCTACTCGTACTGAAGAATTTTTCGCGATCAGGGGTAAAGAACCCGCCCCGATCAGCCGAAAACTGAGTCTGGGCTCCTCGATGGCCCCCGTGGAAACGAATCGGATCGGCTCACATGGCAATACGAGACACGGGCGGCCGCCTGTCGGCTGACCAAGCGTTGGAGTTGTGGCGCGATTATCGGCGCACGGGTGACGGGCGCGTTCGCGACCGGCTCGTCCTGACCTTCGCACCGATGGTCAAGTACATCGTCTACCGCAAGGCCCGGGAGATGCCGGCGCGGTGCGACGTCGACGACTTCATCTCCTGCGGCCTCGAGGCCCTCATCCGCTCGATCGAGCGCTATGACCCCGACAAGGGGGCGACGCTCGAGCAGTTCGCGTGGACGCGCATCCACGGCGCCGTCATCGACGAGCTGCGCCGCCACGACTGGGCGCCGCGGTCCCTGCGCCGCTTCGACCGCGAGCTCACCAAGGCCCGCGACCAGTTCGCCGGCCTCTACGGCCGAGCCCCCTCGCGCGACGAGCTGGCCTCGGCGATGGGCGTCACCGCCGCCGAGCTCGTCGCCCACCAGGACGAGCTGGCCCGCGCCCAGGTCGGATCGCTCAACGCCGTCGTGCACGCCGACGGGGACGCCACGATCGAGCGGATCGACACCCTGGCCGCCGACGATCGCGAGTCCGATCCCGAGAGCTCGGCGATGGCGGTGGCCGCCAAGCAGCGGTTCCGCGAGGCGTTTGACTGCCTGGCGCCGCGCGAGCGCAAGATCGCGGTTCTCCTCTACGTCTACAACCTGACGCTGCGCGAGATCGGTGAGATCCTCGGCATCACCGAGAGCCGCGTCTGCCAGCTGCACGCCCAGATCCTCAAGCGGCTGCGCACGCAGCTGAAATCAGACGAGCAGCTGTTCAGCTACGTGGCGTAGGCGGCTCGGGGGCGTCGTCGGGCTTGGCCCGGCGGCCGGGCCCGCCACCGGCGCCCGGATGTCCGCCGGGGAGCTGGGGCATCTCGGCGCTGGCCGCCCGCGCGGCGGCCTCGTTCTGGGCCTTGACCTCGAGCCAGATCTCCTCGCGGTAGACGCGCACCGACTGGGGGGCGTCGATGCCGAGCCGCACCGTGCCCCCGCTCACCTCGAGCACCGACACGAACACGTTGTCGCCGACGACGATCCGCTCGCCGCGACGACGGGTGATGTTCAGCATTCGGCGCCGGCGGCCGGCTCCGCCATGACCTCGGCGAAGAGCGGCGCGCGCAGATCGCATCCGGGCGCTTGGTTGATGATCTGGTGGCCCTGCCCGTTCCAGATGAGGATCGGGGCCTTGGTGTTGGCGGTGAAGTCGGCGAGCTCGGGGGCGGCGACGACGGTCACGTAGACGTCCACCGGGGTGGCGTCGTTGAGGCGGAGGCGCTCGCCGTCCTCGTCGGTCAGCTCGACCGCATAGTCGGCGAAGAAGCGGTGCGGATCGGTCACCGGCAGCGACAGGGTCGGATCATCGATGCAATGCAACCACATCAGGGGGCTGCCCGGATCGCTGGTCAGCAGCGCGTAGCGCGAGCCGCCGAGACCGATCAGGCCGTCCGGGAACTCGATGACCGTGTCGGAGTCGATCTCCACCTGGCCGAACCGCGGGCTGTCGATGGTCAGCATGGGCACCCTCCGCTTACTGTAGGAAATCCATCAACGACGACTGCACGATATTCGCGCTGGCCTTCAGCGCGGCGGTGAATGCCGCCTGCTCGTTGGAGAAGTTGGTGAGCGTGGTGGCGTAATCGGCGTCCTGAACGCCCGCCAGCGCCGCGGTGTCTGAGCTCTGCAGGCTGGAGATGCGCGTCGCCGCCAGCTGCAGACGGTCCTCGGTGGAGCCGACGTTCGTCTGCACCTGAGCGAGCGTCGACAGGTTGTTGTCGAGACCCTGGAGGTCGCCGCTGGAGAGAGCGGCGATGTCGGAGGCCGTGCCGCCCGTCAGGTGGGCGGAGATCGTCGAGAGCACGTTGAGCAGCTTGCCGTCGCCGGCGGCCGCCCCGCTGCCGAGGACCGACGACAGGTCGGCGTTGACCTGCAGCGTCGTCCCGGGGCCGATCGCGCGGGTCACCGACCCGGAGTTGCCCTGGTAGGCGTCGCTCGACGTCGTGTAGGGCGCGGTCGCGGTGGCGCTGCCGCTGAACAGGTACTGGCCGCCGTACTGGGTGTTGGCGTCCTGCTTGATGGCGGCGGTGAGCTGGGTGATCTCGGAGTTGATCGCGGTCAGGTTGGAGGGCGAGTTGCTGCCGTTGGCGGCCTCGACGACGAGCTCGCGGACGCGCTGAACCTCGTTCTGGATGCTCTGCAGCGCGGTGTCGGAGGCCGTCGCCCATGCCGTGCCGTCGGTGATGTTCGCCGCGTAGGTCTGAAGGCCCGAGAGCTCGCCGCTGAGGTCGACGGCGCGGCTGGCCCCGTAGGGGTCGTCGGACGGCTGCAGGATCTTCTTGCCGCTGGAGAGCTGCTCCTGGGTGACGTCGAGGCGGTTCTGCGCCTGGTTGATGTCGGACAGGACCTGCTGGGTCGTCATCAGGTTGGTGATCCGCCCGACGCTCACAGCCCGGCTCCGGTGTTATTGATGAGCGTGTTCAGCACGCTGTCGATCGTGCTCATCATCCGCGCCGACGCCTCGTAGCCGCGCTGGAAGGTGATGAGGTTGGTCATCTCCTCGTCGAGGGAGACGCCGGACACGCTCTGGCGCTGGTTGTCGATCGCCGAGAGCACCGAGGCGGCGGTCGCCGCCGAGCTCTGGGCCGACGCGACCGCGTTGCCGACCTGGCCGACGAACGCCGAGAACGCCTGGTCGGGCGCCCCACCGGCGAGCGCGGCGATCGACTGGGCGACGTCGCCCGATCCGGTCGAGCTCGACGCCGTGATCGTCGAGGCGGTGGCGGCCACGGCGATCGTGCCCGCCGGGTTGGTCGAGCTGGCGGTGAAGAACGGGCTCGAGGCCGGCTGCAGGCCGTTGACGGCCGACACCACCTGGCTGGCGACGCCGCTGAGGGCGGTGCGCAGGGTCCCGATCTCGCCCGAGGGGCTGCTCAGGCTGAGCAGCGCGCCGAGCTGGCCGCCGGCCGCCGAGGTCAGCGTCTGGGGCCACGTGACCGTCGAGCCGGCGACGAGCGGGGCGGTCGCCGCCGGATCGCTGAAGCTCACGGTGACGGTGCCGTCGGTCTGCGGCGTCACCGAGATCTGGGCCAGTCCCGAGAGCTTGTCAAGCAGCTCGTCGCGCTGGTCGAGCAGGTCGTTGGGGCTCTGCCCGGCCTGGGTGGCCTGGCTGATCTGGGCGTTGAGCTTGGCGACCTGGCTCGCGTACTGAGACACCTCGCCCCCGGCGGCGGCCAGCGTGTTGTACTGGTCCTGCGCCTGGGTCTGGACGGTCCCCATCTGCGAGTCGACCGCCTGGAAGGTCTGGGCGAGCGTCTGGCCGGCCGAGATGACGGCCTGCTGGGCGGCGGGGCTGGTCGGGCTGTTGCCGAGCGCGCTCCACGCGCTCCAGAACTTCGCCATCGCGGCCGAGATGCCGGCGGTGGAGGGCTCGTTGACGGCCGTCTGCACGTCGGCGAGCTCGGACGCCTGCGTCTGGGCGTTGGACGAGTTGCTGTTCTGCGCGCGGTACTGGGTGTCGAGGAACTGGTCGCGGATGCGGCTGATCGTCGTCACGTCGACGCCCTGACCGAGCTGGACGCCGGCGCCGGTGACGTTGGAGAAAGCGGGGATGGTGAGCGACGGGGCCTCGGTGAAGTCCGCGCTCTGCCGGGTGTAGCCCGGCGTGTTGGCGTTGGCGATGTTGTGGCCGGTCGTGTCGATCCCGGCCTGGTTGGCCTCGAGGCCGCGCAGCGCCGACTGCAGGCCGGTGTAGGCGGGGATCGTCATCGCCGGTCGCCCTCAGACCTCGACGTCGAGGACGCGGTGGCGGGCCGCCAGCCGCGGGGCGGGGGCCCGGGAGCGATCGCCGGCGGCGTCGTAGCCGACGTCGCGATCGGCATCGACGAGGCGCAGCAGGTGGTCGAGGAACGCCAGCTCCTGATTCATTAGGGCCCGGTTGACGTGGTGCTCTCGCTGGACCTCGGCCAGCAGGCCGCGCAGCTCGGCGCTGCGGGCGCGGGCCGTCTCGGCGAGCGCCGGGCTCATCAGCCGCTCGAGCAGGGTCAGCGACACCGCTCCGGGGTTGACGCCGAGCCGCAGGCCGGCGCGCTCGAGCAGGCGGGTGCGCTCGGTCTCGATGATCGAGCGGCGCTGGAGCTCGGCGCCGAGCAGGCCGGTGAGGGCGACGACGTTGTGGACATCGCGGGCGCGGATCGCCGCCCCCTGCTCGAGCACGATTCCGAGCAGGCGACGGCCCGAGTGCAGCTGGGCCTCGAGGTGGGCGAGCACGTCGTTGCCCAGCGCCTCATCGACGTGGCCGGTGGTCGTGATCACGGGGGCCGGCATCAGCGTGCGGCGGAGCTGGGGCTCGCCAGGCCGGGATCGATCGAGCGGGCGATCTCCATCGCGATGCCCGTCCCGCCCGAGGTCATCAGTCCGGTGCTGAGCGCGTTGGGGAGCATCGAGGAAGCGGCGCCGGCGGCGGGGTCGGCGGAGGCGCCGGTCGGGTCGGTGCTGGCGCCGAGTCCGTCGTCGGAGCTGCCGGTTCCCGAGATCGTGGCCGTCAGCGTCTGGGTCAGCTCGTTGTCGAGCATCTGCTCGAAGGCCAGCCCCGTCTCGTAGGCGTTCTTGGCGGCGGTGCCGCCGGCGCGGACGCTCGCCGGCTCGGTCGCCTGGTCGACCGTCGGCAGCCCGGTGCTCGGCAGCGGGGTCGTGGCGGCGGCTGCGGAGAGAGCGCTCACTTGCGCAGCTGGTTGGCGATCTGCAGCATCTGGTCCTGGTACTGCACGGCCTGGCTGGACATCTGATAGCTGCGCTCGGCGTTGATCATGTCGCCCATCGCCGTCGCGACGTCGACGTTTGAGCCCTCGAGCGCCCCCTGGTGCACGGCCGCCCCCTTCGCCGGACGGGTGGCGCCGCTGCCGGCGGTGACGCTGAACAGGCTGTCGCCGTCGGCCTGGAGCTGATCGGGCGCGGGCACGGTGACGACCGCGATCGTGCCCAGGGCCTGCTTGCCGGCGCTGACCGCCCCGGTGGAGGAGATCGTGACGTGATCGGGGTTGACGCCCTTGGGGATGGTGACCGGCGGGACGAGCGGATCGCCCTCCTGGGTGAGCAGCCGGCCCTGGGCGTCGGTCTGCAGCGCGCCGTTGCGGGTCAGGCCGATCGAGCCGTCGGGGCGGCGCACCTGCAGGTAGCCGTCGCCGACGATGGCGACGTCGAGCGGGCGGCCGGTGCTCTGCAGCGCCCCCTGGGCGTGACTGCGGCCGACGATCGTGGACGCCGAGCCGGCGCCGGTGGCGACCCGGGTGCCGGTGGCGGCCCCCCCGTTGCTGTACAGGAGGTCCTGGAACCCGACCTCGGTGGCCTGATAGCCGGGCGTGTTGAGGTTCGCCAGGTCGTTGGAGATGGCGTTGAACTCGTTCTGCTGGGCCTCCATGCCCGAGGACGCGGCGTACAGGCCTTGAAGCATCACGCACCTCCGAGTGAGCCGGTGCTGGAGGCGTTCTCCTGCATCGTCTGGTCGATCGTCTGGATCGCGGTCTGCCCCGACTGGTAGGCGCGCAGCGACGCGATCATGTCGGTCATCGTCTGAATCGGGTCGGTGCCGGAATCCTCCAGCTGGCCGCTGTGGACGATGCCGGAGGCGCGCCCACCCGCCGCCCCGCTGAAGTCGTTGTCGCCCTGCTTGACCGGACTGTTCACCGTGAACACGCCGAGCGCCGCACCGGGCACGGTGCCCTTGGGGCCGACGGTGATCGCCGCGCCGCCCTGGGAGAGCACGAGGTCACCGCGGGAGTCGACGAGCTGACCGGCGGCGTTGGAGCTGAACTGCCCGTCGCGCGTGTAGCGCACGCCCTGAGCGGTGCGCACCGCGAAGTAGCCGTCGCCGGCGATCCCGAAGTCCAGCGGCTGGCCGGTGGCGTGCAGGGGCGCCGGGGAGGTGTCGGTGACGACCTTGTCGATCGTCACCCCGGTCTGGAGGGTGCCGATCGGCTGGCCGGTGGTCGTGTTCTGCAGCAGCAGGCTGTCGAAGCTGCGCTGCTCGGCCTGATCGGGCTTGTAGCCCGGGGTCGAGGCGTTGGAGAGGTCGTTGGAGAGCTGCGTCTGGCGGACCTGCTCGGCGAGCATGCCCTGGGCCGCGATGTAGAGACCGGCATCCATCGAGCGGAGTAGTCGTCCCCGCCCGTCAATACTTGAACCCGGACCGGTCGCCCCGCCGAGCCTCGCGGCGCCCGCCGCCGCGGCCTCAATTTCCGCCGGTCGCCGCCGATGACGGGGACCGTCCCCGATGGAGAGTTCACCATGGCCCTTCGCCTGACCGGCAGCACCGCGGCGCCCGACGCCGCTCTCGAGACGCCGATTGCACCCCGCCCGACGGCGGCCACGCTCGGCGCGCAGGCGCGGACGAGACTCACCGCCGGCGACCTGGACGGCTACCGGCGGCTGCACACCGAGGCCGACCAGATCGAGGATCCCCAGCGCCGCTACCAGGCGCGAGTGGGCCTGCTGGAGCACGGCCTGGCCGGCGCCGGACAGGCCTCGACGGGGCAGGCGATCCAGACCTTCGCGGCCGTCGCCGCGGCGGCGATGGAGATGCTCGACGCCGCGCCCGCCGAGCCGATCGTCCTCAACTACGCGGGCGTCGCGTGCTACGAGCTGTGGGCCATGGAGGCCGCTCAGCTGCTGTTTCGCGCCGCCCGGCGGCTGGATCCGAACCTGGCCAACATCGAGCGCAACCTCCAGCAGGTGGCGATCCGCAAGCGCGCGCACCGTCCGCGACGTCCCCTGCACACGATCGTCCCCACGCTCGCGCGCCGCGCGCGCCCGATCACCGACCGCGCCCGGCCGGCCGGCGGTCTGACGCTCAGCCTCTGCATGATCGTGCGCGACGAGGAGCAGATGCTCGGACGCTGCCTCGCCGCCGCCGCGCCGGCCGTCGACGAGATCGTGATCGTCGACACCGGCTCCACCGACGCGACGGTGGCGATCGCGCGCTCGTTCGGCGCGACGGTGATCGAGCACCCGTGGACCGGCTCGTTCGCCGAGGCCCGCAACGTCTCGTTTGCGGCGGCCACCGGCGACTGGCTGCTCTACCTCGACGCCGACGAGGTGCTCGTCGCTCAGGATGCGCCCCGGCTGGCGGCCCTGACCGGCCACACGTGGCACGAGGCGATCTCGCTGGTGGAGACGAGCTTCACCGGTGAGCTGGGCGACGGCGCCGCCGTCACCCACAACGCGCTGCGCATGTTCCGCAACCGTCCCGCCTACCGCTTCACCGGCGCCATCCACGAGCAGATCGCCCCCACCCTGCCGACCTACGCCCCGGGGCGGATCGGTCACGCCGCGGTCCGGATCGAGCACTACGGCTACCTGGGGACGGTGCGCGACGCCAAGGAGAAGTTCACGCGCAACATCGAGCTGCTGCGCCAGCAGGCCGCCGAGGCGGGGGCGAGCGCGTTCGGGCACTTCAACCTCGCCAGCGAGTACGCCGCCGCGGGCGACGCCGCTTCGGCGGTCGCCGAGTACGAGTCGGCGTGGTCGATGATCTCGCAGGAGGGATCGGCGGCCACGACCGAGTATGCGCCGGCGCTGCTCGCCGGCCTGGTCAAGAGCCTGCGCGCGTGCGGCCGCGAGACCGACGCCCTGGAGCGGGCCCAGACCGGACTGACCCTGTATCCCGACTTCACCGACCTCGTGCTCGAGCAGGCGGCGACCTGGCAGGCGCTCGGCGATGCCGAGCAGGCCGAGGCGCTGTATCGCCGCTGCCTGGAGCTCGGCGACGCGCCGGCCTGCTACGGGGCGATGGTCGGGACCGGAACGGTGCATCCCCGAATGGCGCTGGCCCGGCTGCACCTCGGGCGGGGCGAGCTCGCCCCGGCGCGTGAGCTGCTCGAGTGGTGCCTGGAGCATCACCCGGGCTTCGTCGGCGTCGCCGGCCCGTACGCGACCGTCCGTCTCGCCCAGGGCGATGACCCGGTGCAGGTCATCGCCGAGCTCGAGCGGCGCCTCGATGCGGTCACGCCGAGGGTCCGCCACGCGCTCGCGGTGGCGCTGCAGAGCGCCGGGGCGATCGACGCCGCCGCCCAGCAGTACCGCCTGTGCCTGGAGAGCGCGCCCGCCCAGACGTCGGCGCGCGTCGCGCTCGCCGAGCTGCTCCTGCGCCGCGGCGCCAACGCCGAGGCGGCCCAGCACGCCGCGATGGTCGACGATGACGACCCGTTCGCCGCCCTGGCCTGCCGCCTCGAGCTGTGCGGGCAGATCGCGGGCGGCGACACGACGCAGGCGCGCTCGACGCTGGCGCGGGCCGCGCGGGTCGGGCTGCCGGTCGTGGAGAGCGGCGTGTTCACGGCGTGGACGGAGATCGCCGAGGGCGGTCCGGCTCCGGCTAGGCTGCCGGCCGCCGGGATGGCCCTGCTGGGAACGATCCTCGAGCTGCTGCTCGCCGCCGGCGACGCGTCCGGCTTTGACGCGCTGCTGCCGGCGCTGCGCCGCTCGGAGTTGGCGGAGCGCGAGCAGCGCGAGCTGCTCGGCGAGATGTATCTGCGCCACGGTCATCGAGCGCTCGCCGCGCAGCAGTGGATGGCGGTCTGCCAGGAGGCGGGGGGCGGTCCGGACGCCCGCGCGCTGCTCGGTCTGGCCCGGGTCGCCGCTGCCCACGGGATGCCCGACGACGCGGCGAACTTCGCGACCGGGGCGCTGGAGCTGGACCCGGAATGCGCGGCCGCGCGCGAGCTGCTGGCGCGGCTGCCGGTACCGGCGGGCCTGGACGGATAGCCGAGGCGCGTTCAAGTTGGTCAGGTCACGCTCGATAACCGGGGGCAAGGATGAGCTTCGATACCCCGAACATCTCGCCGCTTGGGCCGGCCGCGGCGACGCCGCGCGCGCAGCCGTCCCGGGAGCCGCAGGGGACGGCGGGCACGGCCGCGGACGAGTCGGTGACGGTCGACATGATGCCATCGGCGCCACCGCCCGAGGTGCTCGACGCGATCGGCGCGGCCGCGCGCGCGTACGACCGCCTGACCGCCAGCGGAGTCCAGCTGCACTTCCACCTCGACGAGCAGACCGGCAAGGTCGGGATCCACATCTACGACACGCAGGGCACGGTGCTCGGCAGCCTCGCGCCCAGCGAGGTGCTCGACATCGCCACCAGCGGGACCCTGGACTGATGACCCCGGGGAGCTGAGCACGCCATGTCGACCTCGTCCGTCTCCTCCTCCACGACTGTGAGCTCGCTGGGCGCCGGCGCACCCCTGCAGATCACGGGGCTGGCCTCGGGTCTGGACACCAACCAGATCATCACCGAGCTGATGGCGATCCAGCAGCAGCCGATCACCAATCTCCAGAACCAGGAGAGCGGGCTGACGGCGCTCAACAAGAGCCTGACGACCGTCCAGACCTCGCTGCAGACGCTCGCCAACGACGCGATGGCGCTGCTCGATCCGACGCTGTTTCACACCTCCCAGCAGGTCACCTCCTCGGACTCGACGCGCGTCAGCGCGAGCTCGAGCACCGGGGCCGGGGTCGGCGGCTACCAGGTCGCAGTCAGCCAGCTGGCCAACTCCGCGCAGCGCACGTTCACGTGGTCCAGTCCGGCCAGCGACGACACGATCACCATCGACGGCCACTCGGAGACGATCACCGCCGGTGAGTCGATCCAGGACTTCGTGTCCTCGATCAACGCCGACAAAAGCGCGACCGTGTACGCGGCGGCGACCGACTCGGGGACGGTCGTGCTCTCGAACCGGGCGACCGGCGACGTCGGCTCGGGCTACATCCAGGTGTCTGACAGCGGCGGAGCGCTGACCGAGCAGACGGCCAAGGCCCGAGCCGGCCAGAACGCCGCCTACTCCATCGACGGCGTCGCCGGAACCTCGTCCTCGAACACGGTCACGGGGGCGATCGCCGGCGTCACCCTGACCCTGACCGGCGTGACGACGGCGACCGGGCCGGTGACGGTCAACGTCAGCCCACCCGCCCCCTCGAGCTCGAACATCCAGGCGGCGATCCAGCAGTTCGTCACCGACTACAACTCGACGATCTCGACGATCCAGACCCAGCTCTCGCAGGCGCCGTCCAGCAGCGACCCCACCAAGGGGACGCTGTTCGGGGACTCCGAGCTGTCCCAGCTGCTCAGCTCGATGCGCACCGCCATGTACAGCGACGTCAGCGGCCTGAGCGCCCCCATGTCGAACATGGTCGACCTCGGCGTGAGCACCGGCGCGACCTCGGGCAGCGGGGCTCCGTCGGCGTCGGCGATCGCCGGCAACCTCACGCTTAACGCGACGACGCTGACCAACGCCCTGACCGCGAACCCGACCGGGGTACAGCAGGTGCTCGAGGGGTGGGCGAACAGCTTCAGCTCGGTCGTCAAGCCGGTGTCCGATCCCGGCGGCACGATCGACGAGCGCATCCAGGGCGACAGCTCGCAGATCTCCCAGCTCGATCAGCGCATCGCCGACATGCAGACCGCGCTCGCCGACAAGCAGACTCAGCTGACCAACCAGTTCGCCGCGCTCGAGGCGGCGCTCTCGCAGAACCAGTCCGAGAGCAACTGGCTGACGAGCCAGATCAACGCGCTGCCGAGCTTCTCCACGACCTCGAAGGGGTAGGCCGTGTCCGCTCAACATCGGCCCGTCGCGGTCGATCACTCAAACGCATGAGCACCTACGCCCCCTCCCCCAGCGCGTACCGGGCCAACGCGGTCATGACCGCGACGCCGGTCCAGCTCGTCGTGATGCTCCACGACGGCGCGCGGCGCTGTCTGCACCAGGCGTCGATCGCGATGGGCGACGCGCAGGTGGAGCTCGCGCACCGCAAGCTCACGGGCGCCGAGGACATCGTGCGCCACCTGCGCGGCACGCTGGACATGGAGCAGGGCGGCGAGCTCAGCCAGCGGCTGCTGGCCATCTACACCTTCTGCCTGCGTCACATGTCCGAGGCCCGCCTCGCCCAGGACCCGGCCAAGCTGACGGTCGTCGACGGGCTCCTCGCCCAGCTGCGCGGGTCCTGGAACGCCATCGCCGGCGAATGAGTCCCGCCGCCGATCCCTACGAGACGCTGGCCGGGATCGTCGAGCGCGAGCTGGCACTCGTCGCCGACCGCGACTTCGACGGCCTCGCCGAGCTCACCCGCGAGCGCGCCGCGCTGCAGCGAACGCTGCCGGCGACGCCTCCGGCCACCGCGCGAGCGACGCTGCAGCGCTGCCTGCTCCTGTCACAGCGGGGCGCCGTCGAGCTCTCCCGAGTGCGCGAGGCGATCCTCATCGAGCTCGCCCAGGTCCGGCACGGGCAGCGCGCGGCCGCCGGATACGCCCCCGCGCGGCGACCGGTGCGGCGCATCGACGCCAGCGCCTGAGCGGCGTTGCCGATCCAGGCTAAAGCCTGGGAGGTCGGTGCCGACAACGTGGCTGACCACACGGAGTGGTCATGACGATCGCCCAAGGAGGGCGGATGTACCGCGACCACACATGTCCCTCCTCGACACGACCCAACTCGCCCTCGAGTCCGCGATGCGCGGCTCGATGCTCCGACAGTCGCTGCTGACCAACAACCTGGCCAACGTCGACACCCCGGGCTACCAGCGCGAGGACGTCAACTTCCAGGGCACGCTGCAATCCGCGCTGCAGGCGGGCACGTCGCCGGCCGACGTGACCTTCGACCCGGTGACCGAGGCGGGCAGCGTCTCGGCCGACGGCAACGGCGTCAGCGGCGAGCGGGACTCCGCCGACCTCGCCGAGAACGGCCTGCTCTACGAGAACCTGACCTCGGTCGCGACGGCGCGCAACCAGATCATGGTGACCGCGATCGGGCCGCAGCAGTAATGAGCTTCTTCGATTCGATCGACCTGGCCGCCAGCGGGCTGACCGCCGAGCGCGTCCGCATGGACGTGACCTCCGAGAACCTGGCCAACGCCCAGACGACGAACGGCGCCGGCGGGCAGCCCTATCGCCGCCAGGACGTCGTCCTGCAGCAGGTTGGCGGCGGCTTCGGGGCCACGCTGGCGGGGGCGATGGGCACGGGGTCGGCGCAGACCCCGGGGGGCGTCGAGGTCGCGGGCATCGTCTCTGACCCCACGCCCGACCAGCTCGTCTACGACCCCGGCCATCCGGGGGCCAACGCCCAGGGCTACGTGCGCATGCCCAACGTCAACCCGGTCAGTGAGATGACCGACCTGATCTCCGAGTCCGACTCCTACCAAGCCGACGTGACCGCCATGAACACCGCCAAGACGATGTACTCCAAGACCCTGGACCTGCTCAAATGATCCCGGCTATCTCCGGGGCGATCACCCCCGTCACCGGCGACCTTGGGCTCGGTTCGGTCGGCTCGATCGGGTCGCTGGGCTCGGCGGGATCGCCGGCCTCGGGCGCGCCCGCCGCCACCGACAGCGCGACCGGCGCAAGCGGCTCGTTCAGTGGCGCGCTCGCCAACGCGCTCGACTCCCTGGACCAGACGCAGGCGACGGCCACCCAGGCGGCTCAGGGACTGGCCACCGGAACCCTCACCGACCCCACGCAGGCGGTGACCGCCGTCGAGAACGCGTCGCTGTCGATGGACCTGGCCGCGCAGATCCGCGACAAGCTGGCCACCGCGGAGAGCACGATCTTTCAGACCCAGGTGTAGGCGAGGGCGATGACTCCGATTACGCAGATCGTCAAGCGCCTGTCGCCCAAGGGGTGGGCGATGGTCGGGGGCTCGGTCGCCGCCGGCCTGGCGTTCCTCGTCGTGCTCATGCAGATGGCCGCCGCCCCCAGCTACGCCACCCTCCAGACCGGTCTCGACCCCGCCCAGACGGGCAAGATCACGAGCACCCTGAGTACCCAGGGCATCGCCTACCAGCTGCAGAACAACGGCACCGCGCTCGCCGTCCAGTCCGACAAGACCGCCCAGGCCCGGGTGGCGCTGGCCACCGCCGGCCTGCTCGGCAACTCCCAGCCCGGCTTCTCGCTGATGGACAAGCAGCAGCTCGGGCAGTCCAACTTCCAGCAGCAGGTCACCTACGAGCGCGCGCTGGAGGGCCAGCTCGCGCAGACGATCGAGACGATCGACGGGGTCTCCTCGGCCCAGGTCAACCTCGTGCTCCCCAACGCCCAGGACCAGCTGTTCTCCGACCAGCAGCAGCCGTCAACCGCCTCGGTGCTCCTGTCGGGCTCCAGCACGCTGCAGTCAAGCTCGGTGCGGGGGATCGCCCAGCTCGTCTCCTCGAGCGTCCCCGGCCTGCAGGCCTCCAAGGTGACGATCACCGGCTCCGACGGCTCGCTCTTGTGGCCGACCGGCAACGGGGCGGGGGGCGACTCGGGCGGCCTGCCCGCCCAGCAGGCCGCCAACCAGCGCTATGACTCTGCGACGGCCGCCGCGGTCAACGCGATGCTCGTCCAGACGCTCGGTGCCGGCAAGGCCCAGGTGACGGTCAACGGCGACGTCGACGCCAACCAGGCGACCTCCAACTCGCTCATCTACGCCAAGAAGGGCGTCCCGCTCACCCAGCAGAAGAGCGTCGAGACCCTCAAGGGCGCCGGTGCCGGCGCCGGCGGGACCGCGGGCGCCGCCGGCAACATCCCGGCCTACGCCGGCGCGTCCGGATCAGGCGGCGGCGCCAACTCCAACTACAAGAACCAGACGACGAACACCCAGTACGGCGTCAACAAGACGATCACCCACTCGGTGATCGCCCCCGGGGCCGTCAAGCATCAGAGCGTGTCGGTGCTGATCGACAAGTCGGTGCCCGCCGCCTCGATTCCGGCGATCAAGTCGGCGGTGGCCAACGCCGTCGGCCTGCAGCCCAAGCGCGGTGACGCGATCTCGGTCGCCCAGCTGGCGTTTGCCCCGACCAAGGCCGCGCCGGTTGCGGCGGCGCCGAGCTCGATGCTTAAGTACGCGAAGTACGGCGTGCTCGGACTCGCCTCGCTCCTGTTCCTGGCCTTTGCCGGGCGCATGCTGCGCCGCCGCGAGCGCGAGCCGTTCGCCGGCCAGCCCACGTGGCTGCGCGAGCTCGAGGCGCCCCGCACGCTGGCCTCACTCGAGCAGCCTGCGCCGACCGAGGTCGCCGCGCTGCAACCGGCGGTCAACGTCGCCCGGCGCCAGGTGGAGGACCTCGTCCAGCGCGATCCCGAGCGGGTCGCCGCCCAGGTCCGCGCCTGGATGGCCGAGGACTAGGGCCCGGAGTCGCAGGCGATGCCAGCCGAGCTGTACAAGGTGGGCGACGGCACCGGCCAGGCGGTGATCAAGCCGCTGCCGCCGTCGATCAAGGGGCGGCGCAAGGCGGCGGTGCTGCTCGTCTCGCTGGGCACCGAGCGGGCGGCCGAGGTGTTCTCGCGCCTGCGCGAGGACGAGATCGAGGCGCTGTCGCTGGAGATGGCCAAGCTGCAGTGGCTGGAGCCCGGCATCGCCGACGGCGTGCTCAGCGAGCTGGCGGCCACCGTCGAGGCCTACGACTCGCTGAACGCCGGCGGCGTGGAGTACGCGCGCGAGGTGCTGGAGCGCGCGCTCGGCAAGGACCGCGCCGCGGAGATCATCGGCCGCCTGTCCAGCGTCATCGAGAAGCGGCCGTTCGAGTTCATGCGCCGGACGCCCCCCGAGCAGATCGTCACCTTCCTGCGCAACGAGTCCCCGCAGACGATCGCCCTGGTCATCGCCAACCTGCACACGACGCTGGCCGCCCAGGTCCTCTCGACCCTGCCCGATCACGAGCAGCCCGAGATCGCGCTGCGGATCGCGCGCATGTCGGAGACGAGCCCCGAGGTCGTGCGGCAGGTGGAGGTCGTCATGCGCCAGAAGCTGGCCAACGTCGTCCAGCAGGACTACAACGGTGCCGGCGGGGTCCAGTCGCTGGCCGAGATCCTCAATCACGCCGATCGCTCGACCGAGCGCAACGTGCTCGACAGGCTGACCGAGGCCGACGAGGACCTGAGCGCCGAGGTTCGCCGCCTGCTGTTCGTCTTCGAGGACATCGTCAAGCTCGACGACCGCTCGATCCAGCTGATCCTGCGCGAGGCCGACCAGAAGGACCTCGCGCTCGCGCTGCGCGGCGTCAAGGACGACGTCAAGCAGCGGATCCTCAGCAACATGTCCGAGCGCGGCGCCCAGATGCTCGTCGAGGAGATGGAGTTCCAGCCCCCGCAGCGCAAGCGCGACGTGGAAGATGCCCAGGGGCGGGTGGTGGCGATCGTGCGCCGGCTGGAGGAGGCCGGCGCGGTGGTCCTCTCCCGAGGGGAGGAGGACATTGTCCTCTGACGCGGCGACGGTCGGCGCCTACACGTTTCGCCAGCTCGAGGCCCCCGCCGGCGCCGCGACGCACGGCAGCGGCGCCGATGTCCTCTCGGCGGCGATCGCCCAGGCCGACCAGATCCGCGAGGAGGCCCGCGCGGCCGGCGAGGCCGAGGGCCGGCTGGCCGGCATGGCCGCCGTCCGCGCCGAGGCCGAGCCGTCGCTGCGGGCGCTGGCCGGCGCCCGCGACGCGCTCGACGCGCTGCGTGACGAACTCATCGCCGAGCTGGAGGCCGACGCCGTCACGCTCGCCCTGCGCCTCGCCGAGCAGATCCTCGCCACCGCGCTCCACGTCGCACCCGAGCGCCTGATCGACGTCGCCGGGCAGGCGATGCGCCGGATCGCCGACCGTCGTCACCTCACCCTCGTCGTCAACCCCGCCGACCTGGAGCTGATGCAGGAGTCGGTGCTGCGCCTGCAGTCCGAGCTGGGCGGCATCGAGCACTGCAACGTCCAGGCCGACCGGCGGGTGGGCCGGGGCGGCGTGATCGCCCGCACCGAGGCGGGCGAGATCGACGCCGCGATCGAGGCCCAGCTCTCGCGTGCCCAGGAGATCGTCGTCGCAGAGCTGGAGAGCGAGCACGCCTCGTGAGCCCCGAGACGACCTTCCGCCGCGCCACGCTGGCGCGCGTCGCGCGGCGGGTGCAGGACGAGGACCTGGCCCGCCGCCGGGGGCGCGTCCGCGACCTGATCGGGCTGATCATCGAGGCCACCGGGCTGTCGGTGGAGATCGGCGAGATCTGTCTCGTCGGCGACGGTCGCGACCGTCCGGCGGTCGCCACCGAGGTCGTCGGCTTCCGCGGCGGGCGCACGCTGCTGATGCCCCTCGGCGAGCTGCGGGGAATCGGCCCGGGGACCGCGGTGCGGCCGACCGGCAGCCCGTTCGGGATGGCCGTCGGCGACCAGCTCCTCGGACGCGTGATCGACGGTCTGGGCGCGCCGCTGGACGGCTTCGGAGCGCTGGCGCCGACCTCGTGGCGGCGGGCCGTCGCCGAGCCCCCCGATGCCCTCACCCGCCCGCGCATCACCGAGCGGGTCGGGCTCGGCGTGCGCGCGCTCGACACCCTCGTCCCGTGCGGCCGGGGCCAGCGCTTGGGCATCTTCGCCGGCTCGGGCGTGGGCAAGTCCTCGCTGCTGGGGATGATCGCCCGCTCCACGACCGCCGACGTCAACGTGATCGCTCTCGTCGGCGAGCGCGGGCGCGAGGTGAGGGAGTTCGTGGAACGCGACCTCGGCCCGGCGCTCGAGCATTCGGTGGTCGTCGTCGCCACGTCCGATCAGCCGGCGCTCGTGCGCATCCAGGCGGCGTTCACCGCGACCGCCATCGCCGAGCACTTCCGCGACCAGGGCCACAACGTGATGCTGATGATGGACTCCGTCACCCGCTTTGCCATGGCCCAGCGCGAGGTCGGCCTGGCCATCGGCGAGCCGCCGGCCACCCGGGGCTACACCCCGAGCGTGTTCGCGCTGCTGCCGCGGCTGCTCGAGCGTGCCGGCACGAGCACCCGCGGGTCGATCACCGGCCTGTACACGGTACTCGTCGACGGCGACGACATGAACGAGCCGATCGCCGACGCCGCCCGCTCGATCCTCGACGGCCACGTCGTGCTCTCGCGCTCCCTCGCCCACGCCGGCCACTACCCGGCGATCGACGTGCTGCAGAGCGTCAGCCGGCTGATCGGCGAGATCGTCTCCCCCGAGGTCCGCGAGGCCGGACAGCGGCTGCGCTCGGCGCTGGCCGCTTACCACGAGAAGGAGGACCTCATCTCGATCGGCGCCTACCAGGGCGGCACCGATCCGTTGGTCGACGCGACGATCGGGCTCCGCCCCCGGATCGACGCCTTCCTGCGCCAGCGCGTGGAGGAGTACACCTCGGTGGCGGACGCCGACGCCGAGCTGCTCGCACTCGCCGCCCGGCTTGACCTGGAGGCGCCCGCGCCGGAGATGTTCGGCGACGGCCAGCTGGCCGCGACGCCGCCCAGCATGCCGGTCGGGGCGACGGTCGGATCGGTCTCGGCCCCGCCCGCGATACCCGCCCTGGCGCTGAACCGATGACCGTCAAGTTTGCCGCGAGCCGGTCGATCACAGGCCCATGAACGGTCCCTCGTTCCGGTTCTCCCTCGAGCGCGTGCGGGCCCTGCGCGAGCGCACCGAGGATCAGGCCAAGGAGGCCCTGGCGGGTGCGGTCCAGGCCCAGCTGCGCTCCGAGCGCGAAGCGCGGGAGGCCGCCGAGCGCGTCGCCCGCGCGCGAGCCGCCCAGCTCGACGCCGCGGCCCTGCCCGCCTCCGCCCACGACCTGATCGCCCGCCAGGCCTACCTGGAGCGCTCCGAGCAGGCTCACCGGATGAGCGAAGAGGTCCTGGGGCGCTCCGAGCAGCAGGTGCACGAGCGCCGCCAGGCCCTCACCGAGGCGGCTCGCGACCGTCAGGCGCTCGAGCGCCTCAAGGAGCACCGCCGCCAGGATCACGAGCGCGAGGTCGCTCGCGTCGAAAGCGTCACGCTCGACGAGATCGCCATCAACGGCCACCGCCGGAGGGCGGCATGAGCTCCGCCATGGCGGCGTCATCGCTGCCCGTCTCCTCCTCGCCGTCGGCTTCGCCGTCCGCCACACCGTCCGCGGGTTTGCCGGTCGCCCCGGCCCCCGCGTCCGCGCCGCTCGATGTCCGGGCGCTGGGCACCGGACCACCGGGCGACAGCGGGGCTCCGCCGGGGGCGAGCCCGCCGACGGACGCCTTTGCCAGCGTCCTCACCGACCACGTGGCCCGGACCGCACGAGCGGAAGGCCAGAAGGAGTCGTCACCGAAGACATCGGGGCGGCGAAGCGACGATCAGGCCGCCGCGACCGCGGGCTCGGCCTCGACCTCGACCGACGTCCCGACCGCATCGGTCGCGACCGCCGAGGCGGCCGTCGCGGTCGCGAGCCCGCCGCTCGCGGCCACGCCGGACGCATCGCAACCACGGGCCACCACCGCAGGCGATGGAGCGCCCCCCGCCGCCGCGGTGGCGCTCGCGCCCACCGTCGCACACCGCGATCCGCACGCCGGCGACACGGCCGCGCAGGACACCCCGGATGGCCAGCCGTCCCCGCCGGACGGCAAGCCCGGCCCCGCGCCGGCCCTGCCGAGCACCACCGTCGCCAAGCCGTCGGGGCCGGCGAGCAAGACGGCCCCGGCAGCCGCCGCGGCGGCGCCGGTGCTCGCCGCGGCGAAGGCGAGCGCCGCCACCTCGCCCGCCGCCGGTGTCGATGGCGGGCCCCGCGTCTCGGTGTCGGCGAGCCCCGCGCGACCGCTGCCGACCGCGCTCCCCACCACCTACGGGGTGCGTCTGGCGCAGGCCGCCGAGACGGTGCGCACGACGATCGCCATGGCGGCGCGCCAGGGGAGCTCGTCGGCGCGCATCCAGCTGTCGCCGGCGTCGCTCGGCGGACTCCAGATCCACCTCCAGCGCACCGCCGACGGAATCGTGGCCCGGGTCATCGCCGATCACCCGGAGGCCGCGCAGACGCTCGCGCAGCACGGCGATGAGCTGCGGCGCTCGCTGGCGCAGGCCGGCACGACGCTGTTGGCACTCGACATCGAGTCCTCGGACCGCCGCGACACCGCGGCGCGCCAGCAGCCGGGCGCCGGCGAGTCCTCCGCACGCGGGTCCGGCCCTGCCGGGGAGGACGACGGCACCGTCGACGGCGTCACCGAGGCCGTCTCGACCGTCACCTCGACCCACGACCTCAGCGACACCGCGCTCATCAACGTCCTCGCCTAGCCAAGGAGCCGACCGACCATGACCAACGTCCCCGCCACCGCAGCGACCGGCGCCACCGGCACGGCCGGCACGACCGGCACGACCGGCACGACCGTGAGCCGGACCGACAACGGGATGGGTGAGAACGACTTCCTGCAGCTGATGATGCTCCAGCTCAAGAACCAGGATCCCCTCAACCCCTCCGATCCGACCCAGTACCTCTCCGAGCTGGCCAACTTCTCCACGCTCGAGCAGGAGACGAACATCGCCGGCTCCAGCCAGACGACCGCCACCGAGCAGTCGACGGCGGCCGCGCTCGGCCTGCTCGGCCACACCGTCAGCTACACCGACTCCAGCGGCGCCACCCAGTCGGGCACCGTGCAGAAGATCGACTTCACCTCGTCGGGCCCGCAGCTGACGATCAACGGCAGCACCGGCATCTCGCTGGCCGACATCACCGAGGTCTCGTGAGCGCCGTCTTCCCCAACGCGGCGATCACCCCGCCGGGGCCCTCGCCGGCCGCCCAGGCGGCCGCGGCTCGGACCCGCGCTCCGGACGCGGCCCAGGCGCCGGCCGGCAGACCGTCGTTCGCCGACGTCCTGGCGCAGCGGACCGCGGCGGCGGCCGCCCCGCGCTTCTCCCGCCACGCCCTGGACCGGGTCTCGCGGCGGGGGATCGAGCTTGACCAGCCGACGCTGCAGCGGCTGGCCGGGGGTGTCTCGCGGGCGGCCACCAAGGGCTCGCGTGACGCCGTCGTCTTTGTGGACAACACCGCGTTCGTGGTGTCGGTCCCCAACAACACCGTCATCACGGCGGTGGGTTCCGAGCACATGCGCGAGCACGTGTTCACCAACATCGACAGTGCCGTGATCGCGTGAGCGTCACGGCCCGACATCACCACGGCCGGACCTCATCGAGGAGGCCAGGAAAGGAAGGGATGCTCGAATGATGCGAGGCATGTACGCCGCGATCAGCGGTCTCGAGGCGCACCAGACGATGCTCGACGTGACGGCCAACAACCTGGCCAACGTCGACACGATCGGCTACAAGGCACAGCGCACGACGTTCGTCGACGAGCTGTCGCAGATGATCAGCGCGGCCACCGGCCCCAACGGGTACAACGGCGGCGCCAACGCCAAGCAGGTCGGCCTCGGCGTCCAGGTCGGCTCGATCGACAACATGATGTCGAGCGGCTCGATGCAGTCGACCGGCAATCCCCTCGATCTCTCGGTCCAGGGCGAGGGCTTCTTCCAGGTCGACACCGGCGATCCCACGGCGGCTCCCGCCGCCGGCTCGATCCAGTACACGCGGGCCGGGAACTTCACCCTGAACTCGGCCGGGTACCTGATGAACCAGAGCGGTCAGTACGTCGTCGGCACCGCGACCTCGGGCGCGACGACGCAGCAGTTCATCAAGGTCCCGACGAACGCCACCGACGTCGCCGTCGGTCAGGACGGAAGCGTCAGCTACGTCGATGCCACCACCGGCACCCGGACGACCGCCGGCTACATCCAGCTCGCCTCGTTCCCCAACGAGGCGGGGTTGCAGCGCGACGGCGGATCGCTGTGGAGTGCGACCGCGAGCTCGGGATCGGTGACGACCGGCAGTCCCGGCACCGGCAACTTCGGCCAGACGATCTCCGGCAACCTCGAGATGTCGAACGTCGACCTCGCCACCGAGTTCACCAACATGATCACCGCCGAGCGCGGCTACGAGGCGAACTCCAAGGTGATCACCACCGCCGATCAGATGCTCTCGGCCGTCGTGAACATGCCCCAGGGCTAAGCCCGGCACGGGCTCAGGGGGGCGGCAATCGAGGGATGCCGCCCCCCACCCTTCCTTCGTCACTCAGAGAGGACCACTGAATGATCACGCTGCACCGTCTCGGCCATCAGGTGGAGGCGTTCCATCTCAACCCCGATCTGATCATGACCGTCGAGGCCAACCCCGACACGGTGATCACGTTGACCAGCGGCGTCAAGATCGTCGTCGCCGAACCGCCCGAGCGTGTCGTCGGCGCCGTGCGCGACTACCGCATCGACGTTCTCGCCGGCGCGCTGCAGCGTCGCCGGCAGCTCCGCGCCGACCGTGCCCCGGTGCACACGTCCCCGCTGCGGGTCGCCCCGCCGGCGCCGGTCGCCGCCGCCGCGAGCACCGCGGAGCGCCGCGACGCCTGAAGTTTTCGGTCTCCCCGCCGAATAGTGGAAACGACATGAAACCGGCAACCGCAATCGGGATCGCCCTCGCCGCCGGCGGCATCCTGCTCAGCGCGATGATGGGAGGCACCAGCCCGGCCGCCTTTCTCGACCTCCCGGCGCTCATCATCATCATCTGCGGCACCGGGGGCGCGACCCTGGCCAGCTGCGGCATGCCGGCGATGAAGCGCATCCCGGCGCTCTACAAGCTCGTCTTCGGTCCGCCCGAGGGCGACGTCAACGCCCGTGTCCAGCAGCTCGTCGCCTTCGCCGAGCAGGCCCGCCGCGAGGGCCTGCTGGCGCTCGATGCCCAGACCGCCGAGATCGAGGACGAGTTCACCCGCAAGGGCCTGCAGCTCGTCGTCGACGGCTCGGATCCCGAGCTCGTGCGCGAGGTGCTCGAAGCCGAGATCGACGGGATGATCGCTCGTCACCACGAGGGCGTCTCCCCGTTTGAGAAGGCGGGCGGCTTCGCGCCGACGATGGGGATCATCGGCACCGTCGTGGGCCTCGTGCACGTGCTGCAGAACCTCTCGGCGCCGTCGACGCTCGGCCCCTCGATCTCCGGCGCGTTCATCGCGACGCTGATGGGGGTCGGCTCGGCCAACGTCCTGTATCTGCCGATCGCCAACCGCCTCAAGGCGCTCTCCGCCCAGGAGGTGGAGCTGCGCACGATGACGCTCGACGGCATCCTGGCCGTTCAGGCCGGCGACAACCCCCGCGTCGTCGCCGAGAAGCTCGGCTCGTTCGTGGCGCCCGCCGAGCGCGCCGTCGAGGCCGAGCGAGCGAACGTCTCGGAGATCCCCCACATGGAGGCTGCCTGATGGCGGCCCGGGCGCGGGGGCGGCGCGGGCGCGCCGTCGCCCACGAGAACGAGGAGCGGTGGCTGCTCACCTACGCCGACATGATCACCCTGCTGATGGCGCTGTTCATGGTCCTGTTCTCGATCTCGTCGGTGAACATCTCCAAGTACAAGACGCTGCAGCAGTCGCTGAAGGCCGCCTTCTCGGGCTCGATCCTGCCCGGCGGCAAGGCGATCATGCAGTCCGGCTCGGAGTCGACGCGCGCCCACACGCCGGCGACGTCGGAGATCCCCGCGATCGTGCCCCTGACGCCGAACGTGCCCAAGCCGGTCGACACCTCGGCCCGGCAGATCTCGACCGCGATGCTCAGCGCCAGCGCCTCGTCGCAGGAGCAGGCGTCGTTCGTGCATCTCAAGCAGGAGCTCGACCAGTATGCCCGCGACCACGGATTCGCCCACCAGGTCCAGACGCTGATCGACCGCCAGGGCCTCGTCGTGCGCGTGCTCACCGACAAGCTGCTGTTCGCCTCCGGTCAGGCGCGGCTGGAGGCCTCCGGGGACCCGTTGCTGGTGGAGCTCTCCCATCTGCTCAACGTCGATCAGCGCCATCCGATCACCGTGGACGGGAACACCGACAACGTGCCGATCGCCAGCTCGCAGTACCCGTCCAACTGGGAGCTGTCGACGGCGCGTGCCACCACCGTCGTTCGCTACCTGATCGCGCACGGCGTCACCGCCGGGCGGCTGGGCGCCTCCGGCTACGCCGACCTGCATCCGGTGGCTCCCAACACCACGGCCGCCGGCCGCGCGCGCAACCGCCGCGTCGACGTCGTCCTCGAGCGTCTGTACCCGGCGCCGCCTGCACCCTGAACCCCCACCGTCATGAACGTCAAGAAGATCATCATCGTCCTCGTCGTCGTCCTGGCGGGCGCCGGGTTGCCGCCAAGACCTTCCTTTTGCCCAAGCCGGCTGCCGCCCGGCCGAAGATCGCGGGCACGATCTACGTGCTGCCCAAGGGCTTCACCTTCAACCTCACCGACGGTCGCTACGCCACGATGACGGTGGGGCTGGTGCTCGCTCCCGGACAGCCCGACGGCGTCACCGCCGACACCGGCGTGACGACGACCCCCTCCGGCGAGGGGCCGCTGCCCGAGGAGGCCGTCATCCGGGACATCATCACCAACATCGTCACCGACAAGACGTCGCAGGCGCTGATCACCGGCACCGGCCGTGCGGAGCTCAAGCACGAGATCCTGGCGGCGATTCACCACCAGACCGACGACAAGGTCTCGGACATCCTGTTCACCGACGTCGCCGTCCAGTAGGAGGCTGCATGAGTCAAGATCTGGAGCTGGAGCAACTCGTCGCCGACGGCGTCGCCGAGGGGTGGGCGGGCGCGGTCTCGCCAGGGGGCGATCTGCGCCGGCTGAGCGCCGTCCCCGTCGACCTCAGTGTCGAGATCGGCCGGGCGCGGATGACCGTCGGCGAGACGCTGGAGCTGCGCGAGGGCTCGGTTATCACGCTCGACCGGATGGCCGGCGAGCCGGTCGACGTGCTCGTCAATGGCACCCCGATCGCCCGTGGCGAGGTGGTCGTCATCGACGAGCAGTTCGGACTGCGCCTCACCCAGGTGCTCGCCGACCCCGCCGACCCCGCCGACGGCCCCCCGGCGCAGAACGCGGAGGCGGCGCCGGCGACGGTTCCGGACCTCGAAGCCAGGAGCACGTGAGCGATGACCGACACAGCCCAGCAGCGGCAGATCGTCGTCTTCACGCTCGGCGCCGAGCAGTACGCGCTCCCGATCCACGAGGTCCACGAGATCATCCGCTACACCGAGCCGCGCTCGGTGGCCGCGCGCACCGATTGGGTCCGGGGCGTGATCAGTCTTCGCGGCCGCATCGTGCCCGTCTACGACATCGCCGCCCGGCTCGGCATCAGCTCACGGCTGGGGGATGACGCCAAGATCGTGATCGTCGCCGCGGGCAGCGAGACCGCCGGGCTGATCGTCGACTCCGTGGAGGAGGTGCTGACGGTGTCCGACGAGCAGATCGACACGGTCCCGGGCGCCGACACGACCCTCGTGGAATCGATCGCCCGCGTCGATGACCGGCTCATCGTCCTGCTCACGCTGAGCACGATCCTCGCCCCTCCCGAGCTCGCCCCGGCCTGATCGGCGATGGCCACCGCCACCCAGCCGCCGCGCGTGGTCGTCGCCGATGACAGCGCGCTCATGCGCCGCATCGTCGGCTCGATCCTGCGTCGCGGGGGCGTGGAGGTGGTGGGGAGCGCCGGCGATGGGGACGAGGCGCTGGCAATCTGCGAGCGCGAGCGGCCCGACGCCCTGACGCTCGATCTGACGATGCCCGGCCTCGGTGGGATCGACGTGCTGCGCGCCCTGCGCCAGCCCGGCCGCCGGCCACTGCCGGTCGTCGTCGTCTCGGCGTTCTCGCCCGCCCACGGCGCGCGCGCCATCGACGCGCTCGCCGAGGGGGCGTTCGAGCTCGTCCCCAAGCCCAACGGGGGCGACGTCGACGCCTTCGAGTACAGCCTGCTCAGCAAGGTCAGCGCCGCCATCGAGCAGCGCCGGCGCCAGCGGGAGGTCGACGCCGTGGCGCCGTCGCCCGTGCCGGCGGTCAGTCCGAGCCGCGACGGCCGCGCCCAGCGCCCCCGCCGGCGCGGGTGCAGCCGGGTGCTGCTCATCGCCACCTCGACGGGCGGGCCTCGCGCCCTGGCCGAGCTCGTGCCCCAGCTCCCGTCGCCGCTCGGCGTGGGCACGCTCATCGTCCAGCACATGCCGGCCGGCTTCACCGCGTCGTTGGCCACGCGCCTGGATCGGGCCAGCCATCTCGACGTCCGCGAGGCCGGCGGCGGCGAGCACCTGGATCCGAACGTCGCCCTCGTCGCCCCCGGCGGACGCCACCTGCGCCTCTCCGACGAGGGCGTGGTCACCGTCTCCGACGAGGCGCCGCTCGGCGGCCTGCGCCCGCGCGCCGATCTGCTCATCGCCGACGCCGCCCGGCGCTTCGGCGAGCGGCTGGTCCTCGTCGTCCTCACCGGCATGGGCAACGACGGGCTGCGCGGAGCCTGGGAGGTCCGCCGTCGCGGCGGTCGGATCCTCGCCGAGGCGCAGGAGAGCTGCACCGTCTACGGGATGCCGCGGGCGATCGTCGACGCCCGCTTGGCCGACTCGGTCCTTCCGCTGCACCGGCTGCCCGAGGCGATCGCCGCGGAGGTGAGCTGATGAGCGTCGTCGCCGACGACTACGTCGACTTCTGCGAGGGGCTGCGCCAGATCTGCGGGCTCGATCTCAGCCAGTACAAGCGCCCTCAGATGGAGCGACGGCTGCGCTCCTTCTTCGCCTCCAAGGGGGTCACCCGCCTGTCGGACTGCCTCGACGGGCTGCGCCGCGACCGCGCCGAGCTCGACGCGCTGCTCGATCGCGTGACGATCAACGTCTCTGAGTTGTGGCGCCATCCGGAGCAGTGGCGCACGCTGGAGCACAGCGTGCTGCCGCCGCTGCGCGGCACCGCGCAGCTACGCGCCTGGAGCGCCGGTTGCTCGTACGGCGCCGAGGCGTTCACACTGGCCACCGTCTGCCGTCGCGTGCTCGGTGATACGCCGACGCGGATCCTCGGCACCGACATCGACGCGCGGATGGTGGCGCGAGCCAAGGCGGCCGTGTTCTCCGACGCCGACGCGAGGGCGATGCCGCGCGCCGAGCTGCACCGGGGCTTCGAGCGCGTTCCCGGCGGCTGGCGGGCCCGTCCCGAGCTGCGACGCATGACCCGCTTCGCCCGGGCCGACCTGCTGTCGATGCCGGCTCCCCGGGGCGCCTTTGACCTGATCATGTGCCGCAACACGGTCATCTACTTCTCAGCCCCGGTCCGCGACGAGGTCCACGCCCGCCTCGCCGCCTCGCTGCGACCGGGCGGCCACCTCGTCGTCGGCGCCACCGAGCGCGTCACCCATGCCGGCGAGCTCGGCCTCGAGCTGGCCTTCCCGTTCATCTACCGGCGAACGTGATGGACAGAGCCGAGTACATGCCGATGTTCCTCGCCGAGGCCCAGGAGCACCTCCAGGAGCTCAACCTGGCCGTCGTCGCACTCGAGGCCGACCCCTCGGACTCCGAGACGGTCAACGAGATCTTCCGCATCGCCCATTCGATCAAGGGCATGAGCGCGACGATGGGCTTCGCTCGGATCGCCGAGCTGACCCACGAGATGGAGGACGTCTTCGAGCTGCTGCGCCAGCGCACCGTCGCCCTGCCCCACGAGGTCATCGACACCCTGCTGGCCTGCCTGGACGCCCTCTCGGCGGCGGTGGAGTCGATCGAGGCCTCGGGCGCTGAGACGCTGGACCCGATCCCCCTGATCAGCCGTCTGCACTGCCTCGTGCGGCCCCGGACCCCTCAGCAGGAGCGGAGCCGCGCCGGGGGCTTCACCCCGCCCGACCTGGCCGCCGCCCAGGCCGCCGGCGAGCACGTCCTGCACGTCGTCGTGACCCTCTCGGACGCGGTGATGATGCCGGCGGTGCGGGCCCACATGGTGTTCGCGGCCCTCGCCGAGCACGGCGAGATGATCGGCTCGATGCCCTCGGTCAGCGATGTGGAGCAGTTCTCGGGCCGGCGCCTGGAGGCGTGGCTGATCTGCGAGCACGAGGAAGCGGCGGTGGCCGCGACCCTGGCCTCCATCTCCGAGGTCTCGGGGGTCGAGGTCACCGTGGCGGGCGCCGCGGAGCCCGCGCGCGCGGCCGCCCCGGAGCCCGCTCGGCCCGCCGTGGTCAAGCCGGTCAACTCCTACGCGCGCACGGTGCGCGTCGACGCCGAGCGCCTCGACGCGTTGATGCACGCGATGGGCGAGCTGGTCATCCACCGGACCGCGGTGCAGGCGCTGACCGGCCGACTCGACGTGCCCGGCCTCCAGCAGGCCATGCAGGAGCTGTCGCGCAGCTCCCAGGCCCTGCAGGCGATGGTCATGCAGGTGCGGATGATCCCCGTGGAGGTCGTCTTCATGCGCTTCCCACGCCTCATCCGTGATCTCAGCAGCCAGCTCGGCAAGGAGGTCTCACTGAACCTCGTCGGCTCCGACACCGAGCTGGACCGGACCGTCGTCGACGCCGTCGGTGATCCCCTCGTCCACCTCGTGCGCAATGCCCTGGACCACGGCCTGGAGCCGGCGGCGGAGCGCGTCGCCGCCGGCAAGCCGGCCGCCGGCACGCTGCAGCTCGCCGCCCGCCACGCCGGCGGCAACGTCATCATCGAGGTCCGCGACGACGGGCGCGGGATCGACCCCGCCCGGGTGGCCGCCAAGGCGCTGGAGGCCGGGCTGATCGACGCCCCGGCGGCCGCCGAGATCGACATGAAGGCGGCCATCGAGTTGCTCTTCACCCCGGGCTTTTCGACCGCCGAGGCGATGAACGACATCTCGGGACGGGGCGTCGGGATGGACGTCGTGCGCGACACGGTCCGCGAGCTCGGCGGCGAGGTGCTGATGGAGTCCGAGCCGGGCTGCGGCACCCTGGCGCAGATCAGGTTGCCGCTGACCCTGGCGATCGTGGCGGCGCTGCACGTCGAGATCGCCGGGGGGCCCTATGCGATCCCGCTGGACCGGATCGAGCGCACGCTGCGCCTGTCGCCGCGGTCGGTTCGCTCGGTCGCCGGGCGGCGCGTGCTCGTGCTCGAGGACGGCGTGCTGCCGCTCGTCGAGGGCGGCGACGTGTTCGGTCGCCGCGCGGGCGCCGACCACGAGTTCGCGGTCATCGTGCGCTCCCAGGACCGTCGCCTCGCCCTCGCCGTCGACGATCTCGTCGGCCAGCGCGAGCTCGTCACCCGGCCGCTGCCGAATGTCGTCTGCGGCGGCGAGCCGGTGTCCAGCGGCGCTGCCCTGGCGGACGGCCGGATCGCCCTGATCATCGACTGCGACCGCCTGGACGTCGCGGCCGCGACGGCAGCGCCGGGGCTGGCGGCATGAATCGTCGATCGCGAGGAGAGACCCGGTGACGCCGTCCTTTTCCGAGCTGCAGCTCGACGCCCTGCGCGAGCTGGCGAACATCGCCTCCGGCTCGGCCGCCACGGCACTGTCGCGGATGCTGGCGCGCGAGGTGGACATCAGCGTCCCGCGGGCGCTGGCGCTCCCGCTCGCCGACGCCGTCGACGCCTGCGGCTCGCCCGAGGAGACCGTCGCCGGCGTCGTGATCGGCGTCGAGGGGAGCCTGAGCGCGGTGGTGCTGCTGCTGATCGGGCTCGAGCCCGCCGACCGTTTGTGCCTGCTGCTCGGCGTCGACGCCGGCACCGACGTCGGAGACTCGGCGCTGCGCGAGATCGGCAACATCGTCGGAACCTCGTATCTCAATGCGCTGGCGGCGATGACCGGACTGCGGCTGGCGCCCGGGCCACCGCTGCTGGCCCGCGACATGCTGGGCGCGATCGTCGCCAGCCTGCTCACGCGAACGACGGGGACCGCGAAGCTGGCGCTCGTGCTCGACTCAGAGCTCGACGTCGCGGGCGAGCCGTGCGTGATCTCATTCCTCCTGCTGCCGACCGTCGGCGGGATCACCGAGCTGCTGAGGCCGCTCGGGGTCGCCGGGGACGCGCCGTGACGAGCGTTCGCATGGGTGAGATCGCCGTCTCCGCACAGTCCGATTCCGAGCTCGTGGCCCTCGGCCTCGGCTCGTGCATCGCCGTGGCGATGGTCGATCGCGACGCCGGCGTCGCCGGGCTGGCGCACATCGTGCTGCCCGAGTCACGCGGCGACGGCCACAGCGCCGGCAAGTACGCCGACCTGGCCGTCCCGGCGCTGCTCGGACGGGTGCGCCGTCTGGGGGCCCGCGTGCCGCGCCTGGAGGTGGTGATCGCCGGCGGGGCGAAGATGTTCGCCCTGGAGGGCACGCTCGACGTCGGCGCGCGCAACGAGCACGCCGTCCGGGCCGCGCTGGCCCGGGCCGGGGCGGCGATCACGGCGGCCCACACCGGAGGACGGCAGGGCCGCACTCTGCGGGTGCACGTCGGGCGGGGACGGGTGACGATGAGGATCGCCGGCGGCGATCCGATCGTGCTGCTCGACGCTTCCGGGGCGGCGGGCGGCGGGGCGGCCGGGCGGCCGGGCGCGCGCCGCTCACCGATGAACATGACCGAGGCGTTCGGCCTGGCCGGAGGAATCTCCTGATGAGCGAGCTGCTGAGTCCTGACGAGATCGCCACGCTGGTGGAGGCCGCCAAGCACGGCGAGCTTCCCGAGCCGGGCGCCGGTGCGGCCGCGCGGCGCTCGCATCGCCTGCGGACGGTCGACTTCTCGCGCCCCACGAAGTTCACCACCGATCAGCAGCGGCGGATCACGCGCGCCGCCGAGACGTTCTGCCAGACGGCCAACACCCGGCTGTCGGCCGAGCTACGGATCCCGATCGAGTTCGAGGTCCTCAACACGGTTCAGCTGACGTGGGCGGCCGCCCAGAACCAGCTGCCGGCCGGCACGCTGTCGGCGCTCATCGACGTGCAGCCGATCGCGACGCGGATGCTGCTGGCCGTCGAGCAGTCGTTCGTGCTCATGTGCCTGGAGTCGCTGCTCGGCGGAACGACCGATCCCCCGCCCCGTCCGCGGCGGCTCACCGAGATCGACTGGACGCTGACGGCGCGCCTATTCGAGTCGATCGTCCATCCGCTGTCGCTCGTCTGGCACGAGCTGGGGGGCGTGACGCTGGCCGTCGGCGAGATCGATCCGCCCGATGCCGCCCAGGTCGCATCGGTGTCCGAGCCCACGCTGACGCTGCTCATCGAGGCGCGGATCGCCAAGCACTCGTTCGCGCTGGCCCTGCTCATCCCGTGGATCGCGGTAGCGCCGGTGGTGGGCGCGATCTCCGGGCGCGAGCCGCTGCCCCATCAGCTCGGTCAGCCGGCCTCGCCGATCCAGCGGGCGATGGCCAGCGTGCCGGTCAAGCTGCGCGCCGAGGTGGCCAGCACCCGGCTCTCGGTGCAGGAGATCCTCGCCCTCGCCCCGGGAAGCGTGCTGCGCTTCGGCGCCCGCGCGCAGGACGGCGTGACCCTGTTCGCCGAGAACGTCAAGCTCGCCCGCGGCGAGGCCGGAGCGGCCGGCCCGCGCCGGGCGATCCAGATCCGCGGACCCGAGGGGAGCCGTCCATGAGCGTGACCGGTCCCACCCATCGCGACGCCCTGCTGCGCATGGGCGCGGCCACCGCGGAGGCGGTCGCCCGCGTCCTGGAGGCGTTCGCGCCCGGAGCGGTCCGGCGCGGGGAGGTGACCCTCTACGGCGAAGGCGAGTCTCCGCTCACCAGCCTGACGCGCGGCTCGGTGACGGCGAGCGTGTCCTACGTGGACGGCGTCACCGGCGCCAACATCTTCCTGCTCCCGCCCGCCGGAGCGCGGACGCTGGCCACGGCGATGGGCGTGCCCGTCGCCGATGAGGGCCCGCCCGGCGCCGCGATCGTCCTCTCCGAGCTCGAGGTCTCGGCGATCGCCGAGGCCGCCAACCAGATGATGGCCGCCGCCGCGGCTGCGATCGGGGTCGTCCTCGGTCAGGAGATCGCGATGTCCCCGCCCGACACGCGGGTCGTCGAGGATCCCGCGGTGGCCCGCGAGGCGCTCGGCACGGCGCCGCACGCCACGTCGACCACGTTCATGATCGGCGGCGAGTCCTGCCGGCTCATCCAGCTCGTGCCCAACGCGTTCGTGGTGCGCATGGTGCGGGCGCTGGACCAGCTCGGGGCCGAGGCGCTGGGCCTGGACGGCCATGGCGACGGGACGGGGGCCACGATCGGCTCCAGCGCCGGCCTGCTCGACGCCCTCGGCGACATCAAACTGCGCGTGTGGGCCGAGCTGGGCCGCGCCGAACTGCCGCTCGGCGACGCCCTCGGCCTGCCGCTGGGCGCCGTCGTCGAGCTCGACCGTGCCGCCGACGCGCCCATCGACCTGTTCGTCAACGGCATGCGCTTCGCGCGCGGGCACCTGATCGTCACCGACGACGGTGAGTGGGCGTTCGCGCTCGACGAGGTCAACGGACACGCCGGCCCGCCGGCGCCGGGGGCCGTTGCATCCGCGAGCGAGCCTCCCCGTCAACCCGATCCCCAACCCGAAGGAGCAGTCAGCTGATGGCTCGTGTGCTCGTAGTCGACGACGCCGCGTTCATGCGCCGGGTGGTCAGCGACGCGCTGGCCTCCGGTGGCCATGACGTGATCGGGGAGGCCGCGAACGGCCGCGAGGCGATCACGCGCTTTGCGGAGCTGCGCCCCGAGCTGACCATGCTCGACATCACGATGCCCGAGAAGGACGGCCTCCAGGCGCTGGCCGAGATCATGACCCTCGACCCCGGTGCCCGGGTCCTGATGTGCTCGGCGCTCGGTCAGGAGAACAAGGTGATCGAGTCGATCAAGCTCGGCGCCCGAGACTTCGTCGTCAAGCCGTTCGCCCCCGAGCGGCTGCTCGAAGCGGTCGGCAAAGCGCTCGCCTGAACCGGGCGCGACCGCGCCGCCGGCGGCGGGCCGGGGCCGGGATATTCATCCGTCCGATATTTGGCTAAAGGCTTGCGCCGGTTGGCCGATCAACGGTGCGACTTTCCCTCGAAGTCGCTCCCTCGATGCAGTTGCATTCCACGCTCGCACGCGGCGTCGCCATGGTCGGCGCCCTCACCCTGCTCCCTGCTCGGACGGCGCTGGCCGCCGGGGGCGAGAGCACGCCACTGCACCTCGGCAGCTCGACGGCGGCGCACCCCGCGGCCAGTGGCGGCTCGGGAATCCTGCGCACGCTGATCGCGCTGGTCATCGTCGTCGCCGTCATCTACGCGGTGGCGCGGATCCTGCGCGCCGTCAAGGGACGCGAGCCCCGGGCCACCGGCGAGGGGCTTCGGCACCTCTCGACGCTGCCGCTCGGTTCGGGACGCTCGGTGGCGCTCGTGCGCTCGGGCCGCGACATCGTGCTCGTCGGGATCGGCGAGCACGGCGTCACCCCGATCAAGACCTACACCGAGGCCGAGGCGATCGCCAACGGCATCGATATCGCACCGGACCCCGCCGCCGGCGGATCGGTCTCCAGCGAGGAGCGTCCGTTCGCCGGCCTGGTCGACCAACTGCGACGCCTGACCGTGCGCTCGTGAAGGTCGACTCGTCCAACGCCCTGCAGATCCTGCTGTTGATCGGCGGTCTGTCGCTGATCCCCGCGATCCTGTTCACGGTCACCGGCTTCACGCGGATTCTGATCGTCCTCGGGTTCATCCGCTCGGCGATGGGCACGCAGAGCACCCCGCCCAATCAGGTGCTCGTCGGCATCGCCCTGTTTCTCACCCTGTTCGTGATGCAGCCGACGATCAGCGCGATCAAGAAGGACGCGTGGGACCCGATGGTGCATCACCAGATCTCCACCGGCGCGGCCATCTCCCGCGGCGAGGAGCCGCTGCGGGAGTTCATGTTCCGCCAGACGCGCGCCAAGGACATCTCGCTGTTCGTCTCCCTCGCCCACGCCAAGACCCCGCAGACCCGCGCCCAGGTGCCGACCTACGTGCTCATCCCGGCGTTCATCATGTCCGAGCTCAAGACGGCGTTCTCGATCGGGTTTCTCATCTTCCTGCCGTTCTTGATCATCGACCTGATCGTCTCCTCGACGCTGATGAGCGTCGGCATGGTGATGCTGCCGCCGACGTTCATCTCGCTGCCGTTCAAGATCCTGCTGTTCGTGCTGGTCGACGGCTGGGACCTCATCACCCACTCGCTCGTGGCGAGCTTTCACTAGGGGGCCTGCGCGGACATGGACCAGGACACCGTCGTCAGCCTCGCCACCCGCGCGATGACGCTCGCCATCGAGGTGGCCGGCCCGCTGCTCCTCGTCGGGCTCGTCATCGGGCTCGTCGTCTCGATCTTCCAGGCGGTCACCCAGATCCAGGAGCAGAGCCTCTCGTTCATCCCGAAGATCGTCGGGCTGGCGGCGCTGATCGTGATCCTCGGGCCGTGGATGCTGGGCCAGCTCGTCAGCTACGCCCAGAACCTGTACATGTCGATCCCCCAGCTGATCTCGTGAGCCAGGCGTCGCTGCAGACGCTGCTGCACTCGATCGGCGGCGATCACGTCACCGGCTTCTTCCTGGTGCTCGCCCGGGTCACCCCGCTGTTCGTGATCGCTCCGCTGTTCTCCTCGTCGATGGTCCCGGTGCGCGTCCGCGCGGTCGTCGCCATCGGCCTCTCGATCGGCCTCACCGGCGTGGCCATCCACGGCCAGCCGCTGCCCACCGATCCGCTCTCCGTGGCCGGCCTGGTCCTCGTCCAACTGCTCGTCGGACTCGCCTTCGCCTACGCGGTCGGCGCCGTGTTCGCCGCCGTCGAGGCGGCCGGGGCCCTCACCGACGCGATCTCGGGCTTCTCCTACGGATCGCTGATCGATCCCATCAACGGCAACCAGGGCGGCGTCATGACCGGCCTCTTCGGGCTCGTCGGGCTGGCGCTGTTCATCGCCATCGGCGGCGACGCCTGGACCCTGCGCGGGCTGGCGCGCACGTTCACGCTCGTCCCGCTCACCCACGCGCCGCCGCTGGACTCGATGACGTCCGGCGTCGAGCAGGCGTTCGGCTCCATCTTCGTCTCCGCCCTGGAGGTGGCGGCGCCCGTCCTGGTGGCGCTGCTCATCACCGACATCTCCTTCGGCATGGTCAGCCGCGTCGTCCCCCAGCTCAACGTGTTCGCGGTCGGGTTTCCGATGAAGGTCGGCGTCGCCCTGCTCGTCGTCGCCGCCGCGCTGCCGTTCGTCGGCGGCTTCATGGCCGGGCAGCTGTCGAGCGCCGTCACCACCGCCCTGCAGAGCCTGTAACGCCATGGCCACCGACGACCGCACCGAGAAGGCAACCCCCAAGCGCCACAAGGAGGCCCGGCGCAAGGGGCAGGTCGCCAAGAGCACCGAGCTCAACGGCGCGGCCGTCCTGATCGCCGGTCTGGTGGGGATCTCGTTCTTCGGGCCGGCGATCGTCTCGGGGATCGCGGCCTCGATGCGCTCCAGCTGGGCGCAGATCGCCCATGCCGGCTCGGTGACCTCGGCCGCCGGCCTGGAGGGCCTGTTCTCGATGGTCCAGCAGACGATCATCACGACCGTCGGCCCGATCGCCGGGGCGTGCGTGGCCGCCGCGGTGCTCTCCAACGTCGTCCAGATCGGGGTTCGTCCGTCGCTGACCGCGCTGCGTCCAGACGTCCGTCGCATCAATCCGTTCAGCGGCTTCAAGAACGTCTTCGGTCCTCGGATCGGCGTGGAGACGGCCAAGGCGCTGGCCAAGGTCTCGGTCGTCGGCGCGGTCGCCGCGATGACGCTCGTGCCGATGATCCGCCACCTCAACGCCGGGGTGGGGACGACGCCGGCGGCGCTCGGCAACCTCCTCGGCTCGAACGCCAAATCGATCATCGAGCGGGTGGTCGTCGCCTACGCGCTGATCGCGATCCTCGACCTCGTCTGGCAGCGCCGGCGCCACGCCAAGCAGCTGAAGATGACCAAGCAGGAGGTCAAGGAGGAGCACAAGCAGACCCAGCTCCCGCCCGAGGTCAAGTCGGCGCTGCGCCGCCGTCAGATCCTCGCCGCCCGGGCGCGGATGATGGCCGCCGTCCCGACCGCCGACGTGATCGTCACCAACCCGACCCATTACGCCGTCGCCCTGCGCTACGACGGCACCAAGCCGGCGCCGGTCGTCGTCGCCAAGGGCAAGAACCTCGTCGCCGCCCAGATCCGCCGCATCGCCGGCGAGAACGACGTGCCGATCGTGCCCGATCCGCCGCTCGCCCGGTCGCTGCACGCCTCGGTGGAGATCGACCACATGATCCCGGCCGAGCTGTACGCGGCCGTCGCCCAGGTCCTGGCGTTCGTCTACAAGATGGCCGGTGCAAGGAGGGTCGCCGCATGAGCGAGCGCACGCTGCGCAAGCTGCTGTCCCACAGCGACCTGCTGGCCGCGGTCGGCGTGGTGATGATCGTGACGATGCTCGTCATCCCGCTGCCGACGGCGTTCCTCGACCTGCTGATCACGATCAACATCTCGGCCGGACTGGCCGTCGTGGTGGCGACCATGTACATCCGCAACGCCCTGGAGTTCTCGGCGTTTCCGACGCTCCTGCTCCTGACGACGATGTTCCGCCTGGCCATCAACGTGTCGGTGACGCGCCTCGTGCTGACCACCGGCGACGCCGGCAGCGTCGTCAAGTCCTTCGGCCAGTTCGTCGTCTCGGGCAACGTGATCATCGGCCTCGTCATCTTCCTGATCCTCGTCGTCATCCAGTTCGTCGTCGTCACCAACGGGGCCGGACGCGTCGCCGAGGTGGCCGCCCGCTTCACCCTCGACGCGATGCCCGGCAAGCAGATGGCGATCGACGCCGACCTCAACGCGGGCTTGATCACCGACGACCAGGCCCGCTCCCGCCGCGCCGACATCGCCCGCGAGGCCGACTTCTACGGGGCCATGGACGGCGCCTCCAAGTTCGTCAAGGGCGACGCGATGGCCGCCGTCATCATCACCGCGATCAACCTGATCGGCGGCGTCGTGATCGGGATGATGCAGCACGGCCTCTCGTTCTCGGCCGCCACCCACCAGTACTCGCTGCTCACCGTCGGCGATGGCCTGGCGGCGCAGATCCCGGCGCTGCTCATCTCGGTCGCGACCGGCATCATCGTCACCCGCTCGGGCTCCGAGCGTGACCTCGGCTCCGAGCTGACCAACCAGATCCTCGGTCAGAAGAAAGCTCCGCTGGTCGCCGGCGCCGTGATCCTCGTCTTCGCCCTGATCCCGGGACTGCCCAAGCTCCCGTTCATCGTCATCGGCGGCATCTTTCTGGCGATCGGCTGGACGCTGCGCAACGGCGGCATCGAGGCCTTCCAGCCGGCGCTCGCCACCGCCGGCGCCGCCGCGCTCCCAGCGCCGAAGGACAGCTCGGAGAAGACCGCGCCCCGCGACGAGGTGCTCAAGGAGCTGCCGATCGATCCGCTGGAGCTGGGTATCGGCTTCGGCCTGGTTTCACTCGTCGACCGCGGGGCGGGCGGGACCCTCGTCCGCCGCATCTCGATGATCCGCCGCCAGATCGCCGGCGAGCTCGGCATGGTGATCCCGCCGGTCCGCATCCACGACGAGGTCGACCTCGACTCCCACGAGTACGTCTGCAAGGTGCGCGGCACCGAGGTGGCGCGCGGGCGCGTCATGGCCGGCCACAAGCTGGCCATGGATCCCGGCGACGCCGTCGGCAACCTCGCCGGCGTGCCCACGACCGAGCCGGCCTTCGGGCTGCCGGCGGTGTGGATCGCCGACGCCCAGCACGGGGAGGCCGAGGCGCTCGGGTACACCGTCGTCGACGGCGAGAGCGTGATCGTCACCCACCTGACCGAGACGATCCGCTCGCACGCCGCCCACCTGCTCACCCGCCAGGACGTGCGCCAGCTGCTCGACCAGCTCAAGGAGTCCAACGAGGCGGTCGTCAACGAGGTCGTCCCGGACATCCTCTCCCTCGGGGAGATCCAGCGCGTGCTCCAGACGCTGCTCGGCGAGGCCGTCTCGATTCGCGACCTCGGCGCGATCGTCGAGGCGGTCGGCGACAAGGCTCGCATCACCCGCGACCCGTCGCTGCTCGCCGAGTACGCCCGCCAGGCGCTCGGCCGGGCGATCACCGCGCCCCACCTCGGCGCCGACCACACGCTGCGCGCGATCACCCTCGATCCGGCGATCGAGCAGGAGGTCGCCACCTCGATCACCCAGACGACCGACGGCGAGTACCTGGCGCTCGAGCCCTCGCGCGCCCAGGCGCTGCTCGGCGCCGTGCGCAGCCAGTCCGAGCATGCCGCCGCCCGCGGCGCCGCCCGTCCCGTCCTGCTCTGCTCCGCCCGCGTGCGCCGCCATCTGCGCCGGCTCGTCGAGGCGGCCGTCCCCCACCTTGCCGTCTGCTCGTACAACGAGATCGCGCCCGGCATCAGCGTCGAAACCATAGGAGTGATCAGCGCATGAACCCACCGCTTCCATCGTCGGCGCCCACCGACCTCCCGCCGGTCATCGGCCAGCGGCGACGTCCGCACGTTTCGCGGACGCACGCTCCAGGAGCTGATCCCGCAGATCAAGGCCGAGCTCGGGCCGGCGGCGATCATCCTGCGCGAGCGCGAGGGACTGACCGGCGGCGTCGGCGGCTTCTTCGCCCAGCGCTGCGTCGAGGTCGACGTCCAGGCCGCGCCGCGCATCAGCGTGTACGCCGACGACGAGGAGTTCGAGGAGGACGAGTTCGGCGAGCCGGAGCCGGAGCTGGAGCTGGAGTCGCCGGCGGCGCCGCCACCCCCCTTCGACGAGGCGACGTTCGCCGCCCGCCTGGAACAGGCCGCCCAGGCCGCGGTCCCCGACGCTCCCCAATTCATCGCCTTCGACGAGCTGGCGGCGCCCGAGCCGGTGGACATGCCCGCGCCGAGCCCACCGAGCCCGAGCCGGCCGGTCCGTTCGTGGCCACCCCGCTCGAGCTCCCGGTGCCGGTCGCGATCGATCCCCCGCCGCCGGCGCCCGCTCCCGCACCCGGGCCGGCGCCGGCGCCGGTGACGCCCGTCGTCCTCAAGCGCCGTCGGGGGGGCCTGGCCGAGCGGATGGTGCGGGCCGCCCAGGCCGCGCATGCCGCTCGCACCGGCCGCACCGGCCGCACCGGCCGCACCGGCCGCCAGCCGGTGCCACCCGCGCCCGCGCGAACCGCCCCGCCACGCCCGGCGCCCACCGAGCAGCTGCAGCGCCGCCTGCTCGACGCGGGCCTGACCCGGACCCGTGTCCATGAGCTGATCGCCGCCGCGCTGGAGCTCACCGACGACGACGCCGAGCTCGACGACGCCGTACGGGACGCGCTGGCCGCGGCGCTCCCCGGGCCCGCGCGGCTGCCGTCGGGCGGTGGCGTGATCGCGGTCGTCGGCCCCGGCGGGCTCGGGCAAGACCCGATGCGTCGCGGCCCTTGCCGTGGCCTGTGCCCGCGCCGGCGCGCGACCGGTCAGCGTCGCTCGCCTGGGCACGCCCGCGCAGACGACCGAGCTGGCCGAGCTCGTGCGCGGCGAGGACGTCGCCGTGATCCCGACCATGCGCACCCGGGCCACCGTCCGCGCCGTCAGCTCGGCGCGCGAGCGCGGCCTCGTCATCCTCGACACGCCCGCGGCCAGTCCCGCCGAACCCTCGGCCATCGACGTGCTCGGGGAGGCGCTGGACCAGTTCGAGCTCGACGGCATCTACCTCACCGTTCCCGCGACGTTCACCGCACGGGCCGCCGGCCGGCTGACCGAAGGCTTCGCCGCGCTCGGCCTCGACGGACTCGTGGCCACGCACGTCGATGAAGCCGACCAGCTCGGCGTCGTCGCCGAGCTGTCGATGCAGACCGGCCTGCCGCTCAGCCACGCCCACGCCGGGGTCGACGTGGCGAGCGCCCTGACGCCGCTGGATCCCGACGAGCTCGTCGAGCTGCTTCTGCCATGAGCGAGCCAGGCGCCCACGCCCCGATCGTCCCCCATCCCGTCGGGGCGCAGGGGAAGCTGACCACGCCGCACGGCGAGCAGCTGCCCGTGCGCACCTACGACCGGGGCGAGGACGTCGTCCTCGTCGTGCTCGCCGACATCGACGACACGCCTGCTCGACGAGCAGCTCGAGCCCTCGATGCTCGAGTACGCCTCGGTGCGGGGCGTGATCCGGATGCGCGGCGAGGCTGTGTTCGAGCAGCGCTCGCTCGTGCGCTTCCACGCCTCGGGCGACGCCGAGGTGATCCAGCGCCGGGAGTTCGTCCGCGTGCACACGCCCCAGGAGGTGACGCTCGGCTCGCCTCCCGAGGACGGCACGCTGCACGCCCACACGATCGACCTCAGCGGCGGCGGAATGCTGCTGTCGGGCGCCGAGGCGCTGGCCGCCGGCGACGCGGTGCGCTTCCGCATGCGCCTCGGCGAGGAGACGGCGACGGTCGGCGGCATAGCCCGCGTCGTGCGCATCCGCGAGGACGGCAAGCGCGCCCTGATGTTCGAGCAGATCGACGAGGGCGACCGCCAGCGCCTCATCCGCTTCGTGTTCCAGATCCTGCGCACGGCGCGCGCCAAGACGCGCGGCGAGTTCGCCTAGAGAGGAGGCCCCGATGAGCACCAACGACCGTGAGGCCGCGATCAAGCGCGGCCAGGCCAAGGCCGACAAGCAGGCCAAGGGCAAGGGCAAGGGCAAGGGCAAGGGCGGCCGCAAGGGCACGGCCGCCACGGCCGACGGTCCGAGCGTGGCCGGCCATCCGCGCGCCGTCGCTCAGGTGCGCCGCGCCAAGGGCCTGGGCGGCGTCGGCGGCTTCGCCCTCGCCGCTGCGCTCGGCCTCAAGGCGGGGATCCCGCCCGACCAGATCGGCGAGCGCGCCCTGGCCGCCGGCGTGGCCGGCTACATGCTGGCCTGGGCGTGCGCGGTGACGGTGTGGCGCCACCTCGTGCTCGCCGAGCTGCGCACCCTCGCCGATCGGGCGCTCGCCGCCGCCGAGGCGCACAAGGCGCCCACCGTCTCGCTGCAGCCGGCCGAGCCGCCCGCGCCGACCCCCGAGTTGACCTCCTGAGCACCCTGAGCCGTCGCCATGGACCCGATTCATCCGATCGTGCCCCAGCCGGTCCCGCTGCCCCCGGTGGCGCCGTCGCCGCGGGTCGCGGGCGTCACCCGCGACGGCGGACGAGCCAACGCCGAGCGCGAGCGCCGGCGCCGGGCTGCGCGCCAGGGCATCGCCCCCGATCGGCCTGACGGCGCGGCGCCCGACGACGACGACGATGCGCCCCGCCCGCGGATCGACATCACCGCCTGAAAATTCTTTGAGGTAACCCCCTCAAGGGACGGAGGTCGGGGTCGATAACCGTGAGTGACCGGCCGCATGGAGCAGCCGGGGGACAGACCAAACGACCACACCATGGAGGTGTCAAAGTGTCCCTTTCGATTCTCACCAACATCTCGGCGATGAACACGCAGCAGAACCTGCTGCAGTCCTCAAACGCCGTCTCCAAGTCGATGGAGCGCCTGTCCTCGGGCCTGCGCATCAACTCGGCCGCCGACGACGCCGCGGGCTACGCCATCTCCGAGGGCCTGACCTCGCAGACCAACGGTCTTGACCAGGCCAGCCGCAACACCAATGACGCCGTCTCGATGGTCCAGACCGCGTCGAGCTCGCTCAACGACGTGCAGAACATGCTTCAGCGCATCCGCGAGCTGGCCGTCCAGTACAACAACGGCTCCAACTCCAGCACCGACAAGCAGTCGATCCAGAACGAGGTCAACCAGCTGACCCAGGAGATCGACCGTCAGCGCACGGCGTCCTCGTTCAACGGCCAGAACCTGCTCAGCGGCGCCGCCGGCTCCGGTGGCACGGTGACCTTCCAGGTCGGTGCCAACAACGGCGACACCCTGTCGGCGACGTTCAACGACATCGAGGGCTCCACCGGGCTCGGCGTGACCGGCTTCACGTGGACCAACGCCTCCTCGGGCGGCACGGTCTTCGACCTCGGACAGGCCAACGCTCTGACCACCCTGACGACCGCCATCAGCAACGTGTCGACGTTCGCGGCGACGCTGGGCGCGGTCCAGAACCGCCTCCAGTACACCTCGGACTCGATCGCGTCCACCGAGCAGAACCTGTCCGCGTCCAACAGCCAGATCAAGGACGTGAACATGGCTCAGGAGATGACGAACCTGACCCAGGAGCAGATCCTGGAGCAGGCCGGTACCGCGATGCTGGCCCAGGCCAACTCGCAGCCGCAGATGGTGCTGAAGCTCCTGGGCTAGTCCCACCCTTTCGCTGGTGACCGGGCGGCGCCGTGAGCGCCGCCCGGCCCCGCGACCCAAGACTCGCCCGCGCCAGCCCGGCTGTCGCCGCGAGAACAACGCCCCGCCTCCACCCAGGTCGCACACCCGCGGGGCCACATCCACGATCCGATCCATCGAGGGAACGGTTAGAAGAGGACGGGCTGCCTCCGGGCACGCCCGTCCTCTTCGCTTAACCCCTCAAAGGCGCTGCCGCCCTGCCGATCACGTGGGGCGTGCCCCTCGCGTCGATCGTCGTCATCCTGAGTGGCGGGCCGGCGCCCGCGCTGCGCTGCCTGGAGGCGATCGCCGCGCAGGGCGATGACCCCAGCTTCGAGGTCATCGTCGTCGACAACGCGTCGGTGGGCCTCGCCGAGCTGCTGGCCCGGCTGGGCGGCGACGTGGAGATCGTCTCGAGCTCCGCGCGGCTGGGATTTGCCGCCGCCGTGCGCCTCGGCGCCCCCGGGCCCGTGGAGAGATCCTGATCGCGCTGCGCGACGGCGCCGTGCCCGCCGCCGGCTGGCTGTCGGGGCTGTGCGCGGCGCTCGCCGATCCGGCCGTCGGCATGGCGGCGAGCGTCGCCGACGGCGATCCGGGCACCCCCCTGCTCGCCGCGCGGGCCGCCGCGGTGCGCGCCGACGAGGTCGCTCCCGCCGACTGGCCGCTCGTCGCCGACGACGCCGTATTGGGACGCTCGCGCTGTCGCTGGCCCACGCCGGCCGCCGCGCGGTGACCGTCCCCGGCAGCAGCGTGGGCCGCGCCCCTCGCGGGCCCAAGGCCGCCCTCGGTCACGCCCCCGGCCAGGCCTGCGAGCTGACGATCGTGATCCCCACCCTCGATGCCGGCGCCGAGCGGGTGCGCCGCTGCCTGGATGCGATCGCCGCCGCCACCGACGCGTCCCACGAGATCGTGATCGTCGACAACGGCTCGCCGCCACAGGGGTTCTCCGGCCCGGTCAACGCCGGCGTGCGGGCGGCCCGCACCCCCTACGTCGTCGTCATGAACGACGACGTCGAGCCCCAGGCGGGCTGGTGGGAGCCGCTGCGCGCCGCCCTCGACGCCGGCGCGCCCGTCGCCTTCCCGCTCACCGTCGACGGCGCGATGCGCACCGACTTCGCCGCCTGGTGCTTTGCCATCGGCCGGGAGACGATCGCCGAGGTCGCCCACGCTCCGGGCGAGCTGTTCGATCCCTCGCTCGTCATCTGGTTTCAGGACACCGATCTGCTGCAGACCCTGCAGCGCGCCGGCCGCCCCCCGGTGCTCGTGCGCGAGTCGACGATCCGCCACGGCCTGTCTGAGACCCTCGGCAGCCCCGATCCGCGGCTGAGCGCCTGGATCCGCGAGCAGATCGAGCGCGACCAGCGCCGCTTCGAGGCCAAGCACCCCGACGTCCGGCTGCAGCCTCAGGTCCTCTCGACCCCGTAACCGCCCGGTTACGGTAGCCTGTGCGTTACCGATGCCGCGCGCCCACGCCACCGGCGACCCCTTTGAGGCCCTCGGCGACGCCAACCGCCGCGAGATCCTGACCCTGCTGGGCGCCGGCGAGAAGTCGGTGCGCGAGCTCGCTGACGCCCTGCCGATCAGCCGGCCGGCCGTCTCGCGGCATCTGCGCGTGCTCAAGCAGGCCGGGCTCGTCGCCGAGCGCCCCCGGGGGACGCTGCGCATCTACCGCCTGCAGGGACACGGCGTCGAGGTCGTGCAGGAGTACCTGCGCCAGGTCTGGGGCGAGGCGGCCGCCCGCTTCGCGCTGCTCGCCGAGAACACCCGGCCGCGGTGACCGAGCCCCTCAGCCTCACCTTCGACGTCGCCTGCTCGGCCGAGCACGCGTTTGCCACCTGGACGGCGCGGATCGGCACCTGGTGGCCGGCCGATCACACCGTGAGCGCCGAGCCCGGGCTCGACGTCGTGCTCGAGCCGGGCATCGGCGGGCGCATCTACGAGCGAACCCGCTCCGGGGACGAGCACGAGTGGGGCGAGGTGACGCTGTGGGAGCCGCCGGCCCGCCTGGGCTACCTATGGCATCTGCGCCGCGACCGGCGCGAGGCGACCGAGGTGGAGATCCGCTTCGTGGCGGTGCGCCGCCGCGACCACGCGGGTCGAGATCGAGCATCGCGGCTGGGAGCGACTCGGCGACGATGCCGCGCGAGTGGCGCGAGAGCAACCGCGGGGGCTGGCAGACGCTGCTCCCCCACTTCATCGAGGCAACGAGAGGAGCAGGCCCATGAACCCCACCGGCACCAAGGACGATCCGTGGCAGCTGCACACCGCGCCGGGGAGCTCGGAGTACACGATGTACCGCGATGAGAACGGCGATCCGCCGGCGCTCGTGTGCCAGGTCGGCTCGACGACGCTGAAGTACCACCTCCGCGCGATCGAGGACCTGCACGCGTGGCTGACCGAGCAGGGCGACTGGGTGGCTCTCGGCGCCGCCGATGAGAAGAAGGAGGCGCCGGCGGGGACGGTCGAGGCGTGGGGCCGCGCGCCCGACAACCCCGTCGGCGGCTGGTACGGCCTGCGCAAGGGCTACCGCGGCCGCTTCGGCATGTACCTGCCGCCGCTGCTCGAGGCGCTCGGCCTGGCCGAGCTCACGCACGAACGCCGCAACAACCAGATGCGCGCCCGGTAACGCGTTCAGCGCGCGTCGACGGCCAGGGCCGGGGCGCGCGGAGCGTCGGGCGGCGGCGCGCTCGGGGGTGAGAGCTGGCGGTCGCGGGCGGCGGCGAGGCCGATCGCCAGCTCAGGGACGACGAGCGCGAGTAGGAGGATGAGCGCCGGCGTCCACGAGTGCGAGATGCCGTGCAGGGCGCCGACGGCGAGCGGAGCAAAGGACGAGAGCACGTAGCCGACCGACTGCGCCATCGTCGACAGGCCCGCGGTGGTGGCGACGCTGCCGCCGCGGGTCACGATCAGCATGAGGGCGAGCGGGAAGGCCGCGTTCTGGCCCAGGCCGAGCAGGATCACCCACAGATACGGGGCCGACATCGGCGCCAGGAGGATGCCGAGCAGGCCGGCGGCGGTCAGAACGCAGCAGCCGACGACGAGCGGGCGCTGATCCCGCGAGCGCCCGGCGAGCCCGGGGACGACGAGCGCGGCGACGAGCCCCACCACCATCGTCAGGCTGAGCAGCAGGCCGGCGTGGCCCTCGCTGGCGCCGTGGCTACGGAAGATGCTCGGCAGCCACGCGAGAACGGCGTAGAAGCCGCCGGACTGCAGCGCGAAGAACAGGGTCACCGCCCACGCCAGGGGCCGCCGCAGCAGCGCCCGTGCCGAGTGGTGGGTCCCGGCCCCGCCGGCCGAGCCGGCGGGCGCGGCGGTCGGCGCGTCGCGGCGGACGAGGGCCGGCAGCCACGCGACCGCGGCCACCGCCGCCGGAATCGCCCACACGGCCAGGCCGGGACGCCAGCCGCCGCCGAGGGCGTCGGCGAGCGGGACGGTGACCCCCGCCGCCAGCGCGGCGAAGCCGATCAGCGACACCGTGTAGAGAGCCATCGCCGTTCCCGTCCGGTGGGAGAAGTCGCGGCGCACGAGCACCGGCAGGAGCACGTTGCCGGTGGCGATCGCCGCGCCGGCCAGCGCGGTCCCCGCGAACAGGAGCCCGACGCCGGGGACGAGGCGCAGCAGCATGCCGGCCAACAGCACGCACATCGCCCCCGCCAGCGACGTCCGCAGGCCGAAGCGGCGGGCGAGCAGCGGGCCGAGCGGGGCCAGCAGCCCGAAGCACAGCACCGGCAGGGTGGTCAGCGCTCCCGCCCAGCCCGACGACAGCCCGGTGTCGGACTGGATGCGGTTGAGCACGGGGCCGATGGCCGCGGCGGCGGGTCGCAGGTTGATCGCCACCAGAACCACGCCGCCGGCCAGCGCCGCTGAGCGAAGCCGAGCGTCGGTCACACCTACACCCTAGGGACGGTCATGCGTCCACCAGGCCTCAACCGTGGCCCGATCCGATCCGATGACGGCTCTCATGAACCTCCGTCTGCGGTCCGTCGCCCTCCTCCTCGGCACGGCGTTGATCGCGTTCACGCCGTCGAGCGCCGTCGCCGCCGCCGGCCCGGCTGCGGGGCCGTTGTCGCCGGCCCGCGCCACCGGCACGATCGTGTCGATGGACTGGTCGTCGTTCACGATCCAGGTCGGCGGTCGGCGGATGGCGACCCTCACCGCCCTGGAGCGCGCCGCCGACGCGGTCACCGCCGGCGGATATCCGTATGTCTACGGCGGCGGCCACGAATGGGCGGGCACCGCGAGCATCGGGCTCAAGGGACCCGGATACAACGGCCGTCGGATCGGCTTTGACTGCTCGGGTTCGGTGGCCGCGGTGCTGGCCGGTGCCGGCGTGTGGCCGGCCGGGACCGGGGTGCCGGCCGACAACGGGATCGTCGCCGAGCTGCGCCGCGAGCACCTGATCGCCGCCGGCACCGGCACCGTCACCCTGTACGACAAACCGGGCGTCCACATCTTCATGAGCATCGACGGGCGGTTCTTCGGGACCTCCGACGGTGGCGGTGGCAGCCCCCTGAACCCGAAGGGCGGCGCCGGCTGGCTGGACGACGGCGCGCCCGATGTCGCCGATCGCAGCTACCGGCCCTATCACCTGCTCGGCTCGGTGCTCAGCAGCGCCACCACTTACGGGCCGACGCTCACCTTCCAGGCGCCCGCCGACCCGAGCGTCCTCGAGGGCCTGGTGGTCGGCGACCGCGTGCACGTCGCCTATGACCAGCACGCCGGCACGCTGGTCGCACGCGCGGTAAGCTAGCCGCCGTCCCCACCCACGGAGGGCGTGGCCAGACACCCCGTCCGGGCCCCGCCGGCCGTCAAGTTCCCCGTCACACGGTCGATCACGACGAGCATGGAGCCCCTCGATGTGCTCGTTGTCGGCGCTGGTTTCGCCGGCTCGGTGTGCGCTCGCCGGATGGCCGAGGAGTTCGGCCTGCGGGTGCTGGTCATCGATCGCCGTCCCCACATCGCCGGCAATGCTCACGATGCGCGCGACGAGCACGGCATCCTGTGCCACAGCTACGGGGCCCACATCTTCCACACCAACGCTCCCCGCGTGGAACGCTTCCTCTCGCGGTTCACCGAGTGGCGTCCCTACGAGCACCGGGTCATCGCCGAGGTCGACGGCCAGTTCGTCCCGCTGCCGATCAACCGCACGACGGTCGAGCTGCTGCACGGCGTGCGGCTGGCCGACGCGGCGGCGATGGAGGCCTACCTATCCGGTCTCGCCGAGCCCCAGGCCGCCGTGCACAACTCCGAGGACGCGGTCGTCGCCCGGGTCGGCCGCGATCTCTACGAGCGGCTGTTCCGCGGCTACACCCGCAAGCAGTGGGCGCTGGACCCGACCGAGCTCGACGCCTCGGTCTGCCGGCGCCTCCCGGTCCGCACCACCGACGATGACCGCTACTTCTCCGACTCGTTTCAGGAGATGCCGAGCGAGGGCTACACGGCGATGTTCGAGCGCATGCTCGATCACCCCAACATCGAGCTGGCCCTCGGCACCAGCTACCAGGCCATCCGTCGCGAGCTCGACCCCGCCCAGCTCGTGTGGACGGGCCCGATCGACGAGTTCTTCGACTACCGCCTGGGCACCCTTCCCTACCGCAGCCTGCGCTTCGAGCGCGAGACCCGCGCCACGCCGGGCGGCGGGCTCGTGCAACCCGTTGCCGTCGTCAACTATCCCAACGAGCGCGTCCCCTACACGCGAGTGGCGGAGTTCCGTCACCTGACCGGTCAGGTCGCGCAGCACAGCACCGTCGCCTACGAGTTCCCGACCGCCGAGGGCGAGCCGTACTACCCGGTCCCGCGACCGGAGAACCGCGCCCATTACCGTCGCTACGAGGCGCTGGCCCGCGGACGCTCCGACGTGATGTTCGTCGGTCGCCTGGCCCGCTATCAGTACCTGAACATGGACCAGGTGGTCGCGTCGGCGCTCGTGGCCGTCGACCGGTGGGCGGCGCGGCGGGCCGGGGTCGCAGGGACGGCGCGAGCGGCATGAGCGCGCCCGACGTCATCGTGGCGTGGCTGCAGAACGACTACGGCCGGCTCGGCCGAGCCGGCGAGGCGATCGCCCATGCCCTCGTCCGCTCGCCCGCCGCCGGGCGCGTCGCCTACGTCGAGCCGTTTCACGCGGCTCCCGGAGCGGCGGAGCTCGGCGTTCGCGACGACCGCGGCCTGCGGGTCTTCACCGGGCGCGGCGCCCCGCCGACCGGGGCTCACGAGGTCGGCCGGGGCGTCGTCGAGGTGGCCGAGCTGCGCGATCCGGTCCTGCTCAACTTCGGCGTCGCCGAGGCGAACTGGTGGCTGCACTACGAGTTCGCGCCGGTGTGCTCGCGAACCGTGCTCGTCGCCTACGACAAGCTCGCCGAGTGGCGGGCGCTGGCGCCCCGGCGGACGATCCTTGAGGCGGTGCGCTCACGCCTGATCGCCGCCAGCGACTGTGTCTGCGGCCTCTCGGAGGGAGCGATCGACGACGTCGCGGACGCCGTCTACGTCGGTCACGGCGTCGATGACTGCTGGCACGTTCCGGGCGTCGACGGGCGGCCCGAGCCGCTGGACCTGGCGGCCATCCCCCATCCGCGCGCCGTCTACGTCGGCGCGCTGTCGATGCGCTTCGATCTCGAGGCGGTGCGCGAGCTCGCCGCCAGCGGGATCCACGTCGTGATCGTCGGCCTGGCCGCGCCCGAGGCGGTGCTCGAGCTCGCCGCCACCGATCCGCACGTCCACCTCGTGGGCGAGCGGGCGCCCGAACAGGCGGTGGCCTACCTGTTGCACTGCGATGTCGGGATCGTGCCCCACACCGATGAGCCGTTCACGCGCTCGATGGAGCCCCACAAGGCCTACAACTACGCGGCCGCCGGGCTGCCGATCGTCACCTTGCACACCGCGCACGCGCGAGTGCTCGACGAGTGGCTGGTGGCAACCGAGGACCGCGCCATGTTCGTCGACGCCGTGCACGCCGCGGTCGCCGCCGGCCGGCTGACCGCAGAGCAGGTCGCCGCCGCCCGCGCGCTGACGTGGGATCGGGTCGCCGCCGAGCTGCTCGACGCCGCCCTCGCGCCCTCGCTGTCGCTGGCATGACGCCGTCGATCGCCGTCGTGACACCGGGCGCGGTGCCCCACGTCTCCGCGCTGCTGCCCGCGGCCAAGGCCAAGGCGGCGAGCGACTGGGAGTGGTATCACCGCTGCCTGTCGACGGTCGGCGAGGTGCGGTACTTCGGGTTCCGCGACCTTAACGGCGTCGCCGGCTTCGACGTCGTGCTCGTGCACGAGGGGCTGGAGATGGCCGCCCTGGAGTGGACGATGAGCACGCTGGCGCGGATCCGCGGGGCCAACGGAAAGCTCGTGTGGGTCGAGCCGCACCAGCGCACGACGTTTGCCGCCTCGGTGTTCGAGCCCGACTTCTTCGACGTCGTCGACCTGGTCGTCAAATACCAGCTGATGGAGTACCCGGCCCTCGTCGCCGGGCTGCGCTCACCCCAGTCAGACCTCGCCCCGTGGTCGTTGTTCGGCCACTCCTCGCTTGCCGACTTCTACGGCGACCCGCGCCGGTTCGCGGTGCCGACGTCACCTGAGACGGTGGCCCGCCACCTGGACTGCGATCTCTCACCGCACTACGGAGAGCGGATCGCGCCGATGATGCGGCTGTTCACCTTCCCCTCGCCCGACAGCTGGTACGGAGACTCGGCCGCGCGCCAGCCGAACATCCTCAAGGAGGCCGAGGTCGCCATCGCCGAGGACGAGGCCGGCCCGGCGAGCGTCCGGGCGGTCATCGCCGGCCTGCTGGCCCAGTGCGGCCTCGGCGTCACGCTGCGGCGCTCCCGCGTCCGGGCGGCCGCGACCGCGGAGGCGTACGTCGCGATGGGCCCGGTCCACCTCGACGGCGGGGCGGCCGACGTGTTGCGCTTCGACACGGTGGCGGTCCTCCCCGAGGACCCGCGCTACGTCATCTGGGATGACGTGTTCGTCGCCGGCGAGAGCTACCTGCCGCTGCACGGCGTCGGTCCGCTGATGCGCCAGGGAGGTCGCGTGATCGACGCCACCGCGGCCCGAGCCAGCGCCGCGCGGGTGGCCGGCGAGCTTGGCGACCCGTCGGTGCGCGAGCGCATCCTCGCCGGGCAGCGCCGCGCCCACACGCTCCTCACCGATCCGGTCTTCGTCGCCGGCAAGCTGGGGATCCCGGCGTCGCGCCCGCAACCGGCGCCGGCGCCGGCACGGCCGCCGGGGATCACGGCGCGGCGCCCCGCGGCGCCGGTGCGGATCGGCGCGGTGGCCAGCGACGAGATCTCCGTCGTCATCCAGGGCGCCATCGGGTCCGACGAGCTGCCCGAGCAGGTCGTCGACAGCGTCCGCCGCCACCTCCCCGGGGCCGAGGTCATCATCTCGACGTGGGCGGGCGCGCGCGAGCTGCAGGCCGACGCCGACGTGCGCGTCGAGAGCGTCGACCCGGGCGCTCCGTGGCAGGTGCACGAGGAGTGGCCGAGCAACACCAACCGGCTGCTCGTCTCCACGCTCGCCGGCCTGCGCGCGAGTCGCCGGCCCTACACGCTGAAGCTGCGGACCGACACCCCGGTGAGCGGCACCGGCTTTCTTAAGCTGTTCGGGGCCTACCCGGAGCGCGGATCGGCGCTGCGCCTGCTGCGCGAGCGCATGGTGGTCATCAACTACTACTGCTGGAACCCGGAGACGAGCCCGTTCGGCCTGTTCGGGGTGGCCGACACCGTCAACTTCGGCCGCACCGACGACCTGCTGGCGGTCTGGGACCGGCCGCTCGACGACGAGCCGGCGAACACGACGTGGTTTCTCACCCATTCCCGCCCCGATCCCGAGCACGCCCTGCTTCCGGCGTTCCGCTACGCCCCCGAGCAGCTGCTGTGGCTGGGCTTCTTGCGCAAGCACCTCGCGGTCCCGTTCGCGCATTTCCTCGACGACAACCCGGTCGCCCGGCTGCTGGCCCAGCTGTCGGCGGCCAACAACCTCGTCATCGCCGAGCCCGAGCGGTTCGGGGTCACCCTGCCGAAGTTCGCCGGGCGCGCCGCCCTGGCCCCCGACGCCCTCGTCACCCATGCGATGTGGCAGACGCTGCATGAGCGCTTCTGCCTCAACAGCCCGAACGGAGCCGTCGAGGCGGTCGTCGCCGAGCTGGAGCGCGGCGACGCGCCGGCCACGCCGGCCACGCCGGCGACTCCGGCGATCGACGCCGCGCACCGCGAGCGGCTGAGCGCGATGGCCGAGCGGGCGATGGCCGAAACCGTCCACCCGTTGCACGGCGCGCGGGAGTTCGTCGTGCTCGCCGACGCCGAGGAGCTGCTGGCCTGCGAGGACCTGCTGCGCACCTACGCCGACGAAATGAGTGGTTCGCCGCTGGCCACACTGGCGATCGACGCCAGCCGGCTGCCGCAGGACACGGCGGAGCGCCAGATCCGTGACCTCGTGATCCGCTGCGGCCTCGATCAGCGCGAGGACGTCGACCTGCTCGCCGTCGTCGGCCAGCGCGATCTCGCCCAGCGGCGGCGCATGCTGCGTGGGGTGCGGGCGCTGTACGGCCGCCACGGGGAGGACGCGAGCCCGGTTGCGGTCTACACCCCCGCGTCGATCACCGACCTGCGCGCGCGGGCCGACGCCGCCGCACGGGACTAGAGCGCCGCGAGCGCAACCTCGCCGTCCCCGTCCTGCACCGAGGCGAGGCGGTCGCGGTGAAAGGCGAGGAAGGCCGACGGGAACAGCTCGAGGAGGCCGGGGTCGCTCACCCACGACGGGGCCCACCGGCTCGCGAAGGCCGCCGCGAGCTCGCGGTCCTCGGCGATGTCCGAGCGCCAGATCTCCCACCAGGCGCCGGGGCGGTCGGGCGCCGGCCACCCGAGGTCCTCGAGCTGCCAGCCGTCGACCAGGCAGCGGAAGTACTGGTAGAGGATGTGGTCGAAATCGAACCAGCTGAGACGATCGCAGAGCACGGTCAGATCACGGTCGGCGCCGAGGCGCTCGAACATCCGCGTGAGGGGGTCACGCTCGTAGACGGGTACGTCCTCGAACCAGGCATAGAGCCGTCCGCCGGCCGTCACCTCATGGAGGATCCGCTCCTCGGCGGAGAGTCCGAACAGGCGAGCCGCCGTATGCGCGATCCGGCGCATGAGGGGAACGTCGACGGCGTGGGCCGGATAGGCGCGGCGCTCGGCACGCAGCGCATACGAGCGGCGCACGTCGCCGGGCCGGAGAACGGCCGTCTCGGAATCCAGCGTGCACAGCACCTCGTAGCGATCGGCGAGCGCGTGCAGCCCGATCAACTTCTTGGCGTTGATGATCGACCCCACCGCCACATACGTCGCCAGGCGGCCGGGAGCCAGCCGCTCGTCGGCGACGATCAGCGAGTGGCGGTCCCCGCTCCCGAGCAGCGCGGCGAGCTCATCGTGCTCGGCCCGATCACCGACGACGAAGTGCACGTCGACGTCCACGCCGTGAGCTGACACTCCACGCACCAGCTCGGCGGCGAACCGGAAGTGCGGCGGATGAGTCGGGATGACCCAGGCGACACTCTCCCGCTCCCCGGCGGTCGGCGGCGTGACCACGTCGATCATGCCCGCGTGATCGGCCGCGCCCGGGAGTGACTTGAAGGACTTAAGTTCACAAGCTGACGGCCGATCATCGGGCCGTGCCTTCCCTCGCGCACCGCGGCCTGTGGACGATGCCGGTCCAGCGCAACTCGCTCGCGGCCTTCACCGACGCCTTTGCCCGCGGGTGGGGCGTGGAGCTCGACGTCCGCGACCTCGACGGCTCGCTCGTCGTCAGCCACGACCCTCCGGGGCAGGGCGCGCTTGCGCTCGGGGCCGTCGTCGATGCCTACCTCGCCCACGGATGCCCGGGGTGCCTGGCCATCAACATCAAGGCCGACGGCCTGGCCGAGCTGCTCGCCGAGAGCCTGGCCGCCGTCCTGCCCGCGCGGTGGTTCGCGTTCGACATGTCGGTTCCCGACACGTTGCACTACGCGCGCGCCGGGCTCCCGTTCTTCACCCGGCGCAGCGACGTCGAGCCGGTGCCCGCGCTGTATGAGCAGGCCCACGGGGTGTGGCTCGACGACTTCCGCGGGGCGTTCATCTCCGAGCGCCGGATCGTCGAGCACCTCTCCGACGGCAAGCGCGTCGCCGTCGTGTCACCCGAGCTGCACGATCGCGACCATCGCGCCGCGTGGTCGCAGTGGTGCACGTGGGACGTGTGGGGCTCCGCCGACGTGCTCCTGTGCACCGACCATCCGAACAGCGCCGAGGAGGTCTTCGCGTGAGCGCTGAGATCAAGGCCGTCGTGTTCGACATGGACGGGGTCCTCATCGACGCGCGCGACTGGCACTACGAGGCCCTGAACCGCGCGCTCGGGCTGCTCGGATACGAGATCACGCGCTATGAGCATCTGACCACCTACGACGGGCTGCCGACGGCGCGCAAGCTGCGCATGCTCACCGTCGAGCGCGGGCTGCCCACCGAGCTGCACGGGTTCCTCAACTCGCTCAAGCAGCAGTACACGCTGGAGCTCGTCAGCACCCGCTGCAAGCCGGTGTTCGGCCACCAGTACGCGCTGGCCCAGCTCCGGGCCGCCGGCTACCGGCTCGGTGTCGCCTCCAACTCGGTGCGCCGGACGGTCGAGGAGATGATGGATCGCAGCGACCTGATGCGCTACCTGGACGTCGTCATCTCCAACGAGGACGTCAGCCACCCCAAGCCCGACCCCGAGATGTACCTGACGGCGATGGACGCGCTCGGGGTGTCGCCGGCGGAGACGATGATCGTCGAGGACAACGAGAACGGCGTCAAGGCGGCAACGGCCTCCGGCGCCAGCGTGATGGTCGTCCAAGGTCCGCAGGACGTCACGCTCGAGACCATCCGGGCGCGCATCGCCGCCGCCAACGAGCAGCGGAGCGTGGCGGCATGAGACTCGTCGTGCTGATGGCCGGCGACAGCGCCATGTTCGAGGTCGCCGGCGTCAAGTACCCCAAGAACCTCGTCGAGATCGACGGCGAACCCCTCGTGCAACGGGTCATCGACGGCCTGGCGCCGCTGTTGAGCTCGGCCTCCCGGGCGATCTTTCTCATCCGCGAGGAGGAGCAGCGCCGCCATCACACCGGTGACGTCATCCGCCTGCTCGTCGAAGACGCCGAGGTCATCGGCGTGCCCCCGCTCTCCAGCGGCGCCGCCTGCACGGCGCTGCACGCCATCGGCCAGATCGAGCGCGACGAGTCGCTGCTCGTCTTCAACGGCGACCAGGTGATCGAGGCGCCGCTGGCCGAGATCATCGACGGCTTCGAGACCGCCGGGCTGGACGCCGGCGCCATCACCTTCGACGCCGTCCATCCGCGCTGGTCCTATGTGCGTCCGGGCCCCGACGGCCTCGTCGTCGAGGCCGCCGAGAAGCGACCGATCAGCCGTCTGGCCACCGCCGGCGCCTACTGGTTTCGGCGCGGCGGCGACTTCGTCGACGGCGCCATGTCGATGATCCGCAAGGACGCCTCGGTCGACGGCGCGTTCTACGTCTGCCCCGTGTTCAACGAGTTGATCCTCCTCGGCCGGCGGATCGGCACGCGGCCGATCGAGCGTGACGCCTACTTCTCGCTGACCTCGATGCACGGTGTCGATCTCTACGCCCAGCACCTCTCGCGGATGCGGCAGGAGGTGCCCGCATGACCCGCTACCGCCTCCAGGACATGACCCGCGGCTGGCTGGTGGGCGACTTTGCGCCGACGGCCCATCGCTCGTCCGAGGTCGAGGTGGCCATCAAGCACTATGAGGCGGGCGAGACGGAGCCCCGCCATGTCCACCACGTGGCCACCGAGCTCACCGCGGTCGTCTCCGGCTCGGTGCGCATGGACGGTCACGAGCTGGGCGCCGGAGACATCCTCAAGCTCTCGCCGGGGGAGCCATGTGACTTCGAGGCCCTCACCGACGCCGTGGTGGTGGCGGTCAAGCTTCCGGCGGTGAAGGGCGACAAGCAGCTGGTGGACGCTCGATGCTGAGCATCGTCGTCCCCATGGCCGGTCGCGGCAGCCGCTTCGCCGACGCTGGCTACGCGCTGCCCAAGCCGCTGCTGCCCATCCACGGCGTCCCCATGATCGAGCTGGTCGTCGCCAACCTCACGCCTGCCGAGCCGGCCCGCTTCGTGTTCATCTGCCGGCGCGAGCACCTCGAACAGTACGGCTTCGCCTCCGCCCTGCGCCGCGTCGCGCCCGGGTGCGCGATCGTCCCCATCGATGCCGTCACCGAGGGTGCGGCGTGCACGGTGATGCTGGGCGAGTCGGCGGTCGCCGCCGACGCGCCGCTCATCATCGCCAACAGCGATCAATGGATCGACCATGACGTCGACGCGCATCTGGCCACGCTGCGCCGCCAGTCGCTCGACGGCCTGATCATGACGATGACCGCGCACGACCCCAAGTGGTCGTTCGTCGAGCTCGACGCCGCCCGCGGGGTGACGAACGTCGTCGAGAAGGAGGTCGTCTCCGACGAGGCGACGGTCGGCGTCTACACCTTCGCGCGGGCGGGCGACTACTTCCGCGCCGCGCGGGCGATGATCGCCGCCGGCAAGCGCGTCAACGGCGAGTTCTACGTCGCCCCGACCTACAACGAGCTGATCGCCGGCGGCGCGCGGATCGGGATCGACAACGTGGGGGCCGATCGGGCGGGCATGTACGGGTTGGGCACCCCCGCCGACTACGAGGACTTCCTGGGCCTCGCCGTCTCGCACCGCGCCGTCAGCCGATGCCGGCGGGCCCGCCTCGCCGCGTGACCGAGCGATGATCGGCTACGTCGACACGGTCGGCCGGATCACCGCGATCCAGACGCAGCTCGCCGCCCTCCAGAACGCCTTCACGCCGCCGTCGACGGCCACCGCGGCCGCCCCGAGCACGAGCGTCGCCGCGCCGGCCTCGTCACCGACCACCTCGACGGGGAGCTTCTCCGCGCAGCTGGCCACCGCGCTGGCGCCGCCCGGCACGGCCAGCGGCGTGACCGCATATAACCCGAGCGGCGGCGTAACCCTGACCGGCGGCGCGCTGCCGGCTCAGGCGAGCTCCCTGCTGACCTCCGATCAGCAGCAGTTCGCGTCGCGCCTGGCCGCCGACACCGGCATGGATCCCGGCGTCGTCTCGGCCTGGCTGCTGGCCGAGGAGTCGGGCGGCGCGGCCAGCTCGCGCCAGGGGGCGTCGAACAACGATTGGCTGAACATCGGCTACACCGACAGCGGCACCTACGGCGCCGGCGGCGCCGAGTGGAGCAACCCGCTGACCGCCGCCGACGCGACCGCCGGATGGCTCAAGGGCCAGAGCACGATCCCCGGCTACGGGACCGCCAGCTCGGGGATCCAAGCGATCCTCGCCACGGCCGGACAACCGGCGGCCACGCAGATCTCGGCGATCCAGAACTCCGGCTGGGCCTCGAGCGGCTATCCGGACCTGCCGGGGCTCTACCAGCAGGTCGCCGGCTGACGCGGCGGGCGACGGTCAGAGCCCGGCGGGATGCAGGATCGTCTCGAACGTCGCCAGGTAGGACGCCGACGGGGTGGCGATCTTCTGCACGCCGCCGCCCCCGCCCCACGCTTCCGTGCATGCCGCCCGACTCGTAGAACTGGCCGTTGATCTCGATGATCACGTGACCGCTCTGCCCGGGCTGGGCGCGGTCGTAGATCGTCACCGACTGGCCCGGGCCCGACTCGATCCCCGCCTGACCCGGCAGCGACGTCGTGTCGACCGGCGAGCTCAGGTACCCGCCGGCATGGAGCACGGCCGAGACGAAGCCCGAGCAGTCATAGCCTGACTGTGGGCCCCAACCGGAGTGCCCGCCCCCGTAGACGTAGGGCTTGCCGAGCAGCGAATCGGCCTCGTTGACCATCGCCTGCACGCGGGGGTCCGCCGAGCCGGCCCCGGTCCCCAGGCCCGATGCGGTGGGCGCGGACGCGCCCTGCGCGGTGGCCAGCTGGTCGGCGAAGCTCGAGGTCGCGGTGGGCACGCTCGCCGTGGCGGTCGCCGGGCTGGTCGGGGTCGTCGTGGTGGCCAGTGATGGGTCGGCCAGCTGCTGCTGTAACTGGAGGATCGAGTCGATGCGACCGATCGCGGCCTGGATGCTCATCGCCTCGGAAATCGGCGCTCGGCGGACGAACTTGAGCCGCCGTCGCTACGTTCCACCGGATGCCCCTCACGCGAGCCGACATCACCGCCTCCGCCGAGCAGCTGCTCGACGCCGGCTACGGCCTGTGGCTCGTCTCCCACGAGGCGGTCCTCGCCCAGCTCGATCCGCGGCCGCTCGGCGTCGAGGTCGCGTCCCTGGACTTCCTCGCCCCTCACGACGGACCGTGGCGAGTCGCCGACCTGATGCGCGTCTACAACGTGCTCAACGCGACCGCCTTCGGCGCCAAGGGCATACCGTTGCAGAATTGGGTGATGATCGACCTCGGGCTGCTGCCCTCCGCGTTTCTGCTCGTCACCGTGTCGGCGCAGCGCGCCGCCGAGGCGCTGTCTGACCACCGGCTGTCCGACGCGGCGCGGGCCCGTACCGCCGGGGTGCTTCCGGCGGTCCTCGCTGAGGCGCAGCGACTCGACTACGCGGGACCGATCCCGGTGGCCGGCTACTGCGCGGCGCGCTCGCCGATCCCCGACGGCTGGGTCGGCTGGTCGCTGTGCTCGGCGATTCCCGGCCTGGGGACGACCGCCAAGGGGCTGGCCCTCGCCGCCTACCGGGCCAGCACCCTGACCGGGGTCGCCCAGTTCGCCGACCCGGCGCTGCGGGTGCATCGCAAGTTCGGGCGTATGCGGCTGCTGGCGGCGGTGCTCGAGCTGCATCCGGTCCCGGGAACGCTCGTCTACCGCACCGACGTGTTCGAGGACGACGAGCCGGCGCCCGAGCCGACGACGATGCTCGACGCCCACGACATCGCCGCCCACCACGCCCTGCAGGACCGGCTCGATGCCGGTGCCGAGATCCACATCCTGTCCCCCGGCCTGGTCGACGACCGGGTCCCGATCCTGGAGTTGAGTTAGCCAATGCCGGGACGTAACTTCGTGCTCGCCTTCAGCGGCGGGCTTGACACCTCCTTCGGCCTGGCGGTGCTCGTCGATCGCGGCGAGCGGGTGACGACCGTCACCGTCAACACCGGCGGCTTCGACGCCGCCGAGCTCGCCGACATCGCGACGCGCGCCACGGCCCTGGGAGCGAGCGAGCACGTCGTCATCGACGGTCGCGCGCGGCTGTTTGAGCAGTTCGTGTCCTACATCCTCAAGGCCAACTACCTGCGCAACGGCGTGTACCCGTCGTGCGTCGGCGTTGAGCGGATGCTGCAGGCCGAGGAGGTGACCCGGGTCGCCCTGGCGCGGGGCGCCGACGCGATCGCCCACGGCTCGACCGGGGCCGGCAACGACCACGTCCGCTTCGATGCCGTGACCAAGGCGCTGGCCCCGGACCTGGAGATCGTCGGCCTCATCCGCGACGAGGCCCACACCCGCGAGGAGGAGCGCGACTTCCTGCGCGAGCGCGGTCATCCGGTGTCGGAGATCACGGCCATGTACTCGTTCAACTTCGGGATCCTCGGCACGACGATCGGCGGCGAGGAGACCTACGGATCATGGGAGTACCTGCCCGAGGAGGCGTGGCCGACGACGAAGTCGATCGCCGACGCCCCCGACGAGGCCACCGAGGTCACCATCGCGTTCGAGCACGGCCTGCCGGTCAGCTACGAGCTCGCCGGCGACCGGCCCCACGTCGAGCTGGGCGAGGACGCGATCGGCGTCCCCGGGTACGACACGCTGGCCGCCCTGAACCGGATCGGCGCCGAGCACGGCGTCGGGCGCGGCATCCACACCGGGCAGACGATCATGGGGATCGTCGGCCGCCTCGGGTTCGAGGCGCCCGGGATGATGATCCTGATCGCCGCCCACCGCGAGCTCGAGCGCCTCGTCCTCACCAACGCCCAGCAGACCCTCAAGGCCTCACTGGGCACGACGTTCGGCGACATGCTCCACGAGGGCCGCTACTACGACCCGCTGCTGTCAGACATCCGGGCGTTCCTGGACAGCTCGCAGGACCGCGTCACCGGCGAGGTCCGCCTGCGCCTGCACAAGGGCAACGTGATCGCGCTCGGCTGCCGCAGCCCGCACAGCCTGCTCGATGCCGGCCGGCGCCTGGGCTCGACCTACGGCCACGGGTCGACGCTGTGGACGGGCCCCGAGGCGCGGGCGTTCGCTCACATCTACGCGACGGCGGGAGTGCTCGCCCACTCGACGCTCGACGAGCCATGAGCTCGTTCTGGACCCAGCAGCTCGCCGCCCCAAGCACTCCCCGCCCGCCGCTTGCCACCGACCGCGCCGCCGACGTCTGCATCGTCGGCGCCGGCTACACCGGGCTGTGGACCGCCTACGAGCTGCTGCGCGCGCAGCCCTCGCTCGACGTCGTCATCCTCGAGGCCGAGACGGTCGGCTTCGGGGCCTCCGGGCGCAACGGCGGGTGGGTGCTCGGCGCGATCGCCGGTGACCGCGAGTGGTGGAGGCGCCGCCGGGGCCGGGCCGCCGTCGCCGCCCAGGATGCGGCCGTCCGCGAGACGGTCGGCCACATCGGCCAGGTGATCGAGCACGAGCACATCGACTGCGACTTCGTCCACGGCGGCACCCTGCGGGTGGCCGAGACCGGCCTGGAGCGGGCGCGGCTGGAGCGCGCGATCGCCCTCGAGCGCTCGTGGGGCGCGGGACCGCAGGACTCGATGCTCCTCGAGGCCGACGCGCTGGCCGAGCGCCTGCACCTCCCGACGGCCATCGCCGCCAAGTTCTCGCCGCACTGCGCCCGGGTCCAGCCGGCCAAGCTGGCCGCCGGTCTCGCGAACGCCGCCGAGCGCCAGGGCGCGACCATCCACGAGGGCTCGCGCGTGACCGCGATCGCGCCCGGCCGCGTGAGCACGGCCTCGGCCGCCGTGCGCGCCCGCCACGTGATCCGCGCCACCGAGGCCTACACCGCCCGCCTTCCGGGGCTGCGGCGCAAGGTGCTGCCGATGCGCAGCTCGATGATCATCACCGCGCCGCTTGACGAGGCGACGTGGACGGCGATCGGCTGGGACGGGGCCGAGACGCTCGGCGACTCGCGCCATGTCTACATCTATGCCCAGCGCACGCGCGACGGCCGGATCGCGATCGGCGGCCGCGGCAAGCCCTACCGCTACGCCTCGGACACCGAGGGCGAGGGCTCGGCCGACCCGGCGGTGGCCCGCGAGCTGCGGACTCGTCTGTGTGAGCTGTTCCCGGTGCTCGCCGACGTCACGATCGACACGACCTGGCAGGGCGTGCTCGGGGTGACCCGCCCGTGGCGTCCGACGGTGAGCTTTGATCCGAGCACCGGCCTGGGCTGGGCCGGCGGCTACGTCGGCGAGGGCGTGGCCGCCACCAACCTGGCCGGCCGCACGCTCAGCGATCTGATCCTCGGGCGGCGCACGGCGCTGACCGAGCTGCCGTGGGTCGCTCCCGTCGAGCGCAACTGGGAGCCCGAGCCACTGCGCTGGATCGGTGTCAACGCCGTGTACGAGTCACTGCGCCGCGCCGACGCTGCCGAGCGCAGCAGCGGCCGCGCCTCGCCGTTCGCGCTCCCGGCGAAGCTGCTCGGCATCACCCACTGACGCCCGTCCCCCCGGCGGCGGCCCGCTCGACGATCCGCGTCAGCAGCGCCTCCAGCTGATCGAGCTCGGCGACAGCGATCGACTCGCTCGTCTGGTGCGGGTCCCGGCCGCCGCTGGCCACGGCGACGACGTCGACGCCGGCGGCCAGGTAGTTGGCCTCGAGCGTGGCCCGCCCGTCCTCGAGCACCATCGTCACGCCGTCGAGGCCGTCGATCGCCGCGCGGACGAGCGCGAGGGCTCGGGAGTCCGCGGCGCCCGGCAGCGGCGGGACCATCCGCGCGCGGTCGCGGATCCACTCCAGCGACGCCCCGCGCGCATCGCAGACGCGTCGGAAGGTCTCCTCGATCGTCCGCGTCGTCGCCTCGATCTCCTCCACCGTGTAGCCGCGGACCTCACCGCGCAGGTAGGCGCGGTCGGGCACCGAGTTGGTCGGCGCCGCGTCGAGGGCCTCCCGCGCCGATGACGGCGCCCCAGCGCCGTCCAGGCGGTCGACGACCGAGCCGCCGATGATCGCCGCCACATTCGCGCTGCCGCCGGCGGGTTGGCGCCCGAGCGAGAGCCCGGCCACCGCCTCGGCCGCCACCGCGATCGCGTTGACCCCGGCCTCGGGACTCGCCGCGGCGTGGGCGGCCCGGCCGTGGACCGCCGCCACGAACGTCGTCTGCCCCAGGGCGCGAGTGATCACGGTGCCGATCGGCGCCGAGCCGTCGACGCAGAAGGCACAGTCGACGCCGAGCGCGGCGAGGTCGAGGAGGCTGGCGCCCATGCGACCGGACTCCTCGCGCGTGGTGAACGCCGCGACCACGGTCGGGCGCCGGTCGGGGGGCAATCGCTGGGCGGCCCGGCACGTGCGCATCACGGCGGCGACGGCCGACTTGTTGTCGGCGCCGAGGATCGTGTCGCCGGCGGAACGGATCACGCCGTCTTCGTCCTGGTGCGGGCGCACCGGTTCGGTCCCCGACTCGACCGTGTCCATGTGGGCGACGAACAGGAGCGTCGGTTGCTCCGGCGCTCCGCGGACGGTGGCGATCAGGTTTCCGGCATCCGATCCATTCTCGGCGCCGGTGCCGTCGAACCGCGCCGGGACGCCGGACTCGCCCAGCCAGCCGGCGATCTGCTCGCCGAGGCTGCGCTCGTGGCCGCTGGGCGACGGGATCGCGACCAGCTCGCAGAACAGCTCGCGGATGTCGGCATCGCGGGTGAGCACGGCGCCGCCAGGTTAGCTGGCGCGCGGTCGGCGGCCGGCGCGCCGCGGGTCAGACGACGGCGTGCTCGGCGACCGCGGCGCCGGAGCGCGTGGCGACGTGGATCTCGTCGGCGGGCAGCGGATGAGAAAACAGAAAGCCCTGGCCGAGCCGGCAGCCCGACAGGCGCAGCAGCTCGCGCTGGGCCTTGGTCTCGATGCCTTCGGCGACGACCTGAAGGTCCATGCCCAGGCCGATCGACAGGATCGCGCGCATCAGGGCGGCGTCGCGGCGATCGGTCTCCAGGCCGTCGAGGAAGCAGCGGTCGACCTTCAGGACGTCGACGGGCAGGCGCTTGAGATAGCTGAGGGTGGAGTACCCGGTGCCGAAGTCGTCGAGGGCGATCTGCACGCCGCGTTCGCGAATCCGCTCCAGGTTGTGGCGCTCCAGCTCTCCCGGGGAGAGGAACACGCCTTCGGTGATCTCGAGCGCCAGCGCCTCTCCGGGGAGGTGAGCTTCGGCGAGAATGGAGGAGACGACGTCGGCGATGTTCGGGACGGCCAGCTGCACCGGCGAGAAGTTGACCGTGACCTGAAGGTCGTCGCCGGACTGGGCCCGCCAGCGCGCCAGCTGGCGGCAGGCGACCCGCAGCACGTGCTCGCCGAGGCGCACGATCTCGCCGTTTGCCTCGGCGACGGGCACGAAGTCGGTCGGCGAGACTTGTCCCAGCTCGGGATGGACCCAGCGGGCCAGGGCCTCGAAGCCGATCGTCGAGCCCGACGACAGCTCGACGATCGGTTGAAAGGCGACATCGATCTCATCGCGCGCCAGCGCTCCGGTGAGCGCGCCGCGCAGGCGCAGCCGGGCCGCCGAGCGCGCCGCCGTCTCGGAGTCGGCGACCACCACCTGGTCGCGCCGGTGCTTGGCCAGGCGCATCGCCTCGGCGGCGCGGGTGAGCAGCGTGGCGCCGTCGACAGCGGCGTCGAGGTCGACCTCGACCTGGGCGTCGATCTCGATCTCCGCGGCCAGCGTCGAGAGTCCGACGGTGGCGCTGACCGAGAGCCGGTCGCCGCGCACCGCCACCGGCTCGGCCCCGATCGCGGCGCGGATCTCGTGGGCGAGGGTCAGCGCCTCCAGCTGATCGCCGGCCCGCGGGCGCAGGATCGCGAACACGTCGCCCTCGAGGCGGCCGAGGATGTCGTCGCTGCCCAGCTGGTGGCCGATCCGCCGTGCGACGAGGCTGAGGACGCGGTCGCCGTGGCTGGTCCCGTAGGCGTCGTTGACGGTGCCCATGTCGTCGATGCCGACGGCCAGGGCCACCAGCTCGCCATCGACGTGCGCGGCGATCAGCTGGTCGGCGTAGGCGACGGTGAGCGCCCGGTTGGGCAGCCCGGTGAGGCTGTCGCGCAGGCTCTGGCGGGCGAGCGCGCGCCGAAGCTCGAGTTGGGTGCGGATGGCCACGGCCAGGTCATCGAGAATCCGCAGCTCCTGCTCGGTCCAATCGTGGCGCCGGGTGTCGATCGCGCAGAACGCGCCGACGACGTGGCCGTCGCCGAGGGTCAGCGGGAGACCGGCGTAGGCGACCACCGAGAGGTCGCGCACGGCCAGGTTCTCGGCGACGAGCGGATGCTCGTGCGCATCGGCGATGACGAGCGGCTGCCGGCGCGCGACGACGTGCTGGCAGAACGAATGGCTCAGCGGGGTCTGGCGCGCCTGCGCCCAGTCTCCCGACAGGCCGCAGGCCGACTTGAAGAACTGACGGTCACCCTCGACGAGGGAGACGAGGGCGACGGGCACACCGAGCAGGTCGACGGCCAGACGGGTGAAGCGATCGAACTCCGGCTCGGGCTCGGTGTCGAGCAGCCCAAGGTCTCGCAGAGCGGCGATCCGGGCGCCATCGCTGATCGCGTCGGGGGTCACGATCCAGGCTGCACGCGGTGGGTCGGCACGCCTCATCTCTCGGCGCAATCTGCCAAGACTTGATGTATTGGCGAAAATGTGACGCTTTCGACGGGAAACCGTGCAACTTGAGCGGCCGAGCGCCCGCGTGGACGGATGGCCGGTCAGTCCGGGTCGGCGAGGGTGCGGATGGGGACGCCGCGGCGAAACGCCGCGATGTCCTCCACCACCTGGCCGTACATGTGGCGAAACGCCGGCTCGGACACGTAGCCGAGGTGCGGCAGCAGGACGACGTTGTCCAGCTCGGTCAGCGGATGGCCGCCCGGCAGCGGCTCCTCGTCGAAGACGTCGAGGCCGGCGGCGGCGATCGTCCCGTCGCGCAGCGCGGCGACCAGGGCCGCCTCGTCGACGATCGGACCCCGCGACGTGTTGATCAGGGCGGCCGTGGGCTTCATCTGACGAAGCTCGGCGGCGCCGAACAGGCCGCGGGTGCGCTCGGACAGGACGAGGTGGATCGAGAGCACGTCGGCGTCGGCGAGCAACTGCTCCTTGGCGACGCGGATCGCGCCGACCTCGGCGGCGCGCTCATCGGTCAGGTGTTCGCTCCAGGCGATCGGCGTCATCCCGAACGCCCGCGCCGGCCCGACCATGGCGGCGCCGAGGTTGCCCAGGCCGGCCAGCCCGAGCGTCGCGCCCGCCAGGTTGCGCGGTACACCGAGCTGCCAGCGCCCCTCGCGGACGGCGCGGTCCTCGACCGTCACCCGCTTGAACACGGCGAGAATGAGCGCCCACGCGACCTCGGCGGTACTCGGGACGCCGGCGGCCCGGGGTGCGCTCGTGCCCTCCGTGCCGCAGTAGACGATGCCGCGCTCGCGCAGGTACGCGGCGTCGACCGAGGCGTTGCGCATTCCGGTGGTGATGAGGAGCCGCAGGTTGGGCAGGCGGCTGAGGATCTCCCGCGGGAAGCGGGTGCGCTCGCGCATCAGCACGAGCACCTCGTATCCGCCGAGCCGCGCCGGCAGCTCGTCGGCGGCGATCGGCTCGGTCCAGAAGTCGATCTCGGTGTCGGACCCCAGCGTATCCCAGTCCGCGTAGCCGGCCGCCCGGCGCTGGTAGTCATCGAGCACGGCGACCCTCATCATGGTTCGCTGGTCACCCGCTCGGCGTTCTCCAGCGTCGCCATGTCCTCGCCGTCGAGCGCGATGTCGGCGGCCCGGAGGTTCTCCTCCAGGTGCGCCACCGAGGTCGTCCCCGGGATGAGGAGGATCCGCTCGTCGCGGGCGAGCAGCCACGCGAGCGCGATCTGCGAGGGGGTGGCCTCGTGCTTGGCGGCGACCGCGGCGATCGCGGGGTTCTGCGCCAGCTTGGCCGGCCCCCCGGTGAACGCCGAGCCGAGCGGGAAGAAGGGTACGAAGGCGATCTCGTGCTCGCGGCAGAGATCGAGGATCGGCTCATCGGAGCGGTCGATGATGCTGTAGCCGTTCTGGATCTCGCCGAGCTCTCCGCGCTCGGTGTGCTTAAAGGCAAACCGGGCGCCCTCAAGCGTCACGTTGGAGACCCCGATCAGGTCGAGCTTGCCCTCCCGGCGGAGGTCCTGGAGCGTCTCGAGCTGCTCGGCCGTCGGAACGCCCGGCTCGTTCGCGGCGCCGATGACCCGCAGGTTGACGAGGTCCATGCGCTCGACGCGCAGTGAGCGCAGGTTGTCCTCGACGCCGGCGCGCAGCTCCGCCGGTGACAGCGCCGGCAGCCACCCTCCCTTCTCATCGCGCCGCGCGCCGACCTTGGTGACGAGCTTCAGCGTGTCGGGATACGGATACAGCGTCTCGCGGATCAGGTCGTTGACGACGTCGGGTCCGTAGTACTGCGAGGTGTCGATGTGGTCGACGCCGAGCTCGATCGCGCGCCGCAGCACGGCCCGGGCGGCGTCGGGGTCGCGTGGCGGTCCGAACACGCCGCGGCCGGCGAGCTGCATCGCGCCGAAGCCGATGCGGTTGATCGGCTTCTCGCCGAGAAAGGAGGTCGTGGTCATGCCACGAGCCTAGGAGGCGTCGAGGGCCTGGGTCAGGTGCTAAGCCGCAGTCAGCGTCGTCGTCAGCGCCGGCCCGGCAGCGAGCGTCTGGTAGACGACGCAGTAGCGCTCGGTCAGCTTTTGCAGCGTGGCCAGCTGCTCGGCGTCGGCGTCGGTGTCGACTGCGAACGCCAGCCGGATCGCGCTGAAGCCGACCGGCGCTGCGCGGTCGACGGCCAGCGTGCCGCGGAAGTCGAGATCGCCCTCGGCGTGAACGCGTCCGCCGCGCACCTCGATCCCCAGCGACGCGGCCACGGCGGCGAGCGTCACCCCGGCGCAGGCGACGAGCGCCTCGAGCAGCATGTCGCCGGAGCAGAGCAGCGAGCCGTCGCCGCCGGTCGCCGGATGCAGGCCGGCTTGCGCGAGCGCGCGCCCGGTGCTCACCGAGCAGCTCACTCCCTCGCCGAGCTCGCCGTCGGCCGCCAGCGTCACCTGCGCGGCCTCCGGCGCGGTCCGGTAGCGCTCCTTGAGCGGGGTCTGCACGGCCCGCAACTGATCGCCGTCCATGGTCGTCATGGTAGGGCCGATTCCGTCGCGTACAGCTCCTCGATCGTCGCCGCGTACTTGGCGGCGATCGGCCTGCGCTTGAGCTTCATCGTCGGCGTCAGCTCGTCGCCTCCGGGCAGCCATTCGTCGCCGAGCACCGCGTAGCGCTTGATCTGCTCCACGCGCGAGAGCCGCGCGTTGGCGTTCTCGACGGCGCGCTCGAGGCGCCGGCGCACGGCTTCGTGGGCTCCCAGGTGCGCCCGCGGCACGTCGCCGATGCCCAGGGCGCGAGCGCACGCCCCGGCCGCGTCGGGATCGAGCACGAGCAGGGCGACGTTGTAGGGACGGCGGTCGCCGATGCAGACCGCCTGACCGACGAGCGGGTCGGCCGAGGTGAGCTTCTCCTCGATGTTGGCGGGCGACATGTTCTTGCCGGCCGCGTTGATGATCAGCTCCTTCTTGCGATCGACGATTCGCACGTAGCCGTCGTCATCGATCTCGGCGATATCGCCGGTGTGCAGCCAGCCGTCGCCGTCGAGCACCTCGGCGGTGCGGCCCGGGTCGGCGCGGTACCCGCGCATGACGATCTCGCCGCGCACCAGCAGCTCGCCGTCGGCCTCCAGGCGCAGCTGCACCCCGGGAATGGCCCGGCCGACGGAGCCCATCCGCGCTTGCGTCGTGGGGCTCACCGTGATGATGCACGTGCCCTCCGACATCCCGTAGACCTCGGTCATCGGCAGGCCGAGGGCGAGCAGGAACTCATGCACGTCGCGAGACAGCGGCGCGGCGCCGCAGATGATCCATTCGGCGCGGTCCAGTCCGAGCCGCGCCCGCAGCCGGGAGAGGATTCGGGCGTCGAGCTCGGCGTGCTCGCGTTCGAGCTCGGCCGGGACCGCCCGTCCGGCGTGGCGGAGGGTGACGCGCCGCGTGGCCACCGCGATGGCGTGCTCGATCGCATCGCGCTGGTCGGCATCCGCCTCGATCGCCGCCCGCAGCGCGGCCACGAGCTTCTCGAACACTCGCGGCACCCCGCCCCACACGGTGGGGCGCAGCTCGGTCAGCACCTTCGGGATGGCGCGCAGGTCGGCAACGGCGACCACCTGGAGGCCGTGGACGAACCCGTTGTAGTGCGACATCCACCGATCGGCGGCGTGGGCCGAGGGCAGGTAGGACGTGATCGTGGCCCCGGCCCGCATCGGCAGCACCTGCGCCACCGACCGGCATTCGGCGAGCACGTTGGCGTGGGTGAGCTCGACCCCCTTGGGCGGGCCGGTCGTTCCCGAGGTGTAGATCAGGGTCGCGAGATCCTCGCCGGTGACGGCGCGCCAGCTCGCCTCGAAGTCGAAGTCGCCGGACTGCTCGGTCCCGCGGACCTCGACCTGCTCCAGGGTGACGACGCCGTCGCCCTCGCCATGACCGTCGACGCACACCACGTGGCGCAGCGACCCGCCGGCCGTCCCGGCGGACTCGATCGCTCCGAGGAACTGACGCTCGGTGATGACGACGGTGTTGCCGGCATTGGCGAACAGGTACTCGATCTGCTCGGCCGTCGAGGTGTTGTAGATCGAGAACGGCGTCGCCCCGAGGTGCAGGACGGCGCTGTCACAGGGATAGAACTCGATCCGGTTGGTGAGCATCAGCCCCACCGTGTCGCCGCGGCCGACCCCCAGGGCGGCCAGCCCGGCGGCGATCGACCGGACGCGCTTGGCGTACTGCGCCCAGGTCAGCGTGGCGGGGGTGTCGGCGCTGCGCAGCGCGACCGCGTCGGGCGCCCGCGCCACCGTGGCCTGAAAGGCCTCGCACAGCGTCCGTGGGTCGCTCTCCGGGGTGCCGGGCGCCATGTCGGGGTTAGCCTACGGCGGCTCGGGGCGCCGGGGCAAGCCGATCCGGGGACGGTTCGCTGTCCAGGGACGTGCGATCCGGTCAAGATCGGGCCCGAAAGCGTCGATGGCCTCGTATGTCACAGCGCTTGGAGGCGAAGCCGGAGGTCCACGCGTCGTGGGTCGCCGAAGAGGAACGCCTCGCCGTCCTGCAGCGCAGTCATCTCCTGGCGTGGCCATGTGAGCCCGAGTTGGACCGCTGGACGGTCGCCCTGCGTCGAGAGACCGGCGCCGCCCTGGCCGCCCTCGTCCTCGTCGACGCCACCCGTCTTGTCGTCAAGAGCCTCTCCACCGCGAGCGGTTGCGCGGAGGAGGTGTCCGAGCTGTCGCTCTCCACCTCATTGCCGGAATATCTGATCGGTCAGACCGATGCGCCGGCGGGCGCCGCGCCCCCCGCCTACGCGGAGGCACAGGTCGTCGCCAACGGTCAGCTCCTCGGCTGGATGGTGGTCGCCGACGATTCCGTCCGCGAGTGGAGCGAGGCCGACCTGCAGGCCCTCGAAGACGCCGCCACGGCGGTGTCGACCGAGCTGGCCCTGCGACTGGCTCACCGGGCGGCGACGCGAATGCGTGAGCTCGTGGCGTCCCACAACCGCCTGCATGAGCTCATCGCTCAAGCGGCTCCCCTCAGCGACGTGCTGGGCGAGCTCGTCACCGGCATCGAGCGCTACGAGCCGTCGGTCATCCCCTGCGTCGTGCTCCTCGATCGGGAGACCAATACGCTGCATCCCGGCGCGGGGCCGTCGCTGCCGCCCCACTATCTCGCGTCCATCGACGGCGTCGTCATCGGGCCCAACGTCGGCACGTGTGGGTCCGCCGCGTGGTCGGGCCGGCTGACGATCACCGACGACATCGCCGCCGATCCGAGATGGGCGCCGATTCGCGATTTTGCGGTCGGGGCGGGCCTTCGCCACTGCTGGTCGATGCCGATCAAGGCTCCCGATGACGAGGTCCTCGGCACGCTCGCTCTCTACGGCCCCGAGCCCCGCCATCCGCTGCCCGAGCATCTCGCGCTGATGCGCGACGGAGCCCGGCTGGCCGGGATCGCCATCGAGCGCCACCGCACGATGGAAGGCCTGATCCACGACGCGCGCCACGACGCGCTCACCGGCCTTCCGAATCGCGCCGCCATCTTCGCCTATCTCGACGACGCGCTGGCGAGCATCGAACCGCCGAGCAAGGTCGCCGTGCTGTTCGTCGATCTCGACGGCCTGAAGACGCTCAACGACACCCTCGGCCACGATCGGGCCGATGAGATGATCCGCCAGATCGGCCAGCGCCTGTCGGCCACGATCCGGACCGATGAGCGCGTGGGCCGGTTCGGCGGCGACGAGTTCGTCGTCATCGCCAAGCACGTGACCGACGACCAGGAGGCCGCCGGCCTCGGCTTCCGTCTGCTCGATGCCATTTCCAAGCCGCTGCACGACATCGAATCGACCGTCGTCACGGCCAGCGTCGGCATCGCGATGGTCGGCGCCTCCACCACCGATGCCCGAGAGGCCATCCGCCAGGCCGACAGCGCGATGTATGCGGCGAAGCGCTCGGGGCGCGGCGGCTGCAGCTTCTTCGAGGGCAGCCAACGTACCCGCACCGGCCGCCGCCAGTTGCTGGCGCGCGAGCTGCGCGATGCCGAGATGCGCGACGAGATGCATCTGGCGTTCCAGCCCGTGTTCGACCTCACCAGCGAGGAGATCGTCTCCGTCGAGGCCCTACTGCGCTGGACGTCCCCGAAGTTCGGCGAGATCTCACCCCGCGAGTTCATCCCCATCGCGCAGGACACGGGGACGATCGTCCCGCTCGGCGCCTGGGTGCTGCGCGAGAGTTGCGAGATACTCGCGCGGATCGCCGAGCAGACGGGCCGGCCCCTGGAGCTCGCCGTCAACGTGTCCGCACTTCAGCTGGCGCGACCTGCTTTCGCCAAGACCGTCCATCAGACGCTCGCCCACGCCGAGTTTCCCCCCGACCAGCTGACCCTCGAGGTCACCGAGACGGCCCTCGTGCGGCCCGACGCCGCGACCAGTCGGACGATGAGCGAGCTCGAGTCGCTCGGGATGCGGATCGTGCTCGACGACTTCGGTATCGGCTACTCATCGCTCAGCTGGCTCAAGCACCATCCCGTTCACGGGATCAAGATCGACCGCACGTTCATCGAGGGCCTGCCGGGCGATGGGGCTGACCGCGCCATCGTCACCGCCGTCGTCGGCATCGCGGCAGCGCTCGGCTGCCCCGTCACCGCCAAGGGCATCGAAACGACGGGCGAGCTCGACGCCGTCCGCGCGCTCGCCTGCGAGCGGGCCCAGGGCTTCCTGCTCGCGCGGCCCGGTTCGGCTGATGATCTCGTGGCGCTGCTTCGCTCGCCGCGCCATCGCGGGCAGTGATCGGGCGAGCCAATCGCCGTCTACACCCGCGCCGGCGACGCCTCGCGTGACCCTGGGTCGCCGTGCAGCTTGGCCAGCTCGGCGGCCAGCCACGCGTCGTGCTCGGCCTCGGCGCGCTTGGCGCGGCGGGGATCCCAGTAACCGGCCATGAGCAGGATCAGGGGAATGAACACGACCTCTCCGCCGACTCCGACGAAGAAGAACGTCCGCCACTGCTTGGGTGAATCGGTCGCCGCCTTCTGCACCGCCGGGCCGGTCGTGCTCAGGGTCTTCAGCGCTGCCGACAGCGCCGGCGTCGGGTTGGCGAGCGCCGCGAAGTTGGCGGCGCCAAGCGTTCGGGGTGCGGTCGTCGACACGAAGGTCAGGTCGCGAACCGACTGGGGCTTGACGAGCTCGGCGAACGCCGGGGCCCCGAGCGCCGCCTTGATCTGAGCCAGCTGCGCCGGCGTCGGCGTCACGCCCGCCGCCTGCGCCTTGGCCAGGGCGGCGGCGACCGCCGGGTGTGACTTCAGCGCGGCGAGCAGCGCGGCGTCACGCGCGGAGACGGCCTGCAGCTGAGCGATCGTCGCCGGGTGAGCCGACGCCGCGGTGGCCACCGCGCCGATCGTCGTCTTGCCCACGGGCGTGGGATTGGCGAGCACGGCCTTCACCGCCGGCCCCTTCTCGACGAGCGTCGTCGCTGTCGTCACCACCTTGGGGACGAAGAACACACTGACGGCGATGACGACGCGGATCATCAGCCCCCACACGGAAAGGCCGGTGGCGATGAGCGCCGGATTGCGGCGCTCGACCGTCTCGGTGAAGCTCGCCATCCACGGGGCGAAGGCGAGCGCCAGCGACACCGCGATGCACGAGAGCAGGATCACGAACGTGTCGTACGAGGTCTCGGGGTGCGTGGCCTTGAGGGCGAAGATCGTGGTGAAGACGATGCACGCGACGGCGCCGAACACCATGAACGGCTTGCGTACGCGCAGCCAATCCGAGATGACCCCGACGATCAGCAGGCCGGCGGCATCGAACGCCCAGAAGTAGTTGCCCAGCGTGTTCGCCTTGGACTGGCTGTAGCCGAACACGGTCTCGAAGAACACCGGGAAGAAGCCGACGGCGACGTAGTAGATGATCAAGAACACGCTGATCGCGAAGGCCGAGAGAAGAATGTCGGCCTTCAGCATCTGGCGAAACGGATGGCGCAGGCTCTCCTCAATATCGAGGCCGGCTGCCCGCGCCTCGATCAGCTCGCGGTCCTTGCGTGAGACCATCAGCTGATCGCGCAGCCGCGGCGACAGCTCGCGCAGGCCAACGAGCGCGACCACGAAGACGATCAGCCCGATGATCCCGCTCGTGCGGTACTGGTCTTGCCAGCTGGTGTTCCCCGCCCCGGACACGAACGCCGAGACGACGAGCGATCCGAGCACCGGGCCGAGCGTCCAGAAGCCCATCGCCGACGCGCGGCCCAGCTGGGGGGAGAAGTCGCGGACGAGGGCCGGCGTGGCGACGAGGATGATCCCCTCGACGAAGCCGATCGCAACGTAGATGATCCCGAAGGCGAGCTTGGTGTGGGCGTTGGGCAACCCGAACAGGCACAGCAGCGCGACGAGCCCCAGTCCGGCGGTGACGATGTTGGCCCGCCCGTAACGGTCGGCCAGTCCGGCGATCCCTGCTGCCGCCGCGCCGAGCAGATACCCGACGACGCTGATGTTCACGTAGTAGGTGAACGACATGTGCAGGTCGCGCAGGATCGCGGTGGCGACTCCACCGGACAGGTACAGCTGGTAGTAGAGAACGATCGTCGTCGCGACGACGATGCCCAAGCTCAGGTACCGGCTCGGATTGGATGGATACCGGTGAAGCGTGCGGTTCCACAGTCGCTCAAACGGACTGGGCCCAGCCGTGCGGACGGGTGCCGTGGTCATGCCTCTGCCTCTCCTCTCGATGGACCGAGCGCCACGCTGGGGGGTGCGTGGGGTCCGGCGCCTCTCAACTACTCCCGGCGCCGGATGCTACAGATTCTCGATGTGTCACGCGATCCTTCCCGGCGCGTGCCCCACGGTTATCCTCAGCCCATGCCGACCGCCTCACGGGTGCCCGCGGCCACTCCAGAGGCCGCGTTTCGCGCCGCGCGCCGCCGATACCTCGCCGGTGAGCGCATCGACATGCGCGCCCTCGCCGGCGAGCTGGGCATCTCGCGCGCGACGCTCTACCGCTGGACGGGAGATCGCGAGCAGCTGATCAGCGAGGTGGCGTTCTCGCTCTCGGACGAGGTGTTCGCGCGGGCCGTGCGAGACACCGGCCACCTCGCCGGCCCCGAGCGCCTGCTCGCCGTCTTTCGACGGCACGTGGAGGCGCTCGTCGACTCCTCCGCGCTGCAGAGCTTCCTCCGCCAGGAGACCCACGCCGCGTTGCGCATCCTGACCTCCCGCGGGAGCTCGGTGCAGTCGCGCACGGTGGCCCGGCTGGCCGAGCTCTACCGCGAGGAGCAGGCCGCCGGGACCTTTCACCCCCGCGTCGATCCCGACGTCCTCGCCTACGCCGTCGTCCGCGTCACCGAGGGCTTCATCTACAACGACGCGATCGCGGCCGTCGAACCGGCCGTCGAGGAGGCGGCGGCGGTCGTCTCGCTGCTCCTGACCGCGTGAGCGTCAGCGCGGGGCCATGCGCAGCGCGCCGTCGAGGCGGATGACCTCGCCGTTGAGCATCTCGTTCTCGACGACGTGGATCGCCAGCGCGGCGTACTCGTCCGGCCGGCCGAGCCGCGCCGGATTGGGGACGGAGGCGCCGAGCGACTCGCGCGCCTCGGGGGGCAGGCTTCCCATCAGCGGCGTGTCGAACAGGCCGGGAGCGATCGTGACGACGCGGATCCCCAGGTTGGCGAGGTCCCGCGCGATCGGCAGCGTCATCCCGACGATCCCGCCCTTGGAGGCCGAGTAGGCGGCCTGGCCGATCTGGCCCTCGTAGGCGGCGATCGAGGCGGTGTTGATGATCACGCCGCGCCCCTCGTCGACCGGCTCGTTGTCCGCCATCGCCGCGGCGGCGAGGCGGATGACGTTGAACGTGCCGATCAGGTTGACCTCGATGACGCCGGCGAACTGCTCGAGGGCCATCGGCACGCCCTTGCGCAGGACGCGCCCCGGGGGCCCGATCCCCGCGCAGTTGACGAGCACTCGCAGGGGCGCGCGGCCGGCGGCGAGCGCCACCGCGGCCGCGACCTGCTCGCAGTCGCGCACGTCGGTGGCGGCGAAGTGAAAGCTCGCCGTGTCGACGCGGTCCGCGGCCTGCGGAAGATCGGCGATGACCACCTCGGCGCCGCGGGCGCGCAGCGCCTGCGCGGTCGCCGCCCCCAGGCCGGACGCGCCACCGGTGACCAGAGCGGAGCAGCCCTCGATGCGCACCCGGCGATCCTCGCACACTCGGTCCGGTCGGCGACGTCGGGGTTTGGCGTTCCCGCGCCCGCGGAGGACACTGGGAGCAGTCCGTCCGAGAGGAGAGAGAGATGACCGACACGACCCTTGCCCCTGAGCCGACCGCGGCCGCTGAGGTCGTCGACGCGTGGCTGGATGACTTCAACGCCGCTCTGCGCAACCGGGACGCGGCCGCCGCCGCCGAGAGGTTTGCGACGAGCAGCTTCTGGCGTGACCTCGTCTCGCTGACCTGGAACCTGACGACCGTGGAAGGGCCCGCGGGGGTGCGCGATCTGCTCGAGCACACCCTGGCCAGCGCCGAGCCGCACGACTTCCACGTCTCCGAGCCGCCTGCCGAAGCCGACGGCGTGATCGAGGCGTGGCTGGAGTTCGAGACCCGGGTGGGACGCGGCGTCGGTCACCTCCGGCTGCGCGACGGCAAGGCATGGACCCTGCTCACGACGCTGCGCGAGCTCAAGGGCCACGAGGAGCCACGCGGTCGCTCGCGTCCGATGGGCGCCGAGCACGGGATCAACGCCGACCGCCAGTCGTGGCTGGAGCGCCGACGGCGCGAGGCCGCCGAGCTCGGCTACGCGACCCAGCCCGAGGTGCTGATCATCGGCGGCGGCCAGGGCGGCATCGCGCTCGCCGCGCGGCTGCGCCAGCTCGACGTGCCGACGATCGTCGTCGACCGTCACGCCAGTCCCGGCGACCAGTGGCGCAGCCGCTACAAGTCTCTGTGCCTGCACGACCCGGTGTGGTACGACCACCTGCCCTACATCAAGTTCCCCGACACGTGGCCGGTGTTCTCGCCCAAGGACAAGATCGCCGACTGGCTGGAGGCCTATACCCGGGTGATGGAGCTCAACTACTGGAGCTCGACCGTGGCGCGGTCGGCCGCCTACGACGCCGATGCCGGCGCGTGGGAGGTGGTCGTCGAACGCGAGGGCGAGGCGGTCACCCTGAGACCCAGGCAGCTGGTCCTGGCCACCGGCATGTCGGGCAAGCCCAACCGTCCGGACTTCCCCGGCCAGGACGAGTTCGCCGGCGAGCAGCAGCACTCCTCCGAGCACCCGGGGCCCGACGCCTACGCCGGCCAGCGGGTCGTGGTCGTGGGCTCGAACAACTCGGCGTTTGACATCTGCGGCGCGCTGTACGAGGTCGGCGCCGACGTGACGATGGTCCAGCGCTCCTCCACACACATCGTGCGCTCGAGCACGCTCATGGACATCGGCCTCAAGGCCCTCTACTCCGAGGAGGCGGTCGCCGACGGGATCACGACCGAAAAGGCGGACCTGATCTTCGCCTCATTGCCCTACCGGATCATGCACGAGTTCCAGATCCCTCTCTACGACGAGATGCGCGAGCGCGACCGGGACTTCTATGACCGCCTGGAGCGGGCCGGCTTCGAGCATGACTGGGGAGAGGACAACTCCGGACTGTTCATGAAGTACCTGCGGCGCGGCTCGGGCTACTACATCGACGTCGGGGCCGCCGACCTCGTCGCCGACGGCCGGGTGAAGCTCGCCCGTGGCCAGGTCGACCACCTGACCGAGCGAGCCGTCGTGCTCGAGGACGGCACCGAGCTGCCCGCCGAGCTCGTCGTCTATGCCACCGGCTACGGATCGATGAACGGCTGGGCCGCCGAGCTCATCTCCCAGGAGGTGGCCGACCGGGTCGGCAAGGTGTGGGGCCTGGGCTCGGACACGGCCAAGGACCCGGGCCCCTGGGAGGGCGAGCAGCGCAACATGTGGAAGCCCACCCAGCAGCCGGGGCTGTGGTTTCACGGCGGCAACCTGCACCAGTCACGTCACTACTCGCAATACCTGGCGCTTCAGCTCAAGGCCCGGGCGGTCGAGATCGACACGCCGGTGTATCGCCTGCAGGAGGTTCACCATCGCAGCTAGCGTCGTGGGCGCTCGTCCGCCACGCCTCGCGCAGGACGGCGGGGCGGAAGATGAGGAGCAACGGCGACGCGAGCAGGAGGACCGCTTCATCGAGCGGGCCGGGGATCGGCAACAGCGACACCGCCAAAAGCCACCGCAGCGGGCGCGGGATCCGCGGGTCGCGGATGAGCAGCCGGGCGGCGCGGATGATCCGCGCGACGCGTTGACCGAATCCCGGAGACCGGGTCGTCGTCGCCATTGCCCGCCTATTATCCCGCCGGCAAGCGCTACTGCCAGTAGTTCTCGACGGTTGCGGGCGAGCGCTCGTGGGCCTTGTTCGGATCCTCGCCGGCGTCGCGCAGCGCCTGGCGCTGGCGGACGAGGTCCCACAGCTGGTCGAGCTCGACGCGGATCTCCTCCAGGCGGGCCCGGTCCTGCTCGAGGTTGGGATCGGACGCTCCCTCACGGCGCCGGATCTCCTCGCGCTCGGTCTCGAGCCGGTCGATCACGGCCTGAATCTGCTCGTCACTGGGCATGGGACGAAGTATCTCACCTCGGTGACGGTCGAGCCCGGTCATCGACGGTCGCCCGCGGGCCCGCGGGCGCGCGGGCGTTGGGCCTGCGTGACACGCTGGGGGCATGACCCGCGCGCGCAGCGTGGAGAAGATCATCGCCCGGCGGGGAGGGGCCGTCGTCGTGGCCGACCGCCTGCGTCCCTCGGGCCGGCTCCTGCGCCAGGCCGACATGGACGCCTCGTATGTCGATCTCGCCGATCCGTCGCACCTGGAGTTCGACTACCTACGCTGGATGCGAGTCATCCTGCGCACCGCCCACGCGCGCCGGGTCCTGCACATCGGCGGCGGAGCGTGTGCCCTGGCGCGAGCCCTCGCCGCCGAGGATCCCGGCGGCCGCCAGCAGGTGTGTGAGGTCGACGCCGACGTGCTGGAGCTCGCGCGCGAGCACCTCGGACTACGGCGCACCCCCGGCCTGCAGGTCCGCCGGGCCGAAGGACGGCGGTTCGTCGCCCGCCAGGCCACGGGCAGCTGGGACGCGATCGTCATCGACGCCTACACCGGCGCCCTCATTCCCCGGACCCTGATCACCGTGCAGGCGCTGGCCGACGTGGCGCGGGTGGCTCCGCTGGCGCTGATCAACGTCGTCGATGACCGCCGCGCGCGGGACGTGCGCGCCGTCGCGGCGGCCCTGATGCTCGCCTATCCCACGGCCTGGTCGCTCGGCGGGCGCGCGGGAAACACGGTCGTCGCCGGCAGCCGCGCGGCGCTGGACCTGACCCGGATCGGAGCCCGGACGGCCGCCGATCCGTCTCCCGCGCGCGTCACCGCCCCAGCCGAGCTGGCCCGGCTCATCGCCGGCACCGTCGCCCTGCGCGACGATGAGATCTAAGCCGCGTATCTAGTCGGCGTCGTCGCGCACCGGTGCGCGGAGCTCGCCGAACGTCGTCCGATCGCGGTGGCGGGCCGTCGCGCTTGACCGGATGAGGACCGCGAGATAGCGGACCATCGCCGGGGAGGCGCCGGCGGCGGCTCGTGGCCTTGGGGTGGCGCGGGTGGCTCGCCGCTCCCGCGACCAGACGTACAGCCAGAGGGCCGCGCGCTCGTCTTCGGCCAGGGCGTCGTCATTGGCCTCGGAGAGTGCCTCATCGACCTCGTGCGGCGTCGCCTCGGAGGGGATCTGGTCGCAGAGCGATCGCCACATATCTGAGTTCATCCGGTCGCGGCCCTACGCCGGAGCAGAACGTTCGCGGGTCGCGCGCCCGTGCAGTGGCGCGCGACCCACGAAACTCCCCCCTTCGCTGTCCGCGCTAGCCCCAGCGCGGCTCCCCCGAGCTCGGCACGACGTCGTCGCCGGAGCGACGGTGCGGGTCGTGCCGAAAGATGAACTGATGATGTGACCGGCGGATACGGATCGCGACACGCGCGCTTCCTTGAAGCGATGGGAATCGCCGCAGTCCGCGAAGGCAGTCACCTGCTGTGCCTGCCAAGGCGTCCGGTCAGCCACTGGAGCCCCTACCGACGCCCAAGCATCGAAAGGAACCGCCGGGCGATGATGATAACCGCCCCTCGCCCACAGATCAATACTCCGGGAAACGTTTTTCGCGGCAGCTTCGGTTTCGGGCCGTCCGGGTAGGTGAAATGACGGAGGAGGGACGAGAGAGGACGGATATGGAGAACCGGACGATGGCGTCAGAGCAGCGGTCCAACGGAGCGCCGGCCACGCGCCGGCCCTCGGCGGAGCGGCAGGCCGAGCAGGCCAAGCGCAAGGTCGAGCAACGCCGCGAGGACCAATCCGGGGTCACCGGATGGGTCGCCGACCGGGCGGGCCAATGGTCGCTCGATGGGCCCGACTACGACTTCATGGAACGGCAGAAGTACCTGTGGAATCCGCTGATGGACTTCTGGTTTCGCATGGAGATCGAGGGGTGGGACAACATCCCCGACGCTCCCGTCCTGCTCGTCGGCATCCACTCGGGCGCTCCCTTCGTGTGGGACGCGTGGACGATCGGGGTTCAGTGGTGGCGTCGCTTCGGCGACGGCCGGCCCCTGCACGGAACCGCCCACGACGCGCTGATGGCGGCGCCGGCCATCGGCGGCTACTTCCGCCGCATGGGCGTGCTGCCGGCGGCGCCGGACAGCATCTCGGCGGCGCTGGCCGCCGGCCACGACGTGGCGCTGTGGCCCGGTGGGGAGGTCGATTCGCTCCGGCCCTGGACCCAGCGCGACAAGGCGGTCCTCGCGGGTCGAATGGGGTTCGTCAAGCTGGCGATCCGCTGCGGCGTCCCGATCGTGCCGATCTCGACGGTCGGCGGCCCGGACTCGATGCCGGTCCTGGCCAAGGGCCGGCGCATCGCGAAGGTGCTCGGGCTCGACCGGGTGGCGCGGTTGAAGATGTTCCCGATCGCCATCCAGGCGCCGTGGGGGATCTCGCCGGCGCTGCTGCCCGAGATCCCACTGCCGACGAAGATCCGCACCGCATTTCAACCGGCGATCGAGCTCGGAGCGGACCTGGATCTCGCCGACGACGAGGACTACGTCGAGTCCAAGTACGAGGAGGTCCAGTCGAGCATCCAGGCCGGGATGGACGCGCTCGCCCGCCGTCGGCGCCTGCCGCTGTTCGGCTGACGCGACCGGTGCTCAGCCGGCGACGGCGGCCGGCCGAGGCGGGACGTCGGCGGCCGCGTAAGCGGCGGGCGCATCCAGCGTCTCGGCGGCGAGCAGCGCCCGGGCGAGCGATTCGAGCTGGGCGCGATGGGCGCCAAGCAGCTGGGTGACCCGGGCGTGGACATCCTCGATCAGGGACTGCACCTCCTGGTCGACCAGCCACTGGGTCTGCGGTGAGGTCTCGCTCGCTCCCGGCAGAAACGGTCCCTGGCCCTCGGCGGGGAGCAGCGTGACCGGTCCCAGCTTGTCGCTCATCCCCCACCGGCCGACCATCTGGCGGGCGATCTGGGTCAGCTGCTGGATGTCCGATTCGGCCCCCGTGGTGATCTTGCCGTAGATGATCTCCTCGGCGACGCGGCCGCCGAGCGCGACCTTGATCTTGGCGTCGAGATCCTCGCGGGTGTAGGAGACCCGGTCGGAGTCCGGGGTGGACAGGGTGACCCCGAGCGCCATCCCGCGGGGGATGATCGAGACCTTGCGCACGGGGTCGGCCTCGGGGGTGAGCATCCCGACGAGCGCATGGCCCGACTCGTGGTAGGCCGTCCGCTCGCGATCCTCGGGCGACAGCATGGTCCCGCGCGGCGCGCCGAGAAGGATCTTCTCCAGCGAGTCGGTGAAGTCGGCCATCAGCACCTGGTCGTGGTTGCGGCGGGTGGCCAGCAACGCCGCCTCGTTGGCCAGGTTGGCGAGGTCGGCGCCGACCATGCCGGGCGTGGAGGAGGCGAGGGCGTCGAGGTCGACGTCGGGCCCGAGCGGCATCGAGCGGGTATGGACCTCGAGGATCTTGCGCCGTCCCGCCCGGTCGGGCGCCGACACGGCGACCCGGCGATCGAAGCGTCCCGGGCGCAGCAATGCCGGATCGAGGATCTCGGGCCGGTTGGTGGCCCCGAGCACGATCACCGCGTCGTTGCTCTCGAACCCGTCCATCTCGGTGAGGATCTGATCGAGCGTCTGCTCGCGCTCGTCGTTAGCGCCCGTCACCCCCGCCGACCCCTGTCGCGAGCGGCCGATCGCGTCGAGCTCGTCGATGAAGATGATCGCCGGCGACGCCTCCTTGGCCTTGGCGAACAGATCCCGGACGCGCGCCGCCCCGACCCCGACGATCGCCTCGATGAACTCCGACGCCGCGATCGAGAAGAACGCCGCGTGGGCCTCGCCGGCGACGGCCCGGGCGAGCAGCGTCTTACCCGTCCCCGGCGGGCCGAACAGCAGCACGCCGTGGGGCATCCGCCCGCCGAGCTTCTGATAGCGCTCGGGCTGGCGCAGGAAGTCGACGATCTCGGTCAGCTCGGCCTTGGCCTCGTCGATGCCGGCAACGTCCTCGAATGTCACCTGGATCTTCTGGGGATCGACCCGCCGCGCCTGCGAGCGGCCGAAGTTCCCCAGGCCGCCCAGACCGCCCCCCGCCGCTTGGGCGCGGCGTGCGAGCAGCACGAACAGGCCGACGAGGAGCAGCGTCGGACCGAACCCGAGCAGGATCTCGGCGAGCAGCGAGGTGCTCTTCGCCGTCGACCGGGCGTTGACCTGGACCCCCTTTGACTGCAGCAGCGCGGTCAGGGTGTCGTGGTTCCAGAACGTCGGCACCTCGGTGGAGAACAACGTCGTCGGTATCGCCTTGGTGTCGGTGGGCGGATAGCGCTGCTTGGCGGTGAACGTCCCGTCGATGGTGTCTCCACGCGAGGAGATCGACTTGACCTTGCCCGCCTGCAGCTGGGTGAGGAAGTACGGGCTGAACGGGACCTTCACCCGCGGCTGCGCCCCCGGCTGGAAGGCGAGCACCGAGATCCAGTTGACCGCCAGCAGCACGAGCACGAACACCCAGAAGCCCCGCGCCCGGTGCGGCGGCGTCGGCTGGTGAGACTCGGGCGTCCCCCGCCCGTCGGGCGCCGGCGCGACCCGCCATCCCTGCTTGTCGCGCGGCATCGGCGCCCGTGGCACCGCCTTCTGCGCCCCACTGTCTCCGTCTGGCCCCGACGGTGCCGGGGGCACGTCAGTGCGCGCCGTGTGCGATGTTCCCCATCGCGCCCGATCCTGTCACGATCACGCCCCGGCGCACAAGCGCTCCCGCGCCACCGCCGATCGACGCGTCATCGTGGCGGCCGGAGGCTTCCGATGCCCAGGGAGCCGTCGGTGTCCGCGGACACGGCCGCCGGCGGCGCCGCGGGCGGATCCTCGAGGAAGTCCACCGTTGCAACGAAGAACAGCGTGCCGGTGATCGCGGTGGAGAAATCGAGGATGCGATCGTGTGATCCTCCGCCGCGGCCACAGAACATGTTGGTCAGCATCTGCTCGAGCACATCCGGACTCGCGGCGTAACCGATGAAGTAGGTGCCGAACTCGCGGGTGCCGACCTCCCCGAAGGGCATGTTGAAGCGGACGATGTCGTGCTCGGTTCCGTCCTCGTCGACGATCGTCGTCAGCGCGACGTGGGAGTCGTCGGGCTTGACGTCGTCGGGCAGCTCGAGGTTGCTCAGCTTCGTGCGCCCGATCGACTGCTCCTGGCGCTCGACGCTCAGCGCTCCCCAGCCGGCGAGGTCGTGCAGGTACTTCTGCACGACGACGTAACTGCCGCCGGCGAACCCTGGATCCTCGGCGGCGACGGTCACCGCCGCCCAGGCGCCGTCTCCCTCGGGGTTCTCGGTGCCGTCGACGAAGCCGAGCAGGTCACGCTCGTCAAACGACTTGAAGCCGTGGACCTCGTCGATGACGCGGGCGGCGCCCTGCAGACGCTCGGTGAGCCGCTGGGCGAGCTCGAAGCAGAGGTCCATCCGCTCGGCGCGGATGTGCAGCAGCAGGTCGCCCGGCGTACTCGGGGCGGTGTGGACCGGCCCGGCGAACTCCGGAAACGGATGCAGGCCGGCCGGGCGGGGGCCGGAGAACAGCCGGTCCCAGAGCTCGGAGCCGATTCCCACGACGCACGTCAACCGCGCCTCGGGCACGCGGAAGCCGACCGAGCGGCGTATGCCGCCCACCTCGGCCAGCCCCTCGCGGATCTCGGCCTCGGCTCCCGGCGCGGCGGCCAGCACGAGGAAGATGGCGGCCGCCGTCGGCTCGGCGACGATGGCCTGCGGCTCGACGGGTGACATGACGCCCGCCATTCTCCCCGTTGCCCGTCCCGCGTGTGTCCGAGCCGGGCCCGATGGTCGATCGGGTCCACATCAGGCGGCGGTCAGCGCCGGGCGGCGTCCGCCTGGTGGGCGAGCGTGGTGAGGGCGGTGAAGAACGCCGGCGGCTGCCCTTTGAACAGCCCCATCTTGGTCAGGAACGTCGCCGCACCCATCGCCGCGCCCTTCGTGTTCGTCGGACGGATGACCGAGCACACCGGCAGTGTGCCGCGGAGAAACGTCGTCGGATGGGGCATGATCAGGTTCGTCTGAAACTCCGGCCCCCCGAACGGTGGCTTGTTGAGGTCTGGGAAGACCAGGCCATTGGTCGGGTCGGTGAGGGGCGGCGCGTTGCCCGCCTTGTCACTCCAGGTCTGGAAGTGCATCGTCTCGGTGGGGCCGATGCTGAGGACGACCTTGAGCACCTCGGGATCCTTGACGCGCTGGGCGAGCGACGGATAGAGGCTCGTCCCGCCCTGTTCGACGACGGCGAAATGGAAGCCGGCCGTGTTGGCGATCGCCTGGAGATGCTTGGCCGGCGCGAGGTCCGCGTCCGTGCGCGGGATCGCCGGAAACTCGCCCTTGAGCAGGCCGGGGATGGCCGGCGGGAAGGTCGCCCCCAGGTCGGGGTTCTTCCGGCTGGCGCGATATCGCGTCCAGAAGCTCGTGTCGATCGTCAGCTGCATCAGGTTGGTCAGGCGGCCCTTCTTCTGTGCTCCCTTGGCCGTGCTCGACGGCAGCGTTGCGAACGCGTCGAGGTTCACCGGCTCGGCGCCGCGAGACTTCAGGTAGGCGTTGAGAAAGGTGAAGTGGGTCATCTCGTCATGGGTGTTGTCATGGATGTACTGCGCCATGTCGGAGTCCAGCTGAGCCACCGCGGCCGTGAACGCCGGGTTTCCGCTCCCGCCCGGCACCGCCTGGTCCTGGATGCCGGCGAGCTCGTTGTACTGCTGCCAGAGATCGGTCTCGAGGATCTCGGCCGCTGACAGGAAGCGCAGGATGGCCGCATCCCCGCGGCTCAGGTCGCCCTTGCCAAAGGCCTCGGAGACCCCGCCGAGCATCGACGCTGCGAGCGCGGCGGAGCCCGCCCCGGCGAGGAAGGAGCGGCGGCTGGTCGCGTGCCGCGCGCGATATTGCGCGTCCGGGGCGAGCGGGGGCCTGGAGGATTGAGTGGACACGTCGGCTCCAATCGTTGGACGTTTCACTCACAGACACCGGCCAACGGGAAAGCCTTCCCGCGGCGCGACGTCCAATGTCGGCGCCCGGGCTACTCGACGAGCGGCGGCTCACCGAGCGAGGAGTTGATGTGCTCGGAGAGGGCAAGGGCCGCGGCCCGCCGGGCCGCCAGCTCCTGCTGGTCATCGTCGGCACTGAGCAGCGCCGCCTGGTAGGCGGTGCAGGCGGCATCCCACAGCTCGCGCATCCGGTCGGTCTCGAGCCGGGCGTCGTGACGCAGCGTCTCGACGCGGTCGGCGATCACGTGGGCGGGAGTGTCGGCGTCGAAGGTCGCCACCGGATCGGCCGTGCGCTCGAAGGTGAACGTGTGGTGTGAGGTGAGCACCGGCGTGTAGCGCACACGCTGCACCGCGGTCGCCGCGTCGGCCATCACGGTGGTGAGCACGGTGAACCGCGCGTACGGTGACACCGTCTTCAGCCATCGGTCTTCACGTTCGGCGTTGGCGTGCTCCTGGCGTTGATCGCGGCCGAGTCCGATGTACTCGGCGACGTGGACCCACCCCCAGTGGGTGCCGACGAGCAGGAGCCCGAGCACGGCCAGGACGGCCGCCAGCGCTCCCCCGCCGGCGAAGATGAGCTGCTCGCCGCCGTAGATGGCGAGCGCGGCGCCGCCGATCAGGGTGGCCGCGGTCATCGCCGATCCGGCCGCCACCAGCCGGTCGTGGGTGCCGGTCTTCACCACTGACACCGGTCGCCGCGCGGCCTCGGTCAGACCGTCGAGATCCTCGGAGAGGAGGCTGCGGTCAGCCTCCACCCCGAGGAACGCCACCATGCTCTCGCCGCCCTCGATCATCGTCGGCGGGCGCGTCGCGCGCGGGCGGCCGGGTGGTCAGTGGGTCTAGATCGACTGGCCGGCGGCTCCGTTGGCCTTGGGCCCGCTGCCGCCCGACCGGGCAGCGTCGGCGGCGAGGTTGCCGGTGAGCATGCCCTCCTGGACCTGACTCATCAGTGAGCCCACCGAGGCGGGCGAGTGGGGGAGCAGCAGCGTCGTCATGTTCCCGTGCTCGCCGACCGAGCGGATCGTGTCCATGTACTGGGTGAGCGCCACCAGCCCCATCGCCTCCTTGGGATCGATGCCGTTGTTGCCGGCGATGAGGGCCAGCGAATCTTTCAACCCCTGGGCGATCGCCTTGCGCTCGGCGGCCACACCCTCGCCGTGCAGGCGCATCGCCTCGGACTCGGCCTCGGCCTTCTTGATCCGCAGCGTCTTGTCACCTTCACCCTGGGCGGTCGCGGCCTCCTGGTTGCGGCGCGCGGCGTTGATGTTGTTCATCGCGTCCTTGACACGTTGGTCGGGCTCGATGTTCGTGACCAGCGCCTTGATGATCGAATAGCCGTAGTCGGCCATCTGCTGCTGCAGCGTGTCCTGGATGTGCTTGGCGATGGTGTCGGCGTCGGCATACGCCTCGTCGAGGTCCATGGTCGGTATGTGCGAGCGGACGACGTCGAAGGCATAGGACTTCATCTGCACCTCGGGGTCGTCGAGCTTGTAGAAGGCGTCCTTGACCTTCTCCTCGTCGGCGCCGACCATGTACTGGATCGCGAGCTTGACGACGACGAAGACGTTGTCCTTCGTCTTGGTCTCGATGTCGGCGTTGAGCTGCTCGACCTGCAGGCTCATCCGGCCGGCGACCTTTTCGACGAACGGCGACTTGCGCTGGAGCCCGGGGCCGGCGACGCGAACGAACTTCCCGAAGCGCTCGACGATGGCTCGTTCCTGCTGCTCCACCGTGAAAAACAACAAGGGCATAAGAGCTCCTTTGGGTATCCGCAACCATCGCGGTTGGTATGAGAGAGCTTAGTCCCCCCGGCGCCCGGCGTCACAATGTGACACGGCCGAGCCGCGGGCCGTCGATGCGGTGGTACTGTGGATGGACGGGAGCGCCCATTGACGCGTGCGCAGCACGAGTAACAGCGCCATCTGAGTCTCCGCAAACCGCCCACCGCGCGGAGACCGTTTGTCGCTCGAGCACGAACTGAGGATCGTCGACCGAATCGCTGCCGGCGAATGCCGTTCGGCGGTGCGCCGCAAGTTGGCCGTGAGCGTGCTCGGCGCGCTCGTGGTCACCGGGGTCCTCGGCTTTGTCCTCGCCGGGCGCCGCGGGCAGTTCGTCGCCGCGCTGCACACGGCGCCGATCTCGCTGCTGGCCCTCGCCGCGCTCTTGCAGATCGTCGCCCTGCTCGCTCGCAGCGAAGCGTGGAACGTGTGCGTGCGAGCGGCGGGCGGCTCCGTTCCCCGCCGGGTGCTGTTCCGGGCGGCCGGCGTCGGCTATCTGGCCAGCGTCCTGAACGGGTCCGTGGGAATGGCGGCGCGGATCGCGACCCTGCGCCGCGTCGCCGGTGACCGGGCGCCGCGCGTGCCGGCGCTGGTGGCGGCCGAGGTCCCGATCATCACCGTCGAGGTCGTGCTGGCGGCGGTGTTCTCGTTCACGCTCGTCGCGGCCCTCGGCATCCCCTGGTGGGTGCCCGCCATCGCTGTGACCGTCATGGGCGCCGCGGTCATCGGCCTGCGGCGAGTGTCGGAGTGCAAGCGAACGGGGCTGTGGGCGGGCCTGGCCGTCCTGCGCGGAAAGGGTCGCGGTCGGCTGATCGCGTTCACGCTGCTCGCGGTGGCGATGCAGGTGGTCCGCAACTGGCTGATGCTCCACGCGATCGGCCTGCACGTCTCGGTGTTCGCGGCGATGGCCTGGCTGATCGCGATGTTCACCCTCGGACAGCTTCCCGTCGGACCGAGCAGCGGCCCGGCCGCCGCCGTCCTCATCCTCGGCTCCCACGGCGTCGCGGCCACCACGGCCGCCGGCGTCCTGCTCGGCATCACCGGCATCGCCGGCTCGCTGTGTTACGCGGGATGGGCGATCGTCGACCAGGTCGTCGTCCGGCGGCCGGGTCGGACGCCCGAGCCCGTCGCGCCACCGGTCGCGGTCGCACTACGCTCAAGCTGACCCACGACCGAGGCCACTCGGTGATTCGCCGTTTGAACCTCCACTGGCAGCCCCGAGCAGCGACGCACCGACAGCCGATACCCGCCGGCTCCATCGACGACGCGTCGGGCGCGGGCGCCGCGGGCGCGCCCACCGGCTCCGGGCTGCCCGAAGCGCTGCACCCACGCCATCTCGCCCTGCGCGTGGTCGAGATCGCGGGCGTGATCGCCCTCGTCGTCATCGCCATCGGCGCGCTGCCCGGACTCGACGAGGTCCGCGCGCGCCTGGACGGCGTCGCCCCCGGCTGGATCGTCGCCCTCGTCGCGTGCGAGGTCGGATCGTGCCTCGGCTACCTGCTCGCGTTTCGCTCCACCTTCTGCGCGAACATGTCCTGGCGCCTCAGCTACGACATCGCGATGGCCGAGCTGGCCGCCAACTCGCTGCTGCCCGCCGGCGGCGCCGGAGGCCTCGCCCTCGGCGTCTGGGCCCTGCGCCAGGCGGGCATGCCGGCCGCCCACATCGCGCGCCGCACCGTGGCCTTCTTCGTCGTCACCAGCGCCGCCAACTTCTTCACGCTCATCCTCGTCGGCCTCGCCGTGTTCGCGGGCATCGTGCCCGGCACCGGCTCGTGGGTGCTCACGCTCGTCCCGGCGCTCGTCACCGCCCTCGGCGCCGCGCTCGTCGGGCTGAGCCCTCGCCTGCTCCGCGCCCTGCATCGCCGGCGCGCGCCCGCCGGGGGCGATGGGTGGCGCGAGCGAGGGATCGGCACGCTGCGCGGATGGCTGGCCGCCACCGCTGACGGCGTCGACCAGGCGATCCTGCTGATGCGCGGTCACAGCCTCGGCGTCGTCGTCGGCTCGCTGGCCTACATGGGTTTTGACATCGCGGCGCTCGCCTTCGCCTTCGCCGCCGTCGGCTCGGTGCCGGCGTTCGGCACGCTCGTGCTCGGCTACCTGATCGGCCAGCTGGGCAACCTCATCCCCCTCCCCGGCGGCGTCGGCGGCACCGAGGGCGCCCTCATCGGCGTCTTCGCCCTCTACGGCGTCAACCTCACCGACGCCACGGCCGCGGTGCTCGCCTACCGGCTGTTCCAGCTGATCGTCCCGGCGTTGCTCGGAACGCCGGCGTTCGTGCTCTTGCGGCGCAAGCTGATGCGCCCCGAACAGCGCGCCCTCGTCTGCGAGCCGCTCGCCGTCACGGTCACCGAGTTGCCGACGCGCCCCTGACGGCGGGGGCCCGTCACGTCTGGAGGTCGAGGATGGCGTCGGCCAGCCACCGCGTCTCTGACTCCCAGGAGTCGCCGCGCACCGCCGGGCGGACGACGAACTTCGACAGGCCCGCGTCGACGTAGCCTTGGACGAGCGCGCGCAGCCCGGCGCGTCCGACCGCCACCAGCTCTCGAGGATCGACCTCGGTGCGCCGGGTCGTCAGCGCGCTGAGCTGCGCCGTTCCCGGTTCGCCCCGGACGTAGCTGATGCTCATCCCGAAATGCTCCGGATCGACCTCGCGGCCGGCCGCGGCGGCCGACGCCTGGATCCGCCGGCGCGCCGTCGATGCCTCATCCACGGTGAGGAGCGCGCCCAGCCACCCGTCGGCGATCCTGCCGACACGGTCAAGGGCCTTGGGACCGCGTCCGCCCAGCCACACCTCGAGCGGATCCTGGAGCGGGCGGGCGGCGAGCCGTGCCCCGGCCGGGAGCGAGCCAGCGTCCGCCTCTGCCTCCCAGTACCCGCGCACGCGGCCGAGCACCGCCTCCAGCGCGGCGCCGCGGTCGGCCCCGTCCAGGCCGAGCGCGCTGCGCTCGCCGGGCTGGCCGAGGCCGGTGACGAAGCTGAGCAGGAGCCGACCGTCGGAGACCTGGTCGAGCTGGGCCAGGGTCCTGGCCAGCACGAACGGGGTGCGTCCGAACGGCACGACGTTGGCCCCCAGGCGCAGCGTGCCGGTGCGCCCGGCGAGGGTCGCGATTGCGAGCAGCGGGTCGAGAACCGGCGCGACCGGCAGGTCCGACAGCCAGATCCCGTCAAACCCGCCCTGCTCGAGCGCGGCGGCGAAAGCGATCAGGTCCGACGCAGAGACGGGACCGCCGGGCGGACCGACGGCGAAACGGATCTTCATCGCTGCAACGTGGCTAGCTCACACAGCTGCGGCAGGTGCCGTGGAGCACGATCTCGTGCTCGGAGACATCAAGCGGGACCCGGGCCGACGCGCGTTTGATGGCTCGCTCGAGGCCCTCGTCGCGGAACGGCTCGAGCCGTCCGCAGAGATCGCAGACCAGGTGGTGGTGATGCCCCGGACCCTCGCGCAGCGGTTCGTAGCGGGTGATCCCGGCACCGATGTCGACGCGCTGGATCGCGCCGACCGCCTCGAGCTCCTCGAGGATGCGGTAGATGCTGGCCCGCGACACCCGCCGGACACCCGTCGCCAGTTGATCTTCGATCTCGAACGCCGAGAGCGCGCACGACTGGCCGGCCATCAGCTCCATCACTTCTCGACGCGCCCCGCCCCGGCGGTAGCCGGCGCTCGACAGCTGCGTGCTGGCCCAGTCGATCCATGAGTCACTGCGGGCCGGGGGCACCGATGGGATTCTATGCCGAGCCACGTCGCCTCCAGGCGGCCCACAGCCGGCCCGCAACGTAGCTGCCGGCGCTGATCGTGCCGACGAAGAAGCCGACCGGGTAGTTGGTCTGATAGGAGCCGACGATCGCGGCCCACACGATCGCCAGCGCGATCACGACCGACAGCGCCAGTGCGTGGCCGGGACGGCTCGTCAGCGAGCGCGCGGCCGCGGGCGCGCCGATCATCAGGCTGAAGATGAGCAGCGTCCCCACCACCGGAACGGTCATCGTCGTCGCCAGCGCGACGACGAGGAGGAACGCCAGCTCGATCGCGAACGCGCTGACGCCGCGCGCCTCCGCGCTCTCGGCCAGGACCGAGGAGAGCATCAGCGGTCGGTAGATGGCCGCCAGCGCGGCGAGTGCCATGGCCGCCAGGGCGACGGTCGGCACCACCTGGTCCGAGCTGACGCCGAGCACCTCGCCGAACAGCAGCGAGTAGACCTCCGGCGCGTACTCGACGCTGAGGCTGAGAAACAGCGCCCCGAGCGCCAGCATCATCACCAGCGTCAGCGCGGTGGCGACATCGGTGCGGCCGCGGCGGCCGAGCACGCCGATCCCCAGCGCCCCCATCACGGAGAAGACGGCCAGGCCGATCAGCGTGTTGACCCCGACCAGGGCCGCGCCGGCGGCCCCGGCAAACGACCCGTTGGGCAGGGCGTGAGCCACGAACGCCGACCCGCGGAGCACGACGAAGAAGCCGACGGCCCCGGCGACGGCGGCCACGACGCTGGCCACGACCCAGGCATTGACCATGAACCCGGAGAACACTCCTCGCCCCGCCTAACCGGCCCCGGACGAGGAGCTCGGGGCAGGCAGCGCCCGTCCCCGTCCCCGCGCGCGGCGACGACGCCGCTGAGCAGATAGGTCGCGAACACGATGGCGACGACGAAGAAGCTGACCGGCCATCCCTGATGGCGCGGCGGCCACTCGTAGCTGTCGTAGGCCAAGAGGATCCCGACCCAGATCGCCGCGACGCCGAGCAGCGACGCGGTGACGACGGCCGTCCCGGGCCGCCGGGTGAGGCGCAGCGCGGCGGCGGCCGGCCCGACGAGCAGCGCGGTGCTGAGGATCGCGCCGATCGTCAGCGCGCACAGCGCGACCGTGAGCGCGAGTGCGAGGAGGTAGCCGAAGCCGACCAGGCGCACGGGGACCCCGCGCGCGGCGGCGAGCTCCGGGCTGGCCGAGGCGAGCAGCAGAGGCCGGCCCGCCACCGCGAGGAGCACGAGCACGACCACGGCCAGCGCGACGACGATCGGCACCGACGAGCCGGGGATCGAGAACACCGACCCGAACAGGATCGTCACCGCGGCGCCGGTCGTGTTGTGGACGGTCGTGTCGAGGTACAGAAGGAGCGAGGCCAGACCGAGCCCGGCGCCGAGCACGATCCCGGTCGCGAGGTCGCGCCCCCGCTGGCGCTGGATGCCGACGAGCTCCATCAGCGCGGCCGCGACGACGTTGATGACGATGAACCCCCACACCGGCCCGACGCCGGCCAAGAACGCTCCCGAGCCGCCCGTCGTCCCGATGTCCCCCAGAGCCTCGCCCGCGAACGCCTGTCCGCGGATCACCGTGAACACGCCGAGCGGTCCCGCGATCAGTGCCACCGCGGCGCCCACGATCAGCGCCGTGTGCACGAGTCCGCTGGTGAAGAACCCGGGTGCGAACAGCGCGCTCACGCGATGATCTGCACGTGCGAGTCGGCCGGTCCCGTGCCGTCGTCGAGAGCATGGGGACCGGTGTCGGCGACGACCAGGATCCGGCCGTGCACGTTGAGCACATCGACGTGGTGGCCGTAGAGTCGGCTCAGCACCTCGCTGGTCACCACCTCCTCGATCCGTCCCTGGACGGCGCGCCCGGAGGCGACGTAGACGATCCGATCCATTACCGGCAGCAGCGGGTTGATCTCGTGAGCGGAGATGAGGACCGCGAGGCGCTGCTCGCGGGCGATCCGGGCCACGAGGGCGACGACCTCGCTGGCGCTTCGCAGGTCGAGGTTGGCGAGTGGCTCGTCGAGCAGCAGCAGCCTCGGTCCGCTGGCCAGCGCGTGAGCGATCAGCACGCGTTGCTGCTCTCCGCCGGACAGCAGGCCGACGCGGGTGTCGGCGAACTCGCGCCCGCCGACGGCGTCGAGCATCTCATCGACGACCGCCCGCCGCCGGCGAGACGGCAGAGCCGGACCGAACCGGTGACCGTCGACGCCGAGTGCCACGAGGTCACGCGCGCGCAACGGCGCGTCCGCGTCCAACGAGAACTTCTGCGGCACGTAGCCGATCAGCGGATTGCGACGTGATCGCGGCCGGCCCGCGATCAGCACCTCGCCGGAGGTGGCGGGCGTCAAGCCGAGGATGACGCGAAACAGCGTCGTCTTGCCGGCGCCGTTGGATCCGATCAGACCGGTGAACTCCCCCGCGCCGACGTGGACGCTGACGGCGTCGAGGATCTGGCGGCCGCCGAGACGGACCCCGAGGCCGTCGACGGTGAGGACGTCCTGCGTGGTCGGGTGGGCCCCGACGATCAACGGGGGCCGAGCGTCGCGGTCGACGTCCGGTTGGTGACCGCCCGCTCGATCGCCTGCAGTTCGGCCATCATCCACGATTGGTAGTTATAGCCGGGGGTTGGCATCGTCTCGTAGACGCCGACGACCGGCACCCCCGCGCGGGCTGCGGCCTGGCGGAAGCTCTGGGTGATCGTGTCGGTCACCTGCTCGTTGTAGACGAGCAGGTTGACGCGGCGCCCGGAGAGGAGGCCGTTCTGCGCGGCGACGGCCTGTGGCGCGGGGTCGGTGCCGTTCATGATGTCGGCCTGCATGCTGAACGGCGTCAGGTTGGCGATCCCGGCCGCCTGCAAGAGGTCGTCGGCCACGGGCTCGGTGCTCGCCGCCGTCGTGCCCTGGTGACGAGTGCGAAACGCCTTCAGCGCCTGGAGCCACGGCCTGAGCGAGGCATTGAAGCGCCGTCCGTTGGCCTGGAAGTACGCCGTATGGGCGGGCTCGAGCGCCGAGAGGGCGGCCACGAGCGCCCGGGCGACGGCGGGCATCGTGGCCGGCTTGTACCAGAGGTGGGGATTGGGGCTCGAATCGGGCACCCCCAGGAGCTTGCTCACCTCGATCACCCGGCGCGAGGCGCTCGGCGACGCCGACTCGATCCTCGTCATGAAGTCGTCATAGCCGACCCCGTTCTGCACCACGATCTGCGCCTGGCTGACCGTCTGGGCGACGCTCGGACTCGCCTCGAAGGTGTGCGGGTCCGTGTTCGGGTTGCTCATGATCGCGCTCGACCTGACATAGCGCCCGCCGATCTGGGCGATGACGTTCGCGTACTCGTTCTCGGCCCCGACCGCGACGATCGGATCACCCGGCCCGCCGCTGCGCGACGTCGAGGAGCTGCCGCAGGCCGCGATCAGCAGCCCGCAGGCCATGGCGGCCAGGACACGATGGGTGCGAACGCGAGCCACGTCCGACACCGTATCAAAAACAAGACTAAGTCTTATTCCAATGAAGCTTGCGGGTGCTCGCCGCGACCGGGGCGGGCGCGGGCGCGGACCATCCCGGAGCGTGGCCGCCGCGCCCGGCGCGGGTTCTTGGTCGGAACCGTCAGCACCTCCTCGTGATCGGGCCGCAGGACGAGGATCTCTCCGGGGGCGTTCTGGAGGATCCACGCGATGTCCTCGGGGCCGAAGCCCGGACTGTTGGGCGCGGCGGCGGCGATCACGATTCGGTCGAATCGCTCGTGATCGATCGTCTGGCGCAGAGCGTGCCGGTAGGTTCGACCGCGCTCGATGCGGGCATCGACCGGGATCCCGAACTCCGTGGCTCGCCGCTCGATCGCTTCCTGCAGGGGGATGGCGATGTTCGACTGTCGCGGCAGCGGGGTGTCGAGGGGCAGCTGGAGGGCCACGCGGGCGAGGAACACGGGCACGAGCGTCGCCTCCTCGGCTGCCGCCAGGCGCAGCGAGGCGTCGAGCGCCCGCGGCGAGAGCGCGTTGGCGATGAACGGAAGCAGGATGCGCCGTCCGCCGGGCGCGGGAAACGGCTGGGCGCGGTGGCGGCGATATCTCAGGTGCGTGGCGCTCAGGGCGGTCAGCGACAGGGCCAGGAGGATCACGACGGCGACCAGGGCGACGGTCACGGCTGCACCTGGTTCATCTGGGCGCGGTCGGCGACGATCCGCAGATCGACGCCGGGAAGCAGGCCCAGCAATCGGAACGTCAACGCGGGCTCGGTGAGCCGGCGCAACGCCGAGCGCGGCGTCGGGGTGCCCATCAGGACGTAGGTCGTGCCGCGGTCGGCCGCGACCTGGGCCGCCGTCGTGGCGATGTCGTCGCCGCGCTGCACCAGCAGGTGGGCGCCGAGCACGCTGGCCAACCGGCGCAGGGCCGCGATCTGCTCGTGTTCAAGATCGCTTGGCTCGTGGTCGGCCACCCACAGGATGTCGAGCTCGGCACCGAGGCGCTGCGCCGAGCGCCACGCGCGGCGAACGATCCGCTGCGATTCGGGCCGCGGAGTGACGAGCGCGAGCAGCCGCTCGCCGATGGCCTGGGGGGCGGCGGTGTCGACGAGGCGGTCGTCGCGGCGCTTGCCGCGATCGGAGGGGATGCGCTTGAGCTCGACCTCCTCCGCGACCTGGCGCAGCGCCACCTCACGCAGGGAGGACAGGTTCTCGATCTTGAAGAAGTTGTTGAGCGCCGCCTCGATGCGCTCGTCGGGATAGATCTTGCCGGCGCGCAGACGCTCGATCAACGACTGGGGCGTGATGTCGATCAGCACGACGTCGTCGGCGGAGCTGAGGACTGCGTCGGGCACGGTCTCGCGCACGCGGGTGCCGGTGAGCTCGGCCACCTGGTCGTTGAGGCTCTCCAGGTGCTGGACGTTCACCGTCGAGAACACATCGATGCCTGCGGCCAGCACCGTCTCGATGTCCTGACAGCGCTTGGGGTGCTCGAGCCCGGGAGCGTTGCTGTGAGCGAGCTCGTCGATGAGACACAGCTCGGGCTGGCGCCGCAGGATGGCCGGCAGGTCCATCTCCTCGAGCTCGGTGTCGCGGTAGGTGACCCGCCGGCGGGGGATCAGCTCGAGGTTGCGCGCCTGAGCGACCGTCTCGATCCGTCCGTGAGGCTCGAGGTAGCCGATCACGACGTCACGACCGGCCTCGGCCTCGGCCTGGGCCTCCTGGAGCATGCGGTAGGTCTTGCCCACGCCGGCGGCCATCCCGAGGAAGATCTTGTAGCGGCCGCGGCGGGTGGCGTTGACGGCGACCTCGTCGCGGACCGTCGACGCTGCCGTGCAGTCAGTCACCAGAGGCATGATCGCGCTCGCCACGCACCGCTGTCAGGCGCCGAGAAGGTTGTGGACGATCAGGTCGATCAGCTTGATGCCGATGAACGGCGCGATGATTCCACCCAGGCCATAGATCAACAGGTTGCGGCGCAACAGGGCGCTGGCGCCGATCGGCCGGTAGCTGACGCCCTTCAGCGACACCGGGATCAGCAGCGGGATGACGATCGCGTTGAAGACGATCGCCGAAATGACCGCCGAGCGCGGGTCGCCCAGGCTCATGATGTTGAGCACGTGGAGGGGTCCCTGGCCGTTCTTGGTGGCGGCGTAGGTGGAGAGAAAGATCGCGGGGAGGATCGCGAAGTACTTGGCGACATCGTTGGCGATCGAGAACGTCGTCAGGGCGCCGCGAGTGATCAGCAGCTGCTTGCCGACCTCGACGATCTCGATGAGCTTCGTCGGATTGGAGTCGAGGTCGACCATGTTCCCGGCCTCACGGGCGGCCTGGGTGCCCGTGTTCATGGCCACGCCGACGTCGGCCTGCGCCAGGGCGGGCGCGTCGTTGGTGCCGTCGCCAGTCATCGCCACCATCCGGCCGTTGGCCTGCTCCTCCTTGATCAGCGCGAGCTTCGCCTCCGGGGTCGCCTCGGCCAGGAAGTCATCGACGCCGGATTCCTGAGCGATCTTGGCGGCGGTGAGCCGGTTGTCGCCGGTGATCATCACCGTGCGGATGCCCATCGCCCGCAGGTGATCGAAGCGCTCGCGCATCCCCTCCTTGATCGTGTCCTTGAGATAGATGACGCCGAGCACCTGCGAGTCGCGCGCGACGGCCAGCGGCGTGCCGCCCTCGCGCCCGATGCGGTCGAGCACCGGCTGCAGCTCGGCCGGCGGGCGGCCACCCTCGGCGCGCACCCAGTCGATCACTGAGTCGCCGGCGCCCTTGCGCAGCTGCCGGCCGTCGAGGTCGACGCCGCTCATCCGCGTCTGGGCGGTGAAGGGCACGAACTCCGCGTGCAACTGGGCCATGTCGTGCTCGCGCAGGCCGTACTGCTTGGCCAGGACGACGATCGATCGGCCCTCCGGGGTCTCATCGGCCAGCGAGGAGAGCTGCGCCGCCTCGGCGAGCTCGGCCTCGGAGACGCCCGGCATGGGGATGAACTCGGAGGCCAGTCGGTTGCCGATGGTGATCGTGCCCGTCTTGTCGAGCAGCAGCACGTCGACGTCGCCGGAGGCCTCGACGGCCCGGCCGGAGAGGGCGAGGACATTGCGGCGGACCATGCGATCCATTCCGGCGATGCCGATGGCCGACAGCAGCGCGCCGATCGTCGTCGGGATCAGCGCGACCAGCAGCGAGATCAGCGTCGTCTCGGAGATGGAGGTGCCCGCGAACAGCCCGAACGGCCGCAGGGTGGCGACGACGATCATGAAGATGAGCGTCAGACCGGCGAGCAGGATGTTCAGTGCGATCTCGTTCGGCGTCTTGCGCCGCGCGGCCCCTTCGACGAGTGCGATCATGCGATCGAGGAACGAGTTGCCGGGCTCCTGGGTGATCTCGATCACGAGGCGGTCAGACGTCACCCGGGTGCCGCCGGTGACGGCGGAGCGGTCGCCGCCGGACTCCCGGATGACGGGCGCCGACTCGCCGGTGATCGCCGATTCGTCGACCGAGGCGATGCCCTCGATCACCGTGCCGTCGCCGGGGATCAGCTCCCCGGCCTCGACGACCACCTGGTCGCCGGCTGTCAGGTCCGAGGCCTTCTTGGTGGAGCCGTCGCGGAGCGTCGCGACGGTTTCCTGGCGCATCGAGCGCAGGGTGTCGGCCTGGGCCCGTCCGCGGCCTTCGGCGAACGCCTCGGCCATGTTGGCGAAGACGACCGTCAGCCACAGCCAGACCGAGATGGTGAACGTGTACCACGCGGGCTCGTTGCCGCCGCCCAGCGGGCCGCCGCCGAACGCCTGGATCAGCCAGGTCACGGTGGTGATGACGGCGCCGATCTCGACGACGAACATCACCGGATTGCGGACCTGGACTCGCGGGTCGAGCTTGAGCAGGCTGTCGAGCAGCGCGCGCTTGACGATGTCGCGTCTGAACAGCGAGATCGCCTGGCGCTCGTGCGCCGCCCGCGGGCTGCTGGTGTCAGGGGAAGTGGTTGTTGACATGTGAGTGGGTCAGCGGGTTGAGGGAGACAGCCGGTTCAGCGCGAGGTTGAGCTCCAGGACGTCGACTCCGGGCTCACCCGAGAACCCGAGCCCACGTCCGAGCGTGTACGTGGAGATCAGCCGGTCCACGGTTGACATCGAGAGATGGCGGACCGCGGCGATGCGATACGCCTGGATGTCGGCGTTGGCGATCGAGATCTCAGGGTCGATTCCCGACGCCGACGTGTCGGCGGCGTCGACGGGAACCTTGGCGGCGGTCAGGCCGCCGGGGTAGTAGTGCCCGTTGAGCTGGATGTAGGACTGGATGTTGGCGGCCAGCGCCTGCTCGGTCACGGTGCTGTTCGGACCGTAGTTGGCAAACGCGGTCCCGGCCGCGTTGTCGGGCGGGGTCGTTCCGGATGGGCGGGTCTGGAAGTAATGGGGATCGGGCGTGGTGACCGGATTGCCGTTGGCGTCCAGCTTCGGCTTGCCCGTCTTCGGGTTGGTGACGACGTCGGCGAACTGCTGGCCGATGATCTTCGAGCCGACGAGCTTGCCGCCGACGTAGACCTTCTGGCCGTTGGCGTTCCCGGGGAAGGCGACCTGGCTGACGCCGGTGATGGCCAGGGGGAAGAGGATCCCGAGGACGAGGGTCAGGACCAGGATCCCGATCGCGGAGGTGATGATGTCGCGCTTGAGTGTCATTAGTACAAGTGTCCGGTCAGGCCCTGGACGATCGGGCCGAGGAGGAGGGCGGGGAAGAAGGTGAGGGCGCCGACGAGGACGATGACGCCGATCAGCAGCACCACGAACGTCGGGTTGTCGGTGCGCATCGTCCCCAGACCGGCGGGACTCACCCGCTTGCCGGCCAGCGAGCCGGCGACCGCCAGCGCGAACAGGATCGGCACGTAGCGGGCGAACAGCATGTCGAGGCCACCGAGCAGATCGGCGAAGGTGACACCGTGCGCGCCCAGGTTGCCGGCGGCGGGCTGGATGAACCCGGTGTAGCCGGCGAGCGCCGAGCCGTTGTTGTTGGCCTGGGAGAGATACGCATAGAAGCTTTCGGAGAACGCCTGGGGGCCATGAGCGATGGCGGTGTCGATCGACGCCCGTCCGGCCTTGGAGGCCACCGCCATCGCGGTGCAGAACAGCGCGGCGAGGGGTGTGATCAGGATCCCGAGCGTGACCAGCTTGATCTCCCGGGCCTCGATCTTCTTGCCCAGGTACTCCGGGGTGCGGCCGACCATCAGGCCGCCGATGAACACGGCGAGCAGGACGTAGAGGAGGATCGAGTACAGGCCGGTGCCCACGCCGCCGAAGATGACCTCACTCGCGCTGAGGTTGGCGAACGGGACGGCGCCGCCGATACCGGTGAAGGATTCGATCGCGCTGTTGACCGCCCCACACGAGGTGACCGTGGTGATCGTGTCAAACAGTGCCGAGCCGGCGATCCCGAAGCGCTGCTCCTTGCCCTCCAGGTTCCCGCCCGACGAGCCGGAGAGGACGCCGGTGTGCAGCCCGGCGGCGTGCTGGGCCGGAGAGCCGTGCGCCTCGGCGATGTAGGCGACGATCACCGCGCCGAGGAACATCACCATCATCGCCGAGTAGATCGCGTAGCCCTGCCGGCGAGCGCCGACCATCTTGCCGTAGGTGAACACCAGCGCGGCCGGGATGATCAGGACCGAGAGCATCTCGACGAAGTTCGTGAACGCCGTCGGGTTCTCGAACGGGTGCGCCGAGTTGACGTTGAAGATTCCCCCGCCGTTGGTGCCGAGCTCCTTGATCGCCTCCTGAGAGGCGGCCGGGGCGACCGCGATCGTCTGCGTCAGCCCGGTGATTCCGTGCACCGTCATGTACGAGGCAAACGTCTGGATCGAGCCCTGGAAGACGAGCACCAGGGCGAGCACGATCGAGATCGGCAGCAGGACGTACAGGATCGTGCGGATCAGGTCCTGCCAGAAGTTGCCGATGCTGTTGCCGCTGCGCGACGCGATCCCGCGGATCAGAGCAATGGCAACGGAGATGCCGACGGCCGCAGAGAGGAAGTTCTGGACGGTGAGCCCTGCCATCTGGCTGAAGTAGCTCATCGTCGTCTCGCCGCCGTAGTACTGCCAGTTCGTGTTCGTCACGAACGACGACGTGGTGTTGAACGTCACGTTCCACGGCGCCGAGTGGAAGTGCATCGGGTTCAGACCGGTGAAGTTCCACAGGCCCTGCGTGCGCAGGATGAAATACAGCAGCAGCCAACCGGACAGCGAGAAGATGATCAGGCTCTTGGCGTAGGCCTTCCAATCCTGACCCTTGCTGACATCGACACGCAGGACGCGGTAGAGCAACCGCTCCGGCCGGCCCAGAACGCGGTCCATGAACGTGCGCTCGCCCGTGTAGACCGCCGCCATGTAGCTCCCGAACGGGATCGCCAGCGCGGTGAGGATCCCCACGAAGAGGAAGATCGTCAGCCAGCCGAGGAACGTCATCGGTTAGAACTTCTCTCCGCGCAGCAGCGCGTACAGGAGATAGAGACAGACGATCGCTGACACGATCAGCCCGAACAGGTCACCCGCGCTCACCGTGACCCCTCGCCATCCGGGCTCGGTGCAAAGGTCACGGCGCGGGTCGTCCGGCTACTCATATCCGGTCGATCCCGGAGACGAGCGCGATCAAGAGCGCGAACACGATCACTCCCAAAACGATTGACACGATGTCCATGGCCGAGACGGTAAGTGCCCACCCGTCAAGCTCGCATGAAGAAACCGCCCCCGCGTATCAGGATTTCATCAAGATCCCGCCGCGGGGGCGGCGGGACGGCTCACGCGTCGAAGCGGTAGCCGATCCCGGCGTCGGTGCGGATGAAGTTCTTCCCGCTCCCACCGGCCGCCAGCTTGGCGCGCAGGTTGGCGATGTGCGTCCGCAGCAGCGGCATCGCATCGCCGTACTCCGGTCCCCAGACCTCGGTGAGCAGCGCCCGATGGGTCATCAGCAGTCCGCGGTTGGTCGCGAGCACGCGCAGCAGCGAGAACTCGATCGGGGTGAGGCGGATCTCCTCGCCGTGGTGCAGGACGCGATGGCCGGCGAGGTCGACGACGAGCCCGTCGGCCTCGATCCGCGGTTCTGCGGTGACGGTTCCGGCCCGGCGCAGCAGCGCCGCGATCCGCGCAACGAGCTCGCCCGGTCCGAACGGCTTGGTCACGTAGTCGTCGGCCCCATTGCGCAGCGCCTCGATCTTCGCCGCCTCCTCGCCGACCGCCGACAGGACGAGGATCGGGATATCTGACCACTCGCGCAGGCGCCGGCACACCTCGATGCCCGGGATGTCGGGCAGCATCAGGTCGACGATCGCGGCGTGCGGCCCGCGGACCGCCGCCAGGTCAAGGGCCCCCTCGCCCGTCTCGCTGGTCAGGGCCTCGTACCCGGCGTCGCGCAGCATCAGGCGCAGGGCACGCACGATCTGGCGATCGTCGTCGCAGACGAGGATGCGCTCCCCGCTCACAACGGCTCGGTCGTGACCGGCTCGTCGAACACGAGCGCGTCCCCGTCCCCGGCATTGACCGGGAGCTCGACGACGAAGCTCGTGCCCTGGCCCGGCAGCGACTCGACGCGAATCTCACCCCCGCCCGCATTGATGAACCCCTTGGCGATGGCCAGCCCGAGACCCGAGCCCTCGTGTGCCGAGCCGTCGTCAGACGAGCGGTAGAAGGGCAGGAAGATGCGCTCCTGCTCCGGGGCGCTGATGCCCGGTCCCTGGTCGACGATCCGGACGCGCACCCGATCCCCGACGGCGCGGACGAGCACCCTCACGGGCTGCCCGCTCGAGTAGCGCACCGCGTTCTCCAGCAGGTTGCCGAAGGCGCGCTCCAGCTGACCGGCGTCGCCCTGCAGCAGCGCGATCCCGGGATCGACGGAGATCTGGATGATGTCCGCCGCCGACCCCAGTCCGGCGATCGCCTCCGAGAGAACCTCCTCGATCGAGTACCACTCCCGGCGGGGCTCGAGCGTTCCAGCCTGCAGCATCGTGAGGTCGAGCAGCTTCTCGATGAGGCGCGCCAAGCGCATGGCGGCGTAGGTCGCCACGTCGCGGACCTCGCGTACGTCCTCGGGCGTCGAACGCTCGGGATCGAGCGCCGAGACCGCCGTCAGGATGGCCGTCACCGGGGTGCGCAGGTCGTGCGACACCGAGCGCAGAACCGCGGTCTTCATCTCATCGCTGCGCCGCAGGGCCGCCGTCTCCACCACCTCGGCCTGCAGCGTCGCGCGGTGCAGGGCGGCCGAGAGAATCGATTCGAGCGCCGGGACGACCCGCTCGCCGACCCGCTCGCGCTCGGGCCCCGACAGCGTCGCCGGCAGCACGAGGGTGCCGATCGGCGTCGCCGGGCGACCGGGATCGGTGAGCGCGAACGCGACCTGGCGAGCCGTCGGCGTGACCGGCCCGAGCTCCAGGGCCGCGCCGTCGACCTCGAGCGCCGCCGCCAGGCGCTGCGCCGCGGCGGCCAGCGCCTCGTCGACGCGCAGGCCGCCGAGCAGCACCTGGGCGAGCTCCGCCGCCAGATCCGCCTCGCGCCGTCGCTCGTCGGCCTCGCGCGCACGGGTTCGCGCCAGCTCGGCGATGAGCCCGGTGGCGACCGCGATGACGACGAACGCCGCCAGCGCGACCCAGTTGCGCCGGTCGCCGATGGTGAACGTGTCGACGGGCGCCAGGTGAAAGAAGTTGAAGGCCGCCGCGCTGGCCAGCGCCGTCGCCAGGCCCAGCGGCAGTCCCCAGTAGGCGGAGACGACGACGACCCCCGGCAGGTAGACGACGCTGAGCGACACGACCGGCGCGATCCGTGACAACGGATAGATGACGAGCGTGGCCGCCGCGAGACAGGCGACCGCCACCAGTGCTCCGGCGATGGGCGATGGCCGTCTGGCGCGTAGTAGCCACGGAGACAGCTCAGGACCCATCGTCGCCAGATGATGGCGCATCGCTCCGGGCCGCCGGTCGCGTTGCCGCGGGCGCGGCGAGACTAGATCGCGCCGGTGGCGATCTGGCCGAACGCGTGAACCATCGGCCGGTGCTCGTCGACGCGGTGCAGGAGCTCGAGCTCACTGACGACCTGGGTCTCCCGCAGTGCAACGCAGGCGATCTCCGGGGTGGCGATGTGACGCACGCAGGCCGGCGCGAGGGAGACGCCGAGCCCCGTGCCGACGAGTCGCAGGATGGTGAGCCAGTGCGTCGCCTCGTGGGCGATGCGGGGGCGGAAGCCGTGCTCCTCGCACAGCGTCAGCGGCTTCTCGAACGCGCGGGCTCCGGCGCTGCGCGGCGGATAGACGAAGGGCGTGTCGGCGAGCGCCGAGACCGACATCGAGGCGTCGCCGGCGTTCGGATGGCCGGCCGGGAGGATCGCGATGAACGGCTCGGACAGCATGGGGGTGGCAACGAGGCCGTCGACGGGCTCGGCGTCGCGAACGATCCCGGCGTCGACGTCGCCGGCGAGCAGGCCGTCGACGACACGCGAGGTGAACGACTCGTGGAGCTGCAGCTGCACGCCGGGGTAGGCCGCGACGTACCGCGAGAGGATCTCGGGCAGCGTCGTGAGCATCCCCGACCCGACGAAGCCGACGTTCAGCCGGCCGGTCTGACCGGCGCCGATGCTGCGCGCCTCCAGGATGTCCTCGTCGACGGTACGCAGGGTCCGCCGGGCGCGCTCGAGGAATGCCGTGCCCGCCGGGGTCAGGCGGACCGACCGCGAGGTCCGCGCCAGCAGCGGGCAGCCGACGGCCGCCTCCAGGCGGCGAATGGCCTGCGACAGCGGTGGCTGGGCCATGTGCAGCCGCGCCGCGGCCCGGCCGAAGTGAAGCTCCTCGGCGACGGCGACGAAGTAGCGGAGATGCCGAAGCTCCACATCCATATGCGCAGCATATTGACGGAGACGAACGGGATATTTGAAGTCTCGGTCGTGTCGCCGCACACTGGTGGCGTGGACCTGACGATTCGACCGCTCCGGGATGCCGCCGACGCCGCGGCGTTCCGCGCGCTCAACGAGGAGTGGATCGCGCGGTCGTTCGCGATCGAGGAGCAGGATCGCCGCCAGCTCGCCGACCCCGTCGCCGCCTACATCGACACCGGCGGCGAGATCCTCATCGCCGAGCTCGATGGACGGCGGATCGGCTGCGTCGCGCTGGTGCCCGACGGCACCGGCGCCTACGAGCTGTCGAAGATGGCGATCTCGCCCGAGCTCCGCGGCCGGGGCGCGGGGCGCGCGCTGCTCACCGCCGCCATCGCTCACGCCCGGGGGCTCGGCGCGAGCTCCCTCTTCCTCGGCAGCTCGACCAAACTCAAAGACGCCGTCCATCTCTACGAGGCGCTCGGCTTCGCGCACGTCGCGCCCGAGACGCTTTACATGCCCTACGCCCGCGCCGACGTGTTCATGAAGCTCGAGCTGCGCGCCCCGGTGCCCGCGTCGCGGTGAAGGTAGACCGCGATGAGCTTGATCACCGGCGCCGAGGTCATCCGCTCGGCGCTGCGGTGGTTCGTGCCCGAGTCGTTCGCGCGCCCATGGTTGGCAGGGTGCCCCTCGCCGCCGATCGACGCGAAGTGCGCCATGGCCGAGCTGACCTGCGCGGGCGATGGACGCCGCTCGTCGAATGCCGTCATGGATCCTCCTTGAAGTTCGACCAGCGGAGTATCCGATCTGGCGGGCGCGTTGTGACCCAGGTCTTTGGGATCGCCCACCCCAGAGTTTGATCTAGCATCCCGCCGCACCGTGAACGTTTCCTCGCGCTTCGACGTGGCCGGGTTCGGCGCCATCGTGACCGGCGGCGCGAGCGGGTTGGGGCTCGCCTACGGGGAGGTCCTGGCGGCGCACGGCGCCCGGGTCACCCTGATCGACATCGATCCCGACGCGGTCGCCACGCAGGCCACACGGCTCCAGGACGAGGGCCTTGACGTGCGCGGCGCGGCCGCCGACGTGACCGATCACGCCGCGCTGGATCGCGTGATCGACGAGGCGGCGGAGCGCTACGGCCGGCTCGACGTCGCCTTCGCCAACGCCGGCATCGATCCCGGCGTCGGGTTCCTCGGCGCGTGGTCGGGCGGGGAGCGCCCGCGCGTGGACGAGGGCGCGCTCGAGCGCTACAGCGACGAGCGCTGGAACCGCGTCATCGACATCAACCTCAACGGGATCTTCGCCACCGCGCGCGCCGCCGCTCGCCACATGCGCCCGCGCCGGTTTGGCAGGATCATCGTCACCACGTCGCTGGCCGCGAACGTCGTGGAGCCCGCGATCGGCTCCGCCTACATGACGGCCAAGGCCGGCGCCAAGCACTTCATGCACTCGATCGCGCTCGAGCTCGCCGCCGACGGGATCACCGTCAACGCGATCGCGCCCGGCTTCTTCGTGACAAACATCGGCGGCGGCCACGCTCACGATCCCGCCGTCCAGGCGGGGATCGCCCGGGACATCCCCATGCATCGCGTCGGTCAACCGGACGACATCAAGGCGCTCGCCCTGTTCCTCGCCTCGCCGGCCTCCGAGTACGTCACCGGACAGGAGATCATCATCGACGGCGGGTGGGGACTGGGACGGGCCGACTGACGTCGCTCAGCGCAGGCTCGCGACGAGCTCGTTGAGCTCATCGCACAGCGGTTGAATCTCCTGACAGACGCGCGCGTAGCGAAACCAGACGTTGCGTCGCCCCAGGGCCCAGACGCCGACGGCTCGCCGGTCGGCGCGCTGGAGCATCGGGCACGGGGTGCCGTTGCCCCCGCCGCCCTGAAGGCCGGGCGCGAACAGTCCGGCATCGGCGAGAGCAACCGCGCGGGTTCTGAACGGCCCGCGCACGACGATCCCGTCGCGACCGAGCCACACGCCGGCCCGGGCCACCCGGGCGGCGAACACGAGGCCGAGGGCGGCGATGCCGAGATAGAAGGCGCCCACCGCGACGTGGGCGCCGACCCCGTGCACGCCACTCGGTCGCACCAGCAACAGGGCGAACACCACCGACCACAGCGCGGCGAGTGCCGCCCAGGCGTGAGTTCGTCGTCGGTTGCGGATCCAGGTCCCGGGCTTCACGTCGACCCGGTCGGAGTCGGCCACCTGCTCGGCGCGCGAAGGCGAGGCCATGACGACCGTATCGGCACCCGTCCTGCCCGGCGTGAGCGCGGGTCACGGTGCGAGCTCGGGCTCGAGGGAGATCCGAGGCGCGCGCCGACTGAGCCAGCTCGGCATCCACCACGTGCGCGGTCCGAGGAGCTGCAGCACCGACGGGAGCAGCAGGCTGCGCACGACGAACGCATCGAGGAACACGGCGCTGGCCAGGCTGACGCCGAACAGCTTCACGTCGCGGTTGTCGCCGAGGGCGAAGGATGCGAAGACGCAGATCATGATCGTCGCCGCCGCGGTGATCAGCCGTCCCGTCGTGCTCATGCCGTGATGAACGGCGGCCTGCGCATCGCGCCGGCGCCCCCATTCCTCGTGGATGCGCGAGATGATGAATACCTCGTAGTCCATCGACAGCCCGAACACGATCGCGAACAGGATCTCGGGGATGAAGGCCTCGATGGGTCCCGGCGTGACCCCGACGACCCCGCCCAGCCAGCCCCACTGAAACACGGCGACGATCACGCCGAGGGAGGCTGCGATCGAAAGGAGGTTCATGACGGCGGCCTGCAGCGGAATGATCAGCGATCCGAACACGAGCGCGAGCAGGATCGCCGAGAGGACGACGACGACGGCGATGAACAGCGGCAGCTTGGTCGACAGGACGTGGCTGAAGTCGATCGCCGAGGCGCTCGCTCCGCCGATCAGGATCGTCGTCGCGGTCGACCGCTCGATCGGGGCCAGCACGGCGCCGCGCAGGTGCCGTACGAGACTGGCCGTCGCCGCCGACTCCGGCGACGAGCGCGGATAGGCCGCGAGCACCGCCGTGGTGCTGGCCGGGCTGAACCGGGCCGGCGAGACCGAGGCGATGTCGGGGGCGGCGCGCAAGGCGACAGCCACGGCACTCACCGCGGCAGGGTCGTGAGGACGAGGCAATCGCACGACGACCGACAGCGGGCCGTTGGCACCAGCACCGAACCCCTTGGCGATGAGGTCATACGCGTGGCGGGTCGTCCGGTGCGCAGCATCGTTGCCGGCGTCGCTGCTGCCCGCACGCAGCGACAGCGCCGGAACGGCGAGCCCGAGCATGATCGCCAGCCCGGCGATCACCCCCCGCCACGGGTGGCGAGCGAGAGCCTGTGACCACCGAAGCCACCCTCCCGGCGTCGCCGCGCCGGCGCTTCTGCCGCGCGACAGCCGGGGGGAGCGGCGCCCGACCCGCTCGCCGTAGCGCGAGAGCAGGGCCGGCAGGACGGTGAGCGCGGCCAGCATGGTCGTCAGGACGGCAAGCGCGGAGGCGATGGCCAGGCCGTCAAGCAGGCCGACGCCGAGCACCAGCTGTCCGAGCAGGGCGACGATCACCGTCGCCCCGGCGAACAGCACCGCGCGCCCCGCCGTGTCCATCGCCCCAATCACGGCGTCGTCAACGGGCTCGCCGCGCTGGCGGTTCTCTCGGAAGCGGGTGACGATGAACAGCGCGTAATCGATGCCCACCCCCAGCCCGATCATGGCGGCCAGCTGGGTGGCGAAGTCGGGGATCTGGATGAGGCGCGAACCGAGGCCGGCGAGCCCGATACCGACCCCGAGGCCAAGCAAGGCGGTGACGATCGGGAGGCCCATCGCGATAAACGAGCCGAAGGTGAGCAGGAGGATGACGACGGCGGCGAGCAGGCCGACGGTGGTCGCCGATCCCAGCGACGGCTTCTCGGCGTGCTCGATGGCCTGACCGCCCAGCGCCACCTGCAGCGAGGCAGTACGCGCGGTCTGCGAGACCGCGATGACGCGGTCGATGGCCGCAACGGGGAGGGCCCGCGCCTGCGCGTCGAACGTCACGGTGGCGAACGCCACCGTCCGATCAGCGGAGACCTGGCGCGCGCCCGGCGCCGCGTATGGGCTGACCACCGACACGACATGGGGCAGGCTCGCCACCCGGGCAAGCGCCCGCCCGATCCGCGCCCGTGGTGCGGCGGCGGTGATCGACCCACCCGCGGTGGCGAACACGATCTGGTCCTGGTCGCCGGCCTGCGTCGGGAAGTCGTGGCGCAGCAGGTTCACCGCCGCCTGCGACTGCGTCCCGGCCAGGGTCAGCGCGTTGGAGAAGTTCGCGCCGGTCACCTTGAGGGCCCCGACGACAGCGACCAGGGCGACGATCCAGGCAACGAGGACGCGCCGGCGGTGTCGCATCGTCCCGGCGGCGAGCCGCGCCACCATTCCTCGTCGGCGCTTGCGGACTGGGGGTGTGCTCATCTCGTCAGGTCTCCCGGGGAAGTCGTCGGCATGACCGCCAGCACCATACAGTTCATATAGTTCTTAGTGTCGAATCGCTTACTGGATTCTTACGGCTAGTGTTTTTTGAGCCATGGCCTCCGGACCTCGCAGCTACGGACAGATGTGTCCCATCGCCCGCTCGCTCGACGTCGTCGGCGAGCGGTGGTCGCTGCTGATCGTGCGCGAGCTGCTGCTCGGCCCCAAGCGATTCAAGGACCTGCTCGCCGAGCTGCCAGCGATGGGGACCAACCGACTCTCGGACCGCCTGAAGTCCCTCGAGGCCGGCGGCGTCGTTGCCCGGGCGACGCTGCCTCCGCCCGGAGAGGCTCAGGTGTACGTGCTCACCGAGCACGGCGAGGGCCTGCGCGATGCGGTGGTCAGCCTCGCTCAGTGGGGGTCGACGCTGCCGATCGACGACCGCATCGACCGCAGCACGGGACGGGGCGCGCTCCTCGCCCTCGTCCGCTGCGCCACCGCGCCCGCCGAGCTCGTCTCAGGGGTCCGCGAGACCTACGACTTCGCCGTGGGCGACGAGCGTTTTCACATCATCGTCTACGGCGGCGCAGCGCTTCCCCGTTCGGGTCCGGCGCCGATCACCCCTGACGTCACGATCGCCTGCGACCTGATGACGCTCATGATGCTCGACGCCGGTGCGCTCACCCCAGCCGCCGCCCGCCGCGAGCGCGGCGCCATGATCGAGGGTCCCGCCCCGGCCGTGCGCCGGGCGGCGCGGATCATGCGCCGCTGGGCCTGAGTACCTGGGGCGAGCTCGCGTCGTACTGCGGGATCCAGGCCGTACCCCGCCCCTCGGGGTCACGGCCGAGGCGCCGCCGCACCGCGATCGAGACGTCCCGCCTCCACGCGGCCAGCGGGGACGCGAGATGGTTGCTCAGGCCGCGCTCGCGCGCGGTGAGGACGACCTGGCTGGCCCGGGGCCGCCGGGCGTGCTCATAGCGCGCCAGCGCGGCGGCCGGGTCATCGGGCTCGGCGGCGAACGCCGCCGCCAGCACGCAGCCGTCCTCGATGGCCTGACATGCGCCCTGCCCCAGGTAGGGGAGCATCGGATGCGCGGCATCCCCGAGGACCGAGACGCGCCCGCGCGTCCAGCGGGGAATCGGGTCTCGGTCGTAGAGCGCCCACTTGTACCAGGTCTCGCTGGCGGCGAAGATGTCCTGCAGGGACTCGTGCCAGCCGGTGTAGCGACCGAGCACCTCCCGGCGGTCGCACTCCGTGATCCACGTCTCGTGGCGGTAGTCCTCGTCGTCGTAGTGGCAGACGACGTTGATCAGCTCGTCTCGCCGCACGGGGTAGAGGACGATCGTGCCGTGCGGCCCCAACCACATGGCGTTGTCGGTCGCCGGCGGGCCGCCGCGCACGGCGTCGACTGCGATCACGCTGCGGTAGCAGATCTTGCCGGTGAACCGCGGAGCATCCGGACCGAACAGGGATGCCCGCACGGCCGAGTGGATCCCGTCGGCGCCGATGATGGCGTCGGCGTCGACCTCGCTGCCGTCGTCAAAGCGGGCCACGGCGACCCGGCCTTCGGGCTTTACCTCGCGACACCGGGCTCCGAGTGAGACGATGTCGCTCGGCAGCGAAGCCGCCAGCACCTCCAGCAGATCGGCGCGGTGCACGGTTGCCCCGGCCGTCCCGAACCGCTCGGCCTGTTCTGAGTGGCTCGTCTCCGAGATCACCCGACCGGTCTTGCCGTTGCGGGTCACCTGCCGCTGGGACCGGCCGGCGATCGCCCGCACCGGTTCCTCGAGGCCGAGCGAGCGCAGCACCTTCATCGCGTTCGGGCCGAGCGCGACCCCGGCGCCGATCTCGCGCAGCGCGGACGTGGCCTCGTAGACGGCGACGTCGATGCCCCGTTGGGTCAGGGCGCGCGCGGCCGTGAGCCCCCCGATGCCACCGCCGATGATCGCCACGCGCGTCATTCCGGTCGCTCCTCGCTTCGCACCGCCGACCGACGGATGCAGCGGCCGACGGTGTCATTCTATGGCGGCGCGGCGCGGCGCTGCCCCGCCTGTCGGTCGAGCTGGTCTCTAGTCTCAAGCAGGGAACTGATTCACGCTGACGACCTGATGAACGACCCCGCGCCGACGACCGAGCCGATCGAGCTGACCTATGCCCTGCACCTGCTGCCCGCCGGGCGGCTCGGGTTTCGGCGGTGGCGGTGGGAGCTGTGGCACGGTCCGCAACTGGTCGCCGCCGGCTGGCGGGTCACCGCGCCCCACGCCCAACGCGCCCTGCGCACGCACGCCTCGCGCTACGCCCACCGCCTGCACGGGCTGCACCCGCTGCGCCCGGAGAGCGCCGCCGCTCCGGAGTCCATGTGGCGCGGCGACACGGTCACCGTCGACTGTGGCGCGTTGACGGTGCGGCTCACCCGGCGCGCGCTTCGCGAGCGTCTGCCTCGGGCGCTGCCGGCGTCCGGGTAGCGGACCACCGGGCGTCGCCGCCGCGGGAGAGCTCCTCGAGCGTCTGCTCGAGCGCCGCCATCAGATCGGTGGCCGGCTGTGGCTGCTTCGCCTGCTCGGGAGCCTTGATCGTCTCGCCTTTGCGCTTGCGGTCGACGACGCGCTTGAGCCTCGCCCGGTATCGGTCCTTGTGCTTGTCGGGCTCCCAGTCGCACGTGAGCTCCTCGATCACGGCGACGGCGGCGTCGAGCTGCTTGCGGGTCGGCTTGTGCGCCTTCTGCGTGGCGGCCGGGATGTCCCTCGGATCGCGGACCTCGTCGGCGAAGCGCATCGTGGTCAGCGTCAGCGCTCCGTCGCGCTCCCGGACGATCGCCATCTTGGCCAGCAACACGAACTGAGCCAGTAGAGGACATAGGCCACACACACACACACACACACCATCACCACACACACACACACACACCACAACGTATTGCTAGGAGGCGAAGTTCCTGTCGGACGTCGTCGCGCCGGAGAACCCGCTGCAGATCGGCGGCCAGCTGTACCTGCGGGCGCATAGGATGGCCTCCGCCCACCAGAACCCGGGAGATTGGTCGCTGTCGGCGCCCAGCCTGTTGGACCTGTACCTGGACGCGCGCACCCAACTCGCGCGTGCGCGCGTT
>CAVUVE010000008.1:0-32128 GCA_963744845.1 uncultured Solirubrobacteraceae bacterium
GAGCCAGCCGGGATCGAACCGGCGACCTCCTGCTTGCAAAGCAGGCGCTCTCCCAACTGAGCTATGGCCCCGCGTGGGGCGAGTGTACGACGCCGTCAGCGTCTGGTCAGGCTGAAATGAGGTGGTTGCGGACGTCGGCGGCGACGTGGTCGGCGGCGGCAGCGCAAGCCGGGGAGATCTCGTCGAGCATGATGAAGTTGTGGATCAGGCCCGGCTCGCGGCGGAGGTGGACCTCGACGCCGGCGGAGCGCAGGCGCTCGGCGTAGGCCTCTGCCTCGTCGCGGAGCGGGTCGTGCTCGGAGGTGACAATGAGGGCCGGCGGCAGACCGGACACATCAGGAGCCCACAGCGGGCTCACCGCGGGGTCTGACCAGTGGTTCTCATCGGGCACCCACTGGGAGTTGAAGAAGCGGATCATCGGGACGTCGAGGCCCCAGCCCGTCGCCTTCTCGCGCATCGACGGCTGGCTTCCGGTCAGGTCGGTGTTGGCGTTGAGGAGCACCTGCAGGTCGGGCAGGGCCTCGGGGTGCTCGTCGCGCAGGCGCAGGCAGCTGAGCGCCGCCAGGGTCCCGCCGGCGCTATCGCCGGCCACCCCCACTACGCCGGTTGTCGCGCCGAGCTCGGCGGGAGCATCCGCCACCCAGCGCAGGGCGGCGACGGCGTCGTCGACCGACGCCGGCCAGGGGTGCTCGGGAGCCAGCCGGTAGTCGACCGACAGCACCGCGCAGCCCGCGCCGAACGCGAGCCTGCGGCAGACACGGTCATGGGTCTCGATACTGCCGATCGTCCAGCCGCCGCCGTGAAGGTAGACGACGAGGGGCACAGGGTCGTCAACGGGGCGGTACATACGGATCGTCAGGTCGCCAACCCGCAGATCGAGCACTCGGACCATCTCCGGCCCGCGAGTGCGCGTGAGCGCCCGCGCGAGCGTTCCCTCGCGCAGCGCCGCCACGTCGAACGCGCCCAGGGTCGGCGCGCCCCGGATGAACTGCTCGAGCTCCTCGTCGGCGAACCCCTCCGGCACGATGGGCACGCTACCCGGACCTCAGGCGGGCTGTCGCGCTCCCACGGACAGGCGGCGACCGTCGAGGCGCATCCACAGGAGCACGAGCACCGGCGCTGAGGTGATCGTCACCAGCGCCAGGTACCACAGCTGACCGGCGTCGGTGCCCTCCACGAGGGTGTGGATGAGCCCGCCGAGCCAGGCCAGCAGGGTGAAGCGATGGATCACCTTCCAGCGGGCGCGGCCGATCCGATCGCGCACGTAGAACGAGAGGCCCAGGGCGATCAGTGCCCACCCGGCGACGATGCCGAGCGTTGTCGCGAGCCGCTGATAGCCGGAGACGAACGGCACGGTGACGTCGAGCAGGCTCGGGTGCATGAAACTGTCGCCGAGCAGCGATAGGCCATGCACGGCGATGGCGACCATCACCGACAGCGAGAGGACCTCGTGGTAGGAGCGGCGGTCCGCGGCGTTGCCGGGGAGGAGCTTGCCGCCCATCGTCAGGCCGACGCACACGGCCACGCTGGAGAGGATGAGGGCCGTCGTGCCCGCTCCGCGGCTGATGATCCAGAACAGGTGGTTCGAGACGCTCGTCATGCGGCGATCCTCGCGGCCTCCCCACGGGCCTCCCCGAGCAGCGCATCCGAGGGCTCGATCACACGCACGGCGCCGTCGTCGAGGATGACCATCCCGCCGTGGACCAGCCAGTCGCGCCGCTCCGCCCGGGCCGCTGAGGAGCGCCGCCTTGCTGCGCATCTCGGCGTCCACGCCGGTCGGCGCCAGCGCCGTCGACCTGGACGACGCCGGTGAACGCCGGGCGCCCGGTGGCCGGATCGAGGAGGTGGTGGGCGGGGCGGCCGTCGGCGCCCAGCCAGCTGCGCCGGCCGATCCCACTCGTCGCCGCGGCGCCCTGGACGAGCTCGAACACGTGCAGCAGCGAGCCGTCGAAGGGACTGACGATGCGAACCGGACGGCGCCACCCCGCTGCGCCTCCGAAGCGCACGTCCCCGGCGGCGTCGACGGCGAAGCTGGCGTGGCCGCCGAGGACGCCGGCGAGCATGTCACCGCACAGCCCCTTGAAGATGCCGCCGCTGTCCAGCCGGACCCCGGGCGGCCGGGTGATGGTCCGCGCGGCCCGGTCGACCTCGACGTGGGCCCAGGCGCCGGCGGCGTGCGGCTGGGCGGCCGCGCGCCCGGGCGCCAGCAGGAGCGCGCGCGACAGCGGCAGCGACTCCCAGCGAAGATCGGATCGGTAGCCGGCGCTCTCCAGCTCGCCGACGAGCGTGGGATCGACGAGGCCGCCGGTCGTTGCGGCCGCGTCGACAGCGGCGGCGGCAAAGCGGGCCATCGTCGGGCTGACCGTGACGACGCGACGGGGATCGCCGTTGAGGCGAGACAGCTCGCTCTCCAGCGAGAAGCGCGAGAACTGGTCGTGCCAGGCCAGCAGGCGTCGCTTCACGCGCGCGGCGGCATCGTGGGCATTTCCCGCGGGCCCCGAGCCCGCGACCAGCACCGCGCACGACCCTCCGAAGCAGTCGAACTGCTCGATCGCCTCGCTCATGATGCGCTCGAGGTGACCGGGGTCGCCGAGCCCGAGGACGAGGACGAGGAGGCCGTCGAGCCGGAGCTCGACGACGAGCCCGCATCCGACGATCCCGACGCCACCGAGGCGGTCGTCGTCGAGGCGGGCGCCGTCGTCGTCTGGCTGCGCGCGAGCGCCGGATCGTGGCCGGAGACGAGCTGGACGAAGATCCCGCCGGTGCAGGCCAGGAAGATCGCGGTGGCGACGCCGACGACGCGGCGCCGGATGTGGCGGACGCGCTGGCGGCGCATCTGCAGAGGGGTGGAGGGCATGACATCAGCATCGACACCCTTCTTCGTAACCGCGTAATCGGCGCGTAAGTCCCACCTATGACTGAAAAAACGCGCAAGAAACGCGAGCGCTCCTCGTTTGCACAGAGCACGACCCCCGACAAGGACGACCCCTGTGCCCAAGTCACTTCCTCGGCTCGTGCTGCTGACCGGCTTTCTCGCCTGCCTGACCGTCCTCGCCGCCGGCGCGGCCCTCGCCGGCTCGGCCAGCGCCGCGCTGGCCCTCCCCGTCACCAGGGTGTCCGAGCCGGTGAGCACGGTCCTCACCGGCCGGGTGGCTCTGCCGGTCAGCCTCCCGACGCTGCCCAGCGCGGCCAAGCTGCTCGGCGCCGCGCCCCCCACGGCGCCCGCCCGAGCGTTGATCTCGCTGCGCCATCGCAACGAGGGGCAGCTGCGGAGCTTCATCGCCGACGTGTCGAATCCCAGCAGCGCCGGCTACGAGCACTATCTGACGCCCGCCCAGTTCGACGCCCGCTACGCCCCGAGCACCTCGACCGTGCAGGCGATCGAGTCCTTCGCGCGCGGCAACGGGCTTCAAGTACAGGCGGTTCCGTCCAACCGCGCCTACGTGTACGTCACCGGTTCGGTCGCGCAGATGCAGCGGGCGTTTGCGACGAGCATCGACAGCTACCTCCTCGGCGGCCAGACGGTCCAGATCCCGACCAAGGCGCCGAGCGTGCCGGCGTCGATCGCCGCGTCGGTCACGGCCGTCGAGGGCCTGGACACGGCCGATGTGGCCCATCCGCAGGGGCCGCTGCAGACCCCGCCGGCTCCGGCCTACGTCAATGCCCCGCCGTTCTCGAGCTACTGGGGCCAGAGTCTGGCCACCCAAGCGCCCGGCGCCTATGGCCAGGCCCACCTGCCCAACGTCGTCCAGGGCTACACCCCCCAGCAGCTGCAGGGCGCCTACGGCACGGCGGCCGCGATCAAGCGCGGGCTGAACGGCGCCGGGCAGACGGTGGCGGTGATCGACGCCTACTCCTCGCCGACGCTCACCGCCGACGCCGACACGTGGTCGGCCGACCACGGACTGGCCAAGCCCCAGCTCGTGATCGACGACAACGCCGCCGAGCGCGACCAGCCCGAGGGCCCGACGATTCCCACCGACGTGCCGATCGTCGGTGGCCTCAACCTCCAGGACCCGCAGGGCTGGTTCGGCGAGGAGACGCTCGACGTCGAGGCCGTACACGCGATGGCGCCCGGGGCCACGATCGTCGTCCAGTCGGCCCTCAGTCCCGAGAACATCGACCTCCACATGGCCCAGAACCGGGTCGTCTCGCGCGACGAGGCCCAGATCGTGTCCAACTCGTACGGCGGCTCGAGCGATTCCACCGACACGACGAGCGACGGCTACTGGGAGCAGGCCGCCGCGCAGGGGATCGGTGTCTACTTCTCCTCCGGCGACTCGGGCGACCAGACCGCCGGCGGAACCGATCCGGCGTCGCGCAGCGTCGACGGCGGCGCCGAACTCCCCGTACGTGACCGCCGTCGGCGGGACGACGCTGGCCGTCGGGCCCCACAACAACTACGAGTTCGAGACCTACTGGGGCACGGACACGGCCACGCTGACCAACGGGTCGTGGGGCGCCTCGACGTTCCAGTCGGGCGGTGGCGGCGGCACCAGCCAGGTGTACCCGGAGCCCGCCTATCAGGGCGCGGTCGTGCCGGCGACGCTACGCCGACTACTGGCAGGGCAACGCCAACGAGCAGAGCGGCGCCACGGTTCCGGGTCGCGTCGTCCCCGATGTGGCGATGCTCGGCGACCCCAACTCGGGCTTTCTCATGGGACAGACGCGAGGACTTCAGCGCGTACGCGAACCCGCTCGGATACGACCTGCCCACCGACACGGTGACGTTCGCGCAGTACCGAATCGGCGGCACCAGCCTGTCCTCGCCGCTGTTCGCCGGGATGATGGCGCTGGCCGATCAGGCGGCGGGCGCGCACCACGGCTTCGCCAACCCGGCGCTGTACAAGCTGTCCCGCGGCCGGGCATTCCGCGACGTCACCGCGCCGGCGTCCCCGGTGGGGGTCGTCCGCACCAACTACGTCAACAACACCAACGCCTCGGGCGGTCTGCAGACGGTGCTGCGCGGCACCGGCGACACCGGCACGCTGACCTCGGCGCCCGGCTACGACGACTCGACCGGGCTGGGCTCACCGAACGGCGCCTCCTTCCTGGCGGGCCTGGCTCCGCATTCGCACCTGCTCGCCGCCCGGCGATAACTGACCCCGGACACTGGTCGCCGGACCGCGACGGAACGCGGTCCGGCGGCTGCCCGGGCACGACTCGCTAGTCCCCGACGGCGAGCTCGATTCCGTGGGCGCTCAGGTCACCGATGCCACCGCCGGCGACGCGCACGACGTCCGGCCGGCCGGCCCGCCGCAGCAGGCTGGCCGCGAACGCCGCCCTCGCCCCGGCCGCGCACGCGACCGCCGTCGTCCGACCATCACGGCGCGACCGGAACCGAGGAGACGTCGCGCAGGCGGTGCAGGGGAACGTGATGTGACCCGGCGACGTGGCCGGTCGTCCACTCGGGCAGCTCTCGCACATCGACGAGCTCGACGCTGCCTGCTCGCACCCCCTCGGCAAGGTGGTCGAGGTCCCAGGAGTCGCTGCGGGCGACGGGCAAGCCGGCGCCGGCCCAGGCGTGGAGGTCGGCGAGGCAGTAGCCATCGAGGGCCCAGAAACCGACCGCCTGCAGGGCGCTGATCATCACCTGCGCCGAGGGATCGTCGGCGGCGACGATCACGATCGGTTGCTCGGGGTCAAGGGCCCAGCCGGCTCGGGTGCCGACGCCCGCCGAGCCGAGCGGCAGGTTGATCGCACCGGCGAGGTGTCCGTCGTCGAAGCGGTCGGGGGCCCGGCAGTCCAGCACCGCACCGCCGTCGACCAGCCGCTGCGCGAGCCGGCCGGCGGCCAGGACGGGCGGCGCCGCCGGCGAGGGGCCCGCCGCGCGCCGGTTGATCTCGACGATCCGCTCGAGGTTGGGCGGCCGGGCCGGCAGGCTCTCGGTCACCGCGCGGATGAACCGGGGCGCGGCCATCTCGAGCAGCCGGTTGTGGCGGCGCTCGAAGCCGACGGTCGAGCTCGTCTTGTGACTGAGGGCCGAGCCGCCGCACAACGACCCGCCGACGTGAGCCGGCCATACCTCGACGTGGTCGCCGAGGTCGAGCAGTTCGTGCAACGTGGCGTGCAGCGCGGTGGCGCCCTCGGCGGGCTCGTAGGCGAGATCGGGCCGCGCGACGTCGCCCACGAGCAGCGAATCGCCGGTGAGCAACAGCCACGGCTCGGCGCTGCGCGACAGGTCGGCGACGGCAAACACCAGGTGCTCGGGCCGATGCCCCGGTGCGGCCAGCGCCCGGAGCTGGAGCGCTCCGACCGAGATCACGTCGCCGGTGTGAATCCGGTCCCGCCCGCCGTCATCGCCGGCGGCGGCGCGGTGGGACTGCGCGCCCGTCGCCTGCACGAGCCGCGGCCGTCCCGAGACGTGGTCGGCGTGGTCGTGGGTGTCGATCACATCGGTGATCCGCAGCTTCTCCGCGGCCGCGATCTCCAGATAGATGTCGATGTCCCAGCGCGGGTCGACGACGACCGCCTCGCCGTCGTCGCCGAGCAGGTACGACGCACATCCCAGGTCCCGGTACAGCACTTGGCGGAAGAACACCGGCGATCCTTTCCATCCGCGGACAAACTCGACTGAATCAGTCAAGTTTGGGTATAGCCGATGTCCACCCCACCGTCAATGGCGCTGAAATCCGCCCGAGGTTCGGGCGTTTGCGCCGCTCCGACGCCGCCCTGCGCCGGCGGATCAGCCGTCGAAGTCGAAGTCCTTGGGCGGGCGCTGCTCGAACCACAGGCGGTCGTGGTCTGGCGTGTCCTGGAGGAACTCGGGCGTCTCCTCGAGCACGTCCTCATCGGACTCGCCATCGGCGGTCAGCGCCTCCTCCACGTCGTACTCCGTGGTCTCGGCGCCGGTGGCGCCGTGGGCGAAGTGCGGGGGCGCTGCCGGGGGCGGTGGCTCGTCGTCGAATCCCGGCTCCTCGAAGGCCGATTCGCCGAACCCCGGCTCGTCGAAGGCGGGCTCGTCCACGGCCGGCTCGTGGAACGCCGGCTCGGGATCGGCCCGACGCCCGCGGGGCGCCGGGGCCGGCTCGCCCGACAGCTCCAGCGGCGGCAGCGCTGTCTCGTCCTCTTCCACCGCGAGCCCCGGCTCGCCCACGTCCTCGTAGGCCCAATCCTCGTCGTCCGCCTGGTCATAGGCGAGACCGGCCGCAACCTGGTCCTCGTCAGCCTCCGCGGCGGCGGGCGCCTCGCGGTTGCGGCGTACGGGGCCGAGCGCCTCGCGCTCGGCGCGCTCGACCTCGGTCGGATCGGCGCCGCGGCGCCGCTTCAGGTCGAGGTGCTCTCGAATCGCGTCGTCAAGTAGACCCATGCCGCAAAGGCTACTCCCCGCCCGGCACGTTAGCGGTCTGCGGCTCGGCTCTCACCGTGCGGTTCTTACCCTCGTGCTTGGCCACGTAGAGAGCGTTGTCAGCGGCGGCGATCAGGCTGTCTTTATCTCCATCAGATGAGGACGCGACGCCCACGCTGGCGGTGATCCGCAGGACCCCATTCCCGTCAAGCTCGGGAACCGCTTGAGCCTCGATCGACGCCCGGGCGCGCTCGGCCACCTCGTAGGCGCCCTCGAGGTCGGTGTGGGGCAGGATCAGCGCCAGCTCCTCGCCGCCGTAGCGCGCGGCCAGATCGACGTCACGCGAGGTCTCGCGCAGCGCATCGGCGACGTGGCGCAGCACGACGTCGCCCTGGGGATGGCCGTAGGCGTCGTTGACCGACTTGAAGTTGTCGATGTCGAGCATGATCAGGCTCACCGGGTAGTGATAGCGGCGGACCTGCTCCATCTCGGCGGTCAGCACGTCCTGGAAGCGACCGTGGGAGGCCAGACCGGTGAGATCGTCGGTGACGGCTTGGCGCTGGGTCTCGAGGTGCAGGTTGACGTTGGCCAAGGCCAGCGTGGCGCGCGTGGCCAGCGACCGCAGCAGGTCCAGGTCATCGTCGGTGAAGCGCCGATCGCTTCGACAGACGGAGATCAGACCGTGGCTGGGACCGCCGGGAAGCATCTCCCCGAGGGCCGCGGTGGCGATGTGGACATCCCCCTGCGACGCCTGTCCGATCCCGTCGCCCTCCAGGGCGCGCACTCTCGGCCTCGATGATCGGCGCCTCGAGGCCGGCGAGGCGCCCCACCCGGGTGGTCTCGGCGAGTGACTGCGCCGGGCTGGCCCGAACGCTGACCCGTCCCCCGTCCGCGCCGGTGGCATCGATGGCCGTCTTCAGCGACAGCTCGAGCAGCGCGTCGCGATCGAGGCCGGAGGCGAACGCCTCGCCGATTCGCCGGATCCCGCTCAGTACTCGGGAGCGCTCCTGCTCGAGCTCGTGGAGGCGGTGCTCGAGTTGGCGAGACATGCTGTTGAACTCCTCGCCGAGGGCGGCGAACTCGTCGTGTCCGGACGTCTCGATCGGCGATGAGAAATCACCGCTGCCCAGCCGGCGAGCCGCGTCCAGGAAGCGCGCCAACTGCCCCTGGAGGGCGCGGGTGGCGAGCAGCGCGAAGAAGAACGCGAGGATGAGGAAGGCAGCGATGAACCCGGCCGCCAGCATCCGGTCCTCGTTCAGCGACCCGTCGGTGACGCCCACATTGGACAGCACGGAGACCGCGATCCGGGTCCGGTGAAAGCCGGTCATGCGCTCGGTGACGACGCGGTAGCGGCTGCGGCCGATGGCGACCGTCCCGTGCTGGGCGGGCAGCCGCAGGCGCGCGGCCGCGGGCAGCGTCGCGGCCAACGTCGTGGCGCCGGAACGGACGACGGCCTGGATGCCCGGGCCGGCGAGCGAGCGTGCATAGGCGGCCGCGGTGAGCTCGGACGCCTCCACCGACCAGCGAGGCCGGGACCGCGTCGCTCGGACGACCGCGATGCCCGGAGCGACCGCGGTGCGATCGCCGACGGTGATCGGCCGGGCCGAGCCGAGCCGCACCTCGACGCGGGCCAGGCCGGCCTCGCGGGCGAGCGTCGCCACCCGGCGGCGCACCTGCGCGGCCGGCGTACCGGCAACCGCCCGAGCGACGCGTTCGCGCATCGAGGCTGGCCGATCGGCTGGCGTTGGCATAGACGTTCTGCGCCGTCGCGGCGATCCCGGCAGCCCGCGCGTCGGTCTTGCCCGCCTGCGACTGATCGATCAGGCTGAACACGAGAACCCCGACGGCCGCCATCGGGATGACGACGATCAGGATGAAGAAGGTGGCCAGGCGCGCGCGAAAGCTCATGAGTGCTCGAGGGTCCGCCGAGGGTATCGGCCGGTCGGGGGCTTTCCAACACCACCGGTCGCGCCCGCCCCGGGCGCTTCACCGGCCACCAGCCGAACCGACGGGGCACTAAACTAGCCTGTTCACCCGGCGGCCTCACGCCGCCGCCCGGGGCTATAGCTCAGTTGGGAGAGCGCCTGGATCGCACCCAGGAGGTCGCCGGTTCGAGCCCGGCTAGCTCCATGTTCACGAAGTTCCTGGAAAGACTCGGGTCTGCTCGGTGAGTGCTTGCGAAGCCGTCGCGCGGTCCTCCGCCAGTGAGACGGATGCGTGCCGGTGCCGCAGTCGGCGACGTGGTTGCCCGAGCTACAGAATCGTGAACGTGACGCTGGCGGGCTTGCTCGGTTGGCCGTTGAGTGTCGCGGTGGCCTGCAGCAGGTAGCGGCCTTCGGTCAGCGGATGCCGACCCAGACGGCCGGTGAATCGGAGTCGATTCGCGCCGCTGCGGTCTTGATGGCTGAACGCTCCCACGGCGCGCAGGCGACTGCAGCGCTCGCGGATGGCGATGCAGCGGAGCACTTGGAAGCGCGTCGTCGCCGCGAGCGTATCCCGATAGCTGATCCGGGTGCCGGTACTCGGGGCGCGCGCGAGCGTCGGGCCGTTGGCCGCCGGCGTGAACGCGCGTGGCGAGAGCGTCAGACCGCTCAGGCGCGCCGTGGGTGAGGTCGCGACAACGGGTGGGGTCACCGGCGCGGGCACGGGCGCGGGCGAGGTCACGGGCGCGGGCGAGGTCACGGGCGCGGGCGCGGGCGAGGTCACGGGCGCGGGCGACGTCACGGTGTAGCTGATGCTCGCCGTCGACGCCTGGCCGTCCTGGCTGGTCGCGGTGACCGTATAGGTGTGCGGTCCCGCGGTCGCGGTGTCCAGAGTTCCGGGGCCGCCGGAGCCGTTCGAGTCCGTACACGATGCGATCCCAGGCCCGCCAGCCCCCTCGTGACACGAGAATTGCGTCGCCACAACCTGCCCCACCGCGTAACTACCACCCGAAATGGGGGTGGTGATCGAAGCCGACGGAGCAGCAGCGACCGTGTAGCTGATGCTCGCCGTCGACGCCTGGCCGTCCTGGCTGGTCGCGGTGACCGTATAGGTGTGCGGTCCCGCGGTCGCGGTGTCCAGAGTTCCGGGGCCGCCGGAGCCGTTCGAGTCCGTACACGATGCAATCCCAGGCCCGCTAGCTCCCTCGTGACACGAGAATTGCGTCGCCACAACCTGCCCCACCGCGTAACTACCACCCGAAATGGGGGTGGTGATCGAAGCCGACGGAGCAGCAGCGACCGTGTAGCTGATGCTCGCCGTCGACGCCTGGCCGTCCTGGCTGGTCGCGGTGACCGTATAGGTGTGCGGTCCCGCGGTCGCGGTGTCCAGAGTTCGGGGCCGCCGGAGCCGTTCGAGTCCGTACACGATGCAATCCCAGGCCCGGTAGCTCCCTCGTGACACGAGAATTGCGTCGCCACAACCTGCCCCACCGCGTAACTACCACCCGAAATGGGGGTGGTGATCGAAGCCGACGGAGCAGCAGCGACCGTGTAGCTGATGCTCGCCGTCGACGTCTGGCCGTCCTGGCTGGTCGCGGTGACCGTATAGGTGTGCGGTCCCGCGGTCGTGGTGTCCAGAGTTCCGGGGCCGCCGGAGCCGTTCGAGTCCGTACACGATGCAATCCCAGGCCCGTAGTTCGCCTCGTGACACGAGAATTGCGTCGCGACCGTCTGCCCGACCTTGTAGAGACCGCCGGCCACCGGTGAGGTGATCGATGCGGACGGCGGCCCCACGGTGAACACATACAGCCGACTGGCATTCGGGTCGACGGTCGCCACCAACGCCCCGTTCGGGCTGAACGCCACCGACTGCAGACTGCCGCCGAGCGCGAACGGTGAGCCGCTGACCGGGGCGAGCGTGCTGCCTGACCCGACCGCGGACACCGACAGCGTGCCTTGGTTGCCGGCGATCGCGAGCAGCCCGTTCGAGCTGAAGGCAAGCGCCACCGGTGCCTCGCTGCCGGTCGTGACCGGCGAGTTGCTGACCGGCGTCAGCGCGCCGCCCGACGCGACCGAGAACAGCGACGCTGTCTGGTCGGCGTTGGCCGTGGCGAGGAGTCCTCCGCTCGCATTGAACGCCACCGAGTGTTGACTCGCGGTATTGGTGAACGGCGATCCGGCGACCGGCGTCAGCGCGCCGCCCGCCCCGACTGAGAACACAGGCACGCTGCGGTTGTTGTCATCGGCGACCGCGAGCAGTCCTCCATCCGGGCTGAACGCCAAGCCGATCGGCGCGCTGTTGTTGCCGGTGTCAAACGGCGAGCCGGTCACCGGCGTGAGCGCGCCGCCGGACCCGACCGAGAACACCGACACCGAGTGGTTGAAGTTGGCGATGGCGAGCAGTGCCGCGGTCGGGCTGAACGCCACCGCGCCCGGGTCTCCGCTTCCACCGGTCGCGAACGGCGAGTTGTTGACCTGCGTCAGCGCCCCGCCCGGCCCGACCGAGAACACCGACACGGTCGCATTGCTGTTGGTGGCCGCCAGCAGTCCCCCGCTCGAGCTGAACGCCACCGAGAGAACGCCGGTGCCAGAGCCCGTGCCCGTGGTGAACTGCGAGCCGCTGACCTGCGTGAGCGCGCCACCCGGCCCGACCGAGAACACCGATACGGCATGAATCTGGTCGCCGGTGGCGAGCAGCCGCCCGTCTGGGCTGAACGCCACCGCAAACGGCAGGACGTGGCTGCCGTTGCCGCTGTCGGCGACCGTGAACGGCGAGCCGTTGACCTGCGTGAAGTCCGAAGCCGACGCACTCCCCGCCCACACCAGCGACCACGCCAGCGTCGCGAGCGTCGCCAGCGTCGCCCGTGACAGTCTCGTCCGTCCCGACATTCGCCCACCTCCGACCTGCGCCCAGTCCCGATTTGAGCCGACCCTACCAGCGCGGACGCATCCGGAGGACCGAGCCGCGCGATGGACGTCCACCGCGGCAGGCCATGCGCGCAACTTCACACGTCAACCCACGCTCGCCGGCGCCGTCCACGGCTCCGTACCATCTCCGCCCGTGCCACCGGTGCCAGCGCTGTCCCAAGTGCAGATCGACTCGCTGCTTGGCCCCGTCGACACCGACCGATCCGAATCGCTCACAGGCGTCATGGTCACCTCCGCCGACGGGCGCGCGACCGCCGACGGGCGCGTCGGGGCCCTGACCGCGCCCGTCGATCAGGCCGTGCTCTTGGCGATGCGCGAGCGGTCCGACGCGATCCTGATCGGCGCGGCCACCGCCCGGGCGGAGGGCTACGGGGCGCTGCTCTCGGGGCCTGCCGCCGCGCGGCGGCAGGCGGCCGGCCTCGCGCCGCAGCCGACGCTGTGCATCCTCGCCACGACGGCGGGCAGCCTGGCCGGCGCGCCGGCGCTCTCGGGCCCGTTTCCGTCGATCGTCTGCGCCCAGGCGTGCGGCGAGGAGGCCGACTGCATCCGAGTGCCGGCGGCGGAGTCGGGCCGGCCCGATCTCGCCAGGCTCCTGCGCGAGCTCCGACGCCGGGGCCTGCGGCGGATCTCGTGCGAGGGTGGCCCGACCGTGCTGAGGATCCTGCTCGAGCAGCGCCTGCTCACGCACCTGGTCCTGGCCGTGGCGCCCCGGATCGTCGGCGGCCCCGGGGACCCGATCGTCGCCGGCGGTTCCCGGCTCGCCGTCGAGCTGCGGCTCGCGGGCTCGCTCGCCGCCGAGGACTACGCCTTCTTGCGGTATGACATCGTCTCGTTATGAGGCTCCGGGTCCGCGACACCGTTATCGACGTCACCGCGGACGCGCCGCTGATCATGGGCATCCTCAACATCGGCCCGGACTCCGTCGCCGACGCGACGGTGCGAGCCAGCGCCGACGCGCACGTCGCCGCCGGCCTTCGCATGCGCGCAGCGGGGGCCCGGATCGTCGACGTCGGCTTCCAGTCGGGTCGGACGGACACGGCGATCGCCGCCGAGAGCGTCGAGATCGACGCGCTCGTGCCCGTCGTGAGCGCGCTCGCGAGCCGCGGCGTACTGGTGTCGGTCGAGACCTGGAGGCCGGCCGTCGCCGAGGCCGTGCTCGACGCCGGCGCCGCGGCGATCAACGACGTCAGCGGACTCGCCGACCCCCAGCTGGCCGAGCTGGTCGCCCGGTTCCGGTGCGGACTCGTCGTGATGCACACCCGGGCGCGTCCGAAGGAAGCGCGGTTCCCCGACTATGCGGACGTGATGCGCGACGTGCTCGCCCTGTTGAGCGAGCGGCTCGACCGCGCGGTCGCGTGCGGCGTGTCCCGGGAGCAGCTGATCGTCGACCCGGGTCTCGACTACGCCAAGACGCCCGAGCAGAGCATCGCCGTCCTGCAGCGATTGGTGGAGCTGCACCGCCTCGACCGCCCGATCCTGCTCGCGGTGTCGCGGAAATACTTCATCGGGATGCTGACCGGAAGGGCGCCGGCGGATCGGCTCCTCGGAACGATGGCCGCCGTCGGCTTCGGCGTTCGCCGCGGCGGCGCGCACATCGTCCGCGTGCACGACGTGGTGGAGGCCGTGGAGTATCTGCGGGTGCTCCGGGTGCTCGATGGCGACGCCCCGCTCCGGCTCGTCGGCAGCCCGGACGACGAGTCGCTGAAGTGGCTCCCGCCCAAGGGCGCCGCCGCGGTCCGAGCCGCTGAAGCCTGATCGCCCCCCTGGCGATTGTTGGTAAGGTCGGTTCGCTGAGACAGCAGCAGGTCAAACATCGATCTGAAGGGGCGAAATGACCGACGATGAGAAGCGTGAGCGCGCGGCGGACTCCGATGCCGACGAGAAGAGCTCACAGCAGGCCGAGGTCGAGGATCTCGAGGTCGGGCCGGATGACGCCGAGCGGGTCGCCGGCGGCCTCCCCGCGGAGCACGCGATCTAGCTAGTTGGCACGAGCCGCGGCGCGCTGCGTCGCGGCTCGCCCGCACCGAGCGCGACGGGGTCGCCGACCTCACAGCGCCACCCAGCCGGGCCGGCTGAGCGCCGGATCGGCGAGCAGGTCACTTGCGAAGGAGGGGTCCGACAGCGACCGCAGCCAACACTCGACCGCCAAGCAGCCGGTGACGTCGCGAACCCAGTCGAGCCGGCCGGGCGTGAGCGGCCCGGGCGGCTTGCTCAGCCGCTCGCGCAGGTAGTCGGGCCTCACCCAGGGCGTGATCTCCAGCCGGTCGCCGCCGAGCAGCCGCTGGATCGCCGGCAAGTCGGGCCCGGTGACGCACTCGCGGTAGAAATACGTGTAGAGCGTCTTGCGTCGTCGCAGCCTGAGCGCTTCCGGGATCAGGCCGGCGACGGCCTCGCGGGCCAGCGGCCGGTCCAGCCGTGGTCCGAACCCGTGCTCGGCGGGGATCCGCAGCACGGTCTCGGCCAGCTCGACGTCGTGCAGCGGCGAGCGGACCTCGACGCCCCACTTGGCGGAGTGGTGGCGGAAGTAGTCAGACGGCCAATCGTCGAGGACGGTCAGGCGGTGCCTCAACCCCAGCCACCACCGTGGCGCGCTCTCACCCGTCGCCCAGTCGTAGGTGTCCCGCGAGTCGCTCAGGACCCGCGCTGCCCGGGGGCTCACGTACGGGGGCACCGCCGTGCGGCGATCGAGCGCCGTCGCCACCCGGATCGGAAGCGCACCGAGCGCGTACGGGGCAACCGTGCGCGCCGTCGTCGACCACGGCGTCTCCGCGCTCGCCCCCGGCCAGCGGTTGCGCGCGAGCTCGGCCGCGGCGAGCAGTTGACCCCCGCGGATCAGATCCGCGAGCAGGAACTCGGCCGGACCGAACAGCGAATCGCCGCCGTGCCCGTCGAGCAACGCCCCGATGCCGTCGCCCGCGGCGCCGCGCATCACCGGGAGGTTCATCAGCCATCCCAGGCCGTGGGTCGGCATCCTCCAGTCGCGCAGGTACTCGAGGATCACCGCCAAGAGCCCAGTCGGGTGCGGCCGGTAGCGCGTGTCGCGCATCGGCACGTCGGCGAGCAGGGCGTCGATGAAACGGCTGTCATCCATCCATCGATCCCCGGCGAACACGCACGAGTAGCTGCGCAGGGCGCCCGGGTCGCCGAGCGTGCGAGCCGTGACCGCCGCCACCATCGACGAGTCGAGTCCACCGCTGAGCTGGACGCCGATCTCCTCCAGCCCGCCCGCGCACCGTTGAACCGCCCGCGTGATCGACTGCCGGAGCGCGGCCGCGCACTCCAGGCGCGAGTCGGTGCACGGCTCGTACGCGGGCGTCCAGTACCGGGCCTCCGAGACCTCGCCGCGGCGGATCGACAGGCGTCCGCCGGCGCCGAGCCGGGTCACCCCCTCGTACATCGTCCGCCGGCGGAACGATTGCCAGGTGAGCCAGTGAACCAGCGCCACCTCATCAGGAGCCGGGGTCCGCACGAGCAGGCCGAGGAGGTCGCGCACCTCGCCCGCGAACGCGATCTCCTCGCCGCTGCGGCGCACGAACACGGCGCCGATCCCCTTCTGGTCTCCGGCCACGAGAATCTCCTCGCCGTTCCAGGCGACCAGCGCGAACCGCCCGCGCAGGCGCGCCGGCATCGTCTCGCCCCAGCGCGCGTACGCGGCCGCCGCCAGTCGGCACGGCGCCACGGCCGGGTCCACGCCCAGCTCGTGCGCGAGCTCTGCGGCGTTGTAGATCGAGCCCTCCAGCACGCACCCGGCGCCCCCTGGCTCCCAGGTCCCCTGAGCCGGCGCCGAGTGGACGACCACGAGCGGACCAGCCCAGTACGCGCCGGCCTCGACCTCGGGCCCGAACGCGTTGCTCAGCCGCGCAGCCGCTCGGGCGCGGTCATGACCGCGCGAGTCATAGATCCCCGCCAGCACCACGGCATTGTCCCATCGCGCGATGTCGCTCGCGGCGGCCCATCCTCTGATCATGGGCGGCCGCCGGGTCGCGGTGCAGCGCGACGCCGGCCACGACCAGCGCGACGCCGAGCGTCTCCAGCGCGGTGGGGATCTGGGTGAGGACGATGATGCCGATGACGACGGCGGTCGCCGGCAGCAGCGAGACCATCAGCGCGTACGTGGCGCGCGAGAGCCGGGCCAGCGCGAGCTGGTCGGTCACATACGGGATGACCGATGACGAGATGCCCACCCCGATGCCGGCGAGGAGACCGACCGGGTCACCGAGCGCCGGCAGGGCCGCCCATCCTCCGATCGGCGTGATGACGAGGGCGGCGATCACCATTGCCGCCGCCAGGCCATCGATGCCGCCGATCTGCGGTCGCTTGGCCACGCGGTCGGCGAGCACGATGTAGAGGGTGAACAGGATCGCGTTGGCGAACGCAAAGGCGAGCCCCAGCGGCTGGGCGCTGAGCTGGACGTCGGTGAGGAGGTACACGCCCGGGACCGCGAGCGCCAGGGCGACGGCGTTGCGCACCGACCTGGCCCCGAGGGCCGCCAGCACGATGACGGGAAGGAACTCGATGGCCGCGACGGTGCCGAGCGGAAGGTGATCGATGGCCGTGTAGAAGCAGGCGTTCATGACGGCGAGCACTGCGCCCCAGGCCAGGAGCAGACGGCGGCCACTGCGATCCTGGGCGAGAAACGCCCGCCACGGTCGGCGCCACAGGGCGAAGATGGCGGCCGCGGACACGATCCGCAACCACGCCACGCCGAGCACGTCGATGCGCGCGAACAGCAACACGGCGAACGCCGGGCCCAGGTAGTGAAAGATGGCGCTGATGAGGAAGTACAGGTGAGGCGGCGCGGTGTCGATCGCTCGCCGCACTGACTGACGGCGATCTCCGAGGGGCGCGGATCCGGGCCGGTCGGTCGTGGCGGCCATGGAGCAAGTCTGTCAACGGGGCGGGGCAGACAACAGGACCGAGCGAAGGTATATTGCCATCCATGCCTTCAGAACAAAGGCGCTCACCGGCTTCTGCCGACGATAATCTTCTCGATTCCACGAATGTGCTTCTGCTCTCCGAGCTTCAGCGCGACGCGCGGACGTCCCTGGCCGAGCTCGGCCGGCGCGTCGGCCTGTCCTCGCCGGCCGTCGCGGAGCGGATCCGGCGCCTGGAGTCCGCCGGAGTGATTCGCGGCTATCACGCCGATATCGATCCCCGCCGCCTCGGCTATACGCTCGGCGTCATCATCCGGATCCGGCCCGCGCCCCGTCAACTCACCGAGGTCGCCAGGCTGGCCCGCGACACCCCCGAGGTGATCGAGTGCCATCGGGTCACCGGCGATGACTGCTACGTGATGACGGCCTACGTCCGCGATGTCGAGCATCTCGAAACGGTCATCGATGAGTTCGCCGCCTACGGACAGACGACGAGCTCGGTGATGCAGTCCTCCCCGGTCGTCCACCGCGGCATCTCCGCCGCGGCGGGGTCGCCGCCGGCGAGCGTCGGTTAGTGTCGGCCCCATGCGCGCGATCGGCTCATACGAGGCCTTGCCGGTCTCGGACCCGCGGAGCCTGGTCGACGTCGAGTTGCCGGCGCCGGACCTGCGTCCGCGCGACGTGCTCGTCCGCGTGCAGGCGGTCTCCGTCAACCCGGTCGACATCAAGCGCCGAGCCAGCCTGGAGGCGAGCGACACCCCGACGGTGCTCGGCTACGACGCAGCCGGGATCGTCGAGGAGGTCGGCCCCGAGGTCTCGACGCTCGCCGTCGGCGACGAGGTCTACTACGCCGGCGATGTCACCCGTCAGGGCGCCAACGCCGAGCTGCAGGCCGTCGACGAGCGGATCGTCGCTGATCGGCCGGGCTCGCTGAGCTTCGCCGAGGCGGCGGCCCTGCCGCTGACTTCGATCACCGCGTGGGAGACGCTGTTCGAGCGCTTCCGGCTGACGGCCGGCTCGACGGGAACGCTGCTCGTCGTCGGCGGCGCCGGCGGTGTCGGCTCGATGGCGATCCAGCTGGCCAAGCAGCTCACGAGCCTGCGCGTCGTCGGCACGGCGTCGCGCACCGAATCACGCGATTGGGTCACTGGGTTGGGGGCCGACGCGGTCGTCGACCACCACGACCTCGTGGACTCGCTGCGCGCACACGGAATCGAGGAGGTCGACTACATCCTCAGCCCGCACTCGCGCGACAACGTCGACGCCTACGCCGAGATCATCCGCCCGTTCGGGGAGATCACGGCGCTCGACGAGCCCAAGGGCCTTGATCTCCTGCCCCTGAAGACCAAGAGCGTCGCCTGGCATTGGGAGCTGATGTTCACCCGGCCGATGTTCGAGACGCCGGACATGATCGAGCACAAGCACCTGCTCTCCCACGTCGCCGACCTCGTCGACGAGCAACGGCTGCGGACGACGATGACGCAGGCGATCGACGACTTCTCGGCCGCGGGACTGAGACGCGCACACGAGCTGGTCGAGTCCGGACGGATGGTCGGCAAGGTCGTCGTCCACCGCTGACGGGGGCGTCCGCGGCAGGCAATAGCTTCGCTGCTCGATGGTGATCGCAAGCGTCGCCGACTGGGCCTACCACGCCGTGCGATGGACCTGGCACGACCCCGACGGCTACAACTTCATCAGCGGCCCGCTGGCCGACATCACCCTGCTCGGCGGCGGCTACGCGGTCGCGCGCCACCACAACTGCCACGTCAAGGGCTGCTGGCGGATCGGGCGAGCCCAGGTGCCCGGCACCAGCTACATCGTGTGCCGCAAGCACCATCCCCACCCGCCGCCAACGGCCCAGCGGGTGCTCGACGACCACGCCACCGCCATCGGCGGACGCACGCCGGCCGCGGGACCGCCGGACCCCCCGCGGCGGGACGTCCGGCGGCGAGCCGACGGGGTCAGTCGCCGGCTGAGGCGTGGGCGGCTGCGGCGCCGATCTGCGGCCCGAGCTCGGCCAGACGCCGCCCGGCGGCCTCGATCGCGTCGGCGTCGATGCCGGCCGCGTGCAGCAGCTCGGCGCCCTTGCCCGAGCCGGGGATCTCGTGGACGGCGAGCTTGACGATGCGCGGGCGCTCGTCGGCGTCGGCGAAGACGTCGAGCACGGCGTCGCCGATCCCGCCCTCGGCCCAGTGGTCCTCGACGACCACGAGCCGGCCGGCGGTGGCACTCGAGGCGGCGGCCAGGGTGTCGGCGTCGACCGGCTTGACCGAGTAGAGGTCGATCACCCGCGCGTTGATCCCATCGGAGGCCAGCGCGTCGGCGGCCTTGAGCGCCTCGTGCAGGGTGACCCCGGCGCCGATCAGCGCCACCTGGTCGTCATCGGACTCGCGGACCACGCGTGAGCCGCCGATCGTGAACTCCTCGTCGGCCTCATAGAGCGTCGGCAGGCCGGACCGGGTCGAGCGCAGGTAGGAGATCCCGTCGTGCTCGGCCATCTGCTGGACGAGCTTGACCGTCTGGTTGGGATCGGAGGGGTACAGGACGACGGACCCGCCGAGCGCGCGGAACTCGGCGAGATCCTCGAGCGCCATCTGCGAGGGACCGTCCTCGCCGATCGAGACGCCGGCGTGGGAGCCGTTGATGCACAGCTTGGCCTGCGAGATGACGGCCATGCGCACGAAGTCATACGCGCGCGAGAGGAACGCGGCGAAGGTAGCGGCAAACGGCGTCCACTCGCGCACCTGAAAGCCGATCGCCTCGGCCATCATCATCTGCTCGGCGATGTAGACCTCGAAGTAGCGCTCGGGGGTCTTCTTGAGCACCTCCTCGAGGTGGGTCGAGTTACCGACCTCGCCGTCGAGGGCGACGACGTCGCCGCGGCGCTGCATGAGGGCGGCGAGGCCCTCGCCGAACGCCTTGCGCGTCGGCACGGCGTCACCGCCGACCTCATAGCTGGGCAGGGCAGCCGACGGATCGCTCTCGAAGCGGTGGGGCTGACCGGCGCTCTCGGGCTTGGCGACATCGACGTGGACCGGACCGACGTTGCCGAGCTCCTCGATCGCCTTCTTGGGATCCTTGAGCGGCTGACCATGCTTGCCCTCGACGTTGGCCGTCTCGGTCGCGCCGTAGCCCTTGATCGTTCGGGCGACGATCATCGTCGGCCGGTCGGCGGTCGCCTCGGCCTCGGCGTAGGCGCGGTCGATGGCGGCGATGTCATGGCCGTCGATCTCGATCGCGTGCCAGTTGCTGGCCCGCGCGCGGTCGGCGTAGGAGTTCAGGTTCCAGCCGTGCATCGTCTCGCCGCGCTGGCCGAGGCGGTTGACGTCGACGACGACGACGAGGTTGTCCAGGCCCTCCTTGCCGGCGTGCTCGACGGCTTCCCAGATCGAGCCCTCGGCCATCTCGGAGTCGCCGCACAGCGTCCACACCCGGTAGGGCAGGCGGTCCAGGTCACGGGCGCAGAGCGCGATTCCGGCGGCGATCGGCATGCCCTGGCCCAGCGAGCCGGTGGCGACGTCGACCCACGGAAGCTCGGGCGTCGGGTGACCCTGCAGACGCGAGCCGAACTGGCGGAAGGTGAGCAGCTCCTCGTCGGTGATCGCGCCGGCGGCGGCGAACATGGCGTAGACGAGCGGCGACGCGTGGCCCTTGGAGAAGATCAGGTGGTCGTTGTTGGGGTTCTTGGGGTCGTCGAAGTCGTAACGGAGGTGGCGGGCCATGAGGACCGCCATCAGGTCGGCTGCCGACATCGACGAGGTGGGGTGCCCCGACTGCGCGGCGTCGGATGAGCGAATCGAGTCGATTCGTAGGCGCTGGGCGAGCTGATGAATTTCTTCGTTGGTCATGTGGCCTACCTCTGAGATCGGGGCCCTGGTTACTGGGAAGATTGACGCGAGAGGCGCTGCTTCAAACATACTTCCCGCCCCGCAGGCGATAGTAAAAGGATCGTCACGCGCTTTCGGTCGACGGCTCGGCGCGGCGTGAGACGGCCGATCCGGCATCCGGGTGCAGGCGCAGGGCGGCGGCGGTGGCGACGAGCACGACGGCCGCCATGAGGACGAAGGCCACGGTGTAGGCGGTGCCGGGTGCCGGATGGGGGTGCAAGAGATGGGCGATCGGCCGTCCGGCACGGATCGCGACGGCCGCCACCGGCACGCCGAGGCCGATCGACAGCTGCTGCGCGGTCGCCTGCAACGTGTTGGCATCGCGGATCTGTGCCGGCGGGGTGTCCGAGAAGGCGATCGTCGTGTAGCCGGTCATCCCCACGGAGCGCCCCACCCCGCCGAGCATCGCGACGAGGGCGATCACGACCAGCGGCGTGGCCGCGGTGAACAGCCCGGCGGCGACCATGGCGAGGGCCGCCCCGGCGGTCGCGGCGACCAGCACCCGCCGAAAGCCGAAACGGCGCAGCAGCGGCGTCGTCGCCGGCTTGATCGCGATGTTGCCGACGAACACGAACAGCACGAGCGCGCCCGACTTCACCGGGCTCCAGCCGAACACGTTCTGAAACAGCAGGGTGAGCAGGAACGGGACGGCGGCCACGTTCATCCAGAACAGCGAGCCCGAGCCCAGCGCGGTGCGAAACGTCGTCACCTCGAGCGTGCGCAGGTTGACCAGCGGGTGCGCGGCGCGGCGCAGATGGCGGACGGCGGCCGCCAGCAGGACGGTCGCGACGACTCCCAGCACGACCGCGAACGTCCAGTCGACGACCGTCTTGGCAAGCAGCTCTGCCGTGTAGGTGGCGGCGGCCAGTCCGGCGCAGGTGAGCAGCACGCCGGCCACGTCCAACGGTGGCGGGGTCGCCGAGCGCCCGGGCTGAATCAGCCGCCAGGCGACCGCGAAGGCGATCACCCCGAGCGGCACATTGATCAAGAACAGCCACCGCCAGCTGGCATAGGTCGTCAACAGGCCCCCGGCGAGGGGAGCGACGACGGGGGCGATCAGCGCCGGCCACACGAGCAGCGAGGTGATTCTCAGCAGGTCGGACTTCTCGGTTTCCGACAACACGACGAGCCGGCCCACCGGGACCATCATCGCCCCGCCCGCCCCCTGGGCCACCCGGAACGCCACCAGCTCGGCGAACGCGGTGCTCAGCGCGCAGCCGAGTGACGCGGCGGTGAAGATGGCGATCGCCGCCAGGAACACCGGGCGCGCGCCCCACCGCGCGGCCAGCCAGCCGCTGAGCGGGATCAGCACCGCCAGGGTGACCAGGTAGGCGGCGATCACGAGGCTGACCGAGGTCGCCGGCACCCCGAGCGCGCGGCCGATCCGCGGCGCCGCAGTGGTGACGATCGTGCCGTCGAGGTTCTCCATGAAGAAGCAGGCCGCGACCAGCAGGGCGGTGTTGCGCAGCCGCCGGTCGATCGTCGGCGTCGGATTCACGCGCTCAAAGGTATTGATCGGCGCTTGACGGGCGTACGATTAAGGCGATGACGACACTCGGGATGGTTCTGCTGGTCGTGGGCGCGCTGGTCGCGACCGCCGAAGCGCACTATCCCGCCCACGGCGTCGCGGGTGGGCTGGGCGTGGTGACGCTGGCCGTGGGCGCCGTGCTGGCGATCAGCGGTCTCGGCGCCGGCCTCGCCCTGGGCCTGCTCGGGGGACTGGCGCTCGCCGGCGCCGGCGGGGGCGCGCTGCTGCTGTCGATCAAGAACGGCTACGCGGTTCGCGACCGCCGGGTCCGCACCGGCGCCGAGGGCCTCATCGGCCAGATCGGGGTCGTGCGCAGCTGGGCCGAGTCCGACGGCCGCGTCGCGCTCGGCGGCTCGCTGTGGCGCGCTCGGCGCTCGCTGGGGCCCGATAGCGACGAGGAGGCCGAGAACGGTGGGCTGCACGCCGGCGATCCCGTCGTCGTGGAGCGGCTGAACGGGTTGACGCTGTCGGTGCGCCCGGCGGAGAAATGGGAGCTCTTGTAATGGTCCTCGCAATTGTCGTCGTCCTCGCCGTGCTACTCGTCGTCGGACTGACCACCCTGGCCAGCTCGGTGCGCGTGCTGCGCGAGTACGAACGCGGGATCGTCTTTCGCCTGGGACGCCTCATGGAGCAGCGTGGCCCGGGGCTGCAGCTGCTCATCCCGACGCTTGACCGCATGGTCCGCGTCAGCCTGCGCACGGTCACCCTGACCGTGCCGCCCCAGGAGATCATCACCCGCGACAACGTCCCGGCGCGCGTGACCGCCGTCGCCTACTACCGGGTGATCGATCCCAGCCGAGCGGTCACCGAGGTGGAGAACTTCCAGTCGGCGACGCTGCAGATCGCGCAGACGACGCTGCGCTCGGTGCTCGGCGTCGCCGACCTCGACACGCTGCTGTCCGAGCGCGAGCACCTCAACGAGTCGCTGGCCAAGGTGATCGACACCCAGACCGAGCCGTGGGGAATCAAGGTGACGATGGTCGAGATCAAGGACGTCGAGATCCCCGAGCGGATGCAGCACGCCATCGCCCGCCAGGCCGAGGCCGAGCGCGAGCGGCGAGCCAAGATCATCAACGCCGAAGGAGAGTTCCAATCGGCGGCCAAGCTGGCCGAGGCGGCCGACGTGATGAGCCGCAACCCAACGACCCTGCAGCTGCGCTACCTGCAGACGCTGCGGGAGATCGGCGGTCAACAGAACTCGACGATCGTGTTCCCGATGCCGATCGACCTCATACGCCCGATGCTGGAGGCGATGGGCACCACGGCCGCCGGGGAGAGCGAGACCACCGACCCGGCGCCCGGCGCGCCACCGCAGCTCGATGCCGTCCCGGCGCCCGAGCTCGAACCGGCGCCCGAGGAGCTGCCGCGCTCGCTGCGCGAGCGCAACGGCCAGAACGCTGAGGCGCCGAGCGCCCGCGACGAGCTCAGTTAGCCGGTGCGGGCCGCGATCCCGTAGCCCTCGAGCGCGACGGTCCCGCTCAGGACCGTCAACGTCAGATGGTGTGCGCCGACCTTGGCGGTGAAGCTGGCGAGCGTCTGGCGAACGCGCAGGTGGGGCGAGTGCAGCCGCAGGGTCCGGCGGTGACCGTCGAGTGTGACCTGGACCCTTCCCCCGCGGGGGTCGTCTCGCCGATCAGGGTCAGCGTTGCACCCTGGTAGCGCAGCGTGAACGCGGCACCGGCGGTGGAGCTCGTGATCGCCTGGCCCAGCCACGCCCCCGTGCGCTTGATCGTTTTCCACCCCGTGCCGTAGTGGCCCTTGGTCGGCTTGACGCCGCTCGGAATCACGGTCGTGCTCGTGGCAAACGCGCCCGTCTGACCGTCGGTGTCGGTGGCAGCCGCACGGAACGCGTACGTGTGACCGGCGGTCCCCGCGAACGTGAGCGACGTCTGCCGGGTGCTGGCGGCGAGCGTGCGCCACGTGGGGTTGCGCATGCCGAGATCCATCACCTGCACGGAGTAGGACCCGACGGTCGCGCCGCCCGCGGCGGTGGCGCTGAGGTGCAGGGTCACCTGCGCGCGCGCCGACGCCGTGGCGGCGATCGGCGGCGCCGTCAGCGTGGTCACGGGCGCCGCATGGGACGGAATGATCGCCGGCGGGATCGGCAGCGGGATCGGCAGCGGCGGGGTGTAACTGGTGTAGATGTCGGACCCGAAGTCGGTCTCGCCCGACAGCTGGGCGAAGCCGAGATGCGGCACGCCGAACAGGTCCTCGATGCTGCCGAGCATCGAGTAGTGGTTGTAGGCGGTCGTCGAGACCGTGCCGGCCTTGATGAACGGCGAGAGCAGCACGGCGCCGACGCGTCCGCCGCCCGATCCGTCGCCCGCCTCGCTCCCACCGGGCTTCGCGGCCGCCGGCCCCGGCACCTCGCCGCAGCACGAGCTGGAGTCGTTGATGCCCTCGTCGAAGGTGATCAGCAGCAGTCCGTCCTGCTGGTAGGCGGGCGAAGCGGTGATCTGCGGCACCCACGTCTTGAGGAAACCGTCGGCCTGCGCGAGCCCCCCGGCTGCCCGTTGGGACAGCCGGTGTCGTGCCCGTCGTTGCACAGGCCGGGCGTGATGAACACGTAGTTGGGAGTCGTCGCGAGGCTGGCCAGATCCGCCGGCAATGCGGTCAGGTTGACGACATGGCTATCGCACGACGCCTGGTCGTCGATGATCGAGTGGTAGTAGACGAACGGATCGTGGCGCGTCGCATACTGATCGGTCGCCGTCTCAGACTGGGTGTTGTCGGCGCTGCCGATCGCGGGATGCGCGCAGGTCGCCGCCTCCCGAGCCGGGTCGGCGCCCATGCTGTCCATGTAGCCGCGCCACGTGAACCCAGCACCGGCCAGCTGCGAGGCAATCGTCGGCACGGCGGCCGGATACACGCACCCGCTCTCGCTGGGGGTGCCCTGGTTGGTCATGTCGCTGAACGTCGCGCAGTCGGCCTGGGTCGTCGGGTTAGGCGGCTGCCCGCCGATCATCGCGATGTAGTTATCGAGGCTGTTGTGCCCGATCCCGTAGTAGTTGGGCACGAACGCGCCCTGGGAGGTCAGCGTCTGCGACAGGTAGGGCGCGGGCGACGAGGCCCCGAACGTCGTCGCCGCGGACTCGTTCTCGAGCACGATGATGAACACGTGACGGATCGGCGGCAGCGCCGCCGACGCCGCGGCCGCCGCTCCAAGCGAGCCCAGCACGCTGATCGCCAGCACGATGACCGACAGCCACTTGCGCATCGTTCCCTTCCCCTGCGTCAACCGCACCGGACCGAACCGGCGGGATCCTATCCGACGGCGGGCTGGCTCAGCCCGTGCGAGCCGCGATCCCGTAGCCCTCGAGGGCGACGAGCCCCCGCAGCACCTTCAGCTTCACGTGGTGCACGCCGGCCGTCGCCGCAAAGGTGACGAGCGTGCGCCGGCGATGCAGTTGCGAGGCGTGCAGGCGCAGGGTGCGCGCGTGGCCGTCGAAGGTCACCCGCAGCACCCCACCGCGGGCGGCCTTCTCGCCGATCAGCGACAGCGACCCGCCGGCGTAGCGCAGCGAGAAGCTCGCGCCGCGGGTCGTCGTCTGGATGGCTCGCTGCTGCCAGGCGCCGGTGCGACGCACGACCCTCCAGTGGCGGCTGTAGTGGCCCTTGGCCGGCCTGACGCCGGTGGGAATCACGGTGGTGGCGGTGGCGAACGCGCCGGCGGCGCCGGCTGACCCGACCGCCGCCACCCGGAACACGTACGTGTGACCGGGGGCGCCGGAGAAGGTCAGCGATCGCTTGGTCGTCGCGCCGGCGAGGGTGCGCCACCGGGCGGCGGGCAGCGCCGCGTCGCGGACCTGCACCTCATAGGCGCGAGCCGCGGGGGTGGCCCCGAAGTGCAGCGTGACCCGGGCCCGGGTGGAGGCGGTGGAGGCCACGGCGGGCGCGCGGACGGTGGCGGTTGGCCCCGGCGGACCGGCCCCGCCGGTCGCACCACAGGGGCGGTTGAAGATGTCCGAGCCGAAGTACGTCTCGCCGGGGAGGCCGGCCTCGCCGAGATGGGCGAGGCCGAACAGGTTCTCCACGCTGCCGAGCATCGTGTAGTGGTTGTAGGCCGTCGGCGAGACGGTCCCGGGAGCGATGCACGGCGAGAGCAGGACGGCACCGATGTCGCCGCCACCCGGCCCGGTGCCGCCCGGCGACGGGCTGCCGAGGCCCGGCATCTCGCCGCAGCAGCTGCTCGCGTCCGACGTCGCCGCCTCGTCGAAGGTGACGATCAGCAGTCCGTCCTGCTCGAACGCCGGCGAGGAGGTGATCTTCGGCACCCAGGTCTGGAGAAACGCGTCGGCCGAGGCCAGGCCGCCCGGCTGTCCGTTCTTGCAGGGCATGTCGTGGCCGTCGTTGCAGAGATCGGGCGTGATGAATGAGTAGTTGGGCGTGGCGGCGACGCTGGCCAGGTCCTGGGGCAGCGCGTCGAGGCCGACGACGTGGGTGTCGCACAGGGTGGTGTCGTCGATGATCGAGTGGAAGTAGACGAACGGGTCGTGGCGCGTCGCATACTCGTCGGTGGCGGTCGCCGACTGGGTGTTGTCGCTGGTGCCGACCGCCGGATGCCCGCACACCGCTGATTCGCGCGCGGGATCGGCGCCCATGTCCTCCTCGTAGCCGCGCCAGCTCATCCCGCCGGCGGTCAGCTGGGAGGCGATCGTCGGCACGGCGGCCGGATAGACGCACCCCACCCCCTGGGCCTGACCGTTGGCGCCGATCGTGCCCGGCACGAGGTCGTCGAAGTGTTGACAGTCGGCCTGGTTGTCGGCGTTGGGCGCCTGACCGGAGACCATCGCGATGTAGTTGTCGTTGGACTCGTGGCCGGTGGCGTAGTAGTTGGGCAGGTAGGCGCCCTGAGCCCGCAGCGTCTTGGACAGGTAGGGGGCCGGAGATGACGGACCGAAGGTGGTCGCCGCGGATTCGTTCTCGAGCACGATCACGAACACGTGGCCGATCGTCGCCGCCGAGGCCGGCGCCGGTCCGGCGACGCCGGCCACGCCGGTCATGGCCACGCTCGCGACCGCGGCGAGGGCAAGGCCGATCGCGCGGCGCCAGCTCAAAGTGGCAGACCCGCGCCGCAGCTCGACCGGGCACGGTTGCGGTCGCGAACCACGGTGCGGTTGCGAGCCGCGACGGTGCGCTTCTGCCGGGTCACCGCGCGCCGGCGCGCGGCCACGGCTCGACGGTCACGCGCCCGGTGGCGCCGCGCCCGGGACAGGGTGCGCCGGGCGGCCTTCAGGCGACGTTGGTCGCGGGCGAGCGTCGTCTTTGCGCGGGCCAGCGCCCGGACCGCCGAGGCGTAGGCGGCCGCCCGGCCCCGGCACGCCGCACTGACCGCCGTGACGTCGATCAGCTGGGACTCATCGTTGGCGTAGACGCGATGGACGTCGGCATCCTCGAGGAACACGCAGACCGTCTGCTGGCCGGTGGCCGTGGGCGTGCCCGAGCCGCTCGCCGTCGCCGAGTACGCCTTGCCCGACGTCGGCTGCGGGTCGAGCGGGGCGTCGAGCAGCGTCGCGCCCGTCGTCGTCTCGAAGCTGCCCCCGCAGTCGCCGGTGGCCAGCTTGACGCCGATCCGCATCGGCCCCTCGGAGGTGTCGAGCACCCCCGGGTCGGCGCTGACGGTCACGCGAACGGCCAGCGCCACGCCCTGCCCGGCCGAGCCGGGCACCGAGACGGTCAGGGCAACCGGGGTGAAGCTGTCGCCCAGCGCCGGCGCCACGGCCAGGACGAGCGCCCCGACGAGCACGCCGGCAAACCCGAGGCGCCTGATCAAGGACGCATCCCGAGCTTGGAGGGGTCCCGGTACATCGTCGCCGGGGTGGCCGGCGTGTAGTCAAAGCCGAGCCGCTCGAGGTAGCCGGTGCTGACGAGCGCCGCCAGATCATGGGGCTTGGGACGCACGACGGCGGCACGCTCGCGACGGGCGCGCTCGTGGGCGGCCTGCTCGGACTCCCGCCGGCGGGCGAGTCCGCCCGGGGGCGGCGAGCCGAGCACCCCCGGCGTCGATGCCGGCGCCACCGGAGTCGGCGGGCGGCGCGCCGGCACAGGGTGAGGCGATGATCTCCGGCGGCTGGGGCAGAGCCGGCGGGGTGAGGTCGGGCGCCGAGGCGAAGTCAAAGGCGGCCGCGATGTTGTTGGCGTACAGATCGCGCGGCGTCAGCGGGGGTAGGCCGTAGCGGTAGCGGATCATCTTGAGGATCGACTCGAAGCCGTAGATCGAGTGGTCGACATGGCCGCGGCGGGCGTACGGAGAGGCGACGACGGCGGGGATGCGAAAGCCCATCTGGCCGAAGTCCTGGTTGAGATCGCGGCTCGAGCGCAGATCGGGCACCCGCGGGGGGACGACGTGGTCAAAGAAGCCGCCCCACTCGTCGTAGACGATGAACAGCGCGCCCCGCTTCCACTGCGGGGACTCCATGAACGCGTGCACGATGTCGGCGATGAACGTCTGGCCGACGCGCACGTCGGCGAGCGGATGCTCGTCGCCGGAGGTTCCCTGATCCTCGCCGTTGAACGACGGGTCGACGAACGAGAGCGCCGGCAGTGTCCCGGCGGCGGCCTGCTCGTAGAAGTTCTGGACCTGGCTGGAGCGCTGCAGTCCGGGCTGCCCCCACAGCGCCGACACCGGGATGTCGGTGTAGAAGTAGTGGTTGGCGACGTTGACCTTGGACAGGGCGGCGAAGATCGTCGAGTCCGGAAAGCCCGAGCCCGAGGGCAGCGAGTTGTCGGTCTTGCCGTAGGACTGCCCGGCGTGCATGTACTCGCGGTTGGGATACGTCGAGGACAGCTGCGAGCAGAAGAAGCGATCGAAGGCGGTGAACGCCTGGGCGACGTGCGGGGTGAACGGCAGGTCGTCCTGCGTGTAGTAGCCGATCGACAGGGTGTCGGAGGCGGCCTTGAGAAAGCCGTCCATCTTGCCCCCGTCAAGCTCGGTGCGCCCGCCGGTCCACGAGTGGTCGGGATCCTCGAAGCCGCAGCCGTTGAACTGGCCCTGGAGGCGGTGGGTCGGGTGCGTGGCCCCGGTCTTGTCGGTGAACGTCAGCCCCGCCTGACGCCCGTCGGCTCCCGGCAGCCAGCCCAGGTAGTGATCGAAGGAGCGGTTCTCCATCATCAGGACGACGAAGGTGTCGATCGGGAGGTTGCGCGGCGAGGGGAGGTCGACCTCGCGCTGGCGCCGGGCCGCCTCGGCGACGAGCGTGTCGGGGTCCAGGACGAGGCCCATCCCCGCGGCCAGGCCGGCGGAGACCGCCGTCCGGCGCAGGAAGTCCCGGCGCGTGTGGTAGGCGTCGGGCTCGGTGGTGAGCAACCGCTCCGCTTCCAGCGGCTCGCGAAGGTCGCTCATGCCCCGGATCTTAGAGCGAGGGGTGCCCGAGTTGCGAACGAGATGTGAAGACCACAGGGCGGGCGAGAAAAAGTACCTATAGCTGCCCTTTTATCGCACGCAACCCAATGGTTGCGCCTCAGGGCCGTCTAACCTCAGCCGTCACCCCATGGCCGTCCGCTCCGATATCCGCAACCTGGCGATCATCGCCCACGTCGACCACGGCAAGACGACGCTCGTCGACGCCCTGCTGTGGCAGTCGGGCGCGTTTCGAGACAACCAGGCGGTCAACGAGCGGGTCATGGACTCGATGGACCTCGAGCGCGAGAAGGGGATCACGATCCTCGCCAAGAACACCGCCGTGCGCTACGGCGACGTCAAGCTCAACATCGTCGACACCCCCGGCCACGCCGACTTCGGCGGCGAGGTGGAGCGGGGGCTGACGATGGTCGACGGGGTGCTGCTGCTCGTCGATGCCTCCGAGGGCCCGCTCCCGCAGACGCGCTTCGTGCTGCGCAAGGCGCTCGAGGCGCGGCTGCCGGTGATCCTCGTCGTCAACAAGGTCGACCGGCCCGATGCCCGCATCGACGAGGTCGTCGACGAGGTCTACGAGCTGTTCCTCGACCTCGACGCCGACGAGTCGCAGATCGACTTCCCGATCGTCTACACCAACGCCCGCGCGGGTCAGGCGTCCCTGGACCCGGCGGTCCCCGGCGAATCGCTCAAGCCGCTGCTCGACCTGCTCGTCGAGCACGTCCCCGCGCCCGAGTACGAGCCCGACCAGCCGCTTCAGGCCCACGTCACCAACCTCGACGCCTCCCTGTACGTCGGTCGCCTGGCCATCTGCCGGGTGCGCCAGGGCACGATCCGCCGCGGCGAGACCGTCGCCTGGTCGCGCCATGACGGCTCGCTCGAGCGCGTGCGGGTCACCGAGCTCTACGTCACCGAGTCGCTGGACCGCGTCGACGCCGACGAGGCGGCCGCCGGCGAGATCATCTCCGTCGCCGGGATCCCCGAGATCACGATCGGCGACACGCTGACCGACGCCGAGGATCCGCGCCCGCTGCCGATCATCTCCGTCGACGAGCCGTCGCTGTCGGTGACCATCGGCATCAACTCCTCCCCGCTGGCCGGACAGGACGGCACCTTCCTCACCGCCAGCCAGGTGAGGGCCCGCCTCGAGCGCGAGCTCGTCGGCAACGTCTCGCTGCGGATCACCGAGACCGACCGGCCCGACGTGTGGGAGGTCCAGGGCCGCGGCGAGCTGGCGCTGGCGATCCTGGTCGAGCTGATGCGCCGCGAGGGCTTCGAGCTGACCGTCGGCAAGCCGCAGGTCGTCACCCGGGAGATCGACGGCACGCTGCACGAGCCGGTCGAGCGGATGAGCGTCGACGCTCCCGAGGAGTACGTGGGCGTGATCACCCAGCTGCTGGCGCTGCGCAAGGGCCGGATGGAGCAGATGGTCAACCACGGCACCGGCTGGGTGCGCATGGAGTACCTGGTGCCGGCGCGCGGGATGATCGGCTTTCGCACCGAGTTTCTCACCGAGACCCGAGGCACGGGTCTCGTGCATCACGTGTTCGACCGCTGGGAGCCGTGGCACGGGGAGCTGCGCACCCGGCCGACCGGCTCGCTGGTGGCCGACCGCCGCGGAACGGTCGCCGCGTTCGCCCTCTTCAGCCTGCAGGAGCGCGGGACGCTGTTCGTCGAGCCCGGCGACGAGGTCTACGAGGGGATGATCGTCGGCGAGAACTCCCGCCGGGAGGATCTCGACGTCAACGCCGTCAAGGAGAAGCACCTGACCAACATGCGCATGTCGACCGCCGACGAGCTCGTTCGCCTCGTGCCCAAGCGCGAGCTGTCACTCGATCAGGCGCTCGAGTTCCTGCGCGAGGACGAGTGCGTCGAGGTCACGCCCCACTTCGTGCGACTGCGCAAGGTCATCCTCGACAAGACCGCCCGGGTCAAGCACGCCCGGGCCGTGCGCGCCGGCACCGCCGGCGTCGCCTGACCCGCCGCCCGGCTACGCGCACCCGTCGCCGCCGGGCGCCGGCGCCACGTCGGCCGGGTCGTGAGCGGTCGCCTTGACGTAGGCCTTGCGCGCGGCGGCAGTCAGCGGCGAGCTGTAGGAGCTCGAGTCGCGGCACCCGCCCTGGTTCATGCCGCCGATGACGCCGACGACGAGCGTGCCGTGGGCCGTCCGCGCCAACCATGGGCCCCCGCTCGTGCCGGCCACATACCCGCGACAGTCAAACGAGGGGAACCCGCGTGTGAAGTAGACCTTGGTCTGACAGGTGATGGCCCGGCCATCGGTGCCCTCCGGGTATCCGAGGACGGTGATCGGCTGACCGGAGCGGGGCTCGTCGCCGATCCGATCGGC
>CAVUVE010000009.1:0-459185 GCA_963744845.1 uncultured Solirubrobacteraceae bacterium
CCGTTCTCCTACGGAGAGCTGCGGGGGCGGATCGCGGCGTTGCTGAGGCGCTCGAGCATGCGCTCAGCGGTCGGACGGGTCCGCGTGGGCACGCTCGAGCTCGATCCCCTGTCGCGAGAGGTGTGGGTGCAGGGCACGCGGGTCCCCCTGTCCAAGAAGGAGTTCGCGCTGCTGCGGACGCTGGCCTCGGCGCCGACGCGCACGTATACGCGCGAGGAGCTGCTGCGCGAGGTGTGGGGCTATCGCTCGATGGGCACGACGCGCACTCTGGACTCGCACGCCTCGCGTCTGCGCCGCAAGCTGTCGGTGGGGCACGCGGTGTTCGTCGTCAACGTGTGGGGCGTCGGCTACCGCCTGCTCGACGGGGACGCCGCGACGTGAGCGCGGCGGCGACGCTCGGCGGCTGGGTCGCGGCGGGGATCGTGGCCGCGATGATGATCGCCCTGCGCCGGATGCTGGGCAGCCGGATGGAGGCCGTCGCCCGCGCCTGCCATGAGCTGCGCGGTCCGCTGACCGCCGCCCGGCTCGGCCTGTCGTTCGGCTCGCGCTGCGGGGAGCTGTCGCCGGACCGGTTGCGCGCGATCGATACCGAGCTGGGGCGGGCGTCGCTCGCGCTGCAGGATCTCGACGAGTTCGGACGGCGGTCGCCGCGGATGCGCGAGCTCGAGAAGCTCGACGTGCGCGAGCTGATGGCCGACTGCACTCACGCCGCCGACGGGCTGGCCGACCTGATGGGGGTGGCGATGATCGCCAGCTGGGACGGACCGCGGGTGGCGGTGTGGGGCGATCGCCTCCGGCTCGCCCAGGCGCTCGGCAACCTCATCTCGAACGCGATCGAGCACGGGGGAGGGGTGGTCGCGACCCGCGGCGTAGTCGGCGAGGAGACGGTGCGAATCGAGGTCTGCGACGACGGCGCCGGGCTCCCGGCCCCCCTCGCGGATCTCGTCCGGCGCCCGCGACGGGGACAGGGCACGCGGGGGCGGGGGCTGGCGATCGCGACCGCGATCGCCGGGGCCCACGGCGGCCGTGTCCTCACCGCGCCGGCGGACCGCGGCGCCCGCCTGGTGCTGGAGCTGCCGCTCTCGCCGTCCGCGCACGGGCCCGCCGCCGCGAGTTAATCCCGCGGCGAGGGGCCGCGTCGCGCTACCCCCGTGGAGCGCGAACGCCGGCGGCCCGATTGGGTCACGCACACGCCTCGGACGGAAGCCACCCCGGAGATGCAACGGCGCGTGCAGGCGGCGCGGATGCACGCGGGCGTGCATCTCCGGCGCGCCGCCGGAGCCCCGTCTCCGGCGCCCGCCCACCCTGTCGATACGGGCGATCCGGCCCCCGCGGACTCCGGAATGAGGGCTGTGTGGGGCGGCCGGTGGGAATTAGGTTGCATTGTGGGAGATTGTGGGTTACTGTGGGCGCCGCTTCCGGAACCCGGGTGGCAGGGCTCCTCCCACCCAGCCACCCGGGTTTTGAGCTTCTTCAGACCGTTCATGGAATCTCTTGACCTTTCGCGGAACCTTCGAACACGCGCTCGACGCGAAGCACCGGCTGACGATTCCGGCGAAATTCCGCGGCGCACTGGCCAACGGCGTAGTCCTCGCCGCGACCCACGAGACCGAGCCCGGATCGCCGCGCACGGTCGGGATCTGGACGCCCGAGAGCTACGACGCCTACACCCAGCAGACGCTGAGCGGGCTCAACCCGGCGTCGCCCAAGGCGCGCGAGCTCAAGCGGTTCTTCTTCAACGCCTCCCTTGACACCGAGCTCGACTCCGCCAACCGCGTGATGATCCCCGCCAACCTGATGCGCTACGCCGGGCTCGCGAAGGACGTCGTGGTCACCGGCTCGGGCGAGTGCCTCGAGGTCTGGGACCGTGCGCGCTACGCCGAGAACTTCGAGGAAGTCATGACCCGGATCCCCGAACTCGCAGCGAGCCTTGGCGACACTGCTTGACATGACCAAGACGCACATCCCGGTCCTCGCCGGCGAGCTGATCGAAGTACTCGATCCGCGCCCGGGCGAGGTCGCGGTCGACTGCACCGTAGGCGGTGGCGGTCACGCGCGGCTGCTCGCCGACCGGATCGGCCCCGCGGGCACCCTGATCGGCATCGATCGCGACCCGACCGCCGAGGAGCGCTTCGCCGCGCTGGCGGCCGAAGTGCCGTGCCACACCCGCTTCATCCGCGCCGATTTCGTCACCGCCCTCGCCGACCTGGCCGGCGAACGCCTCCGCGCCGACCTCGTCTACCTCGACCTCGGCATGTCCTCGATGCAGGTCGACACGTGGGCGCGCGGGTTCTCCTACGCCTATGACGCCCCGCTGGACATGCGGATGGACCCCGAGCAGCCGCTGACCGCCGAGGAGATCGTGAACACCTGGGACGACCGGCGGCTGGCCCGCCTCCTGCGGGAGTACGGCGAGGAGCGCTTCGCGGCGCAGATCGCCCGCGCGATCGTGCGCACGCGCCAGCGCGAGCCGCTGTCGACCACGCAGGAGCTCGTCGAGACGATCAAGACCGCTGTGCCGGTCCCCGCCCAGTTCGCCGGCGGCCATCCCGCCAAGCGCACCTTCCAGGCGCTGCGGATCGCCGTCAACGACGAGCTCACCCAGCTCGAGGAGGCGCTGCCGGCGGCGTGGGACCTGCTGGCGCCGGGGGGCCGGCTGGCCGCGATCTCCTTTCACTCCCTCGAGGACCGGCTGGTCAAGCGGTTTCTGGCGGCCCGCGCGCGGGGCTGCATCTGCCCGCCGGAGCTGCCGATCTGCGTCTGCGGGCACGAGCCCGAGGCCGAGTTGCTCACCCGCCGCGCCGTAGCTCCGACACCGGGCGAAGTCGCCGCCAATCCCCGATCCAGGTCCGCGCACCTGCGGGCCGCCCGCAAGCTGGAGGTCAGCACCGTATGACGCCCACCGCGCTCACTCCCGCCGGCCGGGGAACACGGTCAAAGCCCCGTGACCGCGCCACGGGGGCGCGAAACGCTGCCACGGGGGCGCGCACCGCGGCCGCCGGCGCGCGGACGGCGGCCTCGGGAGCCCGCACTGCGGTCAAGGGCGCGCGCACCGCCGCCCAGGGCACGCGCACGATGGCCGAGGGCGCCCGCACGGCCGCCAGTGGTGTTCGCACGGCTGCCTTCGGGGCGCGCACGGCGGCCGAGGGCGCCCGCACGGTGGCTCGGGGCGGCCGCACGGCGACGGGCGGCGCCCACCGCGCCCCGCTGCGCCGCTCGCCGGCACCCCGCAATCCGCGGCGGGTCTCGGGGCCCGAGCGCCGGTCGCGTCCGCGCTCGCGCGACCGGCCGGTCGTTCGCGCCCCGCTGGGCGCGCGGTCGGCCGCCTTCGTCCGCGCCCTGCCCGACCATGCCCTGCTTGACCGGATCATCCGCGGTCGCTACTGGATCCCCCTGCTCGGGGTGCTCCTCGTGGGCATCGTCGCCATGCAGGTGGAGGTGCTCAAGCTCAACGCCGGGATCGGCCGCGCGCTCGAGCAGAGCACGTCGCTGCAGAACCGCAACGAGCAGCTCCGCGCGGCCGTCGCTCGCGCGGCCGACGATCAGCGGATCGAGAGCATGGCCGCCCACATGGGCATGGTCGTGCCCGCGCCGGCTGCCGTCCGCTTCCTCGCTCGCCATCCGATCGCCGACGTCGGGCGAGCCATCGCCAACATCCACGCTCCCGATCCGACCGGCTTTGCGGCGGCGCTGGCGGCAGCGGCGAGCGCCGTGGCGGCGAGCAACGCGGCGGCGAGCGCCGGCACCACGGCGAGCACCGGCATGACGACGGCGGCCACCGGGGCGACGACCACCGGCGTTCCCGCGACCGGTGTCGCGAGCATCGGGCGTGCCCGGTGTCTCGAGCACGGGGGTGCCCGCGACCGGCACGGCCACGACCGCGGCGAGCGTCGCGCCCACCGCCGCCGACACGACCTCCACCTCGACGGGGGGCTGACCCCGCCGGCCATGACCGCGATCGACCGCCGCGTCGGGTTTCTGTTTCTCGGGTTCATGCTGCTGCTCGGGATGGCGCTCATGCGGGCCACCTACCTGGGGGCGTTCAAGGCCGCCTCGCTGCAGCAGGCGGCGTCGAGCCAGCAGATCGTGACCACCCAGATCCCGGCGACGCGCGGGACGATCACCGACCGCAACGGCGTGCAGCTGGCGATCTCGCAGTCGGCCGCCGACGTGATCGCCGATCCGTTCCTGATCACCAACAAGCTGTCCGCCGCCCAGAAGCTGGCCCCGCTGCTGCACAAGCCGATGCTGACGGTGCTCGCGCAGCTCAGCCGCCATACCGGCTACATGCCGCTGGCGCACCAGATCTCAACCGCGCGGGCCAAGCAGGTCGGTCAGCTGCACCTCGACGGCGTCACGACGACGCCGGACGTCAAGCGCATCTATCCCCGCAGCTGGGCGGCCTCGCAGGTGCTGGGAGGCGTCAACAACAGCGGGGGCGACAGCGGCCTGGAGTACTTCTACAACGCGCAGCTGCGGGGCACGGCGGGCGAGCGTCGGGTCGTCTACGACGCCCGCAACCAGCCGATCTCGATCGACGAGGCCAAGCCGATGGAGTCGGGCAAGACGCTGAAGCTCACCGTCGACGCCGCTCTGCAGGATCAGGTGGAGCAGGTGCTGGCCGGGGTGGGGGCGCAGTACTCCCCGAAGGGCGCCACGGCGATCGTGATGGACCCGAACACGGGAGGCATCCTCGCGCTCGCCAACTGGCCGCGCGTCAACGCCAACGATCCGGGCGGCGCCCCCGCGTCAGCCGACCAGAACGAGGCCGTCCAGTTCAACTACGAACCGGGCTCGACGTTCAAGGCGATCACCGTCGCCGGCGCGCTCCAGGACGGGGTCGTCACGCCCACGACCGAGCTGAACATCCCGTCGGTGCTCCAGGTCGCCGACCGCCAGATCCACGACGCCGAGTCTCACGGCGACGAGACGCTGTCGGTCGCCCAGGTGCTGCAGAAGTCGAGCAACATCGGCGCCGATGAGATCGGCGGACGGCTGGGCGCCACCCGGTTCGATCAGTGGGTGCACCGCTTCGGCTTCGGCGCCCGGACCCACGTCGATCTGCCCGGCGAGCAGAGCGGCATCGTGTTGCGGGCGTCTCAGTACTCGGGCTCGTCGATGGGCAACCTGCCCATGGGCCAGGGCGAATCCGTGACCCCGATCCAGATGGCCGCCGCCTACTCGGCGATCGCCAACGGAGGGTATCTGCGCCCCCCGCACATCGTCTCCTCGATCGGCGGCAAGCCGGTTGCCCTCCCGGCGGGACACCGGGTGATCTCGGCGACCACCTCGGTCGAGATGCGCCAGATGCTGCGCGGCGTCCTCGCCGACGGCGGCACCGCGTCGGGGGCCGACATCCCGGGATACGACCTCGCCGGCAAGACGGGCACGGCCAACGTCGTCGTCAACGGCAAGTACTCGAGCAGCGAGTACATCGCGTCGTTCATCGGCATGGTCCCGGCCGCGGACCCGAAGCTCGTCGTCGCCGTCATGGTCGACGAGCCGCACGGCTCGATCTACGGCGGCTCGGTCGCCGCCCCGGCGTTTCAGAAGATCGTCGGCTGGGCCGTGCCCTACCTCGGGATCAATCCCGACCCGGCCGGCGTCCGACCGCTGCCCTGATCAGGTCGGACGGCCGCCGAAGGTGCGGGCGAGACGCGCGAGCCGGTCGTCCCACTGACCGCCGACCTCGGCCATCCAGGTGACAGCCTGCGAGAGCGGCTCCGGGGTGACGCGGTAGCGCACGTCGCGCCCCGAGCGCTCCCGCGCCAGGAGCCCGGCCCGCGAGAGCGAGGTCAGGTGCTTGGCCACAGCCTGGCGGGAGATCGGCAACTGCGCGGCCAGCTCGGTCGCCGTCGACGGCTGCGCGGAGAGCTGGCTGAGCAGCCGGCGTCGCATCGGGTCGGCGAGCGCCTCGAACACGACATCCGCGGAATCGGCGGCCATCGCGTCAGGCGGCCACGAGCGCCGGGCCGTAGCGGTCGCCGTTCGAGGTCGTCAAGCCCCCGGGGCCCTCGAGCGGGATGCCGACGAGCTCCAGGACGTCGAGCGGACGGGTCTCGACGACGCGCAGCCGCGTGCCGGCGTCGGTCGCGGTCAGCTCGAGCGCGACGCGCGAGGCGGGCTCGCCGTCCATTTCCCACCAGAACGCCAGGCGACCGCCGGCCCCGTCGGCCGGCGGCGTCACCTCCTCCACCCAGCCGGTCCGGGTGTCGTCGCCGATGCGGAAGCGCGCATCGCCTCCCGGCCGCAGCTGGAGCTCGGCCTCGTCGGCCAGCCACTCCCGCAGCCACGCCGGGTCGGTCATTGCCTCCCACACCGCCTCGGGGGGCGCGGGAAGGGTCAACTCGCGTTCGATCAGGTCGGTCATCAAGGGCGCTCCTCGGCGGACAGGCAATACGAGCAACCCAAGAGTTGCGCGTTCTGCTACGTTCTGTGCAACCTGCAAGTTGCACCTTATCACCACCATTCACGGAGGCACTCATGACCCTCATCCCGATGGTCGTCGAGCAGACCGCGCGCGGCGAGCGCTCGTTTGACATCTATTCCCGGTTGCTCAACGACCGCGTCGTCTTCCTGGGCGGCCAGGTGGACGAGGAGACGGCGAACCTGATCGTCGCCCAGCTCGTGCACCTGGAGTCCGACGACCCCGACAAGGACATCCATCTCTACATCAACTCGCCCGGCGGCTCCATCTACGCCGGGCTGGCGATCTACGACGCCATGCAGTTCATCAAGCCCGACGTGCAGACGATCTGCTACGGAATCGCGATGTCGATGGGGTCGCTGCTGCTGGCCGGCGGCGCCGAGGGCAAGCGGATGTCGCTCCCCAACAGCCGGATCCTCATCCACCAACCCTCCGGCGGCTACGAGGGCCAGAGCACCGATGTGGAGATTCATGCCCGCGAGATCCTCGAGCTGCGGGCCCGCGTCGATCACATCTACGCCCGGCACACCGGCCAGTCGGTGGAGCGCGTCCACGCCGACATGGAGCGCGACCGCTACTTCAATGGCGAGGAGGCGCTCGCCTACGGCCTCGTGGACCGGGTGATCGACCGTCGTCAGGTCACCAGCGGCGCGCGCGGGTTCGGTCAGGGGTAGGCGAGGCGGGGACGGGCCGTCCACGCGCCGTGGACGGTCCGGAGCCCGCCGTCGAACAAGCGTCCACGCCTGGCCCCTTTGCTCTGGACATGACCCCCGACCCCCGATGTAGAGGTCATGACCACCGCACTCACCCCCCGCCGGATGCTCCTCTGGTGCCTGATCGCCGCTGGCGCCCTGCTGTCCGCCGGCGCCGGCCAGGCCGCCGCCGCTCAGCACTCGACGGTTGCCCACCGGACCGTCGCCGTCCACCGTCACGCGGTGGCCTACGCCGACGGTTCGCTGACGGTGGCCCGCCACGCTCCCCAGAATCGCACCCGCCGCCCGGTGGCCCACGCGGCCGTCGTCACCACCAGCCGTCCGGTGGCCTACTCCGATGGTCTGCTCACGCACAGCCGGCCCCAGCATCACCGCCGCCTGCGCGTCCGCACCGTCTAGGCCTGGATCTAAGCCTGGATCCGTCGATCCAGGCTGAGCGCCGGACCCGCCGACCGTCAGCGGCCGCCCCCGCCGCTACGCTGTCGACCGATGCGGCTGGATCAGGTTCTGCCCGGCGCGGCGCCGGCGGGCGCGCGCGACCTTCAGATCAGCGGTCTCGCGTACGACAACCGCCTGGTGACGCCCGGCACCCTGTTCTTCTGCGTCCCCGGCTTCACCCGCGACGGCCACGACTTCGCCGCCGACGCCGTCGCCCGCGGGGCGGTGGCGCTCGTCGTCGAGCGCCGGCTGGCGCTCGACGTCCCCCAGCTCGAGGTCGCGTCGGCGCGCGCGGCGATGGCGCCCGCCGCGGCCGCGTTCTACGGCGACCCGACGAGCCGCCTGCGCGTCGCCGGCGTGACCGGAACCAACGGCAAGACGACGAGCGCGTTCCTCATCCGGGCCCTGCTCGAGGCCGACGGGCGCCCGACGGGCCTGCTGGGCACGGTCAAGAGCGTGATCGGGGGCGTCGAGCACGACGTCGAGCGAACGACCCCGGAGGCGATCGATCTGCAGCGCACGTTCCGCGCGATGGCCGACGCCGGCGACCGGGCGTGCGTCATGGAGGTCTCCTCGCATGCCCTCCAGCTGCGCCGCGCGGACGCGATCCACTTCGCCGCGGCCCTCTTCACCAACCTCACCCAGGACCACCTCGACTTTCATCCGACGATGGAGGACTACTTCGGTGCCAAGCGGCTGCTGTTCTGCGGGGCCGAACGTCCGGGGGCCTCGGTGATCAACATCGACGACCCCTACGGAGCGCGGCTCGCCGCCGACGTCGACGAGCCGGTCACGTTCGCGCTACGCGCCGGCGACGCCGCCTACCGCGCCACCGACGTGCGCACCGGCCTCGACGGCTCGCGCTTCTCGGTGAGCACCCCCGGCGACGGCCAGCTCGAGCTGCATTCGCCGCTGCGGGGCGAGTTCAACGTCTACAACGTGCTCGGCGCGCTGGCGACGGCGCGCGCCCTGGACGTGGGAGTGCAGACGTGCGTGGAGGCGATCGCCACCGCCGGGCAGGTCCCCGGGCGGTTTGAGACCGTCGACGAGGGTCAGCCGTTCGCGGTGCTCGTCGACTACGCCCACACCCCCGACTCCCTGGAGAACGTGCTGCGGGCAGCTCGCCCCCTCACCGAAGGCCGGCTCCATGTCGTGTTCGGGTGCGGCGGCGATCGGGATCGCGGCAAGCGCCCGCTGATGGGCGAGATCGCCCGGCGGCTGGCCGACCGCGTGATCGTCACCTCCGACAACCCGCGGTCCGAGGACCCGGAGGCGATCATCGCCGAGATCCTCGAGGGGTCCGGTCGCGACGTCATCCACGACGCCGACCGGCACGCCGCGATCACGCGCGCGATCGCCGAGGCCGGCGCCGGGGACGTGGTCGTGATCGCCGGCAAGGGGCACGAGCAGGGGCAGGAGTTCGCCGACGGGCGCAAGATCCCGTTCGACGACGTGACGGTGGCGCGCGCGATTCTCCGCGGTGACCCCGTCGGCGCCCGATCATGAGCGTCGAGCTGCCGCTGATCGAGGCCGCGAGCACCGCCGCCACGAGCCTCACCCGCGTCCACATCTCCGACACCGGCTCGGCGTCGGGGGTCGTCCTGCTCGCCGGAACGGCGTCGCTGCTCATCTGTCTGTTCCTCAGTCCCAAGTTCATCGCCTTCCTGCGCCGCCGCGAGTTCGGCCAGAACATCCGCGAGGAGGGACCGCAGGGCCATCAGACCAAGGCGGGGACGCCGACGATGGGCGGGATCATCATCTTCACCGCGATCGCGATCCCGTACCTGCTGCTCTCCCAGCACGACTGGCAGTCGGTCGGGGTCTTCGGGGTCGCCGTCGCCTGCGCGCTGCTCGGCTTCGCCGACGACTACACGAAGATCGTCAAGCGCCGCTCGCTGGGGCTGCGGGCCCGGACCAAGCTCGTGGTCACGATCGCGATCTCGCTCGGACTGTGGTGGGTGGCCACCCACGAGGCCAACATCCCCGCCGCCATCTCGCTGCGGCCGTTCGATGTCTCGATCGACATCGGTCCCCTGTTTCCCGTCTTCATCTACCTCGTCGTCGCCGGAACGACGACGGCCGTGAACTTCACCGACGGCCTCGACGGCCTCGCCGCGGGGTGCGCGGCGATCACGCTGCTGGCCTACATCGGGATCACGTTCATCGTCACCGGCGACCACGGCCTGACACTGCTCGCCGCCTGCCTGGTGGGAGCGTGCGTGGGCTTTTTGTGGTTCAACAGCTTTCCGGCCAGCATCTTCATGGGCGACACCGGCTCGCTGGGCCTCGGCGGCGCGATCGCGGGGCTGGCGATCATGACCCGGACCGAGGTGCTGTTGATCCTGCTCGGCGGGATCTTCGTGATCGAGGTGCTGTCGGTGGTCATCCAGGTGTTCTCGTTTCAGGTGTTTCGCAAGCGTGTGTTCCTGATGGCGCCGATCCACCACCACTTCGAGCTGCAGGCGTGGTCGGAGACGAAGATCATCCTGCGCTTCTGGATCGTCGCCGCCGCCTTTGGAGCGATCGGCTTCGTCGTCTTCCAGCAGGGCCTGAAGGGGTAGGGCGACGGCCTCCGTCACGCCGCGCCCACCGCTGCCCGGCGGTCCCTATGTCGTGATCGGACTCGCCCGCTCGGGCATCGCCGCCGCCCTGGCGCTCCGCGCCCGCGGAGAGGAGGTGATCGGATGCGATGCGGGCCCGGCGGGTGGCGAGCGGCCGACGGCCCTCGACGCCGCCGCCGGGAGGCTTTCCGCGGCCGGCGTCGAAGTCCACCTCGATGCGTCAGGTGCTGCCCTCGCCGCCAGGGCCGGGACGCTCATCAAGAGCCCCGGCGTACCCCAGAACGCCCCCGCGGTCGTGGCGGCGCGCGCCCATGGCGTGCCCGTCCTCGGCGAGCTCGAGCTCGCCTGGCGCCTGGTCGACAACGAGTTCGTCGCGGTGACCGGCACGAACGGCAAGACGACCACCACCGAGTGGATCGGCCACATTCACGCCGAGGCGGCGCTGCCGGTGGCCGTCGTCGGCAACGTCGGCACGGCCGCCTCGTCGCTCGCCGGCACCGTCGCCGCCGACGCGACCGTGATCTGCGAGGCCTCCTCCTTCCAGCTGGAGGACACCCTCGCCTTCGCTCCCGAGGCGGCGGTGCTGCTCAACCTCGAGCCCGACCACCTCGATCGCCACGGGTCATTTGCGCAGTACGTCGCGGCCAAGCTGCGGATCTTCGCCAACCAGGGCAACGACGACGTGGCCGTCGCGCCGCTTGACCTCGATGTCGAGGACCTCGGCGGCTGCGCCCGGCGGGTGCTGTTCGGCGGTCCGGGCGCCGAGCTGTCAGACCGCGCCGGCCAGCTGTGGTGGGACGAGCAGCCGCTGCTGGGCACCGAGGAGATCTCGCTGCCCGGCCTCCACAACCGCGCCAACGCGATGGCGGCCGCCGCCGTCTGCCTGGCCCGGGGGATCGAGCCCGGCGCCGTGGCCGACGGCCTGCGCAGCTTCCCCGGGGTCGCCCATCGCCTGGAGCGGATCGACGAGCGCGACGGGGTGGCGTTCGTCAACGACTCGAAGGCGACGAACGTGGCCAGCACGCTCGTCGCGCTGCGCAGCTACGCGGGCGGAGTCCATCTGATCGCCGGGGGCCGGGGCAAGCGCCAGGATTTCGCGCCGCTCGCCGCGGCGGTAGCCGAGCGATGCCGCGCCGTCTACCTGATCGGTGAGGCCGCCGACGAGCTCGCCGATGCGCTGGCCCCCGCCGCCGTGCCGCTGCGTCGCGTCGGCGACCTCGCGTCCGCGGTCCACGCCGCTGCTGCCGCCGCCCGGCCGGGCGACACAGTGCTGCTCTCGCCGGCCTGCGCGAGCTTTGACCAGTACCCCGACTTCGAGGCACGCGGCGAGCATTTCCGCGAGCTGGTCAAGGGGCTGTAGTGGCCACCGCCGCCACCGGCGGACGCGGCCGGCCGGGGGAGAGGAGCGTCGGGCGCCGGCGCACCGCCGGCAAGCGCGTCGCCCCTCCGCTCGAGCACCGCATCCTGATGACGGCAGCCCTGTGCCTGCTCGCCTTCGGAGCGGTGATGGTCTACAGCGCCTCCTCGCCGCTCGGCGCCCTCAGCCGGGCCGGGGGCAGCGGCGCCGGGACGTTCATCCGCTACCTGGCCTTCGGGTCGATCGGCCTGGCGGCGATGCACGTGCTCGAGCGGCGCGGGCTGGCGCTGCTCGACGCGCGGATCGCCAGGCTGCTGCTGCTGGCCTCGTTCGTGCTGCTCGCGCTCGTGCTCGTCCCGCACATCGGCCGGCAGGTCAACGGGGCGCGGCGGTGGTTTGCCGCCGGACCGATCCAGTTCCAGCCCTCGGAGCTGATGAAGATCGCGCTCGTGCTCTATGTCGCCCGGTACCTGGCCGACCATCCCAAGCGTCCCCGCGGCGTCCGCCAGGCAATGGCCCCGATCGCCGTCGTCGCCGGGCCGGCGCTGTTGTTGATCGTCGTCGAGCCCGATCTGGGGACGGCGCTCGTCGTGGCCTTCACGATCACGTCGCTGCTGATCGCCGCCGGAACCCCGCGCCGCCACCTCGCCGTGGTGGCCGCGGTGGCGATCGGCTGCGTGCTGCTGCTGGCCGTCGCCCAGCCCTACCAGCGCGCCCGCCTGACCTCGTTCCTGCACCCGTGGGCGGCGGCGTGCAAGGCGGGCCCGTGCTACCAGTCCGTGCAGGGGCAGATCGCGCTCGGCTCCGGGGGGCTGGTCGGCGTGGGCCTCGGCAAGTCGGTGCAGAAGATCTTCTATCTGCCGGAGGCCCAGACCGACTTCATCCTCGCCGTCATCGGCGAGGAACTGGGCGTGCTCGGCATCCTCGGGGTCGTCGCCCTGTACGGGATGATCGCCTATGCCGGCCTGCGCACCGCCCGCCGGGCGGCGACGCGGTATGCGAAGCTGCTGGCGACGGGCCTGACCTCCTTGATCCTGTGCCAGGGCATCCTCAACATCTTCGTCGTGCTCGGGCTGGCGCCGCTGACCGGCGTCCCGCTTCCCTTCATCTCCTACGCGCCGACGAACCTGTGCGTGATGCTGGCGTCGGTGGGCGTGCTGCTCAATATCTCTCGGCCCGGGGCCCGGCGGCTGAAGGTGGTCGAGGCCCCGCCGGGTGAAGACGCCGCTGATCGTGATCGGCGCCGGCGGGACCGCCGGGCACGTCGTGCCGGCGCTGGCGGTGGCCGACGCTCTGCGGGCTGACGGCGCCGAGGTGGTGTTCGTCGGCGGCGAGCGCGCTGAAGCCGAGCTCGTCCCCGCGGCCGGGTATGAGCTTCGACGTCTGCGGGTCGCGCCGCTGGCGGGCCGCAGCCCCGGCCAGGCCCTGCGCGGTGTGGCGATCGCCGCCGGCGCCGTCCGGGCGGCGGGGCGCTTGCTCGCTCGCCTGCGCCCGGCGGCCGTGCTCGGCGCCGGCGGCTACGTGGCCGGCCCGCTGGGGATGGCGGCCGCCGCGCGGCGGGTGCCGCTCGTGCTCATGGAAGCCGACAGCCACCTCGGGCTGACCAACCGCTGGCTGGCGCCGGCCGCCCGGCGGGTGTGCCTGGCGTTCCCGATCGAGGGGCGCGAGGGCGAGCGCTACCGCGTCACCGGACGGCCGGTCCCCGAGCCGGCCACCGATCGCGCGGCCGCCCGCCAGCGCTTCGCCATCGCCGGCGACGAGCCGTGCGTGCTCGTCTTCGGGGGGTCGCTGGGGGCGCGGTCGATCAACCGCGCGGCGATCGAGGCGTTTGCCGGCGCGCGGTTCCACGTCCTCCATGCCGCCGGCACCCGCGACCTGCCCGATCTGGAGGCGCCCGGGCCCCACTACGACCTGCGGGGGTACATCTCCGATTTCGGCGAGGCCCTGCTCGCCTGCGATCTCGTCGTGGCGCGCTCGGGTGGCTCGGTGTTCGAGATCGCCGCCCACGGCCGCCCGATGGTGCTCATCCCCTATCCCCACGCGGCCGGCGACCATCAAACCGAGAACGCCCGCTTCTTCGAGCGGCTGGGCGCGGCGGTCGTCATCCCCGACGGGGAGCTGTCAGCGGCGCGGCTGGCCTCGGAGGTGGGCCGGCTGCTGGCCGATCCGGGCCGGCTGACGCTGATGGGCCGCGCCTCCGCGGCCCTGGCCAAGCCCCATGCGGCGCACGAGATCGCCGCCGAGGTGCTGGCCGCCGCCGATCAGTAGGGCCGGCTCGGAAAACCGGGCCCGAGACGCCCGTTGGCCCGCTCGGCCAGCCCGACGGCTCGCTCGGGCCAGAACGTCCCGCCGGACGGCCCGCCGCCGCAGCCGCTGCTGTTGCCCGGGGGATGAGTCCACATCCAGGCGTCGGCGAGCGGGTAGCCGGTGTCGGTCGTGTCCTGCGGACCGAGGCCGCGGCCGGGCGGGTTGCAGAGGTTCTCGATGCCCTGGGTCCGAGGGTGGGGGTTGAGGACCGGGCCCCGCCCGTTGTCAGCGGTGTTGACGATGAAATGAGCGCCGTGGGTGCGCTTGGAGACCGCCGTCGCGTAGCGGACCTCGTTGATCGTCCAGTTGAGGTGGGTGTCGTTGGTGAAGAAGCCCCGGATCTTGCCGATTCCGATCCCGTTGAGCACCCGCGCCGCGTACCCGACGGTGTTGGAGTCCGAGTAGCCGCCCTCGACGTAGACGACGGTGTGCGGCAGGGCGGCGATCGCGTTGATCTCGTAACGCAGGTCGGCCTCCCACGCCGGCAGCGACCCCGTCTTGGCGATGCAGCTCGAGGAGCCGATGGCGTCGACCTCCAGCAGGTAGACGGCGGGGTGGCGCCCCGTGGCGGCCGCCATCTCGTCGACCCGGCGGTGAAAGACGGGCTCGTCAGCCTGCACCTGGGCGGTGGTCGGGCAGCCCTTGAGGTCGGCGTGCATGAAGTAGGTGTTGATGATCGGGATCGACCCCGGGTCCGAGGCGAGGCTGTCGCAGAAGATCTTGTTCACCTGGGCGGCGATGGCGCCGGGGCCGCCACCCCCCGAGTAGCTGGAAAAGCGCTGGGCCTCCGGCTGGGCGGCGATCTTGGACAGCTCGGCGACCTCGTGCGCGAGGCCGGGATTGGCGCGCAGCTTGGCCGCGAGATCTCCGTGCTGGAGCCGGTCGCTGAAGTGCGTCCAGGTCTCCTGGTCGGTGACGGAGGCTCCGAGCAGCTGCACGATCGCCTCCGCGGCCGCGCCGTGAGCCGGACCCGGCACGAAGAACTTGGCTCCGGAGAGCGGATCCCGGCCCGGCGCCTGCGGGAGATCGAGGGGGTTAGACGGGTCCCGCGTGGCCGGAGCGGTGTCGGCGCACCCCTGCGCGCCGAGCGCCCGTACCCGGGTGTGGTGCGCGGATGCACTCCCGGCGAGCACGGCGGCGGCGGTGGCGACGAGCGTGAGCACCAGCGCCAGCGACCGTCCCAGCGCCCTTCCGAGGCGGTACGACCGCCTGCCGAGCCCCTCAAGCACGCGCGTAACATACCGCCCGCCGGGCTCGGGGCTCGAAACGATGCGCAGACCTCTCGATTCATGTCAGACAGCTGACGGGTCATGTTCGGCCGCGCTGCCCCGTGACCGCTGAGAACGCGCCCTGGACGGGTCGCCGGCTGCACTTCGTCGGCATCGGGGGCGCAGGGATGAGCGGCCTGGCCCTGATCGCCGACGCCCTCGGCGCGGCGGTGACCGGCTCAGATCGCGCCGACTCGAGTTATTCGGAGCGGCTGCGCGAGCACGGGATCACGCCCGTCCTCGGCCACCGGGCCGAGAACGTGCCCGCGGGGGCCGAGGTCGTCTACTCGACCGCCGTCGGGCCCGACAACCCCGAGCGCCGCGCGGCGGCGCGCGAGCTGCACCGAGCCGACCTGCTGGCCGAGATCGCCCGCCTGCGGCGCTGCCTGGCGGTCACCGGCACGCACGGCAAGACGACGACCTCGGCGATGGTCGTCCACGCCCTGCGGGGCGCCGGGATGGATCCTTCGTACGTCATCGGGGGCGAGCTGCGCGGCACGGGGGCGAACGCGGGGTGGGGGACGGGGGAGTGGATCGTCGTCGAGGCTGACGAGTCTGACCGCTCGCTGCTCAAGCTCGATCCCGAGATCGCCGTGCTCACCAACGCCGAGCTCGACCATCACTCCACGTATCGCTCCCGGCTCGAGCTCGAGCAGACCTTTCAGACGTTCATGGCCCGGGCCGGTGCCGGAGCGGTCGTGTGGGACCGTCCCGCCCTGCGGGCCCTGTGCCCGCCCGACGCCGTGCCCTACGACGCCCCGGCGGCGCGGCTCACCGGGGCCGGCTCGCGGTTTGATTTCCGTGGCCTCGAGGTCACGGTGTCGGTCCCCGGCGCCCACAACGCCATCAACGCCGCCGGCGCACTCACCGCGTGCGCGCTGGCCGGCGCCGGTATCGACGCCGCCGCGGCCGCCCTCGCCGACTTCCGCGGCGCCCGGCGGCGACTGGAGCGGCTGGGGGAGACGGCGCAGGGCGCGATCGTCTACGACGACTACGCGCACCATCCGACCGAGGTGGCGGCGACGATCGCCGCCGCTCGCACACTGGGTCCGCGACGGTTGGTGGCCGTCTTTCAGCCGCACCTGTACTCGCGCACGCGGGAGCTCGCCGGGGCGTTCGGCACGGCGCTCGGGGCGGCCGACGCCGTGGTCGTGCTGCCGGTGTACGCCGCGCGCGAGCGCGCCGAGGACTTCCCCGGAGTCGACGGGCGCGTGATCGCCGCCGCCGCCGCCGACGCTCCCCAGGGCCGCCCGGTCGCGTGGCTCCCCGGCTTCGACGTCGCCCGGGAATGGCTCTCGACGACCCTCCGCGCCGGCGACCTGTGCCTGGTGATGGGGGCCGGCGACGTCGATTCGCTGGCCCGCTCGCTCGTCGCCCGGTGACATCGGCCCCCGCCCGCCGGCCATCGCCCCCGCGCGCCCGCTCTCGCCCCCCGGATCGCCGCCGACGCGCCATCTACCCTGGCCACGGTGCCTGGAGATCTGCCTGCCGGGGTCCGGCGCAACTTCCCGCTGTCCCGGCTGACCACGATTCGCACCGGCGGCCCCGCCGAGCTGTTCGCCCGTCCCGGGAGCGTCGAGGCGCTGCAGGCGCTGCTCGCCTGGGCGGGTGGCGAGGGGCTCGAGGTAGGGGTCGTCGGCTCGGGGTCGAACCTGCTGATAGCGGACGCCGGCGTCCGTGGACTGGTCCTGAAACTTGACGACGAGCTCACGCAGATCGAACTGGATGGCACGCGCATCGAGTGCGGCGGTGGCGCGCGCCTGCCCGCGGTCTCGGCGCAGGCCGCCCGTGCCGGACTCAGCGGGATCGAGTTCGGGGTCAACATCCCCGGCACGGTCGGCGGCGCCGTGCGCATGAACGCCAATGCCTACGGCGGCGAGCTGGCCCGGGCGCTGGAGTGGGTCGACGTCGTCAGCGCCGCCGGTCGCGAGCGGCGGGTGCCCGAGGAGCTCGGCTTCGCCTACCGGCGCTCGGCGCTCGGGGCGGGAGAGATCGTCGCCCGCGCCTCGTTCGCCCTCGCGCCGGCCGCGTCAGACCGGGTGAAGGCGACCCTCGCCGACATGCGTCGCCGGCGCAAGGAGGCGCAGCCATCGGGCATCAAGACGTTCGGGTCGACGTTCAAGAACCCGTCTGACCCGGCGGCCGAGGGTCGCAGCGCCGGGCAGCTGCTGGAGGCGGCCGGGTGTCGCGGTTTGCGGATCGGCGGCGCCGGGTTCTCCGCCAAGCACGCCAACTTCGTCGAGAACCACGGCGATGCCACGACGGCCGACGTGATCGCGGTCATGGCCGAGGGACGCCGCCGGGTCAAGGAGCGCTTCGGGATCGAGCTCGAGCCCGAGGTCCAATCGCTGGGGCCGGTGGCGTTTCCCGGCGATTGGCAGCGCCGATGAGCACCGGGCGCGGTTCGGGGGCGGTACGCCGACGCGGACTCGCCCCGTTGCTCGGCCGCCGGGCCCGGCAACGCCGCCGGCCGGGCCGCAGCCGCGTGCGCCTGCCCCGCCCCGGCCCGCGGGTCGTCATCGCGGTGGTCGCCATCGTCGTGCTGCTCGGCGGCGCGTGGCTGTGGGTGCGCCAGTCCTCGCTGGTGGCGGTCAAGCGCGTCAGCGTGGCCGGCGCCAGCGGCCCCGACGCCGCCCAGATCCGCTCGGCGCTCATCTCGGCGGCGCGGGACATGACCACGCTCGACGTGCAGATGAGCCATCTGCGGACCGCGGTCAGTCCCTATCCAGTCGTCAAGGGGCTGCGGGTGTCGACGCAGTTCCCCCACGGAATGCGGATCCGCGTGATCGAGCAGGTGCCGGTGGCGATCGTCTCGGTCGACGGCCGTCGCACCCCGGTGGCCGGGGATGGAACCTTGCTGCGCGACACCACCACCGACGCCCAGCTGCCCTCGATCGAGTTGCCGGTGGCTCCCGGGGGCACCCAGCTGACCGGTATCGCGCGCAGCGAGGTGGCGATGCTCGCCGCCGCCCCGTACCGGCTCCTCGGCCGGGTCCAGCTGGCCACCAGCGATGGCCCGCACGGGCTCATCGCGCAGCTGCGCGACGGACCGCGCGTGTACCTCGGCGGTGGGGACCAGCTCGCCGCCAAGTGGGACGCGGTCGTCGCCGTGCTGGCCGCTCCCAGCTCCGCGGGAGCGGACTACATCGACGTGACCGACCCGGCTCGCCCGGCCGTCGGCACCGGCTCAGACGGCGGCGCGGCGACGGCGACGACCTCGTCGACGAGCACGGTTCCCAGCGCAGGGACGGCGACCACGGGTTAGCATCAACCTCAAGTTGAGAGTGAGGCTAGCCGATCGGCGAACACTCCGCGATAATCGAGACTTCGACGATCTGCAACGAACGTTGCGGACGGCCGCTCGGCGTTGACTTCCAGCAGTACCAGGGCATAACGTGCCAAACTGCTTGCTGGGCCGACTCGTGCCCGAAACACTCAAGCCTAACTAGAGGGTCGGACGAACAGTCATGGAAAGCGGAAGTTATCTGGCAGTCATCAAGGTCGTCGGCGTCGGCGGCGGCGGGACGAACGCCGTCAACCGGATGGTCGACGCGGGGCTGCGGGGCGTCGAGTTCGTCGCGTGCAACACCGACGCCCAGGCGCTCGCCATGTGCGACGCCGACATCAAGCTGAACATCGGTCACCAGCTGACCAAGGGCCTGGGCGCCGGGGCCAACCCCGACACCGGGCACGGCGCCGCCGCCGAATCACGCGATGACATCAAGGAGGCGCTCAAGGGCGCCGACATGGTGTTCGTGACCGCGGGCGAGGGCGGTGGCACCGGCACCGGCGCCGCGCCCGTCATCGCCGAGATCGCCAAGAACGAGATCGGCGCGCTGACCGTCGGCGTGGTCACCCGGCCGTTCTCCTTCGAGGGCACCCGCCGCGCGCAGCAGGCGCAGGAGGGCATCCAGCGCCTGCGCGAGAACGTCGACACGCTGATCGTCATCCCCAACGAGAAACTGCTGACGATCGTCGAGCGGCGCACGACGATCCTCGACGCCTTCCGCGAGGCCGACAACGTCCTGCGCCAGGGCGTGCAGGGCATCACCGACCTGATCACGATTCCGGGCCTGATCAACCTCGACTTCGCCGATGTGCGCACGATCATGCACGAGGCGGGCTCGGCGCTGATGGGCATCGGCACCGCCGCCGGCGAGAATCGCGCCGCCGAAGCGGCCAAGATCGCCATCTCCTCGCCGCTGTTGGAGGAGTCGGTGGAGGGCGCGATGGGGATCCTGCTCAACATCACCGGCGGCCACGACCTCGGCCTGTTCGAGGTCAACGAGGCGGCCGAGATCGTCCAGAGCGCCGCCGACTCGAACTCGAACATCATCTTCGGGGCGGTGATCGACGACCAGCTCGGCGACGAGGTGCGCGTCACCGTGATCGCCACCGGCTTTGACCACGGGCGTGGGAGCCCGAGCACGGCGCGGGAGACGACCCGGCGCGAGCGTCGCGATCGCGACGTCACCATGGACGATCGCCAGCGCTCCTCGCTGGAGATCTCCGACGACGACATCGACATTCCGTCGTTCCTCAAGGACCGCTGAGCCGGCCATAGCTTGGCCATCGGGCCAACCGGGCCCGGCGGGGTCGTGTACTAGCCTGCCAGGCATGCCGTCGGTGGTCGAGTCCCTGCGCCACAGCCCCCTGCACGACCGCCACCTGGCGGCCGGCGCCAAGCTGATCCCGTTCGCCGGATGGGAGATGCCGGTGCAATACGCCGGAATCCGGGATGAGCACGTGGCCGTCCGCCGCCACGCCGGCGTGTTCGACGTCTCCCACATGGGCCAGATCGAGACCCGCGGCCGTCACGCGACCGAGCTGCTGCAGCGATTGCTCTCCAACGAGGTCCGCCGGCTGCCCGAGGGCGGCGCCCAGTACAGCGTGCTGTGCCGCGAGGACGGCGGGGTGCTTGACGACCTGTTCACCTACCGGCTGGCCGACGAGCACTACCTCACGGTGACCAACGCCGCCAACCACGAGCGAGACCTGGAGTGGTTCGCCGCCAAGGCCAAGGACTTCGACGCCGACGTCACCGACCGGCGCGACGACTTCGCGATGCTGGCCGTCCAGGGCCCGGACGCGCGCGAGCTGCTCACCGGGCTGGCCGACGGCGCCCTGCCGCCCCGGATGCACTGCTGCCAGCGCACGCTCGCCGACGTCCCGATGCTCGTCTGTGGGACCGGCTACACCGGTGAGAGCGGCGCCGAGCTGCTCATGGACCCCGCCCGGGCGCCGGCCGTCTGGGACGCGCTCGTCGCCGCCGGCGCCACCCCCGTCGGCCTCGGGGCGCGTGACACGCTGCGCCTCGAGGTCTGCTTTCACCTCTACGGCAACGACCTGTCGGTCGATCGCGGGCCGATCGAGGCCGGCCTCGGCTGGTGCTGCGCCGAGTCCACCGGCTTCATCGGCGCCGAGGCCGTTGCGGCCGTGCGGGCCGCCGGGCCCGCGCAGAAGCTCGTCGCGTTCACGATCGAGGGGCCGGGGATCCCGCGCCAGGGCAATCCCGTCGCCGGCGGCGGCGTCGTCACCAGCGGCAGCTTCTCCCCGTGCCTGGAGCGGGGGATCGGCATGGCCTACGTCGCCCCCGAGCAGGCGAGCCCCGGCACGCGGCTGCAGATCGACGTCCGCGGGACCGAGCGCACGGCGGTCGTCACGTCCAAGCCCATCTACTCCAAGGAGGCCTGAGTGGTGCCCCAATCGACAGACTCGCGCGCATTCGAGGCGCCCCTGGCGGGGCTGGGCTGTGTCCTCGTCGCCTCACGTGGCAGAGCCACGCATCGGCTCCTGCGTCCTTGCCCAGCATCCACCAGTGCCACCTCTCGGTGCGCCCGGGTCTCCGGACTGGGACACTGACGTGGCCGACGCCAGCTACCCCGAGGACCTGCTGTACCACCCCGAGCACGACTGGGCGCGCATCGAGGACGATCACGCCACCTTCGGGATCACCTGGTACGCCCAGGACTCGCTCGGCGAGGTCGTGTTCTTCGACCCGCCGAAGGTCGGCGACCAGGTGACCAAGGACGCGCCGTACACCGAGGTCGAGTCCGTCAAGGCGGTCTCGGACGTGATCAGCCCGCTGTCAGGCGAGATCGTCGCCGTCAACGACGCCCTCGCCGATTCGCCCGAGCAGATCAACGAGGATCCCTACGGCGAGGGCTGGCTGGTCAAGGTCAAGCTCTCGGACCCCGGCGAGCAGGAGGCCCTGCTCGACGCCGCGGCCTACGAGGCCACCCTTGACTAGGTACACCGCCGCCACCGAGTCCGACCGTGCGGCGATGCTGGCCCAGATCGGCGTCGGCTCCGTCGAGGAGCTGTTCGCCGACATTCCGGCCGCGCTGCGCCTGACCGAGGGGCTGGCCCTCGGGGACGGCCTCGCCGAGCAGGAGGTCTACGACGAGCTGCGCGCGCTGGCCGCGCGCAACGCCTGCACCGAGGATGAGGTCTCGTTCCTGGGCGGCGGCATGTACGACCACTACGTCCCGGCGCTGATCGACTCGATCACCAGCCGGTCGGAGTTCCTCACGCCCTACACGCCGTATCAGCCCGAGGTCTCCCAGGGGGGGCTGCAGGCGATGTTCGAGTACCAGACGGCGATCTGTGAGCTGACCGGTCTTCCGGTCTCCAACGCCTCGGTCTACGAGGGCCCGAGCGCGGTCGCCGCCGCCGGCTACATCGCCAAGCACGTCAACGGCCGCCGGCGCTTCATCGTCTCCCAGGGGGTCCATCCCCACGCCCGCGAGGCGCTGCACACCCACGCCCGCGCGTGGGACATGGAGGTCGTCGAGGTGGCGCTCGAGCAGGGCCGGACCGTGCTGCCGGAGCTCGACGAGGAGTGCAGCGCGGTGATCGTCGCCCAGCCCAACTTCCTCGGAGCGGTGGAGGACCTGGCCGCGATCGCCGCCGCCGCCCACGCCGCCGGCGCGCTGTGCGTCGCCAGCTGCGATCCGCTGCCCCTCGCGCTGCTGCGCTCGCCCGGAGACTGCGGGGTCGACATCGCCGTCGGCGAGGGCCAGACGCTCGGCAACCGCCTGGACTACGGCGGTCCGTCGTTCGGCTTCTTCGCCGCCACCGAGGCGCTGATCCGCCGGGTGCCGGGCCGCATCGCCGGCGAGACTCGCGACCTGGACGGCAAGCGCGGCTTCGTGCTCACCCTGCAGACCCGCGAGCAGCACATCCGCCGCGAGAAGGCGACCTCGAACATCTGCACCGCGCAGGCGCTCAACGCGCTCGCCGGGGTCATCTACCTCAGCTGGCTGGGCCGCGAGGGCATCGTCGAGCTCGGCGAGCTGATGCTCCAGCGCACCGCCTATGCCCGCGAGCGCCTGCTCGCGCTCGACGGCGTCTCCGCGATCCACGACCAGCCGGTGATCCGGGAGTTCGCGGTCGCCCTCGAGGCGCCGGTCGCGGCGGTCATCGACCATTGCCTGGAGCGCGGGGTCAACCCGGGCTATCCGCTCGACCAGGACTACCCCGAGTGCGGCAACGGGCTGCTGGTGGCGATCACCGAGCGCCGGACGCGCGCCGAGATCGACCGGCTGGCCGACGTCCTCGGCGAGGCGGTCGCCACCGTCGGCCGCGCCCTGCAGGAGGTGGGGGCATGAGCCCGTCGAACATCGCCGCGGCCGACGACGAGCTGACGATCTTCGAGCGCTCCCGGCCCGGCCGCCGTGCGTTCGTCGCCCCGCCGCTCGACGTGCCCGAGCGGCCCCTCGACGAGCTGCTGGCGCCCGAGCTGCGCCGCCCCGAGCCGCCGCGGCTGCCTGAGGTCTCCGAGCCCGAGATCGTGCGCCACTACAACCGCCTGTCGAAGCGAAACTTCGATCTCGACACCGGCTTCTATCCGCTCGGCTCGTGCACGATGAAGCACAACCCCAAGCTCCACGAGCGTCTGGCCGCGCTGCCCGGTCACGCCAAGCTGCACCCGCTGCAGCGACCCGAGCGCGCTCAGGGGGCGCTCGAGCTGATGTGGCGCCTGCAGGACGCCCTGGGCGAGATCGCCGGGCTGCCGCACGTGTCACTGCAGCCGTCGGCGGGATCCCACGGCGAGCTGGCCGGGGTGCTGCTCACCCGCGCCTATCACGAGGACCGCGGCGACCAGCGCACCAAGGTGCTGACCCCCGATACCGCCCACGGGACCAACCCGGCGACCGTGACGATGGCCGGCTACGAGGTGGTCAAGGTCGGCACCGACGAGCACGGCAACGTCGATCTCGACGATCTCCGGGCCAAGGCCGACGGGGACGTCGCCTGCCTGATGCTCACCAATCCCTCGACGCTCGGGCTGTTTGAGCCCAACATCGAGGAGATCAGCCGCATCGTGCACGGCGTCGGCGCGACGCTGTACTACGACGGCGCCAACCTCAACGCGATCATGGGCATCTGCCGGCCCGGGGACATGGGCTTCGACATCGTGCACTTCAACCTGCACAAGTCCTTCACCCAGCCCCACGGCGGCGGCGGACCGGGCGCCGGGCCGATCGCCGTCTCGGAGCGCATCGAGCCCTACCTCCCGCGCCCCCAGGTCGTCCGCCGTGACGGCGCCAACGGCGACGGTCCGCGCTTTGACCTGGACTTTGATCGTCCCAAGTCGATCGGGCGCCTGCGCGGCTTTCAGGGCAACTACGGGGTATTCGTGCGCTCCTACGCCTACATCCGCTCGCTGGGCGCGCCCGGCCTGCGCGACGTCTCCGAGGTGGCCGTCCTCAACGCCAACTACCTGTTGGCGCGGCTGCGCGCCGCCGGCGTGCTCGAGCACCTGCCGGTGGCCTATGACCGGATCTGCATGCACGAGTTCGTGCTCTCGGGGGCGCCGATGAAGCGCGAGCTTCAGATCAGGACGCTCGACCTCGCCAAGCGCCTGCTCGACTTCGGCGTGCATCCCCCGACGGTCTACTTCCCGCTGCTCGTCGACGAGGCGTTGCTGATCGAGCCCACCGAGACCGAGACCAAGGAGACCCTGGACCGCTTCGTGGAGATCGTCGTGGCGCTGCTGCAGGAGGCGGCCGAGGATCCCGAGGTGGCGCGCGGCGCCCCGTACGACACGCCGGTGCGGCGTCTCGACGAGGCCGGCGCCGCGCGGCGGCCGGTGCTGCGCCAGCCGCTCTGATGCGGTTCGTCGTCGTCGGCGCCGGCGCCGTCGGCGGGGTCGTCGGCGCGCGGCTGCACCAAGCCGGCCACGAGGTGGCGCTGATCGCCCGCGGAGCCCATCTGAAGGAGCTCCAGCGCACCGGCCTGACCCTGGAGACTCCGACGGAGCGCACCGTGCTGCGGATCCCGGTGGCGGACGACCCCGCGCAGCTCGGCGTCGGGACGAGCGCGAGCGATGACGTCGTCCTGCTCGCGACCAAGAGCCAGGACACCGGCGGGGCCCTCGATGCGCTGCAGCGCGCCGGCGCGTGGGCGGTGCCGATCGTGTGCCTGCAGAACGGAGTCGAGAACGAACGCGTGGCCCTGCGTCGCTTCCCCGACGTCTACGGCGCCGTCGTCATGGCGCCCACCGGCCATCTGCGCCCGGGCGCGGTCGAGGCCTATGGCAAGCTGGCCAGCGGCATGATCGATGTCGGCCGCTATCCGCAGGGCAGCGACGAGCTGATCGAACAGGTGGCCGCCGCCCTGGAGGGGTCGCAGTTTCACTCGCGGGTCTGGCCCGACGTGATGCGCCTGAAGTACGCCAAGCTGATCCTCAACCTCGGCAACGCGGTCGACGCTCTGTGTGCCGACGACGAGCGGCGCGAGGAGCTCGTGGCCATGGCCGTCGACGAGGGTGAAGCGGCCCTGGACGCCGCGGGGATCGACCACCACGACGACGGCGTCGACGACCTCGGGGGTCGGTGGGCGCGGATCGGGGTGGCCGACATCGGCGGCCGCGGCCGGGCCGGATCCTCGACGTGGCAGAGCCTGGCCCGCGGGACCGGAGCGGTGGAGACCGACTACCTCAACGGCGAGATCGTGCTCGTCGGCCGGATGCACGGGGTCCCCACGCCGGTCAACGCCGCGCTCTGCCGGCTGGCCGCCGAGCAGGCCCGCGAGGGGGCGGCTCCCGGTCAGCTGTCGGTCGATGACGTCCTGGCCGTGGCCACCGGATGAGCGTCGACCCGCAGATCGCCCGCGAGGCGGCCGAGATCGCCGCCCAGGCGCCCGATGAGCTGGCGGCGCTCGTCGACATCTCCTCGCCCTCCGGCGACGTGCCCGGCGCCGAGGCGGCGGTCGCGCTGTGCACGTCGCTGCTGGCGCCCGGAGCGGTCGTGCAGCGCCCCGCCTGCTCGACGGCCGGCTCGGCCCCCGACCTGCTGGCCACGATCACCGGCACCGGGAGCGGGCGCGTGCTGCTGCTCGGCCACGTCGACACGGTCGTCGGCCACGACGCCCACCAGCCGCTGCGCGCCGACGGTGACCGGCTGTACGGGACGGGGACCGCCGACATGAAGGGCGGCGACATCCTCGCCCTCGGGGTCGCCCGGGCCCTGGCCCGCCGCCCCGAGGACTTCGCCGAGCTCGCCGTCCTGCTCGTCTGCGACGAGGAGTGGCGGGTCGCGCCGTTTCGCCACGGCGGGCCGACGGGACGCTTTGCCGGCTACGACGCCTGCCTGTGCTTCGAGGCGGGACAGCTGACCCCCGAGGGCGACGAGGCGGTCGTCATCAAACGCAAGGCGGCCGGGACGCTGCGGGTGCTGGCCAGCGGGCGCGCCTCGCACTCGGGCAGCGCCCCCGATCGGGGCCGCAACGCCCTGCTGGCCCTCGCCCGCACCGCCGACGCCGTGGCTGCCCTGCACGATCCGGCCGGTCCCGACGAGCTGAGCGCCGTGCCGACGGTGATGCGCTCCGGAGACGCCTTCAACGTCGTCCCGGCGGCCGGCGAGCTGATCTTCGACCTGCGCTCGCGGCGGCTCGAGGCCTTCGACGACGTGATGGCCGCGATCGTCCCCGAGCTCGACGAGGTCCGGCTGGAGGCGCGGATGGAGCGCAAGTGGCCGGCGATGGACTCCGGGGCGGCGACCGCGCAACTCCTCGCCGACGCCTCGCAGCTGGCCGGGCGGCCGGTCGTCGGCATGGCGCGGGGCGGCGCGTCGGACGCCAGCCACTTCGCCGACACGATCGCCCTGACCGTCGACGGGCTGGGTCCGCGCGGCGGCGGTGCCCACACGCCCGAGGAGTTCGTGCTCCGCGACGCCCTCCAGCGCCGGGCCGAGGTGGCCCTGGCGGTGGCGCGCGCGGCGCTGGCGTCAGCGCCTGCGTAAGCTTTCGGATAAGGATGGGCCGGTCCGCCGCCTGGCCCATGGCATCCTGTTCACAGTGATCGAGAAGCTCCATCCGCGCAGCCGCCAGCCCGTCGAGGGACTTGTCCTGCTGCTCGCCATCGTCGTGCTCATGTGGCTCGTCGAAGGCATCAATTCGCTGACCGCGCACGGCACCGCGCTCGACGGCGACGGCGCGATCTATCCGCGCAACTTCGATCACGTGTGGAGCATCTTCACCGCGCCGTTTTTGCACTTCGGCTGGCAGCACCTGATCGACAACACGATCCCGTTCGTGTTCATGGGGGTGTTCATCGCCGTTCGGGGCGCGGCGCGGCTGGCCGTGGTCACGCTGATCGTGGTCGTCATCGGCGGCCTCGGGACGTGGCTGATCGCCCCCGGCCATACCGAGACGGTCGGCGCGAGCGGCATCGTCTTCGGCTACGCGACCTACCTGTTCACCCGCGGGCTGTTCGACCGCAGCCTGCTGGAGATCGCGATCGGCCTCGTCGTCGGCGTCGTGTGGGGCGGCGCGCTGCTCTCGAGCATCGTGCCCCAGCAGGGGATCTCGTGGCAAGGTCACGCCTGCGGAGCCGTCGGCGGCGTTGTCGCCGCCTGGGTGCTGGCCTCACGGCGCGCCCAGCGACGGCCACCGTCGCGCAGCAGCGGCTCGCCCCCCGGGCCGGGTGGGGGCACCCACGAGGACGCGCTGGCCCGCGCCCTCGCGCAGTAGCCTGACCGCGGTGCGGATCTTCTCCGGCATCCAGCCGACCGGGCGAAAGCACCTCGGCAACTACATCGGGGCGATCGCGCAGTACGTGGCCGGCCAGGACCGTGGCGAGGCCATCTACTGCGTCGTCGACCTTCACGCGATCACCGTCCCCTACGAGCCGGCGGGGCTGCGCGAGGCGGTCTACGACACCGCGGCGACGCTGCTGGCGGCCGGGCTGGACCCCGCCCGCTGCATCCTGTTTCGCCAGTCCGACGTCCAGGAGCACGCCGAGTTGACGTGGCTGCTCTCGGGGCTGACCGAGCTCGGCCGGCTCCAGCGGATGCATCAGTTCCGCGACAAATCGATGGCCCAGCGGGAGCTCGTCTCCTCGGGGCTGCTGTTCTATCCCGTGCTCCAGGCCGCGGACGTGCTCGGCTATCGCGCCGACGAGGTCCCGGTCGGCGACGACCAGCGCGAGCACCTCGAGCTGATGCGCGACGTCGCCCGCCGCTTCAACGCGCGCTTCGGGGACATCCTGGTCGTCCCCGAGCACCGGATCCCCGCCGTGGGCGCGCGCATCATGGACCTGCAGGCGCCCGATCGCAAGATGTCGACGACCGGTGGCACCCCGCAGGGCACCGTGCTCGTGCTCGACGAGCCCGCGACGATCGCCAAGAAGATCCGCTCGGCGGTCACCGACACGGGCTCGGAGGTCCGTCGCGGACCCGACAAGCCCGGCATCACGAACCTGATCGAGATCCTGGCGGCGGTCCGCGGCGGCACGCCGGAGACGGTCGAAGCCGAGTTCGACGGCTCTGGCTACGGGGCGTTCAAGCAGGCCGTCGCCGACGAGGTCGTCGCCTACCTGGCGCCGGTGCGCGAGCGCTACCAGCAGTTGCGCGTCGACGAGAGCGAGCTCGAGGCGACCCTGGCCGCCGGGGCGGAGAAGGCCCGGGCCATCATCTCGCCGACGATGGTCGACGTCCGCGCGGCGATGGGGGTGGGACCGGTCCGACCGCGGGGTTAGTGTCTACGGCGTGACGCTTACCTACCTGGAGCTCGACCTCGACGTGTTCGCGGGGCCGTTCGACCTGCTGCTCACCCTCATCCTCCGCGAGGAGGTCGACCTGCTCGAGGTCGACCTCGCCGAGGTGGTGATCGCCTATATCGACCACCTCGAGCGCCGGGGCGACCTCGACCTCGAGGCGGCCACCGAGTTCCTCGTCCTCATCGCCGCCCTGCTGGAGCTCAAGTCCCGCCTGCTCCTGCCCGGCGAGGAGGTGGAGGAGCTCGAGCTCGATCCCGGGGAGGCCGCCGAGGAGCTGCTGGCCCGCCTGCTCGGGGCCCAGCGCTATCGCAGCGCCGCCGACTACCTGCGCGCACGGCTCGACGACGAGGCCGGCCATCGCTTCCGCTCGGCCCCGCTGCCCGTCTGGCTGCGCAAGACCGCGCTCCAGGATGCCGGTGCCGTCTATGACCCGGCCCTCCTGGCCTCGGCGGTCGGTGACCTGCTCCAGGTGCCGCCGCCGGTCGACGTCCGTCACATGACCGCGGCCAAGGTCACCGTCGCCGAGCGCCTCGTGCATCTGCGACGACTGTTGAGCGCCGGACGGTTCACGTTCTCCGACGCGGTCGGCCGCGCTGACCGCGTGACCGTCGCCGTGACCCTCTACGCGCTCCTCGAGCTCTACAAGCAGGGCGAGGCGACCTGGATCCAGGACGAGCCGTTCGCCGAGATCACGATCAGCGGCCTCGGCAACGGCGCCCACCGGTTGACGGCATGACCTCCGAGCTGGAGCGCACCCTGGAGTCGCTGCTGTTTCTCAGCGCCGACCCCGTGCCGGCGGCAGCGCTCGCTGACGCCACCGGCGCCGAGCTGCACGAGGTCGTGACCGCGCTCGAGCGCCTGCGCGAGCACTACGAGTACGAGCGCCGCGGGTTCGTCGTGCGCGAGCTGGCCGGCGGCTTCACGCTGAGCAGTCACCCCGAGGCCGAGGGGGCGGCGCGGCGCCTGCTGGCCAAGCCGCGCACGCCACCCCTGAGTGCCGCCCAGGCCGAGACGCTGGCCATCGTCGCCTATCTGCAGCCGGTGTCACGGCCGGAGATCGCGCGCATCCGCGGGGTGAGCGCCGAGTCGGCGGCCGGAACCCTGCTCGAGCGCGGGTTGATCGAGGAGGCGGGCCGCTCCCAGTTCGGGGCCGTGCTCTACCGCACGACCGAGCTGTTTCTCAAGCTGTTCGGCCTGCGCCAGGTGGCCGACCTGCCGGAGATCGCCGGCTTTGATCCGGCGCCGGAGTTCGAGCAGGAGCTGCGCGAGCGACTGCTGCGCGCGGGCGAGGCGCGCGCCGGCGTCACCGGCGTGGCGACGAGCGCGTCGGCGGCGGGGCCCGAGTAGACCGTCAGTCCCGCCCCCAAAACCGGGTCACCGCGGCCGCGTCCGTCTGCAGGGCGGCGGCATCCTCATCCGAGACCGGCGCGAACGGCTCGATCTCGACGCCCGAGTCCTCCAGCCGCCACGTGGCGACGCCGCGTCCGCCGACCATGGCAAAGCTACGGAACAGCCCTCCGCTGACGACCGTCGCGTCGTGTTCGCCGAGCACCGGCGCCCGCGACGTCCAGCCGACGAGCACCGGCTCCCACGGCCCGAGGAGCCGCGGCGGCGGCAGGCGGCCCATCCGACCCCGGGCGTGGAGGTCGACGAGCCCGCTCGGCTCATCGCGCAGCTCGCCGGCGATCGCGTTCAGCCCGGCCCGCGCGTCGCGCAGCGGCAGACCCGCCCAGCGAGCGAGGTCGCGCTCGCCGGCCGGGCCGTGCCCGACGAGGTAGCGCCGGGCCAGCTCGGCGAGGGCGACGTCGCGGTCGAGGCTGCGCGCGGCTGCCGCGGCGTCCGGGAGCCAGTCGCGCACCAGGACGTAGGCGTGCTGGCGACCCACCATCGGACCGCGCACGACCAGACCCTCGAGCGCGCAGCGAAACAGGACGTGGACAAGCGCCTGGCCGGCGACGGCGATACCGGCGCGGACCAGGCGCTCGCGCAGCGCCTCGCGGGTCAGCGGGCCGTCGTCGGCCAGGGCGCGGCGGACGACGCCGACGGCGCGCTGCGCCATGGCCGGATCGACCCCCTCCTGGGCCAACCGCCGGGCGTTGCCCGTCATCAGCGGCGGCGTCGTCAGGGCCTGCAGCCACGGGTAGTCCTCGGCGGCCACGAGGTGCAGGGTGCCGCGGTTGCACCACGTGATGACGAGCGAGCGCTCCTCGGTGAGCTCGCGGTCGATGTCGGCCGCGCTCACGCCGCGCGTCCGGGCGCGGATGGCCAGCCGGGCGCCGCGCGGATCCTGGGCCTGGACGGCGAGCAGACGGCGCGCGACCTCCACGGCACTGCGAGCCGGCGGGCCGGTGAGCTGCTGCGCCGTCAGGCGGCGCCGCAGCGTGTCGCTCATCCGGCCGCGCCGCGGGCGGCCAGCTGCCCGCACGCGGCGGCGATGTCACGCCCCCGGGTCAGGCGCACCGTGGCCGTGATGCCATGGCGCTCGAGCTCTGCGCGAAACGCCTCGATCGCCTTCGGGCTGGAGCCCTCGAACGTGGCGTCCGTGGGATTGAACGGGATCAGGTTGACCTTGAACATGCGGGGATCGAGGACCGTGGCGAGCTGTCGCGCCTGGGCGTAGGAGTCGTTGACCCCGGCCAGCATCACGTACTCGACGAACACCATCCGTCGCTTGGCGGCGTAGTAGTCGCGGCAGGCGGCGAGCACGTCGCTGAGCGGATAGCGGTCGTTGACGGGCATCAGCTCGGTGCGCAGCGCCTCGTCGGCGGCGTGCAGGGAGAGGGCGAGCCGCACGGGCATCGGGTCGGCGGCCAGGCGCTGGATCCCGGGAATCCAGCCGACCGTCGAGATCGCCGTGTGGCGGTGGCTGATTCCGAGCTCGGGCAGGCGCCGGCACGCCTCGAGCACGGCGTCGAGGTTCATCATCGGCTCGCCCATCCCCATGAACACGGCGTGGTCGATGGTGCCGAGGCGGCGGAAGTGCAGGGCCTGGTCGAGGATCTCCGAGGCGGTGAGGTTGCGCCCGAACCGCATCTGCCCGGTCGCGCAGAAGCTGCAGGTGAGCGGGCATCCCGACTGCGAGGACACGCACAGCGATCGGCGTTGGTCGCGATAGCGCATGAGCACCGCCTCCACGGGACGTCCGTCGTGGGTGCGCAGCAGCGCCTTGACCGTGCCGTCGCGGGCGTGCGCCTCCCGCTCGAGGGTCAGGCTGGAGAAGGGGACGCGCTGCGCCAGCGCGGCGCGCAGCTCGCGGGGCAGGTTGGTCATGGCGTCGAAGCCGTCGCTGCCCCGGGCCGTCCAGCGCCAGACCTGGCGCACGCGGTACGCGGGCTCGCCGAGCTCGGTGAGCGTGCGCTCGAGCAGTTGCATGTCCATGCCTTCTATGGTGGCAGCCGCGATGCGCCTGGCGAAGTTCCTGGCCACGGCGGGAGTGGCCTCCCGTCGCGCCTCCGAGCAGCTGATCCGCGACGGACGGGTCTCGGTCGGCGGGCTGGCGGTGACCGACCCGGCACGCGACGTGAACGAGCGGGACGCCGTCGCCGTCGACGGCGAGCCCGTCCGGCCGGTCGCCGAGCGCGTCGTCTACGCCGTCCACAAGCCGCGCGGGGTCGTCTCCACCGCTCACGATCCCCAGCAGCGCCCGACGGTCGTGTCGCTCGTGCCGTCGGTGCTGCGCCTGTACCCGGTCGGCCGGCTGGACATCGACGCCGCCGGCCTCATCCTGCTCACCAACGACGGCGAGCTGGCCAACCGGCTGACCCATCCGCGCTACGAGGTGCCCAAGACCTACCGCGTCCAGGTGTGGGGCGCGCCCGTGTCTCAGCAGGCGGTGGCGGCTCTGCGCGCCGGAGTCGAGCTCGATGACGGGGTGACCGCTCCGGCCCGGGTCCGGCGCCTGGCGTGGGACACGATCGAGCTGACCATCCGGGAGGGGCGCAACCGCCAGATCAAGCGCATGTGCGAACGCGTCGGGCACCGCGTGCGCAGCCTGGAGCGGATCGCCTTCGGTTCACTGGCGCTCGCCGACCTGGCCGAGGGGGACCATCGCCGGCTCTCCGCGGCCGAGGTGGACGCGCTGTCCAGGGGTCCTTAACCGGATCACAACCCGCGTGGATGCGGCGAGAACGCCCCCATCGCCACTATCTTCACCATATGCGTGAGGACGCGGGCCAGGCCGAGCCGTCGATTCGCCTGGCGACCGCTCAGGTCCCCGGGACGGCTGCGCCGAGCGCGGACGCGCCGGTCACGCTCCCCGGCCTCAGCATCGGCGGCGCACGACGCTCCAGGCTCCGGTGGTGGAGCGGGGAGCCGATCACGGTCAGTCCCCGGGCAGGGCGCATCGGACTCGGCGCCCTCGTGCTCGGGACCCTGCTCGTCGTCGCCTGCGCCGCCGCCGGACCCTCGGTGCTCGTTCCGCGCAGCGCGGAGACGTTCCCCAACTGGGAAGCCGGGCCGCTGCACCTCGTCACGACTCGGCTGATCACCGATCCCAAAGTCCTGGGGGCCGCGTTCAGCATCCTGCTCGCGCTCATGGTCGGCGCCTATGTCGTCGTCGTGGCCACCGCGCGGACGTTCTCGATGCGGACGATCGCGATCGTCGTCGTCGCGGTGCACGCGATCCTGCTCCTCAGCCCGCCGCTGCAGCTGACCGACCTGTTCAACTACCTGGGCTACGCGCGGCTGGGGGCGCTTCATCACCTCAACCCCTACACCCACGTGATCAAGCAGGAGATGTTCGATCCCGTCTACCGCTTCACCAGCTGGCACAGCCTGCGCAGTCCCTACGGTCAGCTGTTCGAGGCCTTCACCTACCCACTGGCCTTCGTGTCGCTGCCGATCGCCTACTGGACGCTGAAGGTCAGCTCGGTGCTGATGAGCCTCGCCTTCGTGGGGCTCGTCTGGCACTGCGCCCGGCGCCTGGGTCGCGACCCGCGCTTCGTCGTCGCCTTCGTCGCCTTCAACCCGATCTTTCTCATCTACGAGGTGGCGGGCTTTCACAACGACTTCTTCATGCTTGTCCCCTCGATGGGCGCGATCGCGCTCGTGCTGGCGCGGCGCGACCGGTCGGCCGGCGCGGTCCTGATGGTCGCCATCGCGGTCAAGTTCACGGCCGTGCTCCTGCTCCCGTTCCTGCTCCTCGCCGTCCGCGACCGTCCGCGCCAGGTCCGGGTGCTCGTCGGCGCGGTCGTAGCCGCGATCCCGCTGGCGGTGCTCAGCGTCGTCCTCTTCGGGCTGTCGCTGCCCAACCTCCAGCAGCAGAGCTCGCTGCTGACCGACTTCAGCATTCCCAACGTCGTCGGCCTGCTGCTGCACGTCGGCGGGGGCACCCCGCTGCTGCTGAAGATCTTCACCGTCGCCGTCGTGATCGTCGTCGCCTACGAGTTCCTCGGACGGCGCGATTGGATCAACGGCGCCGGCTGGTCGACGCTGGCCCTGATTGCCAGCCTCGCCTGGTTGGTGCCGTGGTACATCGTCTGGTTGCTGCCCTTGGCGGCGCTGGGCACGAGCATCCGCCTGCGCCGGATCTCGATGGCGCTGACCGTGTTCCTGCTCCTCGCCTTCCTGCCGGTGACCACCAACTACATGAACGCCCACGGGATCAATCCGCTCAATACGTCCGCGGGTCGAGCCTCCCAGAATCTGCAGTCCAAGCTCGCGCGCTGACGGGCGCCCGACGCATGTCCTGTTAGCTTCGCGCCGTGCGCATCCCCGCTTCCGCGCCGATCGTCGCCGATCGGCCGACCATCGCACCGCCCGCGATCCGCCGCCGCGCCGTCGACCCGGTGGAGCTCGGATTGCTCGTCCTCCTGGCCGCGATCTCGATGTGGGTGGTGGCCGGCGATCTCGTGCAGGCCGCGCAGCACCACCTCGTGTGGACCCGCACCGACGGCTTCTTCATCGTCGACCAGATGCAGTACTTGGCGTGGATCCAGTCGGCCGCCCAGCACGGTCTCATCTCCAACCTGTATGTCCTGCGGTCCTCGCCGGCCGATTACCTCCAGCCGGCGATCGTCGTCTCGGCCGGTCTGCTCAAGCTCGGCGTCGCCCCGTGGCTGGCGTTGATGCTGTGGAAGCCGGTGGCGGTGGTCGGCTTCTTCGCGGCTGCGCGGGCGGTCACCCATCACGTCTTCGTCAGCCGCATCGACCGCCGGATGGCGCTCGCGCTCGCCCTCTTCTTCGGTTCGGTGAGCGCCATCTACGGCTCGCTGGGGATCGTCGGCGACATGATGCCGACGTGGTCGTCGTGGGGATATCCGTTCGGGCTGATCGCGGTCGCGTTGATCGTGTTCGCTCTGCTGCGCTACGACCGCGCCCGGGTCGCCGGGCGGGTGGCGTGGGCGCCGGGACTGCTCGGCGCGCTGGCCAGCAGCCTGCATCCGTGGCAGGGCGAACTGATGATCCTCGTCGTCGCCGGCGCCGAGCTGATCCGCGCCCCCGAGATCCTGCGCGGGCTGCGCGCCGTCCCCGGGCGGCCGGTGTGGCGCTGGCCCGCCGACCGCCGGCTCGCCCTGCCGCTGCTGACGATCGCGCTGACGCTGGCCCCGCTCGTCTACTACCTGGCCCTCGGCCACCTCGACATCAACTGGGACATGGCGCGTCAGAACTCCAAGCACGCGTTCTCGTTCTCGGCGATCGTCATCGCCGGCGCGCCGCTGGCGGTGTTCGCGGCGCTCGGCTACCGCGGGCGGCCCGCCGACTTCCTCGAGCTGGCGCTGCGCATGTGGGTGCCGGCGGCGCTCGTCATCTACATCCTCTCGGCCACCGCGCTGAGCGCGACCCCCCTGCACGCGTTCAACGGGGTCACGATCCCGCTCTCCCTCCTGGCGGTCAGTGGCGTCCGGCGCAGCGGCCTTGCGCGAATCCCGCGCGGCCGGCTGCTCGCCGGCGCGGCCGTCCTGCTCGGCACCGTGCCGGCCAACGTCTACGCGATGGCCTACGCCCCGACCTACACCGCTCCGCAGGCCAACAACGGCAACTACGTCCGCGCCGACGAGCTCCGCGCGATTCGCTACCTGGCCCATGACCGCCAGCCCGGGGGCGTGCTCACCCAGTTCTATCTCGGCGACCTCGTCCCCGGCTACACCGGTCGCCAGGTGTTCGTCGGCGACTGCCTGTGGACCGAGCCGTACTGCATCCCGCGCTCGGAGGCCGCCGACCGGTTCTTCGAGGGCGGCCTGTCCCCATCCGCCGCCCGCCGGTTCGCGCGTCAGTCGGGGGCGCGCTTCCTGCTGGCCAGCTGCACCCGCCACGTCGACCTGCGCCGCTGGCTGGGCTCGATGATCGTCGACGCTCGGCGCTTCGGCTGCGCCGAGGTCTGGCAGCTCGACGCCCCCGTGAAACCCACCGGGCCGTACGTCTCGGTGCGGCGCGCCCGGACATGAACGGGACGATCGCCCCGGCCGACCTCTGGCAGAATGGCCGCCCGATGCGGCTGTTCGCGCTCCGAGGCGCCAATAGCGTCGAGCGAAACGAGGCGAGCGCGATCCTCGACGCCACCGCCGACCTGCTCCGCGAGCTGATGGAGCGCAACGCCCTGACCCCGGAGGCGATGGTCAGCTGCATCCTGACCCTCACCGACGACCTCAACGCCGAGTTCCCGGCGGTGGCCGCCCGGCAGCTCGGGCTTGACCGCGTCCCGTTGCTGTGCACGCGGGAGATCCCGGTCCCCGGGGCGCTGCCCCGGGTGATCCGCACGATGGTCCACTACTACGCCCCCGAGGGCCACGAGCCCCGCCACGTCTACCTCGGGGAGGCGCGCGTCCTGCGGCGTGACCTCGAATCGGCACAATAGGCGCGTGTCCGTCGAGTTCGGAGAGCGCATCCGCCGGATCCCCGCCTACCCGCTGGCGGCCGGGTACGACCTGGGCGCCGACGTGGCGATGCTCGCCTCCAACGAATCGTGCTTCGCGCCCCACCCGGAGGCGATCGCCGCCGCCCACCGCGCGCTGGCCGGGGTGCACCGCTACCCCGACCCCGCCTACGCGCCGCTACGCCGGGCCCTCTCGGATCGCTACGGCGTGCCCCGCGAGCGCATCGCGCTGGGCAACGGCTCGTGCGACATCCTGCTCTCGTTCGGCGAGGCGCTGCTCGAGCCGGGGGCCGAGCTCATCTATGCCTGGCCGGCGTTCAGCGTCTACCCGCACCTGGCGGCCGCCTCCGGGGCGCGGGCGATCGAGGTCCCGCTCGACGCCGACGATCGCCACGATCTCGAGGCGATGGCCGCCGAGATCACCGTGGCGACCCGGCTCGTGCTCATCTGCAACCCGAACAACCCGACCTCGACCTCGCTCGGGCTGGAGGAGATCGAGGACTTTCTCGCGCGCGTCCCGCGCCACGTGTGCGTGATTCTCGACGAGGCCTACGTGGAGTTCGCGCTGGCCGTCGGCGACACCTACGCCTCGCTGGACCTGCTGCGGCGCTGGCCCAATCTCGTGCTGCTGCGCACCTTCTCCAAGGCCTACGGCCTGGCCGGCCTGCGGGTCGGTTATGGGCTGTGCGCCACCGAGGAGCTGCGCGCCGCCGTCGACCAGGTCCGCCAGCCGTTCTATCTCAACATGGCCGCCCAGGCGGCCGCCGTGCAGGCGCTGCGCCACCAGGACGAGGTCGAGCGCCGCGTCACCCACACCGTCGCCGCCCGGACGGCGCTGACCGACGGGCTGCGCACGCTCGGGCTGTGGGTGGCCGACTCGGACGCCAACTTCATCTGGACCCACCTCGCCGACGACGCCGACGAGGACGCGACCATCGCCGGCCTGCGCGATCGCGGGGTGCTCGTCCGCGCCGGCCGGGCCCTCGGGCGCGACCGCTCGCTGCGGGTCACGATCGGCACCGACGCCGAGAACCGCCGCTTCCTCGCGGCCATGTCGGAATTGGTCTAGGACCGCTGAGCGTCCGCGCCCACAGGCCGGCCGGGGCGATACCGGTCGTCGTGGCCGCCGGGGTCCTGGCGGCGTCGATCGCGTTCGTCGTCGCCGTCGATTTCCGCCCGTCGTTTGACCCCTACGGGTGGCTCGTGTGGGGCCATCAGGTCCTCCATGGCCATCTCAACACCGACGCGGCGCCGTCGTGGAAGCCGCTGACGTTCATCTTCGCGGTGCCCTACGCGCTGTTCGGCCACACCGCGGTGTGGCTGTGGACGGTCACGGCGGTCGCGGGGATGCTGGGCGGCGCGGTGTTCGCCGCGCGCATCGCCTACCGGCTCACGCGCTCCGGGGACGCTCCGGCGCGTCGGCCATGGGCGCCGTACGTGGGCGGCGCGGTGGCGGGCGTCGGGGTGCTCGGCATCAACACGTACTCGCACTGGACCCTGATCGCCAATTCCGACCCCCTGAACGTGACGCTGCTGCTGGCCGCGATCGACGGCCACCTGTCTCGGCGCCCGCGTCTGGCGTTCGCGGTCCTCGTGCTCGCCGCCCTCGGCCGGCCCGAGGTATGGCCGTTCGCGGGGCTGTACGCGGTGTGGTTGTGGGTGCGGGTGCCCGCGGCGCGTCCGTGGGCGGTCGGGGGGCTCGTGCTGATCGCCGCCGCCTGGTTCGTCGTCCCGGGGCTCACGTCCAAGAGCTGGCTGCGCCCGGGGGACCTGGCGCTCAACCAGCGGACGGTCATCCATGGCAGCAAGATCGTCGGCGTCGTCCGCCGCTGGGGCAGCCTCTACGAGCTGCCGATGCAGATCGCGGCCGGGCTCGGCGTGCTGGTGGCGGCGGCGCGGCGGGACTTCGAGACGCTCGGCCTGGTCGGCTGCGCCGTGCTGTGGGTGATCATCGAGATCGCCTTCGCCTACCACGGCTGGTCGGCGGTGCCGCGCTATCTGCTCGAGCCGGCGGCGGTGATGGTCGTCGTGGCCGGCGCCTTCGTCGGCCGGCTGCTGTCTGACACCGCCGGCCGGGGGCTCGTCGTGGGGGTGCTCGGTCCGGCGCTCGTGCTCGTGCTGCTGGTGGCGCTCGTTCCGGTGGCGCGCGATCGCGAGCGGACCTGGCGCACGCAGATCAGCCGTGCCCGGGACGACGCCAAGGTCATCGATGGCCTGAGCACGATCGTCGCGCGGGGGGGTGGGGCGCGCCGCATTCTGCGCTGCGGGCAGCCGGTCTCCTACAACCGGCTGCAGAGCACCGTGGCCTGGACGATCGGGGTCAACGTCGGCACCGTGGGCTACAACGTGGCCAAGACGATCGCCCGGGGGGCTCCAATCGTCGTCCTCACCCCGCGCCGGTCGGGGTGGCGGATGCGTCCCTACAACCAGAGAGGGGCGGCCGCGGCCGCGTGCGCCGATCTCGCCGTCGACACCGCCACCGGCTGACGTCTCGCTTGCGGGAGGGCGGCACGGTCTGCTAGAACACCGCGCAGCGTATGAACGATCTCGCCCTCACCTTCGGCTGGTCCTTCTACGCTGGCTACGACGCCTGGCGATTTAGCTAGGCGCTCGGTCACACCCCCCCGCACCCGCCGACCGACCGGTGGGACCGCTCGGAGGTCGGGCGCCGTCGCTTCTCTTGGTCGGTCTTGTTGTTTCTTTACAGTTTCCGGGCGTGGGAAAGGACCAGTTGCCGATGATTGCAGCCGAGCAGGCACACGAACAGGCGGTACTCCAGATCGCGGGGCGACCGATCGGCGGATCGCATTTCGCGATGATCGCCGGCCCGTGCACGGTCGAGTCGCGCGAGCAGGTGCTCGACGCGGCCCGGGCCGTCAGCGACGCCGGAGCGACGATGTTCCGGGGCGGCGCGTACAAGCCGCGGACGTCGCCGTACGCCTTCCAGGGGCTCGGCCAAGAGGGGCTGCGCCTGCTCGCCGAGGCCAAGGCGCAGACGGGTCTGCCGATCGTCACCGAGGTGATGGACGCCCGCGATCTCGACGTTCTGCTCGAGGTCGCCGACGTGCTGCAGGTCGGCGCGCGCAACATGCAGAACTACACGCTGCTCTCCGAGGTCGGTCGCTCCGGCTGCCCGGTGCTGCTCAAGCGCGGGCTGTCGGCGACGCTCGACGAGCTGCTGATGGCCGCCGAGTACGTGCTCAAGGAGGGCAACGAGTCGGTGATCCTGTGCGAGCGTGGGATTCGGACGTTCGAGACCTCGTATCGCTTCACCCTCGATCTGATGGCGATCCCGGTGCTCAAGGCCCGGACTCACCTGCCGGTCATCGTCGATCCCAGCCACGCCGCCGGTCGCCGCGACCTGGTCGAGCCGATGTCGCTCGCCGCCGCTGCCGCCGGCGCCGACGGGATCATCGTCGAGGTCCACCCGCGTCCTGATGAGGCCATCTGCGACGCCGCCCAGCAGCTGCCGGCCGCCGGGTTCTCCGACTACCTGGAACGGGTCCGCGCGGCGGCCGCGGTCGCCGGCAAGGTCCTTTAGGCGATGACCCTCACCGGGCTCTCGCGCTCGAACTCGATTCGCGATCAGCGCATCGAGCGCCTCGTCGAGCTCGCGTCGCCGCGCGCGCTCATCGAGGAGCTGCCGCTCTCCGACGATCACGCCGACGTCCTGCTGCGCGGGCGGGGCGAGGTCGAGGCGATCCTCCGGGGCCGCGACGACCGGCTGCTCGTCGTCGTTGGGCCGTGCAGCGTCCACGACGTCGTGGCCACGCGGGAGTACGCCGAGCGGCTGGCCGCCGAGGTCAAGGGCCGGCGCGAGGACCTGTGCCTGGCGATGCGGGTCTACTTCGAGAAGCCCCGGACCAGCCTCGGGTGGAAGGGCCTCATCAACGACCCTCACCTCGACGGCTCCTCCGATGTCAACACCGGACTGCGGATGGCGCGGCAGCTGCTGCTCGAGGTGCTCTCGCTGGGGCTGCCCGTCGGCTGCGAGTTCTTGGACCCGATCACGCCGCAGTACATCTCCGACGCCGTGTGCTGGGGGGCGATCGGGGCGCGCACCGTCGAGAGCCAGATCCACCGTCAGCTGGGGTCGGGGCTGTCGATGCCCGTCGGCTTCAAGAACCGCACCGACGGCAACATCCAGGTGGCCGTCGACGCCGTCCGCGCCGCCGGGGTCTCGCACGCCTTCGCCGGGATCGACGAGAGCGGCACCCCGGCCATCCTGTACACGCGCGGCAACGAGGACAGCCACGTGATCCTCCGGGGCGGCAAGGGCGCCCCGAACTACGACGCCGAGTCGGTGGCCCAGGCGATCGGCCTGCTGCGCGCCGGCGCGCTGCCCGAGCGCGTCATGATCGACCTCAGCCACGACAACAGCGGCAAGGATCCCGAGCGCCAGCCGGCGGTCGCGCGGGTCGTCGCCGACCAGATCGCCGCCGGCCAGTCGGCGATCTGCGGGGTGATGCTCGAGTCGTTCCTCGTCCCCGGCCGCCAGGACCTCGAGGCCGGCCGCGAGCTCGTCTACGGCCAGTCGATCACCGACGGCTGCATCGGCTGGGACACGACGGTCGAGGTGCTCGACACGCTCTCCGCGGCCGTCCACGCCCGCCGCGCCGCGGGCTGAGCCCACTCGGGCATGCGGATGGCGGTCATCGGGGTCGGATTGATCGGCGGCTCGGTCGCGCTCGCCGCCCGGGAGCGGCTCGACGCCTTCGTCGTCGGCTACGACGCGTCGCCGCCGGCGCTCGCCGATGCCGTCGCGGGCTCCGTCATCGACCACGCCGCCGGATCGGTGGCCGAGGCCGTCGCCGGCGCGCGGGCGGTGTTCGTGGCCGCGCCGGTGGGCGCGCTGCCGGGCCTCGTCGGCGAGGTGCTGACCGCCGCCGACGACGACTGCGTCGTCTCCGACGTGGGGTCGACCAAGCGGGCGATCGTCGCCGCCCACGAGGACGCCCGCTTCGTCGGCGGCCACCCGCTCGCCGGCGCCGAGACGGCGGGGGTGCAGCATGCCCGCGCCGACCTGTTCGAGGGGGCGACCTGGTATCTGACCCCCGGGGCATCGACCTCCGGGGTGCTCTACGAGCGCCTGCATCGCCTGCTCTACGGGCTCGGGGCCCGGCCGACGGCGATCGACCCCGAGACCCACGATCGGATGCTGGCCGCCATCTCGCACCTGCCCCACGTCCTGGCCAACGTGCTCGTCGCTCAGGCCGCCGCGACGCTGGCCGCCGGCTCCGAGCGCCTCCCCGCCGCGGGGCCGAGCCTGCGCGACGCCGTCCGCGTGGCCGGCGCGCCGAGCGCGATCTGGACCGACATCTACATCTCCAACCGCGACGCGCTCGTCGACGAGATCGACGGCGTGGTGGCTCGTCTGACCGCGGTCCGCGGGGCGCTGGAGGCCGGCGACGCCGCCGCCGTCACCGCCTGGAACGACGCCGCGGCCGCCGATCGGCGCCGCCTGCTCGAGAGCCAGCTGGCCGCGGGCGAGCTGTTCGAGCTGCGGGCCTCGGTTCCGAACCGGCCGGGGGTCGTCGCGCAGCTGGCGCTCGAGCTCGGACGCGCCGGGGTCAACATCGCCGATATGGCCCTGTATCCGGCGAGCGACATGAGCGAGGGTGTGATCGCGCTGTGGATTGCGGGCGCCGACGCCGCCCAGCGCGCCCAGGAGCTCGTCGTCGGCCTCGGCTTCCCGGTGGCCCGGCCGTGAACATGCGCTTCGGGGGCCGGGCCGACCGGGTTCGGCTTCGGGGACACGTCGCCCCCCCGGCCGACAAGTCGATCTCCCATCGCGCGGCGATCGTGGGCGCGATGGCCTCCGAGCCGGTGCGCGTGACCAACTACCTCGACGCCGCCGATACGCGCTCGACGCTGCAGGCGGTGCGCGATCTGGGCGCGATCGTCGAGGTCCGCCCCGACGCGCTGCTCATCCGCGGCGTCGGGATGCGCAACGCCAGCGCCCCCAACGGCGCGATCGACGTGGGCAACGCCGGGACCCTGATGCGGCTGCTGCCGGGCTGGCTGGCGTTTCAGCAGGGGACGTCGTTCACCCTGGACGGCGACGACTCGATCCGCCGCCGGCCCGTCGACCGGATCGCCGCCCCCCTGCGCGCCATGGGGGGTCGGGTCGACGCCCGAGAGGGCCGGTTTGCGCCCTTCACCGTGCACGGCGCGAGCCTGCGCGGGATCGACTACGAGCTCCCGGTGGCCTCGGGCCAGGTCAAGGCGTGCGTGCTCCTCGCCGGGCTGGCCACCGATCGCACGAGCGTGAGCGAGGCGGTGGCCACCCGCGATCACACCGAGCGGATGCTGCTCGCCGCCGGGGCGCACGTGGAGCGCGAGGCGCTCGCCGGCGGCGGCTACCGGTCCAGCGTGGGCAACTGCGACGAGTTGGAGATCGAGCGCATCGCGGTCCCCGGCGACCTCTCGAGCGCCGCCTTTCTCATCGCCGCCGGGGTGCTCGTCCCCGGCTCGCGACTCGTCCTGGACGGGGTCGGGGTCAACTGGACGCGGGCGGGCTTCGTGGCCATCGCCCAGCGCATGGGGGCCGTCGTCGTCGGCGAGATCGAGCCGCCGGGGGCGTTTGCCGCCGCCGAGCCGATCTGCGATCTCGACGTCTCCTACGGACCGATCGAGGCGACGACGGTGGACGCCGACGAGGTGCCGCTGGCGATCGACGAGCTGCCGCTGGTCGCCCTGCTCGGCTGCTTTGCCGAGGGCGAGACAGTCGTGCGGGGCGCCGGTGAGCTGCGGGTCAAGGAATCGGACCGGATCGCCACCGTCGTCGACGGCCTGCGCGGCCTGGGGGCCGACATCGAGGCCTTCGAGGACGGCTTTGCCGTGCGCGGCACCGGCGGCCTGCGCGGCGGGCGCCTCGAGGCTCACGGCGACCATCGCCTCGCGCTGCTGGGAGCTGTGGCGGGGGTCGCCTCCCGCGAGGGCGTCGAGGTCGTCGGCATGGACGCCGCCGATGTCTCCTACCCCGGGTTCATCAACGACCTCGCGTCGCTCTCGAGGCCCTGATGGTCGTCGCCATCGACGGGCCCGCGGGGGCCGGGAAGTCCAGCGTCGCGCGCGCCGTGGCCGATCGGCTGGGCTTCACCTACCTCGATTCCGGCTCGATGTATCGGGCGGTGGCGCTGGCGGCGCTGCGGGCCGGCGTGGAGCCGGCCGAGGTGGCGTCGACGGTGTCGATCGAGGTGGGGGACCGGGTGCGGCTCGACGGCGAGGACGTGACCACGGAGATCCGCGCGCCCGAGGTGTCCGAGGCGGCGTCGCAGGCGGCCGCGCAGCCGGCCGTCCGCGCCGCGATGGTGCAGCAGCAGCGGCGGCTGATGAGCGAGGGCGACTGGGTGGCCGAAGGCCGCGACATCGGCACCGTGGTCGTGCCCGACGCCGCGGTCAAGGTGTTTCTCACTGCCAGTCCCGAGGCGCGCGCCGCCCGCCGGGCCGCCGAGCTGGGGGCGGCCCCCGAGACGGTGCTCGCCGAGCAGGTGATCCGCGACCAGCGCGACTCCGAGCGCGAGCACTCCCCGCTGCGGCCGGCCCCCGACGCGGTGACCATCGACACGACCGATCTGCGCTTCGACGAGGTCGTCGATCGGATCGTGGCGCTCGTCGAGGCGGCGCGTCGTGAGGCTTAACGCATACTGAGTGGCCATGAAGGTCGCGATCGTCGGTTATCCCAACGTCGGAAAATCCTCGCTGGTCAACCGTCTCACGGAGTCTCGGGAGGCGGTCGTCCATGAGCGCCCGGGAGTGACTCGCGATCGCAAGGAGCTGCGCACCGAGTGGAACGGCCGCCCGCTGACCCTCATCGACACGGGCGGGATCGACCTCGAGGACGACGACGTCCTGGCGCGCCAGATCCAGGACCAGGCGCGGGCGGCTCTCGCCGATGCCGACGTCGCCGTGCTCGTCGTCGATGCCAGAGCGGGCCTGCGCCCGGGCGACGAGGAGATGGCCGAGCTGCTGCGCCGCGCGCCGCTGCCGGTGCTCCTGGCGGCCAACAAGATCGACACCGCCAAGGACATTCCGCTGGCCGCCGACTTCTATTCGCTCGGCCTCGGGGATCCGATCGCGGTCTCGGCCGCCCAGGGGCTGGGCACCGGCGATCTGCTCGACCGGATCGTCGCCCTCGCCCCCGATGCGTCCGACGACGAGGGCGACGACGACATCGTCCGCTTGGCGCTCATCGGACGCCCGAACGTCGGCAAGTCCTCGCTCGTCAACCGCTTCGCCGGCTCCGAGCGGGTGATCGTCTCGCCGGCCGCCGGCACGACCCGCGATGCCATCGACCTGCCGATCACCTACCGCGACCGAGAGCTGATCCTCGTCGACACCGCCGGCATCCGCCGCGCGGCGAAGGTCGGGGAGTCGCTCGAGTACTACACCTCGCTGCGCTCCCAGCGCGCCGCCGAGCGCGCCGACGTGGCCCTCGTCGTGTGCGACGCCACCGACGGCGTCACCACCCAGGACCTGCGTGTCGCCGAGATGGCGATGCACGCCGGCTGCGCCACCGCGCTCGTGCTCAACAAGTGGGACATCGCCGAAGACGTCGATCTCGACCACGAACGCGCCCGGGTGCACAAGAAGCTGCGCCTGCGTCCGCGGGTCCTCACCGCGAGCGCCATGACCGGCCGCCACGTCGAGCGGCTGCTGATCGAGGCGGTCACGCTCGCCGACCGCACGCGGACGCGGATCCCGACCCCGCAGCTCAACCGCTTCCTCTCCGAGGTGGTCGCCGCTCGCCAGCCGCCCGTCGGTGCCGGCGGCAAGGGCGCCGGCTCCGGGCACCGCCTGCGCCTGCTGTTCATGAGCCAGACCGCCGAGCGCCCGCCGCGCTTCTCGATCCAGGTCAACTCGCGCGCCCGAGTCACGCGCGACTACGCCTACTTCATCGAGAATCGCCTGCGCGAGCGCTATCGCCTGGAGGGCGTCCCGGCGATCATCGATTTCGTCGAGCGCAACGAGCGCCGGCCGGCGACCAGCCGCGACGGACGTGGCGCACGCGGCGCCCGGGCGTGATTCATTTGAGCAGCAGTGACTGACACGCTGGTCGAGGGGGCTGCGCCGCCGGCCGATCCGGGGGCGACGCCCGGGCGTGCCCGTCTGCTCGCGGGCGGCCTCGGGGCGCTGGTCCTGGTGATCGTCGTTGCCGTGGTGGTGCTCTCGGGGGGATCTCAGAGCGCCCCGCCCAACGCGGCGGCCGCCATCGTACCCGCCGATGCGCTGGCCTACGTCAACGTGTCGCTGGACCGCGGGCGCCCCGCGGTCGGCCAGGCCCTCGCCGTGGCGGCCCGCTTTCCGGACTTCCCGGTCGCCGGCGGCGCGGTCCTCAGCCGTCTCACCAGCGTCATCGCCGGCAGTCGCAGTGCCGACTACGCCCGGCAGATCAGGCCGTGGCTGGGCGGCGAGGCGGCGCTGGCGCTGCTCGACACGACGACCTCGACCGCCGGATCGCTGCTCCTGCTCGACGTCGACGATGTCGCCCGCGGGCGCGCGTTCGTGCGCGCCCAGGGCGCGGTGGGCGCCGGCTCTGACCGGGGCCATCAGCTGCTGCGCTATCCCAACGGCAACGAGCTCGCCTTCCTCGGGCGCTTCCTGGTCATCGGCCAGGACGCGAGCGTGCGCGCCGCCATCGAGACGGCGGCGGGCGCCACCCGCTCGCTGGCCGCCGACGCGACCTACCGGCGAGCCTCGGCCGGCGCGGCCGGCGACCGCGTGCTCGAGGCCTACGCGTCGCTGGCCGGCGTGCGGCGGCTGCTCGCCGATCAGGGCGGCGCTGTCGGGGCGCTCGGCTCGCTGCTCTCCCAGCCCGCGCTTGAGGGAGTGGCCCTCGCCGTGACCCCGAGCGCCGCTGGGCTCGGCGTGCGGATCCACAGCGTGCTCGATCCGACCCTCGTCAACGTCAACGGCTCGCGCAGTACCGCGTTCGCGCCGACGCTCGCCTCGGTGATGCCGGCCGGAGCGAGCCTGATGCTCGACGTGAGCGGCCTGGATCGCGTCGCGCCCGGGGTGCTCAACGCCGGTGCGTCGGCCGGAGTGGCCGGCGGGATCGGGCCGTTGCTGTCGCGGCTCGGCGCCGCCCTGCGCTCCGAGGGCGTCAACGTCGCCGACATCATCGGGATCTTCCACCGCGAGGCGGCCGTCGCCGTCGTCCCCCACGGCCGGTCGCCGACGCTCGTCATCGTCGCCCGCACCCCGACCCCGGCGCGGACCCAGAGTGAGCTGGCCGCGCTCGAGGCGCCGCTGGCGCAGCTGTTCGCCCCCGCCGGCAAGAGCTCCGCATCGGCGCCGGTGTTCAACGACCTCACGGTCGGCGGGGTCACCGTGCACCAGCTGGCGCTGTCGGCGGGACTGCGGCTCGACTACGCGGTGTTCCGCGGACTCGTCGTGATCTCGACGGGCGTCCAGGGCATCGCCGCGGTGGCGCAGCGCAGCCGCGGGGCACTGGCCGCCGCGGCGCCCTACCGGGCCGTGCTGCAGGGTCACCCCCCGCGGGTGACGGCGCTCGTGTACGCCGACCTCGCCACGCTGCTGTCGGCGGGGGCGACGACCGGCCTGACCTCGACGCTGTCGGCGATCACCGACGATCTCAAGCGGATCGGCGCGATCGGCCTCAGCTCGGTTCACGGCGCCGCCGACTCCACCTCCCAGCTGACGATCCAGATCCCGCGCTGAGACACCGGAGACAGTGACCCGCCGGGGCGCCGCCTAGTGTCGTGGGCGGCCATGATCGCCCGCGTCCAGCCTCTGACCCGCACCCGCGCCGTCCGCGGGCCGTTTGACTATCGCCTGAGCGCCGAGCAGGCCGGCGTCGCCGTCGGCTCGCTGCTGCGGGTGCCGTTCGGGGCTCAGCGCGCCCTCGGCGTCGTCGTCGAGCTGGCCGAGCACTCCGAGCTCGAGCCCGGACGACTGGCCGAGCCCGAGGCGGTGCTCGGCGCCGGCCTGCGCCCCGATCTCGTCGCCCTGGCGGACTGGATGGCCCGCGAGTACTGCTCGACCCCGGCGCGGGCGCTGTCGTTGATGCTGGCTCCCGGCGCCGCTGCCAAGCAGGGCCCCACCCAACCGCGCCGGGTGCTCGTCGCGCAGCTGACCGACGCGGGGGCGGCCGCGCTCGGCGACGGTGAGACCCGCCTCACCGATGGCCAGCGCGCGCTCCTCAGCGCCCTCGCGGCCGGGGGGCCGACCCCGGCCGCCGAGCTGGGCACGGGCGCCCTGCGGCGCCTGGAATCGCGCGGGCTGGTGGCGCTCGAGCGCCGGGAGCGGGGGCGGCGCCCCGCTGGCCACGCCGTCGGCGCCGCCTCGCCCACGGCGCCGGCCCTGACCGGCGATCAGGACGCGGCGCTCGCCACGCTGCTCGCCGCGCTCGCCGGCGGTGAACCCCCGGACGCCGGGTTCCTGGTGCAGGGGGTGACCGGCTCGGGCAAGACCGAGGTCTACCTGGGAGCGGTGCAGGCGACGCTCGCCGCCGGGCGCTCGGCGATCGTGCTCGTCCCGGAGATCGCCCTCACCCCGCAGGTGCTGGGCCGCTTTCAGGCGCGCTTCGGAGACGTCGTGGCCGTGCTGCACTCGGCGCTCAGCCTCGGCGAGCGCCACGACGAGTGGATGCGGTTGCGCACCGGCGAGGCTCGGGTGTGCGTCGGTCCCCGCTCGGCGGTGTTCGCCCCCGTCGAGAACCTCGGGCTGATCGTCGTCGACGAGGAGCACGAGAGCTCCTATAAGCATGAGGGCGACCCCCGCTACGACGCCCGCCGGGTCGCCTGGTGGCGCGCGCGCCACAGCGGCGCGGTCCTCGTCTTCGGCTCGGCCACCCCGCGGCCCGAGAGCGTGATGGGGATGCGCCGGCTGGCGCTGCCGACGCGGGTCGACGGCCGGCCGATGCCGCCGGTCGAGGTCCTCGACATGCGCGGTCATCACCAGCCGCTGCACCCCGAGACGCGGATGGCCCTCGCCGACGTGCGCCGCGGCGGCGGCAAGGCGATCCTGCTCCTCAACCGGCGCGGCTGGTCGAACTTCCTCTCCTGCCGGGCCTGCGGGCGGGTGTGGCTGTGCCCGAACTGCGACGTGGCGCTCGTCCTGCACCGCAGCGGTGGCTTCGTCGCCTGCCACCACTGTGGCCACCGCGAGCTCGTGCCTGACCGCTGCCCGGCGTGTCACTCGGTGTCGGTCGCTCGCCACGGCGCGGGCACCGAGCGCATCGAGCACGAGCTGCGCGAGGCGCTGGGGTCAGATCCCTCCCAACCGTTCCCGATCTTCCGCCTCGATGCTGACGCCGCGAGCCTCGATGCCCGCGCCGGAACCCTGCAGGCCTTCGAGCGCGCCGGCGCCGGGGTGCTCGTCGGCACCCAGATGGTCGCCAAGGGCCATGACTTTCCCGACGTCTCGCTCGGCGTCGTGCTCGACGCCGACCAGACGCTGCGCTTCCCGGACTTCCGCGCCGAGGAGCGCACGTTCGCGCTGATCACGCAGCTGGCCGGCCGCACCGGCCGGGGCGCGGATCGGAATGGCTCGCGGGTGCTCGTCCAGACGCTGGCGCCCGACGCGCGTCCGATCGGCTACGCGGTGCGCCACGATGCCGACGGCTTCGTCGCCGACGAGCTGACCCGGCGCGCGGCGCTCGCCTATCCGCCGTATGCCTCGCTGATCCGGGTCATCTGCTCGGCTCCCGCGGAGGGGCTGGCCCGCGAGGCGGCCGAGGCTCTGCACGCCGAGCTCGCCGGGGTCGACGCCGCCGTCCTCGGCCCGGCGCCGTTGTTTCGGCTGCGCGGCCGCTGGCGCCAGCAGCTCGTGCTCAAGGCGGCGCACCGCCAGCCGGCGATCGACGCCGTCGGCCGGGCCGTCGACGCCGTGGCCCCGGGGGCGGCGCGGCGGGGGGCGAGCGTCAGCGTCGACGTCGACCCACAGTAAGGGCCTGAAACAGGCAGCACTAAAATCAGATCACGTGTCCGATCACGCCACCAACACCGAAGTCGCCGAGCCCCAGGACCCCGAGGCGCTCGACGAGCCCGAGGAGGGCGCCGAGCCCGACGAGCTCGATCCCGAGGCCGCCGCTCGCCGCGCCGCCGCGCTCGCCCACGTGCGCAAGTTCGGCGACCCGGTGCTCCGCACCCGGGCGCGTCCCGTGGACCGCTTCGACGACGCCCTGCGCGACGAGGTGCAGCGGATGGGCATGCTCATGAACGACGCCATCGGGGTGGGCCTCGCCGCCACCCAGGTCGGCGTCCTGCACCGCCTGCTCGTCTACCGCGTCCACCAGCAGTCGCCGGTCTCGGCGCTCGTCAATCCCGAGATCGAGTGGTCGGGCTCCGAGCTCGAGACCCTCGAGGAGGGCTGTCTCAGCCTGCCGAACGTCCACGTCGACGTCGAGCGGCCGGTCCACGTCCGCGTCCGGGCGCACAACGAGTTCGGCGAGCCGATCACGATCGAGGCCTCCGGGCTGGAGGCGCGGGTGATCCAGCACGAGGTCGACCACCTCGACGGTGTGCTCGTGCTCGATCGGATCTCCCGCGCGCAGCGCAAGGAGGCGATGAAGGCACTGCGCGAGGCGCTGCCGGCCTGACCGCCGGTGCGCACCGTCTACCTCGGCACCTCGTCGTTCGCCGCCGCCGTGTTGCGGCGGCTCGCGCAGTCGTCCCATCGCCCGCAGCTCGTCGTCACCCGGCCCGATCGCCCGCGGGGGCGCGGGCGGCGACTGGCCGCCCCGCCGGTCGCCGACACCGCGCGGGAGCTGGGCATCGACGTCGTCCAGCCCGACTCCGTCAACAGCGACGACGGGCGGGCGCTGATCGCCGGCGCCGAACCCGAGGCGGTGATCGTCTGCGCCTTCGGCGCGCTGATCAAGGAGCCGCTGCTCTCCGACTACGACGTCCTCAACGTGCACCCGTCACTGCTCCCGCGCTGGCGCGGGGCGGCCCCGATCGAGCGCGCGATCATGGCCGGTGACGAGCGCACCGGGGTGAGCATCATGCGCCTCACCGCCGGACTGGACAGCGGGCCGGTGTGCCTGGCCGCACCGGAGCCGATCGCCCCGCACGACACGTTCGGGACGCTGGCCGAGCGTCTGCAGTCGCTCGGGGGGGAGCTGCTCGTGCGCGCCCTCGACGAGCGTCCGGACTTCGCCGAGCAGGACGCGGCCGGCGTCACCTACGCGGAGAAGATCGGCCCTGAGGACCGTCTGCTCGACGGCCGGCTCCCGGCGCTCGATTCAGAACGGGTCGTCCGCGCCCTCACGCCCCATATCGGCGCGGCCGTCCTGACCGGCTCTGACCAGCGCCTCGGCGTGTGGGAAGCGGTCGCGCGCACGGCGCACGAGGGCGACCCGGCCTCCGGTGAGGTGCGCCTCGACGGCACCGTGCCGCGGCTCGGCTGCTCGCCGGGCGTGCTCGAGCTGACCGTCGTGCAGCCCGCGGGAGGCCGGGCGATGCCCGGCGACGCGTTCCTGCGCGGTCGGCGCGGATGAGCCCGGCCGCCGGGGCCCGGCCGGCCGCGCGCGTGTCACCGGCCCGCGAGTGCGCCTACCGGGTGCTGCGCCGCGTCTTCGAGCACGGCGCCTACGCCGATCGCGCGCTGCACGCCGAGGCGCGCGAGCTCGATCGCCGCGAGCGGGCCTTCGCCACCGCCCTGGCCTACGGCACCGTCCAGCGCGCGGCCACGCTCGACCACGTGCTCGCCCGCCTGTCCAGCCGCCCGCCCGAACGGCTCGACGCGCCCGTGCTCGCCGCCCTGCGCCTCGGCCTGATGCAGCTGCTGTTCCTCGACGGGACCGCGGACCACGCCGCCGTCCACGCGTCGGTCGAGCTGGCCAAGCGCTTCTCACCGGGCGCGGCGGGCCTCGTCAACGCGGTGCTGCGCCGCGCCATCCGCGAGGGCGCCGGGATCCTCGCCGAGCTTCACGACCGCACCCCGGCGGCCGCGGCGGTCGCTCATTCGGTGCCGGTGTGGCTGGCCGAGCTGTGGTTCTCCGAGCTGGGCGCCGAGCGGGCGCGCGCGCTCCTGCGCGCCGTCAACCGTCCCGCCGAGTCGGCACTGCGGGTCAACACCCTGGCGGGCGATCCGGGAGCGGTGGCCGCCGAGCTCGGGGTGGCGACCCGGCCGGCCGGCGGCCCGGGGTCGATGCCCGAGGGGCTGGTCGTCGAGGGCCCGTTCGACGCCTACGCCTCCCCGCTGTGGTCCCGAGGCGCGATCATGCCGCAGGCGCGCGCCTCGATGGCCGTCGCGCGGACGCTCGATCCCCAGCCGGGCGAGCGCGTGCTCGACCTGTGCGCCGCTCCCGGCGCCAAGACGACCCACCTGGCAGCGCTGATGGCCGATGAGGGTGAGCTGATCGCCGTCGAGCGCCACCCGGGCCGGGCCCAGGCGCTGGAGCGCACCCTGAGCCGGATGCAGGTGAGCTGTGCCACGGTTCGCACCGCCGACGCCGCCCAGCTGCCCGAGGTCATGGCAGCGGCGTTTGACCGCGTGCTCGTCGACCCGCCGTGCAGCGGGCTGGGGACGCTGCAGTCACGTCCGGACCTGCGCTGGCGGGTCACGCCGGAGCGGATCGCCGGGGCGGCGACCGAGCAGGCGCGGCTCCTCCGGGCCGGGGCGGCCGCCACCCGCGCCGGCGGCACGCTCGTGTTCTCGGTGTGCACGATCAGCCGGGCCGAGTCAGACGACGTCGTCGCGCCGTTTCTCGCCGACCACCCGGAATTCGCCCTCACCGGGCCGCCGCTGCGCACCGCGCCCGACCGCGACGGCACCGACGGCTTCTTCATCGCGCGTCTGCGCCGCCGGTGAGGCGCGTTAACCTGTGCTGGACCCATGAGCGATCCAGCCGTCAAGCTCGGACCCGAGTGCCCCGGCTGCGGCGAGCCGTGGCTTCGGCCGACGGCCGTCCCGGGACGCTACCGCTGCGTGTACTGCCTGCAGCGCTGGGAGCTCGTGTCGGTGTGCCCGGACTGCGGCGAGCACTCGACGATCGTGCGGATGTCGAGCACGGCGATCGTCGAGTGCAACCACTGCCGCGCCAGCATGCTCGTGGCGGTCTGACGCGGCCCGTGGCGACCGTGCCCGCACCCGCCGTCGCGCTGACCGAGCTGCATGTCGCGCCCTCGATCCTGTCGGCGGACTTCGCGCGGCTCGGCGCGCAGGTGTCCGAGGTCCTCGACGTCGGGGCCCGGGTGATCCACGTCGACGTCATGGACGGGCACTTCGTGCCGCCGATCACGTTCGGCGCCGTCGTCGTCTCGGCGCTCGCCGACCTCGTCCACGAGGCCGGCGCCATCCTCGACGTCCACCTGATGGTCGATCGCCCCGAGCGTCACGTCCCGGACATCGCGAGCGCCGGCGCCGACAGCATCACCTTCCACGTGGAGGCGACGCCGCACGTGCATTACACCCTGCAGGCGATCCGGGAGGCCGGCTGCCGGGCGTGCGCCGCGATCTGCCCGGCGACGCCGATCGAATCGCTCGCCGACGTGTGGTCCGATGCGCTCGACATGGCGCTGTGCATGACGGTCAACCCGGGATGGGGAGCGCAGTCGTTCATCCCGCACTCGCTGGACAAGGTCGCGCGGCTGCGCGCGGCTCTCCCCGAGACGGTGGGTCTCGAGGTCGACGGCGGCATCCACCACGAGACCGCCGGGCCGGTCGTCAGCGCCGGCGCCAACGTGCTCGTCGCCGGCTCGGCAGTGTTTCACTCCGATGATCCGGGGGCGACGTATCAGCGCATCGCGGCGGCGGCCGCCGCCGCGCCGCGCTGAGCCGCGGTCGAGCCCGAGGCCGGCCCGCGGCGGTAGACCGCATAGAGCAGCCCGGTGAGCACGGCCGTCGCAACGAAGTAGCCCACCTCCACCCGCGTGACCTCCGAGTGGATCGTCGGCAGCGCGACGAAGGCCACGAACAGGGCCGCCGCCACCAGCCACGCGCCGCACGCGGCCTGGGCGCGACCGCGGGCGAGCGCCGCCTGGTTCAGCGTGCCCGAGACGAGATGCAGGCCCATCCCGAGACCGACGATCGCCAGACCGAGGCGGGCGTAGTGAAAGCCGCCCTTGTCGCCGAGGAAGATCGTCATCACCGTCGGCCCGATGGCGAGCAGCCCGAGGGCCACGGCCGCGCCGAAGGCGGCGATGGCGAGGATCGTCGTGCGGATCGCGCGGCGGAACTCCGCGCCTGACTCGCGGGCCTCGAGCCCGGCGAGGTGGGGGAGGATCGAGGTCTGGATCGCCTGGAACAACTGCAGCGGCGCCCGCACGATCAGCATCACGTTGAACACGAATCCGGTGAGGCCGCTCGTCAGGTTGCCGCCGGCGCTGGCGGCGACGATGAGCACGCCGGCGTTCATCAGCATCTGCTCGGAGAACATGATTCCGACGACCGAGACGGCGAACCCGGCCCCATGGCGCAGCGAGAGGTCGGCGTTGTCCTGCTCGAGCTGAGCGTGGGCGGGGCCCTCGGCGGCGGCGTCGAGGACCGGAGCCTCGATCGAGGCGTCGTCCGCCGGCTCGAGCGTGGCGCCGGCGCGCACCCGGGAGAAGGCGAACGGCATGACCGACAGCGAGGCGAACGGCGCGACCGCCATGCCGAGGCCGACCACCCCCTGGCCCGAGCCGATGCCCACGGCCACGGCGAGCGGGAACAGGAAGCGCGAGGTCGACTCGAGAAAGACGAGGCCGCCGTAGAGCGCGAAGCGCTGATGGCCGGCGAGCCATCCGCGGGCGAAGTAGCTTCCGGCATAGGCGAGCACGCCGACGACGAGGATCCAGTACAGCGCCCCCGAACCGGCGAACATCCCGTGCTGGATCGGGTGGCGCAGGGCGAGCGCGACGATCAGGAAGACGAGCGCGAAGCCGAACTGGATCGACGCCGGGACCCGGAGCGAGTGACCGCTCAGTCCCCGCGCCCGGCGGTCGGCGATCGTGCGCGAGAGCAGCTGCTCGATCGGGCGGTAGATGACCGAGAGGATCACGAACATGATCGCCCAGCACAGCGAGATCCGGCTGTAGGCGGCCTTGCTCAGCACGTGGCTGGACGTCGCCAGATAGGCGAAGGTGAAGATCCCGGTGGAGGCGATCCCGATCGACAGCACCCGGGCGCCGGAGGCGAAGGACTGGCCGTCGCGCCCGTGGCCGGGGTCGGGGGGCGGCGGCGGACCGTCGGGCGCGACCGTCGTGGCCGAGCTCACCGTCCGGCGACCTGCACGAGGAGCATCGTCCACGGAAACGGCGAGCGCGCCTGGACGACCTCGCCGTGGGCGCTCAGCAGTGCCACGAACCCGGTCCGCGTCCAGTGGTTGACGTGACCCGGGGTATTGCCCCACTGGCCCAGATAGGCGCCGCGCGCCATGTTCAGCATCCGCCACAGGGGCTCGTGGGGCACCGAGACGAGCAGCCAGCGCCGCGCCACACGGGCCATCTCGGCGACCGCGCGCTGCGGATCGTCGACGTGCTCGAGCACCTCGGTGGCGGCCACGAGATCGAACTCGTCGTCGGCGAACTCGAGGCGCTCCACCGCCATGGGGCGAAACTCGAGGTTGGGCCGCGGCTCGCGGGCCGCCCACTCGGCGGCGAGCTTGGGGTCCTTGAGGTCGACGCCGACGATCCGGCCGGTGGGGGCGGGGGGGAGGCGGTCGGCCCACTGGGCGGTGAGGATGCCCTCGCCACAGCCCACGTCGAGCACCGTGTTCGGCGCCGCCTGCGCGAACAGCTCGTCGACGGTGCGCTGAAAGCCGCCCATCAGCCGGCGGACCACCGGGTTGGTGGAGCCGTACTTGTCAAACGTGTTGCCGGTGGGGACGGTGGCCGCGCTCATACCTCGAGCGCCTCGCGGTCATCGCCGGCGGCGGAGCCCGAAGCGGGGGCGCGGGCCGCGCCGGGCTCGTAGTGCGAGGGCTCGATCCCGAGCTCCAGCTCGATCCGGCGCACCCGCTCGAAGGTCCGCTGCGAGAGCGTGCGCTGGGCGGCCAGCAGGTCCCCGATCACCCCCAGCGCGCCGAGCAGCATGGCCGCGATGAACAGCACCGCGCCGAAGATCAGCGACTGGACGTGGCCGGAGTGTCCGCCGTTGGCGAAGAACGAGAAGAGGAAGCGGATGAACAGCGCGAGGGCGGGAATCCCCATGACGAGCGCGCCACCCCAGAAGACCCGCAGCGGCTCGTACTGCGCGTAGACGCGGAAGATCGACAGTCCGTTGCGGCGGATGTACGCGGTCATCGACGGAAACAGCCGCGACTCCCGCGTCTTGGCGTTGGTGCGCACCGGCACGTGGTCGATGGCGACGAGCAGCTTCCCGGCCTGGATGATCGTCTCCAGGGTGTAGGTGAACTTCGAGACGACCGTCATCTGCAGCGCGGCCTCGCGGTTGTAGGCGCGAAAGCCCGAGGTCGTGTCCGGCACCTCGGTCGACGAGGCCTGGCGCACGACCCACGACCCCAGCCGCTGCAGCCGGCGCTTGGAGCGCGTGAAGTTGATGTTGGAGTCGACCTGGCGATCGCCGATCACCATGTCGGCCTCGCCGCGCAGGATCGGCGCGACGAGCTTGGGAATGTCGGAGCCCTCGTACTGATTGTCGGCGTCGGTGTTTACGATCACGTCCGCGCCGAGCTTGAGCCCCGCGTCCAGACCGGCCTGGAAGGCGGCGGCCAGACCCTTGTGATTGGTCAGGCGCACGACGTGATCGACCCCGTGCGCACGCGCGGTCTCGATCGTCGCGTCGGTCGAGCCGTCATCGATGATCAGCCACTCCACCGATTCAAAGCCCTCCAGCTCCCGCGGCAGATGCGCCAGCGTCTCGGGCAGCTGCGCCTCCTCGTTGAAACACGGGATCTGGATGATGAGCTTCATAAGGCGAGGGGCAGGGGGCGGGGCGCGCGCGCCGCGCTCTGGGGAGAGGGCGGGGACCGGGCCCCCGCTTTCGGTCACACGGTAGCGGGATACTCGGAGCCCAACATGGACATCGCCTCGACAACGGTAGGAGATCCCGCGCCCCCCGAGACGCGCCCCCGGCCTCTGCCGCTCCTCCCGCGGGCGGTCAGGCGGCGCCGGAACACCGGTCCCGCGACACCGGATTCCGTCTCCGGGGGCGGGGGATCGCCGGCCGGCTCCGGTCGTGACCTGCACGTGCCCGCCCTCGTCGCGCTGCTGGCCGTCAGCTTCGGCCTGCGCCTGTGGGGGGTCAAGCAGGGACTGCCCTACAGCTACAACGTGGACGAGGCGACGCACTTCGTGCCGCGGGCGATCGCCTTTTTCGGCCACGACTACAACCCCCAGTACTTCCTCAACCCGCCCGCGTACTCCTACCTGCTGCACATCGTGTTCGAGATGTGGTTCGGCTCCGCCGACGCCGTGCGGCGCCTCTACGCCGCGGACCCGACCAACGTGTTCGTCGTCGCCCGCGTCGTCGCCGCGGCGCTGGGCACGGTGTCGGTGTGGCTCACCTACCTGGCCGGTGCGCGGCTCTTTCACCGCACCGTGGGGCTGCTGGCGGCCGCCATCCTCGGGCTCGCCTTTTTGCCGATCTTCTACAGCCATCTCGCTCTCAACGACGTGCCCACCCTCGCCCCGGTGGCGCTCTCCCTCTACGGGATCGCCGGCATCCTGCGCACCGGGGCCCGCCGCGACTACGTCCTCGCCGGGGTCGGCATCGGCCTGGCCGCCGCCACCAAGTACACGGGCGGCATCGTGATCGTCTGCCTGGTGGGCGCGTTTCTCGCCGACGCCCTCGCCGGCGGCACGGCGATCGCCGTCCGGCGCCTCATCCTCGCCGCGGCGTGCGCGCTGCTCGCCTTCGTGGCCGCCAATCCGTACGCCGTGCTCGACTTCTCGGCCTTCCAGGCGGGGGTGTCGACCCAGCAGTCGCTGGCCGGGGGCGCGGACCCGATCAAGCTCGGGACGACGGCCGAGAGCGGCACCGCGTACTACGTGTGGACGCTCACCTGGGGGCTGGGCTGGGCGCCGGCGCTGGCCGCCCTCGGCGGCGCGGTGCTCCTCGTCGTCCGTCGCTGGCTGGCCATGGCGGCGGTCCTCGTGCCGGCGCCGATCGCGTTCATCGTGTTCATGGGCGACCAGCAGCGCTTCTTCGGACGCTGGCTGCTGCCCGTGTACGAGATCGTTGCCCTGCTGGCCGCCTATGGCACCGTCGAGTTCGTCCGCTGGCTGATCGGCTCACGACGCGTGCCGGCGCTCATCGCCGCCGGAGCGGCGACGCTCGTGATGCTCGGCCAGAGCGTCGCCGCCGTCGTCCACAACGACGTCGTCCTCTCGCGTCCGGACACCCGCAACGTCGCCCGGCGCTGGATGGTCGGTCACGTGCCCGCCGGCGCCAAGGTCGTCGTCGAGCCGATCGTCTCGGGCGACTGGGGGCACGACATCGGCCGTTCGCTCGCCGCCACCCCCAACGGCGGGCGCTGGCGGCTGTGGAACACCTCGGTCACCGACGTCGACGCGTCGGGCAACCACCTGCCCGCCGGCGTTCACCGCTACGTCCCGGTCGACGAGTACGAGCGCACGCTGCGCCCCGAGCTGCTCACCGAGTACGCCAGCTCCGGCTACTGCTGGGTGGTGATCGGCTCGCTGCAGGCCGGCCGGTCCTTCGCCCAGCCGAAGATCGCTCCCTCGGCGATCGCCTACTACGCCCAGCTGGCCAACCATGCGCGGCTCATGTATCACATCAGCCCGTTCGGGCGGGTGGGGTCGGCGACGCGCGCCGTGCCGTTCAGCTTTGACTGGTCGATCGACTACTACCCCAGCCAGTACTCGCGTCCCGGGCCCGAGATGAGCGTCTACCGGCTGAGCCTCGGCCGCTGTGGGACGCCGGGCTCCGACGCCGGCACCGGCTGAGATCTCAGAAAAGCGGGAATAACATCAGGGGCAGCGATGACCGCCCCGACCGATATCGATCGCCGCCACCTCGCCCGCGCGATCGAGATCGCCGAGCAGGGACGCGGCTACGTCAGCCCCAATCCGCTCGTCGGCGCCGTGCTGGCCGACTCCGACCGGGTCATCGGCGAGGGCTTCCATGGCCAGCTGGGCGGCCCCCACGCCGAGGTGGAGGCGATCCGCGCCGCCGGCGACCAGACGCTCTCGCGGGCCACGCTGTACGTGTCGCTGGAGCCGTGCTGCCATCACGGGCGCACGCCACCGTGCACCGACGCCATCCGCCAGGCGGGCATCGGCCGCGTCGTCGTCGCCTCCGACGATCCCTCCGCGCACGCCTCGGGCCGCGGGCTGGGCATCCTGCGCGACGAGGGCGTCGAGATCGTCCTCGCCGACGGCGACCTGGCGGGCCGAGCGCGGTTGCTCAACCAGCCGTTTCGCAAGCACGCCCGCACCGGCCGGCCGTGGGTGCTGTTCAAGTCCGCGATGACCCTCGACGGCAAGGTGGCGACCCGCAGCGGCGACTCGAAGTGGATCAGCGGGGAGTCCAGCCGCCGACGGGCGCATCGCTGGCGCGCCGACTGCGACGCCGTGGCCGTCGGCGTCGGGACCGCCCTCGCCGACGATCCGCTGCTCACCGCCCGCTTGGATGGGGTGCCGCGCCAGCCGCGGCGGGTCGTCTTCGACTCCCTGGGCCGACTGCCGCTCGACGCCCAGCTCGTCCGCGACGCCCGCCGGGTGCCGCTGACGATCGTCGTCTCGCGGGCCGCCCCGCGGAGCGCCACCGAGGCCCTGGAGGCCCATGGCGCCGAGGTGATCGTGGCGCCGGGCGAGAACGAGCCCGCCCGCGTCTGCTCGGCGCTGGACCAGCTGGGCGCCGCCGGCGTGACCTCGATCCTGCTCGAGGGCGGTCCCCATCTGGCGGGCGCGTTCCTCGACGCCGGCGAGATCGACGAGATCCGCCTGTTCCTGGCGCCGGTGATCCTCGGCGGGCGCACCGCGCGTGACCCCCTGGAGGGCGAGGGCGTCGAGCAGATCGCCGATGCCGTGCGCGCCCTGACTCTCGAGTGCGAGCGGATCGACGAGGACCTGCTCGTGTCGGCCCGCCTGCGGGAGTGGTGATGGCGTGTTCACCGGCCTGATCGCCGACCTGGGGCACATCACCGACTGGGAGAGCTCCGCTGACGGCGTACGTCTGACGGTGTCCAGCGCCCTCGCCGGCGAGCTGCACGAGGGAGATTCGGTGGCGGTCAACGGCGTGTGCCTGACGGCGACGGCGATCGCGGACTCCACCTTCACGGCCGAGGTGATGAACGAGACGCTGCGCCTCAGCTCGCTCGCCGAGGCGCGCGCGGGCGCGCCCGTCAACCTCGAGCTGCCGCTGCGTCCCACCGACCGCCTCGGCGGTCACGTCGTCCAGGGCCACGTCGACGCCACCGGGACGATCGTCGCCTCCGCCCCGGACGGGTTTGCCCGGCGGGTGGAGATCGAGGCCCCCGACGACGTCCTGCGCTACGTCGTGCGCAAGGGCTCCATCGGAGTCGACGGCATCTCGCTGACGGTGGCGGACCTGGGGAGCCGATCGTTTACCGTTTCGCTCATCCCCGAGACGCTGGAACGCACCAATCTCGGCACGGCCGGGGTGGGGGCGATCGTGAACCTGGAGGTCGATGTGCTGGCCAAGTACGTAGAGAGGTTGATCGGCCGATGAGCTCGACGTCGCCCACGTTCGCCACCATCGAGGAGGCGATCGAGGACATCCGCCAGGGCAAGATGGTCGTCGTCTGCGACGACGAGAACCGCGAGAACGAGGGCGACCTGACGATGGCCGCCCAGTTCGTGACGCCGGAGGCGGTCAACTTCATGCGCAAGGAGGGGGGAGGCCTGATCTGTCTGGCCATGACCCCCGAGCGCTGCGAGGAGCTGGGGCTCGATCTCATGGCGGCCAAGAACGAATCGGCGTTCGAGACGGCGTTCACGGTGTCGATCGAGGCCCGCTCGGGCGTCAGCACCGGGATCTCGGCCGCCGACCGGGCGCGCACCATCCAGGTCGCCATCGACCCCCGGACGAGTCCGCGGGAGCTCGTCCAGCCGGGTCACGTGTTCCCGCTCAAGGCTCGGGCGGGTGGCGTGCTCGAGCGCGTCGGCCAGACCGAGGCCGGCGTCGACCTGGCCCGCCTGGCCGGGCTCATCCCGGCGAGCGTGATCTGCGAGATCATGAACGAGGACGGGACGATGGCCCGCGTCCCCGACCTGCGGCTGTACTGCGACCGTCATGACCTGAAGATGGTCACCGTCGCCGACCTCGTCGCCTACCGCCGGCGCCACGAGAAGCTCGTCGAGCGGGTGGTGGCGACGACGCTGCCGACCGCCTTTGGGGACTTCGTCGCCGTCGGCTACCGGTCGCTCGTCGACAACAAGCATCACGTCGCCCTGCTCAAGGGCGACGTCGACGGGGCCCCGGACGTGCTCGTGCGGGTGCACTCGGAGTGCCTCACCGGCGATGTCTTTCACTCCCTGCGCTGCGACTGCGGCGAGCAGCTGGAATCGGCGCTGGCCATGATCGAGCGCGAGGGAAGCGGCGTCCTGCTCTACCTCAGCCAGGAGGGCCGCGGGATCGGGCTGCTCAACAAGCTGCGGGCCTACAAGCTGCAGGAGGAGGGCCTGGACACCGTCGACGCCAACCTGAAGCTCGGCCTGCCCGCCGACCTGCGCGACTACGGCATCGGCGCCCAGATCCTCGTCGATCTCGGCCTGAGCAGCATCCGCATCCTCACCAACAACCCGAAGAAGATCTCCGGTCTGGCCGGCTACGGGCTGTCGGTCACCGATCAGGTCCCCATCGAGCACGCGCCCAATCCCCACAACGCCGCCTACCTGCGCGCCAAGGCGGAGAAGCTCGGCCACACATTGCACCATCAGGGCCTGGCCCTCGACGAGGAGATGCTCGAGGCCGAGCACGAGCGCGACCGGATCCACCCCCCCGGACAGCCGAGCGATGGCGCCTGAGCGCCGCGTCGCGCTGTGCGTGGCGCGGTTCTACTCAGAGCTGGCCGGGGCCCTGGAGGAGAGCGCCCGCGCGGCGCTCGGCGAGGCGGGGATCTCGGCGATCGAGACCTATTCGGTCCCCGGGGCGTTCGAGCTGCCGCTGATCGCCAAGCTCGCCGCCGAGTCGGGCCGCTTCGACGGCGTCGTCTGCCTGGGCGCGGTGATCCGCGGCGAGACCGACCACTACGCGTACGTGTGCTCGGGGGCCACCGACGGGATCATGCGGGTGGCGCTTGAGACCAATGTGCCCTGCGGGTTCGGCCTGCTGACCGTCGACACCATGGAGCAGGCGCGCGAGCGGGTTCGCGGCGGGAGCAAGCGCGACACCGGACGCCATGCCGTCGAGGCCGTGCTCGCCTCGCTGCAGGCGCGCGACGATCTGCGGGGGCGTCGCGGGCCTGCCGGGTTTGCTGCTGCCTGACCCGCCTGCCTGACGCGGCGGGGCTATCCGACGAAGCTGACGCTGAGGTGCTGGACGACCTGGCCGGTCCCGTGGCGCGGTCCGTGCGACGGCGCGGGGGCGAGGCCGGCGCCACCCGTCGGGCCGGCCTGCCCGTGGCCGGGGGCGGACGGGGCGTGGTCGTGGCTGGGCGGGCCGGCGGGCGTGGTCGGTGTCGTCTCGGTCTGGCTCTGAGAGCTCGACGGCGCCTGACCGGCCGCGCGCAGCGCCTGGTCGAGCATCTGGCGCACGACGTCGGTCTGGTTGGGGATCTTCAACCGCTGCTGGAGCACGGGGATCGCGCCGTTGGGGTCGCCGCCGAGCACCAGTGAACGGCCGAGGTCGTAGAGCGCGTAGGCGTAGGTGAGGCTGCCCGGATCCGCGGAGGAGACCGCCTGGCGCAACGTCCCGATCGCCGTCTGGTAGTCGCCGTTGAGCATCTCCGCGTGGCCGGTCTGCTGCAACGCCACGGGGCTGCTGGCGGTCGTCGACGTGGTCGAGGTGGTGGAGGCGGACGCCGACGAGCGGCTCGCGGCGGTCGGGTGCCGCGGTGCCGCGCGGTGCCGGCGCGCCGTCCGGCCGGCTGGAGGCTTCACGCGCGCCTGGCTGGACGCGGCGTGTCGCGGCGAACCGCCGCCGGCGGCCAGCGCGACGGCGACGACGCCGACGATGGCGACGAGCAGAGCGGCGAGGGCGACCGCGCGCCCGCGGCGGCGGCGTCCGGAGGGGGGCGGCGCGATCGCCGCGGCGACGGTCCAGGCGGGCGGCGCGGGGGGCGGGCGTCGCGCGCTCGTCGCGGCGACCCGAGCGCCGGCGGCGACCCGCGCCGGGGCCGCGATCCGGCGCGGGGCCGGTGCGACGGCGCGGGTGGTGCTCGTCGGCACCTCGCTCAGCGCTTGCTCCAGCGAGGCCACGAACTCTCCGGCGCTGGCAAACCGGGCGCCGGCGTCCTTGGCCATGCCACGGCGCAGGATCGGGTCGACGGCCGCCGGCAGGCGGGGGTTGCGCTCGCTGGCGCTCGGCGGCGCGTCCTCGACGTGCTGGCGCGCTTGCGCGGCGAAGTGCGTGGCCCCGAACGGCCGCTCGCCGACGAGCAGCTCGAAGGCGGCCACGGCCAGCGCATAGCGATCCGAGGCGCTGCTCGCCGCGCGCCCGAGCGCCTGCTCGGGCGACAGGTAGGCGGCCGTCCCGAACAGCTGGTCCGAGGAGGTGATCGTGTCCTCGGCGACGAGGCGCGCGATGCCGAAGTCGGCGACGTGGAGCACGCGGCCGCGGTCGAGCAGGAAGTTGGCGGGCTTGATGTCTCGGTGCACGATCCCACAGCCGTGGGCGTAGTCGAGCGCCGCGGCGGCCTCGCCGAGCCAGCGCAGGGCCTCGTCCTGGCGCACGGCGCCGACGCGCAGCGCGTCGGCGACGGTGCCGCCGGCGAGGTACTCCATGACGATGAACGCCCGTCCCGGCTCCGGGCCGGATCCATCCTGCGCCGGCGCGGGCTCGGTGTCGCCGACGTCGAAGATCGTCACGACGTGGTTGTGCCCGCAGACGCGGGCCGCGGCGCGCGCCTCGCGCTTGAAGCGCAGCACCGCCTGCTGATCGTGGGCGAAGCGCTCGGCGAGGATCTTGATCGCCACCGTGCGGTCGAGGACGAGGTCCTCGGCGCACCACACCGAGGCCATGCCGCCGGAGGCGATGTGGCGGCGCAGCTGGTAGCGCTCGGGCAGCCGGGGAGGCTGCCGAGGCGCCGGGCGGGCCTGGGCGCCGGAGCTCATGTGAGGGGGTTTTCAGGTCGAGTGGGGAGTGAGCTCATTCGATCCGTGACCACGATCGTCTGAAAGGATGTCATGCGGCCCGGGCCGGCGGCGGCACACTCTGGGCCCGCGGCCATGGTCGAGTCCGCGGTACGTCCTATACTGCCCCGGCGATGCCCAAGATATGTCACGTGTGCGCGAAGGGACCGTCGTTCGGGAACAACCGCAGCCATTCGATGGTGGCCACCCGACGGCGCTTTGACCCCAACCTGCAGCGGGTCCGCATCGATGACGGTGGCACGCCGCGGCGCGTGTACGTCTGCACGCGCTGCCTCAAAGCCGGCAAGATCACCAAAGCCCGCTGAGCGTCCGGTGCCGGCCCCCGGGCGAGCGACTGGCCAGACCGGTGAGGCGCAGGCGTCCGATCCCAGCATCGTTCGTTTCCGAGCGCTGATCGAGGCGGGTCTGGCGGCGCTCGAGGAGCGCCGGGAGGAGGTCAACGACCTCAACGTCTTTCCCGTCGCCGACGGCGACACCGGCGACAACATGGTGCTCACCCTCCGCGCCGTGCTCGCCGAGCTCGACCGGCTGTCGGGCGACTCCGAGGAGCGCACGATCGGCGACATCGGTCGCGACGAGATCGTCGCCTCGGTCGCCCGAGCGGCGCTCTTGGGGGCGCGGGGCAACTCGGGAGTGATTCTCTCCCAGCTGATCCGCGGCGCCGCCGAGGAGCTGGCCAGCCGGCCCGGCGAGCTCGTCGATCCCGTCCTGATCGGCGCCGCCCTGGCCCGGGCCGCCGACCAGGCCTACGGTTCGGTGCGCGAGCCGGCCGAGGGCACGATCCTCACCGTGGTGCGCGAGATGGCCCACCGGGTCGCCTCCGAGCTCGCCCACATGCCCGACGCCCGCCTCGGCGAGGAGGCCTCCGACGGCGAGCAGGACCTGGCGCTCGCCCACGTCATCCAGAGTGCGCTCGACGCCGGGCAGGACTCGGTGCGGCGAGGCCCCGACCTTCTGCCGGTGCTGCGCGAGGCCGGGGTCGTCGATGCCGGCGGATACGGGCTCACGGTGCTGCTGGCCGGGATCCTCGGCGCCCTGCGGGGCTCGGAGCCCCCGCGCCTGGATCATCACCGCGCCGCGCGCGTCACCCATCCCCAGCACGCATCCTCGACGTTTCGCTATTGCACGAACTTCGCGGTGACCGGCGAGGATCTGGAGCAGCGCGCGTTCATCGCCGCGCTCGAGCGTCTCGGCGACTCGGTGCTCGTCGTCGGCGACGCGACGACCCTCAAGGTCCACGTGCACACCGACGACCCCGATGCGGCCACGGGCGTGTTCGCCGACAGCGGCGTCGTCTCGCACCTCGACGTCGCCGACATGACCGTCCAGGTCGCCCTCCGCGACGAGCGTCTCGCGGCCAGCGGATCGCAGGACACCGCGTCCGCGTCCGCGGTGTGCGGCGCGCTCGCCGTCGTCAACGGCGACGGCATGCGCGCTCTCTATGAGAGCTTCGGCGTCGACGTCCTCGACGGCGGCCCGACGATGAACCCGTCCACCTACGACCTGCTGGCGGCGATCCACGCCGTGCCCGCCGAGGAGGTCGTGGTGCTGCCCAACAGCCCCAACGTCATCATGGCCGCCGAGCGCGCCGCCGAGCTCTCAGACCGGACCGTCGTCGTCGTCGCCTCGCGCTCGCCCCAGGCCGGTCTGGCCGCCGTGGTCAGCCTCGAGGCCACCCGCCGCGCCGGCGCCAACGCCGCGGCGATGGATGCCACCCTGCGCCACGTGCGCACCGGCGCGGTCGCCCCCGCGGCCCGCGACGACACCCAGGGCCGCTTCCACGCCGGCGACGCGATCGGCTTCGTCGAGGAGGAGATCGTCGCCTGGGGTCCCGCGGCGCCGACGCTGCGCGGCGTGCTCGAGGACCTCGCCCGGGATGCCGAGCTCATCACCTGCCTGCGCGGCGCCGACGCGCCGCTTGACGATGCCGCCGTCCACGCGATGGTCGACGACGGCGTCGAGCTCGAGCTGTCCGAGGGCGGGCAGCCGAGCTATTGGTGGCTGCTCTCGGCCGAGTGACGCCGCCCCCGTTCCCCAACCCTTAACACATTGGCCCCCGCGTAGCGGTTAGGCTCGCGCGCGTCGACAAGGAGCGACGACGCTGTGCGAAGTTGGGGTGTGACAGTCGGGCCGCGGAGGGAATGCGGGTGATCGGCGCTCGTCCGGTCGGCCGCTGGCCCCAACGGCTGCTCGCCGCGATGCTGACGGCGGCGTGCCTGCTCGCCGCGGCGGCGGCTCCGGCCGGCGCCCGTCCCCGCAGCGCCCGGTCGGCGATGACGGTCACGGTCGTGCTCAAGCGCACCGACCAGGCGGGGTTCAACCGTTATCTCAAGCAGGTGTACGACCGCTCGTCGCCGCGCTACGGCCATTTCCTCACCCAGGCGCAGCTGGCGGGGCGGTTCGGGCCCAGCCGGGCCGTCTACGAGCGGCTTCGGTCGTGGCTGCGTGCGCGCGGCCTGCGGATCACGCAAGGCACGACCAATCGGCTGTCGGTCACCGCGCGGGGCACACGGCAGGCCGCCCAGCGGGCGTTCGCCACCCCGATTCGCGAGCGGCGCGTCGGCCGCCGCCTCATGTACGCCAACGTCCGCCCGGCCCTCGTTCCAGGTCCGCTCGGCCACCAAGTCCAGGATGTCCTGGGGCTGTCGAATCGTGCGGTGCCGGTCGCCGCCCCGGCCGACCAGCACCTGTGCCAGAACGGGAGCTCGCTCTCCTTCACGGCCGGCAACGCGGCCTTTCTCAAGACATGCGAGAACCTGTGCGCGTACAGCCTCCAGAAGGGCTCGGGCACCGGACTGCCCGGCGTGATCAGCAACGTCTTTCAGGCGATCATCGGACAGCTCACGATTCTCGCCGGGACCGCCGTCAACGCGCTGATCCTGTCGCCGTACTGCGTCGGCGTCGGGATCACGCAGAGCAACCCGGGGTTCGGCAACTGGGTGAGCGGGCACAGGGGACTGTTCGGACTCGTGCGCCGTCGCTCGGCCCGAGCGCGCGGTCATGTGAGCGGCGCCGGGCCGCCGCAGAAGATCGGGCTGTTGGAGTACGACACCTACCACGCCTCCGACGTCACCGACTGGATCAACCTGCTCGACCTGGAGCCCGGCATCGCCGCCCATCTCAGCCAGGTGAACGTCAACGGTGGCGTCGCGACGCCGGGCGCCGGTGAATCGGAGGTGCTGGTGGACGTCGACACCGACCTCGCCTCGGCCCCCCTGTCCAACGTCGTCGTCTATGACGCCCCGCCGACCACGAGCTTCGTCCAGATGTTCCAGGCGATGATCGCCGACGGCGACACCGTGATCTCCAACTCGTGGACGCAATGCGAGGACCAGACCTCGATGGCCGACGCGCAGGCGATCGACTCCGTCCTGGCCAGCGCCGCGGCCAGCGGGATCACGGTCGTCAACGGCTCCGGGGACGGCGGCTCCACGTGCCTGGACGGCAGCGCGAACACGATCGGCGTGCCGGCCGACTCGCCGCACGCCACTGCCGTGGGCGGAACGACGCCGGCGTTCGGTCCGGGTCTCACCTACGGCTCGGAGTCGTGGTGGAACGGCCAGGCCGAGACCCCGGCGAGCGGCATGGGCGGCTTTGGCACGAGCCGCTACTTCGCCGCCCCGAGCTATCAGGGCGGCCTGTCGGGCTCGTCGATGCGCTCGATCCCCGATCTCAGCTTCACCGCCAATCCCCGCGCCGGGATCTCGCTCTGTCAGGCGGATACGAGCGGTTGCCCCGACGGGCAGCTCTGGGGCGGCACGAGCATGGCGGCGCCCGCCGTCGCGGCGCTCGTGGCCGACCTCAACCAGGAGCTGGGTCGTAACGTCGGCGAGCTGAACGCCGCGCTGTACCCGCTCGCCTCCGCGACGACGTTCCACACGGCCGCGAGCATGGGCTCTGACTTCGCCCACGTCGGCCTGGGGACGCCGCTGTTCGGAGCCATCGAGCAGCAGCTGGCGGGCACCCCCACCGGAGCGGTCAGCGCATCGACCTCCGCTGCGGGATCGGCCGGCCAGCCGCAGGCCGACGGCACCCAGCAGGGCGTGGTGCGCGTCAACCTCGCCGACGCCAACGGCAACCCGGTGTCGGGCAAGACGGTGACCCTGACCCCGAACGCCGGCAGTAGCGCGGTCGTCAGCCCGTCCAGCGCGACCACGAACGCCACCGACGGCGCGGCCGTGTTCACGGTCACCGATACGACGGCCGAGGAGGTCACGTTCACCGCCACCGACACGACCGACGGCATCACGCTGACGACCAACCCCGAGCTCACGTTCAGCGTCCCCGGTCGCCGCCGGCGCGGAGGTGTACGGCGGACCATCGACCGTGCCCAACGACGGCAGCTCCCAGGCGACGATCACCGCCTACCTCCAGGACAGCCTCGGCCGTCCGGCCCCCGGTAAGACGATCACCCTCAGCCAGGGCGGCGGACACGCCGCCGTCACCCCCGGCATGACCGCGGTGACCGACGCGGCGGGCAATGCGACGTTCACCGCCACCGACACGACCGCCGAATCGATCAACTTCACCGCCGTCGACAGCAGCGACGGAAACCTTCCGCTTCCCGGAAGCGTGGTTGTCAACTTCGCGCCGGGGGGAACGACGTGCCATACGGCTCTGCCGACGGCGAGCAGCGGCTTCGCGGTGTCGCCGTTCGCCACCGGCTTCGCGTACGCCAGTCAGGCCGTCGTCTACCCCAACAACTTCACGGTGCCCGCCTGTACGGCGTTCGACGCCGCGCCGGCGTTCGACGCCTCCGGGAATGCCTACATCGCCGACGCGGCGACGGGCACGATCAACGTGCTCGGTCCCTCGGGAGGAGCCGCGAGCCAGGCCAACCAGCTGCCCGACGCCAACTTCCCCGGCGGCTCGCTGGGCCAGCTGGCGTTCACCCAGGACGGCTCGCTGTTCGCCGGGGTGATCCAGTCCGGTGGCTCCTACACCAATCCGGAGATCGTCCAGCTCGACCCGGCGACGGGCGCGACCATCCGGGTCGTCGCCAACGCGGCCGGCGGCCTGCCGGACTGCCCGTCGGTCATCGTCGCCGATCCGCTCAGCGGCGACTTGATCACCGACGATCAGTGCAACGGAGCGGCGACCAACAACCAGATCAGCCGCATCCATGATCCGTCGGGGCCCCATCCGACGGTGTCGAACTACCTGACGACCGGCGGCTGCAACCTCGGTATGGCGGCCGCGCCGGACGGCACCCTGTACCTGGCCGACTGCAACCCGTCGGAGATCGATCGGATCGGCGGGACGAACACGTCGAACCCCACGGCCACGCGCGTGGCCAGCCTGTCCAGCACGCCCGCATCGGTGGCGGTGACGGGCGTCAACGGCTCCGGACAGGCGACCGAGCTGGAGGCGTTCGGCTTCGACGGCTCGGTGACCTCGATCGATCTCACCCAGTCTCCGGCGACGACCACGGTGGCGGCGACCGGCTCCTCGCCGTTCTTCCTCTCGGCGCTCGGCGTCGGGTCGTGCGGGTACGGCGCGATCCCGGGCAGCGTCCTGACGGTCGGCCGTGCGCCGGCCTGCGGTGCTGCCACCACGACGACCACCGGCCCCGCGATCGCGCTGACCCAGTCGACCGGCTCGGCGTCGCCGGCCACCGGCTCGTCGGTGGGGTTCACGGCGACGCTTCAGAACGTCAGCGGCGCCGCCGGGATGCCGGTGCACTTCGCCGTCAGCGGTCCGAACGCCGGGCCGCATCTGGTGGATGCCAGCGGATCCGGTCAGGCGACGAGCTCCTACACCGGGGCGCTCACCGGGGTGGACACGGTCACGGCCTATGCCGTGGTCAACGGCGCGCGGATCACCTCGGCGCCGCTGCTCGTCCACTGGACAGCCGGCCGCGACGCGAGCGCCCTGTCGCTGAATACGAGTCAGGGGGCGGGCGGGCTCGGCCAGCCGGTGACGCTGCTGGCGACGCTCCAGGACGTGTCGCAGTCGCCGGTGGTGCCGATCGCGGGGGCGTCGGTGACGCTGGCACTCGGCTCGGTCAGCTGCACGGCGACGACCGACGGTGCCGGCAACGCGAGCTGTTCGGTCACCCCTGTCGGCGGCGTCGGGCTTCAGGGAGTGACCGCCACCTACGCCGGCGACAGTGCCCACGCGCCGGCCTCGGAGTCCGACGTGTTCCTGCTCGGTCCGGTGGGCCTGGGCTCGGCGGCGGTTGTCGCTCCACCGACGCCGACGCCGACGCCGACGCCCGGGCCAGTGGTCGGCGCACCGGCGAACTCGGCCAAACCGGCGATCTCGGGCACGCCGCAGCCGGGGGATGTGCTGAGCTGTTCCACGGGAACGTGGTCGCCGAGCCCCACGTCGTTTGCGTATCGATGGGAGCGGGACGGCCAGGCGATCTCGGGGGCGACGAATGCCCGGTACACCGTGCAGATCGTCGATGAGGCTCAGACGCTGAGCTGTACGGTGACCGCCTCCAACGCTCACGGCGCCGGGTCCCCGGCGACGAGCGCGTCGGTGCTGGTGGCGATTCCGGGCACGACGGGGTGTCCGCGTCCGTCGGGCTCATTGAACGGAGCGACGATCGGGCGGTTGAAGCTGGGGCTCTCGCGCACGGCGGCGCGGCGGCGGCTCAAGCGCTTCGGGGTGACGCATAACAACTTCGACAATTTCTGCCTGTACGCGGGGTGGGGGATCCGGGCCGGGTATCCGTCGGCGAAGCTGGTGCGGTCGCTGCCGAGCAAGGTGCGGCCGCGGGTGACGGGGATCGTTCTGCTCTCGACGGCCAATCCGTTCTATGCGCTGGACAAGGTCAAGCCGGGGTCCAAGCTGACCAAGCAGGTCAGCCGGCGACTGCATCTCGGCAAGGCGTTCCGGATCGGCAAGAACGACTGGTACATCGTCTCGGGCAAGCGGGCCGACGGGATCCTCAAGGTGCAGCGGTCGGTGATCGAGGAGGTGGGGGTGGCCGACAAGCGGTTGCTGGCCGGCCGCGCGGCTCAGCGGCGGCTGCTGACGAGCTTCTCCGCCACCTGAGCGGCGGACCCCGAGGCGACCGCCGCCGCGGTCATCATCTCAGGGCCGCCATGTCCGCCACCGCGTTTGCCAGCGCCCGTCCGCTCGACGAGTCCGAGCTCGCCGAGGCCCCGATCCGCTATCCGCGGCCTTCAGAGCTGAGCCGGCGGCTGCGCGTCGAGGGGACCAAATCTCAGGCCGCGGCGCAGACGCTCGGTCTGGACACCGTCGGAGACCTGCTCGAGCACCTCCCGCGCGATCACCGGGAGGCCCGCTCGGTCAGCCAGCTGGTCGCGGGGGAGACGGCCACCGTTGTCGTCGAGGTGCGCTCGATCGCCGCCCGGCCGGTCCGCCGGCGCGGGATGCGCCCGCTCGTGGAGGCGACGGTCGCCGACGCCAGCGGGACGATGAAGGTGACGTTCTTCAACCAGCCGTGGCTGGCCCAGAAGTACCCCGCCGGCACCCGGCTGGCGCTCCACGGCAAATACGAGGCCCGCAACCGCTTTCGCGTGCAGGGGCACGCGCCGACGGCGGAGGCGGGGGTCGGCGGCGACGGGGACGCGGTCGCTCACTACCCGGCCACCGAGGGCCTGTCCTCGACCCAGATCCTGACCTTGGTGCGCGCCCACGCCGGTGCCCTGGGCGATGTCGCCGAGCCGCTGCCCGCGGTGATGCGGGTGGTCGAACGGCTGCCCGACCGCCGGGCGGCGCTGGCCGCGATGCACTTCGAGAGCGACGACGAGCAGGCGCAGGGACGGCGGCGGCTGGCCTTCGAGGAGCTGCTCCTCGTCCAGCTGGCCCTCATGCGCCGCCGGCGGCTGCGCAGCCACGGTGCGGTGGCGCCGGTCCTCGACGAGGAGCCGTCGTTGAGCGCGCGCTGGCTGGCCGAGATGCTCCCGTTCGCGCTCACCGGGGATCAGCGGCGCGCCATCGAGGCCGTCGATGCCGATCTGGCGGCCCGCCGGCCGATGCAACGGCTGCTGATGGGGGAGGTCGGCTCGGGCAAGACGGTCGTCGCCCTCTACGCGCTGCTGCGGGCCGTCGAGCACGGCTTCCAGGGCGTGCTGATGGCGCCCACCGAGCCGCTGGCCGAGCAGCATTTCGCCACCATCCAGGCGCTGATGCCCGGAGAGGCGGTGCCGATCGGCCTGCTCACCGGCTCCACCCCGGGACGCCGCCGCGCCGACCTGCTCGGCAAGCTGGCCTCGGGGGAGCTGTCGCTGATCGTCGGCACCCACGCCCTGATCGAGGAGCCGGTGCAGTTCGCCGCCCTGGCCGTCGCCGTCGTCGACGAGCAGCACCGCTTCGGGGTGCGCCAGCGGGCCGCGCTCGACGCCAAGGCGGGGGTGGGCGATTCCGGGGGTGGTCGCAGCCCCCACGTGCTCCACATGACGGCGACCCCGATTCCCCGCACGCTCGCCCTCTCCCATTACGGCGACCTTGACTTCACCGTGCTCGCCGAGCTGCCCCGGGGCCGCCAGCCGATTCAGACGTTCGTGTGCTCCACCGAGCGCGAGCGCTCCCGTGCCTATGACCGCATCCGCGAGGAGCTGCGCGCCGGGCGCCAGGCGTTCGTCGTGTGCCCGCTCGTCTCCGAGTCGGAGGTCCTCGCCGCCCGGGCGGCGACCGCCGAGTTCGAGCGCCTGCGCACCGGCGAGCTGCGCGATTTCCGCGTCGTGCTCATGCACGGCCAGCTCCCGGGAGCGGAGAAGGCGGCGGTGATGCGGGAGTTCGCCTCCGGCGGCGCCGACGTACTCGTCGCGACCTCGGTGATCGAGGTCGGCATCGACGTGCCCAACGCCACCGTGATGCTCGTCGAGGACGCCGACCGCTACGGGATCTCGCAGCTGCACCAGCTGCGCGGGCGCATCGGCCGCGGCGAGCACGCCTCGCTGTGCCTGCTGTTCGGCCCCAAGGGGTCGGCCCGCCTGCGCGCCCTGGCCGAGCACACCGACGGCTTCGCGCTCGCCGAGATCGACCTCGAGCTCCGCGGCGAGGGCGAGCTCATCGGCACCCGCCAGAGCGGCCTGGCGCAGTTCACAGTGGCCGAGCTGCCCCGCGACCGCGAGCTCCTGGAGCGGGCCCGGCTGCGCGCCGAGGCCCTCGACGCGTCCGATCCCCGGCTGGAGCTGCCGGAGAACGCCCTGCTCTCGGACGCGCTGGAGTCCATGTTCGGGGCCGAGGCGCTGGCGCCGATCCGCGCTTGACTCGCGAAAAGGGATAAAAGGCCCGTATATGCGGCACAATATCCCACGCAACGCGACGGTTGCACTTTGCGGGTGATCGGGGGGGCGTATGGCGGGCGGGCGCTGGTCGCGCCCCGCGGGTCGGCGACCCGGCCGACGTCGGATCGGGTGCGCGAGGCGGTGTTCTCGATCCTCGGTGACGTCTCCGGCGCGCGGGTGCTCGATCTGTTCGCCGGCTCGGGGGCACTGGCCATCGAGGCGCTCTCCCGCGGGGCGGCGCAGGCCACCCTCGTCGACTCCGGCGCGGCCGCCGTCGCCGCGATCCGGCGCAACCTGGCGACTCTCGAGATCGAGGCCGAGGTCCTCCGTCAGCCGGTGGCCCGGTTTCTCGGGGGCGCACGCCGGGCCGCGCGTCAATACGATCTCGTGTTCCTCGATCCGCCATACCGACAAGCCGAGCGCCTGGGACGGGAGCTCACGGAGGCGCTGGGACCGGTGCTGGCCACCGGGTCTCGCGTCGTCTCCGAGAGCGACCGCCGTCATCCGCTGGAGCTTGGCCTGGGAGCGGTGGACGAGCGCCGCTACGGCGACACCCTGATCCGCATCCATGACTCCCGATAACCGCATCGCCATCTGTCCCGGCACGTTCGACCCGGTCACCTACGGCCATCTCGACGTCATCGGACGGGCGTCGAAGATGTTCGACACGGTCGTCGTGGGGGTCGTCAACCTCCCGTGGCGCAAGGGCAACACGCTGTTCAGCGCCGAGGAGCGGATCGCGTTTCTCAAGGACGCCACGCGCGAGCTGCCCAACATCGAGATCGAGACCTTCGGCTCGCTGCTGGTGACGTTTGCCCGCGAGCGCGGGGCGATGGCGATCGTCAAGGGCCTGCGCGCCATCTCCGACTTCGAATACGAGCTGGAGATGAACCAGCTCAACCGCCGTCAGGCGCCGGAGATCGAGTCCGTTTACCTGATGGCGTCGCCCAAGTACAGTTTCATTAGCTCGAGCGGCGTCAAGGAACTCGCGACCTTCGGGGGAGAGATCGAGGAATTGGTCCCCGACGAGGTGGCGCGGCACTTGAAGGAACGACTCGGGCGGTGACGAAACAGAGGTGGGTTTTTAGATGGATGTCCTGGTACTGATCGACAAGCTGGACGACCTCGTCCACAACGCCAAGCCGGTCCCGCTCACCGACCAGGTGCGCGTGGACAAGGAGGAGATCTACGACATCCTCGACCAGATGCGGGCCACGATCCCCGAGGAGATCAAGCAGGCCCGGTGGATCGTCAAGGAGCGTCAGGAGATGCTCGCCGAGGCCAAGCGCGAGGCCGAGCGGATCGTCAAGGAGGCGCGCGAGCGCCAGGAGCGGCTCGTCTCCGACGAGGAGATCACCAAGCAGGCCGAGCGCGCCGCCGAGGACATCATCGAGGATGCCCGCGGACGCGAGCGGGAGATCCGGCTTGGCGCCGAGGACTACGCCGACGAGATCCTCAACACGCTCGAGGTCAACCTGAGCAAGTTCATCGCCGCCGTGCAGCGCGGCCGCGATCGCCTGGCGGGCAAGGACGAGCCCGCCGAAGTCTCCTAGCCGGCCGCCGCCGGCGCTCAGCGCGTCTCGAACCCCGACATCCCCTCGGGCTCCTCCTCGGTCACGTCGACCGAGGTGACGTCGGCGCTCATCGGTCCCATCCGGGTGAATCCGATCACCGACTCGACGGCGCCGGGCGGCCCCTCGAGCACGACCTCGACGGTGCCGTCGTCGCGATTGGCCGCCCAGCCGCTGACCCCCTCGTTCTCGGCGGCCTCGCGGGTGGAATCGCGAAAGAACACGCCCTGCACCTTGCCGTGGACGACGAGGTGGCGGCGGATCGCGGGTTCGTTCATCGGACACATTGTGTCGGTTTGCGGCGATTCCGTCCGCGCCGCGCGCCATGCTGGCTGACCCATGAATGCTCTCTGGCTGGCCCTCGGCGTGATCATCGGCGCCGGCGTGATCCTGATCGCGCTCCGGCCGCGGCTGCGCGCGCTGACCGTCGACGCCGCCCGCGGGCCCGAGCTCGAGCGCGAGCTCGTCAAGGCGCGCTCGGATCTCGAGCACGAGCGCGAGCGGGCGGCCGAGCGGCTGGCCACCGTCAACGATGCCCAGGAGCGCCTGTCGGCCTCGTTCAAGGCCCTGAGCGCCGAGGCATTGCAGTCCTCGATGACCCAGCTGACCGAGATGGCGCAGGCCCAGCTGCGCACGGTCCAGACCGAGGCCAAGGGCGACCTGGACAAGCGCCAGCACGCGGTTGAGCAGCTCGTCGCGCCACTCAAGGAGCAGCTCGGCCGCGTCGACGGCCGGCTGCTGGCACTCGATCAGGAGCGGCGTGAGTCACGGGGCCGGCTCGAGTCCCAGCTGCGCACGCTCACCGAGACCGGGGACCGGCTGCGCACCGAGACCGGGGCGCTCGTCACCGCGCTGCGCAAGCCCAACGCGCGCGGCCAGTGGGGTCAGATGCAGCTGCGCAACGTCGTCGAGGCCGCCGGGATGCTCAAGCACTGCGATTTCGCCGAGCAGTACTCCTACGCCGGCGACGAGGCGACGCTGCGACCGGACATGATCGTCAACCTGCCCGGAGGCAAGTGCGTCGTCGTCGACGCCAAGTCGCCGCTGCAAGGGGTGCTCGATGCCTACCAGGCGCGTGACGACGTCGAGCGCGAGCGCCACCTCAAAGACCACGCGCGCCTGCTGCGCAAGCACGTCAAGGCGCTGTCCGACAAGGCGTACTGGTCGCGGCTGGACACGACGCCGGACATGGTCGTCATGTTCCTGCCCGGCGAGTCGCTGCTCGGGGCAGCGCTCGAGGCCGACCCGGCCCTCCTGCAGGACGCGATGGCCCAGCGGGTGCTCATCGCCACGCCGACGACGTTGCTGGCGCTGCTGCATTCGGTCGCCTACGGCTGGCAGCAGGAGCGGGTGGCGGAGTCCGCCCAGGCGATCTCCGACCTCGGCCGGGAGCTGTACGGACGCCTCGTCAAGCTCTCGACGCTGCTCGGGACCCTGGGCACGCGCCTCAACGGCGCGGTCCGCGCCTACAACGAGACGGTCGGCTCCTACGAGGCCCGGGTGCTTCCGGGGGCCCGCCGCTTCGCCGACCACGGGGCCGTCTCCGAGGGACGCGAGCTGCCCGATCTCGAGCCGGTCACGGTCAGCGCCCGGGCGGTGCACACGGCGGAGCTCCAGCTCGACCTCGACGGCGGCGACGCCGTCCCCGCACCACGTCGCCCCCGTCGCCTGCGCGCCGCCGAGTAGGCCCCACGCGGGGGTCGCCGCCGCCCGGCCGCGGCGTCTCGCTATCCGACGGCGCGCCGCGGGCGGCGCGCGCGCCACCAGGCGCGCAGGTCGCGCACCTGATGGGGCAGCGGTTCGGCCGAGTCCCGGCGGCGCTCGACGGTCGCCAGGGCATCGTCGATCTCCACGCCCTCGCGGATCGCCACCACCCCGGCGGCGACGGCGGCGGAGCGCTGCCACCCGGCGCGGCAGTGCACGTAGACGGTGCCCCGGTCCCGCTCCAGCAGCGCGACGATGGTCGTGACGACGAGCTCCAGCGTGTCGGCCGGGAGGTGACCGAAGTCGGCCAGCATGAACCGATCCTCGTCGATTCCGGCGGCGGCGTAGGCGGCGGTCACGGCCTCGCGCTGGCCCGGCTCGTACTCGGTGTCCTGGGCGAGATTGAGCACGTGGGTGACCGAAAGCGAGGCCAGCACCTCGACGTCGTCGGCGTCGAGGGGATAGGCCCCAATGACGAGGCCGTGGTCGACCTCCGCGAAGCCGTAGCTGAGAAACCATTGCGACATCCACCGACATGATCACCGGTTTGGCTGGCGATAAGCTCGATTCATGGCTCTGCGCACCGATATCTTCGATCTCGCCGGGCTCCATCTGACCTCCGGGGAGGGACGCCGTCTCGACCTCGCGGTGGCGATCGAGCCGTTCGAGCTGGCCGGCGAGCGCTACGCCGTGGCCCTCGGTGAGGTGCCTGCCCGCCTCGACGTCTCGCGCACCACCGGGGAGGGCTACGCGCTGCGCCTACGCTTCTCCGCCCAGCTGAGCGGTCCGTGCATGCGCTGTCTGGAGCCGGCGACGCCGAGCTTTGAGGTCGATGCCCGCGAGGTCTCCCAGCCCGGCGAGGGCGACGAGCTGGAGTCGCCGTACGTCGATCACGGCGTCCTCGATCTCCATGCCTGGGCTCGGGACGCGCTGGCCCTCGCGTTGCCGACGCAGATCCTGTGCCGGCCCGAATGCGCCGGCCTGTGCCCGGTGTGCGGGGTCGATCTGAACACCGCCGGCCCGGACCACGCTCACGAGCGCGAGCCCGATCCGCGCTGGGCCAAGTTGTCCGAGGTGCGCTTCGATTAGGTCTCGCGCGGGTTGAGCCGGGTAGGCCCCGACTGGGTATTCGCCCGAGCAGATGACCGACATGGACTCCGTACCTCTCCCGCCGACCGCTGAAGGCGCCGGCGGGGCTGTTCCCGCCGTGCGCGGCCTGCTCGAGCTGGCCCGGCTCAGCCTGCGCCAGCCGCCGCTCGCCGAGGTGCTCGACGCGGTCGCGCGGACGGTCTCCGAGGCGATCGGGTTCTCGACCGTCGTCATCAACGTCTACCGGGCGGCCGATGACGCCTACGAGGTCATCACCGTTCACGGCTCCGCGCGGGCCCGCGGCATCCTGCTCGGCAACGTGACCGGTGGCGCCACCTGGGAGCCGCTGCTGCAGCCTCGCTTCGCCCGCCACGATGTGTTCTTCATCCCGGCGGGAGCGGTCCCCTTCGAGGAGCTTGACCCGGCGACCGCCTGGTACACGCCGAACGCCACGGGGCACGCCGCGGGCGAGGGCCGCTGGCGACCCGACGACGCGCTGTTCGCGCCGATCGAGGGCCCGGGAGGCCGCCGCTACGGGGTGATCTCGGTCGATGATCCCGTCAACGGCCGGCGACCCGACGACCAGCAGCTGGAGGTCCTCGGCGCTCTCGCCGCCCACGCCGCCGTGGCGATCGAGAGCGCGCGCCAGCTCTATGCGCTGGAGAGCGCGGCGCAGCGCCACCGCGCGGTGCTCAGCTCGACGCTTGACTGCGTGATCGCGATCGATCGGTCGGGGCGCGTGATCGAGTTCAACCCGGCTGCCGAGCGCACCTTCGGCTACCGGGCCGCGGACACGCTCGGGCGCGAGCTGGCCGAGCTGATCATTCCGCCCGCCAGCCGCGAGCCGCACCGGCGTGCCTTTGCCCGCGGACTGGCCACCGGCAACTGGCGGCTGCTCGGCCGCCGCATCGAGTTCATGGCGATGCGCGCCGATGACAGCGAGTTTCCCGTCGAGCTCTCCCTGGCCCTGCCGCAGCACACCGAGAACGACGGCGTCGTCTTCTACGGGTTCGTGCGCGACATCTCCGAGCGCCGGCGGGGCGAGGAGGAGCTGGCCTACATGGCCTACCACGACGCGCTCACCGAGCTGCCCAACCGGATTCTCGCCGAGGAGCAGATCGAGCTCGCGCTCGCCCGGGCACGGCGCAGCGGAGGAGCGGTGGCCCTGATGTTCGTCGACCTCGATGGGTTCAAGGAGGTCAACGACCAGCTCGGCCACGCGGCGGGAGACCACCTGCTGGCGGGGGTGGCCGCCCGGCTGCAGTCAGTGCTGCGCGGCTCGGACCTGCTCGCCCGGCTCGGGGGCGACGAGTTCCTCGTCCTCCTCGCCGACCTGCCCGCCGACGCTGCCGTCGCCGTCGAGAACGTCGGCGGAAAGCTCCTCGACGCGCTCCGCGAGCCGTTTGATCTCGTCGGACGCAAGCTGCGCACCGGCGCGAGCATCGGCATCAGCCTGTATCCCACCGATGCCGACGACACCGAGACCCTCCTGCGCCATGCCGACTCCGCGATGTACCTCGCCAAGGCGGCCGGCGGCCGGCGGGTCGCCTTTCACGAACGCTCGGATGCGCTCCTCTCACGGCGGGCCAGCCTCTCGGCGCAGCTGCGCCACGCGATGGCCGAGCGCGAGCTGCAACTGCACTACCAGCCGGTGTGGGTGGTCGACGGCGTGCGCGGCATCGCCGGCGTCGAGGCCCTCCTGCGCTGGCAGCATCCCGAGCATGGGCTGCTGCGGCCCGATGCGTTCATCAACACCGCCGAGCAGAGCCTGGCCGGCGACGAGCTCTCGACGTGGATCCTGCGTGAGGCGTGCCGTCAGGCGCACGCCTGGCGGGAGCAGGGGGGCAGCCCGCGGATCGGAATCAACGTCTCTCACCAGCAGATCCTCGCTCCGGGGTACGCGGAGCGCTTCGCCGAGCTGATCACGACGCTCGGGCTCCCGGCCGATCGCTTCATGTTCGAGCTGACGGAGTCGGCATGGACGGTCGACGGGGCGGCGGTCCAGGGGGTCGCCGCCGATCTGCGCGCGCTCGGTGCCGTCGTCGCCCTCGACGACTTCGGGGCCGGGTACTCCTCGCTGTCGCGCCTGCGCCAGCTCGACTTCGACGTCATCAAGATCGACCGGACGCTGCTCGCGGGGGTGCCGGGCGATCGCACCGCCACCGGGGTCCTGCATGCGGCGCTCGGACTCGCCGGCGCCTGCGGGGCGCCGGTCATCGCCGAAGGCGTGGAGAGCGAGGAGCAGGTCGCCGTGCTCCGATCGCGGGGGGTGACCCACATGCAGGGTTTCCTGTTCGGACATCCGCTGACCGCCGACCGGCTGACGACGCTGTTTCGACGCCATCGCGTGGACGTCGCGCTCCCGGCCCGCGACGCGGAGGCGTCGGTGCCCTCGACTCCCGAGATGCCCCAGGTCGCGTCCTAGCGGCCACAGCGGCCGCGAGCGACCGGGCCGGCCGGGCGGCCTCTGCTACCTTCCTGGCACCGATGGCCGTCCCCAAACAAAAGCAGTCCCACGCCCGCACCGCGCAGCGGCGCGCGCAGCACAAGGTCGCCCCGGCGGTCTACAACGCGTGCCCAACCTGCCACAGCCCTCGCCGGCCGCATCGCGTGTGCCCGGTATGCGGCAGCTACCGCGGGCGCGAGGTCATCGCCGAGACCGGCCAGCAGTCCGGCTGAGCTCTCACCGCGATGGTCACCGTCGCCGTTGACGCGGGCGGGGCGGACCTGGGCCCTGCCGAAGTCGCCGCGGGAGCGGCGCGCGCCGCCGCCGCCGGAACCGGCGTCATCCTCTTCGGTCCCCGGAGCGAGATCGGCGACGTGCCCGGCGTCGAGGTCGTCGACGCCCCGGTGTCGATCGCCAAGGCCGCCGACCCGGCCTACGCCGTGCGCTCCACCCCCGATGCTTCGATCGTGCAGGCGGCCAAGGCGGTCGCCGACGGCCGCGCCCAGGCACTGGTGTCGGGCGGCTCCACCGGCTCGGCGCTGGCTGCCGGGCTGTTCAACCTGCGCCGCGACCGGGGCATCTATCGCCCGGCGCTGGCTCTGCCGGTCCCCGTCCCCGGGGGCACGCCGGTGCTGCTGCTCGACGTCGGCGCGAACGTCACCTGCCGCCCCGAGCACCTCGTGCAGTTCGCCCACATGGGCTCGGCGTTCGCCCAGGTCGTCCTCGGGCTGTCGAATCCGCGCGTGGCGTTGCTGTCCAACGGCACCGAGGCGGTCAAGGGAACGCCGGAGCTCGTCGCCGTCCACGAGCAGCTGGCCGGGGAGGCCGGGACCGGCCTGAACTTCGTGGGCAACATCGAGGGCACGCAGGTGTTTGAGGCGGCGGCCGACGTCATCGTCATGGACGGCTTCACCGGAAACATCGCCCTGAAGCTCATCGAGGGAGTGTCGGGGCGGACTCTGCGGGCGATCCGCGACGCGGCCCTCAGCTCTCCACGCGCCAAGCTCGGCGGCTGGCTGCTGGGCCCCGCGGTCGGCGCCCTGCGCGACCAGATCGACCCCGAGGGCCCCGGCGGCGCCTACATGCTCGGGTTGCGCCAGCTTGGCGTCGTCGCCCATGGCCGCTTCACGCGGCGCGGCTTTCAGCGGGCGATCGAGGTGGCCGCTCGCGGAGTGGAGGAAGATGTGATCAGCGCCACGCGGAACGCCCTGGCGGCCGCCGGTGCCCTGCGAATCCCCGCCAAGGGGGGAGAGGAGGACGGCGATGCCTGAGTGCGCGTCCGAAGCGGCGACTACGGTGTTGCGCCAATGACCCGCGAGCAAGTCTTCTCGTTGATCCGCGCCCACCTCGTCGACGAGCTCGAGGTGAGCCCCGACGTGATCCAGGAGTCCACGCGCTTCAAGGAGGACCTGGAAGCCGATTCGCTGGATCTGTACACGCTCGTCCAGGAGCTCGAGGACTCCTACGGCGTGCGGATCTCCGACGAGGAGGCGACCCGGATCCTGACCGTCGGGCAGGCGGTCGACTTCGTGCTGGCGAGCCCGGCGACCGCGAGCCAAGGCTCCGACCCTGAGTGAGCAGCGGTTCGCAGCCGGCGGCACCGGACCGTGCGGCGGATGGCTCGGCGGCGGCTCTGCACGACCTGCTGGAGGCGCTGCCGGCCGAGCTGGCGGCACCGGTGTTCATGCACTCGTCGTGGACCACCAAGCGCTCGGAGTCCTACGAGCGCTTGGCGTTCCTCGGCGACAGCGTGCTCGGCCTGGCCGTGACCACTCACCTGTTCCCGCGCCTGGACGCCGACCGATACGGGCCGGGTCGGCTGACCAAGATCCGGGCCCAGGCCGTCTCGGGCCGCTCGTGCCGGGCGGTCGCCGAGCGCCTCGGCGTGCCCGAGCGGCTGCGGGCGACGGCCCCGGCGACGGCCGCTCCCGGGGTCGCGGGGCTCGTTTCCACCGAGCGCGTGCTCGCCTCGGTGATCGAGGCGGTGATCGGCGCCGTCTACCTGCAGTTCGGCTACGACACGACGGCTCAGGCGGTGGTCCAGGCCTTCGCGCCGGAGATCGAGGACGCGCTCGAGCACCCCGTCGACTTCAAGTCCGCCCTCCAGGAACGCCTGGCGCGCCGCGGCGAGCTCGTCCACTACGAGGTGGTGCAGGAGGAGGGCCCGCCCCACGACCGCACGTTCACCGTCGCGGCGACGATCAAGGACGTCGCGATCGGCAGCGGCGTCGGTCGCTCCAAGAAGGACGCCGAGCAGGAGGCCGCCCGCGTCGCCCTGGACTCGATGGGGGCATGAGGGAGCCGGGATGTACCTGAAGTCGATCACCGTCAAGGGCTTCAAGTCGTTTCCCGATCGGACAAAGCTGGAATTCGGTCCGGGGGTGAGCGTCGTCGTCGGGCCCAACGGCTCGGGCAAGTCCAACGTCACCGACGCCGTGTTGTGGGCGCTCGGCGAGCAGTCGCCGGTCGCCGTCCGCGGTCAGTCGATGCAGGACGTCATCTTCGGGGGCGCGCCCGGCCGCCAGGCCGCCGGTCACGCCGAGGTCGAGCTCGTCCTCGACGACTCCGATGGCACGCTCGGCCTCGGTGCGCCGGAGATCTCGATCTTCCGCCGTCTGGACCGCTCCGGCGACGGCGAGTACCGGCTGGCGGGAGCCCGCTGCCGGCTGGTCGACGTGATCGAGCTCCTCTCCGACACCGGCCTGGGCAAGGAGATGCATTCGGTGATCTCCCAGGGTCGCGTCGAGTCGCTGGTCACCTCCAAGCCCCGCGATCGCCGGCTGCTCATCGAGGAAGCGGCCGGGCTGGGCAAGCACCGCAAGCGCCGGCGCCGGGCGCAGCTCAAGCTCACGCGCACCCAGGACAACCTCGACCGTGCCCTTGACGTCGAGCGCGAGGCCCGGTCACGGTTGCGTCCGCTCAAGCGCCAGGCCGAGGCGGCCGAGCTGCACGAGCGGCTCGAGCGCCAGTCGCTGGAGATCCGCTGGGAGCTGGCCCGCGACGACTCCCGCGAACGGATAGTGGTCCTGCGCGCGGCCGAGCAGTCGGCCGCGGACGTGCGCGCCCGCCGCCAGGCCCTGGCCGCCGAGCTGGAGGCCGTCGGCACCCGGCGCGAGGCCGCCGAGGAAGCGCTCGCCGCCCGCAGCGCCCAGCGTGAGGAGCTCTCGCGCCGGGCCTACAGCGCCCGGGCCGCCGGCGAGCGGATCGCCGATCGGATCGACACCGTGACCCAGTCGGCGGCCTCGATCGAGAGCCGGCTCGAGCGCGCGCGCCGCCACGCCGCCGCCCTGCGCGCCGAGGTCGCCACCGACCACGAGGATCCCGACGCCGCTGCCCGCATCGAGCGCCTCGCCGACGAGCTGGCTGCTCTGGACCGCGACCGCGAGGTGGCGCTCGCCCGCCAGCTCGACGAGCTCTCGCGACAGCTGGCGGCCGCCGAGGAGCGGATCACCCGGGAGTCGGCGGTCGTCGACGAGCGCGCCGGCGGCCGCGAGGCGGCCGACGCCGCCCTCGAGCGCGTCCGCGCCGCCATCCGCGAGGCCGAGCGCAGCGCCGAGCAGGCCCGCCGCGAGGCCGCCCGCGTCGGTGGCGAGCTGGCCGGCGTCAACCAGTTCCTGCGCCACCAGACCGGGGCGCTGCGGGGCGCGTCGCCGCTGTCGGACGCCCTCGACGTTGACGCCGGCTACGAGCTGGCGCTCGCCGCCGCGCTGGACGGTCGCCTCGCCGCCGCGGTCGTCGAGGGACGCGATCACGCGGCGACGTTGCTCGACGCCGCCGGCGCCGATGGTGGCCGGGCGCTCGTGACCGGCGGATCACCGTCCCCGCCGGCTGCGACCGCGCCTCCGGCCCCCGGGGCGCGGCGGTTGCTCGACCACGTCCGCGGCGACGGCGGGGCGATGGCGCTCGCCGAGGTCCTGCTGGCGCACACGTGGGTGGTGCAGGACCCGGCGGCGGTGGCCGCGGACTTCTCCGGCGTGGCGGTCACCCGCAGCGGGCGGGTGTGGTCGCCGGGCACGCGCGAGCTGCGCCAGGCGCCGGCCGTCGGTGAGGATCGCATCCTCGCCGAGCGCAACCGCCGCCAAGCACTGGTCGCCGAGAGCGAGCGTGCCGCCCAGGCCGAGGTCGCCGCCCGCGAGGCGGTGGAGCGGGCGAGTGCCGACGCGGCGGCCGCCGAGGCCGCCCGCGAGCGGGCGACCGCCGAGCACCGCGCGGCCGTGCGCGCCCACGACGAGGCCGTCGAGGAGCGGCGGCGGATCGCCGCCCTCATCGAGCGCCGGCGCACGGCGCCCGAGGACGAGGTGGGCGGCGACGAGTTCAGCCGGCGCTCGCAGCTGACGGCCGAGCTGGCCGCCGAGCGGGGGATGCGCCAGCGGGCCGAGCGCGAGCGCGGCGAGCGCGCCGCCCGGCTGCAGCGACTGAACGCCGCCGTCGTCGGCGATGAGGCGCTCGTCCCTGCGGTGGCTGAGGTCCTGACCGCGCTGCGCGAGGCCCACGAGGCCGTCCGCGCCCGGTGCGACGGCTTCGAGGCCGCGCTCGCCGCCGACCGTGAAGCCGGGGAGCATGCCGCCGGAGAGCTGCGCGCGTGCGCCGCCCAGGAGGCGAACCTTCATCAGCGGATGGGGACCGAGAACGACTCCCTCACCCAGGCCGAGGTGGCGCTGCAGCGCGCCCGCGACCAGGCGGCCGACGCCGAGCACGAGCTGGCGGCGCTGGCCGTGCGTCTCGAGCTCGCCGCCGAGCCGGCCACCGAGGCGCTGCAGGCAGACGCGCGGGCCACCCTGCAGAGCCGCCTGGAACGGGTCGCCCGCCGCCGCGAACAGCTCGGGCCGGTCAACCCACTGGCGCAGGAGGAGTACGCCGAGGCGGTCGCCCACGTCGAGGATCTCGAGGCCCAGCGGGCCGACCTGGAGACGGCGCTGCGGGAGCTGCAGACGCTCATCGCCGACACCGACAAGCAGATCCGCGCGACCTTCGAGCAGACGTTCAACGCGACGGCGAGCGCGTTTGAGGAGCTGGCCGCGCAGCTGTTCCCGGGGGGGACCGGCCGGCTGCGCCTCGTGGCCGAGCGCGACGGTCCGGCGCGGGTGCTCGGCGGTCAGCCCGCCCCCGCAGACGCAAGCGGGGACGGCGACGCCGGCGACGGCGAGGGGGAGGGGGAGGGCGCCGACGAGGAGGAGCGCTCGCCGGAGGACTTGCTCGGCGTCGAGATCGAGATCACCCCCGCCGGCAAGGACCCCAAGCGCCTGTCGCTGCTCTCGGGGGGCGAGAAGTCGATGACCGCGCTGGCCTTCTTGTTCGCGGTGTTCCTGGCGCGCCCGTGTCCGTTCTACATCCTCGACGAGGTCGAAGCGGCGCTCGACGACCTCAACATCGATCGCTTCCTCGCCCTGCTGCGCCAGTACTCGTCGCGAGCCCAGTTCATCGTCGTCACCCACCAGAAGCGCACGATGGAGGCCGCCGACTCGCTGTATGGCGTCTCGATGGGGGCCGACGGGATCTCCAAGGTGATCTCGCGCCGCCTGCCCGCCGCCGTCGAGGCGGCCGCCTAGGCGCGGTCCGCTAACGTCGCCGCCGTCATGGCGCGCGACTGGCGGGATCTGTTCATCGTGGAATCGGATGGGTCGGCGCCTGCCGAGTCCGCCGGCGAGGGTGACGGTCAGGAGCGACGCGTCGGGCGCTTTCGCCGGCTGCGCGAGAGCCTGCGCAAGACGCGCCAGGCGCTGCAGACCGAGATTCAGGCGACGCTGTTCGAGGATCTCTCCGACGAGACGTGGGAGCGCCTCGAGGAGGCGCTCATCTACGCCGACGTCGGCGCGCCGACGACGGCGCGGGTCGTCGCCCAGCTCGAGCAGGAGGCCGCCGAGGAGAAGCTCACCGGAGGCCAGGCGCTGTCGGACCGTCTCGTCGAGCTGTTGACCGAGATCGCCCGGACCGGCGATGACCGGATCGACCTGCGACCCGAGCCGACGGTGATCCTCGTCGCCGGCGTCAACGGCACCGGCAAGACGACGACGCTGGGCAAGCTGGCCTGGCATCTGAGCAAGGAGCTGCACCGCTCGGTCGTGCTCGCCGCCGGCGACACGTTTCGCGCGGCCGCCGTCGAGCAGCTCGAGGTGTGGGCCCAGCGGGCCGAGGTCGGGTTCGTCAAGGGCGGGCTGGGGGCCGACTCGGCGTCGGTCGCCTTCGACGCGATCGCCACGGCGCAGCGCGAGGGCGCCGACGTCGTGCTCATCGACACCGCCGGACGCCTGCACACCCAGGACAATCTCATGGCCGAGCTGGCCAAGGTCCGTCGGGTGATCGCCAAGCAGATCCCCGACGCCCCCCACGAGACCCTGCTCACCGTCGACGCCACGACCGGTCAGAACGGCCTGCGCCAGGCCAAGCTGTTCTCGGAGACGATCGACGTCTCCGGGCTCGTCCTCACCAAGCTCGACGGCACCGCCAAGGGCGGCATCGCCCTGGCGATCGCCCACGAGCTGAAGATCCCGGTCAAGCTGATCGGCGTCGGCGAGCAGCTCGAGGACCTGCGTCCGTTCGACCCGGCCGAGTTCGCCCGCGCGCTGGTGTCCTGACCGTCGCAGTCCGCGCCATAGACTGAGCAGAGATGTTCGACTCCCTCGCCGAGCGGCTCCAAGCCACACTGGATGATGTCCGCGGTCGCGGCACGCTGACCGAGGCCGACATCACCTCGGCGATGCGCGAGATCCGCCTCGCCCTGCTCGAGGCCGACGTCAACTTCAAGGTCGTCAAGAGCTTCACCAATGCGGTGAAGGAACGTGCGCTCGGGGCCGACATCATCGGCCAGCTCAACCCCGGACAGCAGGTGGTCAAGATCGTCTCCGACGAGCTGACCGCACTGATGGGCGGAGAGTCCCAGGAGCTGGTGTTCTCGCCGCGGCCGCCCACGATCGTGCTCATGGCGGGGCTGCAGGGGTCGGGAAAGACGACCGCCACCGGCAAGCTGGCCCGCTATCTGCGCGAGTCGGGCTCGTCGGTCGCCGTCGCTGCCTGCGACGTCTACCGCCCCGCCGCCGTCGATCAGCTGATCAAGGTCGGCCATCAGGCCGGCGTCGACGTCTATGAGCAGGGCACCGACGCCAAGCCCGTCGCGATCGCCAAGTGGGCCGCCGATCGGGCGCGCGCCGAAGGCAAGGACGTGCTGATCGTCGACACGAGCGGCCGCCTGCACGTCGACGCCGAGCTGATGGCCGAGCTGGCCGACATCAAGAAGGCGATCAACCCGACCGACATCCTGCTCGTCGTCGACGCGATGACCGGCCAGGATGCCGTCAACGTCGCCGAGCAGTTCGGCGAGGTCGTCGACTTCGACGGCGTCGTCATGTCCAAGCTCGATGGCGACGCCCGCGGCGGCGCCGCCCTGTCGGTCAAGGCGATCACCGGCAAGCCGATCCTGTTCGCGTCCACGGGTGAGAAGCTCGACCAGTTCGAGCGCTTCCACCCCGACCGCATGGCCCAGCGGATCCTCGGCATGGGCGACGTCATGACCCTGATCGAGAAGGCCGAGTCCCAGTACGACGAGCGTCAGGCGGCCGAGATCGAGCGCAAGCTGCGCAAGCAGGAGTTCGGCCTCGACGACTTCCTCGATCAGATGCGCCAGATCCGGCGGCTGGGGCCGCTGCAGTCGCTGCTCGGCATGATCCCCGGCGTCGGCAAGGAGCTCAAGGGGGTCAAGCTCGACGAACGCGAGTTCGATCGACTGCAGGCGATCATCCTCTCCATGACCCCGCAGGAGCGGCGCCACCCCGAGCTCATCAAGGGCTCTCAGCGACTGCGGATCGCACGCGGCTCGGGCACCAACGTGCAGGCCGTCAAGCAGCTGATCAAGCAGTTCGAGCAGATGCGTAAGGTGATGCGCTCCGTCTCCCAGGGCAAGATGCCCGACTTGGGCGCGCTCATGCGAAACGCGCGATGAGCGCGAGCCGATGAGCCGCCGATCCGCGCGGCCGGCGCGGGCACGCTAACCTCAGCCGTCGCTATGGCAGTCAGACTTCGACTCACCCGCGTGGGCGGACGCAAGAACCCGATCTGGCGGGTCGTCGTCGCCGACCAGCGCTCCAAGCGCGATGGCCGCGTCATCGAGACCGTCGGTCAGTACAACGCGCAGACCGAGCCGTCGACGATCGTGCTCAACGAGGAGCGCATCCGGGACTGGCTCGCGCGGGGGGCGCAGCCGTCCGAGACGGTGCGCAAGCTCCTGCGCACCCAGGGCATCCACTAGTCCTCGCCGGTGCGTCCGTGAAGGAGTTGCTCGAGTACCTGGCAAGAGGGCTCGTGGACAACCCGGAGGCAGTGGTCGTCACGGAGGTCGCCGAGGACGACGGATCGCTGGTGCTCGAGCTCTCGGTCTCCGACGACGACTACGGCAGCGTGATCGGCCGCGGCGGGCGCACCGCGATGGCCCTGCGGGCCGTGATGAAGGCGGCCGCGGTCAAGGAGCGTCGTCGCGTGTTCGTGGACATCGTCGACGCCTGAGCCTTGAGCGAACCGGACCACTGGCTGCGCGCCGGGGTGGTCGGACGGCCGCACGGTCTCGACGGCAGCTTTCATGTCGGCCGGCCGGTGCCGGCGCTGCTCGCCGACGACATCGAGGTCAGGGTGGGGGACGACCAGCTGCGCGTCGAGCGCCTCGCCGGTCACGCCCGGGCGCCGATCCTGCGCCTGGAGGGCTGCAGCAAGCGGGCCGACGCCGAGGCGCTGCGCGGCCGGGAGATCCTCGTGGCCCGCACCCGGGCACCCGAGCTCGAGGACGACGAATGGTGGGCCGAGGACCTGGAGGGCTGCACGGTCCGCGACGGCGACGAGGAGGTCGGCGTCGTCGCCCGGCTGCTCGAGCTGCCGTCATGTGAGGTGCTCGAGGTCACGCGCAGCGGCGATCCCGCCGGTCCGGCGCTGCTCGTGCCGCTGATCACCGATGCCGTGCGCGAGGTCGACCTGGAGCGGGGGGTGATCGACGTCGATCTGCGCTTTCTCGGCGAGCGGTGATGGAGATCGACGTCTTCACGCTCTTCCCCGCGGCGTTTGACTGGTTTCTCGCCCAGCGCCACGTCCGCAACGCCCTCGCCGGCGGGCACTCGGTGGGGTTGGTCAACTACCGCGATCACACGCCGTTGAGCGGGCGCCAGGTCGACGACACGCCGTTCGGCGGCGGGGCCGGAATGGTGTTGCGCGTCGATGTCGTCGAGGCTGCCCTGAGGGCGCGCTACGGCCGCGATCCGGTCGCCCTGGCCGCCGAGCGCCGGGTGATCGCGCTGGACCCGGGGGGACGCCTGCTCGATGACTCGCTCGTCGACGAGCTGGCGGCCGAGCCGGCGGTGACGATCCTCAGCGGGCGCTACGAGGGGTTCGACGAGCGTGTCGTCGAGCACTTCGCCTCTGACCGGGTGTCGATCGGGCGCTACGTGCTCGCAGGCGGTGAGCTGGCGGCGATGGTGCTCTGCGACGCGGTGCTGCGCAAGCTGCCGGGGTCGCTCGGTCATGCCGCCTCGGCGGTGGAGGAGTCCTTCTCCGCCGCGCTGGAGGGTGGACCCGAATATCCCCACTACACGCGCCCGGCGGAGTGGCGCGGCTGGACGGTCCCCGAGGTCCTTCTCTCCGGCCATCACGAGCAGATCGCGCGCTGGCGGCTGGAGCAGAGCCGCGATCGCGCCGCGCGGGGCGCCAGCGGCTTCACCGAGCGCGAACATCGCCCCGCGGACGGTCCGCTACCATAGGCCGCCGCAAGGGGCGAGCAGCATTGTGACGCTGCCCGCGGCCAGGCCTTCACCCGCACCGCCTGTCCAGCGATGAGCGGGATCCATTTCATGAGCACAGTGATCGACAGCCTGGAGCGTTCTCAGCTCCGCCGCGTACCGGCGTTTGACGCCGGGGATCGCCTGCGCGTCCACTTTCAGGTGATCGAGGGCACGCGCCGGCGCACCCAGGTGTTCGAGGGCGTCGTCATCAAGCGTCAGGGCCATGGGGCGCGGGAGACCTTCACCGTGCGCAAGCAGTCCTTCGGCGTTGGCGTCGAGCGGACGTTCCCGCTGCACTCGCCCAAGATCGAGCGCATCGAGGTCGCCGCTCGCGGCGACGTGCGGCGCGCGAAGCTGTACTACCTGCGTGGCCGCGTCGGCAAGCGCGCTCGCGTTCGCGAGCGCCGCTCCGCCGGCCCGGAGGTCGCGGTCGAGCGCGAGCTGCTCTACGGGCCCGACGAGGCGATCGACGCCTCGGGCGTGACGGCCGAGGAGGCCGTGGAGCAGGACGGGCCCGTGGAAGCGGTGGCGCAGGACGAGGTGACGCAGGACGCGGCACCCCCGGCAGCCGCCGAGGCCACCGATTCGGCGCCCCAGTCGACCGGCGCGGATGCGCCGGCCGGCGAAGAGACGGTGTGACGAAGAACCGCAAGCCGCTTGCCCGGTCGGCGGCGGAGTTGGTTGTCATCATCGCCGTCGCGCTCGGCCTGGCGCTGGCGATCCAGGCCTTCATCGTCAAGCCCTACGAGATCCCGTCGGGCTCGATGCTCCCGACGCTGCACCTCGGCCAGCGGATCCTCGTCGACCGGGTGGGGACCCACTTCGCCGATCCGAAGGTCGGAGACATCTACGTCTTCCACCCTCCGGCGTCCGAGACGTGCATCGATCCCCGCGAGGGGCAGAACGGCAACGGCCAGCCCGCGAGCCGCGCGTGCGATGTCGTCCAGGCCCAGGAGTCGACCCAGACGTACGTCAAGCGCGTCGTCGGCGTCCCGGGCGACCGTCTGTCGATCCGCGACGGGCACGTGTTCCGCGACGGTCGGCGCGAGCCGGATTCCTACACGATTCCCTGCGACGGCTCGGGCGAGTGCAACTTCCCGGGCACGATCACGGTGCCGCCGGGCGACTACTACATGATGGGCGACAACCGCCCCGACTCCCTGGACAGCCGCTTCTGGGGACCGGTGCCCAAGAAGTGGCTGATCGGCGAGGCGTTCTTGACCTACTGGCCGCCGGACCGGATCGGGATTCTCTAGTGCTCGAATCCGAGCGTATGTGCGGGGACGACCACTAGTGTCGGGGCGCAAGTAGGGCGAGGGACACTCCGGCGATGGCCAAGCGTAAATCCCCTCTGAGCACGCTGGTGGAGACGGTGGTCACGATCGCCATCGCCGTCGGCGTGGCGATCCTCATCCAGGCCTTCGTCGTCAAGCCCTACCGGATCCCGAGCTCCTCGATGGAGCCGACGCTCAACATCAACCAGCGGGTGCTCGTCAACCGCCTCGTCTCCACACCCAGCCTCGGCGACATCGTCGTCTTTCATCCGCCCCACGGCGCCGACCCGGCGGTCCCGGTCTGCGGGGCAAGCTCGGAGGGCAACGGCCGCCCGCAGGCGTGCGCGGTGCACACCGCCACCGCGTCCACCCAGACCTACATCAAGCGGGTCGTCGGGCTGCCCGGAGATCGTCTCTCGATCCGCGACGGACATGTCTACCGTGACGGCAAGCGCGAGCATGACTCCTACATCCGGCCGTGCGGCAGCGACAGTTCCTGCAATTTCCCGAAGACGTTCACGGTTCCGCCCGGCCAGTACTTCATGATGGGAGATAACCGTGAGGTCTCAGACGACAGCCGCTTCTGGGGACCCGTCCCCGACAAGTGGATCATCGGGGTCGCCTTCTTCACCTACTGGCCCCCGGGACGCTTCGGCACCCTCTAGCGCGGCGCCCGCGCCGGCGCCGGCCGCGCGGCGCGCGGCCGCCCGCAAGCGGCGGGTGGCACGTCCCGGCCGGCGCCTGCTCAACTTCGACCGCAGCCTCGGCGTGCGCTTCGTGGCCGGCGCCGATGAGGCCGGCCGCGGGTGCCTGGCCGGGCCGCTGGTGGCCGCCGGGGTGCTGCTCGATCTCGACCGGCTGGGGCCGGCCCAGGCACGGGCCCTGGGCACCCTGAACGACTCCAAGCAGCAGACCCCCGAGGGCCGGGCAGCGCTCTATCCGGTGATCCTCGGCCTGGCCGCCCGGGTGTCGATCGTCTCGCGCTGCGCCCCCGGGATCGACGCCCGCGGGCTGCACAAGACCAACCTCGCCGCCCTGCGCGACGCGCTCGCCCAGGTGGCGTGCGACGGCTGCATCTGCCTCAGCGACGGCTTCCCGGTCGCCGGCCTCGGGCACGAGCAGCGAGCCGTCATCGGCGGTGACGCCAAGAGCGCCGCCATCGCCGCGGCCTCGGTGCTGGCCAAGGAGACCCGGGATCGCTACATGCGCCGGGCGGACTCCGCCCACCCCGGGTGGGAGTTCGCCCAGCACGTCGGCTACTCGACTCCCGAGCACCGCGAGGCGATCGAGCGCCTCGGGGTCTCGCCGTTGCACCGGATGTCGTTTCAGTCGACGGCATACCAGCAGCTCGCGCTCGGCTGACGCGCCCCGTAGCTCGCGCTCCGCTGGCGCCCCCCGCCGGGCTCAAAACGCCCCCTCCACATGCTCGAGCCCGACGAGGCGGCCGGCGGCGTCGAAGCTCACCCCGATGGCGTCGAAGCGCAGCAGATCGGCATACGGTCGCTCGCGGCGCTCGACCAGCCACCGTCCGGCCATCTTGCGCACCTGGCTGCGCTTGGCCGGGCCGATCGCCTCGAGCGGCGTCCCCGCCCCGCCGCCCACCCGGCGCGTCTTGACCTCGCAGAACGTCAGCGTGCGCCCGTCGAAGGCGATGATGTCCAGCTCGCCCCAGCGCGTGCGGTAGTTGCGCTCGACGATCCGGTAGCCCAGGCGCTCCAGATGCTCGGCGGCCAGCCGCTCGCCGGTCGTCCCGAGGTCGCGGCGCAGGTCGTTTCCCATGCCGGGAACGCTACGCCCGATCATGTGACACGTGGGTGTCGGATCGTGCCCTCTCTGTGAAAAAGGCCCTGGAAAAGACGCACTTCTTTGACAACTGACACCCACGCGTCACGCGATCGAGCGTACGGTCCGAAAGACGATGCTCGCGCGGGTCATCACGTTCGCCATCGACGGAGTCCAGCCACGCCAGGTGTGGGTGGAGGTCGACATTCGCCGCGGGCTGCCGACGTTCACGATCGTCGGGCTCGGCGACACCGCGGTGCGGGAGTCACGGGACCGGATCCGCTCGGCGATCCTGAACTCGGGGTTCACGTTCCCCGAGCGCAGGATCACCGCCAACCTCGCGCCGGCGTCGCTGCGCAAGGCGGGTCCCGGGTTCGACGCGGCGCTCGCCCTGGCGCTCCTGGCGGCCTGCGGCGAGATCCCGCGCGACGGTCTCGAGCGCTACGCCGTGTTCGGCGAGCTGTCGCTCGGTGGCGAGCTCCGGGACTCCCCGGGCGCGCTCGCCGTCGCCGAGGGGGCGCGGCGCGCCGGATGCGCGCGCCTGATCGTGCCCACGCAGCGGGGCCGGGAGGCGGCACTCGTCGAGCATCTGGAGATCGTCGCCGTCGGCAGCCTCCAGGCCGCCGCGGCCGTGCTCGCGGGCGGCGCGCCACCCCCGCTGCCGTCGCCGCGCCGCGAGACGGCCCGGCGGCGCGAGTCGATCGACCTGGCCGACGTGCGCGGCCAGGAGGCGCCGCTGCGCGCGCTCCAGATCGCCGCCGCCGGCGGGCACAACCTGCTGATGGAGGGCGCGCCGGGAACCGGCAAGACGATGCTCGCCCGCCGCCTGCCGTCGATCCTGCCCGACCTGGCGCGCGCCGAGGCGATCGAGGTGACGCGGATCCACAGCGTCGCCGGGGTGCACGCCGGCGGCCTGATCGAAGCGCGGCCGTTTCGAGCCCCTCACCACACGATCTCGCCGTCGGGGCTGGCCGGGGGCGGTTCGCCGCCCCGGCCCGGCGAAGCGACGTTGGCCCATCACGGCGTGCTCTTCCTGGACGAGCTCTCGGAGTTCCAGCGCCCGGCGCTCGACGCGCTGCGCCAGCCCCTGGAGGACGGGAGCGTCGCGATCGTCCGCGGCCAGCGCGCGCTGCGGTTCCCGACGCGGTTCATGCTCGTCGCCGCCACCAACCCGTGCCCGTGCGGGTTTGCCGGAGTCGACGAGCGCTGCACGTGCGGCGAGGCCGAGCTGCGCCGTCACCAGCGGCGTCTGAGCGGGCCGTTGCTGGACCGCATGGACCTGCTCGTCGACGTTCGCCGCCCCGCCGACGCCGACCTGCGGGGGCCGCCGCGCTGCACCTCGGCGGCCGCGCTGGCGCGGGTGACGGCGGCCCGCGAACGCCAGCGGGCGCGGCTTCAGGGCGCGGGCGCGCGCTGCAACGGCGAGATGGACGTCGGCATGGTGCGCGCCGTCGTGCGCCTCGAGGCGGCGGCCGAGGCCGAGCTCGGACGGGCCTACGGCGCCGGCATGCTCAGTGCCCGGGGCCGCCACCGCGTCATCCGCGTGGCCCAGACGATCGCCGACCTCGACGGCCACGACCGCGTCCGTCAGTCCGACGTGCTGCTCGCGCTCAGCCTGCGCCAGCGCGTCGGCGCCGAGACGATGGCGGTGTCGTGAGCGGCCCGGGTGCCGGCCGGGCCTGCCCGGACTGCCTGCGGCGCACCTGGTTGCTCGGGCGCCTCGCCGGGCATCTCGACCGCGTCCGTGACCGCGTCGACGCGCTGCTGGAGCTCGGCGACGACGAGCTGATCGCGGCCGTCGCCGGCGCGGCGGGCGGGGAGGTGGCGCGCGAGCACCGGAGCTTCGCTGCGCCGGCAGCGCGGGCGCGGGCCGCCGAGGCCGATCTGGAGCTCGTGTGCCGTTGTGATCCGGGATATCCCCAGCGACTGCGCGATCTCGCCGCCCCGCCCGCGGTGCTCCACGTCATCGGCGGCGTCGAGCGCCTGTGCGGCCTGCTCGCCGGCGAGCCGGTGGCCGTCGTCGGCGCTCGCCAGGCGTCGCCCTACGGGCTGGAGATCGCCGAGGGCCTCGGCCGCGGGCTCGGGTGTGCCGGGGTGACCGTGGTCAGCGGGATGGCGCGGGGGATCGACTCGGCCGCGCACCGGGGCGCGCTGGCGGGCGACGGGGCCACGGTCGCGGTACTCGCCGGCGGCGCCGAGCGGGCCTATCCGGCCTCGGCGCGGTCGCTGCACCGGCGCATTCCGGCGCGCGGCGCGGTCGTGTCCGAGCTCGGGCCGGGAACCGCGACCCGCCGCTGGATGTTTCCGGCACGCAACCGGATCATCGCCGCGCTGAGCGCGATGACGGTCGTCGTCCAGGGCCGGGAGGCCTCCGGTGCGCTCGTCACCGCGCGGTGCGCCGCCGAGCTGGGCCGGAGCGTGGGCGCCGTGCCGGGGCCGGTCAGCTCGCGGTTGTCGGCCGGACCGCACGCGCTGCTGCGCGGTGGCGCCGAGCTCGTGACAGGTGCCCAGGACGTGCTCGACGGGGTGTTCGGCGCCGGTGCCCGGGCGCTGCCTGTTCGCCGCCGCGCCGCCCTGGCGCCCGAGCTGGCGGCGCTGCTCGACGCGCTCGCCGACGGCCACGAGGCCTCGGCGGCGTTCGCCCGGGCGGGGCTCGACGTCGACGGCGGGCTGGCCGGGCTGGCCTCGCTGGAGCTCGGCGGCTGGGTCCGGCGCGGACCGGGAGGTCGCTTCTCGGTCGCCGTCTGACGCCACTAACCTCGCCCGCGTGCCCAGCGTCTCTCGTGAGCGTCGGATCCCCTGCGTGCTGTCCATCGCCGGCTCGGACTCCGGAGGCGGCGCCGGCATCCAGGCCGACCTGAAGGCGTTCGCCGCTTGCGGCGTCCACGGCATGACCGCGATCACCGCGATCACCGCCCAGAACACCGTCGGCGTCAGCGGGGTCCAGGCGACCGAGCCCGAGATGATCCTCGCTCAGGTGCGGGCGGTCGCGCAGGACATCGGCGTCGATGCGGTCAAGATCGGCATGCTGGGGTCGCGGCCGTCGATCGAGGCGGTCGCTCAGGCGCTCGACGAGCTGAGCGCCGGCGAGCGCCGTCCGCCGGTCGTGCTGGACCCGGTGATGATCTCCGAGTCCGGCGCCGAGCTCCTCGCCCCCGAGGCCGAGGATGCGCTCGCCGAGCTCATGCTGCCCCGGGCCACCGTCGTCACGCCCAACCTGGCCGAGGCGCAGGCGCTGGCCGGCAGCGAGAGCGATGACGCGGTCGCGCTGGCGCGCGCCATCCACGCCCGCGGTCCGCAGATCGTCATCGTCACCGGCGGCCACCGGACCGAGGCCACCGACGTGTTCTTCGACGGGGCGCAGATCGTCGAGATCCCGGGTGAGCGCCACCCCGACGGGGCGGCGCACGGATCGGGCTGCACGCACTCCTCGGTGCTGGCCGCCCGGCTGGCGTGGGGCGATTCGCCGCTGCAGGCGGCGCGGACCGCCAAGCGACGGGCCTCGGAGGCGGTTCGGGACGGTCTCGGGTCGGTCGGCGCGGGCCCCGGTCCGGTCGACGTTCTCGGCGTGACATAATCCCCCGGGTGCGCTTCTTGAGGATGAAGCCCGGGCACGGTGAGGTACTGATCGCCGAGGGTGACGTTGAGCTCGTGGATGACGAGCACCGACTGGTGGAGGAGTTCCGCCGCCAGCTGGACGCGGGCCTGTGGGCCGCGGTACCCCTGTCGGACGCCGCGGGACGACGTCAAGCGCAGATGGTCCGATCGTTTGACGACGTTCCCCGTGATGCCGAGCGCGTGATCTTCTTCCCGCGCGCGGCCGGGGGGCGGTAGGCCCGGGCCGATCGGTGCTGCTGGCGCTCGTCGCGACCGCGCTGGTGGCCATCGCGCTGCTCTCCGAGGAGCTCCTGCCGCGCCTCGATGAGGCGTGGTCGCGCCACCGCGCGCGCCGGCGGATGACGCCGGTCATGCCCTACGACCCCGGGCGCGATCGCCGCGCCGAGCAGCGCGCCCGCACGCTGCTGCGCTCGTGCGTCAACGACGAGGAATGGGCGATGTACCGCGAGCTGGGCTTCATCCGCGTGTGGGGCACCCAGGCCGACGGACCGGTCGAGGCGGAGGGGACGGGCGGCGCCGCCTACGCGTACCTGATCTACCCCCATAAGGCGATCGTCGCCTACCTCGCCCAGACGCATCGCCTGCTCAACGAGTACTGCGTCGCGTTTCCCGACGAGACCCGGCCCTATGGCTCGGCGCGGCTGCCCGACTCCGATGACGTGCTCGCCAAGTGGATGGCCCTGACCGGGGACGAGGAGCGCCTGATCGCGAACGCCAACATGCATCTGCCCGGCCGCGAGCTCGACCCGGCGCGCGTCAAGCGCGACCTCTGGCGCCTCTCGCAGTGGGAGCGGGCGCGCATGCGCGACGCCGCCCGCAGCGCCTCCTCAGAGCCGCTCGACGCCGCCGGCTGACCGGCCTCGGTGCCGACGCCGCCGCGAGCGCGGCAGCTACAGTTGCGCTCGCCATGACCACCTCCACGTTCGACGTCAAGCACCGCAGCCGCGCGCTCACCGAGGGCCCCGAGCGTGCCGCCGCCCGCTCCTACCTGAAGGCGATCGGCTACGACGACGAGGCGCTGGCCAAACCCCTCGTCGCGGTCGCCAACACGTGGATCGAGACGATGCCGTGCAACTTCCACCTGCGCGCCCTCGCCGCCCGCGTCAAGGACGGGATCCGCGGTGCCAGCGGCACCCCGATGGAGCTCAACACGATCGCGATCTCGGATGGGATCACGATGGGCACCGAGGGGATGAAGGCGTCGCTGGTCAGCCGCGAGGTGATCGCCGACTCGATCGAGCTCGTCTGCCAGGCGCACATGTTCGACGCCGTCATCGCGCTCAGTGGCTGCGACAAGACGATCCCGGCGACCGTCATGGCCCTCGCCCGCCTCGATCTGCCGAGCCTCATGCTGTACGGCGGCTCGATCCTCCCCGGCCACCTGCACGGACAGCGCGTCACAATCGGCGAGGTGTTCGAGGCCGTCGGCGCCCACGCCGCCGGGCGGATCGACGACGCCGAGCTCAAGGCGATCGAGGAGGCCGCCTCGCCGGGAGCCGGCGCCTGCGGTGGTCAGTTCACCGCCAACACGATGGCGATGGCCTTCGAGGTGCTCGGCATCTCGCCCGCGGGGCTGAACCTCGTCCCGGCCGTCGACGAGCGCAAGCCGGTCGTGGCGCAGGAGGCGGGCAGGCTCGTCATGGACGTGCTCACGCGGGGACTGCGACCCAGCGACTACATCACCCGGGAGAGCTTCGAGAACGCGATCGCCGCGATCGCCTGCAGCGGTGGCTCCACCAACGGCGTCCTGCATCTGCTCGCCCTGGCCTCGGAGATGGGCATCGCGCTCTCGATCGACGACTTCCACGAGATCTCCGAGCGCACCCCGCTGCTCTGCGATCTCAAGCCCGGGGGCCAGTACGTCGCCCCCGACCTGGCCGCTGCGGGCGGCGTCCCCCTCGTCCTGGCGCGCTTGCAGGAGGCGGGCCTGCTGCACGAGGACGCCCTCACCGTCACCGGGCAGACGGTCGGCGAGATCGCCTCCGCGGCGACCGAGACCGACGGCCAGCGGGTCGTCCGCCCGCTCGCCGAGCCGCTGTCTGAGACCGGCGGCCTGGCCATCCTGCACGGCAACCTCGCGCCCGACGGCTGCGTCGTCAAGCTCGCGGGGTACACCCGACGCAAGCAGACCGGGCCGGCACGCGTGTTCGAGTGCGAGGAGGACGCGATGGAGGCGGTCCGCACGAACGCGATCAAGCCGGGAGACGTCGTCGTCATCCGTAACGAGGGCCCCGCCGGCGGTCCCGGGATGCGCGAGATGCTGGCCGTCACCGCCGCCCTCGTGGGCGAGGGGCTCGGCGAGGACGTCGCGCTCATCACCGACGGGCGCTTCTCGGGCGCGACTCGCGGCCTGATGGCCGGCCACGTGGCTCCCGAATCGGTTCGCGGGGGCCCGATCGGCCTCGTGCGCGACGGCGACGAGATCACCCTCGACGTGACCGCTCGCCGCCTTGATGTCGCGCTCTCCGACGCGGAGCTGGCCGAGCGAGCCCGATCCTACGAGCCGCCCGAGCGTCCGTTCCCGGGAGTCGCTCTGCACAAGTACGCGCGGTTGGTCTCCAGCGCCGCCGAGGGGGCCGTCACCCGCTGACCCGGCGCCGGCTCGCAGCCGGGGTCGGCAAGCGGCCAAGCTGCAACGACGGTTGCAGAAAGACGCCGGGATTCGGCTGCCGCTTGCCCCGGCTTCACTGGTCAGTACCATCTTTGCCGTGGCGAACGTCTCGTACCTGCGTACGCCCATCGGGGCGCGTCGTTCGAGTCGGGCTTCCGGTGGAGCATCGAGTGCCCCGAACCGCATGGGTCGCGGTCGCTGGGTCCTTGCCGGTGTCGTCCTTGCCGTCCTTGCCGTCCTTGCCGTCGGCGCCATCGTCTTCGCCTCGGCGAAGGCGAGCCTGACCGCCGACTCGCAGGCGATCGCCAAGATCGGCATGCCCCTCGGCGGGGGCACCGTCGAGAGCGTGAGCGTCGTCACCGGCCCCCACGCGCGGACGGTGCCGGTCAAGGTCAGCGGCGGCCTCGTCTATCCCGTCGCCCGGATCCCCGCCGCGGAGAAGCTGTCGCTCCAGGTCGTGATCAAGCGCCCCGGCTGGATGTCGTGGTTCGCCGGCTCCCGGCAGCGCCTGACCCTGTCGCTGAGCACGCCGGTAGCCAGCCTGCGCTCGCACTACATCACCGTCGGCCACAACGCCCCGCTGCGCCTGCACTTCAAGTCGCCGATCGAAGCCTTCTCCTACGGCCCGGCCGGGCACCTCAAGCGCCACGTGTTCGCCACCGCCCGCACCGTCGTGACCCTGCCGCGCAGCACCGACGCCGGCTCCATCTTCGTCTCGGCGGCGCCGCGCCGCTGGGAGAACGCCGGCCAGGCATCGGTCAGCTGGTTCCCCGCCGGCAGCACGGCGAGCGCCGTGGCAAGCCCGGTTCCGGGCAGCGCGATCAAGCCGAGCACGCCGATCACGCTCAACTTCTCAAAGCCCGTCGCCAAGGCCCTGGGCTCCCATCGCCCCGTCCTGACCCCGGCGACGCCCGGCCACTGGCGCACCCTGACCAGCCACGCGATCGAGTTCGTGCCCGACGGCTACGGCTACGGTCTCGGGGCCAAGGTCAGCATCGCGATGCCCAACGGCGTCCGCCTCGTCGGCGGCCAGTCGGGCTCGGGATCCGACGGCGCGACGTGGACGGTGCCCGGCGGGTCGACGGTGCGCCTGCAGCAGCTCCTCTCGCTGCTCGACTACCTCCCGCTCAAGTTCCACTACGCCGGCGGACGCGGCGTCGGCCTCAGCCCGGCCGCGCAGGAGAACGCCGCCGTCAACCCGCCCACGGGCACGTTCACGTGGCGCTATCCGAACACTCCGGACGCGTTGAGGAGCTTCTGGAAGGTCGGCGCCTCCGGCGTGATGATGCAGGGCGCGCTCATGGCGTTCGAGACCGACCACGGCCTCACCGCCGACGGCCAGCCCGGTCCGGCCGTCTGGAAGGCGCTGATCAACGCCGTGCTGGCCGGCAAGCACTCGACGTTCGGGTACACGTTCGTCAACGTCAGCGTGAGCTCGCAGAGCCTGACCGTGTGGCACAGCGGCAAGACGGTCATCTCCGGCACCCCCGTCAACACCGGGATCGCCTCGGCGCCGACCGCCACCGGCACCTACCCCGTCTATGAGCACCTGCCGTCGACGACGATGAGCGGGACCAACCCCGACGGCAGCCATTACAGCGATCCGGGCATCCCGTATGTCAGCTACTTCAACGGGGGTGATGCACTGCACGGCTTCACCCGCGCCTCCTACGGGTCGCCGCAGAGCCTCGGGTGCGTCGAGATGCCGTTCAGCGTCGCCGGCCAGGTGTATCCCTACACCCCGATCGGCACGCTCGTCCACGTCGCCTGACTCTGGCGGGCAACGGGCAAAGAGGGCTGCTCGTGAGCGCGGCGAATAGCGACGTCCATGACTGCTGCACTGCCCGTACGCGATAGCCCCGGCGACGGCCGCGAGGTCTCGGCGTCCTGGCAGGGCGCCCTCGACGCGTTCTCCGACGACCTCGTCCGGCGCGCGGTGGCCGACAAGACGCGAACCGCCTACGCGATCGACAGCCTCCAGTTCGCCCGCTGGGCGACGGCACACGAGCTCGCTCCCGAGTCCGTCGACGTCCGCGGGCTGCGGCGCTACGTCGCCGGCCTCTCGGCCGACGGGCAGGCGCCGAGCACCATCGCCCGCAAGCTCGCGTCACTGCGCGGCCTGTTCGGCGTGCAGATGACCGTGGGGGCGCGCACCGAGAACCCCGCCGACCTGCTCAGGTCGCCGAAGCGACCGCAACGCCTGCCCCGCGTGCTCAAGGCCGACGAGGTGGCGACGCTGCTGGACCGGATCCCGGCGACGACGCCGCTCGAGCTGCGCGATCGGGCGCTGTTCGAGCTCGCCTACGCCTGCGGCCTGCGCGCCGAGGAGCTCGTCTCCCTCGACGTCGACGCCGTCGACTTCGACGCCGAGACCGTCCGCGTCGAGGGCAAGGGGGGCCGCACCCGGATCGTGCCCACCGGCGAGCATGCGCTCGCGGCGCTCGAGCGCTACCTCAGCCGCGGGCGCGGCGCGCTCGACGGCGGCGAGAGCCGCGCGCTGTTCCTCTCCAAATCGGGGCGGCGCCTGAACACCTCCGACGTTCGCCGGCGCCTGCGGACGTGGTCGCGGCTGGCGCTGCGCAACGCCCCGGCGCTGGCCGAGGCCCACCCGCACGCGCTGCGCCACTCCTTCGCGACGCACCTGCTGGAGGGGGGCGCGGACCTGCGCGCGATCCAGGAGCTGCTCGGTCACGCCAGTATCTCGACGACTCAGGTTTACACTCGGGTAGAGTCGGCGCGGCTGCGGAGCGCGTACACGAGCTCCCACCCGCGGGCTTGAACAGTTAAGTGGGGTAAAACTGGAAACCAACGTCAAAGCGATTGAGCTGCAGGACCTGTGGAGGCGCTACAAGGCCTCCGGTGACGAACGGGCCCGCGAACGGCTCGTCGTCGCCTACTCACCGCTTGTCAAGTACGTTGCCGGCCGCATGGGCTCGGGGCTGCCCGCCCACGTCGAGGAAGCCGACCTGATCTCCTACGGCCTGGGCGGCCTGATCTCCGCCATCGAGCGCTTCGATCTCGCCCGCGAGATCAAGTTCGAGACCTACGCGATCACCCGCATCCGCGGGGCGATCATCGACGAGCTGCGCGCGCTGGATTGGGTGCCGCGCTCGGTGCGGGCCCGCGCGCGACAGTTCGAGCGCGCCAACATGAAGCTCGAGGCTCGGCTGCAGCGCGCTCCGTCCGACGAGGAGATGGCCACCGAGCTCGACGTCTCCGTCGACGAGTTCCAGGAGCAGCTGCTCCAGATCTCCAACTCGACGATCGTCGCCCTCGACGAGCTGTGGAACGTGTCGGACTCCAGCGGGGACTCGGTGTCGCTGCTGGACACCCTTCCCGACCGCGGCGCCCCCGACCCGCAGGTGCTCGTCGACGAGTCCGAGCTGCGCGACCGCATCGCCGATGCCATCGCCGCCCTGCCCGAGCGCGAGAAGCTCGTCGTCGCGCTGTATTACTACGAGAACCTGACCCTGCGCGAGATCGGCGAGGTCCTCGGTGTGACCGAGTCACGGGTCTCCCAGCTGCACACCAAAGCCGTGCTGCGGCTGCGCTCCAAGCTCGCTGGAGAACTCGACTAGCAGCCGGTAAGGTCGCCCTTTCGGCCGTTCGAGTGAGAGGAGACCAGCCATGCACAAGGCCGCGGATCGCATCCGCAACGTGGCCGTCGTTGGCCATCGCGGCAGTGGCAAGACGTCGTTGCACGAGGCGCTGCTGTTCCAGGCAGGCGCCATCAACCGGCTCGGCACGGTGACCGACGGCACGACCACCTCGGACACCGATCCCGACGAGAAGGCCCGGCAGATGTCGATCTCGCTCGCGCTCTCCTCGTTCGAGTGGCAGCAGCGGCGCGTCAACCTCATCGACACCCCCGGTGACTCGAGCTTCATCGCCGACGCCCTGGGCGCGCTGCGCGTCTGCGAATCGGCGGTGTTCGTCGTCAACGCCGTCATGGGCGTCGAGGTCCACACCACCCGCCTGTGGCAGCGCGCCGCCGAGCTCGACCTCGCCCGTCTCTTGTTCGTCAACATGCTCGACCGCGAGCGCGCCGACTTCTTCCGCGCGCTGGAGTCCCTCAAGGCCGCGTTCGGTCCGCACGTCGTGGCCACCGAGATCCCGATCGGCTCCGAGCATGAGATCCGTGGCGTCATCGACCTCGTCGACATGAAGGCCTACGAGTACGGCGATGCCTCGCGTGAGAACTGCCGGGAGATCCCGATCCCCGACGAGCAGCGAGCCCAGGCCGAGGAGTACCGCGAGAAGTTGATGGACGAGGTCTCCGAGACCTCCGACGCCCTGATGGAGCGTTACCTGGAGGGCGAGGAGATCTCCCACGACGAGATCGTCGCCGCGCTGAAGGAGGGGACCAACCACGGCTCGCTGCATCCGGTCACCTGCGGGGTGGCCACGCGCAACCTCGGCACCAATCGGCTGCTCGACGCGATCGTCGAAGATCTGCCCTCGCCGGTCAAGCACGGGGGGCTGGAGGTCGGCGAGGTGACGCTCGAGCCGGTCGAGGACTCCCCGCTGTTCGCCTACGTGTTCAAGACCCGCGCCGACCCGTTCGCCGGGCGCATCAACATCTTCCGCGTCTACCAGGGCACGTTGAGCCAGGACTCGCAGGTGCTCAACACGCGCACCCACAACAAGGAGCGCATCGGCCAGCTCGTCAGCTTTCAGGGCGGCGAGACCGGTCATACCGACGAGTTCGGCCCCGGCGACATCGGGGCCGTGGCCAAGCTCAAGGAGACGCGAGCCGGCGACTGGCTGGCCGAGCGCGACGAGCCCATCGCGATGCCGAGCATCAAGCTGCCGGCGCCCGTGATGGCGTTCTCGATCGAGCCCCAGACCAAGGGCGACGAGGACAAGGTGTTCACCGCGCTGCGGCGGCTGCAGGAGGAGGACCCGACGATCGACCTGCACCGTGACGCGCAGACCGGCGAGCAGATCGTCGCCGGGCTCTCGCAGGTCCACGTCGAGGTGATCGTCGAGCGCCTGCACTCCCGCTTCGGGGCCGAGGTCGCGCTCAAGCCGCCGCGCGTCCCCTACCAGGAGACGATCCGTGGCTCGGCCAAGGCCCACGGCCGCCACAAGAAGCAATCCGGCGGCCGGGGGCAGTTCGGCGACTGCCACATCGAGGTCGAGCCCCTGTCTCCCGGAGAGGGCTTCGAGTTCGTCAACGCGATCAAGGGGGGCGTGATCCCCACCTCGTTCATCCCCGCCGTCGAGAAGGGTGTGCAAGAGGCCATGCAGGAGGGCGTCGTCGCCGGCTATCCGGTCAAGGATGTGCGCGTGCGCGTCTACGACGGCTCCTACCACAGCGTCGACTCCTCAGAGATGGCGTTCAAGGTCGCCGGCTCGCAGGCGATGAAGCAGGCGCTCGAGGAGGCGCACCCGGTGCTGCTGGAGCCGATCATGCTCGTCTCGGTCAACGCCCCCGAGGACGCGGTGGGCGACGTCATCGGCGACCTGAACTCCCGGCGCGGACGCCCACTCGGCATGGAGCCGGTGGGCTCGGGCATGACCGACATCAAGGCCGAGGTGCCGATGTGCGAGATGCTCTCCTACGCGCCCGACCTGCGCGCGATCACCGGTGGTCAGGGCGAGTTCACGATGGAGTTCGCGCGCTACGAAGAGGTGCCCGGTCACCTCGCCGGCAAGGTCGTCGACGAGGCCCGCGCCGAGCGCGAGGCGGTCAAGGCGTAGTACCCTCGAGAATCTCGTGAGTACCAGGGCAATTCGAACCTCCGCGGCGGCCGACGCGTGTGACGTGTGCGGCCGCACCCTGCTGCGCGGGGAGCATGCCGAGGTCTACGTCAGCGGCGGCAGCCGCCGCTCGGTGTGCGAGCTGTGCACGTCCCGGGCGCTGCACGGCGGCTGGGTGCGCGAGGGCACGGTGCCCGAGTACGACGGCGCGAGTGACCGCGTCGATCGCCGGCGGTCGCTGTTCAGCCGGCTGCGCAGCCGCCGCGATCCCGCGCCCGTGATCGACGGCGAGCCCGAGGACGAGCTCGCCGTCGAGCCGTCGTTGCCCCTGGACCCGCCGCCGGAAGCGACGTCGCCGCCGGCGCCGGCGCCCGAATGGCCCGATCCGCCGACCCGCGGCCCCGAGCGCCGGGGCCCCGGGTCGCGTCGGCGCGAGCGCTCGGCGGCGCGCGAACGTGACCGCGCGGCGGCGCGGGAGCGTGATCGCGCGGCGGCGCGCGAGCGGCCGGCCGGCGGCAACGGCGCGGGCGGCCCGGGCTCGTCGGGTCCGGCCTCCGGGCGCGAGCGGGTTCCCGGCCGGGAGCCACGCCACGTGCGCGCCGTGCCGACGAGCATCGAGCATCGGATCTCCTCGGCGGTCTCGCTGTTCAACGGCTCCGAGCACCCCCGTACGGTCTCGGGCATCGCCCGCTCGCTGGGGCTGCCCGACGTGTCGGTGCATCCCTCGGATCCGGTGGCCAGTGTCGTCAACGTCGTCGTCGCCTGGGAGCTGTGCTGGTACCGCTACGAGGTCGATCTGTCCGACGAGGTCCCGAGCGTGCGCTCGGCCGGCCAGGGCTACGAGCTCGACGAGCTGAGCGTGCTCGAGCGCCAGAACAACGCCGCGGCCGACGACCGCGGGCGTCTGCACCTCTCCTAGACGCCCCGGGCGTCAGTAGACGGACGTTCGATACGTGTCTGGCGGCCGGGTTGATTAGCATGCGCTCGGTGATCTATTGCGTCGTGCCGGAGATCCTCGCCGAGGATCTCCTGGGAAAGCTCACCGATTACTACTCCGACGACCCCAATGTCACGGTGATCGTCGACCGTCGTAAAGCCGCGCGCCGCGGGGCGGGTGCCGCGAGCGGAGGCAAGCGCGCCGTGCGCGATCGCCGCCGACCGCGCGTGCCGGGCGAGCTCCCCGAGCTCGCAAGCGATTGACCGAGGACCAGCGGGGCGGCGGGTCCGCCGCCCACGCCACGCTGGTCGTCCATGTCGACGGCGGCGCGCGCGGCAACCCCGGTCCGGCGGCGATCGGGGTCGTCGTCTCGACGCCCGACGGAGAGGTCGTCGACGAGGTCGCCGAGCGGATCGGAGTGGCCACCAACAACGTGGCCGAGTACCAGGCACTGCTGCGGGGGATTGCCCGCGCCGCGGCGCTCGGCGCGTCCACGCTGCAGCTGATCAACGACTCCGAGCTCGTGGCGCGCCAGTTGACCGGGGCCTACAAGGTCAAGCACCCGGCGATGAAGCCCCTGTACGAGCAGGCGATGACGGCTCTGGCGCCGTTTGCCAGGTGGACGATCCGCACCGTTCCGCGGGCGCAGAACGCCCGCGCCGACGCGCTCGTCAACGCCGCCCTGGACGGCGAGCGCTAACTCATCGCGGCCGGGTCGCCGCGGGTCGATAGTCTTACGCGGGTGACCGAATCCCTCATCGAGCTGAGCGCTCGCCTGCGGCACACCGCGGATCTGCTGCGCGCCGGCGAGCTCGAGCCCGACGCCACCCTGGCGGCGATCGAGGAGTGCGCGCGGCTGGCGTCGGACGCCAGCGCCCAGGTCGACCAGCGGGGCCGCGCAGCGCTCGAGCCGCTGCCCGACCTGCCGGGGCAGCTCCCGCTGCCCGCCGCATAAGTGCCATCTTGACCGCCGCCCCCACGCTGCAGCCGGCGTATCCCGAGCATCTCCGCGCCGAGGTCGAGTCCTACCTCGAGGAGATCCGGTTCTCCGACGAGCACGCCACCTCCGGACTCGAGGAGGCGATGCGCTACTCGCTGCTGGCCGGCGGCAAGCGGATCCGGCCGGTGCTCGCCCTGGCGACGGCCGAGGCGATCGGACGCGGGCGCAGCTTCGTGGCGCCGCTGGCGGGTGCGATCGAGCTGATCCACACCTACTCGCTGATCCACGACGACCTGCCGGCGATGGACGACGACGATCTGCGCCGTGGCCGCCTCACCTGCCACAAGGCGTTCGGCGAGGACGTGGCCATCCTCGCCGGCGACGCGCTCTACGCCGAGGCGTTCAAGCTGCTCTTGACCGAGCAGCCGGGCGATCCCGCCCACGTGCTGGCGGCGGCGGCGCAACTGGCCGGCGCCACCGGCGTGCAGGGCATGGTCGGGGGCCAGTATCTCGATGTCGCCGAGACCGCGCCGGCGGGGGCCGCCGGCCTGCGCCGGCTGCACGAGCTCAAGACCGGGCGGCTGATCGCCTCGAGCATCGAGTGCGTGCTCCTGCTCGACGGCGGCTGCGACCCGGGGGTGGCCGACGCCCTGCGCGCCTTCGCCGGCGAGCTCGGCGTGCTGTTTCAGATCGTCGACGACATCCTCGATGTGACCGGATCGCAGGACGCCCTCGGCAAGCACCAGGGCGCCGACGTGCGGCTGGGCAAGCGAACCTACGTGACCGAGTTCGGCCTCGACGGCGCCCGCCGGCTGGCCGAGGAGTCACGGGAGCGGGCCCAGACGGCCCTGCGCGGCGCCAAGCGAGGGGGCGGCTGCAACGAGGGGGACGAGCTGGAGGGGATCACGGACTTCATCGCGACCCGGAGCTATTGATTGACATGACCAACCGCCTCTCGCAGATCAGCAAACCCCAGGACCTGCACGGCTTGACCGACGACGAGCTGCAGCAGGTCGCTCAGGAGGTGCGCGAGCACATCATCGACACCGTCGGCGAGATCGGCGGCCACTTCGGCGCCAACCTGGGGACGTGCGAGATCGCGGTCGCGCTGCACTCCCTGCTCGACTCGCCGCGCGACAAGATCCTCTGGGACGTCGGCCATCAGGCCTACCCGCACAAGGTCCTCACCGGCCGTGCCGACCGGCTGGACACGATCCGTCAGTACGGGGGGTTGGCGCCGTTCTGCTCGATCGAGGAGTCCGAGCACGACATCATGGGGGCCGGTCACGCCTCGACGGCGATCGGCTACGCGGTCGGCCTCAAGGAGGCGATGCGGCGCGGCGTCGGGGATGACGGCCACGTGGTGGCGGTGGCCGGCGACGGCGCCCTCACCGGCGGGGTCGCCTTCGAGGCGGTGCACCAGGCCGGGGGCGACGGAACCCCGATCGTCGTCGTGCTCAACGACAACGGCATGTCGATCGCCCCCAACGTCGGCGCCATGTCGCGCTACTTCAACCGGGTCCGGCTCAACCCGCGGCTGTGGCACGCCCGCGAAGGGGTCGAGGGCGGCCTGACCAAGCTGCCGGTCGGCATCGGCAACGCGTTCGAGCGCCTCGGGCCGCACTTCAAGGAGTCGATCAAGGCGTTCTGGGCCCCCGGTCTGTGGTGGGAGGAACTCGACTGGGCCTACATGGGCGTCGTCGACGGCCACGACGTCCGCGCCCTGCGCCGGGCGCTGCGCGAGGCGCTGGCGGCCGAGCGTCCCGTCGTCGTCCACTGCGCCACCGTCAAGGGCAAGGGATTCGCCCCCGCCGAGGATGGCGGACTGGAGGGCATGGAGAAATGGCACGCGGCCAAGCCCAACTCGATCCAGAACCGGGCCCCCACCACCGCCCCCAAGACCGCTCCCGTACCGGCGACGCTCGCTCCCCAGCGCACCGGGCAGCCGGCCGCCAAGCCGGCCAAGCCGGCGCCGCCGGCCTATACCCAGGTGTTCGGCGACGCGCTCGTCGCCGAGGCCAAGCGCGATGAGCGAGTGATCGGGATCACCGCGGCGATGAACTCGGGAACGGGCCTGAACCTTCTGCAGCAGGAGCTTCCGGACCGCTACTACGACGTCGGCATCGCCGAGCAGCAGGCGCTCCTGTTCGCCGCCGGGCTCGCCCTCCAGGGCGCCAAGCCGGTGGCCGCGATCTACTCGACGTTCCTGCAGCGGGCGTTCGATCAGATCGTCCACGACGTCTGCCTGCAGCGGCTCAACGTCGTCCTGGCCATGGATCGCGCCGGACTCGTCGGCGACGACGGCCCCACCCACCACGGCGTATTCGACATCGCCTACCTGCGCTGTCTGCCCAACATCGTCCTCATGGCCCCCCGCGACGAGGCGATGCTCGTGCACATGCTGCACACCGCGCTGCGCTACGACGATGGCCCGATCGCCCTGCGCTACCCGCGCGGCAACGGGGTCGGCGTGGCCCTGCCGGCCCGCCCCGAGCCGCTGGAGATCGGCACCGGCGAGATCCTGCGCGAGGCGAGCGCCGGCGGCGGCGAGGCGGCCCGGGTGGCCCTCCTCGGCTATGGCACCGGCGTCGGCAAGGCGCTGGAAGCGGCCGACATCCTGGCCGCGCACGGCGTTCCGGTCACCGTCGCCGACGCGCGTTTCGCCAAGCCGATCGACGCCGGTCTCGCTGCCCAGCTGGCCGCCGAGCACGAGCTGCTCGTCACCGTCGAGGAGGGGGTGCTGGCCGGGGGCTTCGGCTCCGCCGTCTGGGAGACGCTCTCGGACGCCGGCATCGCCCCGAGGATCCTCCGCGTCGGTCTGCCCGACCGCTACGTCACCCACGGCGCCCCGAAGCTCCTGCACGAAGAGGTCGGCTACACCGGCGAGCGGATCGCCGAGCGCGTCCTCTCCGCCGTCGCCGAACGCAGCCGGGTGACCAGCGGCTGACGTCGCCGTTGCCCCAGATCCGGTCTGACTCACCGGATCTGAGTACCGTTTCGCCTGAAATGCGGCGCGTCCGGCTCGATCACCTGCTCTCCGAGCGCGGAGTATTTCCCTCGCGCACGCGCGCCGCGGCCTCCGTGCTCGCCGGTGAGGTGATGCTCCTGCCCGAGCGCCGGCGGGCCGAGAAGCCCGGTCAGCTCGTGTCCGAGGATGTGGAGGTGGAGCTCGCCGAGACGCCCCGGTTCGCCTCCCGGGGCGGCGTCAAGCTGGCCAACGCGCTCGACGCGCTCGAGATCTCGGTCACCGGCCGGCGGGCGCTCGACGTCGGCGCCTCGACGGGCGGCTTCACCGACTGCCTGCTCCAGCACGGCGCCGAGCACGTCGTGGCCCTCGACGTCGCCTACGGACAACTGGACTGGCGGCTGCGCTCCGACCCGCGGGTGACGGTCATCGAGCGCCACAACGCGCGCGCCCTCACCCCCGATGAGCTGCCCTACGCGCCCGACCTGATCGTCATCGACGTCTCGTTCATCGCGGTGGCCAAGGTCCTTGAAGCGGTCCTCGCCTGCGCCGCCGAGCGGTTCGACTGCCTGGCGCTCGTCAAGCCGCAGTTCGAGGTCGGCCGGCACCGGGTGGGCAAGGGCGGGGTCGTGCGCGACCCGGTGGTGCGCCGCAGCGCGCTCGTCGACGTCGGCGAGGCGGCGGTGCGGCTGGGCGCCAGCGTGCTCGGATTCGTCAGCTCGGGGCTCCCCGGCCCCAAGGGCAACCAGGAGAGCTTCGCCTGGCTGGGCGAGGGCGGGCGCGGCGGCGTCGGCGACCTGGAGGCCGCCGCCCGTGAGGTGGAGCCGTGAGGACGATCCGCACCGCCACCGTCCTCACCCATCGCCGGCCGCAGGACACCGCCCCGGCCCTGCAGGCGCTGTTCGAGCTCGCGCGCAGGTCGGGGGTGCAGCTGCGCTTCTCCGCCGACGAGACGGCCAAGCACGAGCTGCCGACCGATGCGCTCATCCACCGCGACGCCCCCGTCGATCGCGACGTCGATCTGTGCTTCGCCCTCGGTGGCGACGGCACGATCCTCGGGGCGCTGCGCACCTACGTGGGGACGACGGTACCGGTGTTCGCGATCAACTTCGGCGAGATGGGGTTTCTCGCGACGGTCGATCGCGAGGATGCGTGGGCCGGCTCGGTGCGGGCGCTGGCCGGGGACTTCGAGGTGATGTCGCTGCCGGCGATCGAGCTCTCGGTCGGAGACCATCGCTGGGCGGCGATCAACGACGTCTCGATCCAGCGCCAGCAGGGAAAGCGGGTCGCCGACCTCGACTACTCGGTCGGCGGCGACGAGGTGGGGCGCGTGCGCTGCGACGGCCTCGTCGTCTCGACGCCCGCCGGCTCCACCGGCTACAACCTGGCCAACGGCGGGCCGGTCATGGCCTGGGGCGTGCAGGGAATGGTCGTGTCGTTCATCGCGCCCCATTCGTTCACCTCGCGTCCGCTCGTCGTCGCCCCCGGTGACCACGTCTCGGTCGGTAACCGCTCCCAGGAGGAGCCCGTCGACGTCATCATCGACGGGCGGCCGGTCGCCGCCCTGCACGCCGGCGAGCGCCTCCACGCCCAGCTCTCGATCGATCAGGCGCTGCTCGCCCAGGTCCCGGGCACGACGTTCTATCAGCGGCTGCGCAAGAAGTTCGGGCGTCTGGCCACGCCGCTGTAGGGGGCGCCACCGGTGCCGGTCCGTCGGGGGCGGGTGGTACACCGAGGGCATGCTGTACGAGCTACGCGTCGAAAACCTGCTGCTGATGGCGCGCGCCGAGCTGCGCCTCGCCGACGGCCTCAACGTCCTCACCGGCGAGACGGGCGCCGGCAAGACGCTGCTGGCCCATGCCCTGGACCTCCTGCTCGGGGGCCGCGCCCGCCGCGGGATCGTGCGCCCCGGGGCGCCCGAGGCGTACGTGGAGGGCGTGTTCGCGGTGCCGCCCGCCCTGGCCGGCGACGAGCGGCTCCCCACCGGCGCGCAGGAGGTCGTGCTCGCCCGGCGGGTGTGGCCCGACGGACGCACGCGCGCCTACGTGTGCGGGCGGGCCGCCACCCAGGCCGACCTGCAGGAGCTCGGCGGCCGCCTGCTGTCCTTCTACGGCCAGCACGAGCATCGCAAGCTGATGCTGTCCACCGCCCAGCTGGAGCTCCTGGACGCCTACTGCGGGGCCGACCAGCTGACCCTGCGTGCCGGGGTGCGCGACGCCTACGAGCGCGTCCGCGAGCTTGACCGCCGCGCCGAGGAGCTGCGCGAGCTCGCCGGCGCCCGTGACCGCGAGCTTGACCTGGTGACCTTCGAGCTCGACGAGATCGAGGCGGCGGCGCCCCGCGAGGGGGAGTCCGAGGAGCTGGCCGGCGAGCGCGACCGGCTGCGCCATCAGGACGAGCTCGTGCAGGCGGTGGCGGCGGCCGCGGAGGTGCTGGTTCCCGACGGCGGGGGCGGGGTCGCGGAGCTGATCGCCCAGGCCGCCCGGCAGCTCGAGGCGGCGGCGAGCCTCGATCCCGGCCTCGGCGAGCTGGCGGGTCGGCTGGCCGGGCTGCAGTACGAGTCCCAGGACGTCGGCGCCGAGCTGCGCGGCTACGCGCTGGGGATCGACGGCGACGCCGCCGGCGCGGCCGCGGCGCTCGAGCAGGTGGAGGAGCGCCTGGCGCTCCTCGCCCGGTTGGAGCGCAAGCACGGCGGCACGATCGCCGACGTGCTCGCCCACGCCGAACGCTGCCGGGCGCGGCGCGACGAGCTCGTCGACGCCGACGATGCCCTCGAGCGCCTCTCCGGCGAGCTGACGGGGGCCCGCGCCGAGCTGGAGCGGCTGGCGGCACGTCTCACCAAGGCCCGGCGAGCCGCCGCGCCGCGGCTGGCCGCGGCCGTCCGCGAGCGCCTGGCCGAGCTCGCGATGGCCGAGGCGCGCTACGAGATCTCGCTGTCGCAGCGCGCCGAGGGCTGCGGCCCGCGCGGCGCCGACGCGATCGAGATGCTGATCGCCCCCAACGGCGGCGCCACCCTGGCCCCGCTGCGCGAGGTCGCCTCCGGCGGGGAGCTCTCGCGCGTGATGCTCGCCCTGCTCAGCGTCGCGCACGGAGCGCCGGCGGCCTCGGGCGAGAGCGGCGGGATGCTCGTGTTCGACGAGATCGACGCCGGCATCGGGGGCCACACCGCCCGGGCGGTCGGCGAGCACCTGCGGTCGCTGGCCGCCGGTGGCGGGGGACGGGAGGGCGGCAGGCAGATCCTCTGCATCACCCACCTGCCGCAGGTGGCGGCTCTGGCCGACCGCCACTTCACGATCGCCAAGGACGCCACCGTCACCCCGGCGACGACGACGGTGACCGCCCTCGAGGGCGGCGACGCCGTCGTCGGCGAGCTCGTGCGCATGCTCGGCGCCTCCGAGCAGGACGCCGCGGCCGCCGAGCACGCCCGCGAGCTCCTGCGAGCCGCGTGATCTCCGCACTTTGCACGAAGCCGGGCGCTCGGGCCGGGAACCGCCGGATCGCCGTCTAGACTGGTTGACCGATCGATGGCATTGAGCGAGACGCGGTTCATCTTCATCACCGGCGGGGTCGTGTCCTCCTTGGGCAAGGGCATCGCCGCCGCGTCGATCGGGCGACTGCTCGTGGCGCGCGGGCTCGACGTCCAGCTGCAGAAGTTCGATCCGTACATCAACGTCGATCCGGGCACGATGTCGCCGTATCAGCACGGCGAGGTCTTCGTCACCGAGGACGGCGCCGAGACCGATCTTGACCTCGGCCACTACGAGCGGTTCACCGACGCCAACACCAACCGGGCGTCGAACGTCACCGCCGGGGGCATCTACAACACGGTGATCCGGCGCGAGCGCCGCGGGGACTACCTCGGGGCCACGGTTCAGGTCGTGCCCCACATCACCAACGAGATCAAGCAGCGCATCCGGCTGATGGCCGACTCCTCGGACGTCGACTTCGTCATCACCGAGATCGGCGGCACCGTGGGCGACATCGAGTCGCTGCCGTTCCTGGAGGCGATCCGCCAGTTCCCGGTCGAGGTCGGGCGCCGGCGCTGCATGTTCATCCACCTGACGCTCGTGCCCTACATCGGCCACGCCGGAGAGCTGAAGACCAAGCCGACCCAGCACTCGGTCAACGAGCTGCGCCGGATCGGCATCGCGCCGGACATGGTCGTCTGTCGCTCCGAAGGCGAGCTGTCGACCGAGATCCGTTCCAAGATCGCCCTCTTCGCCTCGCTGCCCGTCGAGGCGGTCGTCTCCGGCTACGACGTCGACGACATCTACCGCGTGCCGCTCGCCTTCCACGGCCAGGGCGTCGACGACTTCATCCTCGGGGAGCACTTCGGGCTCGACGTCCCCGAGCCCGACCTCAGCGAGTGGGAGGCGATCACGCTGCGCGCCCGCGAGGCCGACCGCCGCGTCCGGATCGCGCTCGTCGGCAAGTACGTGCAGCTCGAGGATGCCTACCTGTCGGTCGTCGAGGCGCTGCGCCACGCCGGCGTGCATCACGACGCGAAGGTCGACGTCGATTGGGTCGACTCCGAGTCGGTGACCGATCCCGAGGTGCTCGAGCGCCTGCGCCGCGCCGATGGGATCCTCATTCCCGGCGGCTTCGGCGGTCGCGGCTGGGAGGGCAAGATCCGCGCCGCCCAGATCGCGCGTGAGGAGCGCATCCCGTACCTGGGGATCTGCCTGGGCATGCACGTCGCGGTCAGCGAGTTCGCCCGTCACGTCGCCGGCATGGACGGCGCCAACTCGACCGAGATGGACCTCGAGACGCCGTTCCCGGTGATCGATCTGCTTCCCGAGCAGAAGGAGATCGCCGACATGGGGGGCACGATGCGGCTGGGGGCCGATCCCGTCAAGCTCCACGACGGGACCCGGATCCGGTCCCTGTACCGGGAGCCGGTCGTCTATGAGCGCCACCGCCATCGCTATGAGGTCAACAACCACCTGCGCAAGCGCCTGGAGCACGCCGGTCTGATCTGCTCGGGCACCTCGCCCGACGAGCGGCTCGTCGAGGCCGTCGAGCTGGCCGCCGACGAGCACCCGTTCTACGTCGCGTCGCAGTATCACCCGGAGTTCAAGTCGCGCCCCGAGCGGCCGGCGCCGCTGTTCTTCGAGTTCGTCGGCGCCGCCCTCGAGCGCTCCGCGCCGCCGCCGGGGGACGCGGACGGCAGAGCCAGCGACCACGACATCAGCATCTCGCGCACCGTCGGCGGGTGAGGCACGCCAGCGAGGCCGAGCGCGAGCGTCTGCACGAGACGTTCGTCCATCTGTGCCGGATTGAGAGCCCGTCGGGTCACGAGCGGGCCTGCGCGGACTGGGTGACCGCCCAGTTGCGGGCGATGGGCCTGGAGGTCATCGAGGATGCCAGCGGCCCGGCCGCCGGCTCGGACGCCGGCAACCTCCTGGCCCGGATTCCCGGCGCCTCCGCAAAGAGCGTGCTGCTGTGCGCCCACCTCGACACCGTGCCGCTTGCCGCGCCCGTCGAGCCGGTGCTCGTCGAGGGCGCCTGGGAGAACGCCAACGAGGGCATTCTCGGCGCCGACAACAAGTCGGCGGTGGCCGCGATCCTCGAGCTGGCGCGCCGATACACCAACGGCGGCGGGCCCCCGCCGGTGGGGATCGAGCTGCTGTTCACCGTCTGCGAGGAGATCTCGCTCGCCGGCTCGGCCCAGTTCGACGTCAGCCAGCTGGAGAGCACCTTCGGCTATGTCTTTGACCACGCCACGCCGATCGGCGACGTCGTCGTCGCGTCGCCCACCCACTACCGGATCATCGCCGAGCTGCGCGGCCGCGCCGCCCACGCCGGCGTCCGCCCGGAGGCGGGGCGCAGCGCCATCGCCGCCGCCGCGAAAGCGATCGCGGCGATGCGGCTCGGCCGCCTTGACGACGAGACGACCGCCAACGTCGGGACGATCGAGGGCGGCTCGGCCATCAATGTCATCCCCGAGCGCTGCCGGGTGCTCGCCGAGGTCCGCAGCCTCGACGCGGAGCGGGCCGCCGCCGTCGCCACCGAGACCGTCGACCATCTCCAGGACGCGGCCGACGCCGGCGAATGCGATCTCGATCTCCAGGTCGAGCGCATGTTCCGCGGCTATCGCACCAAGCCGCGCGCGCCGCAGCTGGCGGCGGCCGAGCGGGCGCTGCGCGCCTGCGGCTACGAGCCTCGCCCGATCCTGTCGGGCGGCGCCTCGGATGCCAACTCGTTCGAGGCCGCCGGCCTGCCCTGCACCTGCCTGGCCGACGGCACCGAGCGCAACCACGAGCCCGGCGAGCGCATCAACGCCCAGGCGCTCGAGGAGCTCCTGGAGATCGGGATCGCGCTCATCGACGAGGCCGCGTCGGAGCTGGCGTGATGAGCGAGTTCGAGCCGATCGACACCGAGGTGATCTGGGAGGGGAAGATCATCACCGTCGGCCGGGAGCGCTTCCGCCACGCGGACGGGGTGCAGGTGACCCGCGAGAAGGTCTGGCACCCCGGCGCGGTCGCCGTCCTGGCCATCGACGACGACCACGTGTGGCTCACGCGCCAGCCCCGCGAGGTGGTCGGCCTCACCGACTCGCTCGAGATCCCGGCCGGCAAGCTCGACGTCGACGGGGAGGCGCCGCTCGACGCCGCCAAGCGCGAGCTGGCCGAGGAGATCGGGCAGGCGGCCGCCGACTGGCGCGAGCTCAAGAGCTTCTACACGAGCGCCGGCTTCAGCGACGAGCGGATCGTCTGCTACCTGGCCCGCGGCCTGTCGGACGCCGGAGAGGCCGAGGCCGACGAGGACGAGCGCATCGAGATCGTCCGCTGGCCGCTGACCGAGCTCGACGCGGCGATCGACGCGTGCACGGACGCCAAGTCGCTGATCGCGCTGCTGTGGCTGTCGCGGGCGCGGGAGCGGGGCGAGATCTAGCCGTTCTGCACGGCGGCTGGCAGCCGCAGGAACGGCCGCCGTCGGAGACGAATACGGTGCCATGGCGATCGCCGACGTCCCCGCCGCGCAGCGTCGCCTCACCGACCTGACGCTCGAGTTCCTCGCGACGCTCGAGCTCGAGCGCGGCCTGTCACGCAACACCCTCGAGGCCTACCGCTCCGATCTGCAGCAGTACGGGGCCTTCCTGGGCCGCCGCGATCGTGATCCCCTGGCCGTCACCCCCGCCGACCTGAGCGCGTTCGTGTCCGAGCTGGCCGCCGGGTTCGACGGTCGCCGCCCGGTGGCCCCGGCGACGCTGCAGCGCAAGATCGCCTGCCTGCGCTCGTTCTATCGCCACCTGCGCCGCGAGCAGGTGCTCGACCACGACCCGACATCCGAGCTGCGCCCGCCCCGCTCGCGGGCCCGCCTGCCCAAGGTGCTCAGCCGCGACGAAGTCAACCGCCTGCTCGAGCAGCCCCGCGGCGTCTCGCCGGCGGCGCTCCGCGACCGCGCGCTGCTGGAGACGATGTACGCCTGCGGGCTGCGGGCGTCGGAGGCGATCTCCCTCGAGTTGACCGAGCTCGACCTCAAGGCGGCGATGCTCCGGGCCCGCGGAAAGGGGTCCAAGGAACGGCTCGTCCCGGTCGGCTCCAAGGCGATCGCCACTCTGGAGACCTACCTCGCCCAGGGGCGGCCGCGCCTCGTCGGCCTGCGCGACGAGCCTCGCGTGTTCGTCAACCTGCGCGGGCACGGACTCTCGCGCCAGGGGCTCTACAAGATCGTCCAGGGCCATGCCGCCACCGCCGGCCTGGAGCACCGCATGAGCCCCCACACGCTGCGCCACACGTTCGCCACCCATCTGCTCGCCGGGGGCTGTGACCTGCGCTCGCTGCAGGAGATGCTCGGCCACGCCGACATCGGCACCACCCAGATCTACACGCATCTCTCGGCCGATCGCCTGCGCGACGTCTACTTCGACGCCCACCCGCGCGCGCAGATCGCGCCCACGGCCGGCGAAGCGGCGTAGGGCCGTCACGGCCGCGGTCACGCGGCTGGGACAATCGCCGCGTGCCCAAGCCCTCGCTGAAGGCGATGCTCGCCGGCCGCCGCGTGCTCGCCGGCGGTCTGGTGCTTGCCGGATGCCTGGTCCTCGCCGGCTGTGGCAACTCCCGGACGCCCGTGCCCGACGTGCAGCGGCCCGCCGCCCCCGCCGGCTTTCGCAAGCTGACGGTCGGCGCCGCCGGGTTTAGCCTCATCACCCCCCGCAACTGGACGGTCACGACCCAGACATCGCCGCTCGTGCTGACGCTCAACTCCGGCCCCGCCGTCGTCGCGTTGTGGCGCCTTCCCCGCACCACGCCGCCCCCGGCCGGCCGCCACGCCCTGGCGGCGGCGGCCCGGACGCTGATCACCGCCGTGCGTCGCCGCGATCGCGGGATCGCCGGGCTGCACGCCACCCCCGCCCGCGTCGACGGCGCTCCGGCGGTCCGCCTCGACGCCCGCGAGCGGATCGGCGGTCAGATCCGGCGGGTGACGTCGACCCACGTCTACGTCGACGGCGCCGAGCTGGTGCTCGACGAGTACGCCCCGCCCGGTGAGTTCGCCGCGGTCGCGCGCGCCGTGTTCGTTCCCGTCCGTCGCTCGCTGACGCTCCTGCCGCTCAGTGTCTCCCCCTGACGGGCACTAACGTCATCGCTCGTGCCCGAGCTGCCCGAGGTCGAGACGATTCGTCGCCAGCTGGCGCCCCATCTTAAGGGGCGAACCCTCGTCGACGTCGAGATCCTCGATTGGCGCTGGACCCGGCCTCAGGATCCGGTGACCGTTGCCGACGGCCTGCGCGGCCAGCGGGTGCGGCGCGTCGGACGCAACGGCAAGTACCTCGTGTGGGAGCTTGCCGACGAGCGGTTTCTCGTCGTGCACCTGCGGATGACCGGGGCGCTGCTGTTCGACCCGGCGACCGACCCGCCGCACACGCGGGTGCGCCTGTCGCTCGACGGCGGCCATCGGTTGATCTATGTCGACCCGCGACGGTTCGGCACGGGTCATCTCCTGCTCGGCGCGGCCGCGCGCGACGCCTACCTGGCCGAGCGGCTGGGGGTGGAGCCGATGACGCCGGAGTTCACCACCGCGCACCTGCGGGCCATCGCGCGCGGCCGGACCGCCCCGGTGAAGGCGTTCGTGCTCGACCAGCGGCGGATCGCCGGGGTCGGCAACATCTACGCCGACGAGGCCCTGTTTCGCGCCGGGATCCACCCGCTGCGCCCCGCCGGGGCGCTCACGCGAGCTCAGCTGGAGGCGCTGCGCACCGCGATCGAGGCGGCGCTGCGCGACGGCATCGATGCCAAGGGGGCGACCATCGACGATTTCCGTCACGTCGACGGCGCCCACGGCTCCTTTCAGGACCGCTTCCTCGTGCACCGGCGCGAGGGCGAGCCGTGCCTGACCTGCGGGACGACGATCCGCAAGCTCGTCGTCGGCGGGCGGGGAACCTACGTGTGCGAGCGCTGCCAGCCACGGCCGCGGGTGCGGTCCGGAGCGCGAGCTGCGCCGCGGGGCGTTCGGCGGTGAGCTGCGCTCAGGCGGCGAGCAACTCGGGGAGCCGGCCGGCGCGGTCGGCGGCCAGCAGCTCCTGGAAGCCCCCGAGCGTCTCACCGTCGATCACGATCTGGGGGAAGGTGATCATGCCGGTGCGCTCCGACAGCTCGGCGCGACCGTCCGGATCCCGTGCCAGATTGATCTCCTCGTACTCGATCTTGCGCTTGGCCAGGAGCATCTTGGCGCTGCTGCAGAAGGGGCACGCATCGGTGGTGTAGACGGTGACTGGCTTCATAGCTTCACAAAAGATAGCGCAGGCCGAGCGATGCCCGGCCCGCTGAAGACCGAGGCGATCGTGCTGCGCTCGATTCGCTACGGCGAAGCCGATCGGATCCTGCACCTCTACACGCCGGACCACGGCCGGCTGAGCGCGATCGCCAAGGGCGCCCGCCGGTCGCGCAGCCGCTTCGGGGCCCGCCTGGAGCCGTTCTTCCACGTGCGTGCCGTGCTGCACGAGGGCCGCAGCGACCTGCTCACCGTGACCGGGGTCGACACGATGGCCGTCCACGCCGCGGTTCGCGACCACGCCGCCACCCTCGACGCCGCCTCGCGGGCGTGCGACGCCGTCACGCGGCTGTTTGAGACCTCCGATCCCCATCCCGAGGTGTTCCGGCTGCTCGCCAACGAGCTCGCCCTTCTCGACGCCGACGCCGCCCATGCGCGCGCGGGCAACGGACTCGCCTTCCGCCTCAAGCTGCTGTTGGCGGCGGGCATCGTGCCCCAGCTGGCGGCGTGCGCGGTGTGCGGCGAGCTCGAGCACCTGCAGGGCTTCTCGGGGGCCGCCGGCGGCGTCGTCTGCAGCGCCTGCGAGGCGGCGGCGTTCGCCGCTCGACGAGGACGCCTATCACTTCCTCGTCAACGCGCTGGGCTCGCCGCTGGCTCAGGCGCCCGACGGCTCCGAGCGGGTGCTGCGCCAGGTGGAGCGTGCGATCGGCGAGACCGCCGAGCACCACGCCCAGGTCCGGCTGCGCCCGCTCCTCGCCGCCTAGCCATCGCGGCGTTCGTGACGGGTTGGTGACAAATCCGGCGCTCCCGTGCGGAGCGCTGTCAGAATCGAACGATGACCGTCGCCACCGGATACGAGCATCCCACCGGCCCCGTGGCCGAGGCCTTCGCCGCCCGCATCCAGGCCCGCGAGGAGCTTGACCTCTCCCCGCTGGCGACGCGCTCCTATCCGGCGGCGCGGGTGGTGGCCGAGAACGACTGCGGCCTGCGCACCCCGTTTCAGCGCGACCGCGACCGGATCGTCCACTGCAAGGCGTTTCGCCGCCTCAAGCACAAGACCCAGGTGTTCGTGGCCCCGAGCGGCGATCACTATCGCACCCGGCTGACCCACACTCTCGAGGTCACGCAGGTTTCGCGCACGGTCGCCCGCGCCCTCGCGCTCAACGAGGATCTCACCGAGGCGATCGGCCTCGGCCACGACCTTGGTCATCCGCCGTTCGGCCATGTCGGCGAGGAGGCGCTCGACCGCTGCCTGAGCGAGCGCTTCGGCGGGCGCTTTCGCCACTACGAGCAGTCGCTGCGCGTCGTCGAGGAGCTCGAGCGTGACGGGCGCGGTCTCAACCTCTGCCCGGCGGTTCGCGACGGGATCGTCAGCCACTCGGGGCGCTCCAAGGTGCCGGCGACGCTCGAGGGCAAGATCGTGCGCCTCGTCGACCGCGTCGCCTACATCAACCACGACATCGACGACGCCGTGCGCGCCGGCGTGCTCGCCGCCGAGGACCTTCCGGGCGCGCCGCTGGCGGTGCTCGGCGAGACCGGCCAGCGCCGGATCGACACCCTCGTCCACGACCTCGTCGAGCAGTCGGCGGCCGCGGGGGACATCGTCCAGGGGCCGGAGGTGGGCTCGGCGATGTCGGCGCTGCGCGACTTCATGTTCGAGCACGTCTACCTCGGGCCGGTGGCCACCCGCGAGCACGCCAAGATCGCCGTCGTGATCGGCTCGCTGTTTGACCACTACTGCGCCCATCCCGAGGAGATCCCGGCGTCGATCCCCGCCGGAGCGCTGCCGGTCCGCGTGACCGACTATCTGGCGGGCATGACCGATCGCTTCTGCATCCGCGCGTTCGAGCAGCTCAACGTGCCCGTCGCCTTCGCGCCGTGAGCCGCTACACCGCCGACTCCCGCGACCGCGTGCTCGACGCGGTCGACATGATCGCGCTGGTCTCGGCGCGCACCGACCTGCGCCGCGCCGGCGTCAACAGCTACTTCGGGCTGTGCCCGTTCCATGACGAGCGGACCGGGAGCTTCCATGTCCGCCCCGACGAGAAGCACTACCACTGCTTCGGCTGCCAGGCCTCCGGAGACCCCTTCACGTTCGTGATGGAGACCGAGGGCCTGGACTTCAAGGCGGCGATGGAGTCGCTGGCCGATCGCTTCGGCGTCTCGCTCGAGACCGAGGCCGAGGACCCGGCGGCCGCTGCCCGCCGCGAGCGGCGCGAGCGGCTGCACTCGCTGATGAGCCGCACCGCGGCCTACTACTCGCGCTACCTGTGGGAGGCCGGCGAGGCCGCCGATGCCCGCGCCTACCTCCTCGGGCGCGGCCTGACCGAGGAGACGCTACGCGAGTTTCGCGTCGGCTACGCCCCCAGCGCCTGGGACCGGATCCTCATGGGGTCGCGCCGCGCCGGGTACACCGAGGAGGAGCTGCTGGCCGCCGGTCTCGTGCAACGCTCCAAGTCGCGGCCGGGCAGCGTCTATGACCGCTTCCGGGCGCGGATCATGTTTCCCGCCGCCGACGCCCGGGGCAGGGTGCGGGGGTTCGGAGCCCGGCGAATGAGCGAGGCGCAGTCGCCGATGGGGGGGGCCAAGTACGTCAACACCTCCGACGGCGAGCTCTACCACAAGCGCGAGGTGCTGTTCGGGATCGATCTCGCTCGCGGACACGCCGCCAAGGCGGGGCGGATGCTCCTCGTCGAGGGCTACACCGACGTCCTCGCCCTGCACCAGGCCGGCATCCGCAACGCGGTGGGAATCATGGGCACGTCGTTGACCGAGGAGCAGATCGGCGAGCTTCAGCGCGTCGTCAACGTCCTGGAGCTGTGCCTCGACGCCGACCGCGCCGGCCAGGATGCGATGCTGCGCGCCGCCCGGCTGGCCGCGGGTCGGACGGTCGAGCTGCGGGTGGTCGCCCTGCCCGAGGGCTCGGACCCCGCCGACCTCGTCGTCGCCGAGGGCGCCGAGGCGCTGCGCGCCCGCGTCCAGGCGTCGGTCCCGTTCGTCTCCTTCGAGGTCGACCGGATCCTCGAGCGGGCCGACACGCGCAGCGCCGAGGGCCGCGACGCGGCGCTCGGGCAGCTGCGGCCGGTCGTCGGCGAGCTCGGACCCAGCCTCCTGCGTGATGAGCTGATGCGGCGCATCGCCGGGCGACTCGAGCTGTCCGACAGCCAGCTGACCTCGCTGCTGATCGGACCCCGCCCGCCCGGGCGGCCCGGTCCGCCGGCGGGCCCCTCCGGCGCGGCGCCCAACGGCTCGGCGACGAACGGCGCCCCGGCGGCGCTGAGCCAGACGGTTCGCCAGGAGCGGCTGTTCCTGGCCCAGTGCGTGGCCGTGCCCGATCCGGGGGCGGCGGCGCTGGCCGCGATCGACATCGACGCGCTGCTGACGAGCAAGGCGATGCGCGCCGCCGCCCGCCAGCTCCAGGGGCGACTGCGCACCCCGCTGGCCGACCTGCCGCCCGATGACGAGCCGCTGGCCCGCACCATCGCCGACATCGTCGCCCAGGCGGGCCGTGTGCCCGACCCGAGTGCCGAGCGCCTCGAGCACACGCGCCTGGTGCTCGAGCTCGGCCGCGTGGAGCGCGCCATCAACCGTGCGCGGACCGAGGGCACGGGCATCAGCGCCCTCGCCGCCGCGCGCGAGCGGCTGCGCGAGGAGATGCAGGCCGTCGTCGCGCGGCTCGAGAAGACCCTGTAGACAGGCGGCGCGTCAGCAGCGCCTCACTCGGGCGAGCGCTTCGCGCAACCGGACCGGGCGCCGGTGCGCAGGATCGAGCGTTCATAGATGGTGGCCGCCAACCGCGCGGTGGCCCCGTGGCGATGAGGCAGATGACGGCCGACACCGCCACCTGGCCGAGCCCGATGCTGCCGATCGCGTACAGCGTGGTGGAGGCGATGGCGCGCGGTCGGGGGGATGTACGCGAGCACGGGGAACAGACCGTTGCTCGAGCCTCCGAAGATGATCCCGAACGAGAGCGCGTAGGCGAACAGGAGCGGCAGCGACACCGGGAAGGTGACGTTGGCGGCGTCGGACTCGCGCGTGATCAGCGAGCCGGCGGCGGCGAACGCGGTGCAGTGAAGGGCGTAGCCGAGCACCATCCACAGGGCGCCGACGAGGACGACGCCGATGGCGGCTCCGTGGAGCAGGTCGATCCGGTTGCGGCGGCCACGATCAGGAACGTCGCCACCAGCGCGGCCACCTGGCCGAACGCGGTGGCGCCCATGCCGATCACCTTGCCGGTCAGCAGCTGCGCCGGCCGGACGCTGGCCAGCAGGACCTCGACCACCCGGCTTGACTTCTCCTCGACGACACCGCTGGTGATGCGCTGGCCGTAGATGAAGATGAGCAGGTAGATGAGGACGACCGCCGGCCATCCCGTCAGGCGGGTCGACAGCGAGAGTGGGGGCGCGCTTGAGGCCGTGGACGGGCAGCGCCGCGAGGTGCTGGCGGCCCGCGGAGAGGGGGTGCGGGCGAGCTGGGCGATGGCTCCAGCGAGCTGTGGCCTTGGTGTCGCTCGCTCCCTCCGCGGGCTCCTGCTCGATCAGCACCTGGCGGCCCCCGACGTACACGCGCGTCAGCGTGCCCGGCGCAGCTGCGCCGCTGCGGACGCCAGGCTGGCGAAGGGCCTCGCCTGCACCTTCTCGCCGAGCACGCGCCGCCTGGCCGACGTGCGCCTCCAGTGCCGCCGGGTCGCTGCCGACGACTCCCGACCTCGTGCGGCGCCACCGCCGCCGGACGACGAGCGCCGGGAATCCCCACCGCGCACGCGACGCCGATCGACCAGGAGGGCCGTCGAGATCCGGAAGGAGCGGGCGCCGACGACGCTCGCGCAGCTCGCGCCGGGCGACGAGCAGCGTGAGCGTCCACCAGCCGCGGGTCACGTGGGCCGCACCTGCGGTTGGCGCACCGCCTCGCGGAAGACCTCGGACAGCCGCCGGCGCTCGAACGCGAAGTGCTCGACCGATCCGGCGGCTCGCGCGGCGTCCAGGACGGCATCGGCCGCCGCGCCGTCGTCGAGGGTGATCGTCACCGTGCCGCGCTCCACCGACCGCTCGTGGGCGCCCGGCGGCAGCGACGACATCCAGCGGCCATCCGGGTCCCCGGCGACGCGCACCGCCAGCCGGGGCCGACCGCCGCGGGTCAGCTCCTCCACCGTCCCGGCGGCGACCAGGCGTCCGTGGTCGACGATCGCGACCGCTTCGCAGAGGTGCTCGACGAGGTCGAGCTGGTGGCTGGAGAAGAGCACGGTGGCGCCGTCGCGAGCGCGCTCGGCGAGCACGGCGCTCAGGTCGTCGATGCCCACCGGGTCAAGGCCCGAGAACGGCTCGTCAAGCACCAGCAGTTCCGGCTCGTGGACGAGCGCGGCGGCGAGCTGGACCCGCTGCTGGTTGCCGAGGGAGAGCTCCTCCACCCTGGAGTCCAGGCGCTCGCCCAGCCCCAGGCGCCCGCACTGCCGGCGGGCCGAGCGCTGCGCCGCCGCCGCGTTCATCCCGTGCAGCCGACCCGAGGTACTCCAGCTGGTCGAGCACCCGCATGCCCGGATAGAGCCCCCGCTCCTCGGGCATATAGCCGAAGTGCCGGCGCGCCTGCGCGTCGACCTCGCGACCGGCGAACCGGATTGCGCCCGAGTCCAGCGCCATCACCCCGAGCACGGCGCGCATCGCGGTCGTCTTGCCGGAGCCGTTGGGACCGAGAAAGCCGACGACTTTGCCCGCCGGCACGGTGAACGTCATCCCGTCCAGCGCGATCACGTCGCCGAACCGGCGGTGGAGCTCCTCCAGCTCAAGCATGCGACTCGCTCGGTACCCACGAGCGCCGGTCCGCTAACCGGTGCCCCGGGCGGCCGTCGAAAGGGGTCCCTGAGCAGCCCTTTTCCGTCCGGCGAGCGTGGGAACATACGTTCGTACACCGGGAGGAGGGACACGGACACGATGGACAGGGAATCGCTCACCACGCTGCTGGCGCGGGGGCTGAGCGTCGAGAAGATCGCGCAGCGGTTCGGCAAGCACCCGTCGACGGTCGCCTACTGGATGGCCAAGTACGGGTTGGAGGCGCCCAACCGCGAGAAGCATGCCGCCAAGGGCGGGATCGCTCGGGAACAGCTCGACGAGCTGATCGAACGCGGAATGTCGATCACGGAGATCGCCGGGACGGTCGGGCTCAGCAAGGCGACCGTCCGCTACTGGTTAGGACGACACGGTCTGCGCACGCGGGCGACGCAGCGGCGGGCCACCGAGCGCGCGGCGCGCAACGCCGGCCAGGCCGACCTGATCCTGATCTGCAAGCGGCACGGCGAGACCCGATTCGTCATCGAAGGAAGCGGCTACTACCGCTGCGGCCGGTGCCGTCAGGACCAGGTGTCGGACAAGCGGCGACGGGTCAAGGCCGTGCTGGTCGCCGAGGCGGGAGGATCCTGCGCCGTCTGCGGCTATGACCGCTGCGTGAGCGCGCTGCAATTTCATCACCTCGATCGCGCCGAGAAGCGGATGAACCTCAGCGCCCAGGGCGTCACCCTGGCACTCAGCGTCCTGCGGGCAGAGGCCGCCAAGTGCGTGCTCTTATGCGCCAACTGCCACGCTGAGGTCGAGAGCGGTCTGCGGACGCTTCCCGTAAAGTGAGCGGCGGCCCGCGTGATCTCCGTGGTAGCCCATTCCGATGATCCGGGGTAGCTCAATGGCAGAGCGAACGGCTGTTAACCGTTAGGTTGTGGGTTCGAGTCCCACCCCCGGAGCTAGCGATGAATCGACGAGCGACGTGAAGCTGTACGTCTGTTACGGGACATGGACGGCCGGCAAGCCGCTCCACACCCACGCGTGTGGGGAGGCTCACGCGGCGCTGCGCCAGGCCGGCTACGAGCCGGAGGTCGTGCGGGCGCTGGGGCTCGGTCCGCTCCCGGGGCTCATCAACGACCTCACCCCGCGCCGCGAGGTCAAGGCGCTGACCGGCAACTACTGGGTGCCGGTGCTCGTCTGCGACGACGACACGGTGATCCAGGGCTCGAAGAAGATCATCGCGTGGGCGCAGGCGAACCCGGCGAGCGCCGCGCCGGCCGCGCCCGCCCCGGCCGCCGCCTGAACGCATCACCCGCGCCGGCCGCCGCCTGACCGCGTCACCCGCGCCGGGCCAGCTCCTCGACGAGGTCGGCCGCTCGCGCCGCCCCCGGGTTCGCCTGCGCCCACGCCCCCAGCTGCGCGGCCCGTGCGCCCAGGCCGTCCGCGCCCAGGGCCCGGCGGACGGCGAGGCGCAGCGTGCGCGCGCCGAGCAGCGGCCACGGGAGACGGACCCCGGCTCCGGCCCAGTCGACCCGGGCGGCGTTCTCGGCCATGTCGCCGACGTGGGGAACCGCCAGCACGCGGCATGAGGATGCCAGCGCGCGCACGAGCGTGCCGTGCCCGGCGTGGCAGACGACGAGGTCGCAGTCGGGCATCGTCTGCGAATACGACAGCCACTCGACCAGCCGCCCGTTGGCCGGGACCCGGACCGGACCCGGCAGCGCCCGGCGGTTCCACGTGGCCAGCACTCGCACGGGCTCGCCGTCGAGGCCGGCGAGGGCGGCGCGCAGCAGCCGGTGGGTGGGATCCTGGGCGGTCGAGGGGGCGATGAGCACGAGCGGGCCGTCTCCCGGGGGCGGGTCGACCCTCGCAAACGGCGGCTCCCACATCAGCGGTCCGACGACATGGACGTGGGCGGGCCAGTCGCGCGGGTACTCGAGCTGGGGCAGGGTCCCCACCAGGCAGAGCTCGGGACTGAGCCCGCCGTGCAGGTGGGTGACCGGCGCGAGGCCGACCTGGCGCCGGGCGTCGTTGAGCTCGGCGCGTCCGCGCTCGAGGCCGGCCCGCACCGGGCGGTCGAACACCCGCCACAGCTGCGCCCCGAGCGCCGTGCGCGGCCGGCGGGCCCCGAAGGCGTACGGCGGCAGCCCCGGCGCTCCCACCGGGTACACGTGGGGGATGACCGTCGCCCGCGGCACCCCCTCGAGCTCAGCGGCGAGCGCCGGCGCCAGGGTCAGGATGTCGTGCACGACCACGTCGGGCCGCGCCGCGGCGATCGCCGGCCGGGTCTGCGCGACGGCCGCCACCACCGCCTCGTAGGGGCGCAGCGGCCGCTCCTGGGTCGGGAACACCGGATACTCGGGCGCCGGCACGAAGCGCATCCCGTGCGCCTGCACCGGCTCGCGCCACCGCGACCACGTCTCGTAGGTCACCGCGTGGCCGCGGGCGGCCAGCTCGGCGCCGAGGGCGAGCATCGGAAAGGCGTGCCCGGGCTGCCCGAACGCGCCGAGGAAGATGCGCAGCGGCCCCGCCTCGGTCAAGCGGCCAGCTCGGCCACGGCGCGCAGCTGCTCGATCCAATCCTCGCGATCGAAGGCCATCGGGGTGATCATCAGCGTGCCGACGCCGGCGTCCCGGTAGGCGGCCAGGCGCTCGCGCACGACGTCCCGTGGCCCGCACAGGCAGACCATGTCGACGAGCTCATCGGGGAGGGCCTCGCCGGCCTCGGCCTTCTTGCCCTCGAGATACAGGTCCTGGACCTCGCGGGCGGCATCCTCGAAGCCGTAGCGCTGGACGAGGTTGTTGTAGAAGTTCTGCTTGCGTGAGCCCATCCCGCCGATGTACAGCGCGAGCACCGGTCGCATCAGGTTGCGGGCCTTCTCGCGGTCGTCGGAGACGTAGGACTGCACGGTGGGGGCGATGTCGAACCCATCGAGCGAGCGTCCCACGCGATCGGCGCCCTCCTGCAGCAGCTCCCGGAAGTCGGCGACGTACTCGGGCGAGAAGAAGGTGGGGATCCACCCGTCGGCGATCTCGCCGGCCAGCTTGGTGTTGTTGGGACCGATGGCCGCCAGGTAGATCGGGATGCGCTCCTGCTGGGGGGCGATCATCAGCTTCAGCGCCTTGCCGGGACCGTCCGGGAGCGGCAGCTCGAGCGTCTCGCCCTTGAACTCCAGGCGCTCGCGGGCGAGCGCCTTGCGCACGACGGCCACGTACTCGCGGGTGCGCTGGATCTGGCGCCCGAAGCGCTGGCCGTGCCATCCCTCGGCGACCTGCGGACCCGATGAGCCGATGCCGAGCACCATGCGCCCGTGCGACAGCTGGTCGATCGTCGCCGCGGTCATCGCGGTGAGCGCCGGCGAGCGCCCGGGCATCTGGAAGATCGCCGACCCGAGCTTGATCGTCGACGTTCCGGCCGCCAGCCACGCGAGCACCGTGGCGGCGTCCGAGCCGTAGGCCTCGGCGGCCCACACGGAGTCAAAGCCGAGCCGCTCGGCCTCCTGGACTCCGCGGAGCTGGTCCTCGGGCTCCATTCCCAGCCCCCAGTAGGCGACGTTCAGTCCGAGCTTCATCTGCAAGATTCCTTTCGTGGCCAGGAGGTCTCTTGGGCGCGCCGACGGCGCCGGGTACAGTCGCCACAGCGCCGCCTCGTCCGGCGGCACACCCTATGGCAAGACGACGCGGAGCGACCCTGGAGGACCTGCGGACGGCGATCGAGCGCCTCCCGCGCCATACCCGCGTCGCCATGCTCGAGGGCCTCGACGCCAACGAGATCATCGTCGGCGCCTACGCGACCGGCGAGGGGATCTGCCCGATGCTCGCCGCCCACCGCGCCGGGGGACGGACGAGCGCGGTCGCGTTCGCCCAGGCCTGGGATCGCGTGGCCTTTCGCAACGTCCGCCGGGCTCGGCACGCCCGCGCGCGCCGCGCCACCGAGCGCGAGCTGCTGATCCTCCGCTCTCACCTTCAGGCCAGCCTGCTCGAGGATGAGGTCGCGATCGTCCCCGCGTCCCCGCGGCCGCGCGTGCGACCTGGCGATCCCGACCGCTCCCGAGAGCTGCGCGAGCGCCCCGGCTGGGCCTGGACGCCCGTGGTCCGCCGCTACGACGACTACGAGCGTCTGCTCGGGCACCTTGAGGACGTGCGCGCGGCCGTACCCGCGCAAGCCCGGTAGCTCAGGCGACCGCCCCGGGGCGCTGGAACACGATCTCGGGAATCACGCAGGCGGGGGAGACCCGCAGGAGCATGCGCACCGCCTCGGCGATGTCGCGCGGGGTGATCATCTCCTCGGCGGCGACGCTCTCCTTGATGAAGTCGGTCATCGGCGTATCGACGAATGCCGGACACAGGGCACACGACTTGATGCCCTCCTGTCCGAGCTCCTTGTTCATCGCCTCGGTGAACCCGATGACGCCGGCCTTCGTGGCCGAGTAGACCGACAGCCACGCCTCGCCCGCCTTGCCGGAGATCGAGGCCGTGTTGACGACGAGCGCCGACCGGTGCTCGGCGGCCGCCGCCCGCAGGAGCTCCACCGTCTCGCGGTAGAAGAGGACGATCGCGCGCAGGTTGACGTCGAGCTGCATGTCGAGGCGCTTGGTCTCGATCTCGGCCACCGGCGCCCCGAAGCCGACGCCGGCGTTGTTGACGAGCACGTCGAGCCGTCCGAAGCGCTCGCGATGCGTGCTCACCACCTGCGAGATCACCGCCTCGTCGGCCATGCTGCCGGCGACGGAGGCGATCTCCCGGCCCTCGCCCGAGAGCTCGGCGACCGCCTGCTCGAGCTTCTCGGGACGGCGAGCGGCGATCGTGACGCCGTAGCCCTCCTCCAGCAGCATGCGGGCGATCTCCAGTCCGATGCCGCTTGAACCTCCGGTCACGATTGCCGCGCGTTGTGTCATGCCTCTCCTCGAATGCCGTCGGGGTCTCGGTCGGGGCGGTATCCAAGCAGGAGTTCGCCCGCGGCGGGCGATACTGCGCCGGTGAGCGCTGACCCTCCACCGCCCGAGCTCGATGCGGCGCCCGAGCGCGAGACGAGCTCGGTGGAGCTGCTGTGGGACCTCGTCTTCGTGTTCGCGGTGACCCAGGTGACGGCGCTGCTGGCGTCGCGGCCGTCATGGGGAAGGTTCGCGCAGGCGATGCTCGTGCTCGCCCTTATCTGGTGGGCGTGGTCGGCGTTCGTGTGGGCCTCCAATGCGCTGGAGGCCGAGTCGCGGCGGCTGCGCGGCTTTCTGCTGGTCGCCACCGTGCTGATCTTCATCGCCGGCCTGGCGCTTCCGCACGCGTTCAGCACCCAGGCGATCCTGTTCACCGGCGCGTACGTGCTCGTGCGCGTCGTCCACATGAAGCTCTATGTCGACGCCGCCCGGGCCGGCCGGGCCGGGCTGCCGGCGATCCTCGGCTTCGCCGCCACGACGGCGATCGGCATGCTGCTGCTCGTCGTCGGCGCGGTCGCCGGCGGCGGCCTGCGCGACGGGCTGTGGGCGGCCGCGCTGGCCATCGACTACGCCGGCCCGGCGTGGCTGACCCGCGAGCGCCTGCGCGGCCTGCAGCGGGTGGCCGTGGCGCACTTCGCCGACCGCTACGGGGACTTCATCATCATCTGCCTGGGCGAGTCGATCGTCTCGATCGGCGTCGGGGTGAGCAGCAGCGGGCATCGGCTGAGCGCCGCCCTGGTCGCGACCGCTGCACTCGGGCTGCTCATCGCCCTCGGGATGTGGTGGACGTACTTCGACAGCGTCGCCGACGCCGCCCGGGATCGGCTGCGTAGCCACGGCGACCCGGTGCTGGCCGCGGCCGACTCCTACAGCTATCTGCACCTGCTGATCGTCGCCGGCGTGATCATCTTCGCCAGCGGGATCCGGATGGTCGTCCACCGTTCGCTCGTCCCGCCGATGCCGGAACCCGGTCGCCTCGCCTTCTGCGGTGGGGTCGCCCTGTATCTCGTCGGGGTCGCGGCGTTTCGCCTGCGGATGCTTCACCAGTTCAGCCGCGGGCGGCTGGCCGTCGCCGTCACGCTGCTGGCGCTGGGGGTCGCCGGGGGAGGCCTGCCCGCCTGGACGATCGCCGCTGGGGTATCGGTGCTGATCGTCGGCCTGTGCGCGCTGGAGTCGCTCGCCGAGCACCGGGCGCGCCGCGGACCGGGGGAGGGGGAGACGGTCGCGCCGGGCCCGGTCGGGCAGGCGGTGGCCCGGGTCGCTGACCCGGGCCACGGCCTGGAATGAGGAGTGCTGCCGAGGGGTTACTTCTTGACCGAGAACGCGAACACGGTCGTCGTGCTGTACGGCGTGCCCGGGTTCAGGGTGGTGGACGGGAAGTTCGGCTGGTTGGGCGAGTTGGGGAAATGCTGGGTCTCCAGCGTGAAGCCGTCGCCCTGCCGGTAGGCATGGCCCGAGGTGCCGACGAGGTCTCCGACCATGAAGTTGCCGGTGTACACCTGGACACCAGGCTCGGTCGTGGTCGCCGTCAGCATGCGCCCGCTGGCCGGATCGATGGCCGTGGCGGCGAGTCGCGGCGTGGTACCGCTGGCGCCGTTGAGCACCCAGTTGTGGTCGTAGCCGTGGGCGAGGAGCAGCTGGTGGAAGTTGGCGTTGATGTCACGTCCGATCGGCTTCATCTTGCGGAAGTCCATCGGGGTGCCGGCCACCGGGACGATCTTCCCCGTCGGGATCTGCGTGTCGTCGGTCGGGGTGTACTTGTCGGCATTGATCATCAGACCCTGGTTGTAGACCGTTCCCGACGCCTCGCCGGCGAGGTTGAAGTACGTGTGGTTGGTCATGTTGATGACCGTGGGCTTGTCGGTCGTCGCGTCGTAGTGGATCGTCAGCGCGTTCTTGGCGCCCAGCGTGAACGTGACCTTGGCGACCACGGTGCCCGGGAACCCATCCTGGCCATCGGGGCTGGTGTAGGTCAGCGCCAGCGAAGCGGCCGTATGGGTGAGGGTCGTCTTCGGCGTCCACACCTGCTTGTTCCAGGCGTTGGTGCCGCCGTGCAGCGTATTCGGGCCGTTGTTGATCGGCAGGTGATAGGTCGTGCCGTTCAGCGTGAACTTGCCGTTGGCGATTCGGTTGCCGAAGCGTCCGATCGTGGCGCCGAAATAGGTCGTGCCCGAGCCTCCGGTGGGCTGCTTGGTGGCGTCGTTGGCCTCGTAGCCCTTGAGGTTCTTGAAACCGAGCGCGACGTTGGCCATCTTGCCGTTGCGCCCCGGCACGTCGATCGACTGCACGATCCCGCCGAAGTTGGTGATGCTCACCTTCATCGATCCGTTGGACAGCGTGTACAGGTTGACCGCCTTGCCGCCCACGCTGCCCCAGGGGCGGGTGGTGATCCGGAACGTCTGCGTGCCCTGGGCGAGGGCGCTTGCGCCCAGGACGCCCACCGCCGCGAGGACGAGGACCGCCGCGACCGAGCGTCGAGCCCGGCTCATGCGACCGATCCGTCGCCGTGATGATGACCCGTTGTGCATGCGCACACTTCCTTTCGTTCTCCTGCCGTCGTCCGTGCTTGTCGACAGCTGACCAAGCCGACGCGAGCGCACCTGCGGGCAGGACGCATGCGGGGGTCGGGCCGCTCTCTCCTCTGGCGGCGCCACCGCCCCGGCCGGTGCGATCAGCGCTGCGCCTCGGCGGCTGATACCCGGCGCATGCCGGTTTCAATCCACGAGTTGTTAGCGCTCACACCCGATCGCCGGGCCGCGCTGGAGCCCGACGGTCGTCGACGAGCCCGCTCACGTAGGCGACCATCCGCTGCGCCAGCGCGGCGGCGAAACGCAGATCGCCGTCGGGGGGGAGGGCGTCCGCATCGGCCTCGGGGAGGGCGCGCGCCACCTCCGGAGCCAGTCGCCGCAGAAGCTCGACGGCCACCTCGCTCGCCGCCCGCACGACCGCGGGCTCGAACGACCACAGGACCTCGAACCGCCGCTCGGGATCGGGCACCTCGGTCTGGCTGGGCAGCTCCCAGGCCGCCAGACACGCCCGCGCGCCCGGAGCGTCGATGATCAGCGTCCACTCGCGCGCCAGCGGGTGGGCGACGCCGATGGGCACTTCGACGGGGGCGTTCCGGGGCGTGGCGATCTCCGCGAAGTCGGCGAGGACGACGGCGGCGGCCGCGGTCCGCGCCAGCTCGGTCCAGCGACGCTGGGCGACGCGGTAGAAGCGCTCGCGTTGAAAGGATCCGATCAGGACTCCCCGCGCGGCGTGCGCGCAGTACTCGTCCTCGATGGCTCGCGTCAGCTCGAGGACGACGCGCTTGGAGAGGATCGAGGGCGTCACGTCGGGGCGCCGCCGGCGCAGCCCCGCGAACACGGAGGTCACCGAGGCGGGCTCCTGGCGCCGTGCCCGCGCGATCGCCGCCGTCAGCGAGAGGCCCTGGTCGCGCAAGCGCACGACCTCGGCCACCGCGGTGGCGTCCTGCTCGGAGTAGCGGCGATGCCCTCCCGGCAGCCGGGCCGGGGCGGGGAAGCCGTGGCGGCTCTCCCACATCCGCAGCGTCCCGGCGGGAACGCCGGTGCGGACCGCCAGCTGCGCGGTGCTCAGCCCGGGGTTTGCTGCGGTGACGATAGGGTAACGATACAGCTTGTTACGGTTTTCCCAACAACAGGTCATGGGCGTATGAGCCGGCCACGAAACGAGGGGTGACGCGATGCGAGTCCTGATCACGGGCGCAACCGGGACGATCGGCCTGGCCCTGGCCGACGGGCTCCGAGCCCGGGGCGACGCGGTGGTCGCACTCTCCCGCGATGCCGAGCGCGGCCAGCGCGTGCTCGGCGAGGGCGCCGAGGTCCACGCCTGGACCGATCCCGTGGGTGAGCCGCCGCCGGCCGAGGCGCTGCGCGGCGCCGACGCGGTCGTGCACCTGCTCGGCGAGCCGATCGACCAGCGCTGGAGCGACGCAGCCAAGCAGCGGATCCGTGACTCCCGCGTCAAGAGCACCGAACAGCTCGTTCGCGGTCTCGGCGCCGTCGCCGATGATGAGCGTCCGCCGGTGCTCGTCTCGCAGTCCGCGGTCGGGTACTACGGGTCGTGCGGAGCCCAGACGCTCGACGAGCGATCCCCGGCCGGACACGGCTTCCTCCCCGAGGTCGTCGTCGCGTGGGAGCGTGCCGCGATGGCCGCCCCCGGCGGGACGCGGGTGGTGTGCACGCGGACCGGCGTCGTGCTCTCCTCCAGCGGCGGCGCGCTCGCCAAGATGCTGCCGTTCTTCAAGCTCGGCATCGGCGGTCCCGTGGCCGGGGGAAAGCAGTACGTCCCCTGGATTCATCTCGACGATGTCGTCGGCGGACTGATGCGGTGCCTGGACGAGCCCGGGGCCGCGGGACCCGTCAACCTCACCGCGCCCGCGCCGGTGACCAACGCCGAGCTGTCGCGCACCCTCGGTCACGTGCTCGGCCGCCCGGCCGTCCTGCCCGTTCCCGGTCTGGCGGTCAAGCTCCTCTACGGCGAGATGGCGGAGATCGTCACCGGCGGGCAGCGCGCGGTGCCGGCCCAGCTCAACGAGCTCGGGTACCCCTTCCAACACACCGAGCTCGCGGCGGCCCTTGCCGACATCCTGTCGTGAGCGTCCATCGACTCGAGCGCGAGCAATACATCGACCATCCGCTGTCCGACGTGTTCGCCTTCTTCGCCGCGGCGCACAACCTGGAGCGGATCACGCCGCCGTGGCTGAGCTTTCACGTGCTCACGCCCGAGCCGATCGAGATGGGGGTCGGGACGCTGATCGATTACCGGCTGCGCGTCCATGGCCTGCCCCTGCGCTGGACCTCCCGGATCGAGGCCTGGGAGCCGGGCCGGAGCTTCATCGATCGCCAGCTGCGAGGCCCGTACGGGCTCTGGCACCACCGCCACAGCTTCGCCGAGGCGGGGTCGGGGACGGTCGTGCGCGACGAGGTCGACTACGCGCTGCCGCTCGGCGCGCTCGGCGACCTGGCCCACCCGCTGTTCGTCCGGCGCGATCTGGAGCGGATCTTCACCTACCGCCACGAGGCCGTCCCGCGCCTGATGGGATGAGCACGGCGCTGCTGTGGTTCCGGCGTGACCTGCGCCTGCACGACCACCCGGCGCTCCAGGCCGCACGCACCGGCGCCGACCGGCTGATCTGCGTCTTCTGCTTCGACGACGGGCTGCTCGGCGGCCGTCACGCCTCCGGTCCGCGCACGCAGTTCCTGCTCGAGTGCCTCGACGAGCTCGACGCGGGCCTGCGCGCCCGGGGCAGCCGCCTGTTCGTGCGCCGTGGCGACCCGGCGCGCGAGCTGGCCACCGTGGCCGGCGAGGCGGGGGCGACCTCGCTTCACCTCAGCGCCGACGTGGGTCCGTTCGCCCGCCGCCGCCAGCGGGAGGTCAAGCGAGCGCTCGAGGCGGCCGGGGTGGAGGTGGTAGCCCATCCCGGGCTGTTCGCGGTCGACGGCCTGGAGCCGATCCGCACCGGCGCCGGCGGTCCCTACACCGTGTTCACGCCGTTCTACAACGCCTGGCTCGCCCAGCCCCGCCGCGAGGTCCTGGACGCGCCCGGCGCGCTGCCTGAGCCGGGAGACGGGGCGGCCGCCGGCCGGTTGCCGACGCTCGCGTCGCTCGGCCTCCGGGCCGAGCTCAGCGATCCGATGCCGGGCGGCGAGGCGGCCGGGCGCGAGGCGCTGCGGCGGTTTCTCGCCGGGCCGGTCGAGGACTACGCCGCGGGCCGCGACACGCTGACCGGCGACGCCGTCTCGCGGCTGTCGCCCTACCTGCACTTCGGTTGCCTGTCGGCGCGCGAGGTCGAGGACCGCCTGGGCGGCGGGGACGGCCCGCACGCCTACCGCCGGCAGCTCGGCTGGCGCGATTTCTACGCCCACGTGCTGGGCCACTTTCCGGCCAACGCGACGGCGGAGTTCCAGCCGCGCTACCGGGGCATGCGCTGGAGCCACGCCCGCGCCCACTTTGCGGCGTGGTGCCAGGGGGAGACCGGCTTTCCCGCGGTCGACGCCGCCATGCGTCAGCTGCGCCGCGAAGGCTGGATCCACAACCGCGGCCGGCTGATCGTCGGCTCGTTTCTCACCAAGGATCTCGGGATCGACTGGCGATGGGGCGAGCGGTGGTTCATGCGCTATCTGCTCGACGGCGACGAGGCCTCCAACAACGGCAACTGGCAGTGGATCGCGTCGGTGGGCGTCGACCCGGCCCCCGCCTTCCGACGGATCTTCAATCCGGCTCGTCAGCAGCAGCGCTTCGACCCCGACGGCGCCTACGTGCGGCGGTACGTGCCCGAGCTGGCGGCCGTCCCCGACGCGTACCTGACCGAGCCGTGGCGGATGCCCGACGACATCCAGGAGCAGTGTGGCTGTCGCATCGGCCGCGATTACCCCAAGCCGATCGTCGACCACGCGCAGGCTCGCCGTGAGGCGATCGAGCGCTACCGCGTCCGATGAGGGCCGTGTGTGAGGGTGGCCCCGATGGGTAGACCAAAGTGACAATGGCGACGACCTCCACCACGGCGACCCGCACCCGCACCGAGAAAGGCGTCAGTCTGGCGCGCGGACCGGCCCTCATCCTCGGCACGATCCTCGAGGTGGCGGGCTTGTACTTCCTCTATAAGCAGCACGGCTTCCCCAAGCTCTCGAACTTCCCCAACGGCGACGCGCCCGTCCAGGGCAAGGTCTTCCTCGGGATCTTCGGCGCCAACGGGTGGACGGGGCTCCTGACGGCGGCCGCCGGGGGGCTCCTGCTCTTCGGGGCCGCCCAGCACCTGCTCGCCAAGACGACGAGCCTGATCGTCGGGCTGGCGCTCGGCGCCGCCGCGGTGATCGCCGTCATCAGCGGCAACGTGCTGGGTCTCGCCGCCGCGAACGGCTGGACGCGACTCGGCTGGGGGGTGTGCGCGGTGATCCTGCTGTTCAACACCCTGGTCCCGCGGCGCACGCGCACCGTCGAGGAGCCCGTCGCCGACGCCGGTCCTCCGGTGCGGGAGCGGACGGCCTCGCCGGCCCCGGTGGCCGAGCCGGCGGCCCGGACCCCGGCGGGCGACCAGGCCACCCGGGTCCAGGAGAGCGACCAGGCCACCCGGGTCCAGGAGAGCGACCAGGCCACTCGGGTCCAGGCCACCGACCAGGCCACCCGGGTCCAGCCCACCGAGGCGCCGACGCGCGCCGACGCCGCTGAGACCGAGCCGCTCGTCACGCGCGACGGCGAGGCGGATACCGGCGAGGCGGCGGGCGCCGAGCGGGCCGGCCCGATAGATGATCGCGGCGCCGTGCACGATCCCGGCGCGGACACGGCCGCCCACGAGCGCTCACCCGAGTGATGGGAGCGCGGCCGGCGCTCATCGAGTTTCCCGCCGACGATCCGCAACGCGCTCGCCGGTTCTGGGCGGGCCTGCTCGACGCCGAGCTCGGCGACCGGGCCCCCGAACAGGGTGAGGGCTGGCAGACGCAGGCCCCCGACCCGGCGGTCGGCGTCCACGAGCGCGGACGCGGCCCCGGCGACACGGTCTCGCTGCCCTACTTCGCGGTGGCCGACGTGACCCAGGCGCTCGCCCGGGTCCAGGAGCTGGGCGGAAGCGTCGTGCACCCGGGGGATCGGTGGGCGATTTGTCGCGATTCCGAGGGCAGCCCGTTCGGACTGGCTCTGTCAGCGCCATCTGAGAAGCTCAGCTGAGATCTCACGCGCGGCGCCGGCCGCGCGTTGTAGGGCCATGACGACGACCACCACCCCTGACATCGCCTCCCGGGTCGACGAGCTCGACTGGGATCGGCTGGCCGACGAGCTTGACCGCCACGGCCACGCCACCACCGGCCCCGTGCTCGGCGAGGACGAGTGCGCCGAGCTCGCCGACCTGTTCGAGATGGGACGGTTTCGCTCGACGGTCGAGATGGCGCGCCACCGCTTCGGCGACGGTCGCTACCGGTACTTCGATCACCCGCTGCCGCCCACGATCACGGCGCTGCGCGGCGCGTTCTACCCGCGCCTGGCCCCGATTGCCAACCGGTGGGCGGAGCTGCTGGGCGGCGAGCGACCGAGCTTTCCGCCCGAGCATGCCGAGCTGCTCGCGCGCTGCCATGCTGCCGGGCAGACCCGACCGACGCCCCTGATCCTGCGTTACGGCGCCGGGGACTGGAACGCGCTGCACCAGGACCTCTACGGTGAGGTCTTCTTCCCCTTCCAGGTGGTGACCGTGCTCGCACGCCCCGGCCAGGACTTCGGAGGGGGCGAGTTCGTCCTCGTCGAGCAGCGTCCCCGCGCCCAGAGCCGGGCGCATGTCCTCACCCCCGGCCTCGGGGCGTTCGTGATCTTTGCCACCGCCGAGCGGCCCGAGGAGGGCCGCCGCGGATATCACCGCGTGGGGATGCGCCACGGCGTGGCCACGGTGACCGCCGGCCAGCGGACCGCGCTCGGCGTCATCTTCCACGACGCCCGGTGACCTCACGCTTTGCGGCGGCCGCGCGTTCTCTTGACATGACCACCACATGGAGCACCTACGAGAGTCCCGTCGGACCGCTGACCCTGGTGGGCGGCTCGGCAGGGCTCAGCCGCCTCTTCTTCCCCGGCCATGCTCGCGGGCTCGACCCGCAGGGCCACGACCCGGCGCCGTTCGCCGATGCGATCGCCCAGCTGGAGGAGTACTTCGCCGGCCGCCGCCGTGACTTCACGCTCGCGCTCGACCTGCAGGGCACGCCCTTCCAGCAGGCGGTGTGGGCGCAGCTGACGGCGATCCCGTACGGCCAGACACGCGCCTACGGCGAGCTGGCCCGGGCGATCGGGCGACCGGACCGGGCGCGCGCGGTCGGGGCCGCGGTGGGGCGGACGCCGGTACCGATCATCGTCCCCTGCCACCGGGCGGTGGGCGCCAACGGCGACCTCACCGGGTACCTCGGCGGCCTGCCCCTCAAGCGGACGTTGCTCGACCTCGAGGCGACGGCGAGCGGTGGCCGCCCCTCGCCGGCCGTGCTCGCCGGACGCCAGCTGTCGCTGACCTGACGCTTCGCGTCCCGCGCCGGCGCCCGTTTGGTCTGACGGCACTCGGGTAGCGCAGGCCAATGCTGCGTTCCGCCGCCGCCCTGGGTGCCGCCTCGGGGATGCGGACGTTCGGGGGATGGGCGGGGCTGGCGCTGCGCCGACGGGTGCCCGACGGCCCCCTCCGCGCCGGCCTGATCGTGCTCGCCGCCGGGGAGATGGCCGCCGACAAGTCACCGTGGATCCCCGCCCGCCACGATCCGCCGGCCTTGGCGGGCCGGGTGATCAGCGGGGCGCTGGCCGGCCGGCAGGTCGCCGGCGCGCGCGGCGCGCGCGTCGGAGCGGCCGCCGCGGCGGCCACGACGTACGCCTCCGAACGCGCCCGGCAGCTCCTCGGTCAGCGCCTCGGGGTGCCCGATCCGGTGCTGGCGCTCGCCGAGGACGCGCTCGTTCTCGGCACGGCCACGGCAGCGGCCGGGGCGCCCGACCCACCGACCCCCGGCGATCAGGGGTCATCGCCGCCCGTCGCGGCCCTCCGCGGGCTGGTGGCCGGCGCGGTCGGCACCGCGGCCATGACTTCGGTGCAGGCCGCCTACCTCACCGCGACTCAGGGCAAGCCGAGCACGGTGCCCGGCGATGTCGGGCGCAAGGTGATCGACGTGCCCCGAGATCGCCGCGCGGCGTTCAACCAGGCGATGCACGTCCTCTACGGGACCGCCTGGGGCGTGCCCTTCGGGCTCCTGGCGCGCCGGCCGCGCCGGGGCGGCGGCGCGCTCTTCGGGGCCCTCGTGTGGGGCGTGTCCCTCGTCGAACTGCCGGTGCTCGGGGTGGCGCCGCCGCCGTGGCGCCAGCCGCCGGTCGCGCTGGCCACCGACCTTGCCTTTCACCTCGTCTACGGGACGGCCACCGCCGCGGCCTACGAGGCCCTGGACGTTTGATCGAGGCCCCCTCGTACGAACGGCCAGCATTGCGTAGAGTTTGAAGGCGATGACCACGGATGGTTCATGGGCGGGGGCGCCTGCGCCGATGCTGCTGCGATGACGAGCACGGCACACGAACCCGAGGCCCTGGTTCCCGCGCCCCTGCGCCGAGCCCCGGCGCGTCCGCGGCTGCGGTTGACGCTCGCCCACGGACTTGCTCCCCTGGCCGCTCTCGGCGTGCTCGTGCTCCTGCTCAAGGGCCACGACCTGACGTGGCTGGCCGGGGTGGTCGCCGGCGCGAGCACGACGGCATGGCTGGTCGGCCTGCGGGCTGCGACCGTCGCCCCGGCCGCCGCGACCGTCGACCACGGCGACGGCGCCCTCCGCGAACAGCTGAGCTTCCTGGAACCCGCCGGCTGGAGCACCATCCACGACCTCGACGCCCACTACGGCCGCTATCGCAACGTCGCGATCGGCCCCGGCGGCGTGATCCTGCTCCAGAGTCAACGCCTCGAGCATCCCTGGCGCCGCGACGACCCCAACTGCCAGCGCGAGCTCGTGGTCCAGCGCCGCCGCGCACTCTCGGCCGCCGCCAACCTGCGTCGCGAGCTCGAGGACGTCACCGGCGAGCCGGGCTGGGTCCAGCCGGTCGTCGTCGTCTGGTCTGAGTTCTCGGTCGGCTGCCTGCAGGATGGCCGCTGCGTGTTCGTCTCCGGTCCGCGCCTCATCGACTGGCTGCGGCGCCGGCCGAACCAGCTCTCGCCCCAGCGCGCGTGGGAGATCCACGCCGCGCTGAACGCGCTCACGCAGTCGGAGGTCGACGAACCGGCGACTTCCGTGGCCGCCTGACGCTTTCGGCTAACCGCCGCCCCCGACGTGTGACGGTGAGGTGACCGCCCGGCCGCTACCGTCCCGCGCACCCTGAGGCTGCAGCTGCGCTGCAGATTGGAGAGCTCAATGTGTCGCCGCATCCTTGCCTCCGCCGTGGCGCTCGTGGCTGTCGCCGCGCTCGGCGGCACCGCGGTCGCCAAGACGGTCAGGACGAAAGCCGCTCCGCGGTATTACGTCGCGCTCGGCGACTCCCTCGCCCAGGGCGACCAGCCCAACGTGCGGGGAGTGACGCGCAACACGACCGAGGGCTACGTCGACGACGTCTACCAGACCGAGCTCGCCCGGATCCACAGCCTCCAGGTGGTCAAGCTGGGTTGCGCCGGCGAGACCACGCAGAGCATGATCACCGGCAAGGGCAACAGGTATGCCGCCGTGCTGCACTGTCATCCGACCGGCGGCTCCCAGCTGGCGGCGGCCACGCGGTTCCTCAAGGCCCACCACGCCAGGGGCGAGGTGCCTCTGATCACGATCGACATCGGCGCCAACGACGTGCAGAACTGCACGACCGCCGCCAACCCCTTGACGTGCGTGGGGACGGGAACCAACCAGATCGCCACCGACCTTCCGAAGATCCTCAAGGCGATCCGGGGGGCCGCACCGACGGGCACGAGGTTCGTCGCGATGAACCTGTACGACGTCGCGCTCAACGGATACTTCGCCGCGGCCGGCACGTCGGCGAACGGTCTGACCACGTTCTCGGTGCCGCTGACCAAGGCGATCAACGACAAGCTCGGGTCGGCCGACACCGGCGCCGGCTTCAGGACCGCCGACGTCGCCGACGCGTTTGACACCTACGTGCCGTTCACGACCATGGTGAGCTGGCAGGGCAACGCCATCCCCCTGGCCGTCGCCCGGGTCTGTGCCTGGACGTGGGCCTGCTCGACCCCGCCCAGCGGCCCGAACATCCATCCCAACACGAACGGCTACCAGGCGATCGCCACGGCCTTCGAGAAGGTGATCGGCACGCTGCGCTAACCGAGCGCCTGCTCGGACACCGCCGCTCGCGCCGGCTCCACGAGCATCTCCTGAAGCCGGCGCACGGCGTCGAGGTGATCGCCGGTCCAGATCACGCGCACGCCGGTGGCCGTGCCCCCGCCGTCGGAGTCGCGCAGGTCGCGCGCGACCGCGTCGACCAGCCGCCCGTCGGCGACCTCGTCCTCGGGGAGCGGGTCGGGGACCGACTCGGCGCCGGCCAGGCTGGCGGCGAAGCGCTCATACCAACCGGTCATCAGCTCGGTGGAGCCCTGGAGCTCTCGCCGGGCCGCCGAGCGGTCGCCGTCGGCGTTCCCGGCCCCGTCCCACAGCTCGAGGACGGCGTCCGCGGCCAGGCGCACGCCGGCCACGCCGGTGACCAGCCCGGTCACCTCAGACAGCGGGATCGGCTTGGCGCCGCGCTCGGTGAGGTACCCGCGGAACGTGTCGTCGAGGCGCCGCGCGGCCGCCGCCGCCCGCGCGGCGTCCTCACGCGGGGGCGGGGCGCTGGGGACGCAGTCATCGCAGCGTCCGAGACCGTAGGCCACCGCCCCGGCCAGGTACCGGGCGCTGTCGGCGTAGGCCTCCGACAGCGCTTTGCCCATCGCGGCGCCTGCGCCCCGGGGCCAGAAGAGGACGCCGACGGCGAGGCTGACCGCGGTGCCGATCGCGATGTCTTCGACGCGCACCAACCCGATCTGCCAGCCGGCGGGAGCGAGGATGTTGAAGAGGATGAGCAGCGTGAGCGTGAACGCCGCCTGCCCGGCGGCGAACGAGATCGTCGCCGGCGCCAGGCCGGCGATGAGCACGACGATCGGCAAGAGCACCCACAGCACGGTCGTGTTGGTGCCGATCAGCGCCACGAGGGCGCCCCCGACGATGAATCCGGCCGTCGTCCCCAGCAGCGCCCGGACCACGTTCTGCCCGGTGCTGAGCGCGTTTGAGCGCAGCACCGACAGCGTGCCGAACACCACCCAGAACGCGTGCTGGACCCCGCTGAGATCGGCGATGAGGACGGCCAGGGCGAGCGCCGCCGCACCGCGCAGGCTGTTGTGCAGCCACAGCGAGTTGCGCTCGACGTGCGCGCCGGCGCGCTCGGTGGCGGCCGCCAGTGGACCCCGCAGTCCCTCCGGCTGGCGGCCGAGCAGCCGGTCGAGCCAGCTGCGTCGCTCGGCGGCGGCGGCGAAGTCGGTGTTGAGCGCCACCTGGGAGACGACCCAACTCAGCTCCTGAGCGCGGAAGCTCGGGTCCAGGGCCGAGACGACCGCGCGGGCGCGCCGGCTGTCGTCGCCGCGGGGGCCGTCCTCGCCGTCGCGCGCGGTCGCGGCGAGCTCGGGAAGTCGGGACGTCGTCGCCACCTCCAGCGACGCCAGGGCGCCGCGCATCCGCTCGACCGCGGCGTGCAGCTCGTCGCTGTCGGGTCCGGGGCGCTCGAGCAGATCGGCGGCTCGCTCGAGCACGTCGGCGGCGGCGCCGCGCACCGCACACGCCGCATGGTTGGGAGCGCCGGGGCGCCCGGGGGGCTTGGCGCGCAGCACGATCGTGTTCAGCCAGCGCAGCTCATCAACCAGGCGCACGACCGCCCGGGCGGCCGTCGTCAGGCCCGTCGGGCGATACGGAGTGGCGAAGAAGGTGCGGTGCAGTCCCTCGACCGCCTGCTCGGCGCCGGCCACGGCGGCCCGGTACGCGTCCTCGGATTCCGGCTCCAGGCCCGAGATCCACGCGATCTCGGCGCGTAACCGCTGGGCCAGCGCCCGGCAGGCGTCGATCGCGGCCCCGCGGACGGGGTTGCGCGCGGGGGACGGCCACAGCACCGCGATGGCCAGGATCGAGACGATGCCCGCCAGGCCCCAGCCGGCGACCCGGTCGGGGATCGAGGAGACCGGTCCCGGCAGCGACACCGGCAGGATGAAGGCGAGCAGCAGGGAGGTGGTGGCGCCGGCCAGCACCGAGCTGACCACGCCGGCGAACAGGATCGCGAAGCCGACGACGGCCATCGCCAGCGTCGCCACGACCGTCGAGCGCGAGGCGAGCGTGCCGAGACAGATGAGGATCGCGCACGCGACGACGAGCGCGCTCTGGGCCAGCACCCGGTCGCGGATCGGGCCCGAGAAGTCGACGAGCAGCAGCATCGCGAACGAGCCGAAGGCGGCGAAGGTGGCGAGGATCGGGTTGCCGATCACCTGGTCGCCGATCGCGAACATCGTCGGCATGATCAGCGCCGTGCGCGCGGCCCGACGCAGCGCCGCATACCCCGGGTCGTGGCGGCGCAACCAGTCCCAGCCGGGGACGGTCCGCCGGCGGTGCGGGTGGGCGGCGGATGCGCTGATCGCCTCGGTTCCCATGGCCCGCCCGAGACTGTATCCCTACCATCCCCGCTCGTGTCCGCGATCGACGCCGGCGAGGAGTTCTACGGGTTCCGGCCCCGCATCCCGTTCGCCGAGAGCTTCGACGGGCTGCTCAGCCTCGAGCTCATCGACGGCGAGCTCGGCGATGGTCAGCGCGTCCGCGCGCGCCTGACGATCCGCGACGAGCTCCTGACCGCCCGCGGCGCGCTGCACGGCGGCGTCCTGGCCGGGGTCGCCGAGGCGCTGGCCTCGCGGGGGACCGCGCTCGTCGCCATCCCCCGGGGGATGATGGCCTCGGGCCTGTCCAACGACACGACCACGGTTCGCGAGGTCAGCGGCGGCGTGCTCCACGCCGAGGCCCGGCCGATCAGCGAGGCCGCCGACGCGTGGGTGTGGGCGGTGGAGATGCGCGACGACGCGGGGGAGATGTGCGGCTTCTCGCGGGTGACGATCGCCGTGCGCCCGCTGAGCGCCCCGCCGGCGGGCTAACCGGCGGCGCGGCGCTCGCCGCCGCCGGCCAGCGCGGCCCGCACCGGCTCGGGCCATGCGTGCGAGCGGCGGGATTCGGTGTCGATGAACACCGTCGTCACCTCGCCCTCGGCCACCATCCGCTCCTCGTCGTCGGAGATCACCACCCGATAGCGCACCGAGCTTCGTCCGACCTCCGTCACCGCGAGGTCGATCGTGGCGCGGTCGTTGAAGCGCAGGGGGCGGCGGAAGTCGAATCCCGCCTTGACCCGAGGGGTGGCGCCGAAGGTGATCTCCGCGATCCCCAGCGACGTGTGCAGCTCGATCTCCGCCGCCTCGGCGAAGCGGATCACCGTGCTCCAGTGATAGATGCCGGCGGCGTCGGTATCCATCCACTCCACGCGCCGGCGGATGCGGATGTGGGCGGGCGTGTCGGCGCTGTCGGATGACATCGGGCTGACGAGGATATTCAGATGTCACGTGACGCCGATAGTCTCCGACCGGTGAACGACCAGCTGCGCCGCCGATCGGTCGGAGCACCCGCGGCTCGGTCGGTACTGCTGACGATGCTCGGCGAATACGTGCTGGCGGGCGAGGACGGCGTCTGGCAGGAGACCCTGATCGCCGCCCTGAGCACGCTCGGCTACAAGACCCAGGCGGCTCGCCAGGCGCTGGCGCGCAGCGTCAACGCCGGCTGGCTGAGCACCGAGCGCCACGGCCGGCGATCGCGGGTCCGGCTGACGCCCGAGTCCGAGGTGATGCTGCGCACCGGCGCCGAGCGCATCTACCGCTTCGGCCAGCCGTGGACCTGGGACGGCCACTGGCTCCTCGTGACCCTGCGCGTGCCCGAGCAGCATCGCGAGGTTCGCCACCGGCTGCGTACCCAGCTGGCCTGGGCCGGATTTGGATCGTTGCGCGGGGGCCTGTGGATCTCGCCCCACGTCGAGCGCGAGTCCGAGCTGGCGGCGAGCGCGGCTCAGACGGCGGTGGCCGAGCTTCAGTCCTTCCGGGCGCAGCTGGGCGCGATCGGCGAGCCCGGCCAGCTGATCGCCGCCGCCTGGGACCTCGACGCCGTCGCCGTCGCCTATCGCGACTTCATCGCGCGGTTCGGACGGCTGCGCCCCAAGGCGCCCGAGGCAGTGTTCCGCGCCCAGACGCTGCTCGTCCACGACTGGCGCAAGTTCCCGTTCCTCGACCCCGACCTGCCCGAACGGATGCTGCCGGCCGGCTGGCCACGCTCGCGGGCGCACGATGTCTTTGCCGAGCGCCACGCCCTGTGGCACGCCGGCGCCCAGGACTACTTCGCGTCGCTGGAGGGCGCCGGCGCGGCCCGCATCTCCGCCGCCTGATCGCGCGGGTCGGCGGGCGCGGGGCCGTCGAAGTCCTCGCGGATCGCCTCGAAGTAGGAGCGGCACGCCGGACAGCGCCATTGCGCGGTGATCATCTGCCCGCCCCACTGGCCGACGCGAGTCGTCACGGCCGAGCCGCAGAACGGGCACTCCGGCGCGCCGCTCACGGAGTCCATCGTCGCGTGGTCGCGTCCCAGCGCGACCAGTCGCGGGGCTCGGCCAGCTCGATCGTCACGTCCTCGGCGCCGAGCAGCGCCACGAGCCAGTCGCGGACGAGCGCGCGCTGGGCGGCCGGCCCCATTCCGAGCATGCCCGCCGCCAGCGCCGCCGCCGTCTCGGGATCGTCGTCGGGCCCGGCCCAGCGCCCGGCCTGCTCCCACGTCTGCTCCAGGCGCGCGAGCAGCCGCTCGCGCTCGCCGGCGCTCGCCCGGCACAGGCGCTTGGCCCACGCCTGACCATGCACGCGGTGCGATCCCTCCTCCTGAAGGATCTTGCGGGCGCGCTGGGCCATCGGGAGCAGGCTGCTGTCGACGCACGCAGCGACAAACGTCGTCAGCACGCCGTCGATGAGCAGGTTGGCGGCAATGAACGAAGCCCAATCCGGCAGCTCTGAGTCGAGCAGCGCCAGGCGCCGCGGGCCGCCGAACGACGACTCCGCGGGGGGGTCGGCGCCAAGGGCCTTGAGCACGGGATAGGTCGAGCGGGCATGGCCGAGCTCGTCCTGGGCCATCGCCGCGGCCGCCACCGCTGACTCCAGGGTCGGCGCGCTGATCGCCCATTCCCCGTAGCGGCGGCCGAGCGCCGCCTTGTTGTCGGCCAGTGACCCGACGAGGCTGACCATGCCGTGGGTGGCGAGCGTCTCGGCGTCGGTCGACGTCGTGCTCATGCCCGGATCGCCTCACGGATCGCGGCCCGGGGCACGATGATCATGTGGATCCACGGCTGCTCGTCGTAGATCGAGCGCGCGCAGACGAGCGCCAGGTCCTCGTCGTCCTCGGTGACGGTGCCGACGTGGTGCAGCGGATCCTCGTAGGCCTTGCGGGCGAACACCTCCCAGCGCTGCGCGGTGCTCATGCCACGATCCCCAGGCCGCGCATCGTCGCCCGGGCGTCCTCACGGATGCGGCTGCGGGTCCACACCGGGTCCCAGACCACCTCGATCGCTACCTCGTCGACATCGGGTTCAGCGAGCAAACGCTCGCGGATGTCCTCCTCGATGAACTCGGTTGCCGGGCAGCCCATCGCCGTGAACGTCAGCTCCAGATCGACGCGACGGGCGTCGGGGCGGTAGGCGATGGAGACGATCAGGCCCAACCCGACGACCGAGATCGGGATCTCGGGATCCTCGACGTCCCGCAGCGCCTGCCACAGCCGCGCTTCGACCGCCTGCGCCGGGGTGAGGGGGGCCGGGCCGGTCATGCCGCGGCCAGCCGCTCGCGGTAGCCCCGCTGCAGCCGGCTGACGTAATCGTGGTTCATCGGCCCCCGCGCCTTCCAGCGGAGCATGACCTCCTCCCACGAGATCTCGCCCTCCTCGAGCAACCACCGCTTGGCCTCGGCGTCGAAGCGGGCGGGGAACGGACAGTCGATGACATAGCGATCCGCGTCGGGGTCGTGGTGGGCGGGCACGTGAAGCCCGACGTCCTCCATGAACGGGACGACGGCGGCCATCCAGGTCTGGCGCAGCTCGTCGTTGCCCATGCCCTTGAAGCCGTACTCGAGCTGGATGCCGTGGCGCTTCTGGGCGTCGGGCAGGCCGAACCACTCGAGGGTGAGGATGAACATCCAGTCCAGCGAATGCTGCAGCGCTGCCTTGTCGTGCGGGTTGGCGCACAGCTTCTTGACCCAGGTGCGGCCGTGGCGCAGGTGAAACGTCTCCTCCTTGTCGACCTTGGCCAGCGCTCGCTTCCATGGGCCGAAGGTGCTCGACCGGTGGACATCGGAGAGGAGCACGAAGCCGGCCTGGTCATACAGCGCGTTGGCCAGGACCATCTCATACCAGGAGTCCAGCGGCACGTCGAAGGCGTAGGGGTACTTGAAGGCCGCGGGGTCGCGCTCGTAGATGAGCTCATCGGTGTCGACGCCGAGGTCGCCGAGCAGGCTGTAGCCGATATGAGCGTGGGCCAGCTCGTCCTGGATGATCGACACCGCCGAGCCGAAGTTGTTCAGCGCGGGGGCATGCTGGGCGGCGCGCAGATAGGCGGGCGCGCTGATCAGCTCGGTGTCGGCCGACACGGTGAGGATCCGCCGGATCCCCCGCAGGTACTCCGGCGACATGTGCGCCAGGCCCTCGACGAGCTTGCCGGCGGCCAGGTGCTCGCGGACGGCGTCCTCGCTGCGTTCAGCGAGCTCCTCGACGGTCGGTGGCGCGGATGACATTGCTGAGGCTCCCGAAGAACTTGGCGTATGACACTTGACTGACGAGCGCCACCATATAGTGTTGTCTGAGGGCGGTCAAGCGGAACGAAAGAGGGAGCCCATGGAGGCATCGATGTTGATCGGAGGCGAGTGGCGAACGGCCGCCTCGCACGAAGAGCTCGCGGTGATCAACCCGGCGACCGAGGAGGCCGTCGGCAGCGTGCCCGCCGCGTCGTCCGGCGACGTCGAGTTGGCCGTCGAGACCGCCAAGCGGGCGTTCGCCGGCTGGGCGGCCACCGACACCGAGAAACGTGCCCACGTGCTGGGACGGGCCGCCGACCTGATCGAGGAGAACGCCAAGCCGCTGGCCGCCGCGCTCACCTCAGAGCAGGGCAAGCCGATCGCCGAGGCGCTCGGCGAGGTCAACCACCTGGCGCACGGCGTCCGTTATTACGCCGAGGCGGCCACCAAGGTGCGGGGCTCCTATCAGGACCTGCCGTCGGCGTTCGGCCCCGCCTACGGGCAGGTCATCCGCCGCCCGATGGGCGTGTGCGCGGCGATCACGCCGTACAACTTTCCGCTCACCCTGCTCGGCACCAAGGTCGCCCCGGCACTGGCGATGGGCAACGCGGTCGTTGCCAAGCCGGCCGCCACGACGCCCCTGGCGACGCTCGAGGTAGCCCGGCTGTTCGCCGAGGCGGGCGTGCCCGACGGCGTGCTCAACGTCGTCACCGGCCGCGGCTCGGAGATCGGCGACGCGCTCGTCGGCCATCCCGACGTGCAGCGGATCGCCTTCACCGGCTCCACCGAGGTCGGACGGCACGTGGCGTCGATCGCCGCCCCCCAGCTCAAGCGTCTCTCGCTGGAGCTCGGTGGCTCGGATCCGGTCATCGTCTGCGAGGACGCCGACGTGGGCGCGGCCGTCAAGGCGGTGATCATCGGCCGCTACTGGAACGCCGGACAGGCGTGTTTGGGCTGCAAGCGGGTGTTCGTCCACGACAGCGTGTTCGACGACTTCGTCGCCCAGCTCGTCGATCGCGTGACGCGCTACGAGCCGGGCGACGGCACGGTCAAGGCCGAGAAGCCGCGGCTACGGATGGGCCCGATCCACACCCGCGCCGGCCGCGACGAGCTGCTCGCCCAGCTCCAGGACGGCGTCGACTCCGGCGGCGAGCTGCTGTGCGGCGGCGGGGACGGCGGTCACGACGCCGGCTGGTTCCTTGAGCCGGCCGTCGTGTCTGAGCCCGGGGCGCAATCACGGCTGATGACCGAGGAGGTGTTCGGTCCGGTGTTGCCGGTGCTGCGCTACACCGACTTCGACGACGTCATCGTCCGGGCCAACGACACCCCCTACGGCTTGGGCTCGTCGCTGTGGACCCACGATGTGCGCAAGATCCACCGCGCCGCCCTCCAGATCGACTCCGGGATGACGTGGGTCAACCAGATCCACTACGGCTACGACGAGCTGCCGTTCGGCGGGATCAAGGCCAGCGGCTACGGCAAGGAGCACGGGCTGGAGTCACTCGACAGCTATGTCGAGCTCAAGAGCGTCGTCGTCGGAGGGCTGGGCTGATGGCCGGCGGCGTCACCTACACCGGCGATGGGCGACTGGGCACGATCACGCTGGACAACCCGCCGGCCAACTCCTACGCGATCGAGTTCGTGGCGGAGCTCGGCCACGCGATCCGAGCGGCCGACGAGGACCGCGATGCGCGGATCGTCGTCGTGCGGTCGGCCTCGGAGAAGTTCTTCTCTGCCGGGGCCGACATCAAGCGCTTCCTCGCCAACGACCTCGAGGCCAACATGGAGATGATCCGCCTCGCCCACGACGGGCTGGCCGCCATCGCGCGATCACACAAGCTGTTTATCGCCTGGATTACCGGCCACGCGCTCGGCGGGGGCCTGGAGATGGCGCTCGCCTGCGACGTTCGCTACGCGGTCGCCGGTGGCTACCGCCTGGGCACCCCCGAAGTGACGCTGGGGCTGCTTCCCGGCAACGGCGGGACCCAGCGCCTTCCGCGGCTGATCGGCGTCGGGCCGGCGCTGGAGCTGCTCACCACCGGGCGCCAGATCGGCCCCGACGAGGCGTTGCGCCTCGGCCTCGTGTCCCGGGTGTTCGACGACGAGGCGGCGTTCACCGCCCACGTGGAGACGTTGATCGCACTGCCGCCGCTGGCGCTCGGCGAGATCAAGCGCGCCGTTTATCTTGGCGTACAGCAGCCGCTCGCCGACGGGCTGGCGCTCGAGCGCGAGCTGATCGAGCGCCTGTTTCGCTCCCAGGACGCTCGCGAGGGCCTGACCGCGTTCAGCGAGAAGCGGGCACCTGACTTCGTGGGGGCCTGAGATGAGCACCGCGAGCGCCGCCGCGTTGCGCCGCGGCCTGTTCATCGCCGGCGAGAGCCGGCCGCTGTCCGGCGCGACGCTCGAGATCACCAACCCGGGCACCGGCGAGCTCGTCGGGCATGCCACCCGCGCGAGCGTCGCTGACGTCGACACGGCCGTGGGGGCCGCCCACGCGGCGTTCGGGGCATGGACGGCGCTCAGCTATTCGGAGCGCGGTGAGATCCTGCATGCCTGCGCCGCGGCGTTCTCCGCCCACGTCGACGAGCTCGTCCCGATCCTCGTCGCCGAGCAGGGCAAGACGCTGCGCGAGGCCGGGATCGAGCTGCGCAAGGCGGCCGATACGCTCGAGCATTACGCCGGCATGCGCCGCGAGGTGCGAGGCGTGGCGGTCTCGGGGCTCGATCCGGGAGTGGAGGGCCGCGTCGTGCGCAAGCCGCTCGGCGTGGTGGCGGCGATCGTCCCCTGGAACTTCCCGACGACGCTGCTGTGCAACAAGCTCGGCCCCGGACTGTTGTGCGGCAACACGTTCGTCGCCAAGCCGGCCGAGACGACCCCGTTCACGACGCTGCGCCTGGCCGAGATCCTGCTCGAGGCCGGGCTGCCGCCCGGGGTCCTCAACATCATCACCGGCACCGGACCCGAGGCGGGCGAGGCACTCGTCACCCACCCGCTCGTGCGCAAGATCGCGTTCACCGGATCGACGCCGACCGGAGAGCGCGTCCACGCTCTGGCGGCGGTCGGCTCCAAGCGGATCACGCTCGAGCTCGGCGGCTCGGACCCGATGATCATCTGCGATGACGCCGATCTGGCGCGCGCTGCCAGCGCGGCGAGCATGGGCCGCTTCTACAACTGCGGGCAGGCGTGCTTGGCGATCAAGCGGGTGTTCGTGTTTCAGTCGGTCGCCGACGAGGTGATCGACGCGATCGTCGCCAAGGCGGGCCGGCTGCGGCTCGGCGTCGGCTCGGACGCGTCCAGCCAGATCGGCCCCGTGCACTCGGCCCGCCAGCTGGAGATTCTCGAGCGCCAGGTGGCCGACAGCGTGGCCGCCGGCGGCGAGCTGCTGACCGGCGGCGGCCGTCCCGACGACCCGGCGCTGGCCGGCGGGCACTTCTACGCGCCGACCGTCGTGCTCGAGCCGCCGCGCGACTCGCCGATGGCTCGGGAGGAGGTGTTCGGGCCCGCGCTGCCGATCTGGCGCGTGCGTGACTTCGACGAGGCGCTCGCCCTGGCCAACGACTCCCCGTTCGGCCTCGGCTCGTCGGTGTGGACGGGGGACCTCGGTCGGGCCGAGCGCGCCGCGATCGAGCTCGACTGCGGCTACACGTGGATCAACTCGCCGACCAAGGTCTACGACGAGCTGCCGTTCGGCGGGGTCAAGGCCAGCGGCCTCGGCAAGGAGCACGGGTCCGAGGCGCTGGACTTCTACACCGACAGCAAGTCGGTCGTGGTCAAGCGGCCATGACCGCCGGAAACTTCGGCGAGATCATCGACCGGCGAGTGGACGACGGCCTCGCCGAGAAGGTCGCCTACGTGGCCGCTGACGCGACGCTCACCTACGAGGCGCTGCGCCGTCAGGTCAATCGCGCGGGCGGGGTGCTGCGCGAGCTCGGCGTCCGCCGTGAGCAGCGTGTCCTGCTCGTGCTCGATGACAGCACCGTGTTTCCCGCCGTCTTTCTGGCGGCGATGAAGATCGGGGCGGTGCCGGTGCCGGTGAGCGTGCTTGACACGGCCGAGAACTTCCGCCACTACGTCGGCGATACCTACGCCGAGCTCGTCATCACCGACGCCGGCTGCCTGCCCCGGCTGCGTACCGCCCTCGAGGGTCGCCGGGTGCGGTTTCTCGTCCGCGGCGGCGACGGCCCCGACGTGACCGAGCTCGACACCGCGCTGGCGGCCCAGGCGCCGGAGCTCGATCCGGCGCCCGTCCACCGCGATGACATGGCCTTCTGGCTGTACAGCTCGGGCTCGACCGGCAAGCCCAAGGGCGTCGTGCACCTGCACCACGACATCGCCGTCACCTGCGAGAACTATGCCGGCCGGGTGCTCGGCGTCACCCGCGATGACGTGACGTTCTCCACGACCAAGCTGTTTCACGCCTACGGCCTGGGCAACGGGCTGTCGTTCCCGCTGTGGTTCGGAGCGACGGCGGTGCTCATGAGCGGGCCGACGAAACCCGAACCGATCCTCGCCACGCTGCGCACGACGCGTCCGACCGTGTTCTTCTCGGTGCCGGCGCTGTTCGGCGTGCTCGTGCGTAACCCGGCCGCCGAGGGGGCGTTGGACACCGTGCGGGTGTGCGTCTCGGCGGCTGAGCCGCTGCCGGCGGCGACGGTGGCGCGCTGGCGCGAGCGATTCGGGCTGGACATCGTCGACGGGATCGGCTCGACCGAGATGCTGCACATCTACTGCTCCAACCGGCCCGGCGAGCTCGAGCCCGGGACGAGCGGGCGGCCCGTGCCCGGCTACGAGCTGCGGCTGACCGGTGAGGACGGAGCGGTGCTCAGCGGTCCCGCCGTCGGCGGCCTGGAGGTCCGCGGTGACTCGTGCGCCGCCTTCTACTGGCATCAGCACGAAAAGAGCAAGGCGTCGATGCGGGGCGAGTGGTTCGCCACCGGCGACCGCTACGAGCGGCGCGAGGACGGCGCCTACGCCTACGTCGGCCGCCTCGACGACATGCTCAAGGTCGGAGGGCTGTGGGTCTCGCCGGTCGACATGGAGCACGTGCTCATGGAGCATCCGCGGGTCCGGGGGGTGGGCGTCGTCGGGGTGACGATCGACCAGGCGAGCCGGATCGCCGCCTTCGTGGAGGTCGACGGCGCCGCCGGCGACGACGAGCTGGCCGACGAGCTGCGCGACTTCTGCAAGGCGCGGCTGCGCCGCTACGAGTACCCGCATGTCGTCCGCTTCGTCGAGGAGCTGCCCCGCACGCTCACGGGCAAGGTCCAGCGCTTCGCGCTGCGCGACGCGATCGCCCAGGCGCCGGCAGCGACCCCGGCGGCTACGGCAGCGGCGCCGCGAACGCTGTAATCGCCGCGATCACCGCCGCGGGATGCTCGAGGTGGGGGGTGTGGCCGCCGGCGAGGACCAGGCGCGTCACCGGTCCGCGGACGGCGCCGGCGATGCGGTCGACCTGGGCGAGCGTTCCGTAAGCATCGTCGCGACCCTGGATGACGAGCGTGGGGGCGCTGATTGCGGCCAGGTCGGCGTCGAGCTGCCACGTGGCGAACTCCGGGTCCAGCCACACGTCGCACCACCCGTGGAAGGCGGCGTTGGGATCGCGGTGATGGCGGGCCAGGCGCTCGCGCAGGTCACCCTCGGTGAACGCTCGCCGGGCCTGCGCGATGGCGGCCAGCGACACGTCCTCGACGAAAGCGTGCGCGGCCAGGGTCACGAGGCCGGTGACGGGCCGGTGGCCGGCGTGGATGAGCGCGATCGAGCCGCCGTCGCTGTGGCCGACGAGGATCGGGTCGGCGGCACGTAGTTGCGCGAGCAGCTCGGGGAGGACGTCGAGCGCCTCCTCATGGAAGAACTCGGGGGTGCGGGGCGGCGGCCGGTGGTGGCGAGGCGCCATGTCCGAAGCGCGAGTAGGCGATCGTGCGCCGGCCGGTGGCGTCGCGCAGTTGCTGGGGAAACCCCCGCCACAGCCCCACCGACCCCAGGCCCTCGTGGAGCAGCACCAGGGGCCGGCGCCGCGGATCGCCGGGGAACTCCAGCGTCTCCAGCTCGCGGCCGCCGATCGTCACCGGGCTCACCGGCGCAAGGCTAGTGCGGTGGCGATCTCGACCAGCACGGCCTCGGGCTCGCGGGTCAGCCGTCGCCAGGTGAAGCGCAACACTCGCCACCCGTCGCTCTTGAGACGGGGGACCGCGACCGGACGGGACCGGGACCCTACCCGGACCGCGGGACCCGAACTCGGGACCGCGGCCGCGAGCGGAGAAATGTGTGCGAAGCGACGAAGGCGGCAAGTACCCCGGAGGATGTCTACCACCGCCACGATCACCCACCCCCGATGAGCACCGCGATCCTCGACATCGACGGGACGCTCGTCGACACCAACTACCACCACACGATCGCCTGGGCCCGCGCGTTCCGGCGCTACGAGATCGACGTCGCCCTGTGGCGGATCCATCGTCACATCGGCATGGGCGGCGACCAGGTCGTCACCTCGCTGTGCGGGGAGTCGGTGGAGGACGAGCACGGCGACGACCTCCGCGCGGCGGAGAGCGAGGAGTACGGGCGCCTGATCGGCGAGGTGCGCCCGATGGAGGGTGCACGCGCGCTCATCGCCGCCCTCAAGGAGCGCGGCCACACCGTCGTGCTGGCGAGCTCGGCGAAGGAGGATGAGGTCGACGCCTATCTCGACCTGCTCGACGCTCGCGAGCTCGCCGACGCCTGGACGACCTCGGCGGACGTGGAGAGCACGAAGCCAGCGCCGGACCTCGTCAAGGCGGCGCTCGATCGCGCCGGCGAGGACGCGAGCGGCGCCGTCATGGTCGGCGACACCCCATGGGACGTGAAGGCGGCGCTGAAGGCCGGGGTGGAGACGATCACCGTCGTCACCGGCGGGTTCTCCGAGCAGGAGCTGACCGAGGCCGGCGCCGTGGCGGTGTTCGAGTCGGTGGCCGAGCTGTGCGAGCAGCTCGACGCGACGCGCCTGAAATGAGGAGGCCTCGATGACGAGCTTCGGCTACACGATGATGACCGAACAGGCCCGCCCCGACCAGCTGGTCGCCGACGTCGCGGCGGCCGAGGCGATGGGCTTTGACTTCTCCGTCTGCTCGGACCACTTCCAGCCGTGGCTGGCCGAGCAGGGCCACGCCGGCTATGCGTGGTCGATCCTCGGGGCCGCGGCCCAGGCCACCGAGCGGATTGGGCTGATGACGTACGTGACCTGCCCGACGATCCGGTATCACCCGGCGATCGTCGCCCAGAAGGCGGCCACCCTGCAGATCCTGTCGGGCAACCGCTTCCGCCTCGGCCTCGGCTCGGGGGAGAACCTCAACGAGCACGTGGTCGGCAAACGCTGGCCGGCGGTCGGGGTGCGCCACGAGATGCTCGTCGAGGCGGTGCAGATCATCGGCCGCCTGCTCGACGGTGAGCAGAGCGTCAACTTCCGCGGCCGCCACTTCGACGTCGAGCAGGCCAAGCTGTGGGACCTCCCTGACACCCGCGTGCCGATCGGAATCGCCGTCTCCGGGCGCCGGTCTTGCGAGCTCGCCGGCGAGCACGCCGACCTGATGATTGCCGTCGAGCCCGAGGCCGAGCTGGGCGAGATGTTCGACGCCGCCGGCGGCGAGGGCAAGCCGCGCGTCGGCCAGATCGCGCTCAGCTACGACCCCGACCGCGAGACCGCCGTGCAGCGGGCCCACGAGCAGTTCCGCTGGTTCGGACTCGGCTGGAAGGTCAACGCCGATCTGCCCAATCCCGAGTCCTTCGACGCCGCCACGGCCTTCGTGAGGCCCGAGGATGTCTCCGAGCAATTGGGATGCGGTCCTGACGTGGAGGAGCACGTCGAGAAGATCCGGCCGTTCATCGACGCTGGATTCACCGAGGTCGCCCTCGTCCAGATCGGCGGCGAGCACCAGGCGCCGTTCATGACCTGGGCCCAGGACGAGCTGCTGCCGGCGCTGCGCTCCCTGTGACCTGACGGACGCGAAGGGGTTTGGCTTGACGGACGGCGGGTATCCCCACTCTCGCGAGAGGCTTGTTAGCGCTCACACGGCGCTGATGAGGAAGCGAGAGGAGAGGTTCAATGGCCGCCAAGCTGACGCGGATCCTGACCATCGCCGTGACGATCGGCGTCGCCGCCCTGGCGGGTGCCTCGCCCGGAGGGGCCGCCTCGAGACAGGTCCGCCACCGTCTTGCTCCCGCCCGCCACCGGGCCCACGACCCCGGCCACGGCGCGTCGCTGACCGGCCACTGGACGTTCGACGAGGGCTCGGGGACGACGGCCGCCGACAGCTCGGGCGCGGGTCACCCGCTGACCCTGCAGGGCGGCGCCGGCTGGGCTCCCGGCGTAGCCGGACCCAACGCGCTCGCCGTCGCCGGGAACCCGACCGCGCAGTACGCCGAGAGCGCCGCGCCGGTCATCGACACGACGCAGTCGTTCACCGTCTCGGCATGGGTGTATCTGAACAACGTCAACGGCTATCAGACGTTCGTCAGCCAGGACGGGACGCAGATCAGCGGCTTCTTCTTGCAGCTGCGGGGCGACACCCATCAGTTCGCGTTCACCCGTCCGGCCTATGACTCGCCCAAGGCGCTGGGGATCATCGCCACCGACGCGGCCGTCACCCCCCAACCCGACGAGTGGTATCACCTGACCGGCGTCTACGACGCCGGCCAGCAGACGATCTCGCTCTACGTCAACGGGCAACTGGCCCAGACCCAGCCCTACGTGCCCAACTGGTCGGCGTCCGGCCCCTTGGCCGTCGGGCGCTCGCTGTACGCCGGGAACAAGACCGACTTCGTCTCCGGGCGCATCGACGACGTCCGCACCTATGCGGGCGCGCTCGCTGCCGGCGCGATCGCGCAACTGGCCGGCCCCGGACGCCTGTCGATCGACGCGACCCAGCGCGGGGCGACGATCAACCCGACCCAGTTCGGGGCGTTCTTGGAGGAGATCAACCACTCCGCCGACGGCGGCCTGTACGCCGAGCTGATCCGCAACCGCGATCTCAAGGAGAGCTCGAGCACCCCCGTCGCATGGTCGGCGATCGGCGCCCCAGGGGCCGGGATCTCGCTTGATTCGACCGATCCGCTGACCTCGGCCAACCCGGTGAGCCTGAAGCTCACCGTGCCGCAGAACGCCGGTCCCGGCCGCGTCGGGGTGGCCAACAGCGGCTACTGGGGCGTGCCCGTCAAGCCGTCGACGAGCTACCAGGTGTCGTTCTACGGACGCTCGAGCACGGCCTCACCGGGCCCGTTGACCGTCGATCTGGAGAGCGACTCCGGCCAGGTGTGGGCAACCGCGACGCCGACGGTGACCGCAGCTCCGAGCGGCGTCAGCGGCGCCTGGACGCGGTACACGGCGACGCTCCACACTCCGGGACAGATCCCGAGCTCGCTCGAGAACCGCTTCGTCATCTCGACCCCGGCGGCCCCGGCGGCCGGCCACACCCTGTGGTTCACGCTCGTCTCGCTGTTTGCACCAACCTACGACAACGCCGCCAACGGCTTCCGGATCGACCTGATGCGCAAGCTGGCGGCGCTGCGGCCCGGCTACTTCCGCGTCCCCGGCGGCAACTACCTGGAGGGCGACACGATCGACACCCGGTTCAATTGGGAGCAGACGGTGGGGCCGATCGAGGACCGTCCCGGTCACTTCAACAGCGCCTGGGGCTACTGGTCCCAGGACGGGATGGGCCTGCTCGAGTACCTCGAGCTCGCCGAGCAGCTGCACGCCTCGCCGCTGCTCGCGGTGTGGACGGGCTACACCCTGACCGGCACCGTCGTCCCCCAGAGCCAGCTGGAGCCCTACGTGCAGTCGGCGGTGGATGAGATCCACTACGCGACCGATCCGCTCAGCACCAAGTGGGGACAGGAGCGCAAGGCCGACGGCCATCCGGCGCCGTTCCCGCTGAAGATGGTGGAGATCGGCAACGAGGACTTCTTCGACACCTCGGGCAGCTATAACGCCTACCGGTATCCGATGTTCGCCACGGCGATCAAGGCCGCCTTCCCGCAGCTCAAGCTCGTGGCCACGACGCCGGTGACCAACGGCCCCCCGCCCGACATCGTCGACGAGCACTACTACAACGACGACCCGGCCTACTTCGCGTCCAACGCCCACCTGTTCGACGGCATGCCCCGCACCGGGCCGAAGGTGATCGTCGGTGAGTACGCCACGACGGCCGGAACCCCGACCGGCACGCTGGCCGACGCGCTCGGCGAATCGGCGTTCCTCACCGGCGTCGAGCGCAACGCGGACCTCGTCATCGGCGCCTCCTACGCGCCGCTGCTCGTCAACGTCAACGCGCCGAGCTGGCCGACGAACCTGATCGGCTACGACGCGCTGCACAGCTACGGATCACCGTCCTACTGGGCCCAGCGGATGCTCGCTGACGGGCTCGGCGATCACGTGATCGGATCGCAGGTCGTCTCGGGCACCGGCACCCTGTTCCAGGTGGTCACCGAGAGCAGCGGCCACACCTACGTGGTCGTCGTCAACGACGGCAGCCAGCCGGCGGTCACCGACGTCTCGCTCGCCGGGCTCGGAGGCGGCGCCGACGGGGGCACGGCCACCGTGCTGTCCGGCGATCCGGCCGCGCAGAACTCGTTGGCCAACCCGCGGGCGGTCAGCCCGACGACGCGCGGCCTGCCGCCCCTGGGCACGGCGTTCCGGTATCGGTTCGCGGCCAACTCGGTCACCGTCCTGGACCTGACGACGGCGGCGGCGAGCGCCGCCAGCCGGCGCACCAGCCCCGCCGTGCGGTCCCGGGGGAGGTTCCACTTCACGATGTCCAAGGGCGATGCGCGGCTTCCGCACCGGCGCCGCGCCATCCGTCGCGGCGCCTGAGCCGCGACGGTCGGGCTTGCCGTGGGGTCAGCCGGCGGCCGCCCGATCGCGCAGCCGCGCCCGCTGGAGATCGACGGTGTACTTCGGGTCCCGAGCGGACTCCATGCCGCCGGCGAAGATTCCGAACCGCGTGAGCGCCGATCCCGCCAGCAGCGCCGCCCCGCCCGCCACCGCGCCGGCCCGGCTGCGCCCGGCGACGGTGGCCGCCGCCAGCGCCCCGGCGGCGGTCAGCACCTTGGCGGCGCGTAGCCGCCGCCCCGCCGAACCGGTGTGCAGGGCCTCGGCGACCGGCCCGAGGCGGCGTTCCATCACCTCGGTGGCGATCAGCTCGGCCATGCTCCCGAGCACCGCCAGGCGGCGCGCCGGCTCGTTCTCGTGCCGCGGTCCGGCCACGAGCCCGAACCCGGCGCTCGCCGACGCTGCCGAGCCGACGAACACGAACGGCAGCTCGCGGTGAGCTTCGTGCCAGGCAGGAACCGCCGTGTCGGCGATCAGCGCCGCCGTGTACGAGGTGACCGCGGAGCCGAGCAGGCCGGCGCCGACCCCGGCGGCGCGGCCCGTCCGCGGCGCGCGCCCGAGCACGTCACTGGCCGCGGTACCGGCGGCGAGGGGACCGTAGAAGAACAGGATCCACACCCCGACGCTCATCGGCGAGCTCGGCTTGAACACGCGCAGCATGTTGAGGAAGCGCTCCGGCCGGCCGAGGTCGTGGACCAGGGCGACCAGGGAGACGCTGATCGCCCCCGACGCGCACAGCTTGGCCCGCCGCGCCAGCGCCGGGCGGCCGGTCAGGTCGGCGCCGGCGGCGAGGATCGAGGACCCGCCGGCCAGCCCGCCCGCGAATAGGTAGCCGGCGATGTCGGACTCGGCCCAGGTGGGCGGATTGATGATCGAGTTGCCGTAGTAGGACCCGCCCCGGTGGTCGCGGCGCTCGCCCGGCGCCGGCCCGGCGCTCGGGCCCGACCACGTCCGCGCCTCGCGCCCCGGTCGGACATTCTGGGGACCCTCGCGGGTGACACCGCCGTCGCTCACCGCCGCGCCCCGACGAACGACGCCGCCGCGCCCGCGAGCAGCGCGCCCGCCGCGATGCCCACCCGCGTCCACATCGCCGGCAGGTCGCGGGTGGTGACGATCGGGTCGGGCGGTAGGCCGTAGACCTCGGGCTCGTCGAGGAGCAGGAAGAACGCGCCGTCGCCGCCGACGCCGTCATCGGGATCGTGCCCGTAGAGCCGGGCCTCGGTCACGCCCGCCTCGTGCAGCTGGGTGACCCGGTCCCCGGCCCGCTCACGCAGCTCGTCCAGCTCGCCGAACTGGATCGAGTCGGTGGGGCACGCCTTGGCGCACGCCGGCTCCTGGCCGACCTCGAGGCGGTCATAGCAGAGCGTGCACTTGAAGATCCGCCCGTCGTCCTCGCGCTTGTCGAGCACGCCGTAGGGGCAGGCGGGCACGCAGTAGCCGCAGCCGTTGCAGACGTCGGCCTGGACGACGACCGTCCCGAACTCCGTCCGGAAGATCGCGCCGGTGGGGCAGACGTCGAGGCAGGCGGCGTGGGTGCAGTGCTTGCAGACGTCGGAGGCCATCAGCCAGCGGAAGGAGTCGTCCTCGCGCTGGAAGTTGGACTGGTGGCCCCCGATCGGCGCCCGCTGCTCGACGAAGGCGACGTGGCGCCAGGTATCGGCGCTCAGGCCCTGCGAGTTGTCGTGCGACATGCCGGTCCAGTTCAGACCGTCCTCGGGCACGCCGTTCCACTCCTTGCACGCCACCTCGCACGCCTTGCAGCCGATGCAGATCGACGTGTCGGTGAAGAAGCCCATCCGGGGCGGATGGTCCTCGTGCCCGGCGGCGGTCGCGGGATCGCCGTCGGACATCAGCACCTTGAGCAGACCGCTGTCGGCGCTCACGGCGCCATCCCGGTCTCGGCGGTGATTCCGGCTCGCTCGCAGTACTCGCGCGCCAGGGCCTGACGCGCCGCTCCACGCGGACGGCGCCCGGGACGGATGTCGATCGACAGGGCCTTGACCTCCTGGATATGGGAGCTGGGGTCGAGCGACATCGAGGACAGCTCGTTCATCGAATCGCCGCGGGCATAGCCGTTCGGGCCCCAGTGGTAGGGCATGCCGATCTGATGCAGCGTCCGGCCGTCGATGCGCAGCGGCGTCATCCGGTCGGTGACCATGACGCGGGCCTCGACGACCCCGCGGGGGCTGATCGCGGTCGCCCAGCCGCCGTGCTCGAGTCCGCGCTCGGCGGCCAGCTCGGGCGAGACCTCGCAGAAGAACTCCGGCTGGAGCTCTGACAGGTAGGGCGTCCAGCGGGACATCCCGCCGGCGGTGAAGTGCTCGGTCAGCCGGTACGTCGTCAGCACGTAGGGGAACACCTCGTCGGCGGGGTCACCGGGGTCGGGCGTGTAGCGGTTGTTCTCGTGCTCGTAGACCTGGCGCGCGGGATTGCGCTGCTGGCGGTGCACGCGGTTGCGCACCGGCGAGTCCTGGGGCTCGTAATGGGTGGGCAGCGGGCCCTCGCCGACCCCGGCGGGGGCATAGAGCCAGCCCCGGCCGTCGGCCTGCATGATGAACGGGTCGTCGCCGGCCAGGGCATCGGGGCCGGTGGCGTCAGGGGGCGGGCGGTAGTCCGGGGGCTTGGTGGCCTCGAAGTCGGGCGTGTCGTGCCCCGTCCACTTGCCCTGCTCGGCGTCCCACCAGACGAGCGCCTTGCGCTCGGACCACGGCCGGCCCTGCGGGTCGGCGGAGGCCCGGTTGTAGAGGATGCGGCGGTTGGCCGGCCACGCCCACGCCCACTCGGGGCCGGTCCAGTTCTGCTCGCGGGCCGGGGTCCGGCGGGCGGTCTGATTGACGCCGTCGGCATACGAGCCGGAGTAGATCCAGCAGCCGCACGACGTGGAGCCGTCGGACTTGAGGGCCGTGTAGCCGGAGAGCATCTTCCCGGTCGCGTCCCAGCCGCTGATCTCGGCGAGGATTGCCTCGGCATCGGGCTCGTCGTCGTCGCCCACCGTGGGGTAATGCCACGTCAAGTCGAGCACCGGCCGGTCCATCTCGTCGCTGGAGCCGGCGAGGCGCTCGCGGATCATGCGACCCAGGTGGTAGGTGAACCACAGGTCAGAGCGCTGATCGCCCTGCGGCTCCTGGGCCTTGTGATGCCACTGCACCATGCGCTGGGTGTTGGTGAAGGTGCCGTCCTTCTCGATGTGCGCGGCGGCCGGCATGAAGAACACCTCGGTGGCGATGTCCTCGGTGCGCATCTCCCCGGACTCGATCTCCGGCCCGTCCTTCCACCACGTCGCCGACTCGATCAGCGAGAAGTCGCGCACGACGAGCCACTCGAGCTTGCTCATCCCCAGCCGCTGCATGCGGCTGTTGGCCGAGCCGACCGCCGGATTCTGCCCGTACAGGATGTAGCCCTTGACGAGGCCCTTGATCTGCTCCATGACCGTGTCGTAGGTGCTGTGGCTGCCGGTCAACCGGGGCAGGTAGTCAAAGCGGAACTCGTTCTCCTCGGTCGCCGCCTCGCCCCACCACGCCTTGAGCAGGCTGACCATGTAGGAGCGCATGTTGCCCCAGAAGCCCTTGTCCGGGGCGTTTCCGGCGATGAACTCGCCCAGGTCGGCGTGGACGTGCGCGTGGGGCATGGGGATGTAGCCGGGGAGCGTGTCGAACAGCGTCGGGATGTCGCTCGAGCCCTGAATCGAGGCGTGCCCGCGCATCGCCATCACGCCGCCGCCGGGGCGACCCATGTTGCCGAGCAGCAGCTGGAGGATCGACGCCGCGCGAATGTACTGCGAGCCGATCGTGTGCTGGGTCCAGCCGACGCCGTGCACGAACGCCGCCGTGCGCTCGCGCCCGGAGTTGGCGACGAACAGGTCGCACACCGTGGCGAACACGTCCCGCGGTACGCCGCACACCTGCTCGACCATCTCCGGGGTGTAGCTGGCGTAGTGGCGCTTGAGGATCTGCCAGACGCAGCGGGGGTGCTGGAGCGTCGGGTCGCGGTGCGGCGTGCCGCGATCCTGCTCGCCCTCGTCGGATCCCGCCGGCTGCGCGGCGACGTTGCCCTCCTGGTCGCGCTGCCCGGCGGCGGCCGCCATGAACGCGTCGGCGTACTGCCAGCTCGACGGGTCGTAGGTCGCGTGCTCGGGATCGAAGCCGGAGAAGATCCCCTCGGCACCGGCATCCTCGAACTCGTCGCGGATGATCGTCGAGGCGTTGGTGTAGGCGAGCACGTACTCGCGGAAGTCCGACTCGGTCGAGATGACGTGGTTGATGATGGCCCCGAGGAACGCGATGTCGGTGCCGGCGCGCAGGGGGACGAACATGTCGGCGAGCGCGCTCGTGCGGCTGTAGTGGGGGTCGACGTGGATGACGGTGGCGCCGCGCGCCTTGGCCTCGACGACCCACTGGTAGGCCACCGGGTGGGCCTCGGCCATGTTCGAGCCCTCGAGCACGATCAGGTCGGAGTTCTGCAGATCCCCGGGCAGCGTGCTCGAGGCGCCCCGGCCGAACGAGGTGCCGAGCCCGACGACCGTGGAGCTGTGGCAGACCCGCGCCTGGTTCTCGATCTGGATGATCCCCAGCGCCGTGAGCAGCTTCTTGATGAGGTAGTTCTCCTCGTTGTCGAGCGTCGCCCCGCCGAGGGCGGCAATCGACGTGCACCGCCGCGTGCGATACCCGTCGGACTCCCACTCCCAGCCCTCGCGGCGGGTGGCGACCATCCGGTCGGCGATCATCTCCATCGCCGTCTCCAGGTCGAGGCGCTCCCACTCGGTCCCATACGGTCGCCGGTACAGGACATGCTCCTCGCGCGAGGAGCCGGTCGTCAGCTGGAGGGTCGCCGAGCCCTTCGGGCACAGCCGGCCGCGGCTGTGCGGGGCATCGGGATCGCCTTCGATCTGCACGACGCGGTCGTCCTTGACGAATACGTTCTGCGCGCAGCCGACCGCGCAGTAGGGGCACACCGACTTGACGACGCGGTCGGCCCCGGCGGTGCGCGCCTGCAGCTCGCGGCTGCCGCGTGACTTGACCGCCGCCCCCCGTCCCAGGCGATCGGGCCCGCGCAGCTGGCGCAGCAATGGCCAGTCCGCCGGCGAGGGCAGGCGACGCTCGGTCAACTCCCGCCCTTCAGCTCTCGGGCGGCGCGCTCGCGCACCCATTCGAGCACGTGCTCGTTGCGGTGGGGGGGCAGCGGCGGGGGATTGACGAGCTGCTGCGAGCTGCCCGAGAGCACGCGCTTGTCGCGCAGCTCCTCGGGACTGGGGGTGTCGCCGCCGTCGGCGGCCAGGCCGGTGGCGATCATGTACGCCTGACCGGCGGGGATGTGCAGCTCACGGGCGGCCGTCTCATAGGAATGACCGCGGTCGAGCAGCCCACGCACCTGATCCGCCGTTGCCATCGCCGAGCTACTGCCCGAAACGGCGCGCGCTCAACCACCCGAGATCGGCTGCGCGCCGTCGTTCGCCATCGGGCAGCGGGCGCTGCTCGTCCAGACGCCGGCCGGCAACGTCCTGTGGGATTGCCAGGCGCTGCTCGACGACGAGATCGCGCAGGCGGTGCGCGACCGGGGCGGGCTGGCGGCGATCGCCATCTCGCACCCGCACTACTACACGATGATGGTGGAGTGGAGCCACGCCTTCGGGGCGCCCGTCCGCCTCCACGCCGCCGACCGCGCCTGGGTCATGCGGCCCGACGCGGCGATCGAGTTCTGGGACGGCGAACAGCACGAGCTGATGGCGGGCGTGACGCTGCTGCGGCTCGGTGGCCACTTCGCCGGGGGCACGGTCCTCCACTGGGCCGGCGGCGACGGCGGGCGCGGGGCGCTGCTCTCGGGCGACATCGTCCAGGTCGTGGCCGACCGCCGCTGGGTCAGCTTCATGCGCAGTACCCGAACCTCATCCCCCTGCCGGCGTCGACCGTCGATGCGATGGTGGCCGCGCTCGAGCCGGCGCCGTTTGACCGCCTGTACGGCGCCTGGTTTGCGCGGGTGGTGGCCACCGACGCCCATGGGGCGGTCCGCCGCTCGGCCGAGCGCTACCGCCGGGCGCTGACCGTGGGGTTCGCGGACTGACCGAGCCCGCGGGTCGGCCCGCCCCGGCCACAGAGGCGGACTTTGGCGACGAGACCTGCTTTCCTGAGCCGCGATGACCGATCAGCCCCATCGGGTCGTGGTGATCGGCGGAGGCTTCGGCGGCCTGCGCGCCGTCCGCCAGCTTGCGCAGGCGCCGGTGCAGGTGACGCTCATCGACCGGCGTAACTTCCACCTCTTCCAGCCGCTCAGCTACCAGGTGGCCACCGGCGCGCTGCCGCCGAGCGAGGTCGCCTACCCGCTGCGGGCGCTGTTCAAGTCGGCGCCCAACGTCGAGGTGCTGTTGGCCGAGGTGACCGGCGTCGATCTCGCGGGTCGGCGGGTGCTCCTCGCCGACGTCTCGCCCGGCGAGGCGCCTCCCGATCCCGTCGAGTACGACACGCTGATCGTGGGGGCCGGCTCGAGCTACTCGTACTTCGGTCACGAGGAATGGCGCGAGCATGCCGCCGAGGTCAAGTCGCTGGAGTCGGCGGTCACCGTGCGCTCGCGGCTGCTGAGCGCGTTCGAGCGCGCCGAGATGATCGACGATCCCGACGAGCGGGTCGCGCAGCTGACGTTCGTAGTCGTCGGCGGCGGTCCCACCGGGGTGGAGATGGCCGGCCAGATCGGCGAGCTCGCCCGCGACACGCTGCGCGGCGACTTTCGCCGCATCGATCCCACGGAGGCCCGGGTGCTGCTCGTCGAGACGGCCGACCGTCTCCTGACGGCGTTTCCCGAGAAGCTCTCGGCCAAGGCGGCACGCTCGCTGGAGCGCATCGGGGCCACGCCGACCCTCAACCGCACCGTCGTCGCCATCGACAGCGAGTCGGTCACGCTCGAGGCGCCGGACGGCACGCACGAGCGGATCCCCGCCCGCACCGTCGTGTGGGCCGCCGGGGTGCGCGCATCCGGGCTGGCCGCGATGCTCGGCACCGCCTCGGGCGCCGAGGTCGATCGCGCCGGCCGGGTCATCGTCGGGCCGGACCTGACGCTGCCCGGGCATCCGGAGGTGATGGTGCTCGGCGACATGGCGGCGGTGCGCGACGCCGGCGGCGGGGTCCAGGACCTGCCCGGGGTCGCTCCGGTGGCCATCCAGCAGGGGCACTACGCCGGCAAGAGCGTGCGCCGACGGCTGCGCGGCGAGTCAAACCCGCCGTTTCACTACCGCGACAAGGGCAACGTGGCGACGATCGGGCGCGGGCGGGCGGTCGCCGAGGTCGGCTTCGTGCGGCTGAGCGGCCTCCCCGCCTGGGTCGTCTGGCTGGTGGTCCACATCTGGTACCTGATCGGCTTTCAGAACCGTCTGCTCGTCGCCATGCAGTGGACGTTCAGCTTCTTCACTCACGGCCGCTCCAGCCGGCTGATCGTCGAGACCCCATCTGAGCACGACTCGCCGACCTGACGCGACGATCAGTCGGCCCCCACGACCACCCAGCGGCCGCCGTGAAAGCGCGCGCCGCACGTCGCCAGCCGGACGAGCATGAGCACGTCAAAGCCCGCCCACACGCCGACGATCCCCCAGTGCAGGGCCAGCGCGAGCCCGGCCATCGCCGCGTACACGACGCTTGCCCCCAGCATGCTCCACGCGAGGTAGTCGGTCTCGCCGGCGCCGAGCAGGATCCCATCGAGCGCGAACACGGCCGCGCCCACGGGCTGCATGGCCGCGAACAGCGGCCAGAACGCCTCGGCACGCTCGATGACCCGGGGATCGGTGGTGAACGCGCGCGGGATCACGCCCTCCAGCGCCATCAGGGCCAGCCCGAGCACGACCCCGCCGGCCACCGAGAGCTCGATCATCCGCTGGGCGGCCGCCCGGGCCCCCGCGCCGTCCCCGGCGCCCAGCCGGCGACCGACGATCACCTGTCCGGCGATCGCGATCGCGTCGAGGACGAGCGCGAGGAGGCCGAACAGCTGCATGCCGATCTGGTGAGCGCCCAGCGACCACGCGTTGACGCGCGCCAGGACGGCGCTGGCCACGAGAAAGGAGCCGTACAGCGAGGCCGTGCGCAGGATGAGGGCGCTGCCCATGCGCAGCAGGGGCCGCATCTGGGTGAGGCGGGGGCGGCGTCCGGCCGCGCCGGCCGGGGCGCGGAGCAGGGCGGCGGCGAAGGCCGCTCCCATCCCCGCCTGGGCGATCACCGTTCCCCACGCCGAGCCGGCCAGTCCCCAGTGCAGTCCGTACACGAACGCCAGCTCGAGGATGACGTTGACGAGGTTGGCGGCCACGACGACGACGAGCGGTGTGCGCAGGTTGCCGATCCCGCGCAAGTAGCCCTGGCCGGCGAGTGCGATCAACGCGAACGGGAGTCCGAGCGCGCCGATGCGCAGGAACGTCGTGGCCATGGCGGCGACATGGCCACCGCCGCCGAGCAGGCCGATGAGCGGGCCGGCCAGCCCCGCGGCGACGCCGGTCACGAGCAGACCGAGGCCGATCGCGACCCACAGGGCCTGGGCGGCGACCGCGCCGGCGCGCTCGGCCTGACCGGCGCCGTGCAAGCGAGCCACCTGCGCGGTCACGCCGTAAGTGAGGAAGTTGCAGAACGTGGCCAGTCCGGTCAGCAGCGTGCTCGCCAGGGCCAGGGCAGCCAGCTGGGGCGTGCCGAGGTGCCCGACGATCGCCGTGTCGGCGAGCAGGTACAGGGGCTCGGCGGCCAGCGCTCCGAGGGCGGGCAGCGCGAGGAGGAAGATCTCGCGGTCATAGGGGGTGCGGCGGCGCACGGGAGTCATACTGCCGGTGATGGTCAGCCAGGACGTCGTCGGTGAGTTCACCCACCAGTCCGAGACCTTCGCGACGAGCACCGTCGCGCGGTCGGAGCGGACGCTCGATGAACTGCTGCGCCTGGCCGCCCCGCGCGCCGACCAGCGATGGCTGGAGGTGGCGTGCGGCCCGGGGATCATCGCCCGGCGGCTGGCCGGCGCGGTCGGGACCGTGCACGGCGTCGACCTGACCCCGGCGATGATCGAGGTCGCCCGCCGCCAGGCGGCGCAGGCCGGCCTGGTCAACGTCACCTTCGCCGTCGGCGACGCGACCGCGCTGGAGGAGCCCGACGCCTCCTTCGACGGCGCGATCACCCGCTTCTCGCTGCACCACATCCCAGCGCCGGGACGCGTCCTCGAGGAGATGGCCCGCGTCGTGCGCCCCGGCGGGGCGATCGTCGTCGCCGACCATCTCGCCGATGACGACGCTGACGCCGCCGCGTGGTCGCAGGAGATCGAGCGGCTGCGCGATCCCTCGCACTGGGCCTGTCTGGGCCGCGGCCGGTTGCGCCGGCTGGGCACGGCCGCCGGTCTCCGGCTCGAGGAGGACGTCGTGCTCGGGCTCGAGCTCGACTTCGATGACTGGCTGCGCCGCGGCTCCGGCGCCACCACCGCGGCGGGCGTGATCGAGCGCCTGCTCGCCGACCCCCCGCCGCAAGCCCACTCGTTCACCGTCACCGAGCGCGACGGGCGGCGAAGCCTGCGCCTGCGCCTGTGGGCCGGCCGCTGGGTCCGCTGAGCGCCGCCGAGGGCTCGCGCGGCCGCGCGGTGAAACGAATCTCGCAGGGCGGGGAGGCGGGCCGACGTACCATCGCGCCACTGTGCCTGAGCCTGTTCTGCGTTCGGCTCGTTACATGCCGGCGCTGGACGGCGTGCGTGCACTGGCGGTGTCCGCGGTCATCGCCTATCACCTCGGCCTCGGGTGGGCGCCCGGCGGGCTGCTCGGCGTCGGGGTGTTCTTCACCCTCAGCGGTTACCTGATCACCGACCTGCTGCTCGCTCAATGGGACGGCGGTCGCCGGCGGCTGGCCGACTTCTGGGCGCGCCGGGCGCGCCGGTTGCTCCCTGCGCTGTACGTGATGCTCGCCGTCGTGTCGGTGTGGGTGGCCTGCGGCTTTCATGCCCGCCTTGCCGATGTCCGGGGCCAGACCGTCTCCGCGCTCCTGTACGTCAACAACTGGTGGCAGATCGTCCACCACGTCTCCTACTTCGCGCAGCTCGGGCCACCGTCGCCGCTGGAGCACCTGTGGTCGCTGGCGGTGGAGGAGCAGTTCTACGTGGTGTGGCCGTGGCTGCTGCTGATCGGGGTGTGGCTGGTGCGCGAACGGCGGCGCTCGATCAAGGTGCGCCCGCGGCTGGCCGGCGTGACCCTCGCGCTGGCCGCCGCCTCGGCGATCGAGATGGCGCTGCTCTATCACCCGAGCCTCGATCCCTCGCGGGTCTACGACGGCTCGGACACCCGCGCGTTCGGCCTGTTGCTCGGCGCCGCGCTGGCCATGGTGTGGCCGAGCCGGGCGCTCACCGGCCGGGTCACGGCCCGAGCGCGGTCGATCATCGACGCCGGCGGCGCCGTCGGCCTGGCGGGGATCGTCGTCCTCGTATGGCGCACCAACGAGTACTCGCCGTTTCTCTACCGCGGCGGGCTCGTGCTCCTGTCGCTGGCCACCGTCCTCGTCGTCGCGGCCGGCGCGCACCCGGCCAGCCGCTTGGCCCGAGGTCTCGGGTCGGCTCCCTTGCGCTGGGTGGGCGTGCGCTCGTACGGCATCTACCTGTGGCACCAGCCGATCATCGTCCTGACCACGCCCGCGTCCAGCCACGCCGTGGCGCCGCTGCGCGCCGTCGCCCAGGTGGCGGCCAGCGTGCTGCTGGCGGCCCTCTCCTGGCGCTTCGTCGAGGAGCCGATCCGTCACGGCGCGCTCGGGCGAACGTGGACGTCGCTGCGCGTCGCTGGGGGGCGGCCGGGACGGCTGTCGCTGGGCGCGCGCGGCATGCTGGCGGGGGCCGGGCTCGCCGTGGTGGTGACGGGGCTGGCGCTGGCCGGGGTGCGTCCGCCCCGGTTCGGGGGTTCGGCGCCGAGGTCGGTCGTCGCCCAGCGGGCGACGCTCGGTGCGCCGGAGCCGCTGACGGTGGCCTCGTCGACGACAACGCCACCGCCTCCGGCGCCATCGACCACGGCGACGGCCACGACCCCGAGCCCGGCCACGGTCGCCCCGCCGGCCACCCAACGCGGGCCCGTGCGCAGCTCCTGCCGCGCCGTCGTCCACATCGGCGACTCCACCTCGCTCGGCCTGACCTCGAGCGACTACCTGCCCGATCCCGGGCAGCGCATCACCGCCCAGTACGCGCGCGTGGGCGCGACCGAGCAGCACATGGAGATCACGGCCGCCACCTCGATCGTCGAGACGCTGCCCGGCAAGACGAACGCTCAGACGGTGGCCCACCGTCTGGGGGCCGGTGGCTACCACGGATGCTGGGTGCTCGCCCTCGGGACGAACGACAGCGCCGACGTCTTCGTCGGCTCGAACGTCAGCCTGGCCGCGCGGATCGCCCGGATGATGTCGACGATCGGTGATCAGCCGGTGATGTGGGTCAACGTGAAGTCGCTGGTGTCACGCGGTCCGTACGCCGAGGCCAACATGGCGCGCTGGGACGAGGCGCTGCTCCAGGCCTGCCGCCGCTATCCGAACATGCGGGTCTACGACTGGGCGTCGGTCGTCAGGGACTCGTGGTTCATCCCCGACGGAATCCACTACTACTCGCCCGGCTACGCCGCCCGCGCCCATCTGATCGCCGACGCGCTCGCCACCGCGTTCCCGGCGGCGGGGGCGGCGGCGAGCGCCGGAGCCGCCGGGGACTCAGTCTCGGGATGCGTCGTGCACACCCCGTCGCTCTCGATCCCGGTGCGCGGCGTTCGCGGCTGACGCCGCCCCGGCGCGGCGGCCCGCGAGGCGTGATCGCCTCGCGGGCCGCTGCACCCGGCTCCGGTGCCTAGTTGCCGGCGAACTTCGACTGGCAGGCCGCGAGCTTGCTCGGGTCGGTGCCGGCCGAGGCTACGCAGCTGGTCAGCTTGGACGCCCTGCTGAGCTGCTGCTTGGCCTGCTTGGTGACCGCGCTGCCCGCGCCGCCGGCGGCGCTCGAGCTGGCCGCGGCACCGGTGCTGTTGAGCTGCTTCGAGGCCTGGTTGAGCGCTTGCTGGCTCTGCTGCAGGCCGGTCTTCACGGCCTGGTTGGCGGTGTTGTTGTCGGGCTGGATCACGGTGAAGAACAGCACCGCGAAGATCGCCAGCGAGGCGGCCAGTCCGACCAGATAGAGCTTCCAGTTACCAGTGACGAGGACCATGTGTGTCTCCTTAGTTGAATCGAGATGTTGAATCGAGATGGACTGCGGTCATGACCGGCGGTCGAGGTACGGCGCGCCCGCCGGGAACGTCAGAGCTCAGGCGGCGGTGCTCGACAGCTCGGCGAGGGCCGCCGACCAGTCGATGGCCACCTCGCGCTCGTCGCCCGCGGGCATCCGCCTGGCCGGCACGGTCTTGCCCGGGTACAGCAGCGGCAGTGCGGCCGCGGGAACGGGATTGCCGACCTGGATCTGGTACGGGGCGAGATCGGCAGCCATGATCGTGAGCGCGAACGCGTACATGTCGTCGCCCGCGGGATTGCGCATCCCGAGCGGCTGGCACTGCACGATCACCGCCGTGCATGCCTGACCCTCGGAGAGGATCCGAGCTGCCGAGCCCACCTTGGGATCGCCGGAGCCCGCGGCGGCCATCGTCACCGTCGGCGGAGCCTCGCCGAGCGACAGGGCGATCCGGCTGTGGTCGTTGCGGTCGACGCGGACGGCGACGGTCGCGCCCGGCGTCATCAGCTGGGGCATGATCGTCGCCTTGACGGCCTGCCGGCAGGTTGCGGTGTAGCGCGGTTCGTTGTCGAGCGCCACCTCGACGGTGAATGCGCAGACGTGCGACGGGTCGAAGTCCACGCCGGTGCTGACCGAGGTCTGCTTGACGCCGACGATGATCCCCCGGCCGAGCAGCCCGTCGCTGAGCAGCTCCTTGGAGACCGACCCGGTCAGGTCTCGCATCTTGGTGAACAGTCCCACTGTGTGCCCCCTCCTTTGGTTCGGGAACGTTGCGGTGATGGACGGCAGCCTCGGTGAGACCACCGAAGGCCGACCAAAGAACCGCCAAAGGCCCGCGCTTGTGGTGGCGGGGGCAGCGGTCTAGTCTTGGCGTGGGGTGACTGGTGGCGTGTGGCGTTTCGCCGTGCTCGGTCCGCTTGTGCTCGAGCTGGACGGCAGCGCCGTGCCGGTGCCCAGCGGCCGCCAACGCTCGTTGCTGGCGCTGCTGCTGCACAGCGCGGGAGCACCGCTGTCTCGCGACCGGCTGATCGATGAGCTGTGGGGGGCGCAGCCGCCGGCGACCGCCGTCTCGGCGCTCCACGTCCACCTCTCCAAGCTGCGGGCACTGCTCGACGGGCTGCTCGTCCTCGGACCGGCCGGGTACGCGTTGGCGCCTGATGGCTTCGAGCTCGACGTGTCGCACGTCGACGCGCTGCTCGAGCAGGCCCGCGAGCACCCGGCCCGCGCCGCGGAGCTGCTGCGCGCCGCCGAGGCCCTGTTTCGCAGCGAGCCGCTGTGTGACATCGCCTGTGAGGGGAGCATCGCCGACTGGCGTCGCGAGCTCGAGGAGAAGCGGCTGCAGACGACGCTCTGGCGCATCGACGCCGATCTCGCCGCCGGCGGAGCCGGCGAGCTGGTGGCCGAGCTTCAGCGACTGACCGGCGAGCATCCGTTCGAGGAGCGCGCGTGGGGGCAGCTGATGCTCGCCTTGCATCGCGCCGGGCGTCAGGCCGATGCCCTGGAGACCTTTCAGCGCGCCCGCCACCGGCTCGCCGCCGAGCTGGGACTCGATCCCGGCGAGCAGCTGACGCGTCTGCAGCAGCGAATCCTCGAGCACGATCCGACGCTGATCCCCGCGCCGGCACCCGCCGCGCCGCCGGCGCCCGGCCGACCGCTCGCCCCGGCCGACGCGCCCGCGCCGGCCCGCTCCAAGCTGCCGCGGCCGCTGACTCGCCTGGTGGGGCGCGAGCGCGAGCTGGAGGTGCTCGCCGGACTGATCGCCGATCCCGATGCGCGCCTCATCACCCTGACCGGCCCCGGCGGTGTGGGCAAGACCCGGCTGCTGCTCGAGGTCGCCCGCCGCCACGAGGACGCCTTTGCCGACGGGGCCGTGTTCGTGCGCCTCGAGCGGCTGACCGACCCGGCGCTCGTCGCCGCCGAGATCGCGACCGCGCTCGCCCAGCGCGACGGGACCGACGGGCCGACCGCCGATGGCCTGGTCGGCTACCTCGGCGACCGCGAGCTGCTGCTCGTCATCGACAACTTCGAGCATCTGCTCGATGCGGCGGCGCTCGTCGCCGAGTTGCTGGCGCTTGCCGCGCCGGTCCGGGTGCTCGTCTCCAGCCGCACGGCGCTGCGGATCCGCGGCGAGCAGACATTCGACGTGGAGCCGCTCGAGCTGCCGGCCGACGAGAGCGAGCCCCAGGCGTCACGGAGCCCGGCCGTGCAGCTGTTCATCCAGTGCGCGACCGCGGCCAACCGCGCCCTGGCGATCGACGCGCCGACGACCCGGACGATCGCGCGGATCTGCCGCGCGCTCGATGGCCTGCCCCTGGCGATCGAGCTCGCCGCCGCGCGCTCGCACTCGCTCAGCCCGGCCCAGATCGCCGACCAGCTCGCTCAGCCGCTGCTCATCGGCGAGCACGCCCTACGGGATCTGCCCGACCGACAGCAGACGCTCGAGGCGACGATCCGCTGGAGCTATGACCTGCTCGCCGGGAGCAGCCGCCATGCCCTGCGCAGTGCCGCCGTGTTCCTGGGCGGCTTCACCCTCGCCGGGCTTGAGGCGATCACCGGCGCCCCCGCCGACGCCGTCGCCGACGAGCTGCTCGAGGCCGGGCTCGCTCGCCGGCCGGGAGACGACGGGCGGCTGGAGCTGCGGGTGCTCGTGCGGGCCTTCGCGCTCGACGAGCTCGCCGCCAGCGGCGAGTCCGCGCAGGCGCGGGCCCGCCACCGGGAGTACTTCGCCGCTCTGGTCGGCCCGGCGAGCGACGCCTTTGACGCCGGCGGCGCCCCCGGCGACGTCGCCGAGCCGCTGCTCGCCGACCACGCCAACCTGCGCGCCGCGCTCGAGGATGCGATCGAGAGCGGCGACGAGGCGTCAGCCGAGGCCCTCGGCCTCGGACTGCGGCCGCTGTGGCTGGCCGGAATGCTGCGGCAGGAGGGTCAGGAGCTCGTCGACCAGCTGCTCGCGCGCTTCTCGCTGCCGGGTGATCGGGAGGTGGCGCTCCTGCGGGCGGCGGCCTTTCTGGATTACAGCCCGACCGCCAAGGCGTGGCACCGCCGGCTCGCCGCCCGCGCGTCGGAGATCGGCGACCTCGAGGCCCTGGCGATGGCGACCGGCAATCTCTTCGGTCAGGCGCTCAACGCCCGCGACCGCGAGGACATGCGTCGTCTGCGGCCCCAGCTGCTGGAGCTGCTCACGCCCGAGGCCAGCCCCCGTTCGCTGGGGTGGACGCATTACTTCCTCGCCCTCGACGCCCATGTCGACGGTCGCTTTCAGGCGGCGGTCGAGCATGCCGAGCTGAGCATCGAGAAGGCCGGTGAGGTCGGCCACGAGTTCATGCTGGCCAGCGCGATCGGCACCCGGCTGCTCAGCCGATCGGCCCGCGACCAGGTCATCGCCCAGCCCGAGCTGGCCGAGGCCATGGAGCTCATGCGCCGTCCGAGCGTCCAGCCGCTGGCCGCCTTCGCCCTGTGGCTCGTCGCCCGCTACGCCGCCGGCGTCGCGCCGGAGACGGCGGGGCGGTGGTTGGTTCACGCCGAGCGCATCATCACGACCCTCGACTCCGATCTGTGGCCCGAGTGCGATCTGCGCGACGAGAGCATGGCCGTCCTGCGGATCGGCGACCTCGCGCACCTGCTCGCGGTCACCCCGCCGCTCGATCACGCCGCCGCCCTGGTGGAGGCGATCGCGTGGCTGGCCGAGCGCGACCCCGCCGAGCGCTCCTCGCGCGAGCGCCCGGCCCAGCGCGACCGGCCGGGACCCGAGACGCTGCCGGTGAGCTGAGCCCGGCCGCGACGATCCGCGTGGGCGGACGTACGCGGTCAGACATGATGGCTCGATGGCGGCGCGGCGGTCGCGTAGCGTGGCCCGGGCGCACTGCGCGATGAGCCATGTCCTACGTGAACTGTCCATGCTGCGGGCTGAGCATCCGCCTGCGCGCCTCCTACCTGGCGATCGAACGCTGTCCGCGCTGCCTGGCCCGGCGCAGGACGGCCGTCGCGATGTACCTGTCCGAGCGCCCCGGCGAGCGCCCGGCTCAGGCGGCGAGAATCGACGTCGAGGCCAGTCGCCCGGTCAGGCGAACAGAACGACGGGCTTGATCACCTGTCCGGAGTCCATCGCGGCCACCGCGTCGTTGATCTCGGGGAACGCGAACGTGCTGATCAGGCGATCGACGGGGAAGCGCCCCGTCCGCCACAGCTCGACGAGCTGGGGGATGAACACCTGCGGGATGCTCTCGCCCTCGACGATCCCCCGAACCCTGCGGCCGAGCGCGATGAGCTCGTTGACGTCGAGGTGCACGTCGGTGCCGAACGGGGGCGCGCCCATCACGCCGCACGTGGCGTCGGAGCCGAGCATGTCGACCGCCTGGCGCAGGACATCCGGATTCCCCGTGCACTCCAGCGAGAAATCGGCTCCGCCGGGACAGATCTCCCGCACGCGGGCGACGATGTCCTCGGCGGCGGCGTCGATGGTGTGCGTCGCTCCGAGCTCGGCGGCGAGCTCGAGGCGGGCCGCGACCAGGTCGACGGCGACGATCGTGGCGCATCCGACGAGATGGGCGGCCATCACCGCCGACATGCCGACCGCGCCGGCCCCGAGGACGACGAGCGACGACGCCGTGGCGGGCCGCAGGACGTTGAGGACCGCGCCCGCCCCCGTCTGGATGCCGCAGCCGAACGGCGCCAGCAGCTCGAAGGGGATCTCGGCGTCGATCCTCGTCACGCTGCGCTGGTGACAGATCGCCTGCGTGGCGAAGCTCGACTGACCGAAGAACTGTGACGCGAGCGGCTGGCCGGCTCGACGCAGCGACGTCGAGCCGTCGCCGCGGCGAGCGAGGAAGTTGCGGGGCAGGAACTCGGCGCAGTACATTGGGCGCCCGGAGCGGCAGGCGCGACAGGCGCCACACGAGGCGTAGCTCATCGCCACGCGATCACCGACCGCCAGCCCGCTGACGGCCGGACCGATGGCGGCCACCACCCCGGCGCCCTCGTGGCCGAGCACGCAGGGCAGCGGCGTCGGGTAACCCCCGGCGCGCGCCCCCAGGTCGGTGTGGCAGATCCCGCTCGCGCGCACGTCGATCAACACCTCGTCGGCGCGGAGTTCGTCGAGCTCGACCTCCTGGAGCACGAACGCGGCGCCGGCCTCCTCGACGACGGCCGCGACCGCCATCAGATGCTGAGCCCGCCGTCGACGGCCAGCGTGGCTCCCGTCATGAAGCTCGAGTCATCGCTGGCGAGAAACAGGACGGCGCGCGCGATCTCGTCGGGAGAGGCGTGTCGGGCCATCGGGATCATCTGCTCGAAGACCTCGGCCGACTCCTCCCGGGAGGCGCCGATCGCCTCTATCTCGATCGCGTGCTGGAAGTCGTTGTCGGTGGGGCCGGGGTGGATCGAGTTGACGCGGATCCCCGCGGCCGCCATCTCCTTGGCCGCGGTGCGCATGAGCCCGACGACCGCGTGCTTGGACGTCGCGTAGGCGGCGATGCCGCGATCCGAGGTGAGGCCGACGACGCTCGAGTTGATGATGAGGCTGCCCCCGGGGGCCATGGTGGCCAGGGCGTGCTTGGCCACGAGGAAGCTCCCGACGACGTTGACCATCATCACCTGGGTGAAGACGTCGACCGGATACTCGCTCACCGGCGCGACCTCGCCGAACACCCCGGCGTTGGCAAACGCGATGTCAAGCCGGCCGAAGCGCGCGACGGTGGCAGCCACGGCGTTGCGGACCTGGTCCTCGCTGGTCACGTCGACGGTCTGGACGGCGAGCTGCCCGGACCCGAGCTCGGCCTCGGCGCGGGCCAGCGCGTTCCCATCGCGGTCGACGATCATCACGGCCGCGCCCTCGGCGAGAAAGACGCGGGCGGTGGCCAGCCCGATGCTTCCCGAGCCGCCGGTGATGAGCGCTGTCTTGCCGTCCAGGCGTCCCATGCGGTCGCCATTGTTGCCGATCCGCAGCCGTTAGGTTGTGGAGCGTGTCCAACGGAGCGGACATCGCCGTCATCGGGGCCGGGATCGTCGGCCTCTCCACGGCCGACGCCCTGATCCAGCGGGGCGCGCGGGTCGCGATCTACGAGCGCGGCGTCCCCGGCAACGGGCAGTCGGGCGGCGACTCGCGCATCTTTCGCCACACCCACGAGGATCCGCGCCTCGTGGCCCTGGCGCGGGAGTCCCGGGCGCTGTGGCGCGAGTGGGAGCAGCGCAGCGGACAGGAGCTCGTCAGCGCCGACGGGGTCGTCACGATCGGCCCCGCGGCGCGCCGGCGCGCCGAGCTGCTGCGTCGCGGCGGGGCCCGGGGGCGCCTGATCGGCTCCGCCGAGCTCGCCGAGCGCCTGCCGCCGCTCGCCGCGTGGGACGGCGACGCGCTGCTCGACGAGGACGGCGGCGTCATCCGCACGCGAGCCGCGATCGCGATGCTCGGCGACGCGGTGAGCGACCGCCTCGTGTTCGATGAGGTCCTCGCGGTGCGCCCGACCGCGAACGGCATGGTGCAGGTCCGCGCCGGCGCCGGCACCGCCGAGTATGAGCGCGTCGTCGTGTGCGCCGGCCGGGTCACGGCGTCGCTGGCCCGTGGAGCCGGCCTCGAGGTGCCGGTCCGCCAGTACGCGCACGTCCGCCTCGCCTATGCGGTCCGCGGCGAGCCGCCGGCGCGGCTGGCGTGCCTGCTCGAGGGCAGCGGCGCCTTCGGCGAGCCCAGCGCCTACGCCGATCCACTGCCCGGCAACCGCCTCTACGCCGTCGGGGTGGACGAGACCCCGGTCCACGCCGACGGCGGCCTCGTCGACCCCGAGGGGCTGGCCGCGATCGCCGAGCGTACGACGCGCTACGTCTCCCGGGCGCTGCCGGGGCTCGTGCCCGAGCCCGTGCAGGCCCGTCATTGCTGGATCACCGAGCTTGACTGGGGTCACGACGCGTGGGCGCTGTGGCGCAGCGGCGGCGCCTCGTTCCTCGTCGGTCACAACCTGTTCAAGCACGCGCCGGTGCTTGGCCGGGCGCTCGCCGCGCACGCCCTCGGCGAGGAGGCCGGGTTCGCGATGCGCCCTGACGATCGGCTCGGCGTCCCCGCGCCGGCGCAGCTCACCGGCGCCTAACCCTCGGTGCCGGCCTCGTTGGCGGTCCAGAGATGGGCCGACGCGTAGGAGCGGTAGGGCTGCCAGACCCTCGCGCGGGCGGCCGCCGCGCGCTGCCCGGGAGTCAGCGGCAGCCCATCGAGGCGGGCGATGGCGCTGCGCAGAGCGACGTCGCCGGCGGCGAACACGTCGGGACGCTGCAGGTCGTGCAAGAGGAACATCTGCGCCGACCACGGGCCGATGCCGGGCAGGGCCACCAGCGTCGCCTGGACCGTGTCGTCGTCGAGTTTGCGCAGCCCGGCGAGGTCCAGCGCTCCGGACTCGATGCGCTCGCCGACTCCCCGCAGCGCGCGCGCCTTGGCGCGGGGCAGGCCGGCTTCGCGCAGCTGATCCTCATCGGCGGCGGCCAGGCCGGCGGCGTCGATGCGGCCGCCGAGCAGCGTGCGCAGCCGGTCGTAGAGCAGAAGGGCGACCCGGGTCGAGATCTGCTGGGAGCAGATGTGAAGCGCGAGCCCGCCGAGCAGATCACCGTCGGCGAGCGGGATGCCGGGCCACGTGTAGGGGTCGACCGGGCCCTGCCGCGCGGCGAGCGCCGCCATGCGCGGATCAGCGTGCAGCAGGTGCTCGTGGGCGGCCCGGGCCTCGGATCGCTTGTCGGGGCGGGTCGTCGCCGGCATCCGCTTCATCCTGTCAGCGTCCCAGGGCGCGGGCGTGGCGGCCCGCCGAAGCTGGTCGCGCGCTGCGCCATCGATTACGGTTGGCCGCAGGTAGCAGAGCATGCCCTCCTCGACCGAAGGGATGAGGCTGTCCGATGTCACCCATCTCACGCGGATTCTCCGGCCGGCGACGCGAGACCGTCGACCCTTCGCGGGTCCCGCCCGGGCAGTACGTGACCCTCGACTTCCCGGTGCTCTCGGCCGGGCCCACGCCGCACGCCGACCTGAGCGAGTGGACGTTCACGATCGACGGAGCGGTCGACATGAGCGTGACGTGGTCGTGGTCGGAGCTGACGAGCCTGCCGGCCGAGACGATCACGCGCGACATCCACTGCGTCACGAAGTGGTCAAAGCTCGACACCGAGTGGCGAGGGGTCTCCGTCGACACGCTGCTCGGCGCCGTGCAATCCGAGGCCCGGTACCTGACGGCATGGAGCGATGGCGGGTACACGACCAACCTGTCACTCGACGACGTCACCGGCGGCCGAGCGTGGGTGGCCTACGAGTACGGCGGGCAGGCCCTGGAGCCCGAGCACGGCGGGCCCGCCCGCCTGCTCGTCCCCGCCCTGTACTTCTGGAAGAGCGCCAAGTGGGTTCGCGGCCTGACGCTCACCCTCAGCGATGAGCCCGGCTTCTGGGAGGGCTACGGCTATCACAACCACGGCGATCCATGGCGCGAGCAGCGATACCAGGGCGACTGACCTGGCAGCTGGCGCGCGTCGCGCAGCTGACCGCGGAAACCGGCCGGTGCAAGAGCATCGTGCTCGAGGCACCCGACTGGGCCGGGCATCGCGCCGGCCAGCACGTCGACGTCCGGCTCACCGCGCCCGACGGCTACCAGGCCCAGCGCAGCTACTCGATCGCCTCGGCCCCCGAGGACCCGCACCTGGTGCTCACCGTCGAGGAGATCGACGACGGTGAGGTCTCGCCGTATCTGACCGAGGAGCTTCGCCCCGGCGACGAACTGGAGCTGCGCGGCCCGATCGGCGGCTACTTCGTCTGGGACAGTGCCCAGCCGGGACCGCTCCAGCTGTTCGCCGGCGGTTCGGGCATCGTCCCGCTGCGGGCGATGCTCCGCCATCGCGCCGCCACCGGGAGCCGGACGCCGACCCGGCTGCTGTATTCGGCGCGCTCGCTCCCCGATGTCATCTACCGCCGGGAGCTGCTCGAGGCGCCCGCTGACGCACAGCTCGAGGTCGCGGTGACCCTGACGCGGTCCTGGCCGGAGGACTGGAACGGGCACCGGGGGCGGATCGACGACCCCCTGCTCGACGCCGCGGCGTGGGCGGCAAGCGAGCGACCGTGGATCTACATCTGCGGCCCGACCGGGTTCGTGGAGACGATCAGCCAGCGGATGGTGGCGCGCCGCCATCCACCCGAGCGCATCAAGACCGAGCGGTTCGGGCCCTCGAGCGGATGACGAGCCCCATGGACGAGCGCGCCCTTGACGGGAACGCCATCGCCGGACCCCTGCACCAGCATCTGGGCCAGGAGATGACCACGGCGCGCGCGACGTGCGGACATTGCGGGCACACCTTCGTCCTCGGCGAGCTGATCGTGTACGCGCGGGCCCCCGGGCCGGTCGCGCGCTGTCGCCGGTGTGAGAGCGTCGTGCTCGTCATCACGGAGTTCGGGGAGACGATTCGGATCCACTGGAACCGGCTGGCCCTCGCCCCGCGAGCGGGATGAGAGAATCCGCGCCGTGATCGGCCTGCGTCGTGTCCGGTGCCCGCGGTGAGGGCGGTCGTCTGCCAGGACGCCGAGCTCGCGGTGACCGACCGGTCCGAGCCGGTGCCGGGCCGCGGCCAGGTGCGCATCGCGGTGCTGCGGTGCGGGATCTGCGGCTCTGACCTGCACGCGCGCGAGGGATGTGACGCCTGGGCGCAGCTCGCGACGCGCGTGGGCTATGACCGCTTCGCGCGGTCCGATGAGCCGATCGTCTTCGGCCACGAGTTCTGCGGCGAGGTCGCCGAGCACGGACCCGGCTGTCGCAAGCGCCTGCCCACCGGGACGCGGGTCGTCGCCGTCCCGATGCTCCGCGGCGGGGGCGGCGTCGATCTCCTCGGCCTGTCGGTGCACGCGCCGGGCGCCTACGCCGAGCAGACGCTCGTCGAGGAGTCGCTGATGATGGAGGTCCCCAACGGCCTGGGATCGGACGTCGCCGCGCTGACCGAGCCGATGGCCGTCGCCTGGCACGCGGTGCGCCGCGGCGAGGTCGGCAAGCGGACGGTGGCGATCGTCATCGGCTGCGGGCCGGTCGGGCTGGCGGTCATCCTGCTCCTCAAGGCCCGGGGCGTGCGCACCGTCGTGGCCAGCGACTACTCGCCGGGGCGGCGCGCGCTGGCCACCGCCTGCGGCGCCGACGTCGTCGTCGATCCCCGTCACGAGTCCCCGTACGCGGCCGCCGGCGGTCGCGGGCATCTTCAGAACATCCCGTCCGCGTTCGAGCTCGCCGTGGGCACCAAGGAGAAGCTCGACCGCCTCCCCGTCGACTGGTGGCACGTGTGGCGGTTGGGCGAAGCGCTGGGCGGCAAGCCCAAGCATCCGGTGATCTTCGAGTGCGTGGGGATGCCCGGCGTGATCGAGAGCATCCTTGACGGCGCGCCCCTGTTCTCGCGCATCGTCGTCGTCGGCGTGTGCGTCGGCGTCGACCAGCTCACCCCGGCGATGGCCATCAACAAGGAGCTCGACTTGCGGTTCGTGTTCGGCTACACCCCGCTCGAGTTTCGCGACACGCTGCGCATGCTCGCCGACGGCACGGTCGATCCCGCGCCGCTGGTCACGGCCACGGTGGGCCTGGACGGCGTCGCCGCCGCGTTCACCGCCCTCGGCGACCCCGACGCCCACGCGAAGATCCTCATCGACCCCAGCAGCCGGGTCGATGACCCGGCGCTCGCGACGCCGCCGGCGGCTATGCGGCAGCCGGAGCCTCGGCCCGGCTGACCGCCTCCACGTGCGTCACCGGGAGGCCGAGCGCGCGCGTCTTGGAGACGATGTCGAGCCTCAGCCACCGCGAGACCCGCGACGGCAGCGTCGAGATGATGATCTCGTCGTAGTGGCCGAGGTTGACGGCATCGTGGATAGCCGCGAGCGGCTCGGGATCGCCGATGCTGCCGGTGACCGGGCGGCCCGCCGCATCGGTGAGCAGCGGCAGGGCACGGTCGAGGACCGCCTGGGCCTCGTCGTCGTTGGCATCCTGGGGATCGACGAGCCGGTGCATGCCGTGGGCTTGACGGGGGACGACGAGGTGAAACGTGGCCGGGCGGCTCGCGGCGCGCTCGCGGACGGCCGCGATCAGTCCTTCGGTGGCCGCCGTCTGGTTCGCGACGACGAGGACGTGGGCCGGGTCTGACATGCACATCACCTCCGGCAGGCACTGCGGACGGTTGCGGTCGACCCAGTGTCGCACCGCGCGTCGGCGTTGGCAACGGCGCGGTTAGGAGAAGGTGCGCAAGAAGCGCGCCGCCGGGCGTCGCGCCGTCGTCAGCGGGCGGTTGGCGATGCCGACCTCCTGCACCCGCCCGCGGCGGACCTTGAGCACGGCGGTGGCCGGTCCGTCGGGCGCCAGGTACCAGAAGTTGCGCCCGACGTGGAACGTCTTGAGGTGCAGGCGGCGGCGGGCAAACGACAGCCGTGAGCCCGACCGCACCGCGCGGATCGCGTAGTGGGCGTTGGCGGTCAGGATGAGGACGGCGCGGCCGCGCAGCCCGGGGCGCTCACGCGCGGGGAGACCGCGCAGCAGCCCCGGCGATGCGTAACCGACGCGGATCCCGCCGTTGGTGGGGCAGAAGAAGTCCATGTAGCGCCGCGCGCGCGTCGACACCCGCGGAAAGGCGCGGCGGGCGCGCGTCCGGGTCATGCCGAGCGCGACGGGCCCGAGCGACCGGCGGGCGATCGCGCCCGTCGGCGTCGCGCACGAGAACTTCGCCGCCCCCGGGGCGGTGCTCCCGGCGCCGGTCGGGGTCGGACCGGTGACGACCGAGGAGGCGCCGGCGGCAACCGTGGGGACGCTCACCGAAATCCTGGAGAGGGTGACCGCGCCGGCCTCGCGGGCCGCGAAGTAGACACTCGTGCCGTCGGTGATCTGCAGCGTGTAGGAGGAGCCCGATCCGGCGTCGGCGGCCACCGCCTCGAGCGGAATCGTCGTGCTGTGAGCCTGGCCGTCGAGGATGACGGGGATCGGCGTCACCTGGTTGCCGAGGACCAGGCCGTTGGCGTTGCTGACGATCTGCGCGTACAGCCGGCCGTCGGGGCTGCTGGCGGTTCCCGAGTAGCTGAGGGTGAGCGTTGGCTCGCCGAGCAGCTCGGTTCCGGCGCTCGGGGTGCTCAGCGGCACGCTGACGGCGTTGGTCGCGGGGCTGGCCACGATCAGCGCGCCCGAGGTATCTCCGGCGGCCAGCGCCAGCGTCCCCGATCCCGTGCCGGTGACCGCGGCGCCGGGTGCGGGTGGGTAGGCCGGAGCCGTGTGCTCGGTGCCGGCGTCCGAGATCCAGGTGAACGCGGGTCCGGTATCCACCGCGGTGTCGCCCTTCAGATAGCGCGCCAGCCACCGCAGCTCGAAGTGCAGCGTCAGCTGCGGATCTGGTCCCTTGGGGGTGAGACACTGGCCGTGGGCGACGCCCGGGTCGTCGCTCAGCGAGCCGCAGAACCAGAGCATCTGCACGGGGACGTGGTTGGCCGTGAGCGCGTCGTCGTTGGCGATCGCCTCGTGCAGCGTGAACAGCGTGTCGTCGGTCCCCTGCATGAGGAGCACCGGGATGTGGATCCGGCTGAGCAGCGGGGCCGGCCCGGCGGCCGCGAAGAACGCCTGATCGGCGGGGGTGAACTCGCCCGTGGTCAGGCCGTCCTCGAGCGCGGTGTAGATGCGCGGATCCTGCATGTCGCCGACCTGGGGGCCCGCCGGCCCGCCCTGCAGGCCGCCGAGGATCCCGCCCGTGGCCGACCCCTGCACCCCGAGCGCGCTGAGCAGACTGCCCCACCCGCCCTTGGCCGTGTTGGACTTGTCCAGCGCGGTGACGAGCGAGTTCCACGCGATCTGCGGCGCGATCACGTCGATGCGAGGGTCGATCTCCGCGCTCGTCAGCTGGATGCCGCCGCCGTAGCTGGCGCCGACCATTCCGAGGCGCGGATCTCCGGCTGCATCGAGCTGCGCCTGCGGCTGCTCGGCGATCCGGTCGATCAGCGCCGAGACGTCACGGGCCTCGTAGCTCGGGCTGTCGAGCTCGACGTCGCCCCCGGAGTCCCCGAAGCCCCGCGGATCCCAGGTGAGCACGTTGTAGCCGGCCGCGAGCAGCGCCGCGACCGTCGCATCCGAGCTGCTGGCTCGCGCACTCGAGTAGCCGGGTCCGAACATGACCGTCGGAGCCTGCTGGCCGGCCGTCAGCGCCGGGTCGGGGAAGAACGAGTAGACGATCTTCGTGCCGTCAAACGACGTCACGTATCCGTCGCTCGCCGCGGCCGGTGCGGCGAACGCCGCCGCCGACAGCACCGAGACGAGCACGCTCGCCACGCCCACGAGATACCGCCGGCCCTTCGCGCTCATCCGCTCATCCTCTCGACGCCGCACACCGACCCGCGTCGCATTCAACCAGTTAGCGGTGCGCAGGCGCAACGACCAACCGTCGCCCCGGGCGCTGTTAGCACCTCGTGATCGTGGCCCGGCGGGATGTAACGGGCGGCCGGGAGCGGGTTTCACTCGGGTAATGAGAACCGATGTCATCGCCCTCGCCCGCCGCCGCCTCCACGGCCATCTGTGGCCGATCCTGCAGACCGGGGTCGCGGCCGTCGGCGCCTGGTATCTCGCGATGCTGCTCGGCGTCGAGCATCGGCCGGCCTTCGCCTCGATCGCGGCGGTCATCTCGCTCGGCGCGGCGTTCGGCGAGCGTCGCGAGCGAGCCGTGCAGTTGATCGCCGGAGTGATGCTGGGGATCGTTCTCGCCGACCTGCTCATCCGGGCGATCGGACCCGGCCTGCCGCAGATCGGGCTTCTCGTGGTGCTCGCGATGCTGGCCGCGGTCATCCTCGGCGGCAGCGAACTGCTCGTCACCGAGGCCGCGGTGTCGGCGATCCTCGTCTCGACGCTGTCCGCGACGCCCCAGGTGCGGCTGCTCGAGGTCCTCATCGGCGGCGGAGTGGCACTCGCCGTCCACACCCTCGTGTTCCCGCCCGACCCGGTGTTCGGGGTCAAGCGGTCGACGACCGCGGTGTTCAGCGACCTGGGCGCCGTCCTGCGCGACGCCGCCGCCGCCCTGGCGGCGGGTGATGCGCGACCCGCCGAGGCGGCCACCCGGGCGGCCGAGGAGCTCGAGCACGAGGTGTCCGAGCTGACCCATGCCCTCACGTCGGCCGATGACACCGCCCGGTGGGCGCCGCTGCGGCGCGGGGCGCGCCCGGAGCTCGGGCGCTATGGCCGGACGGTGCCCCACGCCGATCTCGCCGCCCGCAGCGCGCGCGTGCTCGCGCGCAACGTCCGGCGCTACGTGCGCGGCGGGCATCCGCCACACGCCGAGCTGGCCGACGCGATTCGCGATCTCGGCCTCGCCGCCTGGGAGCTGCCGGCGCAGTTCGACGAGCCGTGGCGCAGCGGGGACGTGCTGCGACTCGCGCTGTCGGCCGCCGGCCGAGCCACCGCCGCCGCGAGCCGCGAGCCCACCATCCCGCTCAGCGACATCGCCGGCCAGGTGCGCTCGATCGCGATCGACCTGGTCCGAGCCTCGGAGGCGGGGGAGACCGATCACGGGGCGCTCATGGATGCGCCGACGGAGGAGCTGCTCGCCGCGCTTCCCCTGCCCGAGCCCGTCGCTCAGGCCTAGACGGTCCGCCGCCCGCGGCGACCGTCAGGAGAAGCTCGAGAGAAACCGGCGCGCCGCTGCTCGCCGGCGGGTCAGCGACCGGTTGGCGACGCCGACCTCCTCGATCCGGCCGTGGCGGACCTTGAGCACCCCGCGGGCCGAGCCCGCCGCGAGCAGGTACCACCGGTTGCGACCGATCACGAACGGACGGCTGACGCGCAGGCGATGGGCGACGGTCGCCAGGCGCGTGTCGGGCCGGACGCCGCGCAGCGCGAAATGGCGACTGGACGTGAGGATGAGGACGGCCCGGCCGGTGACCCGCCGGCGCTCGCCGCGTGCCAGCCGGCGCAGGAGCCCGACCGAGGGATAGCCGACGCGGATGCCGTTGCGCCCGGTGCAGAAGAAGTCCATGTCCCGGCGCCCGCGGAGGTCGATCGTGCCGAAGCGCCGCCGGACGCTCGCGCGGCGCATGCCCAGCCGCGCCGGCCCCAGCTGAGTGCCGGTCAGCCGACCCGACGGCGTGTAGCAGGCGTAGGTCGTCGGGCTCGAGCCGGCGCTGACCGTGATCGAGGCCGCGGCCCCCGGGCAGTGGGCGCCGTTGACGGCGAGGACCGCCGACGCCGCCGTGTCGCGTTCGTTGGGAGCGACGACGACCGTGTAGCAGCCGGGGGACACCGTCCACGCGTGGGTCGCCGGGTTCCACCACGACAGGGCGCGGGCGCCGATGGGGAGATCGACGGTCGCGGACGCGCCCGGGCTCAGGCTCACCCGGGCATATCCCTCCAGCTGCCGGGGCGGTTCGCCGGTGGACGCCGGATCCTCGATGTACATCTGCGGGACGTCGGCGCCGGCGCGGGTGCCGGCGTTGGTGACGCGGATCGAGGCGTGGGCGACGTTGCCGCCGGCGCTCGTGGCCGCCAACGTCATGCCGGAGTAGCGAAACGACGTGTAGTCGAGGCCGAACCCGAACGGGAACAGGGGCGCGATCCCCTTGGCGTCGTACCAGCGGTAGCCGACGAGCAGGCCCTCGCTGTATTGCGAATGCGGACCGACGCCGTCGCCGGACGCGGTCACGCCCGGCCATTGCGCCGCGCTCTGCTCGGGAATGTCGCGCTGCGCCGCCGGGAACGTCTCGGTCAGCCGGCCCGACGGGTCGACGTCGCCGAACAGGAGCGCTGCGATGGCGTCGCCATCCTCCTGGCCGGGATACCAGGCCTCCACCAGGCCCTTGATCGAGCTCTGCCACGGCATCAGCACGGGGCCGCCGGTGTTCAGGACCACGATCGTGTTCGGGTTGGCGGCGGCGACGGCCGCGATGAGCGCGTTCTGGTCATACGGCTGGGGCGTGCAGCTCGTGAGCTCACACACCCCTCCGGTCAGGGTGAGGTTGGTGCGGTCGATGCCCTCGCTCTCGGTGTCGCCGGCGAAGACGACGGCGACGCTGGCCGCCTTCGCGGCCGCCACGGCGTCGGCGGTCGTCGTGCCGTCGGCGTAGACGACGGCGTCCCCATCGGTGGCCGCGCGCGCGGTGATCCCCTGCTGGGGGCTGACGACGGGGATGCTGCCGAACTCCGGGACGTGTCCGCTGCCCTCGCCGTTGTATTCGTTCTCGGCGCCGGCGGCGCCGGCCGGCTGCCCGATCACGGCGATCGTGCGTCCGTGTCCGGTGATGGGGAGGATGCCGTTGTCGTTCTTGAGCAGCACGGTCCCGGCCTCGGCGATCGTGCGCGCCAGCGTCACGTGGTCAGACGTGGATACGTTCGCGCCATAGGCGCCCGGCTGCGCCGCGACCGGATGATCGAACAGCCCGATCCGGAACATCGGGCGCAGGATCCGCAGGACCATGTCGTCGAGCGTGGCCATCGGCACCTGACCGTTGCCGACCGCGGTCTGCAGCGCCGAGCCGTAGTAGGTGCCCGGGAAGGTGTTCATCTCCATGTCCAGGCCGGCGTTCGCCGAGGCGACGGTGGAGTGGGTCGCGCCCCAATCGGACATGACGAAGCCGGTGAAACCGAACTGATCGTCCAGGATGCCGAGCGTGAACGGGTTCTCGCAGGCATACACGCCGTTGATCCGGTTATAGGAGCACATGACCGCGCCGGCACCGCCCTGCTTGACCGCGGTCTCGTACTGCGGCGCGTAGATCTCCTCGAGCGTGCGCTCGCTCACGTCCGAGGAGTCCGTCATCCGGTCGGTCTCCTGGCTGTTGGCGATGTAGTGCTTGATGACCGCGATCACGTGCTGGGACTGGATTCCCTGCACCTCGGCCGCGCCCACCTGCCCCGACAGGTAGGGATCCTCGCTGGCGTACTCCCAGTTGCGCCCGTTCATCGGCACGCGATCGGTCTCGATCCCGGGGGCCAGCTGGACGTTGATCCCCTTGCCCGCCGCCTCCGCGCCCAGGGCGGCGCCGAACTGATACTCGAGGGCCGGATCCCAGCTCGATGCCTGCGCGATCGGCGACGGGAACGCCGTCGTGCCGACCTGCTGGTCGCCGACGCCCTCGCCGGCGTCGTTGAGGGCGAGGTCGGGGATGCAGAGGTTCGGGTTGGCCGGGATCCATCCGGCCGCTCCGTAATGCGTGTCCTGGGGATAGGCCTGGTGGACCATGGCGATCTTGTCGGCGAGGCTCATCGCGCCGAGCAGCATCTGGGCGCGGGCGTCGGGCGCGAGGGCGGCGTTCATCCACGGGCACGCGGCCGCCCGGGCCGTTCCGGCGCCGCCGCCGAGGAGGACCAGCGCGGCGAACGCGGCCACCAACAGGTTCAACCTCGACGTCCTCACCTCGTCCTCCCGAACATCCGTGATCGCAGGAGTGCGCCACTCGCCGGCCACGCGCGGCCGGCCGGCGACGGCGCAACGCTACACCACAAAGGTGTCTCTCAGGCCCCCTGGCGAGGGCCGACCGCCCGGGCGGTGGGTGCCCGTCAGCCGCGAGAGCGACGGATCAGCGCCTCGCGCTCCTCGGTCGACAGCCACGGCGGCGCGCCGGCGTCGATGTTGGCCCGGGCGTGGGCCACGCTCGAGGTCGCCGGGATCGCGACGTGAACCCGCTCGTCCGACAGCGTCCACTTCAACAGCTCGCGGGCGTCCAAGCGCCTGACCAGCGACCCGCCACCGAGCGGGCGCATCGCGATCACGCCGAGATCCAGCTCGGCGGCCAGGGGCAGGATCCGCCGTTCCGCGTCGCGCTCGACCGGGTTGTACGGGATCTGGATCGTGTCGATCCGTCCCGTGCGCATGACCGCCTCCAGCTCGTCGAACGCCCGGGCGGCGTAGTGCGTCGCTCCGAGGAACCCGATCCGCCCTGACGCACGCTCGTCCTCGAGCCAGTCCAGATGGTCGCGCCAGCCGACGAGGTTGTGGATCTGCTCCACATCCACCCGGCCCCCGAAGAACTGAAGCTGGGACTGGAGCTGGCGCTTCGCCTCGCCGCGCGAGCTCGTCCAGATCTTGGTGGCGACGAGGGCGTCGCCGCGGCGCTCACCCAGCGCCCGACCGAGCACACCCTCGGCTCGCCCGTACATCGGTGAGGAATCGAAGAATCGGGTCCCCCCCGCCCGCCCCGCCCGCCCACACCGCGTCGACGACCTCCCGCGCCTCGGCCTCGCCGCCCGGACCGACGTCGAACGTCTGCCAGGTCCCGAGCCCGACCACGGGCACCTCCAACCCGGTCCGTCCCAGGCGACGGCGCTCCATCACTCGTGCGTCCGGCCGTCGAGCAGGATCGTCCAGGGCCGCTCGAGGCGAACCGCGAAGAACATCCTCCGAACTCTATGACCATCGGGGACTCGCGCCCGGTCGGCGGCGACTGCGGCCGCCGCGCGGGGGGGAGCGGTGCGCGAGCGCTCTCAGCGGATGCGCAGGACGGTCGGGGTGGCCATGTCGTGGATCACGCCGCCGCTCGTGAGCGCACGGAGGGTCACGAGATAACGCCCGGGGCGCAGACGCCGACCGTTGACGCGAAGGTTCCAGCGCAGGTGGTGGGTGCCTTTGGTGAAGCGCCCGAGCGGGACGCGCCCGACCTTGCGCAGCCGGTAGGCCCGACGCCCGAGGATCCGCTGGCGCCCGACGATCCGCTGGACCAGGATCCCGACCCCCGAGTGCACGGTCAGCCGGGCCTCGACATTGGCGAGCGCCACGTTGGAGACCTGGACGACCGACACCTGGGCGATCGAGAACACCGGCGGGGGGGTGTACAGGCTCACGCTGCCGACATCGCGGCTGCTGATCGCCCCGAGGTCGACGCCGTTGGGGTTGAGCAAAAGCTGCGTGTCACTGTCCCACAAGAACAGGCGGTCGTGCCCGTCGTTGCCATGACGGACGAAGGCGATGAAGCGCCCGTCGGCGGTGACCGCGGGCTGGGACTCGTCCAGCGAGCTGTTGACCACCGCCGGCAGCGAGACGGGGCTGCCTGGTCCGGTGAGGGACAGAAACTCGATGTCGCCCTGAGCGAAGAACGGGTCGAGGGGCGTTGAGCTCCGCCTGACGAAGAGGACGAACTGAGGGTTGCTCGCTGCCACGGCCGGGTCGTCAAACGCCCCCGGGCCCGTCATCGGGACCGACGTGGTGACAGCGTGCGCCTGCACGAAGACGAGCTGGTCCGTGGTCTGGATGACCGATTGCAGGACGTACAGGCCACCTGGTCCGGCGGCCACGTTGGCCACCTGACCGGCCGGGAGGTCACCAAAAGTCGTGATGACCTGGTGCGCGTAGGGTCCCGTCGGAAATGAAGCCAGCGACGTCAGCGTCACACTCGGCGACAAGCCGGTACTCGTCTGCTGAAACGGCCCTCCGGTCGCGACCGTCTGCCCGTCGGGGGTGATCGCTGGCGCCGTCGGTGGGTTCTGCGCGACCTCAAAACCCGTGAACAGGTCGCTGCTCTGCCCGGTCTTCAGGTCCACGGCGATGATCCGGACCGTCCCCGCCGCGCTGTCGCGGCGCTCGAAGGCGAGCCGGCTCCCATCCGCCGAGATGGTCGGGTGCAGCTCATCCGCCGTCGTGTTCACGCCGGCGGGCAGCGGCACCTGCGTCCCCGTCGCCGCGTTGACGACCTCGATGTCGAAATCCGGACGCGACCCGGGCGCATGCACCTCGACCGCCGCGAACACGTCCGCGCGAGCCGCGGCCGCGGCCAGCGTCAGCACGATCGCCGCGAACAGCAGACAGGTCACCACCCTCACAAGAGCGACACGCGCCCTGGTCACACAGCGCAACCTATCCGACCGGCCGCGATCAGAGCAAGCCCGAAACCGCGTCGCGCTCAGGCCGCGTAGACGGCAGCCTCGAAGCCGAGCAGCGTCTGCACGACCCCGGGGTCAAAGAACGGCAGGATCTGGGTCATCAGCGTCGCGACGATGCCGCTCGCGTGGTCGATCCAGAAGAACGAGTTGCACAAGCCGGCCCAGTCGCCGGTCCCCGCGCGGCGCACACCGGGGACGTCTTCGAGCATCAGGCGGAAGCCGAGCCCGAAGCCCTGCTTGAACGGCAGGGCCGGCACGTCGTGGCTCAGCTCGGAGACGACCGAATGCGTACCGTCGGGAGGCAGCGGCGCGCCGTGCAGCTGGTCGGTGAACGCGAGCTGCACGGTCTCCGGGCGAAGGATACGCTCGCCCTCGAGCTCGCCGCCGCGCAGGAGCATGCGCATGAAGCGCAGGTAGTCGCGGGCGGTCGAGTACAGGCCGCCACCCCCCGACCACATCTCCTGCTCCGTGGCCAGTGCGATCGACGAGAGGCGCAGCGGCTGGGCCGGTCTGGCGTCGTGAATGGCCATGAGACGGTCGCGCTGGGCAGCCGTCGGGTCAAAGGTCGTGTCGAGCATGCCGAGCGGCTCGCAGATGTGGGTGCGGACGTGGGTGTCGAGATCCGCCCCGCCGACCTGCTCGACGACGCGCCCGAGCCAGTCGATGCTCGTCCCGTACTCCCACCGCTCCCCGGCCTCGAACAGGCGCGGCACGCGCAGTATCTCCGCGCTACCGCTCAGTGGATCGGGCACCCCGGTGACCTGGTGATAGCGCAGCACGTCGGGGTTGTCGAACCAGTAGCCGCAGCCCGAGGTGTGGGTGAACAGATGGCGCAGGGTCACCGGCCGGGTCGCCGGCCGCACTCGTGGAACGTCGCCATCGAAGCCATCGAGGATCGGCAGCTCGCCGAACGCGGGCAGGATCTCGGCGACCGGTTGCTCGAGTTCGAGCTCCCCACGCTCGATCAGCTGCAGGGCGGCAACGCTGACGACCGCCTTGGTCATCGACGCGATCCAGAACATCGTGTCGGCGCGCGCGGGCTCGTCGCCCTCCACGCTCAACCCTCCATACACCCCCTCATAGAGCGTCGCCTCGCGGTCGCCCACCATCGCGACGACCCCCGGAAGCGCCCCGTCGCTCACCGCCTGCTCGAGCAGGGAATCGATCGCGCCGGTGTCCATGCGCCAGAGAGTACGAACTCGGCTCGGGCCGTGCCGCGAGGGCGCAGCGAGCGCGACGATTGACTCGGGCCAGGCCTGCGGCCTATGCTCGGCTCATCATCGGGGACCGGAAGAGGGCATAGATGCGCCGTCACGTCATCGCAGCTGTCATCACGCTCGCCTGTGCCGCAGCGGCGCCGATCGCCGCAACCCAGGCGGCCGGCTCTGCGCGTGCCCGGATGGCCCGATGCGTGAACGCGCGCATCGGGGGTCACCGGAGATGCCTGGCGTCCGGCCAGTCGTGCGCGCACAAGTACGAGCGTCAGTACGAGCAGCATGGCTTTGCGTGCATCAGGAACGGTGCTCACGGGCGCTATCACCTGATCAACGCTCAGCAGCAGCAGGGGTAGCCGGCCGGGTCAGCGCACGATGTCAGCCGCGAGACGGTGAGCGGTGGGGCACGACGGCCAGCCCGAGCGGGTTGGTGTTGGGCGCGACCGGAAGCGGCACCGGCGAGGCGTGAAGCTCCGTGAGACGGCCGTCGGGCGCGATGCTCAGCGAGTGCAGGAGCTGACCCTGTCCGCGGGGGACGAGCGCCGCCACCTGGCGCGGGGTGATGATGTACAGGTACCGACCGTTCGGATCCAGGCGGAGGTTCCAGGGGTTGCCGCCCCCGCGCAGCGGCACGGTCTGGAGCAGCCGCGGGTGCCGCGGATCGCTCGCGATGTCCCAGACGGAGATGTTGTCGCTGGCGGCGTTCGCGAAGTACAGCCGGCGATCATCGCTGCTGACCACGCTCCAGCACGGCAGAAAGGCGTTGGCGTCGGTCGCCTCGCCGTCGAGCAGGAGCCGACCCGAGTCGGTGTAGTCATAGGCGACGATGGCGCCGTAGTTCGGGATTCCCGAGTAGAGAACGCGGGCGTCGGCGTCGGCGGACAGTCCGGCCGGCCACACCGGATGCGGACGTTGATGGTCGGCGAACAGCGAATCGGGCAGCGGGTACGGTGAACCGGGGGCCTGGATCAACGTGCCGTTGGTGGTGAGACGAAACGCGCGCACCAGCCCGGTCTCCTCGGTCGTGAACACGAGCCGCCCGCCCGGTGCGACGAACTCCTGCGTGGGGGAGGAGCGCGGAGGCAACCGGAACGTCGACCCGGTCGGGTGCAGCGAGCCGTCGCCGGCCACCCGGAAGGTCGCGTAGTCGGCCGCAGCCTTGGTGAGGTCCCGAACACCATCCTGCGCCTTGTTGGCCACGACGAGGATGTCGCCGCTGATGCCCAGGGAACCGGGCGCCGTCCCCCCGCTGCGAAACGGCGAGCCGCGGACGGGCGCGAGCGAGCCGTCGGCGGCGATGTGGAACACCGCGATCGTGTCCGAGCCCTGGTTGACGGCGAACAGCAGCGTCCCCGCGGCGTTGACGATCACCTGTTGGTCGGCATCGAGCACCCCACGATCCTGGAGGTCCGCCGAACCGGAACCGCCGGTCGGATACTCCGTGATGTGCAGGGGACGAAACGACCCCGCGCGATACCGGAGCGCGAGGATCGAGTTCGCGTCCGGACGGGCGATGTTGGTCTCGATGTAGACGTCGCCGTCGAACGGCGGCGAGGTGTTCGACGAGCCGGCGTGTCCGGCGCCGCGAGTGGCCAGGAGGAACGCCGCCGCCGCGATCGCGACGGCCGCCACCACGCCGAGTGCGACTTCCGACCTCCGACGAGCCGGCCGGGCCGCAGCGCCCTCGCCCGCGGATGGACGAGTCCCGGCACCCACCTCGATCGCGGATCCACCCAGCTCAATGCGGTCGCCCGCCGACAGCTCGGTCGGGCCGCGGATCAGTCGCCAGTTGACCCAGGTGCCGTTCGTCGATCCCAGATCGACGATCGTCAGCCGCGTGCCGGAACAGGTGATCAGCGCATGCCGGCGCGACAGCTCCGGATCTCCTCCGAGCCGGCCGTCGTCGGGGGCGCTGCGACCGATGAGCAGCTCGTCTCCGACCTCGATTCGCGTGCCGGCCGCCGGCCCGAGCACGACCAGCAGAGAGTCTGCATCCATGTGGCTCCTGGCCGTCCCGCTACCCACGGCGAGCGTGAGTCTGATGAGACGGCGACCGCTGGTCAAGGAGCAGCCCGGTCCTCGGCCGGCAAACCGTCCCACGAGGCTGGTCACAAACTCCAGGCTGGACCGTTATGTCTGATATGAGGTGGATCGACGCGAGCGACGAGGTGCTGCTGTCCGCCACGCGGTCGCAGCCCGACGCGTTCGCCGCGTTCTATGACCGCTATGAGGCGGCGGTCGTCGGCTACCTGCTGCGGCGCACGGGCAACGTCGAGGTCGCGGTTGATCTCGCGAGCGAGGCGTTCGCTGCCGCCCTGGCCTCGGCGTCGCGGTACCGGCCCGCCGGCACCACCGCCGGGCCGTGGCTGTTCACGATCGCGCACAACATCCTGGCCGAGAGCGTTCGACGCGGCCGGGTCGAGGCCCGCGCCCGGCGGCGGATCGGGATCCGCGATGCGATCGAATACACCTCTGAAGAGCTTGACCGCGTCGAGGCCGTGGCTGGGCAGTTCGATTGGGCCACCCAGCTGCTGCGTGACCTTCCGGCCGAACAGCGGGAGGCGATCCAGGCCCGGATCATCGATGAGCGCTCCTATCCCGAGATCGCCCGGGAGATGCGCGCCTCGGAGCTTGTCGTACGCAAACGCGTCAGCCGCGGCCTGGCGACCCTGCGCCATCACCTGGAGAAACGCCCATGACCCTGTTGCCCGAGTTCCGCGCTCAGCTCCACGCCGCCGCCGATCGACGCTCCCACCGCCGCCGTCCGCGCCTGGCCGGGCGTCTGTCGAGCCCCGGTCACGTCCGGAGGATCGCGACCGCCATCCCGGCGGCGCTGTCGATACTGGTCGCCATCGGTGTCGCGGTTGCGGCCATCGCGACCCTGGGTCACCGTCACGCGGCGAAGCCGACGGTGGCCGGGGCGACCCCGAGCGCCCAGGTTCCGTCACCGGTGTCCCTGCTGCCGTCCCGTGGTGGCATGCGGGGCCTGCTGCTCGGGGCGACGGTCGCCGGCTCGGGGTCGACACTGCAGGTGAGCTTCGTGCAGTGCACCAACTGCGCTGACTCGACCCCTCCCGACGCCCGCGAGCTCAACTGGTCGGCGACGAGCACCGACGGCGGGCGTCACTGGCAGACGCGACGAGAGCAAGTGCTGCTCTTGACGTTCGGTCTGGCTCTGCCGGAAGGCCGCGACGTCTGGCAATTCGGCTATGCCCCGCACGCCGGGGACCCGAGCTTCTACGTCTCGCACGACAGCGGACGCACCTACCGTCCGGTACGCGCCCCGTCGGATTCGGGCTTTCAGCCCGTGACGCTCGGCGACGGCGAAGCGTGGACGCTCGGCGTCCGTTGCGTCCATTACCGCTGCCGCAGCTCGGTCCTGCACGGTCAGGCCGCCGGATCGCGCCTGACACGCACCGCCGTCCAGCCGCCCGGGATGCCCACCCGCTACGCACCCACCTCGCTCGTGGTCGCGGGGTACGGCGCACGCGCCTATGTCGCCGAAGGCGGCCATCCCCGCCTGTATGTGACCGACGACGATGGGCATAGCTGGAGTCAGGAGCCCTATCCCTGCCCGGCCGGAACGCTCATTCGTGATCTGACGGCAACCGGCGGGGGCGCGGTGTGGCTTACCTGCGGCCCCGTTCACCCCACGACGACGCGCGAGGGCAGGCGACCGTCCCGGGACCGGGCACATCCACCGGTGACCGTCCGACGCTCCGCGGATGGCGGACGCCACTGGCAGACACCCGATCCGGCCTTTCACCCGGTCGCCGGGCTCGTCGCCGCCTCCCCGCAGATCGCTTGGGCCGACGGCACCAACGGGGCGCTTGAGCGCACCACGAACGCCGGCCGGTCATGGCCGACCGTCCTGCGGGGCGTCGGCCCCGACGCCGCCGTCGACATCGCGAGCTCGACCACGGCGACCATCGTGGCCGCCGCCACCGCCGGGACGCGTGCCGCTCACACTCGCCGCACCGACCTCGTCGCGTACCGAACCGTCGACGGTGGCTCGCACTGGACGCACGCGCTCATCCGCCTGCCCACAGGCTGACTCGACGAGTTCCTAGTGCGCGTTCATCGCCGACATGGCGTTGCCGGAGCCGCCGGGTACGACGAGTCCGGGGACGGCGTCGGGCGCTGCGAGAACTGCGATCGCGAGCGCGAGCAGGATGGCTGCGGTGCCCCGCGTCACCGCACGGCGCCACGGCACGGTCTTCTCGAGGGTGATCAGTGCGGCGACGAAGGCCATCCACTCCAGGCTCATCACCCCGAGCGCAAACAGCGCCGCCATCAGCGCCCAGCAACAGCCCAGGCACCAGCCACCGAGCCGTGATCCCATCTCCAACGCTCCCAACCGCCCGTCGCGCCAGGTTCCGAGCAAGAACCCGAGGGGGCTTCGGCACTTCGCCAGGCACACGTTCTTGAGCGGCGTGAGCTCGTTGAGCGCGGCGACGGCGAGCACGCCTGCCGCGAGCCAGCGGCCGCCGTCGTGCCAGGCCAGGACGCCGCCGAAAACGCTCCGCCCGAGGGCGAACAGGCCATAGGCGGCCAGGCCGGCGATGCCCCACACGAGCAGATACCCGCCGGTGAAGAGCAGCGCGCGATCGACCCCGCGCTGTCGTGTCATCCGCGCGTAGAGCGCCGTTGTCGGCGCCAGCGACGGAAGCATCATCGCGGCCATCATCACCACCCAGACGCCCAAAAACCAGCCCAGCGCGCCGAGGGCGGTGCCCGGCCCGGCGTCCATTCCGACCATCCGATCGGCGGTGGACCACCACGCCGCGCCGGCCAAGACGAGCAACAGCGCGACGAGGCCCAGCCGCCCGCGCATCGCAACGAACGCCTGGGGGAGGTCGCCTCGTTCGCGGCGGCGGTCGGCAATCGCCGCCGGCGCCGCGACCGTCACGCCGCCCATGAGAACCGTGAGGTGTCGAGCTTCCAGGACATACCGGCCTCCAGCGCGAACGTTGACGTCAGCCGATTGTCTTGCAGCCGACAGGCCCGGTCAACCCTGGCGGTCCGGGTACTCGTCCTTGCGCCAGACGCGCGGCTCGGAGGCAGGCGCCTTTGGCGTCCGCTTGAGCAGGAACGAGTTGTAGGGCGCGACGAACGGGTCGGGCGCCATCACCGTGTAGGTGTGGTACACGGTTCCGTTCTCGCGTGCGAAGGCGATGAAGCTCGGACCCTCGCGCAGGCCGTCCTCGAGCTTGGCTCCGACCTGGCGGCCCCAGTCCGCGAGCCATTCGGGAGGGTGCTCGATCATCTCCGTGACCTCGGGGATCGCCTGTGCCTGCTCGGGAGTGAGCGCGAGCCCGAAGTCAAACGGAAACTCCGTCTCGTAGGTTGAGACGTAGGGGAATCCCCAACCCATCCGCTTCTTGTAGGCGGCCAGCCGAGCAATCGGCGCGCGCGAGAAGCAGATGAGCGTCACGTCGCGATGGTTCAGATGCACCCGCGTCGCGTCCAGCTCGTCGCCCAGGTTCGAGCATCCGGGGCAGGCGCCGAGCTCGTAATCGGGCCCGAACATGATGTTGTAGGCCAGCAGCTGCGAGCGCCCGTCAAACAGCTCGGCGAGCGTCTTCGTGCCGTCCTCGGTGTCGAACCGGTACTCCTTCTCCACCGGGACCCAGGGAAGCTGACGCCGCTGCTCGGTCACCTTCTCGTCGAGCTTGGCGTGCTCGGCCTCGAGCTTGGCGAGTTCATCGCGCGCCGCCTGCCATTCCTCGCGGGTTCCGATCGTGTAGTCGGGCATCGTGACCTCCCTTGGTGTTCGTCGCGCCGCGTCGGTGTCGTGGATCGTCAGCGGCAGCCGTGCGAGTTCACACGATAAGACCGGACCATCGCGCCAAAGTCATCGCCGTGAGCGCGAAGCGATCGTGACCGGCGCGCCGGCCTCGGGCACCGGGCGTACGCTCCGTCGCCGAAGGACCGCCTTGCCAGCTCAGTCGGCCCGGCCATAGCGTTGGGCCAGTAGCCGCAGCGCTCGAGGGCGGCGAGGACCGTGGGATCGGGATGAGCACAGCGAGAGGGTCTGCGCGGTGACGGTCGGCGACGGCGGCATCGCGGTGCAGCGGTCGCGTCTGCGGCGTGAGCTGCGCCGACTGGACACGATCTTCTTTTTGATCTCGGCGATGGTGGTCGTCGACACGATCGGCGCGATCGCCATCGGCGGCGCACAGACGTTCACCTGGCTGCTGGTGCAGTTTGTCTTCTTCTTCGTCCCGTCGGCCCTGTGCAGCGCTGAGCTGGGGGCGGCGATGCCGGAGGAGGGGGGAGTGTATGTCTGGGGGCGGCGGTGCTTCGGTCGCTTCGCCGGTGGGGTGGGCTGACGCAGATCGTGCTGCTGGCGTTCTTCGCCGCGACGGCCGTGATCTACGGGCTTGATCACGGTCTCCACGGCGTGTCGGGCGGCGCGTTCGCTCCCACCGCTCACACGTTCATCCTGGTCGTGCCGATCCTCATCTACTCGTTCGTCGGCATCGAGTTGCCGACATCCGCTGCGGAGGAGATGGTCGATCCGCGGCGCGACATCCCGGCCGCGATCGGCCGCGCGGGGATTGGCCAGCTGCTCATGTACGCCGTCCCGATCCTCACCGTCCTGCTCGTGCTGCCGCCGGCACGCGTCAGCTCGCTGCACGGTCTGATCGACGCGATGGCCACAGTCTTCACCGTGTACGGCGGGCATGTCGACGGGCACGGCCACGTGCTGCTGACCGGCGTGGGTTCGACGGTCGGCGCGGCCGCCGGGCTCGCCTTCGTGTGGGTTCTGCTGGCGAGCGGCTCGGCCTGGATGATGGGCGTCGTGGATCTCTCGCTGACCTCGGGCAATGGCCAGCCATACCTCTCGGCCGCGCTGACGGTCGCGGTCGCGTTGACGTCCTGTACTCCTCCAACGGGCTGCAGGCCGCTCCCGCGCCGGCTCTCGCGGCGCCAGCGGGGCCCGGTGGTGCCGTATCTGTGACCGGCGAGGCGGCGCGCCTGGAGCAATGAAGCGTCGCGGTGGCGACGGAGGCGCGTGCCGGTCGGTGTCTGTCGCACCCCGATGATTCCTGCCGTCGGGCCGGGCATCGAGATGCCATCAGCGCGGACCTCCCTCACGGCTCGATCGCCTCTCCAGGCCGCGGCGCCGCCGGGGAAGCACGGAGGCTGGCGCACCCGCGATCGCTAGGTTCATATGGCTCGCCGTGGGATCGTTGGTCAGACGCAGCGCGGCACCGTGGGACGACAGGAGGCAGGCACCGAGATGAAGACGATCGGCACCGAGGAGCACTTCGTGAGCGACGAGGTCGTCGCGGCGTGGAGTCGGCTTGACCCCGCCGCCCGCGAGGACTCGCGGGCCGGCGCACCTCCGGGAGACCTGGGGGAGCGGCTGCGCGAGGTGGGGGAGCGACGGATTGCGGCGATGGACGAGGCCGGGCTGGACGTCCAGGTGATCTCGCTCACCTCACCCGGCCTGCACAACCTGCCGGTCGACGAGGCCACCCGCCTGCAGGTCGAGACCAACGACCGTATTTCCGAGCTCGTCAACGCTCAGCCGACCCGTTTCCAGGGCTTTGCGACGCTCGCCATGCCCGCGCCTGCGGCCGCCGCGCAAGAGCTCGAGCGTGCGGTCACCAAGCTTGGCCTCAACGGCGCCTTGCTCTTCGGCCGCACCGGTGATCGCAACCTTGACCACCCCGACAACTGGCCGATCTTCGAGGCCGCGGCGTCGCTCGGCGCCCCGCTCTACATCCATCCCCAGATCCCGCAGCCGCGGGTCCGAGCGGCGCTGTACTCGGGCTTTGATGACGCCATCGACAATGCGTTCGCCACCCACGGCATCGGCTGGCATTACGAGTCCGGCGTGCAGTTTCTCCGGCTCGCGCTGGCCGGCGTGTTCGACCGCTTCCCTGATCTCCAAGTCCTGCTCGGCCACTGGGGCGAGGTCGTCCTCTTCTATCTCGATCGGGCCGACGGGCTGGCCCGGCAGGCCAACCTCTCCCAGCCCTTCTCGGAGTACGTTCGTCGAAACGCCTACATCACCGCCGGCGGCGTCTATAGCGAGCGCTATCTGCAGTGGGCGGTCGAGGTGGTCGGCGTGGAGCGCATCCTGTTCGCCACCGATTACCCGTATCGCCCTAGCCCCGAGGGTGGCGTCGGGCACTTCCTGACGACCGCGGGGCTGGATCAGGCCGACCAGGAGCGGATCGCCGCCGGCAACTGGGATGCGCTCGTGGCCGGCATCCGGCGCTGACCATCACCCCGAACATGACGCGGAGGGGAGATACTTGAACCGGCGAACCGGTGCTGACTCGGGGCGCGAGTGAAGCTACCGGCCGGGCCGGTGGCGGCGGTGGACCTTCTTGGGGTAGGCGTAGGGCAAAGCGGTGGCCAGCAAGCGGGTGAATCCCTGCGCGCCGGCGCTGGTCAGGTGCAGTCCATCCGGTTGGAACCAATCCGGGTGCCCGGCGCTGTATTTGACCCAGTCGAGGAGACGGGCTCGGTTGCGGTGACGGGCGACCTCCTCGCGGCTCGTCGCCGCATCGGAGCCTGAGCTCCCGCCGAGCTCCCGGTTGGTGACGAGGACAAGCAGGCGCGTGCAGCACAGCTCGCCGAGGGCGAGACCGACGTCCTCGTGGGTGATGGGTCCGTCCGCGCCGAGGGCGATGACGACCATGTGGGGGAGTGTCCCGTCCGCATGGCGGCGGCGCAGGATCTGGAGCGCCTCGCCGTACTCGCGGCACCCCTGCGCATCAACCTGATAGCCGGCTGCCGCCAGATCGTATGCGGCCAGCAGCATCGTCGAGTCGCCGATGGCCAGCGGCGGGCGCCGCCCTCGGGAGTGATGAGATGGCCCGACGATGTGGTCGGTGCCGCATTGGGGCGGGTAGTAGACCGCGCCGACGTGCGAGGGAGCGGCCCCCAGCGCCGCCAGCACAGCCAGCCCGCACAGGGTGGCGGCTGCGGAGCTCCGTCGCATGTCGCCGATAGCTTGTCAGACCGCGCGATGCTCTTCCCCACGATCCAGTTCGCGATCTTCTTCCCGATCGTCCTCGCGCTGTCCTGGCTGCTCATGAGCCGGCCGGTCCTCTGGAAGCCGTTCATCCTGGTCGCGAGCTACGTCTTCTACGCCGCCGCGAGCCCGACGTTCTGCCTGCTCTTGGCCGGGATCACGCTCGGCAACGGCCTCGCCGCAGGCGTGATCGGGCGGGTGCGGGATGAGCGTGCCCGCCGGGTGGTCTGCGCCATTGCCGTGGCGGGGGATCTGGTGGTCCTGGGCTTGTTCAAGTACTACTCGTTCTTCGCCCAGGAGTTCGATCGCCTGCTCCACTCGCTCGGCCTCAGCTCGGTCATCCCCCTGGCCACGATTGCGCTCCCGGTGGGGGTCAGCTTCTTCACCTTCCAGGCGATCTCGTACACCGTCGACGTCAAGCGCGGGCTGATCAAGCCGTCCTCCCTGGTCGACGTGGCGATCTACCTGAGCTTCTTCCCTCACCTCGTCGCGGGCCCGATCGTGCGCGCGCGCGAGTTCATCCCCCAGCTCGAGAGCCCGCGTGACCCCGAGCGCGTGGGGGCCAGTGCGGGGATCACTCTCATCGCGCTCGGGCTGGTCAAGAAGGTGATGATCGCCGACTACCTGGGCCGGACCATCGTCGATCCGGTGTTCGGCGTTCCTCACGCCTATCACGCCCCGGACATCCTGCTCGCCGGTTACGCCTACGCCGCACAGATCTACTGCGACTTTTCGGGCTATACCGACATCGCCATCGGGCTTGCCCTGCTGATGGGCTTCGTCTTCCCCCAGAACTTCAACAGTCCCTACCGCGCGACCGGGTTTCGTGACTTCTGGCGCCGCTGGCACATGACGTTGTCTCGTTTCCTGCGCGACTTTGTGTACATCCCGCTCGGCGGCAGCCGGCACGGACGGCTGATCACCTACCGCAACCTGATGATCACGATGGTGCTCGGCGGTCTTTGGCATGGCGCAGCCTGGACGTTCGTGCTCTGGGGCGCTTTCCACGGCGTGGGCCTGGTCGCCGAGCACGCCCTTGGCGGGCGCATCAGGGCACCGGTGTGGCTGCGCTGGCTGGCGACCTTCCATCTGATCGTGCTCGGCTGGGTGCTGTTCCGGGCGCAGAGCCTCTCCCAAGCTTGGACCTTTCTTCAGCGCCTGACCTCGCCAGGCTCGCCAACGCTGTGGACGGCTCCGGTGCTGGCGGCGATCGTGCTCGTGATCGGCCTCCAGCTGCTTCCGGAGCGTCCCACGGAAGCGTTCCAGGCCCGGCTGGGGCGGCTCAGTCCCGCTCTGCTGGGCGTTGCCCTGGCTGGACTCATACTTGTCGTCGCCGCCACGGTGCCGAGCCAGGGCGTTCCACCCTTCATCTACTTCCGTTTCTGATGCCCCAGCCGCCCCCCCACCGCGACGACGACCTGATGGAGCGCTTCGACCGCGAGGGAGCCCGCCGCTTCGGAGCGCGCGAGGCGGTTCTGTCGATCGCCATCACCGCGTGCGTGCTTGTCCTCTGCGTCGGCGCATCGATCCGCAAAGCCGGCGAGGAGATGTCACCCGGGATCGGACGAGACCTCGTCCTCGCCGTCGGCCGACCGTCGGCGTGGATGTCGGACCAACTTCCCCTACATAGCCTCACCCACATGCTCACGGCCTGGCTGTCGCCTGATCCAAACCTGCCGCAAGCGGGTTCGTTCGCGAGTGCGGCGGTGAGCTCACCGGCCGCTGGCGGCGTGCCGGCGGTCACGCCCGACGCGTTTGATCCGGCGGATCTCGGTCTGGCTCGCCAGCCGACCCGCGCGTTGCACACGCTGCTGGTGACCGGTGATTCGATGTCCCAGGGTCTCGATGTGGATCTTGCTCAGGCGCTGGCTCCGCTGGGAATCCATGCGTTCCTGGACCCGCATCCGGGAACCGGCATCTCGAAGCCGATCCTGGCCGACTGGGGACGCCTGTCGACCCACCAGGTCGCGGTCGACCACCCGGACGCGGTGGTGGTGTTCATCGGCGCCAACGAAGGCTTTTCGATGCCCGACGCGCAGGGCCACCCGGTTCAGTGCTGCGGCGTCGCCTGGGCCACGATCTACGCCAACCGAGTACGACAGATCATGAACACCTACCGTCGGGATGGAGCCGCCGTGGTGTACTGGCTCACCCTCCCTGCACCGCGGGAAGCCGAGCGACGGGTGATCGCGAGGGTCGTCAACGCGGCGATTCAGGTCGCCGCCGAGCCGTGGCGCTCCGATGTTCGGGTCCTCGACACCGTGCCCATCTTCACGCCCGGCTTCGTCTACCGCGACTCGATGACGATCGGCGGCCAGCCGACGCTGGTACGCCAGTCAGACGGTATCCATCTCAACGGTGCCGGCTCCGCGCTGGCCGCCAAGGTCGTGCTCGGGGCGTTCGCGCAAGACTTCCGGCATCTGCGCGGAGCCTCGTCGTAGCCGACGGTTCCCGGCAGCACGACGGGTTCACGCTACGTGTTCTGCGTGTAGGTCCAGACGACCTTGCGCTGGCCACTGAGACACGTCACGCGGTTGTCGTACTGAACCGGGCTCGTGTCGAGCCGGATGCGCTTGCACGACCAGCCGCCCTCGTGTCCGTGGCGCTTGGCGAGGGCGCGACCCGTGGAGCAACTTGTGCGGAACGCCTTCAGGGAGGTCAGGTACGAATAGCCATAGCCGTGCCCCGTCCCCACGCTGCAGGCCCCCGCGGGGTGCGCCTCAATCGGGGCGACCGGGTTGGCCGAGGCCAGCGACGACCCAAGACCCAGGACAGCGCACAGCGCCGGGATTCCCAGGATTCCAGTAAATCCTCCGTGGCGAAACATTTCTTCCTCCTCAGTCAGAATGCGACGCGAACCCGGCGATCCTAAACGGACGCGCGCGGAGGCGCAGCGGTGGGGCACCAGCCCGCAGCGACGATCAGGTGGACGGCAAGCGCATGATCGCTCGCGTGGCGAACCGGCACGTGTCGGGGGCCGACGGACCTGCGGCCGACGCTTCGTCTCCGATGCGCACCGCGACGCCGCGCTGAATGTGAGCGGTAACCGGCACCGGTCGCGTCCGACGCCTTCTCGCACCGCGCAGGCAGAGTTAGTTGTATAGCTTGCTAGCATGCTCGCAATGGCTGACCACGAGCTCAAGCAATTCAACGTCTACTTACCCGTCGGGTTGATCAAGCAGATCAAGCACCGCGCGATCGAGTCAGAGCTCTCGCTGTCAGCCCTCGTCGCCGACGCGCTGCGCGTCTACCTCGACGACACCCACCTACCGCAAGCGAAACCGTCTCAGAAGGAGACCTGACATGCGCACTGAAGGCATCGCGGCCGTGTTCTTGGAAACCCACAACTGGGGCAAGGCAGCCAAGTTCTTCCAAGCGCTCGGCTATGAGCTTGAGTTCGAAACCGACCACAACTCTGGCGAACTGCGCAACGGCGACAGCCCCTACGTGTTTATCGCTGAGGTCCCCGAGGACCAGGAGCCTCAGGTGCGACTCGTGCTCAAGCTGCCCGCCGCGGATGTTGCGCCGGACCCCGCGCTTGAGGTGGTCAGCCCATTTGAAGACACCCATTACGAGACGCGGGAGATGGTCGTCCGGGATGGCGACGGGCGGCTCTGGAGCCTGCAGGCCCCGGCGAACCGACCCAACCAGGAACCCTCATGACCATCGCCTGCCTCCGTCGCGCTGAGCTTCCCGGCGGCACGTCTGCCGAGCGCTTTGACGGCTCTGCCCACGGCGCTCACGTCTCGTTCTTTCTCAATCACACCCCTCCGGGCGGCGGCACCACGCTGCACACCCACCCCTACGAGGAGACCTTCATCATCCAGGAAGGCAGCGTCACCTTCCAGGTCGCAGACCAAACCCTCCGCGCCGGACCGGGCGACATCCTCGTCGTCCCCGCTCACACGCCGCACAAGTTCACCAACACCGGACGCTCCACGCTTCAGAAGATCAGCATCCACCCCGTCGCGACGATGATCACCGACTGGCTACAACAGCCGTCACCGACCGGCGCCTGACCTCGTGACGTCTTCGCACGCCCCACGCACAAACGCCACCGGGGGTTACCGGGGATTCAGGCGATCTGCGGCGATGTTGCGAGTGTCGGCGCTTGCGCGGAGACCCTCGGGCCGGCCCGGGCGAAGGCCGTCCCGGCGAGTCCAGCCCCACTAACCAGGCGCGCACTTCATCGCTACGGCAGGTGGCCGGCGTAGACCCGCACGTCGGCGCTCGGAGGGCGCTCCACGCGAGAGCGGTCGTGCGCCCGGGTCGCGCTGGATCCCGAGTCAAGAGAAGCTCACCGCGCTCGGGCTTGCTCCAGGTTGGATTGATGGGGGCCGAGGAGCCAGTCGGTCGCCGGTCCCAACCTCGCGTCGACTGGTTCCTCTCCCTGCTGGAGCGCCTCAATGTAGGCATGATCGGCGGCGAGGCGGGCCGCCACCTCAGGGCCCTCGGCGACGGCGCCGTGGCCGGGGACCACAACATGCACTTGCCGGGCGGCCTGGTCGAGCTGGCCAAGCGCCGTCTTATAGGCGCCCACTTGATCGGGCTGTTGACGGTCGAGGAGCGGGATCAGGATGTCGGAGAGCATGTCGCCGGCAAGCAGGACGCCGCGGTCTGCGAGCAGAACTGCCGCGTGGCCGACGGCGTGTGCCGAATGCTCGACGATCTCACCCGGCACGGGTCCGCCGTCAGCGGGTAGCGGGGTGACCAGGCCGATCAGCTCGAGCGGGATGCCCGACGCGCTGCGCGCCGCCATCGCCTGTGCCTGCTCTCGACCTTCAAAGGCGGCGCGCGCGCCGGCGGCGGTTGCATAGCGGGGCACATCACCAAACCGGGGATGCCAGAGCAGGTGGTCCCAATGGGGATGGGTGCAGAACCCGGCGACTACGGGAACGCCGAGCCGGTCGAGGTCATCGGCGAGCTGGCTGAGCTCAGAACCATCGATACCAGGATCGACCAGGACCAGGCCGCCATCCCCGCGGACCACAATGGCATTGGTCCAGAGCCACTCACTTTGTTGCACCCAGACGCCGTCGGCCACTTCGGTCAGCATGGATCCGCCTGCATGGTCATGCCCTCCAATCGGGTCGTGGCAACGCAGCTTCAGCTTCAACATGCTGAGACCGTGATGCGCCGCCACAATCATCGATCACGGCTTCGCAAAAGTACGGCTACCGACACACCCCGCCATCCCGTGCTCCACTGTTCGCCGCGAGCCCGCTCTCGGCCGGACCGGCCGCTGCCAGCCGCGCCCACGCAGTAGCGCACCGACGGCGCCTAAAGCCGACATGCTGGCCATCGCATCGCGCGAAAACGAGCCGAGGGCGCCCGCCGCGCGTCCCGACGCGGCGAGACGTCTCAGAAACGACCGATTCAAGACGTTCGGCCGGGCGGCGACCAGTACCGCGTTGCAATGGAATGGAGTAGCGAGTGCAGCGAAGAAAACGCACGAAGCCTCTCCCGTGACGGGAGGGGGATCGGTTAGGCTCGCGGGCACGACCGGTGGCAATCTGGAGGGACCGATGACTGGTGTGCAGAGCGGCGTCGAAACGCTGCGGCGAACGGTTGACGGGATGGTGTCGACGCCCGGCGAGTCGACGTACGAAACGGCGGTTTCGATCTGGAACGGCGTGATCAAGCGGCGCCCCGGGGTGGTGGTCAGCTGCGTGAACAGCCGTGACGTCGCAGCGGCGCTGGCGTTCGCACGAGATCGCGGACTGGAGGTCTCGGTGCGGGGGGAGGGCACAACTACGCCGGCCATGCGGTGTGCGAGAGCGGGGTGATGATTGATCTCACCCCGATGAAGTCGGTGGTGGTCGATGTCGCGGCCCGCCGGGCCGCGTGTGGCGGTGGAACGACATGGGGTGAGCTGGATGCCGCGACGCAGGAGCACGGGCTGGCGGTGCCGGGCGGCTTTATCAGTACCACCGGCGTGGCTGGCTTGACGCTTGGCGGCGGTTTCGGCTGGCTGAGTCGTCTCGCGGGTCTCACGTCAGACAACCTCCTCGCCGCCGAGGTCGTCACCGCTGACGGCCGCGTGCTGCGCGCGGCGAGCGGCGAGAACGACGACCTATGGTGGGCGCTGCGCGGCGGCGGAGGGAACTTTGGGGTCGTGACCTCGTTTGAGTTCGGCCTGACGCCGGTTGGTCCGCTCGTGCATCTCGGGATGTTCATGTATGCACCCGAGCAGGGCCGCGACCTCTTTCGCTTCGCCCGCGAGTACGTCAAGGATCTGCCCGACGAGTGCGGCGTATTCCTGGCCGGGCTGAGTGCTCCGCCGGCGCCCTTCGTGCCCGAGGAGCATCACATGGCGCCGGTCTACGCGTTTGTCATCGTCGGGTTCGGAGACCCCGAATCTCACGCCGCGCTGATCGAGCCGGTCCGCGAAGCGGTCACGCCGCTGGTGGAATTCGTCACGCCGATGCCCTACACCGCGCTGCAGCAGATGTTCAATGACTCTGCGCCATGGGGCATCCTCGCCTACGAAAAGGCCGTGTACCTCGATGAGCTGAGCGATCCGGCGATCGACGTGATCCTGGAGCAGCAGCCAAAGAAGGCATTCCCGCTCTCGTTCCTGCCGATCTTCGTCCTCGGAGGCGCCTACAGCCGGGCGCCAGACGACGGCACTGCGTTTGGCGGGAGGCGATCCCACCGGTACATCGTGAATATCGCAGCCGCCGCCCCGACGCCTGAGCTCTACCAGACCGAACGGGAGTGGGTGCGCACGTTCTGGTCTGCGCTCTCACCGCATGCGGTCGATGTCGGAAGCTATGTCAACTTCATGACCGAACCCGAGCAAGACCGGGTGCGTGCGGCTTACGGACCACAGAAGTACGAGCGGCTAGCGCACCTCAAGGCGCAATACGACCCCGACAATCTCTTCCACCTCAATGCCAACATCCGGCCAGCGGCGATCACCCAAGTGACCGCCGCGAGCTAGGGCTGCACCGGATCGGCAACGCCCGCGCCTCGCTCGACCCTCTGCACGTCGCGCCGGGTGATCGCCAGAAAGGCGACGAGACAGAAGATCAAGATCGCGAGCGCTAGCGCGACGGTTCCGCTGCCCCAGCCGAGTCCCCCGACGCCCGCAGGCTTGCCCAACCAGTCCGCGAACGACGCGCCAAGTGGGCGGGTCATCACGTAGGCAAACCAGAAGGCAAAGATCGCATTCCAGCCGAGCTGCCAGTAACCGATGGCGGGAAGCAGGATCACCCCGGCGAAGATCAGCCCGGAGGCGAAGTACCCGAAGCCGAAGGTGTACGCCGTCAGGTCGCCAATCGCGGTCCCCATCGCAAAGGTCGCCAAGACAGCGGCCCAGTAGAACGCCTCTCTACGAGGAGTGTCGATGGTGTGAAACGACAGCGTCTTCTCGGTCCTGTACCAGCCGGCGAACACTGCGACTAACACGATGCCGTAGATCACGCTGGAGACCGCGTACGGGACACCGAAGCGGACGTGGAGCACATCGGCCGCCATCGTGCCAAAAACGCCCACCGCCGCGACGGTCAGCCAGTACGTCCACGCGATGTAACGGCGGACAACGAACTGCAGCGATAGCGCCAGGACGAACACGAAGAACCCGAGCACAACGGCGATCACGGGATCCATCGCGTGAACGAGGTAATCAGACGTCGACTCCCCGAACGCTGTCGAGAGCGCCTTGATGACCCAGAAGTAGACCGTGACCTCGGGAACGCGAAGGGCGCCGCGGACCGTCAGGCGTCTGAGCGAGGCCCCGTCGAGCACGGCAACAGTGTTCCATGCCGGCGCCGGGCTCAGTTTGGCGGTGTGTTAGGTCTTGATCGCCTGCCTTCGATCAAGTCGGGCGGCGGATCGGCCAGGGTTTGGGGACGCTGCTCCTGTGGACGAGCCCCGGCAGTGCCGCTGAGCGTGGAGGTGGTAGCGCAGCTTGCGGATGTGCGAGGGTTTCAGGGGTGGGTGTGATCGAGGATCGCTTGGCCGAGATGGGACTCGAGCTTCCGGCGCCGCTGGAGGCGCCGCCCGGCGTGCGGCTCCCATACGAATCGGTGCGCGTGCACGGCGGTCTGGCGTACATCTCAGGTCACGGGCCGTTTGACGGCGAACGTCAGCTGTTCAGAGGCCGCGTCGGCGCGGAGCTGTCGGTCGAGCAGGCCTACGAGGCGGCGCGAGCGGCAGGCCTTTCCATGCTCGCCTCGCTCAAGCAAGAACTCGGCGACTTGGACCATGTGAAGGCCTGGATCAAGGTTCTCGGCTTCGTCAAATGCGCAGAGGATTTCAACGTCACTCCGGCCGCCATCAACGGCTTCAGCGATCTGATCCTGGCGCTGTGGGGCGAGGCCGGCCGCCACGCGCGTTCGGCGATCGGCGCCGGCGAGCTGCCGTTGGGCATGCCGGTCGAGGTCGAAGCCATCGTCACCCTGGCCTGATCGGGCCGGCGGCCCCTCGGTTTTACCCGGCGTGGAGTCTGCTCCCAAGGCCGCCCGCCAGGCAAGCGCGGCGCCTCACGGCTTCGGCTGCCAGGCGAGCGGCCCAACGGTGATCACACCGAGGTTGTCGCCGATCGCGTCCTTGCGCACTCGCCTGCCGTTCTTCGCCGCCTGAACCACGATTGTGTCGACGGAGTAGCCGCCCGCCTCCGGGTCCGGAACGCTCTGGAGTGAGGCAATACCCGACCCGTTGGGCGAGAACACGGGGAACTCGGCACCGTCGGCACCCTTGAGCCGCCGCGGCTTGCCGCCCGCCGTCTTGACGATGAAGACGTGGGAGACCGTCGCGTAGACGATGCTCCTACTGTTCGGCGCGCAGTCGGCAGTGAGCACGCCGTGCTTGGCGAGGCGCCTGACGTTGTCGTTGCCGTGCCTCAGGTAGAGCGCGCCGTTGTTCACGAAGGCGATCGCTCCGTTCCCGCAGGGGCCGGGCCAAGAGCCGCCATTCGTGGTGAGCGGCGTCAGGCCGGTGCCGTCCGAGCGCACGGTGTAGAGATTGTGGTGGCCGTTGACCGTTCCCGCGAACACGATCGTCGCGCCGTTCGGGAGGAAGGCCGGCTCCGTATCGCTCGAAGTCAGCTGCTTCAGGACCGTCACGTTCGTTCCGTCCGTGTCGAGCACCTCGAGCTGCCCGGAGCGCTCCGCGACGATCCGCGTCCCGGAAGGCGAGTAGGAGAAGCGCCCGATCGCGCAGGGCGCCTCGTTGCCGGTGGGATCCTCGCAATTCGCCCGAGAGCTGCTGGAGAGCGAGCTGATGTCTGAGTCCACGGTGCTGCCCGAGTTGGGATCGTTCGTGTCCACTTGATAGGCCAGCGTGCCGTCGCGGCCCTGGTAGGTCGCCAGCGCGCTAGGCGCCGTCGTCGCCACGGTGGTCAGCGCGATCGCCGCCGCAAAACAGATCCTGCGAATCATGCGTCCCTCCGTCGTAGCCCAGCCCCCCGCATGACGATAATGCACCGGGTGGCGAGAGCAGCGGTCCTGGGCTCTGACCGCTTCGATGGGTCCGTCAGGCCGGCTATGCGCCCCGAAACGCGAGACCGCGACCGCCGATGGGCGCGTACGCGATCGCCCACGAGACGCACGCCCGATTCGGTCGACAATCCACGCGTCGCGCGTCGATCGGGATGCACCGGCGCGGTGCGGCGCGATGAGTCACAGAATCGGGCTGTCACGTTTTCCATCGCCCGTTACATCTAGAGGACATGAACCACCTCAAAGCGAGCGACGCGACGCTCCTCAAGGCTTCCGATAAGGACGCCGCGGCGTTTCGCGCCCTCTACAACCGCTACACGGAGCAGATCAATGGCTATCACCTGCGCCGTTGCCGTGACGAGCAGGCGGCGCTCGACCTCACCGCGGAGACGTTCGCCCAGGCGTGGTGCGCGCGGCGGGCGTTCCGAGACGAGGCGGGCGGGACCGCGGGACCCTGGCTGTACGGGATTGCCCGCAACGTGCTCTTGCAGTCGGTCCGCCGCGAGCGCTTAGAGGACCGCGCCCGCCAGCGCCTCGGCATGCTCGAGCACACGGACCATCCGCCTGCCGTGCCCCAGGAGAGATGGTTGAACGGTGTCGATGAGCTGCTCGACGAGCTGCCATCCGATCAGCGCAGCGCCCTGGAACTGCGCGTCCTGGAGGACCTGTCCTACGAGGGAGTCGCCTCGCGGCTCTCGATCACACCCGAGAACGCACGGATGAGGGTCCATCGGGCTCTCAGCGCACTGCGCCGGGACCACTCACTCATGACTGGAGAAAAGCGATGACCATCGACACGAAACTCGAAGAGCTCGGTGATCGCCTCGAGCGATCCGCTGCCGCCGACCTGCGCTCTGAGCAGCGCACTCCCGGGACCGTGATGGGGTGGGCGCGGCAAAGACGCTCGCGGCTGTTGGCGAGCAGCTCCCTTGGGCTGGCGGGTATTAGCGCGGCCCTCCTGATCGTGCTCGGCGGCACCGCCGCCACGTCGCCGGCGTTCGCCATCACCAAGCACGATGATGGCTCGGTGTTGGTGCAGCTCAACGGCCAGGAGGACATCGCTCAGGCAAACCAGAAGCTTGCCGCAATGGGGATCAACGAGCAGATCACGCTCTACTCCAACCCCAAGCCGACCGCCGCCAGTGGACCGGAGAACTGCACTCCGGGTCCGGGCGCCGGCGTGCCGAATCCGCCCATCAGGCTCGTCGTCAACACGGACAACGCCGACAACACGGGAACCACCGGCGCCGTGGTCTGCGTCGTCGGGCCTCACACCTATACGGGCCCCTACCCGGGCAACTCCGGTGACGCGGGCTCGGGAAACTCCGGTAGCACGAGCGCCGGTTTGACCCGCAGATGACTTTCGGCGCCCGCCGACAGCGGGCGTCGGCGAGAGTAGGTTGCGGCCCGGTCCCCTGCAAATGGGGGGCCGGGCCTCTAGTGCGTGGTGGCCGCCGTGGCACGGGGCGGTCGTATGGAATCTGGTGAAGCTGCAGGCGTTGACGGACAGACCTCCGCATCTCGACGACGGTTCGCCGCATGAGCAGATGGTGCGCGTCACGACCGCTCCGGCACCGTGCACGGTGACGGCATCGGCTCCCGCTGCGGGCGAGCGCCGGTGACGGCGGGATTGGTGGCTCGGCTCCCGGCGGTTGGCGGGGGTCGGGCCGCTGAGCGGTGGTCGTGGCTGTTGGTTGCCGCGGCGGTCGGTTGGAATCTGATGAGTCTGAGGGCCTTGACGGTCAGGGTCCCGTATCTGAATGACGCCTCGCTGCACGAGCAGATGGTGCGCTTCGCGACCGCACAGTTGGGCGCTGGGCACCTGCCGCTGACGAGTTGGTTTCCGTTTCTCGGTGAGGGGTCGCCGCAGTTCCTGCATTATCAGAGCCTGCCGGCGATCCTCACGGGCGCGGCCGGGCTGGCGGTCGGCCCCGACGTGGCGTTTCGCTGGTCGCTCTACCTGTTGTGGTCGCTGTGGCCGGTCAGCGTCTACCTGTCGGCCCGGTTGTTCGGGGCGAAGCGGCCGGCGGCGGCCGCTTCGGCCGCGATGGCTCCGTTCCTGGTCAGCGTCACCGGGGTCGGGTATGAGCAGCACGCCTACGTGTGGACGGGGTTCGGCGTCTGGACGCAGCTGTGGGCGTCGTGGACGTTGCCGCTGGCGTGGGGGTTGAGCTGGCGAGCGATCCGCGATGGCCGCGGCTACTTCCCAGCGGTCCTGCTCACGGCGCTGACCGTCGCGCTGCATTTTGAGACCGGCTATTTGGCGCTGTCGGTGCTGCTCGTCTGGCCGCTGGTCGCCGGCCGGCCGCTGCTGGTCCGGCTGCGGCGAGCAGCGGCCCTGCTCGCCGGTTCGCTGCTCTCAGTGGCGTGGGTGATCATCCCTCTCCTGCAGCAACGGGAGTGGGCGGCGGTCAACGAGCCGCTGCAGCACACCGGGCTGGTGGACGGCTACGGCGCGCGTCAGGTCCTTGACTGGCTGTTCTCCGGACAGCTGCTCGACCACGGCCGCCTACCGGTGGTGACCGTGCTGGCGGCGGTCGGGTTCGGACTGGCCTGGCTGGCCTGGTCATCGGACGCCGACGCCCGCGCGTTGCTGACCGCGCTGGCGGTGTGCCTGCTGCTCGCGTTCGGCCGCACGACGTTCGGGTCGCTGGTGGATGTGATCCCGGGTAGCGCTGACCTGTTCTTTCGCCGTTTCATGATGGGCGTGCAGCTGGTCGCGCTGCTGCTCGCCGGCCGGGGCGCGGCGTGGCTGGCGGGCCGGAGCGCGCGGCTGCTCAGAGACCGAATCCCGCGCTGGTCGCCCGGCGTAACCGCGGCGGCTGTGCTCGTGGCGGCGGTCGTCGTGCTCGCACCCGCCTGGCGGCAACTTGGCGCCTTTGACCGCCGTGACTCCGCCGCGATCGCCGCCCAGCAACGGGCCGACGACACCCAGGGCGCCGCGCTTGATCGCCTGATCGCGGTGATCAGGCGCGACGGCGGCGGGCGGACGTACGCCGGGATGCCCTCCAACTGGGGCCACAACTTCACCGTCGGCGCCGTCCCGGTGTTCAAGTACCTCGACAGCCGCGACGTCGACGAAGTCGGCTACACGCTGCGCACCGCCTCGCTGATGACCGACCCCGAGGTCTACTTCAACGAGCGCAACCCCTCGGACTACCGGCTGTTCGCGATCCACTACCTCATCATCCCCACCGGTACGAGACCCCCCGTCCCCGCTGAGCTCAAGCTCCGGGCGGGCCCCTACTCGCTGTGGACGCTCCCCGGCGCCGCCGGCGTTCTGCAACCGGGCACGATCGTCGGCACATCGTCGGCCGATCGCAGCGACATCGGCACGCGGAGCATTCCTTTGCTGAGCTCGCGGCTCGCGCAGGCCGGCGACTACCTTCGCGTCGCGTACGGTCAGTCCGGCGGTCGCGAACCGCGGCTACCGCGAACGTCGTCCGCGAGCCCGAGCGGAACGGTGACCGCGGAGTCCGACCACCTGCAACAGGGACGGGTGACGGCCAGCATCCGGATGCGCAAGGCCGGAGTCGTCGTGCTCAGCGCATCCTTTGACCCTGGCTGGACGGCGACCATCGACGGACACCGGCAAGGCACGGAAGCGATCGCGCCCGCACTCGTCGGCACAACCGTACCCGCGGGCACCCACCGAATCACCTTCCGCTACCGGGGATGGCCGGACTACCCGCTCCTCTTCACGGTCGGCGCAGCCGCGCTGATTGCGCTTGCCTACACGGACATCAGACGCGCGCGATCCCCCCCGATCGCCCACACACAATGATCCCCTGCGTGTGCGGTGTTCGGCGCAAGGCCGGCAGCGCGCCGATCGCACGAGGCAGCCCGAGAGCACTGTCCGCGCGAATCGCTGCGTTCCCGCGCGCTTGTCGGTGCCGTTATGAAGCGATTACTCGGCGCGGAGTACTTCGGCGACAGACCGATGAGCGTTCCGCCGCGCAGATGGGGCGCTCAAGGCCGCGACGGCTATTAGCGTGACTGGGATTACCGACAGTAACCAGAGAATGGGTGGTTGAGCTTCTGAGAGGCTACCGCCGGCAAGCGCGTAGAGAGCCAGGCCAGCCGGTATGCCGATGCAAGCCGCGCCGAGCGCTGGGAGAAGTTGCGCGGCGAGGAACGCAATGGTGATGTCTCGCGGGGTCGCGCCTAACGCGCGCGTGAGAGCTGACGACCGCCGAGCGTCGACGACGGTCGCCCAGGCGGTGAAGGTCGCGGTGATCAACGCGAGGACGACGAGGACGAGGCTCAGTCCGATGAGGATGTGGTCGGCCTGGTTTGCGTTCTGGTTGCCGGTAATTGGGCTGACCTTGGTGTCACCAGATCCGTTGACCTGTAGGTCGTGTTGAACTGTCAACGCCGCGACGATCATGGCGACGCTGACCATCAGGCCGCCTGCGTTGAGCACCGCGCGGCGGGTCCGACGGGTCACCACTCGCAGCGCGAGCGACAGCGGCGGCGGGAGGTTCCGAGTGGCTGCGGGCAGCCACCGGCGGCGATGTGGTGACGCGATCTCCGGGATGAGCATCCGAATCGTGCTCGCGCGCGCGGCGCGCAGCGCCGGAAGGAGGGTCGCCGCCGAGGCGAGGATGAGTGCTAGTGCAGTGACCAGGACGGCATCTGTGGCGTCAATGCTGGCAGAGGCCGAACTGCCCAGCAGCCCGGTTGTTGTGCCCGCGAATGCCGGGGCGAGGAGAGAACCGGCGGCTAGGCCGACGATGGCGCCGCCGAGCGTGAGTAGCCAGGTTTCGGACAAGAGCACGAGGGCGATGAGGAGCGGGGTGGCGCCCACCGTCTTGAGTAGGCCCACGCGGCGCGCGTGCTCTGCCACACGGCCGCCGACGAGGGTGGCGATGCTGCAGGCTGCGAGTATCGCGAGCAACCAGCTACCCACGAAGCTCACCTTCTGATTGAGCGCGATCAGTTTGTGATCGTGGTCAGCGACAAACGTCCAGGGCGCGAATTCAAAGAGCACCCGGTGCGCTCTGCAGTCGAGAGCGAACCTGTTGACAGCGTTCGATGACAGGAAGCTGTCGACGGAGCCTGGATGCACGAGCCGGAGGGCGAGGACATATCCGAGGGGATTTGACCGCGTCGCGAGTCGACGTACCTCGGCTGAGGCAAGCCATACAACACCGGGGACTTGTGCCGGATAGAAGGGCTGCGCAGCAGATACCGCGATGCCAGCGACGGCAAATCGGCGGCCCGCGAGCGCAACGGAGTCGCCCGCTTTTACCCCTAAGGCGCTGGCCAACCCGCGTTCGAGCACAACGCCCCCTGGCCGAATCCAGGTACCGGACACGACCTTTGGCCGATCGATGGCCGTCAGTCGAAGCGCCCGACCCTCCGCCTCGATGGGGACGCTGACGCCGCGGCCTGAGAGGTGCACGAACGCGACGGGGAACGGGCCGGCTGTCGCACGCACGGCCGGCGCATCCGAGAGCCGTGCGAACTGAGCCGAAGTTGGCTGCGCCCCCGCGGGCGCGGCATGGAGCGTGGCGCTCACGTCAGGTCCCCGCGTCGCCACGCGCGTCTCAGTGAATGACGGCTGCCGCGCGTGCCGCAGCGCCAGGCTGAGCGTCATCGCGGTCGTCGTCGCGGCAATGACCAGAATGAGCATCACCGACTGGGTCCTGCGTCGGTTAACGTCGCCGGCGAGGAGCCGCCAGGTAAAGACCAGCGGGCCGGTCAAGAATCGCACCCCAAACCAGTGATCTCACCAAGGGTGCGCTGGGTCTGATCTGGAAGGCTGGTCTCGTCTGCGAACTTGCCGTCGCGCATGGAGATCAACCGGTCCGCCGTCGCGGCGATGCGAGCGTCGTGGGTGACGATCACCAGCGTCAACCCGGCAAGCCGCAGGCCCTCGAACAGCCGAAGCACCTCAGCCATCGCAGCGCTGTCCAGGCTGCCGGTCGGCTCATCAGCCAAGATCAGCTTCGGCTTATTGATGATCGCGCGCGCAATCGCGACACGCTGGCGCTGACCGCCCGAGAGCTCGCAGGGAAGATGACCTGCCCGGTCAGTAAGGCCGACCTCATCCAGGAGATCGTGAGCGCGACTACGAGCAGCCTTCGGCGAGACACGTGCCAGCAGCGCGGGCATCTCGATGTTCTCCACTGCGGTCAGCTCCTCGATCAGCTCGAAGCTCTGGAAAACGAACCCGATTTCGTTTCGCCGTAGTCGAGCCAATCTCGTTTCGGACAACCGATCGACCCGCTTAGCGCCGAGATGCACAGTCCCGGCGGTCGGCCGATCCAGTCCGCCGAGCAGGTAAAGCAAGCTGGACTTGCCGCATCCACTGGGGCCAACGATCGCGACCGACTCTCCCGCGCCGACGTTGAGATCGATGCCGTTGACCGCGTGCACGAGGCCGCCACCATGCCCGTGCTCCTTGGTCAGATGCTGGGCCGATAAAAGCGACTGACTCATTCGATCGGACGTGCCTTTCTCGTGTTCCAAAACCGCGCACAGTCCTCCAGCCATCGCAGGTCGGCCTCGAAACGCATGACCACTCCCTCAAGCAGCAGAGCCGCCACCGAGTCGTCAGGCTCCGCCATAGCAGCGCGCTGCGCTTCGCGCACTCGGGTCAACAGTTCGCGACGTTGGCGGTCCACGATGTCGACCGGATCGGCGAGATTCGCGGCGGCGGCAGCGACGAGCTTGAGATGAAACTCGGCAGGTGCGGGCCCGGGCCAACTCGTCTCGTCGAGCCAACTCGTCAGCCGATCTGCCCCCGCCTCGGTCAATTCGTAGACCTTGCGGTCCGGGGTCGCCTCTTGGGGAACGAGGACTGATTTCACCAGCCCCGCCTTCTCCAGGCGCGTGAGTGTGACGTACACGTGACCGTCGTTCATCGACGTTGCCAGAGGCCCAAGCGCCAGCGCAAGACGCGCGCGCAGTCGGTAAGCGTGAGCCGGTCCGGCCGCCAACAACGCGAGCAGCACCTCCTGCACTATGCGTAGTTGGTACGGCGTGTCCGCGGCGGGTTTGGGCGCAGGAGTGCCGGGCATGATCTAGTAATCGTGCCGGAGGCTAACGGTTAGCTATGAGATGTCAAGGTTGTGATACGTACTCATCGCGCCGACAATCACGAAGCGCCTGATCGAGCAGTTCTCCCGTACCGCGCCGCCTCGGCTGGCACCCGAGCAGTTCGCAGCCCTCACCCCGCGAGAGTTCGAGATCTTCACGCTTATCGGCCGCGGCCTCTCCAACGGAGAGATCGCCTCAACCCTCACCCTCAGCCAAGCCACCGTCAAGACGCACGTCAAGCGCGTGCTGGCCAAGCTCGACCTCAGAGATCGCATCCACGCTGTCGTACTCGCCTACGAAACCGGCATCGTGACCCCCGGAAACAACGCCCCCGACGTGCGGTAGTCTCGCGATCGTTTTAGCGTCGGCGTCGAGAACACCGACGAGTGCTTTGGTGACGAGATCCTGAAACGCGCCGTCGCCGGCGACGCGAGCTCATCGCCGCGAAGGCTTCGCCGCCACGGTCATCACCGAACGACGCCAATGGCGATATGGCGCGCGTCAGCGAGAGATGCGACCGCCGCGCGCTTCGCGCGCCTCATGGTTGTTAGGCGGGATCGGTGTAGGTGCCCGGACTGTTCGGCGTAGCGCGGTGACCCTCCGGACGCTCCTTGCTCGCCTCGGTCAGCCCGCGGCGCACCCCGTCAGCGTCGAAATCGGTTCCGTATACCGGCGTCTCCGGCTGTTGGCGCCAGGACTCCTCCAGCGAGCCGGCATCAACGGCGTCGAAGCCCAGCTCCTCGACCAGCCGCATGACGGTTCCCTTCGCGGGCTGGTCGCCCGCGACCGGCAACGCGAAGCGCTCGGGCGAACCGGGCGGCCGGCCCTTGTCGCGCAGGTGCTGCGCGTAGATGTTGTTGAACGCCTTCACGACCGGGCGCCCGATCTGCTGGGAGACCCATAGGCTCTCCGGGGTGCCGGCCTCGATCGCCTCGATCGCGCCGTCCCGCTGACGCGGGTAGTAGTTCCCCGTGTCGATGACGACGACGTCCTCTCCCACGCCGTCAAACAGATCGCTCGGCAGGTCAGGAACGTGCTTCTCGGGGATCGTCACGACGATGACGTCCTTGCCGCGTGCGGCGTCGCGTACCTCGACCGCGGTCGCCCCCGTTTCCGCCTCGACCTCACGCAGCGTCGCCGGACCGCGCGAGTTCGCGATCGACACCTCGTGACCCAGTTGCACGAGCCGGCGGGCAAGTGCCCCGCCGATGTTGCCCGCTCCGATGATTCCAATCTTCATGGCCGGCTCCTCCGTTGTCGGTAGGTCGCCACGATCCTAGGACGCGCGCCGCGCTCGAACCGCTGCAGTCCGATCGCGCCGAGCAGCTCGACCGGCGGGCTCAAGCCTCTGCGCTACCAGGGCTTTCCCAGTGGCCCGGGCAGGACTCGAACCTGCGCGCGACGGATTATGAGTCCGCTGCTCTGACCAACTGAGCTACCGGGCCGGCGTCTGCGCACGCTACCGGACGGTCCCGCCTCAGCCGGCCCGCCAGATATGATGTGCGGCGTGCTGACGATCGCCAGTGGAATCCTGGGCCTGGGGAGTTCGCCTGATTCGTTCGGGCAGACGCTCGCGCTGCTCATCACCTTCCTGGGGATCGGGGTGATCGCCAACGTGCTGATCGTGTACGTGGTCGCGCAGGTCCTCGCCGAGCGCAAGCAGAATCAAGAGCGCATGGAAGCGTTCCAGCGCTCGCGCCACACCACCTGAAGCCGGGCGCGCAGGCACGCTGAGCGACGTCCGGGGCGGGCGGCGGGCAGCAAACCTGAATTGGTCCTGAAGGAACGTCACGGGGCCGCGTCGAACAAGTGGCCTGCCCATGAAGCATGCTTCCACTCCGATAGCCAGTCCCGAGCCGGCCCACGGTCATCAGGCCCTCTCCGGGTACATCAAGGCGCGATTTGACGAGTTCTCACGCTCGCAGAAGGACGTCGCGCAGTACATCGTCGACCACCTCGACGAGGCCGCCTTCCAGACGGCCGAGGAGCTGGCTCGCCGGGCCAACACCTCCTCGAGCACGGTGGTCAGGTTCTCGCAGGCGCTCGGCTTCGAGGGCTTTCCGGAGCTCCAGCAGGCCGCCCGCGACGAGTACCGCCGGCGCGTCGGTGGGGGAGGGCTCCAGACCAACGGGGCCGACCCGCTGTCGGCCGCGGCCCCCCTGTTCTCGCTCGACCACACCGAGTTCGAGGCGGCGCTGGCCGCCGACCACGTCAACGTGGAGGACACCGCTCACAAGCTCTCGCGCTCCGACGTGGAGGGAGCCGTCGACGCGATCGTCTCCGCCGAGAAGGTGCTGATCGCCGGCACCGACCAGATGGCGTTCTTCGCCAGCTATCTGCGCCACCTGCTGATGCTGCTCGACCTGCGGGCCGAAATCGTCGCCAGCCCGTCGCAGGAGGCCCTCGGCCGCCTCAGCCGGATCGACGATCGCACCCTCGTCGTCGGCCTCTCCGCCGGGCGGCCGCATCCCCTGATCACGCGCACGATGAAGCTGGCGCGCCATCGCAAGGCGCCGACGCTGGCGATCACCGACGCCACCCTCTCCGAGGTGGCCCGGCTGGCCCGCATCCGCCTGTACTACTCGTCCAACACGCCCGCGTTCGTGCGCTCGCACACGGCGCTGCTGTCGCTGATCCAGGCGCTGGCCTACGGCGTGTACGCGCGCGACGCCCAGCAGTACGACGTGCGCATCAAGGCGTTTCGGCTCAAGTAGCTCCGCCGGCCCCCGGCCGCGGGCCGACGAGCAGGGCCTGGATGGCGCGCCCGATCCGGCCGCGCTCGTCCCACAGCACGCTCTCGGCCATGGCAACGCTTCCCTGCGTGACGCGCATGTGCGACTGCAGCGCCACCCACTCGCCGATCGGGTCGCGCTCGAGGTAGAGGGTGAGGTCGGGATTGATGAAGGTGTGCTCTGACCAGCTGAGCTCGGAGGCGATCCCGTTGCCGAAGTCCGCGGCGGCGGCCACGCGCTCCACGCCACTCAGCGGCTCGCCGTCGATGAGCGGCTGGCGCAGGCGAAACCAGGCGGTGGCCGGTCCCGGCTGGCGGAACACCCCCTCGACGAAGCGGATCTCCATCGCGTGGGTGGCGAACATCGGCCGGTCCTCGTCCCAGTCGCTGAGCTGACCGGCATCGGGACCGGGGAAGGGGGGTGGGGTCACCGTGCCGGCGTCGATCGCGGAGGGGGCCACGAGCAGCGCCCGGGCCCGGGCGACCTCGACGCCCTCGGGATCGCTCACGAAACCGTCGAGGAGGGTGACGCGCCGGCCGGGGCGCACGACCTCGACGCGCACGCCGAGCGGTCCGAGGGGGACCGGGCGGACGAACTCGTAGGTGATGCGCGCCGGGCGCAGGGCCTGCGAGGGAGAGGCCGCGCCGAACGCGTGGGCCAGCAGAGCGGCCGGCGCGCCGCCGTGCAGGGCGCCGGGGGCCCACGGCCCCAGCGCCAGGTCGGTCGCCTGGAAGCGATCGCCATCGCGGACAAAAACGGCCGGCGAAGTCATCGGTCGAGAACCTAGCGGGCCGCCTGGGGGCAGCTACACTGGCCAGCCATGAGCGAGAACGGTCACAACTTCGGCGACGAGGCGACGTTCACCGTCAAGGCCGGCCTGGCCGAGATGCTCAAGGGCGGCGTGATCATGGACGTCGTCACCGCCGAGCAGGCCAAGATCGCCGAGGACGCCGGCGCCGCCGCGGTGATGGCGCTCGAGCGCGTGCCCGCCGACATCCGTCGCGACGGCGGCGTGGCCCGCATGTCGGACCCGGCGATGATCGAGGGCATCCAGGCCGCGGTGACGATCCCGGTCATGGCCAAGGCCCGGATCGGCCACTTCGCCGAGGCCCAGGTGCTCGAGGCCCTCGAGGTCGACTACATCGACGAGTCCGAGGTCCTGACCCCCGCCGATGAGGCCAACCACATCGACAAGTGGGCGTTCAAGATCCCGTTCGTGTGCGGCGCGACGAATCTCGGCGAGGCCCTGCGCCGGATCGGCGAGGGAGCCGCGATGATCCGCTCCAAGGGCGAGGCCGGCACCGGCGACATCGTCGAGGCCGTCCGTCACCTGCGCATGATCCGCCGCGAGATCCGGCGCCTGACGTTGCTCGATTCCGAGGAGCTGCCGGCCGCCGCCAAGGAGTTGGCTGCCCCGCTGCCGCTCGTGCGCCAGGTCGCCGCCGAGGGACGCCTTCCGGTCGTGCTCTTCTGCGCCGGCGGGATCGCCACCCCCGCCGACGCCTCCCTCGTCATGCAGCTCGGCGCCGAGGGGGTGTTCGTCGGCAGCGGCATCTTCAAGTCCGACGATCCCGCTCCGCGGGCGCGCGCCATCGTCGAGGCGACGACCCATTACCGCGACCCCGCGCGGGTGGCGGCGGCCAGCCGCGGTCTCGGCCAGCCGATGGTCAGTCTCGAGACGTCCAAGCTTCAGTCCGAGCAGCTGCTGGCCTCTCGCGGCTGGTAGCCGTGACCGACACTCGGCCGCTGCCGGCGACGCCGGTCGTGGGCGTGCTCGCCCTCCAGGGCGACTTCGAGGCCCATGCGAAGATCCTGGCCGGCTTGGGGGCCGCCGCCCGCGAGGTCCGGGTGCCCGCCGACCTCGACGGCCTCGACGCGCTCGTCATGCCGGGGGGCGAGTCGACAGTGATGACGCTGGGGATCGAGCGCGAGGGCCTCGGTGAGCCGTTGCGCGAGCTCGCTCGGTCAGGGACGCCGGTACTCGGCACGTGCGCCGGGATGATCATGCTCGACCGCGATCACCTCAACGTCCTCGACATCCTCGCCCAGCGCAACGCGTTCGGCCGCCAGCTGCGTTCCTTCGAGGCCGATCTCGATGTCACCGACGTGCCGGGCGGCCCGGTCCACGCGGTCTTCATCCGCGCGCCGTGGGTGGCCGAGGTGGGCGCCGGCGTCGAGGTACTCGCCGACGTCGAGGGCCACCCGGTGGCCGTTCGCCAGGGCAACGTCATCGCCGTCTCGTTTCACCCCGAGCTGACCGGCGAGGCTCGCCTGCACCAGCTGCTGCTCGAGCTGGCCGCCGCCGGCGCGAGCCCCGACCCGGAAGCGGACTAGGCGCTGCGGCTCGGCTGGCGGCGGCGCCGCTCCCAGTCGCGAAACTCGCGCTCGAAGCGCTCCCAGTCCAGCCGGGGCACGCCGTCGGGCTCCGGCGGCGGGGGCTCGTCGAAGGGCTCGGAGCCCCCGGGCGGGTCGTCCTGGTCGCGGCCCCGGGAGAGCCACGCGGCGAGCGCCGCGACCGCGATCCCCGTCGCGTAGACCATCGCCGCGAGCGCCGGGTGGTGGGTCACCGTGGCCAGCCCGCCGACGGCGTAGAGGACGAGCGCGCTGGCGACGAGGCGGCGCAGCTCGGCCGCGGGCACGGAGTGGCGGGGGGCTCGGGCACACGCGCTGACGAGAATCGCCATGACGAGAACCACGGCGAACGCCACCTTCGAGGCGAATGACAGCGACACGACCACCCAGCGCAAATGATGCCCGGCCCGGCCGAGAAATCAAGTCCCGGAGACCCCCCAGGAGAGGTTTTGCTCACACGACGAGGCCGTGGCGCATCGTGTTCTCGCTGACGGCGCGCTGCTCGACGAACTGGAGCAGGTAGTCCGGGCCGCCCGCCTTGAGCCCGGTCCCCGACAGGCGGTTGCCGCCGAACGGCTGGCGGCCGACCATCGCCCCGGTGATTCCGCGGTTGACGTACAGGTTTCCCACCGGCGTGCGCTCCCGGACCCGGCGCACGGTGCCGGGGTCGCGGGCGAACAGGCCGCCGGTGAGCGCGAACGCGAGCTCGTCGACGACGTCGCAGGCATGGTCGACGTCGCGCACGCGCTGTACGGCGAGCACCGGGCCGAAGATCTCATCGGCGAGGACCGGGGAGTCGGCGGGCAGATCGCAGACGACGAGCGCCGGGCAGAACCAGCCGCCGCCCTCCGGCACGGGGGCGCGGGCCACGACCCGGCCATCGCGAGCGGCGGTCTCCTGATAGCCGGCAACCCGCTCCTGGGCGGCCCGCTCGATCACCGGCGGCACGTCGGTGCCGAGCGTCTGCGCCTGGCCGACTTCGAGCACCTGGACCGCTCCGGCGAGACGCTCGAGCAGATGGTCGGCGATCGGATCGGCGACGAGCACGCGCGAGGCGGCCGAGCACTTCTGACCCGCGTAGGCGAACGCCGAGCCGACGATCGCCGGCACGGCCTCGTCGAGGTCGGCGTCGGCGGCGACGATCACGCAGTTCTTGCCGCCCAGCTCGGCGACGACGGATTTGAAGTGGCGCTGGCCATCGCGGACCTCGGCGGCGCTGCGCACGATCTCCTTGCCGACCGGCAGCGAGCCGGTGAAGGCGATGGCGTGCACGTCGGGGTGGCCGACGAGGGCCGCCCCGATCTCGCCCTCGCCCGGCAGCAGCGACAGCGCCCCCGCGGGGACGCCCCCGGCCCGCAAGGCCTGGACGAGCTGCTCGGCGAGCCCCGGGGACTGCTCGGCGGGCTTGAGGACGACCGCGTTGCCGGTGGCCAGGGCCGCCGCGGTCATGCCGCACGGGATGGCCAGGGGGAAGTTCCAGGGCGAGATCACGGCGACGATTCCTCGCGGGGCGTAGGCCAGCTCGTTGCGCTCGCCGGGCACCTGGACGAGCTCGCGTCCCTCGGCGAGCGCGATCGCGCCCCGCGCGTAGTACTCCAGGAAGTCGATTGCCTCGCACACGTCGGCGTCGGCCTCCAGCCACGGCTTGGCGCACTCGCGCACCTCGAGCGCGGCCAGCGCCAGGCGGCGCTCGCGCATCCAGGTGGCGGCCGCCCGCAGCGCGCGCGCCCGTCCGGCGGCGTCGACGGCGGCCCACTCGGTCAGGCCGCGCCGGGCCTCGGCCACCGCCGCGTCGACGTCCGCCGCGGTGGCGCCTGCCGCGCGGGCGACGACCCGGTCTGGCGCGCCGGGATCGGTCGAGAGCAGCGACTCCCCGGGGCGGGCATCCTCGCCGATCCGTACCGGCACCGCGATCGGCAGCTCGCCATCGACCCTGGCCAGCGCATCCTCGAGCTGCCCGCGCACCGTGGCGCGTCGCAGCTCCAGGACCGGCTCGTTGACGAACGGCTCGCTCATCGCGATCGCACATTAGCCTCAGCGCGCGATGGCCATGAACGGCGTCAGCGTCATCATCCGCGTCCGCGACGAGGCGGCCAACCTCGCCCGCTGCCTGGACGTCCTCGCCGCCCAGCGCGGCCTCGGCGACGTGGAGGTGATCCTTATCGACGGGGGCTCGCGCGATCGCACGCCCCAGGTGGCCGCCGAGCGCGGCGCGAGCGTCATCGCGCTGGCCGCGGACGCGTTCAGCTTCGGCGGCGCGCTGAACGCCGGGGCGCGGGCGGCTCGCCATCCGGTGGTCGTCGCGCTGTCGGCCCACGCCTTCGCCCCCGACGCCGGGGTGGCTGGCGCGGCTGAGCGCCTGGTTCGCCGCCGACGACAGGGTCGCCTGCGTGTGCGGAGACCGCTACGACCCCGACGGCCGACCGCTCACCGCACCGATCGCGCAGGACGCCGCCCTCGCCCGCCGGCGCCCCGACTGGGGGTATGCCAACGCCGCGGGAGCGTTTCGCGCCGAGCTGTGGCGCCGGCGGCCGTTCCGCGCCGATCTGGCGGGCTGCGAGGACAAGGAGTGGGCGTGGCACTGGCTCCAGCAGGGCTACACGTGCGTCGTCGATCCGCAGCTCGCCGTCGAACACGACCACACCCACGACCCGCTGCGGGCGATCTTCAACCGGGCTCGGCGCGAGGCGACCGCGTACGCCGCATTCCTCGACGAGCCCCCCGGACCGGCCACGCCCGCGGCCCTGGCGGACGCGTGGTGGCGCGACACCCGCTGGTATGACTCCGCCGCCCGCGCGCGGCTCAGCCCCCGCCGGGCCGCCCGCCTGCTCGGCGCCTACGCGGGCCGCCATCCCTAGCCCCTACGGTGCCGCGAGCAGCTCCTCGATCGGCGTCCCGCTGGCCTGAGCGGAGAGGAACGAGTCGTTGGAGGTGTTCTCGAGCAGGCGCCGGACAAGGTAGGCCATCCCGGCGACGAGGTCGCCGACCGGGCAATAGGTGCGCACCCGGAAGCCCGTTGCCGCCAGCGCGTGCTGGAGCTCGTCGCCGAGCCCGCGCAGGACCTGCAGCTCGAGGTCGGCGTCGGAGCCGCCGGTGATGCGGTTGTAGGCGACGGCATGGGCCACCGAGCGCAGGTTGTGCGAGGCGACCGCCACCCGCAGCTGGGGGCGGGCGTCGAGCAGCACCCGGGTCAGCGCCTCGAAGTTGCGATCGCACTCCGCCTTGTTCTCGAACACCGGCACCTCCCAGCCGTGCTGGCGGGCCTGGACGAGCTCCTGGTCCCAGTAGGCGCCCTTGACCAGGCGGACGGTGAGCGGCGGGGTGCGCGGCGAAGCGCGCGCCCAGGCGACGATCTGGGCCAGCTGATCGGGCGAGTCGCGCAGGTAGGCCTGGAGCACGAGGCCGGCCGAGGGGCCGGTGCGGAACTCGTCCTCGTCGAGCAGCGCGAGCACGAGCTCGAGCACCGCCTCGCGCGAATCGAGCGACTCCATGTCGATGTGCAGGTGCGCGCCGCTGTCGCGGGCGGCGCGCAGGAGCGGCCGCAGGCGCCGCGCGGCGTCGCGCTGACCGCGGGCGGGCGCGTCGGGACGCAGCAGGGGCGTCAGCGCCGAGATCTTCACGCACACGTTGGCGCGCGGCACCTCGCCGGCTCCGTCGACTTCGAGCAGCCGATTCGCCGGCCACTGCCGGCAGGCGCGCGAGAGGACCGCCAGCGCCTCGCTGCAGCGCTGCGCATAGTGGTCGGCCTCGGCGTCGGTGACGGTCGCCTCTCCGAGCAGATCGACCGAGACGGCCACGTCGTGGTCCCACAGGCGCCGGAGCGTGGCCAGGGCCGCCGCCGGCGACTCGCCGACGATGAAGCGGTGGGCGAGATGGCGGACCCCGCCCGCGGCCGCCGCGCCCAGCGCCAGCCGTCCGGCACGGGTGTGCGAGATCCGCATGGCGGCCGCGAGCGGCGGCGGCGTCTCGTGCACCTCCTCGAGAAAGCCGGTCAGATGGCGGGCGAGGTCATCGAGCGAGCGGCAGGCGGGGACGACATCGACGAAGCGAAACAAGGCGGCCCGCAGCTCCGCGTCGCCGGTGGCGATCTCCATCGCCCGCGTATCGAGGGCGCGCAGCGGCTGGCGGGCGCCTGACGGAAAGGCGTCGGCGAGCGCCTGCCCGACGCGCCGCAGCTCCGCGTCGACCGCGGTCTCCGATGGCGCGCCGCCGCCTGCGGCGCTCACCGGGTCGCGACCTCGCAGATCGGCGGCGTCGCCCGCTCCACGGCCTCCCAGCCGTTGTCGCGCTCGCGTTCGGCCTCGTCGGCGGCGGCGCCCCCGCGCAGGCCGAACAGCCGCTTGCGCAGCAGGAGGTAGACGACGACGGCGACGTTGATGAGAAAGCCGATGACCTTGAGCGGGGTGCCCTTGTCGACGATCTCGTAGACCTCCAGGGGGAGCAGGAGGGCGGTGGAGACGAAGGTCAGGTACTCCGCCCAGCGCCGGGCGAACCACAGCCCGACCGCCTCGACGCCCTCGAGGGCGGCGTAGGCGATCAGCGCGATGCCCACCTCCTTGAGGGTTCCGGCGCGCAGCGTGAACAGGCGGTCGAGGTCATGGACGATCCCGACGTGTCCCGTCGTCTGCACGGGGCCGCCGGCGACACCGCCCTGGAGGGCCGTGAGCACTCGATAGAAGGCGTCGTGGAGGCTGGCTCGGTTGGCGGTGAACGCCAGCACGGCGACGCCGAGCAGCCCGAGCACCACGAAGTGCACGAGCCGGTCGACGGCGATCAGCCGCAGCACGATCCGGTCGCGCAGCGCCTTGCCGCGCCGCGGGATGACGATCTCGTCGCGACTTCGCGCCGGCGGGGGAAAGTCGGTCTCGGGTGGCATCGCGAACCATCCGTCGCAGCGCAGGCAGCGGTGCCAGCGCGCGGTCGCCCCCGTGACGGACGAGATGCGGGTCCTCGGCCCCGGCCACGCGGGCGAACACGTGACCGCGAATCCCGCAGGTGATCAGCTCCCAGTCGATCTGGCGGCGCTTGCGCGGGTGATGGGTGCCGGGGGCGAGCTGCATACCGACGGATAGTGCCATGGGGCCGACGGCGCGCAGGAGTGCGGGGCGGCCGGGCGAATACAGGGCCATGCGGAATCTGACCGCAGGTCTGGCCCTGCTCGCCGCGCTGGCCGCCGCCGCGCTGGCCGTCGCCGGCTGCGGCGCGGCCACGACGACGATCAAGAACACGAGCGGCTCGGGCGGGGCCGGTGTCGGCGCGACGACGACCGTCACCCACACGGCGACGGCGAACGCCTCGGACGCCGGGGCGTCATCGTCGTCGGCCGCCGGCTCGCCGGCTCCGGCCCGCCAGACTCCGGCTCGGGCGGCGCCGGGCTGCCGACCACCCCCGCCGGCAGCCCGCCCGCGTGCCGAGCCGCCGGGCTGGCCCTCTCGTTCCTCGGCCAGCAGGGCGCGACCGGCCACGGCGAGCTCGGCTTCGCGCTGCGCAACACCGGCGGATCCAGCTGCTCGACGGTCGGCTACCCAGGCGTGCAGTTCCTCGACGGCGCCGGCGCCCCGCTGCCGACCACGCCCTCGCACACGACGAGCGACTTCTTCGGTCACACGGCGCTGCGCGCCCTCACCGTCTCGCCCGGGCAGACCGTGTCCTTCCGCCTCGGCGTCGACCACGGGGTCAGCTCGACCTCGGGTTGCACGACCGCCGAGGCCCTCCAGGTGATCGCGCCCAACGACACGGCGACGCTCCGGGCGGCGATCCCCGACGGGGCGACCGAGTGCGCCAGCACCACCGTGTCGCCGCTGCAGGCCGGCGGGTCCGCCTACCCCTAGGCCAGCCGGCACGCGGCTCAGGCAGGCGGGACCGGCTGCAGCATGGCGGTGATCTCGGCCGCCGGCAGCGGACGCGCGAAGTGATACCCCTGGGCGAGATCGCACCCCAGCCGGGTCAGCTCGGCCACCTGGAGCGCGGTCTCGGTCCCCTCGCCGACGACCTGCAGGGAGAGGGCATGGGCCATGGCGATGATCGCCTCGGTGACCGCGGTGTCGCGGGGCTCGGTGCCGAGGCCGTCGATGAACGAGCGGTCGACCTTGAGCGCGTCGAGGGGCAGCCGGGTCAGGTAGGCCAGCGACGAGTAGCCGGTGCCGAAGTCGTCGAGCACGAGACGCACCCCGAGCGCCTTGAGCGCCTCGAGCGTCTCCATCAGGCTGTCGGCGTAGCCGACCATGACGCTCTCGGTCAGCTCCAGCGAGAGGCAGGCGGGATCGAGGCTGGCGCCGCGCAGCGCGGCGGCGACGGTCTCGGGCAGGCTGCGGCTGCGAAACTGGACGGCCGAGAGGTTGACCGACATCGCGATCGGGGCGGCGTCGGGACGCGTCCGATACCAGTGCGCCGCCTGCCGGCATGCCCGGTCGAGGACCCAGCGACCGATCGGCTCGATCAGTCCGTTCTCCTCGGCGACCGAGATGAAGTCCGCGGGCGCGATCCGTCCGTGCTCGGGGTGCTCCCAGCGCACCAGGGCCTCGACGCCGACGATCGAATGGTCGCGTAGCGACACCAGGGGCTGATAGACGAGCGTCAGCTCGTCGCGCTCGAGCGCTCGGCGCAGGTCGTTCTCCACCCGCAGGCGGGCGATGGCCCGGCCACGGATGCCCTCGTCGAACAGCTCATACCGCGCCCGGCCCCGCTCCTTGGCGCGGTGCATGGCCGCGTCGGCGTCGCGGACCAGGTCCTCGGCCCGCTCGCCGCCGGCGGCGAGGGCGATCCCGATGCTCGTCGTCACGAAGTGCTCGGTGCCGGCGAGCACGAACGGTCGCGTGAACATGCCGGCGACGCGCTGGGCCATCTCGATGGCGTCGTGCTCGTCGGCGATCTCCTCGAGCAGGATCGCGAACTCGTCGGCGCCGAAGCGAGCCACCGTGTCCGACGAGCGCAGCGCCTGCTTGAGCCGCGGCGCGGCCGCCATCAACAGCTCGTCGCCGACCTCGTGGCCGAGGCTGTCGTTGACGAGCTTGAAGCGGTCGACGTCGAGGAACAGGACCGCGGCCGGCGATTCCCGGCGGCGCAGGCGCTCGATCGCCTGCTGCAGACGATCCATGAACAGCACCCGGTTGGGGAGGCCGGTGAGCGGGTCGTGAAGCGCCCGGTGGCGGATGTCGTCCTCGGTCAGCTGGTGCTCGAACGCGTCGCCGAGGACGTTGGCCAGCGCCTGGGCGAAGGCGATGTCGCCCGCGGAGAACTCCCGCAGCTCGGTGCAGTGCACGCCGAGGACGCCGAACGGCGCGCGGCGGCCAGCCACGACGACCGTCAGGCCACTGCGGGCGCCGTGGTCGCTGGCCAGGTGGGCCCCGGGAAAACGCCGCTCACGCTGCCAATCCTCGACGACGACCGGTGCCCCCTGGAGAAGCGCGAATCCGGCCTGGGTCGAGCCGTCGGCGGCGATCGGCCGTGCGGTCTCGGCGGTGATCCCGTGCACGGCGCGAACCGCCAGGGCGTCCCGGTCGGGCAGGAGCTCGAGGACGGCGCCGAGCTGGAGCCCGAGCAGCTCGACCCCGGCCCGCAGCGCCTCCTGGCAGAGCTCGCTGATGCTCGCCCCCTCGAGGGCGTGCTCGCCCAGCCGGGCCACCGCCGCCTGCTGGGCCGCGCGCAGCTCCAGCTCGGCTTCGGCGTGCTTGCGATCGGTGATGTCCGACAGCACACCGTGCCAGCGCCGCGATCCGTCGGGCGCCGTCACCAGCTGGGCGTCGTCGCGCAGCCACACGATCCGCCCGTCGCGGTGGCGCAGACGGTACTCGGTGGCGCTCGGCGTCCCGTCATTGTTGGCCGCCGCCATCTCGTCGTCGATCACGCGTTGCGAGTCCTCGGGGTGCAGCCGCTGCGCCCACATCGTCGGATCGGCGCACCACTCCTCGGGGGTGAAGCCGAGGATCGCCTCGATCTGCGGGCTGACGTAGTGCCAGCGGCCGTCGGCGCCGGTGTCGGCGGTGTACAAGATGGCGGGGACCTGGGCGAGCAGGCCCGGCTCGTCCGCCCGCGGCGGGTCGGCGGATCGCGGACCCGAGGGATCGCCACCGCTCGATGTGCGGCGCGCAGACATGTCTGGGCTCGTCATCGGCCGCTGATCCTACCCTCACTCCGGGCAAACTGCCCGCACAAGGCGGGTTTTCTACGGACCCGGGGTCAGGTGGCGGCGAACCGCGTGACCGGCCCGGCGGCGTCCTCGGTGGCCCGCCCGTCGGCCACCAGGAGATCGAGGTGGCCGATGATCTCCGAGATCGTCAGGTAGGCCTGGGTGACGGCCACGTTGCCCCACATCTCCGACGCCAGCCCGTAGGCGGTGGCCGGTCCGCGCTCCAGCATCGACAGGATCCGCCGGGCGCGTCGCTCGTGCATCCGCAGACGCTCGTCGATCAGCGCCACGTGGTCGGTGACCGGGGGACCGTGGCCACCGAGGGTCACCGCGATCGCCATCTCCCGGGTCGCGCGCATCGAGGCGATGTAGTCCACGAGCGCGTGGGGGCGATCGGGTCCGCCATCGCCGGCCGCGTCCAGGGGGCGATCCAGCGGGCGCGAGAGCAGGGGATTGGAGGAGATCCGCGCCAGCAGGTGGTCGCCGCCGATGAGCAGCTCCCGCCGGGGATCGTGCAGGAGCGTGTCTGACGGGCTGTGGCCGGGTCGGTGGGCGACGACGAAGGTCCGGTCGCGCAGGGTCAGCTCGCGGCCGGCGGTCAACGGCTGGGTGACGTGCGCGGAGGAGCCGAACGCGCGAAACGCGGCGCCGACCGACTCCAGCACGGTGACCACCTCCGCGGGGACCCCGTGGCGCAGCATCACCCGGCTGGCGAACTCGTCGTCGGCCCGGGCGCTGGCCGAGAAGTGCTCCAGATAGGGGGCGAGGAGGTCCAGGGCGGCGACCTCGGCCCCGGAGCGGCGCTGGAGGATCTCCACCAGGCCGAGGTGGTCCATGTGCTGGTGGGTGAGCACGATCAGGCCCAGCTCCTCGATCGAATGCCCGAGCCGCCGCAGTCCACCGGCGAGCTCGTCGAGCGACTTGCCGCTGTTGGGCCCGGTGTCGATCAGCGTCAGCGGGTCGTCCTCGATCAGGTAGCAGTTGACGCGACCGACGAGGAACGGCGTCGGCACGGCGATCACGTGGATCCCGGCCGCCGCCGCGGTCGCCAGCGCCGCGCGTCCGGCCGCGGCCGCCTCGTCGGCGTCCGCGGCGCTCACGAGCGGATCAGATCGAGCACCTCGTCGCGCTTGGCCTCCATGTGCTCGCGCGAGCGCAGGGACTCCAGGCAGAGACGCAGCAGCGGCTCGGTGTTGGACGGGCGCACGTTGAAGTGCCAGTCCTCGTAGTCGACCGAGACGCCGTCGAGATGCGAGAGCTCGGCGTCGTCGTAGCGCTCGGCGATCTCGGCCATCTTCGCCGCGGGGTCGTCCACCTCGGAGTTGATCTCGCCCGAGATGAAGTACCGCGAGCGGTACGGGGCGAGCAGCTCGGACAGCGTGGCGCCGCGCGCGGAGAGCAGCTCGAGGATGAGCAGCGCCGGCAGGGTCCCCGAGTCCGCGCAGTAGAAGTCGCGAAAGTAGTAGTGGCCCGACACCTCGCCGCCGAACGCCGATCCCTCGGCGCGCATCCGGGTCTTGAAGAAGGCGTGGCCGACGCGGTTGACGAGCGCCTGGCCGCCCGCCCGGGCCGCCGTGTCGGCGACCGCGCGGCTGGCGCGCACGTCATAGAGCACGGTCGCGTGTGGCTCCTTGTCGATGATCGACTGGCTGAGCAGGGCGGTGAGGAAATCGCCGTCGACGAACTCTCCGTGCTCGTCGATGAAGAAGCAGCGGTCGGCGTCGCCGTCCCAGGCGATGCCCAGGTCGGCTCCGCGCCTGACCACCTCGCTCATGATGAACGCGCGGTTCTCGGGCAGCAGCGGGTTGGGCTCGTGGTCGGGGAAGTTGCCGTCGGGTTCGAAGTACGCCGGCACGAGATCGAGCCCGAGACGCTGCAGCAGCGGCCCGACCATCGGCCCGGCCATCCCGTTGCCGCCGTCGACGACCACGGTGAGCGGCGTGATCGCGGTGGGGTCGATGAACCGCATCGCGGCCGCCTGGAACTCCTCGTAGATCGAGACCTCCTGGACCGAGCCGGGGGGGCGAGAGCCGGTGTCGCGCAGGCCGGCGGCGATCAGGTCGCGCACATCCCCGATGCCCGAATCTCCCGAGAGCGCCAGGGCCCCACGGCCGACGAGCTTGGCGCCCGTGTAGCGCTTGGGGTTGTGCGAGGCGGTGCACATCAGGCCCCCGTCGAGATCGCGCGAGCCGACGAGGTAATAGAGCATCTCGGTCCCGACCTGGCCGGCGTCGAGCACGGTCGCGCCCTCGCGGCACATCCCCTCGCGGTAGGCGTCGGTCATCTCGGGGGCGGTCAGGCGCATGTCGCGACCCAGTCCGAGCCGCAGCTCGCCGGTCGGCTTGCCGGCCTGCTCGGCGATGACGCGGGTGAACCCGCGACCGATGTCCAGGGCGGTCGAGGCGTCGAGATCCTCGCCGTGGACGCCGCGGATGTCGTAGGCCTTGAAGATGTCGGAATTGCCGAGCTGGGCCATGCCGCCGGGATCATGGCGGATAATCCGCCGCCGTGAGACCGCGCGTGGTGATCCTGTGTGGCGGCCGCGGCACGCGTCTGCAGCGCGGCACGCGGTCGATCCCCAAGCCGATGGTGGAGATCGGCGGCCGGCCGATCCTCTGGCACGTCATCCAGATCTACCTCGCCCAGGGGTTCGATCGCTTCCTCCTGCTCACCGGCTACCTCGGCGAGCAGATCGAGCGCTTTGTCGCCGACGGGCCGTGGCCGGGTGCCGCGGACATCCGCTGCCTCGACACCGGCGTCGACACGCCGACGGGCGGCCGCCTGCACCGCGCCGCCGCCGAGCTGGACACCGAGACGTTCTGTCTGACCTACGCCGACGGAGTCGCCGACATCGACCTCGAGGCGCTGCTTGGCGCCCACGCCGAGCACGACGGGGGGGCCACGATGACCGTCGTGCGTCCGCCGCTGCCCTTCGGCGTGGCCGAGATCGACCCCGACGGGATCGTCCGGGGCTTTGCCGAGAAGCCGCGCTCCGAGCGCTGGGTCAACGGCGGGTTCTTCTGCCTGGAGCCGGCGGTGCTCGAGCTGCTGACCCCCGACAGCGTGCTCGAACGCGATCCCCTCCAGCGTCTGGCCGCGCGGGGCGAGCTGCGTGCCTATCGCCACGACGGGTTCTGGGACTGCATGGACACCTACAAGGATGCCGTCGTCCTCAACGACCTGTGGTCGCGGGGCGAGGCCCCGTGGAAGCTGTGGCAGGCGACGGTGTGACGGTGGCTGGCGACGGCGTGACCGGCGTGAGTGCCCTGCGCGGCCGGTCGGTGCTCGTCACCGGCGCTCACGGACTGCTCGGCACGTGGCTGACGGCGGCGCTGCTCGACGGCGGGGCGGAGGTCGTCGTCATCCGCCGCGACGAGCCCGTCGTCACCGCGCTCGAGCTGCACGGACTCGCCGACCGGGTCGCCTCGGTGCGCGGCGACGTGTGCGACGAGGGGCTCGTCGACCGGGCGCTTGCCGAGTACGAGGTCGACAGCGTCTTTCATCTCGCCGCCCAGACGCTCGTCGGCGTCGCCAACCACTCGCCGCGCTCCACGTTCGAGACCAACGTCCGCGGCACGTGGATGCTCCTCGAGGCGTGCCGGACCCATGGCGTGCGCGCCGCCGTCGTGGCCTCCTCCGACAAGGCCTACGGGCCGCAGCCGCGGCTTCCCTATCGCGAGGACCAGGCGCTCCAGCCGCGCTTCCCCTACGACGCCTCCAAGGCGGCCGCCGATCTCATCGCCCGCTCCTACTGGCACACCTTCGGCGTGCCGGTGGCGGTGACGCGCTGCGCCAACCTCTACGGGGGCGGCGATCTCAACCGCTCCCGGCTCGTCCCCGAGGCGATCTCGGCGGCCCTGGCCGGCCGGGCGCCGGTGATCCGCTCCGACGGCAGCCCGGAGCGAGACTTCCTCTACGTCGAGGATGCCGTCGCCGCCTACCTCGCGATCTGGGAGCGGCTGAGCGCGGACCCCGAGCAAGCCGGGGGGGAGGCGTTCAACGCGGGCGGCGGCCGGTCGCACCGGGTCGGCGACGTCGTCGCGCTCATCTGCCGGTTGGCCGGCAGCGGGGCGGCGCCCGAGATCCGCGGGATCGGCACCCCGCACGGGGAGATCGACCGTCAGTGGGTGGACTGCGCCAAGCTGGCCGAACTGACCGGCTGGCGGGCCCGGGTGGGCCTGGAGGAGGGGCTGGCGCGGACGATCGAGTGGTACCGCGAGCACCCGCGCGCGCTGGCGCGGCTCCTATAGTGAGGGGGTATGTCGGGTCATTCCAAGTGGGCTTCCATCAAGCACAAGAAGGCGGTCGTCGACCAGCGGCGAGGCCAGCATTTCACCAAGCTGACGCGCGCGATCACGGTCGCCGCCCGGGAGGGCGGAGGCGACATCGACGGCAATCCGGGGCTCGCCCTGGCCGTCCAGAAGGCGCGCGACGCCTCGATGCCCAAGGACAACATCGAGCGGGCGATCGCCAAGGGCACCGGCGAGGGGGTCGACGCCGATCAGATCGAGACCGTGCTCTACGAGGGCTACGGGCCGGGCGGCGTCGCCCTGCTGATCGAGGCGCTGACCGACAACCGCAACCGCACCGGAGCCGACGTGCGCCACGCCCTGTCCAAGCACGGCGGCAACCTCGGCGAGCCCGGCTCGGTCTCCTACCTGTTCGACAAGCGCGGGGTGATCGTGGTCGACGGCTCGCGCTATGACGAGGATGATCTGATGGTCGCCATCGACGCCGGGGCCGAGGACATCTCGGCCGACGACGACGTGTTCGAGATCGTCACCGAGCCCGCCGACCTGACGGCCGTCCGCGCCGCGCTCGCCGACGCCGGAGTCGAGGTCGAGTCGGCCGACGTGACCCAGCGCCCCCGCGTCCGGGTGCCGCTGCAGGAGGCCGAAGCCGCCCGGCTGCTCAAGCTGATCGACATGCTCGAGGAGTCCGACGACGTCTCCGAGGTCCACGCCAACTTCGACGTGGACGCCGACGTGCTCGAGCGGATCGCCGGCTGAGCGGTCTCGCTACCCTCCGGCACGTCATGGATCTCCGAAAGACACTTCCCCTCATCGTTGCCGTGCTCGCGCTCGGCGCCGCCGTCGCCGGCTGCGGCAGCTCCACCGCGTCGGGCATCGTTCTCGCGCCCTCCAGCGGCGCGACCGCGGACCCCGCGACGGCGACCCCCGCGCCGACGACCTCGACCACCTCGACGGCCACCGTCCCCACGCCCACCTCCGGACCACTGTCGACCGAGCCCAAGGTCCCGCTTCCCAAGGGCCCGCCGCCCAAGACCCTCCAGACCAAGGACCTGATCACGGGCACCGGAGCGGCGGCGAAGGCCGGAAGCACGGTCACCGTCAACTACGTCGGCGAGCTCTACAAGAACGGCAAGCAGTTCGATGCCAGCTGGAATCGCAAGCAGACGTTCACCGCGCCGCTGGTCAACCCCGGCGTCATCGAGGGATGGGTCAAGGGCATCCCCGGCATGAAGGTCGGCGGCCGGCGCGAGCTGATCATCCCGCCGAGCCTCGCCTACAAGAACGTGTCCCAGGCGAGCATCCCGGCCAACTCGACGCTCATCTTCGTCGTCGACCTGCTGAAGGTCTCGTAGTTCTCAGTCGTCGCGGGTGCAGGGGCGGGCGCGGTACAGCCGCGTCTGCCCCGAGACGCCCTTGAGCCGGTAGCGCCCCGCCGCCGACCATTCGTAGTCATCGGCGGCGGCGTCGCGGACCTCCTGGGTGCACAGGACGCTGCCCGGCCGGGCGACGCCCGTCACCCGGCTGGCCAGGTTGACCGAATTGCCGTAGTAGTCGCCGGCCCGGACGAGCGCCGGACCGGAGGCGATGCCGGCTCTCACGCTGGGCAGCTCCTCGCGCTCGCAGGCCTCGATCAGCCTCAGCGCGACCCCGACCATCGGCCCCGGCTCCGGGGAGACGAACATCGCGGCGTCGCCGATGGTCTTGATCAGCCGCACCGGCGCCTCGGTGACCGAGGCGGCGAGCTCGGCCAGCCGGCCGGCGAGTGTCCCGAGCTCGAGCACCTCGACCTCGCTGCCCAGCCGCGTGAAGCCGACCATGTCGGCAAAGCAGATCGTCAGGTCCTGGGAGCCGACGGCGTCGCCGGTCTCGATCTCCGTGCGCCCGAGCATCGCCCGGGACACGGCGTCGCGCAGGTGGGCGTTGAACGTCGCCACGAGGATCGGGCCGGTGGCCGGGGTCAGCTGCTCGGCGAGCTCGGCGAAGCGCAGCGCGACGTCCTCCTCATTGTCGCCCTTGTGCAGGAACGTCTGGGCGAACGCGGCGATGATCGTCGTCGCCAGGCGGGCCATGCCCTCGCCGAGCACGCGGGTGATCTCGGTGATCCGCTCCTCGGAGAACCCCGCGTCGATGAACAGCTTGGTCGAGCGCGCGGCCTCGATGTCCTCCTCGGAGAACACCTTGTCGTCGGGCCCAGGCTCGGATAGGCCTTGGAGGCGGCGCATGCGGGCCATCACGCCCGCGGGCAGCCCCGTGCGCTCCTCGATCTCGTTGGCGCTGTAGGCGCCGCCGAGCACCTGGTCGACGGGCAGCAGGGCCAGTCGGTTCTCCTGCACCGCCTTCTTGAGATCCTTAAGGCTGAAGCCGTCGTCGACCAGCCGGGCGAGCAGCTTCTCGCGCTGCTCGCGGTCGGCGCCCTCCAAGCCGTCGAGCAGGCCGGTCTCGGCGAAGTCCATGGGCGCATCCTGCCCGATGGGGAAGACGTCCGCTAGCATCGTCGCGTCCTCGCGGGCTCACCGACCGTTCTTCTGCCCGCTCCAGCCGACCGTCGATCCCACGCTCCCATGCTCTCCATCCTGATGCCGGTCTACAACGAGCGCGAACGCGTGCAGCAGGCGATCGCCGAGGTTCTGGCGACCGAGCTACCGGACGACTTCGAGCTGATCATCGTCGATGACGGATCGACCGACGGCACGCGCGAGATCCTGCGTAACGGCGACTGGGGGACGAACGGGGACCGCGTCCGCCTCATCGAGCACGACCACAACGAGGGCAAGGGCCGGGCTATCCAGACCGCTCTGCGCGAGGCCCGGGGCGACTTCTCCTGCATCTTCGATGCCGACCTGGAATACGACCCCGCCGACCTCGCTGTGCTCATGCCGCCGCTGCTCGACGGACGCACCAATGCGTGCTTCGGCGTGCGGGCGTTCGACGGCTACACGAGCCACTCGTTCATGTTCGTGATGGGCAACAAGGGCGTCACCCTCGCCTGCAACGTGCTCTTCAACGTCTACCTGCACGACATCATGACCTGCCACAAGATGATCCGGACCGACCTGTTCAAGAGCCTGCCGCTGAGCGCCGCCGGGTTCTCGATCGAGCCCGAGATCACCGCGCGGCTGGTCCAGCGCGGCGAGCGGATCTTCGAGGTACCCGTCCACTACCGCGCCCGCGCCAACGAGGAGGGCAAGAAGCTCACCGCGCGCGACGGGTTCCGGGTGCTCGCCACCCTGGTGCGCTGCCGGATCTCCGGCGCGCACGGCCCCCGGTAACCGCTAGCGGGGCAGGCCGGTCGTGCGCCCGTGCCGGCGGGTCGCCGCCGCCACCGGGGCGATCTGCACGGTGCTGGTGTAGATCGATTGCAGGGTGTCGAACAGGGGCTGGCGCGGGTTGCCGTTGATGTCGATCGGCCCCTTCTGCACGAACGGGGGATTGGGGAGCGGATCGCCGCCGCCCCATCCCGGGCGCGCCGCGAAGTCCTGCATGGCGAACCACATCGCCGCCGAGATGTAGGGCTTGGAGGCGAACACTCCGAGGTGGAACGCCGCCGTGGCCGCCTGGTAGGCGAACGTGCCGCGCTCCTCGACCGGCCCGGGACGGTCACCTTCGAAGCCGAACTCGGTGATCATCAGCGACTTGCTCGGGTAGCAGGCGTGCAGGCTGTCCAGGAACGGGCTGAGCGCGTCGGGGTCGTCGTCGGTACCGCCGCCCGAGTCAAACCACCCGAAGTAGTCGTTGAAGCCGATCACGTCGAGCGGCGCGTAGGCCTGCTGGCAGGCGACCCCCGGCCAGTCCTCGATGGCCATGCCCACCGGTCGCGTCGGGTCGAGCTGATGGGCGAGCTGGGCGGCCCCGGCGATGTACCGGGCCTCGGCGTCGTTGGGCGGGGTGACGAGCTCGTTGCCGATGCTCCACAGCAGGACCGACGGGTGGTTCTGGTTGGTGAGGATGTTCTGGCGCAGGAAGGCATGGGCCGAGGTCAGCCAACCGGGCCGCGTCAGGTACTTGGAGGCCACCTGGTAGACCGGGACCTCGGACCACAGCAGGATCCCGTCGCGATCGGCCATCTCCTCGATCTCGGGGTTGAGCGGATAGTGGGCGCGGATGATGCCGCCGCCGAGCTCGCGGTCCCAGTTGATGAAGGCGGCCAGCTCGCCGGGGCTGAGCGCCGCGCCCGTCTGCAGGTTCTGCTCGTGGATGCTGAAGCCACGGAGGTTGAGCGCCCGACCATTGAGCAGCAGCTGCCCGGTCGGGGTGACGGTGACGCTGCGGATCCCGCTGTGAGTGACGTAGGTCTCGAGCGCCCGACCGGTGGCGTCCGAGGCTCGGATCGACGCCGTGTAGAGGTACGGATCATCGGGCGCCCAGAGATGGGGAGCGGGGATGGCCACCGAGGCGTGGGCCACCCAGGTCGCGTGGGGGGCGACGGTCTGAGCACCGAAGTTCAAGCGGGCGCCGCCGTAGCTGCCGCGCAGCGACACCGTCTGCGGGCTCGCGGTGACGTTGCGCACCGACACCTGCTCCTGCACCGTGGCCGCGCACGTGGGGCAGGGCAGAATCGGACGCACGACGACGGGCGACATGTCGACCCGCTGCACCGAGCGCAGATAGACCTCGCGCTGGAGGCCGCCGAAGTTCCACCAGCCGCCCGTCGGGCCCGGGGGCAGATCGCTGGCGGTCCGGCGGTCATCGACGCGCACGACGAGCCGGTTGACGCCCGCCCGCACGCCCCTGAGATCGAACTCGAACGGCAGGTAGGCGCCCGAGTGGGTGCCGAGCCGCCGGCCGTTGAGCCACACCGCCGCGTTGTAGTTGACCGACTCCAAGCGCACGATCCAGCTGCGAAACCGCGCCGGCACGTAGCCGGCGAAGGCGTGGGCCGGAATCGTGAAGTCACGGCGATACCAGCCCACCGAGCCGTTCATGCTCGCCGCCGAGAGGTCGCCGGCGTTGAACGAGTTGGGAACGGTCACCGGCGACCAGCCGGTCGTGTCGGCGCGGTCGCGCCAGAGCCCCTGGGCGATGCCCTGGTCAGTCGGATCCGCCCGGTACAGCCACGCTCCGCCGAGCAGCCAGCGATCGGTCGGGCCGTCCTGGTAGAGCGCGCCGTGGGTCGGCGGCGCGGCGGCCGCGGCCTGCGCGATACGCGCGGCGGTCGTCGACGCCCCGGCGGCGGCGGTGGTGCAGGTGAGCGCGAGCATCAGGCAGATGACGAGGGCGCCGAGCGCCGAGCGCCGCCGCGGGCGCGTGTTGGCGTCCGGTTGACGGCGGCCCCCGCCGCTACAATCGCCCGCCGATGTCAGCCGTCGATTCGCCGCACCTGCGGCCGCCCACGACCGGCTCCAGCGGCTCCGGCGAGTCTCACGGGGCCTCATCGCCCGGTCTCCTGCGCCGCGCGGGCGCTTCGTCGGCCGTCCAGGCGGTGCTCGCCTGCCTGATCCTGGCCGCGCTGTCGGCGGCCGTCCTGCCCACCGTGCCCAGCTATGACCCGTGGTCGTGGGTCGTCTGGGGACGCGAGGTGTCCGATCCCCATCTCAGCTTCGTGGTCAGCGGCGGACCCTCGTGGAAGCCGCTGCCGTTCTTGTTCACGACGGTCTGGGGCTTCTTCGGCGGGGCCGCGCCGACGCTGTGGGTGGCCACCGCCCGCTGGGGCGGCCTGCTCGGCCTCGTCGCGGCGTGGCGGCTGGCCAGCCGCCTGGTCGGCGGCGGATGGGCCGGCGTGGGGGCGGGCGCCATCGCGGTGGCCGGCGTGATGCTGACCCAGGACTGGTTCTACTACTTCTTTCACGGCACCTCCGAGGTTGTCCTGATCGGCGCATCGCTGTGGGCGGCCGACCGGTTCCTCGACGGCCGTCACGGCCAGGCATTCGCGCTCGCCGTCGCGGCGTCGCTGATCCGGCCCGAGTGGTGGCCGTTCATCGGCCTCTACGCGCTGTGGTTGTGGTTCCGAGTCCCGGAGTTCCGGTCGGTCGGGATGCGGCTGGCCATCCTCGCCGGGCTGGCGCTCATTCCGGTGCTGTGGTTCGGCCCGCCGTGGGCCGGCTCCGGGCAGCCGTTCCTGGCGGCCAGTCACGCCGCCAAGTACAACGGGCACCTCGGATCGGACCCCTTCCGGACGGTCGTCGGCCGCGGCGTCGACCTGCAGGTCCTGCCGGCCCTGATCGCCGCCGTGCTCGCCGTGGCCATCGGCTGGTTTCGCGACCGCGACCGGCGGCTGCTGGCGATCGGCGTCGCCGTCGCCGCCTGGTGGGTCGTCGTCGTCGGAATGACGCTCGACGGCTACCCCGGGCTCGAGCGCTTCTTTTTGCCGGCGGCCGCCCTGATCTGCGTGCTCGGCGGCGTGGGCATCGTTCGCGTGGCGCAGCTCGCCGGCCGGCTGGGCCAGCGGGCTGCGGGCTCCGCCGTCGTGCCGATCGCCGTCGGGGTGGTGCTCGTCGCGGTCTCGATTCCCGCCTCGAGCACCGCCATCACCGCCGCCCGGGAGTCCTTTGGAGCCAACCAGGCCGACGCCGACACCCAGAGCCAGCTGAGCGCCGCCGTCCGCGCCGTCGGCGGTCACGCCGCCGTCTATCCGTGCAAGACGAGCTTCGCCGCCGTCAACCACGGCATGCAGACGGCGCTCGCCTGGAAGCTCCACGTCACCCTCGAGAAGGTGGGAACCGCGATGCGGGCCCCCGGCGTGGACTTCATCGGACCCCACAGCGGCGCCAACGGGGAGGCCGCGCACGTCGACCCGCGCCTGACCCGCGAACGGCCGCTGAGCGGAGCCGGACAGTGGCGGGCCGTGCAGCTGTCCGATCCGCGCTTGGCGCCCAGTCGCTGCCTCGGCCGCTGAGCTGACCCGGCGGAGGATGGTGGCGGTCATCGCCGTGACCCCGGGGCGGCTCGCCGGGCGGTCTTCTTTCGCTTCTTCGCCTTCTTCTTGGGCTTCTTGGGCTTCGGCTTGGGCTTGGGGCGGATCGTGAGCGTGCGGGTGACCACGGTCCGGTTGCCGGCCCGGTCGGTCGCGGTGACCGTGACCGTGTAGGTTCGGGCTCGCGTGTAGGTGTGGCGCGCGACATGGCCGATCGCGATCCGAGGGCCGGCGCCCCAGCTCAGCTGGGTTCGGGCCAGGCCCGACGCGTCGGTGGAGGGGGCGCCGGGGGGCGGGGGATCGGAGCGGGTCACGGCGATCGACTGCTGGCTGCCCACCGTCCGGCGGCCGGTGATCCTGATGCGGACTCGCGGGGCCACCGTGTCGACGAACACCGTGCCGGCGCGGGGGGCGGTCGTGGTCAGCCCCGCCTGGTTGGTGGCGCTCACCAGCCAGGTGTGGCGCCCGTCGGCGACCGGCGCAGGCGGACGGATCGCGGTCGCGCTGGTCTGGGCGATCACGACGCCGTCCAGCGCGAGCAGGTAGCGGATCGGGCCCCACGACTCCGCCGACGTCGACCACGCGATCACCGGCTCGTGGCTGTCGGCATACCGGAACGTCTGCGCGGGGACGAAGTTGCCCGGCGGCTGGTACAGCTGCGCGGTGACGATCCGCTTGTCCACGGTCGATCCCTGGACCCAGGCGACCGCTCCGTCGCCCGATACGTCGCCGGCGGCCGCCAGTCCGCTGTCGGCGTCGGTGGCGCCGAACGTCGGAGACGAGACGACCTGCTCGGGCCCGAGGTCTGACCCGTTGGGGGCGTAGCGGACGCGGATCTCCGCCGGTCCGCTGATGCCGGGGCTCTGCTGCCAGGCGATGAGCGTCGACACGACGCCGGCGGTCGCCGGGACGGCGTCGGGCGGGCTCGAGTTCGACGATGAGTCGATCTGCCCCACGCTCTGGGTGACGGCGTTGGTCCCGAGCACCGTCCCGAACAGCTGATGGGACTGGGCGTGCTCGGAGAGCACCCACCCGGCCCCGAACTCGGTGACCACCGTCTGGGGCTGGTCGGCTCCCTCCGGACCACCCGTGACCAGTCCGTCGGCGCCGAAGACCCCGTCGAACTGACCCGCGTGGAGATGGTTCATGAGCACCCGCGACTGGCGATGCGTGCCGTCGGTCAGCACCTCCTGGAAGACCACCGGGGCGTAGCTGGAGTCCCCGCCACTGGAGATCACCGGGTCCGCCGCCGAGACCTCGGACCAGCCGTCGAACGACGCCGGGTCGGCCTGCTGTACCACGACGCTCGGTGTGGTGGCGACCACTCGCCGGGTCTCGATGTGGCCCGCCTCGCCCCACGCGACGATCCCGATGCCGTCTCCGGCGCAGACGACGGCCGGCCGTCCGCCGCTCGTCCCCGCACTGGTGTTGGGGTCGACGTTCAGCGGGGCGGACCCGAGCGACCACTGACCCTGGTAGTAGAACGCGGTGCGCACCTGGGCGGTCGCGCCGCCGACGGCGGTGAATGCCAGGTAGCCCTTGCCGAACGGCGAGAGCGAGATCGCCGGGTTGATCGCGCCGGCGAACAGGAGCGTCGGAGCGCCGATCGGCGTTTGCAGGTCAGGCGCCTGGGCCACGTACAGGTTGCCCCCGTTGACGAAGGCCACGAGCAGCACCCCGCCCTGGCCGGCGGCGAGCACCGGCTGCGACGACGCCCCGCTCATCCCCACGTCGACCTGCTGGGGGGCCTGGAAGCTGCCGCCGAGCAGCCGGGAGACGAAGATGTGGGCGACGCCGCCCACGTCCTTGGTGTACACGAGGCCGCCAGCGCCGTCGCGCGCGATCGACATTCCGTTGAGGCTCTGGATGTCGGAGGACGGCCCGTCGATCACGACGTTGCCCGACGACAGGGTCGGGGTGCGCCGCGTCGCCGCCGACCCCCGCCCAGGGGCGAGCAGCGCCGCCAGCACGGCGAGCACGAGCAGGGGCAGGCAGCGCAGCACGATGAGCGTCCTGCCCCCTGTCCCGGCCCCCGGAGATGAGTTCTTCGATGAGCTGACAGACGCAAGAACATCAAAACTGGCCAGAGGTTGCGCTGGCGGGCGGACGCTGACAGCGATCTCCCAAGTTCGACGGGTGCCCGCCGCCAGGGAGGCGTCCGCGTGACGGCACAGAATGCTGTTCACATGCTCGTCTTGGGTATCGATCCGGGCACCGCCAGCACCGGCTACGGCGTGGTGCACGCCGCCGGCTCGCGGCTCGTTGCCGTCGACACGGGGGTGATCTCCACGCGGCCGGGCATCGCGCTCGAGCGCCGGCTCGCCGACATCCACGTCCGCGTCGGCGAGCTGCTCGATGAGCATCGCCCGGCGGCGCTGGCCATCGAGGAGCTCTACTTCGGGGCCAACGTCCGCACCGCGTTCGCCGTCGGTCAGGCGCGCGGCGTCGTGCTCCTGGCCGCCGGACAGCGCGGGATTCCAGCGCGCGCCTATACCCCCCAACAGGTCAAGGGGGCCGTGTGCGGCAACGGACGGGCGGCCAAGGACCAGGTGGGACGGATGGTGGCCCGCCTGCTCGGGCTGGCGGCGGTGCCGACGCCCGACCATGCCGCCGACGCCCTGGCGGTGGCCATCTGCGACCTCAACCGCGCCCCCCTGGCCCGGGCCGTCGACGCCATCGAGCGGGTGGGGACCGGATGATCGCCCTCATCTCGGGTCGGGTCGCGGTGCGCCGCTCTGACCACGTCGTCGTCGATTGCGGCGGCGTCGGGTACCGCCTGGCCGTCTCCACCGAGACGCTCAAGCACGTGCCGGCGGTCGGCAAGGACGTGCTCCTGCACACCCATCTCGTCGTCCGCGACGACGCCCTCGCCCTCTACGGGTTTGCCACCGAGGAGGAGCGCGACCTGTTCCTGATGCTGCTCGGCGTCCAGACCGTCGGTCCGAAGATGGCGCTGGCGGTGCTCTCGGGCGCTGCCCCCCGCGAGCTGCTGTCGGCGGTCGCCGCCGGCGACGTGACCCGGCTCAAGGCGCCGGGGGTGGGCAAGCGCACGGCCGAACGGATCATCGTCGAGCTGCGCGAGAAGGTGGGGGCGGTGCTGCCCGGCGACGCCATCACCGTGGCCCGCGGGGACGATCCCGTCTCCCAGGCGCGGGAGGCGCTGGTCGGCCTCGGCTACTCGCCGGCCGAGATCGACGAGCTGCTCGACGGCGCCCGCGGCGAGAGCACCGAGGAGCTGATCGCCCACGCGCTGCGGAGCGCCCGCCGATGAGTGACGCCACCTCGCCCCACCGCCGGAGCGTCCCGCGATGAGCGCCACGTCACGACTTCCCGACCCCGAGGAGCTTCCCGGCGACGAGCTCGACCGCTCGCTGCGCCCGCGGCGGCTCGTCGACTTCGTCGGCCAGGAGGCGATCCGCGACCAGCTGGCAGTCTCGATCGCCGCCGCCGTGACCCGCGGCGACGCGCTCGATCACGTGCTGCTGGCCGGGCCGCCCGGTCTGGGCAAGACCTCGCTGGCGCAGATCCTCGCCGCCGAGCTCGACGCGCCGTTCGTTCAGACCGCGGGGCCGGCGCTCGAGCGCAAGGGCGACATCGCCTCGTTTCTCACCGCGCTGGAGCCGCGGTCGGTGTTCTTCGTCGATGAGATCCACCGGCTGCCCAGGGCCCTGGAGGAGACGTTCTATCCGGCGATGGAGGACGGCGAGCTGCCGATCACCGTCGGTCAGGGCGCGGGCGCGCGCATCGTCACCCTGACCCTGCCCCCGTTCACCCTGATCGGGGCGACGACGCGCACCGGCCTGCTGACGACGCCGCTGCGCGACCGCTTCGGCATCCAGCACCGGCTCGAGCACTACGGCGCCGACGACCTGTCGCGGATCGTGATCCGCTCGGCCCGCCTGCTCGGGGTCGACATCGAGGACGGGGGGGCGGTGGCGATCGCGCGACGCAGCCGCGGCACTCCGCGGGTGGCCAACCGGCTGCTGCGCCGCGTGCGCGACTACGCCGAGGTCCGCCACGGTGGGACGGTCACCGCGGCGGTCGCCGCCGAGGCGCTCGATCTGCTCCAGGTCGACGAGCAGGGCCTCGATCGCCTCGATCGCGAGATCCTGCGCGCCATCTGCGAGAAGTTCGGCGGCGGCCCGGTCGGGCTGTCGACGCTCGCCGTGGCCGTCGGGGAGGAGCAGGACACGATCGAGGACGTCTATGAGCCCTATCTGCTCCAGCAGGGCCTGATCGAGCGCACTCCGCGCGGGCGGGCCGCCACCCCCCGCGCCTGGAGGCACCTCGGCCTCGATCCCCCCGGCCAGGGTCGGCTGGTCTGATCCGAAGAATGCGCGAAGAAGGCTGCGCGCACCCCCGGATTTCCCGGCCGCCGGTCAGGCGCGGTGTCTATCCTCTCACCGCCAGATGGCTCGCGAGCGCTACTTCATGTGCCCCCACTGCGGGAACCGGTCGATGGGAACCGACCGCAACGTCGGCTTTCGCCGCGAGGCGCGCGGCTGCGAGAAGTGCGGCTTCGCCTACCTGTTCGAGCTCCTCGACGACTACTACCCGGCACCGAACGCCGCGTTCTTCGCCTGTGACTCGGACGGGCGGATCGTCGATTGCGGCCGCGGGTCGTTCGAGTTGACCGGCCTGAAGACCGAGCAGGCGATCGGCCGCCCGGTGCGCGACGTCCTCGGCCTGCGCTTCGACGACGGCACCGATCACGTGGGGACCGCCCTGGAATGGGAGGTGCGGGTGCAGGGCAAGGCCGTGGAGGTCAACGCCGAGCACGACGTGCCGGCGCACGCGGTGGCCGACATCTTTCCCGCCTACGACGACGAGGACGGCGGCCTGCTCGTTGTCCTCACCCCCGACAGCTACCGCAATTAAGTGCCGCCGCGCGTGCATTACGCTGGGGCGGATGGCTCGCCTCGGGTTCAGGCGGGTCTCTAGCATCACCCTTCTCTGATGTCCGATCGACAGCGCCACGGCTTCGTTCTGCTTCTCGTCGCTGGGCTGCTTGCGGCGTCGGTGCTGGTCATCGCCACGCAGTCGACGCTTCTGGGCCTCGATCTCAAGGGCGGCGTGCAGCTCGTCTACCAGGCCAAGCCGACGCCGCAGAGCGCCGTCACCCAGACCTCGCTCAACCGCGCCGTCGACATCATGCGCTCGCGCGTCGACCAGTTGGGCGTCTCCCAGCCGGAGATCCAGACCTCCGGCGGCAACCAGATCTCGGTCGGGCTGCCCGACGTCAAGAACGTGGCCCGCGCCGAGAAGGAGGTGGGGACGACGGCGCGGTTGTATTTCTATGACTGGGAGGCCAATGCGCTGACGCCCAACGGCAAGCCCGTCGCGGGCCAGCTGACCGCCCAGGACCCCAACGCGGTGACGATCAGCCAGGGTCAGACCGGGGGCGGCGGGCCCGGCCTGCCCGGCGGCGGGGGACTTCCCCTCTATCAGGCCGTCAAGCTGGCCTCCCAGCAGCCGCCGGCGCCGCTGGCGAAGACCCAGTCGCGCACGGGGCCGCTCTACTACCTGTTCGGAGCGCCGGGCAGCGCGGGCTGCGCCACGGTGGCCAAGCTCAACAAGACGACCCCGATCCAGGGCGAGCACTGCCTGCTCGCCGGTCCCGACACGAGCCCCCAGGCTCTGCGGTCCGACCTGCCGGCCGGCGTCTCGATGTCCGAAGGACAGGTGCTGGCCGTCCCCCAGGGCACAGTCGTGCTCCAGGCCGCCAACCCGAGCGCCTCGAACCAGATCAAGCCCAACAGCCCGACGGCCCAGTTCTACGTGCTCAAGGACAACCTCTCGCTGAGCGGCTCGGACATCACCAACCCGCAGGCGTCGACCGACCAGTCCGGGAGCCCCGACGTCACCTTCGGCTTCAACTCCCGCGGGGCCTCGCAGTTTCAGAAGGTCACGGCGGCGATCGCGCACCGTGGCTCGCTGTCCAGCCCGGTCGGGTCGACCACCCAGCAGAACCAGCACTTCGCGATCGCCCTCGACACGCAGCTGGTCAGCGTCCCGTCGATCGACTTCCGCACCTATCCCGATGGGATCACCGGCGGGGGCGGCGCTGACATCACCGGCGGCTTCACCAGCCAGTCGGCGTCGGATCTGGCCAACCTGCTGCGCCTCGGCGCGCTGCCGATCAAGCTGGTCCGGATCTCCGAGTCCCAGGTGTCGGCCACCCTCGGCGCCCAGGCGCTGCACCAGGGGCTGATCGCCGGCGCCGCCGGCCTCGCCGTCGTCGCGCTGTTCCTGATCTTCTACTACCGGATCCTCGGCCTGATCGCGACCTCGGCGCTGATCGTCTACGCGCTGTACTTCTACGCGCTGATCAAGCTGATCCCGATCACGCTGACGCTCCCGGGGATCGCCGGCCTGATCCTGACCATCGGGGTGGCGGCGGACGCCAACATCGTCATCTTCGAACGCGTCAAGGAGGAGATCCGCGCCGGGAGATCGATCCGGGCCGGCATCGTGACGGGCTACAAGAAGGGCCTGACGGCGATCATCGACGCCAACGTCGTCACGATCATGACGGCGTTCATCCTGTTCGTGCTCGCCACCGCGGAGGTCCAGGGGTTTGCCTTCACGCTCGGCATCGGCACGATCGTCTCGCTGTTCACGGCGGTGCTGGCCACCCAGGCGATCCTCATGTCGACGAGCGACTCGCGAACGCTGCGGCGGCCGTCGGCGCTGGGCGCGGGCGGCAAGAAGCGCGAGTGGCGCTTTGACTTCATGGGCGCCTCCAAGTACTTCTTCTCGCTCTCGGGCGTGATCCTGCTCATCGGCGCCCTGGCGATCGGCGGCCGTGGCCTGAACCTCGGCATCGACTTCACCTCGGGAACCCGGATCACCGCCTCGCTGCAGAAAACGGCGAGCGCCTCGCAGGTCAGCTCGGTCGTCTCGGCCGCCGGCGCGGTCACCCCGCAGGTGCAGAAGGTCGACAACAAAGCGCTCGGCAGCGAGGTGTTCCAGATCTCGGCCAAGAAGCTCGGTCCCAACGGCGTGCCCCGGGTCCGCGCCGCGCTGCAGAGCCACTTCGGGCTGGCCCATCCGCTCGACTCCTCCTCGGTGGGCCCGACGTTCGGCAAGACGATCGCCCACAGCGCCGTGGTCGCGATCATCGCGTCGCTGCTGGTCATCTCGGCGTACGTGGCGTTGCGCTTCGATTGGAAGTTCGCGGTCCCGGTGCTGATCGCGTTGATGCACGACCTGCTGATCACCGCCGGCGTCTACGCGTTGCTCGGCCGGGAGGTGACAGTGGATACCGTGGCCGCTCTGCTGACCATCTTGGGCTACTCGCTCTACGACACGATCATCGTGTTCGACCGGGTGCGCGAGAACATCCCGCGGATGCCGCGCGCCGCGTTCTCGCAGATCGTCAACCGCTCGATGAGCGAGGTGCTGACCCGGTCGATCGCCACCACGTCGTGCACGCTGCTGCCGATCGTCGCCCTGCTGCTGTTCGGCGGCTCGACGCTGCGCGACTTCGCGTTCGCGCTGCTCATCGGCGTCGCCTCCGGCGCGTACTCGTCGATCTTCATCGCGTCGCCGGTGCTGACTCACTGGAAGGAGCGCGAGTCGACCTACCGCCACCGCCGCGCCCGGATCCTCGCCGACCACGGGTTCGTCGCGCCCTACGCCGCCGCCGGCGCCGACATCGAGCCGGCCGGGACGCGCGCACGCCGCCGGGCCGGGCGCCTGACCGAGCCCGACGCCGAGAACGTGTCGGCGGCCGAGTTCGAGCAGATGAAGCGCGATCTCGACATCGAGTCCGAGCCGACGCGGCGAACCTCGACGCTGACCAAGCGCCTGGCCCACCGCGCCGGCGACGGCGAGGACGACGCGGACGCGACCGGCGCCGCAGCCCCCAAGGCCCCGAGCCGGCGCCCGCGGCGCTCGCGGCCCCCGGCGCCGGCGCCGCCGCCCCCCGCGGCCACGCCGGCGCCCCCGCCGGAGGCGACGGCGCGGCCAAAGCCTCCGCCGGTCGACGGCGGCGAGGAGGGCGACGGCGCGGGCTACCGCCCGGCCCCCGACGAAGCCGAGAACGAGGGCGTGGCGCCCGTCCAGAAGCCGTCGCGCCCGTCCAAGTCACGTTCGCGCAATCGCCGTCACGGGAGGCGTCGCTGATGGGCATGCTCGCGTGGGTGATGATGGGCCTGGCGCTGTGGCACTTCACGATCTGGCTGCCCGACCGCTACTGGGGCGGGATCGTCGGAGCCTTCCTCGGCGCGCTCATCGGCGCCGCTCTGTTCGGCTTCCTCGTCAACGGCCTGCACATCCCGGGGCGCCACGACACGCATCTGACGACCGCCCTGGAGGCGATCCCGGGCGCGCTGATCGGGATGGCGCTCGTCTACTTCGAGGGCGCCCGGCGCGAGCGGGGCGGGGAGGACCGCGCCGTCCGACTGTGAGGCCGTCCCGCCAGGACGGAAACCTGTGCGTTGTGTCGGCACGGGCCGCGCTGTAGCATCTCGCGGCCGATGGGGCACCCTCGACCGCTCGCCGTATTGATCCTCGCCGCCGCGCTGGCGCTGCCGGGCTCGGCCCTGGGCGCTCCGGCGCACGCCGCCGCGGTCGCTCACGTCGAGGCCCACGTGTCGGCGTCCGGCAGGGGGGTCCACAAGCGCTACCGGCTGAGGATCACGCTCAACGGTGCCACGGCCCTGAATCAGATCGTGACCTCCGACGCATGCCCGCCGGGCTGCGTGACCGTGGGGTTGGGGACGAGCCCGAGCCCGCTGCGCGCCCTCCCCCTCCGGCGTTTCGGCGTCCCCGATGTCATCCTCGGCCTCTACAGCGGAGGGGCGCACTGCTGTTTCGTCGATCAGGTCTACCGCCTCGATCCCAAGACGAACACGTTCACCAAGACCGAGCACGATTTCGCCGACGCCGGCGCGCGCATCGTCGACCTCAACGGTGACGGCAACTACGAGTTCCTCTCCGCTGACGCCCGCATCTCCAACGCCGGGTTCACCGATTACGCCGATTCGCCGCCTCCGCTCCAGATCTGGTCGTTCACCCAGCGCACGTTTGACGACATCACCCGTCGCTATCCCGCGCGCCTGAGCACCGACGCCGCACGGTGGCTGCGGGCCTTCCGTCGCCAGCACGGCAACGGTCGGGGGCTGATCGCCGCGTGGGCGGCCGACGAGGAGCTGCTCGGCCACTCGGGGCTGGTCACGTCAGAGCTCGCCGGAGCGCTCAAGGCCGGCAACCTCGGCGTGCCCAAGGGCTTCGGCGGCCCGACGCCGGCGACGTTCGTCACGCAGCTTCGCGCGCTCCTGCACCGGCTCGGCTACACGCGCTAGCCCCCGGCGCGCGGCGCCAGGTCCGTCTGACCCGGCACCTACGCTGGCGCCATGACGCAGGCCGCGCTCCTTGCCGACCCCGCGGCGCCTCCCGCCCCGCCCGGACCCGCGCATCCCCGCCTCGAGGTGCCGGTCTACGCCCTCGAGCGGGCGCTCGCCCTCGAGCGCGAGCTCGGGATCGGCCACGTCCTCGCGCAGGTGCTCGTCCGCCGCGGGCTCGGTGACCCGGCGGCCGCCCGCAGGTTCCTCGCCGCCGACGAGCGGCACGACCCCGGCGCGTTTGACGGCATCGAGGCCGCGCTGGCCACGATCGAGGGCCACATCGCCGCCGGCGGACGGATCGTCGTCCACGGCGACTACGACGTCGACGGCGTGTGCGCGACGGCGATCATGGTGCGGGCCCTGCGCAGCCTCGGTGCCGACGTCGGCTGGTTTCTGCCCAGCCGGATCGACGACGGCTACGGGCTGTCGAGCGCCACCGTCGAGCGGCTCGCCGCCCGCGGTACGGCGCTGATCGTGACCGTCGACTGTGCGATCACCGCCGTCGAGGAGGTGGCGGGCGCCCGGGCGGCCGGCGTCGACGTCGTCGTCTGCGACCACCACGCGCCGCGTGCCGACGGCCGCCTGCCCGACTGTCCGATCGTCCATCCCACGGTCGGCGGCTACCCGTGCCCCGACCTGTGCGGGACCGGGGTGGCCTACAAGCTCGCGCAGGCGCTCGGGGCGCCCACCGCCGAGGACGACCTCGAGCTGGTCGCGCTGGCCACCGTCGCCGACCTCGTCGCGCTGCAGGGCGAGAACCGCCGGCTCGTGCGCGCCGGCCTGGCCGCCCTCGCCGCGACCGGCAAGCCCGGACTGCGCGCGCTGATGGCGGTCGCGCGCGCCGATCCGAGCGCCCTGGACGCCGGGACGCTCGGCTTTCGCCTCGCTCCGCGGATCAACGCCGCCGGGCGGCTGCAGCGCGCCGACGCCGGGCTGGAGCTGCTGCTCTGCGAGGACCCGGTCCGCGCGCGGGCCATCGCCACCGAGCTGGACATCGTCAACGCCGAGCGCCGCGCCGTCGAGCAGCGCATCCTGTGGGAGGCTGAGGCCCAGGTGCGAGAGCTGGGCCCGCGCAGCGCCTACGTCCTGGCCGCGGAGGACTGGCATCCCGGGGTGGTGGGGATCGTGGCCTCGCGAATCGTCGAGCACCATCACCGCCCGGCGATCCTCATCGCCCGCTCCGGAGCGGAGGGGACGGGCTCGGGGCGCAGCATCCCCGGCTTTGACCTGCTCGGCGCGCTGCACGCCAGCGCCGCGCACCTGGGCCGCTACGGCGGGCATCGCGCCGCGGCCGGGCTGACGATCGCCGGCTCGGCGATCGACGGTTTTCGCGCCGCCTTCGAGGCCCACGCCGAGGCGGTGCTCACCCCCGATCTGCTCGAGCCGGTGGAGCGCGTCGACGCGGTTGTCGGCGGATCGGAGCTCGGGCTGGCGCTCGCCGAGGAGCTCGAGGCGCTCGAGCCGTGCGGGATGGGCAATCCGGGTCCTCGCCTGCTCGTCCCCGGCGCCCGCTTCGGCGATGTCCGCGCGATGGGCGAGGGGCGCCACGCCCGGTTCACCGTCAGCTCCGGCGGGGCGCGCGCGCGGGCGGTGGCCTTCGGCTGCGACGGACGGGTCGCCGACGATCCGGCCCAGCCGCTCGACGCCACGTTCCGACTGGAGCGCAACGCCTACAACGGCGCGGTCGAGCCCCGCCTGGTGCTGCGCCAGGCGCAGCCGTGCGCGCCGGCGCCGATCGAGCTGCTCGCCCCCGCCGGCGACTATCTGAGCGCCGTTCTCGCCGAGCTCGAGGCCGGCGTGGGCGAGGACGCGCCGGCGGCGGCGGCGGGCGCCGGGCGGACGGTGATCGATCGCCGCGGTCACAGCCCGCTCGCCGTCCTCGTCGACGCGATGGCCACCGGCGCCCCCGTCCTCGCGGTGTGCGCCGACGTCCCGCGGCGCCTGCACGGGCTCCGCGCGCGGGTCGGTGGGTTTGCTCTGGCCAGCTACGCCGAGCTCGAGGGCCGGGCGGCCCGCGCCGCCGGGTTTTCCCGCCTCGTCGCGCTCGACCCGCCCACCGATGCGTCATCTGCCGCGCTGCTGCGGGCCGGCGCCGGGGTGACCCTGCTTGCCTGGGGTCCGGCTGAGCTACGCTTTGCTGAGCAGATGCATGAGCTGGAGTACGGACTCCGTGCTTCGCTCGTCGCCTTCTACCGGGCCCTGCGGGACCGGGAACGGGCGGCCGGCGAGGAGCTCGAGCGCCTGCTTCGCGGCGACGGCTCGCATGGTCGCTCGGCCCGTCTGGCCGGGAGATTGATCCGGGTGCTGGCGGAGCTGGAGCTCGTCAGCCTCGACCGGGACCTGCCGGCCCTGGCGATCGCGGGTCGGGCGCCCACCGCGCTCGAGCGCTCGCCGTCGTTTCGGGTCTATGCCCAGCGATACGAGGACGGAAAGCGATACCTGAGCAGCGCAAACCACCTGCCAACCGGCTGAGCCGAGCGATCGGCCGCGGCGGCACCGACCCGGCGCGCAGCGGCGCGCGCCACGGTGGGGGCGCCTCGGGGGCTGCTCAGGCATCCGACAGCGCCTCGGCGCAGGCGGGAGTCGTCGCCGCCGAGCGTCCGGCGGTCGATCAGGTGAACGATCGCAGCGCGCATCCCACGGTGGCGCGGCCGGAGCTGTCGCCGGTCCAGCAGGGGCTGCTCGGCGATCTGTTCGCGATCGTCGAGGAGCATGCCGATCAGGCCGCCGAGCCGATCGACCGCGACCGCGTCGAGGCCGCGCTCGTCTACGCCTCGCGCCACCACGGCGACCAGCGGCGGCTGTCGGGCGAGGACTTCATCACCCACCCGGTGGGGGTGGCCAAGATCTGCGCCGGCATGCGGCTGGACACCGACACCCTGTGCGCCGCCCTCTTGCACGACATCGTCGAGGACACGAGCGCCTCTCTGGAGGAGGTCCGGACGGACTTCGGGGAGGAGATCGCCGGCCTCGTCGACGGCGTCACCAAGCTGACCGGGTTGACGTTCCAGTCCCACGACGAGGCCCAGGCCGAGAACTACCGCAAGATGGTGGTGGCGATGGCCTCCGACATCCGGGTCATCCTCATCAAACTGGCCGACCGGCTGCACAACATGCGCACGATCGGCGCGATGTCGAAGCAGAAGCAGATCGAGAAGTCCCGCGAGACGCTCGACATCTACGCTCCGATCGCCCACCGGCTCGGCATCCACGCGATCAAGTGGGAGCTGGAGGACCTCGCCTTCCAGACGCTTCATCCGCGCAAGTTCGCCGAGATCAAGGGGCTGGTCGCCCAGCAGCGCGAGGAGCGCGAGCGCTACGTCAACCAGGCCGGCGAGTACGTCGCCTCCGAGCTGGCCGAGCTGGGCATCCACGCCGACATCTCGGGCCGGGCCAAGCACTTCTACTCCATCTACTCCAAGATGACCAAGAAGGGGCGGGAGTTCAACGAGATCTACGACCTGACGGCGATGCGGGTGATCGTCGACTCGGTCAAGGACACCTACGGCGCGGTCGGCGTGATCCACTCGCTGTGGAAGCCGCTGCCGGGGCGCTTCAAGGACTTCATCGCGATGCCGAAGTTCAACATGTACCAGTCGCTGCACACGACCGTGATCGGGCCGGAGGGTCGGCCGCTCGAGATCCAGATCCGCACCCGCGACATGCACGATCTCGCCGAGTTCGGAATCGCCGCGCACTGGATGTACAAGTCGGGCAGCCGGCGCGGGGACGCCCGCGACGCCGATGGCAAGCTCAAATGGCTGCGCTCGCTCATGGACTGGCAGCAGGACATGTCTGACCCCCGGGAGTTCATGGAGAACCTCAAGGTCGACCTGTTCGAGGACGAGGTGTTCGTGTTCACGCCCAAGGGGGAGGTCAAGTCGCTGGCCGCCGGGGCGACGCCGCTGGACTTCGCCTACGAGATCCACACCGACGTCGGGCACCGGTGCGTGGGCGCCAAGGTCAACGGCAAGATCGTGCCGCTGTCCTACGTGCTGCGCTCGGGCGACATCGTCGAGGTCCTCACCTCCAAGCGCGAGCGGGGGCCGTCGCGCGACTGGCTGGCCCTCGTCAAGACGACCCGGGCCCGCAACAAGATCAAGGCGTGGTTCAAGGCCGAGTCGCGCCGCGACACCGAGCACAGCGGCCGCGAGCTGCTCCAGGAGCACCTGCGCAAGCAGGGGCTGCCGGCCCAGAAGCTCGTCGGCTCGCCGCTGCTCGCCGACGTCATCCGCGAGATGGGCTTTCAGAAGGGCGACGACTTCTACATCGCGCTCGGCGGCGCCAAGATCTCGCCCAAGGTCGTCGTCAACAAGGTCATGCAGCGCCTCAAGCAGGGCGAGGCGGCCGAGTCCGAGCCGACGGCGGCCGATGACCTGCTGCAGACCAACCGCCGGCGCACCCGCCCGACGACCTCCTCGAGCCGCTACGGAATCGCCGTCGAGGGGATCGACGAGGTGATGCTGCGCCTGGCCAAGTGCTGCCGGCCGGTGCCGGGCGACCCGATCGTCGGCTACATCTCGCTCGGCCGGGGGATCACCATCCACCGCGACGACTGTCCCAACGTCGCCGTGCTCAAAAAGGATCCTGACCGCTTCACCCCGGTCGCCTGGGACGGGGACGCCGAGACCTCGTTCCGCGTCGAGATCCAGGTCGATGGCTGGGATCGCCATCGCCTGCTCGAGGACATGACCCGCACGTTCGCCGAGGCCGGGATCAACATCCTCGACGCGCATTGCACCGTCAACCACCCGATGGTCAAGAACCGGTTCGTCGTCGAGGTGGGGGACACCCGCACGCTCGATCAGGCGATCAACCGGCTCCGGAACATCGACGCCGTCTTCGACGCCTACCGCGTCACCCCCGGCGCGGCCTGATCGGGCGGCTCGCGCCGCCGCCGCGAACCGTGTCCGTCGTCACGGGAGCGGGGGGCGGGGAGGGCTCGCGGGCCCGGCCCCGGCTCCGGTGAGCGTGGCGGCGCTCCGGACCGCCCGCCCGCGGCCGCGGCCGAGCCGGAGGACGGCGCCGAGCCGGGGGACGCCACCGGTGGCGGCGAGACGCGGACGGGGGTGCGCTCACCGTGACCCGATCGATGCGCAGGCTCGGCAGCTCGGTGATCATCAGCATCTCGCCGACGCCGAGCGTCTTGATCTCGTTGGGGTGCACGACCGGCTGCTCGGCCAGGCGTCGCGTGCCGCGGCTCAGCCCCGGCCGGGCGAACAGCCCCCGGACCGTCTCGGTCTCCTGCCACTGCCACTCGGTGCCGGCCAGCTGGGAGATCATCGTCGCCGAGCTGTGCAGCGCCTGGCGGTGGGCGATGGTCACGCCGATGATCCCCATCACCTGGTCGCGAAAGCCGCGCCCGGCGCGCTCGAGGTCGGAGAGCTCCTGGGTGGCCAGCAGCACGGGCACGCCCGCCTCGCGACCGCGGGCCAGCAGCGCCAGCAGGTTGTCGGCCCCGAGGGCGGAGAACTCGTCGATGGCCACCGTGGCCGGCACGGGCGGGGCCCCGCCGGCCCGCAGCCGGTGGCCGGCGGCACTTGTCACATCCTGGATGGCGAGCGCGCCCAGCTGTGCGGCGAGCTTGCCGTAGACGCTCGAGTTGAGGCTGAGCAACACGACATCGCCGCCCTCGAGCGCGGTGGCCAGGTCGACGGCCGGGCCGTCGCCCGGCGCCAGGTAGCGGCCCGCGACCGATTCGCTGAGCAACGCCAGCCGCGTGCCGACCCCGCGCACGGCGCTCTCCTGATCGCCGGTCAGGCCGCCCAGGTAGTCGGCGACCCGCTCGGCGAGCGCCGGCGGCACGTGGCGCAGGCGGCTGGCCAGCCGCTGAGGCTCCATCACGGCCACCACCTCGTGCAGCTGCGCCGGGCGCTCGGGATGAGCGGCGTGCAGCACCGTGAACGCGGTCTGCAGGTAGCGCTCGGCGGCCCGCTGGTAGTGGGGCTCGGTGAAGCGCTCGGTCGAGATCAGCATGTCCTTGAGAGCGGTGGCGTTCCCGTGGGCCAGGGGATTCCAGTGGCCGGGCCCGTCCGGCGTCCACACCCGCAGCCCGCGCCCGGCGGCGGCGGCCGCCCGGCCGAGCTCGCGGGCGAAGGCCGGCGACCCCTTCATGTCGATCGCGACGACCGGCCGCCCCCGCGCGATGTGATCGCCGAGGATGGCCAGCATCGTCGTCGACTTCCCCGAGCCGGCGGCCCCGACGATCAACGCGTGGGCCGCCAGCTGCCCGTCGCTGAGGGTGACCGGGCGGCCGTGGGCATCGCGGCCGATCGTCACCGCGCCGCCCGGCCCGGCCCCGGGGGGCCGGATCCCGCGGCGCCGGCGCGCGCGGCGGCGGACCGCCACGACCAGTCGGCCCGCGACGAGCGTGCCGGCGCCCGCGATCGCGAACGGCGCCGGCACCGTGAGCAGCGCCAGGAACACGGCCAGCCCCAGGTAGTCGCGCCAGCGCGTCCGTCCGTGCCCGGTCAGGCGCGGCCGCGGTCGTCATCGCGCGCGGCTCCGCGTCGCGTCATGGCGCCGGGGCATCCGCTCCGCCGTCCGCTCGCGCGGCGACCGGGGGTGGGGATGGTGGCCGAGCGTCACCTGCTCGACGCGCACGCGGTCGGCGATCCCGAGCCGGCGCACCGACGCCTCCATCGCCTGCCGGCCGGCCAGGTCATCGACGAGGTAGATGACGGCGTCGACCCGGCGCTCGGCGGCGTAGGCGGCGAGGATCCGCTCGCGCCGCCGGGGCGTCTTCGTCGTCAGCTCGAGCTCGAACGCGACCCGGAGCCCGGTGTCGGTCACGAGCACGAGGTCGGGATAGTGCAGGCGCGCGCGCCCGTCGCGGCCGGTGGCGTGCAGGCGCACCCCGAACGGCTCCCCGTGCTCGCCGGCGCGACGGTCCTCGGAGCGCATCCGCCGCTCGGAGACGACCTCGCGCAGCGGGCCGAACATGCCGCGGTGGGCGGCCACGGCCAGCCACGCCACGCCCGCCTCGTGGCGGTACGTGGACAGGTCGACGGCCCGGGGCCGCGGCAGCCGGGAACCGGCCGCGCGCAGGCCGGAGCGCGTCACCTGATAGAGCCGCGGCTCGAGGTGCAGCGGGCGCGCGTCGGTCAGGTAGCCGCCGGCGCTCAGCGCCCGCAGCCGAGCGCTGGCCGCGGACGGGCTGATGGCGAGCAGCGCGGCGATGTGCGCCGTGAGCACGAACGGCTGCTCGGCGGCGAAGGCCAGCAGCCGCCGGTCGCGCTCGGTGATCTGCACGGGGCTCACCCTGCTAAGAGGGGCTGGGAGGGCAAGGTTCGCCCCCCCGGATCAGCCGGCCGGGACTCTCAGGCGGATCGCTCAGGCGACGACGAGCATCCCGGCCGGGAGCACCGAGAAATCGGCTTCGTGGACCTCGCCGATGTAGTCGCCGTCGACCTGGAGCGGCACGGCGCGCTCGTCGGCCGAGCGCACGCGCAGCGACTTCAGCCCGGCGAAGCCGTGGACCTGGCGGTGGCGTACGAGGCGGGCGCGCTTGGAGAGCGCCCGCCAGCTGATCGTCGGGATGTCGATCGGCCAGGCGCGCTGGAGCACGACCCCGGCGAGGTCGCCGCTTTCCAGGGTCGCGCCCTCGCCCATGTGGACCGGACGGTCGCCGAAGTACGTGTACGGCGCGGCGTTCTGGACGATCGCGGTGACGCCGGGGACGCTCTCGTCCCCGAGCTCGACCTCGAGCCGCGGAGGATTGACCATGTAGTGGCGGTGGACGGTGTGCGTCGCCGTCCAGGCGTAGTAGTACTCGCCGACGCGCGCCTTGAGGCGCGGGTGGGCGTCGACGCGCTTCACCACCGAGGCGTCGAGGCCGACGCCCGCCGAGAACAGAAAGGCGCGCTCGTTGACCATCCCGACGTCGACCCGGCGGGGATGCCAGTCGTGGGCGAGGGCGAGCAGGTGCTCGGTGGCGTCGACGACGTCGGTGGGGATCCCGAGCATCCGGCAGTAGACGTTCGTGCGTCCGCCGGGCAGGCAGCACAGCGGCGTGTCGGAGCCGATCAGGCCGTTGGCCGCCTCGTTGACCGTTCCGTCCCCGCCGAAGGCGACGACGACGTCATAGCCCTCCGCCGCGGCCTCGCGGCAGAGCTCGGTGGCGTGGCCACGGGCCTCGGTATCGACGGCGTGCACCTCATAACGGCCGCGCAGCGCGTAGACGACGAGGTTCTTGAGCCGGTCCGAGACCGTCGTGGCATACGGGTTGACGATGACCAGCATCCGGCGGTCGGGCATCGCGTCGTCCTCGAGGCCGAGCAGCGTCTCCAGGCGGGTGAGGGGATCGGTGGGGGCGGTCGTCATCCAGCCGTGCTCAACACCGGCGGCCGACCCGCGTTACGTTCGCGGGCGGGGAGGACCCGCCGATCGCCTGTATATACTGGCGCACCACATAGCAGTACGCATCCAGAGGGGTGGAGGGATATGGCCCTACGAAACCCCGGCAACCTCCCGCAAGGGAACGGTGCCAATTCCATTCAGGCTCCAACTACAAAAGCCTGGGAGATGTGGCAGGGCGGTTTCAACGGACCTCCGACCACAGACCCCGGCGGAGGTTTAATTAGATGCCGCCAGAGTCTCTTCGCTGCAAGGAATGCCAGACCACCTATCCGCTTGACGCTCGCTACGTCTGCGAGCAGTGCTTCGGCCCGCTCGAGGTCGCCTACGCCGCGCAGGACGGCGGCGACGCCGACGCGCTGCGCCGCCGCATCCAGGCCGGACCGCACTCGCTGTGGCGCTACGGCGACTTCCTGCCCGTCGCCGCGCCGCCCAAGCTGGCCCTGCCGGCCGGCCTGACGCCGCTGCTGCGGGCCGACCGGCTGGCCGAGGCGCTCGGCCTGCAGGAGGTGTGGATCAAGAACGACGCCGCCAACCCGACGCACTCGTTCAAGGATCGCGTCGTGTCGGTCGCCCTGGCCCGGGCCCGCGAGCTCGGCTTCGCGACGATCGCCTGCGCGTCGACGGGAAACCTGGCCAACGCCGTCGCGGCGCACTCGGCCGCGGCCGGCCTGGAGTCCTACGTGTTCATCCCCTCCAACCTGGAGGAGCAGAAGATCCTCGCCACCGGCGTCTACGGGACGAACGTCGTCGGCGTCAACGGCAACTACGACGACGTCAACCGGCTGTGCACCGAGCTCTCGGGCGAGCACGAGTGGGCGTTCGTCAACATCAACATGCGGCCCTATTACGCCGAGGGCTCCAAGACGCTCGCTTTCGAGACCGCCGAGCAGCTCGGGTTCGAGCTCCCCGACCGCGTCGTGGCGCCGATCGCCTCCGGCTCGCTGTTCACCAAGATCGCCCGCGGATTTCAGGAGTGGATCGACGTCGGTCTGCTCGAGGGCACGTTGCCGGTGTTCAACGGCGCCCAGGCCGAGGGCTGCTCGCCGGTGGCGACCGCGTTCGCCGACGGGCAGGACTTCTGCCGGCCGGTCAAGCCCGACACGATCGCCAAGTCGCTGGCCATCGGCAACCCCGCCGACGGCCCCTACGCCCTGGACCTGGCCCGCACCTCGGGCGGCGCGATCGACTCGGTGACCGACGACGAGATCCGCGAGGGCATCCGTCTGCTGGCGCAGACGACGGGCATCTTCACCGAGACGGCCGGCGGGGTGACGACCGCGGTTCTGCGCAAGCTCGCCCAGCGGGGCGACATCGACCCCGCCGAGCGGGTCGTCGCCTACATCACCGGCGAGGGCCTCAAGACGCTGGACGCCGTGCGCGGCACCTTCGACGTGTGGGAGATCGAGCCGACGGTCTCATCGTTCGAAGCGGCGGCGGACCGCGTCGGCGCGCTTGCATAAGATCCAGCCGATGTCCGTCAACGTGAAGATCCCCACCCAGTTGCGCCAGGCCACCGAGGGCGAGGCCGCGGCGACCGTCGACGGCGCGACCGTCGGCGAGGTCCTCGATTCGCTGTACGAGCGCTTCGGCGAGCTGCGCAGCCGGATCGCCGAGGACGGCGGCCTGCGGCGCTTTGTCAACGTCTACGTCGACGGCGAGGACATCCGCTTCCTCGACGGTCTCGAGACGCCGGTCAAGGATGGCGACGAGGTCACGATCCTGCCCGCCGTCGCCGGCGGCTGAGCCGGGCCGGGCGCGGGCCCGGCCCGGGGACGGCGTTACGGCGTGGCCGCGGGGGCGACGTCGGTCTGCGCCGGGAGCTCGGCCCCGAGCCCGACCGGGCAGCTGACGCCGGTGCCGCCGAGTCCGCAGTAGCCCCACGGGTTCTTGTGCAGATACTGCTGGTGGTAGTCCTCGGCGTAGTAGAACGGCCCCGCGGGGGCGATATCGGTGGTGATCTCCGGAAAGCCCTTGGCGGTGAGCTGCTCGTTGTAGGCGGCGCGTGATGCCTCGGCCAGCCGGCGGTGCTCCTCCGTGTCCCAGTAGATCGCCGAGCGGTACTGGGTGCCGAGATCGTTGCCCTGACGCATCCCCTGGGTGGGGTTGTGGTTCTCCCAGAACAGCTTGAGGATCTCCTCGTAGGAGGTCTTCGCCGGGTCAAACACGACGAGCACGACCTCGGTGTGGCCGGTGCTGCCGCTGCAGACCTCCTCGTAGGAGGGGTTGGGGGTGTAGCCACCGGCGTAGCCGACGGCCGTCGTGTAGACGCCCGGCGCCTCCCAGAACACGCGCTCGGCGCCCCAGAAGCAGCCCATGCCGACGACGACCTGCTCGAAGCCGTCGGGGAACGGCCCCTTCATCGGCGTTCCGAGCACCGCGTGGCGGTCGGCCACCGGCATCTCCGTGGCGCGGCCCGGCAGGGCGCGCTCGGGGTCGATCATCTTTGACTTCTCTCGCAATCCGAACATGTCCTCAAGGTTACTCGCGGGGTGATGACGAACCGCGAAACTTCACAGCACCCACGTCCGGTAGCGCAGCGCACCCCGGGCGATGGCCAGGCACTCCACCGTGTCGTGGGCGAGCAGGAACGGGATCGCCCATGCCCAGTCGGCGCCCCGGGCGCCCTCGGCGCGAGCGCGGCGGCGCAGCTGCTCGAGGTGGCGGATGAGGATCAGGCGGCGCAGCCAGCGCGGCCCGGCCAGCGACAGCAGCGAGCGCCACAGCAGGTAGTGCCAGACGTTCCACCAGCGACGGCGGTAGAGCATCGACCGCGTCTGGGGGTGCTCGGCGAAGACGCGGATCGCCCCGCTCCACCGCGCCGCGACGCGCAGCATCCCGCGCGCGCCGACCCGGTCGACGGCGTGCAGCACGATCGCGTCGCGGGCGAACACGGCGTCGCGCCCGGCCTCGATCGCGCGCCACGCCAGGTCGGTGTCCTCGGCGGTGGGGCGCGGGCCGAACGACTCGTCAAAGCCACCCAGCGCCTCCAGCAGCTCCCGCGGGTAGAAGATGTTGCACGTCGCGTACTGCGGGCCGGCCGCGTCGACGCTCACCGTCCGCGCGAGCAGGCCCATGTCGCCGGCCTCGGCCGGGTCGGGGAAGGTCGCCCCCTGGACGATCGCGCCGGGGTGAGCGCGGTGCACCGCCAGGGCGGTGGCCAGCCACTCCGTCGCCGGGGTGCAGTCGTCGTCGGTGAAGGCGACCAACGGGCCCCGGGCAGCCCGCCAGCCGGTGTTGCGAGCCGCTCCCGGGCCCCGGCCGACGGGATGGCGATGGGTGCGCAACGCCAGCTCGCCGCGCCGGCGCTCGGCGTCGAGGACGCTCGCCGTCGCGGGCGGTGAGCCGTCGTCGACGACGACGACCTCGAAGCGGTCGGCGGGCAGCGATTGCGCGCGCAGAGCGGCGAGCAGGCGGCCGAGCCGCTGGGGACGGTCGCGGGTGGCCACGACGACCGACACGAGCGGCGCGGGCGGGTCGCCGCGCTCAGCTGTCGTGCCCACGCCCCGCCGCATGGTTGGGGAGCAGCCGGCCGACGTCGAACGCCGACATCGTGACCAGCTCGAGCAGCGCCGCGGCGGCGAGCTGGGGACGGCGCCGGGCCAGCCCGCCGGCGGTCGCCAGCGCGACGCGGAGCAGACGCCCGGCCAGCTCGCGGGGACGGGGCGGGGGAAACTCGCCGGGGTAGCGGCGGTTCAGCCACGCGGCTCCGCTGCCGTGGCGCGCCAGCTGACGCAGGAGCGCGCCGAGCGTCGCGCACGTCGGGTGCTCGACCGCCGCCGCCGCGCGCTCCTCGAGGCCCCAGCCGCGCCGGGCCAGCCGGAAGCAGAGATCGGCGTCTTCGCCGCTGCGGGCGCGCTCGTCAAAGCCGCCGACGTCATCGAAGGCGGCGCGGCGCACGGCGCAGTTGCCGCTCTGGACGTACGGTGAGCCCCGGCGATGGAGGGTCACCCGGTGGCTCATCTGGCCGCGGCTGGCGCTGTGGCGGGCGACGAGCCCGGGACCGCCCGAGCGGTCGACGATCGCCCCGGCCAGGATGCCGGTCCCCTCCGCCGGCGCCGGCTCGAAGTAGCGGTCCAGCAGCTCCGGCGCGGGATCGACGTCGGCGTCGAGGAACACCAACCACTCGCCGCTCGCGGCCCCCGCCCCGCGGTTGCGGGCAAACCCGGCGGCGCTGACCCCGGCCGCGGCGATGACCCGCGGGCCGCTGCCCGGATCGCACGGCCGGGCGCCCGGGCGGTTGTCGGCGATGATCAGTTCGTCGCCATCGCGCAGACGGAGCGCGGCGAGCCGTGCACGGAGGAAATCGAGCTGGGACACGGAGCCGACGAAGGGAACCACCACCGAGACGCGCGGGTCGGCTGTCGGAGACGGCGGGCACAGCGGCGGCCAAGGTTAGACCAGCCCCCGAGAGGGCGTCCAATACGATCGCCCGCGTGGCTGTGACCGAGCGGAGCATCGACACCCGCGGTCGCTCGCTGCGGGCTCACGCCGCTCGCGGCATCCTCATCAACGGCGCCTTCGACGTCGGCCTGAGCGCTCTCGGCCTGATCCGGGGCTTCGTCCTCGCGGCGCTGCTGAGCCGGTCGGACTACGGCGTGTGGGGCGTGCTGGCCGTGTCGCTCGGCGTGCTCGCCTCGCTCAAGGTCATCGGGATCAGCGACAAGTACCTGCAGCAGGACGAGCCCGACCAGGAGCTCGCCTTCCAGAAGGCGTTCACGCTCGAGGTGCTGATGACCGCGGCGGCGATCGTGCGTGATCGGGATCGCGCTGCCGGTGGTGTGCGTCGTCTACGGCGACTGGGGGCTGGTCGCGCCCGGGCTCGTGCTGCTCACGGTGCTGGCCGCCGACGCGCTCCAGGCGCCGTTCTGGATCTACTACCGCCAGATGAACTTCTCGCGCCAGCGGTCGCTGGGGCTGATCGAGCCGCTCGTCGGCTTCGTGCTCTCGATCGGGCTGGCCGCGGTCGGGCTCGGCTACTGGGCGCTGGCCATCGGGGTCGTCGCCGGCGCGTGGGCGGGCGCGCTCGTCGCGGTGGTGACCTGCCCGTTCTCGCTGCGCTGGCGGTATGACCGCGGCGCCCTGCGCGTCTACGCCGGCTACTCGGGCCCGATCTTCGTCGCCACCGCGGCCGGCGTGGTGCTCGCCAACGCGACGATGATCGCCACCAACGCGCATCTCGGGCTGGCCGGGGTCGGCGCCGTCGCCCTGGCGGCCAACGTCACCGCGTTCACCACCCGGGTCGACGACCTCGTCGGCGGGACCATCTACCCGGCGATCTGCGCGGTCCAGGACCGGCTCGACCTGCTGCGCGAGTCGTTCGTCAAGTCCAACCGGCTGGCGCTGATGTGGGCGATGCCGTCGGGCGCCGGGCTCGCCGTGTTCGCCGCCGACCTCGTCCACTTCGGCATCGGTCGCAAGTGGGACTCGGCGATCGTGCTGCTGCAGATCACCGGGATCGTCGCTGCGCTGTCCCAGATCGGCTTCAACTGGGATGACTACTTCCGCGCCCGCGGGCGGACGGGGCCGCTGGCGGTGACGAGCGTCGTCTCGACGATCGTGCTCCTCGCAGCCGGGATCCCGCTCCTGCTCGCCGACGGGCTGACCGGCCTGGCCATCGGGATCGCCGCCGGGGCGGCGGCCGATCTGGCGCTGCGCGCCTGGTACCTGTCGCGCCTGTTCAACGGCTGGAGCTTCTTTCGCCACGCGCTGCGCGCGATCGTCCCGACGCTGCCGGCGGTCGCCGCCGTGCTGGCGGCGCGCGCGCTGGAGACCGGCTCGCGCGGGGCGGGGGAGGCGGTCGCCGAGCTGGTGCTCTACGCGGCGGTCGTCGGGGTGGCGACGTGGTGGGTGGAGGGGCGGCTCGTGCGTGAGGCCCTGGGCTATCTCCGCGGCTCGGGGCGGTACCCTCCCGCCCCGTGAGCGTCCGCCCCGGACCGAGTGACACCGCGGTCGCCGCCAACCCGGCCTGGTATCACACGCTCGAGCTGCCGGGGGGCGTGGTGACGCCGGGCCAGATCGACCTGCGCGCGGTCGCCGCCCGCGTCCTGCCCGATGACCTGGCCGGCAAGCGGGCGCTCGACGTCGGCACCTTCGACGGCTTCTGGGCGTTCGAGCTCGAGCGCCGGGGCGCCGACGTGGTCGCGATCGACCTCGAGCACCTCGAGCGCACCCAGGCGCCGCCGAACAATCGCGCGTTCGTGCTGCGCGAGGGCGAGCAGTTCGGCGTCGAGCTCGGGCGCGGGTTTCGGATCGCCGCCGAGCTGTTGGGCTCCACCGTTCAGCGGGTCGCCTGCGACGTCGTCGACCTGACCCCGGAGGCGATCGGGGGGCCGGTCGACGTCGCCTTCATGGGCGCCCTGCTCCTGCATCTTCGCGATCCCGTGGGCGCCCTGGAGCGGATCGCCGGGGCGCTCGTGCCGGGCGGCGAGCTGTATCAGCTCGAGGCCATCTCCCTGACGCTCTCGCTGCTGCATGCGCGCCGGCCGGTCGCCCGCATGCAGACCCTGGAGACGAGCTTCAATTGGTGGTATCCCAACCGGGCCACGCTGCGTGCCTGGTTGCGCACGGCCGGGTTCGTCGACATCCGCGGGCGCGGGCTGCATCATCCGCCCCAGCGACGGCCGATGAACGACTGGTTCTACGGGCTGCGCTCGCGCCGTCCGCAGTAGCGGGACCCCGGTGCCCGCAACGGCCGGCGGCTCGCTGCGGGTGGCGCTGCTCAGCCCGTGCTTCTGGCCCGAGGTCCGGCGCGGCTCGGAGCGGTTCGTGCGCGACCTGGCCGACGGGCTGCTCGCCCGCGGGCACCGGCCCCGGCTGATCACCAGCCATCCCGGGCCGCCGCGGCGCTCGGTCGAGGACGGGCTGGAGATCCTGCGCCTGTGGCGCCCGCCGCATGGGCGCCTGCTGCGACGGATGTTCGAGCCCCACCTCAGCCACGTGCCGTTCAGCTACGCGGCGCTGCGAGCCGGCGACTACGACGTCGCGCACGCCATCTATCCCCCCGACGGCGTCGCCGGGGTCCGCTGGGGCCGGCGCACCGGGCGCCCGGCGATCCTCTCCTACATGGGCATCCCCGACCCGGAGTGGCTGGTCCAGCGCCACCGGCTGCAGGTGTTGCGCGCCAACCTGCGGGGCGGCGCCGCCACCGTCGCGCTCAGCCACCACGCGGCGGGGGTGTTCGAGCGCACGCTCGGCTACCGGCCGGCGGTCATCGCGCCGGGCGTGCGGCTGGACGCGTTCGTCCCCGCCCCGGCGCGCTTTCGCGAGCCGACGATCATCTGCAGCGCGGCCGCCGAGGACCCGCGCAAGCACGTCGGGCTGCTCGTGGCGGCGTTCGCGCGGATCCGGCGCGAGCATCCCGACGCGCGGCTCCTGCTCTCCCGCCCGCGTGACATGGCCGCGGCCGCCCGGGCCGGGGTCCCGGCGCGGGCCCCCGGTGTCGAGTGGCTCGATCTCGACGACCGCGGGGCGCTGGCGCGCGCCTACGGCGGCGCCTGGGTCTCGACGCTGCCGGCGCCGTCGGAGGCGTTCGGGCTCGTCCTCGTCGAGGCGCTGGCGTGCGGGACGCCGGTCGTCGGCTACGACGACGGCGGCATCTCGGAGATCATCGACCGGCCGGGCATCGGCGCCACGTTCCGGCGACTGGACGCCGATGTCCTCGCGGCGGCGCTCACCGACGCGATGCGGCTGAGCGCGGCGCCCGAGACGGTGACCCGCTGCCGCACCCGGGCCGAGGACTTCTCGGCTGACCGCTGCGCGGAGAGCTACGTGGCGCTGTACCGCGAGCTCGGGGCCGGCGCGGGTTGAGCCGTCGCGAGCGCGCGATCCTGCTCGGGGCGATCGCCGTCGGAGTGGCGGTGCGCGTCGCCTACGTGCTGGCGACCCGCCATTACCGGCTGGCCGGCGACGCGCTGGAGTACGACGCCGAGGGCACGTTCATCGCCCACGGCCACCTGTTCTGGACGACGCGGCCCTACGGCATCGCGCACGCGGGGGCGTGGAAGGCGCCCGGATACCCGGCCTGGGTGGGGCTGTGGTACCGGCTGCTCGGCCATCACCCGGTGGCCGTGCGCCTGCTCCAGGTTCCGCTCGGGGGGCTGACGATCGCGCTCAGCTGGCTGCTGGCCCGAACCCTGTTCGGTCCCCGGGTGGCGCTCGCCGCCGCGGTCGTGGTCGCGCTCTATCCGCTCGCCTGGCAGTACGAGGAGCTCCTCTACTCCGAGTCGCTGGCCACGCCGCTGACGCTCGCGGTGCTGATCGTCATCTTCTCGGGCCGGCCGAGCGCGCGGCGGTCGATGGCGTGCGGGCTGCTGCTCGGGGTGGCGCTGCTCGTGCGCTCCTCGAGCGTGCTGCTGATCGCCGGTGCGCTCGTCGCGTGGTGGGCGGCGGACGGCTGGCGCTCGGGGATCGCCTTGACTGCGCTGGCGGTCGCCGTGGCCGCCCTCGTCGTCGCGCCGTGGACCGTCCGCAACGCGGTGGTCCTGCACGGCTTCGTGCCGATCTCGCTCGAGGACGCCGCCGCCTACGGCACGTTCAACGGCCAGGCCGCCCACGACCCGGTCTGGCCCTACGCGTGGCGGCCGGCCCCGCCGGGGATCGCGCCTCTGCTGCGCCACCGCCCACCGCTGAGCGACGTCGCGTTTCATTCGGCGCTGCAGCGACTGGCCGTCGACTACGTCAAGCGCCACCCGCTGTCCGTCGCGCAGGCGTTCTTCTGGAACGGCCTCTCGCGACTGTGGGATGTCCGCCGCCGGGCCCGCTCGCTGGCCGAGGTCCCGTTCGAGGGCCGCAGCCGCCTCGTCTCGGAGATCGGCCTCGACATCTACGACGTGCTGCTGCCGCTGGCCCTGCTCGGGCTGTGGCGGGCCCGGCGGCGGCGCGCGGTCGTGCTCGGGCTGATCGCGGTCGCCGTGGCGGCGAGCGTCGTGTTCACGTCTGACTCGGGCACGCGGTACCGGGCCACGCTCGAGCCGGTGATCGCGATCCTGGCCTGCGTCGGGGCCCTCGGCGCCGGACGCGACTCAGCGGTAGGCCTGGGCCCAGAGGTCGGCGGCGCCGAACCGGCGTAGCCACGGCAGGCGCGCGAGCCGGTAGTAGAGCCGGCGGGCGTCCTCGTCGGGCACGAAGTCGGTGTACATCCACTCTCCCGGCCACGCCCGCACGCCGGTGAAGCCGGCCTGGACGAGGCCCCGGCGCAGCGACCCCACCGTCTGCTCGCCGACGTGCATCGCGTGCTCGAGCTCGTTGCGGGGATCGCGCGGCCACCGCCGCCGGCGGCCCGGGCGCGAGGCGCGCTGGAGGCGATAGGTCAGCTCATACAGGGTCCGCGCGGGAAACGTGTGGATGAAGACCCGGCCCCCGGGCGCCAGCACCCGCCGGGCCTCGGCGAGGGCCGCCGCCAGCTCGTCAGGCCCCAGGTGCTCGACGACGTCGAGGAGGGTCACGAGGTCGAATTCCCCGTCGCCGAACGGCAGCGCGCGGGCGTCGGCGAGGCGGACCTCGGCCCGGTCCTGCACTCCGCTGCTGGCCAGCGTCGCGTGCCCGAGGCTGACCGCAGCCGGCGAGTACTCGACGCCGACCGCCCGGCGGGCGCCCATCTGCACCGCCGCCGCCAGCAGCTCACCGCGCCCCGTGCCGACGTCAAGGAGTGCCTCTCCGGGCCGCAGGCCGGCCAGCCGCAGGCAGCCGTCGTAGAGCGGGTCGCGCTCGCGCCCGGCCGAGGCGCGCCACGGCTCGGCGCCGGCGCAGCGGTGCAGGAAGTACTCGGTGTCATAGACCGCGGGGGAGACCAGCGGGGCGGAGGAGGCGGCCGATTGTCCGGTGTGCACGACCCGGGGGTCTATCACCGCGCCGTTGCTACTGTTGCGCCGGCGCCGGACCGGCGCCCCGACCATGACACGGTCTCCTCACTTTGACCGCCACGCGCTTGCGGAGCTGGCCGAGCGCCACCGCTCCGAGTACCGGGCGGCGCGGCCGTTCCCCCACGTGGTGCTTGACGACTTCGCCGAGGAGGCGACGCTCGACGCGGTCCTGGCCGAGTTTCCCACCGGCGACGAGGACGCATGGTGGCGCTTTGAGTCCGACAACGAGCGCAAGCTGGCCAGCCGGCCGGATACCGAGATGGGCGAGGCGACACGCGGGCTGCTCGCCGAGCTCAACGCGGCGCCGTTCACCGATTTCCTCTCCGCGCTGACCGGGATCTCCGGCGCTGGTGGTCGATCAGCACTTCGAGGGGGGCGGGCTGCACCAGATCCAGGCCGGCGGCCATCTCAACATCCACGTCGACTTCAACCGGCACCCGGCGACCGGCCTGGACCGCCGGCTCAACGTCCTGCTCTACCTCAACCGCGACTGGGCGCCGGAGTGGGGTGGGGCGCTGGAGCTGTGGAGCCCCGACATGAGCCGCTGCGAGCGGCGCATCGACCCGCTGTTCAACCGCCTCGTCGTGTTCAGCACGACGCGCGCACTCCTTCCACGGCCACCCTCAGCCGCTGACCTGCCCGCCCGAGCGCAGCCGGCGCTCGCTGGCCCTGTACTACTACTCCAACGGTCGTCCCGAGGAGCGCGAGGCCGCGGCGGACACCCACAACACGCTGTGGGCGCAGCCGGGGCAGGCCGTCGAGGACCCCGCGCGCGAGCGAGCCAAGGCGGTCGTCCGCCGGGTCGCGCCGCCGATCCTCGTCGACGCCGTACGCGCCGCTCGCCGCCGCGGCCAAGGGTGAGCGCCCGAGCGCTGCTCTCGCGCCTGCGCGTGCGGGGACGTCTCGCGCCGGAGCCGCCGACGCCGCCCCGACCGTCGAGCACCGACGTCGCGGTCACCTTTCCATGGGCGCTGGCCCAGGGCGTCGACACCCGCCCGCACTATCTGTGGGGCACGCTGCTCGCCGCGCGGCTGGCCCGGGGCCTCGGCCTGCCCCGGGTGGCGGTGCTGGAGCTCGGCGTGGCCGGCGGCAACGGGTTGCTCGCCCTCGAGCGGGCAGCGGCCCTCGCCGGCGAGCTGCTCGGCGTCGCCGTCGACGTCTACGGCTTCGACGCCGGCAGCGGCATGCCCGAGGCGACCGACGACCGTGATCTGCCGTGGCTGATCGAGCCCGGCTGGTTTGCCATGGACGAGTCGGCCCTGCGCCGCCGGCTGACGCGCGCCGAGCTCGTCCTCGGGCCGGTGGCCGACACCGTGCCGGCGTTCCTCGCCGCCGGCCACGCCCCGATCGGCTTCGTCGCCTTCGACCTCGACTACTACTCGGCGACGGTCGACGCGTTCGGGCTGCTCGCCGCCGCCCCCGACCGGCTGCTGCCGCGCGTCGTCTGCTACTTCGACGATGTGTTCGGCTACGGGTGGAGCGAGTTCACCGGCGAGCGGGCGGCGATCGACGAGTTCAACGCCGCCCCCGGTCAGCGCAAGCTCGGCAAGGTCCACGGCCTGCGCTACAGCCTGCCGCCTTCCCAGCACGGGCTGCCGTGGCACGAGCAGATCTGGCTGCTGCACGCCTTCGACCACCCGCGCTACCGCGATCCGGAGGGGGCGCTCGCCGACGGCTGGCTCGCCGCGCACCGGCTGGCCGCCGGCCGCTGAGGGCGATGCGCGCCACCGACCTGACCGTCGTCATCCCGACCCGCGACCGCTGGTCGATCCTCGCCCGCACGCTCGACGCTCTGCACCGCCAGACGGTGACCGGGTTTGAGACGATCGTCGTCTGCGACGGGGCCGACCAGGCGCCGCCGCCCACGATCGCCGCCGCGCCCGACGTCCGGGTCCTGACCCAGGACCACGCCGGCCCCGGGGTGGCCCGTAACCGAGCGGCGGCGGCGCAGCCGGCGCCCACTGCTCCTGTTCCTCGGCGACGACATGGTGCCGCGCCCGGAGCTGGTGGCCCACCACCTCACGCGTCACGCGGCCGAGCCCGGCCGCGAGATCGCGGTGCTCGGACGGGTGCAGTGGCATCCCGACACGGGCGACAGCCGGCTCATGCGCTGGCTGGACTGGTCGGGCGCGCAGTTCGACTACCGCGCCGCTCGACGCCGAGCGCGCCGCGGGGCTGACCGAGGCCGGGTTCGGACGCTTCTACTCGTGCAACGTCTCGCTCAAGCGCGACCTGTTCGCGGCCGCGGGCGGCTTCGATCCGGACTTCGCCTTTGACTACGAGGACCTCGACCTCGCCTGGCGCCTGCACGAGCGCGGCATGCGCCTGCGCTACGAACCGGGCGCCGTGGCCCTGCACCTGCACCCCCAGGACTGGGCCGGCGTGCAGCGCCGGTATCAGAGCCGCGCCCGGGCCGAGCGCCTGATGGCCGCCAAGCACGCCTGGTTCTCGCCGTGGTTTCACGACCGGATCCGCTGGCACGCCGCGGCGCCTCGGGTCTCACGGCTGTGGCCCACGGTCGCCGAGCTCGTGCCCGGGCGCACGGCAGACCTTCGGGCCCGCGCCCGCCGGCGAGCCGACCGGCGCTACCAGCAGAGCCTCGCGCCGGGGTTCCTCGCCGCCTGGGAGGGCGAGCGCGACCGCGAGGAGCTGCAGGCGTACCTCGGCGACGACTACGACCCCGACGCCCTGGTCCGCCACCGAGACCTCGTCGACGCCGAGGCGGCGCGGATCGGCGACGAGCAGCGCTTCTATCGCACGAGCGAGCTCTATCTCTACGACCTGACCGCGTTTGCCATGTCGGGGGCCAAGGATCCCTACCGGCGGCTGGTGCGCGGCCTCGTCGCCCCGGGGGCGCAGCTGCTCGATTACGGATGCGGGATCGGCTCCGACGGGCTGCGGCTGCTCGAGGACGGCTACCGGGTGCAGTTCGCCGACTTCGACAACCCGAGCACCCGGTACCTGCGCTGGCGCCTGGAGCGGCGCGGCCTGACCGCGACGATCCACGATCTCGACGCCGGGCCGCCGCCCGGCGTCTTCGAGCTCGCCTTCGCGTTCGACGTCATCGAGCACGTCGACGAGCCGTTCGCGCTGCTCGCGCAGCTCGAGCGCTGCGCCGAGATCGTCGTCGTCAACCTGCTGGAGCCGATCGCCGACGACACCCCGCTGCACCGCGAGCTGCCGATCGCGGCGATCCTCGGCCACGCGGCCCGCCGCGGTCTGCTCGCCCACCGGATCTACGCCGGGCGCTCGCACGTGATCGCCTACCGCAGCCGGCCGCGCCCGGGACGGGTCGCCGCCGCGCGGTCGGCGGCCGAGCGCTGGCTGGGGCCGGTCAGTCAGCGCCTGGCTGAGTGAGCGGTTCCGGCGCCTGGCCGGGCGGCCCGAAGTACTCCACGACCCGGGCCGGCGCGCCGGTGGCGACGCAGAAGGCGGGCAGGGGGGAGGAGACGACCGAGTTGGCGCCGACGAAGGTGCGCTCGCCGATGTCGGCGACGACCGTGCACTTGGTGGTGAGCACGGCGTGGTCGGCGATCCGCACCGGCCGCAGGTCATAGCCCTGGGCGAGCATCGGCCGGTCGAGGTCGCGGAAGCGATGGTTGCCGTCGACGATCAGGGTGGCCTGGCCGAACTGGCAGTGAGCGCCGATCTGCACCGACGAGGAGACCTGGATGACGACGTCGTAGGTGAACACCGCGCAGGTGCCGATCTCGATCCGCGCGTCCGGACCGCCGAACTCGGCGCGGAAGCCGCGCCGGAACTCGACCCCCGGGCCGACGATGAAGGTTCCGCCGCGCGGCATGTCGAGGCTGAAGCCCGGCCCCAGGTACACCGGGCCCTGAAACTCGATGTGGGCATGGGGATTGCGCCACACCACCCAGCGCCGGCGCAGCGACGACATCAGCCACGGGCCCGGGCCGGGCAGGTAGAGGAGCCACACCCTCAGGCTGCGTCCAGCGCGGCGCTCGCGGCGGATCGAGCGCGCCCCCGACAGCAGCCGGCGAATCACGCGGGGAGACGACGCTGCCGGCCGGGCGCTCACAACGCCGCGGACACTAGAGGTTCGCCGCTCGCCCAGGGGCGCTGGCGGCTGGCGTATGCTCGCCGTCGATGACGCCGCGTTCGCCCGTCCTCGCCGGCTGATGCTCGATGCCAGCCGCGCTCGCATCGTGGCCCAGCTGCGTGACGACGACCTGGTGCTCGACGTCGGCGGCGGCGCCAAGCCGCTGCCGCGCGCCGACTGGGTGCTCGACCTCATGGCCTACGAGCAGCGCGGCCTGTACGGCCCGCCGGTCGATCCCGCGAGCGAGCGCTTTGACCAAAGCACCTGGGTGCGGCGCGACATCTGCGATCGCGCGCCGTGGCCGTTCGCCGATCGTCACTTCGACTTCTCGGTCTGCTCGCACACCCTGGAGGACGTGCGCGACCCGCTGTTCGTGTGCAGCGAGCTGATCCGCGTCTCCAAGGCCGGCTACATCGAGGTGCCGTCCCGGCTCGAGGAGCAGAGCTACGGCTTTCAGGGACCGTGGGCCGGCTGGGGTCATCACCGCTGGCTGATCGATTCCGATGACGGCGGCCTCACCTTCGTGTTCAAGCATCACGTGCTCCACAACCGGGCCGAGGATCACTTCCCGCGGCGCTTCTACGAGGCCCTCCCGCCCGAGGCGCGGGTCCTCTGCCTGTGGTGGGAGGGCTCGTTTACCTACCGCGAGCGGATCATGCTCGACGCGCCGTCGCTTGACGGCTACCTGGCGCAGTTCGTGGCCCGCCACCGCCCGCCCGGGCGCCGGTCGCTGCGCGATCGCCTGCGCCGGCGGTGAGCAAGCCCGCGATCAGCGTCGTCATCCCGGCCCGCGACGCCGCCGCGACGCTCGCCGACACGCTCGCCGGCCTGGCGGACCAGCGCGGCGGCCCGCCGTTCGAGGTGATCGTCGTCGACGATGGATCGCGCGACGCCACGGCGTCGATCGCGCAGCGCTCGCCGGTCGTCGACCGGGTGCTGGCCCTCAGCGGCGCCGGACCCGGCCGGGCGCGCAACGCCGGCGCCGCCGTCGCCCGCGCCCCCCGGCTCGCCTTTCTCGACGCTGATTGCCGGCCGGCCCCCGGATGGTTGGCGGCTGGCCATCGGGCGCTCGGACACGCCGACCTGGCGCTCGGGGAGACGCGGCCCCGGCCCGATCGCCGCGGCGGGCCGTTTGATCGCACGGTGGCCGTGTCCGGCCTGTCGCCGCTGTTCGAGGCCGCCAACCTGTTCATCTCCCGCGGGCTGTTCGAGCAGCTCGGCGGGTTCGAGCACTGGCTCGGCCCGCGCGGGGGCAAGGAGCTCGGCGAGGACGTGTGGCTCGGCTGGCGGGCGCGCCGCGCCGGCGCCCGCATCGTCGCCTGCCCGGATGCCCTCGTGCACCACGAGGTGTTTCCCCGCTCGGCGCCGGCCTACGTGGCCGAGCGCTGGCGGCTGCGCTTCTTTCCGGCCCTGACCCGGCGCGTGCCCGAGCTGCGGCGCGAGCTCCTGCACCGCCGGCTGTTCCTCAGCCCCCGCAGCGCCCGCTTCGACGCGGCGATCGCCGGGGTCGCGCTCGCCGGGCTCCTGCGGCGGCCGGTGCTCGCCGCCACGGCCGTTCCCTACGCCCGCACCCTCGTCGGCGACCTGCGGAGCGGTTATGGCATCGCGGGGGCGGCCGCCGACGCGGTCGGGCTGGCCGCGCTGCTCGCCGGCAGCGTCCGCTACCGCTCGCCGCTGCTCTGACGCGCCACGAGGGCGACCCGGTCGCGCAAGTCCGGTGTCCACACCCGGTCGGCGACCCCGGTGCGCGTCGCGGCCGCCACGAGCGCGCGGCCCGCGGCGGGTGAGTACCCGCCGATCCGCCCCAGGTAGTAGCCGGCGGTGAACGCCTTGGGCGCGGTGGCGATCTCCAGCACCTCCCAGCCGTGGCGGGTCAGGAGGGTGGCCAGCGATCGGCGCGTGAAGTACTGCACGTGGGTGGGGATCACCGACCACCACCGGGCGCCGAGGGCGCGAGCGACGCGGCTGCCGGCATCGGGCAGCGCGAGGTGGATGACGCCCTGAGGCGCGAGCAGCCCGGCCAGCCGGTCAAGCGCCGCTCCGGGAGCGACGAGATGCTCGATCACGTCGCCGAGGACGATCGCGTCGAACCCCGCCGCCGGCAGCCCGGCGTCGAACAGGTCGGCGGTGTGCACGCGGAGCCCGAGGCGGCGGCGGGAGGTGTCCGAGGCGAACTCGCTGGGCTCGACGCCGAGCGTCTCCCATCCCCGGGAGCGGGCCTCGTCGAGCAGGAACCCGACCCAGCAACCCGCGTCGAGCAGCCGGCCGCGGGCGACGTGGCGTTCGATCCGCTCGAGGGTCACGCGGGCGGTGGCCCGCTGACCGGACTCCTCCTCGAGGTAGGCGTCGCCGGCCGCCTGCGCGTAGCCATGGCGCAGGAACTCGGCAGCCGGGAAGTGCTCGAGCTGCATGTGGCCGCAGCCGGCGCAGCGCACGATGTCCGACAGGGCGGTCCCGAACTGGTCGGTGGTCGGGGTCAGGCCCTGCGGCCCGGCCGGGCCGGACACGCGCAGATGCACCGACAACTCCGCCGCGCCGCACGCCGCGCAGATGCCCGCGGTCACGTCCGAGATTCCGGGAGCGCTCCGCGCGCCGCCGGCACCTCGTCGGCGCGCAGCTGCGCCCGGAGAGCGGCCGACTCGCGCAGGGCGCGGAGGGAGAAGCGGATCAGCCGCCAGTGACTGCGCCCCCACCCGCCCCAGCGTCCGGACCGCGCCCATGTCGTCCCCGCGGCGCCCGCGCCACGGCGGACGCGATGGCTGACGTCGACCTCGAGCAGCGCCAGGCGGCGCCGGGAGGCGATCAGGGTCAGATACAGGTTGGGGATCAGGCAGTCCTGCGGCAGGGCGTCGAGCAGCTGGGCGAGCAGCGGCGCCTCGTAGCCGCGCAGCGGGCAGTTGGCGTCGCGGGCGGCGACGCCGAAGCCCCACCGCACGTACGCCCGCAGCAGCCGTGTCATCGCCATGCGAAACCACGGGTCCTGGCGAAACCGCCGCACGCCGCAGACCGCGTGGGCCTCGTCGAGCAGCAGGACGAGCGCGCGGCGCAGGTCACTGCCGGCGAACTGGCCGTCCCCGTCGACCTGGAGCACGAAGTCGGGCGCGCCGGCCAGCGCCCGGCGGTAGGCGTCCATGACCGTGGGCCCGTGGCCCCGGTTGACGGGGCTGGTGACGACCTCGAGCCTCGCCGACAGCTCGGGCGCGACGTGCTCGAGCGCCGCCCGCGTCGCGTCGGTCGAGGCATCGTCGACGACGACCAGTCGCAGCTCGCCGGCGTGCGGCGCCAGCGCGGCGTCGATCTCCCGCACGAAGCCGGCGATGCCATCAGCCTCGTTGTAGGCGGGGATCGCGACCGCCACCGAGGGGCCCGTCGTCGGCTGGCTGCTCACCGGCGCAGCCTAGTGGTTGCAAGGCGCCGTAGCCCTGAGCAGCGGCTACCGTGGGGGCGTGGACGGCGGGCATATGAAGGCCTTCTGGGACGCGCGCGCCCGCGAGGAGCCCTACTACTTCATCGACGACCGCCGCGCGTACGGCGATCCCGAGCTCGCCCGCTTCTGGAGCGAGGGCGAGCGCGATCTCGACCGGCTGCTGTCGCTGCTCGGTGTGCATATCGCTGCCGGCGACGAGGTCCTCGAGATCGGCTGTGGCGTCGGGCGCCTGACCCGTCCGCTCGCCGCCCGCGCCCGCCGCGTGCACGCGCTCGACGTCTCGGCGGAGATGATCGAGCGCGGCCGCCGCCATCACCCCTCGACCGAGAACATCAGCTGGGTGGTGGGAGACGGGCACAGCCTGGCCCCGATCGGCGACGGCGCCGTCGATGCCGTCATCTCGCATGTCGTCTTCCAGCACATCCCCGACCCGCGGGTCACCCTCGGCTACGTCGCCGAGATGGGGCGGGTCCTGCGTCCGGGGGGATGGGCGGCGTTCCAGGTCTCCAATGATCCGCGCATCCACCGTCCGCGGCGGGGTCTCCGCGAACGTCTGCGCCGCGTCCGCGCGAGCGCCGGACGGGGTCCGCAGGGCCAGCATGATCCGGCGTGGCTGGGCTCCGCGGTCGGGCTCGACGAGCTGCGAGCCACCGCGGAACGTGGGGGGCTGGAGCTCGAGCGGATCATCGGCGCGGGCACCCAGTTCTGCCTCATCGCCGCCCGGCGGCCCGCTCCAGCTCGGTCACCGCGGCCCGGTTGAACCGCGTCTCGTCGTGGGCGGCGGCCGTCGCCCGTCCACGCTCGCGCAGCCCCGCGCGGAGCGCCGGATCGGCGGCCAGGCGACGCAGGCAGCCGGCCAGCGCCTCCGGCCGATCGGCGTCGAACAGCAGCGCGTTGTCGCCGTCGCGCAGGTAGTCGCCCGACCCGCCGCGTCCGGTGGCGACGACTGGGCGGCCGACCGCCATCGCCTCGAGCCCGATCAGCCCCCACGGCTCGGCCCAGCGGACCGGGAACACCACGGCGTCGGCCTCGCGCAGCAGCCCCGGCAGCCGATCGTGGGCCCGCGGGGGCTCCATCGTCACTCGCTCGGCCACCCCGAGGCGGGCGGCGAGCGCCTGCAGCTGCGCCCGGTAGGGCGGGTCGCCGTCGCCGACGATACGCAGCGTCGCCTCGTCGGGAAGCTCGGCGAGGCAGCGGATCGCGGTGTCGACGCCCTTTTCGGCCACCACCCGCCCGGCGTAGAGCAGCCGCCAGCCCCAGTCGGCCACCGACGCCTCGGGCGCGAGCGCCACGAACGTCCGATCGACGCCCGGGCTGAGCACGGCGGTATCGGCGCAGCGCAGGCCGGCGACCGCGAACGCCGAGTCGCGCACCGCGCGCGAGCAGAACAGCCACCGTCCGGCGGCCGCGAAGTCGGTACGGGTGGGCAGCCCGGTCGCACGCTCGACGACCGCGCGAGCCGGCCCCAGGCGCGAGCACAGGCGCATCCACAGGTCGCGCTCGGGCCCGTAGCTGAGCCAGTAGTCGAGCACGAACAGGACCGCCGGCAGCCCGCGCCGCCGGACCCGCTCGATCAGCCCCAGCGACAGCCCGCCCATCGCCCACCAGGTGACGACGTGAGGTTGCCAGTCGTGAAGGTGCCGGTCCAGGACGGCGGCGTTGTCGCGCTCGAGCGCGATCCGCGCGCGCACGCTCATCGCCGGCCATGCGTGGTCGCGCCAGTACCAGCGCAGCTCGCGATGAACCTCGGGATCCTCGGGTGCCGAGCCGGGCACGGCGGGGTTGCGGTGCTCGGTGGTGAGCACCCGCACCCGGTGCCCGGCGTCGCGCAGTGCCGCCATGACGCCGCGCTGGATGATCTCGTATCCGCCCAGATCATGGGGTGGGTAGGCGTTGGCGACGGCAAGGACTCGCAGCGGCTCGGCCATCGTGCCGCCCATCATAAGTTCGCCATACTCACGCCCGTGACCGTCCGGGAACGCGCTAGGGCCGCCGCGGCGCCGGGGGCGGACCTCCCCGGGCCACCGCGGGCGCCGGTGACCGTAGCCGTGGTGTCCTTCAACACGCGCGAGCTGCTGCTGCGCTGCCTGGACTCGCTGGCCGCCGAGGTCCGTGACGGCCGCGCCGAGGTCTGGGTGATCGACAACGGCTCCCGCGATGGATCGGCGGCGGCGGCGCGCGAGCACGCGCCGTGGGCGCGGGTCCACGAGGCCGGGCGCAACCTCGGCTTCGGCGGTGCCGTGAACACGATCGCCGCGCCGGACCGCGGGGCCGTGGCTGCTCGTGCTCAATGCCGACACCGAGCTCGAGCCGGGCGCACTCGGCGCCCTGCTCAGCGCCACCGGCGCGCCGCGGGTGGCCGCCGTCGCCCCGCGCCTGCGGCTTCCGAGCGGCGCCACCCAGCACTCGGTGCACCCGTTCCCGACGGTGGCGCTCACCCTGGCCTTCAACCTCGGGTTCCACCGGCTCTGGCCGGCGGCCGCGCGCCGTCTGTGCCTGGAGGGGTTCTGGGACCCCGATCAGCCCCGCGCGGTGCCGTGGGCGCTCGGCGCCTGCCTGCTCGATCCGCCGCGAGGCGTTCGCGCAGCTGAGCGGCTTCGACGAGCGCCAGTGGATGTACGCCGAGGATCTCGACCTCGGCTGGCGCCTGTCCGAGCGCGGCTGGATCACGCGCTATGAGCCGTCGGCGACGGTCCGCCACGTCTCGGGCGCGGCGACGGCGACGGCGTTCGGGGACGGTCAGCGCGCCCGCTTCCTGGCGGCGACCTACGCGCTGCTCGCCCGCCGCCGGGGTGCGACGCGCATGCGAGTGACGGCGGCCCTGAACATCGCCGGCGCCGCCGGGCGCCTCGCCTGGATGGCGCCGCTGGCGCTGCTGTCCAGACGCTGGCGCGAGCCGGCCACCGAGAACCACCGCTGGCTGCGCGCGCACGTCAGCGCGCTGCGGGCGGTGCGGCCCTCGGTCGGCGTCGGGTGAGCGGGCCGGCCGACGATCTGGCGGCGCAGGTCGCCCGCCACCGCTGGTACCACACCCTCGCGCTCGGTCCGCGGGCTCGTCACCGAGGGGATGTTCGACCATCGTGCGACCGTCAACCGCTACCTGCTGCCCTCCGACCTGAGCGGCCAGCGGTGCCTGGACGTGGGCACGATGGACGGGTTCTGGGCCTTCGAGATGGAGCGGCGCGGCGCCGCCGAGGTGCTCGCCGCCGACGTGGCCGCGGTCGACGACCTCGATTGGCCGCCACGCTGGCGCGAGCGCATCGAGCCCTCGCTCGACGAGACCAAGGCGGAGCGCTTCGCCCTCGCCAGCCGGGCCCTGGGCTCCCGGGTGCAGCGGATCGAGCGTTCGATCTACGAGCTCGGCCCCGAGCTCGGTGAGTTCGACCTCATCTTCTGCGGCGACCTGCTCACGCATCTCAAGGACCCGATCACCGCCCTGCAGCGCCTGCGCGGCGTCTGCCGCGGCTCGGCGATCGTCGTCAACCCGGTCAAGCGCTTTCGTCTGGGCCTCGCCGGCCGCTGGCCGAGTTCGACGGGATCGACGAGTTCCGCTGGTGGCTGCTCAGCGAGGCCAGCCTGCGACGGATGCTGCTGGCGACCGGGTTTGCCCGCGTGGAGGTGGGACCGCGCGTGGACCTGCCGCCGCGCGCCGCCGGGCGCTGGCGGGGCACGCGCGCGGTCATGCGCGGCTACGTCGCGTGATCGGTGCCAGGCGGGCCGACGACGGCGCTCGCCGGTGGCGCCGGCGCTTGGGAGCGATCCTCGTGCTGGCCGCCGCCGCACGGGTCGCGCTGATCCTGGTCACGCCCCACTTCACGCTGTTCGGCGACCCGGCGGACTACGAGCGCTGGGCGGCATCGCTGGCCGGCGGCCACGGCTTTCCGACCACGACGATCGCCTCGGCGGGAACGCCGAGTGCGTTTCGCCCCCCGGCTACCCGCTCGTGCTGGCCGCCGTGTACTGGGTCGTCGGCGTGCACCCGCTGGCCGGCCGGGTGCTCGGTGCGGCCCTCGGGGTGCTGGCGGTCGGCCTGGAGGCGCAGCTGGGGCGGGCCGTCGGCGGCGAACGGGTGGGGCTGTGGGCGGGGGCGATCGCCGCTGTGTTCCTGCCGCTCGTCGCGCTGAGCGGCACGCTCATCTCCGAGGCCCTGTTCGTGCCGGTCGAGCTCGGCCTCGCCCTCGTCCTCGTCCGGTTGGCGCGGCGTCCGGCGGCGCTGCGCTGGTCGCTGCTCGCCGGGGGGCTGTGCGCGGCCGCGCTGCTCACCCGCGCGGTCGCGGTCCTGTGGGTGGTCGTGGCGGTCCTCGCCGCGGCCGGCTCGGTCGCCGCCGGCCGTCCCCGCCGGCGGGCGGTCGTCGCGGTGGTGGCCGGGTTCGCGGTCGTGATGGCTCCGTGGGCGGTGCGCAACGCGGAGGTCCTACACGCGTTCGTGCCCGTCACCACGGAGGGCGGGTTCACGCTCGCCGGCCAGTACAACTCGACCGTGGCCGCTCCCGGCCCCCTGCAGTCGGTGTGGCAGATCCCGCTCATCATCCCCGACGTGGCCGCCCGCGTGCGTCCGCTGTACGCCCGTCGCGGCGGCGTCAACGAGGCCCAGCTGGACTCGGCGCTGCGCACGATCGCCGTCGACTACGCGACGGCCCACCCCGGCGACGTGCTGCGGGCCACCGCGAACGACACCCTGCGCCTGTTCGATCTCGGCCCGGGCCACCGGCGCCAGAGCTCCATCATCGACCGAGAGCTGGCCCTGCCGGGTGCGCTGCGCGGGACGAGCGGGGTCTTCGGTCAGGTGCTTGGGATCCTCGCGCTGCTCGGGCTCGCGCTCGGGCTGCGCCGCCGGGGCGGGCTCGGGCCGTGGTGGCTGTGGGGTCTGCCGGTCGCCGCGCTACTGGCGACCGTGATCATGGTCGGCAGTACGCTTAAACGGGCGCCGCTCGATCCCTTCCTGATCGTGCTCGCCGCCGTGGCCATCGACGGGGTCGCGCTCATCCTGCGGACCCGATCGACCGATACCGGCTATGTAGAGCTCCCATGACCGACCCCGAGATCCCCCCCTCCGGTTCGCCTTGGCGGATGGCGCTCGTCGCCATCGTCGTCGCGGTGCCGATCGTCCCGATCGTCATCGGGCTACTGTTCAACGCCAGTGGCAATGCGCACGCCCGGGCCACCGCCGCGACGCCGGCGAGCCGGCCGTTCATGCCGCTCGTCACCAAGACGGTCCCGCTCGTACCCAGCCGTCTGTTGCCCGCGGGTGACGGGGCCCTCGTGGCCGACGTGCAGCACGCGACCCAGATGCGGTCCAAGCCCGGCGGAGGGCACGTCGTCGCCACGGTCACCACCCACACCACGTTCGGCTCGTCGCAGACGTTCTGGGTGACGCGCCTGTCGGGCTCCTGGCTCGGGGTCATCTCGAACCTGATCGGCAACAACCGGGTGGGGTGGATCCCCGCATCGGCGGCCTCGCTGCGCCGCGTCAACTGGGAGCTCAAGGTGTCACTGTCCAAGCGCCAGCTGACCGTCGTGCACAACGGCAAGCCGTTGGCGCACTACTCGATCGCCATCGGCGCGCCCAGCGCCCCGACCCCGCCGGGCCGCTTCGCGGTCACCGACCGGCTGACGACGGGCAATCCGGCCGGCCCCTACGGCTGCTGCATCCTCGCCCTCTCGGCCGAGGCGCCGCATGCCATCCAGGGCTGGAGCGGCGGCAACCGGATCGCCATTCACTCGACGCCGGAGACCGACAGCATCGGCAAGCCGGTGAGCCACGGCTGCATGCGCCTGACCCTCGCCGAGGGGCGCTGGCTGCTGGGCCGCATCCCGCTCGGCACGCCGACGCTCGTCTCCACGTAGCGCGTTTGCCGCCGGACGGGTCGGGTATCCCTGGGGCATGCCACCGCGCGGGGTCAAGCCGGGAACCAAGCGGGCTCGCCAGTACGAGGCGATCAAGGAGAGCCAGACCGAGCGCGGGGTCGACGAAGACCGCGCCGAGGAGATCGCCGCGCGCACCGTCAACAAGGAACGGGCCCGCGCCGGCGAAGCGCGGGAGTCTTCGCGCACCTCGACCGAGGACATGTCCTCGTCACGGCGCGGCGGACAGCGCTCGGGCACCAATCGGGAGAAGGGACGGACCCGGGATCAGCTGTACGCGGAGGCCAGGCACCTCGGCATCGAGGGCCGCTCGACGATGAACAAGGCGCAGCTGCAGCGCGCCGTGGACCGCCGCAAGTCCTAGCCCACGCGGGCGCGAGCGCCGGCGGGCGGCTCGGTCTCGCCGCTCACCCGGCGGATCTTCTCGATCGCCGCGCGCAGCAGCCGCGACACCTGCATCTGCGAGGTGCCGACCCGCCGGGCGATCTCCGACTGGGTCAGGTCGCACTCGAAGCGCAGGTAGAGCAGCGTCCGGTCATCCTCCGACAGCGCCTCGACCCCCCGGGCGATCATCGTCATGTACTCGGCCTGCTCGAGCCGCTCGTCGACGGCGCCGAGGACGGCGGCCGGCTGCAGGGGGCCGCCGTCGTCATCATCGGGGCCGTGGTCCAGGGGCGCGGCGTGGCGGGCGTGGTAGGCCTCGAGGGCCTCGAGCGTCTGCTCCTCGGTGGCCCCCAGCGCCTCGGCCAGCTCGGCCACCGACGGCGAGCGGCCCAGCTCCGAGGACAGCTTCTCGGTCACCCGCGCCAGCTCGACGGCGCGCTCCTTGACGCCACGGGGGACGTGCAGGGCCCAGCCGCTGTCACGGAAGTACCGCTTGAGCTCGCCGAGCATCGTCGGAGTGGCAAAGCTCGTGAAGGCAAATCCGCGGTCGGGGTCGTAGCGGGCGATCGCCTTGAGCAGGCCGACGTTGGCCACCTGGATCAGGTCGTCGAGGGGCTCGTCCCGGGAGTAGTAGCGCCGCGCCACGCTGCGCGTCAGCGGCTCGAAGCGACGGACCAGTTCCTCGACCACGACGGGATCGGGTGCCTCCCGGTTGCGACGAAACAGCTCCTCGAGCGTCAGCGAGCCGGGGTGGACGGATCCGCGCGTCATCCCGCCCGTGGTCCCGCCACCGTCCGACATACGCGCAACCCACACCTCCGTACGAGAAGCCTTCTGACGATGGTCTGCCCTGCCGCGGCGACGGCAGGTGCCTCCCTCGGGCGAGACGATGTGGCCTGGACGCTTAGCAGTGCACCGGAGCCACCCGCATCATAACCGCACGCCGGGGATCGGCGACCGGCTCAACGGAGGGTCGACGCTGCGCCGTCGGCGGCATCCGCGATCGCCACCCCGTCGGCCTGGCTCGCGCCGGTGGCACTGAGCACGAACACCTCCACCTGGAGGTTCTTGTGCAGGTCGTTGGCGCTCATGAACGAGCGCACCGGTCGGCCCAGCACCTGCTCGACCACCTCGACCATCGCCTGGCGCATCGCCTCCTGCAGCCCGAGCCGGGCGGCGGCGACGAGGTCGCCCTTGTCGTTGTCCTCGAGCGTCTGCTCGGCGCGGGTGTAGCCGCCCTCGAGCAGACACACGACGAGCTCGCCGTCGATCGTCGTCCGAGAGTTGGTCGGCCCCCGACCGACGTACTGCTTGTGCAGGCGCGCCATCGCGTTGGAAATCTCCAGTGATGGAGAGCCGGGGCCCTCGGAAAGGACCTCCGGCTCGCGATTGTCTTTGAGCATCAGATCCTCGTCTGTGGGGGGAGGGCGATTCTACCCCCGATGGGCCGTCATCCAGGCGCCTATGGTCGACAGATCGGCGACGAATGCTTCCATCGCCGCCGCCCGTTCGTCGTCGCCTCGTGCCCGCAGGATGGAGGATGGGTGGGCGGTGAGGGTCACCAGCTCGGCGAGGTCTGAGTCCTGGGGCTGGCCGCGGTCGTGCCCGATCCGGATGTGGCGACCGAGCAGGGCGTGCGCGGCGGTCGCCCCCAGGCAGACGAGCGCCTGGGGCGCGACGACCTGGATCTCGGCGTCGAGCCATGGTCGACAGGCCTCGATGTGGATCCGCTCGGGCGTCTGGTGGATCCGCCGCTGGCCGCGCTGCTTGTAGCGAAAGTGCTTGACGACGTTCGTGACATAGGCGTCGCGGCGGTCGATTCCCGCCCGGTCGAGCCCCTCGTCGAGGATCCGGCCGGCCGGCCCGACGAACGGGTGGCCTTCGATGTCCTCGCGGTCGCCGGGCTGCTCGCCGACGAGCATCAGCCGGGCGCCTCGCCGACCTTCCCCGAGCACCGGCTGGGTGGCGTGCGCCCACAGCTCGCACGCGCGACACTCGCCGATCGTCTCTCGCAGCGAGGTCAGGCTCGGTTTGTCCGGGACCGGCGCGAATGGCTGTTCATCGAACAGGGACATCGGGCAGCGACTACCCCAGGCGATGAGATCGACACGCATCGGATGCTCAGGCTGGAATTACGACGACTGGCGAGGCCGGTTCTACCCCGAGGGCGAGCCGCGGCGCCGGTGGCTGGAGCTCTACGCCGAGCGCTTTGACACCGTCGAGGTCAACACGACCTTCTACCGGCTGCCGAAGCGTGAGTCGGTCGCCGGGTGGGCGGCCCAGACCCCCCCGGAGTTCGAGTTCACCGTCAAGGCGAGCCGGTATCTCACCCACATCAAGCGCCTGACCGACGTGGGGGAGGGGGTGCGGCGCTTCTACGAGCGGATCGAACCGCTGATCGAGGCCGGGAAGCTGGGGCCCGTGCTGTGGCAGCTGCCGGCCAACTTCCATCGCGACGACGCCCGCCTTGAGGGGTGGCTCGCCGCGCTGCCGCCGGGGCGCCACACGATCGAGTTTCGCCACGAGAGCTGGTTCGTGCCGGCGGTGATGGAGGCCCTGCGGGCGGCCGGGGTGGCGCTGACCATCGGCGACCATCCGTCGCGGCCGTTTCAGTCGTTGGAGGCGACCGCCGACTGGCGTTTTGTGCGCTTTCACTATGGCGCGCGCGGGCGGGGCGGCAACTACTCGGCGACCGAGATCGAGACCTGGGCGCGCCGGATCGCCCAGTGGCGCCGCCGCGAAGACGTCTACGCCTACTTCAACAACGACTGGAACGGCTACGCTCCGGCGAACGCCGCCGCGCTGATCAAGCGGTTGACGCCTGGGTGACCGGCACGCCGAAGCGCTCCTGGAGCTCGCCGGGGTCGACGTCCTCCTTGTAGCGCTGCTCGGAGTCCGGATGGGTGAAGATCAGGATGTGGTCGGCCGGGAACGTCTTCAGGGCATCCTCGAGCGCCTCGTCGGGGTCGCCTTCCCCGGTGTCCCCGCTGGCTGCGACGCCGTCGGCGCCGAGCTGCTCGACGCTTTCGTGGCTGACCTCGTCGGCCCGGGTGATCGCCTCGTCGGCGTCCGAGACCCAGAAGCGCAGCGCATTCTTGTGCAGCGCGGGGGCGACGACCATGACCTCCGCGTCCTCAGGGTTCGCGTCGCCGGGGAGGGCGGCGCGCAGCTGGTCGGCGGTCACGGGTTCGGTGGTGAGGACGAGGATCTTCACTCGTGAGTGCCTACCCCGCCGTGGTGGCGGGTATGCGCGAGCTATGACTCATTCCGTTCTCCCCGGCCCTTCGGGGCCGACCCCCGGCCCGACCCCACCCGGCCCCGATCCCTCCCCGCCGACGCCCGGACCCAGCCCCGGCCCGCCCGATCCGCCCGATCCCAATCCGCGCCCCATCTGATTCTGCTTGGCGAGGATGCGGTGCAGGCGGGCCGCCTCGCGACCCGTCAGCCGGTTGGAGGTGATGCGAACGGTGTCGTAGCCGTGGTCCTTGAGGTGGGTGTCGCGTTCATGGTTGGCTTCGTGGCTTCGCCGTCCTTGGTGATAGCGCCAGCCGTCGAGCTCGACGATCAGGTTGTAGGCATCGAAGACGACGTCGACCTCGTAGCCGTGCAGCTGGACGTTGAGGCGGTAGGGCGGGAGCTCGTAGGTAGCCGCGAAGCGCCTGAAGTCCCGCTCGAGCTGGGAGCGCGTCGGGCCTGAGTCGGGGCCGATCAGGTGTGCGACGCGTGGGCAGCGACGGATCAGCTCATCGAGGGCCGTCGGGCCGAGGTAGGTGCTGATGCGGGCGTCGTCGACGGCTTTGAGCAGCTGGTCATCGGTACGACGCGGCGCGATGTCGCAGATCGTGCGCACCGGGGTGGTGACCGGGATGCCGTGGTGGACGGTCACGTCGTCGGCGGTGAGGGTCGTCGAGCGGTGGCTGATGATCCCCCGGCGGCGCCGCTCTCGAGGGGCGGTCACCTCCGGCAGCTGCGGCCAGCGGCCGATGCGCCACAGCGCTGTCGCCGAGTCATGGCTGAGGGCCGCACCGTCGCCACACGCCATCACGGCCGCGGCGGCGATGGGGATCGGTCCCGGCTCTCGATGACCGACCGAGTAGACGCCGGCGTGGAGACGGAGGAGACCGCCGTCCGCGACCCAGTGGTCGATCGTGCGCGGGGCCACGCCGATGGCGATCAGCTGGTGGCGGCTGACCACGCCATGCTGTTGACCGGCCAGCGTCGATATTTGCGCCACCGTTTGGCGTGAATGTCGCACGAAGAGCATTAGCTCTCCGCGCGCGCACCTTCACCCCCCGCCGTACAGGGAATCCAGCAGCTCGGCGTACTTGTCGTTGACCACGGAACGCTTGATTTTCAAGGTCGGGGTGAGCTCGCCGTCCTCGATCGAGAGCTCGCGCCCGAGGATCGCGAACTTCTTGATCTGCTCCACGGACGCGTAGTTGCTGTTGACCCGGTCGAGCTCCTCCTGGACCAACGACCGCACCTCGTCGGTCTCCGCCAACGCGGCCACATCCTCCGGTAGCCCCTGCTCGGACGCCCACGGGACGATCTCCTCCTCGTCGAGGGTGATGAACGCCACCGGATACGGCCGGCGATCGCCGTGCATCATCGCCTGGGAGATGAACCGCGACTGCTGGAGGTCGTTCTCGAGATTCGAAGGGGTGAGGTTCTTGCCGCCGGCGGTGATGATGATGTCCTTCTTGCGCCCGGTGATCGAGAGGTAGCCCTCGTCGTCGAGCTCGCCGACGTCGCCGGTGTGCAGCCAGCCGTCGACGAGCGTCTCGGCCGTCGCCTCGGGGTTGCCCCAGTACTCGCGGAACAGGTTCGGACCCCGCAGCAGGATCTCGGAGTCCTCCTCGGCGATCTTGACCTCGACGCCGGGCAGGGCCCGTCCGACGGTGCCGAACTTGAAGTGATCGAGGGTGGCCACCGTGCCCATGGCGGTCGTCTCGGTCATGCCCCAGCCCTCCAGCACCGGCACCCCGCAGGCGTAGAAGAACTCGAGGATCTCGGCCGCGATCGGCGCCGCCCCGGTGACCGCCTGGTTGATCTTGCCCCCGAACAGCCCGCGCACGCGGGCGTACAACCGCTCGTCGGCCTGCTCGAAGGCCTCGCGCATCGCCTCCGGCACCTCCTCGCCACGGTGCTCGCGCAGCCGGACCTCGACGCCCAGCTTGACCGCCTGATCAAACCGCTCGCGGTCCTCGTCAGAGCCGGCGTCGCGCATCTTCATCGCCGCCGTGTACAGCTTCTCGAAGATCCGCGGCACCGACGGCAGGTACGTCGGCTGGGTCTCGATCAGCTCGGCGAGGATCTGCTTGGAGTCGCCGCCGTAGTAGACGATCGCCGTCCCCTGGTCGAAGGAGGCGAGCATCGCCGTCAGCGCGAAGGCGTGGGCCAGGGGGAGGAACAGGTAGGTGGTCTCGCCCTCGGCGATGAACGCCAGCTCCTCGACGATCTCGCACACCGACATCGCGTTGCGGTGGGTGAGGACGACGCCCTTGGGCGGACCGGTCGTCCCCGAGGTGTAGATGATCGTGTAGGGATCGTCGCGTGCGACGGTCTCCTGCCGGCGGGCCAGCTCGCTGCGATCGCCGTCCGCTCCCCGCGCGCGCAGCTCGGCCAGCGACAGGTCGCCGCCCTCGCCGACGATGGAGATCACGTGCTCCAGCGCGCCCAGCTCGTCGCGCACCGCCGCGATCTTCTCGATCTGAGCGGCGTCCTCGCCGATGACCGCCCGCGCGCCCGAGTCGCCGAGCACCCACGCGCATTCCCGCGGCGAGTTCGTCGGGTAGACCGGCACGACGACGCCACCCGCGGCGGAGATGCCATACGACGACAGCGTCCACTCCACGCGCGTGTCCGACAGCACGCCGACCCGGTCCCCGGGCTCGATCCCGAGTGCGGCCAGCCCGAGCGCGATCTCCTCGATCGCCTCCAGGGTCTCGGCGTAGGTCATCTCGTGCCACTCGCCGTCGACCTTGTAACGGGCGGCCAGCCGATCGCCGAAGCGCTCGGCGGCCGAGCTCGGCAACCCGCCCACGGTCTCGGCGATGGCGCGTGGCGTGTCGGTCATGCGGTCTCCTCTCCGGTAATTCGGCGTACCACTCTAAGGCCACTAGGCCCTGCCGGCTCGCAGGTCCTCGGCCACCGAGCTCCACAACGTGACGTGGGGACGGGGGCGGGCCCGGGCCGAGCTCGTGCCCGCCCGTCCGGTCGAGATCGCCTGCGTGGCCTCGGAGCTGGTGGCGAAGCGCTGCATCGCCAGCGCGGCGGCCGGCGCGCGTCCGAAGCCGAGCGTCGAGGCATGCCACAGCTCGAGCATCGGCGTGCCCCGGACGTCGATACGCACGAGCGCGCGGCGGCGCAGCTCCTCGAGCACGGCATGGGCGAGGGTGACGATGATCCCGTCGCCGGCGGCCGCGGCGGCGATCGCGGCGGCGTGGCTGGTGTAGGCGGCGACCTCCCCCGGCTCGATGCCGGCTCGCGTGAACAGCAGCCCGGCGCCGGTGCTCGGATCGAGGTCCGGTGGACCGAGCAGCCAGCGCTGTCCGGCCAGCTGCGCCGGCGCGAGGTCGCGCTGACCGGCCAGCGGGTGTCCGGGGGCGGCGGCGACGATCAGCCGGCAGCGGAGGAAGGGCACGGTGGCGATGGTGGCGGCGCGCTCGGGCGCGGGGGCGGGGCCGAGCGCGATGTCGGCCCGCCGGTGCTCGAGCAGGTCGGCCATTGCGGCCCCGGGCACGGACTCGATCTGGACGTCGATCGCCGGGTCGCGCGTCGTGAAGGCGTCGACGAGCGGGCCGACGTACTCGGCGACGACGTTCGTGACGGCGACCTGCATCAGTCGCACGCCGCCCGGGGTCTCATGGACCGAGCGGCGGGCCTGGTCGGCGAGGCCGAGAATCTCGGCGGCCAGGGCGGCCAGCCGGTGGCCACCTGCCGTGAGCGCGATCGCCCGCCCGTCGCGGACGAACAGCTCGTCGCCGAGCTCCCTGCGCAACGCGGCGACGGCCACCGAGACGGCCGGCTCGGTGACGCCCAGCTCGGCGGCCGCCGCCTTGACCGAGCCGTGGCGCGCGACGAGCACGAACGACTGCAGCTGGGCGAGGGTCATCGTAATAGGACCTAAGCGATCACTTAATCGTCATTTGCGTCTTCGATCACGCGCGAGCAGAATGCTAGACATGAGGGAGTCCGGCGAGCCGCAGGGGGCTCACGAGTAATCGTGCAGGTCCCGGCGCCATTCGAGTACGCGCGCGCCACGAGCATCGACCATGCCCTGCAGCTGCTCTCAGAGCTCGGGCCCGAGGCGCGGATCCTCGCCGGCGGCCACTCGTTGCTGCCGATGATGAAGCTGCGCCTGGCCAGCCCCGAGTACCTGATCGACATCGACGACCTGGCCGGTGAGCTCGGCTACGTCCGCGCCGCCGGCGACGAGATCCGGATCGGCGCGATGACCCGCCATCGCGAGCTGCTCGAATCAGAGCTCCTTGCCGAGCACGCCGCGATCTTCACCGATGCCGAGCGCGTCATCGCCGACCCGGTCGTGCGCAACCGCGGGACGATCGGCGGCGCGCTGTGCCAGGCCGACCCCTCCGAGGATCTGAGCGCGGTGTGCGCGGCCGTCGGCGCGCGCCTCGTCATCCGCGGCCTCGCCGGCGAGCGCGAGCTCGACATGACCGCGTTTCATCAGGGGCCGTATCGCACGGCGGTCGCCGACGACGAGATGCTCGTCGAGATCCGCGTCCCCCGGCGCCCCGGGTCGGGCAGCGCCTACGAGAAGGTCGATCGGCGGGTCGGCGACTGGGCGGTGGCCGCCGCCGCAGCCGCCCTCACCGTGCGCGACGGCACGGTCACCCACGCCGGAATCGCCCGGGCGGCCGTCGGGGGCGACGTCCACTGCGCCGCCGCCGAGGCCGAGCTGCTCGGCGGCCCGCCGAGCGAGGCGCGGATCGCCGCCGCCGGTCAGGCGGCCGCCGCGGGCGCGCGCCCCGTCTCCGATCAGCGCGGATCGGCGGAGTACAAGCGCCACGTCACCGGCGTGCTGACCACGCGGGCCCTGCAGCGGGCCGCGGCGCGGGCGACGGGAGCCGAGGCGTGCAGGTGACCATGACCGTCAACGGCAGCGAGCACACCCGTGACGTCGAGCCCCGGATGCTGCTCGTGCACTTCGTGCGCGACGAGCTGCGTCTGACCGGCACCCACTGGGGTTGTGACACGTCCAACTGCGGCACGTGCGTCGTGCTCATGGACGACGAGCCCGTCAAGTCGTGCACGGTGCTCGCGGCAACGGCCGCCGGTCACCGGATCCGGACCGTCGAGGGCCTGGAGCGAGACGGCCGGCTGGACCCGGTTCAGGAGGGGTTTCGCGAGGAGCACGGGGTGCAGTGCGGCTTCTGCACGGCGGGGATGCTGATGACGGCGCGGGCGCTGCTGGACCGCCGGGCCGCGACGGCGCCGACGCAGCCGCTCACCGACCGGGAGATCCGGGAGGCGATCTCCGGCCAGATCTGCCGCTGCACCGGCTACACGACGATCGTGCGCTCGATCCGCTGGGCGGCCGAGCGCGAGGCGATGCATTCCAAAGCAGGCGAGGAGGAGGTATGAGATGCCCTTAGCAGTCGCAGCATCGAGCGGGTGGACGATCGGGCTCGTGCTCGGCGTCGTCGTGGTCATCGTGGCCGCGGCGATCGTGATCGCGATCGTCGCCCTGGCCATGCGGATCGCCAAGCAGGCCGACACCGCCGTCGGCGGCGTGACCAAGGTCCGCGACCAGACCGACGCCCTCGCCGGCGTCGGTCAGATCAACGACTCGGGCGTGCGCATCCTGCACTCCGCCCGCGCCCTGCGCAAGGTGGCGGTGGGCAAGTGACCGTCTACGCGCTCACCAACCATGGCGCGTGGGGGATCGCGCTCATCATCGGCCTCGTCGCCGCGCTTGCCGTGGCGGCCCTGCTGGCCATCCTCATCCGCACCGTCATGCAGATCGACCGCTCCGTCGGCGGCCTGCTCGACGCCGCCGGCCAGGTGGCCACCAACACCGCCAACATCCCCCAGCTGCAGGCGACCGCGCCCGTGCTCGGGATGATCGTGGACGAGGCCGTCGTGCAGGACGGCTACATGAACGCCCTCACCGACGGGTTCGGTGGCCGATGAGCTCGACCACCCTCACCGTCCTCAGCGTGCTCCTCGCCGTCGTCATCATCGCGGTGCTCGCCGCCGCCCTGATCGTCGTGCGCCAGAGCCTCGCCGCGACCTCGGCCAAGCTGGCCACGCTGGCGGGGGCGCTGGAGACCGTCGAGTCCGAGCATCTCGCACCGCTGCAGCCCGCCGTGACGGCGATCAACGAGCAGTTCGACATCATCGTCGGGGCGTTTCCCGGGATCGCCGCCAAGGCGAAGATCGTGGCCGAGAGGAGGCCGTCATGACGCTGGAATGGATCGGCGACGTGATCCTGCTGGTCGTCGTGCTGCCGGTTGTCATCTACCTGCTGCACGGCGTGCTGACCGCCGCCAACTCGATCGTGCCCAGCGTGCGCCGGATCGCCGGCGCCGCCCAGCGCGGTTCGGCCGACCTCGACGCGGTGCCGCTGCTGCTGACCACCCAGGAGCGGGTGATCGCGACCGTCGGCGTCGTCGCCGACTACGGCGGCTCGCTCAACGTGATCCTCGACGACGACCAGGGAGCGTGACGCGATGCCCGCCGCTGGAGTGGTGATGATCATCGCCGTGGTCGCGATCGTGGCCGCCGCGGTCTTCTATCTCGTGTCGACGATCGTGGCTCTGCGCCGGATCACGGCCGGGCTCGACGAGGCGATCGCCGCCGTCGTGCAGATCATCGAGAAGTCAGCCCCCGTCGCCGAGGTCGTCGACACCATCAACGAGAACCTCGACGCCGGGGTCGACCTGCTCGAGGGCCTGCTCGTCAAGAAGGCGGGCCTGGGCGACGCGGTCGGCCTGATCGAGGGCCTCTATCCCGGAGCCGCCGCGCAGGGCCTGCGCAACGTTCCCGAATCCACGCAGGTCAAGGTGCCGCGGATCGCGGAGGTCTACACCCGCGGGACGTTGACCCTCGCCCGCCTGGGCCGCGAGGCGCCGATCGCCGCCGCCTCGCCCAACGGTCCGGCGCTGCGCAACCCGGTCTACGGCTCCCAGGCATCGGCGGCGCTGTACCCCGACGGCCGGCCCGGCCGCCAGCCGTCGCTGCCCCGCTCGCCGGTCATCGGGGCCGATTCGCCGGTTCAGTACGACCCCGACGAGGAGGTCGGCGGCCCTCGCCGGCGCCTGCCGGTCAAGCAAGGAGGAAGCTGAAATGCAGACCCCGGCACGGTTCGATTACGAGCGGGCGACGAGCGTCGAGGGGGCGATCGCCGCGCTCGTCAAGGGCGACGGCGACGCCCGCGTCATCGCCGGCGGCCACTCGCTGCTGCCGATGATGAAGCTTCGCCTCGCCCAGCCCGAGCGGCTGATCGACATCAACGACCTGCACGAGCTCGCCTACATCGAGGAGCGCGCCGACGAGGTGCGGATCGGCGCGCTCACCCGGCACGTCGAGTTGTTGCAGTCCGGCGTGCTCGCCCGCCATTTCCCGCTCATCGCCGACGCTGAGCGGGTGATCGCGGACCCCGTGGTCCGCAACCGGGGCACGATCGGCGGCTCTCTGTGCCAGGCCGACGCCGCCGAGGACCTGAGCGCCGTCTGCTCGGCGATCAAGGCGAGCGTCGTGCTCCGCGGCCCCGACGGCGAACGGACGGTGGCCATGGACGAGTTCCACATCGGTCCCTACGTGACCGCCGTCGCCGACGGCGAGCTGCTCACCGAGGTGCGGATCCCGCTGCGGGCGGGCGGAGGCTCGGCCCACGAGAAGACCGAGCGCCGCGCCGGGGACTGGGCGATCGCCGCCGCCTCGGCGGCGCTGTGGATCGACGGGGGGACGATCGCCGACGCCGGGATCGCCCTCAGCGCCGTCGGGCCCACGACCATCGAGGTCACCCGCGCCCAGGAGCTGTTGCGCGGCGCCACCCCCTCCGAGGAGCTGTTCGCCCAGGCCGGCCAGATCGCCGCCGAGGACTGCAGCCCATCGGCCGACGGACGCGGTCCCGTCGACTACAAGCGCCATCTCGCCGGCGTCATGACCCATCGTGCCCTGCGCCGCGCCGCGGCCCGCGCCCTCAAACAGGAGGCCTGACCCACCGTGGACGTCACGATCACCATCAACGGCGAGCCCGTCTCGCGCGACGTCGAGCCGCGCACCCTGCTCGTCCACTTCATCCGCGACACCCCGGGGCTGACCGGCACCCACTGGGGCTGTGACACCTCCAACTGCGGCGCCTGCGTCGTGCTCATGGACGGAAAGCCCCTGAAGTCGTGCACCGCGCTGGCCGCGATGTGTGAGGGACACGAGATCTCGACCGTCGAATCGCTCGAGATCGACGGCGAGCTCGATCCCCTCCAGCAGGGCTTTCACGAGCTGCACGCCCTGCACTGCGGGTTCTGCACGCCGGGGATGCTGATGACCGCTCGGGCGCTGCTCAACGAGAATCCCGATCCGACCGAGCGACGAGATCCGGACCGCGATCTCCGGGAACATCTGCCGCTGTACCGGCTATCAGAACATCGTCGCCGCCGTTCGTTGGGCGGCCGAGCACGAAGCTTCGATCCAGCAGGAGGCGTAGAGATGGCCGTTACCGAGAACCTTCCCAGCCCCGGCCACGAGCGCCCGATCGGCTTCGGTCGCCTCAAGCGCAAGGAGGACGCGCGCTTCATCCGCGGCCAGGGCACCTACCTCGACGACATCCGCCTGCCCGGGATGCTCCACGGGGCGATCCTGCGCAGCCCCTACGCCCACGCCAAGATCGTCTCCATCGACACCTCGGAGGCGCTCGCCCTCGACGGCGTCGCGGCGGTCGTCACCGCCAAGGACCTGGAGACGCTCGGCCTGGCGTGGATGCCGACGATCTCCTATGACACCCAGGCGGTGCTCGCCGGCGACAAGGTCCGCTTCCAGGGCCAGGAGGTGGCGTTCGTCATCGCCACCGACGAGTACATCGCCCGTGACGCGACGGCACTCATCGACGTCGAGTACGAGCCCCTGACCCCGATCGTCGATGCTCGCACGGCGCTCGATCCCGACGCGCCGCTCATCCGCGACGACAAGGAGGGGCAGGTCGACAACCTGGCCAGCCCGACGTGGGAGGCCGGCGACGAGGAGGCCACCGACCGCGCGTTCGCCGAGGCCGACATCGTCGTCAAGCGCGAGATGATCTATCCGCGCTGCCATCCGGCGCCGCTGGAAACGTGCGGGATGATCGCCGACTTCAACCCCGAGACCGGCCAGCTCGACATCTACAACGGCAACCAGGCGCCGAACGTGCATCGCACGGTGTACGCCCATGTCGCCGGCCTCGCCGAGCACATGATCCGCATCCGCTGCAACGACATCGGCGGCGGGTTTGGCAACAAGGTGCCGGTCTACCCCGGCTACGTGTGCGCGATCGCCGGCTCGATCGTCGCCGGCGCGCCGGTCAAGTGGATCGAGGACCGCTCGGAGAACCTGATGTCGACCGGCTTTGCCCGCGACTACATCATGAGCTCGGAGATCTGCGCCAAGGACGGGAAGATCACCGGCCTGCGGGTCGACGTGATCGCCGACCACGGGGCGTTCGATTCCACCGCCCAGCCGACGAAGTTCCCGGCCGGCTTCTTTCACATCTGCTGCGGCTCCTACGACCTGCAGGCGGCCCACGTCAAGGTCAAGGCCGTCTACACCAACAAGGCGCCCGGCGGCGTCGCTTACCGCTGCTCGTTCCGGATCACCGAGGCCGTCTACCTCGTCGAGCGCATGGTCAACGCGCTCGCCCTGGAGATGGGCGTCGATCAGATCGACCTGCGGATGCGCAGCTTCATCGGGCCCGACCAGTTCCCCTACGAGACGACCACCGGCTGGACGTATGACTCGGGCAACTACGCCGAGACGATGAAGGTGGCGATGGACATCGCCGGCTACGACGACCTGCTGCGCGAGCAGGCCGAGAAGCGCGAGCGCGGCGAGCTGATGGGGATCGGCGTCTCGTTCTTCACCGAGGGCGTCGGCGCCGGCCCGCGCAAGCACATGGACATCCTCGGCATGTCGATGAACGACGGCGCCGACCTCCGCGTCCATCCCTCGGGCAAGGCGGTCGTCTCGCTGTCGGCCCAGACCCAGGGTCAGGGTCACGAGACGACGTTCGCCCAGATCGTCGCCGAGGAGCTCGGGATCCCGCCCGAGGACATCGAGGTGCGCCACGGCGACACCGACCGGACGCCCTACGGCCTGGGCACCTACGGCTCGCGCTCGACGCCGGTGTCGGGGGCCGCGGTGGCCGTCGTCTCGCGCAAGGTCCGCGACCGGGCGCGGCTGATCGCGGCGACGATGCTCGAGACCCGCCCCGAGGACCTCGCCTGGGAGAAGGGACGCTGGTATGTCAAGGGCGATCCCGAGCAGGGGGCGATGATCGAGGAGATCGCGCAGCGCGCCTACAGCGGCGAGGCGATGCCCGAGGGCATGGAGGGCGGGCTCGACGCCCAGGTGATCTACGACCCGCCGAACCTGACCTACCCGTACGGGGCGTATATCGCCGTCGTCGACATCGACCCCGACACCGCGCAGGTGACGGTGCGGCGCTTCATCGCCGTCGATGACTGCGGCGTGCGCATCAACCCGATGATCGTCGACGGCCAGATCCACGGCGGCCTCGCCGAGGGGATCGGGATCGCGCTCATGGAGCTGATCAGCTTCGACCAGGAGGGCAACTGCCTGAACTCGTCGTTCATGGACTATCTGATCCCGACCGCGCTCGAGTGCCCCGACTTCGAGCTGGGGGCGACGGTCACCCCGTGTCCGCACCACCCGCTCGGCGCCAAGGGCGTCGGCGAGTCGCCCAACGTCGGCTCACCGCCGGCGATCGTCAACGCCGTCATCGACGCCCTGCATCCGACCCACGGGGTGACCCACGTCGACATGCCGTGCTCGCCGGCGCGGGTGTGGGCGGCGATGCAGGGCCGCCCGCAGCCGCCGCAATGAGCCGCCGCGATGCCTGACACGGTCACGGGGGAGGCCGAGGGCGAGATCCGCCACCTCGTCCCCGACGTCGAGACGCTCGCCCAGCGGCTGGCCTCCGTCGACTACCTCGTCGACGAGGGGCTGGCCACGGCGATCTTCCTCAGCCTGCGCCTGCCCCAGCCGCTGCTGCTCGAGGGGGAGGCGGGCGTCGGGAAGACCGAGGCGGCCAAGGCGCTGGCGCTCGTCCTCGACACGCCGCTGGTCCGCCTGCAGTGCTACGAGGGCATCGACGCCGCCGAAGCGCTGTATGAATGGAACTACGCCCGGCAGCTGCTGTCGATTCGGCTGGCCGATACCCGCGGCGAGTCGCTGTCGGAGAGCGATCTGTTCGGGCCCGACTACCTGACCGCCCGGCCGCTGCTGCGCGCGCTGCAGCATCCCGGGCCCCGCCCGGCGGTGCTGCTCATCGACGAGATCGATCGCGCCGACGACGACTTCGAGGCCTTCCTGCTCGAGCTGCTCGCCGAGGCGACGGTGACGATCCCCGAGATCGGCACGATCACGGCCACCCATCCGCCGGTCATCGTGCTCACCTCGAACCGCACCCGCGACCTCCACGACGCCGTCAAGCGCCGCTGCCTGTATCAGTGGATCGACTACCCGAGCCCGGCGCGCGAGGTCGAGATCATCCGCCGCCGCGTGCCCGCCGCCGCCGCCACGCTCGCCGTCCAGGTGGCCGACGCCGTCGCCGCGATGCGCGACTCCGACGTCCAGAAGCCCCCGGGCATCGCCGAGGCGATCGACTGGCTGGCAGCGCTGGACCTGCTGGGTCTCGAGGAGCTCGACGCGCCGGCGGTGCAGCGCACCCTCGGCTCGGTGCTCAAGTACCGCGAGGATCAGGACGTCGTCCGGGCGGCGGGCCTGGCCACCCTGCTGCGGGAGAGCGGCTGACCGATGGCCGAGTTCCGCGTCCGCACCGCTGTGCTCGATCTGCCGCCGCTCGTCGGTGCCCTCGCCCGCCGGCTGCACGACGCCGGCGTGCCGGTCGACGCCGAGCGCGCGACCCGGCTCGCCGAGGCGCTGGCCGTCGTGGGCCAGGCGGGGTTGTTTTCCCGCCGGCGGCTGTACTGGACCGTCCGCGCGGTGCTCGTCTCCGACCTCTCCCAGGTGCCGATCTTCGACCGCGTGTTCGCCGCGGTGTTCGGCGGCGCGACCGAGCGGCCCCCCGAGATCCTGTTCGAGGACGTCCACCAGGTCCCCGCCGAGGCCGACGAACGGCCCGGCTCCGATCGCGCGGCCGATCGTGACGCCGACGCCGCTCCGGGCGGCGCGCCGGCCCCGTCGCGCGATCGCGACTCCGGCGAGGACACCCGCGAGGTGGCGGTTCCGACGGTCGCCACCGACGAGGAGGTCATCCGCGCCAAGCGCTTTGACGCGCTCGAGCCCGACGAGCTGTCGGCCCTGTACGCCCTGATGACCAAGCTGTCGCTGGCCACGCCGCGCCGGCGGACCCGTCGCTACGAGCGCGGTCGCCACGGCGCGCGGATCGATCTGCGCCGCACGCTGCGCTCGAGCCTGCGCACGGGAGGCGAGCCGATCCGCCTGGCGCGCCGGCGGCGGCGCGTCCAGCGCCGGCGGATGGTGTTGCTGTGCGACATCTCGGGCTCGATGGAGCCCTACGCCCGGGCCTACCTGCAGTTCCTCACCTGCGCCGCCGGCGGGGTGGGCGGCGATCGAAACGAGGCGTTCGCGTTTGCCACCCGCCTGACCCGGTTGACCCGCGCGCTGCGCTCGCGGCATCCCGAACGGGCGATCGCCCGGGCGGCGCAGACGGCGCCCGACTGGTCGAGCGGCACCCGGATCGGCGACGCGCTGAAGACGTTCAACGATCGCCACGGCCGGCGCGGGATGGCGCGGGGCGCGGTCATCGTCATCCTCTCCGACGGCTGGGAGCGCGGCGACCCGACGCTCGTCGGGCGCGAGATGGAGCGCTTGGCTCGGCTCGCCTACCGGATCGTGTGGGTCAATCCCCGCGCCGCCGCCGCCGGGTTCGCTCCGCGCGCCGGGGGGATGGCGGCCGCCCTGCCGCACTGCGACGCGCTCGTGTCGGGGCACAGCCTCGCCGCGCTGGACGAGGTCGCCGAGGCGATCGCCGCCGAGCGCTGGCGTGATCGCGCGCCGGAGACGAGCTGGCGCCCGCCCGAGCCCGAGCCGGCGACGGCCGACGATGAGGAGCCGTGGGCGAGCGCGACGCCGGTCGCCGGCAGCTCGGTGGCGATGCCGAGCGGGTACGGCCCGAGCCGCGGCAAGACGACGCCGGGATGGGTCCTGCACTGATGGCCCCGGCCGGCCCATCCACGGTGAAGATCTGCATCTACCCGGGCTGCGAGCGGCCGGCCGTGGCGCCCCACCTGCTCGGCGGGCCCCAGCCCAGCTTCTGCGACCTGGAGGAGCACAACGTGCTCACCGCCCATCAGGAGCGCCAGCGACGGGCACAGTCACACGACGACACGGACCACGAGGAAGAGGAGTGAGGATGGCCAACGAGGCCTATCGCGCGGTGTTCCTGCGCGTCCATCCGACGGGCAAGATGGTGCTCAGCCTGACCACCGAGCCCGACGGCCACGAGGCCGAGTATGCGCGCCAGGTCGCCGACGAGCTCGGCGTCCCGGCGCTCGACGTCAAGGTCGTGCCCGCCGACACCGACCGCTTCGGGACCGGCCATGGCTACAACACGAGCCCGTCGGCCGGAACCGCCGGGGCGATCGCCTCGGCGACGGGCAAGATCATCGCCAAGGCGCAGCTGCTGGCCGGCGTCGTGCTCGACACCCCGCCCGAGGCCGTGCACTTCACCGATGGCGCGTTCGCCACCGACGACGGTCCGGCCCAGGCGCCGACGATCGCCGACATCGCGATGTACGCCCACGGCACGGGGGCGCTGCCGCCCGGCGTCGAGGGCGGCCTCGATGCCCAGGCCGTCTACCGAGACTGACCGACCAACCGACCGACAGGAGCCGATACATGGTGGAGCTCGACCAGACGTTCACGACCGACAAGCCGATCGAGAACAGCTGGGGGCTGGTGCTCGACCTCGAGCGCCTCGTCCCCTGCGTCGAGGGCGGCTCGGTGCTCGAGGTCACCGGCGACGAGGCGGTCAAGGCCGAGATCAAGGTGAAGATGGGCGCGATGTCGATGAAGTTCAAGGGCACGGTCGAGGTCGTCGAGTCCGACCCCGAGAGCCACCGGGCGCTGCTGCGGGTCAAGTCGCGCGAGGCCGGCGGCCAGGGGCACGCCAACGCCGACGTGACGTTCACCTTGGCCAACGGCGGCGGCACCGTCCACACCGCCGCCCAGATCACCGGCAAGGCGGCGTCGATGGGCGAGGGCATGGTCTCGACCGTGCTCGAGGCGCTGATCAAGGACTTCACCGAGAAGTTCGTGGCGGCCGCCTGAGTCATGGTCGTCCGCACGATGCGCGCCGTCGAGCCCGGCGAGGTGCCGGTCGACGGTGGCACCGCCGTCCAGGAGCAGCCCGACCGCCCGGTGTTCCGCGGCAACGGCGAGTACGACTACGTGTGCGTGCAATGCGGCAGCCTGCTCGCCGAGGGCATGGACCCGCAGCTCATGACCCGCCGGGTCCGCGTTCGCTGCGGTCGCTGTCGCACCGTCAACATTGCGGCCGAGCTCTCGGTCCAGGCGGCGCGGCGCCCGCGGGCCGGACCGGCGCGATGACCCCCGCCGACGTCGGCTTCGGACGGCTGCGCCGCAAGGAGGACGAGCGTTTCATCCGCGGCCAGGGCCACTACCTCGACGACGTCGTCGTGCCCGGGATGCTCCACGGGGCGATGCTGCGCAGTCCGGTCGCCCACGCCCAGGTGCTCGCCATCGACGTCTCGGCGGCGCTCGCCCACCCGAAGGTCCACGCCGTCATCACCGGCGCCGACCTGGAGGCGCGCGGCTGTGCCTGGATGCCGACAATGTCCGGCGACGTCCAGGCGGTGCTGGCCACCGACAAGGTGCGCTTCCAGGGCCAGGAGGTCGCGTTCGTGATCGCCGACGACCACTACTCGGCCCACGACGCGCTCGAGCTGATCGACGTCGAGTACGGGCCCCTGGCGCCGGTCGTCGACCCCCGGCGGGCCCTCGATCCCGGCGCGCCGGTCATCCGCGACGACCTGCCCGATCAGCTCGACAACCACATCTTCGACTGGGAGGCGGGCGACCGGGCGGCCACCGAGCGGGTGTTCGCGGGCGCCGACGTCGTCGTCGAGCAGGAGATGGTGTTCCCCCGGTCGCATCCGGCGCCGATGGAGACGTGCGGTGCGGTCGCGCAGTTTGACCGGGTGGCCGGCAAGCTCACCGTCTGGTCGACCACCCAGGCGCCCCACGCCCATCGCACGCTGTACGCCGAGATCCTCGGCGTGGCCGAGCATCGCGTCCGCGTGATCTCGCCCGACGTCGGGGGCGGCTTTGGCAACAAGGTGCCGATCTATCCCGGGTACGTGTGCGCCGCGGTGGGGGCGATGACCGTCGGTCGGCCGGTCAAGTGGGTCGAGGACCGCTCGGAGAACCTGATGTCGACGGGCTTTGCCCGCGACTACACGATGCGCGGCCGGATCGCCGCGTCGGCCGCCGGCACCGTGCTCGCCGTGTCGGTCGACGTGCTCGCCGACCACGGCGCGTTCAACACCGCCGCCCAGCCGAGCCGGTACCCGGCCGGCTTTTTTCACGTATTCACCGGCTCCTACGACCTGGCCGCCGCCCACTGCCACGTGCGCGGCGTCTACACGAACAAGGCCCCCGGCGGGGTCGCTTACGCGTGCTCGTTCCGGATCGCCGAGGCGGTCTACCTGATCGAGCGCCTCGTCGACCTGCTGGCCGCGCAGCTGGGGAGCGATCCCGCGCAACTGCGGCTCGAGAACCTGATCGCCCCCGACCGCTTCCCCTACGAGTGCAAGACCGGCTGGGTGTATGACTCCGGCGACTACCCGACGGCTCTGCGCAAGGCGCTTCACGTCGTCGGCTATGAGGACCTGCGGCGCGAGCAGGCGGTCAAGCGAGCGCGCGGCGAGCTGATGGGCATCGGGATCTCGTTCTTCACCGAGGCGGTCGGGGCCGGCCCGCGCAAGCACATGGACATCATGGGGCTGGGCATGAACGACGGGGCAACGCTGCGGGTATCGCCGACTGGCACCGCCCAGCTGGGGATCAGCGTGCAGAGCCAGGGGCAGGGCCACGAGACGACGTTCGCCCAGATCGTCGCCCACGAGCTCGGCATCGCGCCCGAGGACGTCGACGTCATCCACGGCGACACCGACAACACCCCCTACGGCCTCGGGACCTACGGATCGCGCTCGACGCCGGTGAGCGGCGCCGCGACGGCGCTCGTCGCCCGCAAGGTCCGCGACAAGGCCCGGCTCGTCGCCTCGGCGATGCTCGAGGTCGCCGCCGGCGACCTGGAATGGGAGCGCGGACGGTGGTTCGTGCGCGGCGACCCCGAGCAGGGCGCCTCGATCGCCGATATCGCCCGCGCCGCCCGCGGCTCGGTGGAGCTGCCCGCGGGCGTCGAGGCCGGCCTGGACTCCGAGACCACGTATGACCCGCCGAACCTCACGTTCCCGTTCGGCGCCTACGTGTGCGTCGTCGAGATCGATCCCGGCACGGCCAAGGTGGCGGTCCGCCGCTTCGTCGCCGTCGATGACTGCGGGGTGCGGATCAACCCGATGATCGTCGAGGGCCAGATCCACGGTGGGCTGACCGACGGGGTCGGCATCGCGCTCATGGAGATGGTCGGCTACGACGAGGAGGGCAACTGCCTGAGCGCCTCGCTGATGGACTACCTGATCCCGACCGCGGTCGAGGTGCCCACGTGGGAGACCGACTTCACGGTGACGCCCTCGCCGCACCACCCGCTCGGCGCCAAGGGCGTCGGCGAGTCGGCGACCGTCGGCTCGCCGCCGGCGATCGTCAACGCCGTGTGCGACGCGCTCGCGCCCTACGGGGTGCGCCACATCGATATGCCGTGCACGCCCGCGCGCGTGTGGGACGCTATGCGTACGCAAGGAAAGGCGGTGCCCCCGCAATGATGGCCTCAGACAAGACCAGGGAGATGGAGCGGCTGCGCGCCGAGCGCCAGCCGTTCGTCGTGGCGACGGTCGTGCGGGCGCGCCGGCCGACGAGCGTCCGTCCCGGCGACGGGGCGATCGTGCGCGGCGACGGGACGATCGACGGCTTCGTGGGCGGCGTGTGCGCCGAGTCCTCGGTGCGCCTGCACGCCCTGCGGGCGATGGAGACCGGTGAGGCGCTGCTCCTGCGCCTCGTCCCCGACGACGTGCCCGGGGAGGGGGCGGCGCCCGATCTGCTCGACGGCGCCGTCGTGGAGCACAACCCCTGCCTGAGCGGGGGAGCGCTGGAGATCTTCCTCGAGCCCCACCTGCCGGCCAACCGGCTCGTCGTCGTCGGCGGCTCGCCGATCGCGCGGGCGATCGATCAGCTGGCGCGCGCGGCCGGCTACGACGCCGCGCTCGGCGCGGCGGCCGACGTCGGGCCCCTGGACGGCATCGCCGCGGTCGTCGTCGCCTCGCACGGCAGCGGGGAGGAGGCAGTGCTGGCGGCAGCGTTGGAGGCCGGCGTGCCCTACGTGGCGCTCGTCGCCAGCCCGAAGCGCGGCCGGGCGGTGCGCGCCGAGCTGCCGCTCGCCCCCGAGCTCGCCGACCAGCTGCACACGCCCGCCGGGCTGGACATCGGCGCGCGGACGCCGATGGAGATCGCGATCTCGATCCTCGCCGAGATGGTGGCCGGCCACCACGCCCACCCCGGGGCCATCGGTGGGCGGCCGCCCACCGAGGTGGAGGTGTCCGCGCCGCCGGTCACCGGCGTCGCCGTCGACCCGGTGTGCGGGATGAAGGTGGCGATGGCGGCCGCGACGCCGCACCTGGAGCTCGACGGCGCGACGCTGTGGTTCTGCGGCGACGGTTGCCGGGCCAGCTACGCCCGCGAGCACGCGCTCGGCTGATCGCCCGGGCGCCCGGGAGTCGCACGCGATTGCGCGGCGTGCGGGTGATGTAATCCAGCCTCACCCCACTGCGAGGAGAAACCGTGGACAGCTCTGAAGGCCAGCCGGTCAGTCGCCAGGATCTCGTCCAGGCGGTGCGCGACAGCTACGAGATCGTCGTCGAGGCCGATATTCCCGAGCGCTTCGAGTCGGCCGCGTTCGAGCTCATCCTCACCGAGCTGCTCGACTACGAGTCGGAGTAGCTCGTCCCCCGCCGCTGGAGGAGGGACGGCCGCGGCAGCCGTGCCGCGGCCGTCGTCGTGCGTCGGTCTAGGGGGTGGTCGTGGCCGTCGTCGTGGTCGTCGTGTTGTCGGCCAGACGGCAGAACACGTCGCCCAGGGCGCCTCCGCCGCTCGTCGCGGTGATCGTGAGATGAACCCGCTGGAGATCGACGATCAGGCCGAGGAGCTGCAGGTTCAGCGGACCGACGACGAGGTCGAGGACCGGGCACACGGCCCCGGCTGCGTGGCCGGTGGCCGTCGCCGGATGGATGTAGGCGCTGAAGCGAAGCACCGTTCCCTGATGGGAATGCACGGCCGCGGTGAGCGCGCGGGCGTCAGCCGCTCGGGCCAGCGAGGCGACCTTGGCGTGAGCGAGTTTGCAGAACAGCGACCCGAGCACTCCGCCGCCGGAGTCGCCGGTGAGGTCGAGCGTTACCGGATCGAGATGCGCGTCGAGGCCGAGGAGGTGCAGCGTCAGTTCCTTGAGATACAGGTGAAGGACCTTGCACCCGCCTCCCGTCGAGGCCGTCAGCGCTACGTGGGTCTGCGAGATGGTCGTCCGACCGGTGTTGTCGGTCAGCTTGGCGGTGACGACTCCGGTCGCCCCGAGCGACCGGCCGTGGGTGGCGAAGCGCAGGACCTCGACACCCACGGCGAGCCGGGCCGGCCGTGCCGAAGCGGCCGGCTTGGCGGTGGGGGCCGCCGACACGGCACCGGCGGCGACGAGGCCGGCGACCGCAACGAGGGGGAGCAGCGCAAGGCGAAGACGTCTGAGCAATTGAGAAACCTCTCTCCTGGGATTGGTGAAGAGAGCGCAGCGAATCAGAGTCCACAAAGCGGTGCGTCACTTCGCCCGTGCTCAGACAGCAGGGAACCCCACGGTGGCAGGGTTCCCCGGTGACGCGCCCGGCACGATTCGAACGTGCGACCTTCCGCTCCGGAGGCGGACGCTCTATCCCCTGAGCTACGGGCGCGTGCGATCGGGGTAGATCGAAGGGCCAGCTTACCGTGGAGATCGCGATCATCTCGGACACCCATCTGCCCAAGGGCGCCCGCCGGCTCCCGGAGGGGTGCCGGGAGCGGCTGCGGGCGGCCGACCTCATCGTCCATGCCGGCGACCTCTCGACGCTCCCCGTGCTCGCCGAGCTGGAGGGGTACGGGCGGGTCGTCGCCGTCCACGGCAACGTCGACGACGGTGCCGTGCGGGCGGCGCTGCCGGCGACGGCGATCGTGGAGGGCGGCAGGGGCGAGGCTGGCCGTGATCCACGACGCCGGCCCGGCGCGAGGGCGCCTGGAGCGGATGCGACGGCGGTTCTCCGCGGCCGGCGCCGACGCGGTCGTGTTCGGCCACTCCCACATCCCGCTGCACGAGCGGGCCGCCGACGGCTTTCAGATCTTCAACCCGGGCAGCCCGACCGAGCGCCGGCGGGCCCCCCGACACACGATGGGGATCTGCCGGGCCGACGCCGGCGCGCTCTCGTTCGAGCTCGTCGACCTCGACTGACGACGTCCACCACGATCGCGACAGGACGCGGCGACCCCGGGTGCCAGACTGGACGCAACCATGGAGCTCTCGATCTTCTTCGCCGGGACCGCCGGGTCGGTACCGAGCGCGCGGCGCGGCCTGCCCGCGATCCTCGTGCGCCGCGGCGGGGACCGGATCCTGTTCGACTGCGGGGAGGGCACCCAGCGCCAGCTCGTCAGCTCGGTCGGCCTCGCCGACCTCACCGAGGTGTTTCTCACCCACTTTCACACCGACCACTGGCTCGGGCTGCCGGGGATGCTCAACACGTTCAACCTGCGCGGCCGCGAGCGACCGCTGACCATCCACGGACCGCGCGGCCTGCATGCGCTGATGGCGATCGTCGAGCGCATGAGCGGGCGGCCGAGCTTCGAGCTGGCAGTGCACGAGCTCGAGACCGGCGACGTGCTGGAGCGCGACGGCTACCGGATCGCCCCGGTGGCCGTGGATCACCGCGGGCCCGGGGTCGGCTACGTGCTGTTCGAGGACGAGCGCCCGGGGGTGTTCGACCCCGCTGTCGCGACCGCCCGTGGACTCACCGCCGGCCCCGAGTTCGGACGCGTCCAGCGCGGCGAGACCGTCAAGGGGGTGGCGCCCGAGGAGGTGATGGGCCCGCCGCGCCCGGGGCGAAAGCTCGTGCTCTCCGGCGACACCCGGCCGTGCGAGGCCATCCGGGTGGCCGCCCACCGCGCCGACGTGCTCGTCCACGAGGCCACGTTCGCGGAGGAGGAGCGGACGCGGGCGGCCGAGAACGGGCACTCGACGGCCCGCCAGGCAGCCGAGATCGCGCGTGACGCCGAGGTGGGGATGCTGGCGCTCAACCACGTCTCCACCCGGCACCCGCTGCGGCTGCTGCGCGATGAGGCCCGCGCGGTGTTCACGCCGACGGTCGTGCCCCGTGACTTCGACACGATCGAGATCCCGTTCGCCGAGCGCGGCGAGCCGAGCCTCGTGCGCTGGGATCCCGCTCGCCACGCGCCGTCGGCCGCCGGCGACCCCACCGCGAACGACCCGACGGCCGAGCCCGCCGCCGACACCACCGCCGAGGCCGTCTCACGGGCCTGACCGTGAAGGCGCTCATCCCCGAGCGACTGCACACCAACCGGATGATCGCTGAGCGTCTGGCGCCCGGCCACGAGGCCGAGCTCGTCCGGCTGAGCCTCGACCCGCGCGTCTACGCCACGCTGTGGCCGTTTCCCTTCCCGCCGACGGCGGCCGACGTCCGCGACGGGCTGCGGCGTCAGCTCGATCTGTGGGATCGCCATGGCTTCGGGCTGTGGCTGCTGCGCGACCTCGAGAGCGGGGGGTTCGTCGGCCGCGGCGGTCTCGAGTACACGGCGGCCCCCGGCCGCCTCGCCGTCGAGGTTGCGTGGGCGATCGTTCCCGAGCGCTGGGGGGAGGGACTGGCCACCGAGCTGGCCCACGCCGCCGCGCGGGTCGCGTTCGCCGATCTCGACATCAGCGAACTGGTGGCGCTCACCCTGCCCGGCAACACCGCGTCGCGCCGGGTGATGGAGAAGGCCGGCTTCACCTACGATCGCGAGATCCTCCACGCCGGGCTGCCGCACGTCCTCTATCGCCTCGGGCGCCCGCCGGAGCCGGTGCTAGGGTGATCCACCAGTAAGCCGCCAGCCCCTTTAACCCGGTCCCGTGAGACCAGGAAGGAGCACAGTTGGAACCGCAGCCCACGGTCGTCCTCGGCCGTGACGATATGCGCCGCACGCTGATGCGGATCGCCCACGAGATCGTCGAGAAGAACCCCGACGGGACGGTGGCGCTGGTCGGCATCCACCGCCGGGGGGCGCACCTGGCCCGCCGCGTCCATGCCCTGACGAGCGAGCTGCTCGACTCGCCGGTGCCGCTCGGCACGGTCGACATCGCCTTTTACCGCGACGACCTCAACACGCGCCGGGACGGATCGGAGTTCCCGATCGTCCATTCCACCGAGCTGGACTTCTCCGTCGACGGGCGGACGATCGTGATCGTCGACGACGTCCTCTACACCGGGCGGACCGTCCGGGCCGCCATCGATGTCGTGTTCGACTATGGGCGACCGGCCAAGATCCAGCTCGCCGCCCTCGTCGACCGCGGCCACCGCGAGCTTCCCATCCGCCCGGACTACGTCGGCAAGAACATCCCGACCTCGCAGGACCAGCGGGTCAACGTCCGCGTCGAGGAGGTCGACGGCGTCGACGAGGTCACGATCGGACCCGGTGGGCGGGGCCGGGCCGCGGGGATCAAAGCGGCATGAACGACCGTCGCTTTCACCACCTGATCTCGATCGACGACCTCGACCGCGCCGGGATCGAAAGGATCCTCGATCGCGCCGAGTCGTTCGCCGAGGTCTCGGGCCGCGAGATCAAGAAGGTCCCCGCGCTGCGCGGGCGCACGATCGTCAACCTCTTCTACGAGGCGTCGACGCGCACGAGCTCCAGCTTCGAGCTGGCGGCCAAGCGCCTGTCGGCCGACGTCGTCAACATCCGCTCGGCCGGCTCGAGCGTCGACAAGGGGGAGTCGCTCAAGGACACCGTGCAGACGCTGTCGGCCTATGACCCGGCGGCGATCGTCATCCGCTCCCCGCACGCCGGGGCCGCCCAGCTGGTGGCCGGTTGGACGAGCGCCGCGGTCGTCAACGCCGGCGACGGCAAGCACGAGCACCCCACCCAGGCCCTGCTCGACGTGTTCACCCTGCGCCGGAAGCTCGGGTCGCTGGAGGGCGTCAACATCTGGATCGTCGGCGACGTCACCCATTCCCGGGTGGCGCGCTCGAACATCCTCGCCTTCACCCGAATGGGCGCCCGGGTCACCGTGGCCGGACCGCCGACGCTCATCCCGCGCCATATCGAGGCCCTCGGCTGTGAGGCGACCGCCACCCTGGAGCGGCTGCCCGAGGCCGAGGTCGTCTACGTCCTGCGCATGCAGCACGAGCGCATGACCCAGTCGTTCGTCCCCTCGCTGCGCGAGTACGCCGCCCGCTACCAGATCAACGACCGCCGTCTGTCGCCCGGTCAGCTGGTCATGCACCCGGGGCCGGTCAACCGCGGCGTCGAGCTCTCGGGAGCCACGATCGACTCGCCCCAGGCCCTGATCGGCGATCAGGTCAAGGCCGGCGTGGCGGTGCGGATGGCGGTCCTCTACGAGCTGCTCGTCGGCTCCCCGAGCCTGGCGGCGGTGGCGTGATGGACCGCGTGATGGACGAGACCCAGCTCTTCTGCGCCCCCCGCCCACCCGCGGACCTGCTCATCCGCGGCGCTCACGTCCTCGATCCTCGCACCGGGCTCGACGAGCCGCGCGATGTCCTCGTCCGCGACGGCGAGATCGCCGAGATCGGCGGGCGCGACACGCTCGAGGCGCCCGACGGCGCCGAGACCCTCGACGCCGAGGGCCGGCACGTGTTCCCCGCCTTCACCGACCCGCACGTCCACCTGCGCACCCCCGGCCAGGAGTACAAGGAGGACATCGAGACGGGGACCGCGGCGGCGGCCGCCGGGGGCTACTGCCAGGTCGTGGCCATGCCGAACACCGATCCGACCGTCGACACCGCGGCGGTGCTCGGCTCGGTGATCGCCGACGCGCGCGCCCACGCCCGGGTGCCGACCGGCTTTCTCGCCGCCATCACCCACGGCCTGCGCGGCGAGGAGCTGACCGAGATGGCCGAGCTGCGCGACGCCGGGGCGATCGGCTTCACCGACGACGGCAAGCCGGTCACCTCGGCCGGGATGCTGCGCAAGGCGCTGCAGTACCAGCGGCTGTGCGGCGGGATCATCGCCCTGCACGAGGAGGACCCCGCCCTGTCGCAGGACGGCGTCATGCACGAGGGGGCGGTCTCGGCGCGCCTCGGCATGGCCGGGATCCCGTCGGTCTCGGAGTCGACGATGGTCGCCCGCGACGGGGCGCTCGCCCTGTTCGAGGACGCTCGGGTGCACTTCCAGCACCTGTCGAGCGTCGAGTCGGTGCAGGCGCTGGCCGCGGCCCGGGCCGCCGGAGCGCGGGTCAGCGGCGAGGCCAGTCCCCACCACCTGACCCTCACCGACGATGCCGTGCGCACGCTGGACAGCCGCTTCAAGATGAACCCGCCGCTGCGCACCGAGACCGACCGGCGGGCGCTCGTCGCGGCCCTCCGGGACGGCACGATCGAGTGCGTGGCCACCGACCACGCCCCTCACGCCGCGCACGAGAAGGAGGTCCCGTTCGAGCAGGCGCCGATGGGGACGACCGGCCTGGAGACGGCGTTCGCCGCCATCTACACCGAGCTCGTCGTCGCCGGGGAGCTGCCGCTGGCGACCCTGATCGAGCGCATGACCGCCGGCGGCGGCCTGTACGGGCTGCCGATCCCGCGGATCGAGCCCGGGGCCCCGGCCAACCTGTGTCTCGTCGATCTCCAATCGCGCTGGACGGTCGGCGAGGACGGCTACGCCAGCCGCTCGGGCAACTGCGCGTTTCACGGCCGCACGCTGACCGGCCGGGTCATGCTGACGCTCGCCGCCGGCGCCGTCGCCTACCGGCGCCCGCTGCTCGTCGCCCAACCCACCGCCCGGCAGCGATGAGCGCGTCTCGACCGGCCACCGCCTACGTCCTGCTCGCGGACGGCACCCGCTTTGACGGCATCGCCTGCGGCGCCGATGCGAGCGCGGTCGGGGAGATCGTGTTCACGACCTCGATGGCGGGCTATCAGGAGGCGATGACCGACCCCAGCTACGCCGGTCAGCTGATCACCTTCACCTTCCCTCAGATGGGCAACTACGGCGTCAGCGCCGAGGCGATGGAGTCCGACGGCCATCCACGCCCGGGCGGCGATCATGCGCGCGGGCACCGACCGCGAGGATGCCCCGGGCGCCGAGGGCGGTTGGCTGACATGGCTCGCCGACTGCGGGGTGCCCGCCATCACCGACCTCGATACGCGCGCGCTCGTGCGCCACATCCGCGAGCGCGGCTCGATGGCCGGCGGCGTTTTCCCGGCCGGCGTCGCCGAGGCGCAGGCCCGCGAGATGATCGAAGCCGAGCCTGAGATGACCGGCCGCGACCTGGCCCGCGAGGTCAGCCCGGCGCAGACGCAGATCCTCGCCCCGACGGGGGGAGGCTCCGGACCCCGGATCGCGCTCATCGACACCGGCGTCAAGCGGTCGATCATCGCCAACCTGCGCGAGCGGGGGGTCACCGTCGAGCTGCATCCCTGCACCGACGGCGCCGCCGAGCTGACGGCCAACGATCCCGACGCGATCTTCCTCGCCAACGGCCCCGGCGACCCGGCCGCGCTGCACTACATCGTCGACACCGTCCGCGAGCTCGTTGGCAAGCTCCCCGTCTACGGGATCTGCCTCGGCCACCAGCTGCTCTGCCAGGCGGTCGGACTGCAGACCTACAAGCTGCCCTTCGGCCACCACGGGGCCAACCATCCGGTCAAGAACCTGGCCACCGGCCAGACGGAGATCACCAGCCAGAACCACGGCTTCGCGGTGCTCGGGCCGGGCGGCGCGCGGACGATCGACACCGATGAGCCGGTGCGCTGGGAGACCGACTTCGGGGCCGCCGAGCTGACCCACATCAACCTCTATGACCGCACCGTCGAGGGGCTGACCCTGCGCGACGTCCCCGGCGCGACCGTCCAGTACCACCCGGAGGCCGGTCCCGGCCCCCACGACGCGCGCTATCTGTTCGACCGCTTCGTCGCCGAGATCGCCCAGGCCGCCTGAAGCGAGACATGCCCCGCCGCGACGACATCCACAAGATCCTGCTCCTCGGCTCGGGCCCGATCGTCATCGGCCAGGCGGCCGAGTTCGACTACTCGGGGACGCAGGCGTGCCGGGTGCTCGAGTCCGAGGGCTACGAGGTCGTGCTCGTCAACTCCAACCCGGCGACGATCATGACCGACCCCGAGGTGGCGACGACCACCTACGTCGAGCCGCTGCTCGCCGGACCGGTCGCCCAGGTGATCGAGCGCGAGCGGCCCGACGCCCTGCTGCCGACGCTCGGCGGCCAGACGGCGCTCAACCTCGCCAAGGAGCTGTACGAGAACGGCACCCTGGAGCGCTTCGGGGTCGAGCTGATCGGCGCCGACTACGACGCCATCGATCGCGCCGAGGACCGCGAGCGCTTCCGCGACACGATGACCGCCGCCGGCCTGCGCGTCCCCAAATCGGTCATCGCCCACACCGTCCAGGACGCGCACGACGCGCTGCCCGAGCTCGGCCTGCCGTTCATCGTGCGCCCGGCATTCACGCTCGGCGGCACCGGCGGCGGCGTCGTGCGCACCGAAGCCGACATCGGGCGGATCGTCGGCGGCGGCCTCACGGCGTCCCCGATCGGCCAGGTCCTGCTCGAGGAGTCGGTGCTCGGCTGGGGCGAGTTCGAGCTCGAGGTCATGCGCGACCACACCGACAACGTGGTCATCGTCTGCTCGATCGAGAACCTCGACCCGATGGGCGTACACACCGGCGACAGCGTCTGCGTCGCCCCCCAGCAGACGCTGACCGACAAGCTCTACCAGCAGCTGCGCGACCAGGCGATCGCCGTCATCCGCGCCGTCGGGGTCGAGACCGGCGGCTCCAACGTCCAGTTCGCGGTCAACCCCGAGACCGACGAGATCGTCGTCATCGAGATGAATCCCCGGGTCTCGCGCTCGAGCGCCCTGGCCAGCAAGGCGACCGGCTTTCCGATCGCCAAGATAGCCGCCCGCCTGGCCGTCGGCTACACCCTGCAGGAGATCCCCAACGACATCACGCGGGCGACGCCGGCGAGCTTTGAGCCGGCGATCGACTACTGCGTCGTCAAGTGGCCGCGGTTCGCGTTTGAGAAGTTCCCCGGCGCCGAGGCCGGGCTGACCACCCACATGAAGTCGGTGGGGGAGGCGATGGCCATGGGCCGGACCTTCCAGCAGGCGTTCGCCAAGGCGCTGCGCTCGCGCGAGCTCGACGCCCCTCCCGTCTCCCCGGCCGATGACGCCGCCCTGCTCGAGCTGGTGGGCCAGCCCGGGGCCGACCGCTTCGACCACCTGCTCGAGGCGCTGCGCCGGGGAGCGACGATCGACGAGCTGCACCGGCGCACGAGCATCGACCGGTGGTTCTTGCACGAGCTTGCCGAGCTGGTGGCCGGCGGCTGGGGCCGCGAGGGTGAGACCGGCTACCCGTTCGCCGGGGAGCGCACCTACAAGTCGGTCGACACCTGCGCCGCCGAGTTCGCCGCCGAGACCCCGTACTACTACTCGGCGTGGGAGCGGCCGGGTCCCCGCGGTCCGACGCACGAGGTCCGGCGCGGCGAGCGGGCGAGCGTCGTCATCCTCGGCTCGGGCCCCAACCGCATCGGCCAGGGGATCGAGTTCGACTACTGCTGCGTGCACGCCGCCCAGACGGTGCGCGAGTCCGGCCGGGACGCGGTGATGATCAACTGCAACCCGGAGACGGTCTCCACCGACTACGACACCTCCGACCGCCTGTACTTCGAGCCGCTCACCCTCGAGGACGTGCTCGCGGTGTGCGAGCTGGAGCAACCCGAAGGGGTGGTCGTGCAGTTCGGCGGCCAGACCCCGCTCAAGCTCGCCGCCGGCCTCGACGCTGCCGGCGTGCCGATCCTCGGCACGAGCATCGACGCCATCGATCTCGCCGAGGACCGCGCGCGCTTCGGCGCCCTGCTCGATCGTCTCGGCTACAGCGCCCCGCCGTACGCGACGGCGACCAGCCCCGACGAGGCGCTCGAGCGCGCCCCCGACGTCGGCTTCCCGCTGCTCGTGCGCCCGAGCTACGTGCTCGGCGGCCGCGCGATGGAGATCGTCTACAGCGTCGCCGGCCTCAAGGACTACCTCGACCGGGTCGGCGTGCCGGCGAACAGCACGATCTACCTCGATCGCTTCCTCGAGGACTCGATCGAGGTCGACGTCGACGCGCTGTGCGACGGCGACGAGGTGTGGATCGCGGGGATCATGCAGCACGTCGAGGAGGCGGGGATCCACTCCGGCGACTCGGCCTGCGTGCTGCCGCCGCACACCCTCGGCGGCGAGATGCTCGACCGCATCCGCGAGCAGACGACCGGGATCGCCAAGGCGCTCGGCGTGGTCGGCCTGCTCAACGTCCAGTTCGCGATCCGCGGCGACGATCGCCTGTACGTGATCGAGGCCAACCCGCGGGCCTCGCGGACGGTGCCGTTCGTCTCCAAGGCGATCGGCCTGCCGCTGGCCAAGCTCGCCTGCCGGATCATGCTCGGCGAGACGATCGCGTCGCTGGACCTGCCCGAGACGGCCAGCTGCGGTCACGTGTGCGTCAAGGAGGCCGTCCTCCCGTTCAGCCGCTTCGCCGGCGCCGACTCGCTGCTCGGTCCCGAGATGCGCTCCACCGGCGAGGTCATGGGGATCGCCGACGACTTCCCCACGGCGTTCGCCAAGGCCCAGGCCGCCGCCGGCGCCCAGCTGCCCCAGCACGGGACGGTGTTCATCACCGTCGCCGACACCGACAAGCCGGCCGCCACCGGCATCGCCACCTCGCTGCACGACCTCGGCTTCAAGATCGTCGCCACCCGCGGCACCGCCCAGGCGCTGCGCCGGATGGGCATCCCCGCGGTGTCCATCAACAAGCTCGGCGAGGGCTCCCCGCACGTCGTCGACTGGATCGAGCGTCGCGAGGTCGACCTCGTCATCAACACCCCGGTCGGCACCGGGGCGCGCGCCGACGGCTACGAGATCCGCTCGGCGGCCGTGACCCGGGGCATCCCGTGCATCACGACGATGTCGGGCGGCATGGCGGCGGCCCGCGCGATCATCTCCGCCCGGCGGGGCGAGCCGGCCGTCGTCTCGCTCCAGGAGCTGCACGGCACGCGTCCGGTGACCCGCTCGGCCCCATGACCGCGACCCACGCCGACGCGCGCGTCACCGCGCCGTTCGGACGCCGGGGGACGGCGGTGACCGGGCGCGAGGAACACGGCCCCTACGTCCTGTTGCGCTGCGCCGACCCCGACGGGCCCCGGCCGCGCGCCGGCCAGTTCTACATGCTGAGCGCGGCCACGCGGTGGGGAGGAGGAGTCGACGAGCGACCGTTCCTGCCGCGCGCATTCAGCGTGCTCCGCGCCCCCGCCGGCTCCGACGAGCTGCACTTCCTGCTCGAGGACGTCGGCCCCGGCACCCGCCGTCTGTGCGAGCTGGGCCCCGGCGACGAGCTGGCGCTGGTCGGCCCGCTGGGCAACGGCTTCAGCGCTCCGCGGGACGACCGCCGGCCGTTGCTCGTCGGCGGCGGGGTGGGGATCGCTCCGCTGGGCATCTGGCAGGACCAGCTGACCGAGACGCACCCCGGCGCCCAGGTCCTGCTCGGCTTCCGCGACGCCGCCCACGCCGCCGGCGCGCAGCTGCTCACCGCGCCCCGGATCGCCACCGACGACGGCAGCGTCGGCCACCCCGGCCTCGTCACCGCGCTGCTGGCCGAGGAGCTCGACGGCGACGACCACGTCGAGGTGTTCGCCTGCGGACCGCCGGCGATGCTCGAGGCGGTGCGCGCGCTGTGCGCCGCCACGAGCCCGCCCACCCCCGCCCAGCTCGCCCTCGAGTCGGGGATGGCCTGCGGATACGGGGCGTGCTTCGGGTGCGTCGTCGCGACCCGCCGCGGCTATGTCCGCCTGTGCGTCGACGGGCCGGTGCTCGACGCCGCCGAACTGGAGCGCGTGGAGTGAGCGTCGCCTTCTGCGGCCTGGAGCTGGCCTCGCCGATCATCAACGCCTCGGGGACGTTTGACGCGATCGCCGCCCGGCGGGCGTTCGGCGACGAGCTGATCGAGCGCTTCCCGTTCGCGGCGTTCGTCTCAAAGACGGTCACCCTGCAACCGCGCGAGGGCAATCCACCGCCGCGGCTGTGGGAGCTGCCGGCCGGCCTGATGAACTCGATCGGGCTGCCCAACAAGGGGCTGGATGGCTACCTCGCGCATGACCTGCCCCAGCTCGCCGAGCTGCCGGTCCCCCTGATCGTCAACGTCATGGGGTTCAGCCGCGACGAGGTGGCGCGGCTCGTCGCGGCGTTCGCCGTCCGCGATGAGGTGGCGGCCCTGGAGCTCAACGTCTCGTGCCCCAACGTCGAGACCGGCCTGGTGATGGGCGCCGACCCCGGCGAGGTGGGGCGGCTGATGGCGGCGGTGAGGCCGCTGACCGACAAGCCGCTGATCGTCAAGCTGACGCCCAACGCCTCCGACGTGCCGGCGGTCGCCCGCGCCGCCGAGGCCGAGGGGGCGAGCGCCGTCTCGCTCATCAACACGATCAAGGGCATGGCGCTGCACCCGCTCACCGGCGACCCGTGGCTCGGCGGTCAGACCGGCGGGGTGTCGGGGCCGTCCGTGCGGGCCGTCGCCCTCGCCCAGGTCTACTCGGTCAGCGCTGCGGTCGCCATCCCCGTGGTCGGGATGGGCGGGGTCTCGAGCGGGCGCGACGCGGCCGATCTGATGCGCGCCGGGGCCACGCTCGTCGCGGTCGGAACCGAGAGCTTCCGGGATCCCGTGGCGGGCGCCCGCATCGCCTCCGAGGTGGACGGTTTGCGGTCGACCGGCCGAATTCCGGTGCATGGTTGACCGGGATCCGGTGCAGGCTGCGTGATCCGCGCAGGTTCCGGCAAAAGACCCTGCAAAACATGCCATTGGGCGCAACTAGGCTCGACAATGCTCAAGCTCAAGTTGAGGTGTAGTCGAATATCGCGGATTTGCCTTGATCGCCCGGCCCCACGATGTATAGTCGCCGCCCATGCCGCCGGTCAGTGAGTCGTATCCCAAGCCCCTCGCCGCGCCCGAGCGATCGCTCGTGCAACGGATGGAGGCGCTGCAGCGTGCCAACGACATTCGCAGCCGCCGGGCTCAGCTCAAGCGCGACCTCAAGGCCGGTCGCCAGCCGATCCACGAGCTGCTGCTCGAGCCACCAGATTATCTGCAGACGGCCAAGGTGTTCGATCTGCTGCTGGCGGTTCCCAAGTACGGCCGCGTGAAGGTCAACAAGATCCTGTCGCAGTGCCGGATCTCGCCGAGCAAGACGCTCGGCGGTCTCTCCGAGCGCCAGCGGGGCGAGCTGGTCACGCTCCTGCGACGCCGCTGACCCGGGTTCGCGCCGCCGGCGCACCGCCTGCCGTGGCCGCCCGAGTCTTCGTCATCACCGGCCCTTCCGGGGTCGGCAAGGGAACGCTGATCCGGGGCCTGCTCGAGCGCGTCCCCGAGCTCGAGCTGTCGGTCTCGGCGACGACGCGCGACCCCCGGCCGGGCGAGCGCGACGGCGTCGACTACCACTTCCTCGGCGCCGACGAGTTCGAGCGTCGCGCCGCCGCCGGCGACTTCGTCGAGCACGCCGACTACTCCGGGCGCCGGTATGGCACCTTGCGCGCCGAGCTGGAGCGACGGCTGGCCGCCGGGGCGCCGGTCGTGCTCGAGATCGAGGTCCAGGGGGCCCGCCAGGTCCGCGAGGCGTTGCCCGAGGCCGTGCTCGTGTTCATCGCCCCGCCCTCGACCGAGGCGCTGCGCGCGCGGCTGGTCGGCCGGGGCACCGACGCCGGCGAGCAGATCGAGCAGCGCCTGGGCACGGCCGAGCGCGAGCTGGAGGCGCGTCCGGAGTTCGCCCACGTCGTCGTCAACGACCGCCTGGAGCAGGCCACCGACGAGCTGGCCGCGATCGTGCAGAGAGAGCTGGCGGAGGGCGCCCGCCCGGCCGCTAACCTAAAGACCCCCGACGAAGGACTGACTCAGTGATCTCTCCCCGCATCGACAAGCTCCTGGACCACGTCGACTCCGACTACGCCAGCGTGCTCGTGGCCGCCAAGCGCGCCCGTCAGATCAATTCGTACTACCACAACCTCGGCGAGGGTACGTTCGACGAGTTCCCGCCGCCGATGGTCGACACGCGCTCCAAGAACTACCTGACGATCGCCCTCGAGGAAGTCGCTCAGGGCAAGATCAAGTACCACTACCGGTAGGGACCCGCTCCGGCCGGTTCGACGATCGTGTCGCGCCTGCTGATCGGGGTCACCGGCGGGATCGCCGCCTACAAGGCCGTCGAGACCGTCCGGCTGGCGATCACGGCCGGCCATGCCGTGCGCGTGATCCAGACCCCGACGAGCCAGCGGTTCGTGGGCGCCGCGTCGTTTGCCGGGATCACCGGCTCGCCGGTGCTCGTCGATGAGTTCGAGACCGATCCCCTGCGCGGCGCCTACCCCGGCGACGCGGCGCCGGAGCGCGCGCCGATCAGCCACCTCGCGCTCGTGCAGCGCGCCGACGCGTATCTGATCGCGCCGGCGAGCGCCAACACCCTGGCCAAGCTCGCCCACGGCCAGGCCGACAACCTGGTGACGACGGCCGCGCTCGCCGCCGACTGCCCGGTCATCGTCGCCCCGGCGATGAACGACCGCATGTATCGCCATCCGGCGACGCAGGCCAACCTGGAGACGCTGGCCGGCCGCGGGGTGACGATCGTCGGCCCCGGCACCGGCGAGCTCGCCTCGTACGGCGAGTCCGGCGCCGGGCGCATGTCCGAGCCGGCCGAGCTGCTGGCCGCGGTCCAGGCCCGCCTGGCGGCCGGCGATCCGGTCCCCGACGCATCGTGGCTGGGCGTCCGGGTGCTCGTGACCGCCGGCGGCACGCGCGAGCCGATCGACAGCGTCCGCTTCATCTCCAACCGCTCCTCGGGACGGATGGGCCTCGCCCTCGCCGCCCGGGCCGCTGCCCGCGGCGCCGAGGTGACGCTCGTCGCCGCCAACGTGGCCCTGCAGACACCCCCCGGCGTCCGCGTCGTCGCGGTGAGCACGGCAGCCGAGCTCGCGGCGGCCAGCGAGCGGGAGTTCCCGGCGGCCGATGTCCTGCTGATGGCCGCCGCCGTCGCCGATTTTCGCCCGGTCAACCCCGCCGATCACAAGCTGAAGAAGAACGCCGGGCCGCCGACGATCGAGGTCGAGCCGACCGTCGACGTCCTCACCGCGCTGGCGGCCGCCCGGCGCCCCGGCCAGGTGCTCGTCGGCTTCGCGGCCGAGCATGGCGACGCCGCGCTGGCCCATGCCCGGGAGAAGCTCGAGCGCAAGCGCGTCGATGCGATCGTCGTCAACGATGTCTCGCAGCCCGGGATCGGGTTCGACACGCCTGACAACGAGGTCACGATCGTGACCGCGGGCGCGGAGCGCCTGCTGCGCAAGGCAGGGAAGGACGCGATCGCCGATGGCGTCCTCGATGAGGTCCAGCAGCTGTTGACGTCAGTCAAGGAGAGCGACGATCGAGCCCACCGAGCCAACGGGAACCGCGCCGCAGGAGTTTGAGGCCTTCGCCGCCGTCGGGCGCGCGCTGCAGGCCAATATCAACCAGGCGGTGCAGGTTCAGCAGGAGACGCTGCGCCACCTGCTCGTCGCGCTGCTCGCCGAGGGCCACGCGCTCGTCGAGGATTATCCGGGCGTCGGCAAGACGGCCCTGGCCCGCGCCCTGGCCCGCTCGATCGACTGTCAGTTCGCGCGCGTGCAGTGCACCTCGGACCTGCTGCCCGCCGACGTCGTCGGCACCAACGTCTATGACCAGCGCGAGCAGCGCTTCGAGTTCCGGCCGGGACCGGTGTTCGCCAACATCGTGCTCGTCGACGAGATCAACCGCGCCTCGCCCAAGACCCAGTCGGGCCTGCTCGAGTGCATGCAGGAGCGGCGCGTCACCGTCGACGTCCACACGCACGAGCTGGCCCGTCCGTTCCTCGTGCTCGCCACCCAGAACCCGATCGAGTACGAGGGCACCTACCCGCTGCCCGAGGCCCAGGTCGACCGCTTCATGGTGCGCCTCTCGCTCGGCTATCCCGATCGCTCGGCCGAGGCCGGGATGCTGGCCGCGCACGAGACCGGCGATCAGGTGCTCGCCCTGCGCCCGGTGGTGACCGCGGCCGAGGTGCTGGCCGCCCAGGACGCGGCGGCCCGCGTGCGCGCGGCGGCGCCGTTGCGCGACTACATCGTCAGGCTGCTGTGGCGCACGCGCGAGGACCCGCGCGTCGATCTGGGGGCCAGCCCGCGCGCCGGTCTGATGCTGCTGCGGGCGGCCAAGGCGAACGCGATGATGGCCGGCCGCGACCATGCCCTGCCCGACGACGTGCAGGCCCTCGCCGTTCCGGTGCTCGCCCACCGTCTGATGCTCGCCCCCGAGATGCCGCGGTCCGCCGCGCGCGACGTGATCCTCGACGCCGTCGCCAACACCCGGGCCCTGTAGATGGGAGGAGGCCGCTAACCGTGGGTCGAGCCGGTGGGTCGCGCGTCATCGCGCAGCGGGCCATCGCGGTGGCGCTCGCCGGCTGCCTGCTCGTCCTCATCGCGTTCGTGTTCGACGCGTCGCCGCTGTTCGTGCCCGGGGTCGCGCTGGCGGCGCTCGGCGCCGGAGCGCCGGTGTGGGTGTGGATGTGCGCGCGCGGCGCCGACGCCCAGCGGCTGCTCAGCGCCGAGCGCGTCGTCGAAGGCGAGCCGCTTCAGGCGAGCATCGAGGTGCGGCGCGGGCGGCTGGGGCTGGGGGGGTGGGGCCAGTTCGAGGTCATCGATCCGTTCAGCGACGCGCAGCTCGATCTCGCCGCGTCGCTGTCGCCGCTGCGTGGGGAGCGCCGGGCGTCGGTCGACGTCGTCGCGCGCTTCTCGCACCGCGGGATGCAGACGCTCGCCCCGCCCTCGCTGGTCGTCTCGGATCCGCTGGAGCTCGCCCGGGTGCGGGCCGACAGCGATGCGCCGGCCCAGAAGTTGCTCGTGCTGCCGCGCACCGAGGCGGTCCGCTGGCTGACCTCGGAGGGGGGACGCCGCTTCGATCAGCCCGACGGCGACGCCTCGGCCGAGGCGCAGGCGGCGGTCGACATGGACGGCCTGCGGCCCTACCGGGTCGGAACCCCCGCCAGCCGGATCCACTGGCCGGCCGTCGCCCGCGGAGCGGGTCTGATCGAGCGCCGCCTGCAGGCCGACGGCGACTCGCGGCCGCTCGTCGTCCTCGACGCGCGCACCCCGGAGCTCGACGTCGCGCCCGGGCTCGTCGATGCCGCCGTCCGCGCGGCCGCCTCGCTGGCGCTCGACCTCGCCCGGCGCGGAGGCTGCGGGCTGCTGCTCCCCGGCGAGGCGCGCGCCACCGGGATCGATCGCGAGCTGATCGGCTGGCCGGCGGCCCATGCCCGGCTGGCGATGGTGCAGGGCGGAGCGCTGGCCCGCGCTCCGCGGCTCGGTCCCTCGGGGAGCCGGTCGGGGGCCACGATCTACATCGCCGCCGCGCCGAGTCCGCGGCTGGCGGCGATGCTCGCCGGGCCGGGCGGCGGCACGGCGGTGCTCGTCGTGCCCCACGAGCAGCTCCTCGGCGGCCGGCCCCGCGGCCTGCGCGGGCGGATGACGGCCACCCTCGACGTGTCGGGCTGCCGCGGCTTCCGGTTGGGCGTCGTCCGCGATCAGCGCCGGTCCGAGGTCGAGCCGGCGGGCGAGCAGCGGCGATCGGGATGAGCGCCGGGGCGCACAGCCTCCCCGTCGGGGCGCGCCGCGAGCGCCGGTATGCCCGAGCGGCGGCGCAGGCCGGCCCCCGGCGGCGGGAGCTCGTCCGCGTGGTGACGTTCGCCGCGCTCAGTCTGTACGGCATCGAGCGCTGGTCGACGCTCATGCGCCCGTCGCCGACCGGGCGGCTGCTCGGGCTCGTGGCCCTGGCGCTGGCCCTGGCCGGCGGGGTCCCCTGGCTGCGCCGCCGCCACCGGGTGGCCGCGGCCGTCGCCGGGCCGCTGCTGATGGTCGCGGCGCTCCCGATGGCGGGACTGCGCTGGCACTGGGTGGTCCATCTGAAGATCGCCGTCAGCGCCGCACGGATCGGCGACGGGCTCCAGGCGCTGCCCAACGTGCTCGTGCCCTACCTGGGCTCGAGCCATGCCGTGCGCCTCGTGATCACGCTCGGCGCGGCGGTGCTGCTCCTCGACGGCGCCGCGGTGCTCGCGTTTGCCCCGCAGCGCTTCGGCGACGGCCGCCGCGCGGCGGCGGCGCTGCCGCTGCTCGCCCTCGCCGTCGTGCCCTCGACGCTCGTGCGCCCACAGCTGCCCTACCTGCAGGGGCTCGTGCTGTTCGCGCTCCTGGCGGCGTTCATGTGGGGCGAGCGTGTTCGGCGCGGCGGGACGACGGCGGCGCTCGCGGTGGCCGCCACGGCGGGGATCGCGGGGGCGCTGATCGGCCCTGCGATCGACACCCACCACCCGTGGATCGACTATCGCTCGTGGGCGGGCACGCTCGTCAGGACGCACGTCGACCGCTTCAACTGGAATCAGACCTACGGGCCGCTGCGCTGGCCGCGCTCGGGCCACGAGGTGCTGACGGTGGCCGCCCGCGCCGGCGACTACTGGAAGGCGGAGGACCTCGACGAGTTCGACGGCCGCGCGTGGGTCCTCGGCGAGCCCGTCGGCGACCCCGTCTCCCTGCCCTCGCCGAGCGCCGCGTCCCGGCAGCGCTTCACCCAGCGCGTCGCCGTCTCGATCACCGGCATGCAGACGGTCAACGTGATCGGCGCCGGCTACAGCTCCCTCGTCGCCGGCCTGAGCGGCCTCACCGTCGCGGGGGCCGATCCCGGCACCTTGGTCGCCCGCCGCGCGCTCGGGCCCGGCACCACGTACACGCTGCTCAGCTACTCGCCGCACCCGACGGCCGCCCAGCTGCGCGCGGTGGCCCGCGACCGCTATCCACAGAACGCCACCGTGCCCTACCGGGTGCTCGCCATGCCCCAGCCCGCGCTCGGTCCGGGCACGGTGTCGACGCAGGTCACGTTCCCGGTCTGGCGCGCGGGGGGCCAGTTCGGACAGCAGGTCGTGCGCGTGTCCCCGTACGCGCACGCCTATGCCCTGGCCCGGCGGCTCGCCGCGCGCGCTCGGACGCCGTATGACTTCGTGGTCGACGTCCAGCGCTTCCTCTCCCGCGGCTACACCTACGACGAGCACCCGCCGGCGGCCCGCTTTCCCCTCGAGAGCTTCCTCTTCACCCACAAGGTCGGCTACTGCCAGCAGTTCTCCGGGGCGATGGCGATGCTGCTGCGGATGGGCGGGATCCCGGCCCGCGTCGCCGCCGGCTTCACCTCGGGGGGCTTTGAGAACGAGAACCACACCTGGCAGGTGGCCGACACCGACGCCCACGCGTGGGTCGAGGCGTGGTTCCCCCGCTACGGGTGGGTCCGCTTCGATCCCACGCCGACGAGCGCCCCGGCGCGCGGGGGCACGACCTCGGCCCCGATCCTCAAGGGCGCCGTCGGCGTGACCGGAGAGCGGACGACCGCCGACCCCCGCCACGAGCTCGGTCCCAACGCGACGCCGTCGACGACCGTGCGGCGCTCGAGCGGGTCAAGCGTCAGCCCGTGGCTGGCGCTGCCCGGCCTGCTCGTGCTGGCGGCGCTCGGGCGCCTGGCCTGGATCCTGCTCGCGCCGGCGGGGGGCACCGATCAACTGCTGGCCGAGCTGCGGCGCGCGATGGCGCGCACCGGCCGGCCGATCTCGGCCGACGTCACCCTGGCGACGCTCGAGCGGCGCTTCGCCGACTCGCCGGCCGCCGTCGGCTACGTGAGATCGCTGCGCCTGGCCCGCTACGGGGACGCTTCAACGGCGCCCACGGCCGCGCAACGCCGGGCGCTGCGCCGCCACCTCGCGTTCGGGCTGGGGCCGATCGGACGGCTGCGCGCCGTGTGGGCGCTGCCGCCGCGGCTGCGGTCGCCGCGGCGGTCGCGCGGGCTCGATCGACGCCCCTGAGCGCCCTAAACTCACTCCTCATGGAGGACGCATACGACCTGTACCGGCGGGGCACCGAGCTGCTCGAGGCCGGCCACAACCACCAGGCGGCGATCCCGCTGACGCGGGCCCGCGAGTTGGCGCCCGACAAGACCTCGGTGCGCGAGGCCCTGGGCCGGGCCCTGTTTCACATCCAGCGCTATGAGGAGGCGGCCGAAGAGTTCTCGGCGGTCGTCGACCGGGCGCCGACGAACGATTTCGCGCTGTTCTGCCTCGGCCGCTGCCTGCAGCTGCTCGGCCGCCACGCCGAGGCTCGCCAGCCCCTCGCGTTGGCTGCCTGCCTGCAGCCCGGGCGTCGCGATTACCGGGTATATCGCGATCGTGCACGGGCCCGTGCAGCCCAGGCTTCAGGCGGCTGAGTGCGGTTGAACTGGCCCGTGGCGGTGCTACGCTGAGAGCACAGCTTTCCGGCCGGGCGGGTCCCGGCGCAGTGCAGAAAGTGGGCGCCCGCCCGCTTTTTTTATGAGATTTATGGAGGAGACAGTGAGTGCCCTACAGACCGAGATCGAAGCCCGCCTCGCCGGCGTCGAGCCCGAGGTCGAGGTGCTGCTGGCGGAGGTCGCCGGGTCGACCCTGCGCCTGTTCATCGACCATCCCGACGGCGTGACGCTCGCCCTCTGCGAGCGCGTCACCGGACACCTGGGCGACTACCGCGAGCGCTTCTCCCTGGAGGTGTCGTCCCCCGGTCAGGACCGCCCCCTCACCAAGCCCCAGCACTACTCCCGCTTTCTGGGTCGACGTGCGCGCGTGCGGCTGCGCCAGCCGGACGCGGTCTCGCCCGCCCACAAGCAGCTGACCGGCGAGCTCGTCGGCGCCTCGGAGAGCGACATCACGATCGCGGCCGGCGACGGGATCCTCACGATCCCCTATGAGCAGATCGTCCGCTCCAACCTCGTCCCCGGAGACTGATTCATGTCCAAGGAGATCGTCGAGGCCGTCCGCGGCCTCGCAGCGGAAAAGAACATCTCGTCCGAGAAGCTGATGGAGGCGCTCGAAGACGCGCTCCTGTCGGCCTACAAGAAGACCCCGGGCTCGGCTCCCTACGCCAAGGTGGAGATGGACCGCGACAGCGGCGACTTCATCGTGTGGGAGCTGAAGATCCCACCGGAGCTCGAGGAGCAGCTGCTCGTCGAGGCCACCGAGGACGCCCAGCCGACGGTCGACCCCGAGACCGGCGAGATGCGCGAGGCGCCCGAGCCCGAGATCGACCTCGAGAAGCTCAAGGAGTACGAGCACGAGATCGAGGTCGAGGACGTCACGCCGCACGACTTCGGACGGATCGCCGCTCAGACGGCCAAGCAGGTCATCCTCCAGCGCATCCGCGAAGCCGAGCGCGACATGATGTTCGAGGAGTACCGCGACCGCGTCGGCGAGCTGATCACCGGGATCGTCCAGCAGTCGGACTCGCGCTACACCCTCGTCCAGCTGCGCGAGCGCGTCGAGGCGCTGTTGCCCAAGTCCGAGCAGGTCGACGGCGAGCGCTATGACCACTCGCAGCGCATCAAGGCCGTGATCAAGGACGTCTCGAACTCGACCAAGGGACCGAGCATCATTGTCTCGCGCCGCGACCCCGAGCTGATCAAGTCGCTGTTCGAGCTCGAGGTGCCGGAGATCGCCGACGGCCTGGTCGAGATCACCGGCGTCGCCCGCGAGCCCGGCTACCGCTCCAAGATCGCCGTCGTCTCCCACGTCGACGGCGTCGATCCGGTCGGCGCCTGCGTGGGCCCGCGCGGCTCCCGGGTGCGGATGGTCGTCTCCGAGCTGCGTGGCGAGAAGATCGACATCATCCCCTACAACGACGAGCCCGCCCGGTTCGTCGCCAAGGCCCTGTCGCCGGCCCGCGTCCGCGAGGTGCTCGTCGACGACGCCGGCAAGCAGGCGACGGTGATCGTGCCCGACGACCAGCTGTCGCTGGCCATCGGTCGCGAGGGCCAGAACGCCCGTCTGGCCGCCCGGCTGACCGGCTGGCGGATCGATATCCGCTCCGAGACCGAGTTCGCCGCCGAGGAGGCCGAGCACGGCTACGACGACGACGAGGCCCAGGGACGGTGCGCCGCAATCCTGTCCAACGGGCGGCGCTGTCCGAACGCGGCGCTGCCGGGCTCGCGGTACTGCGGCATCGAAGCCCACCAGGCGCTCGCCGGCCAGGACACCGACCAGGTGGAGGCCGCCAGCTCCTAGGGGCGGCGCCTAGACTGAGGAAGAGATGAACAAGCGCGTCCACGAAATCGCCAAGGAGCGGGGCCTGCCGCCCAAGGACGTCCTCGCGCGCCTCAAGGCCGCCGGTGTCGATGTCAAGGCCGCGTCCTCGTCGGTCGACGAGCAGCTCGCCTCGCGGATCCTCGCCAACGGTGCTCCCGGCAACGGCGGCAACGGTGACGGCGCCGCATCGGCGCCGGCCCGCCCGCAGGCCGCGCAGGAGACGCCCGCGCCCGCACCCGCGCCAACAACACCGTCGGCCGAGGCGGCGCCCGCAGCGGGCGAGGCCGCGCCCCCGGCCGACTCCGACGCGGCGCGCGCCGCCGGCGGCGACGGCCCGTCCAAGCGCCCCACTCGTGACTCCCTGCAGGGCGAGCGCGCCCCCGGCAACGCCGGCGGCCGGCGCCGCGTGGTCATCGACTCCCAGGCCTCGCGCCGCGCCGCGGGCGGTGGTCCGCCGCAGTCCAACCAGCCGCCGCGCCGCCAGCGCCGGGGCCGGCGCCGCCGCGGCGTCTACGACGAGGTGGCCGAGTCGCGCCCGTCGCGCACGGCGGTCGCGGACCCGAGCGCGATCCAGGTCAACTCCGGCTCGACGGTCAAGGACGTCGCCGAGTACCTCAACGTGCCGGTCCCCGAGGTGATGAAGAAGCTGATGGCCCTGGGCGAGATGAAGACGCTCACCCAGACGCTGTCGGACGAGTCGATCCAGGTGCTGGCCTCCGAGCTCAACAAGGAAGTGGAGATCGTCCACTCCGAGGACGAGGAGATCGCCGATCCGGTGTTCGCCGACGCCGACGAGGATCTCGTCGAGCGCGCCCCCGTGGTCACGATCATGGGCCACGTCGATCACGGCAAGACGTCGCTGCTCGACGCCATCCGCGAGACCTCGGTGGCGGCCGGCGAGGCCGGCGGGATCACCCAGCACATCGGCGCCTACCAGGTCCAGCACGACGGGCACAGCGTGACCTTCCTCGACACCCCCGGTCACGAGGCGTTCACCGCGATGCGCGCCCGCGGCGCCAAGGCGACCGACATCGCCGTGATCGTCGTCGCCGCCGACGACGGGGTCAAGCCGCAGACCCAAGAGGCCGTCGACCACGCCAAGGACGCGGCCGTGCCGATCCTGGTGGCCGTCAACAAGATCGACAAGGAGGGCGCCCAGCCCGACCGCGTGCGCACCGAGATGACCGCGCTCGGACTCCAGCCCGTGGAGTGGGGCGGCGACACCGAGTTCGTCGATGTGTCGGCCCGGACCAAGGAGGGCCTCGACAACCTGCTGGAGACGATCATCGTCATGGCCGAGGTGGAGGAGCTGCGGGCCAACCCCGACGCGCCCGCCTCCGGGACCGTGATCGAGTCAAAGCTCGACCCCGGCCGCGGCCCGGTGGTCACGATCCTCATCAGCCGCGGCACGCTCGAAGTCGGCGACGCCGTCGTCGCCGGCGCCCAGTGGGGCCGCGTCCGGGCCATGCACGACTACCTTGGAAATCGCATCGCCGCGGCGCTGCCCGGCGAGCCGGTCGAGATCCTCGGCTTCGACGGGGTGCCCGAGGCGGGCGAGCATGTGCGCGTCGTCGAGCACGATCGTCGCGCCCGGCAGCTGGCCGGCGAGCGCGCCACCCGGCTGAAGGCCGAGTCGCTCGCCCGCGTCTCCAGCGGCAAGCGCGTCTCGCTGGAGAACATCTTCGGCTCCGACCTGCAGGAGCTCAACCTCGTGCTCAAGGCCGACGTCGCGGGCTCGCTGGAGGCGATCGAAGACGAGGTCGCCAAGCTCCCACAGGACGAGGTCTCGGTCAACGTCATCCGGCGTGCCGTCGGCGCGGTGACCGAATCCGACGTGATGCTCGCCGCCGCCTCCGATGCCGTCATCCTCGCCTTCAACGTGCGCCCGGTGGGCGACGCCCGCGCCGTCGCCGAGCGTGAAGGCGTCGAGATCCGGCACTACTCGGTCATCTACCGCGCGATCGACGAGCTGCGCTCGGCGATGCAGGGCATGCTCGCTCCCGAGGAGGTGGAGGAGGCGCTCGGCTCGGCCGAGGTCCGCCAGATCTTCCGCGCCTCCCGCGTGGGGACGATCGCCGGCTCCTATGTCACCGAGGGCACGATCACCCGCGGCTCCAAGGTTCGCCTCGTGCGCGACGGGACCGTCATCTGGGACGGGGAGATCGCCAGCCTGCGGCGCTTCAACGAGGACGTGCGCGAGGTGGCCACCGGCTTCGAGTGCGGCGTCGTCCTGCGCGACTACGCCGACGTCAAGGAGGGCGACGTGCTCGAGACCTACGCTACCCGCCAGGTCGAGCGCGAGCTCGCCTAGGAATCGATGGCAGGCGGCGGCTTCGTCGCGGTGATGGTGATCGATCTGCATTTCCCCGAGGCGGGGAGCCTGAAGAGCAAACGCAAGGAGCTGTCCTCCATCAAGGCCCAGCTGCACGGACGCCTCGGCGTCGCCGTCGCCGAGACCGACCATCAGGACCTGTGGCAGCGCGCGACGCTCACCGCCGCGCTGACCGCGGGCAGCCTGCATCAGCTGAGCGTCGCCGCCGACGCGCTGGAGCGCTTCGTGCTCGCCCGCTTCCCCGACGGGGCCCGGGTCGAGCGCCTCGTGGCCTCGATCGAGGACCTGCGGGGATGAGGAGCATGAGAACGCTACGCGAACGACCGTGCGAGGGATAGGATGCGCGGAGGCCGGATGCGGCGCGTCAACGAGGCCATGAGAGAGGTTCTCTCAGACGCCATCGCCACTGAGATCAAGGACCCCCGTGTGGGCTTCGTGACCGTGACAGGAGTCAAGACCAGCCCTGACCTGCGACACGCCCGCGTCTACGTCAGCGTGCTCGGCGACGAGCCGACGCGCGCGGGCAGCCTCGACGGGCTGCGCTCGGCGCACGGCTTCCTCCAGCACCGGCTCGCCTCCGAGCTGAGGCTCAAGCACACGCCCGCCCTCGCCTTCGAGTACGACGACACGGTCGACCGCGGGATGCGGATCAGCGAGCTCCTCGACCAGGGGCCGGAGCGATGACCACCAACGGCGACCGCTCGCCCCGTGACCAGGTGCTCCAGGAGCTGCGCGGAGCCGGCAAGCTCGTCGTCGTCACCCATGAGAATCCCGACGGCGACGCGCTGGGCTCGCTGATCGCGATGCAGGGCATCCTGGCGGCGATCGGCAAGGACTGCCTGATGTTCATCGCCGCCCGTGAGCTGCCGCTGCCCGAGGAGTACAACTGGCTCCCGCTCGACGGCCTCGTCTCCGAGCCGCCCGCCGACGTCGACGAGCGAACGATCGTGTTCCTGGACTGCGGCAACGTCGAGCGCAACCCCGCCGAGGCGTTTCGCCGGCCGGGGATGCACATCCTCAACATCGACCACCACCACGACAACACCCGCTTCGGGACCGTCAACCTGGTCGTGCCCGAGGCGTCGTGCACGGCCGAGATCGTGTGGGATCTGATGGGCGAGCTCGGCGTCGCGCCGACGCTGACGGTGGCCGAGGCGCTCTACGTGGGGCTGATCACCGACACCGGGCGGTTCATGTACGAGAACACCGGCCGGCGCGCACACCTGATGGCCGCCGACCTGATCGACGCCGGCGTCGACGTCCACGACGTCTACCGCCGCGTCTACGAGGGCGTCCCCTACGGCAAGCTGGCGCTACTCGCCCGCGGGCTGAGCAACATCGAGCGCTACGACGACGGACGGCTGACCCTGACCGCGCTGACGGCCGCCGACTTCTCGGACTCGGGGGCCGAGGAGAGCTACTCCGAGGGCGTCGTCGACCATCTGCGGGCGGTGGAGGGCACCGAGATGGCGGCGCTCGTCCGCGACCGCATCGGCGATCCCGACGCCGCCGGCCTGCGCAAGGTGTCGCTGCGGTCGGGCAACGACCGCATCGACGTCTCCGTGATTGCCCGGGGGCTCGGCGGCGGTGGCCACAAGCAGGCGGCCGGGTTCACCACCGGGCTCGGACACGACGAGCTGGTGGCGCTCCTGCGCGACGCCCTCGCCGCCCAGCGGTAGCCAGGTCCGACGCCGGCGCCGTCTCGCCGCCGGCCGGGTGGATCACCCCTCACATGCAAGCCGTTTTCACCAATCGCGCGCCCGGCGACTCCGTGCTGCTGTGCGACAAGCCGGCCGGGGTGACCTCGCACGATGTCGTGGCGTCGGTGCGCCGCGGGCTGCCGCGCAAGACGAAGGTCGGCCACGCCGGCACGCTGGATCCGTTCGCCACCGGGCTGTTGCTCGTGCTCGTCGGGCGGGCCACGCGCGCGCAGCGGTTCCTGATGGCGCTGCCCAAGCGCTACGAGACGGTCGCGCGCTTCGGCGCGGTCTCGAGCACCGGCGATCCCGAGGGGGAAATCACCGTCACCGGCCGGGTCCCGGCCGGCGAGCTCGCCCTGCCCGTCGGGGTCATCCGCCAGCGGCCGCCGGCCTACTCGGCGGTCAAGGTGGGGGGGCGGCGCGCCTACGCGCTCGCCCGGGCGGGGGAGAGCGTTGAGTTGGCCGAGCGCGAGGTCACCGTCCACCGCTTCGAGGAGTCCTGGCGCCGGGGTGACCGGCGGGCGTTCGTCATCGAGTGCTCGTCGGGCACGTACGTGCGCAGCCTGATCGCCGACCTCGGCGACGCCTACTGCGAGTCGCTGCGACGCACTCGCATCGGCCGCTTCGACGTCGCCGACGCCGACCCCGAGCGACCGATCGCCCTCGCCGACGCGCTGGACTTCCTGCCCGAGGTGGCCCTCGATCCCGACACCGCCTGGCGGGCTGCCCACGGCCAGACGGTTCCCGGGAGCGCCCCGGCCGGCGCGACGGTGCGGCTCACCGACGGCGACGGCCTCGTCGCCCTGGCCGAGCCGGCGCTTCAGACAGAGGGGCTGCGACCGGTCGTCGGGTTTCGCTGAGGAGGGCGGGAGCGGGTCGCGGCCCGCCGCCGAATACGCTTGTGCGCGATGCAGGTCACGATGCTCGCTGACACACGGCCGCGCCCCCGCCGGGTGGCGGTGGGAGAGTTCGACGGGGTCCATCTCGGCCACCGCGAGGTGATCGCCGGCAGCGACACCGTGCTGACCTTCGAGCCCCATCCGCTGGCCGTCATCCGCCCCGAGGCGGCCCCCAAGCTCCTCACCAGCCTCGAGCTCAAGATCGAGCTCATCGCCCGGCTCGGCGTGCAGGAACTGGTCGTCATCCCGTTCGACGACCGCTTCGCCGCCCAGACCCCGCAGGAGTTCATCGACCACGTGCTCGTCGACCAGCTTCAGGCCACCCACGTCTCGGTGGGGGAGAACTTCTACTTCGGGCACGGCGCGGCCGGGGACACCGACATGCTCGCCGCCGACCCGCGGTTTGAGACCCGCGTGGTGAGGCTCGTGGAGGTCGACGGCGAGGTCGTGTCCTCCAGCCACGTGCGCGCCCTCGTGCTCGCCGGGGAGGTCGATCATGCCGCTCGGTTCCTCGGTGCCCCGTTCGCGCTGCGCGGGGAGGTCGTGCATGGCGACGAGCGGGGTCGGACGATCGGCTTTCCGACCGCCAACGTCGTCCCCGACGAGCAGCTCGTGTGCCCGGGCCACGGCATCTACGCCGCCCGCGCCGACGGGGCGTGCGCGGCGGTCAGCATCGGCGTCCGGCCGACGTTCGGCTCGGGGCGAGCGGTGCTCATCGAGGCCTATCTGCTCGATCGCGACGAGGACCTCTACGGACGCACCCTCCAGATCGACTTCATCAGCCGGCTGCGCGGCGAGCGACGCTTTGACAGCGTCGAGGCGCTCGTCGAGCAGATGCACCGCGACGTCGAGCAGACGCGGCTGGTCTGTGGTGGCACGTGATCGCTCTGCTAGCCTCACCGGCCGCATGACCATGACCCAAGAGCGCAAGCAGGAGCTGGTCGCCAAATTCGGCGAGAGCGACGCCGACACCGGCAAGACCGAGGTCCAGGTCGCGCTGCTCACCGAGCGCATCAACGAGCTCACCGAGCACCTGCGCGCCCACAGCAAGGACCATCACTCCCGACGCGGCCTGTTGATGCTCGTCGGACGCCGACGCCGCTTTCTCAACTACCTGCAGCGCACCGACCTCGAGCGCTACCGGACGTTGATCCGCGAGCTCGGCCTGCGTCGGTGATCGACGCCGGAACCCCGGTCCCCGACTTCACCCTCCAGCGAGCCGACGGCACGCCGTTCACGCCGGCCGACCTGGAGGGCAAGACGACGGTGCTCGTGTTCTACCCGTTCGCCTTCAGTCCCGTCTGCACCGATCAGCTCAACCTCTACGAAGAGGTGCTCGATGACTTCCGCGAGCGCGGGGCCACCCTGTACGGCGTCTCCTGTGACGCCACCTACTCGCAGACGGCGTTCATCGAGAAGCTCGGCGTGACGATCGAGCAGCTGTCGGACTTCGAGCCCAAGGGTGCTACCTGCCGGGCGTTTGACGCCTACCACGAGGGCGGCTTCCCGCAGCGCGCCCTGGCCATCATCGGCCCCGACCGGGTCGTCACCTGGACCTACCAGGCGCCGTCGCCGGGCGATCTGCCGGGCGCGAACCTCATCTTCGACGCGCTGGCCTAGGCCGGCCGGCGCCGTGGGCGAGCTGCGCTCGGCGCCCGTCCCCGCCCCCGGGGCGGACGACCACCTCCGCGGGCCGGACGGCCCCGGCGTGGCCCTCGTCATCCTCTACGCCGACTTCGAGTGCCCGTTCTGTGCGGCCCTGCACGCGCGGCTCGCCGGTCCCGGCCTGCCCGCGTTGCGCCTCGCCTTCCGCCACTTCCCGGTCCGCTCCAGCCATCCCCGAGCCTGGCCGGCCGCCTGCGCCGCCGAGGCGGCGGGACGCCAGGGACGCTTCTGGGAGATGCACGACGCGCTGTTTGCCGACACCGCGCGGCTCGAGGATCCCCACCTGTGGGAGCGCGCGCGGGCGCTGGGGCTCGAACTGGATCGCTTTGACGCCGATCGCCATGGCGAGGCCGTCCGCGAGCGGGTCAAGCGCGACTTTCGCTCCGGCGTGCGCGCCGGCGTCGTCACGACCCCGACGGCGTTTCTGGCGGGGCCCGACGGGCGGTTTCAGCCGGTCGCGGTGGCCGAGCTGGAGGCCCGGCTGGGCTGAGGGGCGTGCCCGAGGTCGCTGACCGCCGGCGGGCGCCCGCGCAGCGGCCGCTGGGCGCCCGGGGCGCAGATGGCCGACCACAGCAGGTCCAGCTGGCGCATGCCGACGTCGGGATCGAGATGCGAGAACGAGCGCATCGCCTCGCACACGCCCTTGATCATCATCAGGACGTCGACGGCGCCGATGTCCGAGCGCAGCGAGCCGCTCGCCTGGGCGCGGGTGACGAGCTCGTCGAGCACGCCCATCATCTCGGCATGGGCGGCGCCGATCTCGTCGTTGTTCAGCCACGTGTCGCCGATCGCATCGAACAGCGCACGATCGGTCGTCACGCGGCCGATCGACTGGTCGATCAGCTCGAACAGGCCCTGCCCGGGATCGGGGGCCTGCAGCGCCGCCCGGCCCCGCTCGATCGAGTCGTGCATGCGGGCGACGACGACGGCGGCGATGAGGTGGTCCTTGGTGGGGAAGTTGCGAAACAGGGTTCCGCGCCCCACGCCGGCCTGGTGGGCGATCTCGCCGACGCCGATCTCCAAGCCGCGCTCGCAGAACATCTCGGTCGCGGCTTCGATCAGGCGCCGGCGATTGCGCTCGGCGTCAGCGCGCAGCCTGCGGGGCTCTTGCACCATCGGTGGGGCATTGTTCCACGCCGGCGAGCGCATCGCGCCGTCACTCGCCTCAGGCCGGGACCGGGAGGGCGCCGCCGGTCTCGGCGAGCTCGCGCTCGATCTCTCGCGTATGGGACTTGCGCAGGACGATCGTCATCAGCACCGCCGCGATGCCGAGCATGACCGCCGCGGCGAGGAACGCCACGTGGTAGCCCGAGACCCGCGCGGCGATTGCTGAGCCATGCGCGGTTCCGTGCAGCAGGCTCGTCGTCTGGCTGGCCGCCAGCGAGGACAGGATGGCCAGGCCCAGCGAGCCGCCCACCTGCTGAGCGGTGTTGAACAGTCCCGAGGCCAGGCCCGAGTCCTCGCCCTTGACGCCGCTCGTGCCCAGCAGCGTGATCGGTACGAACGTCAGCCCCATGCCGAGGCTCATCGGCACCAGCCCGACGAGCAGGTTGCCGGCGTAGCTGCCGTGGACGGGGAGCTGGGTGAGGACGAGCATTCCGGCGCTGGCGAGCGTGATCCCGATGATCGACACCACCCGCACCCCGAGGCGCTTGATCAGCTGCTGAGCCGCTCCGGCGCCGACCATGATGCCCAGGGTCACCGGCAAAAAGGCCAGTCCGGCCTTGAGCGGGCTGTAGCCGAGGATCTCCTGCACGTAGAGCGAGGCGAAGAAGAACATCCCGAACATGCCCGAGGCGACGAGCAGCAGCGCGGTGTCGGCGACGGCCAGCGTGCGGATCCGGAAGATGCTCAGGCGCATGAGCGGCGCCTTGCTGCGGTTCTCGATGACCAGGAACGCGGCCAGCAGGACGAGGGCCACGGCACCGAGGCCGAGCGTCTGCACCGAGCCCCAGCCGTAGGCCTGGGCCTTGACGATCGCGTAGACGAGCACGACGAGGCCGCCGGTGACGGCGACCGCGCCGGCGATGTCGTAGGAGCGGTGGGCGACGTCCATGCGTGACTCCCGGACGTAGCGCACGGCGAGCGCGATGGTGGCGATCCCGACGGGGATGTTGACGAAGAACACCCACCGCCACGAGGCGATGTCGGTGAGCACGCCGCCCATCAGCAGGCCGACGGCGGCGCCGCCGGCGGCGATCGCCGACCACACGCCCAGCGCCTTGGTGCGCTGCTCGCCGTCGGTGAACGTGGTCGTCACGATCGACAGGGCGGCGGGGGAGACGAGCGCGCCGCCGAGACCCTGCAGGCCGCGGCCGACGATCAACATCCCCGATGACTGGGCGACGCCGTTGAGCAGCGAGGCGGCCGTGAACAGGATCACGCCGGCGACGAACAGGCGCTTGCGTCCGAGGAGGTCAGCCGCGCGGCCGCCGAGCAACAGAAAGCCACCGAAGATCAGGGTGTAGCCATTGACGACCCATTGCAGGTTGGCGGCCGAGAAGTGCAGCCCGCGCTGGACCGAGGGCAGCGCGATGTTGACCACCGACGCGTCGAGGACGACCATGAACTGCGCCAGGCACGCGATGACGAGCACCAGCCATGGGTTCGGCGTGGCCCGGCCGGTCGCGGGCCGTGCCGCAGGACGGGGACGGCGGGTGAGGGTTGCACTCATGGTGAAGGCTCCTGGGAAACGGGACGGCTGCGGTAAACTGGACTCACTGGTCCGGTTACGGTAGCACAAGCGGACCGGGTGGTCCGGTTATTTTCGTGTGAATTCCCCGCTCGGACCGGGGGCGAGGGCCCGTGCCGGCGCCGGGTGACGCGCTAGCATCACCAGGGTTCGGAACGAAATGAAGAGAAACGACTCCGCCGACCGAAGGGCGGAGGAGAAGGGAATTGCATATGTCTGACGCCGTTACGCGCGTCTCCGTCGAGATCGAGGGGAAAGAGATCTCGTTCGAAACCGGCAAGCTGGCCAAGCAGGCCTCCGGTGCCGTCGTCGTCCGCGCGGGCGACACCATGGTTCTGTGTACCGCGACCGCGGGCAACCTCCGCGACGTGGATTTCCTGCCCTTGACGGTCGACGTCGAGGAGCGGATGTACGCCGCCGGGAAGATTCCCGGCTCGTTCTTCAAGCGCGAGGGGCGCGCGGGGGAGAAGGCGACGCTGACGGCGCGCCTCATCGACCGCCCCATCCGCCCGCTGTTTCCCAAGGGCTGGCGTCGTGAGACCCAGCTCGTGGCGCTGCCCATGTCGGTTGACCACGTCAACCCCTACGACATGCTCGCCATGAACGGCGCGTCGGCGGCCCTGATGGTCTCCGACATCCCGTTCCCGGCGCCCGTGGGCGCCGTGCGGGTTGGCAAGATCGACGGCAACTTCGTCGTCAACCCCGACGAGGACGCTCTCCTCGAGGGCGCCGACCTCGACTTGATCGTCGCCGGCACCGAAGAGGCCATCCTGATGGTCGAGGCGGGCGCCAACGAGATCCCCGAGGCCGAGATCCTCGACGCCCTCGACATCGCGCACGAGAACATCAAGAAGCTGTGCGCAGCCCAGCGCGAGCTGGCCGAGAAGGCCGGCAAGGCCAAGGCCGAGGCCGAGGTCCTGCAGGTCCATCCCGAGCTCTACGAGCAGATCAAGGCCTCGCACGGCGCCGCCCTCGAGGCCGCCACCCAGGTCGTCGACAAGCTCGAGCGCCAGGACGCCACCAAGGCGGTCGAGGAGCAGATCCTCGAGCAGTACTCCGGTCTGCCGGACTCCGAGACCTACGCCGAGTACCGCGGCAACGCCCAACGGGCCTTCGACAAGCTCGAGAAGACGATCATCCGCGAGCACATCGCGGTCGAGAAGAAGCGTCCCGACGGCCGTTCCGCCGACGAGATCCGGCCGATCTCGATCGAGATCGACGTCGCTCCCCGGACCCACGGCTCGGCGCTGTTCACCCGCGGCCAGACGCAGGCCTTCAGCGTGGTCGCCCTCGGCACCACCCGCGAGGAGATGCGCCTGGACACGCTCGGGCTGGAGACGACCAAGCGCTACTTCCACCACTACAACTTCCCGCCGTTCTCGGTCGGGGAGGCGGGCTTCATGCGCGGCCCCAAGCGCCGTGACATCGGCCACGGGGCGCTCGCCGAGCGGGCGCTGGTGCCGATGATCCCCAGCCAGGAGGATTTCCCGTACACGATTCGCGTCGTGTCGGACATCTTGGAGTCCAACGGGTCGAGCTCGATGGCCTCGGTGTGCGGCTCGACGCTGTCGCTCATGGACGCGGGCGTGCCGATCAAGGCTCCGGTGGCGGGCATCGCCATGGGCCTGATCAAGGAGGGTGACGACTACATCATCCTCACCGACATCGCCGGCGTCGAGGATCACCTCGGCGACATGGACTTCAAGGTCGCCGGCACCAAGGACGGGATCACCGCCCTGCAGATGGACATCAAGATCACGGGCGTGACGTTCGAGATCATGCGCGACGCCCTGGCCCAGGCCAAGACGGCGCGTGAGTTCATCCTCGGCGAGATGACGAAGGTCATCGACACCCCGCGCTCGGAGCTGTCGCGCTACGCCCCGGGGATCTCCTCGGTCAAGATCGACCCCGAGAAGATCGGCCTGCTCATCGGCAAGGGCGGCGAGACGATCCGCGCCCTCCAGGAGGAGTTCGAGTCCCAGATCGACGTCAACGACGAAGGTCAGGTCCTCGTCTACGCCTCCAACCGGGAGCTCGGCGATGCGCTCGTCGCCCGGATCAGCTCGATGACCAAGGAGGTCGAGGTCGGCGACGAGTTCACCGGCAAGGTCGTCAAGACGACGACGTTCGGCGCCTTCGTCGAGCTGGCCAAGGGCACCGACGGCCTGTTGCACATCTCCAACGTGGCCCCCGGACGCCGGATCGCCACCGTCGAGGAGGTCCTCAACAAGGGCGACGAGGTGGCCGTCAAGGTGGTCGAGGTCGACCGCGAGCGCGGTCGCATCGGCCTGCGCCTCGCCGAGGATCCCGAGATCCAGGACAAGAGCCCCGAGGAACTGGCGGCGATCGCCGCTGCCGAGGGCAATCGCCAGCGCCCCGACCGCGGTCCCCGTGACCGCGACCGTGGCCCGCGCAACGGTGGCGGGCGTGACCGCGACCGCGACCGTGGCCCGCGCAACGGCGGCGACGGTGACCGCGGCGGCCGGGTGCGCGATCGCGACCCCGATCGCCCCCGCGCCTAGCGGGTCGCCCCGCGTGGATGAGCAGCACCGCCTGACGACGCTGGAGTCGGGCGTCCGGATCGCGACGGAGGCAATGCCCTCCGTCCGGTCCGTGTCGCTCGGCTTCTGGATCGGCACCGGCTCGCGATATGAGTCCGACGAGCAGGCCGGCCTCTCGCACCTGCTCGAGCACCTGCTGTTCAAGGGCACCGAGAAGTACGCCTCGCTCGCGATCGACCAGATCTTCGACGGGATGGGCGCCGAGCTGAACGCCGGCACCGGCAAGGAGACGACGTCGGTCTACGCCCGGGTGATCGACGAGCATCTCGTCGACGCCTTCGACGTGATGGCCGACATGGTCTTCCGTCCGACCCTGCGTGACATCGACTCCGAGCGCGAGGTGATCCTCGAGGAGATCGCCATGTACGAGGACGATCCCCAGGAGAAGGTCTTCGACCTCCTCGGCGAGGCGACGTTCGGCGACGATCCGCTCGGGCGGGCGATCATCGGTCGCGCCGAGGTGATCTCGCAGACCCCCGCCGACCAGATCGCCGCCTTTCACCATGCCCGCTACCGGCCCGGCAACGTCGTCATCGCCGCCGCCGGCGCCGTCGACCACGATGCCCTGGTGGCGCTCGCCGGCGAGCGGATCGGCGATCTCGCCGGCCACGGCGAGGCCGGCGCGAGGCCGTCGGCCGTCGCCCCCGAGGGCGTTCGCCGGCGCTTCGAGCGCAAGGACACCGAGCAGTACCACGTGTGCCTGGGCGCGACCGGGATGTCGCGGCACGACGACCGGCGCTTCGCCCTGCGGGTGCTCGACACGATCTTCGGCGGCACCTCGTCGTCGCGGCTGTTTCAGGAGGTGCGCGAGCAGCGCGGCCTCGCCTATTCGGTGTACTCGTTCTCCTCGGCCTACGCCGACACCGGCCAGGTCGGCCTCTACGTCGGCACCCGCGCCGACAACCTCGTCTCGGCGCTGTCGGTCGTCGGCTCGGAGCTGCGGCGCCTGCGCGAGGAACCGGCGACGCCGGACGAGCTGCATCGCGCCAAGGAGAATCTCAAGGGCCGGGTCGTGCTCGCGCTGGAGTCGACCGGCGCTCGCATGAACCGTCTCGGCTCCGAGATCCTCGCCGGCGCGCCGCTGATGCCGATCGACGAGGTCGTGGAGCGGATCGAGGCCGTCTCGCTCGAGGACCTGGCGGAGCTCGCCGACGAGCTGTGGGCGCCGGAGCGCCTGTCGGCGGCCGGGATCGGCCCCGGCGCCGAGCGCTTCGACGAGGCGCTGGCCGCCCTCGGCTCGGACCTCGTGCAAGCCGGCTGATGGCGCTCAAGGTCGCGGTCGCCGGAGCGGCCGGGCGGATGGGGGAGACCGTCTGCCATGCCGTGGAGGGCGCCGATGACATGGCGCTCGTGGCCCGCGCCGATCCGGCCCTGGACCAGACGGTGGCCGACGCCCTGGCCGCCGGACCCGACGTGCTCGTCGACTTCACGATCCCGTCCACGGCGCTCGCCAACGCCCGCGAGGCGACGGCCGCCGGCGTGCACGTGGTCATCGGCACCACCGGCTTTGACGGCGGACGAGCTGGCCGCGCTGCGCGGCGCGGGCGCGAACGTGTTCGTCGCCCCCAACTTCGCGATCGGGGCCGTGCTGATGATGCGCTTCGCCGTCGAGGCGGCCCGCCACATGGCGCGCGCCGAGATCATCGAGCTCCATCACGACGGCAAGCTCGACCGGCCCTCGGGGACGGCGGCGCGCACCGCGGCGCTCATGCGTGCGGCCGCCGGCGACGACGCTCCCGAGGTGCCGATCCACTCCGTCCGGCTCCCCGGCCTCGTCGCCCACCAGGAGGTCATCCTCGGCGACGTCGGTCAGACGCTGACGATCCGCCACGACTCGGTCGACCGCGAATCGTTCATGCCCGGCGTGCTGCTGGCCATCCGCCGCGTCGCCACGCTCAAGGACTCCCCGGTCGTCGGCCTGGAGCATCTGCTCAGCTGATCATGGACCTCGGCCTTCAGGGACGCAAGGCGATCGTGTGCGCCTCCAGCCAGGGCCTGGGCCGCGCCTGCGCGGCCGAGCTGGCCCGGGCCGGTGCTCGCGTGGTCATCAACGGCCGCGACGGCGAGCGGCTGACCCGCGTGGCCGGGGAGCTGGCCCGCGAGACGGGCGCCGAGATCGTGCCCGTGGTCGCCGATGTGGGCAGCGCCGAGGGGCGGGCCGCGCTGCTGCACGCTGAGCCCGCGCCCGACATCCTCGTCACCAACAACGCCGGGCCGCCGATGCGCGACTTTCGCGACATCGACCTCGACGCCCTGCAGGCCGGCGTCAACGCCAACATGGCGACGCCCATCGCCCTCGTCCAGGCCGTCGTCGACGGGATGGTGCAGCGGCGCTTCGGGCGGATCGTCAACATCACCTCGGGCTCGGTGAAGATGCCGATGAGCGGGCTCGACCTCTCCTCCGGGGCTCGCGCGGGACTGACCGGCTTCCTCGCCGGGGTCGCGCGCTCGGTCGCGGAGGCCAACGTCACGATCAACTTCCTGCTCCCGGGCGCCTTCGACACCGCTCGCCTGCGCTCCAACACCGAGGCCGCCGCCGAGCGCCAGGGCGACGATCCCGAGGAGCTGGCCGAGCGGCGCCGCCGCGAGATTCCCGCCGGCCGGTTCGGCGAGCCGCCGGAGTTCGGCGCCGCGTGCGCGTTCTTGTGCTCGGCCCAGGCCGGCTACATCACCGGCCAGAGCCTGCTCATCGACGGCGGGGCCTTCCCCGGCATTCTCTGAGCGGCGCTCAGCGCCCGGCGGCGCTGAAGATGGCGGCGCGGGCGAGCCCGACGTACCAGTCGACGACGTCCTCGCGGGGGACGGACGGCTTGTGCAGCCACCAGTTGGCCAGCGACTCGCCGGCGCCGACGATCGCCTCGGCGACCCCCTCGGAGGCGGGGGGCGCCAGGCCGGACCCGTCGCCTTCGAGCATCCGGCGCACCTCGGCGACGATCTCGCCGCGCAACTGGGCCACCTGCTCGGCGAGCGGACGGCTCGCGTTCAGCTCGCGAAAGAGTACGGTCCACCCGTCGCGATGCTCCTCCACGAACGCCAGGAACTCATCGATGACCGGACGCAGGCGCCGGGCCTGGCCGTCGTCGGCGTCGGCGTTGACCAACCGCTGGACCAGTTCCCCGCCGGTGCGCTCCACGTAGGCGAGGTACAGGCCCTCCTTGGAGCCGAAGTAGGCGTACAGCATCGGCTTGGAGACGCCGGCGAGCGCCGCGATGCGGTCCATCGAGGCGCGGTCGTAACCCCCCTTGGCGAACACCTGCCCGGCCACCTGCAGGATGAGCTGCTCGCGCACCGAGCGCGGCATCCCGCGGGTACCGGCGCGGCGGGGAGAGCGGACGCCGTCGACGTCTCTGGCCTCTTGTCCCGACAAATCGTGTACAAATCTACTGGATCGGATATTACTGTTGAGTAGGAAGCATGCCTGAGAGAGGAGCCAAACCCAATGTGCACCCGCTGCAGCGGCGGCTCCTGCGCGGCCTGGCGGCGCTGAGCTCGCCCCTGCTGCCCGACGACTATCTCGAGCTCATCAACCCGCTGTGGTCGACCCGCGAGCTGCGCGGACGCATCGAATCGATCAATCACGAGACCGAGGATGCCGCGACGGTCCTGATCAAGCCCGGATACCGCTGGGGCGGACACCAGCCCGGCCAGTATCTGCGCATCGGCCTCGACATCGAGGGCGTGCGCCACTGGCGCGCCTACTCACTGACGTCGGACCCGGGACGCGAGGACGGTCTGATCAGCATCACGGTCAAGAACGTCGACGAGGGCAAGGTCTCGCCGTACCTGGTCAGGCGCGGGCGCCCGGGCACGATCGTCTCCCTCGGCGGGGTCGAGGGCGAGTTCCTGCTGCCCGACGAGCTGCCCGACAAGCTCCTGTTCATCAGCGCCGGGAGCGGCATCACGCCGATCATGAGCATGCTGCGTCACCTGCACCAGTCCGGCGAACTCGGCGACGTCGTGCTCCTGCACTCGGCCCGCAAGACCGACGAGGTGATCTTCGGCGACGAGCTGCGCGACTACGCCAAGCAGCATGAGGGCTTCGTCCTGCACGAGCAGCTGACCGCCGACAACGGGCGGATGGGCCCGCCCGACCTCGACCGGCTGTGCCCCGACTGGCAGGAGCGCGACACCTTCATCTCGGGCCCGAACGAGATGCTCGACGCCTTCAGCGAGCACTACGAGCAGGCGGACGCCACCGAGCGGCTGCACATGGAGCGCTTCCAACCCAAGCTCGGCCTCGGCGAGGGCGAGGAGGGCACCGGCGGCACGATCACGTTCCTGCGCTCCGAGACCGAGGCCGAGTCCGACGGCAGCCAGCCGATCCTCGTCGCCGGCGAGGAGGCGGGCCTCGACCTGCCCTACGGCTGCCGCGAGGGCGTCTGCCACACCTGTGTCGGCGAGCTGCGCTCCGGCATGGTGCGTGATCTGCGCACCGGCAAGGTCCACGGCGAGGAAGGCGAGACGATCCGCACCTGCATCCACGCTCCCGAAGGAGCAATCGAGATCGAGCTATGAGAACCCCCGACGAGGAGGACGCATGACCACCGCCGTCCACAATGGCAATGGCAGCGGCCCAGGCGCCGCCCCGGACATCGACCCGTCCGAGAACCCCCTGCACCGGCTCACCGACGAGCAGATCGAGGCCATCGGCAAGGAGTTCGACGAGCTCCACGAGCAGATCAAGGCCGACCTCGGCGAGCGCGACGCCACCTACATCCGCTCGATGATCGCCTTCCAGCGCCGTCTGGCGCTGATCGGGCGCGCTGAGCTGATCGCCTCGCGCTGGCGGGCACCATGGCTGCTCGGCGCGGCCACGCTCGGCCTCTCGAAGATCCTCGAGAACATGGAGATCGGCCACAACGTCATGCACGGCCAGTGGGACTGGATGAACGATCCGGTCATCAACTCCCGGTCGTGGGACTGGGACACCGCCTCGACCGCCGAGGCGTGGCGCCACTCGCACAACTTCATCCACCACACGTACACGAACATCGTCGGCAAGGACCGCGATCTCGGCTACGAGATCATGCGGATCGATCCCGGCCAGAAGTGGTATCCGTTCTATCTCCTGCAGCCGTTCTACAACATCGTGCTGGCGAGTCTGTTCGAGTGGGGGGTGGCGTTCCACGACCTCGACTTCGACGCGATCCACTCTGGCGAGAAGGACATGAAGCAGGTCCGCAAGGAGCTCAAGGGGATCGCCGGCAAGGCGCGCGCGCAGATCACCAAGGACTACATCGCCTGGCCGGTCATCTCCGGGGCGGTGATGACCCTGATCGAGGTCGCCGTGATCGCCGCCAAGGCCCATGACGAGTCGACCGCCTCGGGCCTGCCCCGCCGGGCCCGCCGGATGGTGCGCAAGGCCCAGCGCAAGACCGGCTCCGACAGCCTGCTCTCGCAGCTGATCGAGCGCCGCTCGTTCCGCGAGCCGTTCAAGCGGACGCTGACCGCCAACGTCGTCGCCAACCTGATCCGCAACGTCTGGTCCTACGCGATCATCTTCTGCGGTCACTTCCCCGACCAGACGTACACGTTCACCCAGGAGGAGACCGACGACGAGACGCGCGGCGGCTGGTACGTGCGCCAGCTGCTCGGCGCCGCCAACATCGATGGCGGGCCGATGTTCCACGTGATCAGCGGCAACCTCGGCTACCAGGTCGAGCACCACCTGTACCCGGACATGCCGAGCACGCGCTACGGCGAGATCGCCCCCAAGGTGCGCGAGATCTGCGAGCGCTACGACCTGCCGTACAACACCGGGCCGTTTCATCAGCAGCTCGGCATGGTCCAGCGCACGATCCTGCGCCTGGCGTTCCCCGGCGGCAAGCAGCGGCCCAAGCCCGGCCCCTACCGGGGACCGCGCTACCGCGGCTCCGGCGAGGAGCAGGCGGCGGACCTGCCCAAGGCGGCCTAGGCGGCTTAGCCGGCCAGGAGCTCGAGGCGGTTGCCCCACGGATCGTCGGTGAAGAACCGGCGGACGTGGGGCAGCTCCCCGTCCCAGCGGACGGGGTAGCCGGCAGCGTCGAGGCGCCGAGCGAGCTCCTCCAGCGCCGGGGGATCGAGGCGCAGGGCGGGATGGGCCTGCCGGGCGGGCCGGAAGTCGGCGTCGACGCCGACGTGCAGCTGCGCCCCGCCGGCCCCGCCGTCCAGGGCGAACCACACGCCGCCGCGGCCGCGCAGCGCGGCCGGCTTCTCCACCTCGGGCAGGCCGAGGAGCTCGCCGTAGAAGCGGCGGGCCTGGACCTCGCAGGCGGGCGGGGCGGCGATCTGCACGTGGTCGAGATACGGTTGCGCCATGACCGTCAACGTTAGCCCCGTCCGGGGCGTGCGCGAGCTCAGGGAATTTGTCGCCCTGCCCTTCCGGCTGCACGCCGGAACGCCGTGGATTCCGCCACTCAAGCTCGAGCGCTACGCGTTCCTGAACCGCAAGCTCAACCCGTTCTTCACCCACGGCGACGCCGTGCTGTTCCTCGCTCGGCGGGACGGCCGGGTCGTCGGGCGGGCCTCGGCGCAGGTCGACTTCGCGTTCAACCGGTACCACGGCAGCCGGTGGGGGATGTTCGGCTTCCTCGAGTTCGAGGAGGATCCGGAGATCCTCGACGCGCTCCTCGCCGCCGCCGAGGCATGGCTGCGAACCCACGGCTGTGACCGCATGGTCGGACCGATGGACTTCCAGCTCAACGACGAGGCCGGGATCGTGATCGACGGCTTCGATCGCGAGCCGCTCATCCGCCAGCCCTGGCACCCGCCGTACTACCAGCGGATGTGCGAGGCCGCGGGCCTGAGCAAGGTCATGGACCTGCTCAACTACGACCTCTCGATCGACAACCGCAAGGACCTCAACCCGATCATCCCGCGGATCGCCGAGCGGGCCCACACCAAGTACGGGATCACCATCCGCAAGATGGAGCGCCGCCACCTGCGCTCCGAGATGGACGAGTTCGCCACCGTCTACAACGCCGCCTGGTCGCAGAACTGGGGGTTCGTCCCGTACTCCAAGGCCGATCTCGATGCCTACACCGTCGACATGCAGCTCATCTACGCCCGCGACTGGTTCATGGTCGCCGAGGCCGATGGCCAGACGATCGCCATGGCGATCACCATCCCCGATATCCACCAGATCTACAAGAAGATGCGCGGCCGCCTGCTGCCGTTCGGCTGGTGGTACTACCTCAACCGCGGCCGGATCATCGATCGCCTGCGCGTCGGCTTCCTCGGGGTGCTGCCCGAGTACCAGCACACCGGCGTGGCGGCGGCGCTCTACATGGAGCATTTCGCCGCGGCCGAGCGCGGGCGCCAGAAGTACGGGGAGGCGGGCGTCATCCTCGAGACCAACCACTCGATGAATCGCGGCCTGCAGGCGATGGGCGGCCGGGTGGTCAAGCGCTACCGGGTGTACGAGCGACTGCTCGGCTAGCGCGCGCGGGGTGGTATAACAGGCGGGCTCGTGGCAGGGCGGGGGCCCGACGTGATCCGCACGCTCACCATCATTCGCACCGTGTTGCTGGCGCTGGCCGCCGTGCTGGCGATCGGATCCGCGTCGGCGGCCGCGGCGCCGCGCCTCTCCAGCGCGCAGGACACGGTGATGGCCGGAAGCTCGGTTCGGCTGACCGGTCACGGATGGGCGTGTACGAGTGACGTCACGCTCACCGCCTACGTCAAGGGGGTCAGCCCCTACGGCACGATCCGGATCGGCAAAGCCACGGTCACCGGCGGCGACTGGACGGGCCGGTGGTCGACCCCCCGATTGACCGACACCCTGCCCTGGACCGTCCTGGCGGTCCAGCGCTGCGGGCGGCACACGGCGTTCGCCACGACGCCGATCACGATCGACGCCGCGGCGACCCGCCGCGCGCACCGGCTGCCGCTCGCCGCGACCGGCGCGCAGAGCCTCGATGCCCGCGGGCTGCAGCTGATCGCCGACTCCGAGGGCTTCAAGCTCAACGCCCAGGGCCAGTACGTGATCTACAACGATCCGCTGGGTTTCTGCACGGCCGGCTACGGCCATCTCCTGGCGCCGCCGCATCCGTGCACGGCGGCCGACGCCGCCAGTCCGCTCAACCGCCTCAGCCCCAGCCAGGCGGTGGCCCTGCTCGTCAAGGACGCCAATGCCCGGGTGGCGACGATTCTCGCCACGACCAAGGTGCCGCTCACCCAGGACCAGCTCGACGCGCTCGTCGACTTCCAGTTCAACACCAACGGCTACCCCGGGTCGACGCTGCGCCGGCTGATCAACCAGGGCAAGTTCGAGAAAGCGCCCGACCAGTTCGCTCGCTGGGTGCACGGAACCGTCGGCAAGGGGGCCAAGGCTCGGATGGTGGTCGTCCCCGGCCTCGTCGCCCGCCGGGCGGTCGATAGCCGCGTCTGGACCAACGGCCAGTTTCCCCCGGTCAAGCACAAGCTCCCCACCGGCGGGGGCACGAATCCGACCCCCGGTCCGCCGACGCCCACACCCACCCCGGCGCCGCCGAGCAGCTGCGCGCAGGACAATCTCAACCAGCCGCCGCCGTCAGGGTGCTATCGAGTCACCTTCCAGGTCATCCTCGACCATTACCCCGGCGATACCGAACAGGGGTTGGGCGTGGGGGTGGGCAGCGCCACGCTCCAGCCGTCCGGGGTCACCATCTCCTGCCTGAACCCGGGAGACGCCCCGGCGTGCGTCCGTCACGTCGACATTCCGGTCAACACGACGATCACGATCACCGAGACGCCGGGAAGCGAGGCCGGCGACCCGCCGACCCCGGCCGATTCGGCGTTTGAGAAGTTCACCGGCGCCTGCACGGGAACCGGTGCCTGCGAGCTGACGCCGTCCTCGAACAACACCACCGTCGACGTCTACTTCATCCCTGCGGCGGCCAGGCTCACGCTCGATTCGCCCCAGGCCTCCCAGGTCGAGATGATCGCCAACGGCGACACGCCGGTGGCCACGACGGATCCGCGGGCGCCGGTCTACTGCGGGACCCTCAGCAGTGATCAGATGCCGCTGCCCTGCTCGATGCTCGTGCGCCTCAACACGCACATGATGGTCGAGGCCGACAACGGTGGCAGCCGCACGCTCGCGCAGTTTCCGACTTTCAGCGACAACTGCCCCGCGGAGACCGATGCGGGGAAATGCGACCTGACGATCACCAGCGACCAGACGGTGACGGCCACCTTCGCGACCACAGGCGGTGGGTGAGGGCGTTTCAGTCCGCGCCCCTGCGATAATCCCTGGCCATGCCGCCTGACCTGGGATCGATCCTGACCGCGATGGTGACGCCGTTCGACGAGCGCGGACGGGTCGACGAGGACGCGGCGGTGCGCTTGATGCACCATCTCGTCGAGCACGGTTCAGACGGAGTCGTCGTCTGCGGCACGACGGGCGAGGCCGCCACGCTCGACGATGAGGAGCATCTCGGGATGATCGAGCTCGCCGTCGCCGAGCTCGGCTCGAGCCACACGGTCGTCGCCGGCGTCGGCTCCAACGACACCCGCCACGCGGTGATGCTGACCGAGCGGGCAACCGCGCTCGGCGCCGACGCCCTGCTGTCGGTCAATCCGTACTACAACCGGCCCAGCCGCCGCGGGATCGTCGCCCACTACCGCGAGGTGGTGCGCGCCACCAACCTGCCGATCCTGCTCTACAACATCCCGCAGCGCACCGGCTCGGACATGTCCAACGACCTCCTCGCCGAGCTCGCCCAGCTCGACAACATCGTCGGGGTCAAGCAGGCCAACGCCGCCAACCTGGCCACGGTCGACGGGATGGTGATCTACGCCGGCAACGACGACATGCTCGTCGACGTGCTCGAGATGGGCGAGCCCGGAGGGATCCTCACCTGCAGCCACGTCTTCGGCGAGGAGATGCGGCGCATGGTCGACGAGCCCGAGCGCCGCCGTGAGATCGACGCCGGCATGCAGGACGTCTATCGCGACCTGTCGATCGCCCCGCTGGCCGTCAGCAACAAGGCGGCGCTCGGTCTGATCGGCCTGCCGGTGGGCGGTCCGCGCCTGCCCTACGTCGAGCTCGATCCCGACGAGCTCTCCACCGTGCGCGCGATGCTCGAGCGCCACGGCATGCTGGCCACCGCCGCGTGAGTAGCGATGTGAGGGTCCTGCCGCTCGGCGGGCTCGGCGAGATCGGCAAGAACATGACGGTCGTGGAGTCCGAGGGACGGATCGTCGTCGTCGATACCGGGCTGCGCTTCCCCACCACCGACATGCTGGGGATCGACCTCGTCCTGCCGGACTTCACCTACCTGCGCGAGCGCGCGGACGACATCGAGGCGATCGTCATCACCCACGGCCACGAGGACCACCTGGGGGCCTTGCCGTGGGTGCTGCGCGAGCTCGCGCGCAGCGGCTCGGGACGGTCGCCGATCGTCTACGGCGGCCCGCTCTCGGTCGCCATGGCACGGTCCAAGCTCGATGAGCACCACCTGCGCGACGTCAAGCTCGAGGATCTGCCGACCGGCGATCAGGTGCCGCTCGGCCCGTTCACCCTCGAGCTCGTGCACATGACCCACTCGATCCCCGACTCGTGCGCGGTCGCGCTCGGCACCGGGCTGGGGACGGTGCTGCTGACCGGCGACTACAAGTTCGACCAGACCCCCGTCGACGGCGAACCCGCGGATATCGCGCGCCTCGCCGAGCTGGGGTCCGAGGGCGTCCTGCTGCTGTGCGGCGACTCCACGAACGCCGATCGTCCGGGCTTCTCACCGTCGGAGCGGGAGGTCGGCCCGCACCTGGAGGAGGTGTTCGGCCGGGCCGACGGGCGAATCGTCGTCACCAGCTTCGCCTCGAACATCCATCGCGTCCAGCAGGTCGTCGACGCCGCCGCCGCGCTCGGGCGCAAGGTCGCCCTCGTCGGGCGCTCGATGCGCAAGAACGTCAACATCGGGCGCTCGCTGGGGCACATCGAGGTGCCCGAGGGGATCATGATCCAGCCCCATGAGGTGGAGGACTGGCCCGACCACAAGGTCGTCGTCGTCTCTACCGGCTCCCAGGGAGAGCCGCTGTCGGCGCTGCGGCGGATGGCCTACAACGACCACCGGCAGATCACGCTGCGCCGTGGCGACACCGTCGTCTTCTCGGCGACCCCGATCCCGGGCAACGAGCGGGCGGTCAACGAGACCGTCGACCGCCTGTATCACATCGGCTGTGACGTGATCACTCCGCGGGAGGCGCCGATCCACGCCTCGGGACACGGCTACGTCGAGGAGCTCAAGCTGATGCTCAACCTCGTCCGGCCCCGCTACGTGATGCCGATGCACGGCGACCACAAGCGGATCCGCCTCCACGCCCAGCTCGCCGATGCCGTGGGTATCGATCCCGACGCGGTGTTCGAGTCAGAGAACGGCCTCCCGCTGCAGCTCACCGCCTCCGGGGCGAGCTACGGCGAGCCTGAGCAGGCGGGCATGATCTTCGTCGACGGCGTCGATATCGGCGATCCCGCCGACGTCGCCCTGCGCGACCGCCGGATGCTCTCCGCCGACGGCATCTTCATCGTCGTGGCCACCGTGTCCGAGCAGACGGGCGAGTCGGTGGTGCCGCCCGAGGTCATCTTCCGGGGGGTGCCGTTCATCGAGCAGGCCGACGAGGTGGTGGCCGACATCCGCGACGAGGTCGAGCGCTCGCTGGCCGCCGCCGCCGCCGAGCAGATCCGCGAGATCGACCTGCTTCAGGAGGCCCTCCACGATGATCTGGCGGCGTTCGTCTATGACCGGTTGCGCCGCCGGCCGATGGTCCTGCCGGTCGTCGTCGAGGTCTGATCGGCGTCGAGAACGTCGTCGACGCCGGTGTCGGGCGCGCCGTCGGGGACGCCGTCGGGAAGGCTGACCGGGAGCCGGATCGTAAACCGCGTGCCCGCGCTCGAGTCGGGTTCGTCGAGCGTCACGCTGCCGCCGTGAGACTGGGCGACCGAGCGCACGATGGCCAGGCCGAGACCTGAGCCTCGGCCCCCGTCGCGGCCCCCGCGCACGAAGCGCTCGAACACGCGCTGGCGCAGCTCAGGCGGGATTCCCGGACCCTCGTCCTCGACGGTGATGACGGCCTCGCCGTCGCGCTCTCGGGTGGTGGCCCGGACCGCGGTGCCCGGCGGGGTGTGGCGGACGGCGTTCTCGAGCAGGTTGAGGACGAGGCGGTGCAGCTCGTCGCTCACCCCTTCGACGATCGCCGGCTCGGCATGGATCGAGAGCTCGTGGTGGTCGGCCATCGGCCCCAGCTCCGACGCGGCGTCGACGAGCACCCGGGCCAGGTCGGTGGGGCGTCGCGGCTGGACGCGGCGCGCGTCGGCGCGGGCCAGGAGCAGCAGGTCCCCGACGAGGCGGCGCATCCGGCGCGTCGAGCGCAGCGCCGCCTCGGCGGTCTCGGCCTGCTCGCCGGATAGCTCCTCGGTGAGCAGCTCGAGGTTGGCGAGCACGCTCGTCAGCGGCGTGCGGAGCTCGTGCGAGGCATCGGCCACGAACTCCCGCTGGCGGTCGAGCATCGACAGGGTGTCCGAGCGGGCCGAATCGAGCGCCCCGAGCATGTTCTCCAGGGTGCGCGCGAGCTCGGCGATCTCGTCCTCGGCTTCGGGGTGGGGAAGCCGCTGGCTGGCGTCGCGGGTGCGCTCGATCTCACGGGCCGCATCGGTCAGCTCGACGATCGGGCGCATCGCCCGCGCCGACACGAACAGGCCGGCCAGGAGGGCGAGCACGGCCCCGCCGAGGACGCCGATGAGCAGGAAGACGCGGACGCGGGCGAGCGTGTGGTCGATGTCGGAGAGGGGCAGGGCGTAGACGAGGTCGACGCTGCCGAGCGGCTTGACCGTCAGCTCGCGCACCTCGACGCGAAAGCCGTCACGGGCGTAGGTCCCGGCACTGCGGTTGGGCGCGAACGTGAAGCCGACCGGGAAGCCGGGGGCGGAGCACAGAAGCTGGCCGTCGGAGGAGTCAAAGAAGCGGATCTGCGCGTGCTCGGCGTTCGCGTACTCGTACAGGCTGGGGAGATCGCAGTTCAACACGGTGCCCTTCATCGTCAGCTTGCCGTTGAGCTCGGCGGTGAGCCGGGAGACGGCCGCGCTCTCCTGGTCGTTGAACTGGGTGCGGACCTGACGGTTGGTGAGCACGCCGACGATGCCGGCGAAGCTGGCCAGGATGACGAGCGTCAACGCCGCCGAGCCGCCGGCCAGGCGCCAGCGGATCGGGACCGACCTATACGCGGAGTACGTAGCCCGCGCCGCGGATCGTATGAAGGAGTCGGGGCTCGCCATCGGCTTCCAGCTTGCGTCGGAGGTTGGACACGAAGACTTCGATCGTGTTGGTCATGGAGAACGGGTCATAGCCCCAGACCTCGTCGAGCAGGCGCTGGCGGGAGATCACGATCCGCTCGTTGCGCATCAGGTACTCGAGCAGCTCGAACTCGCGCTGGGTCAGGTCGACCGGGCGGTCGCCCCGCAGGACCTCGTGGGTGTCGGGGTTGAGCTTGAGGTCGCCGACGCTGAGGTGGGCCTGGCCGCGCGGCGGGCGCCGGCGCAGGAGCGCCCGCAGCCGCGCCAGCAGCTCCTGGCGCTCGAAGGGCTTGACGAGGTAGTCATCGGCGCCCGAGTCCAGGCCCTCGACGCGCGACTCGATCGCGTCCCGGGCGGTGAGGACGAGGATCGGCACGTCGTCATCGGTCGTGCGCAGGCGCTTGGCGACCTCGATGCCGTCCATGCCGGGCAGCCCCAGGTCGAGGATGACGAGGTCGGGAAGGTAGCCATGGGCGGCGTCGAGGGCCGCCGGGCCATCCTCGGCGACGCGGACCTCGTAGCCCTCCATACGCAGCGAGCGTTGGAGCACCTGCGCGATCGCATCGTCGTCCTCGACGACGAGAACCCGGGGGGGACGCTCAAATTCGGCCACGTCAGCGGATGGTAAGGGGCGCGGTGGGCACTCGCGCGAGTCTTTAAGGACCGTTGATCGGCTGCTTGCACGGGGCAGGAGCCCGACCGCGGCCGTCGAAGCCAGCAGTTCGGACATGGCCGCCCGTTCGAAGACCCGCCCCAAGCCCAAGACCCGCTCGTCGTCCGCCGCCCGGCGCAAGCCGACGACGCGGCGCTCGGCGCCCCCGTCGCGGGCCCGGCGCTCGCCGCTGGCGAGCCGCCCGTCGCTGCCCTCGCTGGCCCTCGAGCCCCATCACGTCGACATCCTGGCGCTCGCCCTGATCGCGGTCGGGATCTTCCTCGGCGGCGTCGCCTACCTGCACTGGGCGGGTGGCGCCCTCGGCGACGGCGCGGTTCGCGGGATCCGCTACGGGTTCGGGGCGCTCGGGTACGCCGTGCCGGCCGGCCTCGTCGCCTCGGGGGGTCTGATCCTCGCCCGGGAGCTGCGCCCCCCCGCCCGCCCCCTGCGGGCCGGATTGCTGTGCCTGGTCGGCTCGCTGACGCTCGCGCTGGCCGCCGGCACGCTCGGCCTCGGTCCCGGAGCCGCCTCGGCGCACGAGTTCTGGCGGACGGCCAGCTTCGAGAACCGCGGCGGCATCCTCGGACAGGGTGAGCTGTGGGTCGCCTCGCATCTGCTCTCGGTCCTCGGCGCCGACATCCTCGCCATCTTCGGCCTCGTGGCCGGGATCATCCTCGTCACCGGCGCCGGCTTTGCCGGCGTCATCCGGGTCACCGGCACGGGGATGCTGGGGACCGGACGCGCCCTGCGACGCTCGACCGAGGACCTGGCGGCGACGCTGGCGCGGCGGCCGGCGACGGCGGCGGCGCGGGCCCAGGTCGCCGAGGGCCCCGCTCCACTCGACGAGGGTCCGCTCCTGCCCCCCGAGCTCGACACCGACGAGATGATCATCCGCTCCACCCACGTCGAGGCGCCGCCGATCAGCGGAGCGCCCCCGGTCCCGGACCTCGAGGACGACAAGGAGTTGCACATCGACCTCGGGCCCGAGCCGGAGCCCGAGCCGCTGCCGGAGATGCCCGAGCCCGAACCGCAACCCCGCCCGGAGGTGGACCCCGAGGACCTGACCCCGCAGGGGCGCTACCGATCGTCGATCACCGAGGATCCCGACTTCGAGTGGCGCGTCCCCAGCTCGCGCCCGCTGACGCGCTCCACCGGCGAGGAGTCCCGTCCCGACACCGCCGGACAGGAGCAGGTCGCTCGCACGCTGCTCGAGACCCTCGGGCATTTCGGGATCGAAGCCAAGGTGGTCGGCCGGGTGACCGGCCCGCACATCACCCGCTACGAGATCCGGCTCGCGCCGGGCATCAAGGTCGCCAAGATCGCACAGCTCAAGGACGACCTCGCCTACGCGCTGGCCGCCACCGACATCCGCATTCTCGCGCCGATCCCGGGCAAGCAGGCCGTGGGCGTGGAGGTCCCCAACGCCCGCCGGCGGATCGTGCACCTCGGCGACGTCTTCCAGGCCCCACCGGCCGACTGGTCGCCGCTCACCGTCTGGCTGGGCAAGGACATCGCCGGCCACGCGATCGGTGCCGACCTGGCCAAGATGCCCCACCTGCTCGTCGCCGGCACGACCGGGGCCGGCAAGTCGGCGTGCGTGAACGCGATGCTCTCGAGCATCCTCCTGCGGGCCACCCCGCATGAGGTGCGCCTCGTCCTCGTCGATCCCAAGCAGGTCGAGCTCAATCACTACGAGTCGATCCCGCATCTGCTCACGCCCGTCATCACCAGCCCTCGCAAGGCCGCCAACGCGCTGCAGAACCTCGTCAAGGAGATGGAGCAGCGCTACTCGATCATGTCCCTGGCGCGGACCCGGTCGCTGCCCGAGCTCAACCGGGCGCGCGAGAAGCGCGGCGAGCCGCCGCTGCCCTACATCCTGTGCGTGATCGATGAGCTCGCCGACCTGATGATGGTCGCGCCCGCCGACGTCGAGGACTCGATCATCCGCCTCGCCCAGAAGGCCCGGGCCGTCGGGATCCACCTCGTGCTCGCCACCCAGTCTCCGCGCGTCGACGTCATCACCGGCATGATCAAGGCCAACGTCCCGTCGCGGATCGCCTTCTCGGTCTCCAGCCAGACCGACTCGCGCGTCATCCTCGACCAGAACGGCGCCGAGGCCCTGCTCGGACAGGGCGACATGCTGTTCTCGCCGGTCGGTTCGTCCAAGCTCCAGCGCATCCAAGGCGCATTCATCGACGAGGAGCAGATCCTCGAGCTGACCGACGCCTGGCGCCGGCAGGGCGAGCCCGCCTTCCAGGAGGAGCTGCTCGACGAGGTCGCCTCCGAGGATGAGGACGCGTCCTCTGACGACGACGCGCTCGACGCCAACGAGGACCCGCTGCTCGAGGAGGCGATCTCGCTCGTGGCGCAGATGGGGACGGCCTCCACCTCGATGCTCCAGCGCCGCCTGCGCCTCGGCTATACCCGGGCGGGCCGGCTGATCGACATGCTCGAGCGGCGGGGGATCATCTCCGGCTACGAGGGGTCCAAGCCGCGCCAGGTGCTCATCACCGAGGCCGACGTGCCGCGAATCCTCTCCCACCTCGCCGAGGCCGACGGCTCGGCGGCCCGCGTCCCCGACGTGCCGGAGCCGCTGGACCCGGTCGACGACGAGCTGTAGGGCTGGGTGGGTGTTTGCGGGGCTTTTCCGCGGCGCCGGCGACGATAGCCTTGTCTGGCGATGGCTGACGAAATCGGCTCCCGGCTGCGGGAGGCGCGGATGCGCGCCAAGATCGACATCAACGAGGTCGAGACGCGGACGAAGATCCGCGCCAAGTACCTGCGGGCGATGGAGAACGAGGAATGGGATCTGCTCCCCGGCGAGGTCTACGTCCGGAGCTTCCTGCGCACGTACGGCGACTACCTGGGGCTCGATAGCCGCCAGCTGATCGACGACTTCCGCCGGCGCTACGAGCGCCCCGACGACCATGAGCTGCGCCCCATCGCGCCGCTCGGGCGTGATCGAGACCGGACGCCGCGCCGCCGCGGGATCCCGCCGTGGCTGGTGATCGCGGCCGTCCTGGTGGCCATCGTCGTCGTGCTCTTCCTGGTGGGCAAGAACAACCCCGGGTCGCCCTCTCACCCGGCGACGACGACGAGCACCAAGACCGGACACCGGACCTCGCGCCGTCACCGTCGCCGCCCCACCCCGCGGGCGGCGCCGACAAACGTCAAGCTCCAGCTGCAGCCGACCGGTCAGGTCTACGTGTGCCTCGTCGACGGCACCGGCAAGAAGCTGATCCCCGGCCAGATCTTCAACGTCGGCCAGGCGATCCCGACGAAGTCGGCGAGCAAACTGCTGCTCACGCTGGGCAACAACAACGTCAAGATGAAGGTCAACGGCGTCACGGTTCCGGTCGCGGCGTCGCCGGGTTCGATCGGCTATCGCCTGCTTCCCACCGGCCACAGCCCGCTGTCGGCCGCCCAGCAGCCCAAGTGCGCATGAGCGCCGACGACGCGAGGACGAGCGACGTGAGGGTGGGCCGCGTGCCCCGCGCCGGGATCCTCGTCACCGGGACCGAGGTGCTGACCGGCATCATCTCCGACCGCAACGGCCCGTGGCTGAGCGAGCGCCTGCGCGAGATCGGGGTGGACGCGGCGATGATCCAGATCGTCGGCGACCGACCCCAGGATCTGCTCACGTCGCTGCGCTTCATGGCCGACGCCGGGATGGCGCTGATCATCACCAGCGGCGGCCTCGGCCCGACCGCCGACGACATGACCGCCGAGGTCGTCGGGCGCTTCAGCGGGCGCGAGATGGTGCTCGACGCCCCGCTCGAGGAGCGGATCGCCGAGATCCTGCGCCCGATGATGAGCCGCTGGCCCAACCTCACCGAAGATGCGGTGCGACGGGGCAACCGCAAGCAGGCGGTGATTCCCGAGGGCGCGACGGTGCTCGAGCCCGAGGGCACGGCGCCGGGCCTGGTCGTGCCCCCCGCGGAGGGGACGCGGCCGACCGTCGTGGTGCTGCCCGGCCCGCCCCGCGAGCTTCAGCCGATGTGGACGCGGGCGGTGCAGACGCGCGCCGTGCAGGCGGCGATCGCGGGCGCGACGACCTATCGCCGCGAGATCGTGCGCCTGTTCGGGATCCCGGAGTCCGAGATCGCCAACACCCTGCGCGACGCCGAGGCCGAGGGCCTGAAGCTCGAGCCGGAGCTCGAGATCACCACCTGCCTGCGGCGCGGCGAGATCGAGATCGCCACGCGCTTTGAGCCGTCCGAACAGGCCGCCTACGACCGCCTGCTCGGCTTCATCCGCGAACGCCACGGCGACACGCTGTTCTCCCTCGACGGCTCGACGGTCGATGATCAGCTGGCCGAGCTCCTGGCAGGCCACTCGGTGGCGACCGCCGAATCGTGCACGGGCGGTCTGCTGGCGGCGCGGCTGACCGAGCGGCCCGGCGCCTCGGCGTACTTCCCGGGAGGCGCGGTCGTCTACTCCAACGAGGCCAAAGCCGACTTGGCGGGAGTCGATCCGGCACTGATCGAGCAGTTCGGCGCGGTGTCCGGCGAGGTGGCCGAGGCGCTCGCCGAGGGCGTCGCCCGCCGCTTCTCGGCCGACCTCGGGGTCGGGATCACCGGGATCGCCGGCCCGGAGGGCGGCACCGCGGAGAAGCCCGTCGGGCTCGTGTACATGTCGGTGTGGATGTCAGACGACGGCGACGGCGGCGCTGGCCGGGGACGCCGGCTGACCCGTCGCGCCGTGCTGCCGGGGACGCGGGCCGACATCCGCGACCGGTCGGTGACGGTGTCCATGCACCTGCTGCGGCGGCTGCTGCTCGACGCGCCGACCGGCGCAGACCGGCGGGGGAGTGGGGGCGAGGCCGCGTCGCCGCCGGCGTGAGCGCTCCCGCACCGACCACCGTCAGGCTGTTCGTCGCGCTGGAGCTGCCCGCGGCGCTCTGCGCCGAATTGCTGGCGTGGGCGGCGCGCGCGCTGCCGCCCACCCCCGGGATGCGCCTCCAGCGCCCGGAGGCGATGCACGTCACGCTGTGCTTTCTCGGGGGGCAGCCCACGGAAGCGGCGGACGCGATCGCCGACGCGATGCGCCGCGCCGTCGGGGCCCGCTCGGCGCTCGCGCTGACGCCGGGGCCCCCGGCGTGGCTGCCGCCGCGGCGCCCGCGGGTGGCCGCGGTGCGGCTGACCGACGCCGCCGGCGAACTCGGCGGGCTGCAGGCGGACGTCGCGGCCGCGCTGGCCGATGGCGGCTGGTACGTGCCCGAGCGCCGCCCATTCCTCGCGCACGTGACGGTGGCGCGGATCGGCCGGAGCGGACCCCAGCGCCCGCCCGAGCTGCCCGCGCCTCCGACCGTGGGGGGCACCGCCGAGGCGGTGTCCCTGTATCGCTCGCACACCGGACCGACCGGCGCGCGCTACGAGGTGCTGGCGAGCGTTCCTCTGCTCCCCGGCGACCCGGCCTGATCCGACGCCCTACGCCGTCTGGGACTCGATCCACTGCTCGAGCGCCGGTCCGCTCTCGCAGCTGGTGATGAGCGCGTAGCGGATCCCGGGGCCGTGGTGATAGCCGCCGTGGTACAGGTACTCGGAATCGACGACCGCCTGCTGATAGCGGGGCAGGGCGATCTTGTGCTCGGTGCCCTTGTCGAACTGGTCGCGCCGGACGACGAGGGCGCTCGAGTCATCGTTGGTCAGCTCGAGCCACAGGCGCACGACCCAGCCGTTCTCGTCGGGGTTGTTGGCCGCGTTGTTGTTGTCGAGGTGCAGGCCCCAGCGGCACTCGCGCATCGTGTTCGGCTTCATCTTGAGCAGCTGGACGCGGCCGAAGCGCGCGCCGATCGACTCGACGTACTTGACGATCGACGGGCACTTCTGGGCGTTCTCGGTCCACACGCCGTCGAGGTCGGGCTTGCCGTAGGACTCAAAGCCCTTGAGCTCCAGCTCGCCGGTGCAGGACGTGATCGGCGCGAAGGTGGTGGCGTCATCGCTGGAGTACGTGGTGTACGTGAGGTTCTCGTACTCCTCGGCGGGAATCTCGGGGCCGTCGTACTTCTTCAAACGCAGATACCCGCCGTTGGCCTCCAGCTTGGGCATGCGGTAATGCGGGGTCTGGCGCTGCGTCAGCGAAGGACGGCGGACCCCGGTGACATAGAGGATTCGCTTCGTGTACTCGTTCTTGAGGTTTTCGGTGAGAGTGGACACGGGTCTCCGTGGGATCGTTTGCTCTTTGTGTGCTGCGCATTCTCGCACGGGCCACGGCGTCTCGTGGGGCAGCGACGGGGCGGACGGCGGCACGGCTATGTAACCAGCTGTGGGTTCGACGGGGACGCCCGGATGCCTGTCGGCCGCCCGGCCGGCTGCGGGGCGCTGCGGCCGCCGCGAGGGCGAGCCGTCGGGCCCGGCGTTCACAATCGTCACGGATTTGTCGACGGTCCGTGACGAATGCGTCTTGTTTCGTAACGGGCCCCGGTTCTAGCGTGCCGTTTCCGTCCGCCCCCCGTCCTACCGTGACGGGTTCACACGCGCAGAGACACAAGGAGCCGCAGGACATGAGCGAGAATCAGAAAGGCGCAACCGTCGGCGCGTCTGACCCCAAGGCCGATGCCAAGCGTCAGGCGGCCCTCCAGGGGGCCCTGACCCAGATCGAGCGGCAGTTCGGCAAGGGAACCGTGATGCGGATGGGCGATCCGGGAGCGCGCGTCAACTGCGATGCGATCCCGACCGGAGCCCTGTCGCTGGACATCGCGCTCGGCATCGGCGGCGTTCCCCGCGGCCGGATCATCGAGATCTTCGGCCCGGAGTCCTCGGGCAAGACGACGCTCGTCTACCACATCATCGCCGAGGCGCAGAAGCTGGGGGGCGTGTGTGCGTTCGTCGACGCCGAGCACGCCATGGACCCGCTCTACGCCCGAACGATCGGGGTCGACATCGATGAGCTGCTCGTCTCTCAGCCCGACTACGGCGAGCAGGCGCTGGAGATCGTCGACATGCTGATCCGCTCGGGCGCCGTCGACCTGGTCGCCGTCGACTCGGTGGCCGCGCTGACCCCGCGCGCCGAGCTCGAGGGTCAGATGGGCGATCAGACGGTGGGCGCCCAGGCGCGCATGATGTCCCAGGCGATGCGCAAGCTGGCCGGCAACCTCAACCGCGCGCAGACGCTGTGCGTGTTCACCAACCAGATCCGCGAGAAGGTCGGGGTGATGTTCGGCTCGCCGGAGACCCAGCCCGGTGGACGGGCGCTGAAGTTCTATGCCTCCCAGCGGCTGGACATCCGCCGGATCGAGACGCTCAAGGACGGCACCGAGGCGGTCGGCAACCGGGTCCGCGTCAAGGTCGTCAAGAACAAGGTGGCGGCGCCGTTCAAGCAGGCGGAGTTCGACATCGAGTTCGGCCGGGGGATCTCGACGTCCGGCTGCCTGCTCGACTACGGCATCGAGCACAACATCGTCAGCAAGTCCGGCTCGTTCTTCTCCTACGGCGACGAGCGTCTCGGGCAGGGCCGGGGCAACGCCAAGGCGTTCCTCGACGAGCATCCCGAGATGGCGCGCGAGATCGAGGACAAGGTCTACGACGCGCTCGGCCTCAGCCGCGACCTCGTCAAGGAGATCGAGCACGAGGATCCGCCGCTGGCGGTGGCGCCCGCCGCGTAGGCGACGCCCGCGTCTCGACGGGCCTGACGTCGCATGTCGTTCGCCATCGACGAGAAGCTCCAGCGCGCGCTGGATCTCGGCTACGCGCACCTGAACCGCCGCGAGCGGACGGTCGCCGAGGTCCGCGCGCACCTGGAGGGCAAGGGCATCGCCCCCGAGCTGATCGACGCGGCGCTGCAGACGTTCGCCGACCAGGGCTTTCTCGACGACGAGCGGTTCGCCCGGCTGTTCGTCGCCGACAAGCGCGAGCTCGAGCAGTGGGGCAGCGAGCGGATCCGCCGCGGTCTGCTCGCCCGCGGCGTCGAGCGCGGTCTGGCCGAGCGCGCGCTCGCCCCCGTGTCCTCGGGCTCGGACCTAGGCGCCCCCGGTGACGAGGCGCCGACCGAGCTCGAGCGCGCCCTGCAGCTGTTGCGCCGGCGCTTTCCCGCTGCACCGCGCGATCGGCGCGACCGTGACCGCGCCCTCGGGGTCCTGCTGCGCAAGGGCTATGAGTCCGAGGTGGCGCTCGACGCCCTCGGCGCCTACGCGCGCGCCACCGACGACTGATCGCTGTACCGGCCGTCTGCGCCGGGCCGCAGGCGGGCCGCCCGGGGCTCGCGTTGCGCCCCCTTTGGGGCGGTACTACGATTGCGTCAGCGAACGAACGGCCCTGAAGGCCATGAAACTCCCGCAAATTTCAGCCATCGGAACCCCCAGAAACCCATGTTGACGGCAACCCTCAAAGGGTCGCAGCTGCGACCCACGTCGGTGTCAGACACACCCTGCCAGCGCTAGACAGCCACCGTCCGCCTGTCCTGGCATCGCTCGTGCGCCCGCACGGGCCGGTCGCTCGCTCTCAAGTCATCAACGCCGTGTGAAGGAAGAGGCCCGAGTCCGGGCCTCGCGAGAGGAAACGACCATGGAAATCGTCGGTGCCGCAGCGCTCATCGCGGTCGGAATCGTGATCGCCGCGGTCCTGTACGGCCGCACTCACAGCACCGGACCGGCAGCGGCGGCGGCGCAGCGCGATACCGCGACCGCCACCGCGCTGCAGGCCGCCCTCGCCGAGCGCGGCACCGACCTGGAGCGCCGCCAGACCACCCTGGCCGAGCGCGAGGCCGACCTCGAACGGGACCGCTCAAAGCTCGCCGACGGTCGTCTGGAGATCGAGCGCACGCTCGAGCGCCTGGCCGGGATGTCCGGCGCCCGGGCCAAGCAGATGCTGCTCGCCGAGATCGAGGAGCAGGCCAAGCACGATTCGGCGCGCCGCATCCGCCAGATCGAGGAGGAGACCAAACGCGAGGCCGAGCGCCGGGTGCGCAACATCCTCTCGGTGTGCATGCAACGCCTGGCGGCGGCCCATGCCGCCGAGACGACGGTGTCGGTGGTGCAGCTCACCTCCGACGACATGAAGGGCCGGATCATCGGCCGCGAGGGCCGCAACATCCGCGCCCTGGAGAACCTCACCGGCGTCGACTTCATCATCGACGACACGCCCGGTGCCGTCGTCCTCTCCGGCTTTGACGGCGTCCGCCGTGAGATCGCCCGCCTGACCCTCGAGAAGCTCCTCTCCGACGGCCGCATCCATCCGGCCCGGATCGAGGAGACGTACTACCAGACGCGCTCCGAGCTCGAGGCCCACATCGTCGAGCTCGGCGAGCAGGGGGTGTTCGACGCGGGGGTCCAGGGCGTGGCGCCCGAGCTGGTCAAGCTGCTCGGGCGGTTGCGGTTTCGCACCAGCTACGGGCAGAACGTCCTCGCGCACTCGATCGAGGTGGCCCAGCTGGCGGCGATGATGGCCCACGAGCTCGGCGCCAGTCCGAAGACCGCGCGCCGCGCCGCCCTCCTGCACGACATCGGCAAGGCGGTCACGCATGAGGTGGAGGGGCCGCACGCGCTCGTCGGCGGCGAGCTGGCTCGCCGCTACGGGGAGACCGAGGCGGTCGCCCACGCCATGGAGTCCCACCACAACGAGGTCGAGCCCCAGACGATCGAGGCGGTGATCGTCCAGGCGGCCGACGCCCTCTCGGGGGCCCGACCGGGGGCGCGGGGCGAATCGCTCGAGCAGTACGTCAAGCGCCTGCGCGACCTGGAGCAGATCGCCACCCGGCACAAGGGCGTCGACAAGGTCTACGCGATGCAGGCGGGGCGCGAGATCCGGGTGATGGTGGCGCCCGGGGCGATCGACGACGATGCGGCGACGCTGCTGTCCTACGAGATCGCCCGCGAGATCGAGAAGGAGCTGGAGTACCCGGGCCAGATCAAGGTCACCGTGATCCGCGAGTCACGCGCGGTCCAGTACGCGCGCTGAGCGGCGGTACCCTGAGACGTCGATGAAGCGCTACCACCTGACCACGTTCGGCTGCCAGATGAACGAGCACGACTCCGAGCGCATCAAGGGCATGCTCGATTCGCTCGGGTACGGCGAGGCCCCCGACCAGGCCGACGCCGATCTCATCCTCTTCAACACGTGCTCGATCCGCGAGAAGGCCGATGATCGCTTCGTCGCCCGGCTGGGCGAGGCCAAGCGCCTGAAGCGCGAGGATCCCGAGCGCGTCATCGGCGTCGGCGGGTGCTGGGCGCAGTCGGTCAAGGAGGAGGTGTTCGCCCGCTTCCCGTTCGTCGACGTCGCCTTCGGACCCGGTCAGGTCCACAAGCTGGCCGAGTTCCTGACCAGCGACTCGCTCACCGCCCAGGGATTCTTCGAGTTCGAGGGCTTTACCGGCCACCTGCCGGCCAAGCGGGCCCGCCACGCGCAGGGGTGGGTTCAGATCAGCGTCGGCTGCAACTCCGTGTGCTCCTACTGCATCGTGCCCTCCACGCGCGGGCGGGAGGTCAGCCGGGGGCCGGACGAGCTCATCGCCGAGGTCGCGGGCCTGGCCGCCGACGGCGTGCGCGAGGTCACCCTGCTGGGGCAGAACGTCAACTCCTACGGTCGCGACCTGCCGCGCGAGCAGCGGATCACCTTCGCGCAGCTCCTGTCCGAGATCGACGCCGTCGACGGGATCGAGCGCATCCGCTACACGAGCCCGCATCCCAAGGACATGCGCGAGGACGTCATCCGTGCCCATGCCGAGCTGCCGGCGCTGTGCGAGCACATCCACCTGCCGCTGCAGTCGGGCTCGAGCGCCGTGCTCAAGCGCATGCGCCGCACCTACAGCCGCGAGCGCTACCTGGACCGCGTCGCCCTCATCCGCGAGCACGTCCCCGACTGCGCGCTGACCACCGACATCATCGTCGGGTTCCCCGGCGAGACCGAGGCCGACTTCGAGCAGACCCTCGAGGTCGCCGAGGCGGTCGGCTACGACGGCGCGTTCACGTTCATCTACTCGCCCCGGCGCGAGACCGAGGCGGCGACGCTGCCCGACCAGCTGCCGCACGAGGTCAAGTCGGCCCGCATGGAGCGCCTCGTCGAGGTCGTCCAGCGCCGCGCTCGGGAGCGGGCCCAGCGCTTCGTGGGCCGGACCGTCGAGGTGCTCGTCGAAGGCCCGTCGCGCACCGACCCGAGCCGCCTGCGCGGCCGCTCGCGCCACAACAAGGTGGTCAACTTCGCCGGCCTCGGCGCGCCCGGCGAGCTCGTCGAGGTCCAGATCGCCTCGGCCACCAGTCAGACGCTGATGGGCGAGGCCTCGCTGCTCGCCCGCGCCGCGCGCTGACGCTCCGAAAAGCCGGTTGGTCGGAGGTTCCGCGTCCGTCCGGCGCCTATGCGAACATACGTTCGATGAGGTGGAGCAACCTGAGTCTGGAGGCCGAGGAGAGCGCCCGGCTCCCCGGGTATCGCGATGAGGCGGTCGTGCGTCATTTCGAGGCGCCCGACGCGGTCCCGACCCGTTTCTACGAGGTCCGGGCGAAGTCGATCATCAACCGCGTTCCCGAGGCGTCGCGGATGCCGTTTCGCTGGACGATCAACCCGTATCGGGGATGCACCCATGCGTGCAGCTATTGCGGGTGGGGCGGCACACCCATCCTGCTCGCCAACGGTCGCCATAAGCCGCTCGAGGAACTCGAGGTGGGGGAGGCGATCTACGGGACGGCGCGGCAGGGAACGTATCGGCGCTACGTCGCGACGACGGTCCTCGACAAGTGGGTCACGGTCAAGCCCGCGTTTCGGGTCATCGCCGAGGACGGAACCGAACTGATTCTGAGCGGTGATCACCGCCTCCTGACGAATCGTGGCTGGAAACATGTGGTCAACAGCGGACGGGGCGCCCCGGACCGTCCGCATCTGACGACGTGCAATCGGCTCGTCGGCACAGGTGCCTTCGCGCCGCAGCCGGTCCACAACGCCGACTATCGCCGCGGTTACATCTGCGGGATGGTTCGCGGCGATGGGACGATGGGGTCGTATCGCTACCCGCGTTCGTCAGGCGGCGGGTCGACCGTCCGTCACTTTCGCCTCGCGCTGGCCGATCCCGAGGCGCTCGCCCGGACGCGGACGTTTCTGGATGAGGTGGGAGTCCACACGAACGAGCGAGTCTTCTCTCAGGCAACAGGCGTGCATCGTGAGGTGCGGTCGGTCTACTCGGGACGCGCACGGACCGTCGACCGGATCACCGAGCTGATCGAGTGGCCACTGCTACCGAGCCTCGATTGGTGCCGCGGCTTTCTCGCCGGCATCTTCGACGCCGAGGGCGGCCGCAACGCGTTTGCGCTTCGCATCAGCAACACCGATCAACGACTCCTTGGCTGGACGGAAGCCTGCTGTCAGCGTCTCGGCTTCGAGGTGGTCCGCGAGGGTGGGCATGCGGACAACGGCTTGGAGAGCGTCCGCATCCGAGGCGGCCTATCGGAGCACCTGCGGTTCTTTCATCTCACCGACCCGGCGATCACGCGCAAACGCTCGATCGAAGGCCAGATGGTCAAGACCTTCGCGAAGCTGAAGATCGTCGCCGTCGAACCGCTCGGCCGCGACCTGCCCCTCTATGACATCACGACCGGCACCGGAGACTTCATCGCCAACGGCGTGGTGAGCCACAACTGCTTTGCCCGCCCGACCCACACCTACCTCGACTTTGACGCCGGGCGTGACTTCGAGCGCGAGATCGTCGTCAAGGTCAACGCTCCCGAGCGATTGCGGGTCGAGCTGGCCAAGCCGTCGTGGAGGGGCGAGCACATCGCGCTGGGGACGAACACCGACCCGTATCAGTGGGTCGAGGGGCGCTACAAGCTCACCCGGGGGATCTGGGAGGCGATGATCGCGGCCCGCAACCCCGGGTCGGTGCTGACCAAGTCGCCGCTGCTGCTGCGCGATCTGGATCTGATGACCGAGCTCAATCGGGTGGCGGACTTCAGCGCGGCGCTGTCGGTTCCGACGCTCGACGAGAAGGCGTGGCGAGCGACCGAGCCGCACACCCCGCATCCCCGGGCGCGGCTGGAGGCGGTGGCCGAGCTCAACCGGGCGGGGATCCGCACGGGGATCCTGGTGGCGCCGCTGATGCCGGGGATCAACGATGCCCCCGAGCAGGTGGAACGGATCCTGGAGCTGGCCGCGGAGGCGGGCGCGGCGTACGTGACCGGAATCGCCCTGCACCTGCGGGGCGAGGTCCGTCAGGTGTTCATGGACTGGCTGGCGGAGCACCGTTCCGACCTCGTGCCGCGGTACATTGATCTCTATCGCCGTGGCGCGTATGCGCCGGTGCGCGAGCGCAAGCGGTTGGCGGCTCTGATCCGGAGCCCCGGACTGGAGCCCCCGGAATGGCGGCGGGGCTCCCGGATCGCTCCCGCAGCGCCCGTGCCCCCGGTGGACGCGCCCGAGCCCGACCAGCGGAGCCTGTTTTAGTGCCATCCGCCGGCCATAACGCCGGTTTAGACGGTGCCGGTAGACAGCAACGCACACCCCGACGTTTTCAAGGAGCTATGCCCCGGCAATTCAAGCCACGCAGGGATCTGAACCTCGATCGCATGTTCGAGACGCGCAGCGAAGCGTGGGAGCGCGTCGGACTGTCGGTCGACTACAGCCAGCGAGCGGTCAAGCGCGCCCAGCGCGAGGCGCTGGTGCTCATCCCCCTGTTGGCGGGCCTGCTCGTCGCCTATGCCCACCGCGGCGCCATCCTGGGGTGGAAGCCCCACCGGTCCCATCCGCTACAGACGCCGCTTCAGATCGCGGTCGCGCTGGCGCTCGTGGTGATCGGCTGGGCGCTGGCGCGTGACGCCAGCCGGTTCGCCGGACCCACCTTCCTGCGGCGCATGGATCCGGCGACCGCCGGCACGGTCGGCTTCCTGATTCGCCTGCTGACGATCGTCATCACCGTGCTGGTGGCCCTCAGCGTCGCGGGCGCCCAGCTGCAGACGCTGGCCGTCGGCGGCGGATTCACGGCGGTCATCGTCGGTCTCGCCGCCCAGCAGACGCTCGGCAACGCGATCGCCGGAATGGTGCTGCTGAGCGCCCGGCCGTTCCGGGTGGGGGAGCGGATCCGGCTGCAGGCCGGGGCCGTCGGCGGGCAGGTTGAGGGGATCGTCAGCTCGCTGGGGCTCCTCTACACGACCCTGACGCGCGGCGCCGACCAGATCATGATCCCCAACAACGTCGTCCTCGCGGCCGCCGTGATGCCGCTCCGGGAGCCCGACTCGGTCGATGTCAAGGTGCGGTTGACCTCCGGCGTGCGGCCCAGCCAGGTGCAGGCGATCCTCGACAACGAGATCGGCACGCCGACCAGCTCCAAGGCGGTGCTGCTCGAGGAGGTCGACGGCGACGATGTCGTCGTGCGGGTCCAGGCCACGCCGGAGCTGGCCGACGATGGCGCCAAGCTCGCCGACGAGATCATGGCCGCCCTGTCGTCGGTCACCGGCGAGCACGCGACCACCGCCAGCGGCGACCGCCACCACTGACAGCCGTCAGCGGCGACCGCCGCCAGCGCCGTCAGCGCTTGGCGCGCTGAGCGGCGGCGAGCTCGGCAGCCACCCGATGAGACCCCATCAGCCGGCTCCCCCAGGCCGCCGTCGCCGGGGCGATCGACCCGAAGGCGGCGCCGGCGCGGAGGCTGAGCGGGGCGACGAAGATCTCGGCCGGGTTTCGCTCGATCGCCCGGATGACGGCGGCGGCGACCTGCTCGGGCGAGCGAGTTCCCACCCCGGCGGGCAGGTCGACGCCCGTGTCGGCGTACATGCCGGCGTCGCTGATGAAGCCGGGGACGACGAGCGAGACCCCGACTCCCGAGCGGCGCAGGTCCTCGCGGATGCCCAGGGCAAAGCCCCGCAGACCGAACTTCGTGGCCGAGTACAGCGAGGAAGCCGGGGAGGCGACGTGGCCCGAGAGCGAGGAGATGAACACCATCTGCCCGCTGCCGCGGCCGGTCATCATCGGGACCAGCCCGTGGGCGAGGGCGATCGGCGCGCGGAGGTTGACGGCGAGCGTCCGGTCGACCTGATCGCCGTCCAGGTCGGCGATCGCGCCGCTGGCCGGCATCGCGGCGTTGGCGACGAGCACATCGACGCGGGCCTCGGCGGCCGCCGCCGCCAGGCGATCGACGTCGGCCGGGACGGCCAGGTCGGCGGCGATCGTGGTGGCGCCGAGCTCGCCGGCCAGGCTCGACAGGATCTCGCCCTGGCGGCCGGTGAGCAACAGCCGAGCGCCCCGCTCGGACAGCGCCCGGGCGATCGCCTGCCCGAGCCCGCCGGTCGCGCCGGTGACAAGCACGCCGGAGCCGGCGAGCGCAATCCGAGGGCGCCTGGACACGGCGCGCAGGCTACTGCGGAAAGACGGCGACCGTGGCCGTGAAGGTGTGCAGGAAGCTGCGGCCGCCGACCGGGCCGATCTCGCCGGCGGCGAAGAACCCGGCGGCCGGCGGCCCGCCGAGGACATCGTGGACGACCGTCGCGTCGTGATCGCAGGCGCCGAACATCGACTGGCCGCGGCCGTTGCAGGAGAACACGAGCGCTCCGGCGGGCCGCTGGTGACCGCTCGCCCGGGCGCGCAGGCCGAGCGCCCCGCGGAGGTCCTCGTCGGCCGAGCGGGCGTCGCGGGCATGCAGACGGACGACCTGCCCGGGCTTGACGTTGGCGCCGACGGCGATCGCGCCGGTGTCCGAGTCGGCGCCGAGCACCCCGCGGACGAGGAAGTCGCCCTGCTCGTAGTCGGGCTTGCCGCCGTCGATGACGATCCCGATGAGCAGCCCGGCGGCGACGAGGGCGCGCTCGGCGGTCGGCAGCTCGGCGACGACATCCTCGATCGTCTGCACCGCGGGCTTACCGGCCAGCTCGAGGATCACGTTGTCCTCGGCGGCGGTGATCGTCATCTCGCGCCCGACCGGGGCCGCCCCCTGCGAGACGCACGGGATCATCTCCACGCCGTCCAGGCACACGCCGACCGCCCCCTCCTCGCACACCGTCTCGTCGAGGAACAGGGCGCCGGTACCGCCAAGCGTGCGGGCGCTCGAGAGGCCGCCGAGCACGGGCACGCCCGGAGCGTCGCGGGCCAGCCCGGTCAGCACGGCATCGGTGGGAAACGAGTACGGGTCCGAGAGGATGATCAGCGCGGAGTCGGCGCCCGGCTCGGGCAGGCCCTCGAGCAGGCCGCCTTCGGGCACCTCGGTCACCGTGGCGTGAAACGGGCGGGCCGAGCCGTCACCGAGGGAGGCCGCCCACACCGCCACCGCCGTGCCCGATTCGAGCTCGCGGCCGTCACCGAGCACGCCGCCGGCACCGCAGCCGATGAGCGCCTCGGGCGCCAGCGCATCGTGCACGCCCTGCAGCGTGGCCTCGGGGGCGGCGAGATGGGCGCCGGCGGCGAACACCACGGCCAGGTCAGCCGGCTCACCGTCGAGCCCGTCGGCCGCCGCGCGGGCGGCCTCGATCGCCCCCGCCAGCGGGTCTGGGTGGGTGGAGATCCCTGCCCCGGCTCTCACCGCGGGCCGCCGCTCACAGCCATCGCTTCACGATACTGGGCCGATGACGCCCCCGGAGGTGATCGCGCTGTTCGGCCCCACCGGCGTCGGAAAGACGGCGGTGGCGATCGAGCTCGCCCAACGCCTGCGGGCGGCCGGGGAGGATCCGGTGGCCGTCTCGGCCGACGCGCTCCAGGTCTACGCCGGGCTGTCGGTCCTCACCGGGGCCGCCGACGCCGCCGAGCGGTCCCGGCTCGAGCATCGGTTGCTCGGCTTTCTCCCCGTCGACGCGACGTTCAGCGCGGGCCAGTACGCCGAGCTCGCCCACGCGGAGATCGACGAGCTGCTCGCCGCCGGTCGCCGGCCGATCGTCGTCGGCGGCACCGGTCTGTACCTGCGCGCGGCGCTCACCGAGCTCAGCCTGCGCCCGCCACCCGCCGAGGGGGTTCGCGAACGCTGGATCGCCGAGCTCGAGGCGCGCGGCCCGGCGGCCCTGCACGCCATCCTGGCCGTGCGGGCGCCGTGGGCCGCCGCTGAGATCGCGCCCACCGACCGCCAGCGGATCGTCCGCGCCCTCGAGCTGTCCGACAGCGGCGAGCTGGAGCCGCCCGGAGAGGAGTCCGAGCTGTGGACCGACGCCACACGACATCCGACCCTGCTGATCGGGCTCACGATGGAGCGCGAGGCGCTGTACCGGCGCATCGACGCCCGGGTGGACGCGATGCTCGCCGCCGGCGCCGTCGACGAGGTCCGCCGGGCCCACGCCGCCGGCGCGTCGCTCACCGCCCGCCGGGCCCTCGGCTTCGACGACCTGCTCGCCGGCGACGTCGAGGCGATGAAGCGCCGCACCCGCAACTATGCCCGCCGTCAGCTCACCTGGATGCGCAAGCTGGCCGGCGCGCACGTGATCGATGTGACCGACCGCGCGCCCCCCGACGTCGCCGACGAGATCGCCGCCCGCCGGTCGGCGGGGGCGTGACTCAGAACGCCGCCACGAACGGATACATGAGGACGGCGGCGACGAGGACGCTCAGCGCCCACACTCCGATCAGCGCCCGCAGCCACAGCCGCCGGCGCCGCCACCCGAGCGAGATCAGGTACGTGGCCGCCACGTAGATGCCGGGCATGACGACGACCATGTAGTAGAGGTAGCTGGTGCGGCTGTCGACGGCGCTCTGGGCCTCGTAGGGCAGCCACGTGCCGAGAAACCAGGCGGGGCCGAGGATCGCCAGCTGCACGTCGCCGAGCGAGCGCATCGGCGTCGGCGCCGACCCGCTCGCGGTCTCGCCCACCGTGCGGCGGCGGACGGCGAAGCGGTAGATCCCGAACAGGACGCCGGGAACCGCCAACAGCAGGATCGGCGGGCTGACCATCCCGAAGAACGCCGACACGGGACGGATCGCATACAGCCCCTGCCCGGGCAGCGACGGGTTGATCCGCAGGTAGGTGATCGGCTTGAGGTCGAGCAGCCACTGCCACGGATAGGAGGCGATCCCCTGCGGGCCGTGGGGGCTGGTCAGATGCGCTCCGTAGGTGATCATGTGCCACAGGTGATCGAACGGGCCGCCGGTGATGAGCCGGCCCTCGGCGTCGGCGTAGGGCTGGGCGATGAGGCCCATCAGCCCGAGCAGCCCGACGAACACGCCGATGCTGACAAACGCCGTCGCCGCCAGGCGAGCGAGCGCCGGCCACCAGTGCCAGTCCGCCGGCGGGTCGGGATCGCGCGCGACGACGATCACCCGGCCGAGCTCGATCAGGCCGAGGACGAGCAGGGCATAGAACGAGACCTCCTTGAAGCAGTCGGCCACCGCCAGGACCACCCCCGCGGCCACCCACCGGCCCCGGAGGTACAGGGCGATGCCCCAGACCATCGCCGCCACCGCGTAGATGTCGAGCGTCCCGATGCGACCGTGGACGAGCAGCAGGTTGTCACAGGCCATGAGCGCGGCGGCGCCCACCGCCGACCACCGGCCGCCCCCGGCGCCACGAACGAGCGCGTACATGCCGAGGATGGCCAGCGAGCCGAAGATCAGCGAGCCGATCCGCCAGGCGAACGGACCGTCGCCGAAGATCTCGATCGCCGCCGCCATGATCAGCTTGGCCCCCTGGGGGTGCTCGGCGTTGGGGTCGGTACCGAGCGGTGAGGTGGCGTAATGCGACCCCGAGGGGGGGCGGATGCCGGCGATCACCCGCGCCGCGTTGACGTAGTAGGCCTCGTCGAAGACGAGGGTGTGCTCGCTCGCCGTCGTGCACGGCGACTGGCACGGCTGGCCGAGCAGCAGGCCGCGCGCCGCCAGCGAGAGGACCGAGACCACGGCCAGCGCAAGCAGCGGCGCGGACGCGCGCGAGGAGATGCGCCGAACCATGACCGAGGCGACGGTACACATACACTCCGCGCCGCGTGGACTTCGAGAAATGGCAAGCCCTGGGCAACGACTACCTGATCCTCGAGGCCGATCACCTCGCCTTCGAGCTGACTCCGGCGCGGATCCGCGCCCTGTGCGCGGGGCACACCGGGGTGTTCGCCGACGGGATCCTGCTCCTGTCAGCGCCCGATGAGCCGGGGTTCGTCGCGCGCCTGCGGATCTTCAACCCCGACGGCTCCGAGGCCGAGCTGTCGGGCAACGGGGCCCGGGAGGCGGTGCTCTACCTCCGCCGGCGGGGCTGGGCCAACGCCGACGAGTTCTCGATCCAGACCGCGGCCGGCGAGATCCGCCCCACGATCACCTCGCCGACCACGGCCCGGCTGGACATCGGGCGGGTGCGCACTCAGAGCGCCGACTACCCGCAGGGGCCGCCCGACGGTCGCTCCCGCCTCACCGCCGACGGCCGCAGCTGGGACTTCCAGCACGTCCAGGTGGGAAATCCGCAGTGCGCGATCCGCGTCGCCGACGAGGCCGCCCTGGCCGCGCTGAACCTGCCGACGATCGGCCCGGCGATCGAGTCCCACGAGCTGTTCGTCCACCGGACGAACGTCTCGTGGTATGCGCCGCTGGCCCCCGATCGGATCCGCGCCCGGATCTTCGAGCGGGGCGTGGGGGAGACGTCGGCGAGCGGCACGGGAGCGACCGGCGCGGCCGTCGCCCACGTGCTGGCCGGGGGCGACTCCCCGGTCACGGTCGTGCTCGACGGCGGCGAGCTGGAGGTCGAGGTGACCGATGACCTCCACGTTAATCTCAGCGGCTGGGCGGTGCCGGTCTTCTCCGGCACGCTCGCCGACGACTTCATCAAGGAGCTGCATGCGACCGAGTAAGCGCCTCGAGCAAATCCCGCCGTACCTGTTCGCCGAGCTCGAGCGCAAGATCGCCGAGAAGCGCGCCGCCGGCGTCGACGTGATCAGCCTAGGGATCGGCGATCCCGACATGCCCACGTACGCGCCGATCATCGCCGCCGCCCAGCGGGCGGTCGCCGACCCCTCGACGCACCAGTACCCGTCCAACCGGGGCCGCTCGGAGTTCCGCGAGGCGGTCGCCGGGTTCTACGCGCGCCGGTTCGGCGTAGCCCTGGACCCGGCGACCGAGGTGATGCCGGCGATCGGCGCCAAGGAGTGCATCTTCAACCTGAACCTGGCGTTCCTCGATCCCGGAGACGTCGCTCTCGCCTCCGATCCCGGCTACCCGGTCTACACCGGCGGCCCGCTGATGGCCGGCGGCGAGCCCTACCTGATGGGTCTGGAGCCGGAGCTGGGCTTCGCGCCCGACCTGGCGGCGATCCCCAGCGCGGTCCTGGCGCGGGCGCGGCTGATGTTCCTCAACTACCCCAACAACCCGACGGGGGCCATCGTCCCCGACGGCCTGTTCGAACGCGCGGTCGAGCTGGCGCGCGCCCACGAGATCCTCGTCGTCCACGACAACGCCTACTCGGAGACGACATTCGACGGCTACGTGGCCCCCTCGTTCCTCAACACGCCGGGGGCCAAGGACGTCGGCGTGGAGGTCTTCTCGCTCTCCAAGGGCTACAACATGACCGGCTGGCGGTGCGCGGCGATCGTCGGCAACGCCGAAGCGATCGCCCAGTACTGGCGGCTGAAGTCAAACGTCGACTCGGGCCTGTTCGAGGCGATCCAGCTGGCCGGCGCGGCCGCCCTGGCGCCCGAGGTCGACGCCGAGGTCCGGGAGATGAACGCGCTCTATCAGCGCCGCCGCGACCTGGTGTGCGACGCCCTTGCCCAGGCGGGCGTGCAGATCACCCCGCCCCGGGGCACGATCTACGTGTGGGCGCCCGTCCCCTCGGGCTTTGCCTCCGCCGCCGAGTACTGCGAGTACGTGCTCGAGCAGGCCGCGGTCGTGATCTCGCCCGGCGGCGCGTACGGACCGAACGGGGAGGGCTTCTTTCGCATCTCGCTGACCACGCCCGACGATCGTCTGGTCGAGGCCGTCGACCGCCTCAGCCGGCTGTAGCGGCCGCTGCACGCCCCGCCGGGGCTACCATGAGGGCAGTTGGCCTCGCCACCTGCCCCTCACCGAAACGGTAACCGCCCGCCGGAGACGCCCGAGCGCCGCGCCCGGCAGCGGGCATTCATGGTCGCCGCGGTGCCCGCGGGCGAGACCGCCCATCTGCCCGAGTTGGCCGAGCTGCTGCGCACCGCCGGCGTCGCCGCCGTGGGGGAGATGATCCAGCGTCGCGACCGCCCGCACCCCAACGCCTACCTCGGACCCGGCAAGCTCGATGAGCTCAAGGGCGAGCTCGCGGCCGCCGACGCCAACCTCGTCGCCTGCGACGACGAGCTCTCGCCCCGTCAGGAGCGCAACCTCGAGCAGGCGCTCGGCATGCCGGTCATCGACCGCACGGCGATCATCCTCGACATCTTTGCCGACCACGCGCACACCGCCGAGGGCAAGCTCCAGGTCGAGCTCGCCCAGCTCGAGTACAACCTGGCCCGGATGCGCGGGCTGTGGACCCACCTCGAGCGCCTCGGCGGTGGGATCGGGACCCGCGGCCCCGGTGAGACCCAGATCGAGACCGACCGCCGCCTGGCCCGCGACCGGATCGCCGCGCTCAAGCGGCGGCTGGCCCAGGTGCGCTCCACCCGGTCGGTGATGCGGGCCGAGCGCGAGCGCGCGTCCCTGCCCCAGATCGCGCTCGCCGGCTACACGAACGCCGGCAAGTCGACCCTGCTCAACGCCCTCACCGGCGCCGAGGTCCCGGTGCGCGACCGCCTGTTCCACACTCTGGATCCGACGACCCGGGTGCTGCGCGCCGGCGGCCGCGACTACCTGATCACCGACACCGTCGGGTTCATCCGCAAGCTGCCCCATCAGCTCGTCGACGCCTTCGGCGCGACGCTCGAGGAGACGATCCGTGCCGACCTGATCCTCCACGTCGTCGACGCCTCCGTCGAGGAGGAGGAGCTCGACTCGATGACCCGCGCCGTCGACGACGTACTGCACGAGATCGCCGCCGACGAGGCCTCGCGGGTGCTGGTGCTCGCCAAGGCCGACACGCTCTCCGACGAGCGCCGCGCCGAGCTGGCCCATCGCCACCGCGGGGCGGTGCTCGTCTCGGCGGCCAGTGGCGAGGGCATCGACAAACTGATCGAGCGCATCGAGTCCGAGTTCGAGCGCCGGCTGGCCGAGGTCGAGCTGCTCGTCCCCTACCGCGAGGGCGGCCGGCTGGCCGAGCTGCACGAGCTGGCGGGGGACCTGGAGCGCGAGGACACCCCCGAGGGGGTTCGCGTCTCGGTTCGGCTGCCGCCGAACGTCGCGGCTCGGTTCGCCCCGTTCGTCCTCGGCGGCGAGCACCAGCCGGTATGACCCTGCGGGTGGCGCGCCTGGACGCGCGCGCCCGCCTCCCGACCCGGGCCCACCCCGGTGACGCCGGCCTGGACCTGTATGCGCTCGAGGCGGCGGTGCTGGCGCCGGGCGAGCGAGCATCGGTCCCCACCGGGATCGCGGTCGAGATCCCGGCCGGTCACGCCGGCCTCGTCCTCCCGCGCTCGGGGCTCGCCGCCCGCCACGGGATCTCGGTCGTCAACGCCCCCGGGCTGATCGACGCCGACTACCGGGGCGAGGTGCGGGTGCTGCTGCTCAACACCGATCGGACCCGCACGTTCGAGCTCGCCGGCGGCGACCGCATCGCCCAGCTCGTCGTCGTCGCCGTCGCGATCGCGGCGGTCGTCGAGGTCCCGACGCTCACCGAGACGGTGCGGGGCGCCGGCGGCTTCGGCTCCAGCGGAACCTAGCCGGCAGCCGGCAGCCGTCAGCCGGTCAGCGGCGACAGCAGGCCGTGCGTTTCGAGAAACTGCTTGGCCACGGCCGCCGGATCCTGTTTGGCGACGTCGACGGCGGCGTTGAGCTGGCGCATCACCGGCGTCGTCAGCGTCCGGTCGACGCGCTGCACGGCGGCGGCGAACACCGGCCCCTCGTCGGCGAGTGCCTTGGCCGAGACGACGGGCACGACGTTGCCCCAGCCGAAGGTCCGCCGGGGATCGGCGAGCAGCCGGTAGTCGCCCGAGGCGAGCTGACCGTCGGTCGTGTTGACATAGGCGGCCTGCACGGCGCCGGTGTTCAGCGGCTCGTACTGGGCGCCGACCGGCAGCCCTCGAAACGACGCCGGGGTGACGCCGTAGGCGGAGGAGAGGACGGGCAGGCCGGGAGTCGAAGTCGCGAACTGGGGGGGCCCGGCCATCGTCATCGTCGCCGCGACCCGGCGCAGGTCGAAGATCGAGCGCAGCTGGTTGTCGCGGGCGAACGCGTCGGTCACGGCGATCGCGTCGGTGTCGGAGAACGGGGTGGGATCGAGCAGCGCCAGCCCGTGCCCGAATGCGTAGCGCTCGGCCGCGCGATCGGCGGCGATGCGGGTGCGAAAGCCATGCCGGATCCCGGCGATCGCGGAATCGAAGGTGTTCAGGTACTCCGGATACATCGTCAGCGCGCCCGTCTTCAGGGCCTGGCGGGTGACGTCGGTGGGTCCGATGTTCTGGTTGATGGTGACGGTGAAGCCCTGAGCCGTGAGCGCCTGCAGGTAGAGCTGGCCGAGCACGAATTGCTCGGTGTAGTTCTTGTCGCCGATCGTCACCGGCGGCTTGCCCGCCCCCGGCAGCGTCGAGTCGGTCGAGGTCGAGGTCGCGCTCGTCGTCGGCGACGCTGACGGGGCGACCGAGCGCGTCGTCGTCGTCGTGCTCGACGGAGGGGCGGAGGTGGTGTGCGCGGCCGTCGCGCACCCGCCGGCGCCCACGGCGAGCGCCAGCGCGCCCCCGAGGCGGGCCAGCGACCGGATGGCCGACCGGCTCACAGCCCCGCCGCGCGCCGCGCCTCGGCGTGGGCCAGTGCCTCCAGCTCGTCATCGAGCGGCGCCAGCGGCTCGTCGATGCCCGCCGCGGTGGCGATCAGCCAGTCGGCGAACCAGGCGTTCTTGGGCAGCAGCGGACCGTGCAGGTAGGTGCCGATGACGTTCTGAGCGCGCACGCCCTCGGCGCCGTCGCGCCCGTTGTTGCCGTGACCGGTGAGCACCCGGCCCAGCGGCGAGGCGCCGGCACCGAGGTGCGTGCGCCCGCCGTGGTTCTCAAAGCCGGCGAGGACGCGCGGGCGTCCCGGCTCGAGCTCCACCTCGATGGCGACGTTGCCGATCAGCCGGGGCCCGTCGGACCGCACCGTCTCGAGCTCGACGAGCCCGACCCCGGGCAGGGTCTCGGCGCCCAGCTGGTAGGAGCGACCGAGCAGCTGATAGCCGCCGCAGACCGCGAGGATCACGGCTCCCCGCGCCGCCGCCGCGTGGATGGCGTCGTGCTTGCGGTGGGCCAGGTCCTCGGCGCACAGCCGCTGATCGCGGTCCTGCCCGCCTCCGATGTAGTAGAGGTCAGCGCCGTCGGGATCCAAGGGCTCGCCCAGCCCGCTCGTCGAGACCGAGAAGTCGATCCCCCGCCAGCGGCAGCGCTGCTCGAGCAGGCGCAGGTTGCCGCGGTCGGCATAGATGTTCATGAGGTCCGGATACAGCGCGCACACGCGCAGCCGCTCAGCCACGCAGCATCACCACCGTCGTGCCGACGTAGTCGTCGGTCGCGGCGATCGCCACGCGATCGACGGGCCGCAGCCCGGCCGACACCGCCTCGGCCTCGAGCGACTCGGCGGTCACCCGGTCGAGATGGATGAGGTTGCGTTCGCTCGCCAACCGGCCGTCGCTGGTGACCGTCTCGCGCCGGCGCTCGAGCACATAGCCGTCACCGTCGAGGCGCACCGCCACCGGGCGGCTCGAGTAGACGACCCCGTCGATCTCGCTCACGTCGGGTAGGGGGCCGGGGGCGCCCTCGATCGACTCGAAGCAGTCGAGCTCCTCGGCGACGGCCACCGCCATCACACCGCCGGGCTCGACGTGCTCGCGCGCGCAGTCCAGGAACTGGCGGCGCCCGTCGGGGCCGCCGAGCAGCTGGATCGTCTGCATCGGCACGATGCAGAGGGGAAACGTCTCTCCCAGCCAGAAGGCCCGGGCGTCGCCGACGAGCGTCCGCACCTCGAGCGCGCCGGCTCGCTCACGCAGGACCTCGAGCAGGGCGTCGTCGTGATCGAGGGCCAGGACCGCGTGCCCGGCGCGGGCGAGCTCGAGGGTCACGCGCCCGGTGCCGGCACCGACGTCGAGCACCGGCCCTCCCGTCCGGGCGGCCAGCTGGCGCCAGAACGACAGATCCTCGCCGTAACCGCCGCACTCGAGGTCGTGCCAGATCGCCTCGGTCATGCCGCCGAGGCCTCCCGCTCATAGAAGCGACCGACGTGGCCGCGCCGGGCGAGCTCGGCCCGCAGCTCCAGCAGCGCCGTGTAGGTCGGCAGGGCGTAGACGGCGCCGCCGGCGGGCGCGCTCGCCAGCGCCCGGTCAAGCGCCGCCGGGAGATCGGGCACGACCTCCAGCCGCGCCGGCGCGATGCCCGCGTACTTGAGCCGGAGGGCCAGCTCGGCCGCGCGCGTGCCGGCGCACGTCACCCGCCGCACGCGCCCGGCCAGCAGCTCGAAGTCGGCGTCCCAGATCCAGGAGATGTCGCGGCCGTCGGCGACGCGATCGTTGAGGACGCCGAGGAGGTCAAGCTCGCCGGACTCGAGCGTCAGCGTGCGCAGGATCTCGTTGGCCCCCGCCGGGTTCTTGACGAGCAGCACCGACAGCTCGTGGTCGCCGACGGCGATCCGCTCGGCGCGCCCGAAGGCGGCGCTGACGTGGGCCAGCCCATCGGCCACCTGGGCGACCGACACGCCCAGGGCCAGGCACAGGGCGGCCGCGCCAAGCGCGTTGTAGACGTTGTAGAGGCCGGGCAGCGGCAGGGCGACATCGATCGTCTCCCCCGGCGTGACGAGCGCGAAGCTCGACGAGCGCGTCCCGTGCAGACGGACGGATCGCGCGGCGACCGCCGGGGTGGGCCGTTCGCGCCCACAGCCCGGGCAGCGGTAGACCCCGAGATGGCCGAGGTAGACGGCGTCGTAGACGTAGGCGGTGCCACAGCGACGGCAGTGCTTGGAGTCCGAGGCGTGCTGCATCTCGGCGCTGGCCACCGAGCGGTCCTCGATGCCGAAGTAGCTGACCCCGGCACGCTCCCGTCCGAGATCGGCGATCAGCGGGTCGTCGGCGTTGAGGGCAAGCTGCGCGCTCGCCGGCAGCGCCGTGACCATCGCGGCCCAGCGGTCGGCGATCGTGTCGAGCTCGCCGTAGCGGTCGAGCTGATCGCGGAACAGGTTGGCGAGAAGTATGGCGCGGGGATGCAGCTGCGGCCCCACGCGGTCCAGCCAGAACTCATCGACCTCGAACAGACCCAGCTCGCCGGCGATTGCGCCGTGGCGCCGGGCCGCCGCCGCCAGGGTCGAAGCGACGCCCCCGGCCATGTTGGCGCCCGCCTGGTTGTGGACGAGGCGAATGCTCGCGCGCTCGAGCACCGAAGCCGCCATGGCCGCGGTCGTCGTCTTGCCGTTCGTGGCCGAGATGATCGCGCAGCCGCGCGGCAGACGGGCCGCGAGGTGCTCGATCGCCTGGGGGTCCAGGCGGGTCAGGACCTTGCCGGGGAGGCTCGTGCCGCCGCCGCGGCCGGCGCGGCGGGCCATGTGACCGACCGCCCGGGCAGCGAGGATCTTGGCGTCGAGCCGGCTCACGACGGCGCGCGGGTGAGGACGGCGGACGCCGCGGCGCGTGGCTCGACCGGGCTGGCGGGGACGACGGCCCGGACGGCACCGGCCAGCACTCGTACCGACGCCGGCAGATGGGCGATCGGGTCTCCGTCGGCGTAGATCTCCAACGGGCGCGAGGCGGCGATCTCGATGGTGCGGCCCTGGAGGATCTCCACGCCGGCATGGTGAACGTGGCCGCCCCAGAACACGGTCGGGAGCAGGCGCAGGAACCGTAGCTTGCTCATCTGAGCGATGACGACGACCTCGAGCAGGCCGTCGTCGAGGCGGGCGGCCGGGGCCAGCCGCATGCCGCCGCCGAACGAGCTGGAGTTGGCGACGGCGATCGTGTAGCCGGTGATCGTGTGCGGCCGGCCACCGTCGAGCGTGATCGTGAACGCCGCCGCTCGCCACTGCGCCAACGCGCGCAACGCCGCGTAGGAGTACACGAGCTTCCCATGCACGTGGTGGGTCCGGTTGGCGATCCGGTTGGCGTCGGCGTCGACCCCGCAGCTGGCGATGCCGACGAACGGGTGGCCGTTGACCTCGCCCAGGTCCAGGGAACGGATCGTTCCGGTGGCGAGGATCGTGCAGGCGGCGCGCGGGTCCAGCGGGATCCTCAGGGCCCGGGCGAAGTCGTTGCCACGCCCGCCGGGCAGCACGCCGAGCACGCCGTCGCAGCCGCGCAGCGCGCCGGCCACGGCGCCGATCAGCCCGTCGCCGCCGAAGGCGACCGCGGTCTCACCGGCGGCGCCGGCCGCCCGGGCCAGCTCCCGAGCGTCGTCGAGGCTGCGGGTCGCTTGGATCCGGTACTCGAGGCCGAGGCGCTCCAGCGCGTCCCGGACCCCGTCCAGGGCGCGGCCCGCCCGGCCGCCGCCGGCGGCGGGGTTGACGATCACCGACAGGGTCACGAGGAGACGAGCGCATGGAGGGTTTCGGCGATCGCCACCGGCGCGGGATCGGTGGCCGCCTCGGCCAGGTCTCGCGAGGTGACGCCGGTGAGCACGATGGCGGCGTCCAGGCCGGCGGCCCCCGCTCCCTGAAGGTCGGCGTCGAGGCGGTCGCCGACCATCAGCGCCCGGCCGGGCCCCAGGCGATCGATCGCCGTGTGGAAGATCATCGGCTCGGGCTTGCCGACGATCCGCGCGGTCGCCTGTGTCGCGTACTCCAGCGCGGCGACGATCGGGCCGGTGCCCGGCCGCTGTCCGTCGGCGGCGGGGAACGTCCGGTCGCGGTCAGCGGCGATCATCTCGGCGCCGGCGAGCAGCGCCTGGGTGGCGATGCGCAGCTCGTCGAAGTCGAAGCGATCGTGGCCGGCGACGACGACGAGCTCCGCCTCGGCGGCCTGCGCGGTGCCGTTGACGATCCGCTGGCCGGACTCGGCGACGTGGCGGAAGACGGCCGGGGAACCGATGACAAACGTGGGCGCGCCCGAGAGGCGGTCGGCAAGCAGGAACTGGATCGCGGCGCCGACGGTGACGACCTCCTCGAGCGATGCCTGCAGGCCGAGGGACCACAGCTTGCGCACGTACTCCTCGGGCGACAGGCGCGAGTCGTTGGTGACGAAGGCCAGCCCCTTGCCGGCACCCCGCAGCTCCGCGAGCGCCTCGCGAGCGAACGGGGTGAGGGCATCCTGCACCCACACGCACCCATCGAGGTCGAGCAGGACGTGGTCATAGGAGCTGAGCAGGGGGGAGAGGGCCATGGGGCATCAGGCGCGGCGTGCGGATTATCCAACCTCCGCCGCGGCCTGCCCGGGAGGACGTGAAAGAGCGCACCGTAGCTTCTACGGATCGGACACCCGCAGTCGCTGCGGTCGACGGCACGCCCAGAGGGCCGATACGGAACCGACCTTCTCTTAGTAGCGACCACGCGGAGGGGAATCGTGAAGAAAATCAATCAGGGTGGACGGATGTCTCAGGAGGCGCTCCTGAGGCTCTGGCGCCAGTACCACGACCACGGTGACTCCAGCGCTCGGGACCGCCTCGTGTTCTCGCTCGCGCCGATCGTCAAGTGCATCGTCTATCGCAAGATCCGCGAGATCCCCGCCTACCGCGAGGTCGACGACTTCATCTCCTGCGGACTGGAGGCGCTGATCCGCTCATTGGACCGCTATGACCCCGAGAAGGGGGCCACGCTCGAGCAGTTCGCGTGGACGCGGATCCACGGCGCCGTGCTCGACGAGCTCCGGCGCTACGACTGGGCGCCGCGCTCATTGCGCCGCATGGAGCGCGAGTACAACCGCGCTCGCGAGCGCTTCACCGTCCTGCACGGGCGCGCTCCCAGCCGGAGCGAGCTGGCCGAGCTGCTGGCCATCTCCGAGCCGGAGCTCAACGCCCTGACCGACGACATCGCCCGCTCCGACATCGGCTCGCTGAACACGCTCGTGATCTCCGAGGACGACCGGCCCAGCGAGCGCATGGACATGCTGGCCTCGTCTGACCGCAGCTGCGATCCCGAGCACGCTGCGATGCGCGAGGGGGCCATCGCGCGCTTCCGCGCCGCCTTCGACGAGCTGCCTCCCCGGGAGCGCAAGGTCGCCGTGCTGCTGCACGTCAATAACTTGACCCTGCGTGAGACGGGCGAGATCCTCGGGGTCTCCGAGAGCCGCGTGTGCCAGATCCATGGCAAGCTCAAGCGCGGTCTGCGCGAGCGTCTCGAGGAAGACGAGACGCTGTTTCTCGAGGTCGCCTGAGCGACCGCAGCGCCGCGAGTGACGGTCGCCGCAGCGGCGGCCGGCGCCGTTTTGTGACGGCCGCCTGAACGGCGGCCGGCCAGCAGTCCGCGACACCCGTCGTCCGGAGACGCATTTCGGCGGCAAATCGGTTGCTTTCCGGCAGCTTTCCAGGCACTATCCAGCGCAAGGCCGACGTCGGGCCCTAACCCGACGCCGACCCCAACGGGGGCCTGTCCCGGAACCCGTCTCCTAGCGAGAGGAGGACTGTATGGGCTTCAAGACCGGCCGTTAGCCGAACGGCGGAGGGGTTCGTGTGCACTGGCGGCCCCTCCGCTGTGTTTCTGCGCTAGCTCCTCATCGAACGCTGGCCGGCGAGACTTGAATTGCGTCCAGACGAGATGGCCGCGCGTTGAGTTCCGCGTGGCCGATGTCGATGCAGAGGTCATGGATAGCCCATCCTCTCGCCCTGTGGCCCGAACACTCGGGCGCCGGGCTCAGGCTGTGCCGTACCTGCTCCTGGTGGCCGCCGGGATCGCGGTCCTCGTGACGGCGGATCTCGACCATTGGCGCGTGTGGTCCCTCGCGGTGATCGCGACGTTCACCGTGGTTAGCGAGTTGACCGCCGTCTCGGCCAGCTCGGACCAGATCTGGATCTCTGGCAGCTTCCTGGGCATCGTGCTCGCGTCCGTGCTGTTGGGCGGGGGGCCGGGGGCGCTGCTCGGCGCCCTGACCGTCACCGTCGGATGGTTGCACTCGCGGGAGGGGGGACATCAGTTCCGCAACAACCTCGCGATCTTCGCCTGGTTTCCGCTCCTCACCGGCCTGTTGTTTCACTTCGTGCTGACGTCGACGCACATCGGCTCAGCGCAGCTCGGCTACTACCTCCTGGTGTTCGGCGCGTTCGGCGTCGCGCTGGCGCTGAACCTCGTCGGGTTCGCGTGGTCCCAGCGCCAGTGCTACGGCGCCTCGATCGGCACCCTGCTGCGCGAGGCGGTCGTGCCCGTGCTCCCCGCAGAGCTGTTCTCAGCGGTTCTCGTCGTCGTCGCTGCCGGCGTCGCCGTCCAACTCGGGATGGTGGGGCTGCTCGCGTTCGGGCTGGTCCTCGTCATCTTCCAGTACCTCGTGGGCGAGCTGCTCACCTCCAAGCGGCGCAGCGATCGACTGCAGTGGATCGCGACCACCGACGAGCTGACCGGCCTGGCCAACCGCGAGCGCTTCCGCGAGGTGGTCGAGCAGCACATCGCCGCGGCCGGCCCCGAGGACGAGTTCAGCGTGATGCTGATGGACCTCGATCGCTTCAAGGAGGTCAACGACACCCTCGGCCACCACTACGGCGATGTGCTTCTGCGCGACCTCGGACCCCGCCTGGCCGCGGCGGTCGGCGACGACGGCCTGGTGGCGCGCCTGGGCGGCGACGAATTCGCGATCCTCCCGGCCAGTGGGTCGAGTGATCCGGCGGCGATCGAGCGCGTCGTCTCGCGGCTGTCGGCGACGATCAACCATCCGTTCACCGTCGACGAGCTGTCGCTCGAGGTGGGGGCGAGCATCGGAGTGGCCCGTTTCCCCCACGACGGTCGCGACTCCCATTCTCTGATGCGCTGCGCCGACATCGCCATGTACGCGGCCAAGGAGGCCCAGACCGACTACAAGGTCTACGCCGCCGAGCAGAACCAGCACTCGATCCGCCGGTTGAACGTTCTCTCCGACATCCGCCATGCCCTGGCCAGCGACGAGATCGTCGTCCACTACCAGCCGATCGTCGACCTCGACGATCGCACGGTCAAGGGCGCCGAGGGCCTCGTCCGCTGGGAGCACCCCGCCCACGGCTTGATCCCACCCGGGGCGTTCGTGCAGACCGTCGAGCAGACGGGGCTGATCGGGCCGCTCACCCGCCATGTCCTCGAGCACTCGATCTCCGCGTGCGCGGACTGGCGACGCGCCGGCCGCGCGCTGTCGGTGGCCGTCAACCTGTCGGTGCGCAACCTGCTCGACCGCGATCTGCCGCGGGAGATCGAGCGCATGCTCGACAGCTTCGGCGTGCCCGCCGCGGCACTGCAGCTGGAGATCACCGAGAGCATGATCATGACCGACCCCGAGCGTGCCCTGGCCACCCTCAGCCGGCTGTCCGGTCTCGGCGTCCGGTTGTCGGTCGACGACTTCGGAACCGGGTACTCGTCACTGGCCAACCTGCGCCGGCTGCCGATCGACGAGCTGAAGATCGACCGCTCGTTCGTGTCGCCGATGCTCCGCGACGAGAGCGACCTGATCATCGTCCGCTCCACGATCAACCTCGGCCACGACCTCGGCCTGCGCATCATCGCCGAGGGCGTGGAGGACGCGCCGACGCTCGAGCGCCTGGCCACGCTCGGCTGTGACCTGGCCCAGGGTTATCACCTCAGCCGCCCGATGTCGGGCAACGCCTTCACCACGTGGCTCGATGAATCCCCGCTGAGCATCAACCCCGCCGGCTTCGGGCCGCCGGCGGCCGGCCCCGCGCCCGTCACGGGCGCCATCGCCGCGGTCAAGGCGCCGAGCGGCCTCGTGCTCGCCCGCGCCACCGAGTAGTCAGAACAGCGCCGCCTGGGCCGCGGGGGCGGCCGGAGCCAGGCATTCGGGACCGTCGTAGCGAGCGTCGTTGACGGCCAACGCGACCTCGGTCAGCGCGGTGCGCTCGGCGGGCAGGCCGGCGAGGATCGCGGCCAGCGTCGGAGACGGGGTGGACGTGTCCAGCCACGCGCGCTCGTTGTCGCGGTCGAGGATCACCGGCATGCGGTCGTGGAGGGAAGCGATCGCCGGATTGGCGGCGGTCGTCAGGATCGTGCACGTGCGCAGAACCTGGTCCGCCGCTCCGTGCCAGATCGACCACAGGCCGGCGAACGCGAACAGGCCGCCGTCGTCGCGCGTGATGTGAACCGGCTGCTTGGGGGAGCGCCCGGCGCCCTCGCGGGCGCGCCACTCGTAGAACCCGTCGGCGATGATCAGGCAGCGATAGCGCTCAAACGCGCGACGGAACGCCGGCCGCTCGGGCGCGGTCTCCACCCGGGCGTTGATCAGCTTCAGGCCGGTGTCGGCGCTCTGCGACCACGCGGGTACGAGCCCCCAGCGCAACAGCTCGCCGCGGGGTTCGCCGCTGCGGTCGGTGGTCACCGCCAGCACCTCGTCGCCGGGAGCGACGTTGAAGCGCCGGCGAACCTCGACCGTCTCGCCGATCGGGAAGCGATCACGGATCGCCCCCGGATCGGGCGTCGCCAGCGTGTAGCGCCCGCACATGGTCAGCCCGTGCCGGCCCGCCGGCTCAGCGTGTGCGCGCGGCGGTCATTCTCTCAGCCGACTCGGCCTTGGCTCGCCGCTGGCGCCGCCGTCCGATGACCGCGAGGGCCCCGAAGGCGATGAGCAGGAGCAGGAATCCGTAGAAGATCCCGAGATCGAGCGAGATGCCGCCGAACGGCAACGCGATGAGGTTGACGATTCCGAAGCTCAGCAGCAGGATCGCGATGACGACCGCGATCGCGATCAGGATGCCGCCCACGCGGGCCAGCACGCCGGCGCTCTTGGGCGGGGCGATGAGGCCGAGGGCGCGAAGCATGAACACCTCACGGCCGCTCGCCGGCTGACCGATGCGCTCCTTGGCCCGCTTGTAGTCGCCGGCGCGCCGCTCGGCCTGGGCCATCGCCGTCTCGGCCATCCGGCGCAGGGGCAGGCGCTCCTGCGGCGGGGCGGCGGCGATCGCGCGCTGGAAGTGGGCCCGGGTCTTGACCGGATCGAGCTTCTGCGCGGCCCGAGCCCCGAGAATCGCCTGGGCGGCGGCGCGGTACTTCGTCTCTGACTCCAGCTCCGCGTCCGAGCGGCTCTCCATCTGCTGCATCGCGGCGAGCTGGCTCTTCTGCTCCATGCGCACGGCACGTTGTTTGGCCATGCTGGTCAGTCTACTTGCGTGGCTTGATCACGAAGATGCGCTCGCCGGCCAGATCCTGCCCCGCGTCGGCGGGGCTGGGCGGCGGGGAGCGATACACGTCGATGTGACGGCCGTTGATCGCTCCGCCGGTGTCCTGGGCGATGAACCAGCCGCCGTGCCCGTCGTCGCGGTAGGCGGGAACGTAGACGCGGCTACCGAGCGGGATGACTCCGGGGTCGACGGCGATCGACTCGTAGAAGTGCAGCGGCAGCGACGCCCCGGCGGCGAACGTCACGTCGCTCAGCGGCACGTAGCGACGGCCGGGGCCGTCAGACCAGCCGCCGGCGGTCAGGGGGAAGGTGACGGCGCCGCGGCGGTTTCGCCAGTACCCGCCCGCCCGCCAGTACGGGGCGCCCGCCGACCAGCCGCTCGACGGCGACGTGGTGACGCCGTCGGCGGTGACCCATCCCCCGTCGCCGAGGGAGGCGATGTGGTACTGGCGTCCGTCGAGTCCGATGCCGTCGCCCTCCATCGAGACCCCGGTCGCCGAATACAGCCAGTCGATCCGGTGGCGGCCGGTCAGGCCCGGCGCGGTGACCAACCGCCCCCGAAACCAGGACTCGGGCGCCGGCCAGTATTCGGTGATGGTCACCCGGCTCAGCCACTGGCCGCGGGCGTGCTTGCTCGGGACGGGCGGGAGCTTGCTCGAGACGTGCCGGACAGGGGCGAGGCCGCCGGCGCTCAGCGACGCTCCTCCCGTCGGGCCCCCGCCGGCGACCGGTCCCGGGCCGTTGGTCAGTCCGGCGCCGCCGGCTCCGCGGGCGCGGGTCGCGATCAGCGTCGCAGCGGCCGCCATCAGGACGATCGCGGTCAGCCAGACGCAGAGACGGTGACCAGTGCTCATCGAGTGGGTGGGCTCAGGGATTGTCGGACGGGCGGTCGGGGCTCGTCGCAGGGAAACGGAAGCGGGGGGCGCGCGGTCGCAGCCTACCGTCGGATTCCACTCCCTGCCGGATGGGCCTGCTCGGCCGGCGGGGATGGGCGCCGGGTTGCGCGGCACTGGCGCCGGCGGCGGGGCGCCGCGCGCCGGCGGCTCAGTCGTCGTTTAGGACGTCGATCCCGAGTGCGGCCGCCCACGTCCCGGCGTGGGCGACGATGTCGGGCCACGGCATCGCCGCCCCGGCGAGGCGGGGGACACCATGGGCCCCCTCCAGGTCGCAGCCGCGCAGCTCGCAGCGATCCACTCGCGCGCCGCGAAAGTCGACCTGGGTCAGGTCGCAGGCGTGGAAGCGCACCGACTGCAGTTCGGAATCGAGCAGTTGCGTCTGGGCGAGCACGCAGTCCTCGAAGGTCACCTGCTGCAGCCGGGCGGCACCGAACGACGCCAGGTCGATGCGGCAGCCGGTGAACGTGACGTCGCGCAGGAAGGCCTCGAACAGGCTGATGCCGGTGAGGCGGCACCCGGTCAGCGACACGCGCACGAGGCTGGCCCGCGGGGCCTCGACGTTGGCCAGGTTGCACCCGTGCAGGACCGCGTCAAGGGCGTGCAGCTGCTCGAGGTCTGAGCCCGAGACGTCGACGCCCCGCAGGCGCGCGCTGCGCACGCTGACGCCGATCGCCCATCCGCCGGCGAGCTGCGCCTCGTCGAGGGCGACCTCGAACAGGCGGGCGTCGTGGGCCAGCTCGGTCAGCGTCGTCGGATCGAGCTGGGGCGGGACGTCGGGGGCGACGGGCACCGCCGCGCGGGGTCGCTGGCCGGCCATTGCCGCGACAGTTCAGCACGTGCCCGCGATGGACGGGGGGCCCGTCCAGATTGACATAACGCGCCCGGGGGCGGCGCGGCTACCCGCCGATCGTGACCGGTACGCCGGGTCCGATGCGAACCGCCAGCCAGGTGATGTCGGAGGTGGCCAGTCGCATGCACCCGTGCGACTCGGCCTGACCGAGGGTTCCGCCGAGCAGGTCACGGCCGTGGATCCCGATCTGGCCGGGGCCGCCGTCGAAGTCCTGAAGCACGTTGGAGCGGGCGCTGAGGGCGAGCACGTAGGGCCCGCCGGGCGCCGTGCCCGGCATCGCCTCGGTCTCCTCGACGAAGAAATTGCCGGTCGGGGTCGGCGTCGACGGCTTGCCGACCACCGCGGAGAAGCTCTTGAGCAGATGGCCGTCGAAGTAGGCCCACACCCGGCGGCGCGACAGGCTGACGATGATGCGCCATCCGGTCTGGAGCTCGCGGGTCCCGCCCTGCTCGATCCAGCCGGTCGAGCTGTTCGGCCGTCCGGGCAGCATCACCCGCAGCCACCGCCGGTGGCCGGCGGCGGCGTGTCCGACGACGGGCAGCGTCGTGCGTTCGCCGGTCAGGGGCGTCTGCGCGGGCAGCGTGCGGTGCAGCGGTGCCCGCATGCTCGCCGACCGGTACACCTGGTGGGAGAAGCGCAGTTGCGCCACCGCTTGACTGGCTTTGACATGACGAGGGCTCGCCGCGGACGCCGCGGCCGGCGCCCCGGCACTCGCGGCGACGGCGAGAACGACGAGGCCGGCCGACGCCTTGCGGCGTCGACCGGCGGTCCGAGACCGGCGCTGAGCGCCGGCCTCGGATCCACGGATCCACGGGGTGAGGATCATTTCGACGGGCGGCAGGTCAGCCGGTGAAGCCGCCGGTGCCGGTGGGCGGCCGGGCGGGCGAGTGCTGACGGTGTTGGCGGGCGAGGGTCAGCCGCTGGCGCTCGAGGCGTCGCAGCCTGGCCAGGCGCTGGATCCGTCGCAGCTTGGCCAGGCGCTCGGTCCGCCGCTGGGCGGCGAGGCGTTGCGTCCGCCGTTCGGCGGCCAGCTTCTGCTTGTTCGTGGTGTTGACCGAGCCGATCGGCGTTGGGGTTGCGCCGGTCGTCGGCGTGCCGCCAGTCGTCGGCGTCCCGCCGGTCGTCGGCGTGCCGCCAGTCGTCGGCGTCCCGCCGGTCGTCGGCGTGCCGGCGGTCGGCGTGTCGACCGTCGTCGGGGTGCCGCCGCTGGTCGGCGTTCCGCCGCCCGTCGGGGTTCCGCCGCCCGTCGGGGTTCCGCCCCCGGTCGGAGTGCCGCCGCCCGTCGGAGTGCCGCCGGTGCCGGTGCCCCCCGGAGGCGTGGCGCACGCGGAGGTCGTGATCGTGTTGGTGTCCAGGGTGACGGCGCCGTCCTGCGCGAGCAGTCGACCGTCGAGGGTCGCGCCCGTCTGAGCGGTGATCGACGTCTGAGCGAGCACCGTTCCGACGAACGTCGAGCTGGTTCCGAGCGTCGCCGAGGCGCCGACCTGCCAGAACACGTTGCACGCCTGGGCTCCGTTGCTCAGCAGGACCGACGTGCCCGACTGGGTCGTCAGCGAGCTGCCGATCTGGAAGATGAAGACGGCGTTGGGGTCGCCCTGAGCGTTCAAGGTCACTGAGCCCGCCGAGAACAGCAGCGTCGAGGACGCGCTGTACACGCCGGGCGTGAACGCCTGGCCGCTGAGGTCGGCGTTGGAGAGCGGCGTCGCCGGGCGTCCGGCAGCGTCGTTGAAGCCGGTGACGAGGTCGTTCTTGGCCTGGATGGCCACGCCGTCGTCGACGTGGACGGCGCCCAACGTCTGCGGAGCGCCGGTGATCGAGGTGCCGGGATCCAAGCCGAGATCGTTCGACATCGTCGTCGCCCCGGTGTTGGTGACGGTCGATCCCGCGAGGACCGAGAAGCTCGAGTCAGATCCGAGGGTGACGGGCGGGGCGGCCGCTTGCGCGCTGCCGGCGAAGAGCAGGCTGGCGGCTACGACCGAGGCAAGCCCGACGCCCGCTGACCGGGCGCGCAGCGAACCGTGCCCGCGGTGGGCAGGTGTTGATTGGAGCCGCGCGGCGCGGCGCCCGAGGGTACTCATGGGGGTGTCTCCTTAGTGGAGGCCTGAAGACACCCGATGGGATCAGTGTTGCGGGATGGGGAATGGTCCCCGTCTCCTGCGGCCACGGTGTGTATCGGCCGACCACCTCGAAAGATGAGCCGACGGCCACCACCTGGCCGGATGGACGATGATCAGCGCGGAGCGGCGCGGCGGCGGCGCTGGCCGTCACGCGACCGGGCGATGCGCGGACGCAGCGGATACGGGCCCGGGACGCGCTCGTCGGGAGGCTGAGCCCGCGGCGAGGCCTCGACGAGCTCAAGGCGCGACGTCACCCCGAGCTTGCGGTAGATGTTGCGCGCGTGGGTGCGGACCGTCTCGATCCCCACCTGGAGCGCCTCGGCGATCTCGGCGTTCGAGCTGCCGTGCTGGAGCATGGCGACGATCTCGCCCTCGCGCGGGGTCAGCAGATGCGACCCGGGAGGGGCGGACGCCGCCGCCTCGAAGGTCCGTCGCGGGATGAGCTGCAGGCCACGAGAGGCCAGGTGGATGGCACTGAGCACGTCGCGTGCCTGGGTGTCGCGTCCCAGGCAGGCGCTCGCGCCGAACGCGAGCACCTGGGCGCACTCGGCGGCCGTGGGGTGAGTGGTGAACAGCACCAGGCGCGTGTCGGGGTGGCGACGGCTGAGCTCGCGCACGTGAGCGAGCTTGGGTAGGGCGTCGCCGTCGAGGACGGCCACCTGCGGGTGATGGGCGCGGAGCACGACCTCGAGCCGCTCGTGAGCGACGTCGGCGGCGACGACGTCGAGGCTGACGTCGGCGTCGATGACCGACCGCAGGCCGCGGGCGAGGAGGTCCTCGAAGTGCGCGACGAGGACCGTGATGGGGGTGGAATTGAGCATGGGTGGGGTGATCGCGGCCGGAGCCGGGCCCCCCTCCATCGGCAGCAGGGGGGCAAAGGGTGAGCCCGGGCTCACCCGCCCCATCACCCGTCCACGGTCAAAGATCACCCGCGGCGGCGGACGAAATCCGGCCGCCCCTGGCTCACGCTGGAGTCATGAACCGCCTGCTCACCGCCGCCGTCCTCGCCGCCGCGCTGCTGACCTCGGCATCGTTCGCCGCCACCGCGTCGGCGGCGCCGCGCTCGCACGGCCACCGCGTGGCACGGCCGCATCACGCCGCCGTCGTGACGATGGCGCCGGTCGGGACGCGCAATCCCGTCACGACCGCGATGGCGATCGCCGAGCGCTTCTGGGGAGCCGTCCCGTGCGCAGGTCAGATCTCGATCACCGCCGACAGTCCGCTCGCGCCGGGCATGGCGACCGGGACCGACGGCTGGGTCACCTTCAACTCCTCGCTCGGGCCCGACGATCTCGACGCCCCGGCCTCGACCTACACCGGCTGCACGATCTCCCTCGCCGCCTGGCAGTGGGCCACCTGGAGCGACATGGAGGGCGACTGGGGCATGTTCTGCCTGACCGTGACCCACGAGATGGGCCACCTGCTCGGGCACAAGCACACGCTCCGGCCCGGCAGCGTCATGGCTCCGGTGTTCACCAACGACTCCGACGTTCCGGCGATCTGCAACGCCAGCTGGCTTCCCGGCTGGCGCGCCGCCGGGACCGCGTAAGCGCTTTTCGGCCCACAGACCCCCCGATTTCGCCATCGGTCTACATAAGCCCGATTATCGAGCGTTGGGACGCAAAGCGAGGGGCCCGGCAGCCGACCCCGACGTCCCCCGGGCTACTGCGCGTTGAGGTAGGTGATGACGGCGAGCACGCGCCGGTGGTCGTCGGGCGATTGCGGGAGGCGCAGCGTGCCGAGGATGTTGGTGACGTGCTTCTCGACGGTGTGCTCGGTCACGAACAGACGTTCCGCGATCGCGTGGTTCGAGCGTCCCTCGGCGATCAGGGCGAGCACTTCGCGTTCGCGATCGGTGAGGCGCTCGAGCGGGTCGTCGGCCTGGCGGCGCCGGCCCACGAACTCGCCGACGACCGCCGGGTCCAGGACCGAGCCTCCCTGCCCGACCCGGTTGACAGCGGACGAGAGCTCGTTGAGGTCGGAGACTCGCTCCTTGAGCAGGTAGCCGACACCATAGGTCCCGGTCGAGAGCAGCTCCAGCGCGTAGCGCGCGTTGACGTGCTGGGAGAGGACGAGGATTCCGACCGCGGGCCAGCGCTCGCGGATGACCTTGGCCGCGCGCAGGCCCTCGTCGGTGTGCGTCGGGGGCATCCGGATGTCGATGATCGCGACGTCCGGGAGCGTGCGCTGCACGAGTTCGAGCAGCGCGTCGGCGTCGGCGGCGAGCCCGACGACGTCGAAGCCGGCCTCCTGGAGCAGGCGCGAGAGTCCTTCGCGCAGAATCACCGCGTCGTCGGCGACGACTACGTGCATGGGATCCGGGCCTGCAGCGTCGTGCCCCGGCCGGGTGGGCTGGCCACGGTGAAATGACCGCCCAGCGCCTCGATGCGGTCGGCGAGCCCGCGCAGTCCCGACCCCCCGGTGGCGGTCGCCCCGCCGATACCGTCGTCGGCAACCTCCACGGTCAGGCTCTCGGCCGCGTAGGCGGCGAGCACGCGGATCTCGGTGGCGTGGGAGTGCTTGGCAGCGTTGGTCAGCGCCTCGCTGACCATGAAGTAGGCCGCGGTCTCGACCTGGTCGGGGAGGCGCTGATCGATCGTCAGGTCGAGATGCGTGGGCAGCGCCGCCCGGCGTGACAGCTCGTCGAGGGCCGCCGGGAGCCCGCGCTCGGTGAGCAGCGGCGGATTGATGCCGTGCGTGAGTTCGCGCAGCTCCGCCAGCGCGAGGGAGAGCGCTTCACGGGTCTCGCGCACGAGCGGTTGGGCGGCTTTGGCCTCGCCCGGCAGCTTGGCCTCGAGCAGCCCGAGCGACATCGCGATCGAGACCAGGCGCTGCTGGGTGCCGTCGTGCAGATCGCGCTCGATCCGTCGCCGCTCGGCGTCGGTCGCCTGCACCAGCCGCGCGCGCGATGCCTGGAGCTCGACCAGCCGGGCGCGCAGCTCGGCCTGCAGGCGCTCGTTCTCCAGCGCGAGGCTCGCCGCCGCGCACACCGATGCCACGAGGTCGGCGTTGTGCTCCAGCACCGGATCGTGGAGCAGCACCGCCACCGGCTGCCCATCGCGCTCGACGAACGTCGAGCGCCGTCGGTCGCCGTCGGGGAGCCTGACCACCGTGCCGTTGCTATCGACGTAGCAGCGCTCGGGCGGGAACCAGAAGGCGAGCTCGAGTGACGGGTCGCCCAGGGCCCGGGCGAGCGCCTCGCGCAGCCCGGCCGACGCGTCCGGCCCCCCCAGCTCGACGACGAGCCCCGCGATCTTGCCGCGGGCCAGCTGCCGCTGGAGGAAGACGAACAGGACGGCAATCGGCACGGTCGCCATCAGGGTGAAGTAGACGTCCGCGGGCAACGCATCCAGCGGGTCGCCGACCAGGTCAAGGACGACCGTGGCGTTGAGCGCTACAAGCGTCGCGCACCCGGCCACCAGCACGGGCGCGACCGCTCGCCGCTGCGCCGTGCTCGCCCGCAGCCATCGCCGCACGAGCAGCACGATGACGGTCACGATCAGCACGGCGCCGACCAGGCGCTGGAGGCCCAGCCACGCCAGCGCCTTGTGGTTGTCGCGGACGACCTGCAGGAGGTTGTTCGAGCAGCCGGGGCAGCGCAGCCCGGCCTTGTTGCCGCTGAGCATCGCCAGCAGCTGCATCCCCACCCCGGCGACGGCCCCGATCGTCACCAACCAGCGGTCGAGCCGCCCCGGCAACCGCCCCGACGGGAACGAGAGCAGCAGGTAGACCACCCCGATGATCCACGCCGACTGGATGGCCAATCCGATCGTGTTCAGCCACGGTGGCGAGGCCTCGATCAGCTGCGCGGCGAACCAGGCAAAGCCGGTGAACACCATGATCTTTCCGATCCGGTTCTCCGGCCGGGTGTGCCAGGAGGCAAGCCCGCAGCCCAGCAGCGAGACGCCCACGATCAGCGTGAGCAGCGGACCGGGTTCGGTCGGGCGACCATCTGGCTGGTGCGCCGCCAGCCAGACGGCGCCGGCCCCCGCCAGCACCCCGGCACCCGCGATCACCCGGAGGTGTGCCCTCATGGCAGAGGATTGTGGCGTCGATCGACCTCCGCTCCAAGCAATCTCCGCGTCCTCGTGCGCCGGCGCGGTCACGGGGCGGCGATCGCGGCCAGCACGTCGAGCTTGGCGGCCCGACGCGCCGGCCAGCTGGCGGCGACCAGGCCGAGCAGGGCCGCCAGGACCAGGAACCCGACGAGGCTGGCAGCGGGAACGACGATCTCGGTGATGCCCTGTTGGGTGAGCGAGGAGGCGAAGGCCACGCCCAGTCCGGTCCCGATGACGACGCCGATGATCGCTCCGAACAGGGCGATGATCACGGCCTCGGAGCGGATCATGGCCCGGACCTGCCGGCGCTTCATCCCCACCGCCCGGAGCAGGCCCAGCTCCGGGGTGCGCTCGAACACCGACAGCATCAGCGTGTTGACGATCCCGATCAAGGCGACGACGATCGCGAGAGCGAGGAGGACGTAGACGAGCCCCAGCTCCTGGTTGACGGTGGCCTGCTGGGCGTGCTCGAACTGGGCGCGCGACTGCACCCCCACGTTCGGATACACGTTGAGGTACGTGTTGATGGCCTTCTCGACGTTGCCCGTCCCGGGCTGCGTGCTGACGAGGACGGCGATCGGCAGCGGGTTGTGAAAATGGGATGCAAAGAAGCCGGCGCCGGCCACGTAGCTGCCGATCAGCGGGTTGGCGGTGAAGATCCCCCCCACTCGCATCGTCGCGGGCCCGGTCTGGGCGAAGGTGACCGGTACCACCGAACCCACCGAGAGGTGCTTGGCGCTCGCCGTTGACGTATCGATCAGCAGCTGGCCGGCGGCGAGGGCAGGAGCGCTGCGGCCGGCGGTGATCGCCAGGTGGACGGTGCGCCGCAGGCCGGCCGGGGAGACGGCGTCGAGGCTCGCCAGCGAGCCGCGGAGCTCGAACTGTCCCTTGTACACCTCGGTCACCGTCGCGACCCCCGGGATCCGGGAGACGTCGGCGGCGACCGAGGTGCTGAACCCCGACCCGGGACCGGTGATGATGTCGTCGGCGGTGACGGCGCTCTCGAGGTTGGCTCTCGCCGACTGCGAGAGCGAGGCTCCGAGCACGGCGATCGCCGACACGAGCGCGATGCCGACCATCAGCGCGGCGGCGGTCTGGGCGCTCCGTCGTGGGCTGCGCATCGCGTTCTCGCGTCCCAACCGTCCGGGCGCGCCGGCGAGGGCGGCGAGCGGCCGTCCGAGCATGCCCGCGATCGGACGCGCGACGATCGGCGCCAGCATGCCGGCGGCGATGAACGCGGCCGCGGCGCCGAGTCCGACGAACAGGATCGCCGATGTGGCCAACCCCCCCACGAGGGCGGCGAGGCCACCGGTCGCCGCCAGGCCGCCGATGGTCACGCGCCGTCGCAGTGACTCGCGGGGTTCGTCGCGGGTCGCCGCGAGCGCGGCGACGGGTGCGATCCGAGCGGTGCGACGGGCCGGGCCGATCGCCGAGATCACGGTGACTCCGACGCCGACGGCGAGCGCGATCACGATCGTGCGGGCCTCGAACACGAGCGGCGCGGCGGGCAGCGTGATGCCGAACGCCCCGAGCAGCGCTTTGAGGGCGACCGCGGCCAGCACCCCCAGGCCCAGCCCGATCAGCGAGGCGGCGAGTCCCACCGCGGCGGCCTCGCCGAGCACCGAGCGGAACACCTGACGGCGGCTGGCTCCGATCATGCGCAGCAACGCCAGTTCCCGAGTTCGCTGCCCGACGGTGATCGAGAACGTGTTGAAGATCGTGAAGGCGCCGACGAACAGCGAGATCAGCGCGAACACCAGCAACGCCGTCGAGAGGAACGAAAGCGCGTTGCTCACCGCACTGGAGAGCTCCCCGGCGACCGTGTGACCGCTGACGACCTGCACCCCGGGCGGGAGGACCTTGGCGATCGCCCGTTGGAGGCGGACGGTGTCGGCGCCCGGCGTGGCCAGGACGTTGATCGTGTCGTCTTCGCCGTGCGTGTTGAACAGGGCCCGTGCTGTCGGCAGGTCAAAGCCGGCCAGCGTCGCTCCGGCCAGGTTGTCGGCGGTGCCGAAGGTCACGATCCCGGTCACGGTGAAGCTCCGGGGCGCCCCGCCCGAGAGCACGCGCACCCGGCTGCCGACCCGGAAGTGGTACTTCGTCGCGGTCCCCTTGTCCATCACGACGTCATCGGCGCCGGTGGGAGCGCTTCCGTCGACGAGCCGCACCGACGACAGCCGCCGGTTGGGGTCAAACGAGAACCCCAACGCCGAGCCGGCCCCGCCGATGGCGTTCTGCCCGGACACGAACTGGGCGTAGCCGGCGACGGAGGGATCCACGGCGGCGACCCCGGGCAGGCGGCGAACCGCCGCCGCGAGCGACGCCGGGATCGGCCGGCGGTCGCCGGTCCCGTTGGCAGCGGCGGCGGTGTCGTTGTTGAACGCCGCCGTGCCACGGATCTGGAAGTCGATGTGCTGATAGGCGGTGCCGATCACGGTGTCGAACGTGCGGTTCAGCGTGTCGGTGAGGACGAGCGTCCCGGTGACGAACGTCACCCCGAGCACGATCGCCAGCGCGGTCAGGCCGAGCCGCAGCTTGCGGGCGAGCAGGCCCCGTAGCGTGATCCGGGTCACCGTTCGCTCCCCAGCTTCATCATCTGCGTCAGCACCAGGTCGGCCGTCGGCGAGGCCAGCTCGCCGGCCAGCCGGCCGTCGGCCAGGAACACGACGCGGTCGGCGTAGGCCGCGGCTCGCGGGTCGTGGGTGACCATCACGATCGCCTGACCGTGGTCGGTGACCGCGTCGCGCAAAAAGGACAGCAGGCCCGCGGATGCGGTCGAGTCCAGGTTGCCGGTGGGCTCGTCGGCGAAGATCAGCTCGGGGCGGCGGATCAGCGCGCGGGCGCAGGCGATCCGTTGCTGCTGGCCACCGGACATCTCGCTCGGACGATGCGACAGGCGATCGGCGATGCCGAGCGCGTGCACGAGAAGGTCGAACCACCCCTGGTCGACCTTCACCCCGGCGAGGTCGAGGGGGAGCACGATGTTCTCGGCGGCGCTCAGCGTCGGGACGAGGTTGAACGACTGGAACACGAAGCCGATCCGGTCCCGGCGCAGCTCGGTCAGATCGGCGTCGTCGAGGCGCCCGATCTCCTCATCGCCCACGAACGTGCGGCCTGACGTCGGTGCGTCCAGCCCCGCCATGCAGTGCATCAGCGTTGACTTTCCCGAGCCCGAGGGACCCATCACGGCGGTGAAGCGGCCTCGTTCGAGCTCGAGGCTGACGCCGTCAAGGGCGCGGACGACGCCGTCTCCCCTCCCGTAGGACTTCGTCAGATCGACGGCGCGTGCGGCCGGTGTCGAGGCCCCCCCGGCACGTGGCGCCGGGGCGCTGACGGGTTCGGGACGGTTGAGGTCAATCGGTGAGAAGCGCATCGTCCGATCGTGGACGCTGCACGGCGTTCTCACCAGCCGGACAGCACGTGTCTGGCGGGGTACGGCTAGCCCTACCGCGACGCCCGTGACCGGCGGTCGCGACGGACTCAGTGGGCGGCGCGCCAGCGCGCCATGGCCACGAACAGCTCCGGCGGCGTCGGCGTGGCGAGGCTCGGATCGAGCTCGCGATAGGCGGCGATGACGTTGGCGGCGAGGCGCTCGGGATCGCTCCAGCCGGCGAAATCCGAGATGTCGATGTCGTCGGCGGCGGCCGCCGGGTCCATGCCCGCCGCGAAGCGCTCGGCCGCCGCCTCGCGCACGTAGCCCAGGTAGCGGCGCACGTCGGCCACGCCCGAGGCGTCGGTGACCGGCCCGTGGCCGGGCACGAGCACCGTGGCCCCCAGCTCGACGATCCGGTCACAGGCGGCGATCCAGTTGCCGAGGTTGGCCCACACCATCGGAGTGCCGTCGATGAACAGCAGGTCGCCGGTGAACACCGTGGCGGCGTCGGGGATGTGGACGATCGTGTCGCCGGCGGTGTGCGCCGGGCCGAGCTCGATGAACGCGACGTCGCGATCGCCGACCCGGAGGTCGAGGCGGCCCGCGAAGGTCTGCGACGGCCTGCGGAAGGTGATCCCCTCGAAGTCGAACGGCCCGAACGCGTGCGCGATGAACTCCGCGAGGTCGGCCGGCAGGTCCGACGCGGACTTCAGCGCGTTCAGCATGGCGGGCGAGATCAGGTCCATCTCCTCCGCGGCCGCCGCCGAGGCGTAGATCTCGGTGGCCGTCGGCAAGCAGCTCGTTGCCGAAGCAGTGGTCGGGGTTGGCGTGGGTGTTGAGCGCCGCGTCGAGCGGGTGGCGATCGAGGACCGGCGCCATGGCCTCGAGCATCTGCCGGGTCAGGTGCAGGTCGTAGAGGGTGTCGACGAGCAGCGAGGTCCCGTCGGCCGTGATCAGGCCGGCGTTGCTCCACCCCCATCCGCCGTCGGGCTGCAGGTAGGCGAACAGGCCATCGCCCACCTCGTGCAGCCCCTTCTCGTAGGCGACCCTCACGGGAGACGGCGTCGCCGTCGGTGCGGCGGTGCGCTCAGCTGGCGACCCGGATCATCTTCTTGTTGACGAATTCGTCGGCGCCGAAGCGGCCGAGCTCGCGGCCGAAGCCGGAGCGCTTGACGCCGCCGAACGGCAGCTCGGCGCCCTCGAGCCCGACGGCGTTGACGAACACCATCCCGGCCTCGATCTGGTCGGCGACCCGCAGTGCCTGGTCGGAGTCGTTGGTCATCACGTAGGAGCCGAGGCCGAACGGGGTGTCGTTGGCCAGCCGCACCGCCTCGTCTTCTGAGCCGACGCGGTAGACCGACGCCACCGGCCCAAAGAACTCTTCGTGATAGGCGTCGTTCTCGGGGGTGATGTCGGTGAGAATCGTCGTGTCGAAGAAGTTGCCGTCGTGATCGCCGCCGGCCACCAGGGTCGCCCCCTGGTCGAGCGCGCGCTTGACCTGGTCGGCGAGCCGGTCGGTCGCCGTTGCCGATGAGAGCGGTCCGACCGTCGTGTCCGATGCATTTGGATCCGAGGGCTTGACCGCGGTCAGCGCGGCGGTGAACTTCTCCATGAAGGCGTCGTAGAGCTCGTCGACCACGATGAAGCGCTTGGCCGCGTTGCAGGCCTGCCCCGAGTTCTCCAGGCGGGCGCCGACCGCGGACTCCACGGCGGCATCCATGTCGTCGGTGGCGAGCAGGATGAAGGGATCGGAGCCGCCGAGCTCGAGCACGACCTTCTTCAGGTTGCGCCCGGCGATCTCGGCGACGGCCGCGCCGGCCCGCTCGGATCCGGTCAGCGACACCCCCCGCACGCGCGGATCGGCGATCACCCACTCGATCTGATCGTTGGTGGCGAAGATGTTGATGTAGGCGTCGCGCGGGAACCCGGCCTCGTGGAAGATCTCCTCCATCGCCAGCGCGGATTCCGGGCACTGCGGCGCGTGCTTGAGCAGGATCGGGTTGCCGATCACGAGGTTCGGCCCGGCGAAGCGCGCCACCTGGTAGTACGGGTAGTTCCACGGCATGATGCCGAGCAGCGGGCCGTAGGAGGTGCGGCGGATGAACGCCGAGCCGTCGCCCTCGAGCAGCTTGATCGGCTCATCGGCCAGCAGCTCGGCGGCGTTGTCGGCGTAGTACTCGTAGATGGCGGCGGCGAAGTCGACCTCGCCGAGCGCCTGCTCGATCGGCTTGCCCATCTCGCGGACGATGATCTCGGCCAGGCGCTGGCGCTGCTCGGTGTGCAGCTCGGCGACGCGGCGCAGCTGAGCCGCTCGCTCCTGCACCGTCGAGGCGGCCGACCACTGGCGGTGGGCGTCATCCGCCCGGCCGATCGCGTCCTTGAGCTGCTCATCGGTGATCGTCGGGTATTCGGCGACGGTCTCTCCCGTCGCCGGGTTGACAACTGCGTAGTCGGCCATCGAATTCCTCCCTTTGCTCCCCCAGGCGGCGGAGCCGGTCTGTCAATGTGAGATCTGGTGTCGGGCGTCCTCGCGGCGGACGGGCGCCGATCGTACCTCGCCGACCGCGTCGGACAGCAGGCCGCGCGGAATCCCGACGGCCTCGCAGGCCGCGTCCCAGGTGAGGTTGCCGAGGTAGGCGTCGTGCAACTCGCGGCGCTCGAGATCGTCGAGGTGCGGCGCCGCGTCGCGCAGGCTGCGCTGCAGCCGCTCGTCGTCGGCCTCGGGCAGCGGGCGCTCGGACAGGACGAGCGAGCCGAAGCGCTTGCCGTCGGCGAGATGCCGGGCCGCCTCGAGAGTGCGCACGAGCCGCGAGCGCTGCGGATACCACGGGGTTGCCGCCCCGATCCCATCCGGTCCGGGCACCGCGACGGTCACGACGAGGCGTTCGGTGATGAGCACGCAATCGAGCTTGGACAGCCCCTCGAAGCGCCACCAGGCGGGCGTCAGCCCCGAGCTGCGGGGCAGCAGGTCGCGGGCCCGCTCCTGCGCGCGCGACCGCGACCCGGGCGGATCGTCGTCGAGCAGCACGCGGCGCAGCCGAACCGTCTCGGTGGACACGCCGGCCTCGGCGTCGGGCGGCCACACGAGCCGGTCGGGATGATCGATGTACCAGGCGAGCAGCCGCCGCGGCGCGGCCACCGGATACTCGAAGCACGCCAGCCGCCCGCCGGCGCCGGCGACCGCCAGCTGGGTCTGCAGCCACCCCGGGGCCGCGACGAGCTCGTCGAGGCGCTCGGGACCGTGCGGGGTCGCGGCGAGCAGCGCCGACAGCCACGAGCTGCCGGACGCGTCGCGTGCAAACAAGGTGGTGAAGAACGCCTCCACGGCCGTCAGCGAGCTGTCGTCAGCACCTCCGAGCACCCGCTTCACGCTACAACGCCGTCGCGGTCAGAACTTGTGGCGGGCCAGGCGCAGCCCGCCGATCGTCTCCGACGCGCCCAGGGCGGCGACGGCCGGCACCATCTCGCTCGTCACCAGACCGTGCTCGGTCGTCAGCTCGTCGATGATCGAGAACGCCCGGGCGGTCCGCGCCGGCGTGTCGACGGCGATCGTCACCACCGGGACGTGACGGCGCAGCTGGAACAGCCGGTCGCCGTGCGGCGGGTGGTCGCCGTGAAATCCCCACACCCCGCGCAGGCTGGTCGCTCCCGCGAGGTCTGAGCCGCGCAGGCGGCGGACGATCTCCAGGCTGAGCGGCCGTCCCTCGTGGGTGGCGGCCTGCGACGTGTAGACCATCAGCTTCTGCCAGATGGCCAGCCCTCGCTCGTCGGTGCCGGGGAGGGTCTGCGGGCGCCCGAGGAGCTCGCCGTCGCGCTTGCAGACGCGGACGCGCTCGAGCGTGAACAGGGGATCGGCGAGCAGCTCGCCCAGCTCCGGCAGGGTGGCCGCGATCCGGTCCCCGGCGCCGACGGCGATGATCATTGTCGGCACGTCGGCGTTGGGGCCGAAGAAGCGCGCGCGGGTGCGGCGTCCCCGGCGGGTGCCGTCGACGCCGAGGAGCACCGTCGCCCCGGCGATCTGATGGCGGCGCAACAGGTCGCAGACGGCGACGAGCGCGCGCTGCCCCCCGGCCCGCTCGTAGCGACCCACGTAGACGGTCAGCTTCGTCGCCTCCCCCCGCTGAGCGGGCAGGCGGAGCCCCTGCGCTCCGGTCACCATGCGGGCTCGCTCCAGGGTGATGAGCCCGCGCTGCTTGACGGCGACGACGCGCTCGAGCAGGGCCTCGATCCGCGCTCGCGTGTCGACGGCGACCGAGACGACCGGCAGATCCTCCGAGAGCGAGAGCAGCCGGTCGGTGTGGCGATGGTGCAGGCGGCCGAAGCCCTCGGCGCCGCGCAGGAGGATGCTCGCCGCCACGCGCTCGGCGCCGTAGATGTCGAGCAGCTCGTCGGCCAGCAGGCGGCGGCCGGACCGGTCGCGTTCGCCGAAATAGGTCGTCAGCTTCAGGCAGTCCTCGTTCATGCGTGAGCTCCGATCGCGCGTCCCAGCGCGGCCGCGGCGACGCCGAGGACGAGGCTGAGCACGGCGTTGACGGCCGCCGGGCGCAGGTCCCCGTCCTCGACGAGCCGCTGGGTCTCGAGCATCCAGGTGGAGAACGTCGTGTACGAGCCGAGCGTCGCCGTGCCCACCAACACCAGAGCATCGCCGGTCAGGGCCAGGCCGGTCACGAGCCCGAGCAGCAGGGCGCCGCTCAGATTGATGACGAGCGTCCCCAGCGGGAAGTCGCGGCCCCAGCGGCCGGAGATCCGGCTGTCGATGAGAAACCTCGCGACCGCCCCCACCCCACCGAGGACCGCGACGGCGACCCACGTCCCGGCGCTCATCCGACGAGCCGGGAGCGGCGCACGGCGGCCGTCGTCAACCAGATCGCCGCGTAGCCGGCGGCCAGGCTGGCCGCGGCGTAGGCGATGGCCAGCCCGTCGCGGCCGCGGTCGAGCATCGTCACGAGCTCCACCTGCATCGTGGAGAACGTCGTGTAGGCCCCGCAGAATCCGGTGCCGAGCAGCGGCCGGCGGTAGGTCGACTGCGGCAGACGCTCCTGCAGACGGGTGGCGACGTAGGCGAGCGCGACCGAGCCGCTGATGTTGATGGCGAAGATCAGCCACGGCCACCCGGCGGCGCTCCCGGGCAGCTCAATTCCCAGCCACACTCGCAGCAGCGCGCCGACCGCTCCGCCGGCGAAGATCGCCCCCAGCTCTCGTGCGTCCATAGCGGCGGTGGTCCCCGCGGCGCCGGTCGGTCAGTCGCGGTGCCGGACGCCCTCGGTGGCGCCGGGCGCCAGGGTCGGCTCGGTCACCGGCACGTCGCCGAGCGCCTCGTCGATCGCCGCCAGGGTGTCGGGACTCAGCGTGACGCCCGCCGCCGCGACGTTGTCGTGGACCTGCTCGGGTCGCGAGGCACCGACGATCGCCGACGCGACGTTGGGCTGGCGCAGCACCCAGGCGATCGCCAGCTGGGCCATGCTCAGACCCGCCTCGTCGGCGATCGGCGCCAACCGCGCAACGGCGGCGAGCGTCTCGTCGGTGAGGCGCGGTGTGATGAACGCGCTCATCGCCTCGCTTGCCGCGCGCGAATCCTCGGGCGGCGTCTCGCCGGGACGGTACTTGCCGGTGAGCACCCCCTCGGCCAGCGGCGACCAGACGATCTGGGAGATTGACTGGGTCTCACACAGCGAGATCAGCTCGGCTTCGGGGGCCCGCCACAGCATCGAGTACTGGGGCTGGGAGGAGACGAGGTCGACCGCCCCGTCAACGGCGAGGGCCGCCGTGATCTGCCGGGGCGTCCACTCGCTGAACCCGACGTAGCGCACCTTGCCCGAGCGAACCGCCTGGCCGAGGGCGTCCATCGTCTCCTCGATGGGTGTCTCGACGTCGAAGCGATGGCACTGGTAGAGGTCGATGTAGTCGGTCTGCAGGCGCTGGAGCGACGCGTCGAGCTGCTTGGCGATCTGCGGCGCCGACAGCCCGCGGTCCTCGTCGGACATCGGAAAGAAGACCTTGGTGGCGAGGATGAACGAGTCGCGCGGGTAGTCGGACAGGATCTCCCCCCACGCCGACTCGGCCGCGCCCCGTCCGTAGGCATTGGCGGTGTCGAAGAAGTTGATTCCGGCGTCGAACGCGGCGCGCGTGCACGCCTCGGTCTGATCGCGTTCCACGCCCCCGGCGTAGGTCAGCCACGAGCCGAGCGAGACCTCGGAGACCTCCAGGTCGCTGCGGCCGAGGCGACGCCGCGGGATGTCACTCATTCTCGTAGCGCTGCGCGTGCTCGCGCGCGGCCAGCGCCGCCTGACGGGCCTCCTCGGCCTCCCGCTCGGCCTGGGTGGCCTCCTCACTGGCCCCGTGGGCGCGCTCGTGGGCCGCGTCGCGGGCCTCGATCTTGGCGCGGGCGTCGTGGGCCAGCTGATCGGCGCGGGCTCGGGCCTCCTCGGCCTCGGCGCGGCGCGACTCGGCCTCCCCCGTGCTCTCGAGCGCCACGCGATCGGCGAACTTCAACCCGTAGGCGGCTCCGACCGCGTCGAGCGCCGCCGTGTCGGGCGCGGTCTCGCCGGCGGCGTCGGGAGCGGCGTCGACGGCCTCCTTGGTGTGCGCGACGCGCACGTAATCACGCGAGACGCTGGCCCCGTCGATGGGGACGAGCTTGGAGTGGCGCCCGAGCAGGCCGCTCTTGATCGCGGCCAGCATCGGGGTGCCGCTCGAGCGGTCGAAGTAGATCTCCTCGAGCTTGCCGAGCTGCTCGCCGGCCGGATCGAGCACCTGCTGCCCACGCCATTCCTCGATGTGCTCGACGCTGATCATCAGACCCTCACACTACCCCGCCCCGGGGCGGGCAATCGCGCCAGGCCTAGGCGCCAGGGCGCGTCATCTGGAAGATCTTGCCCAGCTCGGCGTAGTCGGCGGGCCCGCCGAGACGGGCCACCGGGTTCAGGCGGGCGGTCTCGACGACGCCGTCGACGATCGCCGTCTCGTCGAGATGCACGCCGATCACCTGCCCGATCACGAGATGCTGATCGGTCTGGCGGCCATCGATGTCGCACAGCTGCAGGTGGTGCACGACGCGGCATTCCATCGCGCACCGGGCGGCAGCCACCCGCGGCGGCGCGACGAGCCGGGACGGGGCCATCTCCAGGCCCGCCCGTTCGAACTCGCTGGCGCCCCGCGGCAGCGGGGCCGAGGTCTCGTTCATCGCCTCGCTGAGCTCGACGGTCACGAGGTTCCACACGAACTCGCGCAGCTCGCCGGCGAAGGTCGAGGAGTCCTTGGCGCCGTGGCTGGAGAAGGCGAGCATCGGCGGCCCCTCGCCGATCGCGTTGAAGAAGCTGTACGGGGCGAGGTTGACCGAGCCGTCGGCCGCCATCGTCGAGACCCACCCGATCGGGCGGGGAGCGACGAGCGACTTGAACGGATCGTGCGGGAGCAGGTCGTGGTCGCGCTCGGCAGGTCGGTAGAAGATCACGGCGAACAACCTACTGCCCCCCGGCGGTCGGCTTCGCGAACCCGAGCGCAACTTCGATCCGCCGGCCGGTATAAGAACGATGTCAATCCTGGCGGAGGAGGTCGCAATGAGACGCATTCCGAAGATCGTGGCGGTGATGTTCGTGATCGCGGGGTGCCTGCCCGCCGCGGCCCTCGCCGCGTCCCCGACGGCGACGACCGGAGCGGCGACCCAGGTCAGCCAGACGGGCGTCGTGCTGCACGGCCGCGTCAACCCCAACGGGGCGGCCACCGGCTACTTCTTCCAGTACGGGCCCACCCCCGACCTCGGGATCGACAGCTCCACGCAGTCGATCGGCGCCGGCGCCAAGGCCATCGACGTCGCCCGCCCGCTCGGGGGCCTCACCCCCGGCACCGTCTACTACTACCGGATCGCCGCCACCAGCACCGCCGGCACGGCGACCGGCGCCACGCTGCACTTCACCACCGGCGGCCATCCGCCCCCCGCGGTCGTGACCGGCGTGGCGGTCAACGTCCGAAAGACGGTGGCCACGCCCACGGGATTGATCAACGCCAACGGCGGCTCCACCGGGTGGCAGGTCCAGTACGGGCTCACCACCGCATACGGCTTTGAGACCGCGGTCACGCCCCTCACCCCCATCTCGGCGACGCCGCTGCCCGTCTCGGCGCCGCTTTCGGGCCTGGCGCCGGCAACCCTGTTCCACTACCGCATCGTCGCCGTGCCCGCTGTCGGGCCGCTGGCCTACGGCGCCGACGCCACGTTCTTCACCGAGCCCGATCGCCGGCCGACGCCGCGCTTCTCGCCCCACACCTCGCCCGGCGCCGACAAGAAGGCGCCGTACGTGTTTACGACCACCGGCACGCTGACCGGGGCGAGCTTCATCCCGGCCGTCAACCGCTGCACCGGCAACGTCGGCGTGCGCTACTACAACGGCAAACGCCAGCTGGCCTTCGTCGTCGCCCCCGTCGGCGGCGACTGCAAGTTCAACGCCCGGGCCTCGTTCAGGCGCACCCACGGCAAGGGAGCGGTATCGGTCAAGGTCACCGTCGACTTCCGCGGCAACGGCTACATCGCTCCCGTCAGCCGCGTCAACCACGTGACCGCCGGATAGCGACCGGCCCCCCCTCGGCGCGGACGGGTGCCGTCCGCGCCGGGGTTAGCCTGTCCCCGCGATGACGCAGAGCGTCCCGCGGGTCTCGGGCATCGAGAAGGCCCTCCTGGCAGCGCTCGGCGCCTGGGGGCTGTTCCCCCTCGTCCTGTTGCTCGTCCACGCCGGGCACGCCCACGCCTCGTTCACCGGGGCCGACGGCCTGATCGGGGCCGACGGCGTGCTCGGCGCCGATCAGCTGCAGTACCTCGCCTGGGCGCGAGACGCCGGCGTGCACGGGCTGGCCTCTGACCTGTTCAGCCTCGCCCCCAGCGGCCACGTCTACCTGGAGCCGATCTTCACGATCGTCGGCGCACTGCACCGGATCGGGCTGTCGCTGACGCTCGCCTACCTGCTGTTCAAGCCGGTCGCGATCGTCGCCCTGCTGCTCGGCGCCGTGGCCTGGGCGCGGCGGATGTTCGCCGACCAGCTGGCCGCCCGCGCTGCCGTCGTCGCCCTGTCGTTGTTTCTGTACACGCCCCTGGCGGCGCTCTTCAGCTGGGGCCAGCTGGGGGCGGGCTCGTTTCGCTTCTCGCTGTACCTGCTTGCCTACGAGCTGCTGGCGGCCAACAAGCTGTGGGGCTACGTGCCGAGCGCGCTGGCGCTCGCGCTCGTGCCGGTGGCCCTGCTGGCCATCGCGCGCGCGCTCGAGCCCGATCGCGCCCCCCCGAGGCCGGTGATCACGGCCGCCCTGGCCGCGCTCGTCGCCTCGTGGCTGCATCCCTGGCAGGGGATCACGTTGATCGTGATCTTCGCCGGCCTGGCCGTGCTGCAGCGCGGGCGCCACTGGCTCGCCCTCGGGGTGGCGACCCTCGGCGCCGCGCTCCCGCTCGGCTATTACGCGCTGCTCTCGCACACCGACCCGGCGTGGAAGCTCGCCTCCCACTACGAGGTCATCTCCCGGCTGCCGGCGCTCGTCCTGCTCGCCGGACTGGGGCCGCTGGCGCTGATCGCCGCCCTCGGGGTACGCCGGCCCAGAGGTGACGTGATCGAGCAGGCGCTGCTGTTGTGGATCGCGGCCTGCTTCGTCACGTACTTCGCCAACGACGCGTTCGCGCCCCATGCCCTCCAGGGCCTCAGCCTCCCGCTGGCCGTGCTCATGGTGCGCGGCGGACAGCGGCTCCACGTCCCGTGGCCGGTCGGGCTCGTCGCCGTCGGGCTGCTGACGGTCCCCGGGCTCGCCTACGACGCGCGCAAGTTCGCCAATACCGCCGGCAACGAGAAGCTCGTGCAGTACTACCTCCCCCACGCCGACGTCCGCGCCCTGCGCTGGGTGGCCGACCATGGCGCGGCGGGCGGCGTGCTCGCCCCGACGCCGTTCGCGCTCACCATCCCGGCGCAGACGGGACGCGCCGTGTGGGTCGGCCACGGCTACTGGAGCCGTGATTACGTCGCCCGCGCGCGGCAGGTCAACGCCCTGTTCCGGGGGCGGATGGCGCCCGCCCGGGCGCGCGCCTTCGTGGCCGGCACCGGCGCGACCCTGCTCGTCGCCGACTGCCGCCATCCGGCCGATCTGACCCGGCGCCTGGCGCCGCTGCTCGGCGCCGTGCATCGCTTCGGATGCGCCCGGGTGTACGTGCTGCGTTCGGCTCAGGGGCGCGCGACCGCGGACCGGTCGGCGACCCGGTAGACGAACCGCAGTCCCGACCAGGTGGCGTCGATCGCGCACACCTTGTTGTCGACCAGCCCGGCGGCCAGGCCGAGCTCGCGAACGACCCCGTCACCGAGGTCGCTGTCGATGCCCGAGGCTCGCTTCGGCCAGGCGATCCACAGGCCACCGGCCGGATCGAGGGCCGCGCGCCATCGCGCCAGCCCGCGCTCCAGCGCTCGCCGCTCGCGACAGAAGGCGACGATCACGTCGAACCCGCCACCCTGCACCCGCCGGCGCACGACGGCGCCGGGCGGCAGCTCGCCGAGGGTCTCGTCAAACCCGTCGGGGGCCCGGACGAGGGCGACCTTCGCCGCCGGCTTGATGCCGAGCTTGCGCACCAGCGGCGTGCCCGAATAGCCGGACTCGGCGGGAGTCGGCGCCATCTCAGAATTGCGCCTGCTCGGCCACCTCGGCGATCAGCCGCGACAGCTGGCTGCCCTGCCAGGCGATCGGCGAGTGGCCCGGCTCGTCGGTGACGAGGCGAGCGCCCGGGATCGCCGCCGCGTAGGCCTCGCCGACGGCGAACGGATGCTCGGGGTCGGCCTCGTCGTCGGAGGCGACGATGACCGTCGGCGCCGCGATCGCCGCCAGCTCATCGACCTCGTCAAACGGACGCGAGCGGGGCACGGCATGCAGGGCATCGGCGACGGCGTCGAGATGCTCGTGCTGCGCCAGGCGCTGGCGGATCACCTTGACGACCGTCTCGCGCCAGCGCTCGGGCACCACCGGCTCGCCCTGCGCGGCGAGAAACCCCTCGATGCCGCCCCTACGCAGCCCATCGGCGAGAGCGTCCCAGCGGGCCAGCCGGTCGGGATCACCGGGCTCGGCGCCGGTGTAGGCGGGGGTGATGATGACCAGGCCGGCGACCCGCTCGGGACGGTGCAGCGCCACCCGCAACAGGGTGTGGGCCCCCATCGACGCCCCGGCGAGGACCGCCCGCTCGATGCCGAGGCCGTCGAGGACCGCCTCCAGGTCGCGCCCCAGCTCGTCGTAGCCGTACTGATCGGGCGCCGGCGCGGGCGAGGAGGCCCCGTGGCCGCGGGCGTCGTAGGCGATGACGCGATGCCCGGATCGCTGCAGCGCCTTTGAGCCCATCACCACGTAGCGGCGGGTGGCGGTCAGCCCGTGGGCCAGGACGACCGGCCGTCCCTCGCCGGCGTCGTCCAGGGCCAGGGTGACGCCATCTCGCTCGATCACGCTCTGCTGTCTACACGATCGGCGTGGCTACCATCTGTCAGACCATGGACGTCACCGACGCCACCTTCGCGACCGATGTCATCGAGCGCTCGCGGACGCTGCCCGTCATCGTCGACTTCTGGGCGGAATGGTGTGGCCCCTGCCGCCAGCTCGGCCCGGTGATCGAGCGAGCGGTGGCCGCCCGCGACGGCAAGGTGGAGCTGGCCAAGGTCGACGTCGACGCCAATCCGGGCGTCGCCAGCAGCTTCCAGATCCAGAGCATTCCGGCGGTCAAGGCGTTCAAGGACGGCCGGGTGGCCGCCGAGTTCGTCGGCGCGCAGCCGCCGGCCGCGGTCGAGAGCTTCCTCGACTCGCTGCTGCCCTCCGAGGCCGACGAGCTGATCGCCCGCGGCGACGAGGCGTCGCTGCGCCGCGCCGTCGAGCTCGAGCCCGCCAACGCCGGCGCCGCCGTGCCGCTGGCGCGGCTGCTGCTCGCCCGCGGCGACGACGACGGCGCTCTGGCGCTCGTGCGCGAGGTCCCGGGCAGCTTCGCCGCCGACGGCATCGCCTCGCGCATCGCGCTCGCGCAGCGCGACGGGCCGCTCGACCTCGCCGACGCGTTCGCCGCCCTCGACGAGGGCGATGCCGAGCGCGCGCTGGATCTGCTGATCGGCGCCCTGCCCTCCGCCGACGGCGCTCGCGAGGACATCCGCCGCGTCGTCGTCGGCATCCTCGACGACCTCGGCGTCGAGAACCCGCTGGCCCGCGAGTCGCGCCGGCGTCTCGCCTCCGCGCTGTACTAGCTCACAGGGCTTACAGGGCGAGGCTGAGCTGCTCGACGGCGGCGCCGCCGGCGGTCTCCAATCCGGCGACCCGCACCCCGAGCAGCCGCACCGGCCGGGGCGGCGCGAACCGGCGCAGCAGATCAAGCGCGACCGGACCCACCCGGTCGGCGCCGGCGACGGGCTCGGCCAGCGTCCGGGCCCGCGTGTGGGTGGAGAAGTCGTTGAGACGCACCTTGATCCCGACCGTCCGGCCGCGCCGCTGCTGCCGGGCCAGGCCGTCGCACAGCTTGGTCACGAGCTCTGAGAGCACCGCCTCGAGCTGCTCGAGGGAGTCGATGTCGCTGTCGAACGTCGTCTCGCGCGACTCGGAGACGACCTTGCGCTGCTGGGTCACCGGCGCCTCGTCCTCGAAGCGCGCCCGGCGCTGGAGCTCGGCGCCCAGCCGGGGCCCGAAGGCCGCCGCCAGGCGCTCCGGCGGCGCCGCCGCGAGCTTGCCGAGGGTGTCCAGGCCGCCGGCGCGCAGGCGCTCGGCCGTCTTGGGCCCGATCCCGGGGATGAGGCCGCAGCGGGCGTCGCGGAAGCGCTCACACGCCTGCTCGCGGGTCAGGACGACGAACCCGCGGGGCTTCTCGGCATCGGAGGCGACCTTGGCGACCAGCTTCGAGGGCCCGATTCCGATCGAGCAGCCGAGCTCGGTCTGACGCTCGATCGCGTGCACCAGGGCCCGCATCTGCGCCTTGGGGGCCGGCAGACCGGTGAGATCGAGGTAGGCCTCGTCGAGCCCGATGACCTCGATCGCCGGAGCGCTGGCGCGGACGAGATCCATCACCTGCGCCGAGGCCTGGCGGTAGTAGGGAAAGTCGGGCGTCAGGTAGACGGCGTCGGGGCACAGCCGCCGCGCCCGGGCGGCCGGCATCGCCGAGCCCACTCCGTAGCGCCGGGCCTCGTAGGAGGCGGTGGTGACGACGGCCCGCGGCCCCGAGCCGGCGACGATCACCGGCCGGCCTCGCAGCTCCGGGCGCCGGCGCAGCTCGACCGACACGTAGAACGCGTCCATGTCGAGATGGGCGATGCAGCGATCGGGCACGGTCTGGAGACGTTAGGTCAGACCCCAGACGCAACGAAGCCCCGCGGCCAGCGACCGCGGGGCTTGCAGACCGGTCAGCCAACGGCGAGCGTCAGCTCGTCGACCACACGGTGCCGACGCCGGCGAAGCCGAGGGCCGCGGCCGTGTTCTGGTTGAGATCCCAGTCGCGTCCGCCGACGTAGGGGCCGCGGTCGTCGACCGTCGCGGTGACCGTGCGTCCGGCATGGCGAAAGCGCACCTTGGTCCCGCACGGCAGCGAGCGATTGGCGACCCCGAGGCCGGCATGAAAGCCGCAGGCGGTGCTCCCCCCGTCGTCGTACCACGACGCGAGGCTCGGCTGATAGACCGTCATCGCCCCCGCCGCCTGCACCGAGCGGGCATTGCCCCGATCGCCGGTGAACAGGACGCGCAGCCGCCGCCCGATGCCCGTCTCGCTCGGGGTGTAGCGCACGGCAAAGCCGCCGCCGCCCCCGGTGCGAGCGTGCGCCAGGGTGCGCCACCCGGCTGCCGAATGGCCCTGGAGGGCGACGCGCCGGCCCGCCCGGGCGGGGAGCAGCCGGCCGGCCACGTGAACGGAGTCGCCGGCCAGCACGTCGCGCTGGCGGCGGCTCGCGCGCAGCTCGGCGGCCACCTTGACGGCCGTGACCCGCTGCATCGCGACGTCGCTCGGCGCGGCCCGATCCGCGATCGCGCGGGGGTCGGCCGGCGTCGTCTGACCGGGCGCCGGCACGGCCCGCAGCAGCCCCGAGTGACGGGGGTGGGCATGGAACGCGAACGTCCCGCGGCGGTCGACGACCGTCGTCGACAGGCGCTGCCACGCGCTCGTGCGCCCGTAGCGAGCCTCGAGCACGACGGTACGCCCGGCGCCGGTGGCCGACGCCTCGCCGGCGACCTCGATCGGGTCGCCGAGCGCCACGTGGCGGGGCGTGACCCGGACCGGCAGCGGCGCCGTCGCCGCTGCGGGGGTCGAGCCGTCGGCGATGGTGGTGCTCGTCAGCGCGAACGCCGAGGCGGGCACGACGAGCATCGTCGCGGCAATCATCAGGTGTACTGAGCGCATCCAGCGCAGCTTCAACTTGGACCTCAAACCGAGGACCTCCTGTTTCGTTGACCGAGCGCCTACGTGGAGAGCAAGGGCTCACGAACGCGCAAACGTGCTCAGTGGCAGGCTTGAGAGGTCGCTACGGTCGCTCGCTGGGTGTGCGCCAGGCGACCGATTAGCCCAGGCCGGGTGGGGTACAACGACTCCCCGGCGGCGGGCCCCCACGCTTGCCCCCGCACCGAGCAGGGGCAATGAGGCAGGTCAAATGTATGACGCTGCGAGGTTGGCAGGCCCTCGCCAGGCTGTGCGTGAGCCTCGTCACACGCCGGTGGCTGCAAGAATCCCGCCATGGCCAGCCGCGACCGTCTGACGGGCCTCGACAGCTCGTTTTTGCACCTCGAGGGCGACGCCACCCACATGCACGTCGCCGGCTGCATGGTGTTCCACGGACAGGCGCCCGCCTACGACGAGCTCGTCGATCAGATCCTCTCCCGCCTGCACCTCGTCCCCCGCTACCGCCAGCGCCTCGCCTTCGTGCCGCTCAACCAGGGCCGGCCGGTGTGGGTCGACGACCCGCACTTCAACGTCGCCTTCCACGTTCGTCACACGGCGCTGCCCAGCCCCGGCGGCGAGGATCAGCTCAAGCGCCTGTGCGGGCGGATCTTCTCCCAGGCACTGGACCGCTCGCGCCCGCTGTGGGAGATCTGGCTGGTCGAGGGTCTGGCCGAGGACCGCTTCGCGCTGCTCTCAAAGACCCACCACGCGCTCGTCGACGGGATCTCGGGTGTCGACATCGCGACCGTCCTGTTCGACGCCTCGCCGGACCCGGTCCCGGTTGCGCCCCCCGACCACGAGTGGATCCCGCGGCCGCTGCCCACAGGCGCCCAGCTGCTCGCCGAGGCGCTGCTCGAACGCGCCACCATCCCCACCGAGATCGCCCGCGGGGTGCGAGCGACGCTGCGGGGACCGCAGCAGGTCGCGTCGCGGATCGGCCGGGCGGTGGGCGGCATCGGAGCCCTCGCCCGCGTCGCCACGGCCATCGCGCCGGACAGCCCGCTCAATGTCCGCATCGGGCCCCATCGCCGGTTCACGTGGGTGCGAGGCGACCTGGCGCAGTTCAAGGCGGTCAAGAACGCGCTCGGCGGGACGGTCAACGACGTCGTTCTCGCCTCCGTCGCCGGGGCCCTGCGCGGCTACCTGCAGATCCACGGCGAGGTCGGCGAGGACACGGTCCTGCGCGCGATGGTTCCCGTTTCGGTGCGCGCCGACGTCGAGCGCGGCGCGCTGGGCAACCGGGTGGCCGCCATGTGGGCGCCGCTGCCGATCGGCCTTGAGGATCCCGTCCAGCGGTTGCTGACGATCTCACGCGAGATGGACGGCATCAAGGACTCCGGGCAGGCGGTGGGGGCTCAGGTGCTGACCGAGCTGACGGGCTTCGCACCTCCGACGATCCTCGCCCAGGCGGCTCGCCTCCAGGCGCGCCAGCGGATGTTCAACCTCGTCGTCACCAACGTGCCGGGACCGCAGATGCCGCTGTACCTGCTCGGCCGTCAGCTGGAGGGGATGTTCCCGATGGTGCCGCTGGCCGCCAATCAGGCGCTCGGCATCGCGATCATGAGCTACAACGGGCAGCTGAACTTCGGGCTCAACGCCGACTACGACGCGCTGCCCGACCTAGAGGCGCTGGCCGACGAGCTGCGGGCCTCGATCGACGAGCTGGTGGCGGCTGCCGGCGAAGCCCCGCGCCCCGCCGCCTCTCGGCGCCGACGCTCGGCGGCCGCCGCCGAGTGATCCGCCGGCGACGGGCGACGGCCGGCGGCGATGGCAGCGGCGACGGCAGATGAGACGGGGGCTGGAACGGCTGGCGATCGTCGTGGTGTCGCTGGCGATCTCGATCGGCGTGATCGCGCTGTTGTCGGGCGGATTGCTCGCCGGACGCGACAATCCCGGCATCTCGGCCGGGCAGAGCGGCCCGGGAACCCGCTTCCCCGATCAGGGCGACCTGCACCTGCGTCTCGGCGAGCTGCACCCCGTCTATGACTCTCAGCCGCCGACGAGCGGCCCGCACGTCCCCGAGCCCATCCTGCGGGATCGCTCCGAGCTCTCCGATGACCAGCTCCTCGAGGCGCTCGAGGTCGGCGATGTCGTCTTCCTGTACGGCACGGCGCAGCCTCCCCGCGAGCTGGCCGCGATCGCGCAGGCCGTCGGCGGGCGCTTCACCCCGGCCCTCGCCGCCTCCGGTCAGGCGGTGATCCTCGGCCGTCGCCCCGGGACGAGCGGCGTCATCGCGCTCGCCTGGACGCGCATGCTGCGCACCCTGTCGGGCCCTGAGCTGCGCAGCTTCGCGCAGTTCTGGCTCAGCCGGGGCGCCGCCGGCGTCGCCTCCCGCCCCTAGGGGTCTCCCGACGACCCCGCCGGGCGGATGGCCACCGTCGCGCGGGTGAGGACGCACACCCGGCCCGCGTCGTCGGAGATCTCCACCTCCCACACCCACGTCGTGCGCCCGCGGTGACGGGCGCGGGCGGTGGCGTGGATCGTGCCGGCGGTGATCGGCCGCAAGAAGCTCGTCGAGGTCGAGAAGCCCGCCGCGACGTTGCCCGCGGCGGACGCCGCGGGGACGGTTCCGGCGGTGGCCAGCGACTCGGCGATCGCCGCGTAGACGCCGCCGTGGATCAGTCCGGCCGGTTGCTTGAGCTCGTCGCGGACCTCCACCCGGCCGCTCGCGATGCCATCCCCCAGCTCGGTGACGACCAGCCCGTAGCGATCGTCGAAGCCCCGGGGGGAACTCGTCGGCGCGTCGGGACTCATCGCCGGCCACGATAGTGGCCGCCGCGGGCGAGGCGGCCGGCGCCCAGTGCGCGCATCCAGCGGCGCGCTCATCTACGCTAGAGCGCGATGTCAGCCGTCGACAGTCTTCCCGGCGATCAGCGCGCGGTGCTGCAGCTGGTCCTCGGCCGGGGGCGCAGCTACGACGAGATCGCGCGCCTGCTGTCGATCGATCCGGCCGGCGTACGCGAGCGGGCGCTGGCGGCGCTCGACGCGCTCGGCCCGCAGACGAAGGCCGACGACGCCTCCCGCGCGCAGATCGCCGACTACCTCCTCGGCCAGCTCCCGGAAGCCGAGCTCGACGAGGTTCGCGACCGGCTGGCCCGGGAGGCCGCCGACCGGGCGTGGGCCCGGGTCGTCTCCTCCGAGCTGGCGCCCCTCGCCGCCGGCCCGCTGCCCGAGATCCCGCTCGAGACCTCGTCCGCCCGCGCCGCCCAGCGGCCGCCCGCACCCGCCCCGGAGGCCCCGGCGGTGCCTCCCGTCCCCCCCGCGCCCGCCGCCGAACCCGCCGGGGATGGCGCCGCCGCGGGGGCGCCCGCGCCCCCGACCGGGCGCCAGTCGGTGTTCGCCCGCCGGCGCCGGAGCAAAGCGGCGCGGGACGCCAAGCCGCCCCCGGAGGCCAAGCCGCCCCGCGAGCCCAAGCCGCCCCGGGAGGCCAAGCCGCCCCGGGAGTCCAAGGTCGCCTCGCCGGCCGGCTCGGGACCGCGCAGCTCGCGCCTCGGGGGGTTGATCGTGATCGCCGTGGTCGTGGCCATCGTCGCCGTCGGCCTCATCGTCCTGCTCGGCGGCGGCTCCAAGAAGAAGCAGAGCACGGTCGCCTCGACGCCGGCCGCCAGCACGACGACCCCGGCCGCCAGCGCCACCACCCCGGCCGCCAGCGCCACCACGTCAGCCACGACGAGCGGCACGTCGACGGCCGCCAAGGTGGTCGCCCAGATCAACCTCACCCCGTCGATCCCCGGCAGCAAGGCCGCCGGGATCGCCGAGGTGCTGCAGGAAGGGGCCACCAAGGGCATCGCGATCGTCGCCCAGAACGTGCCGCCGAACACCACCCACCCCCCCAACGCCTACGCGGTCTGGCTCTACAACTCCGCCACTGACGCCAAGATCCTCGGCTTCGTCAACCCCGGCGTGCCGAAGACCGGCAAGCTCTCGACGGCGGGTGGCCTACCGACGAACGCCGCGCACTACAAGCAGCTCGTCGTCACCGTCGAGAGCTCGGCGAACCCCAAGACGCCGGGCACGATCATCCTCCAGGGAACGCTGACCGGCGTCTGATCGCCGCGCGCGTCGGCGTCAGCCGCTGATCCGCTGAAGGCCGTCGAGCGCCTCGTCGAGCTTGGCGCTCGTCGCCCGGCGCAGCAGCAGTCCGCCGGTGCGCGAGTAGCCGCGCAGCTTCTGGCGCTGGGCGATGGTCACCTCGGTGCCGGTCCCGGCCGGCTCCAGGTGGATCTCGATCACCGACTCCGACAGCACGCGGGCAAACGGCGTGCCGGGCAGGTCCTGCTCCCAGGCGTGGCGCCACGGGCGATCCGAGTCCAGGACGCGGAAGTCGGCGCGCACCGGGCGGCCGCGCTTGGTCCGAAACACCTGCGTGAAGCGGCCGTCCCCCACTCCCTCCACCCGCTCGACCCCCGGCCACCACCGGGGCAGGTGATGGGGATCGGCGATCAGCTCCCACAGGTCCTGCTGGGGAGCGTCGAGCCGACGGCTGCGATGTGCGGTGGCCATCGCGGGCGGGGGCGGGCGGCCCTAGTCCTCGTAGGTGATGAGGGCGTGGACCGGGCAGGGCGCCAGCCGCTCGCGGCCGCCGAGGGAGCGCAGCTCGACGAGGAACGCCGAGCCGACGATCTCCGCCCCCAGCTCGGAGACGAGCTCGCAGAGCGCCCCGGCGGTCCCGCCGGTGGCCAGCAGATCGTCGTGGAGCAGCACCCGGGCCCCGTGGGCGAGCGCATCGGCATGCACCTCCAGGGCGTCGAGGCCGTACTCGAGCGTGTACTCAGCGCTGACCGTCTCCGCCGGGAGCTTGCCCGGCTTGCGGGCCGGGACGAAGCCCGCGCCCAGCTCGCGAGCGAGCGCCGCGCCGAGGATGAAGCCCCGTGCTTCGGCGGCGACGACGAAGTCGACCCGGGCGCCGTCGACGAGCCCGGCGAGCGCGACGACCGCCGCGTCGAGGGCGGCCGCGTCGAGCAGCAGCGGGGTGATGTCGCGAAACAGGATGCCCTCCCGGGGAAAGTCCGGGATGGCCCGCACGTACTGACGGAGATCCACCGGGGTCTAGGTGGCGATCTTGCGCAGATCGCGGATGAGCAGCAGGTGCTTGAGGTGGGTGGTGACCGAGGCGAGGTTCTCCAGCGCCTCGATCGCCTCCTTGCGTCGCTCGGGGTTGCGCGAGCGCAGAGCCGGGGCGAGGATGCTCTGCAGCAGCTGTGCCTCGCGGTCGGCCGAGCTGCGAAACACCCGCAGGTTGCGCCCGCCGACGCCGTAGCGGGCCAGCTCGGACACGGCGCGGACGATCTCGCGCTCGGTCTCGTCATAGAAGCGCTCGCCCCCGCGCGTCTCGCCCTTGATCACGCCGAAGTCGACGAGCTCGCGCACGAGCGCGGCGTCGGCGCCGGTGTCCTCGAGCACGTCGTCCTGTGAGTAGAGCGCTCCGGGATCGCGCACCGCCACCGCGGAGCGGCGCATGCCGCCGGCCATCCGGTCGCCGCCCGCCGGAGGCGTCACGTCGCGCTCGGAGCGGCCCCCGGCCAGCTCCTGGCGGATGACCCGCAGGGGGAGGAACTCATCGCGCTGGAGGCGCAGGATCGTGCGCAGGCGATCGATGTCGGACTGCGTGTAGAGCCGGTAGCCGCCCTGGGTCCGCCGCGGCGCGAGCAGCTTCTGGTCCTCCAGGTAGCGGATCTTGGAGATCGAGATGTCGGGGAACTCCTGGTGCAGCGCCTTGCAGACGGCGCCGATCGTCACCGCCTTCTGGCGCGGCCGTTGGCCGGACGGGTCGGGCTCCGGAGGCTCGGGCAGTTCCAGCACGGGGTTCTCGATGTCGGTGGAGGCCATCAGCGATGCAGGAACGCCAGCTTGTACTTGCCGATCTGCAGCTCGTCGCCGTCGGCGAGGCGGTGCGAGTCGATGCGACGGCGGTTGACGTAGGTGCCGTTCAGCGATCCCGAGTCGTCCAGGTAGTACTCGCTGCCGCGACGCACGATCAGGGCGTGGTCGCGCGAGACGGTCACATCGTCGAGGAACACGTCGGACTCCGGCCGCCGCCCGACCGTCATGCGATCGCGATCGAGCGGGAAGCTCTCGCCGGCTCGGCCGCCGCCGGCGCGGATGACGAGGGCCGCGCCGCGCGCGACCACCTCGTCGAGCTCGACGGCCTCGACGTCACCCGTCTCGCCGACCTTGTAGGTGACCGTCGTCGGGCCCGAGGTCTGATCGCCCGCCGCCAAAAACGCCCCGCAGCGCTGGCAGTAGCTGGCACCGTCGTCGTTGGCGAATCCGCACTCAGGACAGTGCTGGGCCATCGGGCCGGTGCTGGCTTATTCGGGCTCGCTGGCCGGCACCCGCCCGGCCAGGATGTCGGTGAGCTGCTGGACGTCGGCGCCCGAGATGACCAGCTCTCCGGTTTCGTCCTTCTTGCGCAGGCGGTTGACGAGCTCGGCACGGAGGATGTCGATCTTGCCGTGCAGGATCCGTCGCCGGTAGGAGATCTCCATCTCCTCCTCGGTGAGCTGCTTGATGAGGTCCTTCAGCTCCTGATCGGTCAGTGATCCGAGGTCTGGAAAGGTGTCCATACTGATCGTTCCTCCCCGCCTGGGGGTTCGGTTGGCGTGGGCTCGCGGAGTATAACCGCCCGCCCCATAGGGTCAAGCTGAGCCTGAGACTTAATCGGGTCCCGTCCCATCTGTCGGCGGCGGGCCGGTGACGGCCAGCCTCCGCGCCTCGGCCCGGCCCCGCTGGACGTACAGCGCGGTCGCCGACAGCGTCAGGACGAGCCCGACGTAGAGCATCACGAGCGCCAGCCAGTGTACGCCCGCCATCGCCAGGAAGGGCGCCGCCATCGTCGGTCCGACGCCGATCCGGCCGGGCCAGTTGATCTTCAGCTCGACGCCGCGCGACAGCCCGTAGCGGCTCAACCCGAGCATGAACAGCTCGCGAGCGACGACGACGACGATCGCCCACCGGGGCAAGAGCGAGAAGTCGAAGGCGACGATCATCCCCGAGACGACGAGCAGCCGGTCGACGATCGGGTCAAGCAACGCTCCCAGCCGGCTGTACTGACCGGTCAGCCGGGCCGCGAAGCCATCGGCGTAATCGGCCCAGGCGATGACCGCGAACAGGATCGTCGCCGCCGTGTCCCGGCCGTCGCGGCTGGAGAGAGCGAGGGCGAGGAACACCGGAATCGCGATCAGCCGCGCGAAGCCGATCGCGTTGGGGATCGTCCACGGGTTCAGCGGCTGATCGGACCGGGTGGCGACCGGCGCCGGTCCCGAGCGGTCGAGCCCGAACAGCCGGCGCTTGGAGATCCGCGGGCTCACGACTGGGCGACGGGGGCCGTTTCCAGGCGCGCTAGGGCAGAGTTCGCCAGAGCTGGGCGGCCGCCGCGGCGGCGCCCCGGACCGGCACGCTGCGCGACTCCAGGCCGCGCCGGACCTGAACCTCGATCTCGCCGGCGGCCAGCGTCCGGCGTCCGATCGTCAGTCGCAGCGGGCAGCCGAGCAGCTCGGCATCGGCGAACTTGTCACCGGGGCCGGCGTCACGGTCGTCGTAGAGGATCTCGAGCCCGGTCGACTGCAGCTCGGCGTAGACGCTGTCGGCGAGCTGGCGCTCGGGGCTGCGGGGCTTGCCGAGTCCGACCAACTCGATGTCGAAGGGCGCGATCGACCGCGGCCACGCGATGCCGTGCTCGTCGGCGGTCTGCTCGACCGCCGCCGCCGCCGCCCGTGCCGGCCCGAAGCCGTAGCAGCCCATCCACACCAGCTGCGTGGTACCCGACTCGTCGAGGTAGGTGGCGCCGAGGGGCTCGGAGTACCGCGTGCCCAGCTTGAAGATGTTGCCGATCTCGATCGCCGGCTCGATGCGGACGGCCGCACCGCCGACCGTGTCGCCGGCCACCACCGTGCGGACGTCGACGGTCTCGAAGGGAAAGTCACGTCCCGGCGCCACCCCGCGCAGGTGGGCGTCGGGCTGGTTGGCGCCGACGACGTAGACGCCCCCGGCGGTGGCGTCGACGGCCGCGTCGAGCAGGACCGGCATCGACGCGCCGACCGGGCCGATGTATCCCGGCGGGCCGAGCCGGTCGGCGATCTCGGTCGCGTTCGCCGGGCGAAACGGCCGTCCGAGGGTGTTCTGGAGCTTGGTCTCGTTGACCCGGTGGTCCCCGCGTACGACGACGAGCCGCATCTCATCGTCGTCCTGCAGGACGATCGGAAACGCCTTCAGGGTGGCCCCGGCGGCGACCCCGAGCTGGTCGACGAGGGCGTCGATCGTCGTCGCTCCCGGGGTGGTGACGAGCTCGGGCGCCTCCCGCGCCGCGGGCAGCTCGACGGGCTGGGGCTCGGCGGAGGCGACCTCCAGGTTGGCCGCGTACCCGGGCGCGATCGCGACGTCGTTCTCCCCCGCCGCACACGGCGCCATGTACTCGTCGGCGCCGTGGCCGCCCATCATCCCCACGTCGGACTTCACGCGGTACCACTCGAGGCCGAGGCGGTCGCAGATCCGGTCATAGGCCGCGACGTGCAGGGCGTACCGGGCGTCGAGACCCTCGGCGTCGCGATCGAAGGTGTAGGAGTCCTTCATGATGAACTCGCGGGTGCGCAGCACGCCCGCCCGGGGCCGCGGCTCGTCGCGCTCCTTGACCTGGAAGTGGTAGAGGATCAGCGGGAGGTCTCGATAGGAGCGGACCGCCGCCGCCACGTGGCCGGTGACGATCTCCTCGTGGGTCATGGCCAGGACGAGGTCGGCGCCGCGCCGGTCCTGGAGCTTGAACAGCTCGTCGATGGCGTAACGGCCGGTGCGCCGCCACGGCTCGGCGGGATGCAGCACCGGCATGAGCATTTCCTGGCCGCCGATGGCGTTCATCTCCTCGCGCACGATCTGGACGATCTTCTCGTGCACGCGCCATCCCGCGGGCAGCCACGACCACAGCCCGGAGCCGATCTGGCGGATCAGCCCGGCCCGCACCATCAGCTTGTGCGAGATCGCCTCGGCATCGGCGGGAGGCTCGCGCTCGGTGGGCAGGAAGTAGGTCGACAGCCGGGTCATCGCGGCCAAGCCTACTCGGCGACGGAGCGCTCAGCCGGCGGGGTATGTTCTCTCCTACAGCCTGAAAACACGCGAGACAAGGAGCCCGTGATGGCGTATTCCGTTCCGGATCTGCCCTATGACTACGACGCGCTCGAGCCGCACATCGACGAGGCCACGATGCGCGTCCACCACGACAAGCACCATCAGGCCTATGTCGACAAGGCGAACGCCGCGCTCGAGGGCACCGAGTGGGCTGACAAGGCGATCGAGGACGTCCTCAAGGACCTGAGCTCGCTTCCCTCCGACAAGCAGACGGCGGTGCGCAACAACGGCGGCGGCCACTACAACCACTCGCTGTTCTGGCAGTGGATGTCCCCCAACGGCGGCGGCGAGCCCGGCGGCGCGCTCGCCGAGGCGATCGGGTCGGCGTTCGGGTCCTTCGACGACTTCAAGGCCAAGTTCAAGGACGGCGGCGTCAACCAGTTCGGCTCCGGCTGGTCGTGGCTCGTCCACGACGGCTCGGGACTGGCCGTCGTCTCGACCGCGAACCAGGACAGCCCGATCTCCGACGGCAAGACGCCGCTGCTCGGCGTCGACGTGTGGGAGCACGCCTACTACCTCAAGTACCAGAACAAGCGCCCCGACTACATCGACGCGTTCTGGAACGTCGTCAACTGGGACAAGGTCGCCGAGCTCTACGACGCCGCCGGCTGACCGTTCGCACTTGGAGATGTTGCCCGGATTCCGGGCAACATCTCCGAATCGCGCGCAGGGAGCGTCGGGAAATTAGGTGACGGAGCTGGCGAGTGGCTGGGCGTGGCTGACGCCACGCGCGCGTCCCGAGAGTACCCGGCCGTACACGAGGGCGCGCGGGTGGCGTCATGGCGCGTCCAGACGCCGCCAGAACGTCAGATAATTTCCCGACGTTCCCTAGACCCGCGTGAAGCGCCGGCCGGAGACCGGCGAGACCGCCTCGTCGAGCGCGACGTTCTCGCGTGCGGCGGCGGCCTCCTGGGCCGCCAGGCGCTCGGGCGTCAGGGCGGTCGCGTCCTCGTTGGCGGCCAGCCATGCCCGTGCCTCGGCGGCGGCCGCCTCGTCGCGGATGACCTTCTTGCCGGCCGCGTAGTACTTGTCGATCTCGGCGAACAGCTCGTCGACGAGGTTCTCGGTGGGCACCTTGCGGATCATCTCGCCCTTGGAGTAGATCGCGCCGGCGTCCTTGGCCCCGGTGATCCCGAAGTCGGCGTGGCGGGCCTCGCCGATCCCGTTGACGGCGCAGCCGAGCACCGAGACCTCGATCGGGTCCGCGTAATCCTCGAGGCGTCGCTCCACCTCGGCGACCACCGAGTCCATGTCGAACTGCAGGCGCCCGCACGTCGGGCAGGCGATGAGCACGGGGCCCCGCTCGCGGAGCTTGAGGGCCTTGAGGATCTCCCACGCCACCTTGACCTCCTCCTCGGCGTGGAACGTCGAGAGCGAGATCCGGATCGTGTCGCCGATCCCGTCGGCGAGCAGCGTGCCCAGGCCGACGGCCGACTTCAGCGACCCTGACCACTTCGTGCCCGCCTCGGTGACCCCGAGGTGCAGGGGATACGGGATCCGCTCGGCGAGCAGGCGATTGGAGGCGATCGTGTTCGGCACCGAGGTCGACTTCATCGACACCTTGAAGTTGCGGAAATCGAGCCGCTCCATCAGCTCGACGGTCTCCACGGCGGCGGTGACGAGGGCCTCGACGGGGTTGTCGTACTCGAGCTGGCGCAGATGCGCGGGCAACGAGCCCGAGTTGACGCCGACGCGCAGCGGCGTGCCGAGCTGCTTGGCGCGGGCGATGACCTCGCCGACCTTCTCCGGGCCGCCGATGTTGCCCGGATTGAGGCGGACGCAGTGCGCCCCCACGTCGAGCGCCTTGAGGGCCAGCGTGTGGTTGAAATGGATGTCGGCGATCACCGGGATCGGCGACTCGCGGACGATCGTCGCCAGCGCTTCGACGTCCTTGTCGCGGGGAACGGCCACCCGCACGATGTCGGCGCCGGCCTCGGCGACACGGCGGATCTGGGCCATCGTCGCCGCCAGATCGGCGGTCTCGGTCTTGGTCATGGTCTGCACGGCGACCGGGGCTCCGCCCCCGACCGGCACCGTGCCCACCATCACCTGGCGCTCGGAGGGCATGCTCAGAGTGTAGAAGCGCCCGCCGGGGGCCGGCCGGCTACGGGCGGTCGTCGACTCCGCGCTCGTCGACGCGCGTCGGCGGCGGCGTCGCGGCGTCCGTCCCCGAGCCGGGCTCCCCCGGGGCCCGGCGGCGGCGGACGGCGAGCGCTCCGAAGGTCACCGCAGCGAGGATCAGGACGACGAGGATGATGATCACCGGGGTGGGAAGAAACGATCCGCCGCCCCCCTGACCCTTGGGGGCGGGAAGCGTCCCGTGATTGCGGCGGGCGCTCACGAGCGCCTGCTGGACGACGTCAAAGCAGCTGGAGTACTGCTTGAGGTCCGCCGGCATCACGTTGAGCGCGTGGCGCAGCTGGCCCACCGTGTAGGGATGGCTGAGCTTGCCGGTCTTGCACTCGGTGAGGATCGGGTTGCCGGCGCCGAGGGCGGGCGCCGCCGCGACCGCGCCGGCGAGCAGGCCGAGGGCACAGATGAGCGCAATCAGGCGTCGGGAAGCGGTCATAAGCGCCGAAGCTTAGTGGCCCGTCGCCGAGGCGGATCGCCCCTGCATGATCACCGCCGCGTCCGGAGAAGCGGGCGTGAGGAGCGTCGTCGCGCGCTGCACGATCGCCGTGGGCGTGGCCCGCCAGCCCGCCGGCAGGCGCAGACGATCGACCTCATAGCCGTTCACCCGACGGGTCGCGATCACCGACACGCCCGGGGGCAGGCGGCCCAGCGTGTCGCCGGCGGAGCCGACGATGTCCAGCTCGCCGGTCGCCACCGGTCCGGCTCCCAACGCCGTCTGCCCGGGGCCGGCCCACGGGATGTGCGGCAGGTAGATCGACAGCGGCCCGGTGGCGAACTGCCCGTCGTAGGCGACGATCGCCCGCGGGGCCGACGCACGGCCCAGCGCCGCGGCCACGCCACGCCAGTCGGGCTTGCGCAGGCTCGCGTGCGAGTCGACGGCGAACTGGCCCCACACGAACACGCCGGCGAGGACGACGGCCAGCCCCGTCCCCGCGGCCCGCGCCCGCGGAGCCGCGCAGGCGGCGCCGATCAGCACCGCCAGCGGCGGCCACGCCGGCATCAGGCCGCGCGCCAGGTAGTCGTCGTGACCGATGAGCGCCAGCCCCAGGGGGACGAGCAGGACGACGGCGGCGAGCGCTGCCGCGATCCCGGCCCCGCGCAGCTGCGCACCGTCGGCCCCGACCACGAGCAGCGCGATCACCAGCGCCACGAGCGCCGCCGCCGCGAGCAGCCCGTAGCGGACCGCCGAGTTCTGGTAGACGGGGTACAGGCCGAAGCTGATCGGCACCTGCTGCAGGCGGAGGGTCAGTGGCTGGTCGGTGATGAACGTCGCCGGGTTCTGCAACCGGGGGAGGACGTGTCCGATGAAGGGCACGAGCACGACGGCCATCGCCCCCAGCGCGACGACGCTGGCCCGGCTGCGCGCGCGATAGACGAGCGCCAGACCCTCGGCGGCGACGAGAAAGCCGGCGAAGTACTGGGTGAGCAGGGCGAGCCCCGACACGACCGCCCACCCGAGCAGCGCCCGGCCCGTGGGCGCCCGCCAGGCCCGGGCGAAGCACCACAGCGAGGCGCTGCACAGCGCCACGAGCAGCATGTACTCCCGCGCCTCCTGCGAGTACCAGATCATGAACGGGTTGACGGCCGCCAGGGCAGCGGCGATCAGTCCGGCGCGGCGGGACACGAGCTCCCGGCCGCTGAGGTAGAGCAGCGGCACGACGGCGATCCCGAGCAACGCCGACAGGGCGCGCACGGCGAGCGCGCCGGTGCCGAGCAGCTTGGCCCACGGCCAGGCGATGAGCAGGTACAGCGGCCCGTTCCACTCCGTCGTGCTCCACGCGTGCAGCATCGCCCCGAACGGCAGTCCCAGCTCGTGGACCGCCTGCGACTCGTCGAGCCAGAGGCTCTGGCTGGTGATGGTGGCGAAGCGCAGCCCCGCGGCCACGAGCACGAGCCCGACGAGCAGAGGACCGTCGGCACCGGCGCGTAACGGCCAGCGACGCCGGTACTCGCCTGCCCGCTCCGCGACGACCGAACGGGCCGGAAGGAGCATTGCGGCGTCAGTGTACATCCGGGCGCCCCGCCCGCCACCGGGGCGCAAACAGCGCAACTCCGTCTCGGCGACGCCGTTATTGTCGTCCGCTTGCCCGATCGCGGACTCCCATCTCGCGCGGCCCGGGGCCGTCGGCGGACCGCCATCGCGGTCGCGCTCGCCATCGCCGGAGCGGCGCTGCTTGGCGCCTGCGGTGGCGCCAAGCCCACAGCGCCGCCGCTGCCTGCAGTGCACAGCCAACGCCCCGGGCCGGAGTCGATGTTCACCTCCGCGGCCAACCTCGCCGATCCGGGGCCCACGCTCGATCAGCTCAAGCGCCTCGGGGTCGACCGGGTCCACATCTACCTGCACTGGGCCGACATCGCGCCCGACCCGACCTCCCCGCGCCGGCCGAGCTTCAACGCGGAGGACCCGGGCGCCTATCCGGCCGCCGGCTGGGCCCCCTTCGACGCGGTCATCCGCGGCGCCCAGGCGCGCGGCATGGGCGTCGATCTGGACCTCGTCCCGCCGCCGCCGCGGTGGGCGGAGGGCAAGGGCGCGCCCGACCCCGCGACCCAGCCCGAGTGGCGCCCGTCCGCCCTCCTGTTCGGCCAGTTCGTGCGGGCCGTCGGCACCCGCTACAGCGGCCGCTATACGCCGTCGGGAAGCTCGCACCCCCTCCCCCGCGTGAGCTTCTGGTCGATCTGGAACGAGCCCAACCTCGGTCAGCAGCTCGCGCCCGAGGTCAAGCCGCACACTCAGATCGAGGTCGCCGCCGGCCTGTACCGGGGGCTGGTCGACGCCGCGTGGAGCGCGTTCGGCGCCTCGGGCCATGGCCACGACACGATCCTCCTCGGCGAGATCGCCCCGGCGGGCATCCGCAGCGGGGTCGTCGGCGCCTTCAACGACATGCCGCCGCTGCGTTTCCTGCGCGCGCTGTACTGCGTCGGCGGCGACTACAAGCCGCTGAGCGCCACGGCCGCCCAGGTGAGGGGCTGCCCGACGACGGCCGCCGACAGTCACGGCTTCGCCGCCGCCCACCCGGGGCTGTTTCACGCCTCGGGCTTCGCCGACCACCCCTACCCCCAGGGGCTGCCGCCCAACGAGCCCACCCCCAACGAGCCCGACTACGCCGAGCTGGCCGACATCGGCAAGCTGGAGCGCACCCTCGACGCCCTCCAGCTCGTCTACGGCTCGCACACCCGGTTTACGATCTGGTCGACGGAGTTCGGGTATCAGACCAAGCCGCCCGATAACGGGTACGGGACGGTCAGTCCCGCGACGGCCGCCCTCTATCTGAACTGGTCGGAGTACCTGACCTGGCTCGATCCGCGTCAGCGCTCCTATGACCAGTACCAGCTGGTGGACTCCCCACTGGGGAACTTCGCCACCGGCCTGGAGTTCGCCTCCGGCCAGCCCAAGCCTGGGTACGACGCGTACCGCATGCCGCTCTACCTGCCGGTCACCACGACGGTGAAAGGCCACCCGCTCGTCGTCTGGGGCGGCGTGCGTCCGGCGCCCGACGCCGCGCGGAGCACCCACCGCCCCCAGACGGTCGAGATCCAGTTCCAGCCGGCGTCGGGGGGCGGGTTTCGGACGGTGCAGACGGTGCCGCTGACCGGCCCCCACGGCTACTTCGAGGTGCGCCAGACGTTTTCCGGCAGTGGCGCGGTGCGCCTGAGCTGGCCGTATCCCCATGGCCCGCGCGTGTTCAGTCGCCCGGTGGCGGTGACACTCCGGTAGCCGGTACACGGCGTGGACCTCGCTCCGCTAGGCTCGGCCGCGTCCAGCCCTGACCGTGTCGTGCTGCCCAGTCACGGCCACGGCGCGCAACTTCTTACTTCCTGGAGCTGTTATCGCAACCATGCCCAAGATCCGATCCATCTCCCGACGCGTCGCCACCGGCGCGATCAGCGCCGCTACGGTCCTCGCCGGCCTGGCCGCCCTGCCGGCGCCCTCCGTGGCCAAGAGCAGCCAGCTTGCGATCATCCAGGACGCCGGTGATCTGACCACGCCTGACCAGACGTTTCAGGAGTTCCGCGCGCTCGGGGCCAACACGGTGCGCATCATCGTCAACTGGAACAGCGTGCTCTCGCCGTCGACGCAGGTGGCCAAGAGCCAGCCCAAGGGCTTCAACGCCACCGATCCCAACGCCTCGCAGTACACCGGCTGGGCCCCCTACGACGCTGCCGTCAACGCCGCCAAGAAGTACGGGCTGCGCGTCGACTTCACCGTCACCGGCGGCGCGCCGCGCTGGGCCGAGGGTAAGGACATCCCCAAGGAGGGCATCAAGGAGCTGAGCTTCGCCTGGAAGCCGAGCCCCAAGGCCTACGGCCAGTTCATGTCGGCGGTGGCCACGCGGTATGACGGCAGCTTCACGCCCAAGGGTCAGAGCAGCCCGCTGCCGAAGGTGAGCTTCTGGGTCATCTACAACGAGCCCAACTTCGGCGAGGACCTCGGCCCGCAGGCGACGAACACCTCGCGGACCCTGACCGGCGCGGCCCTGTACCGCGGGATCGTCGACGCCGGCTTCAAGGCGCTGCAGGCCCACCACGCCCACGACACGATCCTCATCGGGGAGCTGGCGGCTCGCGGCTTCTACCTGAGCAACGGTCACCACGGCAAGAGTGACCCCCAGGGACTGCCCGGCAACTACGGTCAGACGCGGGCGCTGTACTTCGTGCGGGCGCTCTACTGCATCGGCACCAACGGCCGGCCGCTGCGCGGCACCGCCGCGACGACGGTCGGTTGCCCGAAGAGCAGCGGGGGCTTCCGCAGCGCCCATCCGGGCCTGTTCAAGGCCTCGGGTTTCGGCGACCATCCCTACCCGGAGAGTGGAACCCCGCTCACCGACGGCAAGACCGTCGACTACGCGACCTTCCCCCAGCTCCCCACCCTCGAGAAGACGCTGGACAAGGCCAATCGAGCCTATGGCTCGTCGACGAAGTACGCGATCTACAACGACGAGTACGGCTACATCACCAACCCGCCGAACGCGCAGGCCGGTCATCACTACGTGTCTCCGGCGACGGCGGCCGGGTACATCAACTGGGCCGAGTACCTGAGCTGGAAGAGCTCCCGGCTGGCCAGCTACATGCAGTACCTGCTCAAGGATCCGCCGAACAACACGGGCCCCTACGCCGGCTTTGCCAGCGGACTGGAGTTCAACAATGGCGCCCACAAGGCGACCTATGACGCCTACCGCCTGCCGGTGTACATGCCCAAGACGTCGGTGGCCAAGGGCAGCACCGCCGAGGTGTGGGGCGCGGCACGGCCGGCTCCGTTCCTCACCGGTGACGGCCCGCAGAGCGTCGCCATCCAGGTCAACGGCACGACGGTGCAGACCGTCACGCCGGGCGCCGGCGGGTACTTCGACGCCAAGGTGAAGTTCACCTCGGGGGGAACGGTGAGCCTCGCCTACACCTACCCCGCAAGCGACAGCCTGCTGCCGCTGAACCTGCTCGGAACGACGGTTCACAGCCGTTCGTTCACGATCAGCGTGCATTAGATACCGAGCATCGGGAATACTGGGGCGATGGCGACGCCATCGCCCCAGTTGCTCGGGCGCCTGCAGGAGATCTGCGGTCGCGAATACGTGCTCACCCAGGAGCACGAGCTGGCCACGTATCGCTCCGACGGGCTGCTGCACTATCGCCAGGTCCCGGGCGTTGCCGTGCTGCCCGAGACGGGCGAGCAGGTCCAGCAGGTGGTGGCCGCCTGCTTCGCCGCGGAGGTGCCGTGGGTGGCGCGCGGGGCGGGCACCGGCCTCTCGGGCGGCGCCCTGCCGGTCGCCGACGGCGTGCTCATCGTCCTCTCCCGGCTGCGCCGCATCCTCGAGATCGACCTCGACGACGGCCGGGTCGTCGTCGAGCCCGGGGTGACCAACCTGGCGATCTCCCGCGCCGTCTCCCCCACCCACTTCTATCCGCCCGATCCCTCCAGCCAGATCGTGTGCTCGATCGGCGGCAACATCGCCGAGAACTCGGGCGGCGCGCACTGCTTCAAGTACGGCTTCACCACCAACTACGTCACCGGCCTGGAGATCGTGCTCTCCGACGGCTCGGTCGTGGAGCTCCAGCGCGACATGCCCGGCTATGACCTGCTCGGGGCGTTCGTCGGCTCCGAGGGAACGCTCGGGGTGGCCACCAAGATCACGCTGCGCGTCGTCCCGGCTCCCGAGAGCACGCGCACGATGGTCGCGTTCTTCACCGATACGAGCGCGGCGGGGGACGCCGTGTCGGCGATCGTCGACGCCGGCCTCGTGCCGGGGGCGATCGAGATGATGGATCGCCTGTCGATCGAGGCCGCCGAGCAGGCGACGGGTGCCGGCTACCGCCTCGACGCCGGGGCCGCGCTGCTCGTCGAGCTCGACGGTCCGCGCGAGCAGTGCCTGGCCGGCCTCGAGCAGCTGACCGCGCTGTGTGCCCAGGCCGGATCGCTCGATGTCCGCATCGCCCAGTCCGCTGAGGAGCGTGACCTCATGTGGCGCACCCGCAAGGCGGCGTTCGCGTCGATGGGGCGCATCGCGCCCGCCTACTACGTCCAGGACGGCGTCATTCCCCGAACCCGGCTGTCCGAGGTGCTGCGCCGCATCGACGCGCTCGCCGAGGAGTACGGCATGCGCGTGGCCAACGTGTTTCACGCCGGCGACGGCAACCTGCATCCGCTCGTCTGCTACGACTCGGGCCGCGAGGGCGAGGCCGGCCGGGCTGAGGAGCTGTCGGGCCTGATCATGAAGACGTGCGTCGAGGCCGGGGGGTCGATCACCGGCGAGCACGGCGTCGGGATCGACAAGAAGGCCTACATGCCCTCGATGTTCTCCGAGCCCGATCTCGATGCCTTCCAGCGGCTGCGGTGCGCCTTTGATCCGCACGGGCTGGCCAACCCCGGCAAGGTGATGCCGACGCCGCGCCTGTGCGGCGAGGTGCCCGGTCCGTATCGCGAGCACCCGCTGGAGCGTGCGGGGATCGCGGAGCGCTTCTAGTGGCGACCGTGACCCGGCAGGTCCCCGAGACGTTCGAGGAGGCCGCGGAGGCCCTGACCTCGGCCACGGCCGCCGGGCAGCCGGTCCGCATCGTCGGCGCGGGATCCAAGCTCGGCTGGGGCACGCCGGAGCCGACGGCGGAGGCCGCCGTCGAGCTGCGCACCACCGGGCTGGACGAGATCGTCGAGCACAACGCCGGGGACCTGACGGCCATCCTGCAGGCGGGGGTGCCGCTGGCGGTCGCCCAGCGGACGTTCGCCGCCGCCGGCCAGATGCTCGCCCTCGATCCGCCGCTGGCCCTGGGCGGATCGCACCCTACCCCCTCGCCGACGATCGGCGGGGTCGTCGCCACCGGCGACAGCGGACCGTTGCGCCACCGCTACGGAGCCCCGCGCGATCTGATCATCGGAGCCACCGTCGCCCTCAGCGACGGGACGATCGCCTCCTCCGGCGGCAAGGTGATCAAGAACGTCGCCGGCTATGACCTGGCCAAGCTGTTCAGTGGGTCGTTCGGGACGCTCGGGCTGATCCTCTCGGTCAGCGTCCGCCTGCACCCGCTGCACGAGGACAGCTGCACCGCCGTCGGGGCGACCGGCGATGCCGACACCCTGATGCGGGCCGCGGTGGCGCTGGCCGCCTTCCCGGCCGAGTTCGAGGCGCTCGACGTCGCCTGGCGCGGGGGCCGCGGCGGGATCCTGGCGCGCTGCGCGGGCGGCGAGTCCGCCCGCCGCGCTGCGCGCGCCGCGCGCCGGCTCGAGGAGCTCGAGCTGGAGCAGATCGATGTCATCGACCCCGACGGCCAGCTGTGGGAGCGTCAGCGCGCCGGTCAACGGTCGGCCGAGCAGGCCGTCGTGCGCGTCGCGGCGCCACCGAGCGCCCTCGCCGACGTCCTGCGCGCCGCCGACGCCGGCGAGGCGACGGTTGTGGGGCGCGCCGCGCTCGGGCACAGCTTTCTCGAGCTCGCCCCCGAGGCGATCGGCGCGCTGCGCGAACGGCTGCCGGCGGGCGCCGCCGCCGTCGTCCTCGATGTCCCGTCCGGCGCCGAGCTTGACCGCTGGGGATCGATCCCCGCTCCGGCGCTGGAGCTGATGCACCGCGTCAAGCGGCGCTTTGACCCGTCGGGGACCTGCAACCCCGGATTGTTCGTCGGAGGAATTTGATGCCCGCATTCGATGCCCAGCGCCCACCCGAGCAGGACCTCATCGACGACTGCGTGCATTGCGGATTCTGCCTGGACACCTGCCCGACGTACGTCCTGTGGGGAGCCGAGGCCGATTCACCGCGGGGGCGGATCGTGCTCATGAACGACGGCCTCAACGCCGAGGCGCCGATGTCGGACGAGATGGTCACCCACTTCGATCGCTGCCTGGGGTGCATGGCATGCGTCACCGCCTGCCCGTCGGGCGTGCAGTACGACCGGCTGATCGAGCGCGTCCGCCCCCAGGTGGAGCGCAACCACCGGCGCAGTGCCGGCGAGCGCGTGGTCCGGCGCCTGCTCTATGAGACCCTGCCGCACCCCAAGCGGCTGCGGGCGCTGGCGCCCCTGCTGGCGGTGAGCCGCAAGGTCGGCGTGGAGAGTCGCCTGCCCGAGCGTCTCGCCGTGCTCGCCAAGGTGGCGCCGCGCGCGCCGACCGGCGCGGCCAAGCTCCGGGTCCCCGAGCACACGCCGGCCGTCGGCCCCGTGCGTGGACGAGTCGGGCTCCTGCTCGGTTGCGTCCAGCGGATCTTCTATCCCCACGTTCACCAGGCGACCGTGCAGGTCCTCGCCGCCGAGGGCTTCGAGGTGCTCGCGCCGCGGCTGCCCGACTGCTGCGGCGCGCTCGAGATGCACGGAGGCGTCGAGCCATCGGCCCGGCGCCGGGCACAGGAGACGATCGACGCGTTCGCGGCGGTGGGCGACCTCGACCACGTGGTCATCAACGCGGCAGGATGCGGATCGGCGATGAAGGAGTACGGCGACCTGCTGCAGACCGACGAGGCGCGGGAGTTCTCCGGGCGCGTGCGCGACGTCTCCGAGCTGCTCGGCTCGATCGAGCCGCGGGCGCGGCGCGGACCGGTGCCGCTGCGCGTCGCCTACCACGATGCCTGCCACCTTGCGCACGCCCAGGGCGTACGCGCCCAGCCGCGGGCGCTGCTCGAGGCGATCCCCGACCTCGAGCTCGTCGAGGTCGGCGTCGAGCGCGACGTGTGCTGCGGCTCGGCGGGGATCTATAACCTCGTCGAGCCGGAAGCCGCCGGCGCGCTCGGCGAGCGCAAGGCCCGCAACCTGATCGATACCGGCGCACAGGCGATCGCCGCCGGCAACCCGGGCTGCGCCGCGCAGCTCGACATGCACCTGCGGGCGCTCGGGTGTCCGCTGCCGATCCACCACCCGGTCGAGTTGCTGTCGCGGTCGCTCACCGCCGCGCGTCGCTAGGCGACCGTGAGGGGGCGCGGAGCTGCCCTGGGCGTTGCGGTCGTGCTCGCGGGCGGGCTGGCCGGATGCGGCTCCTCGTCGTCGACCTCGGCGCCGTCGGCGTCCTCTCCCATGCCGGCCAAGATGAAGGGCGCATCGACGAGCGTCCTGCGGACCGCGCCCGCGCCGCTGCCCGCGGGGACGCCGCCCGCCCCCGCGGGACTGGCCCGGACGGGGGGCTACGGCACCTACGAGCTCTGTCACGGCCGCTGTGCCGGGGCGATTCCCACCTCGCTGCGCCGCCCCCTGCACCTTCCGTCCGCGGTGGGGGGCTGTCACGCGTCCGCTCCCGCGAGTCCGGTCTCGGTCTCCGGAGGGCGGCGACTCAGCGCCGAGCGGTTCGTCGGCAGCCGGTGGCTGGCCGCCCAGGTCACCTGGCATGCCGCGCCCGGCTACCACGGCCCGATCCTCATCCGCGGGCGGCGGCTCGGCGGCGCCGGCGCGGTCGGGTTCGGGGAGGGCCATGAGCCCTATGACGAGCTGCAGCTGATGAACTCCGGCCGCGGCGAGGCGACGACGAGCGGCGGCGGCCGGGCGTGGCTGTCGCTCACCCGCGTGCGCCGCTCCGGCTGCTACGCCTACCAGGTCGACGGCACGAGCTTCTCGCGCGTCATCGTGTTCGCCGTGCGCGGTTGACGATCAGGCGTACATCGCGTCGATCTCGGCCGTGTACTTCGCCGCGATCGGCTTGCGCTTGAGCTTGATCGTCGGCGTCAGCTCCTCGCCCCCGGGCAGCCAGTCCCCGGCGATGATCGTGAACTTCTTGATCTGCTCCACCCGGGCCAGGCGCGCGTTGGCGGCGTCGACCGCCGCCTGAACGGCCGCGATCACCGCCGCCTCGGCGGCCAGCTGCGCCAGCGAACGGTCCTCGAGACCGTTCTGGGCCGCCCACGCGGGCGCGAAGTCGGCGTCGAGCACGATCAGCGCCGTGTTGTACGGCCGACCGTCGCCGATGCAGCAGGCCTGCCCGATCAACGGGGAGCTGGACTTGATCGCCGCCTCGATGTTGGCCGGCGACATGTTCTTGCCGGCCGCGTTGATGATCAGCTCCTTCTTGCGATCGACGATCGTCAGATACCCGTCGTCGTCGATCGTGCCGATGTCGCCGGTGTGCAACCAGCCGTTGCCGTCGATCGTCTCCGCGGTGAGCTCGGGCTGGTTGCGATAGCCGGTCATCATGAACTCGCCCCGGCACAGCACCTCCCCGTCGTCGGCGAGCGTCAGCTCGACCCCGGGGGCCGCCGTTCCGACGGTCCCGATCCGCACCGCCCCGGGACGGTTGACGGCGCCGACCCCGCAGGTCTCCGACATGCCCCACAGCTCGGCCAGCTCGATGCCCAGGGCGTGGAAGAACTCGAGCACGTCCACCGGCGTGGGGGCGGCGCCGACGTTGACGGCGATCACCTGGTCGAGCCCGAGCATCTCGCGCAGCTTGGAGAACACCTGCTCGTCGGCGGCGTTGACCTGGCGCTCGAGCTCGGGGGGAACGGGCTCTCCGCGCTGGCGCAGCCGCACGCGCTCCACGGCGGCGGCCAGGCCGGCCTGGACGGGGGCGCGCTGCTCCTCGGGCTGGGCGGCCTGCATCGCCTCCAGGCCGGACTTGAGCTTCTCCCAGATCCGCGGGACGGCGAAGAACCAGTGGGGGCGTACCTGGGGCAGGTAGGAGAGCACCTCCCGGGGGTTGGGGGCGCAGGTGACCGTTCCGGCGTAGACGACCGGGATGTAGTGGTGGGCCATTCGCTCGGCGATGTGTGCCGCCGGCAGCCACGAGATCACGCGCGAGCCGGGCGGGAACTCGATCACCTCGCGCGCGCCGAGCGCGGAGGACATGACGGCGTGATGGGTGAGCTGGACGCCCTTGGGCGGGCCGGTCGTGCCCGACGTGTAGATCAGCGTCACCACGTCCTGCGCCCGGACCTCGGCGCCCGCCGCGGCGGCGTCGAAACCGGGATCGGAGCCCTCGACCTCGTCGAGGGCGAGGACCCCCGCCGGGGCGTCTCCGTCGACGACGATCACGTGCTCGAGCCCCGGCAGGCTCTCACGCGCCTGCAGCATCACGGCCAGGAATGCCTGCTCGACGATCGCCACCCGCGCCTGCGAGTCGGTCATCAGGTACTCGATCTCCGAGGCCGGATACGTTGTGTAGACCGAGAACGGGGTCGCGCCCAGGGTCACGACGGCCAGGTCGGCGACATGGAACTCGGGGCGGTTGGCGAGCATGATGGCCACGCAGTCGCCACGTCTGACGCCGAGCGCGGCCAGCCCGCCGGCGAGGGCATCGACGCGGTGAAGCAGCTGTGACCACGTGAGCGAGACGCTGTCGTCGGGCATCCGCACGGCGACGACGTCGGGATGCTCGGCGGCGGTGCGACGCAGCGCCTCGGTCAGGGTCGTGGCGTCGACAGCCGGGCCCGCCGGGGCCATCCTCGTCGTGCTCTCCATGCTCTCCTCCGTGATCCGGGCCGCCAGGTGCGGCGCCTACGCTACCGCACCCGGAAGCCCGGCCCGGCGAGGGTCGTGATGTCGTTGCTGAGGCCGATGACGAAGATCACCGCGATCAGCGCGAAACCGACGAGCCCGGCTCGTTCCATCACCGCAAACGAGATCCGGCGCCCGCGGACCTTCTCGGCCACCGCCCAGAAGACGTGGCCGCCGTCGAGCGGCAAGAACGGGAACAGGTTGATGATCGCCAGCGACAGCGAGATGATGGCCAGTACCCACAGGGCCTGGGTGGCGCTCGTGGAGAACGACTGCTCGGTGACCGTGTAGGTCCCGACCACGCCGTGCAGCTGCTTGCGCTCCTTGGACTCGAAGATCCGGCTGATCGTCGAGACCGTCGCTGTCGTGACGTGCCACATCTCGCTGACGGTCGCCGACGCGGCGGTGGGGACCGATACCGGGACGGTCACGATCTCAGCGGGAAAGTTCACCCCCAGGCGCATCTTCTTGAGGGCGGCGTCGTATTGGGGACGGATCGCGGCCGTGAACGTCCGCCCCGCCCGGCGGACGATCAGCGTCACCGGCGTCCGCGACCGGCAGCCGTTGGTCAGGGTTCCGGCACACGCGTGGGCCGCCGTGAGCTTCGTGATCTGGCTGACGGTCAGCCCGCGTCGGCCGTCGGCGCCGAGGATCACGTCACCGGCCTTGAGGGTGCCGGCCGCCGGGGGCGCGACCGCCGCCAGCTGGGTGCTGTACTGGGTGTGGCCCCCGACCGTCCTGACCTTGAGCTGGCCCTCGGAGAGGTAGATGCCCCCGATCAACAGAAAGGCGATCAGCAGGTTGACGAACGGGCCGGCGAGGATCGTGACGACCCGCTTCCACACCGCCTGGTTGTAGTAGGCACGCGAGACGGCCTCGGGCGGAATCTCCTCCTCGGGGTTCATGCCGGTGATCTTCACGTAGCCGCCGAGCGGGATCACGCCGATTCCGTACTCGGTCTCCCCCCGCCGCCGCTTGGCGATCAGCGGCCCGAAGAACAGCGAGAAGCGCTCCACGCGCATGCCGACCGCCTTGGCGACCACGAAGTGGCCGAACTCGTGCAGGATGATGAGCAGGGCAAAGCCCACGAACGCCAGGACGAAGGACATCGTGCAACCGAGTGTGACAGGCGGATCGTTAAGGCTTGCTCAAGCGGAGGCGAGAGCTTGCACCAGCTCGCCGGCGACCCGGCGGGACTCGGCATCGGCCTCGGCCAGCGTCTCGAACGAGTGCAGACGCCGGCTGGGAACGCGCTCCAGCGTGCGCTCGATCACCTCGGCGATCCCGAGAAAGCGCAGCCGTCCCCGCAGGAAGGCGTGGACCGCCACCTCGTTGGCGGCGTTGAGCGTCGCCGGAGCCGTGCCCGCCGCGAGGCCGGCCTCGCGGGCCAGCGTCAGACAGCGAAACGTGTCGGTGTCGACCGGCTCGAACGTCAGCGCCCCCAGCTCGGCGAGATCGAGGGGCCGGACGGGCACGTCGACCCGGTCGGGGTAGTGCAGGCCGTAGGCGATCGGCACGCGCATGTCCGGATACCCGAGGTGGGCCAGTGTCGACCCGTCGCACAGCTGGATCAGGCTATGGACGATCGACTGCGGGTGAACGATGACGTCGAGCTGCTCGTAGGGCGTGCCGAACAGGTGGTGGGCCTCGATCAGCTCGAGCCCCTTGTTCATCAGCGTCGCCGAGTCGATCGTGATCTTGCCGCCCATCACCCAGGTGGGGTGCGCGAGCGCCTGATCGATCGTCGCCTGCGCGAGCTCCTCGGCGCGGCGTCCGCGAAACGGTCCGCCTGACGCGGTCAGGATCAGTCGCTCGACGGTGCCCGGGCGCTCGCCGCTCAACAGCTGGTGCAGCGCCGAGTGCTCGGAGTCGACGGGGATGATCTGCGCGCCGGTCGCCTCCGCCAGCTGGGTCACGAGCTCGCCGCCGACGACCAGCGACTCCTTGTTGGCCAGGGCCAGGTCGATGCCCTCGCCCAGGGTGGCGACGGTCGGCACCAGCCCGGCCGAGCCGACGATCCCGTTGAGCACGAGGTCGCAGTCGGACTCGGCGATGAGACGCACGAGGCCGTCGGGGCCGGTGAGCACCTCCCCGTCGGTCCACGCCTCGGCGGCGAGGGCGGCGGCATCGGGATCGGCCAGGGCGATCCGCTCCACGCCCAGGGTGCGCGCCTGGGCAACCAGCTCCTGCCAGGCCGAGCCGGCACTGAGCGCGACGACCCGCAGCTCGTCGGCCGGGGCGCGGGCGACGACGTCGAGGGCCTGGACCCCGATCGAGCCCGTGGATCCCAGGATGACCAGCCGGCGGGGCATGCGGCGATTCTAGGTCGGCGAACGCCGGTCGAAGGCCTCGTCGATCTTCCGTTGGCTAGTGCATCACCGACGTCCACACGTAGTAGGCGGCGACGACGGTGAAGATGATCGCGTCCAAGCGGTCAAGCGCGCCGCCGTGCGCGCCGAACAGCGAGCCGGCGTCCTTGGCCCCGGCATCGCGCTTGACCAGCGACTCGAACAGGTCCCCGAGCGGTCCGAGCACCGCCACCGCCACCCCGAGCGCCAGCGAGTCGCCCTGGGTCATCCAGGTCTCGTAGAGGCCGGCCACGAACACGGCCAGGATCGCCACCAGCATCCCGCAGACGAGCCCCTCGACCGTCTTCTTCGGCGAGATCTCGGGAGCGAGCAGCCGCCGGCCGAACAGCCGGCCGCCGAGGTAGGCGCCGGTGTCGCCGAGGAAGGTGCCCACCATCACGTCGATGAGGATCGCGTTGCCGTGGTGGACCTGGCGCAGGAGCACGGCATGCGCGAAGGCCAGCCCCAGCCACCACACGCCGAGCATCGTGCCCGCGATCGAGACCGTGGGGGTCCCGCCGCGGCCGGCGGCGATGACGGCCACGAACGCCACCGGCAGCGTGGCCATCGCGACCTCCAGGACGGCGCGTTCGGTGTGGGAATAGTGAGCCGCGGCGATCATCGCCGCCGTCGACGCGTAGCCGACGATCGGCACCGGGCGCCAGCGGGGCAGCATCCGGTAGAGCTCGGTCAGGCAGACGAGCGCGATCGCCAGCATGAACAGCGCCCAGCCGATCCCGCCGACGTTGACGAACGCGATCGCCACCACCGCCGCCGGAACGGCGACGAGCACGCGGGGCAGGAGGTCCGAGCGCGCGCGTCCGGGGCGCTGTGACGACCGCGCCGCGGGCGCGGAACGCCGTGGCGCCGGACGGGTGCGGCCGTCGCCGTCACCCGGAGCGCGGCGCGGGGCGGGCCGCTCGCGCCGGCTGGGCCGATCCGGCCGGTTGGGCGGCGAGCGTCGGCCCGACGACATCAGCGCCCTCCGAAGCGCCGCCGGCGAGCCCGGAACTCGTCGAGCGCCCGTTCGAACGCCTCGCGTGAGAAGTCGGGCCACAGCTCGTCGCAGAACACCAGCTCGCTGTAGGCGGCCTGCCACAGCAGGTAGTTGGAGATGCGCTGCTCGCCGCTCGTGCGGATGACCAGGTCGGGATCGTGCATGTCAGGGGCGTACAGGTGGGCGGCGAACTCGGCTTCGGTGCTTCCCGTAAAGGTTCGCGCCGCGTCGACGATCTCCGCCCTCCCGCCGTAGTTGAAGGCGACGAACAGGGTGATGCGGGTGTTGGCCGCCGTCGTCGTCTCCGCCCACTCCATCCGCTTGACGAGGTCGGGGGCGACGGGGTGGGTGCGGCGGCCGATGAAGCGCATGCGCACCCCCTGCTCGTGCAGCTCGGGCGTCTCGAGCTCGATCCGGCGGGCGAACATCTCCATCAGGGCGGCGACCTCCTGGTCGTCGCGGGACCAGTTCTCGGTCGAGAACGAATACACGGTCAGCTCCTTGATCCCGAGCTGCGCGGCGTCGCGCAGGCGGGCCTTGACGGTGTCGGCGCCCGCCTCGTGGCCGGCGACGACCGGCAGACGGCGGCGTTGCGCCCAGCGACCGTTGCCGTCGGTGATGATCGCCACGTAGCGAGGCCCCCCATCGGGGCCGTCATCGATGGCCTCGGCAGCGGCGGAGCCCGGCGCCCCGGGAACCGGCGCCCCGGCCGACTCGTGTGGCGAGGCGGCCGCCACCACTACACCTCGAGGATGTCGTCTTCCTTGTGCTTGAGCAGCTCGTCGAGCTCGGTGACGCGCGCGTCGGTGACCTTCTGCAGCTCCACCTCGGCGCGATGCTCATCGTCGGAGCCGGCCTCCCCGGCCTCCTTGAGCTCGCGCAGATCGTGCATCACGTCGCGGCGGACGTTGCGGATGGCGATGCGCCCCTCCTCGGCGATGTTGCGCACCACCTTGACGAGCTGGCGCCGGCGCTCCTCGCTGAGCTCGGGCACGACGAGGCGGATCATGTTGCCGTCGTTGCCGGGCGTGAGGCCGACGTCGGACTCCATGATCGCGCGCTCGATCGCCTTGATCGAGCTCTTGTCGTAGGGCTGGACGGTCAGCATCCGGGGCTCCGGGGCGGTGATCGTCGCCAGCTGCTTGAGCGGCGTGACCGCCCCGTAGTAATCGACGGAGATGCGGTCGAGCAGCGCCGGTGTGGCGCGGCCGGTGCGGACCGAGCCGAACTCGTGCCGCGTCGACTCCACCGACTTGCTCATCCGCTCGCGCGCGTCCGCCAGCAGCTCATCGATCAGATCCGAATCACTCATCAGTCATCTCGCGTCGCACCGACACCGCGCCCGGCACACTATCTCAGCCGCCGACCGCGAACCTGGAGAAGCGGCGGATGACGATGTTCTCACGGGTCTCGGCCGACAGGGCGGCGCGCAGCTCCTCGATCGTCTGGCCCGCGTGCTTGTCCTCGTTGACGTGCTTCTGACGCAGGAGGACGACCTCGTCGAGCCATTTGTCGAGCTTGCCCTTGACGATCCGCTCCCGGACGTTCTCGGGACGGTCCGCCGCCTGCTCGACGGCGATCCGCTCCTCGCGCTCGCGCTCCTCGGCGGGCACGTCCTCCTCGCTGATGGCGAGCGGCCTCGCGGCGGCGACGTGCAGCGCCACATCCCGGGCGAATTCGACGAACTTCTCGTTGCGGGCCACGAAGTCGGTCTGACAGTCGACCTCGACGAGCGCCCCGATCTTGTTGCCGGCGTGGATGTAGCTCTGGATCACGCCCTCCCGCGCCTCCTCGCCGGCGCGCTTGGCCGCCTGGGCCTCCCCGCGGGTGCGCAGGAGCTCGACAGCCTGCTCGAGGTCCCCCTCGGTCTCGGCGAGGGCGTCCCGGCACGCGAGCATGCCGGCACCCGTCCGGTCGCGGAGGGCCTTGACGTCCTTGGCGGTGACGGCACTCATGACTGCGTCTCCTCCGGGGCCGCGGGCGCGGCGTCGTCGGTGTCGGCCTCGGCCGGGGGTGCCGCCTGCGAGGTGGCGGCCTCCGGCTCATCGGCCGGAGCGGCCGCGGCGGGGGTCGGCGGGGGCTCGGGCGCGGCGGCCTCGGGCTCGACCGGCGGGGCCGGAGGCGTCTGGGGCACCGGGTCCGCGGCGGGCGCCGGCTCGCTGGCCTGAGCGGCTGCGGGCGTTGCGGCGGCCACCGGGGCGGCCGGCTCGGCGCGGGCGGCGCGGGCTCGGGCGGCGGGGCTCGGGCGGCGCGGGCGCCGCAGCTGGCTCGGCGGGCGTCTCGGCGGGCGCGGGCTCAGCGGCGGCCGGCTCGGCGGGCGCGGCTGCTGGCGCGGGGGCGGCCGGCTCGGCGGGGGCGGCCGCGGCCGGCTCGGCGGGCGCCGGAGCGGGCTCAGCCGCGGTCGCCTCGGCGGGCGCAGCGGCCGCGGCGGCCGCCTCGGCCTCCTGGCGGGCCTTCTCCTCGGCCTCCTGGCGGGCCTTCTCCTCCGCGTCGCGACGCGCCTGTTCCTCGGCCTCGCGCCGGGCGCGCTCCTCGGCCTCCTGGCGCTCGCGCTCAAGGCGGGCACGCTCCTCCTCGGCCCGGAACACGTTGTGGCCCTGACTGACCACGTCGCCGATGGCGCTCGTGATCGCCGCGCACGAGCGGATCGCGTCGTCGTTTCCGGGGATCACGAAATCGATGCCCTCGGGGTCGCAGTTCGTGTCGACGAGCCCGATGATCGGGATGCGCAGGCGCTGGGCCTCGCGGACGGCGATCGCCTCGGTCTTGAGGTCGATGACGAACACCGCGTCCGGTACGCGCTGCATGTTCTTGACGCCCCCGAGGTTGGCGCGCAGCTTCGCCAGGTCGGCCTGGGCGCCCATCCGCTCCCGGGTCGGCAGCAGCTGCAGCTGGCCCTCGGTCTCATAGCGCTCGAGGTCGTGCAGCCGCCGGATCCGCTGTGAGATCGTCTGGAAGTTGGTGAGCAGTCCGCCCAGCCACCGATGGTTGACGTAGGGCATGTCCGCCGCTTCGGCGATGTCCTTGATCGCGTCGCGGGCCTGCTTCTTGGTGCCCACGAACAGGACCGTCCCGCCACGGTGGGCGAGGGCGGAGGCGAACTCGCGGGCATTCTGCAGCAGCTCTTCGGTCTGCAGCAGATCGATGATGTAGATGCCGTCGCGCTCGCCGAAGATGAAGCGACGCATCTTGGGGTTCCACCGGCGCGTCTGATGGCCGAAATGAACGCCGGCCTCCAGCAGCTCCTTGATGCCGACTTCTGGCATGTGTCCTGCTCCCTTAAGTAGTGATTACGGCAGATAGGCCCGCCGGGCCGGTATCGCGTCCCCGGAGTTGACCGGGGCAGGGTCGCGAGCCGCGCGTGTCGGCGGGGTAGACGTCAGATTTCTCTGCAGTCTACGCAAGTTTTCGGCATGCTTACCGTTGTAGGAACCAGCGGGTCGGCGTCTTCCTACCACAGACGGCGACTCGCGGCGCGAACCGAACCTCCCTTCCCCTACCTCCGGTGGAACGGTTCGCAAGCAGTGGGGCGGGGCGGCTTTGGACGGGCCGCCCCGCCTTTTTTTCGTCCGTCCGTGTGAGCTGTGCCGTGATGGTCGCGTCTGACGGGAGACCAATCCCCACAGACGCCCCTCGACCGGGCGTCGTCAGGAGGTATCTCATGAAGCGCATTCTGTTGCTGGCGGCCGCGGGCCTTTCCGTGCTCGTGGCGCTCCCCGCCGTGTCGGCGGCCCACTCATCCAGCCACCGCCTCGGACGCGACCATCATCCGGAGCACCGGCTCGGCGAGCGTCATCGTGACCGTCATCGCGACGGCAGCCTGGAGCACATCTCAGCGCCGAGCACCGGGACGCATACGGCCGCCGCCGTGCGGTCCTTCCAGAACGGTGTGCTGACGATCACGCTCGCGGACGGCTCCACCGCCTCCGGCATGGTCACGCCCGACACCCGGGTCAGCTGCGAGACGATGAACGGCGACGTCAACGATCAGGACCGTGGCGGCGATGGCGGTCGGGGCAGCGGCGACAACGGCGACAACGGCGATCACCGTGACCAGGCCAACGACCCGAGCTGCGTGGCCATGCTCCAGCAGCCGGGGACAGCGGTGCGCGACGCCGAGCTGCACGTGTCCCAGGGCGACGCCGTCTGGGAGGAGGTCGAGCTGGGGCTGTAGGCGGGAAGGATCGACGCGGAGCGGGGTCTCGTCGGACAGGATGTCCGCCACCGCGCACCCGGACCGCCGCTCGGCCGCCCCGCCGGTCGCGCTCACGCCCCTGACTCGACAGTCCGACGATCGCCTGGTCGAGCTGTCGCGGTCGGGGGATGAGCGCGCCTTCGAGACGCTCGTGCGACGCCATCACCACGAGCTCCGGGTGTACGCCGGGCGGCTGCTGGGAGCCGAAGGGCGGGCCGAGGACGCCCTCCAGCACGCGTTGATGAGCGCCTGGGTCGCTCTGCGCGACCGCGACACGACGGTTGCAAACCCGCGAGCATGGCTGTACGGCATCGTCCACAACAGCGCGGTGACGATGCTGCGGCGGGCGCGTCACGACACGGTGGCGCTCAACGACGCGCTCGACGCCCCGCACACCCCGGACCGCCCCGACGTCCATCTCGTCGTCGGTGAGATCCTCGCCGGGCTGTCGGCGATGCCCGAGCCTCAGCGCCGCGCGCTGCTCATGACCTCGGTCGCCGGCGCCAGCCACGAGGAAGCCGCCACCGCGTTGGGCGTGAGCGGCGGCGCGGTGCGGGGGATGGTCTACCGGGCCCGCGCCGCTCTGCGCCAGGCCGCCGCCGCGGTGCTGCCCGGACCGCTGTGGAGCTGGGCCGCCCGCCTGGCTCACCGCCGCGCCCGGGTCCCGGTTGACCCCACCGATACCGCCACGGCCGTCACCTCCGCCTCGGCGGGCGCAGCCGGCGCGGCAGCGCTTGTCGTCAAGGGCGGTGCAATCGTCGCCGCGGCGGGCGCGCTGGCCGGGACCGGAGGCGCTCTCCTGCCGGCTCTTTCCGGCCGCCCGCCGCATCGCGCGCCCGCCGCCAGTCACCGCCTCTCACCCCGGCGCACGGAGGCTGTCGTGCGCTCGGCCCCTGCGGCCATACCCGTCCCCCGCCGCGCCGAGCCGCGTGGGCGAGCCGGCTCGCTCCATGTCACGACCGCCCCCGGCAGGTCGCGGGGCTCCGGCCATAGCGGTCGCCACGACAGCCAGGGCGCCCCGAGCCTGTCGAGCTCGCACGGCGCACCGTCGAACTCCCGCGGTGGCCCGTCGGGCACGTCCGGCGGCCCGTCGGGCTCCGACAGCGGCTCGTCCGGCGGCCCGTCGGGCTCGTCGCGGCACTCTGCTCGTCGGGCTCGGACAGCGGCTCGTCCGGCGGCCCCGGCCCATCGCCGGAAGCGTCCGGTCTGACCGGCCGCCCCGGCAGCTCTGGCAGCTCCGGCAGCTCCGACAGGACGAGCGGACGCGGCGGCTCCGACGATTCGACCACCGCCACCACCTCGGCCACCGCGACAACCCCCACCGCCTCCACCACCCCGACCACGACCTCATCCTCTCCGGGAGGCCCGGCCAGCACCAACGGCTCGGGCGACACGAGCGGCTCGGGTAACGCGAGCGACTCGAACGGCCCGGGCGACTCGAGCGGCTCGGGACGGAGCGCAAGCGGCAACGGCTAGGCGGCGGCCGCCTCCAGCGCCGCCGCGAGGTCCTGCGGCAGCTCCGAGGCGACGTCGACCTCCTCCCCGGTCACCGGGTGCGTGAACGCCAGCCGTGCGGCGTGCAGGAACTGGCGCTGCAGGCCGAACTCGCCGGCCGTCCCGTACTGGGGGTCGCCGCACACCGGGTGACCGATCGCCGCCATGTGGACGCGGATCTGGTGGGTGCGCCCGGTGTCGAGCACGATCCGCACGAGGGCGGCGCGCGGCAGCAGGCGCTCGATCTCGAAGTGGGTGCGCGCCTCGCGCGGGTCGTCGGTATCGATCGACATCAGCACCCGGTCGCGGCGGGCGCGGCCGATCGGGGCATCGATCGTCCCGGTCTGAGCCGGGGGATGGCCCTCGACGAGGGCCCGGTACTCGCGGTGCAGCCCGCGCGCGGCGAGCAGCGCCTTGAGCGCCCGATGCACCGCGTCTGACTTGGCGACGACGAGCAGGCCCGAGGTGTCGCGGTCCAGCCGGTGCACGATCCCCGCGCGCCACGGCTCGTCGCCGCCCGCCGCCCGGTCGGCCAGCGCCTGGCTGAGCGTTCCCGTGCGATGGCCCCGCGCGGGATGCACGACGACCCCGGCGGGCTTGTCGACGACGAGCAGGTGATCGTCCTCGAAGGCGATCGCGTAGGGCGCCGTCGCGGGGGCCGGCCCGCCGCCATCGGGCACGGGGTCGCGTCGCACGACGACGCGCTCTCCGGCGCGCACGGCGTGGCGCTTGGGACGGAGGCGGCCGTCGACCGTCACCAGCCCCGCGTCGATCGCCACCTGGGCCTGCGCCCGGGACCCGAGCGGCTCGGCGAGGAAGCGGTCCAGCCGGCTCCCGGCCGCCTGCGCCGGCACCGACAGCTCGAGCGGACCGGCGGCCACAGCCGGCGCTAGCGCCCCGAAGGGCCCTCGAGGACGTAGAGCAGTGCCAGCACGCCGAACGTGATCGCCATGTCGGAGACGTTGAACGCCGGCCACAGGGGCAGCTTGATGAAGTCGGTCACCGAGCCGTTGAGCAGTCGGTCGATGAGGTTGCCCAGCGCTCCGCCGACGAGCAGGCCGGTCGGCACCCACAGTCCGCGCCGGTTGGGGCGCAACGCGAAGTAGACGAGCAGCGCGGCGAGCGCCGCCAGGGTGAGGACGAGCACGATCGCCCCGCCGCCGGAGAGAAAGCCGAAGGCGACGCCGCTGTTGCGCACGTGGACGAGGTTGATCGCGGGCAGGAACTTGTGCTCGTCGCCGACCGCGATCCCGGTGACCACGAGGTGCTTGGTGATCCGGTCGACGACGATGACGAGCACGGCCAGAGCCAGCGCCCGCCCGAACACCGCCAGCCGGCGCGTCGACGGCGCCCGCCGCGCGGATGTCTGCGTCGTCACCAAGCTCCCCTCAACCCGCGATCGCTGAGTGCAGCAACCCCTGGGCGACGTACAGAACGATGATCGCGATCATCGGAGACAGGTCGAAGGCGCCCAGCGGCGGGATGAACCGGCGAAACAGCCGCAGGTAGGGCTCCGAGACGTCGCGCAGGAAGCCCAGGACCGCGTCGGTCCACCGCGAGTAGGGCGGGCGCAGCCCAAAGGAGAAGAGCAGGTTGAGCAGGATGTAGATGAAGATGATCGCGATGTAGACCTCGAACAGCGCGCTCACGTAGTTCGCGACGTCGGCCCGGGCGCTGGCGGCGAGGAGGATCATCCGGTCGTCCTCTGCACCCGGTCCATCGCCGCCGCGAACGCCGCCCGCAGACCGCCGCGCTCGAGCGCGTCGAGCCCTCGCGCGGTCGATCCCCCCGGCGAGGTGACCTCGCGCCGCACCGCCAGCGTGTCGTAGCCGCGCTCGCGCAGCAGCGCCGCCGTGCCCGCCATCGTCTCGGCGGCCAGCGTGCCGGCCATATCGGGCGTCAGCCCGTGGCGAACGGCGGCGTCGACCTGCGCTTCGGCGACGAGCGCCATGTAGGCGGGACCGACGGCCGACACCGAGGTGGCGGCGCCGATCAACGTCTCGGGCACGCGCACGACCGTGCCCAGCCGCTCGAAGAGCGCGATCACGTCGCGCTGCAGCGCCGGGTCGACGTCCTCGGCGATCGCCCAGCACAGGACGCCGCGCCGCACCTCGACCGGGGTGTTCGGCTCCACGCGGAACACCGGCACGCCCGGATACGCCGCGCGCACCTGGTCAAGCGTCGTGCCGCCGAGCACCGAGACGACCCCCTTGACCTCCCCGGCCAGCTCGTCGGCGACCAGCTGCAGCTGATAGGGCTTGTGACAGAGCACGACGAGGTCGGCCTCGCGGGCGACCTCGAGCGAGGAGACCGCGCGGCCACCGAGCTCGGACGCGAGCGCCGCGGCGCGTCCCGAACCGGAGTCCGAGGCCAGCACCGGGTCACCCCACCCCCGCGCCATCGCGCGAGCCATGTTGCCCGCCCCGATCAAGCCGACTCTCATACCGACAATCTAGCTGCGCGGACGGTGGATCCCGCGGCCGACGCGTTCCGGCGCTCAGGACTGGTTGAAGAAGCCCTTCTCGACCAGCCGCGCGCGCTCCTCGGCGGAGACCTCGACGTTGCGCGGCGTCAGCAGGAACACCTTGTCGGCAATGCGCTGCATCCCGCCGTCCAGGGCGTAGGTCAGCCCGCTCGAGAAATCGATCAGGCGCTTGGACAAATCGGTGTCGGTGCCCTGGAGATTGAGGATCACCGGGATCGTGTCCTTGAACTTGTCGGCCACGTCCTGCACGTCGTTGAAGCTCTTGGGGGCCACGAAGTGCACGCGGACGTCGCCACCGGCGCGGCCGTTGGCCACGCGGGCGCCGCCCACCGGGCGCAGCGAGGTGGTGCGCCGCTCGCTGCCGGAGTCCTCGGCGAAGATGTCGTCGAATTCGTCGCGCCGGCGGCGGGTGTTGAGCCGGCGGACGTTGGGGCGCTCGCTGTAGCTGTCCTGCAGCTCGACCTCGGGCTCGCTGTAGGGCTCCAGCTCGTCGTCGTCGTAGACCTCGTCCTCGGCGAGGCCGAAGTAGACGAGGGTGCGGTGCCAGGTATCTCGAAAGGCCATATGCGATAACCGTCTTTCGCTGCGACTGCGGGGTTTCCCTGCTGCGATTATGGCGTGCGGCCAAACAGGATTGAACCAAGACGCACGATCGTGGCCCCCTCCTGGAGCGCGACGACGTAATCCTGGCTCGTTCCCATCGACAGCTGAGACAACCCGTGACCCTCCGCCAGCTCGCGCAGGGCGGCGAAATGTGGGCGGTTCTCGTCCGGCCGCCGGGCGAGCGGGGGCATCGTCATCAACCCCACGACCCTGACCGGGCAGCGCTCGATGAAGTCCGCCAGCTCGGCGGGCGCCACCCCGCTCTTGCCCGCCTCCCCGGCGACGTTGACCTCGATCAACACCTCGGTCCGATCGGTCCCGTGCCGGCCCAGCTGGGCCAGCGCGGAGTCCGACGCCACCGAATGGATGTAGCGCACCCGGCCCACGATGTCGCGCACCTTGCGGCTCTGCAGGTGGCCGATGAAGTCCCACGTGAAGGCCTCCCCCATCGCGTCGGACTTGGCGGCCAGGTCCTGGGCGCGGTTCTCGCCCACCAGGGTCACCCCCGCCTCGGCGAGCGCCGCCAGCTCCTCGACGGGAACGTATTTGACCGCCGCCAGCACCTCGACCTCTCCCGGAGCGCGTCCCGCCGCATCGATCTGCTCACGCACGCGCTCGAGGTTGGCGCGCACCACGTCGGCCCGCAGGCCGTGGATCAGGTCAACCACGCCACGCCCGCCTGACGTCCGGTCACGCCACCGTCGCGCCGGTGCGAGTACAGCAGGTCCGCCGGGGCACACAGGGTGCACAGCTCGATGTCGTGGACCGTGTGGACCCCGGCGGCGAGCAGCTGGCGGCGGGCGATCGCCTTGAGGTCGAGGTTGTCCCCGCGGCGGACGTCGCGGTACCCGGCGAACGCGGCGTGGACCTCATCGCCGACCTCGTAGCAGCAGGGGCCGGCTCCCGGGCCGATCGCCGCCGCCAGCTCGGGTTCAGCAGTGGCGCCCAGATCCCGAACCGCCCGCACCCCGGCGGCGATCACGCCCGCCTGCAATCCGCGCCAGCCGGCGTGGAGCATCGCCGCCGCGCCCCCGCCGGCCACGGCGATGGGCAGGCAATCGGCGACGAGCGCCGCCATCGCGACGCCCGGCAGGTTGGTCGCCTGGCCGTCGACGCGCGGGCGCGTGTCGTCGGGCGGATGGGCGGCGGTGATCCGGCGGACCTCGGCGCCGTGCACCTGATAGGTGAAGCTCGGGGGCCCCGAGCCGATCTGCTCGGGCAGCCCCGCCCGGTTGCGCTCCATCGCCGCCGGGTCGTCGTCGGTGGCAAAGCCGAGGTTGAGGCTCGCGTAGGGCCCGGCGGAGTGCCCACCCCGGCGCGTCGTGAACACGGCGCGGGCCCCGGGCAGGTCGATCGCGAAGTGCTCGCCGAGCGGGTGAAAGGGGGCGGGAGGCACGGTGGTCAGGCTACGCCCCGGGCCACCCGCAGCGCCTCGGCGAGTTGCTCGGCGCGTCCGTCGGCCCGGCCGTCGAGACGTGCCGCCAGCGCGGCGCGCAGACCCGAACCGATCGCCGGCCCGGCCCGCAGACCGGCGGCCAGGAGGTCGTCGCCATCGATCTCGAGCCCGACGTGACGCAACTCGTCCAGCCACCGCCGCGCCGCCTGCGCCGCGTCCCCCCCACCGAGCGCGCCGGCGAGGGCGACCGCCTCCACGGGCGCGCCGGCCGCCGCCGCGGCGATCTCCGACGGCCGTCGTGCGGCGGCCAGCTGCTCCGACAGCGCCCGGGCCCGGCTCGCGGCGCCGACGATGGCGTCGCGGGGTCCGGCGGCGAACCCGAGCCCCTCGAGCCGCCGGAGCAGGAGGTCGGCGGGGACGCCCTGGGCGGCGGCGGCGAGCGTGAGCGCCGCCCGGTCGCCATCGTCGGGCGCCAGCGCCAGCGCGCGCTCCAGCACGTCACGGTCCGGCGGGGCGAGCCCGGGGATGAGCCGCCCGTCGAGGCCGAGCCGGTGAAGCTCGGCAAAGCCGGGATACGGGTCGGGCTCGCCGGCGAGCAGGCGCAGCTCGGTCCCGAGGCGGGGGCCGCTGACCGTCTCCGGGGCGCCGCTGGCGATCGCCTCGCGGGCGAGCGCGGCGGTGTGCTCGTCCGGCGTGAAGCCGAGCCGGCCGGCGTAGCGGGCGAGGCGCAACAAACGGGTCGGATCGTCGCGAAAGCTCGCGTCGTGCAGCACGCGCAACGTCTCGCTGTCGAGGTCGTCGAGCGCCCCCGGGACGGCCAGCAGCTCGCCGCGACGCGCGCCCCCGAGGGCGAGGGCGAGGGCGTTGACGGTGAAATCGCGGCGGCGCAGGTCCTCCTCGATCGCGGCCGGCTCGACCTCGGGCAGCGCTCCGGGACGCGGATAGCGCTCGCGGCGGGCACGGGCCAGATCGAAGCGCCCGGACGTGAGCGCGATCGTGGCCGTGCCGAAGCGGTCGTGGACGCGCACCGCCGCGCCCCCCGCCGTGTCCAGGCCCGCGATCAGCTCGCTGAGGTCGCGGTCGACGACGAGATCGAGATCGACGGGGGCCTCTCCGCGCAGGAGGTCGCGAACCGCTCCGCCCACGAGATAGACGCCGTCGGCGTCGCCCAGAGCCCCCAGCAGCTCGCCGGCCGCCGGCAGGGCGGCCAGGCGGTCGAGGAGCTCGTCGGGGGGCACGGCCGGCATACCGCCATGATCGCGCGCGCAGACGACGCCAGCCGCCGCGCGGATCTGCTTAGCTGGCCGCCATGCCAAGCCCGGTTCCGCGGCGATGGCTGTGGCGCGGGCTGATCGCGGCTGCAGTCGTCCTCGTCGCGCTCGGCGCGGTCGTGGCCTTTGTGCTCCTGCACTCGCCCGGCAACGTCTCACATCCCAACGTCCAGTTCACGGCTCCGACGTCCTCGACGACGACGACGCCGGTCAAGCGCACCAAGCGCGTCGTCGACACCTTCTCCTGGCCCTGGTATGGCTTCACCGACGGCCGGACGCGCGTGTTCGCCACCCCGGCCGCCCTCCAGCCGCCCCTGCACGTCGGCTGGCACTACAACGACGGGGCCCTGCTCGAGTTCCCGCCGGTCATCTTCCACGGGACCATGTACCTGCTCGACGACGACGGCTCGGCCCGTGCGGTCAACCTGCGCACCGGCCACGAGGTGTGGAAGCGCCCCGTCGGGTCCCTGGCCGCCGCCTCCCCCGCCGTGGCCGCGGGCGCCGGCGAGGTCCTGATGCCGGTGCTGTCGACCCACGGTCACGTTCCGGGGGCGGGCCGATTCGTCGCGCTGTCGATGAAGACCGGACGCGTCCTGTGGTCACGCCCGCTCGGCGCGGGCAGCGAATCCTCGGCGATCGTCAACCGGCAGACGGTCTACTACGGCGACCAGGCCGGCAACCTCTACGCCCGCAACGTGAGCAACGGTCACCTCTACTGGAGCTACCACGCCGGGGGCGCGATCAAGGGTGGTCCGGCGCTCGTCGGCGGCGTGCTGTACTTCGGCGACTACTCGGGACACGCGTACGCGGTGCGGGCCGTCAACGGCCGCCAGGTGTGGGCGGTGGGGACCAACGGCGCCCACTTCGGTTTCGGGTCAGGTCAGTTCTACTCGACGCCCGCGGTCGCCTTCGGCCGCGTCTACATGGGCAACACCGACGGTCGCGTCTACTCGTTCGGGGCCCGCACCGGCGCCCTGGCGTGGGCAACCTCGACGGGGGCCTACGTCTACGCCTCGGCCGCGGTGGCCAGTCCCAAGGGACTGGGGCCCACCGTGTACATCGGCTCCTACGACGGCGACTTCTACGCCTTCAACGCGCAATCGGGGGCCGTACGGTGGCGCCACGCCGCCGGCGGGCGGATCTCCGGCTCGGCGACGGTACTCGGGAGCGTCGTCTACTACTCGGTGCTCGGGCGTCGCACGACGGCGGGGCTCGATGTCGTCACCGGCCGCCCGCGGTTCTCGTTCAACGACGGCGCGTTCACGCCGACGATCGCCGACTACCACGCGATCTATCTCGTCGGCTACAGCAGCGTCTACCAGCTCCTGCCGGGGCGCCACGCCCACCCGCCGGCCAAGCGTCGGGCCAAGCAACGGGCGCGCCACCACCGCGCGGCCGCGCGCCACCGGCCCGCACGCCGCGCCACGCGTCACCGGTCGGCGCCGCGCCGGGCTGCCCGCTCGCATCGGCGAGCGACGAGCAAGCGCCATGGCCGCCGGCGGGCACAGCATCGCGGCGCCCGGAAGCGGAAGGGGAAGCGCAAGCCGCACCGTCGTGCCCATCCGTCCAAGTCGGGCGCAAAATAACGCGCACGTAACCGCGCAGCGCCGAGCGCCGTCCGACCCGCTGCTATAGTACAAGGTCTATGCGTTGTCGTAGTGGAAGCCATTGTCAGCAGGCGGCCGAGAAGGGTCGCCGATTCTGCGCGGAGCACGCCGCAGAGCTCGATCGCATGCGCGAGGAGCTCAAGGATGCCGCTGCCGCCCGCATCGGTCGGGGCCGCCCCAAGCGGTCATCGACCTGCTGCCGTCCCGGCTGCTACGAGCCTCGCGTTCCGCCCGCCGCGTACTGCGACACGTGCGCAGCGGCCGGGTACGTGGAAGAGGCCGCTTAACCGCGGTCTGCTCGCAGCCGGCTCCAACCCCAACACAATTGAACACCTCGTTCAGGGTGGCTGCCGCCTCCGCGTGAGCGCCTGGGCCCTGGTCAGGCGTCGAGCCGGACGTCGATGCCGTCGCGCTGCATCCGGTCTTTGACCTCGCGCACCGTGTGATGTCCGTAGTGAAGGATCGACGCGCACAGCACGGCGTCCGCGCCCGCCCTGACCGCCTCTGACATGTGCTCCAGCCGTCCGGCGCCGCCGGAGGCGATCACGGGCACGCCGACCGCGGCCGCGACCGCGGCGGTGAGCGGCAGGTCATAGCCGGCGTTCGTGCCGTCGCGGTCCATGCTCGTGAGCAGGATCTCGCCCGCTCCGCGCTCGACGCCCTCGCGCGCCCACGCGACGGCGTCGCGACCGGTGGGCGTCCGGCCCCCGGCGAGGTACGCCTCCCATCCGACGCCGTCAGCGACCTCGCGCTGCTTGGCATCGATGGCGAGCACCACGCACTGCGCGCCAAACCGTCGCGCCAGGTCGTCGATCAGCTGCGGGTCGGCGAGCGCCGCCGAGTTCACCGACACCTTGTCGGCTCCCGCGTCGAGCACCGCCTGGGCGTCGGCGACGGAGCGGATGCCGCCGCCGATCGTGAACGGGATGAACACCTCGTCGGCCGCCCGCCGCGCCAGCTCGACGACGGTGGCTCGCTTGTCGGAGGTCGCCGTGATGTCGAGGAACACCAATTCGTCCGCGCCCGAGGCGTCGTAGCGGGCCGCCAGCTCCACCGGATCGCCGGCGTCGCGCAGATCGACGAAGCCGATCCCCTTGACGACGCGACCATCGTCGACGTCCAGGCACGGGATGACCCGCTTGTAGTGCATCAGCCGTCGAGCGCCGCTTGCGCCTCGGCGACCCCGAAACGCTGCTCGTAGAGCGCTGTTCCGACGATCACGCCCGAGAGGTTGACCTGGCGCAGACCGGCCAGCCCCCGCAGGTCCTCCAGGGAGGAGACGCCTCCGGAGTAGATGAACGAGCCCCGTACCGCTTGGGCGATCCGCATGACCTCGTCGAGGTCGGGCCCCGACAGCATCCCGTCGCGCTCGATGCTCGAGTAGACAAACCGCGAGGCCCCCCGGCGCCCCAGGGCCTCGATCGCCGACTCCGCCGGGACGTCGGTCTGCTCGGTCCACCCCGCCGTGGCCAGCCGGCCACGGCGCGCGTCGAGCGAGACGACGATCCGGTCTCCGTGCTCGGCCAGAGCCTCGTCGAGGAAGTCGATGTCGCGCAGGGCGGCGGTTCCCAGCACGGCTCGCGCCGCGCCCGCCGCGACCACGTCGCGCACCGCCTCGGTGGTCCGCAAGCCACCGCCGACCTGGACGGGGACGTCGACTCCGGCGACGATCCGCCGGACATGGTCGAGGTTGACCGGGCTCCCGCTGCGCGCGCCGTCCAGGTCAACGACGTGGAGCATCCGGGCTCCGGCGCGCACCCAGCGCTGGGCGGCGGTCAGCGGATCGGCGTCGTAGACGGTCTGGCGATCGAAATCGCCCCCGGCCAGCCGTACCGCCCTGCCGCCGAGGATGTCGACCGCGGGCAGGAGGTTCATGCGCGCGCGGAGACGCCGACTCCGCTGTCACGCGCCCCCGGCCAGACCGAGTCGTCCTCGCAGAACTCGACGAAGCTGCGCAGCATGCGCAGACCGTGTCCCGACGACTTCTCGGGGTGAAACTGGACTCCGAGCACGCGCTCGCGGGCGACGACCGTGGCAAACGACTCCCCGTAGCTGGTCGTGCCGACGACGTCCTCAGGGTGCTCGGGGCGGGCGACGAGCGAATGCACGTGGTAGAAGGCGGCGCCGCCCGGCGGCAGGCCGGCGGTGAGCGGCGATGGCCGCGTGAACGTGACCTCGTTCCAGCCGATGTGCGGGACGCGCAGGCCTCCCGATCGCAGCGGCGAGACCTCGCCGGCGAGCAGCCCGAGGCCCTCGGTGGGCTCGAGCTCGACCGACCGGTCGAACAGCAGCTGCATCCCCAGGCAGATGCCGAGCACCGGCGTGCCCTCGGCGGCGCGGGCGATGAGCGCCTCGACGAGGCCGAGCTCGCGCAGGCTGTGCATCGCCGCCGGAAACGCGCCGACGCCGGGCACGACGAGCCCGTCGGCGTGGGCCAGGGCATCGGGGTCGCCGGTCACGGTCACGCGGGCGCCGACGTGCTCGAGCGCCTTCTGCACCGAGCGGCGGTTGCCCATCCCGTAGTCGACAACGGTGATCCGGTTCCCGCCCACCCCGGTCATACGAGCGTCCCCTTCGTGCTCGGCACGCCGGATTCGGTCGGATCGAGCGCGGTCGCGGCGCGCAGCGCGCGGGCGCACGCCTTGAACGTGGCCTCGATCACGTGGTGGGCGTTCGTTCCCGTCTCCACGGTGAGGTGCAGCGTGAGGCGCGCGTTGGCCGCCAGGGCGCGAAAGAACTCCTCGGTCAGCTCGTAATCGAAGTCGCCGATCGCTCCCGGCGGCAGCGCCGCTTCAAAGGCGAGCAGCCCCCGACCGGAGATGTCGATCGCACACGCGGCGCGCGACTCGTCCATCGGCACCGTCGCCTGCCCGTAGCGGTAGATGCCGGCCCGATCGCCGAGCGCGCGGTCGAGCGCCTGGCCGAGGCAGATCCCGACGTCCTCGACGGTGTGGTGGGCCCCCGTCTGCAGATCCCCCCGGGCCCGGACGGTCAACGTCATCCGGGCATGGCGGGCCAGCAGGTCGAGCATGTGGTCAAAGAAGCCGACCCCGGTGTCACGCTCGCCCTCGCCGGCGCCGTCGAGCGTCAGCGAGACGAAGACCTCGGTCTCGGCGGTGCGGCGGTCGATCTCGGCCGTGCGGCTCATCACGGGTCATTGTCGCGAATGCGAGCCTCCATCGACTGGGCGTGCAGCTCGAAGCCCTCGGCGCGGGCCAGCGGCGCCGCCGCCCGGGCGAGCGCCGCCGCGCCGTCGCCGATCCGCACCTCGCTGATCCGCCGGCGAAAATGCTGAGGTGCCAGCGCCGACGCGAACCGCGCGGCGGCGTTCGTGGGCAGGACGTGGTTGGAGCCGGCGATGTAGTCGGCGAACGCCGTCCCGCTGGCCGGGCCGACGAGCACGCAGCCGGCGTGGCGGACCTCGGGGGCGAGCGCCTCGGCACCCGGCCCGACGAGCTGCAGATGCTCCGGGGCGAACGTCTCGGCGATGGCGAGCGCCTGCTCGAGCTCGTGCACCTCGATGAGCCGGATGATCGCCGGCTCCGCGTCGCTCTCGTGGTCGGCGATGCGCTCCCCGAGGGCGTCGAGCAGCTCGCTGGAGTCCGAGATGGCGATGACGATCGATCCCCCGCCGTGCTCGGCCTGGGCGAGCAGGTCGAGGCCGAGCGCCTCGGGATCGCCGCCGTCGGCGATCATGACGAGGTCGCTCGGACCCGCGAACCCGTCGATCCCGACGTGACCGAAGACCTGACGCTTGGCCTCCTGGACGTAGAGATTGCCGGGACCCACGATGACGTCGACGGGGGTCACCGTCTCCGTGCCGTAGGCGAGGGCGGCGATCGCCTGCGCGCCGCCCATCCGGTAGACGACCGACGCTCCGGCGATGCGGCAGGCGGCGAGCACGACCGGGTTCAGCTCGCCGTCGCGTCCGGGAGGCGCGCAGACCGCGATCTCCTCGACGCCGGCGACCCGCGCGGCGATGACGCCCATGACCACGGTGCTCGGGTACGGCGCGCGGCCGCCGGGAACGTAGATGGCGGCACGGTCGACGCTGACCTCTCGCAGCCTGACCTCATGGCCCTCGAAGGTGACGGTCGGCTCGTCGTGCACCCCCGCTTCGGCCACCCGTCTCACGTTGTCGATGGCCTGCAGCAGGGCGGCCCGCAGCGGCTCGTCGAGGCGATCGGAGGCGGTGTCAAGCTCGGCGTCGGGCACGCGCACGGCCGACGGCGTCGTTCCGTGGGTGTCGTACTCGCGGGTGTAGAAGCGCAGCGCGTCGTCGCCCGAGGCCCGCACGCGAGCGATGATCTCGGCCACCTGCTCCTCCACCGTCCCCGGGGGCGCCACGAGCTCGCGCAGGTCGGTGGCCAGAGCCGCCGGGTCGCCCGACAGGCTCAGGCGCTCATACGACACTGAGGCGCTCCAGCAGTCCGTCGATCTCCACGGCGCGCAGCTTGTGGGCCACGGGGTTGGCGATCAGGCGGGCGGTGCAGGTGGCGATCTCCTCGCGGATCACGAGCCCGTTCTCGCGCAGGGTCGTCCCGGTGGCCGTCAGATCGACGATCGCCTCCACCAGCCCGGTGAGCGGCGCCAGCTCGACCGAGCCCTTGACCTCGACGATCTCCGCCTGGCGACCGGTGGCGATGAAGTGCCCGGCCGCGATCCTGGGGTACTTGGTGGCGATCCTGACGACGCCGAGGCGACGCAGCGCCTCGGCGGCGCGATCCTCCCCGGCGACGCCGGCGAGCACCATCTGACAGCGGCCGTAGCCGAGGTCGAGCAACTCATAGACATCGCGCTCTGACTGCTCCATCAGTACGTCCTTGCCGGTGATCCCGAGGTCTGCGGCGCCCGCCTCCACGTAGGTCGGCACGTCCGACGGGCGCATGGTCACGATTCCCGCATCCTCGAAGAGCAGCTTGCGATCGTTGACGCGCACTTCGCGCGTGTCGATCCCCAGCCGGTCGAGGAGGTCAAGCGTATCGGCGAACAGCGCCCCGCGGGGGACGGCGATCCGCAATCCGGTCATTCGTGCCATGGGTGGGCGGGATCCGATTCTTCGCTGGTGAGCGCGATGTGCAGCCGCTCGACGTTGAGGGCGAACCCGACGGCGGGCAGCGGGTGGCCGAACGAGCCCAGCAGCTCGTCGTAGCGGCCGCCGCTGCCCAGCGGCACCCCATAGGCGGGGTCATAGACCTGGAACACCGCGCCGGTGTAGTACCCGAGGCTCCGCACGAGGCCGAGGTCGAAGATGATCCGCGCGGCCACTTCGGGGGCCAGGCGGGCGTGGACATCGCGCATCCCGGCGAGCGCGTCGTGCAGGCGCCCCTCGAGGCCCTCGAGCACCGCCGGGCCACCGCGGGTGCGGGCCAGGCGCAGCAGCAGCGCGGCGTCCGCGGGCTCGAGGCCGAGGGCGTTGACCTCGCGATCGACGCCGACGAAGTCCCCCGCCGCCAGCTCGGTGAGGATCACCTCCTGGCGATCGGGGTCGACGCCGAAGGCCTCAAGCAGGGACGGATACAGCGAGGCGTCGCCGAGCCCGATGCGGTAGTTCTGCAGGCCCGCGGCGTCGAGGGCCGCGCACAGGACGGTCAGGGTCTCGGCCGTCCCTGGCGGGCCCGGCACGCCGATGAGCTCGATGCCCGACTGCAGGAACTCGCGTGATTGCCCGCGCTGCGGGCGCACACCGCGGTAGGCGTGGGCGGTGTAGGAGAAGCGCAGCGGCGGCTCGGCGTGGGCGTAGCGGGTCGCCACCAGGCGGGCGATCGGAATCGTCATGTCGGGACGGAGGACGAGGACTCCGCCGTGTTCGTCGAACATCCGGTAGGCGGGGGCGGCGCCGGCGATGTTCGTTCGCTGGAAGGTCTGCTCGTACTCGAGCGCCGGCGTGTACACCTCGCCGAAGCCGGCCTGCTCGAACACCGCGCGCATCCGGTCGGTCATCTGCCGGACCTCGCGCATCTCGTCCGGGAGGACGTCACGGGTGCCGCTGGGGGTGCGGTCGACCCGGGCGGAGCCGAGCGGCGGTCCGGGACGACCGGCCGCGCTCACGCGGCGGTGACGGGCGCGTCTTCTAAGCGTGTGATGCGAGCGCCGAGGTCGCGCAGACGCTCGTCGATGCGCTCATAACCGCGGTCGATCTGGCCGATGTTGCCGATCTCGGTGACGCCGTCGGCGCACAGGGCGGCGATCAGCATCGCCATGCCGGCGCGGATGTCGGGCGACTCCACCCGCGCGCCGCGCAGCCGGCGCGGGCCGTCGACGATCGCCCGGTGGGGGTCGCAGATGATGATCTCGGCGCCCATGTTGACGAGCTTGTCGGTGAAGAACAGGCGGTTCTCGAACATCTTCTCGTGGATGATCACCGACCCGCGCGATTGGGTGGCCAGCGCGAGGGCGATGCTCGTCAGATCAGCGGGGAAGGCCGGCCACGGGCCGTCCTCCACCTTTGGCTTGTGATCGCCGTGGTCGTTGCGGATCGCCAGGTCCTGGTTTCCGGGCACGATGATGTCGTGACCGTGGACCTCGGAGCGCAGGCCGAGACGCTCGAACACGAGCCGGATCATGCGCAGGTCGTCGGGGATCGTGTCGCGGACGACCAGCTCGCCGCCGGTCACGCCGGCGAGGGCCATGAACGACCCGATCTCGATGTGGTCGGGCGCGATGTCGTGCGTGCAGCCGCGCAGGCTCGACTGGCCGTGGACGGTCATCACATTGGAGCCGATGCCGTCGATCGGAGCGCCCATCTGGGCCAGCATCCGCGCCAGGTCCTGCACGTGGGGCTCGGAGGCGGCGTTGCGGATCACGGTCGTGCCGCGGGTCAGCGCGGCCGCCATCAGCGCGTTCTCGGTCGCCATCACCGACGGCTCGTCCATCAGGAAGTCACATGGGCTCAGGCCGAGCGCCGGGGCGGTGAGGGTGATCTCCTGCTGCTGGTCGTCGACGGTGGCGCCGAGCGCGCGGAAGGCGTCGAGATGCGGATCCAGGCGGCGGCGGCCGATGACATCGCCCCCGGGTGGGGGCATGCGCGCGGTGCCGAAGCGTGCCAGCAGCGGCCCGGCGAGCAGGAAGGACGCCCGGATCCGCTCGGCGAGGTCGGCGTCGACCGTGGTGCTGTCGACGGTGCCGGCGTCGATACGGACCTCGTCCGGGCCGAGCCACTGCACCTGGGCGCCGAGCATCTCCAGCAGCGTGACCATCGCCTCGACGTCGGAGATCCGCGGAACGTTGCGCAGGATCACCTCGTCGTCGGTGAGCAGGCAGGCGGCCAGGATCGGCAGCGCGCCGTTCTTGTTGCCGGCCGGCGTGATCGTGCCCGAGAGGGGCACGCCGCCTTCAATGACGAACTTCTCCAACGGTATCGGCCTCGCTGTGGTCGCTTGCGGAGGACGGGACGAAGTGCCCGTGAGACTAGCTGGTACGGGGGGTAGCGCTGCCTGCGGCGGAGGCGGGATGGCCTCGGTGCTCTGAGCTAGGGTAACGGCCATGGCGCAGGATTCGCGAGCCCAGGCGTGGGACCTCCTTTGCGAATGGACCCAATCGGACTCGCTGCGGCGCCACATGCTGGCCGTGGAGGCGGCGATGCGCGCCTACGCCCCGCGGTTTGACGGCGACGTCGAGCTGTGGGGGCTGACGGGGCTGCTGCACGACCTCGACTACGAGCGCTATCCCGACCTGGAGACGGGCCATCCCCGCTACGCCCTGCGCGAGCTCGAGGCGCGGGGGTACCCGCCGGAGCTCGTGCGCGCGGTCGCCTCCCATGCCACCTACCTGGGGGTGTCGCGTGACACGCCGATGGAGAAGACGCTGTTCGCCGTCGACGAGCTCGCCGGCTTCGTCCTGGCCTGCGCCTACGTGCGACCTTCGGGACTCGACGGCATGACTCCCAAGTCAGTCAAGAAGAAGATGAAGACCCCGGCGTTCGCCGCCGCCGTCAGCCGCGAGGACATGACCGAGGGCGCGGCCGCGCTCGGCGTCGACTTCGACGAGCACCTGCAGATCGTGATCGCCGCGCTCGCCGAGCACAGCGAGGAGCTGCTGCCGGCGTCGTCCTCCGCCCCGGCGCCTTAGCTCCTCCCCGGCGCTCAAACTCCCGGCGCCGGCGGAGAAAGGGCCCGGAATCCGGGACGGATCTCCACCTGGCAGCGATCACCCGCCGGCGGCCACGGGCTGGGCTATGTTGAGTGTTCATGGCGCTGACGATCGCGGTCCTGGAGGGTGATGAGACCGGCCAGGAGCTGCTCGAGGAGTCGCTGCGGGTGCTCGACGGCGAGCTGCTCGGCCTCGCGCTCGAGCTCGAGCGGTTCGATCTCTCGCTCGCGGAGCGCCGGCGGACGGACAACGGCGTGGTGGAGGAGGCCGCCGCCGCGATGCGCGAGGCCGGCCTCGGGCTCAAGGCGGCGACGATCACGCCCGAGGGCGCCGGCGACGTCGGCTCGCCCAACCGGATCCTGCGTGAGCGCGTCGACGGCAAGGTGATCGTGCGCACCGGGCGCCGGCTGCCCGGCGTGGCCCCGATCGCCGGCGTCCATCACCCGATCTCGGTCGTGCGCATGGCCGTCGAGGACGCCTACGGCGCCGCCGAGTCACGCGAGGGCGAGCCCGGCGCTGCCGACGAGATCGCGCTGCGGACCGAGCGGGTCACGCGCTCCACGTGCCATGCGGTCGCCGAGTACGCGTTTCGCACGGCGGCGAAGATGGGCGCCCGGGTCTACGGCGGCCCGAAGTGGACGGTGTCGCCCGTGTATGAGGGGATGCTCAAGGAGGAGCTCGACGCGGCCGCCGCCCGCCATCCCGAGATCGCCTATCAGCCGGTCCTGATCGACGCCACCTATGCCGGGCTGATGTCGGGCGCGACCGACGTGCCCCTGGTGATCCCGGCGCTCAACCGCGACGGCGATTGCCTGTCGGATCTCGTGCTGCCGATGTTCGGCTCGATCGCCGGAGCCGAATCGGTGCTGCTCGCCTTCGACGCGGACTACGACACGACGGTGGCGATGGCCGAGGCCCCGCACGGCACAGCGCCCGCGCTGCTCGGCAAGGACCTGGCCAACCCGCTGGCCATGATCCTCGCCTGCGGCGCGCTGCTGCGCCATGCCGCCGACCGCCATGGGCCGGCCTGCGAGCGGGCGTCGCGGGCCATCTACGAGGGGACGCTGGAGACGATCGCCTCGGGGGTCAAGACGCCCGATTTGGGGGGCCACGCCGGAACCTCGGAGTTCACGACGGCCGTCGTGCAGCGGATCGCGACCAAGCTCGACGTGTGGTCGTCGTTGGGGTCATGAGCGCTCCGGCCCCGAGCGCGGCGGGCGCCTGCCCGGTGTCGCCGGTTCCGTCCGACCCCCCCTCTACTCTCACGAACATATGTTCCAGTCTTCTCTTCACCGCCTGAGAGCGCTTCTCACGCTGACCGACGACCTGCTCGGCGATCCGCCGGCGCTCGAGCCGCATCCGCACCGGCGGCCGGTGCGCATCGAGCGCGAGCGCCGTCCGGGATCGGTGGCGCCGCGCGCGATGCACTGCCTCTCCCCGTCCGCCCGTCGCCGAGCGACGTCCGGCGCGACCGGGTGAGCTGAGCGACACCGCGCGTCGCGTCGCGCCCCGGGGCCTACTCTCCCAGGCCCTTGCGGGCCAAGTACCATCGGCGCTGAGGGGCTTTAACGGCTCTGTTCGGAATGGGAAGAGGTGTTTCCCCCTCGCCATAGCCACCGGAAACTTGTCAAGACCAGCGCGGTCCCCGCCCGGGGGCGAGGACCGCTCTTCGCGGGCCTTCAAAACTACACAGCGCCAATGAACGGATATCAAAGTATCCGTCAAGCCCTCGACCCATTAGTAC
>CAVUVE010000010.1:0-52346 GCA_963744845.1 uncultured Solirubrobacteraceae bacterium
CGCCGGTCTGGTCAACGCGGCCGACCCTGAGCTCGTCGTGCTCTCCGGGCTGGCGGCCGAGCTGCTGCGCACGGCGCCCGACCGCGTGCGCCGCTCCTACCGCGACGGGTTGATGCAGACCCTGGCCGACCGGCCGCCCGAGCTGGTGGCCGGCGCGCTCGGAGACCGCGGCCCGCTCGTGGGAGCGATGGAGGCGGCGTTTGCGCCGATCCTCGCCCACCCGTGGTCGTCAGCTCAGGACCCGGTCGCCCGGCGGTAGCGCGCCACCGCCAGCGGCGCGAAGACGACGAGGATCCCGACCGCCCAGGCAGCCGCCCCCCACACGTAGTTGTGCGCGGGCGCCCCGGTCCAGAGCGCCCGCATCGCATTGACCATGATCGTGAACGGGTTGACGTGGGCAAACCACTTCAGAGGCTCGGGCATCGTCGACACCGGCACGAACGCCGAGGAGATGAACGTGAGCGGGAAGATCGTGATGAACCCGACCGACTGGGCCGATTCGGGCGTCGAGGCGACCAGCCCCGCGAGCGCGAACACCCACGAGAAGGCAAAGCCGATCAGCAGCGACAGACCGAAGCCGGCCACCACCGAGAGCACACCGGTCGTAAACGAGAAGCCGACGATGACGCCGGTCACGACGAGCACGACGACCGTCAGGGCATTGGTGGCCACGTCGGCCAGCGTGCGGCCGGCCAGCAGGGCCGGACGCGCCATCGGCAGCGAACGGAAGCGGTCGATGAGGCCCTTGTGCAGGTCGTCGTTGAGCCCCAGCGCGGTGACGAACCCGCCGAAGGCGATCGTCTGCACGACGATCCCGGGGATCAGGAAGTCGACGTAGGGCACGCCGCCGGTCTGGATCGCGCCGCCGAACACGTAGCGAAACAGGAGCGTGAACATGATCGGCTGGACCGTGAACGCAAGCAGCAGCTCGGGCCGGCGGGGCAGCCGGATCAGGTTGCGCTCGGCGATGATCAGGGTGTCGGTGACGAGCCTCCTCATGACGCGGCCGGCTCCTGCGCCGGCTCGCCGTCGGCTTCGGCGGCGTGACCGGTCAGCGTGAGAAAGACGTCGTCGAGCGTCGGGCGGCGGATGTTGACGTCCTCGATGCCCACCCCGGCGTCCGACAGGCGCTTGACCGCCTCGACGAGCACGCCGCGGCGCGAGCGCACCGGGACGATGGCCGTCGCGTCGCGGCTCGTCACCTCGCCGTCGGCCATCGGCGCCAGCGCCTCGATCGCCGCCGGGGCGTCGCCGGCGTCCTCGAGTGACACCTCGACGCGCTCGCCGCCGACGCGATCCTTGAGCTCGTCCGAGGTCCCCTGCGCGATGACCTGGCCGTGGTCGATGACGGCGATCGAGTCGGCCAGCCGGTCGGCCTCGTCGAGGTACTGGGTGGTGAGGAGCACCGTCGTCCCCTCGGCCACGAGGCCCTCGATCGTCTCCCACAGGTCGATCCGGCTCCGCGGATCGAGCCCGGTCGTCGGCTCGTCGAGAAACAGCACCGGCGGCTTGGCCACGAGCGCGGCGGCCAGGTCCAGCCGGCGGCGCATCCCGCCCGAGTACGTGCTCGTCGCCCGATCGCCGGCGTCGACGAGGTCAAAGCGCTCGAGCAGCTCCCGGCCGCGGGCCTTGGCGTCGCGGCGGGGCGCGCCGTACAGGCGTCCGACCATGGTCAGGTTCTCCAGCCCGGTGAGGTTCTCGTCGACGGCGGCGTACTGGCCGGCGAGCCCGATCTGGTGCCGCAGCGCGGCGGCGTCGGCGACGACGTCGAGCCCGACGACGCTGGCCGTGCCGGCGTCGGGGACCAGCAGCGTCGTCAGCACCCGCACGAGCGTCGTCTTGCCGGCGCCGTTCGGACCGAGCAGGCCGAGCACCGTGCCGGTGCGAACCTCGAGATCAACCCCGCCGAGGGCGCGCACGTCGCCGAACGCCTTGACCAGGCCACGGACGACGATCGCCTGCTCGGTTGAACGATTGCTCGCCATGATTGGGCACGGTACGCGATCACGCGGCGACTCAGCGGACGCCCACCCGCAGCTCGCCGCCGACGCGCTTCTGGATGTCGGCGACCGCGCGAAACGCATCCCGGAGCTCGGTGCGCCGCAGCGGGCTCAGCTCGTCGGGCGCGATGTGATCGTCCGGCGCCACCTCGGCTTGCAGCTGCCTCACCTGGTGCTCGAGGCGCAGGTTGTTGATGAGCGTGAAGGCGTCGGCCAGGGTGTGGGCGTCGGCCGCCGACAGGGTTCCGGCGGCGCTGGCCACCCGGAGGCGCTCCGCCGTCGAGGCGCTGGTCACCCCCGCCGACATGCCCGCCCAGCGCGCGAGCGCGACGATCGGGATCGATCCGCCGCCCTTGAGGTCGATCCGGCCGCGGTGCTCCCCGGAATGCTCGACGACCAGGCCGCGCAGCAGCCCCGTCGGCGGGCGGTGCGAGAGGGCGAAGCGCGCGAGCAGGCGCAGCAGCGCGGGATGATCAGGGGCGAGCGCGAACGTATCGGCGACCGGCGTGCCGGTGTGCACGCCCCACACCGGGCGGCTGTCGACAACGACCGAGGAGAGGACGAGGGCCTTCTCCTGGGTGGGATCCTTGAGCCAGCTGCGGACTTCGTGCTGCCACGAGGCGACCGAGCGCACGAATGCCGGCGCGGAGGCGTTGACGCCGTGCTCGTCGAGGGCCAGCCCGCACGCCTGCAGGCCGTCGAGCACCGCCCGTCCGACGGCGACGAGCCGGGCTCGAACGACATCGTCGCTGTCGGCGCCGCCGAACCACACGATCGCCGAGTCCAGGTCAGAGCTCGGCAGCGCCTCGCGCCGGGCCTGGCTGCCCATGGCCAGCCACGCGAAGTCGACGCCGGCGGGATCCCCGGGGTTGTCGGTGACGAGCTCGAGCATCCGCCGGGTGAGCGCGTCGACGCACACCGCGTAGACGGCCATCACGTTCGCGGCGGCGACGTGGGCCTCGTGCAGCGCGATGATCATCGGCCCCAGCTCGCGCGCCACCCGGGCCAGCTCGTCGGGGGTGGCGGTGGCGGCGATCCGCCGCCGCAGGTAGAACCACGAGCGCGTGCGGGCGGCGACGAGGTCCATGTCCTCGACCACGCCGAGCAGCTCGCCGGTGGCGGCGAGGACCGGGAGATGGCGCAGCCCGCGGTCGAGCATCTCCAGCAGCACGTCGCCGGCCGGCCGATCGGCGCGGCACGTGTACGCCGGCGCCGACATCGCGACCGACACCGGCGCGTCGCCGCCCAGACCGGCCGCGACCACCCGCCGGCGCAGGTCGCGATCGGTGAAGATCCCGAGGCCCTCGCGACCGAGATCGATGACGGCGGCGTTGGCGCCGGCGTCGCTCATCCGCTGGGCGGCCTCCCGGATCGGCGTCTCAGGCGCGCACACGACGGCCGGCGAGTGCAGCAGCGCCGCCACCGGCTCGTCGGCCACGTTGACGCTGGCTTCGCGCGCGAGAACGTGCAGATCGGTCGGTTCCTCGAGCAGGGAGCGAGCGACGTAGCGCAGACCCTCGGGCGCGGCAAGCACCTCGGCGGCGAGCTCGGTGCCGACCCGGTAGCACGTGGTCGGCTGCGCCGCCCGGGCCATGAAGCCGGTCGGCAGGCCCGAGAGCATCGCGGCGTGGCCGAACATCTCCCCGGGCCCGAGCAGATCGAGGACCCGTCCCTCGCCGACGATCTCGACCGCGCCCTCGCGGACGATCCGCAGGTGCGCGGGCGGCTGGGCCCCCTGCGCGAAGATCGTCGCCCCCGCCGGGTACTCCTCGAGCTCGGCGGCCGCGGCGAGGCGGGCGACCTCGCGGGGGTCCAGAGCGTCGAACGGAGCATGCGCGCGCAGGAAGCGCGCGATCTCCGGCGCTGTGCTCAGGCCACCGCCGTCGCGGTCTTCGCCACGTCCTGCTTGATCATCTCCGCGCATTTCTCGCCCACCATCATCGTCGTGATGCAGGGGTTGATGGCCGGAAGGAACGGCAGCGCGGAGCCGTCGCAGACGCGCAGGCGATCGACGCCGCGCACCCGCAGCCGCGGATCGAGCACCGCCTCGGGGTCCGAGTCGGGGCCCATGTGCGCCGAGCACGCCGGGTGATAGACGGTGTTGTGGGTCTTGTGCATGTAGTCGATCAGCTCGTCGTCGGACTGGGCGTCGGGCCCGGGCGCCAGCTCCGCCCCCGCCCACTCGGCCATCGGCGACTGAGCGACGATCGTCCGCGCCAGGCGCATGCCGAACGCCATCACTCGCTCATCGTGGCCCTCGGGATCGGTGAAGTACCGCGGGTCGACGCGGGCGCGATCCCGGTAGTCGGGCGAGCGCAATCGCACCGTCCCCCGCGAGCGCCCCCGGCACACGTTGGGCGTCAAACAGAAGCCGTTCTCGGTCGTCGGATAGCCCCACCGCGCGGTGTTCATGTCGAACGGGACCGCTCCGTAGTGCATCATCAGGTCGGGGCGATCCAGGCCCTCCTCGGAGGTGGCGAACAGCCCGATCTCCCACCACTGCGTCGACTGGCGGACCATCGGGCGCTTGGCGTCCCACTGGACGATCCCCTCGACGTGATCGTCGAGGTTGGCCCCGACGCCGGGGGAGTCGACGAGCACCGGGATCCCGAACTCCTGCAGATGCTCGCCGGGCCCCACCCCGGAGAGCATGAGCAGCTTCGGGGTGTCGATCGCGCCCGCCGAGAGGATGACCTCGCGGCGCGCGGTGACGCTCGCCTGGGTGAGGATGTCGGGCGTCAGGTACTCGACGCCGGTCGCGCGGCCGTCCTCGATGACGACGCGCTTGACCCAGCAATGCGTCCTGACCTCGAGGTTCCGGCGGCTGTTGAGAATCGGGTGCAGATAGGCGTGCGAGGCCGACATCCGCGTGTTGTCGGGCGTGGCGTTGATCTGAAACCACCCGGCGCCGTTGGTCACGGTCTCGCCCTCGTTGAAGCGGCTCGTCGGCAATCCCGCCGCCGCGGCGGCCTCGAGGATGGCCACGCCGCACGGATCGTCGGGCGGGATCGTCATGATGTTGACCGGCCCGCTGCGCCCGTGATGATCGCCGGGGCCGTCGTTGGTCTCCAGGCGGGCGATGAGCGGCCAGCACTCGGCCGAGCTCCACCCCTCCAGCCCCATCCGGGCCCACTCGTCGAGATCCTCCTTGGGGGTCCAGAAGGCGATGCACGAGTTGTGCGACGAGCACCCGCCGAGCACCTTGGCGCGGGCGTGGCGCAGGAAGCTGTTGCCCTTCTCCTGGGGCTCGACCAGGTAGTCCCAGTCATAGCCCGAGTCGAGCAGGAACATCCAGTCGCCGAGCTTGAGGATCGCGTCGTCGTCGACGTCGGAGGGGCCGGCCTCGATCAGCAGCACGCTGACGTCGGGGTCCTCGCTGAGCCGCGCGGCGAGGACGCAGCCGGCGGTCCCCCCGCCGGCGATGACGTAGTCGAACTCGCCGGCGGCGATCATGGGGCCATCTCGCCCAGCGGTCCCTCGTCGGGCAGCATCGGCACGGCGGCGGCGTGCTCGCGGAGCACCTCGATGGGCTTGCGGCGATAGACGGCGAAGTAATAGGCCGTACCGATCAGGAACACGATCCCGATGAACAGGATGGCGATGTACTGCCAGTACCAATGGCTGGGGATGACGTGTCCGGACGAGTCCTTGGTCCCGGCCAGCGAGTCATAGACGGCGGCGCGCGGCCACGCGATGTTGACCGCCACGACCGCGCCGTAGACAACGGCGATGAGGTTGACGGCAAAGCCCCAGCGGCCGAGCGAGAAGTACGGCCCATGCTCGGCGCGTGGCCAGGTGCCCTTGATCCGCCGGATGAGCATTCCGACCGTGACCCCGAGGTAGGCGATGTAGAACATGACGATCGCCACCGAGGTGAGGGCGACGAACGCGCTCTGATTGCCGAGGTTGATCGCGAGGATGACGAGCGCGAGAAAGCCGACGAAGAGGGCGGGGACGACGGGAACGCGCCGATTGCCCGACACCCGGGCGATATGGGTGCCGAACGGCAGGCGGCCGTCACGCGCCATCGCGAACAGCAGCCGGATGCAGGCCGCCATGACGGCGAGCGTGCACACCGAGATCGCGATCGCCGAGTCGAAGAGGAAGACGTTGCCCAGCGTGTTGCCGAGCGCCTGCTTGATGATGAACGGGAAGACCGAGCAGCGCCGATGTTCGGGTCGTGGATGTTCTTGACGTCCATCAGGGCGAAGAGGATGAGCAGGCGCCGATGATCGCCCGCGGCGATCAGCGCGCGGATGATCGCCGGGGGCGCGGCCGCCGCGGGTCGTTCGTCTCCTCGGCGAGCGTGCCCGCGGTGTCGAACCCGTACATCACGTACGCGCTCAAGATGCCGCCGATGAGAAGGCTCCGAAGTAGCCCCAGCTAGTGGCCCGGTGCCGAGTCCCGAGGCAGTGGAAGACGATCGCCCGGGCCGCGGTGAAAGTGGAAGATGAGCAGGACCACGAGGATGCTGGCGCCGATCAGCTCGGCGATCACGCCGAAGTTGTTGATGCGGGCCATGATCTTGACGCCGAGCATGTTGATGATCGTGCCGAAGATGACGAGGATCGCGCCCAGCAGCAGGGCATTCTTGGCGCCGCGGTCGTGCATGTAGGAGCCGACATCGGCCGACCCACCGAGGAACTGGAATGAGCGTTGCCTGAGGCAGCACGACCTGCCAGGCGACCGCGACCGCCGCGACGGTGACGATCGAGCCGATGATCAGGATCCAGCCGGTCATCCACGAGACGAAATCGCCGCGCATGCGCTTGGACCATTGGTAGACCGAGCCGGCTAGCGGGAACTGACCGGCCAGTTCGGCGAAGCACAGCGCGACGCACATCTGGCCGGCGAGCACGATCAGCCACGACCACCACACCGCGGGTCCGGCGATTGAGGAACGCCGAACCCGAAGAGCTCGAAGACCCCGGTCAGGATCGAAATGTAGGAAAAGCCGGCGGCGAACGAGGAGAAGTTGCCCAGCGAGCGGTCCAACTCCTGCTTGTAGCCGAAGCCGGCGAGCTCGTCGCTGTCGCCGGCACTCCGAGGCGCATCTACGGTAGCCATCGATCACCCTCCCCTTCCGCGGCTTTCTGCCGCGGTGGTCGAACCTGGTTGCCCGCCTGGCCAGCGGGGCACCGGCATCGTCTCAAGACATTGACCCGGTCGGAATCGGGCTGTTATATATCAGTCGTCTGACCATGTCAACGAGCCCGTCGCCGGGCTGGGGGTGCCGCAGCCGATGGTCACTGAGCAGATGTTCCTCGCCGGCGAGTGGCGCGACAGCGTGTCGGCCGAGACGTACAACACGACGAGCCCGGCGACCGGCGAGACGATCGCCGAGATTCCCCAGGGCGACCGCGACGATGCGGCGGCGGCGATCGCCGGCGCCCGCGACGCCGCCGGCGCCTGGGAACGGCTGGGCGCGTTCGAGCGGGCGGCGAAGATGCACGCCGTCGGCGACCTCATCGAATCGCGGCGCGACGAGCTGGCGCGAACGCTGACCCTCGATCAGGGCAAGCCGCTGCGCGCCGAGGCCTACGACGAGGTCGCCGAGCTCGTCGAGTACTGGCGGATGGCCGCTGAGGACGCCAAGCGCCTGGGCGGTGAGCTGCCCAACTCCTTCTCCCCCGGCAAGCGGGTGCTCCTCACCCGCCGCGCTCGCGGGGTGGTCGGGGTCATCAGCCCGTGGAACTGGCCGTACACGATGCCCGCGGAGATCATCGCCCCCGCCCTGGCCTGCGGTAACGCGGTCGTGTGGACGCCGGCGCCGTCGACGGCCGTGTGCGCGGTGGCCCTCGCCCGCTGCGTCGCCGATGCCGACCTCCCGCCGGGCGTGTTCAACCTCGTCACCGGCCCCGGCCCGGTCGTCGGCGACGAGATCGCGCGCAACCCGGGCGTCGACGGGGTCGGCTTCATCGGCTCGACGGGTACCGGGCGCCAGGTCGCGGCGGCCGCCGCCGGCAAGGCGACCCTGCTCGAGATGGGCGGCAACGGCCCGATCGTCGTGCTCGACGACGGTGACGTCGACGCCGCGGTGGCGGCCACGCTGACCGCGTGCTTTCTCTGCGCCGGCCAGAGCTGCACGGCCGGGGAGCGCATCCTCGTGCACCGGGCGGTCTACGACGAGTTCGTCGAGAAGCTCGCTCGGGCGGTGACCGAGCAGATCATCCTCGGCGACCCCTTCGAGGACGCCACGACGATGGGCCCGCTGAACAACGAGCCGGTGGCGGCGAAGATGGACGAGCACGTCGCCGATGCGGTCGATCGCGGTGCCGATGTGCTGAGCGGGGGCGCACGGGCGCCCGCCTTTCCCACCGACCTCTACTGGGAGCCGACGGTGCTGACCGGCGTGCCCGCCGACGCCCGGGTGGCCACCGAGGAGACGTTCGGCCCGGTGGCACCGGTGGTGGCGATCGACTCCCTGGAGCACGCGATCGAGCTCACCAACCGCTCCCCGTATGGCCTGCTGGCGGCGATCTTCACCGCCTCGCTGGCGGACGGGCTGCGCTTTGCCGACGAGGCGCGGACCGGCTGGGTCAACATCAACGAGTCCTCCAACTACTGGGAGGCCCACCTGCCGTTCGGGGGCCGCGCGGGCTCGGACAGCGGCATCGGCCGGGTCGGCGGCAACCACGTGATGCAGTCGTTCACCGAGCTGCAGACGATCACCATCACCCCGGACGCCCGCGCGCGCTGACGCTGGCGCCGGCGGTCTCTCCGCGACGCGCCGGCTACAGGACGGAGCGGATCTCGCGCTCGAAGGTGTCGATGTGCTCGGCGACGATCGCCCGCGCCTGCTCGGCCTCGCCAGCGGCGATGGCGCGCAGCAGCCCCTCGTGCTCGTGCACGCGGGTGAAGAGGTGCGGCAGGCGGTCGAGGACCAGGTACCAGATGCGCAGCGAGAGGTTGAAGTAGCGCCCGAGCGTCCCCTCGAGGTACGGGTTGCCGGTGCAGCGGTGCACGAGGCGGTGCACGCGCGCATCGAGCTCCATCAGCGCGGCGACGTCGTCCGAGCCGCGGCTGTCGCTCAGCTCGTCGAGCAGCGCCTCGAGCTCGATCCGCTGCGCCGGGGTGATGCGCTGGGCGGCGCGATAGGCGGCATGGCCCTCGAGCTGGGCGCGGACATCGGAGATGTCGGCCAGGTCGGTGATGTTGATGTCCGAGGCGAACGTCCCGCGCCGGGGGAACACGGTGACGAGGTTCTCGAGGGCCAGGCGCTTGATCGCCTCGCGCACGGGAGTCCGGCCGATGCCGAGCTCTGCGCCGAGCAGGTCCTCGTCGATCGGCTCTCCGGGGGCGATCGCCAGGGTGACGATCCGGTCGCGCAGGTCCGCGTACGCCCGATCGGCAAGCAGCGCGCGCGGCTGCGAGGTCTGGGTGCTCACATTCCGTCTTCCGAGCGTCCCGGCCACTGCGACTGGCCGGAGGCTGATATATGAGTCATCTTCAGGAGAGTCTACCCGCCGACCGAGGTCAAAAACAGCGGTCGGGGTCACCGGGCATCGCAGACCGCCGCGCGCCGCCGCCCTCACGTGCGCTCGAGCGCCGGGATCCGGCAGAACACGTCGACGACGGTGGGATCGAACTGACTCCCGGCGCAGCGCCGCAGCTCGGCGACCGCGGCCTCCCGGGTCACGGTGTCGCGATAGACGCGCTTGGCCGTCATCGCGTCGTAGGCGTCACAGACGGCGATGATGCGAGCGCCGAGCGGGATCTCTTCGCCGCGCAGCCCGTCCGGGTACCCGGCGCCGTCGATGCGCTCGTGGCCCGAGCGGACAAGCGGCGCGGTGTGGGCGAGCGCCGGCGCGGCCAGCACGATGCGCTCGCCGACGAGCGTGTGCCGGCGCACGAACTCCCACTCGCCCTCGCTCAGCCGGCCCGGCTTGTTGAGGATCGGCGCCGGGAATCGCCGTCTTGCCGACGTCGTGGAGCTTGGCGGCGAGGCTGACGCGTCGCACCTCGTGGGCGGGCTGGCCGAGGGCCGCGGCGACGCGTCCGGCCAGCTCGGCGACGTGGCTGACATGGGCGTCGAGGTCGTTGTCCTGCTCGGAGAGGACCTGCAGGAGGACGTCAGTCAGCTGACGGCTGGCCGATGAGCGCATCGCCTTGTTGGCGTACATGCGCTGATCGGCGGTCAGCAGCGCATCGCCGGGGGTGCTCGCCTCGGAGGGGATCCAGACCGCTCCGGAGGAGCAGTCGATGCTCCACCCGTCACCGTGATCGGCGAGGGCGCCGGCGGCACCGGCGAGAATCCCCTCGGCCGCCGGCGGCGTGCAGCGGGCCATGAGGCAGAACTCATCGCCGCCCATCCGGTAGGCCGAGCCGACGGGGGCGACGGTGGTGGCGAGCCGGCTGCCGAGCCGCACGAGCAGGGCGTCCCCGGCTCCGTGCCCGAACGTGTCGTTGTACTGCTTGAAGCCGTTGAGATCGAACATCGCGAGCAGCAGCTCGGGGGTTGTCTCGGCGGCTGCGATCGCGACCGGGAGATCATCGGTGAGCGCGCGCCGATTGCTCAGGCCGGTGAGGGCGTCGGTACTCGCCTCGACGCGGCTGGCCCCGAGCAGTCGCTCGTTTTCGCGCATCAGTTCCTCGGCCATGCTCTGGGCCCGCCGCGAGCGGACGTAGAAGAGGAGAAACACCCCCACGAGCGCCAGCATCGCCAGGGCAGTGCCGATCGCCGCCTCCAGGCGGGCCGTGTGCGCACGGTCGGCATCGGTGCGGTCGATCGTTTTCAGGACGCCGAGCAGCCGCGCCGTCCGAACCGAGAGGGTCTGTTGCAAGCGGGCGATCCCGTTCTCCGCGGCGATCCCCTGGGGCCGGGCGGCGATCCGGTAGACCTGCTCGACCACGGGTCGAATGCTCGCCAGGTCCGCGTCCGCGGTCGCCAGCGACGAGGACGAGGCCTCGACGCCCGATACTCGTGACAGTCCACTGGCGACGACCCGCTCGTCGGCTCGGATCTCCGCCCGGGCGGCGGCCGGTGCGCCCGGCCCCCCGGCCGTCGGATCGGCGTTATACGGCGCGGAGGTCAGATCGGTCACCGCCAGGTTCAGCGCGCCGACCCGCAGCTGCGCCTGCCGGCTGGCGTCGGCGTGGGTCTCGAGCGCCGTGACGGCGGCGATCGCGGCCACCGTCAACACCAGGACGAGCGCCGGCAGCCTGCCGAGTCGCCTCATCTCGATTCCGTCATCCCCTGCCTATCGGCATCCCGCTCCCATCCCTGGAGGGGGCGCGCCGAACGGGTGGGCGATCACCGGCGGTAGGTGAACCGCGCGGCCCCCGCTCCGCCGCGGCGGCCGTGGCCGGTGAAGTAGCTCTCCACCGTCGCGACCGACACCGCCACCCGCGACCCGGGGGCGCCGGGAGGCGCCGCCGCCCGCACCGAGGTCAGCGCGCCACAGTCGAGCGTCGCCGTGGCGCTGCGGAAGGCGAGCGCCGCCCGCTGCCCGAACCACACCTCGAGCGGGCAGCCGAGGTTGAAGCCGCTGACCGTGGTGTGGGTGCCGCCGGCGGGTGAGCCGGTGGCCGGCGTCACCGATGTGACCGCGGGGGCCCCGGGCGCGTAGAGCCACAGGCGATCGCGCGCCACCGGCGAGCTGCAGCCGCTGACCGTGCAGGCGAGCACGTCGATCCGGGCCGGCGTCTGGGCGACGGTCGTCGTCTCGATCGTCCGCCCGCGCAGGACGCGGTACGCGTATTCGGTCCCCGCCGAGACGCCGTGGGGCGCGACGAGCTCCAGCGGACCGGCGAGCTGGCCGGCGAAGCCGCGCCCGGTGATGCGCAGCGCGGTGCCGCCCGTGTCCGGCGCCCCCGGGACGCCGTCCAGTCTGCGTCGGCTGTTCGGGGTGGCGACGCCCGTGACCTGGGGCACCCCCGCGTAGGCGGCCCGGGCGGGCGGCGACTGGCCGGCCAGGGTCCTCACGCTGACGGGCACCGCTATCCGGTCGACCGTCCGGGATCGGGGCGGCGCCGTGATCTGGATCTCGGTCCCGGTCGCGTCGGCGTAGTCGACGTCGGCGGAGCCGGCGCGGCCGGACGGCCCGAAGTCGACCCAGTCGAGGACGAGCGGATTGAGGCCGGACCCGTGGATGGTGACCACGGTCCCGCCCGCCTCGCTGGCCAGGCTCGACGGCGCGCCCGCCGTCGAGACGGCCGTGATGCGCGGCGCCGGGGCGTAGTCGTACTCGTCGGGGGCCGTCACCCCCTCGCAGCCGCACCCCGACGCCAGCCGGGTGACCCCGAGGGCCGTCGTCGCGAGCGGGCCCTCGGGAGGCGCGAGGATCCGGCCGCCGGCGCTGGCGCCATGGTCGTTGACGACCCGTACGGCGACCTGGCAGATGTCGTTGGCCGCGCTCTCCCCCCGGTAGACGCCGGTCGCGGGCAGCGGCGCGCACGCCGTGGCCGGCGTCTCGGGGGGCGGGGTGGCGACGATCCGAGCGTCGCCGGCGACGCGGAAGCTCGCGGCGGGGACGCCCCCGAAGGTGACCGCGGTAGCGCCGCGCATCCCCGAGCCGAGGATCGCGACCGGACGGGGAGCATCGCGGCGGCCTCCCGACGGAGCGACGGCGTCGACCGTCGCCACCGGCCCGGCGGCGCCGGGGTCGACGTAATCGAACGTCGCCGCCGGGCTGGGAGCGCTTGACCGCCCGTCGCGGGTGACGACGATCACGTTCGCCGGCCCGGCGCCGTCCTGGGGAGCGGGTGCCGATGGAGCGGCGAGCGACGCGGCGGCGGGCAGCGTGGCCACGATCGTGGTCGGGCCGAGGACGCGAAAGCTTCCCGGGTCCAGCCGCCGCGCGCCGACCTGGACGGCGCTGACCCCGGCGTCGAAGCCCGTACCGGAAACGGTCACCTGCTCGCCGCCGGCGACGCTCCCCGTCGACGGCGAGAGGCGGTCCACGACCGGGCGCCGGCCGTGCGCGCTCGCGCACAGCGCTTGGGCCAGCCCCGCCGTGCCCGCCGGGCCGGTGAGCTGCGGCGAGCCCAGACCGGAGGCGAGGTCATAGCCGCGCCGGGCGGCGAACAGCCGTCCCCCGGCCAGCCCGTCGACGTCGTTGTTGCCGGTCTGGATGTCATGGAAGGAGGCGCGGTACCGCGCCGGATCAGAGGCCACGGCATACAGCTGCGGGGCGGCGAATCCGACTCCGTCGCGGGTCTGCGTGCTCGCCTGGCACGCCGGCGACGCGTTGACCAGCGCCAGCATCGCCGCCCACAGCGGCGCCGACGACGACGTTCCCCCGATCGTCGTCCACCCCGCCGCCGGGTCGCCGCCGTGACCGTAGATGCGGCTGTAGACGCTGACCGACCCGGTGTAGATGTCGGCCTCGGCGGAGACGTCGGGCACCAGGCGGCAGGCGACCGGGCCGCTCGCGACCGCGCTCGTCGTGCGGCAGAACCCGGGCGGGTAACCGGCCGCCCGCTGGACGGCATTGGCCACCCGGTAATCGACGCCGCCCGGTCGCGCGAGGCCGGGCACGGTCGCTGCCCGCTGCCATGCCGGCATCGTCCACGACTGCGAGATGCCGCCTCCGCCCGCGCCCGCCGGCCCGTCGTTCCAGACCTGCTCGATCGGGGGCTGCCGGGCGTCGTCGATCGCCGAGCCGCCGACGGCCACGACGTAGGGCTGGCTCGCGGGGTCGCCCACCGAGACGGGATCCTCGCCCTTGACCGGCGCCGGCTTGCCGCTCACGTTGCAGTCGTCCGAGCCGCTGTCACTGGCGGCGCTGAACACGGTCTGGCCCTGCGCGGCGGCCTGCTCGAAGAGCAGGTTCTCGGCCTGCTGGAGGCCCGGCTGGCCGGCCTGCACTCCCTGCTCGCACAGGCCCCAGCTCGAGCTCACGACCCGGTCGCGATCGGCGGCGACGATCGCCGCGTACTCGTCGAGCGAGTCGTAGTCGGTCGGGTTGGTTCCCGTGAACGGCCCCTCGTAGACGTCGATCGTCGCCCCCGGCGCCAGCGCCGAGACGTCCTCGACGTCGAGGCTGGCCTCGCCGGTGCCCGGGCCCGCCGGCAGGCCGCCGTCGACGGCGATCACGTGCAGGCGTCGCTGCATCGCCGCCGCCCGGGCGGCGCCGAAGAAGCAGGTGTCAAACGTCCGGATGTCCGAGCGTCAGGAACGGCTCGTTCTCGTAGACGGCGATCCGCTGGCCGGCGCCGCGGTCGCCCGCCCCATACAGCCCGAACGCGCCGTAGGCACGGGCGATCTGGTCGTCGGTGAGGCCGTCGTTGGCGACGCTCGCCGCCCGTGCCGCCCCGCAGCCCCGCGGCGAGCCCCGGGGGTGGGCGAACGGTGCCGAGCGGGCCGCCGGGTGCAGCGGGACCTGAGCGGGCACCGGGTGGCGGAGGTCGGCCGGGCGGGCGACGGCGGTGCTGCCCGGACCGATGATCGCGGCAATCGGTCCGATCAGCCCGCCGAACCGGCCTGCGGACCCGCCGGACCGTGCGCCGGACGGCGCGCGGCGGCCGACCAGCCCGGCCACGGCGGCCGCGGTCCCGGAGAAGCGGACGAGCATCCGCCCGTTGGAGATCGCGCCGACCGCCAAGCCGCGGCGGCGCAGCTGCGCCGTCACCGCGTCCACGGCCGATGGCGCCGGTCCGAAGCGCGCCGCGAACGCCCGCGGGGTCAGGTACCGGCCGTAGCGCGTCGAGCGGTGGTCGCTGACGGCGGCGATGAACCTGGCCAGCCCCGCCGGGTCACGGGGTGAGAGCATGACCGCGCCCTGGACCGGTGCCGGTGGAGAGCCCGCGGCGCCCGCCGAGCCGAGGGTCAGCGCCGTGGCGAGGACGATGGCAACGGCGGCGGCTCTCACCGCCGGAAGAGTATGGGTCAGTCGCCGAGCTCGGCCCGGCGGCGGATGACGAACTCGCGCAGCTCGGCGTCGATCGCGTCGTCGACCGGCGGCTGCTCGTACTCCTCGAGGGTCTTCTGGTAGATCTCCGAGGCCCGCGCGGTCGTGTCGCGGGCGCCCTTCTTCGTCCAGCGGTCGAAGTTCTCGGTCGAGGAGAGCAGCGGCCGGTAGAAGCACTCGCGGAAGCGCTCGAGCGTGTGGGCGGCACCGAGGAAGTGGCCGCCCGCCCCCACCTCGGTGTGGGCGTCGAAGGCGAGCGAGGCCTCGTCGATCTCCAGCGGGGTGAACTCGTGGCGCAGCTCGCGCAGGAGCTCGATATCGACGATGAACTTCTCGTAGCAGGAGACGAGACCGCCCTCGAGCCAGCCGGCGGAGTGCATGACGAAGTTGGTGCCGGCGAGGAACGTCGGCAGCAGCGTCATCAACGACTCGTAGGCGGCCTGGGCGTCGACGGTCTGGGAGGCGTTGAGGCCTCCCCCGCCGCGCCACGGGAGATTGAAGTGGCGGGCGATCTGCCCGGTGCAGAGCACTCCGATGCCCGACTCGGGGGTGCCGAACGAGGGCGATCCGGACTGCATGTCGGTGTTGGACAGAAACGAGCCGAAGACGACCGGCGCTCCGGGCCGGATCAGCTGGGCGAGCGCGATTCCGGCGAGCGCCTCGGCCATCTGCTGGACGAGCGTGGCCGGCAGCGACACCGGTGACATCGCCCCCATGAGCAGAAACGGCGTGATCACGACCGCCTGGTTGGCCTTGACGTACTCGAACATCGCGCCCAGCATCCGGTCGTCGTAGCGCAGCGGGCTGTTGACGTTGATCAACGAGATCGAGGCCGGCGCGCGCTCGATCGCCTCGCGCCCGCCGAACAGGATCTCCCCCATGCGGATCGTGTCGACGGCGTTGGGTCCGGAGGTGACCGAGCCCATGTACGGCTTGTCGGACAGCGTCTGCAGGGCGTAGACCATGTCGAGGTGGCGCGAGTCCAGCGGCCGGTCCTCGGGCTCGCAGATCGTGCCGCCGGGCGAGTCGAGCTCGGGGAACGCCTGGGCGAGGCGCACGAGGTTCTCGAAGTCCGCCATCTTGGCGTCGCGGCGGACATCGCCCTGGCGGATGAACGGACAGCCGTAGACGGGGGCGAACACCATGTGGTCGCCGCCGATGTGCGCCGTGTTGGCCGGGTTGCGGGCCTGCAGCTCGAACTCCGAGGGGGCCTTGGCCACCTGCTCGAGGATCCACTCCGGATCGAAGCGGACCCGGTTCTCGTCCTCGACGATCTGGCCGGCGCCGCGCAGCAGCTCGACCGCCTCGGGCAGCAGGAACTCGATTCCCAGCTCGCTCACGATCCGCCGCCACCCGCGGTCGAGCGTCGCCATCGCGTCCTCGGACAGGATCTCGTAGCGGGGCATGGAGTTGACGAACATGGGGTGCTGCCTCCTCTTCTCACTTCGCGGCCACGATCCAGACGCTTGACGGCACGCCGGAGGCGCCTAATATATCCGCCATGGAACAACAGTTCCAAGTTTCGTACGACCTCACCGAGCCGGCCGCTCCGAAGGGTACGACCGCCATCGACCGTGGCGCCGAGCTGCTCGTGCGCGTCCTCGAATCCTCCGAGCCGGTCGCGCTGGCCGAGCTCGCCGCGGCCAGCGGCATCCCCAAGTCGACCGCGTCGCGGCTGCTGAGCGCGCTCGAGCGCCAGGGCCTGGTGGAGCAGGAGGGCGAGCGCGGCCGGCTGCGCCCCGGCCCGGCGATCCTCCGCGTGGCCGAGCGCGGGCTGCTCGAGCGCAGCGTCGTCGAGCTCGCCGGGCCCTCGCTCGACGCGCTCGGCGAGCTCAGCGGCGAGACGATCAACCTCGCCGTGCCCGCCCGTCACGGCGTCGAGCACGTCGCCCAGGTCGAGAGCCGCCACTTCCTCGGCGCCGGTCAGTGGCTGGGACGCTCGGTCGAGTACCACTGCACGGCCGTCGGCAAGGTGTTCATGGCCTACGGCCGGGCGACGATCCCGGCGCCGCCACTCGCCCGGCTGACCCCGCAGACCGTCACCTCGGCGGCCCGGCTGCGGGCCGAGCTGGAGACCGTGCGCGCCGAGTCGTTCGCGACCGCCATCGACGAGCTCGAGCTCGGCCTGGCGGCGATCGCCGCCCCAGTGCACGGCGCCGGCGGCGAGGTCGTCGCCGCGCTGTCCATCTCCGGACCGACGACCCGCATGACCGATGCCCGGATCGCCGAGCTCAAGCCGGACCTGATCGATGAGGCGGGGAACCTCAGCCGCCGCCTCGGCCACCCCCAGCAAGGAGCGGACGCCGCATGACCCACGAGGAGATCCTGCAGCTGCTGTACGACGAGACCCTGATCGGCAACGCCCCGGCCGTCAAGGACGGCGTGAACGACGGGCTGCAGGACGGACTGGAGCCCGAGCGGATGCTCTACGACGCCCTGATCCCGTCGCTGGAGGAGGTGGGCGCCCGCTTCGAGCGCGGCGACTACTTCGTGCCCGAGATGCTGATCGCCGCCCGGGCGATGCAGGGCGCGCTCGACATCCTGCGCCCGCTGCTCGCCGAGACCGACACCCAGCAGGTGGGCACGTTTCTCATGGGGACGGTCAAGGGCGACGTCCACGACATCGGCAAGAACCTCTGCAACATCATGCTCGAGGGCGCCGGCTTCACCGTCATCGATCTCGGCGTCAACGTCCCGCCGGAGAAGTTCATCGAGCAGATCGGCGAGCACAAGCCCGACGTCGTCGGCTTCTCGGCGTTCTTGACGACGACGATGCCGATGTTCAAGGCCAACATCAACGCGCTGGAGAAGGCGGGCATCCGCGACGACGTGATCGTCATGGTCGGCGGCGCCCCCGTCACCCAGGAGTACGCCGACGCGGTCGGCGCCGACGGCTACTCGGCCGACGCCTCGTCGGCGGTCAAGAAGGCCAAGGAGCTCATCCAACTCAAGCGAGACCGGGTTCTCGCATGACGTTCGTTGGCCTGGTCGCCCGCGCGGAGCACCTGGTCAAGGAGCCGATCTGGGGCTGTCGGATGTGCGGGCAATGCGTCCTGCACGACACCGGCCTGACATGTCCGATGACCTGCCCCAAGACGTTACGCAACGGCCCCTGCGGCGGCGTCCGGGCCGACGGCCACTGCGAGGTCAAGCCCGAGATGCCGTGCGTGTGGCTGAAGGCCGTGCAGCGCTCCGAGCGCCTGCCGCTGTGGCGCGGGCACATCGACGACCTGCGCCCGCCGGTCGACAACCAGCTGGCGGGGACCTCGTCGTGGGCGAACCTCGTCACCGGGCGCGACCGCCAGGTGCCTCCGGCGTGGGCGGCGGATGTCCAAGCTCGCGCATAAGCTCGACGCCGGCGAGTTCGTCGTCACCGCCGAGCTGCCGGTCATCGACGGCGGCGGCCACGCGGAGATCCAGCGCCAGCTCGAGCCGATGCGGCGGTTCGTCGACGCGTTCAACGCCACCGACAATCCCTCCGCGCACGCCCACTGCTCGCCGCTGGCGGTGGCCATCGGGATGATGCAGGTCGGCGCCGAGCCGGTGATGCAGCTCGTGTGCCGCGATCGCAACCGCCTCGCCCTGGAGTCCGACCTCGTCGGCGCCGCCATGTACGGGATCGAGAACGTGTGCTGTCTCACCGGCGACGACGTGACCGCCGGCGACGAGCCCGAGGCCCGCCGCGTGTTCGACCTCGACGGCGTGCAGCTGATCGCGCTGGCCCGGGTGCTCGAGAACGGGCACTACCTCTCCGGCCGGCCGCTGACGCCCGCGCCTCGCTACTGCGTCGGCGCCGTCGAGAACCCGGCCGCGCCGCCGTACGAGTACCGCGTGCGCCGCGCCGCCAAGAAGGCGCTGGCGGGCGCGCGGTTCCTGCAGCTCCAGCTCTGCTACCGCGCCGAGCAGCTCGAGCGCTTCCTGCGCGCCGCCCATGACACCGGCCTCAGCCAGCGGCTCGCCCTGATCCCCTCGATCGCCATCCTGCGCTCGGTCGGCGGGATGCGCTTCGTCGCGCGCAACGTGCCCGGGCTCGACGTCCCGCCCGAGCTGGTAGCGCGCGTCGAGCAGGCCGTCGACGCCGAGGCCGAGTGCTTTGAGATCGCCTACGAGCAGGCGACGCATGCCCTCGCCCAGCCGGGGGTGGCCGGCCTGCACTTCATCTCGTTTCGCCAGGACGCCGGTATCGCCGCGTTGTGCACCCGGCTGGGAATCGCCCCTCGACAGGAAAGAGAGTCACATGGACACAGTGCTTCGGTCGCGCTCTAGCAGCGTGACGATCGGCGCCGATCAACCCTTCTGCGTGATCGGCGAGCGGATCAACCCCACCGGGCGCAAGATGTTCGCCGAGGAGCTGCGCGCCGGCGACCTCTCGACGGTGACGGTCGACGCACTGGCCCAGGCCGCCGCGGGCGCGAACATGCTCGACGTCAACGCCGGCATCCCGCTCGTCGACGAGCCCGAGCTGCTCAAGGCGATGCTCCGCACCGTCCAGGACGCCGTCGATTTGCCGATCTGCATCGACTCGTCGGTGATCGAGGCCCTCGAGGCCGGACTCTCGGTCTACGAGGGACGAGCGCTCGTCAACTCGGTGACCGCCGAGGACGAGCGCCTGGAGGAGATCCTGCCGCTGGTGGCCCGCTACGACGCCGCCGTCATCGGGCTGGCCAACGACGAGACGGGGATTCCCGAGACGCCGGAGAAGCGCCTGGAGTGCGCGCGCAAGATCATCAGCGTCGCCAACGACCACGGGATCGCCACCGAGGACGTCATCATCGATCCGCTGGCGATGACCGTCGGTGCCGCCACCGACGCGGTGACGACGACGCTGGCCACGATCTCCCTGATCCGTGACGAGCTCGGCGTCAACATGTGCCTGGGCGCCTCCAACGTGTCCTTCGGCCTGCCCCAGCGCCACGTGCTCAACGCCGCCTTCTTGCCGATGGCCGCCGCCGCCGGGCTGACGAGCGCGATCATGTCGACCGCCGAGGTGTGCGTGCAGTCGGTGCGCGCCACCGACATGCTGCTCGGCCACGATCCGTGGGGCACGAACTGGATCGCCGCCCACCGGGCCCGTCAGGCGGCCGAGAAGGAGGCCGCAACCGCGTGAGCGCCGCGAGCCCTCAGCGCGAGCCGCGCGCGGCCCCCGAGCTCGAGGTGGTCGCCCCCGAGGACGGGGCGACCCGCGTTCGCCTGCGCTTCCTGCCCGACGGCGGCGAGGTCCGCGTGCCCAGCGGCACGCCGATCTTCGACGCCGCCAGCTGGAACGGGATCGCCATCGACTCCACCTGCGGCGGCTACGGCACGTGCAAGAAGTGCAAGGTGCGCGTCGTCTCCGGTGACGTGCCGGTGTCGAGCGTCGACCCCCGGGCGTTCACCTCCGAGGAGCTGCGCGACGGCTGGCGGCTGGCCTGCCGTGCCGGCGCGCGCGAGAACCTCGTCGTCGAGGTCCCGCCGCTGCAGACCCGCCCCAAGGCGGCGCTGGCCGGCGTCGGGCGCCACGTGATCCTGCGCCCCTCGGTGCAGAAGCGCCACCTCGTGCTCGAGGAGCCGACGATGGAGGATCAGCGGCCCGACCTCCAGCGGGTGCTCGACGCGCTGGAGGACCTCGAGCCCTACGCCTCGCTGGAGCTGCTGCGCACGCTCGGCGGCACGCTGCGCCGCGCCCACTTCGACGTCACCGCCGTCGTCTGTGACCGCGAGCTGATCGCGCTCGAACCCGGCGACACCACCGACCGGCGCTTTGCCATCGCCTTCGATCTGGGAACGACGACGGTGGTGGCCACCCTGCTGGACCTGGAGACCGGCCAGCCGGCGGCGGTGCGCTCGATGCTCAACCGCCAGCAGCCGTTCGGCGCCGACGTGATCACGCGGATCTCGGCGACGATGATGGACGACACCGCCCAGGACGCGCTGCGCGACCGCGCCCACGAGACGATGGCCGAGCTCACCGCCGAGGTCCTCGTCGAGGCCGAGGTCGCCGCCCAGGAGGTCTACGAGATCACGGTGTGCGGCAACGTGACGATGATGCAGCTGGCGCTGGGCATCGACCCCGAGCCGCTGTCGATGGCGCCGTTCGTGGTCACCACCCATCAGCTGCCGCCGACGAGCGCGGCCGACTTCGGCGTGGCCGTCCACCCCCGGGCGCCCGCCTTCGTGTTCCCGTCGCTCGGCGCCTACGTCGGCGGTGACATCGTCGCCGGATTGCTGGCCAGCGGGCTGACCCGGGACCGTCGGCTGCGCCTGTTCATCGACGTGGGGACCAACTCGGAGATCGCGCTCGGCTCGGTTGACCGCGTCGTCGCCACCGCCGCGCCCGCCGGACCGGCGTTCGAGGCGGCTCAGATCCGCTGCGGGATGCGGGCCGCCGACGGGGCGATCGAGGGCGTTCGGGTGACCGACGACGGCCTGGCGCTCGAGGTCATCGGCGACTGCGAGCCGGTGGGCATGTGCGGCTCGGGGCTCGTCGACGCCGTCGCCGAGCTCGTCCACACCGGCCTGCTCGATCACTCGGGACGCTTCATCCCCGACGAGGAGGCCGCCCTGCGCTTCCCCGGCCTGTCCGATCGCCTGACCAAGATCGGCGAGGAGCGCGTGTTCGTGCTGCACTGGCGCGGAACCGACGCGGCCGCCTCGGTGTTCCTCTCCCAGCGCGACGTGCGCGAGCTGCAGTTCGCCAAGGCGTCGATCGCCACCGGCTGGGACATCCTCATGCGCCAGCTCGGCGTGCAGGCGTCGGATATCTCCCAGGTGCTCCTGGCCGGCTCGTTCGGGGCCTACCTGACGCCGCTGAGCGCGGTGCGGATCGGCCTCGTGCCGCGGCTGGCGCTGCCGCGGATCGTCTCCGCGGGCAACGTCGCCGGCGAGGGCGCCAAGATCGCCGCCCTGTCGCTGCGCGAGCGGGCCGAGGCACACTCGATCCTGCGCGAGGTGGAGTACGTCGAGCTGTCGGGACGCGCCGACTTCAACGACCTGTTCATCGACCAGCTGGCGTTCCCGGGATGACCCAGACCGTCGTCGCGTGCGGAGCGCTCGCGCTTGACGTGCGGCGCATCGCCCACCGCCGCGGCTGGGAGCTCGACGTCCTCCCGGTCGACGCGCTGCTCCACAACCGCCCGGCGTCGATCCCGGAGGCGGTCGCGCAGGCGGCGGCCGGGCGCGAGGTGATCGCCGTCGCCTACGGCGATTGCGGCACCCACGGTGCGCTCGACGACCTCGGCCTCCCCCGCCTGGCCGGGGACACGTGCTACGACATCCTCGGCGGCTCCGACGAGGTCGCGGCGCTGCTCGAGGAGGAGCCCGGGACGTACTTCCTCACCGACTTCCTGGCCCGGACGTTTCAGCACACCGTCGTGCGCGAGCTCGGCCTCGACCGCTGGCCGCAGCTGCGCGGCGAGTACTTTCGCCACTACACGCGCGTGGTCTGGCTCGCCCAGCGACCGACGGCCGCCACCCGGGCGTGCGCGGAGCGCGCCGCCGACGTGCTCGGGCTCCCCCTCACCGAGGTCGCGGTGGGCGCCTCCGGGCTGGAGCGCGAGCTCGAGCGCCTGCTGGCCGGCAAGTGCGATAAAAGTGCCGAATAAGGTCACTTTTATCGCGATCAGATCCGGCGAGCGGCCCGCGCTCGTTTGACCCGCGCCGCGTCGGCGGCCTGGAGTCGCGCGCGTGGGTGGCCTACTACCGCCGTGACTGGACGACGCTGCTGTGGTCCGCCGTGCGACTCGTCCGCGGCACCTTCGCCCTCCCCTGGCCGGCGACCCTGCACGGGGCCTTCCTGGTCATGCGCGCCAACCAACTGTGGGCGCCGACCGACAACGACCCGGCGGCCTGCCGTGCGGTGATGGAGCGCTTCTACGCGCTTGTGCTACGCCGGCACCCGAGCGAGCGCTTTGACCCCCGGGTCGCGGCCGACTGGAGGTGGAGTGGTGGCGCGTTCACCGCGAGCATCAGCACCTCGGCGGCGCCGAGCGCGCCCACGCGCTCGTCAACGCCCTGGCCGCCCTGTACGCATACGTCTACGACGTCACCGACGAGGCCGTCCATCGCGCCGCCCAGCAGCGCGCCCTGGCGATGGACATCTCCGACAGCTGGATCGAGCGAGGCTGTGACCCGGCCAGCCCGCTCATCGCGCAGGAGCGCGCCGCCCTCGTGCGCTCCTACGCCGCCCTGCTCTCGGCCGTGCACCGGGCCTAGTCGGCGGCGCCGGCCTCCACCAGCAGCGTGGCCACGTCGGCGACCCGCAGGTCGGCCCCCGCCCCCGAGACGCCGTCGTCGAGCATCACCGTGCAGAACGGGCAGGCGACGGCGAGCGTCCCCGCGCCCGTGCCGGCGGCTTCGCGCACCCGGTTGTCGTTGATCTGATCGCCGCGCTCCTCCATCCACATGTGCGCGCCGCCCGCCCCGCAGCAGAACGTCTCCTTGCCGCTGCGGGCCATCTCCACGGGCGAGCCGACGGCGGCGACGAGCTCCCGGGGGGCGGCGAGGACGTCGTTGTGGCGGGCCAGGTAGCACGAGTCGTGGTAGGTGACCGTGAGGTTCTCGTCGCGCTGCGGCGTCAACCGGCCCTCGGCGACGAGCCGGGACAGCACCTCGGTGTGGTGGATGACCTCGTAGTGGCCGCCGAAGTCGGGGTACTCGTTGCCCAGCGTGTTGAAGCAGTGCGGGCAGTTGGCGATGATCTTCGTCACCCCGGCCCCGTTGAGCGTCTCGACGTTGCGCTCGGCGAACCCCTGAAACACGTACTCGTTGCCGATCCGCCGTGCCGGGTCGCCGGTGCACGCCTCGCGTGCACCGAGGATCGCGAAGTCGACGCCGGCCTTGCTCAGCAGCCTGGCGGTGTTCTCGGCCGTCGCCCGCGCCCGCTCGTCGAACGAGCTCGCGCAGCCGACCCAGTACAGGTACTCGGGGGCGGGGTCGCCCGGCTCGAGGATCCGGATGCCGAGCTCGGCCGCCCAGTCGGCCCGCTCGGACTGGGCCTTGCCCCACGGGTTCGACGCCCGCTCGATGTCACGCAGCATCGGCTCGGCCTCGGCGGGAAAGCTCGACTCGACCATCACCAGGTGGCGGCGCAGGTCGACGATGTGGTCGACGTGCTCGATCGAGACCGGACACGCCTGGACACACGCCCCGCAGGTCACGCAGTCCCACACCGACTCCTCGGGCACCGCGGTGGGCACGAGGGTGGTCAGGTCGATCGGCTTGGCCATCGCCGTGTCGCGGGACTTGACGAGCGCGGCCCCGTCGGCGAACACCTGGTCGCGGAGCCCCATGATCACGAGCTTGGGCGACAGCGTCTTGCCGGTGGCGAACGCCGGGCAGGCGTCCTGGCAGCGCCCGCATTCGGTGCACGAGAAGGTGTCGAGCATCTCCTTCCAGGTCAGATCGGCGGCGGTGCCGGCCCCGAAGCGAATGTCCTCCTCGGGGATGTCGGGGTCGTCGAAGCGCAGCGTCTCGAGCTTCCCGCCCGGGCCGGTGCGCCCGTACCAGACGTTGAACGCGGCGGAGGCGATGTGGAGGTGCTTGGAGCGCGGCAGGTAGGCGAGGAAGCCGAGGATGGTGACGACGTGGGCCCACACGAACACCCGCTCCAGGACGCGGGTGGCGCCGTCGTGTCCGAACAGGTGCGAGAGCAGGTGCGACACCGGCGCCGACGACGCCGGCCACTCGTTGAGCCCGAGGGCGATCCGGGTCGCGTGCCACAGCAGCAGGGTGGTCGCGATCGTCGCGATCAGGGCCAGGATGAGGTCGGCCTCGCCGAGGTGCGAGCCCGCGAAGCGCCGCGGCCGCAGGACCTTCCGGATCCACAGCGCGCTGACGACGCCGACGAGCACGAGCACGGCGAACAGATCGACGAGGAAGGCATACCAGCCCTGCTCGCCCAGCCACGGGAACGTGGCGTGCTTGGAGACGGTCCCGATCATCGCGATGACGATCGTCGGGCCGAGGACGAGAAAGCCCCAGAAGATGAAGGCGTGGATCAGCCCCGGGCCGATGCGCTGCAGCAGCTTGCGCTGGCCGAGCACGATCGTCGCCTCGTTGCGCACGCGGCGCTCGCGGTCGCCCGTGCGGTTGGTCGGAGCCGCCGACCGCACGAGGTCGACGAGGAAGCGGACGCGCAGCGCGAACAGGGTCCCGCTCGCCGCCAGCAGCGCGGCGAGCACGACCGCGGAGACGGCGACCGCTATGAGCCTCGGGCCTTTCTGATTTCGGCCGAGATCGCCGGCACCACCTCGTGGAGGTCGCCGATCACCGCGTAGTCGGCGCCCGCGAAGATCGAGGCCTCCCCGTCGGGATTGATCGCCAGCAGCCGCTTGGCGCCCTTGCAGCCGGCCATGTGCTGGGTGGCGCCGCTGATCCCGCAGGCGATGTAGATCTCCGGCGAGACCTTCGTTCCCGTCTGGCCGACCTGGTCGGTGTGCGGCCGCCAGCCGGCGCTCGTCACCGCGCGCGAGCAGCCGACGGCCCCGCCGAGCAGCCCGGCGAGCTCCTCGATGATCGAGAACCCCTCGGCCGAACCGACGCCCCGACCGCCGGAGACGACGACGTCGGCGTCGGCGAGCGACACGCCGGACGTGGAGGTGGGAATCTGCTCGATGACGCGAACGGCCCGGTCGGCCGCCGAGCCGGTCGGCGTGACCGTCTCCACCGCGTCGATCGCCTCGGCGGCGACGGCATGGGCGGCGCTCGTGAACAGCAGCGGCGATCCGAGAAGTTGGGCTTCCTCGAGCAGCGAGCCGCCCCACCGCACCCGGGTCACCGTGGCCGGATCGCCGGGGATCACCGACACGCAGTTGGCGGCCATCGGCTGGTCGAGCTTGGCGGCGACATGGGCGAGGACCTCGTTGCCGCGCTCGGAGCCGGGGCCCGTGATCGCGGTGGCGCCGCGCGCCTGGGCGAGCTCGACGAGGGTCTGCGCCCAGGCCGCGGGCGCGTACCCGTCGCTCGGGTCGATGACCACCGGCGCGATGTCGGCGCCGAGCCCGCCGGCCATGACCACGGCCTGCTGAGAGAGCTCGTCGGTCGGGTCTTCGACGAAGACGAGCGTGGTCATCTACATCACCCCGATCGACTGGAGGACCTCGACGACCGCCGGGGCGGCCTCGGCGCCGTGGCCGAGGACCTCGGCCTGCTTGCCCGACGCCGCGGGGAGCACGAGGCGCACCATCGGCAGCCGGGCGGCCGGCGGGCTCGGCTGCGAGGACTCGATCGGCTTGCGCTTGGCCCGCATCCGTCCCGGCACCGACGGGTATCGCGGGAGGTTGATGCCCTCCTTGACCGATACGACGGCCGGCATCGGCACGACGTACACGTCGCGCCCCGCGGAGGTCTCCTGCTCACAGCGCACGCCCTCGGGGACTATTTCGATCGATTTGATCCCGTTGACGACCGGCAGCCCGAGGGCGTGGGCGACCCGGACCTGGACCTGGAAGTTGCCGGCATCGGCGGACTCGTTGCCGAACAGGATGAGGTCGAAGGGCGCCGGGGCGCCACGAACGGCGGCGACGATCGCGGCCGCGGTGGCCTGCGGGTCCCATTCGCTGCCGTCGGTGACGAGGTGGATGCCGGTGTCGATGCCGATCGCCATCAGGTCGCGCAGCTGCTCCTCGGCCTCGGGCGGGCCAAGGGTCAGGACGGTGCTCGTGCCGCCGTGCTGCTCGACGAGCCGGACGGCCTCCTCGGCGCCGCACTCCTCGTGGGGGGAGACGGTGAAACCGAGGTGGCGCGTCTGGATCGCCCGCTCGTCCTCGGTGAGGTTGATCTTGCCCCCGGTCAGCGGCACGCGCTTGACGCACACGAGGATGTTCACGAGCGCACCCGCGAATTCTCGGGGTCGAACAGGGGCGTCGAATCGATCGTCTGCACCGTCACCGGAAAGCGCTCGCCCATGTACTGGACCTGCAGCTGATTGCCGACGGTGGCGTGCTCGGCGGGCAGGTAGCCCATGAGGATGTACTTGCCAAGCGACGGACCGGAGCCGGCGCTGGTCACGTACGAGCGCCGGCCCCGGGGGTCGACGATGGGGTCGCCGTCGGCGGTGAGCAGCGGCTCGCCGCCCATCATGTAGCGCTTGACGCCGGTGCTCGAGGTGTGGTCGTCGACGGTCAGCGCGCACATGCTCGCCGCCGGCGCCTCGGCACGGTGGCGGACGTGGGCGGCCTTGCCGACGAAATCCTCGTCCTTGACCTTGCCCCAGGCCATGCCGGCCTCGACGACGGTGTACTCGCCCTCCAGCTCGGCTCCGTAGGCCCGGTAGCACTTCTCCAGGCGCCCCGTCGAGCCGTAGACGCCCGCGCCGACGGGAACGGCGCCGTGGGGCAGGCCGGCGGCGGCGATCGCGTCCCACAGCTTGGCGCCCTGCTCGATCGGCGCGTACAGCTCCCAGCCGAGGTCCCCGACGTAGGAGATCCGGCTGGCCACGACCTCGAGCGAGCCGACCTCGATCGCCTTCCAGCGGCCGAACGGCAGGGCCTCGTGGGAGACGTCATCGCCGGTGACGCTCGAGAGGATGTCGCGTGCACGCGGACCCCACAGGCCGAGCGTCGTCAGCGAATTCGTGCGGTCGACTATCGAGGCCCACCGCCCACCCCCACTTCCCGACCCGTCGGAGGGAAGATGGTCGGAGAACCACTTGAGATCCGACATCCCCCACGCGCCGCCGGTGACGACGCGGAACACGTCCTCGGCCATCCGCATGATCGTGAGGTCGGCCTTGAAGCCGCCGCTCGGGGTGAGGACGGGCGTGTAGACGACCCGCCCGACGGCGACGTCCATCTGGCGCATGGCGACCCGCTGGACGGCGTCAAGCGCGCCGGGGCCGGTGACGTCGAAGATGCAGAACGCGGTCAGGTCGGTATAGCCGGCGCGGTCGCGCAGCGCCAGGTGCTCGGCGTTGATGATCGGCGACCACCACCGCGACTCCCACTCGGCCTCGCGCCGGGTCACCCGGTCGCCGAACTCATCGAGCAGGGAGGCGTTGGACTCATACCACTGCGGGCGCTCCCAGCCGGCGGCCTCGTAGAAGATCGCGCCCAGCTCCTGCTCGCGCTCGTAGTAGGGCGAGAGCTTGACCCGGCGATCGGACTCCCACTGCTCGGCGGGATGGACGATCCCGTACATCTTGTTGAAGCCCTCCGAGGCGCGGGCCTGCACGTGCGCCCGGGTCTTCTGGTGGGGATAGGCGCGGGCGATGTTCGAGTCATAGACGTCGATCTCGGACTCGCCGTGGACCATCAGCTCGGCAACCGTCTTGCCCGACCCCGGTCCCTCCTTGATCCAGATCGCGGCCGCCGACCACAGGCCCCTGACCTCCGGCGTCTCGCCGATCAGGGGCAGCCCGTCGAGCGTCACCGACAGCAGCCCGTTGATGGCGTAGCGCTGACCGACCGTCTCGTCGCCGACGATCTCCGGCATCAGCTCGAGTGCCTGCTCGAGCTGGAGCTCGAAGTCGGCCTGCGTGAACGGCAGCTCGGTCGGGCTGAGCGCCGACTCCTCGATCGAGGGGATCTCATCGGAATCCATGAGGATCGGCCGATGGGCGTAGGAGCCGATCTCCAGTCCTCCCCCATCCTGACGCTCGTACATGTTCGTGTCCATGTCGCGCACGATCGGGAAATCGACGAGCGTCCGGGCGTCGGCGAAGCGCGGCACGGGACCGATGTCGATCATCTGGTGCACGGCCGGGGTGAGCGGGATGTTGGCGCCGGCCATGCGGGCGATCCGCGGGCTCCAGCAGCCGCACGCGATGACGACCCGATCGGCCTCGATGTCGCCCTTGGTCGTCCGCACGCGCCGGATCTGCCCGTGCTCGACGTCGAGGCCGAGGACCTCGGTGTTGGCGGCGAGCGTCATGCCCGCCGCGACGGCCCGCTCGCGCATGATCGTCGCTGCCCGCAACGAGTCGACCACGCCTGCCCCGGGGGTGTAGAAGCCGCCGAGCAGGAGCTCCTCGTTGATGAACGGCACGAGCTCCTTGATCTCCAGCGGCGTGACGAGCGATACGGGCTCGATGCCCCACGTCGTGGCCGAGACCATCCGCCGCTGGAGCTCCTGCATGCGCTCCTCGGTCCGGGCCACCTCGATGCCCCCGCATTCGAGGTAGACCTCGAGCTCCTTGTACTGGCGCATGCTCTCCTTGGTGAGCGCCGTCATCTCCTTGGAGTGGTCGACGGGGAAGATGAAGTTCGAGGCATGCCCGGTGGAGCCACCCGGGTTGGGCAGCGGACCCTTGTCGAGCAGCGTGATCTCGGTCTCGCCGAGCTGGGTGAGGTGGTAGGCGACGCTGTTGCCGACGATGCCCGCGCCGATGATGACGACGCGCTGGCGGGCAGGCAGCGGCGCGGGGTCGGTGGTAGCCACGAGCCCTGATATATCAGATGCAGGTCAGCCGCGTCAATCCCGCTGGCCGGCGACCGGGGGTAGACTTCCGCGGCGGCCGGCCGGGATCAACTGACGTACCGGACAGGGGAAGGTGGATATGGGTTTGGACCGAGGTCGCCGGACGATGGGCCTGGCCGCCGGCGCCGCGACGCTGCTGGCATCGGGAGCGCTCGCCGCGCAAGCGTCGGCCGCCCAGATCGCGCTCAACGCGCCGTGTTACCTGAACACCGACCGCCTGACGGCCCAGGTGACGATCGTCGGCAGCGGGTTCTTCCCGTCGAGCAGCGTGTCGATCGGCGGTGGCGTGTTCGGTGACGTCACCACCGACGCCATCGGCAACTTCGTGACGACCGTTCCCGCGCCGAACGACACGATCAAGCCCGGCGAGAAGACGTTCACGGTGACGGCGTCCGACGAGGACTTCAACACCGGCCAGCAGGTCACGGCCTCGGCGATCGGGCACTACTCGATGGCCGGCCTCGGCCTCAGCAACACCGTCGTCGGCTTCGGCAAGCGCATCACGTATTTCTTCGGCGGCTTCCGACCCGGCCGGCAGGTCTACGGCCACTACCTCGTCGGCAAGCACCTGACCGGCCGCAAGCGCTTTGGCAAGGCGACCGGCCCATGCGGCACCCTGAAGGCCAAGGCGACCGGCTACCCGATCTCCGCGCGCCACCCGAATAGGTGGACCGTCTACTTCGACAACGTCAAGAAGTTCAACAAGCACGCGATCCCGACCTACGTGTACGGATTCCACAAGCTCTGATCATCCGCCCCATCCGGGCCGCCGTCGCCGCCCTCGCCTGCCGGGGCGCTCGCCGCCGGGGCGCTGGCCGCCCCGGCATCGGGCGCCACCCTGGCGGTCACCGCCGGCTGCTATGTGATCGCCGGCAAGAACGCGCCTTCGATGTCGTTCTCGGGAAGCGGCTACACGCCCGGTGACCCGGTCAACATCGCCAGCGCCGAGGGAACCGTCGACACGAGCGTCACGGCCGACAGCCTCGGCCAGATCACCGGCCGGGCCGACGCCCCCACCCCCTACTTCGCGACTCCCGCCGCCAAGAAGATCGGCCTGACCGCGACCGATCAGACGCCGACCGGCACCACGATCACCGCCAGCACGACCGTCAACGTCACGGAGTTCGGCTGGGCGCACGGATCGACGAAGCCGCGCAACGGCCTCGGCGCCCTCACCGAGAAGACGAACTGGTCGTTCTCCGGGTTTCAGCCCGGCCAGCTGATCTACGGGCATTACCTGTACAAGGGCAGGCAGGTGGCGTTGGCCAAGTTCGGGCGCGCCAAGTTCCCGTGCGGCACGCTGAAGGTGTTCGCCAGCCTGTACCCGGCCAAGCCGCACCACAGCAGCTACCTCATCCAGTACGACGACGTCCGGGCCTACTCCAAGAAGTCCCAGCCGCGGATCATCGGTCCGCTCAAGCTGACCTTCTGAGCCGCGCCGAGCTCGGATGGCGCACGACAAGCAGCGGTTGCTCGCGGGCGAGCCCTACTTCCCGGGCGCCGAGGACCTGGTCGCCGATCGCCGTCACGCCCGTCTGCTCACCGAGCGCCTGAACGCCGCCGGTGCCGACGAGCCGGAACGGCGCCGGACGCTCCTGGGCGAGCTGCTCGGCTCACTCGGCGAGCAGACGGAGATCCTGTCGCCGTTCGCGTGTGACTACGGCTACCAGATCTTCGTCGGCGCGCGCACGTTCATCAACTTCGGCGCCGTCATCCTCGACTCGGCGCCGGTCTCGATCGGCGACGACGTGCAGATCGGGCCCGGGGTCCACCTCGTCACCCCCAGCCATCCCCTCGACCCCGACGAGCGCCGCACCGGGCTCGAGTGGGGCGCACCGATCACGATCGAGGACGACGCCTGGCTGGCCACCGGGGTGATCGTGTGTCCGGGAGTGACGATCGGCGCCGGGTGCGTGATCGGCGCGGGCAGCGTGGTGACCCGGGACATGCCGGCGCGCCACGTGTGCTTCGGCAACCCGTGCCGTCCGGTGCGGCCGATCCAGGCTTAGTCGCGCTAGCCCGCCGCCGTCGCCGCGCGCTCGCGCGTGCGCAACGCCAGTGCCGCCGTCAGCCCCGATGCCCCGCAGGAAAGGATGAACGGTCCGCTCACGCCGGCGGCATCGATCGCACCGCCGCCCAGCGCCGATCCGGCCGAGATGCCGACGATGAGAGCCGAAGCCGCCCAGGTGAACGCCTCGGTCTCGGCCCCGGGGCTGACCACCCGCCCGACCAGCGTGTACAGGCAGGAGAACGCGGGAGCGATCGTCAGACCGGCGAGCAGGGCGCAGAGCATCCCCTCGGGGATCGTGCGGGCGGCGATCAGCGGCGCCGTGCTGACGACCGTCGCCACCGTCAGCACGCGATAGCGCGCGGCCAGCGGAGCGCCCCAGGACCGCGAGCCGAACCACAGGCCGCCGATCAGGCTGCCGACGCTCCACAGCGCGAGCAGCAGTCCCGAGGAGGGACGCGAGCCGGCGTGCAGTGCCAGCGACGGCAGGCCGACCTCGATCGCCCCCAACGCCGCCCCCATGAGGACCATGGGGGCGAGCAGGACGCGCAGCTCGCCGCTGGCCAGCGCGGCTCGGGGCCGCCCCCGGCGGTCGGCCGGGCGGGGCCGCCGCGCCAGCGGCGAGCGCACGAACAGGATCGTTCCGGCGATGCAGAACCCCGCGCTGAGCAGCAGCGCCGCCGCCGGCGAGGCGATGGCCACGACGACGGCGACGACGAGCGGACCGCTGACCCAGATCAGCTCCTGGATCACCGACTCCAGCGCGTACGCCGTCTCGCGAACCTCGCCGGCGCCCGTCACCTCGCCGAGGAGCGCCCGCACCGAAGGGGCGATCGCGGGCATCAGCGAGCCGGCCGCCGCCGCCAGGGCGATGAGCGCGGCTGCCTCGGCACGCGCCTGCGCCGCCAGCACGAGGATGAGCAGCATCCCGGCCTGCCCGACCGCCGCCGGCACGAGGACCGCGGCCCGGCCGTAGCGATCGACCAGGCGGCCCTGGAACGGCGAGCCGGCGGCCGTGGCGAAGGCGAACGCGCCGACGGCGATGCCGGCCGCGGGATAGGAATGCGTGACCGAGCGCACGAGCAGGAGGATCGCCAGCGACGACATTCCCTGGGGCAGGCGGCCGATCAGGGCGGTCGCGAATACTCGAGCGCAGCCGGGTATGGAGAGCACTGACCGATACCTGGCGACCATCGCGCCAGCGTAGCCGTACTAGCCTCGCCCTCTCCCGCCGCCGCGCGAGAGCCAAGACCTCAAGGAGAGACGCACATGCCGAGTCGTGACACCCCGCCCTTCCGTGCCGATCATGTCGGGAGCCTGCTGCGGCCGCCCGATCTGACGCGCGCCCGCGCCGATTTCAAGGCGGGGCGCATCGATAGCGACGAGCTCCGCGCCGTGGAGGACGACGCGATCCTCGACGTGATCGCGCTGCAGCGCGATGCCGGTCTGCAGACCGTCACCGACGGCGAGTTTCGCCGCACCTCGTGGCACATGGACTTCATCTACGCGCTCGGCGGAATCGAGCAGGTCGACGGCGAGTCGATCCATGTGCAGTTCCGCTCCGAGGAGGGCGAGTACGACTACGCGCCGCCGGCGATGCGCGTCGCCGGCACGGTCACGCTGCCCGAGACGATCTTCGCCAACGCGTTCACGTTCCTGCGCGAGAACGCCACGGCCGAGCAGACGCCGAAGCTGACGATCCCGTCGCCGAGCATGGTCCACTATCGCGGCGGCAACTCATCGCTGGATTCGTCGGTCTACCCCGATCCGGACACGTTCTGGGACGACCTGACCGAGGCCTACGCCGCGCAGATCCGCGGTGTCTATGAGCTTGGCTGCCGCTACCTCCAGCTCGACGACACCAGCCTGGCCTACATCAACGATCCCGCGCAGCGAGCCCACATCGAGGAGATCGGTGGCGATCCCGATCACCTGCACGAGCAGTACATCGCCAACCTCAACCGCGCGCTCGCCGACAAGCCGGACGACCTGGTCGTCACCACCCACCTGTGCCGGGGCAACAACCAGTCGATGTGGGCGGCAGAGGGCGGCTATGACTTCGTCGCCGAGGCGCTGTTCGGCGACCTCGCCGTCAACGGCTATTTCCTCGAGTTCGACGACGAGCGCTCGGGCGGGTTCGAGCCGCTGCGCTTCGTTCCCGCGGGCAAGCATGTCGTCCTCGGCCTCGTCACCACGAAGCGCCCGGATCTGGAGGATCGCGACCTGCTCAAGCGCCGCGTCGAGGAGGCATCGCAGTACGTCGACATCGACCAGCTGTGCCTCTCACCGCAGTGCGGCTTCTCCTCCACCGAGGAGGGCAACAAGCTCTCGATCGACGAGGAGCGGGCCAAGCTCGAGCTGATCGTCGAGGTAGCCGAGGACATCTGGGGGTGAGCCCCCGCGGCTCCTGCGCCTGCCCTCCCTCAAGGACGGCGGCGCAGGAGCCGATGACCCCGGTATGCAGTGGCTGACCGCCATCTCCGTCCGCCTGCGCCAGCAGTCGGGCCAGTCCCTGGCCGAGTACGGCCTCATCGTCGCCGTGATCGCGGTTGTCGTCGTCCTGACGGCAATGCTGCTCGGGGTCAACATCACGGGGTTGTTCAGCAAGAGCTCGGGCGGGCTGTAGGGATCCCGAGCGGCCGCCCCGGCCCGGGGCCCCTCGGGCGTCCGTGGGCGGGCCCGGCGCGCTAAAGCCGGAGGCCCGAACGTCCGATGTTGTGATGAGAATGCACAAGCTCGAAGCCCTCTGGATCCGGTTCACCATCGAGCGCGGCCAGACAATGGCCGAATACGGCATCCTGATCGCCGTCATCGCCCTGATCGTCGTCGTCGCCGCGGTCACCCTCGGCGGCAGCCTGTCCGGGCTGTTCGGCGGCGCCGCCCGCAAGGTCTGAGCCGGGCCCCTCCGGGCGCGTTCGACGCGGGCGCGAGATGGGCTGCGAGACTTCAGTCCGAGACGAGCTCGGTGGCGGCGCGATCGTCGTTTTTGACCGCGATGAGCGCGATGTAATAGAGCGGCTGGCCGTTGCTCGACAGGCGGTGGCGGTAGCGCTCCTGGGTGCGGAGGTCGAGCATCTTCTCGTCGATCATCCGCCGGATCAGCTTCTGAAAGCCCGATGGGTCATCGGTGGTGAGGAAGTCCTCTTTGATCGTCAGGGCGATCCAGCCGCCGGGATGGACCAGGTCATATGCGGTCGCCAGCGCCTGCGGCGGGATGTCGTCGAACCCGAGCGCGGCGACGCTGATCAGGCAGTCGAAGTTCCGATCGGCGAGACGACGAGCGTCGTCGGGGCTCAGCTGGGTCAGGTCGGCGACGAGATAGTCGTCATAGACCTCCGGACGGTCGCGCCGGGCGGCGGCGGCAGCCTCGGGCAGCAGATCGACTCCGACGATCGAGCGGACGCCGATCGTCCGCAGTTCCTCACCGACGATGCCGTTGCCGGCCCCGAGATCGAGGACCGAGAGCGTGGCCGGGTCGACGCCCTCACGCTCGAGCTCGCGGTTCAGCAGCCCGACGACGGTCGGGGGCGACCGGCACTCCAGCTCCTCGTAGAAGATCCGCTCGTAGAGCCCCGGCACCTCGTAGATGGCTCCGTAGTCGTGAAAGCGGATCCGGCGCTGCTCGCCGTCGACCGAGACATCGAACCATTCCTGGTCCTGGGCCACCGCCTCGTCGCCCGGCGAGTCCGGGACGCGGACCTCGGTGAATTCGTCCTGACTGGTCGATTCCATGTTCGGTTCGACCATACCCGGAATAGGGGTCATTCGCGTATCTAACCCTCGAGTCGACCCTGAGACAGGGGGTCGGAGCGGGCATTCGGCCCGCTCCTCGTCGGCCCCCATCCCGGAAACCCGCAAGTTCCGGCCTCCACGATCGTTTCAGAAGGTATGCGCAAGATCTGCTCCTTCGCGATCGTGGCCGCAGCGCTGGCGCTGCTCATCAGCCAGCCGCTCGCCGGCAGCGCCGCCACCATCCCCCAGGTGGGGACGCCGAGCGTGACCACGCCCGCCGCCGGCGTCCCAGCCGTGACCACGCCCGCCGCCGGCGTCCCGGCCGTGACCACGCCCCACGCCGCCGTGCCGTCGGTGACCGTGCCCGCGGCCACCACGCCCCAGGTGACCACGCCGCAGGTGACCACCCCGCAGGCCACGACGCCGGTCGGTCCGACGCCGACGGCCACCGTCCCGTCGGCCACCGTTCCGTCGGCCACGACGCCCGCGGTCCACACCCCGTCGGTGTCGACGCCGTCCGTCCACACCCCCACGGTCGCGACGCCGGTTGGCACCGCGCCGTCGGTGACCACCCCATCGCTCAAGGCACCGAGCCTCCCCGTCGCCTCCTCGGGGAGCTCATCCTCCGCGACCCCGGGCACCTCCGCCACCGCGCCGGCAACGGGCTCGGCCGGCCAGCGCACGACCAGCCCGGCGTCGGGTGCGATCGCGAGCTCGCCCCGGGCGCATCGGGCTGCCGCATCCGCCCCGGCCTCGTCGATCGGCGAGCGGCGCAGCCATCGCGGCGCGTCCCAGCGCACGCGACGCGCGCTGCAGCGTTCCGAGAACCGCCGGCTGCGCGACCTCGTCGCGCACGACCGCGGTTGCCTGGGCTCGCTTGATCGTCGCTCGCAGCGTCTGCTGTCCCTGCGGGCCGGCCTGCACGGCGCACCGCGGAGCGCCAGCGCGGTCGCGCGGATCCTCCACGTCGGCCTCGGTCGCGAGCAGCTGCTCGAGCGCATGTCGCTGCTCGCCCTCCAGACGACGGCCAGCGCGGGCTGCGGCGCATCGACGGTCTCGAGCGCCCCGATGCCCGGCCCCGCCCAGCTGACGAGCGCCGCTCCCTGGACGACCTCCGGCAGCGGCGAGCTCGTCTCTCGCGCTGCGGGCTCATCCCCGGCGACGCCGGCCTCGCTCGCGGGGTCGCGAAGCACGCCGTCGCGACCGCACGTGCGCAGCGGCGGGTCTCGCTCGGTCAGCCCGATCGTGGTCGCCCCCAGCGCCACCCGCACCGTCGAGCGGGCCTCGACCGGCCAGGATTCGGTGGGATGGCCGGAGATCGTCCTGTTCGCCGTGCTCGCGGTCGCCGTCTCGCTCGTGCTGGCGCCCGGCGTGCGCCGTCGGCTCCTGCCGGCCCTCGCCGGCGTCTCCGCGGCCGACGGCGTCGGCCCGGCGAGCGCCGCGGTGGCGAGCGTGGCCACGCCGACCGCGCCGACCGAGCCCGCGGCCGCGACCCCGGCGCCGACCGAGCCCGCGGCAGCCGCGCCGGCGCCGGCCCCGGCAGCCGCGCCGCCCGCTCAACCTGAGCCTGACCGGCCTGCGGTCGAGCCGCGACCCGCAGCTCAGCGGCAACCGCAGCCGTCGTGGATGCGCGAGCACGCGGCCCAGGGAGCCCTCGTGGCCACCGTGCTCGCCGGCGGCCTCGTCCGCATCCTCAAGCGCGGCCGACGCCGGTAGCCCCGGCCCGGCGCGTCAGCCGTCCGAGGCCTGCAGCTGCCCGGGGTCTTCCGGGACGTCGACGGCGTGCTGCTGGAGGACCTCGAGGGGAACGACGTCAAGCGCGCGCTCGTGGGTGGCGGCGAGCACGACGTAGGCGGCGGCGCCGTCGACATGAGCGCGCAGCCAGTTGGCGGCGGTGACGCACCAGCGGTCTCCGGGCACGAGGCCGGGAAACGCGAACTGCGGCACCGGTGTGGCCAGGTCGTTGCCGATGGCCCGCTGGTGCTCGAGGAACTCGGCGGTGACGACCGCGCAGATCGTGTGGCTGCCGAGATCCTGAGGACCGGTGTGGCAGCAGCCGTCGCGAAAGAAACCGGTCATCGGGTCACTGCCGCACATCTCCAACGGACCCCCGAGCACGTTGCGCTCGCTCATTGGCCAAGTATCTCGCGAAGCGCCGACGGCGCGCCGCGCTGGCGTCAGGCGTGGGCGCCGGGCAGCACCCAGCCGGCGACGGCCGCGTACTGGGCGGCGGCGGCAGCGATCACCAGGGCGTGGAAGATCTCGTGGAAGCCGAACGTCTTCGGCCACGGATCCGGGCGCTGGCGGGCGTAGATGATCGCGCCGACCGAGTAGAGCAGGCCACCGGCGCCGAGGAGCACGAGCGGGGCGATGCCCAGCTCGCCGACGAGCTGCGGGACGGCGATCACGGCCAGCCAGCCGAGGATCAGATAGCTGGCGGCGTGGACGGCTCGAGGCGCATGGATCCATCCGAGCGAGAACGCCACCCCCGCCGCCGCGCCCACCCAGGCGATCGCCAGGATCACGTAGACAAGCAACCCATGGAGCACGATCACGGCGATCGGCGTGTAGGTGGCGGCGATGAAGACGAAGATCGTGCTGTGGTCGATCCGCTGCAGCAGCGGCTTGAACCGCGGCGGACCGGGCCAGCGGTGATAGAGGGCGCTGCCGCCGAACAGCCCGGCCAGAGCCGTGCCGTAGATCGCCGCTGCCACCGTCGCGTCCCCGGTCGGCGCGAGGACGACGATCACCGCCGCTCCCACGACCGCGAGGACGAACGCCGCCGCGTGCGAGACGCCGCGGAGCCGGGGAACGATCATCTCCGAACCGCGGGCGGCGGTCACCTGCAGCTGCGTGCGCGCACGCTCGAGGGTTGCCGTGGGATCGATTTCGCGCATGGTTCGGATGCCGACCTCTCGCCGGGACGTCAGGGGCCGCCTCGGTCCCTGTATCGGCTGCCAGCCGGCTTGACGATAGGACTAAGTTGACGAACCCTTGTCATCCGGATATGTTGCTCGCCATTAAGGCCGAGCTCGGGGAGTGAGCTTGGCGGGGACTGGCAGAAGGGACCGACATGCGACGGAGCCGTAGCCTGATGGACGGCGTACCCGTGCCCGCAGTGCCCGCGGGGGCCATGCGCGGCGGCGCTCACCCCGCGCGGACCAGGCTGGCGCGCGGACTCATGCTCGCGACCGCGGCCTTCGCGATCCTCATGCTCGTCAGCGCCACGGCGCGCGCGGCGGGCCCCAACGCCGTCGAGAACTTGCCGGGGTGCACGTCGAACACATTCCCCGGCACCGACGACGGTTCCACGCAAGCCCCACTCGGGTTTACCGCCAACTACTACGGCAACAGCTACACGAACACGTACGTCAACAACAACGGCAACATCACCTTCGACAACGCGCTGGGTACGTATACGCCGTTTGACTTCACAACCTCCGGAAGCATCATCATCGCGCCCTACCTCGCCGACGTGGACACGCGCGCCGGGAGTCCGGTCACGTACGGAAACGGCACGCTGCCCGACGGCTCACATTACTTCTGCGTCGACTGGGTCAATGTCGGCTACTACGCCCAGCACACCGACAAGCTCGACCGCTTCCAGCTGCTGCTGACCCAGTCCCCAGCCGAGGCGGCGGCCGGCAACAACTTCACGATCACGTTCAACTATGACCAGGTGAGCTGGGAGACCGGCGACGCCAGCGGCGGTATGAACGGGTTCGGCGGCACGCCGGCCGCGGTCGGCTACTCGGCCGGCGACGGGGTCAACGGCCACGACTACGTCCAGCCCGGATCGTTCACCACGGGCGCCCTCGAGGACAACAACCCGAGTACCGGGCTGATCAACAACAGCGTCAATAGCGGTGGCCAGCTCGGGCGCTACGTCTTTGCGATCGTCAACGGACCGGTCAGCGGCGGAGCCATCACCGGCACGGTCTTCCAGTCGGACGGCACCACTCGTGTGGTGTCGGCCCCCGTCGACATCTGCCCCACCGGGGGCGGCGCCTGCTTCACGCGCAGCACCAATGCCAATGGGGTGTATCGGGGCGCCGGACTTCCTGCCGGTACCTACAACGTGACGGCGCACCCAGCGAGCGGCGGCGCGCAGGGGCCGGCGACGGTCGGCCCGGAGACGATCAGCGACAGCACGACGACCACCGCGAACGTCTCCCTCGGGCCGAACCCCAACGCCCCACCGAACGGCACGACGCTGACCGGCTACGGCCCCAACTCGGACGGCATCCCAGTGATCAACTGGAACCAGCCGGGAACACTGACGACGCTCGCCTGCGGCGGCGCCAACCTCAGCTACGTGATGACCGTCAACGGCACCACGATCGCCGGCGGGCCGATGACGCAGATCGGCACGGCCGATCCGGTCGACAACAGTGCCACGTATCAAGCGGCCTACCCAGCGGTCGCACCCAACTACGGCCAGGCCCACATAGCGATCACCGGAACCTGTCCGGTCGGTGGCTCAATGGTCGATGACGAGTTCGACCTCTACATTGACCCCAGCGGCCAGGTCGTGGACACGAACAACGCTCCGATCTCGGGCGTGACGGTGACGTTGCTGCGCTCGGAATCCGCCTCGGGACCGTTCATCCAGGTCCCGGACGGAAGCGCCGAGATGTCCCCAGCCAACCGCACCAACCCCACCATGGTCACCGCGGACGGCAGCTTCGGCTGGGATGTCGTGTCGGGCTACTACGAGATCCAGGCCACCAAGGCCGGCTGCTCGTCACCGACCAATCACTCCAACCCGGTGGCCACGTCGGCCGTCCTGACGATCCCGCCGCCGGTCACCAATCTCCGGATCTCGATGTACTGCGGGGAGACTCCGCCTTCCACGGGCACCACCAACGGCGGGACCGGCAACGGCGGGACCGGCACGGCGGCACGAACCCCGGTCCAGCACCCGGGGGCGCGAGCGGCCCTCTGCCGACCGGCCATGGTGGCGTGACCGCTGCGACCGTGACCGCACAGGTGGCGGCCTCGCTGAGCAGCCAGCTTCACGCGCTCCTGGCCCAGCTCAAGACCGGCTTGTCGATCGCCGGGGCCAAGTCGTTCTCAGTGACGTTCACGGCAGTCCAGCCGGGGAACCTGTCGCTGACCGTCAGCACGGTCGCCGGGAAGGCAACGACAGCGAGGACCAAGCACAAGAAGGTCGCCCAGCCGATCAAGGTCGCGACCGGGCAGCTCACGGTCACGAGCGCCGGCAAGCACAAGGTGACCATCAAGCTCACGGGCGCAGGTCGCTCCGCGCTGACGCGCGCGGCGAAGGCGCACACGCAGCTCAAGCTCGCCGTGAGCGAGTCGTTCGCGCCGAAGTTCAATGGTCAGCTGCTCACCGCCATTCGCCCCACCGGGACGCTGTCGGTCCAGCCGCGCACGAAACACAGTCAGCACAAGAAGAAATAGCTGCTCTCCGGCGCCGGCGCACGCGGAGCATTGATCTCCGGTGGTGATTGACCGCGGGCTCTCGTGGGGAAAGCCATGCAAAGAGCGCGCTCGGCCGGCTCGCCGCGGTGAAAACGACGACGATCCGCCGATCGGCTGCCGGGGTAGGGCAGGACCTGGAGAGTCAGAGGGGTATTTGAGGGCCTGCTGCCCGAGCGCAGCGGGCCCTCCCCCACCCAAATAAGCGGGCCCGCGACCCGCGGTGCGGGCCGCATAGGGTCGCGGGCCCATACGCGTGCCGGGGTAGGGCTAGCAGGCACGCGCAGCGCGTCCGTGCGCGGGCCAAGGTACTCGGATCACCGGCCGGGAGCTGCAGAATCGTGTGCAGATCCCGCGCGCGCCGGCCGGGTGCCCCGGCTCAGCGGTCGGGGATCGCGCCCTCCGTCGCCTCGGTGCCGGCGAGCGCCGCGGTGAGGCGGGCCGCCGCGGACCGAGCCGCCGCCACGAAGTCCGGGGGCCCGACCACCTGAAAGGGCACGTCGAGCAGGGACATCCAGACGAGGAACTGACGCGACCACGGGCCGCGCGTCGTGACCAGCGCCCCGCCGTTTTCGTCGGGCACGATCGTCGCGTAGCGGTCGGGGATCCGCCGGCGCAGGTTCTCGGGCGGCGCCTGGACGCGGACCTGCCCCGACGGGGCGCCCCCCTCGCCGCTGCGCCGGATCTGCGTGAGGACGTACTCCGCCGGATCGCCGCCCGGCACGGTCCGCCGGCGGCCACGGCCGCCGGGGCGCAGGCGTCCCCGGATCCGGTCGATGCGGAAGGTGCGCCAGTCGTCGCGGTCGAGGTCGAACGCCGCCAGGTACCAGCGGTAGCCGCTGTGGACGACCGCGCAGGGCTCGGTGTGGCGCTGGGTGACGCGATCGTCGCGGGCCATGTAGGAAAAGCGCAGCCGCGTGCCGTCGCGGCACGCGCCGGCGATCCCGGCGAGCAGCTCGGAGTCGATCCGCGGGCCCTCGAACGCGAACGAGGTGGTCGTGTCGCCGAGCGCGCTCACCCGGCGCCGCAGCCGCGCCGGCAGCACCTGCTCGAGCTTGGCCAGCGCCCGCACGGAGGTCTCCTCGATCCCGGCGATCGATCCGGTGGCCGCGGTGCGCAGGCCGACCGCGACCGCGACCGCCTCGGCGTCGTCCAGCAGGAGCGGAGGAAGCTCGCCGCCGGCTCCGAGCCGGTACCCGCCGGCCACTCCGGGCGCGGCCTCGACCGGATACCCGAGGGAGCGCAGCTTCTCGATGTCGCGGCGGATCGTCCGCGGCCCGACCTCGAGTCGCTCGGCCAGCTCGCCCCCGGTCCATTCCCGGCGCAGCTGGAGCAGCGAGAGGAGCGCGAGGAGGCGAGCCGAGGTCTGCACCATGGTCGCCGCAGCAGTGACAGATAACGCGGACCAAAGCTGACCGCAATCACTCGGTTCGCCGGCAAACGCGGACCGGAAGTGACCGCAATTGACGAGAGGGTGGGGACATGTCAACCACCACTCTCTCCCCCACCCCACCACTGGCCGCAACCGCGCGGCCGAGCCGGGCCGTGTGGCTCGGCTTCCTCGTCGTGATGGCCTCCGCCGTGATGGACCTGCTCGACTCCACGATCGCCCAGACGGCCGCCCCGGCGATCCGGCGCGACCTCGGCGGCTCCTACACCCAGCTGGAATGGATCTCGGCCGCGTACACCCTGGCCATGTCGGTGACCCTGCTGCTCGGCAGCCGCCTCGGCGATCTGTTCGGTCGCCGCCGCGTCCTGCTCGTCAGCCTGGGCGGCTTCATCGCCGCCTCGGCGCTGTGCGCGACCGCCCCCGACCCCGACGCCCTGATCGCCGCCCGCGCACTCCAGGGGGCGGTGGCCGCCCTCATGGTCCCCCAGGGGTTCGGCCTCATCCGCGAGCTGTTCGGCGACGAGGGACAGCAACGCGCGTTCGCAGTGTTCGGCCCGGTGATGGGCCTGGCCGCGGTGGCCGGGCCGCTCGTCGGCGGCGGCCTGGTCAACCTCGACGTCCTCGGCTCGGGCTGGCGGGCGATCTTCCTCGTCAACGTCCCGCTCGGGCTCGCCGCGATCTGGGTCGGGCGCCGGTCGCTGCCGCGCCTGGCGCCGTCGGCCGCAGGCGGTCGCCTCGATGTCCCGAGCGTCGCCCTGGCGATGGCGGGCGGCGTGGCCCTCGTCTACCCGCTCATCCAGGGCCGCGAGCACGGGTGGCCGCTGTGGTGCTTTCTGCTCGTCGCGGCCGGACTGATCACGCTCGCGTCGTTCGGGTGGCTGCAACGGCGCCGCGCCGGCCAGGGCCGCACGCCGCTCGTCGAGCCCTCGATCCTGCGCCGGCGGCCGTTCGTCGCCGGGCTGGCCGTCGTCATCGGGTTCATCGGAGCGATGGGCGGGATGGTGATCGCGCTCAACGTCATGTACCAGGCGGGCCTCGGCTTCTCGCCGCTGCAGAGCGGCCTGGCCACCGTGTCGATTCCGCTGGCCGCGATCGGCGGCTCGATCGTCTCCTCGGTGCTCCTCAACCGGCTCGGACGCACGACGATGCACATCGGGATCGTCGTCATGGCCGGCGGCCTCGTCGCCGCCGATGTCGTCCTGCAGGCGCAGGGCGGGGGCTTGAGCGCCTGGGCGGTCGCGGCCCCGCTGTTCGTGACCGGCTTCGGCATGGGGATGGTCTTCGTGCCCATGTTCGACGTGATCCTCGCCGGCGTCGCCCCGTCCGAGCTCGGCTCCGCCTCGGGCCTGCTGGAGTCCATCCAGCAGCTCGCCATGTCGCTCGGGATCGCGGCGGTGGGAACCGTGCTCTTCGACGGGCTCGGCGCCGGCCGCGGGGCGGCGGCCTTCGTCGCGGCCGCCGGGCACGCCCTGCTCGTCGCCGTCGCGTTCCTGGTCGCGGCCGGCGTCGCGGTCTTCTGGCTCCCCCAGCACGCCCGGGCGCGCTGACCGAGTGCGCTGACCGGGCGCGGGAGGTGGTGCGGGCCGTCCCGCATCGCCTCCCGCGCGTGGCAGCATCCCCGGGATGCCGACGGAGACCGAGCTCCGGCAGGACGAGATCGCCGACCGGGCCATCGCCCTCCTCCGAGCCGAGGGAGCGGGGGACGGCCGCCACGGGGGTGGCCGGAGTCTGCTCGAGCACCTGATCGGGACCTACGAGATCGTCCGTCGCTGGGAGCAGCCGGCATGGCTGGCCCATGCGGCGCTCATCCACAGTGTCTACGGGACCGAGGCGTACCACCACCAGCTGATCGCGCCGACCCGCCGACGTGAGGTGAGCGCCCTGGTGGGCGAGCGGGCCGAGCGCCTCGCCCATCTGTTCGCCACCACCCCGCGCCGGCGCCTGTTCGCGGGAACGCATCGGTGGACGCGGTCGATGGCTGCCGGCGATCCGGCGGCCGAGGAGCCGGCCACCCGCGATGAGCTCGACGCGCTCATCCTCCTGCACCTGGCCAACCTCGCCGAGCAGGCCCGGGCGCCCGACGGCTCTCCCGGGATGTGGCTGGCCGGCCTCCGCGATCGGGCCGAGCTCCTGTTCGACTCACAAGCCGTGGCCCTTCCCCTATTCGTCGCCACGCTCGCCGGCGTCTCCACCGACGACGAGGCCGCCGGCCGCGGCGCCTACCGGGAGGCCCTGGCGAGCGCCGATCCGGCGATCCGGGCCGAGCGGCTGGCGATGGCGGTGGCCGCGTGTCCGGTCGTCGCCGAGCCCTGCGTGTGGCTGGCCGACGACGCCCGGCGGCGCGGAGAGCGTGCCGCGGCCCGCGAGTGGGCGCGGGTCGCGCGGCGGCGGCTGCTGGCGCTGGGCACGGCCTGGGACAAGCGACTGGCCTTCGACGAGTGGCTCGCGCTGGCCGACCGTCTCGGCGCGGGGCATGAGCGCGGCGGCGGAGGGTCGGCGAGGGTGGCCGATCCCCGGACCCTGTATGGCGAGGTGCTCGGTGCGCCCGCCGCCCCGGCGACGTCCCCGGCGCCGGCCGAGCCAGGGGCGGCCATGGCGCGCTTTCAGCGTTACATGGAGAGGCTCGCCGACTCGCCACGACCCGGCGGCCGGCTGCTCTATCCCGGGCTCGACAGCCGGCCGTGGTTCGAGGCGTCCGCGTTCGCGATGGCCGCCGACCTGGAGGCGAACTTCGCCGCGATCCGCGCCGAGGTGCTCGCGCTGGCGCCGTCGCGGTTTGCCCCCGAGAGCGAGCCGATCGCTCGCACCGGCGACTGGGACGTCGCGTTCTTCTACGAGCGGGGGCGCCGGCACGACGAGGTGTGCGATGCCTGCCCGGCGACGACCCGGGCGATCGAGGGCGCGGGCGTGATGCGGACGGCGGCCGGCCTGATCTACGTCTCGCGCATGCGTCCGGGAACCCACATCGAGGCCCATCGCGGGCCGACCAACCTGCGGGTGCGCTGCCATCTCGGGATCGCCGTGCCCGACGGCGACTGTGCGATCCGCGTCGGCGATCGCTCCGCGCGCTGGCGGGAGGGGCAGTGCCTCGTCTTTGACGACTCCTTCGAGCACGAGGCGTGGAATCGCGCCGCCGGCGACCGGATCGTGCTCATCGTCGATCTCTGGCACCCGGGCCTGTCGAGCACCGAGGTTCACCTCCTGGCCGGCCTGCACCGCTACGCCGCCGGCTACGCGAGACGACTCGATCGCTACTGGTCAGTCAACGAGGCGGCGCGAGGCGAACCGCCGGGCGAGGCGCGGGCTTAGAAGTCCCCGCCGCCGTCACCGAAGTCGCCGCCGTCACCGCCATCGCCCCACCCGCCGTCGCCGTCGCCGTCGCCGTCGCCGTCTCCCCGGTCGCCATCGCCATCGCCGTCTCCGTCCCCGTCGCCGAACAGGTCGCCGACGAGTCCCTCGCCCAGTCCGAGGCCGGCGCCGAGCACCGAGCCCATCAACAGGGTGTCCAGCAGTGAGCCACCCCCGAAGCCCCCGAAGTACCCGCCCATCATCGGGCCGTAGTGCGCCGGCGCGTTCCAGTAGTCGGTCGGTCGCCCGTTGACCGAGACCTGGCGCCCGTGGGGCGCGAAGCCGTCCTGGATCCGGATGGCGTCGGCGGCGCACGCGGGGACCAGTCGCGGGGCGCCCCCCGGAGGGGCCCACTCCACGTCCGTCGTCGACGGTCCGTGGCGCGGGTCAAAGAAGCACGGCGCCCGGCGCTCGGGCGGCGGGCGCCCCTCGAGCAGCGCCTTGGCGTAGGACATCGCGTAGCGGCCCTCCTCGAGGGTCTCGCTCACCGGGGCGAGGTCCTCGGGCTGCCGCGCTCGGTCGAAGACCTGGCTGGCCCGCTGGTAGGCCTCGAGCGCTTGGTCATAGCGCTGCTTGGCCTCCGCGGACACGCCCGGCATCGAGATGTCGACGTCGAGGCTGCGGATGTCCTCACCGAGCGCCACGAGGTCGTCCTGGGCAGATCCCCGGACCTCGTCCCACTCCCGCTCGTGGCGGAACTTGTGGCCGAAGAACGGCACGGCGCCCACGATACCGCGCGGGCCGCCATGAGAAAAAGGTCGAGAGATCAGTCCTTTTGCTCAAGGGATCGGTCCCAAATGCCGTTCCTGAGACCGTGACTCTCCGACTCCACCTCCCTCCCCGCTTCTCCCGGCGCCTGCTGACGCTGCTCGCCGCCACGCTCTGCGTCCTGGGCGCGAGCTCAACGCTCGCCCAGGCCCATGGAGGACCCGGCAGCGTCTATTTCAGCCAGACCGCCTACACGGCCCACGAGAACCAGGGCGTCCTGCCGATCACGATCGCCCGCACCGACACCTCGGTTGCCGAGGACGTCCGCTACGGCGTCCGCCATGTCGACGCCCAGCCGGGGCTGGACCTCCACACCATCAAGAACACACTCGTGCATTTCGAGCCGGGGCAGGCGTCCGCCACCTTCAAGGTCAGGATCATCGACCGCGGCATGAACGCCACGCCGGTGCACGCCATCGCCTACCTGTTCGGCTCCTACCCCCAGGCGCTCGCCGACGCTTCGGGCAAGACCTATGCCCGTGGACCGATCCAGTCGCCGATCACGATCCTTCGCGACGACGCTCTGGAGCCCCGCAATCCGCTGGATCCCGTCGGGTTCGGCTCGACGCTCGCCTCCCCCACGGCGACCGAGGCGGCCGCCCACCCGCTCGCGGCAAGCCCCTTCTACGTCGACCGCCGGTCGGCGCCGTCCGCCCAAGCCGCCGGTCGCTACCGGCACAGCAACCCCGGGTGGTCGCGGGCGCTGAAGTTCATCGCCTCCGAGCCGGGAGCACACCGCTTCTACTTCTGGAACACGCCCGCGTGGCCCGCGCACACCGTCGCCCGGTACATGGAGACCGTCGCGGCCCGCAACCCGAACACGGTCCAGCAGCTGAGCACCTATTCACTGGTCCACGCGCCCTGCGCCGCCGACACGAGCTCGCCCGCCTTCATCAGGCGCTACACGCACTGGATGCAGGGCGTGGCCCGCGGGATCGGCAACTTCCACGTCGTGATGTATCTCGAGCTGGATTCGCTGATCACCACTCAATGCATGGTCCACCAGCCGGCCAAGCTCGCCGCCCGGCTCACCGAGTTGAGCGACGCGATCACGATCCTCGAGGCCGATCCGCACGTCTCGGTCTACGTGGATGGCGGGGCCGCCGATGCAGTCTCGTGGCGGCGGACGGCGAGCCTGCTGCGCCGTGCCGGCGTCGCCAACGCGCAGGGGTTCTTCTTGAACTCGACGCACTTCGACTGGACGACCAAGGAGGTCGCCTACGGTCAGAAGATCGCCCGCGCGCTCGGCGGCGTGCACTTCATCGTCAACACCGCCGAGAACGGCCAGGGTCCGCTCGTGCCCAAGGTCCGCGTCCACCACGGCAACGAAGAGCTGTGCAACCCACCCGGGCGCGGCCTCGGCCCCCTGTCGACGCAGACCGGCTACACCTACGTCGACGCGTTCATGTGGTTCACCAACCCCGGCGGCTCCGGTGGTCAGGGCCCCGGGTGCGGCGAGGGCGCGCCTCCGACCGCCGTGTTCTGGCCGAAGTACGCCGCCGGCCTGGCCCAGCACGCCGACTTTCGCGTGACCGGGCCCAAGGAGCCCCTCCAGCACAACGGGCCCTACGTGCCCTTCGACAAGCAGACGTCACCGGGCGCACCCGCCCCGCGCTGAACGGGACTCTCAGTCAGGCGTCTCAGCGCGCGCCTTGAGACCTTCGACCGGCCGGTCCACGAGCAGCGATTCGACTCGATCACGCACCGGCCCGCGGACCGTTCGGACGAGGAGGGCAAGCTTTCGGCCGAGCCCGATCTCCAGCGTGTACGTCGCCACCGTCAGGCCGTCATCGCGCGCCTCGAAGTGCCAGGACCCATCCAGCGAACGGAGGTCCCCGCTCTCCCGCGTCCAGCGAACGCCCGTCGGAGGGTCATAGCTGAAGCGCAGGTGCATCTGGACACGGGCGACCGTGGCGTCCATCTCGCTTTCCACCAGGGTGGCTCGGCCGTCGCCATCCCGCTCCACGACCACGACGCGCTTCATGGCACCGTGCCACTCCGGCACGCGATCGAGGTCGGCGGCGATGGCAAAGCAACGCTCCGGCGTCGCCGAGATCTCGAGCGCGCGGCTCCCGTCCAAATCGGCCATGCTCGCCTCCTACCCGCAATCGCGCATGTCTGTCTTCGCAGCTCCTTGACGCCCCGACAGGCACGGAGTCCGTCGGTGAAATCCCGGCCGGTGGTAGGTTGCCGGAGTTGCTCGCCTCCCCTGTCGTGGATCCGGCTGAGCGAAAGCACGATGCGTGCCGCCAAGCGCGCGGAAGGTGGGGGTGGATCGATGGGGCTGGGGTCAAGGTGTGCCGCGTGCGGGGCTCGGGTGTTGCTGGCGGCGTGTGCGACGGTCTTGGTCGGGTTGAGCGGCGCGTCGGTGGCGTTGGCGGGGCCCTCGACGTGGACGCTGGTCAGCCCGGCGGCGTCGCCATCGCCACGAACCGCCGTCGCTGCCTATGACCCGGTGACTCAGCAGACGGTCCTGTTCGGAGGATTGGTCTCGACGCCGAGCGGCTATGTCAACGCGAACGACACCTGGACGTGGGACGGGACGACGTGGACGCGGCGCACCCCGGCGCACGTTCCGCCGGCGCGAGCCTTCCAGCAGATGGCCTTCGACGCGGCCAGCGGTCAGCTGCTCATGTTCGGCGGAGCCGGCGGCGGCGCCGGACTGGCCGACACGTGGGCGTGGACGGGATCGGACTGGCAGCAGCTGCATCCGACGGTGAGCCCACCGAGCCACGACGCGGCGCCGTTCGCTTACGACCCGGCGACCAAGCAGATCGTCATGTACGGCGGCACGTCCATCAACGCCCAGGGGGTCGGGACCACCGTGACCGACACCTGGACATGGGACGGCACGACCTGGACTCAGCAGCATCCGGTGACCAGCCCGGGCCGCCATGAGGCCGGCGTGATGGCCTTCGATCCGGCGATCGGCAAGCTCGTGCTCTTCGGCGGCGGCTTCAACACGCCGAACGATTCCTGGACCTGGGACGGGTCAAACTGGAGCCGGCTGAGCCTGGCGACGGGGCCGCCGACGCGGGTCAGCGGCGCCATGGCGCTGGACCCGGCGGCCGACCAGGTGATCCTCACCGGTGGTGATGCCCAGAGCGGCACGGTATTCCAGGACACCTGGCAGCTTGGGACGGCCTGGAGCCAGCTGGCGCCGGGCACGTCGGCGCCACCGGTTGTCGACGCGGCGCTCGCGGGCGATCCGGGGAGTGGGCATCTGGTGCTGTTCGGCGGCTCCTCCTTCCCGGACGTGGCCTCGCAGCGAACGTGGGTGTGGGGTCCGTTCACGGTGACGCCCCGGTCGCTGCCGGTGGCACAGACGGTGGTCCAGTACTCCCAGGCGCTGCAGGCGACCGGGGGAAAGGGTTCGGTGTCGTGGTCGGTGGGGTCGGGGTCATTGCCCGCAGGAATGTTGTTGTCGCGCCAGGGCGTGTTGTCCGGTGCTGCGACCCGGACCGGGACATTCAGCTTCACCGCGACCGCAACCGATGCCTCCTCGCCCGCGCAGACCGCGAGCCGCGCGTTCGTGGTGACGGTCAACCAGGGTCCGGTGCCGGGCGTATACGTCGCCAACGGCGGTGACAGCATGATCAACGCGTTTGCGCTGGGCGCGAACGGCAACGCGACACCCGTGGTGACGCTGACTGGACCGCTGACGACGCTGTCCCAGCCCGCGGGGATGACCTTTGACGCGTCGGGGCGGCTGTATGTCGCCGACGCGGGCGCGACCGCGGTGGATGTTTTCGCGGCGGGCGCAAGCGGAAATGTCGCGCCGGTCAGCGTCCTGTCGGGCGCCCTCACGGGCTTGGTGTATCCGTCGGCGGTGGCGCTGGACGCCGCCGGGGATCTCTATGTCGCCGACCTGCCGGCCAACACGATCACCGTGTACGCACCGGGCGCCCACGGAGACGCCTCCCCGATACGCACGATCAGCGGGGCCGCCACCGAACTCTCCGGACCCGCTGCGCTGACCGTCAACGCCGCCAGGGACCTGTGGGTCGCCGACAGCCAGTCAAACACTCTGACCGAGTATGCCCCCACTGCCAATGGCAATGCGGCGCCGATCGCGCTCATCTCCGGCGACGCCACCAACCTCGACAGCCCGAACGGGATCACCCAGGACCTCACCGGCCGTCTGCTGGTCGCGGATTCAGCGAACCCCTCGATCGACACCTTCAGCACCCCGGCGACCACTCCCAACCCGGCCCCAACCGCGACCCTCAGCGGCCCAACCACTCCGCTCTCCTACCCGATCGGAATCGACATCGACGCCGCCGGGCGCGAGTACGTCGGCAACCAGTTCGGGGCGCTCACCGTCTACGCCGCCGGCGCCCACAGCGACGCAGCCCCACTCGCTGTCATCTCCGGGCCCGCCACCAAGCTCTCGGCCCCCGGCGCCGTGGCCGTCGTGCCGCCGCTTCACATCACCACCCAGCGCTTGCGCCGAGCCCGGGCCGGGCGCCGCTACCGCTTCCAGCTCCGAGCGCTGCTCGGTCGCTCCCCCCTGCGCTGGCACATCGCCCACGGCCGGCTCCCGGCGGGCCTGCACCTCACCCGTGCGGGCACGATCACCGGCCGTCCCCGTCGCGCCGCCACACGCCGCATCATCGTCACCGTCGCGGACTCCACGCGTCCCGCCATGCACGCGCGAGCGACCCTCCGGCTGACGGTGGCGCGCCGCGGCCACTGAGGTGGCTGATCGGCGGCACGCGACTCCTCCTCAGCCGTTGCGCCGGCCGCAAGCGCGATCACCGCACCGCGGGCCTAGCCGACCAGAGTCCCATCAGCCGCGATGTGCGCGAGACCATCGCAGTCGAGTCGCGGCCAGAGCTCCCGCCGTCTCACCGTCGAACGGGTCTTGCCTGGGCTCTCAGTTGGTCAGGCTACGCGCGGGCTTGCGCACCGTGACGAGCATCTGCCCGATACCACCGACAACGGTCTCGGTTTTGCGAGGAAGGTAGGACCAAGCGAGAGCGCAGCGGTCTCCGATCGCACGTTCCTGCATCGGACGGTCCATCTCGAGGAAGTCGAGCGTTCCCGATCCGCTGGAACACCACCGTTCGCGGCCTACTGTCACCGTCGCCTTCCGCCTCGCGGAAGGGTCGATGTGACACACCGATCAAAGGAGCGTCTCCGTGGCTAGGAGCCGGCGAAGCAGCGAAAGCAGCGAACAGCGAAGCAACGACGAGCATCGAGACACCCTGCGCGGCATCTCGGAGAACGACGACGGCGCGATCGCGGACCTGGTCGCGATCCGCGTACGCGAAGCGGTCAGCGATTCGGATCTCGACCCCAAGACGTTCGCTTTGGTGAACATCGCGGCACTGGTGGCGAACGGAGGCGATGAAGCGTCATATGTGCTGCAGGTAACCGCGGCGCTCGACGCCGGGGCGTCGGTCGACGAGGTGACCGCGGTCCTCACGGCAGTCGGACCGAACGTCGGGGTGTTCAAGATGGTGGCCGCCGCGGACCCGCTGGCCACTGCCCTCGGTATCAACCTGGTGGCCGACGACGGCGACGACGGCGACGACGACGCGTCGTGATGGTGTAACCCTGGCGCATCCTGCTTGGCGCGGCGCTCACTTCGTTGGGGCCGCGCCTCGGCGGGAAGGGAGGCGCGCGGCCGCCGGGAAGCGACGGTCTCAACACCCCTCGCACGATCGCTTCGCGTGCTAGCGACCGTCCGCGCGAAGCGGGACGCCCCTCAGGTGAGCAGCTCTGAATCGTGGGCGCGAAAAATCGCGGCGTAGTCGCGGGCTCCAGGCTCGTGCAGCGCCTGCACAAGAGCCAGGATCTTCGGCGTGGTCACGAGCAGGTAGCGAGCGGACTGGCCGGGCCTTGCATTGCCGTACGCGTGCGCAACTCCCTTGGCGGCCACAGCAGCGCCGTGAGGTCCGACCTCCCGTACCTCCTCGCCGATCCGCAACCGAAGCACGCCTTCAAGGACATACCATGCCTCGTCGTCAGCGTGATGAACGTGGAGCGGCGCGATCCACTCGTACCCTGACTCACCCGAGTCCGACCACTCGACGATGACGAAATCGCCATCGGATCCGCCAAGTTGTCCGCCTTTGAGCGAAGAGAAGAAGCTCTCGCCGGGTGTCACCGGCATGATCCTATTCTCGTCGCCGATCGTCAGGGCGAGCGGGCAGGTCCTCGCGACCCGCTTCTCGCCCACAAGCGGGTCTATCGCCACTGCTGGCTCGCGCCCCTGCGTCGAAATCACGGACAGGCATCGGGCGACCGCTTGGCGCGCGCAGACGCTCTAGCGTCGCTTCCGCTTGGCCACCTAGCTCGATCGCGCGCAAGTTCGGCAGATAATCGCGCATCCATTGCTTTCAGCTCACGCCCGGTCGAGGAACGCGCGAATCCAGCCACCGGCTGAGGACACCGGCGATCCGTTGAGCGGC
>CAVUVE010000011.1:0-768175 GCA_963744845.1 uncultured Solirubrobacteraceae bacterium
GGCAGTTCGCTGAGCGTTGGGAAGTGAGACGACCACCGCAGCAACGTCCAGGACGTTCGCAAGGCGATCGGCTTGTGCGAAACACCTGCGTGCCTCGCCGAAGGCCGCTCGGAGCTGCTGGCGCGGGAAGACTCACGGCGTCAGCTGGGGATGGAGATGACGATCCGCTGTCGGCTGTCGGCGTCGACGCGGTCGTGGGCTTCCGCGATCCGCTCGAGCAACAACGCGGCTCAGGGTATGACCACGGTGCGGGGCTTCGAGTTCGTCGTCTTCTGACCGGCGTGGGTGTAGCGCACCTGCAGCATGTAGCGGTATCCCCGCTTGAACGTGCGCTTGAACGTGAACGTCTTCTTGCCGGCCTTGACGGTCACCTTCGCGACCGAGCGCGCTTTGCCCGACTTGAACTTCTTGCCGGAGAGCTTGCCGACGACGCGGACGTACAGCCGGAGCGTGGCCTTGGTGCCCTTGGGCGCCACGCTCAGCGTGCCGCTCAGTGTCAGCTTGCCCTTGGTGACGCTCAGCTTCTTGTAGCCGACCTTCGGGCCGGTCGGCACGGGCACGGTGACGTTCTTCGTCGCGCTCGTCGCCGTGTTGAAGGCGCCCGGATCGGCGTACTGCACCTCGATCGTCCACGCGCCGGCGGCGAGCGGTCCGTTGAGGGCGAAGACCACCTGACCGGCGGTCAGTAACTGCGTGGCGATCGTCTTGAACGCGCCCTTGGAGGTCTTCGGGCGGGCGAGCAACGTCACCTTGGCGTGGGTGTCGACGGCCGCGGGGCCGACCGTGCCCGAGACCTGCACGGAACCGGGGGAGGTCGTCGCGGTGGTGATCGCGGCCGTCCCGTTGACCGCTACCCCGGATGCGGTGGAGGCTGCCGGCGAGAGGATGTCCCCGTACGGCGGCGAGAGGGTCGGGTCCTCGATCTGTGAGATCGCGCCCGTCGAGACCTGGAAGGAGCCACTGGAGTCGAGGCGTGAACGTGACGCTGTAGTGGCCGGTGGCGTCCGTCGTGCCCGAGGCGACGCTGATCGGCGTCAGGCCGCTCAGCTGATCGACCGACACGGTCTTGCCGCCGAGCGTCGGATAGCCGAGCTCGTTGTTGGTCAGCTGCCCGGTGACGGTCACCGGCGTCCCGGCCGTCACAGTGGCGGGGAAGCCCGCCGTGGTGACCGTCGGCGACGCATCGGCGACGAACGGAGGACCGCCCGGGTCGACAGTCGGGAGGTAGCCCGCGAGCTGCGACTGCAGCGTGGACGACGTGAGGAAGTTGACGAAGTCCTGGGCCGCGGCCAGGTTGACCGACTCTCCCGGCGCTGACGGGTTGATGATGTAGGCATGGAAGTAGTTGATCAGCGCGTTGGACCCGCCCGGAGCCGCGGCGCCGTTATCCCGGGTCACGATCTTCAGGCCGGGGATCGTGCCCGCGGGATCGGTCCCCGACGCAAGGTAGTCGTAGGTGCCGCGGTCAGTCAGCGAGTAGCAGCCGTTGGCGACGACCCCGGTGCCGGTGCACGCGTTGGTGGCCACCACGTTGGCGGCCTGGTTGCCGGAGTTGATCTGATACCACGACGGCAGATCGCTGTTGGTGCCGTCGACCGTCCCGCCGTCCGGACAGGGCTGGCCAGAGGTCGGCTGCGTGGCCGGGCTGATCGGCGACATCCCTCCGCCGTCCGCGGCCGACACGGTGCAGAGCACCACTCCTGAGGGCGTCAAGGCGGCACGCGAGACCAGCTGCCAGTACTGGTGCTCGGCGACGACGGTGCCCGGGGCGGCGGTCGATCCTCCGCGTGTGAAGAAGGTCGCGTTGCCGGCCACGCCGGCAGCCGCGACGTCAGCGAACGCCTGGGCGATGTTGTTCGCCGCGTTAGAGCCCACGTTGGCGTGACCGGCGTCAGCGCTCGGGCCGACGAGCACGAAGTCGTTTCGGAAGATGGCGTTGCCGTACTGGTTGTTATACGAGAAGCCGTCGGCGACGAACTGGTTCTCCAGCGACGCGGCATGCACGATGAGCACGCTCGGTCCGCCGGTCCCGCTCTTGGCGTTGTTGATCGCCGTGCCAGTCGCCGACCCGTTGTACTTAAACGTGAACTGCGGATACGCGGCGCTGAACGCCGGCTGGATCAGATTCGCCATCAGGCCGGAGTCGCTGAGATCGCTCGTCCCGTTGACGGTGAGCGTCGAGGAGTTGTCAGCGCTCGCCAGCGCCGGGGTCAGGAGCAACGCTGCCGCGGCCAGCAGCCCGATCACGGGCGCGCCAAGTAGCCGGCGGGCGAAACCCTGCCGCCGGCGAGGGACAGGGAGGGTTTGACTCATCGCGGCAATATAACTACGGGGTCTTTCGATCCTGCCGAGACGGTTATGAGCTGCGCCCAGAGCTGCGCGGCAATGCCGCAACCGACCCCCGGCTCGGTCAGAGCCGTCTGCAAGCCGGCGAGGCGACAGCAGTGATCACCGCGCCGCGCGTGCTCGTCGACCGACCCCCGGTCGCCCCCTGCGACCGCGCCGCGCTGAAGGAATTTACAGGCGCCCCCCGATCGCGATGTCTCGCAGTCGTCCGTCTGCACCGCCCTACCGACTTGGGGTGCCGACCCCCGATCACCACGGGCATGAGCAACTGAAGCGTTCGGTAGCCGTTCGGAAACTGAGACCACCGGATCGCCGACGGCCGGGACTGCTCGGTGACCCGCCGAGCCGGCCGATGGTCCTTCCTAGCCGAGACGGATTCAACCGGCGGGCCGAGCGCTTGTCGCGCAAGCGCTCGCGAGTCGGCTGGCTTGCCGCGCGCCGTGGGCTTAAGCGAAGACCGGTCGGGGAGCCGGCCACTGAGAATGCCGGATCAGCCGACGGCTACCGGTTGCTATCGCGCGTTGACCGTGAGGCCACCCCACTGCTCCGGTTCGACATCCTGCAGAGTCTGGGTCAGCGTCCAGCGGTGGCCGGCCGGGTCGCGGAAGGTGCACTGGCGCTCCCCGTAGGCAAAGTCGCATGGCTCACGGACGATCTCACCGCCACTGGTGCGGACGCGTTCGCACAGGGAGTCGACGTCGTCGACTCGAAGCATCACCGACTGCGAAGGTTGGCCGCCGAGCGGCGCTGCGCGGCCATGGCCGACGTCGGCCACGATCAGCGAGCCCTCGCCGAAGGTCAACTGCGCCCGGTGTCCCGGGCCGATCCGGACGCGCTCCACGAATCCCAGCACTTCAACGAGCCAATCAACCGCCGCGCCAACGTCTGGGTAGGCGAGTTCCGGAATCACCGGACCCAGCGGCGCTGAACGGTTTGCCACGGCAGTGATCCTACGCTCGTGCGATGCTTGTAAGGCAAGACCAGTTTGGCGCAGGCTCCCACCGTGATCCCTTCCGCCTGAAGGGAGGCGTCCGCTGAGCCTTGGCTATCCGGGCGCCGAGACGTGCCTGACCCTAATGACTTCCGTGCGCTCGATCGCTTGATCGCGCATGGCCGATAGCGCCAGCCGATCTGGATCGCTCTGGAAGTCCGCGAGGGCCTGGTCGTTCGCGAACTCGAGAAGGTGGATCTCGGACGGCCCGTTGTCAATTGCTTTCACTCGCGAGAGCAGCCTGCCCCGATGTCGGTCGAGGAGCGCGAGCACCCGGTTCTCGTACTCAAAGAGCAGATCCTCGCCCCCTGGACGGGCCCACAGTAAGATTGAGAGAACGACCGCCATGCCCGGACCCTAGTTGGTGACGCCGTCAACGCCGACTGACAGCGGGCGCGGCGAGACGTGTCCGCAGAGCGTTCCCAGCTGAGACGGCGCTGGCCGCGGCGCAGGGGGGAGAAAACGGCCGATAGCCGATGGCTCATCGGGCATCCCGGCCCAATCAGGGGACCCGCCCGAGACGGGGCGAAGGCGAGTAGCTGGCTATCTCATCCGGGAGATACCACAGCGCGGCCGGTCGGAGTAATCGCTGATGCCCGTGAGCGTCTCGACAAAGGGTGGCGCGGCGGGGAGTCTCTCGGGGGTCTGCGCGGGTGAATATCGAGGATCCTCGGGGTGTCCGATCGTTGGGGACTTTGACGAGCTGACCGGGTAAGGTGGCGGCATGGGTCGGTTCGGGAGCGGGGCCTACGCTGCGATCGTTGCGTGCGCGGTGGTGATGGCTCTGTTGACGCGGGTGGGCAGCGCTGAGGGAGTCACGTCGTGGCGATCGCTGCAGACGAGCGGGCAGCTGAATATCTCCGATCTGGTCGGTACCGCGCGTGGCGGTGACGGGACGTTGCATGTCGCCTGGCAGAGGCGGGCCTCCAACGGCCTGTACGACCTGATGCAGACGCCGGTGACGGCGACCGGTGCCGTGCGGGCGCCGACGCCGATCGTCAGCGGCTGGGCGAGCGTCGAGGGTCCGACCTTGCTGGCTTCCGGGAGCGCCCTGTTCGCGTTCTTCTCAGGGACGCAGACGCTTGTCACCGGCGATCCGCACGAGGGCATCGACTACGCCATCACGAGCGACGGCGGGGCGGCGTGGGCGCTCGCACCGACGGCGATAGCAGCCGGTGACTTCGCCGGTCAGCGCGACGCCAGCGTGGCGCTCGGGCCCGACGGCGCGCTCAGCTCGTGGTATGCGGGCGAGGAGACGGTGGTGCATTTCGGGACCGATCCAGCGACGATCAATCAACGTGGCTATGGCTTGGGAACCGGTCAGGCTGTAGCCGTCAGCGGCAACTCGGCACTGGTCGCGTGGTGCACGAGCGTCCAGGGACCCAATGGCATCTTCGTCCAGGCGATCGATCCAGCAACGGGAGCGCCCGCCGGCACCGCCCGCATCGTCCCGGGCTCGACTTCTCGCGTCGGAGGCGTGGCCGAGGCGTTCTGCCCCGCCAGCACGCGCGTCGCCTTGGTCGCCCGCCAGGGCAAGGGGTTCTTCGTCGCGACGGTGGACGGCAAGCGCCGGACGGTGAACGGGTGGACGGTGGGCGCCCCCCGTGTTCACCCTCTCGCCGCCGGTTCCTCCTACAAGCAGTACGTCGCCGCGGCGAGCTCACCTGGTCCGAAGGCAAGCGTGTGGGTCGGCTGGCTTGATGACACCGGGAAGATCATCGTGCGCCGCTCCAACGGCCAGGCCTCCGTGTTCGGCGCTCCGGTCGTGCTCAACGGGCCGCGAGACGGTTCGCTCTACGGTCTGGACCTCAACGCCCAGGCCGACCGTGTCGACCTCGTCGCGCGGGTCCAACATGACAGCGGCACCGTCGGACTCGAGCACACCCAAACGTTTCCTGGACTCACACTCGTCGCTGCCAGCGGCGAGCACCTCTCGTTTCGCGTCCTCGACGCCGGGGATCCCGTCAAGGACGCCACCGTCACCGTGGCCGGACAATCCAAGACGACGGGCGCCGACGGCCGAGTCACCATCACCGTTGATAAGCCGGGTCGCTACATCGCCCGAGCCACGGCCACCAAATATGTCGGCGCACAGGCCCGAGTGACCGTCCGACGGCGCTGAGCGCGTAGCGTGGTCGGGTGCGAGTGGATTGGTTGACCGGCGGAGGGCCGTGAAGCGCCTGCCCGATGGTGTCGGGGAGTCGCTCGCTTTGAGGTTCACGGTGCTCGGCGTCATCCGGGGGATCCGGCGTCGGCTCGGAGGCGACACTATCGGCCTCGACCCTCTCCTTCGACCCGTCGCAATCAGCGTTCCCGAGTGAGACGAGCTTGATCGGATGAGTCTCACGCCCATCGCGTGATCCTGACCGAGCGCAGCGAGGTCGAGAGCGGGAGCCGGCGCCAGCCGGCGGTCTCTTCCGCGCGGCCGACAGGGGCGGGCGAATTCAAGCCGCTCTTCGATGCCGTGGTGCGCCCGCGTTCGTATGGCCCGGCGTGCGGTGGGGGTCGCCTTACGTGCGCGCACGACCGCTGTTAGCCGAAGGAGCAGTCCTTGATGGCGTTGCCGGTTCGGCGACGAAGCAGGATCAGCCGAGTTTCTTATCCCTGGGCCTGCTCGGAGGTCTACGTCGAAGCGTTGCGCAGCGTGTCGCGCAGTCGTCGCACCTCGGAGTGCGCGGCGGCCAGGTCGTCTGCGTTGCGGTCTGAGAACCACGTTCGACGCCCTTGTATCGCGGCCTCGGAGATCCGTTGCAGCGTCTGGTGGCCCTCTGGGGTGAGCACGACGAAGGGCGAGGCGCGATGATCAGGATTGGGTTTGATGACCGCTAGGCCGGACGCGAGCAGCTCGTTGGCGGTGCGCTGAACGGCCTGGCGTGTCGTGCCAAGCCGGCGCGCCGCCTGAGAGACGGTCAGCGGCGCGTCTGAGAAGACACTCAGCGCGTACCACCGCGTCTGAGTCTGACCCTCCTGGTGCGCGATCTCGTCAGCGACCCGGCGAAACAGCCCGGCGAGCTCGACGACGTCGGCGATGAACGACGCGAGCGCCGTGTCAACGCCATCATCCCAAGGATTGACAACAGATTGTCGTTTTGTCATCGTGTAGTCATTCTTGCAGCCCGCGCCGACGACAGGACAGATCACATGAAGCTCGCCTCGATCCGGATCATCACCGACGACCTCGACGGGATGGTCTCCTTCTATGAAACCGTTACCGGCATTACCGCTGATCGGCCCGCCCCGCCGTTTGCCGAGCTCATCTCACCCTCATGCACGTTGGCGATCGGCCGCTCAGAGACCGTCGCGATGTTCAGCGAGGGCGCCGCACGCCCGGCCGATAACCACAGCGTCATCATCGAATGGCAAGTCGGCGACGTCGACGCCGAGTTCGCGCGCCTCAACGAGTCCGTCACCGACTGGGTGCAGACGCCGACGACGATGCCTTGGGGCAACCGGTCGGCGATGCTGCGCGATCCCGACGGCAACCTGATCAACCTCTACGCGCCCGTCACCGATGAGGCCAAGCAACGCTTCGCCGGCCGTTGACCTGCGCCACCCCACCCACCACCAAGACGATGCAACCCGCGCAGCGGAGCAGCCTGGACCGGGCGGAGGACAACCGCGAGGACTTCTCCTTTGATCGACAAGCAGCACTCCGCGCCCGGCGACGTCCGCCTAGCGGTTGGTCCCATGAGACCTCCCAGCGCCCGCTGACCGTCGCCTTTCGCTCACCGGCCAAGAGCAGCGGTCGGTCCCGAGGCGGTGACTGCTCCGGCGATGAGGAACTCTCATCGGGTCAGCCCGGATCGGGTAGGTCCGTCCGGATGATGAATCCGAGTCTCGAGGAAACAGTTGCGCGGTGGAAGGCCCTGGAGCCGTCCAAACGCAGAAGGCTGCTCATCCACCTCGCGAAGCTGCTCGCCATGTCCGCCGCTGCTTACGTGGTCGCGGCGCTGCTCTTTCGGTCCTGGTGGTGGCCCGCAGTCGCCATCGCAATCTCCTTCCTCACCAGCGGGCTCGTTCGACGATTGCGACGTACTCCACGGGGTCGCCGTTGAGCCTCCCGTGCCGTTCGGTGGCCGATCGTTGATCGGACGGTGGGGGGGCGGGAAGACTGCCCGCCGCAGCGAGAACGCTTAGGGGCGCCCTAGGCGGCAGTCTGCCTGATGATCGCGGTTTAGACTCGGCGGGGGCCGCTCTGGGGTTCGGTCGCCGGTAACGACGACGAACGCGATGGCCGACCGGAACCCTCCCTATTTGGCGGCCTGGCGGCAGCTGCGGGGGTCGGGGATCAGGCCCCGCACCCGTGTGAGGATGCACGTGGTGCTCTTCAGCGACGGGCAGGCCCGGGCGGCCGGAGCGTGGCGCCTGCGCGGTTCGCAAGGCCGGTCAGGGCATCATCGAGGTTGTCGGCGACAACGAGGTCGTCCATTACTTCTCGGCGCACGAATCCGGCATCGACCAGACCGTCAAGCGCGCCGAGCAGCGGCGTCCAGAACCGGTCGACGTTCAAGAAGCCGACGGGGTCGTCGTTGAAGCCGATCTGCCGCCAGCTCCAGACCTCCATGATCTCATCCAAGGTTCCAAGACCGCCCGGTAAACAGAGAAACGCGTCGGCATGCTCAGCCATCATCGCCTTGCGCTCATGCATGGTCTCGACGACGTGCAACTCGGTCAGATCGGCGCGACCCCACTCGCGCTCGAGCATCGAGCGGGGAATCACTCCGATCACCTCACCCCCGGCATCCAGGGCACCCTGTGAGACATCGCGCATCAGACCGAAGCCGCCAGCACCGTATACAAGCCCGATTCCGCGGTCGGCAAGCCCGCGACCCACCTCGTAGGAGTAGCGGGAGAGATTCGGGTTAGTCCCGGCACTCGACCCACAGAACACCGCGACACGTTGCAGACCTCTTTTCACCACAGCGGAGTCTAAGAACGCAGCGCCCATCAACGACACCCGATACGCGCGCGGTTCCTCCAGAGCCGGGACAAAAACCAGGGTTCACGGCGCTAGACCGGACGACCTCCGGGGCTGACGGGATACCCGGCTGCCTCGCCTGACGCGGGAGAACCAGAGTCCGGCGTCTCACCAGCTGTTGTTCGCAGACCGTTGGGCATTTGCGACGGGGGCCCGCGGCGCACGACAGGTCAACCGGTCGTCGAAAGCGTCCGATGGTGGATCGGCTTATGCGACGAGTGAGGCCTACTATCCGCGCAATGGAGGGTCGCCGACGTAGATCGGAATGAGGCACGTCGCGGAGCGGCGGTGCCGCGAGCGAGCTGGTGGTCGATGATTGTGCGGCGGTCTTGGCGGGTTAGAGGCAGTCGAAGCGTCCGTGGGAGGTGAGCGGCGTGCTCTGGGCTACTTCGGGGAGGTACTCGTCGAGGAACACCCGGGCGACGAGCTCTTGGCGCGAAGCGACACCGACCTTGTCGTAGAGGCTTTTGGTGTGGTCCTCGACTGTGTGCGGAGAGAGAACGAGCGACTCGGCGATCTCGGAGCGTGACAACCCGCGTGCGAGGAGCGTGGCGACCTCGCGCTCGCGGGTGGTGGCGCCGAACGCCTCCAGGCGGACGGTTGCCGAGCGGGCCGCGCTGGCGCGCTCGATCACGATCGCGACGCGGCCGTCGGATCCTGAGCCCGGGCGCGACGCGTGGAGGGTGACCCAACCGTCCTGGGCTGGCACGGTGACGACGTTCGCGCCTCCCTGGGCTGCGTGGGGCGCGCTACGGACGAACCCCGCAAGGGAGAGCACCGCGGCGGGCATGTCGTCGTCGGTGTACGGGATGTCGCTGGCGGCGATCGAATCGAGCAACTCGCGGGCCGGCGGGGTGATCATCTCCACCTCGTCACCCGGGCCGAGGACGACGAGCCCGGGCGCCTCGAGCCCATTGATGCGCCGAGCCGCGTCGAAGCGCAGCGAAGTGCGGATCCCGCGCGCGACCGCCCCGGTGATCGCCCCGAGGGCGTCGGCGTCCTGCTGCTGGAACGGCCCGCTCGACGCGCGGCGGGCGAGGTGGACCGCGCCCCACACCCGGCCGCGGATGACGAATGCGGCGCGGAGCTCGTGGGGGATGTCGAGCGGCAGGAGGAGATCGCGGTATCGCGGGCTGTTCTCGGGATTGCCGCGGGTGGCATGGTTGAGGATCCCGACCGGCACCCGCTTGGTGGCGAGCTCGGCGAACGTGTTGACGTCGTCGATCATGTACTCGCTACGGATGAGCAGCTCGCCGGCGCCGGGGGTCTGCTCCGGGGTGAGGATCCCGCGGCCGATCAGCTCCGCGGGGTCGTCGCTGGTCAGCAGACGCGTGTGCGGATCGAGCGTGTGCCAACAGCTCGCGTCGTTGTCGAGCACCGTGCGCACCCTCGGAGCGAGCTCGGCGAAGAACTCCTTGCGCGGCAGTCCCCGGGACGCGAGGAGATCGATGTCGTCGATCAGCGCTTCGACGGACCGTGCCATCGCCGAAGTCTCCCACCGCGTGCAAGAAAGATCCCCGCGCGCGAGGGATGGTCACGCAGCGCGGCGCGGAGCATGCTGCGCACATGACAACTCTCACCCCTATCGAACAGCAGCCCGGCACCGGCGAGCACCTCTGGTTCTTCGGCGGGCTGATGACGATCAAGGCGGCCGGCGACGGCGCCCTGGTCACCGAGCAGACAGCCCCCCGCGGAACCGGCTCGCCGCTCCACGTCCACCACAACGAGGACGAGTGGTTCTACGTCCTCGAAGGTGAGCTCACCATCTGGGTCGACGGCCAGACCCATGTCGCGCCCGCCGGCTCGTTCCTCCTCGGGCCGCGCGACATCCCACACACATTCATCGTGACCTCCGAGATCGCACGGTTCCTCCTGGTCACCGAGCCGGGCGACTTCGCGGGCTTCGTCCGCGCGCTCGCCGAGCCCGCCTCCGGCCCCGAGCTCCCGCCCGGTCCTCCAACGCCGCCCGACATGGAACTGGTGATGAAGACGGCCGCCGAATACGGCCTCGAGATCCTCGGCCCTCCCGGCATCCCGGCCTGACCGCTCACAGTCACTCCCAACTCAGAAAGAGACCCATGCCGACTCAAACGCTTGAGCTTGACGATCTCGCCCGAACCCGCCATGCGCACGTCGCTGCCCTCAACGCCAACGATGCAGACGGATGGGTGGCGTGCTTCGCGCCCGACGCCATCCAGATGCCGCCCAACGACCTCGCTAACGTCGGCACCGCGAACATCCACGCCTGGTCAGCGGGCATGCTTTCCGCCTTCAACGCCGAGTTCGCCCTCGACGTCGACGAGACCCACCTGGCTGGCAACAACTGGGCATTCGAGTGCGGCGCATACAACATTACCCTGACCCCGAAGACCGGCGGGGAAACGATCCGCGATGCCGGCAAGTACATCACGATCTACAGCCGCGCAAACGACGGCCGATGGCTCATGGCCCGGGACATCTGGAACAGCAACAACCAGCCGACCCCTCACAATTGATCAGCCGTCACGCGCACGCCGACGCGCCGAACACGGGAGCGCCGGCGTCGCCACGACACCGGCCGGACGACCGCTCCGGGTCACGGCAGCCACGCGCCAACATCACCGGCAAACACCCGGCCGAACACGAAAGCAGCACTCGCTGCCCGCGACGCATGAGAGCCCGTATTCGCCAATTCCGGGGCTTAGGCGGCCGGCTCCAATTTTGTTCAGTGAGCGTTGGTAGCTGAGACGACCGGGGCGCCGGCCTGAGGGCGCCGAAAGCGTCCGCAGGTGGATCCGCTCTGAGACCGGCTCGACAGTCGGCAGCTGCACTTAGCCGATGCCCGTGAATTGGAGAACTGGTGCATCGCCGTTGAGCGCCCGTTGGCACCATTCGAGGACCGCACCGGCGACGTTCTGTCTGGTCATCTCGGTCGTGTCGATCGTGTGCATCTTCCAGTGAGCAGAGAGTGCTTGAAGGCGCTCCCACCTCATCGAATCCCAGCCGCCGTCGGAGACCACGTGGGTCATGTGCAGCGGATCGGTCGCCTGTCGGCGCATCCACTCGGCGAATGCTTGGTGGTGTGGCAACAGCGCCGGGTCATCCCCACGCAACGTGAGCCGCTCCGCCTGGGCATCGGGGGCGACGTCCAGCAAACACACAGCGATAGCGTCCAGGCTCGCCGCTGACGGTGCCGCGACGAGCTCGGCAGCCGGGACGGGATCACCGCACAGCAGCAGGTGGCGCCCGGATGCCTGCAGTTCGACGGCTCGGCGCACCGCGGTCTCTGCCGTCTGCTGGCGCCACACCCGTGACATGACTCTGGGGGCCGGCGTGAGGTGCACGAGCTCGACGCACTCAACCAACGGAGCCAGGTCAGGCTCGATCACAGCGCGGACCGTGGATTTCCCAACCCCGCTGGCACCGGTGATTAAAAGCAACACTGAAGCGACTATTGCAGAGCACCGAGGCGCGCCTAGTTGTGAGCGTCAGCGCCCCGGTCCGAGATTCTGCCTTGAAAACTCAGGCACTCGCCGAGGCCCTCCATGGAATGAGACGACTGCTTCAGCCGAATCCACCCAAAGCCCGGACCCGGGGCGGCAGCCGCGATCCGAGCGCAAGCCGATGCGCCGGCCGCTTGCATCGGCCCGTCGCAGTCAGCGTTCGGCGATTGAGACTGAAACCTCGCGGTCAGCGACCTCCTGCGGACAGATGAGATTGCACCGGTGTGGTGGGTGAGCTCACCGAGCTGTCGGGCGTCGTCCACGACGTTGCGCGGCTTCGTGATCAGCGGCTACACTCGCGACGTCGCTGCAGAGCCGGGAAGTCGGTGCAAGTCCGACACGGTCCTCATCACTGTGACCAGGGAGCTTGAACCCTATGTCGCCACCGGGCCCACCGGCCCGGGAAGGCGGGGTCAGAGTACTTGACCTGGGAGTAGGAGACCGCCTGTATCGTCGTGTAGTGCCGATCCACGAGAGATGGAGGGCCTGTGCCGACGATCATGCTTGCGCTCATCGCCAGGGATACCGGCGGGAGGCGGCCGCTGGCGTCGCCCGCTGCTGTCGACGTCTGACTGTCTGCTCTCTCGTGAGACATCCGGTCCCTTCACCACCGAGGAGCAATACATGACTGAGTCCACCCATGAGGTTCCGAGCGGGGACCTGACCGCGCGCCTGGACGCGGGGCCGGTGATCTGTGCCGAGGGCTTTCTGTTCGAGCTGGAGCGTCGTGGATACCTGAGCGCCGGTGAGTTCGTCCCGGAGGTTGCCCTGGAATACCCGGACGCCCTCCGGACCCTGCATGTCGACTTTCAGCGCGCCGGCAGCGACATCGTCGAGGCGTTCACGTACAACGGTCACCGCGAGAAGATGCGGGTCATCGGCAAGGAGGACCTGCTCGAGCCGCTGAACCGCGCCGCACTCGAGATCGCCCGGGAGGTCGCCGACCAGCGACCCGGCGACCTTATGGCCGGCAATATCTCGAACACCAACATCTGGGACCCCGGGGATGCCGCCCGCCAGACCGAGGTGCGCGGCATGTTCGAAGAGATGGTCGGCTGGGCCGTCGAGGGCGGCGCCGACATGATCATCGGTGAGACGTTCTACTACGCCGGTGAGGCGCTGGCGGCGCTCGAGGTCGCGAAGGCCACCGGCCTGCCCGTCGTCCTCACCGTCGCGCCGATGGCGCTGGAGGAGATGGCCGACGGGGTCGGCATCGTGGAGACCTGCCAGCGGCTGGAGCAGGCCGGCGCGGACGTGGTGGGCATGAACTGCTTCCGCGGGCCCGAGACGATGCTGCCCTGGCTAAAGCAGATCCGCGCGGCCGTGTCGTGCCACGTCGGCGCGCTGCCGATCCCCTACCGGACCAACGCCGAGGAACCGACCTTCTTCAACCTCAGCGACGACCGCGCGAGGGTGCCATCGCCGCACGGCCGCACCTTCCCGACCGCGCTGGACCCGCTGTACGCCAACCGGTACGAGATCGGCGCCTTCGCCAAGACAGTCCACGACCTCGGCATCAATTACATCGGCGTCTGCTGCGGTGCCTCGCCCATGCTGATCCGCGAGACCGCTGAAGCAGTCGGAAAGTCCACCGAGGCCAGCCGGTTCTCCGAGAACATGCACAACCACTTCATGTACGGCGACAACGAGCGGCTACCCGAGCACATCGTCGCGCTCGGCGACGAGGCCTAGCTGCCCAACACCCTCCCCTGCCCACCGACCGCTTAACCCTGCTCAGCGCAGTTGGCTCAGTGGGCGGGGAAGCGGACCCCCAATTGACTCGCTGCCCGACGTCAGGCGGACGCGGCGACATCGCCGACAGCCGCCACTTCGCCGAGCACTTAGAAGGAGCCCGACGCGCACCCCGCCGGCGAGCGGCTTACCGTGCGCCTCCAAGCCGGCGAGCCAAACGCCGAGCGGGGGAACCGACCTTCAAGCACAACGCCGCCAGCGACACGCCTCAAGGCAGCCTCCCGCAGCCTTCCCCTGCGGACTCCTGGTCGGCGTCCGCTCAGCGATGCCCTTGCGGGCGTCGGCTGCCGCTATTAGACCTCAGGGGAGGCGGCCTAGATCCGTTCCGAGATCTCCTTCAGCGGGCGCGAGATCTCCTGGTTAGTCCGGATGAAGAGCGCGGCTGTTGGGGTCAGCCTCGCAGCATGGCGATGGTTGCGACTGCGCCCCCGGCCACCGGAACAGCAAGCGCACTGACGATTACGGCGAGCGCTGGCCGGTTGTGGGTTGCTATCGCTGCATCAACGAGAACGGCTACGCCGGCCAGCGCCGAACCCACTAGGAACCACCCCAAGCTACCGGCTTCCCACCGGTCAAGAGGCCGAGCGCGCGCGAGAAGACTGCCATCACGCATCATCAGCACGGCGCTCATGAGACCCATGGACCCCAGTCCAATCATCGTTAGCGCTGGTCCGATGCTACGCGTGAACAGACCCAGGGCAGCCGCGCCAGATAGACCTCCGATCACGAAGTAGACCGCGGTGAGCCTCAAAGCGAGTGCCGGCCCCTCAGTCTGCCTCCGACGTTCGCTGTTCGCCCATGGCAGCGCGGCCGTGAACGCGACGACCGGAACGGCGATCAACAAGATCCCGGCGAGGACCACGTCGCGTTAGTACCCGAACTTCCGGGCCCCCAGCCGAGCGGGTCCTGAGACTCCGGCCGATTGACATCGCCTCGCACAGCGATGCGCGGCTGGTGCTTTGATCGATGAGCGGTAGCCGGACCGAGCCCACCGAGGCGTTCGATAGAGGTTCGCGATCTGAGACCAGGGGCCGGCGTTCGTCCGCTTCGTCCTCGAGAGGTGCGGTAGTGGATGGGCTCGTTCGACTAGCCGTGCCTTCCGCGCCAATCGAGCCCTCAGCGGAGCGCAGACCCGCTTTTGCGTTTCGGGCCCAAGCGGCCTAAGCGACCTTGGTTCGGCCGTTGGTCGCGCCTGTCTGGGTGGCGTCGTGACAGGACCGCGAAGTCGACGAGCACCGACGTTGTCAGGGCCGTTTCAGGGTATCGACCCGAGGCTCACTGATCCGTCGTCGTGCAGCTTCCAGCCGCGCACCCAGGCCACCTCCCACGTGTGGCCGTCCGGATCGGCAAACACGCCGGAGTAGCCGAATGGCTTCTCGACCGCCTCCCGGGTGACGGTCGCTCCGGCCTCGATCGCGTCCTTGATGACGGCGTCGACGGTCTCGGTGTCGTGCACGGCGTAGGCGAGGGCGGCTTTGCCATAGCCGCCGCGGTCTGCGACGCCGCCGTCGACGTCGAGCTTCTCGCGCCACCACAGCGAAAGGATCATCCCGCCGGCCTGGAACATGACGATGTCTCCGTCGGTGGCGTTAACCGTCCAACCGAGCCGTTCATAGAAAGCGCGCGCCGCGGGGACGTCGTCGACGGGGAGAGTGATCACGCTCACTCGCTGTTGCATGGGAAGGCAGGCTCGCAGCCCTCAGCCGTCGATGCCCTGCAAGAAACGGCCATTCAGCAATTCGTGCGGCGTGGCCCCAGCGAGCGGGCGAATGTCGTTGATCATGTGCGACTCATCGTGGTAGCCGCACTCCACGGCGGTGCGCGCCCAGCTATCGCCGCGGCCCGCCGCCAGCGTCGCCTGCATGCGCCCGATGCGAGCGAGCCGCTTGGGGGTGTGGCCGGTCGCCGCGAGCATTCGCCGCCGCAGGTGACGCTCGCTGTAGCCCGTCTGCCGAGCTAACCAACCCACGCTGGGCGCATGCAGCGCGAGCGACGCGATTGGGTCGGGCTCGGGGGCGTCGGCGGCCAGGGAGGTGAGCGATCGCGGCCTGACGACCTCGGCCAGCGGGATTCGCAAGCCCGCCAGCTCGCTAGCTGGAACACCGTAGAGAGCGGTGAAGGCACCCGGTCGCAGTCGGACACCGTGGCTCACGTCCCCAGCCCGCAGATCGGCCATCAGCGCGGTGGTCAGCGTACCCACGAGATCGCCGCCGATCAGGTCCATGCAGCCGTCCGGCAGCACGTGTAGCCGCTGCGACACCTCGCACCGCAGCGTCCACACCGTCGCGACCCACGGAGAAAGACGCGGATCGGGTGCATACTCGCGCCAGCGCAGCCCGGGGCCGCCGAGGAAGATCGCGTGCACAGGGCAGAAGCGATGAAGCATCAAGGCACACTGATGTTGACACGCCCGCGTGCCTGCCCGCCTCAAGATGACACGAGCAGGCTGCGGCCGCCGACATTGGGGAGGTCAACCCTCCCACACGACGACGTCCCGCGCGATGGCATCCTCGCGGGCGGAGTCCAGCAGGCGCGATTTGCCGATCCCGGGCGGCCCCTCGATCATCACGACACCGCCGCGTCCGGCGGCGGCCCCGGACAGGCACGCGCGATGGCCGTGACCTCGCGGTCGCGCTCGATCAGATCCTCCGTTGAGCCAGTCGTTCATTCGCGCGGATGCTAGGCGGCAGCGCTGGCCTCGGGGTGGTCGCAGGAAAAGATCAGCCACGGCGGCCGACGCGAACTCAGCGGGCCCCGAGGAGGATCTGCGTCATGGATCTGGGACCGCGGCTGTTGCTGACCCTCGAGTTCGACGTCAACGCCGAGCCGGTGAGCGGACGCGTCCGCGACAGCGATGGCGCCGGCGAATGGTTCTCGGGCTGGATGGGGTTGACGCGGACGATTGAGCTGGCTCTCGCCAGCGCTCGCCGCGATGGCGATGCGGCTGCCAGCCGAACCGACGTGACCATGCACAGCTCCGCCATTCGACGCTGGGTCGCGCGGGCGCTGACCGCGGTCTTGGCGGCTGGTGTCGGTGCTGCCGGCGTCACGACGGCCGCGGGCGCGGCCACGCCACCTGCCGCAACCGCACCGACGCTGTACGTCGGCGATGCCGGCGCCGCGAGTCCGTTCGTGGTCGGATTCGGGCCCGGCGCGAACGGCGACGTCGCGCCGCTGACGAGGTTCGGCGGGAACCTCAAGCGGGCAAGCGGCCTGGCCCGCGATGCCGCCGGGACGATCTGGGTCGCCGACCCGTCGGCGAATGTCCTCAGGGGGTTCGCTGTCGGCAGCGACGGGGTTTCGAGACTGATCACGACCGTCGCCGGAACGCATACGCGGCTCGCGGCCCCCACCGGACTGGCGTTCGATGCCGCCGGCCATCTGTGGGTGGCCAACCAAACCAGTTCGATGATCACCGAGTACGCCGCCGGGGTCAGCGGCGACGCGACTCCGATCGCCGCGCTGGGCGGACCGGCCACTCAGATCGTCAGGCCGCAGGCGATCGCCTTTGACGCCTTCGGGAACCTGCTCGTGGCCGACGGCAGCATCCCCCCCAGCACTTCGACGCTCGTGCGCTTCGCCCCGGGGACGGCCGGGAACACCCCCCCGATGAACCTGACCTCGAGCCCGGGCAATCCGCTCGCAGGCGTCGCCGTCGACCCCAGCGGACAGATCGCCGTCGACTTCCCGGACGACCTAGTGCTGATCTACGACCCGGAGATCGTCGGAGGAGGGACCCCCCTGTTCGGACCCGCGACCGGCCTGGCCAGCCCGACTGGAATGGCGTTCGACCGCGACGGCCACCTCTGGGTCGCCAACGCCGGCAACGGCACCGTGACCGAGTACGCGGCCGGCGCCAGCGGCAACGCCGCCCCGATCGCGACGATCGGCGGCAAGGAGACGGCGCTCGGCCGGCCCCAGGCCCTCCTGGCCCTCTCTGCGCCCGGGGCCACCACCTCAGCCGACGTCGGCACCAGCCAGCGCAGTGCGGCGATCGCCGGCTCGGTGGTGACCGGGGGCGAGCCGACGACCTACCATTTCCAGCTGGGACCGACCACGGCGTACGGGATGACCACCCCCGACCGTGCGGCCGCGAGCACGCTCGTATCCCAACCGGTCCGGGCGGTCGTCTCATTGCCGCCAGGCGTAACCGAGCACTACCGGCTCGTCGCCACCAACGCCCTCGGCACGACCTACGGTGCCGACCGCGTCCTCACCACCGTCTCGGCCGCGGACGGCCCCCTCCCGACCGTCTACGTCGCCTCCCAGGCGGGGCGGAGCATCTCCGTCTACGCGCCCGGCTCGCGGGGCGACATGCCGCCGGTCCGGACGATCGCCGGTCCGCATACGCAGCTAACGCCGCGTGGGATCGCAGTGGATCCCGCCGGCGACCTGTTCGTCGCCACCGGGGTCAGCGTGCTCGAGTACGCACCGGGAGCGAACGGCGATGCGCCGCCGATCGCCGTGATCATGGACACCGGGGGGCCGCTGGGCGGCCCCGCCCTCAACTCCGACGGCGTCGCGGTGGACAGCGCCGGTCACCTGCTTGTGAGCGACACCCCCGCGGGGGGTGCTCTCGAGTACGCCCACGTCAACGGGGCATGGTCCATCGTGTCGCGGATCACCGGGCTCCCCAACCCCGTCTTCGTCGCCTTCGGGCCTCAGGGGCAACTGGTCGTTCTCGACCTGAGCCTCGGCACGGCCCAGGTGTACCCGCCGGGAGCGACCGGCAACGCGACACCCAGCGCGCGCATCGTGTTCGGGCGCGGAACGTCAGGCGTCATTGGTATGGCAACCGATCCGGCCGGCAACGTCATCGTCGTCAATTCCGTGCGGAATTCGCTGCTGCGCGGTGGCGCGGCGGCCCTCGGCAGCGCCGCCTCCGGCTTACCGCTGGAGGTGACGGCCCCGATCGCAGTCGCCGTCGATGCGTCAGGCCGGGAAGTGGTCGCCACCAAGGGCGATGAGGTCCGGACATTCGCGGCGGGCGCCAGCGGCAGCGCTACGCCGATCGGAGTGCTGAGCGGCCCGGCGACCGGCCTCAACGATCCCTACTCGGTCGCGGTGTCACCCCCGCAGCTGGCCATCACCACGACCGCGTTGCCTGATGCCGCGGTGGGTCAGCCTTACGCCACGAGCCTAACCGCGGGCGGCGCCACCCCGCCCTACCAATGGAGCTCACCGAGCCTCCCGCCCGGCCTCGCGCTCAATCCGCTGACCGGACAGCTCAGTGGCACCCCGACACGGAGTGGCCCGTTCAAGGTCACGATCACTGCCACCGACGCCACCAAGCCGAACCCGCCCTCGGCGACGGTGACCCTGGTTCTCACGATCACGCCGCCGATCGTCCGCAGCGTCTACGTGACCGATGGCGCGCGTGGCACGCTCAGTGACTTCCCGCTCGATCTCACCGGCAACATCGCGCCGCTGTCAACGTTTGGGCAAGCCAACGGTCTGCTGGCGCCGGCCGGCGTCGCCATCGATGCGAGCGGTCGGACCTACGTCGCCAACTCCCAGAGCAACTCGATCACGGAGCTGGCGCCATCCGCCGGGCCCGGGGCGATGCCGGACCGCACGATCTCCGGAGCCGACACCGGCCTGCTCAGCCCCGATGCGATCACGCTGGGGCCCGACGGCCAGCTCTACGTCGCCAACGCGCCCTCGCAGGCGATCACGGTCTACGCCGCCGGCGTGAGCGGCGACGCGGCGCCGGCGCGAACGATCGCCGGTGCCGACACCGGGCTCGACGGTCCCGCCGGGATGACGGTCAACGCGGCCGGTGACCTCTGGGTCGCCAACCAGAGCGGCAACACGCTCACCGAATACGCCCCCACCGCCAACGGTGACGCAGCGCCGATCGCCACGATCCAAGCGCCCGGGTTCCTCCACGGCCCTACCGGGATCGGCCAGGACGCGACCGGTCACCTGCTCGTCACCAACCGCTACGGGGCGGCAGTCGACCGCTTCGCCGCCGACGCCAACGGGACCACCGTCCCGCTCAGCATCATCCAAGGATCCGACACCGGCCTCGCCTTCCCCCACGGCATCGACGTCGACGACCAGGGGCGCATCTACGTCGCGAATGAGAACGGCCCGTCGATCACCGTCTACGCCGCCGACGCGACCGACGACGCCCAACCGCTCGCCACGATCACCGGAGCGGCGACCGGACTCGGATCGCCGGAAGGTCTGGCCGTCGCTCCCCCGCTATCCATGCAGACGCGACGGCTGCCGGTGGCGACGGTCGGGCGCGTCTACCGCGCAACCCTGCGTGCCGCCCTGGGCACGACGCCATACGCATGGCGCGTCGCGCACGGACGGCTCCCCGCCGGCCTCCATCTCACGCGCGAGGGCATGATCACCGGCGTCCCACGCGTCCGTGGAGTGCGTCGCGTGCGGATCCGCGTCAGCGACAGCTCGCCCCACCGGATGATCGACACCCGACGGCTGACGCTCCACGTCGCCTGCGCGCCCGGCCGCTTCGGCGCCCGTTGCACTCAGGGGCCGCCCGGCACCCGACGGCTCGATGTTCGCCTCACCGTCGGCCGTTGCACCGCCCTGCGATGCGGGATCCGGCTGCAGGTCGGCGAGCTCGTCGTTAGAACCGGTCCACTGGGCGGCGTCCTGCTTCACGGACGCGCGACCATCGCCCGCGGCCGCGTCACCGTCAGGAAGCGGGGAACCGCCCAACTAGTCCTGCACGCACACCACCGCCCGCCCTTCGGCGTCTACCGACTGCGGCTGCGGTCCCGCGCCCACACGATCCTCACGCTCGCGCTCCTGCCAGGTATTCGCTGATCACAGGCAGGGGCCACTGCGCCGAGTGCGGGCGCCAACAACTGATTGGTCAATCGGTGCCTACTCGCGTTGACCGACGAGCATTCTTCAGGAATTTCGTTCTTGCAGTAGACGTTCCCAGGTGAGACGGTGAGCCCCGGGCCGGGCGAGCGGGCCAGGTCACGCTGATCGATCGTCAAACGAGCGTGCGCCGCGGTCGCGTCACCGCGTAACCATCCGTCCGCGCAGAGCACGCCGAGGAGTTCGTCAAGCAGATACAGGGCGAAACTTGAGAGGAGGCGGGGCTCTCTGTCGTCGGCGCGCGCGGTGCAGCAACATATGAGATGTGGCGCACCGCGATCCTCACGACGCTGTCGTTGCCAGCTTGACCGCTCCCGCGGATTTCAGCCCGGAGCCGGAGCCGGTCTCCAGGACGGTCGATCTGGTGCCCCGCGCGAGCTTGATGTCGCATGGACCGTTCGCCCGGGACGCGGCCGCCATCGCGGTGATCAAGCAGCGCGAGAGCGGCGACCGGAGACTGTACGCGGTCACCTTTCACGACTTAGAGGGCAACCGGTGGTTTTGGCTGGTGGCCGCCGAGCGCAGCGAGAGGGGATGGGTCGCCCATGGCGTCGCCGGCGGCAGCGACGGGCCGACCGAGCGAGACCCGGGGACGCCGCGACCGTCCTCGGTGGGATCTCGTCCATGGTTGAACCTGTGCGGGCAATGGGGCGGCGAGACGTTCTACGCCGGCGGCAGCCTTGACCCGACTGGCGCGGAGATCGGGCGCGTGCAAATCACTCTCGATGACGGCAGCCAACTTGCGGACGACGGCATCGCAGACGTCTCGCTTTTTATCGGCCATCACGGAGAGCCGCCGAGGACTGTTGACATCTACGCACCTGACGGCGGGCTGCTCTCAAGCCACAAGGTGTGACCAAAATGACGTTTGCACGGCCTCAAGCCCTGTTCGTAGAGCGTTCGGCGATTGAGACCGGCCGTCAGGCGGCGCGGCCGACCACCCTTACCCCCGAAATCCGTCCGGTCATCGACCCCCTGCGGGCGCCCGCTGCCGGTTGGACGACGAAGGGGGAGCACCCCGTCTCCCGGAGCAGAGCCTGGCTTAGGTGATTTGGCGCATGAGCGTGGCCGTATCCGAGCAGATCCACTCTTCGGCGATCAGGCCGTCGGCGATGCGGTAGAACTCGTGGCTGACGTAGCGAATGCTGCGTCCGGTCGCGGGGATGCCCAGGAACTCGCCGGAGTGAGTGCCGGTGAAGGTGACGCGGACGGCTACGCGGTCCTGTGAGGCGACGATGTCGTCGACGCGTGCGTGTAGGTCTGGGAAGGCGCGTTTCATCATCTCCGCGTTCTGACGCCAGATCGCGGTTCCGCGCATCGGCTCTGGCAGTTCGGCCAGGTTCATGACCAAGTCGGGCGTGGCGTGGGCTACGCATGCGTCCAGGTCGCCTGTGTTTAGGTCGTCAAAGCCGGCGCGGAGGAGTTCGATATTTGCGTCTGGTGATGTGGTGTGTGGGGACATGAGCGGTCCTAGTGGCGGGACCCATATCGTGAGTTAAGCTCACTATGTTGGATGGTACCGTTTGCGGGTGGAGCGGTGGGAAACGATGCTCGACCGAGTGCTTATGCTCGTGCGGCTGCTCGGCGAGGACACTCGCGATGGGCTTTCCCGAGTGGGCCTGACCGAGTCGCGAGCTCATGTGCTGTGGGAGCTCCAGCACCGTGGGCCATCCACTCAGCGAACGCTCGCTGACGCCCTCAAGGTCGCGCCACGGACGATCACCACGCTGATCGACGCGCTGGTCGAGACCGGGTTTGTGACCCGCGAACCCCATCCGTCTGATCGCCGTGCGACGCTCGTCACGTTCACCCCGCAGGGTCAGGAAACCGCTTGCGCGCTCGCCGAAGGCCACCGGCAGCTCGCGCGAGAGCTGTTCGGGGACCTCCCCGACGAGGTGCTCGCCGAATTCGACGCTGGCCTAGATCACGTCATCGCTCGCCTTAGCCTCCTGACCACCTCGCCCGCCGCCCGATGATGGCCGCCCCACGCGCAGTGCTGCTGCTCACGCCCTGAACACGATCACTGCCACTATCAAGAACGAGCAGCAGCCCACCACCACCACCGAATCTGACGCCGCATTTGATCGAGTTTCGGCACGCTCGTTTCGGCCTGACCCATGTTCGGTGAGCGTTCGGAATTGAACGGTCGCTCGCTCCGCCGGGCGCCGCTCAGACCGCTGGTCGTTCATTCGTGTTGGAGAATGGGGGAGTGGGCTGGTTGTCGAGTATCTCGTCCGCGACTTGCGCCGGTTGGGAGCCATGCTCGCGTAGTCTGAGGCGATGCCGTTCATCGACCCCGGGGCGATGATCGAGGTCGCGCCGCTCGCCGGATGGTCCGGACGCTTCTTTCACTCGACCAACATGACGTTTGGCCAATGGGAGGTCGCCGCGGACGCTGCCGATCTGCACCAGCATCACCACGAGCAGGAAGAGGTCTGGAACGTGGTCAGCGGCGCGATCCTTCTCGTCATCGACGGGACCGAACGACGCTTGGAGGCAGGCGACGCCGCGGTGGTCCCGCCATCCGTCTCGCACGCCGCGCGGGTGATTGGCGCCTGCCGCGCCATCGTCGTCGATTATCCGGTACGGCTGGAGTTGCCCACGCGGCACAGCGGCTGACGGCACCTCCCCGCCCCAGTCGGTCCTGCGCAGAGGTGCGATCGCGTGGTTGCGCTGCCGGTCTCGTTCCCGTCGGCAGTGACCGCCGGCAGCAGATTTGGGCGCAGTACCCGAACAGCAGGCCTTCGGCATTGCGACCGCCAGGTCGGCCGGCTCGGCTATGTCACCTCGGTGGCCAAAAGCGTCCGATGCTGGATGGGTGGTGAGACGGCCGCGGCGCCAGCGTGAAGAGGCCGCACCGTCCGCTGGCCGATCGCCTTAGACACTGGGCGCGAGACGGTGAGGACTGCGATCGGGGGGTTCGCTGGGCTTCGGCAAGCAATCTTCGGCCACGCGCGTCTTCGAACTCGCCCTGCACCCAATGCGTCGCCCCGCTCCCCACGGCGACGAGCAGCGCACCACCGGTCGCGGCAGACCACGTGTCTCCCAGCAGCCGGCCGAGGAGCGCCCCGCCGCCGACCGCCATGAGCCCGAAAAGCACCGTGGCGCCGCGGACACCAGTCAGATCCGCCATGACGCGCGAGCCTACCCGGGCAACCAGGCCGCGCTAGCCAGACGGCACAAGCCAGGCGGTGACACGATCGGTATTCCGATACGGCCGCCATCAGCGCTCGCCCGGATACAGGGGATCGGTCCGGTGTCAGCCGAGCGATGCCGCTCGAGCGCCAGTCAACCGTCGCGCGCGGCACAAGTCAGCCTGGAGGCCGAGAGGCAAGTTGATGAGGCTCCACGACCGGGCCGTTCTGTCACCTGATGGCCGCGCGGTGGACCATCTCTGAGGGCGCTGCGCCGGTAATGCTGTAGAGGTCAGCGGGGAACCGGACCGGGTTACAACGGGTGGGCGGCGCGTCACCGGCGTGCGTGGTGCACGACGAGCTTGAGCCGCCGGGTGGCCGTCATCGCCGGCCGCGTGCGGTCGCGCACCCGGACGGTGAACCGATAAGTCCCCGCGTGGCCTGGTCTTCCGGTCAGGATGCCCTGGCGGGTCAGGCGCAGGCCGCGTGGCAGCCTTCCGGACCGCACGCTCCAGCGGTAGGGCGTCGTGCCGAGATACGCCCTTAGGCGGGTGCGGTAGCGACTGCCCACGCGAGCCGCCGGAAGCTTCGCCGTGCGCACCGCGAGTGGCGGAGCGACGGCGAGCCCGGCGGGCGCGGCCAGTCCCGTCAACGAGCCCGAGATGGTGTTCAGCGGAGTCGAGTCGTTTGTGGCGGTCGCGCCGTACTCAGTGACGCCGCCGTTCTCGTTAGCCACGTAGATGTTGCCGTTGGCATCGACGTCCACGCCGATGGGCGTGTCGAGCCCGGTCGCTCCGCCGCTGATCGTGCGCAGCGGGGCGACGTTTCCGTTCGCGCTCGTGGCGTACTCCGTCAGTGAGTCGGCGTAGGCGTTGGAGACGAGCAGGTGGCTGGCGCCGTCGAGGGTCATGCCCTGAGGGCCGGTGAGGCCGGTCAAGCTGCCCGCAATCGTCGCCAGCGGCTTGGCGTCCCCGTTGGCGTTCGCCGCGTATTCCGTCAGGCTGTTGGTGGTGTAGTTGGCGACCCACAGGTGCCCGGCGGGATCGAACGCGAGTGCCGCCGGTCCGCTCAGGCCGGTATCCGTCCCGGCGATCGTCGCGACCGGAGACGCGTTGCCGCTTGCCCCGGCGGCGTACACGGTGATGCTCTGCGTGTTGTAGTCAGCGACGTAGAGGCGACCGCCGCTGTCGATCGCGAGCGCATCGGGATAGGAGATGCCCGTGTTGCTGCCGGTGATCGTCGAGGAGGGCGCGACGTTCCCGGTCGCCCCGTAGGCGAACTCGGCGACCGTGTTGTTGGCGAGACTGGTGACGTACAGGCGCCCGGTCGCGTCGATCGCGACCGCACTGGTGCCCAGAAGCCCTGTCGAGGTGCCCTTGATGGCGGTGACCGGCGTGGCGTTGCCCCCGGCACCGAGCGCGAACGAGCGAACGCTGCTGTTGGCGGCGTTGGTGACGAACACTGCAGCCTGGATGTTCGCGTGCACCACGAAGGTGTACGACGCGGTTGCGATCATCGCCGTGGGCGACGTGGCGTCAGTCGCCTTGATGGTGACGGCGGACGTGCCGGCGGTCGTCGGCGTGCCCGTGATGACGCCGGTCGTGGCGTTGAGCGTCAGCCCTGCGGGCAGCGCGCCGCTGGCGATGCTCCAGTGCAGTGGCGCGATTCCCATTGCGGCCGCCAGGGACTGTGAGTAGGGCGTCCCGACCTTCGCCGCCGCGACGGTGGCGGTCGTGATCGTCAGCGTCCGCGGCGCGATCGTGATCGTCACCGCCTCCGTGGCGGTCTCTGCCGTGGGCAGCGCGCTGTCGGTGGCCTTGACGGTGAAGGTGCTCGTCCCCGTTGCCGTCGGGGTTCCGGAGATGACCCCCGCAGAGCTCAGGGCGAGGCCGGCGGGCAGCGTTCCGGAGGCGAGCGACCACGTGTAGGGCGCGACGCCCCCACTGGCGACGAGCGCCGCCGAGAACGGGTTGGTCACGTTGCCCTTCAGGGTCGCCGGCGCGGTCAGCTTGAACGGCGGCCCGGTCACGCTCAGGGTGAACTGCTGGGAGGCATTCGGCGCGACTCCGTTGGACGCGGTGATGCCGAAAGTGAACCGTCCCAGCGTCCGCGGTGGGATCGTGCCCGTTATCGCACCGGTGCCCGGGTTGACCGCGAGCCACGACGGCGCTCCGACGAGCGCGAAGGTCGGCGTCGGAAAGCCCGAGGCCGTCACCTGGAAGGCGACGTTGGCGGTGTTCGGCACCGTCGCCGCGGCCGCGGAGGTGAACTGCGGCGCGACATTGCTGCGCGTGAAGGTGATCACCACGGAGCCGTTGCCGGACGCGGGCGCGATCGAAAATGTGCCCCCGTTCGGGAAGATGCTTCCGCCCGTGCCGCCGCCGCCACCCCCGCCGCCGCCGGCGCCCCCCGGCGACCCGGCCGCGCCCGCGCACCAGCCACTGCCGCCACCACCACCGCCACCAGCGTCTGTCCCGCCGTTGGCCGGAGCGCCCGTCGCGCCGACCCCCACCGCGGTGCAACGGTTGTTGGGGTCCTGGCCGCTGTTGCCGCCGAGTCCGAAGCCGCCGCCGCTGCCCGGGAATCCGCTCCCGGAGCCGCCGGTCCCCTCGCCGCCGTTGCCGCCTTGCTCGCCGGCGAATGCTCCCCCCGACCCGCCGCCGCCCCCACCGCCGCCGGCGACCGCAAGGGTTTCCACGCCCGGGTCGGTGACGACGGTGGCCGCTCCCCCGGTGCCCCCGCCGCCGCCGTTCTCGTTCCCGCTTCCCCCGCTGCCGCCGCCTGCGACGCCGCCGACGCTGATCTGCAGCAGGTCGCCGGGATTGATGAACGTCCCAGGACCGAGCTGGACGGTTCCGCTCACCTGGGAGCCGCGTCCGCCCGTCCCCGCGGGGTTTGCATTACCTCCGTCGCGCGCGCCGTCTGTCCCGCTTCCGCCGATGGCGGTGATGGTCATCGACGTCGCATACTGGGGGATCGTCAGCGCGTACGTGCCCGGGGTGGGGTAGGACGAGGTGACCGTATCCGCCGCCGCCGATGACACACCGAAACAGCCAACCGTCACCATCACGCCAGCCGTCAGCGCCACGGCGCGACGGGCCTGCAGGAACCACGCGGACATAGGAGAGCCTTAAGGACGAAGGGCGTCGCGCCTGACAGCTTCGCCCGGCTTGAGCAGACGCTCCTACCGGAGTCAGCTCAAGGGGAGTCCTTCACGCGCGAGTCTGGATCACGAGCATCGTAACCACACCCATCGCCCGACGGCAAATTTCTTTGCTCGGCCGACACCAACCCCGCTGCCCGGGTCGCCGGTGCAGCCGCAGTCAGCGTTCGGCGATGAGGCAAGCTCAGGAGCGGCCGCGGACGGCCGTTGGCCAGCAAATCCGTTCGGTGGTGGTCGATGACTGACGGCGGAGAGCAGCAGTGCGCTCCCGTCAATTCGCGAGGCCTGAGAGTTGCGCTGGTCCGTGATTGCGCCACTTTCACGCAGCGCCGTTGCGCTGACCGCCACCGCCTCGCGTCGGATTAGCATTAGCCCGGCCTAGCAGCGTGGCGGTCGAGATGCGAGCCGGAGGCTGCGGTGCCTGGTGAGACTCCGTTCAGCAGTCCCCGCAGGGTCGTGGCGTAGATCTCGAGGGCGTGGCGCCCGTCGTGGGTCAGCGCGACCGAGGTCCGGGACGCGGGTCCGCTGCCGGTCTTGCTGGTCGCGAGGTAGCCGGCCTCTTCGAGTTTGCGCAGATGCGTGATCAGGTTGCCCGGCGTTAGCTCGAGCATGTCCTGGAGGCGTTTGAACGACAGCTGGTCGCCGTCGGGCAGGGTGGCCAGCGCCGCCATGATCTGGAGTCGCGCCGGGACGTGAATCAGCGGGTCGAGCGCCTCGGCCGTCATGCGCCCGTCCGCACCGTGTGTGCCCGAGTTCCGCGCCGCTGCCACATGCCGATCGCCGCGTTCGCCAGCAGCAGCACGCAGAGCCCCGCACCGTTGACGAGCCACATGCCTCGAGGGCCGGCAATTGCGGCGACCGCGGCGATCAGCGCGACCGCAGCGGTGAGCGCGACTTCGTGCCAGCGCTTGTGGATCGCGCAGCGCCCGGCCCAGACGGCGGCGAGCGCGATCAGGGTTCCGTTCAGGAAAAGCGACCAGTAGAAGCCTGTACCGTGGTGTGAGCGGCTGTCCGCAATCCCGATCAGCGCCAGATAGCAGACAAGCAGGACCCCGCTCATCACGACGGCCTCGTCGCGCTGGACCTTCACGGAGTGGCCGCTGATGCCGGTCCGCGCTCGCGCGTAGGCGTAGATGACGGTGGCGATCCGGAGTGCGATCAGCCCGTAGAAGAGCACCAGCGACGCGGCGCTCGGGCCGGTGAAGGGGTGCTGATCGCGGACGTTTAGCCACACGATCCCGAAGCCGGCCAGCGCCACCACCGCCGCCACCAGCGACACCCACGGCGCCCGGAAGTCCAGGGAGCGCCGCGCGTCGGCCTGGGTCTGCGCCAGGACGCGCGCCGCCTCGCGGGGTTCCATCCTGCCCTCCTCGGGGGTTCCGGATGACCGTCCGATGTGTGTAGTCATAGTCCTGTCTCCCACCTAGAGTTTGCGATGCAAACTCTAGTGGACTTTGTGGGGCAAAGTCAAGAGCCTGTTCCGAGATGGACGATGCCCGCGCCCACACGAAGGCGCGTCTTTACCGGCGCGTCCACGAGAGACCGCTCATCGCCAGCCTGGGGTGTGGCGTCGGGTCGGCCGGCGGATGCCGGTCGACCCGTTCGCACTGCGTCTATCTCCTCAGCTGGAGCCCGGCGGTGGCGGAGATTGTCAGCGATGGCCGTCCGTGGACCGCGCTGATGATCTCAGAGCTGTCGATGCCCTGGAGATAGATGCTTGTGATGTCGAGGTGGGCGTGGCCGAGCTGGCGCTGGATCACGACCAGCGGAACCCCCTCGTGCGCCATCTCAACCGCGTGGGCGTGGCGCAGCTGGTGCGGCGCGAAGCGACGTCTCACACCCGCCGCGGCGGCTGCGTGGTGCAATTGCTTGCGCGCGGCCGATGCCTCCCACCGCCGCCCCGCGGTTGGTCCATGGATCACGTAAGCAACGCGCCGACAGGCAGCGCGCGGCGGCTCTCGAGCCACGGGTCGAGCTGTTCCCAGGCCCAGCGTCCACCCCGACCTCGCGCCGCTTGCCGCCCTTCCCACGTCGGACGAGAACTGCGCCGCGAGCACCGTCGAGGTCGCTCTCTTGGAGAGCGAGCGCTGCGCTGATCCGCAGCCCGGCACGCGACAGCAAGACAACCAGCGCGCGAAGCCAGTGCCCGTCAGGGCGGTCGCCGACCGTGCGCATGACGGGGACGATCTCCTCAACGGTTGGTGGATCGGGCGGGTACTCCTCGCCTTTGTTGCGCGGCGGGCGGCCTCGGTGATAGCCGGGCATCGTCGCCGGCGAGCGGCGATGACCAGCAGCGTCCAGCACGGATTCCATGAATCCTCCCTTGAATGGGTTGACGTGTGCAGCTATCTGAAACACTGCCGGCGTCCCGAGCTTGCTTTACGCTCTGTTAGAATGGTAAAGCGATGAGCAGGGTCTCCCGAAAGCACCAAGTCACGCTCCCTGTAAGCGTTCTCAAGGATGCCGGCCTGGCCGCAGGGGACGAGGTGATCATCCGGGCGACTGGCCGTGGTCGGATCGAGGTCGAGCGTGCCGAAGACGTCATCGATCGCTATGCGGGCAGTCTTCCGGCCGGCACGTACCCGCGCGGCTATGTCGACCGGCTGCGTGACGAGTGGCGCGCGTAGCGCTGGACGCGGACATCGTGATCGCGTTCCTCGATCCCGGGGACGATCAACACGCCACGGCGCTGACCGAGCTGAGGCCACGATTAGCGGCCGGCGACGAGCTGCTCGCGGCAGCGACGGTCTACGCCGAGAGCATCGTGCGCCCGCTGCAACAAGGCACCGACGCGATCGTCGACGAGTTCTTCGATGCAGCCGGGATCTCGATCGTCCCGATCGATCGCGCGGTCGCTCGGCGCGCGGCAGCGCTACGAGCCGAACATCAGTCGCTGCGACTCCCGGACGCCATGTCGCTCGCGACGGCGATCGTGACCGACTCGGCGCTGCTCACGCTGGACAAGAAGCTGCGACAGATCGCCCGGCGCGCTCAGCCGTCACCCTGACCCGGGCATCCGGCGCGAATCCTTGCCTCGCGGATCCCGCGCTCTGCGAGTCTGCCGACCGATTGGCGCTGAGTCTCGCCGGGTTCGAAAGCAGGTTCTACCGAGCAGCTAGCGGGCGAGAGCGCCAGATGCCAGCACGAGGTCGGTCGCCGCGCCCCGTGGTCTTGATGATCCCGCGAGGTGGTCTTTGGTTCACCGGGGTGAGCGGGCTAACTGCCTGCTCGTGCGCTGCTGGGCGCGAACCGTGCGTTGCCGGCGTAACGCACGGTGATGCGAGTTCGGCGCCCTGATGCCCCGGGGAGGAGGATGCGGGCCCGCCCGTTGCGGTCGAGGAACCCGAAGCCGTGCAGGCGGCGACCGGCCGACACGGTGACCATTCCGTTGACGCGGGCCCGGCCGGCCAGAGTCCGCATGCTGATCGCGAAGCTCGGCCCTCGCTTGACCGCGCTGAGGATGCGGGTGTGGGTGTTCGTGCGGCGCAGACCGGGGCAGTTCAGCTTGAGCAGCAGGTTGGTGACCGGCGGCGGAACCGGCGAGCTGGGTGAGAGCGCCGTTCCGCGACAGCCGCGGCGGCTGGCGGCAACGCGGTAGTAGCCGGGGAACACGTCCCACCCGAAATGCCCATTGAGGTCGGTGAAGTCCGGGTTTCGGCGGTTGGACGCGGACATCCGAGGGCTGCCGCTCGGGAGCTGTCTGAACGGCCCGGTCGCCGTGTCGGAGCGCTGCAGCACCACACGGGCGTGCTCGAGCGGGATCCCGCTACGGGTCGTCACGAACCCGCTCGGGTCGACCGCCACAGGAGCGTTGAAGATGTTGTCGACCGGGCCGCAGGGATAAAGCTGATAGGGGCACGGCTCGGGCGGTGGGGCAGGCGGGTCCTCGGGGCCGCAAAACTCGTCCACCGCGGCGAGCAAGGCGTCGAGCCTGGGATCCGGGGATCCCAGGTTGTACGCCGAGATGGCTCCGCGATGCAGCGACTGGATATACCCATCGACTTCCCTCTCGGCAAGCTCGCACCTCATCGACTGGCCGGTGTCAGCGGCCACAGTGGCTGACGAGCGGCCCGCCGAGCTCCGCCTCGCGGCTGTTGGAGGTGAGGTCCCCGAGGCGACTCGGACGCTTCGGATGGTGAGACCCAGCGTGCCGTGCACTTGACGGTGCAGCCCGCCTGACTGAGCGACGATCTGGGTTGCGCTGCCAAGCGAGCTCGATCCGGCGCCGCCAGCCCCAGATGCGATTGCCAGGCCTCCGAAGGTGAAGTCAAACCCGCCCACGACGGCTCCCGGGGTCTGGCGCGCGATCGCTCGGCTGCCGACCGCGTTGCCCGAGCCGTCGTAAAGCGTGAGATAGGCGAGCGAGGAGCCGATCACCGGCGTCGGGCCGCTGGAGAGCGACACATCGACGATCGTGACGATGATGCTCTTGGGGGTGGCGTGAGCGGGGGCGGCGATGAGCGGCGGCAGCGTGAGCTGGAACGGGGCGTCCCAATACAGGACGGGGCTCCCGCCGGTCGTCGGTCCGTTGGGGCTGGTGATCGTGATGCTGTTGGGCAGCGGGCTCGAGGCGTGCAATGAGAAGTCCTCGACGGACGGGGGGCCGGCTATGACGGTGAGCAGCGCGGAGCCTCCCGCGATGCGCGGGCTCACGGGGTGGACCTCGATCGCGGCCGGTCCTGGTCTCAGGTTGGGCAGGCTGTAGGCGCCGGAGCTGTCGGTGGTGGTGGTGTGGCAGTTGGCACCGCCGAGCTCGATTCCGTTCTGGCCGCGTGGGCAGATCGAAACGAGCGCTCCCGCGAGCGCGCTCGCCGGCGTGTTCGTCACGTCATGGACGTGGCCGGTCACGCTACCGAGGGTCGCGCCGTTTCCAGTCAACGGGATGGTGTGAGGGCTGCCGGAGGCGTTGTCGGTGAACGCGAGCTGGGCGCTGCGAGCCCCGGCCGCGGACGGCATGAACGTGACGTTCACGGTGCACGACGCTCCGGCCCCCACGGTCTGCCCCGTGCAGGCATCGGCGCTCAGTGTGAAATCACGCGCCGCCGGGCCCGAAATCCCCGAGCCGGAGAGCGACAACGCCCCGGTGCCGGTGTTCGTGATCCTCAACGTCTGGGGATCGCTGTCCTTCCCCACGGCAACATCGCCGAAAGTCAGACCCGGTGCGCTCAGGCTGACTGCCGGCTGAGGTCCGGCGGAGATCACGACACTGCGCGCGGTGCTGGCGCTCGAGCTGCCGACACGGCTGGCGGTCTGACCGGTGTACACCTCTCCGCTGCTAGACGTGCCGGCACTATCGGTCTCGCTCACCGTCGCGGAATAGGTCCCCGCGCTCGCGTAGACGTGACTGGTCATCGGTGTGCTCGTCGTCACCGCCGCCGTGCCGTCGCCGAAGTCCCACACGAACTTGACGATCGTCCCGACCGCCACAGTCGAAGCGGACGCGTCGAAGCTCGTCGCCGACCCCGGAGTGCCACTGGTCACCGCGAAGTTCGCGACTGGCGCCTGATCCGGAGTGATCGCGATCGACCGTGGTGAGCGCACACCACCGATCGCCGACCCGGCCACTCCGGTCGCGACGTCGATCGGCGTCACCGTGTAGTCGTTCGAATTGCCGACATACACCGTCTTCGAATCCGGCGTGACCGCGATCGACCACGGCCCGCCCCCCACCGTGATCGGCGAGCCCGCCACCCCAGTCGAGAGCGTGATCGGCGTGACCGTGTCGCCAGTCCCGGATCCGTCGGCCTCAAAGCCGAAATTCGCGATGTACGCCTTGGTTCCGTCCGGTGTGATCGCGATCCCCAAGGGCGTCAACCCGCTGCCCACCGAGATCGGCGCGCCCACCACTCCCGACGCCAGCGTGATCGGGTACACGTTCGACGAGCCGTTGTCTGTCACATACGCTCTCGCGCCATCGGGGGTGATCGCGAGCTGATCGGGATTGGTGCCCACCCCCGTGATCGCGCTCTCCGGCGTGTTCGTCGCAACGGTGATCGGAGTCACCGTGCCGTCGTTGTAGTTGGCGACATACGCCATCGCGCCATCCGGAGAGAACGCCACCCCCCGCGGGCTGCCGCCAACCGCGATCGGCGTTCCGGGCGTGATTGGCGTCGTTGTGAGATCGACCGGTATCAGCTCGTTGAGTTGCGGGTTCGCCACGTACGCCTTGCGGCCATCCGGAGAGATCGCGATGTATGCGGGCGTCCCGGGCAGAGCCACCGGCGTCCCCGCCGTCGCCGGGCTCGCGGTCAGATCAATTGCCACCAGCGCATGCGACCCAGCCGCCACCGAATACGCCGTACGACCATCCGGCGAAATCGCCACCCCAAGCTGCGCCGACGCGCCCGGCGTCGAGACGACGGGCCCTGCCGTATTCGTACCCAGATCGATCAGCGTGACCAAAGAATCAGAGTTCAAAGCGCTCGGCACCACCGCAGTCCACGACGTACCCGACGCCACCGCCACCGGACCAAAGACCCCCAACAACACCAACACGAGCAGCACTCGGCAGCCCGCCCACCAAGAGCGTGATGAACCACTTCGCTGACAGCTCTGGCTCAACCGAGAAACCCCCCACGACCCGCTTCGTGCCTCAAGCCCAGGCTCAACGGACCCTGAAAGCGCGAGCATACACCCACCGCGCCAAGGAAATTGGCCCTGCTACCTCTGGCCGGCCGCCCCACGACGCGCACCCTCAACGCCGCAAGAGCAGGTCTTGCCCTCCAAACCGGGAGGGACTCGCTCCTCGCCAATCTCAGGGCCCGAGCCCTCACGCGGATCGTTGTTCGTGGAGCGTTGAACTTTTGCGACGAGTAAGAGCCGCTATCCGCGGTGGCTGTCGCGCAAATGTCTATGGCGTTGGGGTTTGCCGGTGGTAGCGTCAGCAGGGGTGGCTGACGAAGAAGTCTCGGAAGAGTTTGATCCTGACGACCGGCGGCGTCGCCGGTTAGAGCGTGCGTTCAGACGAGGGCGTCGGCGTGGGCGGCGCGGTGGCGACGAGGGCAGCGGTGGACTGGGGGTCCGTGAGCCACGACGGCCGATGCCGGGCGGCGAAGCAGACGGGGCGGAAGTGGAGCCTGAAGACAGCGGCGAATAGGCGGCCGGGGCGGTCATCTCAGCCAATCCGCTGCGGCTGGTGCTGTCCGAGTGGTTCAAGTCAAGACCATTCACTGATGGCTCAGAACTTCATTGATTGTGATCGTGAGCAGGCGCGCCGCGGAATCGCCCGCGGAATGCAGTCGCAATAAGCCTTCCGATTACGTACACACCGGTTGGGCTTGCTGGGCTACCGCTCGTGCCAAGCAGGGTTGGCGAGCACCGTCGATGTCGCGACCTGGCGCTCCGAGATGCTCCAGTAGCGCCTGAGCAGCGATGGCGTGAGCTCGTCGCCGACGAGCTCGAAGTTGTAACGCCGGTAGAACCGGATCGCCCACTCGGCGGCCGTCCAGGTGCCGACAAGCATCGGATTGGTGCTGAGGCGCTGCAGTTCACGCAGCAGGGCTGCGCCCACCCCGCGCCGCTGGTTGCCCGGCATCACATACGCGTGGCGAATGAGGTCGACGTCACCCATGGGCTGGATGCCCATGACGCCGATCAAGGAGCCGTTGAAGTCATAACCCCAGAACGCGACGCCGGCGGCGATGTCATGGTCAAGCTCGGACGGGAGCATGTACGGCTCATGCCAGCAGTCATCGGGGATTACGCCGCGGTAGGCCACCGCGGCGGCGTTGATGACTTCCAGGATCCGCTCCCGTTCCGTAACCTGGCAGCGCCGAACCCCTTCGTAATGCACGGTCGAAATCTAGCCGGACGGCCCGTGCTCGACCCGCCCGCGAACCTCCCCAGAGCGTTCGCTGAGCGATCCCTTATGGGCGTCCGCTGCCGCACTTAGCCCAGCGGAGCAGCGGCGATACGTGTGACGATCAGGAAGGGCGGACCGTCGCGAGCACTTCGGGTGCAGCGGCGAGGATGTGCCCACCCTCAGTCACTCGACCGTCTGGGAAGCACTCCAGGTCCATCATCGACCAGGTCGAACTGTGAAAACACCTGGACATCTCCCAGTCGTAGCCGAGCGGCGCGCGAGTCTCACCGCCGCCCTGCTCTCACTGAGCGCTAGCTTCAGGCGGCGACGGTCTGCCTTGCCGCCTCCAGGAACCGCGCGAGCTCGCGGTGGATGTCCGGGCCGCATGGCTGGTACACGAGCTCCGTGACCCCCTGCCCGGCCAGGGCCGTGAGGCGCTCGCCGACCTGCTCGGCCGTCCCGCTCAGCGTGACGTCGGTCAGCATGCCGGCCCCTCCGCCTGCCCAGGCCGCCGCGTCGGCCTCGTTGAGGCCGACGCAGTGCTGCGCGTGCACGACCAGGTGGCGCTCGTCGGGCGCGGTTCGCTCAACGACGTCCATCCATGCGTCGCCGCCGGGCAGCTCGCGCACCGGGCTGTCGAACTCGTAGGCGGCGTGGTAGGCCAGCGCCCACCCGGGGCCGCCGGCGGCGCGCACGCGCTTCGAGGTCGCGTCCTCGCCCTCGTCGAGGAGTGTGCCCCAGAACAGGAGGGACACTCGGTCGAACTCAGTGGCGAACTCGGGCACCGAGATGGACGCGTACAAGCCGTCGCCGAGCTCGTGCGCGACGCCTGCGCCCTTCGGTCCGGCGGCGCCGATGATGATCGGCACATCGATGGGCCGAACCGGCGCGTGCCCGTCCGGGTGCAGCATCGTCATCCGCGCGCCCTCCCATTCGACTGTCTCCCCGCGCAGCAGCCCGCGGTAGGCGCGGATGTAGTCCGCCATGTACGCCCACGGGATGGCGCGGTAGCCCATCGCGCGCCGGCCGGTGAACCCGGTGCCGAACCCCACGGCGACGCGCCCGGGAGCCAGCGCGACGAGCGTCGCGGTCGCGGCGGCGTTGACCATCGGGTGGCGCAGCGTCGGTACGAGCACTCCGGGCCCCAGACCGATCCGCTCGGTGCCCGCGGCGGCGAGCGCGAGCGACATCCACACGTCGGGACTCTGCTGCGGCGTGTCGTACAGCCAGGCCCGGTCGTAGCCGAGCTGCTCGGCGTCGGCGATGTGCGCCGGCGACTCGAGCGTCGTCGGAAAGGCACACGAGATCTCCATGCGGAACTCCCTGTCGTGGTTGGGGTTGCTCACGGCCGCCCAGACTGCGGCACGTCGACGCGCCCGCGCAGCAGCACGGCCTCACGGGTCGCTGCGCGCGCCTCCTCGAAGAAGTCGGGCGCCGCGCACACGACGAGCTCGCGGTCGTCCTCGCCGCCCAAGCCGCAGGCGAAGGCGGTGAGGCCGTCGGGGAGTGGCGCCTCGCCGGAGACGGAGCCGTCCGGTGCGATGCGCAGCACTGCTCCACCGAGAGAGTTGGCCACCCAGACGTGGCCCTCGGTGTCCAACGCGCAGCCGTCGGGCGCGAACGTCGTCGCGCCGAGCATCTCGAGCGGATCCCGCTTCGGCACGGGCCGCGGTCCCGGCTGCGCCCACACACGGCGGTCGCTGAGCATGCCGTCGGCGGCGACCGTGAACGCGGTGAACCGCGCGGCGAAGGTCTCGGCAACGATGAGGGTCCCACCGTCCTCGCTTACCACAGCGCCGTTCGGGAACCAGAGATCGTCGGCGGCCATCTCCGCGTGTCCGTCGGGATCGATCCGGACGATCACCGCGGGCGCGGGTGGCGCCCCGCTCATCAGATCGAAGCCGAAGCACCCCGCATAGGCGCGGCCGGCGTCGTCGACGACCATGTCGTTGAGGTGCCCGACGGTCAGGTCTGACACGTCGGCGTGCACGGTCACGGAGCCGTCGACCGCTGCGCGCCGCAGGACCCGCCGGTCTTTCATCGAGACGACGAGTAGATCGCCGTCCGGTAGCCAACCCAGTCCCGACGGCTGGTTCGCCACTTCGAGCACCGCGGTCTCCGTGCCGTCGACGTCGTAGGTGTACACCGTGCGGCGATAGAAGTCCGATGCCCACCAGCGTCCGTCGTGCCAACGCGGGCACTCGAAGTAACTGCCGCCCTCGAACAGCGGCGAAAGTGAAACCGGCGCCGAGGAGCTCATGCTTGCGACTCCGCGACGGAGGTCTCGTACTTTCCGCGCATCTTCTGCCGCAGATCGCGCTTCGAGAATTTCCCCGTCGACGTCTTCGGGATCACGTCGAGGAACTCGAACCGGTCCGGGATCCACCACGACGCAACGCGGTCGCGGAGATACTCGCTCAGGTCGTTCGAGGAGAGGCTCGATCCGGCGCGCCTGACGACACATGCGAGGGGACGCTCGCCCCACTGCTCGTCCGGCATCGCGATCACCGCGGCCTCGGTGACGTCCGCGTGTCCCATGATGGCGTTCTCGAGTTCGACCGACGAGATCCACTCGCCCCCGGACTTGACGAGGTCCTTCAGGCGATCGACGATCCGCACGTAGCCGAGGCCGTCGATCGTCGCCACGTCGCCCGTGCGCAACCAGCCATCGGCGGTGAACGCCTCCGGGTCGCTGTTCGCGCCGAAGTAGGCGGCGGCGACCGTCGGGCCGGCGACCTGCAGCTCCCCGGGAGTGGTCGCGTCCCATGCCAGCGGCTTACCGGCATCGTCGACGATGCGCACTTCGCAGAGCGGCAACGCCGGTCCCGGGGACCCCACGACCCGGCGGCGCTCCGCCGCCGGCAACCCGTCGTGCTGGGTCGCTAGGCGCCCGGACGTGACGACGGGACTCGTCTCGGTCATTCCCCAGCCGTTGGTCAGCGGGACGCCGGTCGCGTCCTCCCATCGCTCGGAGAGAGAATCAGGGACCGCGCCGCCGCCGCAGGCCAGCTTTCGCACGCTCGACAGATCATGGCCCTCGCGGAGCAGCGCCGCCATCCGCGACCACACGGTCGCCACGGCCGCCGCGAACGTGACCTTATGGCGCGCCATCTGCGCCATCAGATCCTCGGCCCCCATCGCGGGGCCGGGGAGGACCAGGTCCGCCCCGACCATCATCGCGGCGTACGGAAAGCCCCAGGCGTTCACGTGGAACATCGGCACGATCGGCATGACGACGTCACTCTCGCTGATGGCGTAGCTGTCGGCCATCAGCAACATCAACGCGTGCAGGACGATCGAACGATGGCTGTAGAGAACGCCCTTCGGGTGCCCGGTGGTGCCGGACGTGTAGCAGAGGCTGGCGCCGCGGTCCTCGTCGACGTGGGCGAGGTCCGCCGGTGAAGCGGCCGCGACCAGCGCGTCGTAGCCGAGCAGCCGCGGATCGTCGGGCAGCGGCACGTCGGCGCCGTCGTCCATGACGACGAACCAGCGCACGGTCGGGAGGTCGGCGACCAGCGGCCAGAGGACGTCCAGCAGCGAGCGGTCGACGAACACGACGTCATCCGCCGCGTCGTTCACGATGTAGCGGAGCTGGTCGGCGCCCAGACGGTGGTTGAGGGTGTGCAACGTCCGCCCGCTGCAGGGCACACCGAGATACAGCTCGACGTGGCGTCGCGTGTTCCAGGCGAGCGTCGCCACGCGTGCGTCAGGGGCGACGTCCAAGCTCTCGAGCACGCCGACGATCCGGCGCGCGCCCTCGCCGACCTGAGCCCACGTGGCGACGGTCTCGTCGTCGACCGACGCCGACGTGACCGTCTTGTGCCCGAACTGACGCTCGACGCGCCGGAGGATAGGCGCCAGCGCCAGCGGTACGTCTTGCATCAGACCGCGCATCGATGGGCAGTCTCTCGGCATCGCCACCCTCCGTCAGCGGCAAAAAGTGCCAAAACGCGCCAGGGTGCCGTTGTAGGCTTCGAACGACTCAGGGCAAGGTCTAGGCTTGCGCAATGGGGTAGGCTGCGCCACACGGCATGGACGCGTTGCAGGCCTGCGAGGAGCACATCGTCCACATCGGCGAGCGCGTGGCGGCGCGCCACGAGGAGATCGCAGAGCTCGAGGCGCAGCGCATCAGAGCTGAGATCCCGACATACCGCCGCGCAGGAAAGGAGCTCCACGCCGACGTGATCCGGAACTCGTGCCGGAACGTCCAGGTGCTCGGCGATGCCCTGGCCGGGCACGCGCGGCTCGATCTCCAGACCCTCGACTTCATCGGACAGCATGCGCACGTGCGCGTCGCGTACGGCATCAGCCTCGAGTCGGTCCTCCATGCCTACCGGGTCGGAGGCAGCGTCCTGTGGGAGCAGTGCATGCGCGAGGCGGTCGCGCTCGAAGTGTCACGCGACACCGGGCTGGAGCTGGCTCGCCTCACATTCGACCAGCTCGACGTGCTCACGACACACACCGCGCAGGCGTACCTGCGCGAAGAGGCGCGGGTCAGAACGGTCCGCGACGAGGCCAGCCGCAACCTGCTCGAGCTGCTGATCCTCGGGCAGGTCGACGTCGGCTGGGCCGAGCGCCATCCTGCCGCCCCCGGTCTCGACCCCGGGGGCGAGCTCGTGGTCTTCGTCGTCTCCGTGGCCAACGGGGGTGGCCCGTTGATCGAGGCGGTGCAGGAGGTGCGCGCCGCGCTGGGCGATCTGCACAACGGACCCGAGAGCGCCCCGTTGGTCACGATCCGCCAAGGAGTCGTCGTCGGCGTCGCCGCGGCGCAGAACCAGGACTCGCTCGCTGTTCAGCTGGCCGACACGCGTCACCGGCTCGATGCGGCGAATCGCGAGCTCTTCAAGTGCGGCATCAGCGCGCCGTGCAACGGTTTTGGGGGCGTACGCGGCGCGTATGAGCAGGCCATTTTCGGCTTATCGCGCGCATCGCGGGAGCGGCCCGTGGTGAGCGTGGCCGACATGCCGTCGCTGCAATACGCGCTGAGCAGCGCTCCCCCGCCGACACGGGCGCTCATCGCGGCACGCGCATCGCAGCTGGCCGTCCTCGATGAGCAGGCGCTCGCGAAGGTGCGGCAGACTCTCCACGCGTTTGCGGACGCGAACCTCAACATCACGCACGCGGCAGCCGCCCTGTACGTCCACCCGAACACGCTGCGCTACCGCCTCAGGCGGATCCGAGAGCAGAGTGGCCAGGATCCGCACACCGTCGCCGGTCTGACGGAGCTTCTCTGCGTCCTCGAGGCACTGCGCTTCCAGGCGCCCAGCGGCTCCGTCGTCTAGCGCGCCCGTTGTCCATGACATACAAGGCCGACGTAGGCCGGTTTGGAAGGTATTGCCGCTGACGGGAGCGTTGCAGACGCGCAGACTCCTCCCTGGCGCAAGCCCAGCGCCCTCACCGCTCGTGAGAGGCAGGCCGGGCCCTTGCGCATCTGGGAAACCACAGGAGGAGACTGCACATGAAACGCCCGAGCCCGGGTCACGGGTCGAAACGGTCTGGCCTGATTCGGCTGGCGACGGTCGCCGCAACGCTCTCGACGACGCTCGTCGTCGCCGCATGCGGCAGCAGCCACAACAGCGGTAGCACCAGCTCCGCCTCGTCGCCGTCGGCCGCGAGCAGCCCGCAGGCCAAGCAGTTCCGCCAGCTGCTCGGGATCACGGACGAGCAGGCCGCCAAGCTCAAAGGCCAGACGTTCAAGATCGGATCGATCCTGCCGCTCAGCGGTCCGGGCGCCAACTTCGCCATCGATGAGGGCAACGGCACGAAGCTTGCCATCGACGACATGCAGCGCTACCTGGGCCTGAAGGTCGACTACAAGTCGCTGGACAACAAGACAGGCGACCCCCAGGCCGGAGCGGCAACCGCGCGCGAGCTCGGGATCGACGGCTACGGTGCGGTGGTCAACTCGTACGGCGGCGCGTTCGGATCGACGTTGCCGGCCCTCGCGCAGTACAAGATGCTGTCGTTCGACCCGGGCGGCGGCACGCAGAACACGTTTCAGGGCAAGCCGTACTTCTGGGGATTTCGCGGCACGACCCCTGACGCCGGCTATCCCTTCCTGCAGTACTTCAAGGCCGAGATCCCGGCGGCGAAGCGCTTCGCGATCGTCGTCTACGACGCGGGAGCGGCCTACGCAGATCCGGTCATCGCGAACGCGAAGAAGCAGGCGGCGTTGGCCGGAATCACCTTCGCCGGTGTCGTCAAGGCACCGATCGGCGCCACCGACTACGCGACGGTGCTCTCCAAGCTCAAGGACCTGAACCCGGACATCATCTCAATTGGCCTCTATGGCGCGGACCCGGGCTACTTCATGAAGCAGTACGCAACCTCCGGCCTCACGGCGCAGGTCGTCGGCGGCGAGCTCACCCCCACCGGAGCCAAGATCGCCGGGGCTGGGTACGACAAGTACTGGTTCGCCGCAGACTACTTCGACGTCAGCCATCCGCCGAACCCGCTGTCGAAATTCTTCCTCGCCGAGTACAAGCGAAAGTTCGGCGTGGCCCCGGCCACGTTTTACCAGCCCAACTACTACGAGGGGACGATTGCCTTTCTGCAGCTCGCCGCCCGCGTCGCCGGCAAGGGAGGCAACATCAACAGCGGCGAGCAGCTGCAGCAGGCACTGCTCGCGAAGCCCACCTTCAAGAGCGTCTACGGAGGCAACGACAAGACGGTCGGGACGCTCACGCTCAACACCACGACGCACGATCCGACCACGCGCCCGATCGGCCTCTTCACCGTCGAGCCGAAGGTCAAGCAGCTCGCCGAGTGGAACATCGACGGAAACGACTTCAAGGTCCTCGCCAAGCCACCGGCTGGCCAGTAGCGCGCGACGGTGGCGCTCTCATACCCAATCGCGAGCTTCGTCGGGATCGATTCGGTCCGCGATGTCCTGCAGGCGGCAGTCACCGGCATCATCAACGGTGCGGGCTACGCCCTGCTCGGCATCGGGTTCGCGCTGATCCTCGGTGTGACCGGCCGCTTTCACCTCGCGTTCGGCACGACGTTCACGTTCACCGCCTACATCGCCGCAATAGGGGTCGGAGTCTGGGGACTCGCCCTGCTGCCGGCATTGATCATCGGCTTGAGCGCGGGCGTCGTGCTCGGCGTGGCGTGCGAGGCGCTCGTCTATCGCCCGGTGGCCGCGCGGGGTGGCGATGCGCCGATGCTCTCCGTCTTCGTCGCCTCGCTCGGGCTGGTCATCGCCGGGGCGAACTTCATCCCGGAGGTGTGGGGCAACGACACGCGCCCGCTCGGCGGGTTTCCCGATCACACCTACCGGATCCACGGGGTCGTCTTCACCCGCCTCGACGTCACCCTGGTCATGGTCGCGATCCTGATCGCCGGTGGGCTGACGGTCGCGCTCAACCGAAGCATCCTCGGCCAGCAGATCAAGGCGGTGAGCGCCAACCCCGAGATGGCCTCGGTGATCGGCGTCAACGTGCGCAGGATCTTCATGCTCGTGTTCGCGATCGCCTCGCTGATCGACGGCGTCGCCGCGGGGTTCGCGGGCATGCGCTTCGCGGTCACGCCGTCGATGGGCGACACGTCAGTGTTCTACGCGTTCGTGGTGGCCTTCCTCGCGGGCGTGAACCGAGCCCCGTGGCTCGTCGGGCTCGTCGGGCTGCTCATCGGCCTGATCGAGAGCCTCAGCACGCTCTGGGTCACCCAGTCGCAGAGCAGCATCGTGGTGTTCGGCCTACTGCTCGTGTGGTTGACGTACCGCGTGCTACCGACGGCGATTCGTCAGCTCTCGGGTGGCCTGACCCGACCGAGCCCGGGACGGATGCCGCCCGACGTCCGGGACAGCGTCTAGCGGGGCACGCGTGTACTGGGTCGACATCCTCAACCAGTGCCTGATCTTCGCGATCATGGCGATGTCGCTCAACTTGCTGCTTGGCTACGCCGGCCAGGTCTCGGTGGCCCACGCGGCGTTCGCTGCGATCGGTGGCTACGCCGGCGCGTACCTGTCGGTCAAGCACGGGTGGAACCCGCTCACCGGCGTCGCGTTCGGCATGGCGCTCGCGCTGGTGATCGGGATGGTCATCAGCGTCCCGGCGCTGATGCTGGCCGGCGAATACCTGATCTTGCTCACGCTCGCCTGGCAGACGGTCGCGATCGTCGTGATCTCGAACATCTCGGCACTTGGAGGGCAGCTGGGACTCACAGGGCTTCCGACCGCGAGCGTCCTCGGCAAGGACCTCCTGCTGCCGAACGACTGGCTCTGGCCGCTCGCCGTGCTGACCGTCATCGTCTTCGGGCTGCTCATGTGGATCGGCGAGTCCCCGTTCGGTCGCGTGCTGCGCGGCATTCGCGAGGATCAGCTCGCGACGCAGGCGTTGGGGAAGAACGTCCTCGTCCGCAAGGTCGTCGTCTTCGGCCTCACGTCAGCGATCGCCGCGCTCGGGGGCGGGCTGTTCGGCCTCTACAACGGCACGGTCTCACCGCCGCTCTACAGCTTCTCGACCTCGATCCTGCTCGTGGCGATCGTCGTGCTGGGCGGACGAGGGAACCTGATCGGCTCGATCGTGGCGTCGATCGTCGTCGTCGGCTCGCAAGGCGTGTTCGAGAAGGCGATCAGCCTCGACCCGCAGAGCGCGGCGCTCGTGCGCCTGATCTGCTTCGGCCTGCTCCTGGTGGTCGTGATGCTCGTGCGACCCGCCGGGCTGCTGCCCGAGCGGGTCGGCTTCGGCGCAGCGATACGGCGACTGCGCCGCGGTCGCGTCGTGCCCGCCGGCGAGGAGGTCACGGCGGAAGCGCTCGCGACCACGATCGCCGACCAAGCCGGCACCCGCGATCAGCCGGTGGGCTCCGCCCCGGTCGTCCAGGTGTTCGACGTCCACAAGGCGTTCGGCGGCATCAAGGCGGTCGACGGCCTGAGCTTCGAGCTGCGCGAGGGGCGCGTCGCGGGCCTCATCGGGCCTAACGGCGCGGGCAAGAGCACGGTGTTCAACATCATCACCGGCGTGTCCTTGGCGGACGCGGGAACGGTCGAGCTGTTCGGACAGGACATCACCGGATGGCCGATCGATCGCGTCGCCCGGCACGGGATGGTGCGCTCGTTCCAGGACGTCCGGGTGTTCGCGAACCTCTCAGTGTTCGAGAACGTGGCGATGGCCGTTCCACACCAACGTGGCGAGACGCTGCGCGACCTCTTCCTCACGCCGTGGCGGGTGATCCAGGACCAGAAGCGGACGCGACACGCGACGGAGCAGGCGCTGGCCTTCGTCGGGCTGTCGGCGCAGAGGTCCGCGACCGTGTCGACGCTTCCGTTCGGCGAGCAGAAGCTGGTGGCGCTGGCCCGCATCCTGGCCGCGGACGCCAAGGTGCTGCTCCTCGACGAGGCGGCCTCCGGCATCAGCGCGGAATGGGTCGATCGGATGGTCGACATCATCCGGAGGCTGGCCGAGCGCGGACTGACGATCTGCGTCGTCGAGCACAACCTGAGCTTCGTCGAGCGCGTCGCCGACCACGTGTACTTCATGGAGGGGGGCCGCATCACGGCCGCGGGCACGATGCAGGAGCTCACGAAGGAAGAGCGACTCGTGGAGGCCTACTTTGGCCAGCCGTGACCTGACCGACGCGCCGGTGCTCGTCGTCGACGCGGTCGCAGCGGGCTATCGCCGCCGGCCGGTAGTCCACGGTGTGTCGCTCTCGGTGACCCGTGGCGAGATCGTCTCAGTGCTCGGTCACAACGGGGCCGGCAAGACGACGACGTTGAAGACGATCTTCGGGCTCCTGCACCCGATCCACGGCCGGGTGCTGTACCAGGGCAGCGACGTCTCGCGCGCGAGTCCGGCGCAGCATGTCCGACTGGGGATGTCCTACATCCCAGCCGAGCGCTTCCTTTTTCCCAACCTCTCCGTCGCTGTGAACCTCCGGCTCGCCGCGCTGCAGGAGAGATCGAGCGCCACGCGCCAGCTCCGGCTCGATCGCGTCTACGAGATGTTTCCGATCCTCGCGGAGCGCTGTGACCAGAACGCCGGGACGTTCAGCGGCGGCGAGCAACGGATCCTCGGCGTCGGTATGGCGCTCATGTCTGACCCGCAACTGATGCTGTTCGACGAGCCTTCGCTGGGTGTATCGCCCGCGATCATGCAACAGATCCTCACGTCGTTCCGGCGCCTGGCGGACGAGCGCGGCTGCGCGGTCGTCCTCGTCGAGCAGAATGTCGGCCACGCGCTGCGCGAGGCCGACCGCGTATATGTGTTGCGCTCCGGCCGAGTCCTCCTCGAGGAGCCCGCCGACGCGATGCGGCGACGGGAGCACTACTGGGACCTGTTCTGAGCTGAGCCGGGGTCGAGCTCTGTGCTGATCCGTCTGGTCGCGCGCCGACGAGAGACGGCCACGGCACCGGCCTTCTGCGTGCCGCAAGCGTCCGCTGGTCGGTGGGTGCGGCGACTGGCGCTTGAAGGTCAGCCAGCTCGAAACAAAGCAGCGATCGCGGCGATGTCATCAGGCCGTCCTGAGGCGGTCGCGACGCGAAGGACGACGTGATCTTCTTCTTGGGTGACCGTCCACTCGGCAAACGCGCAGCATTGCCGCTCGGCATCGGCGAGTGCTCGCAACTCCTGGAACAGATCAGACGCCGCCGTGTACCGAACTTCAAGGAGATCACCGCGGCGTCGAGCACTGAGACGGCCTCGTGCAGACAAAGCCTCCCATCGCCGCATCCTCGCGGCGCCGTCGTCCGGGCCTAGGGTGCACGCGACAGGGAGCTGGCCGAGCTCGGAGCTGTCAGCACCATCCATATCTACATCGTCTCAGAACCGTGCGTCGGCCTACCGAGGCGTGCGATTGGCCTTGGTAACTGAGACGCCGGCGTCGGCCCAATCGGAGGGAAGCGTTCGCTGATGATGCTGTTTTCGATGGAGGGGGTTCGGCTCTGGGTCCTAGTTCGTCATTGGCGTGTGGTCCTGAGTTGGTAGCTGATGACTTGGGCCATCAGTTTGGCTCGGGGGAGGTAACCGTGGCATGTAGTAGACGACCGCTGGGCGGCCCGCCAGTTGGATGTGGGTGGTGCGGATCGGGCGGGCCCCACGTATCGGTCGTTGGCCTGCGGGTGCCTCCGGCGCAGGGGGAAAGATCTGCGTGCGCAGCGCTGACGCGTTGCCTGCGGCGAATACCCAGTGTCCGCCGTTGGCGTTTGGCAGCCCGGTGCTCCTCACGTCGATGCTATAGCCAGGGCGGAGGTCGGCGGTCGTCTCCGCCCCTGATGCGAGAGGGCGCATTCGCAGTCCGCCTGATGGCACCAGCGGCGGGCAAAGGACCGCTCGCGACACATGTTGCTGTCGAGCGCGCAACGCGAGGTCTCGACAAGCGCGGGCCAGTCCCGTCGGAAGGTCCTTCGTGAGTCCCAGCCGTCGAGCGTGCGCGATCAACTCCGCCGATAGCACACGAACCCTCGAACCGCTGCTCGCCGCGTGGACGCGGTCGCCGTCTCCGCAGCCGGCAAGTGCCGTGGCGCCGACCACGACGCTGAGAGTCAACGTGCGGCGCTTCCGCCTCGAAGCCGAGACATCCATCCCCGATATTGTCGTCGGCCCCATTCTGCGCCTCCATCCACACCTGGTTCGCCGGCGCCGGCGCCGCCATCACGAAGTCTCGATATCGCCGCGATCAGGGTTCGGCATCTGCGACGGCTCGCGCAGCTGACAGCGCTTCCCGCAAAGCGAGAGTGAGTGCACCAACCCTCGGCCGCGCAGTCCTGAGGCCCGGACTTCGCCGACCCGGCGCTAGCGGCCGGAGCCGGCCGCCAAGATCCGGCGAAGCAAGTACAGATCAACGACCAGGGGAACCACGAACACCAGGCCCCACCAGCGTCCCGTTGCGCACAGCACAACAACGACGATGGGAATCCAAACTGCCAGCAGCAGCCGGATCGCCAGCGATGACCCGCGGTGTCGCAAATCCCAGCTCATCCTTACTCCAGAGTACGCCCACTGACGTCCGTAGAACGTTGGTCGGTGACACGCGCGGGCGAGCGAATAGCGAGTCACCCCCAGACCCCCCTTTTCAACGACTCCGGGTCATGTCCCGAACCATGTCCCGAAATCAGCAGAGCCGAGCGGGGTCAACCTGCTCTAACCAGACTCAGACGCCCGTATCTACGATAAAAGCCCTGTATATGAGCATCCTTTAATCCGTAGGTCGTGGGTTCGAGCCCCACCGGCGGCATCGCGAAGTAGCTGGTAAACGAGGTTTCTCGGTTGCATCCGGTCGGGACCGGGTGCGAAACCTGGTCTGTGCGAGCAGCTGGTCAGGCAGTCAGGGCTGTTGCGCGCGACCTCCGCCTGTGTCAGGGCGAATCGGTGATCCTGTACCCGACCCCGGGGGTGTTGTGGATGATTTCGGGTTGCCCGAGTCTGCGCCTCAGCCGGGCGATCGTGACTCTGACGGTGTTGGTGAATGGATCGACGTTCTCGTCCCAGGCCTGCTCGAGCAGCCGCTCGGCGCTCAGTGCGCCCGGACTGGCTTTGAGCAGGGCTTCGAGCACGGCACGCTCCTTATTGGAGAGTTCGATCGCCCGCCCATCGCGGGTGACGGTTCCGGTGCGCGGGTCAAGCTCGACTCCGCCTGCTTGGAGGGCAAGACGGCGAGCGTTCGGTTTGCGTCGGGCGAGCGCACGAACGCGTAGTACGAGTTCGGGGAAGTGGAAGGGTTTGGCGAGGTAGTCGTCGGCGCCGAGCGCGAGTCCTCGCACGCGGTCGGCGGGCCCCCCGGCCGCGGTGAGCATCAGGATCAGCGGGGGTTCGTCGATGCGGGTGATGAGCTGACAGATCTCATCACCGTGAATGCCGGGAAGGTCGCGGTCGAGGAGAACAACCTCGTAAGGGTTGACGTTGAGCTTGGCAAGCGCTTCGTGGCCGTCGTAGGCGACGTCGACGGCGATCCCTTGGTCACGAAGTCCCTCGGCTATGCGGTTGGCGTGCCGGGGGATGTCCTCGACGACGAGCACCCTCACGTGGTGGCCTTCACGAGGTGCGCGACGGTGTTGGCTTGAAGCGTGATTGCGACTCGGAGTCCTCCCTGCGAGCGAGCGCATAGATCGAGCTGGCCGTTGTGCGCTGCGGCCACGGCGGCGGCGATCGAGAGTCCGAGCCCGTGCCCATTCTGTGATCCAGTGCGGTCCTCGCTGAGACGCTTGAACGGCTGGACGAGCTCGGCGACCGCGCCGGGGTCGAGCACGGGGCCGCTGCTGGCGATGACCACTCGCGCCTGCCGACTGGCAGGTGACGAGAGCGCAATCTCGACCGAGCCACCTGGCTGGGTGTAGCGCACCGCGTTCTCAATCACGTTCTCGATCATCCGCCGGAGCAACGTCGGACTGCCCATGACGCCAGCCGCGGCGAGGTCTCTCTCGACAGTCAGCCTCTTGGCGGCGATCTCGTCGGCACGATCGCTGAGCGCGGAGTGGATGAGCGGCTCGAGCGCGACCTGGCTGCGCTCGTCAAGCTGGCCGCTTTGAGCGCGGGCCAGGCTGAGGAAGGTCTCCAGCAGCTGCTCGGCAAGGTCGAGATCCACGCGCAGCTCGGCGTCCAACTCGCGGGTGCGCAACGGCACCGCTCCGGGTTTGGCGATCGCCACGTCGAGGGTGGTGCGCATCATCGCAAGGGGCGTGCGCAGCTCATGTGACGCGTTTGCGACGAACCGTCGCTGCGCGTCAAAGGCAGCCTCCAAGCGTGCCAGCAGCCGGTCGATCGTGTCGGCAAGCAGGCGCAGCTCGTCACGGGGGCCGGACATCGCCAGGCGTTCGTGAAGAGTCGTGTCGGAGATCCGGTCCGCGGTGGCGGTGATCACCCGCAGCGGCGCCAGTACCCGCCCGGCCACCAGCCATCCGAGCCCGACGGAGACGAGCCCCATGATCGCCAGCGCGATCCCCGAGTAGAGCTGCAGGCGATGCAGCCCGTTGGAGCGCCCGACGGACATCGCCGTCTCGAGCCGCACCATCGTGGGATTGAAGGGCTCTTTGGGCGGGGAGATCGCGAAGTTGGCGAAGAGCCAGTACGTGATCGCCAAGAGCGCAGCGCCGCAGATCAGGAATAGGAGGCTGTAGAGCAGCGTCAACCGCCACCGGACCGTCGGGCGGGGGAGAGGCACACGCAGCGCGAGCTGGGTTGGAATTCTGCCGGTCTTCACGACGCTGATGATGCCGTCGAGCGTGTTACAGCGAAATAACGCGGTAACCGGCGCGTAACGCGCCAGGGCGAATGATGGCCGTCCGTCTGTCCAACCAAAACGTGGCTTCCCGCCTCGATTGACCGAAAGGAACTGACCATCATGCGTCGTCGCACACTAATCCTCACCACCTCCGTCGTCGTGGCTGCTGCGGTCTGGCTGCTCACCGCCGGCTTTGGCGGCGGCTTCTCCACGACCGCCGCCACGACGCCGACGCAAACACAAGCCGGAGCGCTCGCCTACGCTCGCTGTATGCGCTCGCACGGGGTGCCGAACTTCCCGGACCCCAGCAGCAGAGGGGACGATAAGCGGGCCGTGGTCAGCGCGCTCCAAGCGATCACCAACTCCCAGGCCCAGGCGGCTCAGACAGCCTGCATGCACATCAACGGCGGCAGCCCAGGGACAGGCCAGGATGTGGCAGAAAGTCAAGCGCACACCGCCGCGATCCAGGCGTTCGCCCGCTGCGTGCGCAGCCACGGGCTCCCCAACTTCCCAGACCCCACCAGCCGGGGCCAGTTGACCCCGCAGATGGTCGCCAGTGCCGGGATCGACCTTCATCAGCCATCGGTGCTCAAGGCCGGCCTGGCCTGCACGGGCGTCACTCACGGGGTGCTGACGCGAGCCGCCATCGAGCGGGCGGTCAACGGCGGCTGACCCGTCGAGCGCCGGGTCTGGTCCGCACGAGGTCGGCGCGTTACTGCGCGGTGAGTACGGCCTGGATCAGGCGGATGCGGTTCTGCTCGGCGTTGGCGACGAGGTTGGCTGCCTTGTGGGCGAAGTCGGGGACGAAGACATGCAGGCCGAGCGGACTTGGCGGTGCGGCGAAGAACGCACGCATTGCTTCGGCGGCTGCCTCGGTGAGGTCGTTCCAGGCCGAGACCGCGAAGCCGGCGCCTGCAGTCGCCTCGCGAAGCTCGTCGGGGGTGACCAGGTGGCTGTCCCGGGGATCCGTCGCCCACGGGACGGGGAAGGTGATCGGCTGCTCCGGTCCGGCGGTGACGTCCCAGAGCGCGAGGCGGCCGCCGGGCGTGAGCACTCGCCGGGCTTCGGCGTAGAGGCGTGACTTGTCGGCGACGTTCATCTGGACGTGCTGGCTGATGACAACGTCAAATGTGCCGTCGGCGAACGGGAGCTCGGTCACATCCGCGCGGCGGACCTCGATGCGGGAGCTGAGGCCGGCGGCGGTGTTGAGCCAGTCGGCGGTCTCGCAGTATTCGGCGGTGAGGTCGACGGCGGTGACGTGGCAGCCTGCCTCCGCCGCGAGCATGCGTGCGGTCCCGCCGATCCCGGTGCCGGCATCGAGCACGCGATCGCCGGCGCTCACACCCGCGAGCTGGATCAGCTGCACAGTCGCGATCCGGCCGAGAGAATGGAAATCCTCAAGCGGCGCGAGATCCGCGGGTGAGAGCCGTCGAGGGTTCTTCCCGGCCTCTCTGAGCGCCGACTCGATGTTCTCGCGGGTCAGGCCGGTGGCGTATTGGCGCTCGGCGGGATTTGTCGTCGTCGGATCGGCGCCGAGCCTCGAGCTGGCCTCGGTGGATAGCGGGGTGAGTCGGTGGGTGCTCATGGTGTTCTGTCTCCTGTCGCTTAGAGGTGGGTTCACGCGTGTGCCGCAGCCGTGGCCGGCGTCGGTGGTGTGGGGATCTCTGGGGTGTCGCCGCGGCTGGTGGTTGGCTGGGCGGGCAGCAGCAGCAGCGCCATCACGCCGCCGGCGGCGGCGATGCCCGCGGCGACATAGTTGGCCGCGTGGAAGCCCTGGAAGAAGGCCGAGTTAGCGGCGTTGTGGATGGCTGAGGCGAGGAGCGGATGGCCGCCATGGGTCAGCTTGCCCGCGACTGTGAGCGCGGCGCCAACGGACGCGTGCGCGGTCCGCGCGACACTGGCGGGCAACCCCCCGGGGAGCGCACCGGTGAGCCGGCTGGCGTACAGCGACGCGTAGACGCTGCCGATCACGGCGACGCCGAGGGTGCCGCCCAAGAGGCGCGTGGCGTCGTTGACCGCCGACCCGACGCCCGCCTTCGCCGTCGGTACGACGCCCATGATCGCCTCGGTCGCTGGCGCGCTGGTGAGGCCCATCCCCGTCCCGAGAACGACCATCTGGGCGGCGATCGTCGCATAGCCGGTGCTGGCCGATGAGGTCGAGACCCACAGGTAGAACGCCGTCATCAAGAACAGACCGCAGGCAACGATCAGCTTCGTGCCGAACCGGACGGCCAGCTTGGTGCCGAGGATCGAGGAGATCGCGACGAATGAGGCGACTGGCAGCAGGCGCACGCCGGTGGACAGCGGCCCGTAGCCCTTTACGAACTGGAACAGCTGAGTGACCAGGAAGATGAACCCGGACAGCGCGAAGAACGAGATCGCGACAGAGGCGCTGGCGGCCGTGAACCGCGGGTTGCGGAACAGGCTCACGTCGAGCATCGCGTGCTCGGTGCGCCTCTCCCAGGCCACGAACGCTGCCGCCAGCACTGTGGTCAGCGCGAAGCTCCCGAGCGTCCGCGCGCTACCCCAACCGTGGTTCGGGGCCTCGATGATCGCGTAGACGAGCAGCCCGATTGTCGCGGTCGACAGCGCGAACCCGGCGCGGTCGGCGCGGGGCGCGTGCGGGTCACGCGACGTCGGAACGTAGCGGGCAGCCAGGACACCGGCGCCGGCGGCGATCGGGACCATCGCGAAGAAGATGCTGCGCCAGTCGGAGAGCTCCAGCAGCCAGCCGCCGACGATCGGCCCGAGCGCGATCGCCATGCCGGTGATCGCGCCCCACAAGCCGATCGCCCGGGCGCGCTCACCCCGCTCGATGAACACGTTGGTGATCAGCGACAGCGTCGACGGGAACACCATCGCCGCACCGACGCCCATCACCGAGCGCGCCGCGATCAGCTCACCGGGACTGTCCGTCAGCCCGCCCGCCAGGCTGGCCAGACCGAAGACCGCTAGGCCGGCCAGCAGCATCCCCTTGCGCCCGAACCGGTCAGACAGGCTCCCCGCCGCCAGCACCGAGCCGGCGAACAGCAAATTGAAAGCGTCCACGATCCACTGCAGCTGCGAGTCCGACGCGTGTAGCTGGCGCACGAGCGACGGCAAGGCGACGTTGACGATCGTGGTGTCGAGATTGATCACAAACGCCGCCAGCAGCAGCGAGATCAGGATCAGGGGCCTGCGCTTCATGACTCCTCCTCAGGATGGTCAGCTTGCGTCATGCAAGCCAGACTACGCAGGTGGGCTGGCTTTTGTCAAGCAAGTCAGATACGATTGGCATGTGCTCCAACGCGACTATCCCGAACAGGTGTGCTCGATCGCGCGATCACTCGAGGTCATCGGGGAGCGATGGACTTTGCTGATCCTCCGCGACGCCCTCGTCGGCCTAACGCGGTTCGAGGAGTTCCAGGCGAAGCTCGGTATTGCCAGCAACGTCCTTACCAACCGACTGAAGCGATTGTGCGATGAGGAGCTGCTCGAACGCGTTGCGGACCCCGAGCGGCCCGGCCGGCCGAAGTACGTGCTCACTGACAAGGGACGCGAGCTCGGCCCCGCCCTGATCGTGCTCATGAAATGGGGCGACCGCCACTACCCCACGCCCGGCGGCCCACCCCGACTCACCCTCCACGCCAACTGCGGCGGCAACATCGGCTCCGACCTCCGCTGCGACCGGTGCGGCAAACACGCGGCGCGCGGAGAGGTCGAGCTCCCGCCCGGCCCTGGGGCGCCAAACGGCGAGCACGCCGGACGATGAGCATCGAGCCCCACCGGCGGCATCGCGAGCAACACCTTCACCAGGTGGCGGGTGTGAGGAGCTCGGTGCGGTGGGCCAGGGCCCAGTCGGTGAAGCTGCGCGCCGGGCGGCTCGTGACTGTGGTGATGTCACCGGTCGTCTCGGAGTTGTACGGCTCCAGGGTCGAGCGGAATTGCTCGACGATGGCCTGCGCCAGCTCTTCGGGCATGCCGTAGGACACCATCTGCGCGACCATGGCGGCCGGATCGGCTTCGGCGTAGCGCAGGTCGCGGTCGAGCACCTGGCTGAGGATTGCGATCTGGTCGGGGGGGCTGAGCGGTTCTGGGCCGGTGAGCTCGTAGACCTGGTGGTTGTGGCCGTCCTGGGTGAGGCAGGCCGCGGCGACCGCTGCGATGTCGGCCGGGTCGACGACCGCGGCTCGGCCAGCGGCGAAGGGGGCGTGAACGACCTGATCGGCCGCGATCATTCCCGCCCAATTGAGCGCGTTGGACATGTACGCGGTCGGCCGCAGAAACGTCCAGCCGATGCCGCTGTCGCGGATCGCGTCCTCGCCGGCCCGGTGCATGGTGGTGATCGGGTCGGTCGCGTCGTGTCCGACGCTGCGCACGGACAGTTTGACGATCCGCTCCACGCCCGCTTGCTGCGCCGCGGCGATGAGCCGGTGATCGTGTGCGGCGATGTTGAGCCCGTCGTTGAGCAGGAACACGGCGTGCACATCGTCCAGCACGGGTGCCAGGTCGCTGTCGCCGAGATCGGCCACGACCTTCTGGGTGCCGTCGGGGAAAACCGCGCCAGGATTGCGGGTGAGGACCCGTATGTCGCCTGCCTGGGCGGGGAGGAGCGCTGCGATGAGTTCCGAGCCGACGTTGCCGGTGGCTCCGGTGATCAAAATCATGAGTGTGGTCCTTGCTTGTGAGTGGTTTTCGGGGTGAGGTTGGAGTGGGCGCAGCTCCGCTGGCCGGAGCTGCGCCCCGCGACGAGACGGTGGGCCAGCTGTACTTCGTTTGGCGTCTGTGAGCGCCTGATCGGGGGAGGCGCTCAGCCCGCGGCGACGGGAACGGAGGCGGCGTCGGCGGCCTCGCCGATGCTGGCCACCTTTGAGTGCGTGTGGCTGTCGCGCGAGGAGATCAGCACGGCGGCGAGAATCGCTCCGGCGGCGGCGAAGCCGGCGCCGACGAGGAACGCCTGGTCAAAGCCTTTGGTCAGCGCCACGGCTGAGCTGTGGACGCCGGCGTGCAACAGGCTTTGGGTGCGGCTGTTGGCGATCGTCGCGAGGATCGCGAGCCCGAGCGCCCCGCCGATTTGCTGGGAGGTGTTGATCAGACCGGAGGCCAGCCCCGCCTCGTGTGGCCTGGTCCCGGTGACCGCGGCGATTGTCACGGACACGAATGCGAATCCGAACCCCAGGGCCGCCAGCAGCGACGGGCCGAGCACGTCGGCGGCGAACGAGCCGCCGCTGCCGGGCGCCTGGGAGAACCAGAGCAGGCCGCCGGCGACGAGCAGGAGCCCGGCGATCAGCGTCGGCCTGAACCCGATCCGGGTGACCAGCTGGGACGCGAGTCCGGCCGAGATGATGATTCCGACCGCCAGCGGAAGGTACGAGATTCCCGTCTTGATCGGCGAGTAGTGCAGGACGTTCTGGAGGTACAGCGAGATGAAGAAGAACATCGAGAACAGCGACATGCCGAGCAGGAGGCCGACGATGTCCGCGCCGCGCAGCGTCCGCAGGCGGAAGATGGAGAACGGCATCAGCGGCTGCCGCTGCCGGGACTCGATCAGCACGAAGGCGATCAGCAGCACGAACGCACCGGCGATGAGCAGCAGCGTCTCCGACGATCCCCAGCCGACAGTGACGGCGTTGACGATCGCGTAGACGAGCAGTGACAGGCCGGCGGTGACGGTGACCGCGCCGGGCAGGTCAAACGTCTTGGTGTCGTCGTCGGCGCGGCTCTCGATCAGCGTCCGGGGCGCCAGCGCTGCCGCTGCGAGGCCGACCGGGACGTTGACAAACAGAACCCAGCGCCAGTTCAGGCCGCTGGTCAGGATGCCGCCGAGCAGCACGCCGGCCGCGCCCCCGGCGCCGGCGACGGCTCCCCAGATGCCGAGCGCTCGGTTGCGCTCGGCGCCTTCGGCGAAGGTGGTGGTGATGATCGACAGCGCGGCCGGTGAGACGATTGCGGCTCCGAGGCCCTGCATGGCGCGGGTGGCGATCAGCCATCCCTCCGATTGCGCCAGTCCACCGGCGAGTGAGGCGAGCGAGAAGACGACCAGGCCGACCATGAACATCCGCCGGCGTCCGAGCAGGTCGGCCATCCGACCGCCGAGCAGCAGGAAGCCTCCGAAGGCAAGCGCGTACGCGTTGACGACCCACGACAGGTCAGTGCGCGCGAAGTGAAGCGCCTGCCCGATGGACGGCAGCGCGACGTTGACGATCGAAGCGTCGATCACAACCACGAATTGCGTCATCGCCAGCAGTACGAGCGCGAGATTCTTCCCGCGGGGCGTGTACGCGGTCATCGGCTCATCCCCAGCATCCGGCCCAAGCCCGACAACGACGCGAAGGCAAATCGCTGCAGGCGCGAGGTGCGGATGGCGGTCGGGTGGGCTTGGAACAGCATCGCTGCGTAGATCGCTTGACGCGGACTGTGAGGCGTTCCGGCGCCCATCTTTCCGGTCGATGTCAGCGATGCCATGTCGCGAAAGAACCCTTCGTAGTCGAGGGCGGGGCGGTGGCGATTGATGAACCGCACCGGCTCATCGTGAGTGTTTCGCAGGGTGTGCCGGTGGCCGGGAGCCGCTGCGGCGCGCTCTCCGGGACCATAGGTACGCCAGGTGCCGTCGAGCTTGACGTCAAGTCGGCCCTCGACGATCTCAAAGCTGTCTTCAGCGTTGTCGTGCACGTGCACAGGGGGGCTGGGGCTGTGGGGACCCAGCCAGCTATCTGCCTCGAGAACTGCACCGTCGGTGTCCTCGCCGTTGTGCACGATCTCCCAGCACATATCCTGGCCTGGGCGAAAGTCGATGCGCCGGGTCACGGTAGGGCGGTTTGCAGGGGTATGAGAAGCAGTGTTCATAAGGGGCTCCATCAGGTCGTTGGTTCGCTATTGGCTATGTCCGGTCTCACGCTGGTCGGCAGACGGGCGATCTCCAGCAGCTCGAGGCCGAGCGCCTCGAGCTGGTGGATGACGCCGTACAGAGCGCTCTGGTCCGGGAGCGAGCCGGTGAGCAGCGTGTCCTGTCCGCGGCTCGCCGCGGCCAGCGTCGGGAACGCTTGCATCAGCATCGGGCCGATCGGCCCGCGGACGCGGATCTCGTAGCGCCGCGGCTCGCGACCGCCGGCCGCTCTCTTGCTGGTTGACATGTGATCAGCGTCGCCGTCCGGCGGATGAGCGCGCATCGCATCGATCATGTGATTCCGACGGCCTGGTGCAACGGCGGCAGGATGCAACCATGTGTGTCGTGGCCGACTCGGGAGCCGCCGACTCCGGTGCAAGGGCGTGGTTGATCCCGCGGCCGGGCCTGTTCGAGCTGCTGGGCGCGGCGCGGCGGGTGGTCCAAGTGTCGGCACCGGCGGGAAGCGGGAAGACGTTCCTGCTGCGCTCGTGGATCGCCGCCGAAGGTCTCAGCGACAGCACGGCGTGGGTGTCGGTGGGGCGCCAGGAGCACGATCCGCAGGTGTTCTGGCTCTCCGTTCTCGACTCGCTGCGTCAGACCGGTGCCGGATCTGAACGGGTGCGGGAGCTGACGGCCGCCCCTCATCTGGACGGCGCGAACGTCGTCGGACGATTGCTCGAAGATCTGAGCTCGCTCCGGGAGCCGCTCTGGCTGGTGATCGACGACCTGCACGAGCTCCAGGCCGACCACGCCATCCGCGACATGGAGCTGCTGCTCGGGACCGCGCCGCCTGAGCTGCGATTCGTGCTGTTGACACGCCACGATCTGCGGCTGGGGATGCACCGCTTGCGCGTGGAGGGGGAGCTCACCGAGATCCGGGGCCAGGACCTTCGCTTCACGCTCGAGGAGTCGCGCGCGCTGCTGGAGGCAGTCGGGGTGCGGTTGTCCGACGGCGCGCTCGAGTCGCTGGTCGCGACAACCGAAGGCTGGGCGGCCGGCCTGCGACTGGTGGCATTGTCGCTCGCCCGCCACCCGGATCCCGAACGCTACGCAGTCAGCTTCTCGGGCCGCGAGCGCGCGGTGGCCGACTACCTGCTCGCCGAGGTGCTCGAGCGCCAGTCGGCGGAAGTCAGGCAGCTGTTGTTGCGCACCTCGCTGGTGGAGCGCGTCAGCGGACCGCTCGCTGACCGGCTGACGGGAAGCTCGGGCTCCTACGGGATTCTGGCCGGGCTCGAGGACGCGGGCGCGTTCGTGGCCGCTGTGGATCCGGAGCGAACCTGGTTTCGCTACCACCACCTGTTTGGGGACCTGCTCGCGCTCGAGCTGCAGCGGAGCGCGCCGCAGGAAGTGTCCGGCCTTCATGCGATCGCCGCCGAGTGGTGGGCCGAACACGGGTATCCGGTCGAGGCGATTCGCCACGCGCAGGCGGCCGAGAACTGGGGCTTGGCGGCGCGGGTGCTCGCCGACAACTGGTTCGGGTTGTACTTCGATGGACGGCTCGCGACCCGCCACGAGCTTCTGTCTGGGTTTCCCTCCGGCGTGGTCGCAGCGGATCCCGAGCTGGTGGTGCTCGCCGCCGCCGACAAACGGGCGGCGGGGTCACTGGAGGAGGCCGAGCGGTATCTGGGCCTGGCGGCACGGATGTCGGCGTCGGTACTCGGACACCGTCGCGGGCGCTTCAGGATCGCGCTGAGTTTCGAAAGATTCGAGCTCGCTCGGGCCCGGAACGACCTTCGGGCCGTTGCCGAGGAGGCGCAGCGACTGCTCGCCTCCACCGAGGCCACGGAATTTGATCTCGGCGAGGAGGTGCGCACCAGGGTGTTGACCGACCTCGGGATCGCCGAGATGTGGGCCGGTCGGTTGGAGGACTCCGAGCGCCACCTCGAGCACGGGTTGGAGGAGGCCCGGCGGATCTCCATACCCATGCTCGAGCTGCACGCGCTGGCACACCGGGCGCTCCTGAGCGTTTTTCGCTCTGGGGAGCCGGTGGAGCCGCGCGCGATGCAGGCGATCGAGCTGGCCCGCAAGCACGGTTGGGAGGAGGCCGCACCAGCGGCCGCGGCTGCGGCCGTGGCGCTCGGCGGGGCCGCGGTCTGGCGCGGGCAGCTAGAAGAGGCCGAGTCGTGGCTCGACCTGGCGCAACGCGTCCTCGGGCACGACACCCAACCGACCGCGTCAATGCTGCACGCGACACGCGGGCTGTTGGCGTTCGCCCGCGGCCGGCACGCGGAGGCGGCGGCCGCCTATCGGGAAGCCGAGCGGATGGAGAGGCTGCTCGTCATGCCGCACATGTTCACGGCGCGCGCGCAAGCGCTCAAGCTCCGAATGCTCGTCCGCATGGGCGAGACCGAAGAGGTGGAGCGAGCTCTCGCCGAGATGGACGACGAGGTTCGCGAAACGAGCCAAATGCAGGTCGTACTCGCGGCGCTGAGATTAGCCCGCGACGATCCCGAGGCCGCCGTGGACATCCTCGCACCCCTGCTCGACGACTCGACCCCAGTCATGGCGCCGGTGTGGGAAATCGAGGCGTTGTTGCTCCAAGCGATCGCGCGCGACGCGCTTCGCGATCCCGGAGCGGCGTCGCGCGCGCTCGAGCGTGCGCTCGACGTCGCCGAGCCCGGCGGCCTGCTGCTTGCATTCCTGCTCTACCCGACCGCGGAGCTGCTGCAGCGCCAGGCGCGACTTCGGACCACTCACGCCTCGCTGATCGCCGAGATCCTGAACCTGCTCTCCGGACACACTCCGGCGACCCGGCCCATGGACGCCGCGCCGCTCCAGGAACCCCTCTCCGAGAGCGAGCTGCGCGTGCTGCGCTACCTGCCGACCAACCTCCCGGGGCCGGAAATCGCGGCCGAGCTGTTCGTGTCACTGAATACGATCAGGACCCACTTGCGCAACGTGTACGCCAAGCTCGACGTGCACAGCCGCGCAGACGCCGTGACGCGAGCGCGCGAGCTAGGCCTGCTGTCGCCCTCCTCGCTCAAGCGCTGACCGACGCGACCCTGGGCGCGAGGTCTACCTCGACCTCGACTTCGACCTCTTCGCCGATTTCGACACCGGCGGCCCGCCGGTTGGCATTGCGCTCGTTTGGACAAGAACGCCAACCAGACGTATCAGTGACCGTGAAATCGACATTGCGACTGCCTGTCGATCTGCAGCACGCTCGTTCGTCTGAGCCACGAACAACCCCGATCAAGGAGTGAGTCAATGAAGTACGCGATGTTGATCAACCTCGGACCGCGCGCCCGTGATTGGCGTAACTTGACCGAGGAGGAGCAGAAGGAGATCGCGACTGGTTACCAGGCGATCAACCAGACGCCGGGCGTGACGCCGAACACCTTCCGTCTGGAAGGCCCCGAGTCGGCCACCACGGTTCGTGTCGAGGACGGCCAGACGCTGACCACGGACGGACCGTTCGTGGAGATCAAGGAGGCTTTGGACGGATGGCTGATCTACGAGACGACGGACCTGGATGCCGCGATCGAGCTGGCCGCCAAGATCCCCGCCGCGAAGATGGGCGGCAAGATCGAGATCCGGCCGGTGACGGAGTAGAGCGAGCGTTCCGCGAGCACTGGGGCAAGGTGCTTGCGGTCCTGATCGGTCTCCTCGGCGACTTCGAGCTCGCCGAGGAGGCCGCGCAGGACGCGTTCGCGGTCGCGGCCGAACGCTGGCCCGTGGAGGGCGTCCCGATCAACGCGCCAGCGTGGCTGGTGACCACCGCCCGCCGTCGCGCGATCGACCGTATCCGACGGACCAAGACGCTCGCCGCAAAGCTGCCGCTGCTCGTCGACCACACCGAGGGCCCGGGGCCAGACGACATGACCACCGCCGAGATCCCCGACGAGCGCCTGGAGCTGATCTTCACCTGCTGTCATCCGGCGCTGAGCACGGACGCACAGGTCGCCCTGACCCTGAGGACGCTTGGCGGCCTCACTACCGTCGAACTGGCACGCGCGTTCCTCGTCGGCGAGGCGACGATGGCGCAGCGCCTGGTCCGAGCCAAACGCAAGATTCGCACCGCCGGCATCCCCTTTCGCGTCCCTCCCGACCACCTTCTGCCCGACCGGCTCGCCGCCGTGCTCGCCGTGGTCTACCTGATCTTCAACGAGGGCTACTCCGCGCCGCTGACCCGCCGAGACTTCGCCGATGAGGCGATCCGCCTCGGCCGCGCGCTCGCCGAACTGATGCCCGACGAACCCGACGTCCACGGGCTTCTCGCGCTGATGCTGCTTCACCAATCCCGGCGCGACGCTCGTCACTCCGACGGGGAGCTCGTGCTGCTCGCCGAGCAAGACCGTTCGCGCTGGGATCTGGAGCAGATCGCCTCGGGACGTGCCGAACTCGACCGGGCGATCGCGCTCCGTGGGCGGGGTGGGAGCGGCACCTACGTGCTGCAGGCCGCCATCGCGTCGCTGCACCTCGAACCTCAGCGCGACTGGATCCAGATCGCCGCCCTCTACGACGAACTGAGCGCCCGCACCGACTCGGCCGTTATCCAGCTCAGCCGAGCGGTCGCCATCGCCGAGGCCTACGGACCGCGAGCGGGTCTAGCCCTCCTAGACCCGCTTCCTCTCCAGGACTACCGCTACCTCCATTCAGCGCGCGCGGAGATGCTCCGCCGCCTCGAGCAGTTCGACGAGGCGCGCCGCGAGTACGGGCGAGCCATCGCGCTCACCGACGATCCCGCCGAGCGCCGTCTTCTGGAACGCCGATCCGCCACGCTGCGGTAAGACACGACTTGGCGATGAGTCATCCTCGGCCCCCGGCGACGAAGATGATGAGCGTGTAGGAGAACAAGGCCACCGCCGCCGCTAGCCCCATCGTCAGCGAGATGCCGTTGGCCATGTGCCCGACGAACCGGGCGCCGGCGAGCCAGGCGACGAGGATCGCGGCGAGTCCGGTGGTCGCGAGCGCGACGAGCGGCACGGCGCCGATCCGGGAGGAGCGGATGACCGCGGCGATGGCCGTGATCAGAAGCAGGGTTCCCAGGACGGCGTGCAGGCTCAGGAGCACCGGCCCATTCGCGATGGACGCTCCGACGGCGGGCAACAGGCCCTTGCCGTGATCGCCGGTCGGCAGCACCGAGTACAGACCGACCGCGACCCCGAAGCAGTACTGGATGAGCAGCATCACCGTCGCGGCCAATGCGTTGGCGCGCAGCCCGCCCATGCGAACCGTCGATTGGTCGGTCATCGGGGCCCGGCGGTCACGCGGAACGGTGGCGTGCCGGCCAGCTTTCCACCGTCGATGATGACCGTCGTGCCGGTGATGAATCCGGCGGCGTTGGAGCAGAGCCACACGACGGCGTCGGCGACCTCGTCGGGCTCGCCGACGCGCCGCAGCGGCATCGCCGCTGCCGCGGCCCGTTGAGCGTCCTCGCCGGCGCGCCTGAGATTGTCGGTGAGGATCGGTCCGGGGGCGATCGCGTTGACGCGCACCCCCTCGGCGGCGTAATCCAGGGCGGCGACGCGGGTGAGGCCCTCGACGCCGTACTTCGCCGCCACATAGGCCGAAAGACCCCCCACCGCCTGCAGCCCGGCGGTCGAGGACATGTTCACGATCGCCCCGCCGCCGCCGAGGAGCATCGCGGGGATCTCCGCGCGCATGCAGAGAAACACGCCGCGCAGACTGACCGCCACCCCGGAGTCAAAGGCCTCGATCGAGACCTCGGCCAGCGGAGTCGGCGGGTGACCCCCTCCGGCGGCGTTGTTGCAGGCCACGTCGAGGCGACCGAACGCGTCAACCACCGTTGCGACCATGTCGTCCACCGCGGCCGGGTCGCTCACATCCGTGTGGATCGCAAGGGCCCTTCCGCCGCTGCCGCCGATCTCATCGGCCAGCCGCTCGAGCGCCTCCGTGTCGCGCGCGGCGAGCGCGACGTGGGCGCCGGCCCGATGAAAGCCGCGCGCGACCGCGGCTCCGATGCCGCGGCTGGCTCCGGTCACGAGAGCGACCTGGCCCGTCATATCGATCTGCATGCGTCTCCTCCGTCGGCTCGGGAAGCGGTGGTCGTCGGGTCGGAGGCGATGTCACGTCGAACGCGTCTCGCCCAGTGAGCTACGTTAGATATCTAAGCATTTTAAGTCAATGCGTTAGATATCTAAGTGAGTTCGATAGACTCGTGACGTGAGACCCGAGCAGACACCGATCGGCCTGGGCCTCACCCGGGCATCGCGCCTGGTCAGCCGCGCCTTCGGCGAGGCGTTGGCCAGGGCCGGCGGATCGCTGCCGGTATGGCTGGTCCTGCTCAATCTCAAGGCGCAGCGTGGCGCCAACCAGCGCCAGATCGCCGAGTCGGTCGGGGTGACCGGAGCGACGCTGACCCATCACCTCAACGCGATGGAGAGAGACGGGCTACTGGCGCGTCGTCGCGATCCCGACAACCGCCGCAATCACATCATCGAGCTGACACAAGCCGGCGAAGCCGCGTTCGCGCAACTGGCCCCAGTCGTCCGCGCATTCGATCAGCAGCTGCGCGCGAACGTCACGGCAAGCGAACTGGAGACGCTCCGCTCGCTGCTCGAGCGCCTCTGCGACAACGTCGCTCCCGGCCAGACCGGTCCTGCGTGGGCCGGCCTGATCGACGACGCCTCGGCTCGGGCAACGCGCAGACCGCCGTCGGACGCCCAACACGAGGACTGATGGCTCTTTCGCACCTTGTTCGCTTTTGTCCGTCGTGACGCCGTGGCCGTAGTCGCCGGTGACGGTCGTTTGCGCTCCAGCTTTGCGAGATCCCGTCGGCGAACACGTTGATCTCGCGCGTGTGACGCACCGGCCGTTTAGACGGCGAGGCAGGTAGCGGGCGAGGCTGACAGTCGGCGGCCAGCGATATCGGCAGTCCGGCGACTGGCGGTCAAGATGTGAACGGCTCCAAGCCCGCGTCTGACCGGCGGGGGCGTCAGGTCTTGTGGTGCGCGCTGGGGTGTGGGAGCATCCCGGCACCGCAGGCGCGGACGAGAACGGAGAGCCGTGGTATCCGGGATTGGCGGCTGGAGTGGCAGGGCGCGAGGAGCGTCGCGCCCGCGACTCGACGTGTTCGTCGGGCTCCGCCGCCTCGTCGCTTGGGCTTGTGCGGTGGGGATCCTGTGTGGAGTGGGCGTCTCGCCTGCGTGGGCCGGGTCGTGGCGGGCATTGGTGACCGACGCGTCGCTCGGCCAGAGTCTGGCGACACCGGTCGATTTGGGGACGAACACCGCCAGCGGCGTGGTAGCGACCGGCGGCCCTGGCGGGCTGGGTGAGGCGATCGCGCCAGATGGACGCACCGCATACGTGGTCGACTCCGGAGCGACGGGAGCGACGGGACAGATCACATCCATCGATTTGACCAGAGACCCACCGGCAGCGGTGGCGACGATCGATATTCCCAATGCGCCGGGGAACTTCATCGCCATCGCTCCCAACGGCGCAAAGGCCTACATGACCGATCCGCGTGACGGCAGCGTGTTCCCGATCGATTTGACGACGCATCCGGCCTCGGTCGGTTCAGCGATCTCCGTCGGTGGCAATCCAGAGGGGATCGCGTTCTCGCCGGACGGCGCGACGGCCTATGTGGCCGAGAACGCGAACACGGGCGGACCAGCGGAGGTTCTGCCGATCAGTGTCGCCACCGACGCGCCCGGACCGGCGATCACGGGCCTCGGCCCCCATCCATTCTCGATCGCGATCACCCCCGACGGCGCCACTGCCTATGTCGGGGACGCCGGCTCAGGGACCGACGGCAAGGTCTACCCGGTCGACCTCCGTTCCCAGCCGGCGACGGTCGGGACGCCGATCGCGGTCGGGAGCGGGTCAACATCGATCGCGATCGCTCCTGACGGGAGCAGGGCGTACGCTGCCAACGGGAGCGCCGTCACCCCGATCACGCTGCCGTCCAATACACCTGGAGCGCCGGTGACGGTCAGCGGCGGGGCCTGGGCGGTCGCCGTTACCCCGGACTCCAGGACGGTCTATGTGACCAACGACACCGGGTCGACGGTCACCCCGATCGATGCCGCCACGGGCGCCACATCAACCCCGATCGGCGTAACCGGTTTTCCGCGCGGAATCGCGATCACGCCCGATCAGGCGCCGACGGCGGCGTTCAACATCGGCGGATCGCAGGTCGGCGCGGCGATCACCTTCGACGGCTCGCCGTCGACCACACCGGTGGGAACGATCGCCAGCTACGCGTGGGACTTCGGCGACGGGCAAAATCAGGTCAGCTCGACCGCGACGGTCGCGCACACTTACGCCACCGCCGGCAGCTACACGATCACGCTCACGGTGACCAACAGTGCCGGCACCTCAATGAAGCAGGTGTTCACCGGCCAGACCGTGTCGCAGGAGGGCGGGCCCAGCGCGAGGACGTCACGGACCCTCGGGGTGGCCGCGGCGCCCGCGCCGGCGGTGTCGCTCAGCGCCGGGCGACTCGACTTCGGCGCGATCGCCGTCGGGACGAGCAGCGCACCGCAGATCGTCACCGCGACCAATGCCGGGGGTACGGCCTTGCATCTCGGGGCGGTGTCCGTGAGCGGCGATCAGGCCGGCGACTACACGACGGGCGCTGATTCATGCACCGGTGCGACGGTCTCCCCCGGCGCGACGTGCACCGTCGCGCTCACCTTCGACCCTCACGCCGGTGGTGCCCGGACGGCCACGCTGCAGTTCAATGATGACGCGCCGGGCGGCCCACAGGTGGTCGCGCTGTCCGGCAGCGGCACAACCACCGGAATCGTCACCGGAACGGTGCACAACGGCGGCCTGCTCGGCGCTCCGCCCGTCTCGGGCGCCAGAATCCAGATCTGCCCCCATGGCCCGCTCGGCTCCTGCCAGTTCACGGCCACCGGTTCCGATGGCCGCTATGCCTTCGCCAACCTGACGCCGGGTCAATGGGCGATGGAGGTCGCGTCGCCCACCACGAACCTGTTCGATGCGTCGGCGATCGTCGCGGTCGCGCTCGGCTCCCAGAGCCAGAACTTCACGCTTTCGCCACCCCGTCCGCTGCCGGTTGACGTCACGATCACCAGCCTGCTGGGTCAGAGCTCCGGCGGGGTTCCGACGTTGTTCTGGAACGCGCCGGCGACGATCACCTATCCGGCGGACTTCCCGGCGCATGCACCGAACACCGAGGCGGCGTACTTCACGTCGGTGGCGCTGTACAACGCCGGCAACGACAACCCGAACGCCGCGCCGATCAGCTCGGGCAGCATGGTGGCGCTGGTCTCCTATGACGGTAACGGCAGGCCGAGCGTGATCGCCCAGTATCCGGACCCCCAAGGCGGCCCGCATCCCGCGGTCACCTTCACCCAGGCCGGAGCAACCTCGCGCGTCGCTCACGCCAGCCGGACCGGCATGAGTCACGATCCGGTCGGTCGCGCCGCTGACTATCCGGTCCCGACGAACGTCATCGACGAGCTCACCTTGGACATCGCTGAGGCTTTCGGGTTCAAGCCCGGCTTCGGGGACGACTCCGTCATCGTTTCACTGCCGTCTCCCCAAGAGCAAACCCACGGCGCGACGACGATCACGATCGACAAGAACACCTTCGTGGTGCCTGAAGGCAGCAAGGTCACGGTCAACCCGGACGGAAGTATCACGATTCAGACGCCCAACGGGTCCGTTCCGCCGGATTCGTGTCAGGTCAGGTGTTCGCCCAACGGACCCGGCGGCGGCGGCTCCTCCACGAGCGGCGACGGTACCTACGACCCGAGCGGCCAAGTGCGCACCAACCGCGGTATCCCGCTGGCAGACGCCAAGGTCGTGCTGCTGCGTTCCAGCGCCAATCAGGGTCCGTTCACGGCGGTCGCCAACGGGAGCGCGGAGATGTCACCGGGCAATCGTCGCAACCCCGACCACACGACCGCGCTCGGCCTGTTCGGCTGGGACGTGGTCGCCGGGTTCTACCGCGTCAGCGCTCAGCACCCGGGCTGTACCGCGACGCGGCATCAGAGCACGGCGCGCACTCGCTCCTACGCGGTCCCCCCGCCCCGCGCGAACCTGGTGCTGGGGCTCACCTGCCCGCACCTGCGGCGGGCAGCGTCACACACGACGCTGCGGGCGACCACCATCGAACATCGCACCGCGGTGATGCTCACGGCCGTCGTTCGCGGCGCGCGGCGCCATCCCCCCACCGGCCTGGTCAGCTTCCGTGTGGCAGGCCGAACGCTGCGGACCGTTCCCGTCAGCTCGCGCACCGGCACCGCCGTGGTCGTGATCACCGGCCTGATGAGCAAGACGTTCAGGGTCCGCTATCAGGGCGACGGGTACAACGCACCAAGCACTGCGCGGGGAAGGCGAAAGTAGTCAGCCGTAGCCGGCGCTGTCCATTCCATCTCAACACCACTCGCGCCTGCACCGCAGATCGGTCGGCCATGGCCGGCGGACGCTAAGCTCAACAGGGTCGCTCGTTGGGTCACCGCCCTTCGCCTCGCGCGCGTAACCCATTCGGAGGACGAGAGAGAAGGCCGCATGCCGGCCCCCCATGATGTGATGAGCGGCGAGGAGCTGCTCGTCGCCGTCAGCGACACGATGGTCGAGTTTCACCGGAGCTTCCACGGCCGTCCGCCGGTGATCGGAAAGGCGCTCCTGTTCGGCGAGCAGCTGCTCGTATGCGTGCTCGGTGAGGTCTACGGCGACGTGGCGAGGACGATGATCGACGTGCAGGCGACCACGGTTGTGCAGCAGACGCGGAGTGCCTTTCAGGAGGAGATGCAGGACCGGTTCATCGCCTCGGTCCAGCGCTTGTCCGGCCGCGACGTTCAGGCGTTCATCTCCAACAGTCGCGTCGATCCCGACGTCGAAATCGAGCTCTTCATGCTCAGGCCGAGGCGCGGCGAGCGCACCCCGCCACGAATGGGCGTCGGGCGCGGTTACGCGTACGCCTGGGAGCGCCCGCGCGCCGTGTGAGCAAGCGCGCCGGAGTGGCTCAGCCGGTCGCCGGCGCCGGATCCGACCGGACGACGACCGTGTCGGCGATCGGAATGATCTCGTCGACCGGGAGATCGGCGAGCGACGCGTGCTTGCGGATCGCCTCCGGGCTGGTCGCCTCGTAGATGCACACGGTTCCGACCGACCCGTCGCTTTCGTTGAGGGCGTAGCTGCGGATCCAGCGCACGTCCTCGGCCATCTCCTCGTCTCCAACCTTGGTGGAGCGCGCCGCCGCCTGCTCGAGGTCGGCCCCTGAGCGCCAGCCGTTGCGTCGTAGGATCGCGTAAAGCTCCATCGCTGTCCTCCTCGTCATCTGCCTGACCGATTAGCGCAACACTAACCGCCGCTCGCCCCGCGGTCGACCCTCGCTTGCCTCCGGGTCAGGCTGGTGAGATAGTCGCGCGCGCAGGCCCGGCACCGGGTCGGGCCGAGAAACGAAAAGGGTCGGCATGGCCGAGCGCGTGCTGTTTGTCAGTTGGGGCACACCCGTCCGCGGGGCGGAGGAGCGGGGTCTCGAGGTGTTCAACGGGGCGCTGGGGCTCTACGGTCGGATGCAGGAGGATGGCCGGATCGAGGGGTTCGACGTGATGCTGCTCTCGCCCAACGGCGATCTCAACGGCTGCATCGTGATCCGAGGTAGCGCCGCGCAGCTCGCCGCCGTGCGTGACGACGAGGAGTTTCAGCGCTCGATGATCGACGCGGCGCTCGTCGCCGACAACCTCCGCCTGATCGACGGCTACATCAACGAGGGACTCGGCCGGCAGCTGGGCCTCTACCAGGAGGCGATCTCCCGCGTGCCGCAGCGGGCGTAAACCTCTGGCCGCGGTCACCGGGCGGGTGCTCGTGCGCGACCCGGTCGTGCCGGTGCGTCGCGTCGCCGCCGTGCTTGACACGCCACGTGTGAGCGATAACAATCCACGCTGGCTGTTTCGCGCATCCAGGCGCGAGAAGGGACCGACCAGGAGAGAGAGGCTTGCGCGTACGCGCGGGGCCGCTCACGGTGAGTCCCATGGCAGAGACGAGGAGAGGCATGCGCTCGAGCACGCGCCCGCGGCCGGTACCGCGAACCCACATTCGGCGGCTGGCGGTCCTGATCGCCGTCGCGGGGACGATCTGCGCGGTGGCGCCGGCGGCCGGATCGGCGCGGCGCTCGCGCGCAGCGGCCACGCCGTCGACCCACACGGTCTCCTACGACCACTATTCGTTCATCATCGACGGGCGGCGCACGTACCTGTGGTCGGGAGAGTTTCACTACTTTCGCCTGCCCAGCCCCGACCTCTGGCGCGACATCTTTCAGAAGATGAAGGCGGCCGGGTTCAACGCCGTCTCGCTCTACTTCGACTGGGGCTATCACTCTCCGCGGCCCGGGGTCTACGACTTCACGGGCGTGCGCGACGTCGACAAGCTGCTCGATATGGCCCAGCAAGCCGGTCTGTACGTGATCGTGCGCCCGGCCCCGTACATCAACGCCGAGGTCGACTCCGGCGGCCTGCCCGGATGGCTGACCGCGAAGGCCGAGAACAACCGCAGCGCCGACCCCCGCTTCCTGCAGTACGCGTACGAGTGGATGACGCAGATCGACCGGCGCATCGCCCGCCACCAGCTGACCAACGGCACCGGCTCGGTGATCGCCTACCAGGTCGAGAACGAGTACTACAACGGCTCGCCGGCCGGGCGCACCTACATGCAGGATCTGGAGAACAAGGCCCGGGCGGACGGAATCACGGTGCCGTTGACGGGGAACAACAACGGCACCTTCAACTCGGGCACCGGCGAGCTGAACGTCGACGGTCCGGACTCCTACCCGCAGGGGTTCAACTGCTCGAACCCGACGCAATGGAACGGCGTCCCCGACATCTCCTATGACCACCCGGCCGACAAGCCGCTGTACTCGCCCGAGTTCCAGGGCGGCGCGTTCGACCCGTGGGGCGGTCCGGGCTACGACAAGTGCGCCCAGCTGATCAACGATCAGTTCGCCAACGTCTTCTACAAGCAGAACATTGCCGTCGGCGCGACCGCGCAGAGCTTCTACATGACCTACGGCGGCACGAACTGGGGCTGGCTGAGCATCCCCGAGAACTACACCTCCTACGACTACGGCGCGGCCATCCGGGAGACTCGGCAACTCGATCCCAAGTACGGGATGGACAAGCTCATCGGCTACTTCACCCACGCCGTGACGGCACTGACGAAGACCGACCCGATCAACGCGGCGCCGCCCGACAACCCGGCGATCGTTGACACGGCGCGCATCAACCCCGACACGGGGACGCAGTTCCACGTCCTGCGCCACGCCGATTCGACGTCGACGTCGGTCGACCGGACCCACATCGCGCTCGACTTCAACGCGAAGCCGATCCCGGAGATCACCTACACCTACGACGACACCGATCCGGCGCTCGTCTACGCCGACAACTGGTCGCACGTCGCCAACCAGAGCTACACCGGCGGTGACTACAAGAACACCGAGTCGTTCTCGAACACGGCGGGCGACTCGATGAGCGTGTCGTTCACGGGGACGGCGGTCCGCTGGATCGGCTCTCAGACGAACAACCACGGCTATGCGGACGTCTACATCGATGGGGTCAAGCAGGCGACCGTCGATTGCTCGGGCGCCGCCAACCAGGCGGTGCTGTTCTCCAAGACCGGTCTGGCCAGCGGCCAGCACACCCTGAAGATCGTCGTCGACGGAACCCACAGCGGTGCGTCCACCGACAACTACGTGTCCATCGACGCCATCGACGTCCCGACGACGCCTGCGTCGACCCCTACCTATCCCGTCGTGCCCCAGCAGCCGGGAACGGCGATCACCCTCGATGGCCGCGACTCGCACATCATCGTGGCCAACGATCGGCTCGGAGGCTCCCAGCTGCAGTACTCGACCTCGGAGATCATGACCGAGGCGACGATCGCCGACCGGGACGTCGCCGTTCTCTACGGCGATCCGGGCAGCGATGGCGAGACGGTGCTGCACTACGCGAGCAAGCCCGACGTGCAGGTCAGCGGCGGGACGGTGACCACCAGCTGGGACGCCCAGCGAGACGACCTGCGGCTCGACTACCAGCACACCGGGCTCATCCGCGTCACCGTCACCCCGAGCGGGCAGCGGCCGCTGCTGCTGTTGATCGCCGACCCGCCGACCGCAGAGACGTTCTGGCGCCAGGACACGGCCGCGGGTCCGGTGCTCGTCCGGGGGACCCACCTGCTGCGAACCGCCGTCAGCAGTGCCGACGGGCGCGGGCTGGCGCTCACCGGAGACATCGGCAGCGATCCGAACCTCGAGGTGTTCAGCGCCGCCAACCGGGTGACCTGGAACGGACAGCCGGTCCAGACGACGCGCACCCCGAGCGGCAGCCTCGTCGGCTCGGTCCCGGTGGCGGCGCCCGTCCGGCTTCCCGCCCTCACACACTGGCGCCATCTGGAGGAGTCGCTGGAGGCGGCGGCGCAGTTTGACGACACCGCCTGGCAGATCGCCGACAAGACCACGACCAACAGCATCACCCCCGTGCAGTCACTGCCCGTCCTGTACGCCGACGACTACGGCTTCCACACCGGAAACGTCTGGTATCGCGGACACTTCCGGCCCACCGGCCAGGAGACCGGGGTTCACCTCGTGTCGGACTCCGGCGGCGGCGCCCAGGCCTTCTCGGCCTGGATCAACGGTCGCTTCCTCGGCAGCTCGACGACGGGCAGCGCCGATTTCACGTTCCCGTCCGGGTCATTGCGCCCGAACCGCGACAACGTCATCTCGGTGCTGACGGTCAACATGGGCCACGAGGAGGATTACAACTCCACCAACGCAAACAAGACGGCGCGCGGTCTCACCGCCGCCTCGCTCACGGGCGCGCCGAGCACGGCGGTGACGTGGCGTATCCAGGGCAACCAGGGCGGCGAGAACATCCAGGATCCGGTGCGGGGTCCGCTCGCCTTCGGCGGTCTGTTCGGCGAGCGCCAGGGATGGGACCTCCCGGGCTACCCCGACCGCCGGTGGGCGTCCGTGACGTTGCCCACCTCCGACCCCCGAGCCGGGGTCTCGTGGTACCGCACGACGGTGGCACTGCACCTGCCCGCCGGGCAGGACACCTCGATCGGCGTAACGTTCTCCGACAACCCCAGCCGGCGCTACCGCGCCCTGCTGTACGTCAACGGCTGGCAGTTGGGCGACTACGTCAACTACCTCGGTCCCCAGCACAGTTTCCCGATTCCCAACGGAATCCTGCGGACCGATGGACGCAACACGATCGCCATCGCGGTGTGGAACCTGGACGCCACGACCGGCGGCCTGGGCACGGTGTCGCTCACCGACTACGGCAGCCTACGCCTCCTCGCTGCAGGTGGGCCCGGTCCTCAGTCCGGGCTACGAGGCGATGCACCGGCCAGGCCAGGCGAGGCGGTAGAGCGGTCGGCCGGGAGCGAACCGCCGAGGAGCCTGCTCAGCCGATCCCGGCGCCCGGAGGGCACGGGGTCTTGGTCGAGAAGAGGTCGGCCAGGACCTTGTCCGGAGCGATGCCGCAGCCCACCTCGGCCGTGCCGAGATCGACGACGACCCATCGTTGGGTGCCGGCCGGTCGCACCGCGACGACGATCGCGTTCTGAAAGGTCGTTCGAAATGCCGGTTGCGCCGTCAGCTGCGCCGTCGCCCACCATTTGCTCACCGACGAGACCCGCGCGCCGGTGACCCGGTAGTGACTGCGTGGGATGCGGTTGATCCCACCGACGGAAGACGCGTGGACCGCGCTCGTGAGCGCCGCTCGCTGCTGACTGGTCGGCGCGCGACTGGCGCCGGCCGATGCGGCGAACGTCATGAGAAGCGCTGCGCTCGCGATGGCCAGCGCGGCGACGCGAGTCCGAAATCGATGCACGTGACCACCTAATCGTGTAGAGAGGACGGTCCGCTCACCGTACGCCTCGCCCGCCGGCCGTGCAACGCGCGACCGGCGAGCGCATCCGAGATCCGGCGCCCCGCAGAGCTCGAAGCTGCGCGTCAGATGAGCGCCGACTTATCCGGCGGTCACACCAACGCAACGTCCACGCTCCGGCGCCTCCATATAAAGACGCCCGATCCCCAACAAGGAGTGGCAATCCCATGCGTGGACGTTTGAGGAAGGGCGCGTTCGCCGCGCTCGCGGCCGGAGCCGTCGCCATCGGAATCCCGATGACTGCGGTCGCCGGCCATGACCACGGCCGTGGTCATGGTTATGGCCGCGGCGGTGACCACGGCCGCGGCGGCGAGCACGGTCGCGGCGGCGACCACGGTCTCGGCGGCGGTGGTGGTGGTGGCGAGCATCACCGCGGGCACGCGATCAAGCACGTGCTGCTGATCTCGGTCGACGGTCTGCACCAGTCCGACCTCAACTGGTACGTCGCGAACCATCCCGGCTCAGAGCTCGCGAAGCTCGCCGGTGGCGGCAACGAATACACGTCGGCGCAGACGCCGGTGCCGTCCGACTCCGACCCGGGCATGACCGCTCAGATGACCGGCGGCAACCCGAAGACGACCGGCGTCTTCTACGACGTCGAGTACAACCACAATCTGCTCGAGGCCGGGACGACGTCATGCCACGGTCAGGCGACCGGCGCCGACGTCATCTACGACTCGCCCGACGACCTCAACGTCAACCGGCTCGATGCCGGCGAGGGGCTCTCCGGACTCCCGGGCAGCATCCTGCAGATGACGAGCACGCCACAAACCCTGCTCAACCCCGCGACGTTCCCCGTGGACCCGGCGACGTGCCAGCCGATCTCCCCCAGCCAGTATCTGAAGGTCAACACGATCTTCAACGTCGCCCACGACGCCGGACTGGTGACGGCGTGGTCGGACAAGCATCCGGTCTATACGTCATTCAACGGACCGGAAGGCAACGGGATCACTGATTCGTTCGACCCCGAGATCGACTCGATCGCGCTCAAGCCCGACGGGACTCCCTACTCGGGCAACATCGCCTGGACGGGCGACAACGCGGCGACGATGCAGTACGACTCCTACAAGGTCCAGGCCGTGCTCAACTGGATCGACGGCTACAACCACAGCCGCACCCAGCACGTCGGCGTCCCGGCGATCCTCGGGATGAACTTCCAGACCGTCTCGACGGCCGAGAAGCTCCCGACCTCCGACGGCCTGGCCGGTGGCGACCTGCCGGGCACGACCACGCCCGGGCCGCTGCTGCAGCGCGCCCTGCAATACACCAATGATCAGCTGCAGGCGATGGACAACGAGATCCAGTCGCAGGGCCTGGCCGACTCGACAGCGATCGTTCTCTCCGCCAAGCACGGGCAGTCCCCGCAGGATCCCAACCAGCTCACGCGGATCGACGACGGTCCGATCATCAGTGGCGTCAACGCCGCCTGGGCAGCTTCCCATCCGGGGGCTCCCCCGCTGGTCGCGGCCGGGACCGACGACGACGCGGTCATGTGGTGGCTGTCGGATCGTTCGCCGCAGGCGGCGCAGTTCGCCAAGCAGTACCTGTGGACCCACACGGCGACCGGCAACACCGCGTCGGGCGGCACCCGCACGCTGGCCCACTCGGGGCTGGCGAGCGTCTACGCCGGCGCGGACGCGGCCCGCTACTTCGGCGTGCCGCAGTCAGACCCGCGTCACCCCGACGTTTGGGGCGTCGTCCAGGTCGGGGTCGTCTACACGGGCGGCCGGGGGAAGATCGCCGAGCACGGCGGCGCCAATCCGGCTGACCGCGACGTGCCGCTCGTCGTCTACGCGCCGAGCACCGGCCAGCACGGGGTGTTCAACGGTCCGGTGGAAACCACCCAGATCGCCCCGACGATCATCCAGCTACTCGGGCTGAACCCCGACGCGCTGCAGGCCGTGCAGATCGAAGGCACGCCGGTTCTGCCGGGCATCGGCGGGCACTGACGCACCGGGGCGGCGGCCACTCGGCCGTCGCCCCACCCGTCGGCCCCCGCGCCAGCTGTAACCAAGAGTCACACTTCGGGTTACAGTAGGCTGATGTCGTCAGCCTCCGATACGCAGTCGGCAAAGCGCCGGGGACGCCGCACCTCCCGCGAGGAGGCAATCGTCGGGGCGACGCGCACGCTGTTTGACGAGCGCGGGGTCCAGGATGCCCGCGTCGAGGACATCGCGCGCGCCGCCGGACTGAACAAGGCGCTCATCTACCGAGCATTCGCGTCCAAGGACGAGATCTTCGTACTGACGGCGACGAGCTACCTGGACGAGTTGCGGGCCCGCACCGAAGCCCTGGACGCCCTTCCCGATCCCGTGGCGCAGCTGCGCGCGGTGCTCGCCGTGTTCGCGGACTTCTGCATCGCCTATCCGGCATTCCTCGATTGCGGGCTGTCGCTGCTGCGCCGCCCTGCGGACGAGTTGCGGGCGACGCTGTCCGACGCGGCGTGGTTTCGCGTCTCCCGCGCGGTCGGCCGATGCGTCGCGGCGGTGCAGCGCGTGCTCGAAGCCGGCAGCGAGCAGGCGGTGTTCACCGTCGAGGACGCCGGGTTCACCGCCGGGCGTCTCCTCACTCAGATGATGGGCTCCATGCACCTGTCGCGCAGCGGCGTATCGCTGCGCGAGACGGCGCCCGGAGCCCTCGCCGCCGTCGCGCTCGAGCCCGAGCAGGTGAGGGACGCCTGCATTCGCGATGCGCTGGCGGTCATGGGCGTCCGCGACCCGGTCACGGCATGACCAGCCTGCCCACCCAGACGCTGACGCTGCACGGTCACTCGATCAGCTACGTGCAGCGGGGCGCCGGACCGGTCCTCCTGCTCATTCACGGCATGGCGGGCTCGCTGGAGACATGGCGCTCGGTCATCGAGCCGCTGGCCGACAACGCGACGGTTCTCGCGGTCGACCTGCCCGGCCACGGTCTGTCGAGCCCGGGCGGCGGCGACTACTCGCTCGGCTCGCTCGCCGCCGGCCTGCGCGACGTGCTGACGATGCTCGGGCACGACCGCGCGACGCTCGTCGGACACTCCCTCGGCGGGGGTATCGCCATGCAGTTCTCGTATCAGTTCCCCGAGATGACCGAGCGGCTCGTGCTCGTCTCCAGCGGCGGGTTGGGGCTTGAGGTCAATCCGGTGCTGCGGGCGGCGTCGCTTCCCGGAGCGAACCTGTTTCTCTCCGTCACCGCCGAGGCTACGCGCCGGGCGTCGGGGGTCGCCGGCCGGCTGCTGCGTGCGGCTCACGCACCGTCGCGGCCGGCGCTGGACGAGCTCGTGCGCAGCTACTCGTCACTCGCTGACGCGGATCGGCGCGCCGCCTTCCTGGCCACCATCCGAAGCGTCGTCGGGATCAGCGGGCAGACCGTCCGGGCCGGCGACCGTCTGTATCTCGCTCAGGAGCTCGGGGTCCTGCTCGTGTGGGGCGCCGACGATCCGATCATCCCCGTCGAGCACGCGCGGGCCGCCCACGAGGTGCTGCCCGACAGCACGCTCGAGGTCTTCGAGGGCGTCGGCCACTTCCCTCACGTCGAGGCGCCGGAACGGTTCGTCGCCGCGCTGGAGAGCTTCTGCGCAGCCACCGAGCCCGTGATCTTCGACGCGGACACGTGGCGGGCACGGATGCGAGTAGCCGATGCGCCCAGCGGAGCCGACCGGTAGCTCTCACCGGCGTCCGGTCAGCGACGCTGTCACCACGGCCGCGCTGACGCCCGGCACGGTGATCGTGAAGTGACCGCGGCGCAGCGCGACTGTCTGCACCCGTCGGCGTCCCTTCCACCGGCCGTCGGCCCCCATCGACTGCCCGTCGAACGTTTCGCCTGACGTGGACCGCGCCGACGGGGCGAGCAGGCGCTGGACGGTGGCGCTCCGCTGGCTCGGCAGCCTCACGTCGACTTGGACCGGTCGCTGCGCGCGGTCGATGAGCAGGACGCTGACCCGGCGCCGAGGCTGCCGCACCGCCCAGGCGTGGAGGTCCGCGCCGGCCGGCGCGTGGACGTGCACCACGGCGACGCGCGCACCGGGGGCCAGCATGCGGGTGAACAGGATCAGGCCGTAGAGCAGGGGGCGGGGGACGATGCCCCGGCGATCGAAGCCGAACGGTGAGTTGACCGAGTACGCGCGCACGTGAAGGTCGGCGCTCGAGACACCCGCCCGAATGAGCGCGAACAGGGCGCTCGGCGCCCATAGAGCGGTGGCAAAGCTGTTGCTGACGCCCGCCACGCCCCCGCAGGTGACCGAGTTGAATTCGCTGACGCGGACCGGGATGGCGTGACGGCCGGCGAGCCGGACGGCGGGCCGCACGGCCGCAGCCATCGCGCTGCTCGCCCGGGTGCTGAGCAGCTTTCCAATCGTCGGATAGGCCGCGGCGCCGGGGCGGGCACACTCCGTGTACGGGTACTGATGCACGCTGATGGCGTCCAGGTGCGAGTGACGGGTGACGAGCAGCCGGGCGATCCAACTCCGGTTCAGGCGCGGATCGGCGAGCGCCGGACCCTGGAGCGGGATCCTCGGGGCGACGGTCGCCAAGGATCGGGCGGCGGCGCGGAAGCTCGTCGCGTACGTGCGGGCCGTGAGCGATCTCGGCAGGAGCCCGATGGCGACCCGGTCGCCCTCGAGCCGGAAGCCCCACACATGCCGGTTATAGACGTCAGGCTCGTTGCCGATCTCGAAGGCCGCGATGCTCCCGCGCGGAAGCTCGCCGATGGCCTCGCGCGCCAGCGCGGCGTCCAGCGCGGGGGTCGCCGTGACCAGGTTGAGATCGATGATCACGCGCAGGCGGCTCTGGCGGACGATCCGTGCGGTCTTCATGATCCACCGAGGCGTGACGGCGAACGCCCACGCCGGGACCCGGTGCATGGCCAGTTGCCAGAACGAGTGATCGGAGGAGACCCCGCCGATGCGCAGCACGAATCGCGCGTCGCCGCGGACGTGGAGCAGCGAGATGACGCGCTCGTAGAGCGCGATGTGATTCTCGTCGACCGGCAGGGTCCAGTACTCGGTCGAGAATCCGAGAAATGAGCGCGGGATCGCGACGGTCGCGCCGCTGCCGGCCAGCGTGACCGTGGCTCTCGTCGCCGGTCGGCGAGCAGCAGGCCGCGCCGCCGTCCGCGCCGCCGGTGGCGGATTCGGACGGACGGGGCGACGGTGCGCCGTCGGGCGCGCGATGACCGCCAGCACCACGAGCGCGACCCCGAGCACGGCGACCGCCGCCCCGATCAGCGGACGCTTCCAGGCGCTAGGAGTGTGCGCGTGCACGAGGACGGGGGTGTCGCCAGCACACCCAGGCGCAGTAGCCGGTGGGAGCGGCGAGCCGGCGAGCCCGCCACGGCCCGGCCTCGCCGCCCGGCCACGCGCGGGGCGAGGCCAGGCGCCGGGGGTCATAGCGCAGCGCGTCGCCCAGTGCCTTGGCCAGGGCTTCCTTGCTGGACCACAGGGACACGATCTCTTCGTCATCGCGCGCCGGCCCCTCGGCGAGCTCGTCTACGGTGCAGATCGAGCGCCGGAACGCGTCGTCGCAGGCGACGACGCGTTCGATGTCGACGCCGATGCGCTGCGAATGCCAGCCGACGAGCGCGAACGGGAAGGAGTAGGAACGCGAGACCTCGGCGTCCGGCCACGGTGGCCACAGCGCGCGGGCCCACGCCCGCAGCATCGATTCATCGCGGACCCCCGGCCCGGCACGAACCAGGGTGACGCGGGGCCCGCGCTCACCGTCAACCTCAATCAGCATCGGAGCATGAGGAGGCGCGGCCGGTCAGGCCGCGGTCACCGGCGCGCCCTGCCATCGCGTGTGTGCCGGGAGCCGCTCGCCGCGCATCACGATCGAGCGCGCGCCGATCGAGCAGCCCTCGCCGATGTCGGTGTCCGGGAGCATCGTGCTGTACGGGCCGAGGGTCGCCCCCGGACCGAGCCTCCCCGGACCGATCTGCAGCATGCGGTCGTGAAACAGGTGGGTCTCGATCACCGAATAGCGGTTGGCGACCGCCCCGTCGCCGAGGTGCACGATGTCGAACTCGGTGATGTTCAGCGTCTCACACCAGACGTCCCGGCCAACCGTCGCCCCCATCGCCCGTAGATAGAGCCCCATCAACGGCGTGCCGAGCGCGAGGTTGAGCAGCCATGGGCCGGCGAGCTGCTCCTGGCAGCTGTTGATGATCTCGTCGCGCCACACGAAGAACGACCACAGCGGGTGATCGCCGGGGCGGTAGCGCCCGATCAGTGTCCACTTGGCGGCGACCGTGATCGCCGTGGCCGCCACCCCGGCGAGGAGCAGGGCGATCGGGGCGACGACGACCGCCAGCCACAGCGCTCGGGAGGCCGCGGCGTCGAGGCCGTAGAACAGCAGCGAGGCCAGCACCACGGAGACGGTGGCCGGGAACAGGATGCGGAACGCCTCGGTCGCCGCGCGGGCACCGACGCGAGCTCGGCTCGGAGCGGTCGTCAGCCTCGGGTCGCCGGTGGTGCGCGTCCGCGGCAGTTCGAGCGCCGGCGATCCGAGCCACGACGTCTCGTCGGCCACGGTGAGTGGGGCGGTGGTGAGCAGGCCGATCAGGCTGCCGGCGCCGACGACGGTGCCGGCCTCGAGGATCGCTCCGTTGCCCAGGAAGCTCCGCTCGCTCACAGAGATCGGCGCGACATCAAGCCATCCATCCCGGGCGCGTCCGTGGAGGAAGGCGACGTCATCGGTGGTGAACGTGGTCTCCCCGAAGCGCGACAGGTGGTTGAGCCCGGACGCGGTCGAGATCTCGCTGCGGCGCCCGACGCGAATCCCCGCCAGCCGAAGCCAGGAGCGCGTGAATACGGTGGCGTACAGCGAGAACAGAGTGCTGCGGCTGGCGTCCATCAGCGAATCGGTGAACCACAGGGCCCAGCCGGTGGGGCCCATGGCGGCCTGCATCCCCGGCTGGATGAGACGCGACACGAGCCGGACCATGACCGCGACCAGCAGCGCCTCGGAGACCAGGAACACGGCGGCCAGAGCGGGCGCGTAGATCACGAGCTTGATCGCGACCGCAGGGCTGTGCCAGCGCCCGGAGTCCAGGCCTCGCACGAGCAGCAATCCGGGTACGACGGCGAGCAGCGCGATCACGTTGTTGACGGCGAGGCCGACGGCGAACATCAGCCTCCACAGTCGCGCTCGGTGAGCCGGTGGCGTAGCCTGGCCGGGCCAGCGCTCGCCGGCGCTCCCGATCCGGCGGGCGGGTGAGCCCGCCCACCGATCACCGGCGCCGACCTCTCCCGAGACGACGCTTCCGGGCTCGATCTCGGCGCCGGCCCCAACGTGGGCTCCTGGCATCAACAGCGAGCGAGCGCCAACCCGGGTGTTCTCGGCGATCGTGATCTCGCCGACGACGAGCTCGGTGCCGTCGATCCACCACCCGTGCAAGTCGACGTCGGCCTCGATCGTCGCGCCGGCGCCGATCGTCACCAGGCCGGTGGTCGGCGGCAGCGTGCCCAGGCGGGCTCCGGGTCCGACGGCGTGGCCGGCCAATCGCGCGAACCGGTCTGCCCATGGCGTTCCGGCGAAGCTATCGGCGCGGAAGCTGTCGGCCACGCGCTCGACGAACCACAGCCGGCAGGCGAGCCAACTGTTGCGGGGGTAGCGTCCGGGCGCCAGGTCGCGCAGGAGCAGTCGTCGTGCCGCGGCCACGATCAGCCCCCGGCCCGGGGCACTGACGAAGAGCAGCCATGCCGCCACCAGCCAGCTCCAGCCGACCTGTGGGCCGACGTGACCGGGGAGGACCCGATCGAGCGCGAGGACCCCGATCAGCCAGGGAGGCGCCGACATCGTCAGCAGCGCGAGAACGCCGGCCAATTGCACCGTCCCCCGGACGCGTCGGCTACCCGCTGCGCGGGTTGCCTGCGGAGTGGCCGCCCCGGCGAGCCGCTCTACGTGGGCGGCCAGCTCTCCGAGCCGGCGGTGGTTGTAGATGTCGGCGACGCCGAGCGCGGGATAACGCGTCCGCAGCTCCGAGGTCAGCTTGGCGGCGGCCAGCGAGCTTCCGCCGAGCGCGAAGAAGTCGCTGTCGGCCTCCACGGCGACCGGGCCGAGCTGCGCGCGCCATCGCCCGGCCAGCCACCGCTCGGTTGCCGACAGCGGGCGCACGTGACCCGCGTCCCCCGGAACGGCGACGAGGCCATCGGGATGCGCGGGGGGCGGCCACGGCAACGCGGCGCGGTCGACCTTGCCCGAGGTGGCCCGTGGCAGCTCCTCGAGGCCCACGACCATCGGTACGAGGCCGGCGGGCATGCGCTCGGCGAGCGTCGCGCGCACCGTCGCCGGGTCGGCATCGCCGGCCACGTATCCAACGAGCAGCCGGTTGCCCGACGCGGTCTCGCGCACGACGGTGCACGCCGCTTGAACGCCGGGGGCGGCATGCAGCTGCGCGTCGATCTCGCCGAGCTCGATCCGGCGCCCACCGATCTTGACCTGATGGTCACGGCGGCCGACGAACACCAAGCCGGTAGCGGTGTCGCGCACGATGTCTCCCGTGCGATAGCCCCGTCCCCAGCCGAGCTCGGGCAGTCCGCGGTAGCGCTCGGCGTCGCGGCCGGGATCGAGATAGCGCGCCAGCCCCACCCCGCCGATGACCAGCTCACCGGGCTCGCCGGGTGCGACGAGACGGTCGTCGCCATCGATGACCGCGACTTCCCAGCCGGGGAGCGGGAAGCCGATGGCGACGGGCTCACCCACGCGTACCCGCGCGGCGGTCGTCACCACCGTCGCCTCGGTCGGGCCGTAGGTGTTCCAGACCTCGCGACCGGCGGCCAGCCGCCAGGCCAGCCGCTCCGGGCAGGCCTCGCCGCCGAGGATCAGGAGGCGGACGGAGGCGAGCGCGCTGTCGTCCCAAAGGGCCGCCAACGTCGGGACCGTCGAGATGACGGAGATGCGGCGCGAGGCGAGCCACGGGCCGAGCTCGGCACCCGATCGCACGAGCCGACGGGGAGCCGGGTGCAGCGCGGCGCCGTGGGCCCACGCCAGCCACATCTCCTCGCAGCTGGCGTCGAAGGCGACCGAGAGGCCGGCGAGGACCCGGTCCTCGGGCCTCACCTCCCAGAGCGCCGACTCGGCATCGACGAAGGCGGCGGCCGCCCGGTGGGTCACCGCGACGCCCTTCGGAGCGCCGGTGGAGCCCGACGTGAAAATGACCCACGCGTCGTCGTCGGGCGACGGCCGTCCCGTCTGGCCGCCGGTTGGGCCACGCCATCGCAGGGTCAGCTCATCCTCGATGAGGGCGCACGCCTTGGCGTCGGTGAGCATCTGCTCGCTGCGGGTCACCGGATCGTCAGCGTCGACGGGGACGTAGGCGGCGCCCGCCTTCAAGACGCCGAGGATCGCCACGTACAGGTCGGCGGTCCCGCTCGCGACGCGAACGCCGACGCGATCGCCGGGCCCCACTCCGCCAGCGGCGAGTCGGTCGGCTACTGCTTGCGCCGCCGCGGCGAGCGCGGTGTAGTCAAGGGCGCCCGCGGGCGCGGCGAGGGCGAGCCGATCGCCCCAGGCGGCGACGGTCGAATCGAAGATGTCGAGCAGCGTGCGCGCCGGCGCCGCCTGCTCGAGCATTCGCGCAGGGGCCTGGGGCCACGACGCGCCGTCCAGCGTGAGATCGATCATTGCTACCCCGCGAGGCTCAATTGGGTCAGAGGCCGACGTCGAATGTCCGCGGTCGTGTGCGCCCCAGCCGGCACGTCCCGACGGGCATAAGGTACGCGTAAGCTTTTGGACCCCGGGTTGTCCGAAAGCAGTGATTCTGTTAAGGCGCGCCCGGCGGCCCGGCGTCAGGGTGAGATCGCGACCGGTTCGCCGGCGCTGGACTCACGCAGGCGGGCAAGGAGATCATCGACGTCGGCCAACCAGTGGGGACCGTCGCCGGCGTCCTCCCAGAAGGAGCGCAGCTCGCTGTCCTCGCGGACGCGGCTCACGGCCTCGGTCATGAGCTCGATCTCGTCGGCGTGCGGTCCGTGGGGATTGGCCTGCACCCACCCGTGGACCCGGTCGGGCAGACGATCGGGAGGGTGGCCGGCGCATGACGCGCACAGCTCGGCAGCGGCGATCGCCTCACACGAGGCGTCGATGGCCAACTCCTCGGCCGCGCTGATCGCCTCGTCGACCGCCGCGGCCATCACCGCTCCCGGATCAGGATCTTCCTCGACGACGAGAAACCACTCTCCCGCCGGGGCGTTCTCAAAGCTCGCGACGCCCCAGGACTCCATAGCAAGGAACATACCGTCATGGCCGTCGACGTCACCGCCGCCCAGCGCTTCATCCTCGCCAACGCCCGTCTGCTCGACCGCCATCGGATGGCGGTGCTCCTCCACGGCGCGGCGAGCGCGCCCGTCGTCACCGCGCTGCGTGCCTACCGCAACGCCGACGGCGGCTTCGGCCATGCGCTCGAGCCCGATGTCCGCGCTCCGGAGAGCGAGCCGGCGGCGACGCTCCACGCCCTGGAGGTGCTCACCGAGGTCGACGCCCGCGCCGATCCGATGGTCGCCGGGGCGGCCGCCTGGATCGCCACGATCGCCGATCGGGACGGGGGTGTGCCGTTCGTCCTGCCCACCGCTGCCGCCTCCCCGCGCGCGCCGTGGATGGTCGCCGACGGTGGCTCGTTTCTCACCTTTGCCATCGCCGCTCGGCTGCAGGAGACGAGCTGGCGGGAGCCGTGGCTGGAGCGCGCGAACCACTGGTGCTGGGCTGCGCTCGACGCGCCGGATGCGCTCGGCGCCTACGGGGTGAAGTTCGCGCTGGACTTCCTCGATTGCGTCCCCGACCCCGCGCGCGCCACCGCGACCATCGACCGCCTCCGGGTCATGCTGGCAGGCGACGGCTCGATTCCCGTTCCCGGTGGCACGGCCGACGAGCGCCTCACGCCGCTCACGCTGGCGCCGCGTCCGCGGGCGCGCAGCCGCGCGCTGTTCACCGACGGGCAGATCGAGGCCGACCTCGACGCGCTGGAGGCCGGACAGCACGACGACGGCGGTTGGACGTTTGACTGGCTCGCGTGGTCGCCGGGCCAGTCGGTCGAGTGGCGGGGCATCGTGACCCTGCGGGCCCTGGCCACCCTGCGCGCTCACGGCCGCGCGTGATGCGTCTCAGCGACGTCGGCCGACCACCCGGCCAGCGCCGGGGATGCTCAGCTGCCGACTGAAGCGGGCGACGGCTCTCCGGGCGAGCCGGCGGTCTCGACCCGATTGCGGCCGTTGTTCTTGGCCAGGTAGAGCGCCCGGTCGGCGTTGCGCATGAGCTCGTCGCCGTCTCCGGCATCCCGGGGGATCGAGGCGATGCCGAGACTGGCCGTGATGTCTCGGTTGATTCCCGGCACGCTGATGTCGGCGATCGCGCTCCGGATCTTCTCGGCGACGTCGCGCGCCGCGTCGGTGTCGGTGTCGGGAAGGAGCACGACGAACTCCTCGCCGCCGTTTCGTCCGACGAAGTCGCTGCCGCGAACCGTGCCGGTGAGGACCGAGCCGACGGCGGCGAGGACGTCGTCGCCCCGCCCGTGTCCGTAGGTGTCGTTGATCTGCTTGAAGCGATCGAGATCGAGCATGATGGCGGTCAGGGGCCGCAGTGCGCGTGACGCCTGAGCGACCATGCGTTTGACGGTCTCCTTGACCGCACGCTGGTTGGCCAGGGCGGTGAGGCCATCGGTCGAGGCCCGGGATTCGGCGAGCGCGAGATCCCGCAGGTTGGCGAGTACCGGGGCGGCCTGGGCGACCGAATCCGCCATGGCGGCCGCCTGGTGGGCAAGCAGCGGGTCGGGGTGGTCAAGCAGGACCGAGCCGATCACCTCGCCCCCCACGAGCAGCGGCTTGCACGTCGTCCGCCGGCCAGAGGTCCCACACACCTGACACCGGGAGAGCGGGTCGCGGTTGGGATCCTCGGTGTGCCCGCGGGCGAACAGGACGGCCATGCACGACCGGGGCGTGGCGCCGCTGAGCGACAGCGCCAAGGACGAGTCGTCGGGCACTGCCGTCGCCGCCTCGAGACGATCGTCGCTGTTGTTCCGGTTCAGAACGACCGCACTGCTGCCGGGAACCCCGCGTTCGACCTGTCGCTTGAGCAGGTCCTGGGCGACCTGCTCGCTCTCGGTCACCTGGAGGACGTCGACGAACTCTCGCCGCTCGACCATCTCGTCGAGCGTGCGCCCGAGAATCGACAGTTCGTCCGATCCCCGCGAACCCAGCCGGATGCTGAGATCCCCGCTGGCGACGGCCGAGGCGAATCGCGAATAGCGCCTGATCCTCGGCACGACGTCCCGGGTCAACAGGAGCATGCTTCCGATCCCGACGATGCAGGCACCGATGGCGATCGCCCAGATGATCAGCCGGCTCGTGTCATAGGTGTGGAGCGCCCGCGCATACGCATCACCCGCCTGGTCTGCCTCCAGGGCCACCTCGCTTTGCGTGATCGCGCTGAGCGGGTCAAAGATGCCGATCAGGCGGTCGGCGAGAGGATCGTCGACGCCGTCACGGCCACGGGTCGCGCCGTGGGCGGTGAGACCCCCGCTGTCACGAAGGGCGATGAAGTGGGCCCACCCCTGGCTCAGGCGCGCCGCCCCGGTCCGTTCGGCGATCGGATCGTGTGCGTGCAGGACCTGGAGCTGCCCGAGCCCGGTGCTGATCGCCGGGATCACCCGCTTGTCCAGCGCGGTCAAGAGACGATGTCGCTCGCCGGGGTCCGTCGGAGCGGCGAGCCGCAGGCCGATCTGGTCGGCGCGGGCGAATTCCGCGCCCAGGCGAGTCGACACCTGGCTGGTGCGGACGTTGTCAGCGAAGACGCGATCGAACTCGCTCTTCATCGAGCCCAGACCGATCACGCCGGCAAGCGCCACCGCGACGACCAGCGGCGCCATCACCGCCAGCACGGCGAAGAACTTCTGCGAGATTGTCAACCGGATTCGTGCCACAGGGCCATCCCCTTGGGGTCCTGGGGCTATCGACCGATCCCGCCGCCGGCATGAACCGGCGGCGGGGACGGCCGTCCGTCAGGCGGCCTGGGGCTGGCTCTCGGCCTCGATCGCATCGGCGTAGCTGGGCTCCTCGCCGGACGCCGGCTGGCTCGCCGCCGGCGCGGCCCGACTGCGCAGCACGGCGAGCGCCGTCAGGATGCCGGCGGAGACGCACGCCGCTCCGATCACGAAGGCGAAGTGGTAGCCGCTGACCAGGGAATCGACGACCGGGTGATGGGCGGCGATCAGGGCCTTGCTGTGGTTGGTGGCCACCGTCCCCAGGACGGCGAGGCCGAGGGCGCCGGCGACCTGCTGGGAGACGTTCGTGATGCCCGAGCCCAACCCCGCGTCGGCCGCCGGCACGTCGGCCATGGCGATCGTGAGCAGCGGCATGAACCCGCTCCCGATGCCCAGGCCGATGGCGAAGTAGGCGAAGAACACGGTCGGGAAGAAGCTCGTGTGAACTCCAGCGGTACTGAGCAACCCCAGTCCGACGATCACGGTCAGCATGCCGGCGATGAGCACGCGGATCGGACCGAAGCGACCGACCAGCCGCGCGGTCACCCCGAGCGACAGGATGCCGACGGTCACCGTCCACGGGAGGAAGGCCAGGCCGGTCTGGAGCGCGCTGAAGTGGTGCACGTGCTCCAGGTACAGCGTGCCGAGGAAGAACGTCGAGTACATACCGGTGACGAGGAAGCCGCGGACGATGCTGGCGCCGATCAGGCTGCGCAGTCGGAGGATGCGCGTCGGGATGATCGGGTTGGCGATGCGCGACTCGACGGCGATGAACGCGGCCATGAGGGCGACCGCAACCGCGCCGAAGCCGAGCACCTGAGATGAGCCCCAGCCGTGAGCCGTCGCCTGCACGATCGCGTACACGGCGGTCATCAGCGAGACGGTGACGAGCGCCGAACCGAGCCAGTCGACGCCGTCGGCGAGGCCGACGCCCGAGTCGTCGGGGACGAGGATCTTGCCCAGGGCGGCGGTGGCGAGACCGATCGGGAGGTTGACGAAGAAGATCCAGTGCCAACTGAGGGCCTGGGTGAGCACGCCACCGGCGAGCAGCCCGAGGGACCCCCCGGCGACGGCCGTGAAGACGTAGGCGCTCATGGCGCGCGCCCGCTCACGAGGCTCGGGAAACTCGGTGACGATGATGGCCAGGATCACCGAAGCCTGCATCGCGGCGCCGATGCCCTGGAGGAACCGGGCGCCGATGAGCACACCCTGGCTGGGGGAGACGCCGCACAGGACAGAGGCGACGGTGAACAGGGTCACTCCGAACAGGAAGACCTGTTTGCGTCCGAGGAGGTCCCCGAGGCGGCCGGCGAGCAGCAAAAAGCTGCCGAAGGTGACGAGGAAGGCGTTGATGACCCAGGTGAGGTTGCCCTGGGTGAAGTGGAGATCGCGCTGGATTTGGGGCAGCGCGACGTTCACGATCGTCGTGTCGAGCACGATCATCAGCTGGGCGAGGCAGACGACCACGAGCGCCAGCCACCGGCGGCGATCAGTCGTGACGAAACGGGACAAGAGATTCATGGGCGTTCCCAACGGTTGAGGCGAGCCACACGGTGGTGGTAAAATGGAGGCCACCTCCAGAACTAAGTGGAGGTTGCCTCCACATAATAGCGGAGGATCCCTCCGTTTTGTCAAGAAATTCTGAACCCGCCATGTCCACGACCGATCTCTCCGACCATCCCCTCCGGCCTCGCCCCAAGCGCGCCGACGCGCGCCGCAACTACGACAAGGTCCTCGCCGCCGCGCGGGAGGCCTTCGCCGAAGGTGGGGCCTCGGCGTCGCTCGAGGACATCGCGCGGCGTGCGGAGGTCGGGATCGGCACCCTGTACCGCCACTTCCCCAGCCGCCAGGCACTGCTGGAGGCCGTCTACGTCGACGAGGTCGAGGATCTCGCCCGGTCCGCCACCGACCTCAACGACCTGCCGCCGTGGGAGGCGCTCGTCGGCTGGTTGCACCGGTTCGTCGGCTATCTAGCCACCAAGCAGGCTCTGGCCGCCGAGCTGCTCGACTACGTCGGGCGCGATGCCCCCCTGTTTCAGAGCTGCCGCACCGCGATGTTTGCCGCGGGCGAGCCGCTCCTCAGGCGCGCCCAGGAGGCCGACGTCGTCCGCGGCGACATCGACCTCGCGGCGATCATCCAGATGGTGGGCGGCATCGCCAAGATCCCGGCGAGCAGCCCCGGGCAGATCGATCACATCCTCGACGTGGCCCTCGACGGTCTGCGCTACCAGCCGTAGGCGAGCGCTTGCCCTAGGCGAGGCGCTCGCGGAGCAACGCGTCGAAGCGCGGCTCCGACATCGGTTCGGCGAAGTAGAACCCCTGACAGGAGTCGCAGCCGATGCGGGTGAGCTCGTCGCGCTGCTCGGCGGTCTCCACGCCCTCGCAGACGATGCTCATCCCGAGGTCGTGGGCGAGCTGAATGAAGGCGGCCACGATGGTGTGACTCGCCGAGCCCTCCTCGAGCTCGGCGACGAACGCACGGTCGACCTTGACGATGTCGACCGGGAACCTCATCAGGTAGCTGAGCGACGAGTAGCCGGTGCCGAAGTCGTCGAGCGCGAGCTTGACCCCGATGTCACGAAGGTCGTTGAGGACGAACAGAGCTCGTTTGCCGTCGCGGACGAAGACGCTCTCGGTGACCTCCAGCGTTAGCAGGCCCGGGCGGGTGGGCGCGGTTGCCAGCACCGCCTCGACCATGTCGGCGAAGCCGGCCGACATCAGCTGATGGGCCGACACGTTGACTGATAGCGGGATGTCGTGGGCGTGGTGCTCGTCCCAGCGCTGGCGGTCGGCCCACGCCCGTTCGAGCACCCAGCGCCCGATGTCGACGATCTGGCCCGACCGCTCGGCGAGCGGAATGACGACCGCCGGCGGAACGAGTCCGCGCGTCGGGTGCTGCCAGCGCAGGAGGGCCTCGACGCCGGCGAGGTCGCCGTCGACGGTGTCGACGATCGGCTGGTAGGCGAGCGCCAGCTCTCCGCGCTCCGCGGCCCCCGGCAGCGCCTGCCTGAGACCGGCGTCGTCGCCATGCTGGCGCTGGCGCAGGTCGACGAGCCGGCGCGTGCGTGCCCGCCGGCTCTTCGCGTCGTACATGGCGCGGTCCGCATCGTGCAGGAGCTGCTCGGGCGAGCCGGCGTCGCGGCCCATGAAGGTGACCCCGATGCTCGCGGTGATCGACACGGTGGCGTCGGAGAGATCGAACGGCCGGAGTAGAGCGGCGTCGGCGCGGGCGGCGATCGCGTCCGCCTGGGAGGCCTCGTCGAGGTCCTCGCACAGGATCACGAACTCGTCGCCGTACAGGCGACCCAGGGTGTCCCCCGGTCGCAGCGCCGCGCTCAGCCGTTCGCCGACGGCCACCAGCAACTCGTCGCCCACGCCATGTCCGAAGGCGTCGTTGACCTGCTTGAACCGGTCGAGGTCGATGAAGAACACGGCCGAGGTCTTGTTCGAGCGCCGGCCACGCAGAACCGCATGCTCCAGGCGCTCGAGGATCAGCGTCCGGTTCGGGAGCCCGGTCAGCGCGTCGTGCAGAGCGGCCTCACGGGATCGATCCGAGCTGTCTCGGAGATCGTCACGTGCCTGGGCGTTGAGCAGATAGGCGGCCGCGACGTCGGCGAGTGTCCGCGCGGTGCGCATCGAGGCCGGCGACAGCGACCCGGGCACGTCGCGATACAGATCCAGCGCGCCCAGTCGCAGCTCGCCGTGGTGCAGCGGGAACGTGAACACCGCCGCCATCCCGGCTGCGAGCGCGCGCGGGCCGAAGGCCGGAAAGCGCTCGTCCTCGGTGAGGTCGGGCACGACGACCGCCTCGCCGCCGTGGAAGGCGACCAGGCACGGGCCCTCCCCCAGCTCGGTCTGCAGCTGCTCGAAGCGCAGGGCGGACTCGTTGGATGCCGCGATGTAGCGAGGGCCGGTGCCCGGAGCGATGAGCGTCACCCCGGCCGCGCTGATCGGCATGATCCCGACGATCTGCTGCACGAGGTGGTCGAGGATCCCCTGGATCGGGAAATCCGTCGCCATCGTGTGCGCGAACTCGCCCAGCACGTCGACCAGGTCGTCAGGCGCCATGACCTGGCACTGCAACGTCGTTGAGGGGCAAACACGCCATGACCTTTGCGTCCGATCGTCCGAGCTGATGCGCAAAAGGTCGGTCCGCGGAATGATGGCCACGATCCGTGTCCGCCACGACGTCCAGCAACCTCGTTGACCGGCACCCGGAGCCGCCGACGCGGCCCAAGCCCCACTGATCGCTGACTGTAGCGCGACCGAGACTGATCGGTCAATCTCGCTTGACCGCTGTCACCCCCCGCCATAGGATCCGGCGTCGGAGGGGAGCATGGTCGAAATCTGGAATGGCGCTGCGCCCGGGTGGGCGGCGCACGCGGAGGTGGTCGATGAGCAGCTCGCCGCGGCGACCGCGGCGATGCTCGATGCGGCACGGATCGGCGCGGGCGACGCCGTCCTCGACCTGGCGACGGGTCCGGGAGGGGCGGGTCTCGCCGCCATCGGCCGCGTGGCGCCGGGCGGCCGCGTCGTGCTCTCCGATGGGGCTGCCGAGATGGTCGCGGTGGCCGCTCGCCGGGCGGGCGGGGTGGAGGGGGTGAGCACGGCGATGTTCGATCAGGACGCGATCGACAGCGAGGACGCGAGCTTCGACGCCGTGATCAACCGGCACGGGCTGATGTTCGTGCCCGAGCCGGTGCACGCCGTCGCCGAAGCCGTGCGGGTGCTGCGCAGTGGGGGTCGCTATGCGGCCATGACCTGGGATCGCCGCGAGCGAAACCCCTGGCTGGGCCTGGTCCTCGATGCCGTCGGCGAGCAATTCGGCGTGCCCTTTCCGCCGCCGGACTTGCCGGGGCCGTTCTCGCTCGACGACGCCGAGACCCTGCGGCGGGTCCTGGAGCAGGGCGGTCTGCGCGACGTCCTGGTCGAGTCGGTGGCGACCCCGATGTCGGCAGCATCGATCGAGGCGTGGTGGGCGCGGGTGCCGCAGCTCGCCGGTCCGCTGGGGATGGCCCTCGAGGCGATGGAGGCCGAGGTGCGCGAGGCGATCGCCGCGCGGGCGATGCGTTCGGGCCGGGAGGTCGCCCTCCACGAGGACGACCGGATCTTCCTCGCGGGGTCGTCGCTGATCGCCGTCGGCACCAAGCCCTGAGCTTCACCCGGCCGGAAACCCCGGCGGCCCGGAACGGATCCAGTGGTCGCGGGTCTCGCGCTCGGCCGGCTCGTCGTGAATGCGCTGGAGGTTGCGACCGCCGCGCGCGAACGTCCGGGCCACGGCCGCCGGCACCTCACGGTCGCCGAGCTGCTGTGGCGACCAGATGGTCGGCCGGACGTGGTGGATGCCGACGTCCCGGGCGGCGGGGGAGTCGTCGTAGCGCCACGCGCCGGCGATCCGTCCGAGCCGGTAGGTGCCGTCGCGCTGCCGGGTCCACACGAACGTGGCGTCGGGGAGGCTCGCGAAGCGCGCGAGCATCCGGCCGGCCTTCTCGCCGTGTTCCGCGGTCACGGCGGCGACCGCGGCGGCCAGGGACGGGGGGACGCCGTCGACCCTCTCCCCGATGCCGACGAGACCGGCCGTGACGCCGAACTCCGCGCCGGCCCCCGGCGGAGCGTCTCGTGTCCGCGAGCGCATGGGGGCGCGAAAGATCGGCAGCTCGTGGGCCTCCCGCTAGCCCAGCTCCGGGATCAGGTCGGCGATCGAGTCGATGATCCGCGACGGCCGGTAGGGGTGGCGCTCGACATCCTCGTGCGTCGTCAGGCCGGTGAGGACGAGGATCGTCTCCATCCCGGCCTCGAGCCCCGAGACGACGTCGGTGTCCATGCGATCGCCGATCATCGCCGCGGTCTCGGAGTGGGCATCGATGGCGTTGAGCGCGGAACGCATCATCAACGGGTTGGGCTTGCCGACGAAGTACGGCTCCACGCCGGTGGCGCGGCTGATGAGCGCGGCCACCGAGCCGGTGGCCGGCAGGGGCCCGTCGAGGGTGGGGCCGGTGGCGTCGGGATTCGTCGCGATGAACCGCGATCCGGCGGCGATCAGGCGGATGGCGTGAGTGATCCGCTCGAAGCTGTAAGTCCGCGTCTCGCCGAGGACGACGTATTCGGGATTGCGCTCGGTGAGCGTGTACCCGGCGCCGTGCAGGGCCGTCGTCAGCCCCGCCTCGCCGATCACGTACGCCGATCCCCCGGGGCGCTGATCCTCCAGGAAGCGGGCGGTGGCCAGCGCCGAGGTCCAGATGCTCTCCTCGGGGACCTCGATTCCGCTGTTGCGCAGTCGCGCGGCCAGGTCACGCGCGGTGTAGATCGAGTTGTTGGTGAGCACGAGGAACGGGATGCTCAGCTCGCGCAGCCGCGCGATGAACTCGTCAGCGCCGGGAATCGGCTGCTCCTCGCGGACGAGCACGCCGTCCATGTCCATCAACCACGAACGGATCTCGCGCTTGGCCATCGGTCGCATCATCGCGCACCGGCCAGGGGTGGTGTCGGCTCGGCGACGGACGCGTTACAGGCCGATTTCGGAGCCCATCATCACCGTGCGATCGGTGGGCAGGTGGAAGTGGCCGATCGGACTGGTGGCGTTGCGGGCCATGGCGATGAACAGCGCCTTGCGCCAGCGGCGCATGCCGGGGGCGTCGGTGGCCATGATCGTGATCTTGGAGACGAAGTACGAGGCGTGCTCGAGGTCGAGGTTGCGCTCGAGCAGCCCGCGCTTGCGGGCCAGCGCGAGCGCGGCGGGAATATCGGAGGCATCCTGATAGCCGACCCGGATCGTCACGTGGGGGATCTTGAACAGGCCGCGGCCGAGCGACTCGACGCAGAAGCGGTCGGCATCGTCGACGTGGGAGACGCCGACCGGATCGACCGAGACGATCACCAGCTTCTCGTGCAGCGCGTGGTTGTGGGCGACCTCGGCGCGCAGGGCCAGCGGGGTCGTCTCCTTGCCGGGGTTGAGGAAGACCGCGGTCCCGGGGACCCGGGGCAGCGGCTGGTCGGCGGAGCACAGGCCATCGAGGAACTCGGCCAGCGAGCCTTCGCGCTCGGTGCGGTTGCGCGTGAGGATGATGCGTCCGCGCTGCCAGGTGATCATCACCGTCGCGAACAGCAGGCCGACGCCGAGCGAGAGCCATGCGCCATGGGCGACCTTGGTGAGGTTCGAGGTGAAGAACGCGACCTCGACGGTGAGAAACAGGGCACCGAGCGCGATCAGCTTCCAGCGGGGGGTGTGCCACTGCGAGCGCGAGACGGCGAGGAACAGGGTCGTGTTGAGGATGAACGTCCCCGTCACGGCGACGCCGTAGATGTCGGCGAGCTTGGCCGAGTGCTGGAACCACAGCACGAGGAACGCGACGCCGGCGCACAGGCCCCAGTTGATCAGCGGAACATAGATCTGGCCCTCGAGCTTGGAGGTGTGAACGATCTTCAGCCGGGGGAGGAAACCGAGCTGCACCGCCTGCTTGGCGACCGAGAAGGACCCGGTGATCGCCGCCTGGGAGGCGATGATCGTGGCCATGGTGGCCAGCAGCACCATCGGGATCCGCAGGCCGCTGGGGACGAGCAGGTAGAACGGATTGGAGATCGTGCTCGGGTGGGCATGGATCAGGGCGGCCTGACCGAGGTAGGACAGCATCACGCACGGGAGCACGACCGCGAACCAGGTGGCCCGGATCGGGCCGGCGCCGAAGTGCCCGCGATCGGCGTACAGCGCCTCGGCTCCGGTCACGCACAGGACGACGGCGCCGAGGGTGAGGAACGCGGCGACGCCGTGGTCGATCATGAAGCGGGCGCCGTAGAGCGGGGAGAGTCCCTGCAGGACGCCGGGGTGGGCGACGACCTCGCGCGCGCCGAGCAGGCCGATGGCGGTGAACCAGATGAGGATCACCGGACCGAACAGCCAGCCGACGGCGCCGGTGCCGAAGCGCTGCACGGCGAACAGCGCGATCAACAGGCCGAGCGCGATCGGCACGACCAGGTGGGCGAGGCCCGGGGTGGCCACGTTGATTCCCTCGACGGCGGAGATGACCGAGATCGCCGGGGTGATCATCCCGTCGCCGAAGAACAGGCCGGCGCCGAAGATGCCGAGCGTCACCAGGACGACGCCGTGGGCGACGCGCCGGCGGCGGATCAGCGCCGTCAACGCCATGATCCCGCCGTCGCCGCGGTTGTGGGCGCGCATGATGAAGCCGGCGTACTTGACCGAGACGACGATCGTCAGCGCCCAGAAGATCAGCGACACGATTCCGTAGACGCCGGCCGCGGTCGCGTGTACGGCATCGTGGTGAGCGTTGAAGATGACCTGCACGGTGTACAGCGGGCTCGTCCCGATGTCGCCGTAGACGATGCCGAGCGCGCCGAGGGCGAGGACCGCCTTCCCGGCGTGGGCGACGACGTCTCGGTCCTCGTCGCGAGCGGCTCGCAGGGCTGCGGAGGGTTCCCCGTCGGTGGAGCGATCCGGCGCCGGGCCGACCGGCCAGTAGCCGAGCTTGTGGGCGGCCTCGTTGAAGCTTCGCCTGACCCGGGAGCGGTTCGGTCCGACCCGCGGCGGTTCGGTCGCCGTGGCGCTCATCGGGCGTACGGGCCGAGGGCCGCGGCGGCGGCGCGCAGCTGGCGGGCCAGCGAGCCGGGACCGACCGGGTCATAGAGGGGGCTCGTGCCGTCGGTGAGCAGCAAGCGCAGCATCGCCACGCCGGCGGCATCGACTCGCTCGCCGCTGCGCAGCCGGCGCTCCAGGGCGGCGATCTCCGGGCCGGCCGCCCTCACCTCGTGGCGATCGGGGGCGACCACGGCGGTCAGACCGGAGAGCTCGTCCGCGGCATCGCGGCGGAGGCGGGCCAGCCCCGCGGCAAGCCCGCGGCGGCCACGGGGCGTCGTCAGCTGCTGGGCGCGGGTGGCGATGAGCGCGCCCGCGTACGGCCCGGCGCCTGCGGCCAGCGCGCGATCGAGGGCGTCGGCGTGCCACCGGGCGACGAGCGCCCACCGGGTCCGCCGTCGCCAGCCGGCCCGGTGATGCTGGGGCAGGCGCACGGAGCCCGGCCACGCCGGGGGGGCCGAGGAATGGGGGTGGGAATGCTGTCCGGCGGCGCTCATCTCTGTACGAGAGATGTTCGGTCACCCGGTGTCAACGGTCCGCTAAGAAAGGGCCGGCGCGCGTAGAGATTTCGTCAAGGCCCGACCCCCGGGAAGGTTGGGCGGGCCGTGGCGTCCTTGAGGGGACTGCCCTCGACGACAACGGAGTTCCCCATGAGCGTGATGACACCCAACTCGACCGGCCGCGCGCCCGCCATGATCGCCCTCCGCTCGGCGGCGGCGCCGCCCGGCCCCGCGCCGGTCTCCGAGCAGGCGGCGCGCGTGCTGGCCGTCGTCGGCATGGCCGGAATCGCCATGATCCACGTCCTCGACGCCCCGGATACGTTCGCCGGGGTGAAGTACATCTTCTGGCTGTACATCGCGATCATCGCGGGCGCGATCCCGTTCAGCCTGCTGCTGCTGCAGTGGCCCTCCCGGCTGGCGTGGGTCGGGCCCGCCCTGCTGGCGGCCGGCCCGCTCATCGGCTACCTGCTGACGCGGACCGTCGGTCTGCCCGGCGACAGCGCCGACGTCGGCAACTGGCTGGACTCGCTGGGGCTGGCCTCGATGTTCGTCGAGTTGGCCGTGCTCAGCCTCAGCCTCGCCCGGTTGGGCGCCGGACGCCGCTGGTGGGCCCGTGCCCCGCTTCCCTGCACACGCCGCTCGCGAGCGTGATCGCCGGACGACGAACCCGAGTTCGCCCGATGCGGCCGACCGAGCCGCCCGACGATCGGCGACCATGGCGTGATGCAAGCGATCGAGGCCGTCGTGTTCGACATCGGTGGAGTGCTGCTGGACTGGGATCCGCGGTACGTGTACCGCGAGCTGTTCGACGACGAGGACGAGATGGAGCGCTTCCTCGCCGAGGTGTGCACCCTGGAGTGGCATGCCGCCCATGACCTGGGCGTCCCCTTCGCCGAGTCGTGCGCGGCCCTGGCCCAGCGCCACCCCGAGCATGCGGAGCTGATCTGGGCGTGGGGCCGGCGCAGCGAGGACATGATCGGCGGCCCGATCGCCGGCACGGTCGAGATCCTGCGCGACCTGCTGGCGGCCGGCGTGCCGTGCTATGCCCTGACCAACATGGAGGCCGAGACCTACCCGCTGCGCCGTGACCGCTACGACTTCATGCGGTGGTTCGCCGGCACCGTCGTCTCCTCGCACGAGGCCGTGGCCAAGCCGAACCCGGAGATCTTCCGCCGGCTGCTCGAGCGCTTCGCGCTGACCGCCGCCGGGACCCTGCTGATCGATGACTCCGAGCGCAACGTGGAGGCTGCGCGAGAGCTGGGGATGCAGGCGATCCGCTTCACGACGCCCGGGCAGGTGCGAGCCCACCTCGAGCAGGCGGGCCTGCTGGCCCCGGCGTAGCATGAGGTCCGGCCGGGAGGCACTGACCGCGACGACGGGAGCGAGACATGGCCGGACCGATCTACACAGCCGCGGCGACCGTGACCGGGGGGCGTGCCGCGGGCCACGGGGTGAGCACCGATCACGCGCTCGACGTGCAGCTGCGTCAGCCGGTGGAGGCGGGCGGCGAAGGGGGCGGCACCAATCCCGAGCAGCTGTTCGCCGTCGGCTACGCGGCGTGCTTCGAGGGGGCGCTGGGCGTCGTAGCACGACGCGAGCGCGTCGAGATGGGCGACGTGTCGATCGAGAGCCGGGTCAGCCTGCTGCCGACGGCGCAGCGCGGGTTCACGATCGCGGTGGAGATGGACGTCTCCCTTCCCGAGATCACCGACGCTGACGAGGCGGGGCGCCTGGTGGCGGCCGCGCATGCGGTATGCCCGTACTCGAACGCCACGCGGGGGAACATCGACGTGACGCTGACCGCCAACGGCGGCCCGGTCGCGTAAGCGCCGTGTGAGATCTCGTCGCCGTTCAGGCGACGAGGCGAGGGCTGTCCATCAGCTCGGCGCCATCGAGCGGCGCGAGCCGGAAGCTTCCGCACGTGGGGCACGAGCCCCCGACGCGAAATGTCCAGACGGCGTTGGTATGCGCGCCGCAGTGCTCGCAGGCGCAGCGGACGACTCGGGGCAGGATCGGCGCCACGCCGGTGTAGTACGACGGCGCAGCGGTGGGCCGCTCCTCGGCGCGGGGGCGCATGAAATCGATTGACACGGCTGTGGCCTCCTGTGATCGGCGCATCGTGAGGTGTCCATCGACGCCGCCGGTGATTCCTCGCGCCGTCCGCGGCACGGCCAGCGTTCGTACTAGGTCATTCGTCCAGGACTACTGTTTCCGGGATGGCCGCGTCCGCGTATCGCATGGCGTTCACCGACTGGCTGGCATGTGCCTGCGCCGGCGCCGGCGAGCGCGCCCCACGGGCGGTGCGGGCGGGTGGTTCGGACCTTGTCGGCGATGTGGCGTTCGCCGCCACCGCCGGCCACGTGCTCGACTTCGACGACACCCTGCCCGACGGCGTCGCCCACATCAGCGCCACCACCGCGCCGGCGGCGCTCGTCCTCGCCGGGCACCTGGGACTGACCGCGGCGGCGGCGCTCGACGCCTACGCCGAGGGCTATGAGGCGATGGCGGCCGTCGCCTCGGCCAGCCACCCGTCGCTGTACGACGGCGGCTGGCATCCGACGGCGGTGTGCGGGCCGATCGGGGCGGCGGTCGCCGCGGCGCGGCTGCTTGCGCTGAGCGACGAGCAGCGCGAGACAGCGGTGGTCATGGCCCTGCTCCGGGCCGGTGGCGCGCGGGGAGCGTTCGGCTCTGACGGCAAGGCGATCCAGGTGGGCGCGGCGGCGGCCGCCGGCGTCCAGGCGGCGCTCGTCGCCGGCGGCGGGGCGAGCGTCGATCGCCGCGCGCTCCACGGTCCCGTCGGGGTCGCGGCCGTAACCGGCGTCACGTGGCCGGTCGACGAGCGCGGCGCGCCGGCGTCAGTCGCGGCGCTCGTGAACCCGGGGCGAGCGCCGGCGATCGAGCGCAACTGGATCAAGCTGCACCCCAGCTGTCTGGGCACGCACTCGCCGATCGATGGCGCCGCCCAGCTGCCCGCGTCGGCGGGAGATCAGGCGCTCGAGGTCGTCGTGCACCCGGTGGCCCGCCAGGCGGCCCACCTCGATGCCGTCAGCGATGGCCTCTCGGCCAAGTTCTCGATCCCGTACTGCGTCGCGCACACCCTGAGCCACGGGGCGCCGCGCACCGCCGATTTCGCCCGGCTCAACGGCGCAGTGGCGCAGCGCGCCGGCGCGGTGACGGTCAGCGTCGACGACTCGCTCCCGCAATGGGGGGCGGTCCTCAGGCCGGCCGGCGCCGCGCCGGTGCGGGTCGATGGGCCACGCGGCGCTCCCGGGCGACCGATCACCGAGGCCGAGCTGGCCGGCAAGGTCTCAGACCTGGCCGGCGACCGCCTGACGGGGATCCTCGACGACCCGAGCGCGCCGGCGGCCGGCGTGCTGCGCGCGGCCGGCCTGAGCCGGGAGTGACGGTCGTCAGCTCCGGGTCCGTCCGGCGTGCAGCATCTTGATCGCCTCGACCACCCGCCGCTCGCGCGTCTCGTCGCGCTTGGCCTCGTCGATCCAGCGCGCGAACTCCTTGCGGTGCGTGTAGGCCAGCCGGTCAAACGCCGCCTGGGCCGTCGGGTCGGCGGCGAGCGCCTGGGCGAGGGCGGGGGGCGTCGGCACCTCACGCGGCGCAGCGTCGAGCTCGAGCTCAACGGTGACGGTGTCGCCGGCGCTGACGTCGGCGGCCTCCCGGTTGGCTCGGCTCAGCCCCAGCAGGTACTCCCCGCGCATGCGCGCGACGCTGAGGCGAAGCTCGCGCCCGTTGATGGTCGCCCGGACCGGGAAGCGCTTCGCGCCCTCGCCGACCGCCTGGACCTGCTCCTCGGTGAGCACGATCGCGGCTGCCGGCCCGCGGGCCACCAGCTCTGCGGTCATCGTCACTGAACCCATCGTCGTCATGATCGCAGGGGCCACGGCCCCCGGACGTGACCTGCACTTCCTCAATCCGGTACCGATCCGCCTGATCTATGACCGCTGGGTGAGCAAGTACGCCGAGCCGTGGGTGACATCGCTCAGCGGTCTCAAGTCAGAGCTGGAGGCCGAGCCGGCGCGCGGTGACGAGGCCCGCCGGGAGCGCTGCCATGCTCATCGCGCCCTGGCCACGATCCTGCTCATCTCCGGCTCGAGCCGCGACGGCTCCACGAACGCCGCGGTCCTGCGGACCGCCGCTGCCGACGCACCGGCGGGCGTGGAGACGATCCTCTATGACGGCATCGGCGCGCTGCCGCTGTTCAATCCCGACGACGATCATGAGGGAGCGCCCGTCGACGAGCGGGTGGCGGCGATGCGGGCGGCCGTGGCCGGCGCCGACGCGCTGCTCATCTGCACGCCTGAGTACGCCGGTGCCCTCCCGGCCGCCCTGAAGAACCTCCTGGAATGGACGATCGGAGACGCCGGCACGTACGCCAAGCCGATCGCCTGGATCAACGCCGCCGGCCCGGCCGCGCCGAGCGGCGCCGCCGACGCCCACGCCTCCCTGCGCACCGTCCTGGGCTACGCCGGCGCCGAGATCGTCGAGAGGGCCTGCGCACGGGTTCCCGTCGACCGCGCGATGGTCGGCTCTGACGGGCTCGTGCACGACGGCGCCGCCCGCGAGCGGATCGCCGCCGCGCTGAGCACGCTCGCCGACCACGTTCGCTCGCGCGCCGCCGCCGACGAGCGCGCCTAGGCTCCGGACCTACAATCCTCGCCAGGCCCCCATGGTCTAGCGGTTAGGACGCCTGCCTTTCACGCAGGAGAACGCCGGTTCGAATCCGGCTGGGGGTACTCACCGGGCCCGGCGAGGTGCTACTTTTCGCCCGCATTGCCGAACTGAGACCCCGCGGAGCAGCCAGGTGTGCCGACCCGAGACATTCGGACGTCGAGCGATCGGAACGGTCGTCGGCGGACTGGTGAGCCGGACGATCTCCTGAGGGGGTGTCGGATGCGGAATTCGGATGTTGGCGGCTCGCGAGACGGCGCAACCGGTGCCGGCGAACGGACGGCGGGCGATGTCGGAGCCGACCGCCTGTCGGTCCGGCTGATCGGTGACTCGCGCAGCGTCGTGGTGGTCCTGGCGGGGGAGCTTGACCTCGAGACGACCCCGGAGCTTGATCGGCAGCTTGCCGGTATCGACGAGACGCAGATCGCGCGGCTCGTGATCGACCTCAGCGGCGTGACGTTCATGGACAGCACCGGCCTCTCGTCGATCGTCCGCGCCAGCCACTTCGCGACGTCCAACGGCCATACGCTCGTGCTGCGCCAGGGCGCCCGCCAGGTGCAGCGTCTCTTCGCGCTGACCGGAGTTGACGAACGGCTGGCCTTCGAGGACGACGACTAGCGTACTTGCGGGGACGGCCACTAGCACCGCCGCATCCCGCTAGGACTCTCCAGAACCGGGTAGATCACCCGGCATGGCGCAATCTGCTGACCTGCTCTCGCTCGAGCTGCCGTGCGAGCCGCGCGCGGCCATGATGGCCCGCGAAGCGCTGTCCGAGATCCACGACGGCGGGTGGTCGCTGGACGACGGACGCCTGGTGGCCAGCGAGCTCGTGGGCAACGCGGTGCGCCATTCCGGGTGCGCAGGCGAGCACCGGCTTCACATCACGGTCGCCCGCCGGGAGCATCGCCTGGTGATCTCCGTCCACGATCCCGGCTTGTCCGGGCGACCGGCTCGCCCGGCGCAAGCCGACGGACCGCAGCTGGGAGGCTGGGGGCTGCGGGTCATCGCAGCGCTGTCTGAGGCCTGGGGGGCGGAGCGGCCCGACGGCTATCTCGTATGGGCTGAGCTGGCCGCTCGGGGCTAGACCTCTGGTGGTCGCCCGGCTCGACCCCCTCACCCCCTGTTGCTGAACGGCAGCCGCGCGGTCAGGTGACAGATCTCGAAGATCCGCTGCACGGCGGGCGTCCCGGGAACGATCTCCAGCTCGATCTTCAGGCGGGCCGCTCGTTTGACGAGGTCGATGACCACGTGAATCCCGCTTGAATCGATGAAGCTGACGCGGCTGAGATCAAGCACCACGCGCGCCGGCTGGCGCGTCAGCGCTGCACGTACGGCGTGACGCGTGGCTTCCTGCTGGGCGAGGTCCCATTCACCGTCGAGGGCCAGGGTCGTCTGGGCGCCCTGCTCGCTCAGCGTGATGCGCAGCCCAACACGGACTGCATCAGACAGATCTGCCGGGACGGAAAGGGTCATGCTTCACCTCCACGTGATCTGCGCCATTGTGGAGGGGAAAAGCGCTCCAGATAGCGAAGCGGTTGACCGCCACCCTGCGTTCTTAGCCGGCCACGCGAGACTCCGCCCGCTTGACCGTGAGGCAAAGCTAGCAGTGAGGTCGCTGGGGATCCAGTCGTCGTCGATTGGACCTGCGAGACTCCGTCATGCCTCCTCTCCGCCGTCGGTGGTGCAGAGGTGTCTTGCGCGTCTGGTGGTTCGTCGTCTTTCCCTCTTCCCAGCGCCGGACTCACTCCAGGGAAAGGCGAGAACGGGACGGTCATGACCGCCCAACCGCAATCAAGATGTTCCCCGGGCAACGCGCTGCAGGTAGCGATATCCAACGCGATGGTGGGGTTTCTTCGCCAGTACACGGGCCGAGGCCCGACGAAGGCGCGCACGACGATCCGAGACAACGTCGTCGTGGTCATGCTCGAGCAGACCCTGACCAAAGGCGAACAGGTCCTCGTCGAGAAGGGCCGCGTCGAACAGGTGCTGGCGCTCCGTCACGAGTACCAGGAAGCGATGCGCGCCGAAAGCAGCGAGAAAATCGCCGAGCTCACGGGTCGCCGCGTCGTCGCCTTCATGAGCACCAACCACCTCGACCCGGATCTGGCGGCCGAAATCTACGTGCTCGACGGATCACCCGAGCACCCCAGAACGAGCCCGGGGGGCCAAGCTCCTCTCGGCCCCCCGGGGTGTCAGGGAAGTGGGGGCGCAGTCCCCTGACCGCTTTTGAGGAGTCCGCTGTCCGCTGGCATGACGAAAGCGTCGCAACGAACGGCGTTCTCGCTCGGCGCGAGCGAACGTATCACCGATCGCACGGATTGTCGACCGAGCGGCGGCCCCAGACCAACCTTTGCGCGCAGCCCGCGTTCTAGCTCAATGGGAAACACGTCCTGGAGATCAGCACCAAGTGAGACGGTAGGGCTGGGGGCCGTGACCGAGGACTTGGGGGCGGCGCGCCTGGGGGGACGGATGCCCCCCAGGCGCCGCGCCCGCACTCCCTGCCCGGTGACCGATGCGTCCGGATCGCGAACCCCGTGACCCTGGATCTGCAATGACGGCCGGCGCCGCGGCGGCGCGACTGGATTCTCAGCGCGTTATGGCTCACACTGTGCGCATGGGGGCAACCGTCGAAGTCGTCGATCGTCGCCGGTTCGCGAGCGTCCCCTCGCTCGCCGGGGAGACCGACGAGGACCTGGTCGCCCGGGTTCGCGACGGCGACGACACGGCGTTCGAGCGCATCTACGACCGGTACGCCCCGGGGATCCTCGCGTTCTGCGCGCACATGCTGAAGAGCCGCGAGGCGGGCGAGGACGCCGTGCAGCTGACGTTCGTCTCGGCGTATCGAGCGGTGCGGCGCGGGACGAACGAGATCGCCCTGCGCCCGTGGCTCTACACGATCGCGCGCAACCGCTGTCTGTCGGAGATCCGTGCCCGCCACGCGATCGATTACGCGGCGAGCGACCCGCCGCTGTTCGACGATCTCTCCGAGCAGGTCCAGCGCCGCGAGGACCTGCGGGAGATGCTCGACGACATCCGCCGGCTGCCCGACGATCAGCGAGCCGCCCTCGTGCTGTTCGAGCTCGGCGACAACTCCCACCAGGACATCGCGGCGATCCTCGGCGTGCGCCCGACGAAGGTCAAGGCGCTCATCTTCCAGGCGCGGCGGGGGCTGGCCCGTGGCCGGGTCGCCCGCGACCACACCTGTGCGGACATCCGGGAGGGAATCGCCGCGATGCATGACGCCGTCCCGTCGCGCGGGATGGTGCGCGCGCACATCGACCGCTGCCCCAGCTGCATGGCCTTCGAGGCCGAGACACGGCGGCAGCGGGCCGCGCTGGCCCTGATCGTGCCCGTTCCCCTGGCCGCGAGCCTCAAGACGCTCGTGCTCGGCGGCCTGGTCCACGGCGGGGCCGCCGCGGCCGGGGCGGGCGTGAGCGGTGGCGGTGCGGCGGCGGCCGGTGCCGGCGTGAGCGGTGGTGGCGCGGCGGCGGCCGGTGCCGGCGTGACCAGCGGTGGTGTGGCCGCGGCCGGCGCGGGCGTGGGCAGCGGCAGCGCGATCGCGGCCGGCGCCGGGGTGTCCGCCGGTGGGGCGGCCGTCGGGGGCGGGCTGTCGATCGCCGGTGGAGCCGGTGCGGGCGCCGTTGCGTCGGGCACGCTTGCAGGTGTCGCCACCGGAGCCGCCGGGAGCGCCGCAGTGGTCGGTGGATCCGTCGCGGTCGCCTCCACCGGACTGACGATCGCCGGCGTGAGCGGGCTGGGCGCCACCGGCGTCGTCGCGAAGATCCTCACCGCCGCCGTCGTGGCCGTCGGAGCAACCCATCTCGGTGGCGCTGTCTCCGCCCGGAGCTCCGCCCCCCTGCTCGCGCTGCACGCTCCGCTGAGCTCGACCGTCCTCGCGGGCAGCTCGGCGCCGCTGAACGGCGCGCGGCCTGAGCCAACCGCGAAGCCGACGTCGCCGCCGGCCGCGCCGGCCGGCAGCGTTCCGACGCCGACGCCGACACCGACGGGCTCGGGTGCCAGCGCGCCGACGCCGTCCGGGTCGGGCAACGCCACGTCGTCCACCTCGCCCTCCGGGGACACCGCGGCGTCACCGTCGACGCCCTCCTCGTCGGGCAACGGCTCGACGACGGCCACCGGATCGGGCGACGCCACGTTGTCCAATCCGTCTCCCGGTCCCGGTGATGGCTCGCCGACGACGCTGCCGTCGGGCACGACGAGCACGCCGGTGAACCCATCCGGCGGCGGTGCGTCGGCGACGCCGGCCTCCGGGAGTGGCGACCCGACGACGGCCAGCCTTCCCTCCGGTGGCGCGGACCCGACGGCGGCCGACGGAGCGCCGACGACCGACCCGACGAGCTCGGCGCCCGATCCCAGCTCGAGTCCGACCGGCACGGCGGCCCCGGCGTCCGGCGACTCCTCCTCGGGTGCCTCCGCCACCGATTCCGGCGCGACGCCCGCCGCGTCTGATCCGACGGCGACCGCCGACCCGGCAGCGACGCCGCCGAGCGATCCGACCGGGACCGAGGCGGCCACCCCGGCGAGCCCGTCGGGCGGATCGCCCGCCTGATCGCTTCCGGTGGACAAGGTGTCCGGCCGGGATTAGGATGCGGGCCCCATGACCGAGGTTGCGGAACCGCCCCAGGCACCGGCTCTCGCGCCGGCGCAGGCCGCGGCCGGACCGGCCGCCCCGCTTCAGTTCGACATCGTGCCCCGTCGCGGCCTGGCGATCGTCGCCGTGGCGATGATCATGCTCATCGTCGGGATCGCCGTCAACGGGCTGTGGTTCCTGGTGTTCCTCCACGTCGCCTTCGGCGCGGCATGGACGATCATCGACCTGTTTCTCGGCCTGATCCTCGGACCGATCATGGGCCGTCTGTCGATCCCGGCCCGGATCGAGTTCACGACCCGGCTGATGCCGAAGATGGTGCTCATCATGCCGACGGTGGTGACGGTCTCGCTCGCCGCCGGCTGGCAGCTGTCGACGAAGCTCGGCACGAACCTGACCACAAACCCGATGCACGGCTGGATCGTGGCCAGCTTCATCGTCGTCGGCGTGATGGCGATCATCGCGCTCGGCCTGCTGGAGCCGGCCAACATCGCCGTCCTCGTCGAGCTCAAGAAGCCGCGTCCCAACCCGGCCGTGATCGAGCGGCTCATGAAGCGCTTCATCTACAGCGCGGGCGTCCTCGGTGCGATGCAGGTCGCGACGCTCGTGATCATGACCAAGATCGCGTCGGGATGAACGAGAAGCGCTACCCCCCGTTCACGCAGCTGGGATCGCTCTCGCTGGCGCTGATCGTGGCCGGAGGGATCGACCTGTCGTCGCACATCCCTCAGCACGTTCCCCTTGGGCCGCCGATCGCCCTGCTCATCGCGTCGACGCTCGTCCTGGCGGTCAATCTGCTGCTGCTGGCCCGCGTGCCCGAGTTCGCGTGGGGCCGCTTCTTCCAGGTCGGACGCTGGGCTCTGCTGGCCTACCTGTTCACGGCGGCGATGATCGAATACGCCTTTTTGCGCGACCACCTCAGCGGCGGCCCGCTTGTCATCCTCACCCTGTCGCTGGTCGTCTACGCGCTCCAGGTGCCGACGCTGATCGGCTTCACCGTCGCGCGCTTCGATACGGCATAGTCCGTATCGCGTGAGCGATCGCGACTACAGCCTCATCGGACCCAGCTCCCAGCAGGCGGCCGAGCAGGGGCTGGTGGCGGCCGAGTGGTATCACGCCGACGTGCCGCGCAAACGGATGAAGCAACTCATGCGTCGTCGTGACGGGCCGGCGCTGCGCGACACCGCGGTGTGGCTGGCGCTGCTGCTCGCCGTCGGCGTCGCGGGTGGCCTGTTGTGGGGGAGTTGGGCGTGCGTGCCGTGTTTCATCGTCTACGGCGTGCTCTACGGATCGGCGTCGGACTCACGCTGGCACGAGACGGGCCACGGGACGGCATTTCGCACATCGTGGCTCAACGACGCGCTGTACCAGGTCGCGTCGTTCATGAACATGAAGGAGCCGACGTTCTGGCGCTGGAGCCATGCACGCCACCACACCGACACGATCATCGTCGGGCGCGACCGCGAGATCGCGGCCATGCGGCCCCCCGACCTGGCCAGGCTCGTCGTCAACGTCGTCGGCCTGCGCGATGCCTACGATACGGCGGTCAGCGTAGCCCGCCATGCGACCGGGCGCGTCACCGAGGAAGAGGCGACGTTCATCCCCGAGTCCGAGCGCCACAAGGTCTACCGCGAGGCGCGGGCGTGGGTCGCGGTGTACGGGGTCGTCCTCGTCGCCGCGATCGCCCTGCACTCGCTGCTGCCGCTGATGTACGTGGGGCTGCCGACGCTGTACGGCCGGTGGCTGGCCACCCTGTTCGGCGTCTCCCAGCACGCCGGCCTGGCGGAGAACGTCCTCGATCATCGCCTGAACGCCCGCACGATCCACATGAACCCGGTGTCACGGTTCCTCTACTGGAACATGAACTACCACGTCGAGCACCACATGTTCCCGATGGTCCCCTATCACGCCCTGCCCGAGCTCCACGCCGAGGTCGCCGCCGAGCTGCCGACGCCGTACCCGAGCCTGTTCGCCGCCTACCGGGAGATCGTGCCGACCCTCTGGCGCCAGCTGCACGATCCCGAGTACTTCGTGCATCGTGACCTGCCGGCCGCGGCCCGGCCGTTCCGGCCCGAGATGCACGAGGCGGTCTTCGAGGCCCGATGAGCGCCGACGGATGGGTGGCGGCATGTGACGCCGCCGAGATCGAGGTGGAGGACGTCATCCGCGTCGAGCTCGGCGGTCGCGCGCTGGCCATCTACCGAAGCCCGCAGAGTACGTTTCACGCCACCGACGCCCTGTGCACCCACGAGCACGCCGAGCTGGCCGACGGCCTGGTGATGGGCGACATCATCGAGTGTCCGAAGCACAACGGGCGCTTCAACTACCGGACCGGCGAAGCCACGCGCGTCCCGGCGCGCGTGAGCCTCTGCACCTATCCGGTCAAGGTCGACGCCGGCACGGTGTTCGTCAGGCTGAGCTGACGCGGTCGGCCGCGGCGGCGCCGCTGCGCAGCTGGACGGGGAACGTCAGCCGCCGGCGGAAGGCCTCCGGATCGTCGATCATCCGCCGCAGGTCAGCGCACGTCTGCTCCGCCGCCGCGCGGTCGGCGTCATACACGGTGTGTTTCATCCGGGTCGCCGCCGGCGAGGCGATCTCCTCGAAGATCCGCCGCCGCTCCTGGGCCCAATCGTCCAGGGTCGCGGGATCAGCACCGCCGAGGATCACCGCGCCCAGGGCGTCGATCAGGGCAAACGCGTCGAACAGGCCGCCGGTCAGACCGAACCCGCCGGTGGGATTGGTCGCGTGCGCGGCGTCGCCGGCGAGCAGCGCGCGACCGACGCGCATCCGCGCGACGCTGCGCTGGTGCAGCCGGTAACCGGCGAAGCGCTCGAGCTCGTACGGCCCGCCCCCGGGCAGGATCGCCGCGAAGTGATCGGCGACGCGTTCGCCGATCGTCTCCGCGGGCAGTGACAGGTCCTCGGCGTAGGTGACCCGCCACAGGTTGGCGTCGTTGATCTTGGCGATCACCGCGCCGTGCACGTCGTCCATGAGGAACACCGAGCGCGTGTACCCGTGAGCGTGGAAGTCGAAGTACACGTTCGTGGCCACGAAGCGGGTGTCCCAGGTCATCCCCCCGAAATCGAGGCCGAGGAGCCCGCGCACGGTGCTACGGGCGCCGTCGCACCCGATCGCCCACGCGCCGCGCAGCTGGTCGGGCCCGTCGTCGCCGTGGGTGTCGATCACGATCTCGTCGGCCGAGTCCTGCGTGATCCCGGTGACCCGCGTCCCCCAGCGGACACGGGCATGGCGCAGCGCAGCGAGGCGCTCGAGGACGAGCGCGCACAGCTCGTCCTGGCCGAGGTGAACGTTGTAGGGGAAGGGCGTCACGTCGGCGAGGGCGTCGAGGTTGTAGGTGACCATCTCACCGGTGGCGCGGACGCGATAGCCGTAGTCGTCCTTGCGAAACCCCCGCCGCTCGATCTCATCAAGCAGGCCGAGACGGTGCAGGTCGTCGTGCAGCGCCCAGTGGTAGACCATGGCGCGCGGCGAGTCGATCACGTGGTGCCCGGCCTCGAGGACGGTCACCGGAACGCCCGCCCGGGCCAGGCCATAGGCGGTGACGAGCCCCACCGGACCCGCCCCGATCACGATCACCTCGTCGGCTGACACGACCCTCAACCTAGCGTCCGGCGCGTGATCCGCGGCCGGCGGTCAACCCGCCGGCACGGGAGCCGGCGAGGCTACTGGCAGGGCGGCCATCGCCTCGGCGGCGGCGGCGCGGTAGCGCTTCACGCCGGCCAGCTTGATCGCTTCGTAGCCGCGGATCAGGTCGGGCAGCGCGGCCAGCGCCGCGACCTGCTCGTGAGTGTCGGGCGTCAGCCGGGCGAGCGCGGCTCGCACGAGCGCGCGGTGCTCGTCGACGAGCGCCCGCTCCAGGCGGCGCATGGCGGTGTGCCCGAAGGGGTCGAGTGCGGTGCCCCGCAGCCGGCGCCCGCTGCGCAGGCTCGCCAGCAGCGGGCGGGCGCTGCGACCGAGGCGCAGCTTGCGCTTGAGGCCGAGCGCGCGCAGCAGCGGCGGGTGCAGGAGGATCTCGAACTGGGCATCGGGACCGAACTCGTCGTCGCGGCGCGCGTTCTCGAACGCGTCGAGGTGCAGGCGGGCGACCTCGTACTCGTCCTTGTAGGCCATCAGCTTGTGGATGGCCGCCGCGTAGGCCTCGGTGACGATCGTCGCGCCACCGCCCTCCGTGCCCGCCGCGCGTTCGCGTTCGACGGCGAGGACGGCGAGCACGTCATCGACGTAGCGCAGGGCATACCGAGCGTCCTGGTAGCCGGCCAGATCGGCGGCTCGCCGCTCCAGGAGGTCACGCAGGTGCGCCGGCAGCTGTGCGCGCTGCAGCCGGCGGCTGACGACCGGCGGTGGCGGCTGGTCCAGGGTCGAGCCCGCCGACCCCGCCCGCAGAGCGCCGAGCGCGGCGGCCACGGCCGCTGGGTCGGCGGCGGCGGCCCGTCCCCAGGCAAACGCCGCCTGGTTGAGCTCCACCGCGGCGCCGTTGAGCTCGAGCGCACGCTCGATCGCCGAGGCGCTGACCGGCAGGCAGCCGTGCTGATAGGCGGCGCCGAGCATGACCACGTTGGTTGGCATGTGGTCGCCAAACAGCGTCTCGGCGATCGTTCCGGCGTCGAGGAACAGCGCGCGGTCGCGGCGGGTGGCCGACTCGATGCGCGAGATGACGTCCGTCAGCGGCGGGAACGCCACCTCGGTGTCGGAGACCATCGCCGCCGTGGCCGTCTCGTGCAGGTTGACGACGGCGACGGTGCGCTGCGGGTCAAGCGTGCGCAGCGTGTCGGGCGCCAGCGTGCCCAGGAGGTCGAGGCCGAGGAGCACGTCGACTTCGCCGCCGGCCGCCCGCGGGGCGCCGCCGTCGGGCCCCGGACCGATGCGCACATCAGAGACGACCGGGCCGCCCTTCTGAGCCAGGCCGGTCTGATCGAGCCCCGCCGCCCAGCGTCCATCGACGATGGCGGCCATCTGCAGCACCTGGGAGACGGTGACGACGCCGGTGCCGCCGATTCCGGGCATCCGGATCACGACCGTGTCCCCGGCGGAGACCAACGGCGTGGGGTCGTCAAGCGCGATGCCGGCGGGCAGCGGCGGCGGCGAGGTTCGGGGTCGGGCTTCCTGGCCCGGCGTGACGAGCACGAACGAGGGACAGTCGCCCTCCAGGCAGGCCATGTCCTGGGTGCACGAAGACTGGTGGATACGCGTCTTGCGACCCAGCTCGGTGTCGACCGGAACGACCGACAGGCAGGTCGACTTGCGTCCGCAATCGCCGCAGCCCTCGCACACGCGCTCGTTGATCCACGCGCGCTGGGCCGGGGTGGGCAGCTTGCCGCGCTTGCGCAGCCGTCGCTCCTCGGTGGCGCAGCGGTCGGTGTGCAGCAGCACGGTCACGCCGTCGATGGCCGCCAGCTCGGCCTGCGCCTCGGCGAGCCGATCGCGGTGCTCGACGGTGGCGATGGCGGGGAGGGTCGCGCCAGTGAGCGCGGCCGGGTCCTCGGTGGTCACGATCACGCGGGCCACGCCCTCGGTGGCCAGCCAGTGGGTCAGCGGCACGACGCCGAGCCGGCCGGTCGCCGCCTGGCCGCCGGTCATCGCGATCGCGTCGTTGTAGAGCAGGCGGAAGGTGATGTTGACCCCGGCGGCGACGGCGGCGCGGATGGCCAGCGAGCCCGAGTGATGAAACGTCCCGTCGCCGATGTTCTGCACGTAGTGGCGGTCGGTCGTGAACGGCGCCATCCCGTTCCACTGCGCGCCCTCGCCGCCCATCTGCGGCGAGCCGAGCAGCTGGCCGCGCTGCTGCGAGGAGTCGACGAGGATGAGCGCGTGGCAGCCGATGCCGACGCCGACGAGCTGATCCTCGGGCGCTCGCGTCGACAGGTTGTGCGGACAGCCCGAGCAGAAGAACGGCGTGCGGGCCATCGGCAGGGGCACGGCGGCGGCCTGGCGGACCCGCGCCGACGTGGCGCTGACCCGGTCGCGCACGGCGTCGGGGAGGGCTGACTCCCAGTGGCGCGCCAGTGCCCGCGCCACCCCGTCGGCGTCGACGGTTCCCGCCAGCTCGATCAGCGGCCGACCATCGGCGTCGCGCTTGCCGAGCACGCGGGGCGCGCCGTCGGCGCCGTACAACAGGTCACGGAGCTGGCGCTCGACGAACGGGCGCTTGTCCTCGATGACGATCAGCTCCTCCACCCCGGCGGCGAACGCGCGCGCGTCATCGACGTGCAGCGGCCACACCAGCTCGAGGCGCACGAGGCGGATCCCCATCGTCTCCAGTTCGGCGTCGCCGATGCCGAGCTGGCCGAGCGCTCGGCACAGGGTGGCAAAAGCGGGCCCCGGCGCGACGAGGGCTCGCCGGGGGGCGCTCGGCTCGAACTCGATCCGGTTGAGCCGGTGCTCACGGCCGTAGGCGCGGGCGGCGTCGAGCCGGGCCCCCATCAGGTCGTGCTCGGCGGCGACCGAGCTGGCCCCGAGCAGCATCGGGGGCGCGCCGCGGCCGGCCGCCGGCGGGTGGGGGATCCCGGCCCCCAGGTCATCGAGAACGACGGACTCGGCGCCGTCGGCCACGTCGGAGACGATCTTCATCGCCGTCCACAGGCCGGCCGCGCGCGAGAGCGCCACCGCGTGGAGCCCGAGGCCGACGATGTCGCTCACCCCGCTCGGCGCCAGCAGCGGCAGCATCAGGCTCTCCGCCATCAGCTCGCACGAGCTGGGCAGCGTCGAGGACTTGCAGATCGGATCGTCGCCGATGAGCGCGACGGCGCCGCCGAGATGGGCGGTGCCGCTGACGTTGCCGTGGCGGATGGCATCCGCGGCGCGATCGAGGCCGGGCGCCTTGCCGTACCAGAAGCCGACGACCCCGTCCCGCGTGCGTCCCGGGAGCTGCTCGACGAGCTGCGTGCCGTTGACCGCGGTCGCGGCCAGCTCCTCGTTGACCCCCGGCTCGAACACGATGCCGTGCGGCTCGAGGTGCTCGCGGGCGCGGATGATCTCGCGGTCCAGGCCGCCGAGCGGCGAGCCCGGATAGCCACTGACGAACACGCCGGTGTCCAGCCCGCGCGCGGCGTCCAGGCGCCGCTGCTCGATGAGCAGGCGCACGAGCGCCTGGATCCCGCTCATCAGCGCGGATCCGCGCCGCGCGGTGTAGCGGTCGTCCAACCGGGGGATCGGGGCGGTGGCGGGCGTCATGGCCCGCCGGGGTCGGTGAAGACGGGGTGCTGGGGCTTGCTCATCGGTGCCGGGGCCGCCCGCCGATCATACCCCCGGCCCGGCCCGGCGCCGGGCTCAGCGCCGGCGGCCGTGCCGGCGGCCCGGCGGGACGGCGAGCGGATGCGCGAAGTCCTCGCCGCCCATGATCAGCATCTGCCTCAGGTGGCTCGACCACAAATTCCAGTTGTGCCCGCCGGGATAGATCGCCTCCTGCACCTCGGCCCCCTCGGCCCGGAGCGCGGCGGCCATCGGCGGCGTCTGCCCGTGCAGGGGGTCGCCGAGCCCGCTGTACAGGAACACGCGCAGCGGAAAGCGACGCAGCGCCCGGCGCATCGTGCGGGCGTAGTCGATCGGGCTGTCATAGGCCATCGTGGCGGCCGTCGCATGGGCGAAGACCCCATCGTGGGTCTCGGTGAAGTAGCCCGACCAGACCTGGATGGCGCCGAACAGGGCGATCTCGTGCAGCCCGATGTTGACCGCTCCGTAGGCGCCGGCCGACAGCCCCGCGATGACACGGTCCTGGCGATCGGGAAGCGTCGCGAACCGGTGGTCGACATCGTGGACGACGTCGACGACGTAGCTCTCGAACCGGCCCGCCGGCGTGTTGGCCCACTCGGAGTCCGTGGCGATGCGTCCGTCGATGCGTCCGTCGGGGAAGACGAGGATCATCGGCGGCACGCGGCCGGCGTCGATCAGCCGCTCAAGCCGCGGCTCGATGGCGGCGTTGACGGTGAACGCGAGCGGTCGGCCCGGCATGCCGTGCAGGCCATAGAAGACGGGAAGCCGCCGCGACGGGGAGTAGCCGGCCGGCAGGAACACGAGGTACTTGGCCTCCCGCCGCAGCGCCGGCGAGTAGAAGTCGACGGTCAACAGCCGCCCGCCACTGCGGTCGACGAACCGCACCAGCCGGGCCGAGGGCTGGGAGCCGGGAACGACCACTCGCCGCCCGTCGGGGGTGCGGATCACGGGCGGCTCGACGGCCCCGCCGCCCATCGCGAAGCCGAGATCGGGCCGGGAGGCGTGGGCGCCGATCACCAGCCCCGCGCAGGCGCATGCGCACGCGCACGCGAAGATGAACGCCAGCCGCCGGATCATGCGCCTCGGACTGGAACGGCCGGCGGCGCGGACCGTCGCTCGTGCTGCCCGGCGTGGCGCCGCTTGCGCGTCCACGTCCCGACCAGCATGCTGCCGCCGGCCAGCATCAGACACTCGAGCCATGGTCCGAGGCCGGGGGCGCGGTGCAGGAGCACCCCGTTGAGGCGCAGGTTGCGCGCCAGCGCATAGGACGCGTCGGAGGCGAACAGCAACAGGACAGCGCCGAGCATGAGGACGACGAGCACGCGCCGCGGCGCGGGAACGCGGATGAGAGCCAAGCCGAGGACGACGCCGGTCGGAATCCAGGCGGCCACAACCCGGGCCAGGGGTTGGCCGGCGAACCCGGCGAGCTGAAGCAGGGGCAGCGCGTCGGGCACCGACGGTCCCACGGCCAGCCAATGCAGCTGACGCAGGCTGTAGAGCAGGCCGATCCCCGACACTGCGCACCCGGCGACCGCTGCGGTGACGGCGGCACTGGCCCCGAGGGTCAGGGCGCCTCGCGCGAGCGGCCGCGGACCATGATCGCCGACCGGCCCATGCGCCCGCGCCGGCCCGGCGTCGACGGCGCTCCCCGCCTCGACGGTGCCCACCCCGGAGCCGTCGCCTCCGATCAGGTTCTCCTGCGCGCGCGTGAGGGGCCGCACGCAGGCGAGCACGAGCGCGATCGCGACCAGGTGCCCGGCGCTCGGCAGGACGCCGGCGCCCAGGGACTCGCCGAAGCCGCCGACGCCGAGGCCGACCGCTGTCACCGCGGTGAAGGCGTTCATGAGCGACAGGGGCTGGACGGCATCCTCGCCGCCCAGGGCTCCCTGGAAGGCGAGAAAGCCGCCGAAGGTGCTGAGCGCCGCCAGGATCGTCCACCCGGACGCGAGCGCACCGACGCCATGGATGCGCAGGCCCGCGGCGTCGGCCTTGATTGCGGCGTCGGCGACGCCATACAGCGCTCCGGAGGCGACGGCTCGAAGGACCGGGCGCCCCCGCAGGGCGAGGGCCATGGCCGCCAGCAGGGTGACGAGCACGGCCATCAGCAGAGCCCCGGGCTGCAGGTGTCCGTGGTGGCGGCCGAGGCCGACCGGAAGCGAGGCGAGGCTGACGGCGACGATCGCCACCGCCATCACCTGCGCCCGCCCCACCCGCTGACCCACGATCCGCGCCGCGACCGGAACCGAGATCGCCAGGCTGCCGGCGGCGAAGGCCTGGACGAGGGTGAGGGGCGCCAGGGCGACGGCGACGATCTGGCCGATGAAGCCGCCCCAGCCAAGCGCCTGTCCGGCGAGCCAGGACCGGTTGCGCAGGGCATGGATGAGCGAACCGCGTCCCGCGGCGAGATCCTGAGATCGGCCGCGGTGCTGGAGCACGAAGCCGAGGTTGATCACCGCGGCCGAGGCGAGCGCCAGCAGGAGCACCCCGATGAGGTGCAGACGGTGGGGGTGGTGGGGTCGCGGGCGGGGGGATGCGAACGCCGTCACGGTCGGTGCCAGCGGGGGCGCCGGGGCGCGAGCGATGAACGGATCCCGCGGGCCCCACTCCCCGTGCCGGTGGATCGCGGCCACCTCGATGACCGGGTTGCGCGGGCCCCACGCGGCCTGCGGGTGGGGCACGAGGGTGCGTCGCGGCGGATGACCGATGTCCCAGGAGGCCAGGTCGAGCATCTGGTTCAGGCGCGGATACCAGACCGACCAGTCGTGGCCGCCGGGGTACAGGCGGTACTGCACGCGGGCCCGCCGGGCCCGCAGGGCGCGGACCATGGGCAGCAGCTGGCGGCTCGAGCTGTCGTCGCGACCCGCGAACAGGTACGCCCGCAGCGGGTGGACCGCCAGCGGGTGGGTCAGGCCGGCGACCTCCACCAGCGGGCTGTTGTCGGCCAGCGCGGCGGGGTCGGCGTGCGCGAAGACGCCCGTCCGCGTCTGGGTGAAGTACCCCGACCAGCCCTCGACATTGGCAAAGTCGGCGAGGTGGTGCAGGGCGATGTTCAGCGCCCCGTAGGCCCCCGCCGAGAATCCCGCGATCACCCGATCGCGACGGTCGGGCAGCGTCGCGAAGTGAGAGTCGACGTTGTGCATGACGTCGATGACGTAGTTCTCGAAGTTGCCGGCGTGGGTGTTCGCCCACTCCGAGTCCGAGAAGACGCTGCCGCCGATCCGCCCGTCGGGGTAGACGAGGATCATCGGCCGGGCCCTCCCGAGGCTCATCTGATTGTCCAGGCGGACGTCCATGTTCGCGATGTCGACGAAGACCCTCGGCTGTCCCGGCATCCCGTGGAGGAGGTAATAGACCGGGTAGCGCTGGGCGGGGTCGTACCCGGGAGGCAGATAGACGAGATAGTCGGTGGTGCGCCCCAGCGCCTCCGAGTCAAACTTGACCTTGACGAGGCGCCCGGTGCCGGCGCGGCGGAACTGCACGACGGTGCCGAACCCGCGGTGCAGGTCGTAGTCGCGCCCGTAACTGAGCGCCCCGACCATGCCGACGGCCGTCGTCGCCGCCGCGATCAGGACGATCGCGATCCGGATCGCCGGCCGTCTCATCGACCGGCGCGGCCGTCGACCCAGGTACCTGACGGGGCCAGGGGCGCGGGATGCGGTGTCCGCAGGCCCTCCGTGGTGCGCCGGCGACGGTCGGGGAGATATCCCTCGGCCTGGAGCACGCGCAGCGCGGAACCGAGCAGCTGCCGGCGTGATTCATAGACGAGGTAGCGCGGACGCCACTCCGGGGCGAACTTCTCGTTGAACAGCACCAGCCGATCCATCTGGAAATGGCGGCCCAGGCATGCCAGGCCGGCCCGCTGGGCGGCTCGGACCACGCGGTTCCCCGACGGGCCGCGACGAACGAGATGGCCAAGGCCGGCGTAGTTGAGGCTGACCTCGCTCACGCCGTGCTCGGAGGCGACGAGCAGAGCGCGGCAGACCAGCGATTCGTTGAGGCCGTTGGGGGTCTCGCCCACCCGGTGCATCGTGTCCAGCGACAGATTGCCGCGATAGGCGAGGAATCGCATGACCGCGCCCAGCCGTCCCTCGGGGGACCACGCCAGCACGTAGAGGTCCGACGGGCGCACGCCGAGGTCGAACTCCCCCATGGCCATGGCGAAGCCGAGCATCCGCTCACGCCCCGAGCGCCACGTCGCCTCCAGCCCGTCGATCTCGGACTCGAGCTGGGCTCCGATGTCCCTCCCCCACCACGCCTCGATCCGCCAGCCACGGCGGGCGATCCGGTGGACCGACTGGCGCAGCTTGCGCACCGGGCGACCCTCGAGGGTGAAGGCGGCCGGGTCGACGACCGCCTCCTCGCCGACGCAGATGGCGCGCAGCCCGAGCGTCCGGTAGGTGTCAAGGTGCCGGGCCGAGCTGCCGTAGAGGACGATGCGTCCCCGGCCATGGTGTGCCCGTCGCCGCAGCGGATCGATCAGCGCCGGCACCGCCCCGGGCGGCCCGATGGGGTCGCCGGAGACGACGGCCGTCCGGCCGATCACGCGGTAGGCGACCACCCCGCCGGCACCGAAGGCGAAGCTCTTGTCGGGCCGCAGGATGAACGGCGAGAGCGAGTCCTCGCCGTGGGCTTCGACGATGGCCCGCGCCCGGTCCAGCGCTTCGGGCGGGCCCGATCCGCCGACGAGCGGCTTGCGCGCGGAGGTCCGGGCCACGAGCAGCGAGGCGAGCACCACGCAGACGATCACCACGCCGTCGGCGACGCGGAGGGTGAGCGCGTCGACGCCCACGAGCGCCCAGGCGGCGGCTGTCCAGAGGAGGGGGCTCACCGATCGGTCCAGCGAGCAGCCTGCGTCGCCCGGCGCCATCGGCTGAGTCGGCGGCTCCACAACGCGCGCGGCCAGGACACCGGACTCTCGACCGGGATGGGGCGGAGGTCGAGATCGGCGCCGCACAGCCCGCAGCTGACGGCCGACGAACTCACCGGTTCACCGCAGGATGGACAGTGACGAGAGCGCTTCATGCGTTGACGGCGAGTGTCACGCCGCAACGCCCGCCCGGGAATCGGTTGATCCGAGTGTCTATCGGGGTGCATGCGCTCGGCCGATCGACCGACGAGCGCCAGCCGATCGACTGATTTCCCCGGTCCCGGCCGCGTGGTACAAGGTGAATGTGCCCGCGCCCGCGATCACCGTCGTCGTGGCCGACGACCACCCGCTGTTTCGTGACGGGATCGTGCGCGCGGTGCGCGAGCGCCCGATGCTGAAGCTCGTCGGCGAGGCATCGGACGGCCGCGAGGCGCTCCAGCGCATCTCCGAATTGCGGCCCGATGTCGCGGTGCTCGACCTCAAGCTCCCCGGGCTCGACGGCCTGCAGGTCGTCAAGGCGCTGCGTCGTGACGGCGTCGCCTGCCGGGTCCTGATGCTCTCGGCGTTCACTGAGGGCCCGGTCGTGCACGAGCTCCTGTCGGCCGGCGCCGCCGGCTACCTGTCCAAGAGCGTGGAGCGCACCCAGGTCTGCGACGCCATCGAGATCCTCGCCCGCGGCGGCACGATGCTCGACCCGACCCTCCAGGACGGACTGCTGGCGGCGATCCAGGCGCACGGCGCCAAGGCCGAGCGGCCGTGGCTGACCGACCGCGAGTCCGAGATCCTCGTCCTCATCGCCGAGGGTCTCAGCGCACCGGGGATCGGCGCGCGGCTGCACCTGGCGCCGGGGACGGTCAAGACACACCTCAGCCATCTCTACGAGAAGCTCGGCGTCTCTGACCGTGCCGCCTGCGTGGCCGAGGCGATGCGTCGCGGCCTGTTGGAATGAAGCTCGGATGGACCCGTGCCGGCGGGGTCGGCACGACGAACGAGGTGCGCGGGATCGCGGTCCTGCGCCTCGCGCTCGTGCCGATCACGCTGCTCACCCAGTCCAGCCACTCCGACCTCAGCTCGGACCTGTTCCCGTGGCTGATCGTGGCCTTCGGCCTGTACGCCGCCGGGTCGCTCATCGTCAGCTTCGTCAGCCCGCGCGCGCCCCGCCTGTCACTCGTTCCGGCGGTCATCGATCTCTGCGCGGTGGCGCTGCTCGTCTATGCCACCGGCGGCGAGTACTCCTCGCTGCGCTTCGCCTTCTACGTCCTGCCGATCGCCGCCGCGCTGCGGCTGTCGCCGAAGCTGACGGCGAGCTGGGGCGCGCTGTCGGTGATCGCCTACCTCGCGGTGACGCTCCCACACCCCGACACGATCCTGCCCGAGGACCTGGGCGGCCTGCTCGAGGACAGCCTCTCGCTCCTGTGGGTGGCCAGCGCCGCGGTGATGCTCTCGGCGATGGTGGGGCGCCGTCAGCGGGCCGTCGTCGAGTTCGCCGAGATGCGCCGCGAGCTCGTTCAGCAGGCGCTCGATGCCGAGGCCAACCAGCAACGCCGGCTGGCCGAGGCGCTGCACGACCACGCGGTGCAGAACGTCCTGCTGGCCCGCCAGGAGCTCACCGACGTCGTGCGCGGAGTGCCCGGTGCCGAGGAGCGAGCCCGCGCGGCGCTCGACGAGACCGACCGCCAGCTGCGCCACGAGATCTTCGCCATGCATCCCCTGGGGATCAAGCAGGCGGGCCTCGAAGCCGTCCTGGACAGCCTCGCCGAGGACGCCGGGCACCGGTCCGGCTTCACCACGACCGTCCACGTCACACCGGCCGCGGAGCGAGCCGGTCACCACGATCTGATCATCGCCACCGTCCGCGAGCTGTTGACCAACGTCGCCAAGCACGCCGGTGCCCGGCACGTCGACGTCGATCTGCGCGGCGACGACCAGACGCTGCGCCTCACGGTCGCCGACGACGGGACCGGCATCCAGCCCGGCCAGGTCGAGATGGCCGTCGGCGCCGGGCATATCGGCCTCGCCGCCATCCGCGAGCGGATCCGCTCGCAGGGCGGCCGGCTGGACATCAGCACCAACGGCGGGACGACCATCCGGGTGACGATCCCGCACGCCTTCGAGCCAGCCGCGGGCCGGGACGGCCGGCCTGGCACCCTGTGAGGTCATGCCCATCGCCATCTCGCTGCTCGGGTGCGGCCATCCGCACATCGCCGATCTGCTCGGGGTGATCGCCTCCGAGCCCGATCTGCGCCTGGCGGCCGCGTGGGATGCCGATCGCTCCGCGGTGCCGGGAGCGATCTCCAACTACGCCGTCGGCGATGCCGAGGTCGCGATCCGGCGGGCCGATGCCGTCGTCATCAGCGCCGCTACCAACCAGCGCCCGGAGCTCGTCGTCCGCGCCGCGCGCGCCGGTCGTCCGGCGCTCGTGGAGAAGCCGATCGCGCGCACCGCGGCCGAGGCCCGGGCGGTGGCCCGCGAGGTCTCGCGCAGCCGCACGCCGGCGGTGGCTGCCCTCTTCCTGCGCGAACTGCCCGCGCTCCATCGCCTCCAGGGGGTTCTGCGCGCCGGTCTGCTCGGTCGCCTGTCGGCGGCGAGCGCCAGCTATCTGCATGCCGGCGGGCTCGACGGGTCGCTGGCGGGGCCGCTGGCCTGGATGCGCGATCCAGCGCGGGCCGGGGTCGGCGCGCTCGGGGACCTGGCCATCCATCTCGTCGATGCCTTCGCGTCCCTCGGCGACCTTCCCCGGCTCGTCGCCGTCAGCCTCGACCGGGATGGTGCGGGCCGCGTCGATGTCGGCGGATCGGCGCTCGGCCGCTGGCGAGACGTGCCGATCACTCTGCGCGCCAGCCGGGTGACGCGCCCACCCGGGCTGGAGCTGTCGATCAGCGGCGCGCGGGCGACCGCCACCGTCCGCGACGGCTCCCTGGAGCTGGCCTCCGAGAGCGGCGCGGGTGAGCGGTGGATCGGCGCGCCCCCCGACGCCGGCGACGCCCTGCGGGCGTTTGCGGCTCGGCTGCGCGCGCGCCGCCTCGCGCGCGACGGACTGGCGCCGGCGATCCGCGCCCAGGAGGCGCTCGAGCGCGCCGTCCTGCTCGACTGAGCTCGTCAGACGCCGAAGGTGAACTGAAAGTCGCGCAGGCCGACGCTGATCAGCCGGCGCGCGCCGGCGACGAAGGCCAGCGGACTCCCGGGCGGCGCCACGAACGCGCCGCGACCGAGCGACGGCCGGCCGCGAAACCGCGCGCGGACGGCGACCAGCCGGCCGTCCAGCGGCTGTACCGTGCCGCCGCCACCGCCGATCGTCGATGGGGAGGTGAGCAGCGCCCGAAACCTCCCGTGGGCGAGCTCGTCGCCACCACCCGCCGCGCGCGCCCGAGCCGTGCCGGAGGGATCGATGGCCAGGTCGAACTCGGCCAGCTCCTTGGGATAGCCCCACAGCTCACGCCCCCCGGCCCGGGACTCGGGACTGTCGACCCACATGTGGGTCACGGTCGCCGTCAACCCTTGAGACCAGCGGCCGACGACCGCCGCCAGCAGCTCGCCATAGCGCAGGATGCTGCCGCCGCGGTAGTCGACCCAGCCGACGACGACGAGCCCGCGGCCGGCGAGCACGAGGGGTGCAAACCCCTCCGGCGTGGCCGGGAGGCGCTCGGCGCGGACGGCGAGGACGTGGAAATGGGCGTGCCCGTGCAGCTGCCACGGCGCCGGCGGGTAGCCGGCCGCGGTCCTCTTCTGGGCGGTGGTGGCCACCGGCTCCACCCGACCGCTCAGCGCTCCTCGGCGCGGACGTCGTGCACGCGCGCCGCGCCCCGCTCCAGCCAGCCGGTGCGCTCGGCGGCGAACGAATCGAACGCCGGAACGTACGGCTTGATGTCGAGCACCGGGGTGCCGTCGAGGAGGTCGATCCCGCTCACGTGCAGGGTGGCGCCGGCGATCGCCCGCAGCCGCACCACCGACAGACCGATCGGGTTGGGATGGCGCGGCGAGCGGGTGGCGAACACGCCCCGCACGGCGTCGTCGAGATAGGGGACGAGCTCCAGGTCGCCGGGCACGGCGCGGTGCAGATGGCAGATCAGGTGCAGGTGCGAGAAGCAGTCGAGGTCGCGCAGGCCCGGCGCATAGGCGGGGTCGATCTCGATCCGGCCGTCGACCTCGGCGGCCGCGACCGACTGCAGCGGCATCCCCGCGGGCTCCTCAAACGGCGAGCGGACGACGCCGATCGGCTCATAGCAGACCACGCGCCGATGTTAACCGGGCCGTTGGGCGATGATGCCGGCCACCGCTCGTGGCCGCCCCGAGCGCTCGACGACGCCCTCATGGAAGCGGAGCACAGTCAGCCCGGGAACTGCCGTGCACAGCTCGCCGGGCTCGAGCAGAAAGCGGGGATCGAAGGAGCGCCCGAGCGCCTCCACATGCGCGCGGGTGACGGTCTCGGCGACGAGCACGCCGCCGGGCGCGAGCGCGGCCGCGGCGCCGGCGAACAGGTCGCGCTGCAGGTAGTTGATGAGCAGCACGACGTCGTAGGGGCCCGCCGGCAGTGGCTCGCGCTCCAGGTCGACGACCCGGGCGTGGATGCCGGTCACGCCGTGCAGCGCCCCGATCGCCACCTCGGAGATGTCGAGCGCGTCGACGGTGAAGCCGCGCCGGGCGAGCCACCGAGCGTTGCGCCCCGTCCCGCAGGCGAGGTCCAGCGCCCGGGTTCCCCCGATCAGCTCGCGGTTCTCGACCAGCCAGTCAGACGGGTCGGGATCGATGCCGCGCTCTCGGTATCGCGCGTCCCAGGTCTCGCGCGCCGAGCCGTGCATGGGATCAGTGTGGCACTCCGGTGACGTAGCCTGCGGGCGTGGAACTACGGCAGTTGCGCTATTTCGTGGCCGTCGCCGAGGAGCTTCACTTCGGTCGGGCGGCGGAACGCCTGCACATCGCCGCGCCGTCGCTGTCGCAGCAGATCAAGGCGCTCGAGACCGGCCTCGGCACGCCGCTGTTCCTTCGCGACCGCCGCCACGTCGAGCTGACGAGCGCGGGACGGATGCTGCTCCCCGACGCGCGCGAGATTCTCGCCCTGGCCGCCGGGGCGCAGCGGCGACTCGCCGGTACCTCGGGCCCGCTGCGGCTCGGCTACGTCAGCTGGCTGCCGGATGAGCTCGTCGCCTCCGTGCGATCGGATCTGCGCCTCGATGAATGGGTGATGCCCAGCCATGTCCAGATCTCCCGCGTGCTCGACGGGGGCCTCGACGCCGCGATCGCGTGGGCTCCGGCGGCCCATGAAAGCCTCGCCCACCAGCTGCTGTGGGCCGAGCCGCTGGCCGCGGTCACCCCCGCGCGGTACCCGGATGAGGCGGTGGCCGCGGCCGATCTGCGGGTGCTCGTCGACGCCGATCTCACCTCCTGGGACGCGTGGAACCAGTTCGCCGACGAGTTCGCGCACGCCGTCGGCGCGCGCCTGGTCCACATCGACGACGGCGGCATCACCGGCCCGGGCTTTCATCACCACTGCCAGCGCCTCACCGCCCCCGTCCTCGCCTCGCCCAAGCGCCACCCGGCTCCGCTTCCGGCCGGCCTGCGCAGCCGGCCCGTGCGGGATCCGGCGCCGCTGTGGTGCTGGTCGCTCGTCACGCGCGCCGACGACGATCGGCCCGCCGTGCGCGCGCTGCGCGCCAACGCCGAGCGGATCACCGGCGCCGCCGGGCTGCACGTGCGGCCCAACGGCGCGACGTGGGTGCCGTCACACGATCCCCATCGCGAGCGCTTGGCCACCCTCGCGGTGGCGTGAGCGCTACGCGAGACGGCTCGCCGCAACCGACAGTGCCTCGCCCGCCTCGGTCCCGAGCCGCCGGGTGATCTCCTCCGCGGAGCTCGCCTGGGCCAGGTGGTGGGCCTGGCCCGCCCACAGGTTGATGAGGTCAGCGTCGCCAACGCGGCGACCGTGGGCGCGCAACGGCGAGGTCAGATGATGGACCTCGGGATAGGCGCGCGGAGCGGCGGCGGCATGCTCCTCGTGCCAGCGATTGACGATCCCCCGGGCCAGGCGACCACTGAAGGCCCGGGTCAGCACCGTCGGGCGGTCGGTGGCGGTCGCGGTGCGCTGCGCGTCGGAGGTGCCGGCCTCGGGACTGCGCAGATATGCGGTCCCCACCTGGCCGGCGCTGGCGCCGAGGGCGAGGACGGCCGCCAGTGCGGCGCCGGTCATGATCGCCCCGGCGGCGACGAGCGGTGAATCGACGCTGGCGCGGACGAGCTGGAGCGCGGCGAGCAGCGTCAGTTCCGACTGGGCGTCGTCGTCGACGAACACGCCCCGGTGCCCTCCCGCCTCGATGCCCTGGACGATCAGGGCGTCCGCGCCGAGAGCCACCGCTTGGGTGGCCTCCGCCGGCGAGGTGACCGTCTGCCACACCTCCGCGCCGGCGGCGTGGAGGTCCACGACGGCTGATCGGGGCGGGGCTCCGAACGTGAACGAGACGACGGGCACCGCCCGTTCGCGCACGAGCGCCAGCTTGTCGTCGAACCAGTCGTCATCGAACCGCGGCTCGCCGAGGCGCACGCCGGCGCGCCGGGCGTCGGCGGCCAGCCGCTCGGCGTAGGCCCGCACCTCCGCCGGGTCGGCGGCCGCGCCCCCGCCGACGAACAGGTTGACCCCGAAAGGCCCGTCGGTGAGGCCGCGCAGGGTCGCGATGTCCTCGTCCACCCGCTCGGGGCTGAGATAGCCGGCGGCGAGAAAGCCCAGCCCGCCGCCGCGCTCGACGGCGGCGGCCAGCGCCGGGGTCGAGGGACCGCCGGCCATCGGCGCTTGGACGACGGGGACTTCGAGCTCGCGGAGGATCCGGCTCATGGCCGGGATGATGTCCGTCCGGCGGGCGCCCGTCCACTCGTTTGTCCCGCACGCTGATAGGCGGGGGCTAACAGCCGCCGCGGCCCGTCAGTCCACGAGCGGGCGCCCGGATGACTGCTAGGTCACATGTCAACGCGGCGCCGGTCAGCGCCGGCTCAGCCGCAGCAGCGGCGGGCTGTGCCGCACGGTCTCGTCATTCCATGAGCTCCAGTCGCTGCGGGGGGCGTCGGTCATCCGCCCGAGGACGGCGATCAGCGGCTCGTAGCGGGCACGGATCCGTCGAAACTCGCGCCAGGCCGCCTCGCGGTCCTCGCGCAGCGGTACGTCGTGCTCGGCGAGCTCGTCCAGCGCATCGCCGAACAGCTGTGGCGACAGGCTGATCTCGGCGTCCTCCTCCGGCGGCTCATGGGGCACGCCGAGAAAGTCGGCGATCGCGACGAGCGCCCCGACGCCCGCTTCGACGCAGAGCTCGCTGCGCGACTGGCGCGGGCACGTCGCACGCGGTCATGAGCAGGGCCGCTCCGTCGAGCACGGCCTCCGCCGACAGGACCCAGTGGTTCTCGGGATGCGGCGAGCGGAAGAACACGAGCTGGGGGAACGTGGTGTGCGACTCCGAGACCTGGATGAACCAGTCCTCCCATCCTTCCCAGACCTCCTCCAGCTGATCGAAGCGCCCGAGCTTCGCGCTGCCCAGCAAGAGCGCCAGCCCGGTCGGCGGGCTCCCGACCCGCACGACGAGCTTGGCGATGACCGCCTCGCGCCGCGAGAAGGCGCCGTAGACGCTCGGCAGGTAGGTGATGACGAGCGCCAGCAGGGTGAGGCCGACGCCGGCGGCCGAGAAGGCGACGAAATCCGAGAGCAGCCCGTTCGGCGTGTCGAAGCCGAGCGTCAGCATCGACGAGCCCGAGAGCTCGAGCGTCCGGGCTACCGGGTCACCACCCGCGGTGTCCCCGACGGCCCAGAACAGGGCGGCGAATCCGACATAGATGAGCAGCGCCCACATCAGCAGCTGGGCGAACAGCCCGAGCGGGGCCTGGAGGGCGAGCACGCGGTCGCGCGTCGCGTAGTCCTTGCGGCCGCGCAGCCGCGCGAGCAGGCCGAGGCGGACGATGAGGAAGGTCAGCCGGGCCAGCCGGGCGGGCACTGCGCGCGGGAGCACGACGCTGCGCAGCACCGACAGCAACACCCCGGTGACCTCGGCGAGCGCGAGCGCGGCCACGACAATCCGGATCACGAGCACCGGACCAGCCTAGGCTCCCGCCGGACGACGGGTCGTGGCGTCAGGCCGGGCGCTCGGACACGTCGCCGGTGGCCCCCCGGTCACCGCGCGAGCTCGCGCAGTCGGGCGATCTCGTCGTCGCGCAGCCGGTCGGCGAGCGTCACCGCCGCCAGCGCGGCGTCGATCTGCGCCGGGCGGGTGGCCCCGATGAGCGTCGCCGCCGTGCGGGGGTGGCGCAGGGTGAAGGCGATGGCCAGCGTCGCCGGCGATACGCCGAGCCGCGCGGCGGGGGCGCGCAGCGCGGCTCCCAGCTCGAGCGCGCGCTGCCGGGCCGGCGAGTCCGGCTCCGCGCTGAGACGGCCCGTCTGGCCCTCGGCGTACTTGCCGCTGAGCGCCCCGCCCGCGAGCGCCGCCGAGGGGATCAGCGATGCCCCGGTGTCGGCGAGGGCGGCCTCCATGGCCGGGTCCTCCACCCAGTCGGTGCGGGCCAGGCTGTAGGGGAGCTGGACGGCGCACGGCGGGGCCAGCCCGAGCCGGCGCGCCTCGCGTCCCGCGGCCGCGAGCGCTGCCGCGCTCCAGTTGACGACCCCCCACGCGTCGACGCGCCCGGTGGCCACCACGTCGGCCATCTGCTCGACGGCGACCGCGACGGGCAGGTCGTCGGGCAGCGTCGAGGTGTAGAGCAGCGCCAGCCGCTCGAGGCCCATCCGCTCCAGTGACGCCTCCAGCTCGGCGACCGCGGTCTGCCGGGGCCAGAACTCCCACCACAGCTTGTTCGAGATCGCCACCGTCCGCAGGTCGGCACCGACGGCCCGCAGCAGCTCGCCGAACAGCACCTCGGAGTATCCGCTGGCCAGCGGCGCCGAGCCGGTTTCGTCGTCGTAGCGCGCGTCATCGAGGAGGTCGATCCCGTGGGCCAGCGCGTAGGCGAGCAGCTGCTCGGCATCCCCGCGCTGCATCCGCTCGAACGTCCGCCACGACCCGAGGGCGATCGGCGAGACCGCGATGGCCGACGCACCGAGCGTCCGCCGCTTAGACATGCTCGTGGGCCGCGGCGCCCTCGGGGACGGGGAAGCGAAGTGGCGGCAAGGTGCAAGGCATCACGCCTGGACGGTAGCCCGCCGCGATGACGGCGGTCCGCTATGACTACGTGGGTGAGCGCTGCGCGCATTTCCACATCGCCCGAGGTGCTCGACGCGGTCCGCGACGAGCCGCCTTCCTCCCCTCGCCCAGGGCCGGTGGCGCAGTGAGCGGGCGGGTGGCCGGCAAGGTGATCGTCGTGACCGGCGCGGCCCGGGGGCAGGGCGCCGCCGAGGCTCGGCGCCTGACCGCCGAGGGGGCGACCGTGATCGCCGGCGACCTGACCGCCCCCGAGACCACCCCCGGCGGTCCGACCGGCCGGGAGCTGGACGTCGCCGACCCGGTGTCCTGGGTGGCGCTGCGCGACTGGGTGCGCGAGGCGTTTGGCCGCGTCGATGGCCTCATCAACAACGCGGGAACGACGAGCCGGGTGCGCCTGCCCGACGTCGACATCGACGAGTGGAACCGCACCCTGGGAGTGAACCTCACCGGCCCGATGCTCGGCATCACGACGCTGCTGCCGCTCATGGGCACCGGCGCCTCGATCGTCAACGTCGGCTCGGTCGCCGGCCTCACCGCGCACTACACCGCCGCCTACACGGCGAGCAAATGGGGGCTGCGCGGCCTCACCCATACGGCCGCGATGGAGCTCGGACCGCGCGGGATCCGCGTCAACGTCGTGCACCCCGGCTACATCCACACCCCGATGACGGCGTCCACCCCGCCGGCGTTCCTCGCCGCCAACGAGGCGATCACGCCGCTCGGCCGGGGCGGTCAGCCCGAGGAGGTGGCCGAGCTCATGGTGTTCCTCCTGTCCGACGAGTCGCGCTTCATCACCGGCGCCGAGATCCCGATCGACGGCGGCCAGACGAGCGGGGCGATCGCCAAGGTCGTGTCCGACGCGCTGCGCGAGGACCAGACGTAGGCGGACGGCCGCAGCGCGCTGCCGGTCCCGCCGGCGCGGCGGCTCGGCCGGGGCGTCGCGTCAGGCTCGGTCCAGCGGCCACGGCGAGGGTACGGCGGTGATCGGTGGCCGATCGGCGTAGGCCTCGGCGGCCGAGTCCGTCTCGGTCGACACCGATGCGCCGTGCCGGGCGGCGGTTGGATCGACGGCGTAATGGATGGAGTGCCCGGGGGTGCGGGTACCGACCATCAGGATCGCGCACGGCCCGTCGCCGGCCCCGATCGTGATGTGACGGGTGTGCGGCGGGCAGTGCAGATAGTCCCAGGCGCGCAGCCTCCGCTCCTCGCCCTCGACGACGGCGATGCACTCTCCGCTGAGGACGAGGAAGCCCTCCTGCTCGGACTCGGCGTGGTAGTAGCCCGGCGTCTCCCCGGGCCACAGGATGTGGACCCCGATTCCGAGCATCGACGAGGGCGCGGCCGGGGATTCGAAGACCGACCACGTCCCGCCGCCCGGCACCGTCTCCCATCCCATGTCGGCCAGGTTGAGGATGAACCAGCCGTCGTCAGCCGGCTGGCGGCCTGTATCGGTGTGCTCGATTCTCGCTTCATGCATGCCCGGCATGGTGTCAGTCGATCAGACGGGACTCCAGCCGCCACACCGCCAGGCGCCACATCACGACCGCGAACGCGACCAGGACCGCCGCGTGGAGCAGGTCGGCGGTCACGATCGTGTTCAGCGAGACGTCACGGACGAGGGCGACGCAGTGAAACAGCGGGTTGAACTGGGCGATCGTGCGCAGCCCGTGGGGCAGGGAGGAGATCGGAAAGAACGTGCCGGCGACGAGGAACATCGGCGTCAGGACCGCGCTCGTCACGTAGTTGAAGTTGTCGATCGTCTTGGCGACGGCCGCGATCAGGACTCCGAAGGCAGCGAAGCCGAACCCAGTGACGATCCCGATGGGGACGACGAGCAGCATCCCGGGCTCCGGGTTCAGCCCGAAGGCGAAGCCGACGATGAGCGGCGCCAGGCCGTACACGCCGGAGCGAATCGAGATCCACAGGATCTCGGCGGTGACGAGCTCCTCGACGTCGACGGGAGCGGCCAGCAGGGCATCGTAGGTCCGCTGGAACTGCCAGCGGATGAACGTGTTGAACATCCCCGGAAACGCCGAGGAGAAGAGCACGGCGGTGGCGACCACGCCGGTGGCGACGTACTGGACGTACTTGACGTGGCCAACGTGGGAGACGAGCGAGCCGAAGCCGAGCCCGAAGGCGAGCAGGTAGATCGTCGGCTGCACGACCGACGAGAAGGTCGTCGCCTTCCAGTAGCGGCGAAACAGGACGATGTCGCGGCTCATCACCCCGGCAAGGGCGGCCGGGTCGAGGCGGTGTAGGCGTCGCGGCCGCCCGGCGATGCGTCCGGCGGTCATTCGATCTCCTGTCCGGTGAGGGCGACGAACGCGTCTTCCAGGTTGGCCGGCCGGCGCACGCCCGGCGGGGCCTCGCCATCGAGCTCCTCGGCGCGCAGGAGCGCGACCGCCGGGCCGCTGCGCCGGTGCAGCCAGCCGCTGCGGCTGGCTCGCGCCTCGAGGTCGGCCAGTTCGTGGGGCGGACCGTAGACCTCGAGCACTTCGCGCCCGGCGTGGCGGGCGACCAGCTCGGCGGGCGAGCCCCGAGCGATGATCGTCCCCGCCGACATCACGGCCACGGTGTCGGCCAGCCGCTCGGCCTCCTCGATGTAGTGCGTCGACATCAGCACGGTGACCCCGTCGGCGCGCAGCCCATCGATCAGCGACCACAGCTCCTGGCGGACCTGCGGATCCAGGCCAACCGTCGGCTCGTCGAGGAGCACGAGTCGCGGGGTGTGGATCAGGCCCCGGGCGACGAGCAGGCGCCGTCGCATCCCGCCCGAGAGCTCGCGCACGATCGTGTCGGCACGCGGCTGCAGGTTGGCGATGGCCAGCGCGCGATCCACGGCGTCGGGTCGCGCCGCGCGCGGGACCCGGTACAGCCGGGCAAACACGGTCAGGATCTGCCGGCAGGTGAGCTCGGTGTCGAGGTTGTCCAGCTGCGGAACGACGCCCATCGCCATCCGCGCCTGCTTGGACTCCTCGGGGAGGGTGAAGCCGAGCACCCGGATCGAGCCCTCGTCGGGAAGCGTCTGGGCGGTGAGCATCCGCATCGTCGTCGACTTGCCGGCGCCGTTGGGGCCCAACAACCCGAGGCAGACTCCGGGCGCGAGCTGAAGGTCGAGGCCGTCGACGGCCACGATCTCCCCGTAGCGCTTGCGCACCCCGCGCAGCTCGATCGCCGCAGTCGCCTCATCCACGCCAGCGAGCATAGAGCCGGCCCCGCGACGGTCCGGGGGTCGTCCAGTGGTCGAACGCTGCGCTGAGAAAGTTGAGGATCTCGCCAGGCAGTCGATAGGACCACGAAGATGACCGCCCACGGGACCAGAAGCAAGGAGTTCATGGCGTACACCGCCTCGGCCATGTACGCCGCCGGAGCCATCGACGGCGCCGTCGAGGGGTTTCTCCCGCGCGATCCGCCGTTCGCTCTCGTCCCCGTGATCGCGGCGGCCGTCGTGTTCCTGTTTCTCGTCAGCGTGGGGCCCCGTCTGCCCTGGAGCGGCCTGGCCATGCTCGGCCCGATCGGCGTCGCCGCGATCGCCTACGCCGTGGCGACCACTCCCGGAGCCGGCGACGGCGCTGTGCTGTACACGATGCCGGTGCTGTGGACGACCTTCTTCTACGGCCGGCGCGGGGCCGTGGGGATCCTCGCCTGCGTTGCCGTCGGCCACGCCGTGGCGCTGCTCGTGCTGCCGTCCTGGAGCGTCTATCCCGGCCGCTGGATCGACGTCATGGTCGCCATCTCAGCCACCGCCGTCGTCGTCCTCGCGCTCGAGCACCGCAACCAGGTGCTCCTCGGCCGCCTGGCCGCTGAGGCCCGCACCGACCCGCTCACCGGACTGCTGAACCGCCGGGGACTCGAGGAGCGCGCCGAGGTGGAGATCGCGCGCTCGCGCCGCGACACGACCCCGCTGGCGCTGGCCAGCTTCGATCTGGACTACTTCAAGAGCATCAACGACGAGTGGGGGCACGAGACCGGCGACCGAGCGCTCGCCTGGATCGGGCGACTGCTGACCGCCGAGTCGCGTGACATCGACACCGTCGCCCGCGCGGGCGGCGAGGAGTTCGTGGTCCTCCTGCCCGACACCGACCTGGCGGGAGCCGGCGAGTTCAGTGAGCGCATCCGGGCCGCGCTCGAGCGCCACGAGCCGCAGGGTCTGCCGAGGATCTCCGTCAGCGCCGGGGTCGTCTCCGTCTTCGATCCCGAGGATCTGGCGACGATGCTCCAGCGAGCCGACTCAGCGCTGTACGCGGCCAAGCGCTCGGGCCGCGATCGAACCGTCGCCTGGTCACGGGAGCGCGGGGCCGACCCTCCGCAACCCGACGACCGCGTCGCCGCGTAGCGTCAGCTGGGCGTGGGAGGCGTGGTCGGCGGCGGCGAATCGCCGCTACCGCCGCCGCCAGGCATTCGAAACAACTGCGCCAGCTTGGCGGCGACCATGATGTCGCCCGCCAGTTGGATGCGGCCCTTGAAGTACGCCTGCATGGGGTCGAGGTTGCCGCTGACCAGCCGCAGGAACTCCACGCCGTCCATGGTGATCGTCAGCCTCGGCGGCTCGCCGTCGGCCCCCTTGCTCGTTCGGGCGCGACCGTTGTCGAGCGCCAGCAGGTAGGTGTCGATCTCGCCGTCGGCGCGCCCGGTGATCTCCCAGCGGATGGCGGTCGTGACCCCGACCGCCTGCTCGGCGTCCAGCTGCTTGGGCATCGACCAGAAGATCCCGTCGAGCACCCGCCGGCGGGCGGGTGAGCGCATCACCTGCTCGAGTCGTTCGGGCGGCACGTCGCGCACGACGCGACCGAAGCCTTCGGCGAGATGCGCCGGGGCCTCGGCGGCGAGGCGCCTGACCTGCTCGAGCGCCCGCTGGGGGTCGAAGTTGAAATCGGGCACGGGCGCCTGACGGTACTACGGACGGCCAGGTCGTCGGCCGAAGCGTTCAACGAACGGTCTAAGACCTTTGTCAAGTCGGGAAGCGGTCAAAGCTCCTCATTCCTCCCCGGTGCTACCGATCAGCCGTCAGTAGTTACTACGGGACTGAGACGAAGGTCTCAAGAAATGAGTCGAGCCGCCGATGCCGGAATTATCCCTCCCTCGGGGACCGGCCATGCGACCGATAGGACCTCAGCCATGACCTCGTTCGTCGACGGGCGTCCGCGCCTTCACCTCCACCTCCGCGTCTGGACAGCCGTGCTCGCCGTGGTGGTGGCGGTGCTGGCGTGGACGCTCGTGGCTGGGCTTCGTACCCTGCCGGCGGTGGGGCCGTCCCCGTCGGTATCGGCGGGCAGCATCCCGGACTCCTCGCGCCTGTCGGCGCCGCTGGCTGCGCTCGCCGCGGACCGCCCAGGCGCGCGCGTCGAGGTGATCATCCAGCTCGCGCACGGGGCGCGCCTGGCCGGCGGGCGTGCCCTCGTCGCCTCGCTCGGCGGTCGGCCCGGCGTCGATCTGCCGATCATCAATGGCCTCTCGGCCCGGCTGTCGGCGGCGGCCGCCGGGCGTCTGGCGGCCAGCCCGCTCGTCCGCGCGGTGTCCCTCAACGCGGCGATCCGGACCCAGGACGCGGGGCCGTCGCCCGCGCCGCGGGCGTTGGCCACCAACTTCGACAAGTCGGTCAACGCCCCGCAGCTGTGGCGCCGGACGACCGGCCAGGGCGTCGGCGTGGCCGTGATCGATACGGGCATCAGCGGTGGCCTGCCGGATTTCCGCACCTCCCGGTCAGACGCAACGTCTCGCGTCGATGTGTCCGCGGTGATCGATCCCGGCGCCGGCACGGCGAGTGACACCTACGGTCACGGCACGATGGTGGCGGGGCTGATCGCCGGCAACGGCGATGATCGCGCACTCGGCGATCCCGACTGGGGTCAGTACGCCGGCACCGCGCCCAACGCCAACCTGATCTCGATCAAGATCGCCGACGACTCGGGTCAGTCGACGATCCTCGACGCGATCTACGGACTGCAGTTCGCCGTCGATCACCGCGACCAATACAACATCCGCGTCGTCAACATGTCGTTCCGCTCCACGGCGGCCGGCTCCTACACGACCGACCCCCTCGACGCCGCCGCCGAGCAGGCATGGCTGCACGGCATCGTGGTCGTGGCCGCCGCCGGCAACATGGGCACCGCGAACGACGCGGTTTCCTACGCCCCCGGCAACGACCCGTACGTGCTCACCGTCGGGGCGGTCGATGAGCAGGGGACGAACCGAACCTCCGACGACGTCACCGCCTCCTGGTCCAGTCAGGGCACGACGCAGGACGGGTTCGCCAAGCCCGATGTCCTGGCGCCGGGCGCCCACATCGTCTCGACGCTCGCCCCCGGCAGTGACTTCGCCTCCAGCTGTCCGAGTTGCGTGACCGGCGGCGCCTACTTCCAGGCGAGCGGCACGTCCCTGGCCGCTCCGATCGTGGCCGGGATCGCGGCGGATCTCGTCGCCGCCCACCCTGACTGGACGCCCGCGCAGGTCAAGGGCGCGATCGTGCACACGGCGACCTCGGTCTCCGACGGGGCTCACGAGGTCAACGCCGCTGCCGCCAACGCTGCCGGCGGCGACCAGCTCACCTCTGATGAGAACCTGACGCCGAGCACCCTCATCGATCCCGACACCGGGTCGATCGACTACTCCACCGCCAGCTGGAGCACCGCCAGCTGGAGCACGGCGACCGATTCGCAGACCGCCAGCTGGAGCACCGCGAGCTGGAGCTGTGTCGACTGCTCGCCCGCCGCGCCCGGCAACGTGGACCCGACCACCGCCAGTTGGAGCACGCTCGGCTGGACGACCATGTGGGGCTAGCGATCTCCGCGCTGCCCTGGGACACGATGATGCGGGGGTTCGGACGTCGGCTGCGGTCGCCGCTGACCCGGCAGTGGCTCTCCGCGCTGGGCGACGTGCCGGCCGGGCAGCGGGCGATCTGGGCGCTGAGCGCGTCGATGTTCGTCGCCGCCGCGGTGCTGCTGGCCGTCGGCGCCACCTCGGCCCGACCGCTCATCGCGTCGATCCGCCTGCCGTTCTGGGTGCTCGTGCTCGGCTTCGCCGGGGCCGAACGGTTCGTGATCCACGTCCACTTCCGGCGCAGCGCGCACTCGATGTCGATGGGCGAGATCCCGCTCGTCTTCGGCCTGATGTTCGCCACCGGGCCCCAGGTCGTCTTCGCGCATGCCCTGGGCCGCCTGGCCATCCTCGCGCTGCAGCGCAAGCTCCCGCCGATTCGGCTGGCCTTCAACCTCGGGCAGTTCCTGCTCGGCGGCTGCGTCACCGTGCTCGTCTTCCATGCCGTGGCCGGCTCGGCGGGCGTCATCGATCCCGCCGTGTGGGGCGCCGCCGCCCTGGCCACGGCGGCCAACTCGGTCCTCGCCGTGCTGGCGATCAGCGCGGCCGTCTCGCTCTCCGACGTCCGCCTCAGCGCCCGCCAGATCGCCACCTCGCTGCGCACCGATCTGACGATGGTGCTCCTCACGACGAGCCTCGGGCTGTGTGCCGTCTCGCTCGTCTATCGAGACTGGCGGACGGCGATCCTGATGGCGGTTCCCGTGCTGGGCATGTTCGGCATGTTCCATGCCTACACGACCGAGCGCCAGCGCCACGCGCGGGTCGAGTTCCTGTACGAGAGCGCGCGCGCCCTGGCGCGATCCTCGGACATCGGACCGGCGATGACGGACCTGCTCGGCCGGGCCCTCGAGGCGTTTCGCGCCCAGGCGGCCGAGGTCGTGTTCTTCGCGCCCGGCGGCGCTGACGCGCTGCGCACGACCGTGACCGAGGGTGGCGTCACGAGCGTGCTGGAACCGGTGGAGCCCACCGTCGCCGCGGAGCTGAGGGCGCTCGCCGAGCGCCAGGAGCTCGGCGCGGCGCCGATGGACGAGCTGGCCGCCGGTGGCCTCGTCGACTATCTGGCGCCGCGCGGCCTGGACCAGGGGATGTTCGCCGTCATGCGGGGGGAGCGCAGCTGGATCGGGGCGATCATGATCGGCAAGCCCTCGGGGCGGGTCGACCGCTTCGCCGCCGACGACGTGCGGCAGCTCGAGACGCTGGCCAACAACACCGCAATCGCCCTCGAGAACGACCGTCTCGGCCAGACGATCTGGGAGATGCAGGAGCACCAGCGCGAGCTCGAGCACCAGGCCACGCACGATCCCCTCACCGATCTCGCCAACCGCCTGCTGTTCGGCGCGCGCGTCGCCGACGCCCTGGCGCGCGAGCCGGAGAGCGTCTCGGTGATCTTCACCGACATCGATGACTTCAAGGGCGTCAACGACACGCTCGGCCACGCTGCCGGCGACGAGCTGCTGGTCGCGATCGCGGGACGTCTCGCCGACTGCGTCCGCCCGGGGGACACGCTCGCCCGGATGGGCGGCGACGAGTTCGCGATCCTGCTCGAGCAGCCGGCCGATCGCAGCGAGGCGATCGCGGTCGCACAGCGCATCGAGCGGTCCCTCGCCGATCCGTTCTCGGTCGCCGGCCACAGCTTGTCGATCGGCGCGTCCATCGGGATCGCCGCCGGCGCGAGCGCCTCCAGCACCGCCGAGGATCTGATCGCCAACGCCGACGTCGCCATGTACCAGGCCAAGCAGGGCGGCGAGCGGCTCTACCGGCTGTTCGAGTCCGGCATGGAGGTCCCGTCCCGCCCGTCCGGCCGCTAGCGAGACGCCCGTCGCGGCCGCGCCTGCCGGACGGCCCGACAGCGGCGATCACCACGGTCACCCGAGCGCCTTTGCGGCCCTCCGCCGGCGTCCCCCCAGCTACCATCCGGCCCCGCGGGCGGTTAGCTCAGCTGGTCAGAGCGCCTGCCTTACAAGCAGGAGGTCACTGGTTCGAGCCCAGTACCGCCCACTCGCTTTTTCCCTGTAAGACGGCCCTTCCTCGGCAGCAGCATCGGTTGATTCTCGGAGATGTTCCCCAGCAATGTTCCCCGGGTCCCGGCGGCCGTCCCTAGCCGGGCGGGCGCTCCTCGCGGCGGGTTCCCGTCCCAGTCAGGGCGGGCGCACAAGCAGGCGACCGGGTGTCCGCCCGAGACGCGGTCTTCGCCGATACAGGGCCCCGGCCGATGCCTTCGGAACCGACCCGTGCATATGCACGGCCGGACCCGCCATTGCAGTCGCGCGATCGGAAGCGCGTGCCGAATGGAGCGATCGTTGGGATCCAGGATCCACTTCATTCCCACCTCGAGCCCAACGAGCGGCGAACCGTTGTGCTCTGACCGACACGCGGCCTTGTGCGGGTGACCGCTCCGTGGCCAGGAGTGGGTCACCCCTTCGTGGGGAGCCGCTGGCAGCCCGGGACGGCTGACCTCAAGCGACGCGACCCTCAGCCGCGCAGGTCGCTACGCCGGCCGAGCCGCTCAGCTGCTGACGTCGAAGATCAGCGACGGCGAGAGCGGCGGGCGCTCCCCCGGGATCCGCTTCACCGCGTTGCCGAAGGCCGTGAACTCCATGACGTGGTCGCCCCAGCCCCGCTTCGCGTCGGACAGCGAATGGGTCGTGATCCCGTCGCCGCCGAGCCGCTGCGCCTCCTCCTGCATCCGCACCATCGCGAGCTCGCGGGCGGAGTAGAGCGCCTGGGTGAAGTTGGGCATCTCGACGTTACGGCCGACCCGGTTGAGCGTCGCCCGCAGCGACTGGTGAGCAACGTGCCAGACGCAGTTGCCCATCACAAAGGCCAGCGGCGCGAAGCCCAGGCGGTGCAGCCGCCATACGCCTCTGCCGTCATATTCCGTGGTGAAGGGTGGCGCGTCGGGCGCACGGCGCCGCGCCGGATCGCGGTAGCGGACCGCGGTGCCCGTAACGATGAATTCGGCGAGCTCCGGACCCCAATCCCAGTAGTAGATGTTGACGCGGACATCGATGACGCCATCGGCCCTGAGCTCGCGGGCCTCGTCGAGGAGTCGCGACATCATCAGTTCGCGGGCGTTGTACATCATCTGGGTCAACTCGGGGACCTCCCGGCTATTGCTCCAGGTCTGCTTGACCCAACCGATGTGGTAGATCGTCGCGCCGAGCACCGAGCCGACCGGTTCGAGGCCGAGATCGTCGAACAGCAGGAGCGAGTCGAGGCCGTCCCGCGATGTGAAGAAGCGACCGTCGCTGTCCCTCAGCTGCGCGAGTCGCTCGCGCTCGCCGATGGACCCCGGAAGCTCGACATCGCCAGCTTCGACAGTGGGCGGCGCAGCGGGCGCCTCCGGTGGGGGCGTCGCGTCAGAACCGGCTTCGTCATGACCCCTCTGACCGAACAGCGGCATGCTTCTCCTTGATCCTCGCACCGAGTCGTGGGCTAGGACGACATCCGGCGGCCCGACGGCGCCGCCACTCTATGCGGCGGTACGCGCGGGCGTCAACAAGAGCAGGCCGCGGGTCAGCCTCTCAGGTCTCCGAGTGCCGCATCCGGGATCCATCCCTACACGCAGGGCTCGGCCGGCCAGACGACCGCACGCAGACAATCTCAGTCACCCGACCGTTCCGCGTCACCGTAACCGCTCCGAGGTCGAAGGCCCGTACGCGTTCGGAGCCGCGCCGCGCACGGAATCGCCAGCCTGGTGTGGCCGGCGCCACGGCCAGCGCGTTCGCTTTGACCCCGAGCGCCGGCGCACCTCGCACCATCGCAATGGCGACGTTCCGATCGCCGAGGATGACAGGTCCCAAACCGGCATCCGAGAGTCGAAGCCGGAGTAGCTGAGCCTTTTGCTTATGCAGCCGACCGATTCTGCATACCGTCAGTGCGCCCTGCATCCGGCGACGAGCGGGTCTGAGAACGGCGGTAGTGTCCCGGCCGTGCCCCTCGCCGGCGCGGCAGTTCGCGCTGGTTTCGTCTGCGCCCTAACGGATCAACCTTCGGCGACAACGCGCCGGTCTGACCCGGTGCCTCAGCGCAGCCCCGGTGTCCGCACGCGCCAAGAGGGCTGCGTCGCGAGCAACGAAGGGGGAGGCAGTGGTGGCGATCCGCCAGAGGGTGGTCGCGCGCGGAGATCATCCGCGCGTCCGTGCGCGCATTGCACTCCGCGCACGCCCGCCGATGCGGCTCTGCAAGAAGGATCACGCGCACGGACACCACGGCCCCGATCTCGCGTCCATGCTCGATAGATCACTCGCGCGCGACGAGATCGTGCTGCGCGTGAGAGCCCGGCCTGACCAGTCACACCCTGCGATCCGAATCATGAACGCCACAATGCGCTCATGGCCCTGGGGACGCCGTGTCGTCCGGAAACGTCCAGTCAGGCACAAACGTCCAGTCAGGCACAGACTGTACGCACCGAGAGGTGCTGAAAACGTCCCCAAACGTCCCCGAGGCCTGCGGAAGGGACCGCGAAACATGCCGATTTGCAGGGAAGCGTCCCAAAACGTCCCTTCGAGACTTGACGCAAGCGGCGTCCTGGCCGGCGGGAGGGCCAGCGAACGCTTGAACTACGCGGCCGGAACGTCGACGAGCGTGGTGTCGACGGCTGATGGCGGTGGGATGGGGTCGCCCGCCTCACGGAGACCCTCGAGGTGGAAGGCGACCGCTTCGCGGATGAGCTGCTCGACCTCGGCGCGGGTGTCGGCGACGACGCCCAGGCCGGGGAGGTCGGGGCAGTAGGCACCCCAACTGTCTGCTTCGTGTTCGATGACGACGAGGTATTCGCTCATGGCTTTGGTGTGGGCAGACCGGCTTGACGAAGGATATTGGCTGCCGGCTATCGCATCTTATTGTCCCTGCCTTACAAGCAGGAGGTCACTGGTTCGAGCCCAGTACCGCCCACTGGATGCTTGCCCTGGAAAGCGGTAGCGGCTCGCTGCGGAGAGCATGTACCCGACGGCGCATGGCAGACTTGGCGCCGTCGTGCTTATCCGCGACGCGACAGCCGACGACTGGGAGCAGATCTGGCCGTTGATGCGGCAGATCGTCGCGGCTGGCGAGACCTACGCCTACGAGCCGGACATGACCGAGGCGAGCGCCCGCGAGCTGTGGCTCGTGAGGCCGCCAGGAAGAACCGTGGTCGCGGCCACGGAGGACGGCACGGTGCTTGGCACGGCAAGCATGTACCCGAACCGCCCAGGCCCTGGTTCGCACGTCGCCAGCGCGAGTTTTATGGTCGATGGCCGCGTCTCCGGACAGGGCGTCGGACGCGCACTGGGCGAAGAGGCGCTGGTGTGGGCGCGGGCCAGCGGCTTTCGCGCCATGCAGTTCAACGCCGTCGTCGCGACGAACACACGCGCGGTCGCGCTGTGGCGCTCACTCGGGTTCGAGATCATTGGCACGGTGCCCGAAGCGTTCAGGCACCCGACCGACGGCTACGTCGGCTTGCATGTCATGTATCGACGTCTGTGAGCGTTCGCGACAGCGCCGCGCAAGCCTGGGCGTCCGCGGACAACACCCTGCCCCTCAACACGCCCACGCACCACCCGCGCGCCAAAGACCAAGGACCACCAACGCCTTGACATCCCACAGCCGGCACAAGTAAGGAGGGCGGAGGCGGCGTGCCCTCGCGTCACTTAGCTATCGCGCGAGGGCGCGGTCGCGTGCTGTCAAAAGCGCAAGTCAGCGTCGACGTCTCGTGACTGACACCCTCACTCAACAAGACCTGGCCACGCCCGACGGGGTCGCACGCGCGTGGCATCGCGTCGGGCGCGATCGCGTCAGCCGGGATTTGAGGTCTGGTCACTCCAGCATCGGGAATCGCCCGGACTGCAGCAAGGCCACGATCGCGTCGACCCTCGATTGAGGCGCGGCGTAGTCCGGGTGCGCCTTCAGTACGGCAGCGGCGTTGTGCAGCGTGGCGAGTTGCGCCGCGGCCTGGGCGACGTCCCGACCCGATGCGCTGACGGGGTGCGTGACGAACGCCGGCCGGTCGGGGTCGATGCGACCCAATGCGATCGCGGGTGGCACCCGCCGGGCGCAGCGGCAGAACGCGTTGGGGTTGACCAGGCCGCAGGTGGATTCCATGAACCCGCGGATCCGACTCCGGGCCCGCTCCAGACGCTTGCGAAAGGCTGCCGGCGTGGTGTCGAGGATCCACGCCGCATCGGCCGAGGTGAGCTCGAAGATCTCGCCGAGCACGAACGCGATCCGTTCGTGACGCTCGAGGCACTGGAGCATCGCCTGCGTGCAGGACAGCCTCATCTCGTCAGCCAGCACCTGAGCCTCTGGACCTTCGTAGTCGGCGTCGGCCAATCCCTCCGCCAGGCCGTCGCGAAACTCGTCAAAGCTCAGCGAGGTCGCTTCGGCGTTGCTGCCACGGCGAAGGTTGAGCAGGTAGTTGACGCCGACCCGATAGGCCCAGGTCGTCAGCGTGGCCTCGCCCCGCCACGCGGCCAGCCGGGTGATGACTCGGATCAGGATCTCCTGGGTCGCGTCCTCCGCATCCGGCGGCCGTTTCACCATCCGGAGCGCCAGCCGATAGAGCGGATCCTGGAGGAGGCGGATCACTTCCTCGAGCGCCGCCTTGTCGCCGTCGACCGCTCGCGCGACGAGCTCGATCTCGTCGGGGTCTCGGCTCACGCGCCGACTCGCGCTACCGCGGCCGGTACGCGTTGGGCGAGCCAGTCCGTCACTGCCGTCCCGATGCGATCGGGCTGATCCTCTGGGGCCTGGTGGCCGCCCGGCCCGACTGACACGACCTGGGCGCTGGCGAAGGTCTCCGCGGCCCAGCTGATCATCTCCGGCGACCCCAGTCCCGCGCCGTTGTCCATCGTCATGAGCAGCTTCGGTACGTCGGGGGTCTTGGCCATCCATCGGCCATAGCCCAGGACGATCTCGGTCACATCGGCGGGTTCGCCGTCGAGCGGGAACTCGCGGGTCCACACCAGCATCGGCGTGCGCGAGGCCGGCTCCAGGAACGGCGCCCGATACACGTCGAGGTCGGACTCCGCGAGACCGCTGACGATGGTGAGCGCAAGGTTGGACTCGATCATCATGTTCTTCTCCACGATCATCTCCTCTCCCTGCGGTGAGCGAAATCCACGGAATCGCTCGGCGGCCGCAGGTGTCATTTCATCCCAGCGCACCGGGCGCAGGAACGTCTCGATCACGGCGATGCCGCGCACCCGCGACGGGTGTCGCGCGGCCCAGTCCATGCCCAGAGCACCGCCCCAGTCGTGGCCCACGATCACGACCTCCGACGGGGCGACTGCCTCAAACCAGGCGTCCAGATAGCGCGCGTGATCGGCGAACCGGTAGGCGATGTCGGGCTTGCCGGATTCACCCATTCCGATCAGGTCCGGCGCCAGGCACCTGGCCCGGTCGGCAACGTGCGGGATCACGTCGCGCCAGCAATGGGACGAAAGCGGATTGCCGTGTAGGAACACGACCGCAACATCACCGTCTCCCGTGTCGCGATAGCGCATGAACGAATCGAGTACTCCAATGGTGGGCATGGTGCCAAGCCTCCTCATGATCTTGGGGGTCACGAGGTTTGACACCGTGACGCTCGGGTTGTGACCGGCAACCCGATGGACCGTCGGGGTTCGCGAACAAGACTGTGCTCTGTGATCTACTTGGCATCGGAGTCACGGGGTGCCGGGAGCGGAGCGAGCGAACAGGAGGGGTATCGGATGGCGTTGCGAACGACCGTCGTTGGTTCCTGGTGGAAGCTTGATGAGCATGAGGAGGATCTGGCTCGCTATCACCGCGGGGAGCTGTCGGAGAGCGAGGGGGAGGATCTGCTGAACCGGGCGGCTGCGGCGTCGATCGCCGAGCAGCGCGAGCTGGGGCTGGATGAGTGGACCGGCGGGGAGTATTTCACCGACAATTTCATCGACCACATGCAGCGGGTGCTTCAGGGTTTCGAGATCGACAAGCCCGATGAGCCCGACCCGTTTGACTACGACGACTTGGCGCACGCGGTGATCAAGGGTGAGCTCTCGGCGCCGGACGGGCTCGGTTACGCCCGCGCGTACCGACGCGAGGCGGAGCTTCCCGGTGGTGTGCGCAAGGCGACGGTCGTCGGACCATTTGAGATCACCGTGCACGCGCTCGATCAGCAGGAAGAGCTGACGCGTCAGATGCCCAACCTGATCGCCATCGTCAACCAGGAGATTCGTGATCTGGCGTCGGCGGGCTGTCCGCACGTGCAGCTGGACGTCCCGGTGTTTGGTGGGCTGCTCAACTCCGGGCTGATGAGCGCCGACGACGCCGCGCGCATCATCGTCGGCTGCTTTGACGGCGTCGACGGCGTCACCCGGGGCATCCACATCTGCAATGGCAACTTCAAGGGGCGCCCGATGTCGGCGATCGTGCGCAACGCGCCCTGGGTGGCGTTGCTGCAGCGCCTGGACGGCGTGATCGACATCGCCTCGCTCGAATGCAGCTACTTCGCCGAGTGGCTCGAACGCGAAGCATTTGCCGATATGCCCCAGAGCATCGAGTTGGCCGCGGGGATCGTCGACGAGGCCAGCTACGGGATTGAAACAGTCAAAAAGATCCGCGATCGAGCCGCCGACTGGGCGCGCGTTGTCGGAGAGGAGCGGCTGTGGATCTCGCCCTCATGCGGGTTCGGACGCCACCCCGCACGCAGCCGTCCCGTGCTCCAGACAAAGATGGAGAACCTCGCCGAGGCGGCCCAGTCCTTCTGACCCTGACTGCTCCGTCCGTGCGACGCCGGCGGCCCCAACCTCTCGTGCGGGGTCAGTGCAACGCGGCCGTCTCGAGGCCGGTACGGGACAGCCAGGACAGTTGTGCGCCGTCGATGACGTAGCGCAGGCCCGCGAACTCGGCGGGGCCCGAGCCGCTACCGAGGTCACCGCCCGCGACTCCGCACTGCTCGGCGCGCTCCCTGCGGCTCGCGTCGATCACGTACACACCGGTGATCCCGTTGTTCGCGGGATCCGTGGAGCCGGGGCAGTCGCCCTGGCCGATCCACGCCAGCGAGCCGGCCGGGGTGACCAGAAACGCCTCGATCGACAATGCCGTCTCGGCCAGCTCGTAGGCACGGACGTCGCCCCCGTTGCGGTGCACGACCTGGCCGGTTCTGACGTTCAGCGACGCGATCGAGTCCGTGCCGCCGGACCGCGTGATCAATGTGGTCGTGAAGCCGATAATCGGGCTGCCGTAGGCGCCGGGCCGCGCGATGGAGTCAAGCTGGAGCGAGGCTTCGCCGTCCGGGCTCTCCTGGACCAGCCGGGTCCGGCGACCGGATGACCGCCAACAGGCATAGACGCTGTCGACGTGGACGGCGCCAAACCGGCGTAGGGGCGTACGGAACACGCGGATGGAGTCGTCCTGGAACACGGACCTGGAGCCGTGCGAGGTGCAGGTTCGACGCGATGTCCGGGCGCCCGCCGCCGGGGCGATGGCCGACACCACCAGAAGCGAGAGGACGGCCGCGAGCCCGAGCCGCCGTGCGAGCGTGAATGCAGCGGGGCCGTGGATCGGCAAAACCCTACCCTGCCGGGCTCACCCCGGCTGAGCACAGGACGTAGCTGCCGGTGGAGCGTCTACCTAACGCTGGTCGTTAGCGCGACGCGACGCAGTTCAACGCGTCGAGCGCCTCGGGCGGCAGTCGCAGATCGCCAGCGGCGATGTTTTCGGCCAAGTGCGCGGGATCGGAGGTACCGCTGATCAGCAACGTGTCGTCGTATTCGGCAAGCAGCCACGCGAGGCCGACCTGCGCGGGAGTCGCTCCGAGCTCGGCTGCGACGGCCTGCACGGTTGGATCGTCGATGACCTTGGCGCGGCCGGGGAAGGCGGACCCCAGCGGGCAGTACGGCACCCACGCGACGCCGTTGTGGCGACAGGTCTCCAGGACGGGAGCGGTGTCGCGCTCGCGCACGTTGTACAGGTTCTGGACGCAGACGATGCCGGCTGGCAACGCATGCTCGAGCTGCCGCGCCGATACGTTGGAGAGCCCGATGGCGCCGATTGTCCCCGCGTCGCGCAGCGCTTGCAGCTCGGCGAGCTGCAGGTCGATATCGACCAGCTGATCGCCCGCGGCGCGGATACCGGGAGCGTGGTCAAGGCGGCGCAGGTTCACGACCTCGAGGTGGTCGGTCCCGAGCGAGGCGAGGTTGTCCTCGACTTGGCGCCGGAGCTCCTCGGGCTTCTGCCCGGGCACGAGCTCTCCGGCTGGGTTGCGCGCGGCGCCGACCTTGGTGGCGAGAACGACGCTCTCCCGCCGGGCGCCCAGGGCCTGCCTGATCAGCTCGTTGCAATCGCCGTAGAACGCAGCGGTGTCGAAGTGATCGATCCCGGCGTCGGTGGCCGCGGTCAAGATCGCCACGGCAGCCTCTCGGGTGGGGGCGCGGCGTTCCAGCTGCATGACCCCGAAACCGATGCGCGCCACGGTGGTCTCTCCAAGCCGGGCGGTGCCGCCCGGGGTCGTCTGGCATGTGGACTCGGGCATGGGGGGTTCCTCCTGCCGGCAGTGCCGGTCTCTCGAAGTTCGGTCGGCGGGCGATACAAACGGAGGAGCCTCCGTTACCGCTCGGAGCGTATCATTAAGCGGAGGGTCCTCCAGTTATGTCCGTCTCAGAAAGCCCACCACCGAAGCGACGCCGGCGCGCCGATGCCGAGCGCAACCGCCAGCGCCTGCTCGACATCGCCCGCGCGGCGTTCGCGTCGGGCGAGGCAACCGTGTCGCTCGAGCACATCGCACGCGACGCCGGTGTCGGCATCGGCACGCTCTACCGGCACTTTCCCACCCGTGAGGCGCTTGTCGAGGCGCTGTATCGCCAGGAACTGGATGAGCTGTGCGCGAGCCCGGCGCAGCTCCTGCAGGCCCTCACACCCGAACTGGCGCTGCGGGCCTGGATGGACCGCTTCCGCGGCTACGTGATCGCCAAACGTGAGATGGCCGAGACCCTGCGGGCCGTCTTCGCCTCCGGCACATTCACCGTACCCGGCATCCGCGAGGAGCTGTCAGCGGCCGTGCAACAGATCCTCGAGGCCGGCGCCGCGGATCACAGCCTGCGTGCCGACGTCCACGCCGAAGACGTGGTCGCCTCGGTCGTCGGTATGTGCACCGCCACGACGCTGGCCGGCGGCGACGAGCAGCTCGAACGGATGCTCGACCTGCTGGTGGACGCGGTGAAGGCCTGAGCCGGCTTGCCGAAAGGGGGCTGATGAACGCTCACGATGGCTCGTCAGCTGGCGAACCTAAGGTTTTCGAACCCGCGCGGACTGCCGCTTGGGTCCCCGCGATTCGCCCGAAGACCATCGCGTCGGTCAGGCCGCCGCCGTGCTCGGTGAGATGGCCCCAGATCGACCCGGCGGCGCCGGCGGCGTAGAGGCCCTCGACCGGCGCGCCGCCGGGAGCCAGCACCCGCGCCCGGTGATCGCGGCGCGGGCCGCCGGAGGCGGTCGCCAGACCCGGCCACATCTCGATCGCGTACAGCGGAGGCGTCAGGGCGCGGAGGGTCTCGGGCGAGCGGCCGAAGCTGTGATCGAGCCTGGCGGCGACCGCCTCGCCGTAGGTGGCCAGCGTGTCCGAGAGGGTCTGCGCGTCGACGCCCATGCGCTGCGCCAGCTCGCGCGGGGTGTCGCCCCGGGCGATCCAGCCAGCCTGCACCTCGGCGGCGTTGTCGGCGCTCCACGCGTAGTCGTTGGGGGTGCCGACGATGCCGTGCAGAGGGCCGGCCAGGCGGGCCGCCTCGTCGAAGACGATGTAGCCGGGCAGGCTCGGATGGTTGGGGCGGCGCGGAAAGTAGGCGGTCCAGGAGCGGATCTTGTCGTGGACCTCCCACCCGGTCTCGTCGGCGAAGCGGCGGCCGTCGCCGTCGACGTAGAGAAAGCTGGGGGCGTGGACGTCGAGGGTGAAGGCGGCCGGGAACGCGGGATGGCGAAAGGCGGTCCAGCCGAAGAAGGCGCTCATGTGCCACAGCGAGGCGCCGGCCTGAGCGGCCAGCCGCAGGCTGTCGCCGGTGTTGCCGGGATGGCCCACGGGCACCAGCGGCAGCGACAGGTAGGTGTCGCGCAGCTCGTCGTCGTACTCGAACCCGCCGCTGGCGAGAATCACCCCGCCGCGCGCCTCGATCGCCTGCCCGCCTGCCACCGCGCCGCGGACCACCCCGTCCTCGACGATCAGCTCGGTCACCGGGGTGTCGAGGGTGACCGGGATGCCGGCGTCGGCAACACGACGCTCGAGCAGCTCCCACAGGGCGATCCCCGGACGGGCGCCCTCGCCGGCGAACTGGCGGTAGCCGACCTGCCCGGCCCCGGGGAAGTGCGGCCACGAGGGCAGCATCCCTCCGAAGGCCGAGGGGTCGACGGGCTCGGCGCGACCGCCCAGCGCCTCGAGCCAGCCGGGAATCTCGCCCACCCCCTCGGCGTAGGCGGCGAGCACCTCGCGATCGGTCTTGCCGAAGCACAGCGCGTCGAGATGATCGAGGGCGGCCGGGCCGGGGGCCACCTCAAACAGGAAGCCGCCGGAGTGGCGGCAGTTGCCGCCTCCCGCCGCCGTCTTCTCGACGATCTGCACGGAGGCGCCGCGCGCCTGAGCGGCGAGCGCGGCGCTCGCCCCGGCCGCGCCGAATCCGACCACGAGAACATCTGTATGCACTTAGAGAAATGTACTCGCTCTTCCGCTTCGTATGCAATCATTCGGAGTGTGAGAGGGCTTCATGTCATGATCGCGGGCGGCGGCCTCAGCGGCCTCTGCCTCGCTCAGGGACTGACCGCCGCCGGGGTGAGCTGCGCCGTCTACGAGCGCGATCCCGACCTGCGGCGGCGCACCGGCTATCGGATCACCGTCAACGGCGACGGCGGCGGTGCCCTGCAGCGCTGCCTCCCAAGCGATCTCTACGAGCTCTATCTGCAGTGTTCGCGCAACACGCCGCGGCGGGCGATGTCCGTGGTCATCGACGCCCAATGCCAGGAGCGGACGACCGCCCCGCACCTCGGTCCGCCCAACGACGGCGAGCGTCCCCACACGGCGATCGACCGGCTCACCCTGCGCCAGATCCTCGCCGCTCGGCTGGAGGACATGATCCACTGCGGGGCCGCCGTCACCGGCTGGGAGCGCGACGGCGAGCGCGTCCGGGTGGAGCTGTCGGACGGCTCGACCGCCGAGGGCGACGTGCTGGTCGGCGCCGACGGCGTCGGCTCGGTCGTGCGCGAGGGACTGCTCCCCGAGGTCGAGGTGATCGACACCGGCGTGCGGGGGCTCGGTCTGTTCGCGCGCACGCCGCTGACGCCCGAGATCCACGATTCGCTGCCGAGCATCCTGCTCGACGGCTTCGTGATCGCCGCCGACGACCGGGGCGTCACGCTGGCCATGGGCGCCATGGATCCCCGGCGCGCGCCCGAGGAGGCGGCTGCCGACGTCGCGCCCGATGTGGCCGCTCGATCCGGTGGCGCCCTACATGATGCTCAGCGGCGGCATCATCCCCGGCACCCCGATTCCGCCGCCCGGGACAGTGGAGCGCCGACACGCCGGCCCAGATGCACGCCGCGATGGTCGACGCGGTCACCGAGCTGGCACCCCGCGCTGCGCGGGCTGGTCGAGCGGGTGGCCCTCGACACGCTGTTCGCGTCGCACTTCAAGCGCCTGGATCCCACCCCCGCGTGGCCGAGCAGCAACGTGACGGTCACCGGCGACGCCATCCACGCGATGCTGCCCACGTTCGGGATGGGCGGCAACACCTCCCTGCGCGACGCCGCCATCCTGTCCGAACAGCTGGCCGCGGCACAGCGGGGCGAGGTCGCGCTCGTCGACGCCATCGCCGCCTACGAGGCGGCGATGCGCGAGTACGTCTATCCGATCATGGAGATGTCAGCCGACCACGACCGCTTCGGCGGGGGCGGCCTCCGGCGCGAGCCGGCCTGAACCGCCCCCGACCGAGGCTCAGGCCACCGCCAGGTCGACCCCCTCGGCGGCAGACCCCAGCGCCTCGGGCGACAGGGGCGCGGCCTCGGCGTCGAACATGTGCAGCTCCGTCGGCTCGCCGGCTCGCTGGACGACCTGCTCGAGGCCTCCGGGGGTGCTCATGGCGATCGCCTTGGTGAAGAAGGCGGCGCCCTCCCAGCGATGGACGGTGCCGGGCGGCAGACTGGCGTAGTCGCCCGGACTGAGGATCACCTCGCGGTCATCGAGCCACACCCGCAGCGCGCCCTCGAGGACATAGAGCCCCTCCGTGGTGCGCTCGTGCGAGTGAGCCGGGACGCCGGCGCCGCGCGGGAGCTCGATGGTGAACATGTTGAGCTGGCCCGCGGTCTCGGCGGCGGTGCACAGCGCCGTCACGAGCATCGCGCCCAGCCGGGAGCGCGGGCCCTCGCCGGCGCGCAGGAAGTAGGCCTGCTCGGACCCCGGCAGGGCGTCGTCAGGCGCGTCGGAGCGGGGCGCCGCGTACTCGGCCTCGGGGAGGTACTTCATGTTGAACTGCTGCTCGGCCTGGCCGAACTTGGCGAACGGGATCTCCGGCTGGAAGCCCACGGGGAAGGGGGCGCTGCCCTCGTAGGGGATGCCGGTGAGGTCGAAGAAGCGGTCCCAGCCGCCGGGGATGATCGGTCCCATGAACCCCGAGTGGTGGCCCAGCAGCCCGTAGGCGTGGACCGTCCCGGGCGGCGCGTAGCCGAAGTCGCCGGGGTGCAACACCCGGCTCTCGTCGTTGAGCCAGAGCTGGACGGTGCCGCGATGGCAGTAGAAGAACTCGTACTCCTCGCGGTGGAAGTGCAGCGGGATGGGCCGGCCGGCCGGCCCGTCGAGGGTCATCATCGACCACGCGCCGCCGGTCTCCTCGGCGCCCGAGATGCAGCGCCCGACCTGGTCGATGAGCAGGTGGGCGCGGCCACCGCCGGCGTCGAGCACGTAGGGCACGCGCTCGCCGGGAAGCGTCTGCGGGGTGGTCGTCGTATCGGGGGTCATCCCTCTTCTCCTTAGTCAGGGTCGGTCAGGTCAATCAGGGCGGCGGGGGCGCGGGACGCAGCGGCCGGCTGCCGTCCCAGTTGCGCGAGGCCTCGCCGATGGCGGTGTAGAAGCCGAGGATCTCCGGGCAACGCCGCAGGACCTCGACGGGGTGGCCGAGCACGGGCGCCCCGTCGTGCCAGTGCGCCGACACGGGTCCGGAGTGGCCGGTGTGCCGCAGCGGCAGACCCGCGCTGGCGAGGCGGGCGCTCTCGGCCTCGAGGTCGTCGACCAGCCACGCTACGTGTCCGATCGCCGGCGGCCGCGCGGACCCCAGGAAGGCGCCCAGCCCGGCCGGCGAAGCCGCGTGCACGACGCTGATCTCGACGATCACCGGACCCCACTGGCCGAACGCGGTCGAGTGGTCGTACGCGGCGGGCTCACCGTCGAAGGTCACCGTCGACAGCGGGACGTGCTCGATCATGAGAAACGGTCCGGCCCCGCTCGCCGCGCGCCAGGCGCTGGGCCGCGGACTCCAGGTCGTCGACGACGTAGCCGAGATGGTGCAGCGACCCCGGCGCGATCATCGCGAGCGCTCCGCCACGAGCAGCCGGAAGTGGTTGTGCATCACGAACGAGCCGTCCGCGCGGCGAAACGGCGCCAAGCCGCGCGTCACCGCCGCGCGCACCCGGTCCTCGCCGACAAGAGCGATCGCCCGGGCCCCGCCCGCCGAACCGAGCAGCCCGCGCAGGGCGCGGTCCAGATCGGGATAGGCCAGTCGCCCGGCTGCTCGCGGTCGAGCACCACGGTCAGACCCGCGTCGCCGAGCGCGGCCTCGAGCGCCCCGGGCGCCGACAGCGCGTAGGGCGCGTGGTCCTCCGCGCGATCGGCGGGGATGAGCGCCTCCATCGCGTGGTGAAGGGCCGTCGACTCGCAGCGCTCGGGAGCGGCGAACTGACCGACGGCCAGCCGGCCTCCGGCGCGCAGCACCCGCGACACCTCGCCCAGCGCGCCCGCCGGGTCAAACGCGAACTGCAGCGCGTTGATCGCCAGCACGACGTCGAAGGCCTCGTCGCCGAACGGCAGCTCGTCGAGGCCGCCCTCGCGCAGGTCGGCGTCGGGCACCCGCTCGCGGGCGACGGCCAGCAGCGACGGAGCGATGTCGATTCCGCTACAGCGGGCGCCGCGTGCGGCGGCCATGGAGAGCGCCAGCCCCGAGCCACAGCCGACATCGAGCACGTCGCTGCCCGTCCCGACCCCGGCGGCGTCGAGCGCATCGCGAAACAGCTCGGTGTTCTGGGGCTCGGCAAGCTGCGCCCAGTCCTGCGGCCGGCGGCCCCACAGCGCGCGCTGGGTCTCCTCCCAGTGCGTCCGGGCTCCCACGCTCACCGCGCGACCTCGGGCAAGAGCGGGCGGATGTTCTGGTTGAGGCGAAAGACGTTGTCGGGGTCGTAGCGGCCCTTGATCTCGGCCAGCCGGGCGAGGGTGGCACCGTAGGCCGAGCCGGCCGCATCCTCATCGTCGTCCTCCATGAAGTTCGAGTAGGCGCCGTCGGCCAGGAAGGGCCGCAGGGCCGCGTAGGTGGCGCGGACCCAGGCGATCTCGCGCTCGGTGTGGGCGGCGTCGGCCCACTGTCCGGGGACGTTGATCAGCCAGCGGGCGTCGCGGTGGGGGAAGGCGGTCGACGCGGCGGGCACGCGGCCGATCGCGCCCCCCATCGAGAGGACCTCGATCACCGACAGCGGCGACTCGACGCGCGAGCCGCAGTCCACGACGGCCTCGATGAACTCCTCGGTCAGCGCGGCGGCGAACCCCGCCTTGACGTAGGCGTGCAGGGTGCCGGGCGCGAGCAGGTCGTCGGTGACCTGCTGGATGGCCAGGTAGGGCACGTCGGTCAGCTCGCCGGCCGGCGCGTCGAGCTCCCGCTCGATCTCGCCCAGCAGCTCGCGGCCGGCCTCCCGGTCGCCCGACCATTCGATCAGCGACATGATCCCGCGCGTTCCGCGCAGCTCGCCGGGCATCCACGGCGCGATGTCCGGACCGCGGCGCAGGAAGCTCGTCCACAGCAGCGCGTCGGGGGTCGCCGGGTCGCGCATCATCCGCTCGCCCATGCGCAGCACCTCGGGCGCGCGCTCCAGCGGATGGAAGGTGGCGAGGATCGGCAGCACGCTCAACGGGTGGGCGCGGAACTCGAACTCGGTGACCACCCCGAAGTTGCCGCCCCCGCCGCGCAGCGCCCAGAAGAGGTCGGGAAGGCACCGGGCGAGGCGCGGACCACCCGCCCGTCGGCGAGCACCACCTCGGCCGACAGCAGCGAGTCGACGGTCAGCCCGAAGCGGCGCATCAGCCGTCCGACGCCGCCGCCGAGGGTCAGGCCGCCGACTCCGGTGTGGGAAACGACCCCCGCAGGCACGACCAGACCGTGGGCCTGAGCGGCGCGGTCGACGTCGCCCAGCAGGGCACCGCCGCCCACTCGGACCCGACGAGCCTCCGGGTCGACCTCGACGTGGCCCAGCGATCGCAGGTCGAGCACGAGCCCGCCGTCGACGGTGGAGTGGCCGGGCAGCGAGTGGCCCCCGCCGCGGACGGCGAGGGCCAGCCCCTGCGCCGCGCGCGTAGGCGATCCCGGCCGCCACATCGGCCGGCGAGAGGCAGCGGGCGACGGCCACCGGCCGGCGATCGTGCATGACGTTCCACACCGCGCGCGCCTCGTCGTAGCCGGCGTCGCCGGGACGGAGGACCGTGCCCTCGAATCCGGGGATCACGCCGCCGCCTCGACGTCCGGCGTTGCGTAGTCGTGCCAGCTCGGCGGGAACACGGTCCCCCAGCCGATCCCGCGGCGGCGCTCGGCGGCCGTCCATGTCCGGGTCGGCCGGGTCGGGATCGATGACCAGGTCGGCGCCGGTGGTGACCTCGATGCGGTTGCCGCCGGGCTCGAAGCCGTAGAGGAAGAAGCTGCGGCCGATGGTGTGCTGGGCGGGCGGGACCTCGATGCGCATCCCGTGGTCGACGAAGATGTCGGCGGCGCGCAGGACCTCCTCGCGGGTGTCGACCCAGAAGGCGAGATGGTGCAGCCGGCCGCGGGCGCCCGCGCGGTCGCGGCCGTAGACGAGCTCCAGCGGCCGCGGGCCGAGCGACAGCCAGGCGCCGCTCATGGTGCCGTCGTCCTCGCGGAGCTCGTCGAGCAGGCTGAACCCCAGCCATCGCCAGGCGAACGCCGCCGCCGACGCCACGTCGGCGACCAGCAGGTTGACGTGGTCCAGGCGGCGTGTCTCCACCCCGGGCCCGCCCCGGCGGCCCAGGCGGTCGCGGGCCAGCGGGCGCTCGGTGTCGGGCGGCCGGTAGCGCTCGGTCTCCCAGTAGAGCTCCAGCAGGTGTCCGCCGGGGGCGCGAAACCGCCACGCCGGGCCGTGGCCGTGGTCGCCGGGCACCCACTCGCCGACGACGCCCGCCGCGACCAGCTCCGTCACCCGGCGCTCGAGCGCGGCGGCCGACCGAGTGCGCAGCCCCAGATGCCCGAGTCCGGCCGCCGGCGCCGCGGTCAGCTTGAGCGAGGAGCGCTCGTAGTCTGACTCGCCGCGCAGGTAGACGCTGTCGCCGTCGCGGTCGCACCAGGCGCAGGCCCACGACCTCCGTGAGGCAGCGCAGGCTCTCCTCCAGGCACGGCGTGAGCAGCTCGGCATGACCGATGTGGGCCACCTCCAGCGCGGCCGGCGAGCGGCCGGAGGGGGCGGCATCAACATGGACTTCCGTGATCAAGGTGAATACACTCTACCGTGATGGATTCAGCGCTGCCATCTTCCCGCACGTGACCTCCGCGCTGGCCGTCACCGCCTTCGGCGCCGTCCGCGGGCAGCGCGCCGCCAACGGCGTGACCGCGTGGCGGGGGATCCCGTTCGCCGCCACCACCGCCGGCGTGAACCGCTGGGCGCCCCCCGCTCCGCCGGTCCCGTGGAGCGGCGAGCTCGACGCCCGCCGGCCCGGTCCGGTGTGCCCGCAGCCCGCCCGCCCGTTCTCGGAATGGGCTCACGGCCCGCTGGCCCACAGCGGCGAGGACTGCCTGAACCTCAACGTGTGGGCGCCACCGACCGAGGGCCCTCACCCCGTCCTGGTGTTCATCCACGGCGGGGGCTGGGCGCTGGGCTGGGGGAGCAATCCGCTGCTTGACGGCACCCACCTGGCGGCGGCTATCGATGCCGTGGTGGTGACCTTCAACTACCGGCTGGGGTCCCTCGGGTGGCTGCGCCATCCCGAGCTGGCCACCGAGCCCGACGCGCCCACCGGCAACTGGGGCACGCTTGACCAGCGGGCCGCACTGCGGTGGGTGGCCGCGAACATCGAGGCGTTCGGCGGAGATCCGGCGAACGTCACCCTCGCCGGGGAGTCGGCGGGGGCGGGCAGCGCGCTGCACCTGCTCGCCGACCCGGCGGCCGAGGGGCTGTTTCACCGGGTCATCGCCCAATCGCCGCCGCTGCACGAGCTGGTCATCGACGCCGAGCGCGGGCGCGCCTGGAGCGAGGCGCTCATCGACCGCCTCGGCGGCAGCCCCGCGGCCGCGCGCGCCGTGTCCGCGACGGCGGTCGTCGACGCCCACGAGGAGCTCCTCGGCGATCCGGCCTTCCGCGGCACCCGCGGAGGGGCGATGCCGATCCTCGATCCGCGGTCGCTGCCCGTCGACCCGGCGGCCGCGCCCGGCGCCCGGCCGGACATCCCGGTGCTGATCGGCACCAGCGCCGACGAGGGCACCTTCTTCTTCCGGGCGGGCGGGCGCCGCGCCGACCCGGACGACGAGCGCCTGGCGCAGATGGTCGCCCACCTCGCCCATGCCGGGGACCCGGAGCGCCTCATCGCCGAGACCCGGGCGACCGTCGCGGGCGACAACAACGACGTGCTGTGCGCGATCGTCACCGAGGCGTGGTTCGCCGGCCCGGTGCGGCGTTTCAGTCGCGCGCGCGCCGGCGCCGGCGCGACCGTCTACCGCTACCGGATCGAGCAGCCGTCGGCCGAGGACGATCTCGGCGCCACCCACTCGCTGAGCGTCCCACTGCTGTTCGCCAGCTGGCGCGAGGGCGGCGTCGCCGGACGGCTCGCCGGCCACGGCCCGGCCACGGCGGCGGTGTCGGCGGCGATCCAGGCCGACTGGGGGCGCTTCATCCGTGACGACGATCTGCCGTGGCCGGCGCTCACCGCGGACGCCGAACCGCTCGTCGTCTACGGAGGGGCTGAGGGCGCGCGCACCGTCACCGCGCCTGTGACCCACCGATGAGCCGCCTGATCGCCGTCGAGGAGCACTTCGTCGTCGACGAGCTGCTCGCCGCCGGCCAGCGCTACCTGGCCAGCCCGGCGGCCGAGGGCAGCGGCTGGCGCGAGGCCGGAGCGGCCCTCGAGGACGCCGACCGCGACCGCCGGGGGCGGCTGACCCTCGATCTCGGCGACGGCCGGATCGCCGCCATGGATGCGGCCGGGATCGACCTCGCCCTGCTGTCGATCTCGACCGTCGCCAACCTGCAGATGCTCGAGCCGGCCGAGGCGACGCCGCTCGCGCGCGCCGCCAACGACCGGCTGGCCGCCGCGGTGAACGCCCATCCCGACCGCTTCGCGGGCCTGGCCTGCATCGCGCCCCAGGAGCCCGACGCGGCCGCTGCCGAGATCGAGCGGGCGATCGGGAGGCTCGGGCTCAAGGGGGTGATCGTCAACTCCCACACCCGCGGCGAGTATCTCGACGCGCGCCGCTACGAGCCGATCTTCGCCGCGGCCCAGGCGTGCGGCGCGCCGCTCTACCTGCACCCCTCACTGCTGCCGGCGGGCGCCGTGGACCCCTACCTCGACTACGGGCTGATGGCGGCGATGTGGGGCTACGGCGCCGACGCGAGCCTCCACGCCCTGCGGATCATCCTCGCCGGCACGTTTGACCGCTTCCCGTCGTTGCAGATGGTGCTCGGCCACCTCGGCGAGCACATCCCGTTCTCGCTGGCGCGGCTCGACGCCCACCACGCCCAGACGCGCGCGAAGTGCACTCCGCAGCTGGAGCGCAGGCCGTCGGAGTACGTCCTGTCGAACGTGCTCGTCTCGACCAGCGGCATGAACCACGCCCCGGCATCGATCCGCTTCTGCCTCGATCAGCTCGGCGCCGACCGGGTGATGTTCGCCGCCGACTACCCGTTCGAGGATCCGCAGCCCGAGACGGCCGCCTTCGCCGCCGCGCCCCTGTCAGAGCAGGAGCGCGCGGCCGTCAGCCACGGCAACGCGGAGCGCGTGTTCGGCCTGACGCCGGGCCTGGGCATCGAAACGCACCATGCGTTCGCTTAGATGCCAGCCTCCCTCAGCGCGACGCGGTGGCGAGGCTGGGCGGGGTGAGCGGCGAGCCCCATGCGGCGAACGGATCGGCGCCGGCGGCCACCTCGTCGGCGCGCGCGGCGTGAGCGGCGGCCGTCGAGAGGATCTCCTCGCTGTGCGCGCGCTTCTCGACCGGCGAGTTGACGCTTCGGTCAAGCCCATCGGCGTCGAAGACGACCCGCGGGGATCCGTCCTCATCCACCACGAGCCGGCCGCCGGCCCCGCATGATGCGCACTCCACCTCGACGCCGCGCAGCTCGATGACATCGAGGTGGCACAGCGGGCACAGGCCCGGCTCACCGCGGTACTCGACCTCCTCGTAGGCCCGCCCCAGCTGCGCCGCCACGTTGCGCCCCAGCAGGCGCGCGCGCTCGAGCGCCGCCGGATCGAGCACGATCGAGCGCGGGGTCCCCGCGCCTGAGAAGCGGACCTGGTCGACGATGCCGCTGCGCATCGAGAAGGCCAGCGAATGCATGGTCGGCAGCGCCAGCGTGCCCCATTGGTCGGTCAGCGCCCCGCCAACGGCGATGAACGCGGCGACCCGCGGGCGCAGCACCCGCTCGTCGGGGGTGAACGGCACGGTGATCGGCTCGCCGGCCGCCTCGCGCTCCATCAGCAGGCGGATGAAGCCGACGTCGGCATGGGGACCGAACACCCGGTCGGCGAGCAGCCGCAGCTTGCCCGGCGGCAGCCGCGAGTAGATCGGGGCGCTGTAGATGACGCCGTCGGCGGCGATCACCTGTTCGAAGAACCAGCTGCAGTCGTCGTCGTGGGGCGCGAAGAGCGCCCCCGCCGTCTCGATCCGCAGGTCGTCGAGGCGCAGCCAGGCGATCTCGGCGCCGGCCGCCCCGGCCTCCATCAGCGCCGCCTTGAGCAGGATCTCGGCGCTCCCGCCCGATGTCCCGGCGCCCACGCCCAGCACACGCTTGCCCATCGTCAACCCTCCGCTGTCAGGTAACTGAGGAACCGGCCGTCGGGGTCGTACTGCGCCCGCAGCGCCTCCAGCCGCGCCCCGTTCTCGTCGGAGAGGTAGCGCGCCGGCCGCGCCACCAGGTTCTCGTCGGCCAGCTGGATCCCGCGCGACAGGGGCTCGAGGCGGCGCATCTGCTCCGCCGGCCAGGCGAGCATCTCCAGCGTCGTGGGCGGGGTCCGTCCACCCACCGAAGGCCGCCAGGTAGAGCGAGCCCTGCACCGAGATCGCCGCCTCGGGCAGCGCCTGCTCGCGCCACGCGTACCAGAAGACATGGGAGGCCGGTGTCGGGATGGACTCGAAGAGCTCGGCCACCGCCGGCACCAGCTCCGCCGGCCCGGCGTTCGTCCACATGCCGTCGGCGCTCCAGCGAAAGCCCTCGGGCTCCACGGAGTCCGGGCCGTCGTAGAGCTCGACGAACGACCGCGGCTGGGCGGCCATGGCCACATGGGCGCGATCGCGCACGGGGCACCCGTCCAGCAGAGCGAGCGCCGCCTGCGCCTGCGCGTCGGAGTCCGCCATCACCGAGCACATGATCACGAGCGCGGCCGGACCGTCCACGACCTCGCCGAGCGGGCCGCGCGGCGTCGTCGCCATGATCGCGAACTCCAGCTCGTCGGGGAAGCTCGGTTCGGCCTCCAGCGCCCACGTCAGCACCTCGTCGCGCAGCTCCATCGGGTAGACGTGGTGGGCCTCCCAGATCGCCGCCGGGCGGGGATGGCAGCGCAGATGAGAAGCGCACCACGACCCCGAAGTAGCCGGCGCCCGCGCCCCGCGCCGCCCACAGCCAGTCCGGCGTTCTGTTCGGCGTCGGCGTGGATCAGCTCGCCGGTCGCGGTGACGACGTCGACTCCGATGACGCTCAGGCAGGCCGGCCCGATGACCCGCGACAGCCACCCCCAGCCGCCCTGGAGCAGGAAGCCGCCGAGCCCGACCGTCGGGCAGTGGCCACTCGGGAAGAACAGGCCGTGGTCGGCCAGCAGGCCGTTGAGCTCGCGGCCGCGCACGCCGGGCTCGACGATCGCCACCCGCGCCTCGGGATCGAACTCGACGATCCGGTCCATGCGCGAGAGGTCGATGAGGAGCGCCCCCTCGCGCGACGCTCGAGGCCGTCCAGCTGTGCCCGCCCGAGCGGGCCTTGACCTTCAGCCCGTGGTCCCGCGCATACTCGACGGCCGCGACCACGTCGGCCGCCGACTCGGCGAGGACGATGGCCCGGGGATAGCGCTCGGGCTTGAGGCCGTTCCACACCGCGGCCCGGCGCGCCGCCTCATAGCCCTCGGCATCGCGCTCGAGGAGCGCGCTCATGCGCCGAGCATGCTGTAGCCGCCGTCGCAGATCATGTAGCTGCCGGTGATGTGCGCCGCCTCGTCGCTGGCCAGGAAGAGCGCCGTGCCGGCGAGCTCCTCGGGCTCGGGAATCCGCCCGGCGGGGGTGTCGCGGGCCAGCTGCTCGCCCCGGCCGGCCTTCCAGTCGGCGCGGTTGAGCACGCGCTCGGTCTTCATGAAACCGGGCGCGAAGGTGTTGACGCGCACGTGAGGGGCGAACGCCTTGGCGTAGGACTTGGTCAGGCCGACGACGCCGTACTTGCCGGCGGCGTACTGGGGGGCGCGCGGGGAGCCGCGCACGATGACCGTCGAGCCGATGTTGACGATCGAGCCCCGCTGGCGCTCGAGCATCCGGGTGCCGAACTCGTGGATCATCAGCATCGTCCCCTTGATGTCCACGGCGAGGGTGTGGTCGATCAGCTCCTCGGTGATGTCGCGCCACGAGTCCTGGTCAGAGGCCATGTCGCCGACGTTGTTGATGAGCACGTCGAGCGAGCCGAGCTCTGCGTCGACCGTGGACGCCATCCGCTTGATGTCCTCCCAGCTGACGATGTCGCCCTGGACGAGGAGCGCCTCGGCGCCCTCGCCGCGCACCCGCTCGGCGGTGGCCTCGGCGCCCGCCGACGAGCTGCGGTAGTGCACGACCACCGTCGAGGCCCCCTCCTGGGCGGCGCGAACGGCGATCTCGGCTCCGTAGCCGGTGCCGGCGCCGGTGACCATCACCGTGCGCCCGGCGAAGCGCTGGGGCGGCTCACTCATGTCTCTCTCCTTGGCTGTCGCGAACGTCTCAGACGACGGTCCGGCCGCCGTCGATGTACAGGATGTGCCCGGTGATGAAGCTCGACTGCCGGGAGGCGAGGAACAGCACCGGGCCGACGACCTCCTCCAGGCGGCCGAAGCGGCCCGCCGGGATCAGCGATACCAGCCGGTCGCGCTCGGCGGGATGGGCGTCGAGGTACGCCGTCGTCAGGTTGGTCTCCATGTAGCCGGGGGCGACGGCATTGACGGTCACGCCGTCGGCGGCGTACTCGTGGGCCATCACCTTGGTGAGCTGGTTGATGGCGCCCTTGGTGGCCGCGTAGGGCCCGTGGTTGCGGTGACCCATCAGCCCGGCGACCGACGAGAAGAACACGACCCGCCCGCGACCCCTGGGCGCGCATCGGCTCGAGCGCCGCCTGCGCGGTGAAGAAGGCGCTCGTCAGGTTGACGGAGATGATCTGCTCCCAGTCAGCTGCGCCGTATTCGGAAATCGGGCGGCGGTCGTTGATGCCGACGCCATGGACGAACACGTCGAGGCCGCCCAGGCGCGAGCGGCCCTCATCGACCGCCTCGCGGGCACCGGGGGCGCTCGCCAGGTCGGCCTCGATCTGGCGCTCGGCCGGGACGCCCTCCAGCGCCGCCAGCCGCTCGCCGGAGACGTCGATGACGGCCACCTCGGCCCCGGCGCCGAGAAAGCCGTGCACGAGGGCGCCGCCCAGGCTCCCGGCGCCGGCCACCAGCACGCGAGCGTCCTGCAGCCCGAGCCAGTCGGACATCAGGGCGCGGGCGGCGTCGTGCGCGACGTGTACACGTTGAGCGTCAGCACCTCGCGCTCGCCGACCTGGGCGGAGTGGGGCACCCCGCCCGGCAGCGCGGCCAGCTCGCCCTCGCGCAGGTGAACGGGCTCGCCGGCGACCACGAAGTCGATCTCCCCGGAGATCACGCTCGTCACCTGGTCCTCGGCATGCTGGTGCTCCTCCCAGGAGGAGCCAGGCTCATAGCGGTAGTAGGTGACCGTCAGCTGCGGGGTGTGGACGGTCGCCCCGTGGATGCCGGGACGGACCTCGGTGAACTGCTGGGTCGACCAGTCGACGGTGAACGGATCGGCGCCGCCCACGGTCACGCGTGCTCGACGGCGACGTGCCCCGCCTCGGGATGACCCTCGGCCCACGAGATGATCGGGTTGCGCAGCACGCCGATGTTCTCGATCTCGGCCTCGACGACATCGCCGGGCCGCAGATACAGCGACGCGGCGTCCTCGGAGAAACCGGCCACCCCGGCGACGGTGCCGGTGGAGATGATGTCGCCGGCGCTGTAGCCGAGCGGGCTGTAGTGGGAGATGATCTCGGGGATGGTCACCGCCATCCGGCTGGAATGCGAGACCTGCCGGCGCTGGCCGTTGACGCGCAGCTCCATCTTGAGGTCGTGGGGGTCGCCGATCTCGTCGGGGGTGACGATCCACGGACCCGTCGGGCAGAAGGTGTCGATCGCCTTGCAGAACGAGAACACCCCGGACTTCATCTCCTCGCGCTGGATGTCGCGAGCCGTGATGTCGTTGAAGATGAGGTAGCCGGCGATGTACTCCTCGGCCTCCTCGGGGGAGAAGAACTTGCCGGACTTGCCGATGACGACCGCCAGCTCGAGCTCGTAATCCATCTCGTTGGTCAGCGCCTCGGGGTAGATGATCGGATCCTCGGGTCCGATGATCGCGTCGAGGTTCTGAAAGAAGACGATCCACGGCCTCACCGGATGTGACCAGTTGACCCGCTCGGACTCCTCGTGGTGCTCACGGAAGTTCCCGGCGGTGTGGAAGAACTTGTGCGGGATGAGCGGCGCCCTCAGCGTGACCTCGTCGAGCGGCCGCTCCTCCCCGGTGGGCGAGACCTGGCCGCCGCGCTCGAAGTACTCGCGCATCGAGGGGACGTCGAGGGCGATGACGCGATCGCCGTCCACGTGCCCGACCCGCCCGTCGTCGTAAGTCACCAGCTTCATCACATCTCCGCTCGTCGGTGGTTCTGCCGGCCCGTAGTCGGCCCGCCGCTCGCCGCTAGAATACAGAAAGCTAAACTGTATTCAATCCTGTCAGAACTCGTCACTGCACGTGCGACAATCTGCGATGACCGAGTGTGTTCAATCGACGGAGGGTCGCGATGAGCGAGCTAGATCCGCAGCAGGAGAACGGAGTTCCGGCCCGCCAGAGCGCCGAGTACGTCCACCGTCGCGTCCGCGAAGCGATCCTCGAGGCTGAGCTGCCGCCCGGGGAGATCATGTCCCAGGTGGCGCTCGCCGAGGAGCTGGGCGTCAGCCGCACCCCGCTGCGCGAGGCGCTGCGGATGCTCCAGGGCGAGGGCCTGGTCGAGGCGCGCACCAACCGCCGCGTCCGCGTGGCCCCGATCAGCCCCTCCGACCTCGAGGAGCTCTACGCGCTGCGGGTCGTGCTCGAGGCGCAGGCGCTGCGGATCGCCCTGCCCCGAATGAGCCAGGAGCACATCGCGCGGCTCGAGGGCTCGATCGCGGAGATGGCCCACTTCGCCCAGCAGCGCGACATGCGCCGCTGGCTCGTCCCCCACGCCGAGTACCACCGGCAGCTGACCCGGCTGGCCGGCGAGCGCTTCGAGGCCCTGCTCTCCCAGCTCTTCGATCACGCCGAGCGCTACCGCCGCCTGCACCTCGGACATGGGCCGAGCGCGTGGGCGACCGCCGATCACCGCGAGATCCTCGACGCGGTCAAGCTCGGCGAGACGCAGACGGCGGCCGCCCTCCTCGCCCAGCACCTGGCGCGTACCGCCTTCGAGGTGGCCGAGATCCTCGAGCCGGGTTACGACCTGCCGACCCTGCGCCAGGTTCTGGCCGAGCTGGGCGCCGAGCCGCCCCGGCGCCGCGACGAGCCGGTTCCGAGAGCCGACGGCGGACGGCCGGCCCGACCATAAGGGATCAATATGAGCGACTTGCATACACCTCGCCGGTCTGTGTAGACTCACCGCCGCAGCGCGCACTGCGTGCTGGCTCGTGGATCGAGTAGCCGGGCCCGTTCGGGCGCGATCAACCAGAGGGAAGGCGAGATGAAGGCACAGCTGAGGAGGCGTGGCGCGGCCGTCGGCGCATGCGTCGTGGCCGCGGTCGGGATGACCGCCTGTGGGAGCTCCTCGAAGTCGAGCTCGAGCTCCGGTGGTGCGGCTACGACCAGCGCGGCGAGCAGCGCCGCGACATCGAGCGCGACCGGCTCGGCCGCGGCCGGCGGGTCGGCGTCGCTGGGCACCCCCAAGCCCGCGAAGGGCAAGCCGGTCGTGTTCGGAATGATCAACCTGGAGCTCAACCCCCAGGCGAGCTTCCCCGAGGTCCGCGCGGCCGCCGAGGCGGCGGTCAAGTACGTCAACGCGTATGGCGGCGGGCTCGACGGCCATCCGATCCAACTCGACACCTGCCTGACCGACGGCTCCCCGGCGACCTCGACCCAGTGCGCCAACAAGCTCGTCGCCGCGCATCCGGTCGCGATCCTCGGCGGCGCTGATCTCTCGGCGGCCAACACGCTGCCGATCTACAAGAAGGCCGGGTTGGCCTATATCGGCGGCATGGATCTGACGCCGGCCGAGTCCTCGGCACCCAACGCCCTCATCTTCAACGACATCGCCCAGAGCGGCAACTCCGACATCGGCGTGTACGCGGTCAAGACGCTGCATGCCAAGAACGTGTCGGTGGTGGCGCTCGACAACACGCAGGGCACGGCTCAGGCCAAGCTCTTCGAGCTCCCCGCGGTCAAGGCATCAGGGGGTACGGCCAAGCTGTTCTCGCTGCCGCCGTCGCAGGCCGACGTCTCGTCGAACATCGCGAGTGCCGTGTCGGGCAGTCCGGACGCGCTGCTGCTCGAGGACCCGTCGCAGTGCGTGGCGATCCTCAGCGCGCTCAAGAGCCTGGGCAACAGCAAGCCGGTCCTGTCGATCGACCCGTGCTCGGCGCCGAGCGTCATCAAGGCAGCAGCCGGCGGGGCCGACGGCATGTACTGGTTCGAGCCCTATCAGGACCTGCTGGCGGCCGACCAGACCAAGGACGTCGGCCTCACCAAGGCGATCCTCGGCAAGTACGCGCCCGCGAACCTCGCGCTCGACTCGCCGGCGCTCGGCGGCCTGACCACGGTGATGAACGTCTGGAACGCGTTCAAGACCACGCCGGTGAGCAAGCTCACCTCCGCCTACATGCTCAAGACGCTGAAGACCGGTACCCACCCCGCGTTCCTGAGCACGACGTACAACTGCTCGAGCCATCCGATCGCCAAGGAGCCGGCGATCTGCTCGGCCAACGAGTACCTGTACCAGATCAAGGGGACCACTCCGACGCTCGTTCAGAGCAACTACACCGCGGGGGCGAACATCGGCGGCTGACCTGGCACTCCGTCTCCTCCCTACGGCGGGAGGAGACGGACGCCGCCGCACGTCCGTCATGTCCAGCTACATCCTGTTCCTGCTTCTCGGCCTCGGCTCCGGGGCCGTCTACGCGGTGCTCGGGCTCGGCCTCGTGCTCAAGTACCGCAGCGCGGGCGTGGTCGACTTCGGGCACGGCGCGGTGGCGATGTTCTGCGCCTACGTGTTCATCGAACTGCGCTCCAGCGGTGAATTGCAGTTCCCGTGGATCGTCATCCCGCACCAGCTGCGGATCGCCTCCAGCAGCGGCATGTCGGTGCTGCCGGCGATTCTCATCACGCTCGTCTACTCGGCGATTCTCGGTGTGATCTTCTACGTCGCTCGTCTACCGCCCGTTGCGCAGCGCCCCCGCCCTGGCGCGGGTCGGCGCCTCGATCGGAGTGATGCTCGCACTTCAGGCGGTGGCGCTGCTCAACTACTCGACGTTCGCGGTCAGCTCTCCTCCGATCCTGCCCGACACCCCGATCCACTTCGCCGGGCTGACCGTTCCCTCGGACCGTCTCTACCTGGCAGGACTGACGGTGATCGTCGGCCTCGTGCTCGCGGGGATCTACCGGTTCACGCGATTTGGTCTCGTCACCCGGGCGGCCATCGAGAACGAGCGCGGAGCGGCCCTGCTCGGTCATTCGGCGAGCCGGATCGCCGCCTACAACTGGGTGCTGGCGACGGTGCTGGCGGCGGCCGCCGGGATCCTCATCCTGCCCATCACGACGCTCAACCCCGGGACCTACACGCTGTTCATCGTGCCCGCGCTGGGCGCGGCACTGCTCGGGCGCTTCTCCTCGTTCAGCGTCGTCGTCGTCGGCGGCCTCGTCATCGGGATGCTGCAGTCCGAGCTGGTCAAGCTGCAATCGGTGTGGTCATGGCTGCCCCAGCAGGGGCTCCAGGACGGCCTGCCGTTCATCATCATCATGCTGGCGATGGTCGTGCTCGCCCGGCGTCTGTCAGCCCGGGGCGCGATCTCCGACGTTCACAACCCGGCCGTGGGTCGTCCGCGGCGACCGGCGATCACCGCGGGCGGCTGCGTCGCCGTCGGCGTGATCGCGCTTCTGCTTGCCAACGGCGACTACCGCTCGGCGATCATCTCGTCGCTGGTCACCGCCTGCGTCTGCTTCTCCGTGGTGATCATCACCGGCTACGTCGGCCAGATCTCGCTCGTCCAGAATGCGCTCGCCGGGGTCAGTGCGTTCATGGTCACCCACATCGCGCAGAGTCTTGGCATCGGCTTTCCGTTCGGGCTGATCCTGGCCGCGCTGTGCGCGGTCGTCGTCGGCGTCGTAATCGGCCTGCCGGCCGTGCGGGTCCGGGGCGTGAACCTCGCGGTCACGACGCTGGCCACCGCCGCCGCGCTCGACGCGCTCGTGTTCAACAACAGCTCGTTCAGCGGCGGATACACCGGCCGCAACGTCCGCCCGCCGCACCTCTTCGGCCTCAACCTCGAGCCCTCCTCGAACAGCGTCGTCTTCGGGATCCTCGTCGTCGTGATCGTTGCCCTGATGGGTCTGTTCGTCGCCCGGGTTCGCAACGGCCGGCTCGGCCGCACGTTTCTCGCCGTGCGCTCCAACGAGCGTGCCGCCGCCTCGATCGGGATCGACGTCGCCCGCGCCAAGCTCTCAGCGTTCGCGATCGCCGCGTTCGTGGCCGGGATCGGCGGTGGTCTGCTCGCCTACCAGCAGCAGAACGTCAACGCCGCCACGTTCACGCTGTGGACGTCGCTGACGATCCTCGCCATCACCTACGTCGGGGGCGTCGGGCGGATCACCGGCGCAGTGGCCGCCGGCGCGCTGCTGGCCTCCAACGGCGTGGTGCCCACGGTGCTCAACAACCTGTTCAACTTCGGTCAGTACCAGGCGCTGATCGCCGGCGTACTGCTCACGCTGACCGCGGTCGCCAACCCCGACGGAATGACCAAGGAGATGGGGGCGGGGCTGACCAAGCTGCGCCTGGCGATCATGCGCCGCGCTTCCGCCGGCCGCGATCCCACGCCCGCGATCGTTGATGCCGCCCCCGGCCCGCCCAAGGTGGCCGGGCGATGAGCGTCGCCGCGCCGGAGATCGCATCCCGCGGGGCCGCCAGCGGCCCGGTCCTGCAGACCGACAAACTGCGCGTCCAGTACGGCAACGTGGTGGCGGTCAACGACGTCTCGTTCGCGGTCGCCCGGGGCTCGGTCACCGGGCTGATCGGTCCCAACGGCGCCGGCAAGACGACGCTCATCGACGCCCTCACCGGCTACGTGCGGCCGACGAGCGGGGCGATCCGCTTCGAGGGCGATGCGATCACCGGCGGACGGCCCCATCGCCTCGCGCGCCGCGGTCTCGTCCGGACCTTCCAGTCCGTCGAGCTGTTCAACGATCTGACGGTGGAGGAGAACCTGATGGTCGCCTCCGAGCCGTCGGGGATGCTGTCGGCGCTGGGCCGCGTCTTCCTCCCCGACCGGACCGCGCGCGAGGAGTCGGTGGCGTGGGCGCTGTCGGTCACGGAGCTGGCCGACGTCGCCGGCCGCTACCCGACCGAGCTCTCCCACGGCCAGCGCAAGCTCGTCGGCGTCGGCCGCGCGCTGGCCTCCCGCCCCTCCCTGTTGCTGCTCGATGAGCCCGCCGCCGGCCTGGACACCGACGAGACCCTCGCGCTCGGCCAGCGGCTGCGGACCCTTCCCGAGCATGGCGTCAGCGTGCTGCTCATCGACCACGACATGGGCCTCGTGCTGAGCGTGTGTGACCGGGTGATGGTGCTCGACTTCGGCAACCTCATCGCCGAGGGCACCCCGCCGGAGATCCGCGCCAACCCGGCGGTCATCGAGGCCTATCTGGGAAGTCGGCACCATGACTGAGACCGGCGCCCGAGCGCGACGGCGCGCGCCACCGCGCCGCTGCTGGCCGTCGAGGATCTGCACGCCGGCTATCTCGGCATCCCGGCCGTCCGGCGGCTGTCGCTGACGGTGGCCCCCGGCGAGGTGGTGGCGCTGCTCGGGCCCAACGGCGCGGGCAAGACGACGACCCTGTCGACGATCGCCGGGCTGCTGGCGCCGATCTCGGGCGCGGTGCGCCTCGGCGAGGACGAGATCACCGGCCGCCCGGCCTACCGGCTGGCTCGCCTGGGCATCGCGCTCGTCCCCGAGGATCGCGCCCTGTTCGCCGGCCTCACCGTGCGGGAGAACCTGCGGCTGGCCCGCGGCGACCGCACCCTGCCCCAGGACGAGCTGCTCGAGATGCTGCCCGAGCTGGAGAAGTGCCTGGGCCGCCGCGCCGGCGTGCTCTCCGGCGGCGAGCAGCAGATGCTGGCCGTCGGGCGGGCGCTCATCAGCCGGCCGCGCCTGCTGCTGGTCGACGAGATGAGCCTCGGTCTGGCGCCGGTGGTCGTCGAGCGGCTGCTGCCCGTGCTGCGGCGGATCGCCGAGCAGATCGGCGCCGGCGTGCTGTTCGTGGAGCAGCACATCTCGCTGGCGCTCGAGGTGGCCGATCGCGCCTACGTGCTCAACCACGGCGAGCTCGTGCTCGAGGGCGAGGCCGCCGACCTGCGCGGGCGGCGCGATCTCGTCGAGGCGAGCTATCTCGGCGAGGCGACGATCGACGAGCTGGCCGCCGACTCCCGCCGGATGACGCAGCGCCGCCGGCGGCCGCCGCCGGACGCGCGCGCTGAGCGCCGCCGAGGCGGTCGTCGCCGGCCTGGTGGCGGCCGGGGTGACCGAGGTCTTCGGGATCGCCGGGGGAAAGTTCGCGCCGCTGCTGGAGGCGCTCAGCCGCGAGCCGCGCCTGCGGTGGACGGGGGTGCGCCACGAGGCGGCCGCCGCCTGGATGGCCACCGCGGTCGCCCATCGCACCGGCGGCCTGGCCGCCTGCATCGCCGAGATGGGGCCGGGCGCACTCAACCTGGCCAGCGGGCTGGACACCGCGCACGCCAACCACCTGCCGGTGCTGGCCATCACCATGGGCACCCCGGCGGCCCTGCGCGACCCGGCCCACGGCGTCCTGATGGAGCTCGACGCGCCGGCGGTGTTCGGCGCGCTGACGAAGTGGCGGGCGACCGCATCGGCCCCCGGACGGCTGCCGGAGCTGATGGCCCGCGCGGTCCGCGAGGCGATGACCGGCGCCCCGGGGCCCGTCCATCTGGAGATCGGCTACGACGTGATCGGCGCCGCCGAGCGCCTGCGCGAGCGGAGGCCGTCTCGGCGGTGGCGGCGGCGCTCGAGGTGGGGCGCGCGCCCGCCGACCCGGCGGCCGTCGCGCGCGGCGGCCGGACTGCTGGCCGGCGCCCGGCGGCCGCTGGTGGTGGCCGGCGGCGGCGCCGTCGACGCGGCCGCCGAGGTCCGCGCGCTGGTCGACCGCCTCGACGCTCCGGGGCTGACCACCCAGATGGGCATCGGCACGCTGGCGGGCGAGGACCCGCACCTCGTCGGACAGGGCGGGCTGGTGTTCGGCGAGTCGGTGGCCCGGGCACTGCGCGAGGCCGACGTCGTGCTGGCCGTCGGCTGCCGCTTCTCCTCGTGGCTGTGGGAGGGGATGCGCGCCGGCGGGCGCCGGCACCGTCCGGTCAGCAGTTGATCCACCTCGATCGCGACCCGACGGTCATCGGTCGGCTGCGTCCCGCGGCGGTGGGGCTGGTGGGCGACGCGGCGGTCGTGGTCGCCTCACTGCTCGACGCGCTGGCGCAGTCGCCGTCCGCGCGCGGACCCGGCTGGCGGGCCGGTCTGCGCGCCGAGCACCTCGCGACATGTCGACCTCCCTCGGCGCCGGATGATTCCGGCGAGCCGATGCACCCGGCGCATCTGGCCCGCGCCCTCGGCGACGCGCTGCCGGAGGACGCGCTCGTCGTCTACGACGGCGCCCACACGAGCTTCTGGTCAAACGACCTCACTCCCGTGTCCGAGCCGCGGACCCGCTTCCACGATCCCGGCAGCGGCCACCTCGGCTTCGGCGTGCCCTACGCCCATGCGCTGGCGCTGCTCGAGCCCGGCCGGCCGGTCATCGACATCACCGGCGACGGCGCCTTCGGCTTCACCGTCGCCGAGCTCGACACGGCGCGGCGCTACGGGCTGGCGGTCGTGCACGTCATCCACGACAACCAGGCCTGGGGCGTCATCGCCCAGAGCCAGCGGCGGCTGGGCTTCGAGCTGGGCACCGAGCTGGCCGGCACCGACTACGTCGCGATCGCCCAGGGCTTCGGCGTGCACGCCGAGCGGGTGAGCGCGCCGGCTGAGGTCGCCCCGGCGCTGCAGCGCGCACTGACGTGCTGGCGGACCGGCGGTCATCGACGCTCGGGTGCGCTTCGTCCCCCACCCGGGCATGCCGCGCTTCGGCGCGATGGGCCGCGAGGCCCACTGACCGATGGCGGTGGCCCTCGTCACCGGCGCCGCCGCGCCGGACGGCATCGGCGCCGCCTGCGCCCGCGCGCTGGCCGGCGACGGGTTCGCGGTGGCGCTGCTCGACCGCGAGCCGTGCGACGAGGTCGCCGATGAGATCGGTGGGCTGGCCCTGACCGCCGACCTCCGCAGCGATCGCGAGGCGACGCTGGCCGCGGTGGACGAATGCGAGGCGCGGCTCGGCCCGTGCGCGGTCCTCGTCAACAACGCCGCCGATCTGACCCGCGGCACGCTGGCCGAGACGACGCCCGCCCAGCTGCGGGGCGTGCTGGCGGTCAACGTCGAGGCGGCGTTCGTGCTCTGTCGCCGCGTCGCCCCCGGGATGGCCGAGCAGCGGCTGGGGCCGGATCGTCAACGTCGCCTCGGACACCTTCGACCGCCCGCCCGGGCCCGGGCCTGGTCGCCTACATCACGAGCAAGGGCGCGCTCATCGGGCTGACCCGCGCGCTGGCGGTGGAGCTCGGCCCCGCCGGGATCACCGTCAACGCCATCTCGCCCGGGCTGACCCGCACCGGCGCGGCCTCCGCCGGACAGCCCGAGGAGCTGTTCGCCGCCGTCCGCGACGGGCCAGGCCATCAAGCGCACGCTCGAGCCCGCCGACTACGCCGGGGTGCTCGCGTTCCTCGTCTCCGACCGGGCGCGCAGGTCATCACCGGGCAGACGATCAGCGCCGACGCCGGGCTGGTGCATGCGCTGATGGCGGGACGGCTGCACGGCAAGGTGGCGCTGATCAGCGGCACCGCGGTGGGCATGGGCCGGGCCGCCGCCCAGGTGTTCGCCGCCGAGGGCGCGCTCGTCTTCGGCTGCGACATGGACACCGAGGGGCAGGCGCAGACCGAGGCTCTCGTCCGCGAGGCCGGCGGGACGATCGCCTCGCTGGCGCCCGTCGACCTCGCCACCGAGGCGGGCGCCGAGGCGTGGGTGGCGGCGGCGGTGCAGCCGCATACGGCCGCGTCGACATCCTCTACAACAACGCCTCGCGCCTGCGTCTGGGCGCCTTCGGCGAGCAGTCGTTCGAGGACTGGGCGTTCACCATCGACAACGAGCTGCACCTGCCGTTCCTGTGCACGCGGGCGGCGTGGCCGCACCTGATCGCCGCCGGCGGCGGGGTCGTCATCAACGTCGCCTCGGTGGCCGCCCTGCGCGGCGCCGCGTTTGCGCCGATGAGCGCCCACGGCGCGGCCAAGGGCGGGGTGCTGTCCTTCACCCGCCATCTGTGCGCCGCCGGCGCCGAGCACGGGATCCGGGCGGTCGTCGATCAGCCCCGGGATGATCCGCACCCCCGCCACCCAGCCGCACTTCGACGATCCCGAGAACCCCCTCGAGCGGATCCGTGCGCTCGCCCCCTCGCGGCGCACCGGCGAGCCCGAGGACGTGGCGCGCGTGGCGGCCTTCCTCGCCTCCGACGACGCCGGCTACGTCAACGGCGCCAACATCGTCGTCGACGGCGGCGTGAGCGCGATGTCCGGATGACGCCGGTCATCGACATCCACGCCCACCTGCTCGATCCGCATGCCCTGGAGCTCGCCGGCCCGCACGGCGCCGCCTCGGGCTTCGGCGCCCGGCCGAGCGTGCCGCCGCCGGGATCGCGGTTTGCCCAGATCAACGAGCTGATGCTCGACCCCGCCCGCCAGGTGGCCGCCATGGACGAGCGGGGCGTCGACGTGCACCTCGTCTCGGCGATCCTCGCCGTCACCCCCACCGGCTGGGCCGATCGCGCAGACGGCGCTCGATCTCAACCGCCGCTACAACGACCGCATCGCCGAGGCGGCCCGCGACCATCCTGGCCGGCTCGTCGGCTCGTGCACGCTGCCCCTGCAGGACCTCGACCTCGCGCTCGGCGAGCTCGAGCGCGCCCACGGCGAGCTTGGCCTCGGCGTGGTGCAGCTGCCGGCCAACATCGACGGCGTGTACCTGGGCGAGCCGCCGCTGCGGCCGCTGTGGGAGGAGATCGCCCGCCGCGACCTGGTCGTCTTCATCCATCCCGACGGGGTCCGCGACCCTGGTTTCAGAAGTACTCGCTGTGGAACTCCGTCGGCCAGCCGATCGAGGAGGCGCGGGTGCTCGCCTCGCTCATCTACGAGGGCGTGCTCGAGGACCTACCGGACCTGCGCATCGTCGTCTCCCACGGCGGCGGATACCTGCCCCACTACTACGGCCGGCTGGACCGCAACGTCCACAACATGCCCGACAGCACCGTGCACATCTCCCAGCCGCCGAGCGCCTACCTGCGCCGCCTCTACTACGACACGTGCGTCTACGAGCCCTCGACGCTGACCGCGCTCGTCGCCCAGGTGGGCGCCGATCATCTGCTGATGGGCTCCGACTGGCCGGTCGGCGAGGCGGACCCGATCGGCTTCGTCGCAGCGCTGCCCGGGGTTGACCGATGACGACCGACAGGCGATGCTCGGTCAGACGGCCGCATCCCTGCTTGGAGTGTCGTGATGTCCGACGGCGTCAAACCCCACCATGTCGGCCTCACCGTGAGCGACCTCGAGCGCGCGCACGGACTTCTACGAGCGGGCGCTGGGCTTCGAGCTGCAGCTGGCCTTCGAGCTGCCCGGCGGGGCCCGCGGGATGATGCTGCGCACAGCGGGCGGAGCGCGCGTCGAGCTCTTCACGGTGGGCGAGCCGCAGCCGGGAGTGGCGGGCGTCGACCCGCGCGAGGCGATGCGCACGCTCGGGCTTCGGGCACGTGGCCTTCGAGCTCGACGATCTCGACCTGGGCTACGCGGCGGTCATCGCGGCGGGCGCGGGCGAGGTGTGGCCGCCGCGCCCATCCCCCGAGCCGGGGCGGCGGATGGCCTTCGTCCACGACCCGGACGGCAACCTCGTCGAGCTCATCGGGCCACCGGAGTGAGCCCGCGTCCCGATATGGGTGATCGTTCCTCGGCCTTTGCCTCGGACTCCGTCCCGGAGGAGTACGAGCGCCATCTCGTCCCCGTGGTGTTCGAGCCGTGGGCCGAGCTGCTGCTCGACGCGGTCGTGGTCAGCCCGGGCACCCGCGTGCTCGATATCGCCAGCGGGACGGGCGTGGTGGCGCGTGCGGCGGCTCGCCGCGCCGGTGGCGATGGACGCGTCGTGGCCAGCGACGTCAGCGCCCCGATGCTGGCGCGCTCGGCCGCTGCCGGCGCGCTGCCTGGCGCGGCACCGATTGACTACCGGGAGGCGTCGGCTGAAGCGCTGCCATTCGAGGATGACTCCTTTGACGTCGTGCTCTGCCAGCAGGGTCTGCAGTTCTTCCCGGCGCGAGCCGCCGCGGTCGGCGAGATGCGCCGCGTCCTACGGCCTGGCGGGGTTGCCGGGATCGCCGTGTGGGCACGGGGGCACCCGCTTGAGCCCTTCGGTGTCTACGGTGATGAGCTGGCCGCGATCGGGGTCGAGCCGCCGTTTCCGGGAGCCTTTGAGACCGACACCTTCACGATGGACCTCGACGAGCTCCGGTCGCTTCTCCAAGCTGCCGGCTTTGCAGTGGACGCCGGCGTGGTCGAACTGCAGGTCAGCTGGCCGGACGCTGCCGCCGCGGCGGTCGGCGTACTGGGGACCCCCTTCGGACCGCTGGTTCGGGGGCTGTCCGCAGATCAGCGGACCCGGTTTGACGCCGCGCTTGAGCAGCGGTTTGCGACGCAGGCGCCAAGCGCTCCGGTGCGCCGGCAGACCGCCGCGGTGATCGCCCGCGCCACCGCCGCCTGAGTCCCGCGTCGGCCCACGGCTGGCGGGGTTATCTGCCCGTGCGTTCGCGGTGCTTGCAGCCCGGCCAACAGCAGGGCCCTCACAGAATCGGTTTGCCCCCGGTAACAGCCACGCGTGCTCCGGAGACGTAGCTCGCCTCATCGGACGCCAGCATCACGTACACGGGAGCGAGTTCGGCCGGCTGGCCGGGGCGCTCCAGGGGGCTCTGCTCTCCGAAGCTCTCGACCTTCTCCTCCGGCATCGTCGACGGGATCAGGGGAGTCCAGATCGGTCCGGGGGCCACGCTGTTGACGCGGATGCCCCGTGGGGCGAGCATCTGCGCCAGGCTCGCGCACATGTTCGCGATGGCGGCCTTGGTGGCGGCATATGGCATGAGCGCCGGAGATGGATTGTCTGAGTTGACCGAGCTGCTGCCGATGATCGAGGACCCGGGCTTCATGGTCGGAACCGCGGCCTTGGCGAGATGAAACAGGGCGCTGAGGTTCGTGGCGAGCGTGTAGTCCCACTCCTCGTCGGGGATCTCCTCGATCGAATCGTGGCTCATCTGAAAGGCAGCGTTGCTGACCAGCACATCGACGCCGCCGAGCTCCTGGACCGCCTGGTGGATCACCGCGCGGCAGTGCTCGGGGTCGGTGAGTTCCCCGGGCGCGAGGACAGCCCTGCGATCCGCCTTCTCCACCCAGTCGGCGGTCTCACGCGCGTCGTCGTGCTCGTCAAGGTAGGAGATCAGAACGTCGGCGCCCTCCCGCGCGTAGGCGATGGCGACGGCTCGCCCGATCCCGCTGTCCCCGCCGGTGATGACCGCCTTCTTGCCCTGCAATCGGCCTGATCCGACATAGCTTTCCTCGCCGTGATCGGGCTGGGGATCAAGTCCGGCCGTGCTGCCGGGCGGCCGCTGCTGCTGGGCGGGTTGAGGCACGTATCGCTCCTGCGCTGACGTAGTTGGTGAAGGCCCACGACTACCCCGGCGTTCACCGGGCAAACCGTGTCAGAGTGCGTCACCGTGACGGCGTCGCTCCACGATCACCGCCGGCAGAGGCACGCCGATCACGCCGCCGTGATCACCGGTAGGTGAGGAGCCTGAGGCGTGAGAACGCGAGGTATTCGTTGTTCGGTTTGCCGGGAGCGGCAACGACAACGGTGATCTGCACCGAGCTCTGATCAGGAGCCGCGGAGGTGACGCGCTTGAGCGCATCGGTGACGATGACGACCTTGGTCACGGGCGTGAGCTGATGAGGGGCCCGAAGATCGAAAGCATCCCGGGGGCCCACGGGCACGTCACAATGGCCGACGTCCCCGAAGCAGCCGCCGTGCCCGAAGATGTGGAAGGCGCCGGCGTAGGCGGGGTGATCGCGGCCGGTACTGAGCGTGGCGTCCGGGGCGTTGAAGTAGACGCGGCCCTCGTAGGACGCCAGGGAGTGGTCGACCTCGTCGAAGATGAGATCGGCGCGTGAGTATGCGCCGGTTCTCACCGCCGGGGCCAGTTCGATCGGCTCTGAGACGAAGCGCTCGAGCATCAGCTCGTGCCCGGGGCCGCGGCGGTTGAGGCGGCATAGTCATAGCCGAGGCTCGAGGCGTCGAGCGTCTGGGCGACGGTCATCTGAAACGGCGGCAGCGCGGTGCTGAGCAGCGAAGCCGGTGGGCCCCCGTGTGGGTGATCGAGTTGCCAGACTCGCCACAGGCGGTCGATCATCGTGTGGTGAGCCCAGAACAGCGGATCGTAGGCCGCGGTTGCGATGTCACTCATCGTCCCCCCGACCCATACGTGCACGCCGTTGTGGATGTCCTCGAGCTGCGTTTGGAAGTCGATGAAGTCGCCCATTGCGAGCAGGGTCTTCACCTGATCCGCGGTTGGCAACGGTGGAGCTTCGTCCTGTCCGGGGGCACGAACGGTGTGATCGGAGCCTCCCGGCTCGCGCCCGGACGGCTGGATCGGCGACGAGTGCAGCGGATTGGGGGTGCCATCGACGGTCCGCTGGTCATAGGCGCTCGGCACCGCCTGGTCCACCGTCCAGTCCCACCACGGCAAGATGAGGTCGGCGACCTGATCGCGCAGCGCCAGCTCGAAGAAGTACAGGTAGGCCCGATGCCACGCGAGAAACAGCGGCGACCCGTGGGTGCAGTACATCGGCAGCGGCAGGCCATGGATGCCCGCCCAGTGCTGATAGCCACGGTCATCACCGATCGCCTGGGTGGCGGCGATCGCCTGACGCAGGGTGGCGACCTGCTGTGAGGTCATCTGATCGACACTCGGCCGGTGGCGGACCGTCACTGCCGGCTGAGTCGCGCTGGGCGCGCCGGTCGGACTCATCGCCGCGATCATCCCAGACCCCCGGGGCCCGCAGGGAATTCTTGCTGTGCTGGAAGGCGGCTCTGGTCGCGGCGCTCGCGCTTTCGGCGATCGGATGTGGCGGCGAACGCGTCGGGCCACACCTTCGTGTTCGGCTTCCACGTCGTCGCGCGTATGGCCATGGCGCGTGCGCTTGACCTCGAGCTCGTGACCCACCTTCGGATGATCCCGCCGGCGACCGGCCGACGGCGCTCGGCGAGTTTCACCATCGTCAGCCGCACGCGGAGGGCTTGACCGCCCTTCGCCACCGTGCGAGACACCGGATCGCCTCAGGCGCTGGTCCGGCGTTCGGCGGCGTCGTGGCGGGCGTTGGCCTTCTGCTCCAGGGTCATCGCTCCGGGATGGTCGACCCCGGGCCAGGGGGTGAGCAGGAGCAGGAGCCGGGCGTCGGAGCGGGCGTGCACGGCGTGACGTTCGTTGGGGGCGAAGGCGACGACGAGACCGGCACCCCCGGTCACGCTCTGCCCATCGGTGGTGGTGATCTCGACCTCACCGTCGATCACGGTGACCCACGCGCTTTCGTGCACCTGGTGATCGTCGAAGCTTTCGCCCGCCGGGATCATGAGGGCGATCGCCCGCGCCTCATCTGTGGAGGCGAGGATCTCGGGCGCGTGGGGTCTCAAGTCGCGATCGGTGATCGTCCAGCTGTTCATGTCATTCCCTCTCGCTCACGGTGCCACCGGACAGTAGTCGGTGCCAGACCGGGACGAGCATTACGACCGGTGATCTCCGTGTGAGTCGCCCCTGACCGATAGGGCGTGTCGCGCCATCGGGGCATGCCGACACCGGCTGGTCATCCCGACCCCCGAGTGGGATGATGCGCTGGTCGATTGAAAGGTCGCACCATGTGCAACGAGGACTCGCTCCACCGACGGCAACCCTCAGTTCAGGACGTCGACACTCTCCTCGCCCGTGCTCAGCACCTCGTCGACACTCGGCCGCGGGACGGCTATCCGCTCGCCTGGTGCATCGAGGCGTCATACATCGGCGATCTGACCGCGATGGCGATGGTCGCTGCGACCGTGAGCGGCGTGGCGAGCCCGCGCCCGCGGGCGGGCGGCCGCGGGGGAGGTATCTGACCCCGTAGGGTCAGCTCGTCGTCGAGTCCTCAGGCGCCCGCGGCGCATACACCACGACCGGCTCGCTGCGGCCGCGCAGGTCAACGCGCGAGCGCTCGACCAGCCGGACCGGCTCCTCGCCGAGCAGGGCGCGCGTGTACTCGGTCACCAACACGGTATCGCCGGTCTCACGGGTGGCCTCCTGAACCCGGGCGGCCACGTTGACGGGGTCGCCGATCACGCTGAACTCGAGCCGGCCGGCACCGCCCACGTTGCCGGCGATCACGGTGCCCGAGTTGACCCCGATGCCGATCTGCAGCTCGCCGGCCTCGCCATCGTCGACGGCCCGGGCAATCGCCAGGGCGGCGGCCAGCCCCTGGTCGGCGTGGTCATCGAGGCGTTGGGGGGCGCCGAACACGGCCAGCAGGCCGTCGCCGACGAATTTGTCGACGCGTCCGTCGTGATCGTGGATGATCGGGATGGCCGCCTCGAACAGCGCGTTGACGCCCGCCACCACCTTCCGGGCGTCGGTCTCCTCCGCGAAGGCGGTGAAGCCGCGGATGTCGATGAACATGATCGTGACCTCCACCTCCTCTCCGCTGAGCTGCACTCCGTCATCGAGGATCCGCTCCGCGACCGCCGGGTCGACGTAGCTACCGAACGTGTCGCGGATCCGCTCGCGCTCGCCCAGGCCCTCCGCCATGCGGTTGAAGCCGAGCTGCAGGCGACCGATCTGAGTGCCGTCGTAGACGGGGACGCGGGCATCGAACTCCCCGCGCTGGATGCGCTCCAGCGCGCCGCGGACGTTGTCGATCGGATCCGCGGTCGCCCGCGCGGCCAGCGACACCGCGAGCAGCCCGACGACGACGGCGATGGCGCCGAGGACGACGATGACGACCTTGAGCTGCGTCGCGCTGGCCGGCGCCCCGGCGAGGGCGGCGATGCCGACGATCACCAGCCCGAGCACGGGGGCCGCCGTTCCGAAGGCCCAGGCGAGCACGGCGCGCGTGGCGACGCCGGGCACCGCCACACATCCGGGGTCCTCGTCGGCCAGCGCGCGGGAGGCGGGCGTGCGCAGGATCCGCTCCGCCAGCAGATAGGCGCACGCTCCCGTCGTGATGCCGGTGATGGCGACGGTGGGAGCGACGATCGCGCTCAGGGTCGCCGAGAAGGCCAGATTGAGGACGCCGAAGAGAAAAGCGGCCGCCAGCCAGAGCGCCAGGTTGACCTCGAACAGCAACAGGGGCGCCCGGACGACCTGACGGCGGATATCGGCGTCGGCCGGTCGTTCTGAGCGCAGCCAGTCGCCCACCTCCGAGAGCCGGCGCCGCCCGGCCACCGGCCCGAGGAGCACGGCGACGACAATGTAGGCCGCCGCGACCAGGCCGTTGACGAGCTCGACGTGGGCCGCGTTTGAGATGTGCGGGAGCGGGAGCACGAGATAGATGACGGCCAGGACGGCGCCCGCCCCGACGAGGTTGGTCGCCACGAGCACCGCCGTCAGCACGGCGGTGAGGGCGTTGGCCAGCTCCTCCCCGCTCAGTTGTCCGCCGTCGGCGCTCAGGAACGCCTGCAGCCGCCGCGTGGACGCCGGGCCGGTGTCCACGGTCCGGCTAGTCCTGGCCGCCCCGGCCCCGGCGACCCGGGATCCGCTCGGCCAGGCGGGTGAGCGGCTCGATGAGCTCGTTCAGGGTCTCCGCGGCGCGCCCGAGCGTGTCGACGCTCCCGCTGAGAACCTCGAGCGACGGCTCGAAACGGTCGAGGCGCTCGCCGATCGAGTCGACCCGAGCATCGACCGCGCGGACGTGCTCGGGCAGGTCGGGCAGGCGTTGGGTGGAGACGGCCAGCGCCTCCAGGGCGCCGGCGAGTGCGCCGACGGCGCGCAGGGACTCCTGCAGCTCGGCCAGCCGGGCGAAGGTGTCCATCAGCTGCAGGACGCGATCTTCGGAGAGGGCCTGGTCAAGCAGGCCATCGGGGGTCGTCACTCGCTCGAGGGCGCCGCCGGGCTCGAGCAGCCGATCGAGCGGGCCCTCGGGGGCGGTCAGCCGCTCGAGCGCGCCGTCGGGCGCGAGCAGGCGATCGAGCGGGCCGTCGGGGCGCAGCAGCCGGTCGACGATGCCGTCGTCGCTCATCAGCCGATCGAGCGGGCCGCCCTCGGCGAGCACCCGCTCCAGCACGCCATCCTCGGCAAGCAGCCGGTCCAGGGGCCCGCCCGGCGCCAGGGCGCGGCCCAGGGGGCGATCGTCGGCGGTGAGGCCGGCGAGCTGATCGACGTGAGCCAGCGGGCCGTTGGGGTCGCCGAGCCGTCCCAGCTGCTCGACGGCGCCGCCCTCGGCCAACAGCGCCGTCAGCCGATCGGCGTATCCACCGGGGCGCCTGACCGGCCCGTCCGGCGCGACCATTCGTCCGGTGGCGACGAGCAGCTCGGTGCCGCCGATGACCGCTCGCGCCGGCAGCAGAGCAACGGAAAGCAGTCCCATAGACCCAGGAGCCTAACCGGCTGTCGCTGTCCCCTGCGCGCTCTCCCGTTCGTCTCAGTGTGCACAGGCCCGAAGGCCACGTCACCTGACCAGGAGGAACTCCCATGCCGCATCCCGTCATTCACGCCGAGATCCGCTCGGCCGATCCGGACGCCACCCGCGAATTCTTCGGCCAGCTGTTCGGCTGGACGTATTCCGACGGCGCGTTTCCGGGCTACACGTTCGTCGACATCGGCGTCGACGGAGCGCCGGCGACGGCGATCGGTCCGCTCCAGGGCGGCGAGGACAGCGTCCTGTTCTTCGTCGGGGTACAGGACGTGGCCGCGACCCTGCGCCAGGCCGAGGAGCTCGGCGGGCGGATCGTCCAGCCCGCGCAAGAGGTACCGGGGGTGACGTTCGGAGTGCTCGCCGACGCCGACGGTCACATGGTCGGAGTCGCGGCTTCCTGATCCGGCCCTCACGGAGCCGGCGCGGCGACGCGCCGGCTCCACGGCAGTCACGTCTCGAGTTCACTCAAGTCGGCCCACCCGCGGCCGATTACCGGCCCGGACCGGACCGCCGGCCAAGCACGATGCGGGCATATCGAGACATCTCCCTGAAGTGGAAGTTCTGCCTCCTGGCGGGGGTCCTGGTCACGGTGATCTGCGCGCAGGGAGTGCTTGCCGCCACCGGCGGCGCGAGCACCGCAGTCGCGCTGATCCTCAGCGGTGCCGGCGTCCTGTTCGGTGTCGTCATGGTCCTGGCCACGGTGCCGGCACTGCACCGCGACGCCAAGCTGGCCCACCAGCACATGACCGGCGCGGCCAAGGCGGTCAAGCTGCAACTGATGACCGGCCTGCAGGCGCTCGCCGACGGCGATCTGACGATGGAGCTGCGTCCGGGAAGCGGTGGAACCGGGGCGCCGCCTCCGGGCGCCGGGGACGAGATGGGGCAGATGCTCGACCTCACCGGCGACCTGCGAGAGACGATGATCGCCGCCTATGACGCGTATAACCGGGCGACCGCGCAGTTGCGTCAACTCGTGGAGAGCGTCGGAACGGCGGCCGGCAACGTCCACCAGGCCTCGGGGCAGATGAGTGCGACGTCGGTCGAGTCGAGCCGCAGCTCGGGCGAGATCGCCCACGCGGTGGAGGATGTCGCGCAGGGCGCCCAGCTTCAGGTGCGCCGGGTCGATGCCGCCAAGGAAGCCGCCCAGCGGGTGGTCGGCGTGGCCAGCGAGTCCAGTGAGCGCGTTCAGCGAACCGTGGCCATGGCCGACGACGCCCGGGCCCTGGCCCAGGAGGGCGTGCAGGCCGCGGAGCGTGCCGGGGAGACGATGCACGCGGTGCGCGACTCCTCCGCGGGGGTGACGGCCGCGATCCGCGAACTGGCGGCCCACTCCGAGCAGATCGGGGTGATCGTCAAGACGATCACCGGGATCGCCGAGCAGACCAACCTGCTCGCCCTCAACGCCGCGATCGAGGCCGCCCGCGCCGGCGAGCAGGGGCGCGGCTTCGCGGTCGTCGCCGAGGAGGTGCGCAAGCTCGCCGAGGGCTCGCAGGATGCCGCCGAGGAGATCTCGGGCCTGATCGGAACGATCCAGAGCAAGACGGCGCGGGCCGTCGGCGTGGTCGAGGACAGCGCCGAGCAGACGACGATGGGCGCGCGGGTCGTCGATCAGACGCGCGAGTCGTTCCAGAGCATCGACGCCGCCGTGCGCGAGATGACCGTCGAGATCGGCCAGCTCGCCGAGGCGGCGGGCCAGATGGCCGCCAGCTCCAACAGCGTGCTGGGCAACATCGACGAGGTCGCCGCGGTGGCCGATCAGTCGTCGGCGACGACCGAGCAGCTCTCGGCGTCCACACAGGAGACGGCGGCCTCAGCCCAGCAGATCGCGACCTCCTCCGAGGATCTGGCCGCGCACGCCGCCCAGCTCACCGAGCTGGTCACGCGCTTCAAGACGACGAGCGTCCCCCACATATCCTGACGGCCACTAGCTCGCCTCCTTGAGGACGCGCGGGAGCCGGCCGCGGGAGCCCGAGCCGGCGAGGCCGAGCTTCAGGTACGCCCGCGAGAGGTGCGTCTCGACGGTCTTGGGGCTGATGTAGAGCTCCTGCGCGATCTCGGTGTTGGTCGCTCCCGACGCCGCGAGCTGGACGACGCGGAGCTCGCTGGCGGTCAGGGCGTCGCGTCCGTTGGCGGAGAGGCGGGGCCGCCGGCCTCCGGAGGCCTGCAGCTCCTGGACGGCGCGGCGGCTGAGGCGGTGGGCGCCGCAGGCGTGGGCGAGCCGCAGGCCATCGACGAGCGGGCGGCGCGCGTCGCTGCGCTGGTTGGCCCGCCGCAGGGCGCTGCCGAGCTCGACGAGCGAGCGAGCGAGCTCGAGACGGGCTGGGGAGTCCTTGAGGAGCGCCACCGACTGGCGGAGGAGGTCGATGCCGGCGGGGGAGGCCTCGAGGACACCGAGCGCCCGCAGGGCGACGGCCTGGGGACGGGCCAGTCCGATCGGCTCGGCGAGCGCAAGCTCCTCGGCGGCGAGGGCGCGCGCCTCATCGCGGCGGGCAGGAGGCAGCGCAAGGGCGAGGCATGAGCGCCATGCCGAGAACGTAGGGCTGAAACGCAGCGCCGAGATGATGTCGCCGGCGGCGCGGAGGTCGTCGAGCCCGCCGTCGCCGTCGCGGCGAAGCAGCCGCAGGCGCCCGCGTGCCTCGAGCAGCATGGCGCCGCTGGCCGTGCGCAGGAAGTCGTCGGGGAGCTCGGTGTGCTCGACGAGCTCGACGAGATGTGACGGCGTCTCACGCTCGAGCAGCACGTCGATGAGATAGAACGACATCGTCGTGATTCCCATCAGCACCCCGGCGTCCCGGGCGAAGGCGAGCACGGTCGTCAGGTCGGACTCCGACGCGGCGAGATCGCCGCGCCGGGCGTGGATCCAACCGCGATAGCCGAGCGCGGTCAGGAGTCCGAATACGGCACCGGACGCACGGGCGGCGGCATCGACCTGAACGCGCGCCGCCTCGGCGCGATCGAGGTCCTCGCTCTCGATGAACGCCCCGAGCAGCTGGGGCGCCGCCCAGCCACCGGCGCCCCGCTCGCGGAGAAACCGCCCGCCCCGAAGGGCGCGATCGCCGAACGCGATCGCCTCGTCCGGCCGTCCCCGGTGGGCGGCCTCGACGGCGAGCATCGCGGCCAACGCGTGCGAGGCCCAGTGATCGTCGCCGGCCAGCCGCACGAAGGTCGGCCGGCGGCGGTCGAAGTCGGCGGTGTGCGCTGGGTCGTGGAGCGTGATGACGGCGCGCAGCGCCGCCACCTCCGCGTCCAGCTCGGGCTCGCCGTCCCCGGCGGCGGCCCCGATCGACTCGATCACCTCGATCGCGGCGGTCCACTGGCCGGCGTGGCCGAGGAGCTCGGCGAGAGCGACCCCGGCTCGCGCGCGGGTGCCGACATCCGCGGCCAGCTCGTGGGCCTCACGGAGGTCGACGACGGCCGCCGGGTCGCGCTGGATCGCCCGCGCGGCCCCCAGGCGCGCCAACAGCTGAGCGCGCGGCGGTACGGTCGCGTTCTCGGCGACGGCGCGCTGCAGCCATTCGACGGCTTCGTCGGGCGCCGCCCGCTCGAGCGCTCGTTCGCCGGCCGCCAACAAGGCCTCGGCGACGGTCGCATCACCGCTCGGGGTGAGCGTGCGCAGGTGAGCGGCCACCGATTCGGGCGGGGCTCCGGCGGCCCGCAGCAGCTCCGCCGCTCGGCGGTGCGCCGCCTGGCGCTCGATTTCGGGAATCGCGTCGTAGACCGATCGGTGGACGAGGGGATGCACGAACGCGATCGGATCCTCGCCCCGCAGCAGCTCGATGCGGCGCAGCCGGTGGGCGATCCGTCCCGCCCCCGCGTCGGGCACGGCGGCGAGCTGTGCCGCCACCGCCAGCCGGGCGCCGTTGCCGAGCACCGCCATCGCCCCGGCGAGCGCCGGAGCGTCGTCGTCGACCCGGTTGATGCGCCGCAGCACTCGGTCGCCGAGGGTCGGCACCGACGACTCGAGGATCGTCGCGGGGTCGGGCATGACCGCATCGACGGGCAGCGATCGCAGCAGCTCTTCGAGATAGAGCGGGTTGCCGCCGGTGGCGGCGGCGCAGGCGTCGCAGACCTCATCGCTCGCCCCCGGGATCCGATCGCGGACGAGGCGGGCGACGGAGTCGGACCCGAGCGCGCGCAACGCCGCTCGTCCGGTCGCCGCCGCGCGCAGCTCGTCGAGGAGCTCCATCCGCGATCCCGGCTCCTGGGGACGAAGCGCCACGACGAGCATGGCCGGGAGGTCGGCGATGCGACGGGCCAGGAAGTCAAGCGCGCGCAGCGAGGAGGGATCGGACCAGTGGGCGTCGTCGATCGTCATCAGCAGCGGACCGTCGCCGGCCAGGTTGGCGGTCAGCCAGTAGATCGCCTGCATCGCGCCGAAGCCGGCGGCGTGCACGCCGGTCGCGCCGTCGCCGACGCTCAGCACCGAGGCGGCCGGCGCCGCCGCTCCGGCGAGCAGGCGGGCGCGCTGTGGCGGGTCAGCAGCGGCGAGAACGGGCTCGTAGAGCTGACGGATCAGTCCGAACGGGTGGTCCTGTTCGAGCTCGCCGCCCCGGGCGGCGAGGACGCGCATGCCGGCCCCGCCCCCCCGCTGCCCGGTCAGGGCAACGAGCGCGCTCTTCCCCGTGCCCGCGGCGCCCTCGAGGACGACGAGTCCGCCCCGCCCGGCGCGTGCCGCCTGCACGGCGGCATCGAGCGTCTGGAGCTCGCCTTCGCGATCGAGCAGTGGCGGTCCGGGCTGCCCCATGTGCACCAATCCGGTCGAGCTTAACAGGGGGCAAGCCCGAGCTCGCCGGTCCCCCCGCCGCCGGCGCTCGTCGGCGGAGACCAAAGATCAGGGTGCGACCCCGACGCAAAGCACGGGCGGCCGTGAAAAGCTCGTTCGGTGAGCCAGAGCATGGGGCGCCCAGGGGTGGCGAGCAGATCAGCGTCGCCGACCGGTGCACGGTCGCTCGCGGTCGTCCGGGACGGGTCGCCCTCGGTTCCGGCCACCGCGACGGGTGGACGATCCCTGCGGTCGTCGACCAGGGGGAAGCTCCTGCCGACGACGTGACGATCGCCGCCTCGTCTGCACCCGGACCCGGGCAACCGGGGGTCCGGTCCGGGTGCGGGCAAGTGAGGCGGGCGACCCGCGCTAGTTGGCCTCGACGATCATCAGCGTCGCCCCGCCGGTGGCGAAGTTGGCGACATCGGCTCCGGCGGCCTGACCGCCCTCACTGGCCATCGACGCCTCGAGCTCGGCGACGTCCTCGAACCAGAGCTCGGCGATGAAGTAGTAGGGAGGCGGCGAGCCATCGGGGGTCCCGAGCACCTTTCCCGTCTCGAAGCGACGGAGGTTGGGGATCTTGCGCGCGAGCGGGTCGTGCGTATTGGCGTAGTACTCGTCGAAGGCGGCGGGGTCATCCGGCGCGCCATAGGCGACTACGAGCTTGACCATGCGTTTCTCTCCTCGGTCGGGTGCCGGGGAAGCCTATAACCGGAAGGCGGTCAGGCGCTTGGCCGTTTCCCGGCGCGTCGGCGTGCGTTCAAGGCCGCTCCCGAACGTGCCGATGGGGAGCAAAGCCACGGCGTCCGGCTGTCCACGAACGTTGCTGACTCGCACGCAGGACAACCCACGGAGATGGCGTGAATGACCGGGATGACTGATCAGCTGGACGAGGCGGTGCTCCTGAGCGTCCTGGCCGATCTGGAGGGAGGCGACTTCACCGTGCGCATGCCGCTCGGCTGGACCGGTGTCGCCGGCAAGATCGCCGACCGGCTGAACAACGTGATCGCGGCCAACGAGACGCTGGGGTCCGAGTTGGCCAACGTCAGCCGGGTCGTCGGCAAGGAGGGCAAGCTCTCCCAGAGGTTGGCGCTCCACGGATCCGACACGGTCTGGCACGCCAGCGCCCAGTCGGTGAACAGCCTGATCGAGGATCTCGTTGGCCCCACCAGCGAGATGCAGCGCGTCGTCGGAGCTGTCGCCGATGGCGACCTGAGCAAGAAGATCACCGGCGACGTCCACGGGGAGCTGCTCGAGCTCAAGAACACCGTCAACGCGATGGTCGACCAGCTCAACGGCTTCGTATCCGAGGTGACCCGCGTCGTGCGCGACGTCGGCACCGAGGGCAAGCTCGGTCAGGCCGCGGCGGTCACGATCGAGGTCGGCGGCGTGTGGAAGGACCTGACCGACAACGTCAACCTGATGGCCGGCAACCTGACCGGACAGGTGCGTGACATCGCCGAGGTGACGACAGCCGTGGCCAACGGCGACCTGAGCAAGAAGATCACCGCCGACGTCAAGGGCGAGTTCCTCGAGCTCAAGAACACCGTCAACGCGATGGTTGACCAGCTGAACCGGTTCGCCTCCGAGGTGACCCGCGTCGCCCGCGAGGTCGGCGTGGAGGGCAAGCTCGGCGGCCAGGCGCAGTCCGCGGAGGTGGCCGGCGTCTGGAAGAACCTCACCGACAACGTCAACCAGCTGGCCGCCAACCTGACCAACCAGGTTCGAGCGATCTCCGACGTTGCGACCGCCGTCACCGAGGGAGACCTCACCCGGCAGGTCGGCGTCGAGGCGAGCGGCGAGGTCGCGGTGCTCAAGGACAAGCTCAACGAGATGATCCGCAACCTGCGGGAGACGACGCGCCAGAACACCGAACAGGACTGGCTGAAGACCAACCTCGAGCGTTTCACCCGCCTGCTCCAGGGTCAACGGGACCTGGCCACCGTGTCGAGCATGGTCCTCTCGGAGCTGGCCCCCCTGCTCTCGGCCCAGCACGGAGTCTTCTACTCGCTGGTCAACGAGGGCGATGGCGAGCCGGTGCTGCGCTACCAGGCCGGGTACGGCTTCAAGGAACGCAAGCACCTCGCCAGCCGGTTCCGGCTCGGCGAGGGTCTCGTCGGGCAGTGCGCCCAGGAGAAGGAGCGCATTCTGCTCACCGACGTCCCGAGCGACTACATCACGATCAACTCGGGGCTGGGTGAGGCGACGCCGCTGAACATCATCGTGCTGCCGATCCTGTTCGAGGGCTCGGTCCGAGCGGTCGTCGAGCTCGCGTCGTTCAGCCGCTTCAGTCCCACCCACCAGGCATTCCTGGACCAGCTCACCGAGAGCATCGGCCTCGTGCTCAACACGATCGAGGCCAATACGCTCACCGAGAATCTGCTCAAGCAGTCGCAGTCCCAGGCCCAGGAGCTGCAGTCGCGCCAGGAGGATCTGCGCGCCTCCAACGAGGATCTCGCCAAGCAGGCCAGTCGCCTCGCCGACCAGAACATCGAGGTCGAGGCCAAGAACCAGGAGGTCCAGTACGCCAAGCGCCTGGTCGAGGAGAAGGCCGAGCAGCTGGCCGTCTCCTCCGCGTTCAAGTCGGAGTTCTTCGCCAACATGTCCCACGAGCTGCGCACGCCGCTCAACAGCCTGCTGATCCTCGCCGGCGAGCTCATGGCCAATCCGCAGAAGAACCTGACCGACGACCAGGTTCAGTACGCCACCATCATCCAGTCCTCGGGCACCGATCTGCTGCGGCTGCTCAACGACGTCCTGGACCTGGCCAAGATGGAGTCGGGCACGGCGACGCTCGCGATCTCCGAGCTGCCCTTGATCGAGCTCCACGACGCCCTCGAGCGCGAGTTTCGTCACGTGGCCGTTCAGCAGGGGGTGTCCTTCGAGGTCGAGCTGGCACCCGATGCGGCGGCGACAATCGCCACCGACCCGGGTCGCCTGCGCCAGGTGCTGAAGAACCTCCTCGCCAACGCGTTCAAGTTCACGACCAGCGGCGAGGTGACGCTGCGCATCGGCCGGCCCGACAGCGGCTGGCAACCAGCCAACGGAACGCTCGGCGACGCCAGTGCGGTGACGGCGTTCAGCGTCAGCGATACCGGCGTCGGCATCGCGCCGGAGCTGCAGGAGCTCATCTTCGAGGCGTTTGCGCAGGCGGACGGGACCACATCTCGCCAGTACGGCGGCACCGGGTTGGGACTGTCGATCAGTCGGGAGCTCGTCGGGCTGCTCGGGGGAGAGATGAGCCTGAAGAGCGCGGTCGGCGAAGGGAGCACGTTCACCGTGTACCTCCCATCCGGGGTCGACGGCGACGGCACGCCGATCTTGACGGCGCGCGCCGCGCCGCCCAGCATCGCCCCCTGGTCAAACGGCGACGAACCTCTCGATGTCGACGCGCCGGCGATGTCCGACGTCGGCCCGGGCGCCGAGCTGGCGGGCAGGAAGGTCCTCGTGGTCGATGACGACTTTCGCAACATCTTCGCCATGACCGTGCTGCTGGAGCGGGGCGACATGGAGGTCATCTCGGCCGAGACCGGCGCGGAGGGGATCGACCTCCTCGAGGCGACCCCGGACGTCGACCTCGTGCTGATGGACATCATGATGCCGGTCATGGACGGGTACGCGACGATGCGCGCGATCCGCAAGCGGCAGCGACCGAGGCCCCTGGCGATCGTCGCTCTGACGGCCAAGACGGGGGCCGGCGAGCGCGAGCGCTGTCTCGAGGCGGGAGCGACCGCCTACATCTCCAAGCCGGTCGAGAACGGACCCAACTTCCTCGCCGCGCTGTCCGCGTGCCTGCTCGACGCCGAGGCCGTCGGAACCGCGGTGAGCCCATGAGGTCCGAGCCCGGCTTCGAAGACGGGTGGGACACGGCCCGCCCCCCGCCGGCGGTGCTCCTCGTCAACGACCGCGAGGCTCAGCGGGTGGCCATCCGCGCGATGCTCGCTCCCCTGGGCCTGGTCGTCGTCGAAGCCGATTCGGGACGCGCCGCGCTGCGGGCCGTCCTGCGCCAGACGTTCGCGTTGATCCTGATGGACGTCCGGATGCCGACCATGGACGGATACGAGACGGCCAACCTGATCCGCGGGCGCAGCCAATCGAGCCGGACGCCGATCATCTTCATCACCGCCTTCGGGCGTGATGACACCGACTCACTGAGCGCGTACGCCAGCGGCGCGGTCGACTTCATCTTCACCCCGGTGCACCCCGAGATGCTGCGCGCCAAGGTGGCCGTGTTCGTCGATCTGTTCGTGCAATCCCAGGAGCTGCGGCTGTCCCTGGAATCGATCACCGCCCTCAATGCGGCGCTGCGCGACAGCGAGTCCAGCGTCCAGGCGGTGCTCGACAATGTCGCGGACGGAATCGTGATCGCCGGCGGGGGCGGCCTGATCGAATCCTTCAACCGCTCCGCGCAGGCCCTGTTCGGCTACCGGGAGGACGAGGTCATCGGAAAGCCGCTGGAGTCGATGCTCGCCCCGGCCCGCCGGGATGATCTCGTCCGCCTCACGCAGCGTACGGGCGGTGCGGCGACGAAGTCCCGGTTGCACAGCCGGATGACCGAGACGCTCGGGTGCCGTCGCGACGGCTCGACGTTTCCGATGGAGGTGGAGCACGGGGAGTTCACGCTCGGCGAGCGCAGCCTCACCCTCGCCTCGGTGCGCGACATCTCCGAGCGCAAGGCCTACACCGAGGGTCTCCAGCATCAGGCTTTGCACGACGGCCTCACCGGCCTGGCCAATCGCACCCTGTTCGGCGAGCTCGTGCTCAAGGCCCTGGCCTCGGCCAAGCGATCCGACGAAACACGCGCGGTTCTCGTCATGGATCTCGATGGCTTCAAGCAGGTCAACGACACGCTCGGCCACGCGCAGGGCGATGCCCTGCTCAAGCAGGTCGGCGCGCGACTCGTCACCGCCCTGCGCGACGTCGACTCGATCGCCCGGCTGGGCGGGGACGAGTTCGCGATCCTGCCGGGACAGACAACCGATCTGGCGGCCGCGGCGGAGATCGCCTGGAAGATCCAGCACACCTGCGCGGAAGGCTTCGATCTCGCCGGCGACGTGGTCTACGTGACGGCGAGCGTCGGGATCGCGATGTTCCCCGACCATGGGCGCACGTCCGAGGAGCTGCTGCGGCGGGCTGACGTGGCGATGTACATCGCCAAGCGGACCGGCAGCGGTCACGCCGTCGTCGACGCCGCTCAGGAGGAGGAGACGGCCCAGCAGCTCGCGCTTCTCGTCGACCTGCGCCAGTGCATCGCGCATGACGAGCTGGTCCTTCACTACCAGCCCAAGATCGACCTCAAGACCCACGAGGTCTCGGGCGTCGAGGCCCTCGTCCGCTGGCGTCACCCTGACCGCGGGCTGCTCATGCCGGGCAGCTTCATGCCCGAGGTGGAGAGCACCGAGTTGATCGGGCCGGTGACGAAATGGGTGCTCAACGAGGCGCTGCGCCAGCAACGCGTGTGGCTGGAGCAGGGCATCGACCTCACGGTGGCCGTCAACGTCTCCGCCCGCAGTCTGGGGCCGCGGAGCACGCTTCCCGAGACGGTGCGGGAGCTGACCGACATGTGGAAGACCGAGCCAGGACGGCTGATCCTCGAGCTGACCGAAGGGGCGCTGATCGAAGCCAGCGCGCCCGAGATCCTCGGTCGCCTGCACGGCATGGGCGAGACCCTGTCGATCGACGACTTCGGCACCGGATACTCGTCGCTGGCCTACCTGCAGCGACTACCGGTGGACGAGCTGAAGATCGACAAGTCGTTCGTCACCGGTCTGGCGTCCGCCGGTGACGACGCCGTCATCGTGCGCTCGACGATCGACCTCGCCCACAACCTCGGTCTGACGGTCGTCGCCGAAGGCGTCGAGGACGCGGCGAGCAAGGAGATGCTCATCGGCTACGGATGCGATCACGCGCAGGGATACTTCTTCGCGCGCCCGTGTGCGGCCGACGAGTTCAGTGCCTGGCTGGCCGGCTCGCCCTACGTCGGTCGGCTGCCGGCCGCCGCCTGAGCCCTGCCCCGTCCTCGGGGCCGTCGCCCTCCTCGTTGCCCACCGGCTCGGGTTCGGTTTCACGGACGACGGGCGTCTCGAACTGGTGGTCGCTGGGCGGCTTCTCGGCCTGACGGTCAGGCGTCTCCTCGGTGGCCATGACATCTCCTCGCGTTGCGGTGTGGGGTGAGTACCCCGGCCATCGCGCGACGCGAGTCCCGACGGTCTTCGTGCGTACGTCCGCGCCGGAACCGCCGGGGCGCGGATCAGGCGACCGGCACCGCCGCCAGCCGGCCATCGGCCACCTTCTCGATCGCCTCCGCGGCGCGCACGGTGCCCGGAGCGGCGGCCAGCCGCCCGGCGATGGCCGCCATCCGGCGGCGCAGTGCCGCGTCACCGAGGACGTCGTCGAGCGCGGCGATGAGCTGTTCGGGCGCATGGCCGTACGTGTCGACGCGGGCCCCGAAGCCGGTCTCGTGCACCCGCTGGGCGTTGTCGTACTGATCCCAGAACAGGGGGAGGACGACCATCGGACAGCCGAAGTGAAGGCACTCGGTCACCGTGTTGTTGCCGCCGTGGGTGAGGACCGCCGCCGCCTCGGGGAGGATCGAGGTCTGGGGGAGGAACTCGCTGCCGTTGACGTGGGCCGGGACGCGGAGCAGCTCGTGCTGTGGCCCGAGGGAGACGACCAGCTCGATCGTGTCGTGGGCGGCAAGGGTGTCGATCAGCCGCTGCATGAGCTCGACGTCGGCCGAGCCGAGCGAGCCGAGACTCAAGTAGACAAGCGGCCGCCGGTCGGTGCGATCGGGCCGCTGCCACGGCGCCTCGGCGCCACGGACGCACGACTCGAGCGCCAGCCAGCGACCGGGCACGGGCGCCGCCCGCGGATAGTCCAGCTCGCGCGGGTACAGGGAGAGGTTCAGCCACGGCGAGACGCCGATGAGCTCGAGCCCGGGCAGCTCCGGCGCGCCGCGCTCGGCGCAGAAGGCACTGTGCTCGTCGTGCAGCGGCCCGAGGACCCGCCGGTACTCGGCCCAGTACTGGGTCCATGCGGTCCGGGGGCCGTCGGTCGGATAGCCGGAGAACGTCGGCGGAACGAGCTCGTCCTTGAGCTCAGCCGGGTTGCAGGAGACGATCCGCACCCAGGGGCGCCCGCTGCTGGCCAGCGCCGGGAAACCGACGACGTTGTCCTCGACGACGACGTCGGCATCGATCTCCTCGATGATCCCCCGCAGGCGTTCGTCAACGTAGCGGGCTCCGTCGATGAGCGCCTGAAAGGTGGGGGCGATGAACGCCTCAAGCTGCTCGATCGTCGGTCTGCGGAACACGGGAGCCGTGTCGCGGATGTAGTCCTTCCAGAACTGCCCGGGAACCTCCTCGTGTTCGGGGGGCGGTCCGAGCCGCATCAGCCGCTCCTCGAAGCCCCGCTCCTCGAGGGTCCCGGCGAACGACTCCTCGACGATGAACACGACGCGGTGACCGCGCTCCCGTAGAACCGCGGCGATACCGGCGCAGTTGTTCGTCGGGCCGTAGGCGCCCTCGGGGAAAAAGGCGATTGTCGCCATCGCGTGGCTGCGGAACGCTAGCCCATCGCCCCGGGCGATTCCCGGCTCACCGCTTGAGCTCGATGACCTTCGACCGGGTCGTGGTCGATTGCCCGATCGGCGTGAAGCGGACCGTGGCCGTCAGCTTCACGCGCCGGGCATGCGCGAGCAGCGCGCGTCCGCGCTTGGTCAGCTTGATCGTGACCTTGACGCGGCCGGCCTTCCTGATCGAAGCCGTCCGCGCGGCCACGCGCACCGGCCGGGGCTTGCGGTGCCGGCCCTTGCGCGGCGGGTGGTAGTCCCAGTCGATCACGAGCTTCCCGCTCGACGGAGCATCGAATGAGAACGTGTACCCGCCCCGTTTGAGCAGCTTGGCGATCCGGGCCGCCGCGCCGCGGGGCGCGAGCAGGGCAGCGAGCGCCGCGCGCACCTTCGCCCGCGATGGTCCCGTCGGCGTGGCGGTCGGCACCGCGACGGGGCGGGGCGATGGCGGCGCCGGGGGGGAGATCTGAACCCCGGGAGGCGCGGGCGGCGGGGGCGCGGTGACGACGACGCTGCCGCTGGCCGAGCCGAGCGTGGGGTGGGTGGCGGTGACCGTCACCGTCCCGGTGGCTCCCGCCTGCGAGCGGATGAACCCGCCGCCGACGCCGCCGTACTCGGCAAACGAGAACGGGTTCTCGGCGATCAGCGCCGCCGGCCCGGCGAGCGTCAGCGCCACGTCGCCGGTCGGATAGGGACGCTGGTTGTTGTAGGCGTCGAGCGCGCGGAACGTGAAGCGGGTCATGTCGCTCCCGTCGCCCACGATCGTGGCGTCTTCGACGACGAGCACCAGCCGGTCACGCGTCGGATCGGCCGACATCGACACCGACGCGACGAGATTGGATCCGCGGAACCCGTCGATGCGCAGCTCGGTCGGCGGCGTCCCGCTGAACGTGAGGTCGACGCTCACCGGGGGATAGGCGAGATGGGGGAAGTCGGTCGTGTCGGGGGTGCCGGTGGCGACGTGGGCCTGGTCGACGTAGAGCTCGAGCCGGTCGCAGTTGGTGGCGATCATCGCGCCCGACCCCGGACCGTTCGCCGGCGATCCCGAGCCGAAGTCCCAGAAGAACACCGGCAGGATGACCGGGGTGACGGCGGGGTCGACCTGCGAGCGGTAGAACGCGGCGCCGGGCTTGGCGACGCGGAACGTATCGAGCACCCCCGCCCACTTGAGGGTGTGCCAGATCCGGTTGCCGCCGTTCAGCGACGCGTAGTCGATCCCCGCCCACCCGATGAGCCCGGCATATGCGGAGTTGGCGCGCGCCAGATCGTGGACCTGGGCGTGCATCTTCGCCTGCAGGGCGAGCGTGGCCTCGGTGTCGACCCAGCGATACAGCGGTGCCCCGTCGAGGGCGCCGACGGCCTCCGTCACGAGGTAGGGGACGCCGGAGATCGGCGGCTGAAGGGTGGCATCCGTGTGGTTGTTGTTCGTCGAGCCGTAGTCGTCGTAGGCGAAGACGTCCTGCGCCCAGTTGGCCGTCGAGTGGAACCGCATGGCCCCGCTCGTCTGGCGGCTGCCGTCGAGCGTGTCGGCCAGCTGGCGGGTCTGCGCGTAGAGCGTGGTGTTGTTGTTGCTCTCGTTCAACCGGGTCGCCCACACGATCACCGACGGTCGATTGCGGTCGCGGACGACCATGTCGTTCACGTTCTGGAGCACGATCTGCTGGAAGCCGGCGTCGCCGATGTACTGCCACCCCGGGGGCTCCTCCCAGACCATGAGACCGAGCTCGTCGCAGGCGTCGAGGAAGTCCGGCGACTGCGGATAATGCGAGCAGCGCACCATGTTGCAGTTCAGCTCGGTGCGCAGGATCTCGGCGTCGCGGCGCTGCAGGCGGCCCGAGGCCGCCATCCCGGTGTACGGAAACAGCTGGTGGCGGTTGAGACCGAAGATCTCCAGGCGCTGGCCGTTGAGGTGAAATCCATCGGTCGCGAACGTCGCCTGGCGAAAGCCGGTGGTCACCGTGTCGGTGTGGGTGACCCCGTCGGCCACCAGCGCGGCGGTGACCTGGTACAGCTTCGGCGTGTCCGGTGACCACAGGGTGAGGCCGGTCAATCCGCTGACGCTCAGGGTCGCGGTCGTCGTGCCGCTCACCGTCACCGACACCGTGCCGCTCGCCGAGCCCACGACCTGGGCGCCGTCGAGCACGGTGGCGGAGATCGCCACCGGAGCACTCGGCGGCGTCGCGGCGTCGATCGTCAGCTGGACGTCGACGCCCGGGTTGGCGCCGAGCACGTTCGTCGGCTTGGCGAAGACGTCGGCGAGGTGCACCGTCGGGACGATCCGTAGCGTGGCGTCACGGTAGATGCCGCCCGGCTGCAGATAATCGACGGCCGGGGCTCCGCCCGACGCACCGTCGGGCGGCACGTCGAGCCACCGGGCATCGACCACGACGGCCAGCACGTTGTCCCCGGCGGCCAGATGGGAGGTGAGCTCGACCGAGAACGGCAGATAGCCGCCGGCGTGCTGGGCGATCTGGGTGCCGCCGACAAAGATCGCGGCATTCGTCATCACGCCGTGGAAGTCGACGAACACGCGCGTGCCGGGGTTCGCGTGGCCGGCCAGGTGCTTGCGGTAGATCCACACCTGCTCCCAGCTGGTCACGTCCCAGTCGCCCCATGACAACGGCGTCACGGTGTGAGGGAGGGTGACCGCGGCAAAGCCGCCCTCGGCGTAGCCGGGCGCCTCGGCGCCCGCCGCGTAGATGCCGCCGAACAGCCAGCCCTGGTTGAACTCGTAGATGCCGGGCGCCGCGGTCGCGCTGCCCGACTCCGCGGCCCGGGCGGCCGCCGGGCGGCGCAGCGCACCGCCGCTCAGCGCGGCGGCGCCGACCACGCCGGCCCGCAACAGCGCCCGCCGTGAGAATCTCGAGTTCGCCCCCGAGGTCCCCGTCTGCGCCTCCGGACACGCCGACAACGTACCAGGGCCGAGAGCAGTCCCGAGCCACAGCCCGGCTTCCCGGCTACGATCGCCGCGTGAGCCCCGGCACGCTCGTGCTCCTCGGCCTGTGCGGGTTCGTCGGTGGGATCGGCATCACCGCGCTTGGCCCCGGAGGCGTGCTGATCACCATCGGGCTGTTCGCGTTCTCGAACCTGTCGCCGCCGGCGATCGCCGGCACTGCGATCGTCACCAACGTGGGCAGCGGGCTGCTCGGAGCGGGGGTCTACGCGCGGTCGGGGCAGCTGCGCGCGCCCGAGACGCGGCAGCTCGCCGGGACGCTGATCGGTTGCGCGGTCGTCGGCACCCCGCTCGGGGTGCTCGCCAACGCTCGCCTGTCCGGGTCGACCTTCGGCGTTCTGCTCGGAGCCTGCGTGTTGACGGTCGGCGTCCTGCTCTACGTGCGCGTCCGTCGCTCCGGGTCCGGGGTCGGCCGAGCCCCCGCCGCTACCCCGCGGCCGGCTGCTGGGAATCGGCGCTGCCGTCGCCGTGATCAGCGGCCTGTTCGGCCTTGGCGGGCCACTGCTCAGCGTGCCGCTGCTGATCGCGGCCGGAGTCCCGATGCTCAGCGCCCTGGCGGCCGCTCAGGCGCAGTCGATCGTCATCGCCGGCGTGGGCACGATCGGCTATGTCGTCCAGGGCGCCGTCTCGTGGCGGCTGGCGCTGGTCATCGGTCTCCCCGCGCTGGTCGGAGTCGTGCTCGGCTGGCGGTTGGCGCAGACGCTGGGCGGTGAGCGCATGCGCCTGGCCCTCGCCGCAACGCTGATCGTGATCGGCCCGTATCTGATCCTCCGCAACGTCTGAGCGGTGCAACGGCTCGAGGACCGCGCGCTCGCATGCGAACGCGCGGCCCACCCAGCCGCCGGTCAGAGAGGCGGGCAGCTCGTCAAGCGCCGTCGCGGCGCCCCCGCACGCTCAGCGCGGACGAACTCTCCCGCCTTGTCGGAAACGGCCATCGATCGGGCCGTTGCCCCCACCATGTGCGACCCCCGCACGATCAGATCCGGTCCGGCGGCGCTCAGTACCTCGAGCCGCGCCGAGTCATCGCCCGCCCCGGGCGTCGAAGCTGCCGGACCTTCGTCCCGCTTGTCGCTGCTAGCTGATTGCGGTCCAACACGAGCGGTCATGCGGACTCCTTCGAGTCCCTGGTCTGTACACGGACCAGGAGCCGCGGCCAGTTGGTGACCGATCGCTCGTTCCGCTCTCTGAGGCGCAATCCCCGGTACGGTCATGACCGCACGCCGGGATCGCTGTACGCCAATTATAAGCGTGCCGGTCGGACGCCGCAATTCCGGATCGCCGATCCACCTGAATCGGTTTCGGTGATCGGTGGCCATGGCCGTTTCGCTGGCTCGAGGCCCGATCAGGTAGTGTCCGGAGAGCACCCGGCGGGCCTTCTGTCGTCTCTGGCACCCGCGGCGGCCCTGGCCCCCATGCGAAGAGACGCGGAAGGGGACGACCCATGGAAGGCACGTCAGGGGCCAGCGCCCGGTCCTCCGGGCAGCAAGCCGCGGCCATCGCCAACGAGCTGGGCAAGATGATCTCGGAGTTCGTCGGCCGCGGGGCGACCAAGTCCCGGGCGTTCGTCCACAACGACATCGTCGTGCTCCTGCTCGAGGACGGCGCGACGCGGGCCGAGGTCAATCTCGTCGCCGCCGGACGGGCCGAGCTCGTGCGCGAGCAGCGCGACGTCCTGCAACGGGCGATGGAGGATCAGCTGGTGGCCGCCGTCGAGCGGATCACCGGACGCAAGGTGCGGACGTTTCTCAGCGGGTCGAGCACGCTCGGCGAATCGGCCGTCGAGGTTTTCGTGCTCGAGCCACCGCCGGAGGCCGGGTAACACCTTTGACAGAGACGGCCTGACCGCTAATGTCTGGAGGCGGCAGGGTCTGATGGGCCGAGAATCCAAAGGACCAGGCCGGATCCACAGCACGATCCGATCGACGAACGAGGTCTCGCGGGCCTCGACGGAGTGAGGAGTTACGACAGGTGGAAGCATCTGAATCGAGTGCCGGTCCCCTGAGGGGAGGCCGGCTATTAGCGGCGATCTCGACCTCGATCGTGGCCATCCTGCGGGAGCACTACGGACGCGGGCCGATGAAGGCCAAGACCTACGCGCTCGACGACATCATCGTCGTCGTGATGCGCGGTAGCGGCTTCACGGCGCTGGAGCAGACGATCATGGACAGCGGCGAGCCGCAGCGGATCGTCGAGCTGCGCGAGGACTTCCAGCGCATGATGGCCAAGCGCTACCAGACGACGATCGAGGAGTTGACCGGGCGCAAGGTCGTCGCCTTCCTCTCCCAGGCGCACGTGGAGCCCGACATCACGATGGAGGTGTTCTTCATTGATCAGCCGCTCGAGGGCTTCGGCGCCCTCGAGCTCATCGAACCGGAGTGATCGACGCCGCGGGCGGCGGGCTACACGCCCGCCTCCTGCGGGAAGCGCAGCGGCTCGGCGTCCAGGCGCACGGCGTTGGCGGGCAGCTGGTAGCGGGCATACGGGAGCACGATCACCTTGGCGTTGGGACCGTGGAGCTGCATCGCCGCCGCGAAGGCCTCGTCGAGCGACGTGGTGGCGTCGATGCCGATGTCGCCGGCCATCTCCAGGTTCTCCTCGAGCGTCACCAGAGTCAGGTGCTTGCGGGTCATCACCTCGTAGATGGGCGCCCAGATGCAGCCCGCCCACATCTGGATCTTGCGGTGATGGATGTCACGGAGGACCCGCTGGTAGTTCTCGGACGTCGGCGGCATGTAGGGCTTCATCAGGTCCATCAGCGCCAGGCCCGGAAAGTCGCCGACCTCGGTGTGCACGCCCGGCGACGGCGAGCAGTAGATGATCGAGCCGCCGTCGCGCAGCACGAAGTCCGAGGACATGCAGCCCCAGCCGGTGTGGAAGAACAGGTGGTCGGTGGGCGCGAACACCCCGCACACGACGATGTCGGCCGGGCCGCTCTCGGCCACCGGGTTCTCGTAGGCGTAGATCGAGTTGAACGTCTCGATCGCGTTGCGATGCGCCTGGGGGTGGGCGCCGCCGACGATCTCGATCACCCGCCCGCGGGTGTCGAGGAGCACGTTGAGCGTGTAGTCCAGGCCCGTCATCGTCGCGATCTCGTCGATGTCTGAGCGCATCGGCCCGGCCAGCGCGCCGTAGTGGGTCTGCGGTGACATCGTGAAGTTGCAGTGGTTGGACTCGATCGTCTCATCGGAGGCGACGCCCGGCATGATCAGCTTGCCGCCGCCCCCGTAGCCCCAATGGTTGGCCTGAGCGTGGCCGATGGCGATCTTCACATCGCGCTTGGCGACCTCGGAGTGGATCCACACCGGGGTCCCGCGCGAGGTCACCCCGAGGTACGTGTAGGCCGCCTCGTTGCGCGGCTCGTTCTGGTGCAGCGCGATCCCCATCCGCTGCATCCGATCGAGGTTCTCACGCCCGACCTTCATCTCGATGTCGGACTCCGACAGCGGGAACACCTTGCCGTTTCCGGTGATCACGCAGGCGTCGGTGACGCCGGCCGCCTCGAGGAGATCGAGCACCGCGGGGAGCAGCCTCGAGGTCGGCGTGGGGCGGAACTGGTTGTCGATGACGATCGCCACCGACTTGCCGCCCTCGATCAGCTGCGCGAACGACGGACCACTCACCGGAGCGCGCAGCGCTTCCCGGCACGCCTCGCCGGCATCGCCGACCGGGGCGGGCTCCTCGGGGTAGATGGCGGCGAGCAGGTTCCCGTCGGGGACCTCTAGGTCCAGCTCCTCGCGGTAGACCTTGCTCTCGTCGTCGGCGGAGCCGATCGTCAGCGGGTCAAGCGACTCGTAGGGGATCTTCAGGTTGGCCATCTCTCCTCCAGCGGTCGGCGGGTTGGTTCACGATCGGATACGGCGGATCAGGGACATCAGGCGGGCCCGGACCAGGCTCCAGGCCAGCGCGCCGCCGCGCAGGCGCGTGGGCTCCGCGAGCTCGCCCGTCTTCAGCGTCTGCTCGACGCCCCGCCCGAACTGGGCGAACAGCTGCCGGCTGACGTCGCCGGCGAGCGAACGCCCGAACTGCGCGGCCCGTCCTGACAGGTACAGCTTCGCCTGCGCGCGCACGCGCGTGCCGCCGTCGTCCCCGGGGTCGGCGGACACGATGAGGTCGGCGCGAACCCCGGCGCCCGATGCGTCGCGCCCGGCGGCGATCGCGCGCAGCGACCGCGCCGAGGCGTCGCGCTCGAGCACCTGGGCGGCGCCGGCGAAAGTCAGGCGCATCGGTCCCATGTGGATGCGTGCCTCGCCCTCGTAGCGGTCGTCGCCGAGCTCGCGGCTGAGATCGACCCCCGGCACCAGCCGGCTCATCCTCGGGAAATCCTGGAGGAGCTCCCAGGTCTCGGCGGGGGAGGCGTCGATCGCGGTAACGACGTCGACGGTCTCGTTCGGCTCGCCCTCGGGCACGGTGAGCTCGACGCCGGCGCCCCCAGCGCCGCCGGGCGTCGGAGCGGGTGCCGCCAGCGCCGCCTGCAGCGCGGCCGCCTCGGCGGCCGGCACGCCGCCGCCGCCGCGCACGAGCAGCGGGCGCCCGAGGGCCCGGGGACCTGGCAGCCCCTCGGGGTGGGCCAGCGCCACCTCGCGCACGGCGTCGACGATGCCGGCGTACCCGGTGCACCGGCAGAGCACGCCCGAGAGCTCGGGGCGCACGTCGGCCTCGTTCACGCCCCCGTGCTGGAGCAGGTCGTAGGCGCTCATGAGAAAGCCGGGGGTGCAGAAGCCGCACTGGAGGCCGTGGTGACGGCGAAACGCCTCCTGGAGAGGATGCAGGTCGTCGACCTCGCCCAGCGCCTCGACGGTCGTCACCTCGGTCCCGGCGGCCTGGACGCAGAACATCAGGCACGACCGGGCGGCCGCCCCGTCGACGAGCACCGTGCAGGCGCCGCACACCCCGTGCTCGCAGCCGACATGGGATCCGGTCAGGCCAAGACGGTGGCGCAGGGCGTCGACGAGGGTCAACCGCGGTTCGACGTCCAGGGTCACCTCGGTGCCGTTCACGGTCAAGGTCACCTCAGCCATGGCCGAGCGCCTCGGTCAGGCACCGGGTCACCAGCGTGCGCACGAGTCGCCGCCGGTACTCGGCGCTGGCGTGCATGTCCCCCGACGGCTCGACGCCGTCCGCGAGCTCATCGGCCACGTCCTGCACGCGTGCCCCGCTCTCGAGCTGCCCGCGCACGTCGTGCACCACCGGCGTTCCGGCGACGCCCATCAACCCGATCCGGGCGGGCCCGCCGTAGCGGACCCACACCGCCACCCCGCACAGCGCGAAGTCCCCGTGCCGGCGCGCCACCTCGGCAAACGCGAACCCGTCGGCGTCGGTGGCCACCGGCCAGCGGATCTCGGTCAGCAGCTCGTCCGGGGCCAGGACCGTCTGAAACGGCCCGTGGGCGAACTCGTCGGCTGCGATCTCGCGCTCGCCGCCCTCGGGGCCGACGGCCACGATCGTCGCTTGGAGCACCGCGGCGACGAGGCTGAGCTCGGCCGAGGGGTCGGCGTGGGCGACGCTGCCTCCGACGGTGCCGCGGTTGCGGATCTCACGATGGCCGACCCACGGAAGGGCGGCGGCCACGAGCGGCAGCTCGCGGGCCACCCCATCGCGGTGCTCGAGCGTGCGCTGGCGCACCATGGCGCCCGTGACCAGCGACCCGTTGACGCGGGTGATCTCGTCCAGGCCGGCCATCGCGCCCAGGTCGACGAGCACCGTGGGACGGGCCAGCCGCATCGCCATCATCGGGACGAGGCTCTGCCCGCCGGCGAGCGCCTTGGCGCTCTCGTCCGCGCTCAGCAGCTCGATCGCCTCGTGAAGCGACGTCGGACGCTCGTACCGGAACGGGGCGGCCTTCACGGTTCAGGTTCCCGTGAACTCCGGCGTGCGCTTGTTGACGTACGCGTCGACGCCCTCGGCGAAGTCGTGCGTGGCGCGCAGCAGCGAGTAGGCCTTGCGCTCGAGCTCGATCCCGGTCTGCAGGGGACCGTCGGCGCCCGCGTCGATGACCTCTTTGGCGAGGCGCAGAGCGAGCGGCGAGTACCCGAGCAACACGCCGACGATGCGGTCGAGCTCGGCCTGAAGGGCGTCGGCATCCTCCACCATCGAGGCCACCAATCCCCAGTCGTGCGCCTGCTCGGCGGAGAAGCGCTCACCGGTCATGATGTAGTACTTGGCGCGGGAGCGGCCGAGGTAGCGGACCAGGCGCTGACTGCCCCCGCTGCCGGGGATCATGCCGAGCCGGATCTCCGGCTGGCCGAACTGCGAGCGCCGGGTGGCGACGCGAATGTCGCAGGACATCGACAGCTCCAGGCCGGCCCCGAAGCAGAAGCCGTCGATGCCGACGATCACCGGCTTGGGACTGCGCGCCGGGGCCGTGAGGTTGTGGCCGAGGTCGACGAACTCGTGGGCCTGCACCTCCATGAAGCCGGGAATGTCGCCGCCGGGGCTGAAGGTCTCGCCCTCGCCGCGGATGACCACGACCTGGATGTCCGCGTCGGAGTCGATCTCGCGAAAGTGGTCGAAGACGCGCTCGCGCATCTCCCAGGTGATGGCGTTGAGCTTGTCCGGGCGCGACAGCGTCAGCACGGCAACGCGTCCGTCGTGCTCGCGCTCGAAGCGGACTTCTCCACCGGTCAACGGCATTCGGGTCCTTTCTCGTGGTTGGCCAGAAGGTCGTGGATCACCGTGCCGTGCACGGGGAGGCGATCGATCTCGACGCCCAGGGGCGCCAGCGCATCCGAGACCGCGTTGGCGAGGGCGACCGGGATGCTCATCGTGCTGCCCTCGGCGGCGCCCTTGGCGCCGAGCGGCGTGTGCGGCGAGGGCGTCACGACGTGATCGAGGTTGACGTCGAAGCCGAGCTCGGCGGCGGTCGGACACAGGTAGTCCATGAACGAGGCGGCGATCATCTGTCCGTCGGGCCCGTAGCGCAGCTCCTCGAGCGTCGCGCCCCCGAGCGCGTGGGCGATCGAGCCGCTCGTCTGGCCGTTGAGCAGCATCGGGTGCAGGACCGTGCCGCAGTCGTGGACCGAGGTGACCGATTGGACGCGCACCTCCAGGGTGTCGGGATCGACCTCGACGGCGACCACGTCGGCGACGAACCCGTAGCAGAGCGACGAGTTGATCTCGTCGTTGTCGGTGGCGTGGCGCGACTGGGGCGGGGTGAACGCCGCGTCGGCGTAGAGATTGGCCTCGCCGCCGAGCAGGCCGGGATCCCAGTGAACGATGCCGGCGGCGTGGCGGAAGAGGACCGCTCGCTCGGGGTCGTCGGCGACGCGGATGGCGCCCGCGGCCAGCTCCAGCTCCTCGGCGTCGCACTCAAGCATCACCGCCGCCGCCCGCTTGAGGGTCTCGGCCACCCGGTCGGCGGCCATCAGCGCGGCGCTCGTCGTCAGCGGCGCGAAGCGGCTGGAGTAGCTCCCCGAGGAGACCGTCCACGGCGTTGTCTGGGTGTCCATCTCGACGACGGCGTGCACGTGCTCGGGCGCGATGGCGAGACGCTCGGCGACCACCTGGCGGATCACGGTGCGATGGCCTTGCCCCTGGGGCGTGGAGCCGAGCATGACCGTGACCTCGCCGCCGGCGTCGACCGACACGCGGACGTGCTCGGTGGAGCCGGATTTCTCGCGTCCCTTGACCCGCTGCTCGGGGGGCGTGGCGATCGCCACGTAGCCGAGGTTCGTGCCCGAGGGGTCGACGATCGTCGCCATCCCGACGCCGCACAGGCGCCCGCCGGCGCGCCCGGCGTCGCGCTCGCGGCACAGCTCTGTGTACTGGGAACGCTCGAGGGCCAGGTCCAGGGCGGCCGCGTAGTCGCCCGAGTCATACAGCCCGCCGGTCGGCGTCGAGTAGGGAAACGCGTCGGCCGCGATCAGGTTGCGCCGCCGCAGCTCCGCCGGGTCCAGGTCCAGGCGCGCGGCGACCTTGTCGATCAGCCGCTCGAGCCCGAAGTACAGCTGCTGGCCGCCGAAGCCGCGGTTCAGTCCGGTCGGCGCCTTGTTGGTGACGACCGCCCGCGAGCGCAGGCCGACGGCCTCGATCGCATAGGCGCCGGTGAGGTTGCCGAAGCACCGGTACAGGGTCGCCGGCTCGGGGGGACGCAGGTAGGCGCCGACGTTGTCGATGAGATCGGCCGTGAGGGCCGTGATGTGTCCGTCGGCGTCGACCGCCGCGGCGAACGACATCTCGCGATCGTTGCCGGCCGAGCTGGCCAGGAGGTGCTCGACGCGATCCTCGATCCAGCGCACCGGTGCTCCGGCCTCGCGGGAGGCTAGGGCCATCAGGGCCACGTAGGCGTAGACGCCCGACTTGATCCCGAACGAGCCGCCGATGTCCTCAGGGACGATCAGGCGCACGCGCGCCGGCGACAGCCCCAGCGTCCCGGCGATCACCGGCTGCATCGTGAACGGCCCGTGGAAGTTGCACCACGCCGTCAAGCGCTCGCCGGCACCGTCGCGCTCCCAGTTGGCGATGACGCCGTAGGTCTCGATCGGGGTCGACGAGTACCGGGGGAACCCGAACTCTCCCTCGACGACGTGGGCGGCGCGGGCGAACGCCCCGTCGACGTCGCCGTAGGACAGCGAGCGGTCGGTCGCCACGTTGGAATCGGCGTCGTCGTGCAGGCGCGGCGCGTCCGGAGCCATCGCCGCGCGCACGTCGACGACCGCCGGCAGCGACTCGTAGCGCACCTCGACGAGCTCGGCGGCGTCTTCGGCGAGGTGGCGGCTGGCGGCGACGACGACGGCGACCGGCTCGCCGACGTAGCGCACCCGGTCGGTGGCCGCCGGGCGGTAGGGCATCGGCGCCTTGAGCGTCAGCGGGAACGGGCGCAGGCCGGCCGTCTGCTCGGGCCCGATGACGCACCGCACACCCGGCGCGGCGGCCGCTCGGGAGGCGTCGAAGCCGGTGATCCGCGCGTGCGGATGGGGGCTGCGCACGATCGCCGCCTCGAGCGTTCCCGGGAGGGGATCGATGTCGTCCATGAACCGTCCGCGACCGACGAGCAGGGCGGCGTCCTCGACGCGCTCCACCGGTGCGCCGACGCGCCGCTGCACCGCCACCGCCGTCATCAGGGGGAGGCCTCGCCGCGCGGCTCGTAGTTGCCGGCGACGAGCTCCCGGCGCAGGATCTTCCCGACCGGGCTCTTGGGCAGGGCGTCGAGGATCACGATCCGCTTGGGACGCTTGTAGGCGGCCAGGCCGCTCTGGGCGCGCGTCCACGCGGCGATCCGGGCGGCGTCCTGCTCGCCGACGCGGTGCTCAGATCCGGCGAGAACGACGAACGCGGTGACGGCATGGCCCCACTTGTCGTCGGGAACGCCGGCCACGGCCACCTCGCCGACGTCCTCGCAGCGGGCGATCGCATCCTCCACCTCGAGCGGGTGCACGTTCTCGCCGCCGCTGATCACCATGTCGTCGATCCGTCCCGAGACGCGGAGGTTCCCCTCGTCGTCGACAACTCCCAAGTCCCCGGTGAAATACCAGCCGTCGCGCAGCGCCCGTTCGTTGGCGTCGGGACGCTGCCAGTAGCCGGCGAACGCCTCATCGGAGGCCAGGGAGGCGATGATCTCACCCGTCTCCCCCGCCGCCACCTGCTCGTCGGGACCGACGCGCCGCTCCGGATCGGCGGCGACGAGGCGCAGCCGGGTGAACACGCCGGGCCGCCCGGCGCTCCCCGGGCGGGCGATCGCGTCAGACTCGACGGCGAACGTGTAGACCTCGGTGGAGCCGTAGTGGTTGATGAACACCTCGGGCTCGAAGGTCTCGGCCAGCTGCATGGTCAGCGATTCGGTCATCGCCGCGCCGGCGTAGGCGAGCTTGCGCACGCTCGCGCACCCCTCGGTCACGCCCGGCTCCTGGAGCAACGCCCAGAACGCCGTCGGCACGAGGTACAGGGCGGTGAGCCGCGCGCTCGCGATCGTCTCGAGAGCCGCCTGCGGGGAGAAGCTCGGCAGGAAGGCGACCGTGCCGCCGATGAGCACCATCGAGACGAGGGAGCGCAGACCCATCGTGTGGTACATCGGCATCGCGCACAGCGTCGACTCCCCGGCCGGCGAGTACCGCGCCTGGGTGACGTGGGCCACCCCAGCGAAGACCTCGGCGTGCTGGCTGCGCGGCACCCCCTTGGGGCGGCCCGTCGTTCCCGCCGTGTACAGCATCACGCTGATGTCGTCCTCGTCGACGGCCACGTCGAGCGCGCCGTCGCCGTGGTCATCGATCAGCGCCTCCAGCTCCTCGGCGGCATGGAGCACGCGCGGGGCCGGCGCCGCGTCGAGCTGCGCGATCGCGTCGTCGACGAGCGCCGCGGTGCTCTCGTCGCAGACGAGCGCCTTGGGGGCCGCGTCGCCGATGCAGTAGGCCAGCTCGTCCGAGCTGTAGCGCACGTTCAACGGCACCGTGCCGGCGCCGAGCTTCTGGCAGGCGAGGTGAACGCTCGCCGCGGGCTCGCCGTTGCCGGCGACGACCGCGACCCGGTCGCCGCGCTCGATGCCCAGCCCTCCCAGCCCGCGGGCCAGACGGTTGGTGCGCGCGTCCCACTCGGCGTAGGTGAGGGGCCGCTCGCCGGCGACGGCCACGCGCTCGGGGTGGCGCTCGGCCGTCCAGCTGACCGCGCGGCCGAGCAGCATCAGCCGGGCGCCCCGGGAACCACGAAGCCCAGCTCCTCGGAGATGGCGGCGGCGGTCTGGATCGTCTGCCCGGCCAGGCGGGTCGTCGCCTCCTCGGTCAGGCGCTCGAGCGGCAGGCAGCACCCGACGCTCGCCTGGACCATCCCCGAGAAGTCGCGGATCGGGGCGGCGACGCCGCCGACCGCCGCCCGCCACGAGCCGCGGTTGAGCGCGTAGCCGCGCGCCCGCGTCGCCTCGAGGTCTGAGAGGAGCGCCTCGCGGTCGCCGATCGTCGCCTCGGTGAAGGCCTCGAGCCCCCGCTCGATCAGCATCTCGATCTCCGACAGCGGCAGGTAGGCGATGATCGCGCGGCCGGTGGCCACGCAGTGGGCCGGCGCCTGCTCGCCGACCCGGGAGACCGGGGCCGTCTCGTGGTGGCTCTCCAGCTTGTCGATGTAGACGACATGGCCTGACTCGTAGACGGTCAGATGTACCGCCTCGCCGGTCGCCTGGTTGAGCGCTCGCAGGTGGTCGTCGGCGACGGCGCGCAGCGTCTGGCGCGATGCCGCCAGGGCGGCCAGGCTGAAGCAGGCCAGGCCGCGGGTGTAGCGCCCGGTGACCGGGTCCTGGGCGGCGTAGCCACGGTCGCGCAGGGTCGCCAGCAGCCGGTGGACCCCGGGGGGCGAGAGTCCGAGGCTGCGCGCGATCTCGGTGACGCCGACCGGACGGTCGGCGCGCGCCAGCAGCTCCAGGAGATCGAGCGTCTGCCCGACCGAGCGCACCGAGGTACGCGGACGGCTCTGTGTGGATGACAATTCCACCGACATCGGCTAAGTGGAACGCCATTCTATATAGAGCGCCCAAATCCCGTAGCCTCTGTGTAGTGATGCCCGGTTTGCGCGGTGACATGCACGAGTTGCTCGAGTCGGTCAGGGCGGGAGAGGTGAGCACCGAGGCGGCGCTGGAGCGGCTGTCGGCGCTGCCCTTCCGTGACCTGGGCTTCGCCCGCGCCGACCTGCACCGCGAGCTGCGCCAGGGCGCGCCCGAGGCGGTGCTCGCCGAGGGCAAGACGCCCGAGCAGGTGGCCGCGATCGTGGGCGCGATGCTGGAGGGGGGAGCCGGCAGCGTCCTCGTCACTCGGGCCGACGAGGCGGCCCGGGCCGCCGTCCGTACGGTGGCCCCGAACGCCCGCGAGGATCCCACCGCCCGGCTGGTGTGGATCGAGACGTCGCTGCCGGCGCTCCGCGGCCTCGTGACGATCGTGTCCGCCGGCACCTCGGACGGCCCGGTCGTCGCCGAGGCCCGGGTGCGCGCCCAGCTGCTCGGGGTCGAGGTCGTCGTCCACGAGGACGTCGGGGTCGCCGGGCTGCATCGGATCGTGCCGGCGCTCGATGATCTGGAGCGGGCCGACTGCGTCGTCGTCGTCGCCGGGATGGACGCGGCGCTGGCCAGCGTCGTCGGCGGCCTCGTCGCCGCGCCGGTCATCGGCGTGCCGACCTCGGTCGGCTACGGGATCGCCGACGGCGGGCGGACCGCCCTGCACGCGATGCTGACCTCGTGCGCGGCGGCGCTCGCCGTGGTCGGGATCGACGACGGCTTCGGCGCCGGGACGATCGCCGCCCGGATCGCTCGGGGGCGCGAGTGATCGCCTACCTGGACTGCGTCGGCGGGATCGCCGGCGACATGACGTGCGCCGCCCTGCTGGACGCCGGCGCCTCCGAGGACGCCCTCCGGGAGGTCCCGGTGAGGCTTGGACTTCCCGACGTGGAGCTGCGGGTGCAGCGCACCGAGCGCCACGGCATCGGGGCGCTGCACCTCGACGTCGTCGATCCCCACGACGGCCACCACGACCGCAGCTGGCGGGTGATCCGCGACCAGCTGGCGAGCGCCGATCTCGAGGCCGCGGTATGCGACCGTGCCCTGGCCGTGTTCGAGCGGCTCGCCGAGGTGGAGAGCGCGGTCCACGGGGTCGCCCTGAACGATGTCCATTTCCACGAGATCGGCGCCGTCGACACGCTCGTCGACGTCGTCGGAGCGGTCACGCTGCTCGCCGAGCTGGGCGTGACCCAGGTCGTATGCTCGCCGCTGCCGATGGGCGGCGGCACCACCCGGGCGGCCCATGGCGTGCTGCCGCTGCCCGCGCCCGCAACGGCGGCGCTGCTCCGCGGCGCCCCCGTCTTCGGCGTCGCGCTGGAGGCCGAGCTGGTCACCCCGACCGGTGCCGCGCTCGCGATGACGCTCGCCGACGATTGGGGTCCGCTGCCGGCGATGACGTTGCGGCGCGTCGGCTACGGGGCGGGAACCGCCGACTTCGCCGAGCGGGCCAACCTCGTGCGCGTGCTCGTGGGCGACGGCGCCGACGTCGGGCGGGGCGAAGTGGTCGTGCTCGAGACGAACCTCGACGACCTGCTGCCCGAGCTCGTTCCCGACGCCGCCGAGCAGTGCTTCGCCGCCGGCGCGCTTGACGTGTGGACCGCGCCGGTGACGATGAAGAAGGGGCGGCCGGGGCTGGTGCTGTCGGCGCTCGCCCGTCCGGCGGCGCAGGACGCGGTGGCCCGGGCGATGCTCGAGCACACGAGCGCGCTCGGCGTGCGGGTCGCCCGGTGGTCGCGCTACGAGCTCGATCGGGCGCTGATGACCGTGCACGTCGACGGGCACCCGGTGCGCGTCAAGCTCGGCCTGCTCGACGGGCAGATCGTCAACGTCGCCCCCGAGCATGACGACTGCGCGGCGGTAGCGGCCGCCGGTGGCGCCGCGGTACAGTCGATCTGGGCCGCGGCCCTGGCCACGGCCCGGGAGGAGCTTTCGCGATGACCGGCAGGGTCAGACAACTGCAGGCGCTGATCGAGCCGCTGGACTCGGCGATCGTCGCCTTCTCGGGCGGGGTCGACTCGTCGCTGGTGGCCGCCCTGGCGGCCCGCGCGCTCGGCGACCGAGCCCTGGCCGTGACCGCGGTCTCGCCGGCCCTGGCCACCGGCGAGCTGGACGGCGCCCGGGGCGTGGCGGCCGCCGTGGGGATCGCCCATCGCACGATCACCACCGACGAGCTCGCCCGGCCGGAGTACCGCCGCAACGATCGCTTTCGCTGTTACCACTGCAAGACCGAGCTCTATGACCGGCTGGCCGCGGTGGCGGCCACCGAGGGCTATGCCGCGGTGCTGTCGGGCGCCAACGCCGATGACGCGGGCGACTGGCGACCCGGGCTGCGGGCCGCCGCCGAGCACGGCGTGCGCCACCCGCTGCTCGAGGCCGGGGTGGGCAAGTCAGAGGTGCGGGCGATGGCCCGCGAGCTGGCCGTGCCGAGCGCCGAGAAGCCCGCCTCGCCGTGCCTCGCCTCCCGGCTGCCCTACGGGACGCCGGTGACGCCCCGCGCGCTGGCGCGCGTCGATCGTGCCGAGGCGGCGGTGCGCGCCCTCGGGTTCCCCGTGCTGCGCGTTCGTCACCTCGGCGCGCACGGTCGCGTCGAGATCGCGGCCGAGGATCTCCCCCGCGCCCTCGCCGACCCCGAGGCGGTGCTCGCCGCCGTGCGCGGTGCCGGCTACCGGCGCGCCGAGATCTCCGAGCAGCCGTTTCGCTCAGGCTCGCTGAACGTCGCCGTCGTTCAGACGGCCGACTCGCCCAGGTAGCTCGCCCTCAGCAGCGAGTTGTCGCCGCGCAGCGTCTCGGCGCTCTCGTGCAACGCGACCTCGCCGTGGGAGAGGACGTAACCGCGATCGGCGATCTCCAGCGCCAGGTGCACGTGTTGCTCGACGAGGAGCACGGCGGTGCCCGCGGTGTCAGCGGCGGCGCGGACGACCGGCAACAGCCGCTCGACGATGATCGGCGCCAGGCCGAGGCTGAGCTCGTCGAGCAGGAGCACCGTGGGCCGTCGCAGCAGGGCGCGCGCGATGGCCAGCATCTGCTGCTCGCCGCCCGAGAGCAACCCGGCGCGGCGGCCGCGCAGGTCACGGAGGGCGGGGAAGTGCTCAAAGGCGGCCTCGTGGTCGTCGCGGTGGCCGTCGAGCCGGAAGTGCTCGGCCACCGTGAGCCCGAAGAAGATGCCACGGTCCTGGGGGACGTGGACGATGCCGGCGCGTACCCGGGCGGTGGGCGACATCCGGGCGAGGTCGCGGCCCTCGAGTGAGATCTGTCCGGCGACCGGGGTGAGCAGGCCCGAGATGGCGCGCAGCGTCGTCGTCTTGCCGGCCCCGTTGGCGCCCATCAGGGCCACCACCTCTCCAGGGGCGACCGACAGGGTGATATCGCGGATCACCGGCGAGCCGTCGTATCCGGCGCTCACGCCCTCCAGGGCCAGCGTCGCCGTCGCGACCGGGGTGGTGGCGCTCACTCGCTGGGGCCCGCCGCCCGCTGGCGGAAGTCGCGGGGCGATTGACGGTAGGCGCGGTGAAACAGTCGGCTGAAGTGTGGTGCGCTGGGCAACCCCCAGCGCGTGGCGATGGCCGAGATCGAGTGGTGGGCGAGCGACGGATCGAGGAGATCGCGCCGGCAATGCTCCAGACGCTCGGACCGGATCCACTCCGCCACCGTGCGTCCCTCGCCGGCGAAGACGCGGTGCAGGTATCGGGTGGAGACGAAGCACGCCCGCGCCACCTGCTCGGGGTTGAGGCCCGGGTCGCCCAGGTGGGCCTGGATGTAGGCCTTGGCCTGGAGGAACAGGTCCTGTCGCGAGCGCGGATGGCCGGCCGGCGAGGCATCGAGGTCGATATACAGGCGGCGCACGAGGTCGATGACCCGCTCGGCCAGGTCGGTGTCCTCGTGGGCGATGCTGCCGTCGGCCAAGCCCACGGCGGCCCCGCAGAAGAACCGCGCCGCCAGCCGCGGCAGTCCCGTCTGACCGGGGATCCGGACGGCGGTGAGGCGCGAGACCTTGGCGTTGAAATCGCGGCCGAGCATCGCCTTGGGCAGCTTCAGCGCCAGCACGTCGAAGTCCTCGTCGGCGTGGAGGACGACCGGCTGTGAGGTGTCGTAGACGGCCATGTCCCCCGGCCCTAGCACCGACGAGCGTCCCTGCTGGGCCTTGTGCAGATGGCCGCGCAGGACGACCGAGAAATGCAGGGTGTCGTCGCTGCCGGCGGCAATGTCCCGGCGGCTGCGGGTCATCGTGTTGGCGGAGGCCGCCACCCGGAACATGCCGACCGTGGCCAGGGTGTCGCGCCACATGCGGGCGTGAAAGCGCTCCCGCCCCTCGGCACGGATCTGCAGCGGGTGGTAGGCGTCACACGAGGCGTTGGCCCAGAACTCGACACGGTCCTGCGCCTCCACCACGCCGGTATCAATCAGCAACGTCATTCTCAAAAAGGCGGGCGACCCGACCGGGCCGCTCCCTGTGTCTCCCTCTCCCGAGCAGAGCGCTGAGGCGGGTGAATCTACCAGCGACGGTCGGTCGTGTCGACCGCAAACCGCCCTGCTCACCGCCTCTTTTGCAGTGACTTGACGATCTGCGAACCGTGGCCTCGTGCCAGTTGTCACTCAGCGCACTTCCCCCGCGCAAACGTCGCTTCCGGGCCGGCCGCGCTGCAACGATCGCCGCCCTGAGCAGTCGACATCGAGGGAGGAGCGACATGGAGAGGATCCTCGCGACCCACACGGGAAGCCTGATCAGGCCGGCCGAGCTGCTGGCGTTCCTCGCCGCGCGCGACCGCGGGGAGAGCTACGACGAGAACGCGTATCAGGAGACGCTGCGCCGCGCGGTCGCCGACATCGTGGACCGCCAGGTCGACGTCGGCATCGACGTCGTCGACGACGGCGAGATGGGCAAGACGAGCTGGATCACCTACCTGTACGAGCGCGTCTCCGGGCTCGAGGCGCGCATGGTCACGCTCGAGGGCGCGAGCATGCTGCCGCCCAGCCGCGATCGCCAGAACTTCCCGGGGGCCTATGCCGAGCTTGACGCCCTCGACGAGGCGGCGACCCGCAACAGCAACATCGCCGCCGAGGGCACCGCCCGCGACGAGGACCCCAGCGGGGGCCAGGTGGTGCAGTGGGTGTGCACCGGGCCGATCGAATACGACCCGGCGGCGATCCAGCGCGACATCGCCAACCTCAAGGCCGCGCTGGCCGATCACGACGGCGTGGAGGGATTCTTGCCCGTGGTTGCCCCCGCCAGTGCCTACTGGCTGGCCAACGAGTACTACGAGTCCGACGAGGCGTTCGTCTACGGACTGGCCGACGCGCTGCACGAGGAGTACAAGGCGATCGTCGACTCGGGGCTGATGCTGCAGGTCGACGACGCCGTCCTCATGCACGAGGCCGACAGCATGATGTCGCTCGGACTGTCCTTCGACGACTACCGGCGGTGGGCCCAGCTGCGTGTCGACGGCCTCAATCACGCGCTGCGCGGGCTGCCCGAGGACCGCATCCGCTACCACGTCTGCTGGGGCAGCTGGCACGGGCCGCACGCTTACGACCCCCCGCTGCGCGACGTCGTCGACCTCATTCTTCAGGTCAAGGCCGGCCAGTACGCGATGGAGCAGGCCAACCCGCGTCACGAGCATGAGTGGCGCCTGTGGGAGGACGTGGAGCTGCCCGAGGGCAAGAAGCTCATCCCCGGCGTGGTCACCCACCACACCAACGTGGTCGAGCACCCCGAGCTCGTCGCCCAGCGGCTCGTCCGCCTGGCCAACGCGGTCGGGCGCGAGAACGTGCTCGCCGGCACCGATTGCGGCTTTGCCCAGGGCGCCTTCATCACCCGGGTCCACGAGGAGATCCAGTGGGCCAAGCTGAGCGCCCTCGCCGAGGGCGCGCGCATCGCCTCACGACAGCTGTGGGGAGCCAAGGCCGCCGTCTGACGGCGGGATCGATAACCAGGACGGTTTCAGAGGAGGAGAGAGACAGTGACGAGGCGAGTGATCGCGCTCGCGACGGTTTTGGCGACGGTCGTCGCCGTGGCCGCCTGCGGGAGCAGCAAGAGTTCCAGCAGCAGCAGTGCGGCGGGTGGCGCCGGCTCGAGCACCGCCTCGAGCTCTGCCAGCTCCAGCTCGGCGGCCCCGGCCTCCGGGGCGGGCACCGGCGGCGCCGGCAAGGCCTCGGTGACCAACTACCTCACCTACGTCGGCGGCAAGGCCGGCAAGGCCAACCCGTCGCTGCCCCCTGTGACCATCGGCTGGGTCAACCAGCAGGGCGGGACCCAGCAGGTCGGCCCGCTGGCGACGATCGGCGCCGAGACGGCGGTCAAGTACATCAATGCCCAGCTCGGCGGCGTCGGCGGCCATCCGGTGAAGCTCCAGGAGTGCTTCATCAAGTCGGCCGATGAGGAGGGCACGACCTGCGGCCAGCAGCTGCTCGCCAACAAGTCGGTCAAGGCGATCGACCTCGGCGCGGTGGCGATCGGCATCCAGCCGCTGTACTCGGCGATCGGTGGTGCCAAGCCGGTGATCGTCGGCGTCTCGACGACCCCCACGGACGCCGTGCAGAAGAACGCCGTCGTCTACTTCGGCGACTCGACCCACGTCCTCGGTCCGTTCGGCACCTACGCGACCCAGGTCCTGCACGCCAAGACGGCGGCCCTCATCTACCCCAACATCGCCGGGATCACCCAGGGCGCGCAGGCGATCCAGGCCTCGCTGAAGAAGGCGGGGGTGAACGTCAAGTCGGTCGCCTATGACGAGTCACAGACCGACCTGACCGGCGCGCTGACCAGCGCCGGCGCTCAGACGGCCGACATGGTCATCCCGTACAGCGATTCGTCGGGGTGCGTCAACCTGGCCAAGGGCCTGAAGTCGCTCGGCGTCACCGACTCCAAGAAGATCGTCTCGGCGCCGCTGTGCCTCAACGGCCAGGTCTCCGCCGGGCTGGGCGATTGGCCGCTGTGGACATACGCGATCGCCAGCTCGCTGTTCGGCGACCCCACCGATCCCGGCATGGGCCCGTACATGAAGATCACCGGAGGGCTGGAGCCGGCGGCCGACGCGCCCGATCCGTGGAATATCGTCGCCTTCTCGCAGCTGCTCACGACCGTGAAGCTGATGAACGAGCTCGGCTACTCGAAGCTCACCTCGCAGGCGATCCTGGCCAAGGCCCGGGCGTTCAAGGGTCCGCTGGCGCTCGGCGCGCCCGCGCTGGACTGCGGCAAGTATCCGGCGGCGCCGGCCGTCTGCAACGACCGGGCGCAGTTCTTCGACTACGCGGGCAAGCATGTGTTCCACAAGGCGGCGAGCTGGCTGGAGCCTCCGCAGTGATCGCCTGAGCAGGTATGAAGCAGATCCTCCTCTTCATCCTGCTCGGGCTGGGGCCCGGCGCCCTGATCGCCGGCATCGCGCTCGGCGTCGTCCTCATGTATCGGGGCGCCGGGATCATCAACCTGGCCACCGGGGGGATCGCGATGCTCTCCGGCTACGCGTTCTGGGCGCTGCGCACCGATCAGCTCGGCGTCCAGATGTCGACCGGCCCGGCGCTCGTCGTCGGGCTGGCGTTCGTGGCGGTGGTGGGGGTGGCGGTGGAGCTCATCACCGTGCGGCCCCTGCGCACCGCCTCGCCGCTGGCCAAGCTCGTCTCCTCGCTCGGGGTGCTGCTCATCGCCCAGGCGGCGGTCGTGCTCGCGTTCGGCACCACCCCGCAGAACGAGCCGGGCATCCTGCCCCAGGACCCCGTCGCGCTGCTCGGCGCGGTCATCCCGGTCGATCGCTTCATCCTCACCGGGATCGTGGTCGTGATGGCGGCCGCGCTCGCCGCGCTGTATCGCTGGTCGCGGTTCGGGCTGGCCACCCGGGCCGCGTCGGAGAACCAGGTGGCGGCGATGCTGGGCGGCCTCTCACCCAACCGCCTGTCGCTGGCCAACACCCTGATCGCCTCGCTGGCCGCCGGCGGCCTGGGCATCCTCGCCGCCTCCATCACCGAGCTGGATTCCGAGACCCTCCCCCTGCAGATCGTGCCCGCGCTCGCCGCCGCTCTGCTGGCCCGATTCACCTCGTTCGGGGTGGCCTGCGCCGCCGGCATCGGCCTGGGCATCATCGACTCGCTCATCCAGTACGTGTCCAGCCTGTCGTGGTTCCCGACCGCGGGGGGGATCGCCCTGCCCGGCGTCCAGGAGCTCGTCGCGTTCGCGATCATCGTCGCGACGATGTTCCTCCGCGGCGGACGGCTGCCCGGCCGCGGTGACCTGATCGAGCAGCGCCTCCCGATCGCCCCGCGCCCGCGCAACCTCGTCCCGACGGCGGCCGTCGTCGGCCTGATCTGCGCCGTCGGCCTCGTCGTGCTCCCCTTCGACTTCCGCGAGGCGCTGGTCAACACCCTGATCGGGACGGTGATGGCGCTGTCGCTCGTCGTGCTCACCGGCTTCGTCGGGCAGATCTCCGTCGTGCAGCTGACGCTCGCCGGCGTGGCCGGCTTCGTCATCTCGCACTTCGCGGTCAACTTCGGCATCGGCTTCCCGCTCGCGCCGATCATCGGCACCGCCGTGGCCGTGCTGCTGGGGATGATCACCGCCGTCTCGGCGCTGCGCGTCCGCGGGGTCGCGCTGGCCGTCGTCACCCTCGCGGCGGCCGTCGCCATCCAGAACTTCGGGTTCCTCAACCCCACGTGGGGTGGCGGCCAGGCGGGGTCGCCGGTCCCCGAGCCCCATCTCCTCGGCCTTGACCTCGGTCCCCGCTCGCCGTTCCGGGGCCTGGACGGCAACCTCCCCAGCCCGGTGTTCGGCTGGGTGGTGCTCGTCATCACCCTGCTGCTCTGCCTGCTCGTCGGGGCCGTGCGGCGCGGCGACCTGGGGCGGCGGATGCTGGCCGTGCGCTCCAACGAGCGTGCCGCCGCCGCCGCCTCGATCAACCCGCGCAACGTCAAGCTGGCGGCGTTTGCCATCAGCGCTCTCGTCGCTGGGACGGCGGGGTCGCTGTACGCCTACAACTTCGGCTCGGTGAGCGCCGATCGCTTCGACGCGTTCACGGCGCTGAGCCTGATCGCGTTCGCCTATGCCGGCGGCATCACCCTCATCTCCGGCGCCGCCTTCGCCGGGCTGATCTCCACCCAGGCCCTGTTTCCCTACGCGCTGGACAAGTGGTTCGGCCTCAGCGGCACGTGGTTCCTGCTGTTCGGCGGAGTGATCCTCATCGTCACCCTGATCCAGAATCCCGAGGGCGTCGCCGGCGCGTTCTACCGGCGGACTCATCGCCGGCCCACGTTCAGTCCCGAGCTGGGGCGCCTTCGCGGCCCGGGCCCCCGCCGCGGTCTCCGGCACGGCGCCGCGCGGCGAGCGCGAACCGTCCGGCCCGCCGGTCCTGTCGGTGAGCGGACTGTCGGTGGCCTTCGGCGGTGTCCAAGCGCTGAGCGAGGTCGACCTCCAGGTCGGCGAGGGCGAGCTCGTCGGGCTCATCGGGCCCAACGGCGCCGGCAAGACGACCCTGATCGACGCGGTCACCGGGTTCGTGCCCTGCACCGGGCGTATCGAGCTCGACGGGCGCGATGTCGGCGGCGACGCGCCGTTTCAGCGCGCCCGCCGCGGCTTCTCGCGCACCTGGCAGGGCACCGAGCTGTTCGACGATCTCGATGTGCGCGAGAACCTGATGGTGGCCGTCGGCGACCGCGGGTCGGCGCTCGCGCGGCCCGACGGCACGCCCGGGGATGTCGACGCCACGTTGGCGGAGATGGGGCTGGAGCCGATCGCCGCCGCCCTGCCGAGCGAACTGTCGGAGGGTCAGCGCAAGCTCGTCGGCCTCGCGCGCGCCGTCGTCGCCACGCCGCGCCTGCTCTGCCTCGACGAGCCCGCGGCCGGGCTTGACACCGACGAGAGCCGCGTCCTCGGCGAGCGGCTGCGCGAGCTCTGCGATCGCGGGGTCTCGACCCTGCTCATCGACCATGACATGGGCCTCGTGCTCAGCATCTGTGACCGCGTCGTCGTGCTCGAGTTCGGCTCCGTGATCGCCAACGCGGCCCCGGAGGTCGTCCGCCGCGACCCGGCCGTCGTCGCCGCCTACCTCGGCACGTCCGCCACCCCGGACCAGGTGGTCAAGCCCGCCACCTGAGCACCGAGGTCAGTCGACCATTCGCTGGGCGGCGTGCAGCTGCTCGTCGTCGGGCTGGCCCGTCTCCAGCGCCCGGAACGCGGTGAGGACGGCCCGCGGGTCGCGAGCGTGGCGCTTGGCGGCCATCGTCAGCGGCTCGTGGAAGGCGCCGCCGCAGTGCGCGCACGGCCAGTTGAGGTCGGCCATGAGCTTCGCGGCGCGGCCATCGGGGAAGCGCTTGAGCAACTCGACGATCGTCGTCGAGCCCTTGATCTCACTCTCCGCCACGGCACCGTTCAGGGTAGCTCTGCGATCGTGTGCACGATGAGTCAACGCTTCGATCTCGAGCGCTTCGTGGCGGCGCAGGACGAGCGCGGCACCTACGCGGCGGCGCTCGCCGAGCTGCGCGCCGGGCGCAAGACGAGCCACTGGATGTGGTTCGTGTTCCCGCAGATCGCCGGCCTGGGCCAGAGCCCGATCTCCCGGCGCTTTGCCATCGCCTCGCTGGAGGAGGCGCGGGCCTACCTGGCCCACCCGGTGCTCGGGCCGCGGCTGATCGAGTCCGCGCGGGCGCTCACCCAACTGACGACGACAAGCGCCGAGGAGGTGTTCGGGGGCATCGACGCGCTGAAGCTGCGCTCCTCGATGACCCTGTTCGCGCGCGCCGATCCCGAGGAGCCGGTGTTCGCGCAGGTGCTCGAGCAGTACTTCGACGGCGAGGCCGACGAGGCGACCGAGCGGCGGCTGCCCTGAGCAGCTAGCGCCCGCCGGCGGCGATCGCCGCTTCGGCGGCGCTGATCATCGTCGCGCGGTCGCCCTTGGCCGTCTTGGCCAGGTTGGCCTGGATCGTGTAGACGATCCCGTGCACGATGAACATGATCTGCGGCGGCGAGCACGATGCTCCGCAGGAGAGGGGATGAAAGCCCGCCTTGCTTGCGCCGGTGACGGTCACCCGCTTGCCGAACACGCTGCGGCCGGGCTGGGCGGTAAAGGCGGCGACGAAGCACGCGTCGGCGCCGTGGCAGTTCTTGAGCGCTCCGATCTCCAGGTCATAGCCCTTGCCCGCGGGGCCCCCGCTGAGGTACAGATGCTTGGCGTCGAGGGTCAGCGTCGCCGGCAGCAGGACCGGCGGTGCTTTCGCGTCGGCGTGGATGGCGCGGATCTGCTTGGCGAAGAGGGTCGGCAGCGACGCGCGCGCGGCGAGCGCCGGGGCGGCGGCCAGCAGGCCCCCGATCACGACCGCGATGAGCCCCCGACGCATGTCGGTGATCCTATGGGGCGGGGCGGGCGCCGTGCAACCGCGCCCCGCCTCAGCGAAACGCCTGGATCCCGGTCAGAGCCCCGCCGAGGACGAGCTCGTGAACATCGGCGGTCCCCTCGTAGGTGACGACCGACTCGAGGTTGTTCATGTGGCGGATGACGGGATACTCGAGCGTGATCCCGTTGGCGCCGAGCACCTGGCGAGCGGCGCGGGCGACCTCGAGCGCGGCGTTGACGTTGCCGAGCTTGCCCATGCTCACGTGCTCGGGCCGCAGCTCGCCGGCGTCCTTGAGCCGTCCGAGGTGCAGCGCCAGGAGCGTCGCGCGGTTGACCTCGAGCGCCATGTGGGCGAGCTTTGACTGCTGCAGCTGGGTGGCGGCGATCGGGCGGCCGAACGCCTCGCGCTCGAGGCTGTACTGCAGCGCCGCCTCAAAGCAGGCCCGCGCGGCGCCGGCGGCGCCCCACACGATGCCGTAGCGGGCCTCGTTCAGGCAGGACAGGGGCCCCTTCAGCGAGGTCGCCTCGGGGAGCATCGCCGACTCGGGCAGGCGCACGTCGTCGAGCAGCAGCTCGGAGGTGATCGACGCCCGCAGCGACATCTTCTTGTGGATGTCCTGGGTGGTGAAGCCCTTCGTCCCCCTCGGCACGAGGAAGCCCCGGACACCGTCCTCGGTCATCGCCCACACGACGGCGATCTCGGCGGCCGAGCCGTTGGTGATCCACATCTTCTGGCCGTGCAGAACCCAGTCGGGGCCGTCACGCTTGGCGCGGGTGCGCATCGCCGCCGGGTCCGAGCCGGCGTCGGGCTCGGTCAGGCCGAAGCAGCCGAGCGCCTCGCCGGCAGCCATCCGCGGCAGCCACTCGAGCTTCTGCTCCTCCGAGCCCCAGCGATGGATCGCGTACATCGCCAGCGACCCCTGGACCGAGACGAGGCTGCGGATCCCCGAGTCGCCCGCCTCCAGCTCCAGGCACGCGAGGCCATAGGCGGTCGCCGAGGCGCCGGCACAGCCGTAGCCCTCGAGGTGCATGCCGAGCACGCCGATGCGGCCCAGCTCCTGAGCCAGCTCGAGCGGGATCGTCCCCGCCTCGAACCAGTCCCCGACGTTCGGCACCACGCGATCGGTCACGAACGCCCGCACGGTGTCGCGGATGTCGCGCTCCTCGTCGGACAGCTGACGGTCGATCCCCAGGAAGTCCTTGGGGTTGAGGGCGGGGGGAGCTTGGGCGGCGGTCATGACTGCGGAGACTACCGGTGCGATGCGGGCGCGAGCGGGTGCCTCGACGATGTAGATGGACACATCGTTGAGGTTCCTATAGTGATTGACATGCCCGGTTCCCCGCCCACGCCCGCCTCGCCCGCCGGACCCGCTCTCGGTGCGGGTCGCAAGAGCGCGGCCATGCTCCTGGCCCTACTCGGGCACCTGGCCATGCGACGGCTGCGCGACACCCACGCCGCGCACGGGCTCAGTCCCCGCCAGTTTCATCTCCTGGGCCTGCTGCGCGAGAACGGCCCGATCGCCCAGAGCGAGCTCGGAGCGATGATGAGCACCGACCCCAGCATCCTCGTCACGATGCTCAACCCGCTCGAGGGCGAGGGTCTTGTCAGCCGTTCGCGCGACGAGCACGATCGCCGCCGCCATCTCGTGTCGCTGACCGCGTCCGGCGAGGCGAAGCTCGATGCCGCCGCCCAGGCCCAGCGCGACGCGGAGGACGAGCTGTTCACCGCGCTCGACGACGCCGAGCGCGATCAGTTGCTCGCGCTGCTGACCACTCTCCAGGACGGACTGTCCGCCCACTGCCACCCCCCGTCAGACGATCGGAACTCGCCATGACCACTCATCCGACCCGCGCCGAGCCCAACCGCTGGGCGGTCCTGGCGCTCCTCGGCGTCGCCCAGCTGATGGTCGTCCTCGACGCGACGATCGTCAACATCGCGCTGCCCTCGGCTCAGCGTGACCTGGGCTTCTCGACCGACAGCCGGCAGTGGATCGTCACCGCCTACGCGCTGGCGTTCGGCAGCCTGCTCCTCCTCGGCGGAAAGCTCGGAGACCTCTTCGGGCGCAAGTGGACGTTCATCGCCGGCCTCGTCGGCTTCTCGCTCGCCTCGGCGCTCGGCGGCCTTGCACAGTCCTTCGGCATGCTCGTCGCCGCGCGCACGCTCCAGGGTGCGTTCGGCGCGCTGCTCGCCCCATCGGCGCTGTCGCTGCTGACGGTGACGTTCTCCGACTCGCCCGACCGGCCGAAGGCGTTCGGGATCTTCGGGGCCATCGCGGGCGGGGGCGCCTCAATCGGGCTCGTGCTCGGCGGCGCGCTCACCCAGTCGCTCTCGTGGCGCTGGTGTCTGTACGTCAACCTCGTCATCGCCATTCCCACGGCGATCCTCGCCCTCCGGTTGCTCGTCAACCGCGCCGATCCCCACCGGCCGCGCATCGACGTCCCGGGCGTCCTGACCGCCACCGCCGGCCTGTTTGCCGTCGTGTACGGGTTCTCCAATGCGGAGACGAGCTCGTGGTCTGATCCGTTGACGATCGTCGCGCTCGCGGCGAGCGTCGTCCTGCTCTCCGGGTTCGTCGCGCTGGAACGCCGCCACCCCCACCCGCTGCTGCCGCTGCACATCGTGTGGGACCGCGCTCGCGGCGGGGCGTACGCGTCGATCGTGCTCGCCGGCTCGGGCGTGTTCGGGGTGTTTCTCTTTCTCACCTACTTCATGCAGCAGAACCTCGCCTTCTCGCCGCTGACCACCGGCCTGGCCTTCTTGCCGATGACGGCCATGATCGTGATCTCCTCGACGACCTCCCAGACCCGGATCCTGCCCCGCACCGGCGCCAAGCCGCTGATCATCTTCGGCATGACGCTCGGCCTGCTGGCGATGATCGGTCTCACCCGCCTGACCCCGAGCTCCTCCTACGCCGCCGACGTGCTCCCGTCCCTGCTCGTCCTCGGCCTCGGCATGGGAACGATCTTCGCCCCCGCCTTCGGCACGGCGACGCTCGGCGTCGACCGCAGCGAGGCGGGCGTCGCCTCGGCCATGGTCAACACCTCCCAGCAGGTCGGTGGGTCGGTGGGCACGGCGCTGCTCAGCACCCTGTTCGCCAGCTCGGCGGCCGCCTTCGCTCGGTCACACCCGACGGTGCACGGTCTCGCCGCCGCCGCCAGCGTCCATGGCTACACGACGGCCTTCTGGTGGTCGGCAGGCATCTTCGCCGTGGGGCTCCTCATGGCCGTGTTCGTCTTTCCGATGCGCGTGCGACCGGGCACCGCGGTCGGTCAGCCAGTCCCCGCCACCGAGTAGCGCAGTGGACGTTGGCGGACTCCTTCCTCGGCGCGCCGAGTTGCGGTGTACTATGGGACAAGCGGTGTTCCGGAGCGTTTGAGATCCGGCAACTCTGCTGTCGGGTCGCTCGATGTCGGGCAGGCACACGGTGACTGCCCTTCGCGTTGACCACCCTTTCCGTGGTGTACGGCACAGGACGGTTGGCGATGCAATCGAGTGGCAGTCAGAGCACGCTCCCGACGGGTAACGGTGCGCCGGACGACCTCGCTGACGTCCTGAGCGAGTTCGCGCGCACGATGGTGACCGACTTCCCGATCCAGGAGATCCTCGACCATCTCGTCAAGCGGATCGTCGACGTCCTGCCGGTCAGCGCCGTCGGCGTCAGCCTGATCGCGCCGGGCCTCGACCCCCGCTATGTGGCGGCATCGGATCCGTCGGCACTGCGCTACGAGAAGCTCCAGACCGAGCTCGGCGAAGGCCCGTGCATCGCGGCGTACGGCAGCGACGCCGCGATCTCGGTCCCGGACCTCACCCTGGAGACGCGGTTTCCCACGTTCACGCCGCGCGCCCTCGAGTCCGGGCTGGCGGCGGTCTTCACGTTTCCGCTGCGCCACAAGAACTTCCAGCTGGGCGCGCTGGACCTCTACCGCGACACGCCCGGGCCCCTGTCGCCCGAGTCGATGGCGTCGGCCCAGACGCTGGCCGACGTCGCGTCGGCGTACCTCATCAACGCGCAGGCCCGCTCCGACCTCGAGGACTCGTCCGATCAATCGCGTGAGGCGGCGTTGCACGACTCCCTCACCGGCCTGCCGAACCGCGTCCTCATGCTGCAGCTGCTCGAGCACGCGTTTCGCGTCGGCCGTCGCTCGGGGCGGCTCTCGGCGATCCTGTTCCTGGACCTGGACCGGTTCAAGCGGGTCAACGACACCTATGGCCACCAGGTCGGCGACGAGCTGCTCGTCGCCGTCGCGGACCGCCTCACCGCCCAGTTGCGGCCGGGCGACAGCCTGGCCCGCCTCTCCGGAGACGAGTTCGTGATCCTCTGCGAGGACCTCGCCAACCCGGCGGGCGCCGATCCGATCGCCGTGCGTCTCACCGCCGAGCTGTCACAACCGTTCGTCCTCTCCGAGGTGGAGCTGACGATCAGCGCCAGCATCGGGATCGCGTTCACCGGCCGGGGCATCGACGAGCCCGAGGCGCTGCTGCGCGACGCGGATCTGGCGATGTACCGATCCAAGCGCGGCCGGCTCGGCAAGCGCGGCGTGCTCGACCTGCGCGAGCTGCATCTCGCCGGGCACCAGGCCGGGCTGGCCCGCAGCCTCCCCGGGGCCGTCGCTCGCGGCGAGTTTCACCTCGAGTATCAGCCGATCGTCGATGCCGTCGATGGTCGGATGACTGGATTCGAGGCCCTCGCCCGCTGGACGCATCCCAGCCGCGGCCCGGTCGCCCCGGTGGTGTTCATCCCGTTTGCCGAGCAATCGGGCCAGATCATCGAGCTCGGGCGGTGGGTGCTCGAGCAGGCCTGCTGTGACCGTCACCTCTGGCAGGAAGGCTCGGCGACGGAGATCGGCATGTCGGTCAACGTGTCCGCTCATCAGTTCATGTCGGGAGGGTTCGCGGCCGCCGTCGCCGCCGTTCTCGACGCGACCGCGACCGATCCTCGCCTCGTCACCCTCGAGGTCACCGAGAGCGTGTTCGTGCGCGACGAGGAGCGGGCGCTGGTCGTCCTCGGCGAACTGAAGGCGATCGGCGTGACCCTCGCCCTCGACGACTTCGGAACCGGGTACTCGTCGCTCGGATATCTGAACACGCTGCCGATCGACACGATCAAGGTCGACCAGACGTTCGTGGCCAAGCTGAGCCCCACGCTCGGCAGCGAGGCGATCGTGACCGCCATCATCCAACTCGCCCACAGCATCGGCATGACCGTCGTGTGCGAAGGCGTGGAGACGGCCGAGCAGTACCAGGGCGTGACCGAGCTGGGGACCGACGCCTGCCAGGGCTTCTACTTCGCCCGGCCGATGTCCGCCTCGCGCGTCGCCGACTTGCTCAAGGATCCCGGGGCGGGTTTCGTTTGCCTCCCGGCGAGTCTGATCGGCAAGGCGCCGGGGCCGTAGACCGGGGCCGGAGCGACCTCGCTACGGTCTGAGCCGTGAGCGAGCCGCTTCACCGCCTGGGGGCGCGGGGGCTGCGCGACGCCGTCGCCGCCCGCCGGCTGTCGGCGACCGAGGTCGTCACCGCGCACCTGGAGCGCATCGAGCAGGTCAACCCGCGCGTCAACGCGATCGTCACCCTCGTGCCCGAGCGGGCCCTCGATGAGGCCGCCGCGCTTGACGCCGCGGCCGGGGACGGCCGGCCGGCCGGCGCGCTTCAGGGGCTGCCGGTGGCCGTCAAGGACCTGACCGACACCGCGGGGATCCGCACCACGTACGGGTCGCCGATCTACGCCGACCACGTCCCCGTCGAGGATGCGCTGATCGTGCAGCGCCTGCGGGCCGCGGGAGCGATCGTCGTCGGCAAGACGAACACGCCCGAGTTCGGCGCCGGCTCGCACACCTTCAACGAGGTGTTCGGCGCGACGCGCAACCCGTACGACCTGACCCGCAGTGCGGGCGGATCGAGCGGCGGGGCGGCGGCCGCGCTCGCCGCAGGCATGATCCCGATCGCCGACGGCTCGGACCTCGGCGGCAGCCTGCGCAACCCGGCGTCGTTCTGCAACGTCGTCGGCCTGCGTCCATCGCCGGGCCGTGTGCCCTCAATCGGGCCGGGGGACGGATGGAGCCCGATGTCCCAACTCGGTCCGATGGCCCGGACCGTTGACGACCTGGCGCTGCTCCTGGCCGCCCTCGCCGGCCCGGATCCCCGGGACCCGCTCGCCCTCGACGCCCCGTTCCCGGCGGCGGTCACGGTGCCGGCATCCCTGGCCGGAGTGCGGGTGGCGTGGTCGCAGACGGTCGACGGCCTCCCGGTGCAGGACGCGGTGACCGAGGCGCTGCGGGTCGCCCGCGTCGCCCTCGTCGACCTGGGCGCCGACGTCGTCGAGGTGGAGCCCGACCTGGCGGGCGCCGACGAGGTGTTCGAGACGTATCGCTCGGTGGGCTTCCGGCACGACCACGCCGCCGAGGTGCGCGCCCACCCCGAGCTGATCAAGGAGGAGGTGCTGGCCGACGTGCGTCGCGGGGAGAGGGTCTCGGTGGGCGACATGCTGCGCGCCGCCGAGCTGCGCACGGCGCTGTTTCGCCGCACCTCCGCGCTGCTTGAGTCCTTCGACCTGCTGGCGTGTCCGACGGCGCAGGTCGTCCCCTTCGACGTGACGGTGCGCTGGCCGTCGACGGTGGCCGGGGAGGCGATGGAGCGCTATTACACATGGATGCGCTCCTGCTCGCGGATCACCTCGACGACCCTGCCGGCGCTGTCGCTGCCCGCCGGCTTCACCCCGGAGGGTCTCCCCGTCGGGCTCCAGCTCGTCGGGCGCCACCGGGGCGAGGCCCGGCTGCTGGCGCTCGCCGCCGTCCTCGAGGCGCGGCTGGACGCGGGCGCCCGGGAGCCCGCGCTATGACCGGCTGGCTCGTTCCCCGCCCCACCAAGTACGGCTCGCGCCACGCCATCTCCAGCGGGCACTACCTGGCAACGGCGGCCGGGGCGGCGATCCTGGAGGCCGGCGGAAACGCCGTCGACGCCGGCTGTTGCGCCGGCATGGCGCTCGCCGTGCTCCACGCCGACGAAGTCAACTTCGCCGGCGTGGCCCCGATCATGATCCGCACCGCCGAGGGAGAGACGGTGACCATCGACGGCCTGGGAACGTGGCCGGCGTCGATCCCCGCCGACCTGTTCATGCGCGAGCACGACGGCACGATCCCGCTCGGGCTCCTGCGCACCGTCGTCCCGGCCGCGCCCGATGCCTGGATCACCGCCCTGGCCGATCACGGGACGCTCAGCTTCGGGGAGGTCGCGGCGGCGGCGATCCGCCTGGCGCGCGACGGCTTCGCGGTGTTCGGATTGCTCGCCGCCGGGATCGAGCGGGCGGCGCAGCTGTACGCGCGCTGGCCGGCCAACGCCGAGATCTTCCTGCCCGGCGGCCGCCCGCCGCGGGTCGGCGAGCGCTTCGTGCAGCGCGACCTGGCACGCACCGTGCAGACGATGGTCGACGCCGAGGCGGCCGCCGCGGGGGATCGGGAGCACGGCCTGCGGGCCGCCCGCGACGCGTTCTACACCGGGCCGATCGCCGAGCGGATCGTCGCCTACCACGAGGCGCACGGGGGCTATCTGACCCGCGAGGACCTGGCCGGCTTTCATTGCCGGACCGAGCCGCCGATCGTCACCCGATGGCGCGACCGGCAGCTCCTGACGTGCGGCCCGTGGTGCCAGGGTCCGGCGCTCGCCCAGGCGCTGCTGATCGTCGAGGCCGCCGGGGTCGACGGCCTGCGCCACAACGACGCCGACTACGTGCATCTCGTGCTCGAGGCCCTCAAGGGGGCGTTCTCCGATCGCGAGCACCACTACGGCGATCCGGAGTTCGTCGACGTCGACATCGAACGGCTGCTCTCGGCCGAGCATGCGGCGGCGTGGGCGCAGCGGATCGATCCCAGCCGCGCCATCCCCGGGCTGCCGGCGCCCCTGTTCGGTGATCCGGTGGCGCTCCCGGGGCCGGCCCTTTCCGCCACGACGACCGACAGCGGGACCTCGTATGTCTGCGTCGTCGATCGCTGGGGCAACACGTTCTCGGCCACCCCGTCGGACGCCTCGAGCACCGCCCCGGTGATCCCCGGCCTCGGCATCGTGCCCTCGCTCCGCGGCCTGCAGTCGCGACCCGACCCCGCGCATCCCGCCGGCGTCGCGCCCGGCAAGCGCCCGCGCCTGACCCCCAACCCGGCGATCGTCGTCCACGACGACGGCTCGGTGATGCCGTTCGGCTGCCCCGGCGGCGACATGCAGATCCAGGCGATGCTCCAGGTGCTGCTCAACCTCGAGCACTTCGGCATGGAGCTGCAGGAGGCGATCAACGCCCCGCGCTTCTCCACCTGGAGCTTTCCCAACTCGTTCGCCCCGTTCGAGTACCTACCCGGCCGGGTGATGGTCGAGGACCGCTTTCCCGAGGCAACGCTCGCCGAGCTGGCCCGCCGCGGCCACGACGTCCGGCGCTGGCCGGCCTTCACCCGTGACGCCGCCGCCGTGGAGGCGATCGTCCGCAACCTGCGCACGGGGTTCTACGAGGCGGGCGCCGATCCCCGCCAGCCGGCGTCGGCGATCGTCAGCTGAGCGCCGGCGCCTCCGGCAACCCGGCCAGGGCGGCGTCGACGTCGGCCTGAGAGAACTCCGGGTCCTCGAGCTCGCCGGCCAGGTAGGCGTCGTAGGCGCTGAGGTCGAAGTGGCCGTGGCCGCACAGGCCGAACAGGAGCACCCGGGGCTCGCCGGCCTCGCGGGCGGCGAGCGCCTCCTCGATGGTGGCCCGGATGGCGTGGGCCGGCTCGGGCGCGGGGATGATCCCCTCGGTGCGCGCGAACTGCACGGCTGCGTCGAACGTCTCGTTCTGGCGATAAGCGCGAGGCTCGACGAGGCCGTTCTTGACCAGGCCGCAGACGAGCGGCGAATCGCCGTGATAGCGCAGGCCGCCGGCGTGCACCGGCGGCGGCACGAAGTCGTGGCCGAGCGTGTACATCGGCATCAGCGGGGTCAGCCCCGCGGTGTCGCCGAAGTCATAGGCGTAGACGCCGCGGGTCAGCGTCGGGCAGGCGGCCGGCTCGGCGGCGAGAAACCGCGTCTTGGCCCCGTCGCGGATCGTGCGGCGTATGAAGGGGAAGGTGAGCCCGCCGAAGTTCGAGCCGCCGCCGACGCAGGCGATCACCGTGTCGGGGTACTCGCCGGCCATCTCCATCTGGGCCATCGCCTCCTGGCCGATCACCGTCTGGTGCAGCAGGACGTGGTTGAGCACCGAGCCGAGCGAGTAGTTGATGCTCGGGTCCTGGGCGGCCACCTCGACCGCCTCGGAGATGGCGATCCCCAGCGAGCCGGTCGTGTGCTCGCGCTGGCCGCGGCCGGACTCGGTCAGCTCCGACGGGGAGCGGTGCACGGTGGCGCCCCACGTCTGCATCATCGAGCGCCGGTAGGGCTTCTGGTCATAGCTTGAGCCGACCATCCACACCTCGCACTCCAGGCCGAACAGCTGGCAGGCGAACGCCAGCGAGGAGCCCCACTGACCGGCGCCGGTCTCGGTGGTCAGCTTGCGGATCCCGGCGGCGGCGTTCTCGTAGGCCTGGGCGACGGCGGTGTTGGGCTTGTGCGAGCCGGCCGGCGAGACGCCCTCGTACTTGTAGTAGATGTGGGCGGGGGTGTCGAGCGCGCGCTCGAGGCGCCGCGCCCGGTACAACGGCGTGGGCCGCCACAGCTTGTAGGCGTCGCGCACCGGCTCGGGGATCTCGACGAGGGGGTCGGCGGAGACCTCCTGCATGATCAGCGCCATCGGAAACAGCGCGCTCAGATCGTCGGGACCGGCCGGTTGTTTCGTCCCGGGATGGAGCGGCGGCGGGGCCTCCCCGGGCAAGTCGGCCATCAGGTTGACCCAGTGCGTCGGGATCTCACGCTCGCCCAGCAGGAACTTGACCGTCTCGCTCATCGATGCTCCTCGCCCTCGTCGATCGCCGGTGGCGCGATTCTATGGGCGCGAGTGTGGGAAGGTGGGGGTGGCCACGTACCGAGGAGAGACATGCGACAGCTGACCAGCCTCGACGCGCAGTTCCTGGCGTTCGAGACGCCCCGAGCCTTTGGCCACGTTGGTGGCCTGGCCGTCTATGACCCGAGCACGGCGCCGGGCGGAACGCTGACCGCCGAGGACATCCGGGCGCTCATCGCCGAGCGCATCCACATGCTGCCTCCGTTCACCCAGAAGCTCGTCAACGTCCCCTTCGGGCTGGACCTTCCCTACTGGATCGAGGACCCGGACTTCGACCTTGACTTCCACGTCCGTGAGATCGGGCTCGCGCCGCCCGGCGACGACCACCAGCTCGCCGACCAGGTGGCGCGGATCGTGTCCCGGCCCCTGGACCGCGCGCGGCCGCTGTGGGAGGTCTACGTCATCCGGGGACTGAAGGGCGGGCGCGACGCACTGTTGACCAAGATCCACCATTCGGCCGTCGACGGGGTGTCGGGCAACGAGATCCTCGCCATCCTGCTCGACCTCTCCCCGGACGGCCGCGAGGTCCCGACGCCGCTGCGCAAGCCCGGCGGCGAGGTCGCGCCGAGTGACCTGTCGCTGCTCGGGCGCGGGCTGCTCGGCCTTCCCCGGCAGGCGCTGCGGGCCGTCAACGCCGTCCCCACGGCGGCGCGCAACCTCGACGCCCTGCCCTGGGTCTCGGTCGTCCCGGGCGTACGGCTGGCCCGCCGCGCCGGTAACCGGCTGGCCATGCTGATGCCCGGTCCGCTCGGCGACCCCGACCTGCTCGAGACGCCCGAGGCCCGGGCGCCGCGAACGCGCTTCAGCGGCCCGATCACCGCCCATCGGCGCCTCGCCATCGGCTCGCTCCCGCTCGACACGATCAAGGCGATCAAGAACGAGCTCGGCGTGACCGTCAACGACGTCATCGTCGCGCTGTGCGCTTCGATGCTGCGCGCCTGGCTGGAGGAGCGCGGCGAGCTCCCCGAAGATCCGCTCGTCGCGATGGTTCCGGTGTCGGTGCGCACCGAGGAGGAGATGGGCGCGTTCGGCAACCGCGTCTCGGCGATGTTCGTCCCCATCCCGACCGACGAGCCCGACCCGCGCCGGCGCATCGAGCGCGTTCACGAGGTGCTGCGGGCCGCCAAGGAGCGCCACGAGGCGACGCCGGCGTCGCTGATGCAGGACGCGACCCAGTTCATCCCGCCGGCGGTGATGAGCAGCGCCTCGCGCCTCACCCTGCGCCTGCTGGCCAGCACGCCGGCGCCGCCGGCGCTCAACCTCGTCATCTCCAACGTGCCCGGACCGCGGGAGCCCCTGTACTGCGCCGGCGCCGAGATGATGGCCTACTACCCGGTGTCGACGATCGTCGACGGCGTCGGGCTGAACATCACCGTGCTCAGCTACCGCGACCACATGGACGTCGGGATCATCGGCGACCGCGATCAGCTCGGGGACGCGTGGCCGATGCTCGACGGTCTGCGGGCCGCGCTGGAGGAGTTCCACGGCCTGCTGAGTGCCGAGGCGGCGGCCGCGGCGCCGGCGCCCGAACTCGTCTCCCCGTAGAGAAAAAAACTATACACCCGGCCGGCGTGATACGAATTCGCTATGGCGACAGCGACCGGGACGCCCGGAACTCACGAGGGAGGCGAGCGACTCCACACTGAGCTCAAGCTCGTCGACGCAGCAGCGTTCTCCGTCGGACTGATCGGTCCGGTCGGCGCGATCGGCCTGCTCGGCACCGGGGCGGCGCTGATCATCGGTCGTGCCGTGACGCTGTCGTTCATCTTCGCCGTCATCGGCGTGGCGCTCGTCGGTTACTGCTTCATCAAGCTCTCGCAGCACATCTCGCACACCGGCTCGGTGTACGCGCTGGTCGGGGTGACGCTCGGACCGCAGGCGGGTTTCTTCGCCGGCTGGGCCCTGATGGGGGGCTATGTGGCGATCGGCTGCGGCTCGACGATCGAGATGGGGCTGTTCGGCGGCAACTTCCTCAACGACACCTTCGGCCTGCACATCCATCAGTGGTGGTGGATCTCGATGATCGGGCTGCTCGGCGTGGCGGCGCTGGCCTTCACCGAGATCCGCATCATCACCCGTGCGTTGCTCACCTCCGAGGTGGCCGGCGCGATCCTGGTCACGATCCTCAGCCTCGTGATCCTCGCCAAGGTCATCTTCAGCCACGGGCCCAATGGCCAGACGTTCACGCTGAACTTCCTGGCCCTGCCCAAGGGCAGCGGCGTCGGCACGATCGCCAAGGCGGCGGTCTACGGCTTCCTGGCCTTCGCCGGCTTCGAGGGAGCGGCCGCGCTCGGCGAGGAGACCTCCAACCCGAAGACCGCGATCCCGCGCGCGATCAAGGTCGCGATCGTGGTCGTCGGCGCCTTCTACCTGCTGACCGCCGCAGCCCAGTCGCTCGGCTATGGCGCGAACGCCTCGGGCGCCGCGAAATACGCCGCCGGCCTGCCGTTCTCGGATCTGGGCAGCGGCTACATCGGCCAGTGGTACGCCGACATCCTCAACCTGATGGCGACCGTCAGCCTGTTCGCGATCTCGCTGGGCGTGGCCAGCGGGGCCGCCCGGATCATGTACGCCCAGGCGCGCGACGCCACCGGGACGCGCAGCGGCCTGGCGGGACTGTCCAAGCACGGCGCTCCGGGCGCGGCGCTGGTCGTCGTCCTGTTGATCTTCGCCGGAGTCCTGATCGGCCAGCAGCTCGCCGGGTCCAACGTGATCAACGCCACGTTCTATCCCCTGCAGGTCGGCACGGTGCTGATCCTCGTCGCCTACGTGATGGCCACCGTCGGCGCGATCCGGTACCTGTTCTTCGCCGGTGGTGAGGCCAAGGTGCCCGCCTGGCAGATCATCATCCCTGTCCTCGGCGGGGCGTTCGTCTGTTACACGATCTACCGCAACGTGTTCGTCGGCCAGGAGGGGGCGTTTGCCCACCTGCCCTACATCGAGGTCGTGTGGCTGATCATCGGACTGGGCGTCGTCATGGTGGCCCCCGGGCTGGCCGGTCGGGTGCGCGCCGGGCTGGCGGCCGGCAACGTTCCGTGAGAACCTGACGCGGTGACCCGCGTCGCCTGCCAGCAGCTCGCCCCGGTGATCGGAGACCTGGAGGCCAACCGCGAGCTGTGCCTGGCCGCCATCGCCGAGGCGATCGACGAGGGGGCCGAGGTCGTCGTCCTCCCCGAGCTGATCACGAGCGGCTACATGTTCACCTCCACCGAGGAGGCGGCGCAGGTGGCGATCGCCCCCGACCACGAGCTGCTGCGCGAATGGGCGGCCGTGGCCAAGCGCGATGACGTCGTGGTCATCGGCGGGTTCTGCGAGGACGGCGGCGACGGCCGCGTCTACAACAGCGCTGCCGTGATCGACGCCGACGGGGTGCGCGCCGTCTATCGCAAGCTGCACCTGTGGGACAACGAGCACGCGATCTTCACGCCCGGGTCCGAGTCGCCCCCGGTGATCGAGACCGGCGCCGGCCGGATCGGGGTGGTCATCTGCTACGACCTGGAGTTCCCCGAGCTCACCCGCTCGGTCGCCCTCGCCGGCGCGCAGCTGCTCGCCGTGCCGACGAACTGGCCGCTGTTCCCCCGCCCGGACGGCGAGCGCCCCTCGGAGGTGACGATCGCCATGGCCACCGGCCGCATCAACAAGATGGCGGTCGCCTGCGCCGACCGCGTCGGGGCCGAACGCGGCCAGGACTGGACGGGCGGGGCGACGATCGTCGATCCCGACGGCTGGGTGGCCGCCGAATCGCGCGCGCCGGGGATGGTCATCGCCGACGTCGACCTGGCAGGCGCGCTCGACAAGCGCCTCACCGACCGCGCCGACGTGTTCGGCGACCGCCGGCCCGAGCTCTACGGCGCGGTCACACGCTGACGCGACGGCGGCTGGGCACGAAACGGGAATATATGGGCGGTTTCATGCCCAGCCCCGAATATCTGAAGCGCCCGGCGGCTGCCAGCGCCGCCGCGGGCCCCGACCCTGCCGTCGCCCGCCGCGTCTCCGAGATGCTGAGCCGCATCGAGGCCGGCGGGATCGACGCCGTCCGGGCCTACTCGCGCGAGCTCGACGGCTGGGACCCGCCGAGCTTCGAGGTCGGCGCCGACGAGATCGCCGCGGCGAGCGCGTCCCTGCCGGCGTCGCTCAAGGAGAGCATCGCCTTCGCCCAGGAGCAGATCGCCAACTTCGCGCGGCTGCAGCGGGCGACCCTGACCGACTTCGAGGCCGAGACGCTGCCCGGGGTGTTCCTCGGCCAGCGCCAGGTGCCCGTCGCCTCCGTCGGCGCCTACGCGCCGAGCGGCCGGGTGCCGATGCTCGCCGCTCCGTTCATGACCGTGCTCGTGCCCAAGGTGGCGGGCGTGGAGACGGTGGTCGCCTGCTCGCCGCCCCGCGCCGGCGCCCTGCACGCGCCGACGCTGCACGCCATCGCCACCTCCGGTGCGGACCGCATCTTCGCCCTCGGCGGCGTTCAGGCGCTGGCGGCGATGGCGTTCGGGTTACTCGGCGACGGCGACGGCGACGGCGGCGGTGACGGCCGCCTCGCTCCCGTCGACATGCTCGTCGGCCCCGGCAACGCGTTCGTCGCCGAGGCCAAGCGCCAGCTGTTCGGCCGCGTCGGGATCGATCTCCTCGCCGGCCCCTCGGAGGTGGCGGTGATCGCCGACGACACCGCCGACCCGGAGCTGGTGGCGGCCGACCTGCTCGCCCAGGCCGAGCACGGACCGACGTCGCCGGCCGTCCTGATCACGACCTCGGAGGACCTCGGCCGGGCGGTCATCGCGGAGATCGACCGCCAGCTCGACGAGCTTGACCGCGTCGCCCCCGCCGGCGCCCCCGCCGGCGAGATTCCGCGCGCCGCGTGGACCGACCACGGGGTGGTGATGGTGGCTCGCGACCGCGAGGATGCCGCCGCCCTATCCGACGAGGTCGCCACCGAGCATCTGGAGGTCCACACCGCCGACGACGCCTGGTACCTGCAGCGCCTGCGCAACTACGGTTCGATCTTCCTCGGCAGCCGGGCGACCGTCGCCTTCTCCGACAAGGCGGTCGGCACCAACCACACGCTGCCGACCGGGCGCGCGGCTCGCTACACGGGCGGCCTGTCGGTGGCGAAGTTCCTCAAGACGCTCACCTACCAGCGGATCGACTCCGACGAGGGCGTCCGCGCCGTCGCCGGGCACGTGGCCGAGATCTCGCGGGCCGATCTGATGCCCGCCCACGCGGCCACCGCGACCAAGCGCCTCGAGCGCTGGGGCTGATCGCTGAGCCCGGATCCACCGATCCTGGGGTCGTCTCGCCGCCGGATGACCGTCGCTATGCGTCATCGGCGTCGCTCATAGGGGACCACCCTTATGGTGCTCCGCCGATAACGCCTAGCTCGGTCCCCGACGCCGAGTCTCCGCCCAGTTCCGGTGGATCCAGGCTAGGCGGCCGGCTGCCCGGTGAAGGCGCGCCGCGCGGCAGCGGCGCGCTCGGTCTCGACCACGGCCCGCTGGGCCGCCGCGCGTTCGCGCAGCCCCGCGAGGTCGACGTCGTGCAGCGCCGGGTAGTGATCGGCGACGTCGGCGAGCGCGACCCACAGCGACGCCTTGCCCTCGATCCCCAGCGACAGCGCCTCCAGGGCCATGAACAGCCCGAACTCCCGGTGGCCGGCGGTCAGGCCCGAGAGCTTGACGTGGCTGACCTTCTCGGCGACCCAGGTGGCCGCCTCCTTGACCGGGTTGCGCGTCGTGCCGAGGCGATCCATGAGGTCCTGCAGGGTCTGGCGGTCCTCCTCGATCTCCCTGGCGAGGGCCGGCATCGAGGCGCCGCCCATGCGCTCGGCGAGACGGCCGGCAAGGTCGGAGCCAAACCGGGCCCCGGCAAGGTGGTCGTTGAGGTAGACGTCGAGCGGCTTATCGTTCGTGAGGCCCGGCAGATCAAGTTGCATTCCATGGCTGCTACCCACCGTGGTCGCGGCCACGCAGAACGGGAGGACTTCCCCGGCCAGACGCGAACCCCCGGGCATGAGCGCCGTGCGCAAGTGGAGGCGACGCGCGTCGGTGTGGTCGGCGGGCTGGCTGCTCTCGGCAGGTCTGTATCTGCTGCTGATCGACACCACCGACCTCCCGGAGCTGTTCGTCGGGGCGGGGGTCACCGTCCTGGCGGCGACCGCGTTCGATCTGGCGCGCGAGCGGTACCTGGCCATGGAGACGGTGCGTGCCGGGTGGCTGGCGCGCAGCTACCGCCCGGTGAGGCAGGTCCCCGCCGACATCGTCGCCGTCGTCGGCGCCGCGCTCGCCCAGCTGCGCCGGCGCCAGGACGCCCGCGGGGCCTTCCGGGCGGTCCCGTTTTCCTGCTCGGAGGACGAGGCCCACGACATCGGCCGCCGCGCCCTGGCGGAGTCGCTGGGCTCGTTTGCCCCGAACACGATCATCATCGGCGTCGACGCCGAGCGCCAGCTGCTGCTCGGCCACCAGCTCCGTCGCCGCGGCGGCCCCGAGGCGATCGACATCCTCGGCCTCGGAAACGAGCGAGGCCGGCCGTGAACGAGTGGCTGATCGCCGCCTCCGTGCTGGCCTTCGCCCTCATCCCGTGCCTCGCCGTCGGGGTCTTCACCGAGGCCGAGCACGGTCTGGCCGCGCTCGAGCTGGCCGCCGTGCTCGTCGCCACCATCCTCATGCTGCTCGCCGAGGGGTTCCGGCGCCAGCCGTTCATCGACCTCGCGGTCGTGTTCGCGCCGCTGTCGGTCGTCGGCTCGCTGACCTTCGCCCGCCTCATGGAGCGCTAGCCCGGATGAGCTGGCGCGCCGTCGTGGCGATCATCCTGCTCGCGGCCGGCGGGACGCTGGAGCTGGTGGCGGTGCTCGGCCTGTGCGTGATGCGCAGCGTCTATGACCGCCTGCATTACGTCGGTCTGGCCAGCTTCGGGGCGTTGCTCATCGCCGTCTCGATCGTCGTCCGCGAATCCTTCTCGCTGATCGGCGACAAGGCCCTGCTCGTCGGCGTCATCCTCGTCCTCGCCGGGCCGATCCTCGTCCAGAGCACCGTTCGCAGCCTGCTCATCCGCGAGCACGGTGACTACCGGGCCGGCATCGAGGAGGCCCGGGAACCATGACCGTGCTGCAGACCGCCGCCCTGGTGCTCGTCGCCCTCGGCGGCACCGGCGTCGTGATGACCTCCGACCCCCTGCGTCAGACGATCGTCCTCGGCATCTTCGGGCTGACCCTGGCGGTCCTGTTCTTCGTCTTTCAGGCCCCCGATGTCGCGCTCTCGGAGATCGTCGTCTCCACCGTCGGGCTGCCGGTGATGATCCTCCTCGCCCTGCGCAAGATCCGCGAGCAGGAGCGCGACCGCACCTCGAGGCCGGAGGACGGATGAGCCGGCGGGTCCGGCTGACGGTGTTCGCCGTCGCCGCGGCGGGACTGGCCGCGGTGCTCGTCATCGGCTTCGCCGGCCTCCCGGACTTCGGTGACTACCACGGCGTCGACGGCAACGTCATCAACGGCGTCGGCGTGACGGTGCGCCATGCCACCGACCTCGTCACCGCGCTCAACTTCGACTTCCGCGGCTTCGACACCCTGGGCGAGGAGTTCATCCTGTTCGGCTCCGTGCTGGGGATCGTGCTCATCTTGCGCGATCTCCGCGGCGAGGAGGAGGGGCCAAGCCTCGAGGAGGCCGAGGAGCACGCGTTCGGGGGCGCGAGCGAGGCCCTACGGGTGCTTGTCCTGATCCTCGTTCCGGTGATGCTGGCGCTCGGCGGCTACATCGTCGTGCACGGGCAGATCACCCCGGGGGGCGGGTTCCAGGGTGGGATCGTCCTCGCCACCGCGCCGCTGGCCCTGTTCCTCGCCGGACGGTATCTGCGGACCCGGTTCGTGTCTCCGCACACGTTGCTCGAGGTCGGCGAGGCGGTCGGGGCGGCCGGGTATGCGATGGTCGGAGTGGCCGGCCTCGTCTTCGTCGGCATCTTCTTCAAGAACTTCCTGCCGCTCGGCATCGCCGGCCACCTGCTGTCGGCCGGCCAGATCGACGTCGCCAGCACGGCCGTCGGCTTGGAGGTCAGCGGCGCCTTCCTCGTGGCCTGGAGCGAGTTCCTGGACCAGGCGATGATGATTCGCAGGCGGTCCCGGTGAGCTTTCTCCCGTTCGCGATCGCCGCCTGGCTGTTCGTCGCGGGCCTCTACGGCATCGTCTCCAGCCGCAACCTCGTGCGGACGATCCTGTCGCTGACGATCGTCCAATCGGCGACCTACGTCGTGTTGCTCGGAGTCGGGTACCGCACCGGCGGCGCGGCGCCGATCTTCGCCGACATCCCGGCCGTGTCCAAGGCCGTCGATCCGGTGGTCCAGGTCCTCGTGCTGACCGATGTCGTGATCGAGGCGACGGTCAGCGCCCTGCTCCTCGCGCTGGCCGTGCAGGCTCACAAGCGCTTCGGGAGCCTGGATCCGAACGACCTGCGCGTCCTTCGCGACTAGGCCTGACGCCGTGCCGATCACGGCCCTCCCGGTCGTCGTCCCGCTGATCGCCGCCGCCGTGCTCACCGGCGCCCGGCGCTGGTCGCCGCGGCTGGTCAACGACCTCGGCGCCACCGGCGTCGCGCTCGCCGTGGTCGTCCTGTGCGCCCTGCTGCTGGCGCGTGCCGTGCACCACCCGTTCGCCTACTGGATGGGCGGCTGGCGACCCAAGCACATGGTCTCGATCGGGATCGCCTTCTCCGTCGATTCGATCGGCGCCGGGCTGGCCACCTTCGCGGCGGTTCTCGTCACCGCGTCGCTCATCTACTCGTGGCGCTACTTCGAGGCCGTCGACGGGCTCTTTCACGCCCTCATGCTCCTGTTCCTGGCCGCCATGGCCGGGTTCTCGCTCACCGGTGACCTGTTCAACCTGGTCGTCTTCTTCGAGCTCATGGGAGCCGTCGCCTATGCGCTCACGGCCTACCAGATCGAGTCTCGGGGGCCGATCCAGGGCGCGATCAACTTCGCCATCTCCAACAGCGTGGCCGCCTACGCGATGTTCCTCGGCGTCGCCCTGCTCTACGCGCGCACGGGCGCGCTGAACATGGCCCAGATCGGCGCGGCGCTCGACGGCCACCACGCCGACCCCCTGGTGATCGTCGCCATGGTGCTGCTGTTCGCCGGTTTTCTCACCAAGGCGGCGGCGATCCCGCTGCACTTCTGGCTCGCCGACGCCCACTCGGTGGCCCCCACGCCGGTGTGCGTCCTGTTCTCGGGGGTGATGGTCGAGCTCGGGGTCTATGCCATCGCCCGGCTGTACTGGACGATCTTCGCCGGGCCGCTGGGCCCGCACGCCGTGCCCCTGCGGGCGATCCTCGTCGCCTTCGGGACGGTGACCGCGCTCGGCGGCGCGGTCATGTGCTTCACCCAGCGCCACGTCAAGCGACTGCTGGCGTTCTCGACGATCAGCCACGTCGGCGTGTGCCTCTGCGGGTTGGGGCTGCTGAGCGGCGCGGGACTGGCCGGGACGGCCGTGTACGTCGTCGGCCACGGCCTCGACAAGGCGGCGCTGTTCATGCTCGTCGGCATCCTGCTGCACCGCTTCGGCTCACTCGACGAGTTCGATCTGCAGGGCGCGGGACGGGCGCTGCCGCTCGTCGGGGTGCTGTTCGTGATCGCCGGGCTGGCCCTGGCGGCGTTCCCGCTGACCACCTGCTTCTTCGGCAAGTCGCTACTCGAGGCGGCGGCGATCGACGGCCACTACCCATGGCTACCGGCCGTGTTCGTCATCTCCTCGATCCTCACCGCCGGCGCGGTGCTGCGCGTCGCCGGACGGGTATTCCTGGGTTGGGGACACTCCGACCCCGGCGATCAACCCGAGGCGGGGGAGTCGACTGATGAGCCCGACGAGGAGACCGCATCGCGCGACCGGACCCCGCCGTCGATGGTGCTCGTCCCGGCGGTCCTGATCGCGGCGACGGCCGTCCTGGGCCTCGTCCCCGGCCTTGTTCCCGGGATCGAGACCGCCGCCCGCCACTTCGGCGACCACGCCGCCTATATCGGCTGGGTGCTGCGGGGCGCGGCCCGGTTCGCGCCGGTGCCGCACACCCACCTCGCCGGCTATGACTACGCGTATGCGTCCGCGGCGGTGCTCGGCGCCGTCGCCGTGGCGGCGCTCGGGCTGTTCGGTCCCGGGGTGCGCGCGACGCTTGCGCGCGGGCCGCTCGCTCCGGTGGCGACCGCGGTCGACGGCTTTCGCGGCCTGCACAGCGGCCACATCGGCGACTACATCGCGTGGTGGACGGTGGGCACGGCCGTCCTCGGCGCGGCGTCCCTCCTGCTCCTCACCTGATGCGCACGCGACGTCTCATCCCGCTGGCCGTCGCCGTCGCCGTGGCGCTCCTCGCCGGCGGGTGCGGGGCGACCCGGCCCCAGGCCCCACCGCGGCAGGCCGCCCGGCTTGACACGTCGCTGAGCGGGATCTCGACGGCCTGTGGCCTCGCCGACCAGCTCTCCGCCTTTCCCCCGGCGCCGCCGGCCCAAGTGGCCGCCCTGGAGGCGACGGCGAGCCGCCAGGCGACCAAGCTGGCCGCGGTGTTTCACGCCAACCCGGCGTGGATCTACCAGGGCGAGACGGTGCGCACGATCGTGCGCCAGAGCCTCGTCATGCTGGCGGACTGCCGGCTGTCGCGAGCGCGCGCGGCGCTCGCCCGGCAGACCCACTAGGCCACGCCCGCGTCGGGGCGGGACACGCGGATCCACAGCGGCCGCAGCAGCTGCGCGGCGAGCGGGAGCGCGAGCAGGATGTAGAAGCCGGCGAAGACCGTCCACACGAGCGCCGGCGGGGCCAGCGACGCCAGCCGGTGGTAGTAGCGCAGCGACAGCACGACGCAGAAGGCGATCGTGATCGCCGACCACGCCACCGAGGCGAGGGCGTAGGCCAGCAACCGCCGGTCGGACTCGGGCCGCGGTCGGCTGCGTCCGGCGAGCGCGTCGGCCAGCCGGCGTGAGGCGCGGCGGCGCAGCCCGGGCTCGCGGAGCAGATCGACGAGCACGTGATATCCGTCGCGCTCGAGCAACGGGTTGAGATTGAACAGCGCGCCCACGTAGCCGCCGAAGGCCAGCTGGAACAGCACGTCGCGAGCGCCGCCCGGCGCGCACAGCCAGCAGGCGAGGGCGCACGCGCCGCCGAGCACGAGGTCGCAGGCCGGTCCGGCGAGGCTGATCATCATCCGCCGGCGGCGCGATTCGAACCACGCGTCGGTGGTGTCGACGAACGCGTACGGGAACACGAGGGCCACCTTGACGCCGGCGCGCGACACCGGACGCCCGAAGGACTCGGCGACGAGTCCGTGCGCCAGCTCGTGGCAGACGACGAGCGCCAGCCGGCCGAGCACGAACACGAGCGCGCCCAGCCCCACGCGCCGCGCGACCACCAGGGGCGTGGCGGCGCGGCCGCCGATCAGGACCGCGAAGGCGATGAGGCCGGCGACCGCCACCGCCCCGAGCACGACGGCCGCCGCCGGGGTGAACAGCACGAAGCCACCGCGGCGGTAGACGGCGGCGATGAGCGCCGGCACGCCGGCGAGCTCGTGCTCGCGGGGACGCAATAGGCGCACCAGCCACGCCGGCACGCCCGCGCCCGCCGCCGGCGCCTCCTCCACGCCGGCGAGCAGCCCCCGGTCGGCGAGCTCAGCGAGCAGCCGGGCCAGCCGGGCCGGCCCGTCGGGACCGCACCGCGCGCTCGCTTCGCCGACGAGCTCGGCCAGCTCGCGTTCGCCGGTGAGCAGCTGGACGAGCTCGGCCTCGGGCGCCGCCAGGCCCATGAACGCCGCCGAGCGGTGATCCTTGAGCACGAAGCGCTCGTCGCCCTCGGTCGCATCCAGGCGCTTGAGCGACCACCCCGAGCGCAGGCGCGGCCGGCGCGCCGCCTGACCGCTGAGCCGGGAGCGGCGCACCAGCGGCTGGTGCACGACGAGGCTCATCCCGGCCGGAACCGACATCGTGTCGCCGGCCGCGGCGCGGTCGACGCGCTCGGCGACCTCCAGCCGGCAATCGCCCAGCTCGATCCGCATCCCCGCTGCCAGAGGCGTGCGTTGGGACACCTGCCGGCCGTCGAGAAACGTCCCGTAGCTGGAGCCGAGATCCTCAAGGGCGGTGCCGTTGCTGCCGACCTCGATCCGTGCATGGACACGAGAGACGCTCGCATCCTCGAGTCGCAGGTCGCTGGCGGGGGCCCGCCCGATCGTCAGCGAGCGGTCAAGCGGGACGCGCTCGCCGCCGGTGAGCACGAGATCGAGGTGACGGACGTGGCCGGAGGGGTCGGGTCGCGGCGTGCCGCACGCGCGACAGCGGGCGGCGTCGCGGCTGAGCTGGCGGCGGCAGACGGGACAGAGCATCGATGCACCGAAACGGTGGCAGACTGCGAGTAGCTATGCCAGAAGTGCTGAGACGCGTGGGCCGCTACGACCTGCTGGAGGTGATCGGCCGGGGTGGTGCCGCGGTCGTGTACCTCGCCGAGCAGCGTGATCTGCGCCGCCCCGTCGCGCTCAAGGAGCTGGCGCCGTTTCACGCCGGGGATTCGACGTTCGCCGAGCGCTTCGTCGTGGAGTCGCGGATGGCGGGCGCGATGAACCATGCCCACATCGTCACCGTGCACGAGTTCTTCGAAGACGACGGGGTGCCGTACATCGCGATGGAGTTCGTCCCGCACGGCTCGCTGCGCCAGTACGTGGGCAAGCTCTCCCTGGCCCAGATCGCCGGGGTGCTGGAGGGCGTACTGGCCGGCCTCTCGCACGGCGAGGGTCACGGCATCGTGCACCGCGACCTCAAGCCCGAGAACCTGCTCGTCGGCTCCGACGGGCGGGTGAAGATCGCCGACTTCGGCGTGGCCCGCGCCTACAACAAGGCGGCCACCCGGGTGGTGGTCACCGTCGAGGGCACGACGATTGGCACACCCACGTACATGTCACCCGAGCAGGCCCTCGGCACCGACCTGACGCCGGCCACCGACCTGTACTCGCTGGGCATCGTCGCCTGGGAGCTGTTGACCGGGACGGTGCCCTTCGAGGAGTCAGACACCCCGGTGGCGGTGCTCTATCGCCACGTCCACGAGCCCGTGCCCTCGGTGCGCACGGTCGTCCCGTCGATCGACGAGGGGGTCGCCGACTGGCTGGCGCGCATGCTGGCCAAGCGCCCGGACGATCGCTTCCAGAGTGCCGACGCGGCCTGGGTGGAGCTGGAGGACGTCGTCCTGGACCTGCTCGGGCCGCGCTGGCGCCGCCAGGCGCGGCTCGTCCTCGAAGAGGGGGGACGCGATGAGGGAACCCTGACCCCGGCGGAGTTCCGCGCCGCCGGGGTGCCGGCGCCGCCGGTCGCCGAGACGATCACCGGCGAGTCGGTTCCCGGAGTGCCGATGGGCCCTGACCTGCTGGGCCCCGACGTGATGGCCCCCGACGCAACGGGCCCCGGGCCCCGGGGTGGGGTCTCCCCGCCGACGACGATCGCCCCCCGGCGCTCCCCGCGACGCAGCAACACGACGATCCTGCGCCCGGCACGCCGCCACCGCGACGAGGGTGACGAGGACGCTCCGGTGACGGCGGACACGGTGCGCCGCCGGCTGATCGCCGCCGGGATCGTCGTCGCGATGGCGGCCGCGGCGGTCGTCGGGGTGATCCTGGCCCAGCCCGCCACCCGCCATCCGGCGCCCCGTCCCGACACCGCTGCCGCGGTGCGGGCCCGCGCCGCGCTGGCCGCGGCCAAGGAGAGGCAGGCGGCGGCCACGGCCACGGCGGCGGCCGACAAGCGGCTGACGACGATCGTCCGCGGGCTGGCCGTGACGCGCAACCGCTCGCTCACCCGGTTGCTCAACGCCAAGACCGCCGGCACCCAGGCCGACGCGGCCGCCGCCGTCGCCGGCGCGTATGCCACCGCCGCCAAGCGGGCCGCGCCGCTGAGCTCCGCCACTGCGTCGGCGGGGCCGCTGTCTCAGACGCTCCGGGCGACGGCCGCAGACTACGCTCGCCTCGCGGCCGCCGGACGCGCCAACAGTTCGCGACGGTGGAACGGTGCCCGCGACCGGATCCGCGGCGACGAGCGGGCCCTGCAGCGCGAGGTCACCCGGCTGTAACCGCGCGCCGATCCAGCGGCGACGGGTATCGCGGACTTCATACCCTCGGCCACTTCTCGCTTGTCCCGACCGACCTGATACTGCGAATGCGTCGTCATCACGGCGTGATCGTCAACTCATCAGGAGGTCAGTCGTGAGTCTCATCAAGGTCACCTCGGAGGAACTGCACACGCTGGCGAGCAACGTCCAGACGGGCTCGACCCAGATTCAGGATCAGCTCACCCGCATGCAGGGCGAGGTCAGCGGGGTCATCGGCGGCGAGTGGCAGGGCTCGGCCTCCGGTCAGTTCCACGCTCTGTGGGAGGAGTGGCAGCGCTCGGCCGCCGGGCTCAAGGACGCGCTCGACGGAATCTCGCGCCTGCTCAGCTCGGCCGGCACCCAGTACCAGCTCACCGAGGACGGCATCCGGGCCACGATGGTCGGGTGATCGCGGCCGAGACCTACCCGGGCGGCGGCTGCGCGTGGGCGACCTGGATGACCTCGAAGCCGCCCGGGTCGACCCGGTAGCCGCACCCCGGGCGGACCGGCGGTGCCGGTCGGCGGGGCAGGGTCACGCCGAGCAGCGCGCCGTCGACCTGGAGGTCGGGGACGAGCAGCAGGCCGGTGCGTGAGCGCCGCGCGCCGACGCTCCAGTGCCCGAGCGTCTTCAGGGCATCGACCCGGCCGGCGATGACGGCGTGGACGTTCGACGCCGGTGCGGAGAACAGGTCCGACAGCACGCGCGCCGGATCGTCGACCGCGTCGGCGTCATCGATCAGCAGCATCTGCGTCCGCTCGGACGCCCGCAGCGCCACGACCAGCTCGGCCACGTCGTCGACCGAGGTGATCATCGAGGAGAGCGCGGGGGAGTCGCGCAGCGGTGAACGTCGCGTCGCGATCCCGGTGAGCACGACGTCCGGATACAGCTCAGAGACGACCTTGGCGATGACGAGCAGGGCGGTGGAGCGGCCGGTCCGCGGCGGTCCGGCGATCAGCGCGTGGTCGCCCTCGTAGAGCTCGAACCCGGCCGGCTCGAGCGTCTCGTCGCCGATCCCGATGGGAACGAACAGGGGGTCGCGGTCGGCCCGGCCGGCGCCGAGCAGCGTCCTGACCGACACGCTCTCGGGCAGGACCTCGACGGGGGGCGGCCCACCCTGCGCTCGGTCCGCGTCGCCCGCGTCGCCGGCCCGGTCGGCGACCGCCTCGCCGAGCGGGCGGGGATCGCGGGCGATCTGGATGACCTGCGCCGAGCCACCGACGACGGCGCGCCCGGGGTTGAACTGCGGGATCGATCGCCGGGTCAGCCCGAACTGGGCGAGGTCGCCGGCGTCGGCCAGCTGAAAGGCGAGCCGCTGCTGGGCCAGCGAGGCGAGCGCCGTCGGCACCGCGCCCAGCCGGTCGGCCGCGATCGCCGTGTGGACCCCCAGCTCGGGGCCGTCGGCCCAGACGCGGGCGAGCGCCTCGCGCACGGCATCGCCGGCGAGGTCGGCGTGCTCGGAGGCAAAGCCGCCGTAGCCGTCGAGCAGGAGCACGATCCGGGGTGCGGCCGCCCGCGCCGCCGGGTCCAGTCCCCGCCGCACGCTCAGCTCGCCCCGCAGCCGGCGCAGCAGGCGCCGCTGGCGCTCGTGCTCGGCCGCGCCGATCACCGCGCCCACCGCCGGCAGGCCGGCCAGCGGGGCCAGCTCCCCGGCGCCGAAGTCCAGCACGTAGATGTGCAGGTGCGCGGGATCGGTGGTGTCGGCGAGGGCGAGGGCGAGCGTCGCCAGCGCCGTCGTCGTCCCGCTGCCGCCGATCCCGTACAGGAGCAGGTTGCCGGCGGCCAGGTCCCACCCGATCGGATACTGCGCCTGCGCCTCGGGGTCGTCGGCCAGCGCGAGGGAGACGACGAGGCCGCCCTCGCCGGCCACTTGCGCGAGCGCGGCGGGCCGGCCGCGCGCCACCAGCTCGCCGAGGTCGACATGGCCGGGCAGCGGCTGCAGCCACGGGCGGCGCATCGGCGCTGACCCGGCGAAGGCCGTGCCCACCGCCCTCACCAGGCGCTGCAGATCGGAGCCCGCGTCACGCGCGGTGTCCGGCTCGCCGCCGTTCGTCCCCGCGACCGCCGCGCCGGGCGCGAACGGCGCCACGGCCACCGCGGCCGACTGACCGGTGGCCGTCGATCCGGTGACGAGCGCCGTCTGCACCGGGATCAGCTCGGACGGGCCGAGACGCACCTGCGCGCGCCCCGGCTGCTTGCGGGGGATCTTGGCCGCCGCCGGCGAGTCGATCACGTCGCTGGAGTCCTGCGGGGTCTGGACGCGCAGGCAGATGCGCAGGTTGGTGTTGGCGCGGATGTTCTCGTTGACCGCCCCCGTCGGGCGTTGGGTGGCAAGGACCATGTGCACGCCGAGGCTGCGGCCGCGCTGGGCGATGCCGACCAGCGACGGGACGAAGTCCGGCAGCTCGGCGGCGAGCGTCGCGAACTCGTCGATGATCACCAGCAGCCGCGGCAGCGCCTGCGCCCGGCCCTCGGCGACCTGGCGGTCGTACTCGAGCAGATCCGAGGCGCGGTGATCGCGCAGGACCCGCTCGCGGTAGCGCAGCTCGGCCTCGAGGCTGCGCAGCGCGCGCTCGCCGAGATGCTCGTCGAGGTCGGTGACCATGCCGACGGTGTGGGGCAGCTGCGCGCATTCGGCGAACGCGCTTGCACCCTTGTAGTCGATGAGCACGAAGTTGACCCGGGCCGGCGGATGGCGGGCCGCCAGCGCGGCCACGAGGCTGCGCAACAGCTCGCTCTTGCCGGCGCCGGTCGTGCCGGCGACGAGGCCGTGGGGGCCGTCGCCGATCAGGTCGACGTCGAGCGCGCCGTCCTCGGCGAGGGCGAACGGCGCCGAGAGCCGGTGCGTCTGCAGATCGCCGGCCCAGAGCGAACGGATGAGCTCGGGATCGGGCTCGCCCATCCCCAGCAGCGAGAGCAGGCTCACGTGATCGGGCAGCGCGCCGCCCACCAGGTGCAGGTCGGCATCCTCGAACCGGGCCAGCGCCAGGGCACACGCCCGAGCCGTGGCCGACGAGATGCCCGCCACGAGCAGCGGATCGACGCGCTCGCCGAGCTGCGGGCGCATCAGCCGCGCCTCTCCGGCCTCGTCGGCGAGCTCGACCACCGTCGAGCAGGCGGCCGGCAGCCGCTCGGAGGCGCGGGCCAGGACGATGCCCGAGACGTGGTCTCCGGCGCGCAACAACGCCCGTCCCGCCGCACCGCGACCCTCGATCAACGCCGGGCTGTCGAGCACGGCCAGGATCCGCCGCTGATCGTCGGGGTCGCGCTCGGTCAGCTCGGCGGCCAGCGCGGCACCCTCCTCAGGGCCGATCGCCAGCTGCCGGCTCGAGCTGCTCGCCGCGTCGCGGACGTGCGGCAGCCACTTGACCCAGTCCCAGTCCTCGCCGGCGTCCTCGTCGCAGAAGACCGCCACCGTCAGATCGGCGGGGCCGTGCAGCACGGCCGCCTGGCAGAGGAGTGCCCGGGCGAGGGCGAGGGTCTGACCACGCTGGCCGACGATCCCGACGACGCCGCCCTTGGCCAGCGCCACCGGTACCGGCGAGAGCTCGAGCCACCCGTGCTCGGCGAGGACCACCTCGGCGTCCTGGGCGGGGGTGGTGCGGGTGTCGAGCGCGGGGCGGTAGGGCACCTCGCCGAAACCGGCGGTCAGCGACAGGAAGTCGTCGTCCTCGGGCCGGCGCTCCCACAGTCTCGGGTCGGGCGCCGTCGCCCGCCGCAGGATCTCGGCCATGTCGGGAAACGCATCGCGCCGCCGGCGCAGCTCGGCCGCCTGGCGCTCGGCCACCTGGCGGCGGAAGGTGGCCAGCTGACGCTGGAAGTCGCGTTCGTCGCCGCGCGAGCTGCGGCTCGCCTGGCGGCGTTGTTCCAGCCAGCTGCCGATCACCAGCACCGGGCTGAGCAGCATGAACAGGGCGTAGATGATGCTGTGGAGGACGATCACCATGACGGCGCCGAGGATCAGCGGACCGACCGCCGAGGCGATGCTGAAGCGCGGACGGGAGGTCTCCCCCGGCTGCTCGGGGGCGGCGAGCGGGTCGTGGGCGGCGAGCGTGCGCGAGCGCGGCGGACGGTTGAACGCGATCGTTCCGGCGAGGCTCGCCTGGCGCACCGGATCCACGGGCAGCCCTGCGGTCCGGGGGACGACCGTGAACGCGACGTCGCCGGCCTCGAAGATCGTCTCCGGCGCCACGTCGGTCGGCTGGCGGATGCGAGCGCCCTCCACCCACGTCCCGTTGACCGAGTCCAGGTCGGTGATCGTGGCCCGCAGCCCGCCCTGCCCCGGGGTGACGCGGAGGTGGCGGCGCGAGACACCGTCGTCGGTCAGCACGAGGTCGCAGTCCGCGTCGCGGCCGATGACCACGCCACCCGGCTCGAGCGGCACCCGGAGCCCGGCGTCGAAGCCGGCGACGACGCGCAGCTCGAGCAGCGCGGCCGAGACCTCGCCTTGCTGCGGAGCGCCGTCGGCGGGCTCGATGCGCGCCCCCTCATAGAGGCCGATCTCCGACAGCGCCAGGTCGACGTGGCAGAAGCGCCCGTCGACGACGATCCCCCGCGCGAGCTGCGCGCCCGGGAGGATGTCCAGGAGATCGCCGACCGTGGCGTCCTCGCGGCCGAGTTGCAGCTCGACGTCCGCTGGTTCGGCGGCGGGATTGTCGAGCACGACTCGCATCTGCGCCGCGCCAAGGGTAGCGGTGCGGTCCGCCGGCGGGTACTGCCCGGCTCATACCCCCGGCCACTTCCGCTCACCGCGGCGGCGATCGCATACTGCCCTCCATGTCCCGGTTCGTCGTCGACGGCTCGAGCCTTCAGTCACTGCGCTCAGAGCTCGGTCTCCTGCACACCCGCCTGCTCGCCATGCCGAGTGTGGTCTACGGCTTCGAGGGCCTGCTCGGCGGCGACAACATGGACCAGACGGTCGAGGACTTCTGCACGAGCTGGCATCACGGCGTCAGCCAGGTCGGCGGCGAGATCGCCGACCTGATGGGAGGCCTGGAGAAGGCTGCCGAGGCCTACCAGCGCATCGACGACCGCGTCCGGGAGCGCGCGACATCGGGCTTCTGGGGCGGTCCTCGGCCGATCACCGGCGGTCCGGGCGCTCGCCTCCCCGGTCCCGGGACCGACCCCCCCACCGAGCCCGGCTCGACCCCGAGCGGCGGGGCCGCGGTCGGTGGTCCGGTTCCGAGCGGCGCCTCCGGGCGGGCCTCGGCACCGGCGCAGAAGAGTCCCGAGCGCCGGCGCGCGGCGGCCGGTGCAACCGTGACGGTGGCCTGATCGCCTGCTTTACACTCGCCGCCACGGTGTGGGAGTACCGCAAGGCAGCGAGCGGGGGGCTGTGGCGCAACGCCGCCGCACTGGCGGTTGTGCTGGCCCTCGCCCCGGCCCTCGGGGTCACGTCAGCCCGCGCCGGGCAGTGGATACAGCTTGCGTGCGTCAATCCCGACGGGTCGGCGGCGCCGAGCGAGGGGTGGACCGGCTTCGCCCAGGGGGGTGTGACGCTCGGGTCCGACAACGACTCCCGCTGCTCGCCCGGCTCGCCGATGACGGCCGTGCTCGGCGACGCGACCCCGGCGCCGAACGGGGCGAGCGAGAACCTCCAGTACACGCCCCCGGCCGGCTCGACGCTCGTCGGCGGAAACGTCAACGTGACCGCCTACGCCGACGGCGGCAGCACGTATGCCCGCGCGATCGTCGCCCTCTACGAGCCGCAGCTCGTCAGCGACGCGAGCGATTCGTTCTTCTCCTGCGTCGAGGGGCTCGGCTGGTGCAATGGCGGCAACGACTACTCCGGCGTCGTGACCCTGCCCACCGATCGCGGTGGGAGCCTGTACCTCGGGGCGGCGTGCACGGCACTGGGCTCCAACACCTGCGACACGGGGTCCACCCACGGCGCGTGGGCCCTCGGCGAGATCTCCGCGGCGCAGCTGTTGCTGAGCAGCGGCGCCGCGCCCCAGGCGGCCAATTTCGGCGGCAGCGCCCTGCAGTCCGGCGCGCGGGGCACGGCCGCTCTCGTGTTCACCGCCACCGACACCGGCGGTCCCGGAGTCTATTCAGTGTCGGTCGCGCTCGACGGTCGCACGGTGTGGGCGGGCACGCCGAACGCCAACGGCGGGGAATGCGTCTCGCGCGGGACCGATCCGGCCACCGGGGCGCTCATGTTCGACAACCAGCAGCCGTGTCCGGTGACCGAGGTCGTCGACGTGCCCGTGCCGACGGCGACGCTCCCCGACGGCAGCCATCAGCTGACGGCGACGCTGGTCGACGCCGCCCGCAACACCTCGACCGTCCTTGACCGGCGGATCACGACCTCCAACCCGCAGTTGACGCCGGCGGCGCCCCGCGGGGTGCGCGCGCAGTTCTTGATCAGCTGGCAGTGGCTCGGCCGGCACACGACGCTGCGCTCGCTCACGGTCAGGCGGCTGCCGCCCGACGGGCGGGTGTCGGTGCGCTGCCGCGGCCGCGGCTGTCCGAAGCTGAAGGTCACGTCGGCGCCGGCACGACGCATCGCGCGGCTGTTGCACGCTCTGCGCGGGCGGCGGTTCACGGCCAACGACACCCTCCTGATCACCGTCAGCGCGCCGCACCGGCGGGCCGAGCGGGTCGTGCTGACCTTCCAGAACAACCGCAAGCCGAGCGCGCGGCTGGTGAAGGGATGACCCGGCCGCGGGTGGGCCTGGCGCTGGCGGTCGCGCTCCTCGGGCTGGCCCTCGGTGCCGGTTCGGCGCGGGCCGGGGTATGGATGCAGGTGTCCTGCGTCAACCCGGACGGCACGGCGGCCCCCAACGAGGGCTGGTCGGGATATCCGGAGGGCAGCCCCGGCGGATTTGCCTACAACGACGTGCGCTGCGGGCCCGGCACGCCGATGAGCGCCGTCCTCAGCCCGTCATCGCCGTCCGCGACGGGCTCCTCGGAATGGCTCCAGTACACGCCGCCGTCGACGGCGACGCTTGTGGGCGGCGCGGTGAACGTCAACCTGGCCGCCAACGGCTACGGGCAGGACGCCGGCGGCACGATCGACGCGGTGGGCATGGCCGGCCTCTACGAGCCCTCCCCGACGAACTCCCCGAGCGACCTCTTCTACCAGTGCGTGGCCTGGCTGGCCCAGTGCCCGAATCATGCGGCCGGCGACGGGCTCTACTACTCGGGCCCGATCACCTTGCCGGCCAACGCCGGGGGGGACTTCTTCGCGGAGGCGGCGTGCGCCGCCGGTACGCCGAGCGGCGCCTGTGACGAGAACGCCGGCCACGGCGGGTGGGCCGTCGCCCAGATCAACTCGGCCGATTTCCTGCTGCGAAGCAACGTATCGCCGCAGGGGGTCAACTTCAGCGGCAGCGCCCTACAGAGTGGCGCCCGCGGGACAGCGCATCTCGTGTTCACCGCCAAGGACCCCGGCGGGCCCGGCGTCTATCTGGTCACGGTGACCGTCGACGGCCGGACCGCGTACTCGGGAAGTCCGAACGACAACGGGGGAGCGTGCGCCGCGCGCGGAACCGACCCGGCGACGGGGGCGGTGATGTTCGACAACCAGCAACCCTGTCTTGCGACCGAGTCGGTCGATGCTCCGGTGCCGACGGCCGGCCTGCCCGACGGCCCGCACCAGCTCAGCGTCAAGGTCACCGACGCCGCCGGGAATGTCGCGTCGGTTCTCGACCAGACGATTCACACCTCCAACCCCCAGTACACGCCGGTCGCCCGGCGGGGGGTGAAGGCTCAGTTCGTGATCAGCTGGCGGTGGCTGGGTGCCACGACGACGCTGCGCTCGATCGTCGTCCGGCGGCTCGCGCGGACCGGCCGCGTGTCGGTCGGCTGCGCCGGGCGGGGCTGTCCGAAGCTGGCAGTCACCTCGGTGAGCGCCCGGCGGGTCAAGCGCCTGCTGGCCGCGCTGGCCGGCAAGCGGTTCCGGGTGGGCGACACCCTGCTCATCACGGTGAGCGCTCCCCGTCGCCGGTCCGAGCGCATCGAGCTTCAGATCCGCGACAACCGCCGGCCGCGGGCGCGGCTGCTGCGACGGTGACCCGCCGGGCCCTGGCCGCGCTCGGAGTCGCGCTCGTGGCGCTGGCCGCGGCCGCCGGGTCGGCGAGCGCCGGCAGCTGGGTCCAGGTGTCGTGTGTCAATCCCGACGGGTCGGCGGCGTCGAGCGAGGGCTGGACGAGCTCGGGAGCGCAGGCCGGAAACGGGTCCTCCAACAGCGCCCGCTGCGGGCCGGGAACGCCGATGTTCGGCGCGCTCAGCGCATTGGTGCCGGTCCCGGTGGGCGCCAGCGAGACCCTCCAGTACGCGCCGCCGACCGGCTCGACGATCGCCGGCGGCACGCTCGACGTCGCCTTCGAGGCCGACGGGGGCGGGACGAACGCCTCGGGGACGGCCGTGCTCTACGAGCCCGCCTTCATCTACCCCGACGATGTCCTGTTTCAGTGCGCATCGGGGCTGGGCCCGTGCTCGCCGGGCAGCAATCACTACACGGGGGCGCTGACCCTGCCCGCCGACGCGGGCGGCGACGTCTACGTCTCCGCCGGCTGCGGCGGCGCGGCCGGCTATCACTGCACGAGCGGGGGAAGTGACGGCAACGTCTCCTCGGTGCAGGTCATCAGCTCGCGCATGCTGCTGAGCAACGGCGCGGTTCCCTCCGCCACGAACATCACCGGCACCGCCCTGGGCACCGGCGTCCGCGGAACCGCGCACCTGCTGATGACCGCCAGCGACCCCAACGGTCCAGGCGTCTACACGGTGACGGTCGCGCTCGACGGACGGCCGGTGTACGCGGGAACGCCGAACACCAACGATGGAGCGTGTGTCTCGCTGGGGGCAGACCCGTCGTACGGCGCGCTGATGTTCGACCGCCAGCAGCCGTGCCCGGCCGTCGAGCAGATCACGCTGCCCGTGCCGACGGCCGCCTTCTCGGACGCACGGCACGAGCTGACGGCGACGGTCGTCGATGCGGCGGGCAACCAGGCCACCGTCCTCGATCAGTTCATCACGACGTCCAATCCCCAGCTCACGCCGGCTCCGCGGGGCCGGCGCCGGGTGCACATGCGCTTCGAGATCTCCTGGCGGTTCGCAGGCAGCCACACTCGGCTGCTCAAGGTCGTCACCGAGCGCGCGCCCGCGCGCGGGCGGGTCACCGTCCGCTGCGTCGGCCCGCACTGCCCGCGGCTGACGGTCACCTCGGGCGCGCCGCGGCACCTCAAGCGGGTGATCGCCTCGCTGCTCGCCGGCCGCTTCCGCGCCGGCCAGCGCCTCTTCATCACCGTGACGGCGCCGCGCCTGCGCGCCGAGCGGATCGAGCTGGTGATCCGCGCCGGGCGCAAGCCGAGCGCCCGCCTGCTCACGCGCTGAGCGCAGGTATCGCGCACTCCATACCCTCGGCCGCTTCCCCCCGGTCCGGTCGCCGCGGATCATCGGCGCGTGACCGATCCGCGCGACGACCCCCGCACCCCGTGGCTGCTGTCGGTGGTGCCCGACGAGGTGGGTCGTCTCGCCGCCGACTTCGGCACTGCCGCCCGCGAGTCAGCCGACACCGCCGTGGGATTGACGGCAGCCCAGCACGACGGTCACTGGACCGGCCGGGCGGCCGAAGCGTTTCGCGACTCGATCGGTCGCCTTCCCCGGCAACTGGAGCGCCTCCATGCCGGCTATGCGGCGGTGCAGCGCGCGCTGTCGGCCTACGAGGACGCCCTGAGCGAGATTCAGCCGAAGTTCCGGACCACCTACAACGAGTACGTCGCCCTCCACGGACCGCTCGACGCCGCCCTCGGTCAGGACCGTGTTGGGAACGAAGCCGAGCCGCTGCGGGCGCGGTGCCAGCGGCTGCTCGAGGACTTCTCCCAAGCGCGGCATGCGTGCCGCACGGCCATCGCGGCCGCCGGCGCCACCGCCCCGGTCGCTCATCGCCGCCACGGGGGGAGCGGGACGACGGTCGTCGGCGTCGTCGAGGGCGGCGGCGTGGCGATGGCCGGCGCCGGGTCGTCCGGTGGCGGGGGCCGCCAACCGGCGTCGCGGTCGCCGCGGGGCCGGGCGCAGGAGCAGCTGCACACGATGCTGCGCACGGCGAAGTCACTGCTCGGCGTGCCCTATGTCAGCGGCGGCGGTCACGGCTCGTGGACGAGCGGCGGGGGTCTGGACTGCTCGGGGTTCGTCTCCCACGTGCTGCACGCCGGCGGCTTTCTCAGCGGCCCGCAGACGACCGAGGGGTTCGCGTCCCAGCCGGGGATCGCGGCCGGGCACGGTCAGTTCGTGACGATCTACGACCGCACCGGCTGCGGCGCCAACGAGCACGTGATCATCGATCTCAACGGACACTTCTTCGAGGAGGGCGGCGGCAGCGGGAGCGGGGGCGCCCCGTTCGTCCATCGCTTTGCGCCCAGTCCGGAGTACCTGGCGTCGTTTCAGACCGTCCTTCATCCCGTTGGTCTGTGAACCACCTCCCGCGCCCGGACCAAGCGCTACGCTGCCCGCGTGCGCGCCGCGGAACGGGCGGTCCTGGGGGTCGCCATGAGCCCGACCGACCTGCAAACGCTCATCCATGCCGAGCGTCACGGAGACCCGTTCGTGTTCCTGCGCGACGACAACGGCGCGATGCAACTCGTCCCCCTGCAGTCCGATCGTCTCGTGATCGGGCGGGCGCCCGGAAGCGAGCTGGAGATCGCCTGGGACCCGCGCGTTTCGGGGATCCACGCCTACCTCGAGCGTCGCGGCACGCGCTGGGTGATCGAGGACGACGGCCTCTCGCGCAACGGCACGTTCGTCAACGGTGAACGGCTGAGCGGTCAGCGCACCCTGCGCGACGGCGACGTGATCGCGGTCGGCGACACCCTCCTCGGGTTTCGCGATCCCGAGCCCGAGCCGGTGAAGGCGACGATCGCGGTGCCGACCGCATCCGCGCCCGAGGTCTCCGATGCCCAGCGGCGGGTGCTGGTGGCTCTCTGCCGACCGCTGGCCGGCGATCAGCCGGCGGCGCCGGCCACCAACGAGCAGATCGCCTCCGAGCTGGTGCTCAGCCTGTCGGCGGTCAAGGGACACCTGCGGATCCTGTTTGGCCGCTTCGGCCTCGACGAGGCGCCCCAGAACCAGAAGCGCCTGCTCCTCGCCGAGCGGGCCCTGGCCACGAGTACCGTCCGCGCCTCCGACCTGAGCTAACCCCCGGGAGGGCTCAGCCGATCGTCGTCGTGCCCGTGCCGCCGCTGCTGCGCTTGGTCCCGCCCCCCGACGAGCCCGAGCCGCCGCCCCCGCCGCTCGGCGGCGTATAGCTCGGGGCGGGCGCGGTGTAGGTGGGGGTGGGCGTGGTGGTGGCCGGCGTCGTCGTGGCCGGCGCCGTGTAGGTGGGTTGGGGCGCGGGCTTGGGCTTGGGCTTCGGACGCGGCTTGAGCGAGGTCAGTCCGGGCGTGAACTGAGCGGCCAGCTGTCGATCGGCCCGCCGCCGGGCCGTGGCGCGCTGGGCGGCGGCCCGCTGGGCGGCGGCGCTCATCGTCGTCGCCGTCGTCGCGGTGGTGGCCGCCGGCGTCGTCGCGGCCGTCGCGACCCCGCTGCGATGGCTCACCGCGCGGGCCACGAGAAACGCCGCGCCGAAGGCCGCGAGCACGCACACCACGATCGTCCCCACCAATCGCATGCCCAGCATTCTAGGCGCGTTTGCCGAGGGATCCGACGGCACGCGGGGTCTGTCGCCGCGCCGCGGACGCGCCGACATAATGCGGCGATGCGAGTCGCAGGTCGGGCAGCGCTTGCGGTGTCACTCTTGGCGGGGGCGGTCGCGCTGCCCGGCGTGGCGCACGCCTCCGCGGGCGGTGACCTGTGGCTGTACGGGGCCGCCGGCACCGGAGACCAGCAGGTGTCGGTGATGTCGGGCACGAGTCCGGCCATCGCCGGGCTGGGCGGTTCCTACGAGGTCGGTTATCAGGGGGCTGACGGGAACCTCGACGTCCTGGGAACCGCCGCCGCGGGGCGCGTGGGCGGCCCGATGGCGCCGGGCACGAGCCCGGGGATGGGCGGCCTGCTCTCCGGCGGCTGGGAGGCGGCGTACCAAGCGTCGAGCGGTGATCTGCTGACGACCGGGTCCGCCGGAACCAAGGACTGGCAGCTCGGCATGCGCTCGGGCACCAGTCCGAGCATCGTCGGGATCGCGTCCGGCGGATATCAGACGGCGATCGAGGCCAACGACGATTCTCTGTGGAGCGCCGGCACCGCCGGGGGAGGACCCACCAACGAGGCGATGCAGCCGGGGACCAGCCCGGCGATCGCGGCCCAGGGCAACACGTACCAGCTCGCGTTCGAGGCGCCCGGCGGACCGCTGTGGACTTCGACGCCCACCGCCGGCAGCTCGACGGGCTTCGGCATGGCGCTCGGCACCAGCCCGTCCGACGCCGGGGTGGCGGGTGGCTCCACGGAGCTGGCGTTTCAGTCGGGCGGCGGGACCTTGTGGCTCGTGGGGGCGGTGTCGCCGGGGGACACCGGCGTGCGGATGGCGCCCGGCACCAGCCCGAGCATCGCGGGCCTGATCGGCGGCGGCTACGAGGCGGCCGTGCAGGGCGCCAACGGCGACCTGTGGGTGACGGGACCGTCGGGAACCCAGGACACGGGCCTGGGCATGGCGCCCGGTACCTCGCCCAGCATCGGCGACCTCTACCCGAGCGGCTATGAGGTGGCGATTCAGGCACGACCGGTGACCGCGGGGACGACGGTGACGACGCCCGTGCCCTCGGCACCTCCATCGCGGGGTCGGGAACGCCAGCTGCGGGTGAAGCTGTCGCTGGTGTGGACGTGGCGCCGCCGGCACACGCGCCTGGAGCGCTTGACCGTCGGTCGTCTGCCGAGGAGCGGCTCGGTTCGCGTCCTGTGTCAGGGCAAGGGCTGCGCTCGTCCCACCCTGATCGCGTCGCGGCGCACGGTGCGCCGGCTCGAGCGATCGCTCGCGGGCACGACGTATCGCGCCGGCGATCGGCTGTTCGTGCGCATCTCGGCCCGCGGCTACCGGCCCGAACGGGTGAAGATCGCAATCCGCGACGGCCACGAACCGGCACTGAAGCTGCTCTGAGCGCCGGCGGGGCGGGGCGCTCGGCCGTGGTCCAGGTGTCGTGCGGTCGATACCCGCGGCCACTTCCGCGTTGCCCTCGCGCCCGGGAGGATGACGTCATGGCAGAGCGCTCTGTTCCGGCGGCACCGACGATCGTGGAATCCGAACAGGTGCAGCGCAGCGCCGAGCTGCTCGAGGCGCTGCTCAGCAGTCCCGACCGGCGCCGGCGGTTCCGCGGCGATCCGGGGGCGGTGCTGCGCGAGCACGGCCTGGGCGAGCTCGCGGCCGGGCTCGACGAAGCCGGCAGCGCCCTGACGACGCTCGAGCTACGCGAATCGCGCTCCAGCCTCGCCGGCGTCATGGTCGCGGCGGCGGCGGAGGGGATCGAGCTCGGGCACCTGCTCGAGCACGCCGCGCCCGCGCTCGCCCACGACACCGGACAGGAGATGGAGCATCTCGTGGACAAGCCCCGGCCTGCCGCCCATCCCGCGGCGGCGCATGCCGCGGCGGCGCCGGTCAAGCCGGCCGCGCCCGGGCCCGGCCGGGAGTCCGGGGCTGCCCCGTCGGCCTCATCGGCGCCACCGGCCCAGGGAATCCCGGCGCTCGCGCCCCGGCGGGCGCCCCACGCCGGTCAGCTCAACGCGTCCGCCGCACCGGCCGCGCGGGCGGCGGCCCCGGCCCCGCAGGCACCGGCCCCGGAGGCCGCCGGCGGGGCCGCGGCGGTGCATGGTCCGGTCCAGCACGGAGGCCCCGGCGAGATCGCGGTGCAGCACGCGCCCGCCCACGACACGGGGCTCGACTACCCGGGCGACGCCGCCTCTCCGCAGGCGCTCGCCGCCTGGATGGGGGCGCACGCCCGCCGCGCCGGTCTGCCGCCCGCGCTGCCCGTGATGGCGGCCCTGACCGAATCCGGCCTGCACAACCTCAACTACGGCGATCGCGACTCGGTCGGCTTCTTTCAGATGCGCCTCGGCATCTGGGACCGCGGCGCCTATGCCGGCTATCCGACCCACCCCGAGCTGCAGATGCGGTGGTTCATCGATCACGCGCTGGCCGCGCGGGCGGCCGATCCGGCGCTGGCCGCGAGCCCGAGCACGTGGGGCGAGTGGGTCGCCAACATCGAGCAGCCGGCCGCCGCCTACCGCGGGCGCTACCAGCTGCAGCTGGGCGCCGCCCAGGAGCTGCTGCACGGCAGCGCCGACGGGTCGGTGCCGCTGTCGACCGCGCCGACCCCGGTCCCGGCGCCGGTGCCGCACCTGCCGATCGGGCGAGCGGCGGTCAAGGTCGCCCTGGAGTACATCGCCGTGCCCCACGGCGGCGGCGGTCCGGTGACGGACGGCGCGGCGCTCGTCTCCGACGCCTACGGCCAGGAGGGGATGCACCTCCCGAGCGTCGCCGCCGAGCTGCTCGACGTCGGGATGCCGGTCGCCCGCCACGCCCTGCACCCCGGCGACGCGGTGTTCTTCACGCAGCCCGACGGCGGTCACCGGGTCGGGCTCTACGTCGGCGATGGACGCTTCGTCTCGATCCCCCGCGAGGGTGGGCACGCCAAGATCCTGTCGATGGGCGATCGGGCGAACGCCGGGGAGTACGCGGGCGCCCGGCGCTACACGCCGGCGGCGCTCGCCGATCCAAGCCGGTTCGCGCGCACGCTGCCGACGGTCGGCCGCTAGCCGTGCTCCCGCCGGACGGCGCCGGCGCGTGCGCCCAGCCACCGCCCTACCCTGTCGCACGGTGGTCAGACGAAGCGTGTCGGCATACGCGGTGGTGGTGGCGCTCGTGCTCGGCGCCTGCGGCTCGAGCACACGGCCGTCGACCGGCTCGACGCCCGCGCCGGACCCGGGGCCGGTGAGCGCCCTTCCCCAGGCCCATCCCCAGGCCGTCGAGCCGGCGGCCGGCGCCCACGCCTCGGCGGCGTCGGCCGGCCCGCAGATCGTCGGCGACGCGTCGGCGCATGCGCCCGCGCTGGCCGAGGTCAAGCGCGAGCTCAAGCGCCTGAACCTATGCGGCGGGGTCACGAACAGCGCCGACGCCGCGCCGGTCATCGCGGCCTCGGGCGCCGGGTTCATCGCCGATCCCGGGACGAGTCAGAGCGAGGGCCAGCTGCCCACCTTGACCGCGCAGCTCAACGCGCTGGCCAAGGACCTGAGCATCACCATCTTCGGGATCAGCGGGTATCGCACGCCGGCGCACAGCGTCGCCGTCGGCGGGTTCGCTGACGATCCCCACACGCGGGGCGAGGCCGAGGACATCGGGGTCAACAGCCTGCTGCGCTCGAGCGCAGCGCAGATCTCCGAAGCCGAACTTGCCCGGTTCGGCCTCTACCGGCCGTTCGATCCCTCCGACGATCCCAACAACACCGAGGTCAACCACATCCAGCTGATCCCCAAGGACGGTCCGCTGACCCTGGCCGAGGTCAACACCACGTTCAATCCGGACCCGAGCTGTCGCTGATCGGTGCGAGCATCGGCGCCGTGCCCGCCGCTGAGCTTCAGCCGGTCTCGCGGGCGGCCAGCCACTCCTCGAAGTCGCGGGCGACGATCCGCTCGTCGTGGACTCCGGCGGCCTGCGCCGAGGCCAGCCACACGATCGGCGGGCCCATGATCCCGGGGTCGAGCAGCCCGCCGCGGGCCTCGTCGGTCAGGTCGTCGGGGATCATCCCGGTGGCGGTGGCGCCGCCGGGGAGCAGGATGTTGGCGGTCACGGGGGTGCCGGCCAGGTCGGCGGCCATCACCCGGGCCAGGGCCTCCACGGCGGCGCCGGCCGGCCCGTAGGGGACGAACCCGGCGCGGACCATCGTCTGCTCGTTCATCGAGATCGTGACCATGCGCCCGCCCCCCTCGGTCAGCATCCGGGGAACGACCGCCCGGGCGACGAGGAACGAGCCGGTCGCCTTGGTCTCCAGCACGTCGCGGAAGCCGGCGGGCGCCACCTGCCAGAACGGCTGGGGATCGGACAGAAACCGCGGGTTGACGGTTCGCATCCCGATCCCGGCGTTGTTGACGAGCATGTCGAGCCCGCCGAGTCGCTCGTAGGCCCGGTCGACGCCGGCCGACACCGAGGTGGCGTCGCGCACGTCGAGGGCCACCCCCACCGCGCCGCCGCCGAGCTCGGCGGCGACCGCATCGGCCCGCTCCGCGTCACGGCTGGTCAGGGCGACGCGCGCGCCCGCCTCGACGAGCGCCGCAGCCATCGCCCGGCCGAGCCCGCTGCTCCCGCCGGTGACGAGCACCCGGGTTGCGTCGAGAGTTGCCATCCCCTGACCCTAGACTGACTGGCGATGTTGCGTTCGACACCGGTCGACGGCTTCTCGCTCGCCTACGAGCGCACCGGCTCCGGGTCGCCGGTGCTGCTGCTGCACGGCTGGCCGGGCGACCACCGCGACTGGCGCGAGGTGGTCAGCCGCCTGGAGGGCGCGGCCGACGTCGTCGTCCCCGATCTGCGGGGCTTCGGCGAGTCCGACAAGCACGTGCGCGACCCGGCGCAGGCGTATGCCGCGGCCGGGCAGGCGGCGAGCGTCGTCGGGCTGATCGGCGAGCTGGGACTCGGTCCGGCGGTGATCGCCGGCTATGACGTCGGCAGTCGCGTCGCCCAGGAGATCGCGCGCACGGCACCCGACCTCGTGCGGGCGCTCGTCCTCGCGCCGCCGCTTCCCGGCGTCGGCGAGCGGGTCCTCTCGGCCGACGCGCAGCGCGAGTTCTGGTATCAGCACTTCCACCGGCTCGACCTGATCGAGGAGCTCATCGACGGCCGGCCGGCGGCGGTGCGCGCGTACCTCGAGCACTTCTGGTCGCACTGGTCGGGCCCCGGCTTCGTTCCCGCCGCCGCCGAGCTCGATCGCCTGACCGAGCGCTACGGAGCCCCGGGCGCGTTCGTGGCCTCGATCGGGTGGTACCGGGCCGGCGCGGGCACGATCGCGCGCAGCCTCGCCGAGCGTCCCCCCGCTCGCGACGAGCGGATCGCCACGCCGACGACGGTCCTGTGGCCCGAGCACGATCCCCTGTTCCCGCCGGCCTGGAGCGACCGGCTCGACGAGTTCTTCTCCGCTCTGGCCCTGCACCCGCTGCCCGGCAGCGGACACTTCTCCCCCCTCGAGGCGCCCGACCGATTCGCCGAGGCGATCCGCGAGGCCCCGTGACCCCGCCGGCGGTGCGCGAGGCCGTCGCGGCTGACGCGGACGCCGTCGCTCAGCTGCTCTACGACTTCAACCACGAGTTCGGCGACCCCACCCCCGAGCCGCCGCAGCTGGCCGCGCGGGTGTGCGAGCTCCTGGCCGGCAGCGACACCGGCCTGCTCGTCGCCGGCGAGCCGCCGGCGGGGCTGGCCCTGATGCGATTTCGCCTGTCGATCTGGACGCCCGGACTGGAGTGCTATCTCGCCGAGCTCTACGTCGTCCCGGCGCGGCGCGGCCAGGGCCTCGGCCGGGCGCTGATGGAGGCCGCGATGGACCTCGCCCGCTCGCGCGGCGCCGACTACATGGACCTCGGTACCGCCGAGACCGACGTCGCCGCCCGCCGCCTGTACGAGAGCCTCGGCTTCGACAACCACGAGGGCAAGCCGGGCGGGCCGGTCAACTTCTTCTACGAGCGCCAGCTCTAGCGCTCTCGATCTCTCGCGACGCCCCCCCGGTACCTCGACGGCGTCCATACTTGATAATCTCGATCAAGTTAATGCAGTATGCTGGCGACGGCGCAGCGATAGGGCCTCACGGTCCCGGCTGGGCGTCGGCGTCCGCCATCCCGTCACACCCGGTCCGCCACCCGTCACACCCCGTCCCATGCACACCGTCAACCGCCAACCCATCCTGGAGGATCCTCGATGAGTACAACCAACCCGGGCTCCCCGGCGCTCGGCGCCGTGCCCATCGGCGCGTCCCGGGCGCGTGAGCGCGCTGCGGCCGACGGCGTCGGGCGCCGGCGACGGCGCCTGTCGGGCTGGCAGCGGCTGATCAGCCCCATCGCGCTGCTCGTCGTTTGGCAGCTGGTCAGCGTCGCCGGCCTCGTGTCGGCGCGCAAGCTGCCGCCGCCGACGCAGGTCGTGAGCACCGCCGCAACCCTGATCACGACCAACTCGGCCGCCTACGGAACCCTCCAGAGCGCGCTGCTGGCATCGCTGGAGCGGATGCTCGCCGGGTTCGCGCTCGGCGCCAGCGTCGCCCTGGCCCTGGCGCTCGTCGCCGGGCTCAGCCGTCGCGGCGAGGACGCCGTCGACCCGATCATGCAGATGGTCCGCACGCTGCCGCTGTTCGGGCTCGTGCCGGTGTTCATCGTGTGGTTCGGGATCGGCCAGTTGCCCAAGCTGCTCCTGATCGCGCTCGGCGCGGCGATCCCGCTGTACCTGAACACGTTCTCGGGCATCCGCGGAGTCGATGGCAAGCTCGCGGAGTTGGGGCAGGTGCTGGGACTGAGCCGTCGCGAGCTGATCCGCCACGTCGTGCTCCCGGGCGCGCTGCCCGAGATGCTCGTCGGCCTCCGTCAGAGCCTCGGCGTCGCGTGGCTTTCGCTGGTCGTGGCCGAGCAGCTGAACACCAACTCGGGGCTCGGCTTCATGATCAACCAGGCCACCCAGTTTCTCCAGAACGACGTGATCTTCGTCGTCCTGCTCGTCTACACGATCCTCGGCCTGCTCACCGACTGGATCGTTCGCCGCATCGAGAGGAGGGCTCTGGCATGGCGTCGCGGTCTGCTGGCGGTCTGACCCTGCCGCGCCGACCGGCGCGGGACCGCGACCGAAAGGCGCCCAGGCTGGCCGACGGCACTCCGGTGGTGAGCATCAGCGGCCTGCGCCGGTCGTTCGCCGACCGCGTCGTCCTCGACGGTCTCGACCTGGAGATTCGCCGCGGGGAGTTCGTCGCCCTGATCGGACGCAGCGGCTCGGGCAAGTCGACGCTCCTGCGTGGACTGGCCGGGCTGGACCCGGGGCTGGAGGGCGACATCGAGGTCCACGGCACGGTGTCGATGGCCTTCCAGGGGGCGCGCCTGCTGCCGTGGAAGCGAGTGCTCGACAACGTCCGGCTCGGACTGCGCGGGACTGATCCCAGCGACGTGGCCCGCTCGGCGCTGGCCGAGGTGGGCCTCAAGGATCACCACGACGCCTGGCCGCTGACGCTGTCGGGCGGCGAGGCCCAGCGGGTGTCGCTGGCGCGCGCGCTCGTCCGCGAGCCGGATCTGATGCTCCTCGACGAGCCGTTCGGCGCCCTCGACGCCCTGACCCGGATCTCCATGCACCGCCTGGTGATGGGGCTGTGGGACCGCCACCGTCCCGCGGTTCTCCTCGTCACCCACGACGTCGACGAGGCGCTGGCCCTCGCCGATCGCGTGCTCGTGCTCGCCAACGGACGCATCGTCCATCAGGCCACGGTCTCCCTGGAGCGCCCGCGCGAACGCGAGCACCCCGACCTCATCTCTCTGCGCAACCGCCTGCTCGCCGAGCTGGGCGTCGATACGAAAGGCACCCCATGACTGCGAATCGACCGACACACCGACGGCGGCGCTCGATCGCCACCCTCTCCACCCTGGCCGTGGCCGCGCTCCTGGCCGCGTGCGGCTCGAGTTCAGTCTCGGGCTCCGGTTCCGGTTCCGGTTCGGGTTCGAACGCGTCGAACGCGTCGAGCAGCTCGAGCGCGTCCGCGAGCTCGGGCCCGGCCAAGGTCAGCGTCGTCAACGCCTCGTTCAAGGGGGCGACGCTGCGGGTCGGCGACCAGGCCGGTACCGGCGCGCAGGCGCTGCTCACCGCCTCGGGACTGATCAAGAAGCTCCCGTTCAAGATCCAGTTCGCGGACTTCACCTCGGGGCCGCCGATGCTGCAGGCGATGAGCGGCGGCTCGCTGGATCTCGGCGGCGTCGGCAACGCTCCGCCCGTGTTCGCGGCGGCCGGCGGAGCCCGGATCAAGATCGTCGGCGCGCTGTCCAACAACGCCGACAGCGCCGCGCTGCTCGTGCCCAAGGGGTCCAAGGTCACCTCGGTCGCGCAGCTCAAGGGCAAGAAGATCGCCGTCGCCCAGGGCAGCTCCGCTGACTATCACCTGATCTGGGCGCTGAAGAAGGCGGGCCTGTCGCCGAAGGACGTGACGCTCGAGTATCTGCAGCCGGCCCAAGCGCTGGCCGCCTTCAGCTCGGGGGCCGTCGACGCCTGGGACGTGTGGTCGCCGTTCATCGAGCAGGCGGTGGCCCAGAGCCACGGGCGCATCATCTCAAACGGCGACGGCGAGACGGCCAACTTCTCCTACCTCGTGGCGTCGGAGTCCGCGCTGCGCAACGCGGCGACGTCCAAGGAGATCACGACCTACCTCAAGACCCTCGATCAGGCCCACCGTTGGGCCAACAGCCACCCGGCCGCCTGGGCGGCGACCTGGGCACAGGCCACGGGCCTGCCGGTGAGCGTCATGACCAAGGCGGCCAAGGACGACACGCAGACACCCGTGCCCGTCGACAGCAAGATCTCGGCCGCCGAGCAGTCTCTCGTGGACGCGTTCTCGGGGGTGGGCCTCATTCCGAAGCACTACACGTTCGCGCCGTTCACCAGCGGCGAGTTCAACGCCTCCGTCGGCTGATCCTGACGACCAGAAAGGAGCTCCTCACATGAGCACCTACGAGCACATCGACGTTGCCAAGGTCGGCGCCAACCTCGGGGCCGTCGTCGACGGCGTCCGCATCGGCCCCGACCTTCCCCCGGAGCTGGTCGCCGAGCTGCGCTCGGCGCTGCTGGCCCATCGCGTCGTGTTCCTGCGCGGCCAGGACCACGCCGACGACGACGACCAGCGGGCGTTTGCCGAGCAGCTGGGCACGATCACCCGACCCCATCCGACGGTGGCCGGCGAGGGGGTCGGCGTGCTGCCGATCGACTCCGAGCGCAGCCGCGCCAACAGCTGGCACACCGACGTCACGTTCGTCGACCGCGTGCCCGCGATCAGCATCCTGCGCGCGATCACGCTGCCGCCCTACGGTGGCAACACGGTGTGGGCCAACACCGTGCGCGCCTACGAGAAGCTGCCCGCGGCCCTGCAGGCGCTCGCCGACCGGCTGTGGGGGGTGCACTCCAACCTCTATGACTACATCCGCGAGCCCGACGAGCGTCGCATCGGCGGCGTCGACGTCAAGGAGGAGGCCTACCGGGAGGAGTTCTCGCAGATGGAGTTCGAGACCGAGCACCCCGTGGTGCGCATCCATCCCGAGACCGGCGAGCGGGCGCTCGTCCTCGGGCACTTCATCAAGCGCTTCGTGGGGCTGTCGACGAGCGACTCCCACGACCTGTTCGAGTTGTTCCAGCGCCACGTCACGCGGCTGGAGAACACCGTGCGCTGGAACTGGTCGCCGGGCGACATCGCGATCTGGGACAACCGGGCGACGCAGCACTACGCCGTCGACGACTACGACGGCCAGCCCCGGCTGCTGCATCGCATCACCCTCGCCGGCGACATCCCGGTCGGCGTCGAGGGTCAGACGAGCGTCGTGCGCAAGGGCGACGCGTCGTTCTACTCGCCGCTGCCCGAGCCGGCGGGCGTCGTCTAGGCGGTGGGGGCGGCGCGCGCCAGCGGGCCGTGCTCCAGCCGCGGGAGCACGTGGCGGGCGAACCGATCGGCCTCGGCCAGGTGCGGATAGCCGGACAGGATGACCGCCTCGAGGCCAAGCTCGCGGTAGGCGATGAGCTTGGCCAGCACCTGGTCGGGGTCGCCGACGATGGCCGCGCCCGCGCCTGAGCGGGCGCGGCCGATCCCCGTCCACAGGTTGGGCTCGACGTAGCCGTCGTCGTCGGCGAGGTCGCGCAGCTCGCGCTGGCGGGCGTTACCCATCGAGGTCGTGTCGAGCGAGCGGCTGCGGATGCGCTCCCCGGCGTCGGCCTCCAACCGGCTGGTCAGGCGGCGCGCGGCGGCGCGGGCCTCGTCCTCGGTGGCGCGGACGATGACGTGCGCGCGGTAGCCGAAGCGCAGCCGGCGGCCGTGATGCGCGGCGCGGGCACGCACGTCGGCGATCGTGTCGGCGATGCCGGCCAGCGTGTCGGGCCACATGAGGAACACGTCGGCCGCCTGCGCCGCCACCTCGCGCGCGTTCTCCGAGAGGCCGCCGAAGTACAGCGGCGGGCAGCCGCCCGCGGGGCGGATGCGCGGCGGATCGAGCGTCAGGCTCAGGTGGTCGCCGTGAAAGTCGACCGCCTCGCCGTTCAAGAGGTCGCGCAGCACGTGCATGTACTCGAGCGTGCGCCGGTAGCGCGGTCCGGACGCGAGCGTCTCGCCCGGGAGGTCGGAGGAGATGATGTTGACGGTCAGCCGGCCCTCGAGGATCTCGTCGATCGTCGCCAGCTGGCGGGCGAGCTGCGGCGGCCACATCTCGCCCATCCGCACCGCGAGCAGGAGCTGCATCCGCCGCAGCAGGGGGGCGATGCCGGCGGCGAAGCTGACCGAGTCGATCCCGAGCGTGTAGCCCGAGGGGAGCAGCAGGTTGTCGTAGCCCCCGGCCTCGGCGGCGAGCGCGATGTCCCGGCAGTGCTCCCAGCTGGACTGCAGCGCCGGGTCGGGCACGCCGAGATATTCGTAGTCGTCATCGCACAGCGCCGAGAACCAGGAGACCTCCATTGCAGTAATTCAATCGAATTAGTGCGTGGGACCGAGGGCCGAGAAGAACCGGGCGATAAGCGGTCCGTCCAGAGGGCCGCCGTTGACGCCCCCACTGTCCTGGACGACGATCGCGAACGCGGTGTCGCCGTCGTAACCCATCAGCCACGCATCGGTCTTCAGCGCACCGCCCTGCCCGTACTGGGCGGTGCCCGTCTTGGCGTGGGTGCTGGTGGGCAGGCCGGTTCCGGCGGCGGTGCCCGACTGCACGACGTGGGCCATCATCAGCCGCAGTCCGCCGGCCACCGCGGACGGAAGCGGCGTCGGGGCGACGCGGTCGTCGGGGGCCCCCTGCACGAGCCGCGGCGCGCGCGCCGTGCCGGTGTCGATCGCGGCGGCCACGCTGGCCATCCCGAGCGGCGAGAACGTCACCTGCGCCTGCCCGATCGCGGTCGCGGCGAGTGCTGTCTGCCCAGCGGGAGTGGGGACGGTGGCCTGCGACGCCGGGACGCCGATGCGCGTCGTGCGCTGCAGCCCGTAGAGCCGGGCGGCGGCGGTGAACTCGGAGGCGTGCAGCCGCTGGCCGGCCAGGCCGATGAAGGCGGTGTTGCACGACTCGGTGAACGCCTGGTCGAGCGTCTGGGTGGGCCGGTCGCCCTCGGCGTTGTGGAAGACCTCGCCGTTGACGGTGAGACTCGGTGGGCAGCTGGCCGGGGAGGCGGGCGTGAGACCGGCCTGGATGAGGGCCGTGGCGGTGAGCACCTTGAACGTGGAGCCCGGGGGGAAGGCGCCGTGCAGGGCCTGGTCGTAGGGATACCCGTCGGGCACCGAGACGGCGGCCAGCACCTGCCCGGTCGAGGCCCGCATCGCCACGAGGCCGGCGTGCTTGCCCTTGAGGCCGGCGACGGCGGCCTCGGCCGCCCGCTGGACGCGCGGGTCGATGCTCGTCTGAACCGCGCGGCCGGGATGGCCGGGGTAGCGCTTCAGCGTGCCGACCGTCGCACCGTGCGCGTCGACGACCTCCACGCGCGTCGTCGGGGCGCCCGCCAGCTGCCGTTCGTCGATGTTCTCCAGCCCGGTCCGGCCAACCTGGCTGGACGCGTCGTAGAGCGGCCCCAGCTGATGGAGCTCGTCGGCGGTGATCGGCCCGACGGACCCGACGACGTGGGCGGCGAGGTTGGGCGTGATCGCGCTGCGCGACGCCGCGCGCTCGAACGTCGTCCCGGGCACGGCGTACACGCTGTCGGGCCCGGATGTGCGCTTGAGGTGGGCGAAGCGCGCCGTCGAGATCTGAAAGACGGGATCGAAGTAGCCGGGGTGAGCCTTGGCCTGGGCGAGCGCCCGGGCGGTCTGGGCGGCGGGTGCACCCGCGGCCAGCAGGTCTCGTGCAACGGCCTTCGGGTCCTTGATCCGGCTGCCGACGACGCCGACGGTGATGAGGCCGTGCTCGGTGACCAGCGGCGCGCCGCCGGCGCCGTGGATCGGCGCCCGCGCCGGCCAGTCGCGGGCCACGAGCAGGCGGTCTCCGGCCCGCAGCGCGGGATTGATCGTCGCCGGCGTCCACGCGATCAGCCACGTGCCCTTGCGCTGCACGAGGTGGACCTTGGTCGTCGCGGCCCACGTCCCGACGACGGGGAGGGCGAACTGCTCGGTCACGGTGGCGCTCGCCTTCGTCCCCGTGTGGGTGACGCGGCCCGCGGTGAAGCGAGCGTGGGTCACGCCGAGAGCGCTGAACGTGGCGGCGTTGACGGTGGTGAAGTCGGCCGGCGGGGTGGCGACCTGGCGGCGCATCGCGGTCCAGTTGCCGGTCTGCCACGCCGTGACGAACGCCTTGAGCGTGGCCTGGGGCGTCGAGGACGATCCGCCGCACCCCGGCAGCGCGACCGCGGCCGTGAGTGCCAGCACGGCGACGGTCAGCCGGGACATCACGCGCAGCCGCACGCCGGCGAGGATAGGGGGCGTGGCGGCCACGCTACTCGCCCGGCGCGAGGGCTCGCGCGACCAGTCGCGCGGCGTCTGCGATCAGCGGTTCGTCAGCCTCGGCGTCCCGGGTGTGCTTGACCGACAGCACCGCGATGCTCAGCGGCGTGCGCCGTGAGGTCCATACGACGCCGACGTCGTTGGCGCTGCCGTAGTCGCCGGTGCCCGTCTTGTCGGCGATGAGCCAGTCCTCGGGAAGCCCGCCGCGCAGGCGTCGCGTGTTCACCGCGTCGCCCTCCAGCCAGTCGGCGAGCTGGGCGCGGTCGACCGCGGAGAGCGTGCGGCCGAGAACGAGGCGGCCGTAGCTGCTGCCGATCGCGCGGGGGGTCGTGGTGTCGCGGAGATCTCCCGGGATCGACGTGTTCAGGGCTGGCTCGGTGCGGTCAAGCCGGGTGATCCCGTCGCCGATCGATCGGCAGAACCGGGTGACGCCGCGCGGGCCGCCGGTGAGGCGCAGCAGCAGGTTCGCGGCCGTGTTGTCGCTGTAGGCCAGCGCCGCGGCGCACAGGGCCCGGACGGTCAGGCCGGTGTCCACGTACTGCTCGGTCACGGGCGCGCCCTCGATCAGGTCGGCCTTCGTGTAATGGATCAGCCGGTTGAGGAACTCACCGCGGTGGTCGAAGTCGCGGAGCACATGCGCGGCCAGGAGGCCCTTGAAGACCGAGCACATCGCAAAGCGCTCATCCGCGCGGTACTCGACCGTCGCCCCCGTGCGGTGGTTGCGGGCGTGGACGCCCAGGCGAGCGCCGGACCGGGCCTCGAGCACGCCGAGCTGCGCCACGGCATCAGACCCGGCCGCTGCCGGCGAAGGCACCAGGACGCGAGGGAGGGCGAGCGCGGCGGCGGAGGCGGCGACGCCGGCGAGCAGTTCACGACGGGAGAGGCTGGGGGGTCGGGTCATGGTTCCTCCTTAAGCGGGTTCAAGCGAGCGCCGGAGGCAAACAGCGACACGGGTACATGTCAAATACATATGACTACAGTCACAATGACTTTTTGATATGAACGCTGCGTGGACCTGCTCGTTCATCTCGAGACGTTCATCGCGGTTGCCGAGCAGCGGAGCTTCTCCCGCGCCGCCGAGGAGCTCGGAATCGCCCAGCCGCTGCTGAGCCGGCGCATCAAGAACCTCGAGGCGGCGCTGGGCGGCGAGCTCGTCGACCGGACACCGCGACGGATCCGGCTCACCGACTTCGGTGCCCTGCTGCTCCCCTACGCGCAGGACGTGCTGGACAGGACCCATCACCTGCGCCGCGTCGCCGAGTCGGCGCGCCGCTCGAGTGTGGGCCGGCTCGGTATTCCGCCCGACTGTGATCCGGCGGCCCTGGCGCGGGTCATCCGGGCTGCGGCTGACCGGGGGTTCCCGGTCAGCGTTCACGAGTCGCCGGCACGGGCGCGCGAGGCGGCCCTCGCGGCGGGCGCCCTGGCGCTCGCGCTGGTGCGCGTCCCGGCCGACACGGCCTCACTGGTCGTCGTCCTGGGGCTTGGCGGCGCCACCGCGCTCACCGATGCCCCAGGCCATCGATCCGTCCACCTCGACAGCCTCCGCCCCCGGCGGGGCGTCGGACTCGGGCAGCCGCCGGAGCTCCTCGTCGTGCCGGAGGACGACACCCCCGCGTTCACCGAGCGCCTCGGCCGGGCGATGGCCCGAGCCGGTCTGGCCCACCAGCGCATGCGGATCACCTCGTCGTCGGCCGCCGCGGCGGCGGAGGCGCTGGCGCGCGGCGACCTGGTCCTCTGCGACGGACGGTTCGCGCGCCGGCACGGATTGGCCTGGGCGCCGCTGGCCGACGCGACACTGCATCGTGGCTACGAACTGACCGGCGCTTCCGGCCGCGACGGCGCACTCGCCGGGCGGGAGGTGGCTGGCTGGCTGGCACCGCTGCTGGCCGCGGCCGTCGGTGCCGGAGACCGACCCGAGGCGCCCGGCGACGACGCTCGAGCGCTTCTCACGGTCCGGGCGTGACCGTGCGCCGGGAATCCGTCGCCAGCACGTCGGAACTGCTTGGCGTCGCGGAGGCGATCGCGAGCGAATGGGAGCGGGTGGGGGTGTCCGGGCATCTCCTCGCCCGGAACATCGATACCGGCGAGGAGCTCGGCTTCGACGTCGACGGGCTCGTCCCGCTCGCGTCGGTGATCAAGGTGCCGATCGCGCTGGCGGTGCTGCAGCTGATCGCTCAGGGTGAGCTCGATGCCGGCGAACAGGTCACCGTCGACCCCACCGCGAAGAGCCTCGGTCCGACGGGGGTGGCCGCCTTCCGCTACCCGGTGCGGCTGGCGATCGGCGACCTCGTCCTGCAGATGCTGGCCGTCTCTGACAACGCGGCGGCCGATGCCCTGCTTGACCGGGTGGGGATCGATCGGGTCAGCGACATCCTCGAGGGGTGGGAGTGCCCGGGCATCCGGATGCGCCACGGGATGCATCGGATGTACGAGTGCGCCGCCGGCGCGGCCGGTGGCGACTTCGCCCTGGCGCTCGACCTCGCGATCCAGTCCGACGAGACGGGCAGGCACGCGATCGAGACCCTCGACCCCGCCTATGGCAACGTCGGCAGCGCCCGGGCACTCGTCGACTTCCTGGAGCGCGTCTGGGTCGATCGGATCGCCGAGCCGGCCGCGACCGCCGAGCTTCGCCGCCTCATGTCGATGCAGGTCTTCACCCACCGGCTGTCGAGCGACCTGCGCGCCGACTCGGTGCGGGTGAGCGCGAAGACCGGGACCTTCCTGCACCTCCGTCACGAGATCGGGGTCATCGAGTCGGCCGGCGGCGCAGCGCGCGTCGCCGTCGCCGCGCTCACCAGGTCCTCGCGGCGGGCGACGATCGCCCCGGACATCGACCTTGCCATCGGGGCCGCCGGGCGAGGCGCGTTCGAAGCTCTCCGCCGTTCCTAAGAATCTTAGGTATAGTCCTATGCTACCTAGCCAGCCCTTGTCAGGAGACGACGATGCGAACGACCCCCATCACCGACAACCTCATCCAGCTCACCCGGATGGGCTTCGTCAACGCGTACCTGGTGCGCGAGGACGACGGCTTCACCCTCGTCGACACGACGATGCCGAAGACCGGCGAGGCGCTGATCGCCGCCGCCCACGACGCCGGCGCGCCGATCCGGCGGATCGCGCTCACCCACGGTCACGGCGACCACGTCGGCTCGCTCGACGAGCTCAAGGCCAAGCTCGGTGACGAGGTGTCGGTGCTCATGCCCGAGCTCGATGCCCGGATCCATGCCGGCGAGCAGGTCGGCGAGGGCAAGCCGAAGGGCAGCTGGCCAAAGCTCTCGACCGTGCCGGATGTTCGCCTGACTCCCGGCGACCGCGTCGGCAGCCTCGAGGTCGTCGCCAGCCCCGGCCACACCCCCGGCCATGTCGCGTTCGTCGACACCCGGGACCGGACGCTGATCGCCGGTGACGTGTTCACCACGTTCGGTTCGGTGCAGGTCTCCAATCACTTCTACTGGCGCTTTCCGCTGGCGGCGATGGCGACGAACGACAAGGCCCAGGACCTCGCCTCGGCGCGGGCCCTGCGCGCGCTCGATCCCGAGCTGCTCGTCGTCGGCCACGGCCCGGCGGTCCGCGGTCCGCAGGCCCGGATGGACACCGCCATCGAGCGGGCGGCGGGTTAGGCCGGCCGTGCCCCGCGCCGGTCTGGACGCGGAGGCGGTCGTCGCCGCCGCGGCCGAGCTCGCCGATGAGGAGGGCCTGCGCGGCGCTGACCCTCGTCCGGTTGGCCGCTCGCCTGGGCGTGCGCTCGCCGTCGCTCTACGCGCACGTCGGTGGCCTCGCCGACCTGCGCTCCCGGCTGGCCGGGCGCGGCGCGCGCGAGCTGACCGCGGCCCTGCAGGCGGCGGCGACCGGCCGGGCGCGCTCCGACGCGCTGCATGCCGTGGCCGACGCCTACCGCGCCTACGCTCTCGCTCACCCGGGGGTCTACGCGGCGATGCAGCGGGCTCCGGCGGCCGACTCCGAGCTCGACTCCGAGCTCGCGCGGGCCGCCGCCGAGCTCGTGCAGGTCGTCGCGTCGGTGCTGCGCGGCTATGAGCTGCACGACGAGGACGCGATCCACGCCGTGCGGATGGTGCGCGCGGCGCTGCACGGGTTCGTGTCGCTGGAGCGCGAGGGCGGCTTCGCGATGCCGGTTGACGTCGAAGAGAGCTACCGGCGGCTGGTGGCGACGCTCGACCGTGGGCTTCTAACATGAGCGCGATCGTCGCCGACCACCCCGATGCCACCCGCTACGAGCTCACCGTCGACGACGAGCCGATCGGCTTTGTCACCTACCGCCTGGAGCCGGGCGTGATCGCGTTCCTGCACGCCGAGGTCAATCCGGCGCACGAGCGCCAGGGGTGGGGCTCGCGCCTCGTCGCCGGCGCCCTCGACGACGCGCGCGAGCGCGGGCTCAAGGTGCGCCCGGTGTGTCCGTTCGTCGTCGCCTACATGGCGCGCCACACGGACTACTCCGACCTGCTCGTCTAAGCGCTCGGGTCGCCGAGCACGCGCGGCACACCGGCGAGGGTGCCGCCGGCGCAGTCGCCGGCCTCGACGGGGCTCCGCCGCTGCGTGCGCAGCGCCAGCCCCCCGGCGCCGGCGACGACGAGCAGGCCGGCGCCGATCCCGACCGCGAGATGGAACGCGTCCTCCGAGGCCCCGGCTGCCGCCCGGCGGGCGAAGGCGCGGTCGGCGACGGGCACGGCGCGGGCGTCGATCGTGCCGAATGTGCGGCGCTTGGCCGCCAGCACCGCGGGACGGCTCGAGGCGGGGAGGCGGTGGGCCAGGCGCGCGTCGAGCAGCGCGCCGTAGTAGGCGGAGACGATCGCGCCGACGGCGGCCACCGACACGAGCCCGGCGGTGCGGGCGATCGCGTTGTTGACCGCCGAGGCGATCCCGGCGTCGGTCTCGGAGGCGTCGGCGAGCACGGTCGCGGTCAGCGGCGAGACGGTGAGCGCCAGGCCGAGCGAGAACACGAGCAGCGCCGGGAGCACGTCGCCGATCAGCGACACCGAGGTGCCGTAACGCTGCATGAGGCCAAAGCCGGCGGCCACCAGCAGGGGCCCGGCGACGAGGAACCAGCGGGCGCCGTAGCGGTCGGCGAGCCGCCCCATGCGCGCCGACAGCAGGAACATCACCCCGGTGGGGACGAGGCCGGTCACGCCGGACTTCAGGGCGCTGTAGCCGGCCACCTGCTGCAGATAGATGGTCACGAAGAACCCGAGCAGCCCGATCCCGCCGTACATGGCGAACGTCTGGGCGTTGGTGACCGCGAAGTTGCGCCGCGCGAACAGCCCGAGCGGCAGCATCGGCGCCCGCGTGTGCGCCTCGAAGCGCACGAACGTCGCCAGCAGCACCAGTCCGCCGCCGAGCGCGCCCCACACCGCCGGGTCTGACCAGCCGAGCACCGGCTGCTCGATCAGCCCGAACGACACCCCGGCCAGCCCGGTGGCGGCCAGCGCGGCCCCCGTCCAGTCGATCCGTGCGCTCCCCGCGCCCTCCATGTGGTCGGGCACCGCCACCCGGGCGAGGGCGAGCGCGACGAGGACGAGCGGCACGTTGATGAGAAAGATCCAGCGCCACGAGGCCGAATCGACGATCTGGCCGCCGATCAACGGGCCGGCGAGGATCCCGATCCCGCCCCACGCCGTCCAGCGCCCGATCGCGCCGCCGCGCTCGGACTTGGGGAACACGGCGACGATGATGGCGAGCGCCGCCGGGGTCAGCAGCGCCCCCGAGACTCCCTGCAGCGCACGGGCGACGATCAGCACGCCGACCGACGGGGCGGCGGCGCACAGCGCCGAGCCGATGCCGAACCCCGCCACCCCGGCGGTGAACACCCGGCGTTCGCCGAGGCGGTCGGTGAGCGAGCCCGCGAGCAGGATGAGGGCGCTCAGCGTCAGCAGGTAGGAATTGGACACCCACTGCTGGGCGGCGAAGCCGCCGCCGAGGTCGCGGCTGATGGCGGGCAGCGCCACGTTGACCGCCGAGGAGTCCACGGCGGCGATCGTCGAGGCGAGGATCGCCGCGATCAGCGCGAGGCGCTTGGTGCGCGCGTTGACCGGCGCGTCGCCGCGCGCCACGTCGTTACCGCCCTGCGGCGTTGATCGGCATCCGCACTGTGAACACCGTGCGTCCGGGCTTGGAGTCCAGGGCGAGGCTCCCGCGGTGGCGGTCGACGATGATCCGCCGCGCCGTGTCGAGGCCGAGACCGGTGCCGCGACCGACGTCCTTGGTCGTGAAGAACGGGTCGAAGACGTGGTTGCGGATCTCGTCGGGGATGCCCGGTCCGTCGTCGGCGATGTCGATCTCGGCGCAGTCACCGTCGGCGCGGGTGGTGATCGTGATGTGACCGCTCTCCCCGAGGGCGTCGATCGCGTTGTCGAGCAGGTTCGTCCACACCTGGTTGAGCTCGGCGCCGTGCACGGTGAGCTTGGGCAGCGCGGGGTCGTAGTCGCGCGTCACCTCGATCGTCGTGTGCTTGAGCTTGTGGCCGAGAATCGTGAGCGTCGTCTCCAGGCCCTCGCGAACGTCGACCTGCACCACTTCCCCTCGGTCCATGTAGGCGTAGGCCTTGATCGCCTTGACGAGATGGCTCATCTGATCGGTCGAGTCGGCCAGCTCCCCCGCCAGCTGGCGCGCCGACAGCGATGCCGAGATCCAGCGCAGCGCCGGCGCGGTGTACTCGCCGGCGACCTCGGCGACCTCCTCCACGAACGCGCGGTCGATCCCGGCGGCGGCGAGCGGCGCGCTCAGCGTCCACGCCTCGGTGACCCCGAGGTCGGTGAGCTGGTCGGTCAGCTCATCCTCGCGGTCGGCGGCGTCGATCGCCGACACCGCCGTCTGGGCGGCGCAGCGCTCGAGCGCCGCGGTCTGCAGTGCGGCCAGCCGCCGGGCGTGCTCGCGCTCGAAGCCGGACTCGACGAACACCCCGATCGCTCGGCTGAGCACGGCCAGGGCGTCGGCGAGATCGGAGGCGGTGCGGCGGGCGGCGGAGGCGGGGTTGTTGAGCTCGTGGGCCAGCCCGGCGGCCATCGTGCCCAACGACTCCAGCCGCTCGCGCTGCTGCTCGCGCTGGGCGATGCGGCCGATGACCGGCTTGACCTGCGACATGACCCGGCGGAACACGGGGCGGTGGGCAAGGGTGAGATCGACGAACGGCTCGGGGGGCACGATCGCGTAGCGGATGTCGGTCTGCGCTCGCATCGTGATCGGAGCCGGTGTCTCGAGCAGCGTCGGAATCGCGCCGATCCACGTCGGGGCGTCCTGAAACCCGGTCCGGTCCTCCACCTCGCCGTCGCGTACGAGCATCTCCAGCCGACCGTCGAGCAGCAGCGTCAACCCGTTCGACGGCTCACCGTATTCGGAGATGCGCTCTCCGGCGGCGGCTTCGTGCAGCTCGGCGTGATCGGCCCAGCCGCGCAGCTCGTCGTCGGAGAGATCGGCGAACAGGTCGACGCTCCGCAGCTCGGCGACGGTCGGATGGGTGACCGCGGTGCTCATCCCTCGGCCAGATACTGGTGGATGAGCGAGACGGCCATCGAGCCCTCGCCGACGGCCGACGCGACGCGCTTGATCGAGCGCGCCCGGACGTCGCCGGCCACGAACACGCCCGGGACGCTCGTCTCCAGGGCTTGGGGCTCGCGGTTCAGGGGCCAGCCGTGGTCGCGCACGTCGGTGCCGGCAAGGATGAAGCCGCGCTCGTCGCGGGCGACGACGCCGTCCAGCCAGTCGGTCCGGGGAAGCGCGCCGATGAACACGAAGCAGGCGTCGACGTCCTCGCGGCGTTCGCCCTCCGGACCCCGCAGAATGAGCCGCTGGAGGTGGCCGTCCTCGCCCTCGGCGGCGATCGCCTCGGTGCCGGTGAGCACCTCAACGTTGTCCAGGGCGGCGATCTGCTCGATCAGGTAGTGCGACATCGATTTCGTCAGCGAGTCGGCGCGGACGAGCATCGAGACCCGCTGGGCGTAGCCGCTGAAGTAGACCGCCGCCTGGCCGGCGGAGTTCGCGCCGCCGATGACGACGACGTGCTGGTCCTTGCACGAGCGGGCCTCGATCAGCGCCGCGCCGTAGTAGACGCCGGCGCCGGTGAAGTCCTCAAAGCCGGGCGCCATCATCCGCCGGTAGGACACGCCCGAGGACACGAGCACGCTGTTGGCGCTCAGCTCGGTCCCGCCGGTCAGCTCGACGATTCGCCCGGCGCCCTCCACCCGCAGGGCGACGGCGTCGGACACGGTGAGCAGCTCGGCACCGAGCCGCCGGGCCTGCGTGGTGGCGCGGCGGGCCAGATCGGAGCCCGAGAGGCCGGTCGGGAAGCCGAGGTAGTTCTCGATCCGGCTCGATTGCCCGGCCTGACCGCCGGGGGCCTCGGACTCGACCATCACCGTGCGCAGGCCCTCGGAGGCTCCGTAGACGGCGGCCGCCAGCCCCGCCGGGCCCCCGCCGACGATCACCAGGTCGTAGTGATCGGACGCCGGCCGGCCGGTGACACCGAGGCGCTCGGCCAGCTCGAACACGGTCGGGCGCTCCATCACCGAGCCGTCCTCGAGGAGCACGACCGGCAGCCCCTCGTCGGTGACGGCGGCGACGGTGAGCAGCTCCCGGGCCTCGGCGTCGCGCTCCACGTCGAGCCAGCGGCCCGGGATGCGGTTGCGGGCCATGAAGTCGCGCAGGTCATGCGTGTCCTTGGAGAAGCGGTGGCCGATCACGCGCACCCCGCCGGCCGACAGGGCGGCTCCGCCCTCCCAGGTCTGCAGGAGGTCCTCCACCACCGGGTACAGCGCCTCCTCGGGCGGATCCCAGGGCTTGAGCAGGTAGTAGTCGAGCGACACCTCGTTGATGGCGGCGATCGCCGCCGACGTGTCGGCATAGGCGGTGAGCAGAGCGCGCTTGGCGTCGGGGAACACCTGGCGGGCCTGGGTGAGAAAGTCGGTTCCCTCCATGCCCGGCATCCGCTGGTCGGCGACCATCAGCGCCACGGCGTCGCCGCGACGGCGCAGCTCGCCGAGAAGCTCGAGCGCCTCGGGCCCCGAGCCGGCGCGCATGATCCGGTAGCGCTCGCCGAACCCCCGCCGCAGGTCACGCGAGACCGCCGCGAGGACCGTCGGCTCGTCGTCGACGGCCAGGATCGCCGGACGCCGGGCGGGGCTCCCGTTGCTCACGGCGGGGGCCACGCTAGGACAGCATCGGTGACGGCGGGATCCGCGTATGCCCGGTGACGGCCGGGATGAGCATCCCCAGCTGGTCGGCGAAGCACCAGCACCACTCCTCGCCGGGCTCCAGGGAGCGGATGATCGGATGCGTCGTCGCCTGCGCGTGGGCGGTGGCGTGGTGCCCCGGCGAGTCGTCGCAGCAGCCAACATGGCCGCACTGCAGGCAGATGCGCAGGTGAAGCCAGACGCCGCCCTCGCGCAGACAGTCCTCGCAGCCGTCGACGGCGGCGGGCAGCTCGGTCAGCTCGATCGTGTTCAAATGGGTGCAGCTCGGTTCCCGGTCGCTCATGACTCCAGCATCGCAAAGTCGTCAAGCGCGAGGGAGAAGGCGCTGCGCAGCGGGGGCGTGGCGACGTGGCGCCGTCTCCGGCACATCCCGGAGTGCCGTCCGGGCGATCACGCCTAGCGCGCCGGCGGCCCAGCGCGGACAATCTCGGTGTGTCGATCAAGCCGCCGAGCACGGTGTCTCGCCGCGAGGACGGCCGATGGCTCGGCGGCGTGTGCGCGGGGATCGCCCGCAGCCGGGACGTGCATCCGGCCTGGATTCGGGCCGCGTTGTTGGCGTCGTGTGCGGTCGGCGGTCTCGGGGCCGTCATCTACGTCGCCTGCTGGCTGATCATCCCCTCCGAGGGCGAGGCCGGAGAGGGAGCCCCGGCGGCCGGCTCCGGCTGGATCGTCGCTCTGGCCCAGGCGTGCGCGGCCGGCGTGGGGGTGGTGGTCGTCGGTGCCGGCGCGGCCGCGGCGACGCTGTTCGGCTTTGGCTGGATCGTCGTCGGGCTGGCGGCCGCGATCCTCGTCGGCGGCCTGGTGGCCTGGACGCGGCTCGGTCCGGGGTGGGCCCTGCTGCCGGTCGCCGCCCTGGTGCTGCCGTCGGTCGGCGTCGCCGCCAGCGGGGTGCGCCTGGTGCCGCGGGCGGGTGCGACGATCGTGGCGCCGGTCGCGCTGAGCGCGACGGCGCCCGTGACCGTCCGCGCCGGCCTGGGCACGATGCTCGTCGACCTGCGTCGCACCACGCTGCCCGCGTCGGGCGTGTCCACGCTGCACGTTCAGGGCGGCGTCCGGCGCACGATCGTCGCGCTGCCCGAGGCCGGCTGCGTCCACGTCGCGCTGCACGAGCACGTCGCCCCGTTCGCCTCCAAGCTCGCGGCCCAGGTGACCGGCCGGATTCCCCTCACCGGCGTGGAGGCCTACGGCAACGTCATCCGATCCAGGTCGGGGGTGATCGACCTCACGCGGGGCACCGCGCCGGGGCCGTGGCTGCGCATCGACTTCAGCTCGCTCGGCGGCAGCCTCTACGTCCGCGACTACCCCGACTCCGTCGATCCCAACGTGCATCCCAACTGGCCCGGGTACCAGGTCTATCCCGAGGCCCGGCCGGACATCCGCGGGACTCCGCGCCGTGCGGCGCGGCGGCTGATCGCCGCCTGGCGGGTCCGCCGCGCTGCCCAGCTGCGCTCGCGGGAGCTCATCGACGCTCTGATGCCCGGACCGTGCGCGCGACGATGATCGCCGGCGACGGCTCCGTCCCGATGCTGGCCCGATCCTCGCCGGCGACGCGGCTTCTGGCCGGCCTGGCCGGCGCGGCACAGCTCGCCGGCCTGGCCATCGTCCTCGGGGGCGGCCCGGCCGCGCCGGCGGTGGCGCTGGTCGTCCTCGGCGTGCTGCTCGGGGTGGTGGCGCTCGCCCCGTCGGTCGCGGCGGGGATGCGCCGCAACCGGGGCTGGATCGTGTTCGCGGCGCTCGTCCTCGCGGTGGCGTGGTGGGCCGACGACGTGATCATGCGCGTCGCCCACTCCGGGCTGGCACCGCTCACCCCCATGGCCACCTGGCGCTTCTCCCCGCGGCCGGTGATCGGCCGGGGTCCGCTCGTCGCCGCGATCGCCGTCAGCGCCGCCGGCGGCTTGGTCCTGATCGCCGACGCGGTGCGGGTGTGGCTGGGCATGGCGCCGCACCAGCGCGCGCCATGGCGGCGGATGACCGAGGTGCGCGAGCGCCCGGAGGGGATGGTCTGGCGGGGTCTGGCCGGCGCCGCCCTGGTCGCCCTGGCGGCGGTTCTGGCCGTCGGCTATGCGGGCCGCTATGCCAACGGGAACCCTGGGCTGCAGGTGATCGTCCTCATGCTGGTGGCGATCGCGGCGGCGTGCGTCGCCGGGGCCCCGATCGCGGTCGGCTCGCTGATGCGCGTCGACCGCGACAAGGCGGGCAGCGCCCGCGAGGTCGAGCGCCAGCGCTTTGCCGCCCATCTCCACGACTCGGTTCTGCAGACCCTCGCGCTCGTCCAGCGCCAAGCGCAGGATCCGGTCGCCGTCGCACGCCTGGCCCGCCGGCAGGAGTACGCGCTGCGCGCGTGGATGGCCGGCGAGGCCGAGCTGCTCTCGGAGACGGTCGGCGCGGCGCTGCGCGACGCCGTCGCCACCGTGGAGGACGAGCATGGAATCACGGTCGAGCTCACCGCGATCGGCGACCGCCCGCTGGACCCGGCCGGAGAGGCGCTGGTCGCCGCGGCGCGGGAGGCGCTGCGCAATGCCGCCCGTCACGCCGCCGGGGCACCGGTGTTCGTGTTCGCCGAGATGACGGCTGACGGGGCCGAGGTGTTCGTGCGCGACGAGGGCCCGGGCTTCGACGTCGACGCCGTGCCCGCCGAGCGGCGCGGGATCCGTGACGCGATCATCGGCAGGATGGGGTCGGCGGGCGGCGCGGCGACCGTCGAGTCGGTGGCCGGCGATGGCACCGAGGTCGCGCTGCGCATCCGGCGATCGGGAAGGAACGGACGGTGAGCGGGCCGCGGCTGTCGGTCGTCGTCGTCGATGATCATCACCTCTTCCGGGCGGGCGTCCGGGCCGAGCTGCTCGCCGACTGCGATGTCGTCGGCGAGGCCGCCGACCCCGGCGAGGCGCTGGCCGTGATCGCCCGGACCTCGCCCGACGTGGTGCTGCTCGACGTCCACATCCCCGACGGGGGCGGGGTGGCCGTCCTGCGCGCGCTGCCGGAGATGGCCGCGCCGCCGGCGGTGCTGGCGCTGTCGGTCTCCGACGCCGCGGCCGACGTCGTGCCGATGATCCGCGCCGGCGCGCTCGGCTACGTGACCAAGACGATCAGCACGGCGGAGCTGCTCGCGGCGATCGAACGGGTCGCGGCCGGAGACGCCTACTTCAGCCCGCGGCTGGCGGCGTTCGTCCTTCAGGAGTTCGCCGCGCCCGAGCAGCCGAGCGCCGAGGACCCCAGCCTGGAGGCGCTCACGCCGCGCGAGCGCGAGGTCCTTCACCACCTCGCCCGCGGCTATTCATACAAGCGGATCGCGGCTCGCCTGCAGATCAGCGCCCGCACCGTGGAGTCCCACGTCGGCGCGGTGCTGCGCAAGCTGCAGCTGAGTTCTCGCTGGGAGGTCGCTCACTGGGCGGCGTCGCGCGGCCTCATCGACGACGAGACCGACTCGTCCTGACCGGAGCGACCGGCGAAGCGCGCGCCGCCGTCAAGGCGCACCCGGACGCGGTCGCCCACGCGCGGGGCGGATACGCCGGCGATCGCGTAGACGCGGCCCTGCGTCAGCTCGAGCTCTGAGCCGGAAGCCGTCCTCGAGGGCGACCGCGCCGGCGACCCGGGCCAGCGAGCGGGCCGTCGGGTTCGAGTCGCACGTGGGGTGGACGGGTCAGGAGCAGCTCGTCGCCGTCACGCAGCTCACCGTCATAGCCGAGAAACCGGGCCACGGCGGCGCTCGGCGGCGCCTCGAGCAGCTGCCGTGGAGGGCCGGCGCCGACCAGCCGGCCATCGATCATGACGAGCAGGCGGTCGGCCAGCGCCCACGCCTCGGCGCGGTCGTGGACGACGACAAGCGTCGCCCGCGACTCCGAGCGCAGCGCCGATACGGCGTCGGCGAGGAGGGTCCCGCGCGTCTCGGCGTCGAGGCCGGCGAACGGCTCGTCGAGGAGCAGGACGTCGGGGGTGACGGCCAGCACGCGCGCCAGATGGACGCGCCGGCGCTCGCCACCGGAGAGGCTCTGCGCCGGCCGGCCGGCCAGTTGCTCGGCGCCGAGGGCGCGCAGCGCCGCCCGGGCTCGCGCCTCGCGCTCGCGCCGGTCGACGCCCCACCAGGCGAGGGCCAGCATCACGTTGGCGAGCACGCTGCGACGGGCCAGGTCCGGCGCCTGGAGCGCGATCGCCACCCGCCCGTGGCGCGTCTACCGACCCGGCCGCCGGCTCCAGCGCTCCGGCCAGCGCGTCGAGCAGCGTGCTCTTGCCGGCCCCGTTGGGGCCGAGCAGGGCGACCAGCTCGCCGCGGCGCAGCTCCAGGCTGACCTCGTGCACGACCTCGCGCTTCTCCCGGCGCACGCTCAGCCCGCTCGGCGCTCAACAGGACGTCGCCGCCGGTCACGACGCCGGCCGGAAGCGCAGGCGGATGCCGACGCGCTGCTGCAGGACGCCCAGCCCGCACATGAGCACGAGGATCATCGCCGCCAGGACGATGGCGATCGCCACCGCGTCGGCGTACCGGCCGCCGTTGACCTCGTACAGCGTGGCGCTGGCCAGCGTCTGGTTATAGCCATAGATGTTGCCCCCGACGATGGCGATCGCCGCCACCTCCGACAGCGCCGTGCCGAGCGCGGCGATGATGGCCGCGATCACTCCGACCCGGGCTTCGCGTAGCGCCAGGAGGAACAGCTGCGGGCGCCGGGCGCCGAGCAGCCGCGCCTGGGACAGGAGGCCCGGCGGCAACCCCTGGACGGCGGCGGCGGTCAACGCGATGGTGTAGGGCAGGGCGAGGATCGTCTGGGCGACGAACACGACGCGCCGGGTCCCGATCAGCTGCAGCGAGCTGAGCGGGGCACCGCTGGCGCTGACGAGGAACAGCGCCGCGCCGACAAGGGCCGGCGGCAGGCCGAGGCTGGCGTTGGCGATGACCTGGGCGACCCGCCGGCCGCGGAAGCGGCCGAGCCCGATCGCCAGGCCGATCGGCAGGCCGATCACGGTGGCGATCGCCGTGGCCACGCCGGCTACCTGCAGCGTGAACCAGATGATGCTCAGCAGCGTCGGGTTGCCGTGCACGATCATCGGCACGGCGTCCTTGAGCTCGTTCCAGATCAGGCTCACGGTCACGCCGTCCGGAAGCGCAGCTGGACGCCCCCGGTGCGCTGCTGGAGCACGGTCAGGGCGCCGATGAGCACGAGGATCAGGGCCAGCAGCAGGAGCGCGATGGCCGTCTCGCGCGGATCGTTGGGCTGGTAGGTGAAGTTCGCCAGCAGGGCGCTGGCCAGCGTCTGGGACTCGTCGACGCGATTGCCTCCGACGATGACGACCGCACCGACCTCCGAGATGGCGGCCCCGAGGGCGCCGATGACCGCCGCCAGGACACCGATCTTGGCCTCGCGCAGGGCGAGCGCTGCCAGCTGTCGCCGGCCGGCGCCGAGCGCGCGCGCCTGATCGAGCAGACCCGGCCCCAGGCCCTGGATGGCCGCCGGGGTGAGGGCTACGACGTAGGGCAGGGCGAGGAACGTCTGGGCGACGTACACGGCCTGGAGCGTGAACTCGATCCGCAGCGAGCCGAAGGCCGCCTGCGGAAGGATGAAGAGCAGGACGGCGATGCCGACGACGACCGGCGGCAGGGCGAGGCTCGCGTTGGCGAGGATCTGCAGCGCGCGGCGGCCGCGGAACCGGCCGAGGCCGAGCGTCAGACCGATCGGCAGGCCGATCACCAGCGCGGCGGCGGTCGAGACCACCGCCACCTTGACCGTCACCCACACGAGGCCGAACAGATAGGGATCGCCGTGCACGATCAGCGGGACCGCGCCCTTGATCAGACCCCACAGGTACGCCATCTCAGCGGTGCGACGGTTTGGGAGCCTGCTGCACGTAGACGAGCTGGCCGTTGGCCAGCCGGTAGACGACGCCTGCCGGAGTGCCGCGGCCGATCGTGCGCGCGCCCGGCTTGGGCAGGGGCGCCACCGTCTGTCCCTTCTGGATGTAGATCTGCTTGGCGGCGTTGGCGCGCAGCCCGTGCTTGGTGATGGTTCCGCCGAGGTGCAGCGAGGAGAGCGCCGCCAGCAGGAAGGCGACCGACAGCACGATCCCCAGGTCGAACAGGTTGACGAGGCCGTCGAGCGGATCGCCGGCCCGGTCCTCACGGTTGCGCGCGCGGGGGGTGACCGAGATCATGCCGTCCCCTCGGCGGGGGCCGGATCGGAGATCACGGCGGCCAGATACTCGAGGTCGGAGAGATCCTGGCCGTACATGCGATCGCGCGTCAGCGACAGTCCGAAGGCGACAGCGCCGATGAGCAGGCCGACGACGGTGACGCTGAACGCGATCCGCAGGTTCTGGCTGAGCGCGGTGGTGTTGCCGTTGGCCAGGCCGGTGAGCGCGGGCGACAGCGGGATCAGGGTGCCCATCAGCCCGAGCGCCGGTCCGGCTCGAACGAGCAGCCGCGTGCGGGCCAGCCGTCGCTGCGCGTCGAAGTCGAAGTCGGCCAGCGCCTTGTTGATCTGGTGCTCGGCGCCGGCCCGGCGGGCGTGCTCGATGATGAAGGCGAGCGTGCCGGCCATCGCCGGGCTGCGCGCCACCCCTCCGACGGCGGCCGCGGCGCCGGCGCGGTCGTCGGCGACGAGCTTGGCGCGGGCTTCCTGCGCGCCCTCGGTGAGCGCCGCGAAGCGGCGCCCGCGCCGGCCGCGCACTTCGATCGCGAAGCTGCCGAGCTCGAAGATCACCAGGGCGAGCGCCAGCAGCGCCAGGATGAGCACGGGAACCTGGAGCGCGCTCGAGACGTGGAAGATCGCCTCGTCGACCGAGTGGCTACTCAATGCGTAGGCAAGATGCATCTCACCGGATGGTGACGGACCGGGCGATCAGGCGCTCAATCGCAGGGCTCCGCCACCAACCTGCCCCCCGCAGCTCCCGCCCGGCGCCGAGGCCGAGCAACACGACGATGGCCAGGCCGCCGGCGATCGCCCCCAGCGGCGAGGCGGTCCCCGGTCGGCGGGGCGCGACGGCGGCCGCGGCGCTCCCCGCAGACCGGCGGACGAGGGGGCTGGCCCCCGCCGCCAGCGGGGTCACGTCGGCGATCAGCTGCCCGGTCACGAGCTGGCCGGGGGAGCGCGTGGCGGGCGCCGCCCGCTGGTGCGTCGGGGCTCGACGGGCTGCGTGGTGGGGCGGGGAGGCGCGCGTCGCCGGCGCGCGTGCGCTTGCCGGAGCGGCGGAGCTCGGGGTCGAGGCGGGGCCGGAGCCGCCGGAGGGACTCGGCCCCGCCGAGCGCGACGGCTTCTGGGTGTGGGCGGAGCTCGGCGAGGGCGTCCCGGTCGGATGCGCGCCCGTGTTCCCGTTGCCGTTGCTGGGTTTCGTTCCCGCTCCCTTGCCGTTGCCGCCCGTCGTACCGTGCGTGCCGCCGTTCGGGTTGGTGCCGGTGCCCGGCGGACCGTTCGTCGTCCCCGGGGTCGACGCCGTCGGTGGCGGGGTCGCCGCCGAGGATCCGGTGACGGCGAGCGGGATCGTCGTTGCCCCGGCGCCGCCGTTGTCGTCGGTGACCTGCAGCGTGACCGTGTAGCTGCCGGCGTCGGCGTAGGTGACCGAGGGCGTGTCCTGCGTTGAGTCCGGGAGGTTGTCGCCGAAGCTCCAGTGATAGTGGAGCGGGCTCCCCTGGTTGCCGGACACGCTGGGGGTGAAGCTCACGCTGGCCCCGGAGGCCGGACTTGACGGCGACGGCGTCGCCGAGACGGTCAGCGGCGGCCCCTCGAAGACCTCGATGGAGATCGGCGCGGCGGTTGACACCTGGTCGTTGAGGTCGAGGTCGCTCTGACCGCGCCAGGGCCGGTTGTATTCGAACGAGGAGCCGCGATCGGAGACGACGGGCGAGTCGGCGCTCGACTGAAAGTCGCTGGGGGAGGCGAGATCGGCGGGGCTCAGCTGCGACCCGGCCGAGACCTCGGGAGAGCCGTCGCCGCGCAGGATGGTGATCCCGGTGACGTCGCCGGGCGACACCGGCGTCTGCAGGCAGCCGACGATCGTCGACATCGCCCACGTCCCGGTCCCCGAGCCGCTGTTGCCGGGCAGCCCGACCGTGGTCGGCCCCGAGGAGCTGTACTCCGTCATCCGGCTCTGGGGATAGGCGGGGCACTTCTGGGGATCGGCGAGCAGCTCAGACGACGAGACCGAGGTGCTGCTCGTGCCGCCGCCGGCCGCATAGACCGTGGCCATCACCATCGGGCTCGAGCCGGAGTCGGCGGAGGCCACGCCGGCGGAGCCGGCGAGCACCAGCGTCAGCCCGAGTGCCAACGCGAACCGCCGCCCCGGGGAGATCCCGGGACGGCGGTTGGCCAGCCGATCCGTTTGCATCCGACTACGCCGAAGCGTCACGCGGTCAGTGTATGGCGACGTTGCGGTACTTCGAGTTGGTCGTCTTCTGGCCCGTGTGGGTGTAGCGCACCTGCAGCACGTAGCGGTATCCGCGCTTGAACGTGTGCGTGAGCGTGAATGTCTTCTTGCCGGCCTTGACCGTCGCCGTGGCGACCTGCCGGAACTTCGGAGCTTTCGCCTTGGCCAGGTGAGCCGCCTTGGTCGAGAGCTTGTTCAGGACGCGGGCATACAGCCTGACGGTGCCCTTCGAGCCCTGGGGCGCGACGTTCAGCGTGCCGGTCAGCATCAGCTTGCCCTTCTTGACCGTCAGCTTCTTGTAGCCGACCTTCGGGCCGGTCGCCACGGGCACGGTCACGTTGCGCGTCGCGCTCGTCGCCGTGTTGAAGGCGCCGGGATCGGCGTACTGGACCTCGACCGTCCACGCCCCGGCGCTCAGCGCTCCGTTGAGGGCAAATGCCGATTGGCCGGCGGTCAGCGACTCGGTGGCGATCGTCTTGAACGCGCCCTTGGAGGTCTTCGGGCGCGCGAGCAACGTCACCTTGGCGTGGGTGTCGACGGCCGCCGGGCCGACCGTGCCCGAGACCTGCACGGAACCGGGGGAGGTCGTCGCGGTGGTGATCGCGGCCGTGCCGTTGACCGCGACCGAGGATGCGGTCGACGCCCCGGGCGAGAGGATGTCCCCATACGCCGGGGTGAGCGTCGCGTCCTCGATCTGGGAGATCGCGCCCGTCGAGACCTGAAAGGAGCCGCTTGCCCGGGGCGTGAACGTGATGCTGTAGTGACCGGTGGCGTCCGTCGTGCCCGAGGCCACGCTGATCGGCGTCAGGCTCCCCAGCTGATCGACTGACACCGGCTTGGCGTTGATCGCCGGGTATCCGAGCTCGTTGTTGATCACCTGGCCGGTGACGGTCACGGGCTGGCCGGCGGTCACCGTGCTCGCAAAGCCGGCGGCCGTGATCGTCGGCGATGCATCGGCGACGAACGGGGGACCGCCCGGATCGGTGCTCGGCAGATAGCCCGCCAGCTTGGCCTGGATGGTGGGCGAGGTGAGGAAGTTGACGAAGTCCTGGGCCGCGGCCAGGTTGACCGACTCTCCCGGCGCTGACGGGTTGATGATGTAGGCATGGAAGTAGTTGATGAGGGCATTGATGCCGCCCGGAGCCGCAGCACTGTTGTCACGGGTGACGATCTTCAGGTTCGGGATCGTGCCCGCCGGGTCGGTGCCCGACGCCAGGTAGTCATAGGTGCCGCGGTCAGTCAGCGAGTAGCAGCCGTTGGCCGCGACGCCGGTGCCGGTGCACGCGTTGGTGGCGATGACGTTGGCGGCCTGGTTGCCGGAGTTGATCTGATACCACGACGGCAGATCGCTGTTCGTGCCGTCGACGGTTCCGCTGTCCGGGCAGGGCTGGCCAGAGGTCGGCTGCGTGGCCGGGTTGATCGGCGACATCCCGCCGCCGTCCGCGCCCGACACGGTGCAGAGCACCACGCCCGCCGGCGTGAGCCCGGCGCTTGAGACCAGCTGCCAGTACCCGTGCTCGGCGACGACGGTGCCCGGCGCGGTCGTGGACCCTCCCCGCGTGAAGAACGTGGCGTTCCCGGCCACGCCGGCAGCCGCGACGTCAGCGAACGCCTGGGCGATGTTGTTCGCCGCGTTAGAGCCCACGTTGGCGTGACCGGCGTCAGCCGTCGGGCCGACGAGCACGAAGTCGTTGCGGAAGATGGCGTTGCCGTACTGGTTGTTATACGAGAAGCCGTCGCCGACGAACTGGTTCTCCAGCGACGCGGCGTGCACGATGAGCACGCTCGGTCCGCCGTTGCCGCTCTTGGCGTTGTTGATCGCCGTGCCAGTCGCCGACCCGTTGTACTTAAACGTGAACTGCGGATACGCGGCGCTGAACGCCGGCTGGATCAGATTCGCCATCAGGCCGGAGTCGCTGACGTCGCTCGTGCCGTCGACGGTGAGGGTGGAGGCGTTATCGGCGCTGGCCAGCGCCGGGGTCAGCAGCAGGGCCGCGGCGGCCAGCAGTGCGATCACGGGCCCGGCGAGGAGCCGGCACGCGGATCGGCGCGCGTGGCGAGGAATGGGGAGGGTTTGGCTCATGGCGCCAATATAACCGTCCCTACCCATGCAGTGCATGGGTAGCCTCGTGATCGCCTCGTCGTCGGCGGCGGCGGGTCAGGGGCTGGCGGCGCCGGCCGCACCGGCGCACTCGCTCATGCCGTACTGCTGAGCGAGGGATTGCGCCGGACTCGCGCGCAGGGCGGCGAGGTCCTTGGCGACCGCGGGAAGGTCGTTGCGGTTGGCGGCTGTCGCCAGCTTCTGATAGAGGGCGCCGGCCTTGGTGACGGCATCGATGTAGCGGTTGAGCACCGCCTTGTCGGCGTCGGGCCGCGGCAGCTTGCGCAGCTGGGAGACCTCCTTGCTGACGATCGGCTCCAGCCGGCTGAAGTAGCCGCTGAGGGCGGTTCCCGTGGTGGCGCCCTTCGCCGGCGGCACGACGGCGCGGACCGAACTGAGGGCGGTGGAGCAGATCGCGTTGCCGCGGGCGATCACGTCCTTCTTGGTGGCGCCGCTGCTCCCGCAGGCGGCGGCGGCCACCGCGACCAGGCACGCGGCGAGCAGGGCGGCGACCCGCCGGAGGTGAAGGCTCGGCATCACGGCACACAACATACGCACTGCGATCAGCCCCCGCTTCCCCCTCGCCCGGTCATCGCGCGATGCGCAGCAGCCCGTACTTGGCGAGCTGCGCCGGCACGCCACCGGTGGGCGCGAAGGTGACCGCGAGCCGGATGCGCAGGCGCTGGCCGCGGCTGCGCTGCAGAAGCCGGCGTCCCGCGGCGGCCAGGTGGATGGGCACCGTCACCGTGCCGGCGTGCCGCAGGGCGGCCGTGCCGAGGGAGACGAGCGCCTGACGACCGGCGCGGGGCTCGCGCCGATGAGCGGGCCAGGCCGTCTCGACCACCGTCAGCCGACCCGGCCCGGGGACCGTGACGTCGATCGTGCCCCGCCCGTCGGGTCGCAGATCCGGCTGGGCGACGACGATCTGGTTGGAGGCGAGGACGACGACGTAGTGGATCGTGCGGACGGTGCTCGCCCCGCTGCGGCTCATCGCGGTGACCGTGAACCCGTGGGGACCGACGGTGCTCGTGTCGATCGGCGCGCCGCGGGGGACGGTGCCGTCGCAGGTCGAGATGCCCGGCGCGTTGGACCCGTCGACGCAGCCGAAGTCCGCGCGCACGCTCGCCTCGCGGGTGTAGTGGGCCTCGTTGACGGGCTGGGTGACGGTGATCGACGGAGGGAGGGTGAAGCGGTACCCGGCGGCCGGGTCGGCGGTGATGGTGAAGGTGGTCGTCGCGGACCCGGCCTGGTCGTCGGCGTCCCCCGAGTACGTCGCGGTCACCGGATAGACGCCGGGAGCCTGCACCGGCGTCGTGCAGGATCCGGCGCCGGCGCTCACCGCCGTCGTGCACAGGCTCTGGCCCGCGGTGGTGAAGGCGATCGTCCCCGTGGCATTGCCGGGCAGTCCGGCGGCCGACAGGATCACCGTGCTCCCCTGAGCCGCGGTGCCCGGAGTGCTCGTGGCCGAGAGCGTGACCGGGGCCGGAAGGACCGTGAACGGCTCGCACGGCCCGGTGGCCGCGTCGTAGGTCCCGTCGCCCGAGTACGTCGCCCGGAACGCGTGGGCGCCCGCGTGCAGCGGGCCGACCGCGCCGGCTTGCCGCACGCTGCCGTTGGCCAGGTTCGCGGGATCGGTCTGGCTTGGCACCCCCGTGCACGCGGAGTTGCCGAACAGCGCATACGTCAACGTTCCCGTCGGGACGTAGCCGCCCTGTCCGGTGATCGTCGCCGCATCGGCGGCAAACGCGTCGGTCGTCTCGGTGCCCGACCAGGCCTGCCCCGTGCCGGCGTCCCGCACGGCCGTCACGACGGTGGCCGCCGGCGCAGCGAAGACATAGGCATTGCCGGTCTGTGGGGCGCCGACGAGGGCGGTGGCGCCGTCGGCGTCGAGGGCGACGCTGGTGCCGAACTGGTCGGTGGTCGGGTTGGTGAGCAGCGGGGTGGCGGCGCTCCACGTGCCGTTGGTCTGGGTGAACGTGTCGGCGTTGCCGGCGCCGGGGGCGCCGACGAGGGCGGTGGCGCCGTCGGCGTCGAGGGCGACGCTGGTGCCGAACTGGTCGGTGGTCGGGTTGGTGAGCAGCGGGTTGGCGGCGCTCCACGTGCCGTTGGTCTGGGTGAACGTGTCGGCGTTGCCGGCGCCGGGGGCGCCGACGAGGGCGGTGGCGCCGTCGGCGTCGAGGGCGACGCTGGTGCCGAACTGGTCGGCGGTCGGGTTGGTGAGCAGCGGATTGGCGGCGCTCCACGTGCCGCTGGTCTGGGTGAACGTGTCGGCGTTGCCGGCGCCGGGGGCGCCGACGAGCGCGGTGGCGCCGTCGGCGTCGAGGGCGACGCTGGTCCCGAACTGGTCGGCGGTGGGAATGGTGAGCAGCGGGTTGCCCGTGCCCCAGGTGCCGTTGGTCTGCGCGAACGCATAGGCGTTGCCGGACTGCGGGGCGCCGACGAGGATCGTGTCGCCGTCGCCGGAGATCGCGACGCTCGCGCCGAACTGGCCGCTGGCCGGAGCCACGAGGGGGTTCGCGGTCCCCCACGTGCCACCGGTCTCCGTGAACGTGTACGCGCTGTTGTCGCCCGGGGCGCCGACGACGATCGTGTGGCCGTCGGCGGAGACGGCGACGCTCGCGCCGAACTGGTCGCTGCCGACCGGGCTGGCCAGGGCATGGCCGGCGCTCCAGCCGCTGGCCGAGCGGGTGAAGACGTCGGCGACCGCGCTGGCGGGATCGCCGACGATCGCCGTGCCCCCGTCTGCGGACACGGCCACGCTCTGGCCCAGCGCGGACGGCGAGTCCGCCGACGTGAGCGTGGCGGTCTTGATCAGGGGGCGGGCGTGGGCCGTCGCGCTGAGAACGAGCATGAGGACGAGCACGAGCGCGCCCGCCGCCAGCCTCGATGCACTCGTCGCCGCCTCCAGAACGGCCGGGATTGTGATCGAACGGTCAGACGGCCGTCAACCGGGAACCGTCGCCGTCCCCCGCCCGGCGCCGATCGACCACAATTCACCGATGGCGCAGACGCAGATCGCGGACTCGATCCTCGACACGATCGGCGGCACCCCGCTCGTCCGGCTTTCGCGCATGGGGGCGGGGCTCACTCCCCAGCTCGTCGCCAAGCTCGAAGTCTTCAATCCCGGCGGGTCGATCAAGGACCGGGTGGCCGTGGCCCTGATCGACGCCGCCGAGCGCGACGGGCGGCTGCGGCCCGGAGGCACGATCGTCGAGCCCACCTCGGGCAACACCGGAACCGGCCTGGCGATCGCCGCCCGTCTCAAGGGCTACCGGGTGGTGGCGGTCATGCCCGACAAGATGAGCCGCGAGAAGATCGACCTCCTCCGCGCCTACGGGGCCGAGGTGGTGCTGGCCCCGACCGATGTCCCCCCCGACTCTCCGCGCTCCTACTACCGCGTCGCCGACCGCCTGACCGCGGAGATCCCGGGCGCGTTTCAGCCCAACCAGTACCGCAACCCGGCCAATCCCCAGGCCCACTACGCCTCGACCGGCCCCGAGATCTGGGAGCAGACCGGCGGTCGGATCACCCATCTCGTGGCCGGGGTGGGCACGGGTGGCACGGTCACCGGGGCGATGCGCTACCTGCGCGAGCGCAAGCCTGAGCTGATCTGCGTCGGCGCCGATCCGGAGGGCTCGATCTATTCGGGAGGCGCCGACAACGTCCGTCCCTACCTCGTCGAGGGCGTGGGCGAGGACTTCTGGCCCGAGACGTTCGATCCGGCGGTGATCGATCGCTGGGTGATGGTCTCCGATCGCGACTCCTTTTTGACCACGCGGCAGCTCGCGCACGCCGAGGGCATCCTGGCCGGTGGATCCGGCGGGCTGGCGCTGCACGCCGCCCTCCAGGTGGCCGCCGAGGTCACGGACCCCAAGGCGATGATCGTCGTCGTCATCCCCGACGGTGGGCGCTCCTATTTATCCAAGATCTACTCCGACGCGTGGATGCGCCAGTACGGATTCCTGGAGCGCGATCCCGATCTGACCGTCGGCGACGTCCTGCGCCGCAAGCGCGCCGCCGGTGAGGTGCCGGAGCTCGTCACCGTCCAGCCGCACTTCCGGGTGCGCGATGCGGTGGCGCTCCTGCACGAGCACCGCGTCTCGCAGCTGCCCGTCGTCTCGCCTCACGACCCGGCCACGGTCGTCGGCGCGATCGGCGAGCGGGGCCTGCTGCGCCGGGCGGCCGAGGATCCGGCGCTGCTCGACGCCGAGATCGTCCAGGTCATGGAGCCGCCGTTCTCCGCCGTCTCCGACGAGGACCCGGTGCGCGAGGCGGTGGAGCTCCTGTCGGGCGACCAGCAGGCGCTGATGGTCACCCACGCCGGCCGGGCCGAGGGCCTGGTCACGCGCACCGACCTGCTCGAGGCGCTGGCCGGATGACCGGCGGCGACGCGTCCCGCGACCGCTTCGCCACCCGGGCGGTCCACGCCGGCCTGACGCCGGACCCGTCATTTCACTCGGTGATCCCGGCGATCCACCAGACCTCCACCTACGCGCAGCGCGCGCCTGGCGAGTTCGTCGGGGATTACGACTACTCCCGCTCGGCCAACCCGACGCGCGCCGCCCTCGAGCGCGCGCTCGGCGAGCTGGAGGGCGGTCAGGCGGTCGCCTTCTCCTCGGGCCTGGCCGCCGAGCACGCGCTGATCACGGTCGTCTGCGAGGCGGGCGCGCACATGGTGCTCCCCGACGACCTGTACGGCGGCACCTATCGCCTCGTCGACAAGGTCCTGAGCCGCTGGGGGCTGGCCTACGACCTCGTGGGCCAGACCGACCTCGAGGCGGTGCGGGCGGCGGTGCGCGCGCAGACGCGCCTCATCTGGGTCGAGACGCCGACCAACCCCCTGCTCAACGTGATCGACATCGCGGGGGTCGTGGCGCGGCGCGGCGGAGCGCTCGTCGCCGTCGACAACACCTTCGCCACTCCCGCCAACCAGCGCCCGCTCGAGCTCGGCGCCGACTTCGTCGTGCACTCCACGACGAAGTATCTCGGCGGGCACTCCGACGTCGTCGGCGGGGTGGTGGTGACCCGCGATCCCGAGTGGTACGAGCGGCTGCGCTTCGTGCAGAACGCCGTCGGCGCCGTCCCCGGCCCGATGGACTGCTTCCTCGTCCACCGGGGGCTGCGCACCCTGCACCTGCGCATGGAGGCCCATGCCCGCAGCGCTGCGGCCGTCGTCGAGATGCTGCGCGCCGCCCCCGGCGTGCAGGACGTCCGCTGGCCGGGCTTCAGCGGCATGGTGAGCTTTCGCCATCCCGCCGCGACGGACATCGCCGCGCGAACCCGCCTGTTCACGCTCGCCGAGTCGCTCGGCGGAGTCGAATCGCTGATCGAGGTGCCGCAGGCCATGACCCACCAGTCGGTCGAGGGCTCGGCCGCGGCCGTTCCCGCCGACCTCGTGCGCCTCAGCTGCGGCGTCGAGGATCCGCAGGACCTCGTCGACGACCTCCGCGCCGCACTGGGCTGAGCCCGCTCAGGCTCCGTGCGCGCGGGCGGCCCCGAGCTCCTCGGCGTACGCCAGCGCCAGGAGCGTCGCGCGGCTGACGTGGCGGCCGGCGATCACGCACGTGTGGCCGGCCTGGCGCCAGGTGATGAGCTCGGCGCCGTGGGCTCGCTGCAGCCAGTAGCTCACCCCGCCGCGGGTGACGAGCGCGCCCCCGCCGACCTCGAGAGGCGCGCCGGCGACGATCGCGTAGCCGACCCGGTGACCCCGGGCGGCGTAGAAGACGGTGATAACGCGACGGCCGCCGAGGGTGTCGGTGCGCGCGCCGGTGGCCTTCCAGCCCGAGGTGCGTCCGTAGTACGGGAACGCGATGGCGCCGACGCGCAGCCTCAGCAGGTCGCGGTGGGCGGGGTCCTCGGCCGGCGCCGGCGAGGTGGCGGCGGCCAGCGCCAGATGGGCGGTCTGCGGGACCGTCGGCGGCGCCCCGCCGCCGCCGAGCAGGACGACGAGTGCGGCCACGGCGACGGCGAGTACCGTCGCCGCCGGGACGAACAGGGGGCGCCGCCAGCGCGAGCCGCGGTCCGGGCGCGCGGTGTCGGCCGATCCGCCGGCCAGCTCGTCCACCCGGGCGCGCAGGGCGGCCGGGGCGGGTTCGTCGAGCGCGCGGAGCATCGTCACCGCGCGCTCCTGCTCGGCGAGCGCCGCCGCCAGCTCCGGTGAGGCGTCGATCCGGGCACGCAGCTGCGCCCGCCGGTCGGCGGGCAGAGAGCCGTCGGCGAGCGCCGCCAGCTCCGCTTCGGGCAACTGCGATTGGTCTGTCATCGGTTCTCCTTGCCTGTGAGACTCCGCTTGGGGGCGGATCCTTCCCCGGTCGCCCCGGTCGCCCCGGTCGCCCCGGTCGCCCCGCCTTCGTGGGGATCCTCGAACTGGCGCGCGATCCTCTGGCGCGCGCGGTACAGGCGGGTGGTGATCGTCGCCTCGCGGGTGTCGAGCGCCTTCGCGGCCTCCCCGTAGGACAGCCCGAGCACGTCGACGGCGACGATGGCCAGCCGGAAGTCCTCGGGAAGCTCGGAGATCGCCTGCATGATCTCCCCGAACTCGGCCGCGCGATCCGGGCGCTGGCTGGCGCGCGGGTCGACCGGCTCGATGTCGTCGAGCGTGGCCGCCTGGACGGGGCGTCGCGACGCGGTACGCAGGCGCGTGTAGAACGTGTTGCGCATCGCGCGCATCAGATAGGCGCGTTCGTCCTCGCGAATCACCCGCGGGCGGGCGAGCACGCGCGCGTAGGTCTCCTGGACGAGGTCCTCGGCGTCCTCACGGGAGCCGCACAGTCCCCAGGCGGCTCGATACAGCACATCGAGGTGCTGACCGAGTGACTTCGGATCCAGACGCCGCACCGTCCGGTCAATGCTACGCGCGGGGCAACCGTCTCACCGCACCGGCGGCGGACTTCCCTCGACGGTGGCGGCGAGCGCGGGATCCCATTCGCACACGGTGCAGCTGTGGCGAAAGGCGGTGCGGGCGAACTGCAACGCGGCGGCGCGCGGATCCTCGGCGCGGATCACGTCGTCCCAGTCCAGGATGAATTCGCCGAGGGCCGGCTCCCACCGCGCCGCCGGCGGCGACAGCGTGGCCGCCGCAAATCCCTCGGGCGCCGGGTGCGCGTAGGCGTAGAACGCGGCCCCGTCATACCGCGGGTCGCCCGGCCACCAGCCGATGGCGACCTCCTGGGCGTCCATCGCGTTGCGCATGATGAAGTCCTGCGCCGGCGGGTCGGCGGGCCGGCCGGAGAACAGGTTGACGGCCAGGTCGAAGGAGCCCCACCAGGCGTTGACGGGCGTTGCCCGACCCCGGTAGGGGGCCCGGAACGCGGCCAGCGTCAGGGCGGCCTGGGTGGCCGCGGCGAAATAGGACTCCACCTGCACCGGGTCATACCGGGCGTGTTCCTCGTCCTCGTCAAGCCCGACGCTCCAGCCGACCTCCTGCGGCGTCGGGTTGATCTCCACCGCGCCCGCCACGCGGCGCACCGCCGCCAGCAGCTCGCGGCAGACGACGCCGACCGAGCGATCGGGGCCGAGGGCGATCCGCTGCTCGGTCCCGCCACTGCCCTCGACGACCGCCTCGTGGTTTCGCAGGTCAAGCGCGACCACGAACGCGCCGGAGCCATCCGGCGCGGGCAGCGGCGCGGTCTCCCACCCGCGGGCGGTCAACCGCAGCGCGGCGTGCTGCAGCTGCGGCTCGGGCGGCGCCAGCGCGACGGCCAGCTTGCCCAGCACCTGGGTGTGGCCGTGCAGGGTGTCGCAGGTGTCACTCCAGGCGCTGTAGGAGAGCGCGGGCCAGGGTTCTGTCGGCATGGACTGCACGCTACCGCGGGCGCGGGCGCCGGGAAGGAAACTGCGTTCGCGGGGTCTTGTCAGCAGACCACCGCAACCGCACCAGGAGACCGTCCATGATTCGCAAGCCCGTGCACCGACTCGCCGCCACGATCGCCGTCCTTGGGGTGGCGGCCGTGCCGATCGCCACGGCGAGCGCCGCCGGCGGGGCCAAGATCTCCCTGCGTCAGACCAGCCTCGGCATGATCCTCGTCAACGCTCGCGGCCACACGCTGTACGCGTTCACCAAGGACGCCCGCAACAAGGACCGCTGCGTGACCACCTCGGGCTGCACGAGCGTCTGGCCGGTGGTCACGACCCACGGCAAGCCGCACGGCGGCGCCGGAGTCAAGGGCGCGATGCTGTCGACGATCAAGCTGCCCGGCGGCTCGCGCCAGGTCACCTACGCCGGTCACCCGCTCTACGCCTACGCCGGCGACTCGAGCGCCGGCGAGACCGACTACGTCGGCGCCGATCAGTTCGGTGGCACGTGGCTGGCCGTGAACGGCGCCGGCAAGACGATCAAGTAGCGGCGATCGAGGCGCCGAACACGCCGCCCACCATTAGCTGGGCAAGCGGCTCGACGATCTGCGCCGGATCGGCCAGCCCTCGCGCCTCGCCGACGAGCGCGAGGTGCAGCACCCGCTCATAGCCCCACATCAGGCAGGCCGCGAGGGCGTCGGGATCGGCGCCCGGCGGCGCCTGCCCGCTGGCCCGCGCCGAGCGGATCACCCGCGCCGTGCCGGCGGCGAACCCGGCGAGGATCTCCGACCACACCGCCCGCAGCTGCTCGTCGTGCGGCCACTCCTCGCTGACGGTGCGCATCAGCGCGCCGTGCACGGTGCAGACCTGCACCCAGCGCTCGAGGCTGGCGCGAATCGCCGCCTCGGGCCCCGCCTCCCACTCGGTGAGAAACGGCTCGACGGCGACCGCCACCTGCCCGGTCACGCGGCGCAGGCACTCGGCCACGACCGCGGTCTTAGAGCCGAAGTAGGCGTAGAAGCTCGTCCGCGAGATCCCGGCGGCGGCGATGATGTCGCCGACGCTCAGCTCGCTCAGTCGCCGCTCACGCAACAGCTGCTCGGTGGCGGCGAGGATCGCGTCCTGGGCGCTGGCCGGGGGCATGACGGTGAGGCTAGCCGGGCGCCACGCCGGCGCACGGGGCGGTTTGAGAACATGGACCGACCGTGCGCCGCACCCTGTTCGAGCCCGAGCACGTCGACTACCGCGAGTCGGTCCGTCGCTTCGTCGCCGAGGAGATCACCCCCCACCACGAGCAGTGGGAGGCGGACGGGATCGTCCCCCGCGAGCTGTTCGCCGCCGCCGGCGAGAAGGGGCTGCTGGCGATGCAGGTTCCCGAGCGCTACGGCGGGGCCGGCGTGGAGGACTTTCGCTTCAACCAGATCCTCTCCGAGGAGGTCTCGCTGGCGGGGGTGGCCGGCAGCGGCCTCGGGGTGACGCTCCACAACGACATCTGCCTGCCCTACTTCCTCGCCTTCGCCTCAGAGGAGCAGCGCGAGCGCTGGCTGCCGGGGATCGCCGACGGCTCGCTGATCACGGCGCTGGGGATGACCGAGCCCGAGATCGGCTCTGACCTGGCGGGTCTGCGGACGAGCGCGGCGCGCGACGGGGACACGTACGTCGTCAACGGCTCCAAGACGTTCATCACCAACGGGATCAACGCCGACCTGGTGATCTGCGCGGTCAAGACCGACCCCTCCCAGCGCCACAAGGGGATCTCGCTGGTCATCATCGAGCGGGGAATGGAGGGCTTCGAGCGCGGGCGCAACCTCGACAAGGTGGGGATGCACGCCCAGGACACCGCCGAGCTGTTCTTCCACGATGTGCGGGTGCCGGTGGAGAACCGCCTCGGCGAGGAGGGACAGGGCTTTCGCTACATGACCGCCAACCTCGCCCAGGAGCGATTGAGCATCGCCATCGCCGGGGTGGCGGCCGCTCGCGGCGCCCTGCAGTGGACGCTCGAGTACGTCAAGGAGCGCACGGCGTTCGGCCAACCGATCGGCTCGTTTCAGAACTCGCGCTTCGCGCTGGCCGAGATGGCCACCGAGGTCGAGCTGGCGACGACGTTCGTCGATCAGGCGGTACTGGCGCTCAACGACGGCGCGCTGACGCCCGAGGACGCGGCGATGGCCAAGTGGTGGTCGACCGAGCTCCAGGGCCGGGTGATCGACCGCTGCGTGCAGCTGCACGGCGGCTACGGCTACATGCTCGAGTACCCGATCGCCCGCGCCTTCGTCGACGCGCGGATCACCCGCATCTACGGCGGCACGACCGAGATCATGAAGGAGATCGTCGGCCGCTCGCTCGGCGTTTAGCTACGCGTCGCTGCCGGCGTAGCGCTCGCGGAGATCCTTCTTCGAGACCTTCCCCGTCGCCGTCTTGGGCATCTCGTCGAGGTGGTGCACGGCGCGCGGGAGCTTGTAGCCGGCGAGGCGCTCGCGCGCGAAGGCGACCAGCTCGTCGGCGTCGGGCTCTCCGTCGCGGGGGACGACCGCGGCGGTGACGACCTCGCCCCAGCGCTCGTCCGGCACGCCGAAGACGGCCACCTCGGCGACCTGCGGATGCTGGGCGAGGACCTCCTCGACCTCGGCGGGATAGACGTTCTCGGCCCCGGTGACGATCATGTCCTTGATCCGGTCGGTGAGGAACAGGTAGCCCTCGTCGTCGAGATAGCCGCCGTCGCCGGTGTGCAGCCATCCGTCGCCGTCAAGGGCGGCGTCCGTCTGCTCGGGATTGTCGAAGTAGCCAGGGGTGACGCTCGCGCCCCGGACCCGCACCTCGCCGACCTCGTTGGCGGCCAGCGGCTCGCCGGTCGCCGGATCGACGATGGCCAGCTCCATCCATGGGTACGGCTTGCCGGCGGCGCGCAGGAGGTGCTCGCGCGGTCCACCTGGGTCGTGGTCGGCGGCGTCGAGCTGGACGATCGCGCCGGTCGTCTCGGTCATTCCGTACACCTGATACAGCGGGCAGGCGAACGTCTCGAGCACCGTCTTGAGCACGGTGGTGGTGATCGAGGAGGCGCCGTAGGCGATCGAGCGCAGCGCCGACCAGTCGCGCTGCGCGGCGCCCGGAATCGCTGAGAGCATCTGCAGGACGGTCGGCACGAGGAACGCGTTGGTGACCCGCTCGTGTTCCATCGTGTCCAGCAGCGAGCGCGGCTCGATCTCGGGCACGAGCACGTTGGTGGCGCCGCACGTCAGACCGACGAGCAGCCAACCCATGCCGCCGATGTGAAACAGCGGCATGGCCACGAGGCTGACCGAGCTCTCGTCGACCGACCAGTAGTCGGGGAGCCCGGCGGTCAGGTTGGCGAGGTTGCGGTTGGTCGTCTGCACGCCCTTGGGGCGGCCGGTCGTTCCCGACGTGTAGAGCTGCAGGACGACGGCATCGAGGTCGCCGTCGCTCTTGGGGTCCTCGTCTGGGCAGTCGGCGGCGTCTTCGACGGTCGCGGTGCGGTCCGGGCTGAGCCGCACCGCTGTCTCGGCGAAGGCCGGCCCGTGGAACAGCAGCTTGGCGCGGGAGTCCTCGAGCAGTCCCTCCAGCTCGGGCTCGGCGAGTCGCCAGTTGAGCGGCACGAGCGCGGCGCCGATCTTGGCCGCCGCCAGCAGCAACTCGGCGGCCGCGGGGGAATTGCGGTCGAGGTGGGCGATACGGTCACCGGCGCTCACGCCGCGACGCAGGAGGTACTGGGCGAGGCGGTTGGAGCGTTGCTGCAGCTCGCCGTAGGTCTCGCGGCTCCCGTCGCCGGCGACCAGCGCGACGTCATCCGGCGCCGCGGCCGCGCGGTCGCGGAGCACCTGGGCGATGCGGAACTCCTCGCTCACGACGGGTACCGTCGCACATGCGAAATAGTGAACACGACGTACACTCGCTCGGATGCCGTCTCCAAAGGCCATCCCCCGGCGACCGCGCCGCCGCGGCCGCCGCCCGCGGACGTACGCCGCCGTCCTCGCCGCGACCACCGAGCTGCTGGAGACGACGTCGCTCGCGGAGCTGAGCGTGGCCCAGATCCTCGGCGCGGCGGGCGTCGGGCGAACGAGCTTCTACGAGCACTTCTCCTCCAAGGAGGACGTGTTGATCAAGCTCGTGCGGGGGATCAGCGCCGAGGTCGCCGACGAGCTGGAGCCGATGTTCGACCGCGGGGACCGCTCACCAGACGCGGCCTTCGCCGATGGGCTGGCCCGGCTCATGCACGTGTCCGCGCGCTACGCGCCGCTCGTCGTCGCGGCGACCGAGGAGTGGCCGTCGATCCCCGAGCTGCAGCGGCTGTGGCTGCGCCTGCACGGCGACCTGACCGCGCGTCTGGCCGGGGTGATCGTCGATGACCGCGCCGCCGGATTGGCGCCGCCGGGCGCGGACGCCGACGCGCTGGCGGCGTCGCTCGTGTGGACCGCCGAGCGCTCGTTTCACATCGCGATGACGGCCGAGCACCCGTCGCTCACGGGTGTCGCGGATCTCGTGGCTCCCCTCACCCAGGTGTTCGTGGGGGCGATCTACGGCCGGCGCTGCGCGAGCGTCTGATGTAGCTCCCACGCGTCCTCGTCGGTGAGGTCCTCCCGAATGAGGCGCACCGTCAAGTAACCGTGGGCGGCGCTGCTGCGGTCACGCCGGCGGTCGTTGCGCCAGCTGATCGGATCGTCGTGGAACTCCACGCTGTCCAGCTCGACGATCACGCGCTCCTCCGGAAAGAGAGCGTCGACCTCGTTGCCGTTGATCTCGACGTTGATCCTGGGAGTCGGCAGTCCGTGACGCTCGCAGAACGCAGCGAAGTCGTCCTCGAGCGGCGAGCGAGTCGGGTTCTGCGTCGGGTCGACGAGGTCGCGGGCGCGCGGGCAGCGCTGGAGCAGCTCGGCCAGCTTGCTCGGCTGCAGGTGGTGAGCGTGGCGCGCGTCCTGGATGGCCCGGATCAGCTGGGGGTCGGTCAGCCTCGGCTTGATGTCGATGATCGTGCGGATGACGGTGGTGACGGGGATGCCGAAGTTGGTGGTGGTGTCGCGCTGATCCAGGCTCCGGCGGTAAGTGGCGATCCCGGGACGGGCCCTCTTTCCGGGCGCCGTGACCTCGGGCGTGGCGGGCCAGCGACGCAAGCCCCACAACGCGGCTGCTGAGTCATGGCCGAGGACGGCGTCGGGGCCGCAGGCGAGGACCGCGGCGTGGGCGAGCGCTGTCGGGGTGCTCTCGACGTGCCCGACCGCGTACACGCCCTTGTGGCGCGTGGCGATGAGATCGGTCCGGCGGGCGATCGCGCTGCGGGAGACGCCGAGGTCCAACAGCTGCCAGCGAGCGACGTACCCGTGCTGCCGCGCGCTCAGTTCGGCGATCCGTCCCGCTTTTTGGGCCCTTTCTCCCATGTGGGTAAGAGCCCGGGACGGTTACATCTTCACCCCCGCGCCGTACAGGAAAAACTCGCCGGACGTGGACACGCGGACGTCGAACCCGAGCGGCGCCAGCGCTGAGTCCAGCGCGGCCGGCTCGTAATAGCGCTTGACGATCCGAAACTCGCGGCCGTCATCGAGCCGGCGCGACTCGGTCACCTCGCCGGCGTCGGGCATCACGTGGTCGACGGCCTTCGAGCGCTCGTTGCGCGCGCTGTCGATGAACAGCACCCGGCCACCGGGCCGCAGGGCCGTGCCCACCATCGCCCAGAACGCGGCGAAGCGCTCGGGTGGCACATGCGAGAGCCAGAACGCGAACACGCACACGTCGTAGCCGCCGGCGGGCTCAGGCGTCCAGTCAAAGAGGTCGACCTGCCGGTAGGTGACGCGAGCGTCCCCGACGCGCGCCCGGTTGATCGTCAGCACCTCGGCCGAGCCGTCGACCGCGGTCAGATGCGTCGCGTGCTTGACGAGGTGACGGGTCCAAAGCCCCGTCCCGCAGGCCAGCTCCAGGACGTCGCCCCGGGGGTCGAACTCCTGCAGCACCCGCTCCAGCTCGGCCACCTCGGCGAACCACCGGGCGTTGGACTCCGCGCCCCGGTTATAGCGTCCCTCCCGGTTCCACCACCGGTCGTACTCGCCGGCGCGGGCGCGGTAATAGTCCAGCTGCTCGGCCAGCAGAGCGTCGTCGACCATGCCGGGCCGACCGTAGCGGACGCGGGCGCCCACGTCGTCAGCCCGTCGAGGCTCCCCGGGCGACTTGTTGGACACATGGCTAGTGCACGGTCCGCCGATCGGGTTAGGATGCCGCTCTGCCCGTGTAAACGTCCTGGGGAGGGTCGATGTCCAACGTAGCGGCTCCCGGAAGTCCGCGCGAAGCAGCGCTCGATCACGAGGGGATGGATCGCGGCGTCGGCTTCCTCGGCCTCCTCTGGGCTTCTGAAGGATCGCTGATCGGATCGGGGTGGCTGTTCGGCGCCCTCACCGCGGCTTCGATCGCCGGCCCCTCGGCGATCATCGCCTGGGTCGTCGCCTCGTTCATCGTCATCGTGCTCGCCCTCATCCACGCCGAGCTCGGCGGCCTGTTCCCCGTCAGCGGCGGCACGAGCCGCTTCCCCCACTACGCGTTCGGCAGTCTCGCCGGGGCGACGTTCGGATGGTTCGCCTACATCCAGGCGGCCAGCGTGGCCCCGATCGAGGTGCTGGCGGCGATCCAGTACCTGTCGACCGCCCACTGGGCGCACAGCTTCTTCTCCAGCAGCGGCACCGTCCACGGCGTCGGGATCATCGTCGCCGTCGCGCTCATGTTCTTCTTCGTCGGGGTCAACCTGATCGGCGTGCGGTGGCTGCAGCGGGTCAACAACTCGCTGACCACGTGGAAGGTCGCCATCCCGATCATCACGATCATCTTCTTGCTGTTCCACTTCCACGGGCACAACTTCAGCACCGCCGGCGGCTTCTTCGTCAAGGGCGACGAGGTCAAGGACATCCTGATCGCGATCCCCACCGGTGGCATCGTGTTCTCGCTGCTCGGCTTCGAGCAGGCGGTCCAGCTGGCCGGCGAGGCCCGAGACCCGAGCAAGGACGTCCCCCGGGCGGTGATCATGTCGATCCTCCTCGGCGGCGCGATCTACATCCTGCTCCAGGTGGCGTTCATCGGCGCGCTCGATCCCAAGCTGCTCACCGACGCCGGCACCTGGACGAGCCTCGCCGATCCGACGAAGATCGGTCACAGCGCCGCGCTGAAGGCGCTCAACGCGGCGCCGTTCTACCAGGTCGCCAAGCTGGCCGGCCTCGCGTGGCTGGCCGTGATCCTGCGCATCGACGCCGTCGTCTCCCCCGGCGGCACCGGGCTGATCTACCTGACCTCGGGATCGCGGATCAGCTTCGGGCTGAGCAAGAACGGCTACCTGCCGGAGGCGTTCGAGCGCAACTCCTCGCGCCGGGTGCCGGTGTTCAGCATCATCGTCACCGGGCTCATCGGCCTCATCTTCCTGCTGCCGTTCCCCAGCTGGGCCAAGCTCGTCGGCGTCGTGACCAGCGCCTCGGTGCTGATGTACGCCGGGGCGCCGCTCGCCTTCGGCGCGCTGCGGCTCCAGAAGCCCGATCTGCCCCGGCCGTACCGGCTGTCAGGCGGTGCCGTCCTGGCGCCACTCGGGTTCGTGCTGGCCAACTTCATCGTCTACTGGGCCGGCTGGTCGACGTACTCGACGTTGCTCGTCGTGATGCTGATCGGGTGGTTCTTGATCGGGCTCTCCTACCGGCTGCACCTCAACCCCAACCGACCGAAGATCGATTGGGGCGCCGCCGTCTGGGTGTTCCCGTACCTGATCGGGATGGGGATCATCTCCTACCTCGGCGGCTTCGGCGAGGGCGGGATCCTCGGCGGCGTGGGCACGTTCAAGACCGTGCTCGTCGGCGGCAAGGGCCACATCGGCCTCTACTGGGACCTGCTCGTGCTGGCGATCTTCAGCCTCGTCATCTACTACCTGGCGATCTCCCGGCGGCTGTCGGAGGCCGAGGTCGACCACTATGTCCGCGAGGTATACCCGCCGCCCGTGACCGAGTAGGGCCGACGCGCGCGGCGGGCCCCGTGCCCGCCGCCCGTCCCGGCGCTGATCACGCGGTGGTGACCAGCGCCTCCTCGTCGGAGTAGATCTCGCCCCGCTCGGCCTTCTCGACCAGCGAGGCCGGCGGCTCGAAGCGCTCGCCGTAGCGCTCGGCGAGCTCGCGGGCGCGGGCGACGAAGCCGGGCAAACCAAGTCTGCCGGGGTGGTGGGTGGGATTGCTATATCCGTTGATGTACTGCAGCACGCCGCCCGTCCAGCCGGGGAAGCCGATGCCCATGATCGAGCCGATGTTCGCGTCGGCGACGGTCTCGATGACGCCCTCGTCCAGACACTTGACGGTCTCGAGCGACTCGATCACGAGCATGCGCTCCTGAAGGTCGGTGAGCGACAGCGCGCTGGGGTCGGCGACGGGCGGGTAGGCGTCGCGCAGGCCGGGCCACAGGCGGGCGCGCTTGCCGTCCTCGTACTCGTAGAAGCCGGCACCCTCGAGCTTGCCGGGCCGGCCGTCGGCGACCATCTGGTCGATCACCGTCTCGGCGGGATGGCCCGTCCACTGACCGCCGTCGGCCTCCACGGCGTTGCGCGCGGCGTTGCGGATCTTCTGCATGAGCTTCATGTTCAGCTCGTCGGAGAGCTGGAGCACGGGGGCGGGGTAGCCGGCCTGCGAGGAGGCCTGCTCGATCGTCGGCGCGGGCACGCCCTCGAGCAGCATCGCGATGCCCTCGTTGATGAAGGTGCCGATCACCCGGCTGGTGAAGAAGCCGCGGCTGTCGTTGACGACGATCGGCGTCTTCTTGATCAGCTTGGCGACATCGAGCGCGCGGTACAGCGCGTCCGGGGACGTCTGCTCGCCCTTGATGATCTCCAGCAGCGGCATCTTGTCGACCGGGCTGAAGAAGTGCAGGCCGATGAAGTCGGCGGGACGGGACACGTTGGCGGCGAGATCGGTGATCGGCAGCGTCGACGTGTTGGAGCCCAGCAGCGCGTCAGGGGCCAGGTGGGGCTCGATCTCGGCCATGACCTGGGCCTTGACCTGCGGGTCCTCGAACACCGCCTCGATCACGAGCTGCGCGCCGTCGGCGGCCGCCGGGTCGGTGGTGGGGGTGATCCGGGCCAGCAGCGCGTCGCCATCCTCCTGGCTGGAGCGCCCGCGCTCGATCGCCTTGGCGACGAGCTTCTCCGAATACGCCTTGCCCTTGTCGGCGGCCTCCTGGGAGACATCCTTGAGCACGACCTCGATCCCCGCCTTGGCCGACACGTAGGCGATCGCGGCGCCCATCATCCCGGCGCCGAGGACGACCATCTTGGTCGGCTTGAACCGCTCGATCTCCTCGGGCCGGCCGCGGCTGCCGGTCGCCTGCTGCAGATCGAAGAAGAACGCCTGGATCATGTTCTTGGCGACCTGGCTGGTGACGAGGTCGACGAAGTAGCGCCCCTCGATCTCCGACGCACTGTCGAAGTCGACCTGGGCGCCCTCCACGGCCGCCGCCATGATGTTGAGCGGTGCCGGATAGTTCGCGCCCTTGATCTGCTTGCGCAGGTTGGCCGGGAAGGCCGGCAGGTTGGCGGCGAGCGAGGGCGTCGACGGGGTCCCACCGGGGATCTTGTAGCCCTTGACGTCCCATGGCTGGCCAGCGAAGTCGTCGCCCTGAGCGGCGATCCACGTCTTGGCCGCCGGCACGAGCTCGTCACGGGTGGAGACGAGCTCGTCGACGAGGCCCATCTCGAGCGCCTGCTGCGGCCGGACGCGCTGGCCCTGGAGCAGGAGCTGCATGAGGGCGTTGACGATCCCGAACATCCGCACCGTGCGGGTGACCCCGCCGGCGCCGGGAAGCAGACCGAGCTGAACCTCGGGGAAGCCGAGCTGGACCTTGGGGTCGTCGAGAGCCACGCGGTGATGGCAGGCGAGGCAGATCTCGAGGCCGCCGCCGAGCGCCGCACCGTTGATCGCGGCGACGACCGGCTTGCCGAGCGTCTCCAGCCGGCGCAGGACGGCCTTGTTCTCGCGTACCCAGACCGCGACCTGCTCGGCATCCTCGGCCTTGGCCGCCTTGAGATCGTTGAGGTCGCCGCCGGCGAAGAACGTCTTCTTGGCCGAGGTGATGACGACTCCGGCGATGTCGTCGCGTTCGGCCTCCAGCCGCTCGACGGTGGCCTTGATCGACTCGCCGTAGGCGGCGTTCATCGTGTTCGCCGACTGATTGGGGTCGTCGAGGGTGAGGATCACCACTCCGTCGTCGTCCTTCTCCCAGCGGATCGTGCTGCTCTCAGACATGCGGTCTCTCTCGCTTTCGAAGGTGCTCAGACGCGCTCGACGACCGTGGCGATGCCCATGCCGCCCCCGACGCACAGCGTGGCCAGGCCGTAGCGCTTGTCCTGGCGCTCCAGCTCGTCGACCAGGGTGCCGAGGATCATCGCGCCGGTGGCCCCCAGCGGGTGGCCCATGGCGATCGCCCCACCGTTGACGTTGACCTTGTCGATGTCGAGCCCCATGTCGCGGATGAAGCGCAGGACGACGGCGGCGAACGCCTCGTTGATCTCGACGAGGTCGAGATCCTCGACGGTCAGCCCCGCCTTGGCCAGGGCCTTCTTCGACGCCGGAGCGGGTCCCGTGAGCATGATCGTCGGATCGGCGCCCGAGACCGCGGTGGCGAGGATCTTGGCCCGCGCGCGCAGACCGAGGTCCGCCCCGGTCTGCTCGTTGCCGATCGCCACCAGCGAGGCCCCGTCGACGATTCCCGAGGAGTTGCCCGGGGTGTGGACGTGGTTGATCTTCTCGACCCAGTGGTACTTCTGCAGCGCCACCGCGTCAAACCCGCCCATCTCGCCCATCATCTGAAACGAGGGCTTGAGCCCGGCGAGCGTCTCGACGGTCGTGCCGGGACGGATGAACTCGTCGCGGTCGAGGACGACGTGGTCGTTGATGTCCGAGACGGGGATCACCGACTTGGCGAAGCGGCCCTCGGCCTGGGCGGTGGCGGCGCGCTCCTGCGAGCGGGCGGCGTAGGCGTCGACGTCGTCCCGGCTGAACTCCTCGACGGTGGCGATCAGGTCGGCGCCGATTCCCTGCGGCACGAACGAGGTCTCATAGCTGGTCTCGGGATCCATGGCCCAGGCGCCGCCGTCCGAGCCCATCGGCACGCGGCTCATCGACTCCACGCCGCCGGCGAGCACGAGGTCCTCCCAGCCGGAGGCGACCTTCTGGGCGGCGATGTTGACGGCCTCCAGGCCCGAGGCGCAGAAGCGGTTGAGCTGCACGCCGGACACGGTGTCCGGAAGACCGGCCTTGATGGCGGCGGTCTTGGCGATGTCGCCGCCCTGGTCGCCGATCGGCGAGACGCAGCCGAGCACGACGTCGTCGACGCGGTTGGGATCGAACTCCGGGTTGCGGCTGAGGATCTCGTGCATCAGCCCGACGACCAGGTCGACCGGCTTGGTCGTGTGCAGAGAGCCGTTGACCTTGCCCTTGCCGCGCGGGGTGCGGATGGCGTCGAAGATGAGCGGTTCGGTAGCTGCCATGGTCAACTCCTCGGTTTACCTGCACACAGTGTTCGGAAAAGCTTCTGGCGTCAATGTTACTGCGCGGCTGTTTGCAGCATCCCGAGCGCCGTATCGAGATCGAGGCGACGAAACGTCTCCCGCGGTCGGCCGTCGGGGCCGGGCAGCTCCCGAGGGTGGCCGAGCATGGCTGTGACGAACGCCTCGCCGGCGACGCTGCCGGCGATCTCGACGTCCGCTCCGGCCACCCGGCCATCCGGCGCATAGGCGAGCGCCGCCTGGATCCGCCGCTGGGCGCTGTGGCGGGTGTCGCGGCCGAGCGTCCCGGCCCGGGCGCCGTCGGGGACCAGCAGGTGGGTGACGCCCCGGTCGTTGATGGCTCGCAGGATGGTCTCGGCGTCGTCGGGTACCACCGGCTCCTTGTGCTCGGGGAACACGTCGAGCTTGCGCAGGCTGCCGCGGGGCCCCCCGACGTGGAACGCGAAGTAGTCCGCATAGGCGAAGAACTCATTCTCGGTGGCGCGCAGGCGGTCATAGAAGGCGGTGACGGCGGCGAGGATCAGCGTGCTCGCTCCGGCGGCTCCGCCGGGCTGCGTGACCACGACCCCGAGGCGGGCATGTTCGTCAAAGCCCGGGAGAACGTCGCTCAGGCGAGCCGCGCGACCGTCCAGCGTGATCTGAAAGTCGGCGGTGCTCAGGGCCTGCGAGGTGTGCATCTGCGCATATGCTCCCAGGCCGATGCCAACGACCGTCGAGACCGTTCGGGGCCCGGTGGCGCTGACCGACCTCGGCCCGACGCTGTTGCACGAGCACGTCTTCGTCATGGCTCCCGAGGCCCTCGTCAACTACGGGGCGGCGTTCGGCCCGTGCTACTGGGACGAGGAGGAGCGGGTCGTCGACGCGATCGCCAAGCTGACGCGGCTGCGCGCCAGCGGGATCACCACCCTCGTCGACCCCACCGTCCCCGGACTGGGCCGCGACATCGCGCGGATCGCCCGGATCAACGCCGAGGTCGACCTGCACATCGTCGTCGCCTCGGGTCTGTACGCGTTCCTGGAGATGCCGGGCTTCCTCGCGACGCGGACCGACGAGGCGATCACCGAGCTGTTCGTGCGCGAGCTCACCGAGGGGATCAACGACACGGGCGTGCGAGCCGCGTTTCTCAAGTGCGCCGTCGAGAGCCGCGGCCTGATCGGCGACGTGCCGCGGATCCTGGGCACGATCGCCGCCGCCGCGGTGCAGACCGGCGTCCCGGTGATGGTGCACACCAACGCCGCGCATCGCACCGGCCTGCCCGCCCTGCAGGCGCTGACCGCCGCCGGCGTGGAGGCCAACCGGATCGTCATCGCCCACGCCGGCGACAGCAACGACCTCGACTACCTGCGGGAGCTGCTCGAGGCCGGGGCGTGGCTGGGCTTTGATCGCTTCGGGATCGAGCACTTCAACCCGACCGCCGATCGGATCCGCACCCTCCTCGTCCTCCTCGCCGAGGGATACGCGGAGCGCATCCACCTTTCCCACGACGCGGCGTGCTTCTACGACTTCATGGTCGGCAATCCGTTCTTCGCCGACGAGACGCCTGACTACCTGTTGATCGGCCGCGAGGTGCTGCCGGCCCTGCGCGACGCCGGGGTCTCGCCGGAGACGATCGATCAGATGATGGTCGGCAACCCGCAGAGTTTCTTCGGCTCCTAGCGCCGACGCGCAAGAATCTCCGACGTGGCCGAGATCACCGAACCGGCGCGCTCGCGGCTGTCGGGCAAGACGGCGTGGGCGCGCAACCTCGAGGCGCCGCTGCGCGACTTCGTGCGCACCGAGACCGGCTCGGCGGCGTTCCTGCTGTTCGGGGCCGTGGCCGCGCTCGTGTGGGCGAACGCCGGCGGAAGCTCCTATGAGCACCTGTGGCACACGATGCTCGCGATCCGCATCGGCCACGTGGGGATCACCCAGGATCTGCGCCACTGGGTCAACGACGGGCTGATGACGCTGTTCTTCTTCGTGGTCGGCCTCGAGGCCCGGCGCGAGTTCGACCTCGGCGAGCTGCGCGACCGCCGCCGGCTGGCGCTGCCGTGCGTCGCCGGCATCGGGGGGATGCTGATCCCGATCGGGATCTACCTGGCGATCAACCGCTCGGGGAGCGGGCACGGCGGCTGGGGAGCCGCGATGTCGACCGACACCGCGTTCGCGCTGGGCATGCTGGCCATGGTCGGCCGCCGGTTTCCCGACAGCCTGCGGGCATTCATCCTCACCGTCGCCGTCGTCGACGACCTCGTCGCGCTGATCGTCATCGCGCTCGTCTTCACCGGGGCCGTCCACGGGCTGGCGCTCGGCATCGGCCTGGGCACGTTCGCGCTCATCCTCGCCGCCCGCCGGGCCGGCGTCCACAACGGCGTCATCTACACCGCGCTCGGACTGGTGGCGTGGGTGGCGTTTTTGAAGTCCGGCGTGGACCCGATCGTCGTCGGGCTGGCGATGGGCCTGTTGACGCTCGCCTACCCGGCGGCCCGGGCCGACCTGGAGCGCGCCACCGATCTGTTCCGGGTGTTCCGCGAGCAGCCCACGTCTGAGCTGCAGCAGTCCGCCCGGGCCGGCCTGCGCTCGGCGATCTCCCCCAACGAGCGCTGGACGCAGCTGTTTCACCCGTTCACCAGCTACCTCGTGGTCCCGCTGTTCGCGCTCGCCAACGCCGGGTTTCCGATCAGCGGAGGGTTCCTGTCCCACGCGTACGGCTCGCCGATCACGCTCGGCATCCTCCTCGCCTACCTCGTCGGCAAGCCGGTGGGCATCACCGGAGGGGCGTGGCTCGTCACCCGCCTGAGCCGGGGTGCGATTCGTCCCCCCGTGGGATGGGCGTCGGTGTTCGGCGGCGGGGCGATCGCCGGCATCGGCTTCACGGTGTCGCTGCTCATCGCGACGCTGGCGTTCCAGGGGTCGGAGCTGTCCGAAGCCAAGCTGGGCGTGCTGACGACCCTCGTGGCGGCGCCCGTCGCCAGCTGGCTCGTGCTCCGGGTGACCCGTCGTCTGCCGCGGCGGCTGCGGCTGCGGGCGCTCGTCGGCAGCGCCGAGACGATCGTCGACCTGGCGGTGCCGGTCGACGAGGAGCGCGATCATGTGCGCGGCCCCGATGACGCCTCGGTGACCCTGCTCGAGTACGGCGACCTCGAGTGCCCGTACTGCGGCCGCGCCGAGACCGTCATCCGCGAGCTGCTGTCGGACTTCGGCGATCTGCGTTACGTGTGGCGCCACCTGCCGCTCAACGACGTGCACCCGCACGCCCAGATGGCGGCCGAGGCCTCGGAGGCGGCAGCCGCGCAGGGCAAGTTCTGGGAGATGCACGACACGATGCTCGCCCACCAGGGCGATCTGACCCTGCGCGACATCCTTGGCTACGCCCAGGACCTCGGGCTCGATGTGGAGCAGTTCAAGACGGCATTGCGCAAGCGCAAGGGCTCGGGGCGGATCGCCGAGGACGTCGAGTCCGCTGACATGAGCGGCGTGTCGGGCACGCCGACGTTCTTCATCAACGGGCATCGCCACCAGGACGCCTACGACATCGACACCCTGACCAAGGCGGTGCGGCTGGCCCGGGCTCGCGTCACTCTCAACGCGTGACCGTCACCTGCTGATGAACCTCTTGCACAACTCGTAAGGCGCTCTTCGCCGGGCGAGTCACGGTGAGTGACATGAAGCCCACGCGAATGATCCCCATCCTCGTCGCGACGGCGGCCTGCGCGCTCGGCGCCGTACCCGCGACATCGGCGGCCAGCACCGAGGTCCAGCAGGCATCGAGCGGGAACTGGGCCGGCTATGTCGTGGGCAGCTCCTCGTCGGGGACGGGCTTTCAGAGCGTGTCCGGAAGCTGGGTGGCTCCGGCGGCCAGGTGCACTCAGACCGGCACCTACTCCGCCTATTGGGTGGGGCTCGGCGGCGCCGGCCAGACCGAGGCGCTCGAGCAGGCCGGGACCCAGGCCGACTGCAGCGCCACCGGCCAGAGCACCGAGTACGCGTGGTACGAGCTCGTGCCCGCGGCGCCCGTGAGGGCCGATCTCACCGTGCACGCCGGCGACCACATCTCCTCGCGAGTCACCGTGGACGGCACCGCGGTCACCGTGGCGCTGTCTGACCAGACGACCGGACAGTCGTTCTCCAAGCGGCTGACGATGAGCAACCCCGATGTGTCAAGCGCCGAGTGGATCGCCGAGGCGCCGTCCTCGTGTGACGGGTCGGCGAGCAACTGCACGCCGCTGCCGCTGACCGACTTCGGCACCGTGCCGTTCACCGCGTCGTCGGCGACCACGACCGACGGTCACACCGGGTCGATCTCCGACCCGGCGTGGTCGGCGGCCGCGGTGTCGCTGACGCCGGGCGCGGGCGGCTCCGGTTATGAGGGGGTCGACCTGGCGTCGGGGCAGGGCTCCGGGTCGGCGACGCCCTCGTCGCTGTCGGCGGACGGATCGTCGTTCTCGGTCACCTATGCGCCGAGCGCGACGTCGACGAGCGCCGGCGGCCAGGGCTCCAGCGACGGAGGCGACCCGGGATACGGCTACGGAGGCGATCCGGGCGGCGGCTACGGCTACGGCTACGGCGGTGGCTACCCCGGCGGCTACGGCTACGGCTACCCCGTCGCCGGGTACGGGTACTAGCGCCGTCGCAGCTCGCGCTGGGCGGCGGCGATGACCGTCTGGCGCTTGCGGGTCGAGAGCTCGTAGAGCTCGATCGCCGCCACCTCCTCCGACGACGCCTCGGGGAGGCGGTCGATCACGTCGGCGGCGCGCAGCGCGCGATACCCCTCCCACGGCTCGGCGATACGGATCTGGGCGCCGGCGCCGTCCTCGGCGCCGGGCTCGGCCACCTCCTCCACCAGCTCGTCCTCGAGGTCGAGGTGAACCGGCTCGGCCGCCTCAGGGGCGTCATAGTCGACGGGCTCGCCGCGATCAACAAGCGCCGACTCGGCGGTCTCGGGCGGCGCCGCGGTCTGAGTCTGGGTCGGACGGGGGGGCGGCTCGGTCCGCGTCGGCGACTCGTCCGGGGCCGCGCGGAAATCGGGGGCCGGCTCGTCGTGGGTCAGGCCGGCGAGACCGGCGACCCGCTCCACCACCTCGCGCGCACCGCGCACGGCGAGCCCGGTGGCGCGCAGACTCAGGCGCAGCGGGAGAAGGACCAAGGAACCGGACATCGGTGTGCTGCTACCCGGATGTCCGTCAGCGAACCGCAGGATCGGCTAGGCTGCCCATCTCTGTGAGGAGCGGACGATCGTAGAAGTGGATCTCAAAGGGCTGCTGGGCGGCGGCCTGAAGCTCGTCGAGCGCTTTGGCGACGAGGCGTATTTCGCTGCCGTGTGCGTCCGCAGTGGCCTCGTCGGCCCCGAGCTGCCCCACAAGGTGGCCCAGATGCTGCTCGCGTTCGAGCGCCACGGCATGCTCTCGGGCGCGGTCACGATCGGTGCGATCCGCAACGGCGACCGGGTGGCCCTTCGCGACGAGCGCGGCGACGTCACCTACAAGGAGCTCGACGAGCGCACCAATGCCCTGGCCAACGCCTGGCGCGACAAGGGTCTCGAGCCGGGCGATGGCGTGGCGATCCTCGTGCGCAACCATCGCGGCTTCCTCGACGCCGTGTTCGCGGCCGCCAAGTGCGGCGCCAAGATCATCCTGCTCAACACCTCATTCGCCGGCCCCCAGATCCGCGAGGTGGCCGACCGCGAGGGCACCGACCTGCTCGTCTACGACGACGAGTACTCCGAGGTGCTCGAGGGGGTGGAGCCGCCCTGCGGCCGCTGGCGCGCCTGGGTCGACGACGACGCGCCCAAGGACGCCGACGACACGCTCGACGCGCTGATCGCCGCCAGCTCGACGAAGGGGCCGCCCAAGGCGGGCAAGGCTCCGAAGATCGTGATCCTGACCAGCGGCACGACCGGGACGCCCAAGGGTGCCCCCCGCGACGAGCCCAAGTCACTGGGGATCATCGGCGGTCTGCTGTCCAAGGTCCCGTTCCGGGCTCGGGAGACGACCGAGCTCGCCGTGCCGCTGTTCCACGCGCTCGGCTTTGCCTCGATGGCCCTCGGACTGGCGCTCGGCTCGACCCTGGTCGTGCGGCGCCGCTTCGATCCCGAAACGGCGCTGGACAGCATGCAGGACAACGAGGCGAGCGCCCTCGTCGTCGTGCCGGTGATGCTCCAGCGGATCCTCGACCTCGGCGAGGACGCGGTCAAGGAGCGCGACCTGTCGGCGCTCAAGGTGATCTTCGTCTCCGGCTCGGCCGTCGGCCCGGAGCTGGTCAAGCGCACCCTCAAGGCGTTCGGGCCGGTGCTCTACAACATGTACGGCTCCACGGAGATCGCCTACGTGACGATCGCCGGCCCCGACGACCTTGAGGAGGAGCCCGGGTCGGTCGGCAAGGTCGTCCGCGGCACGGTCGTCAAGATCCTCGACGAGGACGGCAACGAGGTGGAGAAGGGCGAGAGCGGCCGCATCTTCGTCGGCAACAGCGCGCAGATGGAGGGATACACGGGGGGCGAGAACAAGGAGATCATCGAGGGGCTGATGTCCTCCGGTGACGTCGGCCACTTCGATGACGACGGCCGGCTGTTCATCGACGGCCGTGACGACGAGATGATCGTCTCCGGCGGCGAGAACGTCTTCCCGGCCGAGGTCGAGGAGTGCCTGGCCGCTCACGCGGCGGTCGAGGAGGCGGCCGTCATCGGCGTCGACGACGAGAAGTTCGGCCAGCGACTGAAGGCGTTCGTCGTCGTGCGAAAGGGCAAGGACGTCTCTGAGGACGATCTCAAGGGCCACGTCAAGGACAACCTGGCCAACTACAAGACGCCGCGCGAAGTCGTCTTCCTCGACGAGCTGCCGCGCAATCCGACCGGCAAGGTGCTCAAGCGCGAGCTCGAGGAGCACGACGGCGACGAGGGCAACGGCGGCGACAGCGATGGGGACGGCGCGAGCGCCGGCGACGAGAGCGACAAGCCCAAGGCGGCCGCGACGGCGGCGGAGGACGAGTAGCCGACTCGCCCGCATTCGGCCCGCCGTTCGCGGCCTACCAGACGGAGATCTTCCTGCGGGGAATGGCCAGCGAGCGGCCGGCCCACCCGGTCGCCCTGACCGAACTGGCCGCGGCCGTCCGCGAGCAGCTCGAGCCCAGGGCCGCCGGCTACGTGTTCGGCGCCTCCGGCGCCGAGGCGACGATGCGTGCCAACGAGGCGGCGTTTGCCCGCTGGCGGATCGTGCCGCGGATGCTGCGCGACGTGTCGGCACGCGACCTTCGCGTCTCGGTGCTCGGCACCGAGCTGCCGGCGCCGCTCGCCCTGGCCCCGACCGGCATGCAGACGATCGTCCATCCCGATGGAGAGCTGGCCGTCGCTCGGGCGGCGGCGGCGGTCGGGCTGCCGATGGCGGTCTCGACGGTGTCGGACACGACGCTGGAGGAGATCGCCGACGCCGCCGCCGGACCCAAGTGGTTTCAGCTCTACTGGCCGGTGAACCGCGAGCTGGCGGCGAGCCTGGTGGCCCGCGCCGAGGCGGCCGGCTACCGGGCGCTGATCGTCACCGTCGACGCGTTCCTCCCCGGGTGGAAGCCGCGGGATCTGACGAGCGCCTGGCAGCCGTTCCTGGAGGGCATCGGGATCGCCAACTACACCTCCGACCCCGTGTTTCGCTCGCTCCTGGACGCGCCGCCCGAGGAGGACGCAATGGCGGCCATCGGCCAGTTCGTGATGCAGTTCTCCAACCCCCGGCTGACATGGGACGATCTGGAGTTCCTGCGCTCGCGCACCACGCTGCCGATCGCGCTCAAGGGGATCCTGCACCCCGACGACGCCCGGCTGGCGCGCGAGCACGGGATCGACGCGGTCGTCGTCTCCAACCACGGCGGCCGCCAGGTCGACGGCGCGATCGCCTCCCTGGACGCACTCGGACCGATCGTCGACGCGGTCGGCGGAGAGGTGGAGGTGCTGCTCGACAGCGGCATCCGCAGCGGGGCCGACATCGTCAAGGCCCTCGCGCTCGGCGCCGACGCGGCGCTCCTCGGCCGACCCTACCTGTGGGGCCTGGCGGCCGGCGGCGAGGCGGGCGTGCTCGCCGTGCTGCGCGGCATGCTGGCCGAGCTGGACCTGACGATCGGCCTCAGCGGGCACACGCGCCCGAGCGAGCTTGATCTGAGCCTGCTGGCGCGAGCGCCCGCCTGACCCATCTTCGACGACTACTTCCCGGTGCAGAAGGGTATGGCTGGTCCACAACACTGACACCTCGGGAGGGTGTAAGTCATGAACAGATCGGTTCGTTTCCTCGCGATCCTGATGTGCGTGGGCGCGGGCTTCGCGACCTTCGCCGCCTCCGGCGCCAGCGCCCGGCCGGGTCTCGGGGCGGCCGTGCGGCTGCCCATCGCCGGTCACGCCGTCGACCTTGCCTGCGCCAATCCGGCGAACGTCGGCCTCACCGGCAGCGTCCTGAAGGCCGCCCAGCCCAAGGCGAACGGGCAGCTGCGCTGCTTCGCCCAGGCGATCGGTCCCAAGGGTCGTTCCGGTCCTGAGGTGATGGCCGGCCCGACCGGCCTCGGTCCGTCGCAGATCCAATCGGCCTACAAGCTGAGCGGCCTGAACGGCGCCGGGCGCACGGTGGCGCTCGTCGACGCCTACAACGACCCCAACGCGGCCTCTGACCTGGCGACGTATCGCAAGGCCTACGGGCTGTCGGCCTGCACCGTGGCCAACGGCTGCTTCAAGCAGGTCAACCAGACCGGGGCCACCAGCCCGCTGCCAAGCAGCGACTACGGCTGGGCCGAGGAGGAGAGCCTCGACCTCGACGCGGTCTCGGCCGCCTGCCCGACGTGCCACATCCTGCTCGTCGAGGCCAACTCGGCCAACCAGTCCGACCTGTCGGCGGCGGAGAACGCGGCGGCCAAGGCGTCGGGCGTGGCGTCGATCTCGAACAGCTACGGCGGCTCGGAGGCCTCGACGGAGACCTCGTCCGACGGCGCCTACAACCACCCGGGGATCGCGATCACCGTCAGCTCGGGTGACTCCGGCTACGGGGTCGAGTACCCGGCGGCCTCCCCCAACGTGACCGCCGTCGGGGGCACGACGCTGACCCAGGCAAGCAACGCCCGCGGCTGGACCGAGACGGCGTGGTCGGGCGCCGGCAGCGGCTGCTCGGCGTACGAGGCCAAGCCGTCCTGGCAGCACGACAGCGGCTGCGCCAAGCGAACCGTCGCCGACGCGTCGGCCGACGCCGATCCCAACTCGGGACTGGGCGTCTATGACACCTACAACAGCTGCGGCTCGAGCTCCTACTGCGACTACCTGATCGAGGTGGGCGCGGTGCAGGGGCTCGACGGGTGGGCGCAGGTCGGCGGCACGAGCCTCAGCTCCCCGTTGACGGCCTCGGTCTACGCGCTGGCCGGCAACACCGCCTCGGTGGTCAAGGGCAGCTATCCCTACAGCCACGCGAGCTCGCTGTTCGACGTCACCAGCGGCTCCAACGGCACCTGCTCGCCGTCGTATCTGTGCACGGCCCAGGCCGGCTACGACGGCCCGACCGGTCTCGGCACGCCGAACGGCATCGGCGGCTTCTAGACACGACGCGCCTCCGGGGCTCGCCGGCCAGCGCGGCCGGCGGCCCCCGGAGACCGGTCGTGGAGACCACTTAGACTGAAGCGGCGATGATCCTTCCCCCGGGACACGCCCAGCAGATCCGCACGCCCTACCGGTTGCGCAAGCGGGAGAAGGTGATGATCGGCGGGGTGCTCGCGACCGTGCTCGTGATCGCCATCGTGCTCGTCGCCTCGGTCGCCACCGCCGACAAGAAGTCCGGCCACGGCTGCATCTCGGTGTCCCTCGGCTACTCAATGGGCGGCAGCACCTTCAACCGCTGCGGCCAGGCGGCGCGCGACTTCTGCAACGGCGCCAACAAGCAGGGGCTGACCGGCGCGGCCGGGACGGTCGTCGCCCGCGAGTGCCGCAAGGCCGGCCTGGCGGTCGGCTGAGCCCACGCCGTGACCGACGCCGCCGCCTTCCGCTCGCAGTTCCCCGTGCTCGAGCGCACGTCCTACCTGAACGCCGGCACCGAGGGTCCGCTGCCCGCGCAAGCCGCCGACGCGGTCCGCGACCGGATCGCCGCCGAGCTCGAGGGGGGCCGCTGCGGCATGGACTACATGACGGCGGTCAGGGAGCTGGCCGCCGAGCTGCGGTCGGGGTACGCGCGGGTGATGGGCGCCGATCCCAGCGACGTGGCGCTGACGGGCTCGACCACCGACGGCGTCAACACGATCCTGTCCGGCCTGGACCTGCGCGACGGCGACGAGGTGATCACCTCCGACGAGGAGCACCCCGGGCTCCTCGCGCCCCTCGGCCGACTGAAGCGCAACGCCGGCGTCACGGTCCGCGTCGTGCCGTTCGCCGAGATCGCCAATGCCGTCACGCCACAGACCCGGCTAGTGGCCGTGTCTCACGTCTCCTGGGTGAGCGGTCAGATCGTCGACTGCGCCGCGTTGACGGCCACCGGGGTCCCGTTCCTCCTCGACGCCGCCCAGAGCATCGGGGCGGTCCCCGTCGACGTGGCGGCTCTCGGCTGCGCGTTCTACGCCGGCTCGGGCCAGAAATGGCTGTGCGGGCCGGAGGGCAGCGGAGCTCTCTACGTCCGCCGCGATCAGCTGGATCAGCTGACCACGCCGTGGCCGGGTTACATGGCCGTCGCCGACCCGAAGAACGCGCTGGACTCGCCCCCGGCGGAGAACGCCGCCCGCCTGGACCACGGCTTCCCCCCCGGGATGCGCAGCGCGTGGGCGCTCGCCTCGCTCGGCGTGCTCGAGGCCGCCGGCTGGGAGTGGGTGCACTCCCGCGCCGCCGCGCTGGCGGCGGGCCTGGCCGACCAGCTGGCCGCCAAGGGCCTGGAGGTCGGACCGCGCGGGCGATCGACGCTCGTGGCCTGGAAGGCCGCCGACGCCGAGGCCGAGGTGGCGCGCCTCGCCGATGAGGGCTTCGTCGTGCGCAGCATCCCCACCCACGGCCTCGTGCGGGTGTCGGTCGGCGCCTGGTCCTCCGAGGAGGAGCTCGCCCGGCTGGCGGACACCGCCTAGACGATGCGCTCGGGTCGCGTGTAGACGTTGAGCTTGCCCCGGCGGGCAAACCCACACAGCGTCACCCCGCGGTCCTGAGCGAGCTCGATCGCCAGCGAGCTCGGGGCCCCGACGCCGATGAGGATGGGAGCGCCGGCGACGGCTGCCTTCTGCACCAGCTCGAAGGACAGCCGGCCGCTGACGCACAGCATGCGCTCGCCCAGCGGCAGCAGGCCATCGAGGAGCGCGCGTCCGATGACCTTGTCCATCGCGTTGTGGCGTCCCACGTCCTCGCGGGTCCACAGCATCTGCCCGGCGGGATCGAACAGCCCGGTGGCGTGCACGCCGCCGGTGCTGGCAAACGTCGGCTGCTCCAGCCGGGAGGGGAGATCCGCGGCCAGCTCGCGTGCGATCACCGGGCCGTCAGCCAGCGGCGCGCTGTGGACGGCGACCTCCTCGAGCGCGCCCTTGCCGCACACCCCGCACGAGGACGTCGTGTAGAAGCGCCGCTCGCCGGGATCGCGCGCCAGCGGCCCGCGCACCTCGATGACGTTGTTGGCCAGGTCGTCGGTCAGCCCGGCGGGCCGGGGCTCGGTGATCAGCCCCTCGCCGTAGAGGAAGCCCAGTGCCAGCTCCTCGTCATGGCCCGGGGTCCGCATCGTCACCGCCAGCGCCGCGCCGTCGACGCGGATCTCCAGCGGCTCCTCGATCGCCACCACATCCGACACGCCGTCGTGCTCGAAGCGCCTGTACACGAGGTGGTCAGCCCTCCGGCAGTCCCACGCCCCCGAGCGGCTGGAGGTCGATCCGCTCGGGCGGTCCCTGCAGGAGCGCCATGACCTCGCCCAGCCGGCGCCCGGCCGGCGTCGGTCTGCAGCACCGCCAGCGAGGCGTCGACCGCCGCCTGGTCGCGCCACAGCTCGGTCACCCAGAGCACCTCGGGATCCTCGACGACGCGGTTGATCGCGTAGGTCACGCAGCCGTCGGTGCCATGCAGCGAGCGCGCCACCTCGAGCATCATCTGGGCCAGGACGTCGCCCTGCCCGGAGCGCGCGGTCATCTTCACGTAGCGTCCGACCATGGGACGCTGACGCTAGCTGATGGCGGAGGTCAGGCGAGCGCGGGCTCGGCGCGCAGCTCCTGCTCAAACGGCTGGGACTCACGCTCCAGCTCGCCGCCGGCGCCGACGCGGTAGGCGCCCATCCGGCGCAGCGGTGGCGAGTAGGCGTGGATCGTCACCGCCGGACCGTCACCGGCGTGCAGCACGCGGTGGATCGCGGTCGGCGGGACGGTGAACGTCATGCCCGCGCCGAGCTGCCGCGAGTGGGGCGGACCGCCAAGGGCGAGCCGGTCCTCGCGGACGCTGCCCGAGACGACGGTGATGCCCGCGGCCGAATCGTCGTGATCGTGAAAACCGGTGTCGGCGTCCTCGCTCCAGCAGATCAGCCAGGCGTTGACGTCTGGGTCATCCCAGATCTGCTCGTACACGCGGGAGTCGTCGTGGCGCACGAGATGCCGCCAGCGTTCCGGCGTCGCGGCCAGGTCGGCGGCGAAGCGCTCGAGCTCGGGCGTCGACAGGCTCATGCGAACGCTCGCTCGCCGGCCAGCAGCTGCGTGGCATTGGTCATCAGCTCCACCTCCCGGCCGGTCGGCACCGGCTCGATCACCGGGCGATCGGAGCCGTACACGAGCTGGGTGGGCCCCACCCAGCGCGCCATCGCCTCGACGATCATCGGCCCGTAGCTCGACGTGTCATAGAAGGTCAGGGGATCGCGCAGGTCGATGGTCGGACCGCCGCGGGCGAGCAGGCGCTCGGCGAGCAGCGGGGCGCCGCCGGCGAGCATCGCGAACACCACCCGCAGCTGCGGCAGCTCACGCCGCCCGAAGGCGCCGAAGGTCAGCCAGGCGGTCTGCATCTGCGCGACGTAGTCGGTCAGCGCGGTCCACCACAGCGGCTCGTCGAGCGCCGCCTCGCGGCGGGCGAACCCGCCGGGATGGACGAACGCCGGCACGCCGCGCGACTGCGACGTGCGCCAGCACCGGCATCAGGTTGCGCAGCGAGCTGCGGTCAGCCAGGGCCGCCGCCGGCAGCGATATCCCGACGCAGCCGCGCGCGAGCACCTCATCGACGGCTGCCGGCTCGGGGGCGCGGACGGGATCGGCCCCCAGGCCCGGAAGGGGTCGCCCAGGCTCAGGACGCCGTCGAGGTGCGCGGCGATCAGCTCGGCGGCGGCATCGGGAAGGAGCGTCTCGATACCGATCGGGCTGGAGATCGCGACCACCGCCTGGTCGAGCCGGTCGGCGGCCAGCAGGCGGGCGCGCGCCGCCGGGGACTCGGCCGCCTCGTCGATCACGCACGGCAGCTCCCCCGAGCAATGCAGCACCGTCAATCCGTCGCTGCGGCGCACGAACGGCGCACACCGGCGCGCAGCGAGCGCGTCGAGCAGCGGTTCAGTCCAGACGTGTTGATGAAGGTCGGTGCGCATGCGAGCAAAGTACACTAACTTCACTGACTTTATCAAGATTGCGGACGGTGGATGCCGCCTGTCGCCGGCCGGGGCGACTATCGTCTGACGGCGTGTCGGGCGACGAGGAGAGCACCGAGGAGCTCAGGCTTCGCCAGCTGGGACAGGAGCGCGCTCACCGGCAAGAGGTCGAGCGGGCGCCGTCCGAGGCCGATGCCGAGGCTCATCTGCGCCGCGCCGACAAGGCGGGCTATCTGCGCCAGAAGCTCGAGGAGCAGCAGCGGGCCGACCGCGAGAACCAGGAGTAACGCCGGGCGCCGAGGCTCAGCGTCGCGGCCTCGACGAGCAGGAGGCGTTGCTGTGGTAGATCTGCGGCTGTCCGCCGGACTCGATCAGCAGCTGGATGGGCCAGCCGTGCTTGGTGCACGAGTCGGGGTTGGTCAGGAGGTTGTAGGTGACGCTGTGCTGGTTGACGGCGACGGTGCGGTCCGCCTGGAGCAGGGTGGCCAGCTCGAGCAGGCTCAGGTTGTAACCCGAGGGCAGCTCGGTGTCGGTGTGCGAGAAGCGCAGCGCGAGTCCGTAGGGGCCGTGGGGGAGGGTCACGACGCGCCCGAACATCGTCGCGTGGAGCTGTGACTCGGTCTCGTAGAGATCGAGCACCAGACCGGCGACGTCGCCCGGGTGACGCTTCGCGGCCAGGTAGAAGGTGGCGCCCACCGTATAGGAGGTCCGCGGCAGGTACTTCCCCGCGACGACGATCGTGCCCTTCCCACGCCCGACCGTGCTCGTGCCGGGGCACTTGCCGGCATGGGCCTGGGCGTCGGTGCACACCGTCGCGGAGCGCGGATCGAAGTGAAAGCCGCGCGCCAGGTCGAGCTCGACGGCGGTCAGCTCGCCGTGGGTCGACCGGTTGAAGGTCGTGCGCAGGGAGAGGGCGGTCGGGGAACCGGCCTCGAACGGGGTCTCTGAGACCGAGACCGAGGAAGCGGTGAGATCGTGGGCGAGCGCGACCGCGATGACCGCCAGCCCGACGATCACGACCATCACTATCAGCATGCGCGCGCGTCTCACCGCCGGCGGCACATTACCGGCGAGCCAGGCGTCGCCGGGCGTCGGCGCCACCGTCCTTTATCTCGACGCGACGACGATTCCCGGAGCGCAGCGACCCCCGAGCCGTTTGAACCCCGCACCGGCGGGTAGAGCAACTGCCGTACCATCGTGTTAGCGCTCACATATGGGTGGGCGGAGGGAGAGAGAACATGAACGACCCCGCGCACGGGTTCCGTCGACCGCTGTTGGCCATCCTGCTGGGGTGCGCCCTGCTCCTGATCAGCGGCGCCGGAGCGGCGCAGGCCTCCCCCGGCCGGCCATCGCCAGATCGCACCTCGCTGGACATCGCCCCCACGGGGTCGGCGTCCGCCTCGTCGGAGGCGTCGGGCTCGCCGGCGTCGGCGGCGATCGATGCCAGCGCCTCGACCGACTGGTGCTCGACGACGCAGTGGACGGCGAGCACCGTGACCGTCGATCTCGGGCACGTCCAGGCGCTCGATGGCCTCGGGGTGACCCTCGGCGCCACCACGACGAGCGCCCTGGTCGATTTCAGCGCCGGGACGACCCCGGACGCCCTCCAGCCGGTGGCCGGGGCCCAGCACCAATCCGTGCCGGCAGGCGAGCCCGTCTACTGGCCGGCGTCGGGCGGGACGCTGCACGCGCGGTACGTGAAGATCTCGATCACCGACAGCGACGGGTCGCTGCCGTGCATCGGCGAGCTGCGCCTGTTCTCCGCTGCACCGGCGAGCGCGATTCCCGATCGGGGCGCCGACCTGTCGTTCGAGCCGCAGGAGGAGGCGGCCGGCGCCCGTTACACCGACAACGGCAGGCCCGGCTCGGCGCTGTCGATCCTCAACCGGCATGGGTTGAACTACGTGCGTCTGCGCCTGTGGATCAATCCGCCGGCCGGCTACAGCGATCTCGCCACCGATCTGAGGATGGCCCGCCGGATCAAGGCCGCCGGGGACCGGCTGTACCTCGACATCCACTACTCGGACTTCTGGGCCGACCCCCAGCACCAGGACATCCCGGCCGCATGGAAGGGACAGGACCTCAGTCAGCTCACGGCCACGGTCCAGCAGTACACCGAGAGCGTCATCCGCCGGTTCGCCGCCCAGGGGACCCCGGTCGACATGGTCTCGATCGGCAACGAGATCCGCAACGGCATCCTGTGGCCGGTCGGTGAGGTCGACTGGACCGCCAACACCGGGTGGAGCAACCTGACCACGCTGCTCAAGGCCGGGGTCGCGGGAGCGCGCGCCGGCAACCCGTCTCACCACAAGCTGCTCGTCATGCTCCACTTCGACCAGGGCGGCGACAACGGGGAGAGCCGCACGTTCTATGACCATATGGTCGCCGGCGGCGTCCCGTTCGACGTGATCGGCCTGTCCTACTACCCGTTCTGGCATGGCCCGCTGACCGCCATGCGAGCCAACGTCGACGACCTGGCGACGCGGTACGACAAGCCGATCGTGCTCGCCGAGTCGCAATACGCGTGGACGCTGGCCAACGGCGACAGCCTCGGCAACTCGATGTGGCAGGCCAGCCAGGTGCAGCCCGGCTACCCGGCGACCCCGGGCGGGCAGCTGTCGTTCTACAACGACGCGCTCTCGATCCTCGCCCAGGTGCCCGACCATCTCGGCACGGGTCTCTTCTACTGGGAGCCCGAGTGGATCCCGGGCGTCGGCTGGGAGCCCAACGCCGGGACGCCGAACGACAACCTCACCCTGTTCTCGTTCACCGGCCAGGCGCTGCCATCGGTCGGGCTGTTCCAGAGCCCGCTCGACGTGTGCGCGCACTACGACCCGTGGGCGGTTCCCTGTCAGGTGCCCAGCGGAGCGAGCTGACGCGTACCGTCCTGGCTCGCGGCTTCCGGGGCTCGCGCCAGACTGGAAGGCGAATGGAGGATGCCGCCTTTCTCGAGGCCCGCTATGCCCGGATGCGCTGGAACACCCCGCTCTCCGAGGATCACGCCGGCCGGCTGCTCGAGCGACTCGAGGTCGGCGGGGGCCACACGGTGCTCGACCTCGGCTGTGGCTGGGGCGAGCTGCTCCTGCGGGCCGTGTCGGGTCCCGCCGCGGGCGCGCGCGGCATCGGCGTCGACACCGACGCCGCTTTGCTGGAGCGCGGGCGGACGGCGGCGGCGGCCCGGGGCCTTGCCGACAGGGTGACGTTTCATCACGGACGCGCCGAGGACTGGCGCCGGCCCGCCGACCGGGTCGTGTGCGTCGGCGCCGCCCACGCGTGGGGCGGGGCCCGGCGGGCACTGCCGGCGCTGGCCCGTATCGTCGCGCCGGGCGGCCGGGTGCTGTTCGGCGACGGCGTGTGGGAGAGCCCGCCGACCGACGCGGCCCGCGAGCTGTTCGGCGACGCCGTCCTCCCCGAGCCCGAGCTGCAACGGCTGATCACCGCCGCCGGCTGGCGGGTGCTGGCCCGCAGCCGCGCCGACTTCGACGAGTGGGATGAGTTCGAGGACACGTGGCGGGCCGGACGCGAGGAATGGCGCCTCGCCCACGCCGGCGACCCCCGGGCCGCCGCCGTCGCGGCGGAGCTCTCCGAGCGCCTCACCGAGTACGTCGACGTCTACCGGGGCGTGCTCGGCTTCGCCTACTTCGTCCTGACGCGGTAGCGATCGCCGTGCCGATGTTCTGACCGTCGAGCCACGGTGTGACACTGCGCCGCGCCGCCCGGGTTACACTCGCCGAGTGACGCTCAGGGGTTCAGCGGAGCGCCGAGATGTGGGTCGTTGCAGCATCTTTGCCCTCGGGTGGGTCGCCATCGCAGCGGCGGCGGCGACGCTCGCTCTCGCCGCGACGTGCGCGACGGCGGCCAGCGCTCACGTGGTCCGCTTTGACGGTTACCGCCTCTCGGTGCCGGCCACGTGGCCCGTGTATCGGCTGGCGCGCCAGCCGCGCACCTGCGTGCGCTTCAACCGCCACGCCGTCTATCTCGGCACGCCCGGCGCCGCCGAGAACTGCCCGGCTCACGCCGCCGGACGAACCGGGGCGGTGCTCGTCTCACCAGCGGCAGGCGGCGGTGGGGAACGCTCCGCGGCCAGCGTGGGCGGCGCCGGGGAGATGGTCGACTCCGGGGGTGCGATCGATCGGGTGAGGCTGGGTCGCTCCGGATTGGTCGCCACCGCCACCTGGTCGACCGACCGCGGCGTCGTGGCGCGGATCCTCGGTCATCGCCTCGCCCCCACCCGTCCCGCCCGTCCATCGCCCCGCGCCCGGTCCGCGGTCGTGCCCAAGGCCCACGCCGCCGAAGCGGTGTACACCGGGCTGGGCTTCGACGCGTGCTCGGCCCCGTCACCGAGCGCGATGTCAGCCTGGTCGCAGTCTCCGTTTCACGCCGTCGGCGTGTACATCGGCGGCGTGAACTCCGCCTGCGCACAACCGAACCTCACCCCCGGCTGGGTGACGAGCGAGGTGGCCGCCGGCTGGCACCTGATCCCCACCTACGTCGGTGAACAGGGGGGCGGCGCGTGCGGGGGAAGCTGCGCCTCAATCAACCCGAGTCAGGCCACCGCCGACGGCGAGGCGGCCGCCGGCGACGCCGTCAGTCGCGCCCAGGCGCTCGGGATTCCGGCCGGTAACCCGATCTACGACGACATGGAGCAGTACACCCGCTCGAGCGCGAACACCGCGACCGTGCTGGCGTTCCTGGCGGGCTGGACCTCCCAGCTGCATGCCGCCGGCTATCTCTCCGGCGTGTACAGCAGTGCCTCGTCGGGGATCACCGACCTCGTCGACCAGCAGGGGACCGGCTATCAGGAGCCCGACGACATCTGGATCGGCGACTGGAACAACAGCCAGTCGACGAGCGACCCCTACGTGCCGAGCGGCGCGTGGAGCCTCCACCAGCGCCTGCACCAGTACCGGGGCGGCCACAACGACACCTACGGCGGCGTCACGCTGAACATTGACAGCAACTACCTGGACGGCGCCACCGCCGATACCGCGGGATCCTCGGGCGCGCCGCTGCAAGTCGTGCCTGACGGGACGTTCGTCCAGGAAGCCGGCTCGGCCGACACCTACCGCGTGGCCGGCGGAGCGCCGCTGCTGGTGACCTCCTGGGCGCCATACGGCGGTCCCCAGCCGGTCACCACGCTCAGCGCCGCGCAGTTCTCGCAGCTGCGCGCCTACCCGGCCGACGGGACGTTCGTGCAGACGACCACCGAGCTGAACTACCGGTTCGCCGGCGGCGCGCCGTTCGCCGTCAGCTCGTGGTCGGTGTTCGGGGGGGCCCAGCCGTACGTCGTCGTCGACGAGTGGAATATCGCCAACGCCGGCAGCCCCCAATCCCACGTCGCGGTGACGCCCGCCGACGGGACGCTGGTCGAGGGCCTGCCCTCGCACACCTACTGGGCGTTCTGCTCGGGTCTGGCCGCCTCCGTGCCGGCCAACGCCAAGGCGGTGGAGGTCGATGACGCCGGACTGGCCGCCTTCACCACCGGCGGGAGCAGCGCGTGCGCCACCGTGCAAGGCGCCGGCGCGTTGCCGAAGCCGATCATCAAGCACTGCGTCGTGCCGCGCCTGAAGCGCATGACCCTGACGCACGCCCGCCAGGCGCTGCTCAAGGCCAACTGTCGCGTCGGCGCGCTGCGCAAGCCGCGGCACGTCAAGCGCCGTCACACCCTGCGCGTCTTCGGCCAATCGGCGAAGGTGCGCAGCCAGCATCTGGCGCGCTATCGCGTCAATCTCTGGCTGATGTGACCGCGGTGATGGCGCCCAGGTGCTCGTCGAACGCGGCCACCGGGGCGATTCGCGCCAGCAGCGTCCGTGCCGCGGCGATGACCAGCCCGCGGTCATAGGCGGTCGTGAACAGGAAGCGGCGGTCGGGCTCGGAGCCGGTGTCGCCGAGGTCCTGAGCGACGAGCGCGCCGGCGAAGTGCGGGCCGATGACGATCACGCTCCACTCCCCGACGAGCGGGTCGTCGACCTCGATGTGGGCACCGCGAACGCCGGGCACGGGCTCCTCGCCGAGCCCGACGCCGAGCGCGGCCACCAGGCTCGCGCCGCGGGCCAGCATCTCGTAGCGGCGCACCGTATGGGGGGTGAAGTGCCGGGCGTCCTGGAAGGCGGCGAGGACGACGGCGCCCTCCCCGATGCGCAGCGCGCGGTTCTCCATGTGATGGCTCATCGGCAGCAACAGGCTCTTCGTGGCCTGGGCCGGCGGGCGCTCGGCGGCGATCACCTCGTAGGGCGTGCGGCCGACGAGCTCGCTCGGCGCGACCGGACGGCGGCTCCACGGCCTCCCCCGACGAGTGAGCAGCGGGCCCGGACGTCCCCACAGCCACCCCTGCCCGAGCGTCGCGCCGAGGGTGCGGGCGACAGCCAGGTGATCGTCGTTCTCGATCCCTTCGGCCAGGATGGACGCTCCGGTCCGTTCGCGCTCGGCGGCCACCGCGGAGACGATCGCCGCCTGGTCGGTCGACGGGCGGTCCTGCACGAGCCGCAGGTCCAGCTTGATCACGTCGGGCTCGATCAGGGGCAGCAGCGCCAGCGAGCGCACGTCGGCGCCGATGTCGTCCAGCGCGATTCCGCGCCCGGCCGCGCGGTGTCCGCCGACCTCGCGGGAGAGCTCGGCGGGCCGATCGGTGAGCGCTCGTTCGGTGATCTCCAGGACCAGGTCAAGCTCGGCAACCGCGCGCTCCCAGATCTCGGCATGGTCCGCGGGACACGGGGTGCCGACCGACGAGGGCTCGCAGTTGAGAAACAGCGCCGCCGAGCGACCCAGTCCGGCGTCAAGCGCGGCGCGTACGGCGGTGGCCCGGCACAGCCAGTCGAGCTCGTCGACACGCCCGGCGGCGACGGCGGCGGCGAACAACCGATCCGGACGCTGCAGCGGGGACCCCTCGGGCCCGCGGGCGAGCGCCTCGTAGCCGATCACCGAGCCCGACTCGATCTCCACGATGGGCTGAAAGACGGTCGTGACCGCGTGGGTGGCGAGGATCCGCTCCAGCTCGTCGGACGCCTGCCGGGGGTCGAAGTCATCGTTCGCGTCCCGGCCGGTGGGCGTCGCCCGGGCGTGGTAGACGTGAAAGCCGTCCTTCCCGCCCCCCTTGGCGATGTACATGGCCACGTCGGCATGGCGCATCAGGTCCTCGATCGTGCCGGCGTCACGCGGGTAGATGCTCACGCCCACGCTGGCGCGGATCTCGAGGGGCGTGCGGGCGGGGAGGGTAAAGGGGTCGCGCAGGGAGCTGACCACGCGCGCGGCCAGATCGGCGGCGAGCTCGGACACGTTGTCGCGGGCCTTGATCAGCAGCAGGAACTCATCGCCGCCGGGCCGAGCGAGGACGTCGCCGTCACGGATGACCGAGCGCAGGCGCTGGCCCACGGCCTGCAGGAGGGCGTCGCCGACGAGATGGCCGTGGCTGTCGTTGATCCGCTTGAAGTCGTCGATGTCGATGAAGAGCAGCGCCAGCTGGCTCTCGTGCAGGAGCGCGTCGCGGAAGGCGGCGGTCATCTCGTCCTGCATGGCCGTGCGATTGGCCAGTCCGGTGAGCGTGTCGAAGTACGCCAGGTCGTGGATGCGGGCCTCGGCGAGCCGGCGCGCGCTCACGTCCTTCTGCACTCCCAGGTACTGGACGATCCGGCCGTCGGCGTCGCGCTGGGGGGCGAGGGCGACCTCGTTCCAGAACGGCGTGCCGTCGGCCCGATAGTTGAGGATCGTCACGTATGCCTCGGTGCCGGAGGCCACGGCGTGGCTGAGGGCCTCGACGGCTCGCGGGTCGGTATCGGGTCCCTGCAAAAAGCTGCACCGGCGGCCCAGCACGTCGGCGGCGGCGTAGCCGGTGAGCTGCTCGAAGCCGGGGCTGACATAGGTGAGGGGGCAGCCCTCGCGGGTCGCGTCAGCCACGACGACACCGGCGATCTGGACCTGATCATGGCTCATGGTGTGTCTATCGACCATTTGTGCGCTGTCCCGTAGGCCTCGTGGACGAGCGCCGCCGGGCCTTGACGCTCATGCGAACATACGTTCGTGACGAGCGACGGCAGCCCCTACGCCCGGTTCCGGCGCGCCCTGGAGACGGGCAACGAGCTGCTCGTGCTCGGAGCGGCCCGGGAGCTGCCGCAGATCGCTCTCGATGATGCCCTGCGGATCTGCCTCGTCCTGCGTGACGGCGATCCCGGCCGCTACGAGCGGGCGGCGGTTCGCTGGCTCGGCCGCTTCGCGCTCGAGGCGCGCGCGGTCACGATCCGCGACCTCCGGCTCGCCGCCGCGGCGCTGGAGGCGCTGCCGACCAAGACCGCCGAAGCGATGGAGCAGCTTCAACGGCTGTGCGTGGCCCGCGGGATCGCCTCGGCCGGACGCTAGTCGGGAGGGCCACTAGCCTCCGGGCGAGGTGAGCGCGACCGGTGGCGTGAGGCCGACGACGTGCTCCAGCCACGCCGCGAACAGCCGCCGGGCGTGACCGATCGTCTCGGCCTGACGGCGGCCGACCTGCTCGACGAGCGCGGGCAACCCGTCGTCGCCGAGCAGCTCGCGCAGGCTCTGCGCGTACGCCGGCACCTCACCCCAGTCGGTCGCCAGGCGCGCGTCGACCTCGAGGTGGAACTGCAGCCCGTAGGCGCGCTGGACACGAAACGCCTGCTGCTCGTAGGCCTTCGAGCGCGCCAGCTGCACCGCGCCAGCGGGCAGCTCGTAGGTGTCGCCGTGCCACTGCAGCGCGTCGAACTGCGCCGGCAGCACCGAGAACACGGGGTCGGTCGCGCCGGCGGCGGTGAGCATTACCGGCAGCATCCCGACCTCGGCCCGCTCGCCCCGGAGCACCCGGGCGCCGAGACTGGCGGCCAGCAGCTGCACCCCGAGGCAGACGCCCCAGAAGGGCAGCCCCGCCCGGACCGCCTCGGCGATCAGCCGCTTCTCCGGTCCCAGCCACGGCAGCCGTTCGTCCTCGTCGGCGCTCATCGGTCCCCCCATGGCGATGATCCCGGCGCAGCTGCGCCAGTCCGGCCACGCCTCTCCGGCGTCGACCTCCACTCGGATCAGCCGCGCCCCCCACGCGCGCAGCTCATCCTCATAGGCGGCCGGTGGCTCGCAGGCGATGTGCTGGAGGACGAGCAGTGGCTTGTCCATGCCGACATCCAACCAGACAGCCCGCGCACGGTTGGCGACGCCTGGGACCGCGCTCCGGCGCCGAGGGCCTCGGGCAGCGGGTGGGCGACGATGGGCGCGTGACAGTAGAGTCGCACCGCTCGCGCCGCTACCGGGTCGGCGCCATGGATCGGGAGGAGCGCAATGAGGCTGAGGGGCGTGTTCGCGGGTCTGGCGGCAGCGATCGCCTCGGGAGGGGTGCTGGTGCCGTCGGCGATGGCGGCGCCGGCGAGCATCACGCCGAGCCACGTGACGGCGGGCAAGGTCGTCAAGATCACGGTGACGGCGCCGGCGTGTCCGGCAGCGCAGATCGAGGTCTCGGGGTCGGTCATCGGCGGCAACGTCTTCCTCTCGCACGCCGGCGAGCCGGCCCACGCCTTTGCCGGGCACGTGCTCGTCGCGCCGTCGGCCTCCGCCGGAACCCACACGCTCTCGCTGCGCTGCTCCGGCGGTAGCTATGGGTCAGTTCAGATCTCGGTGACCCATGGCGCGCCGTCCACCGGCGGCGCAGGCAAGCACGCCCCCCCGGCGGGCACGCTCGTGGCGCGGATCGGCTGGCACTACACGAGTGATCTGTTCACCACCGCGCACGTCGGCGATGAGAGGCTTCACTGGGAAGCGTGCGCCAAGGCCGGCGGGACGGTGATCGACTTTCCTAAGCACGCGCACCTCTACCCCTACGACGATCCTCGCGCCGAGAAGGCCGGCTTTTTGATGGCGAGGCTCAGCGGCCCGCCCCTCGATCCCTCCGATCCGTTCACGACGCACATGTACGTCGGCGACTTGGCCACGCCCCATTCGGCGACGCTCACCGTGCGCTGCATGCGCTTGCAGAACGGTGGTCACTCCGGCCCGCTCGTCACGGCCTTCACCGGACAGCTGCCGATCAAGTACGTCCGCCAGGACATCAACTTCGACCCGCCCAACGTCCTCGGGGCGATGTCGGAGTTCGGCCTGACCCCGGGTCGCGACGACCTGCGGGTCGAGACCAACCTCGCGTGCGGCGAGGTGGGGACGCAGACGATGAGCCTCACCTCGCCGGCCTTCGCGCCTGACGCCAGCGGTGCTCAGACTGTGATCTTCAACCGCTCGGCGACCAGCCAGTACAGCATCAAGCAGGCCGAGTTCGACGCGCCGGTCCAGACCGCCGACGTCCCCGATGGCACCTATGCCGTGACCATCGCGTGCGGCAGTGGACGGGTGGGCGTCGGCACGATCCTGGTCGGGGTGTGACCTGAGCGGCGGCGCGCCCCGCGGTCGGGGAGATCGGGCCCGGAATCCGGGTCCGACCTCCGACCACGGCGTTCAGTAGGGCAGGCTGGGAAGCCCGGGGCCGAGCTGGCCGTTGGCCCGCTGGGCCTCGCCCTCGGCGCGCGCCGGCCAGAACACTCCGCCCGGAGGTCCGCCGCCGCAGCCGCTGCTGTTACCCGGGGGATGGGTCCACATCCACGCATCGGCGTAGGCATAGCCGGTGTTCGTCGTCGTCAGAGGGCCGAGGCCGCGCCCGGGCGGGTTGCACAGGTCCTCGTTGCCGTTGTGAACCCGGTCGTGGTTGCGCAACGGACCGGTGCCGTTGTCGGCGGTGTCGACGATGAAGTGCGCTCCGTGCGTCCTGGAGGCGACCGCCGTCGCCCAGTGAGCCTCGTTGCTCGTCCACGCTTCATGCGTGTCGTTGGTGAAGAAGCCGCGGATCGTGTTGACCCCGATGGCATTGAGGATCTTGACGGTGTAGCCGATCGAATTGGAGTCCGAGTAGCCACCTTCGACGTAGACGACGGTATGTGGCAGGGCCTGCATCGCCTTCATCTCATAGCGCAGCGCGGCTTCCCACTCCGGCATGGCGCCCATCTTCATCACGCAGCTCGAGGAGCCGATGGCGTCGAGCTCCAGCAAGAAGACGGCCGGATGGCGCCCAACGGCCTGGGCCATCGCATCCACGCGGCCGCGGAACTGCGGCATGTAGTTGCGGACCTGCTGGGGTGTCGGGCAACCGCCGAGCGCGGGATGCAGGAAGTAGGTGTTGAAGATCGGGATCGATCCCGGATCGGCGGTCAGGTTGTCGCAGAGGATCTTCTGCGTCTGCTTGAAGATCCCACTCGATGTGCCGCCCCATGAGTAGATGGAGATCCGCTGCGCCTCGGGCTGGCTGGCGATCTTGGAGAGCTCGGCGACCTGGCCGGCGAGCGCTGGATCGGCGACCAGCTTGTCGTGCAGCGGGCCAAAGGCCAGCTTCTGAGCGAACGTCGCCCACGATTCGTCGACGGGCATGGTCTTGGGATCGAGGCCGAGCAATTGGGCGATGGCGCCGGCGGCCGAGCCCTTGGCCGGGCCGGGGACGAAGAATTGGGCGCCCGTGAGGGGGTTGGCCCCGGGGGCCTGGGGCAGGTCCAGCGGGTTGGTCGGATCGCGCTGCGCGGAGCCGGGCGCATCGCATTGCTGGGCGGAGTGAGCGGTGGCGCGGGCCGAAGCGCCGGCGACGTGGATGGTGCCGACGAACGCAAACGTGATCAGCGCGGCGAGGACGCAGCCGATGACGCCGGAGCGGCGAGGGAGTGTGAGTGCAGACATGTGCCGCGGCTATCGACGCGTCGGCTGCGCGGCTGAAGCGGATCGGCCAAAGCGTCCAGAGGTGTTGGATTTCGGCGCCGGACGCTCAAGCCGGGCGCGGATTCTGCCGATACCGCCCCGCTTCGTTCCCTCTCGCAAAGCAGACCCCATGACGAGCATGCAGATCGGCGGCGCCGAGGCGGACGCGTTTCGCCTGGCCGCGATTCTTGAGAGTTCGCCGGACGCGATCATCGCGTGGTCGCTCGACGGCGAGCTGACGGCGTGGAACCCGGGCGCTGAGCGACTGCTCGGCTACCCCGAAGCGGAGGCCATGGGAATGCCGGTGAGCGCGATCTGGACCCCGGAGGTCCGGGCGACCCTCGAATACACGGTGACGCGGCTCTGCCGCGAGGAGGACGTCGCGAGATTCGAGACCGAGCACGTTCGCCAGGATGGAGCGACCGTCGATGTCTCGGTCACCATCTCGGCGATCCGGGACGCCGAGCGCCGGGTCATCGGCCTCACGTGCATCCTGCGCGACATCGGCGAGCAGAAGCGCTCCGAGCGGCGGCTCGCCGAGGAGCGGACGCGCTGGGTGGCGGCGTTTCACAGCGCTCCGATCGGGATGGCCCTGATCCATCTCGACGGGACCTGGATGGCGGTCAATCGCGCCCTCGGCCGCCTGCTCGGGCGCGACGAGGAGGCGCTACTGGCCACCGACCTTCGCTCGCTGACGCATCCCGATGACGTGGAGCGCGACGCTGGGCAGATGCAGCGCGTCCTCGACGGGGAGATCGAGGGCTATGAGATCGAGAAGCGCTACCGGCTGCCGAGCGGCGCCTTGGTGTGGGCGCTGCTCAGCTTGGCGCTCGTGCGCGACCTCGACGACGCGCCGCTGTACTTCGTCTGCCAGCTCCAGGACATCACCATGCACAAGGAGTCCGAGGCTGAACTGCTGAGCTATGCCGCCCAGCTCGGTGAGCTCGCCCGCCGCGATCCGGTGACCGGTCTGCTCAACTATCGCGAGTTTCAGTCGCTGCTCGAGGCCGAACTGCACCGCGGGCAGCGTCACGGCGACGTGTGGAGCGTCGTGCTCTTCGACGTCGATGGGTTCCGTCACCTGAACGACATCGATAACCAGGCCGGCGACCGGGCCCTTTACCAGACCGGCCGAGCGATCGCCGAAGCATGCCGGACATCGGACCAGGCCGCGCGCATCGGAGGTGACGAGTTCGCGCTCATCCTGCCGAGCACCGGGACCGACGAAGCGCAGATCGCCGGGAGGCGGATCGCTGCGGCGGTGGCACGAACCGGCGCCGCGTCACTGTCGTTCGGGGCGGCCACCTGGCCGGCTGACGGTGACACGGTGGAGCTGCTGCTGCTGCGCGCCGACATGAATCTGCGGGCCGCCAAGCCCGGGCCGCAGGAGGCCGTGGCCACGCCTGACCTGACCGCGCAGCGTCTCGACTGCCCCACGGATGCCGTTCGCCAGATCGTGATCGTGGCCAAGCAGTTCCTCGGCATGGACGTGGCCTATCTGGCCGAGATGAATGAGAGTACTCAGACCTTCTCCGTGCTCGCGGGCGACGCCGGCTCGTTCGCGATACAGGAGGGTGCAACGCTCGAGGTCAACGACACGTACTGCAAGCGGATGCTCGAGGGAGGCATCCCTCACGTGGTACGTGCCGTGTCCGACGTGCCCGAGCTCACCCGCCTGCCGATCACCACGACGGCCGATGTCGGCTCCTACATCGGCGTCCCCGTGAGGCTCGCGAACGGCCACCTGTACGGGACGTTGTGCGCGGTCAGCCACGACGCCACGCCGGGGCTGGACGAGTCGCAGGTCACCGTCATGAACTCGCTTGCGCATCTCATCGCCGACCACATCGAACACGATGCCCACGCGGCCACGCGACAGCGCTCGAGCGCCGAGCTCACCGGCATGAACGCGCTGCTCTCCGCGCTCAGCGCGCGCGACCACTACACGGCAGAGCACTCGCAGCTCGTCGTCAACCTGGCGGGTGCCGTCGCGCGGCGCCTCGGTCTCGCCGACGAGCAGGTGCACGAGGTCGAGCAGGTCGCTCTGCTGCACGACATCGGCAAGGTCGGGATCCCCGACGCGATCCTGCAAAAGCGCGGAGCGCTCACCGATCAAGAATGGGAATTGATGCGCCAGCACCCGGCTGTCGGCGCTCGCATCCTGGCCGGCACCGGAACGTTGGCCCACCTCGCTCCGGCCGTGAACGCCGAACACGAGCGATTTGACGGGACCGGGTATCCGGACGGATTGCGCGGAGCGGCCATCCCCCTGGCGAGTCGCATCACCTTCGCCTGCGACGCCTATCACGCGATCACCAGCGACCGTCCCTACCGTTCAGCGCTCGATCCCGCCACGGCGCGGCGCGAGCTCCAGGCGGGATCGGGGACCCAGTTCGATCCCGACGTCATCGACGCGCTGCTCCACGAGCTCGAGGGCGGCGCGACCGTGCCAGTCGCCGCCAAGCCGGCTGAACAGGACTCGGGCCGGCGCGATGTTCTCAGCGTGCAGATTCCCCGCCAGACACCGGTCTGGGAAACGCCGGCGCCGGTCGGATCTCCCCAGGGTCTGGGCCGGACGCGCGCCGTCTGCCGTCGCTGTGGGTCCCACACCGCGGTCGTCGTCACCCGCGCCGCCATGGGCGGCAACTGCACGAATTGCGGAAGCTACGACCTGGAGCTGCTCTCGCGCTCGCCGGACACCGCTGCGGTGTCCGAGCGCTGACGGACCGGCTCGTCACCGACGAATGCATCTCGTGCCTCGTCGGTGTAGAGGAAGGTCATGTTGCGCCCGCTGTCCTTGGCCCAGTACAGGGCGCGGTCGGCGTTGGCGATCAGCGCGTCGGGATCGTCGGCGGCCTCGGTCGAGCACACCCCGGCCGACACCGTGACCCGTCCGATGTCCTCAACGGCCACGCTCTCCAGGGCCGTGCGCATGCGCTCGGCGGCGATGTGGGCCCCCTGCGGGTCGGTTTCGGGCATCAGCCACGCGAACTCCTCGCCGCCGATCCGTGCCACCACCTCGCCCTCTCGGCTATGCGCGCTGAGAAGCTGGGAGAAGAGCACGAGCACCCGGTCTCCGGCCTGGTGACCAAGCACGTCGTTGACGCGCTTGAAGTGATCGAGATCCATGAGAACGAGGCTGAGATGACGTCCGTAGCGCTGGGCGCGAGCGACCTCGGTGTGGAGGCGCTCGTGGAACGTCCGGCGGTTGGCGATCCCGGTGAGGGGATCCGTCGACGCCTGACGCGCCAGCCGGTCCCAAGCGTCGGCGTTGGAGATCGCGAGCTCGACGAGCGAGGCGAACCGCTCCAATCGCACCTCGACGCCCGTCGGGACGCGATCCTCGCCGTACGCGGCCCCCAACGCGCCCCAGACCTTTCCGGCGACGGTGATCGGAGCCGCGACCCCGTCCTTGCCGCGCAGTTCGGACATCACCGAGGCGATCGGGTCGCTGGCGCTCTCGTAGCCGCTCTCGGTCCGGGCGGAGCGCCCGGTGCGAAACACCTCGGCGGAGGCCGTCACACCGTCGAGGGCGAAGGTGAGGTTGGCGAGATCCCGGGCTTCCTCTGACCAACCGCCGACGATCGTGCCTCGGTTGATCTCCGGGTCGAAGCGACTGACGGCGGCGGTGGTGGAATTGAGGAGCTTGGCAACCTGCTCGGCGACCGATCTGAACACGACCTCGGGAGCCTCCCCCTGGGCGACGAGGGTGGCGATCCGACCGACGGCCGCTTCTTCGGCGTCGCGCCACGCCAGCTCCCTCGTCGACTCGCGCGCGCCGGTGGCCGCCTGGCGCAGGGTGAGCGCGACGACGGCGGTCAGGACGAGGCCGAGGGTGAGGACGAGCCACGGAACGGCGGAGGTTCCCGGCGCGGGCACCTGCGCCCAGACGGTCCAGGTACGGCCGGCGACCGCGATCGTCGCCGGACGACCCGTCACCGGCGCCGCGCCCGGGATCAGGGTGCTCGCGCCGTCGCGGATCGTCAGGTGGACGCCGGGCATCGAGGCGGTCACCATCGCGGCCAGGTGCTGGGTCTCGTAGGCGGCGCTGATCCACCCCTTCAGGCGGCCTCGGCCGTCCCGCACCGCGACGTAGACCGCGACCCCTCGGGTCGGCCGTTGACGGGCGAGGAACTGGACGGGTGGGGTGGCGAGCTGACGCCCCGTCCGCGCCGCCCGGGCGAGAAGGGCGCGTCGCAGCGGATTGGCGGCGAGATCGAGCCCGAGCGGATGCGAGCCGGCCTCCACCTGCCGGTCGGCGGTGACCACGAGATGCAGGGGGCGACGGGCGGCGACGCGTTCAACCCCGGGCGTGGGCGACTCGAACAGGCGTAGCCCGGTCCGCCGCTGAAACGTCGCCCGATCGCGTTCGGAGACGGGCTGGATGAAGGCCGTGCTGTTCGCCAGCGACTGGCTCATGACGATGTTCGACAGCACCGGCCACCGCGCCCGGAGCGGCTCGTCGAGCGTCCCGACGACCCGGGCCAGGGCGACCTCGCGCGCGAGAACATCCACCACGGACTCGCTGAGGACGTTCACCGCCTGACGCTCCGCCGTGACCTGCTGCTGTCCGTGGCGATCGGACTCGCCCGCGTACAGCGCGTAGGTCAAGATGATGACAGCGACGATGAGAGCCGAACCGACCAGCCACCAGTGATCGACCAGGCGCCGCATACCCCGGTATCGGCAGCGCCATCCGCGCGCTTGAGCGGACCGCCGTCGCCGAACGGCATCGAGCTGTTCAGCTCACCGAACCGCCTCCCCGGGCGGGCCCGGCAGGCGCGACGCCGACGCGACCGCGATGAGCTCGACGCACGCCTCGAGGCTGATCGACGTCGAGTCGATCAAGAGGTGGTAGTGGCTGGGATCCCCCGGATCCGCGCGGTACCAATGCCGGACGTAGGCCTCGCGGGAAAGGTCGGCGCTGCGCAGCTGGCGTTCCGCGGTGACCCGATCGATGTTCAGCAGGCGCATGGCCTGCCGGATTCGCAGCTCCCGCGGACCGTCGAGGCGCACGTGCATCGCTTGGGGAGCCTCGCGCAGCACCAGGGCCGCGCCGCGGCCGAGGATGATCGCTCCGGCGGCGGCGTGCTCGTGCAGGACGCGCTCGGTCGTCAAACGGAACGCTTCGTCGTCCTGGATGAGCTCGGGGGAGACGTGCCCCCCGTACACCGCGAGGGTCGCCGGTGCAAGGTGGGAGACGAGGCGGGCCAGCGTTCCGTACGGTGGCTCCTCGCGAGCCAGGGCCTCCTCGATCGAGACCGAGAGCCGGTCAGAGACGGCGGCGGGAATGGCTCGGTCGACGAACGGAACGCCGAGACGTTCAGCCAGTACGGGACCGACCTCGCTGCCTCCCGCGCCGTAGGAGGCCGAGATCGTGATCACAGGTGAACCGATGGCGTATCGCTCCCTTCCCGGGGTCAGGTCGCTGCGTCCGACAAAATAACCCTCCGCCCGGGGATCGACAAGCGGGGGCCGCCGGCCGCGCTACCGCCGGCGCGGGGGCGGCGGGCGCCGCTGCTCCTGGGCGCACTTCAGGCACAGGACACCGTCGGGCAGGGCTCGCAGCCGACCCTCCGGAATCGGATCGCCGCAGGCATCGCAGATTCCGTAGGTGCCGTCGTCGAGCTTGGCCAAGGCCCGTTGCGTCCGTGCCAGCATGCGCTCCAGCGAGTCCCCGACGCCGATGTCGGTGAGCCGGCTCACCGCCTCGGTGGTGCCATCGCCGATCCGCTTGCCGAACCCGAGGCTCGTTCCCGGCTCGGGGCGGGTGGCCAGCACTCCGAGGCGCTCGCGCGTCTGGTCGCGGCGGGCCTCGAGCTCGCGCCGAACCGCCTCACGATCCACGCCGTCGTCGGGAACCGGGTTGTCGGGACCTGCGGGCACGTCTGAGAGCGTAACCCCTGGCGGTCGTCTCCAACTGAGCCCGAGTCAAAAAGAGCGGTCCACGTCACGCAGGGACGGGTCGACGACATGCCGCACAACTAGACGAAGGTGAGCAAAGTCCCGTGCTATACCCGGTTGATGACGATTGTCACTATCACATGAGGACCGCCGCTCAACGGTTGGCAAATGTCGCTTCCTACCGTCGCTTCGTGCCCGCGATCATCGTCACGGGGCTGGCCGGTGTGGCAATGTCCACCTCGTCAGCCCAGGGTGCCGTCCTGACAGTGAAGACCGTCACGGTCGGTGCACCCGGGAACCCCTCGGTGGCCATCGTCCCGTTCACCGACGCCATCTATCAGTCGTGTGCGGCAGCACCCGCGGGTTCGAAGGGCTGCCTGTCAGTCGGCGGGGTCTCCTCCGCGTACGGCATTGGCCAGCTCGAGGTCACCGTCAAGCAATGGGTCGCGTTCTTGAACACGTCGAACCCGGTGGGGCGGGATCCGCACCATCTCTACAGTACCTCCGAGAGCGCTTCGGCATGGCCGAAGTTTGGTCAGATCAACTTCGTCTCCAGGGCCGGTCCGGGGCATCACTACTCCGTGGCATCTCCGGCATGGGCCGACAAGCCGTACGGATTCGCCAACTTCCTGCGCGCGGCACGGTTTGACAACGCGCTGTACAACGGACGCGTGCTCTCCAAGCGCACCGCCAGCGCCGGCGCCTTCCGCTATGTCACCTACCGGGTCGCGCTCTCTCCACAGACCGAGCGCGGCATGTATGACATGGCCGGTTCCAGACATGCGGGTCCGACCCGGGCGCGCCCAGCCGGATTTGTCATTCCCAGCCAGGACGAGTGGATCAAGGCGGCGTATTACGACCCCACCGGTGGCGGAACCGATTCGTACTGGAAGTATCCGACCAATGCCGGAGTGTTCGGCGACGGCTCGGCGACAGCTCCCGGAACGACGACGCTCAACCCCACCACCGGAAATGTGACGAACGCGTCCACCCAGCCACTGGCGACGTACCACGCGTCCGGCATCGCGGCGCCGAGCTGGTGTCCCGGGGCAGTGCAGCCTCGGGGAAACTGCACCAGCGTCAATCCGTTCGGCATGAACCCGATGGCCTACGCCAAGGCCTATCAGGGCAGCCTCAGCACCGTCGGTCAGGCCAAGACGCCCTCGCCGTGGGGAACCCTCGATCAAGGCGGCAATGCCGTGGAGTGGACCGACACGATCAGCGCGTCCCCGACCGGCAAGAGCGACGGGCGGGTCTGGCGACGCCTGCACGGCGGAATCGCGAACGCGGGCCCGTACCAGCTCTGGCTCTCGGCGGTCGGTCTGCAGCCCCAGGACAACGCCCTGTTCACCGCGACCTATCCGTGGCTCGGGATCCGGCTCGCCGTGGTCGGGGACCTCAAGGTCGCCGCGGGCTGAGGCCCCGACGGCCGAGAAGACCTCGCTCGTGCTCGGCACCATCATCGGTCTGCTCGTCATCGGCGTCGTCGCCGGCTTCGTCGCCCGGGCGATCGTTCCCGGAGCACAAGCGATGAGCGTCTCGGAGAAGATCCTGCTCGGCATCGCGGGCTCGTTCGTCGGCGGACTCCTCGCCCGCGTGGTGTTTCACCACCCCCGCGGCTTCGTGCAGGCCTCGAGCTGGGTGGGCGCCGTCATCGGCTCGGTCATCGTCCTGCTGATCTACCAGCAGGTTCAGCAGCGTCGCGCGTGACGCCCGGGGCGCTCGCGGTCAGGTCCGGGGGTGAAGCCAGAGGTAGATGGCCAGGGTCAATCCGAGCGCAACGATCAGCCGGCGCAGCAAATCGGGGGAAGCCGTCGGGCGACGAGCGGTCCGACCCGGCTGCCGGCGAGCATGCCCAGCGCCAGCGGGGCTACCGCTGCCCAGTTGACGGTTCCGCCGAGCACGAAGATCGTCGCCGACACCACGGACGTGGCGCCGATGAGCATGTTCTTGAGCGCGTTGGCGGTGGGCAGGTGACGGTCGACGAAGACGAGCAGCAGGGTGAGGATCATCACTCCCGCGCCAGCGCCGAAGTATCCGTTGTACAGAGACACGGCCACGAGACAGGCCGGTAAGGCAAAGGTGTGGTCCTTGGTGCCGCGGCGTCGGCGCCATGCTCGGAGGCGCGGCTCGAACAGCAGCGCCAGGGAGCCGGCCGCGACGAGGAACGGCACGACCCGGGCAAAGACGCCGGCCGGGGTGCAGAGCAGCAGTCCGGAGCCCGCGGCGCCGCCCACGGCGGCGACGATGGTCCACCGCCACAGCCAGGGTGCCTTGCCGTGCAGCTCGGGCTTGGAGGCGAGCGCCGATCCCGGCCAGCAGCCGACCAGGGCGACGTTGTTGGCGATGTTGGCCGGGAGAGCCGGCACCCCGACGGCGAGCAGCGCGGGGTAGGAGACCAGCGAGGTGATCCCGCCGGCGGATCCGATCAGGCCGGCGGCGGTACCGGCGAGCACCAGGGCTGCGGAGTCGAGGGTCGAGATCATGCGAACCGGCGCGGAACCCTAGTCGTCACCGCGAGGTGGGTCGCCTGACGCGGGCCGCGAGGGTGGGGAACACCACCCCTTGGGGGCCTAGCGGCATGCCCTGAGGCGACCGAGACTGCCTTCCAACCCAAACGCTCTCGGAGGGCACCATGTCGATCAATCGCCGTCTCACTCTCTCTCGCCTCACCCCTGGCCGGCTGCTGCTGGCGGCTGCGCTCGCGGTGACGTGCCTGTGTGCCGTCGCCGGCCAAGCGAGCGCCGCCACCTACCCGCCCCATACCGTCCTGAACTACTGCTCGAACCGGGCCGGGCTCGGCAGGGTCTACCACGGCACATATCGGGGCATCGGCTTCCTGGCGTGGGACAGCAATTACGACGGGCGGATCGAGCACATCGCCCTGGACACGAACGGCGACCGGCACGTCGACCTCGCCTTCGCCGACACCAACGAGGACGGCACTCCCGACTGGGTCGGGCTGTGCAACGGCCGCCCGCAGCTGTGGTACCTGTGGTCGCGGATCCAGGCTCGCCTGAGCCAGCCGCAACCGCAGCCGACGAGTCCGACCACGATCACCGTCAGTGGGGTGCCGACGAACCTCGCGACCGCGCTGAACACCCCCTACAACTCCGCGTCGAACCAGGTCTGGTCAGAGTTGGGGCCGGGGATGTCCAATCTCGTGCTCAGTGGGGACCCGGACACCGTCCCAGTCGTGGTCGAGCCGTAGACCGGCTGACCCGCATGGCGTCCTCGCCGAGACGCCTCGACGGATGCCACATCCGATGAGCGCGCGGCGGCGGGATCCCTCAGCCCACCATCGCGCTGGCCTCACGGCCAGCGCGATGGTCGTTGTGCGGCCGTGCAAGTCCAGGCTGAGGATCCTGGGCCCTTACGAGTATCGCTGCGCGAGTGTTTCGCCGATGCCGGCGCGGTCGTCAAAGCCTCCGACCGCCATGCACCGGCGTGGGGACGAGCACGACACGGCGCGGAGGGTGCTGTTCGTCGCGCCCGGTGGGTCGGGGGTGGGCTCGATCACCCAGTTACGGTGATCCGAGCGTTCCGCCAGGGTCACGTCGATGCCCGGGGTGTTGTTGAACAACCCGACGGCGGTGCAGAACCTCGGCGTGGCGCACGACACTCCAGCGAGCTGCACGTACCTCGCTCCGGCCGGGTACCGGGTCCGCTGGATCGTCCAACCGGTCCCGTTCCATCGTTCAGCGAGCAGCACGTCGATGCCGGTGATGATGGTGAAGTAGCCGACGGCGGTGCAGCTGCGCGCCGACACGCACGATACCCCCGCGAGCTGCACCGCCGCCGCGGCGGCCGGGGTGGGGGTTCGCTGGATCGCCCAGCCGCTCCCGTTCCATCGTTGCACCAGCGTCCTCCCAACGCCTGTGCGCCGAGTGACGGAGCCGACGGCGGTACAGGACCTCGGCGACACGCACGACACGGCGGAAAGGAAGCTCGCCCTCGCGCCGGCGGGCTGCGGTGTCGGCTGGATCGCCCATCCTGCGCCGTTCCATCGCTCCGTGAGGGTCGTTCCGCTCGTGCCCGAGGTGTTGCCGGAGTGGCCGACCGCAGTGCACGTCGTCGGCGCGGCACACGACACTCCGCCGAGGTAGCTGACCCGGCCGCCGTTCGCTCGGCCGGGGTCCGGGGTGCTCTCGACTGACCAGCGGGTGCCGTTCCAGCGCTCCGCGAGCGGCGCGGAGCTGCCGGATCGTGTGACGAAGCTCCCGACGGCGGTGCAGGAGCGCGGCGTGGCGCACGAGACGTCAAACAGGAGGCTGCTGGTTGCGCCGGCGAGGTGAGGTGTCCGCTGCACCGTCCAGCTGGTGCCATCCCATCGCTCTGCCAGCGGCACTCCGGCGCCGACATCATCCGTGAAGTAACCGACCGCGGTGCACGCCGTCGGCGACGTGCACGACACACCGGAGAGGACGCTGTCCGTCGCTCCGACGGGATTGGGCGGCCGCTGGATCGCCCAGGTCGCGGCTGCCGCCCGGTCAACGTTCGCCACGCCCACCGCCACGCATGCCGCCGCTGCGCAACCGGCAGCCAGCGCCACGGGTCGCGCCCAGCGACGACATCCACGCCCTGCGTGATGGGATCGTGGCCAGCGTAGTAGCAGTACGGAGAGAAGGATCTCACGGATCTGTCGCGATCGTCATCGGCCCGCCGCGGCCGCGTCGATCATCGAGCTGCGCCTCCGCACCGCCGGCCTGACCGCCCGTGAGCGCAAGATCGCCCTGAGCGTCCCGCGAGCCGAGAGCACCGCCACCATCGCCGTGACGCTCCATCTCTCCCCGTGGGCCGGGCAGGACCACCTCAAGGCCATTTTCGATGCGCGAACCATGCCGAGCGATCCGTGCGCACCGTCATCACGCGCAGCGCGATCGCTCCTACGGCCTCGGCCAGAACGAGCTCCCCAAATCATGGCAGCACTTGATCCGCCACCACACTTCCGCCATCCCCAGGGACGCCTTGAGCACCGCCGTCAGAACGCCAACGACGAGTACGCCGCCGATGGACGCACGCACGCGAAAGGTTCGAGCTGGCGCACCCACATCATCGAGCGTCGACCGTTCACACGAACGCATGAGACCTACGCCATGAGCTGGCACATAGCCCCGTCGGTGTCACCGTGCAAGGAGGAGGCCTCGTCGCCACAGCTCGCCCAGCCGATCGCTTCGTGAGGCATGAGGCGGAATTGTGGCGACGCGTCCGTCGCGGAGCGGCGCATCCGTTAGCGTGACTCAGATGCCGCACGTCAGCGTGTTCACGCCATCACACCGTTCCGAGTTTCTTGACGACTGCTACGACGCGCTGGCGGCGCAGACATTCGAGGACTGGGAGTGGATCGTCGTCCTCAACGCCGGGGCGGTCTGGACGCCGCCCGACGACGGACGGGTCCACCTGCACCGGGGGGATGCGTTGACTGGGGTCGGGGCGGTCAAGCGCCGGGCGTGCGAGCTCGCGGACGGCGAGATCCTTGTCGAGTGCGATCACGACGACGTCCTCGCCACGACCGCCCTTGCCGCCCTCGTCGAGGCGTTTGCCGGGCATCCCGAGGTCGGCTTCGTCTATTCCGACTGCGCGCAGATGACCCGCGACGGCGCCCGCGACGACAGCCGGTTCAACCCACGGCACGGCTGGGAGTATCGAGAGGCGGACGTCGACGGCCACGATTTCCTGCAATGCGACGCGCTGGAGCCGACCCCCCACAACGTCAGCTACATCTGGTACGCGCCCAACCACGTCCGGGCCTTTCGCAGCTCCGCCTACCGCGCCGCCGGGGGCTACGACGCGGAGCGCGACATCCTCGACGACCAGGAGCTGATGAGCCGGCTCTACCAGCAGACTGAGTTCCTGCACCTGCCGCGTTGCCTGTACCTCCAGCGCATCCATGCCGGCAACACCCAGGTCGACGCGGAGCTCAATCCGCGTATCCAGCAGGAGACCGTGACGCTGTACGAACGTCACATCCAGCCCAACGCGCTGGCCTGGGCCAAGCGCCAGGGGCTGCACGCTCTCGACATGGGCGCCGCGCACCGCAAGCAGCCCGGGTACCTCGGCCTCGATCAGTACGCGCGACCCGGCGTCGACATCGTCGCCGACGTGATCGAGGGGATCCCTCTTCCTGACAGCAGCGTCGGCGTGATCCGCGCCGTCGACTTCCTGGAGCACATCCCCGACAAGATCGCCATCTTCAACGAGCTGTACCGGCTGCTCGCGCACGGGGGGATGCTCCTCTCGATGACCCCCAGCACCGACGGACGGGGGGCCTACCAGGACCCCACCCACGTCGCCTTCTACAACGAGAACTCCTTCTGGTACTTCACGGAGAGTCAGTACGCGGGGTTCGTCCCGCAGATCACCTGCCGCTTCCAGGCGAGCCGCGTCACGACCTACTTCCCCACGGACTGGCACCGCCAGCACGACATCCCGTACGTGGAGGCCAACCTGATCGCGATCAAGGACGGACCGCGTCAGGGTGGCTTCCTGCTCATCTGATTCCGGGCAGCCGTCCGAGGGGCGGTGGCCTGTCAGCAGGTGATCATCAGCGAAAACGCCTCGTCAGAGTCGGTACCGGCATTGGCTGTTGTGATCACCAACGTCGTGGCGTTTGTCGCCGCTGCTGTGGCCGTCGCCGTCGTCCCGGCTGCACCCGTGTTCGCCGCGACGAGGATCGCACACCCCCTGAAGTCGGCCGTCGTCGTCACGGTGTAGAGGCCGGGGGGGGTGCTCTGGACCGAACTGATCGCGCCTCCGACCGGCTCATCCAAAACCTCGCCGATGGCATCGAAGCTCGCGACCTCGTCCAGGCCGGCACCCGGGCTCCCGGTAGAGCCCGTCGGTCCGCGGGAGCCGGTGCCGCCGCCGGCGCCCTGGTTGCCCTGGGCGCGCCTGGTTGCCGGTGCCTCCGGGATCGCCCTGGGCGCCTTGGCTACCCGCTCCTGTGGCGCCCTGGAAGCCCCGGACGCCCTGCGGGCCGGCGACTCCGCCGTCGCCCTGGAACCCTTGGGTGCCGGCGTTACCTTGGGCGCCGGCGTCGCCTTGGAACCCCTGGGCTCCGATGTCGCCTTGCGAGCCTTGAGACCCTTGGGCGCCCTGGGAAGCCTTGGCTGCCCGAGCCGTCGCTGCCCTGGGACCCCTGAGACCCTGTCGCACCGGCGTGAGCCGTGAGCGACCAGTCGCCAGGGCTCGTGGTCGGGTCGTTATTGGCGTTTGCGGGGACGGTCGAGACATAGGACGAGCCATCGCTGGCCAGGACTTCATTCCCGATGTCATAGATTCGGGCGCTGCTGTACGGGCCGACGAACGTGGTGCCGGGTCCCTGTGCGCCTGCGTCGCCTTGGAAGCCCTGACTTCCCTGAGCCCCGACGTCTCCTTGGACGCCCTGCGCGCCGGTGTTGCCTTGGAAGCCCTGCGCGCCGGCGTCGCCTTGGAAGCCTTGGGTGCCGGCGTTGCCTTGGGAACCTTGGGTGCCGGTGCCGCCCTGAGCACCTTGGGTGCCAGCGCCTCCGGCCGTGCCCTGTGCGCCGTTCGTGCCGGCCGTGCCCTGCGCGCCGTTCGTGCCCGCGGTGCCCTGCGCGCCGTCCGCCCCGGTTGCGCCGGAGACGCCGTTCAGTCCGTTTGCCCCTGCCGCACCGTTGGTCCCGTTGGCGCCGACGGCTCCGTTGCTGCCGGCCGACCCGGAGTCGCCCTGGAAACCACGGTAGCCGCGCCAGCCGCGATCGCCTTGGTCGCCCGTGTTGCCTTGGTCGCCCTGGAAGCCGCGCGGTCCTCGGGGTCCCTGGTTGGCTGCTGCCGCATGGCTCTGCGGGTTGGTCTGGCCGCTCGTGGTGGCTGCGTCTGCCGCTTGCGCAGCCCCTGCCGCTCCGCCGGCCGTCAAGAGGCCGGCGAGGCCTCCACTGAATGCACGGGTCCTTTGCATCGCCGACTCACTCTCTCTGACGCCCTATGCACTAACTGTCTACACACAGGCGCGTGGGGTAGGCACGGGGGGAATGTCTTCTGAATGGCAGGAACTGGCAGCGACAGTACTGCAAGAAGGCACGTCCACGGCGGATCTTTTTTCACCGGATTTTGCTACCCACCACAAGCTCCTATCGACAGCGTGGGCACCAAGCTTTAGCCCTCAATCCCGAACTGGACTAACTGTTGAAACTTTGCTCCGGAGCCCATCGAGGGGACTAGTATCCGCTGCACGATCATGAAACTGACTGACCATCACTTTCCGACTGCTCGCGTTGCAAGCCGTCCTCGTTGCCTGGTCAGAGGCAGTCTCGTAGCGGCGGCCGGATCGCTTCTCATCGGCTGCCTGGCCGGATGTGGATCAAGCGGTTCCTACCTCAACGGCGCGGTCGTGGAACGGTCGATCGCTTCGTCCTTCCTCAGCCAGCAGCATGTCTACACACGTGTCCTCTGCCCGAGTCGTATCCCGCAGCAAAAGGGGCACGTGTTCCAATGCAATGCCGGCTTCGACGTCGGGAGTTATGCCGTTCCGGTAACCGAGACCAATGGCACGGGGCATGTGCATTGGAGCACGCGAGCGCCGGTGCATTTGCTGAAAGTCAAGAACGTGAGCGCGGCGATTCGTCGGTCAGTTCTGACACAGCGAGGGGTCAACAGCACCGTCAGCTGCCCCGCTCGCGTGCTGCAGCAGGCGGGATTGGCATTTACGTGCAAGGCTGTCGTGCGTTCGGGAACGGCCAAGGTGAAGGCGGGCTCGTATCCGTTCAAGGTGACCCAGGCGGATGATGCCGGACACGTCACCTACGTTCAGGGCTGAAGCCGCCATGGGCGCGGCCCGCCAGACGATCTGCCTGTCGATGATCGTCAAGGATGAGGCGGAGATCCTTCCGCGCCTGTTCGACTCGTGCCGAGAGCTGATCGACTACTGGGTGATCTGCGATACCGGCTCCTCTGACGGAACAGAGGAGGTCATCCGCCGAGAGCTCGACGGGATCCCGGGCGAGCTGCACCAGCGGGAATGGGTCAACTTCGGAGTCAACCGCAACGAAGCCGTGGATCTGTCGCACGGGAAGGCCGACTACCTGCTGCTGCTCGATGCCGACATGACGATCCGGCAGGACCAAGCGCTGGGAGCGCTGACGGCCGGCGCCTACCTTCTGCGCCAGTCCTCCGGGCAATTCGAATATCGCAACAAGCGCTTGGTCCGCGACGACCTCCGATGGCGCTACGTCGGCTCGACCCACGAGTACATCGAGACCAGCGATGGTGCGGAGATCGTAGAGGCGCTCGACGCGCTGGTCGTCGAGCATCACGCTGACGGCCACAGCTGGGAGCACAAGTTCGAGCGCGACATCGACCTGCTGACGCGCGATCTGCTCGAGGATCCCACCAACGCGCGCGCGCAGTTCTACCTGGCGCAAAGTTGCCGAGACCTGGCCGAGAGAACTCAGAACAAGCACATGCTCGCCAATGCCGCCGCGCACTACCAGAAGCGTGCCGAGATGCCCGGCTGGGACGAGGAGAGCTACTTCGCCCAGTACCAGGTCGGAGTTCTCGCCGCCCGCATGGGACAGTGGCCGAGGGCGATCGACGCATACATCGGTGCGTGGGAAAGCAGACCAGCTCGACTGGAAGCCGTCCATGCGCTCACCGCCGGCCTACGAGAGCGCGGTTACTACCGGACAGCTCATCGGTTCGCGCGAATGGCCGCGAACCTCAAGCCGTTGCCCATTCCGGAGGACATCCTGTTCGTGGCCCCCTGGGTCTATCAGTGGGGCATGCTCTTCGAGTACTCCATCACCAGCTATTGGGTCGGCGAATTTCGCAATTCGTTCGCCGCCTGCAAGAAGCTGCTGACGATCCGGACCATGTCCGAGGAAGGCCGGGCGCTCACGCTCACAAACGCGCAGCATGCTGTGCGGGAGTGCACCCGGGTCGCGGCTCAGCGCCCGCGCGACGGCCCGCGCAAACTCAAGCATTCAGGCACGCCCACCCGCGGGCTGGCAACGCTCTGACCAGACGAGAGACCGAAGACGGACTGGACGAAGGCGGCGTCGTCGCGTCAACGGATCCGGCCGGGGCCTGCCAACAGGACCGGGATGAAGATAGAACCGGCAGCGCGCACCCCTTGCTCCTCTCGCAGCCAGGCACGACACGACCGGCAACCACGCACATGAGCGCGCACCGCCGCCGTGCGGCGACGCCGGCCATCACGGTTGCCGATGACCAGTCGCACCAACTCGCAGGGAAGCTCCCGGGCGATGCGGTCGGCCTTGAGTCTGGCCCGCGCCTGGGAGTGGGCGTGGCTGACGGCAGCCGGCGTCAGCCCGAGCTGGCCGGCAATCTCATCCCGGCTCAGCCCGCATACCGTTCCCATCAGCACGATCTGGCGAACCTGAGGACTGAGGGCGTCCACGTCGTCCAGCGTCTCGGCCAGACGCTCCTTGATGAGCGCGGTCCATTCTGGGTCATCCGCTGGCGCCGGCAGGTCCTCATCGAGGGTGAGCAGCGGCCGGCGCGAACGTAACAGGCTCATCGCTTCGTTGTGCACAATGCGAAACAGCCAGGCCCGCTCCTGGATGGGTACCACGCCCCGACGGAGAGCCAGCAACGCGCGCAACGCCGCGTTCTGCATGACGTCGCCGACGTCGTCCTCGTGGCCGACGAGGCTGCGGCAGTAGCGGGTCAGAGCCTTGTTGTGCTGAGCGAAGAGAGCCCGAAAGACGCCGTCGCTCTGATGAACGCCGCTGCACGCATGGCTGAATCCCGGTGGAGTAACGGCCACCCGGGCAACGATCATCGCGCTGCGTGTGAACAACCGCTGATCGTCGTCGGAATTTCATAAGAGCGTCGATGGCAGACGATCTTTGCGCCGCGGGTGCGTCTGTATTCATGAGCACGGCAAGGGTCGTGCCAGACAACCCAACGCCAAGGAGCACTCACACATGCTGGACAGGCTCACCACGCCGCTGATCGTTTCGGCCGCGCTCGCGGCAACAGCACTCGGCGGTACGGCACCCGCACTGGCGGCGACTCACCATTCCCCACGCCATCATTCGCATGCAAGCCGTCATGGCACGAACACCAGTAGCTCGGCTTCGAGCTCAGGCGGTAACGGCGAGACCACCCTGACCGGATCAACGCTCACATCAGCATCAAACTCGGCGATCGCCGCCAACCCCGGGGCTACCGTGGACCGCGCCACCACTGAGACTGACAGCAGCCTCAGCGGCGCCGCCTACGAGGTCCATATCACGAAAGCCGACGGCAGCCACGCGGTCGTGATCGAGGATTCGGGCTTCACCGCACTCGCGACTCAGACAGGCGACCGGTGCAGCGGCGGCGGGGATCCCGCAGCTTTGACCGGCAACACCCAGTAGCGTGGTCCGGCGTGCTATGAGCGGGCGAACTGCGGGTCGCTGGTCAGGGGCGCGCGGGACTCCAGGCGACCGGCGAGCTGGTAGCTGAAGCTGGTATCGCTGGGCGTGGTCAGCGCGATGTCGTACCAGCCGCCGGAGTGGCTGGTGACGGATCGTGATCTGGCCGGTGCGATCGAACTCGAACTGAGGTCGTCGCCGTACGCGTCGGCGACGTCGATCACCAGGGGTCGTCGATGGTGGCGGCGCCCGAAGACGGGCCGATGGCTGGCGTTGATGAGCCGCAGCCGGAATTCGCCGGTCTCGTGATGACGGTGGACGCCTCGACCCGGACCACCGTCACCGGAGAGCCGGCAAAGTGGCGGAAGAAGCCGTTCGGGCCATGGAGGCTGAGGTCGTAGAGGCCCGGGTTGGCGAGCTGGACGCCATGTCATCGCCGGCGCCGATCGTGTAGCTGTAGGGGGCGCCGGGGACCGTCAGCGACCGGGCTTGGAGGTGAACGCCGAGCCGTCCGTGATTGTTGACCGCGAGGTTGAGACTCGTGGGCTCCGGCGTCGAAGGCCACGTCGAAGCGGTAGCCGAGTCGACGGGATGGCCGCACCCCGGGCTCCTGGGACGGGCACCGTGCCCGATGCCGGCGGGGGCGGATGGTAGGAGGCGCTGGGCGGTGCCCGTCGGCTTGTAGGAGGCGACGCTGGGCAGGGTCGGGACGGAATCGGATGCGCTCTTGAAATCGAACGCCGAGGTCAGGTCGCCGCAGATGGCCCGCCGCCACGGCGTGATGTTGGGTTCATCGACTCCGAACCGCGCCTCGATGAAGCGGATCAGGGAGGTGTGGTCAAACGTCTCGGAGGAGACCCAGCCGCCCGTGCTCCACGGCGAGACGACGAGCAGGGGTACGCGGACGCCGAGGCCGTAGGGACCGACGACCCCGGGCGAGCCTTTCGGTGTCCCGGCCATGCCGTCGAACAGCTCGTTGTCAAGCGGCACGGTCGACTGGCCGGGAAGAGCCGCCGACGTTCGGGTAGGGCGCGACGACGTGGTCAAAGAAGCCGTCGTTCTCGTCAAAGGTGATGAGCAGCGCCGTCTTTGACCACACGTCGGGATTGCTGGTCAGCGCGTTGAGCACGCGCGGCCGTGTACCACGCGCCGTAGCCGGCGGGCCACGCCGGGTGCTCGGTGTAGGCCTCAGGGGCGACGATCCAGGACACGCTCGGCAACTCGTCGTTCTTGACGTCGGCGGCGAGGATGTCGAAGAAGCCGCCGCCGTCGCTGACGTTCGTCCCGGTGCGGGCGCGCTGGGTACAGCGGGCTGCCGGGAGGGGCGTTCTGGTAGTTGAGGAAGTACAGCAGCGAGTTGTCGCCATAGTTGCCGATGTAGGCGTCCGGTCCCCAGCCCCAGGCGTGAGCGGCGTCGAGACCGGCGCCGGTGATCCTGGTAGATCTTCCAGCTGACGCCGGCGTCCTGCAGCCGCTCGGGGTAGGTCTGCCAGCCGTAGCCGATCTCGTCGTTGGCGATGACCGGCCCGCCGTCGCGTGCCGTCGTTGCCGTCCCAGCCGGTCCACATGTAGTAGCGATTGGGGTCGGTCGGACCGAGCATCGAGCAGTGGTAGCCGTCGCAGACGGTGAACGCATCGGCCAGCGCATAATGAAACGGAAGGTCTGGCGCGCTGCATGTGCGCCATGCGCGGTGGTCGTCTTGGCCGGTATCCACTGATCCCAGTTGCCGCCGTTGAACATCTGGTGAGTCGCGTCCCAGCCGTGGTCGAGGTCTTCGATGAAGGTCAGCGCCAGGTTCGCGACGTCGGGGCGAAACGGCGGCGTCGACCGTGCCGCCGTCGGCCTGGATACCAGACCGACTTGCCGCTGGGCAGGGTCACCGGGTGGGGATCACCGAACCCACGCACCCCGCGCATCACGCCGAAGTAGTGGTCAAACGCCCGGTTCTCCTGCATCAGCACCACGATGTGCTCGACATCCTCGAGCGAGCGGGTGGCCCGGTTCGCCGGGATCGCGAGGGCACGTGCGATGCTGTCCGACAGCATCGTCGCCGCGACGCTGCCGCCCGCGAGCTGAAGGAACCGACGCCGATTCACTTCCCGCATCCGCATCACCAGCCTGTTGTCCGCGGGCGACGCCCATGCGCCGCCCTGCTCTCAGCGGCCGGGGGCCGCTCGGCTCAGCCAAACGCGGGCGGCATGCTAGGTCGGCTCGACGGCAGCGTCCACACCGCTCACAAAACGCTCACATCAAAGTTACGAGCACTGCCAGACCGTCACGGTCGGGCGACGGGGACGCAAACGATCCTCGCCGGACGCCCGAGGAGGGAGGCGTCCGGCGAGGCTCAGGCCCCTTAGCCGTCGTCGTGACGGACGGCGAAATCATCTCGCCGGTAGCGCGGCGTCGGATGACCCGTTCGTGCACGTGGTGTCAAGGTGTTGTGAACCCGGTCCACGAGCGCCGTCTCGACGCCGACGACCGAGGGTGGGCGCGATATGAGGCCAGTGTGAGAAAGCGGTCACGCGATGGTCACCGTGGCGGGGGCCACCGGACGTAGAGTCAGCGCCGCTCGAAGTGAATCCGACGGCCAGGAGGTCGATCCGTTGCGTCCGTTCTCATCGAAGGTCAAGCGATCGCTGTCGGCTCGCGGGCCGGCGGTCGCTGGCGCGGTGGCGTCGCTCGTCGTGGCCCTGCCCGTCGCCGCGCAGGCCGCGCGCCCTCATGCGGACTCAAGCCGCCCGATCTCCGGCAACGTGCTCGTGTCGACCGCCAAGTACCGCGAGGCCGACATTCAGCCCGGCGTGACCACGCTGCCGCCTGGGTGCACGAGCAGCTGCGCGACGGCGACCGCGGACGGCGCCTACCCCTACGTGTTCAACAACGACGTCATCGATCCGAGCTTCGGGGTCGCTGCGCCGATCGTGCTTGACCAGGTCAGCCCGCAGGGTGAGCTCCTGTCCAAGCTGAAGATCCCGACCGATCAGCTGGTGACGAGCTTCTCCTCGAAGTCTGAGCTGGCGCTCAACCTCTCCACGAGCGGCGGGTAGATCACGTTCATGGGATACGTCGCGCCCAAGGACGGCCTCGACATCTCCAACTCCAATACTCCAGCCGCTCCCGACCCCACCAACCCGGTTTCGAGCCAGTACTACCGGGGTGTGGCGGCGCTCAATGCCTGGAGGTCGGACTGTCGGTGACTGAGACCAATGCCTACAGCGGCAACAACGGGCGTGCCGCGATTGCCAACGACTCCGGCCGGCGCTCGGTCATCTACACCGCCGGCAACGCGGGCAGCGGCTCCAACCCGCAGCCGACCGGCGTCGTGCTCGGCGCCGGGGCACAGATCATGGATCAGACGAGCCTCCCCGAAGCCGCGCAATCGCCGGGGACGCCGACGCCAGTAGGGAGCTTCAACGTCTCCCAGCTCGGTGACAAGCCCGACAAGATCGGCAAGGACGACAACTTCCGCGGGGAGACCATCTCGGGGAACGTCCTCTACTACACGAAGGGCAGCGGGTCCAACGGAGTCAATACCGTCTATTTCGTCGACACCACCGGCAAGGCATGCCCCACCGGCGTCGGGGTGCCCTCAGCCCGGAGCGCCCTCTTCCGACTGCGCCGCTCAGCTATGACCCCTCGACGCTGTCGAGCACGGGCCTGCCGAGCAACATGTGCATCCTCCGCGGCTTCCCGACCGACCTCGCGAAGACGTCAACCGACGACACCTACCCGTTCGGGATCTGGTTCGCCAACCCGCATACGCTCTACGTCGCCGACGAGGGCAACGGCGACCCCACCTACTCGGCGACCACCAACCAGTACACGACCGCGGCCGCCTCGACCCACGCGGGTCTGCAGAAATGGATCTACGACACAGCCAGCCAAACCTGGAAGCTCGCGTACACCCTGCAGAACGGTCTTGCGCTCGGCACGCCCTACACCGTCGCGGGGTACCCGGTCGGCGACAACGCCGCCACCAGCCTGCCGTGGGCGCCGGCCACCGACGGCCTGCGCAACCTCACGGGACGCGTGAACCGCGACGGCTCGGTCACGCTGTATGCCGTCACCTCCACGGTCAGCGGCAGCGGCGACCAAGGCGCCGATCCCAATCAACTGGTATCGATCACCGACCGCCCAGCCGCGACGGCGCCGTCCTCAGGTGAGCAGTTCACTTCGGTGCTGGCACCGAAGTACGGGCAGGCGGTGCGCGGCGTCACCCTCGCCCCCGATAGCCACTGGCGCTGGTCGGGCAGCGCATCCCGGCATTAGTCCACCGAAGCGTCGGGCGCCGGCATGAGCCCGGCCGCTGGCCGAGCTCCCAAAAAACGAGACCTATGACCCGACTCATCACGCTGGGACGGGACGCCGGCCTGGGCGCAGAAGCTCATCGAGCGATCTGCAGGCCAGCCGGCCGCCGCGTCAGGCGATCCGGAGGGTACATGCGCACTGGTCTTGACCCGAGGCGCCCGCGTCCTACCACACAGAAGGAGCGCTGCCCTAGGCCGACGGTCGGCGGCGATCTTCCAAAGGCCATGCCCAAGCCACCCCTCCCCCCGGACCTGGTCGCCTTTCTCGCTGAGCCCAACCCGTCGGTCATCGCCACCCTTCGGCCGGATGGCAGCCCGCATACCGCGGCGACGTGGTACCTGTGGGTGGACGGCCGCGTGCTGGTCAACATGGACGAGAGTCGGCGGCGGCTGGAGCACCTGCGCCAGGAGCCTCGGGTCTCGCTCACCGTGCTCGGACGGGAAGACTGGTATCACCACGTCACGCTGCACGGACACGTGGCCGAGCTGGTGCCGGATCCGCAGTTCACCGACATCGACCGGCTGTCTGAGCACTACACCGGACGGGCCTACCCTCAGCGGGACCGGGGCCGGGTCAGCGCCTGGATCGAGGTGACGGCCTGGCATGCCTGGGCGGTGATCGAGCCCTGGAAGGGCGGACGCTGACAGGCGCGCGCCTCGACGTTGGTGCGCGATGGCGGCGGGAGCCCGTCCGGGCCCGGCTCCGCCACCCCAGCACGGCCGACCGGCGGGGGCTCGGCAAGGCGGCACGGGCGGTGGTTCCGCGCTCGAGGCACGGCGGTTGGGAACCGCATCCCTCCAGGCCGGATCCGATTGACCTGCTCCAGGAGCAGGCGAGCACCCGTCTGCCGGAGCTGATCCCCATCCGGTACGGCCGCATGCTCGTCTCGCCGTTCACGTTCTTCCGGGGGGCCGCGTGTGTGATGGCCTGGGACCTCGCCCAGGAGCCTCGTACGGCCCTGGAGGCCCAGCTGTGCGGTGATGCCCACCTCTCCAACTTCGGCACATTCGCCGGCCCGGACCGCCGGCTCGTGTTCGGGATCAACGACTTCGACGAGACGCTCCCCGGCCCGTTCGAATGGGACGTCAAGCGCCTGGTCGCCAGCTTTGAGGTCGCCGGACGCGATCGCGGCTTCGATGGGGATGCGCGGCGATCCGTCAATCTCGCCGTCGCGCGCTCCTACCGGGAGGCCATGCGCAGCTTCTCGGAGCTGCGGACACTGGAACTCTGGTACGTCCACCTCGATCGCGACCTCGAGGAGATCGTCCGCGAGTGGGCATCACGGGTCAGCCCCAAGCAGCTCAGGTGCTTTGAGCGCAACATCGCCAAGGCGCGGGCGAAGGACTCACTGCGTGCGTTCGCCAAGCTCACACGGGTGGTGGACGGGCGTCCGCGGATCGTCCACGATCCGCCGCTGGTCGTGCCCATCGAAGCACTCGCCCGCGCCGATGAGCCCGAGACACTCGCGGCGGCGGTCGATGGCGTCCTGCACTACTACCGCCGGACGCTGCCACGGGACCGGCGGAGGCTTCTTGAGCGATACCAGTACATTCACGCCGCCCGCAAGGTCGTGGGGGTGGGCAGCGTCGGCACGCGGGCCTGGATCATGCTGATGCTCGGCCGCGATGACCGCGACCCGCTGTTCCTGCAGATGAAGGAGGCCGAGGCGTCGGTGCTGGAGCCGCATCTCGGCCGCAGCGAGTTCGAGAACCACGGCCAACGCGTGGTGGAGGGCCAGCGGCTGATGCAGGCGGCGAGCGACATCATGCTGGGGTGGATCCGCACGACCGAGTGGATCGACGGCGTCAACCGCGACTTCTACATTCGCCAACTGTGGGACGGCAAGGGCTCTGCTCCCGTCGACGTGCTCGACCCGGACGCCCTCGGCCGCTACGGCGAGTTATGCGGCTGGGCGCTCGCGCGTGCTCACGCACGCTCAGGCGACGCGGTCGCGATCGGCAGCTATCTCGGCGCCGGGAACACGTTCGACCGAGCGATGGGCGCTTTTGCCGACGGATACGCCGATCAGAACCAGCGCGATTATGAGACTCTGAGGCATGCCGCCGACGCCGGCCGGATCAGCGTCCGGCCTGGGCTTTGACAAGCGGGGCGCGGGCGGCGGTGGGCGGGGGGAGTGGCTCGCGCACAGCACCTGAGGACTTCAGAGGATCTCGAGCGGTTGAGGCGTCAGGGGCGGTGGGAACGCCTCGTCGAGGCTGAGCATGTCGGACTCGTCCAGGTGAAGGTCAAGCGAGGCCCGGTTCTGGCGGACATGGGCGACGGTTCCCGCCTCGGGAATCGCGCAGACTCCGTCCTGGGCGAGAACCCAAGCGAGCGCCACGCGCGCCGGACTGACGCGGTAGCGGCCGGCGATGCCGCGTACCACTGGATGCTCCAGCAACCTCCCCTGCTCGAGGGGGGAATAGGCCATCACCGGGACACCGTGGGCACGGCACCACGGCAGCACGGTCAGCTCAATGCCGCGTCGCGCGAGGTTGTAGACGACCTGGTCGGTCTGCACAGCACCACCGGCCGGGAGGCCCAGGAGCCGACGCATATCGACGACGTCGAAGTTGCTCACCCCCCAGTGGCGGATCAGTCCCGCCGCGCGCAGCCGCTCGAAGCCGGCGACGGTCTCCTGAAGCGGAACTGGGCCCCGCCAGTGGAGGAGGTAAAGGTCGAGCCGGTCGGTGCCGATCCGGCGCAGACTCTCCCGGCACGCGGCGATCGTTCCCTCCTCCGTCGCATGCGACGGCAGCACCTTGCTGACGAGGAAGATGTCGTCCCGCCGGCCGGCAATCGCCTCGCCGACTAGTTCCTCGGCGCGACCATCGCCGTACATCTCCGCGGTGTCGATCAGCGTCATCCCTAGATCGACCCCCTCCTGGAGTGCCCGTATCTCCTCCGCGCGCGGGTGACGTCCCTGACCGAGGTGCCAGGTGCCCTGGCCGAGGATGGGGATTGTCTCCCCGGACGGGAGGCCGACACCGGGCACCGTGAGCACAGGCATGGGGCTGGAGGTTAGGCCGCTGCCGGCCGGACGCCAGGCGCAAGCTCCGTTTGAGCGGACGAACTGGTAAGGCTGAATGTCGCCAAGCAGTGATCGGGATGCATGGTTGACAGAGGTGTGCCGATGGTGCCTGTCGCATGATGCTTCGGCTAGTCGCTGGCGAGAAGCCGAATGCCGCTGGCACGGGTCGCGTCCGGAGTCACGCCACATCGAGAGTCAACTGGACCGGCCCGACTGGTCTCCGTGGAGCACGTCAGGTTGAGGGGAGCGGCGCCGACGTCTGGGTCGGCTTCGTGGGGTGAAGGCCCGCGCTCTCCCGCCACGATCCTCTCGGTGCGCAGGCCGTCCGGTCGATCCACGCCACGCGATCCTCGGTCATGACTGGTGCTCTGCCAGTGCCGGCGGCGCCATCCACGGGTGGAAGACGCCGGTGGGGTCATACCGCTTCCGCGCCTCGGCGAGACGGCGCAGGTTTGCGTCGGTAACGAAGGGCGCGGAGCGCCGGCCGAGATTCTCGTCCGCCAGTTGGATGCCGCTGGCCAGTGGCTCCATGTCCCGCATCCGGTCCATCGCCCAGTCCTGAAAGCGGACATCGTCGCCGGCGTCCTTCCAAACGCCGTAGAGGCCGATGTATGCGTCGTCCTCGAGCGAGTAGGCCATGTCTGGACGTTGCGGTCCGCGAGCGGGGGCCCAGTTCATCCACATGGCGTGCGATGGGCAGTCGGGCAACGTCTCGACGATGGCCCGGTACCCAGCCAGGAGTTCCTCGACGTCGGCGTGCGTCCACATGTTGTCGACGGCGTAACGCCAGCCCTCCGGGTAGAACTCAGCCGAGTGTCCGACTAGCTCGCGTACGTCGGTGTGTACGAATGTCTCTCGCTCGAGCGCGTGGGACAGCAATGGGCAATCTTCGAGGAACGCCAGGTCCTCCCGTGCTTGTTCCTCGGAGTCGGCCAGCACGGGTGCGAGGACCTGTAACCCCGGTCCGCTGTGGCCCATCAGATCGCGGCGCATGAACACCATGAGTTCGATCGACGCCGGGACTGTCGGGCCGACATGGTGCGCCCAGCGCATGACCTCGTCGAGGTGCTCGGGACCGTACAGGTAGGTGCTGCTCATCTGTACTGGAGGGCGCTCGTGGAGTTGTAGGTGATAGCGCGTGACCACGCCGAAGAAGCCTGGTCCGGCGCCGCGCGACGCCCAGAAGAGTTCGGGGTGTGAGTCCTCGCTCGCGTGCACGAGTTCTCCTGCGGCGGTAACCACATCGATACCGGTGACGCTCATGCAGGCCGGACCGAGCTTGCGGGAGTTCCAGCCGAACCCGCCTTGCAGTAGGAATCCTCCAAGGCTCGGCCCAATGCAATGACCCGTCGGGAAGAACAGGTGGTACGGCCAGAGCCTTTCGGTCAACTCGGAGCTGCGCAGCCCCGGCTCGGCGACGGCGGTCTGCCGCTCAGCGTCAATCGAGAGCGCTTTCATCTCCGACAGATCGAGCAGCAACCCACCGTCGCGCAGGTGTGACCCTGACCAGGAGTGTCCGCCTGACCGGACCCCGATCTTCCAACCGCGTTCAATCGCGAGCTGGACACCGGTCAGCACATCCATGTCCGAGCGCGCGCGGATGATGGCCTCGGGCTGGCGGTCCGGACAACGCGCGTTGGCGACCGCCGCTCGCCGGGCGGCGTCGTAGCCGGGTGCGCCTCGGCTAAGGACCTGGACTGTGCCCATGCAGGGGCCCTCACATGCCGAGCAGCCGAATCGCGTTGGTTCGACCGATCTTTTCGCGGTCGGCACTGGCGATCGGAAGCGCGTCGAACCAAGTGGCGGCGTCGGCCATCTGCTCGAATGGATGGTCGGCCGCGAACAGCACGCGATCGGCGCCGAGCTCGAGCAGAACCCCGACCAGCGACGGGGTGTGGTAATTGCCACTGATGGTGACGTGGAAGTTCTCGCGCAGCACCTGTCGCGGCGAACGCCGAAACTCCACGTCCGCGCGATGGGCGATGCGCTGTTCCAAACGGGCGATCGCGAACGGCAGCGTCTCGCCCAGGTGGCCGAGGACGACCTGAACGCCAGGATGACGGTCGAACAAGCCGCTCACGATCAGGCGCAGCGCATGGGTTGCGGTCTCGACCCCGAAAGCCCAGGTGGGGCCAAGCAGCTCGGGGCGCCCGTCATACGCTCGCATGTGACCGGGCAGCGGGTTGCGGGGGTGCAGATAGAACGGCACCCCAAGGCGTTCGACCGTCATCCAGAGGTTGTCGTACTCCGGCTGGTCGTAGTACGCGATGTCGCCGTTGCCGACCTCGCTGAAGCCGTTCACGAGGGCTCCGACGAAGCCGAGCTCGCCAACCGCACGTTCCAATTCCGCGGTGGCGGCCTCGGGATCCTGCATCGGCAGGGCGGCGAACCCGGAGAACCGGTCGGGTCGCTGTGCGACCAGCTCCGCGAGCGCATCGTTCGCGTCCCGAGCGATCGCTACCGCCTCCGATCGTGCGGTGATGCTCTGGATGCCGTCGGATCCGAGGGACAGCACAGCTCGCTCGATTCCCGCAGCGTCCATCTCCTGCAGTCGCTGACCGTCGACGTCCTCCAGCGCAGCGATCACCCTTCGCCAGGCCTCGGCCGGCCAGCCGACGGCGGCGATGCAGTGAGCGAGCTCGGGCGTTACGAAGTGCTCCTCAAGGGCGATCTTGGTCACGGCGTTCATCAGAACGGGAACCGCATGCCTCTCCTCGTCAGACCGACTGCGCGAAACGGTGTACCGGCTGGCGAACTCACAGACAAGAGGAACGTCAGCTAGGTGGGAGCGGATTTCCGTCTGGCGGAAACGTTACGCCGTCTGACTTCGTCCGCGGCTCGCCTCAGCCGGGCGACGAGCACTTCCTCGCGGCGATAGAAGCGCGCGGCGGGGACAACAACGCTGATCGCCAGGTCGGCGCCACGCGCATCGGGCACGACCGTTGCCACCGAGGCGATTCCCATGTGGTGCTCCTCACGGTCAAAGCCGATCCCGGTCACGCGCACCTCGTCGAGCTCGCCCCAGAGCGTACGGCGCGAGGTGATGGTTCGCGAGGTCAGCCGCGACAAGCGTTTCGGCAGCAGGCTCGCGGCCTCTCGCCGTGACATCCGGGCGAGAAAGGCCTTTCCACTGCCCGTGCAATGCAGCGGAAACACGACGCCAACCGAGGAGACCGCCCGCAACGTTCCCGAAGCCGAGCATTGCGCAACAAAGCGAAGCCACGCCCCATCGAGCACGGCCACGTCCACCGTTTCCTGCAACGCTGCCGAGAGATCGCGCATCACGTGGTTGACCTCTTCGTCCAGTGCCGTCTCGAACCCACGGGACGTGTCCATCATGAGGGGGCCGAGGAAGATGCGGCCCCGCGGCTGCGCGCGAACCAGCCCCTCGTCATCCAAGGCCGAGATGAGGCGATGGACGGTGGAGACCGGCAACTCGACGCTGCCGCTCAGCTCGGACAAGGTGAGGCCGTCGGGGGCATCTGACAGTGCGCGGAGAACTTTCGCCGCCCGCGCGATCGTGCGGACCCCCCCTGACGCTGACCCCGCGCCTCCCGGGGCTCGGTTCTCACTCCGCATCAGGAAGGCGTTGGTCACCCGGGTTCTATGCGCCCAGAGCGGCAGAGCAATCGTCGCAGGCCCGCAGCAGCCCGTGGACGAGCGTCTTTTCGTTGGCGATGAAGCGCTGTGCCGGCACTGGAACTGAGATTGCAGCTACTGGTCCGTACGGGTCTCTGATGATGGCGCCCGCCGCGCAGATCCCGTCGGTGTGCTCTTCGCGGTCGTAGGCCACGCGGTCGGCCTTGATTCGCTCGAGCTCTGCCCAAAGGTCTTTGCGAGCGGTGATTGTCTGTCGGGTCAGAGCCGGTAGGCGAGCGGGAAGGATCGCGCTCGCTTGCTCCTCCGGCATGGCCGCGAGAAACGCCTTCCCGTTGGCGGTGCAGTAGAGAGGGAAGGCGGCCCCGACGGCCGACACGGCCCGCAGCCGATGGGGCGCCGGTATGTGATCGATGAAGCGGACCATGGATCCGTCGAGAACTGAGAGGTCGACGGTTTCCTCGAGCTCTTGGTGCAGGCGCATCAAGAAGGGACGAACCTGGTCGCGGATTCCGCCGCGGGTCGCTGCGCCGAGACGAGCGATTCCCCGCCCGAGATGAATTTTTCCGGCGCCGGCGGGCGTGACGAAGTCCTCGGCCTCGAGCGCGGAGACGAGGCGGTGGACGGTCGATTTCGCCATCCCGACGGCGAGCGCCAGCTCGGAGAGACTGAGGCCATCGGGCGCCTGCTCAAGCGCCCGCAGAACGTCGGCGACGCGCGCGACGACCTGGATCCCGTTCCGACGCGGTTCCGCGGCTGCGGGCGACTTTGCCATGGCAGCACGAGGTTAGCGAACGGGTGTCCCGCTCAGCAAGATGAGTAAGTCGCAATGCGAGACTTGACACCGCCGACAAGTTGCGGTTATCGTCCTGCACCGCAAGACAAGCGTTCCGTGTTTCGGGACGTTACATCGCGAGGAGAGCCACTTCATGAGTACCACCGCCCCGGCCGAGACGGCCCCGAGCGCGACCGATCCCAAGACCGGCTTGCAGTTCTATGACCTGTCGAATCCGTTCGGGCATAACGCGCCGCTGTGGCCGTACTTCCCCGACGTGAAGATCGAGCGCTTCCACTACCACGCGAAGTCGGGTGTGCTCTCGCAGCAGATCACAACGTTCATGCACTGCACGACGCACACCGACGCGCCGGCACACGTGATCGAGGGAACCCGGTTCATCGACGAGGTGCCGCTGTCGTCGTACTTCGGAACCGGGGTGGTCGTCTCGATTCCCAAGGAGAAGTGGGAGGTGATCACCGCTGAGGACCTCGAGCACGCCACGCCGGAGATCCGCGAGGGCGACATCGTCATCGTCAACACCGGCTGGCATCGCTACTGGGGCGACAGCCGCAAGTACTTCGTCGAATCCCCAGGTACGTACGACGAGGCCGGGGAGTGGCTGGCCGCCAAGAAGGTCAAGGGGTTCGGGATCGACTGCCAGGCGCTTGACCACCCGCTCGGAACAGCCATTGGTCTGCAGCCCAATGGGCCGTTGATCCACGGGATCGCTGAGGAATACGCGCAGCACACCGGCGGAGGTGATCTTGCTACGGACTTCCCTTTGTGGGAGCCCTGTCACCGCCACGTCCTGGGCTCGGGAGCGGTGGGCTTCGAGAACGTCGGTGGCCAGATCGACGCCGTCACCGGCAAGCGCGTGACCTTCGCTGCCTTCCCGTGGCGATGGGAAAAGGGCGACGGCTGCATCGTCCGGCTGGTTGCGATGCTCGATCCCACCGGAGCGTTCCGGATCGAGACCGGTGACGCGAGCTGATGCACGTCACGCGGCTGGCTGACGCCCGTCCCTACGAGGCTCCCAAGCATCACGACATGGTCGGTCTGCGTCTGCAGGGGTGGGACGTTTCGCCGACCGAGAGTTTCTGGGTCGGCCTGTCGCAGTTCCTTCCCGGCGGCGGAGCTGAGTCTGACGCCACGCCGCTGGAGAAGGTCTACGTCGTGCTCGAGGGGGCGGTCACCGTCGTCACCGACGACGGCGAGATCGAACTGCAAGCCCTGGACTCCTGCCATCTGGCCGCCGGCGAGCGGCGCAGCATCGAGAACCGCACCAACCGCACCGCCTACATGCTCGTGACCATGCCCTATCCCGAGGGGGCGAGGTGAGCGCCGTCAACGAGATCCCCATGCGGTCGCTGGAGCTCTTCGATCTCACCGGGCACGGTGCGCTCGTCACCGGAGCCAGCGGCGCCCTCGGAGCCGCCGCCAGCCGGGCCCTGGCCGGCGCCGGGGCCCATGTGACGCTGGCCGCCGGCAACCTCGAAGCTGCGCACCGTGTGGCCGACGAGATCGTCTCGGCCGGTGGCGCCGCGACAGTGGTGGCCGGCCGTCCCGATTCGCCGGCCGGCGCCGAGGCCCTGATCACGGGCGCGGTGCACGCTGCCGGTCGGCTGGACGTCCTCGTCAGCGCGTCCGGCGTCAACATCGTGTCTCCGACGGTCGAGATGAGCGACGGCGACTGGGGCACGGTGATGGACGCCAACGTCCGGGGCTCGTGGCTGATCGCCCAGGCCGCCGGGCGCCGGATGATCCACCAGGGCGAGGGCGGCAAGATCGTCCTTGTCTCCTCGACCCGGGGCAAGCTCGGGCATCCGGCCGGCTACAGCGCCTACTGTCCCTCCAAGGCGGCAGTCGACGGGCTGACTCGCACGCTGGCGTGCGAATGGGGCAAGGAGGCGATCAACGTCAACGCCATCGCACCCACTGTGTTCCGCTCCGAGCTCACAGCGTGGATGTATGAGGACGAGGGGCCCGGCAAGGCCGTACGCGAGACGATGCTCTCCCGCATCCCACTCGGCCGGCTCGGCGAGCCTGCGGACTTCGCCGGCTCGGTGATCTTTCTCTGCTCGCGGGCGTCGGATTTTGTGACCGGCCAGATCCTTTACGTCGACGGCGGCTACACCGCCGGTTGAGATGAGCGACGAGCGGATTGCGATCATCGGCGCCGGGTTGATGGGTCACGGTCTGGCCCAGGTATTCGCCTGCGGCGGTCATGACGTCGCCATCACGGATGCCGACCCGGCGCGCCTGGCGTCCGTTCACGCGCGGGTGCGCGCCAACCTGGAATCGCTCGGCTTTGAGGAGTCCGCCGTTGAGCGCATCCGGCCCCACGAGGACCTCGCCGCGACCGTCGCCGACGCCGACGTGGTGATCGAGGCGGTCCTCGAGGATCTCGAGGTCAAGCGCGCGGTATTCGCCCAGCTCGAGCGCCACTGCCGGGCGGACGCCATCCTTGCGACCAACACCTCGGTGATGCCGATCAGCGAGATCGGCGCCGGGATGGCCAGCGGCGAGCGGATGCTCGGCACTCACTGGTGGAACCCGCCGTACCTCGTCCCCTTGGTGGAGGTCGTCGCGGCGACGCGCACCAGTGATGAGGCGGTGCAGCGGATGATGTCGCTGCTGACGTCGGTGGGTAAGCGACCGGTGCACGTGCTCCGTGACGTTCCGGGGTTCGTCGGCAACCGGCTCCAGCACGCGTTGTGGCGCGAGGCGATCGCCATCGTCGCCAACGGCATCTGCGACGCCGAGACCGTCGATGCGGTCGTCACCTCGAGCTTCGGGCCGCGTCTCGGGATCATGGGACCGTTGGAGACGGCCGACCTCGTCGGGCTCGACCTGACGCTGGCCATCCACGAGCAGGTGTTGCCCGACCTCGACCGTACCCCCGGTCCCTCGGACTACCTCGCGCGAGCTCGTGGCCGACGGACACCTGGGGATGAAGACGGGTCAGGGCTTTCGTGCCTGGCCGGCGGGAGCGGCGGAGTCCGCGCGAAAGCGACTGACGCGTCATCTGAGCGCGTAACCAATGAGGAGAGAGAACATGCATCTGCATCGAAAGGGCAAGGGCATTGCTGCGGCGCTGGTCGCCGTCAGCCTGGCCGTCGTGCTCGGAGCCTGCAGCGCCGCAGGATCCAGCGGTGGCTCGAGCGGCGGTTCGAGCGGTGGCTCGAAGGGCGGCCCGATCGTGATCGGAGCTTCGCTGCCGCTCTCGGGTCCGCTGGCCGGCTTTGGCGGCTTCGTCAAGTGGGGCTACCAGCATGCCGTCGCTCAGACCAATGCGGCCGGGGGACTGTCGGTGGGCGGCAAGAAGCGTCAGGTCAAGCTCGTCATCCTCGATAGCCAGTCCGATCCCAACTCCGAGTCCAGCAACGTCCAGCAGCTGATCACCAAGAACCACGTGACGGCGCTGTTGGGTTCCTGCACACCGGCGCAGGTGACCCCGGGGGCGATCGTCGCCGAACGCTCGAAGATCCCGATGGTGACCGGCTGTGATCCCGTCGAATCGTTCACGGCGATCCAGAAGTGGCACTACGTCTGGGACGAGTTCTTCAGCGTCGCGCAGCTCGGACAGGCCCAGTTCCAGCTCTTCAACTCCAAGGCGGCCCCCAACAACCACAAGCTGGCGATCCTCCACGACAACGGCCCGGACGGGCAGGCGATCGGCAAGCTCGACCCGATGATCGCCAAGAAGGTCGGCATCAAGGTCGTCCTGGACACCACCTTCCCGACGACGGCGACCGATTTCACCAGCCTCGTCAACCAGGCCAAGTCCTCGGGCGCGGACATCGTGCTCGTTGATGCCGTGACTCCGCAGGCGGTCTCGATCCGCAAGCAGATGCAGTCCAGCGGGTTCACGCCCAAGATCCTCGACATCGAGAAGGGCGCGGAGCCCCAGCAGTTCGAGCAGGCGCTCGGCAAGCTGGCCACCGGTGTCCTCGTCGGCGGTTATTGGGATCCGTCGTTCCCGTATCCGGGGGCGTCGACGTTGCGTCAGGAGTTCGAGAAGCAGACCGGGCAGACGTGGTCCCAGCACATCGCCGACTCCGACGCGGCGGCGCAGATCCTGCTCGACGCGATCTCGCGTGCCGGTTCCACCGATGCCGCCAAGATCAACCCGGCGATCGGTCAGACGAACAAGACCTACGTGGTCGGGCCGGTCAAGTTCGCCGCCGATCACACCGCGATCCTGCCGATCGTCATGGATCAGTGGCAGGGCAAGGGGACCAAGGTCGTCTCCTCGCCAGTGTCGGGGATCAAGCCCAACGGCAAGCTCGTGTTCCCGGTCCCGAGCTCCTGAGCTCGGTCGTGAGCGCGAGCGCCGAGCTGCGATGACGCTTCTGGCGGTGATTCCGAGCGGGCACACCCTGATCACGGCGATCGTGACCGGGGTGCTGCTCGGCGGCCTGTTCGCGGTCACGGCGCTCGGCCTTTCGCTCGTGTTCGGGGTGATGCGGCTGATCAACCTGGTGCACGGCGAGCTGGTGGTCTTGGGCGCGTACCTGGCCTACGAGCTCTCGACCCACGCCAGCGTGGATCCGCTGCTCACCCTGGTCGTGGTCGTTCCGGCCACCTTCCTGATCGCTTATCCGGTCCAGCGGGTGCTGCTCACCCCGGTGATGAGCCGGGGTGCCGAAGGCGCGTTGCTGACGACGTTCGGGCTGTCGGTGATCGCCCAGAACCTCTTCATCCTGATCTTCAGCGGCGACACCCAGTCGCTCAATGCTCCGTACGCGACCTCCTCGCTGTCGCTGGTGGACATCAGCGTGCCCGCGATCTATGTGATTGCGTTCGGGTTTGCGATCGTGCTGTGCGGGGGCGCGCATCTGTTCCTGCAGCGCACCGGTGCCGGCCGCGCCGTCCGGGCCAGCGCCGAGGATCCGGTAGCCGCGGCGATGATGGGCGTCGACACCCGCATGGTCTATTCGCTCACCTACGGGGTGGCCGCGGCCTGTGCGGCGGTCGGCGGAGTGCTCGCGGGCCTGGCGTTCTCATTCACGCCGACCAGCGGTACCGCATTCCTGCTCACCGGGTTTGCCGTCGTCGTCCTCGGCGGCCTGGGTTCGGTCAAGGGAACGATGCTCGGCGGGATCCTGCTCGGGGTCGTGGAAAGCGTAGGAGCCGCGTTCATCGGCGACGGCTACCGGGACTTCATCGGCTTTGCGGCCTTCTTGATCATCCTGGCGATCCGTCCCCAGGGCCTGTTCGGACGGGCGTCGTGACCGGCGCGACGGTGTCCTCGCGACCGCGCGCCCGGCGCGCCTCGATCACCCGCGGGCGGTGGCGCCAGCTCGGTGGGGCCGGGCTCCTCGGTCTGGCGGTGCTGCTGGCATTGATGCCGTACTTCGGGTCTGACTATGACGTCATCGTCGGCTACCAGATCCTGCAACTCGCCGCGCTCGCCCAGGCCTGGAACCTCATGGCGGGCTACGGTGGGCTGGTGTCGTTGGCGACGGCTGCGTTCATCGGCATCGGCTCCTACACCACGACCGACATCCTGCTCCACACTGGCGTGCCGATGATCGGTGCGTTTGTGGCCGCGGGGCTCTTGGCGGCGGCCTTCGCGCTGGTCGTCAGCGTCCCCATGTTCCGCTTTCGCGGGCTTTACTTCACGATCGGGACGCTCGTGCTCGCCGAGCTTCTCGGTCAGTTCATGCTGAACTGGAACGGCCTCGGGGGCAACGCCGGCCTGTCCCTGCTCGGCGCCGGTCCGTCGGATTCCCAGCTCTACTGGTACGCGCTGGCGATCGCCGTCGTGGCCACGCTCATCCTCGTCGTGGCTCGCCGGCTGAAGCTGGGCTCGGCGCTGCTGTCCATCCGTGACAACGAGGACGTCGCGCGCGAGGTCGGCGTTCCGACCTTCACGACGAAGCTGTGGGCGTTCGTACTGTCGGCATTCGTGATGGGCCTCATCGGTGGCGTGCAGGCCGTCAAGCTCGGTCACATCGATCCGACGGGTGCCTTCACGCTGCAGTGGACGATCGACGTCGTCAACGCGACGATCATCGGTGGGGTCGCGACCGTCTTCGGACCGCTGCTGGGCGCTCTGCTGATCGTCGAGTTCGGGGTACAGCTGTCGGGCTACCCCGAGCTGCATGTGGCCATCACCGGCGCGATCCTCATCTTGGTCATCCGCTTCGCGCCGCGCGGGGTGTGGGGCACCGCGATCGCGTTCGCCGCCCGGCGCTGGGCGGCGCCCGATGCGCCCGAGGTCGTCGACGGCGAGGCGAGCGCCTACCGGGGTCGAGAGGACAGCAGCACGTCGGGTGAGACGGTGCTCGTGGCATCGGGACTGAGCAAGAGCTTCGGGGGCGTGCATGCCGTCGCGGAGGTCAGCTTCGAGGTGTGCTCGGGAGAGGTGCTGGGCGTCATCGGGCCCAACGGCGCGGGCAAGAGCACGTTGATCGGCCTGCTCAGCGGCGCCCACTCACCGGACTCCGGGACGATCGTCCTCGCCGGCGATCAATTGCAGGGACTTACCCCCGAGCGCCGCGCGGCCCTGGGGATCGGGCGCACCCACCAGATTCCGCAGCCGTTCGGCACGATGACGGTGCTCGAGAACCTCGAGGTGGCGTGCCTCTATGGCGGTGGCGTGAGCGGTCGCCGCGACGCCCGGCGGGACGCCGTCACGATCCTGCGCCTCACCGGGCTGGCTGACTTTGCTCAGACCGTGGCTCAGGACCTCGGACTGCTGCGCCTCAAGCGTCTGGAGCTGGCCCGAGCCCTGGCGCTGCGACCGCGGGTGCTCCTGATGGACGAGATTGCGGCCGGGCTGGTGGAGACCGAGGTTCAGGAGCTGATCGCCCTGATCAAGCAGCTGCGCGATCAGGTCGAGGCGATCGTGATCGTCGAGCACGTTCTTGACGTCATCCACGATTGCTGTGATCGGGTGGTCGTCCTGGATCGGGGAAGGAACCTGATCGACGGTCCCGTCTCCGAGGTGATGGCTGATGAGAAGGTGGCCGCCGTGTACCTGGGCACTGGGGCACCGGCGAGCCGGAGCGACCGCGCGCCGGCTCAGCGGCGGGCCGCGGAGCCACTCCTTCAGGCAAGCCAGGTGAGCGCCGGATACGGTCACCTGCGAGCGCTGACCGACATTTCGCTGCGGATCAGCGAGGGCGAGGTCGTCACTCTGCTCGGCGCCAATGGAGCGGGCAAGACGACGACCGCACGGGTTCTCTCGGGCATGATCGCTCCCGCCGCCGGGGAGATCACCGTCGCGGGCCGAGGCCTCGCCGGCCGGCCATCGCACGAGTTTGTTGGCGCGGGGGTGGCCCACTGCATGGAGGGCCGGCGGATCTTCGGCGATCTCAACGTCGAGGAGAACCTGCTGCTCGGCGGTCGCACCGCCCCCGATAAGCTCGAGCGAAGCCGGCGCCTGGGCGAGGTCTACGAGCTGTTCGACGTGCTGCGCGACAAGCGCCGTCAGCCCGGCAAGGAGCTCTCGGGTGGACAGCAGCAGCAGCTGGCGATCGGACGTGCCCTGATGGCCGCCCCGAAACTCCTGCTCCTTGACGAGATATCGCTGGGGCTCGCGCCGGTGATCGTCGAGCGAATGTATGAGGCGCTCGAGGCGATCAACGCCCGTGGCGTGGCGATGCTGATCGTCGAACAGAACGTCGAGCGTGGCCTGCAGCTGGCTGATTACGTCTACGTTCTGGAGAAGGGTCGCCTGGCCCTGGAGGGCACGCCAGAGGAGATCCGCGGCGACTCACGTCTCCGCGCGCTCTACGTCGGCGAGGCCAAGGGGGCGGCAGCGTGAGCGCGGCGATCGTCACCGCGGCGCTGACTGGTCCGATCGCCACCAAAGCCGACAACCCGGCGCTCCCCACCTCGCCCGAGGAGATCGCCGCCGCGGCCCGGGGTGCCTGGGAGGCCGGCGCGGCGATCGTGCACGTGCATGTCCGCGACACCGACGGCGCCCCCACCGCCGACCTGCAGACGGCGCGGCGCACCGTGGGGTTGATCGAGGACGCCTGCCCGGTGCTCATCCAGCTGTCGACCGGGGTCGGGCTGGCGGTGCCCTTCGAGGAGCGCGAGCAACTCGTCCTCGCTCGCCCGCGGATGGCGACCCTCAACGTCTGCTCGATGAGCTTCGGGGCGGGCGAGTTTCGCAACCCCCCCGACGGGGTGCGTCGCCTCGCCGCGCGCATGCGCGAGCTGGAGATCAAGCCCGAGCTGGAGATCTACGACACCGGCCATCTGGAGGTCGCACTCGCTCTGCACGCAGAGGGGCTGCTGGCCGAGCCGCTCCAATTCTCCATCGTGCTCGGCGTTCGCGGCGGAGCGCCGGCGACCGCGGCCAGCCTGCTGTCGATGGTCAGCCGGATTCCCGAGGGCGCGGTCTGGCAGGCGATCGGGATCGGCCGCGCCAACCTGGAGCTGACGACGATCGGGCTCGCGCTGGGGGGCAATGCCCGCACCGGTATGGAGGACACCCTGATGCTGCGCCGGGGCGTGCTCGCCTCGTCCAACGCCGAGCTGGTCAGCCGCCTGGTCAACATCGCCCGCGCCATCGAGCGTGATCCCGCCGACGCCGAGGCGGCCGAGCAGTTGCTGTCGCTGCCGTCGTGACTGCAGGATGCCGCTGACCCTCCAGGGTGCCGACGCGCTGCTCGATCCCGAGCCCCTTGCGCTCGAGATGGGAGTTGAATGGGCTGCCGACGGGGTCCTCCACGTAGCCCTCGCGCACCGACATGCCCGGCTGCGCAGCCACTGGTGGCTTGACAAGGATCGCCGGCCCTCCGAACGCCCGCCCGCGCGAGCGAGCGGGCCGGGCTGGGGCTCGTCAAGCACTCCAACGGGGAGTTCAAGTACCTGAGTCGCTTTCTCCCCTCGCTCTACGCCGCGGAGGTTCGAGACACCGAGACCCCGGTGCCATCGTGGTGACCACCGCGGATTCACTCAACCCAGGAGCTCAGCAAATGACATCGACAACGTCCCTCCTCTCCGTGCCCGAGCTCGAGGAAGCGGCTCGCCTGCTTGACCCCGGGCCGGTCGCCATCGAGACCGGCGTGGCCCGCCTGGCGTCCGGCCAGCTGCACGTCGCCGCCCGCACCGACATGCCGGGCTGTAAGGGCCGCATGTTCGAATGGTGGTTTCGCTTCGCCCCCGATACCCGGCAGTACGCCTGGTGGCACCCCACGGACCACGTCTCCTCGGAGTGGAAGGAGACCTCACCGCAGACCCACATCGGCTCCACGCACATCGTCCAGGAGCGTCTCGGCGCAGATCCCACGGTCCACGACCTGCAGATCCATTTCGTCGATCCTCGCGAGATCTTCGGCGCTGCGGCTTTCGATGACGCCCTGGAGCGCGGCGACGTGTCCGCCACCGTCGCGGCCCAGCTCGGGATGGGCCCCGAGCCGATACGCGACGAGCGCGGTCGCCCGAACATGGGACGTATGACGCACATCTGTCGCGACACCCTCGACGGGATGGTCCTGCGCAGCCGCTTCTGGCTCGGCGCCGGAACCGGCCTCCCTCCCGAGCAGCTCGCCGAGATGATCCCGGATGCGTTGGGGCTCAACCTCATGGTCCATGCCCACACCGAGTTCAAGTACCTGGCGCGCTTCCTACCGTCGCTGTACATCGCGGAGAACCGCGACCGCGAGGAGCCCGCGCCGGCCTGGTAGCGGCAAGTCGCCGCCCGAACTGGGGGAAATGCGCGGACCGCGTCGGGGCTGACGTCTCGTTAGAGGGCACGCGGGTTTGACGGAGAGGGTGGATCGAACCCTCAAAGGACCGAAGGTCTTTTCCGGTTTCGGGACCTGCATGGTTGGTGGAGTCGTCGACTTCGAGCGCGTTCGCGCCAGGTCACCGTCTGGTCAGCGTTTTTTGCGGCGAGCGACGGCTCGTGGCGTCGCATCCTGTCCCGTCTGGAGGGTTGGCGCAGACCGAAGGTCAGGTCCAGAAGCCCATGAAGTCGCCGTAATCTGGCGCAGTCTGTCCCTATCTGACGCGGGACGACTGACGGGAGCGACGGGACTCGAACCCGCGACCTCCGGCGTGACAGGCCGGAGAGAAGCGCGTCGTCTCAGTAGATACGGGGGACTGTAGCTGTCAGAAGTGCCTATTTAGCGGCGGTTCTGGCCGAGAAGGTTGCCCGGGACAGTTGCCCGAGCAGCGCGTTGCCCGGACCGTTGCCCGACGGCGGTTCTGTCCGGCGCGGGGCGTATCTTGGATGGTGCGATGGCCCCGAATCCCAGTGCTCGTCCCTTCATTCGCCAGCGGTCGACTGGGCCGTTCTGGTACGGAAAGTGGTCGCGCAACGGGCAGCCTGTCGTCCGTGCTCTGGGACGCGCTTGGGCCGAGTCGGATGGACACGGCGGGTGGCGGTTGAAGCGCGGCCGGCCGCCCGAGGCGACGCTGACTGAGGCGATGGCGGCCTCGCGGATGCTCGAGCTCGTGCGTGAACACGATGCCGACCAAACGTTGTTGGAGCGCGACGCCGAGGAGCGCCGCCGGCGGGGCGTCACGTTCCGCGAGCTCGCCGCGGAGTACCTGCGCTGGCTCGAGGACATCAAGGGCGCTAAGCCATCGACGCTCCGTGACCATCGCCTGCTGCTTGCCGAGCCTGGGACGGTGTACCGCCGCGGCGCCGGCACGTCTCGTGGCCTTGTGATGTCTGCGCTCGGAGACCGGCCGGCGCGTGAGGTGATGACGCGCGAGGTCGAGGATCTGCTGCGATCAGTCGCGACCGGGGGCGTCGCACCGCGGACGGTCAACAAGGTCCGCCAGCTGGTCTGCGCGATCTTCAGCTACGGGATGCGGCCGAGCACGTACGGCCTGCCCGTCAACCCGGCGACCCACGCCGACCGCCGTACCGAGCCCGAGCGAGCGGTCGTCGCCTTCTACTCGCCCGAGCAGGTCGAGGTGCTCGCTCGCTCACTTGCTGCCGGCGCACACCGAGACCCATCCCGTCCGGCGCTCGACGAGGGCGAGTTCGAAGCCCGGGCCCGGGAGGACGTCCAGGACGCCGAGCTCGTCCGCGTTGCCGCGTACGCAGGGCTTCGCCGCGGCGAACTCGTCGCGCTGCACTGGCGCGACGTCGACTTCACCGGCCACAAGCTCGTCATCCGCCGGTCACTGTCCGGCGACATCGAGGTGAAGTCGACCAAGAGCCGTCGTGTGCGCGAGGTCCCGTTGCCCGATCAGGCAGCCGTGGCCCTGGAGCGTCTCAGCCGCCGCGGGGAGTTCACCGGTCCAGACGACTACGTGTTCTGTAGCCGCCTCGGCCGCCGGCTCGATCCCTCCGCGCTTCGGCGCCGCTACGAGCGGGCGCGCGCTGCCGCCGGCCTCGAGCCGCTCCGGTTCCACGACCTCCGCCACACCTACGGCTCGCTACTTGGTCGCCGGCGGCATCGACCTGGTGAGCGTCAAGGCGGCGATGGGCCACTCGCGGATCACCACGACGGAGCGCTATCTGCACGCCCGACCGGCCGGCGAGCTGGCTGACCGATTCACGCGCGCGCTTGGTGGCTCTCAGTTGGTCGCGGCTGCGTGACCGACGAGCCCGTTGCGCGGACGACGGACCCGGACGGTCGCGAGGTTGTCTTTGACGAAGGCAGCTACAGACACCTCTCCGAACGACGCCCGGTCTTCCTCAGGTACATCGGCCTGATCCTCGAGACAGTCGCGCGACCCGACCATCGAGCGCCGGACCCGGCACCCAATCGAGAGCGCTTCTATCGACAGAACGTCCTCGAACCTCGCCGGTGGCTGAGGGTGGTCGTAGACTTCGGCGAGACGCCGGGACGCATCGTCACAGTCCTAGTCCAGTCAACAGACCCGCGCAACATACGATGAGCATCACCATCGCCGGCACAGAGTTCGCCAACCACTCGTATGACGAGCGCGGCGACGTCATGTACGTAGACGTCGAGGGCTATGACGGCAGCAGCTTTTCGCCGCGCGCAGACGCAACGCCCGAAGGCCATGGGATCGAGTGGGACGCAGACCGGCGCGTGATCGCAATGACCCTCGTCAACTTCAAGTGGCTCATTGAGCGCGACGGCGAGTTGAAGATCACTTGGCCGGACGGCCGCGTGACGCACGACGCTGCGCCGGAGATCCTCGCGGCCGCAGCCTGAGCGCTGACCCAGGCTCAGCTGGCCAGCAGTTCTTCTAGCCGCGGCCGCAAAAACCGCCATGTGCGCCCAAGCCGGTTGGCAGGCAGCTCTCCGCGCCGGGCGAGCTGATAGATCGTCGACACCGGCATCTTGAGCAGCTCGGCAACCTCGCGAGCGGTCATCACCTCGTCACGCGTGAGGCCGCGCTTCCCGTCGGGTTGCGCCGAGCCGCGCTCGGCGATCGATCCCAGGAGGGTGGGGGCGTAGGCTGACATCGTCGGACCTCCTTCGTAGGTCTCGGCCAGGCCCCGGGGTGTTCCAGCACCGCCGGGGCCACTTCTGATTACCAAAGTAATCTAGCTCTCGGCCCGGACGGATCCGACTACGAAAGTAATCTTTGGGCTATGGGCCGACAGGTGGACCTGGACGAACTGATCGACGCCAACGGCGTCGCCGAGCTGCTCGGGCTCGCTCACCGCAACACCGTGAGCGTGTACCAGCATCGGCACGAAGACATGCCCCGTCCCGTCCTGAACCTGGGGAACGGACGGATCAAGCTCTGGCTGCGCCCCGAGGTGCAGCGATGGGCGTCGGATCAGGCCGACCGCACTCGTCGCCGTCGTTCCGTCGACCAGTGACGCTCAGCTTCTGACTCAAAGCCAGGGTGCCAATGTGGGTGTGCGAGGGCCTTGTCCCGTAGAGCCTCCACTTGCGGTGGGGCGACGGGCTCGGATGCCCGTCGTCACACCGTAAGTAACGCGACAGGGACCAGGGGATCACCCCTGACCGTGTCCGCCTCGCCGCGCTTTCAAGGAGCCGGCCCCACCGGCTGGACGAGGCCCTAAGGGCGGACCAGGTTCATCGCCACCGGAATCTCGCTGACGGAGCCGGCCGACCAGGGAGCGAGCGAGCTGGCGATCGCCTCCGCGGCAAGGGGAACGCACGCCGTTGTCGGGGTGAGTGATCGCGTCGTCGCCTGGTCGGGTAGGGGGCGGCCCGGGACATTCATGCGCTCGCGCGACCGTATTCAGCGGAGACGCGCTTGTCGTGAGGCGGCCTGTCGTCGAGCGCGATCAGCGACATTGCGCCGCATCGTAGGTTGGGGATAGGCTTGCGCGCTGTAGGGGCGCTGAGGGCGGAGACAGGAGTGATATGCGTAGGTTGCTCGCGGGTGCGGTGGTCTTGGTGCTCGCCGGTCAGACTGGTGGGGCCGGTGCGGCGACGCTGACGGGCTCCGGTGGGGTGCGGCAGGCTGTTGCCGCCAAGACGTGTCCGGCCGGCTTTACCCATGGGGTCATTGGAGGTGAGCAGAAGTGCCTGCACGCTGGCGAGTACTGCGCGCATTCTGAGGCACGTCAGTATCGGCGGTATGACTTCGTCTGCAAGCACGTTCGTGGGACCTACAGGCTCGAGTACAGCAATTAGGGGTTGAGGCGAGATGGGGTTCGGGATTCGCGTCGCACCCGGCGTTCGGATCAGCGCTTCGAGTCGCGGGGTGCGGGCCGGCATTGGGCCCCGGGCCGCTCGGATTCCTGTCGGGTCTGGACGGACCGGGTTTTCGACCGGCGTTGGCCCTGTCACCTACTACACGTCTGGTGGGTCGCGCCGTCGACGCACGACGCGCGGCCGCGCCCCATCCATGGCGGCGTATCAGCGGCAAGTCCGCGCGGCCGAACGACAGGCCGAGCTCGAGCACTGGCTCGAGGTCAACGATCAGATGCTGTCGCTGGCCTTCGTACACAAGGAGGAGTTCCCAGACGCGGTCGCGCCGGTTGCTCCGCCACCCGAGGCCGTGGACGACAAAGCGGTGCTCGCGCGTCACGAACGAGAGGCGCTCGCCGGGGTCTCGATCTTCAGGCGCGCTCAGCGTCGAGCAGCCAAAGCGCGAGCTAACGAGACCGCCGCGGAAGAGGTCGAGGGAGAGGTCGAGCGGCGCCGGGTCGCTCACCAGGAGCAACAGGGGTCGCTCGATGAGTACTGGCAGAGGTTGAGCGCGAATGACCGTCAAACCGTCATTGAGACCATCGAGGCAGCCTTTGAGGACAACGAGCTGTCCGCCGCTGCGATCGATGTGCGCGGAGCCTCGGTGACTCTTCTGATGAAGATCGGCTCGCCAGCCGAGTTGATCCCCGAGCGCGAGGTGACTCGCACCCCCACGGGTAAGCCGACCCACAAGCGCCGGACCAAAAGCGTGATCAACCAGCTGTACGCCGAGATCATGGCCAGCCACATCGTGGCGACTGCGAAGGAAGCGCTGGCGGTGGCGCCCGGCCTGGCGGAGACGCGAGTGCTCGTCATTCGAGGCGACCAACTCGGCGGAGGGCTGCAGGTCACTCCCCTCTATGTCGGCAAGTTCGAGCGCGGCTCGATGATGGGCAACGACTGGGAGCACCTCAACGTCCTTGGCTTCGTCGAAGCTCATGGCGAGATCAACTACAAGGGACAGGCACACGAAGTTGCAGCACTTCGGATCAGGAACGATTTAGAAGTGCGTACGGCCCTTGACGAGATCGCCGCTCACCTCGGGTGGAAACCGGCATCTTGGATACATGCCGGCGCGAGCGCCATCGAGATGTCGCTGTTTGACTTTCTGACAGATCGCCGCCAGTAATGGCGTTCGCGGCAAAGCGAGCGCCAGATTGGCTTGCGGCGCACGAGTGCTCCCTCGTCGAGGATCGCGACCTCAGCTCGGATCTGACAGCAGGCCCCACTCGGCGCTGGGCATTCACTTGGAGGCCAGCCTGGTGCGGGCCGCCCAGCCTTCCGTCAGGAACAGCGCTTAGTGTTCAGCAACTTGAGTCATGGCTCTTCCAACTGCGTATCTGACGAGCACAAAGAATGTTGCGGCGCTGTTCGACGCTATCCAGGCGGCGAAGGCGCCGCCGAAGTTCACAGTGCGTTTCCTCCAAGACCTCGGGTTCAGGAGCAGCAGCGAACGGCTCTATATCAATCTGCTGAAGGCCCTTGGCTTCCTCTCAGCAGATGGGGCGCCGACCCCCCGCTACTTCGAGTTCCTTGATCAGAGTCAGGCTGGCCGAATCCTCGCGGAGGCGCTCGAAGAGGCGTATGCCGACCTCTTCCAACTGCGTCGCGACGCACAGAAGATGGACCGCGCCGAGTTAAGGGGAAAGATCAAGACGCTCACTCAAGGGCAAGTCAGCGACGCCGTGGTCGACAAGATGACCTCTACGTTCCTTTCCCTGGTCAAGCTCGCCGACTTCAATGCACCGCGCGGCGCTGGGACCGGCGGCGGCGAGGCGAACACTGGCGAAGGCGGCACGGCCGGCGGTGGCGGCGGTGGCGATGGCGATGGCGCGGCCAACCGTGGCGAAGGAGCCGCTGGCCTCCAGTTCACTCCCAGCGGCTCCGGGAGGTCGTCCGGGCTCGAGCGACGCAATTCGACTCGGTGGATTTGTTTACAACGTCGAGCTTCACCTCCCCGAGTCGCGAGACCCCGCGGTCTACGAGGCGCTATTCCGCGCGCTCAAGGCCCATTTGCTCTCGTGAGCCTTCCAGACGGCGTCTACGATTTCGCGTTCCGCGCGATGTTGACCGAAGAGTCTCTTGATCACGCAGGGCGCCCTCACGACCCGCTCGGTCTACTTAACGAGGAGATTGCGGAGAAGGTTTCGCTCCGGCTTCTAGACGACGAGTTTGTGGCGCGAGCGCACCGTATGGCGACGGTTTACACCGCTATCGCTGCTTTCGAGGGTATGGTCCGCGACCTCGTGCAGCGGGTCCTCATCGATGAGACGGGCGCGGATTGGTGGGAGCAGAAGGTCGCTTCAGGCGTCCGGGCAAAGGCCAAGAAGCGTCAAGACGAGGAAGCCCAACACCGCTTCCATACACAGCGCGGTGACGATCCCATTAGCTTTATCGACTTCGGTGACCTGCTGAACATCATGCGGGCCAATGAGGAGGCATTCGCGCCTTACTGGTCTGGCCCTGAGTGGGCGCGCGGCATCTTCGATGCAGTGGAGCGTTCACGCAATGTAATCATGCACAGCGGACTCCTTGACGCCGAGGACATCGAGCGGGTCGGCGTCAACATCCGCGACTGGATTCGTCAAGTCGGCGCCTAGGTTGTTGTGCGAATCCCATCGGGAGCGCCTCGGCCGCGGGCCGACCGCAAATGCCGATGGAGCACTCATCGAACTAGCCCAGCGCTGCCCGCTCCTAGCCGGGCTCTCACGCGGCGCATCAACGAGAACGCTCCACCTCGACTGAGTATCTAGTCAGGCCTAGCTCCCGATTTCTCGTGCTGGCCGAGGTCAGTCCATAAGCGATGTGTCGGCTTCCGGCTCTTAGACGGCTGTGTCTCCGAGCGACGATTTAGGGGCCTGTTGGTAGGTCCGTACCGAAGCCAGCGAACCCCGGGAAGTCGGGGTAGATGGTTCGATGCAAATATCCGAACTGTGCTGCCAGCCGACGGCGGATGGTCCGCTTAGCCACGGCAGCGATACGAAATGTATACGTGGGCGTGCCAGCCGCGCGAACCCCGCCAGCTCTCGGGTTGGCAAGATGGAACCGCATCGGCAGCGAGGTCACCCGCCGTACGTCGCCGGCCGCCCAGGTACGGCTGCCGTTTGGGGTGCGAGGAACCTGGAACCCGGGGCGGGTATGAGGAACACCCGCGAACAGGAATGCACCGTTTTGTGCCGCCACTCGCCTCTCAAACGGAGGTGGTATCCAAGCAAACGTCTCGCCGGTCCATCGGTCGTCGTCGAAGGTCGACCAAGGCGGGTCGAGCCTATCTTCCCAATCACGAAGCGCCTCCTGGTCGTTGATTAACCGCGAGGTGACGTCGACTGCGAACAGCCGACCATCGCGGTCATCGTCCTTCTCGACCGCAAACCACAATCCGATATAGGCGTTGAGCGTTACGTCGACCAGCCGCGTTGGCGCACCGAAGTGTTGAAGCATTGCCAGCTGGTTTAGTAGAGACAGCCGGCCGTGCGCCCCGTTGTGCAGCCCCCATCGTCGCGCGCTGGCCGATACTCGGTCCTCGGCCTCGGCAAGATCATGTTCACTAGGCGGCTCGGACTGGTCCTGACGAAGACGTTGCCAATACAGACGTCGGTAGAGCGAGCTGTGGAGAGGGAACGAGGCATCCGCAACCCCCCGCCAAGCAAACTGGCGTTCCTGATCAAGCCAACGCTGAGAGAGTCGGTTAAGGAGATCGTCGATCGCCTGGAAGTCCTGGATCGTCTCCCCCTCCCACGGGCGATAAAAGTCATCTGCAAGAGTCACTGCCGCCTATTCCCCGGACCTGTCTCGGATCCTCCCTGCAGCCCGCTGTGAACCGGAAGCCGAGGTGCTCCATCTCCGCGGTTAATGGCACCCCAGAAGCGAGCACTTCTTATGTGGGTGCGAACATGCGACCGCCCGTGTCGCTATGGCAACCGCTAGCGGCACGCGGCAAGGGTGCGCCTGGCCACGAATGCAATCAGGGCTAGTTGGGCCCGACGAGCGCTTTGCCGCGGAGGCGATCGCCATGCTCGCTCGCCTGGTCGGCCGGCTCCGTCAGCGAGATTCCGGTGGCGATGAACCTGGTCCGCCCTTAGGGCCTCGTCCAGCCGGTGGGGCCGGCTCCTTGAAAGCGCGGCAAGGCGGACACGGTCAGGGGTGATCCCCTGGTCCCTGTCGCGTTACTTGCGGTGTGACGACGGGCATCCGAGCCCGTCGCCCCACCGCAAGTGGAGGCTCTACGGGACAAGGCCCTCGCACACCCAGATCAACAACTGAGGATGCCGAGCGACCTCGGAACGTTGCCCGGGACCGTTGCCCGGCCCGGCGGTTAAGAGAAGATCCGGCTCCGGATCGGCCAAATCGCCAGCATCTACGGGGACTATCTAAAACGGGAGCGACGGGACTCGAACCCGCGACCTCCGGCGTGACAGGCCGGCGCTCTAACCAACTGAGCTACGCCCCCTGAGGGAGGGTCCAGTATGCCAAGCCCGTTGGGTCGGCGCCTGCGCGCCTATTCGCCGCCGAGGACGTGGGCGCGCAGCCAGTCGTTGACGAAGGCGCCCCGCGGGTCCAGCTCGTCGCGCAGACGACGGAAGTCGTCGAGGCGCTCGTACAGCGGGGAGAGGTCAGCGGCCCGCAGGCTGGTGACCTTGCCCCAGTGCGAGCGCACTGAAAGCGGCTTCAGCGCCGACTCGATCGCGCCCACGATCTGCTCGACGGCATGCTGATCGCGACGCCAGGTGAAGTGCAGGGCGATCGTGTCGCGACCGTGCTGGGGGCTGAGCCACAGCGAATCGGCGGCGATCGCGCGCAGCTCGCAGACGAGCAGCAGCGGCTGGATGTCATCGGCCAACTCACGGACCGCCCGAATCGCGGCGATGCCGTCGCCGCGGCCGACGAACGCTTCGGACTGGATCTCCTCGCCTGAGCTGGGCGTGAAGCCCGAGCGGAAGTGCGGCAGCCGCTCGGACCACGGGCCGACCTCGGCGAGTTGCGGCGTCGCGTTGATCGGGTCGGCGCCCGCCACCGGGTTGTGCTGCCGCGTGGCCAGCGGCGCACCGAACAGCTCGGACGGTGCACGGTCAGAGGGCGCGTGGCGCTTGATCCACACCTGTTCGGTGTGCTCGCCGAAGCGATGAAAGACGCTGACGCTGTTGCCCGCCGCCTCGATCGCGTCGAAGTGCTCGAACAGCGCGTCCCACTCCATTCCCTCATAGACGACCTGGCTGGCCTCGTAGTACGGCTCGACGGCCAGCGTCACCCGCGTGACGACGCCGAGCGCTCCGAGGCCGACGACGAGGCCGTCGAAATGGGGATCGCCGCGCTCACTTGTGATCACGTCGCCCGCGGAGGTGATGAGCTCGAGCCCGGTCACCGAGGTGGCGAGGTTGCCCAGCCGCTCGCCCGAGCCGTGGGTGGCCGTCGCGATCGCCCCGCCGACCGAGATATGCGGGAGCGAGGCCATGTTGGCCAGCGCCAGGCCGTCACGGTTGAGCGCCTCGGCCAGCTCGGCATACGTCACGGCGGCCGGCACGGTGACCGTGCCGGCGTCCCGATCGATCTCGATCTGGTCATCCATGCGGTCAAGCGCGATCAGCTCCTCGGCATCCGCGATCGCTGTGAACGAGTGGCGCGACCCGAGGGCATGCACGGAGGACGCCGCGGCGACGCGCCGGCGCAGCTCGTCGCGGGTCCTCGGGTGGTGAATGGCGGTCGCGCGGTACTCATAGTTGCCCGACCAGTTGCGTTCGGAAGCCGTCGCCGCCATGGGCTCGTACTACCCTCGGCGCCGAGGACCGATCTGCCGGGCGTCGCAACTTTTCTCAGGCCGACGGGTTTGACCGATCGCAGGTCATTTCACCGATCGCGTCCAACTCCGGCCGTGGGCGCGGCGCGAAATGACCGGCGGCGGGGACCCTGGAAGCGGGTCCCCGTCGCGCTTTCAGGGGGTGCTTGATCGCGAGGCGGTGACGAGCGCTTGGATGACCACGCGGACAAACGTCTCGTAGCGCTCGGGGCTGTAGCTCTCGGCGTCGATCAGCACCATTCGCCCCGCCTCCTCGGCGAGGCTCTGCATCGCGCGCCCGGCCAGCTCGGCATCGAGCTCTGGCGGCAGGGCCGAGCGGGCGATCGCCCAGCGGACCAGCTCCTGTACCTGCTCGAGCGTCCGCGCCCGGTTGGTCTCGACGTGATCGCGCACGATCGCCGGCGTCCCCTCGAGCGGCAGCAGGATGATCCGCCACGTGTCGGGCCGGCTGTTCACCGCGTCCAGGAACAGCCTGACACTGCCGGCGAGCACGTCGACGGGGTCGCTCGTCCCTGGGTCGGTCGGGACGACCTCGGCCAGCTGCTCGAGCGCGTAGTGCTCCTCGCGATCGATGAGGGCCTCGAGCAGCTCGCCGAGGTTTCGGAAATGGTCGTAGATCACCGGTCGGGTGACCCCGGCCGTGCGCGCGATCGCCTCGATCGAGACGCCCTCGTAGCCCTGCTCGACGATGACCCGCAGCGCCGCGTCGATGACCTGCTCGCGCCGCTCAGACGGCGCCATGCGGGGGGCATAGGGTCGGCGTGCCTTAGTCGCGGCGGGCGGGCGCGGTTCAGACGTCATCCTGGCGGCAGGCTACCGGATCGGGGCGGTCACCTACAGCGGTGTAGGTTCGACCTCGGAGTCACTCAATCGGGCGGCCGGCGGCGGCGAGTTCGCCGAGCCCCGCCCTCGATCAGTCGCCGGATGACCGCTTCATCCCAGCGGTGAGTCCGGATCAGCCGGTAGCGCTCGGCGCTGACGCGCATGTAGGCCTCGGTTTCGGTCCGGTTGCCGATCAGGTCGGCCTCCCGCAGCATCTCGACGACCGGGCGATACTCGTTCTCCAGCCACTGAAACGCCGTCTCGCGGCGACTGATCGCCTCGTGGCGCTCCTGGCTGGTTCGAAATCCCCACGCCTCCACGTGCTCGGCCAATCGCGCGTAGTCCCATGGGTCCGTGAGCTGGATCTCGTCGCGCGCGTTGGCCGGGAGCGGGACGCGTTCGAAGAACACGCGCTCGTGGCTCTTGAACGGCAGGTCGGCGAGCGTGATCGTCTTTCCCGCGCCGACCCGCGTCGTCACCTCGGTGACGCGGGCTTCGATGTCGTTGCGCCCGAGTGCCCGGGCGACCGAGACGCGGTGATGGCCGTCGCGCACGAAGTAGATCTCGCCGATTCGCACCAGATCGACGGGCGGCATCGACTCCCCCCGGCGCATCGCCGCCGCGATGTTCTCCCAGCGTGAGCGCACCCGGCCGGAGGTGGGGCGGAAGCTGCGGTCAAAGTCGCGGTCGCGGTCGACGGTCCCGACGATCGAGTCCAGTGACACGACCTCGACACCGACGTAACGCTCGGAGACGAAGCCCAGCGCCTCGATGACCTCTTCGTAGGGGAGGACCATTCGCACGTCGCCGGGCTCGCCGCGCAGCCGGGCCGCGACCCGAGCGGCGGCGGCTTGGCGGCGGACGCGCAGGAAATCGTTCTGCGCGTCGAGGCGCGGCATCCCGGTCGAGCGCGGTTCGGGCATGGGCTGTGCCCGACCTTACCCCGCCGGGGCCGGGGCCGGCGGGGCGGGGGATGATTTGGGGGGGCTAGGCCTGCTCGTCCGGCCGATCGGGCTCTGACGGCGGCGCGTCAGGCGCTCGCCGGTTGTCGCCGTCGCCGTTGGATCCGAGCAGGCTCTGGCCGGTCTCGGGATCGAACATGTGCAGGTGTTCGGAGTTGAACCACAGCTCCGCCTCCTGCCCCTGACGCACCCGGCTGGCCGCCTCCAGGCGCGCCACCACCTGGCTTCCCTCCTGGCTCGGCAGGTCGGCTGCCCCGGCGTCGTTGGCCAGCTCTTCGAGCTCCCGGGAGGACACCTTCTCGGACTCGACGCTGAAGTAGGCGTAGAACTCCGATCCCATCGACTCCAGCACGTCGATCTTGGTGGTGAACGATATGCCCCGCGCGCGGTCCTGGACGAGCTGCGCATCCTCGAAATCCTCGGGGCGCAGGCCGACGATCACGCCGCCTCGTCCGCCGCCCGGGCCGGACGAGAGGCGGTTGCGCAGTGACTCGGGAATCGTCAGATCGCCGATGGGGAGCTTGACCGTGTCGCCGTCGATCTGCCCGGGGAGGAAGTTCATCGACGGGGAGCCGATGAAGCCGGCCACGAACAGGTTCTTGGGGCGGCTGTACAGCTCGGCCGGCTGGCCGACCTGCTGCAGGACGCCGGCCCGCATGACCGCGATCCGGTCACCGAGCGTCAGCGCCTCGGTCTGGTCGTGCGTGACGTAGATGGTCGTCGTCTCAAAGCGCTGCTGGATGCGCGAGATCTCGGTGCGCATCTGGACGCGCAGCTTGGCATCGAGGTTCGACAGGGGCTCGTCCATCAAGAACGCGCTCGGATTGCGCACGATTGCGCGGCCCATCGCGACCCGCTGGCGCTGACCGCCGGACAGGTTGGCGGGCTTGCGGTCGAGGTGCGCCCCGAGGTCGAGGATCCGCGCCGCCTCGGTGACCTTCTCGTCGATCTCCGACTCCGGGGTCTTGGCGAGCTTCAGCGCGAAGCCCATGTTCTCGCGAACCGTCATGTGGGGATACAGCGCGTAGTTCTGGAAGACCATCGCGATGTCGCGGTCCTTGGGCGCCCGATCGTTGACGACCTGGCCGCCGATCTTCAGCTCGCCGTCGGTGATGTCCTCCAGCCCGGCGACCATTCGCAGAGCGGTCGACTTGCCGCAGCCCGACGGCCCGACGAGGATCATGAACTCGCCGTCAGCGACGTCCAGATTGAGATCCTTGACCGCCTCGTATCCGTCGCCGTAGCGCTTGGTGATGTGCTCGAGTGCAATGTCTGCCATGGGGGTCTCCTTAGCCCTTGACGGCGCCCGCGGTCAGCCCGGAAACGATCCGACGCTGGAACAGGAGCACGATAATCATGACGGGGACGGTCACGACGACCGCAGCCGCCGTGATGTCACCGATCGGCTGGGTGAACTGGGACGCTCCCGGGAACTGCGCGATCGCGGCCGGAACCGTCTGCGCGGCGTTGGTCGACGTCAGTGAGATCGCGAAGATGAAGTCGTTCCAGCAGATGAGGAACACGATGATGAACGTGGTGACGATCCCGGGCATGGCCAGCGGTGCGATCACCTTGCGAAATGCCTGGAACGGAGTCGCCCCGTCGACCTCGGCGGCCTGCTCGAGCTCCCACGGGATCTCCCGGAAGAAGGCCGACAGGGTGTAGATCGACAGGGGCAGCGCAAACTCCAGGTACGGGATGATCAGCCCCGGCCACGTGTCGTAGAGCCCGATGTGGCGCCACAGGTTGTACAGCGGCCCCACGAGCGAGATCTGGGGGAACATCACGACCGCCAGCGCGACGGCGAGGATCGCCTGCTTGCCGGGGAAGTCAAGGCGGGCGATGGCATACGCCGCCGAGGACCCGATCAGCACCGCCAGCGCGGTGGCGATCAGGCCGATGCCGATCGAGTTGCGCAACGCGCTGGTGAAGACGCCCGCGTTGAAGATGTCCGAGTAGTTGGACAGCGTCCACTGATGGGGGATGAACGAGCCGTCGGTGGCCGTCGCCGGCGTCTTCAGCGAGAGCATGATGATCCACACGACGGGGACGAGCGAGACGACGACGATGACCGCGAACGCGCCGGACCAGCCCAGGCGCTGCTTGGGGGTGTGTCTCATGCCGACTCTCCCGTCGGTCCGGCGCCGGCGCCGAAGACCTTGATGAAGACGAACGCGATGATTCCGACGAACACGAACAGCAGCACCGACACCGCCGAGCCGAGACCGAGGTTCAGGCGATCCAGCAGCGTGTTGTAGTTGAGGATCGAGATCGACTCGGTGCCGTTGGCGCCCTGGTTGAAGATGTAGATCGTGTCGAAAATGCGGAAGGCGTCAAGCGTGCGGAAGAGCAGCGCGACGAGGATCGCCGGCTTCATCAACGGCAGCGTGATCCGGGTGAATCGCTGCCACGTGCTGGCGCCGTCCATCTTCGCCGCGTCCAGCAGCTCGTCGGGGACGAGCGACAGGCCGGCCAGGAGCAGCAGTGCCATGAACGGCACGTTCTTCCAGATCTCGGTGAGGATGATCGCCACGTAGCTGCCGAACGGGTGGCTGAGCGGGTCGCCGCTCAGGCCGAGCAGATGGGGGATCCACCCGCCGTTGTTCAGCGACCACGCGTAGTTCCACGAGTAGGCCGCGACCACGGTGACGATCCCGTAGGGGATGAGGGCGATCGCGCGCAGCGCCCCGCGGGCGAAGATCACACGGTGCATGGCGATCGCGAGCAGCATCCCGAGCACGAACTGAATGGAGACGCTGATCACGGTGATGATCAGGGTGTGGATGACGTCCTGCCACCACACGCTCGAGCCGAGCACCGCCCCGTAGTTGTCAAGGCCGACCCAGGTGCTCGCCGCCGGGAAGCGCAGGTCCGAGCGCTGGAGCGAGAGGATGATCGTGTCGATCACGGGATACGCCGTGACGGCCAGCATGATGATCACCGCCGGGCCGACGAGTGTGTAGGCGAGCCGCCGCTCGGCGCGCGTGCGATCGGTCAGGTGCGGACGTTGCCGGCGGGGACTCGAGGCCGCGGCCGGGGCGGCTACCGAACCGCTGGTCATAGCAGCGCCTGGGACGTGAGGGCGGACTTGATCTCGCTGCGCAAGGTGCTCACGATCGTGTTGGGGTCGATGTTGGAGGTCGGTGACAGCGCGTCCTGGATGGCGAGGGTGATGTCGGCGTAGGCCGGCGTCTGCGGGCGGATCCCGTAGCTCGTGAGCTGCTGCTTGATCAGCTGATGGAACGGATACGCCTTCTCGAACGCCGGCTGCTGGTAGATGCTCGCCAGCACGGGCGCGAGGCCACCCTTGACGGCGTCGCGGATCTGGTTCTGCGGCTGGACCAGGCAGCGCACCGCTTTGAACGCCTGCTGGGGGTACTTGGAGTACGCGGAGACGCCGAGGTTGTAGCCGCCGATCGTGACCCGCGGCGCCGTGCCCGGGATGACGCTCGGGAACGGGGCGTAGCCCATCTGCTTGAACACCTTGGGGTTCGTCTTCTGCGCCGAGGACCACACGAACGGGTAGTTGATCTCGAACGCGGCGTCGCCCTTGTCAAACGCGGTGTCGGCCTGACCCTCCTGGGCGACGTTGAGGCCGGGATCGGCGGCTGGCGACGTCGCCAGCCGATGCATGATCTCCGCCGCGGTCTTGGTCGACGCCCCGACGAGGATCTTGTTGCTGGGGCTGAGGATGCCGCCCCCGGCGGAGTCGACGAGCGAGTTGAACCACAGGGTCAGCCCCTCGTACTTGGACCCCTGCTCCTCGATGGCGTGCGGCTTGCCCTCCTTGGCGAGCTTGATCGCGTCGTCGATCATCTCGGTCCACGTCTTGGGTGGGGTGGGGACGAGGTCCTTGCGGTACCACAGCAGCTCGGTGTTGGAGTTGATGGGAGCGGCGTACAGCTTGCCCTTGAACGTCGCCGTCTGCAGCGGCCCAGGGAGGACGCCGCTGCTGACCGCGGCCTTGTCGGCGCCCGTCCAGGGCCGGATCCACTTCGCTTCGGCGAACTCAGCCGTCCAGTCGACATCCATGGCGAAGATGTCGATCCCGGGGTCGCCGGCCGCCAGCCGCCGCACGAGCGAGATCCGCTGCTGATCGGACGAGGTCTGCAGGTTGCTGATCTTGATCTGGTACGCCCCGTGCGAGCTCGCGGTGCAGTCGGCGGCCGCCTTGGCGAACGAGCCCGACGGTTCGGGAAACACGTACCAGTTCAGCGTCACAGGGCCCTTGCCCGACGAGCCACAGGCGGCCAGCGCAATCGCGGTTATCGCGATTCCCAATAGGACACCGAATTGGCGCACGTTACCCGCGTCTCCTCTCTCTCCCGGCCTTCACACCCGTCTCCTGCTCGGGTCCCGGAGGCCGATTTATACCCTACCGGCGACCGGTCTAAGCGTCGAGCGCTTTCCGGTGACCGCGGCTGCACCGCCGCCAGTCAAACGGGCGCTCAAACGAGCGCAGTCGCTCCAGGTTGTGGCCCCACTCCGGGTTGAGATGACGCCCGATAACAACGGCCGCCACCGTCCCCGCGCCGGCTGCCTTCAGGGTCGCGGCGGCACTCTGGGCGCTGGCGCCGGTCGTCCACGTGTCGTCGATCAGCAGCACCGCGTGACCGCGCAGCTCGGTGGTGCTCTCGTAGCGATGGACACTGAACTCGTGGATCGACGTCCCGGCACCGGTCCGGCGGAGCAGCCGCTGGTAGCGGTCTCTCGTGGGCCCGACTCGGAGCCCGACCAGCCGATGGAGTGGATGGATCTGATCACGCCGCCGGTCGCTCGACGGGACCGTCGTGACCACGTCGAAGGCCTCCACCCCGGCGGCCGTGGCCACGCACGCTTCATGGGCCGCCAGATGGCGCCACAGCACCGCCGCCAGCTCGGCGCCGAGACGGCGTGTCTCACAACCCGCCGAGCGCTTGTAGGCAGCCAGTACGTGATGTAGCCGGCCGCCGCCGAGGCTGTAGGAGATCGGTGCCACCACATCGAGGAACCGTCCGCCGTGCGCGCACGCCCAGCACCGCCCGTAGCCCTCGGTGAGGTTGAAGCAGACGTCGCACACGTCGCGGCCCGGGCGAGGATTGAGCATGAACGTGGCATACGGGGCGCTCAGCTCACCGACCGTCGCCATGACGTTCGGGTTGGTGACTCGATCACCCGACACACCTGCGACGGGCACGTGACGACGTGGACCCCTGGCCGCCCCGCCAGCTCGCGGGCCCAGGATTGCTGCAGGAGCCGGTCGAGCAGGAACACCGGGCGACCGTGCGCCAGCGCCAGCCGTGCCTGGACCCGCGCCCCGCTTCGGTCGGAGGCTTCGATCACGACCGAGCCCCGGCTCAGCCCCGACATCACGGCGTTGCGCATCGGAAAGCTCGTCCTCGTCGGCGGCGCGTCAGGCCAGAAGCGCGACACGACAGCGCACCGGGCCGCGATCTGCCGCTGGAGCTCGGCGTTCTCCGGCGGATAGCTTCGTCGCAGCCCGGTGCCGATAACGGCGACCGTCCGTCCCCCGGCAGCGAGTGCGGCCTCGTGAGCGGCGGTGTCGATCCCCGCCGCCAGCCCGGAGACGACCGAGTAGCCGGCGTGCACGAACTCCGACGCAAAGCTCGCGGCCAGTCTCTTTCCCTCCGGCGACGCGCGGCGCGCGCCGATGACGGCGACCGACCGGTCGTCGGCCGCCTGCAGGCGGCCGGCGACGAAGATGAGCGGAGGGCAGTCGTCGACCTCGCGCAGATTCGCGGGATAGTCGCCGTCGAGCACCGTCGCCAGCGCAAAACCCTCCCTCTGCCAGGCGGACACGTCCGCCCGCGCGGTGTCCAGTTCCGGCGGTGCGTCCGTGGCGAAGAGGGCGGTCTGCGGCCCGTCGGCGCCGAGCTCACGATCGAGCACCGCTCGCGCGCTGCCGGCCTGCTCGACCAGCCGGACGCATTCGTCATCGGTGCGCCGCCCACAGCGCAGGAGGGCGACGAGCGCCGCCGTCTCCGGATTGACCGCCTCGGCACCGACCGTCATCAGGCGACGGTACTCAGGCGAACAGACGTTCCCGGCCCGGACGGCTCGAGGGACGCGTGATGGCTGAGCTGAGCGGCGGTCAGCTACGAGGTTCGGCGGAGTTCTCGCCGGCCTCGGACGACTCGTAGGCGAACTCGTGCTTGTTCGGAGCCACTGCGGTATCGCTCGTGGCGGCGGGCTGAGCGGGCGCCGACTCGGGCGCGGCTGGCACGACGGCCGGCTCGGATGATGCGGGAGGGGCCGGCGCGGGCTGTGCGGGTGCCGGCGCAGCGGCGACCGGAGCTGCCGGTGGAGCCGGGGGTGCCTCGGTGGAGACACCGGACGCGTCGTGCGCAAACTCGTGGCTCGCCGGCGTCGTCTCGCCCTCGTGCGCGAACTCGTGCTTGTCCTCGGATTCGCTGTGCCACGGGCGGCTTTCGATCTCATCCCGGCTCTCTCGGCTCTCCGGGCTCTCGCCGTTGATCGCCGACCGGAAGTCCCGAATGCCGTTGCCGAGCGTGCGCCCAACCTCCGGAAGCCTCTTCGGACCAAGAACAAGTAGAGCGACCACAAGCACGAACAGCAAGTGCGTGGGCTGCAGGATGTCGCCAACCATGCCCTACGGAGGTTACTCGCTTCGTGCCGGCTTCCGGTCATCTATAGACAAGAGTCTCCGAGGCCCGCTGTCTCGCCCCCCGGGGCGCCGAGTCTTGACGGTTTCGTCACAGGTGGTGACGGGGCGCCGGCGGTATGCGTCTCCGAGCGCTCGGCCGCGCGTCAGGGGTGGCCGCCGACGCTCACCGAGAGCCGTCGGCTGGCTGCCGGCGCATACGGGTAGTCGCCCATCGGCAGCGAGGCGATCTGAAACCAGAAGGAGCGGTGCAGGCTCGGGTCGCCCTCCCCGAAGTGGTAGCTCGTCGTGAAGAGCCCGTTGCCGTGCACATGTTCGCGGACGCCGTAGGTCGTCTCGGAGTTGCCTAGGCCGATGCGCAGGCGCACCAGCGCTCCGCCCCGCGGCAGATAGCCGCCCTTCAGCCGCCCGACGAGGTGGACGATCCCGCCCCATGGCACGCGGCGCGGTGAGACGCGGAGCAGCTGCACCTTCGCCGGGACGATCAAGTGCGCCGGAGCGCTGATGGCGCCTTCGGTCGTGGGCGCTCCGGGGTAGGCGCCTTCGATGAGGCGGGATGGGCCGGCGGGGAGCTGGGCGCTCCACCCGCCGTTGGCAGCAGTGGTCGCGACGGCGGCAACGTGGAAATTCTCGCGGCCGTTGTCGGCGGCCGTGAGCACGTCGACCGCCTGCCCGGCGAGAGCGGTGCCGGCGGTCGTCCCCAGCCACCCGTCCACGGTCGTTCCGTGTCCGTGGCCGACTCGTTGGCTGGTCTTGAACACCGTGCGTGGCTCGACCACGACGCGGACGACCCTGGTGCGCTTGACACGAATCGTCTTCCCGTGACGATGGACGGTCACCTCACGCGTGATGCGCCGCTGGACGGTGCGAGCGTGGCAGCGGGTGACCTTGATCGTCTGCGTGTGGGCCGGCTCGTGCACCCGCACGAGTCGCCCATGCGAACGCACCGTGACCCACCGCGCCGGAATGCGCACCCGCTCAGTCCCTCGCCGGCAGCGCAGCTTGTCCACGACCTTGGAAAACGCCACCACGGCAACCGTCGGAGTTCCGATCCGCATCGAGTACGTCGCCGGCGCCGAGCTCGCGCGAGCCCCGGCACTGTCAAGGGCGTTGTTCTCGGCCGTGCACTGCACCTGGTGAGTGCCGGTCCCGGCCACCGCGATCTGCGCCGTGCTGGCCGAAAACCACTGCGACGGCGCACCGTCCAGCGAGCACGAGATTCCCGCCACCCCGGACGGGCCGGCCGAGGCGGTCGCGGTCACGTACTGCGTCCCTGCCGTCGACGGCGCGTCCGTGGGACCGCTCAGCGTCACCGTCGGTTGTTGGTTATCGATGTCGACGGTCTCTGATGGCGACACTGATGCGCCGACCGCGTCAGTCCCTGTCAGTACGAGGGTGTCTGGCCCGTTCGGAAAGTCGGGAGTCTGGACCTGGTCGTTGAGCGGGGTCGTGGCGCACTGATGCCAGGCCGTCTGATCCGGTGTGCTCGAGCTGCCCTGCAGCGGCTGACCGGCGAGCGATGCGGTCAACGAGCACATCCCAGAGGGCGAGTCTCCTGAGAGCGGCAACGGCCACGTGCCGCGGATCCAGCCTGTGGTTTGCCATAGGCCCGACGGCGAGCTCAGTGACGGACCTGTGGTCTCGACCACCGTCAGGATCACCTCGTTGATGTCGATGTCCGCGATGGCGTTTTCGTCGCCGAGTCCGCCGCACGAAGACTTGACCGCACACGAGGTTGAAACCGAAGTCCGACGCGTTGATCCCCGGAAACTGCGCGCTGGTCTCCGTCGGGGCGATGTTCGAGGTGGAGCTGCCCCAATAGAAATCGCCGCCGTACTCCCCGTTGGCTGCCGTTATTGACGCTGATACGCGCTCATCGAGAGGACGTCGGCCGACTTGATCACCAGACCACTGGGCGCGTTGGCCTGAAAGATCCCGTTGTCACCCCTCTCCGCGGGAGTCCCGGATGTGGCCGAGAGCTGCATCTGATCCGCCTGGGCAGGTCGACTGAGCAAGCAGACCCCGATTCGAGTATGGGCTTGAACACGCCCGCCGGGGCATACGGACCACACGAAACCACCAGCTCATCAGCCCGGGCCGACGCCGTGCCCATCCAAGGCCAACGCCGGCAGTGAGGACCAGGCTGCCGAGGAACGCTGCCGTCAGGCGCAGCGTGCGCGATGATGCGGTCACACGATCACCTCAGCGTCGCTCGTCACGGCTCCGGGCACACGATCGCGACGTTCACCGCCTGCCCCGGCGCCGAGAGCGTCACGAATGTCTGCGCGTCAGCCTTCGCCCCGCTCACAAATACGGCGCTGGCAGCCGAGGCGGCGAGGCCCTCGGTCGTCGCCAGCGCGAAGCAGTCCTTCGGCAGTTGCTGGCTCCACTGAATCGTGCCACCCCACGGCGCGTCACCGCTGGTCTGCCAACGCGATCAGTCGTCGCCGCCGGCGAAGCGGCGAAGACCTGCCCGGTCTCGCCGCAACCTGCGCGTACGCGCGGACATAACCGCCGATCGTCTTGCGATCCAGATCCGCCGCTCCGACCGAGCCCTTGGCGAGCTTCTTGTTCGTGACCGCCCCGTTGCGAAGCTGCTTGCTCCCGACGCTTCCCGCCGGCAGGTTGACGGCGGCGTACGAGGTGCCACCGAGTGCCACGAACAGCGCGAGATAAGCGACCGCATTGTGCTTGACGTGATTGAGGAGCTTGGTCACGCGAGGGCTCACTTCCTGTTGGGCGGGAGGTGGAGGAGTCGTCTGAATGCGGTCACGATCGCTGGCGTTAGCCGTCGGGCGAGCTGCCCGGCCCGAGGGAGCCGGTGGCGCCGAACGCCGGCTGCTGCTGGCTCGTGGAGCCGGTGGACCGGTCGACTGACGAGGAAGGTGAGCTCGACGTCGTGGGCGCCGACCCGGAGGTCGTCGGCGTGGTTGCCGGAGTGGGGGTGATGGTGCGGACCGGCTCGCTGGTGCTGTGGGTCGGCCGGGGTGCTGACCGCTCGGGGTGTCGCCGGCGGGTCTGGCTCACGTGGCGGCGGTCGCGTTGCGTGCGCGACGCGTGGGTGCGGTGGCCAGTCTTCACCGAGTGGTGGCTTCTCGGCTGACGCTTGATCTCGTTCACCACAGGTGTATGAGCCTTCAGCCGGGCAAGGTTCACCCCCGTCCCGGTCTCGATCGGACCATCCTTCGATGCCGCGACCGCCTTCGCACCACGCGGGTGCCCGCTTCCCTCGCTCTGGCCGATCACCGAGAGAACGACGATGAGGCAGGCGGCGAGGACCCCGCAGGCCGCGGCGGCACGGCCTCGTCCAGGGGCCGCGATGCGGCCGCCCGCGCGTGAGCGCGCTCCGAGCCACCGACGATGCCGCCGCGCAATAGCGGGCTGTGCATGGGGCTGACCGGGGGGCTCGGCGGGAGCCTGCATCGGGGCCTGGAGGGAGCCAGAGTCCTCGTCCCAGAACGACGCCGCCGTCGGCGGCAGGGACTCGGGCGAGGCATCGTGCGGGGTCTGAGCCGCGTTGGCGCGGGAGCCGATCGGCACGAGCTCTTCGCGCGGGCCGAGCCAGTCACGCGGCAAGCGGACGACGTTCTCGTCGGTCCGCTCGTCCCCGTCGCCCTGCGCCGTCTTCCGTGGGTCCATTGCTCAGATTTCCCTGCGCTTTGCAGACCTTTCCGCTCCTGCCGGGGCGGATGTCGTCTCCCGCTCGCGGTAGTATAACTCCAATTGGTTCTGGTTTGCCTCAATTAGAGAAGGTGGGCCGTGGGTCCGAATGACGTCGAAGAGTCGTACTTGACCGTCGCCGAGGTGGCGGAGAAGCTCAAGCTCAACCAGCAGACGGTCCGCAACTGGATTGATCAGGGGTCGCTGCCGGCGCTGCGAGTGGGGCGCCGGGTGCGCATCAAGCGCTCGGACTTCGAGCGCATCCTGGAGGAGAGCTACAGCGGCGGGGGCGGGACGCCGGCCCGTCGTCCCGGCCCGAGCGCCGACGACTTCTGGGGTGGGGAGCCGGTCGGACTGGCCGAGCCGGATCCCTCGGCCTCGCGCGCGGGCGGGCGCGTGGACCGGTGAGCACACGTGGCGATGAGCTCGTGAGACAGCGGGTGAGACGCGGGAAGCGATGAGCTTCGAAGACGACCTCGACCGCCAGCGGGCGCAGATCATGAGGGCGGTTCGGCGGGCCAGCGACAGCTGGGCTGAGGCGATGCGCGCGCATAAGCTCGCCCCTCCGGACCCGGGGTTCGCGCAACGTCTTCAGAACCTGGCTGACGCAGCGTCGACCGAGCAGGTCGCCTGGGAGCATGCGCACGCCGCCGGGTTGCTGTGGCGGCCGGTCCCGGGGGCGGAGAACGCAGCCCCACCGTACGAGCTTCGCCCGGGCACGGGGCGGCGTGGGCCGACGGCGCTCTGGGAACGGTTCGACGCTGCGGTCAGCGCGCTGAACCATGCGATCACCGGTTCCAGTGCCGCCGTGGTCGCCGATGCCTTCGGTGAGTGTGCTGAGGCGGCGGGGGCGCTGGCCGAAGCGGTGCGTCGGGAGGATGATGCGGCCGCGCGAGCATCCTCACCGGCGCGCGGCGTCGCCTAGCACGGCCGACTCGGCCGAACTCAAGGACGCTCGTGGGCAGGACGGCGAGGCGCCGACTGGACGGACGCGGTGGCGAGAGTTCGTCCCCGCGGCCCCTCGTAGCGCGATTGGTGCGCGACCGGTCCGGTGTGATCACGGCCCGTTCACAACACCCCCGCACGATCGCTACCGGACGTTTACGAGGGCTGAAGCTGGAACTGTCAGCCTCGATGGCGAACCCGATCTCGAAGGAGAGGGAATGCCCCAGATCATCGTGATCGCAGACACGCCGAATGAGGGCGGCGCTGCCCAGATCATGTTCCGTGAGCGCGTGACCAAGCGAGATTTCGAGTCCGGTCATTTCGCCACCCAGCTGGCGGAACGGTTGGGCTGGGCGGTCGGCGACGCACACGCCGTGGACCGCCGCGATCTAGGAAGGCGGATCGAAAACGCCACCGAGGCCACCGAGGCCGCATCGGATCACGCCGCTGCCGCGACCGGCCAAGCCATGTCCGCGCACGTGCCTCAGCGGCGCTCGGCGAGGGTCGTCACGACGGCCTCGTAGACGCCGGCGCCGTATCCCTCGGACGCCACCCGCACTCCGGGCCGACGGGAAACCTCGGCCTCGAGCGTGGGGTCGCGTTGAATCGCATTGGCCGGCAGCCAGAACGTACCCACGACGCTCGCCGCCTCCAGGTCCTCCCGCGAGTCGCCGGCGGCGATGCAGTCCTCCGGGGCGTAGCCGCGGGCCTGCATGTGCCGCGCGACGGCGCGTGCCTTCGACGATCCGGCCGGGATCAGGTGGTAGGCGCGCACCACGGGCAGCTGGGGCATGAGACCGATCTCATGGGCCTCCGGTATGACGCCGTTGTCGACCACGCGCAGCCAGTCCAGCCCGGCCGCGGCCAGCACCGAAGCGGTCTCGGCGAGATCGACGTCGCCGCGAAACAGATGGGAGACGTCGCGCACCGCCGACCATGGCGTGTGGGGCTCGAGCCGTCCGGCGAAGTGCTCCAAGAGGAGGGCCGGGGCCCCGGAGGCCTCGATCTGGGCAAAGATCGTGCCCGCGTCCTCCGAGGGCTCCAGCCCGTCGGTCAACCACTCGAGCTCGCCGTCGAGCATCAAGCCGCACCCCAGCTCGAAGATGAAGGCCGAGGAACCGATCAGCCGCGCGCCTTCGAAGACGCTTGACTGGCGGCGACCGGAGAAGAGGACGACCTCGGCGCCGGCCCGCGCGCACGCCTCGAGCGCGCGCACCCCGAGCAGGCTGAAGCGGCCATCGCCGCCGGTGAGCAGGGAGGCGTCCGGGCCCAGCAGGGTTCCGTCCATATCGACATAGAGGCATCGCACCGCGGCGCGAACGTAGCACCGCGGAGACGCCGTCAGAGGCCGCCATACTCAGATGACGCCATGTCGACGACACGCGCCACCGACCCCTGGGCGAGCCTGCTTGACCTGGGGCGCGCCGACGAGCGCCTTGTTCACGAGGACCACTCCGGCAGCCGCCCCCCGCGCCTGGTCGACATCCCGGGCGAGCTCAACTGGAAGGTCATCCAGGCTCTGGAGCACGCCGGCATCGAGCAGCTGTACGCCCACCAGGTGGAGGCGCTGCACCAGGCGATCGATGGCCCGACGATCGTCACCACCGGCACCGCCTCGGGCAAGTCGCTGTGCTTTCAGCTGCCCACGCTCGAGGTGCTGACCGCCGATCCGGGGGCCCGGGCCTTGTACATCTATCCGACGAAGGCGCTCGCCCAGGATCAGGCCCGGTCGCTCGCCCGCTTCGGCCTGCACAAGCACATCCGCCCGGCGATCTACGACGGCGACACGCCCCGCCAGGAGCGCTCGGCGATCCGCAAGCGCTCGAACCTCGTGATCACCAATCCCGACATGCTCCACGTCGGGATCCTCCCCCACCATGCCGCCTGGGGCGATCTGTTCGCCAACCTGGCGTTCGTGGTCGTCGACGAGGCGCACGTGTACCGCGGCGTGTTCGGCTCCCACGTCGGCAACGTCCTGCGGCGGGTGCGCCGGGCGGCGGCCATCCACGGCACCGAGCCGCGCTTTCTGCTGACGAGCGCGACGATCGCCAACCCGATCGAGCTCGCCGAGACGCTCACGGGCCTCGCGCCCTTCAATCTCGTCGACAACGACGGTGCACCCCGCGCCGAGCGCCAGATCGCGATGTGGAATCCGCCGTTGCTCGACGAGGAGCTCGGATCCCGAGCGTCCGCGCTCTACGAGGCGGCCGAGGTCTTCTCCGAGCTCATCCAGAAGGGCGCGCGGACGATCTGCTTCATGAAGTCGCGCAAGGGCATCGAGCTCATCCTGCGCCATGCGCGAGACCGGCTTGCGCCCGAGCTCGCGGAACGAATCGCCCCCTATCGAGGCGGCTATACCCCTGCCCAACGCCACGACATCCAGGATCGTCTCACCAGCGGCGAGCTCCTCGGCGTCGTGGCGACCGATGCACTCGAGCTGGGGATCGACATCGGCGAGCTCGATGCCGCCGTCTGCGTCACGTTTCCCGGGACGGTCGCCAGCCTGCGCCAGATGTGGGGACGCGCCGGCCGCCGCGGACGCGGGCTGGCCGTCTACATCGCCGGCGAGGACGCTCTCGATCAGTTCTTCTGCCGTCATCCCGACGAGTTCCTCCAGCGCCCGGTCGAGTCGGCGATCCTCGACCCGTACAGCCCCGAGATCTACGCCGAGCACCTGCTGTGCGCCGCCCACGAGGCGCCGCTGAGCGCGACCGATGAGGAGATACTCGGATCGCAGTGGGAGGAGCACGCCAAGGCACTGACCCACGCGGGGATGTTGCGCGAGCGCGCGACCGGCTTCGTGCCCAAGCGAGCCGACGACTATCCGGCGGCCCGGGTGGCGCTGCGCTCGGCGTCGGCCGACAGCTTCGTGCTCATCGACGCCGACTCCGGCGAGGTGCTGGGCACGATCGAAGCGGCCCGCGCGTACAGCACCGTGCACGACGGCGCCGTCTATCTGCACATGGGCCGCTCCTATCTCGTCGCCCAGCTGGATCTGGCGGCCCGCCGGGCAGTGCTTCACCGCTTCGACGGCGACTACTTCACCCAGGCCAAGCGCGAGAGCATGACCTACATCGAGCGCCTGCAGCAGCGCCGGATCACGAGCGGGGTGACCCTCTCCTACGGCACGGTGGTCTACTCGGAGACCGTGCTCGGATACCAGCGCAAGGGGTTGCAGGACCACGCGGTCATCGACTTCCAGGGACTCGACCTACCGACGACCGAGTTCCCGACACGCGCCCTGTGGTACGAGCTCGACGACCTGATCGATGCCGAGCCATTCCCTCCGGCGGCGCTGCTCGGAGCCCTGCACGCGCTCGAGCACGGGCAGATCGCGGTGCTGCCGCTCATCGCGATGTGCGACCGTTGGGACATCGGCGGGTTGTCGACGAATGCCCATCCGCAGACGGGCGGCCCGACGATCTTCATCTACGACGGTCATCCCGGCGGGGTCGGGATCACCCAGCGCGGCTATGAGCAGTTCGAGCGCCTGGTTGGTGACGCCCAGCGTCTGATCGGCGAGTGCCCGTGTCGCTCGGGCTGTCCGTCGTGCGTGCAATCGCCGAAGTGCGGCAACCTCAACGAGCCGTTGCACAAGGCCGGAGCGCTCGAGCTGCTGGCGCGGATGACGGTCACAGGATCACAACGCGGCACCGCCGCCGCGGCCTGAGAATGGTGCATCGTCATGGGTAGGCAGTCGCGACCGGCGGCGTCGTCAGCGTGGACGCCTCCGGCCACTGCGCCGCGGCGCAAGACAGCGCTGAGCCAGGTCAGCCAGCGCCGGCCGATCGTCCCCGGCGACGGGTTCGTGGCGCTGCCCGAGCCGTCGGGACCACCGCCCTACCGCCGCGCGCTGGTCGACGTGATCGGCCGCCAGCCCGTCGAGGAGATCGCGCGCGCCGGGGTCATGCGCTTCCACGCCGTCGGCGACACCGGCGGTCACGTCGAGCCGCGGCCGCAACGGCGGGTGGCAGCGGCAATGGCCGGCGAGCTGCACGAGCCGGTGCCGGCGCGGTTCTTCTACCACCTCGGAGATGTCGTCTATCCCCACGGGGAGGGGACGAACTATGGCTCGCAGTTCTTCTCGGCGTATGCCGACTATGCGGCGCCGATCTTCGCGGTTCCGGGCAACCATGACGCCGAGTCGCCGAGGCCGAGTCTGAGCCCGTTCGTCAGGACGTTCTGCTCCGACGCACCCCCGCTTCACGATGCCGCCGCCCGCATCCCGCGGCCGGCGCCGCGCCAGCCACACGTCTACTGGACGCTGATCCACGACTGGCTGTGGATCGTCGGGCTCTACAGCAACGTTCCCGAAGGTGGGCAGTTCGCCGCCGAGCAGGTGGGCTGGCTGATCGACGAGTTGCGGTCCGCGCCCTCCGACGTGACCCTCATTCTCGCCATGCACCAGCCCGTCTACGCCGCCGACGTGACCCACGGGTCCAACCTGACGTTGGCCGACGCGCTCGGGGAATGGTTCGCCGAGGCGGGCCGCGTGCCCGATGCGGTGTTCACCGGTCACGCGCACAACTACCAGCGGTTTGCCCGCCGCCACGGCGGCCGCGAGATCCCCTATGTTGTCGCTGGCGCCGGTGGCTTCTACGAGCGTCACGCGATCGCGCCCGGCGTGACACGGTCGGCGCTGGCGGTGTCGTTTCCCGGGCTGGATGGGGTGACGCTCGAGGCCTACGAGGACGAGGCGCACGGGTTCATGACGGTCACGGTGACGCCGCACGGCGCCGAGGTCGCCTACACGGCCGTCACCGAAGGCGCGACGGCCGTCGTCGACTCATTCCGAATCGAGGGCGGCGCTACTTGAGCGCGAGGGTCGCGGTGCCGCTCATGCCGCTCGGGGTGGCCGACACCGAGCCCGTCAGATCGCCGAGTAGACCGAGCAGCTGCTGAGCCGCGGGCGACGGTGTCCGCTTGAGGGTGATGTGCAGCAGCTCCACCAGCCCGACCCGGAACGACGCCGCTCCGGTGGCGCCGGGCACGGTGCTCGTGGGCGCCCGGGCAAAGGCACGAATCTCCGCCGGCGTGGCCTTGCCGGCGAGCAGTTGGTCGGCCACCACGCCCAGCGTCAGCTTCGTCCCGGACGCCTCCCGGAGCTCGTACAGGCCACCGCCGAGCGCGGAGATCTTCGTGCCTTTGGCGAAGGCGAGCGACGGGGTCACGACGAGTTTGCTGATCATCGTCTTGACGGCGGCGGGATTGGCGACGCCGACGCGGGCGATCGTCGTCTTGGTATCGCTGGAGATGTCGAAGGTGCCGGTCAGCGTGGCGATGAAGGCGTTCAGGTCAAAGCCCGCGCGCCGCTTGAGACGGCTCACGCGCCGGGTGAAGGTGGCGTACTGCCCCGGCGTCGTCGCCTGGACGGCCGACTCCAGGAACTGGATCGGCTGGATGAGGTTGCGAAGTCCCATTTGCAGCGGTGCGCTCGAGGCCACGCCTGGCGACGACGCGCCGGCGGCGAGCGGCAGCTGCGAAGCGCTCAGGGGGCGGCCGGTGGTGTCGATGTGAAAATGGATCGCGATCGCCTTGGCGGTGGCGGTGATGGCGACGCCGTAGCCCTTGATCGCGGCCACCCACGGGATCTGCCGGGCCTTGGCGGCCTGCGGCGTCGAGAGCACCTGTGCCAGATCGCCAAACATCTGGACCAGCGAGCCGCTGGGCAGGCCGCTCGTCAGCGCGGCGTAGTCAGCCGCGCTGATGCCCTGACCGTTCTTGTGGCGGTCCAGCGCCGTCTCGATGTCCTGCGGCGTGCGAGCGAGCAGGACCGTCGGTCCGTCGATCGCCAGTGATCCCCCACCGCCCGAGTAGAGCTTCGCGCCGTCGTGGGTGCCGCTGCTGTGAAGGGAGGCGCCGAGCTTCTTGACGAGCGTCGCGAGGGCACTCTGGCTCCTGGTGATCCAGACGCCCAGGAACGGGGTCTGCGTGGTCGCCGATTGGGTGCGCAGGAGCCCGACCGCGATCGGGTTGCCATACAGCGGCTTGATGTCCTTGTTGTAGTCGATGCCCAGCTTGGCGAGCTGGGCGAACAGCGCCGTCTGCAGCAGCGCGGACTGGGGGAAGCGCCGCTCGAGCGTCTGGCGGTCCTTTGCCCCGGACGCGTGCGGGTCGGTCTGGACCGTCAGCACGAACGGCGCCGTCGAGGGGAAGTACGACAGCGTCTGCACGGTCGGGCTCGGGGCCCCGCTCGTGCTCGAGCTCCCGCAGCCGATGACGAGCCCGACGGCAACGACGGCCAATGCAGCGAAAACCAGGCGGCGCATGTCGCAGAGCGTAACCACGATCGAGAGGGGCTCCAACTGCCAATAGGTCTGGGTCCGCCGGTCAGGCGCTAGCATCGCGCGGCCAGGGCGAGATAGCTCAGCTGGTAGAGCACACGACTGAAAATCGTGGTGTCCCCGGTTCGAGTCCGGGTCTCGCCATAAAAACCTTCTGGCGACGTTCCCGGACGTCGGTTGGGCCCGCTGCGCCCCTTGGCCCCGAGGGGTTGCGGTGAGCGGCCGTGGCCAGCGGTTGGCATCGAGGGCCGGCACCGCAGGTGCCTCGCTCGCGGCTCAGCAAGGCTGCACGATCCCCGAAACGAGAGAGACCGGGTTGCCCACCCGGTCTCTCTCGTCGTGGGCGCCATCAGCGCCGAACAAGCTTCCTACGGTGAAGTCGACGCCGGCCCAGGACGGATCCCGTACTGAGCCTGACGACTAGAAGCGCCCGTTCGGGTCCTGCCATGCCTTACAGGTGCTCGACGCAAGGCCTCCGACGTAGTAGGGGGAGAATTGAGTGAAATACGCTGTGTTCTCCGTCGCCGTGTGCCACCCGGTCGAGGTCCAATACCAGTACTGCACGACCGGAGAGTAGTACCCAGTGATCCCCGGAATGAAGATGGAATCACCGATCGGCGTGGCATTATCACTACCGCCAACGGTCACATTCGTCGGATCAAAGCCTGACAACTGGGCCTCGTGATACGCGGCCTTAGCGAAGAACACCCATCCTGTCCCGGTCCACCGGTATAGGGTCGTCTGGTAGATCCACCATTGGCTCCCGGACTGGACGGTGATGCTCGGTGACACGTCGACGGCGTTCTTCCAGAGATGGATGCCGCCGAGGTTGCCAGCGCAACCGACCCGCGGGGGGGCGTAGGTGCTGACCGCGTCGGCGGCTTGCACCTCCGACTGGCGGCGGCGATTGAGATTCGCCATGGCGGTAGGTGAGAGTGTCGGTGGCGCCGGCGCAGCGCTATGCGGGATAAAGGAGGGTCGCCGGGCGATGGTTCCGGCGCGAGTGACGGTTTGATGTGCGGCTATGCGGCCACGGGGGGTCGCGGAATGGCGGGCGGCGCTGGCTCCCGCCGGTATCACAAGCGCGATCGTGGAGAGCGTGGTAGCGAAGCGGGCCGCTCGCTTGAGCTTGGTGGCCCGGCGACTGAGCGTGGGATGTGGCTGGCTGGAGGTACGGGTGGCGGTCATGGTGTCCTTCAGGTCGATGGACGAGGGTGGCGAGGGCCGACGTCGCTCCTCCCAGAGGAAGGAGTGGTCTTGTGCACGTAGTCTCCGGCGTAATGAGCGGGTAAGAAAGGCCCCCTAGGGGTGGTATTCATCACCCCCAAAAGCGAGGTCTCGGACGGGAATACGCACCCCCGAGCACTGCGCGCGTCGAGAGAGATCGCGCACCCCCGCCGCCGAGTCGGCCCCGCGCCGAGCATTTCCTCGTGAGACGCGCGCGCTGGGCTCGCGGAGCCCGTCCGCCGCATCGGGTTTGCGCGGCATCTGGGTTTGCCCTGCGCACGGGCGCGGGTATCTCTGGTGGCGCCACTGAATACGGTCGGGGAGGAGAACGATGTCCACTCAGACGATCGCGCCGGGGACGATTCGGCGCCGGCTCATCGCGGCGAGCAGCATCTGCGCGGTGGTGATCGCCGCCGCGTGGCTGGCACCGCGGGCGATGGCGTCACCGAGCGCCGCCACACCCTCGGGTGAGGCTCCGGGTGGGCCCGGCGCCACCTCCTACCTGGACGTGGCTCGCAAGGATTGCTTTGGAACGGCGCGCACCACGACGTCGAAGGTGTGGTTTACGGTGGCCGGCGGCGTGCTGTCCGATGTGTTCAGCCCGACGATCGAGAACAGCAATGTCAGCACCGTTCAGTACATCGTGACTGACGGACGCACGTTCACCGACCTGCAGCAGCGAGACATGACGTACTCGGTCAGCTCGCCGGACCCCAGCGGCATGGTCTGCCGGGTAACGAGTACCGACCGCGCCCACGGCTTCCGCCTGGTCAGCGACTATGTCACCGATCCGGGTCGCGACAGCGTCGTCGTCCACACGAGGCTGGAGGCGCTCGGCGGGGACCGACGCGCGGTGCATGGCCTCAAGGTCTATGTCCGCTACGACGCCACCATCGACAACACGGGCGGCGGGGGCTCGGCCAACAGCGCCCCCAACAACGCCACCATCGATCCGGCGACGACGGCTCTGGTCTCCTCCGACACCACCGCTCCGACCGGTCCGTTCGCGGCCGACGTCGTCGGCGCACTCCTGGCCGATCACCCGTTCCGGGGGGAGTCCAGCGGGTTCGTCGGCAGCGCCGGCGACGGCCTGAGCCAGCTCGATACCTACCACCGCCTCGTCGACGACTACCGTACGGCGACCGGCGGGAACGTTGTGCAGACCGCTCGCGTCGACACGACGCCGGGTCGGCCGTTCACGCTGGCGCTGGGATTCGCGCCCGACGCCCCCGGGGCGATCACCGCCGCCCGGAGCAGCGCCGTCCAGCCGTTTGGGCGAACTCTGGGCCAGTACGTCGCCGGCTGGCGTAGCTATGACGCCGCCCTGCACCGCCCGCCGCGGCGGCTGCCCGGGTTCACCGATGCCGAGGATGGGGCGATGCAGCGCACCTACTGGGTGTCGGCCAACGTCATCAAGGCCGCTGAGGACAAGACGAACATCGGGGCGTTCGTCGCCTCGCCGAGCGATCCATGGGGTCAGTCGGTGCCGGCCGCCACCACGCATGCCGGCTGGACCTACCGGGAGGTGTTCGCTCGTGACAGCTACGAGACGTTCACCGGCCTGCTCGCCGACGGCGACACGGCCAGCGCTCGTGACATGACCCGGTTCCTGTTCGATCACGTCCAGCAGCCCGACGGGAGCTTCCCCCGCGACTCCGAGCTCGACGGCGCGGTCGCCCCGGACACGTTCGGGCTCTCGGAGATCGACGAGGTCGCCTATCCGTTACTGATGGCGTGGGAGGCGGGCCTAGCCGGCGACGCGTCCTTCTATGAGGACCACGTCCGCCCGGCCGCCGACTACATCGTCGACCACGGCCCCAGCACGGGCGCCGAGCGCTGGGAGGAGCATCCCGGGTTCTCGCCCGCGACGATCGCATCGGAGATCGCGGGCCTGGTGGCGGCGGGCAAGTTGGCGGCCGCGGCCGGCGACACGGCGCGCGCCGATCTGTACCTGGCCACCGCCGACGACTACCAGCGCAACGTCAAGCGGTGGACGGTGACCACGACCGGTCCCGACGGTCCCCGGTACTTCATCCGCGAATCGGTCGACGGCGACCCCAACACGGCGCAGACCTACGATCTCGGCAACGGCAGCCTCAGCGCCGTCGACCAGCGCTCGATCATCGACGCCGGTTTCCTGGAGCTGACCCGGATGGGTGAGCTGTCGGCGCGCGATCCCGATGTCGGGGCCTCGCTGGGCGTCGTCGATTCCGTGCTGGAGAGCCAGACCGCTTCCGGCCCGGGCTGGCACCGCTACGGGATCAAGGCCGACGGCGCCACCGACGGCTACGGAGACTGCTACGTGCCGGATCCGACGACGTGCTCGCCGACCGGCGAGCCGTGGTTCACGCACGCGGTCGGCTCCGGTCACCTGTGGCCGCTGCTCACCGGCGAGCGCGCCGAGCAGGACCTCCAGACGGGCGACCGGCAGGCGGCCTCCGGCCTGGCGGTCGATTTCCAGCGAATGACCTGGGGCTTGGGATATGTCCCCGAGCAGGTGTGGGAGGACCCGGACACGCCCGCCTCGCCCTTCGGCACGGATCCCACCACCGCCTCGATCGGCTTCAGCAACGGCCAGGCCGCCGGCTCCGCCGCCCCGCTGATCTGGGGCCAGGCCCAGTACCTGCGCCTGGTGCTCGATCTCCAGGCCGGCACCCTGATTGACCAGCCCCAGCTCACCCGCGCGCGGTACCTGGGTCCGTCGGCGCCGGCGAGCGTACCGGTGACGATCGCGTCGCCCGCCGATGGCGCGACCGTGACCGGCGCCGAGACGGTCGTGACCGGAACGACCACGCCGGGAGCGCGGGTCGAGATCGGTGCCGGTCAGCCGGCAGCCCCGGCCAACTCCAGCACCGTGGTCGCGACCGTCGCTGACTCCCACGGCGCCTACTCGGCCACGATCCCGACCCCGTCCGGGGCGACGATCATCACCGCGGCGGCCACGGTTGGCGATCACGCGACCGGTTGGACCCAGGAGTCGGTGACCGGGCGGTGAGGGGCGACCCTCGCCGAGCGTCGATCGCTACGTGGTGTTCCTTCGCGCCGCGGCGGGCGCGCTCACTCGGGGGCGAGCGTCGACCCTGGTCCGCCTCCCACTGCTCAACGCGAGCGCGAGCAGCACGCCGGCAGCGCAGCCCGCGGCCCCCACTCCCAGCGACCCCCGCGGGCCGAGTAGCTCGCCGGCAACGCCCACGAGCGGGCCTCCGATGGCGGTCGAGCCCATGAAGGCCATGATGTAGAGGGCGACGACCCGGCCGCGCATGGACGGGTCGGCCCGGATCTGCAGTGTTGCGTTGGTGCTGGAGGAGAACACGACACTCGCTGCCCCGACGAAGGCCAGGCAGATGGCCTCGGTCACCGGGCTGGGCGCCGCCGCGGCGGCGGTGAGCGCGATCCCGAACGCGGCGGCGGCGATTGTCAGGGTCCGGACGCGCCCGGGCACCTTGCCGGCGAGCGTGATCCCGGAGACCACCGCGCCCGCACCCATCGCGGCATAGAGCAGGCCGAATCCAGTCGCCCCGAGGTGAAAGCCGGAGTGAGCCATGAGGGGGATCGACACCTGGAACTCGTAGGCCAGGGTGCCGATGATCGCCATCATCCCCAGCGGGATGAACAGGTCGCGGCGGCCGCCGACGTAGCGCAGCCCGGCCCGGACCGCACCGGGACTGCGCGGCGCCGGCACGTCGGCGCGGTAGAGCTTGGTGGTGTCCATTGCCGTCAGCGCGATGAGCGGTCCGACGAACGAGGCGGCGTTGATGACAAAGCAGAGACCGACGCCGAACACGGCGATGATCGCGCCGCCGGCCGCGGGGCCGATCATGCGCGCCGCGGACACGACGGTCGAGTTGATTCCGATCGCCCGCGGCAGCGACGGACCCTGCACGAGCTCAGAGACGAACGCCTGCCGCGTGGGGGTGTCAAACGACCGGGCGACGCCGAGGCCGAGCGCGAGGACCCACACCATCCACAACTCGACGACACCGGTCAGGGCCAGGATCCCGAGCACGAGGGCCAGCAGACTCTGCGCGGCCTGGGTACCGATCAGCAGCTTGCGCTTGTCCACCGCGTCGGCCACCGCCCCGGTCCAGGCTCCCAGCACGAGCACCGGCACCGTCTGGAGCGCGACCGTCACGCCCAGCGCGCTGCCGCTCGAGCTGAGCGTCAGGACCAGCCAGGCCTGCGCGACCGTCTGCAGCCACGTCCCCGGCACCGAGACCAGCTGGCCGGAGAAGTACAGCCGGTAATTGCGGGTGCGCAGCGGTGTCGGCTGGGCTGGAGTTCGTAGCGGCACTCCTAGATAGATAGCGGCGGCACTGGCGACGTCATGTTTCCGAGCGCTTGCCGGAGGTAGGCGTGCTGGGTGCACCGAGACTTGGAGATGACGGTCCCGCCGGAGGCGACGGATGGCCTGCTTGACGCGCTGCGGGCGATCGACGGGGTGATCACCCTGTCGGTGCGCCGCGGGGAATCGGTGAAGCCGCCGGGAGATGTGATCAGCGCCGCGGTGCTCAACCAGGACGTCGACGCGGTCGTGGCCGAGGTGGTGCAGAGCACGGAGATCGGGCCGGTGTCGGTCTCGACGGCGAGCCTGGACAGCTTGATCGACGCCAATCAGCAGCTGTCCATACGGGCGGACGTTGATGAGGCGACCTGGGAGGAGGCCGAGACGGCGATGCGCCGTCATACCCGCCCGACGTTGAACTTCTTTCTGACCACGGCGATGGGCGGGATCATCGCGGCGTGCGCGCTGGTTGCGAGCTCTGAGGCGACGGCTGCCGTGGCGCTGGTGGCGGCCGGGATCATCGCGCCGGTGTTCGAGCCCCTGGCGCGGCTCTCCCTGGCGATCACCAATCGCGACCGGCACACCGTCATGAACGCGGCCCGGAATGCCGTGCTTAGCTACATGGTGCTGATCGCCGTCGCGGTGGTGACGATGCTGCTGCTCCGCAGCGGCAGCCACCATTTCGTCGCTGACTTCCATGACAGCAGCACGGTGCGCGAGGTACGTCATCCCCCGGCGACGAACTTGCTCCTCTCCGCGTGTGGGGCCATCGCCGGGGTCGTGATGGTCGCGGCGGGCCGCTTCACGCAAATGGCCGGTGCACTGGTCGCGCTCCAGCTGCTGCCGGCAGCCGCCACCTTGGGAGCCGCGCTCGAGGTTGGCGACGGGACGGTGGCGGCGCACAGCCTGGGCAGGCTGGCGATCGATATCGGAATGGTCTTGGTCGCCGGACTGGTGTGGTTCACCTACAAGCACGTCGCCGTTCACGCCCGCCGGCGAATGTCGGTCTGACAGCCGGCGCGACTGTTCACGCGCCCAGGCCCTGGCCCCCGACCCCGGGCACGTCGACGCGCAGCGTTTCGATTCGCCCCTCGGTGCTCGCCCGGCGCTCCGCCGGCTCGAAGTCGGGCGCGGTGGCGACGAACAGGGTCCGGCCGTCGCTGCCTCCGAGCATGCAGGCAAACGCCATCTGTCCGACCGCGTGGCACTCCATTTCGCCGTCCGGGCTGACCCTCACGACCTCCTGGTCGTAGACCGAGCTCACCCAGACATGGTCCTCGGCGTCGATGCAGATGCCATCCGGGACGACCTCGCCGAGCGACAGGGATGACTCGCGGCGCAGGCTTCCGTCGTCCGCGATGACGAAGGTGCTCAGGACCTTCGCGAACGTCTCGGCGACGACGAGCTTCCCATCGGAGCGTTTCACCATTCCGTTGGGGAAGAGGACGTCGTCGGCCTGCATGGTGACCCTGCCGTCGGAGTCGACGACGGCGAGCTGGGTCGGGCGAGGCTCCTCGCCGAACAGGTCGTAGCCGAAGTTGCCGGCGTACACGCGTCCGTTGCGGTCGACGAGGATGTCGTTCAGCCACCCGGGAACGAGATCGGCGAGATCGGCATAGGGTCGATTGCCGAATTCGTCGACCTCGAGAATCCGCCGGTCCTCGCTGGCGACCGCGAGCATCCGCCCGTCGGCGAGCCAGCCGATTCCGCCCGGGTGAAAGACGTCGGCAACCGTGCGCAGCTCGCCGGTCTCGGGATCGAAGGAATGGATCGAGTCGCCGTACATGTCCGAGAAGAACAGGCGATCCTCGTGCCATCTCAGGCACTCGGGAAAGTGGAGCCCCTCGATCGCGATCGAGATCCCTGGATCGGTTCCGTGCTGGCTCATGGACGCTCCTCTGTGGTCATTGCTGCCCGACGCGGGGGCGGCGATAGCGGGTGGTGGCGGCCACCGTCGTGCGCAAGTCGGGCGCGTCGGCGCTGACGACGAACAGCAGCAGACAGCCGAAGATGACCTGGGTCGTCGAGGTCGACAGGGCGATGATCGCGAACAGCTGCTGGAGCAGCGCCACGCCCAGGGTGCCGAGGAGCAGTCCCCACATGGCACCGCGGCCGCCGCTCAGCGACAGGCCGCCGAGCACGGCGGCCGCCACTCCGAGGATGAGCGGCTGCAGCCCCGGGTCAAGCGACGCGCTGGCGTTCGAGTAGGCGAGGAGCGCCCCGGCCAGGCCGGCGAGCGCCGCCGAGCAGGTGAAGAGCGCCGTGACCCGGCGCTCAACGGCTACGCCGGAGACGCGGCCGGCGCGACGATCGCTGCCGATTGCCTTGATCTCGGGACCGAGTCGCGTCGCTCCGAGGAGCGCCAGGGCGATCATGAACGCGACGAGCGTGATCAGGCTGCGGGGCGAGAACCACGTGAAGATCCGCTGGTCGACCCACACCGAGGCGCCGATGTTCCCATAGGTGAGCGTGTTGTTGGAGGCGATCACGTTGGTGAGACCGAGGAGCGCGATGTACGTTCCGATCGTCACCGGCAGCGACGGCAGCCGCAGCCGCGCGATGGCGAGCCCCTGGAGCAGGCCGAGCATGCCGCACGCCGCGACCGCCGCAACGACCCCGAGTAGCCCGGAGTGTTCGCCCGCCCTGACCGCCAGGACCCCGCCGAGCGCCTGCATGCCGAGCACCGAGATGTCGAACTCGCCCGCGATCAGGGTCAGCCCGAGGGCCAGGGCGACCAGCCCGAGGGGGGCGAATCCCTGCATCGCGTTGTAGTACGCGCCGCTGTTCAGTTCCTGTCCGTCGAGCCCGGGCACGACGAGGAAGGCGAGGAGCACGCCGGCGAACGACGCCAGCGGGACGACGCGATCGGTCCGCCACGCTCCCCCGCGCCACGCGCCTCCACGCAAGCTCAACCGACTCACAGTTCCCTCCCGCTCAACCGCAGCTGAGTGAGGACGACGACGGCGACCACGAGCAGGCCCTTGAGCAGAATCTGCACGCCGGTGCCGAACCCGCGTAGGAGGAGCACGTCGGAGATCGCGGCGATGGCCAGCGCGCCCCACAGCGTCCGCAGGACCGAGCCGCGACCTCCGGAGATCGAGGTTCCACCGACGAGCACCGCCGCGATCGCGTCGAAGGTGAGCGTGCCCTCCAGGTACGTCGACGCGCCTGTGTTGAACGCGCCGAGGAAGGCCCCGCCGATCGCGATCGACGCGCCGGCCAGCGCGAAGGCGGCGGTGACGACGCGCGCGATCGGAACCCCCGCGGCCCGAGCGGCTCGGCGGTTCTCGCCCACGAGCAGGATCTGGCGTCCGAGCACGGTGCGGCGCAGCACGTATTGGAAGACGAGGGCCAGCGCGACCAGGACGTAGACCGCGACCGGGATTCCGATGGGTGTGGCGTTCAGGGTTCCGAACCCGCCGCCCGCCGGCTGGACGATCTTTCCGCCGTGCACGCTCTGAGCGAAGCCGTCGATGAGAAAGCTCGCGCCGATTGTGAAGATCACCGGGTTGGCGTTCCAGGCACCGATGAGGACGCCCTGCGCGGCGGTGATCATCGCGCCGACGACGATCGCGATCGCGAGCGCCGGAGCGAGCCCGAGGCCAAGCGTCGACAGGAACACCATGGCCGCGACGACCGCCGTGGGGGCGATGGCGAGGGACGCGATCGAGCCGACGAGCGTGATGAAGGTGAGGCCGAGGGCCATGATGCCGACCAGCGAGGCCGAGCTGAAGATCGCCTTGACGTTGTCCCACGTGAGGAACCGGTGGGTGGTCACGGCGAGCACGAGGACGGCCGTCAAGGCCAGGATGGCGAGGACGGCGAGCAACTGGTGCGAGCGGCGAGCCGGACGGACGACCGCCGGCCGGCGCAGGGGGAGGGCGACGGCCCTCATCACACCGCCTCCGTCGTCTCGGCGAGCCCGGCTAGCTCGGCGTCCGTCCGGTGGGTGAGGTCAGACAGCATCGCCTGGCGCGAGACCCCGTCCGGGTAGACGCCCACGACGCGGCCGGCGCGCATCGTGATGACGGTCGTGGCCAGCTCGAGCAGCTCCTCCAGGTCGCTGGTGGCGAAGATCACCGCCAGGCCCTGCTCCGCGGCCGACGCCAGCAGTCGGTGGATCGCGGCGCGGCCGCCGATGTCGACACCACGGGTCGGCTCATCGACGAGGAGCACCACGATGTCGGAGCCGAGCAGATACCGGCCGACGAGGGCCTTCTGCTGGTTGCCGCCGGAGAGGAGCCCGACCGGGCTGTCGAGACGGTCGACGTCGACGCCCGCCTCCTCGGCCAGGCGCCTCGCGCGCTCACGCTCCTGGCGAGGAGAGAGGAGGCCGCGGCGAGAGACGCCCCGGAGATGGGACGCGGTGAGATTCTCGCTCACGCTGCGGCCGAGGAACAGGCCCTCGCTCTTGCGATCGTTGGTGACGAAGCCGACCCCCCGGCGCCTCGCCCGCACCGGGTGGCGGAGGCTGAGCGGCCGACCCGCGAGCTTGACCTCCCCCCGCGCGTCCGGCATGAGGCCGGCGAGCCCGCGGAGCACCTCCGAGGCGCCGGCCCCGACCTGGCCTGCGAGCCCGTAGACACACCCGGCCTCGAAGTCGTGGGAGAAGTCCTGGACCTGAGTGCCGACGGTGAGCCCGCGCACGTGCAGCAGCGTCTCTCCACCCGCGCCGCGACGGTCGTGGGACGCCAACTCCAGCTGCTCGCCGAGCATCGCCTCCACGAGCCGCCCGGGGGACAGCTCGGCGACGGGGCGCTCTTCGACGACGCGCCCGTCGCGCAGCACGGTGACGACGTGGCAGAGCTGCAGCACCTCCCCGAGCCGGTGCGAGACGAACACCACCGAGCATCCCTCGGCGGCGACCCGACGCACCGCGGCGAACACGAGATCGATCTCGAAGTCGGTCAGGGTTGCCGTCGGCTCGTCGAGGATGAGCATCCGCGCGCCCCGTCCGAGGGAGCGAGCGATCTCGACCAGCTGGCGTTCGCCGAGGCTGAGGGCGCCGACCAGCTGGCCGGGGTCGTGGCGGTCGAGGCCGACCTTCGCCAGTAGCTCACGGGTCGACTGGCGCTCGCGGCGGCGCCGGCGGACCAGTCCCCCGTCGACCCGGCCGAGCGCGACGTTCTCGGCGATGCTCAGCGAGGACACCATGCTCAGCTCCTGGTCGACCCACGCGATCCCGGCCCGCTGGGCGTCTCGGGGGCTGTGCAGCTGGACCGTCCGGCCGTCGATCCGGATCTCGCCGGTATCGGGCCCGATGAGGCCGGCCACGACGTTGATGAGCGTGCTCTTGCCGGCGCCGTTGTGGCCGCACAGACCGCGGATCTCGCCGGGCGCGATGCTGAGCGAGACGTCATCGACCGCCCGCACCGCGCCGAAGCTGCGGCTGATGGAGGTCAGTTGCAGCCGCGGGGCGACCGCGCTCATGACGCTCGGGCCGACCCGCCCGAGAGGCCGGGGGGCGCGACGATCGCTCGCTTGAGGATCTTGCCCGTCGGTCCCTTCGGGAGATCGTCCACGAACCACACGTGGCGGGGATACTTGTACGGCGCGACGCGCGCCTTGATCCAGTCCCGCAGCTCGGTCGGCGAGGCCTCGGCGTCGGGCTCGAGCATGATCGCCGCGCCGATCTCCTCGCCCAGCCGCTCGTCGGGGATCCCGATGACCGCCGCGGCGCGGATCGCCGGATGCTCGTGGAGCCGGTCCTCCAGCTCGCGGGGGTAGATGTTCAGCCCGCCGCGGATGATCATGTCCTTCAGTCGCCCGACGACCCTGAACGCGCCGTCCTCGTCGACCGTCCCGAGATCGCCGCTGAAGAACCAACCGTCGGGGTCGATCGCCGTGCCGGTGGCCTCGGGATTGCCCCAGTAGCCCTTCATGATGTTGTGGCCGCGGATCGCGATCTCGCCGATCTCCTCGGCCGCGAGGATGGCGCCGCCCTCACCGACGATCTTCATTTCGGTGCCGGGGATGGCCCAGCCGATGGTGCCCGGACGGCGGGGGTCGCGCAGACCGTTGTGCGAGGCGATCGGCGAGGTCTCGCTGAGCCCGTAGCCCTCGTAGAGCGGTGCGCCGGTGCGGGCCTCGAACGCCCTCAGCACCTCCGCCGGCAGCGGTGCCCCTCCGGACGAGCCCAGCCGCAGCGACGCGAACGCGTCCTCCCGGGCCTCGCAGTACGCGAGGTCGGAGAACATCGTCGGGACGCCGAGCAGGACCGACACCGCGTGCTCGGCAATCAGGTCGGCGACGCGCGCCGGATCGAACCGGCCGGCCAGGATGATCCGCGCGCCGACCGCGATCGCCGCATTGAGCGTGCAGGTCTGCCCGTAGGAGTGATAGAGCGGCAGCACGCCGAGCACGACGTCCTCGGGAACCAGGGAGTAGATCTCCACCGCCGCGCTCGCGTTGCGGCCGAGGTTGGCGTGGGTGAGCTCCGCGCCCTTCGGCCGTCCGGTCGTGCCCGAGGTGTAGAGGATCACTGCGGTGTCGTCGGGGGCGACCGGGTGGACGTCCGCGTGTGGCGTGCAGCCGGCGAGCAGGCCGGCGGCGTCAGCGTCCTCGATCCGCACGCGACGCACCCTCCCGACGCTCTCACCGAGGGGCGCGCCTGGCGCCCGTCCGAAGAGGACGATCTCCGCGCCGGCGTCCTGGAGGTTCTGATCGGTCTCCGCTGCCGTGGCCAGCGGGTTCTGGGGGACGACGATCGCGCCGAGCCGCAGGATGCCGAAGTACAGGGCGACGAAGGCCGGCGAGTTCGGAATCTGAAGGCCCACCCGGTCGCCGGGCTTGATGCCGATACCCGCCAGGTAGCCGGCGCCCAGCCGGCTGCGTCGCTCGACTTGGGCATAGCTGAGCGCGACGTCCTCGTGGACGAGCGCGCACCGGTCGGGCCACCGGGTCGCCGCCCACGTGAGCAGAGCGGCCAGGTTGCCGTCGCCCACCAGCGGCGGCGCCAGCGCCGTCACGTCGATGCTCTCGGGCAGCATCGGCATCACGCCTTGGAGCACTGGGCCTCGTACTGGCGAAGCGTGCTCGGCGTGACCCGGTGCTCCTGGACGTTCTCGACGAGCGGGACCTTCTTGCCCTCCAGAAGGGCCGTTCCGTACTTCGCCGCTTGGAGCGAGATCGTCCCGGGATCCTCGGTCGCGGTGCCGAACATCTTGCCGGCCTTGATCGCGTCAATGCCGATCTTGAAGCAGTTGCTGCCCGTGATGACCAGCCCGTCGCGCTTGACCCCGACGGTCAGCCCCGCCTGCTTGGCGGCGGTGACGATCGGGACCGCCTGGTAGTCGGCCATGCCGTACATCCCCTGCAGGCCCGCCTGGCCGAACTTCGAGAACAGCTGGGTCGCGTCCTGTCCGCTCTTCACCGGATCCCAGTTGCCGTCCTCGGTGGCGACGACCTTGTACTGCGGATGCTTGGCGAGCACGGCATAGAAGCCCTTCATCCGATCCTGGGTGACGAGCATCGCCGAGGTCCCGGTGATCACCCCGATCTTCGCCGTCGCCTTGTGCTCCTGCTGGAGGCCCTGCACGAGGTTCTCGGCGGCGAACTGGCCGAGCTCGTAGTTGTCTGACAGGACCTGGTGCAGTCCGGACGCGACCGCCGGATCAGCCGGTCCGTCGGTGTTGACGATGGTCACGCCGGCCGCCTTGGCCTTGGCGATGGCCGGCGCCATCGCCTTGCTGTCGAGCGCCTCCAGGAAGATGAGGTCCGGGCTCTCGGCGACCGCGCTGTTGAGCAGCTGCACCTGCGTCGCCGGATCGGTGCTCGCCAGCAGGTGCACGGTGGCGCCACGCGCCCCGAGGTAGTTCTTGATCGCCGCGTTGTAGACGGCGGCCCACGGATTGCTGTTCGCGACCGAAACGATCGCCACCTTCTTGCCCGCGAGCGGCTTGGCGCTGTTGGCGGAGGCCGAGTTCGACGCGCCCGATGACCCCGAGCCGCTCGAATGCGACGACCCTCCGCAGGCCGTCAGCGCCACGCTGACGGCGAGAATGCCGAGGCCGGTCGCGGTCCGGAAGGCGGCGGTGCGGTTCCGCGCGCGCGCAGCGCGCAGCGCATCACGAATGATGGAAGACATCTGCTCCCTCTCCTCTGGTTCAGAAACGTCGCCGCCGCTCCCTCAACGACAGGCATACGTATGGTCTTCAGGGGAAAGCACCTAGTCAATGGCCGTCTTTGACAGACTTTGCGCGTCCGCTCTTGTGGGAATCCACCAAGTCCACTCCTTGTGACGTGACCACCGCCGGCCTGCCCGAGACCACCGGCCGCGTCGCGCTGCTGCAGACCGCCGCGGCCGACGGCATCCTCGCCCGCATCGATTCGGTCGTGCCCAAGGCGCGCGAGCGGATCCTCGAAGAGCAGCCCGCCTACCGGCGCATGACGCCGGCCGAGCTCGACGACGTCACCGGACTCCTGTACCGCAACTTCCGCATGGTGGCGTCCGCCATGTCGGGCCATCGCGTCACCCACGAGCAGCTCGACTACGTCGGCCATCACGTGCGCATGCGCGTGCGAAGCGGCATCCCGCTCGACGCAGTGATGCGCGCCTACCGGACCGGCTTCAACACGTTCTGGGAGGAGTGCACCGCAGAGGTCGCCAGCCGCGGCCTCCCCCGCGATGCCGCCGTGGACCTCGCGCGCAAGATGTCTGACGCGATGGACACCCTGACGACTCACGCGGCGGCCGCCTACGTCCGCGAGGAGTCATACCTGCGATCCGTCGACGAGAAGGCAGCCCGCGATCTGCTCGACGCGCTGCTGCGCGGCGACGTCGACCCCGAGCGCGTCGAGCCTCACAGCGCCGCCCCGGGACTCGACCCGCAGGCGGATCTCGTCGTCGTCGTCGGCCGTGTCTCGATCGAGAACGGCACCCTGACGACCGCGCTCGACAGCGCCGCGGCCGCGCTCGCCGACGCGCTCGCCACCCGGCGCGCCTCCCCGCTCCTGGTCGTCCGCGAGCGGGCGATCGTCGCGGTGGGGCCGGCGGAGGACCGCGACCACGAGCTCGCCCGTCTCATGTCCGCCCGGAACGGTCTGCACGACGACACTGGCGTCAGCCTGTACTGCGGCCTCAGCTCGCCGTGCGCCGGGTTCACCCAGGTGGCTTCGGCCTACGAGCAGGCGTCACTGGCCGTGGCCCGCGCCACCGAGGAGCGGCCCGTCGTCTCGCTCGCCGCGCTGCCCGCGCTCCAGCATCTCCTGACCGGCGCCACCGGCACGACGCGAGCCCACCTCGTGGAGAAAGCTCAGGTCATCGCCGAGCTCGGTCCGGACGCCGTCGCGACCCTGAGGCAGACGCTGCACGGATTTGCCCGAGCCGACATGAACGTGACCCGGGCCGCGGCCGGGCTGCTGATCCACGAGAACACGCTCCGCTACCGGCTGCGCCGAATCCGTGAGCGCAGCGGCCACAACCCGCAGACGTTCGAGGGCCTCGTCGAGCTGATCTGCCTCCTCGAGGTCCTCGACCACGAGACGCAGGCGAGCAGCGGGCTCGTTCCGGCGCGGCGCGACAGATGAGCGACCGGCGCCCCGGGCCCACCCGGCGCGGGCGCGCTCAGCCGTCTGGGTGGGTCTCCCGCGAGGTCTCGCTCGGCGTGCCCGGCTGCTCGGGCGGCTTGCTCTCGGGCTTCTCGGCGTGACCGCCGAACTCGGCGCGCATGGCCGACAGGACCTTGTTGGCGAACTCGCCCTCGGCGCGGGACTCGAAGCGCTCGTAGAGCGCGGCGGTGATGACCGCGGCGGGAACGCCCTCGTCGATGGCCGCCTGGACCGTCCAGCGCCCCTCGCCGGAATCCGAGACGCGGCCGGCGTAGTCGTCGAGGTGCGGCGAGCGGGCCAGGGCGTCGGCGGTCAGGTCCATCAGCCACGACTGGATGACCGAGCCCCGGCGCCAGACCTCGGCGACGTCGCCGACGTCGATGTCGTACTGATAGGCCTCCGGGTTGCGCAACGGCGTCGTCTCGGCGTCGAACTCCTGCGGCTCGCGCTTGCCCGCGTCCGCGCGGTCGATGATGGCCAGGCCCTCGGCGATGGCGGCCATCATCCCGTACTCCACTCCGTTGTGGACCATCTTCACGAAGTGCCCGGCTCCGTTGGGCCCGCAGTGCAGGTAGCCGTCGGGCGCCGTGCCGTCCTGGCGGGTGCGGGCCGGGGTGGGCGGAGCGGCTGACTGGCCGGGTGCGATCGTCTTGAAGATCGGGTCGAGGTGCTCGACGGGACCGGGCTCGCCGCCGATCATCAGGCAGTAGCCGCGATCGAGTCCCCACACGCCGCCGCTCGTGCCGACGTCGATGTAATGGAGCTCGCGGTCGGCCAGCTGGTGGGCGCGAGCGATGTCGTCGCGGTAGTACGAGTTGCCTCCGTCGATGACGATGTCGCCCGCGTCGAGCAGGCCGATGAGCTGGTCCAGCGTCTGCTGGACGATCCCCGCCGGCACCATGATCCACAGCGCCCGGGGGCGCTCGAGCGCGTTGACGAACGCCTCCAGCGAGGTCGAGCCCTGCGCTCCTTCGGCCTCGAGCTGGGTGACCGCGGCCTCGCTGACGTCGTAGACGACGCACCGGTGGCCGTCGCGCATCAGCCGCCGGACGAGGTTGGCCCCCATGCGCCCCAGGCCGATCATCCCCAGCTGCATTGGCGTATCTGTCGGCATCGTCGGTTCTCCTCGGGAGTCTCGATGGTTGCTGTCGCCCGGCGGTGGGCGCTGAGAACCGTAAGCGACCCCGCGCTTCTGTGCAAAAGTGCCGGTATGAACGTCGCCGGCCGTACCGTCCTGGTCACCGGAGCTGCCCGCGGCATCGGGCGCTCGCTGGCCCTCGCCTGTGCCGCCGCGGGCGCGCGCGTGGCCATCACCGACGTGCTGGCCGACGACCTGCGCTCGGTCGGCGCCGAGCTGGCCGGCGACGGCCACCTCGCGGTGCCGTGCGACCTCACCGATGGCGATGCCGTCACCCAGATGACGGCCACCGTCCACGCTGATCTCGGTCCCATCGAGATCTGCTTTGCCAACGCCGGGGTGGCCGTGGGCACCGATCTGGAGTCGAGCACCGACGAGATCTGGGAGCTGGCCTTCGATGTCAACCTGCGCCAGCACGTCCGCCTCGCCCAGCTGCTGCTTCCCGGCTGGCTGGAGCGCGGCGAGGGCTACTTCGTCGCCACCGCCTCGGCGGCGGGCCTGCTCACCCAGATCGGTTCGGCCCCGTACGCCGTCACCAAGCACGCGGCGGTGGCATTCGCCGAGTGGCTGTCGGTCACCTACGGCGACCGCGGGCTCCGCGTGAGCTGCATCTGTCCGATGGGCGTCGACACCGCGATGCTCAACAGCGTCGGGACGGGAACGCTCGAATCCCTGGGCGCGCGAGTCGTCCGCGCCGCCGGCGACGTCCTGCCCCCCGAGGCGGTCGCCGCCACGGTGCTGGAGGCGATGGAGCACGAGCCGTTCCTGATCCTCCCCCATCCTGAGGTGGGCACGTACTTCGCGCAGAAGGGCTCGGACTACGAGCGGTGGCTGGCCGGGATGCGCCGCCTCCAGGCCGCGGTCGGCGACGTGGCGGACGCGTGACGGCGATCGAGATCGGCGGACCCCACTTCGAGGACCTCAGCATCGGCGACACCCTCGGGGCCCCCGCCCTGACGCTGACCAGCGGCCACGCCGCCCTGCACCAGGCGGTGCTCGGCGATCGCATGGCGGCGACCCTCGACCACGACCTGGCTCGCGCGGTGTTCGGCGGCGTCGTCCCCGTGCCTCCGGGACTCGTCGTCGATGTGTCGATCGGCCACTCGAGCGTGTTCACCCGCCGCGTCCGGGCGAACCTGTTCTATCGCGGCCTCCAGCTGCATCGCCTCCCGGCGATCGGCGACACCCTGCGCACGAGCACCGAGGTCGTCGCGCTCAAGCAGAACCGGCCGCGCGGCGACCGGCCGGCGACCGGGCTCGCGGTGCTGCGGATCCGCACCGCCGACGGCGACGGCAGTCCGGTGCTCGACTTCGAGCGCTGCGCGATGCTGCCGCTGCGTGATCCCGCGGCCCGCACCGGCCACGCCGACGACGTCACCTCCGGACGGGCGGAGGTCGACATGAACGCGGTGGCCGAGCTGGCGAGCGGCTGGGACCTGGGAGCGCTGCGCGACGTCGTCGACGGTCCGGCCGCCGGCGAGCTGACGGTCGGCGACGCCTTTGACATCGACGTCGCCGACCCTGTGACCGCTGCCACCGAGCTGTCGCGGTTGACGCTCAACCTCGCGACCGTGCATCACGACCCCCGCGCCACCGGGACCGGGCACCGTCTCGTCTACGGCGGACACGCCATCGGGCTCGCCGCCCATCAGTCGGCGCGCGCCCTCCCGGGGATCGCGGCGGTGCTGGCGTGGCACGGGTGCGACCACCCCGCGCCCGTCCGCGAGGAGGACCTCCTGACCAGCCGGCTGACCGTGGAAGGGCTCACCCCGCTTGCTCACGGCGGCGCGCTCGCGGATCTGCGCAGCGTCGTGACCGCTCACCGCGACGACTGGACGGGCGAGGTCCTGGACTGGCGCTTCGTGGCCGCGGTGGCCTGAGTCCACAGGCGTGACCGGTCTAGGCTGAGTGCAGAACTCCGATGAGGACAGCCAACCCGCAGCCGACATCCACCGCGTGCCCGAGCTCAGGCGGCCGGCAGCTGCGCGTCCACGGCGACCTCGACCTCGTCGGCGACCTTGAGCGTGCCGAACAGCGCCGAGTACGGCTTGATCCCGTGGTCGGTCTGCTTGACCGTCGCGCGACCGACGACGTGGCCGCCGTCGTCGATCGTCAGCGCGAACGAGACCGGCGCGCGACGGCCCAGGAGCTCGAGCTCTCCATCGACCTCGAATCCGTTGCCGCCGCCCCCCGGCCGCACCGCCGTGGATTGGAAGGTGACCGTGCACCCCTTGAGCACGTCCTCGTCGATCGTCTGCTTGATCCCGGCCTTGTCGTCGTCGCCGAGCTTGGTCATTCCGCCGGTCCCCTCGAGGACGCGCATCGACCCGGCATCGGCAGTGAGCGAGACCGAGGACGCGGCCGGATCGTCGGCCAGCTGCAGAGTCCCCTCCCACGAGCCGACCTCGATGAGCAGGTCGTGCCCGGCTTTCGCGGCGGCGCCGCCGCGTCCGGTCCGCACCGTGAGGGTGCCGTGATCCGAGCTCAAGGTATAGGTGCCGGGGGAGACGGGCATGCACAATTCCTGGAAGGGTGAAGACTTGCGTCGAGATACTGACATAGAGGGAACGCGATGATCGAATCGGGCGTCGTCAACGCCACTCAGGAGATGGCCATCGAATGGCTGCGCGAGGGCCGGCGCTTCGTGCAGGCGCTGCTGATCGAGGTGGAGGGCTCGGCGCCCCTGCCGGAGGGCGCGATGATGGTCGTCGACGAGCACGGTCACATCGAGGGCTCGATCACCGGCGGCTGCGTGGAGGGTGCGGTCGTCACCGAGGCCGAGGCGATCATGGCCGGCGAGCGCGGGCCGGGGATCCTCACCTACGGCATCTCGGACGAGCTGGCGGGCACGGTCGGCCTGATGTGCGGCGGCATCGTCCACATCTTCGTCTCCGAGCCGAGCGGAGAGGATGCCCAGACCGAGCTGGGCGCCCTGCAGGCCCACGCCGAGGGCCGCCCGGCGGCGATCGCCACGCTGCTCGACGGCGAGCATGCCGGCGCCCGGCTGGCCGTCACCGAGGAGACGATCGCCGGCACCCTGGGCGGACCGGAGCTGCTCGATCGCAACGTGACCCGCGAGGCCCAGGGACTGCTCGAGGAGGGCAAGACGACCGTGCGCCGGTTCGGCTCCGACGGCGCGACCCTCGGCGACGAGCAGCGCGTCCACATCCGTTCCTACGCGCTGCCACCGCAGATGTTCATCATCGGGGCGATCGACTTCTCGGCGGCGCTGGCGCCGTTCGCCTCAGCGATCGGCTACCAGGTGACGATCGCCGACGCGCGCGACCGCTTCGCCCGCTCGCCGCGGTTCGCCGCCGTCGCCGACGTGCGGATCGGCTGGCCCCAGGAGGTCATGGCCGACCTCGAGCTCGGCCCGCGCGACGCGGTGCTCGTCTTCACCCACGACTCCAAGTTCGACGAGCCGGCCCTGATCGGCGCGCTCAATACCAACGCCGGATACATCGGCGCGCTGGGGAGCCGCAAGACGACGGCCGACCGAGAGCAGCGCCTGCGCGCCGCCGGTGTCTCCGACGAGGGCCTCAAACGCCTGCACGCGCCCTGCGGGCTGGACATCGGCAGCCGCACGGCCGAGGAGACGGCCGTGTCGGTCCTTGCCGAGATCATCGCCGACCGGGCCCGGCGGGCCGGCCAGCCGCTGCGTCAGACGAGCGGCCCCATCCACGGACGCGACCAGGCCGGCTAGACGCTAGAGCCTGATGCCGCGGTCGGCGAGCCAGTCGACCACGATGTCAGGCGGGTCACCCTCCCACTCGGCCTCAGCGGCGAGCCGGAGCAGCTTGGCCGGCTCCATCTCGAATTCGTCGCGGCGGTAGCGCAGGTACACGGTGACCGCGGCGGCCATGGAGAGCGAGGCATTGTTCACCGCCGGGTCGAGCTCCGAGAGCACGGTGGCCACCCGTTCCTCGACGTCATCGAGGGCCCGGATCGGCTCATCGGCGTCCTCGAACGCGCGCTGGAAGTCACCGATGATGGCGTCCTCGTCGTCGGGATCGACGAGGTCGCAGGCGCGGCGGACGGCCTGCGCGAGGGTGAGCGGATCGGGGTTACGGGGCATCAGGCTCCTTCGTGCTCAGGGACTCCGGCGTGCAACTCCTGCAACCACGCGGCGGCGTCGCCGTCGGACGGCGCGCGCCAGTCCGAGCGCGGCGACAGTGATCCGCCTGACCCGACCTTGGGGCCGTTGGGGAGCGCCGAGCGCTTGAACTGGCTGGTCTGAAAGAAGCGGCGCAGGAACGCCTCCAGCCAGTGGCGGATCTCCGCAAGCGAGTATTCGTTGTGGTGCTCGGCGGGAATCAGGTCAGGCCAGTCGCCCCGGTTGCGATCGCCCCACGCGTAGTCGGCGAGAAACGCCACCTTGCTCGGCCGGTAACCGAAGCGCAGGATGTAGTAGAGAAAGAAGTCCTGCAGCTCGTAGGGCCCGACGGTCTGCTCGGAGTCCTGATGCGGCCCGTCGCCATCCTCGTCACCGGGGACGAGCTCGGGCGAGATCGCGGTGTCGAGCACCGAGCGCAGCACCTCGTTGGCCGCGTCGCCGAACAGGTCGGCGCTGATCGCCCACCGCAGCAGGAAGCGGATCAGGGTCTTGGGAACCGACGCGTTGACGTTGTAGTGCGACATCTGATCGCCGACGCCGTACGTGCTCCACCCGAGGGCCAGCTCGGAGAGATCGCCGGTGCCGAGCACGAGGCCGCCGTGATAGTTGGCCAGGCGGAACAGGTGCGAGGTGCGCTCTCCGGCCTGGACGTTCTCGTAGGTGACGTCGTACTGGGGCACGCCGTCGGCGGCCGGGTGGTGCAGGTCGCGCAGCATCTGCATCGCCGCGGGGCGGATGTCGAGCTCGGCGGCGCTGACGCCGAGGGCCTTCATCAGGGCGTGGGAGTTGCTCAGCGTCCGCGCGCTCGTCGCAAAGCCGGGCAGCGTGTAGCCGAGCACGTTGGAGCGCGGCAGCCCCAAGCGGTCGACGACGCGCGCGGCGACGATCAGCGCGTGCGTGCTGTCCAGCCCGCCGGAGACGCCGATCACGATCTTCTCGATCCCGGTCGCCATCAGGCGGGTCTGCAACCCCCTGACCTGGATGTTGTAGACCTCCGCGCAGCGATCGTTGCGGCTGACGGGGTTGGCGGGCACGTAGGGGAATCGCTCGACGCGCCGGCTCAGGGTCACCGGGGCCGTGGGTGCCCCGTGAGGGTTGAGCTCGAAGGCGATGCGGCGAAACCCCCGCAGCCGCTCGCGGACATCGCCGATCGTGTCGCCGTAACTGGAGATGCTCATTCGGTCGGACTGCAGGCGGTCGAGATCGATGTCGGCGGCGATCAGCTGCTGCTCGTCGGAGAAACGCTCGGCTTCGGTCAGCAGATCCCCGTTCTCGCAGATCAGGGCCTGGCCATCCCAGGCGAGGTCGGTCGTCGACTCGCCCAGTCCGGCTGCCGAGAACACGTAGCCCGACACGGTCTTGGCCGATTGGGACTCGCACAGCATGCGACGGAACTCGGCCTTGCCGATCGTGATGTTGCTCGCCGAGAGGTTGGCCAGCACCGTCGCGCCGGCGAGCGCTCCATAGGTGCTCGGGGGGATCGGGCTCCACAGGTCCTCGCAGACCTCCACGTGCAGCGTGAAGCCGGATACGTCGCGGCAGTCGTAGAGGAGCTCGGGCCCGAACGGCACGGTCGTGCCGAGCAGGGTCAGCTGGCCGCCGACCAGATCGCGCGCGGCCCGGAACTGGCGCTTCTCGTAGTACTCGCGGTACTCCGGCAGGTAGCTCTTGGGCGTGGCACCGAGGATCTGGCCGCGATGGATCGCGAGGGCGGCGTTGAACAGGCCGCCCTCGGCGCGCACGGGCGCGCCGACCAGGAGCAGCGGCTGCAGGTCGACGCTCGCCGCGACCACGGCCCGGAGGCCGTCCTGCACGCCGTCGAGCAGCGCGGCCTGGTGAAACAGGTCCTCGCTCGAGTAACCGGCCAGCCCCAGTTCGGGGAACACGACGACCGCCGCCGCCGTCTCGTGGCCACGCCGGGCCAGCTCGATCGTGCGGGCGGCGTTGAAGCCGGGGTCGCCCATCCGCACGTGGGGGACGGCCGCGGCGACGCGCACGTATCCGTGGCTGTACAGCGAGCGAAACGGCGGGGTCATGGTTGCATTGTCCCCGCGACGCCCCGCGAACGGCGGGTGGATCCCGTCACTCAGCTCAGAAGCGCAGCAGGGCCGCGATCGGCCGGGCGGGGGGAAGATCGTCCTGGGGTTCGTCGAAGGCGATGACGGTCGCGTCCTGGAGCAGCGCCGCCTGCACTGCCGCCTCGCGCAGGTCGGTCGCCTCGGTCGGCGTTCCGTCGGCCGGGCAGGTGTCGCTCGTCTCGGCGACCAGCAGACCGCAGCTCGGGCAGCGCGCGCCGGTGGCTGAGAAGTCACGGCTCAGCAGGAGCGTCTGCACGCGGCGCTCGTTCAGCGCCTCGAGCGTGTCGGCGATCCCGGTGACGGCCCGCGTCGTCTCGGTCAGCTCCTCGAGCGCTCGCTCGGCCCGCGCTCGTCGCTTGGCCTCGATCACGCCGGCGACCGCGTCGCGGACCTTGCTCTCGGTCGCCGAGGCGACATCGAGGTCGAGGTGAGACGCGGCCAGCATCGGCCGCAGATCGTTGTGCAGCAGCTCCTCCAGACGGGCCACGGGCTCCACCGGGCCGCTGAGGACGAGCGTCGTGAACGGCTCCTTCTGCCAGTCGCGATAGATCGCGTCGGCGACGGCACGGAGATGATTCTCCAGGTCCTCCTCCTGGGTGTTCTCGCCGGCGGCGGCGCCCTTGCCGTGGCCACGGACGTAGTCGGCGATCCGCTGGCGCTCTGAGCCCTCTGACCCCTCGCCCCGGTACATATCGCCGGTCCGGCTGGTGACGAGAACGGCGCACCATCGCTCGTCGTCTCCTTGGACGACGAGCGGCTCGACGTGCGGGATGCGGTCGATGAACACGCTCGAGGCCGTCGGCCGGGGCAGCGTCACGGTTTCGAACAGGTCGTCGCGCCCGGAGCAGAAGATCGCCAGTGCCCCCGCGCCCGAGACGGGCAGCTCGTCGGACGTCAGGTAGTCGTCGATCCGAGACAGGTCGCTGGTCAGCGCCGCTCGATCCTGATGATCGAGCGAGGCGGCGTCGTCGACGATCCGGCGGCCCTCGTCGATCAGCGCCCGTGCCTGTGAGGCGCGCGCCGGGGCGGTGGCGAACTCCTCGGGGTCGAGATCGAAGTCGAGGCTGATGACCGGGTGCTCGCCGGTGCGCTCGAGCAGTCGCCGGGCCGTTGCCGTCCGGCTGCTCATCGGTCCTCCGCGCCCTGCCCGCTGCCGCGCGTGCCCGACGCGTGATCGTCGTCATCGTCCGCGGTCGGCGTCCGGTACGGATCCGAGTCCGCCTCGGGGTCGGGCTCGCCGACCGGAGTGTTCAGGGCGTGGTGGGGATCCCGGTCGCGCTCGGCCTGGTCGGGCTCGTCGGTGGCGTGCAGCGGTTCCGAGGACGACTTGGATTCCAGCGGCCGGTCGGCCGCCTCGGCAGGATCGGGATTGCGCTCGTAGATGCGGTCGGGCTCGTGGCGGGGTCCGGTGGTGGGATCTGAATCCGGCATGCTGGCTCCTTCGGCGAAGAGGCGACACTGATTTCGTTACCCACGAGGGGCGACGCGAAACTTGCGCTAACAAGTAGCCGGTAGAATGTCTGCGACAGAATGGCACGCTCACCGTCGTCAACCATCTACCTCGTCGGCGAAGACGGGGTGGCTACCTGGTCTGAGCGCCACGCCGACGCGTGGATCGGGCTGTTGGAGACGCACAAGCAGCTGACGCGGATGCTCGACGGCGAGCTGGAGACGCGCTACGGGCTCACTCTGTCAAGCCTCGAGCTGCTGGCGCGCCTGGCCGCTGCTCCGGACCGCTGCCTGCGCCTGTCGGCCCTCGCCGGCGCGGCCGGGCTGAGCCTCAGCCGCGTCTCGCGCATCGCCGCCGCGCTGGAGAGCCGGGGCCTGATCGCCCGCCAGCCGTGTCCGGAGGACGCGCGCGCCGTCGAGGCCCACCTGACGCCCGCCGGTCTCGAGCTCATGCGGACCGCTCAGCGCACGCACTTCGACTCCGTCCAGCGCGCGTTCTTCGATCGTCTCGACGACGAGGAGATTGAGGCGCTGGCGTCGATCTTCGGGCGGATGGCACCGCGCGCCGCCGCCACCTGCACCGAGCGTGCTTCGCCGTCGCTGCGCACTTTGGGCCCGCCTGCTCAGCCGCGAACCTCCCCATTCGGGCAAGAGAGTAGGCAGATATGGCAGATGCACACGACACACCGGGAAGCACCCCGATGCAACGCTTCGAGAGTTCCGCGGCTGGTGAACGCTCCCCGATGCAGGAGGTCTCCCACGCGATGGTGCAGATCTACAAAGACCAATTCGGGCGAGGACCGACCAAGGTCCGGACCAACTATGCCGGTCCGGACACGCTCGTGTGCATCCTGGAGCACACCTTCACCCCAGCCGAACGCAACCTCCAGGCGATGGGCGAGCACCAACGACTCAGAGACATTCGGCTGCTGTTTCAATACGCTGAGGAGGCCCGGTTCACCGAGCCGGTCGAACGGATCACCGGACGCCAGGTCAAGGCGTTCATCAGCGGCATCGACACCAACGCCGACATCGCCTGCGAAATGTTCGTGCTGCACCCCGAAGAACAATCCCGATCACCTAGCACAGACGAACGACGCAGACCAGATCGGCTCCGCTCGAGACCGAAGCTGAGGTAGAACGAGCCCGCCATCAGCGCCTAAGCGCAACCTTCGCAGGTGGTGCCCGGCCAGCTGACCTGCCACCTACGCAAATCGCTCTGCAAACATGCCGGCCCGATACCCAGGTAGCTCGTCCCCATGGAGGTCAGCGTCGACGAGAAGGCTACGTCCCTGATGAGCAGGGCAGCCGAGAGCACGGGATCGTTCAATCCACCGGGAACCAGCCGACGCCGTCGAGGTAAACATTGACAGCAAGCGATGAGACGAGACGTCGGTTTCATCCAGCACATTGAGGGTCGGCAGCAGGATTTGTGGCCAAGGTCCCCGGAAGACCGGGTCTTTCCTGAGGCCTCGTTCCAGAGCCGTCCTCGAGTGGGCTCAGGTCGACCCTGTTGCGTCCCGGTTCGTAGCCAGCCAGTTGAGACTCCGCCAGAGTCAGGAATGCTCGTGGATGGACTGTGGACAGCTAGCTGCTATCGACGGGACACAGGTCCGGCAGGTTCGTCGTCCGGGGTGATCGGCGATTCGGCGCGGCCGGAAGCATTGAGCCGCGCCGGGCTTGACTTGAGCGAGCGGCGCCTGACCAAAACTTGGTGGGAGCGTAGACCGGGCAGTGGCCGTTCCCGGACGAGGTGGCTCGTTGAGGTAATGGCACGTGTGAGGGGCGGTGCTGAGCCTGGGCGATTCCCCTGCTCGATCAAACGGCCGGCTTGGCGGGCCGCGCATTGGAGAGGTGCGCGGCGGTCATCTGGGATGTGTCGGTCTAGGAAGGCCCGCTGAAGTGCGCTGAGGGAGGAGCGGCCGACCGCCGGGCGAAGCCCGGCGGTCGGCCTTGGGGCTGGCGGGAGAGGGCGGGCCGCCAGATCCCGCAGCGCCGGGGGGCGGGGGCGCTACGGGGTCTCGCGGCTCAACTCGCGTCCACCGGCGCTGGTAAACGGGAGGCGTTGGGTGAGCCCGCAAACGTCGAAGATGCGCTGCACCGCCGGCGGGCCGGGAATGATCGCGAGCTCGATCCTCAGCCGGGCCGCGCGTTTGACGAGGTCGATGACGACGTGCACGCCGCTGGAATCGATGAACGTGAGGCGACTGAGATCCAGGACCACGCGGGCGGGCTGGCGCGACAGTGCGCGGCGCACGGCGCGACGCGCACCCTCCTGCGCGGCGAGGTCCCACTCGCCGTCGAGGCTGATCGTGGTGCTGCTGCCCTGCTCGCTGAGCGCAGTGCGCAGCCCGAATCGGAGTGCATCACATGGATCTGTCTGGACAGCTGCGGCCATTGGTCACCTTCACGTGATATCCGACAACGTGTGAAGGGGAGAAACGCTCCGCGGTTTTCGAAGCGCTTGACCGCCGTTCTACTTTGTGTAGCGAGTCGATCCGAGACCGCGCCCGTTCGACCGCGCACCGAATTTATCATCGCGATCGCGAGAGATCCACCCCGCAGTCAGCGAACGTACGTTTGCTGAGGATTCAACCGGGTAAATCGCAGTTGAGTTCGTAGCAGCCCAGCCGCGGGCTTGACCGCAGGAACAGTTGGGGACTGCTCACGTCGGAGAACCAGGCGACGTGAGGTGGACCTGGCGTTACGCCAAGCTCACTTCTCCAGGGAGCAGTCCTGATGCATCTTCTTGATTCGCAAGTCCGGCGTGCGGCTCTCACAGCAGGTCGGGCGTCTCGCGGCGGCCAATGGACCGGCCCAGTACACGGTGCGGTTGGCACCGTGATCGAGCGGACGGCTGTCGCGTTGATCCACAGTCTCGGGTTCGCCCAAAGCGCGCTGTCGGCGCTCCTGCCCATTGGCGGCGGCGATCATCCGCCGGACTGTGCACAGTGTGGCGCGCCGGTGCGAGACAGCGACCCGTTTATCCGCTACCACGGCGAGTACTTCCACGCTCACGACTGCGTGGAAAATCATCCACCCGCCGACCGGCGGCGACGCATCCTCGCCGCCGAGCGATGAGCTGATCCGGTGACGCAGATCGAGTCCTGCGCGGGCTCGGCGGTTACTCGAACGCGTCGGGGATCGGGGTGTTCTCGGCGCCCAGCCGGGGTCCGGATCGCTCGATCTCAAACCAGACGTGGGTCGTGCCCTCATACAGACCCCACCGGCTCGTTTCTGAATCGACGATGTCCAATCCGCGGCCGCCAAGATCATCGAAGCTGCGTTCGTGCACGACGCGCGCAAACCCCGAGCCCTCATCGATCACCTCAACCAACAATCGGTCGCGATCGAGACTCGCTCTCAGGCTGATCACCCCCCGGCCATGCACCACGGCATTGGTCACCAGCTCACTGACCGCGAGCCTCGCGCGGTTCAGCTCGTCGCGATCAAGCACCGAAGCGCCGAGTTCAGCAATCAGACGGCGCGCCCGCGCCGGCGCGTGCGGGCCTCGGGGCAGTTCGAACTCTAACGACTCGTCCACCATACGTCCCGTTCGGTTGAGCGCCAACGAGCGACGCGTCGTGGCGATGCAGCCTTCTGATGATGCCCGTAAAGAGGGCTCCGAACGCACGGCAGAGCGAAGAGTCGCAACAATCGTCTGGGGCCGTGTGATCTCAGGAGCGGATGCGAGCACCGACGCTCTGGCGCGAGCCCGGCGCTTGAAGGCCTGAGGACACCACCCGTTCGACAGCGCGCATTGAGTTGGGTCAACACGCTGTTGGGAGGACGAGGACGACGGATCGGGCTGCCGTCGCCGGTCGATTTGGCCGGTAGACTCGATCGGGTCGGTTGCCTTCAGCCTGCGCGGCGGAAGCTGACGGATGGCGTTCAGTGCGGTCTTTGGTCGCGGGGGCGCCCGGCGGCAGCATTCGTGTGAACGTACGCAACGAACGGGACCCGATGATGCTGTTCCCTTCACAGGCTCCGCCGCCCCTCACACGGGCGTCGAGGACTGCGCGGAGCCCGTCACTGCGGCTGCCCGCCCTACCAGTCGCGGCTGCAATCCGCTCGGGCAACAGAGGACGCGTGACATGACCGCATCAGACGACGAACCAGAGGCGATCAGCGCCACGGCACACGTGGAGCGGTTGATTCAACGCATCCGCTCCGCCGACGACGCGACGCGGCTGCTCAGCTCGCAAAACAGGGCGCCGGCCGCCAGGATCTCCCCCGTCCCGGTTGGACTGCGTGGGTACAACCGCAGCGGTCCGTCGTTTAGCATGTCGGTGACCCGCCTGCCGAGCTCTGACCGCCAGGCACGCGTCTCGTCGCATCCACCCAGGTAGCGGGTTAGAGCGCCGGTTCGGCGAGAGCTGGTGGAGTCCAGCGGCGGGCGACGCTGGGGACGCCTTGCCGGGGCAGCTCGACGGGGTCGCCCCGCGTAGGACGTGAACGCGGTCGGCGAGTGGCCCCTCGCCAGCCTCGACCATGACGCAGCGGACGAGGGTGCGTAGCTCGTCGCGCTGCTCGTCGGGAGAGAGGTAATCGAACGCATCTGACAGCACTTCACCCATTTCGCCTCGAGGACGCGGATGACCAGGCGTTTGCCGGCGTCGCGGCGATACCCGAACGGCGTGCCGCCCATGTGCCGCCCCTTGTCCACGATCGCGCGTGCGTGAACCACCGCCGAGGTCTCGTGATAGCGCTCTAACTCATTCTCGGCCATGGCGAAATGCATCGTGGTCGCCATCTTCGCCGTACGCGTAGAGGTGTCGATCGTGCCATCGGCGGCTGCGATCCAGCCGCCCGCCTTCGCTATCTGGTCAAGCAGCCCAGTCCATCCCACACCACGCATCGATCGCGGCGCGCTGAAGATCGGGCGACTCAAAACGCCCGCGCTTCGCTCGATTACCGACAACGCTGACGCGAACGAACGCGAGCGCGGTGCGGCGATTCACGGCAGAGCGCCGCTCGTATGTCGTACCACGAGCTCCTTAGCTTGCGTCACTTGCCGACTCCTTCGATTCTGCGTTCTCGTCTTGCAGCGTCAAAGCACATCTTTGTGATCAGCCGGTCAGAGCGGCCACCCAGGCCGCCAGCCGCTCGAGGTCGTGCTGGGTGAGCCCATGGCCGGCCCCGGGCTCGACGCTGGTCGTGACCGAGGCGCCCGCCGCCTCAAGGATCTCGGCCAGGCGATGCACCTGGTCGGGCGGCGAGTAGGGATCGTCAGCGCCGGCCGCGATCAGGACGTCGGTGCCGCTCAGCGCGGGCGAACGCTCGGGTTCGTAGGGACACATCGCCCGCAGCAGGGCCGCTCCCCGCAGGACGCCGGGCCGCCGGAGCAGGAGGCTGGCCGCGATGTTGGCGCCGTTGGAGAAGCCGACCGCCACGACGCGCTCGGCATCGAGCTCGTAGGCGCCGGCGGCCGCCGAGACGAACTCGGCCAGCTCGTCGGTGCGGGCCAGGAGATCGGGAATGTCGAGCTGGCCGACGGCCAGGCGGCGAAAGAAACGGGGCATCCCGTTCTCCAACACCTGGCCGCGCGGCGACAGCAGCCCGGCGTCGGGGGCCAGCTGGCGGCCGAGCGCCACCAGGTCGTGCTCGTCGCCGCCGGTGCCGTGCAGGAGGAGCAGCGTCCACGGGCTGGCGCCCGGCTCATAGACGTGCTCGAACGCGAGCCGGGTCGATGACCCTGCCATCGTCAGCCCTGAGCCGGAGCGGGCTCCGGCCGGTAGACGGAGGTGTCGGGCAGCGGCGTCAGGGCGGGCTCGATGCGATCGCGCTCGGACTCGAGGAACGGCGGGAGGACGAGGCGGCGGCCCATCAGCTCCGGCTCCTCGTCGGCAGCGAAGCCGGCGCCGTCGAGCGTGGCCAGCTCGTAGAGGACGCCGCCCGGCTCGCGGAAGTAGACCGACTCAAACCAGAAGCGATCGATGACCGGCGTCGGTCGGGCACCGCCGGCCGCGACGTGCTGGCGCCAGTCGGCGATCTCGGCGGCGAGCACCGACCAGGCGACGTGGTGCACGGTCCCGGCCCCGGGAACCCCGCGCTCATCGGACTGCTGAAAGACGATGCGGCCGCCGCGGTGCTGACCACGCGCCTCGTAGTCGTGCGGCTTGAGCGCCGAGAAGCCGAGCGTCTTGGTGACGAGGGCCTCGCTGCGGGCCGGGTCGTGCGCGAGCGCGTGGACCGCCTCGAAGCCCTGGAGGGCAAATCGCGCCGGCACCTCGCGGTGGGCGGCGACGAGCGGCCGGTCGGTGACGGCGGCCACGACCAGCTCGTGGCCCATCCCCTCGGGGTCGGCGAACCGCAGTGAGCCAGGCGCTCGCTGCACGGCCACGCCCTCGCCGGCCAGCCGGTCGGCCCAGAAGTCAAGAGCGTCCTCGCCGGCGACGCGGTGGGTGATGCGGTCGATCATGCCGGCGCCGGCCCGCCCGGGCCGCGCGCCCGGGTACTCGAAGAAGGTGATGTCGGCTCCTGGCGAGCCGTCCTCGTCGGCGTAGAACAGGTGATAGACGCTCGGATCGTCCTGGTTGACGGTCTTCTTGACCATCCGCAGGCCCATCACCCGCGCGTAGAAATCGACGTTGCGGGGAGCGTCTCCGGTGATCAGCGAGATGTGGTGGATGCCTTCGATCGGCTGCATGTCGGGCCTCGTCGGTAGTTGCTTGCTAGGGCAAGCTTACCAGGAGATGCTTGCGCGCGCAAGCACTTGCCCGAGCGGGGCGGGTGCGAGGCGGCGCGAGGGGGTACGTTGAGCGCCGTGCGCGCGTCGCTGTTCATCACCTGCTTCAACGACACGCTGTTTCCGGAGACCGGCCGCGCGGTGGTGGCGCTGCTCGAGCGCCTCGGGGTCGAGGTCGACTTCCCGCTGGAGCAGACGTGCTGCGGCCAGATGCACTTCAACACCGGCTACGCCGCCGAGACGGTTCCGCTCGTGCGCCGCTTCGTCGAGACGTTCGCCGACAGCGAGGTGGTGGTCTCGCCCTCTGCCTCGTGCGTGGGGATGGTTCGTGACTATTACCGGCGCGTCGCCGAGCGGTCCGGCGACCCTGGTCTGGCCCGGGCGGTGGACGAGCTCATCCCACGGGTGCTGGAGCTCACCGAGCTGCTCGTCGATCGCCTGGGCGTCGAGGACGTCGGCGCCTTCTTCCCGCACCGGGTGACCTATCACCCGACGTGCCATTCGCTGCGCATGCTGCACGTCGGCGACCGGCCGCTGCGCCTGCTGCGGGCGGTGAAGGGCATCGATCTTCAGGAGCTGCCCGAGGCCGCGGAGTGCTGTGGCTTCGGCGGCACGTTCTCGGTCAAGAACGCCGACACCTCGATCGCGATGCTCACCGACAAGGTGCGCACGATCCTCGACACCGGCGCCGAGGTGTGCGCCTCCGCCGACAACTCCTGCCTGATGCACATCGGTGGCGCGCTCTCGCGCCAGCGCGCGGGGGTGCGCACGATGCACATCGCCGAGATCCTGGCGCGGACCGACGCGACCGAGCCGGTGGCGCTGTGACCGACCCGCTGATCCCGACGATCGACTTTCCCGCGGCGGCGCGCACGGCGCTCGCCGACAGCCAGCTGCGCCGCAACCTCGGGCACGCCACGCACACGATCCGCGCCAAGCGCGCCGACGTCGTCGCCGAGCTGCCCGACTGGGAGGAGCTGCGCGAGGCCGGGCGCGCGATCAAGGAGCGGACCCTGCGCCACCTCGACGCCTACCTGCTCGAGTTGGAGGAGTCGGTGACCCGGGCGGGCGGCATCGTGCACTGGGCGCGCGACGGCGAGGAGTGCAACCGGATCGTCGGCGACCTGATCGCCGCGCACGGCGCCACCGAGGTCGTCAAGTCCAAGTCGCTGACGACCGAGGAGACCGGACTCAACGAGGCGCTCCAGAAGCGCGGGATCCACCCGTGGGAGACCGATCTGGCGCAGCTCATCATCCAGCTGGGCGACGACATGCCGTCGCACATCCTCGTTCCGGCGATCCACAAGAACCGGGCCCAGATCCGCGACCTGTTCCGGCGCACGCTGCCCGACGCTCCGCCCGACCTCTCCGACGATCCCCGCGAGCTGGCCGAGACCGCCCGCCGGCACCTGCGCCGGCTGTTTCTCGAGACCAAGGTGGGGATCAGCGGCGCCAACTTCGCGATCGCCGACACCGGGTCGGTGGCGGTGGTGGAGTCCGAGGGCAACGGTCGCATGTGCACGACGCTGCCCGAGGTGCTCATCACCGTGATGGGGATCGAGAAGGTGATCCCCACCTGGCGGGATCTCGAGGTCTATCTGCAGCTGCTGCCCCGTTCCTCCACGGCCGAGCGGATGAACCCCTACACCTCGCTGTGGACCGGGGCGGGCGATGGCGACGGGCCGGGAGAGTTTCATCTCGTGCTCGTCGATCACGGGCGCACCAAGGTCCTCGCCGACGAGGTCGGGCGCCAGGCCCTGAACTGCATCCGCTGCTCGGCGTGCCTGAACGTCTGCCCGGTCTACGAGCGCACCGGCGGGCATGCCTATGGCTCCACCTACCCGGGGCCGATTGGGGCGATCCTCACGCCGATGCTCACCAACCTCGACGACGCCGGATCGCTGCCCTACGCCTCGAGCCTGTGCGGTGCCTGTTACGAGGTATGCCCGGTGAAGATCAACATCCCGGAGGTGCTCGTCCATCTCCGCGGCGAGGTCGTGCGCCACCACGGCGCCGACGCCGAGCACGTCGCGATGCGAGCCCTCGCGCGCGTGTTCGCCAACCGCCGCCTCTACGAGGCCGCCCAGCGCGCCGGACGCTTCGCCCAGTGGCCCCTCGTGCGGCGGGGGAAGATCACGCGACTGCCCGGACCGCTCGCCGGCTGGACCGCGGCCCGTGACCTCAAGCCGGTTCCGCGTCAGAGCTTCCGCGACTGGTGGCGCGAGCGCGAGGGCGGCTCGTGAGCGCCGCCCGCGACGAGATCCTGCGCCGGATCCGGAGGTCGCTGGCCGACGTGCCCACCCGCGAGCAGGCCGCCGACGTTCCCATCGCCCGCGACTACCGACAGGCCGATGCCCGCTCGCGGACCGAGCTGATCGAGCTGTTGTGCGAGCGGGTCAGCGACTACCGCGCCGATATCCACCGCGTGGCGGCCCCCGACGTCGCCGCCGCGGTGCAGCGGGCCTGCGAGGGAATGGGCCTGGCGCGGGTGGCCGTCCCGCCGCAGCTGCCGACGGAGTGGCGCCCGGACGGGATCGACGTCGTGGAGGACCACGGGCTGCGCCCGGCCGAGCTGGACGGGCTCGACGGCGCGATCACGGGCTGCGCGGTCGCGATCGCCGAGACGGGCACGCTCGTGCTCGACGGCCAGGCGCTCAGCGGGCGGCGCCTGCTCACCCTCGTTCCCGACCACCACATCTGCGTCGTGCGCGCCGAGCAGGTCGTCGGCCAGGTCCCCGAGGCGGTGGCGGCGGTGGCCTCGGCGGTCGCCGACCGGCGCGCCCCGGTGACGTTCGTCTCCGGCCCGTCCGCGAGCTCGGACATCGAGCTCTCGCGGGTGGAGGGCGTGCACGGGCCGCGCCACCTGCTCGTCCTCGTCGTGGACTAGTCGTGTCGCATCCGCTTAACTACGCTGAGCCTCATGACCGACGCCGCTCTGTGGGACGACGCGATCGCCGAGCGGATCGTCGCCGCGCACGGCGACGAGGACCCCGCGTCGCCGCTCGTCGTCGCCTCCGGGATCTCGCCCTCAGGGCCGATCCACATGGGCAACCTGCGGGAGGTGTTCACCACCCACCTCGTCGCCGAGGCGCTGCGTCGACGCGGTCGCGCCGTGGTCCACCTGCACTCGTGGGATGACTACGACCGCTTCCGCAAGGTCCCGGCGGGGGTCGATCCCTCCTTCGAGCGCTACGTCGGGATGCCGCTGGCGGCGATCCCCGATCCCGAGGGCAAAGCCGGTTCCTACGCCGAGCACTTCATGGACGAGCTGCGCGCCTCGCTCGACGTGCTCGGAATTCAGATGACCGAGGTGCGCCAGTCCGAGCGCTATCCCGCCGGCGCCTACAACGCCTCGATTCGCCGGGCGATGGACGAGCGCGGCCTCGTGTTCGACACGCTGGCCGGCCAGCAGACCGCCGGCCGTCACGCCCGCCCGCTCGAGGAGCGCCGCCGCGAGTACTACCCGTTCAAGCCCTACTGCCCTGTGTGCGGGACCGACAACACCCGGGTCACCGGCTACCACGACGAAACCGTTCAGTACGAATGCCGGTGTGGCCACTCCGGCGAGATGAGCCTCGCCGACGGCGAGACGATCAGCGGCAAGCTCGTGTGGAAGGTCGACTGGCCAATGCGCTGGGCCTACGAGGGGGTGGCCTTCGAGCCCGCCGGCGAGGATCATCACGCCCCCACGGGCAGCTTCACCGTCGGGCGGATCCTCGTCTCCGAGCTTTACGGCGCGCAGGCGCCCGACTCGGTCGTCTACTCGTTCGTGTCGCTGGCCGGCGTCGGCGGCAAAATGTCGGGCTCGGTCGGCGGAGCGGCGATCCCCGCCACGGCGCTGGACGTGATCGAGCCGGCGATCGTCCGCTGGCTGTACGTCCGCCGCCTCCCCGGGCAGTCGTTCGCCATCGACCTGACGGCCCGCGCCATCCAGCGGCTGTACGACGAATGGGACCGGCTCGAGTCCCGGGTCGCGTCCGGCGAGGCCGCAGCTGATGAGATCGCAGTGCACCGCCAGAGCGTCGAATCCTCAGCGGGTCCGGTGCAGCGGACGGCCCGGCCGGTGTCGTTTCGTCTGCTCGCCTCGGTGGCCGACATCACCCAGGGCAACCGCGAGCAGATCGCGCGGATCGTCTCCGCCCACCTCGACGGCTCGGCGCCCGCTCCGGACCTGCTGCTGGCCGAGCTCGAGCCCCGGCTCAGCTGCGCGATCCGCTTCGCCAACGAGGTCGTTCCCGAGACCGAGCGCACCCGCGTGCGCGCCGAGTTCGCGCGCGAGGCCTACGAGCAGCTCGACGAGCCGATGCGTCGCGGCGTGGACCTGCTCGCCGACGGCCTGGCGACCGACTGGTCGATCGAGGGCCTGACCGCGCTCGTCTACGCCGTACCGAAGACGCTTCACGGCCTATCCGCCGATGCGGAGCCGAGCGCCGAGGTCAAGGCCGCCCAGCGAGAGTTCTTCAGGGCCGTCTACCGGTTGCTCGTCGATGCCGAGACCGGTCCACGGCTGCCGACGCTGCTGCTCTCGATCGGCCCGGAACGGGCCCGAAAGCTGCTCGTCGGGGCGTGAGCGCATTTCGCCGGGCGGCGAAGCGTCCGGCGGCTAGCGTCGGTGGCGATGGCGATCACCCAACCGGCACCGCCGACCGGGGAGCGCGCCCGCGGGCGCGATGCCCGCCGCTGGACGCTCGTCGCGACGAGCCTCGGCTTCGCGGTCGTCCAGCTCGACGTCAGCGTCGTCAACGTGGCCATCAAGTCGATCGGCAGCAGCCTCGGGGGCGGGGTGAGCGCACTGCAGTGGGTCGTCAACGCCTACACGGTCGGCTTCGCCGCGTTCATCCTCACCGCGGGGGCGCTGGCCGACCGCATCGGCGCGCGCCGGGTGTTCGTCGGCGGCTTTGTGGTGTTCATGCTCGCGTCGGCGGCGTGCGGGCTGGCCCCCGGTCTGGCGGCGCTGATCGCCGCTCGGGCGATTCAGGGGATCGGCGCCGCCGTGCTCGTCCCGGCCTCCCTGACGCTCCTCAACCACGCCTACCCCGACGCCGCCGACCGGGCGCGTGCCGTCGGGCTGTGGCTGGCCGGCGCCAGCCTGTCGCTGTCCGGTGGCCCCCTCATCGGCGGGGTGCTGATCGCCACCCTCGGCTGGCGGGCGATCTTCTTCATCAACGTTCCGGTGGCGCTGGCCGGCGTGGGGCTCACCCTGCGTCACGCGAGTGAGACCTCGCAATCGCGCGACCGGAGCGTCGACGTCAGCGGTCAGGTGCTGGGCGTGCTGATGCTGACCGCCCTGGTCGCCGCGACCATCGAGGGCGGGGCGGACGGCTTCGCGTCGCCGCTCGTCCTCACCGGGTTCGCCCTGGCCGTCGCCGCGGGCGCGACCTTCGTGGCCGTGGAGGCGCGAAGCGCCCAGCCGATGCTGCCGCTGCGTCTGTTCGCCGATCGTACGTTCAGCGCGGCGGCCGCGATCGGACTGCTCGTCAACATCGCCTTCTACGGCCTGATCTTCGTCTTCAGCCTCCTGTTTCAGCGCGAGCAGGGGCTGACGCCGCTGCAGACCGGACTGGCCCTCGCCCCGGTCATGCTCGGGGTCACCGCCACCAACCTCCTCGCCGGACGCCTGACCGAGCGCTTTGGTCCGCGCCGCACCGTGGCGGTGGCGGCGGTGGCGGTGGCCGCCGCATGCGCCGGACTGCTCGGGGTCGGCGCCGCGACGAGCTACGCGGCGATGGTCGTTCCGCTGACCGTGCTCGGAGCCGCCGCCGGCGCGATCATCCCGGTGATCACCTCCGAGCTGCTCGGCAGCGTCGACCGGACCCGCTCGGGCGTGGCCGCCGGCACCCTGAACACGCTGCGCCAGACCGGCTCGGCGCTCGGCGTGGCGCTGTTCGGCTCGCTGCTCGCCGGCCGGGCCGGTTTCATCGCCGGCGCACACATCGCGCTGGGGATCGCCGCCGGCCTGGCGATCGTCATCGCCGTCGTCTCTCCGCGATTGCGCGATCGCGGGGGTGAAGCGGTCAGCCGTCGACGACGGCGAGGATGACTCCCGCGCCGATCGGGACGAGCGCCGACTGCACGTCCGGGTCGGCGTCCAGCAACCGGTTGAAGCCGTCGAGCTCGTCGGTGTGCGAGATCGCGTTGTCGATGGCCAGCATCGCCCGGGGCGCGAGCACGCGCTTCAGGTTCTCCCAGTAGCCGGGATATTCCGGTCGCTCGGCGTCGAGGAAGATGAGCTCCCAGGCGGCGTCGGGGTACTCGGTGAGGGCCTGGGCGGCGCCGGCGGTGCGGAGGTCGGCGACGCCGTCCAGGCCGGCGCGCACCAGGTTCGCGCGCGCCTGCTCGGTGCGCCGGGGATCGAGATCGAGCGTCTCGACGCGGCCGTCGGTCGCCTCCACGGCATCGGCCAGCCACAGCGTCGAGTAGCCGTTCGAGGTGCCGATCTCCAACACCCGGCGGGCGCCCATCGCGCGCACGAGCACGCCGAGCAGCTCGGCGGTCTCGGGCTCGAGGTTGCGCAGCCGATCGAGCCGATTGGCCTGCTGGGCGTCGTAGGCCCGGCCGGCCGCAAAGACCTCGGCGGCGATTGCCCGTCGCCCCGCGTTCACCGTGTCCCGCTCGCCGCCATGACGACCACGCTACCCCGGCCGGCGGGGCGCGACCACCAGTCACCGATCGACCGGCTCAAGTAGTGTGCGCATACCGAACGGAGGTGGACGTGCAGGAGGAACGACCGAGGAGTGCCGACTTCGTCCAGTCGCTCGAGCGCGGGCTGGCGGTCATCCGCGCCTTCGATGCCGAGCATCGGGAGCTTGGGCTCTCCGAGGTGGCCCGCATCACCGGTCTGACGCGCGCGGCCGCGCGGCGCTTCCTGCTCACCCTCGTGCGGCTCGGCTACATGAGCTTCGCCGACGGTCGGTTCACCCTCAGCCCGCGGGTCCTGGAGCTGGGCTACGCCTACCTGTCGAGCCTCACCCTGCCCGAGGTGGCCCAGCCTCACATGGAGGCGCTCGTCGACCGCGTCAACGAGTCCTCGTCGATCTCCGTGCTCGATGACACCGAGGTCGTCTACGTCGCCCGCGTGCCGACCCGGCGGATCATGAGCATCACCCTGTCGGTGGGCACGCGGCTCCCCGCCTACGCGACCTCGATGGGCCGGGTGCTGCTGGCCGCCTTGCCCGAGCCCGAGCTGGAGTCGCGCCTGGCGCGGATCGACGTGCAGCCGCTGTCGGTCCACACCATCACCTCCAGCGACGAGCTGCGCACCGCGCTGGACCGGGTGCGCAAGCAGGGCTGGGCGGCCGTCGACCAGGAGCTGGAGGAGGGACTGCGCTCGCTGGCGGTGCCGATCCGCGGCGCCTCGGGCGCGGTGGTGGCGGCGCTCAACGTCTCCGTCCACGCCAGCCGCGGCTCGATGACCACCCTGCGCCGCGACTTCCTTCCCCCGGCCCAGCACGCCGCCGGCGCGATCGAGGACGATCTACGCCGCGCGGCCGGCGCCGGCCCGCGCCCCCGCTAGCCGCCGCATCCGCCCGGCCTCGGTCAGCCCCCAGACGGCGAGCGCCGCCACGGCGATAGCGCCGCCGACCAGGCACACTCCGTCCCACCCGTCGCTGTCGTACACGGCCGAGCTGAGCGCCGAGAACGCGGCACCGCCGATGAAGTAGGAGACCATGTAGGCGGTCGTCAGGCGGCTGCGGGCCTCGGGCGCGAGGGCGTAGATCGCGTTCTGGTTGGAGATGTGCAGCGCCTGGGCGCCGAGGTCGAGCACGACGATCCCGGCGACCAGGGCGACCACCGAGGTCTTGCCGGCCGCCAGAAGCGCCCAGCTGACGAGCATGACCACGATTGCGGCGGTCGTCGTGCGGCCGAGGTGGCCGCGATCGGCCAGGCGGCCGGCCGCCGACGCAGCGCCGGCCCCGGCGACGCCGGCGAGACCGAACAGCCCGATGGCCGCGTTGCCGTAGTGAAAGGGCGCCGCCGAGAGCAGGAACGAGAGCGAGGTCCACAGCGTGCTGAAGCAGCCGAAGGTGAGGGCCGCGAGCATCATCCGCTGACGCAGGACCGGCTCGGAGGCGACGAGGGTGAGGACCGATCGCAGGAGGCTGCGATAGGGCACCGAGGTCGTCGGCGGGACCCGCGGCAGGACCCGGCGCAGCGTCACTCCCATCACCAGCGTCACGGCGGCGGCGAACCAGAACACGAATCGCCACCCGACGGCAGCGGTCAGCAGGCCACTCACGATGCGGGCGGTGAGGATTCCGATCAGCAGCCCGCTCATCACGGTGCCGACGACCCGCCCCCGCTCGTGCTCGCGTGACAACGAGGAGCTCATGGGCACGATCACCTGAGCCATCACCGAGGTGAAGCCGACGACGGCGATCGTGGCGGCGAACACGGCCACGGTCGGCGCCAGCGCGGTGCCGGCGAGGGCGACGCTCGTGATCAGCATCGTCGTCGAGATGAGACCGCGCCGCTCGCGCAGGTCCCCCAAGGGGACGAGGAAGGCGAGGCCGAGCACGAAGCCGATCTGGGAGATGGTGAAGAGCAGGCCAGCCGTCGCGTCCGAGACGGCGAAGGCGCGGCTCAGCGTGTGCAGGAGCGGCTGCGCGTAGTACATGTTGGCCACGGTGGCGCCGCAGGCGACCGCCAGCAGCCCCACCAGAGCGCGGCTGATGCCGCCGCCCAGCGCAGTTGACCCGTCGCCGCCCCCCGCCGGCATCCGCTGCCCATGATCGTCCACTGCGAGCAACATAGCCACCTCGGGCGGGCGTCCCCCGGCCTGGCGGGCTCATGATTCTCGCTCAGCGGTCGAAATAACGAGGACGTGCTCTCCGCGGCAAGGATCCCCAGTGGACTGACCCGAGCCCGGCGCACGGCGGCCGGCGCCCGCGCGAGCATGGGCATCGCCGGTCTGGTCCTCGCGGTGCTGTGGACTCCGGCGAGAACCTCGCCGGTGCTCGCCTCCATCGGCTTCTTCGGCGTGCTGGCTACGTCAATCGTCCAGTGGCTGGCGCCGCGCCAGGAATGGGTCAAGGTGGAGGAGTCCCTGGCTTCGATCTCCGGATTGCTGATCATCGGCTTCGGTCCGCCCGTCGTGACGCCGCTCTCGCTGCTGTGGCTGACCGCGGTCGCCTGCGGTGTGCTCGCCCGCGGGGGGCGCGCGCATTGGGTGGGCCGGGCGCTGCTGCTCGTCTCCCTGGCGCTGCCGATCGCGCGTTACCAGACGATGACTCCGCGCTATGCCTGCCTGTATCTGGCCGCGGTGGCGCTGCTGCTCACGTGCGGCCGTGTCACCCAGGAGCTGCGCAAGCTGCTCGATCAGGCACGGTATGACGCCGATCACGATGGTCTCACCGGCGCGCTGTCGCGCACGGCGTTTCGCGATCGCCTCGACCGGGTTGCCGCTCGGGCGGCGCTCGACGGCGACGCCGCCCTGCTGCTGCTTGATCTCGACAACTTCGGCCACGTCAACAAGACCGCCGGGCACGCCGCCGGCGACGCCGTGCTGCGCTCGGTCCAGGATCGGTTGCGCGCAGGCGTCGGACCCGACGCGGTGATCGGGCGGCTGGGGGGCGACGAGTTCGCCGCGATCGTCAGCACCGACGACCCCGAGCGCTTCGGCCAGACGCTGCTGGCGGAGATCAACGATGCCGACCCCGCCGACCCGCGCCCGGCCGTCAACGCGTCGCTCGGGATGGCCCTCATCCCCCGTGACGGCGAGGACGCCGACGGCCTGTTGCGAGCGGTCGACGTTGCGTTGCGGGTGGCCAAGCGCAGCGGGCGCCAGCAGCTGTCGATGTACGCCGGGGAGTCGTTCTCCGACCACGGGCCGGGGGGCGCGCGTGAGACGCTCGAGCGCCTGATCTCCGGCGATGGGCTGGCGGTGGTCATGCAACCGATCGTCTCGGTCGCCACCGGTCTCCCGCACGCCTTCGAGGCGCTGGCGCGGTTTCAGACCCGGGGCACGTCGAGTCCGCTGCATTGGTTTGCCCTTGCCGACGAGTTCGGCGTCCGCGACCGGCTGGAGTTGGCCTGCCTGGAGGCCGCGATGCGATTCCTGCACGAGCGGCCGGCGGGCGCCGCGCTGACCGTCAACCTGTCGGGCCCGCTGCTCCTCGATCCGCGCACGGCCGCGCTGCTGGACCGCAGCGGGTCGCTGGAGGGCCTGATCCTGGAGCTCACCGAGAACAGCCTGCTCGAGGACACCCCCGGCCTGCACGCCGAGATCTCCCGCCTGCTCGCCCTGGGGGTGCGCTTTGCCGTGGACGACATGGGCGCCGGGTACTCGGGTCTGCGCCAGATCACGACGCTGCGCCCCAGCTATCTCAAGCTCGACCGCTCGCTGATCAGCGGCATCGACACCGATCCCGATCGCGGCGCGCTGGTGACCGCGATGCTCGGCTACGCCCGGCAGACGCATGGGCACCTGGTCGCCGAAGGGGTCGAGACGGCGGCCGAGCTCGACGCGCTGCGGGCGCTCGGCGTCGACCTCGTGCAGGGGTACTACTTGGCCCGGCCGGGGTGGCCGTGGCCCCAGGTGCGCCAGCTGGCGTCGACTCCGCCGAGCGTGCCGCGAAGCCGACAGGCCGTGCTCTGAGGGCTCAGGTCAGGCGTCGTCGAGCGCCGGCCCGAGCACGCCGAGCCGCTCCAGGCCGCCGGTGTCGCGGGCCCGTCGGGCCAGCGCCGCGCGCTGACGAGCCGGCAACGCCGACAGCCGCTCGGCGAGCGCCGACTGCACCGTGGCGTCGTGCTCGGCGATCCCCAACACCTCTTCCCACAGGTTGTTGTCCGCCGCCGCCTCGATGACGCCGGCCACGCGGGACTCGGACAGCAGCGCGATCAGCCGCGGCAACTCGTCGGTGTCCTCGAGCACGAACAGGACGCCGAGCAGCGAGCGCTCGTCCATCGCCGCGACGGCGGCAGCGAGCGTCTCGTCGGGCAGATGGCCGACGAACCTCCCCATGGTCACGTACTCGCCCCGGGCCATCAGCTCGGCCGTGATCTGGGCAATCTGATCGGCGGCTATCCGCGAGAGCAGCTCCGAAGCTCGCCGCGGGTCCATCTCGACGGCGACGTCGGCGAGAAACGGCGTGGGCAGCTTGGCGGCCATCTCGGCCGCACGCCCCGGATCCAGCAACCCGGTGAGACGGGCCGACAGCAGCGGGCCGAACACGTTCTCGCCCATCGATGCGCTCAGGCCGACGGGCAGCAGGCGGCTGGCCGCGGCCAGCCGCCGCAGCGAGCCCGCATGGGCGTCGAACACCGTTTCGGTCAGGCGCTCACGCAGCTCGCGGAGATCCTGCACCGACAGCGACTCGAGGTAACCCAGCGTCTCGGGCTCGCGCTGCAACAGCCGCGCCACCTTCATCACCTCGCCGCGCGCCTGCAGCGTCTCCGCGGCGCGGCTCATCCGACCACCTTGCGGATCGGGCCGCGCAGCAGCCGCGGCACGTGCTCCAGCGCGCGCTCACCGGCGGCGGCCAGCGCCTGACCCTCACGGTGACGCGCGTCACGGATGGCGTGGGCCAGATCGGCCAGATCGGCGTCTCCGAGGGCGGTCACCCCCTCGGGAACGTCACCGCTGAGCTGCTCGCGCAGCTGCGAAAGTCCATCCGGCGTCATCGTCGTCGATCAGCTCGGGGTCGCGGACACCTGGCGAGGGGCGATGAAGCGCGGGCGCACCGGCCTAGTATCGAGGATCGTTGCCGATGCGCGCGCTCGTCTCCCGACCCGATGCCCCGTTTGCCGAGCCGGCCGACGTGCCCGAGCCGTCGCCGGCGCCCAACGAGGCCGTCGTCGCGGTTCGGGCATTCAGCCTCAACCGCGGGGAGTGCAAGCGGCTGGCGACGATGGAGCCGGGGACGGTGGCCGGCTGGGACGTGGCGGGCGAGGTCATCCAGGCCGCCGCCGACGGCACGGGCCCGGGACCCGGGGCGCGCGTCGTCGGCCTTGTCGTCTCCGGGGCGTGGGCGGAGCGCGTCGCCGTCCCCACCGAATCTCTGGCCGAGCTGCCGGACGGCATCTCCCTTGAGCAGGCGGCGACGCTGCCCGTGGCCGGCCTCACGGCGCTGCGCTCGCTCGAGCAGGGTGGATTCGTGCTCGGCAAGCGGGTGCTGATCACCGGGGCGAGCGGGGGCGTCGGCCACTTCGCGATCCAGCTCGCCCACCTGGCGGGCGCACACGTGACCGCCGTCGCCCGCCGCACCGAGGGCCTGACCGAGCTCGGCGCCGACGAGCTGTTCTCCGAACTGGAGGCCGAAGGACCGACCTTCGACGTGATCCTCGACGCGATCGGCGGCCCCGTGCTCGGGAACTGCGTGCAGCGCGTCGCTCCGCAGGGGACGGTGGTGAGCTTCGCGTCGACGGTGACCGAACCGGTCAGCTATCCCACCCGCCAGCTGTTCTCCCGCGCCCCCGGCGCCCGTCTGTACGGCCTCTACATCTTCGCCGAGCTGGCGCACACGCGCAGCGGCGCCGCCGACCTGCGGCGGCTGGCCGACCTCGTCGTCGCCGGCCGGCTCGATCCTCAGATCGACGTCACCGAATCCTGGGAGCGCGCCACCGAGGCGATCGAGGCGCTCCTGGATCGGCGGGTGGCCGGCAAGGCCGTCCTGACCGTCGATTAGCCCGCCCGGGCGCAGCCGTTGACGTGGCGCACGACGCGCCGGACGAGGCGCTTGTGCCGGTACTCGAGCAGGCGGATCGTGTGGCGTCGCGTCCCGGCGAGCGCCGGCACGGTCACCGACCGGCCGCGAACGGTGCGCACGAACCGGCCATCGACGAACACCTTCACGCGCGTGACCCCGCGCCGAGCGCGGAGCCGCAGCGCGTAGCGGGCACGGCAGGCGGTCAGCGAACTGCCGGGCCGCAAGGCCGCTCCCCCGCCCTGCACGGCGTCCGGCGTGGTGTCGATCGTCGCGTAGGAATACGAACCGGCAAAGCCGTCGGCGGCGGCCGGGACCATCCCCGGACAGCCGTCGCGCAGCTCCTCGCAGTCAAAGCGCCCACCCCCGCCGAGACCGATGTCCAGGCGCGAATGGAAGTAGAACGAGAAGGCGTTGCCGTCGTGGCCGGGATCGACCCCCGCCTCGACCGGATCGCTGCGCCAGCGCTCTGACAGCAGTCGCGCGTCGGCGCCCGGTTCGCCCTTGACGTACTTGTCAAACCACGCGCTCGCGTACCAGTCGGTGACGTCGGGTCCGCGCAGCGACGCGCCGAACGCCTGGTTGGGGATGAAGCTGAAGTCGACGTGGGAGCCACCGCGGATGACGATCTCGCCGCTGTCGACCCCCGCCTTGGTGTACGCCACCGACTCCTGCTCCTTGAACGTCGGGTCGGGCAGAGAGGTGTTGGGGGTGGCCGGCAGCCCGTAGTCGGCCGAGATCCCCAGCCCCGGCTTGGTGATCGGGACCGTCGTGCGGTCGGCCGGGTGCGCCGGGCAATCGGACTCGCCGATCGCCCCCTGGGGCGCGGGGCCGCTGCCGGGGACCGCCCCCGCCTTGGGGCCCGGGCCGCCGAGGTTGTCCAGGGCGACAACCGCCTTCACCCGCGGATCCCACTGGGCGATGTAGGAGACGCCGGCGGCGCCGTAGGAGTGGCCGACGAGGCCGATCCCACCCCCGTCGAGCAGCCCGTAGAACGGGTTGTAGGCGGCGTCGAGGCCGGCCTTGACGCGCACGTCCTGCTTGGCGGCGTGGCTGGTCCCGCTCGTGCAGCTCGTCACCGGCTCATACGGGTGGGCGGGGGTCGACTCCAGAAAGTCGATCGCGTCCTCTGTGCCGTCGTAGAAGGGCCGTCCGTCTGACTGGGCGGGCACGCCCTCGCCCCCGTCCGGCGCGGCGCCCGGAGTATCGGACTGCCCCTGGCCCTGGGGGTCGAAGGTGAGCACGACGTAGCCGTCCTTGGCCAACGTCTGGGCCAGGTACCAGTACATCTGCTCATCGGCCTGGACCGAGCCGTTGGTGATGACGATCCCCGGTCGCTTCGCCGGTCCGGCGACCGTCGCCCACACGTGGCCGGAGATGGTCGCGCCGTCGCGCGCGGTGAACAGCACCGGGCGCACCAGTCCATAGCCCTTGGCGGCCCAGTCGTTGAGACGGATATCGCCGGCGCACCCGTTGCCGAGGTTCCAGCACAGGTCGTCGGTGAACACGCGCTGTGGGTCGGCCGCTTCGGTGGCCAGCGCCTGGGCGGTGCTGGCGGCGCTGTCGACCGACAGCTGCGCCTGGTAGGCGGGTGTGCCGTAGATCGCCTGGCGCTCGGAGGTGATCGAGAAGTTCTGCGCCTCGACCACGGGGTTGAACACCGTGGGCGGCGCCGCCTGTGCGCCGGACACCGCTGCGGTGCTTGCGATGGCGGTCAACGCCGCGAGCCACCGAAACCTGAACACAATCCCACTCCCTCGTTCGCCAACGCCCCGGTAATCGGTGCGACGCAGGAACAGTACCACCGTTGTTGACGCTTGATTAGGGCAGCGTGCGCCGGCCGCGATTGCCCCTAGATTGTGCGCCCTGGGAGAACCACGACCTCTTTGGAGGAGGATCAGTTGAAGAGACACGTCAGACCGACCAGCGCGATCGCGCTCGCGGTCATCGCCGTACTTGCCCTCGCCGCGTGCGGAGGCTCATCGAGCTCGTCGAGCTCGGCTGGAGGATCAGGCACGGGCACGTCGGCGAGCGGGGGATCGGGGGGGTCGGGGGCGGCGGTCAACCTCGTCATGGGCACGGCGCCGCAGTCGCTTGACCCGGGCAAGGGCTACACGACGCAGGACGCCGAGGTCAACTGGCTGGTCTACACCGGCCTCACCACCTACCAGCACGCCAGCGGACAGGCCGGATCGACCCTGATCCCGGGGCTGGCCACCGCGCTGCCGAAGATCACGGATGGCGGCAAGACCTACACGGCCACGCTGCGCCCGGGCCTGAAGTTCTCCAACGGCCAGCCGGTCAAGGCCTCGGACTTCCCGCGCGCCGTCGAGCGGGCGATCAAGATCCCGTGGGGTGGCTCCGGCCAGTTCATCACGCCGATCATCGCCGGCGCCACCGCGTACGCGAGCGGCAAGGCGCACACGATCTCGGGGATCACGACCGACGACAAGACGGGCAAGATCACCATCCATCTCGTCAAGGCCTACGGTCCGTTCGCGAACGTGCTCGCGTTCGCGGCGATGGGGATCGTCCCGAGCAACGCGCCGCTCAAGGAGGAGCCGACCAACCCGCCGCCTGGGGTCGGGCCCTACAAGGTGACGAACATCGTCCCCAACCAGTCGTTCTCGGTCGTCAAGAACCCCGACTTCCCGTCGATTCCGGGGATTCCAACCCCCAAGGTCAACGTCAACGTCAAGATCTCGTCGAACGTCACGTCGAACGCGCTGTCGGTGCTCAACAACACCAACGACGTGTTCGACTACGGCGACACCGTGCCGGGCTCTCTGCTCCCGCAGATCGAGGCCAAGGCGAAGGACCGCTTCTCCAACGTCGACCTCGGCGTGTCCACGTTCTACGTGTTCATGAACTCGACCGTCAAGCCGTTCAACAGCCAGCTGGCCCGCGAGGCGGTCGTCACCGGCATCAACGAGAATGCGATGAACCGGCTGGCCGCCGACACCCTGGATCCGGGCTGCTACTTCCTGCCCGCGGCGGTGCCGGGCCATCCGACAACGCCGTGCCCGTACGGCGCGCCGGGGGACGGCAACCTGGCGAAGGCCAAGGCCCTGGTCAAGCAATCCGGCATGGCCGGCACGCCCGTGACCGTGTGGTCAGAGACGCGTGACCCGCGCCAGCAGTGGATGGCCTACTACACCTCGTTTTTGAACTCGATCGGGTTCAAGGCGACGCAAAAGGTGCTGGCCGACGCCAACTACTTCACGGCGATCGGCAAGCGCTCGGTCCATCCCCAGACGGGCTTCGCCGACTGGAACGCGGACTTCCTCAACCCAGTCGACTTCTACCTGCTCGTCGACGGCCCCGCGATCCTCGCCGACCAGAACCAGAACTTCGGCGAGGTCAACGACCCGAAGATCAACGCCGCGATCGCGTCGCTCGGCAAGGTGCCGTCGACGCAGCTGAGCTCGATCGCCTCCAAGTGGCAGGCGATTGACCAGTACCTCGCCCAGAAGGCGTACATCGGGGTCTTCGGCTACCGCAAATTCCCAAAGTTCACCTCGAGCCGCATGAACTACAGCCAGGCCGTGTTCCATCCCGTGTACGGATGGGACTACAGCACCCTGGCGGTCAAGTAACAGCGCAAGCGGCCGGGGTGGCTCGCCACCCCGGCCCTTTCGCTCTGGTTGGCGTCCCACTAGGATTCGGCGATGGCGACCACCTCAGCGTCGGGCACTGAGTTCTCGGACGACCTCAGCTCCGGTTTCGTCGACGACGGCGGCGAGGTCGCGCCGGGGATCGGGCCGTGGAAGCTCGCCTGGCGGCGGCTGCGCCGCAACAAGGTGGCGCTGTTCTTCGGGGGCGTGTTCGTCGTCATCGTCATCCTCTGCCTGCTGGCGCCGGTCTACGCCCACGACGTCGCCCACACGACGTTCTCGGCCGAGAACATCACCGGCACCGTCAAGGTCGGCGGCAAGACGAAGGACGTGGTCAGCGCCGTCGGGATCCCGATCGGACCCACGTGGCAGTCCCACTACTTCTTCGGCGCCGACTCCAACGGCCGTGACACGGCCGTGCGCCTGCTCTACGGGGGACGCAACTCCCTGGAGATCGGCGCGGTGGCGACGATCATCACGATGATCCTGGCCGTGCTCATCGGCATGATGACCGGCTTCTATCGGGGATGGTGGGATGCGGTGCTCAGCCGCGTCCTCGACGTCATCTGGGCGTTTCCGGCGGTGCTGCTCGGCGTCACCCTGGGGACGGTGTTCGCCCTCGGCGGGATCGGACCCTTCCACGGCACGTTCCTGCTCCTGCCGGCGTTCGTGATCGGGATCGTCTACATCCCGTACGTGGCTAAGCCGGTGCGCGCCCAGGTCCTCCAGCTGCGCGAGCGGGAGTTCATCGACGCCGCGCGCCAGCAGGGCCTCTCCAACCGGCAGATCATGTTCTCCGAACTGATGCCCAACCTGGCATCGACGATCGTCGTCTTCATCCCGCTGATCCTCGCCAACGCGATCCTGCTCGAGGCCGGGTTGTCCTACCTCGGCGCCGGCGTGCAGCCGCCCAACCCGTCGTGGGGAACGATGATCTCCGACGGCATCGCGCCGATCCCCGCCGCCTTCTCCAACGTCCTCGTCCCCGGGATCATGCTCGTGCTCGCCGTGATGTCGATCAACATCTTCGGCGACGGCCTGCGTGACGCCCTCGATCCACGGGCCAAGGTCCGGATCGCGCACTGAGTGGTTCGCTTCGTGATCCGCCGCCTGATGGCCATGGTGCTCGTCATCATCGCCATCTCGATCGTCACCTTCCTGCTGCTGCTCGGCAACGGCAATCAGGCCGACCGCCTGGCCGGCCGCAACGCCACCTCCCAGCAGATCCATCAGATCGAGGTCAAGTTCGGCTTTAACAAGCCCATCTACGAGCAGTACCTCAAGACGATGGGCAACATCTTCACCGGGCAGGCCTACTCGTACACGCAGGGCATCAATGTCCTCCAGGAGGTGGGACGGGACTTCCCGGCGACGCTGTCGCTGGCCTTCGGCGCCGGCATCATCTGGCTGTTGACCTCGGTGCTGATCGGCACCCTCGCCGCCGTCAAGGCCGGCCGCTACACCGATCGGGTGCTCACCGTCTTATCGATGGCGGGAGTCTCGTTCCCGCCGTTCTTCTTAGGCGCCGTGCTCCTGTACTTCCTCGGCTACAAGGCGAACATCTTCCCGCTTGGCGACTACGTGCCGCTGACCAAGAACCCGTGGCAGTGGGCGGTGCACCTGGTCCTGCCGTGGATCACGCTCTCGGTCCTGTTCATCGGCTTCTATTCCCGGGTCCTGCGCTCGACGATCCTCGACGCCGTCAACGAGGACTACGTGCGCACCGCGCACGCCAAGGGCCTGTCGGACCGCCAGGTGCTCGTCCGCCACACGCTGCGCAACAGCCTGATCCCGATCATCTCCCTGTGGGGCCTGGACATGGCCCAGGTGATCGGCGGCGGTGCGATCCTCACCGAGTCGGTGTTCAACCTGCACGGGGTGGGTCAGCTGGCCGCCACCGCGATCGGCAACCTCGATGTCATCCCGCTGCTCGTGATCGTCATCCTCACGGCGATCGCCGTCGTCGTGCTCGCGGCCGTCGTCGACATCGTCTACGCGTTTCTCGATCCGCGCATCCGCCTGGCGTGAGCACCGAGTCCGCTCCCCTGCTGGAGGTCTCCGACCTCAAGGTGTCGTTCGCCACCGAGGACGGAACGGTCCAGGCCGTCGACGGGGTCTCGTTCACGGTCGCGCCCGGGGAGGTCGTCGCCATCGTCGGCGAGTCGGGCTCGGGCAAGTCGGTGACCGCGATGACGCTGATGGGGCTGACGCGAGGGCCCAACGCCCGCTTCGAGGGCGAAGCCCGCTTCGAGGGCACCGAGCTCGTGCGCGCCAACGACGAGCAACTCCGCCGCATCCGGGGGGCGGGAATCGCCATGGTCTTTCAGGATCCGATGAGCTCGCTCGACCCCGTCTACCGCGTGGGGACCCAGATCGTCGAGCAGATCCGGGTCCACGACTCGAAGATCTCCAAGGCCCAGGCGATGGATCGCGCCGTGGAGCTGATGGAGCGCGTCGGCATCCCCCGCGCCGCCGACCGGTTGCGCTCCTATCCCCACGAATTCTCGGGCGGCATGCGCCAGCGAGTGATGATCGCCATGGCGCTCTCCTGCTCTCCCCACCTGCTCATCGCCGACGAGCCGACGACCGCTCTCGACGTCACGATCCAGGCGCAGATCCTCGACGAGCTGCGCCAGCTGCGCGCCGAGACCAACGCCGGGGTGATCCTCGTCACCCACGACCTCGGGGTCGTCGCCGATATCGCCGACCGGGTGATCGTCATGTACGCCGGCCGCGTCGTCGAGGAGGGCACGCTCGACGACATCTTCTACGACCCCCAGCATCCCTACACGTGGGGACTGCTGGGCTCGATCACGCGGATCGACGCCGACCGCTCGTTGCGCCTGCCGGCGATCCCCGGGCTTCCCCCGTCGCTCCTGCGCCCGCCCCAGGGCTGTCACTTCCGGCCGCGCTGCCCGCACGCCTTCGAGAAGTGCACCGAGGTGCCCGAGCTCGCGTCGCGGCTGCCCGACCGCCCCGAGAGCCGGGATCGCTGCTTCCTACCGGTCGACGACAAGCGGCGGCTGCGCCAGGTGGGTGACCAGATCGGGCTCGCGCCGGCCGAGGCGGTGTCGTCGTGAGCGCCGCCGGTCAGGAAGGCAACGGGGCGCTGCTCGACGTCGAGCATCTGCGCGTCCTGTTCCCGATCAAGTCGGGCATCATCATCGACCGCCAGGTCGGCAGCGTGCACGCCGTCGACGACGTGTCGTTTGCGCTGACCGAGGGCGAGACGCTGGGCGTGGTCGGCGAGTCCGGGTGCGGCAAGACGACGCTCATCCGGGTGCTCGTCCGCCTGATCGACTCGACGGCGGGCTCGATCCGGTTCCGCGGCCAGGACATCACCAAGAGCGGGCGCAAGCAGCTCGAGCCGATCCGCTCGGAGATGCAGATGGTCTTCCAGGATCCGCAGGCATCGCTGAATCCGCGCAAGCGCATCGGCCAGATCCTGGCCACGCCGCTGAGCCGACGGGGGGTCGGCCGGGACGCGCTCGACGCCGAGAGCCGCAGCCTGCTCGAGCGCGTCGGCATGTCGAGCGACGTGCTCAACCGCTACCCGCACGAGTTCTCCGGCGGCCAGCGCCAGCGGATCGGGATCGCCCGCGCACTCGCGCTCAACCCGCGGCTGATCCTCCTCGACGAGCCCGTCTCGGCGCTTGACGTCTCGATCCAGGCGCAGGTCATCAACCTGCTCGACGAGCTCCAGGACGAGCTCGGCCTCAGCTACATCTTCGTGGCCCACGACCTGAGCGTCGTGCGTCACGTCTCCGATCGGATCGTCGTCATGTACCTCGGCAAGCTGATGGAGATCTCACCCGCCGAGGAGCTCTACCACAAGCCGATCCACCCCTACACCTCGGCCCTGCTCGGCGCGATCCCGATTCCCGACCCCAAGCAGAACCGCGAGCGCCAGCGCGTGACCGTCTCCGGTGAGCCGCCCAATCCGATCAATCCTCCGTCGGGATGCCGCTTTCACACCCGCTGTCCGCGAGCGACCGAGGTCTGCAGCGCAGTCGAGCCCCAGCTGACCGAGTACGCCGGCGGCCACCTGGCCGCCTGCCACCATCCCCAGACCGTCACCCCGGAGGAGATCGCCGCCGCCACCCGCTCGCCGGCGAGTCCCCTCAGCGCCGGTGACCTGGCCCCCGAGGCGCCGTTTGCCGAAGGCGGCCGGGCGGTTCCGAGCTCCGCCTGAGCGGCGCCGCAGCGCCGCGGCGGGGGTAAGGGGTCGCGCCCCGGGGGTAAGGGGTGGACGGCCGGCACCGACGGCGTTTGCCCGATGCGCGCCCGTGGGTCTCAGTTCATTCTGAGATCACGTGGAAGCCATCGAGAGGAAGCCCACATGCACCCCCTGCTCAGCTCAATCATGGCGCGCGGCCACGCCGAGGACCTCCGCGCCGAAGCCGCCCGCTCCCGTCGCGCCGCGGCGCCCGGCGCCCGCAGCCGGGTCGCCCGCTCGCGCGTTGCCGTGGCCGCCGCCGTCCGTGGATACTTCGGGCATGCGCTCGAGACTGACGAGCAGCCACTTCGTGGGCCGGGTCGGCGAGCTGGCCGAGCTCGAGCTCGCCGTCCGGGAGGCCAGCGCCGGACGGTCCACTCTCGTCCTGCTCGGCGGTGACTCCGGCGTCGGCAAGACGCGCCTGGTCTCCGAGCTCGAGCAGCGCCTCGCGGACGGGGCGTCGGCCACCGGGGGCGAGACGGCGCCGGTCCTGTTCCTGCGCGGCGACGGCGTGGAGCAAGCCGACGGCGAGCTGCCCTACGCCCCGCTGCTGAGCGCGCTGCGGCCGCTCGTCCGCGGGCGCCACCCGGCGCTGGACGAGCTGACCCCCGGCAGCCGGGCTCAGCTGGCGACGATCCTCCCGGGCATGGAGGATGACGGCCGCCCGCGGGACGGCCGCGCCGACGGCTCCGGGCAGCTGCGGCTGTTCGAGGCGGCGCTCGAGCTCATCGACCTCGTGAGCGAGTCCAGCCCCCTCGTGCTCGCGCTCGAGGACATCCACTGGGCCGACCGCTCGACGCGGACGTTCATCGCCTTCCTCGCCCGCAGCCTGCGCCAGGAGCGGGTCATGCTGCTGCTCACCTACCGCGCCGACGAGCTGCACCGCCGCCATCCACTGCGGCCACTGCTCTCCGAGCTCGAGCGGTTGGAGCGTGCGCGGCGGATCGACCTCGTGCCGTTCGATCGCGACGAGTTGTCCGAGGCGCTGGCCGACATCCTCGGCGCCCAGCCCGACGGGCCGCTGCTGGAGCGGCTGTTCGCGCGCAGCGAGGGCAACCCGCTGTTCACCGAGGAGCTGCTCGCCGCCGGGCTCGACGGCCGGGGCGCCGCTCCGCAGAGCCTGCGCGATGCCTTCGTGGCCCGCATCGAGCGCCTGTCGCCCGACGCCCAGCGTGTCGCCCGCGCGGTCGCCGTCGGTCGCTCGCTCGATGAGCACGCGCTCGCCGCGGTCACCGAGCTGGGACGCGACGCCCTGCTCACCGCGCTGCGCGAGGCGGTCGCCGAGCAGGTCCTCGTCGAGGTCAAGGACGAGTGCTTCGGCTTTCGCCATGCCCTCCTGCGCGAGGCGCTGATCGACGATCTGCTGCCCGGTGAGCGCGCGCAGCTGCACCTGGCCCTCGCCCGTTACCTCGAGTTGCTGTGCGAGGCCGGCGACGAACGCGAGCTGGAGCGGACGACGACGGTCGCCGGGCACTACGCGTCGGCGGGCGACCAGCCGGCAGCGCTGCGCAGCACCGTGCGGGCCGCTCATGCCGCCGAGTGCGTGCTCGCCTACGGCGAGGCCGCTGACCTGTACGAGAACGCGCTCGAGCTGTGGCCGCGCGTCGACGACGTCGAGACGGTCGCCGGACTGGACCACGTGGCGCTGCTCGCGCGCACCGCGCGCGCCCACCGGGTGGCCGGCGACCGCGACCGCGCCGAGGGGCTGCTGCGCGAGGCCCTGCGCGAGCTCGGACCAACGCGCGACCCCGCCCGCTTCGCCGCGCTGCTCGGCGCCCAGGCGCGCACGATCTGGTCGCTGAACCGCGGCGAGGAGGCGGTGGCCATGGTCGAGCGCGCGCTGTCCATCCTCCCGCCCGACGATCCCCTCGGGGTCCGCCCGCAACTGCTCGCTCACCTGACCCGCACCCGCTTTCTGCGCGGGCGCTTCCGCGAGGCCGCCCTCGACGGCGAGCTGGCCCTCCAGGCGGCCCGCGAGGCCGGCGACCGCTCGTCGGAGTCCGAGATGCTCAACACGCTCGGCATGACTCAGGCGGTGCTCGGCGACGTCGCCGGGGGGGTCGAGCTGCTGCGCCAGGCGATCGAGGTTGCCCGCGCCTCCGGCGACGTCGACAACCTGGCCACCGCGTACTCCAATCTCGCCGACACGCTGAGCATGGTCGGGCGCACCCAGGATGCGCTGGCGACGGCACGGGAGGGGATGGCGGCGACGCCGCGGCGGCTGAGCCGCGTGTATGACTGGATGAAGCTGACCGTGTCGGAGACCGCCTATGCCGCCGGCGAGTGGGAGACCTCCGCGGAGTACCTGATCGGTGGCGGCACCCGCCTGCTCGGGGTGGCGCGGATCTACGCGCATGAGCGCGAGGCTGAGCTGGCGCTGGGCACCGGCGACGAGGCCCGCGCGCAGGCCGCCCTTGATGCCGCCGAGCCGCTCGTGCAGGTGTCGGCCGAGCCGCAGTGGATCGGCATGTACGGCGTCCTGCGGGGCGAGCTGTGCCGCCGCCAGCGCCACCTCGAGGGCGCTCAGGCGGCCGTCCAGGAGGCGCTGGACCGCCTCGAGGTGTGCACCGACGACGTCATGCGGATCGCCCGCGTCAGCGTCGTCGGGGCACGGCTGGAAGCCGATCGGGCCCAGCGCGCCCGCGACCTGCGCGAGACCGCGCAGCGGCGTGACGCCCTCGCCCGGGCGGCCATCCACGTCGAGCGACTCGATGCGGCGGCCGCCGAGGGCGGACCGGTCGAGCGCGCGTATCTCGCCGAGGCGCGCGCCGAGCTGGCCCGGGCGCGCGATCGCGGCGCCGCCGGGGAGTGGGCGCGGGCGGCCACCGCCTGGGACGAGGTGCAGCGCCCGTATCCGGCAGCGACGGCGCGCTGGCGTCAGGCCGAGGCGCTCGTGGCCGGCGGCCACCGGACCGAGGCGGCACAAGTCGCCGCGGAGGCGCTGGCGACGGCGCGGCGGCTGGGCTCGCAGTGGCTGGTGCAGGAGCTGACGACGCTCGGCGAGCGGGCCCGGCTCGGGCTTGACCGCGTGGTGGTGGGCAGCCTCGTCAATGGCGGTGTCCCCGAGGATGGCGCCGAGGGGGAGGCTGATCCGTTCGGCCTCACCCCCCGCGAGCGCCAGGTCCTCGGGCTTCTCGCTCAGGGCGCCACCAACCGCCAGATCGGCGCGGCGCTGTTCATGGCCGAGAAGACGGCCTCGGTCCACGTCTCACGGATCCTGGCCAAGCTCGACGTCCAGGGCCGCACCGAGGCGGCCGCCGTCGCGCACCGCCTGCACCTGGCGTAGATTGCGCGGCGTGCGCACGCCGGCCGAGTGGGAGCCCCACGAGCGGACGCTGATGGGTTGGCCGTGCCGGGTGGCGCTGTGGGGCGAGACGCTGCCGTCGGCCCGCGCCGACTACGCGACCGTGGCCAATGCGGTGGCCGCCTTCGAGCCGGTGACGATGATCGCCAACCCGGGAGCCGACGCCGCCGCTGCCCGGAGCGCCCTGTCGGCCGACGTGGAGATCGTCGAGCTCGCGATCGACGACTCGTGGCTGCGCGACTGCGGGCCGATCTACGTCTACGGCGACGACGGCGCCCGGGTGGCGGTGCACTTCGCCTTCAACGCATGGGGGGAGAAGTTCACCCCGTGGGACAACGACGCCGCCGTCGGCCGGCTGATCGCGCAGCGGCTCGGTGACCAGGTGGTGGAGTCATCGCTGGTGCTCGAGGGCGGCTCGATCCTCACCGACGGGCAGGGCACGCTGCTGACGACCGAGCAGTGCCTGCTCAACCCCAACCGCAATCCAGGGAGGTCGCGGGCGGCGATCGAGGCCGAGCTGCGGGCGCGGCTGGGCGTCGAGCGAATCGTGTGGCTGGGGATGGGCCTGCTCGAGGACCGCGACACCGACGGCCACGTCGACCTGATCGCCGCGTTCACCCGTCCTGGTCACGTGCTGCTGCAGATGGTCGGCGAGGACAACCCCAACTTCGAGCACTGCGTCGAGAACCGGGAGCGGCTGGCCGCGGCGGGCATCGAGGTCATCGAGCTGCCGGTGCTCCCCTACGTCGAGGTCGCCGGGGAGACGATCGTCGCCAGCTACCTGAACTTCTATATCTGCAATCGTGCGGTGATCGTGCCCGTCGCCGGAGCTGACACCGATGAGCAGGCGCTGTCGTTGATCGCCGGCGCGTACCCCGGCCGCGAGGCCGTCGCCGTGCCGGGACGGGTGATCGCCTACGGCGGAGGGGGACCGCACTGCATCACCCAGCAGGTCCCGCCGCGCCATGGCTGAGCCCCCGACGGAGCTGGTGTGCGCCGTTCCAGCGCCGCCGTCGCCGGCCCGCACGCGGGCCAGCGAGCGTGCCCCGCTGCGCGTCGGGCTCGTCCAGGAGCGCTGGCGACCCGACGCCGAGGCCCATCGGGCGGCGCTCGCCGCGGGGATCCACATGGCCGCCGGCGAGGGAGCGCGGCTGGTCTGCCTGCAGGAGCTGACCCTGTCGCCGTACTTCGCGATCACCCCCGCCGGACCGGGCGCGGCCGGCGCCGTGCCCGAGGAACTGGAGAGCGGGCCGACGGTCACCTTCGCCCGCACGGTGGCCGCCGAGGCCGACGTCTACGTGCACGCCTCGCTGTACGAGCGCGCCGACGGCGAGGATGGGCTGGGGTACAACACGGCGGTCGTCGTCACCCCCGACGGACGGCTGCTGTCGCGCACGCGCAAGCTTCACATCCCGATCACCGCCGGCTATCACGAGGACCGCTACTTCCGGCCCGGACCGGCCGGCGGCGACGCCTTCCCGCTCGTGGCCCTCCCGACAGCCGACGGCCAGGCGTGGCTGGGATGTCCGACGTGCTGGGATCAATGGTTTCCCGAGCTCGCCCGCGCCTACTCCCTCGCCGGCGCCGAGGTCCTCATCTACCCGACGGCGATCGGCTCCGAGCCCGACCACCCCGACTTCGACACCCAGCCGCTGTGGCAGCAGGTGATCGTCGCCAACGGGGTGGCCAACGGCACGTTCATGGTCGCCGTCAACCGGATCGGGACCGAGCCGCCCCTCACCTTCTACGGGTCGAGCTTCATCTCCGATCCCTACGGCCGCGTGCTCGTGCAGGCGCCGCGCAACCGGGCGGCGGTGCTCGTCGCCGACCTCGACTTGGACCAGCGCCGCGACTGGCTGGAGCTGTTCCCGTTCCTCAGCACCCGCCGGCCCGACGCCTACGCGCCGCTGACCGAGGCCTGAGCGGCGACGGCGAGGGGCGAGTGCGATAAAAGTGCACTCTGAGGTACCTTTTATCGCACGCAACCCCACGGTTGCACACTAGCACCCCCCCCCGGAGGCAGCACCATGCGACGCAGCAAGTCGATCGACGTCCGCAAGACCGGCGCCACCGTCACCGGCGCGACCATCACCGGCAGCCAGGTCTCGGGGCCGCGGATCCTCGGGCCGACCGCGATGGCGCCGCTGGCCATCGCCGCCGGCGCGATCGGGGCACTGGCCATCGGGCGGCTGGCGATCGCCAACGCCGTGATCCGCAAGCTGCAGGCCGAGGAGATCGAGATCGGATCGCTGAAGGTGGGCCAGCTGGAGGTCGGCGGCCAGCGCTGGCCCCCGCCGCCGGCGGGCTGACCGAGGCGCTACCGGCGGCCGCTGGCCAGAGGCGTGGCGTAGTAGACGGCCACGAGGGCGCAGATCCCGAGGCTGACCGTCGGGGAGACGAAGGCCAGCCCGGTGGCCAGGATGTAGGGCAACACGCCCGTCGCGGCGCGGCGCCACAGCTGCCGGCGACGGTCGAGCGGCAGCGCCTCGGCGAGGAGGTGCCCGCGCACGATGAGCACCTGCCGGTTGAGCGCCGAGAAGGCGAAGGCCATCACCATGAAGCAGCCGCTGTAGATCGCGGCGGCCACCGACTGGTGGCGGTAGGTGGCCACGAGCTCGGTGGCGAACGGCAGCACGGCGATCGTCATCAACAGCAGCAGGTTGAGGATGAGGATCGTGTGGTCGGCCTCGCGCAGGCGGCTGATCATCGCGTGGTGGTTGATCCAGATGATCCCGATCGTCATGAACGAGATGACGTAGGCGACGTACTCGGGCCATTTCTGCCCGAGGTCGTAGGCGAGCGAGTGCGCCGGGTCATGGCCGGGGACGCCGATCCCCAGCACCAGGAGGGTGATGGCGACCGCGATGACGCCGTCCGAGAACGACTCGAGGCGGTTGGTCCCCATGTCGATTGGGTTCGCCGGTTCCGGCGGCGATCCTGTTCTGACGCGATCCCGTCCGATGGCGCAGCGGCCGCCCCCCGCGCCGAGACGCAAATCCCATAAGATCTGTGAGGTTCCGTCCACGTAGCCGAGGAGAGAGTCGATGAGCACAGGTCCCGGATACGCCTCGCCACAGGTCGCGCGGGAGCAGGCGCCCGAGCAGGTCATCTACGTCGCGGCCCTGTACGAGGGGACCGGCATCGACAAGCCCGACTTCATCGCGGTCGTCGACGTCGACCCGGCGTCCGACAGCTACGGGCAGATCGTCGGGCGGACCGACATGCCCAACGTCGGCGACGAGCTGCACCACTTCGGCTTCAACGCGTGCTCGTCGGCGTGCCATTCTGAGCTCTCCCGCGACACGCTCGTCGTCCCCGGGTTTCGCTCCAGCCGGATCCACATGCTCGACATCTCCGATCCGCGCAACCCGCGGATCAAGAACGTGATCGAGGGCGAGGAGATCAAGGAGAAGCTCGGGCTCTCCGCGCCCCACACCGTGCACTGCATGCCGGGCGACATCGTCACCATCTCGATGCTCGGCGACGCCGACGGCAATAGTCCGGGCGGCTTCGCGATCCTCGACGCCCGCGACTTCTCGATCGCCGGACGCTGGGAGTCAGAGACCCCGGACGTGCAGTTCATGTACGACTTCTGGTACCAGCCCCGCCAGAACACGCTCGTCTCCAGCGAGTGGGGCGCGCCCAACACCTTCCAGGACGGCTTTGACCCCGCCGACGTCGCCGCCGGCAAGTACGGGCGCAAGCTGCACTTCTGGGACCTCGAGGCGCGTAAGCAGGTGCAGACGGTGGACCTCGGCGACGACGGCTGGATCCCGCTCGAGCTGCGCTGGCAGCATGACCCCGACTCGGCCCAGGGCTTCGTCGGCGTGACCCTGTCCAGTGTCATCAAGCGCTTTCACCGTGACAACGGCAGCTGGGCGGCCGAGACGGTGATCGACGTGCCCAACGAGCCGCTCGAGGGCTGGCCGCTGGAAGGCGGCGTTCCCGGCCTGATCACCGACCAGGTGCTCTCGCTCGACGACAAGGACCTGTTCTTCTCCAACTGGCTGCACGGCGACCTGCGCCATTACGACGTCTCGGACCCCCAGCATCCGCAGCTGCGCTCCCAGGTGTGGTTGGGCGGCCTGCTCGGACGCGACGGCGGACACCCGAAGGCGAGCGCGCCGCTGAACGGCGGTCCGCAGATGCTGCAGAACTCGCTCGACGGCGAGCGCGTGTACGTGTCCAACTCGCTGTACTCGACGTGGGACAACCAGTTCTATCCCGGCATGACCGGCTGGCTGACGATGCTGCGCCGCCAGTCCGACGGCACGTACGCCCTCGACGAGGACTTCTTCGTCGACTTCCACGAGCAGACCGAGGGCGCCCGCCCCCACGAGATCCACCTCCCCGGCGGCGACTGCACGACCGAGATCTTTCAGTAGCGCGATGGACATCATGTCCCTCGCCGACCGGTCGTGGCCGCTGCTGCGGCGGCTGACCGGCGTGCACACGTGGCTGTACCAGACCACCGGCGGCCGGATCGGCCATCGGCTGCCGGGCGCGCCGCCGATGCTGCTGCTCGAGCACACCGGCGCGCGCTCGGGCACGCGGCGGGTGACGCCGCTTGTGTACGTCGCCGACGGCGCCGACGCGGTGATCGTCGCCTCCAAGGGCGGCAACCCGCGCCATCCCGCCTGGTACCACAACCTCGTCGCCCATCCCGACACGACAGTGCGGATCGGATCCGAGCGGCGCGCCGTCCACGCCCGCGTCGCCGAGGCGGCCGAGCGGACGCGGCTGTGGCCGATGGCGGTCCGCACCTATGCCGGCTACGAGGGCTACCAGGAGCGGACCGACCGGGAGATCCCGCTCGTCGTGCTCGAGCCGCGCGGCTAACCCGTGTGCTCGAGCAGGTCGCGCAGCTGGGCGGCGTTGCGGACGCCGTAGTCGCGATAGCAGTTGTTCATCAACAGGTGCGTCTCGCGCGCCTCGACGGCCGTGGCGGCGATCGGCGCGGCGAGCTCGCGCAGCTCCTCCTCGGAGTACAGGTAGCGAAAGCGCTCGGCCGCCGACCGGGCGCCGGATCTCCACGTCGCGTCGGCGCGGCCATGGAAGCGGACGACGAACAGCTCGGGCGTGGTGAGCGCGAACAGCCGCGGCAGGCCGGAGACCTCGGGGGCATCGATGGACACGAACGTGAGGCCGCGGTCCTCGAGCAGGCCGAGCGTCCGCTCGCGGTCGCGCTCCTCGGCGAGCCACCGCGGGGAGCGGAACTCCACGCAGATGCGGTAATCGGGCAGTCGGTCGCGCAGCGCGGCGATCTCGGCCCGGTTGTCCTTGCGCGGCGTGAACCACGGCGGGTACTGGAACAGCACCGCGCCGAGGCGGCCGGCGTCGTGCAGGGGACGCAACGCGCCCTCGAAGCGCCGCCACGCCTCGTCCATCGCCTCCGGCGTCAGGTGCTTGGCGTAGAGGTTGCGCTTGTCCCGGACGTCGGCGGGCAGCTCGTCGCGCAGGTCCTTCCACAGGCTCTGCGGCTTGGTCGGATGGCCGGTGAGCAGTGAGTAGGCCTTGACGTCGAAGCGAAACCCGTCGGGGGTGCGCTGCGCCCACAACGCCGACTGCTGCTCGGCGGGCGGCGCGTAGTAGGTGGAGTCGATCTCGGTGAGCGGAAAGTGGGCGGCGTAGAACTGCAGCCGATCCTCGGCCGACATCGTGCGCTGCGGATACCAGTCGGTCTCCTGGACGAGCGTCTTGTCCGTCCACGAGCACGTGCCGGTGTAGACCTCGTGCCCATCGAGGTGGACGACCTCGCCGATCTCCAGCTCCGCGCTCATGTCGACTTTTCACGCTACACGGGGGTGATCCGCGCGGCGTGGCAGGCTAGTAGCACTATGAGCACGACTACCTTTGCCACCGATGCCCGGTCGCGGCTGCGGACGCTGACCGGCGATGACGGCGCCGAGTTTCGCGAGGGGCAGCTCGAGGCGATCCGCGACGTCGCCGTCGACCGCGCCCGCGTCCTGTGCGTGCAGCGCACGGGCTGGGGCAAGTCGGCGGTCTACTTCGTCGCGACCGCCCTGCTGCGCGAGGCCGGCGCGGGCCCGACCCTGATCGTCTCCCCGCTGCTCGCCCTGATGCGCAACCAGCTGGCCGCCGCCCGGCGGCTCGGGTTGCGCGCCCACACGATCAACTCGACCAACCGCGACGAGTGGGACGAGGTGCGCGACCGGCTGGCCGCCGACGATCTCGACCTGCTCCTGATCTCGCCCGAGCGGCTGAACAACCCGCGCTTTCGCGACGACATGCTGCCCCTGTTCGCCGCCTCGGTCGGGCTGCTGGTGATCGACGAGGCGCACTGCATCTCCGACTGGGGGCATGACTTCCGCCCCGACTACCGGCGGGTGCGCGACATGCTCGGCCGCCTCGGCGAGGACGTGGCCGTGCTGGGGACGACGGCGACGGCCAACGACCGGGTGGTCGCCGACGTCGTCGAGCAGCTCGCCGCGGGAGGGTCGGCGCCCCTGCGCACCTACCGGGGGCCGCTGGCGCGCACCAGCCTGCGCCTGGAGGTCGTCGACCTGCCGCAGCCGGCGCAGCGGCTGGCCTGGCTGGTCGAGCACCTGGGCGCGCTCGAGGGCTCGGGGATCGTCTACACGCTGACCAAGCGCGACGCCGACCAGGTGGCGACGTTCCTGTCGGCGAACGGGATCGCCGCCGAGGCCTACAGCGGCGATCAGGGCGCCGAGGAGCGGGTGGCCACCGAGGAGCGGCTGCTCGCCAACGAGGTCAAGGCGGTGGTGGCGACGAGCGCGCTGGGCATGGGCTACGACAAGGCCGACCTGACGTTCGTCGTCCACTACCAGGCGCCGGGCTCGGTCGTCGCCTATTACCAGCAGGTCGGTCGCGCCGGCCGCGGGGTGGGCCACGCCGACGTCGTGCTCCTGCGCGGCGGCGAGGATCGGCGCATCCAGGACTTCTTCATCGAGCAGTCGTTCCCGTCGCGCGAGCGCGTGGACGCGGTGCTGTCGGACCTGGAGGCGGCCGGCGAGAAGGGACGGACGACGCGAGAGCTGCTGGCGGTGGTCAACATCGGCATGGCCCGGCTGGAGGCGATGCTGAAGATCCTCGACGTCGAGGGCGCGGTCCGGCGCGACGGCTCGCGGTGGCTGGCCGTGCCCGACCCCGACTGGAGGTACGACGGCGAGCGCTACGCCCACGTGACGGCGCTGCGCCGGACCGAGCAGGAGGCGATGGCGCGCTACGGGGCCGACGGCCGCTGCCTGATGCGCGCGCTGCAGGAGGAACTCGACGATCCTGACCCTCGGGATTGCGGGCGGTGCGCGGTGTGCACGGCGCCGCGCTTCGGCGATCCGCCCCCGGCCGCGCTCGTCGAGCAGGCCGGCGCGCCACCTGCGCTCGCGGCCGATCGAGCTCGAGGTCAAGAAGATGGCGCCCGACGCCGCCGGCGCGATGCGCAAGATCCCCGACGGGGTGCGGATCGATCCCGGCTGGGCGCTGGCCCGCTTCGGTGACGGCGGCTGGTGGCCGGCGGTGCAGCGGGGCCTTCAGTCGGGGGAGTTCGAGGCCGACGTCGTCGGCGCGCTGGCCGACGTGGTGCGGGGCGGCGGAATCGAGGTGGCCTGGGTGACGGCGGTGCCGAGCGTTGCCCTCGGCGGGGTGCTGGCGCGCCTGGGCGAGCGGGTGGCGCAGGAGCTCGGCGTGGCCTACGTCGAGCTGCTGGAGCGCGTGGCCGAGCGTCCGCCCCAGCGCGAGATGGCCAACGCGGTGTCGCAGGCGGCGAACGTCCGCGGCGCGTTCCGGGTCACCGGACCCCCGCCCGCGGGCGCGGGGATCCTACTCGACGACCGCCGCAGCTCGGGGTGGACGGCGGCGATGGTCGGCGGGCAGCTGCGGATGGCCGGAGCCGAGCGCGTGCTCCCGCTCGTGCTCGGCACGCTGGCCTAGTCGAGCCGGTTTAGCGGACTCTTCGATTAGGAGGTTCAGGGCGCGGGGTAACCGGCCGATGACCTCGGGCATGCGTGCGCCTTCGACCGCTTTGGGGACTGTGATCCGGTACTCGTTCATCTCTCTGTGCGCCGTCCTGGCGCTGGCGGCGGCGGTGGTCACCGGCTGCGCGCAGGCGTTCACGGCAACCGGGCATGCCGCCGACGCCCAGCAGTGTGCCGAGCGCTATCCGGCGGTGCGCGACCCGAGCAATCCGCTCGATCTCGCCCGGGCGCCGGGCGCCGACCCGTTGACGGGCGCCAGGTTCTTCGTTCCCGGACCGGCCAAGGGGTCGGCGGCGCGGTGCGATCGCCCAGCTGGTGGGGCTCAATCCCGACACGATGCCGGTGGACGAGTCGTGGGCGACGTTCGCGCGCCGGCTGTCCACCGGGCGCCTGCACCGCCGGCTGGCCGCCGATCCCGGCCTCGCCCGACAGGTCGCCCAGCTCTCCAAGATCGCGGCCCAGCCGGAGGCGCAGCGGATCTCCAGCTTCTCGTGGGGCGGCACCCCCGACGGCATCTTCAAGCAGACCGAGAAGGTCCTGTGCCAGAACATGACGGCGGACCCGGGGACGATCCCGATCATCAACACCTACTTCCTGCACGCGACGCTCGGGGGGTCGCCGACGCCGGCGCAGATGACCGCCGCTGACCCGCTGTTCCGCGCCCGGGTCGACGCGATGGCGCAGGCCATCGACCGCCGGCCCGCGGTGCTGCTGCTCGAGGTCGATGGGATCGGCTCGACGCGCGGGGTGGTCAGGATGGGGTCGCTGCCCCAGTGGGAGGCCGATCTGCGCTACGAGATCAACGCGGTCGCGGCGCTCCCGCACACCGTCGTCTACGTCGAGGGTGGCTACTCGGACTCCAACTCCGTCGCCTACACCGCCCGGGTGCTCAACGCCATCGGCGTGCAGCGGATCCGCGGGTTCTTCACCAACGACACCCACGAGGCGTGGACGATCGACGAGGTGCGGTGGGCGACGAAGATCGCCAAGCGCACCGGGGGCGCCCACTTCATCGTCAACACGGCCGACAACGGCCGCGGGCCGCTGCTCAATCGCGTCAAGGTCGGCAACGGGATCGAGGATCTCTGCAATCCCCCCGGGCGCGGCCTCGGTCCGCCCGACACGACCGATACCGGCTACGCCGCTGCCGATGCGTTCATGTGGACGCACCCGCCGGGCAACAGCAGCGGCTGCGGGGGCGGACCCCCCGGCGGCGTGTTCTGGCCCGCCCGGGCCGAGGGCGAGGCCGCGCGAGCCAACCGCCAGCTCGGCCCCGGATTCCCCAGCCTCCCCTACTAGTGGTGAGTGGTCAGGCGACGCGGGCGCGGCCGCGACGCTGCGTCCGCGCCGTGGCCCGGCGGTAGCCGGCGGCCAGCTGGGCCAGCGACGCCGGCCACGTCCGCTCGCGGACGGCGGCCAGACCGCCCTCGCGCAGGCGCTGGGCGAGCTGGGGCGTGCTCGTGACCGCCAGCAGGGCGGCGGCCATCGCCTCGGGCTCAGGGCGGCAGAGCAGGCCGGTCTCCCCGGAGCTGATCAGCGAGGCCGGACCGCCGGCATCGACGGCGACCACCGGTAGCCCGCTCGCCTGGGCCTCGAGGATCACCTGGCCGAACGTGTCGGTCCGGCTGGCGAACAGGAACGCGTCGGCGCTGGCGTAGGCGCGGGCGAGCTCCTCGCCGTTGCACCAGCCGAGGAACGTCGCCCGGGGCCCGAGACGCTCGCGCAACGCCCCCTCCTCGGGACCCCCGCCGGCGAGGACGAGATGCAGCCGGGGGTCGCGGACGTGGGCGGCGAGAAACGTGTCGGCGAGCAGGTCGACGCCCTTCTCGGTCGTCAGCCGCCCGGCGTAGAGCACGTTCACCTCGCCCGGGTGCAGACCCGATTGGCGGCGCCCCGGATCGAAGCGGGCGAGATCGACCCCGCGCTCCCAGCGGCCGATCCGCTCGGGCGCGATGCCCAGGCGGGCGAGGCGCTCGTCGGAGTCGGGGCTGGGGGAGAGCACCCCGTCGCAGCTGCCGTAGAAGCCGGCCAGCGCGGCGGCGGTGAGCGCCTCCAGCTGAGGGTCGCCCGAGCGCACCCCGGCGTACGCGGCCAGCTCGGTGTGATAGCTGCCGACGACCGGCAGCTCGAGGACGCGCGCCAGCAGCCAGGCGCCGATCCCCGCCGGTCCGGGCGAGCACAGGTGGACGAGGTCATAGCGGCCCTCGGCGAGCGCCTCGACGATCGCCGGCAGGCCCGGGACGCCGAGCGTCAGCCCGGGGTAGAACGGAATCTCGATCTCGGCCACCGAGCTCAGGCGCCGGTCGACGTCGGCGTCGGTTCCGATCACCTCCACCTCGTATCCGGGCACCCCGCGATCGCGGATCTGCGCGATCGTGTGGGTGACCCCGTGCATCGCCCCCAGACCGTCGACGACGAGCGCCACCCGGGGACGATCGCCCTCGGACCGGGTCAGCTTGAACTTCTCGCGGCCGAGGAACGCCGCCGCGGCGGCGTAGGGGATGGCGGGCACGCAGGCCTCGAACAGCTGGGCGCCGTGCCGGCCGAGCGCGAGCTCGCCCCCGGCAACGCTGCCGGCCAGCTCGGAGGCCGCCGTGGCGAGCTTTCGCTCATGCAGCCGGCGCGCGCGGCGCTGGAGGTCGGGGTGACTGAGCCGCCCGTCCTGGAGGTGCGCCAGCAGCTCGTCCTCGGTGATGTCGAGGTCCATCGTGTCCAGCCACGCGCGGAGGAGCGCCCGGCCATCCTCGGGCCCGAGGTCGGAGCGGCTCTTGCCGCGGCGGGCGTCGCCCTCGCACATGACCCGCTCGACGATCGCCAGCACCGCGCCGGGGTTCGGCGGCCCGGCGGCGTCGTCTCCGTCGTCGAGGCTGCGAATTGCCAGGGCCATCGCCGCGTGGGCCCACTTGGCGGCGCTGCCCTGGGCGCCATGGGCCTCGGCTCGACCGGCCCGCACGTGATCGAGGAACTCCCGCGGGCCGCCGGCCCGCGGGGTCTGGGTGAACGTGCGTCCGACGTCGATTCCGGCGTGGTCATCGGACCCACCGATGGCGGTGCCCCCATGGGTCTCGATGTACACGAACGCCGGCAGATTGAGCTCCTTGGCGCGCGACCCGTTGCGGGTCTCCCAGATCGGGAACAGCTGCGCCAGGCGGCGGCGGTGACGAGCGGTCAGCGGCGCCTGCACCGCGTAGAAGGGGTGGGCGAGGGCGGCGGTGATCTCGTGCTCCTGGAGATACGCGGCGCAGGTCTCAACGTCGTTGTTATGGGCCTGGAGCCACTCGTGATCGCCGGGGGTGATCCCGTAGCAGAGCACGTGCACCGCCTGGGGCTCGCCCTTGAACGACACGGTCAGCTCCTCGGAGATGAACGTGTCGGGAAGGTGGCTGATGGCCAGCGCCCCGGCGATCGTGTCGTGATCGGTGATGGTCACGAAATCCATTCCCTGCCGCTTGGCGAGCTCGTAGACCTCCCACGGCTCGGTCGCGCACTCGGGCAGGCTCAGCGAGCGCTGCACCCCCAGTTTCGACAGCTCCGACGCTGTCGAGTGCACGTGCATGTCGACCCGACTGTTCTCGTTCATGGCCACAGCATTGGGCCGGGCGCACGACGGGCCGTGAAGAACGCGCTCACGTTTCGTGACCATTTCGTGAACGGGTGAATGGCGCGCGGCCGCAGCCGAGAACCTGTTCAGCGATGGAAGTGTCTGACCGTGTCGAGGAGGTGGTGCTCGAGAGCCGCGCGCTGCGCGTCGAGGTGAGCCTGCGTCCGTTCTCGTTCGTCATCCGGCGGGCCGGGAGATCACTGCTGCGCGCCGGTGGGGTGTGGGCGGTCGACGGGGAGATCCGCGACCAGTTCCTGCAGTTCACCGAGGGGGTGCTCGCCGCCGAGGCGCGCTCACCGGTCCAGCGAGCGGTCGCGGCGTCGGTGGCGGCGGCCGGCGAGACGGGACTCGTGCTGGACCTGCGCCTGGAGGGGGGCCGCCCGGCGCGGCTTGCCATCGAGCTGGCGAGCGACGAGCGGGTCTCGCTGACGCTCTCGACGGAGCCCGGCCCGCTGCGGCTGGGCATCGACTGGGAGCGCCGCGCCGAGGAGCGGCTCGTCGGCCTCGGGTTGCGCCACCATCCCCGGCTCGACCAGGCGGGCCGCGACATCCAGCTGGGCGCCGACCGCCGCTATACCGGGCCCGACTGCCCGCCCGAGATGCTCGACGAGGGCGGCATCCCCCAGGGCGACTGCGCGCCCGTGCCGTGGCTGCTCTCGAGCCGCGGTTACGGCGTGTGGTGCGCGGGCGACGGCAACGGGACCTGCTTCGATCTCGCCGGCGAGCGGATCTCGGTCTCCACGCGCGCGCACGCCGGACCGCTGGCGCTGGAGATCGCGTGCGCTCGCACCCCGGCGGCGCGGCTGCGCACGCTCTGTCGCCTGACCGGATTCCCGCGGGTGCTGCCGGAGTGGGGCTACGGCTTCTGGAAGAGCCGGGACGTGCACGAGGACCAGGACGACGTGCTGGACGACTTCCTCGGCTTTCGCCGCCACGGCATCCCGCTCGACGCGATCGTCATCGACTCGCCGTGGGCGACCCAATACAACACCTGGGAGTTCAACCCCCACCAGTTCCCCGACGCCGCCTGGATGATCTCGTCGATGCGCGCGGCCGGCGTGCGCACCGTCGTGTGGGTGACGCCATGGGTCAACCTGGACTCGCGCACCGGACAGATCCCCCCTCAGGCCGAGTCAGAGCGCCTGCACTCAGAGCCGGCGTCCAACTACGCGCCGGCCGCCGCCGCCGGCCTGTTCATCCGTGAGCCCTCCGATGGGCGGCCGTTCGTCTCGCAATGGTGGATGGGCACGGGATCGCCGGTCGACTTCACCAACCCGGCCGCCGAGCGATGGTGGCGCGAGTCGGCCAAGCGGGTGCTCGAGCTGGGGGTGGAGGGGATCAAGGCCGACGACGGCGACGGGTACTACATCCCCGACCGGGTCCGGCTCGCCGACGGACGCACGGGAGCGCAGGCGGCGTGGGCGCTGGGCGGCATGCATCGGGAGTGCCTGCAGCGGGCGCTGGACGAGGCTCACCCGGGGGCGGGCGTCCTCTTCGGCCGCAGTGGCTGGAGCGGCCAGCACGTCCACGGCTTGACGTGGGGGGAGACCAGGTGTCGGACTTCTGGTCGCTGCGGGTGCTCGTCGTGGCCGCGCTGAGCGCCGCCTGCAGCGCGATCTCGAACTTCTCCCATGACATCGGCGGCTACCTCGGGCACCGGTTGGTCGAGCGCTGCCCGCCCGAGCTGCTCGTGCGCTGGCTGCAGTTCGGTTGCTTCACGCCGCTCATGCACGCGCATTCGCGGATGCCGCAGGAGCCGTGGCGCTACAGCGCACGGGTCCTTGACCTGTACCGCGCCTACGTGCTGCTCCACGAGCAGCTCGTCCCCTACGTCCGCGCGGCGGCGCTGACCGCCGCCCGGACGGAATGCCGATCATGCGCCCGCTGTGCCTGCTCGATCCCGACGATCCTCGCGGTTGGACGGTCGGCGACGCGTACGGCTACGGGCCGGCGCTGTGGGTGGCACCGGTGCTCGACGACCGGGCGCGCGAGCGCGAGGTCGCGCTGCCGCGCGGGGAATGGATCGAGACGTGGTCGGGCCGGCACGTTCAGGGGGGCGGCGAGGTGATCGTCGACGCGCCGCTGGCGCGGATCCCGGTGTGGGTGCGCTCCGGGTCGATCATCGTCACCTATCCGGCCTGGCAGGTCGCCGAAGGGCTCGGCGACGAACCGGTGACCGCCCGGCCGCTGGTGGCCACCCTGTGGGGGGTGCCCCGGCTGGGTCGGGTCGCGGCGCGGCTACCCGACGGCGGGCGAGTCGGCTGGAGCGACGGACGCTGGGAGCTGCCCGCCGACCGCGAGATCAGGGTGTCCGAACGATCGCTGTGAGCGGCGCCGTTCTATGCTCGCCGCGTGCATTTCGGTGAGCTGAGCCCGGTCGAGCAGCGCGTCCTCGGGTGCCTGATCGAGAAGCGCTGGACGACACCCGAGCAGTACCCGCTGTCGCTCAACGCGCTGCGGCTGGCCTGCAACCAGTCGACGAACCGCGACCCCGTCACCCGCTACGACGAGGACGCCGTGCGCGACGCCGCGCAGCGGCTGTCCAAGTACGGGCTGGCCCGGCTGGCCAGCGGCCACAACTCGCGCGCCACGAAATACCGCCATCTCGCCGAGGAGGGCCTCGGGCTCGACCGCGAGCATCTCGCTGTCCTCGCGGTGCTCCTGCTGCGCGGCCCGCAGACGCCGGGAGAGCTCAAGCAGCGCACCGAGCGAATGGCCTCGCTGCCGACGCTGGCCGACGTGGAGCGGGTGCTCGGCGAGCTCGGCCAGCTCGGGTATGCGACCCGCCTGGAGCGCCGGCCCGGCCAGAAGGAGGATCGCTACGCCCAGCTGCTCGGGGGTGCGGGGGGCGAGGCCGCGGCGGTGACCGACGACGCGCCGGCGCCACGGCCGGCTCCCGTCACCCGCGCGTGGCCCGCGCCGGCCGCGGCGCCGGTGCTGGCCGCGACGCCCGCGCCGGCCGCGGCGCCGGTGCACGCCGCGGCGCCGGCCGCCCCCGCGCCGCCCGCCCCGGACGTGGCCGACCTTCAGGCGCGGGTCGCCGCGCTCGAGGACGATCTGGCGCAGCTGCGCGCGCAGCTGGGTGACCTGCTCAGCTGACCGGGCCGCGCGACCGGGCGCGCGGACTCACGTGGGCAGGGCGAGCCCGACGAGATAGGTCGCGCCGCCGACGATCACGCCGGCGAGCGTCATCTCCAGGCCCGCCGACCACCAGGTCCGCAGGGTGACGAGCGACTTGGCGGCGCCGACGAGGAAGTGGGCGATCAGCGACACGACGGCGGCCGCGATGATCCCGGCGGTGCCGGTGGTGATCATGAACGGGATCACCGGGATGATCGCGCCGATGCCCGTCGACACGCCGGCGGCGAGCGCGGCCTGGGCGGGGTCGCCACCGCCGGCGGACGCCACGCCGAACTCCTCGGCGGCGAGCGCCTGGAGCATGGCATCGGGCTGGCGGGCCATCTGCTCGGCGAGCTGATCGGCGGTCGCGACGTCGATGCCCTTGAGCTGGTAGAAGAGCGACAGCTCCTCCTTCTCCTCCTCGGGATGCTCGGCGATCTCCTGGCGCTCGCGCTCGACGTTGGCCGCGGCGACCTCGTTCTCCGAGCGCTCGGCGAGAAACGCCCCGGTGGCCATCGACAGGGCGGAGGCGATCGCGCCCGCCAGCCCGGCGGTCAGCACCGCGCCCGAGCCGCCGGTGGCGCCCGAGACGCCGGCGACGATCCCGAACACCGCGGCCAGGCCGTCGTTGGCGCCGTAGATCGCGCCCGAGATCCAGCTCGCTCCGCTGGAGTGCCACTTCTCCCGACCGAGGATGCGATCGAGGCGGGCCCGCGCGCCGGGAACCGACACCGTCGGACCGTCGCCCCGGGGCACGGGTGCCGGTCCCGATAACCCCGGTGGCGATGGCCCGTCGCCCAGGAGCGAACGATCGTCGGTGCCCGGAGCCGAGCGCAGCTCGGCGACGGCCATCGAGTGCGAACGCTCCTCCTTACGGATCTCGCGCAGGAGATGATCGGTCTCGACATCCCCGGTCGAGCGCTTGTAGAGGTCGTCGACCTCCTCGTCCTCGGCAGCCTCGCGGGCCGCGAGCAGCCGGTCGACGGGGGCGACGCGCGTCTGGAGGCGCAGCCACAGCGGCACCTTGACCGACGCCGGATCGGGGATGGCGATCCCGAGCTGCGTCATGCGTTCCTCCAGCCGCCGACGGTGGCCACTCTCGGCCTCGGCCATGCGGCGCAGGATGTCGGCCTCGCGCGCGTCCAGACGGCGGGCGATCAGCCCGTAGGCGGCCCCGGCCAGGATCTCGCCGCGCCAGGCGGTGAGCAGTCGTTCGGAGACCTCGGGGGGCGCTTGAGGCATCCGACGAGCCTACCGACGGCGGAGCTGGTCACCGCTCGCGCGCCCACCGAGACGACCACACTAACCTCCTGCGCGCGATGGCCGAGCCGCTGCCGATCGAGTTCCGGGATGCCGAGTTCGACGCCGGTCCCGGCGCCACCCTGCTGCAGGCGATGCGCGACGAGATGCGCGAGCTCTACGACGGCCTCGACATGGACAGCGACGCCATGCCGCGGGCCGGAGCGGCCGAGCTCGGCCCGCCGGCGGGCGCCCTGATCGTCGGCTGGAGCGAGGGCGAGCCGGTCTGCGTCGGCGGCGTCAAGCGTCTCGACGACCGGGCGTGCGAGATCAAGCGCATGTACGTCGCTCCGCGGTGGCGCGGGCGGGGGGCGGCCCGGGCCCTGCTCGGCGCGCTCGAGGCGCGGGCCCGGGACCTCGGCTATGCGGTCGCCCGGCTGGACACCGGTCCCCGGCAGCACGGCGCCCGCGGCCTGTATGAGTCCGCCGGCTACGTCGAGGTCGAGAACTTCAACGCCAATCCGGTTGCGTCGTTCTGGGGCGAGAAGCGCCTCTGACCGGCGCCGGGCGCGGGGCGCCCTCTAGAGGATGCCGATGTCGGAGTTGTCGCCGACGAGGAAGCGGTAGGCGCGGGGTTGGCGCTGCACGCGGCCGATGGTGACGTTGCGGCCCAGCAGCGAGGATTCCATGCGGCCGTCGAGGTCTTGCACGCTGGCGCCGGTGAGCAGGATGGAGTGCTCGACCTCGGCTTTGCGGATCACGCAGTTCTCACCGATCGCGGTGTAGGGGCCGATGTAGCAGTCGGTCAGCTGGGCGCCGGCGCCGATCACCGCCGGGCCGCGGACGGTGCAGCGCTCCAGGCGGGCGCCGGCCTCGATGACGACGCGCCCATCGACGCGGGAGTCGATCAGCTCCCCCTCGACGCGGTGCGCGATCGTGTCCAGGACGAGCCGGTTGGCGGCCAGCATGTCCTCCAGGCGCCCGGTGTCCTTCCACCACCCCTGCACGATGTGCGGCACGACGCGCAGCCCGATGTCGACCAGATGCTGGATGGCGTCGGTGATCTCCAACTCCCCCCGTGGGGAGGGTTCGATCGCGCGCGCCGCGTCGTGCACCGAGCTGCGGAACATGTAGACGCCCACAAGCGCCAGATCGGTCTTCGGCTCAGACGGCTTCTCGACCAGACGCACCACCTTGCCGTCCTCGAGCTCAGCGACGCCATAGTGCTCGGGATCGGGGACCGGGGTCAGCAGAATCAACGCATCGGCCCGATCGGTATGGAACGCCTGCACAAGATCGCTGATCCCGCCCTGCAACAGGTTGTCACCGAGATACATGACAAACGGCGAGTCGGCCAGGAACGGCTCGGCGGTCAACACCGCGTGGGCCAGGCCGGCCGGCTCGTCCTGGACGATGTAGGTCAACGACACCTCAAAGCGCGACCCGTCGCCGGCGACCTCGCGGATCTCCTCGCCCGTCTCGGGCGCGATGATGATCCCCACCTCACGGATCCCGGCATCGGCCATCGCCTGGATCGCGTAGAACAACACCGGCTTATTGGCCACCGGCACCAACTGCTTGGCGCTCGTGTGGGTGATCGGACGCAGCCGCGTGCCCTTGCCCCCGGACAGGATCAACCCCTTGAGTACGTCCGTCACCGCGCCGAGGGTACACGTCGTAGATTGCCGTGCGTGTTCGACCTCGACGCCTACCTGGAGCGGATCGGCCTGCGCGGACGCCCCACCATCGCCGAGATGCACCGCGCGCACGTCACCTCGATCCCCTTCGAGAACCTCGACCCGGCCAGCGGCCGCGCCGTCTCACTCCAGGCGGCCGACCTGGAGCGCAAGCTCGTCCACGAACGGCGCGGTGGCTACTGCTTTGAGCACAACCTGCTGTTCGCGGCGGCGCTCGAGGCCCTCGGCGCCGAGGTGGAGCCGATCCTCGCCCGGGTCGGGAATCGCGGCACCGAGCGCTCGCGTACCCACCTCCTGCTGCGCGTGCGGGCGGACGACACGGTGTGGCATGCCGACACCGGATTCGGCCGCGGGACGCTGCTCGAGCCGATCCCGTTCGGGCCCGGCGGCGAGTACGTGCAGGATGGCTGGCGCTTCCGGGTGATCGCCGACGGCCCGGAGCTCGTCCTGCAGACGGTCACCGACGGGGAGTGGGTCGACGGATACACGTTCGTGCCCGAGCCGGCCCCGTTCATCGACATCGAGACGAGCAACTGGTACACGGCGACCCATCCCCGCTCGCCGTTCGTGTCGGCCGGCATCTCGGCGACCATCTACGACCACGAGGCGACGGCGGTCTCGTTGAGCGACTGGTCGGGATCGTTGATCCTCACCGAGCTGACGCCCGCCCGGCGAACCGTGACCCCCGTCGCCCCCGCGCAGGCCGGAGACGTGCTGGCGGCGCGCTTCGGCCTCGCCGGATGGGCGCTGTCTGACGACGGGCGGCCGATCGCTCAGTAGGCGCCGGCGAGCTTGCGGTGATCCCAGGTCGCCGTGCGATGGGCCACGAACTGCAGTGCGACGCGCTTGGCCGCCTGGGCACGGATCGCGTCGTTGACCTGCGGCGAGGAGGAATCGTCGCCGTAGCGCCCGAGCAGCTCGGCGCCGAGCGCCGCCACGGCGTCGGTGTCGCGGTGGATCTCGGCGCGGGCCTCGATCATGACTCCGCGCAGCTCGCCGTACTCCTCGCCGGCCTCCACCTGCAGGGTGGCCCGCGGATCGCGCTCGAGGTTGCGGACCTTCTGGGACTTCGCATACGTCCACGCCCAGATGTCCTCGTCGCGGACGACGTACCACAACGGCATCAGGTGCGGCCAGCCCCCGCCGCCGTTGGTGGCGCAGATGACCGTCCGCTGCTCGGCCAGGAACGCGGCCTGCTCGGCCACGCTCATCCGGATCCGGTCGCGACGGCTCACCGTGCGGAGCGTCGCTCAGCGCGAGGCGAGCGCGGCGCCGGCGCCGATCCGCTCGGCGGCGTGGCGGACGGCATCGCGCGCCTCGGGGGGCTCGAGGACGACGGCGTCCCCGGCCTCCTTGAGCGTCTCGCGGACGAGCCAGTCGACCCCGGCGAAGCCGAGCTCGACGATCACCGCACCGTCGGAGAGCTCGGTCACGACGTTGCGCTCCTCGCGGGCCCAGCGCGCCCGCTCGGGGGAGATCCACACGCGGGCGCGGCTGGAGGCGGGGACCTCTCCGGTCCGCGGCCAGCCATCGACGTCGGCCGCGGGGTCGACGTCGTCGCGGGCCTCGAAGGTCTCGTCGGTGACGGTGGCTGACTTGATCCGGTCCAGGCGGAAATGGCGGACGCTGTCCCGGGTCGGATCGAAGCTCGCCAGATACCAGCCCTCGCGCCCGTTGATCAGCGCATAGGGCTCGACCAGCCGGGTGGAGAACTCGTCCTCGTTCTCCTTGTAGTACTCGAACGACAGCCGCCGCCGGCGCGCGATCGCGCTCGAGACGACCTCGGCGATCTGCTGGTCGCCGCCGCCGGGGGTGGCGAACTGCAGGCCCTCGTGGACGGGGTCCTCGCCGAGCGCGGCCACCACCTTGCGGCGAACCGAGGTCAGCGACCCCTCGGGGATGTGCTCGCCGATCAGGTCGATGGCGGCGATCAGCGCCTTGGCCTCGACGGGCAGCAGTCGCGCCGGACGGGCGAACGAGTCGCCGTAGGGCTCGGGATCGATCTCGATCGTGCCGTCGGGATGGATCTCGGCATAGAGGACATAGGTGCCGGCGCCGAAGTTGACGACGTTGAGCACGCCGATGTCCTCGCGCAGCTCGACGTCGGAGATCTTCAGCGCGGCGCACAGCTCGGTGCTGCGCAGCAGCCGCCCGGCTCGGCCGGCCTCGATCAGGATGCTCGCCAGGGTGACGAGCCGGGCGAAGCGCTCGGGGCGGATGGCCGCGTCGGGACGGCTGCCGTTGCCGGCCAGCGGGGCATCCTCGTCCCCGGAGCGTCGGCGGCTCGGCGCCCGCGGCCACGGCCATCCGGCGCGCCGGCAACTCGTCGGCGACCTGCGGCTCGCCGGTGTGGCGCTCGATGATCAACGAGACGCGCTCGCGCAGCTCGGCGACGAGGTCCGCCGGGCCGGCGATCCGCGCGTTGTCGCCCAGCCCGAGCGCCCAGGCGATCAGCTGGCGGGCATTGGCATAGCGCGTGACGAACAGCCGGTCGTCGGGGTCGGCGTCCTCAGCGGGCCGGATCTCTCCGTAGCGGCCGAAGTGACGTTCGATCTGCCAAGCGATGCGCTGGCCGATCCACACCTCGGCCGTGCCGATCGGTTCGCCGAACTGCCAGTCGATGCGATCGGCGTAGCCCCGTGGATCGAAGTTGTCGGGCCGCTGGAAGTCGTGCTCGGCCTTGGTGGCGTAGCCGACCTTGCCGCGGATCCGCGAGAGCCGGAAGACGCGAATCGCCGAGCGCTCGTGGGAGCGGCCGACGACGTAGAACTGGCTGCCCTGGTAGAGCAGCTGGTATGGGTCGACCTTGCGCGGGCCGATCTCGTCGCGCTCCATCGTGTGGTAGTCGAAGACGATCGTCTTGCGGCGGAAGATCGCCGTCTCGATCTTCGCCAGGCGCAGCGAGACGTCGTGGCCGCCCGCCGACCCGGTGATCCCGAGCGCGACGGTGTTCTGCTCGGGTGCGTTGAGCGGGCTGGGCCGGCCCCACGAGATCTGCTGGAGGGCGAGGCGCAGCGGCTCGGCGTAGGCAAACTCGCCATCGAGCAGCTGCAGGGCGGTGCGCAGGGCGGCCAGCTCCTGGTCGGTGAACGCGATCGGCGGCAGATGGAAGTTCTCGGGCGGCAGCGAGTAGTTCTCCTGCTCGACCAGCCCGTCGACGGGCTTCTCGACCGCCAGCACGATGCCCAGGGCCTCCAGCTCGGAGCGGTCGGCGTAGAAACGGCGAGCGAACGCGTCCTCGTTCATGACGCTGTATCCCTCGACGTCACGCCGGATCTCCGGCGCCGTCACCGGCCGCCTCTCGGCCATCAGATACGAGATCAGCGAGAGCTGACGGATCAGTTTCTCGGTGTCCTTGGCCATCGCGGAAACTCTAGACGGGCGCGCCTGCCCACCCGACCGTCGACCGACCTGGTCCGCCGCAATTTGCGCACATTTGGCACACCCCCGGAGCGGGGCGTCCGGGTCAGTTCCAGCTCAGGCCCGCGCGCCTCTCCCAGTAGCGGTCGGGCTCCTCGGCGACGGCGCCGAGCCGCTCGAGCGCCGCCGGGTCGACGGTCACGTCGAGCGCGGCGAGATTGGCGGCGACCATCTCCGGGGTCGCCGCTCCGCTGAGGGCAACGTCCACCCACGGCTGGGCGAGCACCGCCGCCAGCGCCAGCGCGTCGGGCGTCACGCCCGTCCGGCTCGCCTCATCGATCAGCGCGGGCACGTCGCCCCGAGCCGTCAGGCGACCGTTGGCGACGGCCTCCTTGACGATGACTCCCAACCCCGCGTCGTGGGCGGCGGCGAGCGCCGGGCCGGCCGAGGGATCGAGCAGATTCCAGGTCGCCTGGACGGCGTCGAAGCCGCCGACCTCGAGCGCGCGCTCAATCGTGTCGGCCTGGTGCGGGCCGGTGACGGTGAAGCCGATCGCCAGCCCGCCGGCGCGCAGCCGGGCCAGCTCGCCGAGCACCTCGGAATCGTCGAGCACGCCGCTCTCGAGCGTGGCCGAATGGATCTGGTACAGACCGAGGTTCGCCCCGAGTTGCTCGCGGGTCTCGGCCTCCTGACGGCGCAGGGTGGCGAGCGACAGGTCCTTGACCTCGTGAGTCTCGGCGTCGGTCCGCCACTGTGCCGTGTAGGTGTAGCCCCATTTCGAGCCGATGCTGACCGCCGGCGGCGCGAGGTCGCGCTCGGTCAGCCACGTGCCGAGGAACTCCTCCGCCCGGCCGTAGGAGCGCGCGGCATCGAAATAGCGCACGCCGGCCGCGTAGGCGGCGTCGAGCACGGCGTGGGCGTTGTCGCGCATCGCCGCGACGTCGGTGCGGCCGCCGAGGTCGCCGGCATGACCGACGGTGATGTAGCCCGGCCGTCCGAGGGCGGCGAGTCCCAGGCCGATCCGGCTGACCTCAAGCGAGGTCCCGCCCAGGGTCACGCAGCAGCGCTCAGGGCGTGTCGTCGTGTGGTAGGTCGGCCTGGCCTTCGGAGAAGCGGCCCTCCTCCTCCTTCTCCGGCGTGTCCTCGGGCAGTTGCTCCTCGCCCTCCGAGAAGCGGCCGTGGCGGAGCTTCTCGGGCGCGTTCTCGGGTAGATCCTCCTCGCCCTCGCTGAAGCGCCCGACCGTTCTGTCCTCTGGGTATTTCTTCGGGTCTTCCTCGCCTTCCGCGAACCCGTGGTGGGGTTGCTCGGCTTGGGCGGGATGTTCGTTGGGATCAGTCGGCATTGCGTCCTCTCCTCCGTGTCGGTCCTTCCCCAAGCGCGAGCTTAGCGCCGGGGTCAACCGTCGTCCTCGTCGAGCCAGTCGATCGTGCGGCTGCACCGCCTTGCGCCACTTGCGATACCCGCGCTCACGGCGGTCGGCCTCCATGTCGGGCAGCCATTGGGCGGCCATGTGCCAGTTGGCCCGCAACGCGTCGGTGTCAGGCCAGAAGCCAACGGCGAGGCCGGCGGCATAGGCCGCGCCGAGCGAGACCGTCTCGGCCACGTTCGGCCTGACGACGGCCATGTCCAGCACGTCGGCCAGGAACTGCATCAGCAGGTTGTTGGCGGTCATCCCGCCGTCGACGCGCAGGGCGCTCGGCGACACCCCGGCGTCGGCGATCATCGCCTCCACCACCTCGCGCGTCTGCCAGGCGGTCGCCTCCAGCACGGCGCGGGCCAGGTGGCCCTTGGTGATGTAGCCGGTCAGGCCGGCGATCACGCCGCGGGCGTCGTCGCGCCAATGCGGCGCGAACAGTCCCGAGAACGCCGGCACGAAGTAGCAGCCGCCGCTGTCCTGCACGGTGCGGGCCAGGGTCTCGATCTCCGACGCCGACCCGATCAGCTCCAGGTTGTCGCGAAACCACTGGACGAGCGACCCGGTGACGGCGATCGATCCCTCGAGAGCGTACGTCGGCGGCTCGTCGCCGACCCGGCAGCAGACCGTCGTCAGCAGGCCGCTGTCGGAGAGCACCGGGCCGCTCGCCGGTGTTGAGCAGCAGGAAGCTGCCCGTCCCATAGGTGCACTTGGCGTCGCCGGGCGAGAAGCAGGTCTGCCCGAACAACGCCGCCTGCTGGTCGCCGAGGGCGGCCGCAACGGGCAGGCCGGCCAGCTGGCCGCCGAGCCTCGCCGTAGACCTCGGCCGACGGCCTGATCTCCGGCAGCATGGCTCGCGGGACCCCGAGCGCATCCAGCAGGTCGTCATCCCAGTCGAGCGTCGTCGAGGTTCATCAGCAGCGTCCGGCTGGCGTTCGTCACATCGGTCAGATGGCGCCCGGTCAGACGCCAGATCAGCCACGAGTCCATCGTCCCGAACAGCACCTCGCCGGCCTCGGCGCGCTCGTTCAGCCCGGTCACGGTGTCCAGCAGCCAGCGCAGCTTGGGCCCCGAGAAGTACGTCGCCGCGGGCAGGCCGGCGCGGCTGCGGAAGTAATCCTGGCCGTGGTGCGCCGCGAGATCGCGGACGATGTGATCGGTTCGCGTGTCCTGCCAGGTGATCGCAGGATGCACGGGTTCGCTGGTGTGACGGTCCCACACGATCGTCGTCTCGCGCTGGCTGGCGATCCCCAGCGCGACCAGGTCGGTAGGCATCCAGGCGGGCCTCGACCAGCGCTCGGCCGACCACCTCCTCGACGTTCCGCCAGATCTCCTCGGGATCGTGCTCCACCCAGCCCGGGACGCAGGTCGACATGGCGCGTGCTCCTTCTGGGCGACCGACACGATCCGCCCCGAGCGATCGAAGACGAGGCACCGGGATGACCCCGTGCCCTGGTCGATCGCCGCCACATATCGGTCTCTCAAGGCCACTTGGTCACCATGGGATGGCTCCCAGCTCGCGCGAGACAGCCCGCGCCGCCTCTCTCACGTAGGCGAGCAGCTCTCCTCGCGGCTGACGTGCCGTCAGCAGTCTCTCCGGTGAACCGAAGATACCCATCGCGCCAACTGTCAGCCCGGTGCGGTCCATAATGGGCGCGGCCAGTGACACCTGTGCGGGGCTGAGCTCGCCGATGTCGCTCGCCCAGCCGCGCTCGCGGATGCGGGCCAGCTCGCGGTCCAGCCGTGCTCGGCGTCGCAGATCGTCGCGTCGGTGAATGCGGGCAGGACGTCCTTGGCCAACTCGGTGGCGACGTACGGATGGTGGGCGAGCAACATCTTGCCAAGCGCCGTGGCATGGGCGGGGAGGAGCGAGCCGACATCGAGGGTCTGGAGGCTGTCATCCGGACGGAATACGTGGTGGACGATCAGCACCTGTGAGTCGTGCAGCGTGCCGATCCGGACGGCCTCCTGGGTGCGGGATGCCAGCGAGTCAGACCAGTTGAGCGCGCGAGTGCGCAGCTCGTTGCCGTCGAGATAGCTCGAGCCCATGTGCAGCAGTGCGGCGCCCAGCTGGTACTTCCCGGTCTCGGGGTCCTGTTCCACGAAGCCGACGTGTTGAAGCGTGCGCAGGAGCCCGTGCACGGTGCCCTTGGAAAGACCCAATTCGCCGGCGAGGTCGACCACGCCGAGACGGCGGGTGCGCCCCGAGAGCAGTCGCAGGATCGCTGCGGCGCGCTCGATGGATTGGATGTTGCCAGGCACCGGCTCCCTCTGCCCGGTTTCATCGATGACATTGACGAACCAGGTATTGGTGGCTCGAACTTAGTTTGACATTGTCGAACCGACCGGGATAGTATCGCCGCCGTCCATACGCAGCGCTCAGGAGGGAGAGAGACTTGAGCATTATTGGCGCTGAAATCATCGGGACCGCGCTCCTGATATTGCTTGGCGATGGGGTGGTGGCCGCCGTCCTACTCAACAAGAGCAAGGCGCAGAATTCCGGTTGGATCGTCATCACCTTCGGGTGGGGCATGGCTGTCATGGTGGCCGTCTACGCAGTCGGGCAGTTCAGCGGCGCCCACCTGAACCCGGCGGTGACACTGGGGCTGTGGATCAACGGGAACATCACCGGCAGCATGGTCCCGAAGTACCTGATCGGCGAGTTCGCCGGCGCGGCAATTGGGGCCACGCTGGTCTGGCTCTCCTACTACCTGCACTGGCGTGAGACCGAAGACCCCGGTGACAAGCTCGCGGTGTTCTGCACCGGCCCCGCAATCCGCAACTACGTGTGGAACCTGGTCACCGAGATCGTCGGTACCTTCGTCCTCGTGTTCGGGGTCCTGGCGATCGTCGACCCCGGTAACAAGGGAGCGACCTCCAGCGGCCTCGATCCATTGCTGATCGGGCTCCTCGTGTTCGCCATCGGCCTGTCCCTGGGCGGGCCGACCGGGTACGCGATCAACCCCGCTCGTGACCTCGGGCCGCGGATCATGCACGCGATCCTGCCGATCCCCGGCAAGGGCTCGTCGGATTGGTCCTACGCGTGGGTTCCGGTCCTGGGGCCGCTCATCGGTGGTGCGCTCGGCGCGCTCGCGTACGGCGCGTTCTGGCCCAGCTAGCGGAAGGCACTGAGACATGAAGAAGCTGATCAACGCGCCCGACGCGGCGGTCGCCGATGCCCTCCATGGCTTCGAGGCAGCCCACGGCGATCGGGTCCGCGTCATGTATGACCCGTACGTCATCGTCCGGCGCGACGCGCCGGTGAGCGGCAAGGTCGGGCTGGTCTCCGGAGGAGGCTCCGGCCATGAACCGATGCATGGTGGTTTCGTGGGGCCGGGGATGCTCGACGCCGCCTGTCCGGGCGAGGTGTTCACCTCGCCGACTCCCGACCAGATGCTCGAGGCGACGAAGGCCGTCAGCGGCGGCGCCGGCGTCGTTCACATCGTCAAGAACTACACCGGCGACGTGATGAACTTCGACATGGCCGCCGAGATGGGCAAGGGCGAGGACATCGAGGTGGAGACGATCCTCACCAATGACGATGTGGCCGTGGAGGACTCGCTGTACACCGCCGGGCGCCGCGGCGTCGGGGTGACGGTGCTCGTGGAGAAGATCTGCGGCGCGGCCGCCGACGACGGTCGCAACCTGCACGAGGTGGCCGAGCTGGGCCGCCGCGTCAACGAGCAGGGGCGGTCGATGGGCATGGCCCTGACCCCGTGCATCACTCCCGGCTCGGGCGAGCCGAGCTTTGAGCTCGCCGACGACGAGGTGGAGATCGGGATCGGCATCCACGGCGAACCGGGCCGCTTCCGCGAGAAGATCGGTCCGGCGTCGCAGATCGCCGAGCGGCTGATGGGACCGATCCTCGAGGACCTGCCGTTCTCGTCCGGCGACCGGGTGCTGGCGTTCGTCAACGGCATGGGCGGCACGCCGCTGCTCGAGCTGTACATCGTCTACAGCGAGGTGGCCAAGATCGCCGCCGGGCATGGGCTGACGATCGAGCGCAACCTCATCGGCAACTACATCACCTCCCTGGAGATGCAGGGCTGCTCGATCACCCTGCTCAAGCTCGACGACGAGATGGTGCGCTACTGGGACGCGCCGGTGAACACCCCGGGACTGCGCTGGGGCGCCTGAGTGGCGATCGACCGCGACTCCACGCTGGCCTGGGTGGCCGCGTTCGCGGGCGAGATGGCCGAGCACCGTCAAGAGCTCGTCCGTCTTGACACCGCGATCGGGGACGGCGACCACGGCACGAACATGGATCGCGGCATGAAGAAGGCGCTCGAGAAGCTCGAGGCCGCCCCGCCGGGCGACGCCGGCGCGGCGCTCAAGACGGTCGCGATGGCGCTGATCTCGAGTGTCGGGGGCGCCGCCGGGCCGCTGTACGGCACGCTGTTTTTGCAGCTGGGCAACAACGTGGCCGGCGCCGACGAGGTCGAACTACCGAACTTCGCGGCGGCGTGGCAGAAGGCGTTAGAGGGCGTGCAGGCCCGTGGTAAGGCAGAGCTCGGCGACAAGACGATGGTCGACGCGCTGGACCCGGCGGTGCGCGCGCTCGAGCAGGCGTCCGATCTCGACAGTGGCCTGCGCGCTGCGGCTCAGGCCGCGGAGGAGGGCATGCACGCGACGACGCCGCTCGTCGCGCGCAAGGGACGGGCGAGCTACCTGGGGGAGCGCAGCGCCGGACATCAGGACCCGGGGGCGACGTCCACCTACTACCTGTTCAAGAGCGCCGCCGAGACGTTGACGAACTGAAAAACCAAAGGGGAAGAGCACATGGCGAAATACGCAGCAGCGCTGGACCAGGGCACCACGAGCTCCCGAGCGATGGTCTTCGACCACTCCGGGAAGGTGGTGTCGGTGGCGCAGAAGGAGCACGAGCAGATCTATCCCAAGCCGGGCTGGGTCGAGCACGACCCCAAGGAGATCTGGGCGCGCTGCCAGGAGGTCCTCGACGAGGCCCTCGAGCAGGCCGGCGGCAGCAAGGAGGACGTGGCCGCGCTGGGCATCACCAATCAGCGGGAGACGGCCGTCGTGTGGGACCGCAATACGGGCGAGCCGATCCACAACGCGCTCGTCTGGCAGGACACCCGCACCGACAAGATCGTCGACGAGCTCTCGGCCGACGGCGGCCAGGATCGCTTCCGCGAGAAGGTCGGCCTGCCGCTGGCGACGTACTTCTCCGGTCCCAAGGTCCGCTGGCTGCTCGAGAACGTCGACGGCGCTCGCGACAAGGCCGAGGCCGGCGACCTGATGTTCGGCAACATGGACACCTGGTGCATGTGGAACCTCACCGGTGGCGTCGACGGCGGGCTGCACATCACCGACGTCACCAACGCCAGCCGGACGATGCTCATGGACCTCGACAGCCTGTCGTGGGATGAGTCGATCGCCGAGACGATCGGCGTCCCGATGTCGATGCTGCCCGAGATCCGGCCCTCCAGCGAGGTCTACGGCGAGGTCAAGACGGGCGGCTTCACCGGGATCCCGCTCGCCGGCATCCTCGGCGACCAGCAGGCGGCCACCTTCGGCCAGACCTGCTTCTCGCCCGGGGAGGCCAAGAACACCTACGGGACCGGCAACTTCATGCTGATCAACACCGGGACCGAGCTCGTGCAGTCCAAGTCGGGTCTGCTGACGACGGTCGGCTACAAGATCGGCGATCAGGACCCGATCTACTGCCTGGAGGGATCGATCGCGATCACCGGCGCGCTCGTGCAGTGGCTGCGTGACAACCTCAAGCTGATCAAGGCGGCCCCCGAGGTGGAGGAGCTGGCCGAGTCGGTCGAGGACAACGGCGGCCTGTACATCGTGCCGGCGTTCTCGGGACTGTTCGCGCCGTACTGGAAGTCCAACGCCCGCGGCGTGTTCGCGGGGCTCACGCGGTACGTCAACGCCGGACACATCGCGCGGGCCACGCTGGAGGCGACCGCCTTCCAGAGCCGCGAGATCGTCGAGGCGATGGCCACCGACTCGGGCGTCGATCTGGACTCGCTCAAGGTCGACGGTGGCATGGTGCAGAACGACCTGCTCATGCAGTTCCAGGCCGACCTGCTCGGCGTGCCGGTGATCCGGCCCGAGGTCGCCGAGACGACGGCGCTGGGGGCCGCGTATGCGGCGGGCCTGGCCACGGGTCTGTGGAACAGCGAGGACGACCTGCGCGAGAACTGGCGCGAAGACAAGCGCTGGGAGCCAAAGATGGACGCCGACAAGCGCGACGAGTACTACAAGTACTGGAAGAAGGCCGTCACCCGGACCTTCGACTGGTTCGACTCCGCGGAGTGACTCACCCTCCGCGTGAGGACGGGCGGTGGGCGGCGCCGGGGCCGCCCACGATGCCCGCTGAGTAGGCTGACGTCGTGGTCACGCTCAGTACCGACGTCCTGGTCATCGGCGGAGGCGGCACCGGCGCCGGGGTGGCCTGGGACGCCGCGCTGCGCGGGCTGGACGTCATCCTCGTCGACCGCGGTGACCTGGCGGAGGGCACGAGCGGACGCTTCCACGGCCTGCTGCATTCCGGGGGGCGCTACGTCGTCAAGGACCCCCGGGCCGCCGAGGAGTGCATCGCCGAGAACCGGATCCTGCGCCGCGTCGCCGCCGATTGCATCGAGGACACCGGCGGCCTGTTCGTCACCACCCCGTGGGACGACCCCGCCTACGCCGATCGCTTCGCGCAGGGCTGTGCCGATACCGACGTCGACTGCGAGGAGATCCCGGTGGCGCAGGCGCTGCGCTCCGAGCCTCGCCTGACGCCGGACATCTCGCGCGCCTTCCGGGTGCCCGACGCGAGCATCGATGTCTGGAAGACCGTGTGGGCCCTCAGCCACGGCGCCCAGCAGCGGGGCGCGCGGATCCTTCCCTACCACGCCGTCACCGAGGTCCGTCGAGACGGGGATCGCGTCACGGGCGCGCGCGCGCGCGACGCGCGCGGGGGAGACGACGTCGAGATCGAGGCCCAGGTGACGGTGAACGCCGCCGGCGCGTGGGCGGGCCGTGTCGCGGACATGGCCGGCATCGAGGGCGTCCGCGTGCTCCCCGGCCGGGGGATCATGATCGCCATGAACCACCGGCTCGTCAACACCGTCATCAACCGTTGCCAGATGCCCACCGACGGCGACATCCTCGTCCCCATCCGCACCGTCTCGGTGATCGGGACGACCGACCACCACACCGACGATCCCGACGACCACACCGTCGACGAGCGCGAGGTCGACCAGATGTTCGACGACGGCGAGAAGCTGGTCCCCGGCTTCCGGGGCGCACGCGCCCTGCGGGTATGGACGGGGGTGCGCCCGCTGTTTGAGGACGCGAAGGCCCCAGACACCGACACGCGCGACGTGACCCGTGCGCACGCGCTGCTCGACCACGAGGAGCGCGACGGCGTGCGCGGCTTCGTGACGATCACCGGCGGCAAGTTGACGACCTTCCGGATGATGGCCGAGGAGACCGTCGATGCCGTCTGCCGCCACCTCGGCAGCCCGCGGCCGTGCACGACCGCCACCGAGCCGCTGCCCGGCTCGGAGGGCGGGCAGACGTATCTGCTGGGCGAGCGACTGGCGCGCAAGGAGGCTCACCTGCGCGACGAGCAGGTCATCTGCGAGTGCGAGCTGGTCGGCCGCTCCACGCCTCGAAGAGGCGATCACCCGCACGCGGAGCACCAACCTGGACGACATCCGCCGCCAGCTGCGCCTCGGCATGGGCCCCTGCCAGGGCGGCTTCTGCATCTACCGCGCGACCGGGATCCTCCACGAGCGCGACGGGATCTCCGCCGAGGAGGCGGACGCCTCGCTGCTCGCGTTCCTGCAGGAGCGCTGGAAGGGCGTGTGGCCGGTCCTCTACGGCGACCAGCTGCGCCAGATCCGGCTCGACGACTGGATCTTCCACGGCGTCCTCGACGTCGAGCATCTGCCGGCATGAGCGGCGAACTGCATTTCGACGTCGTCGTCATCGGCGCCGGCACGGCCGGCCTGGTGGCGGCCACGCGCCTCGCGCAGGCGGGAGCGCGGGTGTGCGTCGTGGCCAAGGGGGTCGGCTCCACGCACCTGTCGCCGGCGACGATCGACGTCCTCGGCTACGCGCCCGAGCGCGTCGACGAGCCCGGGGCGGCGCTGGAGCGGTTGATCGCCGAGCGTCCCGATCACCCCTACGCCCTCGTCGGCGCCGAGGTGGTTGCCGAGTCGCTGCGGTGGTTTGCCGAGACGGTGGCCGCCGGACCGCTCCCCGGCTACGCCTACACGGGTGGCCTGGAGCGCAATCTGCTGACGCCCTCCGCGGTCGGGGCGCTGCGGCCGTCGGCGCTCGTCCCCGAGACGATGGCCGCCGCAGACGCGACGCAGCTGCGCCGGGTGTGCGTCGTCGGCTCGCCGGCGCTGCGCGACTTTCATCCCGCCCTGTGCGCCGGCAACCTGGCGCGCGCCGGGATCGAGGCGCGCGCGGTGTCCGTCGATCTCTCGCTCGAGCGCGCCGACGCCAACACCCTCGGCGTCGCCCGGTGCTTCGACGACCCGGGGTGGCGGGCCCGGTTTGCCGCCGAGCTGTCGCTGGCGCTGCGCGCCGAGGAGCACGTGGGACTGCCCGCGATGCTCGGGCTGCGCGACCCCCACGGGGTGCTCTCAGACCTGGAGTCGCGCCTCGGCCGCCGGGTGTTCGAGATCCCGACGCTCCCGCCCTCGGTTCCGGGAATGCGGCTGTACGAGATCCTGCGCAGCGCCCTGCGCGCCGCCGGCGGGCGGCTCGTCCTCGGCCCGGGAGTCGTCGCCGCCCAGCGCGACGGTGATCGCCTCGCCTCGGTCAGCGCCCAGTCCGCGGGCCGCGATCTGACCTGCGTGGCGCCGGCGTTCGTCCTGGCCTCGGGTGGCTTTGCCTCCGGCGCCATCGAGCTCGACTCGCACTGGGTCACCCACGACCGCGTGCTCGGGCTGCCCCTGCGCGGGGTTCCCGGCCCGGGGGAGCCCCGCTTCAGCGGCGACTACCTCGGTGAGCAGCCGCTGTCGCGGGCCGGCATCGCCGTCGACGGCGAGCTGCGCGCGGAGGGCGCCGAGAACGTCCTCGTGGCCGGCGCCGCGCTTCCGGGAGCGGTGCCGTGGCGCGAGCACTCGGGCGAGGGGATCGCGCTCGCCAGCGGCTACCGGGCCGCCCAGGTGATCGCGGCGACGCTGCCATCACGAGCGGGGGCAACCGTATGACTGATCTGCTGGAGCTCGCCGAGCTGCGGGGAACGCTTGACCACTGCGTCAAGTGCACGATCTGCGAGACCGCCTGTCCGGTCTCCAACGTGTCGCCGCTGTTTCCGGGACCGAAGTACGCCGGGCCGCAGTCCGAGCGCTACCGCGTCGCCGACGAGCCGTCCGTCGATCTGTCGGTCGACTACTGCTCGGGCTGCGGGATCTGCTCGCAGGTCTGTCCGCAGGGGGTCAAGATCGCCGAGATCAACGCCCAGGCGCGCAACAAGCTCAAGCGTCGCAAGGGCATCCCGCTGCGCGATCGGATCATCACCCGGCCGACGTGGCTGGGCCGGGCGGGCACGCCGGCGGCTCCGCTGGCCAACCTGTCGCTCCGCCTGCGCCCGGTGCGCGTGCTCGCCGAGAAGGCGCTCGGCGTGCACCGCGACGCGCCCGCGCCGAAGTTCGCCGGCCGGCGCTTCTCGCGGTGGGCGCGCAAGCGGACGAGTCCGCGGACGGGGCGAAAGGTCGTCTACTTCCACGGCTGCGGCACCGAGTACTACGAGCCGTGGGAGGGCGAGAAGGTGGTGGCCATCCTCGAGCACAACGGCTTCGAGGTCCTCGTTCCCAAGCAGGATTGCTGCGGCCTGCCGCTGCAGTCCAGCGGTCTGTTCGACGACGCCCGTACGGTCGTGCAGCGCCTGGCGCGGGCGCTGGCCCCCCACCTCGAATCCGACGACACCGTGATCGTCGGCAACGCCACCAGCTGCACACTGATGCTCAAGCGCGAGGCTCGCGAAGTGCTCGGCCTGGAGGACGATCCGGTTCTGCGCCGTGTCTCCGAGCGCACCTATGACATCTGCGAGCTGCTGCTCGAACTGCACGATCGTGGCGAGCTGAAGACCGACTTCTCGCCGGTCAACGAGACCGTCGCCTACCACGCCCCCTGCCAGCAGCAGGGTCACTGGGTCGGCAAGCCGGCGCTCGAGCTGCTGGCGCTCGTGCCCGGCCTCGAGGTCACCGAGATGAACGCCCGCTGCTGCGGCATCGCCGGCACCTACGGCCTCAAGGTCGAGAAGTACGACATCGCGATGGCCGTCGGGCGCGAACTGTTCGACCAGGTGCAGGCCTCCGGCGCCGCAAGCGTCGCCTGCGACTCGGAGACGTGCCGCTGGCAGATCGCCCATGGCACCCACCGGCCGTCGGCGCATCCGATCGACTACCTGCACCGGGCGTACCGGCTCGACGGCTCACCCTAGGGCTCTGCGGAGGCGGCGCGGGATGGTGGGCATCGTCGTCGTGTCGCACTCCGAGATGCTGGCGGACGGCGTCGTGCGCCTGGCCCGGGAAATGGACCCCGGCCGCGAGCTGGCCCTCGAGGCGGCGGGCGGGATCGAGGACTCCGACTCCGACGACCCGGTCCTCGGCACCGACGCCGAGCGCGTGCGGGCCGCGATCGAGCGAGCCATGTCGCCCGACGGGGTGCTCGTGCTGATGGACCTCGGCAGTGCCCTGATGAGCGCCGAGTTCGCGGTCGAGCTGCTGGAGGATGCCCCCGGGCCGGTGCGGCTCAGCGGCGCCCCGCTCGTGGAGGGCGCGGTGGCGGCGGCCGTGGCGGCGGCGGGCGGCGGCTCCCTCGACGAGGTGGCCGCCGAGGCCCGCGGGGCGCTGGCGATGAAGGCCGCGCAGATCGGCGACGCGGATGGGGCGTCCCCGGATACGCCGATCGCGTCGGCCGCGGTCGAGCGAGCCGGATGCCGAGGCCGAGCTGGCGGTTCGCAACGCGATCGGACTTCACGCCCGCCCGGCGGCGCGGTTCGTGGCCGTCGCGCGGGGGTTCGACGCCGACGTGCGGGTGGCCAAGGCGGGCGATGGCGCGACGGTGAGCGCCGCCAGTCTCACCAACCTCGTGGCCCTCGGCGCGCGTCACGGCGACACCCTGCGGGTCACCGCCACCGGGCCCCAGGCCGCCGCTGCCGTGCAGGCGCTCACCGACCTGGCCGAGGAGGGGTTCGGCGATGGCGTGGTCGCGGACACAGCTCCGGCTTCGGCACCGGCTCTGGCGCCGTCACCGGCGCCGGCCCGGGCCTCCGGCTCCGGGCGACGTGCTGCGCGGGGTCGCCGCCGCGGCTGGGGTGGCGATCGGACCGGCCTCGCGCCTGGGCGGCGGCGGGGCGACGCCGCCCCCCGAGCGTGCCGCGTCCGATCCCGCGGCCGAGCACGCGCTACTCAGCGCGGGCTGGCGAGCGCTCGCGAGGGGCTCGCCCGCGATCGCGAGGTGGTGGCGCAGCGGGGCGGCCGGGCCGAGGCCGAGATCTTCGACGCCCATGTTGCGCTTCTCGACGACGAGGCGTTGCTGGCGCCGGCGCGGACGGCGATCGACGGCGGGGCCAGCGCCGAGGGCGCCTGGCATGACGCCGCCGTCGAGGTGGCCGCGCGCTACCGCGCCCTCTCCGAGCCGCTGCTCGCCGAGCGCGCCACCGACGTTCTCGACGTCGGGCAGCGGGTGGTCGACGCGCTCACCGGGACGGCTGAGCGCGCCGGCGCCGAGGGGATCGTGATCGCCGACGAGCTGACGCCCGGCCAGGCCGCCGGCCTCCAGCCCGACAGCGTGCTGGCGATCGCGACGGCGCGCGGCTCGGTCACCGCCCACGCCGCGATCCTCGCTCGGGCGCTCGGCCTGCCGGCGGTGGTCGGCCTCGGCGAGGCGGTGCTGCGGATCGCCGACGGCACGACGCTCCTGCTCGACGGCGAGGCCGGCTCGGTGACCGTCGATCCGCCGCCGGCGGTCCTACGCGATGCCGAGGACCGGCGCGAGCGGGCGGCCGACCGTCGCGCCGCCGCGCGCGCGCGGGCGGCGGAGCCCGCGATCACCCGCGACGGGCAGCGAATCGAGGTGTTCGCCAACCTGGGCGCGGCGCAGGAGACGGCCCGAGCGGTGGCACTGGGCGCCGAGGGAGTCGGCCTGCTGCGCACGGAGTTCCTGTTCCTCGGGCGCGCCGTGCTCCCCGACGAGGATGAGCAGACGGCGACGCTGCGCGAGATCGCCGTCGGCCTCGACGGGCGCGACCTGGTCGTACGCACCCTGGACGCCGGCGCCGACAAGCCGCTGCCGGCGCTGCCGATGCCGGCCGAGACCAACCCGTTCCTCGGCGTGCGCGGCATCCGGCTCGCCCTCGCGCAGCCCGAGATCCTCGTCACGCAGTTCGCGGCGATCCTGCGCGTCGCGGCCGGCGGGCACCCGGTCAAGGCGATGCTGCCGATGGTGGCCACGCTGTCCGAGGTGCTGGCCGCCCGATCGCTGCTCGAGCGGGCGCGCGACCGCACCGGCATCACCACCCCGCTCGAGCTGGGGATCATGGTCGAGGTTCCGGCGGCAGCGTTGACCGCGGAGCGGCTGGCCGAGCACGTCGACTTCTTCTCGGTGGGCACCAACGACCTGACCCAGTACACGATGGCCGCCGAGCGTGGCGACGCCCGGCTGGCCGGGTTGCTCTCCGGTCCTCAGCCGGCCGTGCTCAAGCTCGTCCGGGCGACGGTGGCGGCGGCCGCCGAGCACGGTCGGTGGGTCGGGGTGTGCGGCGAGCTGGCCGGTGATCCGGCGGCTGCGATCCTGCTCGCCGGGCTCGGGGTGACCGAGCTGAGCATGGCCGCCGGGCTGATCCCGGAGGCCAAGGCGGCGCTGCGCGAGATCGAGCTCGGTGGCGCTCGCGAGGCGGCGCTCGCCGCGCTGGAGGTCGACGACGCCGACGCGGCCCGCGAACTGGCGCTGGCCCTCCTCTGAGCTCAGGCGGCCCGGCGGGCGCTCTCGGGGATCGCGGGGGCCGCGAAATAGGCGCCGGCACCGATCCCCTTGTCAAAGCCGGCCCACTGGGCTCCGTTGGGAAGCGCCTTCTCCACCCGGTCGAAGCTGCCGAGCTTGCCGCCGAGGTTGTCGGCCATGTGCACGAGCGTCGCCTCGCGCGTGCACGGGATCACCGGGCTGCCGTGCTCCAGCGAGCCGTGGTGGCTGAGGATGATGTGCAGCAGCGCCTGCGCGGTGTCGGCCGGAAACCCGTCGAGGCTCTCGACGGCGGTCCGGATCCGGTAGTAGCCGAGCGCGATCTCCCCGTACAGACGACCCTGGTCGGTCATCTCGATCGCATCGCCCTCCAGCGCGTACGCGTCGAGCTTGCCGATGTCGTGCAGGAGCGCGCCGGTGACGGCGACATCGCGGTCGATGCCCGGGAAGGTGGCCGAGATGGCGCTGACCGCCTGGGCGACGGTCAGCGAGTGCTCGAGGAGCCCGTGGCGATAGGCCTGGTGGTAGTGCTTGGCGGCCGGCGCCTCGCGAAACCGCCGCCACACCTCCGACCCCTCGCCGAGCAGGTCGGCGAGCAGCGCGTGCAGGTGGTCGTCCTGCACGGTCGCCACGAGCTCTCGCAGGTCGGCCTCGAGCGCCCCGGCCGGCCGGGTCGGGCCATCGATCAGCTGGCTGGGCTCGTACTCGTCGGCCTCGGCGCGCCGCACCGTCTCGACGACGAGCCGCTTGCCGAACCGCTCGTGGGCCTCGAAGCGGCCGACGACGAACACGACCTCCCCCACGCCGCAGGCCTGGCCGGCCTCCTCGGCACCCTCGAGCACGATCGCCGGCAGGGCACCCGTCCGGTCTCCGAGCGTCAGCTTGAGCAGCGATGTGCCGTCGCGCTGCGGCCGCAGCTGGGCGTCGCGGACCAGCAGCGGCATGGCCACGGAAACGCCGACCTGGACTTGTCGGACGTGCATCAGGGCAACGAAGATAGAGTGGCCTCCGGACGGCAGGCGGACGGGCAAAAGCGGGGTATTACAGGGGCGATGGAACCAACCAGACACGTGACGGCATGATCCAGCCGCTGTTCGAGCATCGCCTCACGCTCGCCGGCTTCGCCACGCGGGTGCTCGAGCTCGAGGGTGACGGGCCGCCGATCGTGCTCCTCCACGGCTATGCCGACAGCGCCGATACGTGGCGCCAGTCGCTCGCCCTGCTCGCCCGCGCCGGCCAGCGGGCGGTCGCCTTCGACCTGCCCGGATTCGGGACCGCGAGCCGGTTGCGTCGCGAGCCGATCCTCCCCCAGCTCGACGAGTTCGCCGTCGCCGCGGTCCGCTACGCCGCCGGTCGCGCCCACGAGCCGGTGATCGCGACCGGCAACTCACTCGGCGGCTGCGTCGCGCTCCGGCTCGCCGAGCGACACCCCGATCGGGTCAGCGGGATCGTCGGCGTCGCGCCGGCCGGCCTGGAGATGACGCGCCTGCTGTCACTCGTCCAGCGCGATCCGGTGCTGCGCTCGCTCGTCTCGCTCCCCACGCCGGTGCCGTCGGTGCTGATGCGCGCCGCCGTGGCTCGGATCTACCGCCAGCTCGCGTTTGCCGTGCCGAGCGCGATCGATCCCGGCGTGATCTCCGCCTTCACCTATCACCACCGGCGGCGCGGCCGGGTCGCCGAGTACCTCGACACCGCCCATCGCATGATCCCCGAGCTGCGCGAGGCGCTGACGCTCGAGCGGATCACCGCTCCGGTGCTGCTCATCTGGGGCGACCGCGACCGGATGGTGTTTCACCGCGGTGCCCGTAAGGTCCTCGAGGCGGTGCCCGGCTCCCGGCTCGAGCTCCTGCCCGGCGTCGGTCACTGCCCCCAGGTGGAGGCCCCCGAACGCTTCACCGCGCTGCTGCTGCAGTTCGCCGCCGAGCACGCCGCGGCCCGGTGATCAACGCTCCGGTCAAAGCCCGGCGGGGTGGCGCACGCTGAACGTGCTGAGGTTCGACTCGTCGGCGGTTCGATCCGACCACCGCGACCCCGTCTCGGCCAGCGCCACCGTGTCGAAGCGCAGTCCGGCGACGTACATGAAGGTGTGACCCGCGTTGGCGAACACGGTGATCCATTTGCCCGGGCCCGGCCGACCCCAGTTCTCCAGGTCGCCCGAGACGACGGTGTGGTCGAGCAGGCGAGCGGCGGCGAACACGTAGCTGATCGAGCCCGAGCAGTCATATGCCGTGTCCTCGTAGCTCATGTGACCTCCGCCATAGCGGTAGGGCAGGCGCGCGATCTCGTTGCCGGCGGCGATCACCTCCTGCACCTCGGCGGGCGCGCCGATCGGCGCCACCGCCAGACCCTGGGGCGTGAGCGTCGCTTGATTGGAGTTCGCCGTCATCCCGCTCTGGGCCAGCTGCTGGCGGATCGCCGCCTCGCTGACGGGCTGGGGCAGCGAGCTGACCTGGGAGGCGGGCTGGACGCTGACGCCGGCGGTCCCGTTCGCCGGCGCGCTCAGCCGCGCCGCCGAGCCGGCGGTCGGCTCGACCGCCTGCGGGTGGACGCGGTAGCTGGGCGCGTCGGCGTGCGTCGGCGTCGTCGTGACACCGTGGGGCGGCGACGGCGGTGGGCTTGACTGCCCGCAGCCGGCACACAGGACCACGGTTGCCGCGAGCGTCATGACTCCGCGCCTGCGCACGCCGTCAGTATGACAACGCCATCGTGGGCGCGAGCCATCGCCGCCCGACGGGTGGCTCGGGCTCTTCAGTCGTCGAGGCGCCCGTCGTAGAGCGCGAACACGGCGCCCTGAGCGTCGGTGACGATGGCGATCTTGGCGATCCCGATATCGGTCGGCGGGGCGAGGACAGCGCCGCCGAGCTCGGTGACCCGGGCGACGGCGTCGTCGATGTCCTCGACGGCGAAGTACACGAGCCAGAACGGTGGCGTGCCGGGCGGCATCGGCGGGCGGATCCCGCCGTTGGAGTGCCCGTCGGAGTTGACGACGACCAGGTAGGGAATATCGCCCTCCATCGGGCTCGTCGTCCAGCCGAACAGCTCGGTGTAGAAGCGGGCCGAGGCGTCGATGTCGGGCGAGCCGAGCTCGTTCCACACCAGCGCTCCGGGCGCGTTGACGAGCTGCGCCCCGATGTGATCGCGCGGCTGCCAGACGAGGAAGTAGGCGCCCTGCGGATCCTGGATCACGCCCATCCGCCCGGCCTGCATGACGTCGAAGGCCGGCGCGTGGACGGTGGCGCCGAGCTCCTTGGCGCGCTCCAGGGCGGCGTCGGCATCGGTGACGGTGATGTAGGAGTTCCACAACGGCGGGACCCCATTGGCGCGCTGCTGCTCGGGCTGGGGTGAGATCGCCGCCACCGGCTTGCCGTCGATCGCCGCCATCGAGTAGGAGGTGGTCTCGTTGACGGGAGTGTCGGTGATCTCCCATCCGAACAGCGCCGAGTAGAACGCCTTGGCGGCGTCCTGATCGGGGGTCGTCAGATCGGTCCAGCTGAACGTCCCGGGCGTGTATGTCGTTCGTTGCGCCATGGCGATGACGCTACCTCACCGGTCACGCTTGCGCCAGGCCCGAGCCGACCCAATCGGCGACGCCGCGGGCGCCCCGCGGAGCGAAGAAGTAGCCACCGCCGACCGGCGTGACGTAGTCGGCCATCGGCTCTGACTCCAGCCGCCGCTGGATCGTCGCGAACTGGCGCCCGGGATCCTGGTTGAAGGCGACGAACACGAGCCCCTGGTCCAGGTTGCCGGCGTCGTCGACGCCGCGGTGATAGCTGTAGCTGCGGCGCACGATGCGCTGGTCGGCGGTGGCGGCCGTCCGTGGGTTGGCGAGGCGGATGTGAGCGCTGAGCGGGATCCGGCGGCCGTGGGGGTCGAGGTCGTAGCGGGGATCCTGGAACTCCTCGGACCCGCCGAGGGGCGCGCCGGTGACGCGGTCGCGGCCGATCATCTGCTGCTGCTCGAGCATCCCGACCCGGTCCCAGAACTCGACGTGCTGGCGGATCGTGCGCACCACCATGTACGTCCCGCCGGCCGTCCAGTCGCGCTGCCGGCTCCAGACCAGGCGGTCCATGAGGGCCGCGTCGGTGACGTCGGGGTTGGCCGTGCCGTCGCGGAACGCGAACAGGTTGCGCGTGCTGCTGGTCGGTTGCGGACCGCGCTGCGCGGCCTGAAACCCGTCGACCGTCCAGCGCACCACGAGCTGGCCGGCCACGCCGCGCAGGAGCTCGCGCACGGTGTGGACGACGGTGTCGCGCTGCCCGGCGCAGATCTGCACGAGCACGTCGCCGCCGGTGCGGGCAGGGTCGAGCTCGTCGTCGGCGAACGCCGGCATCGCGGATGAGATGGCGGGGGCGCTTGCCGGCGAGACCGTACCGGCCGTCGAACAGCGAGGCGCCGAGCGCGATGGTCACGGTCAGCGAGTCGGGGCTGTCGTAGACGCCGAGGATCCCCGAGTCCGGCGGCGGATCTTCGATCGGCGCGTCGCCGACGTACTCGCCGGCGGTGAGGACCCGCGCCTGGCTCGAGATCTGCTGGAGCGCCTCGAACAGGTCGGCCGCGCTCGGCGCGACGCTGTCGAGGGCCAGGAACGTCGCCTGGTTGGGGCGCGGATCGAGGATCCCCGCCTGGTGGGCCCCGTCGAAGGGAACCCTGGCCAGCAGCTGGCGATCGGCGACGTTGCCAGCCTCGGTGGCCGCGCCGGGCGTCGGCGGGCTCGCCCCGGCGCCGCGGGCGCCGGCCGCTCCGATCGCCGCGCCGGCGCCGCCTGCCCCGAGGGCGGCCAGCGAGCGCGCGAGAAAGCGACGGCGATCGACCGGGCTCATCGCGTGGCCGCCGGAAGCCGGGGGACGGTGGGCTGGGCGTGGGTCTCGAGCGTCCCGGGGACCTCGGCCAGGGCCCCCAGCGTCCCGGCGAGGCTGCCGTCGATCCGCTCGCGCTGCGTTCGGCCGAGCTGGGCGAGCGTCGGGTAGCTGCCGTCGCGCAGCCGAACCGAGTCCAGGACCCGCTGCAGCTGCGCCAGCTCGTTCTGGGAGGCCACGAGGGTGTTCTCGCGTCCCTGCAGGAGCGGCGCGAGGGTATGGACGACCTCGCCCGTGACCGCCACGCCGGCCGCGGTGCCAAGCACCCCGGCGCCGCTCCACGGCACCTGCGCCCCGCTCATCAGATCGCGCTGGGCATCCTCGAGGATCTCGTGGGCCCGCGTGGCGTAGTCCAGGGGGGAGATCGACACCGCGGGCAGGGTGCGCCGCAGGCGTTGGACGGCGGTGGCCAGCGCGTCGGCGACCGGGGTGAGCCGGCGGGTCGGGGTTCCGGTCCACAGCCCCTGCTCGATGCGGTGCAGACCGGGGAAGTGGTGTTCCCCGAGCGAGGTCGGGATCGCCGCCAGCTGGTCGTTGAGGTCGGCCGGGAGCAGGCCGTAGACCGCGCCCAGGTGGAGATAGGCGGCGAACGCCGCCGTCCAGGCTCGCTTGGCGCCGGCGCGGTTGCCGGCGCGCAGCGTGTCGCGCAGCGGGGCGACGTCGCGGGTGAGCTTCGCCGCCCAGCGCTCGGCGTAGCGGCGGTAGGCGGCGACCGGCCGAGCAAAGGCGCGCGGGCTGACCGGATCCAGGTCGGACACCAGCTGTCCGCGGGCGTCGATCCCCTGCTCGCGCTCGGCGACGATCGTGCCGTACTCCCGGGCGGAGATGCGCGAGCCGAACACCGCGGCCTCGCGGACGCGGAGCTGATCGGCGGGCGGCTGCCGCGCGGCGGTCCGCGCCACCCCGTGGGTGACGGCACCACGGCCGGCGGGCGAGCCGGGGATGATCGCCGCGCCCACGAGGGCCATGACGGCGAGCAGCGCGACGACGGCCGCTGCACGGAGGCGAGACATCGCAGCGCACGCTAGCCAGGCACCGCGGTCCGCTTGTTAACGCGGTGTGGACCTCGCGTCACCAAGATGGACACGGCCCCGTGACGCCAGGTTCACACCAGCAGGGCCGGCGAGCCGGAGGATGCCGGGCGTCGTCGCGAGGGCGGCCGCGGCACGCACCCAGCCAGCCGTCCGCTTACGAGCAAAGGAGCTCAGTTGCACACTGGCAAGAAGTTGCTGGCGGCAGCGCTCAGCGCCGCGGCCACCGGCGCGGCTGTCATCGGACTGTCGGTGTCCTCGGCGAGTCCGGGGACGCAGGCGGCCCCGGTGACCCCCGCGGCCGCCACCACGCAGACGCCCATCAAGCACGTCGTGGTGCTCTTCGACGAGAACGTCTCGTTCGATCACTACTTCGGCACCTACCCCTACGCCGAGAACAAGCCGGGCGAGCCTGCGTTCCACGCTGCGCCGAACACCCCGTCGGTCAACGGGCTCTCCAACACCCTGCTCACCGCCAACCCCAACACCAACGAGCCCCAGCGGCTCGCTCCGACCCAGGCGCTCACCTGCGATCAGAACCACGGCTACACCGCCGAGCAGAGCGCCTTCGACATGGGTCTCATGGACAAGTTCGTCCAGGACACGACCGGTGTCAGCAACTGCACCCAGACGACGTACCCCGACTCCGGCAGCTACGGCCCGAACGGGATCGTCATGGACTACTACGACGGCAACACGGTCACCGCGCTGTGGAATCTCGCGCAGCACTTCACCCTCAACGACGAGAACTACACCACGCAGTTCGGCCCCTCCACGCCCGGTGCGCTGAACCTGATCAGCGGCAACACCAACGGGACGACCGAGCACGGCGGGACCAACAGCGGGGTCGCCAACGGCACGACGATCGGCGATCCGGAGCCGTTCTACGACAAGTGCTCGAACGAGTCCAAGCCGCTGAACGGCGATGGGACCCCCGGCGGCATGACCACCTCGATGAGCGGCGCCAACGTCGGCGATCTGCTCAATCGCAATTCCCTGACCTGGGGTTGGTTCCAGGGCGGGTTCACGCCGTCGACGACGAGCGGACGGGTGCTCTGCGACACGTCGCATAACAACCTCGGCAACTCGTCGGTGCGCGACTACTCCGAGCACCATGAGCCGTTCCAGTACTACGCCAGCACCTCCAACCCTGACCATCTCTCGCCGGGATCGGTCTCGCAGGTCGGCACGAGCGCGCCGACCGGCGTCAACCACCAGTACGACCTGACCTGGTTCAACCAGGCGCTTGCCGCCGGCAACATGCCGTCGGTCTCGTTCCTCAAGGCCCCCGAGTACCAGGACGGTCACGCCGGCTACTCCGATCCGCTCGACGAGCAGCGCTTCCTCGTCGACGAGATCAACCAGATCGAGCAGTCGCCCGATTGGTCGAGCACGGCGGTGATCGTCGCCTACGACGACTCCGACGGTTGGTACGACCACCAGATGGGGCCGATCATCCATCAGTCGCAGGACATCAACAACGACACGCTGAGCGGTCCGGGCAAGTGTGGCTCGGGCAGTTCCGCTCCCGCGCAGAATGATCGCTGCGGTCTCGGCACGCGGATGCCGCTGCTCGTGATCTCACCCTGGGCGAAGCCGAACTACGTCGACAGCACCACCACCGATCAATCGTCGATCACCCAGTTCATCGAGGACAACTGGAACCTGGGCCGGATCGGCAATAGCTCGGCGGATTCGGCGGCGGGCTCGCTGATGAGCGCGTTCGACTTCAACCAGCGCTACGGACACGCCCCGGCGATCATCATGGACGACAACACCGGCGAGATCACCCGGACGATCCCGCCCAGCGGTTCGGGGTCGGGCGGCAACGGGAGCTCGAGCACGACGACGACGACGACCACGACGTCCGCGGGTGGCGGCTCGGGGTCCGGTCACGGCCACTCGGGCTCCGGTCACGGTGACTCGGGCTCGGGCTACGACTCGGGCTCCGGCTACGACTCAGGCTCGGGCTACGACTCGGGCTCGGGCTACGACTCGGGCTCGGGGTACGGCGATTCGGGCTCGGGCGGCTCGGCGCACGGCGGGGGCAAGACGATCACGCTCCCCACCGTGGTCTGCAGTCCGACGTCCGCGGGGCACACGCTGCGCTACGAGTGCACGACCCACGGCGGCTCCCATGTGCCGACGCTGATCCGCATCCGGGTGTTCCTCGGTCACTCGCTGGTCGGCAACCAGGCATCACTGGTGCACGGCCACACCGCCCGGTTCACGCTGCGCCGGCAGCTGCGCAAGGGCAGCTACACGGTCCGCGTCACGGTTGACGCAGGGGGGCGCGTCGGGGCCCTGACCCGGAGGCTCCGGGTCTCCTAGCCCGACCGGCAACGAGCTGCGCGGGGCCCGGCGTGTCCGGGCCCCGCGCCGTCTCGCGCCGCTCCGTCCCGGGGGCGGATCAGACGAGTTGGCGGCGCAGCGAGACCTCGAGGGCCGGCCGGTGGTCGGCAGGGGTGGTCTCGATCGTCACCGTCAGGTGGCGGCCGTCGATGTCGAGCCAGCCGAGCTGGTTTCGCCATGTCGGCGGCTGCGCGACGCGCCAGCGAACCTCGGGATCGCGCACGCCGGCGCTGTGGGCCAGCCGGCGGGCCAGCCAGCCGACGACCCGGGAGCGGCGGGCGAGGCCGACGAGCATCCGATCGCGCTTGCCCAGCTGGTTGCGAAACGGCGAGCACACCGCCTGGTAGACGGCGCTGGTCACCCCGCGCGCGGCCGGGAACGCGACCTGCTCCAGGTACGCCTGGTGCACGTCGCCGCCGAGCATCACGACCGACGCAGGGGCGGGGCCCCGCCGGCCCGAGGCGATGTCGCCGACGAGGCCGATGAAGCGGTGAAACGACGGCTGGAAGGCCGCCCAGTGCTCGAGGTCCAGGGCGCGCCGCAGCGACTCGGCCCAGCCGATCGCCCACCGTCCCCAGGCCCCCTGGCAGACCGCCTCGTTCCACGCCTCGACGTAGTGCAGCGTGGGGGCGAGGAGGACGGGAAGCGTGTTGGCGAGCAGGACATGGTCAAACTCGCCGGTCACCTGCTCGGTGACCCACGCCCACTGCGGCTCGTCCATCATCTCGCGCTGGCCGTCGGAGAGCACCCGACCCTCTCGCCCGTCGAGGACGAGCAGCCGGACGCGCCCGATCTGGCGGCTGAAGCTCCACAGTCCGCCGCCGCCCTCGCGCTCGGCGGCGGTGGTGAACTGGCGCAGGAGAGGGGCCGCGTCGTCGACCTCGCGGACCTCGCGGTACAGCTCGTCGGCCTCCAGCTCGGCCGGTGAGAGATTGCCGAGATGCTGGTAGATCCAGTAGGTCCACAACCCGGCGATGATCCGCTCGTCCCACCAGGTCGTCTGGCGCATGTCGGCGATCCACGACTCCGACGTGTTCCAGTCGTCATGGACATCGTGGTCGTCGAACAGCATCACCGTCGGCAGCGTCGAATGCAGCCAGCGCAGCGTCGGCTGTGACCAGGCCTCGTGGTAGAGCGTCGTGTACTCGTCGACGTCGAGCACCTCCGCGCCGGGTGCCCGGGCGGTGTCACGACGGGCGGTGATGTACTCGAGCGTCCGCGGTGACACCTCGTCGGCGTAGATCTGGTCGCCGATCATGAGCAGCATCTGCGGCCAGTCGCGAGGGTCCTGATCGCGCATCCGGCGGCCGAGCACGTACAGGGCGTCGACGCCCGAGCCGCGCTCGTCCTCCTCGGCGTCGAGCGTGTGGGGCGGCTCGTGCGGCGCGGTCACGCGGCACGAGCCCCACGCGATCTTCAGCGGCCCCCCGGCGGGCAGCGTCCGGATCCGGCTGGGCGGGAACTCCGAACCGGCCTCGGGCCAGCGCAGCTCGCCGTCAAGGCGAACCTCGTACTGCACCGAGGTGTCCGGCTGCAGGCCGGTGATCACGACGAGCGCGTAGTGGCGGCTCCCGGCGCAGAACGTCCGCGCGCGGTGGCCGAGGATCTCGACCTCGCATGCGTCCGAGGTCTGGACCCACACGGTCGCCTCGTGCGTCGAGACGTAGCGCAGCATCGGTCCCAGCACCAGCTCCGGCATCCGCCCGGTTGTACCCGAGTCGCCGGATTCTAAGAACGAGCGATCGATGCCGGGTCGGCGCGCTCCAGCCGCGTCATCGTGACGCTGGCGTCGAGCTTGGCCGTGGCCGCGCCTCGATACACGCCCTTGATCGGCGGCACGTCGGAGTAATGGCGGCCGTGGCCGATCTTGACGTGGGTCTCGCCGGCCAGCACCCGGTTGGTGGGGTCGGCGCCGACCCACGCGGGCTCGCCGTCGCCGGCCACCGGGAGCAGCGCCTCCAGCCACGCGTGGGTGTCGACCTCGATCGACTCATGCCCGTCGTCGGAGCCGCCGGCGAACAGGTACCCGGACACGTAGCGGGCCGCGATCCCGTGATGGCGCAGCAGGCACAGGCCGAGGTGGACGAAGTCCTGGCAGACGCCGGCGCCGGCCTCGAGCAGGTCGGCGATGTCGGAGTCGACATACGTCGCGCCCTGACGGTAGGCGAAGCGGTCGGGGATCAGCTCGGAGAGCAGCCGCACCGCGGCCAGCGGCGTGGAGGCGGCGCCGCTCGTGGCCAGCAGCTCCTGCAGGCCTGGGTGCCCGGGCGCGTCATCGGTCTGGAGCAGGAACTCGCCTCCCGCCTCGCGGTAGGCCGGGATCCGCCAGGGCCTCCCACGTGGCCTGCGGGGGCTCGATCGGCTCCTGCGTGCTCACCCGCGCGCGGACATCGATCGTCAGGTGGCGGTGGGGCCGCGAGACCTCGAACTCCACCACCTCGGTGCCGAAGTAGTCGGTGTGGCGGTGCAGGCGGACCTCGGGGGTCAGCCGGACGCTGAACTCGTCGACCCGCTGGCGCCCGTTGACGTGGGGCTTGACGCGCAGGGCGTTGAGGTTGTCGACGACGTCGGCGTCGTAGTCGTACTCGGTGAGATAGCGGATCGCGAAGTTCACCGGCGGGCGGCGGCCTCTAGAGATGAACGGCGGCGAGGGCGGCGATCGCAAAATACCGGGCGTCGATGTCGCGATCGACCTGCTCGAGCTCGTCCTGGACGCGCTCGAGCACCTCCGGCAACGCGCCGCCCACGTCGGGGGCGCGGCGCTGGAGCTCGAGGTCAGCGCTCAGCCGGCCCAGCCGCAGCACCGGCGGCGACGAGCGCGGCTGAGCGTCGGCGGCCGTCAGGGCCGCGGCCAGCGCGTCCACCGAGGATGCCACCGAGCCCGGATAGGCGGAATCGAACAGGAGGAAGCGCACGACCGGGACGACGGTCGGAGCGTGGCGGACCGCGCGGCGGTAGGCCTGAAACCCGCCGATCGCCTGCAGCAGCGCCAGCGCCTCGGTCTCATGCGCGGACGGGTCGTCCTCCAGCGATCCGGGGATCGCCACCCGCAGCATCCGCAGGACCATGTCGGCCTCCTCGATCCGGCCGCCGGCCTCCAGGAAGGCGCGGCCCTCGTCGCGCAGCAGGGTGCGGTCGAGCAGCCCCCAGAACAGCGCGCACCGCTCCTTGACCTCGTGGTAGAAGGAGTACGGCCCGGTCTGGAGCGCCGCCTGCAGGTCATAGCGGCCGAGCAGCAGGTAGAAGGAGTTCAGCGCCTCCCACATCTCGGTCGAGATCACGTCGCGCATCGTGCGCCCGCGCTCGCGGGCCCGGGCCACGCACGAGACGACCGAGGCGGGGCTGCCGGTGTCAAGGGTCAGCAGGCGCGCGACCTCGATGCGCCCCAGCGACATCGTCGGTACGGAGGGCTCCTCCTCGCCGGGCGCGGGGGGCTTGGCGCCGATCGTGGCCAGCACCCCCTCCCAGCTGAGCGTGATCCCCGCTCGCCGGGCACCCCGGCGACATCGGCGTGAAACGCGCCGTCGAGGATGCGAGCGGTGTGCTCGGCGCGCGTGAGATCGCGGCCCAGCCAGAACAGCTCCTGGGCGATCCGGGCCAGCATCTACTGCTGTTGCTGCTGGGACTGGCCGTGCCAGCCGCCGCCGTAGCGCACGTCGGGCAGCCGCGGCGGCGGGCGCAACGGCAGAGACGGCTCCCGCCCACCCGGGTCGCGCCCGTCGCCGCCGTCGCCGTCGTCGAGCACCCACGTGTCCTTGGAGCCGCCGCCCTGGGAGGAGTTGACGATCATCGAGCCCTCGCGCAGCGCGACCCGGGTCAGGCCGCCGGGAACGATGCGGATCTCCTCGCCGAACACGGCGAACGGCCGCAGGTCGACGTGGCGCGGCGACAGCTGTCCGCCGCCCGTCTCGGTGGGCGCCGTGGAGAGGTGGACGAGCTCCTGGGCGATATAGCGGCCCGGGATCCTCGAGGATCATGCGCGCCTGCAGGTCGCGCTCGGCGGCCGAGGCGTGGGGGCCGATGAACACGCCCTTGCCACCCGATTCCGATGTCGGCTTGACGACGACCTCGTCCAGGCGCGAGAGCACGTGCTGGCGGGACGCTCGTCGGAGAGCAGGTAGGTGGGGACGTTCTCGAGGATCGGCTCCTCGCTGAGGTAGAAGCGGATCATCTCGGGCACGTAGTAGTAGATCGCCTTGTCATCGGCGACCCCGGTGCCGATCGCGTTGGCGATCGCCACCGTGCCGGCCCGGTAGGCGCGGACGAGGCCGGGAACGCCGAGCAGCGAGTCGGGGCGGAACTCCAGCGGGTCGATGAAGTCGTCGTCGAGCCGGCGGTAGATCGTGTGCACCCGCTGCAGCCCGGCGGTGGTGCGCATGTAACAGACGGCGTCGCGGACGACGAGGTCGGTGGGCTCGACGAGCTCGACGCCCATCTGCCGAGCGAGGAACGCGTGCTCGAAGTACGCCGAGTTCATCGCCCCCGGCGTCCACAGCACGACCGTGGGATGGCTCTCGGCGGCGGGAGCGACGGCGCGCAGCGCGTCGAGCAGCAGCGACGGATAGTGCTCGACGCCGCGCACCCGGTGCCCGGCGAACAGCTCGGGCACCAGGCGGGTCATCGCCACCCGGTTCTCCAGCACGTAGGAGATGCCCGACGGGGTGCGGACGTTGTCCTCGAGCACCCGCCATGTGCCGTCGCCATCGCGCACGAGGTCACAGCCGCACACGTGGCAGTACACGCCGCCGGGGGCACGGACGCCATGGACGGGGCGGGCGAAGCTCGGGCGGCTGACGATCAGCGACCACGGGACGATGCCCGCGCGGACGATCTCGTGGGCGTGGTAGACGTCGTCGACGAACGCGTTGAGCGCGCGGATGCGCTGGGCCAGCCCGCGCTTGATCGTCGTCCACTCGGCGGCGGTCAGCACCCGTGGGACGAGGTCCAGGGGCCACGCGCGGTCGCGCCGCTCGCCGTCGGAGCCGGCGACCTCGAAGGTGATGCCCTGCTGCATGAAGATCGCGTCTCGCCGCTGGCCGGCGGCGTCGAGCGCGTCGGGTCCGAGGCGGGCCAGCGCAGCCATCAGCGGCCGCGCGTGGGGCAGCGGGCGCCCGGCGTCGTCGAGCAGCTCATCGCGGCATCCGGCGGGGATCGCGTAGTCGGTCCCGATCGGCGGCAGCGTCTCTGACTGGAGGTTGGTCACGCGCGTTATAGGTGTACCCGCTGGACGGCGCGCGGTGCCTTGTCCACATGGAGCAATCTACCCTGGCCGACCAGGTGAGCGCGCCGCCCGTGATCAACCGCGCGGACGTCGCGCGAGTTCGAGTCTCCGAGGGCGACATCGCGTTCGGCCGCCGCCGCCTGGGGGCGGCCGCCGGGTGCCGGCGGATCGGAGCCAGCGTCTACGTCGTGCCGCCGGGCGCCCGGCAGATGCCGGTCCACGTCCACGGCGACGAGGAGGAGATCTTCTACGTGCTGAGCGGCGACGGCCTCGGCTTCGAGAAGGGCGAGGCCTACCCGGTGAGCGCCGGCGACGCCGTCGTGCACCCGCCGGGCGGGCGGCCGCACACCTTCCTCGCCGGCGGCGACGGCCTGGAGCTGCTCGCCTTCGGCTCGGGCAGCGACACGAGCATCACCTTCCTGCCCCGGGCGCAGGTGATGTGGTGCGGGCCGCGCTGGGTCCCGCTCGATTCGCCCCACCCGTTCCGCGCCGAGGGGCTGGCCGGTCCGCTGGAGCGCCCCGAGACCGACGTCGCGCGGCCCGCCAACGTCGTGGCCCTGCGGCGACGTCGACGGCGGACTTCGGAGGCCGGCGGCGGGCCCTCGGGCAGGCCGCTGGGGCGGTCGCCGCCGGGCTGAACCACGTGACCCTGGCGGCCGGTGAGGCGGGCGCGCCGCCGCACTGCCACGCCCTGGAGGAGGAGATCTTCTACGTGCTGGAGGGGTCGGGGACGCTGGCGCTCGGTCGACGACGAGCACCCGCTGCGCCCCGGCGACGTCGTGGCTCGTCCCCCGTCAACGGCCGTCGCCCACGCGCTGCGCGCCGGCGACGGCGGGCCTGACCTATCTCGTCTACGGCACCCGCGAGCCCGGCGACTCGGTCTACTACCCGGAGGCGGGCCAGGTCCGCCTCCGCGGGCTCGGCGTCACCCTGACCGTCGACCGGTAACCGCGCGATCCGCGGTCGCCGTCTACCCTTGCCGCGATGCGGATCCTCATCACGGGCGCGGGCGGAATGCTCGGGCGCGACGTGGGCAGGGCGGCGGTGGCCGGTGGTCACGAGCCGATCGCGCTGCCGCGCGCCGAGCTGAACATCGCCGATCCGCGAGGCGGTCAGCGCCGCCATCGCGGCGGCCGCTCCCGACGCGGTGATCAACTGCGCGGCGTGGACGAACGTCGACGGCGCCGAGGCCGAGGAGGAGGCCGCCACCTCGGTCAACGGGGCCGGGGCGGGCCACGTCGCCGAGGCCGCGCACGCGGTGGGCGCATGGACGGTCCATGTCTCCAGCGACTACGTGTTCGACGGGGCCAAGCGGACGCCGTACGTGGAGTCCGACCGAGTCGGTCCGCTGTCGGCCTATGGCCGCGCGAAGCTCGTCGGTGAGCGGCAGGTGGCCCGCGCCGCCGCGGACAGCCACACGATCGTGCGCTCCGCCTGGCTGTTCGGGGTCGACGGCAAGTGCTTTCCCAAGACGATCCGCCGCCTGGCCGCCGAACGCGATCAGCTCTCGATCGTCGCCGATCAGGTGGGCTGCCCGACATTCACCGGCCACCTCGCCCCGGCCCTGGTCACCCTCGCGGTGCAGCGAGAGCCCGGGGTCCTGCACGTGGCCGCCGACGATCAGTGCTCGTGGTGCGAGTTCGCGCAGGCGATCGTCACCGCCTCCGGACTGGACTGCGAGGTCCGCCCGATCCCGACCGAGGAGTACCCGGTCCCGGCTCCGCGACCCGCCTACAGCGTGCTGCGCTCCGAGCGGGGCGCTCCGCGCCTGCCGAGCTGGCGCGCCGGCCTGGCCGAGTTTCAGGCCCTGACCGCGGAGGCGACGGTATGAAGCTCCTGGTGTGCGGGGCGGCGGGGTTCATCGGCTCGACGTTCGTGGGGTTGCGGGTGCGCGAGCACGGTGATGAGGTGACGGTGCTGGACGCGTTGACGTATGCGGGGCGTGAGGAGAACCTCAAGGATGTCGCGGATGAGATCCGGTTCGTCCACGGCGCGATCGAGGATCCGGCGGCGGTGGCGGGGGCGATCGGCGACGCGGAGGCGATCGTCAACTTCGCGGCCGAGACGCATGTCGATCGGTCGATCGCCGATCCGTATGCGTTCAGCGTGACCAATGCGTTGGGGACGCACGTGTTGTTGGAGGCGGCGCGCGAGCGGGGGCTGCGCTATGTGCAGGTGTCGACCGATGAGGTGTACGGGTCGATCGAGACGGGGTCGTTTACCGAGACCTCGCCGCTGGCGCCGTCGAGTCCGTACAGCGCGTCGAAGACGGGCGCCGATCTGCTGGTGACCAGCTATTTCCACACGTACGGGCTTGAGACGAACGTGTGTCGGGGGTCGAATAACTACGGGCCGCGGCAGTATCCGGAGAAGCTGATCCCGTTGATGATCCTCAATGCGATGGCGGGGGATCATCTGCCGGTCTATGGGGATGGGCGCAATGTCCGCAACTGGCTGTTTGTGGAGGATTTCGGTCGTGGGATCGGGCATGTGCTGGCTCACGGCCAGGCGGGTGAGGTCTATAACTGCGGCGGCCCGGATGAGTGCGAGAACATCGAGGTGGTGACGCGGATCCTGGAGTTGACGGGGCGCGATGCGTCGTTGATCGAGTACGTCACCGATCGGCCGGGTCATGACCGGCGTTATTCGCTGTCCTCGGACAAGCTGGCGGGGTTGGGGTGGCGGGCGCGCACGCGGTTTGTCGATGGTCTGGCCGAGACGGTGGCGTGGTATCGCGACAATGCCTGGTGGTGGGAGCCGATCCGCTCGGGGACGTATCGCGAGTATTACGAGCGTCACTACGGACGCTCCCTGCGGTCGTGACCGCCCCCGCCTGAGTGACCCGCCTGGAGGACCTGGAGGCCGAGATCGTCGCCTGCCGGCTGCTGCCCGCGGCTGGTGGCCTGGCGCGAGTCGGTGGCCGAGACCAAGCGCGCGGCATTCGCCGCCGAGGAGTACTGGGGTCGGCCGGTGCCGGGGTTCGGGGATCCCGAGGCGAGAGTCGTCGTGCTCGGCCTGGCCCCGGCGGCTCACGGCGGCAACCGCACCGGGACGGGTCTTCACCGGAGACCGGTCGGGCGACTGGCTGTTCGCGGCCCTCCACCGCGTCGGCATGGCCAACCAGCCCGATGTCCCGTTCCCGCGACGACGGCCTGCGGCTGACCGGATGTTGGGTGGCGGCGGCGGTGCGCTGCGCCCCGCCGGCCAACCGGCCGACCCCGGCCGAGCGTGACACCTGCCTGCCCTATGCCGCACGGGAGCTGGCGTTGCTGGGAGCCACCCGGGTGATCGTGTGCCTCGGCGCCTTCGCCTGGGACGCCGCCCTGCGGCTGCTCGTCCTCGCCGGAGGCGCGCTGCCGCGGCCGCGTCCGCGCTTCGGCCACGGGGCGGAGGCCGAGATCGGCGAGCTGACCCTGCTCGGCTGCTACCACCCCAGCCAGCAGAACACGTTCACGGGCAAGCTGACCGAGCCGATGATCGACGCCGTGCTCTCCCGGGCCGCGGAGCTGGCGGCGTGAGGGTGCAGCTCGCCGGGCTGGCGATCGCCGACCCGCCGGAGCGCTGGCGGGCGCTCGGCTTCGCCGTCGACGAGCGCGACCGCGTGGGGCTCGGCGGCGTCGAGCTGGCGCTCGGAGACTCGACCCCGCCCGGCCACGGGATCACCGGGTGGACGCTGCGCCACGCCCCGTCCGCCGGGGCCGTCGACGGACTCGCCACCGCGGTCACCGAGGACGCGCCCGCCGAGCCGGTCGCACATCCCAACGGCGCCCTCGGCGTCGACCACGTCGTCATCGTCACCCCCGACTTCGACCGCAGCGCCGCCGCGCTGGCGCAGCGGGGGATGGAGCTGCGGCGCGTCCGCCAGGCCGGCGAGCGCCGCCAGGGGTTCCGGCGCCTGGGCCCCGCGATCATGGAGCTCGTCGAGGCGCCCGAGGCGGCGGTCACCGGCTTCTGGGGGCTGACGATCGTCGTCGCCGACCTCGGGGCGCTCGGTCCGCACGTCGGCCCGGCCCGGCCGGCCGTCCAGCCCGGACGCCACATCGCCACCCTCGGTCGCGTCGGCGGGGCTGATCGACGCGGCTGGCGTTCATGGATCCACAGTAGGGTTTGCCGACGTGGGGGAGAGCCCGATCACGCCGCAGCAGATCACCGAACAGGCGCTGGCGAGCTTCGACGCCACCCCTGATCCACGCCGGCGCGAGCTGATGCAGGCGTTCGTCTCTCACCTGCACGCGTTCGTGTCCGAGGTGGCGCTGACCGAGGAGGAGTGGGCGGGGGTGATCACCACCCTGACCGCCACCGGGCACCTCACCGACGACAAGCGCCAGGAGTTCATCCTGTGGTCCGACACGCTTGGGGTCTCGATGCTCGTCGACTCCCTCGCCAACGCCGTCCCGTCGGGGGCCACCGAGTCGACGGTCCTCGGTCCGTTCTACGTTGCCGACTCACCGCTGCGCGAGCTGGGGGCCAACATGGCCGAGCAGGAGGCGGGGGTACCCGCGTGGGTGACCGGGCGCGTGCTCGACCTGGAGGGCCGGCCGCTGGCCGGCGCCGAGCTCGACGTCTGGCAGAACGGCGACAACCGCCTGTACGCCGTCCAGGATCCGGGCGCGCCCGACGACCATCTGCGCGGTCGCTATCGCACCGACGACGAGGGGCGGTTCGCCTTTCAGGCGGTCCGACCGGTTCCGTACACGATCCCCGATGACGGCCCGGTGGGGGCGATGCTCAAGGCCAGCGGACGCCACCCCTGGCGACCGGCCCACATCCACGTCGTCATCCGCGCCCCCGGCCACCGCAGCGTCACCACCCACATCTTCGACGCCGGGAGCGAGCACCTCGACGACGACACGGTGTTCGCGGTCAAGCCCTCGCTCGTGCGCGAGTTCCGCGAGCGGGCCGCCGACGATCCGCAGCGGCCGCCCGGTGTCGATGTTCCGTGGGTCTCGCTCGAGCTCGATCTCGTGCTCGCCCCCGGCGATGACGCGGCGCCCGCCGACCGCGGCCGCACGCACTAGCGGCATGCGGGCCATTCAGTACCGCGAGTTCGGCGGCCCCGAGGTGCTTGGCGTGGTCGAGCTGCCCGATCCCCATCCCGCGGCCGGTCAGATCCGCGTCCGCGTGCGCGCCGTCGGGATCAATCCCATCGACTGGAAGGTGCGCAGCGGCATGATGGGCGGCGATCTGCCCAAGGTCACCGGCCAGGAGGTCTCCGGCGTCGTCGACGAGATCGGCGATGGGGTGAGCGACGTCGCCGTCGGCGACGAGGTGTTCGGCCCGGCCGCGGGCGGGGGCGGCGCCGCCGAGTACGCGCTGCTCGCCAACTACGCGCGGATCCCCGCCTCGCTGGACTTCGCGGGCGCCGCGGCGCTCCCGGTGGCGGTGGAGACGGCGACGCGCACCCTGGACCTGCTCGGGGTGGCCGACGGCGACACCGTGCTCGTCAACGGCGCCGCCGGCGCGGTCGGGATCTCCACCGTGCAGCTGGCGCGCCACCGCGGCGCGCGGGTGATCGGCACGGCCAGCCCCGCCAACCACGACTACCTGCGTTCCTTCGGTGCCGAGGCGACAACGTACGGCGACGGCCTCGTCGAGCGCGTGCGCGAGCTCGCCTCGGACGGTGTCACCAAGGCGATCGACGACGCCGGTGGCGGCGCGCTCCCCGCGCTCGTCGAGCTCGCCGGCGGGCCCGAGAACGTCATCACGATCGCCGACTACGCGGGCGCCCAGGAGACCGGCGTCGCGATGACCGGCGGGCCCGGCTCGGTGCGGGCTTGGCAGGCGCTCGAGCAGGCGGCGCAGCTGAGCGACGCCGGAGCATTCTCGCTGCCGGTGGCTCAGACGTTCGCGCTCGAGCAGATCGCCGACGCGCACGCGCTGAGCGAGACCGGGCACGTGCGCGGCAAGCTCGTGCTCCTCGTCGGCTGACGGGCCGCCGGCTGACCGCGGCTGACGCTGCGAGCTTTGAACCCCCAGGGTGCAATAGCTCCCAGCGTCGCGAACCGCGGCCTTGACATATTCCGATATAGGTATATGTTAACGGGCATGGCACGAGCAGCGACCACCACGGATGCGTTCAACGCGGTCGCCGAACCACGCCGGCGCCAGATCCTGGAGCTGCTCTCCGACGGAGAGTGCTCCGTGAACGAGCTCGTCGAGGCGCTGGGGCTGGCGCAGCCGCAGGTGTCCAAGCACCTGCGGGTCCTGCGCGAGGTGGGAGCCGTCGACGTCCGAGAGGACGGGCGTCAGCGGCTCTACCGGCTCCACGGCGTGGCGCTCAAGCCGATCCACGACTGGGTCGCGGGCTTTGCCCGGACCTGGGACGAGCGCTACGACGCGCTCGATGTGGTCCTGTCAGAACTCAAGGCTAAGGAGCAGGAAGATGGCGGCAGCACCAGCAACGAGTAGCGGCAAGGCGACGGTCACCCTTCCGACCGATACCCAGATCCTCATCGAGCGCGAGTTCGACGCGCCCGCGCACCTCGTGTACCGGGCGTGCACCGAGCCCGAGCTCGTCCGTCGGTGGTGGACCGGGCAGCGCGGCGAGATGACGGTGTGCGAGATCGACCTGCGGGTCGGGGGACGGTGGCGGTATGCGATGACCGCCGATTCGAGCGGTGACGAGGTGGCGTTCTACGGCGAATACCGGGAGATCGTGCCCGACGAGCGGATCGTCAACACCGAGGTGTACGAGCCGTTTCCCGATAACGAGGCGGTGTGCACGGCGACGTTCGCCGAGCACGACGGCCGCACCAAGCTGACCACGCTCGTGCAGCACTCCACCCCGGAGGCGCGCGACGGGCACATCAACTCCGGGATGGAGGGCGGTATGCAGGAGGCGCTCGACAAGCTCGAGCAGGTGGCGATCTCGCTGCGCTGACGCGTAGTGTCCACAGCGTGAGCGAGTTCGACGTCCGCGCGGTCCGATCCCACATCCCGGCACTGGCCTCCGGGGCCGCCTTCTTCGACGGCCCCGGGGGCTCGCAGGTCCCCGACGTCGTCGCCGACGCGATCCGCGATGCGCTGACCTCGCCGATCGCCAACCGCGGCGTCGTCACCGAGGCCGAGCGCAACGCCGACGCGATCGTCGCGGCGGCCCGGGCGGCGATGGCCGACCTCCTGGGAGCCGACGCGAGCGGCGTCGTCTTCGGCCGCAGCATGACCCAGCTCACCTACGACGTCTCGCGCACCCTGGCCACGAGCTGGCGGGAGGGCGACGAGGTCGTAGTCACCCGCCTGGACCACGACGCCAACGTGCGGCCGTGGGTGCAAGCGGCCGCCGGGGCCGGCGCGGTCATCCGCTGGATCGACTTCGATCCCGGCACGAGCGAGTTGACCGTCGACGATGTCACCGCCCAGCTCAGCGAGCGCACGCGGCTGGTGGCCGTGACCGGCGCGTCGAACCTGCTCGGGACCCGGCCGCCGATCGCCGCCATCTCCGAGGCGGTGCACGACCGCCACGCGCAGTTCTACGTCGACGGCGTCCACCTGACCGCGCACGCGCCGATCGAGATCGACGCGATCGGCGCCGATTTCTTCGTCTGCTCGCCCTACAAGTTCCTCGGCCCGCACTGCGGAGTGCTGGCGGCATCGCCGCAGCTGCTCGAGACCCTCTCGTTCGAGAACCTGCTCCCGCAGACCGACGTCGTACCCGAGCGCTTCGAGCTGGGGACGCTGCCCTACGAGCTGCTGGCCGGCACGACGGCGGCCGTCGACTTCCTCGCCTCGCTCGGCGCCGGCGAGCGGCGGCGGGCGCGCCTGACGGCGGCGATGCGCGCGATCGAGGCCCACGAGGACGGTCTGCGGGCCGCGATCGAGGACGGGTTGACGCGCCTGCCCGGGGTCGTGGTGCACTCGCGCGCGCGAGCGCGCACGCCGACGCTGCTCGTCACCTTCGACGGCCGCGCGGCCGGCGACGCGTATGCCTTTCTGGCGGGGCGCGGGGTCAACGCCCCGGCGGGCTCGTTCTACGCGCTCGAGGCGTCGCGCCGGCTCGGTCTGGGCGACGAGGGTGGCCTGCGGATCGGGCTGGCGCCCTACACCGACGCCGACGACGTCGAGCGGTTGCTCGCGGGGCTGAGTGCGTTCGTGAGCGGCCACTAACCTGAGATAAGTCATGCCGCTGGACGCCTTCACCCCCCGCACGCGCGAATGGTTCGCCGGCGCGTTCGCCGGTCCCACCCCGGCTCAGGAGCAGGCGTGGCCGGCGATCGCCTCCGGCGAGCACGTCCTCATCTCTGCTCCCACCGGGTCGGGCAAGACGCTCGCCGCGTTCCTCTACGCGATCGACCAACTGGCGCAGAATCCGCCCGTGGAGACGGCGCGCGACCGGCGGATCAGCCTCGTCTACGTCTCGCCGCTCAAGGCGCTCTCCTACGACATCGACCGCAACCTGCGCACGCCGCTGCGCGGCATCGGCGCCGATCTCCGGGTCGCCGTGCGCACCGGCGACACCCCGCAACGCGACCGCCAGCAGATGCTGCGCGACGCGCCCGACATCCTCATCACCACTCCCGAGTCGCTGTACCTGATGCTGACCGGGCGCGCGCAGGCGCTGTTTGAGGCCACCCGCTGGTGCATCGTCGACGAGATCCACGCCGTCGCCTCGACCAAGCGCGGCTCCCATCTCGCGCTCACCCTCGAGCGGCTCAGCCAGGCCGCGGGCCGCGACGTCCAGCGGATCGGGCTGTCGGCCACCCAGAACCCGCTCGAGGAGGTCGGCCGGTTCATGGTCGGGCCGCACCGCCAGTGCCGGATCGTCGACACCGGCGTGCGCAAGGAGCTCGACCTCAAGATCCACGTGCCCGTCGAGTCGATGGTCGAGCCCGACGACACGCCCTCCCCTTCGCTCGATCCCCTCGAGGGCGGCGAGGCGACGCGCCGCTCGATCTGGCCGGCCATCTATCCCGAACTGGTCGAGCTGATCAAGGCCCACAAGTCGACGATCCTGTTCGTCAACAACCGGCGGGGCGCCGAGCGGCTGGCGCTGCGTCTCAACGACCTTGCCGGCGAGGAGATCGCCCGCTCCCATCACGGCTCGCTGGCCCGCGAGGAGCGCACCGTCGTCGAGGAGATGCTCAAGGCCGGCGAGCTGCCGTGTCTGGTCGCCACCTCCAGCCTGGAGCTCGGCATCGACATGGGCGCGGTCGACCTCGTCATCCAGGTCGAGTCGCCGAAATCGGTCGCGCGGGGGTTGCAGCGCATCGGTCGCGCCGGCCACTCGGTCGGCGACGTCAGCCGCGGGCGCATCTTCCCCAAGTTCCGCGCCGACCTGCTGGAGTGCGCGGTCGTCGCCCGGCGGATGCGCGAGGCGCAGATCGAGACGACGGTCGTCCCTCGCAACGCGCTCGACGTCCTCGCCCAGCAGATCGTCGCCATCGCCGCCGCGGCCGAGCAGACCGAGACCGGCCCGACGGTCAACGTCGACGACCTGTTCGCGCTCGCGACGCGCACCCACTCCTACGCCGAGCTGGCCCGGACGCAGTTTGAGAACGTGCTCGACATGCTCGACGGCCGCTACCCGTCGAGCGAGTTCGCCGAGCTGCGCCCGCGCATCGTGTGGGACCGGATCGCGGGGACGATCCGCGCCCGGCCCGGCGCCCGCCAGCTCGCGGTGACCAACGCCGGGACGATCCCCGACCGCGGGCTGTACGCGGTCACCCTCCCCGACGGGCGCCGCGTCGGCGAGCTCGACGAGGAGATGGTCTACGAGGCCCGCCCCGGCCAGACGTTCCTGCTCGGGGCGACGACGTGGCGCATCGAAGAGATCGGTCGCGACCGCGTGATCGTCACTCCGGCGCCCGGCCTGCCGGGCGCGGTGCCGTTCTGGAAGGGCGACACCCTCGGGCGCCCGCGGGAGCTCGGCGAGGCGATCGGCGCGTTTGCCCGGTGGGCCGTCGACCAGCCGGCCGAGGTGCTCGAGCGCGACTACGATCTCGACGAGCGGGCGGCGCGCAACCTGCTGGAGTTCCTCGCCGAGCAGCAGCAGGCCACGCGGGTGATCCCGTCGGACCGGGCGATCGTCGTCGAGCGCTTCCGCGACGAGATCGGCGACTGGCGGCTGTGCGTGCTCAGCCCGTTCGGCGGCCGCGTCCACGCGGCGTGGGCGCTCGCCCTCAGCGCCCGTATCCGTGACGAGGCCGGCCTGGAGTCCGACGCGATCTACTCCGACGACGGGATCATCATCCACCTCCCCGACGCCGAGGAACCGCCGAGCGCTGACCTGATCCTGCTCCAGCCCGACGAGATCGAGGACCTCGTCGTCGCCGAGCTGGGCTCGAGTGCCCTGTTCGGCGCCCGCTTTCGCGAGAACGCCGGCCGCTCGCTGCTCATCCCGCGGGCGCGGCCGGGCAAGCGCACGCCGCTGTGGCAGCAGCGGCTCAAGTCCCAGTCGCTGCTCGAGGTGGCCAAGAAGTACGGGGACTTTCCCGTCATCCTCGAGACGTACCGCGAGTGCCTGCGCGACGTGCTCGACGTGCCCGGCCTCGTCGAGCTGCTCACCCGGATCCACCGCCGCGAGCTGACCCTGGTCGAGGTCGAGACCGCCACCGCGTCGCCGTTTGCCTCGAGCCTGCTCTTTGACTACGTCGCGACCTACATGTACGAGGGCGACACGCCCAACGCCGAGCGTCGCGCGGCCGCCCTGTCGCTGGACCGCGACCTCCTGCGCGAGCTGCTCGGCCAGGAGGAGCTGCGCGACCTCATCGACCCCGGCGCGCTGGCGTCCGTGGAAGCCGACCTGCAGTGCCTGTCCGAGATGGCCCAGGCGACCGGGCGCGACGGATTGCTCGACGTGCTGCGCCGCGTCGGGGACCTGTCGCTCGACGAGGTTCGCGCGCGCGTGCTCGACGGCCTGGAGCCGCAGACGATGCTCGACGAGCTCGTCGGCGAGCGGCGCGTGGCGCGGGTGCGGCTCAACGGCGAGGAGCGCTGGATCGACGCCGCCGACGCTGGCCTGTACCGCGACGCCCTCGGCGCCGCGCCTCCCGGCGGGCTGCCGGCCGCCTTCCTGGACGACGTGCCCGATGCGCTGGCACGCCTGCTCACCCGCTACGCCGCCACCCACGGGCCGTTCACGACCGGCGAGGTCCGCGACCGCTACGGGATCGACGCCGGCGCCGCGCTGCGCGAGCTGGAGCGCTCCGGCGGGTTGGTGCGCGGAGAGCTGCGTCCCGGCGGCTCCGATCGCGAGTGGTGCGATCCCGAGGTGCTGCGCCGGCTGCGCCGGGCATCGCTGGCCGTCCTGCGCAAGGAGATCGAGCCCGCCGAGCAGCGGGAGCTGGCCCGGTTCCTCCCCGCCTGGCAGGGGATCGATCGCCACCCGGCATCCGGTGCGGGGATCGACCGCCTGCGCGAGGTGCTCGTCCCGCTGCAGGGGCTGGCGCTGCCCGCCGACGTCTGGGAGCGCGACATCCTGCCGCGTCGGACGGGGGCCTATTCCCCGTCGTGGATGGATCAGCTGTGCGCGGCCGGCGAGGTCGTGTGGATCGGCGCCGGCGCCCTGGGCCGAAACTCCGGACGGGTCGCCCTGTACTTCCGTGAGGACCTGGCCCTGCTCGGGCCGCCGCCGTACCGAGGGGATATCCCCGACAGCGAAGCCCATCGCGCGATTCGCGACCGGCTGGCGGCCGGAGCCTGCTTCTTCACCGACCTGCTCGTCGACGTGGCGCTCTCCCCCGAGGAGATTCAGGAGGCGTTGTGGGATCTGGCGTGGGCGGGGGTGGCCACCAACGACGCGTTCGCGCCGCTGCGCGCGCCCCGGCTGACGCTCGCCCGCGCCCAGCGTGAGCAGTCTGCGCCGCGGCAGCGCCCGCCGCAGCCGGTTCGGCGCCGGTCGCCGCCGTGACACCGCGTCGGCGCAGGTCCAGGGCCGGTGGTCCTTGACCGAGCCGCTCCTGCGCGGCTTTGGCGACGATCCGGTCGGCCAGCGGCGCGCCCTCGGCGAACTGCTGCTCGAGCGCTACGGGATCGTCACCCGCGAGCAGGTGCTGGCCGAGGGGATCGTCGGCGGCTTCTCCGCGATCTACGCCGAGCTCGGTCAGCTCGAGACGCTGGGCGTCGCCCGGCGCGGCTACTTCCTCGAGGGTCTCGGCGGCGCGCAGTTCGCGCTGCCGGGCGCGGTCGAGCGCTTGCGTGCCCGGGCCCCGGCGGGGACCGAGTCGCCGGCGCCGCTCGTGCTCGCCGCCGTCGATCCCGCCCAGCCGTACGGGGCGGCGCTGCCCTGGCCGAAGCGCGATGGCGAGCGCCGCCGGCCCGCGCGGACGGCCGGCGCGTACGTGGTGCTCGTCGGCGGCGATCCCGTGCTCTACCTCGAGCGCGGGGGCCGGGCCCTTCAGACACTCGCCGACCCCGGCGACCCGGTAGTCCAGACGGCGCTGAGCGCGCTCGTCGACCACGTCCGCGGCGGCCAGATCAAGCGCCTGGCCCTCGAGAAGGTCGACGGCGAGCCGGCGATGAGCTCGGCGCTGGCCCCCGCCCTGACCGCCCTGGGGTTTCAGGAGGGCCCGCGCCGGCTGACGCTCAGCGCCTGACCCGTCGAGGTACCCGTGCCCGAAGGAGACACCATCGCCTACGCCGCCACGAAGATGCGGCCGGTGCTGGAGGGCCACGTCCCCGACGCGATCCGCACGCCCCATCCTCGCCACGCGCTCGACCGCTGGCCCGAGCGGCTCGCCGGCCGGGCCGTCACCGAGATCCGCACCCACGGCAAGCACCTGTTCCTCGCCTTCGAGGGCGATCTGACGATCCACTCGCACCTGCGGATGACCGGCTCATGGACGACCTACGAGCCGGGGCGGCGCTGGCGGCGCTCCCCGCGCCGGGCGTGGCTGGTCCTCGAGCGGGCCGGCCACCAGGTGGTGCAGTTCGACGGTCCGGTGCTGGAGCTGCTCACCGACAGCCGGACGCGCTTCGATCGGCGGCTGGCGGCGCTCGGTCCCGACGTGCTCGCCGAGACCTTCGACGCCGAGCGGTTCCTCGCGCGGTTGCGCGGGGACGATCCGACCCGCGGCTTCGGCGACGCCCTGCTCGACCAGCGCAACGTCGCCGGGATCGGGAACCTGTGGAAGTCCGAGAGCTGCTGGGACGCCGCGGTTGACCCGTGGCGGCCCGTCGGCGAGATCAGCGACGGCGAGGCGCTGGCGGTGATCGCGGCGGCGCGGCCGCGGATGTTCGAGTCCGCGCGCACCGGCCACCAGGACGAGGTCCGCCGGGTCTTTCGCCGCCACGGCGAGCCGTGCGCTCGCTGCGGGACGAGGATCCGCGCTCGGGGTCAGGGCGACGACAACCGGACGACCTTCTGGTGTCCGGGCTGTCAGCGCTGACGCGGGCGGCTCAGCCCAGGCGGCAGCTGCCGGCCGAGTAGTGCGCCGGCCGGCTGTAGTCGGCGTCGCGATGTCCGGCGGTGGTGATGCGGTTGGCCTCGGCGATGACCCGGCCCCCCCGGGTCCAGGTGAAGTCGACGGACGCGTCGAGCAGGCCGGCGCTCTGGGTGAAGCCGAACACGACGCCGTCCTGCTGCAGGCCGGACGAGGATGTGCCGAGTGACAGGTCAGACGTGGCGCTGGAGCCGGCAATCGGGACGAAGCGCTGATGCTTGCGAGACCAGGATTCCAGCTGGACCGTCATGCGGAGCGTCGCGGCGAATCCGAGCGACGGCATCTGGCCCCGGACGCCCAGCTCGCCGCCGCGACCCTTCCCATGCGAGGAGCAGATGTTGATCGTCGCCCACACCGAGCCGGACCGCTCCGCGCGCGCCGCCGCGCGCTGGATCTGCCGGGCGCTGGGACCCCCGGCGAGCGCCGGAGCCGTACCGGCGACGCCCAGGATGGCGATCGTGGCTGCCGTGGCGATGAACGCGGCACGCACGATTGCCACGATACCGTCAGCGCGCCGTGACGGATCGGCGCCACGACCGTAGTAGGGGTGTGATCGACACGACGCCAGTGGTCGAGCGACAGACGGCCCGGGAGCGGTTCGAGGCCCTGTACCGCTCCAGCCGCGACGACGTCTACGCCTACGTGGCGACGCTGCTCGGCGAGCGGGCGGCCGCCGAGGATGTGACCGCGCTCGCCTTCGAGCGCGCCTACCGCCGCCGGGCGACGTTCGATCGCCGCCGCGGCGACGAGCGAGGCTGGCTGTTCGGGATCGCGCGCAACGCCGCGCTCGACGAGCTGCGCCGCCGGCGGCGGTTGGCGACGCTCGTCAGCGAGCCGGCGGCGCCCGACGAGGTGCCCGCCGACGACGGCGCCGAGGTGTCGCTGCGCCGGACCGCCGTGCGGGCGGGACTGGCGGCGCTGCCGGCCCGCGAGCGCGAGGTCATCGCCCTCAAGTTCCACGCCGGCCTGCGCAACACCGAGATCGCCGGCGTGCTCGGCGTCAGCGAGACGGCGGCCGGGACCCTGCTCTATCGAGCGATGCAGAAGCTGAGGGAGGCCTGCGATGCGACGAGCTGAGCCGCTGGAGCCCGAGATGGCCGCCGCGCTGGCGGCGATCGATGCCACCCTGGCCGGAGACCCGGTCGATCCCGAGCACGCCGAGCTCGCCGAGCTCGCACTCATCCTCCGCGCGCAGCGGCCCGTTCCGGCGCCCGCGGTCACGGGCACGATCGACGAGCGGGTGGCGCAGCGGGTGCAGCGCCCGGCGCGCCGGCGCCGGCTGCGCCCCGCCCGGAGCTGGTTGGCGGCGCCGGTGGCCGCGCTGGCGGCCGGGGCGCTCGTCGTGGCCATCGTCTCCAGCGGCGGTGGGGGCACGGGCGCGCCGAGCTCGGTGTCATCGACGGCCGCCGTCGGCAGCGCAGCCTCGAGTGCCGCTACGGCGAGTGCCTCGGCCACGGCCCCGAGCCGCGCCCTCGCGGCGCCCACGACCGGCGCGCACGCCGCCCCGGGGCCGGCGCCGTCCCCCTCCCCGTCGGGCCGGCGCCAGGTGGTCCAGTCGGCGCAGCTGTCGCTGTCGACCGTCCCCAGCCGGATCGACGACGTCGCCCAGCAGGTGTTCGACGTCGTCGATACCGAGAAGGGGATCGTCGTCAGCTCCCATGTCACGTCCACCGGCGGCCCCGACGGCGGCGCGCGGTTTGAGCTGAGCGTGCCGGTCGGCAACCTCCAGGCGACGGTCTCCGAGCTCTCGCAGCTGCATGGAGCCCACGTGGTGTCACGCAGCGACGACACGACCGACATCACCGGCCAGGTGGGGGGCGCCGGACGCCGCCTGGCCGAGGCCCGGGCGCTGCGTCGCGCCTTGCTGCGCCAGCTGGCCGCCGCCACGAGCAGCCAGGCGATCGCCAGCCTGCGCGCGCAGCTGCGCGACGTCGACGCGGCCATCGGCCGCGCGGCGGCGGCTCTCAACGGGCTGCACCGCTCGGTGGCCAACAGCAGCCTCACGGTCACGATCCAGGCGGCCAGCGTCCCGATCGGACATCCCGCCCACGGCGGCGGCTTCACCCTGCACCGCGCCCTCCACGACGCCGGGCGGGTGCTCGTCGTCGTCGCCGGGGTCGGGCTGATCGCGCTGGCCGTGCTCGTCCCGCTCGGCGTGGTGGTGGCGCTGCTCGCGTGGGCCGGGCTGGCGCTGCGTCGCCGCCGGCGCGAGGCGATGCTCGATCTCGTGTAGCTCCGTGCCCCCTGTGGTATCCCTGGGGGCATGGCGGCGACGACCGAGGAGACGATCGCCCTCCTTCATCAGGTCCCGGCGTTCTCGACGCTCGTCGGCGAGGACCTGTCGGCCGTGGCCGACGTGATCGTGCCCCGGACGTTTGGCACCGGCGAGGTGGTGTTCCGGGAAGGCGACACCGGCGACACCTGCTACGTCGTGCGGGCCGGCCACTTTCGGGCGGTCCGCGCGCACAACGACGGGCGGTCGATCACGTTGGCCACCTTCGGGCCGGGCGACATCTTCGGCGAGCTGGCGATGTTCGATGCCGAGCTGCGCTCGGCGACCGTGGAAGCGCTCGAGGACACCGAAGCGGCGGCGATCCTCGGCAGCGATATGCGGCGGCTGCTGCGAGCCCATCCCGACATCGCGGTCAAGCTGCTCGCGGCGCTGAGCCGGCGCCTGCGCGAGACCAACGAGCGGCTGACCCGGCAGTCGTTTCAGACGGTGCAGAGCCGCGTCGCCTCGGTGCTGGCCGAGCTGGTGGCGGCGGCCCGCTCCGAGGGGGCCGGCGAGGCCGACGTGCTGATCACCGCCACCCAGGCCGACCTGGCCCAGCTTGCCGGGTCCTCGCGGGAGTCGGCGAGCCGGTTTCTCGCCGTGCTCGAGCGCGCCGGCGTCATCACCCAGGGCCGGGGGAAGCTGACCGTCCACGATCCGGGCCGCCTGGAGGGGTATGTCTACTAGCCCTCCGCCGGATGCCGACGAGTTCTCGGCCGGCGGCGTGGTCGTCTCCGACGGTCAGGTGATCACGATCGTGCCCGTCAAGCGGGCCGCCGACGGGAGCCGGGTGCTCGGACTCCCCAAGGGCCACCTCGATGGCGCGGAGTCGCCCGAGGAAGCCGCCCGGCGGGAGGTCGCCGAGGAGACCGGTGTCGATGCCGAGCTGATCGAGCAGCTCGGCGACGTCCGCTATCGCTATGACCGCCGGGGTCGGACGATCAACAAGGTCGTGCGCTTCTACCTGTTCGCGTACCGCTCGGGAGACGTCGCCGATCACGATCACGAGATCGAGGAGGCGTCGTGGATGCCGCTCGAGGAGGCCGCCGAGCGGCTGAGCTACGCCGGGGAGCGCGAGATGGTCAGACGCGCGCTGTCGCGTAGCCCACTGGATCGGTAGGCTGCCGACGCGTGCGTGTCCTCAACTTCTACTCCTCGGTGTTCGCCGACCAGCTGCGGCGGGGCCGCAAGACGGCGACGATCCGGCTCGGCGACAAGTCGCACAAGTACCACAAGAACGAGTGCGTGCTGGTGACGATCGGCTACCAGCACTCGCCCCGCGAGAAGATCTTCTCGGCGGTCATCGACCAGGTGGAGGTCAAGCGCGTGCGCGACCTGTCTCCCCGGGAGATCGAGCACGACAACCCGGAGTTCCGGCGCGTCGACGAGATGATCCACTTCCTGGAGCAGATCTACGGCCGCAAGGTCTCGATGGAGGACACCGTGACCGTGGTGCGCTTCTCGCAGATCATCGAGAACCCGCCAGACCAGATGCGCGATCGCATCCACGGGCTCGGAGGAGCGCGCAACTGAGCATGCGCCGGTCGCTGGCCCTTCTGCTCGTCGCCACGGCCGCCGTTCTGCTCCCCGGATCCGCCCTCGCCGCGGGCACCCTGCCCCGGCTGCTGGGCAACAACCTCAAGGGGCCCTCCGAGCTCCTCGTCCGGCCGGCCCAGATCATCTACACCGGGGATGGCAGCGGCATCCTCGGCGGCTTTGACGGCGGCAAGGGCAAGGGCTTCGGTCACCTGCGCTGGACCCGGTGGACGACCGGCAGCGCCTTCGGGCGCGGCGCCGACTGGATCGACGACTGCCGGCCCGACTGCGCCGACGGCACCTACACCGGCCACGCGGCGACCGTCAACGCGTTTGCGCCGAGCGCCGGGCACTTCAGCCGCCTGACGATCACCACCACCTACCGCGGCAAGCCGCTGGTCAGCCGGATGAAGCTCATGCGGACGCACGGCCAGCTCATCTATGCCTTCTAGGCTGTGAGGCGATGATCTCCACCAACCAGCTCAAGAGCGGGAACCACATCGAGGTCGACGGCACCGTCTTCAAGGTGCTCGAGTTCCAGCACGTCAATCCCGGCAAGGGGGCGGCGTTCGTGCGGACGAAGCTGCGCCGCGCCTCGGATGGCAACGTCATCGATCGCACGTTCCGGGCCGGCGAGAAGTTCCGCTCGATCCGCACCGAGGTTCGCCGCATGCAGTTCCTCTACGCCGACGGCGAGGACGCCCACTTCATGGACTCCGAGTCCTACGAGCAGCTGGCCGTGCCCCAGGCGCAGCTGGAGGAGGAGCTGCGCTGGACCAAGCCCAACGACGAGGTCGAGCTGCTCGTGATCGACGACACGCCCGGCGGCCTGCAGCTGCCCAGCGCCGTCGAGCTCGAGGTGACCCAGACCGACCCCGGGCTGCGCGGGGACACCGCCTCGGGCGGCGGCAACAAGCCGGCGACGCTGGAGACCGGGGCGACCGTCCAGGTGCCTTTGTTCGTCAACGTCGGCGACCGGGTCAAGGTCGATACGCGCAACGGCAAGTACATGTCGCGCGCCTAGCGATCAGCGGCCGCGGAAGACCTCGGCCAGCGCGACGGCGGTGGCCACGCCGGCGTTGAGGCTCTCCAGCCCGGTCTGGCCGCCGGGAATCCGCACCAGCGCATCGCAGAACGTCTTGGTGCGCTGGCGCAGCCCTTCGCCCTCGGCGCCGACGACGAGCACCGTCTTGGCGTCGAACCTCGTCTCGGCCAGGGTGCGCTCACCCCGCTCGTCCAGGCCGTAGACCCAGAACCCCATCCCCTGGAGGATCTCCAGGCTGCGGGCGAGGTTGGTGATCCGGAAGGTCTTGACGAGCTCGGCCCCGCCCACGGCCACGCGGGCGACGAGCGGCGAGATCTCGGCCGCCCGGTTCTTCATGAGCAGGGTCGCGTCGACGCCGAAGAAGGCGGCGCTGCGCAGGATCGCGCCCAGGTTCTGGGGATCGGAGATCTGATCGAGGGCCAGCACGACCTGAGCGTCGGCGAGCTGTGACAGGTCGGCTTCGCTGAGCATCCGCCGCGGCGTGGTCAGCACGACGACGCCCTGGTGCTTGTCGTCGTCGCTGACGCCGCCGGCACGGCGAAACTCGGGCCACGCCAGCCATTCGGGCTCGATGTTCGCCCGCCGGGCCAGCTTGACGAGATCCTGGTGGTAGGACTCCTTGCCCGCCAACAGCAGGCGCGCGACCGACTCCGGGCGCGACAGCAGCACCGCCCGGACGGAGTGCTTGCCGAACACCTTGTCCACGGCTATGACGGTATCGACGGCGGCCCGGAGGCGCCGACGCCGGCGGCGAGGAACGCGTCGGCCCGGCCGGCGACGGTCTCCACCACCGATCGGGCCCGCCCGCAGAGACGCATGCGCCAGGGTCTGACCGCGCGATCGACGCGGACCACGGTGCCGTCCCGGGCGAGCCAGATGAGATCGAGCGCGAAGCGCATCCCGAAGGTGTGCACCGACGGCGTCTGCGGGATATGCAGGGCATGGTTGGGGTCGAGCGCGTCCATCCGCGCCAGGCCGCGCCGGCGCGAGCGGTGGGTGCTCGCCTCGATCAGCTCGAGACCGCCCCCGAGGCCGCGTCGCGGGAGGCCGGCGAAACGGTCGTCGCTGTCGGTCAGCACCGTGGCACCGGCGCGATCTTAGGCCGTCGGCTTCAGCTGTGCCGCGTTTTGGCCGAACACCCGTGTAGATGTCCCTTGCCGAGTCGCACTCCCCGGTCAGCGACCGGCTGCCGGCACCGGTCGCGGTCGCGACCGTGGCGCTGGCGGCAGGGGTCGCCCTCGTCCAGGGCTCGGCGGCGCTCGGCGTGCTGCGCGGCGTGCTCGTGCTCGTCCTGGTCCCGTGCGCCGTCATCGACGTGCGCCGCCGGATCATCCCCAACCGGATCACCGGCCCGGCGGCGATCGTGGCCGTGGCCCTCGGGCTCGCCCTCGACGCCGGTCATGAGCCGCGCCGCCTGCTGTGGGCGGCGATCGCCGGGGGCTTTCTGCTCGTGGCGGCGCTCGCCAACCCCGCCGGGATGGGGATGGGAGACGTCAAGCTGCTCGGCGTGATGGGCCTGTTCCTCGGGCGCACCGGTCGTCGTGGCCCTGCTGATCGCCCTGCTCGGCAACGTCGGCGCCGGGATCGCGATCGCCGCCCGGCGCGGGGTGCGGGAGGCGCGCAAGACCGGGCTGCCGTTCGGCCCGTATCTGGCGGTCGGCGGGGTGCTCGCCGCCGTGCTCGGCGATCCGCTGCTGCACGCCTATCTCAGCGCCCATTAGCGCCGAATCTTTTGGCACTCTTTACACGAGAGTGCCAAATCGACCTTGATTAGCCGGTTCGACAAGCTATAGTCTCCCGGCGCTGGCACTCCGGACGTTCGAGTGCCAACCAGGCCGGAACGCACACTTCGAACGGAGGTTAGGTCAATGAATCTCAAGCCCCTGGGCGATCGCCTGATCGTACGGGCTATCGAGGAAGAGGCGACCACAGCGAGTGGCATCGTGCTCCCCGATACCGCCAAGGAGAAGCCCCAGAAGGGCAAGGTCATCGCCGTCGGCGACGGCAAGGTCAACGAGGACACCGGCAAGCGCACGCCGCTTGACGTCTCCGAAGGCGACGAGGTCCTCTACAGCAAGTACGGCGGCACGGAGATCAACGTGGACGGCGAAGAGCTTCTCGTCCTCCGCGAGTCCGACGTGCTCGCCAAGGTCCAGTAGTCCAAGCTTCCAGCTAGGAGAACCACACACACATGGCTCACAAGGAACTGAAGTACGAGGCTGAGGCCCGCAAGGCGCTCGAGCAGGGCGTCGACGCCGTAGCCAACGCCGTCAAGGTCACGCTCGGCCCGCGCGGCCGCTACGTCGTGCTCGACAAGAAGTTCGGCGCTCCGACGATCACCAACGACGGTGTCACCATCGCTCGTGAGATCGAGGTCGAGGACGTCTTCCAGAACCAGGGCGCCCAGCTCGTCCGCGAGGTCGCCACGGCGACCAACGACGTGGCCGGCGACGGCACCACGACGGCGACCGTGCTCGCCCAGGCGATCGTTCGCCAGGGTCTGAAGAACGTCGCGGCCGGCGCCAACCCGCTGGCGCTCAAGCGCGGCATCGAGCAGGCGGTCGATCAGGTCGTCAAGAACATCGAGTCGCAGGCCAAGGAGATCTCCGGCAAGGACCAGATCGCCCGCGTGGCGACGATCTCGGCCGGCGACGATGAGATCGGCGACGTGATCGCCGACGCCATCGACAAGGTCGGCAAGGACGGCGTGGTCAACGTCGAGGAGGGCCAGACGTTCGGCATGGACCTCGAGTTCACCGAGGGCATGCAGTTCGACAAGGGCTACATCTCGCCCTACATGGTCACCGACCAGGAGCGCATGGAGGCGGTCCTCGAGGATCCCTACGTCCTGATCGCCAACCAGAAGATCGGCTCCGTCCGTGACATCCTCCCCGTGCTCGAGCAGGTCATCCAGTCGGGTCGCCCGCTGCTGATCATCGCCGAGGACGTCGAGGGCGAGTCGCTGGCGACGCTGGTCGTCAACAAGCTGCGCGGCACCTTCACCGGCGTCGCGGTCAAGGCTCCCGGCTTCGGCGATCGCCGCAAGCGCATGCTCGAGGACATCGCGATCCTCGTCGGCGGCGAGGTCATCACCGAGGAGATGGGTCTCAAGCTGGAGAACACCCAGCTCTCGCAGCTCGGTCGCGCACGTCGCGTCGTCGTCACCAAGGACACGACCACGATCGTGGACGGCTGCCGGTGATGCCGATGCGATCAAGGGCCGGATCAACCAGATCAAGTCCGAGATCGAGACCACCGATTCCGACTTCGACCGCGAGAAGCTCCAGGAGCGCCTCGCCAAGCTGTCGGGCGGTGTCGCCGTCGTCAAGGTCGGCGCGGCCACCGAGACGGAGATGAAGGAGAAGAAGCATCGCGTCGAGGACGCGCTGCAGGCCACCCGCGCCGCCCTCGAGGAGGGCATCGTGCCGGGCGGCGGCGTCGCGCTGCTGGTCGCCCAGAAGGCGCTCAACATCGACGCGATCGAGCTCCCCGACGAGCAGACGGGCGCGAAGATCGTGTTCCGCGCGCTCGAGGAGCCGCTCCGTCAGATCTCGGAGAACGCCGGCCTGGAAGGCTCGGTCGTCGTCAACGACGTCCGCAAGGCCAAGAAGGGCTTCGGCCTCAACGCGGCCACCGGCGAGATCGTCGATCTGATCGCCGCGGGCGTCATCGACCCGGCGATGGTCACGCGCTCCGCGCTGCAGAACGCCGCGTCGATCGCCAAGAACATCCTGACCACCGAGGCGATCGTCGCCGAGGTCCCGGACAAGGATGCGGGCGGCGGTATGCCCGGCGGCGGCGGAATGCCCGACATGTCGGGGATGATGTAAGCCACACGTTTGCCGTTGTTGCAGGACCCGAGGGCCCGGCGCGGTTGCGCCGGGCCCTCGCCGTTTCTGACCGAGCCCCCTGGTCAGCGCCCCGGACGGATGGATGTTCTGGTTGACTCGGAACACGTTCTGGGGGTCGTAGGTCTGCTTCGCCGTGGCCAGCCGGTCGTAGTTGCCCCGGTAGCTGGCGCGGACGCGGTCCTGGCCCTCGTCCATCATGAAGTTGACGTAGGCGCCGCCCGCCGAGTACGGGTGGGTCGCGTCCCAGTAGTCGACCGTCCAGTCTGCGGATGGGTCGGCATTGGCCGGGTCGGGGTCGACGCCGATGATCACCTCGGCGAAGTCGGCGTCGCGGTAGCTGAACGGCGTGTCTGCGGGCGCGACGTCCTGCACCGCGCCGTCGATCGGGTACAGGTGCATGCTGGAGTGCAGCGTCGGCAGCGTCTGCCCGAACTCGGCATGGCGCTCGATCGCGGCGTCCGGCAGCTCCGCCACGAAGTCGGCCCGCCAGTACCACTGCAGGCCGGGGCTGTAGAGGCCGTCGAACAGGCTCTGCAACGCCGGGAACGGCATCGGACCAACGCCATGCAGGAGTGGCGTCCCAACCTCGTGGACCGGCGCGAACAGCTCGTCGGCCTTCGACGGGTCCCCCGTGTAGCACCACATCACAGCGCACACCTTGTGCATGTGCAGCTCTGCGGGGAGGAAGTCGGCCGGCGGCACCGTCATCAGGGCGAAGAACCCGCTCAGCTCCCGCGGCTGGTCGGTGATGAACTCGCGATACCAGCGCATGACCTCCTGCGTCTGCTCGAGCGGCCAGAACGTCGGGCCGGCCAACACCTGAGAGACGGGGTGGGCTTGGAACTTGAACGAGGTCACGACGCCGAAGTTCCCGCCGCCGCCCCGCAGCGCCCAGAAGAGCTCCGGGTTCTCGTCGGCGCTGGCGCGAGCCTGCGTCCCGTCGGCGAGCACGACCTCGGCTTCCAGGAGGTTGTCGATCGTCAGGCCGTGGTTGCGCGACAGGTAGCCGATCCCCCCGCCGAGGGTGAGGCCGCCGACACCGGTCGACGAGATGATCCCGCTGGGAACCGCGAGCCCCGCCTCATGGGTGGCCGCGTCCACCTCGCCCCACGTGCAGCCGCCGCCGACTCGGGCCGTTCCCGCGCCCGCGTCGACCTCGATCGTCTTGAGCGCCGACAAGTCGAGCACGACCCCGTCGTCGACGACGCCCAGTCCAGCCCCGTTGTGGCCGCCGCCTCGGACGGCGAGAGGCAGATCGTGCCGGCGGGCGAAGGCGATCGTCTCGGCGACGTCGCCGGTGTTGGCGCAGCGTGCGATCAGCGCCGGATGGCGGTCGATCATCGCGTTGTAGACGGTGCGGGCCTCGTCGTAGCTCGCATCGTCGGGGCCGATCAGCTGGCCGCTGAAACGTCCGCCCAGCTCTGTCCCGGCCGCCTCGGCGGCTCTGGTGGTGGTGCTCATGAACTTCCTCCGGTCTCGTTGTGCCAGGCCCCCGGCCTGGCTGCTGAGGCAAGCGTAGGCGCACCGGCGCCGCTCGTCATGACCAGTGTTGACCCACTTTTTTTGCGCAGATCGGCGGGACCCTCGGGGCGGGGATAATCAGATCTGACTACGACGAGGAGCACCGGGGTTGCACTCTCTTCCAGGGCCGCTGCGCTTGCCGCGACCCTCTCCATTTGTGGGCCGTCTCGCCGAGATGTCGGCGCTCAACGCGCTCGTCACGCGGGCCGCGGGCGAGGGCCGGCATCTGGCGCTGCTCGGCGGCGAGGCGGGGTCGGGCAAGAGCCGGCTCGTCCGTGAGGTCGCCCGCCATGTCGCCCCCACCGGCGTGCTCGTCCTCTACGGCGCCTGTGACGCCGTGGTCCAGACGCCGTATCGCCCATTCGTGGAGGCGCTCGAACAGCTCGTCCGGGCACCGAGCCGGGGATCCTGCGCGACGAGCTGGGCAGCGCCGGCGGCGAGCTGACCCGCCTGATCCCCGATCTCCCGCGCCGCGTGGCGGGGCTGGAGCCTGCCCTGAGCGCTGATCCCGACACCGAGCGCCATCGTCTGCACACCGCGGTGAGCGACATCCTGGCCGGCCGCGGGCCGGCGTCAGCCCGTGCTGCTGGTGCTCGAGGACATCCATTGGGCAGACTAGCGCAACCCTCGTCCTGCTACGTCACCTGGCTCGCCCGGCGCTGGAGCGCGCGGCTCATGGTCCTGACCACCTTCCGCGATACCGAGGCCGAGATCCCGCCGCAGCTGGCCGACTCGCTCGCCGACCTGCGCCGCTCCGAGGACGTGCTGCGCCTGCATCTCGCCGGCCTCACCGAGGACGAGGTCACCGAGTTCGTGTGCCTGGCCGGCGACACGGACATCGCGTGCATCGAGCCCGATCTGCCCGAGGCGATCCGTGAGCTCACCGATGGCAACCCGTTCCTGTTGTGCGAGCTGTGGCGCACGCTGGTCGAGACCGGTGCGCTGGCGCGCGACGGCGGCGTGCTGCGGCTGACTCGGCCATTGGCGGAGATCGCCACGCCCGAGAGCGTGCGCGAGGTCACCGCCCAGCGCCTGGCGCGGCTGGGGCCGGCCACGCGGGAGCTGCTCGAGCTCTTCGCGGTGGCGGGCCCCGAGTTCGAGCTCGATGTCCTGCGGCGCGCGGCGCCCGGCGGAGCGGGGCACTTCGGTGCGCTGGAGGTGGCCGTGAGCAGCGGCATCATCGAAGAGCTGTCGGCCGGCTCGCTCGCCTACCGCTTCACGCATGAGCTCGTTCGCCGGGCGCTCTATGACCGCCTCAGCGTCGTGCGGCGCGCCGAGGTGCATCTGCGCATCGCCCGAGCGCTTGAGGCTACCGGCCCGCCATACGAGGCGCGGGTCCTGGCCGACCTGGCGCATCACTTCGCGGCGGCGGCGCCGCTGCACGGCCCCGCCAAGGCCGTGGAGTACAACCTCCGGGCGGCGGCGGCCGCGTCGGCGGTACTGGCCTACCAGGAGGCGACGGAGCGCCTGCAGACCGCGCTGGCCATCGGCCTCGCGGATGAGCGCCGGCGGGCGGCGGTGCTGCTCGATCTGGGCAGGGCGATGTTCCGCGCCGGCATGTCACTCGACTCGCTGACCGTCCTGCGCCAGGCGGCGGAGATCGCACGCCGCCGCGGCGACGGGGAGCTGCTGGCTCGGGTCGGCGATCGCCTTTGAGACGTCCTGCTGGCGGCCGGGCCTCAACGATCAGGGCGCACGCGAGCTGCTCGAGGAGGTCTCGCGCTCATTTTCCGGCGAGGACTCGGAGCTGCGGGTCGGGGTGCTCGGGGGTCTCGCGCGCGCGCTCGAGTTCCAGGGTCGATCGGTGGAGGCCAAACACGTGCGCGACGGCCGCGATCGCGATGGCGCGCCGAATCGGCGACCGGCGGGGGCTGGCGAAGGTGCTGATGGGCGCCTACTGGGGCCGCTCGACGACGAGCCTGCCGCAGATCCTGAGCATGCTCGGGGAGGCCGCGACGCTGGCGGGCGAGCTCGGGGAGCTCGAGATCCAGGCCGAGGCGCTCGAGTGGCAGGTGGCCGCGCTCATCGCCCTGGGCGAGCTGGCGTCGGCCACCCGGGAACTGGCCGAGACTCAGCGGATGGCCGAGCACACCCGTCAGCCCTTCATCCTCCACGTGGTCGAGCACTACCGCTCGGCGATCGCGCTGCTTGGCGGGGCGGCTGGCCGAGGCCGAGCGAGGCCGCGGAGCGCTCCCGCGAGTGGGGGCGGCTGCTGGTCGGCCGCGACGCGTCGGGCGTCTACGGGATCCAGATGTTCGGCGTGCGGCGCGAACAGGGGCGCCTGGCGGAGCTGTCTGCGCTGGTCGTCGGATCCTGGCGCTCGACCCGCTCGACGCGGGACCCTGGCGGCCCGGGCTGGCTGCCCTGCTCTCCGAGCTCGGCATGGAGACAGAGGTCACGCGCGAGCTGGATCGCGTCTGCTCGGAGGGCCTGGAGCCGCTGCGCGAGTCGATGTGGCTGGCGTCGCTGACGTTCCTGGCTGATGCTGCGTCAGCCGTCAACCATGAGCGAGACGGCCGCACTGGTGCTGGCCGAACTGGGACCGCTGGCCGGCACGAACATGATGATCGGGCACGGGGTCGCCTGCTACGGGGCGGCCGATCGCTACCTGGGGATGCTCGCCGCGACGGTCGGCGACACCGACGGCGCGTGTCGTCACTTTGAGGAGGCGTCTGCGCCTGAACCGGCACATGGGGGCGCGGACGTGGCTGGCGCACACCGCCTATCAGTACGGCAGGCTCCTGCACGCAACCCGGCGACGCCCGCGCCGGCGACGCTGCTGGCCGAGGCGGCCGGGCTGGCCGAGGCGATCGGGATGCCGGCGCTGCCAGGGCCGTGTGCGTGCGCTGAGTGAGGTGCCGGACAGTGATGCCCCGGACGGGCTCTCCGATCGCGAGGTCGACGTGCTGCGGCGGGTCGCCCGGGGTCTTTCGAATCGCGAGATCGGAACCGACCTGTTCATCAGCGAGCACACGGTCGCCAACCACGTGCGCAGCATTCTGCGCAAGACCCGCTGCGCCAATCGCACCGAGGCCACGGCCTACGCCTATCGCATGGGCCTCGCGCGAGGTTGACCGCGCGCCTAAGATGAGAGCCATGCCGCTGTACATGATCGAACGCGCTTTCGCCGAGCAGCTGGAGTTGAGCGCCGAGGGCGTGACGAGAGATCGAGGAGGCCAACGCCGACGAGGGCGTGCGCTGGGTGTTCTCGTTTCTGAGCGCCGACAAGCGGCGCTCGTACTGCCTCTACGAGGCGGCCTCGCCGGATGCCATCCTGGCGGCAGCCCAGCGCGTCGGGATGCCGGCCGATGTCGTGGTCGAGGTGGACCGCGTCTCGGCCGACATGTTCGTCTGACGCTCATCCCGCTGGGGATCGTCCCGGCCGAGATCATCCTGAGCGGTTCCTATCGCTGGTAGCATCGGGTACATGAGCATCGCCAGTCAAGCGCAGGAGGCGACGCCACCGACAGCGTTGGCGTCAGATCTGTGCTGGCTGCTGGGACGGGCCAGCCAGCTGCTCACCGGCGAGTTCACCCGGGCGCTGGAGGCCAGCGGGATCTCGCCGCGCCAGCACGCGGTGCTCGTGACCGCGATGGGAGCTGAACATACGCAGACCGACCTGGCGCGCATCGTCGGGCCTGGACAAGACCACGATGATGGTCACCCTTGACGAGCTCGAGCGCGACGGTCTCGCGGAGCGCCGGCCGCTGCCCTCCGACCGCCGCGCCCGGGTGGTCGCCGTCACGCCCGAGGGCGAGCGCGCGGTCGCCGCCGCCGAGGAGATCCTCGATCGCGTTCGCGATCAGGTCCTCGGCCTGCTTCCTCCCGGGCAGCGCGAGAGCTTCCTGCAGTCGCTCGGCTGCCTGGCCTGCTCGGACAACGTCGGCACGGCCTGCACCGGGCCGGCCGACCCTCGCTAGCTCCCGCTCGCTGTCGCGGTACTGACCGGCGCCCTGCTGTGCGGCTGGCCGCTCGCGGGCCGCTCGCCGATAGATCTCGCATTAAGATCATCTGGAACAAGACGATCTGCTACGGTACGTTCTCGCACGGGAACAAACCTTGGAGACACCAATGGCGAACGAGCTCAGCATCACCTCACCGAACACCGGAACCGCCGGGCGACAGCGCTGGATCTCGCTCGTCGTGCTGTGCGCCGGGTTTCTCATGATCATTCTCGACCAGACGATCGTGAACGTGGCGCTGCCGTCGATCCAGCGCGATCTGCACTTCTCTCAGTCAGGCCTGGCGTGGGTCATCAACGCGTACCTGATCGCGTTCGGTGGCCTGCTCCTGCTCGTCGGCCGGCTCGGGGACCTGATCGGCCGCCGGCGCATCTTCCTCGCCGGGCTGGCCGTGTTCACCGCCGCGTCGCTGCTGTGCGGCGTCGCCGACAGCCAGGCGCTCCTCATCGGTGCCCGCTTCGTCCAGGGCGTCGGCGGCGCGATGACCTCGGCCGTGATCCTCGGCATGATCGTCACCATGTTCCCCCAGCCCGGGGAGCGGGCGAAGGCGATCGGCGTCTACAGCTTCGTGGCGTCGGCCGGGGGGGCCGTGGGTCTGCTGGCCGGCGGCGTGCTCACGCAGAGCCTGGGGTGGCACTGGATCTTCTTCGTCAACCTGCCGATCGGGATCGTCACCGCGTCGCTGGCGTGGCGCCGTCTCCCCGCCGACCGCGGGATCGGGCTCCAGCACGGCGCCGACGTCCCCGGCGCGGCCCTCCTCGTCGGCTCGCTGATGCTCGCCGTCTACGCGATCGTCGAAACGAGCAGCTACGCGTGGGGCTCGCTGCACACGATCGCCTTCGGCGCCGTCGCCGTCGCCCTGCTGGCCGCCTTCATCGTTCGCCAGGCGCGGATCGCCAACCCCCTCGTCCCGCTGCGGCGTGTTCCGCTCGGCGACGGTGACCGGAGCCAACCTCATCCAGATGGCGATGGTGGCCGGCATCTTCGGGATGTTCTTCCTCGGCGCCCTGTATCTGCAGCAGGTGCTGCACTACGACCCGATCCAGGTCGGGCTGGCCTTCCTCCCGGTGGCCCTCGGGATCGCCGTGATGTCACTCGGCTTCTCGGCCCGGCTGATCGAGCGGATCGGCGGGCGGCTCACCCTCATCCCCGGCCTCGTACTCATCGCGACCGGCCTGATCCTATTCAGCGGCGCCTCCACCCACGCCGCGTACGTGTCTGACCTGCTGCCGGCGATGGTCGCGCTCGGGATCGGCGCCGGACTGGCCTTCCCCGCGCTGATGACTCTCGCCATGTCGACGGCGACCGCCGAGGACTCGGGGCTCGTCTCGGGTCTCGTCAACACGACCCAGCAGATGGGAGGCGCGCTCGGCCTGGCCGTCCTGGCCACGCTCTCGAGCTCGCGCAGCGGGACCCTGCTGCACGGCGGGGCCTCGACGGCCGCGGCTCTCACCGGCGGCTATCACCGGGCGTTCGAGATCGGAGCGGCGCTCGTCGTCGTCGGAATCGTCCTCGCCGGAGCGCTCCTGCGCGGCCGGCCGGCGGTCGCCGTCGAGGAGGCCGAGGGCGAGACCGCGGTCGACCCGGACCTCGCGCTCCGGCAGGTGGCGTGACGCGGCTCAGCCGCGCAGGGTCACCGCGACCGCGACCGGCTTGCCGCCGCCGCTGATGTAGGTGACGTTCGCGTACACCTTGAGCCGGTGGTGGTGCGAGGTGGCGCGGCGGGCGGCCGCGTTGAGCTTGAGCTTGACGCGGCCGGACGCGCCGGCGGCCAGGGAGAACCGCGCGCGGGCGTACGTGATCCGCTTGGGACGCTTCTTGGTCGTGCGCGCCGTCCTGGCCGTCGTCGCGGCGAGGTTCTGCAGGGCGATCTGTCCCGCGCAGGCCGCTCCTGCGCAGTGGAGCGGCAGGGTCGCGGTCCCGCGGTTGACGGGGAGCGTGTGGCCGCCGGTCAGCGCGAGCTGAGGGAGCACCGGCGTGGGCGCCGGGGTCGGCGCCGGCAGCGGAATGGGCGTCGGGACCGGAGTCGGCGTGGGGACCGGAGTGGGCGTCGGCGTCGGCGCGGTTCCGCTCACGGTCAGATCGGCGTTGAGTGAGAGGTGAAAGCCAAAGCCACCGCTCGAGTTGCCGCCTGTTGGCGAGTACGGACTCGGGCTGGGGGCGGGCGTCGTCGCCGGATCGGGAGCCGGCGCGAACACGACGAACCCGACGTTCGGATCCGAGGCAGCCGGGATCGCCACGCCGGGCTCGAGCACCGAGAGGGCGAGGAAGTCACCTCGGGCATTGGTCGTGGTGTCGTAGGGGGGTGGGGTGGGCTCCTCGACCATGGGGAACGAGGCCGGCACCGTGGTGACCGCGTTGGCCGCCGGCGTGAACGTCGGTCCGTACGCCTCGACGAAGCAGCAGGCGACGTAGGGATGGCCCGGGTCCCCCGCCTTGTTCTGATAGAGCTGGCTGAGGACCACCACCTGCATCGGTCCCTGGGGACCGGCGCCGGTCCTGACCCGCACCGCGGTCACCGTCCCGCTGGCCGGCGCGAACAGCGACGGTCCCGGTGCGATCGAGTAGAACGAGCACGAGGTCATGCTGAACTGGTTCGAGTCGCAGGTCGACGTACTGTCGGCCGGCGCGGTCAGGTCGGCGCCGAAGGTCACGGTCTGCGCGGCCGCCGGGCTCGCGAGCAGCATGGCCGCGATGGTGACCGCGGCGGCGGCCCAGCTGCGAGATGGAGTCAATGCGCGTCCCTTTTTCCGTCGAGTGCCCCGTCGGTCGCCCATCGTAGGGCAACCGTGCCGTCGACGCTGCCGGTCAGCCGGCGGCGGGCACGCGGGCGCGGGCGGCGATCCGCTCGGCGACATGCTCGGCGTCGCGCGCGACCCCGGCGAAGCGTCCCGAACCCCACGTCCACAGCCACGGCAGGCCGAGGACGTACAGCCCCCGGACGTCGCAGATCCCGCGCGTATACCGCGGGTACCCGCATGACCCGGTGTGCCCAATGGACACCGGGCCAGCGTTGTCGCCGGAACCTTTCCCGGCGGCCAACATGTGACGTATGGCACCGCGACGGCGTCTACGGCGTCGCGCGGGCGACCGGTCCGGAGCGCGCGGCGATGAGTCGGTCATACAGACTGGTCGTCCGGCGGGCGACCTCGCCCCAGTCGAAGCGCAGCACGTGCTCGCGGGCTTCGGCGACGAGCTGGGCGCGCAGCGCCTCGTCGGTGAGCACGCTCTCGAGGATCTCCTGTAGCGCCGCCGTGTCGCGCGACGGGAACCGCAGGCCGACGGTGCCGTCGCCGGGGACGACCTCGCGCAGGCCGCCGGTGTCGGCGACCACGCACAGGCACCCGGACGCCATCGCCTCGAGCGCCACGATCCCGAATGGCTCATAGATCGACGGCACGATGCACAGATCGGCGATCCGGTACAGCGAGTGCAGCATGTCGTCGCCCACCCAGCCGAGGAACGTCCCGTGGCGGTGCAACCCGAGCCGCCAGGCCTGACGGCGCAGGTCGGCCTCCGCGCTGCCGGTCCCGGCGACGAGGAAGCGCACCCCGCCCGGGTCCTTGACGAGCGGGGCGAGGGCGTCGAGCGCGAGGTGAAAGCCCTTCTCGTAGACGAGCCGGCCGACGAGCAGCACGAGGCGCTCGTCCGGTCGGGCGTACCGGGCCCGCAGGGCCGCCAGGTCGGGGGCCACCGGCTCCAGGTCCCCGGGGTCGATCCCGTTCTGCATCGCCGTGATCCGGCGCGCCCCGATCCCGAACACCTCAGCGACGTGGCTGCGCATGTACCGCGAGCACGTGATCACGTGGTCGGCGGTGTGCACCATCTCGCTCTCGGCGGCGTGGATATGGGACTGCGGGTACTTGTCGACCCACCCCTGATGGCGCCCGTACTCGGTCGCATGGACGGTGACCAGCCACGGTCGCCCCGCGCGGCGCGCCACCTGGCGGGCGCCGTCGGCGACCAGCCAGTCGTGCGAGTGCACGAGATCGAAGCCCAGCTCGGCGACCAGCTCGTCGCCGCGCTCGGCGATGTCGGCGTTCATCGCCTCCACCCAGTGCACGAACGCCCGCACGTCGCGGGGGAACGGCGGCTCGCGCAGCCGGTGGACGATCACCCCGTGGCGTGCCTCGCGGGTGGCCAGCCGGTCGCCGCCGCGCGTCAGCACGTGGACCTCGACGCCGTTGGCCACCAGCTGCTCGGAGAGCTTGCGCACGTGGCGCGCGAGACCGCCCTCGATGATGGGCGGGTACTCCCAGGAGACGATCAGGACGCGCATGAAGGCCGCCAGACCCTACCGTCCGCCCGCGGCCTCGGGAGCGGCCGCGGGCGTGTCGGCGCGCCGCGCTCAGGCCAGCGAGGCGTCCAGCGTGATCTCGGGGACGCCGGCCAGCGCCTTGGAGACGGGGCAGTTCTGCTTGGCGTCATCGGCGGCCGCCTTGAAGGCGGCGTCGTCGAGGCCCGGCACGACCCCGACCGTCGTCAGGGCGATCGAGGTGATCGTCGGAGCGCCGTCGACGATCCTCAAGGTGACGGTGGCGTCGGTCTTGACCGAGTCGACCGGGGTGCCGGCCTCGGCCAGGCCGTTGGAGAGCGCCATCGAGAAGCACGAGGCGTGCGCGGCGGCGATCAGCTGCTCGGGGTTGGCGCCCGGTCCGTCCTCGAAGCGCGACTTGAACGAGAAGTCGCCCTGGATCGTGTCGCCGGCGGTGAACGTGCCGCTGCCGCTTCTCAGGTCGCCCTTCCACTCTGCGTTGCCCTTGGCCGGCATGTGGTCTCTCCCTTGTCGTGGTCGATGCAGTTTCGAGAGAAGAACCTAACAGCGCCGCCTCGGCCGGCGTGGCTCAGCGGCGGTACTCGGGGTTGGGATGGGCGGGCTGCTCCAGGTCCCAGTCATGCGTCGAGTTGCCGTAGGCGGGGATGCCGCCGGCGTCCTTGAGCATCCGCGCGAGGTGGAGCATGTTCCAGGCCATGAACACGGCGTTGCGCGAGGTCCAGGCATTGCCCACGCCGCCGCCCTCGGCGTCGAGGTACGACGGGCCCGGGCCGGCCTCGCCCGTCCAGTAGGCATCTGACTGCGGCGGCACGGTGAGCCCGATGTGCTGCAGGGCGTAGAGCACCTGGGCGGAGACGTGCTTGCCACCGTCCTCGTTGCCCGTGGTCACCACCCCACCGACCTTGCCGTAGTAGGACCACTGGCCGGCGGGATTGACGTCACCCGAGTAGGCGTACAACCGCTCGATGATCGTGCGCGTCTGCGAGCTCTGGTCGCCGAGCCAGATCGGGCCGACGATGAGGATCATGTCGGCGGGTCTCACCAGCCGCTCGTAGATGTCGGGGAAGTCGTCGCGCTCGTAGCCGTGCTCGCGCATGTCCGGCCACACCCCCGGCGGGATCGCGTGATCGACGGTGCGGATCTCGTCGACCCGGACGCCGGTGCGGGAGAAGACGGCGCGAGGGATTGCCAGCAGGCCGTCGGTGTGGCTGGGCTCGGGCGAGCGCTTCAGCGTGCCGTTGAAGATGACGAGGCGCAGGTCGTCGAAGCGGGCGGGAGCCCCCTCGGCCTGGGCGTCGATGAACGACCGGATCGACTCGGGGATGGGCATGGCGCGACCGTACCGGCGCGCCGCGAACGAAACCCTTAATTCGGAGATGTTGCCCGGATTGCGGGCAACATCGACCACGCCGGCCCTCAGCGAGCGCGCTTGAGCACGGCGATCCCGGACTCGTCGAGCAGGTCGGGCAGCGCCCACGAGCCGACCGTCCCGCCGCGCAGGACGTCCTGCCAGGTCCCGTTGAGCGCCGGCAACGATTCCGACGGCGTCGTCGCGCGGGTGGCCACGGCCACGGCCACATCGTCGCCGCGCACGAACGCCAGCGCGTCGGGGCCGGCCTCGAGCGGCGTGTAGGAGCTGCCGGGCGAGAACGCGTCCTGGCGGCGGAGACGGAGCCCGAGCAGACGCTTGGTCAGCCACAGCTTGCGGGTGTCGGCGGTCGCGCCCCGCGCGGCGCCGCCCTCCAGGCGACGGAGCATCGCCTCATACCACGGCCAGTCGACCGGCCGGCGGTTGTCGGGGTCGACGAGCGCGCGCAGCTCCAGCTCGTCGCCCTGGTAGATGTCGGGCACGCCGGGGGACGGTCAGCTTCAGCGCCACCGTGCGCAGCGCGATCGCTTTCGCCGAGCCGCGTCAGCCGGGCGACGAACGGCTCGAAGCGACTCCAGGAACGCCTCGTGCGCAGTACAGCGCCCGGCACGAAGCGCAGGACCGCGCCCTCCCACTCGGCGTTCTGGTCGACCCAGTTGGTGTTGCGCTTGGCCTCGCGCAGCGCCTTCTCCATGTAGCCCTCGATCCGCTCGGCCTCGATCGGCCACGCCCCGGCCAGCGTCTGGAACAGGAAGTAGCGCTCGAGGTCGTCGGGGGCGCCGTCGACCCGCAGCTCGTCGGTCACCGACAGCCACGCGCGCACGGCCTCCGTCCACTCGTCGGCCATCCACGTCAGCGCCGCGATCCGCGCGCGCACGTCGGAGGAGCGCTTGGTGTCGTGGGTCATCGTCGTCAGCATCGCCCCCGGGAAGCGGCGGGCGCGCTCGCGCGTTGGCGTCGTGGAAGCTGGGCGGCCGAGATCCCGAAGCGTCCGGGGTCGCCGCCGACGTCGCACAGGGCGAGCAGCCGCCCGTAGCGGTAGAAGGCGGTGTCCTCGACGCCCTTGGCGACGACCGGCGGGGTCGTCTGCTGAAAGCGCGAGACGAACTCGGCCGGGGCGGGGCGCTCGAGCAGCAGCATCTCGGCGACATCGTCCGGCATCGCGTCGGCCTCGCGCGACGGCCGCGCGGTCCTCGTCGGCGACCTCGCTGAGCCGCCGGGCGGACGTAGGTCCGGTACATCGGGAAACGACGCCACCGCCGCGGGCCAGCGCCTGCGACTCGCCTCCCGCGGTCTCGGCGCCAGCGCGGCCAGCCGCTCGATCTCCGGCGTGAACGTCGTCGTCGCCTGCTCGAGCTTGGCCTCGGCGGCCACCTCGGCGAAGCGACGCGCCGTCGCCCGACAGACGAGCTCCCACAGCGACGTGAACGTCTCCTCGGCCGTGCGGGTCGACGAACAGCGCGCAGACGTCGTTGAGGAACTCGTAGCCGACCGTCCCGGCCACCGGCCAGTCGCGCAGCGGCTCGGAGGCCTCGAGGATCTTCTCGATCCACACCGTCTCGGCGCCGCCGTCGCGCAGGCGCTCGAAGTACTCCAGCCGGATCGGCCAGGCCGTCGGGATGGTCGATGCGCAGCGCGTCGATCAGGCCGTCGCGCACGAGCCCGAGCACGACCCGGTGGGTCTCCGCGAACACCTCCGGATCCTCCTGGCGGACCCCGACCAGGTCGTCGATGTCGAAGAAGCGCCGGTGGCGCCCGCTCGCCGGGTCGAGGTCGAAGAACTTGGTCCGCAGCGCCGGGTCGGTCCAGAAGCGGTTGGCGTCGTCGGAGGCCATGTGGTTGGGCACGACGTCGAGCACGAGCCCGAGGCCGGCGTCGTGGGCGGCGCTCGACGAGCGCGCGGAACTCCGCCTCGCCGCCGAGATCGGCCGAGATCCGGGTCGGGTCGACGACGTCGTAGCCGTGGGTCGAGCCCGGCCCGCGCCTGCAGCGAGGGCGAGAGGTAGAGGTGCGAGATCCCGAGGTCGCGCAGGTAGGGGATCCGCGCCCGCGCGGCGGCGAAGCCGAAGTCGGGGGTCAGCTGCAGGCGGTAGGTCGCCCGAAACGGATGCGGTCACGACGACCCGCTACCCGCCACGCGAGCGATCACTCGACGCGCTTGAGGATCGTGATCGAGTGCGCGGTCACGTTGATCTGCTCCTGGGCGGCGTAGCTGGCGCTGCCCGGCTCGGCGTCGGGGTCGGCGGTGCACAGCTCGAGCTCCCAGCGCGCGCCCATCCGCCGGCGGGGCAGCTTGAACTCGCGATCCTCGTTGTGGGCGTTGAAGAGCAGCACGAACGAGTCGTCCTGCGACCTCCTCGCCGCGCGGCCCGGGGGTGAGGATCGCCTCGCCGTTGAGGAACATGCCGAGCACCGCCTCGCCGTGCTGCCAGTCGCGGCTGGTCATCTTGCGCCCGTCGGCGCCGAAACCACCAGACGTCGGGCAGGCCGGAGTCGTTGACCTCCTCGCCGCGCAGGAACTGCTCGCGGCGGAAGGTGCAGTGCTCGCGGCGCAGGCGGATCAGGCGCTGGGTGAAGGCGTGCATTGGTCGCGGCTCGCCGTCCTGGTTCCAGTCATACCAGCTGATCTCGGAGTCCTGGCACCAGCCGTTGTTGTTGCCGCCCTGGGTGCGGTTCAGCTCGTCGCCGCCGAGCAGCATCGGCGTGCCCTGGGAGACGAACAGCGTGGTCAGGAAGTTGCGCTGCTGGCGGCGGCGCAGCTCGTTGATCGCGGGATCGTCGGTCTCGCCCTCGACGCCGCAGTTCCAGGAGCGGTTGTCGTCGGTGCCGTCCTGGTTGTCCTCGTGGTTGGCCTCGTTGTGCTTCTCGTTGTAGGAGACGAGGTCGCGCAGGGTGAAGCCGTCGTGGGCGGTGATGAAGTTGATCGAGGCGAACGGCTCGCGGCCGTCGGACTCGTACAGGTCGGCGGAGCCCGACGAGCCGGGAGGCGAACTCGCCGACGCTCGCCGACGCGCGCCAGAAGTCGCGCATCGAGTCGCGGTAGACGCCGTTCCACTCCGACCACAGGATCGGGAAGTTGCCGACCTGGTAGCCGCCCGGGCCGACGTCCCACGGCTCGGCGATCAGCTTGACCTGGGAGAGGACCGGGTCCTGGTGGATCGTGTCGAAGAACGCCGACAGGCGGTCGACGTCGTAGAGCTCGCGGGCCAGCGCCGAGGCCAGGTCGAAGCGGAAGCCGTCGACGTGGCACTCGGTCACGAAGTAGCGCAGCGAGTCCATGATCATCCGCAGGACGCTCGGGTGGACCGGGTTCAGCGAGTTGCCGGTGCCGGTGAAGTCCATGTAGTGGCGCGGGTCGTCGGGCACCAGCCGGTAGTAGGCGGCGTTGTCGACGCCCTTGAAGGACAGCATCGGCCCGAGGTGGTTGCCCTCGGCGGTGTGGTTGTAGACGACGTCGAGGATCACCTCGATGCCGTGCCTGGTGCAGCGCCTTGACCATCCCCTTGAACTCGCGCACCTGCTCGCCGCGCCGGCCGGTGGCGGCGTACTCGGAGTAGGGGGCGAAGAAGCCGATCGTGCTGTAGCCCCAGTAGTTGGCGCAGGCCCGCGCTCGTACAGGAACGACTCGTCGCAGATGTGGTGGATCGGCAGCAGCTCGACCGCGGTGACCCCGAGGTCCTTGAGGTAGGCGATCGCCGGCTCGGAGGCGAGGCCGGCGTAGGTGCCGCGCAGCTCCTCGCGCACCTCGGGGTGGGTCATCGTGAAGCCCTTGACGTGGGTCTCGTAGATGATCGTGTCGGCGAACGGGATCCGCGGGCGGGCGGTCGCCCTCCCAGTCGAAGGCCTCGTCGATGACCACGCGACTTGGGCACGGCGTAGCGAGTCGTCCTCGTCGTCGGGCTCGAAGTCGGCGTCCTCGTCGCCGTTGGGCACGTAGGGCAGGATGTTGGCGTCGTGCTCCCAGTCGACGGTGCCCTCGATCGCCTTGGCGTAGGGATCGATCAGCAGCTTGTCGGGGTTGAAGCGGTGGCCCTCGTCGGGCGCGTAGGGGCCGTGGACGCGGTAGCCGTAGCGCTGGCCGGGGCCGACGCCCGGGCAGGTAGCAGTGCCAGTTGAGCGCGCGGCGCGCGGTGACGTCGATGCGCGTCTCCTCGCCGTCGTCGTCGAACAGGCACAGCTCCACGCCCTCGGCGTGCTCGGAGAAGAGCGAGAAGTTGGTGCCCTGCCCGTCCCACGCGGCGCCCAGCGGAAATGGCCGTCCTGGCCACACTTCGGTCATCGGATCAATGCTCCTGACATCGGCGGGCAGAGTGAGGACGCCGTCGGCGAGCTCGGGCGGGTCGTCGCGGGCGGCGGTCAGCTCGACGGCGGCGCCCCTGGGCAGGGTATCCGGACCGGGCCCGAGCCGAAGTTGCATCGCCAGCTCGTACGGACCGCGGCGCACGACGCAGCCAGCGCGCGTCCTCGTCGTAGGACGCCGCGTCGACATCGCCGCGCGGCAGCCGCCGGCGGGCGGCCAGCAGCTCGCGGTACAGGCGCGCCAGCGCCGGGTCGGCGCTGGCGGCTGAGCTTGGAGCGCTCGAAGCGTGGCCGGGTCCTCGGGATCGGGGACCTCGCCGCCGAAGGAGGCGAACGCGGCGAACTCGCGCGCGCCGGCCCTCACGGGTGGCCACGGCGATCTCCTCGTCGATGTGGTCGGAGAAGAACTGAAACGGGTTCGGCTCGCCGTACTCCTCGCCCATGAACAGCATCGGGACAAACGGCGAGAGCAGCGTGCAGAAGGCCGCCAGCGGCCGGGCCTCGGGCGGGCATCCGGTCGCCGTAGGCGCGGTTGCCGACCTGGTCGTGGTCCTGGGAGAAGACGACGAAGCGCTCGCGGGCACGTCGTCGGCGGGCGCGCCGAAGCGCCGCCGGCGAAACGGCGAGTAGCCGCCGTCGTCGACGTGCGGGCGGTGAAACGCCTTGGCCAGCTGCGCGACCCGGCCGAAGTCGGCGTAGTAGCCGTCGCGCTCCTCGGTGACGAGGGTGCGCAGCGCGTGGTGGAAGTCGTCGGCCCAGGCGGCGTCGCAGTCCCAGCCGCCGCGCTCGCGCGGCCGCGCATCACCTTGGGATCGTTGAGCCCCGACTCGGCGATCACGTAGCGCGTGCGGCGTTGACCGCGTGGACGCGCCGGCCGACCGCGGCGACGATGTGCTCGGGGCTGGAGTCGAAGATGGCGTGGATCGCGTCCAGGCGCAGGCCGTCGATGCCGAAGTCGCGCACCCAGCCCTCGGCGCTCTGGCAGACCCACTCGCGCACGGGGTCGCAGTCGGCGTCGTCGTAGTTGATCGCCTTGCCCCACGGGGTCTCGTACTTGGCGGTGAAGTACGGGCCGAAGGCCTCCATCGCCGTCACCCCGGAGGCGCCGAGGTGGTTGTAGACGACGTCGAGGATCACCGCCAGCCCGCGGTCGTGCGCGGCGGCCACCAGCTCGGCGAAGTCCGTCCGGGCCGCCGTAGGAGGACTGCGCGGCGGAGATGTAGACGCCGTCATAGCCCCAGCCGCGCGCGCCGGGGAACTCGGCCACCGGCATGATCTCGATCGCCGTCACCCCGAGCTTGGCGAGCTCGTCGAGGTGCGCGATCGCGCCCGTGAACGTCCCGGCGTCGCTGAACGTCCCGATGTGCAGCTCGTAGACGACGAGGTCCTCGGGCGCGGGCGGGCGCGAAGCCGTCGTGGGCGCCCGGCAGGGCCCGGGCGTCGAACAGCCGCGACGGGCCGCGCAGCCCCTCCGGCTGCCAGCGCGTGCACGGGTCGGGCAGGGGCTCGCCGTCGAGCACGTACTCGTAGTCCGTCGCCGGCGGCGGCCGGCACGACGCGTCTCGTAGACGCCGTAGCCGGCGTCTGCTCATCGGCATGCGTCTCGGCCGCCGAGGCGCAGCGCGACGCGTCTCGCGCGCGGGGCGCCCAGACCCGGAACTCGGCCACGCTCGTCGTCGACCGATCGCGCGCGCCCAGCGGGCGCTCCCAGGGGTAGACGTCGCCGATCGATCCAGGCGCGCTCTGATGCCGGCGCCGTTCACTCATCGGGCACGAGCCACACCGCGCGCCAGCGGCGGCAGCGTGACCTCGGCCGAGAACGGCTGGTCGTGCCAGGGGATCGGCTCGGGGACGACGCCGCCGAGGTTGCCGACGTCCGAGCCGCCGTAGTAGCGACGAGTCGGTGTTGACGGCCTCGCGCCAGCGGCTGGAGCGGGGCAGGCCGAGGCGGTAGCCGTAGTGCGGGATCGGGCGAGAGGTTGGCGACGAACACGATCACGCGCTCGCCGTCGGCCGAGCGCCGGGCGAAGGCGAGCACGTTGCGGTCGGCGTCGTTGGGCTCCAGCCACCAGAAGCCGCGACGGATCCGAGTCAAGCTCCCACAGCGCCGGCTCGGCGCGGTAGGCGCGGTTGAGGTCGCGGACCAGCGACTGGATGCCGGCGTGCTCGGGCTGCTCGAGCAGATGCCAGTCCAGCGAGCGCTCCTCGGACCACTCCGCCGGCTGGGCGAACTCCTGGCCCATGAACAGCAGCTTCTTGCCGGGGTGGGCCCACATGTAGGCGTACAGGGCGCGCAGGTTGGCCAGCTTCTGCCACGGGTCGGAGCCGGCCATCTTGGTGTACAGCGAGCCCTTGCCGTGCACGACCTCGTCGTGGGAGAGCGGCAGCACGAAGTTCTCCGAGAACGCGTACATGAGGCTGAAGGTCAGCTCGTGGTGGTGATAGCGGCGGTAGATCGGGTCCTGCTGGAAGTAGGCGAGGGTGTCGTGCATCCAGCCCATGTTCCACTTGAAGCCGAAGCCGAGGCCGCCGAGGTAGGTCGGGCGCGAGACGCCCGGCCACGCCGTCGACTCCTCGGCGGCGGAGATGATCCCCGGCTCGCTGGCCGTAGATGACCTCGTTGAGCTCCTTGAGGAAGGCGACCGCGTCCAGGTCCTCGCGGCCCCCGAACTGGTTGGGGATCCACTCGCCGGCGCGGCGCGAGTAGTCGAGGTACAGCATCGAGGCCACGGCGTCGACCCGGATCCCGTCGACGTGGTACTCGCGCAGCCAGAACAGGGCGTTGGAGATGAGGAAGTTGCGGACCTCGTGGCGGCCGAAGTTGAACACCAGCGTGCCCCAGTCCGGGTGCGCGCCGCGGCGCGGGTCGGCGTGCTCGTAGAGCGCCGAGCCGTCGAAGCGGGCGAGCGCGAACTCGTCGCGCGGGAAGTGGGCGGGCACCCAGTCGAGGATCACGCCGATGCCGCGGGCGTGCAGGCGGTCGACGAACGCCCGCATGTCGTCGGGCGAGCCGTAGCGGGGGGTGGGCGCGTAGTACCCGGTGACCTGATAGCCCCACGAGCCGCTGAACGGGTGGGCCATCACCGGCAGCAGCTCGATGTGGGTGAAGCCCATGTCGTTGGCGTAGGCCGACAGCTCGTCGGCCAGCTCCGCGTAGGTGAGCGGGCGGTTGTCCTCGAGCGAGTTCAGCCGCCAGGAGCCGAGGTGGACCTCGTAGATCGACATCGGCTCGCCGAGCGGCTCGAGGCTGCGCGCGCTTGGCCAGGAACGCCGCGTCGTCGGCGCTCCACTCGTGGTGGGGCTGCGGTGATCACCGAGGCGGTCTTGGGCGGCACCTCGGTCTCCTGGGCGTAGGGGTCGGCCTTGAGCAGGACCTCGCCGTCGGCGGTGAGGATCTCGTACTTGTAGCGGGCGCCCTCGCCGACATCGGGGAGGAACAGCTCCCAGATCCCGCCCGAGCCCATCGAGCGCATCGCGTGCAGGCGCCCGTCCCACGAGTTGAAGTCGCCGACGACGCTGACCGCGCGCGCGGCCGGCGCCCACACGGCGAACGCGGTGCCCGGTGACGCCCTGGTGCGTCGCGCACGTGGGCGCCGAGCTTGTCGTAGACCTGCTCGTGGCGGCCCTCGCCGATCAGGTGCAGGTCGAGCTCGCCGAGCGTCGGGCAGGAACGCGTAGGGATCCTCGAGCGTGAACTTGCCGCCGGGGCCGTAGTCGACCTTGAGCTTGTAGCGCAGCGGCAGCTTCGCGTCCGCGATCTCGCCCTCGAAGATCCCGGCGGGGTGGATCTGCTCCAGCGCGACCGACTTGCCCTTGGCCGGCTTGACCGACACCGACTCGGCCGACGGGTCGCAGCGCGCGGATGACCACCCCGCCGTTGCCGTTCCGGGGTGGGCGCCGAGGATCGCGTGGGGCTCGGCGATGCTCGCGGCGGGCGAGCGCATCGAGCTCGGACTTCGTGGGGCGTCATTCGGACTCCAGCAGTCGGGCGATGCCGGCGACCGGGATCGGCAGCCAGTCGGGGCGGTTGTCGAGCTCGTACTGGAGCTCGTAGATCGCCTTCTCGAGCTCGAAGATCGACAGCAGGTTGACGATCGCCGACTCTCGCCGGCCGGCAGCAGCGCCGGATCGATGGTCGCGAAGTAGTGCTCCAGGAACGTCTGCCGCGCGCGATCCTCGAACTGGCCGGGGGCCGGGTGGTCGTACATGATCGCCACCGCCGAGGTGGCGTAGGCGAACGAGCGCAGCATCCCGGCGACGTCGCGCAGCGGCGAGGCCTTGAAGCGCCGCTCGTACAGCGGCCGCGCGGGCTCGCCCTCGAAGTCGATGATCAGCCACTCGCTCGGGCGAGGTGCAGGGTCTGGCCGAGGTGGTAGTCGCCGTGGGTGCGGATCGCGCGGCCGCCGACGCCGAGCTGGGCGCGGGTGGCGATCCGCTCGCGCACGTCCTGGCCGCGGCCGGCGATCGCGGCCACGCGCTCGTCGTCGGGCAGGCGCACGAACGCCCGCTCCACGTCCTCGTCGATCGTGGCCGTGAGCAGGGCCAGCGCCTCGGCGCTCGGCTCCTCGGGAGCGAACGCCGGGTCGTTGGGGTCGGAGGCCAGGGCGTTGTGCATCTCCGCGGTCACCGTGCCGAGACCGGCCAGCTCGATCAGGAACGCCGCCGGGATCGGTGCGGATCTGCTCCAGCGCGAGCTCCCAGCCCCCGACGGCGTTCGGCGAAGAAGCGCTGCGCGACCCCGAGCGTGGCCGCGAACGAGCGGCCCTCGTACTCGTACCAGCCCTGCAGCGGCGCGATGTGCGGGAACCCGCGCCGGGTGAGGAAGCGCAGCATCTCGAGCTCGGGGTTGATCCCCGGCTCCAGCCGGCGGAAGACCTTGAGCACCGTCTCATCGCCGAACACGATCGAGGAGTTGGACTGCTCGACGCCCATCGGGCGGGCCGGCGCGTCGAGCCTGCAGCGGGCCGCTGCCCTCGGGCTTGGCGAAGCGCACGCAGCCCTCGCCGGTGTCGATCGTGGTCTCGGCGTCGATCGTCGCGCAGCAGCTCGCGCACGAGCTCGGGGTCGGCGACCGCGTCGACCGCCGCCCACTGCGGGGTGCGCGCCACCGGGGAGCCCGGCGTGGCCCTGGGCGGGCGGCACGAAAGGCGAGCGGCAGCTGGTAGAGGTCGTGGCTGCCGGTGGCAAAGCGCGCCTGCACGAGGGCGAGCAGCAGCGGCGGATCGGCGGCGAGGGCGACGCCCTCCTCCACCTCGAGGCTCGACGACGTGACGCGACTTGGAGGCATACCAGCGCTGCTTCTCCAGCCACGTCGCCGACGGCCTCGAGGTCGAGCTGGCCGAGCAGGGCTCCGTCGGGGCTCTCGACGGGTTGGGTCATCAGATCGCCTCCTCGCCCTCCTGACGAGCTGAAACCAGAAGAAGCCCCGCGGCGCGAGCGTCAGCAGGTAGTTGAGCTCGCCGATCCGCGGGAAAGCGGCTGCGGCCGAACAGCTCGACCGGGTAGCGCCCGGCGAGCGCGCTGAGGTCGAGCTCGACCGCCTGGGCGGAGCGCGCCAGGTTGTGCACGCAGAGCACGAGGTCGTTCTCGAAGCGCCGCAGCACGGCGAAGATCCGCGGGTTGGAGGTCTCGATCGGCTCATAGGTGCCCAGGCCGAACACGGGGTGCTCCTTGCGCAGCGCGATGAAGCGGTGCATCCAGCGCAGCAGCGACGTGGGCGTGCGCAGCTGGGCCTCGACGTTGACCGCCTGAAAGCCGTACACCGGATCCATCAGCGGCGGCGCGTAGAGCTGAGCGAAGTCGGCGCGCGAGAAGCCGCCGTTGCGGTCGACGGTCCACTGCATGGGCGTGCGCACGCCGTCGCGGTCGCCGAGGAAGATGTTGTCGCCCATCGCAATCTCGTCACCGTAGTAGAGAACCGGCGAGCCGGGCAGCGAGAAGAGGATCGCGGTCATCAGCTGCAGCTCGTCGCGGCCGTTGTCCAGCAGCGGCGCCAGCCGCCGGCGGATCCCGAGGTTGATCTTCATGCGCGGGTCCTTGGCGTACTCCGCGTACATGTAGTCGCGCTCCTCGTCGGTGACCATCTCGAGCGTCAGCTCGTCGTGGTTGCGCAGGAACAGCCCCCACTGACAGCTCTCGGGGATCGCCGGGGTGCGCTCGAGGATCTCGTAGATGGGCGTCGCCGTCTCCCGGCGCACCGCCATGAACATGCGCGGCATCACCGGGAAGTGAAAGCACATCTGACACTCGTCGCCGTCGCCGAAGTACTCCACGACGTCGGCCGGCCACTGGTTGGCCTCGGCGAGCAGCACGCGGTCGGGGTAATTGTCCTCGATCTCCTCGCGGACCTTCTTCAGGTACGCGTGGGTCTCCGACAGGTTCTCGCAGTTGGTGCCCTCGCGCTCGTACAGGTACGGGACGGCGTCGAGGCGAAACCCGTCGAGGCCCATGTCCAGCCAGAAGCGCATGACGCCCATCATCGCGTCGTGGACCTCGGGGTTGTCGTAGTTGAGGTCGGGCTGGTGCGAGAAGAAGCGGTGCCAGTAGTAGGCGCCGGCCACCGGGTCATACGTCCAGTTCGACGTCTCGGTGTCGGTGAAGATGATGCGCGCGTCGGTGTACTTGTCGTCGGTGTCCGACCACACGTACCAGTCACGCTTGGGACCGTCGGGACCGCCCGAGCGTGACTCCTGAAACCACGGGTGGTCGCTCGAGGTGTGGTTCATGACGAGGTCGGCGATGACGCGGATCCGCCGGGCATGAGCGGCGTCGATCAGTTCCTGGACGTCGGCGACGTTGCCGTAGTCCGGGTGCACCTTGGTGAAGTCCGAGATGTCATAGCCGCCGTCGCGCAGGGGTGACTCGTAGAACGGCAGCAGCCAGATGCAGTCGATCCCCAGCCACTGCAGGTAGTCGAGCTTCTCGGTCAGCCCGCGGAAGTCGCCCGAGCCATCGCCGTTGGCATCGAAGAACCCGCGGATGTGGATCTCGTAGAAGATCGCGCGCTTGAACCACAGCGGCTCTGACTCGAACCACTGGCGGGCCTGATGCTCGGCGGCGGCGGCTGTCGGCGCCGTTGGCGCTGGGGCGCGGCTCGCGGGCGAGCAGGTGCGTGAGGGTGGACGGACCGACGGACATGGCGGGAACCCCTAACGCTCTACCCGGAGGACATGGGCCTGACGGACGTACGGCGCCAGGGCGACGAAGTTCTGCCCGATGCGCCACTGGTAGCGCTCGTCGGAGAGGACGTCGTGGACCGTGAAGGTCGGCGGCAGGCCGAGGCTGGCCGGCACGGTGACCAGCCCCTGCTGCGGTTGGTGGGGGTCGATGCTGACGACGCGAGATCACGGTATCTGCGCCGGTGTGCTTGGCGTAGGCGATGAGGGCCTCGTTGGCCGTGTCCAGGAAGGTGATGTTCGAGAGCTCCTGCAGCGCCGGGCTGGCCCGGCGGACCGCGTTGAGGCGGGCGACCATCGGCAGCAGCGGCCCGTCCAGGGCACGCGTCCTGATCTCGTACTTCTCGGAATGCAGATACTCCTCCGAGCCCTCGCGGACCGGCACGTTCTCAAAGCTCTCATAGCCGGAGTAGATCCCGTAGCTGGGGCTGAGCGTCGCGGCGAGCACGAGTCGCGCCTCGAACGCCGGCCGGCCGCCGTGCTGGAGGTACTCATGCAGGATGTCGGGCGTGTTGGCGAAGAAGTTCGGGCGGAAGTACTCCTGCTCGCCGGAGTAGGCCAGCTCGGACACGTACTCGGTCAGCTCCCAGCGGGCGTTCTTCCAGGTGAAGTACGTATAGGACTGGCTGAAGCCGATCTTGCCCAGCTGGCGCATGACCGAGCGCCGGGTGAACGCCTCGGCGAGGAACAGGACGTCGCGGTCGCGCTGGTGGACCTCGTCGATCAGCCACTCCCAGAAGGCGAACGGCTTGGTGTGGGGGTTGTCGACGCGGAACACCCGAACGCCGGCGTCGATCCACTTGAGCATGACGTCGAGGAGGGCGTTCCACAGCCCGCGCCAGTCCGGCGACTCCCAGTTGACGTTGTAGATGTCCTGGTACTTCTTCGGCGGGTTCTCCGCGTACTTCAGGGTCCCGTCGGGGCGGCGGTGAAACCACTCCGGGTGCTCGGTGAGCCACGGGTGGTCGGCCGAGCACTGAATCGCGAAGTCCAGGGCGATGTCGATGTCGTAGGCCCGGGCGGCCTCGGTCAGCGCCCGCAGGTCCTCGACGGTGCCCAGCTCGGCGTGCACCGCGTCGTGACCGCCCGAGGCGTCCCCGATCGCCCACGGTGAGCCGGGGTCGGTCGGCCCCGCGGTCAGCGCGTTGTCGCGCCCCTTGCGGTTGGTGAGGCCGATCGGATGGATCGGCGGCAGGTAGATGACGTCGAAGCCCAGCTCGGCGAGCGCCGGCAGCTGCGCCCGCACGCCGGCCAGCCCACCCCACGAGCGGGGGAACATCTCATACCAGGATCCGAACCGGGCCCGCAGGCGGTCGACCTCGATCGTCAGCGGCTCGTCGAGGCTGACGCGCCCGTGGCGCTCGGGGTCGCGCTCGATCGCCTGGGCGAGCTCGTCGCCGAGCGCGATGTCGTGCTTGGCCGACTCGGGCACGGCGGCGTCGGCGAGCTGCCGGCGGGCGTGCTCGATCAGCTGCCTGGTCTCGCGCGAGCGGGTGTGCGCGGCCGCCTCCGCGAGCAGGACGACGCCCTCGGAGAGCTCTCCGGACAGGTCGTCCTGTCCGCCGGCGACCTTGCGGGCGAGCTCGTCGCGCCATGTCCCGAAGACGTCGGTCCACGCCTCGATCGTGTACTGCCAGCGGCCGGGCGCATCGACGGTGAACAGACCGGCCCACCGGACGCCGCCGAGATGGGCGTCGATGCGATGGAGCTCTGACTCCTCCGTGCGGCCGTCGGGCCCGGTGCTGCGGACGACGGCGCGGATCAGGTCGTGGCCGTCGCGAAAGATGTCGGCCGAAACCTCGACGCGGTCGCCGACGCAGCGCTTGGCGGGGTACCGGCCACCGTCCACCGCCGGGGTGGGGTACTGGATGACGATCCGGCGCGGCGGCTGCGACGCCGGCTCGGGGACGACCTGGGGGGCCGGGGCGAGGTCCGTTTCACTCGTGCTCACTCCCCTGACGTTATCCGCGACCCCGCATGAGGTAAACACCAGCGCGTGAACGACCTGGTGCGATCCAGCGGGGTCCAGCTCCACATCACCTCGCTGCCGGGCGGTCGGCTGGGCCGCGAGGCCTACCGGTTCGTCGACTGGCTGGCCTCTGCCGGACAGTCGTGGTGGCAGGTGCTGCCGCTCGGTCCGCCCGACCGCTACCACTCGCCCTACAAGTCAAGCTCGGCGTTCGCCGCCTGGCCGGGCCTGCTCGCCGACCGCCGGGCGCCCGTGTCGGCCGCCGAGATCGCGGCCTTCCGCGAGCGTCAGCACTTCTGGATCGACGACTGGGAGCGCTTCTCGTCGCGGGGCGCGGTCGCCGACCAGGTGCGCTTCGATCGCGAGTGGGGCGCGCTGCGCGCCTACGCGAAGGAGCGGGGGGTTCGGATCCTCGGCGACGTCGCGATCTACGTCTCGCCGGACGGGGCCGACCATCGAGCCCATCCCGAGCTCTTTCAGAGCGGCCTCGTCGCCGGCGCGCCGCCCGATGCCTACGCGACCGACGGGCAGCTGTGGGGCAATCCGCTGTATGACTGGCCGGCGCTGCAGCGTCGCGGCTACCGCTGGTGGGTGGAGCGGGTGCGGCGCACGCTGGACCTGTTCGACCTCGCGCGCATCGACCACTTCCGAGGCCTCGTCGCCTACTGGGCGGTCCCGGCGGGTGCGCGCACGGCCAAGCACGGCTCGTGGAAGCGCGGTCCCGGGCGGGCGCTGTTCCGGGCGCTGGAAGACGGGCTCGGGGGCCGGCTGCCGCTCGTCGCCGAGGATCTCGGCGTGATCACCAAGCCGGTCGAACGGCTGCGCCGCGAGGTCGGGCTGCCCGGGATGCTCGTGATCCAGTTCGGGATGGATCCCGACGACCCGACCAGCCCCCACCGGCTCGCCAACCACACCGCCGACCGGATCGTCTACACCGCCACCCATGACCAGGACACGCTGCGCGGCTGGCTGGAATCGCTCAGCGGCGAGGAGCGGGCGTTCGTCGACGGCGAGGTCGCGGCCGCGGGATTCACCGATCCCCGCCGGCCGTGGTGGGGCCTGATCCGCCTGGCCTTCTCCTCGCCGGCCGTGGTGGCGATGACCCAGGCCCAGGACGTGCTCGGGTTGGGCAGCGAGGCGCGCATGAACGATCCGGCGAGCGCGGGCGGCAGCTGGCGCTGGCAGATGCGAGCGGGCGCCTTGACCAGGACGCTGGCCGGACGGCTGCGCGACGTCACCGAGGAGGCGGGGCGCCTGCCCTGACCGGCCACGTATATTGGGCGGTCGGGCGCGGGGTCCGACAGAAAGAGAGCATCGATGTCTCGTACTCGTGTCGCCACCCTGGTCGCGATCGTCGGCGGCGCCCTGGCGTGCGCCGCACCGGCCGACGCGCGCGGAGCCGCGCCGGCTGTCACCGCGCTCGGCCCGAGCACCCCGCTCACGGTCAGCGCGACCCCTGGGACGGTCAAGGTCGGTCGCCAGCTTCAGGTGTCGGTGACGCTCACCGACGACGATCCCCGAGGACTGGGAGCCGGCCGCCTGCGCCTGACCGTGCCCAAGCGGTGGACGCTGACCGGATCACGAGGCACCGACCGATCGTTCGGCTCGCTGCGGGGCCACCACAGCCTGCATGCCCAGTTCACGCTGCAGGCGCCGGCGACCGCGGCGCCGCTCACCACGGTGGACATCAGGGCCAGCGCCACCTTCGTGTCCCCCGGCGGGAGCGGGCGCGCCGCCGACATGAGTCCGGTCACGCTCGTGTCGCCGATCACGAATCCGTTCGAGACGGTGAACGCCACCGGACAACCGGCGAGCTTTGGCCAGAGCGATACCGATTTCTCCATCGACGCCGCCGGCACCGGAATCTCGACGCCGGTCACCACGGGTCCTGGCACCGCGGCCGCGTCTGACTCCTACGCGGCGGTGCTGAGCCCGGCCGGCGCACCGGGGACCTCGGTCGCGCAGGTGACCGTCGCCGCCCAGGAGGGAAGCCGATCGGGTCCCGAGGGGGCGGCGGGCCTGCTGGAGCGCAACACGTTTCTCGTGCCCAGCTCGCCGGAGGGCGTCGCGCTCAGCGTCTCCACGAGCGGCACGATCAGGCTTGCCTACAACACCGGCGGCGGGCCGTTCGTCAACGCCATCAAGGAGGTGCTGGCGGACGCTCGGCCGCCGGTCACGCTGCGCCTGGCGCGCACCGGCGCCACCTACGCCGGCGCCTTCTCGACCGACGGCGGCCGAACCTGGACGAGCGTCGGCACGGCCACCGTGGCGGCCACGGCAGCCGCGGACCCCCAGGACCTCGCCCTGTTTCACGCCTCGGGCGTGGCCGGGTCGCCGACCCGGGCCGACTTCACCGACTTCTCAGTGCACTAGTGCCCTGAATCAATTCGGTGGCAGCCACGCCCAGTCACTCGCGACGCTGCTCACGAATTGACGCTTCAGGACACTAGGGCGGGATCGCGGTCGTCGGAGACGAGCAGGCCGCGCCGGCGCAGCTCGGGGATCACGCCCTCGCCGACGCGGTAGGCCTCCTCCAAGTGCGGATAGCCCGAGAACACGAACTCGTCGATGCCGAGCTCGTGGTACTCGGCGATGCGGTCGCAGACCTCGTCATGGCTGCCGACGAGCGCCGTGCCGGCGCCTCCGCGGACGAGGCCGACGCCGGCCCACAGGTTGCGATAGATCTCCAGCGAGTCGGTCTGGCCGTTGTGCAGTGCGGTCATGCGGCGCTGGCCCTCGGACTGCGAGGAACGCTGCACCGTCTGTGAGCGCTCGATCTGCTCGCTCGAGAGGCCCGCCAGCAGGCGATCGGCCTCCGCCCACGCCTCGGCCGAGGTGTCGCGGGTGATGACGTGCAGGCGAATCCCGAAGCGGGGCTCGCGATCGAGCTCGGCCGCGCGCTCGCGCACGCGAGCGATCTTCTCGGCCACCGCCGGGGGCGGCTCGCCCCACGTCAGATAGACGTCGGCGTGGGCGGCGCCGACCTCGATGGCGGCGTCCGAGGAGCCCCCGAAGTACAGCTCCGGCCACACCGGATGGGGAACGATCTGAGCGTCCGAGACCGTGTAGTGATCGCCGGCGAAGTCGACTGACTCCTCCTCCCACAACCTCCGAACGATGGTCAGAAACTCGCCCGCGCGGGCGTAGCGCTCGTCCTTGGACAACCCGTCGCCGAAGCGACGCTGCTCACGATCGTCGCCGCCGGTGACGACGTTGAGCAGGAGGCGACCGCCGGAGACGCGTTGAAACGTGGCCGCCATCTGCGCTGCAAGCGTCGGCGAGGTAAGCCCCGGGCGGAAGGCCACGAGGAAGCGAAAGCGCTCGGTGACCTGCGTCAGGGCAGCGGTCATCACCCAGCCGTCCTCGCACCAGCTGCTCGTCGGCGTCAGCGCGGCGTCGAAGCCGAGTTGCTCGGCCGAGCGGGCGATCTGCCCGATGTAGCCCACGTCCGGCGCACGGTCGCTGCCGCCGGCTTGGCCGATGCGGTTGCCGCGCACGCCGACGGCGTTGCCGAGGCTCAGGTCAGCGCGCGAGTCGCCGTTGGTGGGGAGGAACCAGTGAAGCTTGACGGGCATTGGCGTGACGTCCTTTCGCCGATGGGGGAAGTCAGGGCAGGCGGGGATCGACCAGCTCGCCGATCGGAACTCCCGCGCGCGCGGCGGCGCGGGCGTCCGGCTCGGTGGCGATCAGGCGCACGGCGCCCAGACGCAGCGTCCTCACCGCCAGCGCCAGGGCGTCGATGGCAGCCAGCGACAGGGCCGGCGCGTCGTCGCCGGGCGCGGCGCAGCAGGCACCGAACGGGGCTCCGGGATCGCGGTGATAGACGGCCACGCCGCGGCCCTCGCCGCGCATCCGCCCGAGCGCGTGATCGAGCCGGGCCCGTCCGGGGCACGCCGTGCTGCCGAGAGCATCGCCGAGGACGCACGGGGTGTGGGCGTAGACGAGGACGTCGCGGTGGCCGCGCGGCTCGCCGATGAGGACGGCGACGCTCGTCTGCTCCTCGTCATCGGACAGGCTGAGGGCCCGCAGCGGACCCAGACGGGAGGGGAGGGCGATCTCCGTCGCCTCGAGCGCCGCGCGGCCCACGGGCGCGGCGCCGAGGGAGCGATACGCGCCGGCGTAGACGAGCAGCGGCTCGGCATCGGCCGCCGTGGACTGCTCCAGATCGGTGACGTGACCGACGACGACGCTGTGATCGCCCCCATCGGCGATGTCGTGCAGGTCACACCACAGCGTGGCGATCGCTCCCTCGAGGACCGGGATCTCCGCGACGGTGCGATGGGCCACCGTGTCCCAGGTGTCGTCGGCCGCCCGCTGCGCGAAGCGGTCCGACAACTCGGTCTGCGAGCTGTGCAGCACGTTGATGGCGAACCGCCGGCGGGCGAGGAGGGCGCTCAGGGTCTCTGACTCCTCGCGCAGGCAGGCGAGCACGAGCGGCGGGCGCAGCGAGACCGAGCTGACCGCGTTCGCCGTCGTGCCGAACGGCCGGCCAGCCGGATCGCGGGTGGTGATGACCGTGACCCCGGTGGCGAACATCCCCATCGTGGCCCGCAGGCGGTCGGCGTCGACGGCCCGCTGACGGTCGGCCTCCTCGGTGGCCACGCGGAGGTCGGGTCGCGGCGACGGATGGCGGAGTTTCTCGGCGAAGCTCATCGGGGTCTTGTTCTAGCACAATGTCCATCGATTTTGTGTACTTTAAGCAGCGCGAGCGATGCGCGCCGGCCCGGGACCTGCCGCCGGTGGCGGCGGCGGCGCCCAACCGCCGGCCGGCGTTCAGACCTGCCGGGCGCGCAGGCGCAGCACGAACCCGCGCGCGTGCTCCTTGGCCGCTCGGTAGGCGTAGGTGAGATCGCCGCGCAGCCGCCCGGCGCGGGTCGTCTCAAACCGGATGAGCGAGGCGGGCGCCGTGCGCACGGGCGCCCCGTCGGCTGCGAGCACCGCCAGCGCGCGCTCGGCGATCGCGATCTGACCGAACGCCGTGGGATGTACGCGGTCGGCCATCACATGGTTCCGGGCCCCGAAGTCGCTGAGGTCGACGACCAGGGCGCCGCGGCCCGCCGCCTCGGCCACGACGATCGCGTTGAGCGTGCCGACCTTGTCGCCCGCGGGCGGCACGCCGAGGGCGCGCGGCGCGGTGGCGGTCAGCACCCGGTCACAGCGCTGCACCAGGAAGTCCAGCGCGACGCCGTAGGCCTCGGTGAACACCGCCGGGTCCCAGTCGACCGACCGTACGTCGTTGACCCCGATGTACAGACACCCCACGTGATAGCGGGCGTCAGCATCGGCGTTGCGGCCACAAAACGCCGGGATTTGCTCCGCGACGACGTCGGACGCCCGAGCCCCGTCCACCGCATAGCCGGTGTAGGGCACGCCGAGCCCGCGGGCGACCCACAGCGCCCACGACTGCAGGGCCACGCCCCACTGCAACTCGCCCCCGGCGTTGGTGATCGAATCGCCAAAGGCGAGCACGCCCTGACGGCGTTGAGGATCGGCGGCTAGGCTCACGGACAAGGGCGGCGGAGGCTAGCGAGGGCTCGCCATCCGAACATCCGTGCGCTCTCCGTTACACATTCACCGACGAAGTCGTCGATAATCGCGCGCTTGCCCCCCGCCACCGCAATCCGACACGACGGCCACGAGGACGTGGCACGTGCCGCCGCCGATCTGGCCGAGCGGCTGCCCGAGCCCCTGGCGCCGCTGGCCCGCCTGGCCTTCAACTACCGCTGGTCCTGGCTCCCCGGAGGATCGGAACTGTTCGCCGCGATCGATGCCGAGCGCTTCGTGCTCTGCGCGCACAACCCCGTCCGCCTGCTGCAGGAATCGTCGGCTCGCGTCCTGCGCCGGGCGGCCGATGACGAGACGCTCGTCGCCCGGGCCCGCGAGCTGGAGGCGCAGGTGATCGCCGACCTGGAGCGCCCCGCGGCCGAGCCGGAGGGACCGGTCGCGCCCGATCACCCCGTCGCCTACCTGAGCGCCGAGTACGGCGTGCATGTCTCGCTGCCGGTGTACTCGGGCGGGCTCGGCGCGCTGGCCGGCGACTTCCTCAAGGAGGCCTCGGATCGGGCGCTGCCGCTGGTGGCGGTGGGCCTCATGTACCGCAAGGGCTACTTCCGCCAGCGCATCGACGCCTCCGGGTGGCAGCACGAGTACTGGATCGAGACCGACCCGCAGCGCCTGCCGGCGGCGCTGGTGACGACCGCCGAGGATGTTCCCCTTACCGTCACCGTGCCGATCGGCGAGGGCGACGTGACCGCGCGGATCTGGCGCGTCGACGTGGGGCGCGTCCCGCTGTACCTGCTTGACACCGACTGTCCCGAGAACGGACCGCTCGAGCGCTGGATCACCGGGCGCCTGTACGACGGCGATCCCCAGACGCGCCTCGCCCAGTACGCGCTGCTCGGCGTCGGCGGGATCCGTGCCCTGCGCGCGATGGGCTGTGAGCCGGCGGTCATCCATCTCAACGAGGGCCACGCGGCGCTCGCTCCGCTCGAGCTCGCCCACGAGCCGGCCGAGGGCTCCACCGCGCAGTCGCTGGCCGATGCCCTCGAGCGTGCGCGCTCGCGCACCGTGTTCACCACCCATACGCCGGTCCCCGCCGGCAACGACACGTATCCCGCGGACGAGATCGAATCAGCGATCGGCCGCCTGTCGGCCGAGCTGGGCTGCCCGATCGCCGAGCTGACCGCGCTCGGTCACGATCACGGCGCCGACCCCTCGGCCCCGTTCGGCGTCACCCAGGCAGCGCTGCGGATGAGCCGGACGGCCAACGCCGTCAGCCGCCGCCACGGCGAGGTGGCTCGCGAGATGTGGAACCCGCTGTGGCCCGATCACGACCTTGGTGACGTCCCCATCGGCCACGTCACCAACGGCGTGCACATCCCGACGTGGTTGGGGCCGCCGATGCGCGAGCTCCTCGATCGCCACCTGCCCGAGGGCTGGTGCGAACGCGCCGCCGACCCCGAGTCGTGGGAGGCCGTCCGAGCGATCCCGTCCGACGAGCTGTGGGCCACCCGCGCCCGCCAGCGCTCCGAGCTGGTGGACTTCGTCCGCGCCCGCAGCGTCGCCGACCGGTTGGGCCGTGGCGACCTGCGCGGCTACGTCGACGCCGCCGCCCGGGCGTTCGATCCCGAGGTCCTGACCATCGGGTTCGCCCGCCGCGTCGCCACCTACAAGCGCCTCGACCTCCTGATCCGCGACCCCGATTGGACCCTCGCCCTGCTCGCCGGCGAGCGTCCGGTGCAGGTCGTCCTCGCCGGCAAGGCCCACCCGCGCGACGAAGAGGCCAAGCGCGTGCTGCAGAGCCTGTTCGGGCTCAAGGCCGCGAAGGTGATCGGCGAGCGGGTGGTGTTCCTCGACGACTATGACCTGCACTCGGCGGCCCGGCTGGTCCGTGGCTGCGACGTGTGGCTGAACGTTCCCCGTCCGCCGCTCGAGGCGAGCGGCACCAGCGGCATGAAGTCGGTGGTCAACGGCGGACTGCAGCTGTCGGTGCTCGACGGCTGGTGGGCGGAGGCCTATGACTCGGACCCCGCCCACCCCAACGGCTGGGCGATCCCCGGCGATGTCGATGACGACCACCACGCACAGGACGAGCGCGATGCCGCGGTGCTCCACCAGCTGCTCGAGGGCGAGGTCGTCCCGACGTTCTACGAGCGCGACGAGGCCGGGATTCCCGAGCGCTGGCTGGAGATGGTCCGCGCCTCGCTGCGTACGCTGGCCCCGATGTTCAGCGCGACGCGGATGCTGGCCCAGTACGTCGAAGGGCCCTACCGGGGCTGAGCCTCACTGCAGGGCCGACAATGGGCGCGGGCCGGGGCCGACGTACTTGGCGGTCGGACGGATGAGGCGCGCCTCGCGCTTCTGCTCGAGGATGTGGGCTGACCATCCGGCCGTCCGCGCGCAGGTGAACATCGGCGTGAACAGCGCCGCGGGCACCTCGGCGAAGTCGAGCACGACGGCCGACCAGAACTCGACGTTCGTGGCCAGCACACGGTCGGGTCGGCGGGCCTGCAGCTCGGCGAGCGCCGCCTGCTCCAGCGCCTCGGCGACCTCGACGCGGGGGGCGTCGATCTCGTGCGCGGTGCGCCGCAGAACGCGGGCTCGCGGGTCTTCGGCCCGGTAGACGCGGTGGCCGAAGCCCATGAGCCGCTGCCCGGAGTCCAGGACGTCCTTGACGTATTGCTCGGCATCGCCGGACTCGGCGACGTCGTCGAGCATCTTCAGCACGCGGGAGGGTGCGCCGCCGTGCAGGGGGCCGCTGAGGGCGCCCACCGCCGCCGAGAGGGCGGCCGCCACGTCGGCCCCGGTGGAGGCAACGACCCGGGCGGTGAACGTCGAGGCGTTCATCCCGTGCTCGGCCGCCGAGTTCCAGTAGGCGTCGATGGCCTTGACATGGCGCGGGTCGGCCTCACCGCGCCAGCGGATGAGGAAGCGCTCGGGAATCGAGGACGCCTGGTCGATCTCACGCTGCGAGACAGGGGGCTTGCCGATTCCGCGCGCCGACTGGGCGACGAAGGACAGAGCCATCACCGAGGCGCGCGCGAGGTCGTCGCGCGCCTGATCGTCGGAGATGTCGATCAGCTGGCGAAAGCCCCACTGCGGGCCGAGCATGGCCAGCGCGGCCTGAACGTCGACGCGCGGATCGCCTGAGTGCACGCTGAGCGGGTGCGGCTCGGCGGGGGGCAGACCGGGCTCGAGCGTGCCGTCGACGAGCAGTCCCCACACCTGCTCGAACGGCACCGTTCCGACCAGATCCTCGATGTCGACGCCGCGGTAGCGCAGGGCGCCGCCTTCGCGGTCGGGCTCGGCGATCTCGGTGGCGAAGGCGACGACGCCCTCGAGGCCGGATTGCACTTCAGAGGTTGCGCTCATAAAAGGGTGTAGCTCCTGAAAAAGGGGGGAGGTCGGCTACACCCTATCCGGGTAGCCTTCGCCGCCGTGTCCGACCTGATGCGGCGTTCCGCCCTGGTCCTGGCGGATCTCGTGCGCTCCGGGGAGCTGTCGGCCCGCGAGCTGGTCGGCGCCTCGCTGGCGGCGATCGAGGCGCGCGATCCGCAGATCAATGCGTTCACGCACGTGGCCGCCGAGTCGGCGCTGGAGATCGCCGACGCCATCGCGCCCGGGGACCCGCGCCCGTTCGCCGGCGTGCCGATCGCGGTCAAGGACAACCGCCAGGTCGCGGGGATGCCGATCACGAACGGCTCGGACCTGTTCGCCGACGCGGTGGCGCCGTCCGACGCCTATTGCGTGCGCCGGCTGCGCGAGGCGGGATTCGTGATCGTCGGCAAGACGGCCCTCCCGGAGCTGGGGATCCTGCCGACGACCGAGTCACGCCGTCACGGGCCGACGCACAACCCGTGGGCCACGGACCACACCCCGGGCGGTTCCAGCGGCGGATCGGCCGCGGCGGTGGCCGCCGGGATGGTGCCGATCGCCCACGGCAACGACGGTGGCGGCTCGATCCGGATTCCCGCCTCGTGCTGCGGGCTGGTCGGGCTCAAGCCGGCCCGCGGGCGAGTGTCGGTCGGTCCCAGTGCCGGGCACAGCTTTCTCGCCACCGACGGCGTCCTCACCCGCGGCGTGGCCGACACCGCCGCCGCGCTGGACGTGCTGGCCGGCTACGAGCCCGGTGACGTCACCTGGGCGCCGCCTGCGCCGGCTCGCTACGCCGAGCTGGCCGCCGAGCCCGTCGCCCCGCTGCGGATCGGGCTGGCGCTCAACCCGCCGATGGACGGCGCGGAGCTCGATCCGCTCAGCGAGCGGGCGGCGCGCGACGCGGCGGCCCTGCTCGATCGCCTCGGGCACGCGGTCTGCGAGGTGACCGCGCCATGGTCCGGTCTCGGGCTGCTGGCTCAGTTCACCCAGGCCTTCGGCCCCCTGATCTCGATGGGCACCTACTACGGCGCCCAGCTCGCCGGTCGCGCGGTCACCCCGCGCGACGTGGAGCCCCTCACCTGGGCCATGTGGGAGCACTCCCAGACCCTGAACGTGCTCGACTACCTCGCCGCTCAGGACCGGCTGGAGCGCCTGGCTCGCTCGCTGGTGCAGTGGATGTCCGCTTTTGACATCGTGCTCACGCCGGCGCTGGGGATGCGCCCGGTGGCGATCGGAGAGATCCATGGGCTCGGACCCGATCCGTGGCGCGAATACGAGCGTTCGGCGCTGTTCACGCCGTACACGGCGATCGTCAACGTCACCGGCCAGCCGGCGATCTCGCTGCCGCTCTACGACGGCGACGACGGTCTGCCGCTGGCCGTGCAGCTGATCGCGGCGCCGGCGCGGGAGGAGCTCCTGCTCGCGCTGGCAATGCAGCTGGAGCAAGCGCTGCCCTGGGCCTCCCGCCGCCCGCCCGACAGGGTTCCCTAACATGTGCCCGGCCGGCGCTGCCGGCGCTTTTCCACCGACAGCGAAGAAGGGAAACCAAGACAGACATGGCCTACGTCATCGCCGAGCCCTGCATTGGCACCAAGGACAACTCGTGCGTGGAGGTCTGCCCGGTCGACTGCATCCACCCAACGCCCGATGAGCCCGACTACGACAAGGTCGAGATGCTCTACATCGATCCGGAGGAGTGCATCGACTGCGACGCCTGCGTGGAGGCCTGCCCGGTGGATGCCTGCTTCGCCGAGGACCAGCTGCCCGACGAGTGGCAGAAGTACACGCAGCTGAACTCCGACTACTACAAGAACACCTAGAGGCGCTGACCCCCCGCGCGCCGGGCCGTCCCGGCGCGCGACCGCGGGGTCGCTAGGCCATCGGCAGCGACATCCCCGCCGGCTTGGGGGCGGCGGCGGGCGAGGGGTCCTGCATAACGGGCAGCTCGATCGGCGACAGCGCGATCAGCCCGCGCGCCCCCTGGCGCAAGGCCTGGGCGGCCGGATCGTCGGGGTCGGAGAAGACGAGGGGAATGCCGGCGTCGGACTGCTCGCGCAGCGGCATCGTCAGCGGGACCTTGGCCAGCAGCGGCACGTCGAGCTGTTCGGCGAGCAGCTGACCGCCGCCCTCGCCGAAGATCTGGAAACGCTGGCCGTCAGGGGTGACGAACCCCGACATGTTCTCGATCACGCCGCAGATCTCCAGCTTGAGCTTGGTCGCCATCTCGGCCGAGCGGGCTGCGACCTTCTGAGCGACCGGCTGGGGGGTGGTCACGAGCAGGAACTTGGCCTGGGGCAGCAGCTGGGCGAGTGTCATCGAGACGTCGCCGGTGCCGGGGGGAAGGTCGATCAGCAGGTAGTCCAGGGCGCCCCAGTCGACATCCTCCAGGAACTGCTGCAGCGCCTTGTGGAGCATCGGGCCGCGCCACACGACGGCCGCGTCCTGCTCGACGAAGAAGCCGATCGACATCACGGTGATGCCCTCCAGCGCGGCGATCGGGATCAGCTTACGGTCCGCGTTGACCTTCGGACGCTGCGCGCCGACGCCGAGCATGCGCGGCTGGGAGTAACCCCAGACGTCGGCGTCGAGGACGCCGACGCGCTTGCCGTCCGCCGCCAGCGCGGCGGCCAGGTTGGCGGTCACGCTGGACTTGCCGACGCCGCCCTTGCCCGAACCGATGCAGATCACGTTGCGCACCTGGGCCAGGGCGCCCTCGGGCAGCGTTCCGCGGCCGAGCTTGCGGCCGAGGGCCTGCTTCTCGGGGTCGGAGAGCACGTCGAAGCTGAGGTTGACGCCGGTGACGCCCTCGACTCCGCGGACCGCCTGGCTGACCCCGGTCTCGAAGTGGCTGCGGATCGGGCAGCCGGCGGTGGTCAGCGAGACCATCACGTCGACGACGCCGTTGGGATGGATGTCGATCGAGCGCACCATCTCCAGCTCGACGATGTCGCGGCGCAGCTCGGGGTCGATCACGGCGCGGAGCGCCTCGGTCACCTGGTCTTTGGTCGGCATGAGGTTCATTCAAGCAGACGCGCCGGGCCGGCCCGGAGGGTCGGACGGGCGGCGGCGGCTGGCCGGCGCGGGTCGCCGCTCGTCAGGCGACGGCCGGTGCCAGCTGCTCGCCGATCAACGCCACGGCATCGAGATCGTCGTGCAGCAGGTGCTGGCACATGACGCGGTCCACGCCGGCCTCGGCCAATGCGCGCAGCTGCTCGGCGGCGGCCTCGAGGGTGCCGACGATCCAACCCGACGGAGGCTCGGCGAGCAGCTGCTGCGCCGTCGTGCCGATCCGGGGGGCCAGCCGTCCCGCCCGGTCGCGTAGCTCGTTCTCGTCGGCGCCGATGACGACGCCCGTCATGACCGAGAAGGGAAGCATCGCGCGGCCGGCGTCGGCGCATGCCTGCTCGATCCGCCCGCGCCGCACGCGCACCTCGTCGACGGCGGCGAACGGGGTGTTGTACTCGTCGGCGTAGCGGGCGGCCATGGCGGCGCTGCGCCGGCCGGCCGAGCCGCCCATGATCAGCGGGGGATGCGGGGTCTGGACGGGTCCGGGCTCGGCCTCCAGGGCGTCCAGGCGGTAGTGCTCGCCGGCGTGAGTGAACGGTCGCCCGACGCCCGACGCCCACGTGCCGAGCACGATCTGCAGCTGTTCCTCGAGCACGTCGAGCCGGGTGGGCATGGGTGCGAACGGGAACCCGTAGGCGGCGTGCTCGCGCTCGTGCCAGCCGGCACCGAGACCGAGCTCCACGCGGCCGCCGGAGACATGGTCGGCGGTCACGACCAGCTTGGCCAGCTCCGAGGGATGGCGGAACGTGGCCGGGGAGACCATCGTGCCCAGCCGCAGCGTCGTCGTCACCGCGGCGAGCGCGCATAACGTTCCCCAGGCGTCGAGCGAGCCGCGCTCGGGGTGCTGGCCGTCGAGGTTCATGTAGTGATCGGAGCGAAACAGGGTGCCGATCCCGTGCCGCTCGCACGCGCCGGCCAGGTCCAGCCACTGCGGCCAGGTGACCCCTTCCTGACCTTCGATCATCAGACACAGTTCCATGGCCACCATTAAACCTGGATCCATCGATCCTGGGGTCGTCTCGCCGCCGGATGACCGTCGCTATGCGTCATCGGCGTCGCTCACAGGGGACCACCCTTATGGTGCTCCGCCGATAACGCCTAGCTCGGTCCCCGACGCCGAGTCTCCGCCCAGTTCCGGTGGATCCAGGTTAAAGACCGACGGGGCGCCACATGACGTGACGCCCCGGCGGTTGAGGGAGGAGAGGGTGCTTCATTCGCCGGCGAGATATGAGGCCGGCGAATCTCTTCCACCGTGGCGCTCTCCTGGGCGCCCGGCGGGGGAAACCATGGGTCAGGCGATCGAGCCGACCCGGCTCTGCGCGTCTGCGACGATCTTCTCGACGCGCGACGTGATCGCGCTCGACTGCCGCTCGAGGTCGTTGCGAGCCGTCTTCAGGTCGCGCTCGACGCGGCGACGGTTCTGCTTGACGGTCCGCTCGACGCTGTTGCGGCGCTGGCGCAGCTCGCGCTCGAACTTCGTCCGGCTGCGTCGCACCTGGCGCTCCAGGCGGTTGCGGGCGGTCGCGCCGCGACGCTCGTAGCGCTTGAGCTCACGCTCGACCGAGGCCCGAGTGCGGAACTTGGTGGTCAGCCCGCCGACCGTGGACACGAGGTTGTCGCGGGCGACGAGGCTGGCGCCGACGGGCACCAGGACGGCGCGCTCGGCGATCTGCTGGACCTGCAGGCCCAGGACCTTCGTCTCAGCGGCCGTGGCGCTGGAAGCACTCTCCGCCGTGTGCTTGGCGGAGGTGGCGGTGCGCTTGGCGTTGCTCTTCGCCGAGGTCGCGGTGCGCTCGGCGTTGCTCCGGGCGGACGTCGCGGTGCGCTTGGCGTTGGCCTTCGTCGCCGTTGCCGACCGGCTCGTCGCGTTGCGCTTGCGCGTCGCGGCGGCCTTCTGCCCGCTCGTGCTCGGCGTGCGGCGCGTGGTGGCGCTGCTGCGCGCGCTGTTGGCGGTGCCGGTTCGCTGTCCGCTGCTGTTGGCGGCGCCTTGGCCGCTGCTGGTGCTATCTGCCATTTGGTATCTCACTCCGTCTCAGTTGCGAGGGAAGATTCTAGCTCGTTCGCTTGCGATTATCGAACACATGTTTGTAAACCAGGATCTGCGCTCGGTTACAGTTTTTTGAGAACGTGAGTTCGCCACCGACCCGCTATGCACACAGCGGCGATGCCAGCATCGCCTACCAGACGCTGGGTGATGGGCCGTGTGATCTGGTGCTGATCACAGGGCCGGCGTCGCACGTCGAGCTGCTGTGGGAGGAGCCGCGCACGGCGCGGACGTTTCGCACGATGGCCGGCTTCGCCCGCCTCATCCTGCACGACCGCCGCGGCACGGGTCTGTCTGACGCCGACGGAAGCGTTCCGACGCTCGAACAGCAGGTCGACGACCTGCGCGCGGTGCTGGCCACCGTCGGCTCCGAGCGCACCGCGATCATCGGCGGCTCGGACCTCGGCCTGTCGGCGCTGTTCGCCGCCACCTATCCCGATCAGGTGACCGGCCTCGTTCTCGCCGGGGTGGCCGCCGACGGTCACGACACGCTCGATGGCGCGCGAGAGCTGCTGCTCGATGCCATCGAACGCAGCTGGGGCGACGGCACGCTCGTCTCGCTGTTCGCGCCCAGCCAGGTCAGCAACCCCGAGTTCGTGGAGTGGTGGGGGCGCATGCAGCGCTCGGCCGTCACCCCCGGGATGGCGCGCAAGCTGGTCAGCATGGCCATGCGGACCAACCTGCGCGACGTGCTCCCGACGATCCGGGTGCCGACGATCGTCGTCCACGCCCGCGGCGATCGGATGGTGCCGGTCCAGCGTGGACGCGAGGTGGCGTCGCTCATCCCCGGAGCGCGCTTCATCGAGCGCGAGGGGGAGGACGCGTACGGCTGGCTCGATCCCACGTGGATGACCGACGTCGAGGAGTTCCTCACCGGGCGCCGTTCGGCTCCGCCGGCGGACCGGGTCCTCGCCACGGTGCTGTTCACCGACATCGTCGACTCGACGTCCGAGCTCTCGCGGATCGGTGACCGGGGGTGGCGGGCGCGCCTGGAGGACCACGATCGCCTCGTGCGCGCCGCCCTCGGACACTGGCGGGGGCGGGAGATCAAGACCAGCGGCGACGGCTTCCTGGCGACGTTCGACGGCCCGGCGCGGGCGGTCCGGTGCGCGGCCGAGATCGTCGATTCCGTCGCGACGCTGGGCCTGAGCGTGCGCACCGGCCTCCACACGGGCGAATGCGAGCTGCTCGGCGATGACGTGGCGGGCATCGCGGTCCACATCGCCTCCCGGGTGATGCACGAGGCGGGCTCCGGCGAGGTGCTGGCCTCCCGCACGGTCAAGGACCTGGTCGTCGGCTCCGGCCTGCGCTTCGCCGACCGCGGCGACCACGCCCTGCGCGGCGTGCCCGAGCCGTGGCGGCTCTACGCGCTCGAGCGCTGAGTCAGCTCGGGGGTCAGACCGACGCGGGCCAGCCACGCCGGCGGATCGGTCAGCTCGGCGAGCGTCGGGAGCGCCTCCGGACCGGAGAAAACGTGGCCGAGCGCCCCTGTCCCGGCCGCGCTGACGATCGCATCGCAGAAGAACTTGCCCTGCTCGTACTGGCGCAGCTTCAGCTCGAGCCCGAGCAGCTTGGCGAGGAGCCGCGAGAGGCCCGACTGAGACTTGCGCCGCCGGTCCAGCGCCGTCCTGAGCTTGGGCAGCGAGGGCAGCAGGTCCGGCGCGACGGCGTCCATCACATGCTCGGCATGACCCTCGATCACCGCCATCACCGCCTGCACGCGATCGAGCGTCTCGCGCTCGGCCGCGGTGGTGAAGATCGAGATGAGGTCCCCGGATCGCAGGGCGCCGGCGACGCGCTTGAGCTCGCCGGTGCCGGGCAGGCGGAGCTTGCGCGGCGCGTCGATGCGCAGCTCGGCCGACTTGAGCAGCTCGCGCACGAGCCCGGCCATGTGGCTCTGCAGCCAGGGCACGCCGGAGAACTGGACGGCATGCGTGACCTCGTGCAGCGCCACCCACGTCATGAACTCGTCCTCGGGCGCCGAGAACGACTTCACCGCGGCCCCCAGGTTGGGCAGGACGAACAGCAACCGCGGCGGGCGGACCTCGGCGCTTTCGTCGAGCAGCACGAGCTCGTACTGACCGAGGACGCGCTGACCCAGATACCCGAGCACCACCCCCACCTCGGTGGTCACCATCAGGCCGAGCGCCAGCTGGACCGGGGGACGCAGCGGCCCCAGTCCGGCCCCGGCGCGCTCGAGCACCGGGTCGAGCATCCGGCGCATGGCGGCGACGTTGGCCCGCACCCACTCGCGGCGGTCGATGCCCTCGGGGGGCGGGAGCGGACGCGCCGGCTCGAGCCCGGTGTAGCTCACCACCCGCCGCGCGGCCTCGCCGGCAAGGGCGGTCAGATCCGCCTGGGGCGGCGGCGCCTCGCCCGAGCCGGCGACATACCCGGCGATCTTCTCGGCCAGGATCCAGTCGATCATGCCGGGATCCGCTCCAGCTCGCGCAGGCTCTCGGTCGTCCGGGCGGCCACGAGGTGGGAGCTCGGCGCCGCGTCCAGTGGCGCGCCCAGCGGGTCCGAACAGTCGCTGAAGCTGATCAGGCCACCCGCCTCGCGCACGATCAGCTGCCCGGCGGCCGCGTCGACGCCCCGGCACCGGCGCAGTGTGACCATCCCGTCGAACCGGGCCGCGGCGACCTGGCAGAGCGTCGCGGCGATCGTCCCCAGCGCCCGCAGGCGATGCGCGGAGGCCACCAGGCCGACGATCGACTCCTGCACCCAGCGCGGGTCGGCGGACTCGATCCCGAGGAGCTCGAGCTTTCCGTCGCGGGCGCGGCGCTCGCCGAGCGCCGGGTCCAGGCGCCGCCCGTTCAGCCAGGCGCCCCCATCCCGCGCCGCCCACCACTCCTCGCCGCACCCGAAGTCGTGCACGAAGCCGAACGCGACGTCGGCCATCGTCTCCCCGTCGGCGACGGCCACCGACACGGCATAGTGCAGCGCGTCGCGCTTGGCGTTCGTCGAGCCGTCGATCGGGTCGATGATGACCCGCACGGCAGCGTCGCCGAAGTCGATCTCGCCGCGTTCCTCGGAGAGGGCGTTGAATCGGTAGCCCTCGGCGTGGATGGCCTCCAGCTCGGCGACGATGATCGCCTCCGCCGCGCTGTCGAGCACGAGCGTGCGGTCGCCACCGCTGCCGCGAGTGCCGGTCTCGATCGCGCGCTCATCGGTGTCGGGAGCATCGGCGAGCAGCTGCCCGAGGCCGGTGACGGCGCGGCGGCAGGCGCCCAGCCAATCCGCCTCCAGTGCCGTCCGTGTGCTCGTCATCTCACTACCTATGCTGTCAGACGGTGGACCTCCTATCCGACGGTGCCGGCTCCGATCGTCCTCTGGACGGTCTCGACGGCGTGCAGCGCGAGGTCGCAACCCATTCCGATGCGCGCCTACTGCTGCGCGGGGTGGCGGGCTCGGGGAAGACGCGCGTGCTCGAGGCGCGGTTTCGCTGGCTGGTGCGCAACGGCTGTGCGCCCGAGCGGATCGCAGTGCTCGTTCCGACCGCGGCCCGCGCGGCCGCGCTGCGCGCCCGACTCGAGACCCGGCTCGAGCTCGGCTACGAGGAGCTGTTCGTGGTCACCCCATCGCAGCTCGCCGGACTCGTCCTGCACGCCCGCACCGGCCCGGCGCCCGGCGACCCGCTCGACTCGGTGCTGAGCGCCGGCGATCGGCTGGCCATGCTCGTCGAGCGCATCGACGAGCTCTCGCTCGAGCACCACGACTTCGGCGGGCGTCCCAACGCCCTGCTCGGCGGCTTCGTCCGCCGCATCGACCGGTTGAAGGCCGAGCTCGTGTTCGCGCCCGACTACGAGCGCTGGGCGGCCCAGCTCTCCGAGGACGACGGGGACGTCCCGGCGGCGCTCGAGCGTGAGTTCGCCGCCGTCTACGCCGCCCACGAGGCCATGCTCGTGGCTGCCGGCGCTCGGGACGACGGCAACCTGATCGGTGACGCGCTGTCGCTGGCGCGCCAGCACCCCGGCGCCCTGCGCCGGTTTGCCCACGTGATGCTCGACGACGCGCAGGAGCTCGACCTGGCGCCCGCCACCCTCGTGCAGACGCTCGATCTCCCGAGCCTGACGGTCGCCGGGAACCCGGCGGCGGGGCTGCGCCGCTATCGCGCTGCCGGCGCCGAGCGGCTGGCCAGCTTCGCCGGGCCGGGGGTCCGCGTCGTGGAGCTCACACGCTCGCAGCGCTGCCCGGGACGGGTGTGGCGCGCGGCCACGGCCGCGCTGCCCGACGGCCCGGGGGTGGGCGGACCCGCGGACGCCTACGGTCCCGAGGGCGAGGTGGAGGTGTGGCGCTGTGCCAACGAGCGCTCGCAGGCCCAGTCGGTGGCCGTCGACGTCGAGCGGTTGCTGGCGCGAGAGGGAGTGTCGCCCGGTCAGATCGCCGTGCTCGTGCCGGAGATCGGCCACGAGGGTCAGGCGGTCAGCGTGGCCCTGGAGGAGCGGGCGATCTCGCACCGGCTCATCGGCGAGGCGGCGTTCTTCCAGCGGGCCGAGATCCGCGACGTGCTCGCCTGGCTGCGGCTGCTGGCCGACCCGACGGACGCCGGCGCAGTCGTGCGGGCCCTCGCCCGACCGCCGATCGAGCTGCGGTCGGTCGACATCGCGCGCTGCACGCAGATCGCTCGACGGCGCAAGCTGGACATGGTCGGCGCGCTCGCCGCCGCGACTGAGTCCCCACAGGTCCCGCCGGAGGCGCGCGAGCGGATCCGCGTGTTTCTCAAGCTCTACCGGGCGAGCGTGGCGGCGCTGGATTCCAGCCGACCCGACCTCTATGTGCACCGGCTGATCGAACGCCTCGGGCTGCGCCGCCAGCAGCTGTTCGCCGCCCAGTCAGACGTCGTCGAGCGATTGCGGGCGCTGGCCGCCTTCGGCGAGCTGGCCGCGGCGTTCGTGGGGCGCTCGCCGCAGGCCACGCCGCGGGAGTTCGCCCGCTCGATCGCCGCCGTCGCCGACTTCGGCTTGCGCGAGCAGGAGGAGCCCGACCTGTTCGACGCGAGCGCCGTGCAGGTCCTGACCCTGGGGGCCGCCGGCGGCCTCGAGGCCGAGCACGTATACGTCATCGGCCTGCACGCCGGGATCCTCCGCTGGGCGGAGATGGGATTCGAGCCGATCCCCGAGGCGCTGCTGTCCGAGCCCCTGCCCGCCGACTCCGACGAGAGCCGCCTGCGCGCGCTGCGCCAGGAGCTCCACGTCGCCCTGTCGCGCGCCGGGCGCCGGCTCGTGCTGTCCTATCCCCAGGCCGATGACCGCGGCGGGGTGCTGTCGTGCGCGCCCGTGCTGGAGGAGGTTCGGACGGCGCTGGGCGCGGCATGGCTTGACAAGGAGGAGGAGCTGTTCGGCCCGGCCGAGGCGCTGCACTCCACCTACCGGCTGCTCCGCGACGAGCTGCTCGAGGGCACGATGCGCGCCGGGGGGCGGCTCGGGGAGCTGCGCTTCGACACCGATCTCGACGTCTCACATGCCGTCGTGCGCTACCTGGAGCTGCTCAAGCTGGCGGCGCTCATCGCCCAGGCCGGACGCGACCGGGTCCCGAGCGTGGCCGAGTCACTGCGGGACATCAACTCCCGGATCCTGCAGGCGGTCACGGCCGAGCAGCGTGAGATCTTCGAGTCCTCGGCGCTCGACGACTACCTGCTCGACTCCGAGCGCGACGCGCGCCGCCGCGCGCAGGCGATCGTCGCCCGCGACGAGCCGTCGCTGGAGCCGTTTCTCCCGCGGCGAGGCGACGGCGTCGTGCTCTCGGCCTCCGACATCGACACGTACCGCACGTGCCCGCTCAAGTACAAGTTCGCGCGGGTGTTCCGCATCCCCCAGGAGCCGACGTTGCACCAGCGCTTCGGGATCGTCGTGCACCAGGTGCTCGAGCGCTTCCACGCCGGAGACGACGGCGGCCTGCCGGAGCTGCTCGGCCTCCTCGACGCCGCCTGGCGGCGAGGCGGCTTTGCCGACTCCGAGCAGGAGCGACAGCTGCGCGGCAAGGCGACCGCCGCCCTCACCCGCTACCACGAGCGGTTTCGCTCCGAGGAGGGCCAGCCGATGTGGTTCGAGCGCCAGTTCACGTTCAAGCTCGGACCGCACCTGCTGCGTGGCCGCGTCGACCGGGTCGACCTGCTCCCGGGCGGCGAGTACGAGCTCATCGACTACAAGACCGGCCGTCCCAAGAGCGTCGATCAACTTGCCGACGACGTGCAGCTATCGCTGTACGCGGTCGGCGCCCGCGAGGCGTGGCAGCTCGAGGCCTCGCGCCAGGCCTACTACTACCTGCTCGACGACCAGAAGGTGGCGGTCGCCGACGAGGGTGATCGCGGCGACTGGGTGCGCGAGGTCGCGACGGAGGTCGCCGAGGGGATCCTCTCGCAGGGCTTTGAGCCGACCCCGTCGATCGCCGCCTGCTCGATCTGCGACTACCGGCTGGTCTGTCCCGCGGCCGAGCGGTGAGCGCTGGGCGCTGGGACTGAGCGTTGGGCGGGGGGTTCAGGCGTCGAGGGCGGCGGGGTCAGGCCCCAGCGGGGCCCTCGTCATCGCCGCGCTGGCGCAGGAAGCGTTGCAGGTCGCGAGCGATCGTCTCACCGGAGGGCAGCGACGTTGGCTCGTCCCCGGACTCCTCGACCGCGGCCTGCTCGAGGCGCTCGACGAACGCCTGCACGTCGGGATCTGACTGCACGGCGACGTTGACCTGGCGGTCGTAGTCGGCGGCGGCGGTCTCCAGGTCCGAGCCGTCGACGGCGACGCCGACGAGCCCCTCCAGCTTGCGCACGAGGGCCAGAGCGGCCTTGGGGTTCGGGGTGGCGGCGATGTAGTGGGGAACGGCCGCCCACAGGCTGGCCGACGGCAGGCCGGCCTGCTGGCAGGCGGCGTGCAGAATGCCGACGATCCCGGTGGGCCCCTCGTAGGAGGAGGGGGCCAGGCCGAGCCGCGAGACGAGGGCGGGATCCGAGCTCAGCCCGGTCACCGACACCGGGCGGGTGTGCGGCACGTCGGCGAGCAGTGCCCCCAGTGTCACCACCAGCTGCGTGTTGAGCACCTCGGCGAGCTCGGTCACCAGCTGGCAGAAGCTCCGCCACCGAAACGAGGGTTCGGAGCCCGACATGAGGATGAGGTCGCGGGGCGCTCGGGGAACCCGGGCCTCGAACAGCTCCACGGCCGGCCACACGATCTCGCGGGCCTGGCCGTCGACCATCTTCACGCGCGGCCGGGTGGCCTGAAAGTCGTAGAAGTCCTCGGGGTCGATCGTGGCAAAGCGCTTGGCTCCGAGCGCCGAGCCGACGAATTGGATCGCGCTCGAGGCCGCGTCGGCGGCGTCGTTCCAACCCTTGAACGCGCAGATCAGCGCAGGGGCCCGTAAACCATCCGGACGGTGCTCCCATTGCAGAGGCTGCATCCGACTCACCGTACATCATGGGCTTATGTGTCCTGCCGATCCGACCATGGTGGCGGTCACCGCATTGCGACCCGGCCAGGACGTGGTCGGCGTGTTCGCCTGCACCCGCAAGGACCGCCTGATGACCCGTACCGGGTCGCCATATCTGGCCCTCGAGTTGCGCGACCGGACCGGCACGCTCCCCGCCCGCGCCTTCCAGAATGCCGACGCCCTGGCCGGCCGCTTCGAGCGCGGCGACGTCGTCCGCGTGCGCGGCCGCGTCGAGCGCTTCCGCGACGAGCTGGTGCTCGAACTGTCGAACATCGCCCGGGCCGACGACGTCGATCCGGGCCGGTTTCTCCCCACCGCCTATCGCGACCTCGACGAGCTCGACGGGTTCCTCGAGCATCTGGCCGGCGAGGTCTACGACCGCGCCTACGCGCAGCTGCTGGCGGGGCTGCTCGGTGACGACGAGCTGCGCGCCGCCTGGCGCCGCGCGCCCTGCTCGCGGGCCGGCCATCACGCCTATCTGGGCGGGCTCCTCGAGCACACCGTCGCCGTGGCCACCCTCGCCCACGAGACCTGCCAGCTGCACCCGGGACTGAACTCCGATCTGCTCCTCACCGCCGCCCTCGTGCACGACCTGGGGCGGACCCGTGAGTTCACCTACGGCGCCGAGATCGGCCTCACCGACGAGGGTCGCCTCCTCGGCCACCTGGTGATCGGCGAGCGCCTGCTCACATCGCGCTTTGCGGGCGTCCTCGACGAATCCCGCCAGTTCGCGCTCCTGCACTGCGTGCTCAGCCATCACGGCCCCGCCACCGCTCCCGGCGGTCGCTTCGCCTCCGCCGAGGCGCTCGCGCTGTTTCGCCTGAACGCCCTGGATGCCGGCGTCAAGGGCGCGCTCGAGCACGGCCTCGGCGATTGAGCCGCGGCCTCGCTGCGCCGCGCCTACGATCGGCAGCGGCGCGGCACGGGCCTGGTGGCCCATCCGGTCTTCAAAACCGGCAGGGCGGGGCAGCCCCTCGCTTGGAAGGTTCGATTCCTTCGCCGCGTCGTTGCTGCAAATGGTTGCTGTCGTGGTCCAGCGAGGCCGCCTCGGTGGTGCCCGATTCGGAGATAAGGTCCGAATACCGGGCACTATCTCCCACGGGGCGGGCTGAGCCCATCGGCAGGGACGTTGACGGGATCGGGCAAGGTGCAATCCGGCTGGGACGCGAAGTAGTGCGTGCCGGATCGGCAACGGGCCGTTCGCCGTCATCTTTCTCTGGCTCGCCGACCGATGAGTCCGGCGGACTGCGAGGATCTAACTCACCATGATCGACACAAGCCCTCTCATCACCGGCGTGGACTTTGTCTGCGTCCCAGCGCAGGATTTCGACGCGATGACCGCCTTCTACGGCGAGACGCTCGGCCTGCCGTTCGTCAAGCGGTACGGAAGCCGGCCAGGCGCCGAGTACCAAGCCGGCAACCTCACCCTGAGCGTCATGCGCACCGAAGACTTCGGCGGCACGTTCTCGCCCAACGCCATGCCGATCGCTCTCCAGGTCGAGGACGTGGCCGCCGCGCGGGAGCAGCTTGAGGCCGAGGGCGTGCGCTTCGTCAGTGACACGTTTGACTCCGGCGTCTGCTGGCAGGCGATCTGCCTAGACCCGGACGGTAACCCCCTGTCGCTGCATCATCGCTACGCGCCCAAGGACGGCAGCCCCGCCGCACCGTAGCCGTCGCGGCAGGAGATCCGGCCCGATGGCACCGGTCGTGTCCGAGCGAGATGGCGACTATCGCTTTTGGACGATACGGAGCAGCCGGACCGAGGACCAGCGGCGTGAGCATACGGTCGCGCTGATCGCCGAATCCAGGGCGCCGGGTCTGCTCGGCATCACGCCGGGGTTTGCCTACGAGAAGCGCTCGGCTATTCGCTGTCCACCTTGCTTGCTCCCCGGGCTTCGGGGCGTCGGTCTGAACGCTGAGTCCGGGCTATCGGATTGCGTGGAAGCGACAGTCTCGACCTCGTGGCTGCGTCGGCGACGAGCCGGCAGTCTGCTGAGACTGGCTGTTCGATCAAGGTGCAAGCCGCGGGACAGTTATCCACTCTGGGTCGGGTCTAGCGACGAGTCGTCTTCTTGGCTGCGGGCCGTGGGAGCGGACTCTGGGCGCTCCACACCTGAGAATCTGAGGTGACTAGGTAGAGGGTGTGGGTTGAGAGCGCGAGGCCCTGGATACAGGTGTAAGAAAAGGCGCCGAGGTGCCGGCAAAGCGATGCGACCGGCTTGGGTAGCCGGAGCTCTAGCCGCTGCAGGCTTGGCAGGAATAACCCGTCGATCTCGTTACGAATGACACCGGGACTCCATAGGACGGCACGCGAGTCGATTGTCGTGACACGGGGGCCGGGATCGCCGATGGGCCTGTGCAAGGAGGAACCGCAGCGCTCAAGGTACGTATTGTTGTTGTACTCCTCGTCAAGCGCAAACCGACCGTCGGGAACGATCGTTCCGGCGCTCGGCATCCGCAATGGATTGCAGAGCGATTGAGTGAGGGTCGGCGAGTTGAGGTCGAGGATCTGGTTGCCGCCCGGCGTCACAGCTGGGGGGTCGCCGCGGACCTGTCCCGCCTTGATCTGTTCAAGAGCGCCCGTCGACGGATAGGAGTGATAGCCACACGTAATGACGAACTCGATCCACCGCTCGCCGATCGCGACGTAGCTTGCAGGGCAGTCCGGATCACCCGTCGCGCACTCGGCGTCCAGCGCGCACATCTTCGCCATGTCCGGGTTAAACGACATCCACTTCCGGTTCGGAATACTGTAAAGCTCATAACCAGGACCGAGGGGCGGTGGGTTACAGGTCGCCACGACCCACGAACCGCCGATCAGGGAGCGGTGGAGAGAGCCACCGTTATCGAACAAACAGCCCGACGGCGGAGTCAGCACGAGACGCTTCCCCGTCTCCTCGTCGATTACTGCCCCTAAGCCCGTGCCACCTTCGATGAAAACGTAGCGGCCGCTCAGCGCGACGTCTACGGCCCTCGCCGGTGCGACTCGATGCCATGTCGGGCGAAGCACCACCGGCACCCGTCGCCTCAGGTTGTGCCCCGGCACGCTGGCACCGGCCAGACTACCGCCAGTCACCGCCAGAAGGACAAGAGAAACGAGCATTGATCGCCAAAGCGCCCGCACGTAAGCAACAACGCTCGCCACCCCGAAAAGTTCCGCGCACGCCGCGATCACCAACGGGACCACCGTCCTGCGCCTCTGGACGCAGACGGGCCATCGCTGCTCGCTGCTCCTTCCTGAGCCTCGGCTCGCAGCCCGGCGCTAGGCTCGTGCTTCGATGTCGTGGGACGACGACGATTGGGTCGGGGAGCCACCCGAGGGCCGCTATAGCCGGGACCGCGCCAAGCCGGAGTTCTGGCATCGGCCGTGGCCCTGGGCCGGCGCAGGGATGGCACTGCTGCTGGTCATCGTGATCGTCGTGCTGGCACTGCGCTGAAGAGGGACATCCGGATCACAGCACGCGACCGGCGGGGCTGCTGCTTTGGACGACGTCGAGCAGCGCCGGCCGGTGGGGCTGCTGCTCTGGAACGATCGTCGACAGCGCCGGAGCAGGAGCCGGTCAGAACCGGTGCCGGGGTGCGAGCGCTTCACGCGCGTAGCGTGGGTTCGCGAAGCCGTCGATCATGCGTGGCGGCGGTCGTTTCATAGCGGCCGGCGCTTGCTGAACGCGCGAACGGTAGACAGCACCGATGCGTCGTTTGCAAGTCCGCTCAGAGCCCGGTTTCTGACGTCGGCTCTGGGATCAGGAGCGCCTTGTTTGCGCGGGCGCGGGCAGCGAGCGGGTCGTGTTGTGTCGGGCGTGATTCGCGTTACCGGGAGCGGTAGTCCGAGCGGCGGCCCGCCGAGTGCGCCTGTCGCTGGCGTTGCGGGGACAGGCAGCGACGCGCGTCACGGGCTGCGGTAGCGCCTTCTCTGGGCTCAGGCGAAACTTCTCGCGGGAGCGCTCGTTTCAGCAGTGTGCGGACTTGTCGCTTACGATGCCCGATCGCGACGGTGGTAAGTAGCTGGCGTCGGTGCGCGGCTACCGGTGGGCTCGCGAGATGACGGCTGTCTCGCAGGGCCGAGCGTCGGATCGACGCTCAGTATGTTCCGCGGAGTTACAGCGCGATCACGGTGCGGGGCTCGTTGCGATGAACCATGATGGGATCGCGGCGCCGGTCGAGGGGCGGGCATCACCGCATCCTTTGGTCGGCGGTGGCATCCTAAGGGCAGCGGTGACGCTGATTTCGGCTGCGCGGCGGGGGTCCTCTGCCGCGCGTGTAGGGCTCGTGTTGTTGGTATCCGGTTGGTGTGCTGTCTGGGCGGCGCCGGCCGCCGCGACGGGGTCGTACAGGTCGGCTGGGGGGGCGCCCGCCAGTCAGGTCGTGTTGGGTGGCTCGTTTCAGCCGATTGCACCCGCCGTGGTGTTGGCCAGCGGCGATTATGCGCTCCGCAGCACGGCGGTCAGTGACGGCTTTCCACTAAACGCGGGATGGCTCGTGATCAACACCCGGCTCGGCACCACAACCGCGCTTGACCCCGAGTGCCACGTCCTCGGACTCGGTCCTCCGTGGGTGTTGACGAGTTGCCCGCAAAGTTCAGACCCGAACGGGCCCGACGACCTTGAGCTCTACTCGCTCGCCCACGGGACACGTCAGACAGTCACGCCTAGCCCCGGGATGCCCTACTGCTCATCACCGCCTTTCGACCCGGAGGTCCTCTGCAGCGCGACCGCCGTGGGCGCCTACTGGATTGAGTGGATCGCGAGCAGTTACCACTACCTTCCGGCCAGCATCTACTTTCAGAACATCCAGACAGGCGAGCACCGGAGCGACCCAACCAACGCGACCACGGTCGCGGACCTCAACTCGCCCACCCTCGCTCACCACACTTGCCCCGGAGTGAGCCGCCTGCGCCGCCCGCCGCCGTACTCGCCAGTCTGGGGTCCGCTTACTCTCGACGGTCAGTTCGCGCTCGTCACCGACGCCGATAACAGTGTGTATCTCGAGCGGTGCGGGACGCGCATGCGACGACGGCTCAGCAACGGGAGCACCGAAGCGTCCTACGCCCTGGCCTCAAACGCCGGCGCGGTCGTGTGGACGGCGGATGTAACCAGCCGGCTGGACGGGCTGTTCCTCCCCAGCCTTCAGCGGTTCACGATCCCGCTGCCGTCTGCGATGGTAAGGCCCCCGGGATCCACGTATGACACCATCGTCGCCGGGCTCGAGCTGACCTCCGGCGCGCTGTACATGACCGAAGAGGACGGAAGAACGGTCTGGCAGACCGCCAGCCCCACCGCCCTGCCGCGCAACACGAGTCGACCCAGGCTCACGCGCTCGGACAGCACCCTGACCTGCAAGCGCGGGAGCTGGCACAACGCCGGGCGCTTCGCCTACGCGTGGCTGGTCAACGGCACCGCGACCAAAGGGGCCAGCAGGCCGAGGCTGACGGTGGGCAAGGCCCGCAAGCGACGCACCGTGAGCTGCAGAGTGACCGCGTCCAACGCAGCCGGCACGACAACCGCCTCGAGCGATCAGCTACACCTGCGCTGAACGGCTGCGCAGTAACTCCGCGGGCCAGGTGCGGGGTCGCCAGAGATGCGGATCAGACGCCACGAGCGGGCCTCTCGAGTTCGGGGACGAGTCGCTCGCCGCGCTATTGTGAAGTGCCCTGCTAGATCGCCCACTAGTGCGCGGAGCCCGGGCCTACGCCCGCGCGCGGTACGGCCGGGCCGGCGCCCGTAGGCGACCGGAGGCGTCCCGGCGCGGATCTCGGCGAGCAGTCGGGCCGTGAAATCGCCCGGGCTCTCGTTGGCTGCGAGGTCTCCGCTCGTAGGGTGGAAGAAGCGGACGCGCAGCCGGGCGCGCTTGGGAAAGCGGGCGAGGTCAACCGTGCCCTCGACCGAGCAGCACACGATCTCCGCCTCGGGCACGGCTTGCGCGAGCCGTCCGAACCCGCTTCGAGCGCGGAGCGTCCGTCCGCCTGTTCGAGTGCCTTCCAGGAAGATGCCGATGCAGGCGCCGGCTCGGAGCTCGGAGGTGGCGCGTTCGAGGGCTTTCACGTCGCCTGTGCCGCGCCCGATCGGAATCTGCCCCATTCCGTCCAGGACCTTGGCGAGCACCGCGTTCTTCCACAGCGATGACTTCGCGAGTGCTTGGATCTGGCGTCGCTCAACAGCGGCAATCCCGATCACGACCGGGTCCCACCACGAGTCATGGTTGCCGGCCAGCAATGTCGGCCCCGAGCGCGGGAGGTGCTCAAGACCCGACACCTCAAGACGACCCCATCCGCGTACCACCGGAGAAGCGGCCGTCATCACCGCCCGAAAGGGGGTTGATACATGGGAGGGCATGGCCGGAATCCTCTCTCGGACGGGTCGCAGGTGGTCGGAAGTCGGCTTCGGTCAGTCACCGACGCGATTGAGAATAGAAGCGCGGTCAGGTCGTACGGGTCCGGGGACCGCACCGACGGGATAGGCTCGCGGATCATGCCGCACGCCGACCTCAAAGCGCTCGTTTACAAGGACGAGCGGCCCAAGGAGTATTTCGACAGCTTTCACGCGCGGACTCGCGGCGGGCCGCCTGGCGCGACCTACGAAGTCGTCCGCGCGATGACCGTATTCCTGTCGCTCACGATGTTTCGTGCCCGGGGCATCGACAGCGGCAACGTTCCGGCGGGGCCATTGATCCTCGCCCCGAATCACGCCTCGAACATGGACCACTTCTTCACGGCTGCGTTCATTCGACGCCGCATCCAGTTCATGGCCAAGTCCCAGCTGTTCGGCACCGGCCCGCTGAGTTGGATCTACACCCACGGCGGCGTCTTCCCTGTTCGTCGCGGAGACCAGGACGAGGAAGCGTTCACCACCGCGTTCAGAATCCTCGATCGCGGCGGCGCGATGGTGATGTATTGCGAGGGCACTCGGTCGCGAACCGGAGAGCTGGCCGCATCGGCAAAGCCCGGGGTCGGCCGGCTCGCGCTCGAGTCCGGAGCTCCCGTCGTGCCGGTCGCGATCCTCGGTTCTCACCAGGTTCGCAATTGGAAGCGAATGCAATTCCCGAAGGTGACAGTCAAATATGGGGCGCCGTTCAAATTCGACGTCGTCTCACAGACGACACGCGACGAATGTCAAGAGGCGGCCGACTACATTTTCGATCGGATCAAGGCGCTTCACTCGGACCTCGAGCGCGGCGGACATCGGGCAGCGAGACGTACGGACGGACAGCGCGCAGATGGCGCCCCGAATCCTCCGGTCGAGCCCGCCAGCGAGGCCTAGCTCCAGCGCGCGCTGTCTTCGATGCAAAGGCGAACGCGAACAGACGCGTTGTGCGCGGAAAGTGGGACGGACGCGTCGCACCGAGGGAGGTCAGCAACGTCCCACAACGCCTGTGCGTTGACGGTGGGATCATCCGGGCTACGTCGCGTGAACCGCGTGATCGCTATCGCATGATCCGCGTCGAACGGCCGAGACTGCTGCAATGGACGAGACGGAGCAGCCGGCCGGGGACCAGCCGCCTGAGCACGCGGTCGCGCTGATCGCCGATAGCGGGGCTCCGCGCCGGGGACGTAACGCCGCGGCGGTACCTATGCAGCGGCGACGCACGCTAGCGGGGCGTACCTCTCCGGCGGCCGCCATCGCGCTTGGGTGGGGACAGCCCGTGCCAATTCCGGCGCCTGGTCGACACCTCCATCGACGGGGCCGTGCGTGCTGAACCGCATGGTCTTGCCGCGCGGCGACGTCTCGATCGTTCGGCGGTCCCCTGGCGCGCAGTCCCGCGCGCGTTGACCTCGCGGACCTCGTCACCGGCCCAGCACAACGGCGCTCAGCCTCGGCGGTGTGCAGGCACTGTGGCCCGGGTAAGCAAGGATGACAACCGCCCGGCTTACCGTGCAGCGAATGGCGCCGGGAGATTCATCGCATCCCGCAGTTCGATGATGAGGAGAATTGGTGTGACCGGTAAGAGCGACAGTCGCGTCGGATTGCTGGGGACTGGCCTGATGGGCACGGCGATGGCTCATCGCCTGCTGGACCAGGGTGTCTCGGTCATCGCTTGGGACCGACAGCCCGAGCACGCCCAGGCACTCGCCGAGAACGGGGCTGAGGTCGCCAGCTCGCCGGGCGAGGTGGTGAGCCGGGCACAGTTCGTGATCACGATGCTGCCCACCGCCGAGATCGTGCTCGCGGTGGTCGAGCCGCTGCTCGCCGAATGGCCCGAGGAGACGATCTGGCTTCAGATGAGCAGCGTCGGCGCGGCCGAGGCCGACCGACTGGTCCAGGTTGCAGTGGACCACGACGTGATGCTGTTCGATGCGCCCGTCTCAGGGAGCACTCATCCGGCGGAGGAGGGCAAGCTGACGATCTTGGCCTCGGGACCTGACTCGGCTCGCGCGCGCGTTGAGCCGGTGTTCGATGCGCTCGGCTCGAGGGTCCAGTGGGTTGGGGACGCGGGCATGGGCTCGCGGCTGAAGCTGGCAACCAACCATTGGATGGTCTCGATGGTCGCCGGACTCGCCGAGACGATGCACCTGTGCGAGTTGATGGGACTGGAGCAGCAGCAGTTCGTGGCGCTGCTCGATGGAGGGCCGTTGGGTTCCTCCTACGGTCTGGAGAAGCTCGGCGAGATGCAGCGCCACGACTACCCGGCGGGCTTTCCAGTCCGTCTCGCGATCAAAGACCTCAAGCTGGTGCGAGAGGTGGCGAAGGACTCCGGAGTCGGGCTGCCTTTGCTCGATGCGGTCCTCGAGCGTGTCGGTGACGTCGAGAACCGCCATGGCGACGACGACCTCGCGGCGGTGTACGAGCTAAAGCTCCCGCGCGTCGGGAGCTAGGTCGGCTGCCAGCTCTTGTGCGTCGCCTTCGGCCGTTCAGCTGGCCTGACCGAGGTAGCTGAGCGCGGCGGTGGTGATCGCCTGGATTCCGGTTTCGAGCGTGGGATGGATGACGGGAGCGAACTTCGGGTTGTGGTTTGTGGGGATGTCGTCGGCGATGCGTCCGGCTTGTTCGGCCGTGTGGTAGGTGTCGGGGTCGGTGCCGCCGATGTACCAGAAGACCGAAGGGACGCGCCATTCGCTGCCGAACGAGCCGAAGTCTTCGCTCGCGGATACCGGTGCGGCGAGCTCGCTGACGCGGTCGTTGCCGAAATATCCGCGCAGCGCGTCGGCAACATGCCGGGTCTGATCGGGATCGTTGACGGTCAGCGGATAATGCTCGGTGTAGACGATCTGCGGGGGCTTGGGCGCGCCCGAGGCGGCGGCTTCGGCATTGACGATCCGCTCGATCGCGCCCAGGACACGGCTTCTCACCGCCTCATCAAAGGTCCTGACGTTGATCTTCAGCAGCGCCTCGTCGGGAATCACATTGTCCTTGGTGCCGGCCTGTAGCGCACCAACGGTGACTACCGTGGCCTGGCTGGCGGCGACCTCACGCGAGACGATCGTCTGCAGCCGCAGCACGGTCGAGGCCGCCATCACGACAGGGTCCACGCTTGACTCGGGCATCGAGCCGTGCGCCCCGCGGCCGAACAGCCGGACCTCGAGGCTGTCGGCGGCCGCCTGCGTGGTGCCGGGCCGGTAGCTCACCTCTCCGGATGAGCCGGGCATGACGTGCTGACCGAGGATCACCTTGGGCTGAGGAAAGCGATCAAACAGGCCGTCATCGATCATCGCTTGCGCGCCCTGTGCGGTCTCTTCAGCCGGCTGGAAGATCGCCAGCACCGTGCCCTGCCAGGCGGCCCGGCTCTGGGCGAGCAGCGTCGTGGCCCCGACCAGCCATGTCACGTGCATGTCGTGACCGCACGCGTGCATGACCGGCGCCTCGTTGCCGTCGGCGTCGGTCGCGGTCGCGGTGCTGGCGTAGGGAAGGCCGGTGGCCTCCTTGACCGGTAGCGCGTCCATGTCGGCACGAAGCATCACCGTCGGACCCTCGCCGTTTCGCAGCAGCCCAACCACGCCGGTACCCCCGACCCCTTCCGTCACCTCATAACCCGTCCTTCTGAGCCGTTCGGCCGCCTTCGCTGCCGTGTTGTGCTCCTGCATCGAGAGCTCGGGATGCTGATGCACGTCGCGGTAGAGATCCTCCAGCGCGCCGCTGATCACATCCAGTCCGCCCAGCACGTCACCCGTCTTGGCTGTCTCGGTCATGCCGCTCCTTCGCTCAGAGAATCCGGTCCTCCGGAGCCAGCCGGCACACAAGCCGACGCAGTCGACCTTATACCCGCACACCGCTCTCGCCATCCCGCCAAAGACTCCACGCATCCTGTCGCCGTGGGACCCATCTCGGCGGCTGAGAGACTGCACCGATGATCGCTGGCTTTGACCCCAACCTGATCCTCGTGCTCAACCTCGCGGGGACGTTCGTCTTTGGGCTCAGCGGCGGCCTGGCAGGTGTCCGCGCTCGGCTCGACCTCCTCGGCGTCATCGTGCTGTCGTTCACCGTCGCACTCGCTGGCGGCATCATCCGTGATCTCCTGATCGGGATCCCACCGGCCACCTTCCGCGACGGCCGTTACCTTGCCGCCGCCGCCGCGGCCGGCATCGTGAGCTTTATCGCTAGACCCTTACTTGAGCGTGTCGACCGCCCGCTCACCTTCTTTGACGCGATCGGACTTGGCCTGTTCTGCGTTACCGGCGCCAGCGCCGCCCTCGCCCACCACCTCGGGCCCGTCCAATCGATCATCCTTGGAGCGATCACCGGCGTCGGCGGCGGCATGGTCCGCGACCTGCTCCTGCGCCAGATCCCCAACATCCTCCGAACCGACCTCTACGCCGTGCCAGCACTGCTCGGCGCCACCGTCCTCGTTCTCGCGCACGGGGCGGGCGCCCGCAGCGCCCTGTTCCCGCTCCTGGCCACGGGTGTCTGCGTCGCCGTCAGGCTCATCGGCGTGCACTACGGGATCGGGCTGCCGATTGCCCCCAGCGAGCGCACGGCGGACCCGCCGCCAAGTTAGACACTCCCAAGTTGCGTGACGGCCCGCAGGCCGAGACTGGCAAGGCAGGTGAGTCAAAGACGCCCCACGCCGCAGCGGCTACCATCGCCGCGCCGGACGAAGGTGCCGGGCGCGCTCGCAGCTGAGAAGAAGGTCCTCTAGTAGACAATCAGGCTTCCTGCTCGCCGATTCCAGGGCGCTGGCCTCGGCCGTGCAGATCTCGTGTTTGCCTACACTACGCAGCACCTTCGGCGCCGACCGGCGTCCAGCGCTCAATTCGGGATCTCGGCTCGGGCCCCACTCGATAGCCGAGACCGCCGGCGTTGGTCCTCAAGCCCTGCCCAAAGCAGCGCTCTGGGCGAGGCCGCCCAGTTGGCGACCAAGCGCTCGCCCGCTGGCGACGGCGCGTTAGCGACCCGGTCATGAAAGCAGGCGTGCTGGTTGACTCGGAGGTGTTGTCGGGGGTCGCGTGTTAGGGGTCAGTGCGGGTCGCGGGCGGTCTCACGGGGTAGGGATCCGAGCTTCGTGTAGCGCTTCGCCGATCCGCTGTCCCCCGACGGGTTGGTTCTACATGTAGTGTTCAGTTGGATGACGGGCGATCGGTCCGAGCTGTCGCCGAACGAACCGGTAGACGATCCTGCTGTGATATCAGGCGTGAAGCACGGATGGGCGCCTTGCGCGAGGGAGTATCCCGGACGGGGGATGACTGCGGTGAGCCGGACAATTTTGCGTTCTCTGATGGGTGGCGTGGTGTGTGGCGTCATGCTGTGGTTGGGGCCCGGGGTGGCTTTGGCGGATGTTGGTCCGGGTGAGTCGCTCGCGATCGTTGCCGGAGTCACTCGGACGGTGCAGCCCGGACCGGCGACGGCGTCGCCTCTCGGTGCTTTGGGGGTGGCCGTCGATGGGTCGGGCGACGTCTACATCGCCGACGCCGACAACAACGTGGTGGAGAAGGTCACGCCGGATGGGACGCTGTCGATCTTCGCCGGTACCGGCAGCATTGGAGCGCCGGCGCCTGGACCGGCGACCAGCAGCCCGCTCAGTAACCCGGGAGGGGTGGCGGTCGATGGGGCGGGGAACGTCTACATCGCCGACACCAGGAACAACGTGGTGGAGAAGGTCACGCCGGGCGGGACGCTCTCGATCTTCGCCGGGACGGGCAGCATTGGAGCGCCGGCGCCCGGACCGGCGACCAGCAGCCCGCTCAGCCCGCGAGGGGTGGCGGTCGATGGGGCGGGGAACGTCTACATCGCCGACCCCGGCAACAACGTGGTGGAGAAGGTCACGCCGGGCGGGACGCTGTCGATTTTCGCGGGGACGGGCAGCAGCGGAGCGCCGGCGCCTGGACCGGCGACCAGCAGCCCGCTCAGTAACCCGGAAGGGGTGACGGTCGATGGATCGGGAAACGTCTACATCGCCGACACCAACAACAACGTGGTGGAGAGGGTCACGCCGGGCGGGACGCTGTCGATCTTCGCCGGGACGGGCAGCAGCGGAGCGCCGACGCCTGGACCGGCGACCAGCAGCCCGCTTTCCTCTCCGCGGGGGGTGGCGGTCGATGGATCGGGGAACGTCTACATCGCCGACCCCGGCAACAACGTGGTGGAGAAGGTCACGCCGGGCGGGACGCTCTCGATCTTCGCCGGGACGGGCAGCAGCGGAGCGCCGGTGCCTGGACCGGCGACCAGCAGCCCGCTCAGTAACCCCGAAGGGGTGGCGGTCGATGGGGCGGGGAACGTCTACATCGCCGACACGTTCAACTCAGTGGTGGAGAAGGTCTCGGCGGGCGGGACGCTCTCGATTTTCGCGGGGACGGGCAGCAGCGGAGCGCCGGCGCCTGGACCGGCGACCAGCAGCCCGCTCAGTAACCCGGGAGGAGTGGCGGTCGATGGGGCGGGGAACGTCTACATCGCCGACACCGGCAACAACGTGGTGGAGAGGGTCACGCCGGGCGGGACGCTGTCGATCTTCGCCGGGACGGGCAGTAGCGGAGCGCCGGCGCCTGGACCGGCGACCAGCAGCCCGCTCAGTAACCCGGGAGGGGTGGCGGTCGATGGGGCGGGGAACGTCTACATCGCCGACACCGGCAACAGCGTGGTGGAGAGGGTCACGCCGGATGGGACGCTGTCGATCTTCGCCGGGACGGGAAGCAGCGGAGCGCCGGCGCCTGGGCCGGCGACCAGCAGCCCGCTTTCCTCTCCGCGGGGGGTGGCGGTCGATGGGGCGGGGAACGTCTACATCGCCGACACCGGCAACAGCGTGGTGGAGAAGGTCACGCCGGGCGGGACGCTCTCGATCTTCGCCGGGACGGGCAGCAGCGGAGCGCCGGCGCCTGGGCCGGCGACCAGCAGCCCGCTCCACTTCCCGGAGGGGGTGGCGGTCGATGGGTCGGGGAACGTCTACATCGCCGACACCGGCAACAGCGTGGTGGAGAAGGTCACGCCGGGCGGGACGCTCTCGATCTTCGCCGGGACGGGCAGCAGCGGATTGCCGGCGCCTGGACCGGCGACCAGCAGCCCGCTCCACTTCCCGGAGGGGGTGGCGGTCGATGGGTCGGGGAACGTCTACATCGCCGACACGTTCAACTCAGTGGTGGAGAAGGTCTCGGCGGGCGGGACGCTCTCGATCTTCGCCGGGACGGGCAGCATTGGAGCGCCGGCGCCTGGACCGGCGACCAGCAGCCCGCTCAGTAACCCGGGAGGGGTGGCGGTCGATGGGGCGGGGAGCGTCTACATCGCCGACACCGACAACAACGACGTTGAGGAAGCATTCCCGACCCACGTCACCTCGACGAGCGTGAGCTGTTCACCGACCTCGGTTGTGGTTGGCGGGACGGTGAGCTGCACGGCGACCGTACGTGATTCGGCGCCCGCTGGCGTCTCGACACCCTCGGGGTCGGTGAGTTTCGCGGCGTCGCCGTCGTCGTTCGGCGCGAGCAGCTGCACGTTGGCGGCGAGTGAGACAGGGGTGGCGTCGTGTCAGGTGTCGTTCGCTCCCTCGGCCTCCGGGTCCTTTACGGTGACCGGAGCTTACGGCGGTGATGTCGGCCATTTCGCCAGCGACGCGCAGTCCGGGGCGGTGACTGCAACGAGCCCACCGCCGGCCTCACCGCCGGCCTCACCGCCGGCCTCACCGCCGGCCTCGACGAGCGATCCGACATCGACGATCGTGGGGTGTTCCCCGCAGTTGACCGCCGTCGGCGGGCACGTCACCTGCGTTGCGACGGTCAGGGATACCGCTGCCAGCGGCGCCCTGACACCGACGGGGACGGTGAGCTTCTCACGCTCGCCGGCGTCCGGGTCGCTGATCGCGACGAGCTGCACGCTGGCGGGGACCGGCACGGTTGGGGTGGCATCATGTCAGGTGACGTTCACGCCGTCGACCGGGGGGACGTACACGGTCACCGGCAGCTACGGCGGCGATAGTCGGCATCTCGCCAGCAACGGCCGGCAGGGATCGGTCACCGCGAGCAGCCGGGGTCAAGTAAGAGTGGGACACATCGTGATGTCGCCAAGCGCCGTGAGCGTGCCCCTACGCTGCTCTGGTGGCAGCGCGTGCAAGGTCACGCTGACGCTCACGGTGATCGAGACGATCAAGGGCGGAAAGGTCATCGCCGTCGCCGCGGCCTCGAAGAAGACCAAGAAGACCGTCGTGCTCGCCACCGCCAAGGTCGCAATCCCCGCCGGGAAGACCAAGACGGTCAAGATCACCCTCAACCGGACCGGCAAGCGCCTGCTGAGCACCCACCGCACGCTCAAGATCAGGCTGGCCGTCGTGCAGTCCGCCCACACCGTGACGCGCGTGACGGTCACCTTCAAGGCCGCCAGGAAACCGCACCGCCGAGGGTGACCTCCGCGAACATGAGCCGTTCGGCGGCCACCCAGTTTTCGAGCTCACCAAGCCCGCTCGTCGGTGACGATCGCCAGAGCCCCCGCCGCCTAAGAGTGTGCGAGGCCCAGCGACCGCGGCGTGAACGAACTCGGCGCCCCGGCGTGGTGCTCGATCACCGGCACCGGACCTGCTGTCCCGCAAGGTATCGCGCCAACCATCGCCGAGCCGACGATCGCGTTCGACGCGAACGCGGGCGCTGGCGTTAGCCGATCCGAGCTAACGTCGATCCGCCGAACGAACGGAAGCAGAAGCGGGCGGATTGCCACGGGCGGTAACTCCTTTCACGAAATCTCAGCAGTGTTAACTCGATCGGTCGGGCCGGCCGAGGCTTCCGCCTTGGACGATCAGCAGCAGGGAGGCTGGGGCCGCACGCTGAGCCCCACAGTCCTGCCGGTCGCCGAAGGCAGGGCGGCGCGGCGGTTGGGAAAACCGCATGTCTGCCTACGCAAGGGCGGGGGCCTTCGTGGCCGCTCTTTCCTCCGCGCCAGACCGGGTCTCGAGGATGGCGGCGGCGGCTTGGCTGCTGGCGCTGCCGAGTTGCATGGAAGGAGCAGCCTCGATCATGCTTTCCGCTGAGGCGACGAAGGACCAGCGGGCAGTGCGGCGGCTCGCGACCTTGTCGCGCAGCATCCGTAATCGGTTCGGCACGAGTGATAGGGAAAGCGTGATGCGCACGCCGCGCCAGCGCCGCCGCTAGCGGAAAGGCAGGAGTCGCCGTTACTCGTCCCAGGACTCTGGGCCTGCAAGGATGAGAGAAACGACGTTGCCGTTCTTTACGGATGCCTGGAGCGTCTTGACGATGCCCCAGCCAGCGTTGTCAGAAATTAGCGTCCACTCGGAGCCGTGCTGTTGCGCGCTCGGGTAGGCCTGTTTCAGTTTGGCGATGCTGTCGCCGACGGCGAGACCGGCGCTGGTGCGCCATCCGGAGCCGAAGGTAACCGTGTAGGTCCCTGAACCGGACACGCAGCTGCCACCTTGCAACCCTCCGTACCCGTGGAAGAACTCGGCGGTCACCCGGCGGCTTGGCCAGCTCAGAAGGCAATCGGGGTCCTGCTTATAGCCGACCTTCTTGATCGATGCTGGCTTGCCGAAGTACTTCTCAAATGCGCCTAACGTCGGCGGCAGTTCGTTCTCGCCAAGATGAGCGGGGCCGACCAGCTCACTCGGATCGCCGACGAAAATCATCTGCCCCAGGCTCGTGAACTCGGCCTGGACCGCGTGCGCATAGACATTCTGGCCGGCCTTCGTCGGATGAAAGGTGGCCGTGCTGATGAACCCACCCGGGCCGATGCCATTATCGGCTGGCGAGAGCTCAACGCCCGCGACGGTCGCGTCGCCGGTCTGGCCGTGGCAGTTGCGCGGCACCGACGTCGGGTAGAGATCTGCGTAGCCGATGCGCCCGGGATGCATCGCCGCCGTCGCGTCCACCGCGATCTTGACCGCGCCGTTGAGCTTCGCCTCGAAGGACGCGACCTGCTGTGCGTCAGGCACGGGCATCCCGATCGAACCCACTCCGACGAGATGGTCGAAGGTACAGAACGGCGTGCCCTGGACCTTGCCCAGCTTGTCGTAGCGATCAGGAAGGATCTTCGGGTACCCGGCGACGACCAGCTCGGAGTTCGATGCTGAGCGCGAGAGCAACGATGCGTACAACCCTTCGAGAGCCGAGGTCAGCGCGGGAATCTTTGCGGTCTCAGTCGCCACCTGCGACGCGCACGAGGCACCCGAGAACCGCCACACCCTGTTGTGGACCTGTGCCTCGGCACAGGCATGTCCGACGTCGCCGAAGCCAAGATCGTCGCCGCCAACGGTCAGCGTCATGTAGCGCGTACTCGAGCCGACGGTCGACACCTGGGCTGGCTGGCCGTACTGCGCAGGTGTCCCGTTCTGACCCGGGACGGACTCGATGTCGGAGACCGTCGCTCCGGAGCACGCCCAAAACCCGCGACTAGTGATCTGTGGAAGGACGACCGCGGGCGACAAGTCGGCGAACGCGTCGCCCGCGGAGCGATGGCAGGTGTTCCGTTCGGCGCCCTTGCTGTTTGCGGTGCCGGCCTGAAACGGCCCGAGACCCTCCCCGGCCGAGTAGGAGTCGCCCAACGCGACGAAGGTAGCTCCTGACGTGGGCCCAGATGCCCGGGCGGAGCGGGCGGTCAAGGCGACCATGAACAGACAGGCCCCCACGACCCCAAGAGCCGCTAAAGCGCGATGTCTGAACGGTCTCATCCGACTCCCCAGATAGTTGATGCCCCAGAAATCCGGAGGCAGCATACCGGTCGCTAAACCTCGTTCAAGCGCTCGTAAGCCGCATTGAACCTCTCGTGGTGACGAGAGGTGCAGGTCAGGTCGCTTTCGGCGAGCGCGAGCGCTTCGCTGGTGCGAAGCCCGGCAGAGCACCATGATCAGACCACGCAACCGGACCGCGTCATTGTCGCGGCCCGCGGCGTGCATCATGGCGATGATCTCCTCGACCGTCGGGCGGGTGGGCCGGGTAGCGCTGGCCCTTGTTGCGCGGTGCTCGGACCTGGTGAAAGCTCGACAGTGTTGCGGGTGACCGCGGCGCCCGCAGGTCCAGCAGCACGGTGGTTGGCGTGCTTCTCCCTCGGACGATGGTCGACACCGCGACCGTCCCGCTGGCAACGGATCCACGGGCCATCTCGATCGCCCGGCGGTCGCGAGTGCTGGTCGCGCGAGACGGCGTCCGACAACCCCCAAGCTCGCGAGCGCGTTCGTGGGCCAAGCGCTCGTCCCAGCACCGGCTGCCTACGTCGAGTTGTCGGCCGAAGAGCGATCATGCCGATCGGGCCCGCGCAATGCAGAAAGCGACCGCTCTCATCCAACGGAGACCTTGCGTCACGCACCCGATACGGCCCAGCGGCCACTGTACGCGGGCAGACGGCTGGTCAGGCCTGATTACGGCTCGTCGATCGCGATGCGGCGGCGGCGGGATGCCGTGCACGTTGCGCCGCCACCACCATCGAAGGCGAAGCGGCATCGATAGCCGAGCGCGTTCACGCCACCGGCGCACACCGCAGGTGCAGCTGCCACCCGGCGGCACTTCGCGTCCACCAGCTTCAACAGGTAAGCGGCTGTCCGGCAACTCGCGTTCGGGGTGGCCATCAGCTCCGACTCCCCACGTGGGAACGGACCGGGTCCCTGAAGCTGCGAGATCGGAATCACTCGGCCCGACTTCGGGTCGCAGTTCTTGGTGGCCTTCGGCCTCGCCCCGTCAGCTTGGGGTGCGAGCGCAAGCGCGATGAGAGCGCAGGTGAGAGCTGCGCCGAGCACGGTGAGGCGCAGTCCCGGCGGCCTGCCGCGAAAAGGCTCGCGCGTGCGGACACGGTCTGCCAAAGCAGTTCGCGCACGTGATCTCTCCGAGCGCGTCATGTGAGTACGGGATCGGGCCGTACCTCTGGGGGGCAGCCCTCAATGGCGCACGATTGGGCGGTGATGACCTTCGCGTAGCGGTATCCGTGCCGTCGGCCGCTTGCCGGCCACTCGCATGAGCTGAAACCCATTAGAGCTCCACAGACCCATCCGCTGGAGTACAGCGACGTGTGGGCGGTGAGTGAGGCGACCAGTCGTCCGGGATGACGCAACTCCCGCTTAGCGGCCGCGCACGACTCACGTCCTTTCGCAACGTAGACACCGGCGCGACCACCGGGCCCACTGATGTGGCCACACCGGTTCACGACCGGATACGTGGGAAACGTCGCAGCGCTCACATGAGTTACTCCGGCGACGCACGCAGCCGCAAGCACAGTCACTGCCAGGCGCCGAAGCGAGGCGGCCCACCTCGCACCCGTCACAGCCGCGTCTGCCTGTTCCCGCACACGGGCAATCTACCATCGATGCCGTCTTAGTCGCGGCGCCAGGCGTGTGCTGCGTCTCAACCCGATCGTGAGCCCCGGTGGCGTTCTGACACCGCCGATCTAACCTTCGCCGACGCCAACCCAGCAACAGAATGAACGCAGGTCGGGCTGAGCAGGCATCGTCGGCAAGCAGCGCGTAGCGCTCGGCTGCGGCCTTCCGGACCTTGCCGACCAAGTGAACCTTGGTCGCATACGAAATCGCACCGCAGGTGATGTCCCACGGCGGGAAGTCGACGCTTGGGTTCAGGCCGAAGCCGATGCACACGACCTTTCTGACGCTGGCCTTGTAGTTCCACCGGCTGGTCCGTCCGTGTCCTGAAGGTGCGCGTTCGGGAACGCCGTGTTGCAGATTTGCGGGGTCGCCGCGCGCCTATGCAATGCCCGATCCTGCACGCCATCGTGTCGGCCCTGGATTCGGCGACGAGCAGGGCCGAAAGCTCGTCTACGTGATCGCTCTTCTTTGCTGGGATGGGGGGTCGCCGAGGATCGCCAGGCCAAATCGGTGCCTGGCGCTATCGCGTCCTGTCTCGTCGCCGGCGAAACCACTCAGTGACCGGTGCGCGGTCGGGAGAGCTGCGGTCGCTGCGGCGGACATAGGAAGTAACGAGGGCCAGGGCTGAGATCAGCACGATCTCGCCGAGCGCCCGGAGCCAGCCCTCGACCCAGACCAGGAACGCGTAGCAGCCAACGGCGATCGCGGCTGTGCGGAGATGACTCAAGCGAAGCCTCATGATCCGATTCGACACCCCAGCGATAGTTCGCAGACTTCCTACACGACCGATGGTAGGTCGGACGGGAATGGCCTCCGTGCATCCGCGCCGGGACGTAATGCGCGTGATCGGGAAACGATGTCCCGAACGGTGTCCCGACCCCGGCATTTCCGAGCGAACTGAGCCGACGCCAGAGCCTGTCAGCGCAGCGCATGGAACACAAAAGCCCTGCAAATGAAGGCACTTCAAAACCGGCAGGGCGGGGCAGCCCCTCGCTTGTAACGTTCGATTCCTTCGCCGCGTCGTTCCTGCAAATGGGCGGTTCCTGCGGGTTGCGACCGAGCGCCAGCGTCCGCCGAGTCGCGAGTGGGAGTCACTCAGGTTCAGCGTGCGGAGAGCAACGCGCTCGAACAGCCCAGGCTGCTGGCAGGAGCCGCGAGCGAGTACCGATCGAATTCGTTGCGCGGCGTCAACGCCGGCAAGTGGCCCGAGATGCTCGTGTGGGTGACGCCCGGCGCCATGAACGTCCGAAGCGCGGCGGCGACTCCTCGTGCACGATCGTCCGAAGACCCTCCTCCACCGTTGCCGCAGCTCGGATCTCTGAGATTAGATCTCCTGATGGAAGCTAGCTTGAGATGGATCGGAGCCACGTCCAGCTAGCTGTCAAGTCGGACGCCAGGCTGGTGCAGTCCGGCAGCGGTGGGTGTTCAAGATGTGCACGCGAGCGTCCGAATGGTCGACATCACGCCAGCGAATCGGGCTCGGGTAGTTGCCCAATTGCGTGCCCGGCGGCCGGTGTCGCGGACGTATGATCGCCAGGGATGAGTGAGGATGAGGGCGCTGTCACCGACCTGTTGGAGCGCGCCGGCGAGCTCGGAGTGATGAACGCATTGCTGGATGCGGTGCAGCGTGGCGAAGGCGCACTGGTCGTGGTCGAGGGCTCTGCGGGGGTCGGCAAGACCCGTCTCCTGGCGGCGTGCGGCGAGCGTGCCGCCGAGCGAGGGATGGCGGTGTTACGCGTCCGGGGCGATGAGCTCGTGATGCAGTCGTCTTTTGCAGCGGTGCGAGAGCTGGTTTGGGCCGAAGTCGAGGCCGGACCCGAGGTGTTGGATGGGGCGGCCCGACTGGCCGGGTCCGTGTTTGACCGTGATATTCCCGAGCGGGTCGATCGAGATCATGCCGCCGCGGTCCTGCACGGCTTGTACTGGCTGGTGGCCAGTCTGGCTGACCGCGGGCCGCTCGTGTTGCTGATCGACGATGCTCATTGGCTTGATGCCGCGTCGACGCGGTTTCTGATCTATCTGGCGCGGCGAGTCGACACGCTGCCGGTGCTGTTGGCCGCTGCGGTGAGACCGGGCGAGCGTGGTGACTCCACCGGGTTGGTGGCGACCCTGTCGGACGCCGCAACGAGCGTGTTGCGGCCCGAGCCGTTGAGCGAGGCGGCGGCCGAAGTCCTGGTTCGTCGCGCGCTCGGCCCAGGAGCCGACGAGGAGCTGTGCCGCTCATGTCATGAGGCGACAGGAGGTAACCCGTTCTACCTGCGCGAGCTGACGAGGGCGCTTTTCGCCGAGCGAGGACGAGCGCCGGCCGAGGTGGCGCGAAGCGTGCGAACGCTCGGCGCCGGTGCGATTGCGCGGAGCGTGCTCGTTCGTCTCGCACGGCTGGGCGGTGACTGCGAGCGGTTGGCGCAGGCGATGGCCGTGCTCGCTCCCGGGTCGCCGTTGCGGCATGCGGCGGCGCTGGCACGTCTGGGACGTGATCAGGCCGAGGTGGCCGCGGATGCGCTCCGCGCGGCGGATCTGCTCGCCGCCAGCGCGGCCATGTCATTCGCCCACCCGATCGTCCGGGAGGCCATCGGCGCGGACATGATCGCCTCGCGCCGCGCCGCGTTGCACGCCGAGGCGGCAGCCGCGCTGAGCGCGGAACGCGCGCCGGCCGATCAGGTAGCCGCGCATCTGCTCTTTGCGGAGCGGTATGGCGAGGCATGGGTGGTGGACGCCCTGCGTTCGGCCGCGCGCGAGGCGCTGGCCCAGGGCGCCCCGGAGGCGGCCGTCTCCTACCTTCGGCGTGCCGTTGAAGAGCCACCAGAACCGGACCGGCGGCTTGATGTGCTCCTGGAGCTCGGGCGGGCCGAGGCGCTACAGCCCATCGTCCACGACTTCGATGCTCTGCGCGAAGCTCTCCGGATCGCCGACAGTCGCGAGCGGCGTGCCCGGATTGCCGTCGAGCTGGCGTGGGGATTGAGCGCGGTGGCGCGGTTCTCGGAGGCGGCATCTCTCCTCGAGGACACCGTGCAACGCGCGGATGGTCTGGGATCCGATCTGTTGGACAGCATCGAGGCGCTGCTGATCGGCGGAGGGATCGAGGACCTCACCGCTTCGCGGCGGCTGCTAGCGCGCGCCGAGCGGCATTTTGCGCGCGCCGGCCAGGGCGAGGTCCAGGATCCGGTCATGCTCGCCTCGCTGGCCTTGACCGGTGCCGTGTCCGGGCGCCCGGCCGGTGAGGTTGCCGCTCTGGCCAGACTGGCCCTGAACGACAAGTCACTGCTGGAGCGCGGCGGGGCGTACGGCGCCGCGACATCGGCGCTGTCTCTGACCGACCACCTCGGTGATGCTGCCGAGGCCCAGGACGCCGCGATCGCCTGGGCCCAGCGCCGCGGCTCGGCTCCGACGTTCGTGAGCATGTCCGTCCACCGCGGCGTAAGCGCTTTCCGGGCCGGGGAGCTGGAGTTGTCGGAGGGACATCTCCGGCGGGCACAGGAGCTTGGTCGCGAGCTCGGCGCAGGTCACTTCGCGGTGATGTTCCTGATCGGCGTGCTGCTCGAACGTGGTGATCTCGAGGAGGCGTCCGGGCTGGTCGAGTCGGTCGAGCTCACCGAGCGGGAGCTGACGATGTGGCCGGGCGTGATCGTGCTTGCGCAACGCGGGCTCGTCCGAGTCGTCTGCGGCGAACTCGAGCGGGGCATCGCCGACATGTTCGGCGCTGACCATCGAATGACGGCGGGTGGCCTGCAGCTGAGCGTCCTGGTCGACTGGGCGCCGCCGGCGGCGCGCGCGCTCACGCAACTCGGGCGTGGCGATGAGGCTCGACGAGTCGTGAATGCCGAGCTCGCGCAGGCGGTCGCCGCCGGCGCGCCGCGACGCCACGGGATGGCGCTGTCGATCTCCGGGCTGCTGGAACCCGGGCCCCCGGGGCTCGCACGCCTGCGCGACGCGGTCGCCCTCCTCGAGCGCTCGCCGGCGCGGCTCGAGCACGCTCGAGCGCTGGTCAATCTCGGCGCAGGCCTCCGTACGCGGGGCGAGCGTGAACATGCGCGGCAGGTCGCCTCGCAAGGATTGGACATCGCCGACGGCTGCGGCGCCCGGGCGCTCGCCGCCACGGCACGTGCCGAATTGGTCGCAAGTGGCGCTCGGCCGAGACGAGATGCTCGCCGCGGCCTTGGGGCACTGACGCCGGCCGAGCTGCGCACTGCCCGGATGGCTGCGGGCGGGCTCAGCAACCGCGAGATCGCGCAGGCCCTGTTCGTATCTGCCAAGACCGTCGAAGCGCAGCTGTCTCGGGCCTACGCGAAGCTGGCGGTGACCGGTCGCGCGGACCTGGCGACAGCGCTGAGCACGGCGGCCAACGTGTAGCCGGCAGCAGGCGTTACGAGGTCTCCTAACGTCAGGGTGGCTCTTCCAAAGTGTGGGGTGCCCCCCGATGCGCCGAGCGCCACGGCGCGGGAGGCTCCGGCGTCGTGAGGACAGCCGAATCGGTTCACGTGGTGCTCGACCTCGAGCACACCGACGGCACGATCAGCGGGCAGCTGTCGGTCGGCGGCGATCAGCCGACCAGGTTTCACGGCTGGCTCGAGTTGATCGACCGACTCGAGCGCGCAGCCGATGGTGGGAGCGTGAATGGGGACTAGGAAATGCGAGTGAAGACATCGGCGGTCGATCATCCTGCGGCTCCCAAGCGAAAGGGACTGGGGGTTGTGAGCTTGTGGAGCCGCATCTGTGCGGGGCTGGCTCCGTGCCTCGTTGTGCTGGCGGGGTGTCCCGCTGGTGCTCTGGCGCTCACGTTCGCGCCAGCGGAGGGCTCGCCGTTCGCGACCGGGAGTGGTCCGCGGGCGGTCGCAGTCGGCCAGCTCGATGGCAACAACGACCTTGACTTTGCCGTCGCCAACCAGGACGACGGGACGGTGAGCGTCTGGTTGCAGGGCGATCTGGGTCACTTCGCCGTCGCGACCGGCTCGCCGTTCGCGACCGGCGCCGGACCGGTCTCGATTGCCGTCGGCCAGTTCAATGGGGACAGTAAGCCCGACCTGGCGATCGCGAATTTCTTCTCCGACAGCGTGACGGTGCTATTGGGCGATGGCGCCGGTGGGTTCGCGCCGGCCCCGCATTCGCCGATCGCGGTCGGGGGTGGGGCCAATTCGGTTGCGACCGGCGATCTCAACGGCGACGGCGTTGCGGACCTGGCGGTCGCCACCGGTAACGGGGTGACGGTGTTGCAGGGCGACGCCATGGGCGGGTTCTCGCCGATGGCGGGATCGCCGTTGGCAAGCGGTACCCCGACGACCTCGGTCGCGATCGGTGACTTCAACGGCGACGGCAAGCTCGGTCTGGCCATCGCGGCGGATCGCGCTGATCGCAGCGCGGGGAACGTGACGGTGCTGCTGGGCGACGGCGCGGGCAGCTTCAGTCCGGCCTCAGGCTCCCCCTACGCGACGGGGCCCGGCGCCACCTCGGTCGTGGTCGGCGATGTCAACCAGGACGGCAGGCCGGACCTGGCGGTTGCGAACTCCTTAGGTGGCGGCGTGACCGTGCTGTTGCGCGCTAGCGCGGGCGGATTCAGCGCCGCGCCGGGCTCGCCTGTCGCAGCTTCGGACAGCCCCACTTCCCTGACGACCGGTGACTTCAACGGCGACGGCAAGCCTGACCTGGCGTTTACGCTCAGCGGCGGCAACGCCGTGGCCATCTTCCTCGGCAGCGGCACAGGCGGTTTCAGCGCTGCCCCGGGGAACCCATTCTATGTTGCCGGCGCGACGACCGACGCGAACACGACCTCGGTGGCCGCCGGCGATTTCAACGGCGACGGGGCCCCTGACCTGGTGACGGCCAACAATCGCCTGACCAACAGCTCGGTGCTGCTGAACACGAGTGCGCGTCACATGCTGACCGTCTCGACGTCCGGCACGGGATCGGGAACGGTGACCGGTGGCGGGCTCGATTGCGGTGGCGCGGGGCACACCACGTGCTCGGTCACGGTCGCCGACGGCGCCCAGGTCGCGCTCACGGCGACTCCGGCTGCTGGCTCGACCTTTCACGGCTTCACTGGCGGGGGCTGCGGCCTGTCGAGTCCATGCACGGTGACGGTGACAGCCGATACGGCGGTGGATGCGACGTTCGACACCCGGCCGGCAAATTCGCACACCCTGACCGTGACGACATCCGGCGCCGGTTCGGGCACGGTGACGGGCGCCGGCATCGACTGCGGCGGTACGGGGCATACGGCGTGCTCGACGACCGTCGCGGACGGAACCGCAATCAAGCTGACCGCGACGCCTGCTGACGGCTCGACCTTCAACGGTTTCATGGGCGGTGGTTGCGGCGCCGGGAGCCCGTGCACGGTCACGGTCAACGCCGACACGACCGTGGATGGACACTTCGCGATGGCCGCGCCGCCACCGCCGCGCACGTCGGCGAGCACCGTGCAGTGCATCCCGGCATCGGTCGCGGTCAACGCGTCGTCGGTATGCACCGTGACCGTGAGCGACATCGACAGCGGGACGGCGGTCGCGCCGACCGGGACGGTCGGGTTCGCCACCGACGCGTCAGGCTCGTTCGCCGGGTCGGGAATGTGCACGCTCGCGGGGATGGGCGCCCAGGCCAGTTGTCAGGTCAATTACACCCCGACCGGGATCGATACCGCGACCCATACGGTCACGGGCGCGTATCAAGGCGACGCGACGCACGCGGCCAGCGCGGGCGCTGGGACCGTCACGGTCACCAAGCGCTCGACGCGGACGTTCCTCACCTGCCCCGATGGCGTGCTCCGCGAGCCGGCGTCGTGCGCGGTGATCGTCTCGGACACCGACTCGGGTACCGCGAGCAAGCCGACCGGCACCATCTCCATCTCGGCTGATGGGGCTCGCGTCGGATCGTGTACGTTGGCGGACGGCAGTTGCTCGGCGAGCTTCCCGGCGAACACGGTGGGGACCCGGACGTTCGTCGCGAGCTATGGCGGCGATGCCGTCTACGTGCCCAGCGACAGTGCCCCGGCCACCGCGACGACCGTGCGGCGCGCCACCTTCCCGACAGTGCAGTGCGTTCCTGAGACTGTGGGGGTGGGTCAGCCGACGACGTGCACCGCGACGGTGGCCGACGGCGGCGCAGCCGCGAGCGTTCCCGGGGGGGCGATCGCCTTTTCCAGCAACGGACCGGGCGCTTTCTCAGGCAGCGGGTCCTGCACGGCTGCCCCGACGACGACGTTCAACCAGGTCGGCTGTCACGTCACCTATACACCGTCCGGGACGGCGTCGGGGCCGCGGACGATCGCGATCAGCTACGGCGGCGACGGCGACCATGATCGCAGCGGCACGAGCACCGTGGTGAACGCAGTGTTCGACACGCTGACCGGCCACGTGGTCGACGGCGATGCCGGTCAGGCGCCCGTCGCTGGGGCTCTCGTCGCCGCATGCACCTCAGCGCTGAGCTGCATCCAGACGAACACCGACAGCACCGGTTTCTACGGGCTGGCGCTTCCCACCGGACCCCATACGATCCTGGTGACCGAGCTGAATCAGCCGTACGGCAGCGCGCGAACCGCGAGGTCGATCGTGCAGATCGTCTCCGGCCAGTCCACGACGCACGACGTCACGCTGCAGTCAGTGGTCCCTGCGCCCGCTTCGGTGAAGTTCGCGGGACAGGTTGACGCACAGAACGGCGTCCCGTTCCTGGACACATTCGCGCCGTTCTCGGTCGAGATCCCGGTTCTGATTCCCGGCAAGGGCCCGGCGAACACCGATCAGCTGATCTCGACGTTCGTGGGCATCCAGGGCAACAGCGGGCAAGGTTACGCCGAGACCAACCTCGCCAGCCTGATGCTGTTCAGCGTTCACTACGGGCCGGCAGGTGAGCGCGAGCGGATGTCCGATGTCGTCCAGCTTCACATGGACTGCGGCCCGGTCGGCGCGGTGTCGCCGTGCGCCGAGACCAAGGACCTCCTGGGGTCCGATTCCGGCGCGCAGACCCAGCTCGCCCACGCCGACCACGCCTCGCGCCTGGGCGACCCGGTCGCGCGCACCGCGGACTGCATCCCCCAGCTCCCCACGCAGCACGGACCGGTCGAGATCAAGATCGGGCCGGGGCCGGATGCGAGCCACCCGATCAGCGTCACGATCCACGACAAGATCACCGGCCGCGACATCGCCTTCAGCGCCAAGGTCGATGCGGCGAACCCCCCCGGGCCTGGGGCTGACCCGTTCGTCGGTGTCCCGCTGCAAATCGGCGCTGCAGCGTACGCCAACCGAACCGGCCCCAGCAGCCCGGCAGAGCGCTTTGCGCTGGCCCAGGCGATCGTCCGAGCGCTGCAGACCAAGGAGGGTTCGTTCCTGTACGTGACGGCGCGCAACGAGTACGACAAGCTGGTGGCACAGACCCCGGGGCTCGACGGTGCGATCCATGGCACGGCCGATTTCTGGAACCGGCAGGACATCGGCGGTGCGCAGCCACCGCAGGTCGGTACCGGCGGCCCCGGTCCGCAGCCGTGCAAGAAGGGTCCAAAGCCCGGCAAGCCCGGAGCGGGCGGCGGTGGTGGTGGCGGCGGCGGCGGCGGTGGTGGCGGTGGCGGTGGCGGGGGCGGGGGTGGCGGTGGCGGGAGCGGCGGCTTCGACGCCCCTGTCTACATCGACCCCAGCGGCCAAGTGGAGACGGTCGCGGACGTCCCGGTGGCGGGTGCAATGCTCACGCTCCTGCGGTCGGCCACCCACCATGGGAACCTGAAGCCGATCCCCAACGGCAGCCCGACGATGTCTCCGGCTAACCGGCATAACCCGGACCGGAGTGCCATCACCGGCCGGTTCGGCTGGGACGTCGCGCCCGGCTACTACCAGGTCACGGCGGCCAAGCCCGGGTGCCGAGCCCCCGGCGGCGCACGGGCGCAGCGCACAGCCCGCTTCCGCGTGCCGCCCCCGGTCAGCAACCTCGTCCTGCGCCTGCGCTGTCGGGCGCGGCGGCGAACCCCGACGCACGCCACGCTCACGTTCACCAAGGGCCTGCTTGGGACCTCTGCCGTGCACGTCACCGTCACCTATGCGTCAGGTCGGTCCCGGCGGATCCCCCGCGCGCGGCTTCTGGGTACCGTGACGTTCCGCGCCGGCCGCAGGACGCTCGACTCGCTGGCCCCCAACCCGCGCACCGGGGTGGCGATCGCCGAGCTGCCCTCCACTCCGCGGCTCAGACAGACAGTCACCGCGACCTTCAACGGCAATGCGCTGCTTGCGCCGAGCCGAAGCACCGGCCCGGCAGCAAAGGGCCGGTAGCCGCCAACCACGGCGGCACTAATGCCGGCCTCTGGGAGATAGCGCCCGGGCGATCGTGTCCCGAACTCGGCATTTCCGAGCGAACTGAGCCGACGCCAGAGCCCGTCAGCGCGGCGTATAGAACACAAAGCCCTGCAAATGGGGCACTGCAAACCGGCAGGGCGGGGCAGCCCCTCGCTTGGAAGGTTCGATTCCTTCGCCGCGTCGTTGCTGCAAATGGTCGGTTTCTGCGCCCCGCACTGACCAAGAAAAAGCTCCGCGAGCTCGAGCTGACCGTGGCTCCTCGCGGACAAACCCCGCCCCGCCGAGCCCCCCTGGCGAGCCGCCGGGATCGCGCAGCTCGCCGCAAGCAGGGCCCGGCGCAGTACGGCCGGATCGGACGCTCTGCTTATGCAGCGTGCGCATCACGCGCTGCAGCCCGCCGAGGCCGGGAGCGCCCCACCCGGTGATCGCGCGTTGTCGCCACAGCACAAGTGACCGAGACCAGGGCGGAACATCGAAAGCACCGTCCCCAGGTCCCCAGATCAGGGCCCTTCGTCGCTGTTTTCAGGCGGGTAAGCTCACCGGTGTGATCCTCTACACGTGCGGCCAGAAGAAGGCGTTTGGGAAGGCCGGTCACTTCTGCGGCCGGGCAGCCCTGGCGCTTGATGAGGCCGGGCACGAATACGAGATTCGGACCGTGAAGGGATACCGCGCTGTCCCGTGGCACCGCCTGACACGCAAGGATGATCGCGCCGAGATCACCCGGTTGAGTGGCACCCCTGAGGTGCCGATCCTCGTCCTCGACGACGGAAGCGTGATCTCCGATTCGAGTCGCATCGTGCAATGGGCGCAGGAGCACCCCGCCGCGCGGTAGCCGCACTCCCACGGCGAACAGGGCGACCTCTGAAGCGCGTTTGGTCGCCGAAGGAACCGCCGTCCGGCCGCCGATCTGACCATCGAATTTCGCGGCAACACGATCGTGAACCCGCCCGAGCGCGGACGATCGGAATCGTCGCAATCCGAGTGTACGACCGCCCGGGCTCTCACCGCGAAAAGCAGTTGTCTGGCCGCCAACGGTGACGGAAGCGGCGAAGGCGAATGAGTCCAACGTGATGCAGGATCAGCGCGATCAGGTTCACCGTGTCCGGCTCTTACAGGGAGGTCGTCACAGGGAGGTCCCGACGGGTGTTGGCGCGTTGCTTGTCCCGAGGCGGAGTGGCGTCAGCTGGTGTGTGGGCGAGTCTTGGCCGGCCGGTGGTCATAACGCGGACTAGTGATCGTGAAGCGTGTCTCGCCGACGTCGAGTTCTTGGGTGGCGAACTCCGGGCATGGCGGGGGCGGTTGACCGGCGGCGGGTCGTGGGCAGTAGGGGCCGCGCTGAAGGAAGACCGTCAGTCGGTAGCGGCCGGTGCACCAGCCCAATGTCGGCGCGGTGAGCGGGATCCGTAGAACCTCTCCCGCGGTACCCGATTCGATGTTCGCCGGCGGTGGGTGGGGGTCGCACCGCGAAGCGCTCGTCTTGGCGGGCGCGGTCAGCTGCAGGCGGTAGTCGGAGGCGACGACGCCGGAGTGGCCGGGGGTATCCGCGAGCGTGAGACGGATCGTGAAGCGGGTATGGCCGTAGCCGGTCGCGGGAAGTATCGCCGGATGGGTCCGTTGCGCTGGCGTGCCTTGAGGCGGCCCGTTCGGGCTGGGGGAGGCGGTCCCGGATCCCGCGTTGACGGTAGTGCCGGGTCCGACGGTTGCGGTCCCGGAGGATCCGCTCCCACCCGGTCCTTGACCGATGGTCGCTGCGCACGCCACACCGCCGCTGCCTGCGAGGATTGCGGCCAGGATCGTGAGATGGGACGCTGATCGCACGTTCGACCACCGTAGCCGAATGCTGTCGTCGCGAAGCAGCCGTCAGGGTCGGGACCCGCTCATGGCTGCATTCGCGGCCAAGCGCTCGCCCGCACAGTGCCGAATCCGCCGCGAAAGCACTCGTCGCGGTTCTTCCCGCCGCTGACGAATGCGATCGCGAGGGCGCGCCCGAGCCGGTTGTGTTCCCTTTCGCACCGGCCGCGTGGTCGGATCCACGCGAATGCGGTCGCGAGGGTCTGGCGATGGGGGCTGGGCGCTGGCGATCGGTGCTTAGCTAAGGCTGGGAGCAGGAGACTGGCTGTCTCCTCGTCCCGCTGTTAGCGGGAGGGAGGGGAACTCGGCCTTCAACTAGGCGTCTGACCCCGATCCTGATGCGGCGAGTCAGAGAGTGAAGGTCTTCGTGGCCGCCTTGCCGCTTTTCCCGAACGGGCTCGACGCGTATACGCGGAACGTGTATTGGCCGTGCCGCAGGCGGTGGGCGTATCTCTTCTGCGAGTGGCAGGCATGCTGGAACATGAGCCGCCCGCCCCGGTACAGCTCGCATATGAAGGCCATCACGTGGTGGGCCTTGAACCGGAATGCTGCGGTGCCGTCGTGCCGGTCGATGTGTGCGCTGATGATCTTCGGCCGAGACGGAGCCGGAGGACAGGCCGCCGCCGCCCGGCCGGTCGGTCCGCGGGCACTGTAAGCCGAGGGGATATCAGCACTGTCATTCGGTGGGACGCACCTATCTTTGGCGTTGCGAAAATTGAAGAACACCGTGAGCACGCTCGGCGTGAGCTCGCTCGGCGGGTCCCCGTCCGGTGGGACGGTCTCCGCCTTGTAGGTGAACGTGCGGGAGTAGCCCGGTGGGATGCCCCCCGTTCTCGAGGCGTAGTCGGCGAGCGTGCAGGTGAAATCAATCCCATCGTAAGCATTGTTATCTAGGTGGTGCCGCCCGCAGTAGCCGGTGGAGGCCGGCACCTCGCTCCCATCGGGAGCGGTCATCGGCCCGGGCTTGAAGTAGTACATGTAGCCGCTGTCGAAGTTCGGAGGACCGCCTTCTAGGTCCCAGCCCCCGAGGATCTGCGTGATCGAAGTCTTGTTCGAGGCTGGGTTGGTGACCCGCAAAACCCCGTTGCCCCACGAGAATTGAATCGGCAGCGCAAACGGAGAAGAGGACTGATCGTAATTGACGTAGACCACCGGGTCCGCCCCGGCGGAGGCTGCGACGAGCGAGAAGACCAGAGCCAGCAGGCCGCTGAGGAGGGTCGATCGAGCCGCGAGTCGACGCCATGCTGATTGGGGGCGATCGCGGCGGAGACTGGACAGGGGCGTGCTCAGGGTTGTCCGAGTCTAACACCGCGACGACGCACGATTTGTCGCGCTACTCGCCGGAAGTGAGGGACTCCCTCGCGCCGTGTCGACCGCGTAAGCAGAACGAGCGCCAGTCTGCGGTCAGTCCCGGCGCTCGTGATCGCTTTGCGCGACAAGCGATCGTCCGGTCTCGGTCGACATGACGCTCGGGCCGCCGCTACCGGACGTCGTCCAAAGCGGGCAGCGGACGAATCGGGTGGACTCGTCGCTCGCGGCGATGCTCGGGCTGGGAACTAGCCGTTGACCAGTCGCACCCACGGAAGCTCCGAAGGCCGATCCCCTGGGCTCCAGCCTAGGCGGCCCAAGCAGGCTCCGATCGCATCCGCGAGTTCGCCCAGAGAACGGACGATTCCATCGCTGTAATGGTCACAGTCGGCGGCTTCAGAGTGAAGCACGCCAACGACCTTGTCACCCTGCCTAATTGGCACTGCGAGTTCGGAGGACGAGGATGACCCCAGGAGCTCAAGATAACGTGGCTTGTACCCCGAATCGGGGAGGAGCGCCGTCCGCTTATTGAGGAAGGCCCAGCCGGCGACACCCCCGAGGGAGAGCAGCCGGGTGGGCCGGGAGTATTCGGCGAACGTGTCGGCGACGAGGACTAGCGAGACGTCTTCGCCGCTCTGCGTGGCCAGCCGTATCTCATTGCGTGTGGTGCGCGCGACAAGAAGCCCGTCGGAGATAGACGCTGCGAGCAGGGCCGAAAGATCCTCGGCGAGGCGAAGCCGCGGGAGAAACCTGTTGCCCTCGGGTCCTCGAGACGTCCCCGACCCCTCAACCTGCCTGTGGAGCCATGCGCCGACAGAAATCGCCGTCTGGTACGCGGGATCTTCTGGCGTCGTGAAAGTCGCCCGGACCGTGTCCTTCTCAATCTTTCTCTTGAATGCGCGAAGCTTGCGTGCGGACTGCCCGACATCGATCATGGTTGGCGGCCATGGCTGCCGCGGGTCGACAACGAAGGAGAAACACAGTTTGCTGTGACGTCGAGCCTCGTCATATTCCTGCTCGGTGATTGAGCGCTCGGCGCGGCTGGGGACGAAGCCATACCGATGGGCGTATATACCCAAGAGGGCGTCAGACCGCCGGACGTCCTCAAGACAGGCGACAGTCGGCTCCTCCGGACGTGCGCCGTATTGCTCCATACGAATGACCTGGTGGCCCAGGCTCTCCAGAGCTGCGACTGCTGCGGCGCGATGGGCGCCGAGGTCAATGAAGGTGGAGCTCACAAAGAACCTCACGGACTCAGGATATGTAGTGACGCGCCGGTCGCGACGGGATATGCCACTGCGACTTGGACGTGCCGTGTCCCTGGCGCTAGAAGGGGCGACCCGACCTTCCACCAGCCGCGCTTCCCCTTTCCATGCGAGGTAGCGGCGCTGGGTCCGGCGGGGGAAGCTTCGGGTATGACTGCTCTTCAATTCCTCGATGCCGCTGGTCGTCGGCGCTCGCCGGCGACCATGCCCGGCTTTCACTTCGGTCGGCCGCCGCGCAATAAGGGCCTGCGGTACCCCGCGGATCCACCGACCGTGGAGGAGATCGTCGCGGTGATGCGCTGCGCGGGCGATCAGCAGCATGGCCTGAGGTCCCGGGCGCTGATCGTGCTGCTCTGGCGAGCGGGGCTGCGCATCAGCGAGGCGCTCAGTCTCGCTGAGAGCGACCTGGACCCAGTCCGCGGCAGCGTCCTTGTCCGTCATGGCAAAGGCGGCAAGCGTCGCGAGGTCGGGATGGATCACTGGGCGTGGCAGCACCTCAACGCCTGGCTCGAGATCCGCGTGGGACTGCGTGTTGGCGCGCTGCTGTGCGTCATCGAAGGTCCGACCCAGGGCCGACCGTGGTCACCGACCGCCGCGCGGGCCACGCTGCGAGAGCTCGCCGTGACCGCTGCTGTGCGCCGGCGCTTTGCGCCGCACCAGCTCCGCCACGCGCACGCTGTCGAGATGGCGCGCGAGGGTGTCCCGCTCAACTCATCCAGAGGCAACTGGGGGCACGCCAACCTGGGGATCACGTCGATCTACCTGCAGGGGATCGACAGCAGCGAGATCATCGACACGGTCTACCATCGCCCCGCTCCGATGCTTCCAGCCAGCTCCGGACTTCACTGACGGAAGTCGTCGGAGCGGCAGGCTCGCCTGTCGAGCGATCCGTAGGACGTTCCGCCCGGCGCAGGCGGCAGGCGCCGGTCCGGCTACTGGTCCATCATCCGTCAGGTGCTCTCGATAGCGACCTGGAATCTGAAATTCAACAGTTGCCCGAGCAGGACGCTGAGCTACCTGGAGCACGCGCGCTGGGATGTTGCCTGCCTTCAGGAGGTCAGCCCCTCTGCGTCCGTGTGGCTTGAGCAGCGCCACGACTGGACCGTCATTGACGGACTCAAGCTCACAGCCCAGCAGCCCGCCGCCGGGAAGCAACCGCACGCAGCCGCAATCGTGGCCCGCAACGGCTGGCGGTTGGAGTCCCCCGGGGTGGTGGCCGACACACCGACGCCCGGACGTGGCGTGAGCGGGATTGCCCGACGCGACGATCATGTTGTTTCGGTCATCAGTTGGCATGCACCGAACGCCGCCGGAGAGGGAGTTCGGACGAAGATGGCCGGCTACCGCGCCGTCATCGCCGCGATCGCCGTCGGCCACCGGGCCACTCATCGTCGGACTGGACTCTAATCACTGGTCGCTCAGCACAGAGCTCGACACAACCGCCGGCGACGTTAAGAGCCCGTTCGCGATCGAGAATCAGTTCTTCAGCGCCCACCCGCAGCATCACCTTCGTGACGCCCTGACGGCCTACCTCCGCGAGAATCCCGCCGCATACAACAGGCTCATCAAAGTTAGGCCGAACGGCCCTCTCGAGGTGACCTACAAGCGAGGCAAGACGCTTGATCGGTTTGACTACATCATGGTGTCCGACGATTTCCGTGTAGACGACATCTCTCACGACTACGAGGGCGCTCGCGGAGCCGGCAGCGACGCCGGACTGGTCTCGGCCGTCCTTAGCCCCCTGTCGTCACCCTGAGCCGCCCTACTGGGCCTCGTCCGAAGCGGAAGTCGCACCAGGTTGATGCGCGCCCGATCGCAAGCGTTTCGGTGTCACGGGGCGGGGGAAGTCAGGCTCGACGGTGACCGAACGCGTGCGCTTCCTCGATTGTCCTGCGCCGGACGTCGGTGCCGTCCGGGGGACGCTGGCGGCCGTGCTCGGCATCCCCCATGGCGTTGCTTACGCGCTCGACGATGAGCAGCGCGACCTGGCGGACGGTCCGGCAGCCGTGCGCGCCGCAAGTCAGGTGTTCGTTGAACGGATCGACCACTACGACTTTGATCTCGGTGGAGCGCTTCTCGACGGCCAGCCGTTGCGGGTGGTCGACGCTGGCGACGTTCCTTTCACGTTCGGCGACGGTCGCGACAACTCCGAGCGCGCGCTGGACGCACTGCGCGAGATCATCGCTCGCGGGACCGTCCCGCTTGTCCTCGGCGGCGATGACTCGATCCCGCCGATGCTGGCAACGGCGCTAGCCGAAGAGCACCGGTTTCACGTGGTCACCGTCGACGCGCATCTGGACTTCAGAGATGAGGTCAATGGAGAGCGCTACGGCCGCTCAAGTCCAGCACGGCGCATGATCGAGTTGCCGCAGGTCCTGAGCCTCACCCAGATCGGGCTGCGGGGTGTCGGCGGGTCACGAGCGGCCGAGGTCCAGGCAGCGCGGAGTGCGGGCAGTCGACTCGTCCTGGCAAGCGATATCCATCGACATGGCGTCGCGTGGCTGATGCAGCAGCTACCTGCCGGTGGAGAGGTCCTCCTGTCGATCGATTGCGACGGCCTTGACCCAGCGGTGGCGCCAGGAACGGGTTGGCCGCAGCCAGGAGGATTGTCGTTCCGTGACGTCGCGGCGGTCATTGATCACCTTGGGCGACATTGCCAGATCGCGGGCGCTGACGTGGTCGAATTCCTCCCCTCTCGCGACGTCAACGGTCTGACGGCGCTGACGGTCTGCCGCTTGCTCATGCTCGTCATCGGCCAGCTCGCTCGCCGACGGGCAGCCCTGGATCACGCATGACAGCATTGGCACGCCGCTCGATCGCGCCGCGGCGGACCGACATCAACAGCACGTTCCGGGCGATGCCATAGACCCACGGTGCAGCCGAGCCGTTGGCCTCGTCACGGAACCGGGCGCGGACAATCCACGCCTGGGCGAACGTCTCGGCCGTGAGATCGAGCGCCGTCGCGCGGCTGCCGGTGCGCCGCACGAAATACCCGTACACCGCCTCTGCGTAGCGTTCATACAGCTCCCGGAACGCGTCAGGATCGATGCGCGCGGCGGCGAGCAGCGACGCATCGCTGGACACCGGCGCGGGGAGGGTGAGTGAGGATGTCATCGGGGGGTTCATTGCACGAGCGCCGTGCGGTGTTACCGGCTCACGCGGATTTTGTCGGCTGGAGGAGTAGTCGGGCCCGTAAAACCGAGGAGGTGGCCGGAGATCGTCTGCCCGAGCGCGGGGCCGATCGAACCCGCGGCGAGGACGCTCGGGTCGCAGGGATTAACCCCAATCAGCACGAGAGCCCGCCCCTCCTTCGATGTCGAGACGTGCATCGCTAATGCGGCGGCGTGACCCCGGATGCACGGACAGCGCGCCTCGTCGCACAAGCCGATCCACCACCGGACGCTCAGACCCTCTCGGCACCGAGGTCGCGGCCGTCTCAATCGCCAACGCTGAGCGGGCGCATGGGCAGGGTACTGACGCGATGTGAGGCCGGATAGTCTTTGGTGGTGGGCGTCGGGACCGATCGCACGCACCTCCGGTTGGCGGAGCTCGTCGCTGCGCTTTCGCTAGGCGTGGACCTCGGCTTTGGGCAGCCGATGGAGCATGTGTTGCGCCAATGTCTGATCGCGCTGCGGCTCGCTGAGCGTGTCGGCCTAGACGAAGAGCAGCGAGCGGACGTGTACTACACCGCTTTGCTTGTCAACGTTGGGTGTCATACCGACGCCCATGAGCAGGCGAAGTGGTTCGGCGACGATATCGCGCTGAAGTCCGGCAAATACGACTACGAGTTGGGCAGCGTGCGCGGGGCGGCGGCGGGGATGCGTCGCCTGGGATCCGGCAACGCACCATCGCATCGGTTTCGCGTGGCGCTGGAATTCGCCCTCTCTGGTCACCGCGAGGTGGCCAACATGATCAACCACCACGCTGCGATGACGCGGGCGCTGGGTGAGCAGCTCGGACTGCCGCAATCGGTCCTCGACGCGCTCGGCAATGCGTATGAGACCTGGGACGGCCACGGTTGGCCCGGGAAGCTCAAAGCCGACGAGGTCCCGCTCGCGGCGCGGCTCGCGCAGCTCGCGGAGTTCACCGAAGTCGCTCACCGAGCTGGCGGGGTCATCGGGGCCAAGAGACTCGCTCGAGATCGCGCCGGTACGCAGTTCGACCCCGGTCTCGCGGAGCTGTTGTGCGCCGATGGGGACATGATCCTGTCCGGGCTGGATGATGTCGCTAACTGGCAGACAGTAATCGACGCAGAGCCAGCCCTCGCCCGTGTTCTCTCCTCTGAGCGATTCGATGCTGCGTTGTTGGCGATCGCGAACTTCGTCGATCTAAAATCGCCGTACAGCCTCGGTCATTCCCGCGCGGTGGCCGATTTGGCCGCCGCGGCCGCAGTGCAGCTTGGGCTCGCTGAAGCGGAGCAGCAGAGGTTGCGTCGTGCGGGGCTGGTGCACGACTTTGGCCGCCTCGGCGTCTCGAACGCTATCTGGGACAAACGCGGGCCGCTCGGGCTCGGCGAGTGGGAACGCGTGCGGCTGCACCCGTATCTGACCGAGAGGATGCTCCAACAGTCCGCGGTGCTCGGGCCTCTCGCTGCGATTGCGGTCCAGCACCGAGAGCGCCTCGACGGCTCGGGCTATCCGCGCCGGCTGTTGGGCGTGGCGATCTCCGGTCCGGCCCGGATCCTTGGTGCTGCTGACGCGTATCAGGCGATGCGTGAGCCACGCCCGCACCGGCCGGAGCGTTCGTGCAGCGATGCGGCTCTCGAATTGCGGGCCGAGGTGAAGGCTGGTCGCCTCGACGCCGACGCCGTCGAGGCGGTTCTCGGCGCCGCCGGTCACCGGGCGTCACGTCGCCGCGAAGGACCGGCCGGCCTCACCGTGCGCGAGGTCGACGTGCTCAGACTGCTCGCACGCGGCCTATCGAACAAGGAGATCGCCAAACGACTCGTGATCTCGCCCAAGACCGCCGGCAACCACATCGAGCACATCTACGCCAAGATCAACGCATCGACACGCGCGCGGGCGAGCCTTTTCGCGATGCAACACGGACTCCTGCCCGAGGAGCAGTTCCCGGCCGGCACCGGCATTTGAACGGCGCCCCACGTCGTCCGGTCAACCGGCTTGCATCGCCAGCGCGTTCTTGAGCATCACGGCGTCGACCTCGCGAAGCTGTTCGCTCGGACTGAACTGAACGAGCTCGCTCCCGGCCTCCGCGATCGGCACATGGCCGGGCGGCAGGTAGAAGGCATCCCCGGCCTCGACCAGCTCATCGTGGTCCTCAAATCGGTAGGTCAGGCGGCCCTTCAGGACGTACCCCCAGTGCGGACACGGACACCGATCGCCGGGGAGCCCCTTGAGCAACGGAGTCCCATCGACGTCTCGGCGAAATGACACGAAATTGACCGTGTAACCGTCGATGTCCTCATGACGATCCTCGACGACCCCGTGGTCATCGACTCGCCCGGCACTGTCCCTCGATACCTTAGGCATTCTCCACTCCTAGATCGGATGTCGGGCAAGGCTATGAGCAGGCTCGAGCCCTGTCATGAGGCGATCGCCCCATCTTTCACGCGCGGGAGGCAGATCAGACGGCTCGGGGCGGACGAGCCCCGGCGACGCCGGCGACCGGGAGTCTCATTCGCCGAACGCTGAGCGGACGGCTCCTATCACGGGCCATCGAGAGGCAAAGCCGAATCGACGTGGACGTCCGTGAGGTCGGCTCGAGCTCAAGTCATCAACACCACGCGAATGTTGCGGAGGGCTGATTCTCCGGCCCGGCGATAGGGTGGCGCGTGGTGGGATCACGGCGTCGCAAGCACTGGGGCTGGGGCTATGAGGACGAGCAGCTTTCGGCGGGCGAGCTGCGCTCGGCGGCCGCCTTGATCTCCGAGCGGTTGGGGTTCGGCTCGGCGGATGTCTCGCTCCCGGTACCGCTGTCCGAGGTCGCGCTGCCCGCGCCTCGCCTGTCGGTTCCTTCCAGGCTGTCCTCGATCTGTGCCGCCGACGTCTACGCGCGCGCCTTTCACACCTATGGCAGCTCCTACCGGGACGTGGTGCGGGCCTACCGTGGCCGGTTCGAGCACCCGCCTGACGTGGTCGCGTATCCCGGCTCCGAGGAGGAGCTGGTCTCGGTGCTGGACTGGGCTCTGGACGCCGGCGCGGCGTTGATCCCCTTTGGTGGAGGTACCAGCGTGGTTGGTGGGGTCGAGCCGGTGGTGCCGGAGCGCTTCGCCGGGGTGGTGACGGTCGACCTGCGGCGCCTGGACCGGGTGCTGGAGGTCGACCGGGTGTCGCTGTCGGCGCGGATCCAGGCCGGCGCCGCCGGACCCAGGCTGGAGGAGCAGCTGCGCGGGCACGGCCTGACCCTTCGCCACTTCCCGCAGTCATTTCAGTTCTCGACCCTGGGGGGCTGGATCGCCACCCGCGCCGGCGGGCACTTCGCCACGGTGTACACCCACATCGACGACCTCGTGGAGTCGGTACGGGCGGTGACGCCGGCCGGGGTCTGGGAGTCGCGCCGGCTGCCGGGGTCGGGCGCCGGGGTGTCCCCGGACCGGATGCTGATCGGGTCCGAGGGGACGCTGGGGATCATCACCGAGGCCTGGGTGCGGGTGCGGCCTCGCCCGCGCTTCCGCGCCTCCCGCGCCGTGCGGTTCGCGGACTTCCTGGCCGGCGCCTCGGCGGTCCGAGCCCTGTCCCAGTCTGGCCTGTATCCCACCAACTGCCGCCTGATCGACGCCGCCGAGGCCAAGCTCACCGGCGCGGGCGACGGCTCGGCGGCGGTGCTGGTGCTCGGGTTCGAGTCGCCCGCGCACGACGTCGAGCCCTGGATGTCGTTGGCCCTGCAGTGCTGCGGTGACCATGACGGAACCTGGGACGAGCCGGCGAAGCGCGAGGAATCGCCGGTCGACAGCTGGCGCGACGCCTTCCTGCGCGCGCCTTATCTGCGTGACACGTTCGTGGCCATGGGGGTGCTGTCTGAGACATTTGAGACCGCGATCACCTGGGACCGGTTCGAGGCCTTCCACGCCAATGTGCTGGACCGGGCGAGAGCCGCCGTGCGCGAGGTCTGCGTGGCTGGCTGGGTGACCTGCCGCTTCACCCACGTCTACCCGGACGGCCCCGCGCCCTACTACACCATCCTCGCGCCGGCTCGAGTCGGCGCCGAGCTCGAGCAGTGGGCGCAGATTAAGCGGGCGGCCGCCGACGCGGTGATCGCCGGCGGGGGCACGATCACCCACCACCACGCCGTCGGCCGCGATCACCGGCCCTGGTATGACCGCCAGCGGCCAGAGCCGTTCGCCGCGGCGCTGCGGGGCGCGAAGGCGGCCATCGACCCAGCGGGCGCGCTCAACCCAGGGGTCTTGATCGACCCGGCCTGAAGCCGGCCCCAGGCCGTTCCGTTAGCCGCTCCGCCACGAGGCGGCCGCGCCGCCGGTTCCATCGCTCGCCCCGGCTCGCCTCCGGTTTCTCAATAGACCCGTGCGATGGCTTTCGCATTGAGCCCCCGCCAAACAACCGTGCGCAGCAGGTGTTGATCACGCTTCCGCCGGCCGGCCGGGGCGACCGATGGCGGGCCGCACCCCGACGTTTCAGCTCTCGTTGCTCCCAGCAACGACGTGCACGCTGGCTGAGCCGTTGCTTTCCGCCAAGTGCCGGTAGAGGGTGGCTCGGCTAACGCCAAGCGCGGCAGCAATCTCCCGCATCGGATGGTGGCGGGCGCGCATCGCCTCGGCGGCGGCGAGTTTTTCCGGGCTGATCGACGACGGGCGTCCGCCAAGTCGACCACGGGCCCGCGCCGCAGCCAGACCGGCGCGAGTGCGCTCGCGGATGATCTCGCGCTCAAACTCCGCCAGCGCGCCGAAGATGTGGAACTGCAACCGGCCCGCCGGCGTCGTGGTGTCGATCGTTTCGGTCAGCGGGCGAAATCCGATCTCGCGTGTGTGTAGATCGTCGATCGACTCGATCAAGTGTTTCAGTCCCCGACCAAGCCGGTCCAGGCGCCACACCACCAGCGTGTCCCCGGCGCGGAGGTAGTCAACGCACGCATCGAGCTGCGGACGATGCTTCAGCGACCCCGATCCCACATCGCGAAACACTCGCTTGCAGCCCGCCGCCGTGAGAGCGTCGAGCTGCAGATCCAGGTTCTGGTCATCGGTGGACACCCGGGCATAGCCGATCAGGTCACGGGTCCCAAGCCGATCACTCGCTTGGTGATCGTCTCAGAAGTCACGGACGCGCGCCGAAGGAGACCGCGCGATGTGCGACAGCGTTTTGCGACACGCCGGTTCTTGCCATCTGGGGCGCACCTGCGTCTCGCCTGCCGATGTCGCGAAAACGGGCACTTTCGAGACGACAGTCGCCGCGTGCCGACAGCCTCTCTCGACAACCATCGCTTGTGGATACTCGACAGTCAGGTCTTACGTGCTCGCCGTCTCCGGCTTTGAGCCGCCAGCTCCACGGCCCTGGCGGCGATCCGATCCTCGTCGGTGATCACATGCCAACGCGTAGCGGCCCGCGTGCCGCTACGGCGGACCTCACCAGCGGTCTCCTGCTCCTTGAGCAGCGCCAGCACCTGCGCCCGAGCGCCGTTGGCCGCCTTAGCAAGCTCGGCGGTCCTCATGCCCTCGCTCCCGGCCAACAGCGCCGTGAGCTTCCCCGCGGGCACAACCTCATATCTCGCTGTCGGCGGCTGGCGACGAGCTGCGCGCGGCTTGCGCACCCGCGCCGACGGCGATCCATTCAGGAGCGCCACCCGGGCTCCCTCCAGGTGCGCAACCTCCGCACGGGCTTCAGCAAGCCGCCGCTCGATGTTCGTAACGATGTCGGTGATGGTCATAAGCCGAGATCCTAGGCCCGACCCCAAACAGGGCCCTGGTCGCGACAGGTCGCGCCGCCCCGCGCACCGGTCCCATAAGGGGAGTACGGATCCGTCGCTTAGCCGCCGACACTCCTATCCATGGCAGAGCGAGCATCGGCGGAGCGCGACTGCGCGCTCTCAAAGCGAGCGTCGGCGACTGCTCGAGCTCCCTCGCGTCTTCCACACACGCGAAAGGAGCGTTACGGCCAGCTGCGCCCGGCCGCTGCTTCGCATGGAATGCAGAAGCGGCGATCAGCCTCGCAACGACGAACATTGGCGTAGCGTGCTCTCAGCGCTGCAGACGTCCGGTCTGACCCGACTGTTGGCAGTGAGACTCTAGCCTTCGGGTCGGTGCTCGTGGGCGGACTGGTTGCACATTGGCGGCAGCAGCATGGCAGAGGTGCCACGAGGGTTTGTATAGCACCGAGCGACCTGGCCGCCCGCTCCAACCTGGCTACTCCCGCTGCTGCTGGACGCTCCGAACGGAGGGCACGGCCCTGGGTCGCAACGCTTCGCGAAGGGGAAGGCCAAGCGACTTGAGGATGTCAAGTAGCAGTGGCAACCCAAACAAGAAGAAGATGAAGAAGTTACCGATGCCTGAGACTAAATTGACGACCGAGGAGGTCACGACCACCCGCGCCCACTCAGGCAGATTGTGGATTACCTGCGAGCTAAAGATTGTTGATGCAAGTCCGCTAAACAGTGGAGCGATCAAACCTTGAACGAGGTCCCAAGCCTGGAGCACCAAAAAGAAAAGCACGAACCGCATCAGTAGCACCTGGGAGCCAGCAGAAGCCTCAGACGCCTCAGCCGTAGTTTGCGACACGTGCCCAGGCAGCGGCGTCTCGCCTTGGAGTCTGTGCCGAATTTCGGCTTGTTCGAGCCGTAGCTTCCTATTGGTGTTCAGGGCAACGGGAATCCCCAACACCACGCCTGGAATCGCGAGGATTCCGGCAACAACCTGCCACCATTGCAGACTCGCACCGCCGCCGGCCCCACCTCCGGTAGCCGTTGCCACAACGAGAGAAGCGAGCGCATGGCTCTCAAACATGAGCGATCTTTCGTGCCTAATGCCGCCGGTCCTGCCTAGTCGGCAAGCTGGCGATGATGAGCCGGCAGTGGTGCCTGCCTGTTCTGGCCCGCCTGTTAGGCGGGGGGAGGCAGGTCACGAGTCAGCGTGGGGTCTGAAACTCGCGATGACGCCCCTGGCTGGACCTTCCCTACTTACGGTCGGATCGAGCCAGAAGGCTTGGCTAAGGCAGTCCTCCGTGGTGCCAGATCCACCAAAGAGCAACCATCTGCCGAGGTCCGCGAAGCGACTCGCGACTGTCGCTTCGGACGACGCGCGGTAGCGCCGCCATCCGGTCCGAAGAGCGAGGGCCGCCGCCGGTGGCGACCGGTGAGTCTCAGCGCGTTGCGGTGAGGCGCAGACGGAGTCGGGTGCCGGCGCCGAGCGGCGTCTTGACTGTCTCGCAGCCGACGAAACCGGCCGCGGCGTAGAACGCTGCCGCGTGTGGGTTGGCGGTCACGGCGAGCGCCGAACAGCCGGCCGCGCCCGCCAGAAGTGCCGCATCACCGATCAGCGCCCTGCCGATCCCGCGGCGCATACAGCAGGGGTCGACGAACAGGTCGACTAGTTCGGCGCCCGCCGGGCTGATGACGAGCGTCGCGAACGCCGCGATCACCGCGTCCGCGGTCAGCGCGACCCGCACTCGGACCGCATCGCTGCCGGTCGGTTCACGCCACACCAGATGCTCGGGGTTGGCCAGCAGCGACGCACGATCACCCTCGTTCGACAGCGAAGCCCGGCGGAAGATTGACCGAAGAGCAGCATGGTCATCGGGCACGGCATCGCGGAGCATGCCGCCATCTTCTCATCGCAGCCAGAGCAAGTCGCAACGGGCGCCACCGGCATTAAGCCGACTCCTCGCGTGAGGCATGACGCCGCGCTCGGCCCTGCGCGAATCGTGACGCCTTCCGCTTTCACGTCAACCAAGCGTTGAAGACGACCAGCAAGGCTGCCGCTTTGGACGAGCTCGGGCAGCGCGTCGCAATCCCAGCTGCGACTTGGCGCGTGTGGAGACGTGTTGCATCCACGGCGGCTCCGACGGTCCGCGCGTCGGGTCCTGGCCCCACACCAGGTGTGTCTTCGAGTCGGCGGCGGATCGTCAGAACACGAGAGTCATCGTGACCGAGCCTCGTCCGTGACGAGCAATGGCCTCGACACGCTGACTTTCAGCCAGCGACCGACCGTCCTCGGCACGGTAGGTCAAGCGCCAGAGCTGTCCATCGGGATCAAGCCCCACCGACTTAACAAACTCGCCGCTTCCTTTGTCTAGGACGTACACGACATTCTCAGCGATCTCGCCAGCCACATAGCAGGGCTGGATTGGCGGAGCTCCGCCGCCTTGGGCAATCCGCGGTCGGACGCCGATAGTCCTCAGCGCGGTGACTCGCGTCCCGTCGTGATCGTGGGCGATGTAGCCGCCGTGGAGGAGGGCGGCACCCTTCGGACAGCTATGCATCGCTGCAGCGCTCGCTGGAGACGCGGGCACGAGCACCGCGCTCGCCGTCACGGCGGCCAACGCAATTACGGCTCGAGTCACTGCTTTCTCCTATCGCTTGAACTCTCCCTGCAGAGAGTTTGGCAGCCATCCGCCCCTCGGGTGCCTCGACCGCGATTGCTGCTCCAGGACTTCGCCGGCATCAACGGCTCGGTCGCTGCCGCTTTGGACGACTTCCAGCAGTCCTGTCATCACGCGGTCTGGGTCGTGCACGGCGCTGAGAGCGGGGCTCAGCCGACGCCGGGGTTACAGCGGCTTGGATCTGCGACGGCGTAGCATCGCCGACGAGAGCGGGCCCTACGCGCGGAGATGTTCTGGTCGACCAACTCGCGTCGGATAGTGGTCCGACAGCTTCTGAAGTCAAGCCGGATGTAATGCATATCGGGAGGCGCTCGTCGGCGCGGTGTGTCCGTCTCAGGCCGTTTTGGAGACAGCCGTCGTCCTCCTGCCTGGCCATCAACACGAACGCGGCCGCGACTCTCTGCCACGACAGTCGGGCTCGCTGATCCCCAATCGCCAAGCCGCCACGCCCCAGGCACGGACGTTCATGTCACGGGGCGTGGGATAATTGTCCATAGATCAGTGAGCCGGCTCATTCCTGAAATCGACATCCGGCTCCGGAGGGCAGACGATGAACGACAGAAGCAGTCGGCGGTAGATCAGATGGAAGCCGGCGCGATCCTCATTACGGTGATCGCAGTCGGCAGCTTGATCGCTGGTCTAGTGGGTTGCGTGGTCTTCGTCACAGCGAGTAAAACCGCCAGGAACGGAGACAGCCCCTTCCAGATCGAATTCAAGGTTCCACGTCTGTTCTCGTACACCGTCATCAAATACGGTCCCGAGGGCGACCGCGGGTGCCTGCCCGCCAGTCCTCAGCAGGGCGAAGCACGCTCGACCACGCGAGACGAGCACGGCCCGAACTAAGCAGCATCGGCGGACCCGCTGATTGATCTCCCGGTAACGGGCCTAGCGTCCGCGAATGCCGGGACAGCGGGTCCGCCGCTTCTAACTTCATTGGGCTGCTCGGTCTGGTGACGTGAGGTGTTCAGCGATCGTGACCGGGGCCCCTGGGATCGGGTCGGTCTGTCTGAGAGCTGCCGATACTCCTCGCTGCATGACAAAATGTCTCCGTGCCAAGTGACGGCGGAGCATCGATCAGGATCTTCCTGCCGACAGGGGATCCGGAGGGTCCACGGATCATCACCCGCTCGCACTGGACAGGGTCTGCCGTCGTCTGCTCGCGCGCGCAATACTCGACCGTTCGGCTTGCCCGGCACGAGTTCTCGCGACCAGGGGTCTACGTGCTCGTAGGCCCGGCGGACTCGGCCAGCTATGACGCCCGCGTCTATATCGGTGAAGGCGACGTCCTGCGCGAGAGACTCGACGAACACAACAAGAAGAAGGACTTTTGGACGCGCTTAGTCGTCTTCTCAAGCTCGGATGGAGCGCTCAACAAGGCACTGATCAAGTACATCGAGTCGCGCTTAGCAAAGCTCGCGCAGAGCGCAGAGCGCGCCGAAATCGATAACGCAAATGTTCCACCTCAGCCGAATCTCTCCGAATGGGATCTAGCCGACGCAGAAGCGTTTCTGCACGACATGGTCGTGGTTTTCCCGCTCGTCGGGGTGACCGCCTTCGAACCACTTTCCGACGCTGACGGAGGTTCGAACGGCGATCTGTTCATTAGGTCGGGGCTTGCTGACGCCCGGGCGCGAGGTAGGGGACGAGTTCGTCGTCTTCAATGGATCGAAGCTCGGGCCCATCCACCAGTCTCTCGTCGGATCGCTCGCAGCACTCCGGGAGGCGCTCCTCTCCGAAGGCAAGCTAGCCCCAGCAGCAGACGGCTCGTTCAGCCTCTTGCACGACCGCACATTCAAGTCCCCGTCGTATGCGGCAGCGTTCGTCTTGGGAAGCGCCGCCAATGGTCGGACAGCCTGGAAGACCCCTGGCGGCACCACTCTCAAGGCTATGGCTGAAACACAAGCCCAGCCGAGTTAGCCCCACCGTCAGGAGGCGAGGCCGGGCTAGGCGAGCCGCACTGCCGCCGAGGGCGCCGAAGATGACTATCGATTTGGATCAAAAGAGTGGCACCCTGGCGACCAGGTTGACGATCGAGATGCGCGACAAGCAATAGCAACGCACCGGCGAGTCGGCGCCCATCTCCAGGCGTGGGTCCGACGCGAGGATCGGTGGGTCAACCATCGTCCGAGGGAGGACGCATGCCATCCACCGTGCAGCTGGACGCCTGCGGGCGACGCCGGTCGCCCGCCACCCTGTCGAGCTTTCACCAGGGCCGGCCACCGCGCAACAAGGGCCAGCGCTATCCGGCCGACCCGCCGACGGTCGAGGAGATCATCGCCGTGATGCACGCCGCCGGCGACGATCACGACGCAGTGCGGCTGCGCGCCCTGATCATCGTCCTCTGGCGCGCCGGGCTGCGCATCAGCGAAGCCCTGGCGCTGAGCGAGAGCGACCTTGACCTGCACCGCGGCGCGATCCTCGTCCGCCGCGGCAAAGGCGGCAAGCGCCGCGAGGTCGGAATGGACCGCTGGGCCTGGGAGCAGCTGGCCCATGGCTGCAGCTGCGCGCCACGCTGCCGGTCGGCGCCCTGTTCTGCGTGCTGCGCGGCCCGACCGCCGGCCGCGCGTGGGCACCCGCCGGCGTCCGATCGCAGCTACACCACGCTGCCGCCCGCGCAGGCGTGCGACGCCGGTTCGCGCCTCACCAGCTCAGACACGCCCACGCGGTAGAGATGTCGCGCGAAGGTGTGCCGCTGCTCGTCATCCAGCGCCAGCTCGGGCACGCCGACCTCGCGATCACCTCGGTCTACCTGCGCGGGATCGACAACACCGAGATCGTCCACGCCGTCCACGAACGCCCAGCCCCGATGATCCCCGCCACCCACGGCCTGTAGAACCTCGACGCCGCTCAGCCTGGTGGGTCGCCTTCGCGCCACCCACCAGGCTGGGACGTCACCACTCCGCGGGTTCGCCAGCGCCTCGCCCGAGCATGGCAATGTCGCCGAAGCGATCGTGCGCCGTTGCGCGTGTCTGGGATCGAAGCAATCGTCCGGCGCCCACCGGGCATTGGATGAGACTGGTTAGCGAAGGCGCGGGCTGCTCCTAATCGGGAAAGTCGCTGGCAGATCGAGGTGGATGGTCGCGGATGAACGTTCTGATCAGCTCACGCAGCTCTGGCTTGAGGTCTGATCGTTCGCGGAGGCTCTCAGCCAGCTGGCGCGTCGCAACCTCGGGATCGAAGAGCGGCTCCCAAAACGCAGCGTTCACGCCAAGCACGCTGGCCAGTAGATCCCCGGGGTAGCGACCGCTCTCGCGCAGCGGGTCGGCTCGCAGTCGGGACAGGGCCAGGCCGACCAGTCGGTTAAGAGCGACTTGCTGCTCGATCATGATGCGGAGGTCTTCGTCGGTGAAGTCTTTCAGCGGCTTGGTCCGCAATTCGTGGCATCGCTTGATCACAGGAGAGGCGTCGGGGGGTGCGGGATCCCACGCCGGAGGATCGAGAATGTCGAGGATTCGCTGGCTCTGGTCAGCGGGTATCTGCCGTTTGACGGCACGACGTCGAAGCTCTCGGTCCCGAACGCGCTCGTCTGCGTTGGGCTCCTCTGACATGCCCCACGCAATCTCTGCTTGCGAGTGGTGGCGTCGCAGGCTGCGACCGGTGCCCTCAAGCACATCGATCGCGGCCAGTGCTAGCGCTCTGGTACCGCCCATGCTGCCGCCGAGCACCATCGCGTCTTCTGAGAACGCGTAGTAGCCGCCGAGTGTCCCGATGCGAGCTAACTCGTCATCTGACACAGACAGCGCACGGTCAGCCACTCCATGCTCGTCATGCTCGCGCAACATCCCGGCGAGAACGACACGTTCCACCTCGATGGCCATGGGCGAAGGCTACCTTCCGGTACTGCACGCCATTGAGCTGTGCCTCATGTTGCATTCGCCGTGCAGTCGGCGACCTCAGGCGGTTGCTTCGGCGACAGCGTCGGCACGAACGCCTGCCGGGGTCAGGACCCGGCCGGCGGTCCGTCGGTCGGCGGCAGCTGCGGGGGCGTCTTCGGCTCGGCGAGCTGGGCCTTCATCTTTGCCAGCTCCGCATCGACCCCGCCGTCGTCGCCGAGCTGGGCGAGCTGGCGATCGACGTCATCCTCGCCGCCGCCGAGCTGCGCGGGGTCCCCGAACGTGCCCGCCTGCTCGAGCTCGCCCATCGCGTCCGCGCGGGCCTTCATGTCCTCGGTCTTGTCGATCGCGCGCTGCGCGGCCTGACCGACATCGGCCATCTGGTCGCCGACACCGGTGCTCGCCTCCGACATCTGCACTTGGGCCTGCGCCGCCGAGTACTGCGCCTTGACGACCTCCTTCTGGGTCCGAAACGCATCGAGCTTGGCCTGGAGCTTTTGTTGGCTGTCGATCAGCTGCTCCTGCTGGCGCTGTAGGTCGGCGACCTGCGCGTCGGTCGAGCCGATCTCGTCCTGGGCGGCCTGCTTGCGCGCAAGCGCCGCGCGTGCGAGGCCCTCATTGCCCGCGGCCAGCGCCTGGCGCGCCTGCCCGTCGAGCTTGACGACCTGCTCTCGCAGGCTGTCCTGCTGCCTCGCCAGCCGCGTGCGAGACGTCGCCACCTCGGTGATCCCGTTCTTGACGTTGGCCATCAGCTCGAGCTGCTTCTCATAGCTGTAATCCAGCGTCTCGTTCGGATCCTCGGCGCGATCCAGGGCCGCCGAGGTCTTCGCCTTGATCACGCTGCTCAACCGTCCCCGAAGTCCCGGCATCACATCTCCTCTCGTCCTGCGCCGTCCGGACACCAAGCCGGTGACCGACAGGCCGGCGAGGAGCGCACACTGCCCCCGCGCCGATCACCCGATCAATGATAGGCCGCACCCGGTGGCCCGGTCACGGCGCGCGGGACCGCTGCGGACAACAACACAGCGCCGTCGAGGACGAGCTCTACATCAGACATAACCGCCCCAACGGTCGCGGCTCAGTCTGCTCATCGCGGGTGAGACGAGACGTCAGCGCTCTGCGCAACTCACTGAACGACCCGGGGTCCGGCCCGACCGCCGGCGAGTGCTTCCCACCCGGTGAGCCGGCTCGCGCGGGCTACAGCATTGGCGACTAAAGGCTCCTAACCGCCGGCAGCTGTGACGAGTCCTCCGGCGGCGACGATCGCAATTCAGCTGATTCCGGCGACGCCGATCAGCGTACCGTCGGGATCCCTGAAGTGACCGACGATGAGTCCGTTCGGCGATGTGGCGGGGCCCAGGACGCGAGTGCCGCCCAGACGCTCAGCTCGCAACAGCGCGGCTTCAACGTTCTCAACGCCGACATAAAAGATGGCGTGGCTGTCATAGCCCTCGCCTCCTCCGATCCCGCCGCGGATCCCGGTTCCGTCGTCTGCGGTCACGAGGTCGAGAAACCCATAGCTGTCTGGATCGGAGACCTCCATCGCGACGGGCGACGGCGTGTCAAAGGTCCAGCCGAAGAGGTCGCCGTAGTACCGGCGTAGTCCGTCCGGGTTCTTACCGATCACTTCGAAATGCACTACGGGCTGAGGCATCGAAAGCTCCTCTTGGCGTCAATAAGGGTCGAAGATAAGACCCGGCAGCCTCGCCGGACTCATCGGAGACAGCCTCCGCGGCGCGCCTGCTCCCGCGCTCACAGCGTGTTGCGCCGCGTCATCGCTTCGGCGACGTTCCGATTGCCAGGGACCGGGCTCCGGAGACGGTGAGCTCGGTCACGGCCCCGGGCCGTCCTCTCCCGCTGTGGACACCCGCGCGCCGCGGCTTTAGCCGCTTCGCTCGGGCGTCTTCTAATCGGGGCGCTGCGCCTTCAGGCGCTTGTATTCATCGGTGAGCGCGCGGTGCTCGGCGAGCACCGCGCCAACCTCCTGCTTGAGGCGGGCGATCTCGCTGCTGTCGCCGGCCTGGATCGCGCCCTGCAGTGCGGCGCGAAGCTCGGTGGCGCGATCAGAGGACTGCGACCATGCCTCCCACCCGGCTTGCATCTCCTCGTCGTCGGGCGCTCCGGGAGCGAGCTCTACCGCCGGCGGCGGCTCGGTCCGAAACTCACCGAGCCGCGATCCATCGACGAGCTCGAGCTTGATGTAGTCCTTGGACGCGAGCACGGCCAAGCCGCCGTTGGGTGGGCGCGCCCTGCACGTGACGCTCGCCACATCACCCGATGAGAGGTTGAGCTCGAGGTTCCGGCTCTTTGCCCAGTCGATCTCGAGGTGGATCTCGTGCCGGCCCGGAGCCACGTCGAACGTCTTGGTCTCACCACGACGAATGCCCCCGACCGTGTCCCCGTCGATCACGACCTTGTAGCTCCGAAGCACGTCGCCGATCGGCCGGCGCAGCCGCTTGAGCGTGATCTGAGAGGTCGGGCCCGCCACGATCCCCATACTCGCACGCGGCCGTGGCGACGGGAAAACTTTTTGGGTCGCTCCGGCGCGTGACGACGCGTCACCGGTTCTGTCCCGCAGCACCGGCGCTGAGCAGCAACGCCGGCATCGACACGGTCACGACTTCGACTAACTCGCGCCCGCGGGACGCGCACGCCCGACCTCACCGACGACCCACGCGGCGCACCGTGCGCCAGACCCTCTGAGCGGTCGATCTCGACCGTCCACGGCCACGATCCGCACGATCGCTTCTGCCTTATCGCCGCCTCGCTTCGCCCGATTGCAGTGGCGACCAGGCGATTGCCGGCACCGGCAGCCGTGGGGGCGAGCGCTCCTCGCGCATACCGATCACCAGCATGGTCGACCTTTGACGCGGCCTTGGCGTGCGCTTGCTTATGCACCGACACCCCGAGCCGCCGGGCTGAGCGAGAACCCTCCTCCTGGCGAGGAGGAGGGAAGCCGCTTCTGTAGGGCCGCGTCCTGCTTTCGTCTCGCCGCGGGCATTTGTGAGGACCTCGGCGGCTCCTGTATCCGGCATCGAGCAGCAGTCACAGCGAGAGTGCCGGCTCGGCGACGATCGGGAAGCCTCAAAGCGGCTCGCCGCGCTTCTGCTTCCGTCCCACTGGCCGGTGGGTGTTAGCTCTGATCTGGCTAACGTCGGCGCCTGCGTTCCCGGCCAGGCGCTCGCCCGCTGGCGACGGGGCGTTAGCGGCTCGGTCACAAAAAGCAGGCGTGCTGGTGACTAGGACGTGTGGTCGGGGCCGCCTGGTCGTGCTCAGTGCGGGGCGCGGGTGTTCTCACGGGGGGATCCGCGCCTTCGAGTAGCGCTTCGCCGATCCGCTGGCCTCCGACGGACTGGTTCTAGATGTAGTGTTCCGGATGACAGGCGATCGCTCCGAGCGGTCGCCGAACGTACCGGTAGAGGATTCTGCGGTGTTATCAGGCGTGGGCGGGATGGGCGGCCTTCCGCGACGGAGTCCGGGAGGGGGCGAGGGGTGACTGTGGTGAGCCGGACGGTTTTGCGTTGTCTGATGGGTGGCGTGGTGTGTGGCGTCGTGCTGTGGTTGGTGTCTGGGGCGGCTTTGGCGGATGTTGGTCCGGGTGAGTCGCTCGCGATCGTTGCCGGAGTGACTCGGACGGTGCAGCCTGGACCGGCGACGGCGTCGCCTCTTGGTGCTGCGGGGGTGGCGGTCGATGGGTCGGGGAACGTCTACATCGCCGACAACCTCAACCACGTGGTGGAGAAGGTCACGCCGGGCGGGACGCTATCGATCTTCGCCGGCACCGGCAGCATTGGAGCGCCGGCGCCCGGACCGGCGACCGGCAGCCCGCTCAGTAACCCGGGAGGGGTGGCGGTCGATGGGTCGGGGAACGTCTACATCGCCGACACCAGCAACAGCGTGGTGGAGAAGGTCACGCCGGGCGGGACGCTCTCGATCTTCGCCGGCACCGGCAGCAGCGGAGCGCCGACGCCCGGACCGGCGACCAGCAGCGCACTCGACTCCCTGTACGGCGTGGCGGTTGATGGGTCGGGGAACGTCTACATCGCCGACAGCAACAACAATGTGGTGGAGAAGGTCACGGCGGGCGGGACGCTGTCGATTTTCGCCGGGACGGGCAGCAGCGGCGCGCCGGCGCCTGGACCGGCGACGAGCAGCCCGCTCAACTTCCCGGAGGGGGTGGCGATCGACGGAGCGGGGAACGTCTACATCGCCGACACTCTTAACAACGTGATGGAGAAGGTGACGGCGGGCGGGACGCTGTCGATCTTCGCCGGGACGGGCAGCAGCGGCGCGCCGGTGCCTGGACCGGCGACGAGCAGCCCGCTCTACTTCCCGCGGGGGGTAGCGGTAGATGGGTCGGGGAACGTCTACATCGCCGACAGCAACAACGCTGTGGTGGAGAGGGTCACGGCGGGCGGGGCGCTTTCGGTCTTCGCCGGGACGGGCAGCAGCGGCGCGCCGGCGCCTGGACCGGCGACCAGCAGCCCGCTCAGCAACCCGGAGGGGGTGGCGGTCGATGGGGCGGGGAACGTCTACATCGCCGACCCCGGCAACAACGTGGTGGAGAAGGTCACGCCGGGCGGGACGCTCTCGATCTTCGCCGGGACGGGCAGCATCGGAGCGCCGGTGCCTGGACCGGCGACCAGCAGCCCGCTCAGTAACCCGGAGGGGGTGGCGGTCGATGGGTCGGGGACCGTCTACATCGCCGACTCCGGCAACAACGTGGTGGAGAAGGTCACGCCGGGCGGGGCGCTCTCGGTCTTCGCCGGGACGGGCAGCAGCGGAGCGCCGGTGCCTGGACCGGCGACCAGCAGCCCGCTCAGTAACCCGGAGGGGGTGGCGGTCGATGGGGCGGGGAACGTCTACATCGCCGACACGTTCAACTCAGTGGTGGAGAAGGTCTCGGCGGGCGGGACGCTTTCGATTTTCGCGGGGACGGGCAGCAGCGGCGCGCCGGCGCCTGGACCGGCGACCAGCAGCCCGCTCAGTAACCCGGGAGGAGTGGCGGTCGATGGGGCGGGGAACGTCTACATCGCCGACCCCGGCAACAACGTGGTGGAGAAGGTCACGCCGGGCGGGACGCTGTCGATCTTCGCCGGGACGGGAAGCAGCGGAGCGCCGGCGCCTGGACCGGCGACCAGCAGCCCGCTTTCCTCTCCGCGGGGGGTGGCGGTCGATGGATCGGGGAACATCTACATCGCCGACACGTTCAACGCCGTGGTGGAGAAGGTCACGCCGGCCGGGACGCTCTCGATCTTCGCCGGCACCGGCAGCACCGGTTCGCCGGTGCCTGGACCGGCGACGAGCAGCCCGCTCAGTGACCCGCGGGCGGTGGCGGTCGATGGGTCGGGGAACGTCCTCATCGCCGACACCAACAACAACGTGGTGGAGAAGGTCACGCCGGCCGGGACGCTCTCGATCTTCGCCGGCACCGGCAGCAGCGGATTGCCGACGCCCGGACAGGCGACCAGCAGCCAGCTCATGCAACCGGACGGGGTGGCGGTCGATGGGTCGGGGAACGTCTACATCGCCGACACCCGCAACAACGACGTCGAGGAAGCTTTCCCGACCCACGTGACCTCGACGAGCGTGAGCTGTTCACCGACCTCGGTGGTGGTGGGCGAGACGGTGAGCTGCACGGCGACGGTGCGTGATGCGGCGGGCGCCGGCGTCTCGACACCCTCGGGGTCGGTGAGTTTCACGGCGTCGCCGTCGTCGTTTGGCGCGGGTAGTTGCCCGCTGGCGGCGGGTGGGAGTACCGGGGTGGCGTCCTGTCAGGTGTCGTTCGCTCCATCGGCCGCTGGGTCCTTCACGATAACCGGAGCTTACGGCGGTGATGTCAGCCATTCCGCGAGCAGCGCGCAGTCCGGGGTGGTGACTGCGACGAGCCCACCGCCGGCCTCGCCGCCGGCCTCACCGCCGGCCTCGCCGCCGGCCTCACCGCCGGCCTCACCGCCGGCCTCGCCACCGGCCTTGACGAGCGATCCGACATCGACGATCGTGGGGTGCTCGCCGCAGTCGATCGCCGTCGGCGGGCACGTTATCTGCGTTGCGACGGTCGCAGATACCGCTGCCAGCGGCGCCTTGGTGCCGACGGGGACGGTGAGCTTCTCACGCTCGCCGGCGTCGGGGTCGCTGAGCGCGGCGAGCTGCACCCTGGCGGGGACCGGCACGGTCGGGGCGGCCGCATGTCAGCTGACGTTTATCCCGTCGACCGCGGGGACCTACACGGTCAGCGGCAGCTACGGCGGCGACAGCCGGCATCTCGCCAGCAGCGGCCAGCAGGTAGTCATCGCGAGCGGCCCGGGTCAGACCAGGGTGGGACACCCCGTGGTGTCCCACAGCGCCGTGAGCGTGCCCGTACGCTGCGCTGGTGGCGGCGCGTGCCAGGTCACGCTGACGCTCACGGTGATCGAGACGATCAAGGGCGGCAAGGTCATCGCCGTCGCCGCGGCCTCGAAGAAGACCACGAAGACCGTCGTGCTCGCCACCGCCAAGGTCACGATCCCCGCCGGGAAGACCAAGACGGTCAAGATCACCCTCAACCGGACCGGCAAGCACCTCCTGAGCACCCACCGCACGCTCAAGACCAGGCTCGCCGTCGTGCAGTCCGCCCACACCGTGACGCGCCTGACGGTCACCTTCAAAGCCGCCAAGAAACACCACCGCCGAGGCTGACCTCGGCGAACGTGAGCCGTTCGGCGACCACAAGTTGTCGAGCTAACCCAAGCCCGCTCATAGCCGACGAACGCCAGATCGCGTTCGCCGCGAACGCAGGCGCTGGCATTAGCCGATCCGAGCTAACGTCGATCCGCCGAACGGACGGAAACAGAAGCGTGCCCATCGCCGCGGGGGTGGCTCCTTTCACGCAAAGGTAGAAGTCTCACGCCGCCTGCTGAGACGCGCTCAGGCTGCTGCATTCCGCCGGGTCCGGCAGCGAGGTGAGCACCCGCTTTCGCTCGGCCACGAGCATTTCTGGCGAGATGCTCAGCGTCCTGCTTGGCGCGGAATGGAGGGGTCGCCTGGAGCCCCGTGCCACGCACCCCACATCTCGGCGTTGCCCAGGCACCGGCCGCCGCAGCTGCGCTTCCTTTAAAGTCGACGGCCGGCGATCCCTATCGCGTGGATCCGATCACGCGGGCGGTGCGAAGGGGACCACACCGGCTCGTGCGCGCTCTCGCGATCGCATTCGTCGACGGCGCGAAGAACCACGACGAGTGCTTCCGCGGCCGGGATCCCGCACCGCGCTGACGGTCGCCGGCGAGCGCTTGGCCGCGAAACGCATCGCCGACCGGGGACGGACGGCGAGATCCCGATGGCGACAAGGCGCACACCGCGAGCACGAGTCGTGGAACTGGTAGGGCGAGCCGGTACACAGCCGTCCTCACCTCGGGCCGCAAGACGCGGATTGCAGGGAAGACCTACACATCGTCAAGTGAGCTTGATCACATGGCGCGCGTTCCTCGGTTGAAAGCGAGCACTGGCCTGGGTTGCGGGTAGCTTGATCGGACCGAGGGCTTCCCTGTTGAACGGACGAACGAGACTCATGGCGTGGCCGGTCCGTCGACGGGGACTCTTCGAATGGCCAGTGCGGGCGCTGTATCGGCGTAGCGCCGGACGTTATTTCGATGTTTGCGCCTTGGTGATCGTGCTCAATGGCGTCGTCGTTGCTGGCTTCGGCGTGGTCGTCCTTGTGTTCTATGTGGATCTCAGCGTGGGTGAGGTGGCGGTGTTTGGCGGCTGCTTGGCGGTCGGGTTCGCCGTCGAGAGCGCGGTGGCCGCGCTGCGCTTCTTGCGCGCGGCTAAGCCGGTCAGGATTTGGCTCGGTCGCGACCGGGCGGAGGATGCCGCTCCGGGGGCGCGGTCGGCAGCGGCCCACCTTCCGCTGGTGCTTGTGCGGCGGCCAAGCCTTTACGCGATCGGGGCCGTCGGCGCGGCCGTCGCGGACCTTGTCCTTGCCGCATTGCTCGGGCTTCCGGCATATCAAGCGGCGCTCCTGCTTCCGATGTCCTGCCTGCTGTACATCTCCAGCGGGGTGCTGCGCTACCTCGGTCTCGAGCTGGCGATGCGACCAGTGCTGCGAGACATTGGCGAGCAGTGCCCAGGGGCGTCAATTCCTGATTCCGCGCGTGTCTCGCTTCACCAGCGGCTGCTGGCGACGGTGCCGATGGTCACCTGGGGCGCATCGCTCATTGTCGCCGGGCTGATGACCCCCAACACCCGAGACCTCGACACGATCGGACTTGCCAGCGGCGTCGCCGTGGGCGTGACCGCTGCCTTCTCGATCTGGCTCAGCGTCGTGCTGGCAGATTCCGTTTCTGGACCCATCATCGACCTCCGCAACGCCGCACGAAGGCTTGGTACAGGAGATCTCGCCGTGCGCGTGGCTGTCGTGTCCACCGATGAAACAGGCGAACTCGCGGCAGCGTTCAATGCCATGGTGGTCGGACTGCGCGAGCGGCAGCGCCTGCACGAGGCGTTCGGTGTGTTCGTCGATCCAGCCCTGACAGAGCGTGTGCTAACTGAGGGCACGGACCTCCGCGGCGAGGAAGTCGAGGCCTCGATCCTCTTCATCGATGTGCGCGGATTCACTCAATTCGCCGAGCATGCCCCCCCGCAGAAGGTCGTCACCTGCCTCAACTCGCTCTACGAGACGGTCGTCCCGGTGATCGAGCGCCACGGCGGGCACGCGAATAAGTTCGTGGGCGACGGACTGCTTGCTGTCTTCGGGACGCCCAAGCGACACGCCGATCATGCAGCCCGCGCGCTTGCGGCCGCCTTCGAGATCGCCCAGCTCGTCAACGATGGCGTCGGTGGCGAGTTCCGCGTCGGGCTCGGTTTGAATTCAGGAAGGGTTGTTGTCGGCACGATCGGCGGAGGCGGCCGGCGCGACTTCACAGTCATCGGAGATCCCGTGAACACCGCAGCTCGCGTCGAGGCCGCAACTCGGCTGACAGGCGACGACATCCTCATCACCGAGAACACGCTGCACGCGCTCGGCTCCGGCGGCCAAGACTTTGAGGAGCGACGATCCATACCGCTTCAAGGCAAGACAGCCACCGTTCGCCTCTATGCCCCACGCTCACACAACCAAGATCGGTCACGGCGCGGGCCGACCTGAGTCCAGCTCAGCCTCGAACCCCAACATGCCTGCCGTTTTGTATGACGCTGCCGGTCATCGTCGTCGCCGGTCACGATGCCTGGCTTTCACGAGGGTCGCGCCCGGAGGGATAAGGGGCGACGCTATCCCGCTGACCCGCCGACGGTCGAGGAGGTCATCGCGGTGATGCACACGAGCAGAGTCGCCACGATTTACCAATGTCGGCGAGCTGCCTGGCGATGACGTCGAGGCGCTGGCGGGATCGATCGCGCGGTTGGACGGATCTACCTGTCTACTCATCGCGGGGCACAGGCGCTAGGGCCGAACCCGAACCGGTGAGCCGCGCAGCGGTTGCACACGACCCTGCGCTGGGGAGAGCTCCTTCGTCCGCTCAGACGGAAGGTCCGGCCTCTAGATCTGGTCCAGGCGATGTCGAGCGCCGAGCCGCCGAGGGTAGCTTTCGACGTCGTGTGATCGCGATGATCAGGGTGGCGATGATGAGCAGCGCGGTCGCGATGGCGACGATGACGAGGTACGGAAGGGTCGATGCGCGGGCCTGGGGGAAGCTGATGATGGCTCGTGTGCTCTTGGTGATCAGTCCGCTGTGTAGGGTGACCTTGGCGTTCCATGGCCCGGCGGGTAGTCGTTTGTCCAGGATGATCTTGATGGGTTCGGTGTCGCCGATCGCGAGGGTGACGCCGAGGTTGGCTGGGAACGGGCCGGCGTTAAGTCCTCCGGGGCCGCCGGTGAGCTGCAGGATTCCGTACATGTCGAGGGCTCGGCCGCCGGCGTTGTGGACAGTCGCGACGACCATCGGTTGACCTCTGCTTGTGCGTCGGGCGGTGAGTGATTCGATCGTGAACTTGGATGGGGGTGGGCCGCCGGGACCGATGGACAGATAGAGGCGTATGCCGACCCGGCTGACTTCGGTAATGCCTTGAGCGCCGGGTCGAGCAGAGCGGGTTTCAGCCCAGACGACGCCGTATTGCTCTCCCGGGGACGCGTCTCGCGGCACAGCGATTGTCACCCGGGCGTTGAGATGCCCGCCAGCGGGGATTTCTGTCGCGGGGGGATCGATCGTTGTCCAGGTGGACAGTTCGTTTGGGGTGTGGGCGGCGGCGCCGACGAACGCCCCGTGGCCGATCGTCGCCGCGGCGGCGTAGAGGGCGATCGTCCGGGTCGACGCGGTGGTGTTTGAGACCTCGATCAGGCGGTGGATCACGGTTCCGGGGTGGAGGTGATCGATGATGTAGAGCCGCGCTCGAGGGTCATCGCGCGCGCCGATCGGGACGTTGAGCAGCTGCGCGCCGAGGCTGCCGGCGATCGAGGCGGCCCCAGGCGTGGCTGGCGTGCTGGACGCGCTCGCGTTTACCGTTGCGGTGGCGCTGAGGGCGAGCGCGACCGTCGAGCAGCGTAGGAGGTGCCGGAGGTGTCGTCTCGGCGCCTGTGCAAAGCGACGCGCGAGATGGCGCATGCTATGAGACGGATTGGGTGATCGTCCCGGAGTAGACGCCGGCGATCGTGCCGCCGGCGACGAACACGTTGATCGTGGGGGTCCAGGTCGCGGAGTTGTCTCCGGTAATCCCGGTCGCCGTGACGGCCGGGACGACGCCGGTGAGATCGGGTGGATTGTTCGCGGTAAAGGTTGCCGTGCCGACCTTGGTGATCGGCCCGGCGGTGTAGCCGACTGACGCCGCGCCGATGGTCGGTCCGGAGGAGGGGGTGAACGCGGTCGAGATGACGGTCGCGACCCATCCCGAGCCCGCCGCCGCGCTACGGGCGTCGTTGACCTGGACCTGGCCCAGCGGGCCGCTGATCGTTCCTCCGAGGACGGTATCGGCGATCGTTCCGATGTTGCCGGCGTTCGCCGGAGCCGTGATCGACAGAGCTCCACCGGTCACGGTGACCGTGGCTTGTGTCGCGGCCGCCGAGGCGGGGCCGGCGACGGCGAGCGTCAGCGCACCCGCGGCTGCAACGGCGAGCAGGCTTCGAGGTGTCTTGCTTCTCATTGTGTGTAGCTTCCTCCGCGATTGGGCGGCTGGATTGATTTCGGACGAGGTGGCGATGCGGAGCGCTCGCGGCAGGTTTGTGCCGAAAAGAGCATCCAGCGATGCCAGGGCGTACTTATGGATCCCGTGTCGCTTCCTTTGTGCCTGTCGGCACATTCGGCGGGAACAGCAATCGGCCAGACGGCCGATATCGAGAGCTCTCCAGGGAACCGATATCCGATCACACAGGCGAGGACGTCTTCGCGCTGAGCTCTCGATTGGGCGCATCTAATTGAAGGTGGTCGAATTTTGCCGTCAGACAGTGGGCGCGAAGGCGAAGCGGTAGCGCTCGCCGCTGGCCAGCTTGTCGTCCTGGGCTCTGGGCCGAGCGACCGCCGGGTTGCGCGGCTCGAAGCAGGACTCGCGAAGTGCGAGGCATGTTTCGATGTGTCGGTCGGGTCGTTGATTGACCCGTTCGTTCTCTTGAGGCCGCTGCGCGAAGGAGGTGAGATCGTGGATTTCGTCTATGAGTACGCCAACGAGGCGGCGTGCGAGTCCCTTGTGCTCGCCCGTGATCAACTGATCGGCACGCGCATGCTCGAGCGGCTGGTCCACCTCGCCCCGGTCGGTCTGTTCAATGCTTATGTGACGGTGATGAACTCCGACAAACCCTTGGCTCTCGATGATTTCGCTCAGCCCGGTCGGCGGGGTGGAGACCCTGCGCAACGCTTGTTCGATCTGCGGGCGCTCAAGACGGGCGAGCTGCTGGTGCTCACCTGGCGCGACGTAACCGAACGCGACCGCGTCGATGCCGAACATGTCCGGCTGGCCACGATCGTCCGCTCATCTGAGGACGCGATCATGTCGCTTGATGGCGATCTGCGGATCACCAGCTGGAATCAGGGCGCCGAAGAGGTCTATGGATACCGCTCCGAGGAGATTCTGGGGAAGTCCAGCGACGTCTTGATTCCAGCCGACGCGACCCCTGAGAGCCGTGGTCTGCGTGAGCAGGCGGTCGCCGGCGGAAAGGTCCAGCGCTATAACACTCGACGGTTACACAAGGACGGCTCGCTGATCGACGTGGCGATCACCGCGTTCGCTCAGACAGGCTCAGCGGGGGAGTCCGTGAGCATGACCACGATTACGCGTGACGTCACTGAGCAGGCGCACGCCTCGCGGGCGCTGGCCGCGAGCGACGAGCGCTACCGAGAGATTCTCGAGGCCACACCCGACGGCGTGTGGCGCATCAGCGCAGACGAGGTCACTGACTACGTCAACCCCCGGATGGCCGCCATGCTGGGTTACTCGCCGGAGGAGATGCTCGGTCGCAAGCTATCCGAGTTCATGGATTTTCATTGGCAACGCGTCGCCGAGCAAGAGCTCCACACAACGCAGGATGAGGACCGAGCCGGCGTCGTCGAGCAATGCCTTTTGCGCAAGGACGGCAGTTCGTGCTGGACGCGAGTGTCACATCGGCCGTTAACCGACCGGAACGGCGAACCTTCCGGCGACCTGGCAATCGTGTCCGACATCACCGCGGAGAAGACCCAGACATCGGAAATGCGCGAGGCCGAGCAGTTCCTCGCGGCGCTGACCGACAGCATGGCCGAGGGCGTGTGCGCGATGAACCGCGACGGCCATCTGACCTACATGAACCATGCCGCGGAGACGCTTCTGGGGTGGAGCCAGCAAGAGTTCGCCGGGCGCTCGCTGCACGACACAATCCATTACCAGCACGAGGACGGCTCGCCCTACTCGGCTACCGACTCTCCGCTCGTCGACGTATTGCGCACGGCCACGGTCATCCGCGTTGAGGACGACACGTTCACTAGACGCGACGGGCGGCTGCTCCCCGTCGCCTACAGCGCCGCGCCGATCACGAGCGACGACGAAGTCTCCGGCGTGGTTGTCGTCTTCGGCGATGTCAGCACCCGCCGGGCGGCCGAGCGACACCGCGATCGCGAGCGCGAGACCATAAACTGGGTGGGGCGTATCAGAGACGCCCTGGACGAGAACCGCCTCGTTCTCTACGCCCAACCGATCATCGACCTGCATACCCGCGAGGTGGTCATGCACGAACTTCTGGTGCGAATGATCGACCGCGACGGCGCGATCATTGCGCCCGGCAGGTTTCTACCGGCGGCTGAGCAATACGGTCTGATCGAAGACATCGACCGCTGGGTGCTCACACAGGCGATCGAGCTCGCCGGCCGCGGCAAGAAGGTCCACTTCAACATCTCCGGCAAATCACTCGGGTCTCGCGAAGTCATCGGCGATCTCGTCCGCGGGCTGCGCGACACCGGCGCCGACCCGGGACTGCTGGTCTGCGAGATCACCGAGACCGCGCTCGCCAACGACGAGGCCGGCGCCGAAGTGTTCGTGCACGAGCTCTCCGAGCTGGGCTGCGAGATCGCCCTCGACGACTTCGGCATCGGGTACGGCGGCTTTGCCTACCTCAAGCGCCTACCGGTGACGATCATCAAGATCGACATCCAGTTCGTCCGCGACATGATCGAGAACCCTCAGAACCAGCACGTCGTCAAAGCGATCGTCAACCTCGCCCAAGGCTTCGGGCGCCTGACAGTCGCCGAGGGCGTCGAGGATCCGGCAGCGCTCGGGCTACTCGAGCAGTACGGAGTCGACTACGCCCAGGGCTACGCGATCGGACACCCCGCCCCCGCCGAGGTCGCGCTCACCGATGAGGTGTGCCCGACCCCTGCTAAGTGACGATTTAGCGTCAGACGCGCGGTTCAGCGCCTTCGGCGCTTCAGTGGCCCTCCCGATATCGGCCGACTGGGGGATGGCAAAGCTTGCCCGAGAGCTCGATACTGCTCTCGGATGGCCCGACGTTGCGAAGTTGAGGCAACGAGGGGCCGGAAGGAGGCCTACCTGCTCGGATCACAATACGCGACGACCGTCTCTTCGTCGCATCCTGTGGTGGTGACAGACGCGGAGGGGGGCGTCTTGGCGCAAAATGCCGCTTTCGAGCTGTTGTTCGGCTCTGACTCCAGCCTTTCGAGCGCACCGGTCGAGGACCTGATCATCGCGTCGCGGTATCGAGCTGCCTATCGCTCGGCGCGTCGACAGGCGCTGACAGACCGGCAGGCATTCGACACCGGCCGGAGAAGCAAGTTCGTCGCCGTCCACGCGGACGGGGGCGAGTTTCTCGTCAACCTGAGGCTTGCTGTCACGAGCGAGGATCCTACGCACGTCACTACCTGGATCCGAGATCTGTCGGATGATCACGTGCCTGCGACAACGCCGAGCCGGGAGACCCTGTATGAGCGGGCGGAGGAGCTGGCGGGATTCGGGATCTGGGAATTGACCTCTGGTCGGCTTCTGTGGTCCGACAATCTGTTTCGGATCTATGGACTGCAGCCCGATGAGATCACGCCGTCGGCCGAGTACGTGTTCGCGCATTGCCATCCTGACGATAAGAAGCGCCTCGAGCGGGCCGTATACGAGCTTGGCCGTGCCCGCCGGCATCGTGAGGTGCGTTACCGCTTCGTGTGGCCCGACGGGACAGTGCGTCACCTGAGCTCAACGGTCGTGTCAGTCGTGAACACCGGTGAGCGATCACGAACGTTGATCGGTACCGTCCAGGACGCCACCGACGAGCACCAGGCCGAGCGAGAGCTGGCTGCCCGGTTCGCTGTTTCTGATGCCCTGTCCGATTGGCAGCCTGGCCCGCTCGGCGCGCGACGCCTGGTCAGGGACCTCGCGGAAGCGCTGGAGTTCGACTTCGGGATGATGTGGATCCCGCATGACCACGCGCTCACCGCTTGGGTGGTCTGGCGGGCGCGGGGATTGCGCGCGCCTGAACCTGAATCGGAAGTCCGCAAGATCCGCCGCGCGCGGGGCGAAGGACTCGCTGGAGCAGCCTGGGTATCGGGCGTTCCGACCAGAGTTGCCGACCTCACCGATGACGCCGTCGCCGCGGTCCGCGCGTTGGATGCTCGAACTCGAATGTACGGCACGCTGGCAGTGCCGGCGACCTACGGTGACGAAGTGCTGGCGGTACTCACCTTCGCCTCCGAACGCCAGCCGGCGCTCACTGATCAGTTCATGCGCTCGCTGCTCGGTATCAGCTACGAGATCGGGCAGTGCCTGGCCCAACGTCGCGGCGAGCTCTCCGCGCCCGTCCTTACTCCGCGTGAACTGGAGGTGCTACAGCTCTCGGCCACCGGGCATACGCGACGGCAGATCGCGGAGGAGATCGAGCTGAGCGAAGCAACCGTCAAGACTCACTTCGAGCACATCTACAGAAAGCTTGAGGTCCCCGACCGGGCGTCAGCGGTGGCAACGGCGCTGCGCGAAGGATTCATCCAATAGCAGTTCCCCCGAGGGGTCGCGCCACACGTCGCCGGCTGAGCGCCGATGCACTCGATCAACCGGCCATCGGCCGGTTGGCCGATTGCGCAAACACGTTCGGTCGCTGATACTCGGTCGCGGTAAGCGGTAAGGCGTGCGGTCACCGACAGACGTCCGATCAGCAACCAGCGGTCACCAGGTCGCACCTGGCCACTCAAGCTGGAGTGTCATGGTCAAGGAGGAACTAGCGGACGTTCTGAGTGAGTTTCCTCGGACAATGGTGACGGACTGCCCGATTCAACGCATTCTCGATCATCTGGTGGAGCTCATCGTCAACGTTATGCCGGTCACCGGCGCCGGCGTCACGCTGATCTCCGCGACCCTCGAACCGCAGCACATTGCAGCCTCGGATGCTTCGTCAATGGGTTACGAGAAGCTGCAGACCGAGCTTGGCGAGGGACCGTGTCTGGCCGCCTACCAGACCGGCGAGGCGATCTCCGTCCCAGCGTCGCCGAGGTGCGGGATGCTCTCGATCCGGCCGAGGTTGGAGAGCACCGCGGTGTCGATGAGGACGTTGCGAACTGTCACTCATCGCCGATCGTGTCGCCTGCGCCCGCCGACGGACGAGTCTCCCCGCCGCTCGTGGAGCGCTGGCCGATCCGCGGACCGAGCCGCCTACGCGGTAGACGAACGGACGTGGACGCAAAGCTTTCGCTCGGGCGTCCGGGTTGACTGCGGAGGGAGGATGCGATGTCCTCTTTCTGGGAACGCGAGGATGGTCCCCTTCTCGCAGTTCGGGCCAGACTCGCGCCCGCTTTCGACGAGGCGTTGGGCTTGCTGGCCCTGGTCCTCTACGCCTGCCCGTGAGCGGTGTGATGCGGCGCGCTACGCGCCGACAGCCTCACGCGCTGAGACATTGGCCGGTAAATGGGCGCAATTTGTGCTCAGGGTGTTTTCGCAGCGAAATCGAGTACCGCGTACGGGGCTAGGGATCGTTGGTCTTGGGTTGCGTGATGCTTGGCAGGCGCACGGTGACTGCCTTTGCTCGTTGACCGCCCTTTTTCGTATCGATGGTTTACGAGGAGGGACGCACGTGGTGGTATCACGATCGGGTCGGGCAATGAGTTTGGCTGGTTCTCCAGCCTCTGGCGCCCGCGTGTCGCACCGGGACGTTCGCGGTGCGCCTAACTGGGTGGTGGGTGGTGGTGGCCGCGTTGCCCTAGGGGCGCCGGGGCGATGATCGCTAAGGAGGAGCTGTCAGATGTGTTGAGCGAGTTCGCTCGCACGATGGTGACGAACTTTCCCATCCAGGGGATCTTGGATCATCTGGTCAGACGGATCGTCGACATCTTGCCGATCACGGCGGCGGGCGTGACGTTGATCGCGCCGGGCCTGGAGCCGCGGTATGTCGCGGCGTCAGACCCGTCGGCGTTGCGGTACGAGAAGTTGCAGACGGAGTTGGGTGAGGGGCCGTGCCTGGCGGCGTATCACACCGGGGAGGGGGTGTCGGTGCGTGATCTACGCGTCGAGGATCGCTTCGCTGAGTTCGCGCCGCGCGCTTTGGCTTCGGGGCTGGTGGCAGTGTTTGCGTTTCCGTTGCGCCACGATGATGTGCAGCTCGGGGCGCTTGATCTGTATCGCGATACTGCGGGGCCGTTGTCGCGCGGGTCGATGATTGCCGCCCAGACGCTGGCGGATGTCGCGGCGGGGTATCTGATCAACGCGCAGGCGCGGTCTGATCTTCAGGATTCCTCGGATCAATCGCGCGAAGCGGCGTTGCACGATCCACTGACCGGCTTGCCCAACCGGGTGCTGATGTTGGAGCTGCTTGAGCACGCGTTTCGCGTGAGCCGGAGGTCAAAGAAGCTCTCCGCGGTGTTCTTCATGGATCTCGATCGCTTCAAGGAGGTCAATGACACCTACGGGCATCAAGTCGGTGATGAATTGCTGATGGCGGTCGCCGAGCGGCTGACCGCCATGTTGCGACCCGGCGACAGTCTGGCGCGTCTGTCGGGGGATGAGTTCGTGATCTTGTGCGAGGATCTCGCTGACCCGGCGGCGGCTGATCCGATCGCGGTTCGTCTCGACGCTGAGCTGGCACGTCCGTTTGATCTTTCGCGCGTAGAGGTGACGGTGAGCGCGAGCATCGGGATCGCCTTCACCGGCCAGAAGACCGAGTCCCCCGAGGAGCTGCTCAGCGACGCGGATCTGGCGATGTACCGGTCAAAACGCGACCGGGTCGGAAGCGGTGATGTCCTTGATCTGCGTCACCTGCATCTCGCCGGGCATCAGGCCGGCCTGGCGCGGGGGCTGCCCGGGGCCATCGCCCGCGGCGAGCTGCATCTCGACTATCAGCCGATCGTCGACGCCGCGGACGGCGAGGTCACCGGCGTTGAGGCGCTGTTGCGTTGGACGCCCCCGGCGCGCGGGCCGGTTGCCCCGACGGTGTTTATCCCGTTCGCCGAGCAGTCGGGCCAGATCATCGAACTCGGCGGGTGGGTGCTCGAGCACGCGTGCGCCGACCGCCACCACTGGCAACAGCACTCGCCGACGAGGATCGGCATGTCGGTCAACGTCTCGGCACACCAATTCATGTCCGCCGGCTTCGCGATGACCGTGCAGACGGTCCTGGCCAGCACCGAAACCGATCCGGCGTTGCTCACTATGGAGGTGACCGAGAGCGTGTTTGTCCGCGACGAGGAGCGCGCCTTGGTCGTCCTCGAGGAGCTCAAGGAGATCGGGGTCAAGCTCGCTCTCGATGACTTCGGGACCGGATACTCCTCGCTGGGTTATCTCAACACCCTGCCGATCGACACGATCAAGGTCGATCAGACGTTCATCGCCAAGCTCAGCGAAAAGCCCAGCAGCCGCGAGACCGTGACCGTGATTATCGGGCTCGCGCACAGCATCGGAATGACCGTTGTCTGCGAAGGCGTCGAGACCGCTCAGCAGCGCGATCAGGTGACCGCGCTGGGCTCTGATGGCTGCCAGGGCTTCTATTTCGCCAAGCCGATGCTCGCCAGCAGCGTTGACGATCTCATCCAGCAGCCAGCCGCTGGAGGTCGCCCACATCTTCCCGCGTCCACCAAATCCAATTCGACTGCCCGAACGACCAAAACCGCCGAGTCGCAACCGAAGGTACTCAACGTGGCGGAGGGGAACACCACTCAGGCGGGCAATGGAACCGGTACGGACTGAACCCAACCGCGACTCGAGGACGGTCCGCAAGCTCGGAGAACTCGCCGAATCTCGCCCACGCCGACAGCGGTCGACTGCGGCTTTAGGTCGGGGTCGGTTTGGTATATCGGTGTGCGCGTAGGCGCTTACGGCTTGCTCATGCACGAACGCGCGCGCGGGGGTCCGGCCAGTCGGCTGCCTGGCCGGACCGCGCGTGTGATTGTTGATCTTTCGTCCGTCGGCTATCCGCACATCCGGGGGTCGACGTAGAAGTTGTACATCTGGTACTCGCTGCCCGTCCCGGCAGCCGTGAACGTGAACTGCACATGCTGCTGCCCAGGGGCGGTGCTTGCGCCCGTGTCGAACGGATCCGAGCCCGTCCAGCCGGATGGGCCGGGGTTCAGGACGCCGGCGTTCGCGGTGCCACCGCCGGTACGGTTATTGGAGACCGACACCTGGACACCGCCGTTTCCGGCCACGTCGTTGACGATTGCCCGGGCGGTCGGGAAGTTTGACCGCACGCAGAGCGTGGGGCTGACTGCCTGCGATCCGCTAGGGAGATCAAGCACCTGCCCGGTCTGACCATTGGCCAGGCGGGTGGTGACGATGCGGGCTCCGCCGGTGAGCGTCCATCCGCTCCCATTGAAGTTACCTGCGGTCTGCCCGGGGGCGAGCATGTAGGAGTTCGTGTCGCCGGCCGACGCAAACGGTTGCGAGAGCTGCGGTGGTGAGCACGGGGCCTGATTTTGGCCAGCCAGAGCAGGTCCCGCAGCCAGGCCCGAGAGGAGAACAGCAAAAACACCGCATATTCCCAGCTTGCGGGCGTTGAAAAGGTCCTTCGTCATATGTGCGCGCCTTCCGTGGTGTGCACTGGCGGCCGAGCTATCTCACGGGTGTGAGACCTCTAGCTTTGCGTCCCCGGCTCGCGCCGGGTTTGCCCTTTTCAGTAGTGGTTTGTTGTCTTGTCCTCGTGTGTTCGGCCCGCCGCGCTCGCGGTAATCGGGAATGGCCTAATTCTGGACGGACGTTGGGAAGAGCGACCGGCGAGCCGTCCTAACGGAAGGCTCGCGCGCGGTCGATACAGGCTTGATGTCGTTTACGCCCAACCTGGGGGAGCAGGAGCTGCTTGCCGACACGTTCAAGCAGGCAGATGTCGGCCTGATGCAACGCGAGCGGCTGATCGAAGTCGTGTTCAGCCTCGCGTTTGTTGCCGTGGCGGCTGCGCTGTGGTGGGTTGACCCGCCTCGCGGATTCCCGGTGCTCCCAGCGGCTCTGTGTGGGCTGGTGATGGTGGTCGCTTCCCGGGTGCGCTTCGATAGCCCCTACGGATACACGGTCGCGACACAGCTCGCGTTCGTCCCGCTGATGTTCGCGGTGCCGGTCGCGATCGTCCCCGTCGCGGTGGTGGTCTTGATGATGGTCGCTCGGCTCCCCGAGGTGCTCGCCGGCGATCGTCCACCGATTCGATTGATCAAGGAGATCGGGAACGCGTGGTTCGCGATCGGCCCGGTCGCGGTCTTCGCGCTCACCGGCGTCAGACCCGACGAGGCCGGCCCAGCTCTCCTGATCGCCGCGCTCGGCGCCCAGTTCGCTGCCGATCTGATGGCCTCCACGATCCGGCTGTCGCTGGAACGAGCAGCGACCCTCGCGGACCAGCTGCGCGACACGTGGGTTTATGGCGTCGACGCCGCGCTCTCGGTCATCGCGCTCCTCGTGGCCGAGGACCTTCACGACACCCCGATCGTGGCCCTCGCACCGCTCGCGTTGCTGGTCCTGCTGGCGGTCTTCGCCCGCGAGCGCCACCAGCGAATGCGGGGCCTGATCGAGCTCAATAATGCGTACCGCGGAACCGCGCTCGTGCTCGGCGACGTCGTCGAGGCCGATGACGGCTACACCGGCCAGCACTCCAAGGGCGTCGTGCGCCTCGCGCTCGAGGTCGGCGCCGAACTCGGCCTTGACGCGGAGCAGCGTCGCGACCTCGAGTTTGCGTCGCTGCTGCACGACGTCGGCAAGATCGCGATCCCGAAGGAGATCATCAACAAGCCAGGCAAGCTCGACCCTCACGAATGGAAGATCATCGAGACGCACACCCTCGAGGGGCAGAAGATGCTCGACCGCGTCGGAGGGTTCATGCGCAACGTCGGACTAATCGTCCGCTCCCACCACGAACGCTGGGATGGACGCGGGTACCCAGACGGACTCAGCGGGACCGCCATACCCCTCGAAGCGCGCATTATCTCCTGCTGCGATTCCTGGAACGCGATGCGCACCAATCGCGCCTACCGCCAAGCGCTGACCCACGAAGTCGCTCGAGCCGAACTGCTCGCGAACGCCGGACACCAATTCGATCCCCGCATCGTCACCGTCTTCCTCAACCTCGTCGAAGACCCTCTCAATGGATCACCAGCCTCACCGTTGACCGCCGAACCGCGAGCAGGCCAACCAGGTCGTTGACAACCGTCTCACGAGAAACGACCACCGGACGCACGACACGGCCTGCGGTCGGCTGCTGCTGATTGATCATCGCGCCAGGCTGTTCGGTCGCCCCGTGAGAGTGCCGGTCTAACTCTGCGCTATCGCTTTCGATGACCGACGCTCGTGCTTCAGTGGTACTGCCGTAGTAACGCGCAGCGTGGTCGACCGCCGACGCCCGGCCCGTGGGAGTCGATTTTAGCCTCGGATGACGTGTCTCGCCTTGTCTGAGGCGGGCCGGTCCGGTGAGGTCACCGACGCTCGAAGCGGAGCCAGAGGCTTAGTCCCTGGCTGCGAGCGTCGGCTGACAGTCGGCCCGGTTGGTCGTTCAGCGGACTGCTGGCCCCCAGACGGGATCCACGATTCCAGCGTTGCGCAGTCCGAGGTGGATCCTGTGTTGGCCGGTGCCGTTGGCGTTCATCTCGAACAGGTCAAGGCAGCAGCCGTCCCCATAGCGGCGGTCGCTGGCGAACGCGATCCCGCTACCGTTGGGGGAGTAGCTCGGTCCGGTCGCGTTGTGCGGATAGAGGTCTGGGGTCAGCGCACGCAGCCCAGTCCCATCGGGGCGCACAGTGTAGATCTGACTACCGGTCCGCGTCTGGTTGCTGCTGAAGGCGACCAGGTGGCCGTCGGGGGACCAGTTCGGGCTTCCGCCCTCCAATCCCGGCGGGGTGATGGTGTGGGCTCGGCTGCCGTCGGCGTCCATCACGAAGATCTGGGCGGCGATGCCGTTCGCTTCAAAGCGGGTGAAGGCGATCTGTTTGCCGTCCGGAGAGATGGCGGAGCCGAAGTCATTGTGTTGGTCGTTGCCGCTGGTCACATAGGAGGTCAGAGCATGCTGATGGGTCCCATCGGCGTGCATCGTCCAGATCGCGCAGTCGCCGTCCCCGGGCAGACAACGAGAGAAGACGATCGCCCGGCCATTGAGGGTGTAGCGGGGGAAGAGGTCGCGAAACCCCCTGGCTTCGGCGGCAAGCTGGTGCTGGCGTGAGCCGTCGGCGTTGGCGATCCAGATCCGCGACGGATGGTGGTTGTCGCCGACGCTGAACACCAGGTGTCTGCCGTCCGGAGAAAAGTCGGGGAATTGCGCCTGGAGGCCGCGGCGGGGGTGCGTGAGCTGTCGTAGCCCCGACCCGTCGGGGTTGACGGTGTAGACCTGCCCGTTCTTGAAATCCCAGAAGGCGATCCTCCCGTTGGCGGCCGGAAACGTCGCGCGCGCCGCGCCGGTCAGTGAGAGCGCGGCAAGCAGCACGAGGGGCGAGAGTCGCCACAGCCGACGGAGCGTGATCACGGCGCCGACCCCCAATCGGTGAGGAACGTATTGGATACATGGGTGAACACAGGCTGGAGATGCGAGCCGTCGGCGTCGATGATCGACAGGCAGTTCGATGCCTTCGGGCAGGCGTCTCCCCCGAGCGTCACGATCCGGGTGCCGCTGGGCGAGTAGTTCGAAAAGCCGTCGCCCGCGCCGGGCAGATGAGTGAGCTTGCGCAGTCCCCCGCCGGACGCGCCCACGCTCCAGGTGTTAGTGGTGGGGCGGCCGAAGTTGTCGCCGAAGAGGATCGTGCGACCGTCCGGGGAGTAGTCAGGCCAAAACCCCTCGATGCTGGGCGGGGTGAGCCGCCGCACGTGCGAACCGTCCGAGCGCATCGTCCAGACCGAGGCAATGTAACCGCCGCGATCGCTCTGGAAGGTGATGGCACGTCCACTGGGCGAGTACTCAGGACGCAGGTTGGTCCAATGGCCAGCATGTAACAGGGTCCTGCGGCCGGTGCCGTCGACGTTGATGGAATCGAGATCGCAGAACGCGACCGAGCCGAATGGCTCACCGCACCGGCTAAACACGATCCGGCTCCCATCCGGCGAGAAGCTCGGCTGGAAGTCCTCGTAACCGCGCTCCCGCGTGAGTGCAGTCTCACCACTGCCGTCGGCGTTCATGACCCAGATCTGAAAGCCCCCGGTCTGGTTGGACTCATATGCGATCCGCTTGCCATCCGGTGACCAGTCCGGCGAGGCGGCCGCTCGGTCTGAAGCCACGTGCGTGAGCTGGGTCACCACGCCCCCCGACGGGTCGATCGTGTAGATCTGCGAATGCGCCGAGGCTCCCCCGCCCGGAACCAGCGCGCTCCCGCCCGGAAACAGGTCGCCCTGCGAGAACGCTATGAGCCCGTCACGCCCCGGGAACGTCGCCAGTCCACGCGACGGCAGGAGCGCCGCGATCAGCGAAGCACACGCTAGAGCGGCGAAGCCGACACGCACCCCGCCAAGCCCGCTCGTCGACGGCCGGCCGCGCCGTTCAAAGACATGCATTGCAGTGACCCCGATCCCTCCAATGTGTGCCGATCAAGTCTCGCACCGTGACGCAAGCGCTGTCAACCAGAACTGCGGTTGCCCGATGTCGGACCCGCTGAGATTTGCCCTCCAAGCGACTGCAGGAGCTTGACACAGCGCGCAGTACACGGCGCGATGGCCTCAGACGGCGACGATGCACTCGTCGCAGGCGCTCGGCGGGACAAGGGCGCCAGATGTGGTGGTTCGGGCTGTCGCCACCAAGTGCGACCATGGTCTGATGCGGCTGTTTCAGATGAGAGTTCGGGTGAAGCGTTGCACGGGCCACACGGCGCCCGTTCGGTGGCGGCGGATGCGCTCGACCACCGAAGCGAGGCTGCGATGGTAGGTGGGCTGCTGGAGAGCAAGTACCGTGTCCCCGCCCGGCGGCCCGATGCGGTCGCCCGCGCGCGGCTGGCTGAGCGGCTCAGCGCGGCGTCGCAGTCGGCTTTGACCGTGCTGTCCGCGCCTGCCGGCTTTGGGAAAACGACTGCGCTCACCGAGTGGCTGGCCACCGTGCCCGCCAAAGCAGCTTCTATCGCGTGGCTGTCGCTGGATCATCGCGACAACGACCCCGCGCTGTTCTGGGCGTACGTCGTCACCTCGATGCAGACGGCCACGAACGGTGTTGGTGAGGGGACGTCGCAGCTGCTGGCGTCGTCCTCGCCGCCGCCCGAAGCGGCGCTTGCCGCGCTGCTCAACGACCTTGGCAGACTGCCCAAGGACCTGTTGCTCGTCCTGGACGACTATCACCTCATCGAGGCATCCGAGGTGCACGACGGGATGACGTTCCTCCTCGAGCAGCAGCCCCCGCAGCTGCACCTGGTCTTGGCTACCCGGGCCGACCCGCCGTTTGCGCTGGCCCGGATGCGCGCCCGCGGTCAGCTGTTGGAGGTGCGGGCGGCCGACCTACGCTTCACCACTGAGGAGTCCGCGACGTACCTCAACGGCCCGATGGGACTCGGGCTGAGCGAGGATGACGTCGCGACGCTGGGCGGGCGCACCGAGGGCTGGATCGCCGCCCTGCAGCTGGCGGCGTTGTCGATGCAGGGCCGTGAGGACGCCAGCGCGTTCATCGCCGGGTTCGCCGGCGACGACCGCTACATCGTGGACTACCTCGTCGAGGAGGTCCTGGCACGCCAGCCCACCGAGGTCCGAGACTTCCTGCTCGCGACGTCCGTCCTGGAGCGGCTCACCGGCCCGCTGTGCGACGCGGTCACCGGACGGGCCGGCGGCACGGCGGCGCTCGTAGCGCTCGAACGGGCCAACCTGTTCCTCGTCTCGCTCGACGACCGGCGACAGTGGTACCGATACCACCACCTGTTCGCCGACGTCCTTCGCGCCCACGTGCTCGAGGAGCGCGGCGACGAGGTCAGCGAGCTTCACCGGCGGGCCAGCGCCTGGTTTGAGACCAACGGCGACACGTCGCAGGCCGTCAGCCACGCTCTGGACGGCGACGACTGGGCTCGAGCCGCGGATCTCATGGAGCTCGTCATGCCGGTGATGCGCCGGGAACGACGAGAAGTCGAGTTTGCCCGCTGGGTGCGCGCGTTGCCCGACGAGGTGGTGCGGGTCCGGCCGGTGCTCGGCATCGCGTTCGTCGGTGCACTGGCACGCGTGTGGGACTTCGACGCTGTTGACGAGCGACTGACGGACATCGAACACTCTGTCCGCTTGCAGGACGGCACCTGGGCGAAGCGGCCACCGCCCGGCCTGGTCGTCGTGGACGAAAACGGATACCGGTCCCTTCCCGCCAGCATCGAGATGTACCGGGCCGCGGTGGCGCTCGCGCGCTCAGACCTGGACGGCGCCATGGCCCACGCTCGGGAAGCGTTGTCGCTGACGCCGCCAGACGACGACGTCACCCGAGCCGCCGCCGGCGCGCTGGCCGGGCTCGCCTCGTGGACCATCGGCGACCTCGTCGGCGCTCACGCCGCCTACACGCAGACCGTCGCGGGGCTGGCGAGCGGCGGGCTGCTCGCCGACGTCCTCGGCTGCTGCATCACCATCGGCGACATCCGCCGCACCCAGGGGCAACTCAGTGACGCGATGCGCACTTACCAGTGGGCCCTAGACCTGGCCGCCCCGAAGCCGGGCGGCGTGCCCGTCCAGGGAACGGCGGATATGCACGTCGCGATCGCGGAGGTGCTGCTCGAGCGCAACGACCTCGCGGCAGCCACCGAACACCTGGCCATCAGCGAGCGCCTCGGTGACCACAACGGGTTGGCCCAGAACCCGTACCGGTGGCGCGTCGTCACGGCTCGGCTGCGGGAAGTTCAGGGCGACCTTGACGTTGCACTCGAGCTGCTTGACGAAGCAGTCCGTGTCTATGCCGGCGACTTTTCCCCGAACGTCCGGCCGGTTCCCGCGGTGCGGGCACGGCTACAGCTCCGGCGCGGCGAGCTGGGTCACGCGAGCGCGTGGGCTCGCGAACAGCAGCTGAGCGCCGGCGACGAGCTCTCCTACCTGCGCGAGTACGAGCATCTCACCCTCGCACGGCTGCTCTTGGCCCGGTACCAAGCGGAACGCGACGACACCGCGCTGGACGAAGCGCTCAGCCTTCTCGGGCGGCTGCTGCCCGCGGCCATAGAAGGTGAGCGGGGCGGCAGCGTCATCGAGGTCCTGGTCGTGCAGGCGCTGGCGCATCGCGCCCAGCGGGATGTACCGGCAGCCCTCGGCGCATTGAAGCGCGCCGTGACGCTCGCGGAGCCGGAGGGCTACGTGCGCGTGTTCGCTGACGAGGGGCCGCCGATGGCGGGGCTGCTGAAGAACCTGACCGACCGGGAAGTCGCCCGTGGCTACGTCCGCCGCGTGCTGACGGCGGCGATGGGCGCCGAGCATCGCCCCGCGGATCCGACCGCGCTCGTCGAGCCGCTGAGCGCCCGTGAGCTCGATGTGCTCCGGCTGCTCGGCACCGACCTCTCCGGGCCCGACATCGCCCGCGAGCTGTTCGTGTCGCTGAACACCCTGCGCACGCACACCAAGAACATCTACTCCAAGCTCGACGTAACCAGCCGCCGGGGCGCTGTCCGCCAGGCGCACGAGCTCAAGCTGCTCCCCGGCCACCGCCGCAGCTGACCAGCAGACGCGGGCCACGCGGCTCGTCTGGCGCTCCCCCTACCGAGATGTCGGGATCGGGGATGTCCCGCTACCGACCGACTGACTCGCGACGCGACCGGACCAGATCACAACGCTCATCACCACATGTGGTGATGACAGCTCACCACATCGCCGGCCACCATCGCAACCGTCACACCGATGACCGCAACCGCGGCCCCCGGGAACGCAAAAAGGAGGCGATCAGCATGCGCGATGTACCGACCGACCAGGACTCCGGTGCGGCGCGGTACGAGATTCGTGTCCAGGGACACCTGGCGCGTCGTTGGGGCGGCTGGTTTGACGGCATGAGCGTCACCGCCCGCGACGACGGCACCACCGTCATCCACGGCACCGTCGCTGACCAGTCCGCACTCCACGGTCTGCTCCGCAAGCTCAGCGACCTCGGCGTGCCGCTCATCTCCGTCACCCGGACGGAACCAGACAAGGCCACCACGCCCGGCACGACCCACCGCAGCTCATCCACCCAGTCCCAAAGGAGCACGACATGACTATGACCACCGACACCCCCACCGTCCGCACCACCGTGGCCGCCCGGCCGCCCACCTCACGCCGCCGCATGGACCCGACGAGAAGGATCTCCCTGGCCGCGGGCGTGCTGTACCTGATCACGTTCGTGTCCATCCCCACCCTCGCGCTGTACAAGCCCGTCAAGGATCACGTCGGCACGTTCGTCCTGGGCGCCGGCAGCGACACCGGCGTGCTGTGGGGCGCTCTCTCCGAGGTCATCGTCGGTCTGGCCGGCATCGGTACCGCCGTGGTGCTGTACCCGGTCATCAAACGAGTCAGCCGGACCGCCGCGCTCGGGCTCGTCACCGCCCGGGTTCTCGAAACCAGCCTCATCTTCGTCGGCGTCATCAGCATGCTCTCGATCATCACCTTGCGAACCCACGTCGCCGGCACCGCCGGCGTGGACTCGGCCTCACTCGTCACGACCGGCCACACCCTGGTTGCCGTCTACAACTGGACGTTCTTGCTCTCTCAGAGCCTCATGCCCGTCGCCTGCGACCTGCTCCTGGGCTACGCGTTGTACCGGTCCGGCCTCGTGCCCCGCATCCTCCCGATCGTCGCGTTCGTCGGCGCGCCGCTGCTCCTCGCCTCCGACATTGCGGTCTTCTTCGGCGCCTACGCCCAGGTGTCTCCGCTCGCCGCTCTAGCCGCGCTCCCGATCGCAGCGTTCGAGTTCTCGCTCGGCACCTGGCTGGTCGTCAAAGGCTTCAAGCCGGCCGCGCTGACGTCGATCGGCGCCTCGTCCGTCCCAACCTGTGAAGCCCTCCCGGTCGCGTGAGACAAACGGTCCACCGACCAGCAGCCTGAAAGACCAGAACGGCGAGATCGCGCCGCCGACCCAACACCCGGAGGACGCTCAGAGACCGTCTCGGCGCAGGCCCGCAGCACGCTCGTTGCGGGTCTCTCGCTGTCGCCTACGGCGGCCCTGCCCGTCGCCCAACACCGGGGTAGCGGGCCGGCTCTCGAATGTTCGGTGAGCGTTGGCGATTGAAACGCAGGGGCGCCGATACGATGAGCGGATGCCGCCGATGAGCGAGGTGGAGTGGAGAGCGTTCCTGGAGGCGGGTACTCGCACCGGTAAGCTCGCGACCACACGGCGCGACGGGCGTCCGCACGTGGTGCCGATCTGGTTTGTGCTTGACGGTGACGAGGTCGTGTTCAACACTGGCGCGGGGACGGTCAAGGGCCGCTCGCTGGCCCGAACTGGCTGGGCCAGCATGTGTGTTGACGACGAGCGACCGCCGTACTCGTTCGTGACCGTGAGCGGTCCGGTGCGGATCAGTGCAGACCTAACGGAGATGCTGCCGTACGCGACGCGGATCGGAGCGCGCTACATGGGCGAGGACCTGGCCGAGCAGTTCGGGCGGCGTAATGCGGTCGAAGGCGAGCTGCTGGTGCGTCTCCGTGCCGAGCACATCTTCGCCATCCGCGACGTCGCCGAGTGATTTAGCCAGCTGCCACAGCTGCCACGGTGGCCGGCTCGGGGCGGGGGCTGACCAACTTCCGTTGATCCTTCGGGAGTGAGACGGCCGAACCGCCGGCGCCGGATGCCCTCCTCAGGGTGCCCGCAGCGTCCGATGATCGATCGTCAGTATGACGTCCGTTTCTGCCGAGCCACGGTTGGTGATCTCTTAGCATGAAGATTGCCATGGACTCCGTCGGTCGCTGCGCATGACGCCGCGGCGGCCGTCCGCCGCCCCAGCGTCCGGTTTTGCACGCGGCCGAGCCACCGAACCTACGGTGACGGCGAGCGGGCGCGCGTCGGGCACGGGAATCTGTCGGCGTACAGCCACCTCGCAGCCTCTCGAGCCAAGGAGGCGACCAGCTGAAGCTTGGCGGCGGATTGGCTCGCGACGCGACCGCTGTGTCGGGCATCGCAACGGCGGGCGCCAGCGGACGGACCGTCACGAGCGACGCGACGTCGCCGACCGCGTCGAGCGTAGAGGCCGGCTCGATCGCAATCCAGTGGTGCTGCGCGATGGCGAGCAGGAGGCTACGCGGGTCATCGGCGGTTGCCTCCCGTACGTCGCGGACATCGTGACCGGCGTCGGAGAGGCGGGCCACGACGAGGTCGGCGAGCGCCGGATCGGCGTCGCGCGGGGGACAACGAGCACGCACTCGCCCTCCAACAGGTCGCCTGCCGCGATGGTGTCCGCGGTCGCGAGCCGGTGGCTCACGGGTAGGAAGGCGGCGAGGGGCTCGCCCCGGAACACAGGTTCGACATCGATGCCCTCGAGCTCGCCAGCATCGTGGATCAGTCCGAGGTCCAATCGACCGGTTCGCAGGCGCCGGATCTGCTCCGCTGTGCGCAGGTAGGAGACGTCCAGCTGGAGTTCAGGATGTCGCGTATAGAGCGCGCCGATGAAGCCCTGCAGACGGGCCAGCCGCAGGTCCGGGACGCATCCGATACGCACCGGGACGCCGACCCCGGCGGCGCGGCGCGCCTCCCCGATGGCCAGCTCCAGCCCGCCGAGCAGCGGGGCGATTTGGGCGGCGAAGCTCTCGCCGGCGGTCGTCGGGATGGCCACCGAGCTCTGGCACATGACCAGCGGCACGTCGAGCTCCGCCTCCATGCGGCGCACCACTTGGGCGAGCGCCGACCGGGTGACCCCGAGCTGCTCGGCAGCACGGCCGAAGTGCTGCTCCTCGACGAGCACGAGGAACCACTTGAGATCACGGAATCCGATCCGAGGAAGGGGTAGTGGTAGAACCGGCGCTGCCATAGGTCGTGCGACGACGAACAGGAGGAAGATTGTCCCGGCCAAAGACCGCCCAGTCATCGGTAAATCGGGTGAAATGGACTCCCCCGGTCGGATGAAGATCCGCGTCTTGCCAAACCACGAACACCTCCGATTGGGTGAGCCCGCGCCAGCGCTCCCTACACGATCTCGCCAAGACCGTGGCCTGCCCCAGACGTATCATCCAGCAATCGACCGGTTTCGCGACCAGCTGGAGTCCTTGTACGGGATCTCGGTGCAGATCGCCAGCCTGCGCGGCCTCTCAGGTGGGCTGTCGGAGGTCTACGACTTGGCGCTGACCTACTGCCTCGCGCTGACGAAGTCGGAGATGGGGTTTATCGACCTCCTGAACGAGGATCGCATCGATATGGACGTCGTCGCGGTCAAGGGGTTTGCGCCGCCCGATCCGCGATTCTATGAGCGGTTCAAGCGGATGCCGGTTCGTCCCAGTGTCTTCGGGAGGGTGATCATCGAAGACCGCCCGAAGATCTCCAACGATGTCGAGAATGACCCGGGGCGTGTTGGCCAGCCACCGGGACATCCCAGAGTTCGGACCTTTCTCGGGGTACCGCTCCGCGTGGGCCGGGACGTGATCGGGATGATCGGCGTGGCGAACAAGGAGAAGGGGTACGGGCCCGAGGACGAGCGTCTCCTCTCCACCTTCGCCAACCAAGTCGCCGTCGCGATCGACAACGCCATGCTGCACAAGCATCAACAGGAGATGATCACGAGGCTCCAGCAGCTTCACCAGCATCTGAGCGAGGCGGAGCGAGATCAGCTGGTGGAGCTTGAGCGCGAGCGCAGCGCCGCTGCATTCCGTCTTGGACCTATTACCCCAACACGGACACGGCCGCTGCTCACCAACAGCCAGCAAAAGATCCTTCGCCTGATGACAGACGGCCTATCCAACCGGGAGATCGCCGGCCGGATCCATCTCAGCGAGAACACAGTGAAGTCACACATTCAAGAGATCTTGCGGAGGCTCGGAGCGCGGAATCGCCTCCAGGCGGCAGTACGAGCCACCAGGGAAGGTTGGGTCTAAGCCTGAACTCACCGATCTTTGGGTGGATGAGGCGCGGAGGGAAGACCGCCTCGCATCTGGCGACGAGCAGGGCACGTTCATCTTGCGGCCTCGGGCCCTGCTTTGTGGCGGCAGGCGTTCTGGGCGGTGACCTTGGTGGCCCACTCTCGGGACTACACGTCTCAAGCTCGCGTAGATCCCGCATTCACACACCACGTATGACGGGGACACCTATCACCGGCGCTCTCGTGGACCCGGGCTTCGGCGATCGTCTGAAGGTACGGCGACCCCTTCGATGTGGACGCTCGGGGGCACGCTCGACAAACCGGACTGCATCCGCGGCCGCACCGCGCGCCGCGCTACTGCAAATCGCCACTGCGACACTAAGGGGAGCGACTTGCGCACGCCGTGATACGCCATCGGGCCTAGGCGCCGGTGGCAGTGTTACTGCCCAACGGCGGATTCGCGCACCCGCCCACGATGGCTGCGGCTCCTGCCGGGCCTCTGCGGCCCACCAGTACGCTGTCGGCGTGATCAATGGTGGCCACGTCATCATCTACAGCGGCGACGCCGAAGCCGACCGTGCCTTCTTTCGAGACGTGCTCGACTACCCGCACGTCGACGCCGGCGCCGGCTGGCTGATCTTCAAACTTCCGCCCTCTGAGATCGCCGTGCATCCCGTCGATGGCCCGCCGGTACACGAGCTGTACCTGATGTGCGACGACCTGGACGCAACCATGGCTCAGTTGACCGCCAAAGGTGCCACGTTCGCGGCTGTCACCGAAGCCCGATGGGGGCGGCTGACGAAGCTGCGACTGCCGGGGGGTGGCGAGCTCGGGTTGTACGAACCTCGACATCTCCGGGCGACCGAGCTGTGATCATCCTGCCGCCAGCGTGCCGGTAGCGGAAGGCTCACCGAACAGCTGCGAGCTCGCCGGCTAGCCACGGAATTGGCGAATGGGAGGTGTGGCGCGGCGACGCACGGGCCATGACTCGCTTTCACTTCCGCACGGGTTTCACGAGCGTAGGGCGTGCCTGTTTGCGGGCGAGGCAGGGCTTGCCCTCGGCGGAGGGCGCGCACGATGGGCCAGGGCGATCCACGGCTGGCGCCGGTGACCAGCGCGGGTTTCGCGGTCAGCTGGAGGTCGATGGCGGCACTCCTTGTCTAGCCTCTGATCGAGGTGGGGGGTAGCGGCAGCCCAGCAGGCCGAAGATGATCCCGCCGGCCAGGAAGTAGCCGTCGGTGATGTTGGCTGACCAGATGGCGGATGTGGACCAGTAGTACGCCGCGCCCATCGTTTGCTTGTGTGACAGGCCGGTGATCCCGTTGGGCAGCAGGCCCACCGCGCGCGTCAGGTCATCGATGAGCCCGGCGGCGCCGCGCACGACGAGCACCGTGCAGGCGAGCCAGACGATGATCGCGGCGGCGCGGCGCGTCTTGCCCTGCGGCCATCCGCGAGCGATGGCCAGGCACACCCAGACGCCGAGTGGGACCGCCGCCACGGCCAGCACCTCAACGATCCAGCCCACGACCTTGAGCTTCGCGCCCCCGACGTAGCCCTCGCCACCGACCCCGAACGATCCGCCGAGGTTCCAGTAGACGTGGAAGGCGAAGAAGAAGGTCACCCAGGCGAGTGCCGTGTAGGCGGTGCGGACGGGCGACCGCTGCTTGCCTGGTGACGGGTGATTCCCGCGGGGGGCCCCTGGAAATGCGGTCAGGCGTGGTGTGGCGCTGCTGGCGTTCATCTGGTTGACCTCAGTAGCGATTTGACGTCGGCGACCGGTCCGAGGTGCCGCAGCTTGTCGGGGTTGACGATCGAGTTCACGGCTTGGATCTGACCGTCGGCGATGTCGAGGATGATCACGCTGGCCAGTCGGCCGTCGCGGTCGAAGAACAGCGCGCCCGGTTGGCCGTTGATCTCCTCGCGGCGGGCGTTGAACCCGCCGAGCAGCGTCTTTAGCCGCACAAACCCTCGCGTCAGCGCGCGCCCCACCTTGCTTCGGCCGTGCAGCGCTCGGGCGATGGCGGGTGCCTTGCCGCCACCGTCACCATGGAGCACCACGTCGTGCGCCAGCAGCTCTTGCAGCCCTTTGAGATCGCCCTCCTCGGCGGCCGCGAAGAAGCGGGTCGCGAGCTGCTCGCGCTGGTGGCGTGAGGCCTGAAACCGGGGACGCCGCTGCTGCACGTGGCGGCGGGCCCGGGTCGTGAGCTGGCGAGCGTTCTGCTCGCTGGTGCCGACGATCTCCGCGATCTCTGGATAGCGGTAGTCGAACACATCGCGCAGCAGGAACGCGGCGCGCTGCTCGGGCGACAGGCTTTCGAGCATGACCAGAAAGGCAAGGGACAGCGAGTCCGCCGTCTCGGCCTTGTGGGCCGGATCGTCGTCGGCACTGGTCAGAAGCGGCTCGGGCAACCACTCGCCGACGTAGGTCTCGCGCCGGACCCGCGCCGAGCGCAGCTGGTCGAGCGCCAGCCGCGAGACCACCGTCGACAGGTAGGCGCGCGGTGATTCGATCCGCTCGCCTTCCGCGCGTGCCCGGTGCAGGCGCAAGAAGCCCTCCTGCACCACGTCCTCGGCTTCGCTGGCGCTGCCGAGCATCCGGTAGGCGATGGCAAACGCCGACGGGCGCAGCTCTTTGAACTCCTGATCGGTCATCGCCTTAGCCCAGCCCCTGCGCGAAGCCCTGACGCCAGCTCGCGTAGCGCGGCTTCCAGCCGAGATCGCGCTTGGCCTTCTTATTCGAGGCGCCCCGCACGTCGGTCATCATGAGCGTTGCCGTCTCACCGGCCGCCAGCCGACCCAGCCAACGGGGGATCCGCCTGGGTGGCTTGGCGTCCAGCGCGGTCGCCAGCACCGGTAGCCAGTCCCTCACTCGCGCGGGCTCGTCATCGACAATGTTGTAGATACCCGGCTGGCCACGCTCGACCGCCACCGCGGTCGCCGCCGCGGCGTCATCAATGTGGATGTGTGACCAGACGCCGCCGCCGTCGCCGACGATCGGGAACTGCCGCTTGCGGATCGGCGCCGCGAACACCGCATCCGCGGCCAGGCTGACCGAGGTCCCTGGGCCGTAGAAGCCGCCATATCGCAGTACCAGGCCATCGCCCCAGTCGATCCTCGTCACCGCCTGCTCCAGATAGAGGTACCCCTCCTGCGCTGTTCCCAGCGCCGCGGGCGGGTTGGGATCGAGGGGATCGGCCTCGGTCAGCACCGGCCCGCCCGTGCGGGCCCATCGAAACGCCCCAAAGCTCTGCGCCACGAAACGCCGTGCCCCTATAGCGCGCCCGGCGGCCAAGAGATGGTCCGTCGCCTCGGTACGCAGCCGGTTGGTCATGATCGCCCCGCTGAAGCGTTCGGGGTGCCGCGCGTCACGGATAGTCATCGGCCCCGACAGCGCCGTGAGCTCATGCACGATCACCTCGGGCTCGGCGGAGGCCACCGCCTGGGCGACTGCGTCGGGGTCCAGTGCGTCGGCCACGACCGGGCGCGCCCCCAGGCTGCGCACCAGGTCCTGCTTGGATGCGCTCCTGGTCATCCCGACCACCTCGTGGCCGTGCGCCACCAGCTGCGGGACCAGTGCTCTGCCGAGAACGCCCGTGGCGCCGGCTAGGAAAACCTTCATGACTGCTCCTCTCGTTCGTCTTGTCCCTTGAGACGAGACAGACGCGGCGCCTGTGACAGTGCCACCGCTCAGCTCGCGCGTGTCTGATCGCCGCGTGGTGTCGGGCGGTGACGCGCGGCGAGGCGACTGAGACGACGGGCCAGGGCGCTTACGGCCTCCGATGGCGGCGTCGGCCCACGACGTCCCGAGGAGTGGGAGCGACAGCCACACGCTAAGGCTTCATTGCGTCGGGCACCTGAGATTGTCGATTGGCGGCCCTCCGACGGCGCGGGAGGAGCTCCTCCGACCTTGCAGGCCTGGGCACGATCCGGGGCACGGTGCGGGTCGCCCTGATAGAGATCATGCGCTGGTGGTTGTCTGGCTGGGGTTGCGGTCCCGGCGTTTGAGCGCTGTCCCAGTGCCGTGGTGATCGAGTCCGCGCCGGGGTTCGTGGTCATAGCGGCTGGCGTCGATGTGGGCCCTGACGAGCTTCGCACGCTGGCCGGCCATACGCACCAGGTGCCGGGCGCCTCAGCGCGCCTGTGGGTGCCCGGGTCTACGTCGACCTCCACGGGCACGCCGGCGACGTGGTCCGGGTGGCTGATCGCAGTCGGACTCGCTAACCCATCGGCGGCCCGGATACCGGCCTGACCGCGAGGTTGGCGTGGCGGTGACGGGGGGAGAATCGCCGGGGTGCGGCTGCCGTCTGATCTGGAGGTTCTGCGTCTGCGCGACTTCCGGCGGGTGTTCGGCGCGTCGGTGGTGTCGCTGTTGGGGGACGGCGTGGTGCCGGTCGCGCTGTCGTTCGCCGTGCTGAGCGTGGGCTCAGCGACCGATCTGGGACTCGTACTGGCGGCTGAGACGGTGGCGCTGGCTGGTGCGCTGCTTGTCGGGGGCGTGGTCGCCGATCGTGTCGGACGGCGCAGAGTGATGATCGCGGCCGACCTGGTGCGGCTGGTGAGCCAGGCGGTGATCGGGGCGCTGCTGATCGGGGGTGACGCGACGGTGGCCGAGATGGCCGTCTCCCAGGTGCTGCTGGGTATCGCCAGCGGCTTCTTTAATCCGGCGTCGAGCGGGCTGCTGCCGTTGCTGGCCGGTGAGCGGCTGCAGCAGGCCAACGCGTTGCGCGGCATCGCGATGGCGTCGGGCAGCATCGCGGGTCCCGCAATCGCCGGCGTGCTGGTGGTCAGCACCAGCCCCGGCATCGCGCTGCTGGTTGACGCCGGCAGCTATGCCACCAGCGCGATGCTGTTAGCGCGCGTGCACCCGCCCGATCTGCCGCCTGCGACCCCAAGTCGCTTTCTGGCTGATCTTCGCGATGGCTTTAGGGAGGTGCGCTCCCGCACCTGGGTGTGGTCGGTGATCGCGGTGTTCGCGGTGACCAACACCGTCGGCGCTGCGTTCCCCGTGCTCGGGGCGGTGATCTCCAAACGGCACCTCGGCGGAGCCGGGGCGTGGGCGGCAATTCTCGCCGTCCGCGCTGCCGGCGGGCTGCTCGCAGGGGCCGTGCTGCTGCGCCTCGGTCCGCGTCGACCGCTGCTGGTGGCGGTCCGCTTCGGGATCATCTCGGCGCTGCCGATGTTTCTGCTCGCCGCGCACGCCCCATTGGCGCTCATTCTGGCGGCGGCGCTGATCATGGGACTCAGTGGCATGGTGTTCAACACGCTCTGGGAGACAACCTTGCAGCAGCACATCCCGCCGTGCGCCCGCTCGCGCGTCAGTTCCTATGACTGGTTCGGATCGATCCTGTTTGCGCCGCTTGGCTTCGCGCTCATCGGCCCGCTCGCTACCGCCATCGGAACCTCTGATGCGCTCTATCTCTTCGGAGCGATCGACGTGCTCTCAGTCGCGCTGCTACTCACCGTCCGCGACATCCGCACCCTCGGACCCCACCCGCACCAACGCGGCGACGCGACACAACCCACCTAGACCAGTCGCGGTGCACGCGGAAAGAACGCAACCGCGCAGTTCGACGGAGCGTCAGGACAGTCGGGGTGCCTCGCGTGCCGCAGCCACTCCCGCGCTTCAACACGCGCGCAGCCGTGGGGTCGGAGTCTCGGCGGACCGCCGGGAGCGGGCACCACAAATCTCCCGAGCGCGTCGGGCGGTTGGTGCGGCGGTGCCGGGGCAACGACGCGTGCCAAGCGACGGCGATGTCGGACGCGAACTCGCACGGTCGATGGATCTTGACGGAGCACGAGAGCAGACCGTTGAACTAGGCAAGCGTGCGCTCAGCGTTGAGTTGTGAGAACGGCCACGACGCCGGCATCGAGGGGGTGGGAGCGCCCGATGGTGAGCCGCGCGGACCGGCCGTTGGGCGCGTGGCGACGCTGCACGGCAACGGAGGCACCGCCGCCATCACCGGGCTAATCCGCTTCGGTGATGGGGGCGCCTCGGCCGTCGTTCTTGCGCACAGTGACGGCGGTTCAATACGCGGCAATCTCGGTCATGATGTCGCCGATCGCGTTGCAGTCAAGCGCGTCGGGCCGTGGGCACCCGGTGGCGGTAGATTTCATACGCGTGCTCGTCCGCGCGATCCAGCGCTTCGTCAGTCGCGAGTCGAGGCCATCCAATACGGCTGGACGCTGCGCAGGCAACCCGCGCGGGAGGGAGAGGCGCCAAAAGCAGTCCGACTCCACCTTCGCAGTCCTGCGTGGCCAGCGTGGTGCATTACGTCCCCTACCCGGGGGTCGAGCGTGGCCTGGCGCAACTACCGTGGATCGCCGCGTCGCCCACGGCCAGCGGAATCGTTGGCCACCTGTTCTACTACGACAACCAGAATGTGTGGAAGCCACGACAGCTGCCGCGAGTTCGCATCTACAGCGAAGGGCTGAGTCCTGACGGTCGACTGACCATGAAAATCCTCTGGCAGACCCACCGCCGCGGCGCGGGATTGATGCGCGTGCGGGGAGACCGGCTCGACAGCGCTGGCTCCTTCTCCCAACAGCTCAGCCCGACCGCCTCCAACACCACGCAGTATCCGTCCATCATCGACGTGCCGGCGGCGGGGTGCTGGCGACTGACGCTGGTGGCGGGTACCACGACCGGTCACGTCACTGTTACCGCCGTGCCGGGCCGCGCAAGCTGACGCTCGCGCAGCGCGCTGATCACGCTCGGTTCCGACGATCCTCATCTCGCCGAGCCCACTTAGCTGACGCCTCGCGGCCACTGGTCGCTACCGGCCGAGCATGCTCTGGCTCACAATCAGCCGACGATGGAGCAAGCGGCCCAGAGAGCCCTGCATTGCTCGTCCCAGAGGCATCATCCCCGGCGCTCGCACTACCCCCACTCCGCGCGGATACCTGGGTAGTCGGCGCCTATCGAGGTCGACAACGTCGCGTCGCTGCGCGTCGCGTATCGGCTGGGCGCCGATCGGCGGCAGCCCGAACGAACCGAGATCGATCGTCAGGGTGTCGCCCGGACGATGGTCGTGTTCGTCCTCCAGGTCAATTGGACGCCCGATCGGGCGGTCGCAAATGCCGAACGCCGACGGCGACGGCTCAGGCGGGGTCGGTCGCCTTAGACTGAGGCGCGTGGAGGAGGAGGTGATCCCGGTGCTCTATGTCCAGGATGCTGTTCGCGCAGTGGCTTGGTACGCGCGACTGGGATTTCACAAGCAGTGGGAGCATCAGTTCGAGCCCGGGTTCCCGTGGTTTGTCTCCGTTGCTCGCGGGCGCATTCGGCTCTATCTGTCCGAGCACAAGGGTGACGCTCGTCCAAATACGCTCATCCATCTCAACGTCGTCGATATCGATGCAGTCGCTGAGGAATTCGGGATCGCCGTCGACGAGGAGGGGCTCGCCGGGCGCGAGTGCGATTTCGAAGACCCGGACGGCAACAGGCTGCGAGTAGCGACCCCCCGCTCCTGAGATCTGGGCTCAGGCCCGCGTTTCGATCACGCCGACGATGAACCACTCGGGCTTGCTCGCCGCGTCTCGGTGAGTTCAGGCGAGTTGGTTGAGGGCACGCTGAAACATTGCCACCGCTCCAACGCCCCCGCCCGCCGTAGCCAGTGACATTGGTCGTCCCCCGCCCTCTCAGGCTCCGAGTAGCGCTCGTGCCGATCCTCGATACCCGTCTCAGCCGGGATCGCCTATCTGCCGTCAATGGGCCATCGCCTGATGCGGCATGATCGTTCTCGTGCGCAAGGTGGTTGCTTGGCTCGGGTTTGACGGTCGCTCAACCAAGAGCGACTGGCTGCACTCGGCGATCGAGATGCTCCCGCCGCTGATTGCCGGCGGTCTCGTTGCAAGCATCGACGGCATCGGAGGCTTCGGCGGCTGGTTGTTGGGCATTCTGTACGCCGCCGTTGCGTGGGTCCTGTGGTGGCCACTTGTGAACCGGTGGGCGCCCTGGCGGCGCCACAACCACCAGTAGCCAAGTCGCGCGGCCGCCCACGCCGTGATGCGCGCCGACAAAACAGGCGCCGCGCCGTTCGTCAAGGGGGGATGCCCTGCGGTGAGGCGATCACGGCGCTACTCGCAGGCCCGAGCGATTCATACCGTCGCCAGGCGCGAGCGCTCGTTCCCAACGGATTGCTCAGCGCCGGGGAGCCAGCAGCCAATCCGGCCGGGGAACCTGAGGGGTGTCGGCTGATCGATTTGGTTGTCGTTGAGGGTGAGGGGGAGTTGGAGCTCGGTGAGAGGCTGTCGCATGTCGAGCCGGTGTCTGCTTGGCGATGTGCGCCGGACGTCGGTTGGTTCGGTAGCCGACGGTTTGTGGGCGTCACGGGCCATCTGACCGCCGGGGCATGCTCTGAGCCGTTTGGAGGTCTGCGGCGAACCAGCCGCGGTGATCCAACGGCTGCCCGAGCCGAAGCGCGTAGTGCTCGAAGAACATCGACGCCACCAGCTGGCGGCGGCTGCGCACGCCGGCCTTATCGAAGATCGATCGGAGGTGGTCCTGGACCGTGTAGGCCGAGATGTGCAGCCGCTTGGCGATCTCGGTCGTGCTCTGGCCGGCCAGCACCCCGTCTCGTCGGTCCCGGCCAAGGCGTGCTCAACGCCGATGTTCCCGGACTGCCCCGTTTCGAGGTCAAGCTCGCCGCCTCCGACGGCCTCGGCTTCTCGGTCATCTCGCAGAACATCCCCGCGGGGTTCAGCCCGCCGCCGCACCAGCATCGCCAGACCCGCGAGGACTGCGCGGTCTACGTACTGGAGGGTGAGCTGCACTACTGGTTCGATGACGGGGACGCGACCGCGTCGGCCGGCACGCTCGTCCATCTGCCCCGCTTGCGCTGGTGGAGGTTTGCGAACGACAGCGGCTCCCCGTGCCGCATCCTGGCCATCTTCGCCCCCGCCGGGTTCGAGCAGTACTTCCTCGACCTCAGCGCCGCCGTCGCCGGCGCGGCCGGAGACCCACCGCTCTCGCCCCAGCGATCGGCCGTCTGCGCGCCGAGTACGGCGACGAGGAGCGACCCTCCTGAGCCCGAGCAGAGCCAGCGGGAGCGAGCTCGGCGGGTTGTGACGAAGTCCATCCCACGGTCGGGCTGTAGCGCAGCGCGAGCGCCCTCAATGCGTCCGTCCTTTAGCAAATCGCGCGACCGGTCGATGGGGAATGGACGGTCGCATATCGAGCCGACGCAGGTCGTTCTGCGCCGACCGTTTCCCCTCCGTCTATTGCGCGCAGCGCGAGCTCTGCTGACTCGGCATCAAGCCAGCCGGGCGGAGAACCGACGTGTGCGACCGATGTCTGACAACGGGATGTGTCTACATGCACAGCGCTAGCCGGACGGTTGCTCTGAGACTCTCCACGGATAACTTCAAACGGTCCCACGAGGACGTACGCTGGTCGGCCCTCTGGATGGGTCAGCTATGACTTCGGTCACCCCCGGGCCCGCCCGACGGGGGCGAGGTCTTCGACGCCAATGGCGGGCGGCGTTCCTCGTGATGGGCGCAGCGCTGCTCGTGGCGCTCGGCGGGGTGACAGCGACTTATCTGGAGACGGCCAGCCGCTACCGCGCGGCCGCGCACCATCTCGACGATGCAATCTCCCAGACTGCTCGGCTCGATTCGGCGGTCAACGGGCACGAGATCCAGTCGCACAAGCTATGGCAGGGCACTCCGATCAACCGGGCGGCGTACCTGCGCGACCAGAATCAGATCACGCGTCTGTTCCAGCTCAGCCTGGGTGATCTGCACGGCGCCGGCGAGCACGCGCTCGTCGCCGAGGCGTCTGTCGTGTGGCGCGATCAACTCACGAGCCGTGGTCTATGGGGGCCCGGCGCCCGCGCTCGACCGGGCGGGGTGACCGGCGCCATGCAAGCCGCCTATGGAAGCGCGCAGGACAGGGTCTACTTCCTTTTCGGCCAGCTCAGCGAAACCGCCATCAGGGACGGCGCTCAGGACCTATCGGTCGCCGATCATTTCCAGACGATCGGGATCGGACTCCTGATCGGCGTGTTCGCGCTTGTGCTGGCCATCATGCTCTATTTCGCTCGCCGGTTGACAAGCGATGTCGTGCGGCCAGTGGAGATGCTGCAGGTCGCCACCCAACAGCTCAGAGCCGGATCACTCGATCATCGGATCGACCCATCGACCTCGACTCGTTCGAATGAGATCGAGGAGCTGGCCGAAGCCTTCAATGAGATGGCCAGCGCCCTGCACGCCAGCCATGGGGAGCTCACGCGCCGAGCTGCGTTTGACGGTCTGACCGGCCTAGCGAACCGAACCTCATTCAACGAGAGACTCCAGCGCCACTTCGGGACGACCGAGCGACGCTCGGAGACCGTCAGCGTGTTGTTCATTGATATCGACGACTTCAAGTTCGTCAATGACTCGATCGGTCACGCCGCCGGCGATGCGCTGCTCGTCGCGGTCGCCGGCCTCCTGTCGGGGTGCATCCGCCCAGGGGACTTGGTGGCCCGTTTGGGGGGAGACGAGTTCGCGATCATCACCGGGGACTCCACCGCTGACGCAAGCGCCGCCGACATGGTCGCCCAACGAGTACTGGCCGCGTTCACTGCGCCAATCCTCCTCGGTGGCCGACCGGTCTCGGTTGCCGTCAGCATCGGCGTCAGCGTCATGCGCGACGATACGCATGACTCCGCGAGCCTGCTGTCGGAGGCAGACTTCGCCATGTACACAGCCAAACGCGCCGGCAAGGGCCGGCGCGAGGTCTTCGACGCCACCGCCGACTCGATCCCCACACCGACGACTGCGAGATAGCTCCCGCTCGAAGACGAGCACGCCGCTCGAGCCCGACCGACGCGACCGACTCGCCGCCTCGAGGATCCAGATCGGCCCGGGGGGTTGCGGCGGCCGCGCGCAACCTTGCGCTCGACGCGCTGGGCGCCCGCGCCGATCGCGGCTACCTGCACGTCCACCTCGACGTCCTTCACACGTCGGTGGGCGCCGGAACCCCTAAGCTGCGTCCGCAGGGCCAGACCTCGATCAGAGAGCGACGGCTCCACAGCCGCACCGCAGCTTGTCTAATGTCGATGGCATGACTGAGCTGGAACAGGCCTGGGGAGGCCGTCCGGTTAGTGTCGGAGCCGCGCAGAACCCGGAGGCGGAGACCCCGAAAGGCGTCTGGGTTGGCCTCGAGGCGTCACTAAGCGATTTGCGGCCGGCGCTCATCGCTCATTGCTACCGGATGCTGGGTTCTCCGTTTGATGCCGAGGACGCCGTGCAGGAGACTGGGCTGAGAGCATGGCAACGCTCTGCGCAGTTCGATGACGAGAAGGGACGACTGCGCTCCTGGCTCTTTGCGATTGCTACCAACGTCTGCCTTGACATGCTGCGCAGCTCGCAACGGCGAGCGGTCGCGATGGACATGGGTCCCGCGAGCGTTCCGGGGTCGCCGCTAGGCGTGCCTGTGCCCGAGAGCGCGTGGGTGTTGCCGGTCCCGGACCGGCTGGCTCTCCCGGAGGCTGGTGACCCGGCTGATCTGGCGGAGCAGCGGGAGACGATCCGCTTCGCGTTCATCGTCGCGCTGCAGCGGTTGCCGCCTCGCCAGCGCGCGGTGCTGATCCTGCGCGAGGTGCTGTCGTGGAGCGCCGACGAAGTGGCTCGGCTGCTGGGAAGCAGTGTTGCTTCGGTGAACAGCGCCCTGCAGCGCGCCCGATCGACGGTCGCGCTCGTCGATTCTTCCCCCGCTCGAGCGTCCGGACCGTTGAGCGCAGCGCAAGACGAACTGCTTGCACGCTACTGCGAGGCCTTCGAGCAGTATGACGTCGACGGACTCGTTTCGCTCTTACACGAGGACGCATCGATGTCGATGCCGCCATTCGCGTGGTGGCTGCGTGGTCGCAGCGACATCCGCCAAGCGCTGCGGGCCGCCGGAGCACCCTGTGAAGGTGCCGTCCTGCGGCCAACAAAGGCGAATGGTTCTCTCGCGTTCGCGCAATACCGGCCGACCGGCGAAGGGGACGCGCACAAGCCGTTCGCGCTCGTCACGGTCGAGTTGCGCGGTGCTCTGATCGGCGCCACCACGACCTACCTGGATGCGGGGCGGCTATTTCACCTGTTCGAGCTTCCCGCCAACCACACGCCTACCTCGTAGCCCGCCGACGCCGATCGGTGATTCGTTGAGCGCGACCGATGAATATTGCCCCGCCGTGTCGTAGGACCTCCGAGATGACAACGAGCGGAAGGCGGAACGATGGCAGCGGAAATCTCGGTGAATGGCGTTGACACGTGGTACGAGGAGACGGGCCAGGGCGACCCCGTCGTGCTGCTGCATGGAGGACTGACCGACAGCCGAGACTTCGCAGGCAGCCTAAGCCGCCTGGATGATTGGTTCCGCCTGCTGCTCCCAGAACGCCGTGGGCACGGCCACTCGCCTGACGTGCCGGGACCGATCACCGTCGAGCTCATGGCGCAGGACACGATCGCGTTCGTCGAGCAAGCGGTCGGAGGGCCCGCTCATCTCGTCGGCTACTCCGCCGGAGCCACCGTCGCGCTGAAAGTGGCCATTCTCCGCCCTGATCTCGTCGAGAAGCTCGTGCTGATCAGCGGCGCCTTCGACCGTGACGGCATGATCCTGCAGCCGGCCGCCGACATGGAGCCCCCGCCACCTCTGGTGAGCGCGTACGGCGAGGTATCGCCGCACGGCGTCGAGCACTTCCCGGTCGTGATCGCCAAGATTGCCCGCTCGCTTGCCGAGGAGCCCGGTCTCGCACCCGCCGAGCTGAGCGAAGTGCGCGCGCCGGTGCTCCTCATGGCTGCCGACGACGACATAGTCAGCCTCGAACACACGGTGACCCTGTACCGGGCTCTCGCCAGAGCGCAACTGGTGATCGTCCCGAACGCCTCCCACCTGTTGCTCTTCGAGCACCCCGAGCTGTGCACGGACCTCGTCGCGAGGTTCCTTTCGAGCGACCCCGCTCCAACGATGATGCCGATCGCACGAGCAGCGCAGCACCATCGAGCAATGGATGAGGGGAGCACCAGATGAGTGCCGACCGCAATGAGGCCGGCCGTTTGCCGACGAACCTGCCCAAACCCGCGCAACGCGCCCTCGCGGCCGCCGGTTACACGAGGCTCGATCAACTCACAAAGGTCAGTGAGGCCGAGTTGCGCGCGCTGCACGGCATCGGCTCCAACGCGGTGGGACAGCTCCGCCGGAGCCTCGCCGCCCGCGGGCAATCCTTCAGCGGATGACTCCGGCCGTCGGCTCCGACACCATTTCGGGCTCGAATCGGCACTTATTGGGTTGGCTCGTGCGGCACGCGAGGCCCATCGGCTTCGTCGAGGTGGAGCTGGATGGCTGGTGCGATGCTGGCGATGACGTCGTCGGCAGGCATTGTCGCGATCGGTTGTAGTTGCAGCACGTAGCGGCAGAGGGCTAGGCCCAGCAGCTGGGTGCCGATGATTGCTCCGCGCCGCTGGGCGTGGTCGTGGCCTAGGGCGGCTATGGGGGCGACGATGAGCTCGTTGAATCGCAGTTGGAGCTGTTGGGCGACCGCGTCGTTGGTGACCGCGGTGCGTAGGAGGAAGACGAGGCTGTCGTCGTCAGGGTTGTGCTCCCAGCGTTCGACGAAGTGGCGCACCATCAGCTCGCCTTGCTGTGACGCGGGTACCGCGCTGAGGTCGGGCACCTGGAGATGGGTGGTCGACGCTGCCGCGAACAGTCCCGCTTTTGAGGCGAAGTAGCGCATGACCATCGATGCATCGATTCCTGCCTCGGCGGCAACGGCCCGGATGGTCGTCTGTTCGTAGCCGCGGGCGGCGAACGTGCGCCGTGCCACATCCAGGATCGCTCGGCGCGTCCTCTCTGACCGAGGTCCCCCCTGGCCGGGGACCTCGCTGGCCGCTGGTGCATCGCAGCGTTCGCGTGCCATGAGCGCACCATAACGCAGTTGGCAACGGGTGTTTGCCAACGACTGTTGACAGAGGGCGTTTCCGAGGACTATGTTGTTGCCAACAAGCGTTGGCAAACGAAGTGAGAGGAACCTGATGGCCTTTCTCCACACCGGCATAGCTCGCTACCGAGCGCATCTGCTCGTCACCCTGTGCATGGCGGCGTTCGCGTCGATCTTCGTCACGGTCGCACTCAGCGACTTTCACCAGCCGGCCCCGCACGATCTTCCCGTTGGGCTCGTGGCACGTCCTCCGGTGGCGACCAGGCTCGTGCGCGGCTTCGGCGCGCACGCGCCGGGGCCTTTGATGTGCGGACCCTCTCTAGCGCAGCGCGTGCTCGCGAGCAGATCACCCATCACGACATCGACGCCGCGCTGGTCGCGACACCACGGGGCTTGGCCCTGCTCACCGCCGGCGCCGGTGGCACCGCGCCCACCCAGGCGATCACCGGTGCGTTCAACGCGCTGGCGGCTACATCTGGGCAGCGACTGGTCACGACGGACATCGTGCCCCCGGGCCCGAATGACTCTCAGGCCCTGTCGTCGTTCTTTCTCGTCCTGTGCACGCTCTTCGCCAGCCTCGGAGCCGGCATCGCCGCCGGTCATGCCCTGCGCGACAGCCCTCTGCTCGCACGCCTTCTCGTCCTGCTGGGAGTCGCGGTCATCGCTGGCCTGGCCGCGGCCGGGATCGGTGACGCGATCAGTGGGCTGGGTCATTACTGGGCGATCGCCGGCGCCGTCGCCCTGTTCTCGGTGGCGGTCTCGGCACCGACCGCCGCCCTGGGGCACCTTCGGCCTGCGCTGGCCGCATTGGCCGTTCTTGCGTTCCTGGTGTTCGGTATTCCGGTGAGTGGCGGTCCGCCGAACCTGGGTGGCTTTGGCCCGAGCGTCCTGCGCTCGCTGACCGAACGGCTCCCGCTCGGCGTCGCCGCCGACACGGTCCGCGACAGCGTGTACTTCCATGACGGCCACACCACGGGGCACGTCCTCGTGCTCTCCGCCTACGCCTTCGGCGGGGCTGTCGCGCTCGCGCTGTTCGTGCTCGCACCACGATGGCGGCGCGATGGGCACCTGGGTTGCGCTGAGGACGCGGCGACCACGTCGGAGCTGGTCGCGGCCGGCCGGCCGCAGGGTTGACGGCGCAGGGCAGGGATCGTGGAGCACGCACGTTCGGAAAACCCACGGCCGCGGCGGTGCTGCTCTACCACGCGATCGCGTTCTGGATCCCGTCACTGGGCGGCTGCGCAGCCTGGATTGCGCTTCTCCGCACCCAAAAACGATCGGAGCACTCATGTTGCAGCTGAGCTCACTTCGGCGTCTGCGGACACCGGTCAACGCCGTTGGAGCCGCCGTCAAGCGCCTCCTCGTTGCTCACTACGGACTCCACGTTGTGTAGCGGGCGATCAGGATGATCTCGCTTGGATGTCCGGCCGCTGTTCTTCTTGTGCGGTCAGCCAGGGGATCACGATCTCGCTCCACCGCGCCGGGGTGCGCACGTGGGCGTGGTGGCCGCCGTCGTCGATCAGCTCAAGCGTCCAGTGAGGATGGCGGCGGGCGGCCGCGATCGCGAAGTCGACGGGGACGTGATGGTCGTCGCGTGCATGCACGATCAGCACGTTGCGCGTGGCGCGGTCCAGTGCAGCCTCCTCACCGCCTGGTGCTGAGGGCCTGTCGCAGCAGCGAGGCAAGCGGCCCAATCGCGCCGCGGCCGGCGGGTTGGGAGCGGTCGCGGCGCGATGTGCGCAGGAACGCGGCTCGGTGCGATCCGTAATCGCGGATCGAAGCGATCATGCTGCGGCCGTTGCGTGCCGGCGCAAAGAAGCATCCGGTCAGCACGACCGCCTGCAGCTGCCTCGGGCGGGCGCTGAGAAGCCGCATCGCCAGCACGGCGCCCATCGAGTGGCCGATGACGATCGCGCCGGGATGAAGGAGGCCGTCGAGTAGTTTCAGTGCCGGCGTCGGGTGGGGAGGAAGCTGCGGGCAGACGACCTGACCGATGGCGCCGAGGGCCTCGCGGGTGGGCTCCCAGTCAGCCGCGGTGCGTCCTAGTCCGTGAAGACAGATGATCTCGCCGTGGCGTGCCATCAGCTTCCACGTCGGTTGACCTGTGCGTGTGTGCGTGCGGTGCCGCCCAGGGGTGGCTCGTCGCTGAACGTCATGCTGGTGGCGTAGTGGTCGAGGGTCGGGCCGAGCCAGGCCGCCACGTCGGCGGGGGTCGCCGAGGCGAGGGGTTCGACGGCAAGGATCCAGCGCGTCCAGGCGGTGCCGATGAGCGCCGAGGCGATCATCGCGTGGCGCTGGCCCCAGGCCTCGCCCGGCGCTGAGTCGGGTGTGATCCTAATCCGGGCGGCGAGGAATTCGCGGACCGCCCGGGCCGCCTCTGGAGAGCTCGCCGCTGCCTGGGCGAGCGCGACGAAGCTTCCGCCGGTGCCCTGCTCAAAGCGTGTGAGGAACTCCGCGGTCAGACGGGTGCCGTCGAAGACGGCATCCCCCGGCATCGCGGTCTCCCCAACCGAGCGGGGGTCAAACGGCAGCTCGAGTGTCGCGGCAAACAGCTGGGCTTTATCGCCGAAGTAGTGATAGACGAGCGCTGGGTCGACCCGTGCGGCGCGCGCGACCGAGCGGATCGTCGTCTCGCCATACCCGCGGGTGACGAACTCACGGCGGGCGGCATCCAGGATCGCGCCGCGTGTCACTTGTGGGCCTGGGCGGCGGCCTGCGGGCGTCATCACGCGGGCGGTCGGAGGGAGGAGGAGGGGTTCATCACCGCAAGTATTCACGGGCGTGAGTTCTTGGGTAATTTCACGCCCATGAATTCTTCTGCGCTCTCCATCACCTCACCGCCTGACCAACGCCGACCTCCGCCCGCGTCCCTTCGAACCAGCACGAGTCCAGAACAAACGCGGCCACCATGCGGAACGGCGGCGCCCGTGGCTTGACGCGTTGTCATGAGCGTTCGTCCCCTGAGATACGAGGACAGGCGACAACTGCACTAGTCGCCGCGCTGGTTCTGGTGGCGTACCTTGAACTTCAGGTGCAGCACCCGGTCGCCCTGGATGACCACGTGGGGGTCCTCCAGCCGATGCTGCCCATCGATGGTTCCGAAATACCGTTTGCCCGAGCCGAAGACCACCGGCACCACGTCCATCGCCACCTCGTCCACGAGGCCGGCCGCGAAGATCTGTCCGCCCACGTCGCCAGCGTTCACCGCGACGGTTCGCTCCCCGGCGAGCTCCTGCGCCTTGTCGACCGCCGCGGTCACGTCCTCGACGAAGTGGTAGGAGGCCTCCGGGTGCCAGCCGTCGGGCTTGGGCCGGTGAGACACCACGACCACGTGGTCGCCCGCGGGCGGTTGACCGTCCCAGCCGTTGACCAGGTCAAACAGCTTGCGGCCCATCACGATCGTGCCGATCGTCTCCCATACCGGCCGGACGTACCCCGCCGATGCCGCAGAGACCTTGAAGGGGCTTGCGGTTCCGGAGTGATCGAACTCCTGGTCGCCGCTGTCGATGATCGGCGTGTCCCCGTTGAAGTACCACTCGTGCAGTGGGCCGACATCGTCGCTCTCGTCGGCGATGAAGCCGTCCACCGACACCACGTTGTGCATGATCACTGTGCCCACGCTGGTTCTCCTCGGGTCGCCTTGAGCATTCGACCGTGATCCTGCCGCGCCCACGGGCGGCTGTCTTGCAGAAAATCAAACAGCGGGCATCGGGCCGCTGTCGGGCGGGAACTCCGGGTCGGCGGGAAATCTGCGCCGCAGGGCGAGGTAGCCGGTCGGGGTGTGGCCAGTGAATTCCTTGAATTCCCTGCTGAAGTGGGCCTGGTCGGAGAAGCCGGCCGTGTGAGCGAGGTCCGACCAGTCGACCGGACGCGAAGCGTCTACGGACAGGATCAGTTGCGCAAAGCGATAGATCCGCGCCAACCGCTTCGGGGTGATCCCAACGTGAGACTTGAACTGCGTGGCCAGGTGCGTACTGCTTACCCAGGCGGCATCGGTCAGCACACCGACCGGGAGCGTGCCGTGGGAGGTCTCCAAGCGCCGACCTGTGTGCTGGACGAGATCGAGACCGCGCGACGGCGCCTCGGCAAGTCGCGCGCGCAGCTCCTCCTCCAGCGCCCGCAGTTTCGCCAACGGCGATGCGACGCCGCCGATCTGGTTGCGAATCCGGTCCAGCGACCGTTGCCAGACCGCGTCGAGCGGCACCCATCGGTCGCGCAGCTCGTTCGCTGGGATGTCGAGGAACGGCGACATGCCCCAGGGCTTGAAGTGCACCCCGACGACCCGCACCCGTGTGGGGTACTCGACGAGGAAACGCCGTGTCCAAACACCCATGAACCACCCATCGGTGAACACCGCCGGCGGCGCCGAGGGGTCAGAATCCCGCAGGCCGACGGGTCCGCCCAGGTTGACAAACAGGTGTGCCGACGGCATCGGTGGGACGTTCATCCGGCGGTGGCGCGGCACCCCGGTCAGGCAGTAGATGTCGTCGATGAACCGGTCGAGTGGAGGGGCGGGCACCCGGCCGATGTATTCCATGGACGCAGTGTGGCCGACGAAGGTTCAGCTCGCGTAGCGACCAACCTTGCTCACACACAAAGGACCCGCCTGATCGACCCCGGCCTCGGCCAGCGGGGCGCCGGGCTCGACAACCCGGCTCAGCGAAAACTCAGCAGCCTCGCCGAGGCCCTCCACGAGGGCCGAGACGATGCTTTCAGCCGAATCCGGCCGGAGTCCAACCCGACACCCAACGGGGATCAGTCCGGCCAGGGCGATGAAGGCCTGGGCGCTCAGGAGTCCGGGGCGACGCGAGTTCTCGGCATTACCCTCCGCACGAAGCCAAGCCAAGTCGCGGTGAGTGAGGCGGCAGACTACGAGCGCGGCAGCAGCCCGAAGGACCGGCTCATCGCGGCGACGCTTCTCGCTCGCTGGGGCGTACGTGGTTTCATGGCACCGTTCTCGTCAGAGATCAAGCGTTGTCGATCCCATCGGCCAATCAGCGCTTCGGGGTGAGCCGGCGGCTCAGCCTGTGCCGGGTCGCCGAGTTCAGCGCAAACCATCCGTCGCACAGGGAGGCGTCGATCCTCGAGGTTCCGCTGCGAGATGGCGCCATCGTCATGGGGCGTCGCGCTGCGGACGAACCTGAGCGTGCTGGCGTGCTCGCACATCGTGGGTCGCGAGGTGACGCCGCCAGCTCTGATCGAAGAGCCCTGAGAAAGTCTCGCCAGCGTGTCGTATTGGCACGATTGTGTTCGTAGAGAGGGTAAGAGGCAGCCGATCGGGCGGCCCGTGATCAAGGAGAGCCATCATGACGCAGTACTTCCTGACCCTGCCGCACAAGTCGGCCGACGAGCCCACGATGGAGTCGATGGACCCGGCAGTCCTCCAGGAGGTCTTCGCCGCCGTCGAAGGGTTCAACACCCGGCTCAAGGACGACGGCGCCTGGGTCTTCGCCGGCGGCCTGCACCCGCCGTCGGCCGCCACCACGGTCGACGCCACCGGCGACACGCCGATCCTCACCGACGGGCCGTATGTCGAGGCGAAGGAGTACCTGGGGGGATTCTGGATCATCGAGGCCCCGGACCTGGACGCCGCGATCGAGTACGCCAAGCTCGGCTCGAAGGCGCTGCAGGGCCGGATCGAGGTGCGGCCCTTCCAGGAGGTGCCGCCGCAGGACGAGTCCTAGGCCCGTGCCTAGGTCGATCTCCGTCGCGTCCGCTGCCCATGCTGCGATCGAGCGGACCTTCCGCGAGGAGCACGGCCGGGTCATCGCCTCGCTGGTCCGCCGCTTCGGTGACATCGACGTCGCCGAAGAGGCGGCCGGCGAGGCGCTCGTCGTTGCCCTCGAACGCTGGCCGGTCGACGGTACGCCCCCCAACCCGGGCGGCTGGCTGACGACGACCGCTGGACGCCGGGCGCTCGACCGGCTCCGCCGGGAGCAGCGACGCGGCGCCAAACATCAGGCCGCCCAGATGATCCACGACGACACCCCACACGAGCCGACCGGTCCCGTGGGGGACGACCGGCTGCGGCTGATCTTCACCTGCTGCCACCCGGCCCTGGCCCCCGAGGCCCGGGTGGCCCTGACCCTGCGGCTCCTCGGCGGCCTGACCGTCGCCGAGGTGGCCCAGGCCTTCCTGGTCCCCGAGACGACGATGGCCCAGCGGGTCACCCGCGCCAAGGCGAAGATCCGCGACGCCAAGATCCCGTACCGCGTGCCAGCCGAGCCCGACCTCACCGCCCGCCTCTCCGACGTCCTGGCCGTGCTGTTCCTGGTCTTCAACGAGGGCTACCTCGCCAGCGGCGGGGGCAAGCCGATCCGCGACGAGCTGAGTGGTGAGGCCATCCGGTTGACCCGAGCCCTGCATACCCAGCTGCCGCGGGCGGTCGAGGTGACGGGGCTGCTTGCGCTGATGCTCCTCATCGAGGCCCGGCGCGCGACGCGGGTCGCCCGCGGCGAGCTGGTCCCGCTCGACGAACAGGACCGCGGAGGGTGGGACCGCGCGCTGATCGCCGAGGGTCACGCCCTGGTGCGCGCCTGCCTCGCCACCAACCGGCCAGGGCGCTACCAGCTCCTCGCCGCGATCAACGCGGTGCACACCGACGCACCCACCGCGGCCGACACCGACTGGTCCCAGATCGCCACCCTCTACGACCAGCTCGCCGCGATCGACCCCTCGCCGATCGTCGCGCTCAACCGCGCCGTCGCGGTGGCCGAGCTCGACGGGCCCGCGGTCGCCCTCGCCCTCGTCGACCAGCTCCCGTTGACGACGTACCACGCCTGGCACGCCACCCGCGCGGACCTGTTGCGCCGCCTCCGCCGCAGCGACGAGGCCCGCGCCGCCTACGACGCCGCTATCGCGACCACGGAGAACGACGCCGAGCGCGGCTACCTCGGACGGCGGCGAGACCAGCTGGGCTCCTGACACCGGGCCGGAGGCGCTGGTGCTGCTCGAGCGGGCCGGCCGATCGCGGCTGTCGTGTGACAAGGCGGTGAGCTGGGCCCGACACAGCGATGGGTGGTGCGACGGCCGCGGCGCCAGCGTGAAGAGGCCGCACCGTCCGCTGGCGATCGGCTCTAGACGATTTGCGCGAGACGGAGAGGACTGCCATCGGCGGTGGTCGCCAGAGTCAACGCGGGGCCGCTAGGCGTTGATCGTGAGCTGGGTAGTGGTCTGGTCAAGGCTGGTGACGCTGACGCTGAGGCTGAGCTCTAGCGTCGCGGCTCGGTGTTGGCTTCTTGTGCTCAATGGTTTGCTGACGACGATGGTTGGCGTGGTGAGCGTGAGCCGAAGTGTGGGTGCGGCGGCGAGCGGGTTGATCTCAAGGCCGTTGGGGCCGAGCACGGCGGTGAACGTCAACCGCTGGCCGGTGGATGACTTGAGGCTGATGCCGTGCGAGAGGCGCTGGGTGTGATGGGTAAAGCTCAGTCCGCGCGGTGCCTTGATCGTGATCGCGGTGATCGGATTGGCACTCGACCGGGCGGTGAGCGGCGGGACGCGAAACTGGGTGATCGCGCCGGCGGGCGTGATCCGCGCGATTCTGTTCACGTTGCTCTCGAGAAACCAGATGTCGCCGTCAGGCCCCGCCGTCAGGGCGCTGGGATCATCGGGCGTCTCGAACTCCGTCACCTTCCCAGCCGGCGTGATCCGCCCGATCCTGGCGGAAAGGAACGGTGAGCCGCCGTCGGCGAACCAGAGATTGCCGTCGCGCCCGGCCACGATCTGCCCCAGCGCATCCGGAGCGGTCTTGACCGAGAAATAGGAGACCTTCCCGGCCGGAGCGATCCGCCCGATCTTCGCCACCCCGGGCGCGGTGAACCAGATATCGCCGTCCGCGCCCGCAGCGATCCCCTCAGGATCCCCCCCGCCACCACCGAAAAAGACCTGATCTGCCCAAGCGGCGCTGCGCTCGCCAGACCGACCGCCAGACAACCACACCCCGTCGCGATGCACACCATCGCCAGCAGCCGCAGCCACACCATTTTACCCTGCTTGGCATCACCCTGCTTGGCATCGCCGACCGTCTCTCTCTGAACGCTCAGACACCGGCACTTTCCGACCACAGCGGATCCGGGCGGCACGGAGTTGCGCAACAGGCTGCCGTCGCCCGCGTCGTGTCTGAAGATGCCCCGCACCTCGCTCGACTGCCGACAGTCCGCAGAGTCATGAGTGAGCCGGGCGCTCAACCGCAATGGAGCGCGCCGTTGTCCAGCGAAAGATCGCCCAACCGGCGTGCTATGCGCTTGTGTCGTTCGTCGAACTTGAGTCGGCCGATGGCTCCCTATACCGATGCTGTGGCGCGGGCGGGGGCGAGCGCGAAGTCGTAGTCGATCTCGAACGTGCCGTCGTCCTTGGGCTCGGGGTGGACGATGAGGTCGTCCTTGACCGCGCTGGCCACGTCGGAGTCGAGATAGTCGCTGGAGTCGACGAACAATTGGGTGACCAACGGCTCGTAGCCCTCGGCGCTGACGATCAGGTGCACGTGGGCGGGTCGCCACGGGCTCCAGCCGGCGGCAGCCGTCATCTTGCCGGTCGGCCCGTCGAGGGGGATCGTGTATGGGCCCGGGATGACGGTGCGGATCTCGTAGCGGCCGTCCGCGTCGGTGCGCACCTGCCCGCGCAGATTGCCGTCGGGCGGTCCCGGCATGAAGCCCGCGTAGCAACCATCGGCGTCGGCCTGCCAGACATCGAGGTTGGCGTTCGCCAGCGGCGCGCCGTCGACATCGGTGACACGCCCGGTGATCAGCGTGGGGTCGCCGGGCTCGTCTGCGCGACGGGGCAGCTCGAACGGCGCCTCGAGCATCGGCGCGCCGGGGAGATGAAACGGGCCGAGGATCGTGCCCTGGGACCCCGAGCGGTTGCCGAAAGTGTGCTCCTCGACGACGTGTTCAATGTAGACATCACCGAACAGCGGCCACTCGCCGGCCTGACCGACGTCGATCAGCCATTGCTTGGCGGTCTGATACTCGTCGTAGGTGACGTCGTTCTCGACGATCGCCTCGTGGACGCGTCGCAGGATGTCGGCGATTAGCTGGTTGGCGCGGTCGGGCATTGCTCTCTCCTCGGTGATGGTGAACGTCAGTCGATGGCGTTGGGGTGACGGGCCAGCGGGGTCACTCGGATGTCTAGGTACGGAAACAGCGGCAGTCCGGAGAGCAGCTCGTGCAGTTCGTCGACCGAGCTCACGTCGAGGATGCTCACGTTGGCGTAGCGGCCGGCGACGCGCCACAGATGAGGCCAGCGGCCGTCGCGCTGCAACGCTCCGGAGTACTCGCGCTCGCGTGCGCGCAGGTCGTCGGCCTGCTCGGGGTCCATGTCCGGTGGCATGCAGACCTCCATCTCGGCCATGAACAGCATCAGCTGTCCATCCGATAGTGGGCCAGCGCGTCGGGGTCGAGCACGACCCCGAGGCCGGGTTGCGGTCGGACGGCCGCGCGGCCGTCGACGATCTCCGGCGCCGGCACGAGATCGCTCGACAAATCCAGGAAGTTGCCGACTTCTGCCGGCTGTTGGCAGAGCTCGGCGGAGCTCGCGGCAAAGGCGATCGACGCCCACGCGCCAAGCGCGCCCTCGTACTGGCTGCCGACGACCGCCTGGGCGCCCGACGCCCGGCAATGGGAGAGGATCTCGCGGGACTCGACAAATCCCGTTCGCGCGACCTTGATGCTCACTTGGCTGACGGCCCCCGCGAGCTCTCGCGCCACCTCGGGCAGGCTGCGGCAGCTCTCGTCGCCCGCCAACGGGACGCCCCACTGCGCCGCCAGTTCACGGCGCCCCGCTTCGTCGGCAAGGTCCAGCGGCTCCTCGATCGCCGACACACCGAGCTCGATCAGCGCCGGAGCTGCTGCGCGAGCCCGCTCGAGCGTCCATCCGCGGTTGGCGTCGACGTACAGCAGCGCGTCGGGCACGGCGTCGCGGACGGCCGTGATGCAGGCGATGTCCAGCGTGGGCTCACGGCCCACCTTGACCTTGAACGTGGCGATTCCGTAGCGCTCGTGCAGTCGCGTCGCCTCGTGCGCCATCTCCGCCGGCTCGCCGAAGCTCAGCATGCTCGCCACCGGTACCGAATCGGCCGCGCCCCCCAGCAGTGTGGCGCAGGGCGCGCCCAGCAGCTGGCCGGCGAGGTCAGCGAGCGCGACCTCGACGGCGCCATGTGCGCAGTGATTGCCTTCAAGGCCCGCGCACAGGATCCGCGCTCGTTCGGCGGACAGCGGGTCGGCGCCCTCCAGCCGGGGGGCGAACCAACCGCGCACCGCCTCGAGGATCGATTGCTGCGTCTCGCCGTAGGTATACGGTCGCGGCTGGGCCTCGGCGCAACCCACGAAGCCAGCGTCAGAGTGGATCCGAACGAGCACGTTGTGGGCGGTCTCGATCGTCCCCGAGGCGAAGCCGACAGGTCGGTGGAGTGGCAGCGCCACCGGGATCGCCTCGACCGCGACGACGCGCACGCCGAAGCCGGGCGCCTCGCGGGGGTGGATGAGCTCAGGCGTGGACAGCGCTGCTCCCGTGGCGATCGGCCTCGGCTGTGCCGCGCGCGTCGTGGCTGTGGATCCATGCGAGGTCTGTGGGCAGCGCAGCGAACGCGCGGTCGCGCTCGGCGAAGCGATCGGCGTCGACGTGCAGCAGATCGACCGCACGCCGCGAGTACGCCTGCACCCGGGTCGTGCGTGCCCGTCGCTCGGCGTCATAGCGCTCCAACGCCACCTCGGGCGAAGCGCTGTCGGCGCCTGCGAGGTGCACGGCGAGTGCGGCGGCGTCCTCGATCGTCTGGTTGGCGCCCTGACCCTGGTGGGGCAGCATGGCGTGAGCCGCGTCGCCGAGCAGCACCACGCGCCCGGTGTGCCAGCTCTCGAGCGGGGCGTGGTCGTGCAGCGCCCAGCGCGCGCTCTCCGAGACGGCGCCGACCATCTCGCCCACCGCGGGATGCCAGCCAGCGAAGGCCTCGGCCGACTCGGCCGGGTCACATTTCTGCATCCACGCCTCGGACTGCCAGTCGCTGGTGCGCACGACCGCGAGGAAATTGATCGTCTGGCCGCCGTCGATCGGATAGTGCAGCAGGTGCCTGCCCGGGCCGGCCCAGAACTGGATCGCGCTCGGCTCGGGCAACGAGGGGATGTCGGAGACGGGCACAAGCCCGCGATAGCCGACCGTCCCACTGAACACCGACTCACCGTCGAAGCGCAGCGCGCGGCGCACCGCCGAATGCACCCCATCGGCGGCCACGACAACGTCCGCCGTCGCCTGGGTCCCATTCCCGAAGTGCAACCGACCCTCCTCGCTCGCGTCAGTAACACGGTGAGCGAGATGGACGCGATCGGGGTCCAAGCTCTCGGACAGCAGCTTTAGCAGCGGCACGCGGTGCACGCCGTAATAGGGGGATCCGAAGGCGTCCGGGTACACATTTCCCTCGCCCATCGGCTCGCGGCAGATGAGCGTGCCGTCACCGCGTCGGATGCACAGTGACGACGGCTGCACCGAGATCGCTGCGAGCCCTTCGCCCAGTCCGAGACGCTCGAGCTCGCGGACACCGTTGGCTGAGAGCGCCACCGCGGCTCCGATCTCGCGTAGCTCTCCGGCCTGCTCATAGACGTCGGCTTCGATCCCTCGCTCGGCCAACGCTCGGGCCAGGGTCAGACCACCGATGCCACCTCCCGCGATCGCTACGCGCATGTTGCTCTCCTCTGCACCTGCATCGGTACACACTCTCGCGCCGAACTCGCCTCCTCGCAAGATATATTCTGTCCGTATTAAGTGCTGTTCGCACTGAAACAGGGTAGGGTCGAGGCGTGCGCACTGAACTGCTCGAGTCGTTCGCGATGGTGGCCGAGGAACGCCACTTCGGCCGCGCCGCCGAGCGCCTTCACATCGGCCAGTCACCGCTGTCGCAACAGATCCGCCGCCTCGAGCGCGAAGTCGGCACGCCACTGTTTACCCGCACAACGCGTCACGTCGAGCTGACCGAAGCGGGCAAAGTGCTTCAGGCGCGAGCGCGCACGCTGCTGCACGATCTCGCTACGGCCACCGGCGACGCGCGCCGAGCGGCCGACGGGGAGCTCGGCCGGATCGCCATCGGGTTCACCGGCAGCGCCACCTTCTCGATCATGCCCGCGCTCGCCTCCTGGCTGCGCGAGCGCCTACCCGCCGTGACGCTCGACCTCCGCGGCGAGCTGCTCACGCCCGCGCAGGTTGCGCGTCTCAGCAGCGGCGCCCTCGACGTCGGTCTGCTGCGGCCACCGGTCCGCGTGCCCGAGCTGGACGTCGAGATCGTCGCCCGCGAACCGCTGCTCGCCGTGCTCCCCGCCGCCCACCCGCTCTGCGCACAGCCAGAGATCCGCGTCGCTGACCTCGCCGACATCCCGTTCGTCGCCTACCCCTCCGCCGCGCGGTCAGTCCTGCACGAGTCGGTCGAGAAGATCTGCACCGAGCATGGCTTTCACCCCCGCGTGCAACTCGAGGTCGCCGAGACGGCAACGCTCGTTGCCTTCGTCGCCGCTGGGATCGGCGTCTCGCTCGTTCCCGCCGCCGTCGCGAACCTGGCGATCAACGGCGCCGTGTACCGGCCTCTGGCAGACACCGACATCACCGTCGAGCTCGCGCTCGCGTGGCGCCGCGACGACACGAGCTCCGTCGTCATCCGCGCGCTCGAGCTGATTCGCGAGCACATGGCCACCCCAACAACGACAGCTCAGCTCGCGCCGAGTAAAACCTGACTCGTCGGGCACGACAACCTGCCCAGCAACCACGCGCGCCAGCACGGACACGATGGACAGAAATGGCGCTCGCGTGCAGGGGAGGCAGAGCGCCTTGGCAGCTGAGACAGCATGGCCTCGGAGTACTGAGTCTGCTCAACAGCGAGGGTCTTGGGCTCGCCGTCGCCGCGGCGACAATGCGGTACCAAAGTCGCCTGGGGTCGCCTTCGCTTGTCGCGCTGTCGCTGGTCGGATGATGAGGGTTACGCGCGTCGGGCCAGGAGTAGAAGCCCGGCGCGGAAGATGTGGTCCTGGAGTCGGTCGGGTAGGGCTCCGATGGCCCATATCGGGCGGGCGCCCGTGCCGACGATGCGTCGCGGTTTGGGGTTCTTGGCGCTGGCGGCAGCGGCCATGGCTTCGGACACGCGGCGTGGCGAGGCGCTGGCTCGGCCGGCTTGTTTGACCGACGAGCCGGCCATGAGCGCGTGTATGCCGGCTTCTCGTGGATAGAGATCCCCGGGGGTGGTGGTTGCGGCCTGTTGCTTGTGTTCCAGCTCTGATGCGATGTAGCCAGCTTCGATCATGGCGACTTTGACGCCGAGGGGTTGGACCTCGCGACGCAGACTGTCCGCCCAGGCCTCTAAGGCACATTTTGATGCCGCATAGCCACCATTGAACGGGATCACGGTCCGGGCCATGAGGGCGGTGTTGAAGACGACCGTGCCCTTACTGGCGCGCAGGAGTGGGAGGAACGCCTGCACCACGCGCACCGCACCGAAGAAGTTGACGTCCATGACCGACTGCTGGGTCTCGATCGGACACTGCTCGCATGAGGCCGCTCCCGACATCGCCGCGATCCCGGCGTTGCTGACCAGCGCGGACAACGAACCGGCACCAACCTGTTTGGCGACGATCGCAACGGCGGCCTTGACCTGGTCGGCGTTGGTGACGTCCAACTGCACCGGGTGGAACTGGTCGGGCCGCACGGCTGCGGCTTTGACCTGCTCACCGTCATCCAGTTTGCGCACCCCAGCGAAGACGGCGTAGCCGAGCTCATTGAAATACAGTGCGGCATCCCTGCCGATCCCGCTCGAGGCTCCGGTAATGACGACGCTCTTCATGTGGTCCCTCGTTCTCGTCGATCTGCGTCTCGCTCGGGCCGACGCACAAAGCTACATCAACGAATCAAGCACCGCTGAGGATCATTCCCAGAGGTGTGGTGCCGGGCACCCGGCGTGCCGCGCCGCTCGCGCGAGACTCCGCACACGCTGATCTCAGTCGGGCCGGGTGCGCCTCACGGCTCGTCGGGCTCCGGGCCGAGGAGGCGGGCAGCCGGATCCGCGATCGGCTCGATGATCAGCGATGCCGGGTCGATCTCACGCGCCGCGATCGTGATCCTCACGTCGTGGTGGCGGCGCACCGCAACCCAGTGAGCGTTCGGTGTACCGACCGTCACAAAAGGCTCGCGTCTACCGTCGATTGTGATTTCGGTCTGGCTGACCGGCGCTCGGTGAGAACCGGCCACCCGTCGGCGGCGAGCGGCGCGGAACCACAGCGTGAGGGCGGCGTCCGAGAGACCGTCGGTCGGTTGCTGGGTTGTGTCGGCCTCGATCCCCGACGCAAACGCATCGCGAGCAACGGCGAGCTCGCCCGGCTGGTGTGGGTCGGTCGAGGTCGTGATCTCGATCCGCGGCCGCGGGATGAACATCGAGTCGGGCAGCGTCTGCGCGTGGGCGATGACCAGGTGAGTGAGATCGTCACCGTGTGAGCCTTGTCCGTTGATCCGCGCAGGCCAGCCCTCGGCCGCGTAGATCGGGAACGTGACGCCCATCAGTGTCATCTTGTTCGCGTACCAGCGCTGGACCGCTTGCTCGGCACGGATCCGAGCCATCCGTGACTCTCGCGCAGCCGCATCCTCCTCGGCGCCGTCAGCCTGGCCGAAGCGCATGATCCCGCCCGCCTGCTCCTGATGCCCGCACACCCGACAGACAATCAGCGGGCTCGGGACAAACGAGTCGGTTCCTTTCGTGCCGTGGCCGCCGCGCCAGTCCTCAGTCGGGAAGTACTCCTCATACTGCACGGCCCCGCACACAGGGCAAGGCTCCTCTGCATCGCTGACCGGGCGATGCGGGTATTCGGCGGGCATCGGCGGATGCACGAACGCACCCCCGCGTCGCGGTAGCCCAGAGTCGGTTCGCTGTGCTCTCCGTCCTCAAAGATCACCGCGTAGGTCCCGCCGCCGACCGCGGCGGGCTTTCGTACTCCCGTCGCCTCGACCGCCTCGACGCTGACCGCTCCCGGTGGGAGCAGTCCACCGAACAGCATCCGGTCATCACTGAGCCCGATTCGAATCGGTTGATACCTGTCCCATGGTTCGAGCGGCTGGCCCCAGTCCAGAGTGACGTCATGCGTGAGCATGATCTCGCCATCGTCACCGCGAACGATCCCTTCGCCCCCGGGCAACGCGATCAAGACAGCAGGCACGACTCAATTGTGGCTGCTGGGATGACCCGAAGCGTCCGCACCGAAGCCATCGCTTCTCGAGCACCCGGAGCTGCCCGAGCATTGGCGGCCCCACAGCAGACCACCGTCCCGCTGATCGGCGGCGCGCCGTTGACCACGGACGGCCTTGAGGCGCGCCGCCTGCGTCCTATGCGTTCCCTCATGAACACGTTTGCACCCCTGGGCTCCGCCCGGGCGCACGCCCAAGAGCTTTCCGAGCTTCCCGAGGAGCTGGAGCTCTTCGCCCGGATCGAGGGTCTCGTCGGCGAGGAAGCTGTCCTGCTCGCGACGCTCCCCGAGCAACGCAAGGACCACGAGCGCGAACGGCTGGGCGCCATCGCTAAGGAGCTCGACCGGATCTGGGAGCGACTGCGTGAGCGCGCTGAGCGGCTGGCCGGTCACCGCCGAGACGAGACCGCGCACTCTCACCCTGACGGCTCCTGACCCGCGGCGGGTGGAGGGGCAACGCGATTTGCAACGTCCGATCACAGGGAGGTCAGCCTGATGAATTCGAAGGCAGCTATCACCATCATGCGTCCCCGGGAGGAGGTCGAGCGCCTCTGGCGTCACCCTGAGTTCCGCCCCGGCGACATGGCCGGAGCGGACGTGAGCATCGTTGATGCCCCCGGCGATCGCGGAACCGAGATTCATGTTGAGCTGGAGCGCGGGGTGCCGGGAGGAAAGCTCGGTGAGGCGCTTGCGAAGCTGACCGGCAGCTATCCGCTGGCCAAGGTCAAGGATGACCTGCGGCACTTCAAGCAGCGGGTGGAGACCGGCGTCATCGCGCAGTCCGATGCCTCGCCGGAGGGAGAGCTTGCCGAGCGCAAGCTCCATGAGCGCCCCGCGCAGCCGGCGAGCCAGAGCGAGCTGGAGAGGGTGAGTGCGTGATGCGGGCAAACGTCTGGTCCGGCCGGAACACAGTTCAGGTGGAGAACGTGCCCGACCCCAAGGTCCTCAACGACCGAGACGCGATCGTCAAGATCACCTCGACGGCGATCTGCGGCTCGGATCTGCACCTCTACGACGGCTATATCCCCACGATGAAGCGCGGCGACATCCTCGGTCACGAGTTCATGGGCGAGGTCGTGGAGACCGGCCGGGGGGTGACGAACCTGAAGGTCGGTGACCGAGTCGTCGTTCCGTTCCCCATCGCCTGCGGCAACTGCTGGTCCTGCCAGCACGAGATGTACTCCGTGTGTGAGAACAGCAATCCCAACTACGGCATGGCCGAGAAGTTCTTCGGACATGGGACGGCAGGCATCTTCGGGTACTCGCGGATCACCGGCGGTTACGCCGGCGGGCAAGCTGAATACGCGCGGGTCCCGTATGCCGACGTCGGACCGATCAAGATCGAGGACGATCTCGCCGACGAGCAGGTGCTCTTCCTCTCCGACATCCTGCCCACCGGCTACTTCGGCGCGGATCTCTGCGACATCAAGGGCGGTGACACGATCGCCGTCTTCGGAGCGGGGCCGGTCGGCCAGTTCGCGATCGCCAGCGCCGTGATGATGGGAGCTGCGCGCGTGATCGCGATCGACCAGCACGACTACCGGCTGCGCATGGCGCTCAACAAGGCGCGGGCCACGGACATCATCAACTTCGCGGACGATCCTGACGTCGTCGAGCAGCTCAAGGAGCTGACCGGCGGCCGGGGCCCGGACGCCGTGATCGATGCCGTCGGTATGGAGGCCGTCCACGGACATGGCGCAGCGCACGTCGTCGACCGGACCAAGCAGGCGACCCGCTCCGAGACCGACCGCGGGTGGGCTCTGCGAGACGCGATTCTCGCCTGCCGTCCGGGTGGGATCGTGTCGGTCATCGGGGTCTATGGCGGCTTGATGGACAAGTTCCCAACGGGCGCCTTCATGAACAAGGGACTCCAGCTGCGGACCGGGCAGTGTCACGTGCACAAGTACCTCAAACCGCTGTATGAGCACATCAAGCGCGGAGACATCGACCCAAGCTTCGTGATCACCCACCGACTTGGGTTGAACCAGGCTCCCAACGGCTACGAGACCTTCAAGCACAAGCGGGATGAGTGCGTCAAGGTCGTCCTCAAGCCCTGAAGGAGGCAACATGCCGCTCCCACGACCGATCGACGCCACGCTGCACGGCGTGACCGACTACACCGCCGGCACGACCCTGATGACGATCTTTCCCCGGTTGGCCAACCTGGGGGGAACCGAGTCAGCTCGCCAGATCCGTATCGCCGGGGCCATCCACGCCGGCTACAGCACGCTTACGGATTACCCCCTGGGGCTGATCAAGCTGCTCCCGTTCAAGGTTCACCTGACCCTCGACGGCCTGGGGGCGCTCGCGCTGGCGGCCACGCCGTTCGCGACCGGACAATGGAAGAAGGGGACCCGGCACTGGCTCCCGCACGTCGCACTGTCGCTGTTCGAGCTGTCCTCGCTGGCGCTCACCGATCCGACCGGAGCGGGCGACTTCCATGCTGACCTCGAGGCCGTGCGCGCCGCCAACATGGAGGACCCGCACCGCAAGATCTATGAGGGAGCGCCGGCGGTCAAGCCGGCCGCCGCCGTCGCGGTGTAGCGACCACCGCCAGCGCACCGAGTCGGCTGGCACGAGGCCGGCCGACTTCTCCTCTCGTCGACGTTCGGTACACGAGACGGCCTCCGAATGCTGAATGGGGTCGCGACTCTACGGGTGGGGCTCCGCAAAGATCAGCAGGAGTGGCTGATGCGCGGCGAGCGCCACCTCGGCACGCTGAATGCGATGGCACAACATCTGCGAGCGGCGCTGACGGTCGAGGTCGATCCGTACGCGGATCCGATTGCCGGGGTGATCCGCACCAGCACCGGAGCGGACGCGCCATTCGTCGGCTGGATGGGACTGACGCGGGGGATCGAGCTGGCACTCGAGGCCGCACGGGCAACGTCGGTGCGGTCCCCGACGCTACGGTCCGTCCAGGACGGACGGTAGCTGGGCGCGGGACGTGATATCGAGTTTGCGATAGGCGTGAGCCAGGTGGGTCTGGACGGTCTTGATCGTGACGAACAGATCCTGGGCGATCTGCGCGTTGGTGAGACCCTGTGAGGCGAGCCGCGCTACCCGGAGCTCGGCGGTGGTCAGTGATTCGACCCCGCTGAACGCCGCTCGCCGCGGTCGGAGGCCAGTTGCGCGCAGCTCCTCTCGCGCCGTCTCGGCGAGGGGAGCCGCACCCATCCGGTCCGCCAGCTGCAGTGCCTGCCGGAGCGGGGATTGCGCCTCCCTCGGCCGCCGCGCCCGCCGCAGCGAACCGCCCAGAGCCACCAGGACATGGGTGCGCTCGAGCATCGACGGGCTGTCGGCAAGCGCCTCGAGCGCCTCATTCAGCAGCCTGATCCGCGTCGTTCCCTCCGCCAGCGCAGCCATGGTTCGCAGGGCGAGCGCCCGCGTGCGGCCCCCACCGCCCGCACGCGCGCGCTCGAGCTGTTCGTGCGCGAGCTCGCGAGCTTCGTCGTGCCGTTCGAGCATTTGCGCCGCGAGTGCCCCGACATGGCGCCACGGGATGAATCCGGGGTGATCGATCGCGAAGTCGTCGACGAGTATTTCTCCCGCGCTGCGCGCATGCTCCAGCGCCGTCGCCGGATCTCGGCCGGCGAGCGCGAGCCTCGCGCGTGCGAACAGCGCGATCGCCTCGTCCATCGCCCGGGGGCGAGGCGCGAACTGCTGCACCGTGTCGCGAGCTGCCTGTAGTTCGCCGCGCTCGATCTGCGCGTGGGCGATCAGCGCCTGAGGCCATTCCCCACCGGCCGTCCAGCCCTCCCGTCTGGGTGCCTGCGCCTGATCGAGATCGGCGAGTGCGTCCGCGAGCGCGCCGCGGTGGTAGCGGGGAATCGCGCGGTGATAGCTGGCGATCGATGCAGCGAAGAATGCGCCGCGCCGGCGAGCGGCCAGCAGCGCCGCCTCGGCCACGCTCTCTGCCAGCTCCAGCTGATCGATGCAGCACAACGCCTGCACCAGGATGCCCATCGGCATCGCGTGAGCGCCAGGATCGACCAACGGGTCAGCCGCAGTCGCTCGCTCGGCCAGCGCGAGCACCGTCGCGGGCTCCCCGTCTCGGAATGCGAGGTCGAGCACGACGTGAGCGAGCAGAACCGGGTCGGCCGGCGGCGCACCGCGGCGAGCGGCGTCGACGATCGGCGTGAGGCGTCGAGTGAGCTCCGGATGCAGCGGCGCAGTGAATCTGCAGAGCGTGAGGTACTCCCCCAGGATCCGCTCAGCGGCGGGATCTCGCGGCGCCATTTCCTCCAGGATCTCTCGCAGCGCCTCCGCGCCCGTCTCGTGATCGCCGGCGAGCAGGGAGATTCGGGCGACGGCGCGCAGCGCCGGGAGTCGTGAGTCGGGGCCGGCCTGCTCCAGGGCTTGCTTGGCGTGTATCTGTGCCGAAACCTCCACGTTCATCGCCTCCGCGCCGGCCAGCTCGAGCAACACGTCGCAACGCTGCTCAGGTGGCGGTGGCTCGGCGAGAGCACGTTCGAGTAGCCGTGCCGCGGCGCTGGGATCGCCCCGTTCGAGATCGGCGCGCGCGGCGGCGCGCAGGACGTCCACGGCCCACGGGTCCGACTCGGGACTGGCCAGGCGCAGATGCGCGGCGATCGCTTGCGTTCCGGCTCCGGCCGCGGACAGGACGCGCGCGGCGTTGCGATGTGTACGAGCGCGTGCGAACAGCGGCAGGTCCGAGTAGACCGCGGTTGCGATCAGAGGATGCAGGAACCGCAGCGGCTGCTCCGGGGCGAGAATCCCAGCCCCCGCGAGTGCATCCGCCGCTTGCTCGGCCTCGAGCGGCGCAAGTCCTGAGAGCGCGATCGCGTGACGAAGCGCGGCTCCGTCACCGAGGACGGCGACCGCGGCCGCGATCCGCTGCGCCGCGTCGCCCAGCTGCGCGAGCCGGGCCAGTAGCGCGTGGAGTACCGTCGCCGGGACAAGATGCTCGACCTGAGCCACCGCAGCGGCATCGGGCACCACGCCGTCCTCGCGCAATGTGTGGATCAGCTCGTGGGCGATGAACGGGTTGCCGCCGCTGACGCGCGCGCACGCACTCACGAATAGCGGTGCGGCCCCTGGCAGCTCCGCCTCCACGACCTCAGCGATCGCAGCTTCACTGAGTGGCGCCGGAACGAGCCGACGTCCGCCTGGTGCCCGGCGCAGCACGCCGAGCTCTTCGTCAGACCGACTTGGCTCCCCGGTGCGCGCTGCGACCAGTAGCGCGACCGGGAGGTCCTCGATTCGCCCCGCCAGATGCGCAATGAACCTCAGCGAGGGACGGTCTGACCACTGCGCGTCGTCGATCGCGATCGCCAACGGCTGGCGCTGGCCGCGCGGTCCTTGGTGACGTGCCAGGTTCACCGTCAGCCAGTACAGGCCGCGGATCAGTGCCTCGGGATCCTGTGAAGCCTCGATGCTCGGATCGAACAGCGCCCTCGCCAGGGCCGCTTGGCCGGCCAGCAGCCGCCGTCGGTCGCCGGGCGCGATGGACGCCAGCGGACGAGCGTAGAGCTGCGCGGTCACGGCGTGCGGAACGTCGCGCTCGAGTTCGAGCCCCCGCGCGCCGAGCACCGTGAAACCCAGTTCAGCGGCGCGCTCGCGTGCCGTGGCGAGCAGGCTGGACTTACCGATCCCGGCAGGACCTTCGATCAGCACGACGCTTCCGCGCCCCGCAGCGGCGAGGGAAAGCGCTTCGAGCATCGTCGCGGTCTCCCGTTCACGCTCGAGCAGCCCGGGGGAACGCTGCACCCCAAGCTCGCTCGCACCCCCCTTGTCGAGGACCTGATGGCTCGCCATCGCCGCCGCCGAGTCTAAGAGGTCATCTCGGGGATCGCGTCGAGCGCCACCGAATTCTCGGGCTGATCGCGCGAAAAGATCAGCACCTGGCTCCCGATGCGCGGCGCGGAGGCGCGGTTACGCTGCAGCACCGGGACCAGACACCGCCGCACCTGAGCAGGCAGAGCGCCGTGACGGGGCGGGTGTGCAATCAGCAGCCGGGCGTGACGAACAGCGAGGGCTACACGTCCCGGAAGACAACAGGAGGTGATGATGCGGTCTTTCAGGGCGGCCGCCGTCTGCGCACGGCGCCGTACAGCCAAGGGGCATCGCGACAGCGGTGGACCACGAGTTCGCCGCCCCGGACCGGCGGTCGGGTGGCTGGCCCTCCTCTGTTCGCTTGTCGTCGCGGGCGCATGGGCGGGCCCGGCGGACGCCGCGAACTCGGTCCAGAAGACGCTCCCGTTCACGGGCCTGAACGGCCCGCTGCGCGTCACGGTGGATCCGGCAGGAGACGTGTATGTCGCCGACGGCTTCTCGATTGACGAGCTCACGCTCGGCGGCACCCAAACGACGCTGCCGTTCAACCTCCCGCAGCCGCTCTCGTCGTTGCAGGGCTTGGCGGTCGACGGATCCGGAGACGTTTTCGCCAGCGATAGTGGGGTCGTCGCCGAACGCACCCCCGACGGCAACGCGAGTTGGGTGCTCCCTCCACAGCAGGGGCGCAACCCCGGTGACCTGGCCATCGACCCCGCCGGCACCCTGTACGCCGCCGACTCGATCTATCCCCAGATCCTCGAGCGTTCCCCGGGTGGAAGCTGGACAACCGTGCCACTCACCACGGGCATCAACCTCATCGCGATCGCAGTTGATCGATCCCGCGACGCGTTCGTGATCCCGTATTACAGCAACAGCGTGGTCGAAAAATCTGCCGGAGGAACGGAGACAACGCTTCCGTTCACGGGTCTCAATCGCCCACTCGGTCTCACCGTTGACGCGGCCGGCGACATCATCGTCGCGGACAGCGGCAACAACCGGGTCGTCGAGCTGACGCCGGGCGGGCAGCAGCTGACGCTGCCCTTCACCGGGCTGAACAACCCGAGTGGCGTGGCGACGGACGCGAATGGGGACGTGTTCGTGGCCGACACGGGCAACAAGCGCGTGGTCGAGCTCTCACCGCCGCCGGTCGCCTCGGGCATGCTCGCGTTCTCCCCCGGCTCAGGCCCAGCCGGGTCCTCGATCGGGGTCGGCTCGGTCACTCCCTGCCCCTCAGGCACAACTCCCGGTTCGAACTCAACCGCTGTCGCTGTGTCGCTGATGTCCGCGGCACGAGCAACGATCGCATCCGCGACGGGCACGCTTGACTCCGCGGGCAACTGGACCGCGGCTCTCACCGTGCCGCCGACCGCCGCCAACGGGCCGTACTTCATCGAGGCCACGTGCGCGGCGGCGACCGGAGCGATAACGCAGCTCTACGCGGCCGGTACCTTCGCGGTGGCTCCGGCCAGCACCGGCCCCCCGGGACCCGCCGGACCGCAAGGAAACACCGGGGCCACGGGGCCACAGGGAGCCACCGGCGCCACTGGTCCTCAGGGAGCCACCGGCCCTCAGGGGTCGACTGGGCCTCAGGGCAACGTCGGTCCCGGCGGTCCACAGGGGCCCCCCGGTCGCGACGGCGTGATGAGCTGCCCGTTGACCAGCACGAAGATCGTGCTCTGCACGATCACCATCACACCGCCGGTGCATACCAATATGGTGAGGGCGACCATCAGCCGCAACGGCAGGATCTACGCGCGCACACAGCAGCGCGTGCATTCTCGGCATGTGCGGCTGCGTCTACACCTAGGGCATCGGCTCGCGAAGGGCCGCTACTCGGTGCGGATCACGCTGCTCGGATTCCACCGCCATCCCATCACGATCGACCGCCCCCTGGTCGTCACGTAACCACCATCACCGGGCGGGCCGCGAACGACCGCGTTCGCGGCCCGCCCCCGGCCTCCAGTCAGGGACGCCAGGTCCGGCGCCGGGTCGTCATCTCAGGAGTCGCTCCCGTACGGCCCTCGACGAGCATGGGTAGGCTGGGGCGATGGGCAGCCCCGACCCCGGCACGGGCTACTGCGCGTGGCCGTTTGAGCCTGTCCGGGTGGCGTTTGAGCGCTTGGTTGGCAATGCTCCGGGCGGCGGAGCGCTCGTCGTGCGCCGCTACGGCGAGACGGTGGTCAGCCTGTGCACGGGGACCGTCGACAGCGCTGGACTCCGCCCGTGGGCCGCGGATTCGCTGGCGCTCAGTTTCTCCACGACGAAGGGCGCGGTGGCGGCCGTTGTTCACCGCCTGGCTGACCGCGGTCGGCTGGACTACGACGAGCCGGTCGCTGCCTACTGGCCGGAGTTCGGCGTGGGCGGCAAGCGCCGGGTCACTGTCCGGGAGCTGCTTACCCATCGCGCCGGGCTGTCCAGCGTCCAGGCGGTCGCTCGCCGGGCCGAGGATCTGCTTGACCACGAGGCCATGGAAGACCGACTCGCTGCCCGCACCGTCGACGCTCCGACGAGTCAGTCCGCGTATCACGCGATCACTTATGGCTGGCTGGTGTCAGGCCTGGTCCGTCGCCTGACGGGGCGGGGCCTGCACGACAATGTCCAGATCGAGATCGCCGACACCTTGGGCACCGATGGACTGCACATCGGCGCCCCGGCCGGCATCCGCGCTCGCGTGGCCGAACCCGTCGGTTCGGCGCTGCGCCAGCTCGGAACCGCCGCGCGGCTCACCGGCCCACTCTGGACCCGGATCGGGCTCACCCGCGCTGGGTACGAGGCGCTTCACGTCGAGGGCTTTCACCGACTGTTTGAGGGACCTGAGCCGTTGATCTGGTCGACCGAGATGCCGGCCGTCAACGGCTTCTTCAGCGCCGACGGCCTCGCGCGGCTCTACGGCGCCCTCGCCGGCGGTGGCGCCGAGCCTGGCGCGCCTCGGCTTCTCTCACCAGAAGCGGTTCGTAGGCTCGGCCGGGTCCAGGTACGGACCAACGACGCCGTGCTCGGCCTGCGCATGCGCTGGCGCCTGGGATATCACCAGGCCTTCGGCGCCGGGCACGTCCGGCGATGGGCGTTCGGCCACTACGGCTACGGTGGGTCCGGCGGCTGGGCCGACCCCACGACCGGGCTCGCACTTGGCTTCGTCACCAACCGGATCGGTTCGCTGACGACGCCGTTGGGTGATCTGACCCTGTTTCGGTTGAACAAGGTCGTAAGCGAATGCGCGGCCCACGCGACTGACAGGTCCGACGCTGCCTGAGCGTCACCCGCCGGCATCGGAGAGGACGTCGACGACCGGCAGCGGCTCGAGCTCCAGGATCGAGGCTGCGGGGTCACCGTAAAACAGGCGGACCGTGTCTCCGGCTGCCGTGAGGTCGGCGTGCGGCGTCGGCAGATCGCCGCCGCCGCGCAGCCGCCATGGCTCGGTGGTCACCATCGTGAGCTCGTCCTGGGCGGCCTCGAGGGTGGAGGCGGCGGCGGCGCGCACGCGGTCGGCGCCGGAGCCGCCTTCGGGAAACGATGCGTGAAAGGCGACCTTCGACATATGAGATGTGGCCGGCGAGCATCCATTCGAGCACGTCGTCCTCGGTGACTCCCAACATCGAAGCGAACTCGACTGCGGTGATCGGCCGCTCGGTGAAATCGAGATCGTCCATCGGTTCTGGAGTTTCCCAGCGGTCACTTCGCGGAATCCCCTTGCGACGGGCGCGACATCGCACCGCGGTCTGGGTTCAGCGAGCCCGATGTGAGCGGGCTTGCGTTAGCGCTTGCCGTTCCAGAACCCGCCGCCGTGCCAGCCGTACCACGATTCCACCTCGATCCACGCGCTGACGCTCTCTCGCTCGCGATCTGGATAGCGGTCACCGGTGTAGTACCGCGCGATGCGGTCGATGTCCTCGAGATCGTCGTCTGGCTTCAGAGTGGCACGTCCCCGCAACGTCACCTGCCGATACCACTCGTCCTTGCCCAGAATGGTGAGCGACACGCGGGGATCCCGGCGCAGATGCTCCAGGCGCTTGCGGCTCGAATCCATGTTGACCAACGCCTGCCCGTGTTCCCACAGGTACCACGTGGCCGCACTGTGAGGGCTGCCGTCGCGCGCCAACGTAGCGATCACCGACGGGTTGGGCTGGGCGATGAACTCTTCGATCTCTTGGGGAAGCGGTGGCTTTGGCATACCGACTGAGATACCCGTTCAGCCAGGGGAGCACGCGAGGGCCGGATTGCCGGGCCGCCCGCACCTGCGGCCCGCGCGAGGTCGAGCAGGCGCCGGCCCGCTCGCTGACCGCGTCGGACGACAGTTGGCCCGGCGCCAGTGACCGAGCGGAACCGCAAGACGCCGATGGCGACGCGACCGACGTGGCGCTCATCCGATCCTCGTCGCCGCTCAGCGGGCGGTGATGATCGTCCCGATGGGCTCGCCATGGATGGCCCGGGTGATCGCGCCGGGGGTGAGTCCGTTGATGAGCTGGATCTGTGAGACGAGGCGCGCGTTGATCAGCATCTCGAGGACGATCGGCTCGATCGGGAGACTGTCCATGCCATGGGAGATGAGCTCGGAGGCGGAGATTGTTGGGATCAGACGGGCGTTGGAATTTGTGACAGGGTCGTGGTTGTAGAGGCCGTCCTGGTCTTTGACGTAGATGAGCCGGCGACAGCCGAACGCTTCGGCGGTCAAGAATGTGCCGGTGTCGGTCCGGCGTTCCGGGACGCGGCCGTGGCGCGGGGGTGGCTCCCACCAGTCATAGGGCGGCATTCCCGACATCACCACCGGCAGCCCACCGTTGAGCAAGATGGGGACCAGGTCCATGGGAACGTTGACCGCTCCGCGGTCCATCATCAGCGCGCTGATGATGGCCGCGTTCTGCTCAGAGACGGAGTTGCCCAGCGCCGCGAGCATCCCGCTCGGCAGCCCCAGGTCAGTCGCGATGTCGTACGCGTGACGGGCGCGCGCGCCCTCACCAGCGGTGATCAAGAGTGGGTGGTCGGCGCTGAGCTCGCCGAGCTCGGCGATCACGGGCAGCAACGCGTCGGGCCCGCGGTCAATGATGCTCTGCCCACCAATCTTGATAACCGTGACCTGCGGCAGCAGCGCCCGCACCGCCGCCCCGTCGGTGGCGCGCAGCACGCGGCGGCTCTGCAGCGACTCAGCCATCAGCCGCGACGCGAGATGCTTCGCGCCCGCGGTCGGGTCTGCCGCTTCTGCGTCAGTCATCGGCGGTGATGATCGTCCCGACATGCTCACCCTCGAGCGCCCGGGTGATGTTGCCCGGAACGAGGGCGTTGATGATCTGAATCTGACGCGCCCACCGCGCCGAGACCATCATCTCCAGCACCTTGCGCTCCACGACCAGCTCATCGAAATCGCGCTCGATCAGCTCCGCGGCGGCGATCTTCGGAATGAACGTGGCGTCGGGGTTCTTCTTGGGATCGTCGGTGAAGAGCCCGTCCTCATCCTTGAGATAGATCATCGACCGGGCCCCGAACGCCTCGGCGATGAGATACATGCCGCTGTCGGTCCGGTACTCGGGCAACCGCCCCACCGCCGGGGGTGGCTCCCACCAGTGATACGGCGGCGACCCGGTCACCACGACCGGGGAACCCGCGGCCAGGCACATCGGCAGCTGCGAAAAATCCGACTTACCCAGCCGCACCGCGTCGTACTTCGCCATCAACGCAGCGATCATCATCGCGTTCTGCTCAGACACGCCGCTTCCCAAGGTCGCGAGCAATCCGGTCGGCAGGCCGAGCCGGGAACCCAGGTCATAGGCGTGGCGCGCCCGGGTGCCGGCGCCCACGCCGATGATCAGCTGATGCGTGGGCGCGTTGGCGCCGAGCTCCTCAATCACGGGGAAGACGGCGGAGCGACCGCGATCGATCAGGCTCTGAGCACCGATCTTCACAACGTTGGCCGCCGGCAGGATCGCTACGAAATGACCGTCATCAGCCGCGCCCAAGCCCGCGATCGACATCGTCCACTCCTCCTCGCCGTCGGCTCGCTCCGAGCGCCGCACGTTATCCACCGCCACAGCCGACTGCCTCAGCAGCCCACCATGCGGCGCCGGCGCCGGGTTATCACCGCGTCTCAACGAGCGTTCCCCTGTGAACCGCGGACCTGCACTTCGTCGAAGTGTCCAACCTGTCTGCGACGAGCGGAGGCGGGGGTCGGTGGTCGCGCGGTCAGACGCGTCAACGTCGGCTCCGATGGGTACCAGACCCCTATGTCATCAAGTGAAACGCCGGTTCCGGTCCCACCTGAACCCGAGCCGCCGGCGCCTGAGCCACCCGAGCCGGACCCAACACCCGGGCCTTACCGAGCCTGATCCCGACGCCCAGACCTAGGCTTCGGCATTAGCCCAGACCTGAACGCGCTGTCCGCTCGAGGTTGGGGAGTGCGACGGTCAGGCGCCCGGCGGAGGTCCTCAGCGGGCGGCCCGGAGCGTCCGGGGGTCGATCGACTTGCGAGACGGTTCCCTGCGTCCGCGACAGCCAAGCCCGTCGCGTCATTTCGTCGATGGTCGCAGCGGCCCGCTCTTCACCGGCGGCGGTGTCTCGGATCACGTGCGCAGTGGTCGCTTCGCGTCGCTGCCCAGGCGGCGGCATGAGTCGGACTTGCGCGCGGACCGGAAGATCGCGTAGGATCGGATCGTGGGGTCTATCCCACCGGGGGCTATCTCGATCGGGGAGCAGGACGTGCCTGCATCAGCGCATGGAAGCGACACGGGCCAGGACGGCGCTGTGGAGCGGTTCGGGCGGCCGGACGCGGACCGGCGTCTGAGGTGGATGCTCGGCGTGGTGGTTGCTCTGGTGACCTGGTTCGGCTTGCCGGGTGCTGCGTTGGCAGCGCCGTTCACGGTCACGAACAACAGCGACAGCGGTTCGGGTTCGCTGCGGGCGGCGATCACCGGCGTGAATGCGGATAACTCGGATTCAATGGCCTCACCGGACACGATCACGGTGACGGGTGGTCCCTTCACGGTCACGCCAACCACGCCGTTGCCGCAGATCACCCAACCGGTGCTGCTCGACGGGGGAGGCTCACTCACGGTCAACGACGCAATGGCGCCGGCCGCGTCGCCGCCGCCGGCCACCAACGACGCGCTCGTGCTGGCGACCGGCAGCGACGGCAGCACGGTGAGCGGTCTCAAGATCGAAGGCGCCTCCGGCGGCGCTGGGATCGCGATCGTCTCGTCCGGTAACACGATCCTCGATAACGAGATCAGCCCGTTGTCCGGGACCGCCAACGAGTTCGGGATCACGGTCTTCTCGTCGAACAACACGATCGGCAGCGCGGCGGGGAATGACGGCAACCTGATCTCGGGCGCCAGCGGCGATGGAATCTTCGTGATCGGCCCCGGTGGTTCCGCATCCACCGTGACCGGCAACCGTATCCAGGGCAACACGATCAGTGGAAACGGGAACTCGGGGGTGGAGATCGGGTTTGGAGCCGCCGGCAACACCGTTGGCGGGACGGCCCCGGGCACCGGCAATGTGATCGACAGCAACTCCGGCGCCGGGGTGCTCGTGCAGGGCCAGGGCTCGAGCGGCAATGTGATCGACGGCAACGTCATCGGCACCGATCCCAACGGTTCGGGCACACAGCTCCCCAATGCCGAGGGCGGGATCAAGTTCGCGCAGTCCGCGAGCGGTAACTCGGTCACGGGCGGGACCGTGTTCGCGGGGACCAGCCAATCCGCAATCGACGCCGGTGCCGGCGCCAACCAGGTCTCGATGGTGTCTCTAGACGGCGGGCCGATGCCGTTGATCATCGGAGGTCAGAGCTGGACCGTGACCGGAGGAGCGGCGACGCCGAGCGGCAACAACTTCTCGATTCCGGTGTCCGTGACGGGTGCGCCACCGAACGCCACCGTGGAGGTCGACCTCCTTGACGCCTCCTGCTCGGGCGCGGCCGCGAGTCTTCCGTACCTGGCGGGCACGAGCGTTGCGGTCGGCGCGGATGGAACCGGGAACGGGACCATCACTGCCAGCGGCGACCCGCCCCTCCCGGTCTTCGAGAGCTCTGACGCCGACGGCCCGCTCAATCTGGCCGACCCGTGCCCGCCCCCCAATACGTCGACTTCGACCAGCACGACCAGCACGACCAGCACGACCAGCACGACCAGCACGACCAGCACGACCAGCACGACCAGCACGACCAGCACGACCACCCCGACGAGCACGACCACCCCGACCAGCACGACCACCCCAAGCAGCACGACCGGTGCGGCGCCGGTCAACACTGCTCTGCCGAAGATCGCAGGGGACGCGGTGCAGGGGGGCACGCTCACGGCCGGTACCGGCACCTGGACCAACACTCCCACCTCCTTCGCCTACGCGTGGCAGGAGTGCGACGCGAGCGGGAACCCCTGCCACGCCATTCCTGGAGCGACGAAGTCGACGTACGTGCCCGCAGGCTTCAATGTTGGTGACACGATTCGTGTCGCCGTCACGGCCACAAACGCGGGCGGATCGTCCTCGGCGACGTCGGAGGCGACGGCTCGAGTGACCGCCGCCCAAGGCCAGGTGACAGTCGGACGCCCTCAGATCAACGGAGCCACCACAACGGTGCACACCGCCTGCGACAGCTCGTTCATCCTCATCTGTGAGCTGTTCTTCAACTTCACGTACCAACAAAGGCCGCCGGCACCGCCACCGCCACCTTCGCCGTCAGAAGTCACGACCGCGGCGCGTTCGCAGCGCGTCAAACACCGCGCCAAGGTCGTCAACGTCGGCAGGGCGACGGTCAAGATCCCAGCCGGCCACCAGAAGAACGTCCGGATCACGCTCAACCGGACCGGCCGGCGCCTGCTGGCCAAGGCGCACACATTGAAGGTCAAGCTCACGATCACTCAGAACGGCCACATCGTGCGCATCAAGACGATCACGTTTAGGACCAAGTCATCGCGTAAGCACTGAGCGAGAGGCGCGAGCGGACGCCAGATGTCTCGGTGGGTGTGGGGTAATCGCAAGGGCAGGGTCGAGAGCAGCACGGCGGCGCAGGGCGTGGGGCGGAGGGCCATGTTTGGATGTGGCTAGCGCAGGAGCATGCGGAGGATCGGCTCGGCGGTCCGCGTCTCGGGGTCCTCTCCAGTGATGAGGTCCAGGTAGATGTATGACTCGATGAGTCGGACGATGACGTAGGCGAGATCGTGCAGGTCGACGGGGACGTCGAGCGAGCCGGCTTCGGTTTCTTCGGTGAGAAGGCGTTGGACGGAGCGGATGAGGCGCGGTTGGAAGTCTGTCTGGTGGCGAGTGAGCAGGCGCATGGCATGCTCGCCTTCTTCGCTCAGCCAGGACTGCATGCCGGGATTGGCGCGCGTCTGCCTGACCGGCGCTCATCGCCTGGGCACCAGGGTCTGCGCGAGGGCTCCGCTCCGGAAGCGCTGCTCGTCGACGACGTCGAGCTTGAGGTGCTCATCTAGCTTGGCGAATGGGCTGTGGCCCGCGCCGATCGCAATCGGGACCGTCGACAGTTGGTATTCGTCGACGAGACCCAGGCGGGTCAGAGATTGGGCGAAGTCGGGACCGCCGTGGACCAGGATCGTCCCTTCATCGTCTCGGGCCTTCAGGTCCGCGATCCCCGCACTCAGGTCCCCGCCGAAGATCTCGGCTGGTCCCCATTCCGCGTTCTGGAGAGTGTGGGAGAAGACCGCCTTCGGCTTCTCGTTCATCGCGGTGGCGATCGGCCCCTCAGACGCGGCCCAGTGCGGGCCCATGATCTCGTAGCTGCGGCGGCCCATCGCGTGAACGCCCGCCTGATCGAGCGCACGGAGGTTTCGCTGCATCGAGTCCTCGCCGAACCACTCGAACATCCACTCATGGGTCCCGTCGGGACTGGTCGCGAAGCCGTCGAGGGACACGACCATCTTGAGAATCACTTTTCTATTGCTCATGGACGTAGAGACCTACCCTCGCACGTGAACTCATCGCGATGTGGAAAGCTGGTCACTGCTCGGACGTGACCGCCTCGCTGGCGCGCCACCTTCTCGCGGCGGGGCGTTCGTCTGAGAGACTGCGCGCGTGCAATTCGAGGACTACGTCGCCCACGACGGTGTCGGGCTCGCGGGGCTGGTCGCGGACGGGCAGGTCAGTGCGTCAGAGCTGCTCGCGGCTGCGCGGGACCGGGCTCGGCTCGTCGGCCCCCAGGTCAACGCGATCGTGCGCTGGATGGACGACGACGCCGACGCGCGGGCGGGAGAGCCCTTGAGCGGCGCGTTCGCGGGGGTGCCGTTTCTCCTCAAGGATCTCTACCAGGATTACGCCGGGTTCCCCTCGGCGGGTGGTTGCCGCGCGCTCGCTCACGTTCCGGCGGCCGCGAACGCGACCGTCGTCGAGCGATGGCTCGCCGCCGGGCTGGTCATCTTTGGCAAGACGAACACGCCGGAGTTCGGGGCCAAGGGCATCACGGAGGCCGAGCTGTACGGCCCCGCCCGCAACCCGTGGAACCTCGATCACACCCCCGGCGGCTCGAGCGGCGGCGCCGCGGCGGCCGTCGCCGCGGGGATCGTGCCGGTCGCCGGCGCGAGCGATGGCGGTGGTTCGATCCGGATTCCGGCCGCGTGCTGCGGGCTGTTCGGGCTCAAGGCGGGACGCGGATTGATCCCGTCAGGGCCGGGGACGAGCGAGTTCCTCCACGGCTTCGCGACCGACGGCGTCATCTCGCGCAGCGTGCGGGATACCGCCGCGATGCTCGATCTGCTCGCCGGACCTGACGCGACCTCGCCGTTTCTCGGCGCTGGGCTGCAGCGGCCGCTCGCCGAGGAGGTGGGCCGCGATCCGCACCGGCTGCGAATCGGCTTTCTCACGAGCTCGGCGATCAATTCCGCCCCCCATCCTGAGTCGCTGGCCGCCGTCCGGGACGCCACCGACCTACTCGGGTCGCTCGGTCACGACGTCGAGGAGGTGGCGCCTGCACACGACGATGCCGCGCTCGCCCGCGACTTCCTCACGATCTGGTTCGCGCAGGCCGCGGCCACCGTCGCCGAGATCAAGCGACGCACCGGCAGCGGCGACGAGGGCTTTGAGCTGGACACCCTCATCATGGCCGCCCTGGGGCGCGCGACCGGGGCCCACGAGCTCCAGGCTGCGGTCGGGCGCCGCACCGAGCACATCGCCGCCCTCGCCGGCTTCCACGCCAACCATGACCTGCTGCTCACCCCGACGCTCGCGGCGCCCCCGCCCCGGGTTGGAGAGCTGGATACGCCGGCGCCGCTGCGGCGGATCGCCGAGCTGCTGTTGCGCACCCGGACCACGCCGGTGCTGCGCCGGGTGGGGATCGTCGACTCGATGATCGACAAGAACCTCGGCTGGGTGCCGTTCACCCAGCTCGCGAACTTCACCGGACGCCCAGCGATGAGCGTCCCGCTGTTCTGGACGGCCGCCGGTCTCCCGCTCGGCGTCCAGTTCGTCGCCCCGCTGGGCGGCGAAGGGCTGCTCGTCCGTCTCGCCGCCCAGCTCGAACGGGCGCGGCCGTGGGCAGACCGCCGCCCCGCGCTCGCGCCGGGCGGCGCCGAGAGCGGAGCGGGAGAGGTGCCGGTCAGTAGTCGTTCCTGAAGGCGAAGTAGGAGCCGCGAATCGTTCCGGCCAGCTTCGACTTCTGCCTGGCGAACTTGAACCGCGAGGCGAGCTCCGCGGGGACGTCCATCCCCTCGGAGAGCTTGAACCCCACCGCCCGCTTCGCGGAGGCGTCGAGGCTGTACATCACGTTGATCGACAGACCGCTCTCATAGAACACGTAGGCGATGCGGATGTTCTCGACCTGAAAGGCCGTCGCCTCGAGAGCGGGAGACGAGATGACGATGTCGCGTTCCTCCCGGAGGATCCGGTGCACCCAGTCGATGGTCGTCTTGGCGTCGCTCGCAGGCTCCACCGTGAAAACGTGGTCGTACTTGTTCTTGAAATAGCGGGCCTCGTGCGCTCGCAGACCGGCGAGCGCGGCCACGACGGGCGACGACTCCAGCCCCACGGTCGAGACGGTGTTGAAATCTACGGCGTAGGACATGACGCACTCTCCTGTCACGTTGGTTGGATGGTGTCGGGCTACGGCTATGAGCCAAACGCGAACGTAATGTGACGCACGTCTGCGCGGGCCGGGGGCCTGGCCAAGCTCGAGATCGATTCGACGCGCAGCTATGACAAGCTGGCCGTCCTGGAGACCGAGCCCGTCTGACGCTGCCGGTGCCCGATGTGCCGACGCGTCGCTCGGTCGACCGTCGAGGAGACGAGTGAGCGAATGCAGTTCTACCTCAACGGATACCGGCCCGGCGATCCTCTGACCGCGCAGTCGCAGCCGTCGGCCGCGGAGCGAGAGCGAGGACTGGCTGACGAGGTCGATGTGCTGATCATCGGATGCGGCCCGGCCGGGCTGGTGCTGGCCGCGCAGCTGGCCAACTTCCCGGCGATTCGGACCGCCGTCATCGATCGACGGGATGGTCCGCTCGAGGTGGGTCAAGCCGACGGGGTGGCCTGCCGTACGGTGGAGATGTTCGAGGCGTTCGGGCTGGCTGACCGTCTCGTGGGCGAGGCCTATTGGGTCAACGAGGTCGCCTTCTGGCGGCCGGACCCGGCGCAGCCGGCCAGGATCGCGCGTGCTGGGCGCGTTGACGACACCGAGGAGGGCCTGTCGGAGTTCCCGCACGTAATCGTCAACCAGGCCCGGATGCTCGCCTACCTCCGGGATCACATGGAGCGAGCTCCGAGCCGGTTGGTCCCGGTCTACGGTCGTCAGGCGAGTGACATCGAGGTCGACAGCGGGGGCTCGTCGGAGTACCCGGTGACCGTCACCCTCGAGCACATGAAGGCGCAGGAGGCGACGGGGGAGACCTCGACCATCCGGGCCAAGTATGTCGTCGGTAACGACGGCTCGCGTAGCCGCACCCGTGCCGCGATCGGGCGGGAGCTGGTCGGCGACGTGACGAACGAGTCCTGGGGCGTGATGGATGTCCTGGTGGTCACCGACTTCCCGGACATACGCCTCAAGTGTGCGATCAACTCCGCGACCCAGGGCAACATTCTGATCATCCCACGGGAAGGCGGGTACCTCGTCCGCTTCTACATCGGTCTCGACGAAACCGTCGACAGGGACATGCTCGCCAACCAGAGTGTCACTCCGGAGAAGCTGACCGAGGTCGCGAACCGCATCATGCACCCGTACACGGTCGACGTCAAACACGTCGGATGGTGGTCGGTGTACGAGATCGGCCAGCGCCTGTGTGACAAGTTCGACGACGTACCCGCTGAGGAGATGCCGACGCGCCTGCCGCGGGTGTTCATCGCCGGTGATGCGTGTCACACGCACAGCGCCAAGGCCGGACAGGGGATGAACGTGTCGATGGCCGACGCCTGGAATCTGGGCTGGAAGCTGGCGTCCGTGCTCGGGGGGACGGCCAAGCCCGAGCTGCTGCACACCTACTCGAGGGCTGAGGACATCTTCGACCTGCGTCGCGTCAGCCGCACGACCGGATGCCTGGTCGTCGTGCGCCCCGACCAGTACGTCGCGCACGTCCTCCCGCTCGACGCGCATGACGCCCTCGCGGCCTTCTTCGCGGGAATTTTGACCGCGCTCGATCAGCCGCTGGGCAGCGAGGGCGCCGCCGCCGCGCCGGTGCTGAGCACGCGTCTCTGACTGCTCGCGCTCGGCCCCGCCGGGCCAGGGGTGTGGTCAGGGGACGGCGGGATGAGATTCCTCCCACAAAAGGGACGCGGTGCTTTTCGGCCGTCGCCGGGGGTAGATCCGGCCGCAGGCCGGGCTCTGTCGAACCTTCAGGAGGCTTTCCGATGCGCGAATACGACGTTGACACCGCGATCTCCCGACGCGCCGCTTTGCTCGGCGGGGGGGCCGCGGTCGGCGGCCTGGTCGCCGCCGGGCCACTCGTAGCCGGTGCCGCCGCCCGCACGCCGAGCGTCCGCAAACAGTCCGGCAAGGTCCCGTCCGACCAGATCCAGAAGATCCTCGAGCTCGAGGGCACCGTCTCGAACGGCGTGCTCAGCATCGACGTCAGCCGTGACGACCTCGGGAAGGTGCATGGCCCCCTCGGCGTGGAGTTCGACGGCTCGTTCGAGATCGATGGGACGCTGACCTTCCAGCCGCTTGGCAGCAACCTCGCGTTCTTCAATGGCGATCTCCCGCTCAAGCCGAAGGAGACCCAGCCGTTCATCGACGCCATCGCCGCCAACCACCTCGTGTTTCAGGCCTTTCACCAGCACTACATCGAGATGAGCCCGAACGTGTGGTTCATCCATTGGCGTGGCATCGGAGCCCCCCTCGCCCTTGCCACCGCCGTCCGCAACGTGCTGCGGGTGACCGCCACCAAGCTGCCGCAGACGATGCCGTCAAAGCCGAAGTCGCCGCTCGACGCAAAGCGTCTCGGGACCATCCTGCACGGCGACGCTCAGATCGGCGACGAGGGGGTCGTCACCGTCAACGTCCTGCGCTCCGACCGGATCGTCATCGACGGCGTCCAGGTCTCCCCCGAGGCGAACATCACGACGAACGTCGAGTTCAAGCCGCTCGGGGGCAGCGCGGCGTGGGCGGCCCCGGACATCGCGATGACCGGGGCGGAGGTGATGAAGGTCGTGCCGCACATGCGCCGGCTCGGGTGGTTCAGCGGGTGCCTCTACAACCAGGAGACGTCCGAGGCGCCACAGCTCTACTTCGACCACATGCTCAAGCGCGGCGACGCCTACTCCCTCGCCGCCGAGATCCGCCAGGGGCTCGACCTCACGCGATCGAAGTAACGGTCGGGCGCGTCTAGCGCCCGGGCGGCGTGGTCTCGGCACGCCCTCCCCACTATCCCGCCCCGGCGCGTGACGGGGCGGGATAGAGTCACGCGCACGCGAGAGAGAGGAGCGTCGGATGGTGGAGCCTTACCAGGCCGTGGGCCTGATCCAAGCGATGCGCGGGATTCGGCGTCGCGAGGAGATCGAGACGAATCTCGACCACATCGCCCACCTGGTCAAGGCCGCGTCCTGGCTATCGAGCATGGATCTTCCCGTCCGCTTGATCTGCATCCCCGAAGGAGGACTGCAGGGCTTCACCGACGAGGTGTTCGATCTCGATCACGAGGCGTACGCGCGTGAGTGCGCGATCGACATCCCGGGGCCCGAGACCGAGAGCCTCGGAAGGCTGGCGAGGCAGTGGGACGCCTATCTGATCGCGCAGGCCAAGGCGCGCCATCCGGAGTTCCCGGGCCGTTTCTTCAACGTCGGGTTCGTGATCGAACCCGAGGACGGAACCGTCGTCCTCACCCACCACAAGCTCGTGCCGCTGCTGCCGGTGGAGCATTCGGTCACCCCGCACAATGTCTGGGACCGCTGGATCGAGCTGTACGGCCGCACCCTGGACGCGTTCTATCCCGTCGCCGAGACCGCCATCGGCCGGATCGGGATCATGATGGCCAACGAGGCGTCCTATCCGGAGAACGCCCGCGGGCTCGCGATGAACGGCTGCGAGATCGCCTACCGCGGGCCCTATCCGGCACCGGGCGTGATGAGCGGGATGTTTTCGGTCCAGAACCGGGCGCGGGCACTCGACAACAACATGTACGTGGTCGGGATGAACCTCGGGACCTACTACCTCGACCAGGACGCGACGGTCCCGATCGACACGTTCTCCGGGGGGTCGCAGATCGTCGACTACCGGGGCCAAGTCGTGACCGAGGTTCCCCAGGGCGGCGGCTCGACCTGGATCGCGGGCACCATCGACATCCAGGCGTTGCGCCATTTCCGGCAGACGGCGCAGTGGGACAACTGGATGAAGGACCTGACGACCGAGCAATACCAGCTCGTCTACGAGCAGCCGATCTACCCCAAGAACCTCTACCTGGACCGCTCGCCGCTCGGGCACACCGAATATCGCACGCAGGTCACCGAGAAGCAGGTGAAGCTGCTTCAGGAACGCGGGATCTGGGCGCGTCCATAGTCCGCAGGCAGGCCCACGGCGAATTCGGTCGCCACGGAAGGGCTTTACGGCGTGCGGCTTTCGGCCTCGCTGAGGCGCGCGGCGATCAGCTTCGACACGACCGCCTTGGTCAGCGGACGGTCAACCGGAAAATGCAGCGCGCCCTTGGTCATCGTGTAATCGGCCAGGTCATCGCCGAGCTGTCCGAGGACGGTGCCGCTGTGGGGCAGGTAGCTGAGGTGGTTCTTGAAGGCGGCGAAGCCGGCAACCGTCGTGCCGTGCAGACGGAACGCCGGCACCCCGTAGGAGATCGTCTGCTCCGCCTCGGGGATGACGGCGAGGATCGTGGAGCGCAACGCGTCCAGGGTGCGCCGCTTGGGCTGCTCGACACCGCGCAGGTAGTCGTCGACCTCCTCGGCGGACACGAGGGCAGTGTCTCAGAACGCTTGGGGCGTGGTGCCTACATCTGCCCGACGCGCATGTCGACGGCGTACACATTGGTCGGCCGGATCGTGACGATCACGCGGCCCTCGCCGGGGCCGTCATGCTCGGACAGATCAGCGCCGCCGTATTTGGCACCGACCTTGCTGGCGAAGGCATAGTCATCGTCGGGCTCGAGCTCGGCCGTGCCTCGGACCTCGAGATAGCGCTGCGGAACGGCCGGGTCAAGAATCAGGAGACTGCACTGCGGGCGCTTCATTAAGTTCTTGGTCTTGAGCCGCGAGGTGTTCAGCGAGAGCTTGAGCTCGCCGTCCTCATACAGGAACCAGACCGCCGTCTGCTGGGGCGTCCCGCTGCGTGTGATCGTCGCCAGAGCGGCGACATCGGCGTCGAGCAGATCGCGATGAGACTCGGGAAATGTGGTCATGGGGGACATTCTTCCTGAGAGCTCCGCCGGGCGTTCCGCGGACGTTGCATGGTCAGCCCCGCGCTGCGACAATCGCCGCGTGAGCCCCGCTGGCTCAGGCCGAGCCCGGTTTCGCGGCGGAATGGACGCGGGCGAGGGCCGCCCGGCTGATCGATTCACGTGGCGGCGGCTGGTCCTTGCCTGGCTCGTCGGGCTTGGTCTCGTCGTCGCGTCGGGCGTGCTCCCGCCCGGGGTCGGCTATGGGGTCATCTTGGGCGCGTGCGTCCTGTTGGGAGCTGCGCTCGGAGCGCACGGCGCGGATCCCGGCGGGCTGAGAGACCACCGCCAGTAATCCGCCGATCGCCGTGCGACGCGAAGACGCCGAAGCGCACAGGGACCGCCTGCAGCGAGACGATCATCAGCACACGTATCTCGTGCGCGGGAGACCCGGCGGCGAGTGGGAGGTCGTGCGCATCGATCTGGCCCACCGGACCGCGCACCTCCGCGCCGAGCGCGGCAAGCCGGCAGAGCCGCACGACGATCCGCGCCCGTCGCTCATCCGTCAGATTCCGCCCTACGGGCCGCCCGGCTGAACGACGCGGGCGGGGTCGATTCCGAAGCGCTCGGCGTAGTGTTCGCGCCGTTCGTCGATCCGCTCGTGTGCCTGGGCTTCGGAGAGGTGGCCGCCGGCAAGATGCGGCTCGAGCCGCGACAGGTAGGCCTCCCAGCCGGCGGCGGTCTGCGCCGCGAGCGCGCGGTCGTCGAAGACGTGAGTGAATATCAACTCGCAGCCCCCCTGCACCGCGACCAGCTCGAAGCGGTAGCGATCGCCGGCGAAGGTCCAGGCCAGCCGATGCGGGGCATCGACCTCAGTCACCTCGCCGGTGGCGCCGTAGGCCTCGAACGTCTCTCCCGTCGCCGGCGTCCAGTCGGCGGCGGCGGGAAACCAGCGTTCGAGCTCTGCCGGGTCGCTGATGGCCCGCCACACGCGCTCCACCGGATGGGCGAGGGTGCGCTCGAAGCGCAGCGCGGGCCGGCCGTCGATGGTCACCAGGGTTCCGTCGGTCATGGGTTCTCCTCCAGGTGCCGCTCGAGGGCGTCGAGGCGTTCAGACCAGAACGCGCGATAGGGCTCCAGCCACTGGTCGACCTCCGCGAGGGGCTCGGGAGCCAGCGCGTACACACGCCGTTTGCCCTCCGCGCGGACCGCGACGAGTCCGGCCTCACGCAGCACCTTGAGGTGCTTCGACACGCCGGGCTGGCTGAGCTCGAGGCGCTGCACCAGCTCTCCGGCGGGCCGCTCGCGATCACGCAGCAGATCGAGGATCTGTCTGCGGTGCGGCTCGGCCAGGGCGGTGTAGGCGCTCACGGTGCTTCATATTACCCAATGGCGATATATGGCGCGCCGCGGCGACGCCGAGCGTCAACCGGCGTTACGGCACCCAAACCTACGCCCGGGGGTTGGAGGCAACTTCCCCGGCGAACCCAGGCTAGGCTGCCCCTGGATCGGCAACGAGCGGTGACCACCGCTGTCCGTCGCAGAGGATCGTTCATGACCGGCAGCATCCAACGATCGAGAGACAGACGATGAAGGTATTGATCATCGGTGCCGCCGGAATGGTCGGACACAAGCTCGCGCTGAGGCTGGCAAGCGACGGCGTGATCGGCGCACGGACGATCGACTCGATCTCGCTGGTTGACGTCGTGGCGCCGATCGTCCCGCCGAGTACCGTCCGGATCGCCCCGGTCGTCTCCGATCTCTCCGAGCCCGGGGTCGCCCGCGATCTGATCGCCGCACGGCCCGACGTGATCTTCGACCTTGCCGCAGTCGTGTCCGGCGAGGCCGAAACCGACTTCGAGAAGGGCTACCGCGTCAATCTCGACGCGACCCGCCATCTGCTGGAGGCGGTGCGAACCGTGGACGGCTATCGGCCGCGTCTGGTCTTCAGCTCGTCGGTCGCGGTGTTCGGGCCTCCCATTCCCGACGTGATCGGCGACGAACAGGCCACGACGCCCGCAACCAGTTACGGCACGCAGAAGGCGATCGCCGAGCTGCTGCTGGCCGACTACAGCCGCCGTCAGTTCATCGACGGCGTCGGGATCCGATTGCCGACGATCTGCGTGCGGCCGGGGGCGCCGAACCGAGCGGCCTCAGGTTTCTTCTCGGGCATCATCCGAGAACCGCTGAACGGCCAGGAGGCCGTCCTGCCCGTCTCGCGCGATGTCCGCCACTGGTTCGCCTCCCCGCGGTCCGCGGTCCAGTTCCTCGTTCACGCGGCCACGATCGACACCGACGAGCTCGGGTTGCACCGGTCGCTGACGATGCCCGGTGTCTCGGCGACCGTCGACGAACAGATCGCGGCGCTGCGCCGCGTCGCCGGCGATCAGGCGGTGGCGCTCATCCGTGAGGAGCCCGACGAGATGATCACCCGTCTCGTGGCGGGTTGGCCCCGGGCGTTTGACGCCCGGCGTGCTGCGGCGCTGGGATTCGTGGCGGAGGCCGACTTCGACGAGATCGTCGGCGTCTACCTGGAGGACGAGCTCGATCACCCCCCGCGAGGCGGGAGCTGCCGGTGAGTGACGCAGCGGCCGATCGGCACTTCGATGACCGGGCAGGTGCCCGAGCGTTGGAGGCGGTGGCGATCGTCACCGGCGCGGGCAGCGGAGTGGGCGCCGAGACGGCGCTGGCTCTCGCGCAGGCCGGTTTCTCGCTGATCCTCGCCGGCCGTCGGCTCGATGCGCTGCGCGAGACCGAGGCGCGCATCCGCGCCGCCGGCGCGAGCGCGCTCACGGTCGTGTGCGATGTCACCGACGAGCGCTCGGTCACCGAGTTGTTCGACACCGCCGTCACCGAACGCGGCCGCGTCGACGTCGTCTTCAACAACGCGGGCATCGGCATGGCCGACAAGGACCTCGAACAGGTGACACGCGACGAATGGGATCGGGTCATCGCGACCAACGTGACCGGCGTGTTCCTCTGCACCCGCGAGGCCTTCCGGGTCATGAAGCTCCAGCAGCCGTCCGGAGGCCGGATCATCAACAACGGCTCCATATCGGCCCACGTTCCGCGTCCGAACTCGATCGCGTACACCGCGGCGAAGCACGCGGTGACCGGCTTGACACGGGCAACCGCGCTCGACGGCCGCGCGTTCGGAATCGCCTGCGGTCAGATCGACATCGGTAACGCGTCGACCCAGATGACGGACTCGATGCGTGGTGCAGGCAAGCTCCAGCCCGACGGCTCCCGTCGCCGGGAACCAACCATCCCGGCGGCAGAGGTCGCCCGTGCCGTCGTCTACATGGCCAGCCTTCCGCTCGAGGCCAATGTTCTCTTCATGACGGTCATGGCAACGGCGATGCCGTACGTGGGACGCGGCTAGGCAAGCCGCTCAAACGCCGTGGACGGCGCTCGCTGCGCTCGTCGATCATGCGGCGATCCTAGGCGAGCGCCCCTCGGCTCTCGCCGGGCTCGGGCAGGATCTCGACATACCCGTCCGCGCCATGCACGCGGATGCGCTGCCCGTCGCGGATCAGCTCGGTGGCACGCTCGACCCCGACGACGGCCGGCAACCCGTACTCCCGAGCGATCACCGCGCCGTGGGTCATCAGGCCCCCGACCTCCGTCACCAGGCCCTCGATGGCGACGAACAGAGGCGCCCAGCTGGGGTCGGTATAGGTGGTGACGAGGATGTCGCCGGCTTCGAGATCGGCCCGCGCCATGTCCACGATGACGCGGGCGCGCCCCTCGACGGTCCCGGCGGACACCGGCAGGCCGACCAGCGCGCCGGCCGGCACGTCGTCCCGTCGGTAGTCCCCGGCGATGGCCTCGCCGTCGGACGTGAGGACCCGGGGCGGCGCGAGGGCTTGGTAGGACCGATACGCGTCCCGACGCCGACCGAGGAGCTGCTCATCCACCTGATGAGTGCGCACGACATCGTGGAGCTCCTGGAACGTGAGGTAGAAGATGTCCTCGGCGTCGCGGAGGACGTGGGCCCGTACGAGGCGCTCGGCCTCTTCCAGCAAGGCCTCTTTGTAGACGAAGTAGCGGCCGATGATGCCGTACTTCGGGTACTCCCGATAGCCGATGAACGTGCGGACCCGGTCGATCATCCGCTTGGCCTGCTCGGCCTTGCGCTCCCCGTCGGGCAGGGCCCGCAACCGTGACAGCACGTCCCGTTCCTTCTTCTGTGCCTCCTGCCGTCCGTGCTCGAAGCGCCGTTCACCGGCGCCCGGCTCGAAGAGCTTGACGTTGTCAAGGATCACCGGCACGAGCGTCGTCGGGCGCTCGCGCCAACGCGGCCTCGTGATGTCGATCTCACCGACACAGCGCATGCCGTATCGATCGAGGTAGGCCTCGATGGCCGCTCGCGCTTCCCGCCCGCCCGCGAGCTTCGGCAGCTCGTCCAGGAAGCCCTCGTCCTCGACGCCCTCCAGGAAGGCCACCACCTCCGGATGCGGGCGGATCACGTCCGCGACGTCGAGCAGCGCGAGCCCCATCTCCGACGTGACGTTGTGCGGGGCTGACAGCGTGAGCGTGTCGGCCGCGTTCTTCTCCCCGAGCCACTCCTGCAGCGTGTCGTTCAGCCACCAGGTGGCCTCCATCCCCGCCATGATCGCCTGCATGCTCAGCGGATCGCTGATGGCTCGCTTGTGCTCCTCGAAGGCCTCGAGCAGGTAGTCGAACCGCGCGGGTCCGGACGTCCTGCGGATGTCGCGACGCAGGGCCGCGATGGAGGCCTGGGTGCGCTCGATCAGCTCGGTGACGATGGCCGGATCGGTCTCAATCGAGGAAGGCGGGCCGCCGGCCGGCGGCCCGGCGGGACCCGTGTCCTCAAACGACGGGATGAAGTCGCCGCGAGCGATGACGGTCTCCAGCGCGTCTGAGATGAGCGGGTCGGATCTCCCGATCAGCGTCAGAAGCCCGGCCCGGCTCGTGGGTGAGGCCAGGCGTCGGGTGACGTCGACGAACAGCCTCCCGCCGGCCTCGTGCATCGGTGCCATGGCCGTCAGCTGCCACACCGAGACCCCGAGCGGCTTCATCGGGTCCGTCATCATCTGCTGGTGACCGACGGAGACGTAGACGTGGTTCGCGTCGTCGCCGGCCGCGGGAATCGGGAACAGCGTGGTGATCGGACGGCTCTGGACGATGTGGAAGCCGTCGTCGACCAGACACCATTCGATGTCCTGGGGACGGCCGAAGTGCGCTTCGATCCGCCGGCCCAGCTGCGCGAGTGCCACGACCTGCGCATCCGTTAGCGCCGGATGCGCCTGTTGCGCCGGAGCGATCGTCACTTCGTGCGTCCCGCCCGCCGGCCGGGCCTGGATGGCAAGCGCCTTGGTGCCGAGCGCCCTGGCGACGACCTCGCCGCCGCGCACCTCGTAGCGGTCTGGGTTCACCAGCCCTGAGACCAGAGCCTCGCCGAGGCCGAAGCTGGCCTCCACGGCGGTGACCTTTCGGTTATAGGTGACGGGGTCGGCCGTGAACAGGATGCCGGACGCCTGCGGGAAGACCATCTGCTGCACGACGACGGCCATCGGACACGGTCCGGTGCTCAAAGCCGTCGCGCAGCCGGTAGGTCACGGCCCGCTCGGTGAAGAGCGAGGCCCAGCACCGGCTGATGTGCTCAAGGACGGCCGCCGGCCCCACGACGTTCAGGTACGTGTCCTGCTGGCCCGCGAACGAGGCCGTCGGCAAGTCCTCTGCCGTCGCGCTCGACCGGACGGCATAGGCGGCTTGGTCGCCGAGCCGGGCGAGCGCGAGGGTGATAGCCGACGCCAGATCCTCAGGGATGACGACCGCTTCGAGAGCCTGGCGGATCTCCGCGCTGAGCGCCCTGATCGTCTCCCGGTCATCCGGCGCTGACCGCGATAGGCGATCGAGCCGGTCGTCGAGCGACGGCGCCTGGGCAAGGATCCGCTGGAAGGCGTCCGTCGTCACGCAGAAGCCGGGCGGCACCCGGACGCCCTCGATCCGCGAAAGCTCCCCCAACGTCGCTCCCTTGCCGCCAACGACCGCAAGCTGGCTCTCGCCGATCTCCTGAAAATCCAACACGTCGCAGCCCATCGTTACCTCCCGTGAAGTGACCCCCGGCCACCGTCAGTCCTGTCTCGTTTCACCCTGCGGCGGGCGATTATGCGGCACGAATGACGGCCTCATGAGAGCGCTCTGACTGGTATAAATTGGAAGTGGAGAGGGGAGGAGAGCGGGAGGCTGCTGGGGCCACATCCTCGGATCGTCGCGGTGTCCGATGAGGTCGCGGTCGATCACGTCACGCCATCCGCACGGCACTTCTGACCGGCTGAGGGCGCGCGGGCGGCCCGGCTTAGGCAAGCGCCGGCAGCGGGCGGAGATCGGGGTCCACCCACGTCGCCCGGGCGCGATCTCCGAAGACGAGCGCCGGCGAATAGAAGTGCTCGATCAGGGCGCGATCGAGCAAGTCCGGGTTGACCTCGAGGAACGCCTCGAAGCTTTCGGCACCCCAGCGCTCCATGTGGACCGCGACGAATAGAAGCCAGGCGCGCGTGATCGTCTCGTGGTACTTGCCCTCGGCGCCGTGCCGGCGAGCGATGTGCCGGACGGCCGCGGCCATGACGCTGGCGGCCTCGTCCAACGGATACAGGCGCAGGTACGTCCACGCCAGCTCGAGGTGCTCGTGATGGCCGAAGCCCCCGCGCGATCGAACGATCTCCTCAAGGATCTCGAGGTCACGCTTGCGCATCGTCCGGACGGTAGCCGTTGGTTCGGAGAGTGCGCAAGGAGGCACAGGCGCGCGAGCGGGTCGCCGAGCACGAGACCGCAGGTCAAATGTCACAAGCGGCGTCTCTATCGCGTCTCAGAAGGGCAAGACAGAAACGAGAGGAGCAGCGATGAAGGTCTTTGTCGCCGGGGCCACCGGCGTTCTCGGCAGACAGCTCGTCCCACAGCTGGTAGCGCGAGGCCATGAGGTCGTCGGAATGACCAGGAGCACATCGAAGCAGGACCTCGTGCGCAGCCTGGGAGCGCGTCCGGTTGTGGCCGACGCTCTCGACCCCGACGCGGTCGCCCAGGCGGTGGCGTCCGCCGAGCCCGAGGTGATCGTGCATCAGCTCACCGCGTTGTCGGGGCCGATCGGCATCCGTGACGCGCGGCACCTCGAGCGGTCGGCCGCGTTCACCATGACCAACCGGCTGCGAACCGAGGGGACGGACCATCTCCTGGCCGCCGGCCGGGCCGTGGGCGCCCGGCGCTTCGTGGCCCAGGGATTCGCGGCGTGGCGCTGGGCCCGCACGGGCGGGCCGGTGCAGACCGAGACCGATCCACTCGATCCCAACCCGCCGGCGCCGCTGCGGACGGTGCAGGCGGGGTACCTCTATCTGGAGCGGGCGGTGACGACGATCGGGTGGGGCGAGGGCCTCGTATTGCGCTACGGCGGCTTCTACGGGCCGGGGACCTCGATCAGCCTGGCTCCGGATGCGGTGATGGCGGCGCCGATCCGCAAGCGCCGGTTTCCGATCGTCGGCGACGGGGGTGGCGTCTTCTCGCACGTCCACATCGAGGACGCCGCCACCGCGACCGCGATCGCGGTCCAGCACGGCCAGCCGGGGCTCTACAACATCGTCGACGACGAGCCCGCGCCGGTGCGGGACTGGCTGCCGGTGCTGGCGAGCGCGCTCGGCGCCAAGCCACCGCGGCGTATCCCGCGCTGGCTGGGTCGCCTGGCCGCCGGGGAGGTGGCGACGATCATGATGACCGACGTGCGGGGTGCCTCGAACGAGAAGGCGAAGCGCGAGCTCGGCTGGCAGCCGCGCTACGCGAGCTGGCGGCAGGGGTTCGTGCAGGGACTCGGCTAGTTATTTCTTGCCGCGCCGGCGCTGCGCGCTGCCCGCCTTGGCCGCGATCGCCTTGCCCCCCTGCTTCGCGGCGTCTCCGGCGAGACGGGCCGCCGACGCTGCCCCACTCACCGCGCCCCGCGCCGCCCGCTTGGCCTGGCTGGCCGACGCCCCGGCTTGGCGGCTCTGTCGTGTCCCCGCCGCCTTCTTGCCGGCTGCCTCAGACTCCGCCTTCTTGCGGTTGCGCTCACGGGTAGCCGCTCCCTTCTTCGCGGCCGCCGAACGATCAGCCTTGGTCTGCGCCATCACCTCTCCCTTTCGCCCGTGGTCAACATCGTGCACAACATATCGTGGCGAACCGGCGCGGATGACCGAAACCGTTCGCACGCGGGCGAACTACGAAGCCGCCCGCGGCGAGCCGAGATACGCTCAGGGCGCGAATGGTCCGTCGCACGGTCTCAGAGACAGCGGAATCGAAGCTGAGCGCCGGGATGATCTGCCCGAGCCCCACCGGCCGATGACGGTGCTCGACCGATTTCGCCTGGATGGCAAGGTCGCCGTGGTCACGGGCGGCAACCGTGGCCTCGGCCATGCCTTCGTGCGAGCCCTGCGCGAAGCCGGTGCGCGGGTCGTCGTCGCGGCGCGCGACCAGGCACGATCCGAGCGCGTGGCCCGGGAGCTCGGCGCCACCGCTGTGGCCATGGATGTGACGAACCCGGCGAGCATCGCGGCCATGCTGGACGCCGTGTCCGAGGAGCTTGGGCCCGTCGACGTGCTGGTCAACAACGCCGGCGTGGTGTTTCACGCAGCGGCACTCGAGGTGCCCGACGAGAACTGGCGGGCCGTCTGGGACGTCAACGTCGATGGGCTCTGGCAATGCAGTCGCATCGTCGGAGAGCAGATGGTCCGGCGCCGCAGCGGTGCGATCGTGAACATCGGGTCGATCTCGGCGATGATCGTCAACCGCCCGCAGATGCAGCCGGCGTACAACGCCTCCAAGGCGGCCGTGCACCACCTGACGAAGTCGCTGGCGGCCGAGTGGGCGCCGTTCGGGGTGCGCGTCAACGCGCTTGCGCCCGGCTACATCAAGACGGAGATGTCGCCGGTCGACCGGCCGGAGTTCCGGCGGCACTGGATTGACGACGCGCCGATGCAGCGCTACGCGCTTCCGGAGGAACTCGGACCGTCGCTCGTGTATCTCGCCAGCGACGCGTCGAGCTTCGTCACCGGTTCCGTGCTCGTTGTCGACGGGGGCTACACCCTGTGGTAGGCGCCACGGCCGGAGGCGGTCGTGGCCGGCGAAACCGACGATACTGCCGTCGTGGGGTTCTATCGGCATCAGGTCGTTCCGCGCGTCACCGACTTGGTCATGCGCAGCCGCGAGCTCACGCCGATCCGGGCTCGCGTCGCCGCGTCGCTTGAAGGCGACGTGCTCGAGGTTGGATTCGGCTCGGGTCTGAACATCCCGCACTATCCGTCGGCCGTCACTCGCGTCCGAGCGGTCGATCCGGCGACGGTCGGGCGCAAGCTCGCCGCCGAGCGGGTCGCGTCGAGCACCGTGCCGGTGGAGTACATCGATCTCGACGGGCAGGAGCTGTCCCTGGCGTCGGCCAGCATCGACCACGTGCTCACCACGTGGACGCTGTGCAGCATCCCTGACGTCGAGCGCGCGCTGAGCGAGATCCGCCGGGTGCTGCGTCCGGGGGGCTCGTTTCACTTCGTCGAGCACGGGCGCTCGCCCGACCGTAGGGTCGCCGGCTGGCAGGACCGGCTGACTCCGCTCCAGCGGCGGCTGGCGGGCGGCTGCCACCTCAATCGCCCGATCGACCAGCTCGTGCTCAACGCCGGGCTCGAGCTCACACGCCTGGAGACCTACTACGTCAGCGGTCCCAAACCGTTCGGTTACATGTTCGAAGGCGTCGCTTCGGGACCCAAATCGGCCCAACATGCGGCCTTTTCAGGGTGAGACGCCACTGACACCCTAGGAGCGCGGGCCTCCGTGGGCTAGAATGCGCACCGAGTACGACTGGGCTGCGATTGCGACTTGGTGGTGCTCGTGCCAGGACGATGGACGCCTTGACGGTCGCATGCTGGCCGTCATCTCGCGGACCGCCCTTTCCGTTCTCGATGTTCTTCTCGGAGGGATGGCGGTACTGCTTGAGATTGAACCGACGCGTCACTTCAGTGACCGTGCAACGCTTGCCGCGACGCGATCTGCCCCTCGCAGCGCGCGGCGAGGGCTCGCCGTGAACTCGGCAGCCGAACCGACGAGCGCGCCATCAGTGCGCCGGGTTGATCCCGGGACGAGCGCGTCTCCCAACGAGCCGGGGTCAGCCATCAGGCCCCGGCTCGCTCGGTTCCCATTCGTCGGCGACCGGTCGGTCGCACTCGCCACAACCAAGCCGCTCCCGCGGGCCATGAGTGAGGTGCACGTTGGCAACCGGAGACACTGACACGCCACTGGCGGGCGGGCCGCTGCTCGCGGCCATCTCGACGAGCATCGTCGGGATCCTGCGCGAGTGCTACGGACGCGGTCCGATGAAGGCGAAGACATACGCGCTGGACGACATCATCGTCGTCGTCATGCGCGGAAGCGGCTTCACCGCGCTGGAGAAGACGATGATGGACAGCGGCGACGCCGACGTCGCCGGCCGCGTCGTCGACCTGCGTCACGAGTTTCAAGGATGGATGGCCACGCGGTACGTCAAAGCGATCGAAGAGCTCACCGGCCGCAGGGTCCTGGCGTTCCTCAGTCAAGCCCACGTCGAGCCGGACATCACGATGGAGATCTTCTTCATCGACGCGCCGCTGAACGGCTTCGGAGCCTTCGACATCTCCGAGGAGAGCCTGGCGACGATGCTCCTGCAGCAGCCTCCGCCAGGCGCGTGAGGGCAGGGACGCGAGACGGCGTCGTGCGGTCGGCCGCTTGCCGGTGAGCGACTAGTACAAGCCGTTGGCGCCGAGGGTCAGCGCGAATCGCAACGAGAACGGCCCGGCATTGACCATCCAGGGCCGACCCAGCCACAGGTAGGCGTCGACCTGTCGTGCGGCGATTGCGCGGTCGGCGGCGCTGAGGCGCCAGCGCCGGTTCGCGACATCGGTGGTCGGCGGAATGCCGAGCCGCTGGCAGAGCTGCTGGCCCGGGCGACTGCAGCGGGGCGTGTAATTGGACCGGGCTCCACCGCCGGGGATCTGGCCGGCCAGGTACGGGCTGCCGTTCTCGTCGGTGTTGACGACGAAGTGCTTGTCGCGCGCTCCGTCGGCCGCGAGGGTTCGATTGATCGCCGCTCCCCACTGCAGCTGCTCGTCGGTCGAGCCGTACTGGGTCACGTTGAGCGCGAACCCGCGTGCGTGCCAGATCCCGGAGTGCTCGAGCATTCGTGCCATGAGCGCGGGCTGGTACCAGGCGTAGGCTCCCGCGTCGATGTAGACGGTCGTGTGACGCAGCGAGTTGAAGACCTTCGCTGCGTACGCGATGAGCTGCTCTGGCACCCCCGAGGGCACGCACGCCGCGAACGGCATATCGGGCTGCAGGATCAGGGCAACCCGGGCCGATCCGATGCCGGCCGCGTAGCTGCGGATCCACGCCTCGTAGCCGGCCTGGTTGGCGCGCGACCAGGACCCGGAGCAGCTCTCCCACGGCTGCAGACGGAAAATCGCGACCTGAGTCAGAACGTTCGGATTGCCCCGCGTCGAGTCACTGATCGATTCCTCGGCGGTGCTCCGGGGGCTGCCGTCCCAGAAGCCGTCCCAGACGGCACGCGGCTGCAGCGCGATCTGTCCCAGCAGGCGTTTGTCGCGTCCATGGGCGCCCGCGTACGCGGGCCACACGCCGTCGATCGGCCCCTCGTAGACGCCCCACGTCATCCCGGCGAGCGGGTTGGCCTTCGGCGTCCTGCTCAGGCCCGCGTTGGCGGTGCCCGCCCACGCCGACGCGACTCCGGCGGCCAGCATCAGCAGCGCGATGGCCAGCGTCGCCGCTGCTTTACCCACACCCCTGATCCAGTCCACTGACGGCAAGCCTAGCCGCTCGCGGGTCCTAGACGGGGATGTAGCGCGCGCCGAGCGCGGTCGCAAGCGTCCGGTGCGCGGGCGAGCAGCCGATCAGGATCGAGCGCGCCGGATCGATGCAGCGAGCGCGCGCGAACGCGACCAACAGGCCGGGAAGCGGCGGGCGACACCAGCATCTGGGCGGACCGGCTGGGTGCGGGCAGACCGCGACGTCGACGGGTCCCTGGACCGTGTCGGCGATGCGGGCCGCCTCGTCGCGGAGCGAGCCGGCGTCGCCGTCCGGGGCCCAGTCGAAGAGCAGGTGCGGTGCGGCGGGATGAGCGTCTGCCAGCGCCTGGACGACGGCTGCGCCCGTCATCGCGCGGGCGCCGACGAAGACGCCGGGGCCCCCGGCGCTGACCGGAATCCGAGCGAACGGCACCCGCTCGACGACCGAGAACCTCTCGTCCATCGACGGCGGTTCGAGCTCTCGCAGCGCCCGCATCTGGGACGTCGGCAGCATCAACCACGGCTCCCGCCGGGCGGCGGCGCGGATCTGCTCAGGCGTCGGGAGCGCGCCGAACCGTTCCAGCAGCCGCTCGACGAGGTTGATCTGCGCCTGGGCGAGCGGCGTGTCGAGCCACACACAGCGGACCGCCAGGCGATGGCGCTCGGCCGTCTCGACCACGTGGCTGCGGGCCGCGCGCGTCAGATACGTGTTGTCGAGGACCACGCGGCGGACACCAGCTGCAACCTGCTCGTCGAGCTCGCCGGCCAGCGCGCGTAGCGAACCGCCGCGCTCGTCTCGGTTGAGCCGCACATGTCCAGCGTCGGCGTAGGCGGCCGCGCGGCGGCTCTTGCCGGCGCCCGGGATTCCCATGACGATCACGATCTCTCCAGCATCGGCGGCGTCTCTCGGCGGGGTCGCCCTCCCGCCACGGGCGGGGCGCTGAGGGCCACCGAATGCCGCCGTGAGGGTGGCCCGGTCCTCGACGGCGAGCTCGAGCGCGGTCGCCCGCGCGGCCGATCGCGCACTCTCCGGCCGTCGGGCGCCCGGAATCGCGACCACCGCCGGCGAGATCCCGAGCAGCCAGGCGAGCGCCACTTCCGCGGGGGTGGCGTCGTGGCGCGCGGCGATCGCCACGAGCTCGTGGCGCCGCGCCAGCGTGCCCGCGCGGCGCGGGCCACCCAGTGGGGAATGAGCGATCAGCATCAACCCGAGCTCGGTGCAGCGTGCGACGACGCCGCCGCGCAGCGCGCGGTCCTCGAGCGGGCTGAGAGCGACCTGAACGGCGGCGATCGGTGCCAGCTCGAGCGCTTCGTCGAGCTGGGTCCGGCTCACGTTCGCCAACCCGACGCGCCGCACAAGGCCCTCCTGCACCAGACGGGCGAGCGCGCGCACCGACGTTCGCCACGGCGTTCGCGGGTCCGGGGCATGCAGCAGGTACAGGTCGATCGGCAGCCCATCGAGTGCCGCGAGACTCGCTTCGCAATCAGCTGCGATCGCTTTGGCGCGGCCGTCGGGCACCCACGCGCCTTCGGGCCGGGTCATGCCGCCCTTGGTCACGATCCGCGCGTCGCGGTGCCGACCGCTCGCGCGCAGCGCGCGCGCCACCCGGCGTTCGTTGTCACCGAGCCCGGCTCCGTCTGCCCGATACGCGTGCGCGGTATCGAACACCGTCACGCCGGCGCTGGCGGCAGCGGCGATCGTGTCGGACGTGAGCCGCTCATCGGCCGGGAGGCGCATGCAGCCAAGGCCGATCCGAAGCTCGAAGGGGTCAAGCCACGCCACCGAGCCCATTGAACCGCGCGGCGCCCGTCGGGGCGACCGTCGACGATGGCGCCCGACGACTACGTGAGGCTATTGAGGAGTCGGCGCTCGGCCCGCCGGTCCGAGCTCACCGAGGTGTCGAGGATGCCGACCTCCTGGACCTCACCGCGTCGGACCTTGACGATCGCCCGCGGCGCTCCCACCGTGCTGACGTACCAGAAGTTCTTGCCGATGTGGAACGGGCGCCCCAGGTGCAGCCGGCGTGAGACCCGAGCCAGCCGCGCGCGCGGCCGCACGCCGTGCAGGGCGTAGTAGCGGTTGGCGGTCAGGGCCAGGACGACCTTGCCCCGGTCGCGCTTGCCGGCCGGGCGCGAGAGCGCCCTCAGGACCGGAGCCGAGGGGTAGGCCACGCGGATCCCTATCGGGGTCAGGCAGAAGAAGTCCATGTTGCGCCGTCCGTGAGTGGCGCTGCGCGAGAACCCCCGCCGCGCCCGGGCGCGCGTCATGCCGAGGCTGACCGGTCCCAGGGAGCGACCGGCGAGCCGGCCCGAGGCCAGGGGACAGCTGGACGGCGAGGCGCCGCCCGCGGGCGCGGGCGCGGTGCCACCACCGGGCCACGCGCCGTTGGTGACCTGCAGCACGTAAAAGCCGGTGCCGCCGTCGGTGTACCAGATCTCGTGGCGGGCGACGTCGAAGGCGGGCTGGGACATCGCGTAGTCGCTCTCCGTGTACCCAGTCTCGGTGTTGGGCGTGGTGGGGGAGACGAAGTAGGCGATCTCCTTGGGGTGCAGGAGGTCAGCGATGTTGAACACGCGCAGGCCGGAGGCGATGAACGAGCAGGCGACGATCTTGGGATCGACGCGGGTGGGGATGTTGCAGTAGTGGGCGGCGTAACCCTGGGCGGGACTGAGCGTCCCGGGATCGTTGCCGGCCGCCTGGTGATCGGCGGGCTGGTCGACCTGCAGGCGCAGGTTGGAGACGACGACCGGCTTGGTCTCGTCAGCGATGTCGATGATCCGCGCCGCGCCGACGGTGTCGCGGCTGCCGGAGGGGTTCAGCGTGCCGGCGGTGTACTCGTCGAACTCCAGCACGTACGGGTGGCCGTTCTCGGTGAACGGGATCGCGTTCTGGGGGATCGACGCCGTCGACCAGCCCAGGCGGCTGATCTCGCGCGCCTGGGGGTTGGGCTTGCGGGCCTGGATCTGGCTGGTGTCGAGGATCAGCATGTCGCCGCCGGTGGGGTCGGCGACGTAGGCGCGATCGCCATCGTCGCTGAGGGTCATGCCGTGGGCCAGGATGTTGCCCTGCCAGATGGCATGGGGCTGCTTGGGGTCGGTCACATCGATGGCGGTGATCGACGGCAGCGCCGTGCTGGTGGCGTAGAAGGTGTTGCCGTCCGCCGAGAAGCCGCTCTCGTGGCCGAAGCGAGCCACTAGCGAGGTCGAGTCGAGCACCGGGTGGCGGCAGTCGGCGTGGGCGTCGTAGATCGAGACGAGGCCAGGCTCGGTGGATGGATTGCCGTTGACGGCGGCCAGCAGGCCGCGTTTGGTGTTGAGGTTCAACGACTCGTGGGGCGTCATCATCGGCACCTGGGTGAGGGTGTCGGTCTGGATCGGATGTGCCGGATCGGTCATGTCGAGCACGGCGACGCCGAGCGAGGCGCCGCTCACGTTGATGGCGTTGGTCGGGTAGAGCAGCGCCGTGTCGTAGAACGCACAGACGTGGCCCGCGTCATCGACGTAGCGAAAGACCTTGAAGCCGCCCGAGGTCCCCTGGTGGGCGACGAGCGACATGTTGCACCACAGGCCCGCGTCGCCCGAGCCGGCGGGCACGCGGCCCTGGATACCCGGCTCGGGATGCGATCCCGGTCCGCACGGGTCCTGCGGAGTGGCCGTCAGCGGCGGCTCGGCCGGACGTTGGGTCGCGACCTGCGTCGGCGTCTGGCCAAGTCCCTGGCCGAGAGCGCCGAGGTCGTTGATGGGATTCGGCGGCACGCCGATCGGCGGCAGGCCGAGGGCATAGGCAGCCGACAGGATCGAGAGCAGGATCACCAGGAGCCCGGTGACCATCAGCACGAGACGTCGGGAAGTCCTGCGACCTGATGATGGCACCAGTCCCACCCTCTTCCTCTTCACCCGGAAACTGGTGGGACGCTACCACGGTGGCGCGCGCCGGCGCGGCAGGCGGGCCGCGCGGCCGTCCGCGCGCGGCGAGGTGCCTTGGCGCCCGGCCTCAGCCGCGCCTGAGCAGACGGCCGATGGCGGCCATCATCTCTTCGGTGCGCTCGTCCTGCTCGGCCGCTTCGGCGCCCACCACGCATGTGTGGGCGTGGCCGTCGAGCAGTCCCAGCGCCACCTTGTCGAGAGCCGCTTGGGCGGCGCTGATCTGGGTGAGGATGTCGATGCAGTAGCGGTCGTCCTGCACCATTCCCTCGATCCCGCGGATCTGGCCTTCGATTCGGCGCAGCCGCGCGAGCAGCTGATCCTTGGTGGTGGTGTAGCCCCTGGTCGGCGTCTGGGTCCTCGGCACGGGCCGGACTTTATCACTACCTCTACCCCCTAGGGGTATCTGGTAAGGTCGTGCCGATGGGCGTGATCGATGTCATCTGGCATGGGTTGCGGGACTCGTTTTTGATGGCGTGGGAGGTGTGGTGGGCGCTCGTGCTCGGCTTCGCGATCTCGGCGATCGTTCAAGCGTGGATTCCGCGCGAGCGGATCGAGGGCCTGATGAGCCGCTCGGACGCGCGTTCCATCGCTTGGGCGACCGGGCTCGGCGCCGCGTCCTCGTCCTGCTCGTACGCCGCGATCGCGATCGCCAAGTCGCTGTTTCAGAAAGGGGCGAGCGCCGCCTCCGCGCTCGCCTTCCAGTTCGCCTCCACCAACCTCGTGTGGGAGCTTGGCGTCGTCCTGTGGGTCTTGATCGGCTGGCAGTTCACGCTCGCCGAGTACGTCGGAGGGATCGTCATGATCATCCTGATGACGGTGCTCCTCCGCCTGTTCGTCAGCCGGCAGCTCGAACAGCAGGCCCGCGATCACGCCCGCGCAGCCGACACCGGCCATCAGCACCACGCGGCCGGCGAGGAGCTGACCTGGGGCCAGCGTCTGACCTCGGCGCGCGCGTGGTCAGACGTCGCGCACAACTTCCGCGGCGACTGGCGGATGCTGTGGCGGGAAATCGTGATCGGGTTCCTGCTCGCCGGCTTCGTCGCCCAGTTCGGAAACGGCTTCTTCGAGCACCTGTTCATCGGCAACGCCCCCCATCCGCTGCCGACGATCGAGAACGTGATCGTCGGCCCGATCATCGCCGTGCTCAGCTTCGTCTGCTCGGTGGGCAACGTCCCTCTCGCCGCGGTGCTGTGGTCAGGCGGGATCTCCTTTGCCGGCGTGCTCGCCTTCCTGTTTGCCGACCTGATCGTCCTGCCGATCCTCGCGATCTACCGCAAGTACTACGGCACCGCGTTCGCGATGCGGATCACCGCGCTCATGTTCGCGACGATCATGCTCTCCGCGCTCGTCGTCGACGCGATCTTCAGCGTCTTCGGCGCGATCCCCACCGGACCGCGCCCGACGCGCGCCGACATCTTCACCTCGATCCATGTCGACTACAAGCTCGCCCTCAACATCCTCGGCGCCGTCATCTTCGCCGGCCTGTTCTGGCTCACGGCGCGTCGTGGCGCGACCGACCCGGTGTGCGGGATGAAGGTCGACCGCGACAAGGCGATCACCACGCAATCCGCGGGTGAGACGCACTACTTCTGTTCGACTCCGTGCCGGCGTGCCTTCGAGGCTGACCCTGACTCAATGCATCAGAACGCTAGGAAGCGTCCACGGGCGGACCCGCGTCTTTAAGTCTGCGACGGCGGCGTCGATAACCGCTACAGGACCCCGGTCCGACCTCGATGTCTGACGCCTTGAGCCCCCTACCCATCCCAGTGCTCCCACGGCCGACGTTCATGGGCCGGCTCAGCCGGGTGCGCACCGCGATTCGGGACTTTCTCCCGCGTGGCCAGACCCTTCCCGACGACGCGTGGGCGTCCCGGCATCGGGCATTGCTGTGGATCCTCTGGGCCCACGTGCTCGTGCTGCCCGTGTTCTCGCTCCTGCGCGGGTTCAGTCTGGCCTCGTCGATCGGCTGGGTGCTGCCGATCGCGCTGGCGGGCGTGGCGGCATCGCTGCCGGCCGCCGGTCGCCGTGCTCGTTCGATCGCGGTCGTGTTCGGTCTGCTGACCGCGTCGGCCGTGCTCGTGCACGCGTGGAACGGGCAGATCGAGGCGCATTTTCATTTCTTTGTCATGATCGCCGTGCTGGCCCTGTACGAGGATTGGGTGCCGTTCGGACTAGCGGTCGCCTACGTCGTGATCGAGCACGGGGTCCTGGGGGCGATCGCTCCCCATTCGGTCTATAACCATGGCGGCAATCCGTGGGCGTGGGGGGCGATCCATGGGTTCTTCGTCCTGGGGGCGGTGGCCGCGAGCGTGGTGACGTGGCGTCTGAACGAGGAGATGCGCGCCGGCATGGATGAAGCGCGGCGGGTCGCGCGTGAGCAGTCGGAGCGGTTTCTGCATGCGTTCGAGGGGGGCGTGACCGGGATGGCCCTCGTCGCCCCGGACGGGCGGTTCATGAGCGTGAACCGAGCGTTGTGCGAGATGATCGGCTACACGCGAGAGGAGCTCCTCGCGCGCGACTTTCAGTCCATCACCCACCCCGACGACCGGGCGGCGAGCGCCGAACAGCAACGGGCGCTGATCACCGGCGCGATCGAGAGCTTCGAGCTCGAGAAGCGCTATCTGCATCAGGACGGACGCGAGGTGTGGGTCCAGCTCGGCGTGACGGCCGTCCGGGATGGCGATGGGAGCGTGAGCTACTTCATCGATCAGACCCATGACGTGACGACACGCCGGCGCTTTGAGGAGGAGCTGACCGACAAAGCGCTGCATGATCACCTCACCGGCCTTGCCAATCGTGCGCTGTTCCTCGACCGGCTGCGTCACGCGCTCGTCAGCCTACGCCGCCGCTCGGGCCAGCTGGCGATCCTGTTCGTCGACCTGGACCGCTTCAAGCTGGTCAACGACGGGATGGGCCACGCGGTCGGCGACGAGGTCATCCGCGAGGCCGCGCGTCGGCTGTCGGAGGCCAGTCGGACCGAGGACACGGTCGCGCGGTTCGGCGGTGATGAGTTCACCATCCTGTGTGAGAACGCTGATGAGCAACAGGCGCGGCTGATCGCCGACCGCGTTCTCGCGGCGTTTACCCGGCCCTTCACCCACGAGGGCCGCGAGTTCCAGCTCTCCACCAGCATCGGGGTTCGGGTCAACGAGCTCTCCACCGCCGACGCCGATTCGTTGCTGCGCGACGCTGACATCGCCCTCTACGCGGCGAAGGAGCATGGCGGCGGGCGCGCCGAGTACTTCGATCCCGACGCGCTTCAGCGTACGGCCGACGTGCTGGCGACCGAGCAGGCGCTGCGCCTCGCCCTCCAGAACGGCGAGCTGTGCCTGCACTACCAGCCGGAGATCGATCTGGCGACGAAGCGGATCATCGGGGTCGAGGCCCTCGTGCGCTGGGAGCATCCGGCCCAGGGCCTCGTGCCGCCCGGGCAGTTCATCCCCGTTGCCGAGGAGAGCGGCCTGATCGTGCCGATGGGCGCCTGGGTCCTGCGCGAAGCCTGCGCCCAGCTTGCGGCGTGGCGCAGCGCCGGCACGGTCCGAGGCGACGTGCGCGTCGCGGTCAACGTCTCCGCCCGGCAGCTGTCGCACCCCGAGCTGCCCAGCGTCGTCGCCGACGCGCTCCACGCCGCGGCACTGGAGCCGGGCGCGCTGTGCCTGGAGATCACCGAGACGGCCCTCATCCGCGACCCCAAGGTCGTGCTCGCGAACCTGCTCGCGATCAAGCAACAGGGCGTGCTGACCGCGCTTGATGACTTCGGCATCGGCTTCTCGTCGCTCAGTCAGATTCGTGACCTGCCGCCCGTCGACCTGATCAAGGTCGACCGGTCGTTCACCGCCGGCCTGGGCAGCAGCGACTCCGATAGCGCCGTCGTCGCGGCGGTCCTCAGCCTGGCTCGCTCCCTGGGCCTGACGGCCGTGGCCGAAGGCGTCGAGACGGCGAACCAGCTGGAGCTCCTCAGCGACCTCGGCTGCAATGCCGCGCAGGGCTTCTACTTTGCCCGGCCGCAGGCGCCGGACGCGATCGCGCCGTTCCTCGCCCAGGACGCCAAGCTCGCTGCTGCCGGGAGTGTCGCTTGACTGCGCCCGGTGAGCCGTCGTGAGCCGGCTGGTCATGCCTCCGGCCGCGCTCGCCCGAGCGCCGACCGGGGACTCAGGTCCGACAGCGGCCGCACGGACGCTCGACGATCGCCTGTTCATCGTCTGCGGCCTGGCGTGGACCACCGGCTTGATCCACGCCCTCGCGGCCGTCCAGCACCTCGACGAATACGTGCTCTACGCGGTGTTCTTCGTGCTCCTCGCGCTCGCCCAGATCGGTTGGGGCATCGCGGTCTACCGAGGGCCGTCACGCCGGCTGCTGTCCGCCGGAGCGCTAATGAGCCTCGCCGTCGCGGCGCTGTGGATCGTCTCGCGCACGAGCGGTCTTCCCATCGGCCCAGAGCCCGGGGCGCCAGAGGCCGTGGGCGCGATCGACTCCATCGCGACCGCCAACGAAATCGTGCTCGCTCTCCTCGTCTTCCTTGACCTGCGCCAGAAGGAGCCGGGCGCGCTGGCCCGCGGGTGCGGACGCCTGACGACGATCGCAGCCGTGTGCCTCATCCTGCTCAGCTCGCTGGCCTTCATCGGGGGCCACGCGCACTGAGGCGTTGACAGGCAGCCGCCGGGCTGCGTATTATTGGCAGCCGAATGGCTGCCTATTCGCACCTGGACGAGGTCTTCAGGGCGCTGGCCGATCCGAGCCGGCGGCTCCTGCTTGACAGCCTGAACGAGCGCAACGGCCAGACGCTGCGCGAGCTGGGCTCGGGGTTGGAGATGGCCCGCCAGTCGGTGAGCAAGCACCTGGCGGTGCTGGAGGCGGCCAATCTCGTCACGAGCGTACGCCGCGGCCGGGAGAAGCACCACTACCTCAACGCGGCGCCCATCAACGAGATCGCCGAACGCTGGATCACGCGGTACGAGCAGGCCCGCGTTCACGCGCTTGCCGATCTCAAACGAGCACTGGAGGACACCCCCGTGGACAAGCCCTCGTTCGTCTATACGACCTACATCCAGACCACGCCCGAACGGCTCTGGCAGGCGCTGACCGAGCCGGCGTTCACCGAGCGCTACTGGGACACTGCGTTGGAGTCCGACTGGAGGCCCGGCTCGCCGGTGACCTGGCATACCCGGGGCCTGACGATCGCCGATCCCGAGCAGGTCGTAGTCGAGTCCGAGCCCCCTCGCCGACTCTCCTACACGTGGCACACGATGACCCCGGAGTGGGCCGAGTCGCTGGATCTCGCCGACGACGCCCGCGACCGCCTGACCGTCGAACCGCGCTCGAAGGTCACCTTCGAGATCGAGCCGCTCGGCGAGCAGGTCAAGCTCACGGTGATCCACGACGACCTGGAGCCCGGCGGGATGACCGGCTCGCTCATCAGCCAGGGCTGGCCGCGCGTCCTGGCCAACCTCAAGACCCTGCTCGAGACCGGCGACACCCTCCCCGACCTCCGGCTGAACACGCCCGCGCGGCTCGGGCTGACGCGATGACGAGCCAGGACAGGAGTCCCGCGATGCCCACCACCGCCAGTCGCGCGCAATGGCTCGCGGCCCGCCTCGAGCTGCTCGAGGCCGAGAAGGAGCTGACCCGCCGCAGCGACGAGGTGGCCCGCCAGCGCCGGCAGCTGCCCTGGGTCCCCGTCGATGAGGATTACCGCTTCGAGACCGACGCCGGCGCCGCGTCGCTGGCCGACCTCTTCGGCGGGCGCTCGCAGCTCCTCGTCTACCACTTCATGTTCGGACCCGAGTACACGGGCGGCTGCCCGTCGTGCTCGGCGATCGCCGACGGGTTCAATGGCTTCGCGGTCCACCTGGAGCATCACGACGTCGCGATGGTCGCCGTGTCGCGCGCTCCGCTCGCTGCGCTCCAGGCCTACAAGCGCCGCATGGGCTGGACCTTCGCCTGGGCGTCGTCGCTGGGCAGCGACTTCAACTTTGCGTTCAACACCTCGTTCACCGAGGACCAGCAACGCTCGGGGAGCGTCGACTACAACTATCGCCCGACGGATACGACGTGGCTCTGGGAGCCCGGCAAAGAGGGTCGCGCCGCCGAGCACGCCGCGATGACCGGCACCGACCGAGCCACATACACCCGCGAGCAGCCTGGCATGAGCGCCTTCGCTCGCGAGGACGGAGTCGTCTACCACACCTACTCGACCTACGCCCGTGGCCTCGACGGGCTGTGGGGCATGTACCAGTGGCTGGACCGGGCGCCGAAGGGGCGCAACGAGACCGGAGCCTGGTTTCGCCGGCGCGACGAGTACGACGAGCTAGGTGGCGGTCGCCTGCGCGCCCGCCGCCGGCGCGCCGGCCGAGACCCCGGAGCCCAGCGTGTAACTGAGGTGCCCGCCCAGCCAGCCGCCCGCCCCGAGCGCCGCCGAGCCGGCGAGCGAGAGCAGCCGGCCACGCCCGCGCGCGCCTTGCTTGCGCGCGACGTAGGAGCCGACCATGAACGCGATCGCCGTCCCGTTCGCGGCGGCGTGGACGAGCCCGGAGCGACGCACCGCGGCGCTTCGCTGCTCTGAGTCGGCCCAGTCTGACCAGCCGGTGGCGGCGGTCGCGCCCGCGGCGAGCACGCCGGTGAGGACGAGCCGATCGGCGGCGGGTCGGCTCGCTTCTCCGCCCGTCCAGTCCAGCAACACCGAGCTGGTCCATGTGCCGATCGGGATGTCGGTCATCAGCGGATGCAGAGCGTGACCGAGCCAGGCCCCGCTCAGAACGTCCTTGGGAGCGCCATCCGGGATGATCCCGCGGATCGCGCGGCCGGCGGCGCGCCCGGGCGCGTCGAGTCCCTGCATCGAGTCAAGCCTCGCGGCGAGGGCGTTCAGCGGCGAGCTCGTCATCCCTTTCGTCGTACCCGCGATGGCCGCCGGCGACGCGGCGGTAGGTTCGCCATCCGTGTGGATGGTATCAGGATGGAAGATGGATGGTCGATCGGCTATCGTGGTGAGATGCCCGATGTCGAGCGCAGCGAGAAGATCACCATCAACGTCGGGTTGATCGACCTCGGTCAGATCGATCTGCTCGTCAGTGAGGGGTTTTTCGCCAACCGCACCGATTTCATCCGCACGGCCATCCGGCGTCAGCTGGAGAGCCGGTCAAGTGCGGTCGATACGACGGTGGCTCGACGGGAGCTGGTGCTCGGCATTGAGCACTACAGCCGCGACGCTCTCGAGCAGGTCCGAGACTCCGGGCGGACGGTGGAGTTGCGCGTGCTCGGATTGGCCACGATCGCTGATGACGTGTCCCCCGAGCTCGCCCGCGCGACGATCGCGAGAGTCGAGGTCCTGGGTGCCTTTCGGGCCCCGCCGGCGGTGAAGGCGGCGCTGGCCTCGCGCACCACATGAACCCCGCGAAGCGGGCACGGCCGGCGAGCGAGCGGGCCCGCGGCGGACGACGACCAGTTGTTCGCCACCAGCCGACCAATTACCCCTGAAAGGACGTCCGATGGGTCACCAGACGAACCTCACGATGAGCGAAGCGCTGCGCCTCACGCGGGCCGGGCGGCTATCGGACGCCTCCAGGTTGCTGCAGCGAGGTCTCGCCGGCGCCGGCACCGCCGCCGGGGGCGGATCGGCTGCTGCCCGGCCGCTCGGCGAGTTTCGCCAGCTCACCCACACCGATGCCGCGGGGACACGCAGCTACTACGTCTATACGCCGACCAGCTACGCCGCCCGCCCGGTTCCGCTCGTGGTCATGCTGCACGGCGGCACCCAGGACGGACCGGACTTCGCCGCCGGCACCCGCATGAACGAACTCGCCGAACGGCACCCGTTCCTCGTCGCCTACCCAGAGCAGTCGCGGTCGGCGAACCACGGCCGCTACTGGAACTGGTTCTGCACCACCGACCAGCGTGCCGGTGGGGGCGAGCCGGCGATCATCGCCGGCATCACCCGCGAGGTGATGGGCAGCTTCGCGGTCGATCCGGCTCGCGTCTACATCGCCGGGCTCTCCGCGGGGGGCGCCATGGCCGCCATCATGGCCGCCACCTACCCCGACCTCTACGCGGCGGCCGCGGTGCACTCCGGGATCGCATATCGCGCCGCGCACGACGTCGGCTCCGCCTTCGCGGCGATGCGCACCGGGGGCTCACCCGCCCCGACCAGCGCGGTCCCGCAGATCGTCATCCACGGTGACCGCGACACAACCGTGGCCCCGGTCAACGCCGACAAGTTGATCGCTTCTCGGCTGGCGGTCGGCGACGTCTCCGGTCACGTTGGCCCACTGACGGTCCGCAGCGACCAGGGGCGGTCATATACCCGCACCGTCCACCACGATCGCGACGGGATCGGCGTGGCGGAGTGCTTGATCGTCCACGGCGGCGCCCATGCCTGGTATGGCGGGAGTCCGGCCGGCTCCTACACGGATTCGCACGGCCCCGACTCCTCCGCGGAGACGATCCGGTTCTTCCTCCAGCACCGCGGGACACGGCGCGCACCGTGACCGCGTGGGGCCGGGTCAGCCGGTGAGCGAGAGCGCCTCCGGGTTGCGATTGCCGTAGCGGTCCCGCGCGCCGCCGGCGGGGATCACGACGCTCCTGCCTCTCGGCACCGGGAAGCTCGTCGTGCTCGTCTCACGAACGGCCCGCCGGCGTCCGTTGACGGTGAAGGTGATCGTCCCGCCGCTGGCGTCGACCGGCCGGTAGGTCCAGTCGTTGAGCAGGAATGGCTGGGGGTAGCTGAGGGTCACGGTCCCGGCGCCGACGTGCGGCGTCAAGATCGCCCCGACGCTCACCCGGAACGCCAGCGAGGCGAGCGAGTAGCCCTTGGCGGTGATCAGGAAGCGGTAGCGACCGGGCGCGGCGTCGAGGGGAACTTCCCACTGGGCGCGGTAGTTGCCGGCCGCATCCGAGGACCAGAGGATCTGCATGCCGAGATCATCGGCGGCCCATTGCCAGCGGCGGTGGGCGCCGAGCCGTTGGATGGTGACGAAGGCGATGCCGACAGGGCGGTCGATGCCGTTGGCCCCGCCGGAGGTCCAGGCGAACGCCGTGTGTCCCAGGCGAACGGCATCACCGGGCTGTGACGAGGCCGTGCCGCTCCTCGCTCCGGTCCCGTAGTCGGCAGCGGTGACGTGGACGCCGTTGTTGGCGTCAAACGGATACGCCGCCGGCGCCGGCGTGCCGCTGACCAGGTCCGTGGCCAACCCGACGAGCGTCTGACGGAGCACGAGCGAGGAGTACTCGCCGTACATGGTGAATCCGCCCTCGTAGGCCTGCTGCTCGTACTCGGCCGGCGTCGTGAAGTAGTCCAGGTAGTCACCGGCGTACCCAACGATGTCGACGTGGGTGATCCCGGCGGGGCCGACGACCGCCTGAACCGCATCGCGGATCATCGTGCCGACCCCGACGGTCGGCTCCCCGGGAACGGTCGCGAGCGCGCCGTCGCCGATCCTCACGACGGTGAACGGCACGGCCTGGGAGACGCTGCCCTTCTCGTTGAGGGTCAGGATCTTGTCGCCCTGGGGGCCGACGGGGACCGGCAGCTTGTCGCCCTCGTTGGCGACCCCGTGGTCGTAGAAGATCGTCCGGCCCTCCTCGGAGCCGGCGGCCGCGGCGAGTCCGATCCACGGATTGGTGTCGGTCGGACCGTCACTGGTCTGCTGGCCGCAGAAGCAGGTGCGCGTCCAGCGCAGGTCGATCACCGGATCGCGGTTCATCGCATGCCCGGCGGAGCGCCACGCCCCGAGCATCGCGGCGGCCTCGCGACGGCCGACGTCCTCGGCCGCGGCGGGGCCGACGAACTGGATCCCGGAGGTCATATCGCCCGCGTCGCTGTTGGCGAAGGCGTTGACGACGTCCTGCGAGGCGGGGACATGACCGGACTGGCGAATGGCCGCCTCGACGACGCGTTCGGCGGCGCCCTGGTGATCGCCGCTGTAGTACTGGAAGTTCTCGTGGTCGACGGTCCCGTGATTGGCGAACGTGGAGAAGATCCCCACCGGGACGTCGCGGGTGACGGTCCCCCTGCGCGTGACGACTCGTCCGTGAACCCGGCGCCGGCGCGCCGTGCGCACCCGGCGATACTGATCGACCCGTAACACGTTGACCGCCGGGTCGATCGTGTCGGCATACCCGCCCGGATCCTGACTGGTCGTCCCCCCGTTTGCGCCCGCCGTGGTGATGCCCGAATCGGCGAGGTGCGCTCCGAGACTGCGATTCTCGGTCAGCCCCAGGAGCTGCGTCTGGCCCCAACCGGCCGCGCCCGGATGCAGGTCGGCGACGGCACGGCGGATCGCGAGCGCGAGCTGGCGGGTCATGAAGCTGTACATCACCGGGTCCGTGCCGGTCTTCGTGATCCCGGAGAGATCGAGTTTGCCGTCGGAGGGGAGGACCGAGTTGTAGGTCCCGAAGTTCATGTACCCCGTCGGCGAGCTGTGGTCGTGGCTCGCCGAGTCGATGATGTTCGCCTCCGAGAAGCCCATGCCCGGCAGCAATGTCCCGGCATCGTGGATCATGCCGGCGCTGAGGGCGAAGAGATCCTCGGCCACCAGCGCGACCTTCTGCGAGCCCTCCTCGAGCACGACGACCCGGGCGTAGAGCCGCTCCTGCTGGCCGATCGCCTGCGCGCACGTGCACGACCACCCGCCCTTGTAGACGCCGGTTACGGGAGTGATGTCGGCGCGGCCGACTCCGACGAGCAGCGGCGCGGCCATCGCGCGCGCCGTCGCCGCAGCGGACAGCACGGCCAGCGCCGCGACGAGCGCGGCGAGGCGCTTCACGGCCGCCACCGGGGACCCGTCGGCGCCCGGCTCCCAGATGGCGGCGCACCCTCCGCCCGGGCTGGGGATCTCATGCCCGCAGTCTAAATTGAAGTCGCGACGATCAGAATACGCCGGTGCGTCTGAACGCCAGGTCCCCGCTGCTGATCGCGCTTGGGTGTCTCGGCGTCGTTGTCGCCCTCCTGCTCAGCGGACGGGGCGGCGCTCAGACGTTCACCGTCGACCCAGCGACGTTCGGCGCGACGATTCCCAGCGGGTTCCTCGGGCTATCGGTCGATCTCAAGGGCCTCGAGGCGTACGCCGGCGACGACCCGAGCGCTATCGATCCCGCGTTCCTGCATCTCGTCGAGAACCTCTCGCCCGACCAGCCGCCGGTCCTCCGGATCGGTGGTGACGGCTCTGACTGGACCTGGTGGCCGGTTCCCCACGTGAACCGTCCGCCGGGAGTGAGCTACGACCTGACCCCGACGTGGATGGGGGTCGCTCGGGCGACCGCCCGTGACCTCCGCGCCAAGCTCATCCTCGGCATCAACTTCGAAGCCGACAGTCCGCTCGTGGCCAGCGCCGAGGCGGGGGCGATGATCAACCGGATCGGGCGTTCCTACATCGACGCCCTCGAGATCGGCAACGAGCCTGAGCTCTACGCGGCGTATCCCTGGTATGAGACCGCCAACGGCAGGCGTGTCGCCGGTCGCCCCAAGGAGTGGAGCGAGGCCGAGTTCGACACCGACTTCGGGCGAATCGCCCGGGCGCTGCCCGCCATCCCGCTAGCCGGGCCGAGCAGCGGATCACAGTCGTGGCTCGACGACGATCTGAGCACCTTCCTGCAGTCCCAGCCCCGCGTGACACTGACGACCATCCATGCGTATCCGCTCAAGCGCTGCTCGCCGTCGACCGTGGTGACCGACGCCGAGTTGCTTGCCGACTCATCCTCGTCCGGATTCGCGCAGCAGGTTGCGCCCGCCGTCGTGGTGGCTCACCGACACAGAACCCGAGTCCGAGTCGACGAGATGAACGCGGTCTCGTGCGGAGGTTTCCGGGGTGTCAGCGACACCTTCGCCTCCGCACTCTGGGTTCTCGACACTCTGTTTCAGATGGTGGGGACCGGGGTGGACGGCGTCAACATCCACACCGTTCCGGGAGCGATCAACGAGGTGCTGGGCCCCCGCTTCGCGCGCGGCCGGTGGTCGATGCGCGTCCACCCTGAGTACTACGGGATGATGATGTTCGCGCAAGCGGCTCCGGCCGGATCGCGGCTGCTCAAGTTGCCGACCACCCCACCACGAGGGGTGAAGGTGTTCGCGACCCTGGCGACGAACGGCACGGTTCGGATCGTGCTCATCAACGATCGCCCGTGGGCCGCGCCGACGATCCGCCTTCGGGTCCCGTCGGTCGGCGGATCGGCCGCCGTCGAGCAGCTCCGCGCCCCCAGCCTCCAGGCGACGAGCGGCATCACCCTCGGCGGGCAGACGTTCGGCGACGCCACCACGACCGGCGTCCTCGCGGGGTCTCCGACGACGGTTGACCTGGCGGGGGCCGACGGCACGTTCGCGGTCCGGCTGCCCCCGGCCAGCGCGACGCTCTTGACTCTCCACTAACTCCGATGAGCTTAAGTTGGGCGCGGTGTGATCTCCGCCGCCGTGATGGACATAGGCCCTGTATGAACGAGATCGAGCGCCGTCGCCGGCTCGAGCAGCTGTTCGTCGAGCACTCGGCGGCGGTGCGCGCCTACGCGGCGCGGCGGGTTGGCCGGGACGCCGTGGACGATGTCGCCAGCGACGTGTTCGTCGTCGCCTGGCGACGCCTCGAGGACATGCCCGAGGATGCGCTGCCGTGGCTGTTGGCGTGCGCGAGGCGCATCATCGCCAACCAGCGACGCAGCGCGCGCCGCTGGACCGCCCTACGCGATCGCTTGATCGACGAGCGGCCCGCGCCGCCACGATCCGCCGGCCCCGACTCGACGCTCGGCGAAGCGCTGGCCACGCTCAGCGCCGGCGACCGCGAGGTGCTGATGCTCGTCGCGTGGGAAGGGCTCGACGCGCGACGCGCCGCGGCCGTGATCGGGTGCTCGCCGCGCGCCTTCGCGATGCGGCTGCATCGAGCCCGGCGTCGCCTGGAGACGGCGATGGCGCGCCTTGACCCGGCGTGGTCGCACCGAATGGAGGCGGTGTGATGAGTGACGTGCTGCAGCGACTCGCGGACGCGAACCCGGTCTCCGAGGCCCAGATGCCGCCGATCGAAGAGGTGTGGCGCAAGGTGGCGCACGCTCCGGCGCCGGCTGCCCGAGGGTGGCGGCGCACCGGGCGCTGGATGGGCGTCGCGGTCGCGGTCGTGATCCCGGTGGCCATCGTCCTCGTCATCGCCCTCTCCCTGGGCCGAGCTCACCGGCATGGGTCGCCGCGGAGCGTGCCGGGAGGGCAGCCCACGAGCTCGACGCGTGACCCGGTCGCCGAGCGCGCCGCCCTCGCGCAGCTGAGCGGGCACGCCGGCTCGATCGTCGTGCTCGACCCGCGGACGGGAGCCATCGAGGCGCTCGCCGGCACCGGGGGGGTCAGTGCCCGGACGCTGGTCGCGCCCGAGGCGACGTTTGACGTGGTGACCGCCGCCGCCGCGCTGGACAGTGGACGCTACACCCCGGCATCGCGGATCTCAGGAGCATCCCCGGCCGGCGTGACCGGATCGGTCGTGCGCAACGAATTCGGTCAGAGCTTGGGCCGCATGACGTTGGCCGGCGCGCTGAGCCGCTCGGTCAACACCGTCTTCGCCCGCGTCGGAGACGACCTGGGTCCGGTGGAGATGACGATGTACATGCGGCGCTTCGGCTTCTATGCCCGGCCGGGCGTTGACCGGATTCCGGCCAGCGGGGCCCGCTCGGCCGGGACGCTGGCCCTCCCGACCGAACGGCCGGTGGCGCTGGGGCGGCTCGCGGCCGGACAGGGCGAGCTGAGCGCGACCTCGCTGCAGATGGCCATGGTCGCGGCGGCGGTCGCCAACGGCGGGGTCCTGGTCAGCCCGCACCTCGCGACCGGCACCCGACCCGTGCTGCGACGGCGCGTCATGTCGGCGAGGGCCGCGCGGGCGCTCACCCAGATGCTGCGCCAGGTCGTCACCCAGGGAACCGGCACCGCCGCCAACCTCGCCGGTCTTCAGATCGCCGGCAAGTCGGGCACCGCCCGGGTCAGCCCGAGCTCGCGCGCGACGCTCGAGTCATTCATCGCGTTCGCCCCCGCCGAGCACCCGACCGTCGCGGTCGCCGTCCTCCTGCGCGACCCACACGGCGGCTACGGCGGCACCGATGCGGCGCCGATCGCCGCTCACGTCATCCGTGCCCTGCTGGCCGCCCGCCGGTGATCGCTGATCCGCGGGACGGGAGCTGCGGTGCTCTGCGGCGCTGGAGGATCACATGGAGACGGGCCAGGGCGACGCTGATGGCGGCGACCCCGGCAGCGATGGGCACCCAGCCGTCGACGATCCCGAGGGCCACCGCCGCCAGGCCGAGCGCGCACACTACCGTCAGGAGGTAGACCACGACCGGATAGTGACGACGCTCTCGGGCCATCGTGATCGAGTGTCGCACGCGCAACGTGAGAGCATGGCCGCGACTGAGGGCGAATACGCCTCCCCGGTCAGCGTGTCTCGGCGACGGTCCCCCGGCTCCGGCGGTAGTGGGCCGGTGGGAGGCCGAGCTCGCGCTTGAATGCTTTGCTGAACGCGTACTCGGAGCGGTAGCCGACGCGGCCGGAGATCGTCGCCATCGACGCGTCGGTTGTCTGCAGCAGCCGGCAGGCGATCGTCATCCGCCACCAGGTGAGATACGTGAGCGGGGGTTGGCCGGTGAGCGCGGCGAACCGGCGAGCGAACGCGGCCCGAGACAGCGACGCCTCGCGGGCGAGCGAGGCAACCGTCCACGGCTCGGCCGGCCGCTCCTGGATGGCGCGCAACGCCGCGGCCAGCGCCGGATCGCGGAGCGCTTGGGCCCAGCCGATCTGCTGGGTGGTGGTCTCCAGCCAGGTGCGCATCGTGTAGAGCAGGAGCAGGTCAAGAAGCGCCGGGATCGCGGCGCGCACTCCTGGGCGTTCGACGTCCATCTCGGCCCCGAGGAGCTCGACGACGGTGCGAACGTGCCCCGCCGCTCCGATCCGGGCCGGAAGATGGATGACATCGGGCAGGCTCTCGAACAGGGGGTGGGGTCGAGCGCCGTTGAGGTAGTAGCTCCCGCCGAGCAGCACCGTTCCCGGGACACCGTCGTCCATTGCGCTGCCGTCCGCAGGCCAGTGCGCCGCGGGGTCGTGCTCGTCGATGCTGACGTCCTGAAGCGGCGTGCTCGGCTGATCGGCGATGCCGTGGGGACGAAGGCGGCGGATGAGGGCGACGTCGCCCGCGGCCATGTGAACCGGCTCTCCGCCGTCGGGTGGCAGCAGCCACGCGCTTCCGCGGAGGATCACCTGGACGCCGGCGCCGCCGGCGGCGGTGAAGCGCAGTCCCCACGGCGGTGTCAGCAGGGCCCTCGCCGCCTGGGGCTCGCCGGTGCGCATCGCGCTGATGGCCTCACCGACCAGATCCATGCTCTGACCATACCTCTTGGACAGCGAGACGTACAGATAACTAAACGCGCTTAATAGCTATTGGCAGTCTCGCCCTGGCGACATACCGTGGACTCAACGTCACCCGACAGCGGAGGCCCCAGTTGACCACTCCCGACACCGACGGCCCCGCCGCCCGTCACACCCTGATCCTCGCGGTGCTCGCCGTCGCCGGCACCACCTTCGCCCTGCTCCAGGCCGTGGTGGTGCCCGCCCTGCCGAACCTCCAGCGCGCGCTTCACACGACCGCCGGCGGCGCGGCGTGGATCCTGACCGCCAACCTCCTCAGCACGGCCGTGCTCACCCCGATCCTCGGCCGCGCCGGGGACATCGTCGGCAAGGATCGGGTGCTCACGGCCGTCATGGCGGCCCTGGCCGGCGGGACGCTGATCTGCGCGCTGGCCACGTCCCTCCCGGTCATCCTGCTCGGGCGGGCGGTCCAGGGCGCGGGCGGCGCGATCTACCCACTGGCCTTCGGAATCGTGCGCGACGAGTTCCCGCGGCCACGGATCGCCGGCGCAATCGGGCTCGTCTCCTCGTTGCTGGGGATCGGGGCGGGCCTGGGCCTGGTCGTTCCCGGCTTCATCCTCGAGCATCTCTCCTACCACTGGTTGTTCTGGTTTCCGCTCGCCGTCATCGCCGTCACCACCGCACTGATCGCGCTCTGCGTTGCACCGTCGGCGGTGCGCAATCCGGCGACGATCAACTGGGCGTCGGCGGCGCTGATGGCCGCCGGCCTGGCCGGCCTGCTCGTCGCGGTGAGCGAGGCCACGAGTTGGGGGTGGGGCTCGCCCAAGACGCTCGGCCTTGTCGCCGGCTCCGCGGTGCTCGTCGCCGCGTGGATCCACCACGAGCTGCGGTCGGGCGAACCGCTCGTCGACATGCGGATGATGGCCGTGCGCGCCGTCTGGACCACGAACCTCGCCGCGTTCCTGCTCGGCGTCGGGATGTACGCGTCGATCGCGGTGGTTCCGGCGCTCGTCGAGCTCCCGAAGAGCACCGGCTTCGGCTTCGGTGGATCCGCGATCGTCGCCGGCCTGTTCATGCTCCCGACGGCCGCCGTCCAGCTGGTCGTCGGACCGTACACCGGTCGCATCGAGCGTCGCTTCGGATCACGCCGGCAGCTGCAGGGGGCGATGGCGTGCCTGCTCGTCGCCTACGTCGCGCTGTTGCACGCGCACGCGACGACGCTCGAGGTGCTCGTGCCGACGACAATCCTCGGCCTCGGGGTCGGGCTCGGCCTCAGCTCGCTGGCCAACCTGATCGTGGCCGCGGTCCGCCAGGAGCAGACGGGCGTCGCCACCGGCATGAATACGGTCATGCGCACCCTCGGCGGCGCCTTCGGCGCCCAACTGGTGGCGACCTGCATCACCGCCTCGGACCGCCATGGCCTGCCGACCGACGACGGTTTCACCCTGGCGTTCGGGGTCTGCGTCGCGGCGCTCGTCATCGGACTGCTCAGCGCCATCGTCATTCCCCGGGCTCGCCGGGACGCAGCTCGCGGGCCGTCGCCGGCGCAGGCGACGGAGCCGGGGCTAGCGTGAACCGCCGTGGCCGAGCTGCTCCCGGAGGAAGGGAAGGACATGCTCGGCCACGCGTGCGGGATCCTCGAGAAACGGCCAATGTCCGAGCCCCTCGAGCAGCTGGATCCGGGCCGACGGAAACGACTCGCGCTGGCGCTCGGCCTGCCGCCACGGGATGTAGACATCCTCGGTGCCCCACACGACGAGCGCCGGTCGGTCGAGCTGGCGCAGCGGATCGCGCAGGGCGCCCATGGCGGGCGCCGGGGTCGCCCGGTAGAGCTTGAGCACGGCTCGCTTCGTGGCCCGGCTGCGGGACGCCTCGTAGATGCGATCCACTGCCGCCGGCGGCAGGCGGGGGTTGTCGTGGTGCAGGAGCATGCGAAACGCCGGCTTGGTCGTGGTGGCCATGAACACGTCCCCGAGGCCGGGCGTGCGCCAGATCCGGGCGAGACGATGCCAGCGGTAGTCAAGAAGCACCCCGGTGTTGATGAGCGTCGCGCTGGCGAACGCCGCGGCGTAGTTGACCGCCCAGACGAGCCCCCAGCCACCACCGAAGTCATGCATCACGAGGTGGACCCTCGTGATCCCGAGCTGATCGAGGATTCCGGCCAGGTGGCGGGCGTAGCCGTCGTTGGTGTAGTCGAAATCCTCGGGCTTGTCGGCATCGCCGTAACCGGGCATGTCGGGCGCGATGGCGCGACCGAACTGCCCCACCTGCCCCACGAGCTCCTGCCAGTCCTCCTTGGGACCCGGGTTGCCGTGCACGAACACGACGGCCTCGGACGCCTGGGGATCGCCGGCCTGCAGCACCGGGGAACGCACCCCCGCGACCGTCACGGTGCTCGGGGCCGCGGCGCTCACGCCGCGAGCTCCTCGGCGACCTCGGTCTGGCCGGCGTCTCGATGCTCGGCCGTCGCCACGAACTCCGGCTGGCGGTTGAGGCGGCGGCGCCGGGTATCGGTGGCGACCAGGGTCCGGAGCTCACGCAGCAGGTCCCCGCGGTTGGCTCCCGGCTTGCGCAGCGCCGATGCCGCCGCCTTGAGCAGGACCGGTGGCGTCACCACCGCCGACGGCCGGCGGCGATGTACCAGGATGTCCCCCAGATCGGCGATGCGGTCCCGTCGATCCAGCTGCCGGACGGCCTCGACCACGATTGGGGACACCGGTCCGGCCGCGCCGAAGTCCGCCGCCAGCCAGTAGTGCTCGGCGGCATCGAGATCGCGCCACCGCGCCCAGGCGCTCACCGCCTCGTCAAGCGCCCACGGCGAGTCATCGATCGACCCGACGATGGCCGGGGCGAGCGCCTCGACCTGACGGAAGGCGTCGGTGATGCCCTGCCCGGGAGCCGGGTCCTTGAAGTGGCCGGCGTCGCCGACCAGTGCCCATCCCGGGCCGGCCGACTCGCGGAAGAAGCACTCGTACTTGAGCATTCCGAACATCTTTCCGGCACGCCGCGCGCCGGTGAGGATGTCCCCGACCGGAGCGCAGGCGCGGGCATGTGCCATGAACGCCGCCTCGCGATCCTCGCGAAACTCCGGGAGAAAGCGCAGTTCAGGAAGGGCGATGACCTGAAACAGCCCGTCATCGGCGGGCATGGCGATGATGAACCGGCCCTCCCAGCGGTGGTAGACGAGCTCGGGATGCCGACCGGGGTCGGCGTCGGCAAAGAACGACCAGTAGCCGAACCGCTCGCTCGGGATGAGGTTGTACTTGCGCGCGCCGGCCTCCTCGGCCACCGTTGAGTTGCGTCCGTCGGCCCCGACCACGAGCGTGGCCCGCAGCGTGCGCTCGCGTCCCTCGTGGCGGACGGTGACCCCGGCGACTCGGCCCGAGTCACGCACGAGGCCGGTGACGGTCGTCGACATCAACACCTCGGCTCCGGCGGTGGCGGCGGCGCCGAGGAGGATCGGGTCAAGGATGAACCGGCGGACCGACATGAACGCGCCGTGATCCCCGGGCCGGTGGTTGACCGTGAAGTGGACCCGGAGATCCTCCTGGCGAAAGTCGACGTCGGTATAGGCCGGCGCGCCGGTGTCACGCACCGCGTCCAGGACCCCGAGCCGCTCGAGGAAGTTGATCGCCGGCGCCTGGAAGATGTGCGTCGACAGCGTGTCCTTCGGAAACGCCGCCCGCTCGATGACGGCCACGCTCAGTCCCTGGCGCGCCAGCAGCGCGGCGAGGGGTGAGCCCGCACATCGGGCTCCGACCACGATCACGTCAAACTCATCGGCCATCCGTCCTCCTCGTGTTCGCCCCGCGGGCGCGCGATGGGTGGCGCCGCCCGCTCGTCGGCAGCTTACCGAGCCGTCGTGAGTGTGGATCGGCTCACCGCTACGGCTTGGACGGCGACCGTAATCCGGCCAGCGAGATCGCGCCCAGGATCACGCCTCCCGATGCGATGGCGCCGACGAGCGCCCGACCGGCGCGCGGGAGCGCGTCGCCCGCGCTCAGCGTGCCCCCGAGGTCGGCGGCGTCGGCCGCGATCGCCGCCAGGACCCAGGGACGCAGCTCAGAGCCGTGCGCGGTCAGCGCTCCAACACCGAGCCCCACATCGCGGGCACCGAGTCCGCGGCTGACGACCTGGGTGCCGCCGCGAGCGGCGTCCCGCCCGAGCCAGGGGCCAGTCACCTGCTCGGGTGCGACCACGAGTGCGATTCCGAAGCCGATCCGTCCGGCGGCGACAAGACGGGCGATGCGCACGGCGTTCATCGAAGTCAGACTAACTCGCCGGCCGAGACTCGCGCGCCGCCGATGTGAGAGAGTGGCCGGCGAGGCGGCGAGGACGGTCCCAGGCGAGACTCGATGAGCATTGACGACGAGCGCCCCGACGTGCTGATCGTCGGGGATCCGGGTTCGGTGGCACGCGCCCTGATCGACCCTCTCTCCGACCTCGGCCTGAGGTCCAAGCAGCTGGCTCAGCCCGCCGACGGCGAGTTGATCGAGGAGCTTCGGGCCGGTGTCGGCGCGGTGGCGGTCGTGACCCGCGACGACGCCCTGGCGTTGCGTCTCACGCTGCTGGCGGCCCACGTGGGGCCCGACGTGCCCTTGCTCACCACCCTGTTCGATCGGACGGTGGCCGAGCAGCTTCGCCTGGCGGTCCCGGGCGTGCTCGTCGTGTCTCCGTCGGAGATCGTGGCCCCCAAGCTGGGCGAGGCGTGCCTGGCCCCTCCGCGATCCGGCGACCGGCGAGGCCGACGCCGCCGCGGTTGGGAGCGAGCGCTCGTCGACGGGCCGCTCCGGCTCCTGGCGCTCTCCGGCGCGGCGTTGCTCATGGTGCTACTCGGTGAGACCCTTCTCTCGGGTCTCGTGCTCCACGAGCGATGGACGGAGGCGATCTACTCGAGCGCCGGACTGCTGGCCACGGTGGCGTCGTCTCCGCGCATCGCGCACGCCCCCGGGTGGTACAAGCTCGTCAGCGCGGCGGGCATCCTGTTGTCTCTGGGCCTCGTCGCGGTCTTCACCGCCGCCCTCGTCCGGCGCCTGAGCACGCTCCGGCTGACGACGTTGTTCGGATCGCGCGCGGCGCCTCGATCTGACCACGTGCTCCTGATCGGGCTTGGGCAGATCGGGCTGCGGCTGGCCCTCTGGCTGCGCACACACGGCGCCGAGGTGCTGGTGGTCGAGCACGAGCGGTCGGTCGCCGGGGTTCGGCTCGCGCACGAGGCGGGGCTGCCCGTCGTCATCGCCAGCGGCGCCGACGCCTTCACGCTGAAGCGGCTGGGCATCCGTCGGGCGCGGGCCATCGCCGCCGTCACCTCAGACGACCTCGTCAACGTCGAGATCGGCCTGGCCGCCCGCGCCACCGCTCCTGACGTCGCCGTGGTCCTGCGGCTCGGCGATGGTGACGTCGCCGCCGAGACCGAGTCGCTGCTCCATTTGGGCACGATCTTCGACGCTCACCGGATCGCCGCCGAGGCGCTGGCCGACTCGCTTCACGACACCCTCTCGTCACGCTCGGATACCGGTTCGTGAGACGCCGTCTAGGCATGGGCCGGGCGCCCATGTATGCTCGCGCTTGCGGGCCGGGTTCTGGCCCGGGGCGGGCGGCCGGAGGCCGCGGTGAGGATTTTTTCACTGTTGAATCGGGGCATTCTGCGAAGCGGTACGTCACGCTCCCGGCGGGCGCGGTGTCTCGTCGCGTTCGTGGTTGGGTTCCTGGGAGCGTCTGGTTCAGTGGCACTGGCGGCGGGCGCGTCGTGGATGGCGGTGGCGCCGAGCGCGTCGAATAATGATGCGTTGGTCACGCTGATCGATCTGGGTGTGAATGCGGCGGGGCCCGTGGTTCAGACGCCGGGGGCGATGGCGCAGTTGGGGGTGGCGGTTTCGCCGGATGGGCGGACGGCGTATTCGGTGGCGGCGGCGTCAAACGCGCTGGTGGTGGTGGATTTGACGACGCGCTCGCCCGGTGGGAGCACCGGTTGATCTGACCGGCTCGCCGGCGCCGCCGAATGGGCGTGATACGCAGAACATTGCGGTCTCGCCGGATGGCCGCAAGGCGTATGTCGCGGATTCCAATAACGATCAGGTGATCCCGATCGATTTGACGACGAGTCCGGTGACGCCAGGAGTCCCGATCGCGGTGGGCGCTGGTCCGCAGGGGATCGCGTTCTCGCCGGATGGGTCGATGGCGTATGTCGCCGATAGCGGCGACGGGGCGCTGACCCCGATCCGGGTCGCGACCGATACGGCGCTGGCGGCGATCACCGGGGTGGGGACGCATCCGCGGGAGCTGGCGATCACTCCGGATGGCGGGACCGCGTATGTGACCGATAACGGCTCTTCGAACGTGTACCCGGTCGCGCTGCCCTCGGGCGTGGTGGGGGCAGCCGATCTCGGTGGGAAGTGGTCTGACGCCGTTGGGGATCGCGATCACCCCGGATGGGGCCAGGGCGTATACGGCGAACTTCGGGACGGCGGTCGGCGGCAGCGGATCGGGGAACACGGTGACGCCGATCACGTCGCGACCGGTACGGCGGGGAGTGCCGATCACGGTGGGGGGCGGGCCGTGGTCGGTCGCGGTCACCCCGGATGCAAAGACGGTGTATGTCGGTAATTCCAACGACGGGACGGTGACCCCGATCGACGTCGCGACCAACACTGCCGGGGCGGCGATCGCGGGCGTGCGTACCCCGCGGTCGATCGCGATCACGCCGGATCAGGCGCCGGTGGCGAACTTCTCGGTGACCAGCGCGGCGCCGGGGTCGGTGACGAGCTTTGACGCGTCGGCGTCGACGGTGCGCTTCGGAACGATCGCCACCTATCGCTGGAGCTTCGGCGACGGCACCCCGGACGTCACGACCACCGCCCCGACGACCGCTCACGTGTACGCCAGCGCGGGAACGTACTCCGCGACGGTGACCGAGACCGACAGCGCCGGCACCTCGACCACGGGCGAGGTGTACACCGGGCAGACCGCCAGCCGCGTCGGGAACCCGAGCGCCGCCGCGACACGCAGCGTCGTGATCACCGCGCCGAACGCCGCCGCGCCCGCCGTCGGGGTCAGCGCCAGCAGTCTGAGCTTTCCAACGATTCCCCTCGGACAGACCAGCCTGCCCCGGACGCTCACGATCACCAACACGGGCACCGCTGAGCTGATCATCACCTCGGCCGCGCTGGGAGGCGCCGATCCGGGCAACTTCACCGTGACCAGCGACACCTGCAACGCAGCGACGATCGCCCCGGGAGCCACGTGCACCGCCGTCGTCACCTTCAAGTCGGGAACGGTGGGCGGACGCAGCGCCAACCTCGCCTTCGTCGACAACGCGTCCGGGAGTCCCCACACCGTGTCACTGACCGGTGCGGCCACCCATATCGTGACGCTGAGCGGACACGTGACGGTGCACGGCGGACCCGTGGCCGGTGCCGCGGTGCAGGCCTGTCCGACCGCGGCGGGCGCTCAAGCCGACTGCGTGTCGACGCAGACGTCGAGCGGTGGCGCCTACTCGGTCACGATCACCGCCTCCCCGGGAGCGACGTTCTCGCTGACCGCCTTTCCTCCCGACGGCCTCAAGGCCGGCCAGGGCACGCTGTCGCCGATCACCATTCCGAGCGCCGACTTCGGCGGGTTGGACATCGCGCTGTCCCCTCCGGCCTCGATTCCGGCGGGCGCCACGTTCGTCAGTCCGAGCTTCGGGACCGAGACCTCGACGACCGCCAATCCGGTGCTGTTCTGGAATGAGCCGAGCCAGATCCAGGTCGCTCGCAGCCTGTTCCCGGCGAACGGTACGGTCGTCGTGACCCAGATCGTCGTGCACGGCACGAACGAATTGACCGGAGCCCCCGCGAGCAAGGTCGTGAACGTCGGGGGCACCGTCGCCGGCAATCCGGTCGGGCTCACCGTCGGCAACAGCCCGATCGACATCTCGCTTCCCGCCCTCTATCCGATCCACGGACAGATCACCACGCAGGTGCGGTACAAGTTCTACGCGGCCGGCCCGTTCGTGCCGGCGGGCGTGACGGCCCCCCAACTGCTCTACGAGGTCTACCCGCCGCCGAGCCCGCTGACCGCGCTGGCCCCCACGCCGACCGATCCGCTGCCGGCCTACTTCACCAACATCGGGTACTCCGGCCGCGTCACGGTCGGTGGCGGAACCATCACCGGCCCCGACGCCCAGTACTTCACGATCGTCCCGCTGACGTCCTACGGAGTCCCCCGGGGCACGACCGACTGCGGGTTCACCGCCGCCGTCCTGCAGCAGTTCGACCAGACGACGGCCAATCCGCCGCCGTCGACATCGTGCGGGATCGCGGTCGCGTTCAAGCCGCCGCCCCTGCCGCCGGCGACCAGGATCTTCTACTACGCGACGCTCGAGGTCCCGGCGAGCGCCGGCCGGCCACCCGGGACGATCAAGGTCGGGCTGATCGGCTGCGACGAGGACGTCGCCACGCCGGCGTCCAACGTCACCGGATACGACGCCTGCGGTAGCAGCGAGCCCCCCGAGGATGAGCCCAACGACGACGAGGATCCAGACCCCAATCCGGATCCGGGGCCCACCCCGCCGGAACCCTCGCCGATCATCATCCCCGGCCCGTACGTCGATCCCAGCGGGACGGTGTACGCCCGGACGCCGCACGAACCCCTGATCGCGCTCCCCCGAGCGACGGTCACGTTGCGGGCCAGCCGTCACCGGGGCGGGCCGTTTGCCCAGGTCCACAACCGCAGCGTCGTCATGTCGCCGGCCAACCGGCGCAACCCTGACCACACGAGCCTCCTCGGCGCCTTCGGATGGGATGTCCTGCCCGGGTACTACCGCGTCGCCGCGACCCACCCCGGATGCCGGGCGCCGACCGGCAGGGGCAAGCAGGCGCTGACCAGGGTGTTGGCGGTGCCACCGCCGGCGCTCAAGCTCAGCCTGGTGCTCCGGTGCTCACAGCTGCGCCGGGCGAAGACCCACACCACATTGCGCGCGACGCGAGCCCCGATGCGGCACGTGGTGTTGAGCGCCTCCGTGCGCGGGCGTCACCCGCATGGCGTGGTGATCTTCCTGAGGGGGACGCGGCGGCTGGCGAGCGTGCCCGTCGACACGCGCTATGGCCGGGCCACGCTCACCATCAGCGGCCGCTCGACCGGCGGCTTCACCGCTCGCTACGGGGGAGACGCGCGCAACGGACCGAGCACCGCGCGCGACTGACCGCCGCCCGGAAACCGCAAGTTCTCGGCCTGGGGATCGTTATGAGCAGACATGAGACGGATCTCTGCTTTCACCACCCTTGGGGCTGTCATCACCGCGCTCACCGTCGGTCCGGTGACCGCCGGCGCCGCCCCCCGCGCCCCCCAGCGCCACCATCACCACGCTCGAGCGCGCCACCACACGCAGGCCAGCGCGCATCGGCGCGCTGCCCGCCGCTCCCGAGCCGAGACGGCGCGGCAGCATCGCCGGGCGGTTCGCGCCAGCGCCACCCGTCTGCGGGCATTGGCGGCGAGCCGCCGCGCCTGTCTGGGCTCACTGGACCCGGAATCGCTGCGCGTGGTCAGCCTCAGGGTCGGGCTGCACGGCTCGCCGCACACCCATGACGGTGCCGCTCACGCCCTCGGTATCAGCGTCCTGCAGGAGCGGCTCCTCGAGCAGATCTCCGTCCTCGAGCTGGAGGGCGAGACCGCCGGAATCTGCACCGGTTTCCCGGCCGGAGACGTGTCGCGACCGATCGTCCGGTTGACGGCGACGGCTCCGTGGCTGATCCGCCGCACGATCTAGAGACCGACGAGGCCCTGGCGAGCTGATCGCGGCTTCGCTACCGCCGCCGATCGCGTCGCTGCTGCCAGAGCCGGACGACGGCGCGCGGGAACGGATCGAGCTCCAGGCCGCGGGCCGTGCGCAGCCGGCGGCGGTTGTGCAGCACGCCGAGGGTCCCGATCGCCCAGAAGAGGTACTGGACCGAGAGGGCGAGCCGGAAATCGCCGAGGCTGTAGCTGTTGGGACCTCCCCCGGAGCTGAGGCTGAGCACGATGCCGATCAGCGCGATCGTCAGCAGCGAGGCGACGAACCCTCCGACGTTGACGATTCCGGTCGCCGAGCCGATCCGCTCGGCCTCGTTCTCGGTCCGGGCGTAGTCGAACCCCATGAGCGAGCCCGGACCGTTGGAGGCGAGCACGACGACGAGAACGACGAGGAGGGCCAGTGGGGCCCGGCCGGGCCAGGCCAGGACGACTGTCCAGATGGCAGCGGTGGTACCGACGATGGCCAGGACGGGAAGCGAGCGCCGGTACGGCCAGCGTCCGGCGAACTGCCCGAGGGGCGGGCCGATGCCGATCGCCACCATGACCAGCAGCGTGATCAGCAGGCCGGCCTCCCCCGGCGTGCGGTGCTCGCCGACGACGAGAAACGGATAGCCCCACAGCAGCGCGAACACGGTCCCTGAGAACTGCGTCGTGAAGTGCGTCCACAGCCCGAGCCGCGTCCCCGGCTCGCGCCACGCGAGGCCGAGGTGCCGGATCGCCTGCGCGGCTCCGACGGGCGGCCCGGCCGCACTGACCCCGGGCGGCGCGTTGCGCAGCGCCGACGCGGCGAGCCCCGCCACCGCCACGCCGAGGCCCGCCGCCAGCAGGAACGAGCTGCTCCAGCCGGCGCTCTGGAGCAGCGCGACCAGGGGATAGGCGGCGGCGATCTGGCCGACCTGGCCCAGGAGACCGGTCATCTGCGTCAGCAACGGCACTCGCGACGGCGCAAACCACACCGTGATCAGGCGCAGGACGCTGATGAACGTCATCGCGTCGCCGGCGCCGACCAGCACCCGCCCGGCGACCGCCAACGCCACGTGGTGGGCCGTCGCGAGCACGAGTTGGCCGCCGCCCATCACGAGCGCCCCGCCGGCGATGAGGCGTCGCGGGCCGATGCGGTCCAGCAGGACCCCGACCGGAATCTGCAGGGCGGCGTAGACGCCGAGCTGCAGGACGGCGAACAGGGAGAGCACGGCGGCGGTGGTCGCGAATCGCCGTTGCGCCTCGACCCCGGCCACGCCCAGCGACGCGCGCTGGAAGACGGCCACCGTGTAGGCCGCGACCGCCAGCGCGTAGATCAGCCACGCCCGTCGTGGCGTCGTCGGTTCGTGCATCGGCGGTGGGGACCCGGGGAATCGCTCAGAGCCCGCGAGCGAGTCGTCAGCCCGCATCAGAGCGGCGGCTGCCCGCTCGCCGAGCGAGCCGGAGCGCCTGGCGACGTTCCCAGCCGTCGCGCCGATCCTCGGCGACGGCGCCGAGCTCGACGGCGCGTTCGCGCAGGGCGCGCGTCAGGTCGTAGTGGTCGTTCTCGGGGCGTCCGGGCTTGACCTGAAACCACTCGCGGCGCAAGCCGAGTCGCTCGGCGAACTCGTGCAGCTCGTCCGGCGTGTCGGCCTGCAGGTGTCCACCGCCGGTCCACCGCCCCCAGTCGCCGGCGGCAAAGGCATGGTCCACGTACACGCTCACGGGCAGCGGTGACACTAGCGTGCAGGGGATGGACTCAAGCCATCGCGAACACGTCGAGGCGCTGCTCGCCGCCGCCGCCGCCGCCCATGCCCGGCTCATGGCCCAGCTGTCGCCCGACCTGCAGGCCTCGATCCCCGTCGACGCCCAGGGGGTCACGCAGGCCATCGACTATCTCGCCACGGCCGCCGGCCTCTCGGAGAGCGCGCGGCGCGCGCTCATTCGCCCTCACGCCGTCAATCCGGCGGTGCTGCACGCCCGCGTGTTCGGACGCGAGCCGCTGGCTCGCGAGACGGTCGTCGCCTCATTCGTCGACGGCGCACGGGTGCGCGCGGACGCGCTCGCCGGCCTCGCCGACGTGATCGGCGGCGAAACGCTCGGCCAGGAGGTTCGGCGGCTCCTCGTCGCCCATCCCCCGCCGGTGAAGGCCCATGGCGACGACGTGGTATCCGCGCTGCGCGCCACCTACGGCGCCCACGAACACGCGGCCGCCCTGATCGCCGCGAGCCTCGACGGTGCGTAGGGTGCCGTCGTGGCCGGCGGCGTAGGCGGGCCGCGCCCGCTGTCGCCGATTCGGCGGGTGATAGATTGCCCGCGCTGAACGCTCAGAGGCGAAGTCCTGACAAGGGGGCCCGGATGGCTGACACGCTCGAGGACGACGCTCCGGATCGGCTGGAGGTCGCGACGGCGGCGGCGCCGATGCGGCGGCTGGCGCGGGCAGTCGCGGGGTGCGCGCTGCTCGCGTGCTTTCTCTGCGCGCCGGCGCTCGCGCAGCCGACGGTCCGCCTGTCGTGGTCACAGCCCGTCTTGGTCGATCCGACCGGGGGACCGGACAAGGCCGGCGGATACCTCGTAGCGGTGGCGTGTCCGACGCCGACCCAGTGCACCGCCGTCGACGGTCAGGGGAGCGGTGCGCAGGCGACGTTCGATCCTCTGGCCCCGCGCGCCCCGGCCCCGGCCGTGATCGACGACGCCAACCTCGCCGACGTGGCCTGTCCGAGCGCGACGCAGTGCACCGCCGTCGATCTCGGCAGCACCGCGGATGGGGGCGCGAGCGAGGTGACGTTCGATCCGGGGTCCACGGCCGCCCCGCGCAAGGCGACGATCGCCAGCGCCAGCCTGTCCGCGGTGGCGTGTCCGGGCCTGACGCAGTGCACCGCCCTCGACCACCTCGGCAACGTGGTGACCTTCAACCCGCAGCTGCCGGGGACCCCGGTCTCGACCGCGGTCGACGCCGCCGGGGCGGTGGCGGGGCTGGCCTGCCCAACGGCATCGCAGTGCACGGTCATCGACGCCACGTCGCGGACGGAGGTGACGTTCGATCCGCACTCGCCGGGAACGCCGGTTGCGACGACGATCGACAGCGTCCGCCTGGACCGCGGGCTGGCGTGCCCGTCGGCGACGCAGTGCAGTGCGACCGATGTCGACGGGGCCGTGGTGACCTTCAACCCCCAGGCGCCGGCGGCCCCGAGGCGGATCGAGATCGACCCGCGCATGAGACTGAGCGCGATCGCGTGCCCGTCGGTCACCGAATGCGTTGCGGTCACCTCCGACAGCCGAGCGATGCAGGGCGACCCGACAGGCAGTTCGCCGTGGACGCTCGAGCCGGTCGCGGCCGGAGACCTTCTGTCCGCGGTGGCCTGTCCGAGCGCCGCCGAGTGCGTCGGGGTTGACTTCACCGGCCACGAGACGACCGGCACCGTGACGAGCGCCGGCTCGGTCGGCGCAGCCGGCACCTCGTCGATCAGGCACGTCCACGTGTCAGGCGCGACGGCGTCGATTCAGATGAGATGCGCCGGAGCGGCGACGACGTCGTGTCGCGACAAGCTCACCCTGCGGGTGGTGGAGACCGTGCGCGGCGGGAAGGTGATCGCCATCGCCGTGCAGGCGTCCCCCGCCTCGCCGGGCAAGGGACCGCGACATCAGCGGACCGTCGTCCTCGCGTCCCGGTCGCTGACTCTGGAGGGGGGGTCGACGAGGACCGTGACGCTCTCGCTCAGTGATACCGGGCGGCGGCTGCTGGCGGCGTATCACCGCCTCCGGGTCGAGCTCCTGGTGGCGAGCATGTCGGCGCAGAAGAGCCGGACGGTGGCGACGCGGACCCTGACGTTCAGGGCTGCGCGTAGGAGCTGACGGCGGCCGCCTCGAGCCGAGCCGGAGCGGCCGTTTCGACGTCGGAGCGAAGCCCGACGCCGCCCAACGCGATCGTCGCCTTGGCCGTGACGAGGTGATAGAGGATCAAAAGCTGGACGAGCGCCAGGGACTCGGACCGGTGCAGGTTGGTCCCGATCGTGTACTCGCCGAGCCGATCCGAGCGCAGATGGGTCGCGAAGTGAAGCTTGGCCCAGATCGCCTCCTCGATCTCGGCGGCGACGTCACGATCCATCTTGCCGGGAACGCCGACGTGCCGCTCGGTTCCGCACTCGCGCAGCGTGATCCCGCGATCGCCCTCGCCGATGAAGGGCGAGAGATCCGGATGGGGCAGCATGTCGCGGAGGATCATCTCGGCGTCGAGCGCGTCGGGATCGCCGTCGGCGCCCGGGGGCTGAAACGCGACGACCAAGTCGGCGTGACGTTCCTGGGGGCGGATGAACTCGGCCGAGTCCGACTCGCGCTTGTCGAGCTCTGAGAGCACCTGATCGGTCGTGTAGCCCCGGCGGGAGGTGTCGCGCTGGACCTTCCACCGGCGGCGGAGCTCCTCGGGCGGCGCGAGGTACACGCGGACGTCGTAGCAGCGACGGATCTCCGCGGTGTGGTAGCCGAGCAGGCCCTCGACGATCGTGAACGGCTTGGGGTCGACGTAGACGGGCGGCCCGAAGGTGCCGTCGGCGTGGACGTAGACGGGCTTGAGGATGGGCTCACCACGGCGCAGGTGGCCGAGGTGCTGCGACATGATGTCGAGGTAGTTGCAGTCCGGGTGCAGGGGCGTGATCTGGTGCTCCGCGCGCTGCTTGCGGTCGTAGCGGTGGTAGTCGTCGGTGGAGACGGCCGTCACCTGCTGCTCGCCGAGGATGCGCACCAGCCCCCGCGTCATCGTGGTCTTACCCGCCGCCGAATCGCCGACGACACCGAGGATGATGGGGCGCGGCATGGCTGTCTCCTAGCTGGTGAGCGGTCCGCGCCGCTCCTGGTCGGCAAGCACCGAGCTCTGCAGGATGTCGTCGGGCTCGATCGTGAGCAAATCGCGGGTGGTCAGCTTCCCCTGTGATTGAACCAGGCGCGTCGCCTGGCGCAACCGGGCACGCTCGATCGCGTTGCGGATGCTGCGCCCGTGGGCGAAGCGGGGACGCTTCACCCGCGCGTGGATGTAGTCGCGCAGGGCTTCGTGCGCCGCTTGGCTCATGCGATAGCCCTGCCGGTCGACCATCAGCCGCGCGATCGCGAGCAGCTCGTCGACGTCGTAGTCGGGAAAGCGGATGTGATGGGCGACGCGCGATCCCATGCCGGGGTTGGCCTGAAAGAACTCCTCCATCCGGTCGTCGTAGCCGGCCATGATGACGACGAGATCCTGGCGCTCTGACTCCATCACCTGGAGCAGGACCTCGACCGCCTCCTGGCCGTAGTCGCGCTCGTTCTCCTGGCGGTGCAGGTAGTAGGCCTCATCGATGAACAGCACTCCGCCGAGGGCGCGCTTGACGACGTCCTTGGTTTTGGGCGCGGTGTGACCGACGTACTGGCCGACGAGGTCGTCGCGCGTCACCGAGACGAGGTGACCCTTCTCGATGTAGCCGAGCCGGTGCAGGATGCCGGCCATGCGTAGGGCGACGGTCGTCTTGCCCGTCCCGGGGTTACCGGTGAAGCTCATGTGCAGGGTGGGCCGCTCAGTCCGCAGGCCGATCTCGCCGCGCAACCGGTCGATGACGAGCAGCGCGGCGATCTCCCGGATCCGCTGCTTGACGGGCGCCATCGCGATCAGGTCACGGTCGATCTCGTCGAGGATCGCCTGGACGCGGGAGCTCTCCACCACCGCCTGTACGTCGACCTCGCCGTCGCTGACCGCGGCCGAAAAGTCGACCGTCTCGACCGCCGACCCCGCCCGGGCCCCGTCGATCGGGCGCATGACCCGGCCGCCGAACTCATCGGAGAACGACGGGGATCCGCGATCGCGGGAGCGAAAGCCGCGCGTCCCGGACCCCGCATCGTCGCGCGCGGGGGGGTCGAGCGGCCGGCCCGTGGTATCAAGCCCGCGGGGAGGCATTAGGACTCGCCGATGCCGTCGTCACGGGCGGCGCCGATTCCGTTCGCCGACCCGCCGTTCGCATCCCGGTGGGGAGAATCCCGGCCCGGAGTGGCGTTCTGGACCCCCGCCGGATCACGCGTGCTCGCGAGGTCGCCGCGGTTGCCGTACCGCACCCCGACCGGGTCCTCGGTCGCGTAGGGGTGCAGGGTGTAGCGGATCTGGCGATCGGCCTTCTCCTGGCGCTCGAGCCGGAACCCCGGCTCCTGAGCGGGACGGTTGACGATGAAGCTGAGCCGCGACGTCTGACGACCGAGCGAATTGTCGTAGCAGACCACCTTGACGTAGTGGTTGGGGTACGCGCGACGGCAGGCGTCGATGTCGCGCATGGCGACGTCGGACTCGTCGGGAGCGAGGTCGAACTCGGGCTGGTTCCACATGTCCCAGAAGCTGTTGCGGGGATGGGGATCGTCGGTGTACTCGACCATGATCGCCCAGCCGTTGTGGAGCGCGTAGCGGAGCTGGGCCTTGATCTCGCCCTCGGTCAGGTCCGGCAGGAACGAGAACGTTCCCTGGGTGATCCTCATGGCTGCCTCCTCCCGCTGATCTCAGCGGCTGGCCGTGGGCGTGGCCACGACGTCGGGGGTATCGGTCGACGCAAAGTCGAACGTGATGTCCTTCCAGACTTCGAGGGCGGCGTCGAGCTCGGGGCAGCCCTTCGCCGCGTCGCGCAGGATGTCGGGGCCTTCGGAGTAGTAGTCGTGACCTTCGTTGCGGGCCTTGATCATCGCCTCCACGGCGACGCGGTTGGCGGTCGCGCCGGCGGCGATGCCCATCGGATGGCCGATCGTGCCGCCGCCGAACTGGAGCACGACATCCTCGCCGAGGTAATGCAGCAGCTGATGCATCTGACCGGCGTGGATCCCTCCGGAGGCGACCGGCATCACCGGGGCCAGCGATGCCCAGTCCTGGTCGAAGTAGATCCCGGTCTGGGGGTTGGCCGGGTTGAAGCGCTGGCGGCACACGTCGTAGTAGCCCTTGATCATGTGCGGGTCGCCCTCTAGCTTGCCGACGACGGTCCCGGCGTGGATGTGGTCGACGCCGATCATGCGGCACCACTTGGCGATGACGCGAAAGCTCACGCCATGGGTCTTCTGGCGCGTGAACGTTCCGTGGCCGGCGCGATGGAGGTGCAGGAGCATCCCGTTGCGTCGCGCCCACTTGGACATCGACTGCATCGCCGTGTAGCCGATCGTCAGGTCCATCATGATGATCACGCTGCCGATCTCCTTGGCGAACTCGGCCCGCTCGTACATGTCCTCCATCGTTCCGGCGGTCACGTTCATGTAGTGGCCCTTGACCTCGCCGGTGGCCGCCGAGGCCCGGTTGACCGCCTCGATCGCGTGCAGGTAGCGATCGCGCCAGCGCATGAACGGCTGGGAGTTGATGTTCTCGTCGTCCTTGGTGAAGTCCAGGCCGCCGCGCAGCGCCTCGTAGACGACGCGCCCGTAGTTCTTCGCCGACAGGCCGAGCTTCGGCTTCGTCGTGGCGCCGAGCAGCGGGCGACCGAACTTGTCGAGGTACTCGCGCTCCATCACGATCCCGTGCGGCGGTCCCTGGAAGGTCTTGAGGTAGTGCGGCGGGATCCGCATGTCCTCGAGCCGCAGCGCCTTGAGCGCCTTGAAGCCGAAGACGTTGCCGATGATCGACGAGGTCAGGTTCGCCACCGACCCCTCCTCGAAGAGGTCGATGTCGTAGGCGATGCGCGCGATGTACTGATCCTCGGTCCCCGGGACGCGGTCGAGCTGGTAGGCCTTGGCCTGGTAGTGCTCATGGGGAGTGAGACGGTCGGTCCAGACGACGGTCCACGTCGCCGTCGAGGACTCTCCGGCCACCGCCGCCGCGGCCTCGATCGGATCGACGCCGGGCTGCGGGGTGACCCGGAAGGCGCACAGGATGTCGGTGTCCTTCGGTTCATAGTCGGCGTCCCAGTAGCCCATCTCCGCGTACGGGGTGACGCCTGCGGCCCAGCGATCCTTCGGTGTGGTGGTGGGTACGTTTTCCACGAGCGTCATGTCAGGCGAGCCTTTCGATCGACCATCGTGGGCCGAGGGTACGGTCGCAAACGCATAGAGGTCAATGCACGATTTGCCGTAATGGCATAGATGCCAAGCTATATGATCTGCTGCGGCCGATCGACCGGCGGCGCCTTTCGATGGTTCGTCCCGGAGCGGACCACTACTGTCGGCCGGCGTGATCGACGTCGCCTTCACCCGTCGCGAGCTGCGCTCGTCGGACGTCGTCGTCGTGATCGACGTCCTGCGCGCGACGTCCACCATCACCGAGGCGCTGGCCGCGGGCTATCGCCGGGTGCTGTGCGTCGACACCGTCGAGCGCGCCGCCGGCCTGCGTGCACCGGGACGCATCCTCGCCGGGGAGCGGCGGTGCATCACCCCACCGGGGTTCGACCAGGGGAACTCTCCGCGCGAGGCGATGTCCGTCCGGGGCGACGAGCTCGTGCTCGCCACCACCAACGGCGCGCCGGCGATCGTCGCCGCGGCGGCCGTCGCCGGCGAGGTCCTGCTCGCGAGCGTCGTCAATCTCGCGACGGTCGTGGGGGCGCTCGGCGAGTCTGCCGGCGTCGATGTGCAGGTCGTCTGTGCCGGGACCGACGGGGCCCCCGCGCTCGAGGACACCTATCTCGCGGGCCGGATCTGCGCCGCGCTGCCCGGCGAGCGGACCGACGCGGCGCTCATCGCCCAGGCGGTGGCGGGCCGCTACTCGACGCCGCTGGCGGCCCTGGCGGCGAGCGCCGACGCACGCGTCCTCGCCGCGGTGGGCCTCACCGCCGACATCGAGCACTGCGCCCGGGAGTCACGACTCCAGATCGTCGGGCGCGTGCTGAGCTCGTCAGACGGGGTTGCGGCGATCGGACGTTCCAGCCTGCCCGCGGACGAAGGCGGCGAAGAGCTCGACGGGCGGTCGCACCGGGCCGACGGCCGAGCGCAGCAGGAACCACGGGCGGCTCGGTGGGCCGTCGCTGAGCGTCAGTTCCCCGAGCCATCCCGACGCGAGCTCGGGAGCCACGGCCACCCGGGAGAGGAGCGAGATGCCGAGGCCGGCCCGCGCCGCCTGCTTGATCGCCCCGTTTGACCCGAGCGTCAGCGTCGTCGGCTCCAGGCCCCGGTCGGCGAGGAACTGCTCGTTGAGGCGTCGGGTTCCCGATCCGAGCTCGCGCAACAGCCACGGACGGGCGACGAGATCGGCCGCCGGCAGCGGACCGTCGACGATCGCGGGATCGCCGGGCGCGGTGATGCAGGCGATCTCGTTGTCGGTCAACGGCTCGGTGACCAGCCTGGCGTCCGAGCGCGGCGTGCCGGCGATGGCGACGTCGACCGTGTGGTCGATGACCCGCTCGAGCACCTCGCGCTGATTGCCGACGACAAGCGTCAGCGTGATGTCGGGGTGCTGCTCGGAGAACGCCTGCATGAGGGGCGGGACGAACGACTCGGCAGCGGTCGTCACCGCGATGATCTGAAGCGCGCCCGCCACGGCGGCCGCCGCCTCCCGAGCGGCCTGGCGACCCTGGCGCAACAGCCCGATCACGTCGGCGGCATACGGCGCGAACGCCGCCCCCGCCTCGGTGAGGCGAATTCCGCGGCCGGAGCGGACGAACAGCTCGCAGTCCAGCTCCCGAGCCAGCGCCCCCAGTGCCGAGGAGACCGACGGTTGGGTCACGACGAGCTCGTCGGCGGCGGCGGTCACCGACCCTCCCTGGACGACCGCCAGCAGCGTGTTGAGCTGCGTCAGTGTTATAGCCATATCTCAAGCAGTGTAAGACGACCTATTGAGGATCGTCGACATGTTCTCCCAGTCCGAGCCGGGGTTCCGGGTTCCGGGCGAGTAGACTCCATCGGAGCTCCACCGCCTGAGTGTCCGCTCCCGCATTCTTTCTGTGGCCCAGCCTCCAGCGGAGCGACGAGGAGTGCCCATGCCCAAGCAGACCCAGAAGTCGGACCCGGCGAACCTGAAGCCGGGCCCCGGACGTTCGACGTCCGAGCAGGCGTTCAACGAGCTCCGGCGCGATATCGCGCAGCGCAACGAGCGCGCCCATCAGGAGGCTCGCAAGCTCCGCGTGGCGCGGGAACGCCAGCAGGTGATGATGCGCCGTGGGCGCGACTACTAGCTAGCCCGGGGCGGCACGCCGGTCGGCGGGAATCCAGGCCCTGCCGAACGGGTAGACCCCGCATCAGGTCATGCTCGCCCGGGTCTCTCACCGGCTGCGCGATCCCATCACCTGGTCGAATGCGTCGCAGCTGGCCAAGACCGTCCTCGCGGCTGTGGTCGCGTGGGTCCTCGCGGTCGATGTCCTGCATCTGTCGCAGGCCTTCATGGCGCCGTGGGCGGCGCTCCTCACCGTCCAGGGCACCGTGTTCGGGACGGCCCGGGGCGGCCTCCAGCAGGCCGGGGCGAGCGTGCTCGGCGTTCTCATCGCCTATGCGGCATGGCGCCTGATGGGCCTGAGCATCGCCTCGCTCGGAGTGGCCGTGCTCGCGGGTCTGATCGCCGGCTCGGTGCGCGGAATTCGCGCCCAGACGACGACGGCGGCGACGGCGGTCGTCGTGCTGACCACCGGCTATCTGAACAACGGCGACATGCTCGCCGCCCGCCTCGAGGACACGGGGATCGGGATCGCGGTCGGCCTCCTCGTCAACCTTCTCGTCTGGCCCCCGCTGCGCGACCGGGGCGCGGCGCAGCAGATCGACGTCATCGACGACCGGATCGGTGAGCTGCTCGCTGCAATGGCCGAGCAGCTGCGTGCCGGATCGGTCGACAGCGACGCCTGGATCGCGCGGACCGAGGAGCTCGACGACGACGTCGGCCGGGCGTGGCGCGTCCTCGAGGAGGCGCGGGAGAGCGGGCGGTTCAACCCGCGTCGGGCTACGTCCGAGCGGATGAGCGCCGCCGAGGGGTTCGTCCCGATCCTCAACCGGCTCGGTCAGGCGATCGCCGAGACGCGGAGCATGGCCCGGACGATCCGGGTGACCCGCGTCTCGCCCCCGGACTGGGATCCCCGGTTCCGCGAGCCGTGGTTGGCCCTGCTCGCCCGCAGCGGTGCCGCGGTCGCCGGCGCCGATCTCGGCGAGCTGCGGACGACGCGCGGCGAGCTCGCCGGGTTCGCCGATCGCCTGCCCGTCGACGAGCTCCGGGATCTGTGGCCGGTCTACGGCGCCCTCCTCGTCAACCTGCGCAACATCCTGGACGCCCTCGATGCCGTCGCCGAGGCGCAACCGGTGCGGGGGCCGGCGTCCCCGCTGGCCCGGCACTCGCCGCGCCAGCCTGTCGCCTGATGGCGTCGTGGGGAGACGGACCGCTTGCGCCCCCGCCGCGATCCCGCGGCGATAATGCCCCCGTGACCGACGATGGCGCCAAGCCTCCGGTGGCTCGCCTGCTGAGCGCCGGGGCGCGCAGCGCTGAGCGGATGGCTCACGCCACCGGGGTCGACCGGGCGCTCGACGAAGCGGTCGAGGAGGCGATCGTGCGGGCGCTGCGCAGTCCGGCGATCGCCCGGGCGATCGAGCGCGCGATGGAGGACCACGCCGCAACGGTGAGGCTCAACGGCGATGACGTCGCGCGCATCGTCCGCCAGGTGCTGGACTCGGCGGCCGCCGAGCAGGCGTGGGACGAGGTTCTCGCCTCCGAGCAGGCGCAGATGCTGGTGGAGCGCATCGCCGGGGCGCCCGAGATCCGGGCGGCCGTCGCCGCGCAGACGGGTGGCCTGGTCACCGACATCGGGGTTCGCCTGACCAGGATCACCGAGGCGCTCGACGACGCCGTGGAGCGGGTCGTCAGTCCCCGCCGCTTCGACGGCGAGACCGACCAGGCCGGACTGATCACGCGCCTGGCGGCCGCGGGCGTCGACTTCGGACTGATCGTCGTGGCCTACTCGCTGGTCTCCAGCATGCTCGCGTCGGTCATCCCGTTCGCGTTCGGAGGCCGGCTCTCGCTGGCGGTGGCGATCGCCCTCGGCGTGCTCGGGTTCCTCGTCGCCGGCGGGATCCTGGCCGCCTTCTGGGCCCTGGTCGGGCAGACGCCGGGGATGCGCTTTCTCTCCATCCGCCTCACCGCTGACGGATCGCGCGAGATCACCGCGCGATGTGCGATCAAGCGCGTGCTGTGGTTGGGGGTGTCGCTGCTTCCGGCCGGCCTCGGCTTTCTCGCCATCGCCCGCGACCCGTCGCGGCGGGCCTGGCACGATCGCATGACCGGTACCCAGGTGGTCTATGACGCGGTCAAGAAGGGGGCGCCGCACGACGGCAAGACCAGCGACACGTCCGGCGCCGCGCGCGCCGGGTAGGCGACGGTCTCAGGCCAACGAAGCCGGCGGCGTCAGCGCGCCGACGACGAGCTCGAGGCCTTCTCCTCCTCCTCGGAGGAGGGAGCCGGGCGCGTCTCGCGCACGATGCGCAGGTTGCCGGTCCGTGCCTGGAGGCGATCGAACGCCGCCTCGAGGTCGGTGGAGGGGCGATCCGCCGACCAGTGCTTGCCGATCTGGCGCACCTCGCCGGCCTCTTGCAGCGCGTGCAGGCGACTCAGCACCTTGGCGTGGTTGAGGCCGGCGGCCTTGGCGATGCGTCCCGTCGAGTGCTCGCCGGGGGGCAGCTCGCGCAGAGCGCGCTTGAGGCGATCCTCGGACTGCCGGGGGCGATCGTCGGGCTGCCGGGAGCGTGAGCGGCGCGCGGGCTTTTTCTGAGCGGGCTCGGCCGGGGCGGCCGCGGCGGCCGGCTCGGGCTGGGCCTCGACGACCGGCGGCTTCTCGCCGTAGCGGGCCTTGCAGGCGGCGCACATGACGACGGGCTCGGCCCCTTCGGGCCGCACGACAGAGAAGTCGCGCCAGCGACGTCCCGTGTGGCAGACGGCGCAGCGCCGTCCGGCGTTTTCGATGATGGTCAGATCCTCGTCGGTCATCGTGTGCGAACACTCAACATAGACGGTCCGCCGCGCAAGTTCGTTGCCGAGTTGAGAACGATCCCTCTCGGGCCTTCGCCGCGACCTCGGCAGAGTCGGTCAGGACGCGAGCCGACGCCCCTCGCGCTCGGCCTTCCGAAGCGCCTGATCGGCGGCCCGGGCCGCCTTGCGGGCGGTGTCCAGGACCTCGTCGGCCTCCGCCAGCGCATCGGCCGCCCGGGCGCGCTTGCGCTCGGCGCCGGCCACGGCCTTGGCGCAGCGCTCGGCGTGACGCCGGGCGTCGTCCACCGCCGCCTGCGCCTGCTGCATCGCCTGCGAGCGCCGGCGTGCCGCGGCGGCCTCGGCTCGCTTGTCGCGCTTGCGATCTGACTCGGACGGCTGGCGCTTGCCCGGCGGGGCCGCAGTCGGGGCGGCGGTGCTCCCCGCCGCCCCCGATTCCCAGACCGACGTGGCGCAGCTCGCGCTCCAGCCGTCCCTCGTTCACCCGCGCGCGGGCGTCGGCGTCGAGTGCTGCCGCGGTGAGCGTCTCACCGATCCGCTCGAGCACGCTCGCGCTCGCCGTCAGCCCCTCGGCGCTCAGCAGGGTGCGGGCGGCCTCCACGAGCGCCGACACCGCGGCCCGTTCGTGCTCGGCGGCCTCGCCGAGGGCGCGGGCGCCCGACCGCCCGGCGAGCACCTCGGATTGCACCGCCGAGAGGGCGTCGCCGGCCGCGAACAGCTCGTCGAGCTGGCGTGGGTGCTCGCGGACGAGCTGGTTGACGGCCCGCGCGGCCACCGACGGTTTGCGCAGGGCCGCGACCGCCGCGGCCTCGTCGCGGCGCCCGGCGGCCCGCAGCTCGCGGGCGAGGGCGGTGCGCTCGGCGACGAAGCGCTCGAGGGGCAGGCCGTAGAGCTCGCCGGCGTCCATTTCTCGTCCATCTTGACGGCGGCCGTGTAAATCAGCATTGACTTATATAAGTCAGTCCTGATATAACGGTCCCATGCACGCATTCGAGATCCTCGGCGATCCGGTCCGCCGGCGCCTCGTCGAGCTCCTCTCCGACGGCGAGCAGGCAGCGGGGCAGCTGGGCGCAACCGTCCAGCGCGAGTTCGGCATCTCACAGCCCGCCGTCTCCCAGCATCTCCGAGTCCTGCGCGAGAACGGCTTCGCGAGCGTCCGCCGGGCGGGCAACCGCCGGCTGTATGCCGTCGACCCGGCGCCCTTGCAGGACATCGATGTCTGGCTGGCGCCCTACCGCCGGTTCTGGGAGCCGCGCCTCGACGCGCTCGGCACCGAGATCGCCCGCGGCAAGCGCGCCCGCCGAACCACCGACCACGACGACCGAGGACGCACATGATCATGACCTACGAGGAACCCACCCCCGAGCTGCGCCATCGCCGGATCGCGGCCGGCGACGCGCGCGTCGCCGTGTTCACGCGCACGTATGAGACCTCCGTCGAGGACCTCTGGGACGCGTGCACCAACCCGGAGCGGCTCCGGCGCTGGTACACCCCGGTCGGCGGCGACCTGCGTCTCGGTGGCACGTTCACCCAGCAGAGGATGGGCTCGGGGACGATCGAGGTCTGCGAGGCGCCGCACCGGCTCAAGCTCTCGCTGGGCGCCGGCGCCGACGAGATCGAGCTTTCGCTGTCCCCGGGACCGCGCCCGGATACGGCCGCGCTCGAGATCCAGCACGCCACGACGGTTGACTCGCACGAGATCGGCGGGCAGATGTTCGATGCCATCTACTGCATGGGCGGCGGCTACTACCCGCGCCTGGCCGCGCTCGATCGGCACCTGCGAGGGACGCTGCCCGACGACTACGACTCGACCGAGTTTCACCGCAACCCCGCCATGCGCGCGACGATCGAGCGGGGAAGCGCCGCCATGGAGGCCCTGCTCGGCTCGGGTGGTTAGCGGCGCCACGGGGCGGCAAGGCTCCGGAGGTGTGCCCGAACGGGCACCTCCGGGCCGCGCCGCCGTGGGTGGTCGGCCCGGACGAGCGAAGGAGGGATATATGGCTGACAACCGAGGTGTCGCGTACATGGGGACGGGCAAGGTCGAGGTCCAGAACATCGACTACCCGGCGTGGGAGATCCAGGAAGGGCCCGGCGTACCGCCGGAGAGCGTCGGACGCCCACTGCCTCACGGCGCGATCCTGAAGCTGGTCTCCACCAATATCTGCGGCTCCGATCAGCACATGGTCCGCGGCCGCACGACGGCGCCCGAGGGTCTGATCCTCGGGCACGAGATCACCGGGGAGGTCGTGGAGACGGGACCGGGCGTGGAGTTCATCAAGGAGGGTGACCTCGTCTCGGCGCCGTTCAACATCTCCTGCGGGCGCTGTCGCAACTGCAAGGAGCGCAACACCGGCGTGTGCGAGAACGTCAATCCGGCGCAGCCGGGCGGCGCCTACGGCTACGTCGACATGGGCGGTTGGGTCGGTGGCCAGGCCGAGTACGTGATGGTGCCCTACGCCGACTGGAACCTCCTGCGGTTCCCTGACAAGGACCAGGCGATGGAGAAGATCCTCGACCTGACGATGCTCTCGGACATCTTTCCGACCGGGTACCACGGCTGCGTGTCGGCCGGTGTCGGCACCGGGTCGACGGTCTACGTCGCCGGAGCCGGCCCGGTCGGTCTGGCGGCGGCCCATTCCGCCCAGCTTCTCGGCGCTGCGGTGGTCATCGTCGGCGACTCGATCCCCGAGCGCCTCGAACAGGCGCGGTCGTTCGGCTGCGAGACGGTCGACATCTCCGCCGACGCCTCGATCCCCGACCAGATCGAGCAGATCCTCGGCGTCCCCGAGGTCGATTGCGGCGTCGACGCGGTCGGCTTCGAGGCCAAGGGCCACGGCGGCGACGAGCAGCCGGCGGTGGTGCTCAACTCGCTGATGGAGATCACCCGGGCCGCCGGCAAGCTCGGCATTCCCGGCCTCTATGTCGTCGCCGATCCCGGGGCCGGAGACGAGGACGCCCAGCAGGGCTCGTTGAAAGTGCAGCTCGGCACCGGGTGGGCGAAGTCGCTGAGCTTCGTCACCGGGCAGTGCCCGGTGATGAAGTATCACCGCGGGCTGATGCAGGCGATCCTCAACGATCGCTGCCAGATCGCCAAGGCGGTCAACGCGACCGTCATCACGCTCGACGAGGCTCCCGAGGGCTATGACGCCTTCGACAAGGGCGCGGCCGAGAAGTTCGTGATCGACCCGCACGGATCGATCAAGCAGGCCGCCTGACCGCCCCGGTCAGCCGGTGGGGTCGGCTCGCGTCGCCTGAGCCAGCTCCGCCGGCGGGGGCTGGCCGGCGGCGTCGTGGATCGCGCGGCCGGCGCGCCACGCGCTGCGCATCCGGCGCACGAACGCCTGTGGCTTCTCGGCGTAGATGCGGGCGCCGAGGCGAAACGCTTCGCCCTCGACCTCGGCCCGACGGTGATCGATGAGGCCGATCACGCCGTCGACGTCCGGGACGGGGTCGTCGGCGAGGCGCGCGCGCAGGACGGCGAGATCGTGGTCGTCGCCGAGCAGGTCGGTCAGCCGGTGCAGGTCCTTGGCATGCCCGCGAACGGCCGGCCCGGCGACCGCGCCCAGCAACCGCTCGTGGTACCAGAGGTCCTTGGCGCGTTTGCGCCACGCATGCAGCCGCTCCGGGTCGCGCCGGCGCTTGGCGTCGCGCATCGCCCGCCGTCCCCGTCGGTACGAGCGCTCCAGGCCCGCCTCGAGCGCGGGCCAGCCCCCGGATCGCAGCTCCCAGCCGTCGACGCGCGCCCGCGCCCCTGACAGCTGCCCGGCGGAACCCGAGGCCGCCGCCGATTCGACGAGCCGCGCGCGCTCGGCGTCGCGCTCGTGCTGCAGCGGTTCGCGCACCGCCGCAAAGCTGCTCTGCGGCAGCTGGCCGGCGAACCGCTCGGCGAGCTTGTCGAGGGTCTGGATCATCACCTCGGCGTCGCGGGCGTCCGACAGACCGCGCGCCGCCCGGCGCAGGGCGGCGTTCTCCGCTCGGCGCAGCTTGGCGGGAACCGCCGCGCGCGCCAGGCGCAGGAGCGAGCGCTCCTTCTTGACCGCCTTACGTGCGGTGTGGACGGCCGCCACGGGATCATCGTCGATCTCGTCGTGCAGCGCGTGAAGCGCGGTGTCGAGCTGCTCGCGGGCGACGCGCAGGAGCCCCTCGCGGACGCCTTCGTTCGGTTCGAGCTTGTAGGCCATGGTGTTCCTCTCGTCCTTGGTGGGCTACCCCCGTGAGCCGTCCCTGACTCCGCTCCCGATCGTGGACGCGTTGCCCCGACGACGTTTGCGGGTACCCGTGAGGCTGGCGACGACGCGCGCCGGCGATCCATTTCGACGGGAGGCCCCAGATGCGCAAGGCATGGCTTACGGTGGTTGGAATCCTCGGACTGGCGGTGGCCGGCTGGTGCTTGCCGGCGTCGGCGGCGCCGGCGAAGGGCAAGCGCACCCAGCGCTCGTTCACCGAGGCCCTCGTCGGTTCGCAGATCAGCACCACCGGCCCGCGGTTTGAGAACGTGTACCGGATCAAGCGCTCGCCCGACCTCGGCGGCGCCATGATCCAGGACGGCGCGCTGCAGGGGACCACCTATCCCGTCACCGGCACCGACCGCACAATCAGCTTCTTTCGCGACGGCGACCGGACCACTCGGGAGACGTTCACGCTGAGCGCCCCGAACACGTCGGGCATCGGCACGATCGCGGGCAAGGGCACCTGCACCAATGGCACGAACTTTCACAAGTTCGAGACATGCACCTACACGTTCAAGGGCACCTACGACATCTTCACCCATGTCAGCGAGATCACGATGGCGGGCACCGACACGCGCAGCAGCTCCGCGCCGTGGCACGGATGACGGAGGCGGTTCAGGAGGCGACCGGGTCGTGGTTCCCGGTCCCCAACGAGTCCGAGCTGCCCGACGATCTCCGCGGGCTGTTCGCCAAGGCCCGCGAGCGCCTCGGCTTCGTGCCCAACGTCTTTCGCGTCTACGCGTTTCGTCCGCGGCGGCTCAGTGCCTGGTTTGCCCACTTCCGCCAGCTGCACGAGCCCACCGAGCGGCTGAGCGCGGCCGACCGGGAGATGATCGCGGTCGTCGTCAGCGCCGCCAACGGCTGTCTGTACTGCCTGGTCGCCCACGGCGCCGCGCTGCGCGAGCAGCTGGGCGACCCCGTGCTCGGCGAGCGCGTCTCCTATGACTGGCGCCGGGCCGATCTCGACGCGCGCCGCGCGGCGATCTGCGCCTACGCCGACAAGCTCACCCTGCGCCCGCGCGAGGTGACACGGGACGACCTGCAGTCCCTGCTCGACGTCGGCCTCAGCCTCGAGGAGGCGTGGGACGTGGCCGAGATCGCCGCCATGTACAACCTGACCAACCGCATGGCGATGGCGACCAACATGCTGCCCAACCGCGAGTACAGCGCGCAGGCGCGGCCGGCCTGATCCGCGGGCGCGGCGGTCGCGATGCGCGACCGCCGCGGGCGGGGAGGAGAGAGTCCGGCTAGCGGTGCGTGCGGTACGCGTACATCCGCTCGAGGTCGGCGATCTCGTGGCGCGGGCCGCGGGGCTTGAGACCGGTCTGGATCTCGAACATGCGCTGCTGGGCGTAGTCCAGCTCGGACCAGATGACGCGAGCGCGGTCGATGGAGCGGTTGCGAATGGCGCGGACGCGGCCGCTGAGGGATGTCGTCTGAGTTGGCATCGTCTGCCTCCTGGGGGTCTCTTGGGTTTTCGACGTGATCCCAGTCTGGGCTAAGCCCGGTGGCCCCACATCGGCAGTTCGCAGCGCGGTTTCGAGCGCGGGGCCTTACCCCGGCGTACGCCACCCCTTACCTTGATTGGGCGCCAGTTAGCGCGGCTGGCGTCGTGCCCATCACCGACAATGGGTCCCATCAGCGTCGTCAACCACAGCGAATCCGATGGGTGAGCTCACGGTCCGGCTCGAGGGGCTGCGCTTCGGCGAGTCGCCGCGCTGGCACGACGGCCGCCTGTGGTTCTGCGACTGGGGGGCGGAGCGGCTGATCACCCTCGACGGTGATGGTCGCGCCGAGACGGTGACGGAGGTCCACTCGTTCCCGTTCTGCATCGATTGGCTCCCCGACGGACGGCTGCTGATCGTGTCCGCCGCCGACCGGGCGGTGCTGACGCTGGCCGACGGCGCGCTCGCCGTCCATGCCGACCTCAGCGGTCTGTCAGCCAACCCCCCCAACAACGAGATCGTCGTCGACGGCCGCGGCAACGCCTACGTCGACGGTGGCGGCTTTGACCTGCGGGCCGGCGAGCCGTTCGCGCCGGGGACGATCGCGCTGATCACGCCCGAGCGGGACGTGCGCGAGGTGGCCGACGACATCCACTTCGGCAACGGCATGGCGGTTACGCCCGACAACACGACGCTGATCGTCGCCGAGTCCTACGGCCGGCGCCTGTCGGCGTTCACGATCGCCGCCGACGGCAGCCTGTCGCAGCGCCGCGTGTGGGCCGACCTCGGCGACGGCGTCCCCGACGGGATCTGCATCGATGCCGAGGGAGCGGTCTGGTACGCCGACGTGCCCAACCGCCGCTGCGTGCGCGTCGCCGAGGACGGCGAGGTCCTGCAGACAGTCCAGGCCGACCGCGGGTGCTTTGCCTGCATGCTCGGGGGACCGGAGATGCGGACGCTGTTCATCGTCGCGCGCGAGTGGCACGGAGGCGACATCGCCGCCGGCGACGGCACCGGGCAGATCCTCGCGATCGAGACCGAAGTGCCCAAGGCGGGGTGGCCGTGAGCGCGACGCCCTGATCGGTCCGCCGACTAGGCCTCGACGAACAGCCGGCCGCGGAGGTTCTCCTCGCTCTGGTCGTGGAACTCCCACAGGCTCTTGAGCTGGTCGCGCATGTCCGCCGGCAGGCGGTCGGCGCCCGGCTGGTCGAGCTCGACGAGGTTGCCGGTGGGGTCGCGGATGTAGAGCTGGACGATGTCGCCGGGCAGCTGCACGAGGTGGTTGCCGAACGTCTCGCGCTCGAAGCACTGCCGGCGCTCGGCGACCCGGTAGGCCGCCTCCAGATCGTCGACCGTGATGCCCACGTGGTGATGGGTCGTCGGCTCCAGGTCGCGCTCGAACAGGTGCAGCTGGGTGTGCCCGAGGGCCAGCCACTGGACGGGCAGGCCGAAGTTCGGAGTCGGGATCGGCTCGCCGCCGAGCAGCTCGGTGTAGAAGTCGACCGCCTCGGCGAGATCGCGGGCGTTGATGCTGACGTGGTTGATGCGGGTGTCCACCTGACTCTCCTCTCTCGTGTCCGGTCGGCGCATCGTACGCGCCGCCCGTACGATCCGCCGGTGCTTCCCCGGGCCGTGGCCACCGATCTCGACGGCACGCTGCTGCGCAGCGACGGCACGCTGGACGCCCGCACGCTGCGGGCGCTGCAGGCTGTCGAGGCGGCGGGCGCGCTGCTCGTCCTCTGCACCGCCCGGCCCGCGCGCTGGCTGGCGCCCCTGGCCGCGGCCGCCGGACGCCACGGCTTGGCCGTGTGCGCCAACGGGGGCGTCATCTTCAGCGTGCACGAGGAGCAGGTGATCGAGCAGTTCCCGATTGGCGTCGAGGTCGCTCGCGAGGTCGTCGACCGGTTGCGCCGTGCCCTGCCCGAGGGGGCGTGGGCCGTCGAGCGTCCGCAGGCCTTTGCCCGCGAGCCCGCCTACGTGCCTCGCTGGCCGGTGCCCGACGACACGGTCGTCGACGCCATCGACGGGCTGCTCTCGGTGCCGCCGGTCAAGCTCATGATGCGCCACCCGCACCTCACCGTCGCCGACCTGGCGGCGCGCGCCCGCGAGCTCGTCGGTCACCTCGTGGAGGTCACCTACTCCTCGAGCGAGGATGCCCTGTTGGAGATCAGCGCCGCCGGGGTGAGCAAGGCGTCGGCCCTGGCCAGCCTGTGCGCCGATCGGGGCATCGCCGCCGAGCACGTGCTCGCGTTCGGCGACATGCCCAACGACCTGCCGATGCTCGCCTGGGCGGGGCGCGGGGTGGCCGTGGCCAACGCTCATCCCGAGGTCCTCGCCGCCGCCGACGAGGTCACCGCGGCCAATGACGCCGCCGGGGTGGCCCAGGTGCTCGAGCGGACGCTCGCGGCCCACGCCTGATCGCCGGATCCGCCGCCCGTTCGCGTCCTAGACTCCGAGCCATGGATATTGAGATCTGGTCGGACATCGCTTGCCCGTGGTGCTACGTCGGCAAGCGCCGCTTCGAGGCCGCGCTGGCCCAGTTCGAGCACCGCGACGAGGTCACCGTGCGGTGGCGAAGCTTCGAGCTCGATCCGCAGGCGCTGCCGGAGCGTGAGGGCGATCGAGCCCAGCACCTCGCCGCAAAGTACGGGATGTCGGTGGAGCAGGCGCACGGCGCCGAAGCCCAGATGACCGAGACCGCCGCCGGGGAGGGTCTGGACTTCCGCTTCGACATCGCCCGTGCCGGCAACACCTTCGACGGTCACCGGATCGTGCACCTCGCCGCCGAGCACGGGCTGCAGGACGCGATGAAGGAGCGGCTGCTGCGCGCCTATCTGAGCGAGGGTGAGCTGATCTCCGACGCGGCGACGCTGACCCGCCTCGCCGTCGAGGTCGGACTGCCCGAGGACGAGGTCGCCGACACGCTGGCCGGCGAGCGCTTCGCCCGCGAGGTCCGCGAGGACGAGCAGGACGCGGCCCGCCTGGGGATCAGCGCCGTTCCGACCTTCATCGTCGACCGTGCGATCGGCGGCTCGGGCGCCCATCCGCCGGAGGCGCTGCTCGGGCTGCTGCGCCAGGGCTGGGACCGTCGCCGTCCGTCGCTCGTCGGCGCCGACGGCGAGGCCTGCGGCGTCGACGGCTGCTGAGCGCCGGCGCTACCGCGACCCGAGCAGTAGGCCGGCCACGTCGTCGTCGAACTCGTGGCCGTTGAGTTCCTCGATGCGGCGGATCAGGCCGTTGAGCAGCTGGTGGGGATCGGCGCGCCAGCCGGGCCGGCGGGCGATCTGCTCGAGGAGTAGCTCCTGCAGGCGATCCTCGCCGAGGTGCCCCGCGTCTCCGTCATGGCCCTCGATCAGGCCGTCGGTGTAGAGCAGGATCGTCCACGGGTCAGGCAGCTCGAAGCGGGACTCCGGCCACTCCGAGCCGGCGAACATGCCGATCGGCGGGCCGCCGTGATCGAGGGGGAGGCTGACCACGCCCCCGTCGGAGATGAGCATCGGCGCCAGATGTCCGGCTCGGCGCAAGTGCAGCACCCGCCCGCGGGGATCGATGTTCAGCGTGCACAGGGTGGCGAAGGCGCCGGCGTCGCGTCGCTCGTGCTCGATCATCTGCTGCAGCGTGTCGACCACGCGCTCGGTGGGCACGTCCGAGAGCGTGAGCGCCCGCCACGCGATGCGCAGGCCGACGCCGAGCGCGGCTTCGTCCGGGCCCCGTCCGGACACGTCGCCCACGATCACGTGCAGGACGCCGTCCTCGGTCTGCACGGCGTCGTAGAAATCACCGCCGAGCAGGGCGCGCTGGCGGCCCGGTAGATAGCTCGACGCGATCCACAGCGACGGGTCGTCGATGATCGGGCGCGGGACGAGACCGCGCTCCAGCCGGGCCGTCTCGTCGGCGCGGATCTCGGCGACCCGCAGCTGCTGCGCGACGTCCTCGGCGTGACGCCGGCTGACCGCATAATGGATCGCGCGGGCCAGCAGGGCGCCGTTGACCTTGCCCTTGACGAGGTAGTCCTGCGCGCCGACGTCGACGGCCAGCTGTCCGGCGCGTTCGTCGTCAAAGCCGGTGAGGACGACGACGGCGATCCACGGGGCGGCCTTGCGCAGGCGATGGACCGCCTCCATCCCGACGACGTCGGGCAGGCGCAGGTCCAGAAGCACGCAGTCGACGCCGCCGGCCAGCATCGCCAATCCCTCGCCGAGCGTGCGCCCGCGCCGCAGGCGCATGTCGGCGGCGCTATCGGCGAGCAGGTCCTCGACGATCAGAGCGTCGTCATCGTCGTCCTCGATCAGCAGCACACTCAGGCTGTCCGCCGGGGCGCTGGAGGTCGTCATCGCGCCAATCTATCGCCTGGGGCGGTATGAATCGCCGGCGGGCCGGGTCACGTCCCGCGGTGCAGGCGGCGGCGCTTGCCGGTGATCTGCCACGGGCCGGGCAGGAAATCGAGCACGAGATTGACGAGCCACACGACGAGCGTCGCCTTGACGAGCGTCCAGAAGCCGTGGATCACGAAGCCGGAGACGATGCCCTTCGTGATCGCCAGCACGAGCAGGGAGACGAAGAACCACGCCAGCCCCAGGCTGAGGATCGCCAGCGGCAGCGTGACGAACCGCAGCAGCGGCTTGAGCGCCGTGTTGAGCACGCCGAACACGGCGGCGGCGAGCAGCAGCGAGCCGGCGTTGCGCACGTGCACCCCCGAGAGCAGGGCGGCGACGACGGCGAGGACGAGGGCATTGGTCAGCCATGAGATGGCCAGACGCACGGTGAGCGACGGTGAGCCGCGGCGGTGGTCGACATCTGCCATGAGCGTACGGCCAAGGCTACCGCCCGGCGCGATAGCGTCGGCGCCATGGCCGTCCCGTTCACCCCATCTCACCGCGGTGGCTCCGGTCCGGCGATGGTGTGCCTGCATGGATTCACCGACTCATGGCGGACGTGGGAGCTGACCCTGCCGGCGTTCGAGGGCCAGCACGACGTGCTCGCGCTGACCCTGGCCGGCCACGCGGGTGGGTCTTCGCCCCCCGAGCCGATCTCCGACGTCGCCCTCGCCGACGACGTCGAGCGCGCGATGGACGAGGCCGGCTTTGCCACCGCTCACCTGGTCGGCAACTCCCTCGGCGGCTACCTGGCCCTCCAGCTGGCGGCCCGGGGCCGCGCCCAGAGCGTCGTGGCCCTGGCGCCCGCCGGAGGTTGGGCGCCCACCGACCCGAAGTTCGGCGATGCGCTGGCCTACTTCATCCGCATCCGCGAGCGGCTCCAGGACGCCGCACCCCGGGCCGACGAAATCGTCGCCACCGCGGAGGGGATGCGGCGCGCGACCGATGTCACCGTGACCCGCTTCGAGCACATCCCGCCGGAGCTGATCGCCCACTCGATGCGCGCCGCGGCCGCCTGCGACGCCACGCTGCCCTACGTCGAGTTCGCGCGCACCCACGGTTGGCAGCTGGACGCCGCGCGGATCGAGTGTCCGGTGCTCGTCGCCTGGGGAACCGCCGACAAGTTGCTCGAGTGGCCGTCGGCCGCCGCCCGCTACCGCGACGAATGGCTGCCCGACGCCGAGTGGGTGACTCTCGACGGCGTCGGGCACTGCCCGCAGCTCGACGTGCCCGCGTTGACCGCCGAGCTCGTCCTCGCCTTCACAGGCCGGCCGCGACAGCGCGCACCCTGAGAATGCTCGCGCTGGCCACCGAGCACGCCGAGAACGGATAGGGCACGAACGCCGCCCGGCTCTGGTTGGGCGGGTAGACGCGCAGGCCGGAGGCGGTCGTCTCATGGCAGGACCCGGGCGAGAGGACACCGGTGTCGATGATCCCGAGCACCGTGTGGGCGGTGTTGGCCTTCGTCGCACCGCTGCCGTTGGCGCTGGCCAGGGTCACCGTCTTGACCGCCGTGCCGGTGGTGCGGGTCGCCGCCTTGCCGAGCCGGTGGCCGTTCTGCGCCACCGCCGACACGCCGGGATACCCGCGCAGGGTGCACTTGGCGCCGACATTGGTGAAGTTCAGGGTGTAGAAGATCGTGCCCGCGGCGCCGTTTGACTGCGTGTCGAGCCACACGACGAGCTGGTTGGTCGTGCACGCCGGCACGGCCCCCTGGGCGGGCGCGGCGGCGAGCGCCAGCACGACGCCGAGGGCCGCGACGCCGAGGGCGCCGGTCGCGCGGCGGCGCGTCGTGGCAGCGATGGATGAGCGCATGGGGAGACCTCCGGTGAGGGGTGTGAACGCGACAATAACCCCCGCGACTGGCCCCGCGCAAACGCTGAAGTAGCCTCGCTGGCGTGACCTTCGTGGGTGACATGCGGTGGCCCGTGGGGGCGTCGGCGACGACGGCGCTGCGCTTCTGCGTTCGCGAGAGCACGGTGCTGATCCGACGCACCGAGAACGGCGCGACCCTGCCCGAGACGGTCCCCGCGGGAGTCACCCACGTGCTCGGCTCGCTGGACGGACGCCCCTGCCTGGCGGTCGACGGCACCGACCGCGCGGCCCCGCCCGGCCTGGAGTGGTGCGACCTGCGCGCGCTCTACCGGCTGCTCGACGAGACGTTGTGGGCGATCGCGGGGCGCGCCGTGCAGGTCGTCGGGTGGGATCGCACGAATCGCTTCTGCGGGCGCTGCGGGACCCCGACGGTGCCGGTCGTCGGCGAGCGGGTCCGGCGCTGCCCCAACTGCGGCCTGCACGCCTATCCGCGGGTCTCGCCGGCGGTGATCGTGCTCGTCACCCGCGGCGATCACGACGAGCGGGCCCTGCTGGCGTGGGGAACGCGCCGCCAGCAGCAGTTCTATTCGACCCTGGCCGGCTTCGTCGAGGCCGGCGAAACGCTCGAGGAGGCGCTCGTCCGCGAGATCAAGGAGGAGGTCGGCATCGACGTGCGCGATGTCACCTACTTCGGGTCGCAGGCGTGGCCGTTCCCCCACCAGCTGATGATCGGCTACCGGGCGCGCTACGCCGGCGGCGAGCTCGTCCTCCAGGAGTCAGAGATCCGCGACGCCCGCTGGTTCACTCCGGCCGAGGTCGACACCGTGACCGCCGTGCGCGGTCCGTTCTCGATCGCGGGCCGGCTGATCGACGGCTGGATCGCCGAGCAGGCCGCCCGGGGCGGGTAGGGGTGTGCGTGGGTCCCGCCCTCACCCCCCGGTCGCCCGCAGGTAGGTGAGCACCGCCAGCACCCGGCGGTGGTCGTCGTCGGAGGCCGCCAGGTCGAGCTTGGCGAAGATGTTGGAGACGTGCTTCTCCACCGCGCCCGGGGTGATGACCAGCTCGCGGGCGACCGCGGCGTTCGTGCGGCCCTGGGCGATGAGCTCGAGGGTCTCGCGCTCGCGCGGGGTCAGCGCGTCCAGCCGCGCGCCGTCGCCGGTGGTGGTCGCGTCGCGGGAGCGGATCAGCGAGCTGACGACTTCCCGGTCCAGGACCGTGCCGCCGGCAGCGACGCGATGCACCGCGTCGAGGAAGGTGCGCACCTCGGAGACGCGCTCCTTGAGCAGATAGCCGACGCCGCTCTCGCCGGCCGCCAGCAGCTCCCGGGAGTAGGCGGGCTCGACGTACTGCGAGAGCACGAGCACGGCCAGCGACGGATGGCGCCGTCGCGCCTCCAGGGCGGCGCGAATGCCCTCGTCGGAGAACTCGGGTGGCAGGCGCACGTCGCAGATCGCCAGGTCGGGCTTGTGGCCGTCGACGATGCGCAGCAGACCGGGGCCGTCCTGGGCCTGGGCGACGACCTCGATCCCGTTCTCCGAGAGCAGCGCGACCATCCCCTCGCGCAGGAGGGCATGGTCCTCGACGATCACGACCCGCATGGCAGCGATGCCCGCACCGTCGTGCCCTCGCCCACGGGGCTGGACACCTCCAGCCAGCCGTCGAGCGCCTCGACCCGCTGGCGCAGGCCGGTGAGGCCGCCGCCGAGCGGATCGGCGCCGCCCAGGCCGTCGTCGGCGACGACGATCCCGAGCTCGCCGTGCTCGGCCCACAGCGTGATCCGCACCGCGGCCCCGGGGGCGTGCTTGGCGGCGTTGGTCAGGGCCTCGGCGACGACGAAGTAGGCGGCCGTCTCGACGACCGGCGGCGGCCGCCGCGTGATCTCGGCGTTGACGGTCACCGACGAGCCGGCACGGTCGGCGAGCGACTGCACGGCCGCCGCCAGTCCGCGATCGGCCAGCACCGGCGGGGCGATGCCCCGGGCCAGGTCGCGAAGCTCGCCGATCGCCGCTGCGGCCTCCTCCCGGGCGCGCTTGACCAGGGCGGCCGACTCGGGATGATCGGCCAGCCGCTCCTCGGCGCGCCCCAGCTGCATGCTGAGCGCCACCAGCCGCGCCTGGGCACCATCGTGGAGGTCGCGCTCGATGCGGCGAAGCTCCGAGGCCTGAACGTCGAGCGCGCCGCTGCGGGTGCGGGTGAGCTCGTCGACGCGGACCTCGAGCGACTCGTCGGGCCGGCGCGTCCACCGCAGGCCGAGTAGACCGGCCAGCACGAGGATCGTCCACACCGGCCAGAAGTACCCGCCGCCTGACATCGCCCAGATGGCGATCAGGGCCAGCGACAGGACCCCCGCGAGCCCGGTCGCGCGCCGCAGCCGCCGGTCGCCGACGGTGGGCCGGTCGGCGGTCAGCCGCCACACGGCCTGCCCGCCGGCGCCGGCGGCGACGGCAAGGGCCGGCCACATCGGCCAGAAGTACCCGCGGCTGGTCAGCGCCCAGATGACGACGAAGCCCGCGACGGCGATCGCGGGCGGCGTCATTGCCGCCCGCGCCAGCCACCGCTGAGAGCCGGTGCGCTCAGTCATAGCTCGGCTCCAGAACCGGGACATCGTGTCCATGATCCCACCGGCGCTCGTCGACGCGGTGCCGCCGGCGAGCCGGCTTCAGTCCCCGGTCGCCGAGGAGGGTGACGACGGCCGGGAGCGCGAGCCCGCGCACGATCGTGGCGTCGAGCGCGATCGCCACCGCAAGGCCGACGCCCAGCTGCTTGAACGACAGCAGCGGGAGGGTGGCGAACACGGAGAACACGGCGACCATGACCGCGGCCGCGCTCGTCACCGTGCCGCCGGTGCTGCGCAGCGCCTGCGCCGCCGCCTCACGGGCATCGGCGCCGGCCCGGCGCGCCTCGCGCGCTCGCTCGAGGACGAGCACCGTGTAGTCCATCGAGAGCCCGAAGAGGACGACGAAGGCGAACAGAGGCAGCCAGTTGACGATCGCCCCGTTCGAGGTGAAGCCGAGCAGCGACTGCGCCCAGTGATGCTGGAAGACCGCCACCAGGGCGCCGAAGGCGGCGCCCACCGACAGCACGTTGAGCCCGATGACCGACAGGGCCAGCCACGGCGAGCCGAACGCCGCCACGAGGAGCACGAACGCCAGCGCCAGCACGAACGCGACCACGAGCGGAGTGTCGGTCGCCATCCGGGCGGTGACGTCGACGTCGTCGGCGGCTCCCCCGCCGAGCTGCGCACGCGCGCCCGGGATCAGGCGGGCGGTGGCCGGCTTCAGCTGCGCCCGCAGGGCATCGACGGAACGATGGGCGACGGCGCGGTTCTCGTTGCGGACCGGGATCGCCACGAGCGCGGTGTCGCCGTCGGCGGCCACCCGCACCGACGGACCGCCGGCGGCGCCGGTGATCCGCTGGCCCTGCCGTCCGAGCTGGGCCAACCGGGCGCCGGCCGGCGCGCTGCCGAGCCCGTGTCCGGCGACGACCAGCTGGGCGGTGTCCGACGAGCCCGGAAACGCCCGGTCGATCGTCCGCTGGGCGACGAGCGCCGGCGTGTGGGCCGGCAGGTCGCCATCACCGGGGTTGGCGGTGTGCATGGAGAGGATCGGGGCGGCCAGCGCGATCAGCGCCACCAGCGCGCCGGCCAGCGCCCCCCGGGGGTGGCGGGTGACGACGCCGGCCAGGCCCCCCAGCTCGGGTTGGCGGCAGGCGCGCGGCGCCGCCACAGCCGTCCGCGGTCGACGCCGTCGCCGGCGAGGGCGAGGACGGCGGGCAGGACGGTCAGCGAGCCGAGCACGGCGATGGCCACGACGAGGATCGCGCCCAGCGCCATCGAGGTGAACACCCCAAAGCCCGTGAACAGCAGCCCGGCGAGGCCGATGACGACGGTGGCTCCGGCGACGACGATCGCCCGTCCGACGGTCGCCGAGGCGGCCTGCAGCGCCGCCTGCGGTCCCGCGCCGCTGCGGCGCTCGGCCCGCTCACGCCGGATGTAGAACAACGAGTAGTCGACGCCCACGGCGAGGCCGATGAGCACGACGACGGGCGCCGTGGAGTTGCCCATGGGAACGAGATGCGACACGAGACCGCCCGCGCCGATGGCGGCCACGACCGAGGTCAAGCCGAGCAGGAGCGGCACGGCGGCCGCCGCCAGCGCTCCGAAGGCGAGCACGAGGATGACGAGCGTGATCGGTATCGAGATCAGCTCGGCCCGACGCAGACCGCTGTTGACGGCCTGATCGACGGCGTGACCGACCGACCCGGAGCCGGCCTCGAGCAGGCTGACGCCGGGCTCGGACGCCCGCACGGCGGCCACGGCACGCTCCACGGGCGCCACGTGGGCGTTGGCGTCATTGGGGTCGCCGCGCAGGCTGACGGCGACGAGCGCGGTGCGCCCGCCGGCACGGGTCGCGGGCGGGGTCACGCCGCGCACGACGGGCAGGGCCCGGACCCGGGCGGCGAGGGCGCGGGCGGTGGCGGCCGTTCGCGAGGCGCTCGACGACGTGATGAGCACGTCCTCGGTAGCCGGGTCGACCAGGCCGGCGTGATGCAGGCGCAGCTCGGCGCTGGCCGACTCCCCGGTGCCCGAGGCGGCGGTCGAGAGCTGGCGGGTGCCGCTCAGGCCCCCGGCCATCAGGCAGCCGACGACGAGCGCCAGCCACAGGGCGATGGTCAGCTTGGGCCGGCGTGAGGCGCCGCGGGCGGCGCCGCCGACGAGCCGCGCGAGGCCGGTGGGCGGCGCGGCGGAGGTGGGATGAGGCGATGTGATGGGCATGTCCGGCAGCGTCTCGCCGGACGGGCTCGGTGTCGCGGGGGCGGGCGGGCGTCCGCGCGCCGGCCCGCCCCCGTCGGCGCCGGGGGGATAACCCCCGGACGCGGCCGCCTTTCTACTGTTGTGCTCATGACGATCAAGCGCGCGGCGATCATCGGTGCGGGGCCGTCGGGCTTCTATACCGCTGATCAGCTGCTCAAGGCGGGCTTCGAGGTGGACCTCTACGACGCGCTGCCGACGCCGTTCGGACTCGTGCGCGCCGGGGTGGCCCCCGATCACCCGAAGATCAAGTCGGTCACCCGCGTGTACGCCAAGACGGCTGCCAACGAGGCGTTTCGCTTCTTCGGAGCGGTGACGCTCGGGACCGAGGTCTCGCGCGATGACCTGTTGGCTCGCTATCACGCGGTGGTCTACGCGATCGGAACGTCCACCGACAACCGCCTGGGCATTCCGGGCGAGGATCGCCCCGGCTCGCATCCCGCGACGGCGTTCGTCGCCTGGTACAACGGCCATCCCTACTTCGCCGACCACATGTTCGACCTCAACGGCGGACGGGCGGTCGTCGTCGGTAATGGCAACGTGGCCATCGACGTGGCACGGATGCTCGTGCTGGACCCGGGTGAGCTGGCGCCGACCGATACGGCCGATCACGCGATCGACGCGTTCGGGATGGCCGGCGTGACCGAGGTCGTGCTGCTCGGCCGTCGCGGGCCGGCGCAGGCGGCGTTCACCAACCCCGAGCTGCGCGAGCTCGGCGAGCTGGAGCGCGCCGACGTGATCGTCGATCCGGCGCAACTGGAGGGCGTGGAGGTTCCGGAGGACGGCGACGCGACCAAGCGCCGCAACGTGGAGATCCTCCGCGAGTACGCCCACCGGGCGCCGAGCGGCAAGTCACACCGCCTGGAGCTGCGCTTTTTGCGCTCGCCGGTCGAGATCCTCGGCGAGGGCGAGGACGGGCCGGTGACGGGGCTCCGGGTGGCCGTCAACCGCCTCGTCCACGCGCCCGACGGGCGCGTGAGCGCCGTGCCGACCGGGGAGGAGGAGGTGATCGAGTGTGGACTCGTTCTGCGCTCGATCGGCTATCGGGGCGAGCGCCTGCCGGGCATTCCGTTCGACGACCGTCGCGGTCTGATCCGCAACGAGGGCGGCCGGGTCGTCGCCGACGACGGTACGCCCTGCCCCGGCGAGTACGTCGTGGGGTGGATCAAGCGGGGGCCGTCGGGCGTGATCGGCACCAACAAGAAGGACGCCGCCGACACGGTGTCGCGGATCGTGGAGGACGCCGAGGCCGACCGCTTGGGACGTCCCGATCGCGATCAGGCGACGGCCGAGGCGGTCGCCGCGTGGCTGGAGGAGCGGATGCCCGGTCACGTCACGTGGGAGGGTTGGGAGATGATCGATGCCCACGAGTCGCGCCTCGGTGAGCCGCTCGGACGACCTCGGGTCAAGCTGGTGGCGCTCGAGGAGCTGATCCGAGCGGCCGGCCGATGACGAAGCTGATCGCGACCCTCGTCGTCGCCGTGGGCATGCTCGGCGGCGGCGCCGGCAAGCCCGGCCCATCCGCCGGTCCGTCACGCTCTGCGCGGTCCGCCGGCGCGGTCAGCCTGCTCGGCCGCTCCGAGGAGGGCCGGCCGATCCTGATGTGGCGGGCGGGGGATCCCCGAGGCCCGCGGGTGCTCGTCGTCGGATGCATCCACGGTGACGAGGGTGCCGGAATCGCCGTGGCGCGCGCGCTCGAGCGCGTTCACCGCGGCGCCGACCTGTGGATCGTGCCCGACCTCAACCCCGATGGCCACGCCCACGACACCCGTCAGAACGGACGCGGCGTCGACCTCAACGCCAACTGGTCCTCGCAGTGGCAGGGTGGAGGGCAGCCCGGCGATGTCTACTACGGGGGCCCGCGGCCGTTCTCCGAGCGCGAGACGCGGCTGGCGCGTGACCTCATCCTGCGAATCCACCCCGCGGTGACGGTCTGGTATCACCAGCACATGAACGTGGTGTGGGCGTGGGGGCCGAGCACCGCCGCCGGGCGCCGCTACGCGCGCGCCGCCGGGATGCGCCTCTACCACCACTCGTGGCTCTCCGGGACGGCGGCCAACTGGCAGAACCATCACCTCCCCGGCGCCGCGTCGTTCACGGTCGAGCTGCCCGCCGGCACCCTCTCGCCGGAGCAGGTTCGCCGTCAGGTCGGCGCCGTGCTCGCCGTCGCCGGCCGCGGGTAGGGCTGGAAACGGCGGCGTTTCTTGAAGGCGGCGCGAGGCGGCGGTTACCGTTCGCCGCGTGCTGCGGCAGATCACCGTCACCCAGTCCGACGGGGGCCATGCCTACGTCAGACTCGGGGATGCCGAGGTGCGTGACTCCGTCGAGCTCTCCGCGCACGACGAGGCCGACCGGATCCCGACGCTCGATTCGCTGACCTTGCACTTCGACTTCTACGGCCGGCTGACGGCGATCGAGGTCACCGGCGCGGTCACGTCGGTCCTGCCGCCGGCGCTCATCGACGAGGACTGACCGAGCACCGGCCGCGACTAGCCTGAGTCGGCGTGAGACGGCTCGGCCCGGCGTTGGAGGTGCGCGACTACCGCCTGTGGTGGCTGGCGCTCATGGGGATGGGCATCAGCCTGCAGATGCTCGAGGTGGCGATCGGCTGGGAGGTCTACTTCCAGCACCGCTCGGCGCTGGACCTGGGGTGGATCGGACTGGCCGAGTTCGTGCCGCTGTTCGTGCTCGCGCTCCCCGCCGGCCAGCTCGCCGATCGCGTGCCGCGGCGGCTGGTGTTTGCCGGGTCGCTGGTGATGGGCGCCGCGGTGGCGGTCGGGCTGGCACTCGTCAGCGGCGCCGGCGTGACCTCGGTCGTCCCGTATCTGGCGCTGGCGGCGGGAGCCGGCACGGCGATGGCGCTCGGCACCCCGGCGGCCCGAGCGATGCCGCCCACGCTGGTGGCGCCCGAGCTGCTGCAGTCAGCGATGACCTTGCGCTCGATCGCGACGCAGTCGGCACAGGTGATCGGCCCGGCGCTGGGGGGCCTCCTGTACGGCACCTCGCCGTCGCTGGTCTACCTGCTGGCCGCCGGCACCTGCCTGGGGGCCTGCGGCATCGTGCTGGCGATGCGCCCCGGTGAGTCCGCCGAGGCCCACGACGAGCTGGAGCCGTCCCGCGGCGTCACCAACCTGGTCGAGGGGCTGCGCTTCGTGCGACGCAGTCAGATCCTGCTCGGGGCGATCATGCTCGATCTGCTGGCCGTGCTGTTCGGCGGTGCGGTGGGGCTGCTGCCGATCTTCGCGCGCTCGATCCTGCACGTCGGCGCCACCGGGCTGGGCGTCCTGCGAGCCGCGCCCGCGGTGGGGGCGCTGCTGGGCGCCGCCGTGATCACCCGGCGCCCGATCGGCCGGCACGCCGGGCGGTTGCTGCTCACCGTCGTCCTGCTCTACGGAGCGAGCATCGTCGTCTTCGGCCTGTCGCGCTTCTACCCGCTGTCGCTCCTGGCGCTGGGGGTCAGCGGCTTCGTCGACCTGTACAGCATGAATATCCGCTCCACGACCGTCGCGCTGGCCAGCCCGGACCGGCTGCGCGGGCGCGTGAACGCGGTGGAGATGGTGTTCATCAGCGCCTCAAACCAGCTGGGCTACTTCGAATCCGGCCTGGCGGCGTCGCTGGTCGGCACGATTCCCGCGGTCGTCGGGGGTGGCGTGATGACGATGCTGATCGCGCTCAGCTGGGGGCGGATCTTCCCCGGACTGGCCGATATCGACCGGCTGGAGCAGATCCGGCCGGC
>CAVUVE010000012.1:0-847388 GCA_963744845.1 uncultured Solirubrobacteraceae bacterium
GTGCTCGAGCACCAAGCGGGCGCCGCGGTCCGCGGGCGCGGTGAGCACCCGGCCACCGTGGGCCTCGGCGATCGCGGTCGCGATCGCCAGCCCCCGCCCCCGCGTCCCCTGTCCCCGTCGCGGGCGCCGGACGAGATCCGCGAGGGGAGCCGGGAGCCCGGCACCGTCGTCGCAGACCTCGATTCGCACCGTCTCCTCGCCGACCACGCCGCGGGTCGCGACCACCCCTCCCCCGTGCTCGATCGCGTTCGAGATGAGGTTGCCGAGCGCCTGGGCGAGCCGGAGGCGATCGCCCCACACCGCCACCCGCGGTCCGTCCCAGCTGGCGATCATCGCCACCCCCATCAGGTCGGCCAGCCCGTCGGCGGCGTGGGTGCAGTCGTCCATCAGCTCGCGCACGTCGAGCTTCTCGAGCTCGCGCATCCGCGGCGATCCCCGTCCGAACTCGTCGAGATCCTGCAGCGCGAGCGTCGCCCGCCCCAGCTCGGTGTCGATCGCGCGCAACCGGTCCGGCGACAGCTCCCCGCAGCGCGAGCCGAACGACAGGCCGAGCCGGGCGGCGGTCAGCGGACCACGGAGCTCATGGCAGGCGCGGGCGACGGCCTCCATCCGGCTGCCCAGCATCCGGCGCAGGGCGATCATCATCGCGGCCACGATCCCCGCCGCGACCCAGCCGCCGAGCGTCGCCGCCGCGCTCACGCCGCGGCGTCCCCGTCGAGCAGGCGGTAGCCGACGCCCCACACGTTGACGACGAACACCGCGTGCCCCACCGACAGCTTGCGGCGCAGACGCGAGGCGTGCGAGTCCAGAGTGCGCGTCGTGCCCATCGAGCGATAGCCCCACACCTCGCGCAGCAGCTCCTCGCGCGTATACGTGCGCGTCGGCGCCGAGGCCAGCGTCCGCAGCAGCGCGAACTCCTTCTTGGACAGGGGGACCCGCGTGCCCTGCACCCACACCTCTCGCGACAGGGGATCGAGCTCGAGCGTGCCCACGCGGACCCGTCCGACCGCTGAGCGCATGCTCGAGCGCCTCAGCAACGCCGCGATCCGCCCCCGCAGCTCTCCGTAGGAGAACGGCTTGACCAGATAGTCATCGGTCCCGCGCTCGAACCCGCGGATCCGATCGACCTCGGTCGCCCGCCCGGAGAGGATGAGCACCGGAAGATGGCTGTCGAGCTCGCCGGCGTCGTCGCCGTGGACGCGGAGCTCGCGCAGCAGGTCAAGCCCGTCGCGGTCGGGCAGGCCGAGGTCGAGGATGGCCAGCGCCGGGCGCTCGGCGGCCATGAGCGCCCGTCCCGTCCGGGCCGAGTCGGCCTCCAGCGGCGCGTAGCCGTCGGCGGCCAGGTTGTCGACGAGAAAGCGGCGCGTCGGGAGGTGGTCCTCTACGATCAGGATCGTCGGCGGGGAACTCGGCGGCATGCTGGTAAGAGCCACTGAGGGGACGAAGTTCACCCCCTGCAAAATCACATTCAGGCCCCCGCCGGAGAAGGATTCGCACATATGATGCCGACGCCTATGTACCGCCGCGGGAACTACAGCTCGGGAGACGACTTCGTCCTCGAGTACGGAGAGCTGCGCTTCACGTTCAACGAGCGCGACTTTCGCGAGCGCTGTGAGCAGGCGGCGCGCAAGCTCGGCTTCCTCGGCGGCGCCGTCGAGGAGGACGAGGCCGAGGATCTGATCAACCTCGTCGTCAACGGCGAGGTCACCGATCCCGCCTCGGCCCTCGGCGAGCACGTCAACGAGTGCTGGCCCGAGCTCGTCGGCCCCTCCGAGCGCTCGCTCGTCCACTGGCTGCGGCGTCTCATCTTCCGCGGCGCGTGGCTCGACCAGCGGGTCAAGGAGGGCGAGCTCGATGTCGCCTTCAACGAGGACTCCTCGGCGTTCGTCTACGTCCAGCCCGACCGCGGCGGGGAGCCGATCGAGCTCGCTCCCGAGCCGAGCTGGAACCGCGTCGCCTACGTCCGGCGCTAGCGCGAGCGCGCAGACGCTTAGCCCGAGCCGGAGAGCAGGTTGATGTTCTGCTGCTTGGGCGCCGGGTTGTCGAGCAGCAGGCGGGGCACGGTCACGAGCTTGTAGCCGCGCTTGCGCAGCTGGCGGATGATCGTCGGCAGGGCGGCCACCGTCTGCGAGCGGTCCCCGCCGGCGTCGTGCATGAGGATGATCGACCCCGGATGTGCGCCGCGCACGGCCGAGTCGACGATCGCCTCGACGCCCGGACGCTCGTAGTCGCTGGTGTCGACGGTCCACAGGATCATCAGCATCCGGTACTTCTTGAGCACCTTGAGCGTGGCCTTGTCCCACAGGCCGTAGGGCGGGCGGAACATGCGCGGAAACGGCGCGCCCAGGTTGCCGATCGCCTCGGTCTCCTCCAGCAGCTGGGACTGCTGCTGCTTGGGCGAGAGCTGGCCCATGTTGGCGTGCGTCTGGGTGTGGTCGCCGATCGGATAGCCGCGCAGGACGATCTTGGCGGTCGAGTCATGGAAGTAGCGCTCCTCGACGCCGACCTCGAAGAACGTCGCCGGCGCGTGCAGACGCTCGAGCACGGAGAGGATCTGGGGCGTGTAGGGACCGGGCCCGTCGTCGAACGTGAGCGCGATCTCCCGGTGCTGCGTGCCCGCCCGGCGCACGTACGGCGTGTAGGCGAGGGTGCGGGTGATGGCCTGGTTCTCGGCGCCGCGCTGGGCGACGGCCAGCGACCCGGCGCCGTTGCCGGCGAGCGTCCGGATGCGGCCGAGGTAACTGCCGGCGGCCGCCAGCTTGGCCACGTGGGGCGCTCCGCCCTGAGACGCGGCGCCCGCGATCGCGCCTACGAGGAGCGCCAGGCCGGCCACGAGGGCCAGCGCCGCGGCGCGGCGGCGGCGATGATGGGGCGCCAGCGGCCGTCGTGCCGGACCGCGCTCCAGTCGCCCGCGTACGCGCTCGATCAGCGTGTCGGTGTCGGCAGTTGTGAAGGAGCCGTCGTCCATAGAGCAGGGGTCGGCGGAGATGACCGCGTCCCCGTCCCCCATGATGGCGTCTGCGGCGCCGACATGTCGCCCGTGGGTGCGTCTAGGCTGCCTTCGTGCCCGCGGCCGTCTGGTTGATCATCCCGACCTACAACGAGGCCGTGAACCTGGAGGGAATCGTCGTCGCGGCGCGCGCGGAGCTCTCGCGCGTCGTCGCCGGGAACTACCGGATCCTCGTCGTCGACGACAACTCGCCGGACGGGACGGGGGCGATCGCCGCCTCGCTGGCGGCGGCCAGCGACGACGTCGAGGTCCTGCACCGCCCGGGCAAGACCGGGCTCGGCCACGCCTACCTCGCCGGCTTCGATCGCGCGCTGCGCGCGGGCGCCGAGCTGGTGATCGAGATGGACGCCGACTTCTCCCACGACCCGCGCTACCTGCCGGCTCTGCTCGAGGCGGCGCGCGGCGCTGACCTGGTGCTCGGGTCGCGGTACGTGCGTGGGGGTGGCGTGCGCGACTGGGGCGTGGCCCGCCGGCTCATCAGCCGCGTCGGCGGCATCTACGCGCGCCTCATCCTCGGCGTCGGCGTTCACGACCTGACCGGGGGGTTCAAATGCATTCACCGGCGGGTGCTCGAGGCGATCGACCTGCCGAGCGTGCGGGCCGAGGGATACGTGTTCCAGATCGAGGTCACCTACCGGGCGATCCTCGCCGGCTTCACCGTCACCGAGGTGCCGATCGTGTTCGCCGACCGGACGGCCGGCAAGTCCAAGATGTCGGCCCGGATCGCGCTCGAGGCGATCCTGCTCGTGCCCGCCATCCGGCGCGACGCCGCTTCTGCGCTGCGCCGGGCGGGTATGAATCAGACGCCACCATGAGATCTCCTAACCCGACGTCAACGCTGATCGAACCCTCCACCGAGGAGATCCGGGCATCCTCACCGTCGATGAGCGTTCAGAGTTCGCTGCGCGCCGACGTCCGCCCCGGCGTCGTGCGGTTGCCGGGGGCGGCATGGCCGGCGCGCGCGGTCCCGAGCAGCCGCCGGGGGCTGTTCGCCCTCGCCGGCTTGGTCATCTGCGGCTGTCTCATCTCGGTCGCCGCCGCGGGGACCGATTCGCTGCTGCCGGAATCGATCCGTCCCGTGCCGTCGTCGCTGGCCGGAGCCTTCGGTTCGACCGGCCTGGATCTTCACGTCGGGGGAGCGATCGCCGCGCTGAGCCTGATGTTCGTCTCATACGCGGTCGTCGTGGCCACCTCGACGCGACTGTCGGCGCGCGCGGTGCTGATCGCCGTCGCCGTGCTCCACGCCGTGGTCCTGCTGGCGCCGCCGCTGGTCTCGACCGATGTGTTCAGCTATCAGGCCTACGCGCGATTGGGTTCGCTGTACGCCTACAACCCGTACCTCAACGGTCCGCACGCGATCTTCTACGACCACGTCTTTCCCTACATCGGGGCCAAATGGTCCTACACCCCGAGCGTCTACGGCCCGGTGTTCACGGCGTTCAGCTACCTGCTGGCGTCGCTGACGATCGCCACCAGCGTGTTCGCCTACAAGTCGATCGCGGCCGTCGCCAGCCTGGCGCTCGTCGCCGTCGTCTGGCGCTGCGCGCAACTGCGCGGCATCAACCCGGTGCGCGCGGCCGCGCTCGTCGGCCTCAACCCGCTGCTCGTGCTCTACGGCGTCGGCGGCGGTCACAACGACCTGTTGATGCTGCTGGCGGTGGCCGGCGCGATCTACGGGGTGCTGGCCTCCCGCGAGCGGCTGGGGGGCGCCATGACGATGGTGGCGATCGGCGTCAAGCTGACCGCCGGCCTGCTGCTGCCGTTCGCGATCGCCGCCGGGGGACGGGGGCGCGGCCGCGGACGGCGCGACCTCCTGCTCGGCGCCGGCGTCGGCCTGGCCCTCATCGCCGCGCTCAGCTTCACGGTGTTCGGCTCGGGCGCCTTCCATCTTCTGGCGACGGTTCGCCAAGGCCAGAGCGAAGGGGACTGGAAGAGCATCCCGGGAGTGATCTCCACCCGGCTGGGGCTGGTGACCGTCGGCCACATCACGACCTATGTGCTCGCCGCGGCGTTCGTCGGCGTCTGCGCGTGGCTGGTCTGGCGCGTCTGGAAGGGCACGCTCGACTGGATCGACGGCGCCGGCTGGGCGACGCTGGCGCTGCTCATCGCCTCGAGCTCGTTGCTGCCGTGGTACGTGGCCTGGATGCTCCCGCTGGCGGCGCTCGGCCACGACCGACGGCTGTGGCGGATGGCGATCGTCATGACCGGAATCGTGCAGGCGATTCAACTCCTCGGTTACATCCCCCACACCGCCCTGCTGTAGGGAAAACGACCCCCGCGCCGTACGATGCAGCCATGAGCGACTCGCCCCCGGCCCGCCTCGACGGCCCCCGCGAGCTTTCGTTGATGAGCGTCGTGGCGCCCATCTTCAACGAGGAGGCGCTGCTCGACGAGTTCTACGCCCGCACCTGCGCCGCCCTGCACGGCATTCCGTTCGAGCTCGTCCTCGTCGATGACGGCTCGACCGACGGCACGCCGCTGCGCCTCGAGCAGCTCGCCGCGGCCGACCCGCGGGTCCGGGTCGTGTTCCTGTCGCGCAACTTCGGCCATCAGACGGCGCTGACCGCGGGGCTCGACCACGCCCGCGGCGACGCCGTCGTCATGCTCGACGCCGATCTCCAGGACCCCCCGGAGCTGATCACGACGATGCTCGACCATTGGCGGGCGGGGTGCGACGTCGTCTACGCGGTCCGCGAGCACCGCCAGGGGGAATCGCGCTTCAAGCTGAGCACCGCCCGCTGGTTCTACAAGCTGTTCGACAAGCTCGCCCAGGTGGAGCTGCAGTCCAACTCGGGCGACTTCCGGCTGCTCGATCGTCGCCCGCTCGACGCGCTGCTCTCGATGCGCGAGCGCAACCGGTTCCTGCGCGGCATGACGGTGTGGGTCGGCTACACGCAGGCGGCGGTTCCTTACCGCCGGGATCCGCGCTACGCCGGCGAGACCAAGTACACGGTCTCCAAGATGCTGCGCTTCTCCCTTGACGCGATCTCATCGTTCTCGCACCGGCCGCTCCAGCTGGCGACCCTGCTCGGCTTCGCCATCTCGACGCTGGCGTTCATCGCGATCCCCGTCGTCATCGTCCTGCGGATCCTCGGCTCCTACCTGCCCGGGTTCAGCGCCCTGACCATCGTCGTCCTGCTGCTCGGCGGAATCGAGCTGATCGCCATCGGGATCATCGGCGAGTACGTCGGCCGGATCTACGACGAGGTCAAGGGACGGCCCCTGTACCTCGTCCGCGCCCGTCACAACATGCCCGAGCAGGGCCAGAGCGCGCTGCCGCCGGTCGTGGTCCACCCCGGCGAGACCGAGCCGATCGACGACGGCGCGGCGGCCGCCACGACTAGCCGCCCGCTGGATTAGGCCCGAGCGAGGGGTTGGCGCGGCCGTCGGGCTCGCCTGGCGGGCTCGCCGTGCCGGTGGGACGGCGGCCCGGGGCCGCCCCCCCGTTGGCCGAGTAGGCGGCGTCGCCGCCGGCTTCGAGCGCCGCGATCCGACTCGAGAGGCCCTTGATCGCCTCGGCGACGGGATCGGGGAGATGGATCCAGTCGGCGTCGGGACCCTCGGGCCGCCGGCCCTCGACCCGAACCGGATGGCCGGGGTTGCCGACGACGGTGGCGTTGGGCGGCACGTCGTGGATGACCACGCTGTTGGCGCCGATCTTGGCGCCATGGCCGACGACGATCGGACCGAGCAGCTTGGCGCCCGAGCCGATGGTGACGTTGTCCTGCACCGTCGGGTGGCGCTTGCCGGTGGCAAAGCCGGTGCCGCCGAGCGTCACCCCCTGATACAGGGTGACGTTGTCGCCGATCTCGGCCGTCTCACCGACGACCACCCCCATTCCGTGGTCGACGAAGAACCCGTCGCCGATGCGCGCCGCGGGGTGGATCTCGATCCCGGTGATCGACCGCGCGAGCATCGAGATCAGCCGCGCGGGCGCGGGCGCGCCGGCGCCGTACAGGGCGTGGGCGACGCGGTGGGCCAGCAGCGCGTGGACGCCGGGCCAGGCGGCGAGGATCTGGGCGGTGCCCACCCCCTGGGCGGCGGGATCGCGAGCCTGGACGGCGGCGACATCGCGCCTGATCTCCGCGGCGGTGCGGGCGATCAGCCTGAGGCCGAGCATCAGCCAAGCCTAGCGAGCACCCCGTGACGGCTCACGGAGCGAAGAACGGCGTCGAGACGTAGCGCTCGCCCGAGTCGGGCAGGATCGTCGCGATCCGCGCCCCGCGCGACTCGGGTCGTGCCCCGATCTGCAGCGCGGCCCACACGGCCGCCCCACACGACATGCCGGCCAGCACCCCCTCCTCACGCGCCAGACGGCGAGCGGTCTCGATCGCGTCCTCGTCCTCGACGGCGATCACCTCGTCAAGCAGCTCGCGGTTGAGCACCGCCGGCACGAATCCGGCGCCGATCCCCTGGATCTTGTGAGGCCCGGGCCGGCCCCCGGAGAGGACTGACGAGCTCCGCGGCTCGACGGCCACCACCCGGCAGTTCGGGTTGCGGGCTTTGAGGTACTCCCCCACCCCGGTCACGGTGCCGCCGGTGCCGACGCCGGCGACGAACACGTCGATGCGTCCGGCGAGCGCGTCCCACAGCTCGGGGCCGGTCGTGCGGCGATGGATCTCCGGGTTGGCGGGGTTGGAGAACTGATCGGGCAGGAAGACGTCGGAGCGGGTGGCCAGCGCCCGGGCGGCGTCGACGGCCTCGTTCATCCCGCCCAGCGACTCGGTGACGTGAACGGTCGCCCCGTAGAGGCGCAGCAGGCTCTCGCGCTCCCGGCTCATCCCCTCGGGCAGGGTGAGGATCAGGTCATAGCCCTTGGCCGCGCACACGAAGGCCAGCGCGATGCCGGTGTTGCCGCTCGTCGCCTCGACGATCGTCGTGCGCCCCGGCTCGATCCGTCCCTCGCGCTCGGCCGCGTCGATCATCGCCACGCCGATGCGGTCCTTGACGCTGCCCCCCGGGTTGAACATCTCGAGCTTGGCGAACAGCTCGATGTCGAGACCATCGATCAGCCGGGTGAGCGCGACGATCGGGGTGTCGCCGACGAGACCGGCGATATTGCTGGCGAAACGCGTCATTGACCGCCCATCACACTAGTGGCGCCCGGCGGGGTCATCGCACGTGGCCGGCGGATCAGATGTGGTACATCGGCGCCCCGGCGGCGCTGATCTCCTGCTCGGCCACCGAGGCGACCGTCGCGTCGGTCAGCACCGCCGCGGCCGCCTGGGCGGCCTGCAGGAACACGCCCGAGCTGCGCGCTCCCAAGGGCCCGTCGAGCAGCTCGACGAGCTCGAGCACCGTGATCTCGCCGGCCGGACGGGCGAGGGTGTAGCCGCCCTTGACGCCGCGCTGGGAGCGCAGGATGCCGGCCCGGCGCAGGGTCGCGAACAGCTGCTCTAAGAACTGCACCGGGATCTCGCGCCGGCGGGCCAGCTCGGCGATCGGCACCGGACCGGCCGTTCCCTGACGGTGGAGCTCGACGAGCGCACTGAGGGCATACGGCGACTTGCTCGTGATGGAGATCATCTGCGCTTGCGATCCTACGGACCACGGACCGTCAGCGCGTGTGCGAACCTCAGATCCAGCCGCGCTCGGTGGCGATAAGGACGGCCTGGGCGCGGTCCATCGCGCCGAGCTTGCCGTACACGTTGTGCAGGTGGGTGCGGATCGTGCTCGTCGACAGGCCGAGCTCGGAGGCGATCTGCTTGTAGACCATGCCCTTGGCCAGGCGGCGCAGCACCTCGACCTCGCGGGCCGACATCGGGCACGGCTCCACCTGGCGCGGACGCTCGCCGGCGGCCGGCAGCGGCAGCTCGTAGAGCACCGTGCGCAGTTGCGCGGGGCTGAGCTCCATCGTGCGGGCGGCGGCGAGCATCTCCGCGGGCGAGATCGAGCCGCCGAGGACGTAGTGGGCGAGCATGTCGGCGAGGCGGACGATCGCCGCCTCGTCGGTCGCCTCCTCGGAGTGGTGGCGCTCGATGACGCTCGCCACCGAACGGGGCAGCGTCCAGCGGCGGGCGAGGACGCCGCCGACGAGCGCGTGGTCGACGCCGAGCTCGCGCCGCTCGCGTTGGAGGCGCTCTTCGGGCGTGCGGGCATCGCCGTGGACCTGGCCCGGATAGCCGGGATAGGCGTGGACGAGGACGAGCTTTCCGATGTCGTGCAGCAGCGAGGTGACCATCAGGCGATCACGCGCGTCGTAGCCGATCTCGCGTGCCAGCCGGTCGGCGGCCCGCTGGGTGGCCACGGCGTGCAGCCGGAAGCGCTCGGGGACGCCCTGCCAGACGGCGGTGCGCTCAAAGAAGTCAAACGTGCGCGCGCGCCGGGCGATCGCGTGCACCGTGCCGGTCGTGAGGACATCGACGCCGGCGACGACGCTCTCCACGCGGCCGCGGGCGGGGCCCTCGAGCTGGTTGGCCAGCCGCACGACGGTGACGGCGAGGGCGACGTCCGCCTCGACGGCGGCGATGACGTCGCCGACCGGCGGCTCGCCGTTCTCGAACAGGCGCAGCACCCGGTTGCGCGACTCGACGAGGACCGGGTAGGCCTCGAGGGCCTCGAACGCGGTCGTCAGGCGCCGGCCGTGGCCTTCGTTGTGATGGCGCTCGCGCGCGGCGTATGGATCGGTTGGTCCGCTCTTCACAGCAGCAACAGCCACCGCACTCACGTGTCCCTCGCGCCCGCATGGGCCATCGTCATTGTGCCTGGATGTGCCGCTGCCCAACGCATTGGCCGGTTTATCGGCAGATGTTCGATGGTTATTGAGCGCGCCCGGGAAAAAACTGCGCGTCAGCCGGCCCGGGCCAGGGCGGCGTCGATCCGGGCGAGCGTCTCCTCTCGTCCGAGCAGGGCGACGCTCTCGAAGATCCCCGGCGACACGGTCTGGCCGGCGATCGCCACCCGGACCGGCTGAAACACCTTCCCGGGCTTGACGCCGCGCGCGTCGACCACCCCGCGCAGGGCGGCCTCGATCCGCTCGGGATCGAACGGCTCGGCCTGAGCCAGCGCATCCCGCGCGGCGGCCAGCGTCTCGGCACCGCCGTCGGCGCCGATCGTCTTGGCAAAGGCGGCGGGATCGTCGACCGGCCCGTCGAACAGAAACGACACCAGCGGCCAGAAGTCGGCGAGCGTCTGGATCTTCTCGGCCGCGATCTCGACGGCCCCGCGCAGGCCGGTGCGCCCGGTGTAGCGCTCCAGGCGCTCGGTCAGCTCGTCGGTGGACAGCTCGCGGAGATGGCGGCCGTTGAGATGGCGCAGCTTGCGCTCGTCGAACACCGCCGGGTTCTTGGACACCCGGTCCAGGCGGAAGCGCTCGGCCAACTCGGGCAGGGTGAAGAACTCCTCGTCGGAGGCAAAGCCGGCTCCGAGCAGCGCGATGTAGTTGTCGACGGCCTCGGGCAGATAGCCGGCGTCGCGCAGCTCCTGGACGGACGCGGCGCCGTGGCGCTTGGAGAGCTTGCGGCCATCGGGACCGTGGAGCAGCGGCAGGTGGGCGTAGAGCGGGACCGGCGCGCCGAGCAGCTCGAGCACCCGCAGCTGCTTGGGGGTATTGGACAGATGGTCCTCACCGCGAACGACGTGGGTGATGCCGGCGTCCATGTCGTCGACGGCCACCGCGAAGTTGTAGACGGGGGTGTCGTCGGCGCGGGCGATGATCGGGTCGTCGAGCTGGGCGTTGGCGAATCGCACCTCGCCGCGGATCACGTCGCGGACGACCATGTCGCCCTCGTCGGGCATCCGCAGGCGCACCGCCCCGGTGGCCTCGGGCTCCCCGCGAAAGCCGCGGTCTGCGCCGTGGCGGTCCTTGAACTCCCGGACCTCCTCAGCGCCGGCGCTGCTGCGGTAGGTGTGGCCGCCCTCCAGCAACGTCGCCAGCACCTCGGCGTGACGATCGGCGCGCTCTGACTGAAAGATCGGCCCCTCGTCGAAATCGAGGTTGAGCCAGCGCAGCGCGTCGAGGATCTGCTCCACGTTCTCCGGCGTGGACCGCGTCCGGTCTGTATCTTCGATGCGCAGCACCAGCGTTCCGCCCTGGCCGCGGGCCAGCAGCCAGTTGTACAACGCGGTGCGCGCTCCGCCGATGTGCAGCGCGCCCGTCGGGGAAGGAGCAAAGCGAACTCGCATGGACACCGTCACCGCATGCTAATCGGCGCGCACGTCTCACCGGCGGGCGGCCTGCCCAAGGCGATCGAGCGGGGGGTCGAGAAGGACTGCCAGGCGATCCAGATCTTCAACCAGTCGCCGCGCATGTGGCGCCCCACCGCCTACGACGAGGACGACTTCGCGGCGTTTCGCGCCGCGATGCAGCCGAGCCCCATCAACGCCGTTCTCATCCACGCCGTCTACCTGCTCAACTGCGCCTCCGAGGATGCAGAGATCCGCGACAAGTCCCGCGCCTCCCTGATCCAGTCGCTGCGCGTCGGGGCCGGCATCGGCGCCGCCGGCGTCGTCCTGCATCCCGGCTCGGCCAAGCAGGGCCACGTCGGCGAGGCGATCAAGCGGGCCGGCACCGTCATCGCCGAGGCCCTGTCTGAGACCGACACGTGTCCGCTGCATCTCGAGAACACCGCGGGGGCGGGCGGCACCCTGGGCCGCTCCTTCGCCGAGCTGGCGGACCTGCTCGATGCCGCCGGCAGCGACAAGCGCCTCGGGGTGTGCCTGGATTCCTGTCACCTGCTGGCCTCCGGCTATGACATCCGCACCCCGCGGGGGCTGACCGACACCCTCGATGACTTCAAGGCGCAGGTCGGGATGCGCCGGCTGGGGTCGCTGCACCTCAACGACTCCCAGACGCCCCTGGGCTCCAACCGGGACCGCCACGCCAACATCGGCACCGGGGAGCTGGGCGAGGCGGGGTGCGCCGCGTTTCTCTCCGAGCCCCGGTTCGCGAAGCTGCCCGTGGTCCTGGAGACCAACGGCCCGGACCGCAGCGGCCCGACGCGGGAGGAGATCGACCTGTGCTTCACGCTGCGCAAGCGCGGTCAGGCGTCGCGCCGACGCGCCGCCACCCGGCGGGCCAGGGCGGGGAGCTGATCGGGTGCCCGCCGCCGCCAGAAACCTGACCCGCCCCGGAGACGCGCTCGTCATATTCGGCATCACGGGCGACCTCGCGCGCAAGATGACGTTTCGCTCCCTGTACCGGCTCGAGCGCCGCGGCCTGCTCGACTGTCCGGTGATCGGGGTCGCCGTCGAGGACTGGTCAGACGAGCAGCTGCGCGAGCATGCCCGCCAGGCGGTGCAGGCGACCGGCGAGACGGTCGACGATGCCGTGTTCGCCCGCCTGGCCAAGCGGCTCTCCTACGTGAGCGGCGATTTCGGCGACAGCGCGACCTACGCGGCGGTGGGGGCGGCGCTGGGCGCGGCGACCAACCCCGTCTTCTACCTGGAGATCCCGCCGTCGCTGTTCGCCACCGTGGTCGCCGGACTGGCCGGCGCCCAGCTCGTCCAGGGCGGCCATCGCGTGGCCGTCGAGAAGCCGTTCGGTCACGACCTGGCCTCGGCGCGCGCGCTGGCGGCGGACCTGCACCGCCACCTCGACGAGTCCCAGCTGTATCGCATCGATCACTTCCTCGGGAAGATGGGCGTGGAGGAGATCCTCTACCTGCGCTTTGCCAACGCCATCCTCGAGCCGGTGTGGAACCGCAGCTACGTCGACTCGGTGCAGATCACGATGGCCGAGAGCTTCGGCGTCTCGGACCGCGGCCACTTCTACGATCCGGTCGGCGCGCTGCGCGACGTCGTCGTCAACCATCTGCTGCAGATCGTCGCCCGGTGCGCGATGGATCCGCCCGCGGCCGGCGATCCCGACAGCCAGAAGGACGCCGTGGCGGCGGTGCTGCGCTCGATCGCCGCGGTCGACCCGGCGCGCAGCGTGCGCGGCCAATACGACGGCTATCGCAAGATCGACGGCGTTCGCCGCAACTCCGACACCGAGACCTACGTGGCCCTGCGCCTGGACATCGACAGCTGGCGATGGTCGGGGGTGCCGTTCTTCATCCGGGCCGGAAAACGGCTGCCGGTCAACCAGACCGAGCTGCGCCTCGTCTTCCGTCAGCCGCCGCGCCTGCCGTTCATCACCGCCACCCGGCGCCGGCCGCAGCCCAGCCAGCTCATCTTCCGCATCGATCCGCACTCCGGGATCCGCATGCAGCTCGACGCGGTTCGCGCCGACCAGCCGGGCGCCGCGGAGATCGACCTCGACATGGAGTTCGCCAAGGAGGGCGGCGAGGGCGCCACCCCCTACGAGGTCCTTCTGCACGCCGCGCTGATCGGCGACGCCAGCCATTTCACCCGCCAGGACAGCGTCGAGGAGTGCTGGCGGATCGTCGAACCACTGCTCGATTCTCCCCCAAGGCGATCCGCTATCCGCAGGGAGCATGGGGGCCGCCGGAGGCCGAGAAGCTCACCGCGGGCCACGGGGGCTGGCAGCGCCCGTGGCTGCCCGATTAGCCGGAAGGAATTTCCGGCCCGGGCAGCGAACTAGCCCGCACGATGCGCATCAGCCTGCCCAGCATCCTGTGGTTGGTCGTCGGGGCGCTCGTCGCCTCGGCCCATCACTACCTGGAGAACCTCGACGCCATCCGGCCGGTCGTCTCGGCCGTGCTGGCCGTCGTCCTGTGGCCGCTGCTGCTCCTCGGCATCAACCTCCACGTGCAGTGACCCGCGCCCCGTCGCGGGCGCTCAGGCGACGCCTGCCGCCTCCGGCTCCTGCTCCGGCGCGGGCTCCGGCGTCGTCGCGGCGCTGCTCTCGGGGATCAGCGCGGAGCCGAGGAGCGCGTCGAGCTCGGCGTGGAGGCTGGCACTGCGGGCCACCCGGAAGCTCGGCCCGAGCTTGAGCCGCCGCCGGCCGACGGTGCTGGCCAGCTCGATGACGACGTCGGCCTCGCCGGGGAATCCGGCCAGGACCTCCTTGAGCTCGCCGAGCGCGGTGGCCGGCAACGCCGTGGCGTCGAGCCGCAGCCGCAGCGCCGCCGGGGTCAGGACCGGCTTGGCAGCCTGCACCTGGGCCTTGAGCACCTCCTCCTCGCTGGGCGCGAACAGCTCCACCTGCTGAGCGATGAGGCAGGTCTTGTCCCGGTCCTTGTGGTCGACCTTGCCGCGAACGAGGACGATCGAGTCGGTCTCCAGCGCCGCGCCGCAGGCGTCGAGCACCTTGCCGAAGATGACGATCTCAACCGACGCATCGAGGTCGTAGATGGTGGCGAACGCCATCATGTCGCCCTTCTTGGTCTTGATCCGCTTGAACTGGGTGACCATCCCCCCGATCGTCACCCAGTCGCCGTCGCGTCGATCGGCGAGCTCGGCCAGGGTGCTGTCGGCCTTGGCGCGCAGCGCCGGCCCGACCTCCTTGAGCGGGTGGGCGGAGATGAACAGGCCGAGCGACTCCTTCTCGGCGGCCAGCATCTCGGTGCGGTCGAACTCCTCGCCGGGGATCGGGGCGTGGCTGGGAGCCGAGAAGGCCCCGCGGCCGCGTCGGACCCGGTGGCGGCCGCGGCGTCGGCGCCGCCGAGGTCGAAGATCGAGCCCTGGCCGATGAGCGCGTCCTGCTGGGCCTTGGAGCCGGCCGCCTGGGCCTGCTCGAGCACCGCCAGCATCCCCTTGCGGGGAGCGTTGGTCGACCCGAACGCGCCGCACTTGATCAGCGCCTCGATCGCCTTCTTGTTGACCGCCCGGTTGTCGACGCGCTCGCAGAAGTCAAACAGGCTGGTGAACGGGCGGGCCTCCTCCCCGTCCCCCCGCGCGCGCTTGATCGCCTCGACCGCCTGATAGCCGACGCCCTTGACGGCGTCGAGGCCGAAGCGGATGTTGCCCTCGACGACGACGAACTCGTGGTCGGAGAGGTTGACGTCGGGCGGCAGGATGGCGATCCCCATCTGCTCGGCCTGGGCGACGAAGAACGGAACCTTGTCCTTGGTGTCCATCACCGAGGAGATGAGCGCCGCCATGTACTCGGCCGGGTAGTTGGCGCGCAGCCACGCCGTCCGGTAGGAGATGAGCGCGTAGCAGGCGGCGTGGGACTTGTTGAACGAGTAGTCGGCCGACTTCTCGTTCGTCGCCCACAGGGACTCGATCACGCTCTCGCTCGTTCCCGAGGCGCGGCAGCCGGCGACGAACTCGGGTTTGAGCGTGGCCATCGCCTCCCGGTTCTTCTTGCCGATCGCCTTGCGCAGGTCGTCGGCCCGGGCGCCGCTGAAGCCGGCCAGCTCCTTGGAGATGAGCATCGCCTGCTCCTGGTAGATGATCACGCCCTTGGTCGACTCGAGGATCGGACGCAGCCGCTCGTCGGCGTAGGAGATCGACTCGGGGTCGCGCTTGCCCCGCGCGTAGGTGGGGATCTGATCCATCGCCCCGGGCCGGTAGAGGGCGCCGAGGGCCACGAGGTCGTCGAACTCGGTCGGACGCACCTTCTTGAGCGACTCGCGCATCCCCTCTGACTCGAATTGGAACACCCCGATCGCCTCGCCGCGGGCGAGCATCTCGTAGGTCTTGGTGTCGTCGAGCGGCAGCGTGCTCATGTCCGGCCGATCGCCGGTGGACCGCTCCACGATGTCGAGCGCGTCCTCGATCACGTCGAGGTTGCGCAGGCCGAGGAAGTCCATCTTCAGCAGGCCGAGCTGCTCGACCGGCTTCATCGAGAACTGGGTCACCGTCCGAAAGACCTTCTCGCCGTTCTCATCGGTCCCGGCGTCGGCGATCTGCAGGGGCAGGATGTCGGTCAGCGGCCGGTCGGAGATGACGACGGCGGCAGCGTGGATCGAGGAGTTGCGGACGATCCCCTCCAGGCCCTGGGCGACGTCGACGATCTGCTTGGCCGTCCCGTCGCGGTCGACCTCGGCGCGGAGCGGCTGGCCGGGTGCCAGGCATTCGGCAAAGCTCGGCGGACGGCCCATGATCGGGTCGGGGATGAGCTTGGCCAGGCGGTCGCCGACGCCGTAGTCGTGGCCGAGCACGCGGGCGGCGTCGCGGGTGGCGGCGCGCGGGAACATCTTGCCGAAGGTGACGATCTGGGCGACCGCCTCCTTGCCGTACTTCTCGGTCACGTAGCGGATCACGCGCTCGCGGCCGCGCACCGAGAAGTCCATGTCGATATCGGGCATCGACACGCGCTCGGGGTTGAGGAAGCGCTCGAACAGGAGGTCGTAGCGCAGCGGGTCGACGTCGGTGATGGCCAGGCAGTAGGCGACGAGCGAGCCGGCGGCCGAGCCGCGGCCGGGCCCGACGGCGATGCCGGCGTCCTTGGCGTACTTGACGAAGTCCCACACGATCAGGAAGTAGGCCGAGAAGCCCATCCGATCGATCACCCCGAGCTCGTAGTCGGCGCGCTCGCGGGCGGCGGCGGGCACCGGGTCGCCGTAGCGCTCGCGCAGCCCGCGGTCGACCAGGCGCCGCAGGTAGTCGCTCTCAGGGACGGCCTCGGGCGTCGGATAGCGCGGGATCAGCTGGCGGCCGAGCTCGATCTCGACGTTGCAGCGCTCGGCGATCTCCAGCGTCGAGGCGAGCGCCTCGGGCCACTCGGCGAACGTGTCGGCCATCTCCTGGCTGGAGCGCAGGTAGAACTCGTTCGTCTCAAAGCTCATCTTCGGCGCCGAGAGCATCGACTTGGTCTGCACGCATAGCAGCGCCGCGTGGTGGTGGTAGTCCTCGCGGCGCAGGTAGTGCACGTCGCCGGTGCCGACGAGCGGCCGGCCCAGCTCGCCGGCGATGCGCACGATCTGCTCGTTGCACTTGTCCTGGACGGCGAGCCCGTTCTTCTGCACCTCGAAGTAGACGTTGTCCGGGCCCACGGCCTCCATCAGCTCCTGCGCGTGCGCGCGGGCGTCGGCTCCCCGGTCGTCGGCCAGGTGGCGGCAGAAGCGCGACGCCAAGCAGCCGGTGAGCGCGATCAGACCCTCGCCGTGGGCGGCCAGCTGGGCCATGTCGACCGACGGCTTGCCCCGCTGGTAGCCCTCGAGGAAGCCCGCCGAGGAGAGCTTGACGAGGTTGCGATACCCGGTCGGGGTGGCCGCGAGCAGCGTCAGGTGGTAGCGCTCGAGCTTGCCGGGGGCCCGCCGCGCGTGGTCGTCGACGGTGTAGACCTCGCAGCCGATGATCGGCTTGACGCCGTGCTTGCGGCAGGCCGTGAACAACTCCACCGAGCCGTTCATCACCCCGTGGTCGGTCAGGCCGAGCGCCGGCTGTTCGAACTCGGCCGCGCGGGCCGCGAGCGCGTCGATCTTGCACGCCCCGTCGAGCAGCGAGTACTCGGAGTGGACGTGGAGGTGGGCGCAGGTCGGGGTCATTGGCGGCGGCTTTTCAGCTTAGGCATCGGGCCGGACATCGTGGCCCGTCCGGCCGGCTGAGCCCGATCGCGCTCACGCGCTCTGCGCGTGGGTGATCCATGTGCGCAGGCTGGTCAGCGGACCGCCGTCGCCGCTGAGCCGGCCATCGGGCGCCGGGGCACCGCTGAGCACGGCCACCAGCACGTCCGCGGACCCCTCGATCGTCGTCGCGACCCGTCCCGCGGGCGGCGTCCGCGTCACCTCGGGCGAGCGGCCGTCGCGGACGGTCAGATACGTCGCCGGCCCCTCGGGATCGCGGTGGGCGATCACGAAGCTCTCGCCGGCCGTCCAGGCGGGATCGATCATCGCCGCCACGAGCGCCAGTGACGCCTGCGGACGCAGGGTCGCCCCGGCGGCGCGCAGCGCGCCGAGGTCCAACGGCATCGTGAGCAGCGCCTGGAGCGCGACCAGTCCCTCGCGCCGGCCGCGCACGCGGGCCACGCGGGGGCCGAGACGGCGCCAGATGCCGTGGGCGGTCAGCAGCCGCGCGATGCGCGCCGGATCGCCCCGGACGCGGAAATCGACCTCGTCGCGGGTGCGCGCTGCGCCGTCGATCTCGACGCGGGGCGCCCCCTCCCCCACGGTGACGCGCACGCAGCCCCGGCCGGGACCGAGGACGAGGTCGTAGGCGATCGGGTGCGGATAGGCGGCGCGCTGGAGCACGAGCAGGTCAAGCAGCAGCTCCCCGGCGGCGGCCGCGTCGCGCTTGACCAGCCGCCGGAAGGCCGCCTCGAGCGTCCGGCCGCCGGTCGCCCGGGCCACGCTCGCCGGCTCGGCAGGCGCGTCGGGAGGCGCGACCGACTGACGCAGCCGGGCGAGGGCGTCGCTGAGTCGGTCGACCTCGACCGAGCCACCCGGCCCGGCGGGGTCACCGGGGTCGCCGGGACCCTCCGGCGGCGCCGCGAGAGCCGGATCGACCGCCGGGGGCGCCGGGGGCGTCACCAGGCGCTCGAGCGTGCCGCGCAGCTCCCCGATCGCGTCATAGGCATCGCGTGAGCGCTCGCGCTGGCCGCCCAGCTCGCCTTCGAGCTCGGCGGCGCGGCCCTCGGCGGCGCGGCGGCGCGCGCGCTCGTCCTCGAGCGCCGTGCGCAGGCCGTCGAGCTCGGTGCGCAGCTGGTGCAGCGTCTCGGTCGTGCGCTGGTCGAGCAGGACGCGGGCCGCCAGCCGCGTCTCGGCGGCGACCAGCCGCGACCGCAGGCCGGCCTCGCCGGCGGCGCGGGCGTCGAGCTCGCGGCGCAGGGTGTCGACGAGCGCCGGGACCGGGACGGCCGGCGGCGCGGCCTCCGGGAGCGGCGGCGGCCCGGCGGGCGGCGGCGCTGGCTGGGGCGCGGACTCAACCGCGAGCTGCGGCTCCGGCGGCGGCGCTGGTGGCGACGGCAGGACGGCCGGCTCGGCGGGCACGCGCTCCTCGGTCTCGGCCTGGTGAGCCCGCAGCCGGCGCTCGAAGCGCAGCCGTTCCGCTTCGCGGTCGCGGGGCGGCGGCGTCGCCCGCGCCACCGGGCGCGCCCGCGCGCGAGCGAGCGCGGCGGCGGCCTGCTGCTCGGCCTCGTCGCCCCGCCGGCGGGCGTCGCGCAGCTCGCCCTCGAGCGTCCGGATGCGGTCCTCGGCGGCAGCCAGGTCACCCATCGCCTCCCGCGTCCGCTCGGCGTCGCGCTCGCGCGCGGCCAGCTGGCGCGCCAGGTCGCGGCGCAGGGCCTGCTCAGCGTGCGCGCGCTGTTCGGCGAGCCGGCGCGTGCGTTCGCCCTCGGCCACCGTGGCAGTCAGCCGCTCGCGCTCGGCGCGGGCGTCGGCGAGCGCATCCTCGAGCTCCTGCGTCCTCCCCGCGGGGGACGGCAGCTCCTCGGGCGCCCGGGGGCTCTCGATCGCCGCCGGCCCGGTGCGGGGCGGCGAAACCGAACGCTCGCCCACCCCGGGCGCCGGCAGGGGAACGGTGACGGTGCCGAGCGCCAGCCAGATCTGCCCGCCGAGAGCCGGGGCCATCGACCCGGGAACCGAGAAGCTCAGCCGCCACATCCCGGGTCCCGCCCCGCCGAGACTCGGCGGCTCGGGCATCGCCGGGAAGCGGTGGCGCCGCCCCTCGGATTCGATCACGAGCGTCACCTGGGCGGTCGAGGCCGGCCGGCGCCGGCGCCAGCGGCCGGTCACGCGCACGATCAGGTTCCCGCTACCGCCGTCGAGCCATTCGACGGTCTCGATCCCGACCGCCGCGGTCCCGGACAGCTCGCTCATATCGCGCGACGGTACGGAGCCGCGCGGATGGATGCCCGGCGCGATCCCGCTCTCAGCGGACGATTGCGCGGCGGCGCCGGTCCTACGTGTCAGCGGCGCCGCGGAGCTGCTCGGTGAGCGCGCGGGCGTCGGCCAGCAGGCGCTGGGCCTCCCCCAGGTCGCCGCCGTGCGCGCTCATCTGCTCGCGCATCACCGTCAGCTCGGCGCCGAGGCGCTCCAGCTCGGCGCGCAGCCCGCCGGCCTCGCTGATCGCGGCATCGCGGGAGATGTGGGCGGACGCGAGCTGCTCGCGCAGCGCGGCGGCCTCGTCGGCCTGGCGTCGCTCGGCCTCGGCATGGGCCCGCAGGCGTTCCTCGAGCCCGCTCGTCGCCCCACGGGCGCGGGCGAGCTCGGCCTCGGCCTCGTCGCGGGCGGCCGCGGACATCGCCGCCTGCTCGCGGGCCTGCCTGAGCTCGTCGGTGGCGCTCGCCAGGCGAGCTTCGAAGTCCTGTCGCTGGCGCGTGGCGGCGGCCATCAGCTGCTCGAGCTCGTGGCGCAGCTCGCCGTGGGCCGTCTCCAAGCCGGCCTGGCGGGCCGCGCGCGAGTCCAGCTCGGATTGGGCGTCGGCGAGCAGGCCCCGTAGCTGGGCGGTCTCGGCGGAGCGCCGCTCGAGCTCGCCGTGCAGGGCCGAGACGGTCTCCTTGAGCAGCAGGTCGGCGAGCGGACCGCCGCGGGGGGCGGGGGCGGGCTCGGTCAGGGCCGGCTCGGTCGGCTCGGTCGGCTCGGTCGCCGGCCCCGAGGGTTCGCGGCGCTCTGGGGGCGGGCTCGGCTCAGCGCACGGCGCCGCGGGCTCGGCCTCCGGCGAGTCGGTCTCGGCCCGCTCCTCACCGGCTGGCGACGTCCCCGGCGGTCCGACCGCGATCACCGCAGTACCCACCCACACGGCTGCCTGGCCGGGGCGGGTGGGCACGGCCCACGATGGGACGGTGAACTCGGCCTGCCAGGTCCCCGGCAGCGGTGGGCTACCGGACGGCGCGCGGTTGGCCGCGAAGCGATGGCGGCGACCCTGCAGCTGGACGACGAGCAGCGCCTCGTGCTCGGCGGCCGGGCTCGGGGGGTCGCCGGCCAGCCACCGGCCGCTCAGCCGCAGCCGGACCTCGTCGCCGCCATGGCCGCGGGCGCGCTCGACCCGGTCGATGGCGATCGGGGCGTCGGCGGTGGCGGAATCGGTCATGTGGTCACTCTTCACGCCTGAATCCGGTGAGGTACTCAGGCATCCGTGCTTTCGGCACGGAATCCACCAAACCCTGCCTAAGGCTGTCTAAGAATGTGGGGGAGCGCTTAGTCGCCGGAGGTGGCCTGGCGGCCGGCAACCAGCACCCCGGCCACGACCGCCGCACCCACGCCGGCGATGGCCACCTTCGCGCGCGCGCCACTCATGCGACGGCGCAGGTACCACTTGCTTCCCTGCCACACGGCGAAGCCGAGAACCTTGTAACCCATGCGCCGATCCTAGCTCAGACGAACGTCTCGGCGAACGCTTCGCGACGCGAATCGGCGGTCAGCGCCGCGAAGGCCTCCCCGAACTCCCGCCGGGCGGCCCGCTCGTCGGCGCTGAGACGGTCGACGAGCACGCCCATCGCCATGCAGGCCGCCGGACCGCCGGGCAGGGTGGCCACCTCGGCGGCGCTCGAGCGCAGCATCGCCATCTGCACCTCGCGATCCTGATGGCGCCCGAGCACATCCTGGACCGCCTTCAGGGTGGCGATCGACGAGGCGACGACCGCCTCGTCGAACAGGTTGACGGCGAACAGCTCGAGCAGGTAGCGCAGCTCCTTGCCCTTCTTGCGCAGCTCGTGGTAGTCGGCGGCGGGACTGTCGTCGTCGATCGCCGCCCCCATCGTCACCACCTGCCCGTAGACCTTGCGGATCCGCTTGCCGACGACGGCGCCGAGCGGCCGCGTGGCCACCGGGCGGTCCTCGACGGGCAGCTCGACGAGCGACTCGAGCAGCTGCTCCCAGTCGGCGAGCAGTGCCTGGGCCCGCTCCGAGCGCAGCGCGCTCGCCATCTCGGCGCGCGCCGCCAGCCGGCCGTGGGCGAGCACCGGACGCAGCGGATCGAGATCGCCCCGGATCCCCGCCGGCAGCATCCGCGCCAGGTCGTCGAGCTCGTCGACGTAGACGTCGAGGTCTCGGGCGTCGCCGGTGGCGCGCTGCAGCCAGCGGAACTCCGAGCGAAAGCCCGGCAGCTCGAGCGCCGGGAACGCCCTGCGCAGCTGGCGCTGGACGGTCCGCGAGCGCCGGACGGCGATCCGCAGCTGGTGCAGGTACTCGGGGTCTGAGCCCTCGAGGGCGCCCGGCAGGTTGTCGTGCACGACCCCGAGCAGGCGCCGGGCGACGGCCGTCGCCCCCGCGTCGGCACGCTGGTCGTAGGCGAGCGCGACCTCGACCTTGGCCTTGGTGGCGCCGCTCACTGCAGCAGCGCTCCGACCCGGGCGACGGCGTCGTCGATCTCGGCCTCGGTGACGATCAGCGGCGGCTCGAAGCGGATCGTGGCCGGTCCGGTGGCGTTGATGACCAGCCGCTGCTCGGCCAGCGCCCGCTGGGCCACGAGCGGGGCCGAGATCCCGGCGGCGAGGTCGACGCCGACCATCAGCCCCCGCCCGCGCACCCGGGCGATCCCCGGCAGCTCGGCCAGCCCGGCGCGCAGGCGCTCGCCGAGCTCCACCACCTGGGCCAGCAGGTCGGGATCTGAGCACACGTGCAGCGCGGCCAGGGAGGCCCGGCAGACGAGCGGGCCACCGGCGAACGTCGAGCCGTGATCGCCGGCCTGCAGGACGTCGGCGAGCCGCTCACCGGTGATGAGCGCGCCGATCGGCAGGCCGCCGCCGAGCGCCTTGGCGCTCGTCATCGCGTCGGGCACCACCGGCGTCTGCTCGTAGGCCCACAGGGTGCCGGTCCGCCCCATCCCCGTCTGGACCTCGTCGAAGATGAGCGCCGCGCCCGTGCGATCGCATGCCTCGCGAGCGGCGAGCAGCAGCTCGTCGGCGAGCGGGTTGATCCCCGTCTCGCCCTGGATCGGCTCGAGCAGCACGGCCGCGGTGTCGGCGTCGACCGCCGCCGCCAGCGTCTCGGGATCCTTGGCGACGACGTGGAACCCGGGCACGAGCGGGGCGAACGGCGCCTGCTTGGACTCCTGGGGCGTCGCCGACAGGGCGCCGTAGGTCCGCCCGTGAAACGCCTCCTCCAGGACGATCAGCTTGCCGCCGGGCCGCGCCCGCCGGGCGAGCTTGATCGCCGCCTCGTTGGCCTCCGCCCCCGAGTTGCAGAGGAACACCTTGCCGCCGAGCGAGCTCTCGGCCAGCCGCGCCGAGAGCTCCATCGCCGGCGCCGTGTAGTACAGGTTGGAGACGTGGGTGAGGAGCCCCGCCTGCTCGCGCACGGCGCTGACGACCTCCGGGTGGCAGTGGCCGACGTTGAGGACGGAGATCCCGGCGAGGAAGTCCAGGTACTCGTGGCCGGCCTCGTCCCACAGCCGGCAGCCGGCGCCGCGCACGAATTGCACCGGGTTGCGCGCGTACGTGCCGATGACGTGGGCCGACTCGAGCGCCTGGAGCTCGCTGAGCGACGGGCTCATGTCGCCGGCCCGATCTTCGTCCCCTGCCCGGCGTCGGTGAACAGCTCGAGCAGCAGCGAGTGCGGGACCCGTCCGTCGACGATGTGGGCGTAGGAGACGCCGCCGTTGATCGCGTCCAGGCACGCGGCGAGCTTGGGGCGCATGCCTCCGCCGACGGTGGCCAGCGCCTCCTGCACGGCGTCGGCGCCGACCTCGGAGACGACGCTCGCCGGGTCGCCGGGATCGCTCAGCCACCCCGCCACGTCGGTGAGGAACATCACCTTGTAGGCGCCCAGCGCCCGAGCCACGGCCCCGGCCGCCTCATCGGCGTTGATGTTGTAGGAGTTGCCCTCGCGGTCTGAGCCCACCGAGGCGATCACCGGGATGTAGTCCTGGGCGACGTGGGTGAGGACGTCGACGTCGACGCGCTCGATCCGCCCCACGAAGCCGATGTCCTGTCCCGAGGGTGAGACCTGGCGCGCCGCGCGGAACAGCAGCCCGTCGTCGCCGCACAGGCCGACCGCCGGCTGGCCGTGGCGGTTGAGGCGGAGCACGATGTCCTTGTTGACCTTGCCGACGAGCACCATCTTGGCCACCTCGACGGTCGCCTCGTTGGACACCCGCAGTCCGTCGACGAACTCGATCGGCAGGTTGAGCCGCCGCATGTAGCTGGAGATCTCCGGGCCGCCGCCGTGGATGACGACCGGGTTCATGCCGACGTACTTGAGCAGCACGACGTCGCGGGCGAACTCCTCCTTGAGCGACGGCTCGGTCATCGCCGCGCCGCCGTACTTGATGACCACCGTCTTGCCGTGGAACTCGCGGATGTAGGGCAGGGCCTCGAGGAGGGTGCCGACGTCGCGCATGCTCATGTCGTGTAGTCGGCGTTGATCGTGATGTACTCGTGGCCGAGGTCGGAGAAGTACACCTCGGTCTCGGCGCCCTCGCCCGGGAGGGTGATCTCATACTCCACCTCGTCGCGCTTGACCGCGTCGGCGAGGGCCGCGGCGTCGTGGGGCACCTGGCCGCCGCCGGCGCACACCGTCACGCCTTCGATCGCGATGTCGACGGCCAGCGGCGCGGTGCCCGGCATCGCCGCCCCGACCGCCTGGATGATCCGGCCCCAGTTCGGATCGCCGCCGTACAGGGCGGTCTTGACCAGCGGGGAGTCGGCCACCGCGCGGGCCACGCGGTCGACGGCCTCGGGCTCGCCGCCGTGCACGACGACCCGGCCAACCCGGCGGGCCCCCTCGCCGTCGGCGACGACGAGCAGCGACAGCTGGCGCATGAGCGCGTCCATCGCCTCGCCGAAGCGCAGCTCGTCCTCGCTCTCGGGCTCGATCCGCACCCCCGATTGCCCGCTGGCCTGCAGCAGGACCATGTCGTTGGTCGAGAGCTGTCCGTCGACCGAGACGCGCTCGAAGGAGCGTTTGACGCACACCCCGAGCAGCAGGTCGCACGTCTCTGCGGAGATGAGCGCGTCGGTCTGCACGAAGCACAGCAGGGTGGCGAAGCCCGGTGAGATCATCCCCGCGCCCTTGCATTGGGCCGACAGCTTCACCGTCCCCGACGGCAGCTCGACGCTCAGCCGGGCGCGCTTCTCGAAGGCGTCGGTCGTCCGGATGGCGTCCGAGAAGGCGGCGTCGCCGTCGGCGGCCAAGCCGTGCGCGGCAGCGACGATCCCATGATTGACCTTGTTCATCGGCAGGGGCACGCCGATCACGCCGGTGGAGGCGACCGCCACCTGGTCCTCGGGGACGCGGGCGACGAGCGCGCCGGCGCCCTGCATCTTGGCGGCGTTCTCAAACCCCATGCGGCCGGTGGCGGCGTTGGCGTTACCGGAATTGACGACGACGGCCCGCACCGCGTCCAGCCGGCAGCGCTCGCGGCACAGGAGCACCGGCGGCGCCTGCGTGCCCGAGTTCGTGAACCGGGCGGCGCTCGTCGCCTCGGCGGCGTCGCAGACCATCAGCCCGACGTCGGGGGCGCCGGACTCCTTGATCTGAGCCGCCACACCGCTGGCCCGAAAGCCGTCGGGGAGCCCGCCATCGGTGAGCTCGGTCACGTGCGGCAATCGTGCCACCCACCGACTGGAAAAGAAGGCGGTGCTGGTCATACCGAGATCCCCTCTCCTTCGGGACGGCCGAACATCAGGTTGAGGTTCTGCACCGCCTGGGAGGCGGCGCCCTTCCACAGGTTGTCGATCGCCGCGAAGACGATCACGCGGCCGGTGCGCTCGTCGCGGTGCACCGAGATGCGGCAGATGTTCGTCTCGCGCACGTCGCGCACCCCGGGCGGGGCGTCGGTCACCTCGACGAACGGCTCGTCGCCGTAGGCCGCTTGATAGAGCGCTCTCGCGTCGAGGTCGCCATCGAGGGTCACGTAGCAGGAGACGAGCTCCCCCTGGTCCAGCGGGACGAGGTGCGGCGTGAACGTGATCAGCAGCTCCGCGCCCAGGACGGCGAGCTCCTGCTCGATCTCCGGGGTGTGGCGGTGTCGCGGCACCCCGTACGGGCTGAGGTTCTCATCGACGGTGACGAAGTGGGTCTTGTCGGTGGCCGCCCGCCCCGCCCCCGACACCCCGGACTTGGCGTCGATGACGACGTCGCGCAGCGCGCCGGCCCGGGCCAGCGGGGCGAGCGCGAGCACGCTGGCCGTCGGATAGCAGCCGGGATTGGCGACGATCCTCGCGTCGGGGATCGCGTCGCGGTAGAGCTCGGGCAGCCCGTACACGGCGTCGGCGATCAGCTCCGGGTCGGGATGCTCGCGATACCACTCGGCGTAGACCCGGGGATCGCGCAGGCGAAAGTCGGCGCTCAGATCGACGACGCGCACCCCCCGCGCCACGAGCGCCGACACCACCTCGGCCGCCGCCCCGTGCGGGTAGGCGACGATCGCCGCGTCGAGGCCGTCGGCGTGGCGATCGAGGTCGAGCTCCTCGAGCACGAGCGGGACCCGGTGATGGGGGTAGATGTCGTCCAGTCGCCGGCCGACGTCGGAGCGCGCGGTGACCGCGGTCAGCGCGAACGCCGGGTGGCGATGCACGAGCCGCGCCGAGAGGGCGCCGGCATAGCCGGCCGCGCCGAACACGGCGACCTTAGGAGTCACGGACCCTCCCCTGCAGCTCGTCGGCGAGGGCGGCGGCGATCTTCCGGCGCCGGGCGGCCACGTCCTCGTCAGTGAGCGTGCGGTCGCGCGCGCGAAAGCGCAGACGCAACGCCAGCGAGACGTTGCCGGCGCCGATCCGCTCGGCGTCGCGGTAGACGTCGAAGACCTCGGCGCCGGCGAGCAGCGCACCCCCCGCGCGGCGAGCGACGGATACGACGTCGGCGGCGCTGACGCCGTCGGCGACGATCACCGCCAGGTCCTCGCGCAGCTCGGGGAAGCTCGTGAGGTCCTCGTACTGCGGGGTGGCCACGACGGCGGTGGCGGCGTCGAGGTCGAGCTCGAACGCGGCCACCGGATCGGTCAGATCCCAGTGGGCGGCGACGGTGGGATGGACCTCGCCGAGCCAGCCGGCGGGCGTCCCGTCGAGCAGGATCCGCGCCGCGCGCCCGGGGTGCAAAAACGGCTCGGGCTCCTCGGTCGCGACGACGCTCCACGGCGCCCGCAGCGTGTCGAGCATTCCGGCGAGCGCGCCCTTGGCCGCGAAGAAGTCGGCCGCCGGGGGATGCTCCTCGCGCCACGTGGCCGGGCGGACCGGCCCCGACAGCAGGACGGCGACGTGGTGAGGTTCCTCGGGCGCGGAGTCATTCTCGGGCAGGTAGACGGCGCCCGCCTCGAACAGCCGCAGCGCCCCGGCGCCGCGGGCGCGGTTGCGCTGGGCGACATCGAGCAGCGAGCCCAGCAGCGTCGTGCGCAGGCGCGACTGCTCGGCCGACATCGGGTTGACGAGCGTGACGGCCGGCCGGTCGGCGATCCGCAGCCGCTGGGCCAGCTCGGGCCCCTCGAAGCTCCAGCCGACGATCTCGTGCACGCCCTGCGCGGTGAGGGCGTCGGCGGCCTGGCGGCGCAGCCGCTGGCGCTCGGTCAGCCGCCCGGCGGCGTTGTGGCGGGAGGGCAGCGTGGCCGGCAGCGTCTCCAGGGCGCCGAGCCGCGCCACTTCCTCGATCAGGTCGGCCTCGCGGGTGACGTCGGCGCGGCGAAACGGCGGGACGGTCACGTCGAGGCCGTCGTCGGCGTCGGCGGTGGCGAACTCCAGCGCCTCGAGGATCTCTCGCGCGCGCGCCCGCGGCACCTCGACGCCGAGCAGTCCGCTGAGGCGGGCGTCGCGCAGGCGGATCGTCGCCGGGGGCGGTCCCGGACCGCCGACGTCGATCGTCCCCGGGAGTGGCGTCGCCCCGCAGACGTCGATCATCAACCGCGTGGCCAGCACCTCCCCATCCATCGCCTGCTCGGGCTGCAGCTGCTTCTCGAAGCGACCCGACGCCTCCGAGCGCAGGCCGAGCTTCAGCGAGGTGCGGTGGATGTTGGCCCCGTTCCAGTTGGCGGCCTCCATCAGCACGTTCGTGGTCGTGTCCGAGACCTCGGAGCGGGCGCCGCCCATCACCCCGGCGATCGAAGTCGGGCCCTCGGCGTCGGCGATCAGGACCATCTCGGAGTCGAGCGTGCGCGTCTGGCCGTCGAGCGTCTCGATCGTCTCCCCGTCGCGGGCGCGCCGGACGGTCAGCTGAGCCCCGGCCACGCGGTCGAGGTCGAAGGCGTGCATCGGCTGGCCGGTGAGCAGCATCACGTAGTTGGTGACGTCGACGACGTTGGAGATCGGCCGCTGGCCGGCCGCCATCAGCCGCGCCTTGAGCCAGCGCGGGGACTCGCCGATCCGCACGTCGCTGAAGGCGCGGGCGACAAAGCGCGGGCACAGGTCGGGATCCTCGACGGTGACGGTGGCGGCGGTGAGCTCGCCGTCGCTACCGGGGTCCTCGGTCCACGGCGGGGGCTTCAGGGGCGCGCCGGTGGCGGCGTGGGCCTCGCGGGCGATCCCGTAGACCCCGAGGCAGTCGGGCCGGTTGGGCGTGATCTCGAGCACGAGCACGTCGGTGGCGATGGGCAGGACCTCGGCCAGCGGCGTGCCCGGCGCCAGCTCGTCGGAGAGGACCATGATCCCGTCGTGATCGGTGCCGATCGCCACCTCGTCCTCGGCGAGGATCATCCCGTTCGACGGCTGGCCGCGCAGCTTGGCGACCTTCAGCGTCGTGCCGTCGGGCATGACCGCGCCCGGCCGGGCGACGGCCACCGTCTGGCCGGTGGCGACGTTCGGTGCCCCGCACACGATCTGGCTGGGCTCGCCGTTGCCGGTGTCGACGAGGCACACGTTCAACCGGTCGGCGTCGGGGTGGCGGTGGGCGTCGAGCACCTTGCCGACGACGAAGTGCTCGAGCGCCGTGACCCCGTGGGTCTCGACGCGCTCGACCTCGGTCCCGGTCATGGCCAGCCGGTCGGCCAGCTCGAACGTGGTCAGCGCCGGCGCGCAGTACTCGTGCAGCCATTCGATCGGAGCTCTCATCGCGGATTCAGAACTGCTCCAGGAAGCGGATGTCGTTGTCGTAGAAGAGGCGCAGATCGGGGACCCCGTGCTTGAGCATGGCGATCCGCTCGATCCCCATCCCGAACGCGAACCCCTGGACCTTCTCGGGGTCGTAGCCGTGCTCGGCGACGGCGGCGAACACGTTGGGGTCGACCATCCCCGAGCCGAGGATCTCGATCCAGGCCGTGCCCTTGCACAGCGGGCAGCGCTGGCCGTCGGCGGTGATCCCCTGCGTGCAGTGAAAGCACGAGACGTCGACCTCGACGCTCGGCTCGGTGAACGGGAAGAAGTGCGGGCGCAAGCGGACCTCGCGCTCGGGACCGAAGATCGCCCGGGCGAACGTGAGCAGCGTGCCCTTCAGATCGGCCAGGGTGACATCCTCGTCGACGGCCAGCCCCTCGATCTGATGAAACTGCGGGGTGTGGGTGGCGTCGGAATCCGGGCGGTAGACGCGGCCGGGGACGATGATGTAGATCGGCGGCGGCTGGCTCTCCATGGCGTGGATCTGCGTCGGCGAGGTGTGGACGCGCAGCAGCCGGGTGTCCGGGTCGAAGATGTCGACCGGGTGGCGGCCGTCGTCGATGTAGAAGGTGTCGGTCTCCAGCCGCGAGGGGTGCGTCGAGGCGTGGTTGAGGGCGTCGAAGTTGTAGTAGACGCTCTCGATCTCGGGGCCCTCGGCGACGTTGAAGCCGAGCCCGACGAACACGTCCTCGATCTCGCGCCGCGTGCGGGTCATCAGGTGCAGCCGCCCGATCGCGGGCAGGGGATCGGCGGGCAGCGTGACGTCGATGCGGTCCTGCCGGAGGCGCTCGTCCAGTTCGGCGGCGGCCAGCTCGCCCGCCTTGGCCTCGATCGCCGCCTCGAGCTTCTGCCGCGCCTGGTTGGCGGCCTTGCCGGTGGCGGCCCGCTCCTCGGGCGCGAGCTGGGCGACGCCGCGCAGCAGGTTGGGCAGTTCGGCCTTGCGCCCCAGGTAGTGGATGCGCACGTCCTCGAGCGCCTGGGTGGTGGCGGCCCGCTGAATCGCCGAGGTCGCCTCCCGCTCGATGTTGCCGATCTGCTCCGTCGTCGCCTGGTCGCGATCACTCGCCATCCGGGCTCCTCTTATCGATCGCTGGCGACGTCATCCGGCTGCGGGCCATCCTAGTTACCTCGTACAGGGCGACCGTGGCCGCCATGGCGGCGTTCAGGGAGTGATTGGCGATCGGGATCTGCGCGGTGTGGTCGGCGGCCGCGACCACGTCCTCGGGGAGCCCGTCCCGTTCGGCGCCGATGAGAAGGGTGACGTCGTCGCCGAGGGCGAGACTGTCCAGCGCGGGGCCCTCGCCGGCGACGAGGGCGACGGTCGACGACGGCAGCTCGGCGATGGAAGCGACCTGCGCAAGCGGGACGGTGAAGACGGCGCCCATGCTGGCCCGCACCGCCTTGGGGGCGTAGGGGTCGGCGGTGCCGGGACCGAAGGCGACGCTGCCGGCGCCGAACGCCTCCGCCGAGCGCAGGATCGTGCCCACGTTGCCCGGGTCGCCGATGCCCTGCAGGTACACGCACAGCGGTCCCTGGGCCCGGCGCCGGAAACGCTGCTCGTAGACGGCCAGGGTGCGGCTCCCCGATCCGAGCTCGGAGACTGCCGCGAGCAGCTCGGGCTCGACCTCGATCCCCGGCAGGCCGCTGCCGGTGACGCACAGCCGTTCGACGGGCGTCCAGCCGGCGGCGTCGGCGGCCGCCAGCAGGTCCTCGCCTTCGGCGACGAAGCGCCCCGCGTGAGAACGGGCGCGCCGCCGCTGGTTGAGCTTGCGGATCTCCTTGAGCTTGACGTTGTCGGGGCTGGTGATGGTCATCGCGATCTCGGCAATAAAAAAGGCGCCGTTCCTGTGAGGAGCGGCGCCCGGGTGGCGGTGCTGGTGGTCGGCTGGGTCTCGCTCAGCCGGCAGCCAGCGCCTCACGGGCGCGCTCGGCGAAACGTCGGAAGGTGTCGGCGTCGTGGACGGCCATGTCGGCGAGGATCTTGCGATCGAGCTCGACCTCGGCGACCTGGAGTCCGTGCATGAACTGCGAGTAGGACATGCCGTTCTGACGGGCGGCCGCGTTGATGCGGGTGATCCACAGGCGGCGGAAGTCGCGCTTGCGGTTGCGGCGGTCGCGATAGCGGTACTGGTCGGCCTTGAGCACCGCCTCCTTGGCGGTCCGGTAATGCCGGCTGGCATCGCCCCGGTAGCCCTTGGCCATCTTCAGCGTCGCGCGGCGCTTCTTGCGAGCGTGGACGGAGCGCTTGACGCGGGTCATTTGTGCTTGGCCCCCAGCAGCGTCTTGACCCGCTTGGTGTCATGGTCGGAGATGACGACCGGCTGACCCATCATGCGCTTGCGCTTGGGCGACTTCTTCTCGAGGATGTGGCTCGTGAAGGCGTGCCGGCCCCGGACCTTGCCGGTGGCGGTCAGCTTGAAGCGCTTCTTGGCGCCGGAATGCGTTTTCATCTTCGGCATCGCGACCGACGAGTAAAGCAGAAGTCACCGTTCCGGCACATTTGCGCTGCCACCCTGGGGGTTATGCGTTCTGACCACTCATACGGTGGTTCAAGCGACGAACCCCTGGCGGCGCTCGCCGCCCGCCAGCACGGCGTCGTGGCGCTGACGCAGCTGCGGGTGCTCGGCTACAGCGACCGAATGGTCGACGGTCGCATCGCGCGGCGACGGCTGCATTGCGTGCACCGCGGCGTCTACGCCGTCGGCCACCCTGCGCTCACCCTCCGGGGGCGGTGGCTGGCGGCCGTCATGGCGTGCGGGACGGGCGCGGCGCTCAGCCACGGGGCGTCCGCGGCCCTGCACGACCTGCGCCCCGTCCCGTCGGGTCCGATCGACGTGACGGCCGGGCGCCGTCGCATCGCCGACGGGGTCCGCTGCCACGCCTCGCGGCGCTATGCGACCACGCGCGTGGACGCGATCCCGGTGACGACGATCGAGCAGACAGCGCTCGATCTGGCCGAGACGCTGGCGGGCGCCCAGCTGCGATCGCTGCTCGAGGCGATCGAGCGGCGGGACCGCTTCGACCTCGGTCGCTTCGAGGCCCTGATCGCCGCCAGCCCGGGGCGCCGGGGGCTCACGCGGCTGCGCGAGGCGCTCGCCGAGCTGACCGATGACGCCCCGTGGACCCAATCGCAGTTGGAGCTCGCCTTCCTCGAGCTGGTGCGCGAGCACGGCTTCCCCGAGCCGCACGCCAACGTCGTCGTCGCCGGGCGGCTCGTCGACTTCCACTGGCCCGACCATGGGGTGGTCGTCGAGCTCGACGGCTGGAGGTTTCACAAGTCGCGGCGAGCCTTCGAGGGCGATCGCCGGGGCGACACCCGGCTGATCATCGCGGGCTGCCGTCCGATCCGCGTCACCCAACAGCGGGTCACCGCCGGCCGGCTGGAGCTGGTCGACGACCTCACGCAGCTGCTCAGCGACGCACCCTGAACCGTGCCGAGCCAAACGCCGGCCCCGCCGGGGAGATCGTCCGGGCGCGGTCGCGCGTGGCCGGCGGCACGCTCGATCCGGACGGGCTCGCGTTGACGGCGCGTTTGATCACGCGGCCGTCGGCGGCGTACCACGTCATCAGCGGCGACCAGCCGGCGCAGCAGGCGCCGGGCGTCTGCACGACGGCGACGTTGCCGTGCACGGCGCGCGTGATCGGGTGGGTGGCCTCGCCCGTGCTCGCCGCGACGTGAAAGGTCACTCGCGCCACGCCGTCGGGGACGACGACGTAGAGCCGAGCGACGGCCGGCGGACCGCCGTCGTTCTCGTACTGGGCCTCGCCGGTCGCCGCGACGCTGGCTGCGGTGGCGCAGCACCCGCTGCCCTCGCCGCTGAACAGCAGCAGGCCCGGGTGCGACAGCGGCTGAGACCGGCCGCGACCGTGGCGTCTCACCGGCTCGACCACCGCCACCAGCACCCGCGCGTGCCAGGGCGTGATCGTCGCCAGACGGGCCGAGCCGGGGTCGACCCGGCCTCCGATGCCGGCGGCGAGCGATGTCTGGAGCACGTGGGACCGTCGCAGGGCGCGCCGGTCAGCGGCCGTCTGCGGGCGCCGGAGCACGCTGAGCCTCGCGCGCAGCCGGCTGACCTCCCCGGCCGGGCTCGCGGGAGCGGAGCGACGCACGCCCGTGTGGCCGTGGAGGGCCACGAGCGCGACGCCGGCGACGAGCACGACGACGATCACCGAGCCGGCGAGAGCGAGCCCTCCCCACCCCGCCCGCCGCCGCCCGGGCGGGGGTGCGGCCGCCGCCGCGGAGGGGACGCTCGCCCGCCGTGCGGCGCGCAGCAGCTCGCGGGCCAGCAGATCGACCGGGTCGTCACGCATCTCGCATCGCCTCCATTCGGGCCCTGATCGCCGCCATGCCGCGGCTGACGCGCTTGCGCACCACGCTCGGGGAGCAGCCGAGCTGACCGGCGAGCTCGTCGTAGCCCCGTTCCTCGAGCACGCGACCGCGAACCGCCGACCGCTGGTTGGCCGGCAGCGTCTCGAGCAGCTCGAGCGCGGCGGCGCCGGTCAGGGCCTCGATGCGCTCGATCCCCTCGTCAGTGAGGACGATCGGGCTCATCCCGAGCGCGCGACGGGCGGCGTCGTCGGCCCGCCCACGGCGCTGGGCTTCGTGCAGCTTGTTCCATGCGATCCCGTACAGCCAGCCGCGCGCCGGCTCGGTGCGCAGCTCGTAGCGAGGCGCCGCCTCGAGCGCAGCGGCGAAGGTCTCGGCGGTCAGATCGAAGGCGACCTCGGCGCTCGGGGCCCGGCGGCGAAAGAACGCCAGCATCCCCCGGACATGGCGGCGGTAGAAGACCGCGAACGCCTCGGGATCTCCCGGCGTGGCCACCAGCAGCTCGCCGTCGGTGCGCGGGTCACTCGAACCCTCCATACCTGCTTATTGTCAGCCGGCGCCGATCTGTGACGATCAGCGCCCGGTCAGCCACAACGCGAACGCCACCGCGGCGATCGCCGCGCCGGCGATGCACACCGCCGACCACCCGCCCGCGCTCCAGGCCACCGACCCGGCGGCCGATCCGAGGGCACCGCCGAGGAAGTTCGAGGTCACGTAGGCGGTCGTCACGCGGCTGGCGTTCTCGGCGCCGAGGCCGTAGATGACGTGCTGGCTGAGCACGTTCTGGCCCTGGACCCCGAAGTCGATGAGGGCGAGGCCGATCACGATCGGGACGACCGAGGATGCGCCGAGCGCCAGTACCCCCCAGCTGGCCAGGATCGCCGCCAGCACGAGACCGGTCGCCGGTCGCCCGCGGCCGGCGTCGGCCAGCCGGCCGAGTCCCTGAGCTCCGAGCGCGCCGGCCAGTCCGGCGAGCCCGAACAGCCCGATCGTCGTCTCCCCGAAGCGAAACGGAGCGGCAGAGAGCAGGAAGGCGATCGTCGTCCACACGAGCGCGAACCCGGCGAACCCGCACGCCCCGTAGGCCATGCGACGGCGCAGGAGCGGCTCGTCGCGGACGAGCTCGGCCACGGTGACCAGCAGCCGGCGGTAGGGCAGCGACGCCGGCGGCGCGACGCGCGGCAACACGCGCCACAACCCGGCCCCGAGAACCGCCATCATCCCCGCCGCGACCACGAACATCGCCCGCCAGCCGACGGCGCCGGCGACGAGGCCGGAGACGGTGCGGGCGAGCAGGATCCCCGTCAGCAGACCGCTCATGACGATCCCGACGACATGTCCACGCTCGGACTCGGCGGCCAGCGTGCTGGCGAACGGAACGAGGATCTGGACGACGACCGAGGTCGTCGCCACGACCGCCATCGCGCCGGCGAGGAGGGCGAACGACGGTGCCGCGGCGGCGAGGATGAGGCCGAGGGTGCAGATCGTCAGCAGCCGCGCGATCAGCCGCCGCCGGTCGACGAGATCGCCGAGCGGGACGATCAGGACCAGCCCGACGGCGTAGAACACCTGCGAGACGGTGACGAGCAGGCCCGCCGTCCCGTCGGAGGTGTGAAACGCGCCGGCGATCGTCGACAGCAGCGGCTGGGCGTAGTACAGGTTGGCGACCGCCGCGCCACAGGCGACGGCCATCACGGCCACGAGGCGCCGGTCCAGGCGCGCACCGCGTGCCGGCGTCGTCATCGACGTCATCGACGACCGCGAGGACTACGGGCCGTCAGGCTGCGGCGTCGCTGGGGGTGGGCGCCGGCTCGTCGGCCGCGCCGTTGTGATGCCCGTTGTCGCCGCCGTCGGTGGCCGCGGCGGGTTCGCTCTTGACGGCGGGTTCGGCCGTGACGGCGGGTTCGGCCTTGTCGGCGGTTCGGCCTTGTCGGCGGGTTCGGCCGTGTCGGCGGGTTCGGCCGCGACGGCGGGTTCGGCCTTGTCGGCGGCTTCGGCCTTGTCGGCGGCTTCGCCCTTGTCGCCGTCGCCGTCGGTCTCGCCGGCGAGCGCGGCCTTCGACGGGGCGAGCATCATCGTCATGTTGCGCCCGTCCTGCAGCGGCGTCTGCTCGACGACGGCGATGTCGGCGAGTTCGGTGGCCAGCTTGTCGAGCAGGGCGGTGCCGCGCTCGGGGTGGGTGACCTCGCGGCCGCGGAACATGATCGTGACCTTGACGCGATCCTTGCCCTTCAAGAAGCGCCGGACGTGGCCCTTCTTGGTGTCGTAGTCGTTCTGGGCGATCTTCGGGCGGAACTTGATCTCGCGGATCGTGATCTGCTGCTGGTGCTTGCGGGCCGCCTTCTGCTTCTGGGCCTGCTCGTACTTGTACTTGGAGTAATCGAGCACCCGGCACACCGGCGGGCGGGCGTCGGGGGCCACCTCGACGAGATCGAGATCGCGCTCCTGCGCATAGGCGAGCGCCTCGGATGTCTTGACGACGCCGATCTGCTTGCCGTCCTCTCCGACGAGCCGGACTTCGGGCACGCGGATGCGGTCATTGGTCCGAGTCAGGTCCCGCTCGGGCGGGCGCCGGTCAAATCGACGAGGGACCGGCACTAGATGGTTGGCGCGGCCGGGTGGTTCAAGCGGGCCGACGCTGTACGAGTGGACGTGTGTTCAACGACGACAAGTATAGCGGGGGATCACCCCCGGGAGCGAGTTCTCGATTCCTCGGCGAGTTGCCGGGCAAACTCCGCCACGGGGAGCGCGCCGGCGTCACCGCCCCGGTGTTCGCGCACGCTCACCTCGTCGCGTTCGGCCTCGCGGTCGCCGACGACGAGCATGTAGGGGATCTTGCGCAGCTCGGCGTCGCGGATCTTGCGCCCCACCGACTCGGTGCGGTCGTCGAGCTCGGCCCGCAGGCCGAGGTCGGTCAGCCGCGCCCGCACCGCCCGCCCGTACTCCTCGTGGCGGTCGGCGATCGGCAGCACGATCGCCTGCACGGGGGTCAGCCACACCGGCAGCTCGCCCCCGAAGTGCTCGAGCAGGATCCCGATGAAGCGCTCGTAGGAGCCCATCAGGGCGCGATGGATCATCACCGGCTGGTGCTCGGCGTTGTCGGCGCCGACGTAGGTCAGGTTGAAGCGCTCGGGGAAGTTGTAATCGAGCTGGCAGGTGCCCAGCTGCCACGAGCGGCCGAGGGAATCGGTCATGTGCATGTCGATCTTGGGGCCGTAGAAGGCGCCGTCGCCCTCGTTGAGCTCGTACTCCAGTCCCTGGCTGTCGAGCGCTGCCTTCAGCGCGGCCTCGCTGTGATCCCATAACGCATCGGAGCCGATCCGGTTCTCGGGGCGGGTCGAGAGCTCGAGGCGGACGTCGAGCCCGAACACGGCGTAGGTGGCGAACGCGAACTCCAGCACGGCGGCGACCTCGTCCTGGATCTGGTCCTCGGTGCAGAAGATGTGGGCATCGTCCTGGGCGAAGTGGCGGACCCGCAGCAGGCCGTGCAGCGTGCCGCTGGGCTCGTTGCGGTGCAGCAGGCCCGGCTCGGAGTAGCGCACCGGCAGATCGCGATATGAGTGCGGCCGCATCGAGTACAGCTGGCAGTGGCCGGGGCAGTTCATCGGCTTGATCGCCAGCTGGCGGTTCTCGGACTCGGTGGTGAACATGTGCTCGCGGTACTTCTGCCAGTGACCGGAGGTCTCCCACAGCGAGCGGTCAAACAGCTGCGGCGTCTTGACCTCGGTGTAGCCGCGCGGCCGGCCCATCTCGCGGCTGAGGGTGACCAGCGCGTTGTAGACCTCGGTGCCCGCCGGGTACCAGAAGGCCGAACCGGGGGCGGTCTCGGAGAAGCCGAACAGGCCGAGGAGCGGACCGAGGCGGCGGTGGTCGTTGGCCCGGGCGCGCTCGAGCAGCTCCTCGAACGCCGCCAGGTCCTTGGCCGAGAAGAACGCCGTTCCATACACGCGCGTGAGCATCTGGCGGTTGGCGTCGCCGCGCCAGTAGGACCCGGCCACCGACTGCAGCTTGAACGCCTTGATTCGCTTCGTGCTCGGAGCGTGGGGACCGCGGCAGAGGTCGGTGAACGGCCCGTTGGTGTACAGCGAGACGGTGTCCACGCCCTCGGTGCGGATGAGGTCCTCGATGAGCTCGACCTTGTAGGGCTGGTCCTCGGCGCGAAAGCGCTCGAGCGCTGACTGCACCGACACGTCCTCGCGCACGAACGGCTCGTCAGCGTCGACGTGGCGCTGCATGGCCGCCTCGATGGCGGCGAAGTCACCGTCGTTGACGGTCACCCCCTCGGGGAACTCGAAGTCGTAGTAGAAGCCGTTGTCGATCGCGGGGCCGATCGAGATCTTCACTCCCGGATACAGCTCCAGCATGGCGGCCGCCAGCACGTGGGCGGCGTCGTGGCGGATGAGCGTCAGGGCGTCGTCGCCGCTGCGCTCGGTGACGATCTCCAGCCGCGGCGGGTGGCCGTTGGCGGAGGGCAGCGGACGCGCGAGATCGCGCAGCTCGCCGTCGACCTTGATGGCCAGGGCCGCCCGCGCCAGGCCGGCCCCGATCGCCGCGGCCGCGTCGGCGCCGGTCGCCCCGTCGTCGAGGCTGAGCGTCGTGCCGTCGGGAAGCTCGTAGTCCATGGCCGACGATGCTAGGCCGCGCCGTCGCCAGGCGCGTCTAGCGCGCCGTGTGCGTCTGCCGGGGCGGGGCGACCGTGAAGCGGAAGCGCCCGATCACCCGCGGCGCGAGCACGTAGAGCGGGCACACGATCTGCGCCTGCACCGGCCCGGGCGGGCAGATGGTCGTCCGGCGTTCGACGAGCGAGCCGGTGAACGTGCCCGGGCACCAGTGTCCGTTGAGGTGCTGCGGGTTGAGCGTCACCCGGAACGCGGTGCCGGCCGGCGCCGAGCGCAGCGGCACCTCCGCCGAGCCGAGGCAGCCGGCGTGACCGTGGCCGGCCACCAGCAGCTCGTCGGCGACATCGACGTCCCCGGTGATGCCGGTGGCATCGGGAATCGTGAAGCGCAGGACGAAGTTCGTGTGGATCCCGCCCCGTCGGGGACTGACCCGCACGGCGGTGCCCGCCGCCAGCGCGGCGGGCGCCGATGCCGCCACCCCCAGCGACACCAGGATCATGCCCCACCGCAACCGCCTCATGGCGGGCCAGTGTATCCCCGTGACGGCGAGCGCCGGTCACGCTACATTTACCGCTCCCGGACGATTAGCTCAGCTGGGAGAGCGCCGCCTCGACAAGGCGGAGGTCGCTGGTTCGAGCCCAGCATCGTCCACTCGCACAGCGGCCCCGCGGGTGCGGCGGGCTCAGGGGCTGACGGTCTGCGCGAGCTGGGGCTGGACCTCGGTGACGAACAGCTCGAGCGTTCGCCGCGACTCGTCGATCGTCATGTCGCCGGCCGGGAACATCAGGCAGATGTAGTCGGCCATCCCGTCCTCGAGGAGCATCGCCAGGCGCTCGGCGATCCGCCCGGGTGTGCCGGCGCCGAACTCGATCGCGATGTCCATGTTGGCGATGATGGCCCGCAACGGGCCCTGGGCCGCCTCGCACTCGTCGGGCGGGAGGACGAGGTGGTCGAAGCGATGGCTCGCCCGGGTGCGGCGGATCAGCCCCTCCATCCCCCGCTGGGCGATGGCCCGCGCCTCCTCGTCGGTGGGGGCGATCGCCATCAGCATGCTGTAGCCGACGCGCGGCTCGTCGTCGGGACCGTCCATCCGGATGGCGTCGTCCTTGTGGTCCTGCCAGGCGGTCACGTACTGCTCGTAGGCGTCCTCGCTGATCTTGCCCGGCCACATCAGGCTCATGCCGTGCTGGCCGGCGGTCTGCGGGCTGCCCGGATACCAGAACGGGATCCGCTCCTGGTAGGGCTTGGTGTGCAGCGGCATCGGCGGGAAGTCATAGAAGCGGCTGCCCTCGCTCGATATCTCCCCGTGGGCGAGCGCGCGCTCGATGATGCCGAGCACGTCGGTGAACCGCTCCCGCGAGCCATGCCACCCGTCCCCGAACCACGCGTGCTCGATGGGGACCGCGCCGCGTCCGACGCCGAACTCGAGACGGCCCTCGGTGAGCTGATCGAGTACGCACATGTCCTCGATGATCCGCACCGGGTTGTGCATCGGCAGCAGCTTGACCATCGGTCCGAGGCGGATCTGCTCGGTCACCTGCGAGGCGGCGGCGATGAACAGCTCCTGGCTGGGGGCCATGCACAGCTCGCCCCCGTGGTGCTCGGCGAAGTGGTAGCCGGCGAAGCCCGCCTCGTCAGCGGTCTTGATGAGCGCCAGCCGATCCTTGAACAGCTGGCTCGTCGGCGTTCCGGGGATGTCCTCGATGTGGTCGAAGATCGCGAACTGGGGTGTCGTCACGGTGAGGTCCTGTGTCCGGGGGCAGGAGTCTGTGGTTATACCGGCGCGGGCGCCCTTCAGCCCGCGGTCACGCGGAAGTGAGCAGCGGCGACCGTGGCGACCAGGCGCACGTACTGCGGACACATCTGACCGGGGCGGCAGAAGGGTCGGGCGAACTCCTGAACCTGAGCGACGTACGCGCCGGCGCACCAGTGGCCGCCGAGGCGCACGCGGGCCGTCGCGCCCTTGACCGCGTGCGGAAACGCCGCCGTGCGGGGTCCGACGCACCCGGCACGGCGCGGCCCGGTCAGCGTCAGAGCGAAGGACAGCAGCGACGCGCCGTGATGCCCGGCGGTGACGGGCGCCGCGAAGGCGAACGTCACCGTTGACGTGGTCGTGGGCGCCGCCGGGCTGACCGAGAGGCGCCCGGCGGGCGGGGCAGCAGGCGCTGACGTGCTGCTCGAGCCCGAACGGGCCGCCGGCGTGGCGGTGCCCCCGCAGGCTGCCAGGAGAAGCGCGATCGCCAACGCGGCTGGGCCGGCGCGACGCATCGGCGCTAGCCCTCGACGAACGCGCGCAGCCGGCGGCGGGCGTCGGCGGTCACCGGATCGCCGTGAGCGAGCAGCAGCAGCTCGAAGTCGAGGTGCAGCAGCCGACGGTAGGCCTCGCGCAGTTCCTAGCCGGGTCTGCGCCGGCTCGTCCATCAGGGAGTCGGGGACGAAGCCCATCTCCTCCCCCCGCCCCAGCGCACGACCCCGTCGGCGACGGCGAGCGCGTGGTGGACGGGGATGTGCAGCGCCGTCTCGTCGGGGCAGATCGCGCCCACCTCATGGGCGACGATTCCGCCGGGCAGCTCGTCGCCGAAGGCAAAGGGAGTCACCCGGCCGCGACCCTCGAGCTCACCGACGCCGGCGGCCGAGCAATGCACCGCCGCGCCGAAGGCCTCCTGCAGACGCCACGCGTCGCGGTCGTGGTGGCGGTTGGAGAGCAGGACGTGCTCGGGCTCGGCGCCGGCGAACCACTCGAGCCCCTCGGCGGGCAGCAGCGGGTCCAGGGCGACGCGCTCGGAGCGCAGGTAGTACGAGCTGACCTCGGAGCCGATGTGCGGATGGCGGGCCGTCCAGTGCCACAGTCCGGGAGCGATCTCACGCATGGCGAGGAGCTTACGGCCCGACGGCGGCGGACTCCGGGCTCAGCCTGCACCTGACCGTTGATCTGTCAACTAGACTTCAGGCTATGAGTGCCGTCACCCCATCGACCCTGGAGGGCGCCGCCCTCGAGGCGTGGCGCAGCTACCTGCAGAGCCATGCGTCGATTGTCAGGGTGCTCGACGCCGAGCTGGTCGCCGAGCACGGCATGACGACCCGTGACTACGAGGTCCTGTTGTATCTCGCCCAGGCCGATGGTCAGCACCTGCCGATGTCGGCGCTGGCCGAGCGCACGATGCTCACCCGCTCGGGCATCACCCGACTCGTCGACGGGCTCGTGCAGGCCGGGTGGATCGAGCGGGTGGCGTGCCCCAACGACGCGCGGGTCTCGTATGCCCAGCTGACCGACGGCGGCTACGCGAAGCTCCGCGAGGCGGGCTGCTCGCATGTGACGAGCATCAACCGTCTGTTCCTGGCGCACTTCAGCCCCCAGGAGATCGTCCAGCTCGCTGCGCTGCTGCGCCGGCTGCCGGGCGCGCCGGCCGAGGGCGCCTGCACCGTCGAATAGACGGCCGCCGTTCCCCCTGCCGGCCACCGCTGCGGGTCTCTCGATGGAGTTGACCTCTCAATACTTGACGGCGCAAACAAAATTGCTAAGATGATTGTTGACTCAACCATCTCGTTCAAGGAGCCGTCCATGTCAGTCACCAGCCTCACCGCCGATCGCATTCCCACCGGCGTCTACAACGTCGATCCCGCCCACTCGAGCATCGGCTTCGCGGTCAAGCACATGGGCATCGCCACCGTCCGCGGCAGCTTCCGTGGGTTTGCCGGCACGGTCGACGCCACCGGCGACGCCCCCGTCCTCGAGGGTACCGTCGAGGTCGCGACCGTCGACAGCGGCGAGGAGAACCGCGACGGCCATCTCAAGGCCCCGGACTTCTTCGACGTCGACCAGCATCCGCAGATCAGCTTCCGCTCGACCGGGACCGACGCGACCGCTGACGGCAAGGTCCGCCTCACCGGCGAGATCACCATCAAGGGCGTCAGCAAGCCGATCGAGCTCACCGGCGAGATCGCCGAGAACGGCGAGGACCCGTGGGGCAACCAGCGGATCGGCCTCGAGCTCGAGGGCGTGATCGATCGCCGCGAGTTCGACCTCAAGTGGAACCAGACCCTGCCCAACGGCAACCTCCTCGTCGCCAACGAGGTCAAGCTGCTCGTCAACGTCTCGGCCGTCAAGGCCGCCTAGTCAGATGAGAATCCTCGGAATCTCCGGGAGCCTGCGCGCAGCGTCGTACAACACGGCGCTGCTGCAGGCCGCCGCCGAGCTGCTGCCCGAGGGCACCGAGCTCGACATCTTCGAGGGCCTGGACCGCCTGCCCCCCTACAACGAGGACCGCGACACCGACGATCCGCCGGCCGAGGTTGCGCGCCTGCGGGCCGAGATCGAGGCCGCCGACGCGGTGCTGTTCGCCACCCCCGAGTACAACACGACGATGCCCGGTCAGGTCAAGCAGGTCGTCGACTGGGCCTCGCGGCCCCACGGCCCGGACGCCTCGCTGTGGGGCAAGCCGGTCGCCGCCATCGGGGCGAGCGTCACCGCCTACGGCTCGATGTGGGCCCAGGACCACCTGCGCAAGGCGCTGGGCGTGGCCGGCGCCCGGGTCCTCCCCACCGAGCTGGCCGTCGCCAACGCCCCCGAGCTGTTCTCCCCCGACGGCGAGCTCACCGATCCTGAGACGCGCGAGCGTCTCGCCGAGCTGGTCGCCGGCCTCGTCGAGCACCACCGCCAGTTCGTGGCGGCGTAGTCTGTGGGACGGGTCCGATGAGTGCCATCACCACCCCCTCGATCGCCGCCGCCACGACGGTCGGCACGGTCGCTCTGACCGTCTCTGACCTCGACCGCTCGCGCGCGTTCTACGAGACCGCACTCGGACTCGGCGCCCGCGAGCACGCCGACGGCGTGGTGGCCCTCGGCGTCGGCGACGAGCCCGCGCTCGTGACGCTGCGCGGCGACGCCGGCGCGCCCGCGCTGAACCCTCGGGCCACCGGCCTGTTCCATCTCGCGCTGCTGACGCCGTCGCGGCGCGAGCTCGCCTACGCCCTCGCCCGGCTGGCCGGGGCGCGCTGGCCGCTGAGCGGCGCGTCTGACCACCTCGTCTCCGAGGCGCTGTACCTCAACGACCCCGACGGCAACGGGATCGAGATCTACCGTGACCGCGACCGCAGTGAGTGGCGGACCGACGAGCACGGCCAGCTGGCGATGGCCACGTTGCGGCTCGACCTGCAGTCGCTCGCCGGCGAGCTGACCGATGCGCCCCCCGTGCCCGAGCGGCTGCCGGCGGGAACGCGCATGGGGCACGTGCACCTCCAGGTGTCCGATATCGCGGCCGCCGAGGACTTCTACCGCGGCGTGCTCGGCTTCGACGTGACCGTGCGGGGCTATCCGGGCGCGCTGTTCGTCTCCGCCGGGGGCTACCACCACCACATCGGCCTGAACACGTGGAACAGTGCCGGATCGGCGCCGCCCGCCCCCGGAGCGGTCGGGCTGCGCTCGTTCGACGTGCGCCTCCCCGGCGCCGACGAGCTCGATCGCGTCCTGGCCCGGGTCAGCGCCGCGGGCCTGACGGCAGAGACGGTGGATGGCGGGGCGGTCGTGCGCGATCCGTCGGGCAACGCCGTCGTCCTGCGCGCCGCCTGAGTACGCTTGGGGCCGCGGCGACGTGGCGGAGTGGCTACGCAGCGGCCTGCAAAGCCGTCTACACCGGTTCGATTCCGGTCGTCGCCTCTGTCGAGCATCGCGTCGCTCGGGGCGGGCACGCGCTCAGTGTCCGGACAGCTGCTCCAACCGGCCGTCGGGCCGTCGCCGGACCCGCTGACCGGTGCGAAACGCGCGGCCGGCTCCGAATGGATCGGCGACGAAGCGATCATCCGGGGCGTCGGGGTCGAGGTAGCCGGCGGCCACGCCCTCGCCGGCGATGAGCAGCTCGCCGACGACGTCGAACGCCACCGGGCGGTCGTGGCGATCGACGGCGTAGGCGCGGGTGTTGGCCAGCGGCCGTCCGATCGTCACCGGGCCCCCGATCTCGACCCGCCCGAGCGTGCCGTAGCCCGAGGTCTCCGCCGTCCCGTAGGCGTTCCACAGCACCCGGCAGCGGTCGAGGAGCTGCCCGGCCAGCTCTCGAGAGAGCGCGCTGCCCCGGTCGGCGCAGCTGAGCGCCCGCAGCCCCCGCACCGAACGCAGTCCGGTGTCGATGAGCGACTGCCATTCGTCGGGTGACGCCTGCAGGAAGGTGACCTCCTCGGCGCGGATGAGGCGACGCAGCCGGGCGCCGTTCCCGGCCGCCTCGGGACTGGCGAGGACGAGCCGCGCTCCGGCGATGAGGCCCATCCACAGCGTCGCGACGGGGTCGCGGACGAGCGTCCCGGGAAGGACGAGGACCGTGTCGGAGGACGTGAGAGTCAGCTCGGCGCCGAGGGCGAGCGCTCCGTTGACCGCGGCCTCGTCGGGGATCGCCACGGTCCACCCCCCCGCCGCCGGGATCTGCAGCGGGGCGCCGCGCTTCAGTGCCCGCAACGCGTCGACGATGACCTGCGCGGCCGGCGCGTCGGGGTCGGGCGCGGCCGCCGCCGTGGGATCGGATCGATGGTCCAGCTCCCCATAGGAGATCCGCACCGCGCCGTCGCACACGGCGATGGCCTGCGGCTGGCGCAGCGGCTCGTGCCGAGACGAGCTCGTGGACGGTGGCCCGACGCAGCTCGGTCCGGGTCGCGTTGACCTCGGTCAGCAGACGCTGCTCCTCGGTGGGCGTGAGCATCGCCAGCCGGCTGATGGGAACGCTCGGCGATGCGGCCGCGACGAGGTCGGCGAGGCGCAGCCAATGGTCGCGGAAGCGCTCGGCGGTCGCTCGCTCGATCAGGTCACGGTCATAGAGCAGCTGGCCGGTCAGCCCGCCATTCGGGAGCTCCTCGAGCTGCAACTCCAGATCGACCTTGCAGGCGCCCACGGCATCGGCCAGCGGCGCGTCGATCTGATGCACCGACCACGCGGGATCCGAGCTCACGGTGACCGGTTCCAGGACGAGCATCGTCCGATAGATCGGATTGTCGCCGGCGGCGTCGGCGTCGAGAGCGCGCGCCAGGCGCTCGAAGGGCAGCATGTTGTCCAGCCCGTCGAGCAGCTCGTTGCGCACCCGGAGGACCAGCTCGCTGACCGTCGGATCGCCGCTGAGGTCCAGGCGCAGCGTCAGCGCGGTGACCGCGCAGCCGACGACGTCCTGGAACTCGGGGCGATAGCGGGTGTCAGCGGCGACGGCGAAGACGACGTCCTCCTGCCCGGCGTGAGCGGCCAGCAGCAGCGCCCAGGTCGCCGCCAACATCTGAAACAGAGTGGCGCCGGCCGCCCGAGCGGTGTCGCGCAGGCGCTCGACGGTCTCGGGCGCCACCTCCAGCGCCAGCGCCCCCCCGCGCGACAGCGACGCCGACGGTCGGTCATGATCGAGGGCCAGGGAAAGCGTCGGCGCGCCGCTCAATCGCCGCTCCCAGTAGGCCAGCCGGCGCTCGGCGCGCGGCCCGTGCATCGACGCCTGCCCCCAGCGGGCGTACTCCGCGTAGACGACCGGAGGGTCGAGACGCGGAGCGGGCCCTCCGCGGGCAAACGCCTCGTACAGGGTCGCCAGCTCCGGCAGCACGATCCGGGTCACGCTGACTCCGTCGAAGATCAGGTGATGCATCGCCAGGTACAGCCGGTGATGGCTCGGGTCAAACCGGACAAGCCGCGGACGCAGCAGTGGGCCGTGGCGCAGGTCATAGGGAACGCGGGCCGTCTCGCCCACCATCTCGGCGGCCCGGCGCTCAGCCTGGTCGCGGGTGAGCCCGCTGAGGTCGAGCACCGGCAGCTCGAACGTCGGCGGCGGCCCAACGACCTGGACCGGCTCACCGCCGTTAGCATCGAACGTCGTGCGCCACGCGGCGTGGCGGCGAACGATCTCGTTCAAGGCGAGGCGGAGGGCCTCGGCGTCGAGCGGGCCGTCCTTGCGAATCGAGATCGCCTCGTTGTAGGTGAGCGCGGTCGGCGCCAGGACGGCCCGGTACCACAGCGCCTCCTGGGCGACCGCCAGCGGCGCGACCGTGTCGCCGCTCGTCGCGGCGGTCGCGGTTACCGCGCGGTCACGCGCAGGCTGGTCAGGCCCCGCAGACCGAGGTTGGGTCGCCATCGGATCTCCTCATCAGGTGCCAGCGCGATCTCGCCGAAGCGCGCCAGCAGGGCCTCGAAGGCCAATGCCCCCTCGATGCGGGCCAGTGGTGCGCCGAAGCAGAAGTGGCCCGCCCAGCCGAACGCGACGTGGCGGTTGTCGGGGCGGGCCAGATCGATCCGATCGGGATCGGGAAAGCGCTCCGGGTCGCGATTGGCCGCTCCCATAACGGCGATCACCGCATCGCCCTCGGGAATCGTGGACGCGCCGAGGACGGCGCCGGCCGGCGCCAGCCGCGCGGTGTGCTGGCTGGGGCTCTCGTAGCGCAGCAGCTCCTCGACGGCGCTCGGCATGAGCGCCGAATCGGAGCGCAGGCGGGCGAGCTGCTCGGGCTGGCGCAGGAGGGTGAGCAACCCGTTTCCGATCAGATTGGTGGTCGTCTCCTGGCCGCCCACCATGGTCACGATCACGTTGGCGACGATCTCCTCGTCGGTCAACCGGTCGCCATCGACCTCGGCGGTCACGAGCGCGTTGATCAGCCCCTCCGTGGGCCGGCTCGCCTCGGCGGCCACCGCGGCGCCGAAGTAGGTGACCATCTCCTCGACGCTCTGGAGGACCTTGGCCGCCCGCCCGGGATTGTGCTGGAAGTTGCCCAGCATCTCGGCGAAGTCCTGCGACCACGACTTGAGCAGCTCGTGATCGGTCGTCGGCACGCCGAGCATCTCCGCGGTGACGATCGCCGGCAGCGGGTTGGCGAGCCGAGAGATGACATCGAACTCGCCGTCGGCGGGCAGTCCGTCGATCAGGGTCTCGGTGATCTGGCGGATGTGGTCGCGCAGGCGGGCCACCCGCCGGGGGGTGAACGCCGCCGAGGCGAGGCGGCGGACCCGGCCGTGCTCGGGCTGATCGAGAAACAGCATCTGCTTGACCATGACGGCGGCGATCGGGCTGAGCTCGCCCATCCCGAGCTCGTCCAACCGGTCCGGCGCCGGAGTCCGGGCGGCGCGGAAGCGGTGCAGCACCGTGACCACGTCGGCGTAGCGGGTGACGACCCAGGCGTGCAGGTAGGGGTCCCAGTGCACCGGGTCCTCCTCGCGCAGCCGGCGATACAGCGGATAGGGGTCGGCCAGCACCTCGGGGTCGAGGAGGTGGTACAGACTCAGCGGCGGGGACCCGTCGGTGACCGGGGTGCCGCTCATCAATCAGCAGCGACCAGATCGCCGGCCGGCTCCGGCGCTCGCTGACGCGTCACCTCGTGCGCGATCTCCGCGGGCGTCGGGTGGTCGAACAGGAAGCGAAGGGGGATCTCGACGCCGAGCAGGTCCTCGAGGCGGACGATCAGCTGCGCGCCGAGCATCGAATGACCGCCGAGGAGGAAGAAGTTCTCGTCGAGGCCGACGTGGTCCACGGACAGCAGCTCGGCGACGATCGAGGCGACCGTCTGCTCGACGGACGTCTCGGGCTCACCGGCGGACGCCGTCCCGGACCGCGCGGGGGTCGGGGCCGCGTCGGCAAGGGCGTCGCGGTCGAGCTTGCCGTGCGCGGTCAGCGGCAGCTCGGCCAGCCACACGTAGCGTGCCGGCACCATGTGCTCGGGCAGCCGCGCGCCCACGAACTCGCTCAGCTCGGCGCCATCCGGGCGCATGCCGCCGGTGGGCACCGTGTAGGCGACGAGCTCCAGGTCAGCGCCCGGACGCTCGGCGCCGATCACCGCGCTGGCGTCGATCGCCGGGTGCGAGTCGAGCACGCTCACGATCTCGGCCGGTTCGACCCGGAAGCCGCGCAGGCTGAGCTGGTCGTCGGCGCGGCCGAGGAAGTCCATCTCGCCGTCGGGCCGGCGCCGGACCCGGTCCCCGGTCCGGTACCAGCGCCCCCGGGAGTCCTCGTGGAAGCGCTCGGCGGTCAGGTCGTCGCGGTGCAGGTAGCCGCGGGCCACCGCCACGCCACCCACCAGCAGCTCGCCGACCTCGCCGGGCGCCACGGGGCCGAGGGCCTCGTCGACGACCTCGGCCAGCATCCCGGTGATCGGCCGTCCGATCGACGGCGGCCCCGAGCCCGCGGAGGCGACGGGGCCCGATGTGGCGACTACCGTCGCCTCGCTGGGCCCGTAGTTGTTGACCACCTCGAAGCCCAGCTCGGCCGCCGGGCGACGGGTCAGCGCGTCGCCGCCGGTCAGCAGATGGCGCAGCGGCACGTCGGGCGGCCACGGCACGGCGAGGAGCCCCTCGGCCACCGCGGTGGGCACGAAGCCGACCGTGATGCCCTCCGCCACCAGCCAGTCACGCAGCCCCAGCGGATCGCGACGCAGCTCCTCGGGAACGACGCGGAGCTCCGCCCCGGCGGCCAGGGCCGGCCACAGCTCCCAGACGGCGGCATCGAATCCGGGGCTGGCGATCTGCGTGCAGCGATCGTCGGCGGAGAGCCCGAACGCCTCGTGATGCCACGCGATGAGGTTGGCCAGGCTGCCGTGCTCGATCATCACGCCCTTCGGGTGGCCGGTCGACCCTGACGTGTAGACGACATAGGCGAGGTCCGTGGAGGCCGGCGCGGCGGGAAGCGGCCCGGCGTCGAGGGGCACATCGGCCGCAAGCCCGCCGCCGTCGCCGAGCACCACCGGCGCGCGATCGCCCAGCAATCGGTCGGCGTTGGCCGCGTCGGTCACCACGGCGGCGACGCCCGCGTCGTCGAGCATCCACCGCAGCCGCTCATCCGGATAGGCGGGGTCGATCGCCACATAGGCGGCGCCCGCGCGCAGAGCCGCCAGTCCGGCGACCGCCAGCGCGGCGGAACGCTCGAGGCACTGGCCGACGAGATCCCCGGGCCTGACCCCGAGCTGGCGCAGGTGTCTGGCCAGGCGCTCGGAACGCCGCCACAGCTCACCGTAGGAGAGCGTGCCGTCCGGGCCGCGGACCGCGACGCTGCTCCGGCGCCCGCCGCGCCGCCCCGCCGACCAGCTCCACTGCTGTGGGTTGCTCCATAGCCCTCCGTCTTTCCGATCGCCTTCCTGGCGTCCTTTGTCCCCACAAAAAGCTTACTCATTACTGCAGAGACCGCGGAAAAATTGATTCATCAGGCTTATCCGGACCTGACGGAAGCCACGTCCGCGGATCCGCGCCGGCAACGGCAGCCGCAAACCCGGGCCTCACCGCCAGCGCGTGCACCGACCAGCCCGCCACCGTCGTCGGGCGATCGTCGCCGGCCCAGGCCTCGACGGACTCCGCCGCGACCGAGAGCCCCACGCCGACCCCCTTGAGGTAGGCCTCCTTGCGCGTCCAGCAGGCGAACAGGGCGTCCCGGCGCTGCTCAGCCGGCAGGCGGGCCAGCGCTCGCTGCTCGGCCGCGGTGAGAAACCGGGCGGCGAAGCGCTCGACGTCGGTCGCGGGATCAACCGCCTCCACGTCCACCCCCACCTCCATCCGCCGGCTGACGGCGACGAGCGCCAGATCCCGGCTGCGGGTCGCGCTGAAGGTCAGCTCGGCTTCCGGCGACCCGGCGAGGCGCGGCTTTCCGCGCCCGTCGGCGACGATCGGCACGTCGGCGGGGTCACATCCCAGCTCGGCCCCGAGCAGCCAACGGCGCCACGCGCGGGCGCTCAGCAACCGCTCGCGATCCTGCGGATCCGGTCGCTGCTCGGCGTCGCGGCGCTCGGCCGTCGTCAGGCACGCGGCGAGCTCGCGCCGCGCCGGCGCGGGCAGGTCAAGCGGGCAGGCCCAGACCCTGACGGGAACATCGTGGAGGCACGCACCGGCGGACGTGCGAGGAGCGTATCGCCGAGCGCCCGGCGTGCGGGTGGGCGAAGGGCCAGGGCTATACTGCGCCGACCGCGCGGCTGTAGCTCAGTTGGCTAGAGCGTCTGCTTGCCATGCAGAAGGTCGAGGGTTCGAGTCCCTTCAGCCGCTCTGAAACGAAGCCCCCCCATGGCGGGGCACGTCGACCCGGCGACGTGCGGGCTGGGGTTGAGCGAGCGGCCTGGTCGCTCACGGGGCGCGCAGGTCCAGGCGCCAGTCGTGGCAGGTCATGAAGTGCCCCTTGGGGAACTCGAACTCGCATGCCTCGACCAGCTCGAAGCCGAGCTTGCGGCAGATCGCGTTCGACGGGGCGTTGTCGACATTCGGGAAGGCGTGCATGAAGCGGTGCCTGTCGTGGCGCTTGGCGAGCTCGATCGCCTGCGCGGTCGCCGCCACGGCGATGCCACGGCCCTGAAACTCCGGCACGACCATCCAGCCGACCTCGTGGACCTGCTCGTCGCGCCACTGCCTCGTCCAGAAGCCGACCGAGCCGGCGCCGGCACCGCTCGCCACATCGATGATCTTGAACATGCGATCGCCGCCCTCGAGGCGCTCGTAACGGCCCTGACGCTCGCGCAGCTGGTCCGGATTCTCGGGGCCGCCGAGGTGCTCGGTCATCTGCGGGTCGCCCATCAGCCGCTCGAGCAGCGCCAGGTCGTCGCTGCCCCACGGCACCAGGGTCACCGTCGCACTCACTCGCCCAGCCTAGTGACCGGCCAGGCGGGCACGAACGATATAGGTTCGTTCAGATGCCCAGCCTGTCCTCAGCGCGCGGGCGCGGTCGCCGGAGGGTCGGAAAATGGCGACCTGGGCCGGCGGGTGACGTGATCGACGGCGCAGGTGCGGTGGCCTGCGATCGTCGGACAGCGGACGGTCACCACGAACCGGCGGCGAGCCGTCATCCTCGGGTGCCCGGCGTCGGTGACGGCGATCGTCACGGCCCAGCGGCCGGGTCGGCGCGGGACGCCGGAGACCGCTCCGCCCGGGCTGAGGCGCAGGTCCGCGGGCAGCCGCCCGCGCGTGAGCGACCAGCGGTACGGAGTCGTGCCCAGCGCCGCCTGCAGCGTCGAGTCGTACAGGTGTCCGACGATGGCGCCGGGCAGGCGCCCGGTCAGGATCGACAGCGGCGGGACGACCGCGACCGCCTGCGGCGCGGAGAGCCCGGTGGCGGAGCCGGCGATCGTGGCCACCGGCGCCACGCTGCCGGTCGCGTCGGGCGCGAACACGGCGATCGAGTCGCCGAACTGGTTGGGAACGTAGATGCGCCCCTGGGCGTCGACGTCGACCCCATGGGGGAAGTCCAGCGTCGTGTTGCCCCCGGCGATCAGCCCGATGGGAGCCACGTTGCCGTTCGCGGTGGGCGCGAAGCGGGCGATCGACTCGCCGTACAGGTTGGCCACGAGCAGGTTGCCGTGCTCGTCCTGGCCGATGCCGACGGGCGAGTTGAGATCGGTGGCGGCGCCGGCCACGGTCGCGATCGGCGCCACGTTGCCGTTCGCGCCGGGCGCGTACTCGGTCAGGGAGTTGTTGCCGGCGTTGGCCACCCACAGGTCGCCGGCGCTGTTGACGGTGGCCGACGCGGGCCCGGCCAGGCCCGTGTTCGTTCCGGAGATCGTCGCGATCGGGGCGGCGTTCCCGGTGGCGCCGGCGGCGAACACGCTGATCGTGCTGCTCGTCTGCGAGGTCACGTAGATCCGCCCGGCGGCATCGAGGGCGATCGCCGTCGGATTGCTGAGCCCCGTGTTGGACCCGGCGATGGTCACGTCGGGACCGGAGCTCGAGGTGACGCCGGGGGCGAACTCGGTGATCGTGGCGCTGCCGCTGTTGACGACGTACACGCGGCCGGTGGGGTCGACGGCCACGCCGCCGGGCGCCGAGAGCTGGTTGCCCCGGCCGAGGGTGAACAGCGGCGCGACGTTCCCGGTCGGACTCAATGGATGGTCGGTGACCGTGCCCGAGGCGCCGTTGGCGACGACCACGCTGGGCACGACCGGCGGGCGCACGACGATCGTCAGCGCCTGCACGGCGGACTGGGCCGTCGGCAGGGTGGCGTCAGTCACCTTGACGGTGAAGCTGGCAGTTGTCGCGGCGGTCGGGGTCCCGGTGACGGCGCCGGTGGTGGCATTGAGCGCGAGCCCTGCCGGGAGGGCGCCGGAAGCCAGCGAGAAGTGGTACGGCCGGGCCCCGCCCCCGGCGCCCACCGTCTGGCTGTAGGCGGTCCCGACGGTTGCGGCGGGCAGCGTCGCCGTGGAGATGCCCAGCAGCGGCGGCGAGATCGCGACCCCGAGAGCACTGGTGATGCCCGTCTGGGATCCCCCCAGCGTGGCGAACGGGGACACCGGCTTGCCGGAGACCCCGGCGGCGTAGTCCTCGATCCGACCCTCGCCGTCGGCGACGAGCACGTCCCCGGCGCCGTCGAGCGCGAGCCCATCCGCCAAGCTCAGAATCGTGGCCGGCCCGGCGATGAACCGTGCGTACGCGGCGTTGCCGCTGGCGTTGGGGCCGAAGATCACAATCGAGCCGTCTCCGTTGTCCGCCACCCAGACCTCACCGGCACTGTCGACGGCGACGCCGAACGGTTCCTCGAGCCCGGTGGCGGGGCCGGCCAGGGTCCGCAGCGGTGCCACGTTCCCGTCAGCGCCCGCCGCGAACTGCAGGATGCCCCCGTTCTGGACGTCGTTGGCGACGACGATCGTGCCGCCGGGCCCGAAGGCCACCCCGGCCGGGTGGACGATCCCGGTCTTGGACCCGCTGATCGTGTGCAGCAGGCCCCACGCCCCGGCGGAGTCCTTGGCGTACTCGTAGACGGCCCCGCCGTTGAATCCAGAGACGAGCAGCTGGCCGGTCGGGCTCACGGCCAGCCCGAGCGCTCCCCCTGGGAGGGGTCGGGGATCGGGATCCGCGCGATCGGAGCGACGTTCCCATGCGCGCCCGGCGCGTATTCGAGCACCTGATTGCCGAAGAAGTCGGCGGCGAACACGTCGCCGGCGGCGTCGACCGCCACTCCGACCGGCGAGGTGAGCATCGTCTGCGATCCGGAGATCGTCACCGTCGGGGCGAGGTTGCCCCTCGCGCCGGCCGGGAAGCCGAGAATGCTCGGGGCCGCACCCGGGTTGGGGGCGCCGGCGAGGCCGGGAGCGTTGCTGACATAGCGCATCGGCGTCGTGGTCAGGCCCACGGTGGTGAAGGTGGCATCGCTGCCGAGCACCGTGCCCGCGGAGCTGGTCGCGACCACCCGATAGTGATACGTGGTTGCCGCGCTCAGGCCGGCGATCGACGCGAACGCCGCCTGCGGCCCCGGTCCCGCGCCGGCGTTGACGGTCGCGGTGGAGCTCCCATACGCGGTCGTCGTTCCGTACTCGAAGTGATAGGAGGTCGGCACGCCGTGGGGACCGACCGTCGCCGCCAGGGTCGCGGTGGTCTGGCTGAGGCCCGCCGCGGGCAGGGTGGCGGCGGTCGGCGTGTCGGCGACGAGCAGGCCGGCCACGCCGTCAAGCGCCGTCGCGGTGCCGGTGATCGTCCGCTGCGGGGCGACGTTGCCGGTCGCGCCAGGGGCGAAGACCGCCACCAGGTTGTGAAAGTCGCCGACGTACAGGTTGCCGGCGCTGTCAAAGCCGAGGGCGTCCGGCTGGGTGAGCTTCGTGGCCGCACCGGCGATCGTCGCCACCGGCGCAGCGTTGCCGATTGCGCCCGGGGCGTACTCGGTGACCGTGCCCGAGGTCCCGTTGCTGAGGTTGGCGACATACATGCGGCCGGCGGCGTCAAAGACGATCCCGTCCGGTCCGTTGAGCCCCGTGGAGCTGCCCTGGAGCGTCGCGATCGGCGACGCGTCCCCGCTCGCGCCCGGGGCGTACTCGGTGACCGAGTTGTTGCCCTCGTTGGTGACGAACAGGTCACCGGCGGAGTCAAACGCCACCCCGTTCGGGTTCGACAGGCCCGTGTCAGCTCCCGAGATCGTCACCGCCGGCCTGACGTTCCCGCGCGCGCCCGCGGCGAATTCGTCGATCGAGCCACGGGTGTCGGCCACCGCGAGGCGGCCGGAGGCGTCAAACGCGAGGCCCGCCGGCTGCGTCACGCCCGTCGCCGCGCCCGCGATCGTGGCCACCGGCGCGCTGTTGCCGGTCGCGGTCGCCGCGTACGCCGTCAACGACACCGGAGTGAAGCTGTTCGACACCCACACCAGCCCCTGCGGGTCGCGCGCGACGCCGGCCGGCCCGTTGAGTCCCGTCGCTGCGCCCACGAGGTTGGTGAGCGGCGCCGCGTTGCCCGCGGCCCCCGCGGCGTAGCCCGTCAGCCGCGCCGGGTGGCTGAACCCAAACGAGTTGGCGACATAGAGCGACGGCGTGGCCGCCTGCGCGGAAGCGGATGAGGCGAGCAACGCGCCGAGACACGTCAGGATCGCCCCCCACAGCGCACAGCGACGACGGACGGCGGGGCGAAGACCGGCGGACCAGGCGGGAGATGAGGTGGCGATGGTGATCATGGCCCATCAGTCCGCCAGGCCACGCAGGCGTTACACGCACCCTTCAGATCGGCGGCGGTGCTCGGCGGTCCGGTAACGTGACGCAGGCGGCGCCGAGCGACGAGTTGGCCGGACGCGCCTGCGGGCGCGTCGGCTTCTCCGGGGCATCCCCGGGGATGTGACGGTAGGTGGTCCAGTGCATCGCGAGCCCTCGGGTGCATCCTCGCGGAGGCACGTCCGGGCACGCACGACGAGAGCAGTCGGAGCTCGACGCCGCGATCATTACCGGCGTGGACACAGCTGCTCCGGATCGGCGGGAGCTGGCCGAGATACTGGCCGACGCGTTTCTCGACGGGACGTGGCGCGCGGAGGATCTCGCCGAGCGGGGAGCGGGCTGCCTGGATCGCTGGCCCGCCTGGATGGTCGCGCTGGCCTTTGCCGTCGTGGCCCGCGATCGGGTCGCGCCCGTCGAGGACCGTGACGGCCTGGTCGGGTTCATCGAGGCGTTCCTGCAGCGCCGCGCCGCCGAGCCGCCCGGTCTCGGGGCGCCGCAGATCATCCGGGATCTCGGACCCCGACCGCCGGCGGCGGCGCCGGACTGGCCGATCGCGCGCATCGGATCGGTCGCGGCGCTGGCCGAGCGACTGGAGTTGAGCAGCGGGCAGCTGGCGTGGCTGGCCGACGTCCGCGGCTTGGAGCGAACCGTCGAAGCGGAGAAGCTCCGCAACTACCGCTACCGCTGGACACCGCGTCGCAGCGGGCTGCCCCGTCTGATCGAGGCACCCAAAGCACGCTTGAAGGAGATCCAGCGCTGGGTCCTGCGCGAGATCCTCGACCACGTCCCGGCCCACGACGCCGCGCACGGCTTCACGCGCGGGCGCTCGGTCCTGACCCATGCGGCGCTCCACACCGCGCAACCCATCGTCCTGCGGATCGATCTGCGCGACTTCTTCGCCTCGGTCTCGGCGGGTCGCGTGTACGGAATCTTCCGCACGCTCGGCTACGCCCGCGGCCTCGCTCACACCCTCACCGGCCTGTGCAGCAACACGATCCCGACGATCGTCTGGAGCGCGGCGGACCGGCCGCGACAGCCGCACCTGATCGGACCGCACTTCTGGCTGGGGCGAGCGCTCGCCACGCCGCACCTGCCCCAGGGCGCTCCGACCTCACCCGCGCTGGCCAACCTCGCCGCGTTCGGGCTCGATCGCCGGCTGAGCGGTCTGGGCAGCGCCTTTCACCTGAGCTACTCGCGCTACGCCGATGACCTCGTCTTCTCGGGGTCGCGGCTGACCGGTCGCGCCAACCGCACCCTGCTCGAGATGGTCGGGCGCATCGTCGGCGAGGAGGGCTTTCGCATCAACACCGACAAGTCGAGCCTGCGCACCACCGCGCAACGCCAGGTCGTCACCGGCGTCGTCGTCAACGCGCACGCAAACGTCCCGCGCCCGGACTACGACCGCCTCCGGGCCATCCTGCATCGCATGGCGATCGACGGCCCTGGCGCCTACGACCCCGGCCGACCGGTCGATCGCCAGGCGCATCTGCGCGGACAGGTCGCGTGGGTCAACGCCCTGAACCCGGGCCGCGGCGAGAAGCTCCGCCGCCTCCTGGACGCCGTCGATTGGAACGCGACCGACCGGCCCGATCCGTAGGCACGCGACCGATCGAAACGGGGACGGCGGCGACGGTTAGCGGCGGCGTCGACCGCCTCGCCGCTGGCCCCGTCCGCGGCGACGGTCCCACAACCACCTCAGCGTCACGAGCTCGACGAGCCGCTTGAACATTTTGCACTCTCCCTTGACTAGAACCGGCCGACACGGTGACCGCTCGCGGCGAGCCGGCCAAGTCGTGATGTCCGACCGAGGACGTCTGTCCAAGAACACGAAAGCGTCAAGCCTCGCGCCGGGCACCGTTGGTGGCGCACGCGTTGATATCGCTAGTTCAACGATATATGCTGACGGTATGAGCAAACGCGCGATGCAGGAGGCGACGTTCCTGATCCTGACGGCGCTGGCTGGAGGCAGCCAGCATGGCTACGCGATCATCACCGACGTCGAGGAGATCTCCAAGCGGCGCGTGCGGCTCCGCGCGGGCACCTTGTACACGGCCCTCGACCGTCTGCGCGCGGACGGACTGATCGAGATCGACCGCGAGGAGATCGTGGATAACCGGTTGCGACGCTACTACCGGCTCACGCCCACCGGCGGAGAGCGACTGGCTGAGGAGGCAGACCGTCTGCGCTCCCATGCGCGCGTCGCGATGTCACGACTGGATCCGAGTGGGGGGATGGCGACATGACCGATTCGACGCATCTGGAGCGCCGCTACCGACGGTTGCTGCGGCTCTACCCCAAGGCGTTTCGCCGCGAGCACGAGCAGGAACTGCTCTCGGTGCTGATGGCCGGGGCGCAGAGCGGCCAGCGGCGACCTCGCGTCGCCGAGGCCCTCGACCTCCTCCGCAACGGGCTCGTCATGCGCCTGCGCGGGATGAAGATTCCGAGCGCCTGGGAGTACCGGCACGCCCATCTGATGGTCCCCGTGCGGATCGCGAGCGGCACCTGGCTGCTCGTCCTCACCGCCATCCTGTACGGCTACGGCCGCGGCGGGTGGTGGGGCGTGCTCCTGCTCCCGTCCGCCGCCCTGCACTTCTTTCTCGCCTACCGCGTGGCGTACCGCGTCCAGGATTAGCGCCGCTGGCGCTCGCGCGCTCAGCCGCGGGCGAGGCGACTCGCGCGCCGGCTCAGCCTCGTGACGGAGTACCGCACCCGGCCGCTCAGGCGAGCGGCGGCCACGTCCGCGAAATTGCGATCGATGACACCTCGGGCCGGGAACCGCGTCGTCGAGCCCGAACGCAGGAGATCCGCACAGCGCTCGGCGACGTGATGGAAGTACACGGCGGGCGAGAAGAACTCGTCGTGCGCTCGGCGGGCTGCCGCGCTCATGCGCGGCCAGTCGCGGTCGCGGGCCTCGAGCATCTCGATCAACCCGTCGATCTTGCCTTCGGGCCATCGGATGCTGAACGTCTCCCACGCCGGCCCCGCCGGCGGGGTCCAGTCGTCGGCGATGATCACCGGCACGGCACCGACGGCGAGCGACTCGTAGAGCCGGATCGACGAGGTGCCGTAGCCGCGGGGGCAGAGCACGAACCGCGAACGAGCCAGCGTCGAGCGGTACCGCGCCCGGAATGCCTCATAGCCCTCGGCCGTCGCATCCCAGAACTTGAACCCCCGCGTCTCTTCGACGACGGCGTCGCGATGGCGCAACCGGAACAGCGGGCGCCGACAGGCCGCGGTGTCCGTCGCGACGAGGGAGAAGAGCAGATCCGGCGGCACATCGATCGTCGTCTGCACGGGGACGAAGTACCCCCACGACCGCTGGTGGGCCGCGACGAACCGCCGCTGGGGCATGTTGACGTAGACCCCGGGGAAGGCGCACCACGGCCGATCGCACTCGTTGTAGACCATCACCTTCTCGCGAAAGGCGCGCGTCAGCGGATGGCGCCGGATCGTCTCCAGCCGCCAATCGCTCGACAGCATGTGGCACTGCGTGAACACGATGATGTCGGCGAGCGCCGGAGACTCGGTGAGGCGGTGGGCGCCGACGCGGTCGGTCGACGCGTGCAGCCCGAACGCCGTGACCGGCGCGTCGAGGCGGGGATCGTCGAGGGTGGCGAGGTGGACCAGCACGGCGCCTTCGATTTAGCAGCTCGCTTCCGCCCGGTCGCTGTCGCCGTGATCGAGGAGCGGAGGACCGCCCTCCAGCTTCGATACGGTGGACGCCCATGGGATGGCCGGGGGCCGTGCGGCGGGTGGCGAGGCGATCGGTCGTCCTGCGCCGGCTGGGGCGCAGTCGCGCGGTGTGGCGAGCGGTCCGCTTGGGGCGAACCGCCGCGACGGTGCGCCCGGCGATCGGCTTTCTCCTCGGCGAGTGGCGGGGCGGGACGCGCCGGTATCGCACGGCCTCCGGAAGCGCGGTATGGGTCCGCCATCGAACCCGCGATGTCGACCTGATCAACGAGATCCTCGGCCATGTTCACGCCTATGAGCCACCCCCGGCGCTCGCCGCGGCGTTACAGGGGCCGCTGCGCATCCTCGATCTCGGCGGCAACATCGGCATGTTCGGAGCGTTCGCGCTGTCGCGCTGGAACGTCGAGGAGATCCGGTCCTACGAACCGGACCCGGAGAACGCCGCGCTGCTCGCCGCGACGATCACCGCCAACGCTGCCGAGGGACGCTGGACGCTGACCCGGGCCGCGGTCGCCGCGCGGCCGGGGACGATGCGCTTCCTGCCGGGTCAGATGGCCGACTCCCGGCGCGCGGCGGCCGATGAAGCCGGGATCGAGGTCGAGACGGTCGACCTGTTCTCGCTCGATCACGCGGTCGACCTGCTCAAGATGGACATCGAGGGCGGGGAGTGGGCGATCCTCACCGACGCCCGTCTGCGGGAGCTGGACGCCCCGATCATCGTGATGGAGTGGCACTGGCGATTCGCCCCGCATTCAGACCCTCACGGAGCGGCCCACGAACTGCTCCGGGCCGCCGGGTATGAGATCGAGCTTGACCTGCCGACCGAGCCTCCCGGCCATATGGGCGTGATCTGGGCACGGCGCGCGACATCGCCTCCCGACGGGGTCCTGACCCAGCGGTCGCCGTTCTAGCGGTACTCGTCGGGATCCTCGGCGACCGGGTCGGCGGGCTCGTCGCGAGGCGCCTGGGTCTCGAGCTCGGCCCGCGCCGCGGCCAGCGCCTCGCGCGCCTCGGCGTCGACCTCGGGGATCTGGGGGTCGATCCGCATCAGTGCGTCCATGACCACCGAGGCCGCGGCCAGGCGGGCGAACCACTTGTGGTCGGCCGGAATGACGTGCCAGGGTGCCCACTCCGTGCTCGTGTGCGACAGCATCTCTGAGAACGCGTGCTCGTATTCGTCCCAGTGCTCGCGCTCCTGGATGTCGCTGGCCGAGAACTTCCAGTGCTTCTCGGGCAGGTCGCAGCGCCGCAGGAAGCGGACGCGCTGCTCCTCGTTGGAGATGTTCAGCAGAAGCTTGACGATCCGCACGCCGCGATCGACGAGACCGCGCTCCCAATCGTTGATCTCGCGGAAGCGCCGCTGCCACACGTCGTCGCCGTGCGCGTCGCTTGACACCTGCTGGGCCTCGAGGTGCTCCGGGTGCACGCGCACGACGAGCACCTCCTCGTAGTGGGAGCGGTTGAACACTGCGATCTGACCGGGAGCGGGCAGATGGCGTGCGTAGCGCCAGAGAAAGTCGTGAGCGAGCTCCTCCTCCGATGGCTGCTTGAAGCTCTGGACCAGGACGCCGGCGGGGTTGACACCACTCAGGACGTGGCGGATCGTGCCGTCCTTGCCACCGGCGTCGAGGGCCTGGATGACCACGAGCAGTCCGCGGCGCTCCTCGGCGGCGAGCCGTCGCTGATAGTCGCTGATGATCTTGACTGCGGTCTTGAGGAGCTTCTTGCCCGCCTTCTTGCCCTTGACCTCGGCCGTGTCGTCGGGATCGAAGTCGTCGGCCAACCGGACCGTGGCCCCGGGGCGCACCCGGAGTGGCTCTCCGACTCTGAGGATCCGTTCCTGCCGTGTGTCGCTCATCCACTCACCTTTGCTCGTCGCCCGGCCGAGGCGAGGTGCCCCGGAGACGGGTCCCGGCCGCGTGCCACCTGCCTCGGCCAGATCCCCACCCCTCGGCTACCCGCCACGGGGCGACTCCACCGCCTGCGTGACCTGAGCCGAGGGCCCGGTCGCCGCGCCGGCGACCGGGCCCCCCCATTCTCTTCTCGCGTCCGTCGCCCGCCGCTCAGCGCGCCGTCGCGTGCTCCACCTGTCGCAGGGCCTCGGGCCAATCGATCATCACGTAGTGATCCTCGCGATCGGGCAGCCGCTTGGCCGGAACGTTGTTGCCCGGGTACAGCAGCGGGACCGCCTCAGGCGGCACCGGCATCCCGAGCTTCGTTTGATACGGGGGCCGGCCGTCGGCGAGGATCGTCAGCGAGAACGCGTACAGATCGACACCTGCCGGGTTGCGCCGCCCGAGCGGCATCGACTCGATGATCACCGCCCGGCACGCGACCCCGAGATCGAGGATCTCCGCCGCCGAGCCGGTCTTCGGGTCCCCATCGCTGGCGCTGACGGTGATGACGGGCGGCGCAGAAGCGAGATCGAGCGCGATCTGCGAGTGGTCGTCGGGATCGACGCGAACGGCGACGGTCACCCCACCCCCCAGAAGCTGCGGCAGGATCGTGGCCCGGATCGCCTGACGGCAGGTGGCCATGTAGCGGGCCGCGTTGTCAAGCGAGACCTCGACGGTGAAGACGCACACATGGCTGGGATCGAAGTCGACCCCCGTGCTCACCCCCGTTTGCTTGACCTCGGTGATGATGCCTTGCCCGAGCAGCCCGTGCTCGAGCAGATCCTTTGCGGGGGCGCCGGTCATCTGGCGCATCTTGCGCAGCAGTCCCATGTCGTCTCTCCTCAGTCGTGAGCTGACGGGGCGTCAGCCGCCGAACTTCGCCTGGCAGGCCTGGATCTTGGACGGATCGGTGCCGGCCGAGGCCACGCAGGAGGTGAGCTGCGCCGCCTTGTTGAGCTCCTTGGTGCCGTTGCGCGTCGCCGCGTTCGACGGGCCGCCGGCGTCCTTCAACTGCTTCTGGGCCTGGTTGATGACCTGCTGGCTCTGCTGCAGACCCGACTTGATGGCCTGGTTGGCGGTGTTGTTGTCCGGCCGGATCACGGTGAAGTACAGCACCGCGAAGATGATGAGTGACACGGCCATGCTGATTGCCCACAACCGCTTACTGCCTGTGACGAGAACCATGGTGGTTTCCTCTCCTTTGGTTGTCCGCGAAGCGCGGACGGACGTCCGTGTGATGGAGCGATGGAGCCGTTGAGCTGCATCGCCTGAGCTCGGCGCTACGCGCTCGAGCTCAGGCGGTCCCCGGCCGCTCCTGCGGCCAGCGCGTATGCAGCGCCCCCATCGCCCCCTTGTTCCGGTCCCGCCGCCTTCTCTGGCGACACATGCAGTATCAGGGTCAGAGGGCGGCTTGTGACCCAGGTCTTTTGACCCAGACACCCCTGTTTTTCGCCGCGGCGCCCCCGGCCCTCAGCGCTCGAGGCTCAGCGCTCAGCGCGCGCGGGCTCGGCGACTGCCCGGACCAGCGTCGGACTGCTCAGGGCGTCGGCGAGCTCGCCCCGCCCCGCGATGTCGAGCTTGGCGTAGGTCCGCGCCAGATGCTGCTCGACCGTCTTGAGCGAGACGAACAAGCCGTCGGAGATGTCGCGATTGCTCAGGCCGCCGGCGGCGAGCCTGGCCACCTGAAGCTCGGTCGGCGTCAGGGCCTCCACCCCCTTCAGCGCGGCTCGCCGCGGCCGGCCGCCGGACGCGATCAGCTGCGCCCGGGCCCGGGCGGCGAGCGTGAGGGCCCCTGCCTCGTGAGCGCTGGCGAGCGCGTTGCGCAGCGTCTCCCGGGCCTCCTCGCGCCGTCCGCTCCGCGCCTGAGCGCCGCCGAGCTCGGTCATCGAGCGCGCGTACTCCAGTAGATCGCGGGTCTGTCCGGCAAGCTGGGCCGAGCGCGCCAGTGCGTCGACATCACCGTGCAGGCACCCGTGGATGCGAAGGGCCTGCGCCATCGCGGTCGGCGCGCCCGTGCGCGAGGCCAGCGCGGTGAGCTCGGCAGTCAGCCGGAGGGCTAGGTCACGGTCGCCCAGCTCGTCGGCGAGCGGCGCGGCGAGCGCCCTCCAGGGGGCGAACTGGGGATGGCGGAAGGCCATCGCGTCGAGCTGCTTCCCGGCGGACACGAGCTTGGCGAGCGCTTCGGCGCCCCGGCCCACCGCGATCGCCGCGCGGGCGCCGACCAGCTCCAGCATCGCGGAGCGCTGCGGCGAGCCGGTGGGCACCTGCCGCCGGTAGAGCTCCCACGCCTCCTCGGCGCGGTCACGCTCGACGAGCACGTCGATCAGCGCCGGCGGACACGATGCGTCCTCGTCGAGGTGCGCCAGCAGCTCACACGCGCCGCGGCCGTCGGCCTCGGCATCCGCCAGCTGGCCGAGCCGCATGGCGAGATGGATTCGGTAGCTGAGCAGGTACCCCGCCGTCGCGGCGTCGGCCCGCGACCTCGCCTGCACGAGCGCTCGATCGATGTGGCCGATCGCCTCCTCGGCGAGATCGTGGGCATCGAGCGCGTAGATCGCCCACCCGAACGTGAACGTGTGCTCGCCGAAGGCGGTCAGCCCGGCGGCGAACCCCTGGCGTACGAGGTCGATGCCGGCGTCGCCGGGCTCGGCACCGAGCACGAGCTCGGCTCCGGCCAGCGCGATCAGGGTCGGCTCGTGCAACGCGCCGTCCTGGGCCACACGCCGGTAGCGGTGCAGGCGACGGCGCATGAGCTCGCAGCGGTCGGGGTCGAGCAGGCCGAGCGAGATGGCGTTGCCGTCGAGGACCCGGAGGCGCTGCTCGTCGTGCTCGACGCGACGCTCCTCCTCCAGGACGTCGAGAGCGGCGTCGACGTCGCCGGCGAGAAAGCACGCCTGACCGAGCATCGTCGCGGTCGCCCGACGGATCTCGGTCGGCGCGCCGAGCTCGAGGATGCGCTGCAGCGTCGCCCGCGCCTGGACCGTGTGGCGCATCCGCAGCTGCGCGCTGCCGAGCTCGAGCATCAGTCCGGGACGGCGGTGCTCGCCTGCGGCTTCGGCGAGGGCTCGCTCCAGATAGCCGATGGCCTCGGCGGGGGCGCCACTGGCATTGGCGGCGGCGGCAGCGTCGCCGAGCAGGGAGACCACCCAGTCATCGGCCGCCGGGCGCGTGGCGAGGAGATGGACCGCGCTGGCATCCAGCGACGCTCCACTCTCGCGCAGAAGCTGCGCCGCCCGCAGGTGCCCGTCGGACCGATCGGCCGCCGAGATCGTCCCCGCCACCGCGCTGGCGACGAGCGGATGGGCGAACCGCAAGCGATGAGAGTCGCCGAGCAGGGCCGCCTGTTCGAGCGTCGCGCAGACCTCGCGGGCGAGCGCGACGTCGACGCCGGCGTGATGCGCCAGGAGCGGAAGCTCGGCCTCGCCGAGAACCGACAACGACCGAACCACCGCGATGCCCGGCGGCGCCAGCGCGGCTAACCATCCGGTGATGCGATCGCTGACGGCGCCCGGCGCCATCCGCTCGATCTCCGTGGCCGACGCCGTTGAGGGGGACGTTCCCTCGCGGGCCAGCGCGCGCAACAGCTCGGTGACCAGGAACGCGTTGCCGCCGGTGGCGTGCGCGCACGAGTCGACGAACTCCGGAGCGGGCTCGGCGCCGAGGGCGAGCTTGGCCAGCTCCCCGACGGCGGCGGCCGATAGCGGATCGGGACGGAGCACGAGCGCCCCATCGATCGCCAGGAGCGCGCGCAGCGGCGGCGGACCGGCCGCGAACGCGCCGGGACGCGTCGCGACGAGCAGCGCGATTGGGCTGTCGCCGAGCCGGCGGCCGAGATAGTGCAGGAAATGCAGCGAGGTCAGATCCGCCCAGTGCGCGTCGTCGACGGCGATCAACGTCGGACGGGTCCGGGTCAGGTTGGCGGTCAGCATGAACAGCGCGTGGATCGCGGCGTGGAGGCCCGCGGCCTCGTCGGAGCCACGTGGATCAGCTCCGAGCACCCGGTCGGCCAGGCGGGCGGTGCCGACCAGCGACTCGGTCCGTTCGCTCTCCGACAGCTGGGCCACGGCACCCTCCAGCAGCTGACGGGCCACGCCGAACGGAAATCCGGTCTCGAGCTCTGAGCCGGTCGCGCGCAGCGGTCGCACCCCGCGCTCGGCCGCGAGCTCAACGGCACGTCGGATGAGCGCGGTCTTGCCGATCCCGGCCGGGCCCTCGAGGATGAGGACGCCGCCCGCTCCATCCGCGGCGTCCGCGATCAGGCTCTCCAGCGCCTCCGTCTCCGCGCTCCGGTCCAGGAGCGGCTGTCCTGTCGTCACGCCCACCCTCCGGCTCCTCCACCGCTCGCAGGCAACGGATCATCGATGTCGCGCCCCCGAGTCTGCACCTTTCCGCGGGCCGATGCATCCCGGGACCCGGGTGAGTCGCGACTTCCCTAAGCTCCCGGCCACGCTTTCGAACGCCGACGAGGAGAGGGATCCGTGAAGAGCAAAGCTGCCGTGCTGACCGGGGTCAACCAGCCGTGGGAGATCCTGGACGTCGACGTCCGAGACCCGAAGGACAACGAGATCCTCATCCGCTACGTGGCGGCGGGACTGTGCCATTCCGACATGCACCTGATGACCGGCGACCTGCCCGCCGAGCTGCCCTACATCGGTGGCCACGAGGGAGCGGGCATCGTCGAGGCGGTCGGGCCCGGGGTCTCGCGCGTGAAGGTCGGCGATCACGTGGTGTGCGCGTTCATCCCGTCATGCGGGCACTGCCGCTGGTGCGCGTCGGGCCAGCAGAGCATCTGCGACCTGGGCGCGACGATCCTCGAGGGGTGCCTGCCCGACGGGAGCTTCCCCTTCAGCCTCGACGGGAAGAGCCTCGGGGCGATGTGCATGCTGGGAACGTTCTCCCAGTACGCGACGATCTCCGAGACCTCGGCGGTCAAGATCGACGACGACCTGCCGCTCGACGTGGCGGTGCTGTGCGGCTGCGGCGTCCCCACCGGTTACGGCTCGGCGGTCAACACCGGCAACACCCAGATCGGCGACACCGTCGTCATCTTCGGGATCGGTGGGATCGGCTCCAACGCCGTGCAGGGCGCGTCACTTGCCGGAGCGACAAACGTGATCGCCGTCGATCCACAGGCGTTCAAGCGCGAGTTCGCCCAGGAGATGGGCGCCACCCATTCGGTCGCCGACGGTGGCGAGGCGATCGAGCTGGCCATGGAGCTGACCGGCGGCGTCGGCGCCGACGCGGCGATCGTGACCGTCGACGTCGTCAACGAGGGGGTCGTCCAGCAGGCGGTGCAGGCGATCCGCAAGGGCGGCACCGTCGTGCTCACCGGCCTGTCGCATCCCGAGGCGCTCACCGTCCACTGGTCGGGGGCCGACATGACGCTGTACCGCAAGCGGATCGTGGGCTCGCTGTTCGGCGACTGCAACCCGACTCAGGACATCAAGAAGATGCTCACCCTATACCGCTCGGGCAAGCTCAAGCTCGACGAGCTCGTCACCAGGCAGTACAAGCTCGAGGAGATCAACCAGGGCTATGACGACCTCGAGGCGGGCAAGAACATCCGCGGCGTCATCGTCCACGAGCACTGAGCCCACGACCGCGCTGCTGATCGACGAACAGGTCGTCGGCCTCCGCCGCCAGGCGGAAGTCGTCGCCGTCGCCCTCGAGGAGGGCTGCCACGTCGTGCTCGACGGTCCCCCCGGGACCGGCAAGTCGACCCTGCTGCGGGCCATCGCCGAGGCCTCGGGGCGCGGGATGGAGTTCGTCGAGGGCAACGCCGAGCTGACCCCGGCGCGGCTGATCGGCCATCACGATCCGGCGCTCGTGCTCGACGGCGGCTACCGCCCGGAGGCGTGGACCGACGGGCCGCTGGCGAGAGCGATGCGCGGAGGCTCGCTGCTCTATCTCGAGGAGCTCAACCGGATCCCCGAGGAGACCCTGAACGTGCTCATCACCGCGATGGCCGAGCGCGAGGTCGTCATCCCGCGACTGGGCAGGATCGACGCCGCCGACGGCTTCGTGCTCGTGGCCGCGATGAACCCGTTCGACGCGATCGGCACCGCCCGCGTGAGCCAGGCGATCGCCGACCGCATGTGCCGGGTGGCGATCGGCTACCTCGACGCCCCGGGCGAGCGCGAGGTCGTGCGGCGCCAGACGGGATCGGACGGGCCGGCGGTGGCGGTCGCGGTGGCCGTCACCCGGGGCACGCGAGCTCATCCGGCGGTGCGCAACGGCGCGTCGGTGCGCGGGGCGATCGACATGGTCCGCCTCGCCCGCGGGCTCGAGCGCCGGCGCGGCGCCGGCGAGCTGGATCGCGGCGCCCTCCTCGACGCCGCCGTGGCGGCGCTCTCGGGCCGGATCCGGGTCCACGAGGATCAGGACCGCAGCGCCGAGGAGGTGATCGCCGAGCTGCTCGAGCAGGCGCTGAGCGCCCCGTCCGAGCCGGCATCGGAAAGACCTGAGCGGCCCGGCGGCCGCTCGCCCGTCGCACGACGCGGAGCGCTCAGCGACGCCGACGCGCGCCGGCGCATCGAGGATTGCGCCCGGCGCACCGTCGCGCGCCAGCAGCTGGCCCGCGCCCACGCCGGCTTTGCCGAGGTCTCGCCCGAGGTCGGCGCGCTCGACGAGACGGCGTTCGCCGCCCTGCTGGCGCGCGACGGCGACGCTGCGGTCGCTCTGCTCGCCGACATGGCGATGGCCACCGATCCGGCGCTGCGCCGCGCCGCGCGGCGGGTGGCCGAGCGCCTGCTGGCCCCGCTCGGCCGGGCCGGACGCCCCCGCCTTCAGGGAACGCGTCGGATGGTGGCGCGAGTGGGCGCCACCGAGGGCGACCTCGACATCGACCGGACGCTCGAGCGCAGCCTCGGGCGCCGCCCCCGGGAGCCGCGGGAGCTCGTCGCCCGCCAGTTCGCGGCGGCGCCGCGATCCGTGTGCCTGCTCGTCGACCGCAGCGGCTCGATGAGCGGCCACGCGGTGGGATTGGCGGCGGTCGCCGCGGCGGCGGTGGTCAGCGCCGCCTCGGACCGTCTGCGCTGCAGCGTCGTCGCGTTCGCGGCCGAGTCCCTCGTCCTGCTCAGCGCCGGCCGCGCGCGACCGGCGGCGGCCGTCGTCGACGACCTGCTGTCGCTGCGCGGCCACGGGGTCACCGATCTGGCGCGAGCACTGCGGGTGGCCGAGCAGCTGCTGGAGGGAGTGCCGGCGGGCGGGCGCAGCGCGCTGCTCATGTCCGACGGCCTGCACACCGCCGGCGCGGACCCGCTGCGGGCCGTCGGCGGCCTCGATTGCCTGCACGTGCTCGGGATGAGCGAGGAGCCCGACGCGGTGGCGGCAGGGCACGCCCTGGCCCGGCGGGGACGCGGTCGCTTCCTGCCCGCCGCCCGCCTGGCCGACCTGACCTCGTCGCTGCGCGAGGCGCTGGCCTGAGTCGATGCCCGACGCCGGGGCCGACATCGTCCTCATCCCCACCCCTCTGGGCGACGCGCGGGCGCACGTGACGAGCGTCGCCGGCGCGCGGGGAGCGCTCGTGCTCGGCCACGGCGCCGGCGGTGGGGTCAGGGCCCCTGATCTGCTCGCCGCCCAGCGAGCGGCGCTCGGCGCTGGTCTGACGGTGGCGCTTGTGGAGCAGCCCTACCGCGTCGCCGAGCGGCGCTCCGCCCCGCCGGCGCCCCGTCTCGACGCCGCCTGGATGGCCGTCCTGCAATGGCTGGACGCCCACCGCCTCGGGGGCAGCGCCGTCGTTGTCGGCGGCCGCTCGTCCGGCGCCCGCGTCGCCTGCCGGACGGCACGGGCCACGGGGGCGCGGGGCGTGCTGTGCCTGGCCTTCCCGCTGCAGCCCCCGGCGCGCGCCGGAAGCGATCGGGTCGCGCCGAGCCGCCAGGCCGAGCTGGACGGGGTGGACGTGCCGGTGCTCGTCGTGCAGGGCCGCAACGACCGTTTCGGGATGCCGGCGGGCGCTCCGGGGCGTGAAGTCGTCGTCGTCGACGGCGATCACGGTCTCAAGCGTGACCTGCCGGGCATCGGCGAGGCATGCGGGCGCTGGCTGGGCTCCCTGCACCTGGCGTGAGCGCAGGGGTGGTGGGGAGTGCCGGCGGCGAGCCTGACGACCCGCCGGGGAACTCGCCGGCAAACCCCACAGGTCACTTCGCCCGCCGGCGCCTCCCGCTCCAGCCATTGGCCCGGCATTCGACGCTCGTTCGAGTCGCCGGCCGCTAGGTTGCAACCGTGACCTCATCGACGTCCACCGGTCCGGGGCCCGCCCCCGGCCCCTGGCAGGAACCGGTCCGCGGCGGCCATCCCGACGGGCGCCATCTGACGCTGACCGGCGCCGAGCAGCTGCGGGCGATGCTCGCCGGCGACGCGCCGCTGCCGCCGATGACGCGCCTCATCGGCGTGCGGCTCGTCGACGCCGGGCCGGGGACGGCGACGTTCGAGCTGCCGCTCAGCGCGTGGCTGCGCGGCCCCGACGGCCATGCCCCGCTGGGCCTGCTGACGATGCCCGTCGACGCCGCGATGGCCTGCGCGATCATGACCGGCATGCCTCCCCAGCTCGGCCTGACGACGACCGAGCTGTCCCTCCGTCAGCTGCGCCCCGCCCCCGCCGAGGGCCGGCTGCTCGCCCGGGCCCGCGTGATCCATCCCGACGGCCCGCTGGCGCTCGCCGAGGCGTCGCTGCGCGACGAGGCCGGGACGCTGCTCGCCCACGCCAGCTCGACCTGCTTCATCATGGATGGGCGCTCTCCGCAGGACGCCGAGCCGGCCGAGAACCGCGAGCCGACAAACACACCAGACCCGTGGCAGCGGCCGCTGCCCGGTCGCGAGCCCGGCGACGACGGCATCGCGCCCCTGGATCGCCTGACCGGCCTGCACGCGGTGACGACCGATGACGGCACGGCCACCTACGCGCTGCCCGCGACCGCGTGGCTGTGCGCGCCCCCGCCGGGGCGCGTCCAGGGCGGAGCGGTGGCGATGCTCGCCGAAGCCGCGATGACCGCCGCCGCCCGCACAACGGCCGCGACCGACACATCGCTGATGCCGATCGAGCTCAAGCTCAACTACCTGCGACCGCTGTCCGCCGACGGCCGGGAGGCGCGCGCCCATGCTCACGTCGTCAACGCCGGGCGAACCTTCGTCGTCGCTCACGCCGAGGTCCGCGACGCCGACGACCGGCTGATCGCGGTGGCCAGCGGATCGGCGATGGCCGGCCGCGAGGAGCGTGCCTAGGAGCTGACCGCGTCGGCGACGGGATCGTCGGCGGGGAGGGTCGCCGGTCCGAAGCCGATCCGCATGAGCGCGCCGCCGCCGGGAGCGTTGGCAGCGACGACAAACCCACCGTGGGCTTCGGCGGCCTGGCGGACGATCGCCAGGCCGAGTCCCGAGCCCGGCTTGGCGCGCGCGGACCGCGCCCGGTGAAAGCGGTCAAAGACGAATGGCAGGTCCTCGTCGGCAAACCCGGGACCGCGGTCGCGAACCGTCAGCTCGCCGTCGCGCAGGGTGACGTCGATCGTCGCCCCCGCCGGGCTCCACGTGACCGCATTGTCCAGCAGGTTGGCGACCGCGCGCGCGATCCGGTCGGCCTCCCCGCGCACGAGCGTCGGCGCCAGGTCGTCGGCGATGGTCAGCTGCGGCGCCCGTCGGCGACTGCGCTCCACGGCGGCCCGCACGACGTGATCGAGGCGAACGTCGCCCGGATCGCTGCTCGGCTTGGCTCCGCGCGCCAGCTCGACCACGTCGGCGACGAGAGCGGTCAGCTCGTCGAGCTCCTCGATCACGTCGCGGCGCAACGCCGCCCGGTCCTCGGGCGCCAACCGCTGCTCGTCGGCCATCAGCTGCAGGTTGGCGCGGATCGTGGCGATCGGCGTCCGCAGCTCATGAGAGGCGTCGGCGACGAGGTTGCGCTGCGCCTGGACCGAGCCATCGAGCACGTCGAGGGTGCGATTGAACGTCTGGGCGAGGCGGGCGAGCTCATCGCCGCCGTGGACATCGAGCCGCTCGGACTCCAGGCGATCGGGGGCAGTTGCGATCACCTCCGTCTGGCGGGTGAAGCGGGCGATCGGCGCCAGCGCGGTGCGGGCGACGAGCAGTCCAAGCAGCGCGGCGACGGCGATCCCGCCGGCGGCAATCAGGACGAGGAGCAGCAGCTGGTCCGACAGCGCCCGGTTGACGTCGGTGAGCGGGAGCGCCGCCAGCAGCGCGCCGCGCCGCCCGACCCCGGTCGCCAGGACGCGCAGGGCGTGGCCGCGGACCGACAGGTCGGCGAAGAAGCTCCCGCGTCCGCGCTTGGCCAAGGCCTTGAACGCCGCGGTCACGGGGATGGCGCTGCTCCGGGTCCCCCGCAGGACGAGGCTCGAGCCGTCCGGCGAGATGATCGTCAGGACGCCGGCCGCGGCGCCGAACGCCGGCGCCCGATGGCCGAAGTTCGGCGCCGAGCTGGGCGAGCCGGCGGCGGGGGGCGCGCCGGCGGCGCCCGTGTCGCCGTCGCCGGCGGGGCGTTGCGGGTTGCCGTGCCCCGGCCCGCCCGCGTCCGGGGGGCCGATCGCCTGGCTGGTGAGGCTGCGCAGCGCCTGATCGAGTTGACCATGGAGCTCGGAGCTGGTCCCCGCATACGCCGACACGGCCACGGCGATGACGGCGAGGGCGACGGCCGCGCCGGTGGCCAGGGCCATCCGGGCCCGCAGGCTCACGCCGACGCCGCCGGCTCGCGCAGGGCATATCCGACCCCGCGGACGGTATGGATGATCGACCGCGCCCCGGCCTCCTCGAGCTTGCGCCTCAGGTAGCCGACGTAGACGCGCAGCGCGTTCGACGTCGGCCCGAAGTCATAGCCCCACACCCGGTCATAGATCAGGCTGTGGGGCAGGACCCGGCGCGGGTTGAGCATCAACAGCTCGAGCAGCTGGTACTCGGTGCGCGTCAGCTCCACGAACCGCCCGTCGACGTCGACGCCGTGACGAGCCGGATCGAGGCGCAGCTCGCCGAACGACAGGCCGCCGTCGACGTCGCCCTCGCCGCCGGCGCGCCGCAGCAAGGCGCGCAGGCGGGCGCGCAGCTCGTCGACGTCGAACGGCTTGATCAGGTAGTCGTCGGCTCCGGCGTCGAGGCCGTCGATGCGGTCGGCGACGGCGTCACGGGCGGTCAGCATCAGCACCGGCACGCGGTTGCCCTCGCGACGCAGCAGACGACAGACGTCGAGGCCGTCGATGTCCGGGAGGCCGATGTCGAGCACGAGCGCGTCGGGAGCTCCGGCAGCGACGGCGGCGAGCGCCTCCGAGCCGGTCTCGGCGAGCCGCACCTCGTAGCCCGACAGCGTCAGGGCACGGCGCAGGACGTCGCGCAGTCCCCGGTCATCGTCGACGACGAGCAGTTGCATAGCCCAGATTGTCACCGCTGACGGCGGCCGGGCTTGAGCTTTCCTACGTTTCGCTTATCCGCTCGCGCAGGACGGCGCCGAGGATTCCGTTGATGAACGCCGGTGCGCCCGAGCCGCAGAAGCGCTTGGCGGTCTCGATCGCCTCGTTGATCGCCCCCTCGGGCGGGATCGGCTGCTCGCCGGGAAGGACCGTGGGATACAGCAGCTCGAGAAGGCCCACGCGCAGGATCGAACGCTCGAGCGGGGCGATCCGCTCCAGTGACCAGTCGGCGGCGTAGCGGCGGATCAGCTCGTCGAGCTCGGGCTGGTGCTCGCGGACCTGCTCGGCCAGAGCGAAGGTGAAGCCGTGCACGTCACGCGGGAGGGTCTCGCCGATCGGCCGCTCGAGCAGGTCGCTCTGGTAGAGCGCCCACACGGCGGCGCGGCGCTGATCGGTTCGGCGCGCCACCCAGTGCCTGCTAGTCGACCGTGATCAGCTCTTTGGGCACGCCGGTGAGGATCTCGCAGCCCGAGTCGGTGACGACCACGAGATCCTCGATCCGCACCCCGAGGCGTCCCGGCAGATAGACGCCCGGCTCCACCGTCACCATGTTGCCGCTGGCGAGCACCGAATCGGATCGCTGCGACAGACGCGGCGCCTCGTGGACCTCGAGTCCGACGCCGTGGCCGAGCCCGTGGCCGAAGTGCTCGCCGTGGCCGCCGCGACCGATCACGGCGCGGGCCGCCCCGTCGGCGTCGCGACCGTTGACCCCCGCGCGGATGGCGCCGAGGCCGGCCAGCTGGGCCTCGAGAACGAGCTCGTAGACGGCGTGTGACTCGTCGTCGAGCTCCCCGGTGGCCAGCGTGCGGGTGCAATCCGAGCAGTAGCCGTCGAGGACCGCGCCCCAGTCGATGACGACGAGCTCGCCGGAGGCGATCTCCACGTCGCGGGGCTGGGCGTGGGGCAGGGCGCCGTGCGGACCGGCGGCGACAATCGACGGAAACGACAGGCCGGTCGCGCCCTGGCCGCGCATCGCGCGCTCCAGCGAATCGGCGACCGCCGCCTCGGTGCGCCCGGCCAGCCCCTCGGCCATGATCTGGCGAAGCGCGGCATCGGCGAGTTGCGCGGCAGCGCGGATGCGCTCGATCTCGCCGGGCTCCTTGACCGCCCGCACCCCCTCAACGGCGTCGCCGGCGGCGACGAGCGCCACCGCGTCGGGCAACACCTCGCGGAGGTGGTCGTGCGCGCGGACGGTCAGGTGGCCATCCTCGAAGGCGAGTCGCTCCAGGCCGGCGGGCAGCACGTCGGGAACGTCGGCCAGCAGGTCCAGCGGCGAGATCCGGCGATCGAAGCTGGGATCGACCTCAGCCGCCGACTGCGCCTCGTAGCGAAAATCGGTGAAGAAGGCGCGGGTGTCAGGGCCGATGACCGCCAGTCCGTTGCTTCCGGTGTAGCCGGTCAGGTAGCGGACGTTGACGAGGTTGGTGACGACGATCGCCTCGGCCCCGATCTCGGGCAGGCGCTCGACGAGGCGGCCCGGGCGGTCGATCATCCCGCCAGCTGCTCCCCGAGCCGAGTCAGGGCCTCGCGATAGCCGCCCGGCCCCTGGCCGGCGACGCGCGCGAAGCACAGGTCGGAGATCACCGAGTGACGGCGAAACTCCTCGCGGGAATCCACGTCTGACAGATGGACCTCGACGGCGGGGAGACCGGCCAGCTCCAGGGCGTCCCGGATCGCATACGAGTAGTGCGTCCATGCTCCGGGGTTGAGGATGATCCCGTCGGCCATCCCCTCGAGGCCGTGCAGATGCTCGACGAACTCGCCCTCGTGGTTGGTCTGAAAGAACCGCGTGGCCAGGCCCAGCTCGCCGGCGGTGCTCGAGATCTCCAGCTCGAGCTGGGTGAACGTGAGCTCTCCGTAGATCGCGGGGTCGCGGCGACCCAGCTGGTCGAGGTTGACCCCGTGCATGACCTCGATGCGATTGCGGACGTCGGACATCGGTCGATCTAGCTTGCCAGTTCTCGAACGGCGGCGATCAGCTCGCGCGGGGCCACCGTGCTGCCCGGCTGCGCCGCGCCCGGCTCGGGGAGCAGCACAAACGGCACCGGTCCCTCGCCGACTCGCTTCTTGTCACGCGCGGTCGCCATGACCACGGCGTCGGGGTCGACGTTCTTGAGCGAGATCGGCAGTCCGCGGGCATGCAGAAGCTCGGCGACCTCGGCGCGCAGCTCGTCCGAGCCCGACAGTCGCAGCGCCGCGAGCAGGCCGAGGCCGACCGCCTCGCCGTGGCGGTAGCTGGCGTAGCCGGTGACCGTCTCGATCGCGTGGCCGACGGTGTGGCCGAGGTTGAGTGTCTGGCGCACGCCGCCGTCGCGCTCGTCCCGGGCCACGATCCGCAGCTTGGTATGCGCGCACGCGGCCACCACCTCGGGCGACGCCGGGTCGGCGCCGCCGCGCACCAGCTCCCATAGCGAGCCTCCGGCGATCAGCGCCGTCTTGACGACCTCCGCGTAGCCGGCGGCCAGCTCGGCCGCCGGCAGCGTGGCCAGGGCGTCGGTGTCGGCGAGCACCGCCTCCGGCTGGTGGTAGGCGCCGACGTAGTTCTTGGCCTCTGACAAGTCGACGCCCGTCTTGCCGCCGTAGGCGGAGTCGACCTGGGCCACGAGCGTCGTCGGGACCTGGACGAAGCGCACGCCCCGCTGGTAGGTAGCCGCGCAGAACCCGGCCAGGTCGCCGACGACCCCCCCGCCGAGCGCGACGACCACGTCGGCGCGGGTCATCCCGCCGCGGGCCAGCTCCGACCACACGATCTCGGCGTGGGCGATCGTCTTGGACTGCTCGCCGGGCATGATCGCCACCCGGCCGTCGAGCGCCGGCAGGCGGTCGGCGTAGAGCCGACCGGCGGTTCCGTCGGTGACGAGGAAGCGACGGCCGGGCACCGTCGCCGGCCAGAACGGGCGCTCGGCGTCGAGGAGGCCGGGACCGATATACGCCGGGTAGTCTCCGGACGCGCTCATCGCCCACAGGAGGCTCACCCCGGCGGGCACGCCGTCGAGCGCCGCGAGCACCTGGGCCATGCGGACCGAGCGTTCGTGCGGGAGGATGACGTCGGCGGCGGCGGCGTAGACGGGCTCGCGATCGGCGTGCAGGGCCACGAAGCGCGCGCGGTCGGAGGCCAGCGGGCGCGCAGTGTCGCGGCAGCGTGCCCACGCGGTGTCGGCATCGACATCGACCCACACGACGAGATGCTCGGCCAGCGCCTCGCGCACCCGAGCCGATCCGAGCGCACCGCCCCCGAGCGCGATGACGCGCGTCCCGGGCTGCCCGAGCAGCTCGAGGATCAGCCGCTCCTCGACCTCGCGGAAGCGCCCCTCTCCGTCCTGCGCGAAGATCTGCGCGATCGTCCGGCCCGCGCGGCGCTCGAGCTCGTCGTCGACGTCGATGACGCCACCGCGGAGCGCCTCGGCGGCGCTCCGCGCGGCCGTCGACTTGCCGGCGCCCATGAAGCCGACGATCGCGACGATGCGCTGCGGTCCTAGGGCCTGGACCACCCGATCCGCTCCCGGTAGGCGGCCACCGCCGCACGCACGTCATCGATGTGGTCGCCGCCGAACTTGCGCCGGTAGGCGTCGGCGAGCACGAAGGCGACCATCGCCTCCCCCACGACGCCGGCGGCGGGCACGGTGCACGAATCGGTGCGCTCGCGCAGGGCCTCGGCCGGCTCGTGGGTGGCGATGTCGACCGAGCGCAGCGGCTTGGTCAGCGTCGGCAGCGGCTTCATCGAGCCGCGCACGACGAGCGGGTCGCCGGTCGTCATCCCCCCCTCCACTCCGCCGGCGCGGTTCGTGTGTCGATGAAACCCGCGCGCGTCGTCGTAGAAGATCTCATCGTGGGCCTCAGAGCCCGGCAGCCCGGCCACCTCATGCCCATCGCCGATCGACACCGCCTTGACGGCCTGGATCGAGAGCACCGCCTGGCCGAGCACGCCGTCGAGGCGCTCGCGCCACGAGACATGGGAGCCCAGGCCGGGCACGAGGCCGAACGCCCGCACCTCGAAGACCCCGCCGAGCGACTCGTTCGCCTTGCGCAGCCGGTTGATCTCGACGACCATGGCGCGGGTCGCCTCCGGGTCCAGGCAGCGGACCGGGGACTCGTCGACGGCGACGAAGTCCTCGGGGGCGAGATCGTCGCGGCGCGGGGCGTGCACCGACGTGATCTGGATCACGTGGGAGAAGACCTGGACACCGACCGCGCGCAGGAACTCCTTGGCCAGCGCCCCGCCGGCCACCCGGGCCGCCGTCTCGCGGGCGCTGGCGCGCTCGAGGATGTCGCGGACGTCCGTCAGCCCGTACTTCTGGGTGCCGACGAGGTCGGCGTGGCCGGGCCGCGGAAGATGGACCTCGGCGGGCGCGGCGTCGACCGGCCACGGGTTCATCCTCTCCTCCCAGTTGGCGTAGTCGCGGTTGGCGACCTGCAGGGCGATCGGGCCGCCGAGGGTGCGCCCGTGTCGCACCCCGCCGGTGACGGCCACGCGGTCACGCTCGATCTTCATCCGGCCGCCGCGGCCGTGCCCGAGCTGGCGGCGCGCCAGGTCGCGGTCGAGGGCCTCGCGGTCGAGCTCGAGGCCCGCGGGCAGGCCCTCGACGATGCAGGTGAGGCCCGGGCCGTGCGACTCGCCGGCGGTTGTCAGCTGGAGCTGCATGGCGGCGCTGAGCTTAGGAGGAAGCGCCCTCGGCGGGCGGCCCGGCGCCGGACTCGGGGGACGGCGCGGCACCGGCCTCCGACGGATGCTCCTGGGCGTCGATGCCGGGAATCCGGTGCCCCGTGCCCTGACACCACGGGCAGGTCACCGGGTGAGGGGTGCCGCCGAGACCCGACGTCACCTGTCCGGTACCCCGGCACGCCAGGCACGGGAGGGGGCCCGCGTCGCCGCTGGGCGGCACCTCGCCGTTGGCGCTCATCGCTTCACCGCGACGAGGACGCCGTCGCCGACGGGAGTGAGGGTCCCGGTCAGCTCGGGGTGGGTGAGGAGCCGCTCGTTGAACGCCCGCGCCGTCGAGATCCGCTCGCCGCCGTCCGCCCGAGCGACCTGACCATCCATCAGGACGTTGTCGACGACGAGCACGGCGCCGTCGTCGAGCAGCGGCAGGACGGCGTCGAAGTAGTCGCCGTACTGGGCCTTGACCCCGTCGAGGAAGGCGAAGTCGAACTTGCCTTCGAGCTCGGCGAGACCGCGGCGGGCGTCCTGGAGGCGCAGATCGACGCGATCAGCGACGCCGGCCCGCTCCAGGTACTCGCGCGCGGCGGCGTGGCGCTCGGGGTCGACCTCGAAGGACACCGCGCGCCCTCCCTCGGCCAGGCCACGGGCGATGTAGAGCGTCGAGACGCCGATCGCGGTGCCGACCTCGAGCGCGCGGCGGGCTCCCCGGGCGAGGGCGAGGACCTCGAGCAGCCGGCCGGTGGCGGGAACGACGATCGGAATCCCCTCGTGCCGCGCCTGGGTCTCCATCTCGGCCAGGACCCGGTCGGGGGGGCTGCGCACCTGGTCGATGTAGTCGCTGACGGGTCCGGTGAGGATCACGCCGACCACCATAGCTAGCTGTCATCCGAGCGCACGGCCGTGCGCATGACCTCCACGGGCGCCCGGCGCCCGGTGAACCGCTCGAAGCTGAGCGCGCCCTGGCCGACGAGCAGTTCCAGCCCGTCGACCACCGGCACGCCGCGGGCCTGCGCGGCGGCGGCCAGCCCCGTCCCGGCCGTCGTGTAGACGAGGTCGACCACGCACGCGTAGTCGGCGAGGTCGTCGGCGGCGAGCGGGAGACGATCGAACGGGTCCGCCCCGTCGAGGCCGATCGAGGTGCAGTTGAGGAGCACATCGGCGGCAAGGCCGGGCGCCGCCGGGACCGCGGAGACCGGGACGGCGCCCAGCTCGGCGCCCAGCTGCCGCGCCCGGTCGGCCGAGCGGTTCCACACCCGGACCTCGCGGGCGCCCGCGTCGAGCAGGGCCCACACGGCGGCGCGAGCGCTCCCTCCCGCCCCGAGCACAAGCGCGCTGCGCCCGGCGATGGCGAGCGGCAGGGCGGCGACCAGCGCCGGCGCGTCGGTGTTATCGGCGGCGATCTCCCCCCCGGGCTCGAACGTCAGCGTATTGGCCGCTCCGATCGCCTGCGCACGCTCGCTCGGCGCCGTGGCCAGGGCGAGCGCCGCGCCCTTGTGGGGGATCGTGACGTTCGCGCCGCGAAAGCCCGCCCCCGGGAGCGCCGCCACCAGCTCGGCGAACACCGTGGGCGCCGCCGGCAGCAGCTGATAGCGCCAGTCGCTCAGCCCGACGGCGGCGAGGGCAGCGTTCTGCATGTCCGGCGAGCGACTGTGGGCCACCGGCCAGCCGAGCACCCCCAGGCGGGTGGTCTCAGTGGCAGTGCGGTCGGCGGTCACGCTGGAGCAGGCCGAGGAACTGCGCGTAGTTGTTCGCAAACACCGTGCTGTTGCTGCACGGCTTGGCGAAGAAGTACAGGTACGGGGTGCTGGCGGGGTGGGCGGCCGCCTGGATCGAGGCCATGCCCGGACTGTCGATCGGGGTGGGCGGCAGCCCGAAATGGGTGTGGGTGTTGTAGGGCGAGCGCGAGTTCAGCTGGGACACCTTGAGCGGGCGGGTGAAATTGCCCGTGGCATACCGGGTCGTGGAATCGAACTGGAGCATCATGTGGTCCTTGAGCCGGTTGTAGATGACCGAGGCGACGCGCGGGCGGGCGCGGTTGCTCGATGCCTCGGCCTCGATCAGCGAGGCGACGGTGAGAACCTCGTAGGGGCTGAGGTGCATGCGATGGGCGGTCCGGAGGTCGACCTTGGCGAAGCGCAGCTTGAAGTCCTTCAGCTGGTCGGCGATCAGCGCCGAGACCTTGACCGGGGCCCGGAGAGTGAAGGTGTCGGGGAACAGGAAGCCCTCGAGCGATGCCACCCGCCGGGGCGCCCCGTACCGATGGGGATCGAGCAGCGGCGAGTGACGGGTCTGCGCCAGGTAGTTGCCGTTGATCCCCTGGCCGTGCAGCAGATGGCTGACGTACTGGCGGGTATGCCCCTCGCTGATCGTCAGCTGGCTCGTCTTGGCCGCCTTGGGCACCTTGGTCAGCGCCTGGAGCACCGCGTGATAGCTCATCCCGAGCTGCAGGTGGTAGGTGCCCGAGCGCAGGTTCGATCGGTCGCCGGCGAGGGTCGCCCGCAGGCTGAAGAAGAACCCCGACGCGATCACGTGGTCGGCGGCCAGCTCCTTGCCGATCTCGCTGACGCTCGAGTGCGGAGCGATCGTCACCGTCACCCGCCCGTGGGGCGAGGACGCCAGCGGCTGAAACAGCTCGACGAGGAACCACACCAGCCCGCCGGCGAGCACGAGGGCGATGAGCGACGCGATCCGGCCCCGCCAGGAGTGGCGCTGTCCGGGCGGCCGGCGCCGGCGCTTGACCGCGCGTGGCGACGCCTTGGGCTTGGCCTTTCCCTTCCCCCGCGACGGCCCCGCGAGCCGGCTGACGCGGCGGGTGCCCGAAGCGACCTCCGGCTCGTCGGGCTCCTCGTCGCCGTAGAAGCCGGGATCCGGGGGCGAGGGCAACGTCTTGACCGGCCGAGCCGAGACGCCCGCGACCTCGGGAAGAACCGGCTCCGCGGCGCGGGCGGCCACCGGCTCGCGCTCACGCTCGGGGACGGGCACGGGCTCGGGCTCGGGCGCCGGGATGGCCCGCGGCTGCCGCGGCGCGACGCGCGCGGGCGCGGGCGCGGGCGCGCGGTGCAGGTGCCGGCGCCGGTGGGGGTGCCGCCGGGGCGGGCGGATGAGGAGCGCTGACCTCGGGTGGGGCCTGGCCGCTGCGGGCGGCCCGCCGGCGCTCGCGCTCCAGGCGCGCCGCCTCACGTTCCTCGGCGCTGCGGCTCCGTCGGTCAGCCATACGCGGCTCCCGCCGACATCCGATGCGCGAGCCAGCTCTGCAGCAGGTGAGCGGCGGCCCGCGAGTCCTCGTCGGCACGCCCTCCGTCGCGCTGGGCGATGCGCGTCGTGAACCGTTCGTCGTAGAGCTCGACCGGAATCGGGAGCGCCCGCTCCAAGCCGGCCGCGAAGGCGCGGGTCTCGTCGGTCTGCGGCGAGTCACCGCCGGCCAACGACAGGGGCAGTCCGACCACGATCCGCTGCACGCCCAGCTCGGCCACCAGCTCGCGCAACCGCGCGCGCCCGCGGCGGGAATCCGGGGCGCGGATCGCGTCCAGCGGCGTCGCCAGAACCCCGGTCGGGTCGCTGACCGCGCATCCGCAGCGCGCGCTGCCGTAGTCGAGCGCCAGCACCCTCACACGTCTACCCGGAGAGCGCCGCTTCGATTGCCGCCCGCGCGGCGTTGATCGCCTCGGCGAGCCGGTCGGGGTCACGCCCCCCGGCCCGGGCCAGGGTGTCGCGTCCGCCGCCGCCGCCGCCGACGACCGCCGCGGCCACCTTGACGATCTCACCGGCGCGCACGCCGCGGGCGACGAGCGCCGGAGCGACCGAGGCCACCAGATCGACCCGGTCCTCGCCGCCGCGACCGAGCACGATCGCCGCGTCACCGAGCTTGCCCTTGAGCCGGTCGACGACCTGCAGGAGGGCATCACCGTCGGCGACGGACACCGACGCGGCGACGACTCTGGCCCCCGCGGTCTCGGTGGCGCTGGCCGCCAGCTGCTCGACGTCGATGCTGCCGTTGCCCGCCGGCCCCTGCTTGGCCGCCCGCTCGAGCTCGCGCACCCGCTCGCGGAGCTTGCCGACCGCATCGGCAACCCGCTCGGGCGGGACGCGCAGCAGCTCGGCGGCGTGCTCGAGCCCCCGATCGCGCTCGCGCACGAAGGTGACCGCCGCGGGACCGGTGATCGCCTCGATCCGGCGCACATTGGCCGCGCTCGAGGTCTCGTTGACGACGCGCATGAGCCCGATCTCGGCGGTGTTGCGCACGTGGGTGCCGCCGCACAGCTCCCGCGAGAACGATCCGTCACCCACCTCAACCATGCGCACGATCTCCCCGTACTTCTCGTTGAAGAGCGCCATCGCGCCCAGGCGCTTGGCCTCGTCCAGGGTCGTCGTGAGCGCGCGCACCGGATGGCTCTCGAGGATCCAGCCGTTGACGTCGTCCTCGACGGCACGCAGCTCCTCGGCGCTCAGCGCGGCGCCGTGCGTGAAGTCAAAGCGCAGCTTGTCGGGGCCGACATAGGAGCCGGCCTGGTGCACGTGCTCGCCGAGATGGCGCCGCAGGGCCGCGTGAAGGAGGTGCGTGCCGGTGTGGTTGCAGGCGGTGGCATGGCGGGCGACGCGGTCGACGTGGGCGGCCACCCGCTCCCCGGGCTCGAAGATGCCGTGCTCGGGCTCCACCTCCACAACCTGGTCGGCGCCGAGGCGGATCACGTCGGTCACCCGGGCCCGGCAGCCGCCGCCGGCGCACTCGAGCACGCCCCCATCGGCGACCTGGCCTCCGCCGGTGGCGTAGAACGGCGACTCGAGCAGCTTGAGCAGCAGCCGGCCGGCGGCCGGCTCGGACTGCACGGCGCCGATCGTCGTCTCGGCATCGGTCGTCTCGTAGCCAACGAACTCGGTGGCGAACCCGGCGCCCTGCGAAAGGGCGGCCGCGCGGTCGCGCAGGCCGGACTCGGCACCCCGGCTGGAGCCGCGGCGGGCCCGAGCTCGCTGGTCATCCATGAGCGCCTCGAAGCCCGCCTCGTCGACGCCGAGTCCGTGCTCGGCCACGATCTCGAGGGTCATGTCGATTGGGAAGCCGTACGTGTCGTGCAGCAGGAAGGCATCGGCGCCGGCGATTCCCTCCAGTCCCGCCTCGCGGGCGTGAACGATCAACTCGTCGAGGCGCTTCAGTCCCTGCTCGAGCGTGCGCCCGAAGCTCTCCTCCTCGGAGCCCAGCCAGCGCTGCACCTGATCGCGGCGCTCATGGAGCTCGGGGTACTGGCCGGCCATCAGCTCGGTCACCACGTCCGCATAGCGCTCCAAGAACCCGGGATCGAGCCCGAGCGAGCGGCCGTGCTGGATCGCGCGGCGCATCACCCGGCGCAGGACGTAGCCGCGATCCTCGTTGGAGGGAACCACCCCGTCGGCGAGCAGGAAGGTCACGGCGCGGCTGTGGTCGGCAAGCACCCGCAGCGCCTTGTCGGTCGCGAACTCCGCCCCGTAGCGGCGCCCGGAGAGCTCCTCGCCGAGCGCGATCAGGGGCGCGAACTGGTCGGTCTCGAACACCGTCTCCTTGTTCTGCAGCACCGCGGCCATCCGGTTGAGGCCCATCCCGGTATCGATGTTGTTGGCCGGGAGCGGCGAGAGCACGTTGACGGGGTTCTGGTCTAGCTGCATGAAGACGAGGTTCCAGTACTCCAGGAAGCGCTCGTTCTCGCCGCCCGGCAGGTCATCGGGCGCGCCGAACTCCACCCCGCGATCGAGATACAGCTCGGAGCACGGTCCGCACGGACCCGTGGGGCCGGCCTGCCAGAAATTCTCCTCGCGCGGACATTCGACGATCCGCTCCCGGGGAACCCCGATGTCCATCCAGGCCTGGATCGCCTCCTCGTCGGGACCGAGGCCGAGCTCGTCGTCGCCGGCGAACACCGTGATCCAGATGTCCTCCGCGGCGAAGCCGAAGCCCTCCCGGGACAAGGTCCACGCGAATTGCGTCGCCTCGCGCTTGAAGTAGTCGCCGAACGAGAAGTTGCCGAGCATCTCGAAGAACGTCAGATGCCGCGTGGTCGTCCCGATGATCTCGATATCACCGGTACGAAACGTCTTCTGACATGTGGTCACGCGCTTGCGGGGCGGGGTCTCGACCCCCTGGAAGTAGGGCTTGAGCGGATGCATCCCGGCGACCGTGAACAGGGCCGAGGGATCCAGCTCGGCGGGGACGAGCGAGGCCGAGGGCAGGCGCAGATGCCCCTGGGATTCGAAGTACTCCAGGAAGGTCCGCCGGATCTCGTCGGAGGTCATGGGGACCCCAGTGTAGGCGGGGGTCCGGCCACGCTCGGGGCGGCGCGACCGAGAGCCCAGGGACGCCTAACCGGCGGCGCGGGTGATCGTGCCCCAGCCCACGACCAGCTCCCCATCCATCAGGCAGGCGAGCTGACCGGGGGCGGCGCCCTCGACGGGCTCGTCGAGCTCGATGGCGAGCGACCGGTGGCGTCCGGCGCCGGGCCCGCCGACGAGGCGCGCCGGCAGCGGGCGGGCGCGGTAGCGCAGCTTGACGCGGTCGACGCGGTCCCCCGCGCGATGCAGGCGGGCGCCGCGGACCGCGACTCGGCTCGTCCGCAGCGCCTCGCGCGGGCCGATCGTCACCCGCCCGGTGGCGGCGTCCTTGTCGAGCACGTAGAGCGGGGGCGTGCCGCCGGCGCCATCGACGCCGAGGCCACGGCGCTGACCGACGGTGAAGCCGTGCTGGCCCCGGTGGCGCCCGACCACAGTGCCGGCGGGGTCGACGAGCTCGCCCGGCCGATCGCCGATACCGCCGTGGCGGGCCAGAAAGCGCGTCCGGTCGGTGCCGGCGAGGAAGCACAGGTCCTGGGAGTCGACCTTGCCGGCCACCGGCAGGTCGGCGCGGGCGGCGATCTCGCGCACCTCGGGCTTGCACAGCTCGCCGAGCGGAAAGCGCATCCGGGCCAGCGTGGCCGGGTCCAGGGCGGCGAGCATGTACGTCTGGTCCTTGGCGGGGTCGGCGGCGGTGCGCAGCAGTGGCCCGCGCTCGTCGTCGGCCTCGGCGCGACGGGCGTAGTGCCCGGTGGCCAGGGTCGCGCAGCCGAGCCGCCCGGCGAGGGCCAGCATCGCGTCGAGGCGGACGTGGCCGTTGCAGCCGACGCACGGGTTCGGCGTCTCCCCGCTCGCGTACCCGGCGATGAACGGTTCGACGACGCCGGCCCGAAACGGCTCGCGCAGGTCAAGGGTGAAGTGCGCCAGGCCCATCGAGTGCGCCAGCGAGCGGGCCTGAGCGACCGCCGACGCCGAGCAGCAGCTGCGTTCGGCGTCGTTCTCGGGGTCGGCCCACAGCTCGAGCGTGACCGCCAACGTCGGGGTGCCGCCGGCGGTGAGGAGATGGGCGGCGACGGCGCTGTCGACGCCGCCGCTCATCGCCACCAGCGTGGCCTGCGGGTCGGCGGGGAGGCGCGCCTCGGCGCTGACGGCCGCGCCGAGCGACCGGGCGAGGGCGTCGGAGGCCAGCTCGGCCGCGTGCAGCTTGGCCAGGCTCAGTCCGCCCAGCTCGGCGGCGATCTGCCGCGGACCGATCCGGGCCGCGTCGACGATCGGGATATCGCGAACGAGGGTGACGGCCGCGCTGGCCGCGGCGCTGGCGGCGCCGCAGCCGCGGGCGGTGAAGCCGGCGTCCATGACCCGGGTGGCGTCGATGCTCACCGAGAAGGTCAGCTCGTCACAGCACGAGCCACCGCTCGTGGTGACGGTGTGGGCTCCGGACGGCACGTGGCCGTGGCCCTGAGGCGAGGTCAGGTGATGCTCGAAGGCGAGCGCGTCCATGGTGCGCCCTAGGTTAGGCGCAGGCCGAGCTCGCGCAACTGTCCGGGCTCGACGGGAGCGGGCGCCCCGGTGAGCGGATCGCCGCCGCTCGTCGCCTTGGGGAAGGCGATCACCTCGCGGATGTTGTCGCGACCGGCGAGCAGGGCGACGATCCGGTCCAGGCCCATGGCGATCCCTCCGTGCGGGGGGGCGCCGTAGCGCAGCGCGTCGAGCAGGAAGCCGAAGCGCGCCTGGGCGTCGGCCTCGTCGATGCCGATCAGCTCGAACACCCGTTGCTGGACGTCGAGGCGATGGTTACGGATCGAGCCGCCGCCGATCTCGTTGCCGTCGAGCACGAGGTCGTAGGAGCGCGATAGGAGCGCCGCCGGATCGTCGAGGTCGGCCGCCGTCGCCGGCTGGCCGGCGGCCGTCGCCGGAGCGGTGAACGGATGGTGCTCGGCGTCCCAGCGCTGCTCGTCGGGCTTGTAGGCGAACATCGGAAAGCGCACGATCCAGCGGATGTCGTGGGTCCCGGCGGGGACGAGGTCATAACGCCGGGCCAGCTCCAGCCGTAGCGCGCCGAGGGCCGAGGCGGCGGTTGCGGCCGTGTCGGCGACGATCAGCAGGACATCGCCGGTCTTCGCCCCGAGGCGGTCGTTGAGAGCGGCGATCTCGGCCGTCGTGAGAAACTTGGCCACCGGCGATCGCCACGGCGCGTCGGCCTCGTCCTGCACGACCGCCCACACCAGCCCCTTGGCGCCATGCCGCTTGGCCAGCTCGGTGAGGGCGTCGAAGTCCGAGCGGGCAAGGGCATGGGCGCCCGCGTTGATCCCTCGCACGACGCCGCCGTCGGACAGCGCGCCGGCGAAGACCTTGAACTCCGTCTCGCCCAGGGCCCCGCCGAGATCGTGCAGCTCGAGGCCGAAACGCGTGTCGGGACGGTCGGAGCCGAAGCGGCTCATCGCCTCGGCGTGGGTCATCCGCGGCCACGGCGGCGCCGGCAGTTCGAAGCCGGCATCGGCGAACACGGCGGCCATGACGGCCTCGGAGAGCTCGAGCACGTCGTCCTCCTCGACGAACCCCATCTCGATGTCGAGCTGGGTGAACTCGGGGAGGCGATCGGCGCGGGCGTCCTCGTCGCGAAAGCAGCGGACGATCTGGTAGTAGCGCTCGAAGCCGCCGATCATCAGCAGCTGCTTGAACAGCTGCGGCGACTGGGGCAGCGCGTAGAACGAGCCCGGCGCCATCCGCGCGGGCACAAGGAAGTCGCGCGCGCCCTCGGGCGTGGAGCGGGTGAGAAATGGGGTCTCGATCTCCAGGAAGTCGCGGGCGTCGAGGACCGAGCGCATCGTGCGCACCACCCGATGGCGCAGCGCGATCGCTTCCTGCATCGGCGTGCGGCGCAGATCGAGCGAGCGATGGCGCAGCCGCAGGTCCTCGTTGACGGCGGTGTCCTCGTCGAGCGGAAAGGGCGGGGTGTCGGCGTCGGCGAGGATCTCCAGATCGCGGACCGTGACCTCGATCTCCCCGGTCGGGAGGTTGGGGTTGACGTTTTCGGGGGCGCGCCGGGCGACCGTCCCGGCGACGGTGATCACGTCCTCGGAGCGCAGCGCGTGCGCCGCGGCGTGCGCCTCGGCGCCGGTCTCGGGATGAAACACGAGCTGGACGATCCCCGAGCGCTCGCGCAGGTCGATGAAGATCAGGCCGCCGTGGTCGCGACGGCGGTGCACCCAGCCGGCGATCCGGACCTCCTCGCCGGCGCGGCCGGCGTCCAGCTGCCCGGCCCACGCGTCGCGGTAGCCGTTGGGGCGGGGCGGGTTGGCCATGCCGATGCTCACAGCCGGCTCCCGCGCAGGATGGTCGGGATGACAGCCTGGGCCTCGATCTCCGTCTGCTCACCAGATTCCATGTTCTTCACGCTCACCGTCGGGGCGTCGCCGATGATCGCAACGTAGCGGGCGCCCATCCGGTCGGCGTGCTTGAGCTGGCCCTTGAGCGAGCGCCCAGCGAGCTCCATCTGCGCGCGCAGGCCCGCCTGCCGGGCCTCGTTGGCCAGCGCGAAGCCGACCCGCCCGCGGTCGCTCCCCGCCAGCGCGACGAACAGGTCGACGGCGTCGGGAGCGATCGGCTGCTCGCCGCCGGCCAGCAGGATCCGCTCGACCCCGGCCGCCCAGCCCGAGGCGGGCGTCGCCGGCCCCCCGAGCAGCTCCATCAGGCCGTCGTAGCGACCGCCGCCCCCGACCCCCGATTGAGCGCCGAGGGCGTCGGAGGTGAACTCGAACACAGTGCGCGCGTAGTAGTCAAGGCCGCGGACGAGGGTGGGGTCAAGTTCGTAGGGCTGGCCGGCGTCATCGAGCAGCGTCCGGACCTGGGCGAAGTGCTCGGCATCGTCGGGAGCGAGGCGATCGAGCAGCGTCGGCGCACCGCGCATCGTCTCCCGGGTCGTGCGATCCGAGGCGTCGAACGCGCGCATCGGGTTGAGATCGATCCGGGCGACGACCTCGGGCGAGAGGCCGTCCTCATGCGCCCGCAGATAGGCGGTCAGCTCCTCGCGGTACTCGGCGCGGGTCGCCGGCGTGCCGAGGCTGGAGAGGCGCAGCCGCGTCTCGCGCACCCCCATCGCCGCCAGCAGGTCCGCGAGCAGCACGATCAGCTCGGCGTCGGCCTCGGGCGCCGGCGAGCCGATCGCCTCCGCCCCCACCTGCCAGAACTGGCGGTAGCGCCCGCGCTGCGGGGCTTCGGCCCGATAGAAGCTGCTCAGGTACCAGAACTTCACCGGCTGGGGGAGCTTGTGCATCCCGTGCTCCATGTACGCGCGGCACACCGGGGCGGTGCCCTCGGGCCGCAGCGTCAGCGACCGGCCACCCCCGTCGTCGAAGGTGTACATCTCCTTGGAGACGATGTCGGTGGCCTCCCCCACCCCCCGGGCGAAGAGCTCGGTGGCCTCGAACGTCGGCGTCTCGATCCGCTGATAGCCGGCGGATCCGAGGATTCGGCGGGCATGCTCCTCGAGCACGGCGCGGCGGGCCGCGTCAGGCGGCAGCACATCGAACGTCCCCCGGGGGGCCTGGATCACGCTCACCGGCGGATCCTGGGGCTAGGCGTCGTGCGCGAGCTCGCGCAGGAACGGATTGGAGGCGCGTTCCGCGCCGAGCGTCGTCAGGCCCATGTGACCCGGATGGACGGTCGTCTCGGGCGGATAGGCACCGAGCAGGGACTCGATCGAGGCCAGCAGGGTCGGCCAGTCGCCCCCCGGCAGATCGACGCGGCCGACCGAGCCCTGGAAGAGGACGTCGCCGGAGAACAGCGCCTCGTGCTCGGGCAGCGCGTAGCTGACGTGGCCGGGGCTGTGGCCGGGCGTGAAGCTGACCTCGATGCTCAGGCCGGCCAGCTGAAGCGTCTCCCCGCCGGCGACCGTCTCATCGGCGTCGTAGCTCTCGAACGGGCCAAAGCCGGGAAAGCGCACGTAGTCGTTGATGTTGGCGAGGATCTCGGCCTCGAGCTCGGGGCAGTAGACGGGCGCTCCGGTGGCGCGCGCGACCGCCGCCACCGCGCCGACGTGGTCGAAGTGGGTGTGGGTGAGCAGGATCGCGTCCACCGTGGTGATCTCCAGGGCCTGGAGGGCACCGAGGATTCGCTCGGCCTCCTCCCCCGGATCGACGATCACCGCCCGGTCGCCGCCGGGAACCCGCACGATGTAGCAGTTCTCCTGCAGGGGACCGACGGTGAACATCCGCGCGTCGATCATGGGGAGAGCTCCTTCTTCTTCATCCGGCGGCGGTACAGGAACGTCTCCAGGAAGTATCCGCCGGGCACGTACAGCGCGAGCGAGAACACCGCGAAGGCAACCGCGGGGAGGATCTTGCCCTTGGTGACGACGAGCAGGAAGATCAGCATGAAGCCGCTGGCCAGCAGCGCCCGGTTCAGCGAGCTGCGCCACGTCGGCGCCTGATCGAGCCGCCGCTGGCGGGCCTGATCGCGGGCCAGCTTCTTGCGCTCTGCGGGACTGGGCGGCCGCGTCGTGCGCCCGCGCGACTCGACGACGCCGGCGGAGTTCCCACGATGCTTGGTGCGGCGCTTGCGCTTGGTCTGAGCCATCTCATTACGGAGCTTACGCGGTGCGGCGTCGCCGGTGAAGGGCGTCTTCGATGGTCGCGTATCCGCGCAGGGCGAGATCGCCGGGGAAGTCCGCGAACGCGGCCCGCGGCGTCAGTCCGACGAGCTCGGCGCCCCCCACCGGCGCATGCTCGGCCACAGCGGCGACGACCGCCGCCGGCGACGTCCGGCGGTGATCCTCGATGTTGGTCGACACCTGGGCGAGGCCGAGCTGCTCGAGCCACAACCCGATCGCCCGCACGCCGGGCAGGCCCTGCTCCCCACCCTCGCGGATCGCCGCCGCGATCGCTCGGGCGTCCTGCAGGGTGGCGCCATCGGCGAGCTCGACGTTGAAGGCGATCAGCGGCGGCCGCGCTCCCACGAGCACCGCCCCGGCGGTCGGGTGAAGGGCGGCGGGGCCGAAGTCCGGGGCCAGCTCCCCGGCGGCGATGCGGCGCGTCAGCTCGGCCGGTCCCCCGCGGCGCAATTCGGCCCGGGTGCGCCCGCCCGCGAGGACGCCGTACAGGAAGACGGGGAGCGCCAGCTCGGCGCCGAGGCGATCGGCGAGGACGAGCGCCTCGGCACACGCCGCCCCGCGGTCCTCATCGGTGAGGTGGATGATCGGGGCGACGTCGATCGCCCCCACCCGCGGATGGACGCCGTCGTGGGCGTCGATCCGGATCCGGCGCACCGCCTCGGCGGCGCCCCGCGTGACGGCGTCCGCCAGCTGCCCGGGCTCGCCGGCGAGCGTGTACGCGCTGCGATGGTGGTCGGGGTCAGAGTGAACGTCGAGCAGACCGTCGCCGAACGCCGCTGCCACCGCTGCGATCGTGCTCTCGTCGCGGCCCTCGGAGACGTTGGGGTAGGCCAGGAGGGTGGGCACGCTGAGGGCGCTCGCGGCGATCGGCGCATCATAAGTCGGCCCCGGGCCCGCCGTCCGAGGCGAACCGGTCATCTACACTGCGCCCCCTCCACGCCGGAGTAGCTCAGTCGGTTAGAGCAGCGGAATCATAATCCGCGTGTCGGGGGTTCGAGTCCCTCCTCCGGCATCACGTTGGTTGCGGCATTTTGTGGTGGTTTGCAGGGAGTTCGGCGGATCGTGCGGGAGCGCACGCGACCGCTACGAACCGCCAGGAACCGCTCGCTGGCTGACAAACAGTCCAACGAGCGAAGGCGAGTTAGGGATTGCGTCTTTTCCTAAGTCGGCTCCCGCTCATGCAGCGGCAGCGGCAGCGGCAAGGGGTCTCTCCCAGCCCCGGCGCCGGGACTGACGTCACGACGTGGACAGACGTCGCCCAGGGCGGCGTCTGACAAGCGAATCCTGATTGCGATTGCGCGTGCTTGATGGCGGAACTTCGCGCACAGCGTTTGCTGGGTCTGACCAAGCCGCTTGGGGGTAGGACATTCGCGCCTGACCAAACGCCGCGCTCCTACACAAGGACGCCTGGAGCCAGGCGGCTACCCCCTGTTTTCGCCCTGGCGATCTCTTTCGTCATCGCCCAGGCCTTGGGGCACACGCTCGTCGCCGGCGTGCTCTTGTCCTGGGAACCATGATCGTGTGCATCCTCGTGCTCCGATTCGTGTTCCGACAGCCTTTGGATCGAATCGTCGAGTGGAAGGAGTTCGATTAGCCGGCCCCCAGCGTTCCCAAGGGGAACGGTAAACGAAGCCCGAGAGGGGGTCGGTGGACACCGCGAGCTGACTCTGATGGCACGCGGGTGGCGGCCGGAAGCCGGGCTCGCCCGGCGCCCAGGCGCCTTCGATGGCGATGATGTCTCCGATGTTGCTGTTCAAGCGCACCTGCTTAAGCGGCGCGTACTCCGGCGACCCATACCAGCTCTTGACGAAAGTCAACTTTGACTACGCAGGCCAAGGAGGCAAGCGAGGGAGGGATTCAAGGACCCGGGACGAGATTGGTGATCCCCTTCCCCGGGCACGCTTTGCGGCTTGCCTGCCGCGGGCGTAGAGGATCGGGCATCGTCGTGCCGCCGACCGCGATCGTCCAGGGAGAGCCGATCGTCTTCGCGGTGGTGAGACGCACCTGTTCACGATCGGTGGCCTGCCCGACTGCCGCCATCACGGACCAGGCACGCAGTCGACGATCGCCCGGCAGCCGCTCGGCCGAAACGACCGCTTCCGCTGACCGCCGACCGATCCGCGGGTACCACCGACGCTGATGGTCTCGGCGACAAACCGAAACTGCACAAGCGTCCGGTCGTCGTTGGTTGGTCGTGAACGTCGACGCGGTGCTTGCGACCGTGTGCTGCGGGTAGCAAGATCGATGGCCGGCGCTCCGCACGGGTTCTTGTCACCGGCCGCACGCGCGAGGACGTCGCTGTTCATTCGACATTCGACGGACTCGCGTGCTTCGCCGTCGCTGCGCACTTTGGGCCCGCCTGCTCAGCCGCGAACCTCCCCATTTGGGCACGAGAGTAGGCAGAGTGGCAGATACAGACAGCACGCCGGGAAGCATCCCGATGCAGCGCGTTGAGCGTTCCGCGGCTGGTGAGCGCACCCCGTTGCAGGAGATCTCCCACGCGATGGTGCAGATCTACAAAGACCAGTTCGGGCGAGGACCGACCAAGGTCCGGACCAACTATGCCGGTCCGGACACGCTCGTGTGCATCCTGGAGCACACCTTCACCCCAGCCGAACGCAACCTCCAGGCGATGGGCGAGCACCAACGACTCAGAGACATTCGGCTGCTGTTTCAATACGCCGAAGAGGCCCGGTTCTCCGAGCCGGTCGAACGGATCACCGGACGCCAGGTCAAGGCGTTCATCAGCGGCATCGACACCAACGCCGACATCGCCTGCGAAATGTTCGTGCTGCACCCCGAAACAATCCCGATCACCAGCACCGACTCCTAGCCGCGCAAGAAGCGATCGGCCACCATCGGACGTCTCGGCGCGTGCGGTCGACACCTCGCAGGCACCCGTCATAAGACCGCTTGGCGGTCGTGGCAGGCGCGGGTGCCTCCCGCTGGGTTGGTGTATACGGCTCTGTCGTCGTGTTCGCCTGACGTGCGATCCTGAGCGTCAGCGCCTGGGCGCATTCGACGATGACGGTGCGGTCATAGGTGAAAATGAATCAAACTCCTGCTCGGCGGAGATGGCTCCCGGGCTCTTCTTGGCGACGAGAATCGACGCGAAGTGCGGACCGATGACGCGGACCGTTCCAGGTGCCCCCGGTGGCGTGCGCGGTCAGCAAGCGGGTAACCCGAGCGGGCGGCTGCCCTTACGTCGAACCGGGCGTGGTGGCGGCGGCGATGAGCGCGGCAGCGGCCGCACGGGCCGGGTGAGCAATCGCGGCGTCCCGGTCCAGTCGATAGACGATCAAAGTATCGGCCTCGCGAAGCCCTCCGGCGAAGAGTTGAGCAACGGAATCATCCACCACCGGACGTGTTCTGGCCCCACAGACGCGTTCTGGCCCGCCCGCGAGGAACCGCCGCCGGTCGCACCGGCAAGACCCTGCACGGTGAACGAGAGCCCGAGATTCCAAAAGGGCGCGAGTCCGAACGGACCGGTGCGACCGGTCGCGTCCGTCCTCGCGTCCAATGAGAGCTCAGCGCTGAGCGAACCTAATACTCAAGAACGCTTTGGCCTCACCCAGTCAACTTAGCCTCACGAAGGATCACAAACATGATTTTGCCGCTATTACGGCTTGAGTCCAGACAACGTGAGCCAGGCGGGGGTTAAGCCGAGCCCGCGATGCTGCCGCCAACGGTGTTCCCGACTCCGGTCCGGTCGCTGATGAGGAGCGGTAGCGAGGGGCGTGAGGGTTGCGAATCGCCCGGCGTGCGGTAGGCTCCGCGCGATAGCGACTCCTGGCTACGGTCATTGACCGTTGCGGAGGTTGCATTCCAGAGAGCGGAGCGACCAAGCGGTCACATCGTGGCTGTTGCGTCCCGGTCCGTAGCCAGCCAGTTGAGACTCCGCCAGAGTCAGGAATGCTCGTGTATGGACTGTGGACAGCTAGCCGCTATCGACGGGACACAGGTCCGGCAGGTTCGCCCTCCGGGGTGGTCGGCGATTCGGCGCGGCCTCAAGCATTGAGCCGCGCCGGGCTTGACGTGAGCGAGCGGAGCCTGACCGAAACCTGGTGGGGGCGTAGACCGGGCAGCGGCCGTTCGCGGACGAGGTGGCTCGTTGAGGTAACGGCACGTGTGAGGGGCGGTGCTGAGCCTGGGCGATTCCCCTGCTCGATCAAACGGCCGGCTTGGCGGGCCGCGCATTGGAGAGGTGCGCGGCCCCCCGCCGGTCATCTGGGATGCGTCGGTCTAGAAAGGCCCGCTGAAGTGCGCTGAGGGAAGGGAGCGGCCGACCGCCGGGCGGAGCCCGGCGGTCGGCCTTGGGGCTGGCGGGAGAGGGAGGGCCGCCAGATCCCGCAGCGCTGGGGGCGGCGCTACGGGATCTCGCGGCTCAACTCGCGTCCACCGTCGCTGGTAAACGGGAGGCGTTGGGTGAGCCCGCAAACGTCGAAGATGCGCTGCACTGCCGGCGGGCCGGGAATGATCGCCAGCTCGATCCTCAGCCGGGCCGCACGTTTGACGAGGTCGATGACGACGTGCACGCCGCTGGAATCGATGAACGTGAGGCGACTGAGATCCAGGACCACGCGGGCGGGCTGGCGCGACAGTGCGCGGCGCACGGCGCGACGCGCCGCGTCCTGCCCGGCGAGGTCCCACTCCCCGTCGAGGCTGATCGTGGTGCTGCTGCCCTGCTCATTGAGGGCAGTTCGCAGTCCGAATCGAAGTGCATCGCATGGGTCTGTCTGGACGGCTGCGGCCATTGGTCACCTTCACGTGGTTTCCGGCAACGTGTGAAGGGGAGAAACGCTCCGCGGTTTTCGAAGCGCTTGACCGCCGTTCTACTTTGTGTAGCGAGTCGATCCGGGACCGCGCCCGTTCGACCGCGCATGGAATTTATCATCGCGATCACGGGAGATCCACCCGGCGGTCAGCGAACGTACGTTTGCTGTGGGTTCGACCGGGTAAATCGCAGTTGAGTTCGTAGCAGCCCAGCCGCGAGCTTGACCGCAGGAACAGTTGGGGACTGCTCACGTCGGAGAAGCAGGCGGCGTGAGGTGGACCTGGCGTTAAGCCAAGCTCACTTCTTCGGGGAGTAGTCCTGATGCATCTTCTTGATTCGCAAGTCCGGCGCGCGCCTCTCGCAGCTGGTCGGCCGGCTCGCGGCGGCCAATGGACCGGCCCGGTACACGGTGCGGTTGGCACCGTGATCGGGCGGTCGGCTGTCGCATTGATCCACAGTCTCGGGTTCGCCGGAAGCGCGCTGCGGGCGCTCCTGCCCATTGGCGGCGGCGATCGTCCGCCGGACTGTGCACAGTGTGGCGCGCCGGTGCGAGACGGCGACCCATTTATCCGCTACCACGGCGAGTACTACCACGCCCACGGATGCGTTGAAAATCATCCACCCGCCGACCGTCGGCGACGCATCCTCGCCGCCGAACGATGAGCTGATCCGCTCACGCAGATCGGCCCCCGCGGGCTCGCCGGTTACTCGAAGACGTCGGGGATCGCGGTGTTCGCGGCGCCCAGTCGGGGTCCGGATCGCTCGATCTCATCCCAGACGTGGGTCGTGCCCTCATACAGACCCCATCGGCTCGTTTCGGCATCGACGATGGCCAATCCGCGGCCGCCAAGGTCATCGAAGCTGCGTTCGCGCACGACGCGCGCAAACCCCGAGCCCTCGTCGATCACCTCCACCAACAATCGGTCGCGATCGAGACTCGCTCTCAGGCTGATCACCCCCCGCCATGCAGCACGGCATTGGTCACCCAGCTCACTGACCACGAGCCTCGCGCGGTCCAGCTCGTCGCGATCAAGCACCGAAGCGCTGAGCTCAGCAATCAGATGTCGGGCCCGCGCCGGCGCGCGGGGGGCCTCGGGGCAGTTTGACCTTAACGACTCGTCCACCACACGTTCCATTCGGTGCGAGCACGCCAACCATCGACGCGTCGTGGCGATGCAGCCAGTGTTGATAATGCCCGTAGAGAGGGCTCCGAACGCACTGTGAAGCGAAGAGTCGCAACAATCGTCTGCGGCAGTGTGATCTCAGGACCGGATGCGAGCACCGACGCCCTGGCGCGAGCCCGGCGCTTGAAGGCCTGAGGACACGACCCGTCCGACAGCGCGCATTGAGTTGGGTCAACACGCTGTGGGATGACGAGGACGACGGATCGGGCGTCCGTCGTCGGTAGATCTGGCCGGTAGACTCGATCGTGTCGGTTGCCTTCAGCGTGCGCGGCGGAAGCTGACGGATGGCGTTCAGTGCGGTCTTGGTCGCAGGGGCGCCGGCGGCAGGATTCGTTTGAACGTACGCAACGAGCGGGACCCGATGATGCTGTTCCCTTCACAGGCTCCGCCGCCCACCACACGGGCGTCGAGGACTGCGCGGAGCCCGTCACTGCGCCTGCCCGCCCTGCCAGTCGCGGTCGCAATCCGCTTGGGCGATAGAGGACGCGTGACATGAGCGCATCAGACGACGGACAAGACACCCCGGGCACGACCTCGATGGACAATTTCGAAAGCGCGGCCGGCGACGAACGGCGTCCACTCTTCGAGATATCCAATGCCATGGTCCAGATCTACAAGGACCAATTCGGGCGCGGACCAACCAAAGTTCGGACCCACTACGCCGGCCCCGACACGCTGGTGTGCCTCCTCGAGCACACCTTCACACCCGCCGAACGCAACCTCCAGGCAATGGGCGAACACCAGCGACTGCGCGACATCCGCCTCCTCTTTCAATACGCCGAGACGTCCCGATTCACCGCCCCCATCGAGCGCATCACCGGACGCAAAGTCAAGGGGTTCATCAGCGGTATCGACACCAACACCGACATCGCCTGCGAGCTATTCGTGCTCGAACCCCAATCTGCCGAACCCGATGGCAAGAGCGTGTGACAGTCGCGAAGTCGCTCAGCTGCCACGGACGCGCGAGTAGCAACCCCCCTCGCGGGCCCGAACGCGCCGCCTCCCGTCAGTCCGCTTGCCGGCGATCAGCGCCACGGCACATGTGGAGCGGTTGATCAACGCATCCGCTCCGCCGACAACGCGACGCGGCTGCTCAGCTCGCAAACCAGGGCGCCGGGCCGCCGGATCTCCCCGGCCGTCGGGAGTGTCCGACCAACTGTGTAGGCATGACAGCAGCAAAGGAGCGTCATACCTTCAATCCAAGATCAGAAGTTTGTTCGAGCGAGAAGCTCTGAACCGTATGGCGCCGGCGAGCCGCTAGGCGAGCCGGCGCCCGGGCCTGGGATGCTTATCGCGTGCCGGATGACATCCGCCGCCAGCTTCCCGATGAAGTCGTTGACGAGCTGCTGGCAGGCGCCAGGTCAGAGGAGGAGATCGTCGGTCCTGGCGGACTGCTGAGCCACTTGACCAAGCGGCTGGTGGAGCGAGCGCTCGAGGTCGAGATCACCGACCACGTCGGCTATGAGCGCCACCAGGAACCGCCGGGCGGAACGGGCAACACGCGCAACGGGAAGTCGCGCAAGACGATCACGACCGAGCATGGGCCCGTCGAGATCGACACCCCGCGGGATCGCGACGGGAGCTTTGAGCCGCAGCTGGTCCGCAAGCGCCAGCGCCGCTTTGAGGGCTTTGATGAGAAGGTCCTCGCGCTCTATAGCCGCGGACTGTCGACGCGGGATATCGAGCGTTACCTGCGCGAGCTCTATGGCGTCTCGGTCGGCCGGGACGGCGCCCACCGCCGCGTCCATCAGCCAAGAGAGCCGCCGGCATCGCTCGCTTCGCCTCTCCGGGCCGTACCGGAGCCTTGAGGTAACGCGCCATAAGCTTGACCGCTGATGAGTGAGCCGACGATCGATCTCGCGGTACCTCCGCTTGGCACGCTCCGCGAGCGTCGCAGCGAAAAGTGGGCTCTCTATGAGCCCGACGTGCTGAGTCTCACCATCGCCGAGATGGACTTTGCGATCGCCGCGCCGATCCGCGACGCGCTGATCGCCACCATTGATCGCAGCGACCTCGGGTATGCCGTACCGACCCCTAAGACGCTCTCGGCCGCCCTCGCCGCGTTCGCGCAGAGGAGGCTGAACTGGAGCATCGATCCCGAGCAGGTGGCCGTTGTCCCAGACGTCATGCTCGGACTGGTGGAGTTGTGCCGGATGCTGGCGGCACCTGGCGAGGCGGTCGGCTTTGCCACACCCGCCTACCCGCCGTTCTTTCGCGAGCTGGCGACCGCGGGCCTGCATCTCGTCGAGGTTCCGTTGCGGTCAGACGGAGCCATCGACCTCGACGCTCTCGATGTCGCGCTCGCTAACGGCCTGCGAGCGTTCGTGCTGGCCAACCCGCACAACCCGACCGGCCGAGTTCTTCCACGCCCAGAGCTAGAGGCGATCGCCGAGCGCTGCGCGGCGCACGAAACTTGGGTGCTCGCCGATGAGATCCACGCTCCCCTCATCCTCCCCGGCGCCAGACATGTGCCCTGGCTGGAGGTGTCCGACGCCGCTCGACGATTCGGCGTCTCACTCACCTCGGCTTCCAAGGCGTTCAACCTCGCCGCGCTCAAGACCGCATTCATCGTCACCGCAGGAGACCAGGCACGCGCGCTGGTCACGCGGATCGGTCCCCAGCACGACCACGCCAGTCTGCTCGGCGAGATCGCGGCAGAGATCGCGTTCCGCGACGGCGACGACTGGCTCGACGCGGTCATCGCGCAACTGGATCGCAACCGATCCCAACTGCAAACCGATCTTGCCGCCCAGCTCCCACAGATCCGATGGCGCCCGCCGCAAGCCACCTACCTCGCGTGGCTGGACTGCACAGCCCTCAACCTCGGGACCAACCCCGCCGAGGCCTTCCTCAAGCACGGGCGGGTCGCGCTCGGACCCGGGGTCAACTACGGATCGACCAGCACCGGACACGTGCGGCTGAACTTCGCCACCAGCCCCGCACATCTCAGCGACGCCGTTAAGCGCATCACCACAACGCTGCAGGCGTAGTCCCGTTCACGCATCGTCGTGCTTCATACGGCTGTCCCGCCGAAGGCAGCCGCTCGGTGAAGCAACCCCGAGAGAATGTCCGTTCGGAAAAGTGACAAGTGGACTGACAAACAGTCCAACGAAGCCGAAATGGCCCGCAAGCACAGGGAAGCGGGTCGGAATCATGATCCGCGTGTCGGGGGTTCAAGTCCCTCCCCCGGCATCTCGCTGTTGGCAGGATTTGTGGTGATTTGCAGGGAGTTCGGCGGATCGGGTTGGAGCGCACGGGACCGCTACGAACCGCCAGGAACCGCTCGCTGGCTGACAAACCCTTCCAACGGCGCAGAGGCCAAGCTAGGGCTGTACGGCTGCCGTGGGGATGGCGTTGTCGATGAGTACTGTGGCGATGGCGGCGGCGGTGGAGAAGGTTGAGGTGTTGAGGACTCGGCTGCGGGCCGAGGCGCCATCCAGGAGCAGCGCCAGTTGCTCGCCGAGCTGTTCGGGGTTGGTGGCGCCGCCCTCGCGGGCGGTTTCGGTGAGCCGCGCGGCAAGGGCCTGCTTGTACTCGTGGGCGTATACGCGTGCCGGGTGGCCCGGGTCGTGGATTTCGACGGCGGCGGCGATGAACGGGCACAGCGGTGGGTGGATGTCGAAGGCGGCGAGGAGCCGTTCGCGGGGTGTGAGGTCGGCGCGGTCGAATATCTCGGGCAGGATGTCGGGATCGAATCGGCGTAGGTGTTCGGCGATCAGCTCGTCCTTGCCGGGGAAGTGCTGGTAGAGCGTGCGCTTGGACACCTCGGCGACCGCGCAGAGCTGGTCTATGCCGGTGCAGTTGATGCCTTGATCGCGGAACAGTTGGCGTGAAGCGCTGAGGATGCGTTCGCGTGCGCCTCTGCCGCGGCGCAGGCCTCGCGGCCCCTTCTCCAATTCCGTCATTCGCCTAGCGTAGCCCAGACGGTACTGACCAGTGTGCATAGACTCGATCACCTGATACGTTAAGCACTCAGATCGGTGTACCTAGCATCGGACGACCAACCGAATGGAGTGCTTATGGGACAGCTCGATGGCGTGACCAGACTGAGTGGAAAGACCGCCGTGATCACCGGCGGCGCTACTGGCATCGGCCGCGCCGCCGCACAGCGCTTCATCGCGGAGGGCGCCTTCGTCTTCATCTTCGGCCGCCGGCAGGAAGCGCTCGACGCTGCTGTGGCCGACCTCGGGGCCAACGCCCGCGCGGTGCAGGGGTCGGTCTCGGATCTGGCTGACCTCGACCGACTCTTCGCGGCAGTGAGGGCCGAGCGCGGAACCCTCGAGATTGTCTTTGCCAATGCCGGGGCGGGAAGCCAGCTTCCGCTCGGGGAGATTGATGCCGAGCACCTTGACGAAATCTTCGACACCAACGTGAAGGGTTCGATCTTCACGGTCCAGAAGGCGCTGCCGCTGATGGGTGAGGGCGGTTCGATCATCCTGACCGGATCGAGCGCCGGCACCACGGGCGCCCCGGCCTTCACCGCCTACAGCGCGAGCAAGGCGGCAGTGCGCAACCTCGCGAAGACCTGGGCGCACGACCTGAAGGGCACCGGCATCCGGGTCAACGTGCTGACGCCCGGACCGACGGCGACCGAACTCGCGAAGGAAGCGCTCGGCGAGCAAGGCCAGCAGGCCTTCGCCGCTATGAACCCGCTCCAGCGCATGGCCGAACCGGCGGAGATCGCAGCGGTGGCCGCCTTTCTCGCGTCACCAGACAGCAGCTTCATGACCGCCAGCGAGGTCCACGTCGACGGTGGCCTCGCGCAAATCTGACGCACGACGCACCGCCGGTCACTCCATTCGATAGCTGCAGCGCATAGGGCGTGGCAACCCAAAAGGAGAACATATGAGCTATGCAATCATCGGCTTCGGCAACATCGGCCAAGCTCTTGCCAAGGCGTTTGCCCGAAGCGGCGTCGAAGTAGCCGTTGCAACCACTCGCGACCCAGAAAGCTTTGCATCCGCCGCGGCCGCGATCGGACCCGAGATCATTCCCACGACACTCGGGGAAGCGGTCAAGGCGGACACCGTCTTCCTGGCTGTCGGTTACGAATCACACGGGGATGTCGCAAAGGCACTGCCGAGTTGGAAGGGAAAGACCATCATCGATGTGACCAATGCCTACGGCGTGTCCCCCGAGCAACTGGGAGGACAGCCTTCTTCCACGGTCGTCGCGCAGGCCTTCACTGGTGCAAAACTCGTCAAGGGCTTCAACCATTTGGTCGCTGGCGTACTCGAGCAAGATCCGGCCGTGAACGCTGGCAGGAGAGTCGTGTTCCTGGCGAGCGACGACGACGACGCAGCAGCCGAGATCGGTGCGCTAGCGGAAAACCTCGGGTTCGCACCGATCCAGCTTGGCCGGCTTTCGGACGGTGGACTGCTCGTCCAGGCACGCGGAAATACCTGGGGTCGACTGATCTTCAAGGACCTGGTCAAGTTTGACTGAGCTGCCGTGGCAAGGCATCTGCGCCGCGGGCCGCTCAGCAGCTCGCGGCGCTCAGCTCCGCGTTCTCAGCCGCAGTCCGGCCGCGGCGATGACGCTTCTGAGCCGCGCGGGTGATGCCGCGCAGGCCGGCGGCGTGCCTAGCCACGCACAGGATCCCCGTGCAACGCTGCGCATCAGTCGACCAGCGTCCCGCAGGAGACGTTGACCGTGGCCGCCGTCATGGTGCGCGCGCGATCAGAGGCCACGAAGGCCGCGACGTCGCCCACGTCGCGCAGCGTCGCCGCGCGCCCGAGCAGCGTCTGACCAGCGATCGCCGCCTCGATCTGCTCGCGATAGGCGAAGTCCGCCGGCACGGCCTCCGGAATCCCGCCGGTGCGCAGCGTGACCACGCGGACGCCGTGCTTGCCGAGTTCGGTCGCCAGTTGCCGGCGCATCGACTCAACCGCGGCCAGGCCCGCTTGGAGCCCGCCGACCGGATGCGTGCGCACCGGCGGCCCGTCCCCACCGAAGTTCAGCAGCACCCCGCCACCACCGCGGACCATGTGGCGACCGAGCGCCTGCCAGGCCACAAGCGACGCCCGCACGCCGGTGACCACCGGAGCGAGGTAGTCCTCGATCGCCATCTCGAGCATCGGCGTGCCCTGCACGTCGTTGTGATTGATCGCCGTCATCCCGATGTCGATCGAGCCAACCTCCGCGGCGACCGCGTCCGCGTGAGCGACGGTCGCCGCGATGTCGAGCGCGTCAACGATCGCCGTATCGCAACGCCCGCCGCCGGCCCGGATCTCGGCGGCCACTTCCTCCAGCGGCTCCTGCGTGCGGCCCGCGACGAACACCCGCGCGCCGTCGCGCGCCAGGCCACGCGCCACGGCACTGCCGATCGCCCCGCCACCGCCATAGATCACCGCGTTCTTACCTTCCAGCAACATGAAAGCTCCCTTGTCGGTGTGCGCGAGGTTAGACCGACGGCCGCCCCACAACTCATCGCCTGCCACCCCCGCACACCGACCGCCAAGCTCGTGACCGCATGACGCTCACTCCCAGCGCGCCGGCCCCTTCCGCGCCCCGGCCCGGAGCGCCCTGAGCCACGCACCACGGGCCGCCGGACGACAGCCCGCATGACCAGTAGACCTCCTTCGGCTTCCGATCCTCACCCAGCGGACGGTTCAGAGGGAGTATTGGCTCGCGTCGACGGGTTCGATCTCAGGGCGACTCGGGCGGGCCATCAAGGGCGAAACGAGAATCTTGATAGGTGGAGGTGAGGCCCGGCTCGCCGCTGTTCACTCGGCGCCGGTAGCGTGGCGAGGGCGCGGCAGCTGGGCCGGCCCTCGTCACGGTGTGCTTAGCCTCCGTAGCTGCCCGATCCGCCTGGGCCCTGGAATGCGTTGTAGGAGCTGTCGAGGTGTATCTCCACGGTGCTCCCGTCGGCCTTGGTGACGGTCGTCTCATAGCCGGTTCCGGTCATGTCGGTCGTGACCGCCCCGGCCTCGCCGCTGCCGACGATCTTGACGGCGGCCACCTTCGCCTTGGCGGCCGCGGCGCCCGTTACGGCCTTCTCAGCGCTCTCATGAGCGGCCGTTCCGTGTGCTGGGAACGACGAGGGAGCCGCCGCAGCCGGAGTGGCGGCGCTCGACGACGAGGTCGTTGTCGCGGCGTTGGCGATTACGCTTCCGCCAATCGCAGCGGCTGCGACGCACGCGCCGGTCACGAGCGTGGATCTGATGTTCCTCATGTCTCTCCTTGAGTTGTTTGAGGGGACGCGATCGAGTGTCCGCCGGGGCCGTGAGAGAGCTGAGAGAGCCGCGTAAACAAGGTGTGAGACATGTTCGCGGCAGTCATGTCCGTCATTCAAACCTTCGGCCTGGACCGAGGATGAGCGCATTCCTCGTCCTCGAAGAGCAGAAACAACGGCGGTGACCATCTGTCCGGGATGGACAGCGCGGACGGATCGTCTCCCGCCAGGCGGCCTGCTGGCCGCTCTGCTCGCCCTCGCCGCCACGAACGCCGTCATCAGCGCCGCGGCGGGTGCCACCCGCTGAGTGCGGCGTTCGGGTCCGGGGCGGTGCCGCGGGCCTCGGATTGACCGGCGGGGCCGAAGGAGACGCGGAGGATGGCTCGGCGAATCCAGGGCCGTGGTCTCGGGCGGTGAGGACGACATTACGCACCGTTACCTCGCCTCTACCTTGCCGCTCAGCTGTCAGCGGGCCTGCCGACGTTTGAAGTGACACGAGGAAGGCATCAACCGCCGTCAGTCCGGCCTCGAGAGGCCGCCCTGGCTGCTTCTCGGCGCGTGGAGGGGCGACCGTGGCGGAGGGGCCGTGATCGAGGGCGCGGGTTGCTACTTCTTCTTTCTCTTCTTCGGGTGGCTGACCTTGACGGTCAGCGTGTGCCTACTCACCACGGCGTGAGCGCCGATCTGCTGAGACGCGGCCAGGTTCAGCTTCACGTTGCCCTTGCGCTTGGCCAGGAATGAGCGCCCCGCCTTGGACAGTTTGAGCGCCACCTTGCCCTTCTTCTTGAGCTTGAAGGTGGCCTTGCCGAGCGTGACCGTCTTTTTCGTCTTGGTCTTGGCCTTCGTCTTCTTCTCGGCGACGCGAGCAGTGGCCTTGACGGTGACCGTCTCGGTGGCGGTCAGCGTCAGCGTCACCGTGCACGGGAACGTCGCGCAGCTGACGGAGATGTTGACCGTTGTCCCGTCGCTGGTCGCGGTGGCGGCGACGGTGTTGGGCACACCGATCGCCAGCTCCTCCGAGCCGCAGGCGGTCGACGCCGGCAGGTTGCCCTTGGCGCCCTGGAGGTTGCCCGCGTTGCCGCTGTAGACCGCCCGCCAGTAGTACTTGCCCGGGGCGAGCACCTGGCTCAGGGGCGTCGAGGCGGCGGCGACGACGCCGCTCACCGGCTTGGTGCTCGCGGCGACCGCGCTCGGCGCTGTACAGGACGGGCTGCCGTACAACGTGTAGGTCACGGTGCCGCTTGCGCCGGAGGCGTTGGCGCCGGCGAGGGTCGCCGTGTCGGTCTCCCCGACGGTTCCCTCGGGAACAGAGATGGAGGCGCCGGTGGTCGTGCCGGCCGTCTGTGAGGTCGTGAGCGTGACCGGCTGCGGCGGGATCACCGAATCGGCCGCCGTGAACGGCTCGGCGGACACCGAGCCGTTCTCCACCCACGTCGCCCAGCCCTGCCCGGAGGCGTTGACGCTGCTGGTCAGGCCGGCGATCGCGCCGGCCGGATCGGCGGCGATCGCGTTGGGTCCCGACCAGGTCGTGCCGCCGTCAGAGCTGTAGGCCACCGCGACCGGACCGCCAATCCCGCCGTTGAGATACACGGCGTAAACCCCGCCGGCGCCGTCCTGGGACACCGACGGCTGCTGCTCGCCGGTGCTTGAGACGACTACCGGCTTGGTGTCAAACGAGTTCGAGATGCCGTCATAGTGGTGATAGATCGTCTGCTTGGTCAGCGTGTTGTCCTCGATCACGCCGAACCCCGACGGGCCCCCGCCGACCGCTGGATAGTCGACGTTGCAGTCCGCCTGGGTGGCGGCAACCCGCCAGGCGGTATTGGGCTGGCCGGGAGAGACGTTGTAGTTGTTGCTGGGCGACTGGAGTCCGTCGCCGAACACGAACGCGGTGCCGAACGGCGCGGTCTGGGCACCGGAGCAGCCAAACGGCCCGGAAGTGACGTTCGTGAAGTACACGCCCAGCACGCCATCGCTGTTGGCCGCGAAGTTGGCGCCGTCGGGCGGATTGCTGATCGTGTCCGGGTTGGTCGACGGCTCGAGCGTCGCGTACCCGTCAGGGCAGGCGTTGGCGGCACGGCCGCAGGACGTCGGCGCCGTCAGCGAGAGCGCGTGGAAGGTCGGATCGGCGGAGGCCGTGTCAAACCCGACGCCGAGCGCGTTGCCGCCCGGCAGCGTCACCGCGTTGAGCGCGAACGTGTCGTTGCTGGGATCCCCGGAGGCCACCGCCTTGCCGCCGTTGAGCGCGTTGAAGGACTGGCCGCCGTCGGTGGACTGCCATTCCTGGACGTTCTCGTAGTCGGTCCCGACGAACCCGCCCGCATTGGAGGCCCCGAACACGTCAGCGAGGATCACGATGCTCGACCCCTCGTTGAGCACCTGCACTCCGTGCACGTACTGCGCGCTGTCGGCTGGCTGAAGACTGGCGGCCTTCGAGCACGCGCTGCCGCCGGCCGGCAGCACGCACCATTGAACGGTGTTCGGCGATGCGCTGGTGTTGGCCCACGCGACGACCGCGCTGCCGTCCGAGCCGACGGCCACCGCGGGGGACTGCGCTGCGCCAGGCGTGGCGATCACGGAGGGTGCCGCCAGAGCGCCGGCAGCCCACATCAGCATCACGACAGCCGCCACAGCGGCGACGACAGACATGCGACGCATACAACCCCCAATTCGAAGCCCGCGTTGACCGACCCGGGCATCCTAACGCTCAAAAACAAAGCCGGCGCCCGTCCGGGCCGACCCAAGCGTCCGCTCCGACCTCCGGATTCGTCTCAGGAGGGATCCCCCAGCGGCCGCCCCTTCTACCGACGATCGCGGCCGCGTGCGCGGTCAGTGTCCAACGATCTGCCCTGGACTGGTGTTGGAGCAGCCGCTTGCCCGAGGTTTGCCGCAGCCCGGGACGCCTTGCCTGTCGGCCGCCGGCAGCCGGTAGGTACGCGTGACCGATCCGGCTGTGATCCGGACCGTGGTCGCGTGGGTCCGGTGTGGAAGGCCAGACCAGAGCACCCCGTACCAGCCATGAGCGAGGCGCGCGGGAACAGGCGCGTCATGACCGCTTCGCTCGATCGTTACCGCCGTCACGCTCGTGCCGACCCGACCGTAGAGGACCACGAGGCCCGGATTGCCGCTCATTGCATCCGAGAACACCTGGATGGCGTCGGACGGAACCCTTGCACCGTCCTCGCTTGAGGCAGTGCCCTTGTCGCTCGCTCCGCTGGCGCCTGAGCCCGACAGTGCGCACAAGCCGGCGCCCCCGCGAGGTGCCGAATACACGGCGGCGACTGCCGTGCCGTCCCGAACGACCAGAACCGGTCTTCCCTGACAGCCCTTCGGTGCAGGCACCCCCGCCGCCGACCCTGGCCAGAACACCATCGAAACCGCCCCGATCAGCGACAGCAGCCAGGCGCTACCAAGCCTCACACGACGGCACACTACCTGACGCACCAGGCACGTGAAACCGACGTGCCGCTCCCGCTCCGACTAAAGGGACCGCCTGCCCGAATACGCGTCGATGAGTCAGGGTGCGGCGGTCGGGGTACCCATTCCTCATGGACGCTCACTCTCGTCGACGAGCTGTGCGCAGCCGGCTGCTCACTATCGAGATGCTGCTGCTTGTGGTCCTCGTGCCCACCTTTGCACTCGGGGCGCTCGCGGCGATCGTCACATTTCTGCCCGGGCATTTCCTGGTCCTGCTGGCGATCGGGCTCGGACTCGGCATCGTGGTGCGCGGGTACCGGCACATCACGCGTGCGCGGCCCGAGGAGCAACTGTCCGAGCACGAGGACCGCGAGCTGTTCGCGATCGTCGATCGTCTGTGTGCGATCGTCGACATCCCCCGGCCCGAGATTGTGCTCAGCGATCAGCGTCAGGCCAACAGCTGGGTCGTGCATCGCCTGCACCAGCCGCCGCGGCTGTACCTGACCCGCCTGCTGCGCGAACTGCTCGCGCCCGAGGAGCTGCAGGCGGTGCTCGCCCACGAGTTGACCCACATCGCCAACCGCGACGCACTGGTGATGACGGTCGTCGGCACCCCCGGCGCAATGATGCTTAACGTCCGTGGCGGAGGCATCGACGGGCTCCTCATCGCCATGGTCGGACTCGTCTCGGCGATCGGGACCAACGCGCTGTCGCGCTGCCGGGAGCTGGCGGCCGACGCCGGCTCGGCAACAATCACCGGACGTCCCTCTGCGTTGGCCTCCGCCCTGCTCAAGGTGTCGGGCTCGCAGGCCCAGATCCCGCGTAAGGACCTGCGGGAGGCGGCCGCGCTCAACGCGTTCAACCTCGTCCCGGTCACACGCCGGCATCGCTGGTGGCATGACATCCGGCCGCTGGTGCCGCTCACCCGCACACATCCGGGACTGCACGCCCGGATCGCCGCGCTCCAGGACCTCGAGCAGCGCCAGCAGCAGCCGCGTTTCTGACGCGACCCCGACCCCGACCAGAGAGGGTCATGGCACGACCGCGGAGTCGAGGGCGAAGACCTCGGCGACGCTCCGGCTACTTTGAGCCGAACACGCGCTCGAGCATCGCCGTGTCGTTCGCGCTTTGGTGCTTGATGACCTTCCCGTCCGTATTGAAGACGAAGACGTCGACGTCATCCGTGGTCTCGCCCTGGACACTGACCTGGGTCAGCACGACGACGCGCTCGTCATCGGCGAAATAATGCTGCGGGCTCGTGGCAAACCCCTTCTCCGCGAGCTTCGCGAAGAACGCGCCGAGCTCCTCCTTGCCGTGAGTGGTCCCACTCACAGAACTGTTCCCCGGAGTGGTCCATTCCACCTCGTCGGCCATCAACTCCATGACCGTGGCTACGTCTCCGGATGCAAAAGCGGCATAGCCCTTCTTGGTATTCGCGATGTTCTCGTCAGACCCCATCTGACTCCCTTGCTGTGCGTTTCCGCCCATTCGCCCCGGGCGCTCGACGCACCCTATCCGCTCGCCATCCTCCTGAGGAAGTCCAGCCGCCTTTATGTGCCGGTTTGATCGAGATCATCGGGCAGGCGAGGACGACATGACTTCCGCACGGGTGAGCCTGGGATCACCCGCCCCTTCCCCCGCCGGCGCTTGAAGATCACCCGTCGTGGCGGAGGAAATAGTCGACCGGATGGGGCAGGCTGGAGCCATGAACCGACTCCTGATCCTCGCGGTCCTGATCGTCGCCGCTTTCGGCGTCTCACCGGCCGCGGGCCTGGCGCCGGCATCCGCCCCCAGCACGGCCCCGGCGCCGGCCTCTCGGACCGCCAACACCCACCGTGCCATCACAGATCACAGCGCTCGGCGCGCCTCCGCGCTGAGGTTGGCGAGCGTGACCAGCCGCGACCCGGTTGCCACCGCCGCCGCGGTCGCCGAGCGCTTCTGGGGCGCAACCCCCTGTGGCGGCCAGATCACGATCGCTGCCGACAGCCCCCTCGCGACGGGCCTTGAGTCCGGTACCGATGGGTGGGTCACGTTCAACTCCTCGCTCGGCCCGGACCGCCTCGACGCTCCGGCATCGACCTATACCGAGTGCACGATCTCCCTCGCGCACTGGCAGTGGGCGACATGGACCGACATGGAGAGCGACTGGGGCATGTTCTGCCTGACGATGACCCACGAAATGGGACATCTCCTCGGCTACAAGCACACCCTGCGGCCCGGGAGCGTCATGAACCCCGTGTTCACCAACGATTCCGATGTCCCCGCCGCCTGCAACGCCACCTGGCTGCCTGGCTGGCGCTACGGCACCACCTGAGCAGCGGTTTCCAACCCAAAGCCGGCGTGCGCGAGCGCGTCGGATTGCACTCGCCGTCCGGAGCTAGGCTCGCCCGGCGCTCAGGCGCCTTCGATGGCGATGATGTCTCCAATGTTGCTGTCCAAGCGCATCTGCTTCAGCGGCGCGTACTCCGGCGACTCATACCAGGCCTTGAGCGCAGCCATGTCGTCGAACCTGAGGACGGTCACCGATTGGGGTTGCCACTCGCCCTCAAGGACCTCGACCGCTCCGCGGGCCGCCAGCACCTGACCGCCGAACTCTTGAATCTGCGGAACGGCCTGCCGACTGTACTCGCGCGACTTCGCTTCATCGGTGATCTCGGTGCGGGCGTATATGAAATAGGCAGCCATCATCTCTCCTTCGGTCTCGGCCGGCGGCGCTGGCCGATGGACTTGCCGCCGGGAAACGGCATGTGACGGTGGCCGGGCAGCCTATCGGCGATCGGTGGAGGCGGCCGACGCCCGCCTGGACCAGAGCGGCAAACCCTTGACCTGTCAGGGGCGATGTGGCCAACGACGTTGCGCCGGGCTACTTGGACGCGAGCACGTCGGCCGGGAGAATCTCCGGCGGCGAGGCTAGAAGCTCGTCTGCGTTAGCCATCAGCGCCGCCGCGATCTCGCCGTTGATGTGTGCTTGGCGGTCGTCCTCGCTGCCAAACGTGTCAAAGATCCAGAACGTCGTCGCGGATGTCTGCGCGGCATACCAGTTGACCGTGCCGGGCTCCGCTTCAGCCAAGGGCAGCGCGCCGGTCAAAAGCGCCGCGACGTCCGCGGCCTTCTCAGGCTTGGCCTCGATCCGCGCTACAAATGCGTACGGGGTGCTCATCGTGTCCTCCTGAGTGGGATTTGAATGGCTCCGCGACACTAGCTGTGTTTCAGTCGACCATGGGTCCGACCATCAGCTCAAGTGACGGTGAGGGCACAGCCGGGAGTGGTTCGTCGCGTTCGTGCGTCGCTCGGATAGTGCGGTGATGCGCGCTGACGCGCTGATCTCACTCAGGCTGAGTGTTCTCTAGGTCCTCGAGCAGGCTGGCGTGGGTCGGCCTGCCATCCGAGGGCGTCACGGGTGTGAGCGCTCGACGCCGGCTGGTCCATCGCGAAGATCGGGCCAAACGGGCCGAAGGTCTCCTGCGGCTCCGCCTCGACTGGCAGGCCCAGTCGTCGACCGATGACCGCTGCGATATCTCGAACCCTGTCGCCCTCGTCCGCGACGGCGTGCCAGGACGTGCCGGCCGGAGCCGATTCGAGGACCATCCGGAACAGGACGGCTGCATCAAGGGCGTGCACAGCCGGCCAACGCTGCGTGCCGTCGCCCGGGTAGCCCGCGACGCCGGTTTGGCGTGCCTGATCGGTCAACAGGCCAGCGAATCCGCCTTTGCCCAGTGCTCGCTGCTGGAAGGCTCGGACCGCACGGTCGCGCACAGTCTCAAGCGCGACTCGATCCTACGCGAGGCCGACGCCAGCCTCGCACGGCTGGGACTCGACGCCATCGACCTCTACCAGATCCACTGGCCGAACCCGGCAACCGACATCGAGGAGGGATGGGCGGCACTCGCCGAGCTCAAAGAGCAGGGTCTCGTGCGGCATATCGGTGTCTCCAACTTCGATGTCGCCCAGCTGCGACAGATCCAGCAGATCGCGCCCGTCGCGACGCTCCAGCCGCAGTACTCGCTGATCGAGCGTGACGTCGAGCGAGAGATCCTGCCGTTCGCCGAGCGCGAAGGGATCGGGGTCATCGTCTACTCGCCGATGGGCTCTGGCATGCTGAGTGGCGGCATGACGCGCGAGCGCGTCCAGCAAATGCCAGAGGACGACTGGCGCAAGCACGACATGCGGTTCAACGAGCCGCAACTGTCTCGCAACCTTGAGCTCGTCGACCGGCTGGGCCAGGTCGCTGACCGCTACGACACGACCCCCGGCGCGATCGCTGTCGCCTGGACGCTCCGCAACCCGGCCATCGACGGCGCGATCGTCGGCTTCCGCCGCCCCGACCAGGTCGATCCAATCCTGACCGCCGCCAACCTCGAGCTGACCGACGACGACATCGCCGTGATCGAAGGGAGCACCCGATGAGCACTGAGCATTCAACCCAGGATCAGGTCCGCGTCGGGATACTCGGCATCGGCCTGATGGGATCCGCGATGGCCAGCCGGCTGCTGGATCAGGGCATCGCGGTGACCGCGTGGGACCGCAACCCTGAACACGCTCGCGCCCTCGAGGATCGGGGGGCGATCACGGCGAAGGAGCCGATCGAGGTACTACGCAACACCCAAGCGGTCATCACCATGCTCCCGACCGCCGAGGTCATCCTGGACGTCGTCGAGCCGCTGCTCGAGGGATGGCCGCAGGACACCATCTGGTTGCAGATGAGCAGCGTCGGGGCGGCCGAGGCAGACCAGCTGACGCACGTGGCCGAGGCCCACGCGGTCAGGATTGTCGACGCACCGGTCTCGGGCAGCACCCACCCGGCCGAGCAGGGTCAGCTGACGATCCTCGCGTCTGGGCCCGACTCGGCGCGTGCCCCGGTCGATCCGATCTTCGACTGCACTGGCATCGCGGGTCCTCTGGGTCGGTGAGGCAGGCATGGGCTCACGCCTCAAGCTCGCCACCAATCACTGGATGATCAGCTCGGTCGCAGCGCTGGCGGAGTCGATGCACCTCTGCGAAGCCATGGGACTCGATCAACAGCACTTCATCGAGCTGCTGGACGGCGGACCGCTGGGCTCCAGCTATGTCATGCAGAAGCTCGGCGAGATGCAACGGCACGAGTACCCGGCCGGCTTTCCGGTCCGGCTCGCCCTGAAAGACCTGGAGCTGGTCCGCGAAGTCGAGCAGAACTCCGAAGCCACGATGCCGCTACTGGACGTGGTTCACGAGCGATTCGCAACCGCCAGCCAGCACTTCGCCGACGACGACCTCGCGGCCATCTACGAGCTCGATGGCTCTCGATGAGATCGTCCCCGACAAAAAAACATGCCCGACCCGGCGGGGTGTAGGTTTGGCGCGGCCGTCACAGAGGTGCTTCACATGCACCTCATCCGAAGAATGCCGCGTGGCATCGCGACGGGTCGGTCGACTGTCTAACCCACGGTCAAGGTCTCTACAAGGAGGACACCATGCCCGTCCTGATTCGACATCGTTCCGCGATGAGCGCCGCGCAGTACGACGAGTCCGCGCCGGCCCTCGTCGAGCAGCTCAAGCAGTCGCCGGGCTTCGTACTCCATGTCACATACGAAGACGCCGAAGGCTTTGTCGTTGCCGAAGTGTGGGAGACGCAGGAGCAGCACGACACGTGGTTCGACGCCAACGTCAAGCCGAACCTCCCGTTCGAGATAACGCAAGAGGTAATCGACCTTCACAGCGTCCACACACCGTAGACCTCTCGAACCGCACCGCGGAGAGCGATGCTAGGGGGCCGTCTTGCGTGTGTCGGGCGGGCGTAGTCCGTCGAGAAGTGTCTGGAACATCGGCTCCAGATAGTCGGGTCGCGCAGGGATCTTGGCGATGGCGTTGATCATCTGGATGATCTGGTCAAAGGTGAGGTCGCTGCGGATCTCGCCGGCTTGTTGTGCGGCGGTCAGTAGCGGTCGGCCCCCGTCGAGGGCGCGGGCACGGTTGTCTTGCAGGATCGGGTCGTCGTGGTCTGTGTGCTCGAGCAGTTGAGAGACGATCGCGCGCTTGTTGGGCACGAACGCCAAGACGACACGTAGCCAGGCGACGAAGGCGTCCCGCGGGGTGTCGGCCTGGATCGTTCCCGCGGCCTCGCAGAGCGCGTCGATCTCGTCGATGTAGAGCGCCTCGAGGAGTTCGCGGCGACCGGGGAAGTTGCGATACAGCGTCGCCATGCCGACCCCAGCGCGCCGGGAGATCTCGGCCATCGAGACGTCAGCGTCTTGATCGGCGAAGGCAGCCCGGGCGGCCTCCAGGATCTTGTCGCGGTTGCGCTCGGCCTGTGCGCAGCCCACGGCCTCACCGTGCTCGTCGGGTCGCGTACCTTCGAGAACGGAGAGGCGGCGGCGAACAGCATCGACGGGGACGCCCACGCTGTCGGGCTCGACGTCACCGACCAGACGTCGATCACCGCAGCGGCCCAACGCATCCGGAGTGAGTTCGGCCGTCTCGACGTGCTCGTCAACAATGCCGGCATCTCTCACGCACCCGCGCCGGACAGGTCGATGGAGGACGTCGTCCAAGCCGGCCGCCTGAGCGTCGCATCCCTCGACGAGATCCACGCGGTGTTCGAGACCAACGTGTTCGGGGTCATCGCCGTCACCCAAGCGATGCTCCCGCTCCTGCGAGACGCGTCCGCCGCTCGCGTCGTCAACGTCGCCAGCAGCAGCGGCTCACTGACCCTGAACTCTGACCCGACCACCCCGCACCGTTCAAGGTTCGGCACCTACTCCGTATCCAAAGCGGCCGCGAACGCAGTCACGGTCGCGTTCGCCGCCGACCTCGAAGCGGCCGGCATCAAGGTCAACGCCGCATGCCCAGGCTTCACCGGCACCGACCTCAACTTCTTCCGGGGCACCCGCACCGTTCAGCAGGCCGCGCGTGAACCCGTCCGCCTCGCACTGATCGGAGCCGACGGGCCAACCGGCACCTTCTCCAATGAAGACGGACCGATCCCCTGGTGAGTCGCCTTCAGAGCACGCTACTGCGCGCATGAGATCAGGTCATGGGATTCACTGAGGCGCCGTGCGCCGACTACGGCGGACAAGCAGGTAGACCACGCCGACGACCGCGAGGGCGAGGACGACGTAATCGGCGTATGAGATCGCGCCACGCAGCGAGTCCCAGTTCTGGCCCAGGATGTCCCCCAGCAGGGCCCACGCGAGCACCCAGGGCAGACATCCGAGCGCCGTCAGCAGCACGAACCGCCCGAGGGGGATCTTCGATGCGCCAGCCGGCAGCGAGATGAAGGTCCGGGCAACTGGAAGGACGCGGGCGACCAGCACCGAGGCGGCGCCGTAACTCTCGAACCACCGATCGGCAGTGGCGAGATGCCGACGGCTCAGCAGCCGCCCAGCGGCCCCCTGGCGGTCGATCCATCGCCGACCGTAGCGTCCGACGAGAAAGGCCAGCAGCGACCCCACGAGGTTGCCGATCAGCCCGGCGAGGACGACGGCAAGAAAGTTCTCGTGGCCCTGGCTGACCGCGAAGCCGCCGAACAGCATCGTCGCCTCCGAGGGGATCGGCACACACGCCGCGTCGAGCAACATCAAGACGAAGATTCCGAGTAGGCCGAGATCGGCGACCGTATCGGCGGCGGTGTTGAACAGCGTGTCGCTGATCGCGGCGATGGCGAGCACTCCGTCGCAGCATCACGGCTCGACCTGAGAATAACCTGAACCGCGAAGAGCTTCGTGTGTTAGCCGCGGCGGTGTCCGAGCTGCGCCGTGCGATAGCGATGCTCGGGTCGGCCGGTAGCCCCGTAGTGCAGGCGGAGTTCGATGTCGCCTTGGCGGGCGAGGGTGGCCAGGTAGCGCTGAGCTGTCGAGCGGCTGATCCCGATCTCCTCGGCAATCGCCGCCGCCGACACATCCTCCGGCGAGCGGGCAAGGAGCTCCCGGATGAGTCCCATCGTCGGCCCGGAGGTTCCCTTTTGGGCCGGCGCCGGCCCACGGAGCAACCCGTAGAGCGCGTCGACCTCCGTCTGCTCGGCCTCGTCGAGACGCGCCAGTCTCCGGCGGAGGTTTTGGTAGGCGATGAGCCGCTCCTCGAGCTGGGCGAAGGTGAACGGCTTGACGAGGTAGTGAACGGTCCCGACCTGCATTGCCCGGCGTACGCTCGCCATGTCGCGGGCGGCGGTGATGACGAGAAAATCGGGGCGCCGTGACTTCTCGTCGACCTGACGCACGAGATCGAGACCATGGCCATCGGGAAGGTAGAGATCGAGGAGGACCAGGGCGGGTGCCAGCCGGTCGATCTCGGCGGCGGCGCTCGCCACCGTCGACGCGTGGCCGACCACCGCGAATCCCGGAACCCGCTTGATGTAGGCGGCGTGGATGGTGCAGACGTGATAGTCGTCTTCCACGATCAGGGTGTCGATCATGCGCGGACCGGCGCCTCCTCGGTGCGGCGCGCCGGGAGCACGACGCGAAAGACCGCCGGCTGGCGCGCCTCGATCCAGACCCGGCCGCCCTGACGGCGAACGAGGCGGTGCACGAGCGCCAGGCCGAGGCCCCGGTGGCGCTCGCCCTGGTCGGGCTTGGTGGTAAAGCCGTCCTCGAACACGGCGTGTCGCAGCGCCGCGGGCACGCCCGGGCCGGAGTCGGCGACCTCGATGACGATCGACTGCTCCTCAGCGGCGAGGCGGACGTGCACCCACGCTGGGTCGCTGCCGAGCACGGCGGCGTCGATCGCGTTGTCGATGAGGTTGCCGACGATCGTCAGCAATGCCGACGGGTCGTCGCCACCGTCGGCGAGGCGCGAGTCGTCGGTGAGCGTGAGCGTGACGTGACGCTCGGCGGCAATGGTCGTCTTGGCGAGCAACATGGCGGCGAGCTCGGGGCGTTCGATCCGTTCGCGGATGACCTCGGCGAGGCCGCCGCTGGCGCCCGAGACGTCGATCGCGTAGCGAACGGCGCCGTCCTGGTCGCCAAGCTCGATCAGCCCGGCGACGGTGTGCATGCGGTTGGAGAACTCGTGCTGTTGAGCGCGCAGCGCGTCCGTGAGGGCGTCGACGCCGTCGAGCTCGCGCATCAGCCCTTCGAGTTCGGTGCGGTCGCGCAGCGTGATGACCGCTCCCAGCTCCCGGCCGTCGCGGGTGACCGTCATCCGGTTGACGACAAGCACGTGATCATCGGAGAGAACGACCTGATCGGCGCCCCCCTCGGTGCTCAGCAGGTCGCGCAAGCGCCCGGGGGCGACGAGCGCGTCGATCCGCTGACCGTTGACGTCGCCGAGCCCGAGCAGCCGAGCGGCCTCGTCGTTGACGAGCGTCACCCGATCGTCGCGGTCAAGGGTGATGACGCCGTCGCGGATGCCGTGCAGCATCGCCTCGCGTTCCTGGACCAGGGCCGCGATCTCGTCGAGCTCGAGCCCGAAGGTGCTGCGCTTCAGGCGACGGGCGAGGGTCGCCGACGCGATCACCCCGATCCCCAGGGCGATCGCAAACCACAGTAGTGCGCCCGGGAGGTCGTGCAGGAGCTGATCGGAGACCCGCCGCTCCTGGATGCCGGCCGACACCTCGCCGATGACTTCGCCGCCGGGGTTGCGCAGTGGTGCGCGCGCGGACGCTGACGGGCCGAGCTTGCCGTAATCGACTCCGAGATGGTTGCGGCCGTCGAGCGCGACCACCGGCTCGGAAACCCGCCGGCCGATGAGCGCGGGGTCCGGATGGGAGTAGCGAACCCCGTGGCGGTCAATCACGACGATGTAGGTGGCACCCGTCTCGGCGCGGACCTCGGTGGCCAACGCCTGGATGAGCCGCCGGTCGGCGGCGTCATGGCGGACGAGCCCCTCGCGAACCGAGGGCATCGCGGCGAACGTCTGGGCGATCGCCAAGGCGCGCTGCTGGTAGTCGCGCTCCAGCTGAGATCGGTGGCTGAGCGTCGACAGGGCAAAGCCGACGAGCGTGCTGACGGCGAGGATCAGCACCACGCTGGCGAGAATTCGATTGGACAGCTGACGGCGACGTCGCATGCTCTCTCTCCGGGCCGTCAGTGTACGGGTCCGCGGCGAGCGCAAAACGCGCAAAACCCCCGGAAATGCGACTTAGCAGCACAACCGGGCAAAGCCTTCTCACCGGCAGGAGGCTCCCGTAGGTTCGTGGCCGTCACCCGAGCGGTGGCGCGACGGTTCCAGAGAGAGGAGACCCATGCTGCTGCACACCGCATCGACGGACGACAACGGCGCCCGCACGCCGGCCGCGAACCGGACGGCACTCGGCATCGAACTGACCGCGATGACCAAGCGGTTCGTCAGCCCCACGGGCGAGGTGTTCACCGCTCTGAAGGACGTCAACCTCTCGATCGAGCCTGGGCAGTTCTGCGCGATCGTCGGGCCGACTGGCTGCGGAAAGTCGACGACGCTGACGATGGTGGCCGGCCTCGACAGTCCAACGGCGGGTCTGGTCCGGGTGGGCGGCCAGCCGGTCTCGGGCATCGCCCGCGACACGAGCTTCATGTTCCAGACCGATGCGCTCCTGCCGTGGAAGAACGTTCTCGGCAACGTCGCCCTCGGACCGGTCTTCCGCGGCGTGAGCAAGCGCCAGGCGCAGGCCTCCGCGCGCGACTGGCTCCGCCGCGTGGGCCTCGCCGGCTTTGAGAGCCACTATCCCCACCAGCTCTCCGGGGGGATGCGCAAGCGCGTCAGCCTTGCGGGGGCGCTCATCAACGAGCCGTCGATCCTGCTCATGGATGAGCCCTTCGGCGCCCTCGACGTGCAGACAAAGGCGATCATGTCCAACGAGCTGCTCGGGTTATGGGAGCAGACGCGCCCGTCGGTGATGTTCGTCACCCACGACCTCGAGGAGGCGATCGCCCTCTCGGACCGTGTCGTCGTCATCACCGCCGGCCCTGGCACGGTCAAGGCGATCTACGACGTCGACCTGCCCCGCCCGCGGGGCGCGGTGCAGGAGATCCGCTTCGAGCCGCGATTCCTCGAACTCCACCAGCAGATATGGGAGTCGCTGCGCGAGGAGGTCGAACAGGCGTACTCGCGAACGACCGCCGTTGGTGCCAGCAGCGGAGAGACATCATGAGCGCGGTTGCGGCCACGAACGATCAACGCCCCGCCCCTGCCTCTGACGAGGCGTCGATCGCCGATGCGGCACGCCGGCACGCCCGCAACCGGACGATCAAGGTATGGGGTGCGCGTGTGCTCACCTTGGTGATCGTGGTCGGGGGCTGGCAGCTGCTCACGGCCGAGAAAGTCATCGACCCCTTCTTCTTCGGCCAGCCCACCGGGATCGTCACCCAGCTCAAGAACTGGGTCCAGAGCGGCACCGAGTACGGGTCACTGTGGCTGCAGATCTGGGTCACCATGAAGGAGGCGCTGCTCGGCTTCCTGTACGGCGTGATCGCCGGGATCTTCTTCGGCGTCCTCCTCGGCCAGGTCCCGTTCCTGGCCGACGTGCTCGGCCCCTACATCAAGGTCATGAACGCGATCCCCCGGATCGTGCTCGGTTCCATCTTCGTCGTGTGGCTCGGCCTCGGCAGCAGCTCGAAGATCCTGTTGGCCGCCGTGCTCGTCTTCTTCGTGGTCTTCTTCAATGCCTTCCAGGGGGTGCGCGAAGTCGATCGCAACCTGATTAACAATGCGCGAGTACTCGGCGCCTCACGCCTGGCGATCGTGCGCCACGTGGTGATCCCCTCGGCCCTGACATGGATCATCGCCAGCCTCCACGTTGCCTTCGGCTTCTCGATCATCGGCGCCATTGTCGGCGAGTTCTTAGGAGCGACTCAGGGACTGGGGCTGGTCATCGCCAGCTCACAGAACCACTTCAATCCCGACGGGGTCTTCGCCGCGATGCTGATCATCGCCGTCATTGCCCTGACTGCCGAAGGGCTGATCGGGCAACTCGAACGGCGCCTGCTCGCCTGGCGCCCCCCGTCGCCGATGGAAGTCGCCACCGGCGGCATCTGATGTGAGTCCCGGCGCCGCGCCAGCGGCGCCCCAGCAGTTCCAACATCCCCCAAAAGGAGGAGAACGTCCCATGTCCAAACGAGTCCTGTCCACCGTGCTCAGCATCGCCGCGCTCGCCGTCGGCCTCGCCGCCTGCGGCGGTTCGAGCTCGAGCTCGAGCTCGAGCGGCAACGGGAGTGCCGCCGCCGGCGTCGGCCCGGCTCCCAATCCCAAGCTGCCCACGGTGACGATGATGGTCGGCGGCATCGACAAGCAGATCTATCTGCCCTACCAGCTGGCCCAGGATCTGGGCTACTTCAAGAAGTACGGCGTCAACATGAAGCTCTCGACCGAGCAGACCGGCGGCGTCGGCGCCGAGACGGCGATGGCCTCGGGGCAGGTCGACATGGCCGGCGCGTGGTATGTGCACACGATCGACTTCCAGCAGGCCGGGAAGAGCGTCATCGACCTCGTCCAGCTCAGTGGTGCCCCCGGGGAGCGCGAGATGTGCCAGAAGGGCTCCAACGTGACCTCGCCCGCGCAGTGGAAGGGCAAGGCCGTCGGTGTCACCGACATCGGCTCGGGCACCGACAACCTCACGCGCTATCTGGCGGCTCGCAACCATCTGACGACGGCGCAGTACACACGGGCCGCCGTCGGTGACGGCTCTTCGTTCCTGGCCTCGCTGCAGCACGGCCGCATCATCTGCGGCATGACGACGCAGCCGACCGTCAACGCGATCGAGACCAAGGGCGTCGGCTACTCGGCGGTCAATCTCGCTAGCACCGCGGATGCGGTGAAGTGGCTCGGCGGCGTGTATCCGGCCGCCGGCGTGCTCGCCCGTACCGACTGGGTCGACTCGCACCAGGCAACCGCCCAGAAGGTGGTTGACGCGATGGTCGCCACCATGCATTGGATCGCTGCCCACAGCGCCGCGGACATTGCGGCGCACATGCCTCCGGCCTACGTTGTCAACGGCCTGACGACACGCGCGTCGTACATCTCGACGCTGGCTGCTGACAAGAGCCAGTTCCTCCCCAACGGCATGATGCCGGCCTCCGGGCCGACGACCGCGCTCGCCATCGACAAGTACGCCGGCAACGTGTCCAAGCCCGTCAACCTCCCCCCGACGTGGACCAACTCCTACGTCGAGAAGGCGCTCAAGCTCGAGGGTCTGAAGCCGTAACGTCACACAGGGGCGGGCCGGTCTGACGGCCCGCCCCCCTGCGGCGAGCACGTCGATGCTCGCGCGCCGGCGTCGTCGGTGTGCCTGGGCCCTGCTAGCGCGTGCCTACGATGCCGGACTGGTAGGCGAGCACCACGAGTTGCACGCGGTCGCGCGCGCTGAGCTTGGTGAGGATTCGCGATACGTGTGTCTTGGCGGTGAGGGGGCTGACGTGCAGCTGGCCGGCGATCTCCAGGTTCGTCAGGCCGGCTGCGACGAGGGTGAGCACTTCGTGCTCGCGGGGGGTGAGCTCGTCGATGCCGTCGGGCGGGCTGGCGGGAGCCGGCCGGGACGCGAACTCCTGGATAAGGCGCCGGGTGACGCTGGGCGCAAGCAGCGACTCCCCGGCGGCGACGGTTCGAATGGCGTGCAGCAGCTCGCTCGGTTCTCCGCCTTTGAGCAGGAATCCGCTGGCTCCGGCTCGCAGCGCGCCGAACACGTACTCGTCGAGCTCGAAGGTGGTGAGGACGAGGACGCGAGTGGCGGAGAGTGTCGGGTCGGTGGTGATCAGCAGGGCGGCATCCAGGCCGTCCATATCGGGCATGCGGATGTCCATCAGCACGAGGTCGGGCTGGGTGCGGCGGGTCTCGGAGACCGCCTGGCGCCCGGTGGCCGCTTCGGCGGCGACGGTCATGTCGGGTTCGGCGTCGATCAGCGCCCGAAAGCCGGCCCGGACAATCGGTTGATCCTCGGCGATGAGCACGTGGATGGTCACGGCCGGTGCCCACTCAGGGGTAACGAGGCGCTGACCTTCCAGCCACGCTGGGAATGTGGGCCGGCGGTCACCTGTCCTCCGACCGCAGCGGCGCGCTCGGCCATCCCGCGCAGGCCGTGGCCCCCGGCGTGTCCGTCGTTGGCGGCCCCCTGGCCGTCGTCGGTCACGTCGATCCACAGAGTGTCGCCGTGCGTGGCGACTCGTACCTGAAGCTGCGAGGCCCGCGCGTGACGCATGACGTTTGTGACCGACTCCTGGACGATGCGAAAGCCGGCTTGCCCGACGACGCTCGGGATCGTCGCGCCGTTGAACGCCAGTTCCGTGTCGGCGTCGAGCCCTGCAGCGCGGGCACGCTCGACGAGGCCCGGGACTCCGTCGAGGTCAAGGGCGGGGTCGCGGGGCGCAGGCGCGTGGCGGTCACGTAGGACGTCCAACGTGGCCCGCAGGTCGGTCAGGGCCTGCGCTGAGACCTCCTTGATCTCGGTGAGAGCCCGCTCGGAGTCCTGTCCGGCTCCGAGGTGCGCCGTCACCCCGGCGCGCACGTTGATCGCGACCAGGGCGTGGGCGAGAGTGTCGTGCAGCTCGCGAGCGATCCGCAACCGCTCGGCCGCGGCCTGGCGATCGACGCGGTCGCGTAACTCGCGCTCCTCAGAGGCGGCCTGCTCACGCCTGGCCCCGCGCAGCGCCCGGCGGGAGCGGACCAGATCGCCGACCACGAGCGCGCCGAGGACGAGCAGAATCCGCGTGCCACCTCCCGAGATGTCGTCAGTGCGCTGCAGAACCGGGATCAGCGCGCCGAGGAGTGCGGCCAGGACGACCGCGCTGATCGCTCCGACGACGAGCGAACGGCGACGATCCCCCGACAGCGCGACGGAGAACAACAGCACCGCCGCGACCACCGGCGCCACGTCATAGGTGCGCAGCACCACGACGCACACGAGCACGCCGGCACCGCCGGCGAGCAGCGTGGCGAGCGGAAAGCGCTCGTGCCACAGCCACGGCACGCAGGTCATCGTCGCGAGCACGACCGCCACCGGAACTCCCGGGTCAGACCGCCGAGCGTTGATGACCAGTGCGGTCACCCCGGCCACCACCAGTCCGATGTCCATCACACGACGTGTGCCGGAGCGCATGCCTCAACGCTACTCGCGCACCTCCGTTCCCACATCCATCGCTGAGAGCAGCCGCCCGTACGCCGCGAGGAGTACCCAGCCGCCGCGCGACGCCCGATCTCGTACCTCGCGAGCCGCACCCCAGGTGCGTCTGCTCGGCCGACGACACCGGCGTGCGGCAGACCTACGGTTGGCCACGCCGATCTACCGACCGCCGTCAGCGAGGCCCTCACCATGCACAAGATCACCGCCACCGTCCTGCGACACCGCGCCCTCGTGGCGCTGGTATGGATCGTCCTCACCGTGGTCGGCGGGGTGATGGTCGGCAAGGCCAACAGCGGGCTGAGCCACCAGCAGGCGACGCCCGGGCTCGCCGGCTATGACGCCAACCAGACGATGATCAAGCAGCTCGGACTCGACGGCGGCGAGGCGCCCGCTATCGCCGTGCTCCGGCTTGCGGCGGGGGAGTCGATGCACAGCGCCGCCGGACGGGCGACCGCCGCGCGCACCTTCGCCGTCCCCGCCCAGCACGGCCATGTCGGACTGATCGACTACGCAACCTCGCACAACCCCAAGCTGATCTCGAGCGACGGTCGCAGCACCTGGGCGCTGTACGACATGCCCAACCCCGACACCGGGCCATATACGAACACGGCGAGCATGATCAAACCCGCGCTGGCGCACGCCACGCCCGCCGGCGCCACGGTCACGGTCACCGGTAGCGAGGCTCTGCAGTCCACCGGTTCGGGCGGCGGCTCGGGGCTGAGTACCCTGGACGAGACGCTGATCGGAGCGGCCGCGGCACTGGTCGTGCTGGGCTTCGTGTACGGATCGGCGATCGCCGTCGTCCCGCTGCTGATGGCCCTGCCGACGATCCTGACGGCGTTCCTGGCCCTCTACGGCCTCGAGCAGCTCACCTCGGTCAGCTCGCTGATGCAGTATCTGGTCGCGTTCATCGGGCTGGGGATCGCGATCGACTACTCGCTGCTCATCGTCACCCGCTGGCGGGAAGAGCGCGAGAGCGGCAAGGAACACGAGCAGGCGATCCTCGCCGCGGCCGACCACGCCGGGGGGGCCGTCGTGCTCAGCGGGGTGACCGTCGCCGTCGGGCTGCTCTCACTCCTGATCATCCCTGTCCAGTTTCTTCAGAGCATCGGCGTGGGGAGCCTGCTCATTCCGTTGTGCGCGATGGCCACCTCGATCACCCTGCTGCCGGTTGTCCTCTCCGCGTGGGGCCCGGCGCTGGACCGGCGCCGCGTCCGCCGTGGGTCGACCACCTATAGCCGAGCCTGGGAACGGTGGGCCAACCTGATTGTCAACCGCCGATGGATCGCGGGCATCATCGGCCTGGTCATCATGATCGCGCTCGCCATCCCGGCGCTGAGCATGAACACCGGACAACCGAGCGCCGGCTCGCTGGGTGCCGACAGCGCAGCAGCGCGCGCGTTCCACGGTCTCGAGCGCGATGGTGTGCCCAACGCGGTCGCGTGGCCGATCCAGATCCTCGTCCACGGCGGGGCCACCAACGCCCAACGAGCGGAATCAGTCGCCCACGACACGACCGGCGTCTGGGCAGTACTCACCCCCCGTCTGCCCCCCGGCTCCGGCAGCAGCACGACGTTGCTCACGGTGATCCCGACCCAGAACGGCAGCACGGCCGCCGGCCAGGCCACTGTGACCCGGCTGCGCACCGCCCTCGCCGGACAGTCCGGTGCAACCCATGTCGGCGGAGACACTGCGGCCAACATGGACTTCACCAACGCCATCTACGGCAACTTCCCGCTGATGCTGGCCATCATCTCGCTCCTCACCTTCGTGCTGCTCGCCCGGTCCTTCCGTTCGATCGCGCTTGCCCTCAAGGCGGTCGTGCTCAACCTCATCTCGCTCGGGGCGGCGTTCGGGTTCCTGGTCCTGTTCTGGCAGCAAGGCCACGGCTCCAACGCCATCTACGGCGTCTCGGCCACCCAGTCGATCCGCAACTGGGTCCCGGTCATCATGTTCGCGTTCCTGTTCGGGATCTCCATGGACTACGAGGTTTTCGTCCTCTCGCGCCTGCGCGAGGAGTACGACAACACGGGCGACACTCGCAGAGCGATCGTCGAGGCCATCGCCCGGACCGGCCGCCTGATCACCTGCGCCGCGCTGATCCTCGGCATCTCGTTCGTCTCGCTGAGCACCGTCAACGACATCGCCGTCGAAGTCCCCGCGACCGGACTGGCCGTCGGAGTCATCCTCGATGCCGTCATCGTGCGCACCCTGCTCGTGCCCGCGCTCGCCGCGCTGATCGGCGAGTGGAACTGGTGGATGCCCGCTCGCCTGGCGCGACTGCTTCGTGTGCCCGGCGCCATCCCGGCGCGCGGCGGCGCAGGCTGATGCGTCAGGGACGGCCCACGCCCTCGGTGCGCTACCTCGTGGCGCTGGCGGCCTCGGAGCGGCGGATCAGCGCAGGATGCCGGTATGCCCGAGCGAGTAACGGCCCGGCTGCGGCCAGACACACAACCCGTGTGGGCCGTTGCCGACAGGGATCGTCGCGCGCAGATGGCCGGTCCGAGTATCGATCGCGTAGACGACGGCGTTGTAGCGTCCGCTGAGCCAGAGGACCCGGCCGTCGGCCGAGACGCCGCCCATGTCCGGGCTGGCCGGCTGAGGCAGCTGCCAGGTGGTGAGGATCCGTCCGGTGGCGAAGCTGACAACCGAGATCGTGCCCGCTTGCCGGTTGGAGACATACATGTCGCGGGCATCGCGGCTCGGATACAGGCCGTGGGCGCCTGCCCCGGTGGGCAGAAAGCCTCGTACCCGCAATCCGTCGGGATCGAGCTCCCACACACCACCGTTCTCCATGTCGGCGACGTACAGGGTGTGGCCGTCGGGCGAGAGCTTGACATCTTGGGGGCTGGAATGGCCGCCGCGCAGGGCCACGGTCTTGACGACCTGCTGGGTGCGCAGGTCGACGGCGATCATCTCGCCCGAGAACTCGCAGCTGGCATACGCGTACCGGCCGTCGGCCGAGAAGTCCATGTGGTCGACGCCAAGGCATCCGGGGACGGCCAGCGAGTGCTCGAGGGCCATGGTGTGCGGAGTGCGGAAGTCCAGGCGCCGGAGGGCCTCGGCGACGACAATGGCATGGCGCCCGTCGGGGGTGAAGTAGAGGTTGTAGGGGTCCCGCACAGAGATCGACTGTCCCGGCCGTCCGGTGCGCGGGTCGATCGGAGTGAGGCTATTGCCGATGTCGTTGTCGACGTAGAGCGTCCTGAGGTCGTAGGACGGAGTGACGTGCTGGGGCACGGCGCCGGTCGAAAAGTGCTCGACGACCTTCATCGTGCGCTGGCTGATGACGTCGACGGTGTTGCTCATCGTATTCGGGACGTAGACGAGCGCCCGGTCGCCCCGCGTGGCCCGGCTGAGCCCGCCGGTGCGGTCGGCCGCGTACACCCCGCCCGGGACGTCCGTCCGCACCGTGGTGGGCACGCGGTCGCGCCCGGCGCGCCGGCGCGACGCCGCCGCGCGGCCGCGTGGTGATGAGGTCCGGCGCTCTGCTCCCGACGTCGTCAGCACGAGCATCAGGCTCGCGGCGACGATGAGCAGCAGCCATACCCCGGCAAGCCGCAGGAGGCCGCGACGCCGGCCGCGGCCTCCTGGGGATCGATGAGAGCGGCGCGACCGGTTGGCCGGCCGGCGGGTCATGTCTCCTGGCCGGCGATCCCGAGGCGCAGGCGCCGCTGGTGCTCGTGGTGGTCGGGGTGGTCGGGATGGGCGGGATGGTCGGGACGGTCGGGACGGGCGGGACGGGCGGGACGGTCGGGATGGGGGGACTCGCCCAGCACCTTCTCGGTCCGGTCGGCGCCGGTGACCGCGAGATAGACCACCATCACCAGGATCAGCCCGAGAAACACGTAGCTCGTCGTTGTCGTGCCCAGCCCGAGCCCACCGAAGCTCGGGTCCTTCTGGGACATCTCGTCGCCGATCGACGCGCCCAGCGGCCGGGTGAGGATGTAGGCCAGCCAGAAGGCGAGGATCGGGCCGAGGCCGAACCGGGTGTGCGCCAGCGCGATCAGCGCGATGGCGCCCGCGAAGATCACGATCGACACGGCATAGCCGAGCGACAGCTTCTCGGCGAGCAGGTCGCCCGCGGCGGTGCCCAGGGCGAAGGTGAACAGGATCGCCAGCCAGTAGAACATCTCGCGCCGGGTGGTCACGATCGAGTGGATCGAGAGGGTCCCCTCGACGCGGTACCAGACCGCGAACACGATCGCCAAGATCACGGCGAAGATCGGCGCGGTGAGCGTGAGCGAGACGCCGGCATTGTCGGTGAGGTTGTCGGTGATCAGGGTGCCGAAGACGCTGATCACCACGACAACTGACCAATACAGCGGTGCGCGGTACTGGCGGGTTCGAAACTGGGCAATCAGCAGGGCGGCGAGCACGCCCGCGGCTACCCACGTCGTATTCGTCAGCCCGAACCCGAGGTTCGTGTTCAGGTAGTCAGCCGCGGTCTCGCCGACCGTCGTGCACAGGATCTTGATCAGCCAGAAGTAGATCGTGACTTCCGGCACCTTGTTGAGCATCCGCCGGGCGGCGGATCGGGGCACTGCGGGAGAGGAGATGGCGTTCATGCGCGGCCACGGTAGGTGCGCAACCTGGCACGAACCTGACTGAACGGCCTCGTTCAGGGCAGCCGGTAGCCGACTCCGCGCACCGTGGTGATCGCCACGTCGCTGCCGACACGGCGGAGTTTGGCGCGCACCCGGGCGATGCACGAGTCCAGCGTGTTGGCGCTGGGCTGCGGGGTGTCCGGCCAGGCGGCCGCGGCGAGCACGGAGCGGTGGACCACGTTCGGCCGAGCTCCCAACAGCGCCGCCAGCACCCGGAACTCGGTGCGGGTGAGAGCGACCTCGCGCTCGCCGAGCACGACGGCGTGCGTCGCCGCGTCCAAGCGCAGCCCGTCGTCGCCGGTCGTCTGGCGCCGGCGGGCGTCGGCACGCCGCAGCAGTCCTCGGATACGGACGAGCAGCTCGTCGAGCTCAAACGGCTTTGTCAGGTAGTCGTCGGCACCCGTTTCGAACGCGGCCAGGCGGTCCGCGAGCTCGTGGCGCCCGGTCAGGAACAGGACCGGCAGGTCGAGCCCGCGGGCGCGCAGCGCCGCGCAGACCTCGCGGCCGTCGCGATCGGCGAGCCTGATGTCGAGCACGAGGAGCTGCGGCGGATCGGCGGTGAACGCCTCGATCGCCTCCTGGCCGGAGGCGGTCAACCGCACCATGTAGCCCTCGGCGCTCAGCGCCCGGCGCAGCACGTCGCGAAGCGGATGGTCGTCCTCGCAGACGCCGACGCTGACGGCCTGTCCGTCGCTGCGGATCGTCAGCTCAGCCATGAGGGAGGCTGACGATGAAGCGGGCTCCGCGGAGTGTGGCGCCCAGGGTCACGTCACCGCCGACGCCGCGGGCGAGGCGGCGGGCAAGTGCTAGTCCCAATCCGGCCCCGGGTGACGGGTCGCCGTTGACGACCTCGTTCGCCGCGCGGTATCCCGGTTCGAAGATCCGTTCCGGCTGCTCGGCGACGACGCCGCGACCGTCGTCCTGGACAGCGATCTCGATCATGCCTCCCACCTGCGCGATCTCGACGCGGATCGCGTGCTCGGCGTGCCGGCAGGCGTTCTCAAGCAGCGGTGAGAGCACCCGCTCGAGCAGGTCGCCGTCGACGCCGGCAACGAGCTGGAGGTCGGGCTCGGTCAGCTCGACCTCCAGCCGGCGTGTGGCGGCCAGACGTGAGCAAGCCTGAATTGCCGCCCGTGTCCCGGCCACCGGGTCGCTCAGCGCTTGACCGGAGTCGACCTGCGCACGAGCGGCGGCGATCAGCGTGTCGAGGATGCGGGTCATCTGCCGCGCGCTCTGAAGGATCTGTTCATAGCCATTCCGGGTGGCGGGGTCCGACGCGCCGTGACGCAGTGCGTACTGCGCTTCGGCGCTGATTGCCGTCAGCGGCGTCCGCAGCTCGTGGGAGAGCTCGGCCGTCAGCATCTGCTCGTGACGCAAGCTGGCGGCCACCCGGTCCAGCAGCCCGTCCAGGGTGGCCGCCAGCGTGGTGAACTCGTCACGCGGTGGTCCCTGGCCAAAGCGTCGTTCGAGGTCGTGCTCACTCCACTCGGCGGCCTGGCGGGTCATCTCCCCCACCGGCCGCAGCGCGCGCGAGATCAGCCACCGGGTAGCGAGCGCGACGGCAAGCAGCACGAGCGCCGCGAGGACCGCGGACGCCAGCAGCGCGACCTCGCGGATCTGCTCATAGGGGGTGAGCGAGACGGCGGCTACGACCGTGCCCAGCCGCCGTCGGCCCTGCCTCACGGGCACCGCGTAGAGCCGGGTGTCGGCGACGTCGTGGAAGCCGCGGGCGCGAGTGAGCGCCGCCGCGGCCTGCTGATCGACGGTCCCCGCGCGGGGCTGTTCGAGCGGCTGGGTCCCCCGGAACACCCACGTCGGCGTGTCGGCGGCGCTCGCATCCAGGGCTTCAGAGAGCTGGATACGGCCGGCGGTCACGTGGAGGCCGTCGAGCTCGGCCGACGCCCGGGCGATGGCGACCGCATTAGCCTCGTGCTGCAGGCGACTCGCAAGCACGAGGTTGAACCCCGCGGTCAGGGCGAGCAGCACGACGGCGATCGCCGCCAGGACTGTGACCCAGATGCGCTCGCGTAGCCCGAACGGTGCGCGGCCGAGCGCTAGTCGTCGCATTGCAGCTTGTACCCGATCCCGTGCACCGTGGTCAGCCGCGGTCGCGCCTCGATCTCGCGCAGCTTGCGCCGCAACCTCGCGACGTACACGTCGAGCGTGTTGTCATGGACGATCGCGCCGTGCGGCCACGCGGAGTAGATAAGGTCGGTCCGCCCCACCGTGTGACCCGGGTTGGCGGCGAGCGTCGCCAGCAGACGGAACTCCGTCGGGGTCAGCGTCTGGATGCGACCGTCGGCGCCGACGGAGAACTCCGTCGGGTCAAAGATCAGTCCCGCGCAGTGCGGCTGGTCGACCTGGCCGCTGCCGGCCCGGCGGATGAGGGCATTGACCCGGACGGCCAGCTCCTCGATATCGAACGGCTTGATCACGTAGTCGTCGCCCCCGGCGTTGAAGCCGCTCAGACGATCGGGGAGGGCATCCTTGGCGGTGAGGAACAGCACCGGTGTCGTGATCCCCCGTGCCCGCAGCGCCTGGCAGACGTCGCGCCCGTCGGCATCAGGGAGGCCGACGTCGATGATCAGGACGTCCGCGGGAGCGGCCACCACGCGCTCGACGAACTCGTGCCCAGTCGTGCAGGCGCTGACCTCGAACCCCTCCGCGAGCAGGCTGCGAACGAGCACTGCGCGCAGATCGGTGTCGTCCTCGACGATCAGCAGGCTGGGCGTCACGAGGATAAGTATCGCCACGGCCGACGGCCGGACCTGACGATTTCCTGAACGGCGGCGGCTGGCCAGCCGCCGTTCAGGAGCTGGACAGGGCAGCCGGAGCACTCTGCAGGCATGTTGCGAAATCATCACCTCCGACGTTCGCTGCCGATCGTCGCGGCGGTCGGCGCGCTGGCCGGTTGTGGCTCGGGTCACTCGGCCGTCTCGGGCGCGTCGACGACCTCGACGCACACCAACACCTCGTCCTCAGTGTCCACGAGCCGCGCTCACAGCCCATCGGCGGCCGGCGCGCTGTCCGCTGACGTCCGGTCGGCCGGCACCGGGGACATCCCCGACAACCAGGTGTTCCTGACCTACGTGAGCCGTCACGGCGGTTTCGCCATCAAGTACCCCGAAGGATGGACCCAGAGTGGCTCGGCGCGGAACCTCAGCTTCAAGGACAAGAACAACGTCGTTCACATCGTGATCGCACCCGGGCCGTCACCGACGGCGGCGCTCGTCACCGCTCAACTGCGACGCCTCAAGCGCGTGCAGGCGTCGCTGCAGTTCACCGCACCCCGGTTGGTCTCCGTCGATGCCGGCCCGGCGGTCCGGGCCAGGTACACGACGCGCAGCGCGCCCAACCCGGTGACGGGCAAACGGGTCACCCTCGTCGTCGACCGCTACGAGCTGGGCTCTCACGGACGGGTCGCGGTGGTCGATCTCGGCACGCCCGTCGGCGTCGATAACGTCGACGCGTACCGGATGATGATCAGGAGCTTCCGGTGGCGATGACCCCGGCGCCCGACACGCCCCGAAGCCGCTGGCGCGAGCCTGAACCGGCCGACGAGCCGGCAGACGAGCTCGCTCTGGAGCTGCGCGACGTGATCAAGATCTTCCGGTCCGGACCGGTGGAGACGGTGGCACTGCGCGGCGTCTCGCTCGAGGCCTCACCGCGGCAGCTGGTTGCGCTCCTCGGTCCGTCGGGATGCGGCAAAAGCACGGTACTGGCGCTCTGCGCCGGCCTGGACGAGCCGTCGGCCGGCGAGATCCGCGTTGACGGGCGCAGCCTCATGGGTCGCTCATCTGCCGAGCTCGTGGCCCACCGCGCCTCGCGGATTGCCCTCGTTCTGCAAAGCGACAACCTGTGGTCGTCGCTTTCGGCGCGCGAGAACGTGATCATCTCCTGCCGGCTGGCGGGCGTGCCCGACTGCGCGGCGCGGGCCGACGCGGCGCTCGCCGCCTTCGGGATGTCAGACCGAGCGCGCCACCGCGCCGCCGAGCTCTCGGGCGGCGAGCAGCAGCGCGTCGCCGTCGCGGCGGCATTCGCCCGCCGCCCGCGGCTCGTGCTCGCCGACGAGCCGACGGGGGAGCTGGACTCGGCCAACGAGGCGCTCGTCTTACGGGCGCTGACGCGCCTGCGCGACGAGACGGATGCGACCGTGCTCGTGGTGACGCACTCACCCCAGGTGGCGAGAGCCGCCGACCGCGTGATCGAGATGCGCGACGGCCGGATCCTCGGATGAGCGTCGCCCGGAGCGCAGGGAGGTTGGCCGCCTGCCGCGGGGTGACCGTCCTGCACGGACGGTCGGCGCGCCAGGTGACGGCGCTGCGCGACATCGACCTCGAGCTTGGGGACCGTGACCGGGTCGCGCTCTTCGGTCCGTCGGGATCGGGCAAGACGACGCTGCTCCATGTGCTCGGCGGCCTCATCGTCCCGCAGCGCGGTGAGGTGACCTGGCACGGCGCGCCGTTGCCGTCGCTGCAGTCCAGCGCCAGCCGCAGGGGCGCCCGGATCGCGCTGGTCTTCCAGAACGCCAACCTGTTGCCGACGTTCACCGCCTTCGAGAATGTCGCCTTCGCCGTCAACGCAGCTGGCGATAGCGACCACGCCCGGCCGGGAGCGGAGCATCTGCTCGGGCTGGTCGGTCTCGCGGACAAGCTCGACGCGTTGCCGGCGGAGCTGTCGGGGGGCGAGGCTCAGCGCGTCGCGATCGCCCGCGCGCTTGCCCAGGGTCCTGAGCTGCTGCTCTGTGACGAGCCGACCGGCCACCTGGACTCGGCGACCGCCGGCCGGGTGCTCGACCTGATCGACGCCCTCCACGAGGACTTTCATTTCGCTCAGGTCACCGCGACCCATGACGCCGACGTGGCGGCTCGCTACGAGCGCGCCGTCGGGTTAGCCGATGGCCGGATGACGAACGAGGAGCGGTTCTCATGAGGGTGGCGCTGCGGCTTGCGGTGGCCGGTCTGTTGACGTCGCCGGGACGCACGCTCGTGCGGGTCGCCGTGCTCGCCGCGGCGGTGGCGCTACTCGGATCGATGCTGCTGTTCGTCGGACACTCCCTGCGCACGATGACGGGCTCGGCGGTGCGCTCTGTCCCCTTGGACTGGCAGGGGCCGGTCGCCTCCTACCACCAGGACGTGACGGTCGCCTCCCAGGTCGCCGACCAGTCGGGCGTCGCGGCCGCCGACGCCACGGCGACGGCCCCGTTCACCGCCGCCGAGCATCACGGCGCCGCCGGCAGCACGAGCGCCGGCCAGGGCGCGATCTTCGCCGTCGACCCCGCCTACGCGAGTCACTTTCAGACGTTCCGGTTACTGAGAGGCGGGCTGGCGCCCGGGGGCGTCGTGCTCGACCAGCAACTCGCCGCCACGCTCCAGGCCCAGGTCGGCGACACGGTGCGTCTGACCGTGCGCCCCGGACACGCGCCGGTGGTGCTGCGGGTCTCCGGAGTGAGCCTGATCACCGCGCCCGACGTCATCTTCCAGCCCCTGAACCCCACTCTCGGGCCCGCGCCGGCCCAGCCGCCGGCCAACGCCGCGATCGTGTCGCTGTCAACGTTCGCTCAGTCGGTGGCCCCGGAGCTGCCGTCGATCGCTAACGGCTCGGCGGGAGCGGCGGCGGTCCCCGGCGCCCTCTCGGGCGTCCAGTGGCAGGTCCATGCGCAGGTCGACCCGCGGGCGCTGGGCGGCAGCCCCAGCCAGGCCCTCGCCCGGTCCGGCCAGATCCTGCACCGCGTCGAGCGCTCGCTGCCGGGGCAGGTGCAGTTCGTCGACAACCTCTCCGATTCTCTGAACACAGCGGCTGGAGATGCGCTCTACGCCGAAACGCTCTACATCATGCTCGCCGTCCCCGGAGCCCTCGTCGCCCTTGGGCTCGCCTACCTGGCCGCCCTCGGGGCCGTCGACCGCGACCGGCGCGACCTCGCGCTGCTGCGAGCACGGGGCGGCTCGCGCCGCCAGCTGATCGGCCTTTCGGTGGCCGAGAGCCTGCTGCTCGGCGTCAGCGCCGGCCTTCTCGGAGCCGCCTTGGGGCTCGTGGCCGTGGCTTGGATCGGCGGCTTGGGTGCCGGCGTGACCGCCACTCAGGTGGTGACGACGGGCGTCGCCTGCGTCGCGCTGGCGGTCGTCGGCGCGCTCAGCGCCCGTCTCGGCGCGACCGCGTCAGTGCTGCGGTCGGCCGTCAACGAGGGTCGGCGCAGCGTCCGCCGCGAAGGACCCCCGCTCTGGCAGCGGCTCTACCTCGACGTCGCGGCGCTCGTGCTCAGCGCCCTGATCTACTGGCTGACGGCCAGCACTGGCTTCTCGGCGGTCGTCAACCCGGACTCCAACCCGACCCTGTCGCTCTCGGTCTACATGTTCTTCGCTCCCGCCCTGCTGTGGTTGGGGGCGACGCTGCTGCTCGTCCGCCTGCGCGGGCGCGCGTTTGCCTGGGTGATCCATCACGCGGTCGGTCGCCGGGCCACGACGGCGCGCGAGCTGCTGCTCGTCAGCGCGGCCCGGCGCAGCGCGGTCATCAACCGCGGCCTGATCGTCGTCGGGCTCCTGCTCGCCTTCGGCGTCAACCTCGGGGTGTTCACCGCTACCTACAACGCCCAAGCCAAGGTCGACGCCGAGCTCACCCTCGGGGCGGACGTCACAGCCACCGCGCCGCCCGGGACGATCGCCCGGCGTGGCCTGACCGCCCGAATCGCCGCCGTGCCGGGCGTGCACGCAACCTCCGCAGTCGATCACTCGTATGCCTACGTCGGCCCTGATCTGCAGGACACCTACGGCATCGACGCACGCACGATCGGCTCGGCGACGACGCTACGCGACTCGTACTTCGTCGGCGCGTCCGCCGCCCAGACCGTCCAGCGGCTGCGCGCCCACCCGGACGCAGTACTTGTCTCCAGGGAGACGATGACCGACTACCAACTCAAGCTCGGCGACCTGCTCAGGCTCCGTGTGCTCGACCGTGCCACCGGGCGCTTCCATCTCGTGCCATTCCACGTCGCCGGCGTGGTTCAGGAGTTCCCGGCGGCACCACGGGATTCGTTCATGGTCGCCAACCTGAGCTACCTACGGGCCGCCGATCACGCCGGCGGGCCGAACCTGGTGTTCGCCCGCGCGTCGGATCCGGCCACGACGGCGGCAGCGGTCGCGGCGGCCACCGCATCGTCGGGCGTGAGCGTCAAGAGCATCGCGCAGCAGACCCGGCAGACCGTGAGTTCGATCACGACCATCGACCTGACCGGCATCAGCCGGATCGAGGAGGCGTTCGTGATCGCACTCGCCGGCGCGGCGATGGCACTCTACGTCGCGCTCGTGCTCAGCGAGCGCCGCCACGAGTTCGCCACGATGGCGGCGGTCGGAGAATCCCGGCGCGGCATCGCGGTCTTCATCACCAGCGAGGTGGTGATCGTGCTGGCGATCGGGCTCGTGCTCGCCGCCGCCCTGGGAACGGGTCTGTCGCTGATGCTCGTGGCGATGCTCCAACACGTGTTCGATCCGCCGCCCGACCAGCTGGTGGCGCCCTGGCAATTTCTGGCCGAGCTGGCCGGAGCGGCCGTGCTGGTCGCCGGGGTGGCGGTGGCGGTCAGCGCGCGGCGACTGCGGCAGATGCCACTCGGGAGCCTTCTGCGCGAGCAGTAGGACGCGACCCCGGGTGTTCAGCGCCTGGCCTCGTACCTGGTCAGGAGCACGCCGTCGGGAAACGTCCGGGTCTCCACAAGGTTCAGGTTCACCCAGTTCTCCAGGGCCGGGAAGAACGGCGTGCCGCCGCCGAGCAGGACCGGGTGGGTGACGACCGCGTACTCGTCGATCAGCCCGGCCCGCATGGCCGCCGCGGCGAGGGTGGCGCCGCCGACGTCCATGGGACCGCCATCCCCAGTCTTGAGCCGGGTGATCTCGGTGACAGCGTCGCCGGTGACCAGGCGGGCGTTACCGTCGACCGCGCTGGTCGTCGAGGAGAACACCACCTTCGGCATGTCCCGCCAGCGGCGGGCGAACTCGATCTGCGCCGGTGTGGCGCCAGGCTGCTGGTCGGCGGTCGGCCAGTGGGAGCTCATCGTCTCCCACAGTTTGCGCCCGTACAGCGCCAGGCCCGTCTCCCCCACCCGGTCAGACCACCACTGAAACAGCTCGTCGCTCGGCGCGCTCCAGCCGAGGTCGTCGCCGGGCGCGGCGATGTAACCGTCCAGGCTCAGGTTCATGCCAAAGGTCAGTTTCCGCATGGCGTCAGCCTCCCATGAGTCGGTATCCGGCGTACAGACCGACACGGCCCGGAAAATTCATCGGTCAGACCACACCAAGGGCCGGCGGTCGGTCCGGGGGCGAAGACGCTCGTTCGAGCGTCGCGCGCACGGCCATGACGTCGACGCCCAGGCTTGCGAGCAGGCGTGAGGTCGCCTCATCGCAGGTGAGAGCCAGCTCGAGGACCTTCTTGGCGCGGGGTGTGAACGGGAGCTGCCCGATGGTGGCCTCCTCGCCGGGGCTGACGATCCGCAGCACTTCGCTGCGCACGCGCTCCACGGTGATGCCAGGCGACTCCAGAACGCGGGAGGCCGTGCTCCCTTCTTCGCCCAACAGCCCGAGCAGGATGTGCTCGGTGCCGATGTAATCGTGGCGCAGCGCCCGGGCCTCTTCCTGAGCCACGACGACCACGTGGCGGGAGCGCTCGGTAAATCGCTCAAACACCCCCGAAGGGTCCCACGCTCGTCCGCTGACCCAACCTCCCAGGGATAGGTGGCTCCCGCCGGCTTGCGCCCTCGCATTGGGTACCGGGAGTGTGGATACTGGATGCATGCGGCGCCTCCGCGTGGTCCCCGTGCTGCGGTTCGGCTGATGCCCCCGCTGGCCCCCGAGGAAATCGCGGGGCTCGGTTTCGGGGCGGTTGTCCGCAACGCTCCAGTGGCGATCAGCGTCATCGCCGCCTCCGGCCGGGTGATCTACAGCAATGCCCGAGCGCGGGACCTCACTAGTCGGCAGCTCGGCTACGACATGCCGGCTGACCTCGCCGGCGCGATTGACATCTTCCACCCGGACGGTCGGCGCTATGAGCAACGCGAGTGGCCGGCGGTCCGCTCGATCACCTCGGGCGAGGAGATCGCCGAGGAGGAGTTCTTCTACGCCGTGCCGGATCGCCCGCGCCTGTCTATCCGCTGCAGCTCCTCGCCGGTGCGTGACGTGCACGGCGAGATCGTCGCGGCGGTCTTGACGATGACCGATGTCACTGATCGCAAACGCCAGGAGGAGCGACTCACGTACCTGGCCGGCCTGCTCGACAACACCGAGGACGGCATTGTTGCCATGGACGAGGACTATTTCCTCACGGTCTGGAACAGGGGGGCCGAGCGGCTCTACGGCTGGAGGGCGGCGGAGGTCGTCGGTCGGCACGTCAATGAGGTGGCGGTAACGAGCCTGGGCGAAGACGGGCGAGATGAGATGCGTCGAGAGCTCGCCGAGAACGGACGCTGGCGTGGCGAGGTGGCCGTCGCGCGCAAGGACGGAACGACGGTCGACGTCGAGCTCGTCAGCGTCGGGCTGCGAGGACAGCAGGACGAGATCACCGGTTACCTCACAATCCACCGCGATATCACCGAGCGCAAGGGGGCAGAGAAGGCGCTTCGCCAGGCCCATCGACAAACCGAGACCGTCCTGGACAGCATCAGCGACTTCTTCGCGGCTTTCGACCATGAGTGGCGCTACACCTATGTGAATCGGCGAGCGCTGGACCGGGTCCGGAAAGCGACGGGCGAGGACGTGTCGCTCGATGATGTCGTTGGCAAGAACCTTTGGGAGCTATTCCCGGAGCTCGTCGGGACGACGATCGACGAGGAGCTTCACCGGGCGGTGCGCGAGCAGGAGACGGTGGTCTATGAGACCTTCTCCCCCGTGACCGAGGGGTGGGCGCAGGTGCACGCCTATCCGACCGCGGGCGGCGGCTTGTCGTTCTACGGCCACGACATCACCGAGCGAAAGGAGGCCGAGCAGCGGGTGGTGGAGGCTCGGGAGGCGGAGCGGGGTCGGATCGCGCGGGCTTTGCACGATGAGGCGCTGCAGGGCTTGAGCGACGCGATCGCCCTCGTCGCGATGGCGGACCGGACCCCGGCGGAGTCTGGGCTGCCCGGTCAGCTGGGGCCGGTTTTGCAACGAGTCGGTGAGCAGTTGCGTTACGCCATCTACGACCTAACCTCCCGTGCTGAGGAGCAAGGGGAGTTTTGCGAGCTGCTTGAGCGGCTCGTGGAGGAGCATCGGACGATCGTGGGCGGTTGCGAGATTGAGTTAGAAGTCGGGGATGGCGTTCCCGTCGGATCGCTCGGCGTCACGGGCGTTGAGGTGCTGCGGATCGTGGGCGAAGCGTTGAGAAACGCGTGTCGCCATGCACAGGCCGAGCTCGTTCGTGTCAGCGTGGGGGGCGGCAGCGACGGGCTGTGGGTCGAGGTCTCAGACGACGGCCGCGGGTTTGACACCGCCAGTCCCGCGCCGCCGACCCACCGCGGCATCACCGGAATGCGCGAGCGCGCCGAGCTGCTGAACGGGCACCTCGAGATTCAGAGCGAGCCGGGAGTCGGCACGAGGGTGCGCCTGGAGGCGCCGCTCGCCAATGGAACGAGCTGAGATACGAAAGCCCGTACGGGTCCTCCTCGTGGAGGACAGCGCGATCGTTCGTGAGGCGGTCGCTTCGGAGTTTCGGACGGATCCCGACTTTGAGATCGTGGGAGAAGTAGCGTCGCTGAGCGAGGCGCGCGGCGTGCTTGCAACTGCCGATGTGGTGCTCCTCGATCTCGGGCTCCCCGACGGGTCGGGCGCAGACCTCATCGGCGAGCTGCGAGACGCGAATCCGGACGCCCGAGCGATCGTGCTCACCTCCGCCTTGGACCCCGCTGTGCACGGTCACGCGATGATCGAGTATGGGGCCGTCGCGGTGCTGGACAAGATCACACAGCTCGGTCACGTCGCCCCAGCCGTGCGACGCATCCTTGACATGCCCATACCCGTCAGTCAAAGCAGGACGGTGACGTGCCTGCGGGTCGCTTACGACAAGAGCCTTCCTCACGCGCGGTGGGGACCGCTGTTTTGCGCCTTGCTGCGTGAGCATCCCGGCGTGCGCCTGGACTGGCGCGCTGTTGGCTTTCCGGTCCAGGGGCGCTCACTGCTTGACGGTGTCGACGTCGGGGTGTTCGTTCACCCGCCGCGAGAGCGGGGGGTGCGCGCGCTGACGCTCGACACCAGCCCGATGGTCGTCGTCATGGCCGTCGGTCATCGACTCGCCCGGCAGGACATCCTGTCGGTCGCCGACGTGCTGGACGAGCCGTTTGCCGCCGGGCCGAACCTTCGTCCGGAATGGAGGGCGTTCTGGACGCTGGATGACCATCGCGGACGACCGGCGAAGTGCACCGATAACGTCACCGACGCCGAGCAGGGGCTCCAGGCCGTCGTCGCCGGGCGGGCGATCGCCACTGTGCCCGACTGGGTCGCCAGCGCTCTCCCCCACCCCGGCGTGGTCGCACTTCCACTCACGGACGGACCGCCGGTCACCACCTGCCTGGTCTGGCGCGACGACGAGCAGCAACCATTCGTTCCTCGCCTGGTCGAACTCGCCGCGGCGTGGGCCCGCGACCGCCACGCGGACGCAGCGCCCGATATCGTGTGAGCAACGCGCCCGGCCGTGCCGCGCCTCGTGACGATGGGCAGGGCCGGCCCCAGCATCTGCAGGGTCGGTTAGGACATCGCGCTTGATGAGTGTGTTCTGGCTAACTGCGCGAGCGCCGCGTCGGTCGCTGAGTTTGGTTGGGCGGTTGCGAGCAGTAGGGTCAGGTCGGGGTCTGCTCTGAGGGAGGCTGCTTCGAAGGTGAGGTCGAGCGGCCCGACTTCGGGGTGGAAGAACAGGTGGCGCCCGCTGGCGGGGAGCCGCACGTCGTGCCGGGCCCAATACGCGCGGAAGTCATCGCTGGCGGTCAGTAGCTCGTCGATGAGCTCGCGCGGCCGTGCGGCATTGGGGTCGCGTCCGGCCTCGATGCGCAGGATTCGGGCGGTGTCGTGCGCGACGGCCTCCCAGTCGTCAAAGAAGCGGTGAGAGCGGTCGTCGAGAAAGACGTAGCGCACGTGGTTGGGAGGCCCGGTGCGGCCGTCAAAGATCTCGGCGTAGACGCTCCGGCCGAGCGTGTTGGCGGCGAGGTAGTCCCACGAGCGGTTGCGAACGAGCGCCATGCCGCCGGTGAACGCGTCAAGGGTGCGCTGGACACTGGGACGAATGTGGTTGGTTGAGGGGGGCGTGCGCAGTGCGCCGGCTGGCCGAGCGAGATCGAAGAGATGCGCGCGCTCAGCCTGGTCGAGTTGCAGTGCGCGGGCGATCGCGTCGAGAACGGTGTCGGATGCTTTGTCGAGGGCTCCGCGTTCCAGTTCGGTGTAGTAGTCCAGGCTGACGCCCGCGAGGCGCGCGACTTCTTCGCGTCGCAGTCCGGGTACGCGGCGGATGTCTCCATCAGACGGGTACAGGCCCGCCTGGTCGGGCGTGATCCTCGCGCGTCGCGAGATCAGGTAGTCGCGGATGTCGGCCCGGCGATCCATTGCCGTGAGGCTAGCTCCGGAGGGGGGTTCGCAGCCCCCCTCTGGGCGCGATCTGCGACCTAGCGTCGATCTCAGGCTTCGACCCTTCCAAGGAGAAAAGATGAGAGCAACGGTGATGTACGGCGCGGGCGACGTCCGCGTTGAGAATGTGCCCGACGCGGCCCTGATCGACCCCACCGATGCCGTCGTCCGCGTGACGCACGCCTGCATCTGCGGCTCGGACCTGTGGCCGTACGCGTCGATGGCGCCCACCGAACACGGCCAGTCGATGGGACACGAGGCGATCGGCATCGTCGACGCGGTCGGCACCGACGTTCACACGATCAAGCCGGGTCAGCTGGTGATCATGCCCTTCGCCCATTCCGACGGGACCTGCGAGTTCTGCCAGGAGGGGCTGCAGACCGCGTGCGTGCACGCCGGATTCTTCGGCAACAACGGGCTCAACGGCGCCCAGGCCGAAGCGCTGCGGATCCCCTACGCCGACGGCACCCTGTTCGCACTGGACGTCGCGCAGGACGCCGCGGTGATGCCCTCGCTCCTGACGCTGTCCGATGTGCTCGGCACCGGCCATCACGCCGCCGTCCACGCGCGCGTCGCGCCGGGCACGATCGCGGCCGTGGTCGGCGACGGGGCCGTCGGGCTGTGCGGCGTGATCGCGGCCAAGCGCCTGGGCGCTGAGCAGATCATCGTCCTCGGCCGCCACACCAACCGCACCGACCTCGCCCGCGAGTTTGGCGCGACCGATGTCGTCCCCGAACGTGGCGAGGACGCCGTCGAGCACGTCAAGGAGCTGACCGGCGGGCTGGGCGCGCATTCGGTGCTCGAATGCGTCGGCCTGAGCACATCGATGGACACCGCGATCGGGATCGCCCGCCGAGGGGGCGCGATCGGCCGCGTCGGCGTTCCCCAGGACGAACACCTCCCCGGATCACGACCGGCGTTCTACGCCAACCTGACCATCGGCGGCGGGCCCGCACCGGCACGTGCGTACATCGAGGAACTGCTGCCCGACGTGCTGGAGGGACGCATCCAGCCGGGCCGCGTGCTTGACCGGACCGTGGACCTAGACGGAGTGCCCAATGGCTATCGCGCCATGGCCGAGCGCGAGGCGCTCAAGGTCATGGTGACGCCCTGACCCGAGAGGAAACCAACCATGCAGATCACCCGTAACTCCCTGGACACCAACCAGGGCCCGGCCGACTGGTTCACCGGCGACGTCTACATCGACCCTGTCGCCGCCCCGCAGGCCCCGGCACGCACCAGCGCCGCGAGCGTGCACTTCACCCCGGGCGCCCGCACGCATTGGCACACCCATCCCTTCGGACAGACGATCTTCGTCCTTGAGGGCATCGGACGCTGCCAGCGCGAAGGCGGGCCCGTTAAGGAGATCCGCCCCGGCGATCGCGTGGTTTTCGAGCCCGGGGAGAACCACTGGCACGGCGCCGCCCCCAACCGCTTCATGACGCACATCGCCATCCAAGAGGCCGACGAGAACGGACCCGTCACCTGGGGCCGACCCGTCACCGACGAGCAGTACCTGATCGAACCCACCACCCGAAGGAGATCAACGTGACCACCACCAGCACCACCCCAGTCCCCCAGATCACGCTCAACACCAGGCGCGACGATCGGCCAGCTCGGATACGGGACGCTGGCCCTGCAGCCCGACCGCGAATCCAACGACACCAACGCCAAGATCACCGAACCGATCGTCAGCCAGGCGCTGCAGGCCGGCTATCGCCACATCGACACCGCCCAGGCCTACGGCACCGAACTCGGCGTCGGCCGCGCGGTCGCGGCCTCCGGCATCCCCCGCGACGAGATCTACATCACCAGCAAGCTGGCCAACGCCCACCACGCCCCCGACGACGTCGAGCGGTCCTTCGAGCAGACGCTCACGGACCTCGGCGTCGATCAGCTCGACCTGTTCCTCGTCCACTGGCCGCTGCCCACCCTCTACGGCGGCGACTACGTCTCCACCTGGCGCACCGTCGCCCGGTTTGTCGACGACGGACGACTGCGTAGCGCGGGCGTCTCAAACTTCCAGCCCGCCCACCTGGAGCGGATCATCGACGAAACCGGGATCGTGCCCGCCGTCAACCAGTTCGAGATCCATCCCTACTTCAACAACGACGCGCCACGCGAGGCTTGCGCGCGTTACGGGATCGCCGTCGAGGCGCACAGCCCCCTCGGACACAACGGCGCGCCGCTCAGCGACCCGACGATCGCGTCGATCGCGGCCGCGCATGACAAGACCGTCGCCCAGGTCATCCTGCGCTGGCACATCCAGAACGGCATCATCGCGATCCCGAAGTCCGCCAATCCCGACCGGATGACCGAGAACCTCGGCATCTTCGACTTCGAACTCACCGGCGATGACATCTCAGCGATCAACACCCTGGACCGCGGGCCCGAGGGCCGTATCGGACCGAACCCAGATACCTACGAAGGCGTCTAACCGGACGCGCCCGAGGTGAGAGGAGCCAGGTTCTTTTGGAGCAAGACGAGGTTTCGCCACGAACCTCGCATCTGACCGACCTCGGGCATGCGGCCCGTTTCGACGAACCCGGCGCGAGCGTGGAACCGCAGCGAGCCGTCGTTCTCAGAGTCGATGCCGGCAACCAGGATGTGAGCGCCCCGTATTCGCAGCGTCGTTTCCATGGCGTCAAGCAGGCACCCGCCGATACCGCGTGAGCGAGCGTCGCGGCGGATGTGGATCGAGTGCTCCCAGGTTGCCGCGTAGCCCGGCCACCGGCGAAACGGCTCGGCGGCGACGAAGCCGAGCACGCCTGAGGGATCGGTGGCGACGAGGGCGGGGTATCCCATCGTCGAGGTCTCCGCCAGCCACTCCTGGCGTTCGGCGAGCGAGGTGGGCTCTTCCTGCCAGATCGTGAATGAAGTTCGCATGACGTCGTTGTAGATGGCCACGATCCCCGCGAGATCACCTTCGGCTGCCGGCCGGATCATCGGGCCCGTCATCGCCGCCCGCCAGCGTGTCCGAGAAGCCCTCCGAGCACTAGCTCCAGACCGAAGTCGAAATGCTCGTCCAGGCGCGCGACCTCATACTCGCCACGCTGCGCGTTGAGCAACGGCCGGGATGCCCCGTCGTCATGCCATGGCAATGCTCGGTTCACACCGGCAGCGCGAACGGCCTCCTCCAACTCCCCTCGGGACAGCACGTAGGTGAACAACGAGTTCGCGGCGGCCACCAGCTCAAACCCGTCATGGTCGACCTGGTGAAATGCCTCGAGCAGGTCCTCGACCACGTCCAACAGCGCGGGCACCTCAAACCAGCGGATCAGCACCAGGCGAGACAGCCCTGGAGCCTGCAGCAGCCACGCTCTGAACTCATGCGCCCAACGCGACAGGTCATCGACGCAATCCGGTCGCACGGGCAGCGACTCACAAAGTGCCGCCAGGACGGCGTCGCGCAGATCATCCGCATCTGTCACATAGCGATACAGCGCCATCGGCGTCGCCCCGGCGACCCTGGCGACCGCGCGGACGCCCAGGGCCTCGACTCCGTCTCGGCGCGCCAATGCGCAGCCGGCTCCGACGATCGTCTGACGGTCAAGCGTCACTCGCACCGGCGTTAGTATACGCCCGTATATGCGCGTGGGCGCGCGAGCCGGAGCGGTCAGCTACTCGGTGCTGGAGAGTTCGGGTGGGAGAGCTTTGGGTCCGTCCGGATAGAGCGTGGCGAGCTGCTCGGGCGCCATCTCCAGCGTGTTGGCACCCTCGGCGGGAGTGCCGACCACCAGCCAGAGCGCGTCGGCGTCGGTGTCGTTGAAAATCTGGCGCACGCACCCCGGCTCGATGAGCAGCGTGGACAGCCGGGCGAGCGTCAAGAGCTCATTCTCGACGCGGATCCGTCCCGTGCCCTCAAGGAGGATGTAAAGCTCGTGCTGGGCCAGATGGCGGTGCCGCGTCGACGCCTGGCCGGGGGTCAGGCGCCACAGCCGGGCGCCGAACATTGCGGCCGAGAGCTGCTTGGCCAGATCGGTGTTCAGCACCCCCATCTGATTGGACGGACGCCAGAACGCATCCTCGGAGCGCAGGACCGTGAAGCTCATGCCGCGGCAACCTAACTCATAACCCCCATAGATGCAATAATGGGGTTATGGATCTGCCTGACGATCTGGAGCTCCCGCTCGCCAGCGGAGCATCGTGGTGGTACTGGCTGGGTGGCCGGCCGGCGATTGACTTCGTCAACACCCATCGCGAACGGTGGTGGCGCAACGTCGAGACGCTCGTGACCCCCCTCGACCTCTGCCTTTGGCTCCAGCAGTCACATCTGCTTGACCGACCCGCCGACGTGACGGAAACCCAGCTGCGCGGCGCCCGCCGTCTGCGCAGCGCGATCGACACCGGCGTTCAAGCCGCTATCGCCCGCAGCGCGATGCCCGCCGAGGCAGCCGATGAGATCAACCGATGGCTCGCTCATGCATCAGCACCACAGCAGCTGACGGCGCCGGTCCGGGGGGTGCCGGTTCTGACCAGGACAACTCCGGCCGACCCCATCCAGTACGCGCTGGCGCAGATCGCTCTGGACGCCGGTCTCCTGTTGGGCACCGACCAGCGCGACCGCTTGCGGGTGTGCGCATCGGACACCTGCAGCGCGCGCTTCTACGACGCCTCACGCGCCGCCAGCCGGCGCTGGTGCTCGATGACCGGCTGTGGCAACGCGGCCAAGGCTAGACGCCACCGCGCCCGCCACCCCCGATGAGCGAGCAACAACAGCCCGTCTTTTTCTACGACTTCAACTCGCCCTACGCATACCTCGCCGCCGCACGCGTCGATGCGGTCCTGCCGATCAAACCCAGTTGGCAACCGATCGCCTTTGCGTTCCTGCTCCGCGCGCACAACCGCAGCCCATGGTCGTTTGACGAGCACGAGCGGCGCCTCGGGATCGCGGAGTGCGAGCGGCGCGCGGAAGCGTACGGTCTGCCGTCGATGCGCTGGCCGCCCGGCTGGCCAATCAACAGTTACGGCCTGACATCCCTCAGAGCCGCGATCGTCGCGAACAACCACGGCCTGCTGCGCGACTTCACCCACGCCGCGTTCGCGCGCAACTTCGTGCACGGCCATGGGCTCAAGGAGCTCGATGACGTGCTCGCCGTCGCCGAAGAAATCGGCCTGAGCCTAGACGCGGTCAAGCACGGGGCGACCGCCAGCCGCATTAAGCGCGAGCTGACTGAGGCCACCCAGGCCGCGATCACTGCCGGTGCCATCGGTGTGCCCACCGTCCTGGCCGCAGGGCAAAGCTTCTGGGGCGACGACCATCTTGAAGCAGCCGCCGCGGCGATCCGCGCAGCGTCATCCTCAAGGTCTTGACTTCTTCGGCATAACGCGGTTCGCGAGCTGCCGGCACCTCCGCGAAAGCGTCCGGTGGTCGATCCCGCGTGCGACGGGGGCAATGCCGTCGAGGGCGACCACGGCGACGTGGGGTTCGCGTCGGCGCTATATCGCTGCTGGTGTCGTGATGGCAGCGGTCTCGGTCGATAATGCCTCACTGCTCAAAGCGCTGATCTATCGAGTTGTCGGAGCGCCGCCCGCACCAGGAGCCACGCGCAGCGAACAGCTGCGTTGGATTCGGAAGTTCTACCGGCTGAACCTGGCCGCGATCGCGGTAGTCGTGATCTTGGCGCTCGCGGGCGGCGGCACGTTCGTATGGATCCTCGCCGCCGTGGGCGCCGTCATGTGGGTCGGAGGCTTAGCATCTATCTCGATGAGCATCCACAGAGAAGGATCGAGCGGCGAGTAGAGATCCGCAGCCGCCACGGGTCGATTATCCACGCGAGCCTTATCTGCTCGCACGTCCGGTTCGGCGCCTTCTCGACGTCGGTTGCGGTTCTAACGAGGGCGGCGTGATCCCAGGTCGGTCACAGGTAGCTTCCGATGCCGGCGTCCAGCAGATCAAACGACGCGTCAGCCTGCTGGAGTACCGCATCGAGAAAGACGTCTGGCGCTTCGCCGGCGACGATGTGGCGTTGGACGGCGTCGAACGTTGCTGCGTAGACGGCGAAAAGCGCGTCAGCGATCACTCGCGGGCGAAAATCCTCGACCGATTCGCGGCTCGATCCGGTGATTGTGTCGGCAAGGTGGCGGCTGGCTCGGGCGTTCAGTTCGCGGGCGTAGGCCTGCAATGGCGGGGAGGCGTCGACGAGAGAGAAGAAGCCGCCCTGTGGCCGTGGATCGGGTCGTGAGTACAGGCGTGACCAGAACTCGCGGTGCTGAGCGCGGAACGCATCCACGATGCTGCCGTCGGCGGGGCGATCGCGCACCGCGGCGACCATCTGCTCCTCGAGGTCACGACCGCGGTCAAACACCAGGTCTTCCTTGACCGGGAAGTGATTGAAGACCGTCTGGCGAGATACGCCGGCTTCCTGCGCGACGGCGTCGACGGTGACCTGCCGAAAGCCATGCTCGGCGAAAAGTCGTTCGGCGGTCGCGGCGATGTGGAGGCGTGTCTCCTGTTTGAGACGGTCACGCAGGGTGTCTTGACGGTCAGCCATCGATTTGATTAGACTGAGTCTACTTTGTGGATCTAGTCAACTCGAGGGAGACTTTGATGAGCAGCATCAGCAAAGCGTGCAGCGTGCGCGAGGTCGGAAGGGTGATTGTCCCGGTGACCGATCAGGAGCGGGCCCTTGACTTCTATACACGCGTCCTTGGCTTTGAGGTGCGCACGGACGCCACCGTCGAGCAAAGCGGTCGGTGGCTGGAGGTCGCGCCTCACGGCGCGACCACCACGATCGCGATTGTGCCCCCACGCGGCGGGATGTGGGGATCGGTTGGCGTCGAGACGCGCATCAGCCTCACCACCGAGGACATCGACACAGACCACGCCACGCTGCTCGCCGAAGGCACCGACGTCGACGAGGCCGTTGTCCGCCTCGGCGGCCCCGTCCCGCCGTTCTTCTTCTTTCGCGATCCCGACGGCAACACCTTGCAGGTCGTCCAATCGGACTGACGGCCGGCATCGCTGGCCCCGCTGGCCAATGGAACCGGGTCAGGCCGGATTCGGGGGGAGATTGATCAACCAAGATATACGGCATGGACGACGACACCGAGGTGTTCAACGATCGCGGGTTCTGGCTCCGCGACGGCGCATTTTCGACGAGCGCCAAGGCCTTCGAGGCGGCGCGTGCTGTGGTCAGCAGACGCTGTCGCGCGGATGGGGTGCAGCCCCTGCCGGTCATCGGTGACTTCGTCCTCCCCCCTCCGGATGGCGGGACGAGTCGTGACTTTCAGACGCTGCATTTCGATTTTGGGTTGCCGCTGGTGCCCAGGGCTGCTCAGGATGTCGCCCTCTACACGGCGCTGTACGTCGCCCCCAGCGCAACACGTGTCTCAGCGAGAACTCGGCTGGTCCCGCTCGATGCCCTGTTGCACCAGCGCCAATGGCCTCAGCGCCGTGATCTGCTGGCGCGGTTCGCCACCTATGGTCAAACCCACGGGGCATGGGACGACAGCCAGAGCTACTCAGAGGGGAGCCTTGCCCGCGTGATCGAAGCCGCGGTCGGCGCCTCACCGCTTCTCCCAAGCGTCAAGGCCGACCCCGGCTTCCTCTGTGGGATGGAGTTCTCGTCCCTGACCGACGAACTCGCGTTCTTCCGGCACCATCGCCTGGACGTCGAGATGGTCGCGCTCGACGTCGCCCTGGGACCGGGACAGCTGTTGGTGTTTGACAATCTGGCGGTGGCGCACGGCCGTCGAGGCTCCCGGCAACCCGGCGAGCTACACCAACGCGTGTTCGGTCACCGACAACTCAGCCCGGTCGGGCAACGCGCGATGCGTGAACGCGTGCTGAGCGCGTTCTGTTCCTGATATGCGGATGCAGGCGCGCGGGCTGCCGCTCGTCGACAGAGGACAAGCACGTGGTTGTCCTGCGCCCCGTCGGGGCAGTTTCAGTTTTCGTGCAACCAGCGGCGGGCGCGTTTAGCGGATGAGCGCGAAGAAGGTTGAGAGTTCGGCGGCAACGCTCTCTGGTTTCTCGAGCGCCGGGAAGTGCCCCCCTGTGGCGGGTGTGCTCCAGTAGCGGATATCGGTGAAGCGCGCAGCGGCCTCCGCGCGGTGGGACGTTCGAGTTCGTGAGGAAAGATCGTGGCGCCGGGCGGGCAGAGAAGGCACGACGCAGTGAAACCCGTCGTCGGTGAGCGACGGCAGGACGTCCAGGAACTCCACAACGCTGCCGGGCCAGCCGTGGGTCAGGATGAGCGGGAAGGCGTCAGAGCGCGACGACCGAGCATGCAGAAAGTGAATCCTCAGCCCGTCGATCGTGGTCCTGAACTGTGGCGTCATATCAATTCTCGCCTGCGACCTGATTCGGCCGGAGATGAAGGAGGCGTCGCGGAGTCGGCCGCTGTGGGCTTCTACGCCGGAGCGATCAGCCCGAGTGCCCGGACGGCAAAGGCCTCCATGTTCGCCAGACGGTCACCGTCGCCGGTGAGCACATGTGCGGACACGATCCCGTCAGGCCCTGATGCTGCGACCCAACTATGGCCAGCGGGGTCGCCGTAGCGGTTAGGTCTGGGCCCGGCGGCCCCGGTCTCTCCGACCCCCCAGTCCGCTGCGAGCCGGGCTCGCGCGGAGTCGGCAGCCCATCGAGCGCGCTGCTCGGTCGCACTGCGCTCGCCAATGTCGACGTCGGACGCGTCGGCGAGTTGCGTCGCCATCGATTCGAGTGTGTAGAAGACGAACCCGCCGCGGAAGTAAGCCGACGCCCCGTCCTGAGCGACCAGCGCCGCCGCGATCAGCCCACCCGTGGAGGACTCGGCAACGGCGACGCTTTCGCCGCGTTCTCGCAGACGTGCAGCCGCGCCGGCCGCGGCGGTGAGAACAGCGCCGGTGAACATGGGCTGATTATTTCAGTCATCAGGCGACAGCTGGGTCACCAACCGGCGCTGACGAACACTCGCTGGCGCATGCGCTCCGGTCGTCTCTCCCAGACCGGATGTCGGCCCCTGCCGATCAGCGCCGATCACTCATATGAGTGTCATAAACGCAGGGTTTTGTTAGCTCCCGGGGTGTCTGCGTAAGCGGAGGCTAAAACCTCGGATCTGACGAAACGTTGTCAGAGAATCGGGCTAATTCATGCGGTACGTTCGCCGCATGATCGAGGTCAACAATTTGTCCAAGCACTATGGCGAGCGGGTCGCCGTCGATGACTTGAGCTTCGTCGTCAAGCCCGGGGTGGTTACTGGTTTCCTTGGCCCCAATGGTTCGGGCAAGTCAACCACGATGCGACTGATCCTCGGGCTGGACGCGCCGACCACAGGCACCGCGCTGGTTGGTGGTCGTGCCTACCGCGACATCCCCGATCCGTTGCACGAGATCGGAGCGATGCTCGAAGCCCGTGCGATCCACAGCGGCCGGTCGGCCCGCAACCACCTGCGGGCGATGGCCGCGACGCACGGCATCCCCGACTCCCGCGTCGAGGAGCTGATCGAGCTCGTCGGGCTCGGCCAGGTCGCGCGCAAGCGTGTGGGCACGTTCTCGCTGGGGATGGGTCAGCGTCTCGGGATCGCGTCGTCGCTGCTCGGCGACCCGAATGTGGTCGTGCTCGACGAACCGGTCAACGGGCTCGATCCCGAGGGGATCCGCTGGGTGCGAGAGCTGCTGCGCCGACTTGCCGACGAGGGCAAGACGGTGTTCCTGTCGTCGCACATGATGAGCGAGATGGCGTTGATCGCCGAGCGGCTAGTGGTGATCGGCAAGGGGCGCTTGATCGCCGACACGAGCGTGGAGGAGTTCGTCGAGCGGGCATCCGCCGGCGCCCCCGTCCACGTCCGCTCGCCGCGGATCGGCGAGCTTCGCGGCGCGCTTGACCGCGCCGGCTTCGTCGCCGAGGCGGGTACGCAGGACGAGCTGATCGTCAGCGGCGCAACGGCGGCGCAGATCGGCGACCTGGCGGCCCAGCTGGGAGTCCCGCTCCACGCGCTGACGCCGCAGCAGATCTCACTGGAGGACGCGTTCATGCAGATCACACGCTCGTCAGTCGAGTTCCACACCGGGCTCGCCAAGCCCGAGCCAGAACTGATGGAGGCGGCATGAGCGCGATCACCGCCGGCGACCGGTTGCCGGTCGCCAAGCAGCCGGGCGGCAACGTCAGCCAGGCGCGCGTCCTGCGCTCGGAGTGGATCAAGCTGTGGTCGCTGCGCTCCACCCGCTGGTCACTGGCACTCGGACTGCTCGGGATGCTGCTCGGAATCGTCGTCGCGGCGTTCGACATGGGACGCTGGTCACAGCTCCCGCTCGACACCCAACAGCACTACAAGTCGATCGACACCGCGCTGATCGGCTGGCACCTGTCCGAGCTGGCGATCGGCGTGCTCGGCGTGCTCGTCATCGCCGGCGAGTACTCGACCGGAATGAACCGCTCGACGTTCATGGCGGTCCCGAAGCGACTGCCCGTCCTGTGGGCAAAGGTGCTCGTGTTCGCGGTGGTGGTACTGGTCCTGTCATTCCCGATGACGTTCGTCGGCTTCTACGGCGCATCAGCGGTGCTGGCCCAGCACCACGTCAACCCGTCACTGTCGACACCCGGCGCGCTGCGAGCGGTGATCGCGATCCCGCTGTTCCTATCGGTCCTGGCCGTATTCACCGTCTCGCTCGGCGCGATCATCCGCAACACGGCGGGCGCGATCGCCACCTTTGCCGGAATCATCTTTGTCCTGCCCGGTCTCGTCGGCGTCCTCTCGAACAGTCTCAAGAACGCGATCAACCCGTATCTGCCGTCTAACGCGGCATCGGCGTTCTTCACCACCAAGCCCGACCCGGCAGATCACCTCCTGCACCCATGGGTCGGCTTCGCGGTGTTCTGCGGATACGCGGCGGTCCTGCTGGCGGGGGCGGCGGTGTTGCTCGTCAAGCGCGACGTCTGATGTAGCTATCTGCGAGGGGGCCGGGTGCGGGATCGACTGGTCAGGCGCTCCGGACCGCGATCCCCGGGTAGTCGAGCAGGAGGCCGGCGTCGTCGTAGGCCAGCACGCACGTAAAGTCAAACGCCGGCGCAGCGTAGGCAAAACGCCGACCGGGACCGTCGTCTTCGAGGCGGACATAGCGCTGCTCGAGGCGCTCGACACGCAGATCCTCCGCGCGGACATAGGCGCCGGGCGCGTCAGCGCCCTGCCCGCACGCCAGCCCCAGCCGGCGCACGGGAAACGCGTTGGTGAGCACCGAGGACTCAAAGTCGATGTCCAGGCAGCCATCGAGGTGCGCCGCCGGCCGGCCGTCGACCCGCCACCTTCCCGCCCCGTCGGTGCTCACCTCAAGGGCCCGCTCCCCCGCGACCGTCCGGGTGCTGACGCGTGCGCTCCGAGTGGCCCAGGAAACCGGGTCGACCGTGACGTGATAGCTGACCGTCCAGGCTCGCCCATCCTCGAGCGCCGACGTCGTTCCGGTGAAGCGCAGGCCGCCATTGACCTCGGCGACGAACGTCACCTCGAAGCCCTCGCGCGCCTCCACGTGACGCCACGCAATCTGGGACGGCAGTGGCCCGAGCATCGCCAACAGCCTATGACTCACACACGACCACACGGCCACCGAGCGCTGCCGACTCTTGTCCGCGCTCAGTCGAGCTCGGTGAGCAGCGCCGCCACGCGACGATCGATGTCGTCGCGGATCTCGCGGACCGTCTCGATCGGCTGGCCGGCGGGGTCGGGAAGCTCCCAGTCGATGTAGCGCTTGCCGGGGATCACGGGGCACTGGTCGCCGCAGCCCATGGTGACGACGAGGTCAGCCTGCTCGGCGAGCTCGTCGGGTCAGCGGCTGCGGAGTGCGGGCGCTGAGGTCGATGTCGAGCTCGCGCATGACCTCGACGACCTCGGGGTGCACGCGGGCGGCGGGCGTGGTGCCGGCCGACAGCGCCTGATGGGCGCCGGCGGCCGCGCGGGTGAACAGAGCCTGGCTCATCTGAGAGCGCCCGGCGTTCTGGAGACAGACGAACAGGACGGTGGCCACGGCGGAAGTATTGCATTGACAGATGTCACTTGAATCGATATCTGTATATCGATGAGCGTCGATCTGGAACTCAGCCCGAAGGTCAAGCGCGCGGCCGGCGAGTCGTGTTGTCAACCCGTCGTCTATCCCGACGTGGACCGCGCGCAGGCGGTCCGGATGGCCGAGGTCGCCAAAGCCCTCGGTGACCCCGTCCGCCTGCAGCTGATCGACGTCCTGCGCAAGCACGCCGGCACGGTCTGCGTCTGCGAGCTCGTCCCGCTCTTCGATCTCTCCCAGCCCACGGTCTCCCATCACCTCAAGGTGCTGCGGCGCGCCGGCCTGGTCGGCTCCGAGCGCCAGGGCCTGTGGGCCTACTACTACGTGATCCCCGACGCGCTCGCCGAGCTCGCCGGCTGGCTGATCTGACCGACGAACCACGCCCAGAGGAGGAGCCGTGAGCATCCCGACCGACCAGACCGAGCTGCGCGACGTCGTCCGTGCCAAGTACGCGGCCGCCGCCACCGTCACCATCGACGAGAACGCCGGCGCCGCCGGCTGTTGCAGCGCGGAGGGAGCGATCATCACCCCGGAGCAGCGCGAGCAGTTCGGCTCAGCGCGCTATGACCAAGCCGACCGCGACCAGCTGCCCGATGACGCGGTGCTTGCTTCGCTGGGGTGCGGCAACCCGATCGCGATCGCCGATCTGCACGAGGGCGAGACGGTGCTCGACCTCGGCTCCGGCGGCGGTATCGACGTCCTGCTCTCCGCCCGGCGCGTTGGCCCGTCCGGCCTGGCCTACGGGCTGGACATGACCGACGAGATGCTCGACCTCGCCCGCCGCAACCAGGCCGAGGCGGGCATCACCAACGTGCGGTGGCTGCGCGGCCACATCGAGGAGATCCCGTTGCCGCGCGACAGCGTCGACGTGATCATCTCCAACTGCGTGATCAACCTCTCCGGCGACAAGGCCCGGGTTCTGCGCGAAGCTGCGAGGGTCCTGAAGCCGGGCGGCCGATTCGCCGTCTCCGACGTCGTCGCCGACCCCGACATGGACGACGCCACCCGCTCCGACATGCAGGCCTACACCGGCTGCATCGCCGGCGCGCTCACGCGCGACGAGTTCACCGACGCGCTCCAGGCCGCCGGACTGACCGACATCGCCATCACCGAGACCCACCGCGTCCACGCGTCCGCCGCCTCCGCGATCGTCCGCGCCACCAAGCCCGGCGGCCCGTCGAGCCCCGGCGCCGCCCCGGGCACGCCACCGCTGGAGGTGGCCGCGGCCTGCTGTTCGACGAGCGTCCAGGCCACATGCTGCGAGCCCGCGGCCAAGCGGGGATGCTGCACGAGCGAGACCCACGCCGCCGGCACCTGCGGGTGCAGCGCCGGCGCCTGACGCCGCTTGACGTCGTACACCTGGCCACGCAAACCGCGGCCACTCACGCCGCGGCGACCGCGCACCGAAGTGAGGGGGGATGCTCCCCGCTCTCCCCCACCGCCCGCTTCCCCGCCGCCGGCTCCTTTTGGCGCTGGCGTGCCTCGTCGCGCTGACCGTCGCCGGGCTCGTCGCCCCGGCCCGCGGCCTGGCCAGCGACGCGCCGTTCACGCCCAGCACGACGGGCCAGGTCACGGTCCCCCGCACCTGCCCGTCACCGTCGACCGCCGCGTACTACACGACGACCTGCTGGACGGCCGTGCCCGACCGCGCCAATCCCTTGTACTCGCCCGACGGGCCCTACCAGTGGGCGCAGTGCACCTACTGGGCGCTGGAGATGCGTCCCGACCTCTGGAACAACCGCTCCTCCACAGACCCCAACGCCGGTGACTGGACCGCCTATACGTGGCCCGCGCACGCCGCCCTCGAGGGCCTGACCGTCGACCATGCCCCGGCCGCCGGCGCCGTCATCGTCTGGCCGCAGAGCGCCGACAACGACACCGGACACGTCGCCTATGTGCAGAGCGTGACCGTGGATCCCGTCACCGGCGAGGATCTGGTCGTCGTGCAGGAGATGAACGACACGACGTTCGACGATCCCGGACAGGGCCAGGGCGACACGATGACGCTCCCGATGGACGCTTCGGATCTGGCGCAGGTGCAGGTCATCCACGCGCCCGGCAACAGCACTGGAACGGTCCCCACGAGGCCGGCGGCGACCCGCTCGGCCGGCGCCCACCCCTCGGGCTCTACGACGACCGGCCGCACGAGCGGCACGACGTCGTCCTCCTCGACCCCCCCGGCCACGGCGACGACGGCATCGGTCCCTCCGCGCTCCACCGGGACCCGCCGGCGGCCGCGGCTGTCGGTCCGCCTCGGGCGTCACGGCGTGAGCGTCTCCAGTCGGTCGCCCGCGGCGCTGCGAGCCTCGATCTTCCAGGTCCCGTCCGGCAAGCTGATCAGCCGCGCCCGCCTGCGTCCCGGCTTCTCGCTGAGGCTGCCCGCCGGACGCTTCAAGATGTGCGTGTCTCAGTCGGCGGTTGCCGGCTGGAGCAGCGCCCGGGCGTGCGTCACCGCCGGACGCGCCATCTCGACGGCGCTCCGCCTGCGCCCGCAGGTGGTCAGCCGGGCCTCCGCCGCGCCCCTCCTCGCCCCGCGCTGAGGATTCGGTCACCGGGCAGACCGGGCATTCGCCAATCGTCGGCCAGGGGATTATCCTCAGCGCCCCAGAGTGACGTCCGCGCCGACCGGGCGCGGCGGGAGTGGAGGTGATCAGCTGTGAGGAATCGGGCCCTGTCCGTGGCGGTCTTCATCTGCGCGATTGCCGCCTGGCTTGCCCCGGCGACCGCCGTCGGCGCCGTGCATCCCACCCGGGCTCCGGCCGGGCCCGCGAGCGTCGCGCCCGGCGCACCCGGGAGCGCGAGCTACTTCGACCTCGCCCGCAAGGACTGCGTCGGGACCGCCCGCGACGATCGTTCCAAGGTGTGGTTCACCGTCGCCGACGGCGTGCTCTCCGACACGTACTGGCCGACGGCCGACGCCACCAACGTCAAGACGCTGCAGTACCTCGTGACCGACGGGCACACCTTCACCGATCTGCAGACGCGCGACATGAGCTACCGGGTGAGCAACGACCCGTCCGGCATGGCCTGCACGGTGATCGCGACCAGCGAGGTTCATCGCTACCGGATCGTCACCACCTACCTCGCCGACCCGGCGCGCGACGCCGTGCTCATGCGCACCCGCTTCGACGGGCCCAACCGCGATCAGCTGTACGTGCGCCTCGATCCGCTCGCCGGCGGTACCGGCGGCGGGGGCACGGCGAACGCCGGCCCGAACTCCGCGGCCGTCACCGGACCGGGCCGCGACCAGGCGCTCGTGGCCTCCAACCCCAATACCACGACCGAGGCCAGCAACCGCAGCTATGCCGTACCGACCGACGAGGCGCTGCGCGCGTCGAGCGGCCTGGACGACGCCAGCGTCGGGTATGCGGGAAGCTCGAGCGACGGCCTGTCGATGCTTGACGCCACGCATCGTCTGACTGCCTACGACTCGGCCCCGGACGGCCACGTGACCCTCACCGCACGGGTGCGGTTGCGCCACCGCGACAGCACCACCCTGGCCCTCGGGTTCGGGACCGACGAGGCGTCGGCGCTCAACACCGCGGGCGCCTCGCTGGACCAGAGCTTCGGAGCGACGTGGGCGCGCTACGAGGAGCAGTGGCTGCGCTACGACGCCGGCCTGCGGCGACCGTCACCGGCGCTTGGCGGGGCAACCCGCCGCGAATACAACGAGTCGATCAACGTCGTCAAGGCCAGTGAGGACAAGACGTTTCCCGGGGCGATCGTCGCCGGCCTGGCCTCGCCGTGGGGGCAGGCCGTACCGGCGGGCGTCGATGTCAACGGCAAGCCGACGTACTTCGGCTCCTATCGCGAAGTGTTCGCTCGCGACCTGTACGAGGCGTTCACCGGGTTGCTCGTCGCCGGCGACGTGCGCACGGCGCGGGACGCCGACCTGTTCCTCTTCGATCGCCAGCAGCAGCCCGACGGCTCGATGCCGCGCAACTCGCTGCTCAATGGCCAGGCCGCGCCCGACACCGGGGGGCTGCAGCTCGACGAAACCTCGTATCCGATCCTCATGGATTGGGAGTCCGGCATGGCCGGCGACGCGACGCTCTACCGCCAGCACGTGATCCCGGCCGCCGATTTCCTCGTGGCGCACGGGCCGTCGGACGGCGCCGAACGCTGGGAGGAGCAGTCGGGCTACTCGCCCTCGACGATCGCCGCGGAGATCGCCGGCCTGACCGCGGCGGCGCGGATCGCCGCCGTCCAGAACGACCCGGGACACTCATTGATCTATCAGGCGACCGCCGACGAGTTCGCCCGCAACATCGAGGCCTGGACGGTGACGACCACGGGTCCGTACGCGCCCCGCTACTTCATCCGCCTGTCGACGGCCGGCGACCCGAATGCCGCCGATCCGCTCAAGCTCGGCAACGGGAGCATCACCGTCGACCAACGCTCCGTCGTCGACGCGGGCTTCTTGGAGCTCGTGCGCCTGGGGATCCTCCCCGCCTCCGATCCCACGGTGCGCGCGTCGCTCGCCGTCGTCGACGCCACGATCGAGCGCTCGACGCCGAGCGGGCCCGGCTTCTACCGCTACGGGACGAACGCGGCCGGCTCCGAGGACGGCTATGGCGACTGCTATGAGCCCGACCCGACGAGCTGCTCGCCGAGCGGCGCGCCGTGGCCGACCGGAAACGTCGGCTCGGGGCACCTATGGCCGGTCCTCTCCGGCGAGCGCGGCGAGTACGACGTGGCGGCCGGCCAGCCGGGCGGCGCGCGCACGATGCTTGACGCGATGGCCGCGATGACCTCCGGACAGGGCCTCGAGCCCGAGCAGGCGTGGGAGGACCCGCCGCTGGCGCCGTCGCCGTTCGGTACCGACCCGGCGGTCGCGTCCATCGGCTTCGCTCCCGGCCACCCCGCCGGCTCGGCCAGCCCGCTGACCTGGGCGCAGGCCCAGTACGCCCGTCTGGCGCTCGACCTCTCGGCCGGCCGTGACCTCGAGTCGCCGGGCATCGTCTCTGATCGTTACGTCACCCACGGCATGCCGGGGGCGCTGCCCCTGACCGTGACCTCGCCCGCCAATGGGTCAAGCGTCGACGCCGACACGGTCACGGTGACCGGGACGACCGCGCCGGGGGCCACCGTGGCGGCAGAGGCCGATGGCCCGGCCGGCGGGACGGCCGGGACGGCATCGACGACCGCGGACTCCGGCGGCCATTGGACCCTGACACTGCCCACGACGTTCGGCAGCTCGACGATCACCGTCACCGCCACCCGCGGACGCAGCACCGGCTACGCCCAGCTGACAGTCATCAACGTCGCCCTGCCGGGAACGACCGTGCTCAGCGTGGCCGATCCCAGCCACGACGACGACGGCCCCGGCACTTACGCCTATCCGACCGACGCAGCGTTCGCCCCCGGCGCGTTCGACCTGCTCGGGATGCAGGTCAACCAGACGACCAGCGACGTCTACCTGCAGGTCAAGATCCGCAACCTGGCGTCGACGTTCGGCTCGAACTTCGGCGCGCAGATGCTCGACGTCTACGTCCGCGACCCGGCGGCCGGCGGGTATTCGACGCAGGCCGCTTTCCCGCAGCGCAACTACGCGATCGCTGGCGCCGACGGTTGGAGCGAGCGCATCGAGGCCGAGGGGTTCGCCTCACCGGTGTGGCAGAACGCGGCCGGCGCCTCGCTGGGCAACCCGCAGCTGATCGTCGACCAGCCGAGCGGGACGGCGACGCTCGTCCTCCCCCGCTCGGCGTTCGGGACCGTGACCTCGAGCTGGGTGTTCACGGTCGCGCTCACCGGGCAGGACGGCTTCAGCGCGGACCGCGCGCGGGCGTTCGCCGCCACGGCGCAGCCGTTCGCGTTCGGCGTCTGCCGGACGGGCGTGAGCAGCCCCATCTGCTCCGTGGACCCGAGCACCGTGCCCAAGGTGATGGACACGATCCCGCCCGCCGGCGTCTCGCAGACCACCGAGCTTGACCCCACGCGGGGCCCGGTCGCGCTCCAGGGCGTGGCCGTGCCGTGAGCCGCCCGTCGGGTCAGTGCACGGCGATGAGGTCAACGACGAACACGAGCGTCTCGTCGGGCCCGATCACGTTGCCCGCGCCGCGCTTGCCGTAACCGAGCATCGGGGGAATCGTGATCCGCCGCCGGCCGCCCGCCTTCATGCCGGCCACGCCCTGATCCCAGCCGGGGATGACCTGTCCCTTGCCCAGGCCGAAGCGGAACGTCTGTCCCCGATCCCACGAGGCGTCGAACTGGCGTCCCGTCGACCAGGAGACTCCGACGTAGTGGACCTCGACGACGCGGCCCGCGACCGCCTCGTCACCATCCCCGACGGTGATGTCCTCGAGCTCGAGCTGGTAGGACGGCGGCTGGTCGGACGGGACCTCGACATTGGGCTTCTCAGGCTCGGTCATGCCGTCACCGTATCGGGTCGAGGCGGGGTCACGGCACTCCGGTTTATGGCTGTCCGCGCGGAGCGGCCCCGGCGTCATTCTCTGTCCACCGGGCCGAGCGGGGTGGGCGCGGCCGCCGCGAGAATGATCGACATGACGCCGACTGCCGACGGACATTGGTCGCAGTGGGCCGCCTCTGATCCGTACACGCTGGGCGTCGAGGAGGAGGTCATGCTCCTCGATCCCGAGAACGGGTGGGCGCTGGCGCAGCGGATCGACGACGTGCTGCCCGCGCTCTCGGAGGCGCTGGGCGAACGCGTCGCGGGCGAGACCCACGGCTCGGCGGTGGAGTTGTCGACCGATCCCCACGACACGGTCGACACGGCCACCGCCCAGGTGGTGGGACTGCGCGAGTCACTGGCCCGAGAGCTCGAGGCGACGGGCCTGCGCACGGCGAGCGCCGGCACCCACCCCTCGGCGGTGTGGAACGAGATCCGGATCTCCGGTGGCGATCGACACCAAGCGGTGTACGGGTCGATGCGCGAGCTGGCTCGGCGCGAGCCCACCTTCGCGTTGCATGTTCACATCGGCGTCGACGACGCCGAGTCGGCCATCCGGCTCTACAACCGGCTGCGCGGCCACCTCGCGCTGCTGCTGGCCCTGGGCACCAACTCGCCGTTCTGGCAGGGACGCGACACCGGTCTGGCCTCCGCCCGCATCCCGATCTTCCAGGCCTTCCCGCGAGTCGGCGTCCCCCGCCGGTTCGCCGACTACGACGACTACGTGGAGACCGTCGACCTGCTGCTGCGCTGCGAGGCGTTCCCCGAGCCGACGTTTCTGTGGTGGGATCTGCGCCCCCAGCCCAAGTTCGGGACGGTCGAGGTCCGGGTGATGGACGCGCAGACGCGGCCCTGGGCGACCCGCGCGCTCGTCGCCCTCCTGCAGTCGATCGCGCACCTGGAGCTGGAGGAGGGGTACCTCACCGACGATCGCGTCGGCAGCCCCGAGATGCTCGCCGAGAACCGGTTCATCGCCTCACGAGACGGGGTCCACGCCGAGTTGATCGATCCCGTCGCCGAGCGACGCGTGCCGGTTGAGACGATCGTCGGCGATCTCCTCCCGGCGCTGGCGCCGCACGCCGACGCCCTGGGCTGTCGCGACGCGCTGGAGACGGTCACCGATCTCGTGCGCGAGTCGGGCTCTGACGAGCAGCTGCGGATCTTCGAGGAGGGGCAGTCGCTGCCGAGCCTCGTCGAGCAGCTCGCCGCTGATTTCTGCGCCCCGGTGCCTGCGGCGCGCTGAGCGGCCGGAGGGGCTGGCACCCTGGCGGGAGTGCCCGGATCGCCCGGACGGCCCGGGCCGGCCCAGCGGCCGGGCCGCCGGGAAGGAACCGGGCGGGTCAGGCGTCTGAACAGATCGAGGGGTCTGCAAGCGGAAAATGCGCCGAGCAGGCGCCATTCGCCGCACATCACCGCCAAGCAAGGAGATCACAGCCATGCCCAAGAACCTCGTCGTTGTGCTGAGCGCCGCTGCCCTGGCGCTCGCCGTCGCCGCCTGCGGCTCCGCCTCCAGCTCGTCGACCAGCTCGGCCGCCCCTGCAGCCGCCCCCTCCTCGAGCTCGACCGCCGCCGCGTCGTCGTCAAGCGCTCCCAGCGCCCCTGCCACCGGCCACCTCGCGATCGCCGCCAACCCCACGGGCGCGCTGATGTTCAGCAAGACCAGCCTGACCGCCAAGGCCGGGACGGTGACGATCATGTTCACCAATAAGGCGCCCGAGGGTCACAACTTCACCGTGCAGACCGCCGGGGGCCAGACGGTCGGGGCGACCCCGACCTTCAACGGCGGCAGCAAGACGCTGACCCTGAAGCTCAAGCCGGGGACCTACACCTTCCTATGCACGGTGCCCGGACACGAGATGGGCGGGATGAAGGGAACGCTGAAGGTCACCTGACCCCCGCCGCGGCGAAGCGGGCGCGGCCTCCGCCGCGCCCGCCCGCCACCGGCGCCCGCCGGCCCGCCCACCGGTTCAACCTCAGGTCGACGCCGAGACCTATGGAAGCCGCAAGCGCGTGCCGGGAAAGATCAGGTTCGGGTCGCCGGTGCCGATCCGCGTGGCGTTGAGATTCCAAATCGCCACCAACTTGTGCTCGACGGCCTCGTTGGTCGCGCCCGGGCCGACGAGCCGGCGGGCGATCGCCCACAGCGAGTCGCCCGAGCGCACGATCACGGCTCCCGAGGATCCGGATCGCGCAGCCCCCGCCGGGGCCGCCGGGCGCGTGGGCTTGCGCACGAGCGGCGCCCCGCGATCGACGAGCGACACGACGCGCACGCGCTGGCCGCGAGTGCCGAGCACGATCGCCGAGTAGGCGTGGCCGGACGCCACCGACAGATGCGCGCCGGACACCAGCGGAGTGCTGTCGCCGGGGCGCATGGCGCCGAGCGTATGCCTGCCCGCGGCGACGGACACGTAGGGCGTGGCCTGTCGGTATCCGAGGCTCTTGACCGCCACCTTGCCATCGACCATCAGCTCGGGAGCACCCAGCTCCGGGGCACCGTGGATGACGCGCACGAGGCTCGTCCCCGGCCGGCCGGCGGCGGTCCGGTAGATCCCCAGCCACACCTTCATCTGCCGCTCGAGCACGACGATGTCGTAGGCGCCGTTTCCGACCGTGGCCGTGCCCGCCGCCAGCTGCTTGCCGCCGCCGTCGAGCGTCCAGCGAAAGCGCCCGGAACGGATGCTGTGCCATGCCGTTGACTGGGCGAAGCCGATCGTTCCAACGTGCCGGTTACCGGTGCCATCGTCGACGCCGACCGTCGCCCGCCCGACGCCCGGAACTCCGTGGACGAAGCGCACGAGCGCCCGCGCAAACGACTCCGCGGGCCACACCAACCACACGCACACGGCCAGCACCAAAGGTGCAAGACTGCGCTTGCGTCCACACAGGGATCGCGCGGTGTCAGCCTCCATGCTCATCGTGAAGCGTTCCGGGTAGGCCCATACGATCGCCGACCGTTTGTCATAAGAGATCGCTACCCCATGGCCAGCGTAGCTACCCGCCGGCTGATCGACGCCGCCGCGAAGCTTGACCCCGCCGACCGCGCGCTGCTGAACCTGTGGGTCAATCGCGGGCTCGATGACGAGCGGCTGACCGGGCTCACCGGGATGTCGCCCGAGGCGCTGCACGGCCGCCGGGAGAAGATCGTCGCCAGGCTCGCCGCCAACCTCGGACTGCCCGAGACCGAGGTTCGCGGCGCGCTGACGCAGATCTCGCCGGACGAGGCGGCCGGCGTCCCGTCGGCCACCAACGGTGCCGCCGAGGTCACCGACGCGCCCAACGGCAGCGCCCCGACCCCCGCCCCGACGCCCGCCCCGCCCCCCGCCCCGACGGTCGTCGCGACCGCCGCCACGTCGCCGCCACGCCGGCGGCGGCGCGGGCTGTGGCTCGGGCTCGCGGCGCTGGCGATGCTCGGAGCGGTGGCGGTCGCCGTCATCGTGATCGCGTCCAGCGGCGGAACCTCCGCTTCGCCTGCCCATCGCGCGGCCGCGCGCACGACCCCGGCGCCGACGGCGTCCACTCCCGCACCGACGGTGCCGACCCCGGTGCATCCCACCGCCGCTCCCCGCCCGGTTCCGCTCGCCGGCCTCCCCGGCGGTCTCGTCCGCGCCTCAGGCTCGGTCAAGCTGTCGGGACCGGTCAAACATCTCAAGCTCACCTTGACGGTGAGAGGCCTGCCCTCCGCCCAAGCCGGCCACTACGAGGTGTGGCTCTACAACTCCGTCCTTGACTCACAACCGCTCGTACGGCTGCGCAACGGTCACCGTCATCTGACGGCGAATCTGCCCCACGGCGCCCGGCACTATCGCTGGATCGACATCTCCTTCCAGCCGATCGGCGTCGTCAACCACAGTGGCGAATCCGTGCTGCGAGCGTCCAATCCCGCCCACACGACGATGGCGAGGCTGCGCAAGCGCTCGTCCCGGACCCGCCACCGGTTGCGTCAGGCGACCCGGGTCTCGGTGACCCACCCGGCGAGCCGGCACCCCGCCAAGCCCGCGCGGCGCCACGCGTCCCGAGGCGCGCACGGCGGCCGACGTCACCGAACCAGGCGGGCCGCCCATGGCTCGAGGAAGGCCAGGACGTCGAAGTAACGGGTCGGCGCGATGCGCACGAGCGCATCGAGCACGTAGGCGTCGGGACCGACGAGGACCCGGCTCTTGCCGGCCTTGACGCCCGCGTGGATGATCTCGGCCGCGCGCTCGGGCGTCGTGCGCGCGAGCGCCTCGAACTCGGTCGCGGCGTCCTCGTGAGAGAGGTCGCGTCGCATCGGATCGGAGTGAAACCGAGCGTTGCGCAGGATGTCGGTCCGGATGCCGCCGGGATGGACGGCGACGGCGCGCACGCCGGTGCCGCGAAGCTCGTGGCGCAGGGACTCGGTGAACCCGCGCACCGCGAACTTCGATGCGCAGTAGGCGCTCTGATTGGGCCACCCGAGCAGGCCGAACACGCTCGAGGTGTTGACAAGCACGCCGGAGCCCTGGGCGAGCAGGATGGGCAGGAACGCCCGCACCCCGTGGACGACCCCGCCGTAGTTGATGTCGGTGACCCACTCGTCGTCCTCCACCGAACCTTCGGCAACGGTCTGGGCGGTCGTGACACCGGCGTTGTTGAACACCATGCCGAGCGGCGCCGGCGCCCACTCGGCCACCTCGGCGGCGAAGGCCATCTGGGCCTGGCGGTCGCGCACGTCGAGCACGCGCGAGAGCACCGGGCCGCCGATCAGCTCGGCCGTCTGCTCCAGGCCGGCCTCGTTCTGGTCGGCGATCGCGACCGGGCAGCCATGGGCGGCCAGCCGTTGGGCGACGGCGCGGCCGATGCCGGACGCCGCGCCGGACACGTACGCCGTGCGGCCGTCGACGGGGATGGGGGTGCGGGGCACAGTGCCTCCTTCGGGTCGCCGGCTGGGCTCAGGCGAGCGCCGGCTCGCCGGCGTCGATTTCGGCGTGCGGCAGCTCGGCGGCGTAGTCGCGGGCCTCGAACTCGGCCACCCGCCGCTGATAGGCGCGCACGCTACCCGGCCACAGGGTCGAGTTGCGTCCGGTGGCGTCGACATACCAGCTCAGGCAGCCGCCGGCGGTCCACACGCTGCCCTCGGTGTCGCGGTCGACGTGGGCCAGGAACTCGGCCTGGGCGGCGCGGGTCGGCTCGAGGGCGGCGAGGCCGCGCCGGCGCCGGTGCTCGAGCGCCTGACGCACGTAGGCGATCTGGGACTCGATCATCAGCAGCACCGAGTTGTGTCCGAGGCCGGTGTTGGGGCCGAGGAGGAAGAACAGGTTCGGGAAGCCGGCCACGCCCACGCCGAGGTGCGCCCGGGGGCTGCCCGCCCACGCGTCGGCGAGCAGGGTGCCGTCGCGGCCACGCACCCGGTGGCTGATCGGCGGGTCGGTGACCTGAAAGCCGGTGCCGAAGATGATCGTGTCGGCCGCGTGGTGGACGCCGGCCGTGTCGATGATGCCGTCCGCCACCACCTCGCGGATGCCGTCGGAGACGACGTCGACGTTGTCCTGGCAGAGCGCCGGATACCAGGCGTTGGAGCCCAGGATGCGCTTGCAGCCGAGGCTGTAGTCGGGGGTCACCCTCGCGCGCAGCTCGGGGTCGGCCACCTCACGCGCGATGTGGTCACGCATGCGCCGTTCGATCAGCCGCATCACCTTGGGATGGCGAAAGCCGACGTGGGTGGCCTCGTGCGCCGAGAAGACCGCGCCGCGCAGCAGCTGCAGCGCGCGCGGGAAGCGGTGAAAGACGCTCCGCCAGCGCGCCGGAATGTCCGGGTTGCCGCGCGGCAGCACCCACGGCGGGGTCCGCTGAAAGACGTCCATGTGGCCGACGAGGGGCTGGATCTCGGGGACGAACTGGATCGCCGAGGCGCCGGTGCCGACGACGGCCACGCGGCGGCCGCGCAGGTCGTGGTCGTGTTCCCACCGGGCAGAGTGAAAGACGCGGCCGGCGAACTGCTCGAGGCCGGGGAGGGCGGGGACCGCCGGATCGGCGAGCGCGCCGGTGGCCGAGATGAGCACGTCGGCGGTAAAGCGCTGCTGGGTCGTCTCCACCGTCCAATGCTGGGCTGACGCGTCCCAGTCGGCGGCCGTGACCTCGTGGTCGTAGAGCATGTGCTCGGCGACATCGTGGCGGGCGGCGACGCGGCGCATGTAGGCCCAGATCTCGGGCTGGCTCGCGTAGGCCTGGCTCCAGTCCGGGTTGGGCTCGTCGTCATAGGAGTAGAGCACGCTGGGGATGTCGCAGGCGCACCCGGGATAGCTGTTGTCTCGCCACGTTCCGCCGAGCTCGGAAGCCCGCTCGAGGACGACGAAGTCACGGTGCCCGTCGCGGCGCAGGGCGATGGCCATCCCCAGCCCGGACAGGCCGGCTCCGGCGATTGCGATCTCCACATGGCGTACGTCGGATGAGGGCATCTCGGCTCCTTGCGGCTCTCGGTACATCTGTGTACCTGAGGTCCGGTACGCTAGCATACCGCAGCCGTCGCCGGCAAGCGCGGCGACCGGCGTGCCGGCCGTACGCAGCCAGGGTCGCAGGCTGCTAGGCGCCGCGCATCGCCAGCGCCTCGACGCCGTCGAGCAGCGCCCAGTAGCTGCGCAGCGCCGTCTCGGCCTGGCCGAGGAGCCCCGTGTGGGCGGCCGTCGGCAGCACGCCGGTCAGTCCCGCCGCGAGCACAGCCGCGTCATCGGGCGAGCGCTCGGCGCGCCGTGCGAAGTACCCCGTGCCCCGGGCGTCGAGGCCATAGCGCAGGACGAGGGCGTCGAGCAGAACGGGAGCCAGGCGCCCGAGCGCCGACTCGATCGCCACCAGGCCGCTCAGACGCTCGCCCAGCAAGCGCCCCTCCCCCGACCATGCGTGCGCACACGCCGCGGTCGACTCGAGTGGGTCCTGGGCGAAGAACCACGCCGATCGCCCCCAACCGGTGGCGACGGCGAAGGCGCACGACAGCTCGACCGCGCGGTCCTGCTCGGCGGCGTAGCGGCGCAGCTGCTCGGCCAGCAGGCCGTCGGCCATCGCGGCCGTCCGGCGGGCGCCGTCGGCGAGCGCGACGACGACGCCGTGATGCTCGGCAGCGAAGGCCTGCAGGTCGCCGAACGACAGCTCGCCGGACAGCCACCGCTGCACGAACGAGTGACGCTCCCAGCGCCACCCGGCCTGCAGGAGGGCGGTCTCGCCGGCGAGTCGCTCGGCCCCGGCCAGCCGCCCGCGGATCGTCGCCTCGTGGGTCGGCCGGCTCATGATCGCCAGGGCCGCCGCGCTACCGGCCGGCCGTCCGCCAGCCCTCGGCGTACTGCAGGCGCGCGGTGACCGAATACGGCGCCGGACTGACCACGGCGCGCACCGTGAGCTGGTCGTGCGGGTCGACGGTCGTCTTGGCGCTCCCGCCGTCCGGCTCGCCCCACACCACCTCGACCTCGCTGCCGATCTCGACCTGGGGATCGACGGTGGCCAGCGACAGGGCGCGCTTCTCGTTGGCGCTGTAGCCCGAGAACATCGAGTACCCGACGACATTGCCGTCGCGGTCGAGCACCGAGTCGAAGTTCGACGAACCGTAGTTGGCGATCGGCAGGTCGAAGGGCTGATAGCCGCGACTCTCGGTGTCGAACAGGGAGGTGAAGATCTTGGCCACGTCCTCGGCCTCCCACGCGAGCGTGACCTTCCGGCGCTGGGCCTCGGGCTCGACCTCGGCCAGCGCGTCGCGGCCGATGAAGTCGTGGTCGAACTTGACGAACGGGCCGTAGCCCAGCTCCCACGGGTTGAGGTAGTAGTCCTCGATGTCGTCAGAGACGAAGCTGCCGGCGAGCGCGTTGTTGGCCTCGTAGCTGTCGGCGCCCAGCCACTCGCGATAGCCGCGCAGCTCCTCGCCGGTGTAGATGGCCGGCAGCGGCGACGGGATCCAGCCCGACTCCAGCGTGTTGGACGCGTACGCGCGCGCCCCCACGGGCTCGAGGCCGAACTCCCGGCCGGCCTCGAGGATCGCCTCGCGCACCGTGTCGTAGGTCTCATACGGTCCGAACAGCTCGAGTCCCGGAGCGCCCGCCATCCCGTGACGGAGGGTGCGCACGCGCTCGCCGCCCACGTTCATCTCGGCCATGCGGAAGAACTTCAGCTGCTCGACCGGGCCGCCGTTGAGCTTCTCGATGACCGGCCACGCGTTCGGCCCCTGGATCTGAAAGCGCCAGTACCGGCGGGTCACCGGCTTGCCGTACGGCCGGGACGGCGAGCGGTCGTCGTTCTCCACCTCGACGTCGTAGCCGCCGGCCTGGGCCTGATAGGTGAGCCAGTTGGCCACCGGGGCGCGGCCGACCCACACGAACTCCTCCTCGGCGAGGTGAAAGAGGATGCCGTCGCCGATCACGTGCCCCGCCGGCGTGCAGGGCACGAATTGCTTGGCCATGTTGACCGGGAAGTTCGCCGTGCTGTTGATCCCGGTGTCGGTGATCAGCTTCAGCGCTCCCGGGCCGCGGAGAAAGACGTTTGCCATGTGATGGGACTGGTCGAACAGCACGGCCGTCTCTCGCCAGGCGCGCTGCTCGCGGCGCCAGTTGGTGAACTCATAGGGAACGACGGGATAGACGTAGGCGCCGATCTGCGCGTTGCGGAGCATCTCGACGACGCTCGGGGTCTGATCGAGGACCTGCTGGAGGTTTGCGGGGGTCATCGGGCCTCTCCTTTGCTTGCTCATGGGGAGCGCTTGTGCGCCGGCACGTAGAGCCGGGGGGCGGTCGCCTGGCTGCGGCTCTCGTCGGCGCCCGTCTTGGCGCGTTCCCACTCCCACGTGTCGACCAGCTGGTTGAAGGTGAAGATGTGAAATCCGGCGATCGCCAGCTCGGCATCGCCGCGCGTGTCGGCGAGCGCGTCGTAGAGGCGGTCGGCCGTCGAGCGGCGCGAGAGCAGGCTGCGCAGGCCGCGCTGCTTGCGCAGGAACTCCAGCGAAGGGCCGACTCCGATGCGGGCCGAGAGCTCGAGCAGCTTCGTGCGCGACACCTTTCCCGGGATGCCGATGAGGACCGGCAGCCTCATCCCCGCCTCGCGCTGCCGGCGGACCCACGCGCGCAGCGCCTCGGGGTCAAAGCACATCTGCGTGACCACGTAGTCGGCGTGCTCGCACTTGGCGCGCAGCGCTCGCTCCAGCTCCTCGTCGGAGATGTGCGGATGGCCCTCCGGGTAGCCGGCGATCCCGATCGACGCCGGCCGTTGGGGATGGGCGGCCAGCTCGGGCGCCAGCTCGACCGCCGACGCGTAGCGGCCCTGCGGCGGATCGGCGTCGCCGCCGATGAGGAACAGGTCGTCGGCGCCGATCGCGGCCATGTCGGCGAGCAACGCGTCGAGGTGGGCACGGTCGCGCACCATCCGCGCGGCGATGTGGACCGTGACCCCATGGCCCATCGCCCGCAGCCGGCCGGCGACCTGCACCGATCGGTCGGGGCCGTGCTTGGGCGAGCAGGTGACGGTGAGGCGGACCGGCTCGGGCAGCTCTCGGGCTTCCTCCTCGCTGCGGCCGAGGGGGAGGATCTCGAAGCGGGCGCCCGAGAGCGCAGGGGTGGGTCGGGTCTCTGCCATCGGTGAAGCTTTTCCGACAGTAGAAGCCTCGCGCACTCTCAAAGGGTGGGGATTTCCCCCCCGTTCGGGAGATCCGCAGCTACAGAAGGGTGCCGGAGAGGATCAACTTGATCGTCTGTCCGGCGCTGGCGCGCAGCTCGCGCATGTCGCGGCCGTGCTGCAGGGCGATGACGAGCAGCTCGCGCAGGCCCCCGACGATGATGATCGCCGTGTCCATGTCGAGGGGACGCACGGTCAGCTCGGGCTGCACGCGGCGCCCGGACTCGACGAGGCCGATGAGCAGCTGCGCGAAGCCCTCGAGCGCGGCGTGGGCCCGCTCGGCCCCCGCGTCACCGAGCCCGGGCAGCTCGCGGACGAAGCTGTGGTACAGCTCGGGGCGGTCCAGGACGTTGGCGATGTAGGTGTCGACGGCGATGTCGACCTGCTCATCGAGCGTCAGCGTCGGGTCGACGGCCTCGGCGATCTCCGCCATCAGCGACTCGTTCGTGGCGTCGAAGAGGGCGAGGAAGCACGCGTCGCGGTCGACGAAGTGCTCGTAGAAGTTGCGTCGCGACGTGCGGGCCAGGCGCACGACGTCGGCCACCGTCGTGTCACGGTAGCCGCGCTGCGCGATCGAGTCGGCCATCGCGGCGATCAGGCGCTCGCGATGGCCGGCAGGCTGGATCGAGCCCGCCCGCTCCCGCGTTCTCTGCACGGACACGTGCATCACGATAGAGACACGACCCGGAGCCGGCAGCCGTGACGCGGGATCATCGTCACGTTGCGCATCCGGGGAGCCTCGGGCGCGGCGTCGACGGCGTCCAGGTCGGCGCGCCGCGCGATCGCCTGCAGGACGACCCGCTGCTCGGCCATGGCCAGGGTCGCGCCCAGACAGCGCCGGATGCCGCCGCCGAACGGGATCCACGTATACGTCCCGGGCTTGTGGGCGATGAAGCGCTCGGGTGCAAACGCCTGCGGCTGGGGGTACACGTCGTCGCGGTGGTGGAGCCCGAGGATGCTGACCGCCACCGGCGTGCGCGCGGGCACGACGTACGCGCCCAGACGCCATGGCCGCATCACCATGCGGACGATCATCGGGATCACCGGGCGCACCCGCATGCTCTCGTGGATCGTGGCCTCGACGTACTCGGCGCCGTCGCCGCCGCGCACCCGATCGCGCAGGTCGCGGTAGGCGGCGGGGTTGCGCACGAGGCGCTCGAACGTCCAGGCCAGGGAGTTGGCCGTCGTCTCATGGCCGGCCAGGACCAGCGACATGAGCTCGTCGCGCAACTCCTCGTCGGTGAGCGGCTGACCGTCCTCGTCGCGCGCCTGCAGCAGCAGCGAGAGCACATCGTCCCGGCCGCCGCTCTCGGGATCTGCGCGCCGGGCGCGGATCACGGCGTACATCTGGCGATCGACGATCCGCAGCATCGCCGCCAGCAGGTCGCGCGGCTCGCGGCTGCCCGCGTTGCGCAGCTCCACCAGCTGGTAGAGAGGCGTCGTGGAGGCGGCCAGCAGGCGGCGGATCGTCGTCCGCATCCGGTCCTCCGCGCGGGAGCTCCGCCCGCCCGACCCGCCGATGCCGAACACGCCGCGCATGATCACCTCGAGCGTCACCGCCTGCATCCGGGGGGCGAGCGCGAACGTCTCCCCCACTGACCAGCGATCGATCTCGCGTTCGGCGACCTCGGTGATCATGGCCACGTAGCCCTGAACCGCCTCGCCGTGAAACGGCGGCAGCAGGAGCCGGCGCTGGCGCAGGTGGCGCTCGCCGACGGAGGTCAGCACGGAGTTGGGCCCGAGGATCGGGCGCAGTGGCGACTCACCGGTCAGCGACGGCGCGTCGTCGGGCCGGGCGGTGAGTAGCGACTGGAGATGATCGGGGTGGCAGGTGACGGCGAACCCGTCGCGCCGGGTCGGGATGCGCAGCGTCCACACGTCGCCGAAGCTCCGGTGCGCGCCGATGTTGAAGCTCATCGGGCGAGCGCTGAAGCGCAGGCCCTGGCGCAGCGGCGAGATCCCCGGTCCGGGGGGCGGCGCAGTCACGGCCTCCCCGTCGGCCGGTCCGGCCGGGGAGGGCGAGTAGGACTCCGGCGGGGCCTCGGCGAGCGCGGGATCAGCGAGCGCGGTCACGGTACGTAAATGTACCCAAGCCTCGCCCCCGTGTCCAGGCTCAGAACCCCGGGGGGCGGCGGTCGGCCCACGGAGCCGCCCGCTCGAGCTGGCCGGCGAGCCCGTAGAGCACGTCCTCGGCGCCGAGCCGCCCGACGAGCTGAACGCTCAGGGGAAGCCCGTCGGCGCCCCACCCGGCGGGCACCGCGACCGCCGGCTGACCGGTGAGGTTGAACAGCGCGTTGAACGGCGCAAACCGTGCGCCAGTATCGACGGCGGCAGGCGCCGAGCGCCCGTAGGCGCCGTCGGCGGCGATCGCCGTGCGGGCGAGGGCGGGGGTCAGCAGCACGTCGAAGCTGTCCCACAGCGCCATGATCCGCGCCGTCGTGCGCTCGCGCGCCCGCCGCAGCGACGGCCCTCGGCGATCGGGGACGAGCACGCGTCCGGCGCTCGCCATCTGGCGCGTCGAGCGCTCCAGCTGCGAACGATCGGGGAGTGCGATCGTGTCCTCGTAGATGCCGCGCACCCACGTCTGGGCGAACACGACCTGGCCGAGACCGTAGGCCGGGTCGTGGGCGACGACGTCGTGCCCGGCGTCGGACAGCAGCGAGGCGGTTCGCTCCCAGGCGGCGCGCTGGCCCTCGGCGATCCGCGCCGGCAGCGCCGACGGCAGCTTGGCCGACACGGCGATCCGCAACCGTGACGGCGGCGCGGCGGCGGCCGCGCGGTAGCTGCCGGTGAACGGGGGCAGCGACTCCGCGCCCGGCCGCTCGACATCGCCCGGCAGCGGACCGTGCAGCACGTCGAGCATCAGCGCGCTGTCGGAGACCGTGCGGGCGAGCGCCCCGGCGGTCGACAGCCCGAGCCATCCCGACCGTCCCGGCACGCGACCTCGCGTCGGCTTCATCCCGACCAGCCCGCAGCAGGCGGCGGGGATCCGGATCGAGCCGCCCCCGTCCGAGGCGGTGGCGGCCGCCGCCAGGCCGCCCGCGACCGCCGCGGCCGAGCCCCCCGAACTGCCGCCGGGGGTGCGCGCGGGATCCCACGGGTTGCGCGTGATCCCGTTGGCGGCGGTCGCCGTCCACGGAAAGATCATCAGCTCGGGGACGTTGGTGATCCCGATCGGGATCGCGCCGGCCGCGCGCAAGCGGCGGACCGGCTCAGCGTCCTGGGCCGCCGGTGCCGGCCAGTTGGCGGGACGCATGCCCCGTGTCGCCACCTGGCCGGCGACGGCCAGGTCATCCTTGACCGCGATCGGCACGCCGGCCAGCGGCCCGTTGACGTCCCCCCGCTCGAGCGTCGCGTCGGCCTCGGCGAGCGCCTGCTCGGCGAGCACCAGGCGAAACGCGTTCAGCCGCGGATCGAGCGCCTCGATCCGCGCCAGGAACCGCTCCACGAGCTCGCGGGGCGTCGCCTCCCCCGTGCGCACGAGCTGCGCCAGTGCGGCGGGGCCCGCGAAGGCGAGATCGTCGGTCACGCAGCCAGCGCCAGCACGAGCTCGCGGATCGCGCCCGGATAGCGGTAGGCGATACCGCCGTGGCGTCCGTCGAACAGCTCCAGCGAATGCTCGACCCCGAGGCGGGTGAGCTCCTCCGAGAAAGCCTGGGCCCCGAGGTCGAGATACCACTCGTCGCCGCGACCGGCGTCGAGATAGATCCGCCGCAGGCTGCGCAGCGCGTCGCCGTGCTCGGAGGCCAGACGCACCGGATCGAGCGCGAGCCAGCGTCGCCACACGTCCTCGCGCAGCCGCCCGGTCGCGGTTTCGAACGGGAGCAGCGCCTCGCCCGGGCGGTCGGGATCGGGCGAATAGCAGCAGGCGTAGCCGTAGATCTCCAGCGGCTTGCCGAAGCGCTGGAAGTCGAAGGCCGGCGCCTGCGCCAACCGTTTGTGGAAGACCTCCCAGGAACCGTCGAAACTGTCACGCAGCTGGCGGGCGACCCCGGGGAAGTCCGGCAGGTAGCAACACTCGAACAGCGCGTCGCCGGCATGGGAGGCGAGGGCGCCGAACACGTCGGGGCGGAGCATCGGCACGACCATCGCGCCGTAGCCGCCCGAGGACTTTCCGCTCAGGCCGCGGTGATCGCGGTCGGCGTGAACCGGATAGCGAGCGTCGATGAACGGCACGACCTCGTCGCACAGGTAATCGAGGTAGGGGCCGGTGCTCGTCGAGTTGAGAAACTGCGAGCCGCCGCGCCGCGTCCACGCATCGACGAACACGATGATCGCGTCGGGGCAGTCGCCGCCGCCGAACATCGCGTCGATGCGCTCCACGAGCGTCGGCTCGAACGCCGAACGGGAGAGCACCATGTCCAGCTGTCCGGTGAACCCCTGAATCACGTAGACCGACGGCACGGGGTCGCCTCGGTGCACCACCCCGGGCGGCACGTAGACGTAGAGCGGGCGCACGGACGGATCGCCGAGCGGGTTGCCCTCGAGGAGGTCGGAGTGCACCACGATCCGGTCCAGTGTGCCCGCCAGCGGACGTTCCCACGGCGGGCCCGGAGATCCGTCGATCTGACGCAGGCTCATGCGCCGCACGCTACTCAATCGGAACGCGTGTGACCGCGATCACAGGGGTATATTCGCCCCTGATGGCCGATCAGTCCACGACGAGCGCTGCGAACGGCAATGGCTCGGTTGACCTCGACGCGGTGGAGACCACCGAATGGCTCGAGGCGCTCGACGCGGTCGTCTCCAACGACGGTCCTGATCGCGCGCGCGATCTGCTGACGCGCGTCATCGAGCGCGCCCAGCACGCCGGCACGGGCCCGATCGCCAGCCTCAACACCGCCTACGTCAACACGATCCCCGCCGATCAGGAGCCGCCGTTCCCCGGCGACGCCGCGCTCGAGCGCCGGCTGCGGTCGATCGTGCGCTGGAACGCGATCGCGATGGTCGTCCGCGCCAACAAGGTCTCCTCCGAGCTCGGCGGTCACATCGCCACCTTCCAGTCGCTGGCGACGTTGATGGAAGTCGGCTTCAACCACTTCTGGCATGCGCCCTCCGACGACCACGGCGGCGACCTCGTGTACTTCCAGGGTCACTCCTCGCCGGGCAACTACGCCCGCGCGTATCTCGAGGGGCGGCTGACCGAGCGCCAGCTCGACGGCTTCCGCCAGGAGGTCGACGGCGAGGGCCTGTCCTCGTACCCGCACCCGTGGCTGATGCCCGCCTTCTGGCAGTTCCCCACCGTCTCGCTCGGGATCGGGGCGATCAACTCGATCTACCAGGCGCGCTTCATGAAGTACATGCAGGCCCGCGGGCTGGCCGAGACCGCGCCGCGCAAGGTGTGGGCGTTCCTTGGCGACGGCGAGATGGACGAGCCCGAGTCGATGGGCTCGATCGGCCTCGCCGGGCGCGAGCACCTCGACAACCTGATCTGGGTGGTCAACTGCAACCTGCAGCGCCTCGACGGTCCGGTGCGCGGCAACGGCAAGATCATCCAGGAGCTCGAGTCCGACTTCCGCGGCGCCGGCTGGAACGTCATCAAGGTGATCTGGGGCAGCCGCTGGGATCCGCTGCTCGCCGCCGACGTCGACGGCGCGCTCGTCAAGGTGATGGAGGACTGCGTCGACGGCGATTACCAGACGTTCAAGTCGCGCGACGGCGCCTACGTGCGCGAGAAGTTCTTCGGCCGCGACCCGCGCCTGCTCGAGCGCGTCGCCCACATGTCCGACGACGAGATCTGGCTGCTCAACCGCGGCGGCCACGACCAGCGCAAGGTGTTCGCCGCCTACGACGCGGCGGTCAAGCACACCGACCAGCCGACGGTGATCCTCGCCAAGACGATCAAGGGCTACGGGATGGGCGTCTCGGGCGAGGGGCAGATGATCACCCACCAGGCCAAGAAGATGACCGAGGCGGCACTGCTCGCGTTCCGCGACCGCTTCGAGCTGCCGCTGACCGACGAGCAGGTCCGCGACGCCGAGTACTACAAGCCGCCCGACGACTCCCCGGAGATGCAGTTCCTGCGCGAGCGCCGGAAGCAGCTGGGCGGTTCGATGCCGGTGCGCCGCCAGCGCGCCGAGGGCCCCGCGGCCCCCGATCTGGAGCTGTTCAAGTCACAGCTGGAGGGGACCGGCGAGCGCGAGATCTCGACCACGATGGTGTTCGTCCGGCTCCTGGCCGCGCTGCTGCGCGACAAGCAGCTGGGCCGCCACGTCGTCCCCATCGTCCCCGACGAGTCGCGCACGTTCGGCATGGAGGGGCTGTTTCGTCAGGTCGGCATCTACTCGCCGGTCGGGCAGCTCTACCAGCCCCAGGACTCCGAGCAGCTGATGTTCTACAAGGAGGACGAGCACGGTCAGATCCTCGAGGAGGGGATCACCGAGGCGGGCTCGGTCTCGTCGTTCGTCGCCGCCGGCACCTCCTACAGCACCCACGGCGTGCCGATGGTGCCGTTCTACATCTACTACTCGATGTTCGGCTACCAGCGCGTCGGAGACCTCATCTGGGCGGCCGGCGACAGCCGCACGCGCGGGTTCATGCTCGGCGGGACCGCGGGCCGCACGACGCTGAACGGCGAGGGCCTGCAGCACGAGGACGGCCATAGCCACCTGCTGTTCTCGGTCGTCCCCAACTGCCTGGCGTATGACCCGGCGTTCGGCTACGAGCTGGCGGTGATCGTCCAGGAGGGCCTGCGCCGGATGCTCGACGAGCAGGAGGACATCTTCTACTACATCACCCTGATGAACGAGAACTACCCGCACCCGGCGATGCCCGAGGGCGCCCCCGAGGGGATCCTGCGCGGTATGTACCTGCTCTCCGAGGCCCCGAAGCGCACGAAGAAGCCGGTCGTCCAGCTGCTCGGCTCGGGCACGATCCTGCGCGAGGTGATGGCCGCGGCCGAGCTGCTCGCCGACGACTGGGACGTGCTCGCCGACGTGTGGAGCGTGACCTCGTTCAGCGAGCTGCGCCGCGACGGAATCGAAGCCGAGCGCTTCACGATGCTGCACCCCGGCGACGCGCCGCGCGAGGCCTACGTGACCGCGCAGCTGGCCAAGCGACGGGGACCGGTCGTCGCCTCGACCGACTACCTGCGCGCCGTGCCCGATCAGATCCGCCAGTGGGTGCCGGGCCGCTATCGCGCATTGGGCACCGACGGCTATGGCCGGTCGGACTTCCGCGCGGCCCTGCGGCGCTTCTTCGAGGTCGACCGCCACTACGTCGTCGTCGCCGCGCTGGCCGAGCTGGCCGCCGAGGGGACGATCGACGCCTCGGTCGTCGCCGACGCGATCGCCAAGTACGACATCGACGTCAACGCGCCGATGCCGACGACAATATGAGTGCCACCGCGTCACCGAACGTCGAGGTTCCCGACATCGGGGACTTCGACGCGGTGCCGGTGATCGAGATCCTCGTCGCCGTCGGCGACACGGTCGCCGCCGAGGACCCCCTCGTCACCCTGGAGTCCGACAAGGCGACGATGGACGTGCCGGCGCCGTTCGGCGGGGTGGTGAAGGAGATCGCGGTCTCGATCGGCGATCAGGTCAAGCAGGGCAGCCCGCTGATGACGATCGAGGCCAGCGACGGCGATGCCGGCGCCGGCGAGCCCGCCGAGCAGGCCGCGGTCGCCGATCAGTCCGCCGAGCAGACGACGGCGCCCGCGGAATCGTTGGAGGCTCCAGAGGAGCCCTCGCCATCGTCGGCGCAGGCCCCGGCCGCCGCGCCATCGCACGATCCGCAGCCGGCAGGCAACGGGGGCGAGCCTCGTAACGGCGGCGGTCCGATCTACGCCAGCCCGTCGGCCAGGCGCCTGGCCCGTGAGCTCGGCGTCAGCCTCGCCGACGCCCAGGGCAGCGGACGCAAGGGCCGGATCACCAAGGAGGACGTGCAGAGCATGGCCGACGGCGGCGGCACGGCCGCTCCGGCGCAGGCGCCGGCCACGGGTGGCGTCCCGTCCGCGGGCGGCGGCGAGCTGAACCTGCTGCCGTGGCCGTCGGTGAACTTCGAGAAGTTCGGCGAGGTGGAGCGCGTCGCGCGGTCGCGGATCCAGCGCATCTCGGCCCCGAACCTGGCCCGCAACTGGGTGATGATCCCCCACGTCACCCACAACGACGAGGCCGACATCACCGAGCTGGAGGCCTGGCGCAAGCGCCTCAACGACGAGCACGCGCGCGCGGGCGTGAAGTTCACGATGGTCTCCTTCCTCGTCGCCGCATGCGTGGCCGCGCTCAAGGAGTTCCCGTTCGTCAACGCCTCGCTCGACGGCGACGAGCTCGTCCTCAAGCGCTACTACAACATCGGCTTCGCCGCCGACACCCCGGGCGGCCTCGTCGTCCCCGTCATCAAGGACGCCGATCGCAAGGGCCTGCGGGAGATCGCCCAGGATCTGACCGATTTGTCAAGCAAGGCGCGAGACGGCAAGCTCTCCCCCGGCGACATGAGCGGCGCGACGTTCACCATCTCCTCGCTGGGCGGGATCGGCGGCACCTCGTTCACCCCGATCATCAACGCCCCCGAGGTCGCCATCCTCGGCGTCACCCGCGCCGCGATGAAGCCGGTGTGGAACGGTTCGGAGTTCGTCCCGCGGCTGATGGTGCCCCTGTCGTTCTCCTATGACCACCGCGTCGTCGACGGCGCGGCGGCGGCCCGCTTCACGACGTTCTTGGCCACCGTGTTGACCGACCTGCGCCGCGTCCTGCTGTGACGGAGATCCGCGTCCCGGACATCGGTGACTTCACCGACGTCCCCGTCATCGAGATCCTCGTCGCGGTCGGCGACGAGGTGCAGGCCGAGGACCCGCTGGTCACGCTGGAATCCGACAAGGCGACGATGGACGTGCCCGCCCCGGCGGCCGGGAAGATCAGCCAGCTGCGCGTCTCGGTCGGCGATCGCGTGTCGGAGGGCAGCGTCCTCATGGTCTTCGAAGCCAACGGCGCCGCGCCCAGCGCCGAGGCCGAGCCCGAGAAGCCCGCCGCATCGGTCGCCTCCGAGCCCCCCCCCGCCCCCGCCCGGCGGCGGCGACCGCGACGCCCAGGTCGTCGTCCTCGGCTCCGGCCCCGGCGGCTACACCGCCGCCTTCCGCGCCGCCGACCTGGGACTGAAGACGATCCTCGTCGAGCGTTACGAGCGGCTCGGCGGCGTGTGCCTGAACGTCGGCTGCATCCCCTCCAAGGCGCTGCTGCACGCCGCCAAGGTGATCGCCGAGGTCGAGGAGATGGCCGAGCACGGAGTGTCGTTCGGCAAGCCCGACGTCGACCTCGGCAAGCTGCTGGCCTTCAAGGACTCGGTCGTCGAGCGGCTCACCGGCGGCCTCGCCGGACTGGCCAAGCAGCGCAAGGTGGAGGTCGTCCACGGCGAAGCGCGCTTCACCGGCGCGACAACGCTGCAGGTCGGCGAACGCGAGATCAGCTTCGAGAACTGCATCATCGCCGCCGGCTCCCAGGCGGCGATGATTCCCGGCCTCCCCGACGACGAGCGCGTCATCGATTCCACCGACGCGCTGTCGCCGAGCGAGATCCCAGGGCGGCTGCTCGTCGTCGGCGGCGGGATCATCGGCCTGGAGATGGCGTGCGTCTATGACGCACTCGGCGCCAAGGTGACGGTCGTCGAGATGCTCGACCAGCTGATGACCGGCGCCGACCCCGACCTCGTGCGTCCGCTGGCCAAGCGGATCGGGGCCCGCTACGAGGATGTCCTCACCGGGACGCGGGTCGAGTCGGTCAAGGCGCAGAAGAACGGGCTCAAGGTGGAGATCGGCGGCGCCGGCTCCCGCATGTTCGACCAGGTGCTGATCGCCGTCGGCCGCGTGCCCAACGGCAACGCGATCGACGCCGCGGCCGCCGGCGTCAACGTCGACGAGCGCGGCTTCATCGCCGTCGATGACCAGATGAAGACCAACGTCGACGGGATCTACGCGATCGGCGACATCGTCGGCGGCCCGATGCTCGCCCACAAGGCCACCCACGAGGCGAAGGTCGCCGCCGAGGTGATCGCCGGTCAGAACGTGCACTTCGACGCGAAGACGATCCCGTCGGTCGCCTACACCGATCCCGAGGTGGCGTGGATGGGCCTCACCGAGACCACGGCTCGCGAGCAGGACGTGGCGTTCGAGAAGTTCACGTTCCCGTGGGCGGCCTCGGGCCGCGCGCTCGGACTGGGCCGCTCGGAAGGGATGACCAAGCTGCTCGTGGAGCCGGAGTCGCGGCGCGTGCTCGGAGCGGGCATCGTCGGCGTCAACGCCGGCGACCTCATCTCCGAGACCGTGCTGGCGCTCGAGATGGGCGCCGACGCGCAGGACATCGCCCTCACGGTCCACCCCCACCCCACCCTGTCTGAGACGGTCGCCTTCTCCGCCGAGCTGGCCGACGGGTCGATCACCGACCTGATGCCGCCCAAGGCTCGCTCCCGCGCCTGAGCATTGCGGTGATCTCGGCGGCGACGGCGGCGGCGTCGCGGTCGATCCGCCGGGACGTGTAGCGCAGCACCGGATACCCGGCGACGTTGTGCTTGGCGTCCTTGACGCGGTCGGCTTCGAACATCGCGAGTGTCTTGTGAAACTCCCAGCCGTCCACCTCGACGACCAGGCGTGCCGCCGGCCAGAAGAAGTCGACGGGGTCCTCGAGGACGATGACGTTGACGCTCGGCTCGGGCAGCCGGTACGCGCGGACGAGTTCCAGAAAATGGCGCTCCTTCTCGGACTGGGTCCACGGTGCCTCGTCGTCCAGGTCCGTGAGCGCTTCGGTCAGCGGTGCGATCCCGTGGCGGCCGGGGTTGCGAGCGATCGTCGCCTCGATGCTTCTGAGATCGAAGACGTCCCGTCGGAGGGCGGCCTCCAGCAGCGTGCGCAACCGCGGTGCGCTGAGGTGTTCCGCCTGATCCAGGAGCGTCCGAGCGACGGTCGTGACGGGGATCGCATCGACGATGGTGACGTCCCGCGGGTCGAGGGTGCGCGCGCGATGGAAGCGCACGCCCGTCGGGTGGCGTTTTCTCGGCGCCGTGATGTCGATCAGTCCTGACGGCGTCGTCCGCAGGTCGTGCAGCGCCGCCGCGTGGGCGTGGCTCAGTGCAGCCCCGGACCCGCCGGCGAGCACCGCGGCCATCCACCGCCCATTGACGCTCAGCCGCGTGTGGCCCACCGCGTAGACGCCGAGGTGCACGCGGTGAAGCCACCCCTTCGCCACCAGCCGGTGCACCGCGTGCCTGTCATAACCAAGCGCCCAGAGCTGCTCCCAGCTGACCACGCCATGCTGGCGCCCCGCCAGCTCCCACAGACGTGGATCATCTGAGTTGTCGTATGCGCAACTGAAATGCACCACGTCCCAGGATGCGGCCCGGGCACGTGACGGAACAAGGCCTACCTGTGACGTTTGCGCAACAAGAGCGCGACGGCGACCGCGACCCCGGCGCCGACCAGGGCTCGGCCGCGCCCGCCGGGGCCCGAGACGTTCGCGCCGACGTGAACCCGACCCGCGGGCATCGCGAACTCCTCGGCGGCCAGCACGTCGTGGGGCTCGGCGATGCCGCTGGGATCGTCGGGCAGCGCCACCGGCCCGTGGTGGATGGCGGGGTCGGGCGCGGGCACGACGAACTCCTCGGCCGCCAGCACGTCGTGGGCCTCGTCGCGATGCAGCCCCGGGTCGGGGGCCGGGACGACGAACGCCTCGGCCGCCAGCACGTCGTGGGCCTCGTCGCGATGCAGCCGGGGATCGGGCGCGGGGACGCCGAACTCCTCGGCGGCCAGCACGTCGTGGGCGTCGTCATTGCGGGGGCGGGGCTTGTCGGCCATGCACCGATGATCCCAAATCCGACCGCGGGACACGGGGCCGCTGATAATCTCAGTCCCGCCCACTGAGATCCGCCGTCCCTCCCCCGGTCTCGGTGGTATCCTGTACTTATCGATGGTAAGTACCTACTGAAAGTGAAGATTTAGATGAGCCGCCTACTTCTGGTTCCGCTCGAGGACGTGGTCGTCTTTCCGGGCATGTCGCTCACGCTGGCCATCGAGGCCGGCGATGAAGAGCGCGTCCTGCTCGTGCCCCGGCACGAAGGAGAATTCGCGGACGTCGGCACCGTCGCCGAGGTCACCGACAAGGTCCGCCTGCCCGGCGGAGGGCGTGCGTTCGCCCTGCAAGGGCTGCACCGCGGCGTCGCCGGCGCCGCCCAGACGCTCCCCGACGGCCGGCTGTTCGTCGAGGTCGACGAGCGTCCCGACGCTGTGCCCGTCGACGGCAAGACCCGCAACCTGGAGCGCGAGTATCGCGCCGTGGTCGAGGAGATCCTCGAAGTCCGCGGCGACGACGGACGCATTTCCGCGTTCCTGCGCTCGATCTCCGAGCCGGGGACGCTGGCCGACACGTCGGGCTACTCGCCTGACATCAACTACGAGCAGAAGGTCAAGCTGCTCCAGACCCTCGACGTCGCCGAGCGGCTCGAGCTGGCCCTCGGCTACCAGCGCGAGCGCCTGGCCGAGCTGCAGGTGCGCAAGCGCATCCGCGAGGACGTGGAGTCCGGCGCCGAGAAGCAGCAGCGCGAGTACTTCCTGCGCAAGCAGATGGACTCGATCCGCAAGGAGCTCGACGAGGACGACGCCTCGGTCGTGGAGGAGTACCGGACCAAGATCGAAGCCGCCGGGATGCCCGAGCATGCCCGCGAGCAGGCCGACAAGGAGCTCGGCCGGCTGGAGCGCATGGGCGAGCAGAGCGGCGAGGCGAGCATGATCCGCTCCTACCTGGACTGGCTGATCGCCGTGCCGTGGTCGGAGAACTCCGAGGAGAAGCTCGACCCGGCCCATGCCCGCGCGATCCTCGATGAGGACCATGCCGGGCTGGACGACGTCAAGGACCGCATCGTCGAGTACATCGCGGTCAAGAAGCTGCGCGTTGAGCGGGGGATCACCGAGGACAAGCGCTCCGGCGCGATCCTCACCCTGATCGGACCGCCCGGCACCGGTAAGACCTCGATCGGCGAGTCGATCGCCCGCGCCACCGGACGCAAGTTCGTCCGCATGTCGCTGGGCGGCGTCCGCGACGAGGCCGAGATCCGCGGCCACCGCCGCACGTACATCGGCGCCCTTCCGGGCCGGCTCGTGCGAGCGCTGCGCGACGCGGGCACGATGAACCCGGTGATCATGCTCGACGAGGTCGACAAGGTCGGCGCCGACTGGCGGGGCGACCCGTCGGCGGCCCTGCTCGAGGTCCTCGACCCGGCGCAGAACCACTCGTTCCGCGACCATTACCTGGACCTGGAGCTCGACCTGAGCGGCGTGATGTTCATCGCCACGGCCAACGTGGCAGACACGATCCCCGGCCCGCTGCTGGACCGCATGGAGGTGATCCGCTTCGACGGGTACACCACCTCGGAGAAGGTGGCGATCGCCCGCGGATACCTGTGGCCGCGTCAGCTGGAGCGAAACGGCCTGCGGGCCGACGAGGTGGAGATCTCCGATGAGATGCTCAACACCGTGACCACCGAGTACACGCGTGAGGCCGGCGTCCGCCAGCTCGAGCGCGACCTCGGGACGCTGCTGCGCAAGACGGCGACCCAGATCGCCTCGGAGAAGGCCGTCGCTCCGGTGACGATCGAGATCGAGCAGATCCGGGATGCCCTCGGGCGCCAGCGCCACTTCCAGGAGTCGGCGATCCGCACCGCGGTCCCCGGCGTGGCCACCGGTCTGGCGGTCACGGGCGCGGGCGGCGACGTGCTGTTCGTCGAGGCCACGGCGATGCCCGGCAAGCCCGGCCTGACCCTGACCGGTCAGCTCGGCGACGTGATGAAGGAGTCGGCGCAGATCGCGCTCTCCTACGTCCGTGGCCACAGCGCCGATCTCGACATCGATCCGAGCCGGTTCGAGGACCGCTCGTTCCACGTCCACGTGCCGGCGGGAGCCATCCCCAAGGACGGCCCGAGTGCCGGCGTGACGATGGTGACCGCGCTGACGTCGCTGATGAGCGGCCGGCCGGTCAAGCACACCGTCGGGATGACCGGCGAGGTGACCCTCCAGGGCCGGGTACTGCCGATCGGCGGCCTCAAGCAGAAGGTCCTGGCCGCCCACGCCGCCGGGCTGACCGATGTGGTCCTGCCCGAGCGCAACCGCGGCGACCTGGACGACGTGCCCGAGGAGGTCCGCGACCAGATGGCCTTCCACTTCGCGATGACCATCGACGAGGTGCTGGGCGTCGCCCTCGAACCCGCCTCGGTCGCCTCCGCGACCGCCTGATTGCGACGACCGGGGCGGCCGCTCAGGCCGCCCCGGTACGCTTCTCGGGACGGCGTCGCAGGAGGCGACGCCGGCGGGCACCATGGGGACCTACACCTACAACGCGTACGGACTCACGCTGACGTTGCCATTCGCGTGTAGTGGGCTGTCGCCCGCAGCCCCCGGCACCATCGCCGACGTCACCGTGCACGAGGGCGAGGTCCCCGCGCGGTTGTCTGCGGGGGCCATCGATGACGGCGACGGGCAGATCGAGCCGGGACGCACGCTCCTGTTCGGCGGTCCTCGCCAGGGGCGCTTTCTCATCCAAGCGGGCGAGGTGACTCTCCAGCGCCATCCGCGGGCGACCGATGAGGCGCTCGGACGCGCGCTGACCAATCGGGTGCTCCCGCCGCTGCTCACCCAGCGCGGCATGCTCGTCCTGCACGGCAACGCGGCCGCGACCGAACATGGCGCGATCGTCATCACGGGGTCGTCGGGCGCCGGCAAGTCGACCACCCTCGCCGGCCTGCTCGATCACGGCGCGACCATGGTGTCCGACGACATCACCGCGATCGGCCTGACGATCGACGGACTCCCGGTGGTGGGACCCGGCCAAGCCAAGATCCACCTCACCCCAGAAGCCACCGACGAACTTGGCTACCGCATCGCTCCGGGCGACCGCCGGCTCAGCCATCGTGGCAAGCACACGGTCGTGCCCGGCCCTGAACGGATGTCGAGCGGCCCGGTTGCGCTGCGAGCGATCTTCGAGCTTGCTCCCCATGCCGGTGGCGGACTGCATCGCCACACGCTCACCGGGGCGGCGAAATTCGCAGCCCTGCAACGCTCGATCTACGGGCCGCTGCTGCCGGCTGAGCATCCGCGGATGTTCGCCACGTGGAGCACGATCCTGCGGCAGGTGCGGTTCCTACAGATCGCGCGGCCGCGGGACACGTGGACGATCTCCCAGGTCTGCGATGCAATGCTTGAGGTGGCGAGCGCCGCGTGAACCGGATCGTCTGGCTGGCCTCCTATCCAAAGTCTGGCAACACGTGGGTCCGGATCCTGCTCGCCAACTACATTCGCAACGCCCGCCGGCCGGTCGACATCAACGACCTGGGTGAGGCGTTCTCGATCGCCAGCTCGCGTCGCGTCTTTGACCGGTGGTCCGGCGTCGAGTCCTCGGCGCTGGATCACGCCACCGTCGACCGCCTGCGTCCCGAGCTCTATCGCCGTATCGCCGACGCCGCAACCGGGCCGCTGTTCATCAAGGTGCACGATGGGTGGCAGCTCACCCCGGACGGCGAACCGCTGTTTCCTCCCGAGGCGACCGCTGCCGTGGTCTACCTCGTGCGCGATCCGCGCGACGTGGCCCCGTCGCTGGCCGCTCACCTGGGAGTCGACACCGTTGACGCGGTCAGCCGGATGTGCGATCCGGAGGCGAGCTTCGGGGGCGGCTTCGAGCGCCTGCACGATCAGCTGCGCCAGTTCACGGGTTCGTGGAGCGATCACGCGCAGACGTGGGTTGACGCCTCGCCGCCGTCCTGCCACATCGTGCGCTACGAGGATCTCCGCCAACGCACCGAAGCCGTGTTCGGCGATCTCGTGCAGGCCTGCGGCTTGCCGCGTGACCGCGATCGCATCGCGCGGGCCGTCCGGTTTTCGGAGTTCTCAGAACTGCGCCGCCAGGAGACCGAGAACGGGTTCGGCGAGCGCCATCCACGCAGCCGCGCGACCTTCTTTCGCTCCGGCCGGGTCGGTTCGTGGCGCGGCGAGCTCGCAGGAGGTCTGGCCGAGCGGATCCGCGACGCCCACGGACCGATGATGCATCGTTTCGGCTACCAATGAGAGGGCCCATGGACGAAACCATGATCCTGCAACGCAACAACGAGCTCATGGCCGCACCGGTTGACGACGACATCGTGTTCCTCAACCCCGCGACCAACAACTACGTGGCCCTCGACGCGATCGGGCGGCGCATCTGGTCACTGCTCGAGCGGCCGCAGACCATCGGCGAGCTGACGACGGCCGTGCAACGCGAGTTCTCCGGCGACCCGGAGACGATCTCCGATGACATCCGTGACTTTGTCGATGAGCTGGCCAGCGAGGGAATGATCCGTGTCGGCAACGCTGGCACGTAGAGCGGCGGCGCGGCCGTGGGCGCAGAACCGCCGGCTGCTCACGGCCGCGATCGCGGTCGTCCTCGCACGCTTGGGGCTGCGGCTGCCGTTCCCGCGCATCGTCGCGCTGCTCAGGCTCGCCCCGGGTCAGACGCCGGCGAGTGAAACCCCGGAGACGATCGCGGAGGCGGTCGCAGTGGGTCAAGCCGTGCGGGTCGCGGCCGGACGCTTGCCCGGGACCTTCACCTGCCTGGCCCAGGCGATGGCCGCAAGCGCCCTCCTACGGCTGCGCGGGATCGAGTCGACGATGATCCTCGGGGTCGCCACGGACGGCACCGCGCCGGACGGGCTGGCCGCGCACGCCTGGTTGCGCTGCGCGACTGAGGTCATCACCGGCAGCGAGGGCCACGACCGCTACGTCCCGATCGCCAGCTATGCGAGCACCCGACGGGGACGCGGTGCCTGACCCGACCGGGGTGGCAGCGCTGCTGCCACCGTGGCTGACCGAAGCCACCGTTGAGCTCGGCCCCGTCAGCGCGCCCCCTGCCCCCACGGCATCAGGGTTGCTCTGGTCAGCGGACGCACGGTCATTCAGCCTGCATGTCCCTGGCGTCGCTCGTTTCGCGGCACACGGCGGCGAGCGGCTGACGATCGAGCCTGAGCCGCACACCAACGGTGATGAGATCAAGCGCCACGCGCTGATGTTGCCGCTGGCCGTGCTCTGCTATCAGCGAGGCCTCGTTCCGTTGCACGCGGCCGCCGCTCGCCGGGACGGGCGAACGGTCCTGATCGCGGGCGACTCGGGCGCCGGCAAGTCCTCCCTGCTGGCCGCCTTGGCGGGCAACGGCTGGGAGCCGCTCGCCGACGAACTGACGGCGCTGACGGTCGACACGAACGGTCGACCGATCGCGCACCCGGCGCCGGCGGAGGTCCGTCTCTGGCCGGATGCTGCGCAGCGACTCACAACGCCGGCCCGTCCCACCCCAACCGTGCAACCAATTCCGGTGTCGGCCATCTGGTGGCTGTCCGTGACCGCCGACCCCTCCGTGCATGCCGACACTATCCGTGGTCTGGACGCGGTGGATGCCGTGACGCGTCTCACCTACAACGCCGGCGTGGCGTTGCGCCTGCTGGACCGCCAGGCGAACCTGCGCGTCGCGGCCGGGGCCGCTCGGCACGTGACCGCGGTTCGGCTGCGGCGGCCGCGGGGCGCGTGGTGCGTCCCGGAGCTGTGCGCGTTCGTCGACCGGTCGACTTTCGACCTCCGCGGCGTCGCCTGACGGTATGATCGGCCGCCGCACCGCATGGGACCAACGACAAGGAGGTTTGAGATGTCTCAAGACAAACGCGTGCTGGATCCGAATGCCGCCCCCGATGTCGATGCCGGCGATCGGCCGGGACGGAGTCCGTGGCAGCGCCCGACGGTCACCCGCATGAGCCTCGAGCAGACGCTTCAGGGCCCCGGCTCGAATATTGACGGAGGGAGTGGCACTCACACCTGAGTGCACGGGTGACGACGGGTCGCCCCCGACCCTCTCAACAATTGAACGCCGTGTATGGGATCGTGCCGCGCGGCGGCACGCTCGATCCTGCATGGCTAAGACGCCTGGCGACGGCCATGGACGGCGGCCGCGACACGGCCATGTGGTCGGACGGGACGGCACTGCTCGGGCGCTCCTGTGCACAGGCCACGCCAGCTCCTGAGCTCCCGGTCCACGACGTCGAACGTGGCCTGGTGTTCACGGCCGCGGGCCGACTCGATGATCGTGAGGCGCTCCGGGCAGAGCTACACCCTGCGGCTGGGTCGGATGCCAGCGACGCCGCGCTCATGCACGCCGCCTACCGGCGCTGGGGCGACGAGACCCCGCGGCGTCTCGGCGGCGGCGATTGGTCACTGGCCGCCTGGCATCTCCGTGAGCGGCGGCTCTTCGTCGCCCGTGATCCCTACGGTCACACCGCGCTCTTTCTCCATGCTGATGAGCGCGCCATCGTCTTCGCGCCGACCCAGCGCGCCCTGCTCGCCATCGGCCTCGTGGACGGGCGGATCGACGAGTGCTACGTCGCCGAGTATCTCGTCTCGCTGGACGGCTATCACGGGCCGCGGGCGCCAATCGCACCGCTGCGCCGCCTACCGCCCGCGCATCTCATGCGTGCCACGCCGCAGTCCACCGATGTCACCTGTTACTGGCGCATGGAGGGCCAGCCCGTCGTGCGCCGCAGCGAGTACGTCGAGACCTTTCGCGAACTGTTCGACGATGCCGTCCGGGTCCGTCTCCGCGCCGACGGCCCGATCGCCACGATGCTCAGCGGCGGCCTCGACTCGGGCTCGGTGACGATCACTGCGGCGGCCCAGCTGCGCGCCGAGGGCCGGCGCCTGCGCGCACTGACGGCAGTGCCCTCTACTGACGCTGACGCGTTCGCGCCCTCGCGGGTCACCAACGAGCTGGCGCTAGCGCGCGCGACCGCCGATGCGGTGCCGAACATCGATCTGGAGACCGTACCCGGTCAACGACTGTCCCCCGTCGGCGCGATCCGCCTCGGGCTGGAGCTGCTCGGCGGCCCGATCCACGCCGCCGCAAACCTGTATTGGCTCATCGAGCTCTACGGGGCGGCCAAGGCGTCGGGGCACGTCGCCCTGCTCTCGGGAGCCATGGGCAACGCCTCGGTGTCCTGGTCCGGGAGCCCGCGATCCCAACCTCTTCTCGATCAGCTGCGTCAGCTCGGGACCTACCCGTGGATGAGATCCCGGATCTGGGAGACCCTTCCCCTCGCGGTGCGGCGGCGGATCGCACGAGCGCGGATTCCCGCCGACTGGTACCGCGGCAGCGCGATTCACCCGGAACTCGTGCGCCGCACGGATCTGACGGAGCGTGTGCTGCAGGAGCGCGTGTCACTCCTCGTGACCGGGCTGGAGCAGCGGTTCGCCGTCCTCAAGCCGGGGCGGCTGAACGGCGGCGCCAACCAGGCGCTGCTCGGGGCCGCCCACGGGCTTGAGATTCGCGACCCGACAGCCGATGTCCGCGTCATCGAGTTTGTGCTCTCCGTGCCAGACAGCGTCTTCACCGACTCCGCGACGGGAACCGACCGTTGGCTGATCCGCGAGGCGATGCGTGGTCGGCTCCCCGATCTCGTCCGCCTCAACACTCGTCGGGGGCAGCAGGCGGCCGACCTCGTGCCCCGCCTGCGCGCGAGCGCCGCCGAGGTCGAGGCGACCCTGGACGAGCTCGAGCGCGGCCCGAGCGCCGAGTTCGTCGATGTCGCACACATGCGGACGGCGTGGGCCGTCATCAGCGACGAGAACACGCCACGGGCCTTCCGACTGGCCGTCTCGGTCCTGACCCGGGGAATCATGGGCGGCCTGCACGTCAACTCCCTCGGCGCAGACGGGAGGATCCGGTGAGCCCGACCGCCTCGCGCGCCGGGCGGGTGGCACGCGCGAATGTTCGACCAATCACAGGTGCTTCACTAGTCGGGTGCCGTCACCGGATGCAGACCCGTCCTCGCCCTATTGGAGCTCGCTCGCGGAGGGCGAGATCGTGGCCATGCTCGACCGGCTCAGCGACGGGATCGCCGTCATCGGGCCCGACTGGCGGTTTCGCTACCTCAACCAGGCGGCCGCGACGATGCTCGCAGCGCCGGCGCGAGGAGCTGATTGGCGAGACCCTGGGGAGCTACTTCCACGGGGCGGGGAGCGACCGGTTCCGCCTCGCGCTCGAGAGCTGCGTCCGTGAGCGGCGGCCGTTTGCCCTCACCGAGTACTACGGCCCGCTGGAGCGGTGGTTTGAGAGCCGCGGCTTCCCTCAGGACGAGGACGTCGTCCTCCTGTTTCGCGACATCACCGAGTGGCGGCGCGCCGACGATCAGTTGCGGGAGTACATCGACCGCATGTCGGAGGCCGAGCAGATCGCCCATTTCGGCGTCTGGCGCTGGGATCTGCGGACCGACCTCGGCTACATGTCCGACGAGCTGCACGCCATCTACGGACTGGAGCCGCTCCCCTCGCGGCCGAGTGAGGAGCTCCTCGCCCGGCTGCACCGCGATGATCGCGACCGGGTCCTCGCCCAGCTGCAACGGACCCGCGAGACGCTCGAGCCGTTCTCCTTCGAGCATCGGATCGTGCGTCCCGACGGCGCTGAACGAGTCCTCCACACCCATGGACGCGTCGTCGTCGGATCCGACGGCGCCGCGGCGGCCCTCATCGGGGTCTGTCACGACGTAACGGCGCAGTCTCACACCGAGCGGGCCCTCGGCCTCAGCAATCGCCGCATGCGCGCGATCATCGACCACCTCCCGTCGCTCGTCCTGGTCAAGGACCTCGACGGTCGCTATGTGATGGCCAACGCCGAGAGCGGCCGCCTGCTCGATCTGCCGGTGGAGGAGATCGTCGGCCGGATCTGTCGCGACCTCTTCCCCTCGCTCGAGGAGGAGCAGCAGGCACGGGACACGCGCGCCATCGCCCAGGCCGAGCCGGTCTACGACGAGTCGGAGCTGATCATCGACGGCGCGCCGCGTACCTTCGAGACGGTCACCTTCGCCCTGCCCGACGAGTCCGGCCGGATCACCGAGACGTGCACGATCGGGACCGACGTCACCGACCGCCGCGAGTACGAGAGCGAGCGGCGTGCGCGGATGGACTGGGTGGCCAGGATCGAGGCCGCCCTGCGCGAGGGTCGCATGCTCGTCTACGCACAGCCGATCGTCGCCACCGTCGGCGGCCACCAGGTGGGGGCCGAGCTGCTCATGCGGATGCGCGCGGCGGAGGACCCGACACGTATCCTGGAGCCCGCCGCCATCCTCCCCTCCGCCGAGCGCTACGGACTGATCCAGACCATCGACGTGTGGATGGTCCGCCAGGCGCTGACGCTGACGCCGTTGTTTGCCCCGTCGGTCAACCTCTCGGCGGTCACGCTCGGCGATCCCGCCGCGCGGCAGGAGATCCTCGCCATCCTGCGCTCCGATCCCGACAGCGCCCGGGCGCTCGTGTTCGAGATCACCGAGACGGCGACGGCCGCGTCCCTGGATGCCGCGAGCGAGTTCGCCGGCGAGCTGACCGACCTCGGATGCGGGCTCGCCCTCGATGACTTCGGCACCGGCTATGGCTCGTTCACGTACCTGCGCCGGCTGCCGCTGCGCTACCTCAAGATCGATCGGTCGTTCGTGGCCCACCTCAGCACCTCGGACGACGATCGACGGATCGTGCAGAGCATCGTCTCGATCGCCGGGCGCTTCCGGCTGCGGGCGATCGCCGAGGGCGTCGAGGACGAGGCGACGCTCACCCACCTCGTGCGGCTCGGCGCCCCCTACGCCCAGGGCTTCCACCTCGGCCGGCCCGCGCCGGTGCAGCGTCGCACCGAGCCCACCCAGCCGTAGTAGGTTCAGAGGATGAGCACAATCACCGCCTCCCAAGAGCAGCAACTCGTCGACCAGGTCCCCAAGCAGCTGTACATCGGCGGCGAGTGGCGCGATGGCGCCAAGGGCACGCTGACCGTCGAGGACCCGTCCACGGCGGAGGCGCTGTGCGAGGTCGCCGACGCATCGGTCGATGACGCCAAGGCCGCGCTGGACGCGGCCGTCGACGCCGGCCCCGACTTCGCCGCCATGGCCCCGCGTGACCGGGGCGAGATCCTGCGCCGCGCGTTCGAGCTCATCATCGAGCGCAAGGATGACCTGGCGGTGCTGATGACGCTGGAGATGGGCAAGACGATCAAGGAGTCGCTGGCCGAGATCGCCTACGCCGCGGAGTTCTTTCGCTGGTTCTCCGAGGAGGCGGTGCGGATCGACGGCCGCTATGCCGTCGCCGGCAACGGCGCCGGACGCGTGCTGACGATGAAGCAGCCCGTCGGGCCGTGCCTGATGATCACGCCCTGGAACTTCCCGATGGCGATGGGGACGCGCAAGATCGGCCCCGCGATCGCCGCCGGCTGCACGATGGTCGTCAAGCCCGCCCAGCAGACGCCCCTGTCGATGCTGATGCTGGCTCGGATCCTCGAGGAGGCCGGGCTGCCGGGCGGGGTGGTCAACCTGATCACCGCGTCCTCCTCGAGTGAGACGACCGGCCCGCTGATCGCCGATCAGCGGCTGCGCAAGCTGTCGTTCACCGGCTCGACCGAGGTCGGGCGGACGCTCATGGCCCAGGCCTCGGAGACCCTGCTGCGGCTGTCGATGGAGCTCGGCGGCAACGCGCCGTTCCTCGTCTTCGACGACGCCGATATCGACGCCGCCGTCGAGGGCGCGATGATCGCCAAGATGCGCAACATCGGCGAGGCGTGCACCTCGGCCAACCGCTTCCACGTCTCGGGGTCGCTCGTCGACGAGTTCGCCACCAAGCTCGCCGACAAGATGCGCTCCCTCAAGCTCGGCCGCGGCGTCGAGGAGGACGTCGACGTCGGCCCGCTGATCGACGACAACCAGCGCACCAAGGTCTCCGATCTCGTCCAGGACGCGATCGGCCGCGGCGCCCGCGCGGTCGTCGGCGGCCAGGCTCGGGACGGCGCCGGCTACTTCTACAACCCGACCGTGCTCACCGACATCCCCGACGATGCCGAGCTGCTGCAGGAGGAGATCTTCGGGCCGGTCGCCCCGGTCAAGGGCTTCACGGACGAGGACGAGGCGATCGCCGCCGCCAACAACACCGAGTACGGCCTGGTCGCCTACGTCTTCACCAACGACCTCAAGCGGGCGCTGCGGGTCTGCGAGCGGCTCGAAACCGGCATGATCGGCCTCAACCAGGGCATCGTCTCCAACGCCCAGGCCCCGTTCGGCGGCGTCAAGCAGTCGGGCTTCGGCCGTGAGGGCGGCTACGAGGGCATCGAGGAGTACCTCGAGACCAAGTACGTGGCCGTGAATCTGTAGCCGACCCGGGCCATAGACTGACGCGCATGAGCGAGCGCGTGCTCGAGCGACGGTGGCGGCTGGCGGTGCGCCTCACCGTCGCCGCGCTCGTGTGGTCGTTCGGCCTGCTCCTGGCCGCGCTGCTCATCGGCGTCTACAAGGGCCAGACGGTGTCCAGCGACGAGTCGGGGATCACGCTCACGACCCGGACCTTCGTCCAGGTCCACGGCCTGCGTGCCTTCATCCTCGTCCTCGTTCCGACCCTCGCCTGCCTCATCGCCGGCGGGGCGCTGTGGCACCGCCGCCGCCACCGGTCGGCGTGGAGCGGCACCGTCGCGTGGGCGGCCGTCGCCGTGGTGGCGATCGAGGCGATCCTCGGGATCACCACCTTCGGCGCGTTCATCGTGCCGGTCGCCGGGCTGCTCGCGCTCAGCGTCCGCCTGATCCCCGGGCCCGCGACCCCGCGGGTCGGGGTGCGGGCGGCGCGCCCGCCGGCGAGCGGCCGGTGACCGGTCCCCGTCCCGAGACCCTCCGCCTCGAGCCCGACGGCGCGATCCCGAACTCCTGGCTGCCGGTCCTCGTCTACCGCGACCTCGAGGCCGGACGCGACGCCGCCCGCGCCGAGGCGACGTTCGCCGCGCACGGCTGGCGGGGCGCGTGGCGCGACGGCATCTTCAGCTTTCATCACTTCCACTCGACCGCCCACGAGGTGCTGGCCATCGCCGCCGGCAACGTGCGTGTGCGCCTCGGCGGCCCGAGCGGGCGCAGCGTCGAGGCGCGCCGCGGCGATGTCCTCGTCCTCCCTGCCGGCACCGGGCATCGCAATGAGGCCGACAGCGGCGACCTGCTCGTCGTCGGCGCCTATCCGGACGGCATGAGCTGGGACGTGCGTCGCGGTGACCCGGGCGAGTACGACGAGGTGATGGCCAACATCGCCGCCGTGCCGCTGCCGGCCAGCGACCCGGTGGGCGGTGCGCTGACCGAGCTGTGGGGGCCGGCGCTCAGCTGACGCTGGCCGCCGGGGCGCGCGCCTCGGTGGGCGCGGACGCCGCGGGCGCCTCGGCGGCCCGTCGCCGTCCGCCAAGGGCCACCGCGGCCAGCAGGAACGACACCGCGGCCGCCGCCCCGCACACGAAGTAGCCGACGTTGTAGGCGTGATCGAGCGCGTGGAACGCGATCGTGTGCAGCGGGTTGAACGGCATCGGATGCCCCCCGGGCCGGGCACGGTCGCCGGGACGCCGTTCTGGCCCAGCGGACCCGACTTCACCGCCGCGACGGCGGCGGTCACCTTCTCACGCTGGGCGGCCGGGGCGTGCGCCGGCGACGCGTAGAACGCCTGGAGCGCCTGATGGAGCTTCGGCGAGCTGGCCACGCGGGCGTTGATGTTGGTGGCGGCGCGGCCGAGGGCCACCGCCCCGACGATCGCCGGACCGAGGGTGAAGCCGAAGTCGCGCAGCGTGTTGGTGGCGCCGCTGGCCATGCCCTCCAGGCCGTCGGGCACCGCCTCGACGGCGGCCGCGGTGACCGAGGAGATGGCCAGCGCGAAGCCGAAGCCGACGAGCGCCAGCCCCGGGACGACCGGCCACAGCGAGAAGTCGGTGACCGTCTGCGACGAGAGCCAGAAGTCGCCGAGGGCGATGAGCGCGAAGCCGGTGGCCAGCATCCAGCGCGGGTTGACGCGGGGCAGCAGGCGGATGGTCAGCGGGACCTGGGCGACGGTCAGGCCGTTGAGGAGCAGGAACGCGATCGAGGTCTTCAGCGGCGAGAACCCCTGGATCGAGGACAGCCGCACGCTCGTGGCGTAGGCGGTGCCGAGCATCGCGAACATCCCGGAGACGGTCACGAACGCGACGACCGCGAACGACCGGTTGGCGAACAGGTCCAGGCGCAGGAGCGGTGCCGGGGCCCGTCGCTCGGCCGCGATGAAGAGGGCGAGGAACACCGCCGCGACGATGAAGCCGATCACCACCTGGGCGCTCCCCCAGCCGGCGGTCGGCGCCTGGATGATCGCGAACAGCAACCCGAACAGCGAGATCGCGATCGTGAACTGGCCCGGCCAGTCCAGCGACCGCCCCTGCGGGGATCGGGAATCGCGGGCGCACAGCAGCGAGACCACGAAGCTGGCCGCCCCGAGCACGGCGACGAGGATGAACGCCCACCGCCAGCTGGCGTTGGGATCGGAGCCGAAGCTCAGCCGGACGACGAGCCCGCCGGCCACCGGCGAAATGACGTTGCCCGCCGACAGCGCGGCCGCCCACAGCCCGATGGCCCGGCCCCGCTCGCGCGGGGTCCGCGTGCCGGCGGCAATCATCGCCAGGGTCGAGGGAAACAGGGCCGCGCCGCCGATGCCGCACAGCGCCTGACCGATCCACAGCACGAGCGATCGGGTGGCCGTCGACGTGCCGGCGCCCGGCGAGAACGCTCCCACGAGCTCGCCGACAACGATCAGGGCCGAGCCGATGAGCAGCAGCCGCTTGCGGCCGAACAGGTCACCGAGCACCCCAAAGGTCAGCTCGAACAGCGTCACCGGGACGAGGAAGGCGTCGGAGATCCAGGTCAGCTGGGAGGAGGTCGTGCCCAGGTCGGTCTGGAACAGGCCGTTGAGAACCGCCGGGATGGCGAGCGCCACCTGCCCGACGCACACCGCCAGCAGGGCGGCGATCAGCGTGCCGGTGGTCAGGGATCGGCCGCCGTCGGCGGCCGTATGCGGATCGGAGTCCGTCGTGGCGGTCCATTTCTCGCTCCCTCGCTCGAGTAACTCGGACTGATCAAGCCCTACCCGCCCTCGCGAATAACGAACATCTGTGCGCCAGGCGAACACACACGGCGGTGTGACACGATCACGCTGATGCCGTCGATCGCCACCATCGGCGTCTATGGGTTCGACGCGACGCACTTCCTGGCGGCGCTGCGCGACGCCGACGTGACCCTCGTCGTCGACGTGCGCCAGCGCCGCGGCGTGCGCGGCCCGCAGTACGCGTGGGCCAACGCCCAACGCCTGCAGGCCCTGCTGGCCGGCGCCGGCATCGCCTACTCGCACCACCGCGAGCTGGCCCCGACGACCGAGCTGCGCCATCTCCAGTACCGCGAGGACGACCGCCAGGGCATCGGGAAGCGCAACCGCGAGCAGCTGGCCCCCGAGTACGTCGCGCGTTACACGACCGAGATCCTCAACCCGGCGCCGCTTCAGGAGCTCGTCGACGAGCTGCCCACCGAGCATCGGGGCGCCCTGATGTGCGTCGAGGCCTCGGCGGCGGCCTGTCACCGCTCGCTGATCGCCGCGCGCCTGGCCGAGCGGTACGGGATGGCGGTCGTCCATCTCGATCCCGGCTGAGACGGCCCCGGCAGGGCTTCGACCGGCGGCGCGCCGATCTGTACCCTGATCCGCAAGCAATGGCGTACGCAGAGGACAGTCCGCGTATGGCGGGACCGATCAACGAGCACGCCTCGGCGCTGGCCGCGGAGTGGAAGCGGCTGACCCGAGCGGCGACGTTCGTCGCGCTGCTCACCGCGCCGGCGTTCTTCCTGGTCCTCTTTGACTCCGAGCACTTCGGGCTGCTGGCGGCGCTGATCGTGACCGTCGTGGCGGTGATCGTGTTCCGCGGGCTGGTCGAGGTCGTCACCCGCAAGCTGATCCCCTCCCCCAGCCTGTACGGCGCCGACCCGAGCCTCAAGGAGGCCGACATCGTCGCCCGGCGGCGCTACTGGTTCTGGCGGGGCAAGTTCCGCCGGCTGCCTGTGTACCTGCTGATCGCACTCGCCATGCTGGGCATCTGCCAGGCGCTGTTCGCGCTCGGCGGCGTCAGCGCGCCCTTCTTGAACCCCGTCTCCGGCTTGCGCCAGATCTTCCCGCCGAGCCAGCTTCCGCAGTTGGGACTGGTGTTCATCCAGCTCCCCCTCCTGTTCTTCATCAACTTCGCGATCTTCTTCGGGCCGTTTCTGTTCTTCGCCGTGCGCCAGATTCGCGGCTACGAGCCCGGCGACGCCAGCTGGGGGGTCAAGATCGACGACGTCCGCGGCCAGGCGGAGGCCAAGGAGGAGATCACCCGCGTGATCACGCTGTGGCAGTCGGGCGAGGAGTTCGAGAAGGCCGGCGGCAAGCGCGAGCGCGGGCTGCTGTTCCTCGGCGCCCCCGGCACCGGCAAGACGATGATCTCCAAGGCGATCGCCACCAACTTCAACTGTCCCTTCGTCACCATCCCGGGCTCGGGGTTCGCCGGCATGTTCATCGGGATGGACGCGATCACCGTCCAGTTCCTCGCCCGCAAGGCGCGCAAGCTGGCGTCGAAGTGGGGCGGCCAGTGCATCGTCTTCATCGACGAGATCGACGCCGTCGGCATGCGCCGCCAGGCCCTCCAGGGCGGCATGGGCGCGATCGGCGCCGAGCCGACCTCGATCCACGATTTCTGCTTCTACGGGCCGCAGGGCGCGCTGACCGCCTCGGGCGACCTGATCCTCGAGTCGCGGGCATGGCGCGAGAAGCTGTTCGCCCAGCGCGCCGAGACGCCGTCCCCCGGCTACGGGACGTTCATGGCCCGCGCGACCGAGCGCATCCAGCGCCTGTACCCCGGCTTCGGGATGGGCGGAGGGATGGGTGGCGGGATGGCGCTCAACCAGCTGTTGATCGTGATGGACGGCATCGACGAGCCACCCCTGATGCGCAAGGTCATCACCAACCGCGTCAACACGTTCATGGACGCGATGTTCTTCATCCCGCGCAAGGCCGGCAAGCTGCGCCTGCGTCTGCGCACGCCCAAGCCCCGCTCCGAGCAGATCTACTTCATCGGCGCCTGCAACGTGCCGATCAGCGTGCTCGACCCCGCGCTCACCCGTCCCGGGCGGATGGGCCGCCACATCTGGTTTCGCACGCCCACCAAGGACGACCGGCTCGACATCCTCGACCTGTATCTGGCCAAGGTCGATCACGAGCCCGACCTCGACACCGACCGCCGGCGCGACGAGCTGGCGCGCATCACCAACGGCTACTCCCCGTCGATGATCGAGCAGTGCTGCTCGATGGCGCTGACCATCGCCCACACCGAGGGGCGGCGGCGGTTCTCGTGGGAGGACATCGTCGAGGCGATGACGACGGTCGAGACGGGGACCGCGCAGAACATCGAGTACATCCAGGAGGAGACCCGGGCGGTCGCCATCCACGAGGCCGGGCACGCCGCCGCCGGCCACATCTTCCTCGAGAAGGACGTGCTCTCGACCCGGCTATCGATTCGCAAGCGCGGCGGCTCGCTCGGCCACTACCAGAGCATGGAGAAGGACGAGCGCTTCTCGCACTTCCGCGGGCGGGTGATGGGCGAGCTCGTGATGACGCTCGGGGCGATGGCCGCCGAGCACGTCTTCTACGGCGAGAACTCCCAGGGCGTCGGCGGCGACGTCCAGTCGGCGACGGCCACCGCGGCCGCGATGGTCGGCATGTGGGCGATGGGCCCCGACCCCGTCCACATCGTCGGCAGCCTCGAAGCCGACGACGATCGCGAGGCGGTCCTCAAGCGCCTCGAGCGCATCGGCTCGACGATCATGAATCGCGCCGGCAGCCCCGGTCTGCTCGGCGACAACCCGATCGGCGCTGTGCTCGGGAGCCCGGACAAGAAGCGCGCCGCCGCCCAGATCCTCGGCCAGGCCTACATCACCGCCTACGCGCTGATGGACGCCAACCGCGAGGGCCTGGAGAAGATCGCCGACACGCTCGTCGAGCGCAAGGAGATCTACGGCGACGAGGTCGGGGAGCTGCTGGACTCGGTGCACCTCCAGCGTCCGGCGCTGGATCTGATGGACCCGGCGACGTGGCCGCAGGTATGACCGACGCCCCCGGGCGACCCCGGGGACGGTGGCCCCGCTCGCCCCATGCTCCGCGGTTTCGCGTGGCGACGGTGATCCTCGCCGGCCTCGCCGTCGCGGCGCTCGCGGCGGCGATCGTCATCGCGTCCCAGGGTCGCGGCGGCTCCACCCCCGGCCTGCAGTGGTCGCTGTGGAAGCCGACCGACAGCGGCAACCAGGGCGCGCGTGAGATCGCCGACTTCCTCGCCCCCACTTACCGGATCTCACCCGCCGACCAGCTCGACGTCGTCACCGTGATCAACCTCGAGAGCTCGGCGGCCGAGCAGGCGGCGGCCCAGGCCCAGGCCAACGGCACCAGCGCGACCGCCCAGAGCGGCCTCCAGGTGGCGGTCCGTCCGAGCGCCGCGTCCAGCCAGATCCGGCTGCTCGGGGGAAACACGATCGCCTACAACCTGTGCGGGATCGGGGGCAAGAACTGCTCGATCGGCTCCGGCAAGCCATCGGCGAACCGTCTCCTGCTGCTCCGCCGGGAGGCGCTCGAGCTCGCCCTGTACACGTTCAAGTACATCAGCGGCACCGACAACGTCCTCGCCGTGCTGCCGCCCGGTCACACCCAGACGCCCGCCACCAGCACCCTGTCCAAGACGCTGCCGACGAGCACCGCCTCCTCGTCGTCCAAGCCGGTCGATATCGCGGTCCTGTTCCAGCGCCAGGAGCTGTCGCCGCTGCTCAGCCACCCGCTCACCCTGATCCTGCCCGAGCCGCAGCCCCCGACGGTGGCCGAGATGCCCAAGGCCCCCGAGGCCGACCTCGTCTCCCAGGCGACCGCCCGCGGGCTGTTCTCCGAGCAGCTCCAGCAGGCCCAGGACGGATCGAGCCTCATGGTCCTGGCTCCGCTTCCGGCGCAGTGACCCCATCGCGCGGCTCGTAGCCGCCGCACCGGAGCACCGGCACCCGCGGATAGCGGGGATAGCGGTCGGGCTCGTCGCGCGATCGCCGGCACAGGGAGAACACCGACCCGCGGGTGTTGCGCACGATCTGCTGGTGGCGGCAGGCGTCGCACAGACCGACCGGCGGCCGCGGCGACCGATCGGTCACGGCCGGGGCGCGCGCCCCCGCTCCGGGGAGGCGACGCGTCGAGCGATCGCCCGGCCGGCGGCGCGGCCGGAGAAGATGCAGCCGCCGAGGAACGTGCCCTCGAGCGCGTTGTACCCGTGGACGCCACCGCCGCCGAACCCGGCGACCTCCCCGGCGGCGTACAGGCCGTCAAACGCCGTGCCGTCGGGGCGCATGACCTGCGAGTCGAGGTTCGTCTCCAACCCGCCGAGCGTCTTGCGGGTGAGGATGTTCAGGCGGACCGCGATCAAGGGTCCGTGCCGGGGGTCGAGCAGCCGGTGGGGCTTGGCGATCCGGGCGAGACCGTCGGGACGGTAGGAGCGGGCATTGTTGATCGCCATCAGCTGCATGTCCTTCGAGTATCGGTTGCCGACCTCGCGGTCGCGGGCGACGATCTGGCGCTCGATCTGGTCGTAGGCGAGCGTGGGGCCGCGAGCGATCGCGTTCATCCCGTCGACGAGCTCGGGCAGCGTCGAAGCGACGACGAAGTCCGAGCCGTGGCGCTTGAACGCCTCGACCGGTCCGGTGGCTCCGCCCGAGATCCGATCGCGGAGGAGCAGCCGGAGGTCCTTGCCGGTGATGTCGGGGTTCTGCTCGGAGCCCGAGAGGGCGAACTCCTTCTCGATGATCGATTGGGTGAGCACGAACCACGAGTAGTCGTGACCGGTCGCGAGGATCTCGCGCAGCGTGCGCAGGGTGTCAAAGCCGGGGAAGTTCGGCGGGTCCAGCCGCCGGCCGGTGGCGTCGAGCCACAGCGAGGACGGTCCGGGGATGATCCGGATCGCATGGTCGGGCCAGATCGGGTCCCAGTTGTGGATGCCCTCGACGTAGTGCCACATCCGGTCGCGGTTGACGATGCGCGCTCCCGCGTCCTCGCTGATCTGCAGCATCCGCCCATCGACGTAGGCAGGGACGCCGGGGATCATGTACGCGGGCGCCGGCCCGAGCCGGTCGACGGGCCAGTTGCGGCGCACCATCTCGTGGTTGTGGCCGATCCCGCCCGAGGTGACGATCACCGCCGGCGCGTGAACCGCGAACGGGGCGATCTCGGTGCGCGAGGACGCCACGCCCCGCCGCAGGTCGGTCGGCTCGAGCACCGCGCCGCGGACCCCGACGACCGCGCCGTCCTCGACGATCAGCTCGTCCACCCGGTGGCGAAAGGCGAAGCGGACGAGGCCCCGCTGCTCGCCGGCGAGGACGGGCTCGGCGAATACCCGCACCACCTCGGGCCCCGTGCCCCACGTCGTGTGAAAGCGGGGGACCGAGTTGCCGTGACCGAGGGCGCGGCCGTCGCCGCGCTCCGCCCACCCGACGAACGGCACGACCCGCAGACCGAGCCCGCGGAGATAGTCGCGCTTCTCGGTGGCCGCGAAGCGGACGTAGGCCTCGGCCCACCGACCCGGCCAGCGGTCCTCGTCGGCGCGGTCAAAGCCGGCCGAGCCGAGCCAGTCCTGCAGCGCCAGCTCATACGAGTCCTTGATCCCCATCCGTCGCTGCTCGGGGCTGTCGACGAAGAACAAGCCGCCGAGCGACCAGAACGCCTGCCCGCCGAGGTTGTTGCGGTTCTCCTGATCGATGACAAGCACCGAGCGGCCGGCTCTGACCAGCTCGTAGGTGGCGACGAGCCCGGCCAGCCCCGCCCCGACGACGATCGCGTCGGGCGCCTGCGCCGTGGTGCTCACCGTCTCGGCGACGCTCACTCCATCCACATCCCCGGCGCGACCGCAACCTGGATCAGCCGCGGCCCGTCGTCGACGGCGATCGCCTCGCGCAGCGAAGCGGTCAGGGCCTCGGCGTCGCTCACCTCGCGGGCCTCCATGCCGTAGGCGCGGGCCACGGCGGCCACGTCGAGGGCCGGCAGGTCGAGCCCCGGCGCGCCGGCGACCTGCTCGAGCATCGCGAACCACTTGAGGATCGCGTACTCGTCGTTGCGCAACACGAGGAAGGTGACGGGGACGCGGTAGGCCACGGCGCTCCACAGGGCGGTGATCCCGTATTGCGCCGAGCCCTCGCCGAGCACGCACACGACGGGCCGATCGGGCTGGGCCATCTGCACTCCGACGGCCGCCGCGATCCCGAAGCCCAGGCCCCCGCTGGCTCCGGTGTAGTAGCTGCCCGGCGCCGACAGCCGCAGCCGGTTGCGCAGCGCCACCGTCGACGACGGGGACTCCACGACCGCGATCCCGTCCGCCGGCCACGCGGCGGCCAGGGCCGCCATCGCCTGCGAGCCGCTCAGGCGCTCCGGCGGGTCGGCCGCCGGCGGGTCGCCGGGCTCGGGCCGGGCGCTGGGACGGGAGCGCCCCTCGGCCTCGGGCACCAGCTCGACGAGCCGCTCGAGGGCGAGGCCAACGTCGCCGAGGATCGCGTCGCCCATCGGCGCGCGCGCTGCCTCGTCGGGATCGGCGGTGATGAGGGCCAGCGCCGTGCCGGGGCCGAGGAGCGGCCCGGGCAGGTACGGGTAGTAGGAGAACACCGAGGAGCCGACGACGAGCACGAGGTCATGCTCGGAGAGCGCTTCGGCGACGGGCCCGATGGCCGGCGGGAGGGTGCCGACGAAGTGCGGATGACCCTCCGGAAACCCGATCCGCGATCCTCCCGCCGCCGGCGGCGCCCATACGGGCAGCCGCTGCTTCTCGGCGAGCGCGACGGCGTCGGCCCAGCCGCCGGCGGCGTCGACGTCGGCGCCGACGACGAGCACCGGAGCGGCGGCGGCGGCCAGGCGGGAGGCGAGGTCGGCGAGGGCATCGGGGTCCGGAGCGAAGCGCCCGTTGACGTGGCGCGCCGCGGCGTGGCCGGCGCGGTCGGCGTCGGCTTCCTGGGCCCAGTCATCCATCGGGATCGAGACGAACGCCGGCCCGCGCGGCGGCAGCATGGCGTGGGCGATGGCCCGGGCCAGCGCTCCGGGGACATCCTGGGCGCGGGGCGGCTCATGGCTGTACTTGACGTACGGCTGCGGGACGAGGGTTGCGTCGCGGTTGGTGAGCAGGGCCTCCATCGTGATCTGCGGGCGCACCTGCTGACCGGCGGTGATCACGAGGGGCGACTTGTTGGCCTGGGCGTTGAGGATGCCGCCGACGGCGTTGCCGACGCCCGGGCCGGTGTGCAGGTTGACGTGGGCGGGACGGCCCGACGCCTGGGCGTAGCCATCGGCCATCCCGACCACGACGAGCTCCTGCAAGCCGAGGACGTAGCGGAAGTCGTCGGGGAAGTCGGCGAGCATCGGCAGCTCCGTGGAGCCGGGGTTGCCGAAGATCGTCGTCATCCCGTGCGCGCGAAACAGCTCGAACGTCGCTTCCCGGACGGTCGTCATGGCTCCTCCTCGATGGTGGCGAGCGGGAGCCTACTCAGAGCTCGGCGAGCGCCTCGGCGGCCGCCCGCTTGCCGGCCTGCACGGCGCCGTCCATGTAGCCCGTCCACACCGTCGCCGTCTCGGTGCCGGCCCAGTGGATGCGACCCTCGGGTTCGCGCAGCGCGAACGCGTACTCGGTCATCACGCCCGGCGGCATGATCCCCACCGGGCACCCGCCGGTGTAGAGCTCCTGCGCCCACACCTGGTCGACGTAGGCGCGCGGGGACGCCGCCTGGGGTCCGAAGTACCGCGCGTAGGAGGCCAGCGCCGCGCTGGCGCGGGCCTGGGCCGACTGGTCGTCGAGCGCGCGGGCGTCGTCGCCGTCGATGAAGCCGAGCAGGACGCCCGGGGTGCCGCTGGCCGGCGAGGCGTCGAACATCACCTTGACCGGGCCCTGGTCGGAGGTGACCTGGCCGTTGAGGCCCTGGGAGCGCCAGAACGGGGTGTCATAGACGGCGATCGTCTTGATCAGTGAGCCGACCGGCATCCGCTGGGTGAGCTGGTCGCGCGCGGCCGGCATCTGGGGCTCGTAGACGATCCGCCCGGCGAGGTTGGGCGGGATGGCCACGATCGCGCGCTGGGCCTTGACCGTCGCCTTGTCGGCGTAGGCGGTGATGTTGTTCCCTCCCTGCACGAGACGACGCACCGGCTGGTTGAGGAGCACGTTCTTACGGCCCAGCTGGTTGGCGATCGTGACCGAGATCCCCTGGGTTCCGCCCGAAACGCGGAAGTCCTGGCCGCCCCCGGTGCCGGCGTTGTCGACGAGCGGCTCGATGCCGCCCGCGGCATGGATGTAGAACAGGAAGTACAGAAACGACACGTCGCGCGGCTCGACGGAGAGGATCGCCTCCACGGCGAGGGCGAGGAGCTTCTGGGCGTCGGCGGTGTGGAGGTTCTGCTCTGACCACGTCTGCACCGTGATCGAATCCCAGGCTTGGGCGTTCGGCGCGGTGTAGGGCGCGTCAAGCGGGACCGTCTGGGCCATCTGGTCGATCTGGGGCAGAGCCACCCCGAGCTCGACGACGGCCGCCGGATTGGCAGGCGGGATCGTTCCGGTGTAGCGGCTCAGCTTGCCGCTGTCGTAATACAGGAGCTCGCCTTGCGAGTAGACGTCGAACTTGCCGATCCCCAGCTCGGACATCAGACCGAGGATCTGGGTCTGGGTCGGACCGACGAACGTCGCTCCCATGTTGGCCACGTCGGTCGCCCCGGCCACCCCCAACGGGCGGCTGTAGCAGCGCCCGCCGACCCGGCCGCGCGCCTCGAGCACGATCACGGAATGACCGGCCGCCTTCACCGCCCGGGCCGCGGTCATGCCCGACAGGCCGCCGCCGACGACGACGACGTCGGCCGCGTGAGTGGTCGACGCCGGCTTCTTGTGGCGCTTGGGCTTGTGCTTTGGCTTGTGCTTCTTCGACGCGGCGTCGGCCGAGTCCGCCCCGACGCCGGCGGCAGCCGCTCCGGCCGCCAGCGTTCCGGCCACGAAGCGCCGGCGGCTGATCTGGGTCTGCGCGTCGTCGGTGCGGTTCTCGGTCATGGGATGGCGTGGCTCCTGGCTGGGGTGGCGGGGGCGGTGGCGGCGAAGGCGTCGGCCGCGGTCAGGTCGAAGTCTCCGTGGTCTGAGCCGAGGCCGCCGGCGACCAGGGCGGCCGCCGCGCAACCAAGGACGGCCGCCTCGGCGCGGCTGCGCTGCAGCGACAGGCCGTAGATGAAGCCGGCCGAGAAGGCGTCCCCGCAGCCGGTGGTGTCGACGACATCGACGGCGAAGGCGGGCACCGTCCGCGCGCCGTTCCCGTCGACGACCAGCGCGCCGTCGGCGCCGCACGTGGCGGCCACGCAGCCGACCCCGCGCTCGCGCAACGCGTGACAGCCCGCCTCGAGCGTCGCCGCGCCGGTGAGACCGAGCACCTGCTCGTCGTTGGGCAGGAGGTAGTCGAGATGCTCGAACGCCGGCGCCACCCACTCGAGGATCGCCGCCGCCTGCTCGCCGGGAGCGAGCACGTCGGCCGAGGTGACGACGCCGTGGGCTCGCGCGTGGGCGAGGATCTTCGCCGCCTCGGCCCCGCCCATGAACTCGGGCGCGCCGAGATGGAGATGATCGGCGGCGGCGATCGCCTCCCACGGCGCGTCGGCCGAGCTGTACGTCGCGTTGGCGCCGATCACGTGAAACGCGGGGCGCGAGCCGTCGGGACGGATCGGCAGCACGCTCGCCGACGTCTGGACGCCGTCGCGCCGCACGAGCTGGGCGGTGTCGATGCCGTAGCGCCGCAGCAGCGACACGAGCGTATCCCCCAGCGGGTCTGAGCCGATCGCCCCGGCACAGGTCACGTCGGCGCCGAGCTTGGCCAGGGTGACCGCGGTGCCGCCGGCCGGCCCCGCGGGCGTGATCGCGATCTCCTGCACGAGGGCGCCGCCCTGGCCGGCGGGGATCTCCTGCACCGGGCGCACGAGCACGTCGACGACGTGGACGCCGAGGGCGATGACCTTCACGATCGCGCCGCCTGCAGCGCTCCGTAGCCGCGCTCGGCGATCGTCTCGACGACGGCCTGCAACTGGCGGTCGTCGAGGGTCCGCGGCGTGCCGAGGCTGGCGGCCCGCCAGTAGACGGTGCACGCCCACTCCAGCAGGCGCGCGTTGTCCAACGCGCCGGCGGCATCGGCGCCGAGGGCAATCGTGCCGTGGTTGGACATCAGCGCCGCCGCCCGGTCCTGGAGCGCATCGAGGGTGAGCTCGGCCAGCTCCGGCGAGCCGAACGTGGCGTACGGAGCCACCCGGACGGTTCCGCCAAGCGCGAGCATCTGGTAGTGGATCACCGGCAGCTCGTCGAGCACGCACGCGAGCGCGGTGCCGACCGGCGAGTGGGCGTGGACGACGGCCCCGGCGTGATAGCGCCGGTAGGCGCCGAGGTGCAGACCCAGCTCGGAGGTCGGCGCCAGATCACCGTCGACCAGCGCGCCCTCGAGGTCGACGACGACGACGTCGGCGGCGGTGACGTGCTCGAGCACGGCGCCGGTGGGCGTCACCGCCACCAGCTCGCCGCTGCGCTCGGAGACGTTGCCGGCCGTGCCGAGCACGAGACCCTCGGCGGCCAGCCGCCGGGCGGCGTCGGCGACGCGCTGACGCTGGGAGGGGAGCATTTGCGCCGGCACGCGATCGAGGCTAACATGAATGCAAGCTCACTTTCAAGTTCGCGATGACGACCGACGCCCCCACCCTCACCCTCCGCCACGTGCCCACCCAGGCGCGCAGCCGCCAGCGGCTCGCCGACGTCCTCGACGCCGGCGCCGCCGTGCTCGCCGCCGACGGAGCGGCCGGGTTCACGACGAACCGCGTCGCCGAAGCGGCCGGCGTCCCGGTCGGATCGGTCTACCGCTTCTTCGAGGACAAGGAGGCGATCGCCGAAGCGCTGGCGGTGCGCTTCTGGAGCGAGTTCGCCGACCTCGTGGCCGGCGTCGCCGACGCCGACGAGCGCGAGCCGCTCGTCGATCCCGGGGCCGTCGTGCTCGAGACGCTCGCCGCCGGCTTCCGCGCCCGTCCGGCGTTCCTCGCCCTGTGGTACGGCGAGCTGCGCTCGGCGCGCGTGCGCGAAGCGACTCGGTCGGCGCGGATGGCGATCGGGGCCTCGGTCCAGCGGATCCTCGCCGTGCACTGGCCCGACGCCGACGAGATCGCCCGCGACGCGGTGGCGCGCATGCTCGTGATCGCCGGCGATGGACTGCTCCGCGAGGCGTTCCGCGCCGATCCCCAGGGCGACCCCGAGGTGCTCGCCGAGAGCCGGGCGATGCTCGGCGCCTACATCACCACTCGCCTGGAGCTCGCGTGATCCGGCGGGGCCTCGGCGCGGTCGCCCTCGCCCTGGCGGCCCTCGCGCTCATGGCCGCGAGCGCCGCCGCGGCGGCGCGCGGCACGGTGAGCGTGCTGGCGCCCGTGCCCTCCCCCGGCTATCCCGCGCTCCCCCACGTGGTCGGCGATCAGATCTACGAGGGGACCTACTCCAATCCCATGGGCGACAGCCTGCCTTCGCGGGTGTATCGCTACTCGGCGGACGGTCACCTCGAGCGCACCTACGTCGTCACCGGGCAGGACCTCTCGCAGCCCCACGGCGTGCAGGTGGCCGCCAGCGACGCCGCCGGACGGCTGCTCCTGCTCGACAAGACGAGCGGCCGCGTCATCTCGCTCGATCCGCAGACCGGCACCCAGACGGTGTACAGCCGGGTGCCCGACCTGCCGATCTGCACGGTGGCGGTCCCCGGGGCGGCCTGCTCGCCGGCGATCATCGACCAGGCGCCGATGCCCGACTACGCGGCGTGGGGACCCGACGGCAGCCTGTACGTCACCGACTACCAGCAGGCGGTCATCTGGCGGATCCCGCCCGGCGGCGGGACGGCGACGGTCTGGCTGGCCGATCGCCGGCTTGACGGCGGACCGTTCGGCACCGCGTGCATCACGCTGCTTCCCGACCAGCACACGCTGCTCTTCGACCAGGCGTCCAACGGCGGCCTGGGCTCGACCTCGCCGAGCACCGGCAAGCTCTACGAGGTGGCGATCGGGGCCGGCGGGCGGCCCGGCCCGCTGCGCCAGATCTGGGAGAGCGGCAGCGCCGACGCCCCCGACGGCTGCGCGCTGAGCAGCGACGGGCATGTCTACATCGCGCTCGTCGGCGGCCCCAACCAGATCGTCGAGCTCGATTTCGACCGGGCACGAGCTCGCCCGCTTCGGCCAGGCGGTCACGGGCGACAACGGCTCTCCGGTGCCCTTCGACTCCCCGTCCGGACTGGCCTTCGAGGGGACGCAGCTGATCGTCGCCAACCAGTCCTATTTCGCCGGCGATCCCGCCAACCAGGTGCTGCTGTCGCTGCAGACCGCCGATTCCGGACAGCCGACCTACGTGCCCGCCGGCGCGGGCGAGAGGCCGGTCGTCACGCCCCCGTCGCACCCGACGCACAAGCCGACCCACAAGCGCAAGCACAAGAAGAAGCACAAAAAGAACGCAGCACCGCAGGCACCGCAAGCACCGCACGCCCCGCCGGGGCTGAGCTTCCGGCGCGCGTGGGCCGCGCCGGAGAGCAAGCGGAACCGAACTATACTTTCTGAAGTATGTCCACGTTCCGGCGACTGCTCGGCTTCCTCAGACCCTACCGCCGTGGGGTCATCTGGTCGTTCGCGCTCGCCGGCGGTGCCCTCGGCGGCACGGTCCTCATCCCGTACCTCACGGGCCTGGCGATCAACGCGATCCGCGCCCATCGTCACCACGAGCTGCTCCTGCTCGCCCTGGCGATCCTCGGCGCCGGACTCGTCCGGCTCGTGCTCTCGGTGCTGCGACGGCTGATCGCCGGCCAGGTGTCGCTCGGCGTGGAGATGGACCTGCGCACGGCGATGTACAACCACCTCCAGCAGCTGGAGCTGGCCTTCTTTGATCGCCAGCAGACCGGTCAGCTGATGTCGCGGGCGACCGTCGACCTGCAATCGGTGCGCTTCTTCCTGGGCTACGGGCTGATCTTCATCGCCCAATCGCTGGCGACGATCCTCCTCGCGGCGGTGGCGATGTTCGCGCTGCAGCCGGGGCTGGCCGCGATCTCGCTCGCCCCGGTGCCGTTCGTCGTGCTCATCGCCCACCGCTACGGGCACAAGTCAAAGCCGGCGATGCAGGAGGCCCAGCAGCGGATCGCCGAGCTGACCGCCGACACCGAGGAGAACCTCTCCGGCGTGCGCGTCGTCAAGGCGTTCGCCCAGGAGGAGCGCCAGTACGAGCGCTTCGAGAACACGACCGAGCGGGTGTTCGAGCAGCAGGTCTACGCCACCCGGATCCAAGCGTTCTACACGCCCCTGATCAGCTTTCTGCCCAACCTCGGGCTGGGCGCGATCCTCCTCTTCGGCGGGCGCGAGGTGATCCACGGCTCGCTGTCGGTCGGCGCCTTCACCGCCTTCTACGCCTACCTGCTGATGCTCATCTCGCCGATGCGCACGCTCGGCTACATGCTCGGCGCCGCCCAGCGCTCGACCGCGTCGGGCGCGCGCATCTTCCAGATCCTCGACCGGGCGCCGGCGATCGTCAGCCCCCCGGATGCCCCGCCGCTCCCGGAGGGCAACGGCCACGTGCGCTTCACGGGCGTCGACTTGTCGTTCGAGGGGACGGTGACCCCGGCGCTCTCCGACGTCGACCTCGACGTGCCGGCCGGCCAGACGGTCGCCCTCGTCGGGGCGATGGGCTCGGGCAAGTCGGCGCTCGTCTCGCTGCTGCCGCGGCTCTACGACGTGACCGCGGGCGCCGTGTCGATCGACGGCGCCGACGTGCGCTCGGTCCAGCTCGACAGCCTCCGGCGCGAGCTGGCCGTCGTCACCGACGACCCGTTCCTGTTCTCGGCCACCGTGCACGACAACATCGCCTACGCGCGGGCCGACGCCACCCGCGAGGAGGTCGTGCGCGCCGCCACCGCGGCGCAGGCCGCCGGCTTCATCGAACGGCTGCCCAAGGGCTATGACACGATGATCGGCGAGCGCGGCCTGACCCTCTCCGGCGGCCAGCGCCAGCGGATCGCCATCGCCCGCGCGATCCTCGCCGAGCCGCGCATCCTCGTCCTCGATGACGCCACCTCGTCGGTCGACGCCTCCACCGAGTCGGAGATCAAGAACGCGCTCCAGGACGTGATGACCGACCGCACGACGTTCATCATCGCCCACCGGCTGTCGACGATCGCCCTCGCCGACCGGATCGTCGTCCTCGAGCACGGGCGTGTTGTCGCCGACGGCTCGCACGATGAGCTGCTTGAGACCTCCGACCTGTACCGCGAGATCGTCCGGTCCGGCCTGCCCGACCAGGTCTTCCTCACCCGCAAGGCGCCCGAGGTCGCGAGCCTGTGAGCGTCCTCTCCTACTCCGAGCTGCAGCGCCGGCTGCGCGAGACGGGCGGTCGCGGGCGCAAGCTGCGCGGGCTGGCCGAGATCCTCGCCCCCTACCGCTGGCGAGTCGGGTTGATGTTCGTCTCGCTCGTGCTGGCGACGGCCGCCTCGCTCGCCCCCGCGCCGCTGGCCAAGGTGGCCATCGACCAGGGCATCCGCCATCGCGACGTGGGCGCGCTCGACGTCGTCGTCGGCGTGTTCCTGCTCTCGGCGATCGTCTACGGCCTGTGCACCTATGCCCAGACCTACCTCGTCGGATGGGTCGGTCAGCGCGCGCTGCGCGACCTGCGGCTCAAGCTGTTCGCCCACCTGCAGTCGCTGTCGATCGGTTTCTACTCGCGCAACCGCGCCGGATGGCTGATCAGCCGCATGACCAACGACGTGGAGGCGCTCGATCAGCTCGTCGAGGACGGACTGGCCACCCTCATCCAGTCGAGCCTGACCCTGATCGGGGTCGTCGTCATCCTCCTCGTCCTCGACTTCCATCTCGCGTTGCTGACCTTCCTGGCGCTTCCGATCCTGTTCGTCGGCGCGCTGGCGTTTCGCATCGCGTCGGCCGACGCCTACCGGCTGACCCGCGAGAAGATCGCCACCATCACCGCCTACCTGGCCGAGACGCTGTCGGGCATCCGGGTCGTGCGCTCGTTCGGGCAGGAGCGCCGCCACATCGACGAGTTCGCCGAGCTCAACGACGCCAACCGGGCGGCCAACATGACGACGGTCAAGCTCAACGCCGCCTACTTCCCCGCGGTGGAGCTGCTCTCGGCGCTGGTGACGGTCGAGATCCTGCTCGTCGGCGGACTGGAGGCGATCAACGGCCACACCTCGACGGGCGTCGTGTTCGCGTTCATCGCCGCGCTGAACAACTTCTTTGACCCGATCCAGCAGCTCTCGCAGCTGTACACGACCTACCAGTCGGGGATGGCGGCGCTCGACAAGATCTTCAGCCTCCTCGACGAGCAGCCGGACATCGTCGACGCCCCCGACGCGATCGAGCTGCCGCGGATCGCCGGCCGGCTCGAGTTTCGCGACGTCTCGTTTCGCTACGGCGCCGATGAGGACGGAGCGTGGGCGCTGCGCCACGTCGACCTCGACGTCGCGGCCGGTCAGACGATCGCGCTCGTCGGCGAGACCGGCGCCGGCAAGTCGACGTTCGCCAAGCTCGTCGCGCGCTTCTATGACCCGACCGAGGGGGCGGTCCTCGTCGACGGCCACGACCTGCGCTCGGTGACCGCCCAGTCGCTGCGCTCGCAGATGGGCATGGTCCCCCAGGAGGGCTTCCTGTTCAGTGGCACCGTGCGCGAGAACATCTCCTTCGGGCGCCGGGAGGCGACCGACGACGAGATCCGCGACGCTGCCCGCGCCGTCGGCGCCGACGAGTTCATCATGGCGCTCGAGCACGGCTACGACACTCAGGTCGGGGAGCGCGGAGTCCAGCTGTCGGCCGGCCAGCGCCAGCTCGTCGCGTTCGCGCGCGCCCTCGTCGCCGATCCCCGGATCCTCGTCCTCGACGAGGCGACGGCCAACGTCGACGTCCACACCGAGGGACTGATCGAGGAGGGGCTGCGCCGCCTCGTCGCCGGCCGCACCGCGGTCGTCATCGCCCACCGGCTGTCGACGATCCGCAACGCCGCCCGGATCCTCGTCATGGAGTACGGCGAGATCGTCGAATCCGGTACCCACGAGGAGCTGCTCGAGGCCGGCGGGCGCTACTGGGAGCTCTACCGCGACTGGGCCGAGCAGGCCGCGGCCTGATGGCCATCTCGGTCTGCGCGCTGACGACGACGCCGGTGAAGGGCATGCGGGTGAGCGAGGTCGAGTCGATCGAGCTCGGAGAGCTCGGCGCCCGGGGCGACCGGGTCTTCTACGTCGTCGACGAGCGCGGGAGGATGATCAACGGCAAGCAGCTCGGCGAGCTGCAGACGATCGTGCCCGAATACGACGGCGAGGGCGAGACCCTGGCCCTGACGTTTGCCGACGGGACGCGCGTCGCCGCCCCCCTGGACTACGGCGACACCGTGCCGACGCGCTTCTTCTCGGCGCCGCGCGACGCCCGGGAGCTGCGCGGGCCGTGGTCGCAGGCACTCTCGTCTCGCCTGGAGCGGCCGCTGCGCCTCGTCCGCGCGCAGACCGCCGTCGACCGCGGGCGCGCCGGCGCCACCTCGGTCATCTCCCGCTCCTCGCTGCGGCGCCTGGCCGCGGCGGCGCAGCACGACGAGCTCGATGCCCGGCGCTTCCGGATGCTGATCGAGGTCGACGGCGTCGACGCTCACGAGGAGGACGGCTGGGTGGGACGCCGCGTCCACGTCGGCGAGGCCACGCTGGCCATGCGCGGCCACGTCGGACGGTGCCTGATCACCAGCCGCGACCCCGAGAGCGGCCAGATCGACGTCCCGACGCTTGACGTGCTCGGCGAGTACCGCCGCGACGAGAACACCACCGAGCCCCTCCCGTTCGGGATCTACGGCGAGGTGCTCCGCGGCGGGACCGTCCGCCTCGGCGACCCGGTCGCGCTCGCGGACTGAATACGCTCTCGCTCTCACCATGACCGAGTCCCCCCGCGTCCGCATCGAGATCGCCGACCACGTCGCCGTCGTCACGTTGACGCGTCCGGACAAGCACAACGCCCTCGACGTCGCGATGTTCGATCAGATCATCGCCGCCGCCGGGCGCCTGCGCACCGAGCCCGGGGTGCGGGCCGTCGTCCTGCACGGCGAGGGGCCGAGCTTCTGCTCGGGGCTGGACGTCGTCAGCATCATGCAGTCCGGCGGCGGCCCCGCGGGCCTCACCGACCGCATTCGCGACGAGGTCCCCAACTACTTCCAGCGCTCCGCCGACGACTGGCGAACGCTGCCCATGCCGGTGATCGCCGCCGTGCACGGCAACTGCTTCGGCGGTGGCCTGCAGATCGCGCTCGGCGCCGACATCCGGATCGCCGCCCCCGACGCCCGCCTGTCGGTGATGGAGGTCAAGTGGGGCCTGATCCCCGACATGTCGATTACGCGCGCACTCCCCCGCCTCGTCGGGATCGACGTCGCCAAGGAGCTGACCTTCACCGGGCGCGTGTTCGACGGAACCGAGGCGCAGCGCCTCGGCGTCGTCACCCGGGTGGCCGACGATCCGCTGGCGGCGGCGCGCGAGCTCGCCGCGGAGATCGCCAGCCGCTCCCCGGACGCCGTTCGCGGCGCCAAGCGGCTGTTCGACGAAGCGTGGACCGGCGATGCCGCGACTACGCTCGCGCTCGAGGCCGAGCTCCAGCTCGGGCTCATCGGATCGCCCAATCAGCTGGCCGCGGTGACCGCCGGGTTCGCCAAGGAGCCGGCCAAGTTCGTCGATCCATGATCCGCGTGCGCTGCGCGGCAACCGCCGTCGCGCGGATTGGCTGGCAGCCGGACGCCCCCGTGATAACAATCCCGCCTGAGCAATAGGCCTCGTCGGAAAGGACTACCCATGGCCACCGGAATCGGACAGAGGATTCGCCGCCGCGAGGACCCGCGCTTCCTCCTCGGACAGGGCCGCTACGTCGATGACCAGCGCGTTCAGGACGCGCTGTTCGTGACGTTCGTGCGCTCGTACGTGGCCCACGGCACGATCGAGTCGATCGACGCCGAGCAGGCCCGCGCGCTGCCGGGGGTGCAGGTGTTCACGGCCGCCGACATCGGCCTGTCGCCGATCGCACCCCCGCCAATGGTCCAGGTCCACGAGAGCATGAACCGCCCGCCGGTCGCCACCGACACGGTGCGCTACGCCGGCGAGATCGTGGCCGTCGTGCTCGCCGAGTCCCGCGCGGCGTCGGTCGACGCCGCCGAGATGGTGTTCGTCGAGTACGAGTCGCGGCCCGCGATCACCGACATCCGCGAAGCCGTCAAGGACGAGGTGCTGCTGTTCGAGCCCGCGGGGTCCAACACGTGCCTGCGGATCCCGGTGGAGAGCCCCGACGAGGGGCTGCTGGCCGACTGCGAGATCGTCGTCTCGGGATCCAACGAGAGTCCCCGGCTGCTCGCCCTGCCGATCGAGCCGCGGTCGACGGTCGCCACCTTCGAGGACGGCAAGCTGACGATCTGGCTCTCCACCCAGACCCCGCATCAGGACAAGGCCGCGATCGCCGGCACGCTCGGCCTCGAGCCCGATCAGGTCCGGGTGATCGCGCCCGACGTCGGCGGCGGGTTCGGCGGCAAGGGCGCCGACGTCGAGGACTTCCTCATGGGCTGGCTGGCCATGAATGCGGTCCCACCCACCCGGACCGTGCGGTGGACCGAGACGCGCTCCGAGCACATGGTCGCCATGCACCACGGCCGCGCCCAGTGGGCCGACTTCGAGCTCGGCGGCACCCGCGACGGCAAGCTGCAGGCGCTGCGCGTCAAGCTGCTGCAGGACGCCGGCGCCTATCCGGGAATCGGCGCGTTCCTCGCCGTGCTCACCCAGATGATGTCCAGCGGCGTCTACGACATCCCGAAGATCGAGGTCGACGTCACCGCGGTCGTCTCCAACTCCACCCCCACCGGCCCCGTGCGCGGCGCCGGGCGGCCGGAGGCCACCCAGATGATCGAGCGGGCGATCGACATGTTCGCCGCCGAGGCGGGGATCGACCCCGCCGAGTTGCGACGGCGCAACTTCATCGCCAACGACCGCTTCCCCGTCACCACCGCCGCCGGAGCGACATATGACATCGGCGACTACGCGGGGGCGCTGGACCGCGCGCTCGAGCAGGCCGGCTACGAGGAGCTGCGCCGCGAGCAGGAGCGGCGCCGCGCCGAGGGCTCGCGCACGCTGCTCGGCATCGGCCTGAGCGTCTACGTCGAGATCACCAACGGCATCGGCGAGTCCGAGTTCGGGGCCGTCGAGGTCACCGAGGACGGCGGGGCGATCGTCCGCACGGGCTCGTTCTCCCACGGTCAGGGCCATGAGACGACATTCGCCCAGATCGTCGCCCAGCGGACCGGGATCGAGGTGGAGAACATCCAGGTCGTCGCCGGCGACACCGACCGGGTGCCGCGCGGCACCGGGACCTACGGCTCCAAGTCGACCCAGATCGGCGGCGCGGCCGCCGGCCAGGCGTCGGAGCTCCTCGTGCAGCGCGCCAAGGAGCTGGCCGCGGACGCGCTGGAGGCCAGCCCCGAGGACATGGTGCTCGACCTCGACGGCGGGCGGTTTCACGTCACCGGCGCTCCCGAGCCGGCGCTCGCCTGGAGCGACCTCGCCGGCCAACTCCAGGACGACGGCCGCCTGGCCGAGCTCAGCGCCGAGACCGACTTCCAGGCCGCGCAGCCGACGTTCCCGTTCGGGGCCCACGTGGCCGTCGTCGAGGTCGACGCCGACACCGGCTCGGTGCGCCTGGTGCGGATGATCGCCTGCGACGACGCCGGGACGATCATCAACCCGATGATCGCCGAGGGCCAGGTCCACGGCGGCCTGGCCGCCGGGATCGCCCAGGCCCTCTACGAGGAGGTCCGCTACGACGACGACGGCAACCCCCAGCACGCCAACCTCGTCACCTACTGCATCCCCTCGGCGGTCGAGATGCCGTCGTTCGAGCGGGTCGTGATGGAGACCCCGACCCCGATCAACCCGCTCGGCGCCAAGGGCATCGGGGAATCGGGCACGATCGGCGCCACCCCGGCCGTCCACAACGCGGTGATCGACGCCCTCGCCCACCTCGGCGTGCGCCACGTCGGGATGCCCGCCAACGGCGAGAACATCTGGCGCGCGATCGTCGAGGCCGGCGGCTAGCTTGGAGCGAGTTTGCCCCCCTGGAGGGGGATAACCCGCTCCAAGCGCAGCTAGAGCCAGTCCAGAAGGTCGGCGACGCCGTCGACGGTGGCGTCGGGACGCTGGCGCTCAGGGACCGTGTCGAGGTCGATCGCGCCGCTGATCCCGCTGCGCACGAGCACGGTGCGCGAGCCGCCCATCCGCCCGAGGGCGACGTCCATGCCGAGGTCGTCGCCGATCACCGCCAGCTCGCCGGGCGCAATGCCCAGCCGGCGGCTGAGCTCGGCGACGGCGGGCCGCGACGGCTTGCCGAGCACGCGCGGCCGGGCGCCCGTCACCTTGGCGAGCGCCGCGGCGATCATCGAGTTGCGGCTGAAGATCATGCCGTTGGCCCCGGCGTAGCCGCGGACGTAGCTGCCGGTGTACAGCGGCGCCCCGGCACCGATCGCACGGGCGGCGCGATCGAGGTCGTCCAGATCGACCTGCTGGCGGTGGGCGACGAACACGACCCGAGCGTCCTCGCCGTCGGCGAGGCGCACGCCGCGGGCGACCATGTGCTCACGCACGGCGTCGGAGGCGAACGCGAGCACCGGATCACCGGGATGGCGGGCGAGGATGTGGCTCGTGGCGCTGTCGACGGGGGTGATGAGCTCCTCGTCGGCCACCTCGAGGCCGTCCTCGCGCAGACCGCGGGCGATCCGGGCCGAGGGGACGTGGCTGCCGTTGGTGAACAGGGCGAGCCTGCGCCCGGTGTCCCGGATGCGCTGGAGGACCTCGACGGCCCCCGGCTGCGGATGACCGCGACCGTCGGGCCCGCGGTGCAGCAGGGTGCCGTCGATGTCGAACACGAACCCGCGCACGCCGCCGAGGTCAACCACGGCGCCACACCACCCGGTCGGTGCCGGAGACGATCTCGGCGCTGTGAATCGACTCGCGCCGCTCGAGCTCGCGCAGCAGCGTGACGACCGGCGAGCGTCCGGGCCGCGCCGCCGGGAGCGGCCGGCCACGTCCGTCGCCGGCGTCGCGGGCGGCGATCATCGCGTCGACCTGCTCGGCCGGCATCGTCAGGCGCAGCAGCAGCTCCTCCTCGGAGATCCGCGCACCGAAGCGCTCGCGGGCGCCCTCGAGACTGAGCGGCTGAAGCTCGCCCAGCTGGGTCGCCTGCGGGCGGGCCAGCACGCGATCGGCGATCTGCGGGTCGACCGGAGCCGGTGGCTCGCCGTAGTGGCCGAGGAAGTAGCGCACCGTCTCGTCGGAGACGGTGCGCCAGCGCTCGCCGTCGATCACGTTGTGGGCGGCCTGGCTGGCGATGAACTGCGACACCGGCGTCACGATGATCGGATAGCCCATCTCGGCGCGGACGCGGGTGACCTCCTCCAGGACGGCGTCGAACAGCTCGGGCCGGCGCAGCTCCTCGAGCATCCGGCGGGTCGTCGTCACCATCCCGCCGGGCAGCTGGTGGCGGTAGTAGGCGGCATCGAACTCGCGCGGGATGCCCGCCGGCAGGCCCTTGGCGCGGGCGATCTGATCAAAGTGCGCGGACACGATCTCCTGCTGGGCCAGATCGAGTCCGTGCGCGTAGCCCGAGGCCTCGAGGTTGCGCGCCGTCGAGACCACCTCGGGCTGCGAGGTGCCACGCGCCAGCGGACCCGACGCGGTGTGCACGACGCCGAAGCCGGCCTGGACCCCCTCCAGGTAGACGAGCGGCGCCAGCCCGATCGTGCAATGGCTGTGCAGCTCGAGCGGCCGCTCGCCGGCCGCCGCGAGCAGGTGGGGGGCCAGCTCGCGCACGGCATCGGGCGTGAGCAGCCCGCCCGGATCCTTGAGGTACATCCGGTCCATCTCGGCGCAGTCGGCCAACGCCGCCGCCCGCTCGGCGTAGTAGGCGTGGGTGTGGACGGCGCTGATCGAGTACGTCAACCCGACGACGATCTCCTCGATTCCGGCTTCGCGCGCCATCGCCGCCAGCCGCCGGATGCGGGCCGGGTCGTTGGAGGGATCGGCGATCTTCAGCCGGCGGATGCCGTTGCGCGCGACGAGCCGGAAGGCCAGGCGCATGACGTCGTCGGAGGCCGGCACCCAGGAGATGAACCGCATCCCGGGGGTGATCATCCCCAGCGGGGTGTCGGGCATGGCGGCGCTGACCCGGCGAATGCGCTCCCACGGATCCTCGCGGTGAAAGCGCACCGAGACCGCCATGTGGGTGCTCGAGGTGAAGTCGAGCGCGTGGTAGCCGACCCGGTCGAGCACCGGCGCGATGGCGAGCACGTCGGGCGTCGTCAGCCCGGTCGCGCTCCACAGGCTCTGGTTGCCGTCCCGCGTCGTCGTGTCGATGAACTCGATCGTGCGCGTCACTGGAGCACGCGCTCCAGCCAGTTCGTGGTCACGCCCGCCGCCTGGAAGTCGGGGTGGCCGAGCACCTCGATGAGCAGCATGCGATTGGTCTCCACGCCCTCGACGTCGGTATCGGCGAGAGCGTCGAGCAGCAGCGCGAGCGCCTGGTCGCGGTCGTCGCCGTGGGCGATCAGCTTGGCCATCAGCGAGTCGTAGTAGGGCGGGATCGAGGCTCCGGGAGCGCAGTGGGTGTCGACCCGCAGCCCAGGCCGCTCGGGCACGGAGAACAGCTCGAGGGTACCCGGGGAGGGGGCGAAGCCACGCGTCGGGTCCTCGGCGTTCAGCCGGCACTCGATCGCGTGTCCGCTGATGCGGACCTCGTCCTGGGCGAAGCCGAGCGGCTGCCCATCGGCGATCCGCAGCTGGAGGGCGACGAGGTCGCGACCGCACACCGCCTCGGTCACCGGATGCTCGACCTGGATGCGGCAGTTGACCTCGAGGAAGAACGGGTCGCCGGTGGCGGGATCGACGACGAACTCGACGGTCCCCAGGTTGCGGTATCCGAGCTCGCCGGCGAGGGCGATCGCCGACTCCAGCAGCGTCGTCCGGGTCTCGGGCCAGAGCACGGGCGCGGGCGCCTCCTCCACCACCTTCTGATAGCGGCGCTGCACCGAGCAGTCGCGCTCCCCGAGGTGGACGACCGAGCCGTGCGCGTCGGCGGCGATCTGGACCTCGACGTGACGCGCCGGGGTCACGAGACGCTCGAGGTAGACGCGATCATCGGCAAACGCCGCTCCCGCCTCGCGGCGCGCCAGTGCCAGCAGCGCGTCGAGCTGGCTCTCGTCCTCGACGCGTTTGATTCCCCGCCCTCCCCCGCCGCCGGCCGCCTTGACGAGCACCGGATAGCCGATCTCGGCCGCCAGCTCCCGGGCGTGGTGCGGCGACGGCGCCTCGCCGCCCGGCAGCACGGGAACGCCGGCCCGCTGCGCGGCCGCGCGCGCGGCCAGCTTGTCCCCCGCGAGCTCGATCGCCGCCACCGGCGGCCCGACGAAGATCAGGCCGTGCTCGCCGGCGAGCCGGGCCAGTACCGGGCTCTCGGAGAGAAAGCCGTAGCCGGGATGGATCGCATCACACCCCGTGCCGAGCGCGGCCTGGACGACGGTCTCGGAGCGGAGGTAGCTCTCGCCGGCGGGGCCCGGCCCCAGGCACACCACGCGGTCGGCCATGCGGGCGGCCATGCCGTCGAGGTCGGCCTCCGAGGCGCCGACGACGCACTCGAGGTCGAGCGCCCGGCACGCGTCCACGATCCGCACGGCGATCTCCCCGCGGTTGGGGATGAAGACGCGCTTAATCGGTCCCGCCCGCCCTGACCCGGAGCAGCGGTTCCCCGTACTCGACGAGCGCGCCGTTCTCCGCGCACACCTCCACGATCGTCCCGGTGACGCCGGCGGCCACCGAATTCATCATCTTCATGACCTCGATGATGCCCACTGTCGTGTCGGGGCCGACCGTCGCCCCCACGTCGACGAACGGCGCCGCGCCGGGCGCCTCGGCCCGGTAGAACGTCCCCAGCATCGGGGAGGGGACAACGACGGTCCCGTCGGAGGGCTCGACCGCCGGCTCCGGTCCCGGCTCCGGCTCCGGCGTGCGCCCGGCGGGAGCGGTCGGGGCGGCGGCGAGCGGCGGCGCAGGCGACGCGAGCGGGTCGCTGCGGCGACTCACATGCAGCGAGAACCCTTCGGTTTGGATCTGGAGCTCCTCCAGATCGGACTCGTCGACGATGCGTAGGATCTCGCGGACGTCGTCGTCGGTGAGGCCCATCAGTCCTTCTCCGTGGGCCGCACGCCGAACGTGCCCATCACGAGCGCCATCGCCGACGCCGCGCCGCGGGGCACTCGGGCGCTCGGGCAGCCCGGTGACCGGTCGCGATTGCAGCACGAACAGCTCTCCGTCGGCGTCGATCGCCCACTCGACGTCCTGCGGTGCTGCGAAATGGGTCTCGACGCGCCGGGCGAGCTCGACGAGGCGGGTGATGGCCGGTGCATCGAGGCACGGCTGCCGGCGCCGGTCCTCGTCGACGGCAACGCGCTCGGTGCCGCGCCCGCTGGGGGCCGGGATGTACTGGAGGTGCTTGTCGGCGATCGTCTCGCGCACGACCTCCCCGGTGACCTTGGAGACGAGGAGGTCGTCGGGAGTGACCTCGCCGCCGACGACGGCCAGGCCCAGCCCCCATCCGGCGTTGATCGCCACCATGCTGCGGTCGCCGCTGACGGGGTTGCAGGTGAACATGACCCCCGAGACGACGGCGTCGACCATCCGCTGCACGGTCACCCCCATCGCCGGGTCCGATCGCTGCAGCCGGCGACGGTAGCTGATCGCCTCGGCACTGTAGAGGCTGGCCCAGCATGCCCGGATCGCGTCGATCACACCATCGGCGCCGCGTACCCACAGGATCGTCTCCTGCTGACCGGCGAACGTCGCCTCGGCGCTGTCCTCGCCGAGCGCGCTCGAGCGCACCGCCACCGGCACGTCATCTCCGGCGAGCCGCGCGTACTGCGCGCCCACGTCGGACACGAGGGATGCGGGCATGTCGGCGGCGTCGATCGCGCTGCCGATCCGCCGCGCGGCCGCCTGCAGGGCGTCGACCTTCTCCCCGGCGCTCGTCAGGGCCTCGGCGACGATGGGTGCCAGGCCGGCGCCCGCGACGAAGTCGGTGAACGCCGCCGCCGGGAGCGCGAATCCCGCTGGCACTGGGATGCCGACCGAGAGCAGCTCGCCCAGGCTGGCGCTCTTGCCGCCGAACTCGGCGGCGTCGGCGGCGCGGAGGTCGTGCAGCGCGGTCAGGTGCGTCGTGGCCATCATGCGCCGCGGAGGAGCGTGACCACCCCAGTGGAGCCGTCGACACGGATCGCCTGTCCGGTGTGGATCTCTGATGTCGCCCGTCCGGTGCCGACCACCGCGGGCAGACCATATTCGCGGCACACGATCGCCGCGTGCGACATCACGCCGCCCACGTCGGTGACCGTCGCCTTGATCTTGGTGAAGATGGGTGCCCACGCGGGCGACGTCGAGCCGCACACCAGGATCTCGCCGTCCCGGACATCGGCGATCTCCGCGACTGAGCGCACCACCCGCGCCGGCCCCTCCACGACCCCCGGCGAGGCGGCGGCGCCGGTGAGCTCGGAGCCGCCCTCCTTCTGGCGCGCCCACTCCTGGACCCGCTCGGTCGTCACGCCCCACAGCATGATCGTCATCGGGTCGTTGATCGCCTCGGGCACGACGCCGAGCGCCGGTGGGGGCGTCCAGTGGCTGAGCTTCTCCAGGAGGTCCTTGCGCCGCGCGGCGATCGGGGGCCAGTGGATCGGCCCCAGCGCCTCACCGCCGGTCGCCCAGGTCAGCACCAGCTCGTCGAGCGCGGTGGCGACCTCATGGCGGGAGAGCTGGAAGATGTCCTCGCCGTCCTGCAAGAAGCGATGCCGGGCGAGCAGCGCCCCGAACTCGCGGACCTTGTTCCACCACCGGGTGAGGAACCAGTAGTCGCAGTAGAACTTATGCTCCTCGACGTACGGGAACACGGTGCGCGAGAGCGCCAGCAGGTCGTTCCACGGACCGCGCACCTCGTCGGAGAGCAGCGCGGCGTAGCCCTCGGCGAGTCGGTCGCGCTCGCGCACGATCTCCTCCGTGGGCCGCTCGGTCGGCGCGCCGGCCCGTAGCGCCGCGACGTGCCCGATGAGCGAGGCGTACGGGATACTCGGATCGTCCAGCCAGCTGCGGTAGTAGTGGGTCAGTCCGTCGCCGGTGGCCATGTTGAACCACGGGTCCTTGATCTTCTCCAGCTCCTGGAGCCACGCTCGTCCCGCGTCGGACTCGGCGAGCGCGGCGTCGATCTCGGCGGGGGTGCGCCCTTCGACGAACGCGCCGTCGACCTCGGTCTCGATCGCCAGCGCCGCCAGGCGACGCAGCTCGGCATCGGGCCGGAACAGCAGCACGTCGATGCCGGCCACCATCTGGGCGATGTGCTGATCGGGGATGTCCGGCAGCTCTGCCTTGCAGAGCTCGGCGAAGGTCGCGTAGGCGCCGTAGCCGAGCAGCAGAAACTCGAAGTGGTGCTGCCACATCAGGTCGCCGAGGCGCAGCAGCCGCGGGTAGGCATCGAGCACCTCGTAGAACGCGGTGTTGCGGTCGGTGCCGAACGCGACCTCGTCGGGCTCGTACTCCGGCAGATCCGGGATCACGAGGGCGTCCAGCTCGGCGATCAGGGCTTCCATCTTGGCCCGCCACTTCGGGTACAGCTCCGACCAGTTGGCGAAGTAGTGCCCGGCGCGCGCCTGAAAGAACTCCGCCCGCTCGGCGACCTTCGCCGGATCGGTGACCGGGTTGGCCGAGATGTAGATGTAGCCGTTGACCGCGCGGTAGTCGATGCCCATGGCCGGCGGCACGGCGAACACCCGGTTCTGCCACGCGCCGACCGCTTGATAGGGCGAGTCGATGCAGATCACATCGAACGCCGGGTGCGGGGTCGGGAAGTGCATCGAGTTCCAGAACCAGAAGCGGTTCTCGTCGGCTTCGCGCCGGCGCTCGTCGAAGACCGCGTAGTAGGGGTACATCTCCTCCCAGCCCTCGCACCCCTCGGGTGTCGCCACCGAGTACGGGTTGGGAAACGACAGATCGTGGTCAGACGTCACGACGCAAGCTCTCCTCTCAGGACTCCCTTCTCGGCGGGACAATAGGGCTGACCGCGCGCGGCGGCTAGTCACCACAGCGAACAATCCTGTGCCCACAGCGCACAGTTGGGGAGCGCCTCAGGCGCTACGGCGGCATTCAGACGGCGTGCAGCCGTAGGTCTCCCGAAACACGCGGCTGAAGTGCGTTGGACTCGTGAACGTCCAGTGGCGTGCGATCTCGGCCACCGACAAGGAGTCCTGCGCGGGATCCATGAGAGCTCTGCGACAGGCCTCGAGCCGTCGATGGCGCACCCAATCCGACACCGAGACACTGTCTCGGGCGAACAGCTTGTGCACGTACCGCGTGGAGATGAAGTGGGCGCGGGCGATCGACTCCGGGCCGAGCGACGGATCCTCGAGGTTGCGCTCGATGAAGGATCGGATCTGGGACAGGAGCAGATCTCCCGACAATCCCCGACGAGGCTCCCGTTCGGCCGTATCGTGGCCGTGCAGCGCCCGCACGAGCGACAGGACCCCGTCGCCCAGGTCGTCTCGACGGCCGCCCGGGTCGCGCTCGGCGACGTTCCAGACGTCGCGAAAGAAACTCGCAGCCAGAGACGCCAGGCCGCTCCCGGGTGCCAGCCGGCTGGCGGTGCGCGCCTGCATCGCCGTTCGTCGTAGACCGAGGAGTTGCTCGGGCACGACGAGGAGCAACAGCTCGAACGGCTCGAAGTGGGTGACGCGGAACGGGCGCGAGCTGTCCCAGCTCGACACGTCGCGTGGACCGAGCAGGCCCGAGCGACCGGCCTGCTCGATTCCCGTCCGTCCGCTCAGCAACGTCCCGATGAGAAAGTCGCCAGGGTCGAAGGACCGGACCTCGGCCACGCTGCGCTCGATGACCGAGGGCTCGCTCGAGACCCGGAAGGCCCGCACCGGACCCAGTTGCTGCTGTTCGATGCGGCCGCTGGGGGCGTCCGCCTCCGTAAACCGCACGCCGATCGGAAAGAAGATCCGTCGATGGGCGTCGTTCCACGAGTCCGGACGGTCGGCCGGCTCGAGCATCGCCGTGTCAAAGAGAACGGTCACTGCGCCTGGCCGCATCATATGAGGCCGGGTGGCGGGCCCCACTGGTTAGGATCGCGCCGCACGATCGGCCACGACAAGGGAGATGGGTGATGGCGAGGTTCCTGCTGGTGCACGGCGCGATGGGCGGCGCGTGGTGCTGGGAGCGGGTGATGCCGGGGCTGCGGGCCGCCGGCCACGAGGCCACGGCAATCGACCTGCCGGGGGCCGGCGCCGACGCGACCCCGGTCGCCGAGGTGACGCTTGCCCGGTATGCGCAGGCGATCGGCGAGGCGATGGAGCGGATCGGCGCCCCCGTCGTGCTGACCGGCCACAGCATGGGCGGGATGGCCATCACCCAGGCGGCGGCGCGCTTCCCGCAGGGCGTGGAGCGCCTCATCTACGTCTCAGCGTTCCTCCCCGAGCCCGGCCAGTCGCTGATCGAGATCACCCACCTGCCCGAGGCGGCCGGCGACGCCGTCCAGGCCAGCCTCGTCGTCGACGGCGACCCGCCGGTGGCGACGATGCCGCCCGCGGCGGCCCCCGAGGCCCTCTATCACTGCTGCACGGACGAGCAGGTGGCGTGGGCGCTGCCCCAGCGCGGCGCCCAGCCCGTCATCCCGTTCACCCAGCCGTTCGAGCTCGAGGAGCCCAATGCCGAGGCGTTCGCCGCCCTCCCCCGGGCCTACGTCTCGTGCCTACAGGACCGCGCGATCCGCCCGCCGATCCAGCGCCGCATGTACACCGCGGCCGGCTGCGATCCCGTGATCGAGATCGACACCGATCACTCGCCGTGGCTGTCGCGTACCGACGAGCTCGTCGCCGCGCTGCTGCGGATCGTCGCCTGACCAGCGCGCGGATCGACAAGAAGGCGTGCGCGCGAACACTGGACGGCCACCGGAGGCGGCGCTAGCTTGGCTGTCGGTCGACCGATGAGGAGGAAGGGGTGTCGATGGGCGAGCTTGAGCTGGTGGACCTCTACTGGACCACCGCGGGACCGGTGGAAGTCCATTTCGGACGGGAGTGGAGCCTGTTCGATTGGCGCGATCGCTGCGCCCAGGCCGCGCGCGTCGGCTTCGCCGGCATCGGTTTGTGGCACGCCGACACCCTGCACCAGCTCCGGGACCGCACCCTGCAGGAGATGAAGGCGATCTTCGATGACGCGGGCCTGAAGTACCTCGAGGTCGAGTTCCTCGCCGACTTCTTCGCCCCCCTGGGCAGCACCGAGCGCGCGGCGTCCGACAAGCTGCGCCGGCTGCTGTTCGAGACGGCGGCCACCTTCGACGCGCATCACATCAAGGTCGGCAACATCCCGGGCACGCCGTGCGAGCTCGACCGCCTGACCGAGGCGTTCGCCGCCCTGTGCGACGACGCCGCCGAGCAGACCGATGCGGCGATCGCCTACGAGTTCATGCCCTTCGACGTCAACGTCAACGATCTGGGCACCGCGCTCGAGCTCGTCCAGGGCGCGGGCCGGGCCAACGGCGGACTGGCCATCGACACGTGGCACATGTCAAAGCTCGGGATCGCCCCCGAGGAGCTGCACCGGATCCCCGCCGAGTACCTGCGCTGGGTGGAGCTGTCCGACGGCCAGTTCGAGGACATGGAGGACACCCTGGACGAGGTCATCAACCGGCGACGGCTTCCCGGCGAGGGAGAGTTCGACATTCCCGGCTACGTCAAGGCCTGCCAGCAGGCCGGTTACCCCGGGCCGTGGGGGGTGGAGGTCCTCTCCGAGGAGCTGCGCGCCCTGCCGATCGAGCAGGAGTTCGAGCGAGCCTACGAGACGACCGCCGCACAGTTCACGCCCGCGGCGGCATGAGAGAGGAGTCCCTTCCGTTGACCACCAGCGAGAACCTGACCGAGCTCGACGACGAGCGCCTGACCTGGATCTATCGCCAGATGCTGCGCATCCGCGAGTTCGAGGAGCGCGTGAAGCGCACCTTCGAGGACCACCCGGGCGTGATCCGCGGCCACACGCATCTCGCCGACGGCGCCGAGGCCTCGATCGTCGGCTCACTCGCCACGCTTGAGCCCACCGACCAGCTGATGGCCACCTATCGCTGCCATGGCTACCCGATCACGCTCGGCACCGACACCCGGGCGATCATGGCCGAGATCTACGGGCGCACCGACGGGCTGTGCGGCGGGTATGGCGGCTCGATGCACCTCGTCGACCCCGACCGCGGGTTCATGGGTACATCGGGCATCGTCGGCCAGGGCATCCCCCAGGCCACCGGCGTCGCCTATGCCGCCCAGCTGCGAAAGCAGGGCCAGGTCGTCCTCTGCTTCTTCGGCGACGGCGCCTCCAAGCAGGGGGCGTTTCACGAGTCGCTCAACCTCGCGTCGCTGTGGAAGCTGCCGATCGTCTACGTGATGGAGAACAACAACTACAACGTCGGCACCCGATCGGACCAGGAGGACGCCAACGCGGCCGCCGGTGAGCCGCTGTCGATCAAGGCGGTGGCCTACAGCATGCCCGGCGTCACCGTCGACGGCGGTGACCCGATCGCCGTGTACGAGGCGGTCGGCGCCGCCGTGGCCCGAGCTCGCGCCGGTGAGGGTCCCACCCTGGTCGAGTCCAAGGTCTACCGCCTGTCGGCTCACGGCAACCTGATCGCGCCGCCCGGGGTGCCGCTGCACTACCCCGAGCATGAGGCGATCACGGTGTTCGGCAACCGCGACGAGTACGAGGCCGCCAAGCGCGGCGACCCCGTGCCCCGGTTCCGCGCGCGCCTCGTCGAGCAGGGGACGCTGAGCGCGCAGGACGCCGATCAGATCGCCCAGGAGGCTCGCGACGAGATGGAAGCGGCCGTGCAGTTCGGGCTCGACAGCCCGTTCCCGGAGCCCGCAGCGGCCACCAAGTACGTCTACGCCTAGGAGAGCACTCATGGCACGAGAGATTCCCTATATCGCCGCCGTCGAGGAGGCGCTTCACCTGGAGATGGAGCGCGACGAGACCGTGCTCTTCTACGGCCAGGACGTCGCCCCGTCCGAGGACGACAAGTGGCGCCAGGCGTTTGGCAACGACCGGGTGCGGGTGAGCCCGATCTCCGAGACGGCCGAGATCGGCATGGCCGTCGGGTTGGCGCTGGCCGGGTACCGGCCGGTCGTGGAGCTGCTCATGTCCGAGTTCATGCTGGTGGCGATGAACCAGGTCGTCAACGAGGCTCCGCGCCTGCGGTACATGAGCGGCGGCCGGGTCAAGGTCCCGCTCGTGCTCAAGGCCGGTTACGGCTTCACCGCCGGGTGGGCCGGCCAGCACACCGGTGCCATCTACAACATGTTCTGCGGCATCCCGGGTCTGAAGATCGTCCTCCCGTCGACGGCGGCCGACGCCAAGGGCCTGTTCGCGTCGGCGATCCGCGACGACAACCCGGTCCTCTACCTCATCCACTACCTGCTCGTGCTCGAGCACGGCGACGTGCCCGAGGGCGAGTACCTCGTCCCGCTGGGCGAGGCGGCGATCCGCCGGCCGGGCGCCGACGTCACGATCGTCGCCACCGGCTGGACGGTCGGCAAGGCGCTGGAGGCGGCCGAGCAGCTGGCCGGGGAGGGGATCGACGCCGAGGTCATCGACCCCCGCACCCTGCAGCCGCTCGACATCCCGACGATCCTCACCTCGGTGGAGAAGACCGGGCATCTCGTGCTCGTCGATCAGGCTCCGCGCCATGCCGCGGCGTCGAACATCATCGCCGGCGAGATCGCCGAGCATGGCTTCTCCGCGCTCAAGGCGCCGATCAAGCAGGTGACCGCGCTCGATGCCACGGTCCCCTACAGCGAGCCGATGGAGGCGTTCGTGCTGCCCGACGAGAACAAGATCGCCGGGGCCGTCCGCGAGGTTGTCGGCGCCGCCCCCGTCGCCGCCTAATCGTGGGCCACTAACCCACCCCATGGCCCGCCGCTCCCGCGCGCCCGCCGCCGCGCTTGACAAGCGCACGGCCCGGGCCCTGCTGACCACGATGTGGCGGATCCGCTGCTTCGAGGAGCGGGTCGCCCAGCTGTACCGCACGCTGCAGGTGCACGGGCTCATCCACCTCAGCATCGGCTCCGAGGGCGTGGCCGCCGGCGTCTGCGACCACCTCCGTGACGACGACGCCATCTACAGCGGCCACCGCGCCCACGGCCACGCCCTGGCCAAGGGCGCCCCCATGAACGAGACGATGGCCGAGCTGATGGGCCGCTCCGCCGGGCTGTGCCGGGGCCTGGGGGGCTCGATGCACCTCGTCGACACCGCGCACGGCCTGATGGGCGCCACCGGCGTCGTCGGCGGCAACCTGCCGATGGCGGCCGGCGACGCGCTGAGGTCCAAGCTCGACGGATCGGATCGGGTGACGGCGGTCTTCTTCGGCGACGGCGCCGTGCAGGCCGGCCATTTCCACGAGACCGTCAACCTGGCAGCGCTGTGGGAGCTCCCACTCCTGTTCGTCTGCGAGAACAACGGCATGGCCGAGTTCACCCCGCGCTCGGCCCATACGAAGGTGGGCTCGGTCTGTGACGTGGTGGCGCCCTACGGCTTCGAACGGCGGATCGTCGAGGGCTCGGATGTGGCCGCGGTGTGGAGCGCCGCCGGCGAGTTCGTGGCCATGGCCCGTGACGGGCGGGGACCGCTGCTGCTCGAGTGCAGCACGCATCGCTTCCGCGGCCACTACGAGGGCGATCAGCAGGCCTACCGCGAAGCCCTCGAGGAGTCCGAGGAGGCCAAGCTCGACCCGATCGTCGGCCTCGAGCGCCTCGCCGTCCGGCGACGGTGGCTGCGCCGCGCCGATGCCCGCACGATCGAGAGCGACGCCCGGGCCGAGGTGGAGGCGGCGGTGGCCTTCGGCCGCGACAGCCCTCCGCTCCCCGAGGCGGCGGTGGCCGAGTACGTGTACGCCGGAGCGGGGGCCTGACCCGCGATGGCGCAGACGACCTTCGTCAAGGAGATCAACGCCGCGCTGGCCCGGGCGATGCGCGCCGACCCGCGGGTGATCGTGCTCGGCGAGGATGTCGCCGAGGGCGGGCCGTATCAGGCGACGCTCGGGCTCTCCGAGGAGTTCGGGCGCGAACGCGTGCTCAACACGCCGATCAGTGAGGGCGCGGTGTGCGGCGTCGCCGTCGGCGCCGCCCAGGCGGGCCTCATCCCGGTCGTCGAGATCATGTTCATCGACTTCGTGACCCTGGCCCTGGACCAGCTCGTCAATCAGGCCGCCAAGGCGCACTTCATGTCCGGCGGTCAGCTGTCGGTTCCGCTCGTGCTGCGCACCCAGGGCGGCTCGGGCGGCCGGGCCGCCGCCCAGCATTCGCAGAGCCTGGAGGCGTGGCTGACCCACATTCCCGGCCTCAAGGTCGTCATGCCGTCCAGCGCCGCCGACGCGGCCGGGCTCCTCGCCTCGGCGATCGCCGACCCCAACCCGGTCGTGTTCGTGGAGAACAAGTCGCTCTACTTCCGGCGCGAGGATGCGGCGGCGGATCCCGATACGCGCGAGCCGATCCCGCTCGGGCGCGCGCACGTGCGCCGGCGCGGCGACGACGTGACGATCGTCGCGCTCGGCCGGCTCGTCGGCGACGCCCTCGAGGCCGCCGACCGCCTGGCCGCGGACGGGATCGAGGCCGAGGTGATCGATCCGCGCACCCTGCTCCCCCTCGATCTCGACCCGATCGCCGACTCCGTGCGCCGGACCGGGCGGGCCGTCGTCGCCCACGAGGCGGTGCGGACCGGAGGCTTCGGAGCCGAGCTGGCCGCCCAGATCCAGGACGCCGCCTTCGACTATCTGGAGGCGCCGATCCAGCGCGTCGGCGCGCCCTTTGCCCCGGTGCCGCTCAGCCCGACGCTGGAGGATGCCTACCGGCCCGACGCCGACGACGTGTACGCCGCGGCCCGCCTCGCGGTGCAGTGGGCCGACGTCGTGGAGCCGGTGGCCGTCAGCGAGCGCGGCGGACGGTGAGCGGCGAGGCGCCTACGCGGGCTCGGGCTCGGGCTCGGGTTCGGGGGGCAGGGCAATCAGCGATGCGCCCGGCAAGCGCTCGAGGACGTCGCGGTGCGTGTTGACGACGATGTCGAGGTTGGCCAGTGCCACCCGGGCGTGCTCGCGGGCCAGGGCCTCGGCCCGCGCTCCCTGGCGGCGATCGATCGCCTCGATCAGGCTCGAGTGGTGACGGTGGGCGATGATCAGGATGTCACGCGACGCCGGCAGCTCGGCTTCGGCGAGGACGAACGCGCTCGCGCTGGCGAACGGCAGGGACACGACGCCCTCGATCGCCCGCTCCAGCAACGGGCTGCGGGCCATCTTCAACAGCCGGTCATGGAACGTCTCGTTGAGCTGCAGGTAGCGCTCAAAGGATTCGTAGTCACCGCGGTGGACGAGCTTCTTGATCGTCTCGTTCGTCGCCCGCAGCGAATTGAGGTCGCGCGCCGTCACCCCCCGCTCGGCGGCGAAGCGCGCCGCCGTGCCCTCCAGCACGCCCCGCAGCTCGATCGCGTCGCGCACATCGGCCTGGGTGAACTCCCGGACGACGTATCCGCCCGCCGGCAGGCCCCGGAGCAGCCCCTCGTGCTCGAGCTCGGCCAGGGCGAGGCGTAACGGCGTGCGCGAGACACCCAGCAGCTCGACGAGCGGCAGCTCGGACATCCGCTCCCCGGGCGTGAACTCCCCGTTGAAGATCAACTCGCGCAAGCGCAGCACCGTCCGGGTGATGTGGGTGGGATGCGCTGGACTGGGCACGTCGTTCGCCGGCCTCGGCGCCGGCCCGCCGGACCAACCCGCCGGCCTGGTACCTGGGAGCGCGGGCAGTCTAGTTCCCCGGGGAGCTGCATGCAACCACCCCCGCAATGGCCCGCTCACGCCCAGAGTTGGAACCGTGTTAGCTCGATCTTGCATGCAGCCGGACGCGCAACTAGTATGCCCCCGGCTCCGAGCGGATCTCGGGGACCGGTCTGCATAGCTGAGGAGAGGAGACGGTCGGTGAGCACCTATCACTCGAGGGCGAGGATGCGACTTGCCCTGACATTCATCGCGGCGGTCGCGCTATTCGCGCTGGCCGCGTGCGGGAGCAGCAGCAGTTCGAGCAGCAGCAGCAGCAGCGGTGGCGGCGGGGCGACGTCGGCCTCGAGCAGCAGCGCTTCGGGAGGCAGCAGCGGCGGGTCCGTTGACACCTCCAAGTGCGGAACGAAGCCGGGGGTCAAGGCGACGGGCAGCCCGATCAACATCGGCACCATCGATACCCACCAGCCGGGCACAGACTTCACCGATGGCCCGAACATGATCAACGCGTACTTCACGTGCGTCAACGCCAACGGGGGCGTCAACGGCCACCCCCTCAAGCTGTTCGTGCAGCTCGACCAGACGCAGCCGTCGCAGGTGGCAGCGGCCGCCAAGAAGCTGATCCAGGGCGACCACGTCGTCGCCATCAATGGCGTCTTCGACCTGCTCGAGTGCACGATCGACCAGGGCTATTGGAAGCAGCTGGGCATCTATGAGATGGATGCCGGGATCGCGCCGGAGTGCTGGTCGACCCCGAACAGCGCTGCGGTCAACATGGGACCCCGCTATAGCTCCGACGGGGCCGTCGAGTACGCGCTCACCCAGCAACACGCCAAGAAGATCGTGTTCGTGCAGTCCAACGTCCCGGGCACCGGCTACATTGCCGGCGGTCCGACGGCCGTCGCCAAGGCGGCGGGCGTGCCGATCACCACGATGACTGAGAACGTGCCTATCAACGACGCCAACTCGGTGGCGATCAACCTCGCCAACGCGGCCGGCCCGACCGGTTCGGTGGTCCTGAACTTCACGCCGCCGGAGGCGCTCGTGATCCTTCAGGCCGCGCAGAAGCTCGGCCTCGAGGACCGCGTGAAGTCGTGGGGCTGCTCGACGCCGTGCAACACCGACTTCCTGGCCAAGGCGCTGGGACCGAAGTGGGACCACAAGCTGTTCGTCAACGCCGAGCTGACCGACGCCGACGACCACAACGGCCCGGAGATGCAGCTGTACAAGGCGATCCTCGCCAAGTACGGCAAGAGCGTCGCCGGCGGCATCGGCTCGTTCAGCCAGATGGGCTTCGTCCTGGGCAAGTTCCTCACCCAGGCACTGGAAACGGTCAAGGGACCGTATACGGTGGCGAGCGTCAACAAGGCCATCATCAACATCAAGGAAGCCAAGACCGAGATGCTCTGCCAGCCGTGGACTTACGGCAAGGTGGGGCTGCACATCCCGAACAACGCCGACTACACGACGACGCCGTCGAACGGCAGGATGGTGACGGCGCGGGGCTGCACGCCGATCCCGTCGTCGGATCCGCAGATCGCCCAGTACCACAGCGCCGCCAAGGCGGCCGGCATCACGCCGAGCTAGCCACCGGACGAACAGCAGCCATGCGATTGGGACACTGAACGGACATGCATCTCTTCCTGCACCTGGCGTTGTCGTTGCCGTCGTGGACGGAGGAGCAGTCGTTCGTGGTGACGGGTCTCGCGCTGGGTGGGGTCTACGCCCTGTCGGGCGTGGGGATGATCGTGCTGTACCGGACGACAGGGGTGTTGAACCTGTCGTTCGGTGCGGTGGGAGCATTCGGTGCCCTGATCGCATGGCAGCTGATCAACCATTCGGGGTTCAACCAATGGTTGGCGTACGCGGTGTGCGTGCTGTTCGGGGGGGTTGTGACCTTGGCGTATGGGATGGTGTTCGGACGGGCGCTGGCCGGACGTGATCCGTTGGTCAAGGCGACGGCGACGCTCGGGTTGACGTTGATCTTGTTGGGCGTGATGGATTTGCTATGGACGTCGGGGGGCGGCGCGTCGCGGGCGATCACGTTGCCGACGGATAATCATGGATTCATGATCGGCCAGGTCCAGGTGACGACGACGGATGTGATCGCGGTCGCCATCGGGATTGTCCTGACAGTCGTCACGACGGTGTTTTTGCGCGTCAGCAAGTTGGGGACGGCGATGCGCGCGATGGCGAACGATCGCGAGATCACCGCCACCTTGGGGGTGCCGGTGCGGCGGGTCGAGGCCGCGGCGTGGTTTGGCTGCGGGATCCTGTCGGGCGTGGCGGGGATCCTGCTCGGGGACCTGGTGGCCCTGGACGCGACGACGTTGACATTCCTGGTGATCTCGTCGCTGTCGGCGGCATTGATCGCACGGCTGACCTCGATCTGGGTCACGTTCGTCGCGGCGATCGTGATTGGGTTGATTTCGGCATTGTTGACGCCGATCGCGTCGTTGAGCAGTTATCGGGACATGACGCCTTTCGTGCTGGCGGCGATCGCGCTGCTCGTCCTGAACCGCAAGCGGGTTCTGTCGCTGGCGCGGCAGGAGTTCTAGGTGAGCGCGACCGAGGTCACCCCCACCAACCGTGCTGCGCCGGCCGCCCCCCGCGGTTCGCGCGCGGGGGGCAGATCCGCGTCGGCGTGGTCGCGATCTTCCTGTTGGTCGTCCTGCTCGTGTTGCCGGCGTTGCTGAGCACCTACTACATCGATGCGCTGACCCAGGTTGCGGTGTACGCGATCGTTGCCGTCGGTCTCGGCGTTCTCGTCGGGCGGGTGGGATTGGTGTCGTTGGGCCAGGCGGCGGTGTTGGCGATCGGAGCGTGGGTCGGGGCACGGCTGTTGTTCGGCACGTCGCTGCCCTACGAGGTCGTGCTGCTCGCCTCCGGGGTGATCACGATGGCGTTGGGGACGATCGTCGGGCTCCCGGCATTGCGGATGCGTGGCCTGTATCTGGCGTTGATCACGTTGATGCTCGCCGGGGCGATCACCGTCGTGCTGGCGACGTTGAACTTCCCCAACGGCGGGCACGGATTCAGTGGCTATAACGGCGCGCTCGTCCACATCCCGCCGATCCGCCGCCCCGGGATCGCGACCTCAGACCCGGGGTTCTTTCGCTACTCGGTGATCGTCGCCGCCGTCATGTTCCTGGTCGTGCTCGTGCATCTCAAGACCCGGCCCGGGCGGGCATGGGCCGCGATCCGCCAGTCCGAGCCCGCCGCGCTGGCGGCCGGGATCAACACCACCCTGTACAAGTTGTGGGCGTTCGCGCTGGCGTCGTTTGTCACCGGCGTCGCCGGTGGCCTGCTCGCCGGCGCGGCGCGGTACCTGTACTCGATCGATTTCCAGACCCAGGACTCCATCACGCTGCTCGCGGTGGTGCTGATGGGCGGCGCCTACAACCTGTGGGGCGCGGTCATCGCCGGCGTCCTGTTTCAGCTGCTGCCGGCCGTCCTCAACGATCTCGGGGTATCGCCGGACTGGCTGACGATCCTGTTCGGGATCGGCGTGCTCCAGGTCCTCACGACCGCCCCGACCGGGATCGCCGACCAGCTCCCCAAGGACATGGCCCGCCTGTTCGGCTTCGTGTCGGGCCGCACCCGACGGCGCGCCGCTGCTGCCGGGGAGACGCCGTGATCGAGGTGTCTGACCTCACCGTCCGCTTCGGCGGGGTGACCTCGCTGGATGGGATGGCCGTCCGCTTCGAGACGGGCACGTGCGGGCTGATCGGTCCCAACGGGGCCGGCAAGACGACGTTCTTCAACGTGCTCTCCGGGTTCGTGCGACCCGCCACGGGCAGCGTCACCGCGTTCGGCGACAACCTCCTGGCGATGGCGCACTTCCGGCGCGCCCGGTGGGGGGTGCGGCGGACGTTTCAGACCGAGCAGGCGATCGAGAACCTGTCGGTCTACGACAATGTCGGCATGGTGCACGAGCACTCCAAGATGACCGGCTCTGACCGCCGCACGGACATCCTCGGCGCAATCGGGATCGTCGGCCTGGAACAGGCCACCTACAAGAAGGTCGGCACCCTCGGCGCCGGTGAGCGGCGGTTGGTGGAGCTGGCGCGCGCGATCGTCGGAAAGCCCCGCCTGGTGCTTCTCGATGAGCCTGCCGCGGGCCTGCCCGACGAGGAGACCGCCCACATGGGAGAAATCATCCGCCAGATCCCCGATCGCACCGGAGCGCTGACGATCCTCGTCGATCACGACATGAGCCTCGTCTCCTCCTGCTGTGCGGTCACGGCCGTACTCGACTTCGGAAAGCTGATCGCCTCCGGGCCCACCGACCAGGTGCTCCGGGACCCCAACGTCGTGCGCGCCTATCTCGGAACCGAGGAGGTCCACGCATGAGCGATTCCCTGACGCTCAGCGATCTGACGGTTGCCCGCGGGGGGCGCGACGTCGTGCGCGGCGTCACCCTGAATATCGCGCCCGGCGAGGTCACCGCCCTGCTCGGCCCCAACGGCGCCGGTAAATCCAGCATGGTCCTCGCCGTCGGCGGGGTGCTCGCGATGAAGGCGGGCTCGGTCAAGCTCGGCGAACGCGAGCTCGCCGGTCGCCGCCCCGAGACGATCCGCCGCGCCGGGATCGCCATCGTTCCCGAGGGACGACGGCTTCTGTCCGAGCTCACCGTCGAAGACAACCTCAAGGTCGCCACCTACTCCCTGCGCGGCAAGCGGGGCAACGCGGGACGAAAACGCGCCCTGGAGATGTTCCCCGAATTGGAGAAGCGCCTCCCCATACAGGCCCGCGCTCTCTCCGGCGGCGAACAGCAGATGGTCGTGCTCGCCCAAGCCCTTGTCTCCGATCCCCAGTTCGTGATCATCGACGAGCTCTCCCTCGGCCTTGCCCCCGTGATCGTCCAGCGGCTGATCCCGACGATCCGCTCGGTCACCGAAGCCGGGATCGGAGTGCTGCTCATCGAGCAGTTCGCCGCCGTCGCGCTCGGCCTCGCCAACCGCGCCTACGTGATGGAGGGCGGTCGCGTTCAATACGACGGCACCGCTCAGGAGCTCAAGGACAAGCCCGAGCTCCTGCACTCCGCCTACCTCCTGCGCGGCGGCGACAACGCCGGCGCCGCCTCCCTCGCCGCGCCCGACGAGACGATCGCCACTCAGGGATGACCGGGGCCCGCGGGGTGAGCGCGCTTGACCACGTGCTCGTGCTCTGCGATGACATCGAGCGCTCCCGCGAGTTCTACGAGCGCGCGCTCGGGCTGCGCGCGGGCGACCGCCCGCCACTGGACTTTGCCGGCTTCTGGCTGTACGCCGGCGAGCGCCCGTGCCTGCACGTGGCTGACCGCGGTTCGTACCGGGCTCACGCGCAGACGCTGGGCCTGACCGTTCCCGCGCACGCGGACGGCCCCGGGCCGGTTGATCACATCGCGTTCGTCGCGTCCGATTACGACGCCGTCTCTGAGCGGCTGGAGCGCTGCGGCGTCGAGCCGATCCGCAACGAGGTCCCCGGCGGCGGCCCGCGCCAGTTCTTCTTCCTCGACCCCGACGGGGCCCAGGTCGAGATCAATGTCCCCGCGAGCAACCCCGAGGTGTAGGACATGGCTGACGCCGAGACCCCGATCGCCCCGCCATCGGGCGGACGCCGCACGCGCCCGCCGTTCCGGGCCGACCACGTGGGCAGCCTGTTGCGGCCCCAGCATCTGCTCGCCGCGCGGGAGGACCTGGCCGCCGGCCGGATCGACGCCGCCGAGCTGCGGGCGATCGAGGACGAGGCGATCCGCGACGTCGTCCGGATGCAGCGCGACGTCGGGCTCCAGGCGGCCACCGACGGCGAGTTTCGCCGCGGGTCGTGGCACATGGACTTCATCTACCAGCTCGGTGGGATCGACAAGGTGCAGGGCGACATCAACGTCAGGTTCCGCAATGCCGACGGCGAGGTCGACTTCAAGCCGGCGGCCATCCGGGTCACCGACACGGTGTCCCTGGATCACACGATCTTCGCCGATGACTTCCGGTTTTTGCAGAGCGCCGTCGGTGACGGGATCACCCCCAAGCTGACCATCCCGTCGCCGAACATGGTCCATTACCGCGGCGGCCGGGCGGCGCTCGATCCCCGCGCCTACTCCGACATCGAGCCGTTCTGGGCCGATCTGTCGGCCGCCTATGCCCAGCAGGTCTCCGAGATCGCCGCGCTCGGCTGCACCTACCTCCAGTTCGATGACACCAGCCTCGCCTACCTCAATGACCCCCGCCAGCGCGACGCGATGACCGAGCGCGGCGAGGATACGGCCCACCTGCACGAGACCTACGTGGCCAACATCAACAATGCGCTCGCTGGGCGCCCGGAGGGGCTGGCGGTGACCACGCACCTGTGCCGCGGCAACTTCCGCTCCTCGTGGGCGGCCGAGGGCGGCTATGACTTCGTCGCCGAGACGCTGTTCGGCGGCCTCGATGTCGACGGCTTCTTCCTCGAGTACGACGACGCCCGCTCGGGCGGCTTTGAGCCACTGCGCTTCGTGGCCCCCGGCAAGATGGTCGTGCTCGGGCTCGTCACCTCCAAGCGCGGCGAGCTGGAGTCACGCGACGAGCTGCGCCGACGCATCGACGAGGCCTCCCGGTATGTCCCGCTCGAGCAGCTCTGCCTCTCTCCGCAATGCGGCTTCTCTTCGACGTCGGAGGGCAACGCCGTCACCTACGACGAGCAGGTCGCCAAGCTCGAGCTGATCGTCGAGGTCGCGGCCGAAGTCTGGGGAGGCTGAGCCGATGTACGCGGCCGTCACCGAACGGGTCGGCTCGATGAGCCTGCGCGATCGTCCCGAACCGCCCGCGCCCGGTCGGGGCGAGGTGGTGGTGGCGCCCGAGGCCGTCGGCATCTGCGGCTCGGACTACCACTTCTTCTCCGGCGAGATGTCCGAGGCCGCCGGCGGCTCGCAGTTCCCGCGCGTCCAGGGCCATGAGGTCGGCGCGCGGATCGCCGCCGTGGGACCGGGCTGCCGGTCTGAGCTGGAGGTCGGCCAGCGGGTGGCGCTGTTGCCGATCACCGCCTGTGGGCACTGCTATCCGTGCAGCGTCGGGCGCACAAATGCGTGCGACAACTTCCAGCTGATCGGCATTCACGTCGACGGCGGCCTTCAGGAGCGGCTGGCCATCGGCCAGGACCAGGTGTTCCCGATCGAGGCCGACGATGGAGCGATCGCGGCGATGGCCGAGCCGGTCTCGATTGCCGTGCGCGCCGTGCGCCGGGGACGGATCGCCGCCGGCGAGCGCGTCGTCGTCCTCGGCGCGGGGCCGATCGGCCAGTGCGTCTGCCTGGTCGCTTCAGAGCTCGGCGCCGACGTGCTCGTCGTCGACCTCGCGCCCGGTCGCCTGCAGCTGGCGGCCGCGATCGGTGCTGAGACCCTGCAGTGGACCGACGGCGAGCGGGTGGTCGCCGCCGCGCGTGACTGGGCGGGCGCCGGCGGGCCGCCGGTCGCCGTCGACGCCACCGGCGTTCCCGGGGCCGTGCGCGCGATGATCGACATGGTCGCCTCGGCCGGTCGGGCCGTCCAGGTCGGGATGTCGACCCACGAGGTGCCGGTGAGGATCGGCAGCCTGACCGAGAAGGAGCTCGACGTGCTCGGCGTCAGCTGCTGCACGAGCGGCGACTTCGCCGAGGCGGTGGCCGTGGTCGAGCGCAACCCCGAGGCGGTGGCGCGGCTGATCAGCCACGAGTTCACGCTCGGTCAGGCGCCCGAGGCGGTCAGCTTCGCCATGAGCAACCCAACCGAGGTGATGAAGGTGGTGATCCGAGATGAGTCGTGACGCGATGCAGGTGCTCGATGAGCCCCGCGCGGCGTCGGTGCGCACGGTGTGCGAGCTGATCGTTCCCGGGTGCGCGCGGACCGGCGCCGAGGTGTATGTCGACGCGCTGCTCGCCCGGATGCCGCCCGCCGCCCGCGACGATGCGCTGGCCGCCTTCGACGAGCTCGCCGGCCCCGCCGAGCGGGGGCGCGAGGCGCTCGCCGAGCACGCCCTCTCCCCCGCCTTCCAGCTCGTCCGCGCGCTCGCATGCGAGGCGTTCTACTCGGACTTCGTCGCCGCCGGATCGCCGGGCCCCGGGGCGTGGGAGGAGATCGACTTCGTGTCGCCGCTCACGGAGCGCCTGCACAAGGACTGGTCCTACCTGGGGGTGGCGCAATGACCGAGGAGCGCTTCAACGTGGTCGTCGTCGGGTCGGGCGCCGGCGGCGGCGTCATTGCCGGCGAGCTGGCCGATGATGGCGCCAGCGTGCTCCTGCTCGAGGCCGGGCCCCACCGGACGGCGATCGACTTCACCCGCTGGGAAGCGCGCGCCAATCACGAGATCTGGTGGCCGCCCGCGTTCGCCGAGGCGCCCGCCGGCGCGGCCATGGCGCCGCTCATCATGTTCCGCGGCCACGCCGTCGGCGGCACGACGACGATCAACACCAAGGTCGCGCTGCGTCCCACCGACCAGGACTACGCGAAGTGGCACGACGCCGCCGGCCTCGTCTCAGAGAGCGGCGACCCGTTCGGCGAGGACGACCTGCGAGCCCACATCGAGCGCGTCGAGCAGCGGCTGGGCGTGCGCGAGCGCACCGACTGGCAGCAGTGCGTGCGCACCGTGGCGCCCGGCTTCCACGCCCTGGGCGCCGAGCTCGAGCCGGTGATCTCCTACACCGACGCCAACTGCATGCGCTGTGGATCCTGCCTGCAGGGATGCCCGACCAACGCCGGCAAGTCGACGCTGAACACCTACATCCACCCACCCTGGGCGGAGGGACGGCTGCAGCTGCGGGCCGGGTGCGTGGTCCAGCGGGTGGTGATCGCCGACCACGGCGACGGACCCGAGGCGACGGGCGTCGAGTACCTCGATCCCGACGGCGCGCCGCGCGTCGCCCACGCCGACGTCGTCGTCGTGGCCGCCGGCACCCTGGCCACCCCCCAGCTGCTCATCCGCTCGGGGGTGCGCGACGCCGCCGCCGGGTCGCCGAGCTCGCAGCTGATCGGCCGCCACGTCGGCTTTCACCCGGCGCGCCTGGTCGAGGGCCTGTTCGACGACGTGCAGGACGCCCACCGCGTCTATCCGATCACCGCGCACTGCATGAAACACCAGCGCGACGAGGACGGCGGGTTCGTCGTGGAGGCGTCGACGATCCAGGACCCGATCGGCTTCGCCACCGCCCTCTGCGACGAGCGCGGCGTGCCGTTGTGGGGAGCGGAGCTGTCGGACATGCTCAAGCGCTACCGGTACTTCACGGGTCTGCTGACGATGGTCTCCGACGAGAATCACGGCGTGGCCTGGGTCGACGAGGACGGGCAGGACCGCTATTGCTTTGACTGGTCGCCCGTCGAGCAGGAGCGGATCGACACCTCGCTGCAGTTCGCCCGTGACGTCCTGGAAGCGGCCGGGGCCACGCGGGTGCTGCAGACCGGCGTGCTCTCCACCCACGTCCAGGGCGGCTGCCGCATGGGCTCTGACCCCGGCCGGTCGGTCATCGACGCCCACGGAGAGAGCCATGACGTCCGCCGCCTGTTCGTCGGCGATGGCTCGGCGGTGCCGTGCACGCTGTCGGTCAACCCGTCGCTGACGATCATGGCGCTGGCCAGCCGGTTGGCCGCCTATCTCAGCTCGGGCGAGCACGGCTACTTCGCTCCGCGGGCGGCGGACGCCCGCGTGGTTGTTTGAAGGTCGTGATCGCCGGCGCCGGCGGCGGCGTCGGCGCCTCGGTCACCTTCAACCTGCTGGTGGGCCCGCTCGACTGCGAGGTGGTCATGGTCGACAGCCGGCCGCCGATGCTCCACTCCCACCTGTGGGACCTCCAGCAGGTCCTGGAGCAGACCCCCCGACCGACCACCGGCACCGTGCGCGAGGGGAAGTTGTCCGAGGCGGTGTCGGCCGATGTCGTCGTCATGGCCGCCTCGGCCCCGCTGACCGTCAACGAGTCGCGGATGGTCTACCTCGCCGACAACGCGCGGATCCTCGCCGGTCTGCTCGATGCCCTGCCGACCGAATGGCGAGGGATCCTGATCGTCGTCACCAACCCCGTCGATCCGCTGTGCACCTGGGCGCAGCGCCGCACCGGCGTGGACCGCCGGCGGGTCCTCGGCTACACGCTCAACGACTCGCTGCGCCTGCGCACCGCGATCGGCAAGCGCCTGCGCGTCTCGCCCGGCGGCGTCGATGCCTGGACGCTCGGCGAGCACGGTGACGCGGCGGTTCCGCTGCTCTCGCGGGTGCGGATCAACGGGGTCCCGACGACCCTCGACGCGCGCGAAGCAGCCGACGTGCTGGAGTGGCTCCGGGGCTGGTACGTGCGCCACGTCGCTCTGGACTCCCGGCGCTCATCGACGTGGACGTCGGGGCTGGGGGTGGCCCGGATGGTGGCCGACCTGGGCGCCCCCGGCGAGGGCGAGCTGTGGCCGGCCTCGGTGATGCTCGAGGGCGAGTACGGGATCGACGGGGTCAGCCTGAGCGTGCCCGTGCGCCTGGCCGCGGGTGGCGTCCAGGCGATCGAGGAGTGGCCGCTGAGCCGCTCCGAGTCCGAGGCGCTGCGGGCGGCGGGCCGGATCGTCGACGACGCCGCGCAGACGCTCGGTTAGCCGATCCCGGGCGCCGGGGCCACGGCGCGCGGGGCGAAGATCAGATCGATGGCGAGCGCCGCCGTGCCGGCGACGGCGATCACGACCGCCATCGGGAGCGCGTCGTGGCTCCCCGCCAGGCCGACGAGGGGCGCCACCAGCGCCCCGAGCCCGAACTGGCCGAGGCCGAGCAGCGCCGATGCCGCGCCCAGCGCCGGCTGCCCGCCGCCCATGGCGGCCGCCGTGCCGTTGGGAAGCACGATCCCGTTGGCCGCCAGGAGTACGAAGAAGGAGGCGAGCAGCCAGCCGAGTCCGGCGTGGGTGACGACGACGACCAGCGTGCACAGCGAGGCCAGGAACGTGCCGCACAGTCCCCGGCGCAGCAGCGTCGCCGGGCCGACACGGCCGACGAGCCGCCCGCCGGCGAGCGACAGGGCGATCAGCGCCGCCGAGTTGACGGCGAAGACGAGGCTGAACAGCTGCGGGCTGAGGTGGTAGATGTCCTCGAGCACGAACGAGGAGCCGGAGATGTAGGCGAACATCGCGGCGAACGAGAGGGCGAAGGCCAGGGCGTAGGGGCTGAACGTCCGATCGCCGAGCAGCCGCCCGAACGTGCCCACGATCGTCCGCAGGCCACCGCGGTGGCGCTCGCCGGGCGCCAGCGTCTCGGGCAGGATGACGGCGGTGGCGACGAGCAGCGGCACCCCGATCGCGGCCAGCACGATGAACACCCCGCGCCACGACGTGACGAGCAGCACCTGGCCGCCGATCAGCGGGGCGCACACCGGCACCACCCCTGTGATCCCCATCAGCAACGCGAACATGCGCGCCGCCGTCACCCCGCCGGACAGGTCGCGCACGATCGCGCGGGCGACGACGATCCCGAAGCCGCCGGCCATCCCCTGCACGAGGCGTCCGGCCACGAGGAGCCCGATCGTGGGGGCGGCGGCGCATGCCACCGAGGCGATCGCGTAGGCGACGATCCCGGTGAGAAGGGTGCCGCGCCGCCCCCGCGCGTCCGAGAGCGGGCCGGCAATCAGCTGGCCCAGCCCCAGGCCGAGCATGCAGGCGGTGATCGTCAGCTGTCCGGCGGAGGCGGTCGCGTGCAGCTCGCGGGTCAGCGACGGCAGCCCCGGCAGGTACATGTCCAGCGAGAGCGGTCCGAACGCCGAGAGCGCGGCCAGGACGATGATCTGCCGACGCGCCGGACGGGTCGGCACGGCGAGAACCGTCAGCAGCCGAGGGCCACTTCGACGAGCAGCGGCTCGCGCCGGCTGGCCAAGCTCGGCAGCACCTCGTCGAAGGTGGTGATCAGCTCCTCGTGCGTGGTGATGTTGACCGCCGGGCACCCGAGGCAGCGGGCGATGCCGGCGATGTCGATCGATCCGAACGCCGGCCACGCCGCCGACGCCTGGGCGGCGCGGGCCAGGTTGTCCATCACGGCGTAGCGACCGTTGGCCATGACGATCAGCAGCACCCCGATCTCATAGTGGGCCGCGCTCCACAGCGCCTGGATGGCGTACATCGACGAGCCGTCGCCGACGACGGCCACGACCGGACGGTCGGCGTCGCCCATCCGCAGCCCGATCGAGCCGGCGACGCCGAAGCCCAGGCCGCCGTTGCCACAGGCCACGAAGCCGCCCGGCGAGCGCACCGCCACCCGCCGGTAGAGCTCCGGCTGGCTCGACGGCGTCTCCTCGACGAGCACGGCGTCGCACGGAAGGCGCTCGGCGAGTGCATCGAGCACGTGGACGGCCTTGAGCCGCTCGCCCGGACCCGGCGGGGGCTCGGCGGGCGGGCGCCGCAGCGGCGTCGGCGGCGGGTCGTCGCGGGCGGGCAGCTGTTCGGCGAGCGCCGCACACGCCGAGGCCACCGGCGCGATCACGGCCAGCGAGCAGGGACTGCGGTGGGCCTCCGCGGGATCGTCGGTCAACACCGCCACGCGCGTCCCCGCGGGAACCATCGGACCGTCGTCGTCGAGCAGGTACAGGCGAAACGCGCTCGTTCCGATGGCCACCACCAGGTCGTGGGCGCCGAGCGTCTGGCGCATGGCCGCGCGCTGCCACGGCAGGTGCCCGGCGAACTGCGGATGGTCCTGGGGAAAGCCGACGCGCCGCGTGAAGGACTCCTGCCACACCGGACAGCACAGCCGTTCCGCGACGGCGGTCACCGCCTCCCAGCCCTCGACGCCGTCGGCTCCGTGACCGACGACGATCGCCGGCCGGCGCGCGCGCTCGATCATCTCCGCCAGCTCGGCCACCTCGGGGGCAGCGGTCAGATGGGCGCGCACGGTTCGCTCCGGCCAACCGGCGGCGTGCTCGTCGGACTCGACCAGCCAGTCGCCCATCGGCACGACGACCAGGGCCGGCCCGCGCTGGCTCTGGGCCTCGTTGTAGGCGCGCGCGACCGCCCCCGGGACGTCCTGGGGACGCGATGGCAGATGGCTCCACACCGGGTACTCCCCGGCCATACGCTCGAGCGCCCGCCCGGCGAGAAACGGCTCGTAGGCGAGTTGACGGCGGTCCTGCTGGCCGACGAGCACGACGAGCGGCGCCCGCGAGTCGCGCGCGTTGGCGATCGCGTTGATCGCGTTGCCCAGCCCGGCGGCGGTGTGCAGATTGACGAGGGCCGGCTCGTTGCGGGCGAGGGCGTACCCGGTGGCCATGCCGACGACCGCGCCCTCGTGCAGTCCGAGTACGAAATGGATGTCGGCCGGCAGCCCGGTGAGGAACGGGATCTCGGTCGATCCCGGGTTGCCGAAGATGGTCGTCATGCCCAGCCGCCGCATGACGTCGAACACGGCGTCGCGCACCGTTCTCACGGCCGCGATCGGTCGCTCGCGGGCGTCGGCCTGGTGTGCGGCTGCGGTATGAGCGTGGTCGATCATCCTCGTAGCGCGGGGAAGCCTCTCCCGAAGGCGAAAGCTATCACGTACGCTTTGAGAACATCCGGTCGTCATGCGTACGAAGTGGGACGACCGGAAATGCTGGACCGCAACCTCGAGGAGAGATGCCGTGCCGCTCACAGGACTCCAGGACGTCGCCGGCGACCCCGCCGATCTCGGTCTGCGCGACGCCCGGGCCCTGCTCGCCGAGCGGCGGCTGTCGGCCGTCGAGCTGACCGAGGCGTGCCTGGCGGCGATCGCGCGGCGAAACGGCGGACCGCCCACCTTCGACGGGTCGCCGGACACGATCAACGCCTGGGTGCGCCTGTACGAGGATCGCGCGCGCGAAGCGGCCCGGGCCGCCGACGCTCGCCGGCGCGACGAGGGCGACCGGGCGCCGGCGCTGTGTGGCATCCCGCTCGGCGTCAAGGATCTCTACGGCGTCGCGGGGCTGCCGCTGACCGCCTCGAGCGCCGTCCTGCAGGGCAACGTCGCCACCGACGACGCGGTCGTCTGGAGCCGGCTGGAGGCGCAGGGCATGGTCCTCTTGGGACACACCCACACGCACGAGTTCGCCGCCGGCGGCACGACTGACCAGGTCGGTAACCCGTGGGCGCTGGACCGCGTCGCCGGCGGCTCCAGCGGCGGCAGCGCCGCCGCCGTGGCCGCCCGGATGACCCCCGCCGCGCTCGGATCGGACACGTGCGGCTCGCTGCGGATCCCCTCGGCGTGCTGCGGGACGAGCGCGATCAAGCCGACGCACGGCCGCCTGCCGCTTGACGGCATCATCCCGCTGGCCGCCAGCCTCGACCACCCCGGTCCGATGGCGAGGACGATCGCCGACTGCTCGGCGCTGCTCGCGGCGATGGCCGCCGGCGGCCCCCCGGTCGATCCGCTGACCCCGCCGCCGGCCGCGCTCGGTCCACTCCCCGAGACCGCGCGTCCCGGTCCCCGCCCGCTCTCAGGGCGTCACGATCGCCGTGACCGATCGGGTCGCGCGCGCCGATCCACAGCCGGCGATCGCCGAGGCCCTCGACGTCGCCCGCGCGGCCTGCGAGCACCTCGGCGCGCGGGTCATCGACGTTCGGGCCCCGTGGCATCTGGACTGGGAGGACCTCGGCGTCATCCTGCTCACCGAGGTGTGGGCGCAGCATCGCGCCTACGCTGAGCGACACGACCACTACCGCCCGGCGATCGCCGAGATGGTGGAGGCCGCGCAGAGCGTCACCGACGCCCCTCGCTACCTCGCCGCTCAACGGCGTCGCGCCGCCGGGGCGGCGGCCTGGGAGATCTGGCTGTCCGAGCACGACGTCGACCTCGTTCTCGAGCCGACGCTGCCGATCGAGCCCTACGGCCGCGGTCCCGGCTATGAGCGCGGCCACGCCGGCGGACCCGGCGATCCGATGATCGCCCTCACCGCGCTCTGGAACCTGACCGGGATGCCGGTGGCCGCATTGCCGGTCAGCTGGAGCGCGGGCGTCTCGCTCATCGCCGCCCGGGGCGCCGAGGCCGAGCTGATCCAAGCGGCGATCGACCTCCAGGAGCACGAGCTCGGGGTCCCGGAGTGGACGCCCCGGCTGTCAGAATCGCAACCGGCACCCCACGACTGAGAGACGGAGGCGGAGATGATCGGAGACATCCTGTGGACGCCGCCGGAGGACCTGCGCCACAGCACCGAGGTCGGCCGCTTCATGGAGTGGCTGCGCGTGCAACGTGGTCAGGACTTCGCGGACTACGAGGCGCTGCGCCGGTGGTCGATCTCCGACCTGGAGGGCTTCTGGGCGGCGATCTGGGACTTCTTCGAAATCCGCGCCGCCACCGGTTACGAGCGCGTGCTCGCCGACGCGACGATGCCCGGCGCCCGGTGGTTCACCGGCGCGCAGCTCAACTACACAGAACACCTCGTCGGCCGCGAGGAGGATCGCGACCGCGTCGCGGTCCTCGCGCAATCGCAGACCCGCCCGCCCCAGGAGCTGACCTTTGGCGACCTGCGCGACCAGGTCGCCCGCGCCCGCGCCGGCCTGGAACGCCTCGGCGTGGGCCCCGGCGACCGGGTCGTCGCCTACCTGCCGAACATTCCCGAGGCGCTCGTCGCGTTCATCGCGACGGCCAGCCTGGGCGCCGTCTGGGCCGCGTGCGCGCCGGAATTCGGGGCCCGCAGCGTCGTCGCCCGCTTCGCCCAGATCGAGCCCAAGGTGCTGCTGACCGTCGGCGGCTACGGCTTTCGCGACCGCTACGTCGACCGGCGCGCCGAGGTGGAGGCGATCCGAGCGCAGATGCCGACCGTTGAGCACGTCGTCGCCGTGCCCTACGGCGAGGCCGAGGTGCCCGACGCGATCCCGTGGTCAGAGCTGCTCAGTGAGAGCGCGCCGCTGCAGTTCACGCCCGTCGCGTTTGACCATCCCCTCTACGTCCTGTTCTCCTCGGGCACGACCGGGCTGCCCAAGGCGATCGTCCATGGCCACGGCGGCCAGCTCGTCGAGCACTTCAAGAGCCAGGGCCTCGTCTGGAACCTCAAGCCCGGCGAGCGCCTGCAGTGGTTCACGACGACCGCCTGGATGATGTGGAACGCCCTGGTCTCGTGCCTGCTGCTGCGCGCGTCGATCGTGATGCTCGACGGAGACCCCAACTGGCCGGATCTGAGCGAGATGTGGCGTCTGGCCGAGAGCAACCAGGCCACGGTCCTCGGCGTCTCCCCGCCCTACGTAATGGCCTGCCGCAAGGCCGGACTGCAGCTGCGCGAAGCGTTCGGCCTGTCGAAGCTGCGAATCGTGATTACCGCCGGCTCGCCGCTGCCCGCCGAGGGCTATCGCTGGATCTACGAGCAGCTGGGCCCCGACATCCTGCTCATCAACGGCTCCGGGGGAACCGACGTCTGCTCGGGAATGGTCTCCGGCAGCCCCGCCCTCCCGGTCTACGAGGGCGAGATCGCCGGCGCGTGCCTGGGCGTCGATGCCCGCGCGTTTGACGAGGAGGGCAACGAGGTCATCAACCAGCGCGGTGAGATGGTCATCTGCCAGCCGATGCCGTCGATGCCGGTCGCCCTGTGGGGGGACCCCGACGGCGAGCGCTATCGCGCCTCGTACTTCGACCGGTATCCCGGCGTGTGGCGTCAGGGCGACTGGATCCAGTTCACCGAGCGCGGTAGCTGCGTGCTCTCCGGGCGCTCGGACGCCACCCTGAACCGCGGCGGCGTCCGGCTCGGGACGGGTGAGTTCTACGCGGTCGTGGAGGACCTGCCGGAGCTCACCGACTCGCTCGTCGTCCATCTCGAGGACGACGCCGGCGGCCTGGGCGAGCTGCTGCTGTTCGTCGTCCCCGCCCCGGGCGTGGAGATCGACGACGAGCTGCGCGGCCGCCTCGTCTCCGCCCTGCGCGGACAGCTCTCGCCCCGCCACGTGCCCGACGAGATCATCGCCGTGCCGGGAATCCCGCGCACGCTCACCGGCAAGAAGCTCGAGGCGCCGGTCAAGCGGATTCTGCGCGGCGAGACCGCCGAGAAGGTGGCGAGCCGCGACGCCCTCGCCGATCCGGCGGCGCTGGACTCGTTCGTGACGCTGGCGACCAGGCGCTCGGCGGCCGAGGCTGCAATAGGATAGGCATGCCACTCGTAGGGAGAGAGATGATCGGTATGGCTCCATCGCAGGCTCCGGCCCATGAGCCGCCCGGCGAGACGTCGTGGCCGGAGCGGTGGCGTGCGCGCGGCACCGATACCGGCACTCGCTTGAAGTCGTGGTCGGCGATTCTCGCCGACACTCACCTCGCCTTCGACGTGCGGGCCACCCGGCGCACCCCCTCGAGCTTCGTGGCCGCGGTCACGCAACGGCGGATCGGCGACCTCACCCTCCTTGACTGCGCCGCCTCCCCGTTCCTCGGGCACCGCGGACAGTCGGTGATCGGCAGTCCGCCGGCCACCCGGGAGGACGTGCTCGGCTTCCAGTTCGTCGGCCGGGGCGTCGAGCTCGTCCGCGAGGGCGAGCGCGAGCTCGCCCTGCGCCCGGGCGACATGGTGCTGTGGGACGGGCTGCAGCCGACCGAGGTGGAGATCGTCGAGCCGTTTCACAAGCGGACGCTGCTGTTCCCCCGGGAGCGGGTGCTGGCGGTGTGCCCGCGTCTGCGGGCGGTCAGCACCCTCCCCTCGCTCCAGGGCAGCCCCACGGCCCGGCTGCTCGTCCGTTACATGAACGCGCTCGTCGTCGAGCAGCCGCAGCTGGACGCGGCGGGCGGCGCCGCCGCGGCGACGGCCGCGCTCGAGCTGCTGCGGGCCGCGGTCGAGCCCAACCTCCCGGCGAGCCGCGCCGCCTCGCGAGCCGCCATGCGCGCCGAGATCGGCCGGTACGTGCGCACCCATCTCCAGGATCCGCAGCTCGGGCCGGCGGCGATCGCGCGCGCCTATGCGGTCTCCGTGCGCACGTTGCACTCACTGTTCGAAGACGCCGAGATGTCGGTGGCCGGGCTCGTCCGCACCGAGCGGCTGGCTCGGTGCCTGGAGGATCTCCAGCAGCCCAACGGCGGCTCGGTGACCGACATCGCGTTTCGCTGGGGCTTCTGTGATGCCGCCCACTTCTCACGCGTGTTCAAGCGCGAGTTCGACGTCACCCCCAGCGAGGTCCGCCAGTCAGTGCTCATCGACGCTTGATGGCGCGCGTGGCGACCACTCACGTCGGCAGCCTGCCGCGGCCGCAGGCGGTCGTCGACGTCATCTGGGCCGAGGACCAGGGCCAGCCCGTCGATCGCGACGAGTACGACCGGGTGATCGGCGAGGCCGTCCGCGACCGCGTGGCCCGCCAGGTGGAGGCCGGCATCGACCTCGTCTCCGACGGCGAGATGGGCAAGATCGGCTACGCCACGTACATCCGCCACCGGCTGAGCGGGTTCGAGCTCGGCGACTCCCCCCGGGCCACGCCGGCCGACCTCGACGCCTACCCGGGCTACCGCGATCGCCTGGCCGCGGGACCCGCCGGCTACTCCTACCGGCGGCCGATCTGCCGCGGGCCAATCGCCTACGAGCACCGCGAGCCACTGGAGCGCGATCTGCGACACCTGCAGGCGGCGATCGAGGGTCAGCCGGTGGCCGGCGCGTTCATGAACGCGCCCTCGCCGGGCATCGTCGCCCTGTTCGCCCCCAACGAGCACTACGACAGCCTCGACGAGTACCTGAGCGCGATCGGCGAGGCGATGAAGACCGAGTACGAGGCGATCGTCGCCGCCGGCTTCTCGCTGCAGATCGACGCCCCCGATCTGGCGATGGGCCGCCACATCATGTACCGCGACCGCAGCGATGCCGAGTTCGTCGCCAGCGTCGTGCGCCACGTCGAGGCGATCAACACCGCGCTGCGCGACATCCCCGGCGACCGCGTCCGCATGCACCTGTGCTGGGGCAACTACGAGGGTCCCCACCATCTCGACATCGAGCTGGCGCAGATCCTCGACGCCGTGCTCGCCGCCAAGCCGCGGACGATCCTGTTCGAGGCCGCCAACCCCCGTCACGCCCACGAGTGGGCGGTGTGGCGCGACGCCGCCATCCCCGACGACACGATCCTCTGCCCGGGCGTCCTGGACTCCACCAGCAACTACATCGAGCACCCCGAGCTCGTCGCCCAGCGGATCCGCACCTACACCGAGATCGTCGGGCCCGAGCGCGTCATCGCCGGCACCGACTGCGGGTTCGGGACGTGGGCCGGGTTCGGGTCCGTCGACGCCGACATCACCTGGGCCAAATTTCGCTCGCTCGGCCGAAGGGGCTCGGCGGGCGTCTCTGGGGTAGCTTGGGTCGCCGCGCGGCTCGGGGGTCGCCGCAACGCCCGCTCGTGTGGGGGCGCGGACGGGGTCGTGGGCGCCGGCGACGCGAATGGCGTTGCGGTGACCTCCGAGCCGCCCGGCCAGCCCGACCGCGACGTCGCCCGTCAGCTCTCCGCTTGGGGCTCGCTTCCAGCGGCGGAGCGCGGTGGACCCCGGATCAGCCGCGGAGGTTGGCGGAGATGGCTTGGGCGGCTTGGGCGACGGCGGCGCCGACGGTGGCCGGGTCAAGGCCGGCGATCCAGACGGCGGAGAGGGCTCCGGCGGGCTCGCCTCCGGGGGCGATGACGGCGCGGGCGACCCCGGTGGCTCCCGGGAGCAGCTGGCCGGTCGAGACCGACCATCCCCGCTCGCGGGCGCCGGCCACCTCGTCCGGCTCGCCCGGCAGGGGCGGACGAGCGGCGAGGATGGCCAGGCCGGGCGCGCCCTGGGCCAGGGGCCTGGGCAGCCGCTTCGACGAGATCGACGCCGTCGTCATCTTCGACGACGTGCGCGTGCCCTGGGAGCGCGTGTTCATGCTCGGGCACCCCGAGCTCTGCAACGGCTTCTACACCGAGACGGGCGCGGTGGTCCACATGACCCACCAGGTGACGGCGCGGACCACCGCCAAGACCGAGACCTTCCTGGGGTTGACCTCGCTGATGACCGAGGCGATCGGCATCGAGCAGTTCAGCCACATCCAGGAGGACGTGGCCGAGATCGCGGTCATGGTCTCGATCCTGCGCGCGCTCGTTCGCGCCGCCGAGGCCGACGCCACCCCGAACCGCTTCGGGATCCTCACCCCCGCCTGGGAGCCGCTCAACGCGGCGCGCAACTGGTATCCCAAGGCCTCGCAGCGGCTGCCCGAGATCGTGCGCAAGTTCGGGGCCAGCGGCCTGATGGCGCTCCCCACCGAGAGCGACGTCGCCGGCGCCGCCCAGGACGACGTCGCCGCCTACCTGCAGTCCGCGACGCTGCCCGGGGCCGACCGCGTGCGTCTGTTCCGCCTCGCCTGGGATGCCTCGACCTCGGCCTTCGCCGGGCGCCAGAACCTGTACGAGCACTATTTCTTCGGCGACCCCGTGCGCATGGCCGGCGCCCTGCTCAAGGCGATCGACCGCGAGCCCGAGAAGGCCCGCGTGCGCGACTTCGTGCAGCGCACGGCCGAGACGCCGGCGGCGCAGACGGGATGATCGGCCCCTTGGCGGGACCGAGGGATCGCGACGGACTCAGGTCCGCCCGGCGGTGACGCTCCGTTTGCCGGCGGTGATGCGCTGCGCCAGCAGGTCCTCGTTGAGCTCGACTCCGATCCCCGGCGCCTCCGTGGGATACACGTACCCGCCCTGATAGCGCGGCACCTCGCGCGCCAGGTCGTCGTCGATGGGCGCGTCGACGGTGTTGAACACGTCATGGATGTGCAGTGGCCCGAGGTTCTCGTGGGCGAACCGCGAGGCCCACTCGTTGCTGCACAGCAGATGGCTGTAGGCGGCGGCCTCGAACCCGCAGCCGGCCATGCAGCCGCACATGACGCTGAGGCCGGCTGACTGAGCGATCGCGATCCACCGCTGGGACTTGAGCAGGCCGCCGGCCTTGGGCACCTTGATCATCAGGCCATCGGCGGCGTCCTTGCGAATGATCTCGTGGAGATCGGCGAGCGAGCGTGCCGACTCGTCGGCGTAGATCGGCGTCGCGACCTTGCCGCGCAGGCGGGCCGCCCCGTCGATGTCTGACTCCGGGAGCGGCTGCTCGATGAACCACATGTCGTAGGGCTCGAGCGCCCGGATCGCCGCCAGCGCATCCTGGTAGATCCAGTGCCCGTTGATGTCGACCCACAGCTTGATGTCAGGCCCCACGGCTTCGCGCACCGCCGCCACCATCTCGATGTCGTCGGCAAGGGTGCCGTGGCCGGTCTTGAGCTTGAGCGCGTCGAAGCCCTCGGCGACCGCCGCCCTGGCCATGGCCACCGCCGGCTCGGGCTCGGCCGCCGACATCACCCAGGCGAGCTTGATGCGGTCGACGGACCGGCCGCCGAGCAGCTCGTAGACGGGAACGCCGTACAGCTTGCCCTTGATGTCGTGCAGCGCGTAGTCGACAAGCGCCTTGGCCTGGCAGTTCTCGCGGCACAGGAAGTCCATGCGAGCCACGATGCGCTCGATGCTCGTCGCCGCTTCACCGTCGAGGATCTCAGGGAAGAAGACCGAGGCGATCATCGCCATGATCGACTCCTGGGTCTCGCCCAGGTACCAGGGAGACACGTTTCCGCAGTCCGCGATGCCGACGATGCCGGCGTCCGTGTGCAGCTTGATCAGGACGCTGTCGATCGAGCGCAGCGTCTCCTCGCGCATCGTGAAGGCATGCTTGAGCGGCGAGGACACCGGCAGCAGCTCGACCCCGGTGATCCGGGGTGCCGTGCCCGGGCGCGTCGCCTCGAGATCGGTGACCAGCGTGTAGGTCGACATGCCCCTCCTCCGTACTTCATTCGCATTCCGAACTGTTCGGGCGCGAACACTACTACGCCGTCCGTAGACTAGAGGTGTGTCGAACAGCGCGGCGCCGTTCCCGGCCGACGAGGCCCCGGCTCACATCATCCTCGACGATGCGGCCGTGCTGTTGAGCAAGCTCGGGCACCGCGCCAAGCGGATGTTCACCCAGCGCCTCGAGCCCCTGGCCCTCAAGGCCAACCACGTACAGGTCCTCGTGTACCTCAGCGGACATCCCGGCGCGTCGCAACGCAACCTGGTCGAGGCGCTGCGGGTCACCCCGAGCACGATCGTCGAGCTCATCGACGAGCTGGAGGCACGCACGCTCGTCCGGCGCGTGCGCAACCCGCTCAACCGGCGTGCCTCCGTCGTGTCGCTCACCGCGGACGGGCGGGCGATCCTCGCGCGGGCGCTCGCCCTCTCCCATGCCGTGGAGCAGGATCTGCTCGCGCCGCTGCCCGCACGTGACCGCCACCGCTTGGTCGGCTACCTGCACGCGATCGACGCCGCCAAGCGCCCGCCCGCTCGGCTGGTCGCGCCCGCCCCCGGCACCGGGGCCGAGACGGCGGCCCTCAGAGGCGGCGCCGAGGGCGAGGGCGCGTGGTCGCCCGGCGCCGTGCGCGTGCCCGCGACGCACGCTGGGGAGGCCCATCTCGCCCCCGATCAGCGGCCACCGCGGATGGCCGCGGTCGCGCCTGACGACGCCGCCTCGAAGGCGGACTGGGCGTACGAGACGCTGCGGCAGTGGATCGCCGATGGCGTGTATCAGCCGGGGGATCGCCTGGTACTGCAACAGATCGCCCGCGATCTCCAGATCAGCACGGTCCCGGTCCGCGAGGCGATCCGCCGGCTCGAGGCCGAGGGGTTCGCCGACTTTCAGCGCAACGTCGGGGCGCGCGTCTCCAGCGTCGACATCGCGCTGTACGCGGAGTCGATGAAGACGCTGGCGATCCTCGAGGGCGCGGCCACCGGCATGGCCGCCGAGCGGCTGACCAAGCGCGACCTCCAGGCGGCGGAGCGCATCAACGATCGCATGGCCGCAGGCCTGCGCACGCTCGATCCGGCCCGGTTCACCCAGGCCAACAAGGAGTTTCACGAGCTGCTGTGTCGCCCGTGCCCGAACGCACATCTGCTGGCGCTCATCAATCTCGAGTGGTCGCGGTTGGCGGCGATCCGGACGTCGACGTTCGCCTTCGTGCCCGAGCGCGCCGCCCGCGCCGTCGCGGAGCACCGGCACCTGCTGGAGCGGCTGCGCGCCGCGGCCCCGGTGGCCGAAATCGAGTCGCTGATCCGCGAGCACCGGATGGCGACGGTGCACGCGTTTCTCGACCGTCACGATGAGCTCGCCCGGCCCTCGGCCTGATCGGTCGGCTGCCGTCCTGATCGCCGGCGTCCCCCGCCGGCGGTGCTCTCCGGGATCCTCCGGACCCTGACCAGGCGGCGGACCGCGGACGGTGGCGCCCGCTCGTCAAGGCGTCAGCGCACGGACCGGATCGCGCCTCTGCCTTGCACCGAACTCGGCTGATCGTATACGATTTTGATGGCTGGCGGCCCGGCTGTGCCCGCGCCGGCCGTATCGGACGATCTGAGGAGAGGTTGACGCCGATGGAGAACAACGGTTCAGGGATCGAAGCCGCCCTCCCCCGCGCCCTCGACGGCGTCCGGGTGCTCGACCTGACCCATCAGGTGGCCGGTCCCTCGGCCACCCTGGCCCTGGCCGTGCTCGGAGCCGACGTGGTCAAGGTGGTCGCCCCGGGCGATCGCTCCAGCCACGACCTGCTGCCGTTCTACTTCAACAACGCCTCGAAGCGTTCGATCGCCGTCGACCTCAAAACGATCGAGGGCATCGAGCTCGTGCTCGAGATGGCCAAGCGTGCCGATGTCTTCGCCGAGAACTTCGGGCCCGGGGTCATCGAACGACTCGGGCTGGGCTACGACACGCTGCGCGAGCGCAACCCGCGGCTCGTCTACGCCCAGATCAAGGGCTTCGCGCGCAACTCGCCCTACGAGCGCTTCCCATGCTGGGACCCGATCGCGCAGGCGATGTCCGGCGCCTCGAGCGTGACCGGGGAGCCCGACGGCCTGCCGATGAAGCCCGGGCCCGACGTGGGTGACACCGGCACCGGCATGATGGCGGCGCTGGGGATCGTCGCCGCCCTCTATCACCGGCAGCGCACCGATGAGGGTCAGCTCGTCGAGGTGTCGATGGCCGACAACGTGGCCGCGTCGCTGCGCATCCAGTACGGCTATCCCGTCGGCCAGCACATCCCGACCCCGCGCTTTGGCAACGGGCCGCCGTTCACTTTCCCGACCTCGCCATCGGGACTGTTTCCGTGCTCCCCGTTCGGCGCCAACGACTACGTTCACATCCATTGCGGCAACGAGCGCCAGTGGCAGGCGCTGCTGATCGCCATCGACCGCACCGACCTGCTCGAACACGAGCCCTACCAGGGGGCCGAGAGCCGGGGGCAGTTCAAGCCCGAGATCGACGAGATCGTCACCACCTGGACGCGCCAGCGGTCCAAGCTCGACGCCATGCGCCACCTCGGCCAGGCGGGCGTGCCGGCCGGAGCCGTGCGGACGACGCTGGAGCTGATGGAGGACGAGGATCTCCACGCGCGCGGCATCTTCGTCGATGTCGAGCATCCCGAGCTGGGGCCGATCACGATCCCGGGCTGGCCGGTGCAGATGTCGGCGTCGCCGGCACGGGTCACGGCGCCACCGCAGCCCGGCGAGCACGGCCGCGAGATCATCATGGACTGGCTCGGGGCCTCGCGCCCGGACGCCGAGAAGCAGGCCATCGCCGTCGCCGGCGGCGGAGTCCGGCGTGGCTGACGCGCCCGGTGCCCGGGCCCGCGGCCGAGCCGCCATCGCCGGAGTCGGCCAGACGGCCCTCTCGCGGGCCGCTGAGCACAGCGTGCTCGAGCTGGCCGTGGAGGCGAGCCTCGAGGCGCTGGCCGACGCCGGTCTTGCGCCGAGCGACGTCGACGGCCTGCTCCGCTTCGGGGCGCCGTTCGAGACGGTCAGCCACGCCGCGCTCGTGCGCAACCTCGGGATCCGCGAGCTGGGCTATCTCGGCGAGATCCCGCTCGGCGGCGAGGCCTCGGGGGGCATGGTGCACCACGCCGTCGGCGCGCTGCTCTCCGGACGGGCCTCGGTCGTGCTCGCCTACCGAGCGATCAAGATGAGCGGCGGTAACCGCTTCGGCCGGGCCGACCAGGCGCTCCACGGAGGGTTCCCGGGCGCCGAGGACATGGTCGTGGGCGGCGATCTCGCCTTCACCTGGCCCTACTGGATGATGGCTCCGGCTCACCTCTTCGCCCTGTGGGGGAGCCGGTACATGGCGGAGAACGGGCTCACCGAGGGGGACTTCCGGGACGCGCTGGGGCGCATCGCCATCGATCAACGCCGCTACGCGAACGCGCGGCCGGGCGCCCTCCTGCACGACCGACCGCTTAACCGAGACCAGTTCGAGGCCGCCCGGCTGATCAGCTGGCCGCTGTCGCTGTTCATGATCTGCCTGGAGAACGACGGCGCCTGCGCGGTCGTCGTGACCACCGAGGAGAGGGCGGCGCGGTCCGATTGCGTCCCGGCGCCGATCCTCGCCACGTGTCAGTCCCTGTCGCCTGACCACGAGCCGATGAGCATGTACGGCGAGGACCTCCTGCAGATCTTTCCGGCCGAGCGCGCCGGGCGTCTGTGGGCCGATGCCGGCATCGAGCCCGCCGACGTGTCGGTGGCCCAGCTCTACGACGCCACCTCGCTGATGACGCTGCTCAGCCTCGAGCTATACGGCTTCGTGCCCCGCGGGCAGGCGTGGGTCCACGTGACCGAGCATGGCATCGGCCCCGACAGCCCGTTGCCGATCAACACCCACGGCGGCCATCTGGCCGACGGTTACGTCCAGGGGATGACCGGGGTCGTCGAAGCCGTGCGGCAGCTGCGCGGCACGGCCGTCAACCAGGTTCCCGATGTGTCGGCCTCGTTCTATGGCGGTCCGTCGGGGAGCGGCCTCGTCCTCGGGTCGCCCGAGCTCGTCGATCAAGTGCGCGCCGAGGTTGCGGCATGAGGATCCTGCCCGCCCCGGACGAGCTCACCGCGCCCTACTGGGCGGCCGCTCGCCAGCACCGCCTGGTCGTCCAGCGCTGCTCCTGCGGTCGCCTCTCGCACCCCCCGGTGGCGAGCTGCCCGGCGTGTCACGGCCGCGCGTTCACGTGGGAGCAGATGAGCGGCGCCGGCGCGGTGCACGCGTTCACCTGGGTCAGCCACTCGGTCCACCCGGTCTCGGCGGGACACACCCCATACATCCTCGCCCTCGTCGAGCTCTCCGAGGGCCCGCGGATCCTCACCAACCTCCGTGACTGCGCTCCCGCCGACGCACGTGTCGGGCTCCCCGTGCGCGTTCTCTTCGAAGACGTCAGCGACACGATCGCGTTGCCGCAATTCACCCCTCGTCACCCGGAGCCCAGCGCATGAGCTGGCTGGAGGGGAAGGTCGCGTTCATCACCGGAATCGGCAAGGGCCAAGGGCGCTCCCACGCCGTGCGTCTCGCCCGCGAGGGCGCCCACATCATCGGCATCGACGCGCTCAAGACCTACCCGTGGATGAACTACCGGCTCGCCGAGCAATCCGACGTCGACGAGACGATCCGCCTCGTCGAGGCCGAGGGCGGCCGCCTGTTCTTCGCGCAGGCCGACGTGACCGACCTGCCGTCGCTTCAGGCGGCGGTGGCGGACGGGGTGGCCGAGTTCGGCCGCCTCGACGTCGTCGCCGCCAATGCCGGCGCTTTCCCCAAGGGAGACCTCACCTGGGAGGCGGACGCGGCGGCGTGGCGCGAGTGCGTGGAGGTCAACCTGTTCGGCGCCTTTCACACCGTGCACGCCGCCGTCCCGCACATGATCAGCGCAGGTCACGGCGGGTCGATCATCATCACCAGCTCGGGGGCGGCGATCGTCTCCGGGAGCTACTTGTCGGACTATTCGGCGGCCAAGGCGGCGCTGCTCAGCCTGACGCGAACGCTGGCCGTCGAGCTGGCCCCGCACTGGATCCGGGTCAACGCCATCTGTCCGGGTGCCGTCAACACCGACATGATCGCCAACGAGGCGCTCTACCGGATGTTCCGGCCCGACCTGGAGGCGCCGACCCGGGAGGACACCGTCGAGGTGTGGAAGTCCAAGCACCTGCTGCCGGTCCCGTGGCTCGAGCCGTCGGACATCTCCAACGCCGTCGCGTGGCTCGCCTCCGAGGAGGCCCGGCTGGTCACCGGGGTCACGTTGCCGGTCGACGCCGGAAACACGATCAAGTACTTCTGATGAACAGCGTCATCGTCTTCGCGATCCTCGGTGCCTCGGCGGGAGCCATCTACGCCCTGGGCTCGCTCGGCATCGTCCTCACCTTCCGCGGGTCCGGAGTGATCAACTTCGCCTCGGGGGCGATGGGGATGGTCGGGGCGTTCGTCTTCTACCTGCTCCGTGATCAGCACTCGGTGCCGTCAGCCATCGCGGCGATCGCGGGCGTGGCGGCGGCGGCCGTCCTCGGCTACGCCACCCACCTGCTGATGGCGCCGCTGAAGGCGGCCAGCAACCTGACGCGGATCGTCGTCACGCTCGCCCTGATGGTCCTGCTCGTCGGGGTCGTCGGGCTGGAGTATCCGGCGGGCAACTCCTACACCGACACCTCGCTGCTGCCGACGAGCCCGGTCAGCTTCCTGGGGGTCCACGTGGGAGCCAACCAGCTGCTGGTCATCGTCGTGGCGGCCGTCATCGCGGCGGCGGCCGGGGCGGTCTATCGATGGACGCGCTTCGGGCTGGCCACCTCGGCAGTGGCGCAGGACGGCGAGGCGATCGCCACGCTCGGCTGGTCCCCGGGCCTTCTCGCCGCTGCCAACTGGGCTCTCGGCGCGGCGCTGTCGGGCCTGGCGGCGATCCTGCTCTCGCCGATCACCGGTCTGTCGGTCGGGCTGGCGACGTCACTGCTCATGCCGGCGCTTGCCGCTGCCGTCCTCGGCAACCTCACCTCGTTCCCGATCACCTTCCTCGGCGCGGTGGCGATCGGCATCGCTCAATCCGAGCTCAACCAGTACGTCAATGTCCAGGGCATCGGCGATGCGGTGCCGTTCTTCGCCGTCCTCGTGTTCATCGTCGTCCGCGGCCGCGCGCTGCCGGTGCGAGGTCACGTCATGGAGCGACTGCCTCGGGTCACCGTCGGAGCGGTCCCGAAGGTCCGCGTCGCCGTCGCCACGGCGATCGCGATCGTGCTCATCATGGCCGTCCTGCCGGCGACGTGGGTCAACGCGGTGACGTTCACGCTGATTGGCGCCGTCGTCCTGTTGAGCATCGTCGTCCTGACCGGCTTCGCCGGCCAGATCTCGCTCGCCCAGTGGGCGATCGCCGGGTGTGGCGCGATGTGCATGGCCAAGCTCGTCGTCGCCGGTGCGCCGTACTGGCTGGCCATGCTGGCGGGCGTCGCCGTGTGCCTGCCGATCGGACTGGTCATCGGGGTGGCGGCGCTGCGCGCACGCGGGATGAGCCTGGCGATCGCGACGCTCGCCTTCGGCATCTGCGTCGTCGACCTCGTCCTCTCCAACAACAGCCTCAACGGGGGCGCGACGGGATTGTCGATCGGCTTCTTTCACTTCTTCGGCCTCGATCTCGACTCGACGATCTTCCCCCGACGCTACGCGGTGTTCGTCCTCGTCGTGTTCGTGATCCTGGCCATCGCCATCGCCAACCTGCGCCGCGGCCGGACGGGGCGGCGCCTGCTCGCCATCCGGGCCAACGAGCGGGCGGCGGCCGCGCTGGGCGTCAACGTGCTCGGCTCCAAGATCGCCGCGTTCTCCTACGCGGCGATGATCGCAGGCCTCGGCGGCATTCTCACCACCCTGTACTTCCCCAGCGCGCTGTTCAGCGGCTACGACGCGATGACGTCGATCACGCTCATGTCCAATGCCGTCATCGGCGGCGTGGGCTTCCTGCTCGGTCCGATCGTCGGGGGAGCGGGCCAGAACGGCGGCCTGGGCTATCAGCTGCTGAACACGATCTCGAGCAGTGCGGTGACCGACCTGTCGCTCGTCTTCGCCGCGCTGACGCTGATCGTCCTCATCCAGGCGCCTGACGGCATCGTGCCCCTTCAGGCCCGTGACCTGCGCCGCCTGGCCGGCGCGATCCTGCGCCGGACGCTCCCCATGCCGCGCCCCGCGATCGAACTCGGTCCCGAAGCGTCGATCACCCGGCGCGAGCGCACCACGACGCTCTGCGCCGACGGGGTCACGGTCACCTTCGGTGGCGTGCGCGCGCTCGACGACGTCGGCTTCGAGCTGCACTCCGGCGAGGTCCTGGGGGTCATCGGGCCCAACGGCGCCGGCAAGAGCACGCTCGTCGACGCCGTCACCGGCTTCGTCGCTCCGCGTGCGGGGTCGATCGTCCTCGACGGCATCGAGATCCGGCGGCTCGGGGCGACGGCCCGCGCTCGGCTCGGCCTCGGCCGCGCCTTCCAGTCGCTGGAGCTCTTCGAGGACATGACGGTCCACGAGAACCTGCTCGTTGCCGATGACCCCGGTGGCCTGCGGCCGTGGTTCTCCGACGTGGTGCGTCCCGGCCGCGCGCGGTTGGGACCGGCGGCGACCCAGGCGGTCCACGACCTCGGCCTGGCCGACGTGCTCGAGGCCTATCCCGGCGAGCTGTCATACGGGCGGCGACGGCTGCTGGCCATTGCCCGGGCCGTGGCGGCCGATCCGACCGTGCTCCTGCTCGACGAGCCCGCCGCCGGCCTCGACGAGCGTGAGCGCGCCAACCTCGCCACGCTCATCACGCGGCTGGCCCACGATCGCGGGCTGGCGGTGCTGCTGATCGAGCACGACGTCAACCTCGTCTCGTCGGTCTCCGATCGGATGCTGGCGCTCGACTTCGGTCGCGTCATCGCCGCCGGGTCGCCCGACACCGTCCGCGACGATCCCGGTGTGCGCAGCGCCTACCTCGGCCTCCCGGCCGAGGAGACGGCCGTCACGCAGACCGTGATCCCCGGCCTCGACACCGACCAGCCCCACGTCGCCCCGGTCAGGGCCGACCGATGAGCGTGCCGGTGAGCGGCGATGCGGCCGGTCTCGGACAGGTGATGCTGGCCGCTCGGGATGTCTCGACGGGCTACCACGGCGTGCCGGTGGTCCGCAACCTCGAGTTGGAGGTTCGCACCGGCGAGGTGGTCCTGCTCGCCGGGCCCAACGGCGCCGGGAAGACGACGACGATGATGACGCTGGCCGGCGCGATCCGGCCACTGGCCGGGACCACGGAGTTCGCCGGCTCGCCCACGCGGCTCCCGATGCACAAGCGAGTGCGGCTGGGGTTGGGCGTCGTCACCGAACGCCGCTCGATCTTCTCGGGCCTGACGGTCGCCGACAACCTGCGGCTCGGCCGTGGGGCGATGGACGACGCGCTCGATCACTTCCCGGAACTGCGGGCCCGCCTGCACATCTCGGCGGGCCAGCTCTCCGGTGGCGAGCAGCAGATGCTCTCGCTGGCCCGCGTGATCGCGGCCAAGCCGCGAGCGGTGATCGCCGACGAGATGTCTCTCGGCCTGGCGCCGATCGTGGTCAAGAGACTGCTGACGGCGCTGCGCCGCGCGGCGGATGAGGGTGCTGCCGTGCTGATCGTCGAGCAACACGTGCGGGTCGCCCTGGAGATTGCCGATCGGGCCTGCTTTCTGAAGCGGGGCTCGATTGTCCTCAGCGGTGACTCGGCACAGCTGCGTCGCCAGGAGCGCGAGATCGAGGAGGTCTACTTATGACCGCATCCTCTGGCGAGCCATAGCGCTGGGGGCGCGGCCCCCTGATCGACGGCCCGCCCGTCGAGTTGACCGCGCCCCCTCTCAGCACACCGACGATGACGTGACACGCAGATGGCGAGGGCCTACGGATACCGGCCGGCCTGACAACTACCGAGTGAAGGAACGAGGGAGATCATGAGACACCACAGGAAAGCCTGGCTGGCAGCCGCGACTGCGATGGTCCTCCTGGCGGGGTGCGGCGGCTCGAGCGGGAGCGGTGGCTCGAGCGGATCGGGCGGCAACTCGCCCATCTCGATCATGCAGATCACGCAGCCGGTCGCCAACGGCCAGGACCTGTCACTGGGCGTGCGCGCCGCGGTCGACGCGATCAACGGCGCGGGCGGCATCGGAGGTCACAAGATCAAGTTCACCTTCTGCCAGGACGGATCGCCGCCCCTCGGCGATCCGAACACGAGCTCCAACTGCGCGCGCCAGGCGGTCCAGGACCACGACGCCGCCGTCGTCGGCGCGTTCACGATCTATGACACCAACATCTTTCCGATCCTCCAAGCGGGCCACATCCCGATGATCGTCGGGCCGTCGGGGACGCCCCAGGACGCCACCGACAAGGACGCGTTCCCGGTCACCGAGAGCGGCTTTCCGATCCTCGTCGGACAGGCCGAGGTGCTCGTCCAGCAGGCACACTGCAAGAAGGTCGGCGTCATCACCCTGGCGGGCATCCCGTCGACGGGCGGCATCGTGAACTCGGTCAACGCCGGCGCCAAGGAGGCCGGCGCGGCCGTGGGGGCCCCGTCCCTGGTGACGCCGACGACCGTGAACTTCAGCCCATCGATCGCCAAGCTGTCGGGCGAGGGCGTCGACTGCGTGGTTGACGGCTTTCCGACGACCGCCCAGACGCAGCCCATCCTGCAGGCGATCAAGAGCTCGGGAACGAACATGAAGATGTCGGTCAACATCGACGTCCTGACCAAGAGCGCGATCGCGTCGATCGGCCCGATGCTCAACGGCGTCTACGGCTCTGACTCGGCCTATCTCAACGCGCTGGCCGGCACCGACGACACCGCTCACGCGACACCTCAGGAGTCGACGATGATCGCCAACATGCGCAAGTACGAGCCGGCGGCTTTGGCGCAGAACCACTCGGACTATCCCGGCTATGCCGCGGTCATGGTCTTCGAGGCTGCCGTCAAGAAGGCCATCGCGGCCAAGCAGCCGGTGACGGCGCAGAGCGTCTTCGACGCGCTGAACCACCTGCAGGCGTCGACGGGCATCATCCCGCCGCTCAACTTCGCGCAGAACGGGACGATCAAGGCGCAGCCGCGGATGTTCAACACCATGGTGAACTTCTTCCAGGTCAAGGGAGGCAAGCTGGTGGCGCTGACCCATCAGCTGTACGACACCGCGCCGGCGTTCAACCACTATCCCAACGGCTGATCGGCGCAGGCGGGCCCCGAAGGAGCGAGAACCCGATGATCACGCAGGCCGCAGTGCTCCATCCCGGCGCCGACAGCTGGGCCATCGAGGACATCGAGCTCGATCCACCGCGCGAGACCGAGGTGCTCGTTCGGATCCATGCCTCGGGGCTGTGTCACTCCGAGGAGCACCATCTCACCGGCGACGTGCCGCTCGATCACCCCACGATCGGCGGCCACGAGGGGGCCGGGATCGTCGAGGCCGTCGGTCCGGGGGTTCGCTCGGTGCAGGTCGGAGATCACGTCGTGTTCTCCTCCATCCCCACCTGCGGCCGCTGCGGGCCGTGCGTCACCGGCCACGGCAACCTGTGCGATGAGGGTCGGTGGATCGGCTCGGGTCGCCAGCTGCTCGACCACACGTCGCGCCATCACCTCGCCGGCGTCGACCTCAACGTCATCTGCCTGGTCGGCGCGTTCGCCTACCACACGGTGGTCGGCGAGGCCTCGATCATCAAGATCGACCCCGCGGTCCCCTTCGACAAGGCGTGCATCGTCGGCTGCGGCGTTCCGACCGGGTGGGGCAGCGCGGTGTACACCGGGGGCGTGCAGGCGGGCGACGACGTGGCCGTGCTCGGCGTCGGCGGGATCGGCGCCAGCGCCATCCAGGGGGCCCGGTTCGCGGGGGCACGGCGCATCTTCGCCGTGGATCCCGTGCCGTTCAAGCGCGAGCAGGCGCTCGAGCTGGGAGCGACGCACGTGGCCGCATCGGTCGATGAGGCGTTCGAGCTCGTGCGCGACGTCACCTGGGGACAGCTGTGCCAGGTGACGATCTGCTCGATGGGCGTCGGGCGAGGCGAGCTGATGGGCTCGATCATGGCGCTGTGCGCCAAGCGCGGGCGGGTCGTCGTCGTCAACATCCATCCGGTCTCCGACCCGCCGCCGACGATCGACCTCCTCAATCTCGCCGGGTACGAGAAGCAGGTCGTCGGCTCCATCTTCGGGTCGGTCAACTCGCGCCGCGACGTCCCGCGGCTCCTCGCGCTGTGGGCGGAGGGACACCTCGACCTCGATCGCCTCGTGACGCGAACCTATGTCGGCCTGGACAATGTCAACCGCGGCTACCAGGACATGCGGGATGGCCGCAACCTGCGCGGAGTGCTGCTTCTCGATGACTGATCGCCACCGCCGCGCCGCCGGTTGCGGCCGACCCAGATACGACACCGACAGGAGGTTGGGGCCATGACCACCCCCACCATGAGCACCCGCACGGTTCCCCCGTTTCGCGCCGACCACGTCGGCAGCCTGCTGCGCCCACCGGAGCTGACCGGTGCCCGCGCGGAGCATGCCGCGGGGCGCATGAACGACGCGGAGCTGCGGTCCGTCGAGGACGCCGCGATCCGCGACGTCGTCGCCCTGCAGCAGCGCCTCGGCCTGCAGACGGTGACCGACGGCGAGTTTCGCCGGGCGTCGTGGCACATGGATTTCATCTACCAGCTGGGCGGCGTCGAGCGGGCGCAGGGCGCGTTCACCTCGCACTTTCGCAACGAGCAGGGCGAGATCACGTTCACTCCCTCGGGCATCGACGTGACGGGCCGGGTGCACCTCGAGCATCCGGTGTTCGCCGAGGACTTCATGTTCGTCCGCGATATCGCGCCCGAGGGGATGACGCCGAAGCTGACGATCCCGTCGCCCAGCATGGTCCACTACCGCGGCGGACGGGCCGCGATCGACAGCACGACGTATCCCGACATGGACGCGTTCTGGAGCGATGTGAGCGCCGCCTACGCCGCTCAGGTGGCCGCGATGGGCGAGCTCGGCTGCACGTACCTGCAGCTTGACGACACCAGCCTGGCCTATCTCAACGATCCGGCGCAGCGTGCCGAGATCGACGAGCGCGGCGAGGACGCCGAGCATCTGCACGAGACCTATATCCGCGCCTTCAACGACGCGATCGCGAGGCGGCCCGGGTCGATGACGGTGACCACGCACCTGTGCCGTGGCAACTTTCGCTCCTCGTGGGTGGCCGAGGGCGGCTATGACTTCGTCGCCGAGGCGCTGTTCGGCGAGCTCGCGGTCGACGCCTTCTTCTTGGAGTTCGACGACGCGCGCTCGGGCGGCTTCGCTCCGCTGCGCTACGTCCCGCCCGAGAAGCTGGTCGTGCTCGGGCTGGTGACCAGCAAGCGCGGGGAGCTCGAGCACAAGGACGAGCTCAAGCGGCGGATCGAGGAGGCCTCCCGATACATCGCCGTCGAGCAGCTGTGCCTGTCACCCCAGTGCGGGTTCTCCTCCACGGTGGAGGGCAACGCGCTCACCCTCGATCAGGAGATCGCCAAGCTCGAGCTCGTGGTCGAGACCGCGGCGGAGGTGTGGGGATGACCCTGCAGGCCCGGTCACCGGTGCCGATGACCGCCGAGGCATATGGGGTCCAGGAGCATTTCATCGACGGTGGATTGCACCCCAGCGTGTCGGGGGAGGTGTTCGCATCGTTGAACCCGGCGAGCAATGAGGTGCTGGCCATGGCCGCGGCGGGCGGCGCGGCCGACGTCGACGCCGCCGTCCGGGCGGCCCGCCGGGCGTTTGACGAGGGGCCGTGGCCGCGGATGAAGGCCACCGAGCGTGCCGTCGTGCTCCGCCGGGTCGCGGACGCGATCCGCGCCCATGCCGCGGAGTTCATCGCGCGGGAAGTCGCCGACATCGGGATGCCGGTCGCGCAGATGACGGGACTGGCCGCCCGCGCGGCGCAGAACTTCGAGTACTACGCCGGCGTCATGACCGAGCTGCACGGCCGCTCGTTTCAGGTCGGAGACGAGTTTCTCAACTACACGATCCACAAGCCGGTCGGGGTCGCCGGGCTGATCATGCCGTGGAACGCCCCGTTGATGCTCTCCACCTGGCGGATCGCGCCCGCCCTGGCCGCCGGCAACACGATCGTGCTCAAACCCGCCGAATGGTCACCGCTGAGCTCGACCCACCTGGCGGTCGTCCTCGCCGAAGCCGGGGTCCCCGACGGCGTGTTCAACGTCGTCCAGGGCGACGGCGAAACCGCCGGCGCGGCGCTCTCCGCCCACCCGGGGGTTGACCTGATCTGCTTCACCGGTGAAACGACCACCGGGCAGGCGATCATCGCCGCCGGGGCGCCGACGCTGAAGCGCTCCTCGATCGAACTGGGCGGCAAATCGCCGGTCGTCGTGTTCGACGACGCCGACCCCGAGCTCGTGTGTCGACGCCGCCCTGGCGCAGATCTTCACCATGAACGGGCAGCGCTGCACCGCCGGTTCGCGACTGCTGGTGCAGGCCAACCTGTACGAGGAGATCGTGGCCGCGGTCGCCGAGCGCGCCCGGCACATCCGCGTCGGCGATCCGACCGATCCGCGGACCGAGCTGGGGCCGCTCATCGGACCCGAGCATCACGCGCGGGTGCTGGAGTACATCGCCTCCGCCCGCGCCGACGGCGCCCGCGTGCTGTGCGGCGGGGAGCGCCCAACGGGCCTTGAGCGGGGCAACTTCCTGCAGGCCACCGTGATCGCCGATGTCGATGAGCACATGACGGTCTTTCAGGAGGAGATCTTCGGGCCGGTGCTGGTGGCGATGGCGTTCAGCGACGAGGCCGACGCGATCCGTCTGGCCAACGCGACCCGGTATGGGCTCGCCGCCTACGTCTGGACGAACGACATCCGCCGGGCCCATCGCGTGGCCCACGCGATCGATACCGGGATGTGCTGGATCAACTCCCAGAACGTGCGCGATCTGCGTACGCCGTTCGGGGGCGTGAAGGCCAGCGGCATCGGCCGCGAGGGCGGCGACTACGCGTTTGACTTCTACTGCGAGACCGAGATCGTGCACGTCGCCCTGGGTTCTCATCACATCCCTCAGCTCGGCCTCCACGCCGAGATATGCGATGGTGACAGCCCCCGTGAGCCTACGTGAGAGCTGAAAGATGTCCTCGGTGACTGACCTCGTCCATACGCCTGCGGAGCCGACGCCGTTTGACATCCTGCGTTCGGCGTACATCGAGCTGCACGTCTCAGACCTCGACGCTTCGGTGCATTTCTACGCCGAACTGCTGGGGATGATCATCTCGGCGCGGACCGACGACGCTGTCTACCTGCGCGCCTGGGAGGAGCGCCAGCACCATTCGCTGATCCTGCGCCAGGCGACGGCGCCGGCCGTCTCCCGGATCGGATTTCGCGTGCGCCGCGAGGAGGATCTGGAGGCACTGGAGGAGTGGTTTCGCGAGCGTCAGCTGCCGGCCCGGTGGCACGACGCCGGCGAGGACCCCGGGCTGGGGCGCGCCCTGCGGGCGTGGGACCCGTTCGGCTATCCCCTGGAGTTCTTCCACGCCATCGATCAGTTCGACACCCAGCACCAGCGCTTTGACCTGCATCGCGGGGCGCCGCTGCTGCGCTTCGATCATCACAACCTGCACACGCCCAACGCCGAGCAGAGCTTTCGCTTCTGGCTGTCGCTGGGCTTTCGCTGCTCGGAGTACATCTCCACCGACGGCGACGACGAGCGCCTCACCGGCGCGTGGCTGCTGCGCAAGCCGACCGTCCATGACGTCGCCCTGACCGCGGGCACGGGACCGCGGCTGCACCACTTCGCCTACTGGATCGCCGAGCCGGCGGGCGTGCTGCGCGCCTGCGATCAGCTGGCCGGAGGGTTCCGGACCGATGTCATCGAGCGCGGACCGGGCCGCCACGGCGTCTCCAACGCGTTCTTCGTCTACCTGCGCGATCCCGACGGCCACCGCATCGAGCTGTACTCGTGCGACTACTACACCGGCGATCCCGACCATCTGCCGCTGCGCTGGTCGGTCAACGATCCCCGCTGTCGCTCGTTCTGGGGCACGCGCGCTCCCGACAGCTGGTACGAGGAGTCCAGCCGGGTGCTCGGTCCGGACGGCGCGCCGGTGCCGATCCGGCCCGCCGGCGTCGACGAACGCGAGCAGCACAGCGAGGTGTTCGCGTAGTGGCGCTGCCGGACGGGCTGACGGCGAGCAAGGTCATCGCCGTGCACCTCAATTACCACAGCCGCGCGGCGCAGCGCGGCCGCGTGCCGACCGAGCCCTCGTACTTCGCCAAGCCGCCATCGTCGGTCTCGTCCGGCGGCGACGTCGTCCGGCCCCAGGGGGCCGAGCTGCTCGCCTACGAGGGCGAGATCGCGGTCATCATCGGCCAGCGCACCCGCGACGTCGCCCCCGAGGAGGCGCTGAAGCGCATCGGCTGGTTTGCCCCCGCCAACGACTTCGGCGTCCACGACTTCCGGTGGGCCGACCGCGGCTCGAACCTGCTCGCCAAGGGCCAGGACGGCTACACCCCGATCGGTCCGGCGATGGCCGCTGCCGGTATCGACCCGGCGACGCTGCGTCTGCAGACCACCGTCAACGGCGAGATCCGCCAGGACACGACGGCGGCCGACCTCATCTTCTCCTTCGCCGAGCTGGTCGCCGACCTGTCGCGGTTCATGACCCTCGAGCCGGGGGACGTGATCCTCACCGGGACCCCGGCCGGCACCGGCGTCGTCGAACCCGGCGACGTGGTCGCGGTGTCGCTGGAGGGGGCCGGCACGGTGACGAGCACGGTCGTCGAGGCGCCCGCGCCGCTTTCGAGATATGGGGCGATGCCGCGGGCGACCGCGGAGGCGCGGGCGTTTGCCACCGGCGTCAACGCCCCGCGGCCGGTGACGCTCTCCGACGACGCCCGCGCCGCGCTGGCCGAGGTCTCGACGGCCACCCTCACCGTGCAGCTCGACCGCCGCGGCATCCGCTCCACCTTCCTCACCGGGCTGCGACCGACCCGCCCGGACCGGCGCATGGTCGGCTACGCCCACACGCTGCGCTACGTCGCCTTCCGCGCCGACGTCCGGGAATCGCTCAAGGGCTCCGAGGACGCACAGAAGCGCGCCATCGAGTCGGTCAGCCCCGACGACGTGGTCATCATGGAGGCGCGCGGCGAGACCGGGGCAGGGACGATCGGCGACATCCTCGCCGCCCGGGTGCTCGCGCGCGGCGGCGCCGGGATCGTCACCGACGGCGGCGTGCGTGACACCCCGGGGGTGAGCGAGCTCGAGATCCCCACCTACTACCGGGCCGCCCACGCCGCCTCGCTGTGGAGCGCGCACATCCCGCTCGACGTCGACGTGCCGATCACCTGCGCCGGCGTCCTCGTCATGCCCGGCGACGTCGTCGTCGGCGACGCCGAGGGCGTCGTCGTGCTCCCGGCCGCGCTCGCCGAGGAGATCGCTCACGCGGCGCTGGAGGTCGAACGGCGCGAGGCGTTCGCGCTCGAGCGCGTCCAGGCCGGCGAGAGCTTCCGCGGCCTCTTCCCCCTATCCGAGCACCGCCGGCCCGACTACGAGCGCTGGCGCCAACAGCGAGAGCAGGAGCAGAACCCATGAGCAACCGGTTCGCCGGCGACCCCAACGCCGTGCGCGGCGCGATCACGCCGCTGATCACCCCGTTCGGAGACGACGGCTCGCTTGATCTCGAGGCGATTCCCCGGCTGATCGACTGGCAGCTGGAGCACGGCTCGCACGGCATCTCGGTCGGCGGCTCGACGGGCGAGCCCACCTCGCAGACGGTGGCCGAGCGCATCGAGGTGATGCGCACGGCGGCGACCGCCCTCGACGGCCGAGCGCCGTTTGTTCCCGGCACCGGCACGGCGTTGATGGCCGAGACGCTCGAGCTGACCGCCGAGGCTCAGCGCCTGGGCGCGAGCGCCGCGCTCGTGGTGACCCCGTACTACGGCCGCGCCCAGCAGGAGGGGCTGTTCAACTGGTACGCGCGGGTCGCGCAGGAGTTCCCCGACCTGCCGATCATCGCCTACAACGTGCCGATCCGGGCGGCCGTCGACATCACCCCGCAGACCGTCGGGCGGCTGCGCCGCGCCTATCCCAACATCGTCGGCATCAAGGAGACCACGCGCGACTTCGAGCATGTCTCCTACGTGCTGCACGAGGCCGGCAGCGACTTCATCGCCCTCTCGGGCATCGAGCTGCTCTGCTACTCGATGCTGTGCCTGGGCGGACGCGGTCATCTGAGCTGCGTGGCCAACTTCGCGCCCAGCCCCGTCGCCCAGCTCTACGACGCATTCGTCGCCGGCGACCACGACCGCGCCCGCGCCCTGCACTACGAGCTGCACCCGCTCGTCGACGCCGCCTTCGCCGAGACCAACCCCGTCCCGGCGAAGTGGATCATGAAGGAGATGGGCCTGCTCGGCTCCGACCACGCCCGCGAGCCGCTTGCGCCGCTCAGTGCCGGCGCCCGGGAGCGCGTGCGCGCGCTGCTGGCCGACAGCCCGTACGTCACCGGGATGGGCGCCGGCGTCTGACGGCGGGCTCGCGCGCTACGCCGGCCGGAGGTCGAGCACCCGGACGGCCTTGCCCTCGCTGCGCGGCACGCGTCCCGGCTCCACGACGGCCACGCCGATCCGCAGGCCGGTCTCCTCCTGCAGCCGGCGCTCGGCGTCGGCCCGCAGCGCATCGTGGTCGGCGCCCGGCCGAACCTCGCATTCGAGGCGCAGCTCATCCATCGCGCCGGTGCGCTCGACGATCAGCTGATAGTGGCCGCTGATGCCGGCGACGCCGAGCAGGATGCGCTCCACCTCAGAGGGATGGAGGTTGACCCCGCGGACGATCAGCATGTCGTCGCGCCGGCCCCGGAGCCCGGTGATGCGCACGGTGCCGCGGCCGCACGTGCAGGGCTCGACGAGGAGGCGCCCGAGGTCGCCGGTCCGGTAGCGGATCAGCGGCAGCGCCTCCTTGGTCAGAGTGGTGAAGGTCAGCTCCCCCTCCTCCCCCGCTGCCACCGAGACGCCTCGCTCGGGGTCGATGACCTCGACGAGGAAGTGGTCCTCCTGCACGTGCAGGCCGTGGCGGGCGGTGAGGCATTCGGCGGCCACGCCGGGGCCGCACATCTCCGACAGCCCGTAGGTGTTGATCGCGGTGAGCGGCAGGGCCCGCTCGATCTCGGCGCGCAGCCCGTCTGACCATGGCTCGCCGCCGAACAGTCCGAGCCGGAGTGGCAGCTGCGCCGGATCGCCGCCGCCGTCGAGGACCGCCTGCGCGATGACCAGGGCATAGGAGGGCGTCGACACGAGCACCTCGGAGCCCAGGTCGCGCAGCAGCATCGCCTGGCGCTCGGTGCGCCCGCCGGAGACGGGGACGACGGTGGCCCCGATCCGCTCCCCGCCCTGGTGAAAGCCGAAGCCGCCGGTCAGGAGCCCATACCCGTTGGCGATGTGGATCGTCATGTCCGGGCGCACGCCCGCTCCCCACATCAGCCGCGCCATCAGCTCGCTCCAGGTGTCCAGGTCGGCGCGCGTGTAGGCGACGACGGTCGGCTTGCCGCGGGTTCCGCTGGAGGCGTGGACGCGCACCAGCTGCTCGCGGCCGACGGCGAGCAGGCCGAAGGGATAGGCCTCGCGCAGGTCGGACTTGTCGGTGAACGGCACGGCGCTCAGGTCGGCGAGGGCCGTGACATCCTCGGGGGCCGTGATTCCGGCCTGGCGCAGGCGTTCGGCGCCGAGCGGCTGCGCGGCGAGGACGCGCCCGACGGTCGCGCGCAGGCGGGCGAGCTGCAACGCCGTCAGCTCGTCGCGCGAGAGCGTCTCGGCGGCATCGCGGATGGCGGTCAGATCACTCGCGGGCACCATCCCGCCTCCCGGCTCACGCCGTGCGCTCGGCGGCGTTCCAGTGTCGCTCGAGGTTGCGCACGAGCGCGGGCGAGAGGTGGCACTCGGCCTGCTCGCGAGCGTAGACCGCGCAGTACTGGCGGAAGATGTCCAGCGGCTCCTCGCCGACGCGCAGCGCCTTGCGATTGGCGGCGGCGTTGACCAGGCCGGAGTCGGTCAGCGCCAGCACCCGGGCGGTGATCGCCTCGTCCATGTCCTCGGGCTCGACGACCTCGTCGACGAGCAGGTCGGCGTCGGGATCGCCGGCGACCCACTCGCGGCCGGAGAGAATCGCCTGACGGGCCGCCCGGTCGCCGACCGACCGCGGCAGCCGTAGGTTGGAGACCCCGGGCAGGATCCCCTCCTTGCGAGCCGGCAGATAGAGCTTGGCCCCCCGGCCGGCGATCACGTGATCGACGACATGCAGCAGCTGGCAGGCGCCGCCGATGGCATAGACCTCCACGGCGGCGATCCACAGCTTCTCCTGCGGCCGCCCCGGATCATCGGTGATGAGGCCCCGGTAGACCTTGTTCAAAAAGCCCAGGTCGCGCGTCAGGTAGAACAGGAAGTCGATGTGGCCGCGATACAGGCGCGTGAGGTTGATCCCGGCCCCGAAGATGCGCCGGCCGGCGTACCGAGGGTGCTCGACGACCCCGCCGCGCACCACGCCGATCTCGATCTCGGGATCGAGCAGGATCAGGTCGGCAGCCGCCTCGGTGACCGCCATCGTCGTGTCGTCCTCGGCGTTGAGATGGCGCGGGTTGCTCAGCTCGAGCACTCCGGCCCGGCCCTGACGGGTCACCCTGGCCGGGCCGAAGTCCACCACGCCGGTGGACCGCAGCTGCCCGAGGTGCTCGAGCGCGAGCTCGGTCGGCGCCTGCATGGACTCGATGAGATGAAACCCCGGGCCGGGCGCGAGCATGATCTGCTCCAGCAGCAACCCCTGAGCGCGCTCCAGGCCGGTCTTCTCGGCCAGCGGCAGCGCCCGCTCGGCCACCATCTGCTCGCGCGTGGGCACGAGCCCCGGCACGAGCTCGGCGGCGCCATAGACGATCGCCTCCATCCGCGGATGGCGCGAGCGCGACCGGGTGAGCCGGTCATACAGCTCATCGACGTGAGTCGCCAGAAACGCTCCCCGGGCTCGGGTCAGCGCGCCGTCGATCGCCGCACCCGCTGCCTGCTCGTCGTCGCCACGCTGTCCGACAGCCGGCAACCGGTCAGCCAGCGCCGTCCCACGCTCCACATACGCGCTCAGGGCGCCGGCATCGCCGGCGAACCGGTCGGGCGCCGCCGGAGCGGGCGCCAGCCACGCCTCGAGCTCCTCGGCGGGCAGACCGACGCGGCGCACGGCATCGGTGAGCGACAGTTGGATCGTCTCGGTCATCGCACGTCCCCTCTGCCCCGGCATCCTCGCACCCCGTGCGCCGGTTCGCATCGCGACCGCGGTTGACGCCTGTCAGGCTCGGAGCGTCACTCCCTCGTCACGGACCTCCCCTTGTTGCGGGCCCCCCAGGTATCGGTCTGGCTGTGGCAGTTGGGACACAAGAGCATGAGGTTCTCCAACCGGTTGTCCTGACCATCTCCGTTGACGTGGTGGAGCTCGAGCGACAGGGTGGCGATCGCGCCAATCGCGCAAGCCCGCACCGCTCGCAGCGCTCCTCCTTGAGTCCCGCGAGGCGCAGCCGAAACTTCACGTGCTGGCGACAGCGCGGCCGCCCGGCCGCCAGGATCTGCTCGAGCGGTTCAAGATTCGGTCGCGGGATGACGGCGCCACGACGGACGGCGTCGGCCCACGCGTTGCGGCTGCACCCAAACCGCTCAAGGCACTCCCGCACCGAATGGCCTGCGTCGTAGTAGCTGCGGATCGCATTCCAGTCATAGCGATGCGCCGCCGCGGCGCGAGCCGGGATCCCGAGCCGTCTCGCGTGGAACGACACGGTGGGGGCCGAGACGCCCGAGCGTCCGCGCCACCGCTGCCTGGGACAGGCCGGCGCGCAGCAAATCGGCCACCGCCGCGCGTGTGCGACCACCTCCCTTCTCCCGGCCCGCCACACGGAGAACGACCGTCCCTCGCTGCACCGCTCCGTACCAGGCGCCGTTGGAGATCGAGAACTCCCGTTGGCACTCGGCGGGCGTGTGGCCGAGCTCATAGTAGGTCGCGGATCGCCGTCCAATCGTAGGTACGCCGCGTCTTCGACACGAACGTATGTTCCCACGGAGCGCGGACGGAACGGCAGAGCAGCGAGTTATACTCGCGGCTCCCGACCAGAGGCGATACTCGCTTCTTGCAGTCGAGCCGTGCAGCAATGCACTGCGGGATGGAGTAATCGGCAACTCGCCAGGTTCTGGCCCTGGAATTCAAGGTTCGAGTCCTTGTCCCGCAGCTTCGAATCCCCGTCCTGCCCGAGACGGAGCCGCCGGACGTGAGCGCTGCGGCTACTCGACCTCGTCGAGATCGCTCGACAGATCGCCGAGCACGTCGGCGCGGTCGCCGATGTCGGTGCCCGTGGCGATCAAGCGCCGGGCGGCCTGCAGGTCGGCGGAGCGCCCGACGGTGAGGGCGGCCGCGAGCCGGCCGTCGTGGAGGTAGAAGACCGTGAAGGCGCCGTCGTCGGGGGAGCCGCGCAGGATCTCGCGGTCCCAGCCGTCGAGGGCCGGCCCGACGTACTCGAGGGCGGCCCAGTTCGACAGGTCGGAGAAGAAGTAGGGCACGACGTCGTGGGACGCCGCCTTGCCGAGCATGTTGAGAGCGACCGTCTTGCCGTGGCTGAACGCGACATCCCAGTGCTCGACGCGGATCCGCCGGCCGCCGTGGATGACGCTCTCGTACTCGGCGGCGTCGCCGGCGGCGAACACGCCGGGAGTGGCCGTCTGCAGGTGCGAGTCGACGACGATGCCGCCCCGCTCGCCGAGCTCCAGGCCGGCCCCGCGGGCGAGCATCACGTCGGGGTTGACCCCGGTGCCGATGACCACGGCGTCGGCGTCGAGCTCGCGCCCGCCCTTGGTCACGACGCGGGTGACCCGGCCGTCGGCACCCTCGAAGCGCTCGAGCTCGTCCTCGGGGTGGATCTCGATGCCGTGGCCGATCAACAGGTCGTGGAAGTAGCGGGCCGCCTCGGGGCCGAAGCTGCGGCTGAGCGCGACCGGCTCCATCATCACCATCGCGCATCGGCTGCCCAGCTCGGTGAGGCTGGCGGCGACCTCGGAGGCGATGTAGGAGCCGCCGATGAGGACGACGCGCTTGCCGGCGGCGTCCTCGCGAATCGCGTCGCTGTTGCCGAACGTCCGCAGGTAGTGGATGCCCTCCAGCTCGGCGCCGGGCACGTTCAGCCGCCGCACGTTGGCCCCGGTGGCCACCAGGGCCTGGCCGAAGCCGACCTCCTGCTTGTTGGAGAGCTTGACCGTGCGGGCCTCGAGGTCGAGCTTCATCACCGACGTGCGGGTCAGCACCTCGATGTTCTGCTGCTCATAGAAGGCGGCGTCCTGCATGAGGGCGTCGACCCGGGACTCGGTGCCCTGGAGGTAGCCCTTGGACAGCGGCGGCCGGTCGTAGGGCAGATCGGTCTCGCGCCCGACGAGGAGGATCGAGCCGTCGGCGCCGGCCCGGCGCAGCTGGGCGGCGCAGTTGCCGCAGGCGGTCCCGCCGCCGATCAGCAGGTATTCGACGTCGCGATCGGCCATCGGCGCGGCGATCGAGGTCTCAGCTGCTGGCCGAGACCGAGCCGTTGGAGGAGAAGCGCGGCGTGATGTCGCCCTCGAGCCCCGGGTCGAGGATGAGCAGCACCTGGTCGCCGGCCTCGATCACCGAGTCGGCCTTGGGGACGAAGCCGGTGCCGTCGCGCAGCACCGAGATGATCAGCGAGCCGTCGGGGAGCACGACGTCGCGCACCTGCTGGCCGGCGGCCGCCGAGCCCTCGCCGACCTCGAGCTCGATGATCTCCAGATGCTCCTCCTCGAGGGCGAGCAGCTGGACGAGGCCGTACTCGGGTACCTCGTGCTCGATCAGGCGCAGGATCAGGTCGGTGGCCGACACCGCGGGTTGGACGCCGAGCAGCTTGAAGTGATCGATGTTGCGCGGGTTGTTGACACGGGCGACGATCCGCTCGCACCCGTACTTCTCCTTGGCGACCTGGCAGATGAGGATGTTGTCCTCGTCGTCGCCGGTGACGGCGATGACGAGGTCGGCGCGCTGGATCCCGGCCCGCTCGAGCACCCACAGCTCGGTGGCGTCCCCGTACTGAGCGGCGTGCTCGAGCTCCTCCTCGACGATCCGGTAGCGCCGGTGATCGGATTCGATCAGCGTGACCTCGCGGTCCTTGGCGATCAGCTCCCGGGCGAGGTTCCACCCCACCTTCCCGGCGCCGGCGATGATCACGTACATCAACGGGTCCCCCTCATGCCGAGAGCACCACCTGTTCGGCTTCGTCGATCGCATGCTGCGTCGGACAGATCGTCAGCAGGCCCTGCTCGGAGTACCAGGCCGCCCGGGCCGGATCGGCGACGCGGACGACGACCCGGGGCACGTTGAAGCGGCGCTGGGCGAGCTGGGCGATGACGAGGTTGGTGTTGTCGCCGCTGGTGGCGGCCATGAACACGTCGGCGTCCTCGATGCCGGCCTCCACGAGGCCATCGACCTCGAGCGCGGCGCCGACGGTGAAGCGGCCGCCGGCATCCTCCCAGCTGGTCGATTGGTCCTTGTCCAGTCGCTCGTGGGAGAGCGGATCGGAATCGAGCACCGAGACCTCGTGCCCGGACTCGAGGGCGCGCTTGGCGACGGCGGATCCGACGCGTCCGGCGCCGACGATCAGGATGAACATGGACGGGACTCTAGCCATTGTCGGCCCCCCGGGGCTCAGGGCTCGGTTCGCAGTGCGGACGGGTGTGCGCCGGGCTCGGATCGCTCCGGGGACGGCGCCGGGGGCGGGGTGAGCGCGGCGGCGACGATGACGAGCGCGAAGGCCAGCAGACGGACGACGAGACCGAGCCGGCTGGAGGGCAGCGGCTCCCCGAACACGATCGGGCCGGCGGCGATCGTCGTCAGGTTGGCCGCCGCGCTCGTCAGGGCGATCATCGGGACGGCGTCGCCGAGCTGGAGGCTGCGGGCGGAGATGAGCAGCCCGACGAGCGAGGCGATCAGGATCACGAATGCCAGCGGATGGATGAGCACGCCGATGCCGAGATGCGAGAGATGGGAGCTGAGCGCCTTGATCGACGTGTCCGACGCGGCCCACAGCAAGCCGGCGGACACCGCGAGGTAGGCCGGCCGCTTCGGGCGCGCGCACAGGATCAGACCGGCGACGCCGACCGTGCCGATGAAGATCGCCAGCGTTCCCGGCGGGTAGCGGGAGTGCGCGCTGCCCCCGTCGCCGCTGAGGGTCGCGGCCAAAAAGGCGAGGCCGGCGGCGGTGAGCCCGACGCCGATCAGCTCCCGGCGGGTGACCGCGATCCCGAACAGGCGGTCGGCGACGACCGTCAACAGGACGAGCCCGCCGGCGATGACCGACTGCACGAGCGAGATCGGAGCCAGGGCCAGCGCGCCCACGTGCACCCCCCAGGAGGCGAACGCGATGACGATCCCGAGGGCATAGACGGGCGACCGAAACAGCTCGACGGTGCTGCGCAGCGGATGGCGCAGCTCGACCGTGGGAGCCTCGCGCGCCCCCCGGAACTTGTAGAGAAAGCCCGCCACTGACCCGAACGCGGTGAGCAGCGCCAGGACCAGTCCAACCTCGACGGAGAGCGACATCTCCGCCGCAGCCTACGCGGACGGCAGGCCGACACCCCGGATCACGGTGCGGACCCAGCGTGCGAACGCGGCAGATACGGCCGGGCGACCGTGGCCGCCAGCGCCTTCCAGCGCCGCCGCGGCACCCCCGGCCAGCGCACGATCTGCGACGTGATGAGGCGCACGCCGTCGGTCGCCAGCACATGCTCCTCCTCGGGGAACCAGTAGGCGTCGACACCGAGATGGGCGATGAACTGCGGCACCGGCGTCGTCCGCGTCGCCGTGAACATCTGCGCATCCTCCACCGCAGCCCGCTCGATCACGGTGTACGCCTGCGGCTCGCCGCTCACCGACACCCACATCACCAACCCCCGGCGCGGCACCGCGAAGAAGCACTCCGGCTGATTGGAGTTATCCGTCGTCACCCGCGTGCGCACCACAGCGGCGGGCACGTGCAGCGCGCTCCGGACGGCCGCCAGCGCCGCCGGCCGGCAGATCGACGGCCGACCGCCCGCGTGTCGGGTCGTGCTCGAGCTCGACACGCGCTCCGGGCTCCCGCACCCCAGAACAGCGAGCGCCAACAGCAGCGCTGCCGGCCCGGCGACGCGGAGTCGCATGCCCCGGCGACGACACTCGCGGGAACAGAGCCAGGCGTACCGTGCGCAAGTCCGGTTCAGCGGTGTCGCTCGACGGGGCGTGCGATCTCCAAGCGAAGCCCTCAGGTGATCAGCGGAATGATGAGCAGCGCGACGATGTTCGCCACTTTGATCATCGGGTTGATCGCCGGCCCCGCGGTGTCCTTGTACGGGTCGCCGACGGTGTCGCCGGTGACCGCCGCGGCGTGGGCCTCGGAGCCCTTGCCCCCGAACGCCCCGTCCTCGATCAGCTTCTTGGCGTTGTCCCACGCACCGCCGCCGGCGGTCATCGAGATCGCCATGAACACGCCGACGACGATCACGCCGATGAGCAGACCGCCGAGTGCCTCGATGCTGATGACGCCGACGATCACCGTGAACACGATCGGGATCAGCGCCGGAATGATCATCTCGCGCTGGGCGGACTTGGTCACGATGTCGACGCAGGTGCCGTACTCGGGCTGCTCGGTGCCCTCCATGATCCCCGGCTTCTCGCGGAACTGGCGGCGGACCTCCTCGACGACGGCCCCGCCGGCCCGGCCGACGGCCTCCATCGAGAGCGCGGCGAACAGGTAGACCATCATGCCGCCGATCAGCAGGCCGATGAGCACCGGCGGGTTGCCGATCGTGAAGTCGACGATCTTGCCGTGGTTGTTGGCCGCGAGCTCCTGCTCGAAGGCGTTGAACAGCACGAGCGCGGCGAGCGCGGCCGAGCCGATCGCGTAGCCCTTGGTCACCGCCTTGGTCGTATTGCCGACGGCGTCGAGCGGGTCGGTGACGTTGCGGACCTCCTCGGGGAGCTCCGCCATCTCGGCGATGCCGCCGGCGTTGTCGGTGATCGGACCGAACGCGTCGAGGGCGACGATCAGGCCGCACAGCGACAGCTGGGACATGACGGCCACGCCGATGCCGTAGATCCCGTGGCCGAGCTTCCAGGCGCCGAAGATGCCGAGCGCGATCACGATCGCCGGCAGGGCGGTCGCCTGATAGCCCTGGGCCAGCCCCTGGATGATGTTCGTCGCGTGGCCGGTCTGGGAGGCGCGAGCCGTCGACTTGACCGGGGCAAAGCGCGTCGAGGTGTAGTAGTCGGTGATGACGAACAGCAGCGCGGTCACGCCGAGGCCGATGAGCGCGCACAGGTAGAAATGCCACCACTTGGGGGCGGCGGCGCCGCTGCCGAGGGTCAGCCCGTGCATGAGCCAGTAGGTGACGGGGATGAAGATCAGCGCGGCCAGGCCGCCGGAGAGGATCAGCCCCTGATAGAGCGCCCGCTCGACGTTGCCGCTCTTGGACTTGACGGCGAAGGTGCCGATGATCGAGGCGATGATCGACACGCCGCCGAGCACCAGCGGGTAGAGCGCGACGGCCGAGATCTGGCTGAACGTCAGCACGCCGAGCAGCATCACGGCCACGGCGGTGACGGCGTAGGTCTCGAACAGGTCGGCGGCCATGCCGGCGCAGTCGCCGACGTTGTCGCCCACGTTGTCGGCGATCACGGCCGGGTTGCGGGGGTCATCCTCGGGGATGCCGGCCTCGATCTTGCCCACGAGGTCGGCGCCGACGTCGGCGCCCTTGGTGAAGATGCCGCCGCCGAGGCGGGCGAACACCGAGATCAGCGACCCCCCGAAGCCGAGCCCGATCAGGGCGTCGACCGCGTGGCGAACGCTCTCGCCGGCGATCCAGGTGAGGATCCCGTAGTAGGCGGCGACGCCGATCAGCGCCAGTCCGACGACGAGCATGCCGGTCACCGCGCCGCCGCGGAAGGCGACATCGAGCGCCTTGGCGATGCCGCCCCGAGCCGCCTCGGCGACGCGCGTATTCGCCCGCACCGAGACGTTCATGCCGATGTAGCCGGCGGCTGCCGAGAGCCCGGCCCCAACGAGGAAGCCGATCGCCACCCGGATGTTCTGCAGCGGGATGAGGACGATGAAGACGACGACGCCGACGCCGGCGATCGTCGTGTACTGACGATTCAGATATGCGCGGGCGCCCTCCTGCACGGCCGCCGAGATCGCCTGCATGCGCTCGTTCCCGGGCGACAGGGCGAGCAGTGATCGCGAGGTCACGGCCCCGTAAACGATGGCGGCCGCCGCGCACACAAGCGCGACGATGACGCCGTGATGCGTCAGAAAGCTGGACAAGAAGGCCCTCCGGAGAAGCTCTGAGTTGAGAGGCGCGGATGTGCGCTTGAACGGCAAAAGGGGCCGCCGCCTGACGCGGTGGCCCCGGCATGAAAGCCGGGCGCGAGTCTAGCGTGCGGGATCGACGGACGTCGGGACCCGGTCCCCACCCATCCTTACTGCCCGGGCACCCAGAGGCGACCGCTGCGCTGAGCCGGTCCCCCGTCCCCCGGTGCGGGCTCCTCGGCGCCGGGCTGGCCGGGCCGGGGCGGCCCGGGCGCCGGGGGCGCGCCGGCGTCACCGGGTCCGCTCGGCTGCTCGGATCCGGCGACGCCGGAACCGGTTGTGCCGGGGCCTCCGGTGCCCGGCGCCGACTCGCCCCCCGATGGCGAGCCGCCGAGCCGAACGTAGGCGAGCTGCAGCTGCGACAGGGCGTCGCGGATCTGCCCGGCTTGGGGCGGCATGGACTGCTCGAGCAGCGGAAGCAGGGCCCGGACGGCCTCGATCGCGATCCGGACCTGATCGATATCGCGCTCGTCCTCGGTGCCGGGCGCCAAGCCGGTGCGGCGCATGCCGAGGTTGACGATCGAGACGACCTGCTCGAGCAGGATCTGCTCGATGCGGATCTTCTTGATCTCCGCCTCGTAGGCGGCGCGGAGCTCGTCCTCTGATGGTTGATCGGTGGCGCTCATCTCGTCTCCTCTCGGTTGGCGGGCCCGGCCCCGATCGCCGCGGGGTCCAGCGGCTCGGAGGCGATCCCCAAGTATGTCTCGCGGGTCTGCGCTTGCACGGTGGCGTAGGCCTCGCCGAGGCTCATTCCAGATTCGAGCAGCGCACGCTGACGCTGGGACCCGTTGCGATCGGGCAGGACCACCTCGATTCCGAGCTCGGCGCGCATCGGAGCGGTCCAGGCCAGCAGCCGGTCAAGCGCCTGCGCCGCGGGATAGGTCTCGCGCCGCTCGAGGTCGAGGAGCTCGCCGTCCAGGCCGTAGCGGAGCGCCCGCCACATGTTCTCCTCGATCAGGCGATGGGGCAGGTGGGTGATGGGCACGCGCTCGTCGACGTCGCGGGCGGCTTGGGCGACGCAGGCCACGGCCAGGGCGGCCAGACCGTCGGACTCTCCGGCGGTCGCCTGCGCGTCGCAGATCCGCACCTCGACGGTCCCGAACGAGAAGTGGGGGCGGATCGACCACCACACCTGGGTGTACTCCACGATTGACCGGGTGCGGACGAGGAAGTCGATGTAATCGCCGAACGTGGCCCAGTCGCCGAACGTGTCGGGGACGCCGCAGCGCGGGAAGCTCTTGGTGAACGTCTGCGTGCGCGCGCTGGCCAGGCCGGAGTCGCGTCCGTCCAGGAACGGGGAATTGGCCGAGATGGCCAGCAGGACGGGCAGGACGGGCCGCAGGCGGTCACAGACGAGAACGGCCCGGTCGGCCCCCTGGATGCCGACGTGAACGTGGAGCGAGAAGGTGTTGTTGCGCCACGCCACGTACTTCAGGCCAGCCTCGACGCGGCGGTAGTGCTCGGTCTGGATGATCTGCTGGCGCCGGTAGTCCGAGTACGGGTGGGTCCCGGTGGCCCCGAGCTCCAGCTCCTGGTCGGCGGCCAGCGTGAACAGTCGCCGCCGGAGATCCTGCTGGGCGGAGCGGGCAGCGGCCAGGTCCGCTCCGCGGCCGGAGCGGATCTCGATCTCCGAGGCGATCAGCTCGCCCGAGATCGATTCGGCGAGGCGCGCGTCGGATGCGGCCGCGGCGTCGCGCAGCTGCTCGAAGCGGGCCACCAGCTCGAGGGTGGCCGGATCGAGCACCGCGAACTCCTCCTCGAGGCCGACGGTGAAGTCGGTCGAGGCGTCAAAGGTCGCCCGGGCGGTGTTCAGGTCGAGCTCCACGAGGGGTCTCGGACTACGTCAGGTAGAAGTAGAGCGCGTACAGAAGGTCGACGGCGGGACTGGAGGTGTGCACGGTGACCTCCGGCGGGACCTGCAGCAGCGCGTCCGAGTAGTTGAAGATGATCTTCACCCCGGCCTCGACCAGGTCGTCGGCGAGCATCTGAGCGGCCGACGACGGCACGGCGAGAACGGCGACGACGATGTCCTGCTCGTCGACGACGGAGCGCAACTCGGAGTTGTGGCGCACCTCGAGCGTGCCGATACGCGTGCCGACGCGAGCGCGATCGACGTCGAAGATGGCGACGACGCGGAACCCGTGGTCGGCGAAGATGTCCGAGGTGGCGATCGCCGTTCCGAGATGGCCGGCCCCGAACAGAGCGATGTTGTGCTGGCCGGCCGTGCGCAGGATCTTGCGGATCTGCGACACGAGCGACTCGACGTTGTAACCGACGCCGCGCTTGCCGAACTTCCCAAAGCCCGACAGGTCACGGCGGATCTGCGTCGAGTTGACGTGGGTGTAGTCCGCCAGCTCCTGCGAGGAGATCGTCTCCTTGCCGATCTTGCGCGCCTGCGTGAGCACCTGCAGGTAGCGCGACAGCCGCGCGGCGACCCCAAGCGAAAGTTTCTCGCCCGGCTTCTCGAGGCCCGGCACGGCGGGCTCGGTGCCGCGACCCACGGTGTAGCTCATCTCCGGTCAACCTTAGCCGAGCCGACGGAGCAGCTCGGACTCGTCCACGAAAAGCTCGAACGCCTCCACCCCGTCGATCGTCACCACGGGGATTCGCTCGAGATAGGCACGGAGCAGCGCCTCGTCGCCGTCGATGTCGCGCTCCTCAAGGACAAACGGTCGCCGGTCACGGACGCGGAGCAGGATCTGGCGCGCGTCGTCGCACAGGCAGCAGCCCTCCCGGCCGTACAGGACGACCGAGGGGGTCATGCCGCGAGGGCCCGCTCGCCGCTGGCGTAGACGTCGAGCGACAGATAGTCGGGATAGGCCAGCGCCGGCACGTAGCGAGCCGCCGAGGCGATCATCACGGCGTTGTCGGTGCACAGGTTGCGATCGGGAATCTCGAGCGCCACCCCCAGCTGCGCCAGGCGCTCGCGCAGCGGGCCGTTGGCGGCCACCCCCCCGCCGACGGCCAGCCGGTCCAGGCCCGTCTGCTCCAGCGCGCGCTCGGCGCGCATCGCGAGGGCCTCGACGATCGCGTGCTGGTAGGAGGCCGCGAGATCGGCTGACAGCCGCTCGGTCTGCGCCGGACCGAGATCGCGGACGCGATACAGCAGCGCGGTCTTCAAGCCGGCGAACGAGAAGTCCAGTCCGCGCACCCGCGCGGCGGTGGGAAACGCGAACGCCTGCGGATCTCCGCCGCGCGCCAGCCGCTCGAGCGCCGGTCCGCCCGGATAGCCGAGACCGAGCAGGCGCGCGCCCTTGTCGAACGCCTCGCCGGCGGCGTCGTCGAGCGTCTGGCCGAGCACATGGAAGTCCGGTCCCGGGTCCTCGACGCGCGCCACGAAGGTATGTCCGCCGCTGGCCACGAGGCAGACGAACGGGGGCTCGAGGCGCGAACCGTGCAGGAAACCGGCCGCGACGTGCCCGTGGAGGTGGTCGACGGGCGCCAGCGGCAGCTCGTGGGCGGCGGCCAGGGCCTTGGCGCTGGCGACCCCGACGAGCAGCGCCGCGACGAGCCCGGGGCCGCGCGTGACCGCGATCAGATCGAGCTCGGCGAGCGTCGTCCCCGCCTGGCGCAGGGCGTCGGCGACGGCGTCGTCGATCAGCTCCAGGTGGTGGCGGGAGGCGATCTCGGGCACCACCCCGCCGTAGCGATCATGGATCCCCTGCGAGGAGATCACGTTGGATCGGATCTGCCCGTCGTGGGTGATGACCGCGGCGCACGTGTCGTCGCAGCTCGTCTCCAGAGCGAGGATCATCCGGCGGCACCCGGCGTCGATACCGTCTCGGCGGTGCGCCACATGATCACGGCGTCCTCGCCGTTGTCGCGGTAGTAGCGCGGCCGCCGCCCCGCCGAGCGGAAGTGCAGCCGCTCGTAGAGAGCGATCGCAGGCGCGTTCGACGTCCGCACCTCCAGCGTGTACTGCTGCTGCGGACCGGCCTGGCGGATCATCTCCTCCAGCAGCGCCCAGGCGATCCCGCGCCGGCGCAGGGACGGCTCCACCGCGACGTTCATGAGATGCCACACGGTGTCGTACCGCGAGCACACGAGGTAGCCGACGAGCCGGGACGTGTCGGGGTCGACCGCGGCCAGGCATACGCCCCCCGGCTTGGACAGCTCGAGCACGAACATCGCCAGCGACCACGGCGTCGTGAACGCGCGGCGCTCGATGGCGATCACCTGCGGGAGATCGGAGTAGGCCAGCGGCCGGATCGTGAGGGAGTCAAGGGGGGTCATGGGGAGGTGGGCCGGCGGCGCGCGCGGAGCGCGAGCTCGGCGTCCGGAAGGCGCAGGTACGCCGGCCGCACGTCATCGCGGTTCTGGGAGGGCAGGCCCATCGCCAGCCGGCAGTGATCGATGGCGCTGACGCGATGTAGCGGTGAGCCGTCCTCGGGAATCAGGGCTCCCGAGCGCTCGAGAACCCTCCGGAATTCTACCGCCCCCTCCCCCACGGCCAGCCATCCCGTCGCCGGTGCGGGCAGCGCCCCGGCCAGGTCGTCGGGCGTGAGCGCGCACGGCTCCAGCAGCGCCGACGCGGTCAGATCGGCGACCGCGCCCGGGCTCCAGCCGGCGGCGAACGCCTCGCCGCGGCGAGCATCGAGAACCGCGAGGACGGCCCGTTCCTCGCTCGCCGCCGTGGCGGCCGCCCCGTAAGCAAGCGCGCGAAGCGTCGAGACGCCGACGAGCGGCAGCTCGCGCGCGGCCGCGAGCGCGCGCGCCGTGGAGACGCCGATCCGCAGGCCGGTGAACGTGCCCGGGCCGACGCCGACCGCGATCCGGCCGATGTCCTCCCAACCGCGGCCGGCAGCACCGAGCGCGTCCACGATGAGCTCGAGCAGCCGCGTCGTGTGCCGGGGCCGCTGGCCCGGCGGGGGGTCGTCGCGACGCTCCGTCACCGTGCCCGCCTCGACGTCGAGCAGGGCCACCGCCGTCGCCCGCGTCGCCGTATCGAGCCCGAGGATCAGCATCGCCCTGACGAGACCTCGACGTGGCGTCGGTCGCCGCCGGCATGCTCGAGGCTGACCCGGGCGGCGATGTGGCCGAGGCCGGCGAGGGTCGCCTCCTCGCCCTCGGGCCACTCGACGAAGGCGATCGTCTCGGCCCCCAGGTAGTCGGCCAGGAGATCGGGGTCCTCATCGGCCAACGAGCCGAGGCGGTAGAGATCCACGTGGGCGACGAGGCGATGATCCGCCGCCGGGTAGCGCTGGCCGATCGTGAACGTCGGGCTGGTCACGGGGACCGTCACCCCGAGCCGGCGGGCCGCGCCGCGCACGAACGTGGTCTTGCCCGCCCCCAGCTCGCCGGCGACCAGGACGACGTCGCCGGGCTCGAGCTCGGCAGCCAGGCGGGCGCCCAGCGCCTCGGTCTGGGCTGCGCCGGTGGACTCGAACTTCCCCCGCACGCGCTGGATGCTAGAGCGGGGCGTCGCGAGCGTTCGCTACCGTCCGTGGCGTCATGACCACTCCCCCGTCCGACCAGGCCCCGGGGCGAATCGCGGCGCTGATCACGCGCGTCACCGGCGGGCGCGAGGGCGTTCCCACCTCGCTCGCCGATCTCCGGGGCTCGGAGACCGCCAAGGCGGCGGGTCTGGCCGGAGCGATGATCGCCAACAACGTGATCGCGCTCGGCTCGACCGTCGTCTTCGCCCGGCTGCTCAAGGACAACCAGGGCGGCGGCTACGGCTCACTCGCGGCGCTCGTCAGCTACTTCCTGATCCTGTCGGTCGTCGGCCAGGCGCTGCAGGTGGCCACCGCACGTGAGGGCGTCCTCGGCCATCTCGGCACCGGCGCCGGTCTGGCGGCCACCGTCCGGCACTGGACGCGGTCGATGGCCGTGTTCACCGTCGTCATCACGATCATCTCCGTGCTGCTTCGCCACCCGATCGCCTCGGCGGTCGGCGTCAAGCACAACGCGTGGGCGGCCGCGCTGGGCCTGCCGGCGGCGGCGCTGTGGCTCGAGCTGTCGATCCTGCGCGGCGTGCTGCAGGGCGTCGGCGACTATCAGGGGGTCGGTCTCAGCCTCGTCGGCGAGCAGGGCGCGCGCCTGGTCACCGGCGCGATCCTGGCCGCCGCCGGCCTGGGCGTGACCGGCGCGTATCTCGGCACCCCTCTGTCGTTCATCGCCGTCGGCCTCTACTGCGCGTGGCGGCTGCACCGCCATGTGGCCGCCGAGGTCGGCGCGCCGGTGGCGGGCATGGCCGCTCCGGCGGCGGCGCTCACGCTGTGGGCCCACGTCAAGCGCGCGTGGGCGCCGATCGCCGGGCTGATCGTCATCGCCGTGCTGCAGAACATCGACATCATCGCCGCCAAGCATCGCTTCACCACGTCGGTGGCCAGCTCCTACGGCGCGACGGCGGTGGCGGCCAAGGTGCTGATCTGGGTCGCGATGGGCGCCGGCTTCTATCTCGTGCCCGAGGTCTCGCGACGACGCGCCTCGGGCGAGGACCCCCGTCCGATCCTCCTCCGGGCCCTCGGGATCATCGCCGTCTGCGCCGTCCCGGTGCTGCTCATCTTCGCCTTCGCCTCCCACCCGCTGATCAAGGCGGCCTTCGGGGCCAGCAAGGCGACCGCGTCCGGGTCGTTGCTCGTCCTCGGACTGGCGTTCACGGTGCTCGCCTGCACGTACCTCGCGATCCAGTATCTCCTGGCGCTGCGGCGGACGTGGTTCCTGCTCGCGGTCGCCCTGGTCGCCGTCCTCGAGCCCGTCCTCCTGCTCAACGCGTCTCGCCGACCGACGGGCTTCGCCGCCGTCGTGCTCGCCATCCAGGCCGTGGGCGCGCTCGTCGCCTTCAGCTTCGCCTGGCGCAGTGGTCCGGTCCCCCCGGCCGCTCCGGTCCGATCCGAGCCGGTGACGGCCGAGCCCGAGCCGATCCCCGAAGCCGTCGGCTAGCTCCAACTCAGAACAGGCCGAGCTGGGCGTCTGAGTCCGGCCCCGGCGCGGGCTCGGGCACCCGCTCGGCGGGCTCGCCGGGCACGGGCGCGGGCTCGGGGAGCGCCGGCTCTGCGGGCGGCGAGTCGACGCCCGGCGAGTCCTCGGGCGACCAATCGTCGGGCACCGGCTCGGGCGGCGCCGGCTGGGGCGGCGGCCCGAGGGCGAGCAGCGCCGGGATCCGTTCGAAGTCGGCGCGCAGCGTCTCCAGCGTCGACGGCGTGTAGAGGGCCGCCGCCGGGTGATAGAGCGGCAGCAGCCGCACGGCCCGGGGGCCGATCATGCGGATCTCCTCCTGGCCGTGCACCCGGGAGATGCCCGTCGTGTCGCCTCGCAGCAGCTTGGTGGCGAAGTTGCCCAGCGTGCAGATCACGCTCGGCTCGATCAGCTCCACCTGACGGCGCAAATAGCCGTTGCAGGTCTCGATTTCGTGGGGATGGGGATCGCGGTTGTGAGGCGGGCGGCACTTGACGGTGTTGGCGATGAACACGTCGGCGCGATCGAGACCGATCTCGGTGAGCAGCTTGTCGAGCAGCTTCCCCGCCTGACCGACGAACGGCAGCCCGAGCTTGTCCTCGTTGGCCCCCGGCGCCTCGCCGATGAACATGAGGTCGGCGTCGGCATTGCCCGAGCCGAACACGACCGTCGTCCGCGTCTGGTGCAGCGGGCACGCGACGCACCCCCGCGCCTCCTCGTACACCGTCTTGAGCTGCTCCCGGCGCTCTGTGGCGCTTGTCACGGAGCGCCATGCTAGAGCGAGCGACTGACGGGTATCCTTGTCTGCGGAGGCCGTGACCGGCCATTCGGGACGGACCTCCGCAAACAGCAGCAAAAACCTTCTTCTCACCGACCGGTATCTCTGATGCGGGAACTGGAACGGCACTCTCTCACCGACCCTGCGCGCGCCCCCATCCCCCCCCAGCGGGTGGCGATCATCGGCCGCGGACGTGCGGGAACCAGCCTCGCCGCCGCGTTTGCGGCCGCCGGCGTCGCCGTAGACGGTCCGCTGGGGCGCGGGGCCGACGGACACGGCGCCGATGCCGTGCTGCTGTGCGTGCCCGATGCCGAGATCGGGGCCGCGGCCGCGGCTGTGAAGCCCGGACCGCCCGTCGGGCACTGCTCGGGAGCGACCGGACTGGATGTGCTCGCCCCCCATCCGCGGTTCTCACTGCACCCGCTGATGACCTTCACCGGCGACGACCGGCCGCAGCGCCTGACCGGTGCCGGCGCCGCCGTGGCCGGGAGCACGCCCCAGACCCTGGCCGTGGCCCGTTCCCTGGCGGCCGCCCTCGGGCTGCGCGCGATCGAGGTCGCCCCCGAGGACCGGGTCGCCTACCACGCCGCGGCCTCGTTGGCCTCCAACTTCCTGGTCACGCTCGAGGCCGCCGCCGAGCGGCTGGGCGCGACCGCCGGCGTCGAGCGTTCGCTGCTCGTGCCGCTCGTGCGCGCCACCGTGGAGAACTGGGAGCGGCTCGGCCCCGAGCGCGCCCTGACCGGCCCCGTGGCGCGCGGCGACGACGAGACGGTGCAGCGCCAGCGCACCGCCGTCGCGGAGCGGACCCCCGATCTGATCGGGCTGTTCGACGCGCTCGTCGAGGCCACGCGCGCCCTCGCCACACCCCCCGCGGTGCCTCGATGAAGACGATCCGGACCGTCGCCGAGCTGCGCGCCGAGCTGGCACCGCTGCGGCGGGCGGGGCGCACGATCGGGCTCGTGCCGACGATGGGCGCGCTGCACGACGGCCATCTCTCCCTCATGCGCCGCGCCCTGGAGGTCTGCGACGTCGTCGTCGTCTCGCTGTTCGTCAACCCGACTCAGTTCACCGAGGCCGCCGACCTCGACCTCTACCCGCGCGACGAGGCCCGTGACGCCGCCCTCGCCGCCGAGCTCGGCGTCGCGTACCTGTTCGCGCCGGCGACCGCTGAGGTCTATCCGGCCGGGTTTGCCACCTCGGTTTCGGTCGCCGGGGCGAGCGCCGGTCTCGAGGGCGAGCACCGTGGCGCGGCCCACTTCGACGGGGTGGCGACGGTCGTCACCAAGCTGCTCAACATGGTCGGGCCCGATGTCGCCTACTTCGGCCAGAAGGATGCTCAGCAGGCGGTCGTCATCCGGCGCCTGGTGCGCGACCTCGACCTTCCCGTCCGGATCGAGGTGTGCCCGACCGTCCGCGGCGCCGACGGGTTGGCCCTATCGAGCCGCAACGCGCTGCTGTCGGCCGACGAGCGCCAGCGGGCGACCGCCCTGCATCGGGCGTTGTCGGCCGTGCGCGCCGCCGCGGGCGCCACGAGCCCCGCGGGGGCCGACGTGGCGAGCGTCCTGGCCGCTGGGCGCGCCGTGCTCGACGACGCCGGCGTCGACGTCGAGTACCTGAGCCTCGTCGACCCCGAGACGATGGAGCCGCTGGAGGAGCTGAGCGGGGACGCCCTGGCGGTCGTGGCGGCCCGGATCGGCACCACCCGTCTGATCGACAACGTCCTGATCACCACGGCCGGCGGCCCCGTGGAGGCCGCGACGACCGGCGCACACCAAGGAGAGGATCCGCGATGAACCGCACGATGCTGAAGTCCAAGATCCACCGGGCCACCGTGACCGAATGCGACCTGCATTACGTCGGCTCGATCACCATCGACCCGGATCTGCTCGAGGCGGCCGACATCCTGGAGTTCGAGCAGGTGGCCGTCGTCGACGTCGACAACGGCGCCCGCTTCGAGACGTACACGATCGCCGGCGAGCGCGGCTCGGGCGCGATCAAGGTCAACGGCGCCGCCGCGCGCCTCGTACATCACGGCGACACGGTCATCGTCATCTCCTACGGGAGCTATGACCCCGAGGACCTCGAGCACTACAACCCGCGCGTCGTCCACGTCACGCAGGACAACGAAATCCGCACCATCGACAACGAGGTGGCGACCCTGCTCGGGGCGCCAACCGCGTAAGGAGGCACGGCAGATGTCCGCTACCCCACATACCCCGGTCCCGCAGGGACTCGACGAGCCGCTGCCGATGACGTTGCCGCGGCTGGCCGAGAAGAAGCAGCTCGGCGAGCCGATCGTCATGGTCACCGCCTACGACTACCCGTCGGCCCAGGTGGCCCAGGAGGCCGGCGTGGACGTCGTGCTCGTCGGCGACTCGGGCGCCATGACCGTCCTCGGCTACCCCTCGACGGTGCCGGTCTCGACCGATGAGATGCTGATGCTGGCTTCAGCCGTTCGGCGCGGCCTGCGCACGCCGCTGCTCGTCGGCGATCTGCCGTTCGGGTCCTACGAGGGCTCAGACGTTCAGGCGATCGCCACCGCCCAGCGGTTCGTCAAGGAGGCCGGCTGTGACGCGGTCAAACTCGAGCGGGGCGGGACGAGCGTCCAGCGCGCCCGGGCGATCGTCGAGGCCGGCATCCCGGTGATGGGTCACGTCGGCCTGACCCCGCAGACGGCGACCGCCCTCGGCGGCTACCGGGCCCAGGGCCGTACCGCCGAACAGGCGCTGGCGGTGGCCCGCGACGCGATCGCGCTCCAGGAGGCCGGCTGTTTCTCCGTGGTCCTGGAGGCGATCCCGGCGGCCGTCACGCGGACGCTCATGGAACACCTGGAGATTCCGGTGATCGGGATCGGAGCCGGCGAGGCCACCGACGGCCAGGTCCTCGTCTTCCACGACCTCCTGGGCATCTACGACGGCCACGTGGCGCGGTTCGCCAAGCGCTACGCCGACGTGCGCTCCCACATGGTCGCCGGGCTCGCCGAGTACGCCGCCGACGTCCGCGGCGGTAGCTTCCCGGCCCCCGAGCACTGGTACTCGATCGACGACGAGGAGCTGGCGCGATTCGAGGCGGGGCTGGCCTGAGCGGCCCGGCGCGCCGGGCGCTGCGAGACAACCTGGCGCCCACTAGGATCCGGTGAGTGCCCCGTTTCACGCAGGTGTTCGCCCCACGCGATCGCATCTACTTCGAGCTGTTCGAGGAGGCCGGGCAGAACGTGCTGCGCGCCTCCTCGCTGCTCTACGACCTGTTGCGCACCTATCCCGACGACAAGCAGCTGGCGGGCGAGATCCTCGACCTCGAGCACGAGGGCGACCGAATCACCCACGACATCATCCACCGCCTCAACCAGACGTTCGTCACGCCGATCGACCGCGAGGACATCCTCGCCCTCGCCTCGGCGCTCGACGACATCGTCGACTACACCGAGGAGGTGGCCGACTACCTCGAGCTGTACAAGATCGAGGCGCCGATGGAGCAGTCGATCCAGCTCGCGCGCGTGCTCAAGGACGCGTCGGCCCAGATTGCCGAGGCGATCCCCCTGCTCCACGGGTTCCACGACATCTCGCGCTACACCGTCGAGGTCAACCGCCTGGAGAACGAGGGTGACCGCATCACCCGCGAGGCGGTCGCCGCCCTGTTCGACGGCGGCATCGACCCGATGGTGGTGATCCGCTGGAAGGACCTGTTCGAGCGCCTCGAGGGCGCGATCGACGCCACCGAGCGGGCCGCCAACATCCTCGAGGGGATCGTCATCAAGAACGCCTGACCGCGCGCTGCTTCACCCGGCGGGCCGGTCGGGGTCGGCGCCGACGGAGCGAATCACCCGCGCGGGCACGCCGGCGGCCACCGAGAACGGCGGGATGTCAGTGGTCACGACGGAATTGGCCCCGATCACGCAGCGCTCGCCGATGGTGACGCCGCTCGTCACGACCACGTGGGCGCCGCACCACACGTTGTCGCCGATCCGGGTCGGACCCTTGCTGGTGAAACCCTGCCAGGTGATCGGCCGGCTGGGATCGTCGACGCGGTGATCGGCGTCGGTGACGAAGCACCCGTTGGCAAACATGCAGTGATCGCCGATCTCGACGAGGTCAAGCGCGGCCACCGTCACCGACAGGTTCAAGAAGGTTCCGCTGCCGATCCGCACCCTCCCCGGCGCGGGCACGGTGATCCACACGTCGGGCTCGAGCAGGGTGTTGGGACCGATCTCCAGGCGCCCGTCGGCGAACGCCTCCAGGAGGTTGCCGTGCACCGGCCAGCGCGCGAATGCTCCCCGGCGCGCCATCTCCCAGTGGATCCGTGCGCGGTTCCACGGCAGCGAGTTGCGTTCATACCAGCGCCACTTCTGCGCCCACAGCGTGAGCTGCGCCCGTGAGGGCAGCCGGGTCTCGGGCACGCTCAGCGCGAGCTCGTGGCGGCGCGGCGACGGCGGGGCGGCTTGCGCTCGGCGTCCCCGGAGCCGTTCCCGCCGGGCCCGCTGGTGCCGTTGGTGCCGTCGGCGCCGTTGGCGGCCTTCTTCGGCGCCCGCCGCGCCCGGCTCGCCTTGACCGGGAGCACCGCGGCCAGGAACTCTCCGGTGTGCGACTTCGGATCGGCCGCCACCTGCTCGGGCGTCCCTCGGGCGATCACCTGCCCGCCCTCGTCGCCGCCCTCGGGCCCGAGGTCGATCAGCCAGTCCGACACCTTGATGACATCGAGGTTGTGCTCGATCACGACCACCGAGTTGCCGGCCTCGACGAGGCGCTGGAGCACTGCCAGCAGCCGCTGGATGTCGGCGAAGTGCAGGCCGGTGGTCGGCTCGTCGAGGATGTACATCGTCCGTCCGGTCGCCACCTTGCTCAGCTCGGCGGCCAGCTTGACGCGCTGGGCCTCGCCGCCGGAGAGCGTCGTCGCCGGTTGGCCGAGCCGCATATAGCCCAGTCCGACCTCGACGAGCGCGTCGACCCGGCGGCGGATCTTGGGGATGTGGGCGAAGAACCCCTGCGCCTCCTCGATCGGCATCTCGAGCACGTCGGCGATCGTCTTGCCCTTGAAGCGCACCTCGAGCGTCTCGCGGTTGTAGCGCTTGCCGTGGCATTGCTCGCACGGGACGTAGACGTCGGGCAGGAAGTGCATCTCGATCTTGATCTGGCCGTCGCCGCGGCACACCTCGCAGCGGCCACCCTTGACGTTGAACGAGAACCGGCCCGGCTTGTATCCGCGGGCCCGCGCCTCCTGGGTCTTGGAGAACAGCTCGCGGATCTGGTCGAACAGTCCGATGTAGGTCGCCGGGTTCGACCGCGGGGTGCGTCCGATCGGTGACTGGTCGACGGAGATGATCTTGTCCAGCTGATCGAGGCCGGTGATCCGCTTATGGGCTCCCGCGCGCTGGCGGCTGCGGTGCAGATGGTTGGAGACGGCCTTGAGCAGCACCTCGTTGACGAGGGTCGACTTGCCCGAGCCCGACACCCCGGTGACGCTGCACAGCACCCCGAGCGGCACCTTGACGTCGATGGAGCGCAGGTTGTTCTCGGCGGCGCCCTCGATCGCGATGTATCCCGAGGGCTTCCGTCGCCGGGCCGGGATCTCGATCGTCCGCGTGCCGGCCAGGAACTGGCCGGTGAGCGACTCGGGTACGCGCTCGATCTCGGTGGCCGTCCCCTCCGCGACGACGTGTCCGCCGTGCTCCCCCGCGCCGGGACCCATGTCGACGATGTGGTCAGCCGCGCGCATCGTGCCCTCGTCGTGCTCGACCACGAGCACCGTGTTACCGAGGTTGCGCAGCCGCTCGAGGGTGCCGATCAGCTTCTCGTTGTCGCGCTGGTGCAAGCCGATCGACGGCTCGTCGAGGATGTAGAGCACCCCGACGAGCGATGACCCGATCTGTGTGGCCAGGCGGATCCGCTGGGCCTCGCCGCCCGACAGGGTCGCCGACGCGCGATCCATCGACAGATAGCCGATGCCGACGTTCTCCAGAAACTGCAGACGCTCCTCGATCTCACGCAGGACGAGGCGCGCGATCCGCTTGTCGTGCTCGGAGAACTCGCGCCCGCGGATCCAGTCCAGGGCCCGCCGCGCCGAGAGCGCGCAGAACTCGTGGATCGCCGTTCCGTCGACGAGCACCGCCCGCGACTCGGGGCGCAGCCGTGCCCCCTTGCAGTCCGGGCACGGCCGCAGGGTCATGTACTCCTCGATCTTCTCGCGCGAGAAGTCCGAGTCGGTCTCCCGGTAGCGCCGCTCGAGGTTGGGCACGATCCCCTCGAACTGCGTCGCGTAGGAGCGCCGGCGGCCGAAGCGGTTGCGGTAGGAGACCTGGAGGCGCTCGCCGTTGGTGCCGTAGAGGAAGAACTCCCGCGATTCGGCCGGCAGATCCTGCCATGGCGTATCGAGGTCGACGTCGTAGCGCTCGGCGATCGCCTGGGTGAGCTGGTCGTAGTAGTTCGACGCGCTGACCGCCCACGGGGCGATCGCGCCTTCGCCGATCGACAGCGTCGGATCGGGCACGACCAGCTCGGGGTCGATCTCCATCTGCGAGCCCAGCCCGGTGCATCGTGGGCACGCCCCGTGGGGGGCGTTGAAGGAGAAGATCCGGGGCTCCAGCTCGACGAGGCTCGGCCCGTGCACGGGGCAGGCGAACTTCTCCGAGAAGGTGAGGATCTTGGAGTCTTGATCGACGAGCTCGATCTCGACCAGTCCGTCGGCGAGCGTCACCGCGGTCTCGATCGAGTCAGCCAGCCGCTTGCGCAGATCGGGCTTCATCACCAGCCGGTCGACGACGACCGCGATGTCGTGCTTGTACTTCTTGTCGAGGATGATCTCCTCGTCGAGGCGCCGCAGCTCGCCGTTGACCTTGATCCGACCGAAGCCCTCGGCGCGCAGCTCCTCGAAGCGCTTGCCGAACTCGCCCTTGCGGCCGCGGACGATCGGCGCCAGGACCATGAAGCGGGTCCCGTCGGGGAGCTCCATCACCTGGTCGATGATCTGCTCCGCCGACTGGCCGCTGATCGGCCGCCCGCATACGTGGCAGTGGGGGTGTCCGATCCGCGCCCACAGCAGGCGCAGGTAGTCGTAGATCTCGGTGACGGTGCCGACCGTCGAACGGGGGTTGCGTGAGGTCGTCTTCTGGTCGATCGAGATCGCCGGCGAGAGCCCCTCGATGGAATCGACGTCCGGCTTGTCCATCTGACCCAGGAACTGGCGCGCGTAGGCCGACAGCGACTCGACGTAGCGGCGCTGGCCCTCGGCATAGATCGTGTCGAAGGCCAGCGATGATTTGCCCGACCCCGAGAGCCCGGTGATCACGGTCAGCGAGTCCCGCGGGATCGCCAGGCTCACGTCCTTGAGATTGTGCTCCCGGGCGCCTGAGACGACGATCTGATCCACGCCTCCCACTCTAGAACAGCGAACAGACGTTCCCGTCCCTCGACGACCGGCTTCCCCTACAGTTTGTCGCTATGAGCGAGGAGAATCCGCGCCCGGTGCCCCCCGCCCTGCGGGCGTCCGACGAGGACCGCGAGCGCCTCGTCGACGAGCTCAACGAGCACGCTGTCGCCGGCCGGCTGGACACCGACGAGCTGGAGGGGCGCCTGCAGGCCGCCTACGCCGCCCGGACGACGGCCGAGCTCGACGCGCTGCGCCGCGACCTTCCGCTCACCCCGCGCCAGACGGCGCTCAGCCACGCCCAGCGGCGCTCTCACTTGACGCGACGGATGCTTCAGGAGGCGGGCGGCTCGCTGGGGGCGTTCATCGTCTGCACGATCATCTGGGCGGCGTCCGGCGCCCACGGCCAGTTCTGGCCGGTGTGGGTGCTGATCGTCGTCGTCTTGGCCTTCGCCCGCAGCGGCTGGGCACTGTTCGGGCCTGCGCCCGATCTCGACGCCGTGGAGCAGGACCTCGACGCGCGGCGCCGCGCGCGAGCCGAGTATCGCCGGCGCCGCTACGAGGAGCGGTCGAGGCGGCGGGGGCGCTAGCGCCCCCCGGTCAGCCCTCGACGCTGGCGTAGACCTCGTCGAGAAGGCTGTTGGCGTCCGTCAGCGAGAAGTTCTCGCTGAGGTAGCGGGCGGTCTCCTCGCGGGGGGTGCCGTTGAGCGCCATGTTGAGGGCGATCAGCCTCGCGCCCTCGGCGTCATCGCCGCCGGAGGGGGACGCCACCTCGCCGTTGGCGGCACCGTCGCCCACGACCTCCGTGGGTGCCTCGGCCTCGGCCTCGGCCGGCGCGGCATCGGCCGGCGCGTCAACGGCCGGCGCGGCCTCGGGCTCCGCGGCCGGCTCCGGCTCCTCGGGCTCGAACTGGGGCCGCGGCACGACAACGCCCGAGACCTCGGTCAATCCGGTCTCGAGCAACTTCAGGTCAGCGGTCAGGCGGTTGCCGCCGGTGCGCAGGGAATCGATCAGCGAGCCGAGCTCGGTCTCCATCGCGTCGAGGCGCTTGAGCATCGTGTCGGTCGACTCCGAGACCTTGCCGACGTACTCGCGGGCCTGCTCGGTCGCCTGCTCACGGGTCGCCTGGGCCTCGCTGTTGGCCTCGTCACGGATCTCCCGGGCCTCGTTCTCGGCGTCGCGCTGAATGTCGGCGGCGCTGGACTCGGCCGCCTCGACGATCGAGCGGACCTGGTCAGATGCCGATGAGGCCAGGGTGTCGCTGCGCCGGCGAGCCGAGCGCTTGAGGTCGGCGATCTCGTCGGCGAGCGATGAGAGGTGGGCGTCGACGGCTTCCGGGTCGTAGCCCCGGCGCCCCACTGGGAAGTCCTTCTTCTCGATGCTCTGCCTGTCCAGCGCCACGCGAAACCTCCGTTAAAAGCGAATTGAGAGCAGGCGGGAGCGTACCGGATACACGCACGTGGCCGTGCAACTGGCCAAGAACCCGAATACCGGGGCGTCAGCCGGCGGCGACCGCCTGATCGAGTTCGCGCCTGAGATCGCGGATCTCGTCGCGCAACTTGGCGGCATATTCGAAGCGCAGGTCCTCGGCGGCGGCGAGCATCTCCTCCTCGAGCTCGACGATCGCCTTCTCGATCTCGGCGGGCGGCATCGAGCCGGCAGCGCGCTGGCGCCGGCGCCGTGACTTGGGCACCTTGGAGTCGGACATCAGGAACTCGGCGATGTCCGAGATGCCCTTGACGATCGTCTCGGGCGTGATCCCGTGCTCCTCGTTGTAGGCCCGCTGGATCGTACGGCGGCGCTCGGTCTCCCCCAGCGCCGCGCGCATCGCCGCCGTCTCCTTGTCGGCGTACATCAGGACGGTGCCGTCGACGTTGCGGGCGGCCCGACCGATCGTCTGGATCAGCGAGGTCTCGCCGCGGAGGAAGCCCTCCTTATCGGCGTCGAGGATCCCCACGAGCGACACCTCGGGCAGGTCGAGGCCCTCGCGGAGCAGGTTGACACCGACGAGCACGTCGTACTCGCCGAGTCGCAGCTCGCGGATGATCTGGATCCGTTCCAGGGTGTCGATCTCGGAGTGCAGGTAGCGGACCTTGAAGCCCATCTCCAGCAGGTAGTCGGTCAGGTCCTCGGACATCTTCTTGGTCAGCGTGGTCACCAGGGTGCGCTCGTTGCGGTCGACGCGCACGCGGATCTCGTTCATCAGGTCGTCGATCTGGTTCTTGGTCTCACGAACCTCCACCACGGGGTCGATGATCCCCGTCGGCCGGACGATCTGCTCGACGATCCGCGGCGAGTGCGAGCGCTCGTACTGCCCGGGAGTCGCCGAGACGAACACCATCTGCGGCGTGATCGAGAGGAACTCGTTGAACGTCTGCGGCCGGTTGTCGAGCGCCGATGGCAGCCGGAAGCCGTAGTCGACGAGCGTCTGCTTGCGCGAGCGGTCGCCCTCGTACATGCCGCCGATCTGGGGCACCGTCTGATGGGACTCGTCGATGAAGCAGACGAAGTCGTCGGGGAAGTAGTCGAGCAGGCAGTAGGGACGGTCGCCGGGGTTGCGGCCGTCGAGGATGCGCGAGTAGTTCTCGATCCCCGAGCAGAACCCCAGCTCGCGCAGCATCTCCATGTCGTACTGCGTCCGCTGGCGCAGGCGGTGGGACTCGAGCAGCTTGCCCTGCTGCTCGAGCTCGGCGCAGCGGGCGTTCAGCTCGCGGCCGATCTCGGCCACGGCGTCCTCGATCATGCCCTCGCGGACGTTGTAGTGCGAGGCCGGCCAGATCGCGACGTGCTCGAGGTCATCCTCGATCAGCTCGCCGGTCACGGGATCGAAGTGCTGCAGATGCTCAACCTCGTCGCCGAACAGGACGACCCGGTACGCCGTCTCGGCGTAGGCGGGGAAGATCTCGAGCGTCTCGCCGCGGACCCGGAACGTGCCTCGCGAGAGCGCCGTGTCGTTGCGCGTGTACTGGATCGAGACGAGCTTTCGCAGCAGCTTGTCGCGATCGATCATCTCCCCCTTGTTCAGGGTCTGGAGATTGTCGTCGTAGGTCTGCGGCGAGCCGAGGCCGAAGATGCACGACACGCTGGCCACGATCACGACGTCGCGACGGGCGAACAGCCCGGCGGTGGCGGCGTGACGCAGGCGGTCTATCTCCTGGTTGATCGCCGAGTCCTTCTCGATGTAGAGGTCCTTGGAGGGGACGTAGGCCTCGGGCTGGTAGTAGTCGTAGTAGGAGACGAAGTACTCGACCGCGTTGCTCGGAAAGTAGGTCCGGAACTCGTTGCACAGCTGGGCGGCGAGGGTCTTGTTGTGGGCGATGATCAGCGACGGTCGCTGGACGGCCTGGATCGTCGCGGCCATCGTCATCGTCTTGCCCGTCCCGGTGGCGCCGAGCAGCGTCTGGAAGCGCTCTCCGGCCTCGATGCCCTCGGCCAGCGACGCGACCGCCGCCGGCTGGTCGGCGGTGGGGACGAAGGCGCTGTCGAGCTCGAACTTGGGCACGTTTCTAGGTTAGTCCGCGCCGCGGGGACCGAAGCCGCGCCGCGGTCAACATGGGTCCGCGATCAGCTGTAGCCGAGCTGGCCGGCGTACTTGTGGCGATAGTCGGTGCGCGCGCGCAGCACTCGGCTCACATAGGCGCGCGTCTCGGGGAACGGGATCTCGTCGATGCTCAGCGCCGCGCCGTGGGCGTTGGCGATCCAGCGATCGACGTTGGCCTCGCCGCCGTTGTAGGCGGCGAGAGCCAGGACCCGGGATCCGTGGTACTCGTCGAGGAGATAGCGCAGGTAGTAGCTGCCATAGGCGATGTTGACCTGTGGTTGCGAGAGGTCGGCGGTGGTGAACGTCGTCGCGCCCGAGCGGTGAGCCAGGAACTCCGCCGTCTGGGGCAGGATCTGCATGAGCCCGACCGCTCCGGCCGACGAGGTGCGCGGGTCGAACTTCGTCTCGGCGTAGATGACCGCGGCGACGAGCGCCGGATCGAGCCGCTTCTCGGCAGCCTGCTGGCGGATGACGCTCGAGTAGTGCAACGGCAGGCCGAGCTCGTTGACCGCCTGGCGGGCCAGCGGCATCGCCAACACGACGCCCACGACGACGAGCGCGGTCACGGCCAGCCCGGCCACGCCCCGCCGGCGGCGGCGGGCGGTGGCCCGGCGGCGGGCGACGGCTCCGCCGCCCCGTCGCCGCTGCGCCTCGCGACGGGCGGCGGTGGCGGTCGAGGGGCTCACGCGCTCAGTGTGTCAAGGATCGCCGACAGCTTGGACGCCAGCTCGGCCTCGGTGCCGTCGTTGACGACGGTGTAGGTCGCTCGCTGCGACTTTTCCTCCTGGGTCAGCTGGCGCGCCGTGCGCTCGTCGAGCGCCTGATGGCCGCGGCCGCTGGCCCGCTCGTGGCGCACCGACTCGTCGGCGATCACTGCGATCGTGGCGTCGTAGCCACGATCGAGCCCGGACTCGAACAGCAACGGCACCTCAACCACGAGAGCCCGCGGGGCCGGATCGGCGCGCTCGTGCTCCCGGCGCCAGGTCATCATCCGCGCTCCGACGCGCGGCCACAGGAGCTCCTCGAGCCACCGCCGCCCGTCGTCGGTGGCGAACGCCTTTCCGGCGAGCGCTCCGCGATCGATCCGTCCGGGGCGGGCCGGGTCCAGTACCTCGGGGCCGAACCGATTGACGACCGCGTCACGGACGTCCGGCGACTCGTACAGCTCATGGACGACGCGATCGGTCGACAGGCAGGCGGCTCCCAGCCGCTCGAGGGCGGCCAGGGCCGTCGATTTGCCGGCGCCGATGCCGCCCGTCAGCCCGATGAAGGGCGGCACGTTCGGCGTCAGGCCGACGGTGCGTCCGGCTGCGGCTGCTCGGCGTCGGCGTCGACGTCCGCGGAGGCACCGTTGACCGCCTCGTCCGCGGGCGCGGTCAGAGCGTCAGCGGTGGTGTCCTCCGGCTCGGCGACCTCGGGCTCGGCCACGGCCGGCTCGGGCTCAGGCTCCGCAACAGCGGGCTCGGGCTCGGCAACCGCGGCGCCGGACTCGGCAACCGGTTCCTCCGCGGATATGGCCGGCGCGGGAACGTCGTCGTCGAGAACGACATCCGCAGTCGCGATCTCGCCGGAGAAGACTTCCTCGGAGAGGCCGAGCTCGGGCACGTCGTCGAGTGACCCGGCGTCTGACTCGGTCGGGGGCTCGATCGGACGCACGGGGAGGATCTGGCCCTCGACGCGCTTGATCGACAGCGACAGCCGCCGGCGCTCGGAGTCGATCTCGAGGATCTTGACCCGCACCGGATCACCGGGCTGGATGATCTCCCGGGGGTTCTCGACATGGTGCTGAGCCAGCTCGGAGATGTGGACCAGGCCCTCGACGCCGTCGAGGATCTCCACGAAGGCGCCGAACGTGACGACCTTGGTGACGGTCCCCTCGAGCTCGTCGCCGATGTTGTAGGTGTCGACGACCCTCTGCCACGGGTCCTCCTGGGTCTGCTTGAGACCGAGCGAGATCCGCTGACGCTGGCGGTCGATGTCGAGCACCTTGACGCTGACCGTGTCGCCGATGTTGAGGATCTCCGACGGGTGATTGACGTGCGACCACGACAGCTCGGAGATGTGGATCAGTCCGTCGATGCCGTCGAGGTCGACGAACGCGCCGAAATCGACGATGTTCGAGATCGTGCCCTCCACGACCTGGCCGGGCTGCAGGCGGTCGAGGATCCGCTCGCGGTCCTCCTTGCGCTGCTCCTCGAGCACGGCGCGCCGCGACAGCACCACGTTGTTGCGGCTGCGGTTGAGCTCGATGACCTTGCACTCGATCATCGTGCCCATGTACTCGTCGAGGTTGGGCACGCGACGGATGTCGACGAGCGACGCGGGCAGGAAGCCGCGCACGCCCAGGTCGATGATCAGGCCGCCCTTGACGACCTCGATGACCGCCCCCTCGACCGGCTCGCCAGACTCCGCGGCGGCCTCGATGCGCCGCCACGCCTTCTCGAAGCGGGCGCGCTTCTTGGACAGGATGAGCCGCCCGTCCTGGTCCTCCTTGGTGAGGACGAGGGCGTCGACCTCCTCGCCGAGCTGGACCTCGTCGGCCGGGTCCACCGACTTGCGGATCGACAGCTCGCCGGAGGGGATGACCCCTTCGGACTTGTAGCCGATGTCGACCAGGACCTCGTCGTTGTCGATCCGGACGACGTGACCGGTGACGACGTCACCTTCGGTGAAGGGATGAATCGTCGCGTCGTAGTTAGGGACGATCCGCCCGTCGATCTCCAGCAGCAGGCCGTCGGAGTTCTCGACGATCTTGGCGTTGGGGAGATCCGCGGGGGGCGTCAGGGTGGTGGTTGAAGACATGAGTTCCCCGAGGATAGCCGCATACGGGCCGAGAACACCAGCCGCCCGCCGGGGCTCGGGGCCTCATTTCCCGGCCGTATCATCACCCTCCGCATGCCCACCCGAGCCACGAAACGCGGAGCTGATCGCCCCGCGCTGGATCGTGATTGCGACGTCCTCATCTGCGGAGCGAGCTTCGCGGGGCTGGCGATCGCTCGCGAGCTGGCCGGCAGCGGCGCCGACGTGATGATCATCGACCGCTACGAGATCGGCGAGCGCCAAACCTCCGCGTGCGGCATCCCCACGACGTGGCTGACCGCGCTCGGGCTGCAGGAGTCGATCCAGCAGACGTTCGGCGAGCTGGTGCTCCACACCCCCCACGTCACCGTCCGCTACGACCTGCCGTGGACGTTCTCAACGTTCGACTACCGCACGCTGTGTGGTCTCCTCGCGGGTCAGGGAGCGTTCACGTTCGAGACGGCAAAGGTGGAGCGGCGCGACGGCGACGTCGTGGTCACCGATCGCGGACCGATCCGCGCCCCCCTGATCGTCGACGCGCTCGGCTGGCGGCGCGTGCTCGGCGTCGGGGACAACGTGCAGCCCCCCGACGCGCTGCTCTCCCGCGGCCTCGAGGTCCACCCGTTCGGCGGCGGTCGGGACCTGGAGGTGTGGATCGACCGCTCCTACGTGCCCGCGGGCTACGGGTGGAGCTTCCCGGCCGGCGAGGAGCTGCGCATCGGCGTCGGCTCCTTCGACCCCCGCTTCCACGTGCGCGAACCGACCGTCCGCCTCGCCGAGGACCTGCATGCGGACACCGTCCGCTACCAGGGGAACTGGATCCCCCACGCGCTGCGGCCGGCCACCGAGGACGGCGTGTTCTTTGTCGGCGACTCCGCCGGTCACTGCCTGCCCTTGACCGCCGAGGGCATCCGCACCGCCCTGTACTTCGGGGTGGCGTGCGGACGCGAGCTGCGGCGCGTCGTCGACGGCGAGCAGAGCCGCGGGCAGGCGCTCGCCCGCTATCACCAGTTCTCGGCCGACCACGCCCGACCGTTTGAGTGGATGCTGCGCGTGCAGCGGCTGGTCCCGCGGATCGCCCCTCGGTTGCTCGCGCCGGCGCTGCGCGGCATGGGCGCCAAGCGCTTCGTCGACTGGTCGTTCGGTCACTACCTGAACATCGCGCATCCGGACTTCGCGTCGGCAGGGGTCTCGCGGGCGTCCGCGCCGCTCGTCGCGGCGTAGGATCAGCCGACCTTTCAGCCCCCACGAGGAGGAGTCACCTTGCAGCTACGCAGAGGGTTCATCACCCTGGCCGCGGCCACCGCGGCCACCTCGGCCGTCGCCGCCGCGCCCGCACTGGGTCGGTCGGCGCACACCGCCACGAGCACCGTGACCGTCGTCGAGCACGCCAACACCGACACCGAGGTCCCAACCGGCGGGGGCAAGGATGTCAAGGGCAACATCCTGACCTTCGTCAACCCCGTCTTCAATGCCGCCGACACCAAGCAGGTAGGCCATGACGAGGGCTTCTGCACCCGGCTCGATCCCAAGCAGGGCGTCTGGGAGTGCCTGTGGACGACGTTCCTCAAGGGCGGGCAGATCACCGTCCAGGGCCCCTTCTATGACACGAAGAACAGCACCCTGTCGATCACCGGCGGCACCGGCGCCTACCGCACCGACCGGGGGCAGATGAAGCTCAAGTCGCTTTCCGGCGGCAAGAAATACGACTTCGTCTTCGAGCTGAGCTGAGGTCCCGACTACTTGGCCGACAGCCAGTCCGAGCCGATGCCGGCCTCCACGGCGAGCGGCGGGTCCAGCGCGTAGGCGGCGGCCATCTCGCGCACCGCGAGGTCGCGGACCTGCTCGGCCTCCTCGGCGGGGCCCTCGAACAGCAGCTCGTCGTGGATCTGCAGGACGAGCCGCGACCGCAGCCCGGCCTGCGCCAGTGCCGCGTCGGTGCGGACCATCGCCACCTTCATGATGTCGGCGGCGGTCCCCTGGATGACCATGTTGACCGCGAAGCGCTCGCCCTGCTTGCGCAGCTCCCAGCGGCGGGCGCGCAGCTCGGGGACCTGCCGGCGGCGGCCGAACAGGGTCGAGACGTAGCCGTGCTCGGTGCCCTGCTCGATCGTCTCCTCGATGAACCGGGCGACGGCGGGGAACCCGGCCATGTAGCGCTCGATGAACTCGGCGGCCTCCTCCTGGGGGATGTCGAGCCGGTCAGCCATCCCGTAGGCCGACAGGCCGTAGACGATCCCGTAGTTGATCATCTTGGACTTGGAGCGCATGCCGGGGTCGATCTGCTCGGGTTCCACCCGGAAGACGCGGCAGGCGGTGGCGGTGTGGACGTCCTCGCCGCGACGGAAGATCTCCTTGAGCACCTCCTCGCCGGCGATGTGGGCCAGCAGGCGCAGCTCGACCTGCGAATAGTCCGCCGACACGAGCAGGTTGCCGGGCTCGGCGACGAAGCAGGCGCGGATCTCCCGGCCGAGCTCGGTGCGGATCGGGATGTTCTGCAGGTTGGGGTTGTTCGAGGACAGCCGACCCGTGGTCGCCGCCGTCTGGTTGAACGTCGTATGCAGTCGGCTGTGTGAGTCGACGAGCAGGGGCAGCGCGTCGAGGTAGGTCTGGGCGAGCTTGGTCAGCTCCCGCCAGCGCTCGATCTTGGGGATGATCTCGTGCTCGGAGCGGATCGCCTGCAGGACGCGGGCGTCGGTCGAGTAGCCGGTCTTGCCGCGGCGCTTGCGCGACAGGCCGAGCTTGCCGAACAGCACCTCCTCCAGCTGCCGGGGCGAGCCGAGCGTGAACTCCTCCCCCGCGAGCTCGTAGATCTGGCGCTCCAGCTCGTCGGCCTCGGTCTTGACCCGCTCGGAGATGGCGTGCAGGCGCTCGGTGTCGAGCTTGACGCCCACCTGCTCCATCTCGCGCAGGATGCGCACGATCGGCAGCTCGACCTCCATGAGCAGGTCGGTCAGCCCGCGGCCGCGGATCTCCTCGCGCTGCCACGCGGCCAGCGCGTGGGCCAACCGGGCGTCGGCGCCGGCGCCCTCGGGCACGTCGGTGGCGAGGCCGCGCTCCTCGCACAGCTCGCGAAACGGATACGCGCGGCGGGCCGGCTCGAGCAGGTAGGCGGCGACCTCGGTGTCGTGGGCGAGGTTGGTCGGGACCTCGCCGAGGGCCTTGGCGTCGTGGGCGATGACCGGCCGCTCGCCGACGGCGGCGACTAGGTCCTCGGGCCGGGCGCACTCGCCGACGATCACCTCCCCGGAGCTGTCGGCGTAGACGCCGAAGCGCCACTGCTGGTTCTCGCCGAACAGCGCGTCCTCGGGCGTCTCGGGGGGCCGGACGGCGAGCGCCACCTCGGCGTCGGGTGCGATCCGCTCCACGTCGGCGAGGCGTCCCTCCCGCACGCGCGCCGGCAGGTCGGTCTCGGCCACCGGGGCGGGGGCCGCGGCGTCGGCGGAGCCGAGCGCCTCCTCGAGCCGGCGTAGGGGGTCGCGCAGCTCGAACTCTCGAAACACGTCGCGCAGGCGCGAGCGGTCGGGGGTCGCGGAGACGAACTCGGCGACGTCGAGACCGTCGAGCGGGATGTCGCGCTTGGCCGTCGCCAGGTGCTTGGAGACACGGGCGTCGTCGGCGTGCGTGAGAAGGTTCTCCTTGCGCTTGGCGCCCGAGATCTCGTCGATACTGTCGAGCACCTGTTCTAGCGATCCGAAGCGCTGGAGCAGATCGGCGGCGGTCTTGTCGCCAATCCCCGGCACGCCGGGGATGTTGTCCGAGGTGTCGCCCTTGAGCCCGATGAAGTCGGGCACGAGCTCGGGCGGGATCCCGTAGCGATCGATGACGCCCTGGCGGTCATAGACACGCGTGTCGGTGATCCCCCGGGACGTGGTCATGATCGAGACCTGCTCGTCGACCAGCTGGTAGGCGTCGCGGTCGCCGGTGACGACCATGACCTCGATCGGCGGGTCCTGGGTCTTGGCCAGCTCGGCGATCGAGGCGATCACGTCGTCGGCCTCGTAGCCGTCGACGCGGATGTTGCGATACCCGAAGGCGTCGACGAGCGGCTCCAGGTGCGGCCACTGCTCCTTGAGCAGGTCGGGGCGGCTGGAGCGCTGCGCCTTGTACTCGGAGTAGACCTCCTTGCGCCCGCTCGAGCCGGCGTCCCATACGACGACGGTCGCCTTCGGACCGTAGTCGGTGAGGATCTTGACGAGCATCGAGGCAAAGCCGAAGATCGCGTTCGTGGGCACGCCCGTCGAGGTCGCGATCGACTCCGGGAGGGCGAAGAACGCGCGGTAGGCGAGGCTGTTGCCATCGATGAGAAAGAGCTCGTCGGCCATGCTGATCTGAGCCTATCTCGCGTTCCGGGCGCGTTCGGCCATACCCGAGGCCACGGAGCCCATAAGATGGCCGCAGGGATGGCCACCACCCCGAGCGCCCAGTACAGCCTGACCCTGCGGGTCGAGATCGATCACGTCCCGGGGATGCTCGGCAAGGTCGCATCGGCGATCGGGCACGCCGGGGGGACGATCGGCGCCGTCGACCTCGTCGGCGTCGACGAGACGCACACCGTCCGCGACATCACGGTCGAGACCGGCGACGCCGGTGACTGGCCACGCATCACCGACGCCGTCAACGCGGTCGCCGGCGCGCGGGTGCTCGACGCCACCGACCGGACGTTCATGCTCCACATCGGGGGCAAGATCGAGCAGCACAACAAGAGCCCTCTGAAGACGCGCGACGACCTGTCGATGGCCTACACGCCGGGCGTCGCCCGGGTCTGCACGGCGATCCAGGACGACCCCGACAAGGCCTTTCAGTACACGATCAAGCGCAACACGGTGGCCGTCGTCTCCGACGGCACGGCGGTCCTCGGCCTGGGCGACATCGGCCCCCGAGCGGCGATGCCGGTGATGGAGGGCAAGGCGATGCTGTTCAAGGAGTTCGCCGGCGTCGACGCCTTCCCCATCTGCCTCGATACGACCGACGTCGACGAGATCGTGTCCGTCGTCAAGGCGATCGCTCCCGGCTTCGGCGGGATCAACCTGGAGGACATCTCGGCCCCGCGCTGCTTCGAGATCGAGACGCGGTTACAGGCCGAGCTCGACATCCCCGTCTTTCACGACGACCAGCACGGCACGGCCGTCGTCACCCTGGCCGCCCTGTACAACGCGCTGCGGCTGACCGGGCAGAGGATCGACGCGATCCGGGTCGTGATCGTCGGCCTTGGCGCCGCCGGGATCGCGGTGTCGAACATCCTCATCGAGGCGGGGGTGCGCCACCTCATCGGCTGCGACTCGCGGGGAGCGGTCCACATGGAGCGCCCCGACTACCTCGACGGCAGCATGAGCGCGTTCAAGCGGCGCCTGGCCGAGCGGTCCAACGTGGAGCACCGCGACGGTCCGCCGGCGTCGGTGATCGAAGGGACCGACCTGTTCATCGGGCTGTCCGGCGCCCAGGTGATCCCCGCGTCGGCGCTGGCCACGATGAACCCCGATCCGATCGTGTTCGCGATGGCCAACCCCAACCCCGAGGTCTCGCCCGAGGAGGCCGCGCGCTATGCCCGGATCGTGGCCACCGGCCGCTCGGACTACCCCAACCAGATCAACAACGTGCTCTGCTTCCCGGGCGTGTTCCGCGGCGCGCTCGACGTGCGCGCCCGGATGATCACCGAGACCATGAAGACGGCCGCGGCGCGGGCGATCGCCGACATCGTGGCCGACGACGAGCTGCGCGAGGACTACATCATCCCCTCGGTGTTCAACCGCGAGGTCGCCCCGGCGGTGGCGGCGGCCGTCGCCGAGGAGGCCCAGGACACCGGGACGGCGGCCATCGAGGGGTCGGAGATGGGCTTCGCGGCGCCCGAGGGGTTGCTGACCGGGCACTAGCGTGTTGCGGCTCGGTGCCGTTGGTGTGGCTGAAGTTCAACAACGGCAGCATCGAGGGGGTGAACAGGGCGCGGTGGGGGCCTCTTGCGGGTGTGGCGTCCGACGAAGCGATCATCGCGTTGCGCGATCCGTCCGCGGTGGACGAGTGTGCAAGATCGACGTCGAAAATCGACGCGGATATTGCGGGCCGGGTGCGGCTGCTCGGATCGCGCAACACCATGATCGTTTCCGGGACCCGTGACCAGCGACTGGCGACGATCGGGCGCATGCAGCGGGGCCGGGCGTCACGCGCTCAACTCCACGCGGTCGGCTTCAGCGACGGCGCGATCCAGCGCCGCGTGCATCGCGGCGCGCTGCTGCGCGAGCATCCATCGGTCTACATCGTCGGCCACGCCGCGCCCGTCCCCCTCGGCCCTGAGACCGGCGTCCTGCTGTGGGCGCCCGACGGCGCGCTACTCAGCCTCGACAGCGCAGCGGCGCTGTGGGGAATCGGGGCCACGGATCGAGACATCCACATCCTGGTGGCGGGGGGCTACGCAGGCCGCCGCCCCGGCGTGAGGATCCACCGCACCGCCCTCCTCGATGCCCGGGACATCCGTATCCGCGACGGATTACCGGTGACCTCCCCGGCACGAACACTGCTTGATGGCGCCGCCGAGACCACGCACCGCCAGCTCGAGCGGATGTTCACCGAGGCCGTGACCCAGCATCTAGTCTCCCCGGCCGAGCTGGCGGACGCGATCGCCCGGGGTCGCGGCAAATCGGGGTGCGCGGCGCTGCGTGCCCTGCTCGATGCCGAGAACGGCGCGGCACTCACCCGCTCTGACGGCGAGGAGCGGATGCTCACCCTCATCCGCACGGCCGGCCTTCCCGAGCCGCTTGTCAACGCCCCGCTGCACGGCTTCGAGGTCGATTTCTACTGGCCGGCGCCCGGCCTCGTCGTCGAGATCGACAGCTACGGCTTTCACACGAGCCGCTGGGCCCACGACCGCGACCGCGACAAGGACGCCGTCCTGCGCTCCCACGGGATGCCGCCGCTGCGCTTCAGCTGGCGGCAGGTCGTCAACGAGCCGCTGCTGGTGATTGCCCAGGTGGCCCAGCGCCTCGGCTGACGCGAAGCGGAGCCACCGCGGTCACCCGGTCATCGCCTTCCAGAAGACCAGCCGGCCGCCCTGGACGAGATACACGCCCCAGCGGCGCTGCGTCGTGTCGCCGAACCGGTCGATGCCGTAGTCGCCGAGCACGGAGCGCCGGTCGCGGGTGGCGAACAGGGCGTGGATGACCCGGGAGCGCAGGGCCGCATCGGTCCCGTGGTCGGTGGCGCGCGAGATCGCGTCGAGGAGCAGGCTCATCGCCTCGTAGCCGTAGATCGCGTCGGGCTGCCAGGCGCCGTAGAGACGCGCGTAGGCGGCGAGGAAGCGCCGGCCGGCCGGTGGGTAGTCGGCGCTGCTCAGCGTCGCCACGGTCACGACCATGCGGTCGCCGAGCGCCGGGGACACGCCGCCGTCGGCGGGATCGATGAATGCCCGCTCGGCCAGCCCGGCGGTGACGAACAGCTTGGCCTGGGGCAGCGCCCGGCCGACCTGGTCGGTGAGCGCCACTGCGTTGTCCTGGGTGAGGGCGCTGATGAGGATGCAGTCGGGCCGGCTCTGGGCGACCGTCTGGGCCAGCGACGCGTAGTTGGCGGCCTTGGGGTCGTACTGGTCCGATGCCGCCACCGGCAGATGGGCCGCCTTGGCCGCGACCTGGAAGCTCATCGCCGCGTCGAGCCCGTCGACCTCGCCGTCGTCGAGCACGTAGGTGCGCCGGCAGCCGGCGTCGCGCTGCAGGCGCGCCTGGACCGCCGCCTGCACCGAGTCGTTGGCGATCACGCGCACGAACGTGCGCAGGCCCGTCGGGTAGTACTTCTGCGGCTCCCCGGGAGACGCCTCGTCGCCCCCGCGGGTCAGGCCGACGGCCGTGCTGGCGGGACTGACCTGGGGCACCCCGGCGCGGCTGAGGAGCGGGATCGAGACGGCCGTCGCCCCCGAGTTGAGGTCGCCGAGATAGGCGATCGTCGTCCGATCGAGGATCGCCTGCCGGGCATTGGCGCTCGTCTGACCGGGATCCCAGCCCCCGCGCGCCGCGGTCGCGTCGTTCACCGCTCGCAGCGCGATGCGGTAGCGGCCGATGCGACCGCCGACGGCGGCCAGGGCCATCCGGGCCCCGCCGAGCGCCGCCTCGCCGCTGGCCCCCGACGGCCCCACGTAGGGCAGGCTGGCGTAGATCGTCAGCCGGTCGCCCGGCACATGGTTGCCCGGCGGCGCCTTGTGCTCGGAGCCGCATCCGGCCAGTCCGGCCCCGCCGAGCACAACGGCGAGGACCCCGAGCACCGGTGCAAGACGGCGCCCGGCGGTCGGGGTCAAGGGCTGCTGCGGGGGACCAGCCTTCCGCCCGCCGGATGAGCGATCACGAATGATGCGAGGTTCGTGTCGCCGTTCGTCAGCGAGTAGGTCCCGAGCGCCGATTGACGGTTCTTGAGCCCCCGGAAGCCCGCGACGACCTGCGCTCGGCTGTTGTCATCGGCGCCGAGGCTCTTGAGCACCGCGAGCAGCGCCGCCATCGTCTCGTAGCCGTAGATCGCCTGCGGCTGGGGAGCGTGACCGTAGGTGGACTGAAAGGCCGAGGCGAACGCCTGGGCGGCGGACGACTGACCGCGCGTGGGCAGGCCGGGCGCGGACACGTACAGGCTCTTCTGCGCCGCCGGGCTCAGTTTTGCCACCAGGGTGTCGTCGTAGAACGCCGACGGCGCGAACAGCTTGGCGCCGGCGTTGGCGGCCGCGAGACGGTCCAGCGCCGCGGCCGCCGCCGCCCCGTCGAGGCCGCCGTAGAAGATGCCGTCCGCGCCCCCCGCACCCGCGGCGAGCGTCGTCAGCCCGGCCGCGCGGGCGTCCTGGCGAACCTCATCGGCGATCGAGTTCCCGTACGCCGTGCCGTCGCTATCGACCGACAGCTTGGTGACGTGCAGCGCCCGCATATCGGCGACAAGCGCCTTGGCCTCCTGGGCGGTCGTGGGGACGACGCGCGCGAACGTGCGATGGAAGGTGCTGCTCGCCGGGTAGTAGTGCCCCGGCGAGTCGTGCACCGCCGGCGTCGACTGCGTCAGGTACACCGCGGTGTCGGTCGGGCTGAGCTGGAGCAACCCGACCTGGTTGGTGATCTGCACCGACGTGCCCGACGTGCCGGGCGCGATCTCGCCGAGGTAGGCGATCGCCTTCTTGTCCTGAACGGCGTCGCGCGCCGTGGCGGACACCTCGGACCCGTGGTCGGAGATCAGCCGGATGGCGAACGAGCCGACCTTGCCGCCGGCCTGCGACAGGGCGAGCTTCTCGGCGTCGAGCACGTCGCTGGAGACGGCATCGCCGGCCCCGGGGGGCTGGGCGGCATGGACGTCGAGCGTCGAGCCGGTCACCGTCACCGCCGAGGTCGACCGCGCGGTCGAGGCGCAGCCGCTGAGCGCGAGGGCGAGCACGCCCAGGCCGGTGCAGACCCACGGCACCCGCCCACGTAGCAGCCCGACGGCAGCCAACTCTCAGAAAGGGGTCTAGTCCCGCCGGCCGGGCAGGAACGGGAGCAGGTTGCGGACCCCGATCGCGACCAGCACCATCAGGATGGCGAGGCCGATGGCATCGAGGCCGCTCACGTTGAGCGCCCAGATGATGATCCAGATGCAGAGGCCGGCGGTGGCAGTGAGGACGAGGCCCATCGAGGAAAGATCCTAACCAACGGACGAGCCGGAGAGCGCTGCGGAGAATCCGCGCATCAGCTCGGCCACGGCGGCGGCGGGGTCCTCGGCCTCGCCGGCGGCCCGCACGAGGCGGGTGCCGACGATCACCCCGTCGGCGCCGGCGGCCGCCGCGGCCGCCGCCTGTTCGGGGGTCCCGATGCCGAATCCGATCGCCACCGGCACCTCGGTGTGCTCGAGCGCGCGGGCGATGACGGCCGCCAGCCCGGCGTCGGCCCCGGTCCGCTCGCCGGTGGTTCCGGTCACCGACACCGTGTAGAGAAAGCCGCTGGCGCTGGCGCCGATCTCGGCCAGGCGCGGCCCGGGCGTCGTCGGCGCCGCCAGCGGGACGAGCGCCAGGCCCCGCTCCCGGCACGCGGCACGGGCGTCGACCGCCTCCTCGAGCGGCAGGTCGGGAACGATCAGGCCGCAGATCTCGGCGGCGACCAGCTCGTCGAGGAAGCGCTCCAGGCCTCGCGCGAAGATCGGGTTGGCGTAGCACATGACGATGACCGGAAGGCGGCCGGCGATCGACCGCGCCACGTCGAGAACCGCCGGCAGGGTGGCGCCGGCGTCCAACGCCGTCGTCGCGGCGGCGTGGATGACCGGCCCGTCGGCGAGCGGGTCCGAGAACGGGATGCCGAACTCGACGAGGTCGGCGCCGGCCTCGGCGTAGGCCAGAGCCACCGCCCGCGAGGCCTCCAGATCGGGAAAGCCGCCCATCAGATATGGCATCAGCGCCGCCCGGCGGCCGTCGGCGCGCGCGGCGGCGAACGCCTCGGCGATCCGCTCCACGCCGTCGGCGGGCGTCATCGGACCCGCTCGAGCGCGGCCAGCGCCTCGGCGAGATCCTTGTCGCCGCGGCCCGACAGGCACACGAGGTCCAGCTCGGACCCGGGATTCTCGAGCACCCAGGCGAGCGCATGGGAGCTCTCCAGCGCCGGAATGATCCCCTCCAATCGGGCCAGGCGCTCGAAGGCGGCCAGCGCCTGGGCGTCGGTGATCCCGAGATATCGCGCGCGGCCCTGATCGCGCAGCCACGCGTGCTCGGGCCCGCTGCCCGGGTAATCGAGGCCGGCCGAGATCGAGTGGGCCTCGAGGATCTGACCGTCCTCGTCCTGCATGATCGCGGAGTAGGCACCGTGCAGGACGCCGGGCCGCCCGGCCACGGTCAGCGGCGCGCCGTGGCGTCCGGTATCGAGCCCCTCGCCGGCGGCCTCGACCCCGATCAGCGCCACCCCGTCGTCCTCAACGAACGGGACGAACATCCCGATCGAGTTCGAGCCGCCGCCCACGCAGGCGATGACGCGCTCCGGCAGGCGCCCGGCGTCGGCCAGGATCTGGGCACGGGCCTCGTCGCCGATCACCCGCTGCAGGTCGCGCACGAGCGCCGGATAGGGCGCCGGACCGACACACGACCCGATGATGTAGTGCGTCGTCTCGACGTTGGCCACCCAGTCGCGGATCGCCGCCGACACGGCCTCCTTCAGCGTCCGGGCGCCGGCCTGCACCGGTTGAAACCCGGGCTCCGAGCAGGCCCATCCGCTCGACGTTCGGCCGCTGGCGGCGCATGTCCTCGGTCCCCATGTAGACGATGCACTCGAGGTCGAGCAGGGCGCAGGCGGTCGCCGAGGCAACCCCATGCTGGCCGGCCCCGGTCTCGGCGATGATCCGCCGCTTGCCCATTCGCTTGGCGAGCAGCGCCTGACCAAGGGCGTTGTTGATCTTGTGGGCGCCGGTGTGGTTGAGGTCCTCGCGCTTGAGGTACACCGGATGGCCGGCGGCCTGCGAGAACCGCGAGGCCAGATACAGCGGTGACGGCCGGCCCACGTAGTCGCGCAGGAGTCCGTCCAGCTCGGTCCGGAACGGCGGATCGTCGCGGGCGGCCACCCAGGCGAGCTCCAGCTCGGCGAGCGCCGGCATCAGGGTCTCGGGCACGTACTGGCCCCCGTAGGGACCGAAACGATGCTCGACCGCGGCGCTCACGCTCGCCCTGCGACCGGCTCGGCGCTGACCGCGGCGGCGAACGCGGCGAGCTTGTCATGGTCCTTGCGCCCGGGCGCGAGCTCGACCCCGCTGGCCACATCGACGGCGAACGGCTGCACCCGGGCGATCGCGGCGGCGACGTTGTCCGGCGACAGGCCGCCGGAGAGGATCACCGGGACCTTGGACCGGTGCGAGCGGACGAGGTCCCAGGCGAACGTCTCGCCGCTGCCGCCGCGCAGCCCGCTCACATAGCTGTCGAGGAGATGAAAGTCGGTGTGGAACGGGCCGAGCGCCTGGATGTCGGCGCCGCTGCGCACCCGCGCCGCCTTGACCACCCGGCACCCGGTGCGTCGAGCCGCCTCGGCGCAGAACGCCGGGCCCTCGTCGCCGTGCAGCTGCAGCATCGTCAGGCCGATCTCGTCGGCTGACCGCGCCACCTGTTCGAGCGTCGGGTTGACGAACACGCCCACGATCTCGACCTGGCGGCGATGGGCAGCGGCGATCTCGGCCGCGACGGTCAGCCGGCAGTGGCGCGGCGAGCCTCGCCACAGGATCATCCCGATCGCCCAGGCGCCGGCGGCGACGGCCGCGTCGGCGTCGGCGGGCTGCGTGATGCCGCAGAACTTGATCTTGGGGGCAGCGGTCAGATCCACCCCCCCATCGTACGAGGGCGCGGCGGACCGCCTACTGAGAGGCGGCGCGGTGCCGGCGCGGTGCGGCTGCCCAGCACGACGGTGATCGTGCTCTCGCGGTGACGCCGGCGCACGGTGAGCATCAGGCTCTGCCCGGGGCTGCGGGTGGCGACGAGCGCGAGCACGTCGCTCAGCGACGCCACCGGATTGCCGTCGACGCGCTCGATGATGTCACCGCGCCGCACCCCGGCGACGGCCGCCGGCCCGCCGGCGACGACGCTGGAGACGCCGACCCCGGGGCTCGCGCCGGGCGTGCTGCCCCCGCCGAGACCGATGTAGGCGGTCCGTACCGGTCCGGCATGGGCGGCCCGCGACAGGATCGTGAGGGCAGTGTCGATCGGGACCGCGAACGCCAGGGCCTGCCCGCTGCGGGCGCCGCTCGTCGGGGTGGTCACCTCGGAGTTGATGCCGACCACCTGCCCGCCGGCGTCGAGCAGCGGTCCGCCCGAGTTGCCGGCGGTGAGCGGCTGATCGGTCTGGATCACGTTGTCGATCGTCTGGCCGTCGCCGGCCGGCAGGCGGTGCGCGAGGGCGGAGACGATCCCGCTGGTGAGCGTGCGATCGACGCCGAACGGGTTGCCGATCGTCAGCGTCGGGTCGCCGACGCGCACGGTGCTCGACTCCCCGAGCTTGAGCGGCTGGATGGCCGGCAGCCCGTGCATGTCGACGTGGAGCACCGCCAGGTCGGACTCGGGGTCGACGGCGATCACCCCGGCGCGGCGTACGATCGCGCCCTCGAACTCGACGGTCACGCCGGCCGACCGGTCGGCGCCGTCGACGACGTGGTAATCGGTGAGCACGTCGCCGCGACGGTCGACGAGGAATCCCGATCCCGTCGAGACGCTGCTCTGCCGGGCGTGGAACATGTTGAAGGGGTTCTCGACGGGCGCCACCAGCTTGGCGCGCACGTAGACGACACCGGGGGCGTAGCGCTGGTAGATGTCGTGCGGGGTCAGCCCGGACTGGCCGGTGCTCGCCCCGGCCGCCGGCTGCGAGGCCACCGGCGCCTCCTCGATGATCGTCGCCGTCCGTCCCCCGCCGGCGACGCCGAAGACGAGCAGCCCGGCACCGACGATCAGGCCGCCGACGACGGCCGACACGAAGTGCGAGCGGGCTGAACGCGTCATCGGTGGTGAGTGTGCTCGGCGGGGCTTGCGATGACCTAAACGAGGATGCCGGTGAGCTCCCGGCAGGCCGCCTGAACGTCGGGCGAGCGCATCAGCGCCTCGCCGACGAGCACCGCGTCGACGCCGGCGCCCGCCAGCCGCTCGAGGTCGGCGCGCGTGCGCAGCCCGGACTCGGAGACGACCGTCGTCCCCTCCGGCACGTCGGCGAGCAGCTCATGGGTGCGCTCGATGTCGACGGCCAGCGTCGTGAGGTCGCGGTTGTTGATCCCGATCACCTCGGGACGGAGCTGCCCGGCCACCGCCAGTTCGGCCGCGTCGTGCACCTCGACGAGGACCCCGAGGCCGAAGCCCTGGGCCTGCGCGTAGAGCGCCGCCAGCTGATCGGGGGCCAGCGCGGCCACGATGAGCAGGATCGCGTCGGCACCGGCGGCCATCGCCTCCACCACCTGGTAGGGATCGACGATGAAGTCCTTGCGCAGGATCGGCAGCGACGCGGCGGCCCGCGCTCGGCGCAGGTCGTCGAGGGTGCCGCCGAACCCGGCCTGCTCGGTGAGCACCGACAGCGCGGCCGCGCCCCCGCGCTCGTAGGCCCCGACGACATCCTCGATCTCCAGGTCCTCACGGATCGCCCCCGCCGACGGCGAGCGGCGCTTGTGCTCGGCGATCAGCGACAGGCCCGAGCGGGCGAGCGCGGCGGCGAACGGCCGGGGCGGATCGGCGGCGGCCCGCTGCGCGGCCGCGACCTTCAGGTCGGCGAGCGGGCGGGCGGCGCGCCGCTGCACCAGCTCGGCGCGGGTCCGGGCCACGATCCGCTCGAGCTCGTTCACGAGACCACCGTCTCGGCCGCCAGCCGCTCGGTGGCCGCGATGAAGCGCTCGAGCGCGTCGGTCGCCGCCCCGGAGTCGATTGCCGCCTGGCCGGCGGCGACCCCCTCGGCAAGCCCGGAGGCGCCCCCTCCGGCATAGATGGCGGCGCCGGCGTTGAGCACGGCGACGTCGCGTGCCGGGCCGGGCTCTCCGGCGAACACGCGGCGCGTGATCTCGGCGTTGCGCGCCGGGTCGCCGCCGGGGATCGCGTCCGCGGGGGCCCGTTCCAGACCGACCTGCTCGGGGGCGACCTCGTACTCGGAGATGGCGTCGCCGAGGACCTCGACGACCCGCGTCGGCGCGCAGATGCTGAGCTCGTCGAGCCCGTCGAGGCTGGAGACGAGCAGCGCGTGGTCGGTGCCGAGCAGCGCCAGGGCACCGGCCATCGTCTCCAGATACGCGGCGTCCGAGACGCCGATGAGCTGGCGCGAGGCGCCGGCGGGGTTGGTCAGCGGTCCCAGGAAGTTGAAGATCGTGCGGACGGCCAGTTCACGACGGACGGGGATCACGAAGCGGGTCGCCTGGTGGTGAGCGGGAGCGAACATGAAACCGAATCCGACCTCCTCGATGCAGCGCGCCACCGCGCTCGGAGTCAGGTCGATCCGAGCGCCGAGGGCCTCGAGCAGGTCAGCCGAGCCCGAGAGCCCGGTCGCCGAGCGGTTGCCGTGCTTGGCCACCGTGCACCCCGCGCCGGCGGCGATCAGTGCCGCCGTGGTGGAGACGTTGAACGTCCGCCGGCCGCCGCCGGTGCCGGCAGTGTCAAGCAGGTCGCGGCGAGCCACCGTGACGGGAGCGGCCAGCGCCCGCATCGTCCGCGCCAGACCGGCCAGCTCCTGCACCGTCTCCCCCTTGGTCCGCAGCGCGATGAGAAAGGCCGCGATCTGGATCTCCGAGGCGTTGCCCCGCATGATCTGGGCGAGCACGGCCGAGGTCTGATCGGCGGTCAGGTCCTCGCCGGAGGCCAGCGCATCGATTGCCCGGGGCAGCAGGTCTCCGTCGACGCTCATGACGCGGCCGCGCTCGTCCCGAGAAAGTTGGCCAGCAGCTCGCGCCCCTGCTCGGTGAGCACGGACTCGGGGTGGAACTGGACCCCCTCGGCGGGCAGCTCGCGGTGGCGCACCGCCATGACGATGCCGTCGGCGACGGCGCTGCGCTCGAGCACGGCTGGGAGCCGCGGGGCGGCGATCAGCGAGTGGTAGCGCCCGACCCGCAGCGAGGGGGTCAGCCCGCGGAAGATCGTGCGCCCGTCATGCTCGATGACCGTCGTCTTGCCGTGCACCGGATGGTGGGTGATGACCTCGCCACCCCACGCCTGGACGAGCGCCTGGTGGCCGAGGCACACCCCGAGGGTGGGGATCCGCGCCTGCGGGAAGCGGCGCACCGCCTCCAGCGAGATGCCCGCCTCGTTGGGCGTGCACGGCCCCGGCGACACGATCACCCGGTCATAGCCGCGGACGAGCAGGTCATCGACGGTCGCCCGGTCGTTGCGCACGACCTCGATCTCGTGCGGCGGGTGAGACAGCTCGCCGATGTACTGGACGAGGTTGTAGGTGAAGCTGTCGTAGTTGTCGAGGACGAGGACGCGCATCGCCGCTACGGCCACTCCGGCTGGGCGACGGCCAGCTCGATCGCCTGCATGACCGCCCGCGATTTGGCCACCGATTCGGCGAACTCGTACGCGGGCTTGGCGTCGGCGACGGTGCCGCCCCCGGCCTGGATGTGGGCGACGCCGTCCTTGACGACCACGGTGCGGATGTGAATGCAGGTGTCGAGCTCGCCGGTGTAGCTGACCCACCCGATGGCGCCGCCGTAGCCGCCGCGCTTGACCGGCTCGAGCTCGTCGATGATCTGCATCGCGCGCACCTTGGGCGCGCCGGACAGCGTGCCCGCCGGCAGGACGGAGCGCAGCGCGTCGAGGGCCCCGACCTCGGGCCGCAGCTCGCCGACGACGCTCGAGACGATGTGCATCACGTGGCTGTAGTTCTCGACCGCCATGAAGCTCTCCACCTCGACGGATCCGTAGCTGCAGACGCGCCCCAGGTCGTTGCGCCCGAGGTCGACGAGCATCACGTGCTCGGCGCGCTCCTTCTCGTCGGCGAGCAGCTCCCGGGCCATCTCCTGGTCCTCGTCGACGGTGGCCCCGCGGGGACGGGTGCCGGCGATCGGCCGGGTCGCGACCCGTCGGCCGGCCACGGTGATCAGGGGCTCGGGACTGGCGCCGGCGATCTCGAAGTCGCCGAAGTCCAAAAAGTACATGTACGGGCTGGGGTTGACCGCGCGCAAGCCGCGGTAGATCGAGAACGCCTCGACGGGCACGGGCGCCGACCAGCGCTGGGAGGGCACGACCTGGAAGGCGTCGCCGGCATAGATGTACTCGATGATCCGCGCGACCATCGCCTCGAAGGTCTCACGGGACATGTTGGACTGAAACGTGGGGCCGACGCGATCGCGCGCCGGCGGGTGCGCGGGCCGCGGCACCGGCCCGTCGAGGCGCCAGCGGATCTCGGCGATCGTCCCGGCGGCCCGGGTGTAGGCGACGTCGACGTCGTCGCCATCACCGGCGTAGACGTTGGCGATGACGGTGACGGTGTGCTTGAGGTGATCGAAGACGACGAGCGCGTCGGTCATCATCAGCGCCAGGTCGGGAACGCCGATCGGGTCGGGGTTGGGCTCGCCGAGCGGCTCGACCGAGCGCACCAGGTCATAGGCGAACACCCCGACGGCGCCGCCGGCGAACGGCGGCAGCCCCTCGAGCGTCGCGACGCGGAAGCGACCGAGCTCGGCCGCGGCCAGCTCGTAGGGGTCGCCGGGATCGCCCAGCGACCAGCGCAGCACCGTCCGCGGCCGCCACCCGATGAACGAGTAGCGCCCGACGCGGCCCTGATCGGCCGACTCGAGCAAAAAGCACGGCTCGCCCTCGTCGCGCAGCTTGAGGAACGCCGAGACGGGCGTCTGGCAGTCGTCGATGAACGTCTCGTGGAGCGGGATCAGGTTGTGGTCGCGGGCCAAGTCGCGTACGACCTCGCGCGTCGGCGACGGCCCCGCCGGGGCGCGGGTCTCAGCGCCCGCGACGGCCATCGAGGACCCGCTCGGCATCGGCGAGGCTCAGCCCCCGGCCGCGCATCAGCACCGCCAGGTGATAGAGGACGTCGGCGGCTTCCTCGGCGACGCGCTCGTCGGATTCCTCGCGGACGGCGCGCACCACCTCCTCGGCCTCCTCCTGGACCTTGGCGCCGGCCAGACCGGGGTCCTCGAGGAGCGTCGTCGTGTAGGAGCCGGGCGGGCGCTGCTGGGCGCGGGACGCGATCGTGCGCTCGAGGCCGGGCAGCGTCTCGTACGGGGCCGAGGGCTCCAGCTCGCCGCGGTGAAAGCAGGTGCGCTCCCCGGTGTGGCACGCCGGCCCGGCGGGCTCGACGAGCGCCACCAGAGCGTCGCCGTCGCAGTCGTAGCGGATCGCCCGGACCGCCTGGGTGTTGCCCGAGGTGGCCCCCTTGTGCCACAGCTCCTGCCGGGATCGGCTGAAGAAGTGGATCTCCCCCGTCTCCCGGGTGCGGCGCAGCGCCTCGGCGTTCATATAGGCCAGCGTCAGCACCTCGCCGGTGTGCCAGTCCTGCGCGATGCAGGGGACCAGCCCACTTTCGTCGTACGCGATCTCGGAGTCGTCCATGGGCGGGTGGGGCCCATTCTAGGCACGGGCGTTGGCGCGTAGTCAGACGGGCGAGCCGAGCGCGACGATCGCCGACGGCGACCAGCTCTCGAGCAGCAGACGGGTGTCGGACGCGCTCAGCGCCTTGGAGAACAGGTAGCCCTGGCCGAACTCGCAGCCGAGCGAGCGCAGCCGTCGCAGCTGGTCGGGGGCCTCGATCCCCTCGGCGATCACCGGCAGTCCGAGCGAATGCGCGAGGGCCACCGTCGAGCGCACGATGACGTCGTTGCTCTCCTCGCCGTCACGGGAGATCGTCGAGACGAAGCTCCGGTCGATCTTCAGCGCGTCGACCGGGAAGCGGTGCAGCGCCGTCAGCGACGAGTAGCCGGTGCCGAAGTCGTCGAGGTGCAGGCCGACGCCGGATCCGCACACCTCCGAGAACACGTGCGCGGTGCGCTCGATCTCCTGCATCAGCGTGCTCTCGGTGATCTCGAGCTTGAGGGCGTTCGGGGGCAGGGCGGCCGAGTTGATCGCGGCCCGCACCTGCTCGGCGAGGCCCGGGGTCGTCGAGCTGGCGGCCCGACAGGTTGACGCTCATGCAGACGGCGTCGGAGATCAGTCCATCGGCCCGCCAGCCGGCGAGCGTCTCCAGCGCGCGCCGGAGCACCTGCTGTCCGAGGGCCCCGATCACCCCGGTCTCCTCGGCGATCGTGATGAACTCGGCGGGCGAGACATGCGGCCAGTCCGCGGGCCAGCGCGCCAGGGCCTCGAGGCCGCAGATGTCGCCCGTGGCGAGGTCGATGATCGGCTGATAGTGGATCCCGAGCAACGAGCACTCGACGACCTGACGCAGCTCGGTCTCGCGGGTGAGGCGGTCGACGACGCGCCGGTGCATGCTCTCGTCGAACACCGCGCTGCGCGAGCGCCCGCGCCGCTTGGCGTCATACATGGCGATGTCGGCGTTGCGCATCAGGTCGGCCGATCCCAGCCCCGCCGAGCTGAGCGAGATCCCGATGCTGGCGCTGACGAACAGCTCGTTGCCGTCGATTTCGAACGCCTCGTCGAGCGAGTGCAGGATCCGGTCGGCGACGACGATCGCATCCTCGGCGACGACCACGTCCTCGAGCAGGACGGTGAACTCGTCACCGCCGAGGCGGGCGACGGTGTCCCCCGGGCGCAGCGCGGCCGACACCCGGCCGGCGAGGGCGATGAGCAGGTTGTCGCCGACGGCGTGGCTGAGGCTGTCGTTGACGAGCTTGAAACGGTCGATGTCGAGGAACAGCACCGCGCAGCCCGTCTGCGGGTCACGGATCGCCCGCTGCAGGATCTGGTTGACGCGATCCATGAACAGGGTGCGGTTCGGCAGGCCGGTGAGGGTGTCGTGGAGCGCGTCATGCTGCAGACGGAGCTGCGCGATCCGCCGATCGGTGATGTCCGACAGCGAGCCGGCCATGCGCGTCGGCCGGCCGTCGATGCCTCGGATCGCCAGTCCGCGGGTCATGACCCAGCGCCAGGTGCCGTCGGCGTGGCGCATGCGATGCTCGGACTGCAGGTGCGGGGTGCGGCCGTCGAGATGGGCCTCGATGGCTCCGCGCAGGCGCAGCAGATCGCCGGAGTGCACGAGATCGAACCAGACGCCGGGATCCTCGTCGGCGGCATGCTCGGGTCGACCGAGGATCGCGTGCCACCGCGGCGAGAAGTAGATCCGTCCCGACGCCAGGTCCCAGTCCCAGATGCCGTCGTTGGCGGCGCGCACGGCCAGCGAATAGCGCTCCTCGGAGCGCGACAGGTCGCCGATCGCCTTCTGGTGGCTGATCGCGTAGCGGATGGAGCGTTCGAGGATCTGCGAATCGAGCTTCTGCTTGACCAGGTAGTCGGTCACGCCGAGCGCCGTCGCCTCCAGGTCCATCTCGTACGTCGCCTCGCCGGTGAGCATGATGACCGGCGCATACGGGCGGGTGGCGAATCCCTCGCGCACGAGCTCCAGTCCGGTGTGCGCCCCGAGGCGGTAGTCGATCAGGTAGACGTCGTGTTCGCTTCTGGCGATCGCCTCCAGGCTCTCGTGGTACTGCGAGCTCCAGTCGACGACGAAGCGCGCCCGCTCCTGGCGGGCGAGCATCTCTTGGGTGATGAGGTAATCGTCCTCGTCGTCTTCGACGAGGAGCACGCGTACGGGCTCAATGGATGGGGTGACCACGCGTCGCTCCGTTCGGCAGCTCGACGATCTCGAACCAGTACTGCGTCCACGTCTTCATGACGTCGACCAGGCCGCCGAACGTCACCGGCTTGGTGATGAAGGAGCTCACGCCCAGGTCATACGTGCTCAGCACGTCGGCCTCGTCCTTGGAGGTGGTCAGCACGACGATCGGGATCCGCCGCAACGAGTCATCGGCCTTGATCTCGGCCAGCGCCTCGCGGCCATCCATCTTGGGCATGTTGAGGTCGAGGAGGATGATGCCCGGGCGGGGCGAGTCCGACTCGGTCCAACGGCCCTCGTGGCGCAGGTAATCCAGGAGGTCCTGGCCGTCGTAGACAAACTTCATCTCGTTGGCCAGGCGGGAATCCTGCAGCGCATCGCGCGCCAGCTCCCGGTCCTCCTCGTCGTCGTCGGCGAGCAGGATCGTGAACGGTCGGGTGGGGACCTCAGGCTGCGACATACGGCTCCTCTGGCGTTGCGTGCACGGATTCGACCTCCTCGCTGTGCGGCGCGTCGGAGACCGCCTCCGTGCGTTGCGTCTGCATGGTCACCGTGAAGGTCGAGCCCTCGTCGGGGACGCTGCGAGCCACGATCGTCCCACCGTGGCGCTCGGCGATCTTACGACAGAGCGCCAGCCCGATCCCGGTTCCGGGATAGGTGCCGCGCCCGTGGAGACGCTCGAACACGCGGAAGATCCGCCGGCTGTACTGGGGGTCGAAGCCGATGCCGTTGTCGGCCACGGTGATCGTCACCCAGCCCCCCTCGTGCTTGGACTGCACGTCGACCTCCGGGGTGACGCCCTCGCGCCGGAACTTGATCGCGTTCGAGATCAGGTTCTGCAGCAACTGACGCATCTGGGGAGGGTCGGCGTTGATCGTCGGCAGGCTGCCGACGCGGACGATCGCCCCGGTGCGATTCACCTGGTCGGTCAGGTCCTCGAGCACGTCTTCGGCGACGCGCCGAAGGTCGACGGGAGCGAACGGACGGCCCTGGGTCGAGACCCGCGAGTAGCGCAGCAGGTCCTCGATCAGCGTCTGCATCCGCTCGGCCGAGGCGTTGGCGCGGCGCAGGTAGTCAATCCCGCGCTCGGAGAGCGTGTCGGCCTCGGTCTCGGAGATGCGCTCGGTGAACGTACGGACCTTGCGCAGCGGCTCCTGGAGGTCATGGGAGGCGATCGAGGCGAACTGATCGAGCTCGGCATTGGAGCGCACGAGCTCTCGGGCCTGACGCTCGAGCTCCTCGTTGGAGCGCTCGAGCGCGCGATTGGAGTCGGCGAGCTCGCCGTTGACCTCCTCGAGGGTCACCTTCGCGTCGGCGAGCTCGACGTTGGCCCCGGTCAGCTGGTCGTTGACCTTCCGGACGCGCTCGGCATCGCGGATCGCGCGGCGGACGAGCAGCAGGGCGGCGATCGCGACCAGGCCGAATGCGATGAAGATGAACCACGGCAGCCATTTGCGCAAGCCCGAGACACTGGCGAACAGCGCGCTCTCGGGAGACGACAGGAAGATCCTCCAACTGGCGTTCTGGAGTCGCTCCTGGTCGTAGTACCGCCCGCTGAGCCACGCCCGAGGAGGTGCTCAGGGCGTGCAGCTGAGCGGGCGTATGCAGCCGGTAGCCGGCCGGCCGGGCGGGGTTGGTCGAGGCGATGAACACCCCGTTGCCGTCGACGACCGAGCTGTAGGAGCCCTTGACGCCCGGGATCTGGCGTAGCTCGCCGAGCAGGAACGGACTGAGCGCGGGGGGCAGGATGCCGCTCAACAGGTAGCGGGTGCCCGAGGGGGTCGGCAGAGCGATACCGAAGTTCATGACGCCGGTCTTGCCGTAGGGCAGGACGTTGCCCAGCGCCCACGGATGGCCGGCCCGGAGCAGCCGCAGCGTCTCGGAGATGCGCAGGTCGGCGCGCGCCTGCGGGGTGAAGCCCTTGGAATGGCCCACGATGTTGCCGGCGCGATCGAGGAGGATGAGGTAGGCGTTGGTGCGACGGTTCTTCTCCAGCAGGCCGTCGGAGACGGTCGGCGTCCCGTACAGGTGCGCGTCCGCCGCAAAGCGTGGAGTGCGCTGAGGTCGAGAACAGGCTGTCGAGCAGGGCCCCGGCGAGCACGGCGCGCTCGTGGACGCGATTCTGGATGTCACGGCGGGACTTGGCCTGGTTGTCGGAGAGCTCGACCGCGAACACGGTCAGCAGCGCCAGCACGATCACCACTCCGACGGTCAGTAGGGCGATTCCCTCTTTGCGTTTCATTCGCGTATCAGCTCCCCATCACTCAGCGTTCTGGTCAGCCCGCGCTATCGGCTCGGCGCACGGAGCCTTGAGTCCGACCTTTAGCTTTTGCGCAGCTTGTTCGGCAAATGTCCTACCACAACCTCTATTCGATTCCCAATCGATCGAGCAGACGCTCGTCGCCGCGCCAGTGCCGACGAACGCGCACGGAAAGCTCCAGGTGGACATGGCTGCCGAGCTCGCGCTCGATCGCCTTGCGGGCGGCGACGCCGATCGATTTGATCATCCGACCCCCGGCGCCGATCAGGATGCCCTTCTGGGATTCGGTCTCGGTCAGTAGGACGGCCTGGATGCGCACCAGGTCGGCACGGGGATGGAGGATCTCCTCCACCTCGACCTCGACCGCGTGCGGCACCTCCTCGCGCGTGCGGGCGAGGACCTGTTCGCGGACGAGCTCGGCCAGCAGCACCGACGGCTCCTGATCGGAATGCTGGGTCGCGGCGAAGTAGTGCGGGCCCGCCGGCAGTTGCATGACGAGATGCTCGAGGAGCCGGGGCACGCCGGCGCCCGTGCGGGCGGAGATGGGGAAGATCTCGCCGCCGAGATCCAGTGCCTCGGCGTCGGCCAAGGTGGCGGCGATCCGCGCCTTGTCGGCCCGATCGACCTTGTTGACAGCGATCGAGACCGGCACCCGCGCCGCCCCGGCCGCGTTTCGCAACAGCCCGGCGATGAAGCGATCGCCGGGGCCGATGCCCTGCTGGGCACTGACGAGCAGCAGGCAGCCGTCGGCATCGGCCAGCTCGCGCTCGACCCGGTGCTGCATGCGCTCGGTGAGCGCGTCACGCGGTCGCTGCACGCCCGGGAGGTCGACGAGGACCAGCTGCCAGTCGGGTCCCGTGGCCACCCCGCGGATCGCCCGGCGGGTCGTCTGAGGCTTGTCGGAGACGATCGCCACCTTGGCGCCCACGATCGCGTTGGCCAGCGTCGACTTGCCCACGTTGGGACGCCCCGCGAGGGCGACGAAGCCCGAGCGGGTGGGCGCGCCGGAGGCGATCGTCGGGGTCAGCTGACCCACCGCATCAGCTCGGCCTGCAGCGCGAGCATCTCGCCGTGGTCGGTCTCATGATCCATGCCGCTGAGGTGGAGCGCGCCGTGGACGACGGCCTCACGCAGATCGACGGTGTGCTCGGGGCAGATGACGATGTCGCCCAGCTCCCGCGGGCCGGCGCTGGGAGCGTCCTCGTCGACCCCGAAGGAGAGGACGTCGGTAGGGGCGTCGATCCGGCGGTACTCGCGGTTGAGCTCACGACTGCGATCGGCGTCGACGAACTCGATCGCGACGTGACCCTCGTCGATGCCGGCCGACGAGAGCGCCAGCGCGCACAGCTCCTCGAGCTCGACCGCCGTCGGGGGCTGGGCGGGGTCGGCGTCGGTGGCTTCGATCCCGATGACCTCGACGTCGAGCATCGTGCCGACCCCTTTCCTAGGCGCGCTTGCGCGGTCTCAGCTCGGGCGCCAGCCGCTGCGCGTGCTCATCGTAGGCGGCGACGATCCGCCGCACGAGCTTGTGACGGACGACGTCCTCGTCGCCGAAGCGCACGAACTGCACGTCCTCGACGTGGTCAAGGACGTCGGCGACGGCGACCAGGCCGGACGCCTGCTCGCGGGGGAGGTCGATCTGGGTGATGTCACCGGTGACCACGACCTTGGAGTTGAAGCCCAGGCGGGTGAGGAACATCTTCATCTGCTCGGGGCTGGTGTTCTGGGCCTCGTCGAGGATGATGAAGCTGTCGTTGAGGGTCCGCCCGCGCATGAAGGCCAGCGGAGCGACCTCGATCACCCCGCGCTCGAGGTGCTGGGAGACCCGCTCGGGCTCGAGCATGTCGTGCAGGGCGTCGAACAGCGGACGCAGATAGGGGTCGACCTTGGCCATCAGATCGCCCGGGAGGAACCCCAACCGCTCGCCGGCCTCGACGGCCGGGCGGGTGAGGATGATCCGGTTGACCTCGCGGCGGCTGAGCGCCGCCGCGGCCAGCGCGACGGCCAGGAACGTCTTGCCGGTGCCGGCGGGCCCGATCCCGAAGGTGATCGTGTTGTTGCGAATCGAGTCGACGTAGCGCTTCTGGTTGACGGTCTTGGGCGCGACCTTCGTCGCGCGGTGGCGCCACACGACGTCCTCGAGGATCTCCGACGGCGATTCGTGCTCGTCGAGCGCCCGGGTCACGGCTTCGACCGTGCCGGGGGCGATCTCGTGACCCTGGGCGATGAGCTCGGACAGCTCGCGCACGACCGAGGCGCCGGCGTCGACCGGACCGGCATCGCCCTCGAGGGTGAGGACGTTGCCGCGCAGGAACACGTCGCAGTCGAGATGGCTCTCCAGCGTGCGCAGAATCGCGTCCTGGCTGCCGGCCAGCTCGGCCGCGACGGCGTTCTCGAGCTCGATCGTGCGCTTGGGCACTAGGCGCTCAGCGCCTCGCGCACCGCGGCTGACGCGCGTTTGCCGTCGGCCCGACCGCCCGAGGCGGCCATCACCGCTTTCATCACCTGGCCCATGTCGCGCGGGCTGCTCGCGCCGGTGTCGGCGATCGCCCGGGCGACGATCGCCTCCAGCTCGGCGTCGTCGAGCTCGGCCGGCAGGTAGCCGGCGATCAGATCGGCCTCGGACTCCTCCTGGTCGGCCAGCTCGGGCCGGCCCCCGTCGCGGAACTGGGCGGCGGCATCGAGGCGGCGCTTGCGCTCGCGGCGCAGAACGGCCAGCTCGTCGCCGGGGCCCTCCTTGCTGTCGCGCTGGAGCTCGGACAGGACCAGCCGCAGGGCGCCCACGCGCTGTTTCTCGCCCGCCTTCATGGCGGTCGTCACGTCGGCTCGGAGCTGGTCGGTCACGCTCATCGGTGCCCCACTGAGGATAGCCCCCGCGGTTGACGGGTGGGGCTGGGCGGGCCGGGGGCGGAGGATGACCGCGGCCGGGGCCGCGCGCGCCCCATGACGCGCGCGACCCCGTCCGTCGGTTCAGCTGCGATAGCCGCTCGCGACCGGCCGACGTTCGTACCCCTCGATCGTCAGATCACGCTGCGGTGTCCTCGGGATAGCACGCGTAGAGAGGAGAGAGGGCTCTTGCGGATGTCCGGCCCGAGGCTTGGGCCGCGGCGCGACCACGTCGAGAAGTAGGCCACCGATTGTCATGCCGATTGCGAGTGGGTTTGGCAACTGTCACCTCCTTGAGTCCGGGTTCCTGGATCACAAGCGACGCGATCAAGGATCGACCAGCCGGGGCCGCGCAACATCGGCCCCATGTCCAGGATTGCGACCGCGGAGCTTGTCCACGCGGTCCGCCGAGGTGCCCTCAGCGGTTCTCGCTGAGGGCGAGCGCCGTCCACTCGCCCTGCTCACGGCGGGCGGTCACGACGCGCCCGCGGCCGGCGAACGCGTCGGCCACGCGTTCGGCCTCGGCAGTGAGGATCCCGCTGAGGATGAGCCGGGCCGGCAGCCGGCGCTGGTGGCCGGCCCACGCGACGAGCGGCCCCGCGAGCACGTTGGCCACGACGAGATCTCCCTCGGGCACCTGGTCGGCGCGCAGGTCAAACCGGCTCACGCGCAGGGCCACCCCGTTGCGTCGCGCGTTCTCCTCGGTGGCGGTCACCGCCGCCGGGTCGTAGTCCAGCGCGCTCACCGGATCGAACCCGAGCGCGGCGGCGACGATCGCCAGCACGCCCGATCCGCAGCCCACGTCGACGAACGATCCGTGATCGACGGGACTCTCGAGCATCAGCTCGAGGCACAGGCGGGTGGTGGCGTGGGCGCCGGTCCCGAACGCCTGGCCGGGATCGATGACGACGTCGAGAGCGGTCTCGCCGCGCGGCTCCCACGGCGGACGCACGGTCAGACGATCGCCGAGCACGAGCGGGCGGTGAAACGCGCGCCAGCGTTGCGACCAGTCGTCGGCGACCTCCTCGGTGCAGACCTCGACGAGCGCCCCGCCGGCGGCCGCCCGCAGGGCCGGGAGCTCGGGCAGTTCGCCGGGGGCCCCGTACACGGCGTACTCGACGACGTCTGACCCGATCGCCACCTCCTCCACCCCGCTCGGCGCCAGTTCGAGCAGCTCGGCGAGGACGAGTTCCGCCTGCTCGCGCGTCACCCGGACGGCGAGCCGGATCACCCTCCGAAGGCGCGCTTGAGCTTGCCGAGCATGCCCTCGTCCGTGCTCAGGTTGTGCTCGGTGAGGCTCGCCGCGAGCTGCTCGAGCAGCTCGCGCTGCTCGCGCTTGAGGTGGCGCGGGGTGATCACGTTGACGACCACCCGCAGATCGCCGCGCCGATGTCCGCGCAGCCCGGGCATTCCCTGGCCGCGGATCGTCAGCGTCTCGTTGGGCTGGATTCCGGGGGGCACGTCGAGCTCGGTCTCGCCATCGATCGTCGGCACCTGGACCGTCGTGCCGAGCGCGGCCAGCGGAGCGGCGACGTCGACGACGGTCACCAGGTCGTCCTGGCTGCGCACGAAGCGGGGGTCCTCGCGCACGCGGATCTGCACGTACAGGTCCCCGGACGGGCCCCCGTGCTCGCCGGCATGGCCGCGGCCGGTGATCCGGATCCGCTGACCGTCGTCGATACCGGCGGGAACGTCGACCGAGACCTTGACGCGCTCGACCTTGCGCCCGCGCCCGCTGCACTCGTGACACGGGTTCTTGGCCACCCGGCCGTCGCCGCCGCACCGGTCGCAGGCCGTCGCGCGGACGACCTGCCCGAAGGGCGTGCGCGTCACCGCCCGCAGCTGGCCGGCGCCGCCGCACGTGGGACACGTCTCGATCGGCGTGCCCGGCTCGGCGCCGTTGCCGCGGCAGTGCTCGCAGCGGCTCACCGCTTCGTAGGCGACCTCGACCGCGGCGCCCGCGGCCGCCTGCGGCAGGGTGATCTCGGCCGTGACGGCGACGTCTCCGCCCTGCGCCGGGCCGCCGGCCGGGCCACCGCCGCCGAAGATGTTCCCGAAGCCTCCCGCGCCACCGCCGCCGAAGAACGCCTCGAAGATGTCAGACACCGATCCGAAGCCCTCGAAGTTGGGGGCGTAGCCGCCCGTGCGCAGGCCCTCGTGGCCGTAGCGGTCATAGGTGGCCCGGCGCTCGGAGTCCGACAGGACCTCGTAGGCCTCGGCGGCCTCCTTGAACTTGGTCTCGGCGTCGGGATCGTGGCTGTTGACGTCGGGGTGCAGCTCGCGGGCGAGCTTGCGAAACGCCTTCTTGATCTCGGCATCGCCGGCATCCCGGGAGACGCCGAGAACCTCGTAGTAGTCGCGGGGCATCTGAGAAGCGCTCATCGGTTATCGCTCGTCATAGATCTCGGCAATGAACGTGGAAAGCTGAGCCGCGGCGTCGCGTACCGCGCGCATCGCGCCGCCGTAGTTCATGCGCAGCGGCCCGATCACCGAGACGGCGCCGAGCGCCCGCTGGGGTAGACCGTAGCCGGAGGCGACGAGGGCCAGCGAGCGCAGCGCCGGCAGCTCGTTCTCGGCGCCGATCCGCACCGCCACGGTGCGCGTTGCCGTCAGCGCGAAGCGCAGCGCTCCGAGCAGGGTGACGCGCCGCTCCAGCGTCTCCATCAGCAGGTTCAGCTCGGAGACGTCGGCGACCCGCTCGGTCAGCAGGTGGGCGGTGCCGTCGACGTACAGCGTCGCCTGGTCGTACTCCTCCAGCTCGGTGAACACCGGCGCCAGCGCCTCCAGGAACTCGCGCTCGGTGACGGTCAGCGACGGGTCCGAGAGGCGGCTGTGGAGCATCCGGGCACCGAGCCCGAGCCCGACGAGACGCTCGTTGAGATAGCTGGCCGCCCAGTCCGAGAGTCCGGTGTCGACGGGACGGGGGAAGGTGAAGAGCCGCTTGGAGACGCCGCCGGTGGAGGTGATGACGACGACCATCACCACCTGGGGCTGCAGGGTCAGCACCTCGACGTGGCGGATCGTCGAGGTCTCGATCGGCGGCGCGGAGACGATCGCCAGCAGGTTGGTCACCTGGGAGAGCGTCTCGGTGGTGACGCGCATCGCCTCGTCGACCTCGCGGCGCACGAGCGACAGCGACAGGCCCGGTCCGGGGGGCTCCTCGGGCAGCAGACGGTCGACGAAGTAGCGGTAGCCGGCCTCGGTCGGGACGCGCCCGGCCGAGGTGTGGGGATGGGCGAGGAGCCCGAGCTCCTCGAGGTTGGCCAGCTCGTGGCGGATGGTCGACGGCCCCCACTCGAAGGTCGCGCTCAGCGCCTTGGAGCCCACGGGTGAGCCGCCGTCGAGGTATTCCTGGACGAGGCGGCGCAGCACGAGCTCTTGACGATCTGTCAGCATCACCATCAGATCTTAGTTGCCCCGATTGACGGCCGGCCGGCGTCAGCGGACGCGGATTTCCGCCTCGCCGTTGCGGACGATGCGCTTGCCGCCCTGCTTGGCCTCGGAGTCGACGATCGCGACGTCGCCGTGGCGCTCGCGGACCGTGCCCCGGACGGTGATCTCCTCCTCGAGCACACCCAGACCCCGGAACTGCACGGACAGCCTGGCCAGCGCCTCCGGACCCCCGAGCGCCTCGGTATGAGCCCGGGCGACCTGCGCCATCGTCCACAGGCCGTGGAGGATGCGGCCGGGAAGGCCGACCTGGCGGGCGAATTCCTCGTCGATGTGGATCGGGTTGAAATCGCCGCTGGCCCCGGCGTAGCGGACCGTCAGGTAGCGGTCGGGAGTGACCGTGAGCTCGAACTCGTCGCCGGTGTTCATGGGCGCACGATATTGGTCCAGGTGCCGGTGGCCACGGTCTCCCCGCGCTGGTTGACCGACGCCGTCTCGAACACGAAGAACTCCATGCCGCCGCGCTCGGAGACGTCGGCGACCGTCGTCGTCGTCGTGATCTCGTCGCCGGCGACGACGAGCGGTCCCCACCGGAACTCCTGGCCGCCGTGCACCATGTGGGCGAAGTCGATGCCGACCTCGGGGTCAAACAGGGCCGGGGTGATCGCCCGGCCCGCGAAGACGACGGCGAACATCGGCGGCGCCACCACGTCGTCATACCCGGCCTCGCGCGCGGCGGCGGGGTCGAGGTGCAGCGGGTTGGTCTCCCCGACGGCGTGGGCGTACTCGATGACCTTCTCGCGGCCGACCGCGTAGATGCTCGGCGGATAGGCCTTGCCGATCGTGTCGGTGTTGATCGCCATCAGATGATCACCGGGACCGCGCCACCGTCGACCGACCAGGCGGCGCCGACCACGTAGGCGGCCGCCTGCGAGCACAGGAACGCGATCACGTCGGCGATCTCCTGGGGACCGGCCAGGCGCCGGATCGGCAGCCCGGCGGCGGTCGCCTCGAGCGCCTCGTCACGCGTGCCGCCGCGAGCCTGCACCGTCTGATCGAGCAGGCCCCCGGGGGCGAGCCACAGCTCGCTGGCGACCGGCCCGGGAGTCACCGCGTTGACGAGCACCCCGTGCCGGGCGTAGGCATCGGCATACGCGCGCGAGAGCGACAGCTCGGCCGCTTTGGTCACCGAATAGGCGACGTTGCGCTGTCCGGGGCGCTTGCCCGACGACGAGCTGACGTTGACCACCCGCCCCCAACCGGCCTGCACCATCGCCGGCACCGCTGCTCGCATCAGCCGCATCGGCGCCATCACGTTGATCTCCCATTGGGAGCGCCACTCCTCGTCGGTCAGCTCCTCGATCGCGCGTACGGAGCTCGTGCCGGCATTGTTGACGAGCGCGTCGAGGCGGCCGAAGCGCTCCTGGCAGACCTCGACGACCCGCTCGCCGGCCTCCGGGTCGGTGATGTCGAGCGCCAGCACCTCGACCCGGGGCGAACGAGGACCCGATCCCAGCCGGCCGGCGGCTGCCTGCAGCGTCCCCTCGCCGCGGCCGAGCAGCAGCAGGTCTGCGCCCTCGGCGTGAAGCCGGCGGGCGACCTCGAGCCCGATGCCGCGCGATCCGCCGGAGACGACGCAGGCGCGCCCGCTCAATCCGAGGTCCATGGCGGCGATTCTTCCACGCGCTCCGAGCCGGTGCGGCTCACGCGATACCGTCCGTGCGTGAGCATCGCCCCGCTCGCCTCGGCCCTCGCTCCGGTCCACCAGCACTATCTGCTCCAGGCGCGCCAGATGCAGGCGCTGTCGTTTGCCGTCCATATCCCGCTGGTGGCCTTCGGGACGTCGTTTCCGGCGATGGTGGTGTTCGCCGAGTGGCTGCACCTGCGCACCGGCGACCCTCTGTACCGGACGCTCGCGCGGCGCTGGAGCCGGGTCGTGCTCGCCCTGTTCGCCGTCGGGGTCATCACCGGCACGATCCTCAGCTTCGAGATGGGGCTGCTGTGGCCGAACTTCACGGCCACCTTCGGCAGCGTGTTCGGCCTCGGCTTCGCGATCGAGGGGTTCTCGTTCTTCATGGAGGCGATCTTCCTCGGGATCTACGCCTATGGCTGGGACCGCATGTCACCGCGCGCGCACTGGCTGAGCGGCATCCCGATCGTCATCACCGGCTTCACCGGATCGCTGACGGTGATCGCGGTCAACGCGTGGATGAACCATCCCGGCGGCTTTCACCTCGCGGGCGGCAAGGTCGTCGACGTCCATTCACTCTCGGCGCTGTTCGGTAACCCCTACCTGTGGTCTGAGCTGCTGCACATGTACATCGCCGGCTACATGGTGGCCGGCTTCTTGATCGCCGGCTGCTACGCCTTCGGACGACTCCGCGGTCGGTGGGGACGCTACGAGCGGGTGGCGCTCACGATTCCCCTGACGATCGCCTGCCTGGCCGCGCCGGTGCAGGTGCTTGTCGGCGACTGGATCGCCCGCGACGTGGCCGTCAGCCAGCCGGTCAAGCTGGCGGCGATCGAGGGCCTGTACCGGACCACCTCCGGGGCGCCCGAGCACGTGCTCGGCTGGTACACCGGCCACGAGGTCAAGTACGGGATCGAGATCCCCCACCTCCTCTCGCTGCTCGCCTTCCACAGCTGGGACGCGCGCGTCGCGGGCCTGCAGACCGTGCCGCCGGCCCAGCGACCGCCCGTCAACGTCGTCCGCCTCTCGTTTCAGACGATGGTCGGCATCGGCACCCTGCTGGCGCTGCTCGGCGTCGTCTACCTGATCGTCCGGGTGCGGCGACGACGGCTCCCCGAGTCGGCGTGGTTCTACCGTGCCGTCGTGATCGCCGGGCCGGCGGCCACCGTGGCACTGATCGCCGGCTGGGTCACGACCGAGGTCGGCCGCCAGCCGTGGGTCGTCTACAAGGTGATGCCGACCGTCGACGCCGTCACCGGGGCGGGCGGCATCCCGGTGGGCTACGGCACCCTCGTCGTGACCTATCTGGCCGTCGCCGGCGGCGTCGTCTGGATCCTGCGCCGGCTGGCGAGCATGCCGCTCGCCTCCGAGGGCGGCGACGCGCCGCCCGCCTCCGCCCACGGGGCCACGGTCTGATGCTGGACACGATCCCACTCGTCTTCATCCTGGCCGGGCTCGTCTTCTACATCGTGCTGGCCGGTGCCGACTTCGGGGCCGGGGTGTGGCAGCTGCTCGCCCCGCGCGGCGAGCGCGGCGCGGCCATCCGCGACCTGGCCCACCACTCGATGGGCCCGGTGTGGGAGGCCAACCACGTCTGGCTGATCTTCGTCCTCACCGTCACGTGGACCGCCTATCCGACGTTCCTGGGGTCGGTCGCCTCGACGCTCGGCGTCGCCCTGTTCATCGCCGCCGTGGGGATCATCCTGCGCGGCGCCAGCTACGCCCTGCGGGCCGGGGCCCGCGAGAGCGAGATGCGGGCGATCGACAGCGTCCTCGGGGCCGCCTCGCTCATCACCCCATTCGCGCTCGGCGCCGCGGCCGGCGGGATCGCCTCCGAACGCGTTCCCGTCGGGAACGCCGCCGGCCACCTCTTCTCGAGCTGGCTGAATCCCACGTCGCTGTTGGCCGGCGTGCTCTCCGTCGCCTTCAGCGCCTATCTGGCCGCCGTCTACCTGGCCGCGGACGCCGAGCGCCACGGCAAGCCCGAGCTGGTGGAGGCGTTCCGCGGCCGAGCGCTCGGGTCCGGCGCGGTGGCCGGTGGGTTGGCCATCGCCGGCCTCGTCGTGATCCACGGCGACGCGCACCGGCTGTTCACCGGCCTGCTCCACGGCGCCGCGCTGGCCGCGGTGATCGTGTCGGTGCTGAGCGGCCTCGTCATCGTCGGGCTGGTGTGGACGCGCCGCTTCGAGCTTGCCCGCTACGGCGTGGCCGTGCCGATCGCGACCGTCGTCGCGGGCTGGGCGCTGGCCCGCTATCCGACTCTGCTGCCGGGGCTGAGCGTCCACCGGGCAGCCGCGCCGCGCGACACGCTCATCTGCCTGATCGTGGCCGTGCTCGCCGGAGGGGCGCTGCTCTTCCCGTCGCTCGCGCTGCTCTTCCGCCTGACGCTCGGCGGACACCTGCAGCCGGGCGCAGTGGAGGAGCTCGGGCCCTCGCCCGGGCCGGTGCGGCCGTTGGGGCCGGGCGTCGGCGCCCGGGCGGCCGTCGCTCTGCTGATCGTCGGCGTCGGGATGCTCAACGCCGCCGACGCCCCGTGGGCGCATGCCATCGGCGTGGTCAGCCTGTTCGCCTTCATCGTCGTCGGCTTTGCCGCGATCGTGCCGGCGGCGCTCGCCGAGGACCGCTGAAACCGGGTCAGGCCGGGGCGCGCGTCGTCGCCGGCGACCAGCCGATGGCCGGGCCGATGTGGCGCGCGATCGTCTCCAGCATCCCCGCGTTGTACTCGACGCCGAGCTGGTTGGGCACGGTGAGCAGGAGCGTGTCGGCGTCACGCACGGCGGCGTCGTGGCTGAGCTCCTCGGCGATCACATCCGGTTCCCCGGTGTAGCTGCGTCCAAAGCGCGCATACGCGCCGTCGATGTACCCGAGCTGGTCGTGGCTGTCGCCGCGCGATCCGAAATACCGGCGGTCCAGGTCGGAGACGATTGGGATGACGCTCCGGCTGACCGAGACCCGCGGATCGCGCTCCCACCCGGCCTCCGCCCACGCCGAGCGGAAGATCGCGATCTGCTCAGCCTGCAGCTCGTCGAAGGGCACGCCCGTGTCCTCGGTGAGCAGTGTCGAGCTCATGAGGTTCATGCCCTGCTCGGCCGTCCAGGCGGCGGTGGCGCGGGTGCCCGAGCCCCACCAGATCCGGTCGGCGAGGCCCGGCGACAGAGGCTGGATCGGGAGGTGCCCGTCGGCGCCGGTCATCTGCGGATCGGCGGGCGCCACCCCCGCCCCGGCGATCGCGGCCCGGAACAGCGCGGTGTGCGAGCGTGCCATGTCGGCGTCGGTATGGCCCTCGGGCAGCCGGTAGCCAAACGACTCATAGCCCCGCAACGCGGGCTCCGGAGAGCCGCGGCTGATCCCGAGCTGTAACCGGCCGCCGCTGATGAGGTCGGCGGCCGCCGCGTCCTCGGCCATGTACAGCGGGTTCTCGTAGCGCATGTCGATCACCGCAGTGCCGATCTCGATCCGGCTCGTTCGCGCCCCGATCGCGGCCAACAGCGGGAACGGGGAGGCCAGCTGGGGCGCGAAGTGGTGCACGCGCACGAACGCGCCGTCGATCCCGATCTCCTCGGCGGCGACGGCCAGCTCGATCGTCTGGCGCAGCGAGTCGGCCGCCGTCGGCGTCTGGGAGCCGCGTGCCGCCTGCCAGTGACCGAAGGAGAGAAAGCCGAGACGCTTCACGCCCTCCATCGTAGGACCGGCGCGACCTGGGACAATGCGTTTGCCGCGTATGCCCCACGACCGCGATCCCGGGCCGGACCTCGACAGCCCCGGCCAGACGGCGTTCCTCTTCGACCTCGACGGAACGCTGATCGACAGCGTCTACCAGCACGTGCTGGCCTGGAGCGAGGCGCTCCAGGAAGTGGGGCTCAGCCTCTCGGTGTGGAAGATCCATCGCCGGATCGGGATGAGCGGCGGCCTGTTCGTCAATGCGCTGGCCCGGGAGCTCGGCGACCGCCTGGACGCCAAGTCGCTCGCGCGCCTGCCCGAGCTGCATGCCGAGGCGTTCATCCGCCACTACGACACGGTCGCTCCGCTGCCCGGCGCCGTCGCGCTGCTGCGGACCCTCACCGAGCACCGGGTCCCGTGGGCGATCGCCACCAGCGGCCTGGAGCGCTACGCCGGGCCGGCCCGCGAGCTGCTCGAGCTCCCCGCCGACACGCCGATGGTCACCCGCGACCAGGTGCGTTACGCCAAGCCCGACCCCGACCTGTTCCTCACTGCCGCGCGGCGGATCGGCGTCGACATCCGCAACAGCATGGTCGTCGGCGACAGCGTCTGGGACCTGCTGGCCGCGCAGCGGGCCCGGGCGCTGGGAATCGGCCTGCTGTCGGGCGGCTACGGGCGCGAGGAGCTGCTCTACTCCGGCGCGATTCGCGTCTACGAGGACCCCGCGGATCTCCTCGCCCACCTCGACGAAGTCGGGGTGCGCCGGGCTAGTTAGCCGCTGCGCGGCAGAGTGACGTTGGCGGAGGTGACGTAGGGCTTGGACCCGGCCCGGACGGCCGAGATCACGAGTGTGGTGCGCACGCGGGTCCGGTGGACGGCCTTGCGACCGGCCGGCGAGAGCCGCAGGACGAGCGCGGCGCGCTGTCCGGGCTTGACCGTCACGGTGACCGAGCCGATCGTGACGCGGTGGGGGTGGGTATGGCGCGTCGTGCCCTTCCTCGTCGTGCTCGCCGTCGCGACGGCGGCCGTGGCGGAGGCGTGGATCGTGCAGGTGCCGCCGTCGGAGGGGCAGGCGACGACGATCCCGGTGGACGCTTTGAGGTTGGCGCCGTGGCCGGTGATGGTGGGGTGCCCGGCGTGAGCGATGGCGAGCTTCAGGGGGGTCGACGGAGTGTCGGTGCCGGTGCCGGTGCCCGGGCCGGTGCCGGTCCCGGGGCCGGTGCCGGTCCCGCCGGCGCCAGTCCCGGGGACGGGGCCAGGCCCGGGCCCAGGCCCGGGTGAGCCGGTACCCGAGCCACTCATATCGCCCGGTGGCGGGCTTCCCGAGCCCCCGCTGCCCGAGCCACCCGTATCTCCCGAACCACCCGTCCCGGTCGTGGTGAAGGTCGCGTCAGGCAGGGCGTAGTAGAAGATCGCGTTGCCGGCATCGCTGCGGCCGGTCTGCAGCGTGTAGTGGTACGCCGTGCCGGCCGCCAGTCCGCCGACCCGGTAGCTGAACGATGTCGGCCGGTTGGCCGTGGGGAACGCAAAGCCGATCGGCTCGAGCCTGCCGTAGCCGGCGGTCGGCCCGAACAGGAACGTCCAGTTGCCGGTCTGGTTGCCGGGGTCGTACGTGCCCGACAGCGTCGCCTCGTGGTCGGTGATGTCCGACACGGCCTCGGTGGCTGCGCCCGGGAGCGTCGTCGTGGTGGTGAACGAGCCGCTCGCGGAGGCGTTGCCCCACGGGCTGGTGGCATCGAGGGTGTAGGTGTAGCTGGTGCCCGGGGTCAGGCCCTGCTCGGAGAAGGAAGGGGTGGCGATCGGCTGATGGTCGACGATGTCCGGTGCGCCGCCTCCGTGGATGGTCAATTTGAGATCGGTGCCGCGGCTGGCCGTGAGGGGCACGGTGATGCTGACCGCCTCGTACCCGGCGGCGACCTGCACGGTACCGATCGACGGAGTGAGGCACGGGTGGGAGCCGGAGACCTGCGTCCAGTGGGTCGCCTGCGGCGAGCCGACGTTTCCGTTGCTGTCCGTGGGCACCACCGTGAGGGTGTGTGTGGAGTCGCAGAGGCCGGTGATCTGGCTGGCGGAGTTCGTGAATCCGCACAGAGCCTGGACCTCGTCGTCGACCGCGCAGTGAAAATAGTTCGCCGTCGGGCTGTCGACCTCGAAAGTGATCCTCGTCGCGTTCGTCTGGCCGTTGTCGGCCGGAACGACGTTGGCCAGGGTGCCGGTCTCCGGCGAGGGCGTCATCGTGAACGGCTGGGTGTACGGCGTCGGGTCCGTGGCCGAGCCGACCACCGAGCGCACCGCCAGCGTGTGGTTGCCGACCGTCAGCCCGCTGAGCGTGTACGGCGCCGCGCAGGCGCTGAAGGCGCCGCCGTCAAGCGCGCATTCAAACGTCGCGCCGGCGTTGGGCGAGAAGAAGCCGGTGAACGTCGCGCTCGTGCCCATCAGGCTGCCGATGGTCACATCCAGCATCCCCGGGTCGGCGGTCAGCGTGGCGCTGTAGGAGCCCCCGTTTCCGTATGGAGCGGCCAGGCCGACCCAGTAGGTGACCCCGCCGACGGCATCAAACGAGGCGACTCGCTCGGCGGGACACGAGCTCGGCCGCACCGTGGCCACGCCGCCGAGCGCCGAGAGCGATCCGCCGGTGAACACCTCGGCCGCCGCGCCGCACACCGACAGCGATACGGGCCCGCTGGCGGGAGCCGTGTACGCGTACCAGACCGAGAGCTGGCAGCTGGTGTCCGAGCAGCCGGAGGCGAAGCTCTCGCCCTCGATCGGAGGCTCGCCGGGCTCCGCGGTCGCGCCGACGGTTGTGCCGGTCACGGTCTGACCGACGGTCAGCGCAGCGGCGTTGGCAAACGCGTCATTGGTGGGCGCCGCGGCGGCCGGTCCGGCCACGGCGCCGAAGATCGCGCCCACGCATGCCAGAACGAGCGCGAGCCGCGCCGCCATCGCCCGATGTCGACGCCACACGCGTCGGTTACCTCGTGCCACCCCGGCCCCCTTGTCGTCCGTGCCAACGAAAATGCCGTTGCTGCGACGCCGTGGCTGCCGGCGTCACACGCCGCCAGCGTACCGGAGAGGCGAGCTCGCCGGTGCGGTCCGTGCGCCGCCGCCAACTGGAGGGGCCACTAGCAGCTGATGTAGATACGGTCGGCGAGGCCGCGGCGGCGCGCCTGGGCGGTGCGCAGGGATCGCGCCAGTGCCCGGTCGTGGCGATGTCGCCGCTCCCGCTCGCGAAGCGTCGCGACGGTGCGGGTCTGCGTAGCCAGCGCACGCCGGTCGGCGCCGCAGAAGCGCGGCGGCGCCTGCGCTCGCGGCAGCGGCGACGTGAGCAACGCCGAGGTCCAGCTCAACTCGGAGGCCAGCGACGTGAACACGGCCGCGGTCCCGGCGGCGCACTGCGCCACCGCGCCGCCTGACAGCACGCCGGTGAGCACGGGACCGGCGTCGGACGAGACGGCGAGGACCGGCGAGCCGCTGTCGCCCGGGCACGGGCCGCCACCCGGGACCGAGTCGGCGGACGGGTCGGCGGGGACGCCGCAGTTGACGTACGGGGACCCGTCCGCCGTGGCCACGAGGCCGAAGCAGTCCTTGACGACCATCGCGGCCTCGCGGAGCTTCACCCGGTCGACCGTCGGGGCCGCCGTGCCGGCACTGGACCTGCCGAAGCCGGCGACGAGCACCGGGCTCTCATCGAGGCCGAGCGTTGGAGCCTCGCTCGGCGACTCGACGGTCAGCGGCCGCGGCGCGACCGCCCGGTTGAGGACGAGCGCCGCCACGTCCGTGTTCCCGGTGATCTCGGGGGGCGGCTGCAGTTGCGGCGCGGCGATCGCGCTCACGCCGGTTCGCTCCTGCATCAGGCCGCCGCCGTTGGGATTGCCGACCCGCACCCGGGAGCCCCGGCCGGCCCCGCAGTGCAGAGCGAGCAGGACGATGCGCGGAGCGATCACCGCCCCGCTGCACAGCCGCGTGCCCGTCACCACCTCGGCGGACGCGCGCAGGGCATGCGCCGGCATCGCTCGCCCATCGATGACCGCCCCCGCCGCGGCGGCGTGCAGCAGGGCGAGCAGCGCGACCAGCAGCGCGGCTACTGGGGCTTGAACGCGATCCACGACACGTGCTCGCGGCGCCGGGTGCAGGCGACGGCTCGCTTCGCCGCTCCCATCCGTCCCCGCTCCACCTGGCAGGAGAACACCCCGTACCGGGTACCGATCCGCAGCGCCTTGCGGGTCCGGCCCTTGTGGCGCAGGAAGCGACGCAGGCTCGTGCTGTGCTCGACGGTCCGGGCCACGGTCTCGGCTCGGGAGCAGCGGATCTGCCGCGAGCTGACGCTCAGCCGCAGGCTCTTGCTCTCCCGCAGCTGACCGCACACCGTCAGCTCGCCGGCGGGCCGGACGGTGCCGTCATAGCCGACGTACCGGCGGCCGTTGCGCACCGCGACGACGCCCGGAATGTTGGCGATCGAGCCGTAGTTGTGGATCCCGTAGTTCATCCCCGCGCAGATATTGGCCGCCGGATCGAAGATGTCATCCGGCAGGCCCGAGCAGCGGTAGGCGTCAAACGTCCCCTGGATCGTCTGCACGAGCCCCTCCGACGGGTGGCCCGCCTGAGCGTTGGAGTCGGTCCCGTTGACGGCCGTCGGGTCGCCACTGGACTCGTTGGCGATCACGATGTCGACCGCCTTGACGTTGTCGGTGGAGAACGCGCCCAGCTTCTTGAGCACGCAGATGACGACCGGGTTCCAGCGGGTGACGTTGTCGCCCGGCCCGGTGGTGTCCGAACAGCTGCTGCTCGGCGCGCCGCCTCCGCCGCTGGGCGGCGAGCTCGGGGGCGCGCTGGGCGGGGCGGCCGCCTTGGCGGGCGGCGAGCCATGCGCTCCCCCGCAGCTGGGCACGCCGGCGAACTGACCGTCGTTGTCGCCGCCGCTGGCGTAGACCGCGCTGGCCCAGCCGTGGCTGCCGTTGTCGGCCTCGGTGTAGCCCCACCATTTGTTGTGATAGCTCGCGTAGCTCTGCTCGGCTCCGGACTGCTGGCAGGTGATCCAGTTGCTGCCCTCGTTCAGATAGCCGACGGTGCTGCCCGCTGCGCTGAGCACCGGAGTGCCCCCCGAGGTGCCGTCGCCGGCCGGGAACCAGCTGCAGCTGTACTTGCCCGCGCCGATCGAATGGCACGGCACCGGCTTGGGACCGGCGCTCGGCGGCGACGCCGGAGGATTCGCGGGCGGGGGCGGCGCGCTGGGCGCTCCGCCCGGCGGATAACCGTGGCTGGTGCCACAGGCGGGCACGCCGGCGAAGTCGCCGTTGTTGTCCCCGCCCTGGGCGTAGAGCGCGTTGACCCAGCCGTACTTGTTGTCGTCGGCGATCGTGTAGGCCCACCAGTTGTTGGTGTAGGAGCCGCTGGAGAGCGACGCGCCCTTGCTCTCGCAGTAGACGTAGTTCTCGCCCTGGTTGAGGTATCCGACGGTCGAGCCGCTCGAGCTCTCGACCTTGGCCCCGGCCGAGAAGCCGTCGCCGGCCGGGTAGAAGTAGCAGTTGTACTTGCCGTCACCGATCGAGTGGCACGGCACCGGGGCGGGATCGGCAAGCGCGGCCGGGGCGCACACGAGCCCGGCCAGGACCGCCAGCAGCGCGGCGAGGCGTAGGCGTCTCGTCGTGGGAGTTGCGAGCTGCATCGACTATGCCCTCCGCTTGATGTAGTGGACGATGTACGCCGTGCCGGGGTCGTGGTAGCGCTTGAGGAAGTGCGCGAAGTCACGCTCGGCGGTCCGCTTGGAGCCGCGGTAGAGCACGTCGATCACGTACCTGCCCGAGCGCAGGACGTTGGTCACCTCGATCGTGATTCGCTTGCCGACGTAGGGCATCTGCTGGGCCGCGGGATGCTTGCGCTCCTGCAGCTGCTGCTGCTTCTGGGGCCCCCGCGGATCCTGGCCGGTGACCGGGTTCTCGGCCGGCGGCTGAGACAGCGCGGCCTCGATCCGGGCGCGCACCGCGGCAGTGGCCGCATGGGCCACCTGGCCGTTGTGCTCGGGCTCGGCATAGCCGTACACCGGGCCGCCGGTGCCGTTGACGTCGCCATGCGTGCTCGGGTAGAACGTCGACTCCAGCGCGATGCCGTCCGGCGCACTCGGCGAGTAGTCGTTGCCGTTCATGACGAGGATCTCGCCCGACGCGTAGCGCTTGAGGACGACCGCGACGTGGAGGCTGTTGCCCGGTGTTCCGAAGAACACCATGTCCCCCGGCTGAGCCTTGCCGTGCGGGCCCAGGACGGTGGCGTGACCGCCGCTGATGCCGTCGCGGCCACCGCCCGGCCCCGACCAGTAGAACGGGTCGCCGGAGTAGCCGAAGATCGGGATCGAGATTCCGGCCCGCTCCCACACCCACGTCGCCATGACGCTGCACCACTCGCCTTCGTAGAGGTCGCCGGGGCAGATCAGGCCCGAGCCGTAGCGATCGCAGTGACCGCTGTGCGGGGCGTAGTTACGCTGCGCCAGCGCCAGGCTGACGATGCTCTTGCGGACCGCGCTGAGCTTGCCCGAGCCGGGGATCGGAGCCGGTGGCGCGGGCGGGGGCGTCGGCTGGGTGTCGGCGTCGGCGCGGGCGGGCTCGTCGTCATCGGGGGTGACCCGTGCGCGCCGTTGCAATTGGGCGCGTTGGCGAACTGGCCGTCGTTGGCCCCGCCCGACGCGTACACCGCGTTGGCCCAGCCGTAGCCCGCGTGGTCAGACAGCGTCCAGCCGTACCAGTCGTTGTGATACGCGCCACTGGTGCGCTCGGCTCCCTGCTGCTGGCAGATGATCCAGTTGTGCCCCTTGTGCAGATAGCCGACGACCGTCGCCGAGGAGCTGAGGACCGGCGTTCCGCTCGAGATTCCGTCGCCGGGGACGTACCAGCTGCAGGTGTCGTGCCCGCCGCTCGCCGTGCATGGCACCTGGCCGGGTGGCGTCGGGGTCGGGGTCGGGGTCGGGGCAGGAGCGCCGCCGGGCGGATAGCCGTGCGCGGTCCCGCATGCCGGAACGCCGGCGAAATCGCCGTCGTTGCCGCCGCCGGCGGCGTACACGGCGTTGACCCAGCCGTCGGTGCGCGTCGTTGGCCTCGGTGTAGGCCCACCAGACGTTGTAGTAGGCGCCGCTGGACAGCTTGGATCCCTTTGCCTCGCAGTAGACGAAGTTCGTCCCGTGGTTGAGATAGCCGACGCGATGGCCGCTGGAGTCCTCGACGGGGGCCCCGCCGGAGATGCCGTCCCCCGCCGGATAGAACTGGCAGTCGTACTTGCCGCTCCCGATCGAGTGGCATGGGACCGACGGCGGGGCGGCCGCGAGCGACGGGCTCGCCGACGCCGCCATCGCCGCCATGGCAGCCGCGCACGCGACCGCCCACATCCGTGTCCTGCGCGTTGCTCCCGCGCAACGTCGTGCTGCCATCACCGTCGACCTCCTCAGCCGCGACATCGTGTTTGTGGCCTGCTGCCCTGCGCAGCGCCGCCAGCGTGGCAGACGAGCTCGCCCTCCACTACGGCGGAAAGTGATGAATTGCCCCCTGAGCCCGTGCTCACCGGGGATCCGGTCGGCTCGGGCGCTCGATTCTCGAGCTCCCGACGCGGGTACGAACGGCGCAGAGCTCCGTGCCCGGTTCATCCTCGTCCTCCACCATCAGCGCCCGTGCCGGGACCGGCCGGCCGCCGCCCGCGGCGGCGGCGTTCGACGTCGCCGTCCAGGCGCTGCGCACCGGCATGGTCCTGTGCGCGGTGGCGGCGCTCACCGACTGGCTGTTCGCGGCGATCGCCGGCGCCGCTGCGGTGACTCACCTCGAGGGCATAGCGCTCTCGGGCCTGGCGGTGGGCGCGGTCCTGCGTACCGGCGTCGCCGCCCGGCTGCTGCTCGGCCGCGGCGCCACCACGCTCGCGGCCGCGCTGTTCGCGGCCGTGGGAGCGATCGACCACGGCTTTCAGGGCCACTACGCGGAGGTCGCTCCCGCGATCGTGTTCGTGGCCGCGCTCGTCTCCTCGCCGCGGTGGGTGGCGGTCACGCTCGCCGTCTCGGTGCTCGGCTACGTCGCCGACGAGGCCCTGGCCGGGCACAGCCTGCATTGGATGTTGCTCGGCGCCGGACAGTCCGACGTGGCCACGCAACTCGCCGACTTGGCTCTCAACGCCGTCGTCGGCCTGTTGCTGATCGCCCTGCTGCGGCGATTCATGGCGCGCGTCCCGCACACGCTGGCCGCCGCGCGGCGGGGAGCCGCCCCCGCCGTGACCGCCGCCCTGGCCGGGGCGATCGCCGAGCCCCAACCGCTGCTCCCGGGCCCCGACCCGATCGATCGCATCGAATCACTCAGCCCGGCCGAGCGGACGGTGCTCGAGCTGCTCGCCGCCGGACGCGCGCCCAAGCAGGCCGCCCACGATCTCTCGGTGAGCCTGGCCACGGTCCGCTCGCACATCGCGGCCGCGAAGCGCAAGACCCGGGCTCGGACCCTCGAGCAGCTGGTCGGCATCTACGCGGAGGCCGGCGTTGGCCACTGAGGCACCGGCCGTCCTCGCCGACGGGGCGGGGTTCGAGGCGCCCGATGCGTCGGGCACGCGCCTGATCACCCGCGGCGCTGAGCTCGTCCTGCTCGCCGAGGAGCTGTACCTGCGCCTGTTCACGCTCGCGCTCGTGTTCCTGCTCGTCTCCGCCGGGCTCGCGATCTGGTTCGCGGCCGGCAGCGCCGCTCCGCTGGCGGTGACCCTCCCGTTCGGGCTCGCCGCAGCCGTGTTCGCGCTCGTCGGCCTGCTCCGGCCCCGCCGGACCTACTGCTGGATGCGCTATTCACCGGCGCGGCAGATCGCCCCCGCCGTGCTGAGCGCGCTGGCGATGGTGCTCACCGGTCCCGACAGCCCGCTGTGGTGGCCGGCCCTCGGACTGGTGATCCTGATCACGTCGATCAGCTCGCTCACCCTGTCGATGTTCGCCGCCGTGCTCAGCGCGGCGGGCTACGTGGCCGGCACCGTCCTCGGCGGCGCGGCGATCATCCGCGGCGGCCAGCCGGGGATCCTCGCCGGCGCCGTGGGCTTCGTCGCCTACACGCTCGTCGGGTCGTTCGTCTGCGATGCGTTCGCCCGCTTCGTCCTCGGCTTCGGGCGATTGGAGCGCGAGACGGCCGACCCGGCCCCGCCCCGGCGGGTGCTCAGCTTCGTCGTCGGAGACGTCGGGGTCGCCGGGGACGCCGGGTGGGCCGGGGCGGGGCCGGGGACGCCGGGGACGCCGGGATCCCGGGACCGACGGCGGATCCGTCCCGGGCGGCCGTCTCCGGCGTGGACCGGTCGCCGGGCCCGCTGACCCCCCGGCAGCTCGAAGCGGCGCTGCTCATCCGCGACGGCCTCAACCAGGCAGAGACGGCCGCCAGCCTCGGCATCTCCCGCCGTCAGGTGGAGCGGCTGCTCGCCGAGGCCCGCGAGCGCGCCGGCGCGGCGACGACCAGCCAGCTGGTGGCAATGCTCGTCCAGGCCGGGCTCGTGCCGTAGACCCGTTTGCTCCCGGTCATCGCCAGCGCTAGCCTGACGGTCATGGCACGGCGCGGCAGCTTCAGGGCCTCCGACGAGGATCGCGAGCGGATCATCGAGCGCCTGCACACAGCCGCGACCGAAGGCCGCCTGGCCGCCGAAGAGCTGGAGCACCGCGTCAGCGCGGCGCTCAAGGCGCTCACCTACGACGAGCTCGACGCGACCGTCGCCGACCTGCCGCCCCGCGGCGGCAGCCGTGGGCGCAGCGCCCCCCCGGAGAGACGCTCGGCCGCGCGCTGGGCCGTGTCCACGGTCAGCCACAACCCGATGCTGATCCTGTTCGCGATTCCGGTGGTCGCGGTCACCGCGGCGATGCTCGTAGCCGTCACCGTCATGTGGGCGGTACTGATGGTCGTCGTGCTCGTGCTCGGCGGCCGCCCCGGGTCGGTCCGCCGCCGTGGATCTACGCCCGCCGCCACGCGATGCGTCAGGTTCGTCGGCGCACCGGCGGCTACTGGGCCTAGTCGCGCCGCACGCGCCAGACGACCCCGACCATCTCATAGGAGCCACCGGTGACCGTGCGGCGGTGGCGGTAGCGCTCGCGGGTGAGCTCCGTCGCCTCGCCGCCCAGCCGCTCGCGCCACAGCTCAGCCGTCACCACGTCGGCCTCGGCGACCCGCGGATCGTGCATGTAGGCGACGAGGGCGTCGTCGGCGAGCAGCCCCGCGACCGTGAGCAGAGCCTGCGTCGGGACCTGTCCGGGAGCGTCGCCCACCGGGGCGACGCACGAGACGGCATTGGCGCCCAGCGTCCGCAGCTCGGCGGCGGCATCGTCGCTCAGCGCCAGCAGGTCGAGGGTCAGGTAACCGCCATAGAGGTCGGGCCGATCGCGCAGCGCCGCGGAGCGCGCGGACGAGACGATGTCGGTGCCCAGCACCGGACGCAGCCCCTCCTGCGCCAGGGCCTCGCCGGACACCCCGTTGCCGGCGGCGACATCGATGACGCGCATGTCCGCCCGCGACCATCCGGCGTCGTCGACCGCCGCCGCCAGCAGCGACGCGATCTTCGCCGGCGAGACGCAGCCGAGGCGCTCCTGGACGATCTGCTCGTAGACGCCCGGCAGCGAGTACAGGCGCTCGTAGTCGTGCAGGCGCAGCTCCTCGACGCGGCCGTCGGGGTGAGTGACGCGGATCAGCTCCTGCCCGATGGCGGGATCCTCGCGGTCGAGCAGCTCGGCGTGCAGGGCCGCCACGGGCTCGTCCCTAGCGAGCGTCGCCGAGTTCGAGCACGGCGAGGAATGCCTCCTGGGGCACCTCGATGCGTCCCACCTGCTTCATCCGCGACTTGCCCTTCTTCTGGGCCTCGAGCAGCTTGCGCTTGCGGCTGATGTCGCCGCCGTAGCACTTGGCGATCACGTCCTTGCGGTAGGCCTTGATCGTCTCCCGGGCGACGATCCGCGACCCGATCGCCGCCTGGATCGGAACGTCGTACTGCTGGCGGGGGATCGTCGCGCGCAGCTTCTCGGTGAGGGTCCGCCCGGCGCTCTGCGCCTTGGAGCGGTGGACGAGCATCGAGAGAGCGTCGATGGGATCGCCGGCGAGAAGGATGTCGAGCTTGACCAGATCGGAGTCACGCAGGCCGATCAGGTCGTAGTCCAGCGAGGCATAGCCGCGCGTCCGGGACTTCAGCTGGTCGAAGAAGTCCAGCACGATCTCGGCCAGCGGCAGATCGTAGGTGAGCTGCACCCGCTCGGCCGACAGGTAGTGCATCCCGGCGTGCTCGCCGCGGCGCTCCTGGCAGAGCTCCATGATCTGGCCGACGAACTCCTTCGGCGACAGGATCGAGGCCCGGATGAACGGCTCGCGGACCTCGGCGACGCGCGCCGGATCGGGGAAGTCGTTCGGGCTGTGGACCGGCATCACGGTGCCGTCGGTGAGCGTCACCTCGTACTCGACGCTCGGCATCGTCGTCAACAGCTCCAGGTCGTACTCGCGCTCGAGTCGCTCGCGGACGATGTCCATGTGCAGCAGGCCGAGAAAGCCGCAGCGGAAGCCGAACCCGAGCGCCTCCGAGGTCTCGGGCTCCCAGCTGAGGGCGGCGTCGTTGAGGGTCAGCTTCTCCAGCGCGTCGCGCAGGTCGGGGTAGTCGTCGGAGTTGATCGGGTACAGGCCGCAGAACACCATCGGCTTGACCTCGCGGTAGCCGGGGAGCGGCTCGGTGGCGCCGCTGAACTTGGTCGTCAGGGTGTCGCCGACCCGCAGCGCGCTCACGTCCTTGATGCCGGTGATGAGAAAACCGACCTCGCCGGCGGACAGCGCCGGGGCCGGGATCATCTGCGGGCTGAAGAAGCCGATGTCGTCGATATCGGCTTCGGTCCCAGCCTGCATGGCGCGGATCGCCTCACCCTTGGTGAACGTGCCGTCGACGACCCGAATGTAGGCGATCACCCCCCGGTACTGGTCGAACTCTGAGTCGAAGATGAGGGCGCGCGGCGGGGCATCGGGATCGCCGGACGGCGGCGGGACGCGGGCGATGAGCTCGTCGAGGACCTCGCTCACCCCCTCCCCCGTCTTGGCGCTGATCCGCCGCACGGTGTCGGCCGGCTCGCCGAGCAGGTCGGCGACCTCCCCGGCGACGCGCTCGGGTTCGGCGCCCGGCAGATCGACCTTGTTCAGGCACGGGATCAGCTCCAGCCCCGACTCGACGGCCAGGTAGGTGTTGGCGACCGTCTGGGCCTCGACGCCCTGTGACGCGTCGACGACGAGCAGCGCGCCCTCGCAGGCGGCCAGGGAGCGCGAGACCTCGTAGGTGAAGTCGACGTGGCCGGGGGTGTCGATCAGCTGCAGCTGGTAGGTCTCGCCGTCGCGCGAGGAGGTGTAGAAGACGCGGACCGCCTGGGCTTTGATCGTGATCCCGCGCTCGCGCTCGAGGTCCATGGAGTCGAGCAGCTGGGCGCGCATCGACCGGGGGTCGACGGTGTGGGTGAGCTCGAGGATCCGGTCGGCCAGCGTCGACTTGCCATGGTCGATGTGGGCGATGATCGAGAAGTTGCGGATGTGGGCCTGGTCTGCCACTACATGAAGGGTAGAAGCGACGAGGCGGGCGGCCACGGGGCGGCTAGCGACCGGCGCGCGCGGCCGAGCGAGCTCGCTCCTCGCGCTGGACCCGAGCGCTGATGAATCCCGGCAGCAGGCCGAGCTCATCCAGGGCGCCGCGGCCGGCGACGCCCATCGTCAACAGGCCGCCGAAGATCGCCACCGCGTCGATCGACTTGCGGCCCTGCTTGTCCCAGTAGTCATCCTGGAGGTCCAGCCACAGGGCGAACTCGTCGAGCGTGAGCGCCGAGGCGATCCCGTAGCTGGCGGCGGTCACGCGTGAGGCCCACTCGGGCACCCGCTCGCCGATCCCGTAGCGGTAGGTCCACACGTAGCCGACCCCGAGCAGACCGAAGATCCCGAACGTGCTGTGGTGGATGTGCCGGCCGCCGGCGCTGAGGTTGCGAAACGGGCCGACGCCGGCGCGGATCGCGTGCGTGATCCCGCGAGCGGCCGCGAACGCGCTCGTGAACCCCACCGCGCTGAGGAACGCCCGCTCGCGGCGGGGGTCGGAGAAATGCCGCGCATAGAGGCTCGGCTGCTCCATCGCCATGACCCTACCGGCGACGCAGCCGGCCGACGATCAGTGCTTCGATCTGCCGCGCCTCGGGGATCCGCATCCACAGCACCATCCGCGCGTAGAGCGCGCCGGCCGCCGTCAGGGCGATCCCGATCGCCAGTATCTGCGCGATCAGCGACAGCCCCAGCAGGCTCTCCAGGCCTTTCCACACGCCGTAACCGAGCGCGGTCACGAACACGGTGGCGACGAGGATCCGCACCGTGACCATCGTCGTCTGGGCCATCTCCAGGCGGCCGTTGAAGCCGATCCGCAGCCGACGCAGCTGCAGCCAGGTCATGACCACGTTGGCGACCACCGTCCCGATCACCGGGCCGGCGATGCCCAACGGCTTGTACAGCGCCAGCGAGACGATGATGTCGACGACGACGTTGAGAGCGGCCAGCTTGGTCGGGATCCACGGTCGCTGGAGCGCGAAGAACGTCCGGCTGAGCAGCAGGTTCACGCCGGCGAAGGGCAGGCTGAAGGCAAACCAGAAGAGCGCCTTGCCCACCAGATGCGTCGAGAAGCTGTGAAAGCTTCCGTGCTGGTAGACGAGCCGCGTGATCGGCACCGCCAGGACCGCCAGCAGCGCCGCCGAGGGGATCAGCAACAGGTTGATCTGGCGGATGCCGTTGCCGAGCGTCCGTCGCATCCCCGTGGGATCGCGCGCGCTGGCCATGCGGCTGAGCGTCGGGAACAGCACCGTGGCCACGGCCACGCTGAAGATCCCCTGGGGCAGCATGTAGATCCGGAAGGCGTCGTTGATGGCGATCGGCACGTGCGGGGAGACGAGCGCCCCGAGCCCGGCATTGATGAAGATGTCGAGGTTGATGATCCCGATGCTCAGCGTCACCGGGAAAAACAGGATCAGCACCTGGCGTACCCGCGGATCGCGCCAGTCGAAGGCGAACGCGAGGCGGAACTCGACCCTGCGCAACGCCGACGCGATGAGCAGGAATTGCACGACGGTCGCCACCAGCCACGCGATCGCGTAGGAGTAAACGGCGTTCTGTCCGTGGAAGTGGCCGTGGAGGATCACCATCAACACGACGATCACGATGTTCCACACCGCCGGAGCGAGCGCGGGGATCGAGAACTCGTCGTAGGACTGCAGGATCCCGACGAGCAGCCCGGTGAGGCTGAGCAGCAACACGACCGGGAACAGGACGCGCGACAGACCGACGGTCAGCGAAGCCTGCGAGGCGCTCAGGGTGCCGGTGAACAGCGGCATGACCAGGCCGGCGATCCCCATGTAGACGATCGTCAGCAGCCCGAGGGCGACCAGGATCAGCCAGAACAGCGACGCCGCCAGGCGGAACGCCTCGCGCTTCTTGCCGGCTTGCAGCAGCTCGGTGAAGATGGGCACGAACGCGGCGCCCAGCGCGGCCTGTGAGAACAGGTTCGAGAACAGGTTCGGGATCTGGGAGGCGATCGTGAACGCCGACCCCGCGCCGCTGGTCGAGAAGTAGCTCGCCTGGACGACCTCGCGCCCCAGCCCGGCGACCCGGGACAGCGCGGTGGCGACCGCGAAGATGGCGGTGCTGAGGGCGAGCCGCCGCCGCGGCGGGGACGGTGGCGGGAGGGTCGGTGGAGGTCCGCTGGGGCTGTCGACGGACACGGAGGGCGCTATAGTACGCGCCGGCTCAGCGGTCACCCCTGGGCCATTCCCTATGGCCAATATTCATTCCCAGAAGAAGCGGATTCTGCGCGCCGAACGAGAGCGCCTCGAGAATCGTCGCTACACGTCGGCGGTCAAGACGTACTTCCGCCGCCTGGAGCGAGCGGTCGCCGACGGCGAAGCCGAATCCGCCGAGACCGAGCACCGCGCGCTGGTCAAGACGATCGACAAGGCCGTCAAGAGCGGCGCGCTGCATCGCAACAACGGCGCGCGCAAGAAGTCTCGCGCCGCCCGCCTGCGTCGCGGCGTCTAGCGCCGGCAGGCCGGACCTCCTGCCACCCACCCCATCGGCTGATCGCCCATCCATCGACCGTCGACCCGGACCGCGTCACCTTCGAGGTGGAGCGGCTGGTGGCGACCGAGGACGGGCGCGTCGAGGTCTCCGGACGGTGGTTCGGGGTGCGGGGCCGGCGCTTTATGCGTCCCGCGCTGACGCTCACGCTCGGTGACGGCGGTCCCGAGCGGCGCATGCTCGCCGAGCTCGAGCACAAGCCATGGGCCGCGCAGGACGGCGAGCCGTGGATGGCCGCCTTCCCGGCCGACGTCGAGCTGGCCAGCGCCTCGGCGATCGAGCTCGCGGTCGCGCCCGACATCGAGGTCACACTGCGTGCGCCGGCGCAGGCCACCGGCTCGGTGGGCGAGAGCTCGGTGGCCGCCCAGGCCCGCTCCCCGCTGGCCAAGCAGGACCGGACGGGCCGCCGTCCATCGGCTCGCGCCCAGGATCTGGAGCGACTGTCGACGCGCCTGTCCGCCGCCCAGGCCGCGCTCGAGCGCGAGCGCGAACGGCGGGTCGCCGTCGAGCAGACGCTGGAGGAGCAGCGCGCCGAGGGCCGGCGGCTCAGCGCCGAGCTCGGGCGGGCGCGGGCCGAGCTGGACCTGGCGCAGACCGTGCAACGCGAGAGCGAGGCGATGTCGGCCGACCTGGATTCCACGCGCCGCGAGATGCGCGCCGTCGAGCGTCGCTACGACGAGCTCGCCGCCGAGCACGAGCGAGTGATCGCGGCCCACGCGAGCGTCCAGGCGGAGCTGCGCGAGCGCTCCGGCGCGCTCGAGTCGGCTCGGGACGCACTCGAGCAGGAGCGGGCGCGGGCCGCCGAGCAGCTGCGCACGGTCGAGCAGCGCAGCGCCGAACGGTTGAGCACCGTTGAGCAGCGCAGCGCCGAACGGCTGCGCACCGTCCAAGCGCGCGCGGCCACCCGTTCGCAGACGTCCGCCCCGGCGTCCGCGCCCGACGACGCGGAGGAGACGTTCGCCGAGCTCGAGCCCACCCGCCCCGAGCGTTCGCGCCGCCCGCGCGACCGCGACCGCGACCGTCGTCACGAGCCCGACCTTGGGCACGAGCGTGAGCTCGACGTCCGCCCGCGTCCGGTCGCTCCCCAGCGCATCGAGCGGCCGGTCAACCCGGCGCTGCAGTCGCGTCCCAACTGGGCCGGGCGGGTGCTGGCGCTGCTCGTGATCGTCGCCGTCGTGGTCGCCCTGTGGCTGGTGCTGCACTCGACCATCCTGCACTGAGCCTGAGCGCCTGTCGGCTCCCGGGCCGGGTGTCAAGCGGCGGCGAGCCGCATGATCGACCGCAGCGCGGCGGTGTCCTCGGTTCCGCCACCCGGACCGCCGCCGCGCGAGGCGAGCTCCAGATCGGCGATCTCGCACGTCGCCTGGCGCAGCCGGTCGGCGCCCGCCTCGCGAGCGTCGGCGATCAGGCGATCGGCGGCGCGCGACGGCATCCTCAGGCGCCGCTTGACCTGGGCCGGCGGCTCCCCGGCGTCGAGCGCGGCCGCCACCTCGTGTGCCTGGCGCACCCGCTGGGAGATCCAGTAGAGCAGGCCGGGCAGCCGCTCGCCCTGCTCGCGCAGCTCGAGATAGGTCCGCACCGCCGCCGGACGGTCGCCGGCGACGAGCGCGTCGGCCACCGACCACGCGCGCCGCTCGGCTGAGGAGGCGGTCAGCTCGGCGACGTCGTCGGCATCGACCGTTCCCCCCTCGGCGCCGGATCCGAGGGCCAGCTTCTCCAGCTCGCGCAGCAGCCGCTGCTGGCGCTCGCCGACATGGCCGATCAGGGCGCGCGCGGCGTCGGGTGCCAGCTCGATCCCGAGCTCGGCGGCCCGGGCGATCGTCCACTTGGGCAGCTCCCACGGCTTGACGCTGTTCTCGGCATTGATGTCGCCCTTGACCTTCTTGACCGCGGCGTGGAGCCGGTCAGGGGCACGGTTGCGGTTGTCCTCGCGGGCGAAGAACGCGACCGTGGTCTCCGGAGCGATGCCGGTGACGGCCGCCTCCAGGGCGTCGAGGTCCTTGTCCTTCCAGCGCTCGACCCCTTCGACGATCACGAAGCGCCGGCCGAGCGCGAGCGTCATCGCGTCCAGCGCCGCCGCGACCGCGTCCGGGGTGGCGTCATCGTCGGCGAACACCTCCAGTCCCTCGGTTCCGCTGAGCGACTCGGCGAGGGCGCGCAGCCGCGCTCGGCGCTCGGCGATGCGCCCATGATCGTCGCCGTGGATCAGATAAGCGGACTTGAAGGTCGGCACCGGCCGTGAGTCTAGGAGAGGGCGTCGATGCCTCCACGGTTGCCGCCGCCGCGCTCGAGGGCCCGCTCCACCGCCTCCTGGGCGGTGGCGGCAGCCTGCACGCCCTCCACCGCCCACGTGTCCACGCCGATCACCGCGACGCCGGCGACCATCGCCAACGCGATCTCCGACAGCGTTCCGTAGGCCCCGCCGACGGCCACGGCGGCGTCGGCGGCCCGGATGATCAGGCCGTTGCGAAGCTCACCGAGCCCGGTGGGAAGGGCGATGCTCACCCAGCGGTTGGCGTGAGCGCGGTCCTCGCCGGGGAGGATGCCGACCACCGTCCCGCCGGCCTGCGCGGCGCCGCGGCTGGCCGCGGCCATCACGCCTCCCCCACCCCCGGTGATGACGATGGCGCCCGCCTGCGCCAGCCGCCGGCCGACCTCCTCGGCGACCCGCTCCTGCTCGGCGGTCGCGACGGAGGCGCCGATCACGGCCACGTACAGGACGTCGGCGGTCACGGCACCCGCCCGCCCCGTCCCTACTTGACGACGACGTTGACCAGCTTGTCGGGCACGACGATCACCTTGACGACCTCGTGGCCGTTGAGGTGGGCCTGCACCCCGCGACTGGCCATCGCCAGTCTCTCCAGCTCGTCGCGCGGGGCGCCGGTGGGCGCGGTCACGCGGTCGCGGACCTTGCCGTTGACCTGGCAGACGAGCTCGAACGTCTCAGCGGTCAGCATGTCCGGATCGGCATCCGGCCACGGCTGCTCCCACACCCGCTCGCCGGTCAGCAGCTCGTAGACCTCGGAGCCGAGGTGCGGCGCGAACGGGAAGACGAGCGAGCCGGCGGTCGCCACCGCGAAGCGGCGCGCCTCGGGGTCGGCGTCGGGATGGCGGTAGAGCTCGTTGACCAGCTCCATGACCGCGGAGATCGCCGTGTTGAACGCGAACCGGCCGCGGATGTCCTCGGTCACCTTCTCGATCGCCCAGTTGGCCTTGCGCACGAGCACCAGTCCCTCGCCCTCGGGCTCGAACGGCGAGATCGCCGGGCGGCGGCGATCGTCGTCGGCGACGAGCTCGTCGGCGGCGCGCCACAGCCGGTTGAGGAAGCGATGCACGCCCTCGACCCCGGTGTCAGACCAGGCGGCGTCCTGATCGGGCGGACCGATGAACAGCACGTAGCAGCGCGCCGCGTCGGCACCGAAGCGCTCGACGATCTGGCTGGGGGCGACGACATTGCCCTTCGAGCTCGACATCTTGTTGCCGTCAGCGCCGAGGATCATGCCCTGGGTGAACAGCTGCCGGAACGGCTCCTGGGCCTCGATCAGGTCCATGTCGTGCAGCGCCTTGACGAAGAAGCGGGCGTACAGGAGGTGGAGGATCGCGTGCTCGATGCCGCCGATGTAGGTGTCGACGGGCATCCAGCGGTTGAGCACCTTCGGGTCCCACGCGGCCTCGTCGTTGCGGGCGTCGCAGTAGCGCAGGAAGTACCAGCTGGAGTCCACGAACGTGTCCATGGTGTCGGTCTCGCGCCGGGCCGGGCCACCGCACCGCGGACACGTCGTGGTGACCCACTCCTCGGCGGCAGCGAGCGGCGAGCGTCCCCGGGGCTGGTAGTCCTCCACCTCGGGCAGCTCAACCGGGAGGTCCTCGACGGGCACCGGCACCATCCCGTCCGTGTCGCAGTAGACGACGGGGATCGGACAGCCCCAGTAGCGCTGGCGCGAGATCAGCCAGTCGCGCAGGCGATAGTTGACCGACGCGTGCCCGGCTCCCTCGCGATCGAGCCACGCGACGATCGCGTCGCGGCCGGCGACGGCGTCCATCCCGGAGAAGTCGCCGGAGTTGATCAGGCGCTCGTCGTCGGTGTGCGCGGTGAACGCCTGGGCGCCGATGTCGGGGTCGTCCTCGCCGGCGGCCGCGACGACCGGGCGGATCGGGAGATCGAACGCGCGCGCGAAGTCGTAGTCGCGCTGGTCGTGGGCCGGAACGCCCATGACGGCGCCGGTGCCGTACTCCATCAGGACGTAGTCGGCCACGTACATCGGGATCGCCTCGCCGTTGACGGGGTTGATCACGGTCCGGCCGAGGGCCACACCGGTCTTGGGCTTGTCGATGTCGCCCCGCCGCTCGGCCGATTCGGTCAGGGCGCGGTTGACGTACTCCGAGACCTCGTGCTCGTGCTCGGTCCCGGCGACGAGCCGGAGCACATCCGGGTGCTCGGGGGCCATCACGAAGAACGTCGCCCCGAACAGCGTGTCCGGCCGGGTGGTGAAGACCGCGTAGTCGATGGGGTGAGCGGGATCGACATCCTCGCAGCGAAACGTGACCTCGGCGCCCTCGCTGCGCCCGATCCAGTTGCGCTGCATCGCCTTGACGTTGGGGGGCCAGTCGATCTCGTCGAGGTCATCGGCCAGCCGGTCGGCGTAGTCGGTGATGCGAAAGAACCACTGCTCGAGCTGGCGCAGCTCGACCTCGTGGCCGCAACGCTCGCAGCGGCCGTCGATCACCTGCTCGTTGGCCAGCACCGTCTGGTCGTTCGGACACCACTTGACCGCCGCCTCCTTGCGATAGGCGAGTCCGCGCTCGAGCAGCTGGAGGAAGATCCACTGCGTCCAGCGGTAATAGCTGGGCTGATGGCTGGCCAGCTCGCGCGACCAGTCGATCGAGATCCCCCAGCGGTGAAACCAGTGGCGATAGGCGCGGATCGACTTGTCGGTCGCCTCGCGGGGGTGGACCCCCGTCTTGATCGCGTTGTTCTCGGCCGGCAGCCCGAACGCGTCGTAGCCCATCGGATGCAGGACCCGCTGCCCGATCCGGCGATGAAAGTGGGCGATGGCGTCGCCGAGCGCGTAGTTCTTCAGGTGCCCGACGTGCGGCTCCCCGCTCGGATAGGGCAGCATCTCCAGGACGTAGGCCCGCTCCTCGCCGCTCGCATCGTCCTCGGTGTCGTTGGAGACCTCCCACGTGCCCTCGCGCTCCCACAGCTGCTGCCATTTGGGCTCGATCTCGGTGGGGGCATAGCGGCGCTCGGGCATGTCTGCTGGCTGAGGTTACTTATGCCAACTGCGGTGGGGCGAGCCCCTGCTCACGCGGCCGAGCGACGTTCCCGGCGCCGCTCGGCGCCACGACCCCGCTTGGCCGCGAGCAACCGCTGGTCGGCGGCGTCGAGCAGCTCCGGCACGCCGGAGCCGTCGAACGGGAACAGCGCCACCCCGAGGCTCGCGTGCACGGCCGCCAGGCCGACCGTCACGCCGTCGACCGCCTGCCCGATCCGGCCGGTCAGCCGCTCGATCCCGGCGGCGTCGGTCTCGGGAGCGAGCACGCAGAACTCGTCGCCCCCGAAGCGCGCCACCGTATCCTGGGCCCGCATCGCCCGCTGCAACGCCGCCGCTACGTCGCGCAGCAGGCTGTCGCCGGCGGGGTGGCCGAAGCGGTCGTTGAGCCGCTTGAAGCCGTCGAGGTCGAGCATGACGAGCGCGAAGCTGCGCCGGGCCCGGCGGTGACGCTCGATCTCGTACTCGGCGCGCGCGAGCAGCGACCGCCGGTTGGCGATCTGCGTCAGCGGGTCGGTGAGCGCGTCGCCGCGCAGGGCGTCGCGCTCGCGGGTCAGGCTCTCGCGCACAACGGCCAGCACGCCCGCGCTGGCCATCACCACGAGCGCCAGCAGGACGAGCGGCGCACGGCCCTCGACGCCGAGTGCGGTCCCGGTTGCGGCGGTTTCGGTTGCGAGGAGGGAGGCGATCACGGCCGCCGCCAGGACGGCGGCGGCCCCGCCCAGCGCCCCGCGAGGCGATGGCGTGACGGCGCAGGCGCCCAGCGCCAGCGGCACGCACAGCCACGGCCCGTCGGCGGGGCCGGCGACGAGCACGAGGGCGGCGGCGGCGATCCCCAGGGCGGCGATGCGCGCGAGCGGGCTCCGGGTCCACGAGCCGGAGAGCTGCGCACCATGTCGACCGACTCCGCTGCTCATTTCTGGAGTGTCGCGATCGAGGCGGACGATCCCCCGGCTGAGTTATTGCGCCTGCAAATCGCGGGGTGATTACCATGGCGCGGTGACCGAGCAACCGCCCGATAGCGCGTCCGAGCGCCCCGCCGCGCGGCGATCGGCCGCCGATCGCGTCTCCTCGATCCTCACCGCGGCCGAGCAGGCCGCGGAGAAGATCCGCTCCGAGACCGAGGCGCGGGCGCGCGAGCGCATCGCCGAGGCCGACCGCGCCGCCCAGTACCGCATCGACGCCGCCGAGGAGGAGGCGGCCGAGATCCTGCAGACGGCTCGCGCCGACGCCGAGCGCACGCTCCGCGACGCGCGCGAGCGCGACGAGCAGGCCAAGACGACGGCCACCAGCGAAGCGCTGACGATCGTGGCGCGGGCTCAGGAGAGCGCGGACGCGACGCTCGGCGAGGCGCAGAAGAGCGCGGAGGCGACCGTCGCCGAGGCCCAGGCGGCGGCGACCCGGACCCGCGAGGAGACCGAGCGCCATACCCGTGAGCTGATCAGCGAGGCGCGCCAGACCGCGCAGGAGGTCCGCAGCGAGGGCATGGAGCTCGTCGCCAACATGCGGCAGATGGGCGACTCGCTGCGCGCCAACGCCGAGCGGATCCTGCGGGACGTCCAGGGCGTCCACTCCCAGCTCGTGGCCAAGATCGAGCGCGTGGAGCGGGCCGCCCGGCAGCCGAGCGCCGGTCCGCCGCGGACCCGCGCCGACCGGGCCAGCGCCCTCTCGCGCGGGCCGTTCGACACCGACGGGGAGGGCGACGTGCCCGACGTGCCGGAGTTCATCCCGCGGCGCTGACGGCCACCGCGCGGGCGAGTCCGTCCGATCGTCGCGCGAACATATGTTCGATGGCGGTCCCGCTCACATCGAACACGAAGGGATTGATCGCCGAGCTGGAGATCGAGCTCGCCGCCACCCGGCTCGGCGTGCCCGTCCTCAAGCCCAAGGAGCACGCCCGCTGCGATCTCGCCCTTGATCTGGGCGGTCGCGTCTGGCGCGTGCAGTGCAAATGGGCGGGACTGTCGGCCGCCCGCGACGTCGTCGTCGTCCACACCGGGTCGACGCGCCGGGCGGCGGACGGCTACATCCGGACGACCTATGACGAGACCGAAGTCGACCTGTTCGGGGTGTACTGCGGGGAGCTCGATCGTTGCTTCTTGCTGCCAGCAGCGGTGGCCGTGGGCAAGCACCGGCAGCATCTGCGCCTGACCCCAACTCGCAATCGTCAGCGCGCGTGTATTACCCTTGCTGAGGACTTTGCCTTCGAAGGGGCTGTAGCTCAGCTGGGAGAGCGCCGCCATGGCATGGCGGAGGTCAGGGGTTCGAGCCCCCTCAGCTCCACTTCATCGTCAAGCGTCACCACCGTCGGCGCGAATGCGTTCCGGGACGGCTTCGGGATGTGGATGGACCGGGTCGCCGCCGGCGAGGAGGTGGTGATCACCCGCCGGGGCCGGCCACAGATCCGGCTCAACCCGGCGGTCAGTCGCCGGTCGCGGCCGCCGCCAGGGCCAGGCGCGAGCGATCCGACAGCCATTCGGTGAGCGCCTCGGCCGGCACCGGACGGCTGAGGAAGTAGCCCTGGGCGGTCTGACAGCCGAGCTCGTGGAGCTTGTCCCAGATCTCCTGGGTCTCGACGCCCTCGGCCACGACGTCGAGGCCGAGGTTGCGCCCGAGATCGATCGTCGAGCGGACGATGGCGACGTCATCGAGCTGGTCGCCCATGCGCATCACGAACGAGCGGTCGATCTTGATCTCGTCGACGGGGAGCTCGCGCAGGTAGCAGAGCGAGGAATAGCCGGTGCCGAAGTCGTCGATCGAGAGGCGGATGCCGAGCGCGGAGAGCTCGCCGAGGACGACCTTGGCGCGCTTGGGGTTGGCCAGCATCGAGGACTCCGTGACCTCGAGCTCGAGTGAGGACGCCGGCATCCCCGCGCTCTCGAGCAGCCCCTCCAGGCGGCGGGGAAACTCTCGGTCGAGCAGGTTGCGCGTCGACAGGTTCACGGCGATCGTCAGGTCGAGCCCATCGTCACGCCATGCGCGGCCCTGGCGCAGCGCCATCTCGACGACGTGCAGCGTGAGGGGGCCGATGAGGCTCGTCTCCTGGGCGATCGGGATGAAGGCATCGGGGAAGATCAGCCCCCGGGTGGGATGCTGCCAGCGGACGAGCGCCTCCACCGAGTGCACCGAGGCGTCGTCGTCGAGCATCGCCTTGGGCTGGTAATGCAGGATGAGCTCGTCGTCCTCGAGCGCCCGGCGCAGCTCGCCGACGAGGGTGAGGCGGTTGGTGTCGTACTGATGGGACTCCTGGTCAAAGAAGCACGCCGAGGCGCTCTCGCGCTTGGCCTCGTACATGGCCACGTCGGCCCGCTGGATGAGCACCTGCGCCTCCGCACCGTTGTCGGGATACATCGCGATGCCGATCGATGCCTCGACGGCCAGGGGCAGCGTGTGCACGGTGATCGGAGCCTCGAGGGCGGCGCTGATGCGGTCGAGGACCGGGGTCACGCCCGCAGCGTCGTTGAGCTCCGGGAGCAGGATGCCGAACTCGTCGCCGCCGAGACGGGCGAACGTGTCGGAGTCGCGGATCGCGCTGCGGATGCGGGCGGTGACCTCGATGAGCAGCTGATCGCCGGCCGGATGCCCCAGCGAGTCGTTGACCTCCTTGAAGCGGTCGAGGTCCATGAGGAGCACCGCGAGCTGGGTCCCGTTGCGCCGGGCGTGGCGGATCGCCTGCCCGATGCGCTCCCCGAACAGCACCCGGTTGGGAAGGCCGGTCAGCGGGTCGTGGAGCGCCTGGTGCTCGTTGAGCGCGGCCTGCTCGATCAGCTCGCGCTCGGCGCGCTTGTGCTCGGTGATGTCCTCGATCATCGCCACCGCGCACGCGGGCGCTCCCCGCTCGTCGCGTTCGAGCACTGCCCGTACCCGCCACCACGTGAGCTGACCGCTCGGCGTCTGACAGCGTCCTTCGATCTCGAAGGATTCGCGCCGCCCGCTCATCATCTCCACCAGGAGCGCGTCGACCGTCGCGCGGTGCTCGGCGACGAGGTGCTCGCTGAACGCCCGGCCGACGAGCTGGGGGGAGTCGGTTTCGAGCATCTCCTCCAGCGCCGGATTGACCTCGACGATCAAGCCGTCACGGGACAGCCGGACGATGCCGATTGAGGCGCCTTCGAACAGCGTCCGAAAGCGGGTCAGGGCCTTGGCCTCCGCCTGGCGAGCCTCCAGCTGCGCCGCGCGAGCGACGGCCGCCGAGAGCACGACCGAGAGCATCTCCAGGGTCTCGCGATCGTCGTCGTCCAGCCGCGCGTCGGTGTCGCGGCTCATCACGTTGAGCGTCCCGATCACCTCCGAGCCGCTGCGCAGCGGTACGCAGATCAGCGACTCGTCGCCGACCTTCTCCCGCAGCTCCTGATTGACCCGGGGGTCACGCGGCGCGTCGCGGACGAGCACCGGCTGGCCGCTCTCGATCGCGTACCGGGCCACCGAGGCCGAGATCGGACGGATCGCGTCGAACACCGAGCTGGCGATCCCACTGGCCCCGCGGGTGTGCAGGTACTCGCCGTCGATGAGGTTGACCATCGCGCCGTCGGCTTCGATGATCGCCTGCGAGCGCTCCGCAATGAGCTGCATCACGCTTTGCAGGTTGCCGTCGGCGGCGGCAATCTCCCGCTGCGCCTCGATGATCTGTGTCAGGCGCTGATCGCTGTCAAGCCGGGCCAGAGACATATGTCATGTATCGGCCCCCCAGCTTGAGGCTTGAGCCGCAAGGGAGCGGCGCTGCGCCAGCCGGCGCCCCGGCGGCTAGGAGGTGCTCTTGGCCGCCTCGAGCGCGGCCGGCGGATCGAGCGCGGCCGGCGCGGCCCGGATCAGCTCGAGCGCCCGGTCGGCCAGCTCGGCCGCCTCGGCGCCCCCCACGTCCTCGTCGCGCAGGGCGAGGGCGAGCAGGATCTGGCGCAGCAGCTCGGGACTCTGGAGGTCGGGCGGCGGACCGGCGGGCGGCAGCGAGCGCACCCCGGCCAGCAACCCGGCGGCGCCGCCCCCGCGGCCGAACAGGCCTCCCGGGTGCTTGTCGGGGATCGTGGCCACGATCGCGCCGGTCGCCGGGTTGACGACCGAGATCCGGCTGCGCAGTCCGTGGCGCTCGAGCGCCAGCCGGTAGCCCGACAGACGGAGGTATCCGAGCTGCGCCGCCAGCGCGATGAACGCCGCCAGGTCGCCCTCGTCGCGCAGCTTGGTGTGGTGCAGGGCGATCTGGGTTCCGGCGTCGGGCAGGGCGGGATCCGGATCGGGAGCGATGAGGAGAAACGCCTGGGGACCGAGCCGGCCGGCGCCGACGCCGCCGACGTCGGTGAGCAGCTGATAGCCGCCCAGTCCGAGCGCGCCGACGATCCCGGGCGGCAGCGGATGGGCGGCCAGGTGTCCGGTGGGATGGGGCATGTGAGCCTCCGTGGCCCGGCCTAGTTGTCCATCAGGCCGCGCGCGATGCCGCCGATCAGGCTCGCGCCACCCTCGCGCTGGGCGTTGCCGCCGGCCCCCTCGGCCACTGGCGGGTGGAAGTAGGCGCTCTGCAGGCCGACGCGACCCGGGCCGGTGAAGCGGTTGAAGACGAGGTTGCCGCCGCCGCCGGAGAGAAAGCCGGTCTTGAACCCGTAGACCTCCTGGGACATCTGCACGGAGTGGTCGCGGTAGACCCAGCCGCCGGGCTCGATGTCGATCGACTCGCCGGCGTCGAGCTGCTTCTCGAACACGTTGCCGTAGCCGTGCACCCACACGACCCCCTCGTGGTCGCCGGCGTAGAACTCGTCGACGAAGAAGCCGCCGCCGTACAGCATGTTGGCGAAGCCCTTGATGCGGCTGTAGTCGTACTGGACGTTGCCGGTGGCGGCCAGGAACTGGTGCTCGCGCACGACGATCCCATTGCCGGCCGGCAAGTGCAGGGCGGCGATGTGGCCGGGGGCGTCGCGGCTGAAGGCGATCTCGCCGGCCGACTGGGCCTCGATCAACAGCAGCGGCATGCCGCCGAAGGCGCGGCGCTTGAGCCCCTTCTTGAGCGGGTGCAGACCGATCTGCATCTGCGGGTACTTCCACAGCAGCACGTGGTGCTCGAAGTACACGGGCACCTGGCCGTCAAGCGCCATGTGCAGGACCGGCACCAGCTCGCCCTCGAGCCGGTAGTTCAGACCGGGAGCGGTCCCCTCCGTGATCGTGGTCGGCAACATCGTAGGTGCGCTCGGCATCGACTCTCTCCTTGGTTCGTGGGCCCCCTGGGGCAGCCATCATGCCTCGGCCCCCGGTACGGCGCTAAGTATCGCGATAATCGACGGCGATGCGCCCGATTTACGTCACCGGTCATCGCAATCCCGACACCGACTCGATCGCCGCATCGATCGGCTACGCCGAGCTCAAGGGCCGGCTCGACCCCCGCGACGAATACATCCCGGTCCGCCTGGGCGACTGCAACTCGCAGACGCGGTGGCTGCTGGAACGCACCGGCGCGCCCGAGCCGCGCCATCTCCCCCACGTGATGCTGCGCGCCCGCGACGTGATGCAGACGAGCTTCCCGGTCACCCGTCAGGACGAGCCGGTGCGCGAGGCCGGCCTGGCGATGGGCAAGGCCGACCTCGAGCTCGTCCCGATCGTCGACGACGACGGCGCGCTCGTCGGGGTCCTGACCGAGCGGGCCCTGGCCCGGCGCTACATCCGCGACTCGCTGCGCACCTCGACCCTCGAGGAGGCGCCGACGCTCGTCACCGTGGTCGTGTCGGTGCTCGAAGGCGAGCTCGTGACCGGTGAGGATCGTCAGCTGTCAGGCCGGGTGTGGGTGTACGCGATGGATCCGGCGTCCGACAGCGGCATCGCCGAGGGCGACGTCGTCGTCGTCGGCAACCGGCCGGACGCGCTGGCCCGGGTGATCGAGCTCGGGGCCGCCCTGGTCGTTCTCTCCAACAGCGCGCCCGTCCCCGAGGCGGGCCTGCGCCAGGCTCAGGAACGGGGCACGGCGATCGTCGTCTCCCCTCTGGACAGCTACGTCGCCGGGCGGATGATCACGCTGGCGGCGCCCTGCAGCGCGCTGATGGAATCCGACCCGCTGACGGTCACCCCCGACTTCCTGCTCGACGACATGTCCGAGCAGATCAAGGAGCTGCACTACGGGGCGGCGGTGGCGATCGACGGCGACAACCGGCCCGTCGGACTGGTGACGCGCTCGGACCTCGTCGCTCCCGCCCGCCGGCGGCTGATCCTCGTCGACCACGCCGAGCAGGGACAGAGCGCCGTCGGGATCGGTCAGGCGGAGATCGTCGAGATCCTCGATCACCACCACATCGGCTCGATCGAGACCCGCGTTCCGGTGACGGCGACCTTCGATCCCGTCGGCTCGACCGCCACCCTCGTCGTCGAGCGCTTCCGCAACGCCGGGATGGAGCCCAGCCACTCGACGGCGGGCATGCTGCTCGGCGCCGTCCTCTCGGACACGGTGATCCTCAACTCGCCGACGACGACCGAGCGCGACCATGCCGTCGTCGGCCTACCTCGAGCGGGTGCTCGCCGTCGACGCCGAGCAGCTCGGCCGCGAGATGTTCGAGGCGACCGCCGACGTCTCTGACCTGAGCGCCGATGAGATCGTCAGCCAGGACGCCAAGCGCTACCAGGTCCGCGGCGACCAGGAGATCTGCATCGCCCAGATCGAGGTCGTCGGCGACGGTCTGCTCGAGCGCAAGGACGAGCTGCTGCAGGCCCTGCGCCGCGAGCGCGAGGACAAGGACCTGGCCCTCTACGCGCTGATGGTCACCGACGTGGTCGCCAAGGGCACCGAGATGCTCGTCGCCGGCGACGTGGCGGCCGTGGCGCGCAGCTTCGGCGTCGAAGCGACGGACAGCGCGATCGAGCTGCCGGGCGTGATGAGCCGCAAGAAGGAAGTCGCGCCCAAGCTGATGACCTCGCTGTAGCGCTATGCGGCCGTGCCGGCGGCCTCGTAGCCCCGGGCCGGGGCCTCGCCCCACAGCTGCTCGAGCCGGTAGTACTCCCGCGTCTCGGGGGTGAAGATGTGCACGACGACGTCGAGGTAGTCGAGCAGGATCCACCGCGACTCCGTGACCCCCTCCACCCGCCGCGGCAGCAGCCCGTAGGTCGATTTCATCCCGGCATGGATGGCGTCGTGAATCGCGCGCGCCTGACGGTCCGAGCGTCCGGTGCAGATGAGGAAGTAGTCGGTGTAGCTGACGATGCCCCGGACGTCGAGGACGACGATGTCCAGCGCCTTGCGATCGGCGGCGAGATCGGCGACCGTGGCCGCGATCGCCTCGGGGGTGAGTGTGTCTGTCGCCATCATCTCTCCTGCTGACTGTAGAGGCCGTGTCGTTGGATGTATTCCTCCACCTGATCGGGTACGAAATAACGGATCGGCTGGCCGGCGCCCACGCGGCGGCGCAGCATCGTCGAGGAGATCTCGATCCGCGGCATGGCAAAGAAGCGGGCGCGGTCTCCCCCTCGCAACTCGGCGAGCGTGCCATCGACCGCATCGCGCGAGGTGCCGCGGCGCTCGGCGATCGCCACCGTGGCCAACTCGAGCACCTGCTCGGGCTCGTGCCACTCGGTCAGACCCGCGGCGATATCACCGCCGAGGATCAGCACCAGCTCATCTTGGGGCGCCTGTGTTCTCAGCAGCTTCAGGGTATCGACCGTGAAGGACGGCCCCTCTCGCTGCAGCTCCATGTCCGAGACGGCGAAGCGGTCGTCGCCCGCCACCGCCAGCCGGCACAGCTCGAGGCGATGCTCGGGCCCCGGCTCGTCCTCCACCGCCTTGTGCGGCGGGATCCGCGTCGGGACGAGCAGCACCCGATCGAGCGCGAGTTCCCCGTAGGCCTCCTGGGCGCAGACCAGGTGAGCGAGATGCGGCGGATTGAACGTCCCGCCGAGGATGCCCAGTCGCACCAGTGCTAACGAGTGTGCCCGGCGCCCTCGACCAGGTACTTGAACGTGCACAGCTCGCGCAGGCCGATCGGACCGCGCGCATGAAGCTTCTGGGTGGAGTTGCCGATCTCGGCCCCCATCCCGAACTCTCCGCCGTCGGTGAAGCGCGTCGAGGCGTTGACGTACACGCAGGCGGCGTCGACCTCGAGTCCGAAGGCGCGCGCGGCCGCCGTGCTGCCGGTGACGATCGCCTCCGAGTGCCCGCTGCCGTGTGCGTTGACGTGGGCGATCGCCTCCGGGACCGAAGCCACGACCGCCACCGCCATCTCCAGCGCCAGATACTCGGTGTCCCAGTCCTCGTCGGTGGCGACGTCGATGGCGACGCCGGGGGCGGCCTGGCGCGCGGCGGCATCGCCGTGCAGGCGGACGCCGGCGGCGCTCAGCTCGCGCAGGGCGTTGGGCAGGAAGCGGTCGGCGACGTCGGCGTGGACGAGCAGCTTCTCCGCCGCGTTGCACGTCCCCGGCCGCTGCAGCTTGGCGTTGAGCACGATGGCCAGCGCATCGTCGAGATCGGCGCTCGCGTCGACGAACACGTGGTTGTTGCCCGAGGCGGCGTAGATGACGGGGACCGTGGCCACTCCCTTGAGCGCGGCCTTCAGCCCTTCGCCCCCGCGCGGGATGATCAGGTCGACGACCCCCGTCTGGGTGGCCAGCTCGGCCAGCTCGTCGCGGTCGCCCCCGCCGACGAGCGCCATCGCGCCCTCGGGCAGGCCGGCCGCGGTCGCCGCGGCAATGGCGACCGATGCCAGGATGGCGTTGGAGTGCAGGGCCATACTGGAGCCGCGCAGCACGACGGCGTTGCCGGACTTCAGGCACAGCGCGGCGGCGTCGATGGTCACGTTCGGGCGGGCCTCGTAGACGACGGCGATGACGCCCAGGGGCACGCGAACGCGCCGCAGCTCGAGCCCGTTGGGCAGCCGGGAGCCGTCGATGACCTCGCCCACGGGGTCGGCCAGCGAGGCGATCTTCCGCACGCCGCCGGCCATCTCGGCGATCCGCCGCTCGTCAAGCGCGAGACGGTCGAGCAGGGCGTCGGAGAGGCCGGACCGTTCGCCGTCCTCGAGATCGCGGGCGTTGGCCTCGAGGATCGTGTCGGTCGACGCGATCAGCGCGTCGGCGATCGCGTGCAGGGCCGCGTCCTTGACGTCGGAGCCGAGCGCGGCCAGCGACCGCGACGCCCGCTTGGCGGCGGCGCAGGTTTCGGCGATCGAGAGCGTCGTGGTGGCCATGGCTCAAGGTTACCGGCGCGGTCAGGCGAGCACGAAGTAGTCGCGGTGGATCGCCTCCTCGGAGGCGCGCGGCAGCAGCTCGCGCACCGCCGGGGACTGCAGGCCGCGGACCTGGTGCAGCTCGGTCGCCGAGTAGTTCGAGATCCCCTTGCCGACCGGCTGATCGCCGTGGGCGATCTCGACCGCATCGCCGGCCTCGAACGTTCCCCGGACGTCGACGATGCCCACCGGCAACAGGCTCGTGCCGCCTTCGCGCAGGGCGCGCGCCGCGCCGGCGTCGACAAGAACCTGGCCGCGCACCGGCTTGGCGTACTTCAGCCACAGCTTGAAGCTCGAGTACCGGCCCTCGCGGGCCGGAAAGCGCGTGCCCACGGGCTCGCCGGCGGCCGCCCGGGTGATCATTCCCGCCTCCAGACCGGAGGCGATGACCGTCGGGATCCCGGCGGCGGTGGCCATCTCGGCGGCGACGACCTTGGAGCGCATTCCCCCCGATCCCAGCGGCGACGGCGCCAGGCCGATGTCCAGCGCCTCGAGCATCGCGAAGTCCGGCACCTCGCTGACGAGCTCGGCCCCCGGGTTGCGCCTCGGGTCGGCGGTGTAGACGCCGGCCGCGTCGGTGAGCAGCAGCAGCTGCTCGGCGCCGAGGAGGATCGCCACCTGGGCGGCGAGGAAGTCGTTGTTGCCAAACGAGATCTCGTCGGTGGTCGTCGTGTCGTTCTCGTTGATGACCGGCACGATGCGCCACTCCAGGAGCTTGCGCAGCGTCTGGCGGGCGTTGAGGTAATGGGTGCGCGCGCTCATGTCGAAGAAGGTCAGCAGCACCTGGGCCGAGCGCACGTCGCGGGCGCGCAGCAGCTCGTCGTAGACCTGATACAGCTTGCCCTGGCCGACGGCGCTGGCGGCTTGCAGCTCATCGATCGCCCGCGGGCGCCGGTGGGTCGCGGCGAGGCCCATCACCCCCATGCCCCGGGCGATCGCGCCGCTGGTGACGACGATCGGCGAACGCCCGGCGCGATGCAGGGCGGCGACCTCGTCGCAGATGCGCCCCAGAACGTCGGCGCGGACCGTTCCCTGCTCGTCGGCGACGATGCTCGACCCCAGCTTGACGACCAGGCAGCTCACGGCGCGGAGCTTACGCGCGCCGCCGCCTCGGCCGATCCTCAGGACGCGTGATCTCAGACCGCCGCGCCCGGTCAGCAGCGGTGGTAGATCCGGGTGAACCGGATCGTCTCCCGGTGCCCGCCGACCGTGATGTGCTCGCCGAAGTGCACCCGGACGCGCCGGTGAGGCGCCGCCGCCAGGAAGAAGCGGACGTGGGTCCGGCCGCCCCGGGCGCGGTGCGTCGCCGGACGCCGGCGGCCGACCCGGACGGTGACGTCGACGAACCGCTCCCTGACGGCGAGCGTCAACAGCGCCGACGCCGAGCGCGCCGAGCACGTCTTGATCCGGATCACCTGACCGCTGCACCACGGATCGGGCGCGACCCCCGAGCAGACATGGGGCATCGAGGGCAGGCCGGACGTCGGCACCGGCGCGATCGGCTGACCGGGGCCGTGGCGGGGATAGTTGGCGCCCGACAGGCAGAGCGAGCTGCCGGCGAGCACGGCGAGCTGGATCGACTCGGAGTCGCACGCCGCCTGCTGGAGGAACAACGGGTTGTTGTCAGGTGCCACGGTGGCGCCCGTGCAATCGGGATAGCTCTGCTGGAGATCGGCCGGCGAGGTCGATGCGCTGCCGCCGGCCTGCTCGGTGTTGCCGCGGTAGCAGTCGGTCGGTCCCGGCTCGACGTTGACGGCGGCGATGTCGCCGTTCGTCGGATTGCCGAAGAACCCGTTGTGGCTGAAGGTGTTGCCGATCACCGCGATGCCGGACTCGTCGAACAGGCAGGCCACCCCGGTCTGCGTGCCTCCGGTGCACGGGGGGCCGCTGTCGGGGTAGGGGACGACGATCACCCCCCAAGCACCGTTGTTCGCGAACCGGTTGTTCATGACCGTGTCGTTGCGCCCCCCGGACAGCGACATGCCGGTCCCGACCGGACCGGCGGCCGCCGAGCCGGCTGCCGGGACGTTGGGATTGTTGTTGTCGTGCACGTCGTTGTTCATGAACACCCAGCAGGAATGCGTGTGGGTGATCGGGCTGATCTGCGCGCCGGGGCAGGCGCCGTTCTGGGGCGAGGGCTCGTCGGCGTTCTGGCTGTTGGTGTCAAAGCCGTCCTCGTTGTGGTCGAACTGCGAGTTCTCGATCACCAGGGCGCCGCCGGAGTTGGTGCCGGAGTAGCCGAGCGCGTTGTCCTCTGACCAGGCGTGGTCGATGATCTGGTTGCACACCTGCTGGCAGGCGCCGATGTAGAGCCCCGAGTCGTTGAAGTTCGAGGCGTAGACCTGGTCCCAGGTGCCGCCGCTCCAGTTGCTGGAGAAGATCCCGTACTGCGCCGCCGTGGACTCGTCGCGGTAGAACGTGCTCGTCGTGGTCAGGTACGCGCCGCGGTAGCCGTAGCCGCCGATCTTGCCGCTCCCGTCACCCCCGTTCCACCAGATCGCGTTGCCGGCATCCGCTGACCCGCCGAGGAAGTTGCACGCGGTCAGGTTCTCCACCGACACGTTCGGGGCCTGGTAGACCAGCACGCCGTTGACGCCGGACGGATCGTCGCTCGGCCGGGCGCCCGCGGCGGCGGCCGACGGGGCGGCCGTACCGCTCGATGCCGGTCCGAAGTTCTGGTCGCCCGCCGCGCCGGAGCAGCGGGGCGTGCCCGGACGGGTGCCGTCGACGACCACGCCGGCCCGGTTCATGCCACGCAACGTCACCCCGCCCGTCGTGATCAGGACGGCGGCCGGGAAACTCGATCCATCGGCGGGGAAGCGGATCGCGCTGGTCTTGTAGTCGCCCGGCCCGACCAGGACCATGTCCCCGGGGCGGGTGGCGTCGACCGCCGCCTGAATCGAGCTGAACTGGCCGGGGACGCCGCGGAACGACCCTACACGGAGGACCTGGGCGCCGGCCGAGACAGCCAGCGTCAGGACGACGCCGACAACGCCCATCACGGCGATGGCGCGACGCATTGGATCTCCTCTCCGCGGTGGCGGGTGCAGCCGCGGCGCGAGCCTACATTCTTCAGACGCTCGGATCCAGGTCAAATGCGATGCCGGCGATCTGAACCTCGTCGCCGGCCGAGAATCCCTGGGCCTCGAGCGCTCGCACCACCCCGATCCCGCGCAGCCGCCGCTCCAGGTGGGCGAGCGCCTCCTCGTTGTCGAGGTCGTAGCGGGCGAGCAGCCGCTCGATGCCCGCCCCGTCGACGGCGAACAGTCCCTCGTCGACGCGCCGCACGGTGTAGGCGCGCGGCGCGGCCGGGCGAAACGTGCGATGGGCCGCCAGCTCAGCGCCCGTGCCGGCCGCGGAAAGCTGGGACGGCGGCTGCGCGACCGCGGCCTGGACGGGGACGCGGCGCACGAGCTCGGCGGCGAGCTCGTCGAGCCCGCGGTGCGTGGCCGAGGAGGTGACGATCACCGCGGTGTCGTCTCCGAGGTGCTCGCGCCACATCGCCCGCGCGGCCGCCGCCGTCTCGGCGTCGACCAGGTCGGCCTTGGACAGCGCGAGCACGCGCGGCAGGCCGGCCAGCCGCGGATCGTGGGCGGCCAGTTCGTGCTCGACCGTCGCGTGGTTGTCGATCGGATCGGATCCGTCGAGCGGGGCCAGGTCAAGCACGTGGACGAGAAGGCGGGTGCGCTCGACGTGGGCGAGGAACTCGTGACCGAGGCCGGCGCCGGCGCTGGCGCCCTCGATCAGCCCCGGGATGTCGGCGATCACCAGCTGCCGGGTATCGGTCTGCAGCGTGCCGAGCCCCGGTGAGAGCGTCGTGAACGGGTAGGCGCCGACCTTGGGATTGGCCCGCGTCAGCCGGGCCAGCAGCGAGGACTTGCCGGCGTTGGGCAGGCCGATCAGCCCGACGTCGGCGAGCAGCTTGAGGCGCAGGGTCAGCCACGTGTCCTCCCCGGGAAGACCGCGCTCGGCAAACCGTGGCGTCTGATGGGTGGGCCCGGCGAAGCGCTTGTTGCCCCGGCCGCCCGAGCCCCCGCGGGCCACGAGCGCCCGCTGACCGGCAGCGACGAGATCGTGGCGCGCGCCGTCGGATTCGACGAGGACCTCGGTGCCCGGGGGCACGACCAGCTCTAACCGCGCGCCGTCGGCGCCGTGGCGCAGCGAGCCCTCGCCGTGGCCGCCGCGTCCCGCCTTGAAGTGGGAGCTGCGGCGGAAGGCCTCGAGGTCGCGCAGCGAGTCGTCGCAGACGAGCACGACGTCCCCCCCACGGCCGCCGTCGCCGCCGTCGGGGCCGCCGCGCGGGACGTGGGCCTCGCGCCGGAAGCTCAGGCAGCCGTCGCCGCCGGCTCCGGCCTGTACGTGGATGCGCGCTCGATCCTGCATGCTGTATCACCAGCTTATGGCCGATTCCGTGTTCCTCATCACCGGCGCCTCATCGGGCATCGGCGCCGCCACCGCTCGCGCCGCCGCGCGCGACGGCTACCGGGTCGCGCTGGCCGCCCGCTCCACCGATCGCCTTAAGGACCTGGCGGCCGAGCTCGGCGGCCCCGACCGCGCGATCGCCATCGCCTGCGACGTCACCGAATTCGACCAGCAGGAGGCGATGGTCGCGCGCACGCTCGAGGCGTACGGCCGCATCGACGTCGTCTTCGCCAACGCCGGGTTCGGGGCCAAGCGCGGCTTTCTCGAGGAGTCGCCGGAGCACTGGCGCGCGATGGTGCTCACGAACGTCTACGGAGCGGCGCTCACCATCCGGGCGACGATCGAGGCGCTGCGCCGGTCCCGGGGTCATCTGCTGCTCACCGGATCGGTCGCCGGGCGCCGGGCGCTCCCCGGATCGCTGTACTCCGCGACCAAGTGGGCGGTCACCGGCATGGGCGAGTCCGCGCGCCAGGAGCTCAACGGGTCGGGCGTGCGGGTGACGCTGATCGAGCCGGGGATGGTCGATACGCCGTTCTTCTCCAACCGCCCTGAGAACGCGCTGGCGCCCGAGGACGTGGCCGCGGCGGTCATGTACGCGGTCTCCCAGCCGCCGCACGTCGACGTCAACGAGATCCTCATCCGCCCGACCGCCCAGGACGGCTGACCGGCTCAGAACCCGCCGCCGGCGCGGTTATGCTGCCTGCCGCCGATGACGGTGCTCCAAGACTTCAAGAAGTTCCTGATGCGCGGCAACCTCGTCGAGCTGGCCGTCGCGTTCATCGTCGGCGGGTTGTTCGCGACCCTGGTCAAGGCGTTCATCGCCGACCTCATCACCCCGATCATCGCGCTGATCGCCGGTCAGCCGCAGTTCGGCGGCCTGCACTTCACGATCAACCACAGCCAGTTCGCCTACGGCGACTTCCTCAACGCCCTGATCACGTTCGTGACGACCGCCGCCGTCGTGTTCTTCGTCGTCGTCCGGCCCTACAACGCGCTCATGGCGCGCCGGCCGCACGAAGAGCCAGACACCAAGGAGTGCCCGGAGTGCACGAGCGCGATCCCGATCGGGGCCCGGCGCTGCCCGCTGTGCACGGCGCCGGTGCCCGCCGCCGCGTGACTACTCGGCGGCGGCGGCAGTCTCGGCGGGCACGACGGAGATGACGCGGCCGCGGCGACCGCGGCTGAACTGCACGCTCCCCGCCGCGGTGGCGAAGATCGTGTCGTCGCGGCCGATCCCGACGCCGTCGCCGGGCTTGAAGACGGTGCCGCGCTGACGGACGATGATCTCGCCGCCGGTCACTGTCTGACCGGCGAACACCTTCACGCCCAGGTACTTGGGCTTGGAGTCGCGGCCGTTGCGGCTGGAGCCGAGCCCCTTCTTATGAGCCATCGGTGCCTCCCGAGGTGGTCGCTGCCGTCGTGCGCGAGCGCCCGGAGGATGATCCGGTCAGGCCGATCGTGGTGACCTCGATCCGGGTCAGGTCCTGGCGGTGGCCGTTGCGGCGCTTGTAGCCGCGCTTGGGCTTGAACTTGACGATCCGCAGCTTCGGGCCGCGCTCGTGGGCGACGATCCGAGCCTGCACCGAGACCTTGCCCAGATCCTCGCCGTCGACGACATTCTCGCCGTCGACATAGAGCAGCGGCTGCAGGTCGACGGTCGCGCCGTCGTCGTCGGGCAGCCGTTCGATCAGGAGGGTCTGCCCCTCGCTGACGCGGTACTGCTTTCCACCTGTCTTGACGATCGCGTACATGGCTTAGTCGGTATCGGATGAGCCGCTGGCGGCGGTGCCGGCCTTGGCGCTCGAACGGCGCCGTCCGCCTCTGCGGCCACGGCGCCGAGGCTTTGAGTCTAGATCATCGCCGTCGTCGCCCACCGGCCCCTCGAGCACGGCCGCCGGAACGTCGACGAGCGAGGCGACGGCGGCGGTGCGTCCGACCTCCTCGATGCGCACGAGATGCTTCTCGCCGACGTGCTTGGTGCCGCCGCGGATGGAGATCACGTAGCCGTCGATCTTGGCCACCGCGTCCCCGGGGTTGTACATGTGCGGCTCGACGATCTCGACGTAGACCTCCTCGCCCTCACGGAACGGCAGGGCGCGTTCGAGGACCTGCTCGCGGTCGCCCTCGAGCAGCACCGCGAAGTGATCGAGCGGCAGCCCCTCGGAGCCCTCGAAGTGAAACCACTTGCCGGTCTCCTCCTCGACGGCGTGCAGCACGCGGGCGTCGTTGCCGGTGAACTCGGCGCTCACCCGGGGGTTCATCTGGAGGAGGATCGCCTCGGCGGTCGTCTCCTTGGCCAGGTCACGCATGCGGCGCTCGAACTCGATGGCGATCGTCTCCTCGGACTTGATCACGCCCTCGCCGTCACACGTCGGGCACGGCCGGGTCATGATCTCGCGCACGCCCTCGGTGACGTTCTGGCGGGTCATCTCGACCAGCCCGAGCGGCGAGATCTCGACCACGAAGGTCTTCGTCCGGTCCTCGTCGAGGGCCTTGCGCAGCACCTTGAGCACCGCGTCGCGGTTGCGGGCCCGCGCCATGTCGATGAAGTCGATGACGATGATCCCGCCGATGTCGCGCAACCGCAGCTGGCGGACGACCTCGTCGGCGGCCTCGAGGTTGGTCTTGGTGATCGTGTCCTCGAGCCGGGCGCCCTTGCCGCGGCCGATGAACGAGCCCGAGTTCACGTCGATGACCGTCAGTGCCTCGGCGTAGTCGATGATCAGATAGCCGCCGCTGGGCAGATCGACCCGGCTCGTCAGGGTCGAGGCCAGCACCTCCTCGACGCCGAACGCCTCCAGCAGGGGCGTCTCCTCCTCCCACAGGTCGACCTGGTCGACGAGCTCGGGAGCGGTCCGCGAGAAGAACGACACCAACCGGTGATGCTGCTTGGGGTCGTCGACGATGGCCCGCTCGAAGTCCGCCGAGAAGATGTCGCGCACGACGCGCACCGAGAGATCGGCCTCCTGAAAGACGAGCGCCGGCGCCGCGGTCTCCGCGACGCGCTTCTGCAGCACCTCGCCGAGCTTGAACAGGTACACGAGCTCGCGCTCCAGGTCGGCGCGCTTGGCGCCCTGGGCCGAGGTGCGGATGATCGCCCCCGCGCCCTTGAGCTCGAGCTTTGAGGCCTCCTTGCGCAGCCGCTCGCGCTCCTTCTCGTCGAGCCGGCGCGAGACGCCGACCCCCTCGCCGTACGGCGCGTAGACCATGTAGCGCCCAGCGATGGTGAGGTCCATCGACAGCCGCGCGCCCTTGGTCTTGAGCGGGTCCTTGACGACCTGCACGACGATGTCCTGTCCGGGCTTGAGCAGGTCGGTGATGTTGCGCCCGTCCCGGGCGCCGCCGCGTCCCCGCCGCGGTGCCTCGACGCCGGGGAGCACGATCTCGTCGACGTGGAGAAAGCCGTTCTTCTCCAGGCCGATGTCGACGAACGCGGCCTCCAGGCCGGCGAGGACGTTGTCGACCCGGCCCTTGTAGATGTTGCCCACGATCGACCGGTTGCCCCGGCGTTCGAGGTACAGCTCGGCGACGGTGTAGTCGCTCGAGGCGGCCGGCTTACGGCGCCGGCGGGGAGCGCCGGAGGCCGTTTTGCGAGGCGACGGCGTACCGCTCGCCTCCAGGAGCGCCACTCGCGTCTCTCCGCGGTCGACGCTGACCAGTACTTGCTTCTTCAATTGTCGTCAGTCCTTTGAAATTCGGGGTGGTGCGCGGATCTGATCGCGCACACAACACATCTATGAAAGTAGCGTGCGGCTCTTGGCACTCGTCGCAATTCGTGCCTGGAGATAGATCGATTCCAGGAGCCCGATGGCGATGAAGGTGACGATCACCGAGGATCCGCCGTAGCTGAGCAACGGCAGAGGTACGCCCGTGATGGGCGCGATCCCGATCGTCATCCCGACGTTCACGAAGATCTGGAACATCAGCATCGCCAGGATGCCGCCGGCGATCAGCGTGCCGAACAGGTTCTTCGACATCGTGAGGATTCGCAGAGCGCGCCAGATCAGCAGCGCATACAGCGACAGCACCACCGCCGCTCCGGCGAATCCGTAGGTCTCTCCGACCGCCGCGAACACGAAGTCCGTGTCGTTGGCCGGAAGGAAGTTCAGCTTGGTCTGCGTGGCCTGGTTGCCACGTCCGGTCTTCTGTCCCGAGCCGATGGCGATCAGCGACTCGGTGATCTGATAGGTCTGGGAGTTGACGTTGCGCGAGGGGTTGAGGAAGCCGGTCAGCCGCTGAACCTGGTAGGGCTTGAGCAGATGGACGCCCATCGCCGGCGCGCCCGCGAGAACGATCGCGACCGACGCCGCGAACATAGCGACCAGGCCGGCCAGCTGCCGAAACGAGGTCCCCGCGAAGAACAGGATGCTGAAGCCGACGGCCACGTACACCATGCCGGTGCCGAGGTCGGGCTGGGGGATCACGATCAGCGCCGGGATCAGCGCCAGGAGCATGATCCGCGCCGTCGTGCGCCGCTCGTGCAGCCGCCGTGAGCGGTCGACGGCGAACCCGGCGAGGGCGACGATGATCAGGATCTTGCCGAACTCCGAGGACTGGAAGTTCAGCACGGGCAGGGGAATCCAGCGCCGGGCGCCGAACTGCGCGGGCATCCCGTAGACGACCAGGTTGAGCACGACCATGACCGCGAACAGCCCGTACTTGTACTCGCGCAGCCGCGAGTAGTCGATCCGGCTGAGGATCAGGGCCAGGAGCAATCCGATCCCGGCGAACAGCGCCTGACGATCGACGTAGTGAAACGGCTGGCCGGCGACGGCGTGGGCGGTCGCCCCCTTGAGCGTCACCAGCGAGCAGGCGACGAGCCCGAGCGCCGCGAGCAGCAGCAGCGGGTCAAACCTCGGCCACGTCCGCGCGCGCGGCATCGCCATCTCGTCGACCGGCTGAATCGGCGTGGCACTCACAGCGAATGCGAGCTCCCGGCCACGTACGGGCCGGCCTTGCCGTAGAACCACTTGGAGAGGATCTCGCGCGCCACCGGAGCCGCCCCGACGGCCCCGAAGCCGCCCTGGGCAACGGTGACGACGACGACGATCGGCTTGCTCGTCGCCGACGGCGGGACGAAGCAGGCGTACCAGGCGTAGTCCTGCTGGCCGTTGTACTGGGCGGTCCCGGTCTTGCCGTAGACCTCCTGATGGAAGTTGCTGAACACGTCGGCCGAGGTGCCGCCCGGTTGGGACGCGGCCGCCCGCAGGCCGGCCCGGATCGTGTCCAGGTAGGTCGGGTCGATGTGGATGTAGCGCGCCGACGGCGGGTTGATCTTCTGCAGCACCGTTCCGGCCTGGTTCTCGACGTTGAGGCCGAGATGGGGGCGCACGATCTTGCCGCCGTTGGCGATCGCCGAATAGGCGACGGCGAGCTGCAGCGGCGTCACCTGGACGTCGCCCTGGCCGACGGCCAGCGAGACGTTGTCACCCACCGACCACGGGCGCTTGTCCGACAGCGTGCAGCAGGGCACGTGGTGTTTTTTCTCGTAGGCGACCTCCTGCTCGTCGCGATGCGCGCGCCAGCGCGGCGTCGGCAGCGTCCCGGTCAGCTCGCCGGGGAGGTCGATCCCCGTCTTCTGGCCGATCCCGAACTTGCGCGCCCACTGCTGCAAGGGTCCGCCGTTGGGGTACTTGGCGGGGTCGGCGTTCGTCTTGGCGCCGAGGTTGTAGAAGAACGTGTCCGATGAGACCTTGATCGCGTTGACGAGATCGAGCACGCCGTTGGCCGCGCCGCCGGCGTTTTGACGGCATTGGATGCCGATGCAGAACTTGCCGGTGTCGTCGTAGGTCTCCGACGTCGTCCACAGTCCGCTCTGGAGCGCCGCGGTCGCGGTGATCGGCTTGAACGTCGACCCCGTCGGGCCCGCCGAGTCGATCGCCCGGTTGAGCAGGGGGTAGTTCTGCCCGGCCGAGATCAGCTGGTTGTACGTGGACTGCGACAGGTTCGACGTGAACACGTTGGGGTCATAGCTCGGCAGCGAGCCCATCGCGTAGACCGAGCCGTCGGTGGGGTTCAGGGCCACGAAGGCGCCGCCGTTGGCCGGGTAGTTGGAGCTGATCGACTGCTGCAGCGCGCTCTGGCCCACCTGCTGCAGACCGGTATCGAGCGACAGCGCGAGCTTGTGACCGGCGACCGGCTTGGCGGTGGCGTGGCTCCCCGTGGGCTCACCGAACGCGTTGACCTGCACCTGGTCGTTGCCGTCCTTGCCGCGCAGGTAATGGTCGTAGGCGGCCTCCAGGCCGGACTGGCCGATGATCGCGTTGCGGGGGACCCCCTTGTAGCCCTTGTGCCCGTACTGCTGGGGCTCGATCGGCCCCACCGTGCCGAACAGCTGGGCGGCGAGCTGGTGCAGCGGATAGTTGCGCAGGTAGATCTGCTGCACCTCCACCGACGGGAACTCGTTGGAGCGCTCGGCCAGGTAGTACTGGACATCGCGGCTGACGTCGCGCTTGATCGTGACGTCGGCGAACGGAGCGATCGCCAGCTGCTGGGCGACGACGCACGGGATCCTGGCCAGCCGGCGGACCTTCGGGGGGTTGCCGGCGATCACGCAGCGGCTCGGCTTCAGCGACATGGCGAGCACCCCGGCCAGGCGCCGGTACAGCTGACGGCGGGCATGTCCTGACTTGGGCAGCGCCGACGGGGAGATCTGCACCGACAGGGCGCGGCGGCTGTCGACGAGGACGGCGCCAGTGCGATCGACGATGTCGCCCCGCTCGGCGGCGACGCCGACGTTGCGCACCCGGTTGACGGTGGCCTTGGCGAGGTACTGGTCGCCGGAGAGGACCTGCAGGAACCACAGGCGGAAGAAGATGATCGCGAATAGGGCAAGCGCGACCGAGCCGACGATCGCCACCCGCAGCGCGAGCTGCGGGGTCAGCGGGGGACGGCGGTCCTCGGGCGGGTCGACCATCAGCGGATCCCGCCCCCGCCGGCGGGCCGGTTGAGCGGTCCCAGGCGCTGGGAAGGGCTCTGCAGCGGGCTCAGCCCACCGGTCGTGTAGGCGCGGCGCCGGCGCCGGCGCGGGTCGTCGGGCAGGGTCGGGGTGATGATCCGCCGGACGAGCGCGTAGACGGGCAGCGAGATGAGCGTGTTGACGAGCACGGTGATGAAGATCTGCTGGGCGAGCAGCCAGCTGACCGGCGCGTCGACTCCGAGCAGGAACTGGATGAGCGTCATCCCGATCCCCGCCACCGCGGTGGCCGCGGCCCCGGCGGCGAGCGGCACCAGCCCATGGGCGGGATCGCGCAGCTCGCGCAGGCGCCCGGACCAGTAGCCGATGGCGATGTAGAGCAGCGAGGTGACGCCGAGCGTCTGCACGAGCACCGTGTCGACGAGCAGGCCGGTGGCAAAGCCCATCACCGCTCCGGGCAGCGAGCCGGCAAGCAGCCCGACCGACATCACGACCAGCGGCGTGAGGTCGGCGCTGATGCCGAAGATCGAGATCTGCGAGACGGCGGTCTCCTGGATCACGACCATGGCCAGCGCCAGGACCGCCAGGCGCAGGACGAGACGCGGAGAGGGCATGCTCACCGGACCGAGGCTCGCAGGGTGCCGGCGTGGGGCCGGGTCAGGATCTGGACGGTGTCGAAATGGCGGATGTCGGCCGACGGCGACACCGTGACCTGGCCGTTGTTGAGCAGCTCGTTCTGGTTGGCGTCGAGGACGTTGCCGATCGGGATGCCCGGCGGGTAGAGCGATTGCAGCGCCGGGCGGACGCTGCTCTGGAAACCGGCCGTCACCACCTGGTCGCCGCGAACGATCGCGGCGTGGTTGGGCAGGCTCTGCAGCAGCAGCTGGTTGGGGTTGCCGATGGCGGGCACGAGCACGCCACTGTCGCCCCGGCTGTTGAGCACCTGGGCGGCGACCGCGTAGGAGTGGTCGGTGATCAGGGTGACGATCGCCGTCGAGCCCTGAACGCTCGAGACCTTGCCGACGAGCGCGCCATCGCCGGTCACCGGATCATCGAGGGCGACGCCGTCGCTGGAGCCCTTGTCGACCTCGACGTGCTGGTACCACAGGCTCGGGTCGCGCCCGATCACGTCGGCCCCCAGCGGGTGATAGCTGTCCAGGCCGACGCTCTGGTCCAGACCCTGCTGCTGGCGCAGCTGCGCGTTCTGGATGGCGGCGGTGCGGTACTGGGCCACCTGCTTGTTCAGCGCCTGAACCTGCTTTTTGAGCTGATCGCGCTGGGACTTGGCCCGCAGCGTGTCCGACACCCAGTTGGCGACGTCACGGACCGGCGAGAGCGCCTTGCTGGCGCCCGTCTGGACCGGCGAGAGCACGGCGACGATCCCGCGCTGGACGCTGTGCAGAGGACTGCTGGGAGATTCGCCGAAGTAGGCGGTGAGCAGGATCAGGGAGACGCCGACGAGCAGTCCAAGCACTGCGCGTCGCCGTCGAACCTGTTTGTCGTGCACGAGATTCGTGTCCTCAAAGTGGTGTGCTCCGGGGCGGGCGGGAAATCTCCCAGGTCTCCGCGGAAACCTATTACCGGCGCCGCCGGTTACGTGAATTCTTGCTCGACCGGTGGATCGCTTCGAACTCCTCGAGCGACCGGCCGGATCCGACGGCGACGCACGTCAGCGGAGACTCCGCCAGGTGCGCGGGCATCTGCGTCTCGTGACGCAGACGTTCCTCGATTCCCTGCAACAGCGAGCCGCCGCCGGCGAGCATGATGCCGCGGTCCATGATGTCAGAGGCGAGCTCGGGCGGCGTGCGATCCAGGGTCTGCTTGACGGCGTCGATGATCTGCGACACCGGCTCCTCCAGGGCCCCGCGGATCTCCTCGCTGGTGAGGATCACCGTCTTGGGCAGGCCCGAGACCATGTCCCGGCCGCGGATCTCGGCCTGGACCTCCTCGGGCATGACGTGCGCCGAGCCGATCTCGAGCTTGACCTCCTCGGCCGTCTGCTGGCCGATGAGCAGCTTGTACTCGCGCTTGACGTAGTTGATGATCGCCTCGTCGAGCTCGTCGCCCCCGACCCGGATCGACTGCGACACGACGATCCCGCCGAGCGAGATGACCGCCACCTCGCTCGTGCCGCCGCCGATGTCGACGACCATCGAGCCGGTGGGCTCGCCGACCGGTAGTCCGGCGCCGATCGCCGCCGCCATCGGCTCCTCGATCAGGTAGGCCTGGCGGGCCCCGGCCGACAGACACGCCTCCTCGACGGCGCGCTTCTCGACGCCCGTCACCCCGGAGGGCACGCAGACGACGACGCGCGGATGCGCCCAGCGGTTCTGATGGACCTTTTGGATGAAGTGGCGCAGCATCTCCTCGGTGACCTCGAAGTCCGCGATCACCCCGTCCTTGAGGGGACGGATGGCCGAGATCGTGCCCGGGGTGCGACCCAGCATCCGCTTGGCCTCGATGCCGACGGCGTGGACCTCGCCGCTGCGCGAGTCGACGGCGACCACGCTCGGCTCCGAGAGCACGATGCCACGGCCGCGCACGTAGACGAGCGTGTTGGCGGTGCCGAGGTCAACCGCCATGTCGCGGCCGCCGAAACCGGTCAGATACGTGAAGAAGCCCATATTGGTTGGAGGTAGCTGAAAGCAGTGGACCGAGGCGCGAGACCGTCACGGGGTGGGGGGCGCACGTATCCCGTCGCCGCCTCCGTCCGAGGGCGAGTGTATCGAACGCTCGGACCCCCCGAACCCCTGGGCACGCCCTGTCGCCTCGAAAAACCCTGGAAAACGGGTCTGCGCCCCGTCGGGGGACGGTGCACGGGCCCGTGCAGCGCTTCAGCGGGGAGCGAGAAGCCCCGGGGCGAGGTCGACGAGGGCGGCGACGGGCAGGCCGACGACGTTGAGGTAGTCGCCCTCGATCGCCCGCACGAGCAGGGCTCCCCGACCCTGGATCGCATAGCCGCCGGCCCGATCGCGCCATTCCCCGCTGTCCAGGTAGGCGTCGATCGTCGCCTCGTCGAGCGAGCGAAACTCGACGAGCGTGCGCGCGGCCGCCGTGCGCACCCGCTCGCCTTCGACCAGGCACAGGCCGCTGATCACCGCGTGGCGGCGACCCGAGAGCGCGCGCAGCGTCTCCCCCGCGGCCGCGCGGTCGGGCGGCTTGCCGTAGATCCGCGCGCCGACGGCCACGATCGTGTCCACGCCGAGCACGGCGGCGGACGGCCGCCCGCCGACGGCCGTTGCCTTGCGGTAGGCGTTCTCCACGGCCACCTCCTCCGGCGGCCCGGCGGTCAGCTCCTCGGCGTCGGTGACGACGACCTCGAAGGTCACGCCGATCTGCTCCAGGATCGCCCGGCGCTGCGGCGAGCGCGAGGCGAGAATGAAACGGATCCCGCCCGCCCCCGCGTCAGCCGAGATCGGGAAAGAACAGCTTGACTTCGCGGGCCGCCGACTCCGGCGCGTCGGAGCCGTGGACCATGTTCTGGCCGACTGACACCGCGTAGTCGCCGCGGATCGAGCCCGTGGTCGCCTCGAGGGGGTTGGTGGCCCCGATGAGCTGGCGGGCGGCGGCGATCGCCGACTCGCCCTCGAGGACCATCGCCACCAGCGGCCCGGAGGTGATGAAGCTCACGAGCTCCTCAAAGAACGGCTTGCCCTCGTGCTCGGCGTAGTGCTGGGTGGCCAGCTCGCGGCTCATCGTCATCAGCTGCAGGGCGACGAGGGCCAGGCCCTTGCGCTGCAAGCGAGCGATGATCTCGCCGGTGAGGTTGCGGGCAAAGGCATCGGGCTTGACAAGAATGAGCGTGCGCTCCACGGCGGCGGGGTCCTCTCGGGGGGCGGGGGGTGCGGGTCACTGGAAGTCGTCGTCGACGGCTGCTCGGCCGCCGGCGGCTGTTCGATGCTGGCTCCCCGGCGGCGCTGACGTCGCGGGGTCGGCGCGGGCGTCCCGAGCTCGGCCTCGCAGAACGGGCACACCTTCCACGTCGGGTCCAGCGGACGCCCGCACGACTGGCACGGGTCCTTGAGCTTGCGCATGCAGTTGGGGCAGCGCAGGTAATCGCGCTCCACCTCGTAGTCGCAGTGCGGGCACAGGTGATAGCCGAGCTCGGCCAGGCGGGCCTCGGCGGCCTGCATCTCCAGCTCGCGCTCACGGACGTCGTCGAGGTACTCGGGCGGCCGCACGATCATGTAGACGATCGTTCCCACGAACGGGAACAGCGAGGCGAGGGTCGCGCACGTGATCAGCAGCGGGTCGGCGACCCGCCGGTGAGCGTCGGCGTAGGTCCAGAAGACGAGCGCGAACCAGATCACCACCAGGAACAGGATCACCAGTTCCACGGCGAGGTTCAGGGCGCTGTTGTGAATCCCGAAAATTGCGTAGGGCAGCATTAACGTCGCGAGTGTAGTGGGGGCCAGGATGGACCGGCGCCTATCAATACGCCGTCGGAGCCCGGGATCCTCGTTCGACGTGTCGCTTTCGTCACAAGAACGCCCGCCCGAACAGGTATCCGATCCCGAAGAAGACGAGGATCACGACCGCGACGATCAGCGCCACCAGCCCGATCATGGTGATGAACCGAGGCTGGTCGTCGCCGTCGTTCACAGCACCGAGGCGCGTTCACGAGGTCCACCGGCCAGCAGGTCGGCGATCAGGTACTGCGAGCCCGTCGCGATGACCACGCCGTCGCGGCCGGCGAGCTCCCGCGCCCGTTGAAGCGCGCGCTGGGGATCGGCGACCACCTCGGCGGCGGGGCCGTGCAGCTGCCGGGCCAGCGACTGGAGGGTCGGCGGGGGCAGCGCCCGGGGGTTGTGGGTTCGTGTCAGCACCAGCGCGTCGCAGGCCGGCATGAGCGCGGCCAGCATACCGGCCGCATCCTTGTCGTCGAGAATCGACACGACCGCCACCACCGGCGACCGGCCGGCCGCCAGGTCGGGCAGCGACTCCGCCAGCGCCCGTGCCCCCTCAGGGTTGTGAGCGACGTCGACGACGGTCAGCGGGTCGGCGGCGAGTCGCTGCAGACGGCCGGGGACGCGCACGTCACTCGCCGCCGCGACGACGGCCTCGTGCGACAGGGAGCCCAGGAACGCCTCGGCGGCCGCCCGGGCGAGCGCGAAGTTGCGCCGCTGGTAGGCGCCCGGCGCGCCGACCGGGACTCCGGGGTCGGTGTCGGCGACGACGATCCGCGCCCCGCGCTCGTCGGCCACGCGCTCGGCCACCTCCATCACCTCGGGCTCGAGACCGGCACCGAGCACGAGCGTCTCCCCTGGCTGGACGACGTCGAGCTTCTCGGTGGCGATGTCGGTCAGCGTCGGGCCCAGCCAGCGGGTGTGCTCGAGCCCGACGCTCGTCAGCACCTGGACCTTGGACGGGATCACGTTCGTGGCGTCGTAGCGCCCGCCCAGGCCGGCCTCGATCACCGCCACCTCCACCCCGCGCTGGGCCAGCTCCGAATACGCGGCGGCGGTGAGGGCCTCGAACTGGGTGACGCGATCGTCCTCGTCGGCCGCGGAGCGATCGACGCGGGCGGCCGCCCGCGCCGCCCGTCCGACGGCGGCGCCGAACGCCTCTGCGGACAGATCGCGATCGTCGATCCGGATCCGCTCCCCGAAGGAGACGAGATGGGGCGACAGGTAGGCGCCGGTCCGCACGCCGTGATGGGCGAGGATGGCGGCGGTCATCCTCACCGTCGAGGACTTGCCGTTGGTCCCGACGACGTGAATCGAGTCAAACCGGCGCTCGGGATGCCCGAGGGCGGTCATCAATCGCCGCATGCGGTCCAGGCCGAACCGCATCCCGAACAGCTCGAGCGACAGCAGGTACTGCTCAGCTTCGGGACCGGTCACAGCGCGTCCAGCTCCCCACGCAGCCGGGCGAGCTTGTCGCGCTCGCCGGCCACGACCTCGGCCGGCGCCTTGGCGACGAAGCCCGGATTGGACAGTTTGCGCTCGGCGCGCTCGATCTCGGCGCCGAGACGGTCGCGCTCGGCCTCGATCCGCCGCTCCGAGGCACCCGGATCGACGTCGGGGCTGGCGAGGATCTCGACCGCACCGCCCGGGATCGGGACCGTCGCCACGGCGTCGTCGCTGGCCCCGTCGAGCGCGATCCGCGCCAACCGCGCCACATGCTCGGCGGTCTCGTCGTAGCCCTCGGCGGCCAGCCGCGCCGGCAGCCTCGACCCCGCCTCCACCTTCTCCAGGGCCCGCCAGCGACGCAGGGCCTGCACCGCGGCGATCGCTCGCTGCACCGCCGCCTCGGCCTCGGGGTCGATCGCGCCCTCGGCCGGCGGCTCGGTCACGCGCGCGGCCAGCAGCCCCTCGGCGCCCGGGATGTGGGAGTAGATCTCCTCGGTCTCGAACGGGATCAGCGGGTGGGCCAGCGCCACCGTCTCGGTGAGCACGTGCAGCAAGGTGCCGGCCAGCTCGGGCTCGCCGGCGCGCAGCCGCGGCTTGACGAGCTCGAGATACCAGTCGCACAGCTCGCCGTAGACGAAGTCGTACAGCGCCAGCGCGGCATGCGAGAAGTCGAACTGCTCGATGCGCTGCGACACCTCGGTCTGGGCGCGGGCCAGGCGCGACAGCATCCACCGATCCTCCACCGTGGTCGGCCGCGCGGCGGCGCGAGCCTGCTCTCCCACGCCGAGGAGGATCAGGCGCGTGGCGTTCCAGAGCTTGTTGGTCAGCTGCAGTCCCTGGGCGACCTTATCCTCGGCGAAGCGAACGTCCTGGCCCGAGGACATGGCGAGCAGGCCCCACCGCAGCGCGTCAGCGCCGTAGGCCGGAAACTCACCCGGGTCGGCGTTGCCCGAGGCGAACACGGGCGGGCGCGGACCGCCCTCGATGAGATCGATGGGGTCGATCCCGGTGCCCAGCGACTTGGACATCCGCCGGCCGTCCGGCGCCTGGATGATCGAATGCACGTTGACGTCGGAGAACGGCACCTCGCCGGTGAACTCGAGGCCCATCATGATCATCCGCGCCACCCACAGGAAGATGATGTCGCGCGCGGTCGAGAGCGCGTCGGTCGGATAGAAGGCCCGCAGCTCCGGGGTGCGGTCGGGCCAGCCGAGCGTCGCGAACGGCCACAACGCGCTGGAGAACCACGTGTCGAGCACGTCGGGGTCGCGGTGCCAGCCGTCGCCGCGCGGCGGCTCGGTCCCGACGTAGGTCTCCAGGTCGCGGTACCACACGGGCAGCTGGTGGCCCCACCACAGCTGACGGCTGATGCACCACGGCCGGATGTTGCGCATCCAGTCCAGGTAGACCTTCGTGTAGTTGTCGGGATGGAAGCGCACGCGGCCGCTCGTCACCGCCTCGATCGCCGGCGCCGCCAGCCGGTCCATGGCCATGAACCACTGCAGGGAGATGAGCGGCTCGATCCGCTCCCCGGAGCGCTGCGAGAACGGGACGGTGTGATCGTAGGTCTCGGTCCGGGCGATCAGCCCCTGCTGGCCGAGCTCGTCGACGACCCGCAGCTGCGCCTCGGCGACGGTCAGGCCCCGGAAGCGCTCGGGTGCCTCGTCGGTGATGCGTCCGTCCTCGCCGATCACCGACGGCTGGGGCAGGCTGTGGCGACGGCCGATCTCGAAGTCGTTGGGGTCGTGGGCGGGGGTGATCTTCAGCGCGCCGGTCCCGAACTCCGGCCGCACGTACTCGTCGGCGATGATCCGCAGCTTGCGTCCGACGAGCGGCAGGATCGCCTTCTCGCCGATCAGCCGGCGGTAGCGCTCGTCCTCGGGGTGGACGGCGATCGCCGAGTCGGCGAGCATCGTCTCCGGGCGCACCGTGGCCACCGTGATCGCCCCCGAGCCGGTGGCCAGGGGGTAGTCGATGTAGTAGAGCGTGTCCGAGACGTCACGCTGCTCGACCTCCAGGTCGGAGATCGCCGAGCCCGAGCCCGGATCCCAGTTGACCATGTACCGGTCGCGGTAGATGTAGCCCTTCTCGTACAGGTCCACGAAGACCCGCAGCACCGCCCGGGCGTAGGCCTCATCGAGCGTGAACCGCTCGGTCTCGTAGTCGCACGAGGCGCCGAGGCGCTTGAGCTGGGCGATCATCGTCCCCCCGTACTGCTCGCGCCACTGCCACACGCGCTGCACGAACTGCTCGCGTCCCAGGTCGAGCCGGCTCGAGCCCTCGGCCTGCAGCGCCCGCTCCACCTGGGTCTGGGTCGCGATGCCGGCGTGATCGGTGCCGAGGATCCACTTCGTTCGCCGCCCGCGCATGCGCTGATAGCGCGCCAGGGAGTCCTGGATCGTGTTGTTGAGCGCGTGGCCCATGTGCAGCACGCCGGTGACGTTCGGAGGCGGGATCGCGATCGAATAGTTCTCGTCCGCGCTGCCCTCCGGCTCAGGGTGAAAGAGGCCGGATTCCAGCCACTTCTGCACGATCCGGGGCTCCACCTCGGACGGGTCGTAGCGGGTTCTCGATTCGAGCGCAGACATCCGGCTGAGTGTATTGGCGGTTTACGCCGCTCGGTCGTCGACGAGGAAGTGGCGCAGATCGGCCTCGATGCCGGGCCGGTCGTGCTCGAAGCGAAACTCGGTGACGCGGACGATCGAGATGCGGTGGCGCTGCAGCCACACGTCCTTGATCCGGTCGCGCTCCTGGTCGGCCGGGAGCAGGTGGTACGGGCGACCGTCGAGCTCGACGGCGAGGGAGTACGCCGGCCAGTAGAAGTCGATCTCCCAGCGGCCGGCGAGCTCGACATTGCGCTGGGGGGCGGGGATGTCGGAGAGGGTTGCCAGCCAGTCGGCGAACGCGCGCTCCAGGCGTGACTTGTCGTCTGGGGCCGGCTGGTAGGCGGCGAGAGCGGCTCGCAACGCGTTGGTCCCACGACGGCCGCCGTGGCGGGCGAGCATTTGCTCGACCCGCTGCAGGTCAAGCATCCGCCGTCGGGCGGCTTCGGCGATCAGGCGATCGAGCTCGGTCCTGCACTCGCGGGGCGCGAGCTCGAGGAGGAGGCGCGGGATCGAGCTGACGCGCAACCCGTCGCGTGTCCTGACGTCGTCGCGGATGAGGCGTGCTGCGTGTCCGATGCGTGATCAACCCCGGATGCTTTGGCGTGTGGCCGGACACGACCGTGACTTCGATGGCGCGCACATTGATCGCCCGCAGACCGTGCAGCGCGGCGGCTGTGCGGTGGCTGAGGAAGGCGCCGGCGCCGAACGCGAGGACTGCTGCGAACAGCTGTCCCCGCGGCGTGGCCGGCGCTCGGGCATCGAGGAGGACGCCTCGATGGCGACGGTAAAACGCTCCACTGCTGACACGAGATGGTCTACCTCGCGCGCGGAGAACCCAACTTCTGGAGCTGCGCGATCCCGACCGCCCCGATCCTGCCGCCGACACAGGCGAGCCATCGCCAGGTCGCGATCGAACGCGGCGCTGGAGCGGGTTTTGCACCGCTCAGGGTGCGAAAACCCGCTCCGGGTCGGACACGGCCCCACGGTGACACGGAAAAACGTCACGCGTGGGTGGCAGCTTTGTGCCAATGCTTAGGCGGCGGCTTCGTCCTCGTCGGGCGCGGCGACGGTGACGAGCGTGGGCGAGGTGCCCTTCTCGATCGTGTCGCGGGTGACGACGCACTTCTGGACGTCGCGGCGGGAGGGTAGCTCGAACTGGACCTCGAGCAGGACCTCCTCGATGATCGAGCGCAGGCCGCGAGCGCCCGTCTCGCGCTCGAGGGCCTTGTCGGCCACCGAGCTCAGGGCCTCGTCGGCGAACACGAGCTCGATCCCGTCGAACTGGAAGAAACGCTGGAACTGCTTGACGAGCGCGTTGCGGGGCTCGGTGAGGATCTGCATCAGCTCGTCGCGGTCGAGCTGGTGGATCGCCGACATGACGGGCAGACGGCCGATGAACTCGGGGATCAGGCCGTACTGGATGAGGTCCTCGGGGAGGCAGTGCTCGAAGATCTGGCCGGCGTCGCGCTGCTCCTTGGACTGGATCGCGGCGCCGAAGCCGACGCCCTGATGACCGATCCGCCGCTCGATGACGCGATCGAGGTTCGCGAACGCGCCGCCGCAGATGAACAGCACGTTCGTGGTGTCGATCGAGAGGAACTCCTGGTGGGGATGCTTGCGCCCGCCCTGGGGGGGAACGCTTGCCGTCGTGCCCTCCAAAATCTTCAACAGCGCCTGCTGGACGCCCTCACCACTCACATCCCGGGTGATCGACGGGTTGTCGGCCTTGCGGGCGATCTTGTCGACCTCGTCGATGTAGATGATCCCCGTCTCGGCCTTCTTGACGTCGTAATCGGCGGCCTGGATCAGCTTCAAAAGAATGTTCTCGACGTCCTCCCCCACGTAGCCGGCCTCGGTCAGCGCGGTCGCATCCGCGATCGCGAACGGGACGTTGAGGATCTTGGCCAGCGTCTGGGCGAGCAGCGTCTTGCCGCAACCCGTCGGCCCGAGGAGCAGGATGTTGGATTTCTGCAGCTCGATGTCGTGCTCGTCGGACGTCATCATCTGCACGCGCTTGTAGTGGTTGTAGACCGCTACCGACAGGGAGCGCTTGGCCTGTTCCTGGCCGACGACGTACTCGTTGAGGACGTCGTAGATCTCCCGCGGCTTGGGGAGATTCTCGATGTCGAAGCTCGGGGGGGCGGTCAGCTCCTCGTCGATGATCTCGTTGCAGAGATCGATGCACTCGTCGCAGATGTAGACCCCGGGACCGGCGATCAGCTTCTTGACCTGGCGTTGCGACTTGCCGCAGAAGCTGCAGAGAAGCTGTTCGTTGGAGTCGGTTGGACGTGCCATGGTTCCCCTCCCGGGAGCGGACTCGGCCGAGCCCCGTCAGTCCCGAAGACTAATGCCTTCAGTGCTGCGAGATGACTCGATCGATGATTCCGTACTCCTTTGCTTCTTCTGAGCTCATGAAGTAGTCACGCTCGGTGTCCTTGCGGACCTGGTCGAGATCCTTGCCGGTGTGCTTGGCGATGATCTCGTCCAGCCGACGGCGAACATCGATGATCTCGCGGGCATGGATCTCAATATCGGTCGCCTGCCCCTGAAAACTTGAGGACACCTGATGAATCAGGATCTTGGCGTTGGGCAGGGCCATGCGCTTGTTCTCGGCGCCGCCGGCGAGCAGGAGAGCCCCCATCGACATCGCGATCCCCACGCAGATCGTCGAGACGTCCGGCTTGATGAACTGCATCGTGTCGTAGATCGCCAGGCCCGCGTAGACCGATCCGCCGGGGCTGTTGATGTAGATCGAGATGTCCTTGTCGGGATCCTCGGACTCCAGGTGCAGGAGCTGAGCGACGATCAGGTTGGCGATCTGGTCATCGACGGGAGTCCCCAGGAAGACGATCCGCTCGTTGAGCAACCGGCTGTAGATGTCGAACGCACGCTCCCCGCGGGAGGTTTGCTCGACGACCATCGGTACGAGTGGGCTCATGGCCTGCCTTCTTTTTCGTCCTGCGCCGGAATCCTGCCGACTGTAGCAACCGCGATGTTGCGGTTATCCACCTGCCCGCGGGCCGCCGACGCGCTTGATTGGCGTCAGTTTCCCGGGGTCCAGATCTGGCTTGAGCCGGCCGCGGATTCGTCGGGCTCGCCCCCGCCGGCGGGCGGGCTGGGCTCCTTGCCGGGCGTCCACAGCTTGTCGCGCGCCTGGGCCTGGGCCACCCCGATCGGCTTGGCCTCGGACACGAGCAGATCGAGCGCTTGGCGGTTGGCGACGTCTTCGCGCAGCGAGTCCAGGCGGTTGGCCTGTCGCAGCTGCTCGACGAGCTCGGCCGGGTCCGAGCCGTCGCGCTCGGCGGCCGGCGCCAGCGCCGCGACCAGCTCCTCGTCGGAGGGCGCGATCTGTTCGGCCTCGACGATCGCGGCCAGCACCGCCTCCCGGCGTAGCGCGGAGGCGGCGTCGGGCTCGGCGTCGTGAGCCAGCTCCTCCTCGTTCTTGCCGGTGATCTGAAGGTAGGTGTCCTTGTTGATCCCCTGGCGCGCCAGCGCTCCGAGCGTCTGCTCGATCAGCTCGTGCGCGCGAGCGTGAACGAGAGCGTCGGGCAGCTCGACCTGGGCCTCGTCGGCCGCGGCCTGGAGCACCGCCTCCTCGAATTCGCGCTCGACGGCGCGCTCGTCGCCCTCGCGCAGCTTGGTGGCGATGTCCTCGCGCAGCTCGGCGAGCGTGTCGAACTCGGATGCCTCGGAGGCGAAGTCGTCATCGAGCTCGGGCAGGCGCTTGGCCTTGACCTCGTGGACGGTGACGTCGAACGTCGCCTCCTTGCCGCCCAGCTCGTTCGGGTACTCCTCGGGGAAGGTGACCTTGACCTCGCGCTCGTCGCCGGCCGAGGCGCCCGTCAGCTGCTCCTCGAATCCGGGAATCAACCGTCCCGAGCCCAGTTCGATCAGCTGATCGCGGCCCTCGCCTCCGTCGAAGGGCACGCCGTCGACCTTGCCGACGTAGTCGACGACCACGTGGTCGCCGCTCTGCGCCGCGCGCTCCACCGTGTCCAGGGTGGCCATGCGGTCGCGCAGCCCCTCGATCTGCTCGTCGACGGCGGCATCGTCGGCGGCCGGCTCGCGGCGGCCGACCTCCAGGCCCTTGTAGGTGCCCAGCTTGGCCTGGGGGCGCACGCCGATCTCGATCGAGAAGGCGAGCGGCTCGCCCTGCCCCGGCAGGTCGCCGACGTCGAGGTCGGGCTCGCCAATGGGCGCGATGCCGGCGCCGTCGATCGCCTCCACGTACCAGCTGCCCAGCGAGCTGCGCAGCGCCTCATCGAGCACCGTCTCGCGGCCCAGCTGGCGGATGACGACCGGGGGTGGAACCTTCCCCTTGCGAAAGCCGGGCACCCGCAACTGGCCGCCGAGCTTGCGGGCGGCCTGCTGGACGCGCCGCTCGACCTCTTCGGCCGGCACCTCGGCCTCGACGCGCACGCGCGACTCGGGCAGCTCGGTGACGCTCGTCTTCAGGCTCGACATCGGACACGCAACGATAGCTTGGGGGCGTGGCCTCGCGAGTTGGCGCCCGACTGCTGACCGGACCGCTGGCCTTCCTGGTCGGGGGCCTGCTCGACTTCGGGACCCTGATCGTGCGCGCCGCGCGGGCGCGCGCCCGGGACACCCCCGAGAGCCCGTCTGCCGACGCACTTTCTTCCGGGGGGGTCTAGGATGCCGCGGCGATGCGTCGCTCTACGCTCCCGGGAATGCTCGCCGTTCTCGTCGCCCTCGCGCTGGCCGCTCCCGGGGCCGCCCTCGCGTCGGGGCAGCAGGCGATGATCCTGCAGGACGACGCCAAGCTGATCTACGCATCGCCGCAGTCGGTCGGGCAGACGCTGCAGATGCTCAAGAACATGGGCATCGACCGGGTTCGCGTGTCGGTCGTGTGGCAGCTGCTCGCTCCCCACGCGGGCTCGAGCAAGAAACCCAAGTTCGACGCCACCAACCCCAACGCCTATCCCAGGGGTGTCTGGGCCCGGTACGACTTCCTGGACCGCGTGGCCACCCAGGACGGCCTGCAGGTCTACTTCCAGCCCACGGCGCCCGCCCCCACCTGGGCCACGCCGCCGCGCAAGCTCGCCCAGGGCTATCGCTTCTCGCACGATCCCAACGCCGCCGACTACGGCCAGTTCGTGCAGGCCGTGGCCAAGCGCTACAGCGGGAGCTTCGTCGCGCCCGACATCAACGGCCACGCCAGCGTCCTTCCGGCGGTCCGCTACTGGGGCATCTGGAACGAGCCGAACATCGGCGGCTGGATGACTCCGCAGTGGAACACGCTCAAGAGCGGCAAGAAGGTCGAGGCCTCCCCGGCCATCTACCGCGGCATGGTCGACGCGGCCTGGAAGGGGCTGGTCGCGACCGGTCACCGTCACGACACCATCATGATCGGCGAGACCGCCGCCTACGGCGCCAGTCACAAGGGTTACGGCGCCAGCATGGACCCGCTCACCTTCGTGCGCGCGTTCTATTGCCTGAACGGCAGCTACCGGCCGTTGCGGGGCACGGCGGCGACCCAGGTCGGCTGCCCGCGCTCGGGCAGCCGAGGCGGCTTCGTGCGGGCCAACCCCGCTCTCTTCGACGCCGCCGGATGGGCCCACCATCCCTACGACTTCGACCATCCGCCCGACTACCGGCGTCCCGATCCCAACTCGGCCACGCTCTCGGGAATCTCGCGCATCGAGAAGGCGCTGGACCGCAGCGCCTCGGCCTACCACCAGCCGACCGGCAAGCCGATCGACATCACCGAGTGGGGAGTGCAGAGCCGCATCCCCAGTCCGTTTGTCACGTTCTCGCAGGCCCAGCAGGCCGAGTTCATCAACGAGGGCGAGTACATGGCGTGGGCCAACCCGCGGGTGCCCGCCTTCTCCCAGTTCCTGCTCGTCGACAACGCCCCGAACACGAACGACCCGAAGGGCAGCAAGGCCTACTGGGCGACCTTCCAGTCGGGCCTGCTCTTCTACCCCTCCGATCAGCCCAAGCCGGCCTACTACGCGTTCGAGCTTCCCTTGTGGCTGCCCCATCCCCAGCACGGCTCGAACGTCTCCGTGTGGGGACAGATCCGCCCCCCGTCGTCGCGGACCGCGATCCTGCAGTTCAAGCCGGTCGGCTCGAGCGACTGGTCAACCGTGGCCACGGTCAGCGGCTCGGGTGCCGAAGGCTTCTTCACCACCAACGTGTCGCTGCCCTCCGCCGGCGGCCTGCGCATCAGCTGGACCGGCCCGGGCGGCATCTCGCTCGTCAGCCGGACCGCGACCGTCAGCTAAATCCGCTGACCGCCGACCGCCGGCCGACCCGCCTCAGCCGCTCTCCGGCACGAGGTTCTTGAGCTCGCGCAGCGCGACCGGCAGCGTCGTCGTGTCGTAGGTGCGCGCCGCCTGGACGTCGGCCAGCACGCCCTGCGAGCGCTGCACCGCGGCGTCGTTGGCGAGCAGCCACGCATCGATCGCCGCCGCCGCCCCGCCGGCCGCGCCGGCGGCGAGGACGTCGCGGGCCAGCGCGCGGTGCATCTCGTAGAGATCGTCGCGCAGCGCCGCCCGGGCGAGCGCCTGCCAGCGGTCGTTGCGCGGCAGCTCGAGGATCCGGTCGCGCAGCCAGTCCAGCCCGAGCCGCGCCCCGAGCCCGAAGTACACCGCCATGACGACCGGCTGGGCGATGCCGGTCAACTCCCCGTCTTCGACGATGTCGAACACCGCGAGCAGCGCCGGCAGGCTGGCCACCCGCTGCGCCAGTCCCGGCGGCACTCCGGCCGCGGCGAGCTCGACCAGGCGATCCTGGAAGGAATGGCGGTCGGCGCCCGAGAGTACGGCGGGCAGCGCCGCCGCCAGCGCCTCGGCGCCGGGCGCGAACCGCGCCGTCGTGGCCGCCACGTCGATCGCCGAGCGCCCGCGGGAGCGCACGAGCCAGCGGGTGGCCCGCTCGACGAGTCGCCGGCCCTCGATCAGGATCGAGAGCTGCGTGCCGGCCTCGATCTGGTTGTCGAGCCCCTCCACCTCGGCCCAGAAGTCGCGCATCGCGAACACCTCCCGGGCCACGGCGTAGGCCCGGGCCAGTTGGGGCACGGACGCGCCGGTCTCCTCCCCCAGCCGGAAGGCGAACGTCATCCCCGCTCGGTCGACGAGCTGGTTGGCGACGATCGTCGCGATGAGCTCTCGGCGCAGACGATGGGCGCGGATCTCGACTCCGTAGCGCTCACGCAGCGGAGGCGGGAAGTAGCGCTCGAGATCGTCGAGGAGGTATGGATCCTCGGGCAGGTCGGAATCGAGCAGCTCGACGTAGAGCCGGATCTTGCCGTAGGCCATGATCGTCGCCAGCTCCGGCGAGGTGAGCCCGCGCCGCTGACCACGGCGCGCTTCCAGGGTCTCCTCGGAGGGCAGGAACTCGATCTCCCGGTCAAGCGACGCCACCTGCTCGAGATGCCGGATCAGGCGCGCGTGGACGGGAGCCATGGAGGTCGCCTGGCGCAGCGCGACGCTCATCGCCTGCGTCTGGGTGTAGCTGGCGTACAGGACCGCGTCGGCGACCGCGCCGGTCATCTGGCGCAGCAGCTCGTTGCGCTCGCCCTCGGCCAGCTCGCCGGTGCCGGTCAGCTGTCCGAGCAGGATCTTGATGTTGACCTCGTGATCTGAGCAGTTGACCCCGGCGACGTTGTCGATGGCGTCGGTGTTGATGCGCCCGCCCTCGCCCTCGGACCCGCCCTGGAGCGCGTACTCGATCCGACCGCGCTGCGTCAACCCGAGGTTGCCGCCCTCGGCGACGACCCGGCAGCGCAGCTGGGCTCCGTCCACCCGGACGGCATCGTTGGCACGATCGCCCGCGTCGGCGTGGCTCTCGGTGCTCGCCTTGATGTAGGTACCGATCCCGCCGTTGAACAGCAGATCGACCGGCGCCCGCAGCAGCGCGGAGATGAGGTCGTTGGGAGCCAGGCTCTCGGCCTCGATTCCCAGCGCCGCCCTCACCTCCTCGCTGATCTCGATCGCCTTGGATGCTCGGGAGTGAACCCCGCCCCCCGGCGAGATCAGCGAGCGGTCGTAGTCGTCCCAGCCGGAGCGCGGCAGCGCGAACAGGCGCCGGCGCTCGGCGAAGCTGGCCGCGGGATCGGGGTCGGGATCGAGGAACACGTGCGCGTGGTTGAACGCCGCCAGGAGCCGGAGATGCGGCGAGAGGAGCATCCCGTTGCCGAACACATCACCGGACATGTCGCCGATTGAGACGACGCTGATCTCCTGGCGACTCACGTCGGTGCCCAGCTCGCGGAAGTGGCGCGTGACCGATTCCCACGCCCCGCGAGCGGTGATCCCCATCCGCTTGTGGTCATAGCCGTGCGAGCCGCCGGAGGCGAACGCATCCCCGAGCCAGAAGCCGTATGCGGCGGCGACCTCGTTGGCGGTGTCCGAGAAGGCCGCCGTGCCCTTGTCGGCGGCGACCACCAGGTAGGGATCGTCGTCGTCGTAGCGCACCACCCGCTCCGGGCCGACCACGTGGCCGCCGACGTAGTTGTCGGTGAGGTCGAGCAGGCCCGACAGGAACGTGCGGTAGCAGGCGATCCCCTCCCGCAGGAGCTCCTCGCGTCCGGCGCGGGCCGGCGGACGCTTGACGACGAAGCCACCCTTGGAGCCCACCGGGACGATCAGGGCGTTCTTGACCATCTGCGCCTTCATCAGCCCGAGCACCTCGGTCCGGAAGTCCTCCCGGCGATCGGACCAGCGCAGCCCGCCGCGCGCCACCGTGCCGCCCCGCAGGTGGATGCCCTCCACCCGCGGCGAGTAGACGAAGATCTCAAAGCGCGGCCGCGGCCGCGGCAGGAACTCCAGCCGCGTCGGGTCGAGCTTGAACGACACGTAGGTCGGATGGGCTCCGGCCGCGTCGGCGCGGTAGTAGTTGGTGCGCAGCATCGCCTCGAGCACGGCCAGGAAGCTGCGCAGGATGCGGTCGGCGTCGAGGCTCTCCACGGTGTCGATGGCCGCCCGCAGCTCGTCGGCCAGCCGCTGCGCCAGCTCGGCGTCGTGCCCATCGGGATCAAAGCGCGCGGCGAACAGCGCGACCGCCCGGCGGGCGATGCCGGGATTGTCGAGCAGGGTCTGGATCATGTACGTGGCGGAGTAGGCGATCGCCGCCTGACGCAGGTAACGCAGGACGGCGCGGATGATCGTCACCTCGCGTCCGCTCAACCCCGCGCGGAGCACGAGCCCGTTGAGCCGGTCGTCCTCCAGCTCCCCGGACCACGCTCCGAGGAACGCCGGAGCGAAGCCATCGCCCGCGCGGTCCAGATCCGCGGGGTCGCAGCGCAGGCCGAAGTCATAGACCCAGACGGGTGCCGCGGACAGCGGAGTGACCTCGTACGGGCGCTCGTCGACGACCGTGGCGCCCATGTGCTCGAACTTGGGCACGACGTCGGACAGCACGACCGGGGTGGCGCTGAGCAGCTTGCCCCGCACCATCTGCTCGGAGTCGCCGCGGCGGCGATAGATATGGATCTGCGTCGGACCGGAGCGGTGACCGCGCAGAAGCTCGATGCGAGCGATGTCGGCGATCGCCGTCGCGGCGTCGTTGTCGGCCCGGTAGCCGGGCGGGAACGCCGTGGCGTAGCCGGCGTAGAGCTCGAGCCCGCGCCGCTCGCCGTGCTCGGCGATCAGCGCGGCCCGCAGGTCGTCGCCCCACGCCCGCGTCGCGCGCGCGATCCGCGCTTCGACGGCCGCCACGTCGTAACCGTCCGGCACCCCTGCCGGGCAGTGCACCACGTAGTCGACGCGAACGATCAGCGACTCCGACAGGTACAGGCGCCAGTCGACCTGATCGCCGCCGAAGGCTTCGGCGAGGATCTGGCCGGCCCGCAGGCGGTTCTGGGTATGGAAGCGATCGCGGGGCAGGCACAGCGTGCAGGACACGAATCGGCCCAGACGATCGGGGACGACGAACAGGCGCACGCGCTGGCGCTCGCCGAGACCGAGAATCCCGATCGCGACTTCGAACAGGTCCTCGGCGTCGATCTGGACCAGCAGGTCGCGCGGCAGCGACTCGAGGATGTCGATCATGCCCTTGGCGTCATGGCTGTCGTCGGGAAAGCCGGCCTTGTCCATGGCGTAGTCGACCTTGTCGCGCAGGAGCGGGATATCGCGAAGGCTCGCCTTGTAGGCATCGGTCGTGTACAGGCCGAGGAAGCGCCGTTCGCCGATCACGCGGCCATCGGGGGCGAACTGCTTGACGCCGACGTAGTCCAGGTACGCGGGCCGGTGGACCGTCGCGCGCGAGTTGGCCTTGGTGAGGACGAGCGGATGAGTCGATCGTGCCTCTCGCAGGGCCGGCCCCGTGAGCTGCTTGGGCGGCCCGGGCGCCGCGCCCCGCAGGATGCCGAGCCCCGTCCCGTCGATGGCGCTCAGCTCCGCCGGTGACTCGCCGCCCCCCTCCCGTCCCAACCGGTACTCGCGGTAGCCGAGGAACGTGAAGTTCTCGTCGGCCAGCCACGCCAGGAACGCCTGGGTCTCGGCGAGCTCGTGAGATCCGCACGGCGGGGCCTGCCGGCGCAGCTCGGTGGCCAGCTCCGTGGTGCGGGCGCGCATCGCGCCCCAGTCCTCGACGGCGGCCCGGACCTCCTCGAGCACCACCTCGATCCCCGAATGCAACACCGCCAGACGCTCGGACGCCGCCTGGCGCGCCACCTCGACATGGATCACCGACTCGGCTTGGAAGCCGAACGCCATCGCGCCCGACGCCAGCACCTCCTCCAGCACCCCGTCGGCGTCGCGGACGACCCGCATCACCGGGTGAACGATCAACTCGATCCCGTATCCCTGGCGGCCCAGCTCCATCGTCACCGAGTCCACGAGGAACGGCATGTCGTCGGAGACGATCTCGATCGCGGTGTAAGGCGACTGCCAGCCGTCGGCCAGCGGGTCGGGGTTGTAGACGTTGACCTTGACCTCGCCCGGCTCGCGCTGGCGAGCCGTCTGCCAGTGGGCGACGATCGCGCCGGCGAGATCCTCCAGGCGGCGGTCGGCCAGGTCCGTGGCCGGCACCCAGTGGTAGTACTGGCGCACGAATTCGCGGTAGGCGGCCGCGGGCTCGTGATCCAGGCGCGCGGCGACGGACTCGGTGAGCGAATCGATCAGATCCAGCTCGAGGTCTCCGGCCTTCACGGCCAACGTGGCATCGCCCTCTCTCTCAACCCGGCTCGGCACCGAGCAACGCTACATCTCCGCCACGACAGCCGCACCTGACGACGCCGGACTGTCACCCTATCGGCACGATGCACGACCTCCACGAGCTTCCGGATTGGCCGCCCGGAACCGTGGCCATTCTCGTCACCGAGGGCGGCCGCCCCCACGCGATCCCCGTCTCGGCGGTCGTCCGCGCGGGCCCGCGCCGCCTGCTCATCGGCCTGGCCCGCAGCCGCGAGTCGCTGCACCGCCTGCGACGCTCCCCCGCGGTGACGGTCGCCATCTGCGCTCGTGACGTCGCCGTCAGCGTGGACGGCCGCGCGGCGGTCCTCGCCGAGGAGCTCGTGGAGGGGGTCGTGGGGGTGGCCGTCGACGTCGAGACCGTCCATGACCACGACCGCCCGAGCTTCGCGTTGCACGGCGGCGTGGCGTGGGAGTGGACCGACGATGAGGCGGCACGCCGCGACGCCGAGGTCCAGGCGGCGCTTCGGCGCCTCGCCGGCGGGTCCGGATAGCGCCCGTCGCTCCCGGCGAACGACGGCCCCCGGGGGTCAAGATTGCGTTGCCGCTGCCGATCGCGCTGCTATGACAACCAGGTCGGTTCGGCGAGTCGTCCTGCTGGCAACGATCGCGGTCCTGCTGATCGCCGGGGCGGAGTACGGAGCCGGACGCATCGAGCGCGACAGCGCGGTCAGGGCGGCCCAGCGGATGCAGGCCTCCCAGGGGCTGCTGACGGCGATGCTCGACGAGGAGACGGGCGCTCGGGGGTACTTCGAGACCGGCCGCCGCGCCTTCCTCCAGCCTTGGTATGGCGGAGTGTCGGCGTTCGCCGGTGCCCTCGCGCGCTCCCGGCGCCTCGCCGCCGGTGACACCGAGCTCGGCGACGACCTCGACGCGCAGGCCGTCCGCGCCGGCGCCTGGCACACAACGGTCGCCGCCGAGATCGATCACGAGCTCGCCACCGGCGGCCGCCCGGCGGTCGGCAGGGCGCTCGCCGACAAGATGTTGTTCGACCAGTTCCGCGCCGCCAACGCCGTGTACCTCACGGCCCTCGTGGACCGGCGCGACGCCTCGCTGTCGATGGCCAACTGGCTGACCGCGGGAGTGGTCGCCGGGCTGACGATCATCCTCGTGCTCATCGCGTTGGTCGTGGCGCATCGCAGCGCACAGCGTGCCGGGGTCCGCGCCGGGCGCCAGCGCGAGCTTCGCGAGCTGCTCCAGGTCTCGGCCTCGGAGTCCGAATCCCAGCAGCTGTTGATCGCGCACGTGGAGCGGCTCGTGCCGGGCTCGGCGGCGGCTGTCCTCGATCGCAACGAGACCGAGGATCAGCTGGCGGTGGCCCTGGGTCCCCGGGCCATCACCGGGCCGATGCAGGGGATCGCGACCGAGAACCTGCGGCGCCGCTCGTGCATGGCCGTCCGTCTCAGCCGCACCTATGACCGGCGCCCCGGGGCCGAGCCGCTGCTCGAGTGCGAGGTGTGCGGACGGTTGGCCGCCGAGGTGGCATGCGAGCCGCTGCTCGTCGGCGGACGGGTCATCGGTGCCGTGCTCGTCGCCCACGCCAAGCAGATCGACGGCGGTCAGCGAGCCCAGCTGCGCGAGTCCGTCGTCCAGGCGGCCCCGATCCTCGCCAACCAGCGCAACCTCGAGGTCGCCGAGTGGCGCGCCGCCTCCGACGCGCTCACCGGCCTTCCCAACCGCCGCGCCGCCGACGAGACCCTCCTGCGCATGGCCGCGCACGCCGGACGCACCCTGACCCCGCTGGCCGTCCTCCTCCTCGACCTCGATCGCTTCAAGCAGATCAACGATCGCCACGGCCACGAGGAGGGCGACAAGGCGCTGGCCGTCGTCGGCCAGGTGCTGGCCGCGAGCATCCGGGCCTCGGACTTCGCCGCGCGCTACGGAGGCGAGGAGTTCCTCGTGCTGCTGCCCGACACCGACCGCACGCGAGCCGTCGAGGTGGCCGAGAAGATCCGCCGCGCGATCGAGCACGCCGAGATGCCGGTCATCGGCACCGTGACCGGCAGTGTCGGCGTGGCCGCCCTGCCCGAGGACGCGGTGGAGCCAGATCAGCTGATCCGTCAGGCCGACCGCGCCCTCTATGCCGCCAAGGCGCGCGGGCGCAACCGCGTCGAGGCGGCGCAGCCCACCGGCGCCGAGGCGCTGGGCGGCGACGAGGACGACCGGCGGGGCGGCCCGGACGACATGCGCTAATCGCCCAGCGGGAACCGGTACGCGGCGTGCGGGGGCACCGACGGCCCCACCTCGAGCACGATCTCGGCGTGGCGTCGCAGCCGGATCGACCCCACCGCTCCGTGCTGCCGGCGACCGTCGACAAATGCCGTGATCGCCGGGGCGCGGAACGAGGCCATCCGGTGTGCGGTCAGGGGCTGACCCCAGGAGGCGAACAGGTCGGCGACGGTCGCGCGCGAGCCGCGCCGGACGAGGACCACCCCCGTCGGCTCGAGGGTGACCAGCGCGCCGTAGCAGCCGGCGCCCACGATCCGTCCCTCGGCCCGGCGCAGCGGCGGCCGGGTTCCGATCCCGGCCGCGACCAGCACCACCCGATCAGCGGCGAACACCTCGACGTGCGCCGCGTCGCGAGGGCCGAGGCGACGCCGGCAGGCGCCGAGGACCGGGCCGGCCGCGGGAGGACGGAAGCGGGGACCGTGCCCGATCGGCCGCGCAGCGCGCGCCAGCTGCACCGGAATCCGCTCGTCGGCCGGGCGGGGGGGCCGGTGCGCCGCGGCGCAGCCGCCGAGCAGGATCACGGCGGCGGCCGCCGCGGCGGACGCCCGGCGCTGGGGGCCCTCGGCGAGGGCGAACACCACCGGGAGCAGCCCGACGCCGCCGGCCAGGCAGGCCACGACGACGACGCGTGCCGGGAACGCGGGGACAGCGAGGAGCACGAAGCCGTCAAGCAGCGCGCCGACGAGCGTCGCCCCCTCCCAGATCGCGGCCGCCGCGACCAGGAACAGCTGAAACCAGCCGCCGCGGCCCCGGGCGATCCAGGTGGCGGCCCAGGCGGCGAAGGCAAGCTCGAGGGCGAGCACGATCAGCTGGCCGATCGAGATCCCCGGCCGCCCGTGCAGCTGGCGCGCCAGAGCGGCGAGGGCGAACGCGGCGAGCGTCACCGCCGCCAGCCCGCGGCCCACGCGCTCATCGAGCGACGGTCGGCGCAGGCGCACCGCGGCCATCACGCAGGCGACGACGACGAGGATCGGCCAGAACCACACCGGTGAGGGACCGGGGGCGTAGTCCAGGACGCCGCTGACGGCCGTCGGCACGCCTCCGACGCGGAGGGGAACCGTCCAGCGTCCGATGACGGTGGCGCCCGGAGGCCGCGCGGTGCTCGCCAGGGCATGAAGGCGGCCGTCGTGCCACTCGTAGCTGTGGCCGCTCGACGCCCGCTGCCACCGCGGCGGCGTCCCCGCGGTCAGACCGAGCGGCGGCGTCTGCGCCGGGACCTGGTTGAGGTACCACATGGCCGACGCCGTGTTGACGAACACGCCGGCGCGGTCAAAGCGCAGATATGGCGCGCCGCGATAGTCGAGCACGGTGACGGTCGTGCGCGGCGAGGCCGTCATCCACATCCGCTGGTCGCCGTCGACGACCGTGGCATCGGTGCCCTGCGGCACCTGGGTGACGCGCGCCCGGTAGGCGGAGGCGACGGGATCGACGGGACCGTGTGCCCGCGCGGAGGCCGGCAGTGCCAGGAGAAGGAGCAGTCCCGCCAGCCCCCACGCTGCCACCCGCGGGCGCGAGCGTCTGGTCCATCGCGCCGTAGACTCCATCGCCGTTGGCGGACTCTACGCATCCCGGGTGGCGACCGGTCGTCGTGTGGCTGGTGGTCGGGCTCCTCGGCCTGGGCGCGGCGGCCGGCCGCGCGCGAGCCGATGGCGATCCGGCCAGCGACGTCCTGGCGTCGCAGATGGTCTTCCTGCCCCTCGACGGCGCCCTCCCCCCCGCCCAGCAATCCCAGCTCGTGCAGCTCGTGCGCTCGGCGGCCCGGGCCGGCGTTTCGGTCCGGGTGGCGCTGATCGCCACCCGGTCAGACCTCGGCTCGGTGACGGCGCTGTGGCGCCAACCGGCAGCCTACGCCCGGTTTCTCGCGCAGGAGCTCTCCGAGGTGTTTCACGGGACGTTGCTGGTCGTGATGCCCAACGGCTTTGGCGTGGCCCGTGTCGGAGCGGGGCCGTCGGGGCCGTCGGGGGTGGCGGGGCTCTCGGGGGTGGCGGCACCCGGCTCCGGTGCCGCGCTCGGCGACGCCGCGATCAGCGCCGTCCAGCGGCTGGCCGCCGCGGCCGGCCATCGGCTGCCCACCCCGCCGCGCACCCCGCGCGCCGGGACCGCCGCGCCCCCGGCCTCCGGCGTGGTCGCCTGGCTCGCGTTCGCCGTGGGGGCGGTGCTGATCGCCGTCGCGTGGGCGATCAGCCTGAGGGTGCGCCCGCTGCGTCAGCGCGACGGTGTAGCCTCACCGCATGGAAGCTGAACGGGCACGGGAGCTGTTGGCGCGGGAGCGCGAGCGAATCGAGCGCGCCCTCGGCATCCACGAGGGCGAGCCGCTGGACTCCGATCACAACATCGAGCCCGGCGACAACGACTCCGAGAACCTCTACCAGGACGAGTTCGACGCGACCCGCGCCGCCGACCTGCGTGAGCAGCTGGCCGCCGTCGAGCGCGCCGAGGGTCGCCTGCGCGACGGCACCTACGGCATCTCGATCCAGAGCGGCGAGCCGATCCCGGACGGCCGCCTCGAGGCTCGTCCGACCGCCGAGCTGACGGTCGAAGAGCAGCAGCGCGTCGGCTGAGGCGACCCTCAGATCGTGCCGGTGAGCACGAGGACGCCGACGACCACGAGGACGAGCGCCGTGAAGGCGTTGCCCCAGCGCTCCAGCCACTGGCTTCGCAGGCCGTAGCCTCCGATCGTCGCGATCAGGGTCAGGCCCACGATGGTGACCACGGTGACGGTGGCGAAGGCCACCAGGGACGCGATCGCCGCCCCCGCTCCGGCGGTGGTGGCGGCGAGGAACACGGGCAGGATCGTCAGGTCGGGTGAGGCGGCCGCGCCGAAGGAGACCATGAACGCTCCACGGCCACGCCCGGCGTGGCCGTCGTCGTCGTGGCTCGGGTGGGCGTGGTCGTGGTCGTGGTCGTGGTCGTGGTCGTGGTCGTGGGAGTGGCCGTGACCGCTCGCCTCGAGCACGGCGAAGCCCACGCCGGTCGCGATGAGCAGGCCGCCGACGATCGCGTTCTGGACGTGCTCGACGGTCGAGCGCAGCTGCAGCCCGACGGCGATGATGACCCCGCCGATGACGAGCGAGACGAGCACATGGGCGACGCCGGCCAGCCCGGCCAGACGGGCCACCCGCGCCAGCGAGTAGCGGTGGGTGCGACCGATGACGCCGAGCGGCACCCAGTGATCGGGCAGGATCGCATGCCCGAAGCCGACGCCGGCCGCCGCCGCCACCAGCGCCGGGGTCGTGCTCACCGCGGGGCGATACGATCGAGATCGAACATGATCCATCGATCATATGAGACATCAGGCATGCTTGGACGCTCGGCATGACGCACGGCGCCACCGGCGACACCCGGGCGGCGGGCCGCCTCACCGGCGACGAGGCGGCGCTCGTCGCCCAGGCGATGTCGGCCCTGGCCACCCCCAGCCGCGTCCTCATCCTCGCGGCGTTGCGCGAGCGACCCGCTCGGTGTCCGAGCTCGTCGCCGCCGTCGCCATGGAGCAGTCGGCGGTCTCCCATCAGCTGCGCCTGCTCCGTGACATCGGGCTGATCGTCGGTGAGCGTCACGGCCGGCGGATCGTCTACTCCCTGTACGACGACCACGTCGCCTCGCTCATCGACCAGGCGATCGGCCACGTCGAGCACCTGCGCCTGGGCCTGCGCACGCGGCTCGCCTCCTGACGCGGCGCCCACCGCCTCAGTAGCTGGTGTGCATGACGGCCCGGACTGATTCCAGGGTGCGATCGGCGATCGCCGCGGCCGCGGCGCTGCCGGTCCGAATGACGTGACGCAGATGGGCGCGGTCGGCGATCAGCTCCGCCCGAGCTGTCCGGATGGGCCGCAATCGCTCGTTGATGGCCTCGGTGGCGCGGCGCTTGAGTTCGGCCGCCCCGCCGGCGCCGATGTCGTCAGCCACGGTCAGCGGGTCAGCGTCCTCGCACAGCGCCGTCAACAGGACGAGGTTGGAGACCTCGGGGCGGCGGGCCGGCTCATAGGTGATGTGCCGGTCGGCGTCGGTCTTGGCGCCGCGGATCAGGCGCGCAGTGTCGTCGGCCGATGCGGCGATCGCGATCGCGTTGCGGCGGCTCTTGCTCATCTTCTGCCCGTCGGTCCCGAGCAGCGCGGGGGCGTCTGAGAGCATCGCCTCCGGTTCGGGGAACACGGGGTGCTCCGGCGCGTAGCGGTGGTTGAATCGCCGTGCGATGACTCGGGCCTGCTCGACATGCGGCAGCTGGTCAGAGCCGACCGGCACGAGCGTTGCGCGGCAGAACAGGATGTCGGCGGCCTGGTGGACGGGGTAGGTCAGCATCAGACCACTGAGCGCGGGGGTACCCGCGGTAGCCGCTTCCTCCTTGACGGTCGGGTTGCGCAACAGCTCGGGCAGCGTCACCAGGCTCAGAAACGGGAGCATCAGCTGATTGAGCGCGGGCACCCGCGAGTGCGCGAAGATCGTCGAGCGGGCAGGATCGATCCCGACCGCGAGATAGTCCGCCACCAGTTCCTCGACGTCACGAGGCAGCGAGGCGGGGCTGTCGCGATCGGTGATCGTCTGGTAATCGGCCACGAGCACCAACAGCTCGGCGCCGTCGTTCTGCAACCGCACCCGGTTGCGCAACGTACCGAACAGGTGGCCCAGATGCAGCTGTCCGGTCGGGCGATCGCCCGTCAGCACCCGTGGCGGCCCGCCGACGAGCCGAGACGGCGCGGTATCGATGTGGATCATGCGTGTTCCTTTCGGGATGAGGGGCCGTCCCGAGCGCACGTCCGTCGATGAAACACGCGGGCCGCTCGAGGCGGCCCACACCAGAGATCAGCCGGGCCGCGTCAGACGCAGCCACCACCAGCAACACAAACGCGTACCGGCAAGCACAGCCACGATCATAAGACCGTCGGGCGCTTGCCGGAAGACCATTGTCAGCGCGAGATCAAAGTCGGCCGGCGGCCGGGCCGCCGCCCCGGAGCGCGGCGGCCCGCTCTGCTCGGCGCCTCGCGTCAGGTACGAACCGTGACCTGGGTGCCGCGCGGCACCGACCGGCCGCGCCGGATGCTCTGGCTGCGCACGATCCGGCCGTGACCAGCCGTCCGCGACCGGCACCCGACCGCGGTCAGCCGGCGGCGGGCGACGGCCACGCGCAGGCCGGTGACGCGTGGCACGACACAGCGCATCCCGGACCGGCCGCCGCCGACGCCGCCGCCCGGCGGGCCGCTCGATGGCGTCGGTGCCGAACCGCCGCCGTGCGCGCTGCCCGACGGCGTCGTCGCGCCACCGCTCACCCGGGACGCCGCGGGGCGGCGGGGTGGAGCCGCCGGTCCCGCCCGAGCCGGACCGGCGACGATGACCGTCTCGCAGTTGGGCGCGACGGTGTCGACCGGATCGGCGTACACGACATCCTGCCCGGCGCCGCAATCGACCGAGTCCGGCTCGCCGTCGCGCAGGTCGACGGTGTCGTTGCCGTAGGGCAGCGTGCACCAGACGGGCCCGCAGTCGCCGCCCTGGCGGTCGGCGTACACGATGTCGCGTCCGGGGCCCGGGACGATCGTGTCGTCGCCGAATCCGGCGTCGATGAAGTCGTCGCCGGACCCGCCGTCGATGCTGTCCGCGCCCCCGCTGCCGATCAGCTCGTCGTTGCCGCCGCCTCCGGTGATCCGGACGCTGCGGGTGGTCTGGAAGGCCTCGAGGTGCTCGGGCGCGTCGGTCCCCGTGAGCGTTCCGCCCTCGTTGACGATGACTCGCTCCACGCCCTGCACGTCGTCGCCTTCGCCAGGTCGACCGTCGTCGGCTCCGCCGCCGAGAGTCAGCGACACGTCCGGGTGCACATCGGTGAACCGGCTGGTCCAGTCCTCCTGGAACGTGTCGGTGCCGGGGCCGCCGTCGACCACATCCGGGGAGGGATCCTCGAAGTGATCGCCCATCACCGTGTCATCGCCGGCGCCGCCGAGCACCACATCGGAGCCGCCGCTTCCATCGACGGTGTCGCTTCCGTCGCCGCCGTCGAGCACATCGCGCTCGTCGCCACCGGTCAGCGAGTCGTTGCCGGATCCGCCGTGCACCTCGACGGCGGTCGTGGTGGGCAGGTCGAAGGTGACGCTGAACGAGTCGTTCCCGTCACCGAGATCGACCCGCACCCCGGCCGGTCCGACCTGGCAGTTGACCAGGTAGTCCGCCTCGCCGCAGCCGTCAGTGGCCACCGTCAGCGGGATCCGGTCCGAGATGGCGATGACGCCGTCCGTGTCGTCGGTGGAGGCGCCAACCGCGACCCGGTTCTGCTCCCCGGGCGCCGCGGTGACGACCAGGGCGCCGTCGGAGCCGCGGGAGATCGTCGCCGCTCCGGCGGACGACGCGGCGGTGAGGATGACCACCGCGACGAATGCGGCGATCCGTGTGAAAGCGAGCATGGCTTTCCTTTCGCTATTTGGGACGAACGCGAACGGGTCGCGTCAGGGGGTCGGCAGGTGCGAGGCGAGGAGCATCTGGTCCGGATCCGTGGCGGCCCGGATGCGCTGGAGGCGGCGAAGCGCCGCGTCGGGCACGCATGTCCGCAGCGAGCTCGTTCGCTCGGCGAAGCTCATGAAGCGCGTGCCGGTGGTCCACGGAGCCATCGCCTTCAGGTATCGGTCCAGGAACGCGTCCAGGTCGGTCGCCGGCGCCGGAGCGCCCGGAATGCCGACGCCGAACAGCAGGAACCGGCCCTCCAGGTGGCTCCGGGCGCCCGCGCCGGGAGACGGCGCCGCCAGCGCGCCGCCGAGATGACGGAGCTCCGCCGACAGGAGCGGCGAGCCGTCACCGGCCACCCGGAGAAACGAGTCGATCGCCCACTCGTCGAGTTTCTCGAGCAGCATGCCGTCGCCCACGGCGGGCACCGGATCTTCCGGGTCCATGTGCAGGCGGGCGACCTCCGCGCTCGGCATCGAACCGAACCCGCCCAGGATCGGCGTGGCGACATGGCGCAGCCGCGCCTCCAGGCGCTGGGCCTCGATCGCGTCAAGCGCGACGCCGTCGACACAGACCGTCGGCACGCCCCCCACCGGCTCGGGGATCTCGGGCAGCGGCGGCAGACACAACAGGCGACACGTGGTCGTGATCGCATCCGAGGCGTGGGCCGTCCACCCCGCCCACGCACGCAGCACCCGCCGAGCGTCCTCGGCGCGGAAGAACAGCGCGCCGCCGGTCACCTGCGAGTAGGGCAGAAGCCCGATCTCGACCGCGGTGACGATCGCGTAACTGCCGCCCCCGCCGCGCAGGGCATAGAACAGGTCGCGGTTGTGCTCGGCGTCGACCCGGCGTAGGACCCCGTCGGCAGTGACGACCTCAAAGGCGCGCACATGGTTGACGGCAAGCCCGTGCTGGCGGCCGTAGAACGACAGGCCACCGCCGAGCAGGTATCCGATGACGCCGACCGACGGCGAGGAGCCGTGCATCACGGCCAGGCCGTGCGGCGCGACCGCGTCGACGACGTCGCCCCAGCGCGCCCCGGCCTTGATCCGAGCCACGCGCGCCACCGGGTCGACGTCGACCTCGCCGTCGTGGAGGGCCACCTTGAGCAGCAGCGTCCGCTCGAGTGACGGCAGCGTCTGGGCCAGGTGCCCGGTGCTCTGAGCCGCGATCGTCAGCCGGTTGCGGCGGGCGTAGGCGATGGCGGCCTGGATGTCCTGCACCCGCCGCGCGATGCAGACGCATGCCGGCCACTGGTCGGCATGCAGGTTCCACGCCTGCCGGGCGGACTCGTATGACTCGTCGCCCGCGACGATGAGCGCCGGCGTCGCCGCCGCGCGCGAGGGCTCGGCGACCGGGGTGTCCGGGTCGCTGAGCGGGAGTGAGAATGTGTGGGTATTGGTCATGGCGGCCACTCTGCGGGGGGCGTCTTGCCGTCCGGTTGACCGCCGCTTGCCGCGACCTTGCCGTGCGGTTGACGGGTCACGCCCCCCGCTCGCCGTGCCTTGCGCCGCGACAAGAAAAGTGATATCAAATAGATAACACTTTTTCGTGGACCTTCCCGAGGGGGAATCATGAGTCAAGGAGTCCAGCCATACCGCCAGCCCGAGGCGACGCCGGTCGGGCACGCTGGGGCCCGTGTCGATATCCACGAGCGCCCGGCATGGGCGATCAACGGATGGGCCGGCGTGCTCGTCGTCGCCGCCTGCATTGGCGCTGCCTTCCTGCTCGCTTCCTCGGCGTGGATCGCCGCGCCGATCGTCATCGGCTCTCTCGTCGCCACCTCGCTGGTGATCGTGCAGCCGGGCCATACCAAGGTCGTGCGGTTCTTCGGCAGCTACGTCGGGACCGTGCGTCGAACCGGCCTGTGGTGGATCGTTCCGCTCGCCGACCGGCGGAGCCTGAGCATCCGGGTCAGGAACTTCGAGACCAACCATTTGAAGGTCAACGACGCTGACGGCAACCCCGTGGAGATCGCCGCGATCGTGGTGTGGCAGGTGGCCGATACCGCCCGCGCGGTCTACGCCGTCGATGATTACGACAACTTCGTGCGCGTTCAGGCCGAGTCGGCCTTGCGTCACGTCGCGACGACCCGTCCCTACGACGATCCGGCGGGCGACGGCACCTCGTTGCGCGGCTCGGTCGACGTCGTCGCTGCGGAGCTCGCCCAGGAGGTGGCCCAGCGGGTGATCATCGCCGGGGTGGAGATCGTCGAGGTGCGCATCAGTCATCTCGCCTACTCCCCGGAGATCGCGCAGGCGATGTTGCGCCGACAGCAGGCCAACGCCGTCGTCGCGGCGCGCTCGCGGATCGTCGAGGGCTCGGTGGGGATGGTGGAAATGGCTCTCGCCCGACTGGACGAGCACGGCATCGTTGAGCTCGACGAGGAGCGCAAGGCGGCGATGGTGAGCAACCTGCTGGTCGTGCTGTGCGCGGACCAGCCGGCTTCCCCGGTCGTCAACGCCGGGACGCTCTATTCGTGAGCCGTGAGCGCAAACAGGTGCTGCTGCGCATCGACCCGGAGGTCCACGACGCCCTGGCCCGCTGGTCGGCCGACGAGTTCCGCAGCCTCAACGCCCACGTCGAGATGCTGCTGCGACGCGCTCTCGCCGACGCGGGCCGGATGCCGCGACACGCGCGGCCCATACCCAAGCGCGGCCGGCCCTCCATCTCCTGATTGCTCGCCGCGACCTCAGCCGGCACCGATCGCAGCGGCCGCCGGGGCCGTCGGGCTGGCGTGAGAACATCGGTCGATGGCGACATGGCAGGACGTCGAGCGGGCAGTACCGGAGTTCGCGCAGCGCGTACAGGGGCTGTTTGACGCTCATCGACACAAGACGATCGCCACGTTGCGCGCCGACGGGTCGCCGCGGATCTCGGGGATCGAGGCTGTCTTTGAGGACGGCGAGCTGTTCTTCGGCTCGATGCCCAACGCGCGCAAGGGCGCGGATCTGCGTCGCGATCCGCGGTTCGCGCTGCACAGCGCCACGATCGACCCGGTGCCGGGCGCGGAGGCCCAATGGCCCGGCGAGGCAAAGCTCGCCGGCCGGGCGATCGCCGCCGGAGCGATCACCGACGGACCGGACGGCGACCGCTTCCGCGCCGACATCGCCGAGGTCGTGCACACTCACCTCAACGCGGAGGCGACGATGCTCGTCGTCGAGTGGTGGACGCCGGCGCGGGGGCTGCGCCGGATCGAGCGCGAGTGACGCCTCGTCAAAAGGGCAGGCTGTGCACGACGACGGCGCCATCGGGCCACGCCGTCTGCGCGCCCAGCCCCTGCCACATCGTGAAGTCCGGCATTCGCGCCGAGCCCTCCGGCTGCGCAACGACGACGTCCGACACGACCTCGTTGAACCCCAGCTTCCGGTACAACCCTGCCCGGTCGGCACGGCAGAAGAGAACCGCGAACGCCGGACCAAGGCGATGCGCCGTGACCAGCGCGGCCCGGACGATCTCCCTGGCGAGCCCGCGACCGCGGTGATCGGCACGCACGATCACCCCTCCGAGTCCGACGACGGGGAAGCGCTGGGCCTGGACTTCGACGTCCACGACGAGCATCCCCGTGGACGCGACAAGCCGACCCCGAGCGTCCTGAATGCCGACATGACGCTCCTTGGGCCGATGAGCCAACGTGGACCCGGCGGCGTCGAACGGGTCCTCCTCATCGCCTTCCAGCTCGGCGCGCTGCTCGTCGCTCAGCCGCCCGAACTCCAGGATCTCCATACCGGCATGCAACCACAACGCCTTGGCACCGGACCGAGACAGCACCCGAGCCCGGCGCGATGACGCCGACCAGGCACCTGCTGCTGTTGCGCCACGCGAAGTCGAGCTGGGATGACCCCTCGCTCACCGATCACGATCGCCCGCTCGCGCCGCGGGGCCGCACAGCCGCCAAACGGATCAGGGCGCACCTGTGCCACGAGCAGGCCCCCGTCGCGCTCGTGCTGTGCTCCTCGGCGAGGCGTGCCCGCGAGACGCTTGAATTGGTGGCGCCCCCCGGGAGGATCCGGGTCGAGCGCGAGCTGTATGGCGCGACGTTCGCCGAGCTGCTCGAGCGCGTGCGTCAGGTGCCCGACGAGGCAATGATGGTCATGCTGATCGGACACGAGCCGGCGATCCGTGACCTGGCGGTGGAGCTGATCGGGCCTCGGAGCGAGCTTGCCGATCGGAAGTTCCCCACCGGTGCGCTGGCCACCTTGGCGTTCACCGGACCCTGGAGCACGCTCGGGCCCGGAGATGCCGAGCTCGCCGCGTTTGTCACCCCGAGAGAACTCGCCTGACCAGCGCTGCGCGCCGGCGGGCTCACGTGCCCGCCGGGAGGAGTCTGGCTGGGAATGGTTGGTGTCCTTAGGCGGTCAGGTACTCATCGCGCTTGCGCGGCCACCCGTCAAAGTTCTCACCCCGGCCCCTGGGCGCGCGGTCGAGCAGTTGCCAGGTCGCGTTGAGTGCCTCGGTGCCGCGGTCATACGTCGAGTAGGTGTGATAGACGACGCCGCCATCGAGCGCGAACACGCTGAGCGCCATCAGCTCCATCACGTTGAGCATGTTGCCCGCCCGGCGCGGCGTCGGCACGTGCATGATCTCGTGGAAGTCGCGGTCGAACGCGTCGTCTGAGGAGACCCATTCGATCCCCCACCCCATGCGGGCCTTATACGCGTTGAGCGCCTCGAGCGGTGAGCGTGAGGCGAGGATGAAGGTCACGTCGCGGTGCGCGAGATGGACGACCGCCCCCACCAGGTTGTCGGTCTCGAACGTGCAACCGGGACAACCCTCGGGCGTCTTGGGGCCGTGCATGAAGTGGCGCACGATCAACTGGGAGCGCCCGTCGAACAGCTCGGCGAGGCTCTTCGTCCCATCGTTGGTCTCGAAGCGGTAATCCTTCTCGACCGGCACCCAGGGCAGCGCTTGGCGCTTTCGGGCAAGCGCCGCATTGCGGCGGGTCAGGTCCTTTTCCTCGGCGCGCAGTTCGGCGTATGCGACTGCCCACTGCTCCCGCGTCCCGCGCTGATGTGACGCCATGGATGGCTCCTCTCTGCCTCGCGATTTTGGTCGAGATGAAGACTTGGCGGCAAGCCAAGAGTCATCGCTCGGCGAGACAGTCTCTCATCCGGAACATGTTCGACGGGCACGTGCCGGCTGCCCTCACGGCAGGAGTTCGTGCTGATGATCTGTCCGCCTCACGGGAGCGGGTGGCGAAACCTGCTTGGATCGTTGACCGCGCAGCACGAACGAGGAGGTGGCATGAATATCGAGTTTCTCTCGACCGTGGCGGTGATCGCACCGGATCCGCCCGCCAGTCGCAAGCTGTACGTCGATGCGCTGGGGCTACCGCTGGAGGGCCACGGCGGCGAGTATCACCACAGCGAGCAGATCGCCGGTTGCAAGTCCTTCGGTATCTGGCCGCTGGCCCAGGCGGCTGAGGCATGCTTCGGCACGCCGCAGTGGCCGGCGGAGCGGCCGGTGCCGCAGGTCAGCATCGAGTTCGACGTCGCGGACGCGGAGGCGGTCGGCCCGGCGGCACGGCAGCTCGAGCAGGCCGGCTACGACATCCTGCACCCACCGCGCGAAGAGCCGTGGGGTCAGACCGTGGCCAGGCTGCAGTCACCCGAGGGCGCGATCGTCGGGATCTCGTACGCCCCGGTACTGCACGACCAAGACTGACGCAGGGACTCACGCGTAGGGTCCGTCGACGGTGGGCTCGGCGATCCGCGCTAGCGAGGCGATGCGGGAGCTAACAGATCGACGGAGCCGTCGAATTGCCACAGGGGATTCGGTACGTCACCCGTGGCCCTGTGCACCGGGAAGAAGCCGTTGACCTGTTGTGGTCCGTCCCCGTCAGCGCGGTAGCGGCCGTCTGGCGTGACATCGAGCTGATAGATCGCCGAGCCGATCGCCGTCGCGCCCGGGAGGCGCCACGAGACGACGCAGCGCCAGTCATTGCCCGCTCCCACATTCGCGACGAGGCCGCCGCCCTTGTCGCACGAGGCGCTGGTGCGCAGCTCTGCCTCCGTGACGCTCGGGCGATGCAGCTCTCCGGTCTGCATGCGATACAGGTGCGCGAACGCCGTGGAGAGCGAGCCCTCCAGCTTGGCTTTGTCGATGCCGGAGGTGGAGGCCGAGGTCGCGCCTGCAATCACGCCGGCGGCGAGCGCAAGTACAGCGGCCAAGGGCAGTACCGCCCCCACGAGAGCACGGCGACCGGCGCCGTCGTAGGCCAGATCGGTGAAATCGCGGCGCATGAACAGGCGATAGGCCAGCGCGGAGGCGGCGACCGCGACGGCGAGGCTGACCGCAACGCCAACGATCGGAGGGCCGGTCTGGGCCGGATCGGTGAACAGCCCGCGCCACGCGATGAACCCGTAACTCGGTAGGACGACCCGCACGACGACGGGCAGCGGAAGCAACTGCGCGATCTGGAGGATCAAGGCGAGCAGCGCGGGGATCGCCAGTCCCATGGGAGATCGGCCGAACGCCACCGAGCCGAGCAGCCCGATCGCCGCAAAGGCCAGCATCGGCGCGAGCGCGATCAGCCAGGCGAGCAGCACCGCATGGGCCGCCTGCCCCGGGGCGAGGAGATGTCCATCAAGGCCGACCAGCGGCCGGTCGCCGACCGCCGCCAGTCCGCCGACGATGCCCGAGCAGGCCAGCCCGACTACGAGCACGACGATGATGGTCAGGCTCGCCAGCGCCTTGGCCGCGAAGATGCGTCGCGGCGCCCTCACCGCGACCAGCAGGTGTCGCCACGTCCCGAGCCGGTCCTCCTGAGCGAAGATGTCGCCGGCGACCAGGGACGTCAGCAACGGCAGCACCCAGGTGCCGCAGAACGTCAACACCACCAGCGATCCCGCCCAACCGGTCTGACTCATCCAGCGACCGAAGACGGTGTCGGACGGCAGCGAGCTCTGCTGGCTGATGACCGCCACCAGCAATGCCGGGCCAAGCCAGCAGGACAGCAGGGCCAGACGGATCGGCCACCGGGCGAGCAGCTTGGTCAGCTCGAATTGGTAGCCGCGGCGAACCGGCGCCGGGCGGGCGCCGGCGTTGTCCAGCGCGACGGCCGCCGCGCTCACCGGGCCCCGTCCTCGCTCGGATTCGCGGCGGCGGTCAGGGCGAGGAAGGCCGCCTCGAGCGGCGGCACGACCGGCGACAACTCGCGCACACCCACGCCGGCGCCGGCCAGGCGCGCGACGAGATCATCAAGGGCCGGCACCGCCGCACGCACCAACAGGGCCCCAGCGTCACGACGCTGGTACAGGTCGTCATTGGGCACAACGCGCAGCCCCGGCACTTCGGCCGCGACCCGACGGGCGCCAGCCGGATCGGACGTTCGCAGCCGGTAGTCCAACTCGTCGGCGCCGGCGGCGAGCTCGGTGATCGGACCCGAGAAGACCACCCGCCCGCGCGCGAGGAGAGTGATCTCGCTGCACAGCGCGGCCAGATCATCCATCCGATGACTCGAGAGGACGATCGACGTCCCACCGTCCGCCAGCTCGGTGAGCACCCGATGGACATGCCGCGTGCCGGCCGGATCGAGCCCGTTGGCGGGTTCGTCGAGCACCAGCAGCCGAGGTGTCGTCAGCAGCGCGGCGGCCAGCCCGAGGCGCTGTCGCATCCCGAGCGAGAAGCCCCGCACGCGGTCGTCGGCGACATCGACGAGCCCGACCTGCTCGAGCACGCCATCGATGCCTCCCGATCCGTCCCCCCGCAGGCGAGCCAGCGCGGCGAGGTTCTGCCGCGCCGTCAGCGAGGGATACAGGCCCGGTCCGTCCACGAACCCGGCAACCCCCGCGGGGAGAGCGAGCGTCCGGCGCACCGGGGAGCCGAAGATCTCCAGCTCGCCGTCGTCGGGTTGGGCCAGACCAAGCAGCAGCGCCAGCAACGTCGTCTTCCCCGCCCCGTTGGGTCCCACGAGACCGTGGACCTGCCCCGGCCAGACGTCGACGTCGACGCCGTCAAGCGCGACCACCTCGCCAAAGGACTTGACGATCCCACGGGCACGAACAGCGAGCTGCCGTGTTCGATGATCGATCGGCGCCTGCGGTGTCTCGCTCGCCCCGGCAGTCGACGGCCCGCCGGAGCTCCGGCGGGCCGTCGCATCGGACTGCTGTCCAGCGCTTGTCTCCAGGCTCGTCAGTTCGCCTCCGAGCTCGGGATGTACGCGCCCGGAACCTTCGACGGGGCGTAGATCTTCGAGTCACCCGGGTAGGGCACCTTCCAATCGTGAGCCCGGTACCACGTGTAGCGATTCATCTGCTCCGGGTTGGCGTAGTCGGGGACCGCGCCGTTGCCGGTGAGATGCTGGCCGGCGAGCCAGGTCTGCCACGCAGCGGCGGTGGCCGTTTCACCGGCCGGCACGGCGTTGTTTCGCACCTCCGACCGCGCCAGCGCCGCCTTCGCCGCGCCACTCCGGCCCAGCGTGTCCAGCCCGCAGGCCGGCGGGGTGGTGATGCCCTCGGTGAGCGAGATCTGGTTCGGCACTGCGTTGAACGGGCGGTAGTCGGGCCGCCTGGTGAACGCGTCGTACATCGGTGTCGCCGCCGCGAGCTTCTCGTTCAGCGGCTGGGCGCCGAGGATCTGCTCAATCGTGCGGACCATGTTGATCTGCGAGTAGTAGGTGCTGTCGACCGCGTGGTGCAGCGACCACGGGCTGATGATCTGGACCGGGGCGCGGTGCCCGTCGACGTGGTCGGCTCCGTCCTGGCTGTCGTCCTCGACCACGAAGATCGCGGAGTTCTTCCAGTACTTGCTGTGCGAGATCGTGTCGATGACCTGGCCGGTGGCGAGATCGTTGTCGGCCACCCCCGCCTCCGGGTTGGTCGGCCCGCCGGTGTGATCGCTGGAGAACCACATCATGTTGAAGTTGGCAGGACCGTTGCGCTCGAAGTCCTGCTTCCAGATCTGGTAGCGGTAGATGTCAGGGATCGAGAGGTCAAACGGCGGGGACTGCGGGTCGGCGATCGCGTTCAGCGACGGGATCACCGAGCCGTAGTTGCCCTTGAGGTCGGGGGTGGTCAGCTGGGCGGGGTCGCCGCCGTTCTGGACGCTCTTGCTCGCGCAGTAGTACTGCTGCCACGTCCCGGGCGGCTTGCCCTCCATGTACTCGAACTCGCCGTAGTTGCGGGCGCTCGCGCCGGCGGACTCGACGGCGGTCCACAAGAAGCCCGAGCGCTGGTGGCCGAGCACGTCCTCCTCGGTGTCGTAGCTGCGCTCGTACTCACCCGCCGAGGACTCGGTGTACTCGGGATTGTCGCCCTGCATCAGCCAGTTGTGGCCCTCGGCGGAGTTCGTTCCGACGTCGTACGTGTTGTCGTAGAGACCGAACTGCTTGGCCAGTGCGTGCTGATTGGGAGTTGCCCTCTCGCCGAACTGGGTGAGGGTCGGGTCGCCGTTGCCCTCGCCGATATCGCCCAGCAGCTGGTCGTAGGTGCGGTTCTCCTTGACGATCAAGAAGACGTGCTTGATCGTGGACGGGTCACCGATGCGCGTCGGGACGGGCACCGCCCTGCCCCAGTGGCCCCAGCCCCGCTCGCCGCTGTGGCGGGCCCTGCGGCCCCAGGCCTGGTCGACGTTGTCCCTGCCCCAGCCGTTCTGAGCAAAGACGGTCCGGGTGTACCTGGCGATCCTCCGGTCGCTCGGGAGCGTGAAGCGGGTCAGCGATGCGGTGGTGCTGTGCGTGTCATGGCCGCTGACGGGAACGGTTCCCGGTCCCTTGTAGGTCGTGATCGCCGGGCCGCGGGCGTCGATTCCGCGGGTGTTGGTGACGACGATCTGGTTGCCGGCGCTCGCCACCGCCGCCGGGTAGTAGTCCGTCGGCAGCAGGCCGATGTAGCTCACCGGATCCTGCGGCGTGCCGTCGTAGCGATACACCGCGACCGCGTTCGCCCTCCCCAACGTGACCAGCAGGTGGCCGTCCGTGGTCACGTCGATCCCGTCGGGCTCGTACCCCACCGCGGACGCCGGCCACGGCTTGGTCTCGATCGTCTGCACGACCTGATCCGTGGTCGTGTCGATGACCGAGACGGTGTCGCTGTTGGTGTTGGCGACGAACAGCGCGTTGGCGCTCTGGTACATCGCCGTCGGATGCAGGCCGACGGCGATGGAGCCGACCGCCGCCGTCGGGTCCGCCGTGCTGATGACGCTGACGGTTCCGGTCGTCGATGTTCCGAGATACCCGTCGGCGGGCACCTGGGTGCCGTAGGAGCCCATGGTCGTATCGCCGGGCTGCGCCTGGCGGCCGCCCTCGTTGCTCACGTAGAGCTTGCCGCCGACGAAGCTGAGCTCCCGCGGTGCGATGCCGACATTCCACGTGTGCTCGATCGCACCCGTGCCGGGGTCAAGCGCGACCACGGTGTTCTGTCCGTTGATGGCCGCGTACAGGGTGGACCCGTCGGGCGAGTACTTGGTCTGTCCGACGAGGGCGGATTGGCCGTTCACCGCCGGGATCGGGACGGTGGTCGGCGCGCCCAGCGTCCCGTCGGCGTTGACCGGGAATCGAGTCAGGCCGTCGCGCTCCGGCAGCCAGAGAAACTTGCCGTCGGGCGAGTACGTCGGCCCTTCCTGACCGACGGTGCCGTCGGACAGCTGCTGGTTGACCGCGGGCGCGCTGCCCACCGTCCAGATGAGCTTGTAGCTCGACAGATCGAAGATCTGCAGGACGACCGACTTGTCGGCGCTGGTGGCGGCGAGGAAGCGCCCGTCGGGGCTGACCGTCGAGCCCATGAACTTGCCGAACTGGGTGACCAGGCGATCGCCGAGCGGCTGGATGATCTGGTTGTCGGAGACCTGAATGCCGTTGGCGTACTCGGTGCCGACCTGGTTCTGATCAGCCCACGGGGCGGCGTAGGTCACGCCTGCGCCGGCCAGGACGACGGCCGTCGCGCCGGCCACGATGATGCGGCGGCGGCGGCCGGCCCGGCCAAGGAGCCCGAGACGAGTCCTCGAGCCCTGGCGGCGTCGTCGCATGACCTGCGGACCGGTGGGTTCACTGCGATTCCCGCTACTAGACCGGCTGAGCATCGGCTAATCCCCTTTGTGCGCTCGACATCGGCAGCGGAAACCTAAGGGCTGCCGTCGCGTGCGCAGGTGACCCGCTTGTTATTCAGTCGTGTCGATCTCGCGCTCCAGCCCGACTCACCGACGACCGGCGCGCGGCACCTTTGATCGTCATCGGTGCGGCGCGGCGGGAAGCCGGACCGTGACGCAGAGCCCGCCGGCCGCGCGGGGGGCGAGCGTGAGCGCGCCGTCGTGTGCTTGGGCGATGCTGTTGACAATCGCCAGGCCGAGACCGACCCCGGCGTGGTCGGCGCGTATCCGCCGGGTGCCGCGCTGAAACGGCTCGGCCAGCGTGGAGACCTGCTGCGGGGCGAGATGCTCGCCAGTGTTCTCGACGGTGAGCGCCACGGTCTCGGGGTCAACGCTCGTGGTCACCCACACGGTGCCGTGCTCAGGGAGGTTGTGGACGATGGCGTTGTGGACGAGGTTCGTCGTCATCTGCAGCAGCAGAGCGTGTGAGCCGACGGTCGGCGTCATCTCGCCGGAGGTCTCGATGCTGACGCCGCGTTTCTCGGCGAGCCCGAGGAGCGTCTCCGTGGCCTCCTCGGCGATGAGGGACAGGTCGACGGGCTCCCGGACGAAGGACCGCTGATCGGCGCGAGTGAGGAGGAGCAGCGCCTCGGTGAGGTCGATCGCTCGGGCGTTGACGTAGTGGAGACGATCGACCAATTCGTCGTTGCCGCGATTGGGATCGTTGCGGGCCACGTCGAGCAGCGTTTGGGTGATCGCCAGTGGCGTACGCAGCTCGTGGGAGGCGTTGGCCGCGAATCGCTGCTGTTCGCCGACGTGGGCCTCGAGCCGCGCGAGGAGGCCGTCGACGGTGTCGGCGAGGTCCTTGAGCTCGTCGCGGGGGCCCGAGAGCGCGAGGCGCTGGTCCAGGTTGCGCTCGGAGATCTGCCGCGTGGTCGCCGTCATCGCCCGGAGCGGGCGCAGCACCCGCCCGGCGACCAGCCAGCCGAGCGCGATCGAGACGACGGTCATGATCGCCAGCGCGACCCCGGACCACAGGAGCCCTTGGTGAAGACCGTGGCTGTTACGGTCGAGGGCCCCGACGTACATGCGGCGGACATTGCGGACGACGTCCGGATTCGCCAAGAAACGGTCGAGGGCGCCCGGGTTGGCCGACCGGTGCGGAAGCCCGGTCGGCACGATCAGGTCGACCCCGGTGTTGTTGCGGAAGAGTAGGTAGGTCGCCCCGAGCAGCGCCAGTCCCGAGCCGAGGAACAGGCCGCCGTAGAGCAGCGTCAAGCGCAGGCGCACGGTCCGTGGCGGCAGATGGAGCAGCCGGCGTGGGATCCACCTGGTCAGCGCGAGGCGAGGCATTCTGAGGCCGGGAGCTCTATCCACCGGGCCGTCCCTCCGAACCAGTGTGCGGTTGCGTGTCGATGCGATATCCGACGCCGGGCACGGTGGCGATGATCGAGGGTTCGCCGAGGCGTTTGCGCAGCGCCGAGACGGTGATGCGCACGGCGTTGGTGAACGGGTCCGCGTGCTCATCCCAGGCCTGGTGCAGGAGCTCTTCGGCGCTGACGACTCCGCCCTCGGCGCAGATGAGCACCTCGAGCACGGCGAACTGCTTGCGGGTGAGCGCGACGTAGCGGCCGTCGCGATGGACCTCACGGCGGAAGGGATCCAGTCGCAGGCCGGCGATCTCGCGCACGGGCGGCCGGTGGTGGGCGCGCCTGCGGTCGAGCGCTCGGAGACGCAGCACGAGCTCTCGCAGCTCGAACGGCTTGGTGAGGTAATCGTCGGCGCCGAGCTCGAACCCGGATGCCTTGTCGCCGAGACGGTCGGCAGCGGTGAGCATCAGGATCCCCATCCCGCTACCCGACGCGATGATGCGGCGGGCGATCTCGTCACCGGACTGCCCGGGTATGTCGCGATCGAGGACGGCGATGTCGTAGGCGTTGACGCCCAGCAGCTCGAGCGCGGTGTCGCCGGCGCCGGCGATGTCGGCCGCGATCGCCTCGAGGCGCAGACCGTCGCGGATCGCCTCGGCCATCAGGGGCTCGTCCTCGACGATCAACACGCGCATGCTGCCGGATGCTGCCAGTCCGGACATATCGCCGGCATATCGAAAAACGCATACGGTCTGGCAACCCCCCGCCGCCTTCACTGGCGGCGTGGCCCGGACTCAATCAGGACGACCGGTGGCCGGCTGGAGTCGGCCGACCGTGTACCGCGCGCGCCGCCGGCGCTTGGCGCTCGGCGTCGTCCTCGTCGTGCTCCTCTCCCCCACCGCTGGCCAGCTTCTGAACGCTGCGGGCCACGCGCCCACGGCCCGCAGGCGCGACGATCACCGCCGCAGCACCGTGTCGGCGGTCGCGTGGCCGGTGCAGGGACAGGCGGCGTTCGTGCTCGGCAACGACCAGCCGGCGGCAAGCCCGGGGGAGCAGCCGGTTCCGATCGCCAGCCTGGCGAAGGTGATGACCGCCTACCTGACGCTGAGGCGCTACCCGCTGAGCGACGTGCAGGACGGGTTCACGAGCACCATCACCGCAGCCCAGGCCCTGGCCGAGGCCGAGAACACCGCCGAGCACCAGTCGGGCGTCGCGGTGGCGGCCGGCGAGCAGCTGTCCGAGCGCCAGCTGCTCGAGGCGCTCCTCATCCCCTCCGGGAACAACATCGCCCGGATCCTCGCCGACCGGGTCAGCGGCAGCGAGACCGACTTTGTCGCCGACATGAACGCGCAGGCGCTCGCGCTCGGGATGGATCACACGAGCTACACCGATCCCAGCGGCTTCGACACGAGCACGGTCTCGACCGCCGCTGACCAGTTGCGCGTATTCCAGCGGGCGATGCGCTTGCCGGTCTTTCGTCAGATCGTCTCGATGCCGAGCGTGACCCTGCCGGTCGCCGGCACGCTCACCAATTTCAACCCGCTCGTCGCCGACGGGTACGCCGGCAAGACGGGGTCGGACTCCGCGGCGGGGGGATGCCTGGCGTTCTTCACCCAGGTGACGGTCGGTGGACGACTCCAGACGGCGGTCGGCGTGGTGATGGGGCAGGGGGAGGGCAGCAACACGTCGGCGATCCTCGCCGCCGCCGGGGATGCCGCGCGGCAGTTGGTCAGCTCCGTCGCCCCGACGGCCGGCCAGGTCCCCCCGCCTCGAACTGATGTCAACGCATGACGAACGTAGGAGAAGGCATGAATGAGAGACAACGGCCGCTGGCCGCGCTGGCGCTCATCGTCATCGTCGCACTGATCAGCGGGTGCGGTTCAAGCGCACCCGCCGAGACCGGCACCGGCGCCAACCACACCACTGCCAGTGCTCAGAAGGGAGTGAAGTTCGCCGAGTGCATGCGCAGTAACGGGGTCAGCCAGTTTCCCGACCCGGGCGCGTCAGGCAAGCTCACCATCGATGCCGTCGCGAACGGCTCGTCTCTGGACACGAGCACTCCGGCGTTCAAGCAGGCCATCAGCGCATGTCAGAACCTGGAGCCAGCCGGGTTCATGGGCAGCAAGCGCAGCTCTGAGCAGCAGCACGCGGCGCTCACGTTCGCCCAGTGCATCCGCGCGAACGGCGTCAAGGACTTCCCGGACCCCGTCCCAAACGGGCCCCTCGTCGACACCAATCGAATCCCATCCTCGAATTCGCCCGGAGGGATGGGCATTCTCAACGCCGCAATGCAGAAGTGCCGCGCTGCGGCGGCCGCAGCAGGGGTCCACCGGTGAGGCGCACGATGTCGATGCTGGCCGGATCGGCCGTCCTGACCGCCCTCGTCGCTACCGGCGCCGTGGTCGTGATGTCCGGTTCCAAGCAGCAGGCCCGGGCCGCGCAGCCTTCGCCGGTGAATACCGCGCCGGTGCAGAAGCGGACGCTCTCGGCGATGGTCTCCCAGCCGGGGACCCTGACGTATCGGGCTCGCCCGGACGGCTCGCCGTACTCCGTGACCAATCGGATGCGGGGGACGTACACCACACTGCCGCAGCGGGGCCGCGTCATCACTCCCGGTCACGTCCTGTATCGGGTGAACGATCGCCCGGTGGCGTTGCTCCATGGCTCGACACCGGCCTACCGGACCCTGAGGGCGGGGGCGACCGGCCCCGACGTCGCCGAGCTCAACGGAGACCTCGTCGCGCTCGGGTACGCCACCCGAGCGCAGCTCAGCCGAACCTCCGACGCCTTCGGAGCGGCCACTACGACGGCCGTGAGGAAACTCCAGGCCGCCCTGGGCGTGACCCAGACCGGCGCGCTGACGCTTGGCCAGCTGGTGTTCGAACCCACGGCCGTGCGGGTGACGAGCGTGCCGGCGGCCCTCGGGGGACGCACCCAGCCCGGGCAGATCGTGATGCAGGCCACGTCGACCGCCCGTCAGGTGCAGGTGGCGCTGAGCGCCTCGCAGCAGACCGAAGTCGCCGCCGGCAACAAGGTGACGATCACCCTGCCCAACAACCGGACCACCCCGGGTGTCGTCGCGTCGGTGGGAACGGTCGCCACCTGCCCGTCGAGCTCGGGATCGGGCGGCTCGAGCTCGGGCCCGTCCTCGCCGGGGACGGGCACGTGCCCGTCGGGCGCCTCGGGGAGCACGACGCCGACCATCAGCGTGGCCGTCACCCCGTCTGACCCGGCCGCCACCGGCACGTGGGATCAAGCTCCGGTGCAGGTGGGGATCACGACCGCCAGGGTGCCGAATGCGCTGGTCGTGCCGGTGAGCGCGCTGCTGGCGCAGTCCGGCGGCGGCTATACGGTCGAGGTCGTCGGCGCAGGCGAGAGGAATCGTCTCGTGCCGGTGGCGCTGGGAATGTTCGACGATGCCGACGGGCTGGTGCAGGTCACGGGATCCGGGCTGGCCGCCGGGCAGAAAGTGGTGGTTCCGTCGCCATGACGTCCACCCCGCCCGCCGGCGATGCCGTCGCCGCCAGCCGCGGCTTCGCTCTCCGCGGTCCTGAGGTGCCCGTTCTCGAGGTCCGCGAGGTCACCAAGCGCTACCCCGGCGAGCCGCCGATCGAGGCCCTGCGCGACGTGAGCCTGACCATCGGCGCAGGGGAGCTGGTCGGGATCGTCGGCCCGTCAGGTTCGGGCAAGACCACGCTGCTCCAACTGATGGGAACCCTCGACCGGCCCACCAGCGGCCACGTGCGGATCACCGGACTGGACGTCGCCACGATGGCCGACGACGAGGTGGCCTACCTGCGAGCCACCCGGATCGGGTTCGTGTTCCAGCAGTTCTTCCTGGCCGAGCACTCCACGGTGCTCGACAACGTCGCCGACGGCCTCCTCTACGCCGGCGTCCCGCTCACGGAGCGTCGCCACCGCGCCCTCGACGCGCTCGAGCTGGTCGGCCTGGCCGGGCGCTCACCTGCCCGTCCGACGCAGCTCTCGGGCGGGCAGCGCCAACGGGTCGCGATCGCCCGAGCCCTCGTCGGCCGGCCGGCGATCGTGCTCGCCGACGAGCCCACCGGGAATCTCGATCAGGCGACCGGCCACGCCATCCTGGCCCTGATCGACGAGCTCCACCGGGCCGGTTCGACGATCGTGGTCATCACCCACGACCACGCGATCGCCGAGCGCATGCCGCGCAAGGTCGAAATCCTCGACGGGCGCATCGTCGCCGACACCGGCCCCGCAGCGCCATCGTGAGTGCCACCGCGCCCCTGAACCACCGTCGACTGGCGCTCTCCGACCTCACCCGGCTGTCCACCGTCGGGCTGCGCACGCGGAAGCTGCGCGCCGCGCTGTCGGCGCTCGGAATCGCCATCGGGGTGGCTGCGATCGTCGCCGTCCTTGGCCTATCGGCGTCCTCTCAGGCCGGTCTGCAGGCGGAGATCAACCGGCTGGGCACCAACCTGCTCACCGTCCGCAACGGCCAGAGCTTGACCGGCGGCACCGTGGAACTGCCCACCATCGCTCCGGGCATGATCAGCCGTATCGGCGGTGTGCAGCACGTGCAGAGCACCGGCGAGGTGAGTGGCGTGAACGCGTATCGCACGCGTTACATCCCGTCGGTCGACACCAACGGCCTGACCGTCCAGGCCGCCTCCCTCGACCTCCTCCGCGTAGTGGCCACGACCGTTGCCCACGGCCACTACCTCAACGCAGCGAGCGCCCACGAGCCCGTCGCCGTGCTCGGAGCGACGGCCGCTCAGCTGCTCGGGATCGATCGCCTCTACCCCGGCGAACGGATCTGGGTCGGCGGCCAGTGGTTCTACCTCGCCGGGATCCTGACCCCCGCCGTGCTCGCCTCCGACATCGACACCTCCGTGCTGGTCGGCTCCCCGGCGGCACGGAAGTACTTGGGGTTCGACGGTCACCCATCGACGATCTACCTCCGCGCCGACACCGACGAGGTCACCGCCGTGGACAACCTCCTGGCCGCGACCGCCAACCCGGAGAACCCCAGCGAGGTCAACGTCAGCCAGCCGTCCGACGCCCTGGTTGCCCAGGCGGACGCCAAGAGCGCGCTGAACGGCCTGTTTCTCGGCCTCGGCGCCGTCGCCCTGCTGGTCGGCGCGGTCGGCGTCGCGAACATCATGATCATCTCGGCGCTCGAGCGCCGCTCCGAGATCGGACTGCGCCGCGCCCTCGGCGCCACCCGGAGCCATATCCGCACCCAGTTCCTCTCTGAAGCCGTCCTTCTCGGTCTGCTCGGCGGAACCGTCGGCGTCGCGCTGGGGGTGGCGGCCACGGCCGTCTACGCGCACGTCAAACACTGGGCGACGATCGTCCCCGCCGAAGCATGGGCGGGCGGCATCGCCGCCTCCCTCATCATCGGCGCGGTCGCCGGACTCGTCCCCGCGCTCCGCGCGGCCCGCCTCTCCCCCACCCAGGCCCTGTGGTCGGTCTGATCCCCGGTGCCCCTCCGCCAGCCGACGCTCACCGCGCCCGACGTGCTGACATTCGCCGCAATGGCGAAGCCGATCCGGGATGCTGCGGCGATGGCGCGTGCTCAGGTTGCGGTCGTGCGCGACGATCCGATGGCGCGCCTGGAGCTGGCGGTCTCGACGTACCGTGGCCCCACCGGGCACGCGCCGCGTCATCTTCCGTTTCGGCGCGCCGCGATCTCGTTCATGCGCTGGGAGCTCGAGCGCGGCGTGCTCAACCCTCTCGATGGCGATCCTCCGGGAAGCCAGTGGTGGCGAGCGCTGAATGAGCGACTGCTGCGGGACGGCTGCGAGGCCGTCGCTCGAGCCGGGGGCCTGGGCGGCGAGATGTCATCGCCAACGATCGAGCTCTGGATGACGTTCGTCGCTGAGCCGACCGCTGCGAACTGGTATCGAGCCCACAACGCCAGCATCGTCGCCGCCTACCTGGAACATCGACAGCTCGCCGAGTCAGAGGGTCGGGCGGACCGCTTCTTTCTCAACGTCGTGCTGCTGCGTGTTCTCTACGCGCATGCGCTCGTGGCCGCTCCTCGGTTGGCGCTCGGGCGGGCGCGATGGGTCGGTCATCTGCTGGGGGATCCCCGGCTCGGAATGGCCGGCATCTTCCTGTCGTTGGGCCGCGTTCTTCCGCATCGATATCCGCTCACCGACGATGTGGAGAGCTACCTGCGTGACGAACAGGGTTTCGGGCGCATGCTTGATTACGCCGTGATCAGACCGCGCCTGCAGACTCTCTATGAGTGGTCGGCGCACGAGCTTGCCCAACCGGGGCTGCGCGAGCTGGTGTGCAACGGCTGTCCTGTCTACGCCTGGCCGTACGCCGAGCGCGATGTGTGGGAGCCACCCCCGATGCCGTCGCTCGCTGTCGTGCTGAGGATCGCATCAGCCCGGTGAACGAACCCGTCAGTCCCCCGGCTGCAGCGGCAGCTCGCTCCGGCGCGGGGCGCTGACCCCCCGGTGTTCGCGAGGCGCGGCGCGGGTAGGATGCCTCACCGGTCGTAGAGGAGAGGGAGAACGAGATGGCGCCAGGCAACGGATACGCGAACGGCGATATCAGTCGCGTCCCCGATACGTTCACGTTGAGCGATTGGCCTCGGAACTGCTGGTATGCGGCGGCGTATGACGTCGAGTGCGGCCGGGCGCTGCTCGCGCGGACGATCGGCGGGCATCATCTCGTGATCTACCGCCGTCAGGATGGTCGCCCGGTTGCGCTGGAGAACGCGTGCTGGCATCGGCTGATGCCGTTGTCCGAGGGCAGCCTCGAGGGGGATGACGTCGCGTGCGGCTACCACGGGCTGGTCTACAACGCCGAGGGCCGCTGCACGTTCATGCCGTCTCAGAAGACGATCAATCCCGCGGCGCGCGTCCGCGCCTTTCCGGTCGTCGAACGCCATCGGTTTGTCTGGGTGTGGACGGGTGATCCGGCGATCGCTGATCCCGAGCTCGTGCCGGATCTGCATTGGAACGACGATCCGGGGTGGGCCGGGGACGGAAGCTTGATTCACCTCGACTGCAACTACAAGCTGATCGTCGACAATCTGATGGACCTCACCCACGAGACGTTCGTGCACGGCGCCAGCATCGGTCAGCGCTCGATCGCCGAAGTGCCCTTCGAGGTGACCCACGGGCCGCGCTCAGCGACCGTCTCGCGTTGGATGGAGGACGTCGAGCCCCCGCCATTCTGGAGGATGCAACTCGAGTGGAAGCTCGGGGAGCGGTGTGGCCGCGTCGATCGATGGCAGATCGTCAACTTCGAGCCGCCGGGCACGGTCGCGATCGATGTCGGAGTCGCTCCCGCGGGCACCGGCGCGCGCGATGGCGACCGCTCTCACGGTGTCAACGGCTTCGTGTTGAACACGATGACGCCCGAGACCGATCGGTCCTGTCACTACTTCTGGGCGTTCGTTCGCAACTATCGACTCGACGATCAACGGATCACGACCCTGATTCGCGAGGGTGTGTCGGGAGTGTTCGGCGAGGACGTGGACGTGCTCGCGGCTCAGCAGAGGGGGATCGACGCTCACCCCGACAAGGAGTTCTACAACCTCAACATCGACGGGGGAGCGATGTGGGCCCGTCGCCTGATTGACAAGCTCATGGCCGAGGAGGACGACGATCGGCGCTACGAGCGATCCGCCGAGGCCGCCGGGGCGCAGGACGGCAGTGTCAGCCGCGTCGAGGCGACGGCCGCCGATGCCGCGCGCCTCGGACTGGCCTGATCAGCGCGCGGGTCGCGAGCGTCACCATGGCATCTGGGCACTTCGGCGCGGGCCACGTGCGGGCGGTGCGCGACGTGGCCGCCGACGTGAGGCTGGTCGAGATCGAGCCGCACCGGGGCGTGCAGCGCTATCGGACCGGCGCCCACCTCGACATCGCCGTCGTGGTCGACGGACTCCCTGACATCCGCTCCTATTCGTTGGTCGGGGAGGCTCCGGCCGACGGTGCCTATCGCATCGCCGTCAAGGAAGTCCGCGACAGTCGCGGCGGCTCGCGCTTCGTGCGCGCGCTGGAGGCCGACCACGACGTGCAGGTCTCGGACCCGCAGAGTCAGTTCGAGCTGCAATACGGGCGTCCCGAGTATCTGCTCATCGCGGGCGGGATCGGGATTACGCCGATGGTCGGTATGGCGCAGGCGCTCGAGCGCCACGGCCGGCCGTTTCGCCTCCTCTACGCCGGACGGACCCGCGAGCAGATGCCGTTCGTCGATGACCTGCGCGAGCTTCTCGGCGACCGCCTCGAGTTGTTCGTCTCCGCAGACGGCACGCGCCTGGATGTCGGGCGGGAGATCGATCGCCTCGATCCGGAGGGTGAGGTGTACCTGTGCGGGCCGCTGCGTCTTCGCGACGCCGTGCAGAACGCGTGGCAGGCTCGCGACCGACCGGCCGGCCGGCTGCAGTTCGAGACGTTCGCCTCTGGCGGGCGCTTCGCGCCCGAGGAGTTCGTCGTCCGCCTCGCCGACCGAGACGATCAGGAAATCCGCGTCGGGCGCAACCGCACGCTGCTCGGCGCCCTCCAAGACAGCGGCGTGGACATGATGTGGGACTGCCTGCGCGGCGAGTGCGGGCTCTGTGCCGTACGCGTCGTCGAGGTCGATGCGCAGATCGATCACCGCGACGTCTTCCTGAGCGCCGAGCAGCACGACGGTAACGAGGCGATCGTGACCTGCGTCTCGCGCGCCGTGGGTGGATCGCTGGTCATCGACAGCGGGTTTCGCCCGCCCGGCTAACCCACGAGGGCCAGAGGCGGTCGCTTGGGCCGGGCGTGCCGCCGGCGCCGCTTGCGATCGAGGTTTCTGCGGTGGCCCTCGCCTATCGCTGGGGCGGCGTGGTGGCCCGGCGAGCGCGCAGCATTGCGACGGCGACGGCGATCGCGACGACCCCGATCGTCGCCAGCAGTGCGTAGTGGGAGATCGCCTTGGCGACCTGCACCGCGGGGTGTCCGACGGCGTAACCGAGGCCGACGATCAGTCCGACCCACGCGAGCATCCCGAGGAGATCGAAAACCAGGAAGCGACGGAGGCTCATCGCTGTCCAGCCCGCCGCCGCGTAGATGAACGACGAGGGCACGGGCAGGAATGGAGCCAACGCAACCGCCAGCCCGCCGAAGCGTTCCAAGTGAGCGCCGGAGCGCTGAGCCCACTTCTCCGCGTTCGGGTGACCACCGCCGAGCGTGGCAGCCACCTTCGGACCCCACAAGCGCCCCGCCCACCAGAAGAACGGCGTGGCGAACAGCAGCGTCGGAAGGGGAGCGAGGACGGCGAGCACGAGCGATGCCTCCCCCACTCGGGCAAACGCCCCACCGGATGCCATCGCTGACGTCGATCCGCGCAGCGCCTCCAAGAGCACCGGATCGGTCCCGATCAGGGACGGCGTGAGCGGCAGGAGCGCGAGGGCAAAGACCGTCTTGGCCGCGATGCCGGTCACACAGGCGATCTCGGCGCGCCGCCGCGCGGCGCCGCGGGGGACCTCGTCACCGGGCGGGACGGTCGTCGTCATCTCTCCATTGTCGCCTCCAGCCCGTCGTCACACATCCTGCGACCGGCCGGGGCCGGCGTCTCAGCCGGGTCGTGGCGCCCGGTCGGCGCTATCTGACCCCGAAGTGGCGGCGAGTGTCGCGGAACAGGCTGCGGGTGATCAGCCGGTTGATCGAATTGCCCGGTCGCGCCGCCGGCGGCGCCTCGAACGCGACCGTCCAGGTGAAGCGGCAGCTCGACGGCGACGTCTCCTCGACGAGGTAGTCCTCGACGAATGTGCGAAACAGCGGTGCCGTCGCCTGCGCGACATAGAACGATTTGCGCGTGCCCTCCTCCCACCGGAAGTAGACCTCCTTGAGCGCGAGGGCGCCGAGCGGTGTCTGCACCGTCCTCGTCGTCCCTTCGCCGAACGGCCGCGGCGAGGTCCAGGTGACGCCGGCGAGCAAGCGGCACCACGACAAGGTGTCGGGCGATGTGAGATCGGACCAGACGCTCTCGGCCGGCCGCGCGATCTCCATCGTGTCGGCCACGCGCTGCGACGCTGAGCTGAGGAAGGCCTCGTCGCCGGGTTGGAGCTCGAACCATGGACGTTTCACGGGCGCGGATCGTATCCGACGACCAGTCCGCCGGGGCGGGTGCACACGGGTGCTAGCGTCGCCGATGTTCGCCGATGGCCATCGCCTCCTCACCTGTCCGGCGTGACGAGCTCCGCGCTTTCCTACGCTCACGTCGCGCGCGACTGTCGCCGGCGGAGGTGGGCTTGCCCGATGACGGCGCCCGCCGCCGCACGCCGGGCCTGCGGCGCGAGGAGCTGGCCGCGCTCGCCGGCGTCGGGGTGTCGTGGTACACATGGCTCGAGCAGGGGCGCGATATCCACCCGTCGCCCGAGGTGCTCGATGCCGTGGCGCGGGCGCTGCGCCTGGACACCGCCGAGCGGGCGACCCTGTTCGCCCTGGCCCGCACGGAGCTGCCGCTGCCCGAGGGCTCCTGGGCGGCGCTGGATGACGATCAAGACGACGGTCGTGCGCTGCTCGTGTCTCTGGTCGAGGGGCTGCACCCAACGCCGGCGTACCTGCTCGGCGCGATGACGCGGATCCTGGCCTGGAACCCCGCAGCCTCGGCGTTGTTCGGATCGCCGGATCACCTGCCGCCCGAGCGCCGCTCCCTGTTGTGGATGCTCCTGGTTGACCCCGGCGAAGCGCGGAGCAATCCCGGCCGGGAGAGCACTGCCCGCAACATGGTGGCCCGCTTCCGCAGCGAGTATGCCCAGCACGCCGGCGAGCATGCCTACGAGCAGTTCATCGCGGAGCTGGGCCAGCGCAGCCCGTGGTTTGCCCAGTGGTGGGACGAGCACGAGGTCAACGACACTCAGCGCGGTACCAAGACGATTGATCATCCGACGCTGGGGACCCTGCGGCTCCATCACGCGCAGACGGTGCCGACCGGAGCCCCGGACCTCCGGCTCACCCTCTACGCGCCCGCCGACGCAGCTACCCGCGCCGCGCTCGCGACGCTCCCGCCTCGGACCTAATGCTCAGCGGCGGCCATCGGGTCGCCAAGCGCGATAGCGCCCTCGAGCCGCTCCATGTCCTGCTCGTCGAGCTCGATGTCGCCAGCGGCGATGTTCTCCTCGAGATGTTCAATCGAGCGTGTCCCGGGGATCAGCAGGATCCGCTCGGACCGGCCGAGCAGCCATGCCAGCGCGATCTGCGACGGCGTGGCTTGGCGACGTGCCGCCACTTCGGCGATCGCCGGGTCGGCGGCCAGCTGTTGTGGACCGCCGGCGAAGGCCGAGCCCAGCGGGAAGAACGGCACGAACGCGAGCCCGCGCTCCTCGCACAGCGCCAGCGCATCTTCCTCGGCGCGGTTGACAACGCTGTAGGCGTTCTGCACGCACGCGATGTCGACGAGCTCGAGCGCACGACGGACGGTGTCGGCGGAGGCGTTGGAGATCCCGATCAGATCGAGCTTGCCCTCACGGCGCAGGTCCTGCAGCGCACCGAGCTGTTCGGGCAACTGGTCAGCGGTGTCGCCTTCGTCCATCAAGCGCAGGTTCACGAGATCGATGCGGTCGAGCTGCAGCGTGCGCAGGTTGTCCTCGACACCGTCGCGCAGCTCGGCGGGTGACTGTGCCGGCAGCCAGCCGCCGGCATCGTCACGGCGGCCGCCGACCTTGGTAACGAGCTTGAGGCCCTCCGGGTACGGATACAGCGCCTCGTGGATCAGCTCGTTGACCACATCGGGACCGTAGAACTGCGAGGTGTCGATGTGGTCGACGCCGAGCTCGACGGCGCGGCGCAGCACCGCCCGAGCGCCTTCAGGGTCGCTCGGCGCTCCGAACACCCCGGGTCCTGCGAGTTGCATCGCGCCGAAGCCGATGCGATTGACGGGCTTGTCGCCCAGAAATGATGTCTTGGTCATAGCGCACAGGTTGCGCCTCACGGGCCGCCCCGACAAGAAGTGTGGTGATCCCGTGACTGCCACCACCAGGCTCGCGTCCGTCCGCGAGCCGCCGGCACCAAACGGGCCGGTGTCGGTCAGTCCCCTTCCTCGGCGCGCCACGCCGGCTGCGGGGGCGCTGAGGCGAGCGCCCGGCGCAATAGCGTCAGCAGCTGGCGGCGATCGGCGGCGCTCAGGCCGCCGAGGACCTCGTCCTGGACCTGGGAGACCAATCCTCTGGCCCGCTCGAGCGTGCGTCGTCCCTTCGGCGTGATCGTGACCTCCCACGCGCGGCGATCGTTCGGGCGGCGTCGGCGGTCGGCGAGCCCTGCATCCTCGATCTCGTTGATCAGCTTGACCATGGCGCTCGGATCGATACCCATCTCGGAGCTGAGCTGTTGCTGGATGGTGCCTTCGCGAGCACCGAGCACGTTGAGCACCGCAAACACCGCGGGAGTCAAGCCGAGCGAGGTGAGCGCCTCGGCCGTGCGGGTGTGTGATGCCCGCCACAGCCGGAAGAAGAGCTGACCGGCGAATTCAGCGACCTCGACGTCGCTCGAGATAGGTTCTGGCATGGCTGCAGTCTCGCACGTTCACTGGACCGCAACCGTGGTGGACCGCGCCCATCATGGTCGTCTACAATAATTTTTCCGCCTGAGCATGGCCGACGGCACCCGGCCGTCACGCGTCCGCAACAAGCCCAGCCAGCATGAGGGGTTCCGATGACTCAAAAGAAGGACACACCGAAGCGCACCCGGCGCGCCACCCCGACGAGTAAGTCGCCCGACGTGCTCACCGCCGACGAGCGCGCCGCGATGAAGGAGCTCGTCCTGGAGCGCAAGGCACAAGCCCGCGGTGAGGACGGGGAGAACGCAGTGCTCGGCAAGATCGCCGACATGCCGCAACCGGACCGCGCCATGGCCGAGCGGATTCACGCGATCGTCAAGGCGAGCGCGCCGTCCCTCTCGCCGAAGACCTGGTACGGGATGCCGGCCTATGCCAAGGACGGCAAGGTCATCTGCTTCTTCCAAAGCGCCGCGAAATTCAAGGCGCGGTATGCCACGGTCGGGTTCAGCGACAAGGCGAATCTCGACGACGGCAACATGTGGCCCACCTACTTCGCGCTGAAAGAGCTGACCTCTGCCGAGGAGCAGAAGATCGCCAGGCTCGTCAAAAAGGCGGCCAGCTGAGCGCGGTTCCGCCGCCTCGTCCCTGCGGCGGACGCTTCCGGCGCAAGACGGCGAGTGGTCAGCTGCGCGTCACGAGCAGCGTGCCGGCGATGACGAGCGCCACCCCCACCAGGCGTGCGGCGCTGAGCCCGACGTGCTGGACGCCGAACCACCCGAGGCGGTCCGCGGCGACCGACATGATCACCTGGCCGGCGACGAGCAGGGCGATCACCGATCCGGCGCCGAGTGGTTTGACGGCGATCAGCCCCACGGAGACGACGGCGGCACCGCCGAGAGCGCCGATGAGGTGCTCGGGCTTCAGCGCGGTCACGCCGGTCAGCCGGCCGGGGTGACCGGCGAGGATCAGGAGGACGCCGATGATCGCCGTGGCGACGACGAGGCTCACAAAGGCCGCGCCGAGATCGCCGACATGCTTTGACAGGGCAGCGTTGGCGGCCGGCTGCAGGCCGACCAGCAACCCCGCGGCGAGGGTGCAGAACACTGCGACGGGGCGCGTCACATCTGAGTCGATTCCCCGCGCGAGCGCGAGTTCCTGCCGTCTGTCGAGCAGCCGGCAGGTCAGGGGAAGACCGAGCCGCCGTCGGTCAGCAGCGTCTGGCCGGTGATCGTGGCCGCGGCGTCCGAGGCGAGGAACGCAACCGCGCCCGCGGTGTCGTCGGGCGTCAGCGTCCGGGGCACCGCCTGCCGGGCGCGCGCTTCCTCGAACAGAGGCTCGTTGAGGTCAGACTCCGTGAACGGCGTGCGCGTCAGCCCGGGCGCGACGCAGTTGACGGTGATGCCGTCGGCGCCGAGCTGCCTGGCGAGCACACGCGCGAGGCCGACGAGCGTCGCCTTGCTGGTCACGTAGGCGAACTCCCCCGTGCGGTCAAGGATCGCCACCTCGTGCCCGCTGGCCTCCAGCGCGCGGACGATGGCGCCGCCGATACCGCCAGCCCCGCCCGTCACCACGGCTGACCGAGTCATGCCACTCCCTCCATTTGCCTGCTGCATTGTCGAGCCGGCAGCGCCACAGGATAGGAGCACGAGATCACCCGCCCGCTCCGCACCGTGAATGGTCGGCTGTGCTCGTCTGCCTACGCTGCGGCGCGTCCCACGCCGAGACGTTGCCGCGCGGTCGCGCGATCGACGCCGAGCGCGGCGATCAGCTCGGCGGCGGGATCTGGCGGCTCGAGCTCGAGGATGGTGAGGAGCACCTGGTGCGTGCCGATGTGGTGACGGCGGCGTGTCTCTTTATACGATTTCTCGAGCGCTGTCTTGGCTTGGGGTGTCATCGGCAAACGGTCTCGTAAGACGGCTTTGAGCGTCGGCCGCGACGGAGGTTTGATCGGCTCGTCGATCGGTATCGGTGGTGCGTTGAACGCGGCGCCGATACCGACGGCTGCGAGCGCATCATGATCCATCGCGTCGAGCGCGTCGCGGGCCGTCTGCAGGTCGCATCCGAGGGCCTGCTCTGCGATTGGTTCTCTGAGCAGCGCGAGTATCAGGTGCTCGGTTCCGACCTTGCGGTCACCGCGGCGCCGTGCTTCCTCGCGAGCGTCGATGTACGTGCTCCAGGGGTTCCACGCGTCGGTCGGGTTGAGATGCTTGGTCATGGCAGTCGCTTTGCGTATTTGGCGTGGACTGATTGGCGGGTCACGCCGAGCGCGTCACCGATCTGCTGCCAAGACCACCCCTGCTGGCGGGCGGTCGCGACGTGGTCGGTCTCGACCCGTTCGGCGAGCCGGTGCAGAGCGAGAGCGGCGCGGAGGCCCAGCGATGGGTCGTTGGACGTGATCGCGGAGGCGATGTCTTCGACGTTCACGGCCGTCAGTCTAGACTGACGAGCTGACGTTTGTCAATTCAAACTGACGCCACATGGGCTCCGGACGATCGGCGCGCAGATCGGATTCCGCATGACACCGGGCCTGCTCGTCAGGCACCCGCGCGATGCGCAGCGGTCAGGGAGAATCTGGGTGTGGGTTCACCGCAGACGCTGAGCGAAGCCGAACGACGAATCGTGGCCGTGTGGGCGGCTGACTGCGCGGAGCGCGTGCTCGGACTGTTCGAGGCCGAGGCTCGAGGCGATACCCGCCCGCGCGATGCGATCGCGCGAACGCGGGCCTTCGGCCGTGGCGACCTTGACGTCGCAGATGAGATCCGGCGTCGTTTTGCCGGCCGCGGCGCCGCAGCCGAGGCGAGGACCCCGGCAGCGGTCGCTGCCGCCCGGGCAGCCGGACAGGCCGCCGCAATCCCTCACATGGGTGCGCATGCCCTGGGCGCCGCGGCGTACGCCGCCAGAGCGAAGGGACTGGCCGCCCCGGACCACCCAGAGGCGGTGAGCGACGAGATCCACTGGCAACTCACCAGCATGTCCATCGAGGCCAGAACTGCTCTACAGCAGCTTCCGCCAGTCGGTGAGAACCGTTCTGGTCCGCTGGGCCCGGGCCTGCTCGCATCGGGTGCTCTTGGCGCGATCATCCGCGACCTCCAGGCTGGACGACTCGATGGTCGTCGCGCTAGCTGCGGTCGCCGAGTCTGGCGATCAGCTCGAGCATCGCGTCAAGCGCAGCCTGAAGCGGCTTGGTGTCGCGGTCGATCTGAGTGAGCAGCAGGCCGCCCTGTAGCGCGGCCAGCAGGGCGAGCGCGAGGGCATCGGGGTCGGTATCGGGGGCGAGCCGGCGGCGGGCGTGCATCTCCCGAAGCCCGGTGCGGATGGCCGCTTCCCAGCGCTTGAAGCCGTCGGCGACCTGGGCTCTGGCCTCAGGATCGGTTTCGGCGAGTTCATTTCCGAGCGAACCGATGGGGCAGCCGCCGCTGCAGTTGAGCTGCCGTTGATGCTCGATCACCCAGTCACGCCAGGCGCGCAGGCCGTCCAAGCTGCTGAGATCAAACGTCCTCTGTCCGTCGACGATGGTGTCGGCCTGGTGCTCGATGACGGCTCGGACCAGGGCCGGCTTGTCGTCGAAGTAGTGGTAGAGCTGTGAGCTTGAGACGTCCGCCGCAGCCCGGACGTCTTCGATCGTCGTGTGGGCGACGCCTTGCTCAAAGATCAGATCGGCCGCGGCGGTCACGATGCGCTGGCGGGTTTGTTGCCCCTTGCGCGTCAGCGGGCGAGCGGGACGAGCCGTGTTCATGGGTCCCGAGTCTATCAGTGGATTGGATCGTGTAATCCAAAACTGCTAGAGTGGAACGCACAATCCATTCTTCAGGGTTCACGACAGCCACTCGACAGGAGAACACAGAGCCATGGCACTTCAAGGCAAGACCGCGCTCGTCACCGGCGGCACATCGGGCATCGGCCGCGCTGTCGCACAGCGCCTCGCCAGCGACGGCGCTGACGTGATCATCAGCGGCCGAGACGAGGGCCGGGGCCGCGAGGTCGTGGAGGCGATCGAGGCCGCCGGGGGCACCGCACGGTTCATCGCCGCCGACCTCGCCAGCTTCGGAGACGTCAGACGCCTTGCCGAGGCGGCACGCGACGTTGATGTCCTGGTCAACAACGCCGGCGTCTTTCCCGGCGGCCCGACCGGCCAGACGACCGAAGAGGCGTTCGACGTCACCTTCGATGTCAACGTCAAAGCGCCGTTCTTCCTGACCGCGGCGATCGCGCCCCGCATGGCGGAAAAGGGCGGCGGGTCGATCATCAACATCTCAACCATGGCCGCGACGATCGGCATGAACGGCCTGGCGACCTACGGGGCGTCCAAAGCCGCGGTTGAATCACTCACCAAGGCCTGGACCGCCGAATACGCGGCTCAGGGCGTCCGCGTCAACACCGTCGCTCCCGGACCAACCCGCACCCCGGCCAGCGCCGCGATGGGCGAGATGTTCGACGTCCTTGCGTCGAGTACGCCGGCCGGGCACGGCGCCACCCCAGACGACATCGCCGGCGCTGTCAGCTTCCTCGCTTCCGACGACGCGAATTTCGTTTACGGCGCAATCCTGCCCGCCGACGGCGGCCGGGTCGCCGTCTGACTCCAGAAGGCGCCGCGGTTGGACGTGTCCGGCGCATTGCGAACCTGGCATCGAGAAGCACGCGGTCCACCAAGAAACATCAAGCCGGTAACCCCTGGGCGACCCATGGGTCGCCCAGGACACCGACTTGACCAGACTCGGCCTTGAGATCGCCGGTCACACCGATTCGCCTGCTCGCCCGTGTCACTCGAAACGTTTCCTCGCCGGCGGTCACCCCGACTCCGCTGCGACGGGGACGGGAACCGCATTGTCCGCGACGACCTCGTAGGACGGTCGCCGGTACCTCAAGCGACGCCGGGCGTTGACCGCGGCCAGCGCGCGGACTTCGCCGAGGACTGCCCGACGATCACAGCCGGGCTGAGCAAACGCGCGGCCGATCGCGGCCACCAGGCGAGTCGGCGTGAACACCTGTGACGGCCGTCCGCGATGGCTGAACAGCTCGATCAACGGGCCCAGCTCGTCTAACGCCAGCAACCGTTTGCCGACCTCGGGAAGCGCCACGGGTGGCTTTCCCGCGTTGCCCATGTCGGTGGCCAGCCAATAGTGCTCGATGGCATCCCAGTCACGCCAGCGCCCCCAGTCCGCCAGTGCCTGGTCGAGCTGGTCATCCGAGCAGCCCAAGCCCCGGACGATGACCGGCGCCAGCGCTTCGCCCTGGCGGAATGCGTCCCCAATCCCCTGACCAGCTGCGGGATCCTTGAAGTGGCCCGCATCGCCGACCAGCACCCAGCCGGGGCCGGATGCCTCCCGGAAGTATCCATGCCAGCGCAGCATCCCGAAGAACTTCCCGGCGCGGCGCGCTCCCATCAGCGTCTCGGCCACCGGGAGACAGCTCCGGGCGTGTTCCATGAAGTTGCCCTCCAGGTCCTTGCGGTAGCGCGGGAGCTCGCCCAACGCCGGCATCACCACGACCTGGTACAGGCCACTATCTGCCGGCATTGCGATCACAAACCGGTCGTCCCAGCGATGCAGGAGAAAGGGCGAGTCGGATCCGAGCTGCGCTCCTTCGAAGAACGACCAGTACGTGAACCGCTCGTTGGGCTCCAGGTTGTACCGGCGCGCACCCACGCTTCCGGCGACGGCCGAGTTGCGACCGTCGGCGCCGACCACGAGGCGCGTCAGCAGCGTCCTCTCCACGCGGTCCTGCATGACCCGCGCGCCGGTCACCCGGCCACCGTCGTGGATCAGGCCGGTGAACGTCGCCCCCGTCCGCACCTCGGCTCCCGCCTCGGCGGCGGCGTCGGCGAGAATCGGATCGAGGATCGAACGGCGCACCGAGACCACCCCACCGACGTCTCCCGGTCGCTGCGGCACCGAGGCGACGAACGCGAAGTCCTCCAGCCGCAGGTCCAGCTGTTTCACGAACGGGGCGCCGGTGGCCCGCACCTTGTCGATGACTCCGAGCCGCTCGAGGAAGGCCAGGGCCTGAGCCTGAAACATGTGGGTCGACAGCGTGTCCCGTGGAAAACTCGCCCTCTCCACCACCGCAACTCTCACACCTTGGCGCGCCAGCCGGGCGGCGAGTGGTGAGCCGGCGCAGCGCGCACCCACGACGACCACGTCGAAACGCTGGGGCATGATGCCTCCAAGAGTGTCCGCGCAATCCCCGGTCCGTATGTGGGGGTCGCTCCGCGGACTTCCGAATCCCGGCCCGTGTCGACCGTAGTCGGACCATAACCCCCAGTGTTGGCGTCTGCAAGCCGTCAGCGCACGCATAACACGCGCATCACACACAGTGGGCACGGCACGGCACTCGAGCGCCTGCGGGCGTCCGCAATCGTCAAACTACGCGACCGACCTGCTGCCTGGTAGTAGAGTCGCGCAGTGGACGGAGAAGCGACACGGGTGATCGTGATCGGTGGTGGCCTCGGCGGCCTCACCGCGGCCGCCGCGCTTCAGGCACGGGGCGTGCCGGTGGTCGTGTTCGAGCGCCAGCCGGAGCTCCGCGAGCTGGGTACGGGAGTCGGGATCCAGCGCGTGGCCGCCCAGGCGCTGGCGATGCTGGGGCTCCGCGACAGCCTGCGCGAAATCTCGGGTCCCGGGCTTGAAGCGTTGCGCCTCGTCTCGTGGAAGGACGGCCGCACGCTGGCGGAGGTCCCGTGGCACCGCGAGGTTGTAGCTGTGCATCGCGGGGAGTTGCTCGAGCTCCTGGCGCGAGCGCTTGGCGACCGGAGTGTCGTTCATTGCGGTATGGAGTGCGTCGGCTTTCGGCAGGATAGGAACGGCGTGTCGGCGCTCTTCGCCGACGGTGGCGAGCAGCTCGGCGCGGCGCTCGTGGGAGCGGACGGGGTGGACTCTGTGATCCGCGCGAAGGTGATCGGCGACGGTCGGCTGCGCTACTCGGGTGCCACGGTCTGGCGCGCGTTGCCGGAATTCACACACGCGTCGCTGGGGCAGGACTTCGCGCAACAGGTATATGGACCGGCTTGCATCTTCGGGATGTTCCCGGTCGACCACCGGCTGTTCTGGTGGGGGAGTCAGATCCGGCCCGAGGGCTCTGTTGACCCGCCGAGCGGCCGCAAGCGGGACCTGTTGGACACGTTCGGCGGTTGGCCCGCGGGGGTCCAGGAGGTGATCGAGGCGACGCTCGAGGAGCAGATCGTTCGCCAGGACTTATTCGACCGCAAGCCCGTCGCGCGTTGGGACGAGGGCCGGGTGACCCTGCTCGGCGATGCGGCACATCCAACGACGCCGACCCTCGGGCAGGGCGCCGGAATGGCGATCGAAGACGGCGTCGTGCTCGGGCGCGAGCTGTCCGCGGTCGGTCCGCTCTCCACACCCGGAGCGGTACAGGCCGCGTTCGCGACCTACGGGCGCATGCGGATCCCGCGCACCAGCACGATCGTCAACCGCTCCGCGCGGCTGGGCAAGCTGTCACATGTGAAGAAGCCCCCAGCGCTGTTCATGCGAGAGCGGGTTCTATCGGCGATGCCCCGACGCTTCTGGCAGCTGCTGTGGGAACAGGAGCGCACCTACCAACTCTGAGCGACGACGCCCGGCCTACGATGGGGATCCGGCGGTTGTCGCGGCCGTCGTGTCCCAGATGCGATCGATGCCGTCGACGATCTGCCTGGCCTCGTCAACCGTCATCCCGCCGCTGTCGAACAGCCCGTCGGTTTCCCACCTCGCCGGGTCCAAGCCGACAACGTAGGGGTTGATCGCCCGATCGGTCGGCAACGACTGCGGCAGCGTACGGGCGGCTCGCTCGAATATTGCGATCGCCATCGCTTCCGAGTTGCGGACGTTCTCGCGTAGGGCGTCAAGCAGCGAGGTGTCGTCCGGATACTCCTTGACAAGACCCAGAAAGCCCTGAATCGCGACGGCGGGCGGAACGGGCATGACCGGCGCCTGCTCCGCCTGTTCTATCGCATGCCAGTCACGCGCCAGCTTGTGCATGTTGATGCCCAGCTGCTCGAGTTGCCCCAGGTACTCGTCCGCACGCTTCATGAACTCGAGGTCGGTCGCTCGGTTCTGCGTGAAGATCAAGTTGTAGCCGACATGACTGGCGTAGAAGTCCCATGTCAGAAAGCCGCTCAGGACCCGGGGGTTACCAAAGAGTGGATATGAGTCGCGGTACCTGGAGATGACGTAGTCGAACAGCCGCTGGTACATCTCGTTGTAATAGTCAGCTCGGTCCGAGATGCTCTCCCCGTCGAGGTCGCGGACGACGAGGTCAGCCGTGAACGTGTTGCTGTAACCAATGAAGTCAGAACCGGGGGAATAGAACGGATCGGCGAACGCGGCCGCCTCGCCCACGAGCGACCATCGGTCCGTTGAGAAGGCCTGCTTGACCCCGTAGGCGAAGTCGGTGACGCGGAGGAAGTCCTCGATGTCGTCCTGACGCGCCGCGACGGTCGCCGCGAGCTGCGGCTCGTGTTTGTGCAACCAGGCGAGGAGCCGCTCGAATTCGTTGATCTCCTCATACGGGTGAATTCTCGGGTCGGCGCAGACGCCGATACTGATCGGTCCGCTCGAGAGCGGAATCAGCCACACCCAATAGCCCTCGCCCATCAGGTGGTTGGTGCTGAGCTTGCGAATACCGGGCTCGGACATGCGCGCCATCCAGGCCGCATCGTGTCGCCCCCAGTCCTCCAGATCGAGCCCGCCTCCCAAGCGGAACCACGCAGAGTTGATGTGATGCCCGCAATCGGCCGCCAGCCCGAGCTTGCGCTTGACGATGGCGGCGCGGCCCGAGGCGTCCACCACCCAGTGCGTCGTCAGGCTGCTCACGCTGTCGAACTGCTCGAAGCTCACGCGGTGGGCATCGGTGCCGAGCTCGACCTCTTGCACCCGGGCGCCCTGCTGGACATCGACGCCGAGCGCGCGGGCGCGCGCAGCGAGCTTGTTCTCAAACAAGCCTCGGTCGATCTGGAAGTTGTCATGCGGAGGGAAGAACGGCACTCCGAGCTCGGCGCGCATCGTGATGTCCCCGTTGCCCTCGGCCGGAAGGAAATAGCGCAGCCCACACTTCTTCAGCTGCGTCTGCTCGAGATGCTCGCGCATCCCGACGACCTCGGAGAAATAGTGCGCTCCCGAAGCCACGGTCGACTCGCCGACCTTGAAGGCCGCCAGCGGAGCGGGGCCCTCGCGCTTCTCGAGCACGACCACACGTGTCTCGGGCCGAGCAAGCTTGATCTGGATGGACAGCGTCAGACCGGCCAGCCCCCCTCCCAGGATCGCCACGTCATAACGGTCAGCCGGGGGGCGGAATGCCCCGATCTCGACAATCGACTTGCCCCGTTCGATGCTCATGGTCACCAGTCCCCGAATCGTCGACCTAACGGCCGGCCCTGCGACCAGCCTATGCCCGCAACCGTCGGACGCCACTCTATGAGCTGCCGCGATGCGGTGCAACACCGCACGGACGTGCGTGCTGACGAGACCTCCGGGGAGGCTGTCCGCCACTCACGTCTCCTTCCTCGTGGGAGTCCTCAGCCTACCCAGCGGCGAGCGGCGCGCCCACCATAGTGCCGATGCAAAAGTAGGCTTCGTCGATGGGTAGCCACCATCGTTGGGTCTCGACCGCCGGGTGCGCGTCGCTGGTGCGACGATCAGGTCGTGCGCGTTGACTGTGGCGCCGACGTCCGTCGAGCAACCGCGGGCTCAGCTGGGCCTGGTCGCGACGGGGGCGCTGGTCGTGGGTGGGATCATCGGCACCGGAATCTTCGCGGTCCCCGCTGCGGTGGCGAAGTTCGGCTGGATGGCCTACCCGGCGTTCGCCGTCGTCACGATCGGTTCGGTCATGCTCGCCGTGGTGTTCGCCGCCCTGGCGCGCGACGATCCGCGCAACGGCGGCCCGGCCTACGTCTACGCTCAGCAGGCCTTCGGTCCCTTCACCGGATTCCTGTCGGCGTGGAGCTACTGGATCCAGGGATGGACCGGACAGGCGACGATCTCGGTCGCCGGTGCGGGGTACCTGATCGCGCTGCTGGGGGTGAGCGGGTCAGGCTGGGTGTTGGCCATGTCGTTGGTCTTCGTGTGGCTGCCGGCGGTCGTCAACGTCGTGCGCCCGGGCGCCGTGGGCGGGGTCCAGGTGATCGCCACGCTCCTCAAGCTCATCCCGCTGATCGTGATCGGCGTGGCTGGCATCGTTTTGCTGCACACCGGCGACATCGGGCGCCCGCGCTCCACCGGCACGGCACTCGCCTCCCTTGGTCCGGCGTGCGCGGTCCTCCTGTTCAGCTTCCTCGGCATGGAGGGCGCCGCGGTCGCCGCCGGACGGGTCCGCAATGCGGCGCGCACGATCCCGCAGGCCACCGTCCTTGGGGTCCTCGTGTGTGCCGGGGTGTATTTGATTGGGTTGCTCGGCGTCCAGGGCAGCGTGCCCCAGGCGACGCTGATGACCTCCACCGCGCCGTTCGCGGCCGCCGCGCAGGCGATCACCGGTGCGCACTGGCCGGCGCACGTCGTCGAGGTGGTGGCGTGCGTATCCGCCTTCGGCGCGCTCAACGGCTGGACGATGGTCAACGGAGAGATGGCCGAGGCGGCCGCCCGCGACCGCCTGTTCCCCGACGCCGTCGCCCAGCGCGACGCCCGTGGAATCCCCGTCCTGGCGATTGTCATCAACACGGTGCTGGCCACGTTGCTGCTGATCGCCAACGCCGCGGGAAACGTCGTCGATCTGTTCACGACGCTCGCGCTGCTGAGCACGTTCGTCTACGTCCTGACCTACGTCCTGGCGGTGGCCGCCTTGCTCATGCGCATCATCCGCGGGCAGACGACGCAGACCGGCCGACCGCTCGCCCTCGAAACGCTCGCCGCCGGCCTGGCTCTGGCCTTCAGCATCTGGATGATCGGCGCGACGGGCAAGCACACCGTGTTCGACGGCGTACTGCTCGTGCTGATTGGGATTCCCGTCTACCTCGCCGACCAGTGGCGCCGATCGCGAGCAGGGACGCCCGAGCCCGCCCCGGCCGATCCGCCGTCCGAAACCCCGAGCGCCGGCGCGCGCGAGCGCGGCTGACTCACCACGCACGAGACCAACACCGAACAAGCAGCCCCCGAGCAACGCTCCGCGAAACTCTCGTTTTCTCGCCCTCGCCAATCCGACACTCCGGGCAAGACCTCCGCTTTCCACCAACGACCTCGACGAGGCGGCCCTCGCAGAAGGGGATCCCCTTGTGCGATGAGCCCCCCGCCGCCTTCCGGCGTCCGCTGGTGGATCCCCTCTGACGCGCGTCCGTGAGCGGCCGAGCGCCGCCGGTGGGTCCGGCGGCGCCAACGGTCAGCGAGCGTCGGTTGTGTGAGCGCTCAGCGGGTTCTTGTTGGATGGTTGGGGGATGCCGGCGCGGGGCACTTGGTCGGGACGGGCTCGTCGATGCGTCGTTGGGACCCGCCGGGGTTTCTCGCGGTGTGATGGAATCTGCTTTTGGGCGTATAGCTTGCAGTGTTCTGCAGGTCGATCGAGGGGGTTCTATGCCTGTGCGGATCGTCGCCGCCGTGGCCGTCTTGTCGCTGATCTTTGCGTCGGCAGCGGTCGCCGATGTGACCTCGGCGTCGACGCTGAGCGTCGACGGGTCAGGGTCGGTGATGGTGACGCCTGACCTGGCGTCTTTGTCGGTATCGGTGTCTCGGTCGGCGGCGAGGTCTGCTGCCGCGCTTTCGGCCGCGAACCGGAGGGTCGGCGCGATCGTCGCTGGCATCCGCGCGGCGGGCGTGCCGAAGGCCGGGATCCAGACGAATTCCATTGACGTGTCCCGCGGGACGGTGCGAGTCGGGCCGCCTGGGCATAAGCATCGGGTGAGGCGCTACACGGCCACGGAGTCGCTCTCGATCACCTCGAGGACATCGATCGTCGGGCGGGTGATAGACGCCGCGACGCGTGCGGGCGCCGACAGCATCAACGGGCCGGACTTCTCATTCTCGGATCCGTCCGCCGGAGCGGTAGCCGCAACGAACGCCGCGCTAGCGGACGCTCGCCGGCGTGCTAACGCAGCGGCGGCGTCGCTCGGCTACCACGTGACTGGTGTGCAGTCCGTCAATCTGAATCCGCAATCGACGGTCGTGGCGCCGGTCAGTGCGGGCGGCGCGGCCCCGGGGACCTCCTCCACCCCAACGACGCCGACGAACATACACCCCGGCGCCGAGGAGGTCGACGCGACGGTCGCCATTGTCTACACGATCGCCCCCGACTGATCGTCCGAAGAACGCGGCAGGGTGCGAGGCCAGAGCAGGCGTCGCGCGGCTCAGAGTTGTTCGATGAGCGATCGCTAACCGCACGGGCCGAGCGAACCACGGCGACTTGAAACCGGCTCAGCAAGGTCGTCTCACAAGACCGGTCCGATGAAATTCGCAATGGCCGAGGGCTAAACGGACGTCCAACCGGTGGCGGGCACCCGGCCCGGACCCGCACTGGGATCCCGCCTCTGCGTCGGGTACGGGACCCTTGGTTGCCGACGCGCACCGAAGCGCTCAAGCGGTACAACGAACTGGTACAGCCGCCGACAAAAGGAACGACCCGGAGCCCCCGCGCTCCTGAAAATACCTGCAAATCGGCCACTTCTTCGGAGGGTGAGCGAGGGGACTCGAACCCCCGACCGCCTGGACCACAACCAGGAGCTCTACCAACTGAGCTACGCCCACCGTGGGACCCGGGAATCTACCAGTCAGGGCTTGCCGCGCCGCGGTGAGCTCGTTCGCCGGTGTTGCCGTGGGACCGGTCAGCTCGTCGGCGACGGCCCCCGGGTATTCACCATCGGCCTCGGTGGACGACGTCGTCAAACGCTCGACGGTTGATCTTCGTCAACGGCGCGAGGGGCCGGTCGGCCGGATAGCCGAGCGCGAGCATGTACGACCCGTGCCGATCCTCGGGAATGGCGAGCAGCCGGCGGAGCCGGTCCTGGTCACCGATTGCGGAATGGCCCGATCCGATGCCAAGGTCGGCGGCTGCCAGAGCCATCTGGATCGTCGCCTGGCCGTGGTCGTACTGGATCAACCCGGCCTGTCGCGCGTCGTCGGTGATCGGCGCGACGAGCACGATCGTGGCGGCAGAGCCGGCCACGTGCCCGGCGCCCTGCCACACCTGCGACAACTCCTCAAGGTCCTGGCGGTCGCTGACCACGACGAAGTCCCACGGCTGGGTGTTCGACGCAGACGGGGCTCGGCGGCCGGCCTCGAGAATCCGATCGAGGTGCTCGTCGGCGATCGGCTGATCGGTATATGCGCGCACGTTGCGCCGGGCACGAATGGCGTCCCAGGTCTCCATCTCAGCTCCCTTCGTGGGTGGGATACCCATTGTCCCGCGCCTCGGGCGCGCTTACTCGGCGGTGAGGTCGCTGAGGAAGTGGCGGAGGTCGATGATGTGTCGCTTGTCGAGGTCGACCGAGCACGTGGCGTCGAGGACGGCTGACTCGGTGCCGCCCCGAAGCACATCGGCGCGACTCCGGCAGAAGGCCCGCCGGTAGGCCAGCCACGCCTGGTGGCCGGCGACGAAGCGCCGCTGTGCGGCGTGATCGCCCACCCGCGCGACGATCTCCCGGTTGAGGCTGTCGATCTGCTTGTCGGCGGCAAGGATCTGATGTTCGGCGCAGCCTTCCTGCTCGAGCGTCGTGCGCTGCGCAGGCGCGCCGGTGCACGGCAGGACGGTAAATGTCTCGTGGATCGTCGGCACGGTGACCCTGCCCGCTCCGGCGCCCACCGCGACTCCCGGAAGCGCGGCGACCAGCGCGAGCAAACCGGCGAGGAGCCCGGTGCGCATGCGTGCAATCACGCCGCCCAGCCTATCCGCTCGCGTCCTGCACAGCCACGGCACGGCGGCGCGCTCCACGATGGCAGCGTCGCGGGCGGTGTCACGGCCGGAAGGGCTGTCTTGTCTTGTGGAAAATGCAAGGGTTCCCGGCCAAGGAGTTGACGATGAGAGTGTTCGAGGCAGCAGGCCAGGCATGACCGATCGCGAGCGACTCCTTGACGAGCTGCGGCCGGTCGCGTCGGCGATCGCTTACCGGATGCTCGGAAGCGTCTCCGAGGCCGAGGACGTGGTGCAGGAAGCGCTGCTGCGGGTCCATCAGACGCTTGATGCCGGCGAGCAGATCACGTCGCTTCGGGCGTTCGTGGCCACCGTGACGACCCGCCTGGCGATCAACGAGCTGCGCTCGGCGCGCGCTCGGCGCGAGCGCTACGTCGGCGAGTGGCTGCCAGAACCGATCATCACCGACGGCCGCGACGATCCGGCCCGGCACGCCGAGATCGCCGATTCGCTGTCGCTGGCGATGCTGGTGTTGCTGGAGAGCCTCTCCCCCGAGCAGCGAGCCGTGCTGCTGCTTCACGACGTGTTCGACTACGGGTTTCGGGAGATCGCGGCGATCGTCGGCAAGAGCGAGGCCAACGTGCGCCAGCTCGCCACCCGCGCCCGGCGCCACGTCGAGCAGGGACGCGGCGGGCGGGTCCGCTTCCAGACGACGCGCGAGCAGCGTGATGCGCTGGCACGACGGTTCTTTGCGGCCACCGAGCACGGCGATCTCGCGGGGCTCGAGGCGCTGCTCGCCGCCGACGTCAAGCTGACCGGCGATGGCGGCGGCAAGGTTCCGGCGCTCGCGCGGTCATTGCACGGGCGCAACCGCGTCGCCCGGACGCTGATCAACTGGACCCGCCTGGCCGCCCGCATTCCAGGCGTATCGATGCACCCCGTGGAGGTCAACGGCGGCCCGGGAGCGCTCTACCTCGACGACCAGGAGCGGGTGATCAGCGTGTTGGCGCTCGATATCACCGGCGGGGAGATCACCGGGATCAGCTCGATCGTCAACCCGGACAAGCTGACCCACCTCGGGCCGATCGCGGACGTCAGATCATTGCTGCGGGCGGCCAGGTAGCTCCTGGCGCGGCCGGCCTGGCCACGAGCTCACGGCGTGCGCCACCTGGCCTCCGGCTTCGCTGCGGCGCTTGTCGGGTAGCTGACGGCGATGAGCGGCCCCGCTGATCTGCTGAACGGGACGCGCGGTGCGGCCGCGAGGCTGATCGGCGCCTACGCGCGGATGGGTGGGGCCGTCGCGTCTGACGTTGCCGGCGCCGCCACCCGGCGGGCGAGCAAAGACCCGTTCGCGGTTCGCGATCCCGACTACATCGAGCGCACCCTGCCCGCGTGGCGAGCGATGTCGCGCCTGTACTTCCGAGCTGACGTGCGCGGGCTCGGTCACATCCCGGCCGAGGGCCCGGTGCTTCTGGTCGGCAATCACTCGGGGGGGATCCTGATCGCTGACACCTTCGTCTTTGCTCAGGCGTTCTATGACCACTTCGGTGCCCAGCGCCGCTTCTATCAGCTGGCGCACGACCTCGTCTTCAAGACTCCCGGGGCCCGGGCGCTCGTCCAGCGCTACGGGACGGTGCCCGCATCTCCGCAGAACATGGCACGAGCGCTCGAGCGGGACGCCGCGCTGCTCGTGTACCCCGGCGGCGATGACGAGACGTTTCGGCCGAGCTGGGAGTCGGGCACGATCGATTTCGCCGGCCGGACAGGCTTCATCAAGCTCGCCCTCGAACACGATGTGCCCATCGTTCCGGTCGTCTCCATCGGCGGCCAGGAGACCGGGCTGTTCCTCGGACGCGGGCGCGGCGTCGCCCGCGCTCTGAGCCTGGACCGGCTGCGCCTCAAGGTGCTGCCCGCCGTCGTCGGACCGCCGTTCGGCGTCACCGTCCTTGACCTCCCCGCGCGCGTCCCCCTGCCCTCGAAGATCTCGATCCGGGTGCTCAAGCCGATCGACCTGCGGGCACGGCTGGGCACGGACGCCAGCGTCGACGACGGCTACCGGTTGGTGACGTCCACGATGCAGCGCATGCTGACCAGATTGTCGAACGAGCGCAACGTGCCGGTCATCGGCTGAGCCCGGTCCCGGCGGAGGCGGCTGTCGCGGCCCCCTACGTCACGCCGGGGATCTGCAGTTCGGAGATCGCGAGGTTGCCGGTAGTGGGGTCATAGGGCGAGCTGCTCGTCATATCGAGCTTGAGCTTGGTCGTCGTCACCGGGCTGAAGGTGATCGTCGACGGCACGTTCGACGCGCCGGCGAACGTCACGTGCTGGTTGCTGACAGGCGCCCAGGCGGTGCCGGTCCAGTACGAGACGGTCACCGCGGCGGGAAGCTGATCGTAGGCATCGACCACGAACGAGGCCTGCACGGATCCGACCTGCTTCGCCGGCGCCCAGCTGACGCTCACCCAATCCTCCGGCCGCGCGTTGCTCACCCCGTTCAGGGTCTGCGTCGCCACCTTGGTGTACCGGTTCGACCAGTAGGTGGACGGGTCACCGTCGAGCATCGCTGCCGGCAGCGTCGTGCTCACGCCGAAGTCCGAACCGTAGTCGGAGAACACGCCACCGGTGAAGCTCGCGTCGGCCGCCGGCGGCAGGGAGCTGGGCGGCGGGGTGGCGGGGCTGCGGGGCAACAGCACCGATGACGCCGCCGGACCGCCCGTCGGGTGGCTCGTCGCGCGCAGCGTGAGCTCGGCTCCGCGCAGGCCCGGCGAGGTGACCTGGACATGGATCGGTCCGGGTCGCGTGCTCGACTGGACGATCGCCAGCATCAGGCCGTTGAACGCCTGGTGGGTGGTGGACGTGTATCCCTCGGCGTCGTCCTGCTTGCCATTGTCGGCACCCTGGAAGGTGCCCGCGCCGTCGACTGAGACGTGCATCGTGTTATCGGCGTCTGGAACCTGGACGCCGTGGGAGTCGAGAACGTGGACCGTGACGTAGGACAACGATTTGCCATCGGCGAGCAGGGACGTCCTGTCGGTCGTGAGCTTGAGCGCGTCGGCGGGCCCCGCGGTGTCGACCTCGTCGCGGGCGACGACGGTCCCGTTAGCGTCGCGGGCGACCGCCACCAGGCGCCCCGGCGCAAAGGGCACGTTCCAGGTCAGATGCAGCTTGCCCGAGCTTCCGTTCGGGCTCTGATAGCTGTCCGGGCACGCCCCGCCGGTGTCATTCTTGTCATCTCCGGGGCACTCGGTCGTCTCCAGATACGGGTGCCCCGACGTCGTCGTCTTGCGCGTGAAGGATCTCGTGCCGAGCGAGACGCCGTTGAGAAACAGTTCAACGTTCGGCTCGTTGGCGTAGGCCCATACGGCAACGCTCTTCCCCGGCTTGTGGTCGGTCCAATTCATCGGCACGATGTGAACCATCGGAGCCGGATTCCATTGGGACTTGAAGAGGTAGTACTGGTCCTTCGGGAAGCCGGCGGTGTCCTCGAGGCCGAAGAACGAGGTCTTCACCGGGAAGTTCGTGTACGGCGTCGGCTCGCCGATGTAGTCCCATCCCGACCAGACGAACTGGCCGGCGAAGAATGGCCGGTCGCGGTCGACCTTGAGGCTGTAATCACCGCTCAGCGTCCAATCGTCGAGATTGTTGTCATACGACGAGAGCTCCTCCCGGCCCGGGGTGAAGTTCTGACCGGTGTTGAGCAGCTTCGGATCCTGGTAGTAGCCACGAGTCGAGGTCTCCGAGGAGGACTCCGAGGCGAAGAAGAACTTCGTCGGGTACTGGGCATGAAGGCCATCGATCGCGCCGGCGGTGTCGTAGTTGACGCCAAGGCCGTCGAGGTTGCGCAGCATCTGGTCGGCGACTGACCCCGGCGCGGGCACGCTGCGGTACTTGTCAGAGCCGGCGACGATCGGTCGCGTGGTGTCAACCGAGCGGATGTCGGCGATCAGCCGTTGCTCGATCGGGAGAGCCTGTGGCTGCGTCCAATCCGGAATCTCGTTGCCGATCGACCACATGATCACCGCCGGGGAGTTCTTGGCCTCGTTGACCATCTCCTTGATGTCGTAGTCGCTCCACTGATTGAAGTACTGGTGGTAGTCGGCGCTGACCTTGCCGACGTCCCACGCGTCGAAGGCCTCCACCATCATCACGATCCCAAGTCGCTGGCAGATGTCGATCAACTCCGGCGACGGCGGGTTGTGCGACGTGCGAAATGCGTTGACGCCCATTGCCTTCAGCGCACTCATCTGCCGCCACATCGCGTCGTAGTTGTCGACCGAGCCGAGCGCTCCCTCGTCGTTGTGGAGGTCGACGCCCTGGAGCTTGAGATACTGGCCGTTGAGGAAAACGCCGCGGTTGGAGTCGAACACCAGCCAGCGCACCCCGAAGGTGACGAGGCTCGAGTCCATCGGACGTCGGCCGCGAACGACCTCGGTTCGGAGGCTGTACTGGTAGGGGTTCGTCGTCGACCACAACGTGGGGTGAGCGAGACGGAGGTCGCTGGCGGCGGTGGCGCCGTCCGGCCCGACGGTGATCGGTCCCGAGCTTCCGTCCGCCATGACCCGACCGCCGGCGCCGAGGATCTGGTAGCGCAGCCTGACCCGCTCGGCCGACCCGCCGTCGTTGGCGAGATTGGTCGCGACGTGAACGTTCGCGTAGTCCGACCGGATCGTCGTCGCGAGGTTCGGCGTGGTGACGGTCGTGCCCCATCGCGCGACATGGATGGGTCTGACGACGGTCAGGTGGACGTGTCGCGTGATGCCGCTGCCCGAGTACCAGCGGCTGCTCGGCTCGAGGTTCTGGACGACGACGGCGACGACGTTCGGGGTGTGGCCGTCGGTGTGGACGAACCGGGTGATGTCGTAGCTGTAACCGGTGTAGCCATACGGGTGATTGCCGACGAGCTGGCCGTTGACGTAGACGTAAGAGTTCTCGAACACGCCGTCGAAGTCGATCGAGATCTGCCGGCCCGTCATCCAGCGCGGGAGCGTGAACGCCTTGCGGTACCACCCCAGGCCACCCGGAAAAAAGCCGGTCGCGTTCGTCTGATCGGGCTGGGGATTGAGGGTGATGCTCCAGTCGTGCGGAAGCGCCAGCTGCGGCCACGACGCATCCGGAAAACTCGGCGCCGCCGCCTTGGGATCGGACGAGTTGCCGTAGACGCCGGTCGGGTCGCTCGTGTTCTCGGTGTTGACGAGCTTGAAGCGCCAGCCCTGGTCGAAGTTGAGGGTTCGTGCGCCCTGGTTGAGGACGCCGAGGTTGGGGTCGCCGCTGCCCGTCCCCCAACCGACCGGTCCGACGTCGCTGACCGTCGCCGCACCGGCGCCGGGCGCTCCGACAGCCATGGCCGCGACGACGACCGCCACCGTCGAGACGACGTGCCGCATCGAACCCACTCCCATGCCTCTGCCTCCCTCTCGATCTCCTCCGACGATCGTCACAGTTACCACCACGGGTTCGTCACAAACATAAATGTGAGCGCTCACAAATCCCGGCCGGAACGTCCCAACCCCGGTGCTCGCCTCACGGGACCGGTTGCGTTCGATCGAGCAGCGCCGGCAGCGGTCTGGTGTTGAGAACATGGGCCGGCGTCGCCCAGCCTCTGCGGGCCGTGGCGACCGAGAATCTCATGTTCTCGAGCCCGCGCGTCGAGTGCGCGTCGGTCGAGCAGACGATCTGCACGCCGGCGCGCAGCGCGTCGCGGACGTGCTCGCCTCCCAGGTCAAGGCGGTTGGGAAGGCCGTTGACCTCCAGCGCGACGCGTTCCTCGAGCGCGACTTCGAACACCCGCTCCAGGTCGAGAGCGTTCTCTGGGCGACGGTTGATGTAGCGCCCGGTCGGATGGCTGAGGCACCGCACGCTCGGGTTGCGCAGCGCTTCCTCGACGCGCTTGGTCATCTCCGGACGCGGCATCCGCTGCCCGCCGTGGACGCTTACCTGCACCCAGTCGAGCTCGGCGAGGACATCGTCGGGAAGGTCGAGCCGCCCGTCCGGAAGGATGTCGCACTCAATCCCGCGCAAGACGCGAAACGGCGCCAGCAGCTCATTGGCAGCAGCGATCTCCTCGGCCTGGCGGTGCACATCGTCCGGCGACAGTCCGCGGACGGCCCCCACGGCCGGCGTGTGATCGCAGATCGCGAGGTAGTCGAGGCCGCGCTGGAGAGCGGCCCGGGCCATCTCCTCGACGCTCGCCCGGCCGTCCGACCGCGTCGTGTGGCAGTGCAGGTCGCCACGGATGTCGTGCGCGGCGACGAGCGGCGGCGGCTCGCCGCGGAACGGCTCCTCGCGGAGCTCCGGCGGGCACCAGGGCAGACCCAAGCGGCGATAGACCGCCTCCTCGTCGGGGGCCTCCGGCAGCGGCTCGAGCGCCGCCACGTACGAGGTTGAGCCCGTCGCGCGAAGCAGCGCGGCGCCAAAGCGGTCGGGCTCGACGGCGAGGAGCTCGATCGGCACGCCCTCGACCGTCACGCCCACCGCGCGCCCCTGGTCGCGCTCGATCAGCGCCACGATCTGGGGCAGGGACGCAAATCGCGCCAGCACTGGCTCGGGATCCGCCGCTGCGCAGACGACGGCCAGCCGCTCGCAGGAGTCACGCCAGCGGCGGACGTCCCCCGCCGCCACCCCGCCGAGCGCGGCCGCGATCCCTCCGACGAGCTCCCAGCCCCGGCTGAGCAGAAGTCCCCGCTGCGGTCGCGGGTCGCCCTCGCGGGCGAGCGCCTCGAGCAGCCGCGTCTCGGTCTTCGGTCCGATGCCCGGCACGGTCCGCAGCCGGCCCTCCGCCGCCGCCTGGCGAACCTCGTCGGCGGTGCGCACACCGAGCGACCGCGCGAGCTCGATCGAGCGCTTCGTGCTCAGCCCGAGATAGCGGCCGAGGCCGACGAGATCGGGGGAGACTTCACGCTCGAGCTCAGCCAGCTCCGCGATCTCGCCCGTGTCGATCAGCTCGCGCAGCCGCGCTTCGATTCCGGCACCGATCCCTCGCAGCTCTCGCACGCGCCCGGAGCCCACAAGCTCGGTGACGGGCACGGCGGCGACCCGAATCGTCTCGGCGGCGCGGCGGTAGGCACGGGCCATGTACGGGTTCGCCTCAACGAGCTCCAGCAGCGACGCGAACGCATCGAGCCGGTCGGCGATCTCAGGATTCTCCACCGGCGGTAGTTTCCTCTGCAGCGACGCCGGCCCCCCGGGCACACGCTCTCCCCACGGCCCCGGCGCCGCGGTCACGTCGTCGCCGTAAGAGGTTTCTCATTGATGTCGAGCGGTCGCTGGGTAGCCCAGGGGCGATGCTTCTTGCTCTCAGCCATCTCCCCCCACCTCCGCGATCATGACCACCGGACACGCTGACCACGCGACCTTCGCACCACGCGACGCCCCCGCCGACGACCGTCGGCTTCCGTCGCCGTCATCAGGCTGGACGGGCACGGGAGTGCGACTCCTGTTCGGCGTCATCTGGGGCATCGACGCCTACCTGAAATGGCTGCCCGGGTATCGCCACGACTACATCGACAACCTCAAGCAGACCGCCCAAGGTCAGCCGTCGTGGCTTCATGGGTGGTTTCACTTCTGGATCAACCTGCAGTCGGGCGCGCCGTCGCTGTTCGCGACGCTGACCGGGCTGATGGAAACGACCCTCGCGCTCGTCCTCCTGCTCGGCATCGCCCGACGGGCCGGCTACGCGGTCGGCGCCGTGTACTCGCTGCTCGTGTGGGCGGTGGGCGAAGGCTTCGGCGGCCCGTACATGTCCGGCTCGACCGATGTCGGGACCGGCATCGTCTACACCATGATGTTCATCGCCCTCCTCGTCTTCTCGCCTCCGGCCCGCCGCGAGCGGCTGAGCCTCGACCGCCTGCTGATCGGGCGGTGGCGCTGGTGGCGCCTCGTCGCTGAACCGCATGCCGTCGACCGCGTTCACGGCGCCCCGCTCGTCGAACCGGTCGTCGTGGGCGAGGTCCGCCACGACTGAGCCGTTACGCTCGCGCAGTGGCTACCGAGCGAGGCCGGGTGCCCGCAGCTGCGCGACGAGGGCGTCCGGCGTGAGCGGTCGGGCGAACAGGTAGCCCTGGGCGGCGTCGCAGCCGAGGGTGTCGCTGCGAAGGTGGCGCAGGTGGGCGAGGGTCGAGTATCCGGTTCCCAGTCCTCGAGGGCGATTCTCACCAGTTCAGGGTCACGCAGCTTGCGCCAGAGAGGTTGACCCCGATCTTGAAGCCATCCGGGCAGTCTCCGGTGCTCGTCCAGGCGGCGAGCTGCCGGCACGCGTCGTCGAGGACGAACGTCCCGATGGCCGTGATCAGCCCGCGCTGCTCGGCGACTGGGATGAACTCGGCAGGCGCGATCACGCCGCGCGTGGGGTGTCGCCAGCGCACGAGCGCCTCGGCACCCACCATCGAACCGTCGGACAGGTCGATCACCGGCTGATAGAGCACGAACAGCTGTGAGCTCTCGATCGCGAGGCGCAGTTCCGAGGCCACGCCTCGGCTCGAGTCGCCGGACCTGCGCAGCGCGGCCGTGTATCGCTCCAGGCGGTTGCCGCCGTTTCGCTTCGCCGCCTGCATCGATGTCGGCTTGTTGGAGGAGCTCCTCTGGCTCCGCCGACACTCCCGACGTGATCACAGCGCCGACGCTGCCGGTGACCGTCAGGTCCCGCGGGCCATCCTGCAGGGGGGCGCAGATCGCTCGCATCGCTCGATCGCAGATCAGGGCGAGGTCCTCATCCTCGCGCAGTGCCGGACACAGCAACACGAACTCGTCACCGCCGAGACGAGCGACGGTATCGCCCCGCCGTGAACCGCGGGTGAGGCGATGGCCGACCTCGCGCAGCACGCCGCCAGCCAGCCGGAGCTCACCAGCAGAAACCGGCTCTCGCGGTCCTTGACGAAGATGCGCTCCTCCGAGCTGGCCAATAGGTTGCGCATGCAGATGCGCTCGATCTCCTCGCGTGAGGAGAGCAGGCCGGACAACGCCGGCGGTGATGTCGCGACACGTCGCGCAGCCAACTGAAGGACTCAGTCGCTGAGCGAGCGATCGACGGCTCGGGCGACCTGCTCGCGTGTGCGGGCGTCGACGGCACTCGTCATGGCCACCCGCCAGCGTTCCGGACTCGCCGGTGAGCGGACGAGTCCGAGGTCGGCGAGCAGGCGCGGCCTGGTCGACGTGGACGGCGATCTCTTCGGCCCGGCGCTGGGCGGCAATATGTTGCGCGCGGGCCAGCGGCGTGCGCCCGGGGTCGCCGGCGCGGCTGATCAGGTCCTCGGCGACGAGCGGCACGGCTCGCCGCGCGCATTTCTCCCACGGCGCGTCGGCGTCTGAGTCGACGATGACTTGGCGGACGATTCGCCAGCCGGCGTGGCGAGAGTCGCAGCGGGCGACGAGAAATCGCGCGAGCGCCTCGGCCACCGGCACGGCTTCAGGCTCACATCCGTGCCCGTCCAGATGCCGGAGGGCGGCGCCGACGCCACGACCGTCGTCGACCGCTCGGGCGAGCTGGCGGGCCGTGCGGCGCGGCTGGTGTGACGAATCCTCGATCGGTCTACCGTACTCGCCGCCACCGAGTGGAGTACGCGGGTGGCCTAATCGGCCTGGGTTCCGGCACCGCGGAGCTGTGCCTCTGGGACGGCCGCTAGCACTCGGTCGGCGAGCCCGGAGACTGGTCGGTCCCGGCGGCGTGACCCGTCGTGCGAGCGCGGATGATGGCGTCCAGCTGGGCTCCGAACAGGAACACGATGGTCGATACGTAGAGGTAGGCCGTCGCGACGATGACCGCGGCGAGGCTCCCGAAGACGGATTCATAGGAGGCGATATCCGTCAGATAGAAGTAGAACGCAAAGGACACGACCACCCACGAGGCGATCACGATTCCCGCACCGAGACTGACCCACGGCATCGTCTGCTCACACGCCGGGGCGTGACGCACGAGCAGTCCGACCACGACGAACAGGATCGCCGTCGCCAGAGTCCAGCGGATCGTCAGTCCGGCCAGATCCAAGAGCAATCCCGAATGCAACGTCCAGAAGAAGGGCGCGAACAAAAGGCATGCCGCGGTGAGGGTGAAGCACACCCCCAACTCGATCGAGAGCACGAACGAGATCGAGAATCGCTTGACGAATGGTCGGCGCACCGGTGACTCGTAGATCCGCCCCAGCGCTCCCATCACCGCCCTCACGGCCCCGGAGATCTGCCACAACGCCAGGCCGCCGCCCAGCGTCGCCCACAGGATCCGCCGGCCGGTGAGGACTTTGGTGACCGCGCTCTGGATCACCGCGAAGAGCGACGGGGAGACATTCGCTCTGACCTGCGGCTCGAGATGGTCGCGCCAGATCCCGTTCGGGTCAAACAGTCCCGTGACGGCCAGGACGAACAGGAGAAAGGGAATGATCGCAGTGACGATCTGAAACGAGATCGCGCTGGCGTACGTCAACAGATCGTGGTCTTCAAAGCCACGGACGAGATCGCGCCCGAGCGTCCGGGCGCGTTCTCCCAGACGGGAGACATCACCGGTCGGTGAAGCCGATTCGCCTGCCGCCGGGGGACCTGCTGCGATGCTGGGTGACCTCTCCGTGGTCTCACCTTATCTATCGGCTGCGGACGATGCTCGTTTTCTTGGCATATTGCCGCCGCGATCCCGGGTACGGGTGCCGGAAGAGCGGCGGGAGCGACCGGCCTGGGGCCGCCGCCCGCGGCGCGCCTCGGCGCGGTACAAGGGGACGCGGAGCGGGTAGCCAACTCGCCACCCACGAAGGAGGAGAACCCGCATGGCAAAGAACAAGCTCGAGCAAGACCTGGTCGCGCGATTGCGAGCCACTGGAATCAAGAAGCGCTCGGCGGAGCTGATCGCCAACGCGACGGACGGTCGGCGCAAGCCCGCCAAGCAGGTCCGGCGGGTCGTCGACGATCTGAGCAAGCTCCTCAGCGACGCCGAAGATCGAGTCACCGGTGGGCCGGCGAAGCGCAAGGCGGCAGCCAAGAAGGCGGCGCGGACCCGGCAGCGCAACGCGGCGAAGCGAAGCGAGGCTGCCAAGAAGGGCGCGCGCACGCGGGCCAAGTCGGCCCGCTGACCGACGCGGCGGACGCTCTAGGGCAGGCCGGCGCGCGGCACCTCGACGGTCGTGGTCAGCAGTACCGCCTCGGCGGCGGCGGCACGCGCCTGCTCGTCGAAGTCCGGCGCAGCGCAGGCGATGAGCGTGCGGCCATCCTCACCGCCGAGGCCGCACGCGAACACGCCGAGGCCGTCGGGCATTGCGACCTCGTCGACGATCCGTCCGCCGGGAGCGACGCGGCAGACCGCCGCGCCGAGCGCGTTGGCGGCCCAGACGTGGCCCTCGGCGTCCAGCGCACAGCCATCGGGAGCGAAGCTCACCGCCGAGAGCATCGTCTCCGTCTCGCCCGGCTCGGGCGACGGCTGCACCTGAGCCCACACGCGCCGGTCGCCCAGCGAACCATCGGGCTGGATGTCGAAGGCGGTGAGCCGGGCGGCGAACGTCTCGGCGACGATCAGCGTCCCGTCGTCGGTGATCACCATCCCGTTGGGAAACCACAGATCCGACGCGACGACGGTGGCGGCGCCGTCGGGGTCGATGCGTACGAGGCTGGCCGGAGCGGGCCGGCCGCCGCCCATCAGGTCAAAGCCGAAATTCCCCACGAATGCCCGGCCCTCCGTGTCAACGATCAAGTCGTTGAGGTGACCGGTCGTCAGCTCAGACAGCTGCGCGTGCGTGCTGACCCCGCCGTCGGCGCCGCGGCGCAGCACCCGGCGGTCCTTCATCGACACCACGAGCAGGTCGCCGTCCGGCAGCCAGCCGAGCCCCGACGGTTGGGCGTCGACCTCGACGACTAGCCGCTCGCTCCCCTCGGGATCGTAGGTGTACACGGCGTGACGGTAGAAGTCCGAGACCCACCAGCGGTCCTCATGCCACCGCGGACATTCGAAATAGTTACCACCCTCAGCCAGCGGGGTCAGCGTTCGAGCGCTCGTCATACCCGTGCCCTCACGCCGGAACGGCTGCCCGCGCGGCCGCCATGAACGTCTCGAGCTCGCGAGGGATGTCCGGGCCGCAGGGTTGGTAGACCAGCTCAGTCACGCCGCCGTCGGCGAGATCGCCGAGCCGGGCCGCGACCTGATCGGCGGTCCCGCTGACCGTCGCCTGTTCGAGCAGCACGTGGCCGCCCGCCTCCCATGCCGCCTGATCGGCCGGGTTGAGGCCCACACAATGCTGCTCGTGGACGGAGAGGTGGCGTTCGCGCGGCGTTGTTCGCTCGATCACCGCCTCCCATTCCGCCCCGCCGGGGAGCTCGGACAGCGGCGTCTCGAACTCGTAGGCCCCGTGATAAGCGAGGGCAATTCCGGGCCCAGCCGCGGCGCGCACGCGCTCAGAACGGGGATCCTCGCCATCGTCGAGCACCGTGCCCCAGAAGAGATAGGACACCGACGAAAACTCCTTGGCGAACTCGGGCAACGTCAGGGTGGCGAACAGCCCGTCGGCCAGCTCACGCGTGACCGCCGCCCCCTTGGGGCCGAGCGCACTGATGATGATCGGCACCTCAACCGGCCGCGGCGCGGCGTGACCGGGCGGATGCAGCATGCTCATGCGGGCGCCCTCCCACTCCACCGTCTCACCGCGGAGCAATCCTCGGTAAGCGCGGATGTAGTCCGCCATATAGGCCCATGGGATCGCGCGATAGCCCATCGCCCGGCGCCCCGTGAACCCGGTCCCGAAGGCGACCGCGACCCGGTCAGGCGCCAGCGCCACCAGGGCGGCGGTCGCAGCGGCGTTGACCATCGGGTTACGCAGGGTCGGCACCAGCACGCCCGGACCCAAGCCGATGCGCTCCGTGCGCTCAGCCGCCAGCGCGAGCATCATCCACACATCGGGACTCTGCTGCGGGGTGTCGTACAGCCACGCACGGTCATAGCCGAGCTCCTCGGCGAGCGCGACGTGGTCAGGAGAATCCAACGTCGTCGGAGATGCGCAGGAAATCTTCATCGGCTCCCTCCCTCAGTGGGTTGTGATGCCTGCTCTCTTGATCAAGAGGGTGCCCCGGGTCCCTCCGACGTAACCACGCCTCGATCGCGTGACGGCGGACCGTCGGTTCCGCGCCAGACCGATGAATTTCCGATCGGCCGCCGGTCTCATGAGCATCGCAGTCGAGATCGAGGAGGTCGCAAACGTGTCTGATAAGAACGCAACCATGATCCCGGCGACTGAGCACGACACCGACCGCTCCCGGTGGGTCGCGCTCGTTGTCCTGTGCGTCGGGATGCTGATGATCGTGCTCGACGTCACCGTCGTGAACGTCGCGCTGCCGAGTATCCAGAGTGATCTGGGCTTCGCCCAGGCAAGCCTCGCCTGGGTCATCAACGCCTACCTGATCTCGTTCGGAGGCCTGCTCCTGCTCGCCGGCCGGCTCGGCGATCTGCTCGGGCGCCGCGATGTCTTCATGTCGGGCCTGGTGTTGTTCACGGCCGCGTCGCTGCTGTGCGGCTTCTCGGACAGCCAGGGCGTCCTCATCGCCGCGCGCTTCGTCCAGGGCGTCGGTGGCGCGATGACCTCGGCCGTGATCCTCGGCATGATCGTGACCATGTTCCCCGAGCCGCGCGAGCAGGCCCGGGCGCTCGGCGTCTACGCCTTCGTCGCTTCGGCCGGTGGCTCGATCGGCCTCCTCGCCGGCGGGGTGCTGACGCAGGCGATCAGCTGGCACTGGATCTTCTTCATCAACGTCCCGATCGGCGCGGTCACCGGCGCCCTTGCCCTGCGGGTGCTCCCGGCGGACCGCGGGATCGGCATCCGCGCCGGGGCGGACGCGGTCGGCGCGCTGCTGATCACCGGCGCGCTGATGCTCGGCGTCTACACCATCGTCAAGCCGGCGGCCGAGGATGGCTGGGGCGCGACCACCACGCTGGTGCTCGGCGCCGTCGCGGTCGCGCTGCTGGTCGCGTTCCTGATCCGGGAGGCCACCGCCAGGACTCCGTTGGTCCCGCTCTCGGTCTTCCGCTCGCGCAACGTCGCCGGCGCCAACGCAATCCAGGCCCTGCTCGTCGCGGGCATGTTCAGCGTCTTCTTCCTCGGCACGCTGTACCTGCGTGAGGTGCTTGGCTACGACGCCCTGGAGATCGGATTCGCGTTCCTGCCGACGACGCTCGTCATGGGGACGCTGTCGCTGCGCTACTCCGAGCGGTTGATGACCCGCTTCGGCCCCCGGACCACGCTCATCCCGGGTCTCGTGCTGATCGCGGCCGGGCTGGGCCTGTTCGCCCGCGTCCCGGTCGACGGCCACTACGTGACCGACGTGCTCCCGGCCGGCCTGCTGATGGGCACCGGCGTCGGAGTCTCGATGGCCGCCCTGATGACGCTCGCCATGTCCGGGGTCGCGCCCGATGAGGCGGGACTCGCGTCCGGGCTGGTCAATACGACCGCCCAGGTCGGCGGAGCGCTCGGCCTCGCGGTGCTGGCAACGCTATCGAGCACGCGCACCCACGATGCGCTCACCTCGGGCGCCAGCGCGCACGCCGCGCTGACCTCCGGCTACCACCTCGGGTTCGTCGTCGGCGCGCTCCTGGTCGTCGCCGCGATCGTCCTCGCGGTCGTCGTGCTCGAGCGGGCGCCCAAGCCGACCGCTCACTCGCTCGACGCCACCCCCGCCTACTCGGAGCACTGAGGGATTTCCGTACATGCCCCCGGCAGGACTCGAACCTGCGACCCACGGCTTAGAAGGCCGCGGCGCAGCGTCTGACGTCAATAGGCACGTATCTCTGCAGCCAGCCCTCGTGCCGAATCGTGGTCGGCGCTCGAGAGCGGGAGGGTCTCGCCGCTCCAAGCCAGCTGGCGGGCGATGACCGATCCGATCCCTCCAGTGCCGATGATCGCCGTGGTCATGACCGGGACCTCGCTATGTGGACCGTGCCCATGCGGTCGGAACGAATGGCCTCGGAGCTGGCGACCATCGATGTGATGCTTCCGTCGGTGATCGCGGCATTCACCTGGACTCCTCGGCGGGCGTACTCGATGGCCAGTGAGCGGGCGTCCAGTCGCCATCTGGGTCGGTGGTTTGTCCCACTTCGATCAAATGACCGTCGGGATCGCGGATGTAGCAACGGATCTCGTACTGGTGCTGTTTCGGCGGCGTCAGGAAATCCGCACCCCGGGCGCTCCATTCGGCGTACACGGCCTCGATGTCCTTGACCCGGATATTGAGGAAGCTGCTGACCCGGTCGGGATCGCGTGGTGTCTCCAGGGTGACCGACGGCTTGTCGTCGGTCGGTCCACCGCCACCATTGATGATGATCCAGCTGTTGGAGAGCGCGACATAGGTCAGCCCCCCGGGGCCGGAGAACGCCAGCCTGCCGCCGAGGACTTCGGTGTAAAAGCGCCGAGAGCGCTCGACATCGCCCGAGACGATGAAGTGGGCCAAGACAAGCTCCTGATCGATGTTGTTCATCTGACCTCCGTGGTTGGAACGGCCTCGATAGTCCTGCCTCATGCCACGCATCCCTGTGTGCGCCGGGTGCGGTGCCGGTCGTTGCTCACGTTGGCGCCGGACTTGGGTGGTACCTGGCGGCGGGGCCATGGGCCGTCGATCCGGGTCACAGATCGAGCACGACGCCGGCGCGGGGCTGTGAGCAGCAGATGAGAGCGCTTCCATCTGGTGGGGGTTCGACAGGGTCGGGGCTGTATTTGACGTCGCCGGCGATGAGGGTGGTCTCGCACGTGTGACAGACGCCGGTCCGGCACGCCCAGCGGACGGCAACGTCGCATGCTTCGGCGAGTTCGAGCAGGCTGCCATAGCCGCTGTCCCATGGGATCGCGAGGTCGCTGCGCGCGAACTCGATCGTGGGACCGTCTCCGGGTGTGCCGGCGGGTGGGTGGGGCGCCCTGGCGGGTGTTGCTGGGATGCCCGGGGTCACACCCGGTGCGGGGCCGAATGGTTCGGTGTGGATGTGGGCGGCATCGATTCGCAGCGCCGCCAGAGCGGCACTCATCCCGTCCATGAAAGGCGCGGGCCCGCACAGGTATGCCTGGCCATCGCGCGGTAGCTCAAGTTCGGCAAGCTGTGATCCGGTGAGACGGCCTGTGGCGTCGAAGTCGCGGCCTTCGACGTCCTCGGGACCTGGACGGCTGTAGTACACGTGGGTGCGTGCGTTGGGGAGCGAGGTGAGAAGTGCCCGGGCCTCGGCGGCAAACGAGTGGTCGCGGCTACTGCGCGCGGAATGCAGCGCCCAGATCTCACGATCGGAATGCTCCTCCGCTAGCGCGTGAAGCATGGCGAGGACTGGCGTGGTGCCGATCCCGGCGCTGATCAGGAGCACGGGTGCATCCGTCCGGTCGAGGATGAAGGTGCCGCGCGGGGCGGCGATGTCCAGTTGGTCGCCGACGGCGACCCGGGTGTGCAGGTAGCCGCTGGCGGCACCGTCGGGTTCGCGCTTGACGGCGATCCGGTAGTAGCCGGCGCCGGGGGGTCCGCAGAGGGAGTAGTTGCGGAGCACCGACCTGCGCTGCGCGTCGGGCTGGACCCGAAGCGTGAGGTACTGGCCCGGGCGGGCGGCTGCGAGTGTCGCGCCCGTGGGATCCTCGAGGCGTATGGAGATCACCGATTCGCTCTCCCGGGTGATGGCGGTGACGGTCAGCTGACGGAAGCCCGGCCACGCCGGCGGCGGGCTAGCGACCGTGAGACCGGCGTTGCCGCTGCCGGGTTCGTTCTCGAGCAATGCTCGGAACGAGGATTGCCACCCGGGACTGAGGGCAGGGATCCGGAGCGCGCGCAGGAGCTGCTGGCGCGGGTGCCCCGGGAGATACAGCAGCGCATCGACCTCCGCGACCCGCATCTGTTCAGGACCCGAGGCGAGCTTGATGATCTCGTCCCCCGCTTGTACGTCGCCTTCTCCAAGCACGCGGAAATAGAACCCGGGGCGATGGTGCGAGACGAGCATCGCGGGGATGCGCGGGTCGTTCATGCGGATCCCGACGCGGTAGCAGGTGACCCGGGGTTGTGTGACCTCGAAGACGGCGTCGCCGATCTGGTAGCGATCGCCGACGCACACCTCGTCATCGGCGAGTCCTTCCACGGTGAAGTTCTCGCCGAACTGGCCGTACGTGAAGTCGGTTCGTCCGAGCTCGCGCTCCCAGTACCGATAGGAGTCGATCTGGTAGACGAACACTGCGCGCTGCTCCCCGCCGTGTCCGGCGAGATCGCCCTGCCCATCACCCTCTACGTTGACCTTTCGAACGCGGCGCGGGCCGACCACGGGATCCTTGAAGACGCCGGTGAAAACCGTCTTTCCTCGCCAATCCACGTTCTTCGGCATGCCGACGTTGACCGACAGCAGCCGCCCGACGATCTCACGAGATTCGCTGTCGGGCATCGAACGTTAATGCGGAGCCGCTCGGCCCGATTCGTGCTTCCGTTGGTGCTCGGACTCGTGGGCGTCAAGCGTGAGCAGAGGCCCAGGCTGGCCCGCACGGGCCGCGATCGCCTCGGAGATGACGGTGTAGACGCGATCCTCCGGGTGTACGTGCGGCATCAGCTTGACCCCGGAGGGCACCTTGACCCTGATCACGTAGGGCCCCGGCTCGGTCGGTTCACCCACCACAACGGCGAGGCGCGCAGACGACGGGAACGCCGGAAACGGCTCCCACTCGATCTCCTCCGGCAGCACTCCCCGGAACTCGCTCTCATCGACCTGATGCCTCATTGGTCAGCCTCCCGGCTCAGACGTCGATGTCGCCGGCACCATCGAGAGGAGTTCGCCCACGATTTCTGCCGCGGGCTGCGACCGTCTCGCGAGCGCGACGCTCTGGCCGGCCCACAGCGATAGCGGCTCGATCTCACCGGTCGTGCCAGCCATCGGGGGCGCGGGTTCATATCGAACGATCGCTTCGCCCGAAGGGAAATGCGCGAGCACTTCGCCCTCTCGCGGGCGACTACCCAGTGCCGGCCGGCCCGCGGCCTCCCACATCTCGGCCGTCGAGTTGTGGATGGCGCGGTGCGAAGCGTCCACCGGCCATCCCTCCGCATATAGGTTGGGGTACCACTCGGCATCGGTCTCGGTCGCGGCTATCAGGCGGCGGCGATACTCCTCGTGGATCGGCATTTCATCGGCCAACAGGAACCGTGTGCCGAGCATCGCGCCCTGCGCGCCGAGCGCGAACACGGCCGCAACTCCTCGGGCGTCGCCAATCCCTCCGGCCGCGATGACCGGCACGGGCGCCACCGCGTCGACCACCGCCGGCACCAGCGGCAGCGTTGCAACTCCACTCCAGACGTGTCCCCCGGCTTCCCACCCCTGCGCGATGACGATGTCTACTCCACATCCGACCGCACGCCGGGCTTCCTCGACGCTGCCGACCGTGTGCATGACCAGCCCGCCGGCGTCATGCACCAGGCCGACGTAGCCGCTCGGATCGCCCCAGAAGAGCGACACGATCCGTAGACCTGCCGACAGTGCCTGATCGACTCGATGGTGCTGATCCCAGGCGAGAACGAAGTTGCCGGCAAAGGGCCGGTCGGTGAGGGCGGCCGTTTCCCGGACCACCTCTCCGGCGTCATCAGCCCACCCGAGCCCCAGGGTGCCGAGGCCGCCGGCGTTCGAAACCGCGGCGGGCAGGCGGGGATCTGCAGCCACCGGCGCCTCGACGATCGGGAGCTCGATCCCCAGCAGCTCGCACAGCGGTGTTCGCTTGCGATCGGTCACGTCAATCTCCGGCCGGGCGAGGACGGCATTCAACACCCATGGGGGCCTCCATTCAGTATGCGTCCGGTCGCTCTGCGGTTCGGACGAGCTGCTTGTTCCAACCGTGGAAGGGCGAGAGGTCGCCCGCTTCCCATCGTTCGCGCAGGCCGGGGGCTGCCAGGTCCCAGTCGGGGCGGATCTCGCTCGACACGTCGCGCAGGTCGTGCCAGAGGTCTACGAAGGAGGGTCGGCCCCAGAACCAGTAGCCGTTGTAGATGCTGTAGATGACGAGCCCAGGCTTGAGCACGAGCGTGTGCGGGATCATCGGGTCGTGCTCAGTGTCGGTGTACTCCTGGATGTCGAGGTCCTTCTGGACGATCCGATCCGGATCCTCCAGGAACGGCCACTGGGCGCCGACCGACGCGCGGAACTCCTGGCTTGAGTGGTGGGTGTCGGTCGATATCGTGGCGACCTTGGTGTAGGACACAGCGATCTTCGGGTAGTTCGCGGCGAGTTCGAGGTGCTGTTGGTGCTCTTTTGGGCAATAGTTGCCGCGCGCAAGTGTCAGGATCAGCGGATCCTCGCCCTGGATCTCGCTGAGTGGGCGAGTGACGCGATCCTGGTCGGGCAGCTCGTAATCGGGAAAGGTGCCGCCGGGGGTGATGTCAGAGCGCATGGCTCACGTCCTTCCGGACAGGTGAGGGTTGATTGGTGCTACCGGCCAGCCGCCTGGCCGCCGTCAACATGCAGCGTCTCGCCGGTTACGAATGTTGCTCGCTCGAGGTAGAGGATCGCGTCGACGACGTCGCTGACTTCGCCGATGCGCCTTAGCGGGTGGAGGGCCTCGAGCCCGTCGTAGGACGCGGGGTCGTGGTCGGGTGTCTTGATGACCCCGAGCGAGACCGTGTTGACTCGGACACCGCGCGAGGCGAATTCGATTGCAAGCGAACGGCCGGCCGCGACAAGTCCTCCCTTGGTAACGGCAGGTAGCGCAGACGGCCGCGTGCTGTCCGCGTTATCGACCAGGCTCGTGGAGACATTCACGACGTGCCCGCTGCCGCGCTCGACCATCTCCGCGATCGCCAGCTGGGTGATGCGGAAGAAGCCGGTGAGGTTCACAGCCGTGATCGCCTCGTACTCATCGAACGTGTACTCCGTGAACGGCTTGCCGATGTAGATGCCGGCGTTATTGATCAGCGTGTCGATCCGCCCAAAGTGGTCGCGAGCCTCGTCGACCGCGCGCCGTGCGGTTTGCGCATCTGCGATGTCGCCAGCGAGCGGGAGGTAATCGCTTTCGGCTCGATCGGCTGGCGGGAACGACAGCGCGACGCCGACGACCGCATAACCAGCACTGCGGTATCCGGCGACCAGCCCGGCGCCAATGCCCTGGGAAGCGCCCGTAATGATCGCGACCGGCGGACTCATCGCACCACGTAAATCTCGTACACCCCGATCGCGCTCATCGCGCCCCTGCACCGACCTTGCGCCGAGCCGCCGCGATCTGGAGCCGGAGCGCCTTGAGCGCCGCAGCGTGCGTGGATCTCCGAGAAGCTCCCGAAGGGCTGGATCGTGTCGCGCAGCACCTCGAGCGGGACGCGGGCGCGGATGACGATCACCTCGAGAGCCATGCCGAAGCCGGCGACGGTCGCAGCCCGCCCGCGTCGCCGCTGCTGACCTGGGTTACGCTCATGCCGACCTCCATTGGACGCGGGTGGGTCAGTAACGATCCCACCATCGAAGGCGTGTGGCAAACAAATCCGGAAGTCGCCGAGGCGACGCGTGGACCACGAGCGGGTCTACGAGGATCCCAGCCAATTACTGCGTCGAATCACACCGTTTCCCCAGCAGCTACCAGATCTCGGGTCGATCCCGTCCGGATGCGACACCGAGCAGATCCAGGAGAGCTTGGCGCTCGAACTGCTCGCCGCTCGCCTGCTTTCTTGTGCGCGAGCAGAAGCGGTCTTCGTCACGGGAGCCCTCGTACGCGCGTCCCACGAGGGCATGGCCGGCCCGGTCGGCCGGGTAGGACAGGTCAGCGACATCGTCGACGCGATCCTCTCCCTCGAACGCGCCACATTCGGCACGGGCGAGACCCTGTACTCGACGGCGGCCAAGCCGCCGGACACTGACGCACTGAGCTCGGACGGTCTAGCTACGGGGACCAAGCGGGGGGTCGGCATCATCGTAGATCCGGACCGCCGCAAGCTTGCCGCTCTGACCCCGAACGTAGACAGCGACCCCGGCCTCCGGCGGCAGCTCCGTCTTTCCCCACCGCACGATGTTGTACTCCAGCGCGCACGCGCGCCTGTCGTCGATGAGCGCGCAACGTTCCAGCGGGATGCCCCCGGCGTTCGAGAACATCAGCTGATAAAAGGAGCGCAGGCCGTCTGGGCCCGTGTGGAGGTACTCGTGGCCCGCAGGCTCGCGGGCGTAGCCGTCCGGTTCGAAGGCCGCCACGATCGCGTCGACATCGCCGGCGGCGAGCGCCGCCTGGTATTCGGAGACGATGTCTGGGGCGCGGAGCTCTGGATCGGGCTGTAGTAGCGGCGGCCGATTCGCGTGGCGGCGGGTCAGTGCCCAGATGCTGAAGTAGATACGCAGCTCGTCGATGTGGCCGTCGTCCTCGCGGTCGGCGACGATCGCGACCGGAAGCTCGACCCGCCCCGGCTCACCGCCGAGGTGCAGGATCACCTCCTCAAAGCCGTGTCGCTTGGTAACGACATGCGCGACGTTCTCGACCGTGATGTCGCGGCGAGCTATCCAGGAGTTCATCTCTGTGACGAACGCCTCGAACGCGCGCGTGCCCTTGACGCGTCCTCGCACGGGATCGTGCAGTTCGGGCTCGGCGGCGAACGACCCGACCAGCGCATCCGGCTCCCCGGCCATCAAGCCGTCGAAATACGGGACCGCCTCAAGCTCATCCCGTCGCTTCTTGTCATAGAACCGCGCGAGCGCCGGACCGGAGAAAAGCTCTGGCATGAACGGCACCCGACAAGCGTCCCACATCCCACCTCGCGTGGGATTAATTCAGCGCCCCGATAGCGCCAACCCTGCGAGGCGAGCCGACCGATGTGATGAGCGTCTCTTTCGTGGCCCTGTCGGAAGGGATCTCAGTGTCCGAAGACTGGCCACCGTCGATGTGATGCTTCCGCCGGTGATCGCGGCATTCACTTGGACTCCTCGGCGGGCGTACTCGATGGCCAGTGAGCGGGCGTCCAGTCGCCATCTGGGTCGGTGGTTTGTCCCACTTCGATCAAATGACCGTCGGGATCGCGGATGTAGCAACGGATCTCGTACTGGTGCTGTTTCGGCGGCGTCAGGAAAATCCGCACCCCGCAGCCGATGTTGTGATGAGCGGGGATTCCATCTCACTCCAGGCACCGCGAACCGATCGCGGCCCCCGGCCCACCGCGCGCTGGGCTGTCTCGGCTTCGGCGGTGTCACCCTCCACCGCCAAGAAGTCGGGCTCGTCGGGGTCAGCCATCGAGAGCGCGGTGCCCACGACGGCGTACCCGGCAGCACAGAACCCGGAGGCGAGGCCTGCGCCGATGCCTTGCGTTGCGCCGGTGACGATCGCGACCCGCGGTGACGCCGAGTCGTGACTCACGCGACGAGGTAGGTCTCGTAGATCACGCCTCCGGCCTGGCGGCCGGCCACGCTGATGAAGATGCCCTTGTTCAGCCAGTCAAGGTTGGGGGCGGCGGTCTCGATCTGGGTTGAGGTGCGGAAGGTGTACTCGCGGGCGTCGACATCTTCACCGTGCGCGAGACGAGCGAGGACCTCGGCGCTGCCATGGCGTACACCTCGTGATTGGACGTAGAGCAGATCACCCCGATCGGTCATTAGCGTGTAGCGGATGTCGCCGAGCGCGGTGCCATCGGCCAGGACGATCTGCCAGTCGGCGCTGGCGCCCGGAAGCAGCTTGCCACTGATCTCTGGACCGGTGAACGTCCCGCTGACCAGCGCCACGATCCGCCGGTGGCCCTGTGGGATGTCACCCAGATCAAGCGGCTCGGCGAGCGTCGCCTCCAGACGGTACACCTTGATCAGGCGAGGCTCGGGAAGCCGATTGCTCATGACCGACGTGGGCTCGTCTGCATCGTCCCGATCATGTGCGCGCGCATGATGTCCTCCTCAGTCGTTCGAAGGGGAAGGCTGTCTCGGTAGTCGCCCACGCCGCTCTCCGTCAGTCAGCTCGCCATCGGCGGGCCCGTGCTGATCGGCGTGTGCGCGGTCGCGATCTCGTCCCGGAGCGCCTTGAGCGCGGCGACGTAGATCTCCGAGAACGTGGGGAACGGCTGGATCGTGTCGGCCAGGACATCGAGTGGCACGTGGGCGCGGATCGCCAGCGTGGCTTGTTGGAGCCACTCGCCTGCCTCCGGGCCAAGGGCGTAGGCGCCGGTCAGACGCTCGCCGTCGCTCAGGAGCGTCAGGAATCCGTTGTCCTCGGCATAGGCGCGCGTGTAGGTGGCGGTCTTGGCGACCTCTGACACCGAGACCATCGCGCTGAAGCGACCGGCGGCGGCTCCCACGGCCGCGGCTTGCGGGTCCGTGTAGACCACACGAGGAACGGCCTCGTAGTTGGCTTTTCGCGGGATCCCGAGGATGTTCGCGGCGACAACCTCGCCTTGGTACTTGCCGACGTGGGTCAGGGGCCAGAGGCCATTGACGTCGCCGATCGCCCACAGTTTCTCCGCGGCGCGCAGGTGCGCGTCGACCGGAACACCGTGAGCGTCCGGTTCGACACCGACGCTCTCGAGGCCAATCCCCTGAACGCGAGGCCGGCGACCCGTGGCGACGAGCAGACGGTCGCCACGTAGCTCTCGCCCGTCGTCGATCTCGAGCACGTAGTCCTCGCGATCGGATCGCGCGGCGCTCGCGTTCGCCGACAGGACGAGCTCGATGCCCTCGCCGCGCAGCACGTCACCGAGACCTTGCCCCAGCGCCATCGGCTCCCGGGCGAGCACGTGCTCGGACATCTCGATCACCACCGCCTCGCCGCCGAGCCGGCGCACGGCCTGCGCCATCTCCACCCCGACCGGCCCGCCCCCCAGGATCAGCAGCCGGCGCGGAACGGCCTTCATCGAGGTCGCTTCGCGGTTGGTCCAGATGCCCTCGAGCTCGCGGAGGCCCGGAATCGGCGGAACGAACGGATCGGCGCCGTTCGCGAGCACCACGTCGTCAGCGGTGTGGCGCACCCCGTCGACCTCAACGACGCCCGGGCCGGCGAGCCGGCCGGTGCCGCGTAGCAGGTCAATGCCATGATCGGCCAGCCAGCGCTCCTGGCCGGCGTCGGAGTAGTCCGAGACCATGAAGTCACGCCAGGCAAGCGCCGCCTCGACGTCGACCTTGGCGCTCGCCGCCGCGTTCTGCGCCCCATGGACCGCTTCGCCCGGACGCAGCAGGGTCTTCGACGGGATGCACGCCCAATACGAACACTCGCCCCCCACAAGCTCGCGCTCCACTACGGCCACGCGCAGGCCGCCCTCGGCCAAGGCGCCAGCACAATGCTCGCCCGGCGAGCCCGCTCCCATCACGATCACGTCGTAGTCGCTGCTCATGTCGGCAGCTCCTCGCCGGCATCCTCACGGACCATGTAGAGCGCGTACCAGTCGGGCCAGTTCGGATCCTCCTCACCGGTTCGCTCCTCGTGCTTGCCGTGCGCTTCGGCCGCCCGTCTGAGGGCCTCCGCGAGATCCTCCACAGACTCATACGTCGTGGCCATCGCCCTCGTCCTCTCAGCGACCCGGAAGCCGGGTCGTGATCTCCTGGAGCAGCCAGCCGTTGCCGTCCGGGTCGCTGAAGGTCGCGAACGAGCCGTAGGTGCTGCGCTCGGGCGCCGGCCCGGGCACCCGGCCGCTCTCGTGGAAGCGATCGCCGAGCGCGCTCTCGTGGAACACCTCGCTCACCTCAATCCCCCGCGTCAACAACTCGTCACGCGCAGGCTCGATGTCGGAGACGATCAGGTACAGGCTCTGGGCCGAACCGGGCTCGGCCGACGCGATGTTTGTGCCAAATTGAATCGAGCACGCGGAGCCTGGAGGCGTGAACTGGACGATGCGAAAGTCGTCCCCGCGTGCGACGTCGGCGTCGAGCCGCCATCCGAGCCTCTCGTAGAAACTCTTCGCCCGATCGACATCCGAGACCGGCACTACGACGACCTCGAGCCTCACCTCCCCAGCCGGGACGGGCCCACTGCTTGTCACGCCTTCACTGCTCACGTGGACGCTGCTCATCTCTGCCTCCATGGGTCGGTAGCGCCGTAACACGGCGACGCCGCCTCACGGACCTGTCAACCCGCGGCAACAACGCGGTCTCACGGACCTGGTCAACCCGCGGCAACGACGCTGCTCGGAGTCACCACGAGCCTCCGTCCTGCTCCCGCCTCGGCCGTCTCGACCGAGGGCGTTCATGTTCGCCACTTTCCTCCGATTCGATCAGAAGTCAAGGGTCACCACCGCTTGGATCACGGAGTTCAAGCGTGGAGCGTGCTGGTCAGCAGGCTGGGCAATAGCGACGTCGGGACCTCGTGCCTAAGATCGGAAAGCAGGCTCGCGATCCCGATGTCGCGGACGCCCGGCGTCAGCCAATGTGCGTCGGTCTCGTCCCCCGTAGCGGCGTTCGTCTCAGTGCCCACGCGCGGATCGTGACACGGGGCGAGCGGCATCGGACCGCGAGGAACCAGGCTGCTCCTAAGTCGAGTCGACAACCGCGCCCTGGAGCCGCCGGCTGCTCCTATCGCGGCCCGCCGGATCCAAAGCGCCAGCACAGGCGTAGGGCCGGAGCTTCGTGGTTGCAGCGGCGCGCTCAGGGTGGCCGACGGGTTCTGCTCTCTACGGCCGACCGGGATTGGTCACGCCGTCTAGTCGTGCATCCCGAAGCCGTCCAGGATCCGTGGTGTGGCGCGTTCGATACGCGCGACCCGAGTCTTGGATTGTTTGGCGCCGTTGAAGTGCAGCAGCCAGCCACGTCGACGGCCGGGGGTGAGGCGCTCCCACGCACCGCGCAACGCAGGGTCCTCGTCGAGCAGCATCTCGAGCTCCTCGGGGTAAGGCCCGTCGTCAGTAGGAGTGGGCTTGGGACTCGCCAGCCCGGCCTCCTCGACGCGGATGGCATCCTGCACGAGCGCTTCGATGGTCCTCCTCGCGGCCGTGACGTCTGCAACGGAGCGGAACTCCAGGCGCAGTGCGGACCGGGTGTTCGCGCCCTGCTCTTTGAGCGCGCCGTCGGGGTCCTCAAGCAGGGCGCCCTTGAAGAACAGCAGCGCGCACAGCTCCTTGAACGGCTGGAAGATGACGACATTCGATCCCGCGTGCGAGTAGCACGGCTTGTACCACTTCAACTCCTCATCCAGGCCGGCCCCGAGCAGCACGGGTCGCACGGCCTCGAGCTCGGCGCGCCACGAGCGCATCCCCTCGATGTAGTTGTCGACCTGCGGATTGTTCGGCGTGTCAGTCATGAGGACCTCCGAAGGGCACCGGTTGAGTCTCGCGCATGTGAAGCGGATTCGGATCAGCTTCCACCGCTTCCCCTTTTCGCCAACCGGGCCCTCCGGCCCGTCGCTGCTGCTTCTGATTAGCGCGTTCGTGCAGCGGCAGCGCCGGTGGCTGGCCGCCCCTTGGGCGCGCGACGGAATCGGCGAGGCGCGCCACGCCGACTTCGGGATCACCGCAGCTCAGAACACCGGCCTGATCTACGCCAAGGCCAGCCGCTGAGGAAGGTCCCCACCGAGCAACCGTCAACGAGCTGTTCGCGGAGATCGACAAGTACCACGCCGCTGGGGAGAAGGTCGTCGTCGACGACGCCCAGGCCGCCGAGGCAACCCGCTGGCTGCGCGAGAACGAGGACGATTCAGCGGTCTGATACCGGATGCGCCACGCAGTGGCAGCTAGAGCTCACGCGGCTCCGCGGTCAGGTGCCCGCCAGCATCTCCGGTGTTGACGGTCCCGTCAGGCTCGATGAGCAGCACCTCGGTCTCATCCTCTGCGTCTGGGCAATGCTCGACGCCACGCGGGACAACGAACATCTCCCCCGGGTCCAGAATCACGTCTCGGTCTCTGAGATGGATCGTGAGACGACCGCGGATAACCAGGAAGAAGTCGTCGGTCTCGTCGTGTTTATGCCACACGAACGGCCCCTTGACCTTGACGATCTGCAGTTTGTAGTCGTTGATGTGACCAACGATCGCCGGAACGTAGGGCCTATCCAGCGACGCCAGCTTCTCAGCAAGATTGACCTTGCCGACCATAGAGACACCTCCTAATCAAGCGGAAGGGACTGCTCCAGTGTCGCTACAAGCAGCGCTCTCCAAAGCCACCACGCCTCTTTCTCCACGCGGCGAGCAACCCGCGGCTTGGCACTCGTCAAACTCTTCCCGAGGAACCACTAACAGTTGCCCGCGAACAGTTGCCCGAAGCTTGATCCCACAAACATCAACCGCTTCACCGTCACAAAAACGCTTTTTTTGCAGGCACTTCACGAGTACCCCCGGCAGGACTCGAACCTGCGACCCACGGCTTAGAAGGCCGTCGCTCTATCCAGCTGAGCTACGGGGGCCTGGGCTGTGAGGGTAACCGCGTCGACGACGGTTTTCGCCCTCGCCGCGATACTGACCCTCGCCGCGCCGGCGCCCGGCCGCGCCGCGCGCCGCCCGGCTCGGGGCGTGTGCGTCGTGCCGGGCACGACCCGGACGATCGACCAGCTGTGGCGACCCGACATGGCGGCGACGACCGCATATGCCCGCGCCCGGGACGGAGACATCGCCTTCGCGGTGCGCACGGCGCGTCGCTTCGAGGCCTACCGGCCCGATCACCAGGAGTGGTCGGCGAGCGTCGTCAAGGCGATGCTGCTCGTCGCCTACCTCGACCGGCCCTCGGTCCGCGGGCGCCCATTGTCCGCGGACGAGCAGGCGGTGCTCGGACCGATGATCCGCGCCTCGGACAACGACGACGCTCAGGAGATCTTCGACACGGTCGGGCAGGGCAGCCTGAGCTCGCTCGCCCGGCGGGTCGGCATGACCCACTTCGCCACCAACCCGGTGTGGGGCGAGACGGAGATCACCCCGCGCGACCAGACGCGCTTCTTCTTGACGATCGACCGGTTCGTCGCCGCCCGTCACCGCTCGTACGCGATGCGGCTGCTGCGCAGCGTCATTCCCGCGCAGCGCTGGGGGATCGGAACGCTGGCTCCCCCCGGGTGGCGGCTGTACTTCAAGGGCGGCTGGGGGTACGCGACGGGCCTGGAGGACCATCAGGTGGCGCTGCTCGTTCGCGGCTGCGCCCGGGTGTCGATCGCCGTGCTGACGATGCACGACGGTTCGCACGCCTACGGCAAGGCGACGCTCAAGGGGATCTTCGCGCGGCTGCTGCGCGGCTTTCCGACCCGCTTCGGGCGCTGACGCCGCGATGACGACCGCGAGCAGGTCGCGGTGACGTAGCAGGCCAGCTGGGGCTCGGCGGGGACGTGGGGATAGGTCGCGAGCGTCGTGGCGACGGCGGTGTTGGTGTGGGCGAAGTTCACCGGGAAGGCCACCGGGTCGACCCCCGGCATCAAGGTGTCCAGACAGACGCTGGGCGAGACGCGGCTCGGGTCCGCCGGGCCAGCGTGGGTCATCGCGTCGAGGGCGAGGGCGTAGGCGGTGTGGTCGTAGATCCCGATGCCGATGTGCTCGGTCGGATCGTTGGGGCACACCGTCTGGATCGCGACGTTGGTGATCGCCCCACCCCCGCCGTGCAGCGACGAGGACGCGGCCGGCCCGAAGTTCGGCACCACCACCTCGTCGGTCAGCGTGAACACGTCGGTGTAGGAGATCCCGGGGAAGGTCTCCTGGCGCGAGTTCAGGGCCGCGATGAACCTCGCGTTCGAGCGCTGCTGCCAGATCGACGCGGCGCAGCCGACCTCGCAGAGCGGGATCGCGTCCAGGGTGCCGTGATTGCTCGGCGAGAGCCCGATCAGATCGTCGACCATCGCCCGCGTGTCGGGCCAGAAGCGCAGCGCCCAGCGGGGCACCATCCCGCCCTGGGAGTGCCCGATGATGTCGATCCGCCCCCCGTAGGCGGCGTGCATGGTGCGGATCGCGTAGACGACGTACTCGCCGGCCGTCTGGATGTCGGCCATCGCGTTGCCGGGCAGGTCGATCGTGCAGTATGGGTCGCCGAGCTGGCGCAGGGCCGGCTCCCAGCCGTAGGAGAAATCGGTCGTCGGGTTCAGCGTCGTGCCCGGCACGAGCAGCACCGGCGGGTGCGCGGCTCCCGTCAGCGGGCCGTCACATTGCAACGCGGCCGCGAGCTGGGCGGCTGGCACCGAGAGCTTCGGTCCAGGCCGGTTGACCGGCGCGTACGTGCTGGCGTTCGCCGCCGCCGACGCCGTGAGCAGGCCGACGGCCACGACCAACGCGCTCCACCAGGTCCGCAAGCGCCTCTCCATCGGTCCCCAATGTACCGGTTACCGGAGCGGACAGGAGCGACAGCAAATATCGGGGCGCCCGGATTTGAACCGGGGATCTCACCGACCCAAACGGTGCGCGATACCAGGCTTCGCCACGCCCCGAGGCGCGCTCCGAGTCTAACTACCAACCGCCCTTGACGAGATCGATCCATGCCTGGAGACGGGCGCGCAGATACGTGTCATTCGTCCGAACGGTGAGGACGCCGAACTCGCTGCGCCAGGTTCGCTGCTTCAACTGGTTGCTGTTGGACTTGCGAAGCACCTTGATCACGGAGCGGTCGATGCCCAGGGTCTCACTCCAATGCGAGCGAAGCTCGTCGAGATCCTGATCCGCGTGGTACTGCACCGCGTAGTCCAGCCGCTTGGCGGAGAGCCGCTGGAGCCAGCGGTGCGCCACCCCCATCACGGCGCCGTCGGAGTTGCAGATCGCGACGCAATTGCGCTCACGCTTGGAACCCTCCGCGATGTACAGGACGACGAAGTCTCGAAACGTCGGCTGAGCTGCCAGCGTCTGGAACTCGGCCGCGCCCAGCGCGTACGCCTCGTCGCGCAGCCGCCGGTATTTCGCTTGCATCGCGGCCACCCGCTTCTCCTGCCCAGCCGTCGATCGCGGCTTTCCCAGCGGCATGATCCTTGATCCACTCATAGATCGGTCGTCCGCGGTAGCGCCAGCCGCTCGACCATCTCGTCGAGCGTCAGCCGCCTCTCGACGCGAAGCTCGCGAGCTCTCAACCGGAGGTACTCGGGATACGCCATGATCAGAACGTATGTTCGCATCGTCGCCGGACGGACTCACGCCCCGGCAACGGCTAGTCTCGGGCGCCATGGCCGAGATCCAGCCCCTGCGCGCGCTGCGCTACGACCCCGCCGTCACCGACGGTCTGCAGACCGTCGTCGCTCCCCCGTATGACGTCATCGACGCCGAGCAGCGAGCCGAGCTGGCCGCCCGCTCGCCGTACAACATCGTGACCGTCGACCTGCCCGAAGGGGGCGAGGATCGCTACGAGCAGGCGGCCGAGCGGCTGCGCGAGTGGCAGGCGGCGGGCGCGGTCGTCCAGGACGAGGTTCCGGCGCTGTGGACCCTCAGCCAGGACTACACCGGTCCCGACGGCCGGCATCGCACCCGGCAGGGGTTCTTCGCCCGCGTGCGCGTCGAGGATTACGGGGCGGGCCGCATCCGTCCCCACGAGCGGACCCATCCCGGCCCCAAGGAGGATCGCCTGCGCCTCACCCGGGCGACGAAGGCCAACCTCTCGCCGATCTTCTCGCTGTACTCCGACCCCACTGGGGAGGCGTGGGGCGCGCTCGCCGACGCCGCCCCGTGGGCGCAGACGACCGACGACGACGGGACGGTGAACCGGCTTGGCCGGACCACCGACCCCGCGGCGATCGAGACCGTCCAACGCGTCCTCGCCGACGCCGAGCTGCTCATCGCCGACGGGCACCACCGCTACGAGACGGCCCGCGTGTACGCCGACGAGATCGGCGGCGACGGGCCGCATCGCTACGTGATGATGTGCCTGGTGGCGCTGCAGGATCCCGGGCTCACGGTGTTTCCGACCCACCGGCTCGTCGACCAGCTCACGTCGGCCAAGCAGGAGGCGCTCGCGCAGGCGCTGCGCCGCGACTTCACGATCGAGCCGCTGAGCGGTCCCGACGAGCTCGCCCCGCCATCCGGCGACACCATCCGGATCGGGTACATCGACAGCCACTTCAAGAAGCCGTTCATGCTGACCCTCAGCGACCCCGCGATCGCCGACGCCGCCCTGCCGGATCACGCTCCGCCGTATCGCCGGCTCGACACCGCGGTGCTCGAGGCGCTGGTCATCAAGGGGGCCCTCGAGATGACCGAGGACGACATCGACCACCTCAACGGCCTCGGCTACGCCCGCGACTTCGCTCAGGCGCTCGAGCTGATCGAGAACGGCACCTACGACGCCGCGTTCTTCATGGCCCCGACGCCGATCGAGCGCGTTCACGAGGTGGCGGCGGCGGGCGAGAGCATGCCGCCCAAGTCGACCTACTTCTTTCCCAAGGTCCCGACCGGGCTGCTGTTCAATCCGCTGGCCTGACCGCCGGCCCGTAACGCCGATGTCGCCCCCGCCGCCCCCGGATTGGCCCGACCGGTTGCGCGCCCGGCTGCTCGATCCCCGGGCCGCCGGAGAGCTCGATGTCCGCGGCCGAACCGACGCCGGCGTGCTCGTCGCGCTCTATGCCGACGGCGACCGGCTCCACGCCGTCTTCACCAAGCGCCGCGAGGACCTGCGCCGCCATCCGGGCGAGATCTCGTTTCCCGGTGGGCGCTACGAGGACAGCGACGCCGACCTGCTGGCCACCGCGCTGCGCGAGGCCGAGGAGGAGATCGGCCTGCCCGCCGCCGAGGTCCAGGTGCTCGGCGCGCTGCAGCCGACGCCGACGATCGCCACCGGCTACGCGGTCTACCCGTTCGTCGGCGTGATCGCTCCCGGCCGGGCGTGGACGCTCAGCCCGCGGGAGGTCGCGGCCGTGCTCGAGCTGTCGCTCGAGGACCTGCGGGCCGGTTACGGACGGCGGCGCCTGGTGCGCCGGGGCCTGCCGATTCGCACCGACAGCTACGTCGTCGGCGACGACCTCATCTGGGGCGCGACGGCGCGCATCCTGGCCGACCTGTTCGACCGCGTCGGCCCGTTGCTCTGAGGTCGGGCGGCTCGGGCCCGGCGTCAGGCCCGCTGACCGTGAGCAAGCAGCCCGCGCTGCACCGCGCCCGCGGCGGCCGCCGGCCAGCCCTCGTGATCGCCGGGGTCGTGCTCGAGCAGCACGTACGGGATCAGCGAGCGCTCGCAGGCGTGGCGCACGCGCTCGGCCCCCGCCGCCAGGACCGCCGCGTCGATCGTTCCGACGACCTCGTAGACGACGGCGCGGACCGTCGTGTCGAGCATCCGCTCGAGCAGCATGGCAAGCCGCGTGGAGTGCAGGGCAGCCAGCTGCTCGGCGGAGCCGGTGGCCGAGCCGAGCAGCAGGCAGGCCACCCCGACATGGGCCAGCGCCGGCACCAGGGTGCCGATCCGATCGGGATCGCCGATAAACGCCTCGGCCCCGGCCGCTTCGATCGCCGCCCGTCCCGCCTCGGTGCGCGTCGTGCCCCGCACCGCGTGGCCGCTGGCCCGGAGCTCGCGCGCCAGCGCCTGCCCGCGGCATCCGCAGCCGACGATCAGGCAGCGGGCCATGCCGCGGCGCTCAACCGGCCGCGCCCGGCCCGAACTCGCGCTGGACGTCCTCGCGCGTGCGCTCGGGCAGTCCGCGAGCCCGCCGTCGGGCGTTGGTGGCCTCGAGCAGCTGATCGAGCTCGCGGTCGGCGAGCAGGGCGTCGCGCCGGCGCTGCTGCTCGTTGACGCCCTCCAGCACCTGCAGCTCGAGGTCCTCGACGGTCATCTCACGCTCGCCGCGACGACGGCGGCGGGCATTGTGAGCCTCGAGCATCTGAGTGAGATCCTCGGCCTCGAGAGCCTCCCGGTCCTCGACGATCTGGCGGGGGGCCCGGAGTCCGAGCTGCTCGTGGCCGTTGCCCGGAGCGTGAGTCCCCAAGAACCACACCCATGCGACGAGCGCCAGCAGGCCCCCGAAGACGACGATCGCAAAAGCATCCACCCGGCCCGAGTCTAAACGCCGACACCCGGTGCGTCGCGCGGGGCGGGATCGGATCCTGAGAAAAGGCTAAAGGCGAACCGCAACTTCTCCCGCGGTCTCCGTGTTCGAATGGGCGTCAATCGCCATCCGCATGGGCGGGCCGGAGTCTGCGGGGGTCTATATCCAATGCAGGGTTAGGAGGCTTCATGCGTCTTCGCTTCACCGTGCTCGCGACCGTCCTTGCGGCAGTCGCGGCCGCGGCCATTCCGTCGCTCGCCAGCGCCGCGCCGCATCACAATCGCGCGCTGACGATTCACCTCGTGCCGCCGAGCATCGTCGCCGGCGACGAGGTGGACATCATCGGCCAGCTCAAGGGCGCCGACAGCGCCGGTCAGACGATCCGCCTGTTTCACCGAATCAATCCGGCGGATCATTTCTCGCTGATCGGCACCACGACGACCGATTCGACCGGCCGCTACGAGTTCACGCGGGCCGACGGCATCGTCGAGAGCAACCGCAGCTGGTTCGTCCGCGGGCCGGCCCTCAGCCACAGCAAGGTCGTGCACGAGCGCGTGGCGGCCGCGGTCAGCATCTCCCCGGACCCGGCCTCGGGAGGGGTCATCCCCGCCCAGACGCGCCAGCCGATCACGTTCACCGGCCATGTCGCGCCGGATCACTCCGGGCAGATCGTCAAGCTGCAGGTCAGCCGCGACCAGGGTGACGACTGGCGGACGATCAAGACCGCCCAGCTCGGTCCCGGTTCGAACTATTCGATCTCGCAGGCGTGGCGGATCGCCGGTCCGCGCGAGGTGCGCGTCGTCCTGCCGCCCGACCCCCGCAACACCCGCGGGATCTCCGACAGCGTCTCGATCCTCGTCCAGCAGCGCCAGGTCACCGGCTTCTCGATCCAGAGCAGTGATCAGCTCATCCCCTACGGCAGCCAGGCGACGATCTCGGGAGTGCTCGATCACCCGGGCACCACGACACCTGACGGCGGCGAGAGCGTGAGCCTGTGGGCGCACATGCCGCAGGGCGGCCCCTACAAGGTCGTCAGCGGTCCCGTCACGACGGGCGCCGACGGCAGCTACAGCTTCACCGTGCAGCCGCCGACGAACGAGTGGTACGTCGTCAGGGAGACGTTCGCACCGCAGATCCACACCGCTCAGCTGTTCCAAGGCGTGCAGGATGTCGTCACGATGTCCGGCCCGAGCAGCGCCACCGTCGACCAGCACGTCGACTTCACGGGCACGGTCACCCCGGACAAGTCCGGTCACGTGATCTACCTGCAGAAGCTGGGTGCCGACAACGAGTGGCACACGGTGGAGGTCCGCACCGTCAACGGCGGCTCGACGTTCTCCTTCGGTTGGACGTTCGGGGCGGCGGGCGCCAAGCAGTTCCGCGCCCGGATCCTCGGTGGTCCGGTCGACGTCGGCGGCGCCTCGGCTCCGGTCATGGTCACCGTGACCCAGCCGGCGCTGTCGACGCTGCCCACCGGCTGAGCACCGGCTGACCGCAGACGCCTTCGCCGGCCCTCATCGCCGCGTGCGATGGGGGCCGGTTGGCGTCGGGCGCCCGCTGCGTCCGGGGCCGCCAAGCGGAGCTACGCTCGTGTAGCGTTGCCCGCATGGACTTCGAACTGACCGACGAGCAGCGCCTGGTCAAAGAGACGGCGCGCGCCTTCACCGACAACGAGATCGTCGCGCGAGCGCGCGAGAACGATCGCAACGCCCACTTCGATCTCGACCTCGTGCAGAAGATCGCCGACCAGGGTTATCTCGGCGCGATCGTGCCCTCGGAGTACGGCGGCGCCGGCCTTGACTACCTGACCTACGGGCTGATCGTCGAGGAGATCGGCCGCGGCGACTCCGCCATGCGCACCGTCGTCTCGGTGCAGACCTCGCTCGTCTGCTCGGCAATCGTGCGCTGGGGCACCGAGGAGCAAAAGCAGCGCTACCTCCCCAAGCTGTGCTCGGGCGAGTGGCTCGGCTGCTTCGGGCTGACCGAGCCCGACACCGGCTCGGACGCCGCCAACCAGCGGACGCGCGCGCGGCGCACCGACGACGGCTGGGTGATCAACGGCGCCAAGATGTGGATCTCGATGGGCAACCACGCCAAGTTGGCGATGATCTTCGCCCAGACCGATCCGGAGAAAGGCCATAAGGGCCTGGCCTGCTTTCTCGTCGAGACCGAAGGCAACGAGGGCTACCTGCCCCAGGTCATTCACCACAAGATGGGGCTGCACGGCTCCGACACCGCCGAGATCGGCCTCAACGACTGCCACGTCCCCGCCGACGCGATGCTCGGGGAGATCGGCGACGGCTTCAAGGTCGCCATGTCGTCGCTGGACTCCGGGCGCTACAGCGTGGCCGCCGGCTGCGTCGGGATCTGCCAGGGCTGCGTCGACTACTCGGTCGACTACGCCAAGGAGCGCGAGCAGTTCGGGCGGCCGATCGCCAGCTTCCAGCTCGTGCAGGCGATGCTCGCCGACATGAAGGTCCAGACCGACGCGGCGCGGATGCTCGTCTACCGCGCCGGCGCCCTCAAGGACGCCGGCAAGCCGAACACGACCGAGACCTCGATCGCCAAGCTGTACGCCACCGAGGCCGCCGTGACCTGCGCCAACACCGCCATCCAGGTGCACGGCGGTTCGGGCTACGTCGATGATCATCCCGTCGAGCGCTACTTCCGCGACGTCCGGGTGACGACGCTGTACGAGGGCACCTCGCAGATCCAGAAGCTGATCATCGGTCGGGCGTTGACCGGCATCAACGCCCTCGTTCCCTCCTGACGATGGCCGCCGAGCACCCCCCGGCGGTGATCGGCGTCTGCGGCGCCGGCACGATGGGCGCCGGGATCGCCCAGCTGGCCTGCCAGGCGGGGGCGCGGACGCTGCTGCACGACCCCGACGGCGAGGCGCTGAAGCGGGGCCTGGCCGCTATCGAGCGCCATCTCAACCGGGGCGTCGAGCGCGGTCGCATGAGCCGGGAGGATGCCGACGCCGCTCTCGCGCGGCTGCACGGCGCCGAGCGCCTGGTGCAGCTCGCCGACTGCGAGCTCGTGATCGAGGCCGCCCCCGAGCGCCTGGAGCTCAAGCGAGACTTGTTCGGGCGGCTGTCGGAGATCGTCTCCGCGGAGTGCGTGCTCGCCAGCAACACCTCCTCGCTGCTGGTGACCGCGATGGCGCCGGCGGCGACGCATCCCGAGCGCGTCGTCGGCATGCACTTCTTCAACCCGCCGCCGCTGATGGCCCTGCTCGAGGTGGTGGCCGGCATGGACTCCTCCCCGCGCGCGCTCGCCGTCGCCCGAGCTGCCGGTGAGGCGATGGGCAAGCGCGTGATCGAAGCCGTCGATGGCCCCGGGTTCATCGTGAACCGGTGCAACCGCCCGTTCGGCCTGGAGGGGCTGCGCCTCCTCACCGAACAGGTGGCCACGATCGAACAGATCGATCGCATCTGCCGGCTCGGCGGCGGCTTCCGGATGGGCCCGTTCGAGCTGATGGATCTCGTCGGAGTCGATGTCGGCCTCGAGATCTCACGCTCGTTCTATGAGCAGAGTTTCGGCGAACCGCGGTGGCGGCCCTCGCCGATCACGGTCAAGACCGTCGCCGCCGGCCACTACGGACGCAAATCGGGCCGCGGCTACTACATGTATCCCGCGGAGGGCCGCTACCGGCCCGAGGATCCCGAGCCCCCGACGCCGGGCGGAGGCGAGGGGATGATCGTGATCGCCGGCGACACGGTGCTCGCCGACGAGCTGCGCGAGGCGGCCGCGGGCGCCGGCTGGGACGTCGTCGACGCGCTCGAGGCCGCCGCCAGCGGGGAAACGCCTGACCTGATTCTCGACCTGACCGGCGGCGAGGAGCCCGATGCTCCGCTTCAGGGTGCTCCCCAGGCGATCTGCTGCCATGCCGGCTCGCTGGCGGCGTCCGATCCGGGAGGCTCGGCCGTGGGCTTTCACGCCCTGCCCCCGTTCCAGGAGGCCTCGCTGGTCGAGCTCACCCGCGGCCCGGACACCGCAGAGTCGGCGGCCGCGGCCACCGAGCGGTTCTTCACCACCCTGGGCAAGCACTCCGAGTGGGTGCAGGATGCGCCCGGCCTCGTCCTCGGGCGAATCGTCTGTCAGGTGATCAACGAGGCGGCCTTCACCCTGGGCGAGGGCCTGGGCAGCGCCGACGACATCGACGCCGGGATGGTCCACGGTCTCAACTACCCGCGGGGCATCCTCGCCTGGGCCGACGCCATCGGCCTCGACCACGTTCTCTCAGTGCTGGACGCGCTCGCTCTGGAGCGCGGTGAGGAGCGTTATCGGGCCGCGCCGCAGCTGCGTCGCCTGGCTTGGTCGGGACGGCTCGGCCGCCCCACCAGCGCAGGCTTCTTGCGCTACGACGACTGATCGCCCGGCCGCCGCCGGCAGCCGGGAGCGGCGCCGCTGAGGTGTCCGACACCCCGGAAAAGCCCGGAGATATGGGGTTTTTGCGCAATCAAGGAGGAATGCGCAAGTTTTGTTTGCCTTAGGCGTTTTCTGATGCACACCAGCGCCGAGACACCGATCGGCGAGGCCGCTGGCGACAAAGTCGGACGTTTGTTCGAAGCCGGTTCTGGACATAAGGAGGATGCCGCGCCTCCTCCTCTATCGAGTCCAGGTCCCCAACCCGAAGCAGGGAGAGCCAATGGTTGATCAAAACACTCATACCCCCCCCATGCCCATCGCGCCGTCCCGGGGACGCGCTATGCGCCAGTTCGCCGCGACCGCGGCGATCTTCGCCCTGACCCTCGTCGCCTTCACTTCGACGGCCGCCGCGCACTCGCGCGGATGCCGCTACGCCCACACCTCGATCCACGTCGCGTCGCGCTCGCAGCTCAAGAGCGCAGTCGTGTGCCTCATCAATCAGCAGCGCGCCGCGCGCCACCTGCCCGGACTCCGGGACAACGGACGGCTTGACCGCTCCGCCCAGGGCTGGACCAACGAGATGGTCAGCCATCGGGACTTCACGCACGGCGCCGACTTCGCGTCACGGATCTCCGCCGTCGGCTTCCACTGGTCCAACGTGGCCGAGAACATCGCCGCCGGCTTCCAGACTCCGGCGTCGGTCGTCCGCGGTTGGATGGCGAGCACCGGCCATTGCCAGAACATCCTCAGCCCCGTCTACCGCATGGTCGGCACCGGCGTGAACCTCGGCGCCCCCTCGGCCCGTTCCAACGGGACGTGGACGCAGGACTTCGGCCTGTGGATGGGCCAGCACCCCGCCTCGGGCAACTTCGGCCCGGCCGAGGGCTGCCCCTACAGCAGCTGAGGCGAGGGCGGCCGGCTGATTCAGCTGGCCGCCACGCGCGCGGTGCTGTCAAACGGCGCCGTGTCGCGGAGGTACCACTCGGCGTCAAGCGCCGCCTGGCAACCCGAGCCGGCGGCGGTGATCGCCTGACGATAGGTGTGATCGACCAGGTCCCCGGCGGCGAACACCCCGGGGACATTGGTCAGCGTGGAGCGTCCCTGGGTCACGACATAGCCGTCGGCATCGGTGTCGACCTGACCCTGCACGATCTGGGACTGCGGATCGTGGCCCACGGCGATGAAGGCGCCGGTGATCTCCAGGTCGCGGATCGAGCCGTCGGCGGTGTTGCGCAGGCGGGCGATCGCCAGCGACTTGCCCTCACCGACGAACTCATCGACGGTGTAGGGAGTGACGAACTCGATGTTGGGGATCGCGCGGGCACGCTCGAGCATGATCTTGGAGGCGCGGAACTCATCGCGGCGGTGGATCACGTCGACCTTGGACGCGAACTTGGCCAGGAACATCGCCTCCTCCATCGCCGAGTCACCCCCGCCGACGATGATCGTCGGAGCCTGCTTGAAGAAGGCGGCGTCGCAGGTGGCGCAATAGCTCACTCCGCGCCCCGAGAGCTCGTCCTCGCCGGGGACGCCGAGCTTGCGGTGCTGGGCGCCCATGGCCAGGACGACGCTGCGGCTGAGGTGAAGCTCGTCGCCGACCCAGATCTTGTGCGGCTCCCTGCCGTCCGGCGAGAGCTCGACCGAGGTCACGTCATCGGTCTCCAGCCGCGCTCCGAAGCGCTCCGCCTGGTCGCGGAAGTGCTGCATGAGCTCGGGGCCCATGATCCCCGCGGGAAAGCCCGGGTAATTCTCGACGTCGGTCGTCTGCTGCAGCAGGCCGCCCCACGCAAAGCCCTCGACGACGAGCGGCTCCAGGTTGGCGCGGGCCGTGTACAGGGCGGCCGTGTAGCCCGCCGGACCGCTGCCGACGATGGTGACGTTCTCGATTCGCTGCTCGTTCACTTCATAAAGTATAGCTAGTCCGGGCCGGGCCGTCCCGCCAGCGGTGCACCGTCCGCCGCAGCTGCAGATAGGCGATCGCGCCGGGCAGCGTCGGCAGCCAGAACGCGAACGCCCGGTAGGCGAGCACGGACACGACGGCCAGCGACGAGGAGACGCCGAGAGCCGAGAAGGCGCCGATCATCGCGCCGTCGACCCCGCCGATGCCGCCGGGCAGCGGCAGGATGTTGCCCAGCTGGCCCACGAAGTAGGCCATGACGACGACCGCCATCTCCGGACTACCGCCGAAGGCGTGAAACGAGGCCCACAGCACGCCGATGTCAAAGCCCCACCACGCAATCGCGCCCAGCAGGGCCGGATGGCGCTCGCCGACGAGCGTGATCGCCGTGCGCACGCCGCTGGCGGCGGCCGCCGGCGCGGCGGCGGCGTGGCCGGCCAGCCGGCCCAACCGGCCCGCGTGCGACCAACGCGTGACCAGGCGGTCGACGTCTCCGGGCACGAGCGACACCGCGAGGAAGATCGCGATCACGCCCCCGCCGAAGATCGCGGGAACGACGGTGATCGCGAACGGGCTGTCGTCGGCGAAGAAGTACAGGCCGAGGCCGTCGATGACCAGCGCGCCCATGAACACGACGTAGAGCAGGGCCATGAAGGCGATCATCCGGCAGGCGACGATCCGCGGCTCCATGCCCGAGCGCCGCAGCGCCCACGCCGTCAGCGCCACCCCGCCCGCGCCCGCCGAGGCGAACAGGCGCGTCGCGGCCAGCCCCGCCATCGTGATCTCGTAGCTGGCCCGCCATCCGATTTGCGAGCGTCCGCGCACGAACACGACCCGGAACAGCATCACGTAGCCCCCGAACGAGCACACCTCGAGCAGTGCCGCCACCCCGAGCCACAGCGGGTCGCCGTGTTCGATCCGGTTCCAGGTGTCGCGCAGGCCCAGCAGCTTGGGCAGCACGAAGTAGAGAAACGCGACCGTCGAGCCGATGAACAGCAGCGAGCCCAGCACGCGGCCGCGGGTCAGCCGAACCCGGGGCATCTCCTCCCCGAGGCCGGTCCCGGGGACCTGGCCCGCCCCGCCCGCGCCGTCCGCGCCGCCCGTCTCGCCGCCCGTCAGCTGGGCCTCGGGCGGCGCGTCGTCCGCTGCCGCGAGTGGCCGTCCGTCCGCGTCCTCGGGGCGGGCGGCCCCATCGCCGGCGCCGGCGCGATCGCTGGGGGCCCGGCCTCGCATTGCCACCGGCGCTAGCCGCCCGCCGTCCGGCGGCCCAGCGTCTCCAAGGTGTCCGCCACCCGCCGGGCGACCGGCGTGACGCTGGGCGCCCCCGCGCGGACGACCTCGGCCAGCAGCGCGCCGCCCAGCAGGTCGGCGGCGTAGTGCTCACCGAGGTAGACGAGCGCGAGGCCGAGGGTCAGCGCATAGGTCCAGCCGACGGCGCCGGCCACGGGACCCACCTCGCTCAGCAGGCGAGCGCCCATCAGCGACGTGGCGAAGTGCAGCGACGGCATAGCAGCGAGCGGATTTCCTCCCAGAACATCGTAAAGGTCGGGCCAGCGTTCGCCCCAGAAGCTCTCGCCGTACTCGATCATCATGCGCCGGACTGAAATCCCGGCCGCCGTCGGGGCTGAGGAGCCGGCGGGGCCGAACCGCCCATGGCGCGCGGCGTACCAGGGCGGAGCGGTGGGTATCGCCCAGTAGAACACGGCGCCGAGGTCGAACACCGCGTACATCTGGGCCGCCGCGGCCGGGAAGCGGTCGGGGCGTCGCAGCACGACGTAGCCGACGCTGGCATGGGGCACGGCGAACCACACCCAGTGACACCACACGAGGACGCGCTCGAAGCGATTCAAGGATCCCGCGCGGGAGAAGCCCCGCTGCAGGCGCACGGTCGGGGTCTCCCCCAGCCCGAGCACGCGATCGACGGCGATCGGGTAGTCGATGCGGACGCGCCGCTCCAGCGCCTCGGGGTCATCGTGGGGCAGCTCATAGGCCGCCAGGTAGGCCCACATGTTCAGCGAGACGAGGCCGAGGTCACGCAGGCGCCCGGGCCGCAGGACCACGGCCGCCGCCGGAACGGCGGCTGCCGCCGCCGCCATCACGCCGGCCGGCGGAAGCGAAATGCGGCGGCGCAGCACAGGCGCCGCCACCCCCGCGGCGACGAGGGCCCAGGCTCCCGCTCTGATGGCCCTCGATCCTCGCAAGAGCCCGCCAGTATAAGAATCCACTCACCGCACGAGCCCGCCCGGCCGGGGGATCGCCGTCGCAGCGGGCCAACCAGCCCAAGGGATAGAATCCCGGCCGCCTTGCAGCCCGACGTCCACGACGCCACCTCTCGCCGCCGACGCCGCCAGCCTCAGATCCGCGTCCCGAGCACGATGCTCCGGCGGGGAATTCCACTGGTCGGTGCATTCCTGCTGGCGTCCCTGATCCTCGCCCCCGAGGCGCTGGCCAACTTCATCACCCCGAAGGCCGGCGGGTCCCCGAACGCCGATCAGATCGACTCGCTGTACAAGATCGTGCTGTACATGGCGGCCTTCGTGTTCGTCATCGTCGAGGGCGCGCTCATGTACTCGGTGTACCGGTTCCGTGCCAAGCGCAACCCGGTCGCCGCCCAGATCCACGGCAATACGCGCCTGGAGATCGGCTGGACGGTCGCGGCCGCCCTGATCCTCGTCGTCCTCACCGTGGTCACGTTCGTCAAGCTGCCGAGCATCATCAACCCGCCGAACTCCGATGCCAACGGCCTCGTGCTCACCGCCGGACTGGGCAAGCCCAATCCGCCCAACGGCCAGAAACTGACCGTGTGCGTGCAGGGCCGCCAGTTCATCTGGCGCTACACCTACGGCGACGGCTGCCTCAACAACGCCTTCACCGCCAAGCTGCCGTACTCCTACACGACGATGGTCGTGCCCGAGCACACGACCGTCGTGCTCAAGATCCAGGCCAACGACGTGATCCACTCCTGGTGGGTGCCCTCGCTGGGGGGCAAGGTGGACGCCGTGCCCGGCTACACGACCTACACCTGGTTCAAGGTGCCGCACACCGGCACGTTCACGGGCCACTGCGCGCAGCTGTGCGGGACCAACCACGCGGCGATGGTCGCCTACGTCCACGTCGTGACCCCCGAGCAGTACCAGGCGTGGCTCAAGGCGCAGCAGCAAGCGATCACCACCGCCAACTCGCAGGTCACCCAGCTGCGACAGATCCTCACCCAACAACACAACCTAGGCAGCTAGACCATGGCGACGATCACCGAACCCACCCTCCGGCCCGTTCCGCAGGTCATCGCGCACGAGGTGGAGCGACCGCGGCAGAGCAAGCGCTGGGTCGACTGGGTGCTGACGACCGACCACAAGAAGATCGGGATCATGTACCTGGTCCTCACCTTCGTGTTCTTCATGCTGGGCGGGGTCGAGGCGCTGCTGATGCGCGTGCAGCTGAGCGTGCCCAACAACACGCTGATCAGCTCCGAGCACTACAACCAGCTGCTGACGCTGCACGGGACGACGATGATCTTCCTGTTCGTCGTGCCGGTGTGGGCCGGCTTTGCCAACTACCTCCTGCCGTTGATGATCGGCGCCCGCGACATGGCGTTCCCGCGCCTGAACGCGCTCTCCTTCTGGTTGCTGGCCCTCGGGGGCGTCGTCTTCTACGCGACCCTGTTCTTTCATCCGCCGAGCGCCGGCTGGTGGAGTTATCCGCCGCTCTCGGAGTCGCTGTACTCGCCGAGCGGGGGCCAGGACGCGTGGATCTTCCTCATCCACATCACCGGCATCTCCTCGCTGGTCGGCGCGATCAACTTCTACGTGACGATCGTCAACATGCGCGCCCCGGGGATGAGCTGGAACCGGCTGCCGCTGTTCGTGTGGACGGTGCTCGTCTACGCGATCCTGCTCATCATCGCCCTCCCGGTCGTTGCCGCCGCGGTCACGATGCTCCTCACCGACCGCCACTTCGGCACCCACTTCTTCGATCCCACCGACCATGGCTCGCCGATCCTGTGGCAGCACCTGTTCTGGTTCTTCGGCCACCCCGAGGTCTACATCATGATCCTGCCGGGATTCGGGGTCATCTCCGAGGTGATCCCCGTGTTCAGCCGCAAGCCGATCTTCGGCTACAAGGCGATCGCGGCGGCGACGGCGGTGATCGCGTTCCTGGCCACCCTCGTGTGGGCCCACCACATGTTCGCCTCGCCGGTGCCGGTCGTCGTGCTCGGCTTCTTCATGCTCAGCTCGTTCTTGATCGGCGTCCCCACCGGGGTCAAGATCTTCAACTGGATCGCCACCCTGTGGCGAGGCTCGATCGTGATGACGACGTCGCTGCTGTTCGCCGTCGGCTTCATCGCGATCTTCACCATCGGCGGGATCACCGGCATCTTCCTCGCCGTCTTCCCGGTCGACTGGCAGCTCAACGACACCTATTTCGTCGTCGCCCACTTCCACTACGTGCTGATGGGCGGATCGGTGTTCACGGTGTTCTGCGGCGTCTACTACTGGTATCCGAAGATCACCGGCCGGATGCTCAACGAGCGGTTGGGCAAGCTGTCGTTCTGGCTGATGTTCGTCGGCTTCAACCTGACGTTCTTCGTCCAGCACGCGCTGGGGCTGTCCGGGATGCCGCGGCGGATCTACACCTACCAGCCGGGCCTGGGGTGGTCGACCTACAACCTGATCTCGACGATCGGCTCGTTCATCCTGGCGGTCGGGATCCTGGTCACGGTCGGCAACGTCGCCCGCAGCCTGAAGGCGGGCCGGATCGCCGGGCCCGACCCCTGGAAGGGCAACACCCTGGAGTGGCTCACCTCCTCGCCTCCCCCGGTCAACAACTTCGACGAGATCCCCCGCGTGCGCTCGGTCGAGCCGATGCGCGACATCCGCCGCCAGGTCGAGCGCGAGACCGGCGTGACCCAGAAGACGGGCGGATCCGAGCAATTCGCCCGCGGCGGATGATCCTCGCGGCTCCCATCACCGGGCGGGCGGGCCGGCCTCGCCGATGACCACCTCCGCCGTCTCGGCGTCGACGGCCGCGACCTCGTCGCGCTCACGGACCCGCCAGCGGCTGGCCGACTACACGAGCCTGACCAAGCCCAAGGTCCAGTCGCTGCTGCTGCTGACGACCGTGACGACGATGGAGGTCGCCGGCAACCCATCGGTGTCGCGGGTGGCGCTGACGTGCCTGGGCGGCTACCTGTCGGCGGGCGGCGCCGGCGCGGTCAACCATTACTGGGACCGTGACATCGACGCCCGGATGGCGCGGACAGCCAGCCGGCCGATCCCCGCGGGACGGATCACCCCGCGAGCGGCGCTCGCGTTCGGGTTCGCCCTCCAGGCGGTGTCGTTCGTCCTGATGTCGCTGACCATCAACGTGCTCGCCGCCTCCCTGGCGCTGGGCGGATTCGTCGGCTACGTGGGCGTGTACACGATCTGGCTCAAGCGCCGCACCCCGCACAACATCGTGATCGGCGGGGCGGCCGGGGCGATGCCACCGCTCGTGGCCTGGGCGGCGACACGCGGCTCGCTGTCGTGGACGGCCATCTACCTGTTCGCGATCGTCTTCTACTGGACGCCCCCCCACTTCTGGGCCCTGAGCCTGCTGATGAAGGATGAGTACGCCAACGTCGGGGTGCCGATGCTGCCGGTGGTCCGCGGCGAGCGCGAGACGCGCCGCCAGATCCTCCTGTATTCGCTGCTGCTCTACGCGGTCACGCAGCTGCCGTTCTGCGTGGGCGCCTTCGGGGGCGTCTATCTCGTCGGCTCGATGGCCCTCGGCCTCGCCTTCATCGCCGGCGCCGTGCTCCTCTATCGGCGCGCCGATCGTCAGGCGGCGCTGCGCCTGTACCTGTTCTCGATGCTGTACCTCGCGCTGCTGTTCGGCACGATGGTGCTCGACGTCAAGCTGTAGACCCCGCCGACCATTTAGGATTTTCCGCCATGGATAGAAAGCTCGCCCGCAAGAACCTCCGCTCCGGAATGATCGCCGGTGCGATCTGCCTGTTCATGTTCGGGATCACGTTCCTGGCCGCCGCGATCTACGTGCACGCGTGAGCATCGAGGAGCGCGACGTCCCGCCGGTCGGCGAGGAGATCCACCTTCCCGGCCCGTCGCTGCTGCCATTGCTGAGCGCGATCTCGATCACCGCCATGGTCATCGGGACGACGCTCTCGTGGTACATCTCGATCGCCGGCCTGATCCTCTTCCTCGTTACGACGGTCCGGTGGATCCGCGACACGAGTCGCGACATCGACGAGCTCCCCGAAGAGCATTGAGACGGCCCCCGGCCTCCCGGCGGCGCTGCGGGCGCTAGCGGGCGCCCGACGGGACGTCGCAGCTCGCCCCCTCGCCCGACCACACGCGGACGATGTCACGCATCGACAGGATGCCGCCGATATCGGCGCCGTCGACGACCACCAGGTGGCGAAAGCCGCCGCGCACCATCGTCGCCGCCGCCTCCTCGAGCGACCAGTCGGGGCTGGCGAAGGTGAGGCGGGCGGTCAGGTGATCGGCGACCCGCTCGCTGTCGGGATCCTGACCGAGGGCGATCGCCCGCAGGATGTCGCGCTCGGTGATCATCCCGGGTCCCTGGGCCTCCGGATCGACGACGAGGGCCGCGCCCACGCGCCGCGCCCACATCGCCTCGGCCGCCTGGCGCAGGGTGTGGCCGGGGCCGACTGACAGGACCACCTCGGTCATCGCATCGGTAACGAGCATGCTGCCTCCCCGCTGAGCTTTGCAACGTTTGAAACAATCATCCACGAGCTTACCCCGTCGGGTACCGGGTGCGCATCGTTCGTCGCGCGGAAGGCATAGGATTCCGGCGTGGCGATGAGAGGCAGCGAGGTCCAGCAGCGTGCGTAGGCGCCCCCTGGCGCAGATGGTGGCCATCGGGGTCGTGGGGATCGTGATCGGGATCCCGGTCGCGCTCCTGATCCCGTGGTTCCCCAGCGACGGCTCGATCCAGTCGCACAACGTGCGCACGCTCTACGACGTGCTGCTCATCGTCTCGGTGCCGATCTTCGTGCTCGTCGAGACGGTCGTCCTCTACTCGGTCTGGAAGTTCCGCATGAAGCCGGGCCAGGAGGAGCTGGACGGGCCCCCGATCCACGGCAACACCCGGCTCGAGGTCGTGTGGACGGCGCTGCCGGCGGTCCTCATCGTCGGGCTGTGCGCCTACGCCTTCTCGGTCCTGCACTCCAACGAGAAGAGCCATCCGGGCGCGATGGTCGTCAACGTCACCGAGCGCCAGTTCGGGTTTGAGTTCTCCTATCCGCAGGCGTCGGGCAAGCAGGTGGTCTCGCCGGTGCTCTACCTTCCCAACGACCAGAACGTCGTCTTCAAGCTGCGCTCCCTCGATGTGATCCACAGCATGTTCATTCCCGAATTCTCGGAGAAGATCGACGCCGTGCCGGGCATCACGACCACGCTGCGCGTCCGCCCCACCCGGATCGGAAGCTATCCGGCGGAGTGCACCGAACTGTGCGGAGCCGGCCACGGGCTGATGCGCGCCGCTGTCCGTGTCGTCTCGCCGACCCGCTTTCACACCTGGCTGAGCTCCCAGAAGCTCAACGGGCCACCGCCGGTCGGAAATCCGTCCCCCCAGACCTCTCAGCCCGGCGTGCCCGGCAGCACGGGCTCATCGAACTCGACCGCAGGTCAAGCTCATGGCTGAGCCTGAGAAGGAGGAGCGCTGATGGCCGTCACCTCGCCCAGCCCGATGCCGACCGCGCGAGTGGCCACCCCGGGAAGGGGCGCCAAGCTGCGCGCCCCCGGCTGGTATCGCGCCGCCGTGTTCGACATCATCGGCTTCGCCTTCGGATTCGGGCTGACCGTGCTCATCCGCGCGCTCATGCACCAGCACCCGGTGATCGACGGTCACGCGATCACGCTGGTCTCGCTGTTCACCGTTCCGCTGGGCTTCCTGCTCGGGCTCGGCACCTGCGACTACTGGCTGTACTGGGCGGCCGGCCGGCCGACGCGGCCCGACACCCACGACGAGCACGGCGCGCGCACGTGGCGCGATTACTTCCGCGTCAACACCGATCACAAGGTGATCGGGGTCCAGTACACGGTCACGTCGTTCTTCTTCTTGCTGGTCGGCGGCCTGCTGGCGATGCTCATCCGCGCCCAGCTGGCCAAGCCGGGGATGCAGTTCCTCACCCCCGAGCAGTACAACGGCGTGTTCTCGGTCCACGCCACGCTGCTCATCTTCCTGTTCGTGATCCCGGTGTTCGCCGGCCTGGCGAACTTCGTGCTGCCGCTGATGATCGGCGCTCCGGACATGGCGTTCCCGCGGCTCAACGCCCTCTCCTACTGGCTGCTGCCGATCGCCGGGATCATGATGATGATGAGCTTTCTGGCCCCCGGCGGCTCGTTCGCCGCCGGCTGGACGGCCTACGCCCCGCTGTCGACGACGATGCCCCTCGGCCAGCTGTTCTTCACGATCGCGGTCCAGTTCGCGGGCTTCTCGTCGATCTTCACGGCGCTGAACTTCCTGGTCACGATCATCACGATGCGCGCCCCCGGGATGAGCTTCTTCCGGATGCCGCTGCTCGTGTGGGCGAACTTCTCGACCTCGCTGCTCGTCGTCATCGCCACCCCGTTCATCGCCGCCTCCCAGTTCTTCGTCCTCCTCGACGCGGGGCTGCACTTCCACTTCTTCGACGCGTTCGTGGGAGCCGGCAAGGACGGCAACGTGATCATGTACCAGCACATCTTCTGGTTCTACTCACACCCGGCCGTCTACATCATGATGCTGCCCGGGTTCGGGATCATCTCCGAGGTCCTGGCCGTCAAGTCACGCAAGCCGATCTTCGGCTACCGGATGATGGCCTTCTCGCTGCTGGCGATCGTCGTCCTCGGCTTCACCGTGTGGGCCCACCACATGTTCGTCTCGGGTATGGCGTCGTGGATCCGCATCCCGATGATGATCACGACCGCGATCATCGCCATCCCCACCGGGATCAAGATCTTCTCGTGGCTGGCGACGCTGTGGCGGGGCGTGCTGCACCTCGATACGCCGATGCTGTTCGCCCTCGGCTTCTTGACGATGTTCACCCTGGGCGGGATCAGCGGCGTGATGCTGGCGATGATCCCGTTCGACATCCACGTCAGCCAGACGTACTTCATCGTCGCCCACATCCACTACGTGCTGTTCGGCGGATCGCTGTTCACGATCTTCGCCGGCGTCTACTACTGGTTCCCGAAGATGACCGGGCGGATGTTCGACGATCGCCTGGGCAAATGGCACTTCTGGATGACCTTCATCTTCTTCAACCTGACCTTCGGCCCGATGCACCTGATCGGGATCCAGGGGATGCCTCGCCGCGTCGCCGAATACGCCCAGAAGTTCGCGGCCTGGAACCTGTTCATCTCGATCTCGGCCTTCATCCTCGGGGCCAGCACGCTGATCTTCCTCTACAACATGGTCGCCAGCTGGCGCGGCGGGCCGCGCGCGGCAGGCAACCCGTGGCGGGCGCTCACGCTCGAGTGGCAGGTCTCCTCCCCACCGCCGATCTTCAACTTCGACGCCGTCCCGACCGTCGTCGGCGGCCCCTACGAGTACGGGGTCCCCGGCGCCGTCCACGGCATCTTCAAACCCCCGGCCGAGTCCGCCCACGGGTCGCCGACGCCGGTGGCCGCTGGAGGCGGGTCCTCCGAAGCGCCGACCGGAGGGGAGGCCGGACGATGAAGACCGTTCTCGTCGTCGCCAACGAAACGCTCGGAGGCCAGCCGTTGATCGAGGCCGTCCTGCGGCGCGCCAAGGACGACCACGACGTGCGCTTCGTGCTCTGCGTTCCCCAGACCCAGCCGCGGGCCGGCTACGTGGTCTACGACGACACCGTGTTCGACGCCGCCCAGATCCGCGTCGACCTGGCGGTGGGCTTCGTGCGCTCGGAGGGCATGGAGGCCGTCGGGGAGGTCGGCGACCCCGATCCGTACGCGGCCACGATGGATGCCGTGCGCGAGTACGAGCCCGACGAGATCATCATCTCGACCCTGCCCGAGTCGCGCTCGGGGTGGTTGCGGCGCGACCTGGTGGACCGGATCCGGCAAGCCTCGGGCCTGCCCGTGGAGCACGTGATCGCCGATCTCGACTCCGACGGACTCGCGGTCCACATCACGCTGGCCGTGGCCAACCGCACGGCGAGCGGGGACGAGCTGCTCGAGGCGCTCAAGGCCAAGGCCGAGAAGGAGCCCGACAAGCGCGAGCGGCTGTTCTTGGTCATCGTGCCCCAGGAGGGCGGCGACGGGAACGCGACGCGGCGCGCCCGCACCCGGCTGGCCCTCGTGCTGCGCCGGCTCCGTGACGCCGGTCTCACCGCGTCGGGCATGACCGGCGACCCCGACCCCTACACGGCGATCATGAACGCCGTGCAGGCCTTCCGGATCGATGACATCGTCATCTCGACGTACGCCGAGACGAGGTCCGGCTGGCTGCGCGCCGATCTCATCGACCGGGTGCGCAACGCCACCGGCAAGGACGTGGAGCACGTGGTGCACACCGATTCAACGCGGGCGACCGCCTAGCCGTTCTTTAGGAGGAGCGCCATGGAAGCCGCCTCGATCGCCCACGCCGAACATCACGGACCGCCCCCCGCCCACCGCTCCTCGCGGGTGGAGGCACCGACCCTCGGGATGCTGCTTTTCATCATCTCCGAGGTGATGATCTTCGGCGCGTTCTTCACCGCCTACTTCTTCATCCGCGTCGTCAACCACGACCCGTGGCCCGCCGCCGGAACCCATCTGCCCGAGGCGGTCGCCGGCATCAACACCGCGATCCTGTTGTCCTCATCGCTGACGCTGCACTGGGCGCTCGTCTCGATCAAGAACGGCAACCGGTTCGGCCTGCGGGCGGGAATGCTCAGCACCTTCCTGCTCGGGCTGACGTTCCTCAGCGTCCAGATCAACGAGTACGTCCACATCGGCTTCGCCCCCCACGATGCCGCCCAGGGCACGATCTTCTACGCCCTCACCGGCCTGCACGGCGCCCACGTCTTCATCGGGCTGTGCGCGCTGCTGATGGTGACCGTGCGCGCCTTCCGTGGCCATTACTCGCCCGAGCACCACCAGGGCATGGAGGTGCCGGGGATCTACTGGCACTTCGTCGACATCATGTGGGTCGTCGTCTACACGACGGTCTACGTCCTGTAGCCGGCTCCCGGATCGCCACCATGCCGTCCGACGGCCGCCCGGGACCGCGGGGGCGCTTCTCGCTCCTCCCCCCCAATCCGCTGCGCTCCGAGGCCGGCGCGTTCGGCTTCCTGGTGTGGTTCGTGGCCGTCGTCGCGGTCATCGCCGTCATCGTGCTCGTGATCGAGGCGCTGTGAGCGCGTCGGCCACCTGCCACCATTGACGGTCGTGCCACTGCTGTTCGCCGTCGCGCCCGTCCAGACGATCGGCCTGCCGATCGTCGTGCTCCTCAGCTGGGTGCCCTACCACCTGCGCGCGCGGACGCTCGCCGCCCACGGGCGGCCCGTGCCGGGCTGGCGCCAGGGCTGCTTCGTGGCCGGCCTGCTCGTCCTCGAGGTCGCCTTCAGCGCCCCGGTCGACCACCTCTCAGACCAACTGCTCGTCGCCCACATGGCCGAGCACCTGCTGATCGGCGACGTCGCCTCGCTGCTGCTCGTCCTCGGCCTCACCGGCCCGGTGATCGCCCCCCTGTTGCGCAACCCCGTCATCGCCAGGCTCCGCGTGCTCAGCCACCCGGTGGTGGCGATCGTCGTGTGGGGGGTCAACTTCTATGTCTGGCACTCGCCCTACCTCTACCAGGAGGCGCTGCGCCACGACGCCCTGCACGCCCTGGAGCACGCCACGTTCCTGGCCTTCGGCATCGCCGTGTGGATGGGCCTCCTCGGTCCGCTGCCCCAGCCGCGGTGGTTCTCCAACAGCGCGCGGCTCGTCTACATCGTCGCCATGCGCCTGATCGGCACCGTGCTGGCCAACATCATGATCTTCGGTGGGACCGTCTTCTACCCGTACTACCGCCCCGGCGACGCCCACTGGCACATCAGCGCGATGGGCGACCAGGTCGCCGCCGGCGGGCTGATGATGGTCGAGGAGAGCCTGCTCACGATCGGACTGTTCTGCTGGCTGTTCCTGCGCGTCGCGCGTCAGAACGAGCAGCGCCAGGCGCTGCTCGACTACGCCGGCCAGCACGGCCTCGAGCTCGACGACGCGCGGGCCGGGCGAGCGGTGGCCGCCGGTCGCAGCGACGAGCTGTGGGCGCGCCTGCGCGAGCGCGCCGGCGACACGACCCCGGCCGCCTAGACAGAGCTACTTGGCGGCTTTGCTCAGGTAGTTGACGAGCGCCGTGATCTCGTTGGGCTTCAGCGTCTGGCCGAAGTTCGCCGGCATCACGCCCGGCTTGTAGCCCGCCGGAATGTAGGCGTAGGGCTTGACGATCGCCGTCTTGATGCACTGCGCCAGCGTCGCCCCGCGCACCTGCTTGGACTTCGCGCTCGCGCAGTTCGCCTTCAGATCCTGGTCCAGGTTGGGACCGGTCACGCCGTGGGTGCCGGCGTCGGCGAGCACGTGGCAGCTGCCACAACCGCCGACCCCGGTGAACACCTGCTTGCCGGCGGCCGGCGTGGTGCCGGTGACGCCGCCCGCAGTGGCCAGCTGTCCCGTGTCCTTGCCCGGCTTGGCGGCGACGGCCGCGACATAGGCGGCGACGTCCTGGGCCGACTGACCCTTATACAGGCCGGCCGGCATCACGCCCTGGGTGTCGGGGTACTGGATCCAGTAGCTGACCAGGCCCTGGATCGAGGTGCTCTTGACCCCGTCGACCCGATCCTGGGCGAACATGTCGTCGAGGTTGGGCCCGGTCGTGCCGCTCGTGTTGGCATGCGCGAGGGTGTGGCAGGAGCCGCACTTCGAGGTGAACAGCACCTTGCCCTGGACCATGTTGGCGGTCGGATGCTTGACCGCACAGCCCCCGAGCACGACCACGATGAGCGCAGTGAGCGCGACGGCGGCAAGGCCTCGGGGAACTCGCAAAAACGCTGGCAGCATCGTCTCCGAGCGGCACTCTATCCCAGGCTGCGGCATCCTTGCGCCGCGACGGGCGCCGCGACGGGCGCCGCAACGCGGTGCCGTCCTTGCGCCAGGGGCGCTGGTAGCATGACCCGCCATGAGGTCCCGGCAGAAGTACCGTATGCGCACGCCCTCAACCGGGCGCGAGATCATCGTCGAGGCCGAGCCCGACCAGATCTATCTCGACCGTGAGACCGGCGAGGAGCTCGAGGTCGTGGCGATGTTGCTGCCGATGGCCCCGACCGCCTCAGAGCTGCCCTGGTCGGTGGAGAACCTGCGCTTCTGCAACTGGTGCGACCAGCTCACGCAGAAGGACCTCAACGACTGCCCGTATTGCGCTCGGCGCATGGAGCCGCTCGGCTCCTGACGCCCGGTGGGCATGTCTCAGCCCCGCGTTCGCCATCGGTCTCGAGTTCCCGCGGCCATCCTCGCCGCGGTCGCGCTGAGCGGCGGTCTGACCGCCTGCGGCGGTGGCGGCTCGGCCACGCCCGACGTCTCCGGAGCGCCGCCGTTCACCGTGCCGACGTCGGGAGCCATCTCCCCGGCCGCCAACGCCGGCTCGAGCTCCTCGAGCTCCTCGAGCTCGACGACGAGCACCACCTCGGGCGGCGGGACGGCCACCTCCGGAGGCACCGCGACCTCCGCGGCCACCGGGACGACCCCGAGCGCCGGCACGGCGACGGCCGTGGGCACGGCGACGACCCCCGCGGGCGGCGGCGGGACGCCGACGACCGGCGGGGGCGGCGGGGGGACCGGGACGAGCGGCGGAGCCGGCCTGGGCTCGGCGTTCTGCCAGCAGAACCCCGGCGCCTGCTAGCAGCCGTCGGCGCCGGTGAAACGGGGCCGCGCCCGGGGCGCGTGGTCGAAGCGGTCGTCGCCGTCAGGGCTGGCGACGGGTGTGCACGTAGGACTTCGGATACGGCTCGTTGACGATCTCGGTCGCGCTGTACTCGACGCGGGTCCCCGTGTAGCTGCACAGGTACTGCGCGCTCTGCCCTACCTTCGTCTGCGCCGTGTTGGCGCCGGCCGCGTGCGTGCACCCCGCCGTGCGGCTCTGGCGGTAGGCGAACTTCGACGCATTCAGGTTGTAGACGAGCACCGGCGCCCACGTCGGGACGGTGATACCGATCACGTATCCCGGCTTGACCGCCAGCGGCGTCATCGTCTTGAACGTCGGCGGCAGCGAGAGCGGCTCTTGGAGCACCTGGCCGAGGAACGGGATCAGATGCAGCGTCCCGCTCTGGGAGACGAGCGTATAGGTGTTCTTCGGACCCGGCTTGAGCACGCTGAGGGCGACCTGCGGTGGGCCGCCGAAGCCCAGGTCGAGCGTGTGCAGGTAGCTGCGCTCGGTCTTGGGATCGCTCGACAGCTGCGACAGCCCGACGGTGAAGGCGACGATCCAGCCGGCCTGCTTGACGCGCGTCGGGTTGACGACCCCATCGCTCGTCGTCTGGACCGCCGTCGTCCGGGCCAGGATGATGACGCACTGGGAGGCAGGGACCCCCTTGGGGCACTGCGGCGCCGTCAGTGGCGTCGTCGTCTGGCCCAACTCGACGATCTTCGCCGAGGCGACGCCCGGCGCGACCGTGACCACGGCGGCGACGAGAAGGCCTGCACATACCAGCGGGAGTCGTTTCATCGTCCTCATTCAACACGACACGGGGGTCGACAGTTGCGCGCGGCGTTGCAGGCCGCACCGTCCGGCCCCGGGCGGCCGGCGCCGGCTGAAAGGAGGCTAGAGCTTCGTGACGTTGATCGCCTTCGGGCCCTTGGCTCCGGCCTCCTCCTCATAGGAGACCTTGGCTCCTTCGGCCAGCGATCGGTAGCCGTCGTCCTGGATGCCCGTGTAGTGGACGAACAGATCGCGGCCTCCGTCATCGGGCGTGATGAAGCCGAACCCCTTGTCGTCGCTGAACCACTTGACCGTTCCGGTTGCCATGTCTCTCTCCCTTCGGCGCGGAGTCCCGTGGGGCGGGATCGGAGCCCGGCGCCCCGATCTCAGGGCGCAAACCTACCAGGCACGACGCGTCGCGGCACGACGCTCGGCGGCGACCGGCGCGTCGCCGGTCGGGCGGCGCTCAGCGCAGTTCCGCGGCCGCGGCGGCGATCTCGTCACCGTCGCCGGGCGCGGGTGTCCACGGCAGTTTCAGGGGGTCGTCGGCGTAGCGCGGAATGACGTGGACGTGGAAGTGAAAGACGGTCTGCCACGCCGCCGAGCCGCAGGCGTTGAGCAGGTTGACCCCATCGGCGCCGAGCCGTTCAGACACTCGCTTGCCCAGCTGCTGGGCCGCGCGCGCCACCGCCGCCAGGTCGTCGGGCTCGATCTCGAGCAGGTTGGCGGCGTGCGCCTTGGGGATCACCAGGGCATGGCCGCGCGTCGCCGGGTTGATGTCCATGAACGAGACGGTCCGCTCGTCCTCGGCGATCTTCTGCGACGGCAGCTCGCCGGCGACGATCTTGCAGAACAGGCAGTCGGGGTCGCGCATGGCCATCAGATTACCCGCGGCGCGCGATCAGCTGTCGGGCGCGCTCGATCGCCTCCTCGCGCGTGTGCAGCTCGCCGCTGAAGCGCTCGGCCTCCAGCTCGGCCAGCAAGCCCCCGATGAGCGGCCCGGGATCGATCCCGAGCGCCCGGGCGAGGTCGTCGCCGCGCACGGGCGGGCGCGGCGGATCGGCCATCCACGCGAGCCCCTCGGGGAGCAGCTGGCGGGCCAGCTCCAGGTGCAGCGCGATCGCCCGATCGGCGTTATCGCCCCGCGTGGCCAGCCGGTCGGCGACGCTCAGCAGGGTGACGTCGACGGCCACGGGGGCGCACGTGCGCAGGTAGTCGTAGACCGCGCGGCGCCCGAGCGGCATCTCGTGCACGAGAAAGCCGAGGCGCAGATGGTGGCGGGTGAGCGCCGCCACGTGCTCGCGCAGCCGATCGGCGGCCCGCAGCCGCCCGAGGATGTCCGACGCCATCTGGGCCCCGGACTCGTCGTGCCCCATGAACGTGATCCGTCCCTGGGCGCTGACGCCGCGGGTCTGCGGCTTGGCGATGTCGTGCAGCAGCGCACCGAAGCGCAACGCCTGCCCGCGGGTCAGCTCGTTGGCGAGGGGGGCATCGAGCAGCCGACGCACGGCCGCCAGGACGTCGTCGCCGAGGTTCAGGATCGACGGGTCGCGCTCGAGCGCGATCACCTCGCCGAGCACCGCCCGCGTGTGACCGTGGACGTCGAGGTGATGAAACCGGCTCTGCTGCACTCCCTCGAGCGCCCCGAGCTCCGGGAGCACGGCCGCGGTGGCGCCGCTTGCGTCCATCAGCTCCAGGCCGGCGAGCGCCCCCGGGGCGCAGACGATCCGCCGGAGCTCGGCGAATATCCGCTCGGGCGCCACCCGGCCCAGCCCCGGCGCGGCGTCGGCGGCCCGCCGCAGCGTCGCCGGATCGACCCCCAGATCGAGCTCGCACGCGAGCCGCGCCAGGCGCAGGACGCGCAGCGGGTCGCGGTCAAAGGCGTCGGGCGCGACCATGCGCAGCGTCCGCCGCTCGAGGTCGCGCAGGCCGCCGAACGGATCGACGTACTCGCCGGCCCGGAGCGGCAGGGGCTCCGCGATCGCGTTGATCGAGAAATCGCGGCGCCCGAGGTCCTCGTCGATCGTCGTGCCGTCGAGCCCGAGCACGTCGACCTGCCACGTGCGGTCGTGGGCGATCACCCGCCACGCCCCGAACGCCTCCGACAGCTCGAAGGCCACGCCGCCGGCGCGCTTGGCGATGCGGCGGGCCACCGGTTCGGCGGCCGCGTCGACGGTGACGTCGAAGTCGGCCGTCTCCCGGCGCAGCAGCCGGTCGCGGACGGCCCCGCCGACCAGCCACGCCGGCGCATCGACCTCGGCGAGGGCGGCCAGCGGGTCGCTCACGGAGCCGCTCCGTCGCGGTGGTAGGAGCGCGGCACGCGCGCCGAGATCCCGCATAGGACCTCGTGGGCGACGGTGTCCAGCCGGTTGGCGAGGTCCTCGACGGTCTGGCGCTCGGAGCCCGAGCGGCCGATGATGATCGCCGCCTGCTCGGGCTGCGCCGGCGGCTCGGGTTGCGTGGCATCGGCCGGCCCGAGGTCGACGGTGATGTTGTCCATGCTCACCGTCCCCGCGAGCCGATAGCGCCGGCCGCCGATCAGCACGTCGCAGTTGTTGCTCAGGCCGCGCCGGATCCCGTCGCCGTATCCGATCGGCAGCGTCGCGATCCACGTGTCGCGCTCGGCGATGAAGCGCCGCCCGTAGCCGGCGCTGTCGCCGGCGCGGGCCCGCTTGACCGCGGCGACGTAGGAGCTCAGCTGCATGGCCGGCTCGAGGCCGGCGACGTCAGGGCTGACGTTCATCGGATCACAACCGTAGAGGGCAATTCCGCAGCGCACCATGTCGAAATGGGCCTGCGGCTCGCGCACGGTGGCCGCGCTGTTGGCGGCGTGCACGAGCAGCGGGGCGACTCCGCGCAGGCGCTGCGCGAACGGCGTGAACGCCGCCAGCTGCGCGGCCAGGAATTCGGGATCGCCGTCGGCGGTGGCGAAGTGGGTCATCGCTCCCGCCAGCACGAGGCCGGGCGTCCCGGCGCCGGCCAGCCGCTGCGCGAGCGCGACGGCGCGGTCGACCTCGCGCGTGCCCAGCCGACCCATGCCGGTGTCGAGCTTGACGTGGACGCGAATCGGGCGCCCGGCGGCGGCGCGCCCGAGATCGTCGACGAAGCGGTCGGACCATCCGACCAGCTCGGCGTCGGCGGCCAGCGCCACCGGCAGCTCCTCGGCACTGATCGCGCCCATGATGAGGATCGGGACCCGCAGCCCGGCCGAGCGCAGCTCGGCGGCCTCATCGGCGGTCGCCACGGCCAGCGAGCGCGCGCCGCCGGCCAGCGCGGCGCGGGCCGTGGGCACAGCGCCGTGGCCCGAGGCCTGCGCCTTGACGACCGCGCACAGCTCGGATCCGGGGTTCAGGCGAGCGCGCAGCCGCGCGGCATTGCGCTCGATCGCCGCGAGGTTGACGCGGGCCAGGGCACGCAGGGCCATGGTCAGCCCTCTTCTGCGCCGGAGGCGGCCACTAGTCCTGCAGGGCCCGGGCGGGCGGCAGGCACTCGATCACGTCGCGGGCGATCACGCCCTCGGCGGCGATCCGCGCCGCGGCCAGCTGTCCGGCCCGCGCGTGCACGAACACGCCCGCGCAGGCGGCGTGAAATGGGTCCATCCGCTTTGATAAATAGGCGCCGATCACGCCCGAGAGGACGTCCCCGGTGCCGGCGGTCGCCAGCGCGGGGGCGCCGCCCCGGCTGATGGCCGTGCGACCGTCGGGATGGGCGACGAGGGTGTCGTCGCCCTTGAGCACGACGATCGCCTGGGACTCGTCGGCCGCCCGGCGTGCCGAGGCCAGCCGGTGGGCGGCGATCTCGGCCCCGTCGACGTCGAGCAGCCGGCCCAGCTCCCCGGCGTGGGGCGTGACCACCGTCGGGGCTTCCCGGCCGGCCAGCAGACCGAGGCGCCCGGCGTGGGCGTTGAGACCATCGGCGTCGAGGAGCAGCGGGAGCCCGGCGCGGGCGGCGACCGCGCGCGCCAGCTCGAACGTCGCCGGCTCGCGCCCGAGTCCGGGACCGAGCACGAGCGCGCCCGCCCGCTCCGCGTGCCCGAGGATGCCGTCGATCGCCCCCGGCTGCAGGGCCCCCTCGACGTCGGGCAACGGGACCGACATCGCCTCGAGCAGCCGCTGCTCGAACACGTAGTCCAGCGAGGCCGGCACGAGCGCCGTGACGTACCCGGCGCCGGCCCGCTGCGCCGCCTCGCTGGCCAGGCACGGGGCTCCGGTCAGACCGGTGGACCCCCCGCACACGAGGACCGCTCCGGCCGCGAACTTCGTCGACTCCCGTCCCCGGGTGGGGATGCCGGCGACGACATCGCTGTCGATCAACCCCACCGATGGATGAACGGGAGCGTCCGAGGGGATGCCGATGTCGATCACCGCCACGTGGCCGGCATGGTCCTTGCCGGGCGAGATCCATAGGCCCGGCTTGGCGGCGTGAAAGGTGACGGTGGCGGCGGCGCGGACCGCCGCCGCAGCCACCTCGCCGGTGGAGGCATCGACGCCGCTGGGGACGTCGCAGGCGATCACCGCCGCTCCCCCGCCCTGCGCCGACCCGGCGTCGTTGATGGCCTCGATCGCGCCTCGCGCCGGGTCGCGCGGTTCGCCGGCGAACCCCGTGCCCAGGATCGCGTCGACGATCCCCGCCGCCCCCGCCAGCCGGTCGGGCGCAAATGGCTGCGCCGGGTGGCCCGGCAGGCGCTCGAAGTTCGTGCGCGCGTCGCCGCGCAGCTCCTCGCCGGGCGCCAGCAGCAGCACGTCGACCTCGCGGCCGGCCTCGCGCAGCAGGCGCGCGGTCACCAGGCCATCGCCGCCGTTGTTGCCCTTGCCGCACACGACGGCGATCCGGCCCGTCGGGACGCGAGCCGTGACCACCTCGGCCAGCCCCGCCCCGGCACGCTCCATCAGGTTGATCCCGGGCGTGCCCCGCGTCTCGATCGCCCAGGCGTCGATCGCGCGTTGCTGCTCGGCGTCGGGCAGCGGCGCCAGCCAGTCGTCAAGCTCAGTCATCTCGGTCGATTATCGCGACGGCGCCGGCCTCGTGATCGGTATGGGTCAGCGACACCCGCACCTGCACTCCCAGCTCGGCCGCCCGCCGCGCGGCGGAACCGCTCAACGCCACGATCGGCGCCCCATCGGTGGCGATCACCTCGACGTCGCGAAAGCTCCACGCGGTGAGGCCGAGCGCCTTGGCGACCGCCTCCTTGGCACAGAACCGGGCGGCGAGATGCTGCCCCGGCCGGGCGCGGGCGGCGGCATAGGCGCGCTCATCGGCGGTGAACAACCGGGTGGCGAGCCCCGGTCGGCGCTCCAGTGCGCGCTCCAGCCGCGCGATCTCCAGCAGGTCCAGCCCGATCGCGGGCTCCGGGCGGGCGGGTGGAGTTCCGGTCACTCCACCGTGACGGTCTTGGCCAGGTTACGAGGCTGGTCGACATTCAAGCCGCGGCGGCGAGCGATGCCGTAGGCCAGCAGCTGGAGCGGGATCACGGCCAGCAGCGGGGCCAGCATCCAGTCGGTGCGCGGGATCCGGATGACCTCGTCGGCGTGCGCGGCGATCTCGTCGTCGCCCTCGGTGGCCACGGCGATCACCCGGGCGCCCCGCGCCCGGACCTCCTGCATATTGGAGATCACCTTCTCGAGCACCGGCGACTCGGTGGCCACGACCACGACCGGGGTGTTCTCGTCCAGCAGCGCGATCGGTCCGTGCTTCATCTCGCCCGCCGGATAGGCGTCGGTGGCGATGTAGGAGATCTCCTTGAGCTTGAGCGCGCCCTCCAGCGCCACCGGGAGACCGATGTGGCGACCGAGGTAGAGGAAGAACTCGGACGCGAAGTGGGCCGCGGCGATCCCCTCGATCCCGGCCACGTCGCGCTCGAGCAGCTCGGCGATCATGTGGGGCAGGCGCTTGAGGTCGGAGATCACCGGCTTGAGCTCGGACCGGCCCATCGTGCCGCGCACCTCGGCGAGGCGCAGCGCGATGAGGTACATGGCGGTGATCTGGGAGACGAACGTCTTGGTGGCGGCGACGCCGATCTCCATGCCGGCTCGCGTATAGAGCACCCCATCGGCCTCGCGCGTGGCCTGGGCGCCCATCACGTTGGTCACCGCCAGCACCCGCGCCCCGCCCTGGCGCGCGGTGCGCATCGCCGCCAGCGTGTCGGCCGTCTCCCCCGACTGGGAGATGCCGATGACCAGGTCGTCGGGCCCGACCACCGGGTTGCGATAGCGGTACTCGGAGGCGACGTCGACCTCCACCGGCACGCGCGCCCACTGCTCGATCGCGTAGCGGCCGATGAGACCGGCGTGGTATGCGGTCCCGCAGGCGACGATCACGACCCGCTTGAGGCGAGCGAGGAAGGCATCGTCGATCGGGGTGGCCGAGGGCTCGAGGGCGGGGGTCAGTTCGCCCAGGTCGATCCCCCACCCGCGGGCGGCCCGTTCGCCGATCGTCTCGGCGACGGCGTCGGCCTGCTCGTGGATCTCCTTGAGCATGAACGTCTCATAGCCCTGCTTCTCGGCCGTGTCGGCGTCCCAGTCGATCTCGACGATCTCGCGCTCCACCGGCTCGCCGGTGGCGGCGAAGAACTGCGCCCCCTCGGGCCGCAGGGTGACGATCTCGTCGTCGTTCATGTACTGGACGTGGCGGGTCTCGCGCAGGAACGCCGGGATCGCCGACGCGATGAACTGCTCGCCGTCGCCGTGCCCGACGATCAGCGGACACTCGCGCCGGGTTCCGACGAGCAGCCCCGGCTCGTGGGCGGTCATCGCCACGAACGCGTAGTGGCCGCGCATCTCGGCGTAGGCGGCCCGCACGGCCTCGACGAGATCGCCGTGGTAGTGGTGAGCGACAAGGTGGGCGATGACCTCGGCATCGGTCTCCGAGGTGAAGACGGCGCCCTCGGCGACGAGCCGCGCCTTGAGCGCGATGTAGTTCTCCACGATCCCGTTGACGACGATGTGGACGTTGTCGGTCGTGTCGAAGTGCGGGTGGGCGTTCTCCTCGGTCACCCGGCCGTGGGTGGCCCAGCGCGTGTGGCCGATGCCGGTCCCCGGTTGGGGACGCTCCGCGACCGCGGTGGCGACCGGCGGCCCGTCGGCGGCGCGGCGGGCTTCCTGTCCGTCGATCGCCGCCCGCAGCACGCTGAGGTTGCCGACGGTGCGCACGGCGTCGATCCGATCACCGTCGAGCACGGAGATGCCGGCGCTGTCATAGCCGCGATACTCGAGCTTCTCCAGCCCTGCGAGCAACAGGGGGCGGGCCGTGCGGGGCCCGACGTAGCCGACGATGCCGCACATAGGACGAGTCCTCCTAAGTTGAGCTGTCCGAAGAGTCTAGGCGGCGGTGAGGCGGTCACCGAGGACCGTCTTCACCACGTCGGTCAGCCTTCCGCACACGTCCTCAGTCTCCTGCGCGGAGGGCGCTTCGACCATCACCCGGATGAGCGGCTCGGTGCCCGACGCGCGGACGAGCACGCGCCCGCGGCCACTGAGGGCCTGCTGCTCGCGATCGATCGCCTCGGCCAGCGTCTCCGCCGACATCGTCTCGCCCAGCGCGGCGCGGTCGGCGGCCCGGATGTTGACCAGCCGCTGGGGGAGCTTCTCCATCGCGCCGCGATCCCGGAGATCGCGCCCGTGCAGCGCCTCGAGCGTCAGCAGCGCCGAGGCGATCCCGTCCCCCGAGGGGCCGAACGCGAGGTCGATGATGTGGCCCGACTGCTCTCCCCCGAGCGCCCATCCGCGCTTGCGCAGCTCGTCGAGCACGTACCGGTCGCCGACCGCGGTCGTCGCCACCTCGACGCCCACCGCGCGCATCGCGGTGTGAAAGCCGTAGTTGGTCATCACGGTGACGGCGACGCCGCCGCCGAGGAGGCGATCGCGGCCGTGGAGATGGATCGCGGCCAAGGCCACCAGCTCGTCGCCGTCGACCACGATGCCGTCACCGTCGACGGCGAGCACGCGGTCGCCGTCGCCGTCGAAGGCAAAGGCGAGCTCGAACCCGCCGCGCTTGACGCGCTCGATCAAGCCGTCGAGGTGCGTCGAGCCACAACCGTCGTTGATGTTGCGCCCGTCGGGCTCGTCGGCGACGACCTCCACCTCGGCCCCGAGCCGGCGGAAGATCTCGGGCGCCGCACGGAACGTCGCCCCGTGGGCGCAGTCGAGCAGGATCCGCCGGCCGCTCAGATCCAGGTCGGCGAAGCGGGTGTGCAGCTCGCGCAGGTAGTCCTCGAGCGCGCCGTGCAGGCGCCGGACGTGGCCGATCTGCTCCGGGGCCGGCACCGGCTCTCCGAGCGCGTCCTCGATCGCGTGCTCGGTGTCGTCGTCGAGCTTGAACCCGTCGGCGCCGAACAGCTTGATCCCGTTGTCCTCGTAGGGGTTGTGCGATGCCGAGATGACCGCCGCCATCTGGAGCCCGTGGCGGCGGACGAGGAGCGGCGCGGCCGGCGTCGGCAGCACGCCGCCGAGCAGCGCATCGCCACCGCCGGCGGTGATGCCGGCGGCCATCGCCGACTCCAGCATCTCGCCGGATTCGCGCGTGTCGCGCACGATCAGGACCTGAGCCCGCCCACCGCCGGGGCCGGGCCGGTGCTCGGTGCGGGCGACCGCCGTCCGGGCCACCGACAGCGCCAGCTCGGCGGTCAGGAAGTCCCCGGCGCGGCCCCGAACGCCGTCGGTGCCGAAGAGCTGGCGCGCCATGCGGCGGTCAGCGCTTGGAGAACTGCGGCCGCTTGCGGGCCTTCTTCAAGCCGGCCTTCTTGCGCTCCTTGACCCGCGAGTCACGGGTGAGGAAGCCGCGGCGCTTGAGCTCGCCACGCAGGTTCGGGTCGGCCTCCAGCAGCGCCCGCGAGATCCCATGGCGCAGCGCCCCGGATTGAGACGACACGCCGCCGCCGTGCATCCGGGCCACGACGTCCATGCGCGTCTCGTACCCGACCGCTTCCAGCGGCTGGCGGATGATCCGCCGCAGCGTGTCGCGCGGAAAGAAGACGTCGAGCGTCTTGCCGTTGATCGTGTAGGCGCCGGTGCCCGGCTTGAGGATCACCCGCGCGACGGCGGTCTTGCGCTTGCCGGTGGCCGTATAGCGCGCGCCGGCGGCGAGGTTGATGGCCGCGTCGGCGATCGGCCGCGACTCCTCCTCGGAGTCCTGCTCCTGGGCGCGAGCGGCGGCCGCCTCGGCCTCCGCCTCGGCGGCGGCGCGGGCCTCGGCATCGAGGAACTCATCGCTCTCGGAGACGAGGTCGGGCACCAGGTCGGCTCCCGGAATCTCGGGGCGCTGGCGCGGGGCGACCTCCTGGTCATCGCCGTCGGTCTCCTCGGCGGCAGGCGGCGCGGCCGGCGCCGGGGCGTCGGGGGCGGCCGGCTCCTCGGCGACCGGAGCGACCGGAGCGGGCTCGTCGGCAGCGGGGGCGGGCTCGTCGGCAGCCGGAGCGGGCTCCTCAGCGACCGCCGGAGCGGGCTCTTCCTCGGCGGCCGCCGGAGCGGGCTCTTCCTCAGCGACCGCCGGAGCGGGCTCCTCGGAGGCGACCGGGGCGGGCTCCTCGGCAGCTGGGGCGGGCTCCTCGGCGACCGGAGCGGGCTCGGGCGCCTCGCTGGCGGCCACCGGCTCGTCGGCGGACTCCGCCGGGGTCTGCCCGGCGCTGGCCTCTTCCTCGTTGCGCGGCTCGTCCTCGGGGTGCTCTGCGTCGCTCACTGCGAGATCTCCATCGGTTGCGGCTGCTGGGCGGCGTGCGGATGATCCGGACCGGCGTAGACCTTGAGCTTGGTCAGCTGCTTGCGGGCAAGGCGGTTGCGCGGGAGCATCCCCTTCACGGCGAGGCGGATGACCTCCTCGGGCCGGCGATCGAGCATGTCGGCCAGCGAGCGGGACTTCAGTCCTCCGGGGTAACCGGAGTGCCGGTAGTAGCGCTTGTCGGCCCGCTTGTTGCCGGTCACGTGGATCTTCTCCGCGTTGACGACGATCACGAAGTCGCCGGTGTCGATATGCGGGGTGTAGGTCGGCTTGCGCTTACCGCGCAGCGCATCGGCGATCTGGGTCGCGAGCCGCCCGAGCGTCTTGCCGGTGGCGTCGACGACGAGCCAGTTGCGCTCGCGGTCGGAAGGTTTGGCTACGAAGGTCTTCATGGCACGCTTGTGATCGCGCCTCGGGAGCGCGACCGCGACGATGATAGTCAATCGCGAGACCAGAGCCGGGAATCGGTCTCGTACGCTTGTTGGTGTGTCGCCGTCGGTGATCATGAAGCGCACGGGCTATCGCGTGGCCTACCGCGTCCTGCAGATCTTCTGGCTGCTCACCCGCCCGAGCCAGCAGGGGGTGAAATGCCTGCTCTGGCACGGCGGACGGGTCCTGCTCGTCCGCCACACGTACGGCTCACGCGGCTGGGACCTGCCGGGCGGGATGGTCAAGCGCGCCGAGGACCCCGAGCAGACCGCCCGCCGCGAGATGCAGGAGGAGCTCGGGGTGGCGCCGCCCCGGTGGACGGATCTCGGCTCCGTCCAGGCCTCGCTCGAGCACCGTCACGACACGATCCACATCTTCGGCGCCGAGCTGACCACCCCGACGCTGACCGTCGATCGCGCCGAGCTGGGCGTCGCTCAGTGGTTCGCCCCCGGCGAGCTACCGGAGATGAAGCCGCTGGGGGCGCAGATCCTCGCCCACGCGCTGCCCCAGTGCACCGCTCTCGCGGCCTGAGGCCGCGGCCCGCCTCACTCCCACTCGATCGTCCCGGGCGGCTTGGAGGTGATATCGAGGACGACGCGTCCCACCGGCCGGATCTCGTTGATCATGCGCGACGCGATCTGCTCGAGCAGGTCGTAGGGCAGCCGCGCCCAGTCGGCGGTCATCGCGTCGTCGCTGGTGACCGCGCGGATCGCGATCACGTTGCCGTAGGTTCGCTCGTCCCCCTGCACGCCGACCGTGCGGATGTCGGGCAGGACGCAGAACGACTGCCACAGGTCGCGGTACAGGCCGGCCTTGCGGATCTCGTCCTGGAGGATCGCGTCGGCCTCACGCAGGGTGTCGAGGCGCTCGCGGGTCGCCTCGCCCCCCACGACCCGGATCGCCAACCCCGGGCCGGGGAACGGCTGGCGCCACACGAGCCGCTCGGGGAGCCCGAGCTCGGCGCCGACGGCGCGCACCTCGTCCTTGAACAGGGCCCGCAACGGCTCGACGAGCGAGAACTCCAGGTCCTCGGGAAGGCCGCCGACGTTGTGGTGGGACTTGATCGTGGCCGCGCCGGTCCCGCCCCCGGACTCGATCACGTCGGAGTACAGGGTCCCCTGGACGAGGAATTGGACGTCGTCGAGCCGGGCCGCCTCCTCTTCGAAGACGCGGATGAACTCGGCCCCGATCAGCTTGCGCTTGCGCTCGGGGTCGCTGACCCCCTTGAGCTTGGCGAGGAAGCGATCCTCGGCGTCGACGGCCACCAGGGGCACCTTGAAGTGGTCGCGGAACGCGGAGACGACCTGCTCGCCCTCGTTCTTGCGCATCAGCCCGTGATCGACAAACACGCAGGTCAGCTTGTCGCCGATGGCGCGGTGCACGAGCAGCGCGGCGACGCTCGAGTCCACGCCGCCCGAGAGCCCGCAGATCGCCCGCCCCTCCCCCACCTGGGCCTGGATCCGCTCGATCTGATCCTCGATCACCGAGGCGGGGCTCCAGTCACGCTCGCAGCCGCAGACGTCGACCAGGAAGTTGGTCAGCACCTGCTGTCCATAGGGCGTGTGCACGACCTCGGGGTGAAACTGGATCCCATACACGCCCCGGTCGGCGGACTCGAACGCGGCCACCGGCGATGCCGTGGACGAGGCCAGCGCGGTGAACCCGGGCGGCGGGGCGAACACGGTGTCGCGGTGTGACATCCAGCACGTCTGCTCGGCGGGCGTGCCGGCGAGCAGGCGCCCGGTCTCGACGACCGTCAGCTGCGAGCGGCCGAACTCGCCGATCTCGGCGCCCTGGACCTGGCCGCCGAGGGCGAGCGCGAGCAGCTGCATGCCGTAACAGATGCCGAGCACGGGGATGCCGAGCTCGAGCAGCTCGCGCTCGAGCGGCGGCGCGCCCTCGGCGTAGACCGAGGCCGGCCCGCCGGAGAGGATCACGCCCTTCGGCCGGCGGCGGGCGACCTCGGCGGCGCCCACGTGGTACGGCAACAGCTCCGAGAAGACGCCACACTCGCGCACCCGGCGGGCGATCAGCTGGGAGTACTGACCCCCGTAATCGAGCACCACTACCTCGTCGGTGGCGGCGCGAACCTGATCGAGTCCGTCGTCCACCGGCGCGCCCTTGACCTCGCCGGTCGCCTCCTCGGCGTCCAGCGCGGCCGCGACGGAGGCGTCGCTAATCGGCGACACCCACGGCTGCGCCGCGACTGCCGGCGCCCATTCCGACGCCCTGCTCGCGCTGCAGCTGCTTGCCCTCGGTCTGCAGCGACGGCGCCACCATCAGCTCGGCGCGATTGAACTCGGCGATGTCACGGTAGCCGCAGGTGGCCATCGAGGTGCACAGTCCGCCCATCAGGTTGAACGTGCCGTCGTTCTCGCGGGCCGGGCCGGTGATGATCTCCTCCAGGGTGCCGTTCTGCTTGGTCGCCACCCGGGCACCGCGCGGCAGCGTGGGATGGAAGGTCGCCATGCCCCAGTTGTAACCGCGGCCGGGTGCCTCGTACGCGCGCGCCAGGGCCGAGCCGAGCATCACCGCGTCGGCGCCGCAGGCCACCGCCTTGGCGATGTCGCCGCCGTTGCGCATGCCGCCGTCGGCGATCACCTTGACGTAATCCCCGGTCTCGAGCATGTGCTGCGAGCGGGCCGCGGCCACGTCGGCGATCGCCGTCGCCTGCGGGACGCCGATGCCGAGAACCCCGCGCGTGGTGCAGATCGCGCCGGGGCCGACGCCGACGAGGACGCCCGCCGCGCCGGTGCGCATGAGGTGAAGTCCGGTGTGGTAGGAGGCACAGCCGCCGACGACCACCGGGGTCGGAGCGAGCTCGCGAATGAACTCCTTGAGGTTGAGCGGCGGGCGCGACTCGTCGCGCGAGACGTGCTCGGCGGACACGACGGTGCCCTGGATGACGAGGATGTCAAGCCCCGCCTCGAGCGCGGTCTCATAGTGCGCGCGCACCTTCTGCGGCGTCAGCGAGGCGGCGGCGACGACGCCGTGCGACTTGATCTCCTCGATGCGCCGGGCGATCAGCTCGGGCTTGACCGGCTCGCGATAGATGTCCTGCATCTCCCGCGTGGCGATGTCGGGCGAGAAGGTGGCGATCCGCTCCAGCTGCTCGTCGGCGTCCTCATAGCGGCAGTAGATGCCCTCGAGGTTGAGGACGGCGAGGCCGCCCAGCTTGCCGATCAGGCCGGCCGTCTCCGGGGAGACGACGCCGTCGAGCGCGGCCGCCAGCAGCGGCAGCTCGAACCGGTAGGGCCCGAGGGTCCAGGTGATGTCGACATCGTCGGGGTCGCGCGTGCGCCGCGAGGGCACGATCGCGATGTCGTCGAATCCATAGGCCCGGCGGGCCTTTTTTCCGCGGCCGATCTCTACTTCCATTGACGGAGCGTAGTACGCGGATCGGACAGCTGGTGAAGGAGAATGGCGGCGGGCATCGAAGGGGTTGGATCGTAGCATCGCGCCCGGCCCCGCCCGGGCCCTCCGGCGGGCGAAAACGGCCGCAGGATGCGGCCTGGCGAGCGGGGGCTCAGGCCTTCTCGGGGCTCATCTCGAGCGGCTCGGACTCGACGACGCCGAGCAGCCGTTCGACCTGCCCGGGATCGAGGATCCCGGCCCCGAAATGATGGGTCGACTCGGCGCCGCAGGCGACGCCGAAGCGCAGGCATTCCAGCGGCGACTGGTCGCCGTAGCGCGCGGCCACGTACCCGGCGAGGAACGCGTCGCCGGAGCCGACCGCCGAGCGCGCCGCCTGCTCCTCGATGCGGACGCGGTAGACGAATGGCGAGGTGCCGTCGAAGATCCGCGCGTAACAGCCGTCGGGCACGGTCATGATCGCTTCGCGCGCCCCCTGGCGGGTCATCTCGAGCACCGCCGACGCGCGGTCGTCGACGTCGTTGAACTCGTGGCCGACGAGCTCCTCGGCCTCCAGCTCGTTGGGCGAGACGAGGTCGGGCTCGGCGCGCATCGCCAGGCGCAGCGGCTCGCCGTCGGAGTCGATCATCGTCGTGACCCCGAGGCGGCGGACGTCGCGGATGAGCGAGTAGTACACGTCTTGGTCGACGCCGCGCGGCAGGCTGCCGGCGAACACGCAGATGCTCGCCCCCTGCGCCAGGTAGAGCAGCTTCTCCCGGAACAGCTCCAGCTCCTGGGCCGAGACGGCCGGGCCGCGCTCGTTGATCTCGGTCTGCAGGCCGGTCGTCGGGTCGAGCACCGCGGTATTCGTCCGCGACTCGTCGAAGATGCGCACGAAGTCGTTGAGGATCGACTCGTCATTGAGCGCCTCGACGATCCTCGTGCCGGTGGCTCCGCCGGCCAGGCCGGTGGCGATCACGGGCTGCCCGAGACGCTTGATGGCGCGCGCGATGTTGACGCCCTTGCCGCCCGGCATCGTCGTCTGGTCCACCGTGCGGTGACGCCGTCCGGGAGTGAAGCTCGGGACCTCGAGGGTCTTGTCCATCGCGGCGTTGAGCGTGACGGTGATGATCATGCTGCCTCCAGTTTGCCGCCCGGTCGCTGGCGCCTGCGCCGGCGCCCCAGCCCCACCGCCGTCACCACCAGCGCCAGGGCCACGATGATGACGAGCATCATCACCGGCCGGGTGATGAAGCGCGCGGCGATCGTCAGCCCGCTGACCGCCGGCAGCGCCCGGCCGAGGACGAGCGGGATGCGGGCCGCCGGTCGGCCGTCGACGAGCACCGCCGCCGTCCCGACGACGGACTGGCCGGGCAGCGGGCCGACGAGCTGGTGGGCAACCGAGACGCGAATCCGCACGCGAGCGGTGTGGGCGAGGATGCGCGTGAAGCCGCGCGCGGCGCGCACGATGGCGTGCTTGCCCGGGCTGTCCTTGACGGTGGGGCGGGCCATGAGCTCGCCGGCGTGGATCGGCGTCCGCGGGCCGAAGCCGGCGAACCCATAGTCGAGCAGGGCCAGCGTGTTGGCGTCGCGCGCGCTCTCGCTGTCGGTCCCCAGCACCGCGCTGATCAGCGTCATGCCGTTTCTGTGCCCGGAGGCGACGAGAACGTAACCGGCGTCCAACGTATGGCCGGTCTTGACGCCGGTGATCCACGGAAACCGGGCGACGAGGGCGTTGCGGTTGACGACGTCGCGCACCGGCCCGGTGGCCAGCCCCGCGCTCGGAAGGGCGACGACCCGGGCGAAGAACGGCGAATGGCTCAGGTCGTAGGCGGCGAGCTTGACCAGGTCCGCCGCGGTGGAGTAGTTGCCGGCCGTATCGAGCCCGATCGGCGTCGTGTAATGGGTGTGGCGGAGGCCGAGCTGGCGCGCCCGGGCGTTCATCATGCCGACGAACCGCGTCCACCGACCCGTGCCCGACGTTGTAGGCGAGATCCTCGCGCGGCGTCGTCGGCGCTGGGCAGCATCAGCGCGATGAGCAGATCATGCACGCTCATCCGCTCCCCGGGCCGCAGTCCGATCTGCGAATCGGTGGGGGCCGGCGTAGTAATTGGGCTCGGTGAACATCGTCCCGAGGCGGTGGACGTGCTCGAGCACGATCAGCGCCGTCATCAGCTTGGTCGTCGAGGCGATCGCCGACGCGCGGTTGAGGTTCTCGCCGTACAGCATCTGGCCGGTGCTGGGGGCATACAGGGCGGCCGAGCCGAACGACGAGCCGCGGCCCGCTCTGGGCCCGCGCCCGTGCGGGCGCCACCAGCGGGATGGCGAGGCACCAGGCCGCCGCGAGGCACGCCGCCCCCGCGGCCACTCGTCGAGCGGCCCCGCGCGTCACCGTCGCAGCCTCAGCCGCTGACCGGTCTGCAGGCTGTAGGGGGGGACGACACCGCGGGGTTCAGAGCGGACAGGCGCGTGAGCGAGACGCCCGTCTTCTGAGCGATCGCGCTCAGCGTGTCGCCCTGCTTGACGACGTAGAACTTCGGCCGGGGCTTGGCCCGGTGATGGCGCCGGCCGGTCGTCTGCAGCGTCGTCGCCGACGGGGTGCTGGTGGAGTGCGGCTTGGAGATGGTGGAGTTCACGATGAGATAGACCCCCACGGCCACCGCGGCGAGGGCGAGCGGCGCAAGCAAGCGCGCGAATAGTCGCACCATCCCGCGGCGATCATACAGTCGCTACCGCGGGCCTCCGCGGCGGACGGCGGTTAGGAGTACAGGCCCCAGATGAGCTCGCGCAGCCGCCGCGCCTCGTCCCGCGCGCCGGCGGCCGGATCGCCGCCCGCGCGCTCGTGGGCATAGACGATCGCGCGCGACGCCGAGACCAGCCCACCGGCCGACCCCGGGGCAAACGCCGGCGCCAGCCCGCGGCCGCTGCCGCCCTGCGGTCCGATCCCGGGCAGCAACATCACCGCCGCCGGCATCCTCGCCCGCAACCGCTCGAGATGCTCGACCGCGGTGGCTCCGGTGACCGCGCCGACGTCGCCCAGAGCCGGAGCGTCCGATCCCCGCGGCGACCGAGCTCGTCGACGAGCGTCGGCGATCAGGTCGCTGACCGAGTCGCCCGTCGCCAGCTCGCGATCCTGAAGGTCGGCGGCTCCCGGGTTCGAGGTCCGGGCGAGCACGAGCAGTCCGCCGCCGCGGCTGCGCGCGGCGTCGACGAGCGGGGCCAGCGAGTCGCGGCCGAGCAGGGGATTGACGGTGAGGGCGTCGGCGCCGAGTCCGTGCAACGTCCCCGAACGGCGTCGGCGTCGAGCCGAAGAACGCCTGCCCGTAGGCCATGGCGGAGATGTCGATGTCCCCCCGCTTGGCGTCGGCGATGACGAGCAGGCCGCGCTCGCGCGCGTCGCCCATCACCTCGCGCAGCGCCGTCCAGCCCGCGCGCGCCGAGCCGCTCGAAGCAGGCCACCTGGGGCTTGACGGCCACGCACTCGTCGCCGGCCGCCTCGAGCAGCAGCCGGCAATGGGCGGCCACCGCCCGCGCGGCCCGCTCGGCGACGCTCGTCTCCTCGCGCCGCCCGCCCGCGCGGTCAGCGATGGCCAGGGCATCGGGCCACAACCGCTGCGGGTCGGGGTCGAGCCCGAGCACGATCTGCGATCGGCGCTGGCCGACCGCGTCGGCCAGGCGATCGCCGAAGGGCGTCATGCCCGGGGTGTCGGAGGCGCCGAGCCGATCCCGCGCCGCGATCGCGCCGGCGGTCTGACCCCCCTGGGGATGGCCCGGGGCCAGACTCGGCCGTGACTGCGATCGCCGGCTCTATTTGACGGCCTTCTTCAGGGCCGCGCCGGCCGTGAACTTCGGGACCTTCGAGGCCGCGATCTGGATCTTCTCGCCGGTGGCGGGGTTGCGGCCCTCGCGCGCGCTGCGGTTGGAGACGCTGAACTTCCCGAAGCCGGAGAAGACGACGTCACTGCCGCGCTTGAGCGCGCCCTCGATCGTCTCCAGCATCGCGTCCACGGCATCGCCGGCGTCCTTCTTGCTCAAGCCAGCGCGGTCTGCGACCTGGTCCACGAATTCAGATTTCGTCACTGCTCCTCCTTCAAAGGTCGTAGGAAACGACGAAGCTAACACGCTTGACGGACGCCACGCTCCTCGCCCGATCCGCCGTCTGCGCCATTCTCGCCAGCCGCCGTCGCCGGGCGCGAGCCAGACACCCGAGTTGTCCGCAATTTGCGGCAATCCAGCACGCCCGTGGTCCGGGGCCATCCCCAACGGCGGCCACAATGGTCGCCATGGATCTCGGCCGGATCGCATGGCTGGTCACGGTGCTCGCCTGTCTGGTGACCGCCGGGATCCTGCTGCTCCAGGGCTACTACGGCTATGCCGGGGTGACCCTCGCCGTCGCCCTGTCGGCGGCCATCAACCTCACCTGATCACCGCCGTGAACGGCGCCGGTGAGCTGCCACCGTCGGGTCGGCGACGAGCACCTCGCCGGGGCGGACGCGGTCCTCGGGCTCCAGGTGGATGAGGACGTCGGTGCCACCGGCCAGGCGGTCGCTCGATCAGGTCCTGCAGCTCGTGGGCGACGCGGTGGGCGTCCTCCAGGGAGGTGCCGGCCTTGAACTGGACGTGGAGGTCGACGTAGCGACGCGACCCGGCGCGCCGCGTGCGGAGCTCGTGGTAGCCGACGACACCGCGCGTCGAGAAGGCCTCGATGGCGTCACGGATCGCCTCGATCTCGCCGGGCGGCAGCGACTCGTCGACGAGCACGCGCGAGGAGCTGGGCGAGGAGACGCACGCCGGTGGTGACGACGACGACGGCCACGGCGAGCGCGATGACCGGGTCGATCCACTGCGCCCCGGTGAGCTGCACGAGCACGAGGCCGATGAGGACCGCCGCCGAGGTGAGCGCGTCCGTGCCGAGATGGGCCGCGTCGCCGGCGAGCGCCGCGGACCCGGTGCGCTTGGCCGCGCGCGCTAGGCGCACCGAGACGGTGACGTTGGCGGCCAGCGACACACCGATCACGGCAATGCCGACGCCGACCGTCTGCACCCGGCCGTGGTTGATCAGGTGGCGGATCGCCTCGAACGCGATCGCCGCCGAGCCGACGAGGATCAGGATCCCCTCGATCGCCGCGGCCAGGTTCTCGATCTTCTCGTGGCCGTAGCGATGGGAGTCGTCGGCCGGCTCGTCCGCCTTGCGAACGGAGAAGAAGGCGACGATCGAGGCGACGAGGTCGATGCTCGAGTGCACCGCCTCGGTGAGGATCGCCACCGAGCCCGTGATCGTGCCGGCAAACAGCTTGAGCAGGATCAGGGTGGCGTTGGAGACGACCGAGAGCGCCGCCGTCCGCGCGCTTCAGCTGCCCGTCCCCCGTCGCCGCGGACGTGGCGCTCACGGTGACGCCTGCTCAAGCCACGCCAGCAGCTTGGACACGGCGTCGCCGCGGTGGCTGATCCGGTCCTTCTCGGCGTCGGTGAGCTCGGCCATGGTGCGCTCCGAGCGATCGTCGTCGGGCAGGAACGCCGGGTCGTAGCCGAACCCGCCCCCGCCGCGGGCCTCGGCGGCCCGCCGGCCGCCGCAGGAGCCGACGAACACCTGCTCGTCGCCGGTCTCGGGGTCGACGTAGACGAGCGCGCAGATGTAGCGCAGGGGGCTGCCGGCGGGCACCTCGTGCAGCAGCTTGGTCAGGTTCTCCTCGTCGGTGGCCGACGGGCCGGCGTAGCGCGCCGAACGCACCCCGGGGCGGCCGCCGAGCGCCGCCGCCTCGATCCCGGAGTCATCGGCGATCGCCGCGCGGCCGGTGGCGCTCGCGGCGGTCCGCGCCTTGGGCAGCGCGTTCTCGGTGAACGTCGCTCCGTCCTCCGGCGGGAGCACGACCGCTTCGGGCAGCGGCTCGACCGTGATTCCGGCCGGCGCCAGCAGACGGCTCGAACTCGCGCAGCTTGTGCGGGTTGCGGGTGGCGAGGATCAGTGACCGGGGAGCGCTCATGGCGGCGGACGGGACCTCAGGCCGTGGCGGGGGAAGCAGCGACCGTCTCGGCCTGGAGCGCGCGCAGCTCCTCGATGCCGGCGGCGGCGAGGACCAGCAGGTCGTCGAGGTGAGCGCGTGAGAGCGGGGTGCGCTCCGCCGTCGCCTGAACCTCGACGAGGCCGCCGTCGCCGGTCATCACGACGTTGGCGTCGACCTCGGCGGTCGAGTCCTCGGCGTAGTCGAGATCGAGCAGCGGAACACCGTCGACGATTCCCGCACGAGACGGCGGCGACCTGCCGGTGAGCGGGGACCGCTCGAGCTTGCCCTCGGTGATCAGCCGGTCGCAGGCCAGCTGCAGCGCGACCATCCCGCCGGTAATCGAGGCGCAGCGGGTGCCGCCGTCGGCCTGGAGGACGTCGCAGTCGATGTAGATCGTGCGCTCACCGAGCGCCGCGAAGTCGACGACCCCGCGCAACGAGCGCCCGATCAGCCGCTGGATCTCCACCGAGCGGCCGTCGGCGCGGCCCTTGGTGACATCGCGCTGCTTGCGCTCTCCGGTCGAGGCGGGGAGCATGCCGTACTCGGCGGTCACCCAGCCGCGGCCGGAGCTCGGCCATCCAGCGCGGCACGCTCTCCTGGACCGAGGCGGTGCAGATCACCCGCGTCTCCCCCATCGAGATCAGCGCCGATCCGGTCGCGGTGCGCACGAAACCGGCCTCGATCGTCACCGGGCGCAGTCCGTCGGCGGGACGCCCGTAGCTGCGCTCGCGCACCGGCGGCGGGCTCTCGCTCACGCCGCGGCCGCCTGCAAGCTCAGATCGACGTGCTGCACCTCACCGAGCGGCATCTGCAGAAAGCGCGTCGCCAGCGCCGAGAACGCGCCCACCTCCCCGGTGCAGCGAAAGCCGTAGCTCCCCTCCCCGTCGCGCGGGTTGAGCAGCCCGCGGGCGGTCAGGGCCCGCTCGACGCTGCGCGCCACGCCGGCGCCCGAGGTCACCAGCGTGACCCGGCGGCCGAGCATCCGCTGGAGCATCGGCGCGACCAGCGGGTAGTGCGTGCAGCCGAGGATGACCGTGTCGACCTCCGCCTCGCGCAGCGGCGCGCAGTAGCCGCGGACGGTGCGCACCACCGCCTCGTCGAACGGGAACCCGCCCTGGATGATCGGGGCCAGGTCCGGACAGGCGACCGGCTCGAGGTGGACGTGGCGATCGGCGGCCCGGACGGCGCGCTCGTAGGCGCCGCTGGCGACCGTGGCCGGCGTCGCGAGCAGTCCGATGCGGCCGTTGCGAGAGCCGGCGACGGCGAGCTGGGTGGCCGGCGCCACGACGCCGATCACGTCGACGTCGGGGCTCGTCCGCGCCAGATGACGCTCCACGCGCCCAGGGCGGCCGAGCTGGCGGCGTTGCAGGCGACGACGAGCAGCTTCGCCCGCGGCGCGGGACCCGAGCCCAGCAGGTGGTCGGCGATCTCGATCGCGAATCGCTCGAGCTCTGACCTGGCTGCGCTCTCCGTAGGGGAAGCGCGCGGTGTCGCCGAGGTAGACGTAGTCCTCCCCGGGCAGGGACACGAGCAGCTCGTGGAGCACGGTGAGGCCGCCGACGCCGGAGTCAAAAACGGCGACCGGCAGTTCGGCGTTGGGCGCGGCGCGGGACACGCCTGCATGGTGTCAGAGGACACGGCGCGGCCGCCGGGATGGGCCGGCGCCGGCGGCCCCGCTGCGAACATGGGCCTCGCCGTGCGCGCGCTGATCGTCACCAATATGTATCCGTCGCCCGCCCATCCGGCGCTCGGCAGCTTCGTCGCCGACCAGGTCGCCGCCCTGCGCCGCCTCGAGGAGCCCGGGCTCGAGCTGGAGGTCTTTGCGTTCGCGCCCGGCGGCCCCGCCGCCTATGCCGGCGCCGCGCGCCGGCTGCGGGCGCGCTATCGCGAGCTCGGCCCGGTTTGACGTCGTCCACGCCCATTTCGGCCTGACGAACTGGCCGGCGCGGGCGGCCCCCGCCGCCGCGCGGGCGGTGACGCTTCACGGCACCGATCTCGTCCACCCGCGTTCGCGGGCGATCACGCTCGCCGGGCTGCCCGGCACCGACCTCGTCGGCGCGGTGTCGGCGCCGCTGGCCGGGGAGATCCCGCGGTGGGCCGGAGGTGACCGCGTGCAGGTGCTTCCCTGCGGCGTCGACCTGCACCGCTTCGGCCGCCTCGACCGCGCGCAGGCCCGCACGCAGCTGGGGCTGGACCCGGCCGGGCCCTACCTCCTGTTTCCGTCGGATCCGCGCCGCCCCGAGAAGCGCCACGACCTCGCCCTCCAGGTGGCCGGCGAGATCCCGCTGCTGTCGCTCACCGACGTTCCCCCGGCGACGGTGCCGCTGTACGTCAACGCCGCCAACGCTGTCCTCATCCCGTCCGCGCGCGAGAGCTTCGGCCTGGCCGTGCTCGAGGCACTGGCGTGCGACGTGCCGGTGCTGGCCACGCCCGTCGGGATCGCGCCCGAGGTATTGGCCGGGCTGCCCGGCACCCTGTGTGACGCGTTTGACCCGGCGAGCTGGCGAGCCGCGCTGGCCGCGCCCCTGAGCGAGGCCGACCCCCGCGTCGACGGCCGGCCCCGGGCCGAGCCGTATTCGTCGGACCGCATGGCCGCCCGCGTGCTCGCGGCGTGGCGGGGGCTGTCGCCATGAACCGGCCCGACTGGCGCATCGGCGCCGCCATCGCGATCATCGCCGTCCTCATCGTGCTCGGCGCCTTCGCGCTCGTCCTCGCCCACATCGACGCCTCCAGCCGCCATCAGGCGCGCGCGATGCTCACGACCACGACGTAGACGGGCGTCTCAGCCCAGACCCGGCCACCATTCCGCCAGCCGCCGCCGAGCCTGTGTGGCCCCCGCAGCGACCGGCACCTCCGGCGCGACGCCGGATCCGGCGGGCGCGGCCAGCTGCTCCATCGTCGCCGCCACCCCCCGCCCGAGCGCGTCCAGCGCGTAGCCGCCCTCGAGGACCGCCCCTACGGGCACGCCGAGCCCGGCGCCCGCGTCGCGCAGCAGCGCCGCCATCGCCGCGAAGCCGGTGTCGGTGACCAGACAGTCGGCGAGCGGATCCTCCGCGTGGGCGTCGAAGCCGGCCGAGATGAGCAGCAGCTGAGGGGCGAACTCGCGCGCCAGCGGCACCGCCACGTCGCGCACGAGCGAGACGAACGCCGCGTCGCCCGAGCCCGGCGCCACCGGGAGGTTGACGGTGAACCCGCGGCCGTCGCCCGAGCCGACATCGCCCGCCGGGCCGGTGCCCGGATACAGCGGGGACTGATGGATCGACACGAACAGCACTTGCGGATCGGAGTGGAAGACATCGTTGGTGCCGTTGCCGTGGTGCACGTCCCAGTCGACGATCATCACCCGCTCGCACCCCCGGGCCGCGACGGCGTGGCGCGCGGCGACGGCGACGTTGTTGAACAGGCAGAAGCCCATCGCCCGGGCCAGCTCGGCGTGGTGGCCGGGCGGGCGGTGAGCGCTGAAGCCGGTGGGGGCCGCGCCGTCGAGCAGCCGATCGACGAGGGCCACAGCGCCCCCGGCGGCGTGCAGCGCCGCCTCGAAGGACCCCGGGGAGACGACCGTGTCGGCATCGATGTGTCCCCCGCCGCGCTCGGCGAGGCGCTGGACCATCTCGACGTGGCGCTCGGGGTGGACGGCGAGCAGCGCCTCGCGCGCGGCCGCCGGCGACTGGATCCGTTCATAGCCGAGCCACCCGCGGCGCTCGAGCTCAGCGAGGATCGCCGGGATCCGGGCGGGTTGCTCGGGGTGAAGCCCCGCCCCGCCCGGGTGGGGACTGGTTACATGAGTCAGCGACGAGGGATGGTCGAGAAACACGGGGGCGCGTGCCATCGCGGGATAACGTACCGGGGGGTGCACCGTCTCGAGCCTCAGGTCGTCGTCGTGGGGGCCGGCGCCGCCGGGCTCTACACCGCCCTGTGCGCGGCGCGCCAGATGGCTCGCACTCGCCCCGCGGTGACGCTCGTGTCGGCGATGCCGCTGGCCGGCTCCTCGAGCTACTGGGCCCAGGGCGGTCTGGCCGCCGCCCTGGGGGCCGACGACAGCCCCGACGCCCACCTGGCCGACACGATCGCGGCCGGCCGCGGCTCGGTGCGTGAGTCGGCGGCGAGAGCCCTGTGCGAGGAGGCTCCGGCGGCCGTTCGCGACCTCCAGGAGCTGGGCGTCGCCTTTGACGCCGACCGCCACGGGCAGCTGGCGCTCGGCCTGGAGGGCGGACACTCCCGGCGACGGGTCGTGCACGCCGGCGGCGCGGCCACGGGGCGGCGGATCATTCGCGACCTGTCGGCGCTCGTCGCCCAGGACGAGCGCATCGACGTGCTCGAGGGACATCGGGTGACGCGCGTGCTCACCGACGCCGGCCGGGCCACGGGGGTCGTCCTCGACGACGGCCAGGTCATCGGCGCCCGGGCGGTCGTCCTCGCCACCGGGGGCGCGGCCGCCATGTGGTCGCGCACCACCAACCCGGCGGGCGCCACCGGCGGCGGGCTGCTGCTCGCCTTCGACGCCGGCGCACAGCTGGCCGACCTCGAGCTGATGCAGTTTCACCCCACCGCCGTGGTCGGCGCCAACGGCGCCGATGGCTTTCTCGTGACCGAGGCGGTCCGCGGCGAGGGTGCCTATCTCATCGACGCCGACGGCGAGCGCTTCGTCGACGAGCTCGCTCCCCGCGATGAGGTCGCGCGCGCCGTTCAGCATCGGATCGACCTCAGCGGCGGAGGGTCGGTAGGCCTCGACATGCGCCACGTCGACCCGGCGCTGTTTCCGAACGTGGTCGGGGCGCTGCGCCGCGCGGGCATCGATCCCGAGCGCGAGCTCGTGCCGGTCGCCCCCGCCGCGCACTACATGATGGGCGGCGTGGCCACCGACCTGCACGGCCGGGCGTCGCTGCCCGGGCTGTTCGCCGTCGGCGAGTGCTCGTGCACCGGGCTCCACGGCGCCAACCGGCTGGCCTCCAACTCCCTGAGCGAGTGCTTCGTGTTCGGCGCCCGGGCGGCCCGCGCGGCGGTGCAGGACGCCTCGCCCCCGGTGCCGGCGAATCCCGATCCCGGGCCGGCCAGCCGCCCCGTCGAGCTGTCGGCGGCATCGCGGCGGGCGCTGTGGCGCTACGCCGGGCTCGAGCGCGACGGCGAGGGCCTGCACGCGCTCGCCGGCGACGAGCACCCGCTCGTGCGGCTGATCGCCACGGCCGCGCTGGCCCGTCAGGAGAGCCGGGGAGCGCATCTGCGCCTCGATTTCCCCGAGCGCGACCCCGCGATGGAGGGCCGTCACGTGACCCTCACCGAGCGCGGCGCTCCGACGCTCGAAAGCTGGTCCTGAGCCCCGATTTGCGGGGAAACTCCAACTTCTTGCTGTAACACGGAGTTAATACGCAGGCTCGGATCAACTTCACAACGGGCCTGGATACTCGCGAGTAGGTAAGGCATGGGCACCCGGCAGGGAGCCTCAAGGAAGGAGAACCCCCATGTATCGATTCAGCCGAGCGATCTACCGGGAGATCGCCTCAGAGATCGTTGAAGACTCGCACGTGTGCGGCACTCACGCCAACCATGAGCGCGTCCTGCGAGCCTGTGAGGCGGCGGTGGAACGGCTGGCGACGGACCGCCACTACTTCGCGCGGCCGGCCCGGACGTTGTTCCACGACATCCGGGCGTATTTTCCGATGAGCGCGCAACCGCGCGTGCTGCGGGTGATCGAGCGCTACTTGGCGTGTGCGGACGAGTTCCTGCGCTCGCAGCCGCAGAACGGCTACGACCTGTATGGGAACCCGCTGCAGTGCCGGGCGAGCACCCGCAAGGGCACCGCGTGCCAGCGGATGCCGCTGCCGCATAACGGCTACTGCCCCTCGCACCAGCACCTCGCCGAGACCGAGGAGCTGGCCGAGGCAGCAGCAATGGCCGCGTAGCGGCCTCACACGAGCAACAGATACCGTCGAGCGATGCTGCTCGGCGTCGATGTAGGCGGGACGTTCACGGACGCCGTTCTGGCGCTCGATGGACGTCTCGTCACGGCCAAGGCGCCGACGACGCCCGACGACCAATCCGAGGGCGTCCTGGCGGCGATCGAGGCCGCGCTGGAAGCGGCGGGGGCGGACGCCCGCGACATCCGCGAGTTCTCCCACGGAATGACGGTGGCCACCAACGCGCTGCTCGAGGGCCATGGCGCGCGGACGGCGTTCGTGGCCACCGAGGGCTTTGCCGACATCGTCGCTCTCGGGCGCCAGAGCCGGCCCGAGCTCTACCGGCTGTGCGCGGCCCGGCCCCCCCCGCTGACCCCCCACGAGGGGCGGTTCGGCGCGCCGGAGCGGATGACCCCCGATGGTCCCCTGCGCGAGCTCGAGCCCGCCGACGCGACCGAGCTGGCCCGCGCGATCGCCGCCTACGAGCCCGAGGCGGTGGCGGTCGCGCTGCTGCACGCCTACCGCCACCCCGAGCACGAGCTGGCCATCGCCGAGGCCCTGGAGCAGGCGCTGCCCGAGGTCCACGTGTCGCTCTCGCATCAGGTGGTGGGCACGTTTCGCGAGTTCGAGCGGGCCTCGACGACCGAGGTCGACGCCGCCCTGTCGCCGCTGCTGGCCGGCTACCTGCGGCGGCTGGTGCAGCGCTGCGAGCAGGCGGGCGTTCCCGAGCCGGCGATCATGCAGTCCAACGGCGGGCTGATCGATCTCGAATCGGCCGCCGGGCACGCCGCCTGGACGGTCCTCTCCGGTCCCGCGGGCGGCGCCGCCGGGGCGGCGTACGTGGCGCGGGCCGCCGGCACCCCGGACGCCCTGTGCTTTGACATGGGCGGCACGTCGTGCGACGTGTGCGTCGTCGACGACGGCGCCGTGCAGGAGCAGAGCGCCGGCACGATCGCCGATCGGCCGCTCGCCCTGCCGATGGTGGCCGTGCACACCGTCGGCGCCGGCGGCGGCTCGATCGCGTGGCGCGATCCCGGCGGCGCGCTGCGGGTCGGCCCGCGGTCGGCGGGCGCCGAGCCCGGTCCCGCCTGCTACGGACGGGGCGGAACCGAGCCGACCGTCACCGACGCCAACCTGCTGCTCGGCTACCTGTCCGCCGACGCGCCGCTGGCCGGCGGGGTGAAGCTCGACGCCGGCGCCGCCGGGGAGGCGATCGGCCGCCTGGCCGAGCAGCTGGAGCTCGAGCCGCTCGCCTGCGCCGAGGGCATCATCCGCATCGCCAACGTCGAGATGGTCCGCGCGCTGCGCGTCGTCACCGTGCAGCGGGGCATCGATCCGCGCCGCTACGCGCTGCTCGCGTTCGGAGGCGCGGGCGGGCTGCACGCCGCCGGGATCGCCGACGAGCTCGGGATCGGCGAGATCGTCTGCCCGCGGGCCTCGGGGGTGCTGGCCGCCGTCGGCCTCGCCGTCTCGCCCCGGCGGCGCGACGTTCAGCGCAGCGTGTTCCTCGGCGGAGACGCGCTGACCGCGGAGGCGATCGCCGAGCTCGTCGACGAGCTCGGCGACCAGGCGCGCGAGGAGCTGAGCGAGCCCGAGGCCGAGCTGCGGGCGACGTTTGAGCTGCGCTATCGCGGACAGGCCTTCGAGCTGGCCGTGGCCGGTGACCGGCATCCCGACCCGCGGGAGCTGCGCGAGGCGTTTGAGGCGCTCCACGAGGAGCGCTACGGCTACCACGACGCCGAGCAGGAGCTCGAGCTGGTCACGCTGCGCGTCTCGGCCACCCTGTCGGGCACCGAGGTCTCGCTGAGCGGGGGCCAGGCGCCCGCGGCGCCCGAGCGCGGCGAGCGCGAGGCGACGCTCGAGGGCGAGCGCGTCACGATGACCACCCTGCGCGGCTCGATTCCGTCCGGCACGGAGATCAAGGGTCCGTGCGTCGTCGAGCTGCCGGAGTCAACGCTGCTCGTCCCGCCGGGATGGTCGGGCGAGGTCGACGACACGGGCACGATCCACATCCGGCGCTGATGGATCCGATCGAGCTCCAGGTCCTGACAGGGGCGCTGCACGCGATCTGCGAGGAGATGGGCGCCGTGCTCATCCGCTCGGCGCACTCGGCCAACATCAAGGAGCGCCGCGACGCCTCGACGGCCCTGTTCACCCCCGAGGGCGAGATGGTGATGCAGGCCGAGCACATCCCCGTCCATCTCGGCGCGATGCCGGCAGCGGTGGCCTCGGTGCTCGACGAGGACCATGCCCCGGAGCGCTCGTGGATCCTCAACGACCCGTATCGCGGCGGCACCCATCTGCCCGACATCACCGTCATCACCCCGGTGTTCGCCGGCGCCGGGCGCGGCCGGCTCATCGCCTTCGCGGCCAACCGCGCCCACCATGCCGACGTGGGGGGCCCGACGCCCGGCTCGATGCCGGCCGACAGCACGACGCTGGGCGACGAGGGAGTGGTGATCGAGCCGCGGATCCTTGACGACGACGCGATCGCCGAGATCGTCGCGCAGATGCGCCGGCCCGATCAGCGCAAGGCCGACCTGCGCGCTCAGCTGGCGGCCGGACGGGTGGGAGCGTTGCGCGTCGGTGAGCTCTACGAGCGCGTCGGCGCCGAGACGCTCGCCGCGGCTTACGGCGAGGTGCTCGACTACGCCGAGCGCCGCACCCGCGCCTGCATCTCCGAGCTGGCCGACGGCGAGCACACCGCCGAGGACGTGCTCGAGGCCCGGGACGGCGACCTGCCGATCCGGTTGCGGGCACGCGTCGCCGCCGACACGCTCACGCTCGACTTCACCGGCAGCGCCGACCAGCACGCCGGCAACCTCAACTGCCCGCTCGCCGTCACCCGCTCGGCGTGCTACTTCGCGATCCGGGTCCTCACCGATCCCGACATCCCGGCCAACGCCGGCGCCTACCGGTCGGTCGAGGTGATCGCCCCCGAGGGATCCCTGCTCAACGCGCGCTCTCCGGCCGCCGTCGTCGGGGGCAACGTCGAGACCTCGTCGCGGGTCGCCGACGTCGTGCTCAAGGCGTTCGGCCATGCCCTCGGACAGGGCACGATGAACAACGTGACCCTCGGCGACGACAACGTCGTCTATTACGAGACGATCGGCGGCGGCCAGGGGGCGTGCGCCGACGCCGACGGCCCCAGCGGCGTCCATGTGGCGATGAGCAACACCCTCAACACGCCGGTGGAGGCGCTCGAGCTCGAGTTCCCGATGCGGATGGTGGAGTACTCGCTGCGCCGCGGCTCGGGGGGGACGGCGAGCATCGTGGCGGCGACGGGGTCATCCGGGAGATCGAGGCGCTCGCCCCGCTGCACTACTCGCTGATCACCGAGCGCCGCCGTCATGCCCCGCCGGGGGCACAGGGCGGCGGCGACGGCGCTCCCGGACGCAACCTGCTCGACGGCGAGGAGCTCCCGCCCAAGGCGATCGGCGAGCTCCGCGCCGGCCAGCGGCTGCGCATCGAGACGCCGGGAGGCGGGGGATACGGCGTCTCACCCACCGAGCCGTCATCATCTGCGTCGTGAGCGATCGGGTGGCATTCCTGGGTCTGGGGATCATGGGTTCGCGCATGGCTGCCAACCTCGCCCGCGCCGGCTTCGATCTGACCGTGTGGAACCGCACCGCGGCCACGGCGCAGCAGTTCGCCTCAGACCACGAGGGCGTCACCGTCGCCGACACGCCCGCGCAGGCCGCCGCCGGCGCCGAGATCGTGTTCACGATGGTCGTCGACGGCGATCAGGTGCGCGAGGTCCTGCTCGGCGAGAACGGCGCGGCCTCCGAGGCAACACCGGGGACCCTGTTCGTCGACTGCTCGACGATCGGGCCGGCGGCGACGCTGGAGATCGGCGCGGCCCTCGACGAGCGTGGCCACAGCCTCGTCGACGCGCCGGTCACCGGCTCCTCACCGAAGGCCGAGGACGGGACGCTGACCTTGATGGTGGGCGCCACCGACGAGGAGTTCGCGCGCCTGACGGCACCGCTGAACGCCATGGGGGAGCTGATCGTGCACGCCGGCCCCCGCGGCCACGGCCAGATGATCAAGCTGCTCAACAACGCGATGGCCGCCGCCAACGCCGCGGTCGTCGGCGAGGCGCTGGTCGTCGGCTCGCGCGCCGGGGTCGACCTCGAGGCGCTGGTGACGGTCGTGGCCTCGGGCGCCGGCGGCTCGACGATGCTCGACCTCAAGGCCGGCCCGATGCGCAACCACGACTACACGACCCTGTTCAAGCTCGAGCACATGCTCAAGGACGTGCGCCTGTGCCTGGAGGAGGGACAGCGCCTCGGGGTGCCGTTCCCGAGCGCCGCCCATGCCCGCGAGATCCTCAACGCGGGGATGGGCCGGGGGCACGGGAACGACGACTTCGCGGCCATGATCGAGCCGCTGGAGGGCGCCGCCGGCGAGCGGATATAGCGGACGCCGCCCGCGTCGCCGTGCCGACTACGCCTGCGTAGCTTTAGCGGCTATCCATAGGTACAAAAGACGCGGATTTGCAGGAATATTTTGCATTCCGGCGCATCTCGCCTACAATCCCCTCGGTCCAGGCGCTTGACGTTTGCAAGGACGAGCTGCGCGCTCCGGACGCTTCCGACAACTCCGTCTTCCCCTTTCCTTCATATGCCGATTGCTTTCAAAGAATGGGCCGTCACTGTGCGGGCGCTCGCCGAGGGTGAGCAGCTTCTGACATTGCGCAAGGGCGGTATCCGCGAACCCGAGAAACATTTCAAGCTCGACTACTCGCGGTTCTTCCTGTACCCGACGTTCGACCATCAGCGCGCCGACCTCGTTCGCGAGTCGCACCGCCCGGAGCTCTCGCGAGCTCTCGAGGAGGGCGTGTGGAGCGATGGTGAGCCGCACCCGCAGGCACTGCACCGCGGCGAGGAGCTCGCGCAACCCGACCGCGTGCGCATCCGCGCGTGGGCCGAGGTGGCCGCGCACTTCACGGTGACCGACCGCCGCGCGGTCGACGCCCTGTCGCCGTTCTACGTGTGGACGCCCGACTACGCCGAGAAGCGCCTGGCGTGGAAGCGGCGCCACCCGCTGCACGTGATCCTGCTGCGGACCTATCGCATCCCCCGACCGGTGACGGTCAAGGTCCGCGACGAGTACGGCGGCTGCCGGTCGTGGCTGGAGCTGACCCGCGACCTCCCCTTCGAGGGCACTCCGGTGCTCTCCGACGAGGAGTTCGACCGCGCGTCCGAGGAGATCGCCTCGATCGCGTCTGACCGCCAGCCGGTGCTCGTCTAGAAAGGCCACGTCGTGCGCGCCGTGAGCGCGCACGACGACCACGGCCATGGCCTGGGTCGAGACCGTCTCGGCCTCGTTTCGCGCCCGCCACGACTCGGCGGACGTCGACGATGCCCACCACGTGCTGCTGTCACTGGAGCGGGCCCGCGATCAGCTGAGCGACCTGTTCCCGCGCACCCCGCAGGGGGTCACCGTCGTGCTGCACGGCGGGACGCTCGGCCTGGCGCTCACCAACCCCCTGCTCCCGCTCACCTGGGCGCTGACCGCACCGGCGGCGCGACGCTACGTGGCCGGGTGGGCGGGGGCCGAGGAGCTGCATGTCCTCTCGCCGGTGGCACTGCGCGATCGGGCGGCGAACGTGACCGGATCGCGTGAGATGCTCGACCGCACGGCGGCGTGCCTGTACACGCGGCGGGTCATCGCCGAGAACAACCCGGATCTGGCCAAGGTGATGAGCCTCATCCGCTGGCAGCGCACGGTCCGCTGGGCGTGGCTGCTCGAGGGGTCGGCCCGGTGGTTCGGCGGCCAGACCGCGCATGCCCGCCCGGCGATCGCCCGGCGCCTGCGCGAGGGCGGCCGGCCGAGCTTTCCTCCCGGCCTGCGTGACGCGCCGCTGCTCGGCGGCACGGTGATCGACCTCCTGGCCCGTGAAGCCGGGGAGCGGGCGGCGGCGCGGTTCTGCTGCCGCCTGCATCCCCAGGGTCCCCGGGCCGCCCTCACCCGGGCGTTTGGCGGCCGGGCGCTTGTCCACACCGAGGGGGCGTGGCGATCTCACCTGGCGCAGCTGGCCAGCGCCGCCGGTCAGTGAACGAGCTGCGCAAGCAGCCAGATGACCACGGCCCCGAGGGCCAGCGCCGCCACCAGGCCGGCGAGGAGTCGCCGGGGAACGGTTGCCGGGGGTGCCGCGGTGCCGGCGTCGATCAGCTCGGCCTCCAGGAGCACCTCGCGGGCGGTGGCCATGCCCGAACGGGCGACCATGATGTCGCGAGGGCCGGCGGCGAGCATGTCGGGAACGTCAAAGCCGGCGCTGCGGCGGAGCACGCTCGGCACCCCCTCCTCGAGCAGCAGCCCCTGAATGAACTCGGCCTCGGACTGGTTGCGCGCCCAGGCAACGCGAACGAGCTCGCCCTCGGTCATCCGGGGCTCGATCTTGCTCGCGCGGTCGTGGAGGTCGGAGACGCGCCCGGTGATTCCGCCTCCCGCCGCCATCGTCAGATCACGTTCAGCTCGGCGTCGGCGACCTGGCCGTCGCGGATCTCGTAGGCGCGGACGTCGGGCTCGGCGCCCGCCAGACCGACGATCACGTACAGCGCCTCGGGATAGAACGCGAGGTTGATGTCGGTCTGCGACGGAACGGGCTCGGAGCGGGTGTGTGAGTGGTAGATCGCGCCGAGGTCGAGATCCGCGTCGTCGATCGCCATCTGGATGCGGTACTGCTCGGCGCCGTCGATCTCGTAGCGCAGCGGGCTGGCGGCGGCGTTGGTGGCGCGGTGCACGGTGACGGCATCGCCGTCCCGCGAGGCGATCATCCCGCAGCACTCGTTGGGCGCGTCGGCGACGGCGTGGGCCACCATCTCATCGAACAGCTCCTGGGAGATCCGCATCGTGAGCGTCGAGGCTACCAACGGCCGGTCATTGCACACCCTGGACGAGCGCGTAGGGCACGGCGGCCGGGATCAGCCCGGGATTGAGCTGCTCGCCCACGATCGCCTCGTGCTGGGCGTCGGAGGCCATGATCTGAGCGGCGAGCTCGATCAGGCCGGGGTCGCGCATCTGGCGCAGGGCCACGAAGTAGGCGCCGACGACGACCCGCTCGAGCGACCACAGGAGATACAGCGCGTCCTTGGTGCCTCGCAGGTGGCCCACGCGCCCGCCGACGTTGCGCCCCGCCAGGTACCGGTTGGCGACGGCGTCGCTGGGCGGCGGGGAGGGCGCGGGGGCCCGCCGCACGGTTAGCTGGCCGCGCAGGGCGTCGACGTGCGCCTGCTCGTGGGCGCGCAGCTGCGCGATCGCCGGATGGGCGGGTGTCGGCAGGACCGGGGATGCAAGCACGTGGTCATAGACGTAGAGGAGCAGGAGCTCGACGCGCATCAGGCGCTGGAGGCGAGCGGTATCGGTCCCCATCGCCGGAGGCGCGAGCAGCTCCCGCCGCGTCGTGGTGGCGTCGGACACGTCGGCTCACTCGTGGCCGGTGACAAACGGAGCCGCCAGGGCCGGCTGGCCCTGGGTGGCGCGCAGGACGGCCACGTGCTGGGCGTCGCTGGCCAGGATGCTGGCCACGGTGGCGCGGAGCGGACCGGGCGAGAGATGCGGGATCCACGTCAGGTAGCTGGCGATCTGCAGCCGCTCGAGCGCGTGCAGCCGGGCCACGACATCCTCGGGGCCGCGCGGTGGTGGCCCCAGGTCGTAAGTATCGGCGCGGTCCGGCGCCTTGCCGCCCGCCCCCTTGATCAGCGAGATCAGCTCGCCGGCGTGGGCCTGCTCCTCGGAGAGAAACGCCTTGGCGCCCTTGACGAAGTCGTGCGGCACGAGCGGGATGGCGGCGATGTAGGCGGTCACCGTCCGGCGCTCGAGCGCCAGCGCGGCGGTCAGGATGTGCAGATCGGTGTCGGCCGCAGCCGGGGCGACCGGCGCGCCGCTCGGCGCGCTCGCGCCGCATCCGGTGAGCGCGCTCAGCGCGCCTGCTCCCATCACCGCACCGCCGGCCCCTCTCAACAGCGCCCGGCGACCGATGCCGGACGGACGGGTCGGGCTTACCACCAGACGGTGGAATCCAGGTTCTCGATCTCCTCGACCGGCCGGGTGTAGATCCCCGAGCTCAGGTACTTCCACCCGTCGTCGCAGACGATGAACACGACGTTGCCCTCGTCGATCTCGCCGGCGATCCGCACCGCGACGCGCGCGATCGCGCCTGACGAGACGCCCGCGAACAGCCGCTCCTCGTCGAGGAGCTTGCGCGTCCACGTGATCGCGTCCTGGTTGGTGACGAAGATCTTGCGGTCGAGCATGTCGAGATCGATGATCGGCGGGATGAAGCCGTCATCGAGCGAGCGCAGCCCCTGAACGGGCTCGCCCTGCATCGGCTCGGCGGCGACGATCTTGCAGCTGTCGCCCAGCTCCTCCTTGAGCCGGCGGCCGTTGCCCATCAGCGTTCCGCCGGTGCCCAGGCCGGCCACGAAAGCGGCGATGTCGTCGAGCTCCTCGAGGATCTCGAGCGCCGTGCCGTTGTAGTGCGCGTCGGGGTTGGCCTGGTTGCCGTACTGGTAGGGCATGTAGTACGAGGCATCCTTCTCGGCCATGTCGAGGGCCTTCTCGACCGCCCCGTTGGACCCCTTGGCGCCCTCGGAGTAGACGATGTCGGCGCCGTACATGCGCAGCAGCTCGGTGCGCTCCGGGGTGACGTTCTCGGGCATCACGACCTTCAGGTCATAGCCCTTGCGCCCGCAGATCATCGCGAGCGAGATACCGGTGTTGCCGCTCGTCGGCTCGAGGATCGTCTGCCCGGGCCTGATCAGGCCCTTCTCCTCGGCGTCCTCGATCAACGCTCGGGCGACGCGGTCCTTGACCGACCCGGTGGGGTTGCGCGATTCCAGCTTGGCCCAGATGCGCACGCCCGGCTTGGGGCTGAGGCGCTTGAGCTCGATCAGCGGCGTGTGCCCGATCGACTGGACGATGTCGCCGTAGCGCCCACCGCAGGGCTTGTTCTGCAACGTCTCGGCGGCCATTGCTTCAGGAAGTGTAGCGGCCCCGCCCACCCGTCGATCGGGCCGCGACCCGGCCGCCGGCTCGGCCGGCGGACCGGGCGTCACGAGGACTCAGTATCCGTACGGGTTCGTGGCGGTGGCGGACGTGGTCGTGCTCGTGCTCGTGGTCGTCGACGGCGACGTCCCGGCCTGCGCGAACACGTGCCACGTGCCGCCGAAGCCCTTCACGCCGTTGCCGTGCGCCTCGCCCTTCTTGCCCCTGTCCTCGGAGAACGTGTAGAGCGGGCGGCCGTTGAGCGTCAGCTGGACAAACCCGTTGCGCTTGAGGGTGGCCAGCGTGCCCCGCAGGCCCGCGCCCTTGGTGAGCTTGGCGCCGCTCGGCACCTTGACCGGGGGCCACAGGCTCAGACACGCGCTCGACGTGCACAGCAGGTGCCGGGCCGTCTCGGGGGCCAGCGCATAGACGGCCACCCCGCGTGGGGTGACGGCGATCGCCTCGGTCTTGGCGCCGACCTGGACCGAGTGGTCGACGCTGAGGGTCGGGGACTTGGAGCTCGCCGACGTGGCCAGCGCGAGCACCACCACGGCCACGGCGACGACGATCACCGAAGAGGCGCCGATCAGGCGCCGGCGACCGGAGGGGTTCATGGGAGGACTCCTTTGCAGTTGGGCATCTGTCGCTACAGACGCCGATCCGCCGGAGTCCTTCCCGGGGCGCGCTTGTAGTGCTCGGCGGGCCGGGCCCGCGCCGCCGGGCCCCCGGTCAGGCGGCCCCGCCCGCCATGGCGGGCAGGATGACGAGCGTGTCCGACGCGCCGACCTCGGTCTCGAGTCCGTCGAGCACGCGCACGTCCTCGTCGTTGAGGTAGACGTTGACGTAGCGGTTCAGGCCGCCGTCGGCGGCGAACAGCTGCGACTGCGTGTCGGGGTGGCTGTCGGCGACCGAGCGCAGGATCTCGCCGACGTTGGACCCGTCGGCGCTCAGCTCCTTCTCGCCGCCCACGGACGGGCGCAGCACAGGGGGGATTCTGATGGTGGCCATGGCCCGCAGACTAGCTCGGTGCTAGTGAGCGCCGGCGCAGAACGCCTCGTAGTCAGGGAAGACGCCCATCTCGTCGTCGCCGATCTCCTCGGGATGACGGGAGCAGATCGGGCAGTCGGGATCGCGCCGGATCTTGACCTCGGAGAGCGTCGCGCCCAGGGCGTCGTACATGAGCAGCCGGCCGATCGCCGGGTCGCCCTCGCCGAGGATGAGCTTGATGACCTCGGTCGCCTGCAGCAGGCCCATCGTGCCCGGCAGCACGCCGAGCACGCCGTTGGCGCCGCACGACGGAGCCAGCTCGGCCGGGGGCGGCGACGGGAACAGGCAGCGGTAGCACGGGCCGTCATAGGGCTTGAACACCGACAGCTGACCCTCGAAGCCGAGGATCGCCGCCGACACGACGGGGATCTGCAGGCGCACCGAGGCGTCGTTGAGCAGATACCGGGTGGGGAAGTTGTCCAGCCCGTCGACGACGATGTCGTAGTCGGGAAGGATGTCCATGATGTTCTCGGGGCCGAGACGGACCTGGTACTTCTGCACGTTGACGTCCGGGTTGAGCGCCTTGATCGTCTCCTCGGCGGAGTCGACCTTGGGAACGCCGACGCGCTCTGAGGTGTGGATCACCTGGCGCTGCAGGTTGGACAGGTCAACGGTGTCGTCATCGACGATCCCGAGCGTGCCCACCCCGGCGGCCGCCAGGTACAGCGCGGTCGGCGAGCCCAGCCCACCGGCGCCGAGCAGCAGCACCTTGGCGTCGAGCAGCTTCTGCTGGCCCTCGATCCCGACCTCGGGCAGCAGCAGGTGGCGCGAGTAGCGGTCGCGCTGCTCGGCGGTCAGGGTCCGCGGCTGCTCGACGTCATACCCGCGGTCCTTCCACAGGGTGATGCCGCCGGTCATCGACTCGACGTTGGAGTAGCCGAGATCCTCGATCATCGTCCGCGCCGCCCACGCCGAGCGGTTGCCCGACTGGCAGTAGAGGATCACGTGCTCGTCGCGGTCGGGAGCGGCGCCCTCGATCCGCGACTCGAGGAACGACTTGGGGACGTGCTTGGCCCCGGGGACGTGGCCGGTCGACCACTCCTCGGCCTCGCGAACATCGATCACGACCGCGCCGTTGCCGAGCTGCTCGCGCACGGCCGACGGGTCGACCTCCTCGATCCTGCTCTTGATCTGGCGGAGTACCTCCGCGCCGGACGGCGTCATCGTGAAAAACACCTCAAAGCCAATAGGGATTCCAATACTTCACCGAGTATAGCGCCGTGAAGGCGACGGTTCAGAGCCGTCGGAGGGGCCCGATCCTACTGCGGGATCTGAGCGGTGGCGGGAAATCCTGCCGCCCTGTAGTGCTCGTAGTACTCCTGCCAGGCGCCCGTTCCGGCGGGCCGTTCCGGCGCCTGGCCGGCGGCGGCGACGGCGAGCATGTCCAGGCATGACTCCCAGCCGGCGCTGTCACGCGCCGCCTTTCCGGCGTCGTCGAGAACGACGGAGAAGGCCAGGCGGCAGGCCGCGCCGCCATCGCGCTCGGAGAGCTCGAAGGTCAGCTCGTCCTCGCCCCACGTGAAGACCAGTCGCCGTGGCTCGTCCACGTCGAGAAAGACCCCGTCCATCGCAGGCAGGTCGTGGGTCGCGAACCGAAAGGCGATCGGCGCGCCGGCTCGCAACTCGGAGAACTCGACGGTCGTAGGAAACCACGTCTCCAGCTGAGCGGGGTTGGTGATCGCCCGCCAGACGGCCGCCACGGGATGCGGGAAGGTGCGCTCGAACCGGACGAGGGGTCGTCCGTCGATCTGCTCGTACTGTCCGGTCGGGGTCGACATGCGTGGTCACTCCTCCAGGTGGGTGTCATCGAGATGGCGTCCGAGGGCATCGAGCCGCGCCTCCCAGAACGCCCGGTAGGGAGCCAGCCAATCGGCGAGCTCGCTCAGGGGCGCCGGGTCCAGCTCGTAGACCCGGCGCTGGGCGTCGGGCCGCACCCGCACGAGGCCCGCGTCGCGCAGGATCCGCAGGTGCTTGGACGTCCCCGGCTGGGTGAGGCCGAGCCGGTCGACGAGCTCGCCGACGGGGCGGGGCCGCTCGAGCAGCAATCCGAGCACCGCGCGACGGTGGGGGTCGGCGAGAGCGCTCCACGTAGATGCCATCTCGGTAATATAACCGATATTGCATACTCATCGGCGCGTCTACCATCGGCGACGCCATGCGTGCCCCCGTCGACCACATCGAGGCGCCCGTCTTCTCACCGAGGCTGCCGTGGATCAACGTCGCCTCGCTGCGTATGGACAAGCAGCGCGGCCGCCCGGTGCTCGTCGAGTTCTGGGACTTCTGCCGGCCCAACTCGCTGCGCACGCTGCCCTACCTCAAGGCGTGGGACGACCGCTACCGCGGCGAGGGGCTGCGCGTGATCGGAGTCCACGCCTCGGGGTTTGCCCCCTCCGCCGAGACCGACGCGGTCCGCCTCGCCGTCGCGCGGCTGGGCATCGAGTATCCGGTGGTCGTCGACGAGACGTTCGAGATCTGGCAGGACTACGGCAACCTCGGCTGGCCGGCCCGGTATCTGTTCAACCAGGAGGGCCGGCTGTTCGACTACCACTACGGCGAGGGCGGCTACGACGAGACCGAGGCCGCGATCCAGGAGCTCCTCGGCGTCGAGCGCGCGCTGCTGGAGCCGCTGCGCCCCGAGGACGAGCCCGACGCCGTGCTCACGCCCCAGTCAGAGGACGTTGCCGGCCCCTACAGCGGGCCCTACGAGGCGGGGGCCGTGTGGGCGGTGCTCGACGGCGAGGGGACGGTCACCGTCAACGGCCGCGCGATCGCCGTCGATGCCCCCGGCGCCTACGAGCTGGTCACCCACCCGGTCAGCACCGCCGGGGTGCTCGAGCTGGACGTCGGCGACGGCGTGACCTGTCACGCCGTCTGCTTCACGCCGGGCCTGGCCGGCTGATCGAGCAGGTTGACGAGCCGCGGCGGCTGGGTGGGGTCGGAGGACACCTCGACGGCGAACCCCGGCCGGTAGGGGCTCGTCGAGGCCTCGCCGCCGACGAACGCCGGCTCGCTCACCCACGACCCCGAGTTGGTCAGCGTCGAGCCCCCGATCGTCCGCCACTGCGCCGGATCGTCGCTGGGCAGCGGCCCGGCGCGATGGGTGTGGCCGAAGATGACGTGAGGCGCCTGCACCCCGAGGCGCAACAGCGCCTCGCCGATCGCCGCCAGCCGGGCGCGGCGCAGGGCGGCCGAGGACAGGTCGGCGCTCAGCGGCCCCAGCCCGGCGCGGTTGAGCGCGGCCACGGCGACGGGAAAGGCGGCGGCCAGCGCGCGGCGGCGCAGGCCCCGGCGGCGATCGCCACCCGCCAGCGCCCGCCAGGCCGACGCCGACGCCGACGCCGACGCCGAGGCGCCCGTCGCCGAGCCGCCGCCCAGCCGCGGGCCTCCCGTCTGCGCGATCGCGTCCAGCCACGCGTACATCGGTCCGAGGATCGCCTCGTAGTCCTCGGCCGAGTCCGGGCCGGCCGCCGTCTCGCCGGCGAGCCGCGCCATCAGCCCCGCGCCGAGGCGCTCGAACATGGGCGTGGTGGCGTGACGGTCGGAGTAATGGCCGTGGGTGGCGTAGACGTCCTCGCGCACCCAGCAGCCGGGATAGGCGACGTCGAGTTCGACCCCCGAGCCGCGCGGCGCCAACCATGCCGCGATGCGAGCGAGCGGCTCACCGGCTCGCCAGTCGACGGCCGCCGCGAGGCCGAGCGGCGCCGGATCGCGGTCGCGGGCCCGACGCTCCCGCCACGGCCCGAGCAGCCGGTGGTCGTGGTTTCCGGGGACGATGGTGACCCGCGCGCCCGCCCCCATCGCGGCTCCGATCTCACGCAGCGCCGGTTGCGCGGCGGCCAGCGCCTCGCGCACCGGGCCCTGGCGCAGCTCGAGCAGGTCGCCGAGTAGGACGAGCCGGTCGACCTCCGGGAGCGCCGCGGTCAGCGCGCCGCGGACCGCGGGGGACCGCACCAGGTCGCGCTCGGAGCGCATCCCGAGGTGCAGGTCGGAGACGACGAGGGTGCGCAGCGCCCGGGTCCGGGCTCAGGCGGCGGCCATCGCCTGGCGGATCGCCTTGGGCAGCATGAAGCGGACGTCCTCGGAGACGACCTCCAGCTCCCGCACGTCCTCGGCACCGCGGCGACGGAAGAAGGCGACGAGGCGCTGGACGAGCTCCTCGGGAGCGCTGGCGCCCGAGGTGATCCCGATCACGCGCTTGCCGGCGAGCCACTCCTCGCGGACCTGGGCCTCGTTGTCGATCAGGTAGGAGTCGGCGCCGTGCTCGCGCGCGACCTCGACGAGGCGATTGCTGTTCGAGGAGTTGCGGCTGCCGATGACGAGCACGAGATCGGACTCCTGAGCGAGCTGCTTGACGGCCGCCTGACGGTTGGTCGTGGCGTAACAGATGTCGTCGGTCCGGGGTCCGGTGATCGCCGGAAAGCGCTCGCGCAGGCGGGCGATGATGGCGCGCGTCTCGTCGACCGACAGGGTCGTCTGCGAGATGTAGGCGACCTTCGCCGGGTCACGGACCTCGAGGGTCTCGACACCGGCCTCGTCCTCGATGAGCACGATGTGCGCGGGCGCCTCCCCCATCGTGCCCTCCACCTCCTCGTGGCCGGCGTGGCCGATGAGCACGATCGTGTAGTCCTCGGCGGCGAACTTCTTGGCCTCGACGTGGACCTTGGTCACCAGCGGGCAGGTGGCATCGATCGTCTGCAGGCCGCGCGCGGTGGCGTTGGCATGCACGGCCGGTGAGACGCCGTGGGCGGAGAAGACGACGGTCGCGCCCTCGGGGACCTCGGACTCGGACTCGACGAACACCGCGCCACGGTCACGCAGCTTCTCGACGACGTGCTTGTTGTGGACGATCTCCTTGCGCACGTACACGGGCGCGCCGTAGAGCTCGAGCGCGCGCTCGACCGTCTGCACGGCGCGATCGACGCCGGCGCAGTAGCCGCGGGGAGCGGCGAGCAGGATCGTCTCCAGTTCGGACACGCCTGTCAGTCTAGGAGGCGCTGCGCTCAATCGTTGGCGGTGACGGCCGCCAGCACGTCGGCGAACTGGCGCCGGGCGGCCTCGCGGCGCGTGGGGATGCGCTCGGTCGGCACCCCGTCGGGGGGGCCTCGTAGCCGCGCAGGACCTGGCGGGCGACGGAGGCCCGGTGGACCTCGTCGGGTCCGTCGTAGATCCGAGCCGCCCGCGCGAACCGGTACATGGCCTCGAGCGGCAGGTCGGTCGAGTAGCCGAGCGCGCCGTGCGCCTGCAGCGCGCGGTCGACGACGTCGTGGAGCACCTTGGCCCCGTAGAACTTGATCAGCGCGATGTCCTTGCGCGCCGCGGCGACCCCCTCGATGTCCATCTTCCACGCGGCGTGCAGGGTCATCAGCCGCGCCGCCGTCATCTCGGCCTCGGAGTCGGCGATCCAGTTCTGGATCGTCTGATGCTGGCTGAGGGTCTTGCCGTGCGACTCCCGGTACAGGGAGCGCTCGCACAGCATGTCGAAGGCGCGGCGGGCGACGCCCAGCCATCGCATGCAGTGGTGGATGCGACCGGGATACAGCCGCTGCTGGGCGATGAGAAAGCCCGCGCCCTGGGCCCCGAGGATCGCGTCGCCCGGGATTCGGACGTCCTCGTAGAGGATCTCGGCGTGGTTGCCGTAGCGACCGAAGCTGTCGTAGGGATGCTCCATGGTGGCCACGTCGCGCACCACGTTGACCCCGGGAGCGTCGGCATCGACGATGAACATCGAGGCGCGCTGATGGGGGCGGGCATCGGGATCGGTGACCGCCATGACGATCATGAAGTCGGCGATCGAGCCGTTGGACGAGTACCACTTGTGGCCGTTGATGACCCAGTCGTCGCCGTCGCGCACCGCCCGGGTCTTGAGCATCGTCGGATCCGAGCCGGCGGTGTCGGGCTCGGTCATGCTGAACGCCGACTTCAGATCGCCGGCGAGCAGCGGATACAGGTAGCGCTCCTTCTGCTCGGGGGTCCCCCCCATGGCGAGGATCTCGGAGTTGCCCGAGTCCGGCGCCGCGTTTCCGAACATGAGCGGGGCGAGGGGGCTGGAGCCGAGGATCTCGTGCATCAGGCCGAGCTTGACCTGGCCGTAGCCCTGGCCTCCGAGCTCGGGATCGAGGTGGGCGGCCCACAGCTCCTGGTCTTTGACCTGCTCCTGCAGCGGACGGGCGGCCCGCTGCAGCCCGTCCCAGCCGAGCTCTGCCCACAGCGTCTCCAGCGGCCACACGTGCTCGCGGACGAACTCGCGCATCCACTGAAGCTTGGCTTCGAACTCCGGCTCGGTGGAGAAGTCCCAGGCCATGGCCGGGATGCTACCGCCGGCGGCTGGACCGCAGTGCTACTCCCGGGTACGCTGAGGCTGTACGCGCCACGCGCCGGGAGGAATGTGACGATGTCCCAGCAGCACCTCGACCGCCTCACATCGATAGACGCCTCCTTCCTTCACCAGGAGGGGCGGGACTCGCACATGCACATCGGCGGCGTGCTCATCTTCGAAGGGCCGGTCCCGGACTTTGAGGAGTTCCTTGACCACGTGCGCGGGCGGCTGCATCTCGTCCCCCGCTACCGCCAGAAGCTGGCCACACCGCCGCTGGAGGCGGGCCGCCCGTTGTGGGTCGACGATCCCGACTTCAACCTCGAGTACCACGTCCGCCACACCGCGCTGCCCTCGCCCGGCAGCGAGGAGCAGCTGTTCCTGCTCGCCTCGCGGATCGCCTCCCAGCAGCTCGACCGCTCCAAGCCCCTGTGGGAGAACTGGCTGGTCGAGGGATTGGAGGATGGCCGCTTCGCGCTCATCTCCAAGACCCATCACGCACTCGTTGACGGCATCTCCGGCGTCGACCTCGCCTCGGTGCTGTTCGACGTCGAGCGCGCGCCGGCGATCAATATCACCGATCAGGAGCTCGAGCCGTGGCGCCCGGAGCCCGAGCCCTCGCCCGCAGAGCTGGTCCTCGCCGGGGCGCGCGGCGTCGTCACCACCACGGCCGAGCTGGTCGCCCGCGCGATCGGCGCCGCCACCCGGCCGACGACCTCGCTGAACCTGCTGCGCGATGCCGCCGAGGGCCTCGGCGAGCTCGTGTGGGCGGGCCTGAACCCGGCGCCGGAGACGCCGCTCAACGTCGAGATCGGACCGCATCGTCGCTACGCCGTCGTGCGCCAGCAGCTCGCCGACTACAAGGAGATCAAGGACGCGCTCGGCGGCACCGTCAACGACGTGGTGCTGACCGTCGTCTCGGGCGCGCTCGCCGAGTGGCTGCACTCGCGCGGCGTGCGCACCGAGGGCCTGGAGATGCGCGCGCTCGTCCCGGTGTCGGTGCGCACCAAGGACCAGCGTCACTCGCTCGGCAACCAGCTGACGGTGATGCGCGGCCCGCTGCCCGTCTACATCGAGGATCCGGTGGCGCGGCTGCAGTTCGTGCGCGAGGCCATGAACGGCCTCAAGGAGTCCAAGCAGGCCGTCGGCGCCGCGACCCTGGCCGCCGTCAACAGCCTCGCCCCGCCGACGGTCCTCGCCCAGGCGAGCCGCCTGAACTTCTCGACGCGGCTGTTCAACCTCCTGGTGACGAACATCCCCGGCCCGCAGATGCCGCTCTACGTGCTCGGCCGCGAGCTGGAGGATCTGTTTCCGCTGGCGTTCCTGCCCCAGGATCACGCGCTGGCCATCGCGATCATGTCCTACAACGGCGGGCTGGACTACGGGCTTCTCGGCGACTACGACGCGATGCCGGATATCGACCTGGTGGCCGAGGGGATCGAGGTCTCGCTCGCGCAGCTTTTGGCGGCCGCCCGGGCGAGCGCCGGTGAGCGGTCCCGGCCGTTGGTGTCGGCCAAGGCGGAGCGGGCGCGCCCGGCCGCTACGGCGCGGCGCTCCGAACGGGCGGCCGCGAACGGTGGACCGCTGCCGATCGTGCCCGCCGATCACGGGCGCGCCAAGCGCGGCCCCGCCGCCGACATGCGCGCCAAACGCGAACGCGGGGCCCGCCCCGCGCGCAAGCGTCCCGACTCATGACCGACGACATGGCCCCCGGCGATCTCATCCAGCCGGGTGAGATCGCGTTTCACCTCGACCTCACGGCCGCCCAGCTGAAGATCGTGCACACGGCGCTGCGCTCGCTCGTCGACGACCTCGGCCGCCACGAGCACGACGTCCGCGACGTGGCGCTGTCAGTGCTCGCCAAGCTGCCCGGCGACCACGACATCCGGGCCATCGACCTCGGGCGTGAGCTGCGTCAGCGGCCGCAGTGAGGGTGGCGTTTTCTTTCCGAGCCCGTCGGGTACTTCGGGCTCATCATGGCGCCGGGACCGCAGACCACGCAGGAGCGGGCCGAGGCTGCACGCCGGCGTGAGCAGCGGGCTCGAGACCGAGCCAAGGACAAGCGCGAGCGCGGAGAGCATCTGCTCGCCTGCCTATTCGAGCGGTCCGCCGATGCCCACGCGGCGACGGCGCGGATCGCCGAGGCGCTGATCCTCAGCGACCACGCCGGCGATACGGCGAATCTCTAAAAGCCGAGCGCGAACTTCGCGTCTTCGCTCATCAGCTCCGGGGTCCAGGGCGGCGTGAACGTCATCGTCGACTGCACGTCGTCGACGCCGTCCAGCTCGGAGACGAACTCCTCGATCTGCTCGGAGACCTGCGGGCCGATCGGACAGCCGGGGCTGGTGAGCGTGTAGGTGACGCTGACGTTGCCGCCCTCGACCGCGACCTCGTAGATCAGGCCGAGCTCGACGAAATCGAGACCCAGCTCCGGGTCGATGACCTCGCGCAGCGCATCGGTTACTTCGTCAACATTGGCCATGCCGGTGAGTGTAGTCCGGCGCGTCGCGCGGGCGGCCCGAACTAAATGTTGGCGAAATGCTTGTCACGCCCTATGCAGTTTGGCTAGGTTTCCACGATCGTCGACTTCAACGACAAGCCGCCGGTCCTGCGTTGCGCGGGCGATGAGGATCGCAGCACGCAGGGGTATCGGCGTCGAGCGCTGACGCGGGCATTCCGCGCGCAGACCGATGTGATCGTCGATCTCACCGAGCTCGCGTTCGCTGACGCGTCGCTGATGCTCGACCTGGCGATGCTGGCGCGGCGGCTGCGCGCGCACGGCCGGGCGATCCTGCTGCGCGGGGCCCAGCCACAGATCCGGACGCTGATCGAGCTCGTCGGCCTGCATCGGCTGCCCGGCGTCACCCTCGAGGGACCGGCGACCGCTCTCGCCTGACCTCGTCACGGCTCCGTCCGGGGGATTGCCTACCTTCCCGGGCAATCGCATTCCCTAGTCGGAGCTGCCATGTCCCTGTGCTTCATCGAACCGCAGAATGCCATCCGGGTGATCGCCGACTCGGTTGGTCGTGAAGCGCGCCGTCAGATCCTCGGTGAGGTCGTGCGCGCATGGGTGGATGAGATCCCGGAGTCAGAGCTCGAGTCGCATTACGCCAAGGCGGTCGCCGACCTCGACGAGCACGACCTGTCGCTGCTGGCGGCGTGGCACGTGTCGCTGGAGGTGGGCCATCCCCTGCCGAACAAGGAGTTCCTCGTCAACGTGTTCCAGTCCCTGGGCGACAACCGGCGCGAGGCGCTGAAGATCGCCGCCGGCTTCCGTGGCGAGGAGGCGTTCGAGGCGGGCGTCGGCGAGGAGCAGGCGTTCGACACCGTGCTGCCGTGGCTGTCGCACGAACGCTGCGCGTCGCTGGCGACCGAGTGCCTGGAGCTGTACTGCTGGGACCGCCTCGGCGTCGAGAACTAGGGCGCCGCGAGCGACGGTCGCAACGTGATCAGCGCGGCGCTGCCCCCGGGCACCGTGATCCTGTATCCGCCCCTGGCATCGGGCGTCAGCGCCCGGGTGATCGCCGGCTCCAGCTGACCGGTCGCCGTCTCGCGGCCGTAGGTCCGCCCGCCGAGCGTCACCCCGGAGCGCGAGTGCACGCTACGGGCCCGCAGGCGCTCGAGGATCGCTCCGCTGGGGGTGCCGGCGGGCGGGCGCACGGTCACCGTCTCGGGCCGCTTCGGGTCCTTGTCGATCAGGACCACGCGGTCGACGCCATCGGTGGCCCGGGTCGCCCACACGCTCAGCACCGAGCTGCGCCCGCTCAGCCTGGGGATCCGCAGCAGCCGTGATCCGGGCGGCGCCGCCTCGGCGAACAGCTGCAGGCCGTAGTAGACGGGTCGCACCCAGGCCCGCCACTGGCCGCCCGTCCGAGTGAACTCGAACAGCTCGTACGAGGTCTTGGGCAGGGTGTGCATGTTGACGCCGTCGACCCCCGCGGCGAGCAGCGAGAACAGGGCATCGGTGACCCACAGCGAGCTGGCGAAGGTGTCGCTGATCCCCCGCTTGCCGCGGCACGCCACCGAGTTCAGCTCGTCGACGCGCAGCTGGCGCTGCTGGCCGTGGGCGATGGCCAGCCAGCGGCGCAGGCTGGCGGCGAGGCCGGCCGTCGCGTACCGGGAGAGCAGATGGGCCACCGTCGGAAACTGCTCCGAGGAGGGTGCGACGTAGCAGTTGCGCAGCGGATAGCGGTGCACGGTCATGATCTGAACGCGTGGATCGCCGCGCAGGAAGTCGGGCATCGTCTGCACCCACGAGCCTCGCGCCGGCGTCGGGCCCGCGGCCAGCGCCGGTCCGGCGAGCGCGAACCGCGGTGATGCGCGAACGATGGCGCGGAACTGGCTGCGGTACGCCGGATATCCGAAGCCGCTCGGCCGGGCGTGGATGCGAGCCCCGAGCCGCGTGTGAAAGACGGTGACCTGGCTGTAGATGTTCGGCTCGTTGCCGATCTCGAGCGCCTCGATCGCGCCGGCGCCGAACGACCGCACGTAGTCGCGGGCCTCGGTGGCGGCGAGCGCAGGGTCGTTGGCGGCCAGGTTGAGGCCCATGATCATCCGTGCCCCCAGCTGGCGAGCGAGCGCCCCGGTGGTGGCCATCCAACCCGGGGTCAGCGAATAGGCGAGATACGGCGGCGCGCTCACCCCGGGCCCGGGCGCGTAGGCGATATCGGTGCTGTCGCCCCCGATCCGCAGCACCGGGGCCTGGCCGGGGCTGAGGTTGCGAATCAGCTGCTCGAGCACCGGGTTGACGTGGCGCGGGTCATGCCCGGTGTAGGCACGCACCGCCTGGAACTCGAACGAGAAGCCCAAGAACCCAGAGGGAACCGTCCGCCCGGTCGCGCGGGAGGGAAGCGAGATCGTCAGCGCCGAGGGGAGCGAATCGAGGCTCCCGGCGGTCGTCGGATCCGGCGTGGTGGCGTCCTCGCCGCCCTGGGTGCTCAGCACGCCGACGACGAGCCCCGCCAGCAGGCACCCGACCACCATCAGCCCGAGCCTCCATCGCATCGTCACGCCTTTCGCCCAGTATCAGCCTGCCGCCAGCGCGGCTTCGCTGTCGATCATCGCCTGTTCGGTGCAACGAAACCACACCGCGCCCATCCCCAGCGCCCGGGCGGCGTCGCAATTGATCTCGATGTCGTCGATGAGCAGCGCGGCGTCCGCCGGTACGCCGAGCCGCTCGAGGGTCATCGCGTAGATCTGAGGCTCGGGCTTGCGGGTGCCGACGAACGCCGAATCGACGACGACATCGAAGATCTCGTCGACGGGCAGCATCGCTCGCCACCGGTGCTCCCACTCGCGGACGTTGTTGGTGCAGATCGCCATCCGGTACCCACGCTCGCGCAGCTGGCGCATGTAGTCGATCATCGCCTGGTTGGGCGTCAGGTGCGCGAAGTAGCGCTCGCCGAAATCGGCCATCTCGACCGGGCGTCCGAGCCGCTCGGTCAGCCGCTCCCCGAGGGCGCGGAGGAAGTCCGCCTCGGTCAGCCGTCCGGTCTCGAGCTCGAACAGCGGGTTGATCCCGCGTTCGCCGGCGAGGGCCGCCATCGCCTCCCCCAGGGCCGCCAGCGACACGCCCGAGGATTCCTGAAAGGCCTCGAACGCAGCCTCCATGGGTGACGTGAGCACGCCGCCGAAGTCGCTGATGACGGCCTGCACGCCGGCCATCGGTGCCTAGAGCGTGGCGAGCACGTAGACGCCGGCGCCCTCAAGGCCGCGACTGTGGCAGCGCAGCGGGGCCACCCGCACGGCGAGCCCGCCGGCGTCGACGCTCGCCGCGCCACCGGCGGCCTCCCCGGCGGCGCGCCGCGGAAACTCGTTCTCGGCCTCGGACACCCACAGCTCGAGGCTCGTCCGCGCCGGGTCACCGGCCGCGGTGTAGGTGGTCGACAGCCGCGGGTCCGAGACGGCCACCCAGCCCTCGGGGTCAAACAGGGTCGCGGCCATCAGGTCGGCCTCGTGGTCGGCGGCGCGGCGCGAGCGCAGTGCGATCACCGTGATCGCCTCGTCGTCGCCGAACCAGCCCGAGACGACGCGCGCGGAGCCGATCGCGTCGGGGCCGATGCCGTCGACCTCGGTCCGGGTGCCGCCGCAGTCGACGGCGTGCTCGGTCCCGTCGAGCGAGATCCAGCCGTGGACGCGGCAGAGCTCCTGGACGCCGCTGACCTCCGGCGGGGCCGTGCCACCCCCGCCGTTCGGAGGAGCCGGGGCCTCGCCGCGGGGCTCGAAATGCAGCTCGAAGCCGTCGCCGCTCAGGCGCCAGGCGCGGTCCTCGACGGTCCACCGGGGTTCGGGCGCGGCCGCCGCGGCGTCAGCGCTCCCGAACACGGCTCCCGCGTGGCCGCTCTGCACGGCCGCCCCCCACAGCCGACCGCCGACGTCCCCGAACGCGACCGTCCGGAAGGCCGTGCCGTCGCCGTGGCTCATCCCGGCAGGTGGCGCGGGTCGACGTCGCGGGCCGTGGAATCGACGTCGTAGGAGGATGGCGGGCGGCCGGAGAAACGGGTCGCGCGCACGACGAGGCGGCTGGCGACGTTGCGCTCGATCGCGCGGCGCGCCAGGGCCCGGATCGGGCTCAGCAGCAGGCCGGCGCCGAGCACGTCGGTGATGAAGCCCGGGACGAGGAACAGGACGCCGCCGACGAGGGCCAGGGCGCCGTCAAGCACGGACCGGCCGGGCGACCGGCCGGCGTCGACGGCGACGCTCAGCCGCCGCCAGGCGGCGCGTCCCTCGGAGCGCAGAAGCCACATGCCGACCGGCCAGCTGGCCACGAGCAGCACGATGGTGAGCAGCACGCCGATCGCTTCGGCGACCTTGACGGCGACGAACAGCTCGGCGACCGGCCACAGCACGAGAAGAACGAGGAAGAGCATGTCTCTTAGGCTAGTGCGCCCGGCCGCGGTGCGACGCGGCCCTAGTCGAGCCCGAGGGCGGCGCGCGCGGATTCCAGCGCCGCCGGGTCGGGCTCATCGCCGGGCGCCATGCCGAGGCTCGCCCGCGTCCCGCGCTCCCAGTTGTAAAAGCCGACGTCGAGCGCCTCCAGCGGCACTCCGCAGGCCTCGGCCAGCTCGCCGGCACGACGCTCGAGGAGCAACGTGTCGCCGATCCCCAGGATCCGCTTGGCGGCGAGGGTGACGATGTCCGAGCCGCCGAAGCCCAGGGCCCCGGCCCGCAGTTCGTAGACGCCCAGCCGACCGAGCGAGGCGAGCAGGTCAAACCGTGCGCCCCGGCCGAGACCGGGCAGGGCCAGGCGCTCGAACGCCCGCGCGAAGCGGCGCTCCGGCGTCCACGCCGCCTCGCCACCGATCGCCGCCGCCTGCGAGCCCGAGCGCTGCGCCCACGCGCGATAGGCCTCGAGCGTGCGCGTGCCCCGCGCCGGCTCATACGCCGTGCGCGGACCCGTCGCCACGTCGTCGAGGACGGGCACCTGTCCCGACGCCCACGTGGTCCGGGCGCGGGCGATCCCCTCAAACGGCGAGTCGCCGTCCAGCGGACCGAGGTAGGCGATCTCGAAGGCCAGCCACGTCCGTTCCTCGAGGTCGTGGGCCGGATCGGCGACCTCGGCATACAGGCCGGGGGGATCGGTCGCCAGGCGCTCGAGGCGCGCCGTGGCAAAGGCGAGCTCGGTGGCCAAGCGGTCGGCGTCGCTTCCCGACCGCAACCCGGGGACGAGCCCGGAGCGGTAGCCGTCCTCGGTCTCGCGGGCGAGTCGGCGGACGGTCAGCCCCGCGGAGCCGCGCGAGCCGCCGCGGGAGCCCGTGCGGGCGGGCCGGTCCGATCCCGCGGCCCGGCCCGGGCGCGCGGCCGGGATCGACTGGCCGCCCGGAGTCACCACCGGTCGCATCTCCACATCCTGCTCGCGCGCGCAGATCGGGCAGTTCTGGACAAGGCGATTGTGGCGACAGAAGGTGGGCATCGTTTCGACGCCAACTATAGGCCCGGCCGGCCGGGGGTCCGGCGGAGGTCGGGCGCGATCCGCCGGCGCTACGGCGGGGGTGCGAGGGGGCGGGACGGCCCGTAGCCGGGCCCCGCGGTCTCCCGGCGACGATGCTCGCGCCCGCGCGCGATGACCTCGCGGAAGCTGCGAAAGCGGAAGATGAGCACGAGCGCGGCGAAGCCCAGGGCCGAGCTCAGGACCGCGGTCGCGATCTGCTGGCCGACCGAGAAGGCGGCCACGTCGGCGCTGCTGGCGAAGATCGTCAGCAGCAGCGCCTGCTGGACGCCGGCGCCGCCCGGGGTGAACGGGAACACGGAGGCGACCACCTGGACGGCGAGCACGAGGAGAGCGTTCCGGACCGAACCGCCGATGTGGAAGGCGTCGAGCAGCGCCCAGTAGGCGAAGAAGCGCGGGACCCAGCTCGCCAGCTGCCAGGCGCCCATCTGACGCAGATACCGCCGCCGGTCGCCGAGGATGGTCAGACCCAGGCGGATCCGCTGCCAGAACGCCCGCACGCGCGCCGACAGCAGCGCGAAGGCGACGACGAACAGCACGCTGACCGCGGTGAGGAAGAACAGCGTGAAGCGCATGTTCGCGGCAAAGAAGCTGATGTCGAACGCCGGCAGCTTGGAGAAGTCGGGCGGCTTGGGAAACACCCCCTGGGTGAAGGCGAAGCCCATCACGAGCAGCCCGATGAACCAGTCGAACAGGACCCCGGTGGCTAGCGCACTAGCGATCGTCGGGTAGCTCGAGTCCTCGATCGCCACCCGGGTGAGGAACAGCTGCGCGATGTTGCCGCCGCCGAGCGGGAATACGTTGTTGACCGCGTAGCCGACCATGTACCCGCCCCACACATCGCGCCAGCGCACCCGACCGTCGGGGTAGGCGGCGCGCACGGCGTTGAACAGGGCGCGCGAGCGCAGCAGCAGATACACGGCGTACAGGCCGAGCCCCGCGAGCAGCGGCGGCCAGCTCAGGCTCGCCAGCTGGGAGAAGAACGTCCCTGCCGACGACAGCAGGCTGTTGATGGTGTCGAGGATCGAGCTGCCGGGGTGGGCAGCGGCCGCCGCGAGGAGTGGAGCGGGCGCGGGCATCGACACACGGTCGCACACCGACGGGATGCGACCGGCCGATTCCGGCCGGCGTCACCGAGTCTTAAAGGACCGGGGGGCCCAGATCCATCTGGGCCCCCCGGAGAGCCAGGGAAGTGGGGGCGCAGTTCCCTGACCGACAGGGACGAGTTTCCCCGCCCCAAGCTGAGATCAAACCTCCAGCCCCAAAAAGTTTATGTGCGCCCCGATTTCGCGCAGATCGTCGGAGAGACCGTAGCACCTCGCGGGCGCGCCGGGTAAGAATTGCGACACCGGGTGATAAATCCGGTCTAAGACTGGCGCGTGGCCGGACCGGTGAAGAACTGGTCTCCCGGGCGAACCGAGCCGGCAGCTTCGGCCTCGTGACGCAGCGTGCGGTCCGATTCCCCGCTCCACGCCCCGACGGCCAACCGCTCACGATCGGCGTCCATCGGGCTGCCGCCGAGGTCGGCGTTGACGATCCGCGCGCACTTGCGGCCCTCGGCGATCGCCGTGACGACGAGCGACTGGCCGATCCGCGCGTCCCCGCACGCGTACACGCGCCCGACCGACGTCCGGTAGGTCTGGCGCGTCCGGACGTTGCCGCGCCGGTCGAGCTCGAGCCCGAGCCCGGAGACGAGCCCCTCGTGCTCGGGATGCTGAAAGCCGATCGCCAGCAGCGCGAGATCCGCCTCGAGGACGAACTCCGAGCCGGGGACGGGCGTCAGATCGCGTGACGAGGTCCCGGTCACCTGGCGGGCATAGACGTGGCTGACCATGCCGTCCTTCCCACCGAACCCGGTGACCTCGGTGCCCCAGCGCCGCTTGCCGCCCTCCTCGAGGGCGTAGGTGCTGGCGGTCCGCTTCGGCGGCAGCGGCCACGGCGTGCGGGGATCCTCGCCGTCGGGCAGCTGTGCGTAGACGTCGAGCATGACGACGCTCGCGGCGCCCTCGCGATGGGCGTTGGAGATGCAGTCCATGCCGGTGTCGCCGCCGCCGATGACGATGACCTTCTTGTCCCGAGCGGTGATCTCGGCGACGGGGTCCGATCCCGGCTCCCGGGTGGGCTGGATCGGTGGGGTCCGATGCGCGGCCACCCAGCGGTTGCGCTGGTACAGGTAGTCCATCGCGAAGTGGATGCCCCCGAGCTCGCGGCCCGGCAGCTCGAGATCCCGCGAGACGCGGCAGCCGATCGAGAGCACGACGGCGTCGAAGCGCTCCTGGAGCTCCTCGGCGGACACGTCGCGGCCGACGTCGGTCTCGTACTGGAACTCGATGCCCTCCTGTTCGAGGAGGTCGACCCGGCGGTCGATGATCCACTTCTCCAGCTTGGCGTCGGGCACGCCGAAGCGCAGCAGCCCACCCGGGGCCTCGTCGCGCTCGAACACCGTCACCGCGTGGCCACAGCGGTTGAGCTCGGCGGCGACGGCGAGACCGGCGGGCCCCGCCCCGACGACGGCGACGGTGCGCCCCGATCGCCGATCGGGCGGCTCGGGGACGATCCAGCCCTCGTCGAACGCCCGCTGGACGATCGCCAGCTCAATCTGCTCGATGGTCACCGGATCGTCGTTGATCTTCAGCACGCACGCCGACTCGCACGGCGCCGGACAGATCAGCCCGGTGAACTCCGGAAAGTTGTTGGTGGCGTGCAGCTGATCGATCGCCTCGCGCCACTTGTCGCGGTAGACGAGATCGTTCCAATCGGGGATCAGGTTGCCGAGCGGGCAGCCCTCGTGACAGAACGGCACCCCGCAGTCCATGCAGCGCGCGCCCTGGCGGCGCAGCTCGGCCTCGGGCTGCAGCTCGAAGTACTGGTCGTAGTCGCGAACACGCCGTCGCGGGTCGCGCTTGTCGAAGCCGACGCGGTGGATCTTGAGAAACGCGCCGAGTTCACCCACGGGGCGAGCAAGGCTAGCAAGCCGCGGGCTAAGCGCCGACGGGTTCGCCCTCGGCCTCGAGCTCGGCCTGGGCGCGCTCCTCGAGCACGCGCTTGTAGTCGCGCGGCATCACCTTGACAAAGCGGGCCCGCTCGCGTTCCCATGAGGCCAGGACGTTGCGGGCCACGAGGGAGCCGGTGCGCTGGGCGTGCTCGCCGATCAGCGTCCGCACCTCGGCCTCGTCGTCCTCGCCGAGCTCCTCGAGGTCGACGAGCTCCAGGTTGCACCGGGCCTTGAAGCCGCGGTCGCGGTCATAGACGTAGGCGATCCCGCCGCTCATCCCGGCGGCGAAGTTGCGCCCGGTGCGCCCGAGCACCACGACCCGGCCGCCCGTCATGTACTCGCAGCCGTGGTCGCCGACGCCTTCGACGACGGCGTACGCCCCCGAGTTGCGCACCGCGAAGCGCTCCCCGGCGAGGCCGCGGATGAACGCGCGGCCCGCGGTCGCCCCGTAGAGGACGGTGTTGCCGACGATCATGTTCTCCTCGGCGCGGAACAGGGCGGCCTCGGGGGGGCGGACGGCGACGATCCCGCCCGAGAGCCCCTTGCCGGTGTAGTCGTTGGTCTCTCCGCGCAGCGAGAACGTCACACCCGGGGCCAGCCAGGCGGCGAAGCTCTGGCCCGCCGAGCCGCTGAACGAGATCTCGATCGTTGACTCCGGTAGCCCGCCCGCCCGGCCGCGGGCGCCCCGCTGGCGGGCGATCTCGCCCGACAGGATCCCGCCGACGGCCCGGTTGACGTTGCGGACGGGGATCGGGCCATGGCGGACCGACTCTCCGTCCTGGATCGCCGGTTCGCAGATGGAGACCAGCTCCCAGTCCAGCGCGTCGTCGAGCACCGGGACCTGGGCGCGCGTGCATCGGCGGGGGATCTCCGGAGGGAGGTCAAGCGAGCCCAGCACCATCGACAGATCGACGCCCCGCGACTTCCAGTGGTCGATCGCCTCGTCGGTCTCGAGCAGGTCGGGACGCCCGATCAGGTCCTCGAAGCGGCGGATGCCCAGCGAGGCCATGATCGTCCGCACCTCCTCGGCGACGAACATCATGTAGGCGGTGACGTGCTCGGGGGTCCCCTGAAAGCGCGAGCGCAGCTCGGGGTCCTGGGTGGCGATCCCGACCGGACAGGTGTTCAGGTGGCAGACGCGCATCATGATGCAGCCCATCGCGATCAACGGCGCGGTCGAGAGGCCGAACTCGTCGGCGCCGAGCAGCGCCCCGATGACGACGTCGCGCCCGGTCTTGATCTGCCCGTCGACCTCGACCCTGATCCGGCTGCGCAGGTCGTTGAGGAGCAGGGTCTGCTGCGTCTCGGCGAGACCGATCTCCCACGGGACGCCGGCCCCCTGGACCGAGGACTGGGGCGAGGCGCCGGTGCCGCCGTCGTGGCCGGAGATCGTCACGTGGTCGGCATTGGCCTTGGCGACCCCGGAGGCGACCGTCCCGACCCCGACCTCGGAGACGAGCTTGACCGACACCGACGCCGTCGGGTTGGCGCAGCGCAGGTCGTAGATGAGCTGCTTGAGATCCTCGATCGAGTAGATGTCGTGATGCGGCGGCGGGCTGATCAGCCCCACCCCGGGCGTCGAGTAGCGGATCTTGGCGATGTACTCGTCGACCTTGTGGCCGGGGAGCTGACCGCCCTCGCCGGGCTTGGCCCCCTGGGCCATCTTGATCTGCAGCTGGTCGGCGTTGACGAGGTAGTCGATCGTCACCCCGAAGCGGCCGGAGGCGACCTGCTTGATCGCCGAGCGGCGGCGGTCGCCGTTCTCGTCGGGGAGGTAGCGCGACGGGTCCTCGCCGCCCTCGCCGGTGTTCGACTTGCCGCCCAGCCGGTTCATGGCGATGGCCAGCGTCTCGTGCGCTTCCCGGGAGAGCGAGCCGAGCGACATCGCGCCGGTGCTGAAGCGCTTGACGATCTCGGTCGCCGGCTCCACCTCGTCGAGCGGCACCGGCTCGTCGGCCTCGACGAACCGCATCAGTCCGCGCAGGGCGGCGGCCCGCGTGGCCTCGTCGTTGGCCTGGCGGGCGAACTCGTCGTAGGTCTGCTGCGGATCGCGGGCCACGGCCCCGTTGCCATTGCCGTTGCCGTTGCCGTTGCTCTCGAGGCTCGGGCCGGCGGCGGCGCGAACGGCGTGCTGGAGCGAGGCGATCGTGTCCGGGTTCCAGATGTGGCGTTCGCCGTCGCGGCGCCACTGCAGCACCCCCCCGACAGGGAGCACCTCGCGGTCGGTGCGCGGATAGGCGCGGAAGTGACGGCCGAGCGCCTCGGCGGCGAGGACCTCGAGGCCGACGCCGCCGATCCGCGACGCGGTGCCGGTGAAGTGGCGATCGATCACCTCGCGCTCGAGGCCGACGGCCTCGAAGATCTGCGCTCCGCAGTAGGACTGGATCGTCGAGATGCCCATCTTGGCGATCGTCTTGAGCAGCCCCTTGCCGATCGCCTTGACGATCTTCTGCTCGGCCTCGTCGGTCTCCATGTCCTCGGGCAGGAGGGATCGAGCGGCGAGCTCGTCGAGCGACTCGAACATGAGGTAGGGGTTGATCGCCGACGCGCCGTACCCGATCAGGGTCGCCATGTGGTGGATGTCACGGGGCTCGCCGGACTCGATCACCAGCCCGGTGCGCAACCGCGTGCCCGCGCGCACGAGGTGATGGTGCACGGCGGCGACGGCGAGCAGCGAGGGCATCGCCACCCGCTCGGGACCGACGTTGCGATCGGAGAGGATGAGGATGTTGGCTCCGTGGTCGACCTGGCTCTCGGCCTCCAGGCACATCGCCTCCAGCCGGCTCTCCATCCCGTCGGGGCCGTCCTCGATCGGCCACGTGATGTCCAGCGTGGCCGCGTCGAAGATCTCGTGCGAGACCTGGCGCAGCTTCTCGAGCTGCGCGTTGCGCAGGATCGGCTGCTCGATGACGAGCTGGTGGGCCTGGTCGGGGGACTCCGCCAGGAGGTTGACCTCGGCCCCCACCCCCGTCTGCAGGCTCATGACCACGTTCTCGCGGATCGGGTCCACCGGAGGGTTGGTGACCTGGGCGAACAGCTGCTTGAAGTAGGAGAACAGCGGCGGCTGGCGGTCGGACATCACGGCCAGGGCGGCGTCGTTGCCCATGCTCGCCACCGGCTCCTCGCCCTTGGAGGCCATCGGCGCGATGATCATCCGCAGGTCCTCCTGCGAATACCCGAAGGCGAGCTGGCGCGAGCGCAGCGGCTCGACGCGGGGAACGAGCGGGTCGCGCTCGGGGAGGTCGTCGATCTGGACGACCGAGCGCTCGTACCACTCGCCGTAGGGCTTGCGGCGCGCGACGCGGCGCTTGACCTCGGAATCGGGGACGATGCGCCCGTCCTCGAGGTCCAGGAGGAAGATCTTGCCCGGGGCGAGACGGCCCTTGGCCGACACGTGCTCGGGCGCCACCGTCATCACGCCGGTCTCGGAGGCGAGCACGACGTAACCCTCGGTGTCCTGGATCCAGCGCCCCGGCCGCAGGCCGTTGCGGTCGAGCACCGCCCCCGCCCACCGGCCGTCGGTGAAGGCGATCGCCGCCGGGCCGTCCCACGGCTCCATCAGGCACGAGTGAAAGTCATAGAAGCCCCGGACGTCGGGATCGAGGTCCTTGCTCGTGCGATACGCCTCGGGGATCATCATCATCATCGCGTGCGGGATCGAGCGACCGCTGAGCACGAGCAGCTCGAGCACGTTGTCGAAGGTGGCCGAGTCCGAGCCGCCGCTGCGCACGACCGGCAGCACCTTCTCCAGGTCGTCGCCGAACAGCTCGGAGACGAGCTGGGACTCCCGCGCCCGCATCCAGTTGACGTTGCCGCGCAGCGTGTTGACCTCGCCGTTGTGGGCGATCATGCGGTACGGGTGGGCCAGCTCCCAGCTGGGGAAGGTGTTCGTCGAGAACCGTGAGTGCACGAGCGCCAGGCGGGAGGCGAGGCGGGGGTCGCGCAGGTCGGGGAAGTAGCGCGGGAGCTGGGGCGCGGTCAGCATCCCCTTGTAGACGATGGTGCGGCTCGAGAAGCTGGGCACGGCCAGCTCGGGACCGCTCTCGCGCTCGATGATGCGGCGGATCACGTACAGCTTGCGCTCGAACGCTCCCTGGTCCTCGATCTCGTCAGACGCCTGCACGATCAGCTGGCGGATGACCGGCGCCGACATGCGGGCGATCTCTCCGACGTAGCGATCGTCGACGGGGACGTCGCGCCACCAGAGCGGGCGCTGGCCCTCGGCGGTGACCGTCTCCTCGATCAGGGTCTCGAAGGCGAGCCGGCGCTCGGGGTCACGCGGGAGGTAGCAGACGCCGACCCCGTAGCGCCCGGGGGCCGGCAGTTCGATCCCGGCGACCGCGCCGCGGATGAACGCGTCGGGGATCTGAAGCAGGATCCCGGCGCCGTCACCGGTGTTCGGATCGGCGCCCTCGGCCCCGCGATGCTCCATATTCTCGAGCGCCTCGAGGGCCTTCTCGACGACAGCATGCGTGGCCTCGCCCCACAGCTTGGCGACGAGGGCGATGCCGCAGCCATCATGTTCGTTGACGGGGTCGTAGAGGCCAGTGGCCCCGGGGGGAGCAATGCGGTCCATATAGCTGTGCCTCAGCTTCGAGGAGGGGATGGGCAGGCACGGCGTCGCAGCCGTCAGATCCTACCAGCGGCGAGTCAGCTCTTCGCCTTCGCCCGCGACTTGCTCTTCGTCGTCGACCCGTTGCTCTTCGTCGTCGACCCGTTGCTCTTCGCCGAGCTCTTGGCGGGGGCCTTCTTCTGTTTGGCCGGCTCGTCGGAATCGCCCGACCGGATCTCGGCCAGGCTGGCCTCGAGGGCCGCCATCAGGTCGGGCGCGGGGCTCGTGTCCTCGGCCTCGGGCTGGACGGCGATCTCCTCGCCGGCCGCCTTGCGCTCGATCAGGTCCAGCACCCGGTCGCGGTACTCGTCCTTGAACTTGGTCGGATCGAAGTCGGCCGACAGCGAGTCGATCAGCTGCTGGGCCATCGTCAGCTCGCGCTTGGTGGCATCGGCCTCCTCGAGGCCGTCGAGCTCGTCGATGCGGTCGGGCGAGAGCACCTCGTCGCCGAACAGCATCGTCGACAGGGCCATCGCGTCGCCGGAGGGCCGCAACGCGCACAGCTGCTGCTTGGAGCGGATCACCACCCGGCCGATGGCGACCTTGCCGGCCTCGCGCATCGCCTCGAGCAGCAGCCGGTAGGCCTTGGCGCCGCCGGGGGCGGGCGCCAGGTAGTAGGAGTGGTCGTAGTAGATCGGGTCGATCTCGGCCAGATCGACGAACTCTTCGATGTCGATCGTCTTGGTCGCCTTGGGATCGAGGGCCTCGAGCTCCTCGGGCTCGATCAGCACGTAGCGGTCGGGGCTGAGCTCATAGCCCTTGACGATGTCCTCGAAGGCGACCTCGTCGCCGGTCGACGGATCGACGCGCTTCTGCTTGATCCGCGTCCCCGTCTTGGAGGACAGCTGGTGGAAGCGCACCGACTTGGGCGAGGTCGCTGAATACATCTTGACGGGCACGTTGACCAGCCCAAAGCTGATCGCGCCGCTCCAGATCGCACGTGGCATGGCCTCTTTGTATACCCCACCGAGGACGGCGGCAAGCCCTGAGCGCCGTCTTGCCGTGCCAGAGTGCGACCGGGCACCCGTGATCTCACGCCGCGGCCGCGCCCGGCGTTTCATCTGACCGTGTCACTGCCCCCGTTTCAAGCCCTCATCGACGCGCACGGCCGTGATGTGCACCGCTTCCTGATCGCCTCCGTCGGCCCCGTCGACGCCGACGACTGCTACCAGGAGACGTGGCTGTCGGCCCTGCGCGCCTATCCCCGGCTGCGTGACGCCGCCAATCTGCGCAGCTGGCTGCTGACGATCGCTCATCGCAAGGTCATCGACCACGCCCGGGCCCGCGGCCGGCGGGCGGTCCCGGTGGCCGCCGCCGGCGAGCTGGTGCCGGGCGCGGCGACGCTCGATCCGCTAGCCGGGACCGGCGAGGACGAGCTGTGGGCACAGGTGGCGGCCCTGCCCGACAAGCAGCGCACCGCCGTGACCCTGCGGTTTCTCGCCGACGCGTCGTATGCGGAGATCGCCACCGTGATGGACACCAGCCAGGAGGCGGCGCGGCGCAACGTTCACGAAGCCCTCACGCGACTGCGAAAGGACCCCCCCTCCCCATGATCGAGCTCGACGACCTGGAGCGCCGGCTGCGCTCCGGCCTCCCCGCGGCGCCCGACCCGCCGGACCTCACGCCGGCGGCCGCCGACGCCGGGCTGCTCGACGTCGCCTACGCCACGCTCGACTCTCCGGTCGGCTCGCTGCTGCTGGCGGCCACCCCGGAGGGCCTGGTGCGCCTCGCCTACCTCGATGTCGGCGGCGACGCCGACGCCACCCTGGCCGACCTGGCCCGCCGGGTCTCCCCGCGCATCCTCGCCGCCCCGCGCCGCCTCGACGAACCGCGGCGCGAGCTCGACGAGTACTTCGCCGGGCGCCGCGAGCACTTCGAGCTGCCCCTGGATCGGCGGCTGATGTCGCCGTTCGGGCGCCGCGTGCTCGAGGCCGCGACGTCCATCCCCTACGGCTCGGTGGCGACCTACGGCGCGGTCGCGACCCGGGCGGGCAGCCCCCGCGGCTTCCGAGCCGCCGGCAACGCCCTCGGCGCCAACCCGCTGCCGATCGTCCTGCCGTGCCACCGGGTGGTGCACGCCGGCGGCGGGCTGGGCGGCTACACCGGCGGGCTGGAGCGCAAGCGGACGTTGCTGGCCATCGAGGGCCGGCGCAGCCCGTACGGATCGCCGTAGCTGATCACGATCGAGGAGACGACCATGACGACCGCCGCTCTGCCCCCCGGGCCCCGGGCCTCGAAGTGGCTGCAGCTGCTCGGCACGTGGACCCGGCCGACGGCGACCCTCGAGGGGCTGCGCCGCTACGGTCCGCGCGTCACCGTCGAGCTGCCGTTCCAGCCGCCGTTCGTGATGCTCTCGGACCCGGCCGACATCAAGGAGCTGTTCGCCGCCCCGCCGGAGGTCCTGCATCCCGGGGAGGGGGCGTGGGTGCTCGAGCCGATCATCGGGCGCAACTCGGTGATCCTGCTGGACGAGAGCGCGCACCTCGCCCAGCGCCGGCTGCTGCTCCCCGCCTTTCACGGCGAGCGGATGCAGCGGCTCGTCGGGACGATGACCGAGCTGACCGAGCGCGAGCTCGACGCATGGCCCGTCGGCGAGCCGCTGGCGCTTCACCCCCGGCTGCAGCGCCTGACCCTCGAGATCATCCTCCAGGCGGTGTTCGGCCTCGAGCGCGGGCCGCGGCTCGACGGACTGCGCGACGCCTTGTGCGAGGTGCTGTCGTTCAGCGAGAGCCCCCTGTCGGTGCTGCCGGTGATGCAGCGCGCCCTGCGCTGGACGCCGACGATGCGGCGCTTCCGGGCGGCGATGGCCAAGACCGACGAGCTGATGTTCACCCTGATCGAGGAGCGGCGCGCGGAGGCGAGCGCGGCCGGCGACGCGGCGGCAGCGGGCGACGACGTGCTGGCGATGCTGATCGGCGCCCGCCACGAGGATGGCTCGCCGATGTCTCGCCAGGAGCTGCGCGACGAGCTCATGACCGCGCTGGTCGCCGGCCATGAGACGACCGCCTCCCAGCTGGCCTGGGCCCTCGAGCGCCTCGCCCGGGAGCCGGCGGTCGTCGCCCGGCTCGTCGCCGAGCTTGACCGGGGCGAGAGCGACTATCTCGACGCGACGGTCACCGAGATCCTGCGGCTGCGCCCGGTGCTGCCCAACGCCGAGCCGCGACTCGTCAAGCAGCCGGTGCGGATCGGCGGCGTCGAGTACCCGCCGGGGGTGGTGCTCCTGGCCAGCGCCTACCTCGTCCACCACGACCCGGCGATCTACCCCGAGCCCTACGCCTTCCGCCCCGAGCGGTTCCTGGACGCGGCGCCCGGGAGCTACACCTGGATCCCGTTCGGTGGAGGCCGGCGGCGCTGCCTGGGCGCGAGCTTCGCGCTGCAGGAGATGAAGATCGTTCTCGCCGCGGTCCTCGGCCGGTTCGAACTGGGTGCCGCCGGCGACGCGGAGACGACGCGGCGGCGGGGGATCACGTTCAGCCCCCGCGGGGGTGCCACCGTGGTCCTGGCCGCCCGCGCGCCCGCCGGTCGGCCGTCGGCCGCGCTGTCCGTGCCTGCCTGAGTCCGCCCCACCCCGGGTAGTAGGACCGGAGATGGACATCCAGCGCCCGATGCACCGGTTCGATGCCTACCAGCAGGCTCACCGGTGGCTGGCGCTGCCGATGGCGGTGATCAAGAAGTCCAGCGACGACCAGGGCGGCAACCTGGCCGCGCTCGTCGCCTGGTACGGCTTCTTCTCGCTGTTTCCGCTGCTGCTGGTGTTCGCCACGATCCTCGGCTACGTGCTGGCGGGTGATCCGAGCGCCCGCGCCTCGGTCGAGCACTCGGTGATCAGCCAGTTCCCGGCGGTCGGCAGCTCGCTGCACCTCAACAGCATCTCGGGCTCCGCGATCGCGCTCGTGATCGGCGTGCTCACGTCCCTCTACGCCGGACTGGGCGTCACCAACGCCTCACAGACGGCGCTGGACACGGTGTGGGCCGTGCCGTTCAAGCACCGGGCGAACTTCGTCAAGTCGCGCCTGCGGGGCCTCGGCCTGCTCGGCTTTCTCGGCGCCATGTTCATCGTCTCGACGGTCGCGTCGGGGGCGGTGAGCGCCGGTTTCGGCGGAGCGCTGGCCAAGATCGGCGGCTACGTCGTGTCCCTGATCGTCAACTTCGCGCTGTTCTTCGCGGCCTACCGGTTCATGACCGTCCGCGACGTCCCGAGCGCCGACCTCAAGTGGGGCTCGATCGTGGCCGCGGTGCTGTGGACGATTCTGCAGTCGATCGGCGGCCTGTACCTCAAGCACGCCGCCGGCGGCAGCTACGGCGCGTTCGCGGTGGTGATCCCGCTGCTCATCTGGCTGCGGCTCGGCGCCCAGGTGTTCCTGTACGGCGCCGAGATCAACGTCGTCGTCAGCCGGCGGCTGTGGCCGCGCAGCTTCTTCGGCCCGCCCGAGGCGCCCGCCGATCAGCGGACCCTGCGGGCGCTGGCCAAGGTCGAGGAGCGCTCCGACCACGAGCAGGTCGACGTCCGGTTCAAGACCTGAGCCGGCGCGGAGACGACGCGGCAGCCGCGGACGCGCACCGTGAGCGTGAACCGCCGCCCCGGGCGCGGGGTCTCGACGACCCGCAGGGTCACCTTCCCGTTGCTCAGGTGGGCGAGGCCGATCCGGCGCAGGCGGCTCCCGCGGTGCTTGAGGAGCCGCCGCTTACCGTTGTAGACGGTCACCTGCGTGATCCGCTCGTGCCGGGGAATCGCGCAGCCGGACGCTCACCTTCGCGCGGCACGTCGTGATCGGCGACGGCTTCGGCGTCGGGGTGATCACGCGGAAGCGGATGGGGCCGGCGGGGCGATCGCCGTGGCGATCGTGTAGGCGCTGAGCGTCGAATCGGTGGCCAGGAACAGGCGGCCGTCCGAGGCGGCCGGGGTGGTGAAGTGCTCCATCGCGGGGGTCGTCTCGGTGACGTCGACCGCTCCCGTGGAGGGATCGAGCCCGTAGAGCTTGGCGTTGGCCGTCGAGGTGACCCACACCAGCCCGCCGGAGATGATCGGCGGCCCGTTGGCATCCGCCGGGCCCGTCCAGCGCGCGCTGAAGCGGTGGTTGGCGGCGTCGATGTTGAGCGCCCGGATGCCCGAGGCGCAGGCGACGTACAGGACGCCGTTCTCATAGGCGTCGGCTCCGAAGCTGTCGCACACGGCGGCGCTGAACAGCTCACCGCCGATGTGCCCGAGGCTCGTCGAGGACACGAGGTAGCCCTTGCCGTTCTTGCCGCCCTGGTAGACGAGGTTGCCGGGCAGCAGCTCCGGGGCCACCGAGCCCAGATCGGCATCGCTGGCGCTGTCCTGGGCCCACGTCGCCGGCGCCCAGTAGTCGAGCTCGGACGCGTCGGCGTCGAGCTTCTCCAGCGTGTCGCCGTGATCGTAGGGCTGCCCGGGGCCGTCGGCGGCGTTGCCGGTGGCGACGAACACGTTGCCGCTGGCGTCGACGGCGGGGGCGCCACCGCCGGCCCAGATCGCGCCCTCCCGGCTGGTGGGGACCGTGTAGATGGCGTTGGCGCCGCTGTTGTCGGCGGGCGCGCTGACGAGGAAGCCCTTGTACTGGGCGCAGTCGCCGTCGTTGCCGCCGAAGCCGATGAGGATGCGGCCCTGGTCAAGCGCGAGCCCCGGACGCTGGAGCTGATTGAGCGGGTTGCTCGGCGGTTCGACGCTGCGCGTGAACAGCTGGGCCCCGGTCCGGACGTTGTAGGCCACCAGCGTGTGGCTGGCCGACGATCCGCTGGCGAGGTCGGCCACGGCATAGAGCGATGCCGGTCGCCGGGTCGATGACCGGGGTGCTGGTGATCCCGACCGAGGGGGAGATGTCGCCGCACGGCAGCTCGGAGGAGGGCACCGCGGGACCGACGTTGACATGCCAGACCTGCGCTCCGGTGCTCTCGTTGAACGCGTAGAGGTCGTTGGTCTCGGTGGCCACGATCACCAGGCCCTGGAAGACGAGCGGCTCGGCCCACATCGCGCCGGTCAGCCCCGGGGCCTGCCAGGCGAGCGAGACCGGGACTCCGGCCCCGCTGCTCTGGTCGACGCCGCTCAGCGCGCTGTCGCCGTGATAGGTGACCCAGTCGGCCCGCGCGGCGACCGACGATCCGCCCAGGGCGACGAGCACGAGCACGGCGATCCCCAGCAGATGCCTCCTCACGCAACGCTGTGTAGCGGACGAACGCCCGCCCCGCGCCGGCAGGGCCGAATTGCACAACTACGCGTCAGAACAACCGGTCAGGCGACTCCCGCCGGGTTTGCGCCAGCGGCCACGAGCACAGCCCGCCCTCCGCGGGGCACCCGGCGCACACCGCCCGGCACGGCTCGGGCGTCACCGTGAAGCGCCGCTCGCGCACCCCGGCGCTGAGCGCGCGCAGCTGCGCCGTCAGCGCGTCGGCGTCCGCGGTGGTGAAGCGGGCGATCACCGGCACCTCGGGCCGCTCGAGAAAGCAGTGCGCGACGTCGACCGTCGCCGCCCCGCCGCGCAGCGCAGCGAGCGCGTAGACGAGCCGCTGGGTGGCATAGGCGCCGGCCACGACGTCCGCCGGCTCGGCCACCCCCAGCCGATCTGACTTGTAGTCGACGATCAGCGCCTGGGGCGAGCCGGGGCCGGGTTCCCGGGCTACCACGTCCAGCGCACCGACGACGAGCGGCGGCGCCGCCGCGGCGTCCAGGGCGAACGCGAAGCGCTCCTCACGCCGGACCTCGGTCGCGCGACCCAGCCGCGCGCACAGCTCACTGGCGGCGAAGCGGCGCACGAGCCCGATCAGCTCGTCGCACTCCTCGGGACCCGGCGGCGGCGACAGGCCGGCCCGGGCGGCGGCGGAGACGATCACCGCCGCTGCGGGCACGACCGGCCGGCGGAAGTCCAGGCGCTCGAGCAGCGCGTGGGCGAGCACCCCGCGGTCGGCGGCGCTGCGCGCGCCCGGCCGGCCCGGCACCCCGCCCCGCGCCTCGGGGCCGGGCGGCAGGCCGAGCACCCGCTCGGCGTAGAAGCGATAGCCGCAGCGCGCATACTCGCCGAGCGAGGAGTAGCTGAGCGTCGCCACCGGCGGCGCCGGAGACGGCGGTGACGGCGCGTGGCGGCGCGCGTGGCGCCGGCGGCGGTTGCGGCGGCGGCGGCGCGGGCGGCCGCGGGCGCGGCCGGCCCGGGGGCGACGAGATCCTCCGGGCGCCCGACGCGGACGGCGATCTCGGTCCCCTCGGCCTGCACCAGCCCACCCCCCGCCCCGACGACGGCGGCCAGCTCGGGCACGAACGCCGGCGCGATCCACGAGATCGGCCCGGCGGTGCGCCCGGTGGCGCTCTGCCAGACCTCGAAGCGCGCGGCCCCGCTGAGGATCAGCCGCTCCCGGGCGCGGGTCATGGCGACGTAGAACAGCCGTCGCTCCTCGCGCTCCTCCGCCGCCCGGGCCTCGCTGCCGAGGGCGGCGTAGTCCAGCGCGGACTCGCGCCCACCGCCCCCCGGACGGGCCAGCCGCAGGCCGAGGCGCTCCCCGGAGACGCGCAGGATCTCCGCGGTGAAGCCCGGCGAGCGGCCGAGGTCGGCGACGCAGACGATCGGGAACTCGAGGCCCTTGGCCCGGTGGATCGTCATCAGGCGGATCGCGTCCAGCCCCTCGCCTTCGACCGGCGCCTCGCCCTCGCGCATCTCCGGCGACCGGCCGGCCTGGCGGTCGGCGAGCAGGGCAAGGAAGCCGCGCAGGTCGGGACCGTGCGCGTCCTCGTGCTCGCGCCCGAGCCGCATCAGCTTGCGCACGTTGGCCAGCCGCCGGGTTCCGCCGGGCATGGCGAGCATCGCCAGGTCATAGCCGGTCGCGGTCAGCGCGCCGTCGATCAGCTCCTCGATGCCCAGGCGCGGCGCTCGCTCGCGCTGCGCCGAGAACCACGTGACGAAGCCCTGCACGGCAACCTGATCGACGTCCTGAAGGTCGGCGAGCGCCGCCGGCGCGGCGCGCAGGACGTGCCACAGACCGCGCCCGGCCGCCCGGGCCGCCGCCCCGAGGATCACCAGGGCGTCGAGCGAGGCCCCGACGAGCGGCGAGGCGAGGACGCCGAACAGCGCCTCCTCGTCGCGGGGGTTGGCCAGCGCCCGCAGGTAGGCGACGAGGTCGACGACCTGGGGATGTGACCAGTAGCCGCGGCCGCCGATGACGTAGGTGGGCAGCCCCCGGGCCTCCAGGGCGCGCTCATAGGCGCGCATGTCGGTGGTGGCGCGCATCAGCACGACGATCTCCCCCGGCGCGGCGCCGGCCGCGACCAGCTCGGCCACCCGGTCGGCGAGGGCGCGGGCCTCGGCCAGCCGCCACGGCGCCGCCAGCCCCTCGAGCTCCCAGTCGGCGCCCTTGTCGACGACGAGCAGCTCGACGGGCGGATCCGTCGGCGCCGGCGCCGGCTCGGACTTTCGCGACCGGGACGCAGGGCGAGGAAGCTGTCGCCGAGCTCGGCGGCGAACGCCCGGTTGAGCGCCGCGAGGATCTCCGGCCGCGAGCGGAAGTTCGTCTGCAGCGTCTCGCGCGCGCCGATCGCCGCCAGCCGCTCCCCGCGCGCCCGGAACAGCTCGACGTCGGCATGGCGAAAGCCGTAGATCGACTGCTGGGCGTCGCCGACGGTGAACAGGTTGTCGCGGGCGATCGACTCGATCAGCTCGAGCTGGACGCGGTTGGTGTCCTGGAGCTCGTCGACCATGATCGCGGCAAAGCGCGCGGCGTAGCGCTCCTGCAGCTCGTGGTCGCCGGCGAGCAGCGCCCGCGTCTCCAGCTCGAGATCCTCGAAGTCCAGCCCCGATACCTCCCGCTTGCGCCGCGCGTAGTGCTCGCCGTACCCGGTCAGCAGCCGGTCGAGCAGGTCGCGGACCGGTCCGGCGGCGCGGGCGGCGCACGCCGCGCGAAACGCGTCGAGGGCCTCGCTGTAGGCGCGGCAGGCGTCGGTCGACAGCGCGGCGCCGTTGCGGGGGAGCTTGAGGGCGCCGAGCGTCGCCGGCCACACCTCGGCGGGGTCGGCCTCGGTCACGGCCAGGCAGCGCTGCACCCGGTCCAGCGCCTGCACCACCCGCGCCCCGGGGTCGGCGATCGCTCCCAGCTCGTCGGCGAGCGCCCGGGCTGCCGCGCGCAGCGCCGCCGCCCCGTCGTCGGCCGGGGGCGGGCACGGCGGCAGGCGGGGGTGGATCGCCCCCGCCGAGCGCAGCTGCCCGTAGACGGAAAGGATGGTGGCGCGCAGCGTCCCGTGGCCGTGGGCGGCGATCAGGTCCGCCGGAGTGGGCGGCGCGGTGACCGTGCGGGCCAGGTCCTGGAGCGCGTCGTCGAAGGCGAGCGCGGCCAGGGGATCGGACGCGTAGCGGTCGAGCACCGTGAACCGCGGGTCCAGACCGGCCGAGAGCGCGTGGGCGCGCAGGACCCGGGCGCAGAAGCCGTGGATGGTCGAGATGAAGGCGCCCTCGGTCTCGCGGGCGGCGGCGTCGGCACCGAGCGCGCGCAGCCGGGCCCGAATGCGGTCGCGCAGCTCGGCGGCCGCCTTCTCGGTGAACGTGATGGTGAGGATCGCCGACACGTCGACGCCGTCGACGAGGACGGCCCGGACGAAGCGCTCGACGAGGACCGACGTCTTGCCGCTGCCGGCGCCGGCGTCGAGCAGCAGGTCGCCCTGGCGGCGCTCGATCGCCCGCCACTGCTCGGGGGTCCACTCGCGAGGCGCGCGACGGCCGTCGTCGGCGGCCGGGGGTTCCAGCATCGGGGCCACGCTCATTGGCTGCGACAGATGCTCGGATAGGCGCAGCCGTCACGCGAGCACGTGGAGGGGCACGGGGTCAGCTCGCCGGCGCGCAGCCGCGCCGCCAGGGCGACCGCCCGCTCGCGCGGCGTCGGCCAGCTCGGCGTCGACCTCCTCGGCCGAGCGGCCGTCGCGATCGTGCACGGCCGCGCCGAGCGATGCGTCGCCCACGAACACCCCCCGAGCGCGCAGGTCGTCGCCGCGCAGGGGCTGGTAGACGCCGGCAACCGCCTCCAGGCCGAGCAGCCGGCGGACGACGAGCATGTAGAGGGCGATCTGCAGCTGGCGGTCCTCGCGCCAGCGCGCGACCGGCCAGCCCGGCCGGGCGTTTCCGCTCTTGTAGTCGCGCACGAGCGCGTGACCGGCCCCGTCGACGTCGACGCGGTCGATGACCCCGCGGACATGGACCTCCTCGTCGCCCTCGCCGAGGACGAGCGGCGGCAGCGAGTCCTCGTCGTCAAATCCGAAGCGCAGCTCGAGCCCGAACGGCCGCCATGCGCACCCGGTCGCCGCCTCGTGCTCCAGGTAGCGGCGCAGGTCGGCCTCGATCGCCCGCAGCGCGCCCGCGCGCACCACGTCGGGCTCGCCGACCGCCAGGCGCTGCCCGGCCCCGGCGGCCAGCTCGGCGATGAGACGATCGAGGATCGCGCGGGCGGCGTCGAGCGTCGCCGGGGTCACCGGGCCGTCGAGCTCGGCGAGCAGTCGCTCGAGCACGTCATGCATGAGCGTGCCCCGGGTGATCGGATCGGAGTCGGGCACCATCGGCTCGGGCTCGAGCTGGCGCTCGATCAGCCACCGCACCGGGCAGTTGGCGTACGCCTCCAGGGCCCCCGGCGAGAGGATCCGGCTGTGGCGCATCCGCTCCAGCGCGCGGGGGCCGAGCGCCCGCCGGTACGCCGGCTCGCCGCCGCCGGGGGGCGCCGCGGCGGCCGCCAGCGAGCGCGCGCGCTCACGCTCGGTCGGGGCCTCGGCGGGCTCCCAGACGACATCGGCGAGCAGCCGGCGGCGACGGCGCGCGCGCCAGCCGTCGTCGAGCAGCTCGGCGACGTCGGCGATAAACGGCGACGGCAGGGCGAGGTTGCCCTCCTCGTCGCAGCTGCGGTAGGCGAGAAACAGCCGCTCGGTGGCTCGCGAGGCGGCCGCGTAGAACAGATAGCGCTCGCCGGCCAGGGCGTCCTCGCGGGGGCGCAGGCGCAGGCCGGAGGCCGCCGCCACCTCACGCCGGCGCTCGTCGGAGAAGAACGGCTCGGCCCGGGCGGCGCGCGGGAACTCCCCTTCCTGCAGCCCGCACACGAACACCGCGGTAAACCGCCGGGCGCGGATCTCGGCCGGTTCGGCGAGGAGCACTTCGCCGGGGGCGGGCACCGACGCCTCGGTCACCGGCAGGGTGGCGAGGAGCTCGATCAGCTCGGCCGCCGGGGGACGCAAGCCAAGCTCGGACAGCTCGTCCAGACCGCGATGCAGGGCGGCCAGCGCCCGGGCGTCGAGCGCCTCGTCGGCAGCGAGCTGGGGCGCGGTGTGACGGTGGGGGGCCGACAGCAGCCGGCGCCCGAGCCGTAGCAGCGCCGGGCCGGGATCGCCCCCGGCGGCGCCTGCGGTGGCGATCTCGCCGAGCTCGTCGGGCTCCCAGTCCAGGTAGGCGCGGGCCTGGGTGGCCGTGCGCAGTCCGCGGCGGCGGATCTCGGCGTCGAGGGCGTCGGCGATCTCCGGCGTCCGCAGCAGGCCGGGAGCGCGCAGGAGAGCGAGCAGATCCTCGGGGCGCGCGGGCCCGGCGGGATCGCTCTCGAGCAGCGCGCACCGCGCCGCCCCGAGCACGGCGCGCCCGAGCGCGGTGTTGGCGACGATCGTGTGCCCTGAGCCGGCGAGCGCGATCCCGTACTGGTCGAACACCCGGGCGACGAGCGGCGCCGCCCGCTCGCGCGAGCGGTACACGACGACGATCTCAGACGCCGGCACCCCGCCGCGTTGCAGCTCGAGCACCTGGGCGGCGACCAGCTCGGCCTCGGCGCGCTCACCGCCGGCCTCGAGCAGGGTGACGACCGGATGGGCCGGGTCGGTGTCGATCCGGGCCGCGTCGGGCTGAAACAGCGAGCGCTCGATGTGGTGCAGCACCCGGCGCGCGCCGGGGGCGTAGTGCTCGTCCTGGGCGGGCAGCTCGGTCACCGACTCGGCGAGCGGGCGCAGCTCCTCCACCGCCGGCGCGCGGGCGACGAGCGCCTCGCGCCCCGGCTCGTAGGTGAGCGACGCCGTCACCGGCACGCCGACGACCCGGGCGAGCGTCTCGATCGCGTCGCGCTCGAGCGCCGTCAGGTCGTCGAAGCCGTAGAAGAACACTGGGTCGCGGCCCCACCGTGCGGGGGCCGCACGCAGCGCGTCGAGGGCACGCCACGCGTAGAGCTCGCCGTCGACCCGGCCGAGGCGATCGAGCTCGCGCACGTAGTCGCCGTAGATGCGCCCCACATCGCGGGCGAACGGCGCCCGGCGCACGTCCTGCGCCGACCACGCCCGGAGCGCCACCGCCAGGCGCTGCGGCGTGATCAGCTCGCGCTGGAGCTCGGCGATGAGCTCGCCGGCCGCCCCCGCGAAGCCGGCCGCGCCCGCCGAGGCGCGCAGCGCGTCAAGGCTGAGCCGGGCCAGCACGCGCGCGAGCACCCGTTCGCGCTGCAGGCCCGACAGCCGCCGCCCCGCGTAGTCAGCGCGCCGCGCGATCTCCGCCGCCAGCCCACCGAACGTCAGCACCGACCCCTGCACCACCCCCTGGCCGGCCAGCTCCAGCGTGTAGTGGCGCGCATCCTCGGCCGTCGGCACGACGAGCACCGCCCCGCGCCGGGCCGCCGCCCCATACGCGCCCAGCACCTCCCCGGCCTTCGCCGAGTTGGCGGGTCCCGTGACAAGCGTCAGAGGCATCCACCTATGTTGGCGCTGGGACCCGACGGCAAGTCGTTTGTGGCGTGCCGCGGGGGGCTGCGAGGCAGCCGTCCCCGCCGCCCTCGCTCACGCGAGGGCCCAAAGGGGTTCCGGGGCGCGAGCGACGCGAGGGCGGCGGTGGCGGCCACCGTCGCGCCTGCCGGACGCACGGTCCATGCTGGGCGGACCTCGCGTCGCCGGCGCCCACGAAACCGTCCCGCGCTCCCCCCAATCAGCGCGGTCCGCACGGCGTGGACCGTGTCGGCCGAAGCGCCGCCCTACGCCGCAGCGGCCGGCTGCTCAGCGGCAGCGGGCTTGAAGCGGCGGCGGCAGCGGGGTCCTCGGCCTCGGGCGGCTTGGCGCCCTCCCGAGCCCACGGCTCGTCGAACTCGACGCGCCACTTGCCCTCCTCGCTTTGCTGGCGCCAGCCGGGCGCGAAGCTCTTGCCCGAGCGCCCCTTGAAGCCGTGACCGGGCGCTTGAGGCGGAGGCCGACCCAGCCGAGCGTGGCCCGACTACGCTCTGCAACCGTGACCGATCCCGCGGCCCGAAACCACGAGGTGTACTCCGACGCCTTGGTGGCCGCAGGAGTACTCAACCGGGGAGTACGCAACGAATAGCTGGATCTGTGCCGGTGAGATGCGGGTGTTTCGAGAACTCGCAGATCGGGCGCGCGGCTTGCGCCTCCTCGACATCGGTGTGGGCGCCGGACGAACAACCAGTCTGCTCTCGCTCATGACAAGCGATTACGTCGGGGTGGACTTCTCGGCGCACATGATTGCCGCCGCCACCGCCAGGCACCCCTACGCTGACCTGCGAGTCGCCGATGCGCGCACGTTGTCGGAATTCGACGACGGCGAGTTCGGAACGGTGAGCTTCAGCTTCAACGGGATCGACACGCTCGGCCACGAGGATCGCGCTCTGGTTTTCGCGCAGATGTATCGCGTGCTCGCGCCGGGCGGCCTGCTCGTCTACTCGACGGGAAACCGAGACGGTCCCGGAGTATCGAGAACGCCCATGGCGCGGCCTGCGACCTCCGCGCCGTCTCCACGCACTCCCGGGCTACCTTCGGAAGCTGCACCATGCGGCCCGCTGTCTCCCGCCTTGGTGGCGTGCACGCCGGCTGACCGAAGATCACGGCGACTGGGCGATCGGATTAGTCAGCGCCCACCGCTACCGGCTGCTCGTCCACTACGTGACCTTGCCCGAGGCCGAGCGCGAGTTACGAGCCGCTGGCTTCGAGCCCCTGGTGGTCGTCGACGAGCAGGGGATCGAAATCGAGCTCGCGCAGCGAGACTCTAGCCGCTACGGGGCCTTCATCCTTGCCAGGAAGCTCGGCTGACGGCACTCCAGAACCGTGTCGGCCGACAAAGCTACGCCGCGGCAGCCGGCTGTTCAGCCTCAGCGGCGGACTCAGACGCCGCAGCAGCGGCCGCCGCGGACTCGGCCTCCGGGGGCTTGGCGCCCTCCCGAGCCCACGGCTCGTCGAACTCGACGCGCCACTTGCCCTCCTCGCTTTGCTGCAGCGCCAGCCGGGCGCGGAAGCTCTTGCCCGAGCGCCCCTTGAAGCCCGTGACCGGGCGCTCGGTGCGGCCGGTCTTGATCAGCTCGCGCGCGATCGTCACCGGCAACTGCTTGCCCGCCTTGGCCTTCCAGATGACGAAGCCGCAGCCGGGATCCTCGCGCGACCAGCACGAGTACCCCTTGCGGTTCTCGACGATGTCGCGGCCGCACACCGGGCACGGCCCGAGGTTGGCGCGGGGGATCCGCACGTCCTTCAATTTCGCGTCCAGCTCGCCCACGGTGCTCTCGGCGAACTTGACGATGTCGCCCATGAACGCCTTGCGCGAATCGGCGCCGGACTCGATCTTGGCCAGGCGGCTCTCCCAGTCGCCGGTCAACCCCGGCGATGTCAAAGGGTGCTCGCCGAGCAGGCGGATCACGTTCAGGCCCTTCTCGGTGACGACGAGCGCGCGGGCGTCGCGCTCGATGTAGCCGACCTGGAGCAGGCGCTCGATGATCGCCGCCCGGGTCGCCGGCGTCCCGATCCCCGAGTCCTTCATCGCCTCGCGCAGCTCGTCGTCGTCGACGAGCTTGCCGGCGGTCTCCATCGCGGCCAGCAGCGCGCCCTCGGAGTAGCGCCGCGGCGGCTTGGTCTCCTTCTCCTCGGAGGCGACCTCGGTCACCGCCGCCGCCTCGTCTCGCTCGAGCTTGGGCAGGCGCTGCTCGCGGCCCTCGTCGTCGTCATCGGCGCGCTCGGCGTCGGCCTCCTCGCCGTAGACGCCGCGCCACCCCGGCACGAGCATCACCTTGCCGCGGGTGCGGAACACATGCTCGCTGACCGTCGTCTCGATGCGGGTGTTCTCGAACACCGCCTCGGGATGAAAGACGGCGAGAAAGCGCCGCACGACGAGGTCGTAGATGCGCCGGTCGTCGTCGTTGAACTTGTCGACGGGATGGCTCTCGGCGCGCGTCGGGATGATCGCGTGGTGGTCGGTGACCTTGGCGTCGTTGACGACCCGTCCCAGCGGAAGGACATCGAGGCCCTGCACGTACTGGGAAGCGGCGGCGTACTCCTTGCGCTGGCCCACGAGCGCGGCGATCGGCTTGATGTCGCCGACCATGTCGCCCGTGATGTAGCGGGAGTTCGTCCGCGGATAGGTGAGCGCCTTGTGCTCCTCGTAGAGGCGCTGGGCGGCGCCCAGCGTCCGGCGGGCCGAGAACCCGAAGCGGCTGTTGGCGTCGCGCTGCAGCGAGGTGAGGTCGTAGAGGAGCGGGGCGCGCTCCTTGCGCTGGGTCTTGTCGAGCTTGGTGATCGTGCCGGTCTGGTCGCGGACGGCGGCGACGATCTCCCGGGCCTCCTCGGCGGTCTTCAGGCGGGGCTGGGCGCCGGCGTGGTAGCGGCCCTCGTACACCCGCCCGGCGGGCTCGGCGACCGCCCTGAACGACGCGTCGACGAGCCAGTAGGGCTCGGGCGTGAAGGCGCGGATCTCCTCCTCGCGGCGGGCCAGGATGGCCAGGGTCGGCGTCTGCACCCGCCCGAGCGAGACCGCCCCGTCAAACGACGAGCGCAGGCGGATGGTGGCCGCCCGGGTGGCGTTCATGCCGACGATCCAGTCGGCCTCCGAGCGCGAGCGGGCGGCCGCCTCGAGCGACGCCAGCTCGGCGGCCGGGCGCAGCGACGAGAACGCCGCCTGGATCGCCGCCTTCGTCATCGAGTTCAGCCACAGCCGCTGCACCGGCTTGCGCGAGCCCGACTTCTCATACAGGTAGGCGAAGATCAGCTCGCCCTCGCGCCCGGCGTCGCAGGCGTTGACGACGTTGTCGATGTCATCGCGACCCAGCAGGCGCTTGACGACGTTCATCTGCTTCTTGGAGCGCTCGTCGCGCACGACGAGCTTGAAGCGCTCGGGGACGATCGGCAGATCGGCCATCCGCCACTTCTTGAACTTCTCGTCATATTCGTCGGGATCGGCGAGCTGCACGAGATGGCCGACCGCCCAGGTGACGACGTGGTCGGTGCCCTCGAGGTACTCCTTGTGGTTGGTGAAGGCGCCCGGCAGCACGCGCACCAGGTCCTTGCCCACGGATGGCTTCTCGGCGATGACGAGGGTCTTTCCCATAGGCCGCCGAGAGTAGCGCTCGCGCCAAGCGCCCCCCTCAGGCCCCGCTCAGCCCCCGTGCAGGCTGGCCATCGACTCGGCCCGGCGGGCCACCCGCGGGAGTTCCAGGACGGTGGCGGTGGCCGCCGCCTGGTCGATCAGGGTCCGCGCCGACGTGCCGTCCCCGCCCGGTCCCAGGGCGGCCGCGTAGTCCAGCCGGGCGTGGGCGAGGAGCACCGGGGCCCGCAGCGCGGCGCTGGCTTCGACGGCCTGGCGCAGGTGCTCGGCCGCACGATCGCGCTCCCCGAGGGTCAGCGCCAGCCGTCCCAGGTAGCGGGCCACCGGCCCGAAGCAGACCGCGCCGTGGCCGACGACGACGGTGACATCGCCGTAGGGCGAGAGTTGCTCATAGAGGGTGGCGGCGTGCTCGACCTCCCCCACCTCGGCGGCCACGTCGGCGAGCAGGGCGACGGTGATCATCCAGTCGCCGTCGGGCGGAATCGAGGCAAATCCGGGGGCCATGTCGGCCAGGAGCTCCCGCGCCTCGTCAAGACGGCCGGTGTCGCACAGCAGGATTGCCAGCGCCGCGGGCCACGCGAGCCGCACCGGGTTGGTGGCCACGAGCTGCCGCGCGGCGGCCTCCAGCTCGTCCATGCGGTCCTGTTCCCGGCGCACGGCCATCAGCTGGATCGCGTGGTACTGCGGCGCCGTCACCCCCTCGGGCATGATCCCCGACGAGAGCGCCTCGCCGGCCAGGCGTTCGGCGTCGGCCAGGCGCCCGTCGAGAAGGGCGAGCATCGCCCGCCAGACGGTGCAGTTCCACAGGAACACCGGCTGGCGCAGCTGATCGGCGCCGGCCTCGAACGCGGCCACCTGGGCCTCGACGGCGGTGCGGTCGCCCACCTCGAGCAGGTCGACGGCCAGCCACGCGTGGCCCTGAAGGGTGAGATCGAGGTCGCCGGCCTCGCGGGCGGAGCGCAGCAGCTGGGTCGAATCGGCCAGTCGCCGCTCCAGATGGTCGGGACCCCAGTAGGCGCGGCGCCGCGCCGCGGCGGCCAGCGCCGCCGCCTCAGAGTTGCCGAGCCGGGCGGCGATCGCCGTCGCCTCGGCGCTCAGCCGGCGCATCTGGTCGCGGCGATCGGGCGAGAAGTACAGCGCTCCGCACAGCCGGGTGATGAGGATCACCCGCATCACCGACAGATCGCCGGCGGTCATCGCCAGCGCCTGCTCGAGCAGCGCGATCAGCTCCTCGTCGATCACCCCCGGGGGCTGGATGAACCGCCGCGAGGCCCCGATCGCCGCCCGCGCCAGGAGCGCGCCGTCGCCCAGCTGGGCGGCTAGGGCCGCCGCCTCCCTAAAGACGCCCCACGCCGCCGGGCGCTCGCCGCTGCGCACGCGGGCGTCGCCGAGTTCGACGAGCAGCTCGCAGCGGCGCTCGAGCGCCTCGGGGCTCGATCGCCGCAGCACCTCGAGCGCCCGGGCGTAGTGCTCGGCCGCCTCCTCGTTGGCCAGCATCGCCGTCGCCTGAGCGCCCGCGGCCATCGCGTAGCGGATCGCCCGCTCGGCGTCGCCGGGCTCGGCGGCCCGCGTGAAATGGTGGGCCAGCGCCCCCAGCGGGGGGTCGGGCCGCTGCTCGAGGGCGAGGCCGACCCGGCGGTGCACCCGGGTCCGGCGGTGTGACGACATCGCCGCATAGAGGGTCTCGCGCACGAGGGCGTGGGCGAAGGTGTATCGCCCCGGCTCACCGGGTGACTCACAGACCAGCCCGGCGTCGAGGGCGACCTCGAGCGCCCGCAGAAAGCGCTCCTCCTCGAAGCCGAGCACCGTCTCGAGCAGCGCCGAGTCGAAGTCGCGACCGATGACCGACGCCATCTTCAGGCAATCCAGGCCGTCCTCATCGAGGCGCTCGAGCCGGCGCGCGATCACCCCACGCACGCCCTCCGGGAGACCAAACCGCGCCAGCTCGCCGGCCCCCGCCTCCTGCGAGCGCACTCCCGAGTCGGCGAGGTGGCGCACCATCTCCTCGATGAAGAACGGGTTGCCCTCGGTGCCGGCATACAGCGCGCGGGTGAACGCCGCCGACGGCGTCCCCGCCGTGCGGCGGCGGACGAGCTCGGTCGCGTCGGGCTCGGGGAGGCCGCCGACCTCGAGCTCGCGCACGAGCCGCTCGTGCCGCAGACCGGCCAGAGCCGCCGCGAAGCCGTCGGCGCCGTCCTCGCCGGCCCGGTAGGCGCCGAGGAGGCGCAGCCCCGCCGCCTGCGGGGCGCGCGCCAGGTGGCGCAGGAGCAGGAGGGTGGGGCGATCGGACCACTGCAGATCATCGAGGACCACGAGCAGCGACGACGCGGCCGAGATCTCCCCCAGCAGAGCGGCGACGGCCTCGAACAGCCGGTAGCGATCGGTCTCCGGATCGCGCGCCTCGGGCTCGCCGAGCTCGGGCAGCCGGCGGCGCAGCTCGGGGATGAGCCGTCCCAGCTCGGCGCCGGAATGATGCGTGACCGCCCGCAGCTCCTCGAGTGGAGCGTTGAACGCGTAGTACCCGATCGCCTCCAGGAAGGGCTGATAGGGGACGAGGGTCGCCTCGGGCGCGCGTCCGGCGAGCACGATCGTTCCCGCGGCATGCGCCTGGCGCGCGGCCTGCGCCAGCAGCCGCGTCTTGCCGATCCCGGCCTCGCCGGAGAGCAGCATCACCCGCTCGGAAGCGGCGTCCTGCCACCACGCCTCGAGCTGCTCGAGCTCGCCCCGGCGGCCGACGAGCGCGGCGGCGGACTGCTCGTCGAGCTCCGCGGGCAGCGCCAGCCTCCGTGCGTTCCCCCTCCCCCGCCGGTCGCGGCGCCCGCCGGGCGGTTCTCGGCCGCCGGTCCGCCCGGGTGCAGCAGGCGCTCGTGGGCGGCCATCGCCTCCGGCGACGGGCTCGTGCCGAGCTCCTCGCGCAGGAGGCCGCGCAGGCGCTCGAACACCCGCAGGCCCTCGGCGACGTTGCCCTGGGCCTGAAAGGCGCCCATCAGCAGGACGTATCCGGACTCCCGGTAGGGCTCGGTGTCGATCAGGGCGCGCGCCGCCCGCTCCACCGACGCCAGCTGCGTGCCGCCGAGCGTGAGCCCCGCCCGGCCGATCACCTCCAGGGACTCGAGGCGGATCTCGGCCAGCTCGCGCCGGTAGGGCTCCAGCCACCCCGCCTGAACCCCCGGCAACAGGCCGCGGCTGGCGATGTTCAGCGGAACCTGAGCCAGGGCCCATGCCCCGCGGGCGTCATCGCGATCGAGCGCCTCGATGGCCCGGCGGGCCCCGGCGCCGGCGGCCTCGAAATCGATCCACACCGGCTCGGGCAGGGCGAGCACCAGCTCGTCGCGGCCGGTGAGGATCGCGTGGTCGCCGAGGCCCGAACGCAGCCGCGAGAGAAGCGTTCGCAGCGCCCCATCCTGGGACTGCGGCGCGCTGTCGGGCCAGATCGCATCGATCAGCTCGTCGCGCGCGACCGGCCGGCTGCGGCTGAGCACGAGGTAGGCCAGCAGCAGCGGCACCTGGCGCCCGCGCAGCGACTGAACCAGCTCGGCGCCGTCCAGCTCCACCGACAGGCGGCCGCACAGCTGGATCCGCGTTCGCTCTTTCGCGGGGCGTTGGTCTGGCAACGTTCTGGAAACGTATCGCCAACGGGGCCGTGCGATCGTCCCCGCCGTGGTTCACCGGGGAACCACACTTCCAGCACAGGGCCTGGCCGCCGCGACAAAGGACCGATGATCCCAGTCAACGAGCAGCATTTTCGGATCGCCTATTGCGAGTGCGGGGCGCGACTCGCAGGACAGTCCGAGGACGAGCTGTTCGAGGCGGCACAGGCTCACCTCGCACATCATCACCCTGAGCTCCTGGGGGCAGTCGGGCTCGACGTGGTGCAGCAGATGGCCGAGGAACGTCCGGGGGCACTCAACGCCTGAGGCGGGCGGCGCGCTTGCGCCGTCCGCCCACGGCGTCGCCTCTCAGTTGGCGCAGTGGCCGGTGCCGACGGGCGTCCGCCGTCCGCGGGCGTGAGCCAGCTGGCGTTCGATGAGTCCGTTGGGGACCGCGAATCCGCCGGGCCGCCGCGTGCCGGTGATCGCCGCGAACACCGTCGCCACGACGCGCCCGCGGGCGTCGACCATCGGACCGCCCGAGTTTCCCGGGCGCACGAGGCCACGCAGCGCCGTGATGCTGCGCAAGATGTGCCCCTCGCCATAGGCGTTCTGCGTCCGCACGGTCTCGGTCTGGCCAACGCGCCCGGGCTGCGCATCGAAGGCGCCGTCGAGCGGATAGCCGAGGATCGCGGCGGCGGTGCCCGAGGCCGTTCCGGAGGCGATGGGCAGCCGGGGCAAGGTCAGGCCGGGCACGCGCAGGATCGCGATGTCGTCGTGGGGGTCGAAGCCGACGACGTCGGCGTGGCGTCCGGAGCCCGCGCCGCCGATCTGGATCGCCGTGTCGGCCTCGCCGGCCACGACGTGTGCGTTGGTGACGATCAGGTGCGGCGCGGCCACCCAACCGCTGCCCTCGACGCCGAGGCCGCAGGCGGTGCCGTAGACGCGCACGACGCTCGGGCGGGCGGCCCGCACGCCGCGACTGGCCAGCACGCGCCGCGTCGGGTTGGCGACGTCAGCCGCCGGTCCACGGACCGACGGCAGCGGATCGATGCGTGCCAGGGCGTCAAGGATCGGGCCGGACGGAGGCAGCAGCTGGTCGAGCGCTCGCAGGATCGTAGAGCCACGGATCTCATCGCGCAATGGGGTCGAGCCCGAGGAGTCCAGCGCGACCGCGCCGATGATCCACGCGATGCCCAGTCCCACGCATGCCGTCAGCGCAGCGCCGAGCAGACCGTCGACCTGCGTGAAGCCGGGAATCCGCAGGACCGAGCGCACGCGTGCGCCCAGCCCCTCGAAGCCGGAGGCGAACACGCCGCCGGCGAGGAGCGCGCCGACGAGCCCGAGCAGGGGGGCGTACGGGGAATGGGAGCCGTCGCTGAGCAGCAGCGGCGCCAGCCGCGTCCCGAGGAAGGCACCGATCGCGAACCCCGCCAGCGACAGCGCCCCGACGACGAACCCCTGGCGGTATCCGTAGAAGGCCAGCAGGGCGGTGAAGCCAACGATCACCCAGTCGAGACCGGTCACTGCAGGCAGGGTAATGCGGCGCTGGCCGTCACTCTCATCTTCTACCGTTTATGAGCGAGGTGGCGGATGCTCTGATTCCGGTCGCACGTCGGCCCCGTCATGCTCGGCGACGCCGGGGACGGCGTCGGCGCGTCCTGATGCGCGTCGGACCCGTCGTCCTGCTGGCCGCCGGGGCGTTCACCGCCGGGGCACTACTCGCCACCCAGCCCGGACGCGATGAGCACCAGCTGGTCGTCCGCTTCGTGCGCGCCTGGGAGCACGACGACGTCGCCCAGATGTACTCGCTGCTCGATTCGCGCTCGCGCCGGCACACCTCGGAGACCGCTTTCGCCCGCCGACTGCAGGCCGCAGCCGACACGGCCACCGAGACCGCGCTCGTGCCGCTGCGCGTGGAGAGCCGCCGGGGCAACTCGATCCCGGTCCTGACGCGGGTCGACACCAAGCTGTGGGGGACGCTGCGCGAGACGCTCTTCGTGCCGCTGAGGGGGAGCGGCTCCTCGGCGCGGGTCCGGCTCGCGCCCCAGATGCTGTTCCCGGGCCTGCTGCCGGGGGAGCAGCTCCGTCGCCAGATCCGGCTTCCGCCGCGGGCCACCCTGCTCGCCGCCGACGGCGAGACCCTCGCCGCCGGCCCCGACCGCGTCTCGCCGATCAACGACGTTGCCGTCCAGATCGTCGGCACGTTGGGCCCCGTCCCCCCGAGCTGGCCGGCCACTATGCGGCCCTCGGGTACCCTGCGAACGCCCGCGTCGGCCACGACGGCCTGGAGCGGATCTTCCAGAACCGACTGGCCGGCCGGCTCGGCGGCGAGCTCCTGGCCGGGCGCCGGGTGCTCGCCAACGCCACGCCGGTCCAGGCCAAGCCGGTCAAGACGACGATCGTCCCCTCCCTGGAGCGGGCCGCGGTGGCGGCGCTCGGCGGCCAATTCGCCGGGATGTCGGTGATGAACCCCCGAACGGGCGCGCTCGAGGCCCTCGCCGGGATCGCCTTCTCCTCGGTTCAGCCCCCCGGCTCGACGATGAAGATCATCACGACCACGGGAGCCCTGCAGGCCGGAATCGTGACGCCGGGAACGACGTTTCCGATCCAGACCTCGACGACGATCAGCGGCTTCACCTTGCAGAACGCGAGCGGCGAGGCATGCGGGGGAACCCTCATCAACGCGTTTGCCGTGTCGTGCAACTCGGTGTTCGCGCCCCTCGGCGGCGCCTCGGGGGCGCCCGTCTCGTCGCCACCGCCAAGCGGTTCGGATTCGACCAGGCGCCCTCGATCCCGGGAGCGGCCGAGAGCACGATCCCGTCGGCTCGCGACATCGGCGACGACCTCGCGGTCGGATCCTCGGCGATCGGGCAGGGCATGGTCCAGGCGACCCCGTTGGAGATGTCCGACGTCGCGGCCACGATCGCGATGGGCGGGCGGCGGCCGATCCCCACCCTCCTGGCCCACCAGCGCCCGCACTTCGTCCGGGTCACGCCCGCCCGGGTCGCCCATCAGGTGCAGCAGATGATGATCGCCGTCGTGCAGTACGGGACGGGGACCTCGGCCCAGATCCCCGGGGTCGAGGTTGCCGGCAAGACCGGCACGGCCGAGCTCAAGGACACCGCCACCACCAATCCCAACAACCCGAACGCCAACAACCCCCAGAACACCGATGCCTGGTTCGTCGGCTATGCCCCCGTCGGCCATCCCAAGGTCGTCGTCGGCGCCCTGTTTCCCAACCAGGGGGCCGGCGGGGCGGCGGCGGCGCCGCCCGTGCGCGACGTCATCGCCGCCGCGCTGCAGCACTGACGAGGAGGCAGGGGCTACCGGTAGGCGGCGGCGACGACGCTCGGGTTCAGCGTCCCCTGCGTCCACGCGGCGAGGGCCTGGTTGCGCGGTCCGAAGGCGACCGTCTCGTCGGTCGCGAACGTCGTCGTCGACAGCACCGATGGGGATCCGAAGCCCACCGAGGCGACGGGATGGCCGTCGCGCACCCAGCCGACGACGACGCGCCCCTTGGGGCTGAGCGTGAGCGCGGGCGATTGCTCGGGGTCGATCGTCCCCAGCGTCCGGGCCGTGCCGAACGACCCTTGGGCCGGCCGGCCGGCCGCCTGCACGGTGCAGGCCTCGGAGGCCGCGCACGACTCCCAGGCCACGCCCTGGTCGCCGGCGGGGTCGCTGTCGACCGTCAGTCCCGAGGCCAGGTGGCCGTCGGGCGACAGGGCCCGCGGGGTGGCGTTCTTGGCCACGTCGGTGGCTTGCACGCGGGAGTGGTAGGTCCCCCGGCGGTCATACCAGCTCTCGATCCACGCCAGCGTCGCTCCGCTGCCGTGCCGGGTGACCGCCAGCTCGTCGATGCGATGGCCGGACGGGACGGTAACGGCGGTCCGGGCCCCGTGCGGCGCCTGGGTGCGCAAGCCCACGGCGTAGTCGATGGTGCGCGGCGTAGTGGCGCCGATCACGCCGGTGCCGGCCGTCCACGCCACGATCGAGCTCTGGCCGCCCAGCCACGCCGCCGACATCGCGACTGGCTCCTGACCCTTGTCGGAGACGAGGTGCGAGCGTCCGAAGCGGTCGGCGCGTGCCGACTGCGTGACCCACACGCCCCGCTCGGTCGCCACGGCGGCCATCATCTGGCCGTCGCCGAGCGCCAGCAGCTGCCCCTGGGCGGCGCCGGCCAGACCGCCGACGAGCGTGCGCGGGCGGCCCGGGGCGCCCGACGGGCCGACCGCGATCGCCTCGGCGGCGCTGCAGCAGTCCTGGCCCTTGGCGCCCGTGCCGGCGAGCAGCTCGAGGCGGCGCCCGTCATAGACGAGCGACAGCACCTGGCTGACCCCGGCGAGCGTTCGCGGCGCGCTCACCCGGCCGGCCGCCGATCGAGCCACCAGATACGCCTGAGCTGACCCGGGTTGATCGACGTCGGCGATCTGGAATGTCGCCGCCGCCGTCCCCTGCGGCGAGAACGCCAGCTGTGGGCCCAGGTAATCGAGCGAGCCGGGCTTGGTGAGCTCGAACGGCTTGCCCCAGGCCGCGTGCGCCGCGGCGACTCCGACCGACAACAGCGCCGTCGTGAGGAGGACCAGGACGACGAGCGCCACCGTCCCACGCCCCGACGCAGGTCTCAAAGGTTCAGGGAGATCGATCCGAGCTTCTTGCCGCCGGAGCCGAGCAGCCACAGCGTCAGCGGCCGGTTGGAGTAGGCCGTGTTGTTGAGCTTGAACAGCAGCAGGCGACCCTGCGTCGGGCCGTCGCTGGCGACCGTGTTGGGGGAGGGGTCGACCTGGTTGGGAGCCAGCGTCTGCGGCGTCCACGCGAACGGGTTGACGTTGGGATCGAGCCGCAGCGGGTAATAGGTGTCGCCCTGCGTGTCGGTGATCTCGAAGCTGTTCAGCGTCGTGTAGTCGTGGTGGGTCTGGTTCTTGGCCCACAGGAAGACGCCGTACCAGAACTGGCTGGCCGACGGACCGGTCGTGCCGGCCGGCAACCCCTTGACGTAGGCCGAGTCCTCGGTGCCGTACGGGTTGAGCTCGCGGGAGATCTCCAGCTGGTAGGTGAGCGGCCCGGCGTCGATGTAACCGCCGTTGTTGTTGGCGTCGGCCTGGGTGGGGTGCGCCTCCTTGTGGCCGCAGGCGCTCACGGCGACGGCGAGGATCAGCGCGAGAGAGGAGGAGGAAGGAGGCGGCGGGCTTTCACGGCGGCGGAGTGTACCTAGCGCCCCTCGACGGACGCCCGCTTGCCGCGGTCGCGGCCGTCCTCGAGGATCGAGCGCAGTCGCCGCATCGCCTTGGCCGCCTTGCGCCGGTTCCACGAGCGCCCGCCGAGGATCTCCATCAGCTTGTCCGACAGCAGCGAAGGCTCGGTTTCCAGCGTGTACTCGACCTTGGTGGCGCCCCCCGGGGCCGGGGAGAGCGTGTAGGTCCCGAGCATCCGGATCCGGTTGTACTTGCCGCCGCGGCCCCGCTCGAGGATCCGGAAGGGCGGCTGCATCTCGGCGAACGTCGCGTCAGCCCACGAGAAGCGGTTGAGCGGCGCCTTGATGCGAAACCGGGCGCCCGCGCCCGGGCCGTAGGAATCCACGCGCGTCAGATGCCAATCGACGCGGTAATGGTCGGTGAACTCGGGGTGGTTGGCGATGTCGGCCAGGTACTCGTAGACCTGCTCGCGCGGCCTGGCGATCGTCGTCGAGACGGTGAACGGCTCCACGGCCGGGATCTTAGTTCCCGCAGCCGCCGCTCGGTGCTCGGCGAGCCGGGATCAGGCGGCGGTGCGCTGGTCGGTGATCCGCATCGTGTGGCCGAACTCGGGGCCGTGCACGATGCGGTCCTCCTGCGGGGCGCCCCGCTGGCCCGCGCGGCACAGCTCGCAGGCGACCGTGCCCGACGCGTAGACGTAGACGCGCTCGCCGACAAGCGGCGTGCGATGGCAGCAGGTGCAGCGCTCCGAGCCCGCCAGGCGCTCGTCCAGGCCCCGGCGCAGAAGGGCCAGCTCCAGGTCGAGCATGTCGCGAGCCGACGCGGTCATGGCCCCTGTGTTCGGCTCGGGCACCGCCGTTCCTGCGGCTGAACGGCGTCTTTCAGGGGCCGAGCCGCCCGCTGGTCGTTCGATCAATCGTCCAGAATGAGGTTTGTGGCCGGCGCGTTCATGGAATGTTGGATTGCGTTAAGCTCCGTTGAGCATCGCAGTTCTCGGAGACCCAGATGCGGAGCTGCGCGCGAGACCTTCAGCTAGGAGACGCCGATGAAAGCTTGGACGTCCGGAAGTGTCGCGGGTACTGGCACGTTTCGCTGTACCGAATGCGATTCGTCGGTGTCGCTCGATGCCGCCGACGAGCTCCCCTCGTGCCCCAACTGCGGCGGTACGGAGTTCGTGCGCGCATCGCTGTTCACGACCGCCCAGCAACCCGTCCTCGATGTTGAGGTCGACGTCGATGTCGAGGACCGCTCGTGGCTCGATGAGCTGCGCACGGCGCTCGACGAACCCGGCCAGTACATCGCCTACCGCTCCGACGACGACATCATCGCCTACGCGCTGCAGCGGGAATGGACCCGGATCGGCCGCAGCCTGGCCGCCGACATCCGCTTCGACGACCCCACCGTCTCACGCCGCCACGCGCTGATCGTGCGCCAGCCCGACGGGCTGCGCGTGCTCGACGATCGCAGCCTCAACGGCGTGTTCGTCAACGGCGAGCGGGTCGAATGGAGCACGCTGGCCAGCGGCGACGAGGTCGTGATCGGTCGCCATCACCTGCACTTCATCGACGTGCCGGTCGTCTCCGGAATGCGCGTCGAGGGGTCGCCGGAAACGTCCTCCAGCTGACCGGCGACGCCGCATCGCAGACTGTCCGCCGGGCCAAGGTCCTGACAGTCTCGGCTGGCCTATAGTCGCCTCCGATGAGCACCACGATCGCTGTTCTCTCCCAGAAGGGCGGCACCGGCAAGACGACGACCGTGCGCACGCTGACCGACGTGCTGCGCCGCGTCGGACTCTCCGTGCTGGCCGTCGACCTCGACCCCCAGGGCAACCTGTCGGACTACCTCGACGTCGATCCCGACGCGTCGCCGACGATCGGCGACGTCCTCTCCGGGCGCGCCAAGGCGCGCGACGCGATCCACGACGGGATCATCCCCGCCAACCTCGGTCTCGCCGAGTCCGAGCTGGCCCTCGGCGGCAAGATGGGCCGCGAGCTGACGCTCAAGAAGGCCCTGCGCGAGGTCGCCGGCGACTACGACGTCGTCCTCATCGACTGCCCGCCGGCGCTCGGGCTGCTGACCGTCAACGCGCTCGTCGCCTCCGCCTACGCGCTGCTGTCGGCCGAGGCGCAGTACTTCGCCCTGCAGGGCGTCGAGCAGGCGCTCGAGGTGATCGAGCTCGCCCGGGACAGCCTCAATCCCGACCTGGAGTGGCTCGGCGTCGTCCTCAACATCGCCGACATGCGCACCCGGCATTCCCGCGAGGCGTTCGAGTCGCTGCGCGAGCACTTCGGCGACAAGCTCGTCGAGACGACGATCCGATCCTCGATCGCGTACGCCGAGTCGGCCGAGCGGGCGGTGTCGATCCTCGATTACCGCCCCGACCTCGGCGCCGACTACCTGGCCGTCGCCGACGAGCTGCTCAAGCGCCTCGGGATCGAGAAGCCTCGCCGCAAGCTGCGCGAGATGCTGCGCGACGCGCAGCCCGCGCAAGCCAGCGCCTGACTCGGCGGCCGGCTGACGCCGGTCTTACACGACTCTTCAGATGCTGGCGGATCCTGCCGCGATGGCCAGCGAGAGCTCCGCCCTCCCGGCCCCCCGGCGGTCGATCAACCCGGAGTGGACGCTCGCCGTGCTGGCGCTGCTCACGTTCGTGCTGATCCCGATCCAGATCAACACGATCTACAGCGGACTGCCCGCCCACCCGCTGTTCCTGCACGTCCCCGTGATCCTCATCCCCGTCGCGGCGATCGGCGCCGTGGTGCTCGCCGCCTGGCCGCGGCTGTTCGCCCGTCACGGGCTGTGGATCGGCCTCGTCGCCGTCGTGGCGCTCGGCGCCACCAACCTGACGATCGGCGCCGGCCACGCGCTGCGCAACGACCTCAACCTTCAGGGCTCGGGGATCGTCGCCCAGCACGCCAGCGCCGCCGACAAGCTGCGCATCCTGGAGATCGTCTTCACCGCGCTGCTCCTGGTCGCGATCGCGGTGTACCGCACCGCCGGCCCGCGCGTGACCGGTGTCGGCCCGCTCGACGGCGCGCTCGGCGCGATTCGCTCCGGGGCCGGTCTCGGCGGGGCGCTGCGCGTGACTCGTGGTCGTGTTCGCGCTGGCGAGCCTGTACTTCTGCTTTCACACCGGCGACCTGGGCGCCAAGGCCGTCTGGCAGCACCGCGTGGGTGGCGGGGGGTTCCCGGGGGTGGAGGCTTACCGAGGGGCGGCGTGGGCGGCCTGTTCCAGGGCGGTCGCTCCGCCTCGGCGGGGTTCAGTCAGAGCTCGCGGACATCGGCGCCCTGGGTCTCGAACGGCGCCCGGATCACCGTCGCCCACCCTTCGGCCTCGTGGTGAAGGCGCTTGACGACGGCGGCGGTCTGCTCGAAGTGGCACCACACGAGCACCGTCGGGCCTGCCCCGGAGATCGTCGCCCCCAGCGCCCCCAGCGACGGGGCCCGCTCGAGCAGCTCGGCTGAGCGGGGGAAGAGGTGCGCTCGGTGGGGCTGGTGCAGGCGGTCGCGCAGGCCGGCGGCGATCAGGTCCCAGTCACCCGTGGCCAGACCGAGCGTCAGCGTGGCCGCACACGCAACGTTGAAGACGGCGTCGGCGATCGGCACGAGCGCCGGCAGGGCGGCGCGAGCCTCCGCGGTGCGCACCGGCGTCGCGGGGACGACGAGCACCGCCTCGAGCCCCATCGGCGCTTCGAAGCGGTGCACGTTCGGCCCGTCGCAGATCGTGAAGCCGCCCTGCAGCGACGCCGCGATGTTGTCGGGATGGCCCTCGAGCTCGGTGGCCAGCCCGCGGATGTCGGCATCGAGCTCGAACAGGTGATCGGCGGCCATCAACCCGGCGACGATCGCCGCCGCGCTCGAGCCCAGGCCCCCGCTCATCGGGATCTGGGACGCGATCCGGAACTCGAAGTCGTCGGCGGCATGCAGGCGCTCGAACGCCCGCACGACGAGGTTGGCACGGTCGCGCGGGACCCCCTCGAGCTCGGAGACGACGGCGAACGTTCCCGTCTCGACGACCTCGAGCTCGAGATGGAGGGCGAGCGCCGCCGCCATCACGTCAAACCCGGGGCCGAGGTTGGCGGTCGACGCGGGCACCCGCACGACGCCGCCGGCGGCCCAGGGTCATCCGAGAACCGCGTGCTCCAGCGCGGCCCGGTCGGGGTCGCAGGGGACGACCGCGCCCGCCTCGCCCAGAGCCGTCTGCGGGTCCTTGAGCCCGTTGCCGGTGAGCACGCACACGATCCGCCGGGCGTCGGAGGCGCCGTGGACGAGCAGGCCGGCCACGCTCGCCGCCGACGCAGGCTCGCAGAAGATCCCCTCGGTGGAGGCGAGCAGCCGGTAGGCGGAGAGGATCTGAGCATCGGACACCGCCTTGACGGCGCCGCCGGAGGCGACCATCGCGTTCATCGCGTCCTCCCAGCGGGCCGGGTTGCCGATCCGGATCGCGCTGGCCACCGTCTCGGGGAACTCCACGGGCGCTCCGTTGACGAGCGGCGCCGCCCCCTCGGCCTGGAAGCCGAGCATCCGCGGGCTGTGGCCGAGCTCATGAAAGCCCCGCCAGTAGGCGGTGATGTTGCCGGCGTTGCCGACCGGGATGCACAGGGCGTCGAGCTCGTCGTCGAGGTCCTCGACGATCTCGAACGCCCCCGTCTTCTGGCCCTCGATCCGGAACTCGTTGACCGAGTTGACGAGCGCGATCGGGTGGTTTGAGGCCAGCTCGCGCACGAGCGTGAGCGCGACGTCGAAGTTGCCGCGCAGAGCGATCACCTGAGCGCCGTGCATGAGCGCCTGGGCGAGCTTTCCGGTGGCGATCTTTCCCTCGGGCACGATCACCACGCACCGGATGCCCGCCCGGGCCGCGTACGCCGCGGCGCTCGCCGCGGTGTTGCCCGTCGACGCGCACACGATCGCCCGCGCGCCCTCGCGCACCGCCGCCGACACCGCGCACGTCATCCCCCGATCCTTGAACGACCCGGTGGGGTTCAGGCCCTCGAGCTTGCACCACACCTCGGCCCCCACCCGCTCCGACAGCCCGGGCGCGTAGACCAGCGGCGTGCTGCCCTCCCCCAGGGACACCACCGCGTCCTCGGGCGCAAACGGCAGCCGCTCGCGGTAGCGCTCGATCAGTCCAGGCATCGCAGCCGGAGGATGGCAGAGTGACCGCGGTCAGCGCGCGCGCATACTTTGGACATTCCCAGGCTCCCTGTCACGTCGCCAGCACGTTCCAGGGCCGAGCGTCCCGCCGCCGAGCGGATGGTCCCACGCTTCGACTCATTGCGAGAGGAGCGCCTGGTATAGCCTTCGGGCGGAATGGTAGGTTCTATCCGGCCGCCGCGGGTAGGAGGTCAGGCGACTGGCCCCACGCTGCGAAACGATCACTCGAATAGGGCTCGAGCGCGGGCAGCGCTCGGTTTCGACGTCCTTAACCTCATCATACTACTCGAGCATCCGGCGGACCTACGCTCGAAGGGGTCCGACTTCATGGAGAGAGCCGCGCAGCATGCTAGGGGATCCGGGGAGCGCACGACCTCGATGCTCAGTTGAAGACGGTGCAGCGGTGGCTTTCGGCCGGTTGGTTCGAACCGACGTGGCAGACGGCGTGCCGTGAGCACGGCGAGCCCGGTTATGGCCCGATTGAAAGCGACATTCTTTACGGCTTCATACGGGCTGAGCAGCCGAAACGAATCGTGCAGATCGGTGCAGGCGTTTCCACCGCAGTGATCCTGCGCGCGGCTCGAGACCAAGGCCTCAAACCACAAGTTACATGTGTCGACCCGTTTCCGACTCGGTATCTCATTGACCTTGCTGCGCGCGGAGAAGATCCGCCTCATCGCAGAGCCGGCACAGGAAATTGATATAGCCGAGCTCAACGTGGGCGATGGCGATCTCCTCTTCATCGACAGCACTCATACGGTGAAGCCGGGATCCGAGGTAAACCGGCTCCTCTTTGAGGCCGTGCCGCGCCTTTCACGCGGCGCATGGGTTCACTTCCACGACATCACGTTCCCGTACGACTACTCCCGCGACGATTCTTTCCGACGACTTGTTCTTCTGGAACGAGAGCACGCTCGTTCTGGCATTCCTCACTGGTAACGAGCGTTTCACAATCAGCGTCTCGTTGTCGATGTTGCACTACGAACGCTCGAGCGAGCTTCGCGAACTTCTTCCTCACTATCAGCCGCAGGGGAGCCGAGATGGCGTCAGGACTTGCAGGACGGTCATTTTCCGTCTTCTCTGTACCTCCGCGCCACGCGCTCAATGAACGTCCCGAATGCCGTGCGTCATGCAGGAGGTACCACCCTCGAAGATCTAGGCATCAGCCGAACTCCTCCTCGATCACCCGGATCGCGCGGGGCGGGGCGCGCATGATCTCCAGCGCCGGCGATCAGCTCCATGGCGGCAGCGAAGCGCGACTCCAGCACCGGGTGGACGACCATCACCAGCCGCGCCTGGTCGCGCATCCCCTTCTGCACGACCGACTTGACCGAGACGTCCTGGAGGGCCAGCACCTGCGCCACCCGGGCGAGCACGCCGGGCTCGTCGGCGACCTCCAGGTGCAGGTAGAACGCCGAGACGACGTCGGAGACGATCGTCAGCGACTCGGTGGCCGGCGGCGTGGAGGCGGGCGGGATCATCGCGCTGATCACGTCGCCGAGCACGGCGCTCGCCGTCTGGGGCCCCCCCGCTCCGGGCCCCGACATCGTGATCTCGGTGATCGCCTCGGACTCGACGGTGACGGCGTTGAACGGCCCGTTGACCGACGCCAGCGGGATGTCCGGGATACAGGAACGCCGGGTAGACGCTGACCGCCAGGCCGTCGGAGCCGACCCGCTCGGCCGTGCCGATCAGCTTGAGTCCAAGCCCGAGCTCACGCGCGTACTCCAGGTCGTCGGGCTGGATGCGCTCGATCCCCTCGTAGCGCACCTGATCGATGTGCACGGGCGTCTCGAACGCCAGGCGGGCGATGATCGCCATCTTGGCCGCGGCGTCGCGCGCCGTTGATGTCCTCGGTGGGGTCGGCCTCGGCGTAGCCGAGCCGCTGCGCGTCGGCCAGCGCCTCGGCGAATGTCGCTCCGGTCCGAGCCATCTCGGTGAGGATGAAGTTCGTCGTGCCGTTGACGATGCCGTGGACGCGGTCGATCGTCGCCCCGGCCAGCGATTCCTGGAGGACCCGGATGACCGGGACGACGCCGGCGACCGCGCCCTCGAAGCGCAGCTGCACGCCCTGCACGCGCGCCGCCTCCCATAGCTCCTCGCCGTGGTGGGAGAGCAGTTGCTTGTTGGCGGTGACGACGTGCTTGCCGGCGTGGATGGCGGCCAGCAGCCAGGTGCGCGCCGGCTCCAGCCCGCCCATCAGCTCGACGATCAGGTCAGACTCGGCCAGCACCTCCTCAAAGGACCCACCGCGCTGAGCGCGTCAGCACTCCCGAGAGCTCCGGACGCAGTCCGGTGATCCGGGCGATCCGGTCGGCTTGGCGCGGCAGCAGATCGGCAAACGCCGCCCCCACCGTCCCGTGACCCAGGAGCCCGACCCGGAAGGGCTTGGCAGGCGGCGCGGAGTCGCTCACGGCGCCACGTCCCGGCCCATCAGATCGGCGTACGTCTCGCGGCGGACGACGAGCCGCGCCCCGCCGTCGCGCACGAACACGACCGGCGGTCGAGGCACGCCGTTGTAATTGTTGGCCATCGCGTAGCCATAGGCCCCGGTGGCCGGGGTGGCGACCGTGTCGCCGACGCGGGGGTCGGCGAGCAGCGCGTCGCGCACGATGACGTCGCCCGACTCGCAGTGCTTGCCCGTCAGATGGCACCGCGTCTGAGCCGGCGCCAGCGCCCGGTCGGCGACGAGGGTCTCGTAGCGTGCCCCGTACATCATCGGCCGCAGGTTGTCGGACATGCCACCGTCGACGGCCACCCACGTGGAGACGTTGTGCTTGATCGTCTGCACGGTGTAGAGCGTGACCGTCGAGTTGGCGACGAGCGCGCGGCCGGGCTCGAGCAGCAGCCGCTTGTCCTCCCCGAGCTCGGCGTGGAGCGTGTCGACGATCGCCTCCACGTAGGCCTCGATGTCGGGCGGGTGCTGGTCGGCGAGATAGGCAGCGCCCAGCCCACCCCCGAGGTTGTAGACCGGGAAGTCGCCGAGGGTGGCGATCGCCCGAACGGCCGCGCGGAACGGCTCGAGCTCCATCAGCTGAGATCCGATGTGGAAATGCAGCCCCACGAGCCGCAATGACGAATACCCCGCCGCCCGGGTGATCGCCTCGGCCGCGGCATCCATCGAGAAGCCGAACTTGGAGTCGGCCTGGCCGGTCGAGATCGCCGCGTGGGTGTCGCCGGCGACGCCCGGGGTGACGCGGATGAGCACGTCCTGACGACGGCCGTGCTCGGCGGCGACTTGGGCCAGGCGCGCCAGCTCGTCGAAGGAGTCGATGACCACGTGACCGACGCCGGCCTGGAGCGCCTCGTGCAGCTCGGCGACCGACTTGGCGTTGCCGTGCAGGTACAGCCGGGCGGGGTCGATGCCGGCCGCCATCGCGAGGGCCAGCTCGCCGCCCGAGGCCACGTCGCAGGACAGCCCCTCGTCGGCGAGCAGCCGGTAGACCGCGGTGCAGGGGAACGCCTTGGAGGCGAAGAGCACGTCGAAGTCGGCGTGGCGGGCGGACAGCGCGTCGACGAACGCGCGGGCGCGGCTGCGCAGATCATCCTCGGCGACGACGTAGACCGGCGTCCCGAACTCCCGGGCAAGCTCCACGGCGTCGCAGCCGCCCAGCTCCAGGCGGCCGCGCTCGTTGACGCGGGTGCCCCGGGGATAGACGTGCGAGAGCTGGGCTGATGAGGTGGCGGTCACGAGGGCAAAAGATATGGTGTGAGCGACGCGCACCGTCACGCCCCCGCTTCCCGCCGAGACCGCGCGAGTCGACGGTCTGGCCTATTCGCTGTGGCTGCCGCCCGCCCCCAAGGCCGGGATCGTCGTCCTGCACGGAGCCGACTCGGCCAAGGAGAGCCACCACGACTTCGCCCGGGCCGCGCTCGCCCCTCGGCCTCGCCACCGTCTGCTTCGATGCCCGCGGTCACGGGGAGAGCGATGCTCCGATGGACGCCCGCGCGGTCGACGACGCCGTCGCGATGGCGGCTCTTTTGCGTGACCGTCTCGGCGACACGCGCGCGCCGCTGGCGCTGCGCGGCTCGAGCATGGGGGGCTATCTGGCGATCCTCGCCGCCGCGCCCGCGCACGCTCAAGCCGTCGTCGCGATCTGCCCGGCGAGCGCCGTCGGGCTGCGCCGCGGCCTGGCCGCCGGACGCTTCTCGTTCGCCGCCGACCGCGAGGCCGTGGACGCCTTCCTCGCCGCGCACGAGCTGCGAGCCCGCGGTGGCGGCGCCTGGGAGTGCCGCTGCTGCTGTTGCACGCCGAGGGCGACGAGCAGGTTCCGATCGAGCACTCGCGGGAGCTCGCTCGAGCCTTCACCGCTCCCGGAAGCCGCCTGATCGCCGTGCCCGGTGGGCACCATCGCTCGATCCAGCACGATCCCGAGCTGCAGGCGGTCAGTCTGCGCTTCATCGAGCAGGCGCTCGGGCTCCGCTCCCGGCCCGGCGATCGCCGGGCCTAAGGGAGTCCCGGACCGACCTTCGAGATGGCTCCGCCGGCCCCGTCGGAGACCTTGCCGACGGTGTCGCCGGCGCCCGCGCCGACATTGGAGACCGGGCCGCCGACCGGGCCCGTGACCTGCTTGATGATCGTGTCCGCCTGCGAGCCGGTTTTCGAGACGGTGCCGCCCACCGTGCCGGTCACCTTCGTGACCGACGGTGCCGACCGTCCCGCCGTTGCCCCCACTGGCCGGAGGCGGCGCCGGCGCAGCCGGGCTCGGGTGGGTGCTCGGAGGCTGATTCGGAGTTGCCGGCGGCGGGCTCGGATGGGTGGCCGGCGCTCCACCGATGCCCGGGCTGCCGGAGCGGGTCCCGCCGGCGCCGGAAGCAGCCCCGGACCCGCCAGTGGCGGGTGTCTGGCCCGCGGGTCGAATGGCGGCTGCTGGGCCCGCGCCGGGCGAGCCGCTCGAGCGGGGGCGCGGCGCGTCAGCGCGGCCAGGCGGCGGCTGGCGGGGGTATCCGGTCGCGCGGGCGCGCTGAGCACGACCCGGGCGGGAGTGGCAGCACCGCCGGCGCGGGGCCAGCCTTGGAAGGCGACGACGCCGCTGGCCAGCACGAAGACGAGGGCAGCCCCCACGACGATTGATCCGGCCGTGCCGAGCCCTGCCAGGTATGCGCGTGTGACCCGCATCTTGTGGCTGCTATCGGCACGCCGCGACGCACCCTTAACTGGGGCGATGATCGCAAAATCATCACTGTCCTTCAAGGCGCGCTAAGGCGGTCTGCGATCATGTGAAGACCATGCCCGCCCCCCGGTCATTCGGCCGCGATCGCGGCCTTCAAACGCGAATGCTGCTGACGGTCTTCCTGCTCGGGCTGGTCTACGTCGTCCTCATCGCGGTGCTGATCGCCGCCGGCGTCGGAGCAGTCGCGGTCGCCGTGATCGCCGGGGTACTGTTCCTCGTGCAGTACTTCACCTCCGACAAGCTCGCCCTCGCCTCGATGGGCGCCCACGAGGTGAGTCCCGCCCAGGCGCCCGAGCTGCACGCGATCGTCGAACGGCTGTGCATCCAGGCGAACCTGCCGATGCCGCGCCTGGCGATCGCCGAGACTCCGATGCCCAACGCCTTCGCGGTCGGGCGCTCTCCCAGCACTGCCACCGTCTGCGTCACGACGGGTCTGTTGCGCCTGCTCAGCCCGCCCGAGCTGGAGGCGGTGCTCGCCCACGAGCTCACCCACATCCTCAACCGCGACGTGATGCTGATGACCATCGCCAGCTTCTTCGCGTCGATCGCGGCCTTCATCGTGCAGATGGGCTTCTGGTTCGGCGGCGCCCTCGGTGGCAACGACGACAATGACAGTGGGCCGAGCGCGATCGTCGTCGTGCTCGTCGCCGGCGTCGTCTACGTGATCTCGTTCGTGCTGCTCCAGGCGCTCTCGCGCTACCGCGAATTCGCCGCCGACCGCGGCTCGGCGATCATCACCGGGCGTCCCAGCGCCCTCAGCTCGGCGCTGCTCAAGATCAGCGGCCAGATGGACCAGATCCCCCAGCGCGACCTGCGCGCCGCCTCCGGCGAGCTCGCCGCCTTCTACATCTTCCCGCCCAAGGTCAAGAACACCGTCGCCACGCTGTTCTCCACCCACCCGTCGCTCGAGCAGCGACTGGCGGCACTCGGCGCGGCTCGAGTCCCAGCTGCAGGGCGCGGCCGCCTAAGCGAGCCCGATGGGCCTGCTCGACGTCCTGACCGGCAAGCGCAAGCTCGCCAAGCCCGCGCCGGACCGCCTGTTTGCGATGACGACGGCGTACGTGACGATGGAGACGGGACTCGAGATCACCAGCCGCGGGACGGCCGCGATCGTCTTCCAGTCGCTGGCGACGGCCGACTTCACGCAGATCGTGCGCGACATGGAGGAGGTCGTTCGAGCGACCGCCGCCGACAGCGCGACGACGGTCGAGACCTCGGAGGACAGCTACGGCTTCAGCTGGCTCGTGCTCCGGGGCAAGAGCTTCGACGACCTCGTCGTCGGCATCAACGCCGTCTCAACCGCGATCGAGGGCGGCGGGTACGGGGAGCGCCTGCTGTGCGCCGTGTTCGCCTTCCAGGACGCCCGCGGCCGACCGCTGTACTGGATCTACAACTACAAGCGCGGCGCCTTTTACCCGTTCGCGCCGGCCGGGCAGCCAGCAGCGCGACAACGAGCGCGAGCTCGTCCTCAAGGCCCAGCTGGGCGCCGAGCTGCCGGTCGAGCAGGAGCTCTCGCGGTGGTTTCCCCTGTGGGGAACCCCGATCTGAGCCACGCCCGGACCGATCCTGCTCAACGCCCGGGCGGCGACGCGGCCGACGATCACCGGCGTCGAGCGCTGGACCGCCGAGGTCAGCCTGCGCCTGCGGGCTCGGGCGCCGGATCGCTACCGGATCGTCCAGCCGCGCCTGCGCCTGCGAGGTCGCGCGGCCGGCCAAGCGTGGGAACAGCTGGCCCTGCCCGCGCTGGCCCAGCGGACGCGGCGCATCGCTCGTCTTCTCTCCCGCCAACCTCGCGCCGCTGGCCTGGCCGCGCAACGTGCTCGTGATGCACGATGCCGCGGTCCTGCGCGAGCCGGAGGCGTACTCGCTCGCCTACCGGGCCTGGCATCGGTCGTTCGGACTGGCCGCGGCTCGCCGGGCGCTGGCCGTGATCACGGTGTCGGAGTTCTCGCGCGGAGAGCTGCGTCTCGCTCGCCGGCCTTGACCCCGACCGGGTGCGCGTCGTGCCGGCGGGGTCAGCGAGCGCTTCCGACCCGACGCCGACCAGGAACGTGTGGCATCGAAACTGCGGGCTGAACCGTCCCTACGTGCTGACGATCGCGACCGCCGACCGCCGCAAGAACCTTGGCGCGCTGGCGGTGGCCGCCCGGCGGCTGGCGGTCGAGGGGATCGAGCTGGTGTGGGCGGGCGACGACCGGCCGTACTTCTCGGCGTCGGACGCCATCGGCGGCATCCGTTCGATCGGCTACGTCGACGACGCCGACCTTCCCGGCCTGTACGCGGGCGCGCTGGTCGTTCGTGCTGCCATCCCGTTACGAGGGCTTCGGCCTGACCTGCCTGGAGGCGATGGCGTGCGGGGTTCCGGTCGTGGCCGCCGACCGCGCGGCGCTGCCGGAGACGTGCGGGGACGCCGCGCTGCTCGTCGACCCCGATGATCCGGACGCGATCGCGGACGCGGTCGAACGCGTCTGCGACGACGACAGCCTGCGCGGCGCGGCTTCGGGCATCGGGACTGCGGCGTGCGGCGCAGCTGACCTGGGACCGCGCCGCTCAGCGCACCGACGCGGTGCTCGGCACGGTAACCGGAGGCTGACCGGGGGTAATCCCCTGTGCGGACGGGCACTCGCCGACCTGTGCGCTACGCTGATCGGCTCAGACCCGGGACCACCCTCGACCCGGGTCGGACCTTTGCAACGCAGCATCTCGGCGCGCGCGAGCTGATCGCGACGGACGACCTCAAGGAGATACCTTGCGCATTCTGATTCTCGGAGGAGACGGCTTCTGTGGGTGGCCGACCTCCCTGCACCTCTCGGCCTGCGGCCACGACGTCGCGATCGTCGACAACCTCGCCCGCCGCAACGCCGACATCGAGCTCGAGGCCGACTCGCTCACCCCGATCAAGCCGATCGGCACCCGCCTGGAGGCCTGGCGCGAGCTCACCGGCCACGAGATCCCCTTCTACCGCTTCAACGTCGCCGAGAACTACCGCGTGATGCTTGACCTGATCATCGACTGGCAGCCCGACGCGGTCGTGCACTTCGCCGAGCAGCGCGCGGCGCCGTACTCGATGAAGAGCTCGTGGCACAAGCGCTACACGGTCACAACAACGTCAACGCGACCCACAACCTGCTCGCCGCGCTCGTCGAGGCCGAGTCCGACGCTCACGTCGTCCACCTCGGCACGATGGGCGTCTACGGCTACGGCACCGCCGGGGTCAAGATCCCCGAGGGCTACCTCCGGGTCAAGATCGACACCGACGAGGGCGACCGAGGTCGAGCAGGAGATCCTGTACCCGGTCAACCCGGGCAGCGTCTACCACATGACCAAGACCCAGGACCAGCTCCTGTTCGCGTTCTACAACAAGAACGACGGGACGCGGGTGACCGATCTGCACCAGGGCATCGTGTGGGGCACGCAGACCGCCGAGACCCGGCTCGACGAGCGGCTGATCAACCGCTTTGACTACGACGGCGACTACGGCACCGTGCTCAACCGCTTCCTCATGCAGGCGGCGGTCGGCTACCCGCTCACCGTGCACGGCACCGGCGGCCAGACGCGCGCCTTCATCCACATCCAGGACACCGTGCGCTGTATCCAGCTGGCGATCGAGAATCCGCCCGAGAACGGTGAGCGCGTGCGCGTGTTCAACCAGATGACCGAGACCCACCGCGTCGTCGACCTCGCCAAGCTCGTCGCCAGCATCACCGGCGCCGAGATCGACTACGTCGAGAATCCGCGCAAGGAGGCCGCCGAGAACGAGCTGTTCGTCGCCAACGACCACCTGCTCGAGCTCGGCCTGGAGCCGATCCGTCTTCAGGACGATCTGCTCAACGAGGTCACCGAGATCGCCCAGAAGTACGCGAGCCGCTGCGACACGAGCAAGATCCCCTGCGTGTCCAAGTGGATCCAGCACACGGAGCCGACGATCTCCCCCGCGTAGCCGTGGGCGGCCTGGGCAACTCCCCGCTGCATCGCCGACGCCAAAGCCGGTAGTCCTCAGGGCGGCGCCCGGGGACTGACCTGCGCCGTCCCCGGGGCAAAATAATAGAGTGTCGCTCCGTTAGGGCTTCTAAAGGGAGTGGGCGACATGCCGGAAGGGTTGGTGCTGGTAGCTGGCGGGGGCGGCTTCATCGGCGGGCACTTGGTACCGAGTCTGGTCGAGAAGGGGCATCGGGTGCGAGCGGTCGACTGCATGCCGGTGGAGGACTGGCACCAGGTCTGCGACGACGCAGAGAACCTGGTGCTGGATCTACAGCGGGCAGACGCCTGCGATGAGGCGGTACGGGGAGTGACGCAGGTCTACAACCTGGCCGCCGACATGGGGGGAATGGGCTTCATTGAAGCCAATAAGGCTCGATGTATGCTCTCGGTGCTGATCAACACTCACCTGTTGCAGTCGGCTCGACGTTACGAGGTCGAGCGCTACTTCTACGCCTCGTCGGCCTGTGTCTACGCCGCCGACAAGCAAACGAGCTCAGACGTGACCGCATTGAAGGAGCGCGACGCCTATCCAGCCGAGCCGGAGGATGGGTACGGCTGGGAGAAGCTGTTCAGCGAGCGAATGTGTCGTCATTTCACCGAGGACTTCGGCCTGCCGACCCGGATCGCGCGCTTTCACAACGTCTACGGGCCACATGGGAGCTGGGTCGGCGGTCGCGAAAAGGCGCCCGCGGCCATCTGCCGCAAGGTCGCACAGGCGGCCATCACCGGCGATCACGAGATCGAGATTTGGGGGGACGGTGAGCAGACGCGGAGCTTCATGTTCATCGACGACTGCATCTACGGCACCCAGCTCATCATGAACAGCAACCTCGACACACCAATCAATCTCGGAAGTAGCGAGCTGGTGTCGATCAACGGTCTCGTCACGATCGTCGAGGAGATCGCCGGCATCACCGTCCGGCGCAGCTACGATCTGCACGCTCCGAGAGGCGTCCGCGGACGCAACAGCGACAACACGATGATCCAAGACCGCTTTGGCTGGGAGCCGCGGACGCCGCTGCGTGCGGGCATGGAGGCGACCTACCACTGGATCTACGACCAGATCCGAACGCCGGACCCTGTCGCCTAGAAAGACGCCTGCGCGTCCGCCACCGATGCAAGCGTTGATTCGAACCTCTCGGCAAAGCCAGCCTGCGTGAAGTTGGCGCGAGCGTAGGCCAGAGCACGCGCCCCCCGGTCTCGAATCTGGTCTCGTTCATCGGCGAGCTGCGCGAGGGCTCGGGGAAACGCGTCCGGGTCCGAGGAGTCGATGACCCAGCCGCAACCAGAGCTGCGGACGATCCTCGCCACCTCCCCGCCTGGGTTCACGGCGGCCAGCACCGGCAACCCGTAGGCCATGAAGTTCATTAGCTTCGATGGGATGTTGAATTCCGACCCTTGGTGCCTCTGGCTCACGAGCGCGACGTCCGCGCCACTTAGCTCGTTCTCCAGCGCACGATCGTGCACCATCCCGAGCATGATGACCCGAGCGGATCTGACCTCGGCCTTCGCCTCCGCAGCGGCGACCCCAGCTCCCGTCACCCGAAGCGTCCATGAGCCGACCAGCTCAGGTCGGGCCTCGAATGCCCGAACAATCGACGTCAGGCCCTGCGAGAAGCCGATGTTCCCCATCGACAAGATCTTCAGATTCTCCGTTCCCGATGCCGGACGAGCGACAGTCTGCGGCACTCGCGTCGCCGGGTCGTATATGAGCTCGATCTTCTCCTCCGGAACGGCACGCGCGACGAGGCTGCGGGTAAATGCGCTGGACAGGACGACGATGCGATCGGCGGCGTGATAGGCCCTCCGTTCCAGGCATCTCGCCGCGCGAACGACTACACCCGCCTCATCGACGAGACCAGTGGCGGTTGCGCCATCAGGTAGTAGATCGTGCAGCCAAAGCACCCACGGAATCCCACGCGCGCGCACAGTCATCACGGCGGGAAGCAGCGCAGGAAATGACGGAGAGGCCGACACCAGAACATCAGGCCGTGTCAGGAACGGGGCGGCAGCTGACTGCGCGAGCATGAAACTGAGCTCTTGGCGATACCGCTGGGCCGCTGTCGCCCGACCAATCCATAACGGAAGTCTCAACACCGGGATGCCGCCCCGGATCTCTCGGTAGGGCCGACACGCCATGCCCCACTTAGGCTCGGGGTAATGCGGATGGGCGGCCACAACTTCGACGTCATGCCCTCTTTCCCGCAGTCCTCTCGCCCATACGGTGCTCACGATTCCGATGCCGGTCGGTTCCGGATCGAAGTTGTAGCTCCAGAGCTGGATCTTCACGCTGTCGCGCCCGTAATGCTCGCTGACGCAACTGGTGCCGGCACAGCCCACGCAGCTCTCTGCGCGGCGAGGATCCGCACCCTAGCCTGAGCCTCCGCCGTCTTGCGCGCGCACTTCCGCGGGAGGCTCACCCCCGTTCGGTGACTTTCGCCCTCGGTTTGTCTGGTCTGTTGTATAGCCGCCGTCGCCGTAATAGCCGTAGCTCTCCTCGACTCGCCTGGGCACGCCGTTCAGCACCGCCCCGAAGAGCGGGGCGCCTGTCTGGCTCAACAGCTCCAGCGCCCGACGGAGTTGTCGCTTGTTGACACGTCCGCTCCCGGCGACGAGCAGCACGCCATCGGCCAGATGAGCGATCTGCACGGCGTCGGGAACCGGAAGCACGGGCGGGCAGTCGATCAGAACGAACGCGAACCTTGCTCGCAACGCATCAATGATCCGCTGTACCGAGCTGCTCGCGAGCAGTTCCGACGGGTTGCCTACCGGAGGACCCGCCGGCACGATCGCAAGGTTTCCGTCCTCCCCAACTTCACGCAACGCGTCGTCCAAGCTCGTCTCGCCCGTGAGCACGCCGGTGAGGCCGAGTTCGTTTCCCAGCCCGAAGAAGTCATGGACTCGCGGCCGGCGGAAATCGGCGTCCAAGATCGCTACGCGCTGACCCGTCCGCGAGAGCGCAACACCAAGATTGACCACTGTCGTCGTCTTCCCTTCGGCAACACCCGCACTCACCGCTGCAATGACGCTGATGCGGTCGTCGAGCCCGACGAGTTGGACAGTGGTGCGTAGGCCCCGATAGGCCTCGGACGAAGCCGATGCGGGGCGTTCGAGGGATACGACATAGCTCTCTCCGCTGTGTCGCCACTCGCGGGTCCACGGAATGACCGCCAGCGTCACGAGCCCGCTGGTCACGGACTCCAAATCGTCTTTGGACTCGACTGAGTCATCGAGCCGGTCGCGCAAGAAGACGAGCCAGATCCCCAGAACCAGACCGAGGAATGCGCCGATAAGGCAATTGCGCAACACGTTGGGCGAGACTGGCGTCGAGCTCAGCTTGGCACGGTTGACGAGGTCGCCGCCGGCTCGGGAAAGCTGTCCGCTCGCCCGCAGATCAGAGAGCGAGGACTGGAGGTTCACCAAAGCGGCCTGGATGCCCGGCACGCTCGGGTCCGTCGGCTGCAACGTCTGCTTTCGGGCCTTGAGCTGATTGATCTGCTTCTGCAAGATCGAGCCGGTTGACAGGTAGTCATCCGCCTGGGAGGTCCTTCGTTGGCTTAGATAGGCGCTGGCGTACGTGTTGGCGTCTTTGGCAGCCTGCTCGGCCGACGAATCCGTGGCGCGGAACGTCAGCGCATCGGCATCCGGCACGGGTGCGATTTGAACCTTCGGCACACGCCCCAGCTGCCTCTGGACGTCACTCTGGACGGAGTTGCCCTGGGCAAAAAGGATCTCGTTCTGAAGCTGCCGGTCGAGCAGCTGCGTACTCGTGAACGACTGCGGCGCCGAGGGATCGACGGAGTTTCGTACATCCTGCGGAATCAGCACCGAGGCCGATGCCGCATAAGTGGGCTTCTCAAGCAGCGACAGCCCTGCGGCGAGCGCGACCAGTGCGACGACGGTCGCCGCGAGAAACAATCTCCGTCGGCGAAGCACCAGTATGTAGGCGCGAAGATCAAACTCGTGCGCCCCTGTGGGTTCATCCTCCACCGTAAGCTCCTAGCGCGTCTCTCGGCGCGGCGTCCGCATGCACCAAATTCGGGATCATACCGCCTAGATCTGCCGAGAGGAGCCGCCCATCGCGATGGACAACGCCGATTTGAAAGGACTAGACAGGACGGTCTCGTGACGATTTTCGGTTGGCGATTCGATCCATTCCCCGAGCGGCGAGCCGGCGGCTTTACGCGGTTTGACGGCAGCGTCAACTTCTACGTGAGAGTCCGAGCGCTCCTCGCGACACCGGACGTCCGACCAGTCGTCGTCGACTTCGGAGCTGGACGCGGGAGCGATCTGGACGACGCCCTACCGATCCATGCGCAGTTGCTTGATCTCCGGACGACCGCTAGCCGCGTGATCGGCATTGACATCGACGAATCGGTTCTCATGAACCCACGACTGACCGACGCGCACGTCATCAGTGCCGGGGACCCCATTCCGATGCCCGACCAAAGCGCGGACATGGTGCTGCTCGACCATGTCTTAGAGCACATAACCGACCCCGCGCCGGTCGCCTCAGAGCTCCATCGCATCCTCCGTCCTGGTGGCTGGATCTGTGCTCGCACGCCAAATAAGTGGGGCTACGTAGCGATCGCGTCCAGGCTCATCCCCAACCACTGGCATACACGATTGCTTCGTCTCGTTCAGCCCGACCGGCGTGCGGAAGATGTCTTCCCCACCTTCTACAGATTGAATACCCGCCGCGCCATCAAGACCGCATTCCCACCAGAGGAGTTCGAGCACATCGTTTACACCTGGGAGCCCGAGCCAGCCTATGCTGGCCGCTCGACCGCGATGGCCATGCTCTTCACACTGCTGCGGCGAGCAACGCCCGACCGCGTTCGGCCAGTCCTGCTCATTTTCCTGCGGCGGAGGCAGCACCCCGGACCCATCCGCTCATGGTGATGCGGCAGCTGGCGCCACGACGGCACCGACGGCGCAAGCCGATCGACGAGATCATCGCGGCGGCGCACTTCCCGCCTCCGCTACACGGCCAGTCAGCGGCGGTGGAACTGTTCGTCTCCGTGCTCGAGCGTGAGGCGGGCGATCAGGGCAGGCAGGTGCTGCGGGTCGACATCACCAGCGAGATGCGCGGTCGGCGTCGTCTTCACCACGCTATTCGGCTTCTGCGCGTCGGCCGGGCCGTGCTGCTGATCGCTCGCCGCGGACGCCGGGCCAGCGTTTACGTCTCTGTCGATTCCGGATGGGGACTTCTCTACACGCTTGCCCTCGTCGCCGCCGCTCGGTGGCGATCCGCCGCGCTCTATCTCCATCATCATGCCGCGGCCTACATCAGCCGTGGCAACTGGCGCTTTGCGATGGTCTCCCGACTCGCACAAGATCGCGCCTGCCACCTGGTCGGGTGTGAGCGCATGGCCACGATGCTTCAAACCCACTATCCAACCGCGAGCCGTACGCAAATCGTCCCTATCACCTATGCAGTAACAGGACGACAAGACGGCGTGGCGGAACGCTCCGCACGGTTTGCCGGGCCAGTCTTTAACACTTGGCCATCTCAGTAACCTCAGCGTCGCCAAAGGCTTGGAGATGGCGTTTGACACAGCCGAGGGGCTACGCGAGGCCGGAGTCCCGTGTCGGCTCCTCCTCGCCGGGCCGGTCAGCAGCGCCAACGATCATCGGGTATTGCGTGAGCGGCTCGACCAGGCCGCAGAACTCGCTCAATACTTCGGTCCGGTGTACGGAGAAGATCGCCGGCGCTTCTTCCAAGATATCGACGTGTTCCTGCTGCCGAGCCTCTACCGTCACGAGACGTTCGGTCTCGTCGTAGGGGAAGCGCTGGTGAGCGGATGTCCGGTCGTGGCCTTCGAAAACGTGTGCCTCAACCCAGCCTTCGTGGGAGCAGCCGGACTAGTCCTCGCCCGCGATCAGCCGTTTGCCGAGCGCGCCGTCGAATGGATAGCCAGCCTACAGCGCGATCCGTCGGGCGTTCGCGCGGCTCTCACGGCCACCGCTGCCTTTCCGGCGATTCGTGACGCGGCTCGGCGGCGCGCTGGCGAAGTCGCGAGCGGCATGCTGCGCGGCGATCTCGAATGTCGCGACCGATGACTGATCAGAGCCCTTTGGTCCGATGAGCGGAGTCGCGACTCGAGCCCGGCCGTGGCTCCCGAATCTGCCTGGTCGGCAACGCATCGGGACAATGTTCAGTGTGACGACCGCTGGCGTCGTCACGCTCGGGCTACTGGCTCCGCTGCTCTTCGCCCGGCCCACGTTCGCCTCACTCGGGCGCCTGCCCGTGATCCTGGCATGGCTCGTCACGATCTATGCCTCCGCTCGGCTGTCGAGCCTCATGGCCAGCGGAGCGAACCAGCCGATTAGCTTGACGTTCTGGCTGTTTGTGTACGTATGGATGGGCCTTGGTGCGCTGGCGAACACGGTCAGCCAGCAGTTTCCGCTGTTCGGCCAGACGTTCACGGACGCAACCGAGACTGGTGCTCTGATGACCATCATGCTCGGGCTCGCGGGGTACGAGGTAGGACGTAGAGTGGCCACTGCCCGGGCAGCCGGTGACGTGTCGCTGCTGAACGTCTACTCCGTACGTTGGCACCGCGTCAGGATTGTCGGCACCGCCGGCGTCGCGGTCGTCTTGTACTTCACCCTCAAGTACGGGCTTGCAACCCGATTCAGCTCCAGAAACTCAGCAACCCAGGCGTTCTTCGGCTCGTCCGGGGCAGCCTTCCTGCAAAACAACAAGGCATCCGCCCTGCTGCAAATCTCGCTCGACTGGATGCTGGTGTTCGTGGCTCTCTTCCTGTACGCGTATGACTGGCGGCTCGCGCGACAGTCCGGCCGCCAGGCACGCAACAACGTGCGGCCCCCGCGACAGGTGTGGTCGATCTCGTTCGCCGTGCTCGTTGCCGCCGTCATTCTGGCCGACAATCCGCTCTCGAACCCACGCTACCGGTTCGGTGGCATCGCGATTGCGCTCATGCTGGCGGTTTGGCCCCTGAGCACCCCGCGGCGATTCCGCCTCGTGGCAGCTGGGCTCATCTTTGCGGCGTTGTTCGTCTATCCGTACGCCGCCGTATTTCGGACCCAGCAAAGAGTGCTTCAGCTGGCTCCCCTGAACACACAGTTCCGCACGAGCCCCGACTTCGCGATGTTCCAACAGGAGCTGAACGCGCAGGTCTATGTACAGCAGAACGGGTACACGATGGGACGGCAGCTCGAGGGTGTCCTATTGGGTTGGGTGCCCCGCTCTGTCTGGCCGAGCAAGCCCGGGACGACCGGGTCACTTATCCTGGCGAAGTTCAGCTCGGTACTACCTACCTCCGTGTCGCTCTTCGGTTCGAGCTATGTCGATGGCGGTGACTTGTGGGTATTGCTCGTCCTCGCAGCCTACGGTTGGGCAACGGCCAAGCTGGAGAGGGCTTACGCCCGGCGACCGCGAGGCAGCGCTCACCCTCGCTGCGGCGGCCGGTCCACTATTCGCAGCGTTTCAAATCTTCCTGGTTCGCGGAGACTTGCAGCCCGCGGTTGGGGAGCTCGCGCCCGTCGCCCTGGTCTTGGTCGCGTGCTGCTCTCGGTCCTCGGTCAGGGGGCCACGATCGGGCACGAGGATTTGGCGTACCGCGAGGTCCCCCGGTGACGAGCGGACACCTGGAAGCGTCGACTCTGAGCCGGAGCGGCCGGCTCGGTGGCCTGCGGAATCGAGCGGTCTGATGGGGCCGACGAGTCCAGTCGAGCCTGCTCCGCCGGCACCAGAGGCCATCCGCCCGATCGATAGCTCCGTGGCTGCTGATCCGGGGCCACAACCTGGCGGGCGCGCGCTCGCTCGACAGCAACGTACCCGGGGAATCAGGGCGGGCATCGGCATCCTGGCGACCGTACTGGTGGTGGTGCGAGTGAGACGGCGGGACTCGCGATAGATGGCGAGCGAGCCTCCACATCGGGTATGCCGAGGCGGCGCGCCGATGGGTCAGGAGAACTCGCCGCGTGTGGCTTCGAAGTCCCAGAGCGGCCTGTCCCGCCCGAGAAAGGCCGCCAGCTTGGCTACATCCTCCTCGCTCCTCTCGACGATCTCATCGACGGCATCGGGGGAGATCTGCGTCGGCGCGCTTGCCGCGGGCGGGAGTATTCGGTCGCGAAGCCATTCTCGCGCGTTCACAGGAAGAAGGGGGCGGACCCAAGTCCTGGTACGCGGCGGACAGAATCAAGCGGCGCCACCCGGGACTAACGGCACGAGCGGCGCTCGACTGGTTGAGGATTCGGTTCTGCCTGACCTCGACACCGCGCGGATCGAGCCCGATGGTGTCCATCACAGCGGCAACGACCTCCGCACGGCGGGGGTAATACTCCTCTGCGACGATGACGCTGATCCGCGACGGCCCAAACGCGTCCAGCCAAGGCTCCAGCTGCCACCAGTATCGACCGAAGTCGATCAGCGTACGGTGACGCTGCAGGGCCACATCAAAGCTCGCCTCGGGAATCATCCTCCAGGCGACGAGGTGACGAAAGTGGCTTATGGCCCGGTGCACGGGATTGCGAACCAAGTACACGATCTTCGCGTCAGGCGCGATGTTTGCGGCGAGACGAGCGACGTCGTCGGCGAACTCAGGTCGCATCGCGTACCCCGTAGAGCCGTCTACCAAGCGGGCTGTTCTGTCCGCATTTCGGTAGCACTTTTCATAGAGGTCGAGAGCAGCCCTCACATCTCCCTGACACCGCAGGAGCACCGTCGGCTCCTTCTGAGGCGGTAGGAAGATGCTCCGTTGCAGCCCGAGATCGCCACAGAGCGTCGAGGTGCCGGCGCGCATCGCTCCGATGACAAAGAGGTCTGGTACGGTCGCCCGCCGTGGCCCGGTGCCGGCCGGTTCCCCTCGACCGTGGGACGGCACAGCAGGTGCATCATCGCTTAGGGCGAGGCGCTGGCTCTTGCTGGCGGTCGTGACTTCTCGGTAACGAATGGGTTTTCCCTTCACCCGGCGCCTCCCGAATCCCGGATGCGCGCGGCCTGCCGCCACAGCATCCACGTCATGACTGCGGTGACCAGGGCAACCCCGTCCGCCGCGCCTGCCGGTCCGTTCACAGCACCGATTCCACCAGCAGTGACCACGCCGACCGCAGCCAGCGTTCGTATCTTGAAGGAGGCCCGGAATGCGCTTTTGATTCGAAGGAGCACAAGCGCTCCCATGCCCAATCCGAGGCTGAGGTTCGTGACTGACATTGGCAACAGCACCCCACGAGTGGCCGTCCATGACCTCCCCAGGATGTGCGCTCCTATCGACGCAGGAAGCAGCCGCAGGACTATACCCCACGAGAGGGCCGCGGCGCCCCCTATGCACGCGACAACCAATGCTCCCTGCCAGACGCTCTGTGTCTCCCCACGTTCCTGAGCGCGAGCCAACAGCGGAGTCACTGCCAGCCTGACTGCATTGAGCAGAACCTGCACCGGCCCGAACAGCAGTTGCCCCCCCCGGTAACCGGCCGACTGGGCGAGTCCCGCAAATGCACCCACCCAGATCAGAACCGCCTGTGCTGCTCCATAAAGCGCGAGGAACTCTCCAGCGAAGCGGGCGCCTACTCGTCGCTGTTGTCGCATCCAGCCGATCGACCAGTCCGGGCGCGGCATGCACCGTATCTGGACGGCTCCGACGGCGCCGCAGACGGCCCCCGCCCCGCTCCAAACCCATATCGCCGTCATCCAGTCGCCATGCAACACGCCGAGGCCAACCACCAGCCCGATGGCCAGGAGGCAGGCCCACAGACCGTCGTTGCCAACGGCGGACTGGGGCCTGACCGAAGCAAAGAACCCGTAGCGCCATACGTCCTGGACGAACAGGAGCGGAGCCGGAATGAAGATCGGCGGTATGACCCGTGCCGCCGGTCCGTGCCCCACAAAGAGAAACGCCGCGCCCACTAAAGAGAGGACCAACCCGCAGGCCAGTGCCATTCCACTGGCTTGCGCGAGCATCCGGTGCCGTGCATCACCGGTGAGATGCGCCCCGCGGACCACGACCACCTCGGCGGTTAGCGCCTCCAGGGTCCCAAGCACAAGAGTGTATACGACATAGGCGATACCGAAGGCGCCGAACTGTCGGGGTGTCGCAAGGTGTGCCACAGCGATCGACAACGCAAAGCTGACGACGCTGAAGATGATCTGGTCGGCTATGCCCCATCCGACACGCTGGCCGACTGCGACCAGTCCGCTAGGCCGAGACCGCGCGAAGCCTTCCTGACCACTACTCAAGGGATGGGCCGGTCCCTATGAAATCGGATGCGGCTCGGTCCCGGAATCAACTCTCCCACACGCAACGATCGCGAATGTGTTGCGCCACCCGACACGCTGCCCAACGCGTTGCATCACTCGACTCTGTGACGTCCAGTACGTGCGCAGCGAGACCTCAGTAAACCTCTCCCTGAGGCGGGAGACGAGCGCCTCCTCATCGAGCCCCTGGCGCACGACGTGGTATTCGACCATGTCTCCGGGCTGAGTCTCGTCGTAGACGCCTCGCCAGCGCCGTAGTTGGGTAGCGAAACCGCGCCGCAGATCGCCTTGCCCAATCCGCCAGGTGAGGTACGCGGCTGGCTGAGTGCCATCTCTCTCCGCGGACGCCTCGGGTAGAACATCGGGTCTTGGAAGATAGAAAGGCGCCACAGGCGCCACCCTATCGATGGCCGCATCGACGAATCCGAATCAGTCCGGCATATGGTGGAGCACCGAAACGCAGAGGATTACGTCCACGCGCCGCTCCATGCGCACGACTTCATGCCCGTCGCGGTCGTGAATCACCGTGGCGCTGGCATTGTGCCTGAGCCTGGACCTCGGCGGCCGGTACGGGGCCCGGATTCGGCGTTCATATCGGTCGCGTAGACGGAGCCACCGGCGGCGAGGACGTGGTCGGTAAACACCCCAGGTCCCGCCCCGACCTCCAGGACCGAGCAATGACCCGTGGCATCGATCCGGTCCAGCACAACGGCCCGCACGCTCTCGGTCACGTCATTCCGAAGCCGGGTGTGGACGAGATGCGGAGATCCGTTCCCGTAGTCGTCGGCAGCAACTGTGCTCTGGAGCTCGGGCGTCTCCGCGCTCCGAGCACGAGACCGGCGAGGCGAAGCCAGGCTCTTCGGTTTTGTCAGGCCAACCGCAAGGCGCCGTGCCATGGGTCCTTGGCGGGGGTTGCGGCTTCGAGCCTCATACCATGCTCCCTTCGGTCCGCGTGAAATAGCCCAACTCTGAATCCAAGCGGGCCTTCTCCCGAGCGGGACAGCCAACATAGAGGGTGTAGGAAAGCTCGAGATCTCGGTCGACGAGGGATTTGGCGCCGACGACCGCATGGTCTGCGACCGTGACACCCGACAGCACGACGCAATTCGTCGCGACGAAACTGCAGCGTCCGAATCGGATCGGAGCGCAGTGTTGGCTACCAGTTTCGAGCTTGACGCCATGAGTGAGGATCTGTGAGAACGCACCGCCGATCGTGCACAGCTCACCGAGTTCACACTCATCCGTGCAATCGATGAAATGCAGTGACGTGATCCGTGCCCCTCGACGCATGATCAGCGCGCGGCAGCGATCGCGGTTCCTGAAAAAGGGCGAATCTGATCTCGTCGCGTTGATCAGATTCAAGTTGCCGATCGCTGCGTCGTCCTCCAACACAACCGCCTCGCAGCCACGAATCACATTCAGATCGCCGATCCAGGCGCCACGTCCCATTTTCAGCGTCTCGGCCGAGACAAACGCCCTGCCGATGTAAGCGGTCTCGTGCAAGTCATAACCGAGAACCGTCGTGTAGACCCAGCGGCGAGGGGCCGCCGGCAGAAGCGGCGCGACGGCACACGCCAGGCGGCGCACCATGGGGCTGGCCGTCAACCCGGGATCAGGCCCTCGCCCTGAAACTCCTCCTGGGCCTCCGCCAACGACACGTCGGGCGGGGGCAGGATGATGTCTGAGCCGTAGAGGTCGTCGTCGGGGACCGGCGTCCCCTTGGCGCGGACGAGAGCCAGCAGCTGGTCGAAGGCCTCGCGGAAGTGCGCCTCATCGGACGAGCCGCACGCGTCGACGGCGGCGTTGTCGAGCTTGTTGAGCTCGTCGAGGTCCTCGTCGGAGACGTCGTACTGACCCTCCGTCGAGATGCGGACGATCACGCGGACTGCCCGGGCTGACCGGCTCCCGAGCCCTCCCCGGCACCGAGGGCGCCGGCTGAGCCGCTGCCCTGACCGAGCTCGGCCTTCATCTTCGCCAGGTCGTCGTCGACCTCGCTCGTGCTCGAGAGCTGCTTGAGCTGGCGGTCGATGTCGTCGTCGCCGGAGCCAAGCTGGGTGAGGTCCTCGAACGTGCCGGCCGCCTCGAGCTCCTGGACGGCTCCCGCGCGGGCCTTCATGTTCTCGGTCTTGTCCAGCGCACGCTGCATCGCCAGTCCGACGTCGGCCATCTCCTCGCCCACACCGGTGGCGGCCTCGGAGATCTTGACCTGGGCCTCGGCGGCGGAGTACTGGGCCTTGATGACCTCCTTCTTGGAGCGGAACTGCTCGATCTTCGTGCGCAGCTTCTGCTCGGAGGCGGTCATCTGCTCCTGCTGCTGCTCGAGCTGAGCGACCTGCGAGTCAAGCGACTGCAGCTCGGTCTGGGCGACGTTCTTGCGCTCCAGGGCCATGCGAGCGAGGTCCTCGTTGCCGGCGGCGAGCGCCTGGCGGGCCTGCGTATCGAGCTTGACGACCTGCTGCTGGAGCTTCTCCTCCTGCAACTGCAGGCGCTTCTTGGACGTCACGACGTCGGCGATGCCCTTCTTGACGTTCTGAAGCAGCTCGATCTGCTTCTGGTAGCTGTACTCGAGCGTCTCGGACGGATCCTCGGCGCGGTCGAGCAGCTTAGAAATCTTCGCTTTGACGACGGTGGACATGCGCCCGGAAAGGCCCGGCATCGCATCCTCCCTTGGCTATAGCTGTACTGGCCCTCAAAGCCTAGTCGGTCTGGGCGATTAGGATCGTCGTCATGGAGCCCAGACCGGTTGCCGACTCTCAGGTTCTGCTCGCGCATTGGATGGGCCCGACGGACGCCAACGGCTCGGGCAACATTCACGGTGGGACGATCATGAAGCTGGCCGACGAGGCCGCCGGCCTGGCCGCGATCAAGCACTCGGGCACGCACGTGACCACGGCCGGGGTGGACCGGATGGCGTTCCGGGTGCCGATCTTCGTCGGCGAGCTGGTGACCTTCAAGGCGATGGTCAACGCGGCCTGGCACACCTCGATGGAGATCGGCGTGCGCGTCGAGGCCGAGAACCCGCTCACCGGCGAGGTGCGGCACACCAACTCGGCCTACTTCACGTTCGTCGCGCTCGACGGAGAGAGACACCCGACGCCGGTCCCATCGTCGACCGCCGCGACAGCGACCGAGCAGCGCCGGATGCGCGACGCCGAGCTGCGGCGGAGCAACCGGCTGGCCGAGCGAGCCGAGATGCTCGCTCGACGCGGCGACGAGGACGACTGACTACAGCTGGTTGGGGTGGCGGGCCATGAACCCGCTGGTGCTGGTCATCACCGGACGCCACCGGGGCCCGGAGCCGGTCTGCGGGTTGGGGTCCTGCTCGGCGGAGGTATCGAGGCGGATGCCGGCGATCTCGACGAACGCGTGGCCCGGGTTGGTGTAGACGGTGATCCACTGGCCGGTGCCCTGCTGGCCCCAGGACTCCATCTCACCGGAGTCCTCGGAGGTCTTGAGCAGGCCGGCGGCGTGCAGCACGTAGGACACCGAGCCCGAGCAGTCGTACGCTGAATCGTTCCACTTACCGTGCCCACCGCCGACCGCGTAGGGCTTCTTGCGGATCTGGTTGCCCGCCCAGATGGCCTTCTTGACCGCCATCGGGGCGTAGGACGGCGCGTAGGCGACGCCATCGACGATCTTCGCCGTGTCGCCGGGCACGGTGGGCTGGGCCGGGGTGCTCGGCGCCGGGGTCGGACCGACCACGCCGGCGCCGCCGGTCGTGGTTCCGGTGCCACCGTCATCAGCCGGGGTGACCTTCCGGCTCTTGGCCTTGGCCTTGTGCTTGGCCTTGGCGCTGGGGAGGCCCGCGCCGCCGGCGGCCAGGGCCGTGGCCGGGATCACAGCGACGGCGACAAGCGCAAAGGCAGGCACGAGAAAACGTAGAAACCGCACAGACAATTCATCCTCTTTCGTCGGCCGGCGGGGTTAGCTGACGGGCTAGCGCTGAAAGAGACTCGCGCCTCCCACGGGTCCACCGCGGGATTAGCCCCAAGAGAACTCTGTGGTTCCCCCGCTCCGCGGTGTTTGCATTGGGCTCCGCGGATTAGGCGCTGGGCAATATACACATCGGTCCGGCGATGAGTCATAACGTCGACCGGGCAGTTATCGACCGCCGGCGACCCAGCGCCGCCACCGGGAGCTCCCGGTAACGTCCGGCCGCGATGCGGTCCTCCACTCATCGACAGGAGCGGGGTACCCGCATGGGCGCACGATCATGCGCCTGAGAATCCTGGGGCTCACGTCACTGGCGCTGACTCTCGCCGCCTGCGGCGGCGGGGGCACGAGGCTGCTGCATGACTCCAGCCAGTCGACGGTGACGATCGGGATCCCCTCAAAGACCCCGCAGGCCGCGCAGAAGCTCGGCTTCCCGGCGCTGGCGACGAAGAACACGACCCGGGTCGCCGGTGCCGATCCCGCCGCCGACGCGGCCGGCGTCGCCCTCGCCGTGTACCCGTCGGCCGCCCCCGGGACCCATCCGGGAGCGGTGGCGCTGGCTCCAACCGACGACTGGCAGGCGGCGATCGCGTCCTCGGTCCTCATGGCCTCGCCGGTGCACGCGCCGATCCTGCTCTCGGGCAGCGGCTCGCTGCCATCCGCGACCTCGTCGGCCCTGACGACGCTGGCCCCCACCGGCTCGGGGTCAATCGGCGGCGCTGAGGTGATCAAGATCGGCGATGTCCCGGCACCAAAGGGCCTGCGCGCGGCGGCCATCAACGGCTCCGATCCGTACGCGCTCGCGGCCGGGATCGACCGCTTCGTGTCGGCCGCCCAGGGGCGGACGAGCACCGACGTGATGATCGCCTCGGGCACGAACGCCGCCTACGCGATGCCGGCCGCCGGGTGGGCGGCCGAGAGCGGCAACCCGATCCTGTTCGTCAACTCGACCGCGATCCCGTCGGCGACGCGCCAGGCGCTGCTCGCCCATCAGAGCCCGCACATCTACGTGCTCGGGCCGCCGAGCGTGATCCCCGACTCGATCCTCAAGCAGCTGCGCAAGTACGGGTCCGTCCAGCGGGTCAGCGGATCCGACCCGGCGGCCAACTCCGTCGCCTTTGCCACCTACCGCGATCCTGCCTGCCGCTACGGCCAGCCGTGCGTCCACGTGCCGGGTAGCTTCGGGTGGGCGATGCGCAGTCCCGGACACGGCTACGTGCTGCTCAACGCCTCGCGTCCGCTCGATGCCGCCGCCGCGGCCCCGTTGTCGGGCAGCGGTGACTATGGTCCCGCGCTGTTGGTCGACAATCCCTCTAGCCTTCCCAAGCCAGTGCTGAACTTCTTCCTGGACTACGCGACGCCGGGCTACACCGAGGAGGGTCCGACGGCGGCCGTCTATAACCACGGCTGGGTGATCGGCGATCAGAGCGCGATCTCGGTGACCGTGCAGGCCGAGATGGACAATCTTCTCCAGGCCGTCCCCCAGACCTCGAAATGAGCGAGAGCGAGCACCCCGACCGCATCGCCGCCGGCCACGAGCCGACCGTCGAGGACGTGCGCCAGCTCATGGGAGCCTCGACCCCGCATTTCGCGCTCCAGCTGCGCGAGCGGATCCGCGCGCTCATCCGCGGGCTGCCCGACGATCATCCGGCGCGGCGCGAGGGCGAGCGCGAGATCGCCCGGCTGGACAAGATCGCGTTCGTCGGCGAGGTCCGTGGGCATGCCGCGGAGAGCGGCATGGCGCCGCTGCGCAGCCTCGGTCACGATCGCCGCGACGCGGCGTAACCACCCCCGCGCGCCGCGGCGGGGGAAACCGCCGCGCGACGCCGAAACCCGATCCGATCGAGCGCTGGCTACGTTTAAGCCGTGCACGCCGTGAGCGAGAACCGCTTCATATCCGTGATTGGACTGGGCCGAGTGGGCCTGCCGCTGGCGCTGTGCTTCGCCGATGCCGGCCTGCGGGTGCTCGGGGTCGACCACGACCCGACGATCCTCGAGTCGCTGCGAGCCGGTCGCATGCCGTTCGCCGAGGCGGGCACCCAGGAGCTGCTGGAGAAGGTGCAGGCGGCGGGGCGCCTCGAGCTGTCCGACCACGCGGCCGACGCCGCCCGGGCCGACGACATCGTCATCACGATCGGGACCCCATCGTTCTCGCATGTCGAATCCGACCTGCGCCAGGTGCGAGCCGCGCTCGATGACCTGCTGCCGCTGCTGCGCCCCGGTCACGGGCTGATCCTGCGCTCCACGATCGCCCCCGGCACGACCGACTTCGTGGCCGGTTATCTGGAGAAGCGCCGGGACCTGCGCGCCGGCGAGGACGTGTTCGTCGCCCACGCGCCGGAGCGGATCGCCGCCGGCAAGTTCCTCACGGAGATCGGAACGCTGCCCTGCATCATCGGCGGCGTCGGCGAGAGCTCCACCGAGCACGCCGCCTCGCTGTTTCGCACGTTCGGGGCGCCGATCGTCAAGACGACCCCGGTGCAGGCCGAGCTGGCGAAGATCTGGACCAACATCCTGCGCTACGCGACCTTCGCGCTGCCCAACCTGCTGATGATGGACTGCGAGAGCTACGGGGCCAACGTGTTCGAGGTGATCGACCTCATCAACCACGATTACCCGCGCGGGGGGATCGCGATGCCGGGCCTCACCGCCGGTACCTGCCTGCGCAAGGACTTCGCCTTCTCCGAGGAGCGCTCGCACGCTCCCGGGATGCTGCTTGCCGTCTCCCGCGTCAACGAGGGCGTGCCGCTGTTCCTCGTGGAGGGGATCAAGCGTCGGATCGGCAGCCTCGCCTCGCGCAAGGTGGCGGTGCTCGGCTTGACGTTCAAGCGCGACACCGACGACGAGCGCGACTCGCTGTCGCCGAAGCTGATCCGCCTGCTCGAGCGCGAGCTGGCCGACGTGGCCGTCTGTGACCCGGTCGCCCCGTCGCCGACGCAGCCGCTCGCCGACGCCGTACAGGACGCCGACGTGGTGATCGTCGCCACCAACCACTCGTACTTCGAGCGACCCGAGACGGCGCGCACGATCCACGACCTGGCCGCCGACGAGTGCCTGATGGTCGACCCGTGGAACAGCCTCGGCACCTCGCAGGTGTTCGTGTACGCCGCCGAGGCCTCCTCGATGCTCGGCGACGCGGCGCCCGTCGATGCCTCGCGGCCCGCGCCCTAGCCGGCCCGTGGCCCGCGTCCTCGTCACCGGCGGGGCCGGCACGATCGGCTCGGCAGTCGTGCGGCGCCTGCTGCGCGACCCCGACTGGGAGGTGCGGGTCGCCGACCATCGCACCCCGCCCGACTGGATGCGCCAGGGATGCGAGCTGCACGAGGGCGACCTGCGCGATCTGGCCGTCGCCCAGGAGGCGATGGCGGGCTGCAGCCACGTCATCCACCTCGCGGCGATCGTCGGCGGGATCGCGAACTTCCACAAGCTGCCGTTCACTCTCACCGAGGTCAACAATGCGCTCACCGGGGCCGTCGTCCACGCCGCCGTCGAGCACGAGGTGCAGCGCTTCACCTACGTCTCGTCCTCGATGGTGTTCGAGCGGGCCGCGCAGTTCCCGACGACCGAGGCCTACCTCGACGAGTGCCCGGTGCCCCACTCCGCCTACGGGTTCTCCAAGCTCGCCGGCGAGGTCTACACCCGGGCGGCCCACGACCAGCACGGCCTGCGCTATACGATCTGCCGCCCGTTCAACGCCTACGGCCCGGGGGAGCTGCCCGACCGCGACGAGCCGGGGATCGCCCACGCCGTGCCCGACCTGATCGCCAAGGTCCTGAGCGGCCAGCATCCGCTGGAGATCTTCGGCTCGGGCGAGCAGACCCGCACGCTGACGCACGTCGACGACATCGCCGATGGGATCGTGACCGCCACCGGGTCGCCCGCCGGCGAGAACGAGGACTTCAACATCTCGGCCTCCGAGGAGCACGCCGTGGCCGAGATCGCCGAGCTCATCTGGCAGGCCTGCGGCGAGGACCCGGCGCGCTTCGCGCTGCGCCACCTGCCGACGTTCGCCGTCGACGTGCAGCGCCGCTGGCCCTCGGTGGAAAAGGCGCGCACGCTGCTGGACTGGCAGGCCCAGGTCGACCTGCGCCAGGGCCTGCGAGGACACCGTCGCGTGGCTGCGCGATCAGCAGCCGGCTGCCGATCCGGCGTCGTGAGCCCCGTCCATCCCGCAGCGGCCATCGGGTTTGGTCGCGCCGCCGCCGACTACGAGCGCGGCCGGCCCGGCTACCCGCCGGCGGCGATCGACCTGCTCGCCGAGCAGCTCGGCCTGTGGCCGGAAAGCCGGATCGTCGACCTGGCGGCCGGCACCGGGAAGCTGACGCGCGCCCTGGACGGGCGGGGCTGGCGGATCGTCGCCGTCGAGCCCATCCCCGGGATGCGCGACCAGCTGCGCGCGGCCGTTCCCGGGGTCAAGACCGTCGAGGGGACCGCCGAGCAGCTTCCATTCCGTGACGGGTGCATCGACGCCGTGCTCGTCGCCCAGGCGTTTCACTGGTTCGACATCGAGGCAGCGGCGGCCGAGATCGCGCGGGTGCTCGTCCCCGGCGGCGGGCTGGGGGTGATCCGCAACGCGTGGGACCGCTCGGTCCCCTGGGTCGACGAGGTGCAGTCGCACATCGACGAGCGGCGCGCCCACGAGCCGCTGCCGGCCACCAGCCGCTGGCGCGAGCGCCTGGAGCGGACCGAGCGCTTCTCCCGTCTGCAGGAGCGCGTCGTCTCCCACGTCATCGACCGAGACCGCGACGCGCTGCTGTCCCACGTGAGCTCGATCAGCTTCGTCGCCATGCTGCCCATCGCCGAGCGCGAGCAGCTGCTCGTCGAGGTGTCCGAGATCCTCGACCGGCACGGCGTCGGTACCCCCGGGACGCCGCTGGCCACGCCGTACCGGACCCACGTGATGTGGACCCGCCGAGCCTGAATCCTGGTCGCACCGAGCGCGCCCCGCGCCCGCACGCGGCCGACGCCGCTTGTCCAAGGGGTACAACCGCCGCCTATCGGGTGGGCCATCGCAGACTTGCCATGACGGCCCGGCTCGCTGACAATGCCCCACCCGCCGCGCGCGCACCGTCGGCAGGACGCTGACCCAACGACAGTCAGTAGGGAGCAGAGTGCAGAGCGCGACGACCGAAGAACCGACGGGCGGGATCCAGGTCCTGGACAAGGGCCTGAAGAAGAACGCGATCTCGTATCTGTCGAACATCGTGATCGGAGTCGCTTCGACGGCTCCCGCCTACAGCCTGGCGGCCACGCTCGGCGGCGTGGCCGCGCTGGTGGCGTTGCACGGTCCGGCGATCATGATCGTCGCCTTCGTCCCGATGCTGCTGATCGCGGCGTCCTACTACTACATGAACCGCGCCGATCCGGACTGCGGCACCACGTTCTCGTGGGTGACGCGCGCGATGGGGCCGCGGCTGGGCTGGATGGGCGGCTGGGGGATCATCGTCACCGACGTGATCGTGATGCCGAACCTGGCCGCGATCGCCGGGCAGTACACGTTCTCGCTGTTTGGCAACAACAACCCGACGACGTTCGAGGTGACCCTGATCGGCGTGATCTGGATCATCGTCATGACCTGGATCTGCTGGCGCGGAATCGAGCTCTCGGCCCGGCTTCAGCAACTGATGCTGGGCGCCGAGTTCGTGATCCTGGTCCTGTATTCGGTCGTCGCCATCGTCAAGTCCTACAGCGGGAGTGCCCTCGCGGGCGCGACCCACATCTCGGCGAGCTGGTTCAACCCGTTCGACATCCACGGCTTCTCGAACTTCACCGAAGGCATCCTGCTCGCGGTGTTCATCTACTGGGGCTGGGACAGCGGCGTCTCGGTCAACGAGGAGACCGAGGACTCGGGCAGTGCGCCGGGTCGGGCCGCGCTCACCTCGACCGTCGTGCTCGTGCTCATCTTCGTCCTCGTGGCGGTCGCGGCGACGGCGTTCGCCGGGCCGTCGTTCTTGACCAACAACCAGGCCGACGTCCTCGCCGCCACCGGCAAGCACGTGCTCGGCAGCGGCCTGGACAAGCTCCTCATCCTCGCCGTGCTCACCTCGGCGTCCTCCTCGACTCAGACCACGATCCTTCCGACCGCACGCACCGTGCTCTCGATGGCACGCAGTCACGCGATCCCGTCGCGCTTCGGTGAGATCCACCCGCGGAACCTCAGTCCCAGCGTCGCCACGCTGGCGATGGGCACGGTGTCGACGATCTGGTACGTGGTCATGACGCTGGTCTCCACCAACGTGCTCAGCGACTCGATCCTCGCCCTCGGGCTCGGCATCGCCTTCTACTACGGGCTGACCGGCTACGCCTGCGTCGTCTACTACCGGCGAGAGCTCTTCAAGAGCGCCAAGAACCTGCTGTTCATCGGGCTCGCGCCGCTGCTGGGGGCGCTCATCCTCACCGCTCTGTTCATCAAATCGTGCTTTGACCTGGGCAAGACGAGCGCCGGCTCGACCGTGATCTTCGGAGTCGGCGGACCGCTGGTCATCGGTCTCGGCGCGCTCCTCCTCGGGATCCCGCTCATGCTGATCTGCCAGTGGAAGTTCCCCGAGTTCTTCCGGCGCCGGCCCGAGGTGGCCGATCCGGCGCTCGTCGAGGCCGCCGCGGCGAGGACCGGCTCGTGAGCGCCGGCGTCGTCGTGGGCTACGACGGCTCGGCGTGCGCCAAGGCGGCGCTGCGCGTCGCCGTCGAGGTCGGCCGGGCCTACGGCGAGCCGGTCACGATCGCCTTCGGCTACGACGTCTCCCCCGTCGGCGGCGAGGTTCACGATTACCACGAGGCGCTGCGCGAGCTCGGGACGCGACGTCTGCAAGAGGCACGGGCGCTCGTCGGAGACGACGCCGGTCAGATCGACGCGGTGATCGTCGAGGAGGCCCCCGCCCAGGCGCTCGTCCAGCTCGCTGACGAGCGTGACGCGCGAGTGATCGTCGTCGGCACCCGGGGTGAGCGTCCGCTGACCGGGGCGTTGCTCGGCTCAACGCCCCACAAGCTGCTGCACCTCTCCGACCGCCCGGTGCTGGTCGTGCCCGCGCCCGAGTGACCGCCGAGCTGGCGGCGGCGTGCGACTTCGACCGGCGGATCACCCGGCGCGGGGCGGCGATCTGCACGGAGCTGGAGGATGGACTCGGCTGGGAGGTCCGTCACCCGCCGCTGCCCGACGTCTATCACCTCAACGCCCTGCTCCTGGGCGCGCGCCTGCCCGCGGAGATGGGCGCGCCGCAGCTGGCGGCGCTGGCCGACGCCCGCCAGGGCGATCTGAGCCACCGGCGCGCCGTGCTCGACGACAGCACCGCCGCTGAGCGGCTGGCCCCGGAGCTGCTGCGCGCCGGCTGGGAGCGCGACCGCACCCTGTACATGGCGCTGCGCTCCGCGCCGCACGACGCGCTCATCGACCCCCGCGCCCGCCTGCTCTCCGAGGAGCAACTGGAGGCGGTGCAGCGAGCGACGTTCGCCGAGGACGACTTCGGCCCCCACTCCTCCCCCGGCCTCGTCGAGCGGCTCCTCGCCGCACAGGCCGCGCTGCGGGCGGGGACGACGGCGCTCGGCTTCGGAGCCGGACCGGGCGAGGAGGTCGTCTCGCACTGCACGCTGTTCTGCGAGGCCGAACCGACCGATCGGCGCGTGGCCCTCATCGACAGCGTCGGCACGCTGCGCGCGCAGCGCCAGCAGGGGCTGGCCAAGGCGGTCGTGTCGGCCGCTGTCCGCGCCGCCGGCGAGTGGGGCGCGGACCTGATCGTGATCCCCGCCGACGCCGACGACTGGCCGCAGCTGCTCTACGCCGGGCTCGGGTTTGCCGCCCTCGGTCGCCAGGCGACGTTCACCCTGCGTCCGAGCTGACGGGACGGTTCCGGGTTCGGCGGCGAGTAGCCTCGACGGACCATGGAGCCCGCCGCCGCTCTCCCCCGCGCCGCCGCCGCGCCGGACGTCTCACGCCTCCCCGGCCCGTTCCCCGTCGGCGCCTACGCCGCCCAGCTCAAGCGCCGGCTGCGGGAGTTCGCCCACGTTCAGCTGACCGGCGAGGTGTGGGGATTCCGGGCCACCCGGGCCCGGGTCTACTTCGAGCTGCGCGACGGGCACGGCGCGCTGCCGTGCTCGATGTGGCGCGAGGACTTCGACCGGCTCGCGGTCACGCTGGTCGACGGCATGCAGATCGTCGTCGGCGGGGGCTGTGACTACTACGCCGGCAGCTCGGCCTCGTCGCCGTCGTTTCAGTTCGCCGTGCAGGAGCTGCGGATCGCCGGCGAAGGCGACCTGCTGCTCGCGCTCGAGCGGCTGCGGCGCAAGCTGGACGCCGAGGGGGTGTTCGAGCCTCAGAAGCGGCTCGTCCGCCCGCCGCTGCCGCGGACGATCGGCGTCGTCTGCGCCGAGCGCGGCAAGGCGCGCGACGACGTGCTCGCCGGCCTGAGCCGGCGGGGGTGGTCGGGGCGGCTGGTGTGGGCGTTCGCGCCCGTCCAGGACCGCCACGCCGCCCCGCGGATCGCCGCCGCGCTGCGCGAGCTGGCCGCCACCCCAGAGGTCGAGGTGGTGATCGTCGCTCGCGGCGGGGGCTCGCTGGCCGACCTCTATGCCTTCTGCGACGAGGCGCTGTGTCGCACCGTGGCCCTGCTGCGCGTACCGGTGATCGCCTCGGTCGGCCACCACACCGACCGGACGCTGATCGACGACGTCGCCGCCGTGTGCTGCTCGACCCCGACCCATGCCGCCGAGGCGGCGGTGCCGATCGACGTCGTCGCCGCCCGCGCCGCCCTGACGAGCGCCGGCCGGCGCCTGCACGACCACAGCCGCCGCGCCGTGCTGCATCGGGCGCGCACGCTCGCCCAGCTCTCGCGCGCCCCCGCCCAGCACGTCGCTCGCCACCGCGGGCGCCTGCACCAGCTGCTGCGCGAGCTGCGGGCCAGCGCTCGGCGCCAAGCGGCCCGTGGCGACGCCCGGGCCGCCACCCACGGCCACGCCCTGACCCGCGCGGCCGCCCGCTCGGCCGCCGCCGACCGCGCCCAGCGCGTGCGTGACCTGGAGCGGCTCGCGCTCGCGCTCGGCGCCCACGATCCCCAGCGCACGTTGGCCCGCGGCTACGCCCTCGTCGCCGACCGGACGGGCGAGCCACTCGGCTCGGCGGCCGCCGCCGAGCAGGCCGACGAGCTCGAGCTGCGCTTCCACGACGGGGCGGTCCCCGCCCGGGTGACCCGCCGCGAGGCCGGGCCGTGAGCGACGAGCGCAGCTACGAATCGGCGGTGGCGCGCGTCGAGGAGATCATCCGTCGCCTCGACTCGGGCGACGCCGGCCTGCGCGAGACGCTCGAGCTGGTCCGCGAGGGTCGCGAGCTCGTCGAGTACTGCGCGGCCGAGCTCGACGCCGTCTCCTCGGGCCTGCAGGAGCTCCGGCTCGACGAGCTGGTGGCCCGCCTGGAGACCGCCCAGGGCGGGCGATGAGCACCTTCGACCGGCTGGCCGGCCTGCCGCTGCGCGTCGACGGCTACGCGCTGGAGGGACTGCGGGCGAACGTGTCGAGCGGGTTTGAGCGGCTGTCGACGGTCGTCCACCTCCACGGGGACGGCGAGGAGGGGGTCGGCGAGGACGTCGTCTACGAGGCCGCCGACCACATCGCCCTGCAGAAGGCGGGCCCGGTGCTCGAGCTCGCCGGCGAGTACGCCCTCGGTGAGTTCTGCGAGCGCATCGACTCCCTCGATCTGTTCCCGGTCGCTCCCGAGCGCGGCGAGATCTCGCGCCTGTACCGCCGCTGGACGTTTCACTCGGCGGCGCTCGACCTCGCGCTGCGCCAGGCCGGCCAGCCGCTGCACGCCGCGCTCGGGCGCGAGGCGCGGCCGATGACGTTCGTCGTCTCGCTGCGCCTCGGCGAGCCGGCCACCCTGGAGCCGATCACCAGCCGGCTGGCCAGCTACCCGACCCTGCGCTTCAAGCTCGACGCGACGAACTCGTGGACGGCCGAGCTGATCGCCGGCCTCGTGCAGACCGGGGCCGTGGACTCGATCGACTTCAAGGCGCTCTACAAGGGGACCGTCGTCGACGTGACGCCCGACCCCGAGCTCTACCGGGCGGTGATCGCCGCCTTCCCCGACGCGTGGCTGGAGGATCCCGACGTCGTCACCGAGTCGACGGCCGCCGAGCTGGCCGCCGTCCACGACCGGATCACGTGGGACGCGCCGATCCACTCGATCGCCGACATCGAGGCGCTGCCGTTCGCCCCCCGGATGGTCAACCTCAAGCCGTCGCGGATCGGCGGGCTGCAACGGCTGTGCGCCACCTATGACTACTGCGCCGAGCACGGCATCGGCGCCTACGGCGGCGGCCAGTTCGAGCTCGGACCGGGACGCGGCCAGGCGCAGTACCTGGCCTCGCTGTTTCACCCCGGCACCCCGAACGACCTCGCCCCCGTCGGCTACAACGAGGCCGAGCCGCGGCCCGGCCTGCCCCCAGTCCCCTGCCGGCAGCGCCCGATGCAATCGGCTTTCGCTGGGCCGTCAGTGGATAATGGCCGCACACGATGAGCGATGAACTGACAGGCACGGTCGCGCTGGTCACCGGCGCCTCGAGCGGGATCGGCGAAGCCACCGCGCTCGCGCTCGCCGAGCACGGGGCGACGGTGGCGATCGCCGCCCGGCGCAAGGACCGGCTCGACGAGCTGGCCGCCCGGATCACCGACGCGGGTGGCCGCGCGCTGGCGATCGAGTCCGACATCGGGTCGCGCGAGCAGGCCCAGGCGCTCGTCCAGCGCACCGTCGACGAGCTCGGACGGCTCGACACGCTCGTCAACAACGCCGGGGTGATGCTGCTCGGCCCGGCCGTCGATGCGCCCGTGGAGGAATGGGAGCGGATGCTGGCCGTCAACGTCGAGGGGCTGCTCTGGTGCGCGCACGCTGCCCTCCCCCATCTTCTCCGCGCCGCCCAGGACGACGGCCGCCGGATCGCCGACATGGTCAACATCAGCTCGGTGGCCGGGCGCACGACGCGCAACGGTTCCGCCGTCTACAACCTCACCAAGCACGGGGTCGGCGCGTTCAGCGAGGCGCTGCGCCAGGAGGTCACCGGCCGCCACGTCCGCATCTCGCTCGTCGAGCCGGGCGCGGTCGACACCGAGCTGCGCATCCACAACCGGCCCGAGATCCAGGACCAGATGCGCCAGCGCTTCGGCGACATGGAGATCCTCCACGCAGAGGACATCGCCTCGGCGGTGCTGTACATCGTCACCCGCCCGTGGCGGATGTCGGTCAACGAGATCCTCATCCGCCCCACCGAGCAGGACAACTGACGAACACCGTTCGCCGTGGCGCGCCGCTCGGCGGAACGGTCGCGTACCCTTGATCGGGAACCGGGCCCCGTGGGACGGAACGGAAGCCCGTCGCCACGGCCCTCGACCCAGGAGATCACTTGCACGAAAAGCTTGCCATCGCCGGCTCGGGCACGATCGCGGCCGGACTCGCGTCGGTCGCCGCCGCCCATGGGGAGGTCCTCCTGTGGGCCCGCTCGGATGCCTCGGCCGACCGAGTACGCGCGGCCGTGGCCAAGCACTGCGACAAGCTGCCCGCGCTCAACGGCTGCGCGGACCGCGTGCGGGTCGTCTCAGACCTCGACGCGCTCGCCGAGGCGACGTTCCTCGTCGAGGCGGTCGTCGAGGATCCCGACCACAAGGGCCAGCTGCTGGCCGAGCTGGCATCCCACACGGGGCCCGACGAGATCCTCGCCACGACGACCTCGTCGCTGTCGATCGCCGAGCTGGCCAAGGCCAGCGGGCATCCCGACCGGTTCGTCGGCCTGCACGTCTTCAATCCCGTGCCCCGCATGGAGCTGATCGAGCTCGCCTACGGTCCCGAGACCCGCGACGACGTGCGCCAGCGGGCCCGCGCGCTGTGCGAGCACCTCGGCAAGACGCCCGTCGAGGTGCCGGACATCCCCGGCTTCGTCGTCAACCGGCTGCTGTTCCCGTACCTGTTCTCGGCCGTCGAGCTGATGGTGGACAACGGCATGGAGCCGGCCGAGGTCGACCGCTGCATGACGCTCGGCGCCGGGATGCCGATGGGGCCGCTCGCCCTCTTGGACTTCGTCGGCCTCGACGTCTCGCAGGCGATCGGTGAGACGATCGGCGCCCGCGTGCCCGCCAAGCTTCTGGAGCTCGTGCAAACCGGCGCGCTCGGTCGTAAGAGCGGGCAGGGCTTCTACGCCTACGACTGACCCGGAGCAGACTTATCGAGGCCACAGGTTTTTTAATCTGACCTTCATGTCCGGGGCCCAATATGCGCGGTGCGACGTACCTCATAGCAGCACCTCCTCCCCAGAAGCACGAAACCGGCCCGTCCCCAGCGGGCCGGTTTCCTTTAAGAGCGGCCTCAGCGCAGCCGCGGGAGAACGTGCTCGGCGTACGCCGCAAAGAAGGCGTCCTGCTCGGGCCCGATCTGATTGACGTAGAGCTCGTCAAAGCCGGCGTCGGCGTAGGCCTGCAGCGCGGCGACATGGCGGTCGACGTCCGGACCGCAGACGATCTCCTCGGCGAGCATCTCGCCGGTCACGAGCTCGGCCGCCTGCTCGAAGTGCTCGGGCGTCGGCAGGACCTGGGCGAGCTCGCCCGGGAGGCCCTCGTTGGGCCACAGCCGCACGACGTGCTCGAGCGCCGCCTGCTCGTCCTCGCCCCAGCACACCTTGAGCCCACCCTGGACGAGCTTGCCCTCCCCGCCCTGGGCCCGGAAGCTGCTCACGGCGTCGGCGTCGGGCGAGACGGTGATGAACCCGTCCCCCACCCGGCCGGCGAGCGCGATCGCCTTGGGGCCAAACCCGGAGACGAGGATCGGCGGGGGCGACGCGGGCAGGTCGTAGATGCGGGCGTGCTCGACGCGGTAGTGGCGACCGCGGTGGTTGCGGGGACCGCCCTGCCACAACGTCCGGATCACCTCGATCGCCTCCTCGAGCATCTCCAGCCGCTCGTCGGCGTTCGGCCAGGCGTCGCCGAAGATGTGCTCGTTCAGAGCCTCGCCGCTCCCCACGCCGAACGTGAACCGGCCGTCGAGCAGGACGGCCGCGGTCGCCGCCGCCTGCGCCATGACCGCCGGGTGGATCCGCATCGTCGGGCAGGTGACCGCCGTCGTGACCGCCATGCCGGGCGCCGCGGTGGCGATCGCGCCGATGGTCGCCCACACGAAGCCGCTGTGGCCCTGCGCGTCGTTCCAGGGGTGGTAGTGGTCAGAGATCCACAGCCCCTCGAAGCCGGCCTCCCGAGCCTTGACGGCCTGGGCGACGAGGTCAGCGGGACTCCACTCCTCGGAGGAGAGGAAGTAGCCGATCTTCATGGGCGCGCGTCGATCACGGTGCTCAGCTGACTGCCCGCGCTGGACCGGCGCAAACGGCGCCGCCCCACAACTGGCGAAGCCGGCCCCGGGAGGGCCGGCTTCATCTCTCCTCTCAACCGCCGGATGTATCTCCGGCCGGCCCGATCAGGCCAATGTAACGAATGACGCGAATCCGTGCCGGCCGGGTGTGCGCCTGGACACACACCGGCGCTCGGCCGCGTGCTAGACGAGCGCCCGGCCTAGGCGGGCGCGGTCTCGGCGGGGGCCTTGCGGCGGCGGATGCGGACCGCCTCGATCCGGTTCTCGCGCACCGACTCCACGCGGATCGAGTAGCCGTCGGCCGTCACCTGGTCGCCGCGCTTGGGCAGGCGGCCGAGCTCGGCGAACACGAACCCCCCGACCGAGTTGTAGGCGTCGGTGTCGACCGGCAGATGCAGGCCGTAGTCCTCCAGATCGGAGACGGCCACGTGGCCGCGCACGAACCAATCGCCGTTGGCCAGGCGGCGGACCGCGCCGCCCGCCGGGTCGGTCTCGTCGTCGATCTCGCCGACGATCTCCTCGAGGATGTCCTCGGTGGTGACGATCCCGGTCGTGCGGCCGTACTCGTCGATGACGATCGCCATCTCGGTGCGCTCGCGCTGGAGATCGGCGAGCAGGTCGTCGAGGGGCTTGGTCTCGGGGACGATCGGCGCCTCGCGCACGAGCGCGGCGAAGTGGGCCTCGTAGCCGTCGGCCATCATCAGCTTGACCAGCTGGTTGACGTGGACGATGCCCTTGACGCGGTCCTGGTTGTCGTCCTCGGTGACGACGAGCCGCGAGTGCCCGGTCTCCACGCACCGGCGCAGGGCGTCCTGGACGGTCTCGGACAGGTCGACGGTGACGACCGCGGGGATCGGCGTCATCACCTGGCGGGCCTCCTGCTCGTGGAGGTGAAACACCCCGGTCAGCATGTTGGCCTCGCCGACGTCCAGGCTGCCGCCGCTGCGCGAGTCGGCGATCACCCGCTTGATCTCGTCCGGGGTGCCGCCCTCGGGCTCGGCGTCGGGATCGGTGCCGGTGGCCCGCAGCAGCGCGTTGGAGGCCGAATTGAGCACGACGATGAACGGCGAGAACAGGATCCGGCTCATCCGCAACGGGCGCGAGACGAGGCGGGCGAGGTCCTCGGCGTGCTGGATCGTGTACAGCTTGGGGGCGATCTCGCCGACGATGCTCTGGGCGACGGTGATCAGCAGGTAGGCGATGATCACCGAGATGGCGACCGCCGCCGAGTGCCCCACCGGTCCGCCGAGCACGGGCTCGATCAGGTGGGCGATCGCCGGCTCGCCGAGCGCGCCGATGCCGATCGACGCCATCGTGATCCCGACCTGGCAGGCGGCGATGTAGTCGCCGATCTCGTCCATCTCGACGAGCGCCAGGCGCGCGCCGCGACGGCCGTTCTCAGCCATCTCCTCCAACCGTGCCCGGCGCGAGCGCACGAGCGAGTACTCGGCGACGACGAAGAAGGCGTTGACCAGGATCAGCAGCCCGGTCAGGATGATGAAGAGGACCTTCACCAGGCGCGACGTTTCCGCCGCGAGCGGCGCGCAGCCGCGATCCTACTTCGGGGTCGGTCGTCGTCGGTCATTCAGCGACGTGGCCAACGGTAGCAGCCGTCCCCCGGGAAGCTGAGCTCAGATCTGGTCGAAGCGGCCGGCCATCGCGAAGTCGACCTCGGTCAGTCCCCCGGCGGACCGGTCGGTCAGAGACAGCTTCACCTTGTTCCAGCCGTGCACGAAGATGTCGGGATGGTGGTTGGCGTCCTCGGCCACCTCGGCGACGCGGTTGACGAACTGAATCGCCTCGCTGAAGTCATCAAAGCGCCACTCGCGGACGATCCCGTCGCCCTCCAGCTCCCACGCCAGCCGCCGCAGCCTGGCCCCGACTTCGTCCTCGTTGAGCACTTCCGCCATCTCGTCTCCTTTGGCTGACCCGGTACTGCACAGTTGCCACGCGGCCGGATGCCGCAAACCTGGCCGTCGGCGTGTGCAACGATCCGCACATGGGGCGCCTCGACGAGGTCAACCTAGACGAGAAGCTGACGCGCCGCGAAGGCGACGCCCGGCTCGTCCATGCCCAGCGCCGGCTCACGGCGCTGCGCCTCCAGGCCGGCGGCCAGATCGGCAACGGGCACCTGGGGCCGCCGTTGGCGGTGCTGCTGGAGGGATGGGACGCCGCCGGCAAGGGCGGGGCGATCCGCCGCCTCACCGCGGGGCTGGACCCGCGCCATTTCACCGTCGCCGAGTTCGCCGCGCCGACCGAGCGCGAGCGGCGCCACCATTTCCTGTGGCGCTTCACCCCCTCGCTTCCGGGCTGGGGCGGGATGTCGGTGTTCGACCGCACGTGGTACGGCCGGGTCCTCGTCGAGCGCGTGGAGGGCCTGGCCACCGAGGCGGAGTGGGAGCGCGCGTACGGCCAGATCGTGGAATTCGAGCGCGGGCTCGTCGCCGAGGGCGCGGTGCTCGTCAAGCTGTGGCTGCACATCTCCGCCGCCGAGCAGCTGCGGCGCTTTCACGAGCGCGAGCGCGATCCGCTCAAGCGCTGGAAGTTGACCGACGAGGACTGGCGCAACCGCAAGCGGCGCCCCGAATATGTGCAGGCGGTCGAGGAGATGTTCCGCCGCACCGACCACGAGGGCGCGCCGTGGCACGTCATCGCCGCCGAGTCAAAGCCATTGGCGCGCCTCACGGTTCTGCAGACGGTGATCTCGGCGCTGGAGGCGGGGCTGCGAGCGGCCGGTCACGAGCCGGTGAAGATCGAGGCCAAGCTGTAGGCAGTTCAGCCGTCTAGGCTTCTCACACGATGCGGATCGTCAGCCTCGTCCCCTCGGCCACCGAGATGCTCTATGCCCTCGGCCTCGGTCCCGAGCTCGTCGCCGTCACCCACGAATGCGATTACCCGGCCGACGCGCGGACGCTGCCCAAGGTGACGCGTGATGTGCTGCCCACGGGGCTGAACGCCGCCGAGATCGACGCCGCCGTCAAGGAGCGCACGCTCGCCGGCGAGTCGATCTACGAGCTCGACGCCGATGCTCTCAACGAGCTGGCGCCCGACCTGATCGTCACCCAGGCGCTGTGCTCGGTGTGCGCCGTCTCCTATGACGACGTGCGCGCCCTCGCCGAGGAGCTCGACAGCCAGCCGATGGTCGTCTCGCTCGATCCCCACACCGTCGGCGAGGTGCTCGGCGACGCCCGGACGCTCGCCCAGGCGACGGACCGCAAGGACGCCGCCGTCGAGCTGATCTCCGAGGCGTCCGCGCGGATCGATCGGATCCGTGTCGCCACCCGCAACGTCCGCCGGCCGCGCGTCGTCGCCCTGGAGTGGCTGGACCCGCCGTTCGTCGCCGGCCACTGGACGCCGCAGCTGATCGCCTACGCCGGGGGCGATGACGTCCTCGGCTTCCCCGGCGAGAACTCCGAGGAGCGCACCTGGGAGGAGCTGGCCGCCGTCTCACCCGACATCGTGATCGTGATGCCGTGCGGCTATGACGCCGAGATCGCTCACCGCGAGGCCGAGATGCACCGCGACGAACTCGTCGCTCTCGGCGCCGGCGAGGTCGTCGCCGTCGACGCCGCCGCCTACTTCTCGCGTCCCGGGCCGCGCATCGTCGACGGGCTGGAGCTGCTGGCCCACATCCTGCACCCCGAGCTGTTCCCCGACGCACCCGCCGAGGCGCTCACGGTGGCGCTCTGAGCGCCGTCCGCGTCCTCTACCTGCACTCGTCCAGCGGCCACTACGGGGCCGACCGCCAGCTTGAACTGCTGGCCGCCGGGATCGATCGCGGCCGCTTCGAGCCGCTGGTCGTGCTCCCCGGCCCGGGCGTCCTCGCCGACGCCCTGCGCGCCGCCGGGGTCGAGGTGCTGGAGCGCCCGCTGGCCGTCATCCGCCGGGGACTGGCCGATCCGCGGGGCGTGGCCGGGTTGGCGCGCGCCCTGGGCCGCGACGCCGCGCAGCTGGCTCGGCTGATCCGCCGCCGCCGGGTCGGGATCGTGCACTCCAACACCTCGGTGGTCCTCGGCGGGGCGGCGGCGGCGCGGCTGACCGGCGTCCCCCACGTCTGGCACGTGCGCGAGATCTACGCGCGCTACGCCCGCGGCGTGGCCGCTCTACCGCGCGCTGCTGGGCTCGGCCGACGCCCTGGTCTGCGTGTCGCGCGCCACCGCCGCTCAGTTTGCGCCAAGCCGGCGCGTGTCGGTGATCGCCGACGGGCTGGCCGTCGACGCCCGCCGCGCTCCGCGGGCGGCCGCGCGTGAGGCGCTCGGCCTCGCCGGCGAGCGCCCGGTGATCGCCGTGCTGGGGCGCATCTCGGACTGGAAGGGCCAGGACCTGCTCGTGCGCGCGCTGGCGCAGCCCGCCCTGCGGGACCGCGGGGCGATCGGGCTGATCGCCGGCGACGCCTGGCCGGGCGCCGAGGACCGCGCCGAGCGGGTGGCGGCGCTGGCCCGCGAGCTGGGCGTGAGCGACCGGCTGGCGATGGTCGGCTTTCGCGCCGACGTCGAGACCGTCTACGGCGCCGCCGACCTCGTCGCGGTGCCCTCCACCGCGCCCGATCCGCTGCCCGGGGCGGCGATCGAGGCGGCGGCCGCCGGCTGCGCGGTGCTCGCCGCGGCGCACGGCGGGCTGCCGGAGATCATCCACGACGGCACCACCGGGCGGCTGTTCGCTCCCGGCGACGCGGCGGCGATGGCGCGCATCGCCGCCGAGCTGCTCGACGACCCGCTGGCCCGCGGGCAGCTGGGAGCCGCCGCGGCCGCCGACGTCCGAGCCCGGTTCGCGCCCGGGCTGCTCACCGAGCGCGTCGGCGCGGTCTACGACGCGATCCGGCGGGTCGCTTAGATCGTCAGGCCGTTGGGCGTCAGGCCGGTCCCGCTGGTGACGGCGATCGCCGCGACGATGCTGATCACCGCGACCATCACGCAGGCGGCGATCGCCGCCGCCGGCTGGCGCCGGCGCTCGCCCAGCTCGACGATCAGCCAGCCGCAGATCGCCCCGCCGACGACCCCGCCGAGGTGGCCCCCGATCGAGATGCCGGCGATGCTCAGCGAGAACACGATGTTGATGAGCAGCGTCACCCCGAGACCGCTCTGCCAGATCGAGATCCCGCGGTAGCGAGCGACGACGATCAACGCGCCGAGGATGCCGAAGCACGCCCCGGACGCGCCTACCGTGCCGGCGTTGGGCTCGAACAGGAGGGCTCCGAACGACCCGGCGAACAGGGACACGAAGTAGACGACGACGAAGTTCAGCCGCCCGATCGCCGGCTCGAGCATCTGGCCCATGAACCACAGGAACACCATGTTGAACAGGATGTGGAGCAGCCCGTCGTGGAGGAAGCCGGCGGTCAGCAGCCGGTAGTACTGGTGGTTGTCGGCGATGAACGGCCCGAACAGCACGCCCTTGAGATACACGGTGCCGCCGACGCCCCCGCCGAGCGAGGAGCCGGTCGCCGTCTCGGCCAGGAACACGAGCACGTTGATGGCGATCAGCACCTGGGTGGCGGTCGGCGTCGAGCCGGCGAGCCCGCCCGAGCGGACGGTCTTGACCTTCGTGCGGTCGCGCGCGCACTCCGGGCAGCGCATCCCGACCGGGGTCGGGGTCATGCAGTCCGGGCAGATCGGCCGCCCGCAGGATGAGCACGACACGCCGGTCTGGCGCGAGGGGTGTCGATAGCACGTGGCCATGGGTCGCCGACTTATATCAGCGCCGTCTGCAGGTCAAATAAGAGCGTTCGAGGCGCGTCAGCGGTCAGGCAGGACGCGGCGCGCTTCCTCGGCGAAGTCGTGCAGCGTGTTGCCGGCCAGCTCCAGGAGGTTGGCCGACTGCTGGCGGCGGGCCCGATGCCGGCCGCGCACGCGGAGCACGACGAGCGCCGTGCCGGCGCTCGCACCGATCATCGCCGCCGCCGCCGGCCGCACCCAGTTGCGCGGGTCGCGCATCGCCGCCATCTCCCACGCCTCGAGCTCCTCCTGGGCGAGCTCGGTCAGGTTGACGAGCGTCGCCTCCATTCGCGCCGCCAGGTCATCGGGCGGCTCGACGGGCGTCAGGGCCTGGCGCAGCAGCGCCTCGAAGTCGGTGGTCCCGGCGCTCATCGATCGCCCGATCCGTTGTTGGCGGACTCCGAGACCATCCCCTCCAGCTGGCGGATGGCGCGATGCAGGAGCACCTTCGTCGCGCCGTCGGTCCGGCCGAGCGCACGGGCGATCTCGCGGTTGTCCATGCCGAGCGCGAAGCGCATGATCAGCGCCTCGCGCCGATCGTCGGGCAGCCGGGCCACGCCCTCGAGGATGCCCTTGAGCTCCTCGCGGCCCTCGACCAGCGCCTCGGTGGTGTGCGGGGCCGAGATGAGCCCGGCGTCCTCGATCGCGGACTCCGGCTTGCGCGAGCGGTCGCGGTAGAAGTTCGCCGCCAGGTTGTGGGCGATGCGGATGAGCCACGGCCGCAGCGGGCGCCCGTCGGACTCGCGCAGCGCACGCTCGAAGTGGCGGTAGGCCTGCAGGAACGTCTGCTCGGTGAGGTCCTCGGCGTCGTGGTGGTTGCCGACGCGGTAATAGCTGTAGGAGTAGACGTCGCGCAGATGCCGGCGGTAGAGCTCGGTGAAGCGCGCGTCCAGTTCGGCCTTGGAGTCAGGCGGCTTGTCGGCCAGCACATCAGGAGCCTACCCCGGTACGCGCACTACGCGGCACGGACCCTCCGCGCTCGCTGTGCGTCGGGCGGCTCGGTGACCGTCGCCGCCCACTGGTCGGGTGCGATCCGACCCTCGAGCAGGGCGGCCAGACCGTCGAGCGCGGGGCTCTGCAGCCGCGCCTCGCGGGCGGCGCTGGCCAGCAGCGCCACCGAGTCGACGGCCTCGGGCCCCTGACCGAGGGCGCGGCCGATCTCCGCCGGCGAGACCCCGTCGGCGAGCAGCTCGTCGGCACGGCGGTTCCCCGAGGCGCTGGAGACGACGGTCGCCACCAGATCCCCGGCCCCGGCCAGGCCGGCGAACGTCTCGGGCAGGCCGCCGCGGGCGCGAGCCAGCGCGTCGATCTCGGCGAACACCTTGCCGGCCGCGGCCCCGGCGACGTTCGCTCCGGCGCCCGAGGCCGCCACCGCGGCCAGCACGGCCGCCGCCGAGGCGCACCCGGCGAGCTCGACGCCGGTGACATCGGCGGTCACCGAGACGTCAAGTCCGGCGGCGTTCAGGACGTCGCGCAGCTGCCGGGAGAAGCCGCGGTCCAGCGAGGCGACGACCACCGAGGCGCCGTGCTCGAGCATCTCGGCGGCGTGCGCGGGACCTCCGAGGACCGCGATCGCGCGCGCTCCCGAGCGCTCGGCGGCGAACGCGGCCGGCAGCGTGCCCAGCGGCGGCACCAGTCCCTTGGCGACGACGAGCACGCCCGACCGCGGCGTGATCTGACCGCCGTAGGCGGCGAGCACCGTCGGCAGCGCCGGCGCCGGCACGGCCAGGCACACGAGATCGACGCTCTCCAGGCTCAGCTCGGAGGCGCGCATCACGCGCACCGCGTCGGGCAGCGTGACGTCGGGCAGGTAGCGGGGGTTGACGCGGGCGCTCTGCACCGCCTGGGCCTGCTCCGCCGTACGGCAGCCGAGGTCGACCTCCAGCCCGGCGCGCGCCAGGCAGACGGCCAGGGCGGTGCCCCACCGCCCGGCGCCGATGACCGCGACGCGGCGGACGGGGGCGAGCCCGCCCAGCCACTCCCACTGGAGCATCACGCACGGCCAGATGCGGTCGGTGACCGCGGCCGCCAGCGCCTTGGAGGGCTGATCGACCTGCGGGAAGCGCAGCGCGCGGCCGGCGCGGATGCGCACCCGATGGGGGCGGATCCGCCAGCCGCGGCGAATGGCCTCGGTGCCGATGACGGCCACCGGCACGACTGGGGCCCCCGTCTCCAGCGCGAGGCGTCCGACGCCGCGCCGCGGCGAGCCCAGCGCGCCCGGCCGGGTCCGGGTGCCCTCGGGGAAGATGAGCACGATGTCGCCCCGGGCGAGGATCGCCTTGGCGGTGGTGATCATGTCGGCGTCGGCGGCGCCGCGCCGGACGGGGAAGGCGCCGAGCGCGCTCAGCAGCCAGGCGATGACGGGATTCTTGAAGATCTCCTGCTTGGCGACGTAGTACATCGGACGGCGCGCCATGCAGGCGATGACGAACGGGTCGAGGAAGCTGCGGTGGTTGGCGGCGATGATCACCGGGCCGCGACGGGGAACGTGCTCGAGGCCGATGCGCTGCATCCGGAAGTAGACCCAGAAGAACGCCTGGAAGGTCACCCGCACGAAGCCGTAGATCACCCGGCTGGCGCGCTTCTCGCGGGCCCGCCTGTGCCACCGATCGAGGTCGTGATCCATCGCACATGGCGATACCCGTGGCCGCCGGGGTCGTTACAGTTTGCGGGCAGTGAGCCCCGACATCGATCGCACCCGCACGCTCCGGGGCGCCGTCAGCGGAGCGGTGGCGGCCGCCGTGTGGGGGCTCGAGCAGCCGTTGGACAAGCGCCTGTTCGCCAGCCGCTACGACGACATCGAGCTGCTCGGCAAGGCGGTGACACGCGGCGACGCCTGGTATCCCATCGGCTTCGGGATCCACATGGGCAACGGGGCCCTGTTCGGGGCCGTCTACGCCAACCTCGCCCCCTTGCTGCCGATCGCGCCCGCGCTGCGCGGCCCCGCGGCGGCCCTGCTCGAGCACGTCGCGCTCTGGCCGCTGGGCGCGCTCACCGATCGTCTGCATCCCGCGCGCGATGACATCCCGCGGCTGAGCGGCAACAAGCCCGCGTGGCTGCAGGCGGCGTGGCGCCATCTGCTCTTCGGCGTCGTGCTCGGCGAGCTCGAGCGGCGCATGAACGCCGACCCCGAGCCCCCACCGGCCGAGCCCGAGGCCGACTACTCATCCAACGGGCACGGCTCGCTGGAGCACGCCGTCTCGGTCCAGCAGGGCCCCTGACGCCACCGGCCGCCGGGCCGTCGTGATGCGAGCGCTCGTCACCGGGGCCTCCGGACTGGCCGGCAGTTGGCTGTGCCGGGCGTGCGCGGCGGCCGGCGATGAGGTGATCGGGGTCTCGCGCCGGGGCACCGTGCCCGGGAACGCCGGACGCGGAGTTCCCCTCGACCTCGGCGACGGGGCCGCGGTGGTGGCCGCGATGCGGGCGGCCGCCCCCGACGTCGTCTATCACCTGGCGGCGCTCAGCTCCGTCGGTCGCTCGTGGTCGGCCCCCGGTCAGACGCTGGCCGAGAACGTCGGCGCCGCCGTCAACCTCCTGGAGGCCGTCCGCCTCACCGCGCCCGAGGCGCGGATCGTCTGGGTGAGCTCCTGCGAGGTCTATGGCGAGCCGGCATCGCTGCCGATCTCCGAGAGCGCGGCGGTGGCCCCGGCCAATCCCTACGCCGTCTCCAAGGCCGCCGGCGAGCAGCTGTGCGAGGTCTACGCCTCGGCCTACGGGCTGCGGATCGTGCGCGCGCGGCCGTTCAGCCACTCCGGGCCCGGCCAGCGACCGATCTTCCTGCTCTCCTCGCTCGCCCGCCAGGCGGCCGAGGGCCGCCGTGACGGTGTCCGCCGGCTGCGCATCGTCACCGGCAACCCCGAAACGCGGCGGGACTTCACTGACGTGCGCGACATCGCGCGCGCCTACCGGCTGCTGGCCGAGGGGCCCGACGACGGCGTCTACAACGTCAGCTCCGGCCGGTCGGTCTCGGCGGCCGAGCAGGTGGCGCTGCTCGCCGAGCTGATCGCCCCGATCGCGGTCGAGCACATCGTCGATCCGGCCAAGGTCCGCGCCCACGAGGTGATGGACCTGCGCGGCGATCACTCCCGGCTGACCGCCGCCACCGGCTGGCGGCCCGAGATCGCCTTCGCGCAGACGATGGCCGACACCGTCGCCTGGTGGGAGTCCGAGCTGAGCCGCGAGGCGAGCGCCTAGAAGAGGCTCGAGATCCCGTTGACGGCGGCGCTGCCGAGGACGATCTCGAGCACGATCCCGGCGACGCCGACGACGAGCGCGACCGCGACCACGAGCGCGTCGGTGAGCAGCACGCCGAGGGCGAGCAGCACGACGCCCAGCGACGGCAGGGTGTCGAGACCCGAGAACGGCGGCGCCACGAACGCCGCCACCGTCAGCACGATCACCAGCAGCCCGAACACGACGTCGGTGAGCCGGTGCTCGAACAGGAAGCGCAGCCGCGGCCGGGAGAAGCGCTCCAGCCAGCGGATCAGCTTCATCAGCCCCGTGAGGAAGCGCTGCTGGCGGGGACCGGCCAGCTCCATCGTGCGCCAGCGCCGCGGCAGCCAGATCTCGTCGCGCCCGGCGACGAGCTGGAGAGCGAGCAGGATGGCGATCAGCTCGAAGACATGCGTCGCCCCGCCGGTGGGCAGTGGCAGCGCGGGAACGCCGAGCAGGAGCACGAACAGCAACGCGAAGCTGCCGCGCCCGAACAGCGCGATCAGGCCTTCCAGCGTCTTGTCGCCGTCGCCGGCGAGCCACCGCTGCAGCTGTGCGCTCACGGGTTCCCGCGAGCTGGACGGCGCACCGGTCACCAGCCAGACACTAGTCGGCGCCGTCCCCGGCGAAGCCGACGGGGAGACTCGAACTCCCGACCGCCTGATTACAAATCAGGTGCTCTACCAGCTGAGCTACGTCGGCGCGCCGGGCAGATCGTAGCGGCGCCCCGGATCGCGCTGCAGCAGCGCGCGGAGGGCGTCGATCGTGTCCGCGTCGCCCGCATCCTTGTCCGGCCGGTAGCGCTTGACGCGGGCAAAGCGCAGCGCGACCCCACCCGCGTATCGCCGTGAGGACTGGACGCCGTCGATGGCGATCTCGACGACGAGCTCGGGGGCCACGAGGACCGAGATGCCGCGGCGGGCCGTCTCGCGTTCCAGCAGCGCCGCGGTCTGCCAGCGCAGGAGCTCGTCGGTCAATCCCTTGAAGCACTTGCCGACCATGACGAACGTGCCGGAGGCCGGGTCCCGCGCGCCGAGATGCAGGTTGGAGAGCCACCCGCGCCGGCGCCCGTGACCCCAGTCGGCGCCGAGCACGACGAGGTCGAAGGTCTGCACCGGCTTGACCTTGCGCCAGGCCGCGCCCCGGCGGCCGGCCGCGTAGGGGGACGCGACGTCCTTGACGACCACTCCCTCATGCCCGGCCGCGAGCGACGCGGCGAGGACGCGCTCGGCCGCAGCAAGCTCGTCGGTGACGACGCTCGGGACGGTGAGATGCGAGGCGATCGCGTCAAGCTCGGCCCGGCGCTCACCGAGAGCCAGGTCGAGCAGATCGCGGCCGTCGACGTGCAGGACGTCGAACAGAAAGGTGACGACACCCTCGGGGGGCGCGTCGCTGTCGATCTGCGACATCGTGTCCTGGAAGCTCGCCGGCCCGTCCTGGCCCATCCACAGCGCCTCGCCGTCGAGGATGACCTCGCGCACCGGCAGCTCGCGCACGGCGGCGACGATCCCCGGCAGGCGATGGGTGATGTCGTTGAGGTTGCGCGAGTAGATCCGCACCTCCTCGTCGCGACGATGGATCTGGACGCGCAGGCCGTCGAGCTTGAACTCCACCGAAGCGGAGGTGAACGCCGCCACCGACTCGGCGACGCTCGCCCCCGGCGAGGCGAGCATCGGCAGGATCGGGCGAAACAACTCGAGCCCGACAGCGAGCAGGCCGGCTTCGCCGGCGGTGATCGCGATCTCGGCCATCCGCGCCAGATCACCGGACAGCATGAGTGCGCGCCGGACGACCGCCCCCGCACCCCGGCGGCCATCGCGACGGCGTCGGCCATCAGCCCGGCCAGCGCCCCCTGGCGCAGGTCGCCGGTGAGCAGCTGCCTGATGAACGCGGTCTCCGGCTCGGTCGCGCGCTCGAGCAGCTCAACGAGGAGCTGGCGACGGCGCAGCGTCGATCCAGGCCCGGCGTCGGCCGCGATCGCGTCGATGGCGCGGTCCAGGTCGCCAACCGTCAGCTCTCCGGCTCCACCGGCGGGCGCGACGTCGATGCCGTACACGCTCGCGTAGCCGACCCCGACGCGGCCCTGCCGGGGCGTTCCGGAGAGAAAGCCGACGCAGATCCCGACCTCGTCGGGCGCCAGGCCGCGCAGCAGTTTCGCCAAGATCGCCACCTTCGTCGAGCGCGCTCGCGTGGCCGCGACCTCGCCGGAGGCAGCGACGACGTCCGCGAGCCGGGTGGCCATGCCCGCGGAGGCTAACGAGCCGGGTCGGGAAGGATCGGGGCGCTGTGGAGTCCGTGAGGTCAGTGGCCGGCCGGTCGCTTCCATCCACCTCAAGGAGCGCTACTGAGATGTCCGCTGCCAGACACGTCAAGGTCCTCGCCGCCCTCGCAGGCGCCGTGATCGCCGCCGTGATCGCCGGGGTGCCCGCCATCGCCTCGGCGAGGCCGTTCTTGCACCGCTTCAACACGATCAGTCTCCTCAGCACCGCGGTGCCGCCCAGCGGCCCGGCCGCCGGGGACCAGAACCCGTACGGCGTCGCGGTCGTGCCGCGGAGCGCCGGCGACCTGGTGCGGGGCGACGTCCTGGTCAGCAACTTCAACAACGCGCAGAACCAGCAGGGGACCGGCTCGAGCATCGTCGAAATCTCGCCGGGCGGCCAGGCCCATGTGTTCGCCGTCGTGCCGCCGCCCACCGCGACCCCGGCGGTCGGCCTGACGACCGCGCTCGCCGTGCTGCGCAGCGGCTTCGTGGTCGTCGGCAGCTTGCCCGCGCCGGGCGGGACCCTGGACGGAAGCGCCGGAGCGCTCACCATCCTCGATCCCCACGGCCACGTTGCCGCGACGATCAGCGGGGGCGACATCAACGGTCCGTGGGACATGACCGCCGTCGACCACGGTGACGACGCGACGCTGTTCGTCACCAACGTGCTCAACGGCACCGTCGCCGCCGGCGGGATGACCGTCGCCGGGGGAACGGTGGTGCGGATCACGCTGAGGGTTCATCGCGACCACATCCACGTGACTTCGAACTCGGTGATCGCCACTGGCTTCGGAGAGCGCACCGACCCGGCCGCCCTGGTTGTCGGTCCGACCGGAGTCGGCCTTGGCGATCACGGCGTCCTCTACGTCGCGGACTCCACCGCCAATCGCATCGCCGCGATCCCGCACGCGCTGACGCGCAGCGGCGTCCTCGGCGGGGGCGGGGTGACCGTGTCCTCGGTCGGCTCGCTCAACGACCCGCTGGGGCTCGCCATCGCGCCCAACGACCACATCATCACGGTCAACGGCGCTGACGGCAACGCCGTCGAGACGACCCCCGGCGGTGACCAGGTCATCACCAAGCAGCTCGTTTCCAATGGCGCGGGAGACCTCTTCGGCCTCGCCGTCGCACCCGACGAGGACGGCCTGTACTTCGTCAACGACGTCGGCATGCCCGACCCGGCGGCCAACTCGCTGGAGCTTCTGCACTGAGGCCGACGGCGCCGTCGGCCGCCTCGGTCGGCGGCGCGTGGGAGTGCTACGAGGCGACGGCCCGCTCGGCGCTGTGGCGAGCGATGAACGCTGCCGTCCGCTGCGGCGTGGCGAGAGCATCCCACTGGCGGTCGGGGTGGTTGAAGTTCTGGGTGTAGGCGTCACAGAGGGGCTTGCTCTGCGCCATCGCGCCCAGCAGCTCGACGACGTGGGGCTCGGGGTTGAGGATCATGTTCGTCCAATCCGAGACGCCGTGGACGAACGCCTCGCGCTCGCGAGCGACCCGCCGGCAGAAGCGCTCGTCGAAGGCGTAGTCCTCGAGGATCGCCTGGCCGATCACCCAGGCCGAGAACGAGGCCGAGTTCGCGCCCTGGCCGTTGACGGGGTCCACGACGCAGTGGGCGTCGCCCATCGCCAGCGCGAACGTACCGCCGCTCAGGCGCACGTAGTCCTCGCGCACCACCGGAGTGAGAGCCCCCTGGAGGAGATCGGTCGGGCCCTGGAGGGCGAAGCTCGCCGGGTCGACGCGCTCGAAGCACATCGGGTAATGCCGCTGGAGCTTTTCGAGGACGACCCGGTGAAAGCCCGCCGGGTCCTCCTCATAGCCGATGTCGGCCAGGATCTCGAGGTCGCCGCCGGGGATGTTCTCGAACAGCAGCGCCGTCGCGAACCCCTCACGGGAGGTGATCGGCAGCTCGAGCATCTCGCCGTGACCGAGCGACATGTGCACGCCCACGCCCTTGGGCTCGGAATACTCGATCCCGTGGTAGATCCCCGCCGACAGCCGCCGCTGCGGGCGGTCATACGGGCACTTGTCGGGACGGGGCGCGAACATCGCGCCGAGGCCGCGGCCGCCAGCGACGACCACCAGATCGTGCCCGTCCCCGAGACGCTCGACCGCGCCGGCGTCGATCGCCGCGACGACCAGCTCACCACCGCGCTGTTGGAAGTCCTCCATCAGGCGCGGCAGGTAGAGCCGGTAGTCGATGATCGATGAGGGGTGGTCGAAGTCGCCGCGAAAGCGCACCGGCTCGGGCAGGCCGGTGATCGCGTGCTGGTGGCAGACGTAGCCGTAGTCGGCGGCGTCCCAGTGGTGGACGGCGAGCGCGCGTTCACGCTCGAGCGTGTGGTGGTGGTGGGCGACCGTGTTGGGCAGCCTCCCGGACGCCACCTGCTCGGCCGTCCGGTCGGTGTAGATCGTGACCGGAACGTCGTGGTGCTGCAGGAACAGGCCGAGGTGCAGGCCCGAGACCCCGGATCCGATGACGGCGATGCTGGTCATGCTCATCCTCCTTTGACGACCCCCACGCTAACCAGCGCACCGGTGCTCGATCAAGGCAAGATGCCGACCGCTTGCGTTGCATACAACGCAACGATGTACCGTGCGGTCGATGATCGAGCTGCGCGCGCTGCGCTCCGTCGGCGTGCTCGCCGAGGAGCTCCACTTCGGGCGCGCGGCGAGCCGGCTCGGCGTGACCCCGTCGACGCTCAGCCGACGGATCCGCGCCATCGAGCACGAGCTCGGCGTCGCCCTGTTCATCCGCACCAGCCGGACGGTCGCGCTCACCGACGCCGGGCGCGAGCTGGCGACGCGCCTGCCCGCTGCGCTCCGGCATCTCGATACGGCGCTGGCCGCCGCGCGTACGCCCGACGACAGCAGCTGGGAGGTGTGAGCCGCTCCGGCCGGTCAGGCCGTGACGGGCTGGCGCTCGCCGCCGGCAATCGCCTGCACGAGCTCGGCCAGCACCGTTTCGGCGTCCTCGTTGACGATCTGGCAGGTGCCGGCAGCCTCGTGCCCGCCGCCGCCGTGGGCGAGCATCAGAGCGCCGATGTCCACCCGCGATGAGCGGTCGACGATCGAGCGCCCGACGGCGAACACGGTGTTCTGCTTGCGCAGCCCCCACAGCACGTGGATCGATACCTGGGACTCCGGGAACAGCGCGTAGAGCAGGAAGCGATTGGTGGGGTGGATGACCTCCTCGTCGCGGAGGTCGAGCACGACGACGCGCTCGTGCACGGTGGCGCAGCGGCGGATCTGCTCGGCGGCGGCGCCGGCATGCTCGCGATACAGCGTGACCCGCTCGGCGACGTCGGGCGATTCGAGGATCTCCTCGATCGGCATCGTCAGACAGCAGTCGATCAACTGCATCATCAGCTGGTAGTTGGAGATCCTGAAGTCCCGGAAACGGCCGAGGCCGGTCCGCGGATCCATCAGGTAGCTGAGAAGGATCCAGCCCTGCGGGTCGAGGATGTCCTGCATCGACAGCTTGGCTGCATCGGCGCGGTCGACGGCGTCCATCATCTCGGCGCTCACCCCGGGGAAGCGCTCGGCACCGCCGAAGTAGTCGTAGACGACGCGGGCCGCGGAGTCGGCGTCGGCGACCATGACGCGGTTGCCGGCACTGCCGGGGACTCGAAGCGTCTCGGACGAGTGGTGATCGAAGGCGAGCGCGACCTCCCGGCGATAGGGGAGGTTCGTGGTGATGTCGTCGGCCGTCAGCTGCACCTCGCCGTCCTGCACATCCTTGGGATGGACGAACAGGATGTCGTCGAGGATGCCCAACTCCGTGAGCAGAGCGGCGCACACGAGACCGTCGAAGTCGCTGCGGGTGACGAGCCGGTAGGTGCGATCGAGCGAGAGGGCGGCGGGAGAGGGCATACCCTCCTCCTCGTCCAAGTGCCCCGAAACCTTGAGCGCAACCGGCATGCCGCGCCCGAGCCCCGGCGGGTCGTGCGGCTGCTCGCCCCCGGCGGTCCGGGCAGTCCGGGCGGTCCGGGCGGTCCGGACGCGACGGCGGGCTCGGGGTATCTGATCGCCTCCGGCCTCGTGCTCACCGCGGCCCACGTCGTCGCCGGGGCCGGGTCCCCCCGGCTCGTCATCGACGGCTCGGCGGGACAACGGCACGAGCTGACTGCCGACCGCGACGCGGCGATCTGCGACGAGCGGGCCGACGTGGCGCTGCTGGCCGTCGAGCCGGTCCTCGGAGCGATCGCGCCGGCCTCGTGGGGGGCGCTCGATCGGCGCTCCGCCGACCTCGCCGTCACCGCGCTCGGCTTTCCGCAGTTCAGCCTGACCACGGACGGGGATCGTCGCCTGCACGCCGCGACCGGAACCGCCCGGCCATCGGCCGACTTGCGTCGAGGTGCCCTGCGGTTCATCGTCGACGCACCCGGCGGCGACCCCGGGGTGCACGACGGGTCGTGGGGCGGCATGTCGGGGGCGGTCGTGTGGGGTGACGGGCGGATCCTTGGCGTCATCACCGCGCACTTCAGCCACGCCGGAGGGCCGGTCCTGACCGCCGCGCTGCTGAGCGGCGCGCGCGCCGAGCTACGCGCCGCCCTGCCGAGCTGAACGCCCGCCGGGCGGCGATCCGGCATCCTGCGGCCTTGCCATGAACATCGATGCCCCGCAACTGCGTCACGGATACGCCGACCTGTCAGAGGTGCGCCTGCACTACGTCGAGGCCGGCGACGGCCCGCTCGTCGTGCTCCTGCACGGCTTTCCCGAGTTCTGGTACGGCTGGCGGGCGCAGATCCCGGCGCTGGCCGCGGCCGGCTTCCGGGTCGTCGCACCGGACATGCGCGGCTACAACCTGTCCTCGCGACCGGCCGGCGTCGCCGCCTACGCCATGAACCGCCTGACCAACGACGTGCGCGAGCTGATCGCCGAACGCGGCGCCGAGCGGGCGCTGCTCGCCGGCCACGACTGGGGCGCGGCGGTGGCATGGGCGACGGCGTTCACCCATCCGGAGGCGGTGGAGCGCCTGGCGATCCTCAACGTCCCCCACACTCGGCGGATGCTGGAGGGCCTGCGCACCGCTCGCCAGCTGCGCAAGTCCTGGTACATGTTCTTCTTCCAGCTGCCCGGGCTGCCCGAACGGCTGATCGCCCGCAACCGCTGGCAGTTCTTCCGTGACACGTTCGAGCACGACGCCCGCCCGGGGGCGTTCTCGGCGGCTGACATCGAGTGCTACGTCGAGGCGTGGTCGCGCCCCGGCGCGGCCACGACGATGATCAACTACTACCGGGCGGCGTTTCGCCAGACGCCGCGGCAGGCCGCGGCCGGGATCCGCCCCGTGCCGGCGCCCACCCTCGTCATCTGGGGGGAGCGCGACCGCCACCTCGGCGCCGAGCTGGCCGAGCCCGACCGCCGCGACGTACCCCGGCTGGATCGCGTCGAGCGTCTCGACGCATCGCACTGGGTCCAGCACGACGAGCCGGAGACCGTCAACCGGCTGCTCACCGAGTTCTTCTCGGCGCGCTGAGGGCCCGCGGTGCGCATCGCCGTCCTTGCCGACGTGCACGGCAACCTCCCCGCCCTGCGGGCCGTGCTCGCCCAGCTCGATCGCGACCCGCCCGATGCCATCGTCGTCGCCGGAGACGTGTGCAGCGGCCCGCTCGTGCGCCCTGCGCTCGAGCTGCTCGAGGCCCGCCCGGAGCCCGTCCACTGGATCGCCGGCAATGGCGAGCGCGAGACCCTCGCGGTGTTCGACGGGGGCGAGATCCCCGACGGCCCCGCCGGACTCGCCGCCGCCTGGAGCTCGGCGCAGCTCGATCGCCGCTGGCGCGACGCCGTCGCCGGCTGGCCGACCACCGTCGCCCTGGACGGCGTGCGCTTCTGCCACGGATCGCCGCGGCGCGACGACGAGATCCTCACCCGCGGCACGCCCGACGCGGTGCTCGGCGCCGCCCTGGCCGACGTCGACGAGCCGCTTGTCGTCGGCGGACACACCCATCAGCAGCTCATCCGCAAGGTGCGCGAGGACCTCGTGTACGTCAACGCCGGAAGCATCGGCCTCCCCTACGAGGGCCGGGCGGACGCGTTCTGGATGTTCGTCACCGACGGGGTCGCGCAGTTGCGCGAAACGGCCTACGATCGGGCGGCCGCGCTGGCCGAGCTACGGGCTTCGGGCTACCCCGAGCTCGACGATCTCGTCGAGAACTCGCTCCGGCGCCCCGTCGACCCCGACTGGATCACCGCCTTTTTGGAGCACACCGCCGGGCGCCGGCCGCACCCCGGCGACCCCCGGCCGGCCGGCTGAGGCACCGTCAGGCGCGCGCGGTGAACGTGCACGGCATCCGCTTGACGCCGTGAATGAAGGCGCTGCGCAGGAGCTCCGGCTCGCCGGCTTCGATGTCGGGCATCACGCGCAGCATCTCGCCGAAGATCGCGCGCAGCTGCGTCTTGGCCAGCGAGGCGCCGAGACAGTAGTGCGGGCCGCCCCCGCCGAAGCCGAGATGACGGTTGGGGTCACGGCTGACATCGAACTCCCACGGGCGCTCGATGGCGCGCGCGTCGCGGTTGCCCGAGTGATAGAAGAGCACGACCTTCTCCCCGGCGGGCAGCGTCTGGCCGTGCAGCTCCACCTCACGCGTCGTCGTGCGCCGGAACGTGAGCACCGGCGTGGCCCAGCGCACGAACTCCTCCACCGCCCCGGGCAGCCGCGCGTCGAGGTCGGCGAGCAGCCACTCTCGCTGGGACGGGTTGAGGGTCAGCGCGCGCATCGCGTGCGAGGTGGTGTGACGGGAGGTGTCGTTACCGGCCACCGAGAGCAGGACGAGAAAGGCGGCGATCTCGCTATGGGTCAGCCGGTCGCCGTCGATCTCCGCCTGAACGAGCGCGGTCATCAGGTCATCGCCGGGATGCTGCTCGCGGTGCTGGGCCAGCTCGGTGGCGAACTCGGTCAGCGTCCACAGCGCGGTGCCGAGCACCTCGAGCGGGGAGCGGTCGCCGAACACGTCGGGGTCCGAGGCGCCGATCAGCGTGTCGGCCGCCTCCATGACGCGCTCGCGGTCGGCCTCGGGGACGCCGAGCATGTCGGAGATCGTCCGCAGCGGCAGCCGCTTGGCGATCAGCTCGACGAAGTCCCCGCCGCCGGCCGGCGCCGCCTCGGCGACGATCCGCTGAGCGGCGGCGGCGATGCCGTCCTCGATCTGCTTGACCCGCCGGGGGGTGAAGGCGGCCGAGACGAGGCCGCGCAGCTTGGTGTGGCGCGGGGCGTCCATGGCGAGAAACGACTGCGAGGCTTCGAGCATCTCCGGGGGAGCGTCGCCGAACTGAACCCCCTCGCCCGAGCAGAACGTGGCCGGATCGCGGGAGATCGCCCGGATGTCCTCGTAGCGGACGATCGCCCAGTAGTGCAGCCGTCCCTGATCGCCGAGTCCGAGGATGTCCTCGGGCGGCTCGTGGCGCGACAGCGGCGCCTGGTCGCGCAAAAGCTCGAAGTAGCGATCGCGGACCTCCGCCGGCTGGCCCCAGAACTCCAGTGAGCCGAGGTCGGCGCCGCCGGCGTCCGCGATCTCCGAGACGGTCACGAGGCGCCACCTTATCGCTCGCGACCGGTCCGCCCCGGTCCGCCCGCCGGTAGTCTCACACCCGATGACGGTGTTCGCGCTGCAGGGTCGACGGCGAGCCTTCGGCTTGGCGCGCGCGGGCGCCGTGCCCATCGCCGCCTTCGCCGTCCACCAGCTCCGGTATCGGCTCGCCTTCGGCGCCGGCGCGAGCGCCGAGCTGCAGCGACAGGGCCACTCCTACCTGCACTCGGCCGTGCCGTGGCTGATCCTCGCGCTCGGGCTGAGCGTCGGCGCGTTCCTGTCGTCGCTCGGGCGGGCCCTGTCGGGCCAGCGGACCGCGCCGCGCTTCGGCGTCTCGCTCATCGGGCTGTGGATGATCTGCTCGGCCTGCCTGGTGACGATCTACGCCGCCCAGGAGCTGCTCGAGGGCCTGTTCGCCACCGGGCACCCGGCCGGCCTGGCCGGGGTCTTCGGCGACGGCGGCGGGTGGGCGATCCCGGCCGCGCTGTGCGTGGGGCTCGTGCTCGCGGCGCTGTTGCACGGCGCCCGGTGGGTCCTGCACGAGATCGCGACGCGCCGGACCCCCCGCCCTCGCCTCGCGGCGGCGCGCCACGCCCGCCCCGGGCGCCCGATTGACGCCCTGCTGCCCCGCTTGGCGCCGTTGGCGCTGGGCTGGTCGGGCCGCGGTCCTCCTCGCTGACATGTCCCGCCGGGCCCGATGGGCTCGAGCGCTCACCGTCAGACAACCAAGGAGGACAGACACCATGACCACTCACATCGCGCTGAGGCGGGCCTACCGGCCCGCGATCGCAGCGCTCCTCGGACTGCTCGCCGTTCCGGCGCTCGCGCTGGGCCACGCCCGCGTCAGCCCCGCCGTGTCGCTGTCGGGCCAGCTGCAGCTGTACAGCCTCGCCATCCCCACCGAGAAGTCAGGCGCGACCACCACCAAGATCGTCTTCACCGTTCCCGCCGGCTTTGGGATCGATTCGTTCGTCCCGCCGCCGCCGGGCTGGCACCAGCAGGTGCAGTCGTCGGGCTCGGGGGATAACGCCGTCGTGCAGAAGGTCACCTGGACCGGTGGCCACACGCCCACCGGGGAGGACTCGCTGTTTCAGTTCCTCGCCCAACCGGCCTCGGCCAAGGACTACACGTTCGGCGTGCAGCAGACGTACTCCGACGGCTCAATCGTCAACTGGTCGGGGCCCGAGTCCTCCGCGGCGCCGGCGCCGACGATCGAGGCCAAGAGCTCGCTGGGAGGCGGCAGCGGGACCTCGCTGCTGACGATCATCGCCCTCGTGGTCGGCGTCCTCGGCCTGGCGGCGGGCGGCCTTGCCCTGATGAGCCGGGGCGGGGACGGCGGTAGCGGCGGGAGGCACCTGGCATGACCCGGGCGGGGCGGATCGTGGTGACGCTGGTGGCGGTTGTCCTCGGTGTGGCGATCATCCCGAGCGTCGCCTCGGCCCACGCCTACCTGATCAGGACATCACCGACGGCCAGCGGCGTCCTCAACGCTCCGCCCCGCCAGGTCTCGCTCACGTACGACGAGGCGGTGGAACCGCGCTTTGCGATCATCTCGGTCACCAACGTCGACGGCCGCCAGGAGACGACCACCCCGGTCCGGCGCTCGGCGGCCAACCCCGACACGCTCGTCGTCGGGGTGCGGCCGCGGCTGGCCGAAGGCTGGTATCTCATCTACTGGCGCGCGATCTCGGTGGATGGCCATCCGGTGCAGGGGGCGTTCACCTACGCCGTCGGCCCCGACCCCGGACCGGCGCCCAAGTTCGCGGTGCCGAGCATCTCCAAGGGCGCGACCGCCCCCAATCTGCTCATTACCAAGTGGGTGATGTTCCTGTCGGTGATGGTGGCGATCGGCCTGTTCGCGTTTCGCTTCTTCGTGGCCCGGCTGCTGCCCCGGCGCGTCGACGGCGCCGGGCTGCGCGCACTCTCGGTGGCGTTCGTCGTGGTGTCCGCGATCGGCCTGGTCGCGACGCCGGTCTATCTTGACTTCGCGACCGCCTCGGACTCGCTGCGCTCGGTCTTCGATCTCGGAGCGCTCGTGCCGCTGTTCCGCGTCACCGCCTTCGGGCGCGGCTACGTCGACCTGATGCTGTGCTTCGCCCTGTTCTGCGCTGCCTCGTGGATCGCGCTGTACCTCGACCGGGCCGACCGCGCGCAGCGCTCGCTGGCCGAACTCCTCGCCCAGACGGGCGCGTTCCTGGCCGCCGCCGCGGCTCTGGTGCTACCCGGTACGGTCGGTCACGCTGGACAGACCTCGCCCCGAGGGTTGTCGGTCGCAGTCGACTGGATGCACATGATCGCGGGCTCGGTGTGGCTCGGCGGCCTGGTGGGGCTGCTCGTGTTGTGGTTCACCATCGGCTCCGGACGTCGCGTGGCCGCACTATCGGTCGTCGTGCCGCGATTCTCGCCCATCGCGTTGGGGTCGGTGGCCCTGTTGCTGGCCACCGGCACGGTCGCCACCATCGACCACATGCCGGCGCTCGACGCGCTGTGGGACACCGGCTACGGGGTGGCCATCCTCGTCAAGCTGGCAATCCTCGTGGTGGCGATGGCCGTCGCTGCGGGCAACCTGTTCTCAACCCGGCCACGACTGGCCGCCGCCGGCGCGGGTGGCGGCGATCCCGCCGGCGCCGCGCGGGCCGTGGGGCTGCTGCGACGTCTGGTCGCGCTCGAGGCGGTGCTGGTCGCCGGCGCCGTGTTCGTCGCCGCGCTGCTATCCAGCCTCGCTCCCCCGCCGCCGGCGTTCGCCGAGCAGAACTCGGCGCTTGCCTCGGTCGGGCCCGGCCAGGTGGCGGAGACGATCGAGCGCGCGGGGTACCGGCTGCAGGTTCTCGTCGCGCCCAACAAGGCGGCGGCGCCGGACTCGTTCGCCCTGCGCATCACCAAGGACGGCCGGCCGGTTCGCCATGCCACCGTCACCCTCACCTTCAACCACACGGAGATGCAGATGCCCCAGCAGCAATACGCGCTGAGCGAAACCCAGCCGGGGGTCTACGCCCGGCGAGCGCCAGCCCTCATCATGGTCGGCAAGTGGGCGCTGGCGTTCAATGTCTCGCCGCCAGGTCGGCCGCCGTTCACGGCCCTGATTCTCGACCAGGCCAACGGATGAGCCAGGTTCCGATCGCCGTCCGGTTGACGCTGGCCGTCCTCGCCCTGGTCGCCGGGATCGCAGCCGCGGTGGTGGCCATCGACGTGGTGCGCACGGTCCTGTCCTGACCGCGGCCCCCCACCCCCGCTGGCCGCGGCCCGGGTGAATGACGGGGGCGGCGGCGAGCGGGCGGCGCGGGGTCTACTTGACCGGCTCGGGCGAGGGCACGATCCGGATGTAGGGCTTGGGGGACTCCCAACCGTCGGGGTAGGTCTCCTTGGCGGCCTCGTCGGAGACCGAGCCGGCGATGATCACCTTGTCACCCTGCTGCCAGTTGACCGGGGTGGCCACCTTGTGGTTGGCCGTCAACTGCAGCGAGTCGATGACCCGCAGGACCTCGTCGAAGTTGCGCCCGGTGGTCATCGGATAGACGAGGATCAGCTTGATCTTCTTGTCCGGCCCGATCACGAACACGTTGCGCACCGTCTGGTTGTCGGCGGGCGTCCGGTCGGCGGCGTCGCCGGAGACATCCTCGGGGAGCATGTCGTAGAGCTTGGAGACGGTGAAGTCCTCATCGCCGATGATCGGATAGTTGGGAGCCGCGCCCTGGGTCTCCTCGATGTCCTTCGCCCAGTCGGTGTTTGCGTCGGCCGGATCGACCGATAGGCCGATGATCTTCACGTTGCGCTTGTCGAACTCGGGCTTGATCTTGGCCATGTAGCCCAGCTCGGTGGTGCAGATCGGCGTGAACGTCTTGGGATGGGAGAAGAGCACGGCCCACGAGTCGCCGATCCAGTCGTGGAAGTGGATGGGGCCCTCGGTCGTCTGGGCCTCGAAGTCTGGGGCGGTGGACCCGATCTTCAGTGACATGGTTCTCTCCTATTGTCGACAAATATGGTTGCCATTGTGCCGGACCTCAGCAAATTCTGTATCTCGGATCGATAATTCCGTGTTTCCAAGGATAGGAACGTTCGCGCCTACTCGATGAGCGCCGGGAGCGGAGCCTCGTCGGCGCCGGCGGTCAGCGTCACGCCGACGCTCGCCGAGACGATGAGCGCGATCGCCGCCACGCCCCCGACGGCGAGCGACTGGCCGAGGATGACGAGACCGAGGAGCGCCCCGATCCCCGGCTCGAGGCTCATCAACACGCCGAACACGCGCGTCGGCAGGCGCCGCAGGGCCGCCAGCTCGAGGATGTAGGGCGCCAGCGGGACGAGCAGCCCCAGCGCCAGGCCGTACAGGTCGGTGCCGACGTCGGCGTAACGGTGGGTGACGTTCGTCAAGCCGAACGGCAGCGAGATGACGGCGGCGATCGCCATCGAGATCGCCAGCCCACCGAGACCCGGCCACGTCTGGCCCACGCGCTTGGTGAGCACGATGTAGGTCCCCCATCCCGCGGCCGCCCCGAACGCCAGCAGCACCCCGGTCGCGTCGAGCCCGCCCCCCGCCGGATGGCCGAGCGTGAGCAGGCCGATCCCGCCCGCGGCCAGCGCCACCCAGACCGCGTCGCGCCACCGCCGCGACCCGGCGAGCGCCACCGTCAGCGGCCCCGAGAACTCGATCGCGACCACGATCCCCTGCGGGACCCGCGCGATCGCACCGTAGAAGGCGAGCGTCATCAGTCCCGAGGTGACCCCGAGGGCCACCGGGACGATCCACGCCCGGGCGTCGCGCCCGGGGAGACCCGGACGCACGAACGCGCACAGCACGACGCCGGCGAACAGCAGCCGCAGCATCACGACGCCGTTGGGGCCGAGCCGCCCGAACAGCGGGTTCGACAGCGCGGCGCCGAGCTGGATGCTCGACATCGAGCCGAGGGCGAACAGCACCGCCAGGTTGCGCTGACGCAGCGAGACGGGCGGCAACGGTCAGCGAGCAGAGCGTCCGGTGCGCTCGATGAGCACCGACACGCCGTCGAGGATCCGCTCGAGCCCGAACTCGAGCTCGCTCGCGATGTCGTCATCGTCGTCGAGGACGCCGGAGGCGATCGCGCGGTGCAGCGCCGGGAAATCCTCGGCGGCCGTCAGCCGCGTCAACACCGCCCCGTAGTCGGGCATCGCCGCCTCCCCGGCGGCGCCGGCGGCGAAGTCGGCACTCAGGGTGGCGACGTTGCGTACGAAGCCCGAGAGGAGCAGCACCGTTGAGACCTTGTCGGCCTCGGCGAGGGGGGTGTCGCCCAGCGCGGTCAGCGCGTTCTCGAGCCACGCCACGTTGTTGGGACCGTAGCGGGGGCCCGCTGATCGGCACCCGCAGCGCCCACGGCTGGCGGCGGTAGGCCGCCCACACGCCGAGCGCCCACCGGCGCAAGCCGGCCCGCCAGTCCTCCCCCGGCGCAGCCGGCGGAGGTGCGCCGAGCGCCGTATCGACCATGAGCAGGAGCAGCTCGTCCTTGGCGGCGACGTAGCGATACAGCGACATCGTGCCCACGCCCAGCTCGCCGGCGATCCGCGCCATCGACAGGGCCCCCACGCCCTCGGTGCCGGCGACCTTGATCCCGGCGGCCACGATCCGCTCCAGGGTGAGCCCGCGCTTGGGCCCACGGGACCCGGCTGCGCGCAGCCCCCAGGCCAGCTCCAGGCTGCCCGGGAGTGGGTTCGCCTCCACCGGCGGATCGGGCGTGTGGCTCATCGCTGCATCGTCGCACTTGACACTCGGTTGGTTAACTGCGTACCATCTGCGCAATAGCGCGTACATGATACGCAGATAAGCGATCTTGGAGATCCCATGACCGATGATCTGGCCATCGAGGCCGTCGGCCTCACCAAGTCCTATGGCTCCACCGTCGTGCTCTCGGGGCTCGACCTCACGGTGGCGCGCGGGAGCGTCCTCGCCCTGCTCGGCCCCAACGGCGCCGGCAAGACGACGACCGTGCGGCTGCTGACGACGCTGACGGGGCTCGACGGCGGGCGGGCGGCGGTGGCCGGCCACGATGTCGTGCGCGAGCGTTCGCAGGTGCGCCGCGCCATCAGCCTCACCGGGCAGTACGCCGCCCTCGACGCGCAGCAGACGGGGGCGGAGAACGTGCGCATGACGGCGCGGCTCGCCGGCCTCTCGCGCCCGGCGGCGCGCCGTCGGGCCGCCGAGCTGCTCGAGCGTTTCGATCTCGTCGCCGCGCGTGATCGGCGGGTGTCCACCTACTCGGGTGGGATGCGGCGCCGGCTGGACCTCGCGGCCTCGTTGGTCCGCCGCCCCGAGGTGCTGTTCCTCGACGAGCCGACCACCGGCCTGGACCCGCGCAGCCGCCAGCAGATGTGGACCCTCGTCAGCGAGCTGACCGCCGACGGCGTGACGGTGCTGCTGACCACGCAGTACCTGGAGGAGGCCGACCACCTGGCGGACCGGATCGCCGTCGTCGACCGCGGGGCGATCGTCGCCGAGGGCACGGCGGCCGAGCTCAAGGCGACCGTCGGCGGCCAGCGTCTGGACGTGACGCTCACCGGCGACGCCGCCTACCGGGCGCTCGAGGCGCGACTCGGTCACCGGGCCGTGGCCCGCGATCCGCTCGCCCGCACCCTGGCGATCGCCACCGACGGCTCCGCCCGCGAAGTGCGGTGCCTGCTCGACGAGCTCGATCCCGAGGGCGACCTGGTCGCCCGGTTCGCGATCCACACGGCCAGCCTCGACGACGTCTTCATGACCCTCACCGACCACCGACCGGCGATGCCCGAAAGCGAGCTCATCGATGCCTGACCCCGTCCCCGTGTCCGTCTCGCCCCGCCCCCGGCCAACCGCTCAGCTCAGCCCGCTGATCGCCCGCTGCCTGCGCCTGTCGCTGCGCAACGTCGACGGCCTGATGACCGCGCTCGCCCTGCCCGCGATCCTGATGGTGATGTTCGCCGACCTGTTCGGCGGAGCGATCCACACCGGCACGCGGTACGTCGACTACGTGGTGCCCGGCGTCATGCTCATCTGTGTCGGCTTCGGCGCCGGCACGACCGCGGTCAGCGTCGCCGAGGACATGGGCGGCGCCATCATCGACCGCCTGCGCGCGATGGACGTGCGCGGCGAAGCGCTCATCGCCGGCCACGTCGTCGCCAGTGTGGCCCGCAACGTGGCCTCGGCGACGCTGGCCGTTGCCGTCGCCCTCGGGCTCGGCTTTCGCTCCGACGCCGGCGCCGGCCGGTGGCTGGCGGCGATCGGTCTCCTCGGCCTCTACGTGCTGGCCATCTCGTGCCTGGCCGCCGCCATCGGACTCCTCGTCCGCTCGGCCGAGAGCGCGCAGGGAGTCACGTTCCTCGTCGGCTTCCTTCCGTATCCGTCGAGCGCCTTCGTCCCCATCCACACCCTCCCCGCCTGGCTGCAGGGGTTCGCGGCCGACCAGCCGGTGACGGCGGTGGTCGACAGCCTGCGCGCGCTGCTGACCGGGGCGCCGGTGGGACCGAGCGCGTGGCATGCCGTCGTCTGGAGCGTGGCCATCATGATCGGCTCGGTGCTGCTGGCCGGGTGCCTGTTTCAGCGGCGCGTCTAGCTGACGGCGGAATGCTAGAATGCTTGCCAGCAAGCAACTAACTTCTGGTCACGCCCTCTGCCCTCCACCGCTCCCCCGCTCGACATCGACACCGCCACCCGGCTGCGGGTGGCCATCGGCCGCCTGTCGCGCCGTCTGCGCCCGACGGCGGCGGGTTCCGAGGCGGCGCTGACCCCGACACGGATCTCCGTGCTGCTGACGGTCGACCGCGACGGCCCGATCCGAATCGCCGATCTGGCCGAGCGGGAGAGCCTGAACCCGACGATGCTCTCGCGGGCGATCTCCCAACTCGTCGATGACGGTTCGCTCGAGCGCGTCTGCGACGATCGCGACCGCCGCGCGGCCTGGGTGACCGTGACCGACGCCGGCCATGAGCTCGCCGAGCGCATTCGCCGCGAGCGCACCGACGCCCTCAACGACGCCCTCGGTGGGCTCGGCGCCGCCGATCGTCGCCTGATCGAGCGGGCCTTGCCCGCGCTCGAGGGCCTGGCCGCCCAGCTCAAGGACCGTCGCCCGTGACGCCCGTCGAGCGCGCGCGCCACGCCGGCGGCGTCACCTTCGCCTCGCTTTCGATCCCCAACTACCGCCGGTACTACGGCGGCCAGTCGGTGTCGCTGATCGGGACCTGGATGCAGATGACCGCCCAGTCGTGGTTGGTGCTGCGGCTCAGCCATTCGAGCACGATGCTCGGCCTGGTCGTCGCTCTGCAGACGCTGCCGGTGCTCGTGCTCGGACCCTACGGCGGGGTGATCGCCGATCGCGTCGACAAGCGGCGCCTGATGGTCGCCCTGCAGACGGTGATGGGGCTCCAGGCCCTGGCCCTCGGCGTGCTGACCGTCACCGGCACCGTGCGGGTGTGGCAGATCGGGATCCTCGCCGCGGTCCTCGGACTGAACAACGCCTTCGAGAACCCGGCTCGCCAGTCGTTCATGATGGAGCTCGTCGGCCCCGAGCACCTGCGCAACGCCGTCAGCCTCAACTCGGTGCTCGTCAACGCCGCCCGGTCAGTGGGACCCGCGGTCGCGGGCATCCTGATCGCCACCGTCGGCACCGGCGTGTGCTTTCTCGTCAATGCCGGCAGCTTCGCCGCCGTCGTGTTCTCGCTGACCTCACTGGACGGCTCCGCTCTGGCCCCCTCGACCCCGGCCCCCCGGGCCGGCGGTCAGCTGCGCGAGGGCCTGCGCTACGTCCGTTCCACCCCGGCGCTTGCCATCCCGCTCGTCATGATGGGAATCGCGGGCTGCCTGACCTATGAATTCCAGGTCTCGCTGCCGGTCATGGCCGACCAGGGCCTGCACGTCGGCGCGACCGGCTTTGGCTTCATGACCGCCGCGATGGGCATCGGAGCGGTCGCCGGCGGGCTGTTCGTCGCCGGGCGGGGCACGACCGGGCTGCGGCCGCTGGTCCTCGCCGCCGCGGGGTTCGCCGTGGCGCTGGCGGTGGCCACGCTGGCGCCGAGCCTGGCCTTCGAGCTGATCGCCCTCGCGCTCGTGGGGGCGGGCAGCATCGCCTTCATGTCGACGGGCAACTCGACCCTGCAGCTCACCGCGGCCCCCGAGATGCGCGGGCGGGTGATGTCGCTGTGGTTCGTCGCCTTCCAGGGCTCGACCCCGATCGGCGGACCGATCGTGGGGGCGACGATGGCGCTGCTCGGCGCTCGGGCGGGCCTCGGCCTGGGGGCCCTGACCGCCGGGCTGGTTGCCTGCGGCGGCTTCCTCGCCTTGCGCCGCCGCCGCGGTCGGTCGCGGCGCGCGAGCGCCCGGCCCGGTCGTCAGCACCGGCTGATCGCCCGGCCCCGGCGCCCGTTTGGGGGCGCCCGCAGCGGAAAGCATGCGGCCGTGATCACTTCGCTCCTGGACACGGCCCTCGATCGCACCGTGCTCGCCGGCTACACGAACGTCGGGTATGCCGTGCGCCGCCGCTGGTGGCGCGACGACGCGCTGGGTTCGATGTCCGGCAGGTCAGTGCTCGTCACCGGCGCCACCTCGGGGCTCGGGCTGGCCGCGGCCGAGGGGTTTGCCCGCCTCGGCGCCGACGTGTGGCTCGTCGCCCGCGACGCGCAGCGCGGCGAACGCGTGCGGGCGCAGATCGCCGAGCACTGCGACGGCAGCGAGGCGCGCCTGGAGTTGTGCGATCTGGCCAAGCTGGACTCGGTCCGCGACCTGGCCCGGCGGGTGAGCGCCCGCACCGACCGCCTCCACGTCCTCGTCCACAACGCCGGCGTGATGCCGGAGCAGCGCACGCTCACCGAGGACGGCATCGAGCTGACGTTCGCCGTCAACGTCGTCGCGCCGTTTGCCCTCACCCGCCTGCTCGCCGACACGCTCGCCGCCGGCGCCCCGGCACGGATCATCACCGTCGCGTCGGGGGGCATGTACACCCAACGGCTGCACGCCGACGACCTGCAGAACGCCCGCGGCGAGTTCAGCGGGGCCACCGCCTACGCCCGCACCAAGCGCGCCGAGGTGATCCTCACCGAGCTGTGGGCGCGGCGCCTGGCCGACCGCGGCATCGTCGTGCATGCGATGCACCCCGGCTGGGCCGACACTCCGGGGATCAGCGAGTCCCTGCCCCGCTTCTACCGGGTCACCCGGCCGCTGCTGCGCACGCCCGCGCAGGGCGCCGACACGATCGTGTGGCTGGGCGCCGCCGACGAGCCGGCCCGCAGCACCGGCGGGTTCTGGCATGACCGGCGCCGACGGCCGACGTCGCTGCTGCCCTGGACGCGCGAGACGGCAGCGGACCGCGAGGCGCTGTGGCAGGAATGCGAGCGGCTCACCGCCGCTCCCGCCGAAAGTTAACTACTCTTGTCGACTTGAGTACCGCCGACGAGCCCACCTTCGACCTGCAGAGCCACTCGCTGCACTCCGACGGCGAGCTCGCCCCCGCCGACGTGGTCGCCGCCGCCGCGCGAGCCGGCGTGGAGCGGCTGGCGCTGTCGGATCACGACACCGCCGCCGGGGTCCCCGAGGCCCGGGAGGCGGCCGCGGCGGCCTCGATCGCACTCGTCAGCGCCACCGAGATCACCTCGCTCTACGCCGGGCGCCAGGACCTGCACGTGCTCGGCTACCTGATCGATCCGCTCGACCGCCAGCTCGTGGAGACGCTCGAGCACTCGCGCGCTGACCGGGAGCGGCGCGCCGACCGGATGGCCGAGGCCCTGCGCGAGCTCGGCTTCGCGCTCGACGACGAGCTGCTCGCCCGGCGGGCCGACGAGGGTCGCTCGATCGGGCGCCCGCACCTCGCCCAGGCGGTCGTCAACCACCCGGAGAACGCCGGCCGCCTCCGTGACGAGGGCCTGACCGACCCCACGGACTTCCTCGTCGCCTATCTGATCGAGGGCAAGCCCGCGTTTCGCGAACGGGAGGCGCCGTCGGTGGAGGAGGCGATCGAGCTCATCCACGGCGCCGGCGGCGTGGCCGTGTGGGCGCACCCGTTCTGGGACATCTCCGAGCCCTCGGCCGTGCTCGACGCGATCGCCCGGTTTCGCCGCGCCGGACTGGATGGTGTGGAGGCGTTCTACGCCAGTCACACCGCCGGCCAGACGCGGCTGCTCGTCGAGCACTGCGCGCAGACGGGGCTGCTGACCACCGGCTCGTCTGACTTCCACGGCCCCGGCCACCACACCTTCTCGCGCTTTCGCGCCTTTGACCTGTACGGCCTCGAGCCCACGCTCGGCCCGATCGCGGACGCGTAGCGGCCAGGAACCCGCCCACCCGCCGGGATCGTGGCCGGACGACCTCGACGGGTGGGCGGACCCCTGGTTTGACTGTCTCCGCGACCGGGGCGAGCGAAGTGACTACGGCGTGCGCGGGGTGCGGGCGATGACGAACGTCCGCTGGGGCGCGGCGATGACGAGCACCCGCTGGCCCGGCTTGACCGCGGACAGGCTCGACTTCTGACGATCGTCACGGACCTGGGCGTTGGCCGGGATGGTGAGCGTCACCGTCTTGTACGTCGCCTTGGGCGTGCCCTCGGTGATCTTCAGCTGCTGGCCGGCGAGCGAATCGACGACGCCCCGATCGACGGTGACCGTGCGAAAGCCCGCCTTGGTGTGCACGACGAAGTCGCCGTGCACCGTGCGCAGAGCGATCCGGCGCAGGCCGCCCCGCTTGGCCTTCCCGTGGGTCTTGGCGCCGGCCGAGGCCTTCGTGCTGGGGGCGGCTCCGGCGCCCGCGATGACGCTCGCCCCGGCGCCGAGCGCGACGCAGCAGACGGCGACGAGCACGAGACGGGAGTGTTTGAGGATGTGTGACATATGGGATGGACCTCGCTTGTGATTGACGTGCCTGATCACCGTGGCGGCGGTCTGAAAGCAACCTGTCAGCCGAAGGTCAGCTGCGTGTAAAACCCCACCGCCCGGGCCGGCGGCCCACCTACGATGTCGCCATGGGCGTCACCGTCATGGTCGTCGAGGACGAGCCGAACATCGGTGCGCTCGTCCGCACCTACCTGGAACGGGCCGGCTACCGGGTGCTGTGGGTGCGCTCCGGAGAGGACGCGCTGGCCGAGCTGCGCCGCCACCCGATCAAGCTCATCGTGCTCGACATCGGGCTGCCCGGCATCGACGGCTTCGAGGTGTGCCGCCGGATCGCCGGCGAGGTGCCGGTGATCATGCTGACCGCCCGCGACGAGGAGCCCGATCGCGTGGCCGGGCTCGAGGTCGGCGCCGACGACTACGTCGCCAAGCCCTTCTCGCCGCGCGAGTTGACCGCGCGGGTCAAGGCGGTCCTGCGGCGCGCCGGCCGCTCCGGGGGCGCCGACGGCAGCGATGTGATCGCCCTCGGCCCGGTGACACTCGCCCGTGGCGCGCGCGAGGTCCGGGTCGGCGGCGATGAGGTGACACTGACCCAGCGCGAGTTCGACCTGCTGGAATACCTGCTGCGCCACGCCGGCCAGGTGGTGACTCGCGATCAGCTGCTGGAGAGCGTGTGGGGCTTTCAGTCCCCCGGCGAGACGCGCACCGTCGAGGTTCACATCGCCCAGCTGCGCAAGAAGCTCGGGCAGCCCGACCTGATCCGGACGGTGCGTGGGCTCGGCTACAAGGCGATGGCCGCGCGATGAGCCTGCGCCGGCGCGTGCTCGCGTACCTGGCGCTCGCCGCCGTCGCCTCGTGCGCCCTCACCGTCGGGGTCGCCGTCGTGCTCGTGCGCCACCGGGTGGCCGCCCAGCGCGCGGCCAACCTCCAGGCCCAGGCCAACGTGCTCTCCCTGGCCGGCGGAGCGCCCGGCGCCCTGCGCGCCGGCGAGCACGTCTACCGGGTGGGGACGGGCAAGCCCAAGCGCGTGCGCCCGCGGGTGGCGGCGGCCGTGCTGGCGGCACTGCCCACGACCGGCAACGGCGAGGGATCGTTCACGGTGCGGGGGCGCTCGCTGATCTATGCCGCGCGGCAGACGGCCAACGGCCGGGTGGTCCTGATCCGCAGCGCGCGGCTGGCGTTCGCGGAATGGCGCCCGTTCCTGTTCAGCCTCGTGCTCGCCGGGGTCGGCGGGGCCGCGCTGGCGACGCTGCTCTCCTGGCTGCTGGCGCGGCGCCTGGCACGGCCGATCGGCGAGCTGTCGCGAGCGACCGAACGGGTCGCCGCCGGGGAGTCCGACGTCGCGGTCCCGGTCCAGGGCAGCGACGAGCTGGCCGGCCTCGGTCGTTCCTTCAACGCCATGTCGGCCGAGCTCGCCCGCGCCCGCGAGTCCCAGCGCCGGTTCTTGGAGTCCGTCAGCCATGAGCTCAAGACGCCGCTGACCTCGATCCGCGGGTACGCCGAGGCGCTGCACGACGGCGCGGTGGCGCCGGCCGAGGGCGGCCGGGTGGTCGCGGCCGAGGCCGAGCGGCTGGAGCGCCTCGTCTCCGACCTGCTCGACCTGGCTCGGGTCGGTCGCGAGGGCTTCGCCGTCGGGCACCGTCCGGTGGACCTCGCCTCGGTCAGCCACACGGCCGTGCAACGCCACCTCCCCCGGGCCCGCGAGCTCGGGGTGACGCTGTCGGCGAGCGGCGCCAACGGCCAGGGCGCATGGGCGGTCGGCGACGAGGGCCGGCTGCTGCAGGCCACCTCCAACCTGATCGAGAACGCGCTGCGCGTCACTCCCGCGGGCGGGGCGGTGACGGTGAGCGCTCGCCCCGGCGAGATTGCCGTGGCCGACACCGGCCCCGGCCTGGCCGCCGAGGACCTGCCCCACGCCTTCGAGCGCTTCTATCTGTATGACCGCTACCGCTCCGAGCGATCCGTCGGCTCGGGACTCGGCCTGGCGATCGTCAAGGAGCTGACCACGGCGATGGGCGGCGGCGTCCATGCCGCCCGCCGGCCCGAGGGCGGCGCCGAGTTCATCCTCACCGTGCCGGCGAGCGCGCCGCCGCCAGCCGGCTGAGTCCGGACGATCGCGCCGCTCAGGCGGCGATGGCGCGCTCGGCGAGGTGCGAGCCCACCTTGCGCTTGACCCGCTGCAGCGCGTTGTCGACCGTCTTGCAGTCGCAGTCCAGCCGCCGCCCGATCTCCTCGTAGGAGTGGCCGTCGAGGTAGAGCGCGAGCACGCGGGACTCCAACTCGGAGAGGACCGTGGAGATGCAGGCCACGAGGGCGCGCAGCTCCTCGGAGGAGATCACCTGATTGACGGGGTCGTGAACCGTCGAGCCGGGCAGCATCTCGTCGAGGGTCGGCTCGGAGTCGCTCATGCCCCCCGCCGGCGTGCTCGAGAACGAGACGTACTGGTTGAGCGGCGTGTGCTTGTTACGAGTCGCCGTCTTGACGGCGGTGATGATCTGGCGGGTGATGCACAGCTCCGCGAAGTTGCGGAAGCTCGACTCCCGATCGGTGCGGTAGTCCCGCACCGCCTTGTAGAGGCCGACGAGGCCCTCCTGGATCAGATCGTCGGCGTCGCCGCCGGCGAGGAAGTACGACGAGGCCTTGAGCCGGACGAAACCGTAGTACCGGCGGACGATCTGGTCGTACGCCTCGGTGTGTCCCTGCTTCGCGAGGGCGATCAGGTATCCATCCTCAACCCGAGGTTGAGACTGAGAGTAAGCAGACAATCGAGCCACAAGCGTTCTCCATGCCGCCGCGATACCCGCGGCAGATCGGATTTGTCGTGGCGCGCTACCTCCCCTGGCGCCGCACCGGTATAGAACCTTCCCAGAAAGCCACTGGCTCTCCGTCAACTCCAGCCCTCAAGCTCGAGTTGATCCTTATTCAACGGCGCGAGCTTGACATAGCACCGCACCCCTGTCAAGCGAGGACCGGCGTTATGCAACCAAACGCCCAGATCGAACCCGCTCAGCTCACCGGCAGCAGCTCGGGACCGCCGGCTCCGTCCCGGACCTCCCACCCGAGCTCGCGCAGCTCGTCGCGCAGCCGATCAGCGGTCGCGTAGTCACGGTCCCGGCGCGCCCGCTCGCGTGCGTCGCGGAGCTCGAGCGCCCGCTCGGGCACGTCGACGCCATCTGACGTCAGCAGACTGCGCAGGCCGAGCACGTCGAGCATCTCCGCGAGGTCGGCCGAGCCGACGGTGCCGGCGGGACTGCGGTTGGCCTCCCGCGTCCACTCGGCCACGATGGCCAGCGCCCGGGGGGTGTTGAAGTCGTGGGCGAGGACCTCGAAGAACCGCTCGCGCAGCGGGCCCGACCACTCCGGGCTCGGGCCTTCGACGAGCCCGCGGGCGGTCTCGCGGATCCCGGCGCTCCGGGCGCGCGCCTCGGCCAGGCGCTCGTCGTCGAACTCCATCGGCTGGCGCCAGTGGGCCCCCGAGAAGTACATGAGCAGCGTCTCGGCCCCGTAGCGCTCGAGGGTCTCGCGCAGGCCGAACACGTTGCCGACCGACTTGGACATCTTCTCCTCCTGGAGGCGGACCATGCCGACGTGCATCCACATGCGCGTCAGCGGCTGGCCGTGGGCGGCCCGCGTCTGCGCGGCCTCGTTCTCGTGATGGGGGAAGATGAGGTCGCTGCCGCCCCCGTGGATCTCGAAGTCCAGGCCCAGCAGCTCCTCGGCCATCGCCGAGCACTCGATGTGCCAGCCGGGCCGGCCGGCCCCCCAGGGGGCATCCCAATGCGTGTCCTCGCCCGGCTTGCGGCCCTTCCACAGCGCGAAGTCCCGCGGGTCGCGCTTGCGGTGCGCGCCCTCCATGCCCTCGCCCTGGTCCATGTGATTGATGTCACGATGCGACAATTCTCCGTAATCCGGGTAAGACCGGACCGAGAAGTAGACGTCGCCATCTTGCGCATAGGCATGCCCCCGCTCGATCAACCGCTCGATGAGGCCCACGATTCCGGGGATCGTCTCGCTGGCCAGCGGCTCGTGGTCGGGGCGGCCGAGCCCGAGCGCGTCGGTGTCCTCGCGGTAGGCGGCGGTCATCTCCCGCGCCAGCTGGTCGCTGGGGACCCCGGCGGCCGTCGCCGCGGCATAGATCTTGTCGTTGATGTCGGTGACGTTGGCCACGAAGGTGACGTCGTAGCCCTCGTGCACGAGGAAGCGACGCAGCTGCGAGAAGACGACGAACGGCCGGGCGTTGCCGACGTGCACGCGGCTGTAGACCGTCGGGCCGCAGGCGTAGATCCGGACCCGCGGCGGGGCCGCCGGGATCAGCGGCTCCAGCTCACCGGTGAGCGTGTCGTGCAGGGAGATCGTGCGCACCGCCGAGCAACCCTAGCTGCACCGGCGACGCCGTTGACAGGCGCACCGGTCCGCGGGTTCGAATAGGTTGCCCGCGATGTCCCTGCGCTCAGAGCACGTCCTGCGCCTGACCGAGGTCGAGACCGCGTTTCGCACGCTGCCCGAGCGCTACCTGGGGGCCGACTCGGGCTTTGACGCCACCTTCCACATCAAGCTGGGCGATCTGGGACACACCTGGGAGGTGCGCTGCACCGCCCACGGCGCCCGGGTGCGCAAGGGCGTCACCCGCCGGGTCCCCGACGTCACCATCGCCACCGACGCCGCCACGTGGCTGGCGCTGCGCCAGGGCGAGCTGTCAGGGATCGACGCCTTCGAGCAGCGCCTCCTTCACGTGCGCGGCAACCTCGACTATGCCGTCGCCTTCGAGGGAATGTTCCGCTTGGCCGGCGGCCGTCCCCCGTTGCTGCAGATCCACGAGGTGCCGGTCGGCCGCTATCGCATCTCGACGCTCACCATGGGACACGGGCCCGACGTTCTGCTGCTCCACGGCCTCGGGGGTACGCGGGCATCGCTGTTCGAGACCGCCGCCGCCCTGAGCACGCGCTACCGGGTTCACGCTCCCGACCTCCCGGGCTTCGGCTCCTCCTCCAAGCCGGCCCGCGCCCCGTACAACGCGCGCTGGTACTCCGAGACGATGCTCGGCCTGCTCGACGCGCTGGGCATCGGCTCCGCCCACGTCGTCGGCAACTCGATGGGCGGACGGGTGGCGATCGAGATGGGCCTCACCGCTCCCGACCGCGTGCGGGCGCTCGGCCTCCTCTGTCCGGCCGTGGCGTTCGTCAAGCGCGGTGCCCATCCTCTGGTGCGGCTCCTGCGCCCCGAGTTCGGGCTGCTCCCGCACGGCTTCAGCCGCCGGGCGGTCGCCTCGCAGTTCTGGAGCATGTTCTACGACCGCGACCTGATCGACCCCGAGGTCGGCGAGCTGATGGTCGACGAGTTTCGCCGCATCTATCACTCCGCCGGAGCGCGGCTGGCGTTCCTCGCCTCGGCGCGCAACATCTACCTCGAGGCGCCCTACGGCCGCCACGGCTTCTATCCGCGGCTGGCCGAGCTCAGCCGGCCGGCCCTGTTCGTCTGGGGGACGCACGACCGGCTGATCCCGGCGGCGTTCGGCCGCCACGTCCAGCGCTGGCTGCCCCGCGCCGAGCAGGTGACGATCGAATCCTGCGGCCACGTGCCCCAGGTGGAGCGCCCGGCGGAGACCAACGAGCTGCTGACGAGCTTCTTCGCGCGCCACGAGCTGACGGTCGCCTCCCCCGCGGGTCGGGCTCGCCCGGTGCGCGACGACGACGCTCCCGGCACGCGGGCCGCCTGAGCATGGCCGACACGGGACTGGCGGGGCGCGCCGGCAGCAACGGGCACTCCACCGACGGAGGCGTCCGCGCCCCCGACGCCCGATCGTCGGACGCGACGACGGCGGGCGACGGCGGCTCCGGAGGCGGCGTGCGGTCGCTGTTCGGTCGGGCGCTGCGCGAGGTCGCCGCCCAGGCCCAGCGCCGGATTCCCCGTGCCGACCTCGACGAGCGCGATCCGGACTTCATTCGCGAGCGGCTGCCGCTGATGTGGCTGTTCGCGAGCCTCTGGTACCGCGGCGAGGTGCGGGGCCTGGGCAACATCCCCGACGACGGTGCCGTCCTGATGGTCGGAAACCACTCGGGCGGCAACATGACGCCCGACACGGTGGTGTTCACGCTTGCCTTCAACACGTACTTCGGCGTCGAGCGCCCGTTCTACCAGCTCGCCCACAACCTCGTGCTGTCGATGCCGGGGCTGGGGGCGCTGCGCAAGTTCGGCACCGTCGCGGCATCGCCGAGCAACGCGAGCGAGGCGCTGCAGGCCGGAGCCGCGCTCCTCGTCTACCCGGGCGGCGACTACGAGGTCCACCGGCCCAGCTGGCATCGCAACCGCGTCGACTTCAACGGTCGCCAGGGCTTCATCCGCCTGGCGCTCGACGCGGGGGTGCCGATCGTGCCCGTCGTGTCGATCGGCGGCCAGGAGACGGCGCTCTTTCTCTCGCGCGGCGAGGGCCTGGCGCGGTTGCTGGCGCTCGACCGGATGTTCCGCCTCAAGGTCCTGCCGATCTCCCTCGCCCTCCCGTGGGTCCTCAACGTCGGCGACATGCTCGGCCATATCCCGCTTCCCGCCAAGCTGACGATCGAGACCCTGCCGCCGATCGACCTCGCGGCCGAGTTCGGGCCTGATCCGGACCTCGACGAGATCTACGACCACCTCATCCGCCTCATGCAGGACACCCTCGATGCGCTGGCCGCCGAGCGGCGCTTCCCGGTCATCGGCTGACCCGGATGCGAACCTCCGCCCACACGCTGGTCGCCGCCCCGATCGAGACCGTCTGGGCGTTCGTCTCCGATCCCGAGCGGGCGCTGAGCTTCATGTCCGGGATGACTCGCTGGGAGGTCGACGGAGACCAGCCGACCGGTCTCGGCGCCCGGTACCGCATGCTGTTGCGGGTCGGCTCGGCCGAGGTCGGCGGGCTGATCGAGATCGTCGAGTGGGAACCGCCGCGGGAGCTCGCCTGGACGTCGGTGACCGGCGTGGACCAGCGCGGCCGCTGGCGGTTGCGCACCGCCCCGGGCGGCCGGACGCGGGCCGAGATCCGGCTCGCCTACGGCGTCGCCGGCGCGGGCATCTCCGGATGGCTGGCCGAGCGGATCGCCGGCCCGTCGGTCACCGCTCACCTGCGCACGACCGTCGCCCAGCTTCGGCGGGTCGTCGAGCACGAGCACTCCCGCGCGCTCGCCGCCGAGCGCCGGGCCGCCCGGGCCGGCTGACCGGCGCGCCGACGGCCGAGGCGTCGGCTACGCGACCGGCAGGGTGAAGCGCACGCGCGCCCCTCGCGGGCTGTCGGCCAGCCAGATCCGCCCGCCGTGGGCCTCGACGATCGCCCGCGAGACAGCCAGCCCGAGGCCGGCCCCGTCGCCGGTGCGCGCGGCGTCGGCGCCACCGCGGTAGAACGCGCCGAAGACGCGCTCGCGCTCCTCGGGAGCGATCCCGACGCCGCTGTCGGCGATCTCCACCTCGATGCCGGAGTCGACCGGCTCGGCCCGCACGACGACGCTGCCGTCGGCCGGCGTGTGGCGGATCGCGTTCTGGATCAGGTTGAACAGCACGCGCTGGAGCTTCTCGGGGTTGGCGCGGGCCGGCGAGAGACCGCTGGGCACGATCGCCGAGACGGCCACCCCTTTGGCCTCGGCCTCGAGGCGCATCGCCTCGACCGTCTCCCCCACGAGCTCGCCCAGCGGAACGCGCTCCAGCGACCAGCTGATGTCGCCGGCCTCCAGCCGCGAGAGCTCGAACAGATCGTCGATGAGGGCGCTCAGGGCATCGATGTGGGTTCGCATCCGCACCAGGTAGGCCCGCCGCAGGTCGCCGTCGACGATGTCGTCGCCGACCGCCTCGGCGAGCAGCCGCAGCGACGTGATCGGAGTGCGCAGGTCGTGCGAGACGGCCGCCACCAGGTCCCGGCGCGCCGCGTCGGACTGGTCGCGTGCCGCCTCCTGGCCGGAGAGCTCAGCGATCATCGCGTTGGCGGCGGCCGCCAGCGCCGAGAGCTCGTCGCGGCCCTGGGTGACGATCGTCGTCTCGCGCTCGCCCCGGGCGACCGCCGCCAGGCCGTCTCGTATCGCGCCGACGTCGCGCAGGATGCCGTTGGCGACGAGCCGGGCCCCGAGGCCGGCCAGCAGCCCGCCGCCGACGACGATCGCGCCGACGAGCACCGCCTCGTGATCGGACAGGATCATCAGCAGCGAGACGACGACGAGGGCGACGAGCACCGGGGCCACGGCGATCGCCACGACGAGGACGAACTGCCGGGAGAGCGGTCCCGCGGCCAGCCGCAGCCGGGCCGCCAGCCGGCTCACGGCGCGAACCGGTAGCCGACGCCCCATACGGTCTCGATGTGGCGCGGGCGCGCGGGGTCGGCCTCGATCTTGGCCCGGAGGCGCCGGATGTGGACGGTCACCGTCGAGGTGTCGGTGTAGAACGAGTACTGCCAGATGGCGTCCATCAGCTGGTTGCGGCTGAACGCCTGCCCGGGATGGCGGGCCAGGAACAGGAGCACGTCGAACTCGCGCTGGGTCAGCGACACCTCCTCCCCGCGGACGAACACCCGGCGGGCGGCCGGGTCGATCGTCATATCCTCGAGCTCGATCGGCGCGTGCGGGGCCACCGCGGTGTCGACGCGCCGCAGCACCGCATCGACACGCGCGACGAGCTCGGCCGGGGAGAACGGCTTGACCACGTAGTCGTCGGCCCCCAGGCGCAGGCCGATCACGCGATCGGACTCCTCGCCCTTGGCCGTCAGCAGGATGGTGGCGATCGGGGGGCCGTCGGCCTGGCGCATGCGGCGCATCACCTCCAGACCGTCGATGCCGGGCAGCATCAGGTCGAGCACGACCAGGTCGGGCCGTTGGCGGGCCACCTGCTCGAGCGCCTGCGGCCCGGTGGCCGCCACCCGCGCGCGGTATCCCGCCCGCTCCAGGTACCGCGAGACGACCTCGGCGATCGTCGGTTCGTCATCGACGACCAGCACCGAACCGCGGACATGAGCCTCCATCCCGGAAGTCTTGCAGCGAAACCCGCCGCCGTCGCCTGTTTTCACAGACGGTTCATCGGCTGTTCAGATCATCACGGCTCGGCGAGCACGACGAGATAGCCGTCGGGATCGCGCAGCCAGATCTCGCGATGGCCCGCGTTGGGATTGACGTGGACATCGTGGACGAGCTCGGCGCCGGTGTCGCGGATGCGCGTCACCGCGCCGTCGAAGTCGTCGGCCTCGAACCACAGCGCCACGCCGTCGCCGCGCCCGCCGGCAGGGTCGCCGATCGGTGCCGTGGTGATGGGCGACCGCGGCGGCGTGCAGCTGCATGACCAGCTCGCCGTCGACCACCAGGCGCTCGTACTCCTCGCCGCCGTGGTCGCTGCGCGCGCCGAGCACCGCCTGATAGAAGCGGCTGGAGGCGGGCACGTCGGAGACGGTGATCATCGGCTGGGCGCGAATCGCGGGCATCACGCCGGATCCTACGCGCCGGCGCGACGCTCGTCGACGGTCGCGATCGCCAGCGCCGCGATGCCCTCCTCGCGCCCCACGAAGCCCATCCCCTCCCCGCGCGTCGCCTTGACGCTGACGTGGCGCAGCTCGAGACCGAGCGCCGCCGCCAGCCGCTCGCGCATCGCGTCGCGGACCGGGGCGAGCTTGGGGCGCTCGAGCACGACCGTGGCGTCGACGTGGGTGACGGCGAGGCCGGCGTCGGGCCACGAGGGCCACCGTCGCCCGCAGCAGCTCGATCGAGTCCGCGCCGCGCGTAGCGCGGATCGGTGTCGGGGAAGTGCTCGCCGATGTCGCCGAGCGCCGCCGCGCCGAGGATCGCGTCGATGATCGCGTGGGTGAGCACGTCGGCGTCGGAGTGGCCGGCGAGGCCCGCGGTCGTGCTCGACGCGCACCCCGCCGAGCATGAGCGCGCGGCCGCTCGCGAAGCGATGGCAGTCATAGCCGATCCCGGTGCGTCATGATCGCGCGCTCGCTGCAGCAGCAGCTCGGCCACCCGGAGATCCTCGCGGGTGGTGATCTTCAGGTTGCCCGGATCCGAGCCGAGGACGTGCACGACGCCCCCGGCGCGCTCGACCAGCCAGGCGTCGTCGGTCGCCTGCGCCAGCTCGGCCTCGGAGCACGCGAGCGCTCGCTCCAGCGCCGCGCGGCGGAAGACCTGCGGCGTCTGCACCGCCCACAGCCGTGTCCGGGGCAGCGTGCCGCACGACGGTGCGTCCGTCGTCACCGACCTCCTTGATCGTGTCGGTCACCGGCGCGGCGGCGATCACCGCGTCGGCTTCGGGCGCGCGCTCGAGCTCGGCCAGCGCCTGCTCGTACAGCTGCGGCGTGGCCAGCGGACGCGCGGCGTCGTGGACGATCACCGGGTCGCCCTCGCCGCCGGCGGCAAGCGCCGCCCGCACCGAGTGCGAGCGATGCACCCCGCCGGCAACGGCGATCGTTCCCTCCGGGGCGGCGTCGAGCTCGTCGGCGGGGAGCGCGACCACGATCGCCCGCACCGCCGCCACGGCCCGCAGCGCGACGACGCTCCACTCCAGCATCGGCCGGCCACAAAGCGAGACGAGCGCCTTGGGCCGGCCCGACCCAAGGCGCTCGCCTCTCCCTGCGGCCACGATCAGCGCGACCGCCATAGCGTGAACGTGACGCCTACTTGGAGGCGACCGCCACCTTGCCGTTCCCGTTGCCGTTGCCGTTACCCGGCCCGATCAGCAGCGTGTACAGGTGCTCCTCCACCTGCTCCTCGTTCATCTCCAGCGCGTACATCAGCTCGGAGGCGAGGATCTTCTTGGCGCGCGTGAACATCTGCTTTTCGCCGGTCGACAGTCCCTTCTCGGACTCGCGGATGGCGAGGTTGCGCACCACCTCGGCGAGCTCGTAGATGTCCCCGGTCTTGATCTTGTCCCGGTTGTGCTTGAAGCGCCGGTTCCAGTTCTTGGGCATCTCCGAGCACTCGTCCTGGAGCAGCGCCAGAACCTTCTTGACGGTCTCCTCGTCGATCACGCGGCGCAGGCCGGCGAGAGCGGCGTTCTCGGTCGGGACCATGACCGTCATGTCGTTGTGGAGGATCTTGATCGTGAGGTACTCGCGGCTCTCGCCGAGGACCTCCTTCATCTCCTTGCGCAGCACCCTTCCGGCGCCGTGATGGGGGTAGACGACGCTGTCGCCGATCTCGAACTCGATGTGAACCGGTACTGCGGGCTCCAGGTCATCCAGCTGCTCTTCCATTAGCTCTGTGATGGTGTCCTCCTCTGGGATTGCGGCGCTGGGGCGCTCGCGGATTGCGCTACGTCTGCAGGTAGCGATCGACGAGGTTGATCTCCTGCTGGCGGCGAAGGCCCTCGCGGATGTCCTTCGCCCGGATCTCGCCGACGCCGTCGACGGTCTCCAGCTCGCCGTCGGATGCGGCGAGCAGCTCCTCCAGTCCTCCGAACTCCGTCACGATCCGCTGAACGACCAGCCTGGGCAGGCGGGGGATGCGCCCCAGGATGCGAAAGCCGCGCGGAGACACGGGATAGTCAAGGGTGTTGAGCTTGCGGTCGTAGCCGAGCAGCTCGGCGAGCCGGCCGAAGTCCAACAGGTCCTGATGGGGAAGCCTGACGAGCTGGTCAAAGACGGTCGCGAAGCTCTCGTCGGTGTCCTCCACCAGGTAGTCGTGCACGAGGGCCGCCTTGTCGGCGGCCACGCCGACCATCGTCTCGTCGAGCTGCATCTCGATCAGCCGGCCCTCGGTGCCGAGCTCGACGATGTAGCGCTCGATCTCGACCGCCATCCGGGTCACCAGCTCGACGCGCTGGAGCACGGTGAGCACGTCGTTGAGCGTCACGCCGCCCTCGAACTCGAGCGCGGTCAGGCGGGTCGAGACCTGGTCCAGACGGCTGCGGTACTTGTCCAGCGTGGCCAGCGCCTGGTTGGCCTTGGCGAGCACGACGGGAATGTCCTCGAGGATGTACTTGCCGCCGTCGACGTACAGCGACACGACCTCGCGCCGCTCCGACACGGCGACGACGATCGCGTCGGTCTGCTTGGAGACGCGCTCGGCGGTGCGGTGCCGGGTGCCGGTCTCGAGCGTGAGGATCGTCGGGTCGGGGGTCAGCTGCACGTTGACGTGGGCGATCTTGGTCGCGTTGGAGCTGAGGACGATCGCGCCGTCCATCTTGGCCAGCTCGTACAGGAAGGCGGGCGAGTAGTCGATGTCGAGCTTGATCCCGCCCGAGAAGAGAAACCCGAGCTCGTCGGCGTCGCCGATCACGATCAGACCGCCGGTGCGCGCGTCGACGATGTTGTCGAGGCCTTCGCGGAGCGAGGTTCCGGGCGCGACCATTTCCAGCGCCCTCATGATGCGCGATTCCTGTCGAGACTCGAGCTCGTCTTTGAGCTCTTCACCGGAACGCGGCGGCATCACCGTGCCATTTTAGCTGGAAGGCGCGCAGATCAGCCCTTTGGCCGATGTCGGCGTCCGCATCGGCGCCATCGGACGGCAATCGCGTGCGGTGCGCACGACCCTCTGGACCCCGTATTCAGGCGGCCACGGGCACCTCCCGGGACGGTGCGAGCGCGCTGGCCAGCGCCGCCCGCAGGCTCTTGAACGGCTCGGGCTCGATCACCGGAGCTGAGCCCGAAGCGCCGCGCCTCGGCGAGCCGCCGCTCGCCGTGGGCGACCGTCCGCAGCTCGCCGGTGAGCCCCAGCTCCCCGAAGCAGGCGAGCGGCCCGCCGTCCTCGCCGGTGAGCGCCACCCGCTTCGCGGCGCTGGCCACCGCGAGCGCGACGGCCAGGTCAGAGCCCGGCTCGTCGACCCGCACCCCGCCGACGACGTTGACGAACACGTCGGCGGTCCCGAGGCCGATCCCGGCATGACGGCCGAGCACGGCCAGCACGAGGGCCACCCGGTTGCGGTCCAGGCCGGCCACCACCCGGCGCGGCGGCACGAGCTCCGACGGGCTGACGAGCGCCTGCACCTCGACGAGCAGCGGCCGCGAGCCCTCCATCGCGCACAGGACCACGCTCCCGGGCGCCCGGGTCGCCTCGGCAAGGAAGCGAGCCGAGGCGTCGAGCACCTCGACGAGCCCGTGATCGCGCATCTCGAACACCCCCGCCTCGTTGGTCGACCCGAAGCGGTTCTTGATCGCCCGCACCGTCCGGTAGGTCCGCTCCCGCTCCCCCTCGAACTGCAGCACGCAGTCGACGAGGTGCTCGAGCACCCGGGGCCCGGCCAGCGACCCCTCCTTGGTGACGTGGCCGACGAGCAGCACGGCGATGCCCAAGCGCTTGGCGACCTGCATCAGCTCACCCGCGACCTCGCGCACCTGGGCGACCGACCCGGCCGCCGAGCTCAGGTCGGTGCTGTGCAGCGTCTGCACCGAGTCGATCACGCACACCTCGGGCCGCTCCTGCTCGAGCGTCGCCAGCACGGTGTGGAGGTCGGTCTCGGCGATCACCGGCACGGCCAGCGCCTCGCCGGCGCCCAGCCGTTGCGCGCGCAGGCGGATCTGCGCCGCCGACTCCTCGGCCGAGACGTACAGGGTCCGCCGCCCCGCCGTCTGCAGGTTGGCCACCGCCATCGTCGTCAGGGTCGACTTGCCGATCCCCGGCGCCCCGCCGATGAGCACGAGCGAGCCGGGCACGATCCCTCCGCCGAGGACGTTGTCGAGCTCGCCGATCCCGGTGCTCAGCCGATCGTGATCGACGGCCTCGACATCGCGCAACGCCACCGGGGTCACCGCCGCCGCCCGGGCCCGTCCCCCGGCGCCCGCGCCACCCGCTCCGCGCCCCGCGCCCGGCACCGTCGCCCGCACCTGCTCGACGAGCGTGTTCCACTCCCCGCAGCCCGGGCAGCGACCCGCCCAGCGGGCGCTCTCGTGGCCACAGGCCGAGCAGACGTGGACGGAGGAGGGTCGGGGCATGAACTGGCTCCGAGCCTACGCCCCGCCCCCGACGTCACCGGGGGTCTGAGCGCCGTTTGTCACACAATCGTTGCGAAGTGCGGACACGCCGGGGCGGGCCGGCCAAGAGAAAGGGCGCGCCGCCCGGAGGCGACGCGCCCTGAAAAACAGCGGTGGCCGGAGGAGCTACTCGGTCTCGGTGCCGGCCTGGCCGGCGTCGGCCGGTGACTCCGGGCCGGGCTCCTCGCTCTCCTCCGAGCCGCCCTCGGCACCGACGCCCACCGGCGTCGGCTTGGGGGCCGGCTCGATGACCGACAGCTTGACGTCCTCGTCGTCGGTGCCCTCGACGCCGGGCTCGACGAGCACCGTCGAACCGGCCGGCACCTGCGAGCGCAGGACGAAGTCGGCCAGCGGATCCTCGATGTAGCGCTGGATCGCCCGGCGCAGGGGACGGGCGCCCATGGCGGGATCCCAGCCCTTGTCGACGAGCAGGTCCTTGGCCTCCTCGGAGAGCTCGAGCTGCAGCTCGCGCTCGGCCATCGACTCGCGGATCCGTCGCAGCAGCAGCTCGACGATCTCCTTGATCTCGTCCTTGGCGAGCTTGTGGAACACGATGACGTCATCGATCCGGTTGAGGAACTCGGGCCGGAAGACCTTCTTGAGCTCGCCCATGATCCGGTTCTTCATGTCGTCGTAGGTGATCCCCGTCTCGTCGTCGGACACGGCGAAGCCGAGCGGCGTGTTGCGCGCGATCTCGCTTGCCCCGATGTTCGAGGTCATGATCACGATGCAGTGGCGGAAGTCGACCGTGCGCCCCTGGGCGTCGGTCAGCCGGCCGTCCTCGAGGATCTGCAGCAGGATGTTGAACACATCGGGATGCGCCTTCTCGATCTCGTCGAGCAGGAGCACGCTGTAGGGCTTGCGCCGGACCGCCTCGGTGAGCTGTCCGCCCTCGTCATAGCCGATGTAGCCGGGAGGCGAGCCGACCAGCCGGGACACGGCGTGCTTCTCCATGTACTCCGACATGTCGATGCGGATCATCGTGTCCTCGTCGCCGAACAGGAACTCGGCGAGCGTCCGCGCCAGCTCCGTCTTGCCCACGCCGGACGGGCCGAGGAAGATGAACGAGCCCGTCGGGCGCTTGGGGTCCTTGAGACCGGCGCGACTGCGGCGGATCGCCTTGGAGACGACCTCGATCGCCGGGTGCTGGCCGATGACGCGCTTGTGGAGCTCTTCCTCCATGCGCATCAGCTTCTGGGTCTCGGCCTCGGTCAGCTTGAACACCGGGATGCCGGTCCACATCGAGACGATGTCGGCGATCTCCTCCTCGCCGATCGACGGACGCTCCGTCGACTCGCCGGCCTCCCACTGATCGGCCAGATCGCGCTTCTTCTGGGTCAGCCGGCGCTCGGTGTCGCGCAGGTTGGCGGCCTTCTCGAACTCCTGGGACTCGATCGCCTCCTCCTTGGCGCGGCGCGTCTCCTCGATCTCGTCCTCGAGCTCGCGGTACACGGGCGGGGAGGTCATCGACTTGATCCGCATCCGCGACGCGGCCTCGTCGATGAGGTCGATCGCCTTGTCGGGCAGGAAGCGGTCGGAGATGTAGCGGTCGGCCAGATCGGCGGCCGCCTCCAGCGCCTCGTCGGTGATGTTGACCTTGTGGTGCTGCTCGTAGCGATCGCGCAGGCCCTTGAGGATCTGCACGGTCTCCTCGGTCGAGGGCTGGTCGACGGTGATCTTCTGGAAGCGGCGCTCCAGGGCGGAGTCACGCTCCAGGTACTTGCGGTACTCCTCGAGCGTCGTCGCGCCCACCGTCTGCAGCTCGCCGCGGGCCAGCGCGGGCTTGAGAATGGACGCCGCGTCGATCGCGCCCTCGGCCGCACCCGCGCCGACGAGGTTGTGCAGCTCGTCGATGAACAGGATGATGTCCCCGCGCTGGGTGATCTCCTTCATCACCTTCTTCAGGCGCTCCTCGAACTCGCCGCGGTACTTGGAGCCCGCGACGAGGGCGGCCAGATCCAGGGTGTAGATCTGCTTGCCCTTGAGCAGCTCGGGCACATCGGCGTTGGTGATCCGCTGGGCGAGGCCCTCGACGACGGCGGTCTTGCCGACGCCGGGCTCGCCGACGAGCACCGGATTGTTCTTCGTGCGCCGCGAGAGGATCTGCATGATCCGCTCGATCTCGGTCTCACGACCGACGACGGGGTCAAGCTTGCCCTCGGAGGCGAGCTTGGTCAGGTTGCGCCCGAACTGGTCGAGCAGCTTCGAGGACTTCTTGCCCTCGCCGGTGCCCTGCGCGCCGGCGCTGCCCGCGCCCGAGCCGCGCTGGCGGCTGCCGGGACCCGACAGCATCCGGATGACCTCGTTGCGGATCTTCTCGGAGTCCGCGTCGAAGTCGAGCAGGATCCGGGCGGCGACGCCCTCGTTCTCGCGCACGAGGCCGAGCAGGATGTGCTCGGTCCCGATGTAGTTGTGGCCGAGGCTCAGAGCCTCGCGCAGCGCGAGCTCGAGAACCTTCTTCGCCCGCGGGGTGAAGGGGATCTGACCGGAGGTGACCTCCTCACCGGAGCCGACGATGCGCACGACCTGCGCACGCACGCGCTCCACGGTGATCTCGAGCGACTCGAGCACGCGGGCAGCGAGCCCCTCCTCCTCGCGGAGCAGGCCGAGCAGGATGTGCTCGGTACCGATGTAGTTGTGCTTGAGGGTTCGAGCCTCTTCCTGTGCCAAGACGACCACTTGGCGGGCTCGCTCTGTAAATCGCTCGAACATGAGATTCCTAGGAGTGGTTGTTGCTGCGACGAAGGAGTCGGTCGGGTAATGGTCTGTGCTGGTGTTCTCCTACGCTGCCAGAGTGGCTGCACTCCAACTGCGGGGACGGCGAAGACTCCGTCTCACCCACATACTCGGCAGCCGGGCCGAAACCTGTGAGCGCGAACGGTTGTTCTCTCGGGGCCATACGTCAGTCTAACAGCCGGTCTGCGGGACTCCGACGGAGCAGTTCCCGGTCCGTGCGTGACTTGGTGCCCCTCGCGGCGCCGGGGGCCGGGCCGCCGGGACCAGATCCCGCCCGCCCGATCCGTCCCGTCGTCGAGAGCCATGACCCGGCCAGGATCAGGACCAGGCCGAGGATCGCGCCCGCTCCCGGCCGCTCGCTCTCCAGGGTGATGCCGAGGGCCAGCGCGATCACCGGGTTGACGTAGGTGATGACCGTGGCCCGGCTGGTCCCCGCCTCGCGGATGAGCACGGCGAAGATGACGAAGGCGACGGCGGTGCACAGGAGCCCGAGCGTCACCACCGCCGCCCACGCCCCCGCCGACGGCGTCCGCGACGGGGTATCGAGGGCCGCGAACGGCGCCAGGATGACGGCCGCCAGCGACAGGCTGGCGCCCATCAGGGCCCGCGGATCCAGGCCTCCCAGGCGGTGCTTGACGAGCATCGGGCCGATCGCATAGCCGACGGCCGCCACGAGGACGGCGAGCGCGCCGAGCAGCTCCGAGGCGTTGCCGGCCACGTCGATGCCGACGAGCGCGACCACGCCGGCGAAGCCGATCAGCAGTCCGGCCGCTCGCACCGGGGTCGGTCGCTCGGAGTGATCGAAGCGCAACGCCAGCACCGCCCCGATCAACGGCACGGCGGCGATGATGATCGCCGCCAGCGACGAGGCAAGGTGCACCTCGCCGGCGGCGATCAGCGGGAACGGAATCGAGATCTCGGCCACGGCGTAGGCCAGCAGCCAGCGCCCGCGGCCACGCAGCGGGGCCAAGGTCCCGGCCCGCCAGGCCAGTGCCATCAGGACGCCGGCGGCGATCGCCACCCGCAGCCAGGCCACGTCGGGCGCAGGCAGCCCGCCGCGCACGGCGATCTTGATCAGCAGGTAGGAGACCCCCCACAGGACCGACATCGCGGCAAAGGCGAACCAGGCACGGCGGGTCATGGCCACGACTTTAGGATCCCGCGACGGGCGTGGGCCCGGTTAACGCGAAGAGACCGGACGGCCCACGCGGCCGCCCGGCCTCTCACAGCGTCGCGAGGAGCCCGGGCGGCCGGCATGGCCGCCCGGTCCCTCACAGCGTCACTTCGGCTTCTTGAACACCAGCTTGTCGGTGGTGTTCTTCTTCTTGGCGTCGGTCACCGTGACCGTCACCGTGAGCGACTTGATCTTGTGCTTGGAGGCACTCTTGGCCAGCGACTTGCTGACCGACAGCGCCTTCGAGCTGATGGCGACAGTCAGCTTCGCGGCCGTCCCCTTGAGGGTCACGATCAGCGCGCCCTTGGAGATCTTGTCGGTGAACTTCCCACCGCCGCTCACCTTGAGGCCCTTCTTCAGGCCCTTCTTGATGAACGCCAGGCCCTTGGGCACCTCGACCTTGAAGGACTTCAGCTTCGGCGCGCCGTTGGTGCCGGCCGCCAGCTTGAACTTCAGGGTCGCCTTGCGCTTGGCCAGGCCCGACAGCGATGCACCCGATGCCTTCGGCTTACCGGCCACCGGCGGCTTCGGGGTCACAACCGGCGCCGTCGTCGGGAGCGCGACGCCCGAAGCCGCTCCCAGTGCCGCGTTGATGTTGGCTGTCTTGGCCGTGCCGGCCACGGCAACCGGGTCAGAGCTGGCCAGGGTCAGCTTGTTGTTGTAGAACTGCGGCGCGTACAGGACGCCGTCGCCGCTGTTGATGTTCACGCCGGCGGGGTTGAACTCGACGTGGTACGCCGTACCCGCGGGGACGTTCGTGATCGTGTACGTCCCGTCCGGCGCGGTGCTCGTTCCGGTCAGCACGTTGCCGCTGGCATCCAGCAGCTGGACGCTGATGTTGTTCAGCCCCGCGTGGGTCGTCGCATCGGTCACCGTGCCCGAGATGCTTCCCGCGGGCACGAGCGCGGCGTTGATGCTCGGAGTCGTCGCCCCGGCGCTGACCCCAACACCGTTGGCGGCGGCGAGCGTCACCTGGGCGTTGTAGTACTGGAAGCCGAGGTTTCCGGCGGCCGAGAACTTCACCTTGTAGGTGCCGGGCAGCAACGGGTCCGTCTTGTACGAACCGTCCTGGTCCGTGCTGGTCCCGGCCGCGTCGATCCTGTGTCCGGCCGAGTCGTAGACCGTGACGAAGTCGCCCTGGAGCGGCCCGTTGGGCCCGGTGACGACGCCGGCGATCCGGCCGCCCGACGAAGCGGGCGGAAGCGCGGCGTTGATGCCGCCGGTCGTGGAACCGCGGGTGACCGACACCCCCGGCGCCGTGGCCGAGGACGAGGCACCGCCGTAGAACTCGGCGACGTAGTCCTGGCTTCCGGAGAACAGCACCTTGTAGGTGCCGGTGTTCAGGCCGGCGACGGTGTACGAGCCGTCGGGGGCCGTGGTCGTGCCCGTGACCGTGTTGCCCGACGAGTCGAGAATGCTCACGCCCTCACCTGCGACGGGACCGCCGGCGGCGCTGGTGACGGTGCCGGAAATGGTGCCGCCGGTGAGCATCGCGTCGTTGGCCGTCGCCGTCTGACCGACCGCCACGGCGACCGGATCCGGCGAGCCCTGCGGGCCCTCACCGTTGAAGTACTGCGGGAACAGGTAGTTCCCCCCGGCGCTGATCTGCAGGTAGTAGGTCCCGGCGGGCAGGCCGGTAAGCGTGTAGGTGCCGTTCGCGGCGGTGCTCGTCGCGCAGTTGTTCGAGTCCGAGCATCCGATCACGGACACGTTTGCACCGGGCACGGGGGCGCCGGTCGAGCCGTTGGTCACCGTCCCGGTGATCGTCCCCCCGGCGCTCAGCGACGCGTTGATGTTCTGGGTCGTGACCTGGTTGGTCACCGCGACGCTGTCGGCGTTCGCGTACCCGGACTTGCCGTTGTAGTACTGGGGCACGTAGTTCTGGTTCGATGCCGGATTGAACCGGATCTCGTACGCGTGGGTCCCCAGGCCGGTCAGCGTGTAGGTGCCGTCCGCCGCCGTCTGAGTGGTCTGACCGAATAGCGGATTTCCGTTCGTGTCGTAGGCCTGCACCGTGACCCCGGCGACCCCGACGCCGCCGGCGGTGACGGTGCCCGTCACATGTCCGCTCAGGGGCGTCAGCGCGGCGTTGACCGAGGACGTCTGCCCGCCGGTCACCGTCGTCGACTGGGTGGACGTCGAGAAGTCATTCCCGCCGAAGTTGTTGATCCTGACCGTGTCGGCGGTCGTCGCCGAGGGCACGCTCAGCGTGTAGGTCCCGTTGGCCGCCGTGAAGGTCGTCCCGATGTTGTTCCCCTGGTTGTTGGTGACATCCACCTCGATGCCGCTCAGCGGAGCTTGAGGATTCGTCGACGAGTCGGTGACGGTGCCCGAGATGGTCCCGGGGATGTTGTCCAGGTTGGCGTTGATGTTCGACGTGGTTCCGCCGCTCGTGACCGTCACCTGGTTGCCGGCGGTGTTGGCCGCCGTAAACGACGTCTGGTCGTTGTAGAACTGGTTGCTGTAGTCGGCGTTGTTGGCGGCGCCGGCAGGGTTGAACTCGACGACGTAGTCGGTGGCGGGGTTCAGACCGGCAATCGTGTAGTTGCCGTTGGCGTCGGTGGGCGCCGTCGATGTCGCGACGACGTTTGCCTGAGTTGTCTCCTCAGCCTGGACGGTGATCCCCGCGACCGGCTGGCCGGTGTTCGAGTCTCGCACCGTCCCGGTGATCGAACCGGTGGCGGCCAGTGCCGACGATGGCGCCACGACGGCGATCGCCAGCACCGACAACAGCGGAATCAGGAAGCCGCCCAGATACAGACGTCCTCGACCAACAAACGAACGTACACCGCGCACACCTTCAGTGCGCGCCGACGCTCGACGAGCCCCTCTCAGCATAAAGCCCTCCGCCCTCGAAGATTGACCGAGCGAGCCTATCACACTGTTTACGGTGTGCTTACTATTTCCAGCCGATGTCCGAGGTGTGACAGAACCGCCAGTCCGACGCGGGGCTAGCCGACGTCGATCTTGGTGATCTTCAGCTGACGCTCGCCGCGCGGAGTCGTGATCCTGACCTCCTCGCCGCGCTTCTTGCCGAGCAGCGCCTTGCCGACCGGCGACTCGTTGGAGAGCTTGGCCTCGGCGGGCTTGGCTTCCGCCGAGCCGACGATCGTGTACTTGTTGGACTTCCCCGCCTCGTCCTTGACGTGGACGATCGAGCCGACGCGTACGACATCCGTGCCGAGGTCGGAGGCGTCGACGACGGTCGCCGAGCGCAGCTTGTCCTCGAGGGTCGCGATCCGCGCCTCGAGCATCGCCTGCTCGTTCTTGGCGTCGTCGTACTCGGCATTCTCGGAGATGTCGCCGAACTCACGCGCCTCCTTGATCCGGTCAGCGACCTCGCGGCGACGCGTGGTGGCGAGATGGTCGAGCTCCGCCTTGAGGTTGGCGAGGCCCTCCTGGGTGAGGATGACGTCCTTGGGCATAGCGATCGGACCTGTTTCTATGAGACTTTCGAGCGAAGAGAAACCGCCCCGGAGGACGGCATGACACGCGCCAACCCGCCGCGTGGGCGGATCAGTATAGACACGGCTCGGAGCACTCCAAAAGGCCCGCTGGCAGTAACTAGCGGGGACCGTGTCCCTGGATCTCGTCCGCCTGCTGGAAGGTGGGCCGGTTGACCCATTCGATCAGCGGCTGAGTGATCGCGCCGATCGCGCGGAACTGGATTGAATCCGAGCACATCTGGTCGCCGGCGGTGGGGCAGGCGCCGTCGGCCGGATAGACCTGCTGCGGGGATTGCGCCACCGCCGCGGCGAGCGAGCTCTCGAGGGCGGTCCGGCACTGGGCGAGCGAGCCGTTGCCGCAGTAGATGCGGTTGAGCGGTCCGCGCACCTTCTGGTGCAGGACCGCCCGCAGGTCCTTCTGCACGATCCCGTAGAAGCCCACATCCCAGGCCGAGCCCAGGTGCGAGGTGGCCGGAGTCCCATGCACGCCGGCGCCGTGTCCGGGCTCGTCGTTGATCGGGTAGTCGCTCTCCACCTGATCGAGCAGCGCCGGTCCGAGGACCGGCGAGAACTCCGCCTTGACGAGCAGCGGCCACCAGGCGTCCATGATGCGGATCGCGTCCGAGTCGTCGTAGGACCCGGTAGCCCCCGGGTGCTCGCGGTTGATCCGGTGGGCTCCCGTCGCCGCCCAGGCGCGCAGCTCGGAGACGGCGTTGGCGAGCGTCGGGTCCGACGGGGTGCCGATGACCTTGAGCAGGTAGGGCAGCACCTCGACGCCGCGCAGATCCTGCGTGCCGGCGATCCCCATGGCGTTGATGAGGTCGGCGAGCGTCAGCTTGTGATTGTCGACGCGCATGTAGTAGGCGATGTTGTTGTCGAGCAGCTGTGAGCGGAAGATCGAGGAGTACTGCTGGCCGGTCGCCGGATCGCCGTAGCCGGGGGCCTGCTTGTTGTTCCAGCTGGTCAGCACGTCCTGATCGACGACGTGCGGGTGGGCGTTCTGCGAGGTGTCCTGCTCGGTGAGGCTCTGCGGCGTCGTCTGCGCCGCCCCCTGGAGTCCCTTCCAGGCGTAGGCGGCCAGGGTCGGGAACAGAGGATCGGTGTGCGGCGCGCGCACCGGGTTCTGGCCGGAATTGAAGTACGCGGTGTGCTGGTCGTCGGAGTAGAACCAGTTGAACGTGTAGCCGATCTTGCTGGCAGCGTTGAAGAAGTCCTGCGGGTTCTTCATCTGGCTCGGATCGTTGAACTGCTCAAAGCCCGCCGCGGAGTCGAGCTCGTGCATGTAGGTCGAGCGCAGGTTCGTGTAGGCGACCGGCTTGCCCTTGATCGTCGCCCGGGCGATCACGATCCCGTACGCGGTCCGCTGCGTCTGCAGCGTGACCGAGCCGGCGGGGGTCGAGTCGGCGAGGTTCGGCGACCAGGACTCATGGTCGGTGAGCGTCTCCATCGGCACGCACTGGCCGTGCAGCAGGTAGTCGTTGGCGCTGGTCGTCACCGCGCCACCGCTCGGGTTGCACAGCGAGACCGCGAACGTGTCGATGATGTTCTGGCCCGCCGACGTCGCCGACCAGGCGTAATCGGTGCCGTGACCCAGCTCGACGTACAGGTTGACGCCCGGGAAGGCGGCGCCGGCGGCGTCGATGCCGGGTCCGTGGATGTCCTCCTCCATGAGGATCTGGGGCGCGAAGTACGAGACCTGCGGGCCCATGACGGCCAGCGGGTGGCCGGTGGCGCTGTCACGGCCGCTGACGAGCAGGGCGTTCGACATGGCCCGCGGGAAACCGAGCAGTCCCGGTCCGGTGTTGGCACGCGGACCGAGCGCCAGTCCCGAGTGCCCCTTGCCCGACGTGCGGGCGGTGCGGGCCTGGCCGGCGGGCGCGGCACCGCCGACGATCGTGTTCACCGGCACCACCGAGCCGGGGTCGGGCAGCGCGATCGTTCGCTGCACCGCCTTGCTCGGCGCGGGCAGCGTCTGGTAGTTGAAGCGCGTGCCGCGGACGGTCGTCGGCGCCTCGGGATCGTTGGGGTCGTCGAAGCTGAGGAAGGTGGCAAAGCCCGAGCGGTCGGCGGTCGGCTTGGGCGCCTTGTGCTTGGACCGCTTCTTGTGCTTCGTCGGCTTCTTGTGCTTGTTGGCCGCCGTCGTCGTCGCCGCGGCGTGACCCGAGTGCTTCTTGGACGTCGCCTTCTTCTTCCTCTTCTTTGGCTTCGTCGTCTTCTTCTTCTTCACCTTGGCGATCACCTGCGGCGAGCCCGCGACCGACCGGTGCTCGGCCCCGAACTTCTGCGTCATCGCCTCGTAGAGCTGGGCGTTGTACAGCTGGTCGCCGCCGCCGTTTCCGAAGATCCCGCCGACGAGGGTGGCGATCGAGACGAGGTCCTCGAGGGTGAACGGTGCCGGCCCGCCGGGCTGCCCGATCGCCGCGTACTCCGCGGGCATCATCGACAGCGTGTTCAGGGGCTGCTCGGCCGCCGTGATGTAGGCGTTGATCCCGGCGACGTAACTCATGGCGTCCTGGTCGAGCTGAGCGCCACCGGGCTCGGCCGAGATGTTGTTGACCTGGTTGACGAGGTCCTGGTGGGTGTAGGGCTCGGCCTGCCACACCGATTCGTCCATGCTCACGTTCGCCCCGCCGGCAAAGCTCGCCAGGTCGCCCTCGCCCGAGTGACGCAGGGCATCGATCATGAACAGGCGGTCCTCGGCGGTGGCATAGCCGATGCCGAACATCAGCTCGGGCCGGGTGTCGCCGTAGATATGGGGAACGGCGTACTGCTTGTCGCGCACGATCGTGACCCCGGGTTCGGGAGTCTGCGTGCTCTCCACGTCGCCGGCCGGCACGCCGAAGGTCGCATCCTTGTAGTACTGCGGGATGGTCGCCGGGGTGATGTTCCCGGCTGCCGTCGTCAGGGCGTCGTACATCCCCAGCTGATCGGAGCTGTGGGCCGGGCGCTGCTTGCCGGCCTCGAACAGCCCCAGCTGCGCCGCGTTGTCAAAGCCGTTGGTCCCCGGAGGGAGAACGTCGCGAAACCCGCCGAAGTCGTTCTGGCCGTAGGGCTGAACCTGCGCCTCGGCGCAGGCCGCCCAGCCGAGCGCCATGAGCAGCGTCGTGACCAGCAGTTTGGCGATACACCGCAACATGGCGCGGCAACCCTACTACGCGACCGCCGCGGGCGCGGCGGCTGGGTCGATTCGGCGGACCGCCCGCGCGGCGACGCGCCGGGACGGACTCAGGACAGCTTCTTCAGCGTGATCGCCACGGTGCTGGTCTTCTTGCTGGCATCGGTCGTCTTCAGCGTGAAGGTGAGCTTCTTGACCTTCTTGTGGCGGATCTTGCTCGCCTCGCTCGCGCTGATCGCAATCGCCGGCTTGGCCAGGGTCACAGACGCGCTCCCCGTCGCGGCCTTGAAGGCCAGCGACAGCGCACCCTTCTTGACCTTCGCGGTGAACGTGAGCTTCTTCTTGCCCGACTTGAGCGTGATGCCCTTGTCCAGCGTCTTGACCTTGGTGGCGAAGCTCAGCCCCTTGGGCAGGGTGATCGCGACCGATTTGAGTGGCGGGGCGTTGGCGCCGGCGCTGAGCGTGAACGTCAGCTTCGGGTTGCCCTTGCCCAGGCCGGAGATCTTCGCGCCCGAGGCCTTCGGCTTGCCCACCGGCGGCGGGGCGATACTCCACGTGAACGACGTCCCGCCGGCGTTGGTGAACTGATCGCTCGCCGACACGGCCACGGTGGTCGTCTGCGCCATGGTCGGCGTGCCGGTGATCACCCCCGCGCTGCTCATCGTCAAGCCGGCGGGCAGGCCGGTGGCGGTGAAGGAGAGCGGCTGGTTGCCGGAGTCGGCGCCGGTCACGGACAGGTTGACCGGGTGGCCGATCGTCCCTGACTGGTTGCCGGGGTTGGTCACCGACACCGTGTAGACGGGGGCGCGGACCGAGCACAGCGACTTGCCCAGCGCGGCGACGTTGGGCGAGCCCAGGCCGGTCGTCATGTCGTAGTCGGCGGTCGTCGGATAGATCCCCGGGTTGGCGTCGAAGCCATTGCTGTGGTTGAAGAACACATCGTTGTCAGCCTGGCCGGAGTAGGGGCTCGGCGTGGCGCCGATGTCGTAGAAGTTGCTCAGGTAGCTGCTGCCGGCGATCTGGTAGAGCGCCGGGTTGGCAAAGCCCAGCGGCAGCCCACGGCACGTGCTCGATGCGTCCGCAAGCGCGGCGAAGGCGGCCCACAGGGGCGACGAGGCGCTTGTCCCCCCCGTCGATGTCCATGCCCCGTTGGAGTACACGATGTAGCCCGTATGGGCCGACGCGTCGGCCGCGACGTCCGGCACCTCGCGGCAGTTGCCGCCGCCGCAGCTCGCCTTGCCCGAGTCGGGGTTGACCAGGCCGAGGAAGCTGGCGGCCGTCGACTGATAGGCCGGCATCTTCGAGTTCTGGGAGACGCCCCCGCCGCTTCCCGAGCCGTGGACGCCGCCGTTGCTGTCCACGGTGTAGTTGTCGTTCCACACCGTCTCGGTCGGCGTCGGGCTGATCGCGGTCAGGGTGGTACCGCCGACGGCGGTGTTGAACGGCTGGGCGCCTGGATCGATCACCGCCAGCGAGGTGTCGGGAGACTGCGGGTTGGCCTGCGAGCACATCGCGTCGCCGGCGTCGCCCGAGCTGGAGAACACGGTCTGCCCCTGGCTGGCCGCCTCCTGCAGCAGCGAGTTCTCGGCCGTGGTCGTCGGCGAGGGTGTGTTCTTCTCACAGGCGCCGTAGGAGATCGACACGACCTTGGCCTGGTTCTGGCTGACGATCGCCGTGAGGGTGTCGATGCCCGCCGACGCCGTGGCCGGCGCGCTGTAGACGAGGATGTTCGCCTTCGGCGCCAGCTCGTTGACGACGTCGATGTCGAGCGTCACCTCGCCGTCCCCCGACACGTTGTTGGGATCGTTGGGGTTGAAGGTGCCCGGGCCTCCGTCGACGGGCACGAGCGTGACGGATCCCGTGGTGCCGTAGCAGCCCTGGAACGCGCCCACGTCGGACTGCGGGTACGGAGCGCCCTCCTCGTAGAGGGCGACCGTCTGGCCCGCCCCCATGTCGCCGGCCAGGTAGTACGGCGAGAAGTCATAGGCGGTGGCGATCTGGTCGGCCGTGTAGCCCTGATTCTGCAGTGCGGCGGCCGGTGAGCACGGCTGCGGTCCGCCGGTCGCCTCCTGGGGGGCCAGGGCACGCCGTGTCCGGGACGACCGGGCCGGCGCCTTGACGTACTGCGGGCGCGGAATCGCGGCGCCGTCGAGTCCGATCACGCCCTGCACGTCGGGGGCCACGCTCGAGGGCAAGGTCACGGCCTGCGAGTTGAAGTAGGTCGTGTGGCCGTCCTTGAGCCGGACGGTGGAGAGCCGCGTCGAGAAGGCGCGCTGCACCTGTCCGACCGACCCGGAGACGGGTAGCGAGAGGTGGTTGGCGCTCGGCGCCCCGACGCTCAGGCCGCGCGCGCTCAGCTCCGAGCGGACGGTGGCGATCTGGGCGGAGGTGGCCCCGAACCGCTGGGCGAACTGGTCGACGGTCAAGTAGTGACGGTAGAGCGGCGACCCGGGCGTCGAGACGGCGGTGGCGAAGGACTGCAAGCCGCTCGCGCTCTGCGGGCGCAGCGCGACCGTCAGCTTGAGCGCCCGGCTCGTGCTCATCGCCCGCAGCGCGCGCGCGCCGCGCGGCAGGGCCGCCGCGGTCTGCACACGAAGCCGTGAGGTCGATGCGGTCGCGGAGGTCGCGCCGATCACAACCGGCGATCCGATCGCCGCCACCGCGACCACGAGCGTCCGCAGGGACATCTTGCTCTTGCGCCGCATTCCGGCCCCCAATCTCGATTCCGTTCGGGCTATTCGCCACACCCGGCGACGGACGCCGGGCGCGGGGAGCATACCGGAAGCGATGGGCCCGGGAGCGAGTTTGCGGTCAGGCGCTACGTACTGCCTACGTAGGCAGCGATTCGAGAATCGCGCGCGCCGCCGCCAGCGACGGGGCACGCTGCAGAGCGTCCTGCAGCGCCTTGTCGCCGGCCAGGCGCTCGACGTACCACGGGTAGAACTTGCGCAGGTAGCGTCCGGCCCGCTCCTCCCCCAGGTGCTCGACGGCGCTGTCCATCACCCAGTGCAGCTCGGCGAGGATCTCGTCGCGGCTCGGCTCGGCGTCGCGGCCGCCGACGAGCTGCGAGAACAGCCACGGGTTGCCCAGAGAGCCCCGGGCCAGCGCCACCGCGTCGGCGCCCGTGTGCTCGAACGCCTCGCGGACCGCCGCGGCCGTGCGCAGCCCGCCGGAGATGATGACCGGGACCGGCAGCGACTCGATCAGCTCACGCGCGGCCTCGTGGTCCGGCCGGCCGGTGTGGCGCTGAGAGGCATGGCGGGGATGCAGGCACAGGCCCGCGACCCCGCCCTCCTCGGCCAGCCGGCGGGCCAGCTCGAGTCCCGAGCGGTCGCCGGGGCGCAGCCCGGAGCGCAGCTTGACGGTCACCGGCAGGCCGCTGCCGCGGGCGGCCGCGCGGGCCAGCGCCACCGCGCGGTCGGGATCCTCGAGGAGCGCCGCGCCCGCGCCGGTCTTGCACACCTTGGGCACCGGGCAGCCCATGTTGAGGTCGATGAGGTCGGCACCGGCGGCCGCCACGCGCTCGGCAGCCGAGGCCATGACGTCGGGATCGTGGCCGAAGAGCTGCACCGCGACCGGGTGCTCGTCGGGATGGATGCGCAACAGCTCGGTGCACGTGCGCGCGTTGCCGTAGTGCACGGCGAAGCTCGAGACCATCTCCGAGACGACCAGGCCGGCGCCGTGGCGCTTGGCCTGCAGACGCACGAACCAGTTGCCGATTCCGGCCAGGGGAGCGAGCACGACGCGGTTGGCGACCTCGAGGCCACCCAGGCTCCAGGCGTCGGTCAGCTGCCGCGTCGAGAGCGGCGGGCCGGTGGGCATGTCGAGCAGCGAGGCCATGCACGTTTCATGGTACGAATTGAGGTCATGGACGTCGCCGCCGTCATCGCCCCATGGGCCGCGCAGATGCGCGATCAGGTCCCGGGACTGGAGCTGTTCGACGCCCACACGCACCTCGGCGAGAACGATCCCGACGGGATGAGCCAGACGCTCGAGGAGCTCGTCGGCGTCCTGCGCGCGGCCGACGCCCGGGGAGCGTTCGTGTTCCCCATGCACGAGCCCGGCGGCTACCCGCCCGCCAACGACATGGTCATCGAAGCGGCGGCGCGCGCCGACGGCCTGCTCACCGCGTTCTGCCGGGTCAGTCCCAACGGCGGCGACGCCCCGCGCGAGGCCGAGCGCGCCCTCGGCAACGGCGCGCGGGGGATCAAGCTGCATCCCCGCGCCGAGCAGTTCACCCTCGACCATCCCGATGTCGCCCGGCTGGCGGCGATCGCCGATGAGCGCCAGCTGCCGGTGCTCGTGCATGCCGGCCGCGGGATCCCGGCGCTGGGCGCCCACATGGTCGCGCTGGCCGAGGCCTATCCGGGGGCGCGCTTCATCCTGGCCCACGCCGGGATCACCGACCTGTCGTGGATCTGGCGCGTCGCCGCCGACCTGCCCAATCTGCTGTTCGACACCGCGTGGTGGATGCCCGCCGACCTGCAGGCGCTGTTCGCGCTCGTCCCGCCCGGCCAGGTGCTGTTCGCGTCCGACGCGCCCTATGGCCACACGATGATGTCCGCCGTCACCCAGCTGCGGTCGGCGATCCAGGTGGGACTGTCGGCCGATCAGATCCGCAGCATCGCCTCCGGGCAGGCGCTGCGGATCGCCGCCGGGGAGCCGCTCCAGCCGGCCGGCCCGGCGGTCGGGGAGCGTGACCGCGCCTCGCATCTGCTGCTCGATCGCGTCGCCGAGTTCGTGATGCTCGGCGCGATCGCCACGATGCGCGGAAGTGAAGGCGGCCCGGAGATGCTCGCCCTGGCGAAGCTGGCCTGCGACGTGCCTGACGGAATCGATGACGCGCCCGTGTTCGCGGTCGTGCGCGAGCTGCTGCGCACCTACGACGAGGTCGAGGCCGCCGAGCCGACCAACCGTCGCCGCCTCGCCTTCCTCATCCTCGCGGCGAGCGTCGCCCGGACGCCCGACGTCCCGGTGCCGGCGCTCACCTGACCGACCGTCAGTCCGCGCCGCGCTCGGGCGCGTTGCGCTCCCAGATGAGGCGCAGGCCGGTGAGCGTCAGCAGGTCGTCGACCTCGTCGATCGTCGCCCGGACCGCCGGGACGAGGGCCCGGGCCAGCCCCCCGGTGGCCAGGACGGCCGTCGTCTCCCCCAGCTCATCGCGCAGCCGGCCCACGATCCCGTCGATCTGGCCGGCGAAGCCGAAGATGATCCCCGAGCGGATCGCCTCCACCGTGGACTTGCCGATCAGCGCCCGCGGCTGGGCGAGCTCGACCTTGGGGAGCTTGGCGGCCCGCTCGTAGAGAGCGTCGATGGAGATCTCGGCCCCCGGGGTGATGATCCCGCCCAGGTACTCACCGGCCGCCGAGACGACGTCGTAGGTGATGGCGGTGCCGAAGTCGACCACGATGCACGGCGCCCCGACGCGCTCGTAGGCGGCCACCGCGTTGACGAGCCGGTCGGCGCCCACCTCGCGCGGGTTGTCCATGCGGATCGGCATCCCGGTGCGAATCGAGGGACCGACGACGAGCATCTCGTGTCCGAGGTAGCGCTGGGCCATCTCGGTCCACTCCTCGGAGAGCTGCGGCACCGTGGAGGAGACGATCGAGCGGTCGATGTCGCCGAACCGCAGGCCCCGCAGACCGAGCAGGTTCGACAGCGCGGCGCCCAGCTCGTCACGGGTCGACTCGCGCACGGTGGCGAAGCGCCAGTGCTCGGAGACGGTGTCGCCGCCGTCGGGGAAGACGCCGAAGTGCGTCTGGGTGTTACCAACGTCGACGACGAGCAGCATGGCCGGCAATTACACCAGCGCGGGCCCGGCGCGGCGTACCGCCTGGCTGGACGGGGTCCGGTCAAGCTCGGCCAGCGCGTCGGTCAGCGCGCGGCCGTCGGGGAGGGTCAGCGCCGGACAGAGCTCGAGCAGCGGCACGAGCACGAACCGGCGCGAGCTGACCTCCGCGTGGGGCAGCGTCAGGCGGTCGGACGCGTACTGGACATCGCCGAGCAGCAGCAGGTCGACATCGATCACCCGCGGCCCATGGCGCGGTCCGCCGGCAGCGCGGCCGACCTGCCGCTCGACGGCCTTGCAGGCGTCGAGCAGCCGCTCGGGATCCAGCGACGTCTCGACCTCCAGGCACGCGTTGAGAAAATCGGGCTGATCGAGCACCAGGCCGACCGGCTCGGTCTCATAGGTCGATGACGAGCGCAGCACCCGAACCCCGTGGTCGCCGAGCGCTGCCGCCGCGGCCTCGAGGTTGGCCCGGGAATCACCGACGTTCGAGCCCAGCCCGAGAAAGCCGCGCACGCTATTGACCGCCGGCCTCCCGCCACACCTCGACCGACACCTCGGTCACCGGCAGGGCCAGGGGCGGCTCGGGCTTGGCCGCCTTGACCCACACCGCGTTGGCCCCGTACTGCTCGAGCAGGCGATCGGCGATCGCCGCGCACAGCCGCTCGAGCGTCTTGTAGGAGCGCTGCTGGGCGACGAGCGTCGCCATCTCGCACACCTGGCCATAGTCGATCGTGTCCTCGATGCGATCGGTCAGCGTGGCGTCGCACTCGCCGACGTCGAGCCGAAGGTCGAGCAGCAAACGCTGTCCGACTTCCCGCTCGGCAGCGCTCACGCCGTGGTGGGTGTAGAGCGACAGGCCGGAGATCTCGATCGTGACCTCGGGCTCGGAGCCGGCCTCGTCGTCCTCGTCTACGTCGTCGAATTCGTCGGCGTCGTCCTCGCTCACGCTCGTCGGACCGTAGCAGCCGCGACCCGGAGCGCATCGCGGGTCGGCGCCACGTCGTGCACGCGGAACACGTGCCCACCGCGCTCGAATGCGAGCACGTTGATGGCTACCGTCGCCGCCACGCGATCGTCGACCTCGCGCCCGGTAATACCGCCCGAGAAACGACTTGCGCGAGGTCCCCACGACGACCGGCCGCCCGAGCGCAACCAGCTCGTCGAGCCGTCGAACGAGCTCGAGGTTGTGGGCGAGCGTCTTGCCGAACCCGATGCCGGGGTCGAGCAGGATCCGCTCCTCCGCGATTCCGTGCGCGACCGCGAACGCCAGCCGCGCTTCGAGAAACGCCTTGACCTCGGAGACGACGTCGTCGTAGTGCGGGTCGCGCTGCATCGTGCGCGGCTCGCCGCGCATGTGCATGAGGCACACGTCGGCCCCATGGTCGGCCAGCACCCCCACGATCTCCGGGTCGCCCCGGAGCGCGGTCACGTCGTTGACCAGCGCCGCGCCCGCGTCCAGCGCCGCGCGGGCGACCGCCGCCTTGGAGGTGTCGATCGAGATCCGGGCCGGCGGGCCGGCGGCGACCAACCCCTCGATGACCGGCATCACGCGGCGCAGCTCCTCGGCGCGGGAGACCGGCTCGGCCCCCGGGCGCGTCGACTCACCGCCGACGTCGAGGATCGCCGCGCCCTCGGCCGCGAGCTCGAGCCCGTGCGTCACCGCGCGTCCCGCGTCAAGCCACTGCCCGCCGTCCGAGAACGAGTCTGGCGTGACGTTGACGATCCCCATGACCGCGAAGTCGCTCATTCGTCCTCCGGCCAGCGGCCGGTCCGGTCGAAGTGCTCGCGGGCGCGCTCCTCCTCCTCGCGGTCCTCGTTGGAGCTCAGGCTGAGACGGAACATCCAGTTGAGCATCCAGACGATCACGGCCACGATCAACAACCCCACCCCCGCTGCCGATTCCAGCGAATGTGTATTGGCCAGCTGGGAGTAGCTGCCGTGCCCGATGACGAGGAGCACGACCCCGGCAAGGGCGATCGCCAGCGGGAGCCACACCCGGATGAACTTGAGCAACACGCCGGGTGGCGACGCGCGGCGGGAGCTACTCGGCCGCGCCGCCGGCCAGACCGGGCCGCGGCAGGGGGCGCGGGGCATCGCGCCCGGCGCGCTCGGCGGGCGTGCCCGTGACCGCCGGGACCTCCGGCGGCGCCGGAGCCTCGGAGCCGAACACGTCCTCCTCGGTGCGGCCCTCGAGCAGGGCCTCGAACTGCTCCTTCTCGATCGTCTCACGCTTGATGAGAATTTCGGAGAGCTTGGTCAGCGACTCGCGCTTCTGGGTGAGGATCTCCTTGGCCTGCACGTGTGCGGTCTCGATCACACGCCGGATCTCGTCGTCGATCTCCCGGGCGATCTCGTCGGAGTAGTCCGGCTCGGAGCTGAACTCGCGTCCGAGGAACGGCTGACCGTGATCGTGTCCGAAGACACGCGGGCCGAGCTTCTCGGACATCCCGAAACGCATCACCATCTGCTTGGCCGTCGCGGTGACCTTCTCCAGATCGTTGGAGGCGCCCGTCGTGATCTCGTCGAAGCAGATCTCCTCGGCGGCCCGACCGCCCAGCGTCATCGCCATCGTGTCCTGGAGCTCGGCGCGGGTGGTGAGGAACTTGTCCTCGCCGGGAAGCGAGATCGTGTAGCCGAGCGCCTGCCCGCGGGAGATGACCGAGATCTTGTGGATCGGATCGGAGTTGGGCAGGAAGTGCCCGACGATCGCGTGCCCCATCTCGTGGTAGGCGGTGATCTTGCGCTCCTTGTTGCTCATCACCCGCGTCTTCTTCTCGGGACCGGCGATCACGCGCATGATCCCTTCCTCGAGCTCGACCTGGGTGATCTCGCGCTTGCCGTTGCGGGCGGCGAGCAGAGCGGCCTCGTTGACGAGGTTGGAGAGATCGGCACCGGTGAACCCGGGCGTCTGGCCGGCGAGCACGTCGACGTTGATCTCGCGGGCGAGCGGCTTGCCGCGGGTGTGGACCTCGAGGATCTTCTTGCGGCCGAGGCGATCGGGGCGATCGACGACGATCTGGCGATCGAAGCGGCCGGGACGCAGGAGCGCGGGATCGAGGATGTCCGGGCGGTTGGTGGCGGCGATGAGGATGATGTTGTCCTTCATCTCGAAGCCGTCCATCTCGACGAGCAGCTGGTTGAGCGTCTGCTCGCGCTCGTCGTGACCGCCGCCCAGGCCCGCTCCGCGGTGGCGCCCGACGGCGTCGATCTCGTCCATGAAGATGATGCAGGGAGAATTCTGCTTGGCCTGCTCGAACAGGTCGCGGACCCGGGAGGCGCCGACGCCGACGAACATCTCGACGAAGTCCGAGCCCGAGATCGAGAAGAACGGCACACCCGCCTCGCCGGCCACGGCGCGCGCCAGCAGCGTCTTGCCGGTGCCGGGAGGCCCGTAGAGGAGCACGCCCTTGGGGATGCGGGCGCCGAGCGCCTGGAACTTCTTGGGGTTCTCGAGGAACTCCTTGATCTCGTGCAGCTCCTCGACCGCCTCGTCGACGCCGGCCACGTCACGGAAGGTGATCTTCGGGGAGTCGACCGACATGCGCTTGGCGCGCGACTTGCCGAACGACATCACCTTTGAGCCGCCGCCCTGGACCTGGTTCATGAGGAACAGCCAGAACCCGATGAAGATGATCACCGGCAGCAGGTAGGTAAGCAGCGACAGCCATGCGCTCGACCCCTTCGTCTGCACGTTGAAGCCGCCGGCCGGAACCTTCGCGTCGCCCTTCTGGATCAAGGTCGGCGCGTAGGAGTCGGGATAGCCGACGGTGTACTGCGTGCCGTCGCTCAGCGTGACGTTGGCGCTGTTGGACTTCTGATCCAGCGACAGCTTGGAGACGCGCCCGCTGTCGAGCGCCTGGATCATGTCGCCGAAGGTTCGCGTCGGTCCGTGATTCGAGCTTCCGATCAGTTTCTGGGCGAAGAACGCCAGGACAACGACGATCAGAATCGGAAACGCGGCGCTCTTGAAGAACCTGCTCATAGATGGTTTCCGCGGCGGTCGCCCTCGGGATTTCGGTCTCATGCCGCGGATCAGCAAGCGTAGCAGCCCGGTCTGGGCGGTAGGACAGGCTGGTCGGGGCGGGAGGCGGGCATCTACTGCTTCAGCGCGGCCACGTAGGGCAGGTTCCGGTAGCGCTCGGCGTGGTCGAGTCCATAGCCGATCGCGAACCGGTCGGGGATCTCGAAGCCCACGTAGCGCGTCTGCAGGTCGACCTTCTGGCGCTCGGGCTTCATCAGCAGCGCGCACACCTCGAGCGATGCCGGATGGCGACCGGCCAGGTTGCGCAACAGATATTGCAGCGTCAGGCCCGAGTCGACGATGTCCTCGACGATCAGCACGTCGCGCCCTTCGATCGCCGCGTCGAGGTCCTTGAGGATCCTGACCACCCCCGAGGACTTGGTCGCCGAGCCATAGGAGGCGACGGCCATGAAATCGACCTCGACGGGGATCTCGAGGCTGCGCATCAGGTCCGAGAGGAAGAACACCGCTCCCTTCAGGACCCCGATGAGGAGCAGGTCCTTGCCGGCATAGTCCCGCGAGACCTCGGCGGCGAGCTCGCGCACGCGGCGATTCAGGTCCTCGGCAGGCACGAGGATGTCTCCGATCGCTCCGTCGGCGCTCACCCCAGCCATGTTAGGTACTCGTCGCCCCCCGCTCCGCGCGCCGGGGCGTGGCGGCGAACGTGAGCACCCCCCGGCGGGCGGTGGCGCGCAGGCCACCCGGCAGATCGAGCGCCGCCGTTCCGTGTTCGGCGAGCTGGGCCACCTCGTCGGCGCGGCGGCCCACCCCCGCGGCGGGACGGCCAGCCGCCGCGTCGGCGAGGCGCTGCACGACGAGCCGCCGCAGCGCCGGCGCCAGCTCGCGCAAGGTGCCGAGCTCGATCTCCGAGCCACCGGCGAGCACCGCATCGACCAGCTCGTCGAGAACCGCCGCCTCGTCGCGAAGCGTCTCGGCGAGCGCGAGGACGTTGGCCTGGGCGGCGGGGTGGATGGTCTCCAGCGCCGGGACGAGCGCGTGCCGGACGCGACCCCGCGCGTAGGCGCCGGTGGCGTTGGTCTCGTCCTCTCGCCACGCCAGACCCCGGCTGCGGCAGTGTGCCTCGGTGCTCGCGCGCGTGAAACTGAGCAGCGGTCGCACGAGGGCCGGGTCCGAGCCGTCGCTCGGGCGCATCCCGAGCAGGGCCCGCCGGCTGGGCGACGACGCCAGCCGGTAGAGGATCGTCTCCACCTGGTCAGTCGCGGTGTGCCCGGACGCGATGTCGGCGCCGCCGGCGCGCGCCACCTCGCGCGCCGCCGCGTAGCGCAGCTCGCGAGCCCACGCCTGCAGATTGCCGGAAGGCGCGCCGGCCCGGCGGACGACGAGGGTGACGCCGAGCGCCGCGCACGTGTGTGCACAGTGGCGCTCGTCGGCGTCGGCGGCGTCGCGCAGCCCGTAGTTGACGTGCAGCGCCGTCACGGCGTGCGCGCCGGCGATGCGGACGGCCACGTCGAGCAGACAGGTGGAGTCGCGACCCCCGGAGTACAGGACCACCACCGGACGACCCGGTGCGAGCAGGCCCGTCTCGCGAACGCCGGGCTCGAGATCCATCAGCCCTCGGCGCGCTGGCGCGCGATGAACACCTCGGTCGATTCGGTGAAGCCCTTGAGCCGCACCTCGCCGATCCGCTCGAACTCCAGATGGGGCCCGGAGGCGGCGTCGACCACGGGACGCGTGACGAGCACCTCGCCCCCCGCCGAGCGGGCAGCGACCCGCGACGCGATGTTCACGTCGCGGCCGTAGTAGTCGCCGTCGCGGTACATCGCCACCCCGTAGTGCACGGCGATGCGGGGCAGCGGTCGCTCGGATTGCATCGTCTGAAAACCCACCGCCCAGTCGGTCAGGCTGGCCGGATCAGAGCCGACGATCATCGCCTCGTCGCCGATCGTCTTGATCACCCGTGCCTCCTCGGGCAACGTGACCTCGACGGCGTCGACGAAGCGCTCCACGGCATCGACCGCCGTCTGCTCCCCCTCCTCCTCGGTCATCCGGGTGTAGCCGGCCAGATCGGCGAAGGCGATCGCCACCCGCATCCGCCCCAGGTCGACGGAGGCTCCGTCCTCGTCGAGGTCTGACTCCATGTGGCCGACGACATCCTGCTCGACGAAGTGCATCAGGTAGCGCTGGTGCACCTGGTCGAGCACCGGGCCGACGAGCGGCAGGACCTCGCGGGAGAGGGCGTGCATCTGCTCGGCCGTCTCCACTCCGCTCGAGCCCGACCGCAGCAGCGGCTCGTGCACGTAGAGGTGAAAGAGGCGGACCTCGGCGTCGGCGATTCTCGCCATCGCCTGCCCGTAGACGCGGACGAGCTGGAGCAGCGCGACGAGCGGGAAGCCTGATTCGAGGACCGCCGCCACATAGCGCAGCAGCTGCAGCTCGTCCTCGCTGACCGTTCCCGAGTGCTCGCGGCTGATCCCCAGGCTGCTGAGCAGCCGCGTCATGAGACCCTCGTCCAGCCCCGTCTCACGCGCCGCATCCCGGATCGAGACGCGCTTCTGATCGGTCGGAAACAGCTCCTCGAGGAAGCCGAAGGCCAGCCTGCCCTGCTCGGTGGCCCGCTGGATCTGGTCGAGCGTGTGCCCGCGCTCACGCATCCGCGCCACGACCCGGGCCGCGCCGAGGGCGGCCGGGGTCCACTCCCCCTGGAACTGGGGCACGAGCCCGCGCCGCACCCACCGCCGCAGCGTGGCCGGGCTGACGCCGATCCGCTGCGCGGCCTCGGTGACGCTCATCGCGCGACCCAGCCGGGTAGGACGTCGAACGAGCGCGCAAGTCGGCGGCGGAGGCCCGATGAGAACGAGTCTCCGCCGCCCGCGGGCATGCCGGCCCGCTGCGTCGGCCGTGGGCGCTCGTCACGTTTCCGGCGGCGCCTCGCGGTCGCACCGAGCGGCGCAACCACGATCCGGCCTGTGGCCTTGCGAGTTGAGGTAGGTCTACTCGCCATCGCCCGGCGTGTCAATGCCACTCGACATAAAGATCGGCGCGCCGCCCGCGGGGGACCGCGTCTCTCCCGGATCAGAGTTCCAGGTGAGGGTAATCGGCCGCGACCATGTCCCGGTAACGCGCGTACAGAGGCTTGGTGATGGGGATGATCGCCAGGGCCGCCTTGACGTCCCCGCCGGCCTTGATTCGCCGGCGCGCGATCGCAATCGCGATGTTCTCCTTGCCCTGGAAGTACTTGTTGGCGGTCTCCGAGCTCATCGACATCTTCACCCGCGGCTCCCAGTCGATGTCGTCGGACCACTCCCACGCCAGGTTGGGCTCGCCCGAGCGGCCGGCGCGGACGTTGACGACCAGGTCGAGATCGGTGAACTCGAAACGCTGCGGAGTGTCGGCATCGCGCAGCTGGGGGCCCATCTCGGGATCGTCGCTCATCAGCGCGAAGGTCCGGTCCATGACCTCACGGAACTCCGCGGCTGACGTGAATTCCGCCATCGACCGGCCAGTCTAATCTGCGGGCGCGCGATGCCGATCCACATTCATCCCACGGCGCCGCTGGCCGAGCGCGTGCTCGCTCCCGGCGACCCGGGACGCGCCCTGCGGCTCGCCCAGGCGCTGCTGTCAGCGCCCAAGATGTTCAACCACAACCGCGGCCTGTGGGGCTACAGCGGGCCGGCGCTGCTCGACGGCGAGCCGCTGACGATCCAGAGCACCGGAATGGGCGGCCCGAGCGCCGCGATCGTGATCGCCGAGCTGGCCGAGCTGGGAGCGCGAACGGTCCTGCGCGTCGGCACGTGTGGGGGACTCGATCCGTCCCTCGACCTCGGCGAGCTCATCGCCCCCTCGGCCGCGGTCTGCGAGGACGGGACGAGCCGTGCGCTGCAGGCGGAGCCCTGCGTCGCCCCCGATCCGGAGCTCCTGGCACGCCTGCGCGAGGCGGCCCCGGTGCGCACCGGCCGGGTGGTCTCCACCGACCTCTTCTACGACACTCCGCCCGGCACCGAGGAGGGCTGGCGCGACGCCGGCCTGCTGGCGGTCGAGATGGAGGCGGCGACCCTGTTCGCCCTCGCCGCCCGGCGCCGGCTGCGCGCCGGGGCGCTGCTGATCGTCACCGACCTGCTGTTCCCGACGCGGCGGCGAATCGAGCCCGACGCGCTGCACGCGGCCGAGCACCACCTCGGCGAGGTGGCCGTCGCGGCCCTCGCCGCGGGTGCCGGCTAGCCCTTGGCGGACGCCGGCGGCGCGGTGTCGCCCGTGGACTCGAGGCGCTCCAGCGCCGCCTCGATGCGACTGAGGCGATCCTCGAGCGTGTGCGTCTCGGCGCTGCGCTGGAGACGGTCGTCGAGGCGGTCCAGCCCGTCCTCGATCCCCTCCAACCGCTGCGAGACGCTGCGCACGCGCCGCGTCAGGCGTTCCAGGTCGCTGGCCGACGGAAGGTTGAGCGCTCCCATCGCCACCTCCTGGGCGCGCATCGCACGCTCACGCGTCTCGAACGCCGCCGAGAGCGCGCTGGACACCATCGGATTCTCCAGCAGCTCTTGGGCAAGCTTTCCGATCGCTTCCTCGCCCTGGCGGGTAACACGGGACTTGAAGCCTTGTTCATCGCTCATGCCGGCGACTCTACCGTGACGTCGCCGCTCGTTGATGCCCGAACCCGCTCATCTCACCCTCAACCTGACGCTTAGCGTGCCGGATGACGGCCCTGACGGCCCCGCTGAGGCGCCTACCGGGACCTCCACCGGGACCTGCGCGGGGCCGCCGGGGCCGGGTCGCGGCCGCTTCTCTTCCCGCGTACGCGCGCGCGGGACGGCGCATGACCGCGGCGTGAACCCCGCCGGTTCGAAATTGCAAAGCTCCGTACCAGGCAGTACCGTGCCCTCGGCAGCACAGCGAAGTGCTGCAAATCAACGCATGAGAGGCGCACGTTGATGGTGCCAGGAGAGGACGGACGAGCTTGACGATCAGGCGCCGGCTGCGGGCGGTCCTGTCGCTCGCCGTGGCCATCTTCGTCGTCCTCGGGCTGGCTGCCATCCCGAGCGCGTCCGCCGACCCGTGCACGGTGACGGTGACGCTCGTCGGCGGGGTGACCGAGACGTTCAACGTCGACGTCCCGCCGACCACGCCGGTCTCCTCGCTGAACCTGCCGATCAACGGGGTCGTGGCCACCGAGACGATGTCGTGCGCGCCCGCCACGAGCTCCTCCAGCGCCTCGAGCTCGACGAGCACGACCACCAGCTCCTCCAGCTCGTCGACCTCGTCCTCGAGCTCGACCAGTTCCTCGTCGTCCACCTCGAGCTCGACCTCAACCTCACCTTCACACTCGTCGGGTCCGGGCACGAAGACGACGACCACGAACTCGTCGAGCACGACGCCGCATCCGACCTCCTCGTCGCCCGAGAAGTCCTCGAGCCACGGTCAGGGTCCCTCGACGAGCGCCAAGAAGGGCAAGAGCCGCACATCGAAGCAGCGCAAGAGCACCTCGCCGACCGCCTCGCTGCCCAGCGGCAAGGGCGTGCCCAAGACCTCGAACCCGACGTTCTCGCTGTCGCTCCCCGGCCCTGCCCCGATCGGGGTGCCGAACTTCTTCATCGACTCCTTCCGGATCCCGCCGTTCTTGATCCCGATCTACCAGGCGGCGGGGATCGAGTACCAGGTGCCGTGGCAGGTGCTGGCCGGGATCAACGAGATCGAGACCGACTACGGGCGCAACCTGTCGGTGTCGTCGGCCAACGCCGTCGGGTGGATGCAGTTCCTGCCCTCGACCTGGAAGGAATGGGGCGTCGATGCCAACGGCGACGGCGTGGCCGACCCCTACAACCCGGTCGACGCGATCTTCACCGCGGCGCGCTATCTGCACGCCGCCGGCGCCTCCAAGAACCTGTCGCAGGCCATCTTCGCCTACAACCACGCCGGCTGGTACGTGCAGTCGGTGCTGCTGCGGGCCAAGCTGATCGGCGGCATCCCCTCACAATTGATCGGCGCCCTGACCGGCCTCGTGCAAGGTCACTTCCCGGTGGCGGCGCCGGCCAAGTACGCCGACGACTCGGTCGTGTCGCTGTCCAAGCACAAGGTCAAGGGCTCCAATGCCGCGATCCCGATCAGCTCGGACCCGAACAGCAAGGGCACCTCGATCTTCGCCAAGCAGAGCTCACCGGTGATCGCCGTCAACGACGGCAAGATCGTGAGCGTCGGCTCCAGCGCGAAGCTCGGCCGCTACGTCAAGCTGCAGGACTCGACCGGCAACATCTACACCTACGCCCACCTCGGGAGCGTGTCAAAGACCTACCCGGTGGCCAAGCCGGTGAAGATCACCGCCAAGGACATCGCCCAGGAGCTCGCCGCGCCGAAGATCAAGGCGCCGAGCGCCCCGGCCTCCGCGGGGCAGCAGCAGACCACTCCGACGGTCGCGGCGGCGCCGGCGACGAAGACCAAGCCGGCCAAGCCCGCGGGCGCGCCCAAGGCGAAGGCGAAGGCGCCCACGGGCGCCCCCAGCGGGTCGTCGTCGACGGGCACGATCTCCGCTCCGCTGGTCAAGGAGCGCCTGTTCGCCAACCCCTCGCGCACGGCCTCCTACGCGGCGGGCGGGAACCTCCAGCTCAAGAACCCGACCCAGCAGGTCACGAGCTTTGAGAACTACTTCTCCGACGCGCTGCACCTCGGCAAGAAGCAGTACACGCTCAAGCACCTCAAGAAGGGCTCGATCGTGATCGCGGGGACGATCCTCGGTCGGATCGGCGGCCCGAGCCAGGGTCTGTCACCGCACGTCTACTTCACGATCCAGCCGGCCGGCAAGGGGGCTCCGAACATCGACCCCAAGCCGATCCTCGACGGCTGGAAGCTGCTCGAGGCGACAGCCGTCTATCGCGCCGCCAACGTCGACCCCTTCTACGGCCCGGGCGCCAAGAACCCGACCGTCGGCCAGGTCCTGCTGATGTCCAAGCAGCAGCTGACGCTCCGCGTCCTGTCTGACCCGCACGTCCGCATCTACAACTGCGGCCGGCGCGACATCCAGACCGGGCAGATCGATCGCCGCGTGCTCGCCGATATCGAGTTCCTGTCGGCGTCGGGCCTGAACCCGTACGTCTCCGGCCTCAAGTGCGGCGCCTCGGTGAACGCCAAGACCGGCACCGATCAGCAGGGGGCGACGGGCGAGAGCATCGACATCTCGAAGATCAACAACATCCCGATCGCCGGCCATCAGGGCGCGGGCTCGATCACCGACATCGCCATCCGCCGCCTGCTGACGCTCCAGGGGTCGATGCGGCCGGACGAGATCATCTCCGACATCGCCTACAAGTCCCAGCCCAACACGCTGGCCCTGCCCGACCACCGCAACCGGATCCAGATCACCTACACGCCCGACTACGGCACGAACAAGAAGCTCTCGGCGCAGATCAAGAGCATCCTGCAGCCGGGCCAGTGGGAGCAGCTGATCAACCGCATCAGCCAGATCCCCGAGCCGGTCGTGCCGATCTCCCCCAGCAAGTACGCGATCCGCAAGCACAAGGGCTGAGGCCTCGCCGACGGCCGTGACGGGCGGCCGGGCGCGATGAGCGCCGGGCGCTCGGACGCCGTGCGGTTCCGCTTCGCCCAGATCGAGACGCCGTGGGCGCTCGGTCCCCCGGACGGGCGCTATCTCGCCCGTCCCGACGGCGAGGCAAGCGCCGCGCCCTCCCACGTGATCGTGTTCGCCACCCTCGGCGCGCCCGAGCGCCGGCGCCTGACGGCCCGCCGGAGTCCGCGGAGCGTTGAGCCCGAGCCGGCGCCCGCGCCGGTCGTCACCGGCCGCGCCACCGTGATCGACGTCGCCCGGCCGTTCGACAGCGAGGCGGCGGCCGCCGCGTGGCTGCGCGATGCCGGCGAGGCCGAGCTCGAGGACGCGCTGGCCACGCTCAACCGCGCCCTGCACGCGTTTCGCGTCGTCTCGGCCGACCCGTACCTGTATCCCGTGGACCGCCGGCAGACGCTCGTCGCGCGCCTCGGCTACGGCGCCGGCGAGCAGGTCGCCGATGGTCTGTGGTCGGCCGCCCGCGAGCTGCCCGGCCCGGCCGAGCCGGGACGGCGCCGACGGCGCGCCCGTCTGCTGGCGCCCCAGGCCCGCCTCGCCGCCATCCTCGGCGCGCGCGAGCCCGCCCTGGCCTGCGAGGAGCTCGTCCTCCGCGCCCGGCTCGATCTCGATCATCGCCGTCCCCGCGAGGCGGCGTTGCAGCTGCTCGTCGCGCTGGACGCGGCCCTCGCCGAGCTGTCGGGCGACGCCGCGGCGCAGGCTCTCGCCGACCGGCTGTCCGAGCTGCGCGGGCGGCGCGAGGGGGTCGCCGGGGCGGCTCAGTCGGCGCTCACCGGATCGCTCAGCGAGTCCGAGCTGGAGACGGTTCGCTTGACCGTCGGCCGGGTCGAGGCCGCCCTACGCGCCCGCGCCCTCGCCCACGCCTGAGGCCGGGCGCGCCCAGCTCGAGACCGAGCGCGGCGAGCACCGCGTCCAGCTCGGTGACCACGTCGCCGCCGCAGCGCACCGCGGCCCGGCTGTCGAACGGCGTCGCACCCTGGGTGATGATCGCGATCTGACCTCCGGCCGCCAGGGTCACCGCCGGCAGCTGCGCCACCGGGTAGACCTCGAGCGAGGAGCCGATGCAGAGCAGCAGATCCGCGCCCGCGGCCAGCTCCTCGGCGCGGGCCAGCGCCTCGGCGGGCAGGTACTCGCCGAACAGGACGACATCGGGCTTGAGCGGCTGACCGCAGTCGCAGCGCGGGACGCCGCCGTCGTCGCTGCGCTGACGTTCGCGCACGTCGCCGAGGGGATAGCGCGCGCCGCACACCAGGCACGAGGAGTGATCGATGGTCCCGTGGACCTCGACGAGCGCGCGCGTGCCCGCCCGAGCGTGAAGGCGGTCGATGTTCTGGGTGACCACGGCGGCGAGCAGGCCGGCCCGCTCGAGCGCCGCCAGCGCCGCGTGGGCGGCGTTCGGCCGCTTGTGCTCGAGCGTCTGGAAGCGGTCGCCGTAGAAGTGCCAGAAGCGCGCCGGGTCACGGCGGAAGACGTCGATGTGAGCGACCTCCATCGGATCGACGTTGCGCCACAGGCCGGTGCCGGGGGTGCGGAAGTCCGGGATGCCGGAGGGCACCGAGATGCCCGCGCCGGTGAGGGCGACGACCGAATCTCCACCGCGGATCAGCTCCGCCAGCTTGAGGGCCTCGTTGGCCACGGAGCGAGTCTAGGGAGGCGGCGGGTGGGCTGACTCGAGGCTCGCCCCGAAGCGTGACAGCGTGTGCTCCAACGAGTCGGCCATCGCGCGGCGGATGAACAGCACGTCGATCAGTCCGGTCAACGGGGAGCGGCGGCGGATCGTGTAGGCGAGGCTCAACTCCACGCGCACCCCGGGCGGCTCGGGCGTGAACGCGATCGTCTGCTCGCCCCGGATCGCGTCGTCATCGACCTGCACCGTCTGGCCCTCGAGCGCCACGTGCTCGAGCACACGCTCGGTGACGCTGCCTCGTCCCGCCGGCCCCGAGCGCCACTGCACGGCGGCCCCGGTGGCCGGCCACGGTCCCTCGACGGCGATCACCGTCTCCAACCCATCGACCCACTCCGGCCAGCGCGCCGTGTCATACCAGTGCGCCTCGGCGTCGGGCAGCGACGCCGCGAACGTCCGCTGCACTCGCACGGTTCGCATGGCGGTCATTCTCGCGGTCTCCAGTAGCCTTCGTGTCAGAGATGGCGGAGAGCCTCCCAGAAGCCGTAGAGCCCTACCCGGAGATCTCCTCCAAGGCCTACGAGCACCCGGCCGACCGCGCGGCGACCGCGGCCCTCAAATCGGTCCCGATGCTCGACACCGTCGTGCGCAAGCTCGTGGAGTACAGCTACGAGCGGGCGCTGCGCCAGGCCTATCTGGGCAATGCGATCAAGGTCTCCGAGCGCCAGCTGCCCGAGCTGTGGGCCTCCTACCGCGGCGTTCACCGGATCCTCGACATGCCCGGCGACTACGACCTGTACGTGAGCTCGTCGCTGTCATGGAACGCGCTGACGATCGGCTCCCAGAACCCGATGGTGGTGATCGGCTCCGACCTGCTCGAGCAGCTCGGTCCCGGCGAGCAACGGACGATCATCGCTCACGAGCTGGGGCACATCCTCTCCGACCACGTCCTGTACCGCACCGCCCTGGCGATCCTCGTCTCGGCGGGCGGAGGTCTGCCGCTGGGGCTCGGCCTCCCCGTGCGCGCGGTGCGCGCCGTGCTGCTCGAGTGGAGCCGCGCGTCCGAGCTCAGCTGCGACCGGGCGGCCACGCTGGCCGTCCGCGACCCCCGCATCGTCTGCCGCGCGCTCATGGTGATCGCCGGCGGCCTGTCGGCCGACAAGCTCGACCTCGACGCGTTCATGGCCCAGGCGATGGAGTACGAGAACTGGGAGGACAGCCACGACCGCGTCCGCCGCTTCTTCAACGAGATCAACCTCACCCACGCCAACGCGGTCCGGCGCGTCTCCGAGGTCATGCGCTGGGTGCAGAGCGGCGAGTACGACCGCATCGTCCGCGGCGAGTACCGTCGCCGCGGCGAGGAGACCGACGTCCGCGAAGAGGCCTCGGACGCAATGGAGTTCTACGCCGAGCGCTTCCGCGCGATGTTCCGCGAGATCGGTGACAACGTCACCAACCTCGGCACCCAGATGGGCGACGTCAGCCAGCAGGTCGCCGACTGGATCCGCAACCGCGGATCGAAGTAAAGCCGCCCGCGCCCCCGTCGAACCACACGCACGCCCGCGCCTGCTGCGCAGGGGTAGTCCACTCCCGCCGCCCTCGAGGAACCCTCGCCGACGCCGCATACCCCTGCGCGAGCGGGCGGCGGGAGCTGGACGCCCCGGAGCTCCTTGACAAACGATCGCTAACGATATATCGTTGACGCATCGTGATACAACAAACCTTAAAGGAAACTCACATATGACCGGCAATTCATTTGCATTCACATCACCCGGGCAAGGCGCCTGGGCACCGAAGCACCATCATCACCACCATCACTCCGACGAGCCGCGCCTCGAGGGCCGGCACGGCGGCGGCGGGGGTCGCCACGGCGGCCCACGGGGCGGTCGCGCCGCCAAGGCGCAGTTCGCCCGCGAGCTCGCCCGCCAGTGGGCCTTCGCCCGCGGCAAGCACGGTCACGGCCGACCCTCCCCCGAGGAGCTCGAAGAGCTGATCGCGCTGCGCCGGATGCGCGGCGGACCGTTCGGCGGACCGGGCCCCTTCGGCCCGCGCGGCCCGCGGGGCCGCGGCCGGGGTCGCGGCGGCCGCGCCCGGCGCGGCGACGTTCGCCTCGCCCTCCTGCGCCTGCTCGCCGAGGAGCCGGGCAACGGCTACCAGCTCATGCAGACGATCGAGGAGCGCAGCGACGGACGCTGGCGTCCGAGCCCGGGATCGGTGTATCCCACGATCGCCCAGCTCGAGGACGAGGGGCTCGTCCGTTCGATCGACGCCGACGGCTCCCGCCGGCTCGAGATCACCGATGCCGGACGCGCCCACCTCCAGACGCGCGCCGACGAGCCCGATCCGTGGGCGGCCGACGACGAGGCCGGCGAGGATGCCCTCACCCAGCTCGGGCCGATCATCCTCGGTCTCGGCAAGGCCGCCTGGCAGGTCGCCTCGGTGGGGACCGCGTCCCAGCGGGCCCGCGCCATCGAGCTGCTCTCCGAGACCCAGCGCGGTCTCTACGGGATCCTCGCTGAGGAGCCGGAGAGCGCCGAGGACGAGGCGACCGACGCCGCCGATGACGACGCGTCCGGCGCCGGGGAGCCCGACGCCCCGACGGGCTAACGTTAGGTACCGAAATGTCGAGCGCCCCCGCCATCACCGTCCGCGGCCTCGCCAAGAACTACGGCGAGGTCCGGGCGGTGCGGGGCGTCGACTTCGAGGTCGCGACCGGCGAGGTGTTCGGCTTCCTGGGCCCCAACGGCGCCGGGAAGACGACCACCATCAACATGCTGTGCACGCTGGCCAAGCCGAGCTCCGGCGAGGCCCGCGTGGCCGGACACGACGTCGTCTCCGAGCGCGACGACGTGCGGCGCAACATCGGTCTCGTCTTCCAGGACCCGACGCTCGACGGCTACCTCACCGCCGCCCAGAACCTCAAGCTCCACGCCGAGCTGTACGGCGTCCAATCCGACCTCGTCCAGCCCCGGATGCACCAGGTGATGGAGATGGTCGGGCTGTGGGATCGCAAGGACTCGATCGTCGGGACCTTCTCCGGCGGGATGCGCCGGCGCCTGGAGATCGCGCGCGGGCTCATGCACTCGCCCCGCGTGCTGTTCCTCGACGAGCCGACGATCGGGCTCGATCCCCAGACCCGCCGCTCGATCTGGGATTACATCCGCGAGCTCAAGGAGCGCGAGGAGATCACCATCTTCATGACCACCCACTACATGGACGAGGCCGAGTGGTGCGACCGGATCGCGATCATGGACCACGGGGAGATCGTCGCCCTCGACTCCCCCGAGGCGCTCAAGGCCGGCGTCGGCCAGGACCGGGTGACGATCCACACCGATGACGACGCGGCGGCGATCGCCGCCCTCAAGCGCCAGTTCGATATCGACGCGTCGGTCCGCGAGGGCGCGGTCGTGTTCGGCGTCGTGCGCGGCGAGGAGTTCGTGCCCCGCCTGTTCGCCGAGTTCGAGCTGCCGATCCGCTCGGTGAGCGTCTCGCGTCCGACGCTCGACGACGTGTTCATGTCGTTCACCGGATCGACGATCCGCGATGCCGAGGAAGACTCATCCAAGCACCGCAACCGGGTGATGATGCAGATGATGAGCGGCGGCCGGCGATGAGCACGACCACCTCGAGCGACACGACTCAGACCCCGGCCCCGGGCCCGCAGATCGTCCGGGTCAGCGTTCCCAAGCGCAGCACCGCCTCGGAGCTGCGCGCGATCAAGATCGTCTGGCGCCGCGAGCTCATCCGCTACTTCTCCGATCGGCTGCGGATCGTCACCGTGCTCGTGCAGCCGCTCCTGTTCCTGTTCGTGCTCGGCTCCGGCCTGCAGCGCCTGTCGAGCGCCGGGACGCACGGCGTCGACCTCAAGACGTTCATCTACCCGGGCATCCTCTGCATCTCGGTGCTGTTCACGGCGATGTTCTCGGCCGCCTCGATCGTGTGGGACCGGGAGTTCGGGTTCCTGCGCGAGATGATGGTCGCGCCGATCCGGCGCAGCTCGATCGTGATCGGCAAGTGCCTGGGCGGCGCCAGCGTCGCCGGCATCCAGGGGGTGATCGTGATCTGCCTGGCGGGCGTGGTCCACGTTCCCTACAACCCGGTGATGATCATCGAGGTGTTCGCGCTCCAGCTCCTGCTGGCGTTCACGATCACCGCGTTCGGGGTGATGATCGCGGTGCGGATCAAGCAGATGCAGTCCTTCATGGGCGTCATGCAGATGGTGGTGACGCCGATGTTCTTCATCTCGGGAGCTCTGTTCCCCGCGTCGGGACTGCCCGGCTGGCTGACCGTGCTCAACCGGATCGATCCGCTGACCTACGCGGTCGATCCGATGCGGCGGATCGTCTTCAACCATCTGAACATCACCCCGCTGGCCCGCCGGGCACTCGATCCCGGCATCACCTGGTGGGGATGGCACGTTCCGACGCTGCTCGAGGCGGGCGTGATCGTGATCCTCGGAGTGGTCATGCTCGGCGTCGCGATCTGGGAGTTCAGCAGCACCGAGTAGCTCCCTCGCGTTCACCATTTCTTGACTTGAAGATGAGCGCAGGATGAGAGCCTGCGCTCCATGCTGATCCTGATCCTCGTCGTCGTCACCGCCGTGTGCTTCGACTTCACCAACGGCTTCCACGACACCGCCAATGCGGTGGCGACGTCGATCGCCACCGGAGCGCTCAAGCCCCGGGTGGCGGTGCTCATGTCCGCCGTGCTCAACCTCGTGGGGGCGTTCGTCTCGATCAAGGTGGCGGCGACGATCGCCAAGGGGATCGTCGATCCCTCAGCGCTGAAGGGCAACGGCGGCCTGTCGCTCGTGTTCGCGGCCCTGATCGGGGCGATCATCTGGAACCTGATCACCTGGTACTTCACGCTCCCGTCCAGCTCCAGCCACGCGCTGATCGGCGGGGTGATCGGCGCCGCCCTGGTCGCCAGCGGTTCGAAATCGGTCATGTTCCACGGGATCGCCAAGAGCGTGATCGCCCCGGCGATCCTGTCCCCGATCATCTGCTTCCTCGTCGCCGGGATCGGGACCTACTGCGTGTACCGGCTGATCCGGCTGATCAGGCCGGCCGAAGCCCGGCGCGGCTATCGCTACGGGCAGATCGGCTCCGCCGCGCTCGTCTCGCTCGCCCACGGCACCAACGACGCCCAGAAGACGATGGGCGTGATCACGCTGGCGCTGATCGCGCACGGATCGATCAGCGCCTCGCACTTCTATGTGCCGTTCTGGGTCAAGCTGGTCTGCGCGCTCGCGATCGCCTCCGGCACCGCCATCGGCGGCTGGCGGATCATCAACACGATGGGCAATCGGATCACCGAGATCGAGTCACCGCAGGGCTTCGCCGCCGAGGCCGCCAGCGCGGCGGTCATCCTCTCGTCGTCGTTCTACGGCTACCCGCTCTCCACCACTCACGTCGTGTCCGGCGGCGTGATGGGCGCCGGCGCGGGCCGCAAGCTCGAGAGCGTTCATTGGGGCGTCGCCGGCCAGATGGCCACGGCATGGCTGTTCACGATCCCCGCCGCCGGGGTGCTGGGGGCCGTCACCTGGGAGATCGCGCGCATCTTTGGGGACAACAGCAGCGCCGGCACGATCGTGATGGCGATTCTCGCCGCCGCCGCCGCTGCCCTCCTGTTCATGCTGGCCCAGCGCAACAAGATCGGCGCCGCCGACCTCGACCGTACCCATGTCTCGCCGGAGCGCGAGGCCGAGATCGGGGCCCCCGTGGCCGCGGCCGCGTAAGTGGCCCACTGAGGAGACACTCATGCTCGGATTCGCCTCTCCCATCGTCGACACCTCGGCCCTGTGGAAGATCATCGTCGCCTCCCTGGCCGGAGGCGCGGGCTGCGCCATCGCCTTCGGGATCCTCCTCATCGGCCTGTCGCGGGCGCAAGCGACGAACAACAACGGCGTGAAGGTCCTCAACTACGGGATCGTGCTCCTCGGTGGGCTGTTCTGCCTGGCGGCCGTGGTCCTCGGCATCCACGCCATGACGACGAAGTCCTGAGCCTCAGCCGGCGCCAGTGCCGGTGGTAGCGTTGGCGGGGTGAGCTCAGGCAACCCGGAGGCGACCCGTACCTCCGTCCGGGTGCCGTGCCTGCACAACCCGCCCGACGATCACCTCGCCGTCCAGCTGCAAAAGCAGGGCTTTGTCTGGATCGACCTCGAGGACCCCACCGACGAGGATCTGGCGAAGCTCGCCAAGCTGATCACGCTCCATCCTCTGACCCTGGAGGACGCTCGCACCTTCCAGCAGCGACCGAAGATCGAGGAGTACGAGGGCTACATGTTCATGGTCGTCTTCGGCGTCGACGAGGACACGGAGTCCGGCGGCCCGCTGCTGCGCGAGGTCCATCTCATCATCTCCGGCGACTACGTGATCAGCATTCATCGCCGGCCGTTCCCGGCGCTCGCCGACCTGCGCCGCCGCTATGACGACCAGCCGATTCGCTCCGAGCAGTTCCTCGTCTACAAGGTCCTCGATGCGCTCGTCTCGACGTTCGTGCCCGTCCTGTCGCGGACCGATGACGACATCGACGACGTCGAGCAGCAGGTCATCGACAACCCGACCCAGGAGGAGCTGCAGCGCATCTTCGCGCTCAAGCGCGACCTGGTGGCGATGCGGCGGGTCGTCTCGCCGATGCGCGACATGTTCGCGCGCAACGCCGATCGGATCGCCGAGCTGCCCGGGCTGGAGACCGACGACCGGCTGTACTTCCGTGACCTCTACGACACCCTGATCCGCGTCTCGGAGCTGGTCGACTCCTACCGTGACCTCCTCTCCGGCGCCACCGACATGTATCTGTCCACGGTCGCCAACCGCCAGGGCGAGGTCAACAAGCAGCTGACGATCATCGCCACCGTCTTTCTCCCGCTGACCTTCCTGACCGGCTTCTTCGGTCAGAACTTCGCCTACCTGACCGGCCACATCATCAACCACGACTGGACCTTCTGGGTCTTCGGGATCGGCCTCCTCGTCGCCTCCGCGATCGGCTTTCGGGTCTACTTCAAGCGCAAGCGCTGGATCTGAACGGCGCCGGCCTTGTAGCGCCGATCGGCGCTCACCCAGTCGCGGGCGATGGTCAGCTGGGCGGCGGCGAGCGTCATCCGGCGATCGCAGACCGCAGCATGGAGATGGTCCTCCAGCGCGTCCTTGGGGTTGGGGCTGGCGCCGGGCTCGGGCCACAGGTTGCGCGGGTCGTTGCGCGCGCCGCCGAGCTCGAGCGAGACGAGATGGTCGTACTCGTAGGCGCGCAGCGATCCGCCGGCGCCGTAGCTCCGCATGCTGCGGCGCTTTTCGACCTCGGTGATCGACTCGGGGGGCCGGACGGTCTCGGTGTAGCCGGCGACGCAGATCGTGCGATCGATGTTCGCCTGCGTGACCGCGGGATCGATCGCGCCCGGGGTGCACCGGGGGTCGGGGCGCGAGTACACCCCGCGTCCCCGGTAGTGGCAGGTCCCGGCTCGCGGCTGGCGCTGCACCGTGTGTGAGCTGACCGTGCTCGCGGCCAGGCCGCCGCTCGCCAGCACGGCGACGCTCAGCAGCTTGATCACCATCGCCGCTCTCAGTCAATCACCGCCGCCCGCCGGTACGCGCATATGCGCAGCCGGCGGGCGGGCGGCCCTTCGTTGCTCGTTCTAGGCGTTGACGCCGGCCTCTTCGCGCACGTCGGCGCGGCGGGGCAGCAGGGTCTCGCGGGCGATGACCAGACGCTGGATCTGTGCCGTGCCCTCGTAGAGCTGGAGGATCTTGGCGTCACGCATCAGCTTCTCGACCTTGTACTCCTTGATGAAGCCGTAGCCGCCGTAGACCTGCACGGCGTCGGTGGTGACCTCCATCGCGGTGTCGGCGGCGAAGCGCTTGGCGTGCGAGGACTCGAGGGTGTTGCGACGGCCCTGGTCGAGCAGAACGGCCGAGTTCCAGGTCGCCAGGCGCGCCAGGTGGACCTTGGTCGCCATGTCGGCGATCAGGAACTGGATCGCCTGGTGCATGGCGATCGGCACGCCGAACTGGACGCGCTCCTTGGAGTAATCGATGGCGAACTCCATCGCCGCGCGGGCCACGCCGACGCCCATCGCGGCGACGCCGGGACGGGTGCGGTCGAGCGTCATCATCGCGATCTTGAAGCCCTTGTTCTCCTCGCCGACGAGGTGATCGGCGGGGATCTCGACGTCGTTGAAGCTGATCGTCGCCGTGTTGGAGGCCCGCTGGCCCATCTTGTCCTCGTGCTTGTCGACGACGACACCGGCGTCACGGGGAACGACGAAGCAGGAGATGCCGCGGTGGCCGGCCTCCTTGTCGGTCTTGGCGTAGACCGTGTACCAGTTGGCGTACTCGCCGTTGGTGATGAAGCACTTGGAGCCGTTGATGACCCACTTGTCGCCCTTGCGCACGGCGGTCGTCTTCATGCCCGAGACATCGGAGCCCGCGTCGGGCTCGGTCAGGCAGAAGGACGCCAGCAGCGGCGCCTCGGACAGGCGACCGATGTACTCCTTCTTGAGCTCCTCGGAGGCCGCCAGGAGCACCGGCGCGGTGGCCAGGCCGTTACACGACAAGGAGGTGCCGATGCCCGAGCAGCCCCAGGCGATCTCCTCCTCGATGATCGTCCCATCCAGGTAGCCCAGGCCGGGGCCGCCGTACTCGGACGGGAGGTGGTTGTTCATCAGCCCCAGCTCCCAGGCCTTGTTCAGGATCCCCTCGGGCCATGTGCCCTCGCGGTCGTACTCCCAGGCGACCGGCCGGATCTCCTTCTCCGCGAAGTCGTGCGCCATCTCGCGCATGCTCTTCTGCTCGTCGGTGAGCGTGAAATCAACCACTGAATCTCCTTGGTGACGTACCGATTGACTGGTCAGTCAATGATCTGATGGGAAGGATACCCCGTCCACCGGAGACCGCAACACCGAGATGCGCGACAATCTGAGACGTGCAGGGAGCGTTCGCCACGGTTGTGTGGGTCGTGAGCGCCGTCGGAGTGATCGGCGCCGTCGTCGGGCTGCTGTTCAACCGCCGCACCTGGGAGCAGTACGGCAAGGATCATCTCCTGTTCGACTCCGAGCAGCCGCACGCCAAGCCCTCGGCCACGGCCGTCGACCCCGGCGAGCGCGACGAGGAGGTTCGCCAGATGCTCGAGGCCCGCAACGCGCGCCGGCGCCGGCGCGGCGAGGCCGAGGTCGACGTCGAGCAGGAGGTGAGGCGTCTGACCGCACCGACGCCGGCCGTCGACGCCGAGCTGCGCAACGAGATCCGCGACCTCGTGATCGCGCGCAATCACCGCCGGGCCCGCCGGGGCCAGCCGGCGCTCGATGTCGACACCGAGGTCGAGCGGCAGATCGCCGAGCTGAGCCCGCGATGAAGTAGGCTGCGCGGCGAGATGGCAGATCTCCGCACCCTCGAGCTCGACGAGCTCGCCAACCGCCCGGGCACGTACTTCAATCCTCAGACGGAGATGGTGATCGTCGTCGACGACTCGTCGGCCGTGGACGCCGAGATCTTCAACATGGAGGAAGCCGAGGGCGCCGACTGGGTGCTGATCTCCGACGAGGTCCCGCTGGACGACAACCGGCGCGACGAGCTGCTCGAAGCCTTCCAGGTCCATCTCCACGCCGGCTCCGCCGAGGATGAGGACGAGGGCGACACCGACGCCGACGATGACGAGCTCGAGGCCGACGACCAGGAGCCCGGGCGCGAGTAGCGTCGCCGGCCCCGGCCCCGGCCAGGCGCGGCCGCGGGTGGCTCAGCTCGTCAGCCGTTGAGCAGCGACGCGCACTTCTGCATCTTCGTCACGTCGCCGTTGGCCTTCTGGATGCAGGCGCTGTACTTGGAGACGCCGGCCGCCGATCCCGACCCGCTGCTCGGCGTCGTCGCCGTGCCGCTCGAGCTGCTCGTCGACGCCCCGGACAGCCCCGAGCCGCCCAGCGCGCCGGTGAGCGCCTGCGCGATCGACTGCAGCTTGGTGGTGAACTCGCTGTAGGGGTGCACCCCGGTCGGCGTCGCGACCGACTGGGGCTGGTTGAGCTTGGCGTACTGGAGGGTCAGACCGATGCCCGCCGAGGTCATGCCGCCCAGCTCGGTGGAGGTCTTGCCGGTGACGGGCACGCTCAGGCTGAGGGCCAGCTTGCGCAGGGTGGTGTCGGACTTGCCCGTCCACACGTCGACGGTGGCGTTCTTGACCGCGGCGGCGATCTTCTGGGCCGTCGCGGCCGGGATCTGCGTGGGAAGCGTCGTGCTGCCCGCGGTCGCGTTCTTGGCCGTCTTGGTCAAAAAGCCGTTCAGGTCTGAGATCAACGCGTTGACGTCGACGCCGGCGCGGATGTGGGTGGTCGAGGCGCCGCTCATCGTCTCGGTGCCCACGACCGACGGATGGGTCAGCCAGTGCAGCGGGTTGATGCCCAGCGAGGCGAGACCGGAGCTCGACGATCCCGACGATCCGGTCGAGGAGAAGCTCTGCTCGAGCTTGCGGAAGTCGGCCTGGGGTAGCTGATAGTTCGTTCCCTGGAGGGTGACGTAGCCGGCGGTGCCGGTCGAGATCACGCCCAAGGAGCCGTGGCGGCCGAGGGCGGACACGCTGATCGTGAAGTCCGATTCGGGCAGCTTGCCCGCGCCCCGACTCTGAAACGGACCGCCGAGGCTGAACGTGATCGGCGTCGACAGCGTGCTCGAGCCGGTCGGCTTGAGCGACAGGGCCAAGCCGAGGACGCCGCTCTTGACCGTGTGGCCGCTCGAGAACGTCTCCTTGAGCAGTGACTGCGCGCTGCCCGAGGAGCCGCTGGAGGAGCTCGAGCCGCAGGCGGCGAGGACGAGCACCGCAACTATCGCGGCGGTGAGCGGTCCAAGCCTTCTGATGCCCATGCAACTTCCTCCTCAGCTGTCGCCTGACCGGCTGCGCGAATGTAGCATCGCCCCGGTGCGCAGGAGCCTGTTAGTCCTGCTCGCGGTCGTCGCCTTCCCGTCGAGCGCAGTCGCGGCTCCGGTGCTGGTCCTCGGCCACGACGGACGCGCCACCGCCCGCAACGACCCCTACGTCACCGGGCCGGCGATCACTCCCGCCCCCGCCCGAGCCGCGCGGCGGCCGCCGGTGACGAGCGCGGCGGCGATCAAGGGCCGGGCGGCGGCGGCTCGCACGGTCTACTCCGAGCTGGCGCGGCTGCGCCGCACCGGAGCCATCGACGCCGCCACCTACGGCTCCGACACGGCGAGCTACCGGGCGGCGCTCACCGAGGAGAAGCACCTCAGCGGCACGCGGCGGACCGAGCTCGCCGCCGTCACCGAGACGCTGCACGCCATCGCCGCATCCCGGCAGCTGACCGCCTCGCGGCTTCCGGCGCTGTTCGCCACGCTCGCCGCCAACCGCCAGTGGTGGGCGTCGGGCCCGCTGCTCTCCTACGGCCAGCGGGTCGAGATCGCCGGCTCGCAGGTGGTGTGGGAGTACTACCCCGGCCAGGGGATCCAGCTGCAGGTCCTGGGCAGCTTCTCCAAAGCCGACGCGCTGTACACCGCCGGCCCCGCCGACTACCCGGAGATGGAGCAGGTCCTCGCCGAGCTCATCCCGCTCGCCGCGCAGCGGGGAGGCGGGCTCACCTGGGAGTACTACTTCAGCTTCGACGGCGGTTCGCCCCCGTGGACGAGCGCGATGTCGCAGGGCACCGCACTCGACGCCCTCACCCGCGCCTATCAGGCGACCAAGGACCCGTCCTACCTCACGGTGGCCAGCCAGGCGCTGCCGGTCTTCTCCAAACCGCCACCCGCCGGAGTCAACGTCCGCACGTCGGCCGGGACGCGCTTCCTGCAGTACACGTTCGCGCCCAAGCTGTCGATCATCAACGCCTTCCTGCAGACCCTGATCGGCCTCTACGACTACGCCCACGTCAGCGGCAACCCGATCGCCCAGCAGCTGTTTGACCGCGGCAATGCCGAGGCCCTGCTCGAGGTCCCCCAGTTCGACACCGGAGCCTGGTCGCTGTACCAGCCGGGGCTCGAGGACAGCCTCGACTACCACGAGCTCGTCACCGGCTTCCTGCAGGAGCTGTGCACCCGGACCCAGTCTCCGGTCTACTGCACGACCGCGCAGCACTTCACGGGATATCTGAAGACGCCCCCCGTGCTCACCCAGCTGACGACGCAGGCGCGGACCGGCCATTCCTTCGCTCTGCGCTTTCGCCTGTCGAAGGCCTCGCACGTCGGCGTCGCCGTGCGCCGGGGGTCGGCGACCGTCCTGTACACGAGCGCTGGCTTCGCGTACGGGGTCGACCATTTCACGGTCCCGACGCTCCACACCCCGGGGACCTACTCGGTCACGCTCGACGCAACCGACCTCGCCGGCAACTACGCCCAGACGACCGGAACCCTGACCGTGCGGCGGTAACGAGTCGGGTCGGCCCGTAGACTCGCCCGGCCATGAGGCCGCGCACGATCCTCTACACGGGAAAGGGCGGCGTCGGCAAGACGTCGGTCGCCGCCTGCACGGCGCGCGGCTGCGCGGCCGCCGGCCTGCGCACGCTCATCATCTCCACCGATCCGGCGCACAGCCTGTCGGAGTCGCTCGGCGCTGAGCTCGGCGGCGAGCCCGTTCACGTCTCCGACGGCCTGTGGGGTCAGGAGGTCAAGGCCCAGGACGAGATGGAGCGCCACTGGTCCGGTGTCCAGGACTGGCTCGGCGAGCTGTTGCAGGAGCGCGGCGTCGACCGCATCTCGGCTGAGGAGCTCACCGTCCCGCCCGGCATGGACGAGCTGTTCTCGCTCCTGCGCCTGCAGGCCCACAACGACTCCGAGGAGTGGGATGCGATCGTCGTCGACTGCGCGCCCACCGGCGAGACCTTGCGACTGCTGTCGTTTCCGGACGTCGCTCGCTGGTGGATCGACAAGGTGTTTCCGTTTGAGAAGCAGATCCTCGCCGCGGCGCGGCCGATCGCCCGATCGCTGCTCGACATCTCGCTGCCCAGCCAGGAGGTGTTCGCCGACATCGAGCGCCTCTCGCAGAGCCTGATCGCGATGAATGAGATCCTCCACGACCGCGGCCGCTGCACGATCCGCCTCGTCATGAACCCCGACAAGATGGTGATCGGGGAGGCGATGCGCACCTTCACCTACCTGAACCTGTACGGGTACCTCACCGACGCGGTCATCGTCAACCGTCTGTTCCCGGCCGACGTCGGCGACTACTTCGCGGCGTGGCGCGGCGTCCAGGAGGAGCACATGGGCCTCGTCCGCTCGGCGTTTGAGCCGGTGCCGGTGCTGTGCGCGCCGTACTTCGAGCAGGAGGTCATCGGGCCGGCGATGCTCGACCGGCTGGCGGCTGAGCTGTTCGGCGACGGCGGCCTGGAGCCGGGAGCGGTTCTCCACGACGCGCTCGCCCAGGAGCTGACCGTCCTCGACGACGGGGCGCTCCTGCGCCTCCGGCTGCCGTTCGCCGAGAAGGGCGACATCTCGCTCAAGCAGATCGGCCTCGAGCTGATCGTCGGAGTCGGCGGCCAGCGGCGAACTATCATGCTGCCCCCCGCGATGGCCGCGATGCGGCCGGGCGAGGCCACGTTTACGGAAGGCGCGCTGCAGATCAGGTTTGATGGCTGAGGGTTCTGAGACCGACGCGGCGGCGCTTCGCCGCCTGGAGGAGCGCCTGGACCGGGCGGCGGCCGCTGCCGAGCGGCTGCTCGGCGATGCCGTGGCCGCCGCGGGGGCGGGTGCCGGCTCGGGGGAGGCCGGTCGCAGCCGCTCGGAGGTCGGGCTCGGGCTCGCGGCGGCGGTGGCGGTGGCGGTGGCTGGTGGCGGCGATGCCGGCGGGGGCTCCAACGGCCCGCCCGAGGTGCCGCCTGCCGGCTGGCAGCAACCCTCCTCGGGCGGCGGCGAGTCCGGAGGCGGTTGGGGAAGCGGCGAGATCGAGTTGCTGCTCGGCGTCCTGGCCTCGCTGCGCGACCGCATTCCCCCCGAGCTCCAGCAGCGCCTGGCCGACGCCGTGCGCGAGGTTCTCCTCGCCGTGCGGGCCTTGATCGACTGGTATCTGGAGCGCTCAGAGCGCGTGCGGTCCGAGCCCCGACAGGTGCAGGACATCCCGATCCTGTAGCCGCCGGCGATCGCGTCCGGACGCCGTCGAGCGGCGGGAGGCGCCCGCCCCGAGGCCTACAATCGAGCTGTGTCCCGCACCTGGATCCTCACCGGGTCACCGGAGAACCACGCGGCCACCGCCACCCATGGCTTCGCGGTGATCGGGCTCAAGGAACGCAACCGCAACCGGGCGCTCGAGATCGAGCCCGGCGACCGGATCGTCCTCTACCTCACGCGGGTCAAGGCGTTCGCCGGCAGCATCCGGATCGAGGGTGAGCTCTACGAGGACCGCGAGAAGATCTGGCCGGGCAAGCCGGGCAAGGTCGACCCCTACCCGTGGCGCTTTCCGACCTCACCGGAGCTCGTGCTCGGCGAGGAGGACTGGGTGCCGGCGGAGAGCCTCGCCGACGAGCTCGAGCACGTCGGCAAATGGCCCCGCGAGCACTGGACGCTTGCCTTTCAGGGCCAGATCCGGCCGGTGTCCGATCACGACGCCGCGATCGTGATGCGGCGCCTCGGCGCCCGCGCGGCGGCAACCGCATGAGCGCCGCCCGCGACGAGCGCTCCGGGCGGCCACGCGCCGACGCGGCCGGCCCGGGGAGCGAGCGCCCCCTCCCCCCGAGCGACTCGCCTCGCCTGGAGGCGATGGTCGACCGCGTGGCGACGATCTCCGGGCGGCTGACCCGGGTCTGGCGCGCCCTTCCGTCCGAGCGGCGGCTGGCCGCGCTGGCCGCCGTCGGCCTGTTCGCGACCCTGTTTCTCCCCTGGTATCAGGAGACGGTGATCGCGCGGGGGGTGACCAGCCTGCGCTCGCTCAGCGAGTCGCTCACCGGCTGGGGAGCGTTCTCGTTCGTCGAGGCCGCCATCCTCCTCGTGGCCGCCGGCGTGCTGCTGCTGCTGTTCGTCCGCGCCGAGGGTGAGGCCTTCCACGTCCCCGGCGGGGACGGCGGCGTCGTCACCGCGGCCGGGGCCTGGGCGTGCGTGCTCATCGTGTGGCGCATGTTCGACAAGGAGGGCACGACCGGACACGGCCTGTACAGCACGAGCTCGGGCATCGAATGGGGCATCTTCGTCGCGCTCGCCGTCGCTGCGCTGCTGACCTACGCGGGGAACCGCATCCGTCGCGCCCACGAGCCCGAGCCGCCGCTCCCCGGGGAGCGCCCCCGCCGCGAGCGCCGCCGCGGACGGCGCGGCGCCCGGCGAGCCGACTCTCGGCGCCCGGCGGCCGACGCGGGGCGCGACTGGGTCGCCGAGGACGACATCGAGGAGACCTGGCTGCAGCTGGAGCGCGAACTGCCCCGGCGCACCCCGCCGGCACCTGCGTCTGCGCCTGCGCCCACGCCACCGGCCCCGACCGAGGTGACGACGCCGCTGGCGCCCGCGGCCGAGGACGCCACCGCGCCCCTGATTCCGGACGCGACCACGCCACTGATCGCGGACGCGACCGAGCCCCTGCTTCCCGACGCCACCGAGCCGCTGGCGCCTCCCCCGGCCGCGCCGGCGTCGCGGCGCCGGCGTCCCCGGAGCCTCGCTCGATCCGAGAAGGATCAGGCGACGGTGCGCCTCGACCGCCCTGACTGATCCAGCCGCCGCGTCAGGTGGACGAGCACCCACTCGGGCCGCCGGGCGATCTGGTCGGCGGTGTAGCGGACCACGGTGATGCCGTGTGCCTCGAGCTCGAGGTCGCGCGCATGATCGGCCTCGAACGAACGATGCGTGGAGTGAAAGGCGTAGCCGTCGATCTCGACCACCACACCCTCCGCGCGCCACAGGAAGTCGACCACGTAGGGTCCGAGCTGAGCGTTGACCTCGGGTTCGGGCAGCCCGCCGGCGCGGATCAGCCGGAGGAGGACCTCCTCCGGCGGTGACCGGGTCACCGTCGAGAACCGCCCCTCGGCCTCGGCGAGCCGGGCCAGCCGCGAGGCGCCGGGCCGCCTGGGGTTGCGAGCAGCGACCCGGGCCACGGCGGAACGGGTGAACCATCGGGCCTTGAGGCCTGCGTCGAACATCCGCTCGAGTTGGCGGTCGGTCAGGGTGGGGCTGATGTCGAGCAGGACCCGCGCCGGCCGGGTGGCCGGCACCTTGCGATAGACCGTCACGTCCTGCGGATCCAACATCCTCGTCTGGTGGACCTCGATGCCCCTCCGCCGCCGGCCGGCGTCCCGGCCGACCAGGGTCACCTGAATGGGACCCGTGCGCTCCGGAGTCATTCCCCACAGCGGCCCCGCCGAATGGTGGCTGACGTAGGCCCCCTCCCCGACCGCCAGGACCGCCGCCAGCAGATCGGCGTGAGGGGGGAGGGCCATATGGGCTAACGCATAGACGCCGCGGTGCATCGCCCGCAGCCGACCCCGGTGGACGGCACCGTCGATCGCCGAGCGCGTCACGCCGAGCGCCTTCAGCTGCTGGCGGGTGATGATGCCGCGCTGGCAGCCTGCGAGGTCGCCGACGGCGCCGTCCGGCCACCCGGCAGATCGGCAAACGTCCGGGACAACGACCGTCGCGGCCACACGCGGACGTTTGCCGTCCCCACGAGGGCAAACGTCCGACGCCCCCGCGGGCGGCGGTTGATCTGGACGTTTGCGCGCTGGCAAGGGCTCCATCGAAGACAAGAGGCCCTGGCACCGGGAGTTTCGCCCCCCCTCAGCCGCTCTTTGCCCGCCTCCGCCCCCCTCAGCCCCCGTGCGGCTGGAGCACGAACGAGAAGTACGCGCTGACGGCGCCGATGATGATGATCCCGGTGAGAATCAAGGTCCTCGAGCGGGCGAGATGACCGAACACCCCGATGGCCAGTCCGACGGCGAGGGCGACGAGGGTGGCGTGCAGATCGGTCGATTGGGAAGAGCCGAGAAGAAGCATTCCAACCGCGAACCCTATATTTGACGACAAGCCATGACCGCCAGCGCCAGCCAGCTCCCGGACTCCGTCGCCGATATCGCCGACGGCCTGCGCGAGGTCGGATACCTCCCCGGGGAGTCGACCGCCCTCGTCTCCTTCCTGGCCACGAAGCTCGGCAAGCCGGTGCTCGTCGAGGGTCCGGCCGGCGTCGGAAAGACCGAGCTCGCCAAGGCTCTGGCCAAGTACCTGAACCGGACGCTCGTGCGGCTGCAGTGCTACGAGGGGCTCGACGAGGCCAAGGCCCTGTATGAGTGGAACTACCGCAAGCAGCTGCTGCGCATCCAGGCCGAGTCCGACGATGCCGGCTGGTCCGACGTCCAGGACGACATCTTCGGCGAGGAGTTCCTCCTGCCCCGGCCGCTGATGACCGCGATCGCCTCACCGGACCCGGTCGTGCTGCTCATCGACGAGATCGACAAGACAGACCAGGAGTTCGAGGCGATGCTCCTCGAGCTGCTCAGCGATTTCCAGATCTCGATCCCCGAGCTGGGTCGCATCGAGGCCCGGACGCAGCCGGTCGTGCTCCTCACCTCCAACAACACGCGCGAGCTGACCGAGGCGCTCAAGCGCCGCTGCCTGTACCTGTGGCTCGATTACCCCGAGCTCGAGCACGAGCTGGCGATCGTCCGCCTGCACTCCCCCGGCCTCGACGAGGTCGTCGCCCGCAAGCTGGTGGAGATCGTCTCCTCGATCCGCGAGCTCGACCTCAAGAAGCCGCCGAGCATCGCCGAGTCGATCGACTGGGCCCGGGCGCTGCTGCTGCTCGGCGCCTCCGACATCGATTCCGAGACCTTCCGCCAGACGATGAGCGTGATCGTCAAGCACCGCACCGACCTCGATACGGTGGCCGCGCGCGTCGGGGTCAAGCTGCAGGAATCCGCGGCCTAGGCCCCAGGCCCCCCGCGATGCCCGGCCCACCCACCGGCCCCTCGTCCACCGGCCCGTCCACCGGCAAGGTCTACGCGAAGATCCCCGAGCGCGGCCCGGGCGGCTTCGACGGTCAGCTGCTCGGCTTCGCCGAGGAGCTGCGCCACGAGGGCATGGCGCTCGGCACCTCCGAGCTGCTCGACGCGTTCGCGGCGCTCGAGCACGTCAGCTGGACCTCCCAGGCCGACTTCAAGGAGGCGATGGCGGCGACCCTCGCCAAGTCCCCCGAGGACCGGCGGATCTTCGAGCTCGTGTTCGAGCGCTTCTTCTTCCGCGCCGCCGAGGCCGAGGCCAGTCGCCAGAACATCTCCGAGAGCGCGGCCGGGCAGGGAGCGGCCGCCGACCTGGAGCTCGACCTCGACGCGCTGCGCCAGCAGATCGCCGCCGCCCTGCAGGAGGGGTCCGACGCCCAGCTCGGCGACCTGGCCAGGCTGGCCATCGCGGCCTTCGGCAAGGGCGAGGGCTCGGGCGTGCTCGGCGTCGACGTCCAGCGCATCCGCCGCGCGCTCGGCCTGCGCACCGAGCCCCAGCCCGACCTGCCCCCCGACGACCCCCGCCGCAACGGCGTCCCCCGCGAGCAGTTGCGCCGCTTCGAGCAGCACCTGCGCCGCGAGCTGGAGCGCGGGCTGATCGAGCGGACGGCCAGCCTGCCCCCCAAGCGGCCGCTCTCGGACCTCGACCGCTCCCTTCCCACCGGCCCGATTCAGGACCTGGCGGCCGTGCACCGCGTCGTCGCCCAGCTCAAGCGGCGCCTGGCCACCCAGGGCCACGAGCTCAAGGGCCGCCGCCATCACGCCCACGTCGACGTGCGGCGCACGATGCGGGCGTCGCTGCAGACCGGCGGCGTCCCGGTCGAGCTCAAGTACCGCCCCCGGCGCCCCCGGCGGCCCGAGATCTTCGTCCTCTGCGACGTGTCGACGAGCGTCACCAGCGCGAGCACGTTCTTCCTCAGCGTCCTGCACGCGCTGCACGACTCGTTTCGCAAGCTGCGCTCGTTCGTGTTCATCGAGCGGATCTCCGAGGTCACCGAGGTGTTCGAGCGCGAGCGTGACTTCCGCGCCGCCTCCGAGGCGGTCTCCAAGGACGCCGGCGTCGCCGACATCTCCGGCTACACCGACTACGGGCGGGTGTGGACCGAGTTCCTGGCGCTGATCGAGGACGAGCTCCATCCCCGGGCCACCGTCATCGTCCTCGGCGACGCCCGGACCAACGGCCGCCCGCCCCGCGAGGACGTATTCGCGGCGATCACCGCCCGGGCCGGACGCACGTTCTGGCTCAATCCCGAGCCGCGCCTGTATTGGAACTACGGCGACTCGGTGATCGCCGCCTACGCCGAGTACTGCAACGCCTTCGAGTGCTGGCGCACCGACCAGCTCGAGGAGTTCGTCAAGGCGCTCACCCAGCCGGTGGTCGTTTAGCCAGATCGGTAGCATCGCGGGCAGACGAGCAAACCCAGGGGGGCTGGCGGGTACGCCGGCTGAGATAGCGCCCCACGCCGGCCAGCACGCGCGGCGACCCGGCGCTGACCCTTCGAACCTGTGGGGTAATGCCCGCGGAGGGAGATGAAGCGATGATCGAGGCTCCGCCCACGGGGCCTTGGAGCGAGCTCCGCGGCACCGCGGCGGTGCAGGTGGAGCACGTGAGCCGGACCTTCGCGGGTCGTCGCGGCGCGCGCGACCCGGTCCCGGCCCTGGCCGACGTGTCCCTGCATGCCAACCCCGGCGAGATCGTGACCGTCGTCGGGCCGAGCGGCTGTGGCAAGACGACGCTGCTCGAGCTCGTGTGCGGCCTGCAGCAGCCCGACACCGGCTGCGTCCGCAGCGCCCCCGCGGCGCTCATGCCCCAGCGCGACCTGCTGCTGCCGTGGCTGTCGGCGATCGACAACGCCGGTCTCGCGCTGCACGCCCGCGGGGTCAAGCGGGCCCAGGCGCGCGCGCAGGCCGCGCCGTGGTTTGACCGCTTCGGACTCCAGGGCTTCGAGCAGACGCGCCCGGCCCAGCTCTCGGGGGGGATGCGCCAGCGGGTGTCGTTTTTGCGCTCGCTGCTGGCCGGCAAGCCGGTCCTCGCCCTCGACGAGCCGTTCGCGGCGCTCGACGCGATCACGCGGGTGGAGATGCAGGAGTGGCTGGGCCGGGTGCTCGTCACCGAGCCGCGCACGGTTCTGCTCGTCACCCACGACGTCGAGGAGGCGGTCGTGCTCGGCGACCGGGTCGTCGTCCTCTCCCCCCGGCCGGGCCGCACGGTGGCGACCGTCGAGATCGACAAGCCCCGTCCCCGCCACCGCACCGACCCCGAGATCGTCGAGCTGCGCGAGCGTGTCCTCACCGCGCTGGGGGTGAGGACGTGAGGCGCCTGGCCGGCGCCGGCTGGCGGCCGCTCCTCGTCGTCGTCGCCCTCCTCGGTGTCTGGGAGCTCTACGTCGACCTCGGCGGGGCCGACCCGCTGATCCTCCCCGCCCCCCATGCCGTCGCCCAGTCGCTCTACGACGACCGCGGGCTGCTGTGGTCCAACTTCCTCGTCACCGCCCAGGAGGTGCTGCTGGGGATCCTCGTGGCCGCCGTCGCGGGGCTCGTCCTCGCCACCGCGATGCACCTCGTCTCGACGCTGAGAAACGCCGTCTACCCGTTGCTGATCGCCTCGCAGACGATCCCGATCCCGATGCTCGCCCCGGTGCTCGTGCTGTGGCTGGGGTTCGGGATCCTGCCCAAGCTCGTGGTGATCGCGCTCGTGTCCTTCTTCTCGATCGTCGTCACGACCCTCGCCGGCTTCGGCGCCGTCGATCCCGAGCTGCTCAAGCTGATGCGGACCTTCGACGCGCCCCGGCGCCGGGTGTTCTGGTCGATCGAGCTGCCGACGGCGCTGCCCGGCGTGTTCACCGGCGCCAAGATCGCGGTCATCGTGGCCGTCATCGGCGACGTGTTCGCCGAGCAGAACGGCGCGAGCTCGGGACTCGGCTATCTGTTCTCGCAGTCGATCCCGCAGCTTCAGACCGCCCGCGCGTATGCCACCGTGGTCGTTCTGTCGGCGTTCGCGATCGCCCTGTTCCTGCTCCTGACCGTGGCCGAGCGGCAGGCCGCGCCGTGGGCCCATCAACCAAAGGAGATCACTGGATGAGACGACGATTGGCGCCGCTCGGCGGCGTGCTGCTGGCCTCGCTGACCCTCGCCGCCTGCGGGGCGAAGACGGATCGAGTGACCCCGACGAGCGCGAAGGCGCAGTCGCTGAGCCTGATGCTCGACTGGGTTCCCAACGCCGACCACGTGGGGCTCTACGCGGCGCTCGCCGACGGTGCCTTCAAGGCCGCCGGGCTCAACGTCCACACCGAGGTCCCCTCCGATCCGGCCGAGCCGCTGCAGCTGCTGCAGGCCGGCAAGGTCGATGTCGCCATCTCCGTACGAGCCCGAGCTGATGCTGGCCCGCGACAAGGGAGCGCCGCTGGTGGCGATCGGGGCCGTCGTCCAGCGGCCGCTGACCTCGATCGTCTCGCTCGGCGCCAAGCACATCACCTCCCCCGCCCAGCTGCGGGGCAAGACGGTCGGCGACGCCGGGATCCCGTATCAGCACGCCTATCTGCAGACGATCCTCAAGCGCGCCGGGGTGCCGGCCGGCTCGGTCAAGGAGGTCAACGTCGGCGAGAACCTCGTCGGCGCGATGCTCTCCAAGCAGGTCGACGCCACGCTCGGCGCCTACTGGAACGTCGAGGCGCTCCAGCTGCGCGAGGCGGGCAAGCGCCCCAACGTGATCCACGTCGAGAACGCCGGCGTGCCCAACTACGACGAGCTCGTGCTCGTCACCACCGAGAAGGACCTGGCCAAGAAGACGAGCCAGCTGCGCCGGTTCGTCCAGGCGCTGGCCCGCGGCTACCAGTCGACGCGCCAGGACCCCCAGGCGGCGGTCAGCGCACTGACGACGGCCAATCCCTCGCTCAATCCCAAGCTGGCGGCGGCCGGCGTGACGGCCACCCTGCCGTCGTTCTTCCCGTCGGGCTCCGGCCAGCCGTGGGGCTGGATGGCGCCGGCGCAGTGGACCGCCTACGGCCAGTGGATGCTGCGCCAGCGGCTGATCTCCGATCCGGCGACGATCGTCGGCGCCTCCACCAACCAGCTGCTCGCCGGCCAGGGTCCGTAGGCCGGTGGTCCTGCGGCGTGATGGCGCCGGGGTGCTCGCGGTCGGCCAGGCCGCCCACGCCTGGATGTGCGGCCAGCTGGCCCGGGCGTGGGGCGACGCGCGCTTCGGCGCCGTCGTCCCGCTCGACGAGGTGGCGCTCGGCGCCGAGCAGCACGACGTCGGGATGGCCGGTTGGGACCTGCACCCGGCGCGCAACCCCGACACCGGCCTGCCGGTGTCGTTCATCGAGATGGGGGTGGCCGCGAACCTGGCGTTGTGGCGGACCGGTCCCGAGCGGCTGATCACCCAGAGCCGGTATGCGGCGCTGCTGGCGGCGATGCACGGCCGGCGCCTGTACGAGCGCCGCGATCTGAAATCCGTCCCCGCCGAGGAGGCGGAGGTGGTCCGCGACTTCCTCAACCACAGTCGCGCGCTCGAAACCCGGTTGCGCGACGCCCTCCAAGCCGATCCGGGCAGCGCGCCGGGCGCGACCGACGCCCTCATCGCTCGGAACAGCCAGCTCGTGTGGACCTGGGACAGCCTGTCGCTGGCCCTGCTGCTCGACTGGGCGCCGTTCACCCTCACCAACGTCCCCACTGCCGACGGCGACGGCGAGGACATCGACGTTCACCTGGCTCCCGACGGCACGCTGGACCCGTGGCCGTTCTCCGGCGAGGCACCGATCTTCGTCCACTGCGACGCCCGGCGGCTCGCCGCCGCCGGCTACGCCAGCGACGCGGCCCTGGAGCGGGCGTTGGCCGATGCTCCGTGGGAGACGGTGCGCTTCGCCTTGCAGCCCCCGGCCGGCGTGACGCCTACGATCTAGGGCGATGTGGCGCCCCTTCACCGCGGCCGCTCTGCTGGCCGCCCTGGTCCTGGCCGCCTGCGGCAGCTCACAGTCCTCCTCGTCCTCGTCCTCGCGATCGACGCCCGGCGCCGTTGCGCAGACGCATCCGTGCGCGCCGTCGCAGCTGCGCCTGGGCTACGTCGGGACCAACGGGGCCACCGGGCATCTCGAGCTGACCCTGGCGCTGCGCAACGCCTCCTCGCGCCCATGCACGCTGCGCGGCTATCCGGGGGCGCGGCTCCTGAGCCGCACCGGCGCGGCCCTGCCGCTGACGATCCGGCGGGGCGGTGGCTTCTTCCCCGACAGCCAGCGCCGGGCCCGGCGGGTCGTGCTCAAGCCCGGAGGACAGGCGAGGTTCGGGGTCAGCTTCGTCACCAACAACGAGTTCGCCGGCGCCCGGGTCTGCCGCACGGCCGCCGCCGCGATGTCCTCGGCGCCCGGGGGCGGCGGTCACTGGTGGCACCTGTCGCTGCGCGACGCCCCGAAGATCTCACCGTGCGGCAACCGGCTCGTCGTCTCCCCCGTCTACGCCTGACCCGCACTACGCGGCGAGCCGCAACCCCGCGCCGCTGCCGGCGCCGCGCAGGGCGTGGAGCCCAGCCAGGCCCGCCCACGGCGCGTAGGGCGCGAAGAAGCGCTCCACCTCCTCCTCGGTCGCCCGGGCATACGGATCCCCGCCGCCGAGGAGCCGGCCGACGAGCTTGAGGTAGCCGACGTCGCCGGCCGGGAGCTGATCCACCCGTCCCTGGCCGGTGAAGGCCAGCATCTGCAGGGTCCAGGCGCCAATCCCGCGGATCGTCCGCAGCCGCCGCCAGCCCGACTCGTGATCGCCGCCGGCCAGGTCGACCCGGCCGCAGGCCACCTCGCGGGCGGCCCGGCGCAGCGCCAGCGCGCGCGTCGCCGACAGGCCCAGCGACTCGAGCAACACCGGAGACTGAGCGGCGATGACCGCCGCCGACGGCGAGTCGCGCAGACCCGTCTCGGGACAGCGCCGGCCCAGGCGCGCGACGAGACGTCGCTCGATCACGGCTGCTCGCTCGTACTCGATCAGCTGCTCGCAGATCGACCAGGCGAGGGCTTCGAACGGGTCCGGGCGCCCGGACACCCGCAGACCCGGGTTGGCCCGCACCGCCGGACCGATCAGCGGGTCGCCGCGGAAGCGCTCGTAGAAGGGGCGCAGGTCCCAGTCGACGCCGAGCGCGGCCCGCATCCGCTCGATCCCCCACTCGGCCAGTTCCCGCGAGCCAGCGCGAGCGCCGAACAGGACGCGATCGGGCGCCGTCTGGGCGACACGGATCGCGACCGGCGCCTCGCCGTTGTGCAGCAGGCGGTGCAGGACGCCGCGCCTCACGGGCATCAGGCCATCGAGCGTGCCGCGGCGAGCCAGGCGAAAGACCCATCGTGGCCGGACCTCGATCCGGACCTCGACGGCGTACTCCCCGTCGCTCACTCCTCCGGCTTCGCGATGAGGTGGATGTCGATCAGAAAGCTGCGCGTCCCGGCGATCGGCAGGGCGTCGATGCCGCGGCGCAGCTGCGAGCGAGCCACCTTGCGCGTGGCCATCCGACGCATCAGGACGAGCGTCGCCGCTCCGGCGACGAATCCGGTGGCGGCGGCCGCGGCGGCTTGGACGGCGGGCAGGGCGGGCGATGGGGCGGGCTCGATCGCCCGCACCTCCGACAGGACGGCGACGCCGTCGACGGTTTCCTCCTCGAGGATGAGGTCGGGGCTCATCTCGGTCTCGGGAGGGTCGGGCTGAGAATTGAAGCGGGCAGACATCGGCCCCACATGGTGACAGCGCGCACGGTCATGTCAAAGCGGACGCGGCCGGGATTGTGATTAGAGTTGTGACGATGCCGACAATGATCGACGTCTTCGCCAAAGCCCGCGAGCACGAGCGTCTGGAGCAGCTGAAGACCGCTCGCGAGCTTGACGCCCTGCCCTACTTCCGCGTTCTCGAGGGCCCGACGCTGCCCGTCGTCGAGATGGAAGGCAAGTCTCGGATCATGCTGGGCTCGAACAACTACCTCGGCCTGACCGGCGACGCGCGGGTGCGCCAGGGCGCGCTCGACGCCGTCGCCAAGTACGGCACCGGTCTGACCGGCTCGCGCTTTCTCAACGGCACGATCGATCTGCACCTCGATCTGGAGGATGAGCTGGCGCAGTGGCTCGGCACCGAGTCCGCGCTCGTATTCACGACCGGCCATCAGGCCAACCTGGGCGCGCTGGGCACGATCCTCGGCCGGGGTGACACGGTGATCGCCGACTCGGGAGACCATGCCTCGATCCTCGACGGCTGCATTCTGTCCGGCGCCAAGCTGAGGCCGTTCCGTCACAACCGCCTCGATCGCCTGGAGCACGCGCTGCACCGGGCGACCGGCGACGGCGGCGGGATCCTCGTCGTCGTCGACGGGGTCTTCTCGATGGAGGGCGACGTCGCGCCGCTTCCCGAGATCGCCGATCTCTGCGCCGAGTACGGCGCCCGGCTGATGGTCGACGAGGCCCACGCGCTCGGCGTCCTCGGCGCCCGCGGGGCCGGCACGAGCGAGCTGCTCGGGGTCGAGGACCGGGTCGATCTGCGGATGGCGACCTTCTCGAAGTCGCTGGCCTCGTGCGGGGGCGTGATCGCCGGTCCGGCCGACGTCATCGAGTTTCTGCGAATCCAGTCGCGGCCATTCATGTTCACTGCGGCCGGGGTGCCGGCTGCGGTCGGCGCCGCGCTGGCCGCGGTGCGCATCTGCCGCTCGGCCGAGGGCCCCGAGCTGTTCGCGCGCACGCTGGACAACGCTCGGTACCTGCATGCCGGTCTGGCCGAGCTCGGCTTCCAGGTGGTCCGCCCCACGCGCCTGACCGATGGCAGCGAGGTGGTGACGACGGTCGTGCCCGTCGTCGTCGGCGACGACTGGAAGGCCGTGTTCTTGTGGAAGGCGCTGTACGAGGCCGGGGTGTTCGTCAACGTCGCCATTCATCCCGCGGTGCCGCCGGCCGGCGCCCTGCTGCGCACGAGCGTGATGGCGACCCACGATCACGCCACGCTCGACCGCGCGCTCGACGCGTTCGCCGAGGTCAAACGGTCGTTCGAGTCCGAGCACGGACCGCTTCCGTCGGCGTAGCAGCTTCGCCACCCGGACCATTGCGGCGCCGTTCTCTTGTCCGTTCGCGCACAAGGCCCGTCAGTCAAGAAAAGTGCGCTCTATGCGCATGTCACCGCCGTGTGACGTTGCTGTGACCGAGCCGTTGTTCTAGGTTCTAACTGTCGCACGATGGCGTCGGGCAGCCGCTCCAATGGGGCGCTCGGACGGAGAAACACCAGCCGGCCTTGCGGAACGTCATCAAAGCACGAGCCAATGACGGCTCCATAGGTGCAGGTCCGGACCGCCACCGTAGTTGCGGGGAGTGGCGGACGGAATCCACATGCCCAACGTCCGCTCTGCGGACCAAAAAGGAGTGAGAGCGCTACATGACGGACTTGAAGACCTCTGAGCCGCAGCGTCTGCGCGCGCTCGAGCGAGCCAATGAAATTCGGCTCGCACGCGCAGCGATCAAGCGACGGATCGCCCTCGGCGAGGTCTCAGCCGCGGAAGTCATCCTCCAGTGCCCGGAGGCCGCCGACAGCTGGACGGTCAGTGAGCTGTTGATGAGCCAGCGGCGCTGGGGCAGCACGAGATGTCGGAAATTCCTGTCTCGCAATCGGATCATCGAGACGAAGCCGGTCGGGAAGCTCACCGACCGTCAGCGTCAGTTGCTGGCCAGCTCGCTGCAGCAATCGACCAGCTCTCGTGAGATGGAGCTCGTGGCCTAGGACCCCCCCTCCCCCGAGCCGGGACGTGCCGCGCAGCTTCCAGCGCGGCACGTCCCGACGTAACCGGGGGGTCGGCTCAGAGCTGGATTCCGATCGGCACCGGGCTGGCGCCGGCGAGGAAGAAGAACCAGATGCCGAAGGCGACGATGGTCAGGCCGGCGCTGACCACGAGCACGCCCTCGAGCATCACGTTGCCCGGATCGTTGAGACCGCGGGCGACGCAGTTGGCGCGATAGACCTCGCTGAGCCGCGCGAGCACCGAGCCGAGCGCGGTCACCGTCGCCAGGACCCCGATGAACGCCGCCAGCAGCGCCGTGCCCAGCGACTGGGTGGCCCCCTGGATCTGCGAGGCGACCCACAGCCACGCCAAGGGGGTGCCGACCCACATGACGATGCTGCCGATGAACATGATCGCGACGACGAGGATGGCGCCGGCGCCGGTCCTCAGCAACGTGCGCACGCTCGTCCTCGCAACGACCGGGAGATCAGGATCGCGCTGGCCCGCTCGCGGGCCGGCGACCCCCGGCTAAGGGGCAGCCGGAGGAGAGCTTGACCTGCCACCACCCCATGAGCATCCCGATCAGCCCCAGCCGGGGACGGACCTGCCAGACGCCACAGCCGGGCTCCCCCAGGTCGTCGCAGGCGACGCGGGCGAAACGGTAGCGGCCCGGCTCGAGCAGCATGCGCTCGAGCAGGAGGCGCTTCTCAGCCTGCTCGTCGGCCCGCTGGGTGATCGTGGCTCGCGCCGCCCGCAGCCGTTCGGTGAGCTCATCGCGAATGACCTCGAGCTCCCCGAGGCCGAGCAGTCGCGGCTCGGCCGCTCTCGCGGCCTCCGGGTGCGACAGGCCGCCCATGGAAAAGGCGGTGACGAAGGCATCCGCCAGTTCCCGCTCCAAGCGGGCGATCTGGGCGCGCAGGGTCCGGCGAGCGGCGCGCTCGTCGACACCGCTGTCGATCACATCGGCCGGCATCAGCCGGTCGCCGGCACGCCCCCGCGACGGGCGATCGAGGAGCTGTGAAAGCTCGTCTCCCATCCTTAGAAGCACCTTATCACTCCCTCGGATCGCCCCCGCCGATCAGATCTGCGCAAATCCAGAGCGACTCCTCAACGTGAATCGCCGGCACTCCGGGCACGGCCACCGAAAACAGCGCCAACCGCCTCGTCTGGGACCGCACCGCGGCCGACGACGTCGGTTGCGCGAACAGCCAGCCGTGGATGGCCCGGCCGTCGGCGACCGCCAGGCGGCCGGGGCTCAGATACTCGGATCCCGGCTGGAACCCGGCATCGTCGCGGGTCGTTGCGCGGATCCCCAGGCCCTGCTCATCGATCCCGTCGGCGTCGAGCGCCCACACCGGGACCCCCGTCTCGATCAGAGCCACCAGGCAGGCGTCGGCGATCAGGTCGACGGAGCGAAATCCGCCGTCCAGCAGCCGCTGCACCGCCGCCCGCTCGGCGGGAATGCGCTCCACGTCAGGGTCGAGTCCGATCTGGCGATAGAAGGCCCGGTAGGCATGGTGGATCGGCTTGGTCCGCATCGTCACGACGGTCGCGCCCCGGTAGCGGCTGGAGAGCTGGCGCAGGCGACCGACGAGGGCGGGCGGGCTGCGCCGCGGCCGGGCGGGAAGCGTCACCCAGTCCAGGCGCAGGCCGGGAAGCTCGTCGGCCACGTCGGCGGCGATGAACCCGCGGGCCGGCCGCGGGGGAGCGGTGCTCGCCTCGCCGCCGGTCACGACCCCGCGCGGCGCCGCTGCGCGGCGACGAGCGCTCGCACCCGGGGATAGAGGGCGCTGCTCGTCTGCCACTGATCGCCGATCAGCCGGTCGCGCACGATGCCGCCACGATACGCGAGCTCGGCCATCGGACAGATCGCCACCCCGTACAGGCCGCCGACCGAGCCGTCGCGGTCCTCGGCGACCGGGATCGTCCAGTGGCGGGCCCGAACCAGCCGGGCGGTGGCCGTCCGCCCGGCGTGAATCGCGACCGCGGCGAACTGCACGGCCGACGGCGGGAACCGGCGCGCCAGCGCCTGCAGGGCGTCGACCTGGCGTTCGCACGCGCTCGAGCCGACGACGAAGAACGACACCACGAGCGGCGCCCGGCCCGCCAGCAGGCAGACGTTGAGCGCGCGGAGGTCGTGGCGGGCGAGCGTGCACGGCGGGTTGAGGTTGGCATCGCCGACGAGCGTGCTCGAAGCCAGCGGAGCGGCGAAGAAGTGCAGCCGCTGGCCGGGCGGGACCCCGGTACTGCCCACGCCATGGGTGGCGAACTGGAGGACCGAGACGACGATCACGACAGCGAGCCCGACGATGCCGATGATCCAACCGTACCGGCGCGTGTCGATGACCGGCGCCGCGGGCGGGGCCGGCGCCGGGCCCGGCCCCTCGCCCTCGGGGGCGATGCGTCGCGGCGCGTCGGGGTCCAGCCGGGTCAGCGGTGGCGGCTCGGACTCAGCCGCCTCGGGCTCCGGTGACCCCGGCCGCCGCTCGGGGGCCGGCCGTCGCTCGTCGCCCTCGCTCACGCCGTTCGGGGACCGCGCCGGCGCCGGCCGAGCGCGTCGCCGGCGGCGCGCCACGGCGAGCGGGCCCGCTCGCGGGCGCCGCGCTCGGCCAGCGCGAGCACCGCCGGCAGCACGAGCAGCACCCCGCCGAGCGAGACCGTCAGGTCGACGAGGGTCACGAAGCCGAAGTCGCGCAGCATCGTGATGTTCGAGAAGACGAGGACGCCGAAGCCGACGATCGCGGTGATCCCGGAGGCGAGGACGGCGGCCCCGGTCGAGCGATAGGTCCGTGCCAGCGCCGCCCCCAGCTCGTGTCCGGCCGAGCGCTCCTGGCCGAAGCGCTCGGACAGCAGCACGCTGAACTCGGTCGAGATCGCGATCACCAGCGTCCCGAGGGTGGCCGACATGGGGTTGAGCGGGATGCCGATGATGTAGAGGATCAACGCCGACCAGCCGGTGGCCAGGGCGATCGGGATCATCGGCACGATCGCCCGCCGCGCGCGCCGCAGCACGAGCGCCAGGACCAGGCCGACGGCCAGCAGGCCGGCGATCAGGGTGAGGAAGCGATGGCCGGTCGACGACAGCGCCTGGTTGGCCTGGGCGGCGAGCACGGGCAGGCCGGTCAGCGCCGCGCTCACCCCGGCGGGGGGGTGCAGCCGGGAGCGCATGTACTCGATCACCTGCTGCTGGCGCGAGAGCGGCATCAGGCGAATGCCGAAGGCCAACGTGGCCTCGCGATGATCGCCGGTCAGCACCGCCTGGGAGAAATACGGCGGGACCGAGCGCAGCAGGGTGTCGATCTGCGTCTGGCTGAAGCTGGCCCCCGCCCCGGACCGGCTGCCGCTACCGGTGGAGAACAGGTCGGGCAGCGAGAGTGCCGGACACAGGGTGGCGTGCTTGCAGCCGCGCGTCTCGACGTACCCGTAGTGGGTGAGGAGCTGGTTCTCGTACTGGATCATCCAATTCAGGGTGCTCGGGCTGGCGACGTTGGCCCCCCGCACGGCGACGTCGATCTCACCCGAGACCCCGGTGTCCTTCTCCAGAGTGGTCAGGTTGCGCAGCGCCGGCATGCTCGTCGGCACGAGCTTGGTGACATCGGACTGCACCGCCGTCTGCGTGTCGGCGATCCATCCGGCGACGGCGAGCACCCCGGCCAGCGCGAGCACGCGCCCGGGGCGGCGCAGGACGGCGGCCATGACGCGCGCCGGCACCGACGGGCCCGTCTGAGCCGAGCCCGAGACCCCCCGGGCCCGGCCGGGCGCCACCGCGCCGAGACGCCGCCCCCCGCCGCCGAGGAGGTCGCGCGCTCCGCGCAGCGCGGGCGTCACCGCCCGGCCGAGCGGTTCAAACAGCTCGGCGGCGCCCCGCAGGGACGCGGCCAGCCGGCCGGTCGCGAGGTCTCGGTCGGCGATCACCAGGGCGGCCGAGACGACCGCGAGCGCGCACACGAGGGCGACGGCGATCCCGGCCACCAGCAGCAGCCCGAAGCCGCGGACCATCGGCACCGGCGAGAGGAGGAGGACCAGGAACCCGGTGGCCGTGGCCAGCGCGGCGGTGGCGATCGTCGGCGCCGCGCGGCCGGCCGCCTGGGCGACCGCCTCGGCGGCGCTGGGGGCGGTGCGGCCCTCGGACTCGGCGACCGCGCGGGCTTCCTGCGCCCGCGCCTGGAACTGGATGGTGTAGTCGACGGCCAGCCCGATGAGGATCGGCAGAACGGCGATCGACGCCATCGTCAGCGTCGCTCCGAGCACGGCGAGCAGCCCGAAGGTGATCCCGGCAGCCGCGAGGGCGACCGCCAGCGGCAACAGGCGAAGCCGGTTGCGAAAGACGATGAGCAGCGTGGCCGCCATGACGAGCAGCGCGGCGACGAGCAGCCCGGCGATGGCGCCCGAGATCTGGCCGGCGAGGTCGTTGACGACGACCGGCACGCCGGTCACCGTGTACTCGCCGTGGTAGGCCGAGCGGAACATCGGCATCCGGATCGCCTGCCGGATCCAGCCGATCGCCCGCGCCTGCTGGGCATCGGAGAGCGACGAGCGCAACCGGACCTGGATCAGCGCCGAATCGGCGGTCGGGAACAGGTAGGCGAACCGCGCCTTGGGCTGGTTGACCCCCCGGGTCTGATCGAACACGACCTGGGGGATGAACTGGGGATCGTCGATCGACGGTGTGCTGTTGAGCCCCGAGGTGACCGCGAGCTGCTCCATCTGGCTGAGCTGCTGCTGATATTCGAGCTGGCCGGCGGCGTTGGCCTCGGCGAGCGCCTTCTTGCGAGACATCCCCTTGCCGACGGCCAGCGCGTAGGCGCTCTGGGCGGCCGACGTGCTGGCGGTCCGGGCGCCGGCGAGCATCGAGCTGATGCCGGCGTTGACCGCCGACACCGCCTGGTTGAGGAACGTGCCCGGTCCATACACGACCTGGGCGGCATGGGAGCTCATCAGCCGGCCGCACGGGCTCGACCAGCCGCCGTAGGGCGCATGCTTGACCGCGGTGAAGGCCCGCAGCTTGGTGTTGGCCTGCACGTACTGACCGCCCAGGCAGGCCTCGAGCTCGGTGATTGTGGCCAGATCCTTGGTCTCGACGAGGTCGGTCAGCTTCTCGCGCACGAGGATGATGACCGCGTCGTCACCGAAGTGGCGCTGGTCGTCAGCGGTCGCCTGAAAGGCCGGCGACGAACGGTTGACGAACGTGTCGGTGCCGGCCGACGGCTTGAGCCCGAGCGCGAGGATGCCGCCGGCGATGGCCAGCGCGAGGACGATCGCCACGACGAGGACGGGCCGCCGCGCGGCCGCGCCCGAGATCCGCTCACACATCGCCGCCATGCTCGCCCGAGGCTATCGGCGCGACCGGAGGACCGCGCCGATCACGTGGGTCGCTCAGTCCATCGTCAGCGGGCCCTGGGACTCCCCGGAGAGGAACTGCCGGATGAACGGGTTCTCCGAGTTGAGCATGTCCTCGGCCGGGCCGGCCTCGACGATGCGCCCCTTCCACAGCACGTTGATGTAGTCGGCGACGCGGCGCGCGCTCATGATGTCGTGGGTGATGACGCAGAACGTCGGGAGATGGTCCTTCTTCTTCTCCTTGGCCTCGTCCATCATGTCGCGGTGGATCTCGAGGATCAGCTCACCCAACAGGGCGGTCCGGACCGGGTCCAGGCCCGAGTCGGGCTCGTCGAAGAGCACGATGTCGGGCTCGAGCACGAGGGCCCGGGCGAACCCGGCACGCTTCTTCATCCCGCCGGAGAGCTCGTTCGGCGCCTTGAGCCGCGCCGACCCGAGGCCGACCTCGTTGAGGCGGCGCATGACGATGTCCTCGATCTCGTCCTCGCCCTTCTCGGTGTGCTGGCGCAGCGGGAAGGCGACGTTGTCGTAGAGGTTCATCGAGCCGAACAGCGCGCCGTCCTGGAACAGGAGCCCGAACTTCTTGCGCATGTCGAACAGGTCGTCATCGGCCATGTTGGGGACCGACTCGCCGTGGACGAGGATGTCGCCCTGGTCGGGATACAGCAGGCCGACCATGTGCTTGATGCAGACCGACTTGCCGGTGCCCGACGGCCCGAGGATCATCGAGACCATGCCCTCGGGGAGGCCCATGTTCAGGCCGCGGAGGATATGGGTGCGGCCGAACGACTTGTAGGTGTCGATGAACTCGACCGCGTCGGGGCGACCCGACGGATACACCTTGTAGGTGTGCCACTTGTACTCGTCGTCGGACTCGCCGTCCGGGGGCTCGGGGCGGGGCGGGGACTCGTCGACGACCGAGACGCGCGAGGACTTCTCGCCCTCGCCCTCGCCCTCGCCCTCGGCCTCGCCCTCGGCGCGCGCCCCTTCGCGCCCTGACTGCTCGCGATCTGACTCCTCGGCGGGCCACTCGGGCGTCTCCTCGATCTCTCCCCCGTCCGGGGCGGCGCTCTTGATCTGCTCCTCGCGCTCCTCGGGCGAGAGCTCGACTTCGGCACCGCGAGCGGCGGCGCTGTGCTCCTCGCTCTGATCGCCGATGTTGCGCGGGTCGTCGTCGGTACGCGACTCGTCGTCGGAGTCCTCGCGCTTGTACTCGGTCTGCTTCGTCTCCTGGTCGTCGCGGTCCGCGTCGTCCTTGTCGTCCGTGTCAGTCATTCCTAGCCTCCGATGGGTGCGCGAGGATTGGCGCCCCAGAACAACTGGGTGCCGAGCATGCCGATGAGGTGGACCGAGACGAGGTTGAGCACCATCGACTTGGCCGTGGCCGTGCCCACGCCGACCGGGCCGCCACCGGCGTTATAGCCGTAGTAGCAGCCCACGATAACGATGACCAAGGCCATCGCCATCGCCTTTATCAAGCTGAATAAGAGGTCCGGCGGGTTCTGAAATTGCCAGAAGATTAAGAAGAACCCGCCCGAGGAGACGTACCCGATCTGCTGGACGACCGCCAGGTAGCTGGCGAAGAACCCGGCGCCGATCGAGCAGAGGTAGACGAACGGCAGGACGAGCATCGCCGCCAGCAGACGCGTCGCGCACAGAAAGCGCATCCCGCTGATCCCCATCACCTCGAGCGCGTCGATCTCGTCGGAGATCCGCATCGACCCGAGCTCGGCGACGATGCCGGTGCCGACCTTGGCGGCCATCATGTAGCCGAACACGAGCGGCACCAGCTCACGCAGGTCACACCACGCCGCGAAGATGCCGGAATAGGCGGGCGTACCCTCACCGTAGGTGAAGTAGGCGCCCTCCAGGCCGCACTCGAGGCCGATCACGAACACCAGGCCCCAGATGACGAGCGTCGAGGAGATGATGAGGATCCCGGCTTGGCGCAGCGCCTCGCCGAAGAACTTGAGCACGCGCAGCGTGACCACGTCGCGGATCATCTGGTAGCCGAACTTGACGATCTCGCCAAAGGCCTCGATCCAGCCACGCGGGGTTGCGATCAGTTCACCCATTGAAGCGGCGCCTCACTTGATGATCGTCGTGATCTCGGGATGGGTGGCCAGCAGCGTCTGCGTGAACGCGTAGTTGAACGCGAACACCCCCATGAAGGCGATGACCACCGCCTGGTTGACGGCGCGGCCGACCCCCTCGGCCCCGCCCGAGGCGGTCATCCCCTTGTAACAGCAGACGATGGCGATGATCGCTCCAAACAGGGTCGTCTTGAGCACCGAGCCCCAGAGATCGGTCGTCTCGGCGTTGTTGAAGAAGGTGGCGAAGAACGGGCCCAGGGGCGCGTGGTTGACGAGCGTGGCCAGGATCCCGCCGAACACGCCGAAGATCAGCGCGTAGATGTCGAACAACCCGGTGAGGAGCATCAGGGCGAGGAAGCGGGGGACGACGAGGTTCTTGATCGGGTCGACGCCGAGCACCTGCAGCGCCTCGAGCTCCTCGCGGATCTTGCGGGCGCCGAGGTCGGCGGTGATCGCCGTCCCGGCGACCCCGGCGAGCACGATCGCGTCCACCGTCGGCGCGAACTCGCGGACCGAGGCGAGCACGAAGAACCCTCCGAGCCGGTCCAGGGCCCCGAACAGGACGAGGAAGTTGGCGGCCTGAAGCCCCGGCGCCTCGTAGCCGAAGGCGATCGTGGAGATGAGCAGCGGGAACCAGCACAGCCGCATCGCGAACAGGAACTGGCCGACGAACTCCGAGCCGTAGGGGTACGGCGGGCGAATCGCCGAGACGAGCGTGCGACCGGTGAGGATCATCATGTTGCCGACCTCTTCGAGCACCGACTTGGTCGGCAGAAAGGCTCGGTCGGCGACGGCTCTGATCAACGGTTCTCGATCCTCCCTGACGGCAGATGGCCGGATGGCCCGGCGAAAGCAGCGCACAGCCTACGCCACGGCCGTCCCAACCACCAACCCTGAACCGGTGCGATGGCGCGCAACCGGCGTCGGCGCCCGAGGGCGAGTGGTATGTTGGCGCCCGCGTTGAGACCGTGGAGCACGAGGAGCTGCGCAATCTTCGCCGGGGTCGGGGTGACGCTGGCCCTGTCGGCCTGCGGCGGCGGTCAGCGACAGGACATCACCGAGCCGCGCGGCAAGTTCACCGTCGACGTGCAGTCGGCCACGTTCCCGGTCTCGCAGTCGATCTCGCAGCACACCCACCTGGTGATCGCCGTGCGCAACACGGGCCGCAAGACGATCCCCGACGTGGCGGTCACGATCTGCAACGTCACGTGCGCGTACCCGGCGCCCAAGGGCGAGGGCTCGAGCACCGGAGCGTTTGCCGCCAACCTGAACCAGACCGGCCTGGCCCATGCGGCGCGCCCGACCTGGGTCGTCGATCGCGGCCCCGGGCGCTGCGGCTACAGCTGTCAGAACGGCGGCGAGGGCGCGGGAGTCACCGCCTACTCGAACACGTGGGCGCTGGGCAAGCTCCGGCCGGGACACACGGCGCGCTTTGACTGGGCGGTGACGGCCGTGTCGCCGGGCAAGCACACCGTCGCCTGGCAGGTCGCCGCGGGGCTCAACGGCAAGGCCCGCGCGATCCTCGCCAACGGCTCGCCCCCACACGGGACGTTCGCCGTCCAGGTGAGCACGGCGCCCCCGCAGACCTACGTCAACAACAGCGGGAAGATCGTCAACGCGCAGTGAGGCGGGCCATCAGGCCTCGCTCGAGCTCGCCCAGATGTTCAGCTGACCGTCGACGGCATAGCGGTCGATCTCGGCCAGCTCGGCGTCATCGAACTCGGCATTGTCGAGCGCGCCGACGTTCTGCTCGAGCTGCGCGACGCTCGAGGCGCCGACCAGCGCCGAGGTGACGCGCGGGTCGCGCAGCGTCCACGCGATCGCCAGCTGGGCCAGCGACTGCCCGCGCTCGGCGGCGATCTTGTTGAGCGCCTGCGCGCGCTCGATGTTCTCGGGCGTGACCAGGTCCTCCGAGAAGGCCAGCCCGCGGCGCACGCGCGAATCCTCGGGCACGCCGTCGAGGTACTTGTCGGTCAGCATGCCCTGGGCCAGCGGGGAGAAGGCGATGCAGCCGACGCCCTCGCGCTCGAGCACGTCGAGCAGCTCGGCCTCGATCCAGCGGTTGAACATCGAGTACGACGGCTGGTGGATGAGCAGCGGCGTGCCGAGATGGCGCAGGATCTCGATCGCCTCCTCGGTGTGGCGCGGGCCATAGGAGGAGATTCCCGCGTAGCGGGCCTTGCCCGACCGGACGGCGGTGTCGAGCGCCCCCATCGTCTCCTCGAGCGGCGTCTCGGGATCGAACCGGTGCGAGTAGAAGATGTCGACGTGGTCGAGACGCATGCGCCGCAGGCTCTGCTCGAGGCTGGCCAGCAGGTACTTGCGCGAGCCGTGGTCGCCGTACGGGCCGGGCCACATGTCGTAGCCGGCCTTGGTCGAGATCACCAACTCGTCGCGGTAGCGCGCGAAGTCCTCGGTGAAGATGCGCCCGAAGTTCGTCTCGGCGCTGCCGTAGGGCGGCCCGTAGTTGTTGGCCAGGTCGAAGTGGGTGATGCCGAGGTCGAAGGCCCGGCGCAGGATCGCGCGTGAGACTCCTACGGGGCGATCGTCGCCGAAGTTCTGCCACAGTCCGAGCGAGATCGGCGGCAGCAGCAGGCCGCTGCGCCCGCAGCGGCGGTACTCGACGCGGTCATAGCGTTCGGCGGCGGGGACGTAGACTGATGCGGGGCCGGTCTCGGCGTCACGGGGCGGCATGGCTTCATTGTCTCAGGTGAGGCCCGAGGAGTATCTTTCGCCGTCCGGCCGACCGCGACTGCTGCGGTTTGGCCATCCGGATAGTGACCCCTCACCAAACGTTGCCTAGGCTCTCACCTTCACGTCTCATCGAGACCGGCTATTCACGCGAGCGCTACCGGCCCGGCCCGCTTCGCACGTCCGTCCACAGGAAGGAATCACCAGAGAGCATGCCTATTCGCCAGCAGAATGTCCTCGCAGCGAAGTGGAACGTGAACGGGAACGCGATCGGGGCGCCCGACCTCACGAACTCCGACAACCAGGTGTTCGGCGCGAACGTCTTCAGCCCTCTGATCCAGCGTCAGCGACTGCCCAAGGACGTCTATCGCAAGCTGTCTTTGACACTCGCCAAGGGAGAGCCGCTCGACACGTCGCTGGCCGACGCCGTGGCCCTGGCGATGAAGGAGTGGGCGCTTGAGAAGGGCGCCACGCACTACGCGCACTGGTTTCAGCCGCTGACCAACCTCACCGCCGAGAAGCACGACAGCTTTTACGGGCCGACCGGAGAGGGCACCGCGCTGGCCGAGTTCTCGGGCAAGGAGCTGATCCAGGCCGAGCCCGACGCCTCGTCGTTTCCCACCGGCGGCATCCGTGCCACCTTCGAGGCGCGCGGCTACACGGCGTGGGACCCCACGAGCCCGGCCTTCATCCTCGAGAACCCCAACGGCGCGCTGCTGTGCATCCCGACCGCGTTCGTGTCCTGGACCGGGGAGGCGCTGGACAACAAGATCCCGCTGCTGCGCTCCATGGACGCGCTGTCGAAGTCGGCGATGCGCGCGCTGCGCCTGTTCGGCAACGAGAGCGCCTCGCGGATCTTCACCACCGTGGGCCCCGAGCAGGAGTACTTCCTGATCGACGAGCAGTACTACTTCGAGCGTCCCGACCTGTACACGACCGGGCGGACCCTGTTCGGCGCCAAGCCGCCCAAGGGCCACGAGCTCGACGACCATTACTTCGGCTCGATCCCCGAGCGCGTCCTCGCCTACATGCTCGACACCGAGCAGGAGCTGGCCAAGCTCGGGATTCCGATCAAGACCCGCCACAACGAGGTCGCCCCCAGCCAGTACGAGGTCGCTCCGATCTTCGAGAACTCGAATGTCGGCTCTGATCACCAGCAGCTGACGATGCAGGTCATGCAGAACGTGGCTCGCCGTTACGGCCTCGTCTGCCTCCTGCACGAGAAGCCGTTCGCCGGCGTCAACGGCTCGGGCAAGCACAACAACTGGTCGATGGGCACCGACGAGGGCGAGAACCTGCTCGAGCCCGGCGACACCCCGCACGACAACCTCCAGTTCCTGTTCTTCTGCGCCGCGGTCATCCAGGGCGTCAACAAGCATCAGGGACTGCTACGCGCGTCGGTCGCCGGCGCCGGTCAGGACCACCGGCTGGGCGCCAACGAGGCCCCGCCGGCGATCATCTCGATCTTCCTCGGCTCCGAGTTGGAGAAGGTGTTCGGGGCGATCGAGCGCGGCGAGGTGGGCGAGTCCACCCCCGAGTCGTTCCTCGGACTGGGCACCCCGGTCCTGCCGCCGCTGCCGATGCACGGCGGCGATCGCAACCGCACCAGCCCGTTCGCGTTCACCGGCAACAAGTTCGAGTTCCGGGCGCTGGGGTCCAGCATGTCGCTGTCGCTGCCCAACACGGTGCTCAACACGATCGTCGCCGAGGCCGTCGACTACCTCAGCGAGGAGCTGGAGGACGCGCTGGAGGCCGGCACCGATCTGGAGGCGGCGCTGCGGCCGATCCTCCAGCGCAGTTACGCCGCCAACAAGCAGGTCGTGTTCGGAGGCGATAACTACTCCGAGGACTGGCACAGCGAGGCCACCTCGCGCGGGCTGTTGAACCTGCGCACGACGGCCGACGCCCTGCCCTACCTCGTCAAGGACGACACCGAGACGGTGTTCTCCAACTACGGCGTGCTCTCCCAGCGGGAGCTGGAGTCGCGCTACGAGGTGATGCTCGAGCAGTACGTGACGACGCTGAACATCGAGGCCGAGACGGCGGCGGCGATCGCCAAGACGATGCTGTTGCCGGCGGCCGCGCGCCATCTGACGCTGCTGCGCGGGGCGCAGCTCGGCGAGCTCGCCTCCGAGACCGAGGCGCTGATCGGGTCGCTGGTCGAGGCGATCAAGGGGCTGGAGGCGGCCAACCTGGCCGACAACCAGCCCCAGGGCGACGCCCAGGCGGCCGCCGACTACACCCGGGACACGACGATCCCGGCCATGGAGGCGGTGCGCGCCGCCGCCGACGCCCTGGAGGGCGTCGTCGCCGACGACCTCTGGCCGCTGCCGAAGTACTCGGAGATCCTCTTCGTGAAGTAATCGCCGCCGCGGGGCGGCGTAGCAGACCCGGCGGACGCACCGCAACTTGCGGGAGTCCGCCGGGTTGTTCGCTACGGTGGCTCGTCGTATGCCGGAAGACCCCGAGGCGCGCGGTGGTCGTACTTCGGGGCGTAGTCCGCTGCGCGGCTTCTCCCTGCTGACGCTGGCGATCTGCGCCGCCCTTCTCGTCCTCGGCGCGTCGGCGCTGGGCGCGACCGGGGGCGCCTCCCTGGGCGTGCAGCCGCGCGCCGCGCACCCCGGCCGCGGCGCCCCGCTCAGCCACGCGGCCCGCGGCGGCAACCCGCTGTCGGGTCGGGCGATGTGGATCTGGGAGCTCCCGGCCACCGACCACGGCAACCTCAGCGCGATCGTCGCCGCCGCCCACCGCTACGGGATCGGGACGCTGCTCATCAAGTCCAGCGACGGGACGGGGATGTGGTCGCAGTTCAGCCCGGCCCTCGTCCAGGCGCTGCACGCCAACGGGCTGCGGGTCTGCGCCTGGCAATACGTGTACGGAACCCATCCCGTCGCCGAGGCCGATCTCGGCGCGGCCGCCGCGCGGGACGGCGCCGACTGCCTGATCATCGACGCCGAGTCCGAGTACGAGGGCAAGTACATCCCCGCCCAGACCTACATCGCCCGCCTGCGCTCGCAGGTCGGGGCCAACTATCCGGTGGCGCTGGCCGGCTTTCCCTACGTCGACTACCACCCCGCGTTTCCGTACTCGGTGTTCCTCGGGCCGGGGGGCGCGCAGTACAACGCGCCGCAGATGTACTGGAAGGACATCGGCACGACGACCGACGCCGTGTTCGCCCACACCTACGCGTACAACCTCATCTACGGGCGGTCGATCTTCCCGCTCGGCCAGGTCTACAGCCACCCGCCGGCGCACCAGGTCTTTCGCTTCCGCCAGCTCTCGCGCCAGTACGGCGCGCCCGGCGTCAGCTGGTGGGACTGGCAGGAGGCCACGCCGTCGGCGTGGAACGCGATCTCGCGGCCGGCCGGCATCCTGCGCGGCTACCAGCCGTACATGCTCATGGCCCCGATCAAGAAGGGCGCCAAGGGCGACCTCGTCGTCTGGGCTCAGGAGCACCTGATCTCGGCCGGCTACCGGCTCGGCGTCGACGGCGGCTTCGGCGGTAACACGCGCCGCGCGGTGCTCGGCTTCCAGCGTGGCCACGGCCTGACCGCCGACGGGATCGTCGGCCCGGCCACGTGGTCGGCCCTGCTGCGCTACCGGCCCGTCTACATCAGGTGGGGCGTGCGCGGAGCGATCCGTCCGGCGGCCATCTCCGCCGCCCGGGCCAGCGCCGTCGTGCACGCCGAGCCGGTTCCCGCGTCGGCCTCTGAGCCGGCCAAGCGCGACGAGATCCCCAGCCACCTGGGCGCCGGGCGCCCGTAGCGGCTCAGAGCAGGTGGTGGTCGCGCGCGTAGGCGACCAGCTCGGCGCGTGAACCGCGCTGGGTCTTCTGCTGGATGTGGGCGCGATGGGACTCGACGGTGCGCACGCTGAGAAACAGCTGACTGGCGATCTCGGAGTTCGTGTGCCCGAGGGCGATCAGCCGCAGCACCTCCAGCTCGCGGACGCTGAGGTCATCTGGCGGCCCGGCGGGACCCGGGCCCTGGGCGGCCAGACGGGCGCCGAGCTCGGGGTTGAGGTAGGTCCGGCCCTCGGCGGCAAAGCGCACCGCCTGGATGAGCTCCTCCCCGGCGGCATCCTTGAGCACGAACCCGGTGGCGCCGGCGCGCAGGGCGTCGCGGGCGAGCTGGGGATCGGTCTGCATCGTCAGCACGACGATCCGCGTCGCCGGGGACGACTTCAGGATCCGCGGGATCGCCGGAATGCTCGACCCCTCCGGCATGTTGACGTCGAGCACGAGCACCCGTGGGTGATAGGCGACCACCCGACGCTCGGTGAGCGAGATGTCGCCCGCCTCGGAGACGACGCGCATGTCCGTCTCGGCCTCGAGGAGCAGCCGCAATCCCGCGCGGACGACCCGGTGGTCATCGGCGAGCACGATCGTGATCGCGCCGCCGTCCGCGGCTGGGTCCTCGTCGCTCCCCACGGTTAGTGGCCGTCCCCGTAGGTACGGTCGCACCGAGAGTGCTCCCTGGGGGATGCTGCGCAAGGACGCAGGAGCTGACGCGTAGCAGCGCTACGCGAAGCTCAGACCGCGCACCGCCGGACTCGAATGCGTGCGTATCTGCGGGGGCGGCCACTGTGCCTCCAGGACCTGGCCGGACTCGAGCGTCGTCGGCTCCTGCACCTCGACGACCGACCGCCGTGCCGTCCGCGAACGTCACATCGCCGTGCACGACGAGCCGCTCGGCCTCGCGCAGCGAGGGCGGGCCGGCTGGGGAATCGGCGCTCGAACTCGTCGATGATCCGGTAGAAGCGCTTGTCGAGCTCGACGTAGGGGAGGTCGTCGGCTCGCTCGGGGACCGGCTCGACCTCCATCTCCTCGCCGACGGTGTACACGTCGGAGCGCAGGACGAGGAGGTCATCGGTCGTCTTGACGGGCGCGAACCGGGTGCGGGGGACGAGCAGCAGGCTGGCGCCGGGGAAGCTCTCGATCGCGGCCCCCATCGCGCTCTCGAGCTGGATCACCGGCGTGGAGTCGGCGTCCCGGGGATCGACGGTCTTGCGGTTGACGATCAGCGGCAGCTCGAGCACGCCGCCGTTGCTCTCCAGCGTCTCGGCGAGGACCTTGAGATCGACCCACAGGTTGTTCGTGTTGTAGTAGCGCCACCGGCGGAAGTCGCGGAAGGAGTCCTCGTCCTCCGGCGGCGTCTGGGCCGTCTCGCGCAGGACGAGCTGACCGTCGGAGCGCCGGCGGGCGACGTGGCCGCCCTTGCGGTCGGCTTCGGTCCCCTGGACGACCTCCATGAGAAACGGGATCTCCTCCCGGGCCATGTGGGCGACGATGCGGGGATCGAGTCGCGCCCCCAGGTTGTCGGCGTTGGACAGCATCGCGTAGCGGATCCCGCGCTCGCGCAACGCATCGAGCATCCCCGAACGCCGCAGCGCCCCGTAGACGTCACCGTGCCCGGGCGGAACCCACTCCATCGCCGGCGCGCCCGGCCAGCTGACCGGTTCCAGGGTGTCGGCATCGAGCTTGGGGATGACGCTCTGCAGGAAGTCGGGAGCGAGGCCGTGGTCGTCGAACTCGGAGTGGGCGGCCAGCGCCTGAAGGGTCGGCTCGCGCGTGGACTCGGAGTCCATGAGCACGAGCGGCAGCTCCACTCCGTAGCGGCGGCGGAGCGCCAGCGTCTGGCCGATGATGATGTCGAGGAATGAGCGCCCGTCGCGGGCTTCCATCAGCGACTTGGGCTGCTGCAGCCCCATCGTCGTGGCCAGGCCGCCGTTGAGCTTGATCAGCGCCACCTGCCCGAGCACGTCCCCGGGGTCGGTCTCGGGCAGCTCCTCGAGCGCCGGAACGTCGCCGGCGGGCTCCAGCTCGGAGCTCGGGAGCATCGTCGACTGCCCGGAGATCAGGCGCGAGTAGGCGTTCTCGAAGGCACGTATCGCCTCCTCGTGCGCGCCCGCGTCGCGCATCTTCTCGGCAGCGGCGCGGCGGCCGGCATCGTCGTTCATGCCCGCCATTGTGACTAGGATGCGGCGCGCATGGAGACCCGACACATCGAACGGCTCAATCGCGACGTCAGCGTGATCGGACTCGGCACGTGGCAGCTCGGCGCCGATTGGGGCGACGTCGACGCCGGCGCCGCCGAGGCGGTCCTCGAGACCGCCTACGAACGGGGCGTGACCTTCTTCGACACCGCCGACGTCTACGGCGACGGGCGCAGCGAGCGCTTCTGCGCCGCGCTGCGCGAGCGCCATCCCGAGGTGTTCGTGGCCACCAAGATGGGCCGGCGCGAGGACCAGACGACCGAGAACTACAGCGAAGCCAACTTCCTCGCCTGGAACGACCGCTCGCGAGAGAACCTCGGGGTCGCGACGCTCGACCTCGTGCAGCTGCACTGCCCGCCGGACGGCGTGTACGCCAACGACGCGGCGTTCGCGGCGCTCGACGCGATGGTCGAGCAGGAGCGGATCCGCGCCTACGGGGTCTCGGTGGAGACCTGCGAGCAGGCGCTGGCCGCCATCTCCCGTCCGCACGTGGCGACGGTGCAGATCATCCTCAACTGCTTTCGCCTCAAGCCGCTGCAGCGCGTCCTCCCGGCGGCCCGCGAGGCCGGGGTGGGGATCATCGTCCGCGTGCCGCTGGCCTCCGGGCTGCTCTCGGGCCGCTACGACGAGACGACCACCTTCGACGCCTCCGACCATCGCAACTACAACCGCGCCGGGGAGGCGTTCGATGTCGGCGAGACGTTCGCCGGCGTGCCCTTCGAGGTCGGCGTGGCCGCCGCCCGCGAGCTGTCGGCCCTCGTCGACGACGGCTCGACGCTCGCCCAGTTCGCGCTGCGCTGGGTCGTCGATCAGCCCGGGGTGAGCACGGTGATCCCGGGGGCGCGCAACCCCGAGCAGGTCGCCTCCAACGTCGCCGCCGCCTCGCTGCCGCCGCTGCGCGACGAGCAGCTGGCCGGCGTCTCAGACGTCTATGACCGGCTCATCCGCGAGCACGTCCACGACCGCTGGTAGCGGTCAGCTCTGGCCGTAATACGCGGCCGGCCCGTGCTTGCGCTCGTGGTGCTTGTCGCGCACCCAGGCATCGAGGACGGGGCCATCGGGATCGAGTACCCGTGACAGCAGCGCCAGCCGGGCGATCTCCTCGAGCGTCACCGCCGCCTCGACGGCCTTGGCCGCGGTGGCGGCCCAGCAGAACGGGGCGTGGCCGCGCACGAGGACGGCCGGCACCTCGTCGGGCCGGCCGCCGACCGCCTCGAGGATGACCGTGCCCGTCTCCACCTCGTAGTCGCGCGCCACCTCGTCGGCGCTCAGGCCGCGCGTGACCCGGACCGGCTCGGCGCAGAAATCCGCGTGGGTGGTTCCCAGCAGCGGGATCTCGCGCCCCGCTTGGGCCCACGCCGTGGCGTAGGTGGAGTGGGTGTGCACGATCCCGCCGATGCCGTCGAGCGCCCGGTAGAGCGCGGCGTGCGTCGGCGTGTCGCTCGACGGCCGCCGGTTGCCGTCGACGACCTCGCCGCTGTCGATGTCGACGAGCACGATGTCCTGCGCGGTCATCCCGTCATAGGCCACGCCGCTCGGCTTGATCGCCATCACCCCGGCGTCGCGATCCAGCCCGCTCACGTTGCCCCAGGTCAGCTTGACGAGACCGTGTTCGGGCAGCGCCAGGTTGGCGGCCAGCACCTCCTCGCGCAGCGATGCGAACTCCGTCACCTCAGATCTCCTCGTAGTCGATCTCCAGCAGCTCGGCGAAGCGCCGCCACCGCCCGACGTGGTCGCCGAGATTGGTGACGAAGTGATGCGGGCCGCCGAGCTCCAGCCACTGGTCCATGAACGCCTCCATGCCCGGCTCGGGACGGTAGTGGAAGTAGTGCATCTCCACCTTGGGCAGCTCGGGGGTGTCGAGCACCTCCCCGCGGCTGACGAGCAGCCGGTAGGCCTCGCCCTCGAGCGGGATCAGCGCGGCGGTCGTCGCGGGCCCGGGCACGGCCGAGAACACCGGCGTCGGCGGATTGTCCAGCCCGCCGATGCCGAGGGGGCGATCGATGAGCGCCACCGGCCGGTCGGGCCGCGCGATCGCCCAGTTGCCCTCCCCCATGTGGCTGATCAGCACCGAGTCGAGCTCCCAGTCCATCGCGTACATCTCCGAGAAGTGGGCGTTGCCGATCATCGTCTGCGCGGCGCACATCAGCGACGCCGTGTTCGTGTCGCCCTCGGCGGCGTAGCCGTAGCCGTCGGCCATCAGGTTCGAGGCGGCGAGCAGCGGCAGCTGGGCAAAGCGCCCGTCGCCGCCGATCGCGTCGAAGTGAAACGACCACCCGGCATAGTCGCCGTGCTCCAGCATCTGACGAATGGCGATCTCCAGCCGCGCCGCATAGGCGTGGCGCTCGCGCGGCAGGTCGGGCGAGACCGCGAAGCGCTCGGCGTGCTCGGCGAGCAGGGCCTCGATCGCCGCGTCGGTGACCGTCTCAAGCCGGGCATAGAGGCCGCCCAGGTCCTCGGCGACGATCGTCGGCCCGATCCGGCGCAGCATCGCCGGGGGGTCGTAGAGGATGTCGCCCATCCCGTTCATCGGGTAGCCGAGGAGCGCGACGCGGGAGCTGCGCAACCGGGTGATCGCGTGGGCCGCGGTCGCCCAGTCGGCGAACGCCTCGGCGAAGTCCTCCGAGCGCCAATCGGCGGTGATGATCGAGCACGGCACACCCGCCCGGAGCAGCGCATTGGCCTGATCCTGGGCGCCGTGGATCCCCTGGTTGTAGGTCAGGTCATCCATCGTCCAGGCGGCGGTGATCGTGCGCTCGGGCTGGATGTTGGCCAGCAGCAACGGCACCGGGACCGCCTGCAGAGCGCGGACCGAGCGCATCGCCGGCCCGTAGGTGAGCATCACGATCATGATCCCGTCCACGCCCTCGGCGACGAGCTCGGCGGTCCGCTGCGCGATGTCTGACTGGTTGCGGGCCGGTCGCGTGAAGCTCACGTCCGCGACCCCCGAGAGCCGCTGGGCGACCTCGGCGGCATAGGCGGCCTGGTGCTCGGTGATCCCCGGGATCATCTCGTCATAGAGCTCCTGCATGATCCCGAGCAGGCCGATCCTGGGCAACTGACTCATGAACCCTCCTCCTTTCCGGTGCGGATGCGCTTGAGCGCGTGCAGCAGCCCGACCTCGCGCTGACCGAGGATCTCGTACAGGCTGCGGTAAACGGGATAGACCCGGTCATAGACCTCGTGGGCCTGCGCCCGGGGCTCGTAGACGCGGGCGTCGGCCGGTCGCGTGGCCGCGATCGCCTCGTCGATGCTCGGGTAGACCCCGGCCGCGACCGCTCCGAACAGCGCCGCCCCGCGGGCCGGGATGAGCTCGGAGTCGGGCACGTGCGCGGGCCGCCCGCTGACGTCGGCGATCAGCTGCATCGTCAGCGGGCTCTTCTCGGCGATCCCGCCGCAGGCGACGATCCGCTCCAGCGCGATCCCGTGCTCGGTGAAGTTGTCCATGATCCGCCGGTTGCCGAACGCGATCGACTCCAGCAGCGCGCGGTAGATCTCGGCCGGCCGGGTCCGCAGGGTCAGCCCCAGGATCGCGCCGCTGAGGTCGGCGTCGGCGAGGATCGAGCGGTTGCCGTTGAACCAGTCGAGCGCCACCAACCCGGTCTGACCGGGCGCCAGCTCGGCGGCGTCGCGCTCCAGCGCGTCGAACTGCGCGCCGTCGCCCAGCGTGCGCACGAACCACGCCAGCATGTCGCCGACCGCCGTCTGTCCCGCCTCGTAGCCGAAGCGGCCGGGCAGGATGCCGTCGCGCACGACGCCGGTGATGCCGGGGAGCCGCACCTCCTCGGCGTCGATGACCATGTCGCAGATCGACGTGCCGATCGCCATCACGTACACCCCCGGACGCTCGACGCCCGCCCCCGGCACCGAGGCGAACGAGTCGACGTTGCCGACGGCGACGGCGACGTCCGGCCCCAGCCCGAACCGCTCGGCGAGCTCGGCGCGCAGCGTGCCCGCCCGCGTGCCGAGTGGCGCGAACTGCGTTCCGAGCTTCTCGGCAGGACGGTCGAAGCCCGGATAGGCCGCCTCGAAGTAGTCGACCGGCGGCAGTCCCTCCTGCGCTGACCACATCGCCTTGTAGCCGGCGGCGCAGCTCTGGCGGCATTCGCGGCCGGTCATGTGCCACACGATCCAGTCGGTCGCCTCGATGAAGCCGTCGGCGGTGTCATAGACCTCGCGGTCCTCGAGCCAGATCTCGATCAGCTTGGGGAAGTACCACTCCGAGGAGATCCGCCCGCCGTAGCGCTCCAGAAACGGCTCCCCGCGCTGCACCGCGACCTCGGTGAGGCGGTCGGCGACGGGCTGGGCGGCATGGTGCTTCCACAGCTTCGGCCAGGCGTGCGGGTGCCCGCGCCAGCGCTCGACGCGGCACAGCGGCTCGCCGTCGGCGCGGACCGGCAGCACCGTGCAGGAGGTGAAGTCGACGCCCAGGCCGACGACCCGGTCGGCTCCGACCCCGGCGCGAGCGAGGACATCGGGAATCCCCACCTCGAGCACGTGCGTCCAGTCGTCAGGGTCCTGGAGCGCCCAGTCGGGGCCCAGCGGCTCACCCGTGCCGGGCAACGTCGACTCGATCACGGCGCTCGGGTAATCGACGGCGCTGACCGCCAGTTCCTCGCCGGTGCGCCCGTCGAGCAGCAGCGCGCGCCCGGATTCGGTGCCGAAGTCGACACCGATGCAGTAGGCCGGCTCGGCCACTAGTGGAGGCCCACCAGCTACGGCGTGCCGGACGCGGGCGTCGTCGGCGGCGGGGGCGCCGCCGCCGGCGCCGTTGCCCGCTTCCGCGGCCTGCGCCTCGAGCCGTGCCCGGCGGTACTCCTCGACGACGATCTCGGTCAGCTCCTCGACCGACGTCTCGGCGGTCGGCTTGTCGAGACCGATGACGCCGTCCTGGATCAGGTTGACGCGGTCACAGGCGGCGAGCACGTGCACGTAGTTGTGCAGGATCATGATGATCGAGACGTTGCCCTCCTCCTTGAGGCGGGCGATGAGGTCGAGGATCATCGCCCCCTCCTTGGCGCCCATCGCCGCCAGCGGCTCGTCGAGGAGGATGATGTCGGCGTCGCCGGAGATCGTGCGGGCGACCGCGATCGCCTGACGCTGCCCGCCCGAGAGCCGCGCCGCGGGCACATCGATCGACGGGATGTTGATCCCGATCTGATCGAGCGCCGCCCGTGCTTCCCGCCGCATCAGCGCGTTGGAGAGGAACGGGATCGGCGTGCGGACCTTCTCCCGGCGCAGGAACAGGTTCTGGTAGACGGTCAGCTCGTTGATCAGCGCCAGGTCCTGGAAGACACAGTCGATGCCGAGCGAGCGGGCATCGTCGACGCTCTTGGGAGCGTACGTGTCGCCCTTCAGCCACAGGCTGCCGGTGTCGGCCTTCTGAAAGCCGGCGAGGATCTTGATCAGCGTCGACTTGCCCGCGCCGTTGTCGCCGAGCAACCCCAGCACCTCACCCTTGCGCAGGTGCATGTTGATGTCACGCAGGGCCACGGTGGCGCCGAAGCGCTTGCCGACGTGCTCGATGCGCAGCACGTCGTCATCGGCCGTCGCCGGGGCGACGATGTGCTCGCCGGGGCTCACCTGGTCAGCCACGGCCGGACCCCGTTCGGACCCGCGACACGTACGTGTTGAAGGCCATCGCGATCAGGACGGCAAGACCGAGGTAGAAGAGGAAGTAGTTCGCGCTGACGCCCTTGATGTTCAGTCCCTCCTGGAGGATGCCGAGGAAGATGGCGCCGATGAACGCGCCGACGACGGTGCCGGAGCCGCCCTGCAGGAGCGTGCCCCCGATGACCGCGGCGGAGATCGCCTGGAAGAGGATCGCGTTGGAACCGGACGGGTCGGGCGTCGTCGTCACCGACCGCACCGCCTCGAGAACTCCGACGAACCCGGCGAGCCCGGCACACATGACGAAGTTGCGAGTCAGCACCAATTTGGTCCGGACGCCGGCCTCCGATGCCCCCAGCCGGTTGCCGCCGACCGCGACGGTATAGACGCCCCAGCGGGTGAACGACAGGACGAGTTGCAAGATGATCACGATTCCGATCGCCCAGAACAGCTCGGAGTAGGTGCCGCCACCGAAGATCTGCGCGAACGTGCTCACCTTGACGACCGACGTGCCGGGGGTGTTGACCTGGGTGGCGTGGGAGATGATCAGGGTGAGGCCGTCCAGCGTGAATAAGGTGCCGAGGGTGGTGACGAACGAGGAGATCCCCACCACCGCCACCACCAGTCCGTTGAACAGGCCGATCAACATCGCGATGAGCAGTGCGACGATCAACGCCGGGATGAGTGGCAGCCCGACGCTGGCGTTCAGCTTGTAGAACACGAACGGGGTGAAGAGGTACACGGCGCCGATCGAGAGATCGATCTCGCCGTTGATCATCACGAACACCTCGCCCGCCGCCATGATCGCGAACGGCGCGAAGTACGGCAGCAGCGACTTGAGGCTGCTCGAATCGAGGAACCGCGGGGTGCTGGTCGCGAAGTAGATGAACGCGATCAGCGTGACGACGATGATGCTCCCCTCGCGGAGCGTCAATAGCCGCTGTCCGATGCTCAGCGCCCCACCGCGGCGGGCCCAGCCTTTCGCTGGGCCCTGCGGTGGAGGGGCTGCCGGGGGCCCGGGCGTGCTTTCCGGAGTGACTGCCATCGCTAGGAGCGCGCGTGAGCGTGTGCCGGCGAGTGGTGCACTACTTCGTGACGCCCGCCGAGGTGCTGGTGCCCTCGAACCGGCTCTTGGTGCTGTTGTACGGGATGACCGTCGTCTTGTCGAGGAACTTCAGGCCCGTGTTGACGTCGGCGACACCGGTCAGGGTCTGCGACACCTTGTACATGTACAGCTCCAGGATCGGCAGGAACCCCTGTAGGTAGGGCTGCTGGTCGATCGTGAACTCCAGCGCACCCGCGGCCAGCGTCTGCTGGGTGACGGGGGTGAGGTCATAGCCGCCGCCCTTGATGCCCTTGGCCACGAGGCCGTGCTTCTGGATCGACTGCCCGACGTACTGGGTGCTGCCCCCATCGACGGCGAAGAACCCCTTGAACGTGGGGTGCGACGTGATGAACGACTCGACCGTCGACTGCTCCTGCGGCAGCGCCGCGCCGGTCGCCACGACATGCGTCTTGATCCCGGGATGGGACTTGAGAAACGCCTGGGCGCCGTCGATCCGGGGCTGGATGTTCAGCGAGCCGGGGGTGGCGATGAACAGCGCCACGTCACCCGACGGGACGAGCGATGCGATGTGCTGTCCCATCTCCTGGCCGGAGACGAACAGGTCCTGACCGATATAGGCCAGGCGCGGGTTCTTGGCGGCGTCGGCGTTGTAGGACACGACCGGGATCTTCGCCGCCAGCGCCTTGGCGACAGGGGCGTTGAACGCGGTGAGCGAGACCAGGGCGATGCCGATGCCGTCGACGCCGGCGCTGACGGCGCTGTTGAACGCGTTGACCATCTCGCCGACGTTGCTGTTCTGTGATCCCGTCCACTGATACGTGCACCCGAGCATCTTGCAGGCGTCGGCGGCGCCGTTCTGCGTCGGGGTGAAGAACGGGTTGGTGGTGACGTGGTTGACGAGGGTGAACTTCAGCGGAGTGCTGGAGCCGAAGATGCTGGCCGCCGCGCTGCCGCCCCCGGCCGCCGAAGCGGTGCTCGTCCCGCCAGCGCTGCTGCTCGAGCTCGAGCTCGAGCCTCCGCACGCCTCGATCATCATCGCGGCGATTCCGGCCGCGCCGCCCGTCAGCGCCGTACGCCGCGTGAACTGCCGCAGACGCTTGTGCGGCGTGTCGTCCTCCTTGCGCTCGTCCCACTCGAGTCGCTCGACGGCCTCGTAGACAACATCCTCCTTGGACATCAACTCTCCTCTCCTCGGACCTCCCAGCCCGCCGTACCGTCTCAGACGCGGCGCTGGATGTCCAGTGACATTAACTCAAACGGAACGTGTGCAAGAGCCACCCGATCATTCGCCACCCGCGCTGTTGCGCAATGCGGCAGTCAACCGATCGATGGGGCGTTCGTGACCTGGTGCCGACCTCGCGATGCTTCGCCGAGGCGGGGCTCTCTCCTCTCATGGGCGGTGCGCGGCGCGTCATGTTAGCGATCACATGGGACATGTGTCAATCCGCCGACTCGCGTCCGGCGGGAGCGACATGGCCCGACGTGCTGGCGCGCAGGACGAACTCCGGCGCGATCAAGGATCCGGCGGGCAGCGCGCTACCGTCGGCGCGGCTGGAGATCGTGTCGACGAGGACGCGCAGGCTGCGGCTGCCGACCTCGCCGAAGTCCTGGCGGACCGTCGTCAGCGGCGGCGTGAAGTACGGCGCCTCCGGGATGTCGTCGAAGCCGACGACGCTGAGCTCGTCGGGGATCCCCCGACCGGCCTCGTGCATCGCCCGCAGCAGCCCGAGGGCCATCTGATCGTTGGCCACGAACACCGCCGTGACATCGCGCTCGCGGGCCAGCCGACAGCCCAGGTGATACCCGGTGCGCGCGCTCCAGTCGCCGACCAGCGGGGCCGGCACGGTCGCTCCGCAGGCGCGCAGCGTCGCCCGCCAGCCCTCGGTGCGCAGCTGGGCCTCGAGCGACGCCGGCGGCCCGGTGATGTGATGGACGGTCTCGTGTCCGAGGTCGAGCAGATGACGCGTGGCCATCGTCGCCCCGAGGTGCTGATCCACCGCCACGACGGGGATTCCGCGGTCCGGCCCGGCCTCGACGGCAACGAGCGGGACATCGATCTGCACCGCCAGCAGCGCCTCGGCGGCCGCCTGCTCGGAGACGATCACGAGGATCCCCTCCACCCCCTGAAGGCGCAGCCGGTCGACCGCCTCCACCACCGAGGCGCGATCGAGCGCGCGCAGGCTGGCGATGATGATGAAGTAGCCCGCCTGGTGGGCGGCGCGCTCGATCCCGAACAGGGTCGATGCCGGTCCGTAGAGCGTCGTGTCGAAGCTGACCACGCCGAGCGTGCGCGAGCGCCCGGTGACGAGCGCGCGGGCAATGGAGTTGGGGCGGTACTCCAGCTCGCGCATCGCCTCGAGCACCCGCTCACGGGTCGCGGGGCTGACGTGCCGGCTGCCGTTGATCACCCGCGAGACGGTCTGGTGCGAGACCCCGGCCAGCCGTCCCACATCGGCCATCACGGCGGCGCGCCGAGCGCGAGTCGGCGGCTCAGCATCGTCGTCGGCGTCCATCACTCTCCTCTCCTCCGCTCCGCTCGTCGCGCGAAGCCAGCCGCGGCATGTTAGCGCTAACCAGGCGCTCGGGGCCGCGCCATCCGCCGGCGCAGTCCGGGGGCGAGGGGCTCACAGGAGATGGGCTCCGGGCCCCGGCTCGACGGTGACCGCGTCCTCGGGCGCCCGCGCGTCGGGACCGACGAGGCCGAGCACGTGGCCGCCGAAGCCGCCCCCGACGATCCGCGCGCCGATCGCCCCCGCGTCAAGCAACCGCTGCACCGTCGCCTCGACGGCCGGCGTGGAGATGGCAAAGCAGTCGCGCAGGCTGGCGTGCGAGGCGTTGAGCAGCTCGCCGACGCGCGCGAGGTCGCCGTCGCGCAGGGCGGTGACCGTCGCGCGCACCCGCTCGTTCTCGGTGAGCACGTGCCGGGCGCGGTCGCGCAGCGGGTCGGGCAGCCGCTCGATCATCTCCATCGTCGCCTCGCGCAGGCTGGAGATCGACAGCAGCTCGCAGGCCCGCTGGCACTCGTCGCGCCGCTGGTTGTAGCCCGGCTGCGCGTCGCCATCGGCCTGGCGCCCGGCGTTGGCGTGGCGCTCTCCGGAATCGAGCGTGACCAGCGAGTACCCCGCCAGCTCCAGAGCCACCGGCGTGACCTCCAGCGAGCGAAAGTCGATCTCCAGGGCTCGCTCGGCCTCCCCGCACAGCGACGCGATCTGATCGAGCAGACCGGTCCGGGCTCCCACCCATTCATTCTCGATCCGCGAGCAGATCCGCGCCAGCTCCAGGCGGTCGGGGACCGGCGCGTCGCTGACTCCGAGCAGGGCCAGGCACAGCGCCACCTCCAACGCGGCCGACGAGGACAGGCCCGACCCCGACGGCACCGTGCCCCGGATCTCGAGGTGGGTCCCGACGAGCTCCGCCCCCGATGCCGTCAGCTCGCCGACGGCGCCGCGCACGAACGCGCGCCAACCGCTGACCCGGCCCGGCTGGTGAACGTCGAACGAGTCGTGGGCACCGAGATCGTGGGCCACCACCGTCACCCGACCGTCCGCGACCCGGCGCGCGCGCACTGTCACACCCTCGCGGATCGCGAACGGCAGCGCCAGGCCTTCGTTGTAGTCGGTGTGCTCACCGATCAGGTTCACGCGCCCGGGCGCGAACGCGGTGACGCTGTCAGGCACGCTGTACTCTCCTCGTCGTGATCGTCAACGACATTCTCCAGCCCACGCACCTGCTGTTGATCCTGGTCGTCGCCCTGCTCGTGCTCGGCCCCAAGCGCCTGCCCGAGGCCACCCGCTCGATCGGCCGTGGCATCCACGACTTCAAGAGCGCCGTCACGGGCGATTCGCAGGGCGACCGGGGGACCGCCGACGCGGCCACCCGCGAGTCCGGCGAGTGAACCGTATAGCCCCCTGACGACATGAGCGTGCAGTGGGGCGTGCTCTCGACCGCTCGCATCAACGCGAAGTTTCTGGCCGGGATGGCGGAGTCCGACGAGTGCGACATGTTGGCGGTGGCCAGCCGCGACGGCGATCGCGCGGCCCGGTACGCGCGGGAGAATGGGATCGATCGCGCGTACGGCAGCTACGAGGAGCTGCTCGACGATCCCGACGTGGAGGCCGTCTACATCTCGCTGCCCAACGCCCTGCACCTGGAATGGACCCACCGGGCGCTCGCCAAGGGCAAGCACGTGCTGTGCGAGAAGCCGCTGAGCCGCCGGCCCGCCGACGTCGAGGCGGCGTTCGACGCGGCGCAAGCGGCCGACCGGTTGCTGATGGAGGCGTTCATGTGGCGCCACAACCCGCAGACCGAGCGTCTCCTGACGCTCGTGCAGGCGGGCGTGATCGGGCGCTTGCGGCTCGTGCGGGCGGCGTTCAGCTTCGCGATCGGCGCCGGTGACGCGGCCAACGTCCGTCTCAGCGACGAGCTGGACGGCGGGGCGCTGATGGATGTCGGGTGCTACTGCGTCAGCGCGGCCCGGCTGCTCGCCGGCGAGCCCGAGGCGCTCAGCGGCCACCAGCTCATCGGCGGCAACGGGGTCGACGTGGCCTTCACCGGCTCGATGCGCTTCGGCGCCGACGTCCTGGCCCACTTCGACGCCGGCATCGCCCTCGCCGCGCGCGACGAGCTGGAGGTCGTGGGCGAGGAGGCGAGCCTGTTCCTCGACGATCCCTGGCATTGCCGGGAGCCGGTGATCGAGCTGCGCCGCGACGGAACGGTCGAGCGGATCGAACTCGAGGTCGCCGATTCCTACCGGCTGGAGGCCGAGAACTTCTCGGCGGCGATCCGCGGGCGGGCCCAGCCACGCCTAGGCCGCGCCGACGCCGTCGGTCAGGCGCGCGCGATCGAGGCCCTGTACGCCGCCGCCGGCCCATGAGCGAGGACATCGAGCGGCGGATGGCCTCCAACGAGGACATGTTCCGCGACGTCAACGAGGGGATCGTGCGCGGCCAGTGGCCCGGCGATCCCGAGGCCCCGATTGGGTTTCGCTGTGAATGCGCCCGTCTGGGCTGCAACACCCTGGTAGCGCTGACCCTGGCCGAGTACGAGCGGGTGCGCGCGAAGCCGCGGCGCTTCGTGATCGTCCGCGGGCACGAACTGCCCGAGGTGGAAGTGGTCGTCGAACGTCACGGCCAGTACTCCGTCGTCGAGAAGGTGGGCGAGGCCGGCAGCGAAGCCGAGCGCCGGGACCCGCGCAGCTAGCAGCTCTCGGACCGCGAGGCGGGGATCTCAGTCGGGCAGCGGCGCCGCGGCCACGGCGGACACCGGACCGGGAAGGCCGACCGCCATCTCCGCGGGGGCGGGGGCGACCGGCGCGCCCTGAGGGCGCGGGCGCTCAGGCCGGCTGTGCTTGGGGTCGGGCTCCGGACGCTCGGGGACGACGGCAAGCTTGAACAGGATCCGCACCTCGATCCCTCCGGAGGAGCGAGGGACGATCGCCATGTCGTCGCACACCTGGGAGATGAGTCCGAGGCCCAACCCCAGCCCGGGACGATCGGCCTGCGGCTGCATCCCGCCGCCCTCGTCGGAGACGAGAATCCACAGCTCGCGATCGGCGAGCGCCGCCGTCACGTGGATCTGCCCGGGGGCGCCGCGATAGGCGTGCAGGACCGCGTTGGTGACGGCCTCGGACACCGCGAGGCGGACGGAGTCGATCTGAGCGTCGGTCGCGCCGGCGTCCCGCGCGAAGCCAGCCACGGCCGCCCGTGCCTCCGCAACCGAGCCGGGCTCCGCCCGATAGGTCACGCTCAGGCCCTGCGTAACGCTCTGCATATCGTTCTATTACCCCTTGGCGTCCAAGCTTACTCAGCCGGGCGGTCGCGTACAAACACCCGCTTTCCAGCACAACCGGGCGCGAAGCGCAGCTGCCGACAGATGGGTGGGGGTGGCGCGGCGGCGGTTGCGGACCCCGGCGGTCCGGCGTAGCCTCGATTTCAGTCCCGGTGCGGCGGGTAGCAACCGGGAAGCGACACGAGGAGAGGCATGTCGGATCGCAACCAGGAAGCCAACAGCTCGCCCCAGGAACAGGTGCGCGCCCTCTATGAGGACATGGAGTCGCGGACCGCGAAGGCGTTCGAGGAGGCCGTGTCGACCCCGAGCTTCGGCGCCCTGCTCGCACGCACCGCCGAGAACGTCGCCGCGCTCACGCGCATGGGCAACGACTTCGCCGATCTCGTGCTGCGCAACCTGAGGGTCGCCGGCCGCGCCGACATCACCCGGCTGGCGAAGCAGTTGCACCGCACCGAGGACAAGCTCGAGCGGGTGCTCCAGGAGGTCGAGCAGCTGCGCGACGGGCTCTCGTCGACCCAGAGCGGCGCCTCGACGTCCTCGGGCAACGGCCGCTCGTCGGCCAACCGGCGGCGCAGCCCGTCGGCGAAGCGATGAGCGCCCTCGCGCGACTCGTCCGCACGCCGGCCACCGCGTTCGAGTTCGCCAACACGCTGCTCACCACCGACGACGCCGTGCTCGGCGCCACCGAGCGCGATGTCGTGTGGACCCACCGCGGCACGACCCTGTACCGCTACCGCTCGACCGAGCGCGCCTATCCGGTCCCGCTGCTGCTCGTGTTCGCGCTCATCAACCGGCCCGCGATCTTCGACCTGCGGCCCGGCCACTCGCTCGTCGAGTACCTCCTGGGCGAGGGCTTCGACGTGTTCCTGCTCGACTGGGGCTATCCCGACGAGGAGGATGCCGAGACCGGCCTCGACGACTACGTGTGCGACGAGCTGCACTGGGGGATCCGCGAGACGCTGCGCGAGAGCGGAGCCGACGAGTTGTCGCTGCTCGGGTGGTGCATCGGGGCGACGCTGTGCGCCATGTACTGCGGGCTCGAGCACGCGGGCGCGAGTAACCGGGTGCGCAACCTCGCCCTGCTGACGATGCCCGTGGAGGCGCGGGGATCGACGTACGCCCGCTGGGTGGGCGACCCCGAGTTCGACGTCGACCAGGTCGCCGAGCAATGGCGCGTCCTGCCCGGCGGGGCGGTCGATGTCGCCAACAAGCTGCTCAAGCCGGTGACCAACTTCTGGACGACGTACCGCCGCCTGTGGGACGGCATCGCCGACGGCACGGCGCGGCGCGAGACCTACCAGCCGATGGCCAAGTGGGTCGCCGACAACCCGAACTTTCCGGGACGCGCGTGGGCGGAGTGGATCGAGATGATGTACCGCAACGGTGACTTCGTCTCCGGGCGCGCCCGACTGCGCGGTCAGCGGATCGATCTCAGCCGCATCGAGCAGAACCTGCTCGTGGTCACCGCCGGCGCCGACCACATCGCCCCGCGCAACGGGACGATGCCGATCTTCGAGCTCGTCTCCAGCGAGGACGTGACCCACATCGATCGCCCGGGAGGACACATCGGGCTGGTCGCCGGCTCGGCGGCGCGCAAGGAGATCTGGCCGGAGATGGCCGACTGGCTGCGCGAGCGCTCCGAGCGCTGAGCGGAGCCCGACATACGAGAGGAGAGGACGCATGACCACAGAGACCAGCGCATCCCCGACCGAGACCGCCGTCGACAAGGGCAGGCACCGCCCCCGGATGGCCGGGCACGTCGTGTTCGTCACCGGCGGCACCCGCGGCATCGGCGCCGCGATCTCGCAGAGCTTCGGCGAGCAGGGCGCGGTCGTCGCCGCCGGCTACGGCCGTGACGAGGACCACGCCCGCGAGTTTTTGAACAAGCTCGAGTCGGCGGAAATCACCGCCAGCGTGCACCAGGGCAACATCGGCTCGGCCGAGGACTGCCGGCGCACCGTCGCCGAGGTCATCGACCGGCACGGACGGCTCGACGTGCTCGTCAACAACGCCGGCATCACCATCGACAAGACCGTGCTGAAGATGAGCGACGAGGACTGGTACAAGGTGATCGCCGTCAACCTGTCGGGCGCGTTCTTCATGTCGCAGGCGGTCCTGCCCCACATGATCGAGCGCGGGTCGGGGCGGATCATCAACATCTCGTCGATCATCGGCGAGACCGGCAACATCGGCCAGGCCAACTACGCGGCCTCCAAGTCGGGACTGTTCGGCCTCACCAAGACCCTCGCCCGCGAGGCCGCCCATCAGCTCAGCAAGGCCGGCAAGCTCACCGACGACGGGATCGGCGTGACCATCAACACGGTCGCTCCCGGTTTCGTGGCCACCGAGATGCTCGAGAACATGCCCGAGAAGGTGCTCGACAAGATCAAGGCCCAGATCCCGGTCGGCCGGCTCGCCCGCCCCGACGAGATCGCCCGCGTCGTCCACTTCCTCGCCGCCGACCAGTCGGCCTACATCACCGGCGCGGTGTGGGGCGTCAACGGCGGACAGGACATGTAAGCGGCGCCGCGCGCGCCTATCCTGGCCGGCATGGCCGAGCGCCCCACCGCCTCCTCTCTGGGCGAGATCATCCGCCAGCAGCGTGAGCTGGCCGAGCTCTCGATGCGTCAGTTCGCCGAGCTGGCGGGAATCTCGAACCCGTACCTGTCGCAGATCGAGCGGGGCCTCCGCGCCCCCTCGGAGACGGTGCTGGACTCGATCGCCCGCACCCTCAAGGTCTCGGCTGACGCCCTGTACAAGCAGGCGGGGATGCCGGCGCCGGGGTCGGCGCCCGAGTCCAACGCCGTGCTCGAGGCGATCGTCGCCGACCCACGGCTGACGGCGCGCCAGCGCGGGGCGCTCAAGGAGGTCTACGAGGCGTTCGTGGCCGTCTCGCCGCGCCAGACCCGGCGGCGCTCCGAGCCCCCGCCGGCGGACGGGGACGGCGAATGAGCGCGCGGGCGGCGCTCGTCACCGGGGCGGCCAGCGGCATCGGCCGGGCGGTGACGCAACGTCTCGTCGACGATGGCTGCGACGTTCTGGCGGTCGATCTCAAGCCCGATCCGGACGGTCCGGGCGTGCCGTTCGAGGCCGATCTCGTCGACCCTGAGCAGAACGTCGCTGCGGTGGACGCCGCGCTGCAGCGCTTCGGCCGGCTGGACCTCGTCGTTCCCAACGCCGGGGTCCAGCACGTCGCCCCGATCGAGGAGTTCCCCGGCGAGCGGTGGGACACGATCCTCGCCCTGCTCCTGACCAGCCCGTTCGTGCTCGCCAAGCACGCCTGGCCGGCGCTGCGCGACTCCGAATCGAGCCGCTTCATCGTCATCGCCTCGGCTCACGCGCTCGCCGCCTCGCCCTACAAGGCGGCCTACGTCGCGGCCAAGCACGGCGTGCTCGGGCTGGTCAAGACCCTGGCGCTCGAAGGCGCCGAGCACCGCATCACGGCGTGCGCGGTGTGCCCCGGCTACGTGCGCACCCCCCTGGTCGAGAAGCAGATCGTCGATCAGGCCCGCGTCCACGGACTGTCCGAGGACGAGGTCCTCGAGCAGGTGATCCTCGCCCCCCACGCGATCAAGGAACTGATCGAGCCCAGCGAGGTCGCCGAGGTCGTGGCCTTCCTCGCCGGGCCGGCCGGACGGTCGTTCACCGGGGTCCCGGTCACGATGGACCAGGGCTGGACCGCCCGCTAGTTCTTGGCGGCCGACCGGGCGCGCGCCGGCCGAGAGCGCTCGAGCACGGCGGCCAGCAGCGGCGGCCAGTGCTCGCTCAGCGCCTCGTGGCCCATGAACAGGCCGAGGTGGCCGCCCGAGCTCACCCGGCGCACGATGTCCTCCGGTGCCGTCGACGCATAGTCGGCGAGCGCGAACACCTGATCGGGAGGCGTGATGTGGTCGGTCGCCCCGGCGAGAAGGTTCAACGGCATCTCCAGGCGGCTCAGATCGACGGTCGAGCCCCGCACCTCGAGCTCGCCACGGATCAGCTCATTGCCCGCGAACAGATGACGCACGATCCACAGATAGAACCCGCCCGGGATGTCCTGGGTGTGCTTGAACCAGTCCTCGAAGATCCGGTAGCGGTCGACGTGCGCGGAGTCGCCGACGTGACAGAGCAGGTCGAGCTGGCGTGAGACCTCGGCGCCGGGGCCGATGAGGAGAAAGCCGTTGAGCATGTGGCGGCCCTTGAGCACGCCCCCGCCCGACGCGACGAGCGCCTCGTAGAAGCGCATGTCCCCCCCGGGCGTCAGGCCGTTGAGGACGTCGCCGATCACCGGCTCGCCGGTCTGGAAGTCGATCGGCGCCCCGGCGATCGTCAGCGTGTTGATCCGCTCGGGCGCCAGGGCGGCGTAGATCGTGGCCAGCCATCCCCCCTGGCAATCGCCGATCAGGTTGACGCGTCCGCCGCAGTGATCGACCGCGCGATCGATCACGTCGAGGTAGTCGTCGATCGTCGAGCCCGCGGTCTGACGGGTGGCTCCCACCCAGTCCAGCGTGAACGCCTTGCTCAGGCCGGCCTCGCGGATACAGCCCATCTGTGATTGCTCGGGCGAGAAGTCGACGATGCACGAGTCGTGCCCGGCCTGGGGCGGGAGCACGAGCGTCGGGACGAGCCCGCGCGGCGCGCCCGAGACCGAGAAGTCGCGCAGCCGGGCCACCGGGGCCTCGAACACCACCGAATGGTCGCTCGCCCACTGCGGGGGCCGGCGGTCGTTGTAGACCTCGAGCCAGCGCGGCACGTCGAGCGCCAGCGGGAAGCGATCGAGGGCGGCGGCGAAGAGGTCGGCGCTCCCGGCGACGGCCGCCGAGCAGCCCTCCAGCCAGGCGCCAAACAGGCCTCCGTACGCAGGGGATACCGGGGGGCAATAGGAAGAACTGGCCATCTGTGACCTCCTCAGAAACGAGCAACGGCACCGGCGGAAGTTCCGCCGATGCCGTTTATTGTCGCGGATCGCGCGGATCCGCTGCCCGATGCGCCTATTTCAGGAGGGTGCGCGCGGTGCTCGTGTAGGTGCCGGTGAGCTCGCGAGCGAAGTCCGCCTGGGTCTCGGCGATGCTCTTGATCCAGTCCTGCTGGGTCGTGGCGGCCAGCTTGAGCTCGAGCTCGATGGCGCGATCGACGACCTTCTCGTAGGAGTCGAGGTACGCCTTGCCGGCCTTGCGGGCGGCGGCGGCGAACTGCTCCTGGGCCTCGCCTGCGCGCTCGAACACGCTGTCGATGCTGGGGGTGTGGTTCCGAGTCTGGGTGGTAGCCATGTGATGCTCCTCGTTCAAGATCGTTTTCAGTGCTGCTGTGCTTGCAGGTTAGCAGGTCATCAGCAAACGTGCAAGCGCTCTACTCGCCCATTCGTCCAACCTTGCCACAACCGTGTCAAGGTTTGTTACGATCCTCGGCAATGCGAGACTTCATCACCGCCACCCGCGAGCGCACGATCGTCTACGACGGCGGCATGGGCGCCACCTTGGAGCAGTTCGACCTCAGCCTCGAGGACGACTACCGGCTTCCCGGCCGCTGCCACGAGGCCCTCATCCTCAACCGTCCCGACGTGATCGAGGGCGTGCACAGCTCGATGATCGAGGCCGGCGCCGACGTGCTGGAGACTGACACGTTCCAAGCCTCGCGCCTGAAGCTCGCCGAGTGGGGCCTCGAGGCCCACACGCACGAGATCAACCTCAAGGCCGCCCAGATCGCCCGCAAGGCCGCGGGCGAGCACAACTTCGTCGCCGGCGCGATCGGCCCCACCGGCTTCCTCCCCGCCTCTGACGACCCGACGCTCGGCGCGATCACCTTCGCCGAGCTGCAGACAGTGTTCACCGAGCAGGCCACGGGCCTGATCGAGGGCGGCGTCGATCTGATCATCATCGAGACCGCCCAGGACATCCTCGAGCTCAAGGCCGCGATCTTCGGCGTGCGCGACGCGGCGGCCGCGCTGAACCGCTCCGTACCCATCCAGGCCAGCGTCTCGCTGCTGCCCCAGGGCGGCAAGATGCTGCTCGGCACCGACATCAGCGCCGTGCTGGCGACGCTGGAGGCACTCAAGGTCGACGCGATCGGCCTCAACTGCTCGACCGGCCCCGAGGACATGCGCGACGCGATCCGCTTCCTCGGGGAATTCAGCTCGCTGCCCGTGCACTGCATCCCCAACGCCGGGCTGCCGCTGCAGGGCCCCAACGGCGAGACGATCTTCCCCGAGAAGCCCGAGCCGCTCGCCGACGTGCTCGGCGACTTCGTCGACCGCTACGGCATCTCGATCGTCGGCGGCTGCTGCGGCACCACGCCCGCCCACATCGCTGCGATCGCGCAGCGGGTCAAGGGCCGTTCGCCCGCACCGCGGCCCGAGCGCCGCCCCGCGCACGTCAGCTCGATGATCGCCGCCACTCCGCTCGTCCAGTCTCCCCGGCCGACCATCATTGGCGAGCGGGTCAACTCGCAGGGCTCGCGCAAGGCCAAGGAGATGCTGCTCGCCGACGACTACGACGGGCTGATGACCGTCGCCGAGGACCAGGTGGTCGGCGGCGCCCACGTGCTCGACGTGTGCGTGGCCCTGACCGAGCGCCAGGACGAGGACGAGCAGATGCGCCGCGTTGTCAAGGGGATCTCGCTCAGCCAGCCGGCGCCGATCCAGATCGACTCGACCGAGCCCGACGTGATCGACCTGGCCCTGCAGCAGATCCCCGGCCGCGCGATCGTCAACTCGATCAACCTCGAGGCCGGTCGCGACAAGCTCGACAAGGTCGTCCCCCTGGCCAAGCGCCACGGCGCGGCCCTCATCGCGCTGACGATCGACGAGGTCGGGATGGCCAAGACGGCCGAGCGCAAGCTCGAGGTGGCCAAGCGGATCACCGAGTACTGCTGCGACGAGCACGGCCTCGATCGCGACGCGCTCATCTTCGACTGCCTGACCTTCACGCTGACGACCGGTGATCCCGAGTGGCGCCCGAGCGCGGTCGCCACGATCGAGGGCATCCGTCAGATCAAGACCGAGCTGCCGGGCGTCCAGACGTCGCTGGGCGTCTCCAACGTCAGCTTCGGCGTCGGCCTCCCCGCCCGCTCGGTGCTCAACAGCGTGTTCCTGCACCACTGCGTCGAGGCCGGCCTGGACCTCGCGATGGTCAACCCCAACCACATCACGCCGTACTCGGAGATCCCCGAGAACGAGCGTCAGCTGGCCGACGACCTGGTCTTCGACCGCCGCGACGACGCGCTCGAGCAGTTCATCGCCCACTTCGAGTCCAAGGGGCCCGAGGCCGAGGGTGCCAACGCGCAGCAGAACCCGACCGAGGGCATGGAGCCCGAGGAGGCGCTGCACTTCCACATCCTACGGCGCAAGAAGGAGGGCGTGGAAGCGTGGATCGACGCCAGCGTCGAGAAGATCGGCGCCGTGCCGACCCTCAACACCGTGCTGCTGCCGGCGATGAAGGAGGTCGGGGACAAGTTCGGGGCCGGCGAGCTGATCCTCCCCTTCGTCCTGCAGTCGGCCGAGGTCATGAAGAAGGCGGTTGCCCAGCTCGAGCAGTACCTCGACAAGCTCGAGGGCTACACCAAGGGCACCGTCGTGCTCGCCACCGTGTTCGGCGACGTCCACGACATCGGCAAGTCGCTGGTCAACACGATCCTCACCAACAACGGCTACACGGTCGTCGATCTCGGCAAGCAGGTCCCGATCTCGACGATCCTCGACGCTGCCGTGGAGCACAAGGCCACGGCGATCGGGCTCTCGGCGCTGCTCGTGTCGACCTCGAAGCAGATGCCGGCCGCCGTGCAGGAGCTCCACGAGCGCCAGCTTCCCTTCCCGGTGCTGATCGGTGGGGCCGCCATCAACCGCAACTTCGGCCTGCGGATCCTCTATCCCAACGGGCCCGCCTCCGACGACATCTACGCGCCGGGCATCTTCTACTGCAAGGACGCCTTCGAAGGCCTGCACAAGATGGACGAGCTGATCGATCCCGAGGCCCGCGAGGCCCTCATCGCCAAGACGCGCGCCGCCGCGCAGCGCCTGCGCGATCAACCGGCCGCCGAGCCCGACGACGCGCCTCCGGTCACCGACGACACGGTCCGCAGCAAGGCCAAGCTCGATACGCCCGTCCCGGCTCCGCCGTACTGGGGCGTACGGGAGCTCGAGATCCCGATGGACGAGGTCTACCGCCATCTCGACACCCACGTGCTGTTCAAGCTGCACTGGGGCGGACGGGGGGTCAAGGGCGAGGCGTGGGCCAAGCTGCTGCGCGAGGACTTCCAGCCACGCCTGGAGCGCATGTGGCGCGACCAGGACTATCTGCGCCCGCGCGCCCTGCTCGGGTATTTCCCCTGCAACTCGGAAGGCAACGAGCTCATCGTGTGGGATCCCGACCGGCCCGGCGAGGTCGAGCTCGAGCGCCTCGTGTTTCCGCGCCAGCCCCGTCACGACCGGATCTGCCTGGCCGACTTCTATCGTCCCCGTGGGCGAGCAACCCGACGTCGTGGCACTCCAGGCGGTGACCGCCGGCGAGGAGGTCACCGAGCTCATGGCGAAGCTGGAGGCCGACGGCGAGTTCGCCGAGCAGCTGTTCGTCCACGGTCTCGGCGTGCAGACGGCCGAGGGGATGGCCGAATGGATGCATGGCCGCGTCCGCTCCGAGCTCGGCATCGCCCCCACCCAGGGCCGGCGCTACTCGTGGGGCTATCCGTCATGCCCCGAGCAGTCGGAGCTCGAGAAGGTCTTCCGCCTGCTCGACGCCCCCTCGATCGGCCTGCGCCTGTCGGGCGGCTACGCCGTCGAGCCCGAGCAGTCGACGCTGGCGATCGTCGCTCACCACCCCGAGGCCGTCTACTTCGGGATGCGATCGGGCACGCTGCCGCGCGACGGCCGCCAGGCCAGCGACGAGCTCGTCGCTGGCACCGAAAAGGACCCGACCCGGATGGCCGATCTCCCCGACGTCGACCCGGTGCCGGCTGAGGAGCAGGCCGGAGCCGGCGAGGGCGAGCCGGCGATGGCCAGCGCCTGATCACAGGCGCCGGACCCGCCGGTTGACCGGCGGGTGTAGAGAACCGCCGCCGGTGCCGATACTCCGTGCGGTGAGTCCTCGCTCGCACGCAACGCCTGCGCCCTCGGTCGCCAGCGCGCCCCGCCCCGAGCCCACGCTCGTGCCGGCGGTGAGCGTCGGCGCCGACCCCAGGCAATCGGTGTCGCCCGCTGCCGTGCTCGTCGCCGATCTCGACGAGCGCATCCTGCACGTCGAGGGCGAGGCCTTCGCCCGCCATGGCCTCGAGACCGATGGCTGGACCGGACGAACCGTGCAGGAGCTGCTCCCGCCCGACGCCGCCGCGATCCTCCTCCCCCGCTACCGGGCCGCGCTCGCCGGACGCGCCCAGTCGTTTGAGTACCGCACCCACGACGCCACCCGCACCTATCACGTCCAGATGGCGCCCGTCCGTGACAGCGCCGGAGAGATCGGCTCCGTCGTGGCGGTCCTCCAGGACACGACCGAGCCGCTGCGAGTGACCGCCGAGCTGGCCCGCAGCGAGGCCCGCCTGCGCGAGGCCGAGCAGCTGGTGGGCGTCGGCAGCTGGGAGCTCGTGCTCGGCAGTCGCGAGCTGACCTTCTCACCCGGCTTTGCCCGCCTCCTCGGTCTGCCCGGGATGCAGCGGCTGCGCTTCGACGAGTATCTGGAGCACGTGCACCGCGAGGACCGCGAGCGGGTGCGGAGCGCCAGCGGGAAGCTGCTCTCGAGCGGATCGGCGATCGCCGAGTATCGGGTCGTGTGGCCCGACGGCACGATCCGGATTCTCTCGACGCGCGCCGAGCTCATCAACGGTGAGACCAACGACCCGCCGATCGTCCGCGGAGCGGCCCTCGACGTGACCGACGAGCGCGCTGCCGAGCGCGAGCGCCTGGCCGCCGAGCACCTGTTCCGCGACGGCTTCGACGCCGCTCCCATCGGCATGGCCATGTCCGATCCGGCCGACGGGCGCTGCCTGAAGGTCAACGACGCGCTGTGCCGGCTCGTGCAGCGCCCTCGCGAGGAGCTGATCGGTCGCTCGATGTACGCCTTCAGCCATCCCGACGACCAGGCCGCGATGTGGGCGGCGCGCGAGCGCATCCGGTTCGGCGAGGCGCCCGTCCTACAGCGCGAGCAGCGCTTCCTGCGTCCGGACGGCTCGATCGTGTGGGTGCTGCTCCACCTCGCCCCCATCCGCCGCGGCGACGGCGTGATCGAGGCGTTTCACTCCCAGCTGATCGACATCACCGAGCGCAAGGAGCGCGAGGCCCAGCTCGAGCACCACGTCGGCGACGCCGTCTGGCTGGGACGCATTCGCGCCGCGCTCGACGAGCAGCGTCTCGTCCTCTACGCCCAACCGATCGTCAACCTGACGACGGGCGCCACGGTCCAGCACGAGCTGCTGCTGCGGATGCGCGATCCGGACGGCACGATCGTCGCCCCCGGGGAGTTTCTGTCCATCGCCGAGCGCTACGGGCTGATCTCGGAGATCGACCGCTGGGTGATTCGCGAGGCGGTGCAGATCGCCGCCACCGGCACCCCCACCGAGTTCAACCTGTCGGCCCGTTCGGTCGGCGACCCGCTCATCATCCACGAGCTGGCGACGGCCCTCGCCGAGACCGGCGCCGACCCCTCGCTGCTCATCGTCGAGGTCACCGAGACGGCGCTCCTCGGTCGCATCGGGGTCGGCCGGGAGTTCGCCCGTCAGGTCGCCGCGCTCGGCTGTCGGCTCGCCCTCGACGACTTCGGCACCGGCTTCAGCAGCCTCAGTTACCTCAAGCACCTGCCGGCCGACTACCTGAAGATCGACATCGAGTTCGTGCGCGAAGTGGCGTTCAACGAGACCGACATGCGGGTGGTGCGCGGCATCGTCGCCCTCGCCCGCGAGTTTCACCAGGTGACGATCGCCGAGGGCGTCGAGGACGAGGCCACACTGCTCAAGCTCAAGGAGCTGGGGGTCGACCAGGCGCAGGGCTACCTGTTCGCCCGCCCGGCGCCCCGGACCGAGGCACCACCGGCGCCCGGCGACGCCGCGCCCGGCGCGCCGTCAGCCGACAGCCCGGGCGGGGTCGAGCTCGTGCGCGCCGCCTTCGATGCCTTCGCCGCCCGCGATGTCTCGGCGATGCTCGATCACTGCCACCCGGACATCGTGCTGCGTGCGCTGGTGACCTCCCAGCTGGCCGACCGGGCCGAGCCCTACCGCGGCCACGCCGGAATCCGCGCCTATCTGCGCGACGTGGCCGACGTCTGGGAGGAGCTGACGTTCACCCCATTTGAGCTGCGCCAGACCCCGGAGTCGGTCATCGGCTTCGGCCGGATCGAGGGGCGCCGCTGCGACCGGGCGATCGTCGCCAGCGTCCTGTGGATCGTCCGCATCGAAGCGGGGCTGATCGCCTCGATCGAGGTCTTCTCGGCCGAGCAGCCGCCGGAGGACCGCATCGCGGCGACCGCCGCGAATTTGCCGGGCTGACGCTCAGCTGCCGGCGCTGGCCGGACCCGAGCGGCCCGGAGAGCCGTGCCGCGCCTGAGGCTGCGGCGGCAGCTTGACCGGCGAGGTGTGCATCGCGCGCAGCCGGACCTCCCGCCACGACATGCCCTCCTTGAGCAGCGCCGGGGCGCCCATGAGGATCGCGGTCGCGACCTCGACGGCCTGCAGGATGACCCCGTAGGCCACGCCGGTCCCGAGGCCGACATGCCAGCCGGTGTGCAGGACGGCCGCGCACGCCGCCTGAAAGACGCCGAGATTGGCCGGCGTGGCCGGCAGCACCGCCGTGACGTTGACGGCGAACAGCACCGCCGCAGCGGCGGCGAGGCCCGCCTGGTGGCTGAGGCCGAGGGCGACGAGCAGCACGTAGCAGGAGACCCACTGCAGAGCCCACGCACCCAGCTGGGCGAGGACCGCGGCCGGGCCGAGTCTCGGGTTGCGGAACACGACGAGCCCGGCGCGGACCCGGGTCATCGCCCGGCGCGCCTGGGCCATGAGCGCGGCCGCCCGGCCGAAGCGCGAGCCGGGACGCAGCACGAGCGGAGCGAGGAGGACGAGCACGAGCAGGGCCAGCGGAGCCACCGCGACCGCGACCAGCGCGTTCTGATGGCCGTTGAAGAAGTCCACCGAGGAGAACATGACCGCCCCGAGGATCGCCAGGGCGAGGATGTTGAGTAGCGTCTGCGAGACGAGCGTGCCGAGCACGACGGGCAGGTTCTCCCGCGGGCGCCCGCTGCGACGGGCGACGATCAGGGCGCGGGAGGGCTCGCCGAGCCGCGCCGGCAGCGTCGAGGACATGAGCACGCCGATGAACGTGCCCTGCATGGCGTCCGACAGCCGTACGCGTGCCCTGGGCATGGCGGCCCGCAGGATGGCGTGCCAGGAGACGGCGCGCAGCGCCATGGCGCCGCACATCAGCCCCAGCCCGAGGACGACGAACGAGGGACTGGAGGCAAGCAGCGCGGCCACGATGTTGTCGAGGCCGATCTTGTTGAGCGCCAGGATGCCGAGGAGCAGCGCGCCGAGCGAGACGGCGGCGAACACGAGCCGGCGGGCGAGCGAGGCCCACGGGTTGCGTCGCGTGTCCGGGGGCGGCGGCTCGAGGCTGGCCAGGCGCTGGGCCGGGACGTGCGGCTTGAGGTCGGCGGCGCGCGCGCCCACCGCCACTGCCGCCCGCGAGGCCACCGTCTGGGGCTCGGGCGTGGCGATCGCGTCCTCGTAGGCGGTCATCACCTCGTCGGCGACCCGCGGCCAGGCGAAGCGCTCCACGTCGGTCGCCGCCGCGCGGGCCATCTGCACCCGCCGCTCGGGCTCGGCGTAGAGGTCGCGCAGCGCCTCGGCCAGCGCCTGGGCGTCGGCCGGCGCAACGAGCACGCCGTCGACCCCGTCGCGCACGACGTCCCGGTAGCCGGCGATGTCGGAGGCGACGACCGGCGTGCCGGCGGCGAACGCCTCCGTCAGCACCATGCCGAAGCTCTCGCCGCGCAGCGAGGGCGCGCATAGGACATCGGCCCGCTGCAGCTCGGCCGCCTTACGGGCGTCGTCGACCTTGCCCAGGGCGCGCACCCCGCGATCGTCGACGAGCAGGGGGGCCAGCTCCTCGCGGGTCGGGCCGATCACGGTCAGCTCGCAGGGGATGTGCTCGCGCAGCGCCTCGAAGGCGCGCAGCAGCAGTGGCAGGCCCTTGCGCTCGACCGCCTGGCCGACGAACACGATCCGCAGGCTGTCGGCGCCGGCGCGCGCCTGGGCGTCGGCGCCCGCGCGCTGCAGCAGCGCCTGATCGACGTGGACGCCGTTGGGGATGACCCGATAGTGGCCGCCGAAGAACCGCCGGCCCGTCCACGCGGCCGCCTCGGAGACGGCAATCCGCACGTGCAGCCGGTTGAGCACCCGGCGCGCGCCCATCGCGTTGGCCAGCCCGTTGGAGAAGCGGCTCTCCGAGAAGGAGTGAAACGTCCCCACGAGCGGCCGCCGGGTCCAGTCCGACGCCACCCAGCCGGTCAGCGGCGCCACCGGTTCGTGGACGTGGACCACGTCGTAGCCGCCGCTGCGCAGCTCCTTGTGCAGCGTGGCCACCCCGTACGGCGTGATCGACAAATTCGAGACCGCGCCGTTGGCCTTGAACCCGACCGTCCGCCCCAGCCCGACGAGATAATCCGGGACCTCGAGGGGCTGCGGACCGGCGCCGCGATGCAGCGCCGTGGACAGGACGTCGACGGGGTCGTAGGGTGCGAGGACCCGCACGTGGTGCCCGTCGGCGATGAAGGACTCGGCCAGTGCCTCGATGTGGCGCGTCACCCCACCGGGATACGACCACGAGTACGGAGACACCAGGGCGATCCGCATCCTGCCCATCTTACCGGCTCGTCCGGTGGATTTCGGGTCGCCTAACATAGACCACCCATGCCCACCCGGCATTTTGTCAAGTACACGTTCCTCCAGGTCGACCCCGCCTGGCGGCGCCTTGACGACGAGCAGCGCGCCGCCGACAAGCGCGAGTTCATGGCCGCCTGCGAGGACTTCGCCGACGGCCACCTGCTGCGCGCCTTCTCGCTCGTCGGCACCCGCGGCGACGCCGACCTGATGCTGCTCAGCCAGGCCCAGAACCTCGAGCGCATCCACGAGTTCCACGTCGTGCTGGCGCAGAGCGGGCTGATGAAGTGGTGCACGGTTCCGTATTCGCTGCTGGCCATGACCAAGCCTTCGGAGTACTCCGACGAGTCGCGCCTCGAGGTTCGCCCCGCCCACGGCAAGTACCTCTTCGTCTACCCGTTCGTCAAGACCCGCAGCTGGTACCTGCTCTCCCCCGAGGAGCGCTGGCGCGTCATGCAGGAGCACATCAAGCTCGGCCGCGAGTACCCGTCGATCGAGCTGAACACCAGCTACTCGTTCGGCCTCGACGACCAGGAGTTCGTCGTCGCCTTCGAGACCGACAACCCGGCCGACTTCCTCGACCTCGTCCAGCGGCTGCGGACCACCGAGTCCAGCGCCTACACGCTGCGCGACACCCCGACGTTCACCTGCATCTCCTGCTCGGTCGAGCGGGCGCTGGGCGCGCTCGACGGCGCTGCCCTGTCGCTCAGCGCCTGATTTCTCGCGACGTGCGGGTGGGCGGCGCGACCCACCCCCACCACTACCCTGACCGCCCTGACCAATCAAGCCGCCATCGACCACCTGCGGGCCGCCGACCCGGTCATGGCCACGCTCATCGACCGCCTCGGCACCGACTGGCTCGACGACCAGCGACGCCACCTCGGCGACGGACCCTACGACGTGCTCGTGCGCGCGATCGTCGGCCAGCAGTTCTCGACCCGCGCCGCCGCCGCCATGTACGCCAAGCTGGCGGCGCGCTTCGGCGGGCGGCTGCCCACCCCGGCCGAGGTCCTGGCTGACGATCCCGACGCGCTGCGCGCGGCCGTCGGCCTGTCGCGCGCGAAGGTCCGCTACCTGCGCGCGCTGGCCGAGCACCTGCTCGACGGCCGGCTGGTCCTCGACGAGCTGCCGAAGCTCGGCGACGACGAGGTGATCGCCCGGCTCACGGCGGTCCCGGGGCTGGGCTTGTGGAGCGCCCAACTGTTCCTCGTCTTCTTCCTCGGGCGTCCCGACGTGATCGCGTCGGGCGATCTCGGCATCCGCCGCGCGATCATGCTCGCCGACGGGCTGCCGGAGCTGCCCACCCCGGCCGAGGTCGACGAGCGCGCGCAAGTCTGGCGGCCGTACCGCACGCTCGCCGGGATGCTGCTGTGGCGGTCGGTGTCGACCGCGCCGGTCTAGACGGCGGAGACTTCTTCCTCGTCCGCGACGCGGAACGAGGAGCCGCAGCCACACGCGGCGATGACGTTCGGGTTCTCGACCTTGAAGCCGGCGCCCTGGAGTCCGTCGACGAAGTCGATCACCGAGCCCCGCACGTAGGGCAGGCTCGGGTTGTCGACCAGCAGGCGGATCCCCTTGTCCTCGAAGACGGTGTCACCATCCCGCTGCTCGTCAAAGGCGAGCGCGTACTGAAAGCCAGAGCAGCCGCCGCCGCGTACCCCGACCCGGAGGCCGGCGGTCTCAGCGACTGTGTGTTGGGTCGCGAGAAAGTCGTTGACCTTCTCAGCGCCTCTGTCGGTGAGAGTGATCATTGCTTCAGGAAGTATAGCCATGGCGTCTCGCTACGCTAGGAGGGTGTCCGCAACTCCAGAGGAGCTCAAGGAACGGATCGAAAACGGGATTCCCGGAGCCGTGGCCAGCGTGACCGGAGACGGCCATCACTTCAACGCGGTGGTGAGCGCGCCCGCGTTTGCCGGCATCTCCCGCATCGCCCAGCACCGGCTCGTCTACGACGTGTTCGGCGCCGAGCTGGGCGACCGCATCCACGCCCTGTCGATCCAGACCAAGACTTCGGAAACCGAGGAGGCCCGATGAGCGACGAAACGACCAACCCGATGCGCGAGGCGATTCAGGAAGCGATCTCCGAGAATCCCGTCATCCTGTTCATGAAGGGCAATCCGGAAGCGCCGGCGTGCGGCTTCTCGGCCCGCACCGTCGCCATCCTGCAGTCGCTCGGCACGCGGTTTGCGGCCGTCGACATCCTGCCCGACCCCCGGATCCGCCAGGAGCTCTCGGCGATCTCCAAGTGGCCGACGATCCCCCAGCTGTTCGTCGACGGCGAGCTCGTCGGCGGCTGCGACATCGTCACCGAGATGTACGAGTCCGGCGAGCTGGCCTCGACGCTCGGCATGCAGGACGCCGAGCCGCCCGCGCCCGTCATCCAAGACTCGGCGCCGATGTCGATCGAGAACCGGCTGTAGAGGGAATTTCTCGTGGCGGGGGCCCCGGCGTCCCCGCCATTGCACCCTCGGTGGCGGTGAGCGAGCGCATCGAGGCGCTGCGCTTCGACGGGGGCCGGCTGTGGGCGCTCGACCAGACGCGCCTGCCCCACGATGAGCATTGGCTCGAGCTGCGCGACGCCGACGCGGTCGCGGCGGCGATCCGGCGTCTCAGCATCCGCGGCGCCCCGCTGATCGGGGTGGCCGCGGCGTACGGCGTGGCCATGTCGGCAACCGAGCTCGACGCCGCCTGCGCGACGCTCGTCGCCGCGCGCCCGACGGCCGCCAATCTCAGGTACGCCGTCGAGCGCGTGCGCGCTGCCGGAGCCGCCGGGGCACTCGACGAGGCCCGGGCGATCCACGCCGAGGAGGAGGCCGCCAGCTCCGCGATGGCCCGGTACGGCGCCGACCTGCTGGCCGGCGCACGGCGGCTGCTCACCCACTGCAACACCGGCGCCCTCGCCGCTCCCGGCCGGGGCACCGCGCTCGCCGTGGTGGCCGAACTGCGCGAGCGCGACGAACTGGACCTCGTGCTCGCCTGCGAGACCCGTCCCCTGCTCCAGGGCGCCCGGCTCACCGTGTGGGAGCTCGAGCGCATGGGCATCGCGCACGAGCTGATCGTCGATGGGGCAGCGGCCGGCCTGATCGCGGCCGGTGAGGTCGACGCGGTGATCGTCGGCTGTGACCGGGTGGCGGCCAACGGCGACGTCGCCAACAAGGTCGGCACCTACGCCCATGCCCTGGCCGCGGCGGCGGCCGGGATCCCGTTCGTCGTCGTCGGCCCGTGCTCGACGATCGACCTCGCGACCCCTGACGGCGCCGCGATCGAGATCGAGCAGCGCGACGGCAGCGAGGTCCGGGGAGTGACCGGCGATCCGCACACCCCGGTGCGCAACCCCGCGTTCGATGTGACCCCGGCGGCTCTGGTGACGGCGCTGGTCACCGACGGCGGCGTCGCCCGCCCCGTCGATGCCACGACGGTGGCCGGGCTACTCGCCGTGCCGTAGCTCGAGCTGCTCGGCGATCCGGCGCGAGTCGCAGATCACCTCGCTCTCGAGGATGAGCACCGGGACCCGGCGCTGGCCCGACAGCGCCTCCACCTCGGGGCGGCGCGAGCGGCGCTGGGGCACGACGACCGTCGAATAGTCGATCCCGTCGCGCTCGAGCGCCCGCGCGATCCGGCCGCATGGACACAGCCAGTTGGTCGGGGTGCTGCAGCGATACAGGGTGGCCACGGTGGGCAGCTACCCCCGGCGCGCGGCGGCCATGAGCGAGCGGACGAGGAGCGCCAGCACGGCGAGCGGGATCAGCCACCACGCGGTGACGCCGGCGCCCTGGAGCGCGGCGGTGGCGGCGATGGCGACGACCACCCCGGCGGCGGTGCGCCAGTCGTCGCCGACGATGAAGTCCCAGATCGCCTCCAGGGGGGTCATTGCGTGACCGCCTGCGGTCGCAGCACCGCCACCATGGCCAGCGAGGCGAGCGCCAGCCCGGGAATGAGCACGAGCAGGGCGCCGTCGCCGCCCGGCCACTTCGCCCCCGCCCCCTCGGCGCTCCAGAAGACTCCGAACGAGGTGAGCATGATCCCGACGGCGAACTTCATCGCGTTCTCCGGCACGCGCGCCAGCGGGGCCCGGACCGCGAACCCGACCATGACGACGAGCAGCACGGCGAGCGCCGCCGCCACGGCGGCGACGCCGACGCGATGCTGGTTGGCGCCGAACGTGAGGACGATGAACACGACCTCGAGTCCCTCGAGCAGCACCGCCTTGAGCGAGACGGTGAACGCGTAGCCGTCAAGGCGCGCCCGCGAGCCCGGCTGCGCCCCCGCGCGCCGCGCGCGCTCGGTCTCCTCGGCGAAGTTCCCGAGCTCGTCGTGAAGGGCCTTCAGCCCGGCGGCGCGCAGGATCGCCTTGCGCAGCCACTGCAGGCCGAACACGAGCAGCAGGCCGCCGACGACGACCCGCAGCGCGCCGATCGGAATCGCGCTCAGCGCCGGACCGAGCGCGGCGATCAGCGCGGCGAGGACGAGCGCCGCGGCGCCGACGCCGTACAGCGAGGAGCGCCAGCTGCGCACGGCGCCGACGGCGAGGACGATCGTCAACGCCTCCACCGCCTCGACGGTGCAGGCGAGGAACACGGAGAGAGCCAGACCGAACTCAGCTGCGGACATGCTCGCTCAAGTATGGACCGCCGCCGCCGGACGCCGGCCCCCGAACGGCGCGCCTCTCATCTGCGCCTCATGGCGCGCGGCGTCAGGCGCGCTGGGCGCGCAACCGATCGGCCTCGGCCGGAGCGAGGCCGGCTTCGGTGTCGGCCAGCACCTCGCCGTGCTTGACGCCGACCGTCTTGAGAAACCGCTGCTGGCCGAGGGTCAGCGCGATGAAGTGGCCGAGCTCCACCAGCTGGGGCTCGGTGAAGTGCTCGTGCAGGCGCGGCCACAGGTCGTCGCTGGCCAGCGCCGGATCCCAGGCGATGGCTTGTGCCCACTCCAGGGCCGCGCGCTGCGCGGGGTCAAAGCGCTCCGAGCGCTCGAAGTCGAGAATCTCGTCGACCTGACTCTCGGTGGCGCCCTGCACCTGGGCGACGACCGACCGCTGGCCGCCGCAGTACTCGCAGTCGACCGACTTGGAGATGTAGAGCCGGCACAGCTCCTTGATCGCGTGCGGCGCGACCCCCTGGCGGAAGAAGACGTCCCAGGCATGGTTGAAGGCCTTCATCACCTCCGGGTGGTGCAGCCGGATCGCCTGGCTCTCGGGCCGCGGTGTCCCCCCGGTGCGGGCGCGCTCCATGATCGCCTGGAGCTCGGGATCGTCGATGGTGGCCGGGTCGACATAGCTGATGTTCGGCATATCTTCTCCTTGCGAGACGCTCAGCGGGCGATCGCCATCAGGCGGCGACCACGCCGGCGCGGGAGCGCACGCTCTCGAGGATCGCGTCGGTCCCGGGGATGAAGGCGTCCTCGAGCGTCGGGCTGTAGGGGATCGGAGTCTCCGCGGTTGCGAGGATCCACGCGTCGTCGAGGTCGTGGAGCCCCTCGGCGGCGACCGCGCCGACGAGACCGGCCGCCCAGCCGCCCGTCTGCGGGCCCTCCTCGACGGCGAGCAGCCGGTTGGTCCGGCTGACGGACTCGAGCACCGTGGAGACGTCCAACGGGCGCAGCGAGCGCAGGTCGATCACCTCGACCGACACCCCCTCGGTGGCGAGCCGGTCGGCAGCGGCCAGGGCGTCGGAGACCGTCTTGCCGATCGTGACCAGCGTCAGGTCGTCGCCGCGCCGCGGGATTCCGGCGCGGCCGATCTCGATGACCGCGTCGGCGGCGGGGGCCTCGCCCTTGACCGAGTAGAGCCGCTTGTGCTCGAGGAAGACGACCGGGTTGTCGTCGCGGACCGACGCCTTGAGCAGGCCCTTGGCCTCCGCCGGCGAGGAGGGGAAGACGACCTTCAGGCCGGGCACGCCCTGATACCACGTGCCGTGGGTCTGGGAGTGGATCGCGCCGAAGCGCCCGCCGCCGCCGACGGCCGAACGCACGACGAGGGGGACGCTCCCCTGCTCGGCCGAGATGTACCAGAACTTCGCCGCCTGGTTGACGAGGCTGTCCATGGGCAGGGCCATGAAGTCGCCGAACATGATCTCGAAGATCGGCCGCATTCCGGTCACCGCCGCCCCGTAGGCCATGCCGGCGAGGGCCAGTTCGGAGATCGGGGTGTCGAACACCCGCCCGGGACCGAAGCGCTCCTGAAGATCGGGCGTGGCCTTGAACACCCCGCCGGCGACGGCGACGTCCTCACCGAAGAAGATCACCGACTCATCGCGCTCCAGCTCCTCGGCGATCGCGTCGCGGATCGCGGTGCGGAACTCGAGCGTGCTCATGCCCGGAACTCCGTCGCCGCCTCGGCGTTGGGATCCGGATAGGGATCGGCCTTGGCCGTCTCGACGGCGTGCTCGATCGTCGCGGTGATCTCCTGCTCGACGGCGGCGATCCGCTCCTCGCTGACGCCGTCGGCGATGAGGCGCGTCCGGGCGAGCTTCAGGGGGTCGCGCTCGAGCCATCGCTCGAGCTCGTCCTTGGGCCGGTAGGGAGCGGGATCGCTCTTGGAGTGGCCGTAGTGGCGATAGGTCTGGCACTCGAGCAGCGTCGGCCCGCCGCCGTCGCGGGCCCGCTGCACGGCCTCGGCGGCGGCGTCGTGGACGGCCCACAGGTCGTTGCCGTCGACGACCGCGGCCGGGACGTCATATCCGGCGGCGCGGGCGGCGATGTTCGCGCCGGCGGTGGCCGCCGCCAGCGGCGTGAACTCGGCGTAGAAGTTGTTCTCACAGACGAACACGACCGGCAGCGAGAGGACCTTGGCCATGTTCAGGCACTCGTGGAAGTAGCCCTGGTTGGTGGCGCCGTCGCCGAAGAAGGCAAGCGAGACCCGCCCCTGGGAGCGGGCCGAGAGACCGGCGCCGATCGCCGCGGCGATCGAGCCGCCGACGATGCCGTAGCAGCCGACGAGGCCGTGCTGAATGTCGATCACGTTCATCGACCCGGAGCGCCCACCACAGACCCCGGTCGCGCGGCCGAGCATCTCGGCCAGCAGCGCCCGCGGGTCGGTCCCCTTGGCCAGGGCGTGACCATGACCTCGATAGGTCCCGGTGATGTAGTCGTCGGGCTCCAGGGCCAGACAGCAGCCGACGGCCACCGCCTCCTGGCCGGCGTACAGGTGGGTGGTCCCGTGGACCTCGCCCTGGAGGAACAGGCGGTGCATCGAGGTCTCGAACTGCCGGATCAACAGCATCCGGCCGTAGCCCTCCAGAAAGGCGGTCTCCGGCTCGGTCTGCTGAGCACTCTGAACGTTGGCCACTCGCCGCCTCCTGACTTCGCCGTAGTGTTACGATCGTACCGCAAACGATTGCAGTCGTCTCTGGGAGGCGTTGGTGGCCAGCGAGATAGTCATGCCCCGGCTGTCGGATTCGATGGAGGAAGGGACGATCCTGAAATGGCTCGTCGCCGACGGCGATTCCGTCTCCGCGGGCCAGCCGCTGGTCGAGGTCGAGACCGACAAGGCGGTCGTCCCGGTCGAGGCCGAGTCGGCCGGCGAGATCCTGCGGATCATGGTCGGCGAGGGCACGAGCGTCCCCGTCGGCGCTCCCATCGCGATGCTCGGTCACCCCGGCGAGACGCTGCCCGAGCGCGGCTCAGCGGAGGCCCTGGCCGCCGTCGGCGCGCCGGCTGAGACCGCCGTGGCGGCCGAGACCGCCGCCGCCGGACAGGCCGAGACCGCCGCGGCCGCCGCGGCCGCCGGACAGGCTGAGGCCGCCGCGCGGACCCAGGCCCCCGCGACCGCCGCGCCCGCCAACGGAGCCCCGCGGGGCGGACGGGTCAAGGCGTCCCCCCTCGCCCGGCGGATCGCCGCCGAGCTGAGCATCGACGTCGCGGCGCTCGCCGGCTCCGGGCCCCACGGCCGGGTGATCCGCGCCGACGTCGAGCGCGCGGCCGCCGATGACGCACCCCCGCCCGCGCGCGAGCCGGCGACCGCCAAGGGCGAGGTCACCCGCCGCGAGCTCTCGCGCCTGCAGCAGACCGTCGCGCGGCGGATGGGCGAGGCGCGGGCGACCGTGCCCGACATCGAGCTGCGCATCGAGGTCGACATGACCGAGGCCGTGGCTCTGCGCGAGCAGCTGCGCGCCGTCGCCGGCGAGAACCTCCCGTCGCTCAACGACCTCATCGTCAAGGCCGCGGCGCTGACGCTGCGCGAGTTCCCGCGCGTCAACGGCGCCTACCGCGACGGGCGCTTCGAGGAGTACGGCCGGGTCAACGTCGGCATCGCCGTCGCCGCCGACGACGCCCTCGTCGTCCCCACCGTGTTCGACGCCGACACCCGATCACTGGGCGCGATCGCCGCCGTCACACGCACGCTGGCCGGACGGGTGCGCGACGGCTCGATCGCCCCCCGCGAGCTCGCCGGCGCCACGTTCACCATCTCGAACCTCGGCATGTACGGCATCGACAGCTTCTCGGCGGTCATCAACCCGCCCCAGGCGGCGATCCTGGCCGTGGGGGCGCTGCGCCGGCGGCCCGTCGTCGACGAGGCGGGCGAGATCGTCGCCCGCCCGACGGTCCAGCTCAGCCTCGCCTGCGACCACCGGATCGTGTACGGCGCCGATGCCGCGCAGTTTCTCGCCCGCCTGCGCGACCTGCTTGCACACCCGGTCTCACTGCTGCTCTAACTGACCCAGAGGGGGGTCAGTCAGTGGGCGCGGGCACGAGCGGGCTGAGGCCGTCGTCGACCTCGACGTCCTCGGCGACAAGCTCCAGGCCCGACGCGCTGGCGACGAGCTCGATCAGCGCCGCGAAGTCGACGTCGTTGCCGGCGATCCCGACGAGGCCCTGGACGATCTGCTCGGTGGCCGCCGCCACCGGCATCGACACCTCCAGCTCGCGCGCCGCCTCGAAGCCGAGGTGGAAGTCCTTGAGCAGCAGCGCCGGCGTGAACGTCGGTTGGAAATCGAGGTTGACGTAGGCGGGGCTCTTGTAGCGGGTGAACGTCGAGCCCATCACGCTGTCGTTGAGAAACTCGAGGAAGTCGGCCCGCGAGACGCCGCCCTTCTCGGCGAGCACGGTGATCTCGGCCAGACACTGGGCGACGACGCCGAGCATCAGGTTGTGGCAGATCTTGACCAGCCGGGCGCGATCGCCGTCGCCCACGTAGGTGACGCTGCGCGCGAGCAGGTCCAGGTAGGGCCGGGCGCGCTCGTAGGCGTCCTCGGGCCCCGAGACGACAATCGTCAGACGCCCCGAGGCCACGACCTTGGGGTTGCCGCTGACGGGGGCGGCCAGCATCGCGGTGCCGCGCTCCTGCGCGGCGGCGCGAACCTGCGCGGCCGGGCCGGGCGAGATCGTCGTCGAGTCGATGATCAGTCCCGGCACCACGTCGGAGCGCGACAGCAGCCCCTGGGGGCCGGTGATCACCTCCTCGACGTCGGCGGATCCGGCGACCATCGTGAACACGATGTCGCGGTCGGCGAGGTCAGCCGGAGCGTCGACCACGGTCGCCCCGAGCTCGGCCAGCGGCGCGCACTTGCTCTTCGTCCGGTTGTAGACCCCCACGTCGTGCCCTGCCTCCAACAGCCGGCTCGCCAGCGCCTGCCCCATGCGGCCGACGCCGACCCAACCGAGCCGCTGACTGTCCGCGCCGCTCATGGCCACTCCTTAGCTGCAATCGTTTGCAGTAATCTATCCGATCCCGTCGCCGCCCGTCAAGGCGGGGGGTATGCTATTGCAAACGTTTGCAGCGAAAGGGAGGGCAAATGGGACTGCACAGCTACGGAGTGATGGGCGTCGACTGGGAGGAGCGGGTCCGCTACGACCGTCTGCGCGACGAACGCCTGGCTCGCATCAAGCAGCTGCTGGCGGCCTCCGAGCTCGGTGCCCTGCTGTGCTTCGACATGACGAACATCCGCTATGTCACGGCCACCCACATCGGGACGTGGGCCGCCGACAAGCTCAACCGCTTCTGCCTGCTCCCCCAGGGCGACGAGCCGATCATGTGGGATTTCGGCTCCGCTGCTCGCCACCATCAGCTCTACAACCCGTGGCTCGGTGACGGACGTTCCCGGGCGGGGATCTCGACCCTGCGCGGCGCCATGTCACCCGAGTCCGGACGCGCCGAGGACGTCGCCAAGAAGATCCGGATCGAGCTCGAGCAGCGCGGACTCCTCGGCGAGCCGGTCGGCGTCGACGCGATCGAGCCGGCCGTGCTGTTCGCATTGCAGCGCGAGGGGATCGAGATCGCCGACGGCCAGCAGCTCATGCAGGAGGCGCGCGTCATCAAGACCCGCGACGAGATCACCCTGCTCAACATGGCGTGCGCGATGGTCGACGGCGCCTACGAGGAGCTCTACCGAGCGATGCGCCCCGGCTTTCGCGAGAACGACTGCGTCGCCCTCGTCAACAAGGTGCTCTACGAGATGGGCTCGGAGTTCGTCGAGGGCGTCAACGCCATCTCCGGCGAGCGCTGCAGCCCCCACCCGCACGTGTTCACTGACCGCGCCCTGCGCCCCGGCGACCCCGCGTACTTCGACATTCTGCACAGCTACATGGGCTACCGGACGTGCTACTACCGCACATTCGCGGTGGCCAGCGCGTCGCGGCCGCTCGTCGATGCCTACAAGCGCTGCCGCTATTACCTGGACGCGGCCATCGCGCTCATCCGACCGGGCGCCACGACCGGCGACATCGCCGCCATCTGGCCGGCCGCTCAGGAGTTCGGCTTCTCCGACGAGGAGGCGGCCTTCGCCCTGCAGTTCGGCCATGGCGTCGGGCTCTCGATCTGGGAGAAGCCCGTGTTCAGCCGCCTCGTCTCGCTCGAGCATCCCGAGGAGATCCGGGAGGGCATGGTGTTCGCCCTGGAGACGTTCTGGCCGGCCACCGACGGCTGGTCGGCGGCCCGCATCGAGGAACAGCTCGTCGTCACCGCCGACGGCTGCGAGGTCATCACCCGCTTCCCCGCCGAGGACCTCGTGATCGCCGGCAAGCCGTACTACACGGTCGGCGGCACCCTCAACCTCGAGCGCGACCCTCAGTCGAACCGCAACACCACGCTCGACGCGCAGGCGCAGACGGCCGTCCCCCGCGCCCCGGCCGACTGACGCAGGGCGTTCCCCGCGACGCTGGGAGGGTTTTGCACCCTGAGGGTGCAAAAAGCTCCCAGCGTCGCGCCGATCAGTCGACCGGCGGCCAGGTGGGGATGGCCCCGCGGCCGGAGGGGAAGCGGATGTTCTTGGAGCGGACGAACTCGTGGAGGGTTTCGACGGCGTTCTCGCGCCCGAACCCGCTCTCCTTCTGTCCGCCGAACGGAGAGCCCAAAAACGCCCGCCGCATGTAGTTGTTGACGAACACCATGCCGACCTCCAGGCGATGGGCAATCCGGTAGGCGCGAGCCTCGTCGGTGGTGCAGATGGCGGCGGTCAGGCCGTACCGGGTGCCGTTGCAGATCGCGATCGCCTCCTCCTCGTCGGCGAAGCGCATCACGCAGGCGATCGGCCCGAAGATCTCCTCCTGGGCGATCGCCATCGACGGCGTCACGTCGGCCAGGACGGTGGGAGCGACCCAGAAGCCATCGCGCAGGCGTTCGTCGGTGGGCAGCCGGCCCTGGGCGACGACACGCGCGCCCTCGCTCACGCCGCTGTCAAGCCACGCCAGGACCTTGTCGCGCTGGACGGCGTCCACCATCGCCCCGATGTCGGTGTCGGGATCCATGCCGTCGCCGACGACCAGACGCTCGGCGGCCGCGCCGAAACGCGCGAGGAACTCGTCGTGGATCGACTCGTGCACGAGGATCCTCGCCGTCGACGTGCACGCCTCGCCCTGGTTGTAGAACATCCCCTCGACGACGACGTGCACGGCGAGGTCGAGATCGGCGTCGGCGAGAACCAATACCGCGTTCTTGCCCCCGAGCTCCATCGTGGCGAAGGTCAGATTCTCCGCGGCGCTGCGCAGCACGCGCCGGCCCGTCGCCGTCGCGCCGGTGAACGTGATCCGCTCCACGCGGGGATGCTCGGACAGTGCCGGTCCGGCCCCGATCCCCGGCACCGCGTTGAGCACGCCCGGCGGCAGCACCTGGTTGGCCAGCTCGACGAGCCGCAGGACGGTGAGCGGCGCCTGCTCGCCCGGCTTGATGATGACCGTGTTGCCGGCGGCCAGCGCCGGAGCCGACTTCTTGGTGAAGTGGATCGGCGGCCAGTTGAAGGGCAGGATCGCGGCGACGACGCCGTAGGGCTCATAGACGACCCTCGCCTCGATCGGCCCCTGGTCGAGGATCTCGCCGTGCAGGGTGTCGGCCAGCCCGGCGTAGTAGTCAAAGCCGGCATGGCAGAAGGAGAGGTCGAAGCGCTGGGCGTCCCGGCGCGGCTTGCCGACCTCCCGGGCCTCGAGGTCGGCCAGTTCGTCGAGATGCTCGCGGATGGTGGCCGCGACCAGCCTCAGCAGCCGGCCGCGCTCGCGGGGCGCGAGCGCCCGCCACTGCGCAAACGCCCGTCGCGAATCGGCGACCGCGTCGGCGACGAGGTGCTCATCGCCACTGACCACGCGCGCCAATTCTTGACCGGTGGCCGGTTCCAGGACCGCGAATGTCTCCCGATCACCGACGGGGACCCAGGCGCCGGCGATGTGCGCGCCCCAGACGGTTGGCTCGCCGGACCCGGCGCTCACCGAGGCCTCCCCCACGACCGACGTGGATGCCTGCTCCGTCATTTCGCCTCACTTTCGCCCGGATTCAGACGCTCGCAGATCCAGTCCGCGACCTGCGGCCGGTACTTGTACGGGATGTTGTTGCAGACGTGCGTGCCGTCCTCGTGCAGCACCCACTCGGCGCCCGGCACCGCCTGCGCGATCCGCTGCGTGTCCTCCCAGGCGATCACCCGGTCCAGCTTGCCGGTGATGACCAGGCACGGCTGGGTGACGCGCTCGGCGACGCCGGCCAGGTTGAGCTCTGCCGCCCGCAGCCGGGCGAGCTCGGGATCGCCAGCCCCGGTGTGGTGAGCGATCGTCTCGCGGGTCAGCGCGGGCATCACGTCCCAGCTGGCGGCGAAATCGAACGGTCCGCTGATGCCGGCGATCGCCTTGAGCCGCGGCTCGAAGGCCGCCGCGCGGACGACGTAGTGCCCGCCGAGGCTGACGCCGGCCGCTGCGATGCGGTCGGGATCGAGCTCGGGGCGACCGGCGACCGCGTCGAGGATCGCGGTCACGGCGACCTCGTAGTCGGGCCGGATGTTCAGCGCAAAGCCGGTCTCGCCCTGCCCGGGACCGTCGAGCGACAGCGTCGCCATGCCGCGCTCCAGGAACACCGACTCCCAGTGAAAGAACTCCTCCTTGGTCGAGTCGAGCCCTGGGATGAGGACGACGAGCGGCACCGGCGCCGGCGCGTCGGCGGCCGGGCGGCGCAGGTTGGCGACGACACCGCCCCCGTCGGCCAACGGCGCCTCGATACGCTCGGCCGTGGGATCGAGCAGCTCGTGGGCGCGATAGAGCGAGCGCACCGCCGCCTCGGTGTTGCGGCGGTTGAGCGCCGGATCGAGCACCCACACGAACTTGGAGAAGTGGTAGCTGACGGCGGCCCGCACGTAGGCCTCCCCGGCGCTCTGGCGCCGGTCCTGCTCGAGCGCCTGGCGCGCCAGGTCGGCGTGGACCTCGGCGGTCGCCGTCCAGGCGTCCAGCCACTCGTCCCAGTGCGTCACGCGGGCGGTCGTGCGCACGAAGTCGTTGTAGTCGATCCCGTTGGCGATGAACCGCCCCGCCCAGTTGCGGACCGCCGCCTGCACGCGCTCGTCAGCCACGCCGCGCCTCCCGCCCGGCCGACGTGCGGACGCCACGGCTCCCCGGGCGCGCTATCTCGCAGCAACGCGGGCACGATCACGTGGGCATGAGCGTCGATGACGGTCATAACGGGTCTCGACAGACCACTGTATTGCAATCGTTTGCAGTCCGCGTTGCCGCCGGGTAGGCTACGCGCGTGAAGGGCTCTGTCCGATGACCGATCCGGGAGTTTGCGCCGCGGTGATCACCACTCCAGCTGCCGACGACGTGTCGCGCCTCGCCGATCGGATTCGCCTCCGGGCGGTGAGGATGGTCGCTGCCCACGGGTTCGGCTATCTGGGCCAGGCCCTGTCGTCGGCCGAGCTCCTCGCCGCGCTGTTCGCCGGCCCGTACCGCGCCGAGCGCGACCGGCTGGTGTGCTCGCCCGGGCATTACATCATCGGCGTGTTCGCCGCCGCCGGCGAGCTCGGCATCCTCGACGAGCGCGCCCTGGCGACCTACGGCCGGGATGGCTCGACCCTGGAGGCGATCGGGACCGAGCGCTCCCCGGTCGTCGACCTCGTGTGCGGATCGCTCGGCCAGGGCCTGTCCGGCGGAGTCGGGTTCGCGCTGTCGGACCGGTTGCGTGCGCAGACCGATCCCCGCGTGTTCGTGCTCGTCAGCGACGGCGAGCTCGAGGAGGGACAGACGTGGGAAGCGGCGATGTTCGCCGCTCACGAGAACCTGAGCCAGCTCGTCGTCCTGCTCGACGCCAACGACTCCCAGGTCGACGGCCCGGTGTCCTCGATCACCACGATCGAGCCGATCGCCGCCAAGTGGGCGAGCTTCGGATGGCAGGCGCTCGAGGTCGACGGCCACGACGCGGAGGCGGTCAGCCGGGCGATCGCGACGGCGGTTGCGCAGCCGCGCCCGAGCGTCGTCATCGCACGAACCTCGACGGTCCACGGCCTGGACTGCCTGCCCGCGGACGCCGACGGTCACTTCATCAAGCTCCCCGCGGAACTGGCCGCCGCGGCCGTCGCCGAGCTGGAGGCGCGGCTTGCTCGAGCCCCCGTATCGCACCGTGCTCAAGCCCTACGGGCGAGCTCTCGTCGACCTCGCGCGGCAGCGACCGGAGATCGTCTGCCTCTCGGGCGACCTGACGCGCCAGTGCGAGATCGACCTGTTCGAGGACGAGATCCCGGAGCGCTTCATCAACGCCGGGATGGCCGAGGCCAACATGATGAGCATGGCGGGTGCGCTGGCGCGCCGGGGACACCTTCCGTTCGTCCACACCTTCGGCGTGTTCGCCACCCGCCGGCCGTTGGACCAGATCGTCAACTCGGTGGCGTATCCGAACCTGCCGGTGAGGATCGTCGGCTTCATGCCGGGCGTCTCCAGCCCCGGCGGACCGAGCCACCAGGCGATCGAGGATGTCGCCCTCGATGCGCGCGCTGCCGAACATGACCGTCATCGATGTGGCCGACGCCGTCGAGATCGGTCAGGCGGTGGCGCTGATGGTCGACCTTCCCGGTCCGGCCTACCTGCGCCTCAAGCGCGGCGAGATCCCGGTGATGTTCGGCGATGAGCACGAGCTGTCACTCGAGCGGGCACAGATCCTGATCCCGGGCGACGACGTGGCGCTCGTCGCCAGCGGAATGATGGTCTCCACGGCGCTGGCGGCGGCGGGCACCCTGGCCGAGGCCGGCGTGAGCGCCGGCGTCGTCAACGTGCCGGTCATCAAGCCGCTGGACCGGGCCACCATCCTGGAGGCGGCCGCGAGCGCGACGGCCGTGGTCACCGCGGAGAATCACACGGTGATCGGGGGCCTCGGCTCCGCGGTCGCCGAGGTCCTGGCCGAGGCCGGCCTCGCCCGCCCGCTGCGCCGCGTCGGCCTTCAGGACACGTTCGCCGAGGGCGCGCAGACCGCCGCCTCGCTGTTTCTCAAGTACGGGCTCGGCACCCAGGAGATCGTCGACCAGGCGTGGAGCGTGCTCCGGCGCCCGGGCGCCTCCCCGCCGGCGAGCACCGTCGATGCCCCGGCCGGCGCCTACTCGCCGGTCTGAACCCCGCACCCCCCGACGACTGAGAGCCCGACCTTGACTGCTAGCGATCGCGCAACACCGCTCACGTTGGGCTGGCTCGGCACCGGCCGGATGGGCTCGGTCATGGCCAAACGCCTACTCGTCGCCGGCCACGACCTGATCGTCTGGAATCGAACCCGCGCGAAAGCCGAACCCCTCGGCCGCCTGGGGGCCACGGTAGCCGATCGGATCGGCGACCTCGGCGCCGCGGACCTGGTGTTCGTCATGGTGGCCACGCCGGCCGACCTCGAGGAGGTCGTGACCGGTGCCGCCGGCCTGCTGTCCGCCGCGCGCCGGCCCCGGATCATCGTCGACTGCTCGAGCGTCGGGGCCGACACGTCGGCCCGCGTCCGCGAGGCGGCCAGCGCCCACGGCGTCGCGCTTCTCGCCGCCCCGGTCAGCGGCAACCCGCATGTGGTGGCCGCCGGCGAGGGGGTCATGGTCGCGTCGGGTCCCCGAGCCACGTACGACGAGGCGGAGCCGTACCTGCGCAGCATCGTGAAGCTGTCGGTGTGGGCCGGCGAGGACGAGCAGGCGCGGATCGTCAAGATCTGCCACAACCTGTACCTCGGTCTGCTCGTCCAGTCGCTGTCGGAAGTGACGACCCTGGCCGAGAAGTCGGGGGTGCCGCGCGCGGCGTTCCTCGACTTTCTCAACAGCACGGGGCTGGGGACCGACTGGGTGCGCCGGCGCACTCCCGATCTGCTCGCGCTCGACTGGACGCCCACGTTCACGACCGAGCTGCTGCGCAAGGACTTCGACCTCGGATTGGCCGCCGGACGCAGCGTCGAGGCCTCGCTGCCGCTGACGGCGATCATGCTCCAACTCATCCAGGCAGCCATCGGTCGCGGTCATCGCGACGACGACTTCCTGTCGCTCTTCGAGCATCAGGCGTCCTCATCGGGGATGACGCTCGCTCCGGAGTGACCACCCCGCAGCCCGCAGCCCCGCAGCCGAGAAAGAGAGGGTCGATGTCGTCCCAGGAATTTGTCGCCACCCCGAAGTTCGAGGAGTACCGGGAGGTCTTCAAGGACTTCTACACGCTCGAGCGCCGCGACGACGGGGTTCTGCTCGTGCGGGCTCACACCGAGGGCGGCTCGATCCGGCTCAACGTGCAGAACCACCGCTCCCTCGGTCAGCTGCTCAAGGTGATCGGCGCCGACCCGGAGAACGAGCTGCTGATCCTGACCGGGTCCGGAGAGGACTTCATGATGGCCTCAGATCCCGGAGGGTTCGCGCTCGAGGACGAGGACATGGAGTACTGGGCCTACGAGTACGCCTACAAAGACGGCCGGATCAACGTCAGCGCCCTGGTCAACGACCTGGAGATCCCCACCATCGGCGTCCTCAACGGCCCGGGCTTCCATACCGAGATCGTCCTCATGTGCGACATCACGATCTGCAGCGACGACGCGGTGATCTTCGACCTCCATTACGACATCGGCTCGGTTCCGGCGGATGGCATCCACAACGCCTTCCAGGAGCTCCTCGGCGTCAAGCGCGCCGCCTACGCGCTGCTCACCGGTGAGGCCATCGACGCCCCCAAGGCCCTGGAGTACGGCCTCGTCAACGAGGTGATCCCCCGCGAGAAGCTGCTCGAACGCGCCTACGAGATCGCCGACCACATCATGAGCCAGCCGCGCGTCACGCGTCGCCTCACGACCCAGATCGTCCGGCGGCCGTGGAAGAAGCGGGTCGCCGACGACCTCGACGGTGGCTTCGGGATCCAGATGTTCGGCCACCTCGCCAAGAAGAAATCGATCCACGGCCAGCAGGCGATCGCCTCGACGGTCGACTACGTGCGCCGGGGCGACAAGAACAACTTCGACCGGTGACCGCCTACGCCGCGGGAGGACCCGTCGAGGCCCTGATTACGAGCGCGGGCTCGAGCAGGATCTCCCGGGCCGGCTGGGCGGGGTCAGCGAGCTGGGACAGCAGCAGGTCGGCGGCCACGGTGCCGATCTCCCGCTGCGGCACCCTAACCGAGGTCAGGGGCGGTCGCAGGCGGTCGATGAACGGCATGTCGTTGAAGCCGACGATCGAGACGTCCTCGGGGCAGCTGAGACCGCGAGCGGCGAACGTGTCGTAGCAGCCGATGGCCAGCCGGTCGTTGCCGGCCACGATCGCGGTCACCTGCGGACGGCAATCGAGGAGCTCGGCGCAGGCGCGCGCGCCCTCGGGCTCGAGCAGGGCCGTCGTGAAGCTGACGTAGCCGTCGGGGACGTCGAGCCCGGCTGCGCGCATCGCATCGAGGAAGCCGAGATACCGGCGATGCCCGGTGGAGACGTTCTGCGGCCCGGCGAGGTGCCCGATCCGGCGATGCCCGAGCGCCGCCACGTGCTCGACCGCCAGGCGGATCCCCTCGCGGTCGTCGACCGTGACGGCGGGGACCGATCCGTCCTCGAAGCTGCGGTTGACGAGCACCAGCGGCGTTCCACCGGCTCCCGCCTCCTCGAGCAGCTCGTGGTCGAGCCGGGCCGTCGCCGCGATGAACCCGTCGACCTGCCGGGCGCGCATCGCCGTGATCTGACTGCGCTCCCGATCGGCGTCGTTGTCGGTGTTGACGATGAGCGCGGTGTAGCCCGCCTCGGCCAGCCGATCCTCGATGCCGCGCATGATCGGCGGAAACAGGGGGTTGGTGAGGTCGGGGATCACCACGCCGACGGTGAACGAGCGGTTGGTCTTCAGCCCGCGCGCGATCGGGTTGGGCCGGTAGCCGAGCTGCTCGGCGGCCCGCAGCACGCGCTCGGCCGTCTCGGGGTTGACGAGGGTGCGCGTCTCCTCGTTGAGCGCGCGGGACACCGTGCCGGGATGGACCTCGGCCACTCGAGCAACATCCCGGATCGTCACGGCGGCTCGCACGGGCGGATTATCCAGCCGTCACCGATTCAGCGGCTGGCCATCTGCTCCCGACGACCGACCACCTCACCAAAATCCTGTCCGAAGTCGTGGAGCATCACGATGGCGGCGTTGCGTCCCGGTCCGCCCGTGACCGAGCCGCCGGGATGGGTGGTCCCGCCGGTCTGATAGAGGCCGGGGATCGGCATTCGGTGCTGAGCCCAGCCCGGCGCCGGGCGTAGCTCGCCCGTGTTGGCGAGCGACCGATCGCCGCCGTGGAAGGTCCCGCGCCACATGTGGGGGTTGGAGCGCTCGAGGTCGACCGGGGACACGACCAGCTCGGCGAGGATCTTCTCGTCGGTCAGGTTGGGCGCCGCGCGGCGCAGGTGCCCCAGGTGCTCGGCCGCGATCGCCGCGCGCAGCTGCTCCCAGCCCCCGGGGCCCTCCGGGTCGGGGTCATACGGCTGCATGCCCAGGATCTTCACCGTGTGGTGCCCGGCCGGCGCGCGCGTCGGATCGGCGACCGTCGGCGTGGGGAACAGCAGCCACGCCCCGTCGTGGACGAGCCGTCGCTCGCAGACATCTCGTCCCATGCGCAGGATGTCCTCGGGCCAGCCGGCCACCCCGGCCGAGACGACCTCCACCTCGCCGCCGTCACGCGTCGGGTAGCGGGGCGCCTCGGTGGTGGCGTAGTGGGCGGCGAAGCCGGCGACGCCGGCATCGTAGGTGTCGACCGCGTAGCGGAAATCGTCGGCGTCCGCGCCCCAGGCGTCCGCCGGGGCCATGCCCACCAGGTCCTTGATGTGGATCGTCGACAGCACGGCTTCGCGAGCCAGATGCTGCTCGCCGTCCTCGGTGACGACCCCGACGCACCGCCCCCCGTCGAGCACGAGCTCGCTGACCCGCCGGTCGCACAGCACCTCCCCGCCGCCCTCCTCGATGACCTCGACGAGCGCCCGCGCCAGCTCGCCCGAGCCGCCTCGCGGAAGCGTCCAGCTGCGGCGCTGGCGCCCGAACACGATCGAGTAGGCCAGCGGCGCCGACCCCGCGCTGCCCACCGGTTGACCGGTCTGAAAGGCCATCCAGAGCATGAAGGAGCGCACGTGGCGGCTCTCGAACTCGTGGGTCACGACATCCCAGGCGCTCATCCGCGCCCGGCGGCGCCAGCGGGCCGCGCCGGCGCGCCCCTCGAGCATCGCATCAACGGTCGGGCCGAACCCGACGGGCGTGAACCGCTGGCGGCCGAACACATCCTTGACGGCGTCGTACTCGCTCAGCAGCTGCCGGTAGGCCCGCTCGTCGGCGGTGGAGAAGCGCGCGATCTCCGCGCACGTGCGCTCCAGGTCCAGCCACATCGTCAACGACTCGCCGTCGGGGAACACCACGTGGGCCACCGGGTCGGGCTCGATGTAGGTGAGGCCGTGCTCGGCGATGAGACCGAGCTCGTCGTCGGCGAGCACCGGATTGGTCTGGATCAGGGTGTGGCCGGTCGAGCACGAGTCCAGGCGAAATCCCGGGAGCAGCAGCTCTTCGGAGGCGACGCCCCCGCCCGGGGTCGACCGTGCGTCGAGCACCCGGCAGCGATGACCCGCCCGGGTCAGGTAGGCGGCCGTGATCAGGCTGTTGTGTCCCGCGCCGGCGACGACCACGTCCGCCGACGGAGCGCGCCCGGCGCTCACGTCGCGCCGGCGGTGACCGCGCCGCCCAGGTACAGCGCGCCGATCTCCGGGTGCTCGAGGACCTCGCGGCCCGAGCCGGTGAGGCGGACGACGCCGTTCTCGAGGACGACCCCGTAGGTGCTCAGCTTCAGCCCGGCGCGAGCGTTCTGCTCGACGAGCAGGATCGTCTTGCCCTGCTGGTTCATCAGCTGGATCATCTCGAAGACCATCTGCCGGGTCTGGGGATCGAGTCCCATCGAGGGCTCGTCGAGCATGATCAGGCTCGGGTCGAGCATCAGGCAACGAGCGAACTCCACCAACCGCTGCTGTCCGCCGGAGAGCGACCCGGCCTTCTCGTGGGCGCGCTCTGCGACGATCGGGTAGAGCTCCTCGACGGCCGCCAGGCGCTTGCGCACGAGGGCAGCGTCGCGGACCGTGAACGCGCCCATCTCGACGTTCTCGCGGACCGTCATGTCCCCGAACAGGCTGTGGGCCTGGGGGATCTGGGATAGCCCCCGGGTCAGGATGTCCTTGGGGCTGGATCCGGAGATGACCTGGCCGTCGAACGTGATCTCGCCCAGGCGCGGGCGCAGGAGGCCACTGATCGTCGCCATCAGCGTCGACTTGCCCGCCCCGTTGGGCCCGACGACGCAGGTGATGCTGCCGCGCGGGACGTCGAGGGTGACGTCCTTGAGAATGTCGCCGCCGCCATAGCCGGCCGTGACGCCGCGCAGGCTGAGCAGGCTCGTCGACACGCCGAGCCGCTCGCGATCCCGTCGCATCGGCGTGACCGACAGCGCCGGGGCGTGCGCCGCCTCGGCGGCGAGCTCCTGCTGGGCGGAGGCACTGTCCTCCCCACCGAGGTAGGCGTCGAGCACCGCCGGATCCGAGCGCACCTCCTCGGGCGTGCCGGAGATGAGCGCCGTGCCCTCGCGCAGCACGGTGATCCGCGAGCACAGGCTCATGACGAACTCCATGTTGTGCTCGACGACGAGGATCGTCTTCCCGTCGCGGTTCAGGTCGCGGATGCGGTCGGCGAGATGCCCGATGAGCGTCGGGTTGACCCCGCCCGCCGGCTCGTCGAGGAGCAGGATCGCCGGATCGGCGACGAGCAGCGAGGCGAGCTCGAGCAGCTTGCGCTGGCCGTAGGAGAGGTTGCCGCCGGGCTCGTGCGCCAACCGGGCGATGCCGACGAACTCGAGCAGCTCGAGCGCCCGGCGCTTCTCGGAGGTCGAGCCGGCGCGGCGCAGGACCCCCCGCAACCAGCTCTCCGGCCGCTGGGTGGCGACGAGCATGTTCTCGAGCACGGTGAGGCGCGGGAACATGCGCGTCAGCTGGAACGTGCGTCCGATGCCGAGCTTGAACACCCGGTCCGGCGGAGCGTTGGTGATGTCGGCCCCGTTGAAGGTGACCGTGCCCCGCTGGATGCGCTCGTAGCCGGTGACGACGTTGAACAGCGTCGTCTTGCCCGAGCCGTTGGGCCCGATCAGGCCGTTGATCTCGCCCTCGCGGACCTCCAGGTCACACAGGGATAGGGCGTCGAGGCCGCCGTAGGACTTGCACACGCCCTGGACTTCGATCAGGTTGCTCATCGCGCGGCTCCCGCCATTGATTCGGGGACCGCGGTCTCGCGCTCGGACGGGCGCTGCGCTTCTCGGACGCGGCGACGCTCGAGCCATGCCGACACTCCCGGCACCACGCCCCCGGGCATGATCAGGATGACGACGAGGAACAGCACCCCGTAGGCGATCAGGTAGGTCGCGCTCGACGAGAAGCTCTGCGTCAGGTACTGCTGCAGCGACTCGAGCACCGCCGCCCCGAGCAGCGGTCCGGCGATCGTGCCCATGCCGCCGAGGAAGCCCATCAGCGCCAGGGCGACGTCGAACAGGGGATCGAAGGCGAACTGCGGATAGATCTGGCCGACGAAGTAGAAGTACAGCCCGCCGACCATCCCGATCGGGATCGCGGAGATGACGAACGCCGTCAGCTTGACCCGCCGGGTCTTGACCCCGAGGCCGAGCGCCCGGTCCTCGTCGTCGCGGATGGCCAGCAGCTGCAGGCCGAAGCGCGACCGCCGGATCGACCACGAGACGATCACGGTCAGGACCAGGATGACGAGGGTGACGTAGTAGAAGGGGGTGTTGTAGTTGGCCGCCGTGAACGGGGCGAACGGGAACGTGATGCCCGAGGTCCCCCCGGTGAAGCCGAGGTTGAACGCCGCCAGCTGGAAGATGAAGAAGATCGCGATCGTCACCACGACGAACGTGTGCCGGCGGATGCGCAACGCGACGAGCCCGACGGGGATCGCGATCAGCCCGGCGACGAGGCCGGCGAACGGCAGCAGCGCGAACACCGGCCAGCCACCGGCGACGTGCCAGTCGCGGGCGGCGAGGGCGACGGCGTACCCGCCGCTGCCGAAGAACACGGCGTGACCGAGGGCGAGATAACCCGAGTACCCGCTGAAGATGTTCCACGACGACACGGCCACCATGAAGACGAGGGTGAACACCGCGATCGAGGTCGTCGACGGATCGGTCACCCCGAGCGGAAACAGGATGAGGAGCGCCAGGATGGCGACCACGGCGCCGATCACCGGCCCGCGCCGGGCGCCCGTCGGAGCGCCGGGCACGGCGGCCTGCCCCTCGGGCACGGTCGCGTCGCTCACTGGGCCCGCACCGCGGCGCGCCCGAACAGTCCCTGCGGCCGGAACGAGAGGATCACGACGAGAGCGGCGAAGAACACGAGCGGCGCCCACGTCGGCGACCAGGCGACCGCGACGACGTCGTTGACGACGAGCAGGAAGATCGCCGCCGCCATCGCGCCGCCGATACTGCCCATGCCGCCGAGGATGACGATCGCCAACAGCCGGGAGATCAGGTCATACCCGGAGTTCGGGTTAAACGAGTTGGTGGCACCGAACACCATGCCGCCGACGGCGGTGACCGCCACCCCGATGCCGACCGAGAGCATGCGCACGCGGTTGACGTCGATCCCGATCAGGTCGGCGGCGGTCCGGTTCTGCAGCGACGCCCGCACGGCGCGGCCGAACTTCGTCCGGTACAGCCCGTAGTACAGGCCGACGAGCAGGGCGAGGGCGAGGGCGAAGCCGATCAGGTAGATGTAGGCGAGATAGAAGCCGAAGATGTGCAGCGACGAGTTGACGTAGGACGCCGACAGCTGCTGGTAGTCGACGCCGAAGACGGCGACGAGGATGCCCTCGATGATGATCGCCACCGCGTAGGTGACGAGGATCGACATCTGCGTTCGGTCCCGGTCACGCACCCGGCGCATGAAGCAGAACTCGATCGCCACCCCGAGGGCGAACATCACCGGGACGGTGATGAGGAGCCCCGGGAGCAGGCCGATCCCGGCGTGGACCTCCAGCTCGTAGCTCAGGTAGGCACCGAGGATCACCATCACGCCCTGGGCGATGTTGATGATGTCCATGACGCCGAAGATGAGGGTCAGACCGGCGGCCATGAGCGCGTACACGCCGCCGGTCAGCACTCCGTCCACGATCGCCTCGATCAGTGCCGTGGATGACACCCCGGCTACCCCTTCCAGGCCGGCTTGGGATACACGGGCGGGACCACGCCGGCCATCCCGGCTGGAAGCGTCTGCACGAGCGCTCCCTTCTGCCACTGGAAGCCGAGGGTCTTGCCGATGGTGTTCTCACCGAGCGAGTCGAACTTCACCGGGCCCAACACGCTGTCCATGGTGGCGCCGCTGTGCAGGTAGCTGGTGATCTTCGCGTTGTCGACGCTGTGGGTGGCCTGCACCGCCTGGGCGACGACCTGACCGACGGCGTAGGCCTCCGCGACGTCGGCGTTGACGTCGGACGCGGTCCCCCCGTACTTGGCGATGTACTCCTTGACCATCGCCTGGCTGTCGGCCTTCTGGACGCCGCCGAACCACGGCCCGGGGACGAAGATCCCGTTCTCGTTGCCGGCGCCGACGGCCTTGACGAACTGCGCTCCCTGGTCGGGTCCCGCAGTCGCGACGAACGCCTTGGGGTTGTAATGCTGCTGGATGAAGGCGTGGGTGAACGCCGAGACCGTCGGAACATCGACGGCGCCGAGGACGACCAGGTCGGCGTGGGTCGACGCGACCTGGCTGGCGATCGGGGTGAAGTCGGTGACCTCGGCCGGGAACACCTTGGAGAGCACGGTCTTGACCCCCGCCGCCTGGAGGACCTTCTGCGCGACCGGGATCTGCGGCTGCGTGAACGGGTCGTCGACCGTGGCGTACGCGGCGGTCTTCGGCCGCTGCGCGGCGGGCAGGGAGGCGATCCATTGAGCCGTGCTGACGAGGTCGTTCTTGACCGGAATCTGGACGGAGAAGACGTTCTTCAGGCCCTGCCCGAAGACGGCGGGGCCCGCCCCCGCGCCCTCGACGAAGGCGTATCCGTACCGGGCGGCGATCCGCGCCGACGGCACCGTCAGCAGGGTCGAGAACGGGCCGAAGACGAGCCCGTCCTTATTGGAGCCGATCAGCTTCTGATAGTTGCTCACGACCTGGGAGGCGCTCGAGGCGTCCGAGAGGACCTGCAGCTTGACCGGGTGACCGAGCAGCCCGCCCTTGCGGTTCTGATCCGTGGCCCACAGCTGGTAGCCGCGCTGGAAGGCCTGCCCGTCGGCGGCGAAGTCCCCCGACAGGGAGAGCGAGGTGCCGATCGTGATCGGACCCTTGCTGGATCCACCGCCACTGCCACTCCCGCTGCTACTGCTGCTGCTGCTCGAGCCGCCGCAGGCGGCAATCAACCCCATCGCGGTCACAGCGGCCGCGGCGACCACGTATTTGCGTATGACTCCCATGGGCTCTCTCCCTCTGCGACTCCGGTGCGAAGACGCGACTGCAATCGTTTGCATTCGCGACCTTATCCCGCGGCGCCCGACCTGTCAACTGCCCGTCGCTGCGCGGTCAGCAGCGGGCCGGGAAGGTCGAGCTCAAAGCGCGCCCCGGCGACGACCGGCGCCACCGCCCGCACGCTTCCGCCGTGCGCCTCGGCGATCGCCCGCACGATCGCGAGCCCGAGCCCCGCCCCCCCGGCGACCCGATCCCGGGCCTCATCGGTGCGATGAAACCGGTCGAAGATCCGCTCGCGCTGCCCCTCCGCAATCCCCGGGCCGTCATCGCTGACGGTGAAGCGAACGACCCCGTCGGCGAGGACGCTCGTGTCCAGGCAGACGCGACCGTCGGGCGCCGCGGTGTGTGAGAGCGCGTTGTCGATCAGGTTGCGCAGCGCCTGGGCGAGACGATCGGGGTCGCACTGCAGCGAACCCGCCGGGACCCGGCCGAGCTCGAACCGGCGCTCGTGGCCCGCGGTGGTCGCCGACCACAGGTCCTCGAGGAACGGCGCCAGCTCGATCGTCTGGCGGCGCAGGAAGCCGCGGTTCTCGGAGCTGGCCAGCAGGAGCATGTCGTCGACGAGCCGGGAGGTCCGCGCGATCTCGGCGCTGACGAGGCGCTGCACCCGCTGGATGTCCTCGCGCGACGGATCCGGCTCGGCGGCGAGGACCTCCAGCTGGCCGGCGATGACCGTCAGCGGGGTGCGCAGCTCGTGCGAGGCATCGGCGACGAACCCGCGCTGCTGGGCGAAGGCCGCCGCGAGTCGATCGAGCATGTGGTTGAACGCGTCGGCGAGGACGTGGATCTCGCGGCTCGCCGACGCGGGGGGAACCATCCGCGGGTGCAGGTCGCCGTCGTCGACCCGGGCGGCGACTCTCGCCATCCGCCGCAGCGGCGCGGACACCACGGCGCCGGCCAGGTAGGAGGCGACGAGCACGAGGCCCAGCCCCAGCGCCCCCGCGATCAGAAACGAGCGCGCGACGCTGCGCTGGGCGCGGGTCACGTTGCCCAGCGACTCGCCGGCGCCGAGGCGCACGCGAACGCCGGCCGCGGTGACGAAATGCTCGTCGAGGCGGACCTCGCCGACGTCGGGGACCTGCGCCGTGCGCTGCCCGACCGGGCCGCTGAGCACCTTCGCGCCGAGGGCGTTCTCATCGCGCTGCTCCTCGGCCGTCTCGCCGTCGTCGGGCTGGTCGCTGCCGAACAGCTCGGGGTGGTTGCTGACGGTCGGCTCACCGGGCAGGGCCACGAACAGGAGCGGAGAGTTACTGCTGTACGGCTGGGCCCTGACGTAGCTGCGCACGCGGGCCAGCAGCTGGGTCGAGGAGGAGGCGCGCAGCGCACTCACCGTGTCTTCGAGCTGGCGCACGTCCCCGCTGACGTCCGCGTTGACCCGCGAACGCAGCTCGCTGCCGGTCTGCTCATAGACGACGATGAACACGATCGCGGAGACGACGAGCATCACGCCGCTGACCCACGCCACCAGCTGCCAGCGCAGGCCCAGGCGCCGGATCAAGCCTCGTCCTCGAAGCGGTAGCCGCGCGACCGCAGAGTCGTGATGCGCACCGGCTCCCGGCCGGGTCCGCTCAGCTTGCGACGCAGGTACCCCACGTACACGTCGACGTTGTTCGTCGCCGGGTCGTGGTCGTATCCCCAGACCGCCCGTTGAATCTGCTGGCGGGAGAGAACCTGGCCGGGGTTGTGCATGAAGTACGCCAGCAGGTCGAATTCCGTCGTCGTCAAGCGCACCGGCTGGCCCTCGTGGGTGACGCGGCGCGAGAGCAGGTCGAGGCTGAGACCGGCCCGCCGCAGGGTCGTCGACGGCGCCTGGCGGGCGGCCCGGAGCTGGGCGCGGATCCGCGCGTCGAGCTCGGCGAGCGCGAACGGCTTGACGAGGTAATCGACCGCGCCCGCGTGCAGCCCGTTGACGCGGTCCTCGACTTCACCGCGAGCGGTGAGCACGATCACCGGCAGCCCGGGTCGGCGCTCCGCCAGATCGCCGAGGATCTGGGTGCCGCTGCGCCCGGGCAGCATGAGGTCGAGCACGACGAGCGAAACACGATCTCCGAGGGCGAGCTCCAGCCCGGTATCGCCGTCGAGCGCGGCCTGCACCTCAAACCCGCCGGCGGTCAATCCCCGGGTGACGAAATCGACGATGCCGGGCTCATCCTCGATCAGCACGATGTGAGCCACGCGGCCATCATACGAGTCAAAGCTGCCTGCAAATCAGACACAGGAGAGTTCTCATCCGCAGATAAATCCGTCTTTAGACGGTGGCGGCAGCGTGTCGTTCATGGGCGATCTCCGCACGTCTGGCCCAACGGCCCGGCGCGACGCCTCGCTGCGCCGCCTGAGGCGGGGCAACCGCACCCTGGCCGGCGCCATGGTGGCGCTGATGGTGCTCCTCGCCAACGCCGCCGCGCGGTCGTTTCCGGGCCACACCCGGTCCGCCGGGGCTCCGGCGCCGGCCGGTTCGGCGACCCGCCACATCCGCCACCACGCCGGGTCGCGAGCGGTCCATCACCGGCGCGAGCCCGCGCGCCGCGTGCGCCGCCCGAGCGCTCGGTCTGCCTCCTCGTCGACGACCAGCTCGACCGCCAGCGCCCCCGCGCCGAGCCCGTCCACGACGTCCGCCGCGCCGCTCAATCCACCGGCGGCCGCCCCCCAGTCGGCGGCGCCCGCGCCCGCTCCCGCTCCCGCTCCGGTGGTATCGGGCGGATCGTGAGCGCGGTCGCGCACCGCTCCGACGGCGCCGCCGAGCAGCACCGAGAGTTGGACGGCGCTCGGGACGACGGCCGTGTTGCGCACCCACGGCGGGGCCGGTGCCGCGGCCCGCGTGGCCGCCGAGCGCGAGATCGAGGCGATCGATCGCGCGGCCAGCCGGTTTCGCGCGGACTCCGAGCTCTCGCGCGTGAACCGGGCCGCAGGGACGGCGCACCCCGATCTCGCCGCTCTTGCTCGAGGCCCTGCGCCTGGCCGTTCGCGCCGCTGCGCTCACCGACGGCGCTGTCGACCCGGCGCTCGCCGGCCGGCTCGCCGCGCTCGGCTATGACCGCGACTGGGCGCAGCTCTCGGCCGTCGGCCACACCGAGCCGTTCGTCCGCCCCTCCTCGCCGGTGCGCGCCCGGCGCCGGCCCTCCTGGCACTCGATCGAGCTCTTCGACGAGCCTCCCGCGGTCCGGCTGGCCGTGGGGATGGCGCTCGACCTCGGAGCGACCGCCAAGGCCCTGGCCGCCGACCGGGCCGCCGAGGCCGCCCATGCGGCGACCGGCGCCGGCGTGCTGCTCGGTCTGGGCGGGGATATCGCCACCGGCGGGGACGGCCCTGCCGACGGCTGGCTGGTCCGCGTGACCGACGATCACCGCGACACCGACGACTGCTGCCGGACAGACGCTCACGATCACCTCGGGCGGACTGGCCACCTCGAGCCTCGTCGCGCGGCGGTGGTATCACCGCGGGCGCGCCGTGCACCACGTCCTTGACCCCCGCACCGGGGAGCCCGTCGAGCCGGTGTGGCGCACCGTCAGCGTCGCCGCGGCGACCTGTGCCGAGGCCAACATCGCATCCACGGCGGCGCTCGTCCTCGGCGAGCGTGCCGGGCCGTGGCTGGCGGAGCGCGGCCTGCCGGCCCGCCTCGTGCGGGTCGACGGAACCGTCAAAACCCAGGGCGGGTGGCCCCGGTGAAGACCTACTGGTATCTGACCCGGGCCAGCGGCGCCGTGGCGCTGATCCTGCTCACGGTGGCCCTGATCGTCGGGATCGCCGCCCTCGGTCGCGTCGAGCACCCGGCGGTGGCCGCGGTTCGCGGTCGACGGCCTGCACCGCTCGAGCTCGCTGCTCGCGCTCGCCTTTCTCGTCGTGCACATCGTCACCGCCGTGCTCGACAGCTTCGCGCCGATCTCCCTGATCGACGCCGTCGTCCCCTTCGCCGGCACCTACCGACCGCTGTGGCTCGGCCTGGGGGCGACCGCCTTCGACCTCCTGCTTGCCGTGGCGGTGACGAGCGCGCTGCGCCTGCGCCTCGGCCATCGGGTATGGCGAGGGGTGCACTGGCTGGCCTACGCGGCGTGGCCGATCGCGATCCTGCACGGCCTGGGCACCGGCAGCGACGTGCGCCAGCGCTGGATGGCGGCCGTCTACGCCGGCTGTGCGGCGGCGGTGGTCATCGCCGCGGTGATCCGCATCTCCATCGGGTGGCCCGGGCACGTGCGCTGGCGCCTGGCCGGGCTGGGCGCGCTGGCGGGGCTCGCCCTCGGCATCGCCGTGTGGCTTCCGCGTGGCCCGCTGGCGCCGCACTGGGCGCGACGCGCCGGGACACCGTCCAAGCTCCTGGTCCCCGGTACGTGATGCTGCCGCGCCTGCTCACCGCCGTCACCCAGTCGCCGATGCCCTGGGAGCGCCATCTCCAGATCCACGGCGAACCGCGAACCGGCCTGCGGCCCGAGGAGCTTGAGGCGCAGATCGCGCGCTCCGGGCTGCGCGGCCGCGGCGGCGGCTCGTTTCCGATGGCGACCAAGCTCCAGGCCGTCCGGCGGTCGCGCGGGACCCCCGTGCTGCTCGTCAACGGCTGCGAGGGCGAGCCGATGAGCGCCAAGGACCGTCTCCTGCTCGCCTGCCTGCCCCATCTCGTGATCGACGGCGCGCTGGCGGTGGCGCGGGCGATCGCCGCCGACGACATTCTGTTCGCCGTCGACGAGCTCAACATCCGCGCCGGCGAGACCGTCCAGTGGGCCCTCACCGAGCGGCCCGAGCTCCGGGCCGGGGCGTTGCCGGAGATCGTGTGGGCGCCGAGCGGCGTGGTGAGCGGCCAGGAGAGCGCGCTCGTGCGCTGGTGCAACGAGGGCATCGCCAAGCCCCTGGCGGTGCCGCCGCGGGTCACCGAGCGCGGCATCGATCGCCGCCCGACGCTCGTGGCCAATGTCGAGACACTGGCCCACGTGGCGCTGATCGCCCGCCGGGGCGGAGATTGGTTTCGCCGTCTGGGCACCGCGGAGGATCCGGGCAGCGCGCTCGTCACCGTCAGCGGCTCGGTGCGCCGGCCCGGCGTCTACGAGATCGAGCTCGGAGCGACGCTGCGGTCGATGGTCGGCGGCGCGGGCGGCGAGGCCGAACCGGCGCGCGCGTTTCTCGTCGGCGGCTACGCCGGCGGGTGGATCGACGTGACCGAGGCGTCCGCGGTCCGCCTGGCCCGGCGCGAGCTCGCCGAGTTCGGGAGCCGCCTGGGGCCGGGCATCGTCGTCGCCCTGCCGCGCTCCGCCTGCCCGGTCAGCGAGATCACCCGGGTCGCCGGCTGGCTGGCCGATCAGACCGCCGGCCAGTGCGGCCCGTGCGTCAACGGCCTGGACGCGATCGCCGACGAGCTGGCCGACGTGTGCGATGGGACGGCCGGCCCCGACGCGCTGGGAAACATCCAGCGCTGGTGTCACCGGGTGACCGGCCGGGGAGCGTGCGCGCACCCCGACGGCACGGCGACGTTCGTCGTCAGCGCGGTGCGGGTGTTCGCGCCCGAACTGGCCGACCACATGCGCCACGGTCCGTGCGACGCCTGTGACCGAGCGCCCGTCCTCACCGTCCCGGGCTCGCTGAGCGCGGTCGCCTGAGCGATGCGCGTGCACGTCGATCCGATCGCCTGCGAGGCCCACGGGCTCTGCGCCGAGCTGCTGCCGGAGGTCATCGAGCTCGACGAGTGGGGCTATCCGATGATCGACGACCCCGAGCTGCCGGCCTCGCTCGAGCGGCTGGCCCGGCGCGCGGCGCACGCCTGCCCGACGCTCGCGCTGCGTCTGCAGGTCAGCGCCCGGGCCGCGCGCGACTAGTGAGTCCAGACCGCGAACAGAGGCAGCAGCGCCACGGCGAGGACCAGGCCGGCCAGCACGCCCGCCACCAGGGCTCCACGGCGTCCGCCCCGCCCAGGCAGCGGCGGCTCGTCGATCAGCTCCCGGCGCGTCGTCCGGGCGCCCCTCAGCACACGCAGGATCTCTGGCATGTGGCCGAGGACGTGGATCGCCGTCACCGCCAGCCATGCGAAGAAGGTGATCTTGTGGATGAGCACCAGCGGGTCGCGAGAGCTCTGACCGAGCACCAGGAGCGCGACGCCGGTGCCGAACACCAGCACGGTCAACAGAACCACCAACGGACCGAGCACACGCAGCGCCGGCGCGGGCGGTCCCTTGCGCCGGTACACCGCGTCGTGCGTGTAGTAGCGCACGAACCGGTAGCCGGTGCTGGCCAGCTTCAGCGCGACGGGCCCGAGCAGGACGAGGCCGAGGAACAGATGCAGCCACAGCAGCTGGCCGATGCGGATGATCGTCACCCCGAGGACGGCGAGGAGCACGATCAGCAGCAGGCCGGTGAGCGTCGTCAGGCGCTCGTTGCCCTCCGTCCCTCCGGCCAGCCGACCTCGCGCTCCGGTGACGGGACGGCGCCGCGGCCAGACGCGCCCTTCGATCTCGCTACTCATCGACCACGAGTCTCGGCACGGGCGTTCAGCAACCCCTAACCCGACGGTGAGAATCCTCCTGTCCACGGACGGGGCGCTGGTAGGGTGCCGCGCTCATGACCGTCGCCGTCGTCTCTGACACCTGCCATTACCTGCCCTCCGAGCTGGCCGCCGCCGAGGGGATCCATCAGGTGAGCCTCTACGTCCGCTGGCCCGAGGGAGATCAGCGGGAGTCCGAGATCTCCGACTACGACGACTACTACCGCCGCCTGAGCGCCAGCGCCGAGCTGCCGAGCACCTCGCAACCCTCGATCGGCGATTTCCTGGCGGTGTACGAGCCCCTGCTCGAGGCCGGCCACGAGATCGTCTCCGTCCACCTCGCCGGCGGCATGTCGGGCACCGTGCGCTCCGCCGAGCAGGCGCGCGAGCAGCTCGGCGAGCGGGCCGCGCGCGTTCACGTCGTCGACTCGGCGTCGGCGTGCGGCGGAGAGGGGCTGGTCGCGCTGGCCGCAGCAGCGGCCGCCCGCGCGGGCGGCGACGGCGCGGCGGTGGCCGAGCGCGCCCGCGAGGCCCGCTCGGCGCTGAAGATGTGGTTCGCGCTCGACACGCTCGAGTACCTGCGCCGGGGCGGGCGAATCGCCGGCGCCCAGGCGTGGCTGGGCTCGGCGCTGCGGATCAAGCCGATCCTCACCGTCGAGTCCGAGATCACGCCCGTCGAGCGGGTGCGGACCTCGAAGCGGGCCTTCGAGCGGATGGTCGACCTGTTGCGCAGCCGCGCCGAGGACGGCGCCGACGCCTACATGGTCCAGCACATCCAGGCCCCCGAGCAGGCGCAGGAGCTGGCCGCCCGCGCCACCGAGATCTTCGGCAAGCCGCCCCGCGTGATCTCGGAGATCGGGCCGGTGATCGGCACCCACGTCGGGCCCGGCCTGCTGGGCGCCGGCGGTCTCCCCAGCTCCTATCTGAGCTAGACGGCGACCTCAGCGACCGAGGAGGCGCTGCTGGCGGCGCTTCTTGCGCCCGAACGTCAACGCGCCCAGCGCGGCGATCCCGCCGCCGATCACGAACCCGGCGACGCCCGCGCCGATCAGCACCTGCGGCTCGGCCCGGCGCAGCTGCGCGCGCCAATCGGTCAGCTTGACGACCTCGACGCGCAGGTGCTCGACTGCCGTGCCGAGCTCCTGGCGGTTGCGCTCGATCGAGTCGCGGATCTCCTCGGGGGTGCGAGTCGCCATCAGTCCCCGGATCCCGGCTTGACGGTCGCGCGGATCTTCTTGGCCTCGTCGATCGCCATCTTCGGCGTCGGGGCCCCCACCTTGAGCTTGCGCCACGCGAACAGGAACGCGCCGGCCGTCAGCACCAGCAGCAGCACCATCACGATCGCCATGCCGAGCCACAGGTGGCCGGTCGCGTCGTTGATCGACCAGGCGATCGTCAGCAGCACGAAGACGAGCGCGAACACGCCGAACACGGCGCCGATGGCCACCGCCGCGGCTCCCCGGGCGATGCTCGAGACCTTGATGACGACCTCGGCCTTGGCCAGCGCGACCTCCTCGCGGACGAGCACCGACATCTTCTCCGAGACCTCGGTCACCGCCGCGGCCAGGCTCTCGGACTGCTGAGGGGGCTCAGCGGGCAAGGCGCTTGAGGATCAGGGCGAGGACGAGCCCGCCGGCGAACGCGGCACCGACGGCGATCTCCGGGCGCTCGGCGGCCAGGGCGGCCGGCCCGCCGGAGGAGAGGTCCTCCCCGGGGGACGAGCTCTGGACCGGAGGGCCCGGCGGAGGCGGTGGCGACGGCGGGGCCGGGGGCGACGGCGGAGCCGGGGATGGTGCGGCGGGCTCGGCCGGCGGCACCTCGGTGGGCGCATCGGGACCGAGGGCCGCGGGCACGTCGCCGGTCGGCTCAGGGTCGGACCCGGCCTGCGCCCGAGGGGGCGGCCCACTCTGCGGCTGGTCGGTCACTCAGGGGGCTCTTCGCCGAACACGCGCATCCAGATCAGCGCGGCGATCCGCGTCGACACGAGACTCGCGAGCGCGCCGGTGCCCGCCACGATTCCCGACCACAGGATGCGTTTGACCAGAGGGCTCTCCGTCATCGTCGAGGATTCAAGCAGACTCGTCCGACACGGCGCCGGCGCGGCGCTCGAGCCCTGAGCAGATCGTCTCCACGATCATCGTCTTGGCGCGGTCGAACTCCACCTGGCCGACGGTCGTCGAGTCGAAGATCCAGCCGGTCAGCACCTGCTCCACGGCGCCGTAGAACGCCTGGGCGGCGAACTCCGGGGTGATCTCGGAGCGGAACTCCCGCTCGGCCTGCGCCCGGGCGACGATCGCGGCGATTCCCGCGTAGGCGTCGCGGATCTTCTCCAGATGCGTGAGCCCGAACGTGTTGGCCGCGCGCGTGACCTCGACGATGATCACCTTCATCAGCTCCGGATCGTGCCGGTAGGAGTCGATGATGAACGACGCGATCGCGTGGAGCTTGTCGCGGGGCGGCCGGCCGGAGGTGTCGGCGTCGGCGATCGCCTGGAGCATCACGTCCCAGCGCTCGAGAAACAGGGTGTCGAGGATCTGCTCCTTGGAGGAGAAGTAGTGGTAGACGAGCCCGTAGGCGACGCCGGCCTCGTCGGCGATGTCCGACACCCGGCAGGTGTGAAATCCCTGGCGAGCGAACACCCGGACGGCGGCATCGAGGATCACCCGGCGCTTCTCGGTGGCGGCGGCGGTCATGCGCGCTCCCAGGCGTAGGCCGACGGGCGCCGGTGCTGGAGGGCGGGCAGGCGGCGGCGCACCTCGCGCAGTCCCTCGGGATCCAGGTCGGCGACGATCGCCGTCTCCACGTCGGGCGCGCCGGCCAGCACCACTCCCCACGGGTCGACGATCAGCGAGCGTCCGCCGGAGCGCAGGCCGCCGGGGTGGGCGCCGATCTGGTTGGGGGCGAGCATGAACACCTGGTTCTCGATCGCCCGCGCCCGCACGAGCACCTCCCAGTGATCGCGGGTCGTCGTCAGCGTGAACGCGGCCGGCACAGCGATCACCTCGGCTCCCCGCAGGGTGAGGATCCGGTACAGCTCGGGGAAGCGCAGGTCGTAGCAAATCGTCATTCCCAGGGTGAGCCCCGAGGCGAGCGGCGAGAGGACGATCTCCTCGCCGGCCTGCTGGGTGGCCGCCTCGCCGTAGTCGGTCCCATCGACGGTGACGTCGAAGAGGTGGATCTTGCGGTAGACGGCCCGCAGCTCGCCGTCGGGGCCGACGTGCACGCTCGTGTTGAACCCCTTCTCCGTGGTGCCCGGGCCGCGCTCGAATAGCGACCCGGCGAGCAGGTCGATACCGAGCTCGGCGGCGATCGCGCGCGCCCACGTGATCGCCTCGCCGTCGAGGTCCTGCGCGCCCGAGCGGATCACGTCGCGCCCGCCGAGCACCGTCCACGTCTCGGGCAGGGCGACCAGCTCGGCTCCCTGCGCCGCGGCCTGGCGCACGAGGCGATCGGCGCTATGCAGATTGCGATCGGTGTCGTCGGTTGCGTTGAGTTGAATGGCGCCGGCGCGCACCCTGAGTTCTCTCGATTGACTGGTCAGTCAGTGTTGCACGATAGCGTTGGCGCTCCCGGATGCCACCTCTTCCCTACCGCGGAACGTTCGGCGATCCCCGACCGGCGGCGCTGGCCGCGCTCGCGCTCCCACCCGGGCCGATGCCCTCCGGGCTCGGGACCCGGCCGATCAAGGCCTGGCGCTACATCGGGGTGTTCGGGCCCGAGCTGATGGTGTGCGTGGCCTCGGTGCGCGTCGGGCGATTTCGGCAATCGTTCTGGGCGGCGTGGGATCGCGGCGCCGGGCGGCTGTACGAACGCACGGCGATGGGCGCCGGCGCCGTGCGCCTCGGCTACGGCACCGCGGCGGTCGACGACCGCGAGATGGCGCTTGACCTCGCATTCACCGAGGCCGCGGGCGTGGAGACGATCTGCGCCAGCGGCGACGGGTACGCCTGGACGCGCAAGCAGGGGGGCGTGATCGCCGCCGGCACGATCGCCCTCGGCGGCCAGCCCCGACGGCCGTTCGCCGGGCGGGCGATCATCGACGACACCGCCGCCTACTACGAGCGCCACACCCGCTGGCGGTGGAGCGCCGGGGTGGGAACCGCCGCCGACGGCCGGCCGGTGGCCTGGAACCTCGTCGACGGGGTCAACGACCCGCCGCGCGACAGCGAGCGCACGGTGTGGCTCGACGGCGTGCCCGCCGAGGTGGGGCCGGTGCGCTTCGCCGACGACCTGTCAGCGGTGGACGAACTGCGGTTCGTGGCCGAGGCCGTCCGCGAACGCCGCGAGAACCGGGTCCTGGTGCGCAGCCACTACCGCCAGCCGTTCGGCACCTTCCACGGAGAGCTGCCGGGGGGCGTGGCGCTCGCCGATGGGTGGGGCGTGATGGAGGACCACGACGTGTGGTGGTGACGCTGGGAGCTTTTTGCACCGTGGAGGGACAAAAAGCTCCCAACGTCAGCCGGCCCCGGCCCGCTGGCGGCGCAGCTCGGCCAGCAGGAGCTTGGAGTGCATCGCGCCGATGAGATCGCGCAGCGGCTCGGCGCCGCTGGCGATGATCTCCACCGCCCGCTCGACGTCGACCTCGCCGGCCAGCCGCGCGAGCAGCACGCTCACCTCCTCGGCCACGAGCGGCGCCAGCGCCTCCCGGTAGCGCAGCGTGTCGTAGACGGTGAAGCCGATCGCCTCCTCGTAGCCCCCGGCGCGAAACCGCGAGATCGCCTCGATGATGGCCACGTCATCGCGGTCATAGCCGCGGGCGTTCGGGGTCAGCACCGACAGCTCCTCGAGGCGCTCGAGCACGTTGCGCGGCATCGCGTAGGTCTCCCGCGCCGCACGACGCGAGACGCGGCCGCCTTCGTTGAGCTCGGCGGCGAGCTCGAGGATCCGGTCCTCGAGCTCGATCACCCGCGCCGCCCGCTCGGGATCGGAGGCCATCACGTCGCGGATCACCCGCAGCGGCATGAACCGCTCCTCCTGCAGCCGCTTGATCAGCCGGACCCGGTCGACGAACTGCTCGGGGTAGTAGGCCATGTTGCGACTCGTGCGCAGCACGTCCTCGTCGGAGCCGAGCAGGCCCTCGCGCAGGTAGTGCTTGATCGTGCCGGCGCTGACGCCCGAGCGCTGCGCCAGCTCGGACATCTTCAGCATGCCGGCCGTGCTCATCCCGTGCTCGCGGGCTCCCGCGTGGGGATGCCGAGCAGCGCGCGAGCCTCCGCGACGGTCGCCGGCCGCCGGCCGCAGTCCTCGGTCAGCCGGCGGGCGCGGGCGATCAGGTCCCCGTTGGAGCGGGCCATCGCCCCGTCGGGCAGGTAGAAGTTGTCCTCCAACCCAACGCGGATCGAGCCGCCGAGGGTGAGCGCGGCCGCGACCATCGTCCACTGGCCGCGGCCGATGCCAATCACGCCCCAGTGATGGCGCCCGGCCGGCAGGTTGTCGGCCATGGCCGAGAGGTTGCCGGCCGTTGCTGGGACCCCGCCGACGACGCCCATCACGAAGTCGGCGTGCAGCGGCGCCTCGAGCAGGCCCATGTCGACGAGCGGCGCCAGCGATCCGACATGGCCGAGGTCGAAGCACTCGTGCTCGGGCTTGATGTCAAGGCGGCGCATCGCCTCCAGCAGTTCGATGATCTCCTCGAACGGGTTGGTGAAGACGAACTTGAACACGAAGTCCTTGCGCGAGGCCGAGTACTTGGCGTAGTTGAGCGAGCCCATATTGAGCGCCGCCACCTCCGGGCGGCACGCCTCGAGATACGCGACCCGCTTGGCCACCGGCACCCCCACCGTCCCGGTGGAGAAGTTGATGATCGCCGCGTCGCCCACCTCGGCGAGGATCGCGGCGCGGATCGCGGCGAAGTCCTCCACCTCGTAGCTGGGCGCGCCGTCGGGCGAGCGCGCGTGGATGTGGATGTGGACCCCGCCCTCGTCGACGATCCGCCGCGCCTCGGCGGCGTACTCGGCGGGCGTGTAGGGGATCGCCGGGCACTGGTCGCGGTTGGCGATGGCACCGCTGATCGAGCACGTGATGATGGCGGGACTCGGCTCCTCGCCGCCGCTCGCCATCCGGGGCTCGCCTATAAGGCGGCGGCCTCGTTCGTCCGGCTCGACGCTCATACCGGCACGACTCCCGAGCGCTTGAACGGCCGCTCGACGCGCTTGCCGGCCGACATCTCGAGCGCCCGGCAGATCGTCGCCCGCGTCTCCCGCGGGTCGATCACGTCGTCGATCATGTCGTTGCCGGCGGCGACGTAGACGTCGATGATCTTGCGGAAGTTCTCGATCAGCTCCCGGCGCTTGGCCGCCGGGTCCTCGGCCTCCTGCACCTGCTTTCGGAACACGATCTCGACCGCGCCCTCGGCCCCCATGACGCTGATCTCGGCCGACGGCCAGGCGACGATCAGATCGGGCTCGTAGGCGCGGCCGCACATCACGTAGTAGCCGGCGCCGTAGGCCTTGCGCAGGACGACGGTGATCTTCGGGACCGTCGCGTTCGCGGTCGCGTAGAGCATCTTGGCGCCGTGGCGGATGATCCCCTGCTGCTCGACCTTGGTGCCGACCATGAAGCCGGGCACGTCCATCAGGTACACGAGCGGAATGCCGTAGGCGTTGCACAGGTTGATGAACCGCGCCGCCTTGTCGGCCGAGTCGTTGTCGAGGATTCCGCCCAGCTGCTTGGGCTGGTTGGCGACGATCCCGGCCGGCCGGCCGCCGAAGCGCGCCAGGCAGGTGATGATCGTCTTGGCGAACTGCGGCTTGAGGTCGAACCACTCCCCGTCGTCGACGATCCGGCGGATCACCCCGTACATGTCGTAGGGCTTGCGGTTCGATTCGGGAAGCACGTCGAGCAGCTCGTCGTCGGCGCGGTCGATCGGATCGGCGCTCTCTGACCGGGGCGGCGCCTCCTCGCAGTGCTGGGGAAAGAAGCTCAGGTAGCGCTTGATCGCCTCGATGCACTCGGGATCGTCGGCGACCTCCAGATCGCCCACCCCCGAGGTGCGGCAGTGCACCCGAGAGCCGCCGAGCTCCTCCTGGGTGACGTCCTCGCCGATGGCCGCCCGGACGAGGTGGGGGCCGGCCAACGCCATCGAGCCGCGTCCGCGGACCATCGGCACGAAGTCGGCCAGCCCGGGGATGTAGGCGGTGCCGGCCGCGCACGGGCCCATCAGCGCCGCCACCTGGGGGATGACCCCGGAGTTGATGACCTCCTCGCGAAACAGGTGGCCGCTGCCGGCGAACAGCGACCCGACCGCCTCCTGGATGCGGGCCCCGGCGGAGTCCAGCAGCCACACGAACGGGATCCGCTTGGACAGCGCCAGCTCGCGCAACCGCGTCACCTTGAGCTCGCCGGTCATTCCCATCGAGCCCGCCATGACCGTGAAATCGTAGGCGGCGACGGCGGTGAGACGCCCATCGACCTTGCCATAACCGGTGATCACGCCGTCCGCGGGAGCCTCGCGGCCGTCCATCGCGCGCTGGGAGAAGTGCGGACGGCCATGGAGGCCGAGCTCGACGAACGTGCCGTCATCGATGAGCAGGGCCACGCGTTCCCGCGCAGTCAGCTTCTCGGCGGCGTGCTGAGCCTCGATCTTGGCCTCGCCGCCGCCGAGCATCAGCTGTTCACGGCGCGCACGTAGGTCCTCGGCGAGGGGGCGAAGGAGGCTGGTCTTCGGAGTGTCGACGGACAAGGGGGGCTCCGGATCGGGGCGTCGCGCGCCGTAATCAAAAGTGAGACGTTCTACTGCTCACTCTGGCATGGCGGCCCCTCGGCCGTCAACCGGCGCGGCCCGCTCGGACGGGCGCAAGTTGTTTGTATCCCTGACAGCGGGTAGATTGACTATTAATGCGAGTTGTGCGGCGGGTCGGTGAGACACGCCGCGAGGCTTGCTTCGTGCAATCCGGTGCTCCAACCAGCCCACGTGGCGAGGATGCCCGGGGTCCCCGCAAGTGGTTTGGAGCTGAACATGTCGCAGTCCGCGAACCGTCCGTTCTGGACGGACACCCTCGCCCCGTACGCACGACCTCGACTGGGGCGCAGCCTGGTGGACATCGCCACCTCGGTCGTCCCCTATCTCGTCCTGTCGGTCGTGATCTACAACACGATCGGCTACTCGGTGTGGGTCGCGCTGGCGCTCGCCATCCCGACCGGCGGGTTCCTCGTGCGCACGTTCGTCGTCTTCCACGACTGCACGCACGGCTCGCTGCTGCCATCCAAGCGCGCCAACGCCTACATCGGTGCGTTCCTCGGGTTGTTCGTCCTCGCCCCGTTTCACCGCTGGCGCCACGACCACGCCGTGCACCACGCCAGCTCGGGGGACCTCGAGCGGCGCGGCGTCGGTGACCTGCCGACGCTGACGGTCGCCGAGTACCGCGCCCGCACCCCCCGCGGCCGGCTCGCCTACCGGTTGAACCGCAACCCGCTCATCATGTTCGGCATCGGCCCGATCATCGCGATGGTCATCGGGCCGCGGATCGCCACCCGCGCGCAGCGACCCCGTATGCGCCACAGCGTGCTCCTCACCGATCTGTCGCTCCTGGCGATCGTCGCCCCGCTGTGTTGGTGGATCGGCGTGGGCAACTTCCTGATCGCCTGGGCCCCCGCGGCGCTGCTCGCCGGCTCGGCCGGCATCTGGCTCTTCTACGTCCAGCACCAGTTCGAGGACGCCTACTGGGAGAGCGGCGGGGAATGGAGCTACGCCGACGCCGCTCTGCGCGGCAGCTCCTACCTCAAGCTTCCGCGGGTGCTGCAGTTCTTCACCGCCAACATCGGCCTGCATCACGTGCATCACCTGAACGCGAAGATCCCCAACTACAACCTCCAGCGCGCCCACGACGACAACGCGATGTTCCACGGCGTCCCCGTGCTCTCGCTGCGCGACGGACTCCGAGCGGTTCAGCTGAAGCTGTGGGACGAGGACGGCAATCGGATGGTCACGTTCGCGCAGGCTCGCGAGCCGGCGGTCCCGCGTCGCCTGGCGAGCGCCAGCGCCGGCGCGGACTGACTCAGCGCCCCTTCCAGGCCGGCTCGCGCTTCTCGAAGAACGCCCGGACGCCCTCCTGGATGTCCTCGGTGGAGAGGGCGATCGTCAGCTGGGAGCGCAGGAAGTCGATCGCGTCGGCATAGGCCATGTCCTGCTGGCGGAACATCGCGTCCTTGCCGAGCTTCATCAGCGCGGGGGACTTGCGCGCCAGCGCGGTCGCCCACTCCTGAACCTGGGCGTCGAAGCGCTCGGGCGCGGCGACCCGGTTGACGATCCCGATCCGCTCGGCCTCGGCGGCGGAGATCTGCTCGCCGAGCAGCATCAGCTCGGCCGTCTTCTTGCGCCCGACGTTGCGGTAGATGAGCGCCATGATCATGAACGGGAACAGCCCGACGTTGATCTCCGGCGTGCCGAACCGCGCTCCTCCTTGGCGACGATCAGGTCGCAGGCCAGCGCCAGCCCGAGCGCGCCGGCGAGCACGTGCCCGTTGGCGGCGCAGATCGAGGGCTTGCCGAACTCCCCGAGCAGCCGGAAGGCCTGCGGGAAGCGCTCGGTGGCGAAGTGCTTGTGCACCAGCGCCACGTCGGCGGCGAACCCCGACAGGTTGCCGCCGCTGGAGAACACCGTCTCATGGGTGGAGGTGAGCACGAGGCAGCGGACCGCCGCGTCGTCGCGGGCGCGCTGCAGCGCCTCGATCAGCTCGCCGAGCAGATCGTCGGAGAGCGCGTTGCGGGTGCGGGATCGTTGAGGGCGATCGTCGCCACCCCGGTGTCGGCGACCGCGTAGGAGATCTTCTCATCGGCCATGGCGCGACAGACTACGCGGGCCGGCGGGATCGCGCCCTGCGGAAAGTAGGAAGCTCTACTGTTTACTTTTGCCGACGGCGCCGATAGCGTCGGGGGCGACCACCGAGAGGAGACCCGCCGATGGCAACCGCCGATGTCCTGAAGCCAGACTTCGCCGGCCAGCGCAAGCACTTCATCTTCAACGACGAGCACGAGCAGCTGCGCGAGTCGGTCCGCCGCTTCGTGATCAAGGAGCTGCAGCCCCACGCCGAGGAGTGGGAGGAGACGACGTTTCCCGACTGGGTGTTCGCGCGGATGGGCGAGCTCGGATTCCTCGGCCTCGACAAACCCGAGGAGTACGGCGGCCAGGGCGGCGACTACTACTCGGCGCTCGTGCTCTCCGAGGAGATGGCGCACTCGCACTGCGGCGGGCTGGCGATGGGGATCGCCGTCCAGACCGACATGGCGTTGCCGCCGATCCTCGCCTTCGGCAGCGAGGAGCAGAAGCGCGAGTGGGCGGCGCCGGCGATCGCCGGAACGAGGATCCTCTGCATCGGGATCACCGAGCCCGATGCCGGCTCCGACGTCTCCGGGATCAAGACGCGAGCGGTTCGCGACGGCGAGCGACTACGTGATCAATGGCTCGAAGACCTACATCACCAACGGCCACCGGGCGCACGCGATCGTGCTCGTCACCAAGACCGACAGCGATCGCCGGCCACGAGGGGTTCACCCTGTTCCTCGTCCCCATGGACACCCCCGGCGTGATCCGCGAGAAGCGCCTCAAGAAGCTCGGCATGCACGCCTCCGACACGGCCCTGCTCGCCTTCCAGGACGTGCGCGTCCCCGCGTCGGCGGTCCTCGGGCACGGTCGGCAAGGGCTTTCAGCACATCATGTGGGAGCTCCAGGGCGAGCGGCTGATCGCCGCCGCCGGCGCAGTCGCCGGTGCGCAGAACGTGTTCGATCGCACGCTCGTGTACGCCAAGGAGCGCACGGCGTTCGGCCGTCAGATCGGGCACTTCCAGGTCATCCGCCACAAGTTCGCCGACATGGCGACCAAGATCGAGACCGCCCGGCAGATGGTCTACACGACGGCGTGGCGCTTTCAGAACGGCGAGTACCCGGTGCGCGAGATCACGATGGCCAAGCTGTACGCCTCGCGGATCGCCGTCGAGGTGGCCGACGAGTGCATCCAGATCCATGGCGGCGCCGGCTACATGCAGGAGTACGGGATCGAGCGCGCGTGGCGCGACCTGCGGCTCAACCGGATCGGCGCCGGGACCGACGAGATCATGCTCGATGTCATCGGTCGCTCCTACGGCCTCTGAGGCCCACGACGGCGCGCGGACCGGCCCGGGCGCGCGGCGGCCGGTTCCTCCGTTCACCGCGGCGCACGAGCAGCTGCGCGGCGAGATCCGCGCGTTCGTCGCCAAACGGCTGCGGCCGTTCGCCGACGCGTGGGAGCAGGCCGAGTGGTTTCCCACCGAGGTGTTCGGATGGCTGTCGGACGCGGGCTACCTGGGGCTGAAGTTCCCCCGCGAGTACGGGGGCGGCGGCGACGTCGTGGGCGCCGCCGTGCTCGTCGAGGAGCTGGCGCGCTGCGGCTCGGGCGGGGTGGCGGCCGGCCTCGGCGCCCACGCCGGCATCGCGCTGCCGCCGATCCTCAGCTTCGGCACCGAGGAGCAGAAGCAGCGCTACCTCGTCCCCGGCCTGCGCGGCGAGCTGGTGGCCGCGCTGGCGATCACCGAGCCGGACGCGGGCTCCGACGTCGCCGTCGCTGCGCACGCGCGCGACGGCGGTCGACGGCGGCTGGGTGGTCAACGGCGCCAAGACCTTCATCACCGGCGGGGTGCGCGCCGACGTGCTCGTGTGCGCCGTCGCCACCCGGCCCGAGGGCGGCCACCACGGCATCTCGTTCCTGCTCATCGACCGCGGCGACGGGGTATCGACGACAGCCCTGCGCAAGCTCGGCTGGCACGCCTCGGACACCGCCGAGATCGGCCTGCACGACGTGTTCGTGCCCGAGGAGAACCTGCTGGGCCCGCTGCACGGCGGTTTCGGCCTGATCATGGCCAACTTCCAGTGGGAGCGGCTGCTGATGGCGCTGGGCGCCGTCGGGGCGATGCAGGCCAGCTTCGAGCTGACGCTCGACGCCGTGCTCGCCGGCGGGCGCCACGGCCAGGCCACCCGCCATGCCCTGGCCCGCGTCGCCACCGAGATCGAGGTCGGGCGCGCCGTCGCCTACGCCGCCCTGCGCCGCCACGTGGCCGAAGAGGACGCGGTGCGCGAGGTGACGATCGCCAAGCTGCGCACCCAGCGAGCCGCCGTGGACGCGATCGACACCTGCCTGCAGGTCCTCGGACTCGACGCGCCGCCCGAGCTCGAGCGGGCCCTGCGTGACGCCCGCCTGGGCCCGATCGGCGGTGGCACCGACGAGATCATGAAGGAGATCCTGGGGCGCTCGATGGGCCTGTAGGACCGCTACGCTCGCCGGCAGTGGATTCCACGCGCGGGCAGCTGTTGATCGCCGGTCCCGGCCTCTCGGACCCGAACTTCTGGCGGACCGTCGTGCTGATCGTCGAGCACTCCGACGACGGCGCGCTCGGCCTCGTCCTCAACCGCCCGTCGGAGACGACGGTCGGCGAGGCGGTCTCCGAGCTCGAGCCGCTGCTCGACGTCGACGAACCGCTCTACATCGGCGGCCCGGTGCAGCCGTCGGCACTGATCGTCCTCGCCGAGTTCGATGACACCGACGCGGCGGCGCTCATCGCCTTCGACGACGTCGGCGTGCTCGGTGGCGGCGGCGAGGAGGCCGGGCCCCCCGGCGTGCGCCGCGGGCGGGCGTTCGTCGGGCATGCCGGTTGGGGTCCCGGCCAGCTCGACGCAGAGCTCGAGCGCGGCGACTGGATCCTCGAGCCGGCCCAGCGCGAGGACGCGTTCACCGAGACGCCCCTCGAGCTGTGGCCGGCGGTGCTGACCCGCAAGGGCGGCAGCTTCGCGCTCGTGGCGCGGATGCCGCCGGACCCGTCGGTGAACTGATGGCCCGCACGCTCACGCCGGGCACTCCCATGACGGCGGGCACGGCCCGTCGCGGGAGACCGAGCGCGGCGCGCTGAAGGCGGCGTTGGGCCTGATCGTCGTCTTCATGCTCGCCGAGGTCACCGCCGGGGTGCTCGCCTCATCGCTCGCCCTGCTCTCCGACGCCGCCCACATGCTCACCGACGCGGTGGCGCTGGCGATGTCGCTGGCGGCGGCCCGGCTGGCCCGGCGGCCCGCGCAGGGCGCCATGACCTACGGCCTGGGCCGGGCCGAGATCCTCTCCGCCCAGGCCAACGGCGTCACCCTCGTCGTGCTCTCGGTGCTGATCGTCATCGACGCCATCCGCCGTCTCGTCTCCCCGCCGCACGTGCACGGCCTGCCGGTGCTGATCGTCGCCCTCGTCGGGATCGTCGTCAACTTCGCGGCGACCCGGATCGTCGCCCGGGGGTCGGCGGCCGAAGAGCGCAGCCTCAACGTCGAGGGCTCCTATCAGCACCTGCTCACCGATCTCTACGGATTCATCGCCACCGCGGTGGCCGCCGCCGTGATCCTCGCCACCGGCTTTCAGCGCGCGGATCCGATCGTCTCGCTGCTCATCGCCGGCCTGCTGCTGCACGCCGCCTACGGGCTGCTGATGGCCTCGGGACGGGTGTTCATGGAGGCCGCCCCCGCCGGCCTGGACCCCGAGGCGATCGGCCGCGCGCTGGCCGCGCAGCCGGGCGTCGTCGAGGTCCACGATCTGCACGTGTGGGAGGTCACCTCGGGCTTTCCCGCACTGTCGGCCCATGTCGTCGTCCGGGCCGGCGACGACTGCCACGAGCTGCGCCGGATCCTCCAGCAGGTCGTGCGCGAGCGCTTCGGCGTCACGCACACGACGCTCCAGGTCGACCACGAGGCCGCCGCCCAGCCGCCGCTGCAGATCGAGTTGCGGCCTCCCGCGTAGACTCGCGGCCATGAGGGTGGTCAAGCCGGGCCCCGACCGCGAGACGCCGCGTGGCGTCGTCGGCGGTGCCGAGATCTCGCAGACGACGGCGGGCGCGCACAACATCTACATGGGGCGGTTTCGCGTGCCCCCGGGCGCGACCTCGCGCCCGCATTACCACGACGGCTGCGAGAGCGCGGTCTACATGCTGTCGGGCGCGATGCGGATCCGCTGGGCGACCGGCTCGAGCAGGAGCTGGTGGTGGAGCCGGGCGACCTGCTCTACGTGCCCCCGCGCGAGACGCACGTGCTCGAGAATCCCTCCGACTCCGAGCCTGCCGACTACGTCGTCGCGCGCGACTCGCCGCTCGAGGACGCGGTCGTCGTCCCGTGGGCGGCCGACGAGATGTGATCCGCGCCAGCGGCACGATGAGCGGCGCGGGTGGCCGCGAGATCTTCTGGCAGTCGTGGTCGCCGGTGGACGGGACGGTCCGCGGGTCGGTGGTCGTCGTGCACGGGGCCGGCGAGCACTCCGGCCGCTACGAGCACGTCGCCGAGCGACTCGTCGCCGAGGGGTTCGCGGTGTCCGCCCTCGACCACCGGGGACACGGCCGCTCCGACGGGCCCCGGGCCCTGGTCGACCGTCTCGACCGCGCCGTCTCAGACATCGACGGGCTGGTCACCATGACCCGCGGCGCCCATCCCGAGCGGCCGCTGTTCATGCTCGCCCACAGCATGGGCGCCACGTTTGCAGTCCAGTACGCGCTCGCCCACCAGCGGCGCCTGGCCGGTCTGATCCTGTCCGGCCCGCTGGCGGCTCTCGACGGCGCGCCCGCGCCCCTGCGCATGGTCGGCCGCGCCCTCTCGGTGATCGCTCCCGGCACCGGTCTGATCGCCGTCGATGCCGGCCTGATCAGCCGCGACCCGGACGTCGTGCAGGCGTACCGCGCCGACCCGCTCGTGCACCACGGCAAGCTGCCGGCCCGGACGCTCGCCGAGCTGGCGGGCGCCATCGATGCCTTCCCGGACCGCGTCAGCGAGATCACGCTGCCCACCCTGATCCTCTACGGCACCGCGGACGGCCTCGCGCCGCCCCGCGGCAGCGTGATGCTCGGCGAGCGGATCGGGGCCGCCGACAAGACGATCACCGGGTACGAGGGCCTCTACCACGAGATCCTCAACGAGCCCGAGCGCGAGACTGTGCTCTCCGAGCTCTGCGCCTGGCTGGACGCTCATGCGGCCGCGAGGGCGACCTAGGCGAGAGCGTGGCGGCGCGCCGCGCGCAGCGCGCCGCGCGAACCGAGCTGCTCGAGCTCGGTGTGCAGATCGCGGATCCGCTCGAGGATGATGTCGGCGACCTCCTGTTGCTGCTCTCGCGTGGAGTCGGGGACCGCCTCGAAGCGAAACGGGTTGCCGTAGCGGACGATCACCTTGGGGAACTGCAGGCGCTTCCAGTTGCGCACCTGGTGGGAGCCGAGGATCGCCACCGGCACGATCGGCGCGCCGGAGTCCAGCGCGAGGCGCCCGATCCCCGGCTTGGCCTCGTCGGCGAGCTGCCCGTTGCGCGAGCGCCCGCCCTCGCAGTACATCCCGATTACCCCGCCGCGCTCGAGGATCTTCGCCGAGGTGATGAACGCCTCCTCGTCGTGGCTGCCGCGCCGGATCGGGAATACGCCGCCGTGGCTGAAGATCCACTGCGCCGGACCGGATCCGAACAGCTGTGACTTGGCCATGAACTGAACGCGGCGCCGGACGAACGCCCCGGCGAAGAAGTGGTCCATGAACGAGGCATGGTTGGGGGCGAGGATGAGCGGGCCGCTCGGCACGTTCTCCGATCCGATCGAGCGCGCCCGGTAGGTGATGAGCGCGTGGAGCACGGTCGCGATGCGCACGATCTCATAGACCTTGGCCTCGGGCTCGTGATCGCGCGTGCGCGCGTGGTACTGATCGAAGTGCTCCTTGGGGCGCTCGTCGCGGTAGTGCTGGGGCTTGATCTCGACGTCAGGCATCGTCACCGGGCGACGATACCCGGCGGGCGAAGCGCTCGAGCCCGATCAACCAGCCGTTGGGCGAGCCGACGGCGGCGTGCATCGCCTCCCATCCGTCGCCGTGACGCTCGATCCCGCGGTGCTCGAGCTCGACGCGGGTGCGATCCTCGGACTCGGCGATGAAGCGCACCTCGACCTCGCTGGCGCGCGCCGGGTCGGTCTCGATCTGCCATCGCAGGGTGATGTCCCAGGTGAACACGATCCGGTGGGGCGGCTCGTAGGCGAGGACCCGGGCCCACCGGCACTCGCTCCCGTCGACGCCGCGGTCGATGATGTGACCGCCGGCGCGCGGCTCGAACACCATCTCGGCCAGCTCGGCCTCGAGGATGTGGTGATCCGTCGGCCACCAGCTGCCGATGTCGGCGGTGAACACCTCGAAGGCGCGCTCGATCGGCGCCTGCACGAGGATCGACTCGGTTACGGCGGGGGCGGTGGTGCTCATGGTCATGGTGTCTCCCGATGCTCGACGGTCGCCTTGAACGCCGTGAGCGCGTCGTTCCAGAACCCGTCGAGGTAGGCACGCAGCGCTCCCACCCCGGTCGGGTCCACCGAATAGATGCGGCGGTTGCCCAGCGCGGCGTCCGACACCAGCCCGGCCTCCTTGAGCACCTTCAGATGCTGGGAGACGGCCGGGCGGCTGACCGGCAACTCGTCCGCGAGCTCTCCGACCGCCCGCGGCCGCTGCGCCACGCGCTCGAAGATCGCACGTCGCGTCGGGTCGGCGAGCGCGGAGAACCGCGCGGTGATCCCCGCTGATGCGTAAGCCATCACTTACGGTAAGTGTAGGCTTACACAGGCGCGCCTGTCAAGCGCCGCTCAGCCCTGGAGCGGGAGCACGAGCGCCGGCTTCTCGATCTGGTGATCGGGATTGGTCGAGACGACCGAGGTGCCGATCGCGAAGAACTCGATGACGTGCGACCCCCAGCCGTGGCTGCGCTCGATGATCCGCGCGCCCACGATCCCCTCGGCCTGCAGCTCGTCGGCCTCTGACTGCAGCCGCTCCATCGCCAGCTCGCGCGCTTCGTACAGCGCCTGGGTGAAGTTCGGCATCTCGACGTTGCGCCCGACCTGTTTGAGCGAGGCGAGCATCCCCTGGCGGGCGACGTGGTAGACGCAGTTGCCCATGACCAGGCCGGTCGGGCGGTAGCCGGCGCGCAGCAGCGTCGAGAAGTCCTGGCCGCTCATGTCCGAGGTGAACGGTCGGCCGTTGGGCGCGCGGTGAAGCTCGCCCCCGCGATGCTTGACCGCCGTGCCGACGGCGATGAACTCGGCCAGGTCCGCGCCCCACTCGTAGCGACCGATGTCGAGGCGGACGCCGACGACGCCGTCGGCGCCGAGCTGGTCGGCCTCCTCCTCCATCCGCGTCATTGCCAGCTCGCGCGCGTGGTACATCGCCTGGGTGAGGACGCCCATCTCCTGGTTCTGGTTCCACGAGGCCTGCTGGTAGCCGATGTGGTAGATCGAGCTGCCGAGCACGAGGCCGAGCGGCTCGAAGCCCGACTCCTTGACGAGCAGGAACTCGTTGACCGACAGATCGGAGGTGAAGAACCCGCGCGACACGTCCTGCTTCATCCGCGCGATCCGCGCCCGGCCCGACTCCGGGATCCCGGCGAGCGAGCCCGATTCGTAGCTGGCGGCGTGCGGTGCGGCCCCGGACGCCGCCGGCGTGGCCTGAGCCTGCTGATCGTCGTCGTCGCGTCCTCGGAAGAGGGGCATGGTCTCTCCTATGTGCTTAGGCGTTGAGCAGACGCTCGAGCGCCCGCCGGGTTGTCTGGCTCGATCGCGCCTCGTCGGCCAGCGCCCGGCTGAGCATCTCGAGCCAGGCGTCCGTGGGCAGCACGTCGGACTTGAGCACGATTCCCCCGGACAGCCGCGCGCAGCGGGTGTCGATCCGACCATCGCTCGCACGCAGCTCCAGCCGCTGATCGCCGGCGTCGACCGCGATCCGGCTCACCCGCTTGGCTCCGAACAGGCCGGCGCGACGCCGCTCGACGCGCACGCCGCCCGGAACCGCCTCCTCGAGCTTGATCGCCAGCGCCTCGACGAACGCCCCGAGATCGGAGACGTCCGCGCGCAGCGACGCGGCAAGGAGGTCGATGTCCAGCCCGTCGTCTGCGTCGTCGGTGGCGGTCACTGCACCGTCAGCGTACGCCTTCGGTGTGCGCCGGCGCGATGCCGGGCAGGCCCTCAGCATGATCAATTCGATTCCTCAGTTGTGCCTCAACGACTCCCAGACCATTCCGCAGCTCGGCTTCGGCGTCTTCCAGGTGCCGCCCGAGGACACCGCCGCCGTCGTCGACAAGGCCCTGGAGACCGGCTACCGCTCACTGGACACGGCCCGCGCGTACCGCAACGAGGCGGCCGTCGGCGAGGCGACCGCGCGCAGCGGCCTCGATCGCGAGGAGCTGTTCATCACGACCAAGCTCTGGAACGGCGACCACGGTCGCGACGCCGCCCGGGCGGCGTTCGAGCAGTCCCTCCAGCGCCTCGGGCTCGACTACGTCGACCTGTATCTGATCCACTGGCCGGTCCCCTCACAGGACAAGTACGTCGAGACCTGGCAGACACTGTGCGAGCTGCACGAGGACGGGCGCGCCCGTTCGATCGGCGTCTCGAACTTCCAAGTCGAGCACCTGGACCGGATCATCGACGCCACCGGCGTCGTCCCCTCGGTCAACCAGATCGAGCTCCATCCTCAGCTCCAGCAGGCCGGGCTGCGCGAGTACCACGCCGAGCGCGGGATCCTGACCGAGGCGTGGAGCCCGCTGGGCCAGGGGGCCGCGCTGACCGACGACACGGTGCAGGACATCGCCTCCGAGCTGGGCCGCACCCCGGCCCAGGTGGTGCTGCGCTGGCACCTGCAGCTCGGCAACGTCGTGATCCCCAAGTCGGTCACGCCGGAGCGGATCGAGGAGAACTTCGAGCTCTTCGACTTCGAGCTCGGCGACGAGCACATGGAGGCGATCGGGCGGCTGGAGACCGGCGAGCGGACCGGCCCGGATCCCGACACCTTCGACGTCACCTGAGCGCCGCGGACCTCACAATCCGCCGTGGCCGATGGCGAACGCCAGCACGGCCACGGCGGCGAGGGCGAGCAGCACGATCAGGGACGCCGGGAGGCGCGGGCGGTGCTGGCGACGCCGCGCCAGCTGGCGGCGCGACACGGAGCTCACGAACAGTCTCGATTGCGGCATGCTGTGCGCCGGTAGTCAAGCTCCGCTGCCGGACGGACTCGTCAGCGCGCGCATCTATTCTCCGGTTCCCGACCAGAGGAGGATTGGCGAAGTTGACCGACGTCGAAGCGCACATCACCGGCACGGTGTGGAAGATCGAGGTCGAGGTGGGCGACTCCGTCCAGGAGGGCGATGCCGTCGTGATCCTCGAGTCGATGAAGATGGAGATGCCGGTCGAGGCCGAGGATCCGGGCGTGGTCGCGGAGATCCGCTGCAGCGAGGGCCAGTCCGTGTCGGAGGGCGACACCCTCGTTGTCCTCGAATAGCGCGGATGGGCGCCTGCTCGTCGACGAGCCGGCGCCCCACGTCACGCGGCTGACCATCTCCAACCCGGGCAAGCGGGGCGCCCTGGACCACGCGATCCTCGACGCGATCGCGCGGACGCTCCCCGAGCTGGAGGCACGGTGCGTGATCATCACCGGCGAGGGCCGGACGTTCTCGGCCGGCTACGACATCGGGGACCTGGGTGGGTGGGACCGGGTCGAGTTCGCCGACGAGGCCGAGAAGCTCGTCGCGCACCCGTTCGCCGCCGCGATCGACGCCGTCGACGCCTACCCCTACCCCACGCTGGCTGCGCTCAACGGCCACGCCATCGGCGGGGGCCTTGAGCTGGCGCTGTCCTGCGACCTGCGAATCGCCGCCGAGCCGACGAAGGTCGGGATGCCGCCGGCCAAGCTCGGTCTCGTCTACTCGCACACCGGGATCCGCAAGTTCATCGAGGCGATCGGCGCCCCGCGCACGCGTGAGCTGTTCTTCGTCGGCGGACGCGTGACGGCGGCGGAGGCCCTGACCTGGGGGCTGGTCAACTCGGTGGTCGCGCCCGACGCGCTGGCCGACGCCGCCGTCGGGCTGGCCGCCGAGATCGCGGGCAACGCGCCGCTGGCCCAGACCGGCAACAAGCGCGTCATCCGGGCCGTGCTCGACGGTCAGGCGACCCTCGATCCCGAGGTGGAGCGCGAGCTGCTGAGGCTTCGCCACGCCTGCTTTGCCACCGAGGACTTCCGGGAGGGCGTTCGCGCCTTCGCCGAGAAGCGCCCGCCCGAGTGGCAGGGCCGCTGAGCATGTCGCCGCTGCTGCGCGAGCCGCCGCTGGGAATCGAGCAGATCGAGCGTCTGCGGTCCTCGATCGTCGTTGCCAGCGGTCAGGTGCCGGACGGGTTGCGCCCCGAGCAGTTCGCGATCACCCGGGCGGTGTTCGATCGCATCGGCATCGGGCTGGAGCCGGCGACCCGCTTTCTCGTCACCGTCAGGCCGTCCCTGGAGGATCTGGAGCATTGGATCCTCGAGCAGCTGGACGGGACGATCGATACCGCCGACATCGCCGCCGCTAACGCGGTCGCCCGCGGAGAGGCGAGCCCGCAGCTCCTCGCCGAGCAGGCCGAGCTTCTCCGGACGCCGCCGACGCTCTCGCCCGCCGACCTCGCCTTCTGGGACGAGCACGGGTATGTCATCGTGCGAGACGCCGCGCCCGCGGAGGCCTGTGCGCAGCTGCACGACGCCATCTACGAGCGCGTCGGAGCCGCTCCCGACGATCCCGACAGCTGGTATCGCCAGCACCTGCACGAGGGCATCATGGTCCAGATGTTCCACGCGCCCGGGATCCGCGAGATCCATGCCTCGATGCGCATTCGCAAGGCCTTCGCCCAGCTGGCCGGCACCGCCGACCTGGTGATGACGAGCGACCGCTGCGGCTTCAACCCGCCGGTGCGTCGCGACCGCCCGTACACGGGACCGCGGTTGCACTTCGACCTGCCGAGCTTCGATCGCCCGGTGCAATCGCATCTGCAGGGCATCCTGTACCTGTCGGACACCGGCGTGTCGCAGGGGGCGTTTCGTTGCGTCACCGGGTTCCATCACCGAATCGACGACTGGCTGCGCGCGCTGCCGGAGTCGGCCGACCCCAATCAACAGGACCTGGAGGCGCTGGCACCGACGTCGATCGCTGCCGGGACGGGGGACCTGATCATCTGGGACGCCCGGCTGCCGCACGGGCCGCAGGCCAATACCGCGGACAAGCCGCGCGTCGTGCACTACCTCACGATGTACCCGCGGCCGGTCGTCACGCCCGCAGCCACCTGAGCATGTGCGGGTAGGACTGGGCCTCCGGGCCGGCGGCCTCGGCCTCGGCCCGGGTCAGCGTCATCCCCGCGTCGGCGAGGTCGCTGACCCCGTAGAACACGCCGAACGCGAAGCTGCGCAGCAGCCCCTCGGAGTGCCCCCGATAGCCGTCGGCGTGAAAGACGATCGCCGGGTCGAGCTCTAGGTGCAGCGCGGCGGCATAGGACCAGGCGACCGCCTGCACCTCCAACTGGCGCATGTCGATGCCCGCCGGTCCGTGCTCGCTGCCGAACACGCGGCGGACCGCCGGCGGCAAGACGGCCAGGTGGCCCGCCTCGTGCAGCAGGTCACCGGGATAGAGCAGCCGGCCGGCGTCGACGAGCAGCCCACCGTCGCGGACCTGGATCCCGGGCAGGAACGTGCCCGCAGTCAGCTCGGCCTCGGACACCGGGATCCCGACTTCCACGACGAACCGGGTGATCCGCTCGGTGTGCAGGGCGTGCACAGGGTCCGCCGGGGACACGTCAGCGGCGCGGGTCACGCTCAGCCCGCGCGGGCTGGAGTGGCATTCCATTCCTTCTTGTGGGCCCGCTTGGCCGTCTGGTAGTCAGCCAGGGCCTGGGCCGAGTCGACGTCCCCTAGCGTCGGGTGCCATGGCACGAGCTCAGCCGCCGCGGTCACCCCGTAGTGCTTGGCCAGCACGGCACCCAGCGATTTGATCTTCATCTCGCCGAAGCCGGGCAGCCCCACCAGGTTGGCGCGCAGCTCGTCGACATTGGCGGCATCGGTCCACACCCGCGCCGCGTCGCCGTCGTACTCGGCCGCGATGTGGACGGCGAGGTCGTGCACCCGCTTGGCCATCGCGCCGGGGTAGCGATGGACGGCCGGGCGCTCCCGGAACACCGTGTCCAGGTCGGCCTCAGCGAGGGTCGCGGCGTCGAGCGCCCCGAGCCGCTCGCGGATTGCCAGCGGCCCCACGAAGGCCTTCTGCACGGTCACCTGCTGATCGAGGGCGAAGCCGACGAGCAGCGCCATCGGGTCGCTGGCGATGAGCACGTTGGCCTCGTCGGACTCGGTGAAGTACAGGCGCTCGGGCATCAGTACAGGCGCTCGGGCCTCAGTACAGGCCCTCGCGGCGGGCGTAGCGCTCGGCGCGTTCGCGGTCGTAGCGCTCGGCGTCGAACTGCGGGTCGTGGATCGCGCGCAGGATCGCGCCCGAGCTGGGCAGCTGCGAGCGCTCGATGTGGCGATCGGGATTCCACAGCTCGGACCGGATCAGCGCCTTCGGACACTGGGTGTAGGCCTCTTCGATCGAGATCACGATGCCCAGCGCCGGCACCTTGCCTTCGACCGCGCACGGCGCAAGCAGCTCGCGGTCGTCGGTGATGATCGCCCGTCCGTTGACCCGGAAGGTGTCGCCGACCCCGGGGATCAGGAACAGCAGTCCGATCCGGTCGTCGGCGAGCAGGTTGGTGAGCGTGTCGGCGATCCGGTTGCCCGGACGGTCGGGCAGCAACAGCGTGCGCTCGTCGAGGACATGGACGAAGCCGGCCGGATCGCCACGCGGGGACACGTCGAGCCCGCCGTCGGGATCGGCGGTGGCGACGCAGAGAAACGGCGAGGCATCGATGAACTGGCGCGTGAGGTCGTTGAGGCGGTCGGTGATCTTGATGACCACCTGGTCGGTGGGCGTGCCCAGGATCTCGCGCAGCTGCTGCTCGTCGGTGATCCGGCGGATGGTGTCGAGCATGCGCCCGACGATACCGCCCGGGGAGCGTCTGGCACCGCTCGCTTCCGTTCATCCGCCAAGACGTTTAGGCTTCCGCTCCGATGCCACCGTTGATCACCCGCGAGGAGGCGCTCGCGTACGGCGAACTCGAGGACCACGCCGAGATCGAGGCGCTCGTCCAGCGCGCGTGGGAAGCTCGCCGCGAGCGCTTCGGCGACTCGACCGACCTCTGCTCGCTCGTCAACGCGAAGTCCGGCGGCTGCGCCGAGGATTGCGGGTTCTGCGCCCAGTCGAAGTACGCGGAGGCCGAGACGCCCCTGCACGCGATGATGGAGCCCGAGCAGATCCTCGAGCACGCGCGCGCCGCCGAGGCGGCCGGGGCACATCGCTTCTGCATGGTCACCCAGGGCCAGGGGCTGTCCAAGCGCGACTTCGACAAGGTGCTGGCCGGCGCGCGCCTCGTCGCCGAGCACACCAACCTCAAGCGCTGCGCCTCGATCGGCCACATGTCGGTTGCCCGCGCCCAGGCTCTGCGGGAGGCGGGCATCCAGCGGGTCCATCACAACGTCGAGACGGCCGAGTCCTATTACCCGGAGGTCTCGACGACGGTTCGCTACCAGGGCCGCCTGCGCACGATCGATGCCGTCCGCCAGGCCGGGCTGGAGACGTGCGTCGGTGGGATCCTCAACCTCGGCGAGACCCGTGAGCAGCGGGTCGAGATGGCCTTCCAGCTCGCCGGGATCGACCCGACGAGCGTGCCCATCAACCTGCTCAACCCTCGCCCGGGCACGAAGTTCGGCGACCGCGAGCTGATGGACCCGTGGGAGGTCGTCAAGTGGATCGCGATCTTCCGCCTGATCCTGCCTGACGCGCTGTTTCGCCTGTGCGGCGGGCGCGTGGAGAACCTCGGCGAGCTGCAGGCGACGGCCGTCAAGGCCGGTCTCAACGGGGTGATGATGGGCAACTTCCTGACCACGCTGGGCAACACCCCCGATGAGGACCGGGCGATGTTCGAGGAGCTCGGGCTCAACGTGCATCGCCAGGACGACAACGGCGCCAACCCGCGGCCCGACAACCGTTCCGGCTGGCTGGAGGGCGAGACCCCGGATGTCATCGCCGACACGCTGACCGCCGACGCGGGGCCGTTCGGGGAGCTCGAGGTGCGCCTCTGGGACCCGTCCTCGCAGCTGCGGTTCGCCGCAAAGCGCACGGTGCCCCCGCGTCCCGATGGCGCGCCGAACAGCGGCCGCGGTCGTGAGACGCGCGAGGCGGCGGCGCGGCGCGCCCGCGCCGGCTGAACGACCGGCGGCGACGGCGCGGATGGCGTCCGTCGCGGCGGTCGCGGCCGGCGACGAATCCTTTGCCGGTGTTCGGGGTTAGAAGAGCATGGCTTGCATCGCCGCGAGAGCGCAACGCCCGCGATGGGCGCCGCGGGGCGCCCTGGGCATCGGCTGCGCCCTCGTCCTGGCCGCCGGCGCCGCCGTCCCCGGCGCCGCCGTGGCCCGGACCGCCTCGCCGGCCGTGACGGCCGCGACCACCGGCTCGGTGACCGGGCACGTCACCGCCCCGTCGTCGAGCAGCGCGACCGTGCCGGTCGCCGCCATCGCGGTCACCGCCACCGACCCGACCGGGAGCACATATCGCGCGACGACGGCCGCCGACGGCTTCTACGAGCTCGACGACCTGCCCGCGCCGGCGAGCTACACGCTGACGTTCACGCCCGCCGCGGGCCAGCCGCAGACCCTGCCCGGGATCGCGGTTGCCGCCGGCGCCAACGCCACCGCGGACGAGACGCTCGACCAGCCCGTGGCGACGATCACCGGCACGGTCACCGACCAGCGCGGGCACGTCCTGCCCGGCACGCCGGTCGGTCTCGTGTCGCCCTCGGCGGCCACCTGCGCGCCGGGGGCGATCTGCGGTCCGAGCACGACGGCGGACGCCGGCGGCGCCTACGCGCTCGACGTCGTCCCCGGCGCCTATGAGCTCGCCGTCCAGGATGCCGGTCAGGTCGTCGACGTCGAGGCGGTCGATGCCGTCGGCGCAACGCCGACCGTCGCCGACGTCCGGCTGGGCGCCGCGTCGGTCCCAGCCGGCACGATGCCCAGCCACGCCGCCCGGGACCTCCAGCACCTCAACGGCGAGCGTCGGCGTGCCGGGCTCCCCGCCGGCGTCGTGCTCAACCCGCGCTGGGCGCTGGAGTGCGCCGCCCACGACGGCTTCGAGCGCCTCAACGGGGTTCTCTCGCCCACCGAGAACCCGCAGGCCCCCGGCGCCTCGGCGGGCGGCGCGTGGGCCGGGTTGGTCAGCGTGCTCGCCCAGTCTCGCTGGACGGCGACCCGCGATCCCTGGCAGAGCGCCCCCATCCACCTCATGCAGCTGCTCACGCCCAGCCTCAGCGTGATCGGCCTCGACGACGGCGGCGGGCTGCAGTGCGCGACCACGTATCCGGGACAGCTCAGGCCGCCCGTGACCAGCGACATCGTCACCACTTACCCCGGCGACGGGGCCCGCGGGGTGCCGCCCCGCGAGATCGCCCGGGAGGCTCCGTTCGTGCCCGGCCAGTTCGTCGACATCCCGGCCGGGCGAGCCACGGGACGCGAGCTGTTCGTCTACCTCAACGAGTCAGGGCAGGTCGGCCAGGCGCCGGTCAAGGTGATGCACGCCTCGCTGTCGCTCGCCGGCCACCCCGTGGGCGTGCGCTGGGTCGACAACACGACGAGGACCATCGGGCGGTATCTGACGGGCGCGATCCTCATCCCCGTCCGGCCGCTGCGCCGCGGCAGCACGTACCGAGCCAGCGTCGTCGTGCAGGACCGCTCGGCGACGCTGACCCACGACTGGAGCTTCACCACCGCCGGCAGCTGATCGTCGCCGTCGCCCTCGCCGTCGTCCGGTCGGTCCCCTATGCTGCGGGTCCGTGATCGAGATCGAGGCCCGGCTTGCTGAGCTGAAAGCCCTCGGGCTTCATCGTCGGACGCGCTTGGTCTCGGGGCCCCAGGGCCCACACGTTCTGCTCGACGGCAAGCCGGTCCTGCTGCTGTGCTCGAACAACTACCTCGGTCTGGCCGATCATCCGCGCCTGCGCGAGGCGGCCGCCGAAGCGGCGATGCGCTGGGGCGTCGGCAGCGGCGCCTCGCGCCTGGTGTCGGGCACGATGACGATCCACCGGCGGCTCGAGGAGCGCTTGGCCGAGTTCAAGCGCCGCCAGGCGGCGCTGCTGTTCGGCTCGGGCTACCTGGCCAACGCCGGGACGATCGCCGCCCTCGCCCGCCCGGGCGACGTCGTCTTCTCCGACGAGCTCAACCACGCGTCGATCATCGACGGCTGCCGCCTGTCACGGGCCGAGATCTTCGTCTACGACCACGCCGACGTCGAGCACCTGCGCTGGGGCATCGTCCACGCCGAGGGCCGCGGCGCCGTGATCGTCACCGACAGCGTCTTCTCAATGGACGGCGACGTCGCGCCGCTGGCGGAGATCGTCGAGCTCGCCCAGCAGTTCGGGCTGCGGACCGTCGTCGACGAGGCCCATGCCACCGGCGCGCTGGGCCCCGGCGGCCGGGGGGCGGTCGCCGAGGCGGGCCTCGATGACCAGATCGACGTCATCGTCGGCACGCTCGGCAAGGCGCTGGGCTCCTATGGCGCGTTCGTGGCCTGCGACCGGCCGATGGCGCAGTACCTGGTCAACGCCGCGCGCACGTTCATCTTCTCCACCGCCCTGCCGCCATCCGCGGTCGCTGGGGCGCTGGCCGCGCTCGAGCTGCTGGCCGAGCGACCGCGCCTCATCGACAAGCTGGCCGCCAACGCCGCCGCCCTGCGTTCGGGCCTGCAGGCCGAGGGCTTCGACGTCGGGAGCTCGCGCACGCAGATCCTGCCGCTTGTCATCGGCGAGGCGCAGCGGGCGATGCGAATCTGCGAGGCGGCCCTGACCCGGGGCGTGTTCGCCCAGGCGATCCGACCGCCGACCGTCCCGGACATGACCTCGCGCCTGCGCCTGGCGGTGATGGCCAGCCACCGCGAGGACGAGCTGCGGGCCGCCGCGCGGACCCTCGGAGCGGCCGCCCGCTCGGTCGGATTCGAGCCGCGGTCGGGACCCGGTCGAGACGCTGACGCCGAGCCGCCCGAGCTCGTGCCCGACGATGATCTCGCGATCGACGCCGGCGGTGACCTGGGGGCGCCGGCTGCACCGCCCCTGCCCCCGCCGCGAGCCGGCGTGTTTGACTTCGAGGCGCCCGTGCCGGTCCGCCACGCCGCCTGAGCGCTCTCCGGTGAGCGCCACGAACCGGCCGCCGCGCGGCTGCTTTGTCACCGGCACCGACACGGGGGTGGGCAAGACGGTGGTGGCGGCGTCGATCGTCGCCCGGCTGCGCGATCGCGGTCTCGCCGTGCGGGCGTTCAAGCCGTTGATCACCGGCCTCGACGATGCCGCCGATCCCGTCTGGCCTCGCGATCACGAGCTGCTCGCTCAGGTCGCGGGCGCCACCCCCCAGGAGACGATGCTGGCCGGATACGGACCGGCGGTCTCCCCCCATCTGGCGGCTGAGCTGACGGGGCGCCCCACGCCGCCGGTGGCCGAGCTGGCGGCCGCCGCGCGCGGCACGGCGGAGGACCCGCCACACGCCGTGCTCGTCGTCGAGGGGGTCGGCGGCCTCCTCGTTCCGCTGGGTCCCGGCGGCGACGTGCGGGACCTGGCGGCGGCGCTCGCCCTTCCCCTCATCATCGTCGCGCGACCCGGCCTGGGCACGATCAACCACACGCTGCTGACGCTCGAGGCCGCCCGCCACGCCGGGCTCGCCGTGGCCGGCGTCGTGCTGACCCCCTGGCCCGAGCGCCCCGATGCGATGCTGCGCTCCAACCACGAGACGATCGCTCAGCGCGGCCAGGTGGAGGTGGCGACCCTGGGCCCCATCGCGCAGCCGCAGGCCGCGGCGCTGGCGGCAGCCGGCGCCTCCCTGCCCCTCGAACGCTGGCTGGGAGTGCAGCTCGGCTACGTTTGAGCGCGATGCGGCGAACGGTGGCGATGATCGCGACGGCGGCAGCGGCGCTCACGCTCGCGCTCGGCACCGCGGCGGCCCTTCTTCCCGCCGCGGCGAGCGCGGCGAGCGACTACCAGCGGGTGCTGCAGGTCTATGAGCGCGAGGGCTCGATTCCCCCCTGCCAGTTCACCGCGGGCGCCCTGCAGGCGGCCCTCGGCGGGATCGACACCTACGGAGCGCAGTACTTCGCCGATTTCACTCAGGCGATCCAGTCCGCGCTGACTGCCCGCGCGGCGGGAACGTGCGCCACCGGCCAGGCGGCGCCCGCGAGCTCGGCGGCGGGCGCCGGGACGCCGGTGCCCCCGCCCCCCGGCGGATCGCTGACGGCGGCCACCGGCGCGGGCGTCCCGCTGCCGCTGGCGTTGCTGGGCGGGGCGGCCGTGATCGGGGCGCTCACGCTCGGGGCGCGGGCCACCGTGCGCCGCACCCGCGCCCGGGTCATCCGGTGACGCTCAGCCGGTGACCGGCACCCCGCGGCTGTCGTCGACAGCTCCGTCGGGCGCCGTCCAGGCGATGCGCAGCAGTCCGGCCCCGGGGGGCCGCACCGAGGCGGTGAACGCGCCCGCCGGATCGGCGGTCCGCACGCCGATCAGCGTCCGCCAGGCGACGCGCCCTCCCCGCGGGCGCCACTGGATCCTGGCCTGCTGGGCGGTCCCGTTGGCCGCGGCGCGCAGCATCCCCCACACCGGGACCGCGCCCCCGCGGGCGAAGGTGTCGACCGGAACGAAGATCGCCACCCGGTAGTCGCGAAACGCCGGCTTGGGGGTGCCGTTCAGGTACTCGAGACCGGTCTGGAACGTCGACCAGTAGCGCACGCTCCCGCGCCGGAAGGCGCGGTCGGGAGGCGAGTCGCGCAGGAGGAACTGCGAGAGGGCGCGAACCCGGGGATCGCGCCAGGCCAGGTACGCCGCCTCATCCAGGTATGCCGCCTGCCTGGCCGGGGGCACGCCGCGATACGGATTCGGCGGGTTGGTCTCGTAGCCGTACTCGGTCAGGTAGATCGGCAGCGACCGCGGGACGCCGTAGGTGGCGAAGATCTGGTCGAGCTCGCCCTCGAGCCGGCCGAGATCGGCGAGGGGCGCGAAGTTGGGATCGCTCATCGATGTCGCCGGGGCGAGGAAGAACGAGTACGGGTGGTGGGCGAAGCCGGTCGCCGCGAACAGTCCGGGGTGCGCGACGGCGAACGCGGCGGGCGACCCGCCGGCCGGGCAGCCGTCGGCGCGCGCGGCCGCCCCGGTGAGCGGCGCCGCGGCCGCGTCAACGCAGTACAGCGCGCGCAGGAACGGCAGCGGCGCCACCGGGCGGGCCACCCCCGGTCGCTCGTCGCCCTCGGGGGCGAGCTCGCCGATGAGGATCGTGTCGTCGCCGTGTCCGGTGGCGCGCAGCCCGGCATAGCCGGTGTCGATCAGCGCGCGGTCCAGTCGGGCGGCCACGATCGACCGCGTTCCGTCGATCGTCGTCGTCTGCGGGGCGAGCCATCCCGGCTGGTTGGGCTCGTTCCAGATCGACCAGTAGCCGACGCGCGGCAGCGGCGCCGCGGCGCCCGGGAGCCGGTAGCGGCCGCTGTAGCGCCGCCCGACCGCCCGCACGAAATCCTCAAAGGCATGGGCCGACGGCTCGTCGTGGTCGGCCTCGGCGGCGAGCGGGGCGGGTGGGTGCGCGGCCATCGCCCAGCGCGGGCCCGGGGCGGTGAGATCGAAGTCGACCCCGATGCCCCGCGCCCGTGCGATCGCCACCACGCGGTCATACGGCGCCCACGCCCCGGGCGGATACGCCGCCGGGTCCGCCCCGTCAAACGTCGCCGATCGAGCGCGGGGAGCGATGGCCGCCCACAGGATCGTCACCCGCAGCCGGTCGACGCCAAGCGAGCGCAGGACGTTCAGGGTCCGGACGACGACCGGCGTCGGGCTGTAGATCAGCTCGCGATCGTCCTGGAACATCGACTCCAGGGCCACCCGCGGTGGCGCGGCGCGCGCCGCGCCGGCGCTGCTCGAAGCGACGTCGGCCGGAGCCCTCAGGAGGGCGACGGCGGCCAGGACGCCGGCGGCGCACACGGCCAGCACCACAGCGCCGGCAGCGCCGGCATCGCCGCCGACCCGCGTCTTCGCCGCTCGGACACATCGGGGAGCCTGTCAGACGGCCGCCCCCGCGGCCGGCACGCAGAGGCTCGCGCCGGCGATCGTTTTAGGACTCAGTCCTCGTAGGGGGTGAAGTCGCGCTTGCGCGCGCCGCACACCGGACAGAACCAGGTGTCCGGGATCTCCTCGAACTCCGTGCCGGGCGGAATGCCGCCGTCCGGGTCCCCCTCGGCCGGGTCATAGATGAACCCGCACGACTCACACATGTATCTCATTGCGGGCAAGGGTATCGCCCGCTCGCGAGGTGTAGGGTCGCGGACGTGCCGGCTCCCCAACCAGCCCCCGGCGAGGAGTTCAACGCCGGCCCGGTGACCGAGCCGCGCGTGGCCGCGACCGTGATCCTCCTGCGCGACGCCGGCGATGGGCTGGAGGTGCTCCTGGCGCAGCGCAATCCGAAGGCGCGCTTCATGGGCGGGGCCTGGGTCTTCCCCGGCGGGGCGGTCAGCCCGGAGGACGGGGAGGGCGAGGCCGCGCTGCGGGCGGCCGGCCGGCGCGAGCTCGCCGAAGAGGCCGGGATCGTGCTCGGCGGCCCCGAGGACCTGGTCGCCTTCTCGCGCTGGATCACCCCCGCGGAGGTCAAGATCCGCTACGACACGTGGTTCTTCCTGGCCCTGATGCCCGCCGACCAGCAGGCGCGCATCGACGGTGCCGAGGTCGTCGACGCGCGCTGGTTCTCGCCCCCGGCGGCGCTCGCCGCCTCGCGCCGCAACGAGATCATGCTCGTGTTCCCCACCATCAAGCACCTGGAGCAGCTGTCGGTGTTTCGCTCCGTGGACGAGCTGCTGAGCCATGCCCGCTCCCAGACCGTCGCGCCCGTCCAGCCGCGGGTCCTCGGCCACGGCGAGATGGCCCGGATCGTGCTCCCCGGAGAGCCCGGCTATGACGCATAGCGCGTTGCACCGGTCGCCGCGCGCCGCATAGACTCGCTCGGTGCCAGCCGCCCCCTCGCGCTCGAGCAGCGCCCGGCCCTCCCGCCGGCTGACGGTCGCCGTCACCGGTCCGACCGGCGACATCGGCCGCTCGCTGCTGCGCGCGCTGGAACGCACTCCGGAGGTCAGACGCGTCGTGGCGATGGCGCGCCGGCCGTTTGACCCCGGCGCCGAGGGTCTGGACAAGACCGAGTATCGCCAGGGCGACGTCCTCGATGCCGATGCCGTGGCCGCCGTCGTTGCCGACGCCGATGTGGTCGTCCACCTGGCGTTCGTGATCATGGGCGACGCGCAGGAGACCGCGAGCGTCAACCTGCGGGGGTCGCGAAACGTGTTCCAGGCAGCGGTCGACGCCGGGGCCGCCCGGCTGGTCTACGCGTCGTCGGTGGCCGCCTACGGGTTCCACGCCGACAATCCCGAGCTGCTGACCGAGGACCTCCCGGCCCGGGGGACCCGCCGGCACTACTACTCGGCCCAGAAGGCCGAGCTCGAGGAGGTGCTCGAGCAGCTCATGGCCGGCGCTGACACCGACGCCTACGTCTTCCGGCCGTGCATCGTCGCCGGGGCTGACGCGCTCGCCCTCGTCCAGAGCATCCCCTACCTCCAAATCTCCGAGCGCCTGCCGGCGGCGGTGATGCGCGCCCTGGAGCTGATGCCCGCGCTCAAGCCCGTGATCCCCGATCCGGGTGTCCCCTTCCAACTCGTCCACCACGATGATGTGGCCAGCGCGCTGCGCGCGGCGGTCCTGGGGCGGGGCGAGCCCGGGATCTACAACCTCGCCGGCGAGGGCACGCTGACGATGGCCGACCTCGCACGCGCGCTGGACTGGTACAGCATCCCCCTGCCCGATCTCGCGCTCGGGGCCGCCGCCGAGCTCGTCGCCCGCCTCCCGTTCGTGCCCGCGGAGGCGCAGTGGATCGAGAGCCTGCGCCGTCCGGTGCTGATGGACACGAGCAAGGCCCGCCGCGTGCTGCGCTGGCGCCCCGCCCACGACGCCGCGGAGACGCTGCAGGAGATGGTCGACGCCGCGCGGGCCGAGCGTCTGATCCGCTAACTAAGCGGCTCTAAGACCGGCCGTTCGTCCCGGCGACCACCGGGTGGACCTCGGGCCGGCAGACCGTCGTCAGCGGACTGATCATCCGCGCGGTCACCGTCTGGTTGGGCGGCGTCACCAGCAGATGGGCGTAGTGCGGGCAGGGACCACCGCCGTGGGCGGGATCGGAGTCCAGGCCCTCCAGCAACGCCGAGACCGTCTGGCCGGGCGCCACGCGGACGAGCGGGACGGCGTTCGACGTGCCGTTCACCCCGCCCAGGTAGCCGCTGCGCGTGCGCCGGGCGGCCACGTCATGTCCGGCGGCCGTGACGAGCGTCGCCCCGGGATACCCGCTCAGCGTGCACGCCGAGGAGGCGGTGCTCCGAAACCGCAGCACGACCCCGACGTGGCCGAGACCGGCCCCGCCGGATCCCGCCGTGACCGCGATCTGGCCCGAGCGGCAGGCGGTGGAGGCCGCCTGCGCGCGCGCGGCGCTCGACGCGGTGCTGGGCGTCGCCGAGCTGGCGAGGGTCGTCGTCGTCGTCGTCGTGGTCGTCGTCGCGGTCGAGCGCGCGCTCGACGATGAGGTGGACGGCGACGTCGAGCCGCACCCGGTGAGCGCCGCGACTCCCGCCAGGCCGACGAGCCACCGTCTCACGTGTCGTTGGAGAGGTTGGGCAGCCCGAGGCTCTGCAGCCAGTTGCTGACGGTCACGTTGAGCTGGGTGAACTCGCCCGTCCAGATGAGCACGCCCATGGCGATCAGTACCGCGCCGCCGGTTCCGATGACGAGCGGGTAGTGACGCTTGATCGCGGCGAACGCGGTCGTCGCGCTTCCGAAGGCGAGGCCGGTGATCAAGAATGGCACCCCGAGGCCGGCGCAGTAGAGGACGAGGAGCACGGCGCCGCGCGACGCCGAGCTCGAGGTGCCGGCCACGGTCAGGATCGCCCCCAGCGTCGGGCCGGTGCACGGGGTCCAGGCGAGCGCGAACGCCGCTCCGGTGAGCACCGGGCCGCCGCGCCCGGCGCGGGCCATCAGCCGCCCCACATGCCATTCCCGGCTGAGGGCGGGAACGAGCGGCGCGAGCATGAACACCACCCCCATGGCCACGATCAGCGCGCCGGAGACCTTGTGCGCGGTCGGTCCGATGAGCGCCGCGTGCAGGGCCCGCTGGCCGAGCAGTCCGAGCGCGATGAAGATCAACGAGAAACTGGCCACGAACGCCAGGCTGGGGCCGATCACCCGCCGCGTGCGCAGCTCGCCCGGCTGACCGCCCGCCACCGCCGAGATGTAGCCGGGCACGAGCGGCAACACGCACGGCGACAGGAAGGAGACCAGTCCCGCCCCGAATGCGACCGGAAACCCGATGCCCGACGCGGCGTTCATCGGACGAGGCTCGCGACGCTCACTCGCGCCCGAGGAGCATCGCGATCCCCTGCCCGCCGCCGATGCACAGGGTGACCAGTCCGAGCTCCAGGTCGCGGCGCTCCATCTCATCGAGGATCTTCGTGGTGATCGCGGCCCCGGTGGCGCCGATCGGATGGCCGAGGGCGATCGCTCCGCCGTTCGGGTTGACGATCTCCTCGTCGAGCCCGAGGTCGTCGATCACCGCGAGCGCCTGGGCGGCGAACGCCTCGTTGAGCTCGATCACCTGCACGTCGGAGAGTTGCGCGCCGGCGCGGTCGAGCACCGTGCGCACCGCGGGGACCGGTCCGATCCCCATGATCGCCGGATCGACGCCGCAGCTGGCGTAGGCCAGCACCCGGGCGCGAACCGGCGTGCCGAGCTCGGCGGCCCGAGCGGCGCTCATGAGCACGACGGCCGCCCCCGCATCGTTCATGCCGCTGGAGTTGCCCGCGGTCACCGTGCCGTCCGGCTTGAACACCGGCGCCAGCGCCGCCATCCCGTCGGTCGACGCATCCTCGCGGATGTGCTCGTCGCGCTCGAACGGGACCGTCTCGCGCTTGGACGCGACGGGCACGGGCACGATCTGAGCGTCGAAGCGTCCCTCGGCGCGGGCGGCGGCCGCCCGCTGGTGAGAGCGGACGGCGAATTCGTCCTGGCGCTCGCGGGAGATCGAGTCGCGCTCGGCGAGGTTCTCAGCGGTCACGCCCATCAGGATCGACTCAAACGGATCGGTGAGGGCGCCCATCACGGGGTCGACCAGCTCGGCGTCGCCCATCCGCGCGCCCCACCGGGCCCCCGCCATCCAGTAGGGGCCGCGGCTCATCGACTCCGCGCCCCCGGCAAGCGCCACCTGGGCCTCGCCGGTCTGGATCGCCTGCGTGGCCGAGACGATCGCCTGCACCCCGGTCCCACACAGCCGGTTGACCGTGTAGGCCGGGACCTCCTTCGGAACTCCGGCCTTCATCCCGACGACGCGGGCCATGTAGGCATCGGCCGGCTCGGTGTGGATCACGTTGCCGAACACGACGTGGTCGACCTGGTCAGGCGCGATCTCAGCGCGTTGCATCGCGGCCGCGGCCGCCACCGCACCGAGCTCGGACGGCGGCACCGAGGCCAGCCCGCGGCCGTAGGATCCGATCGCGGTACGGGCGGCGGAGGCGATCACGACGTCGGTCATAGGATCCTTTCACGGAAGCGAAGAGCACCCGTAGGGTAGACCGCGACGCTGGTCAGGCGCCTCGTCAGGGCGTAAGCTTCACTTCAGCTGAGCGGTCAAACTCGGAACTTTGCTCCGGGCCGACCGTTACAGTGCCCAGGTAGAACGTGGAAGCCTCCGCACTCCCAGGATCCGTAGGACTGGCGCGGCCGCGAATCGGGCTCGGCATTTCGCTGCTCCGCCTGCGCTCGGACGATCAGCTCGTGTCGCTGTTCCGCGGCGGAAACGAAGAGGCGTTCCGGGTCATCCACGATCGCTACCGCCAGCGCCTGCACGCCTACTCGCGCCAGATGCTCGCCGGGTCGGTCGCCGACGCCGAGGATGTCGTGCAGGAGATCTTCGTGCGCGCCTACGGGGGCCTGCGCAGCAACGATCGTGAGCTGGCGCTGCGGGCCTGGCTGTACCGCATCGCTCATAACCGCTGCATCGATGAGGTTCGGCGACCGCAGCCGGTCGTGACCGAGGCGATCGAGGAGCTGACGGCCGCTCCCGCCCCCGACCCGATGACGCGCATCGAGCAGCGCGACGCCCTGCGGCGGCTCATCGCCGACGTTCGCCGCCTGCCCGAGCAGCAGCGCTCGGCCCTGCTCATGCGCGAGCTCGGCGGGATGGCGTACGCCGACGTGGCCGAAGCCCTCGGGGTGTCGGTGCCGGCCGTCAAGTCGCTGCTGGTCCGGGCCCGGGTGGGGCTCGCGCAGGCCGGCGAGGCGCGGGACACAGCGTGCTCGCGGATCCGAGAGGACGTGATCGTCGCCCACGACCGCGGCGTCCGGACGAGCGGCCTGGCCCGCCGCCACATGCGCGACTGTCCGGAGTGCCGGCGCTTCCGCACCGAGGTGCGGGGCGCCAGCCGGCAGTTCGCGGCCCTTCTGCCGGCGCTCGGTCCGCTGGGCGTCGTCGCCAAGCTGCTCGGGATGAGCAGCGCCAGCGGCGGTGGTGCCGCCGCCGGTACCGGCGCCGTCGCCGGTACCGGAGCGGCCGCCGGTGGCACCGGCGCCGTCATCTCGCTGGGCGCCGTCACGGCCGGCGCCGGGCACGTGGTCACGCTGATCGCCGCGGCCGTCGTCACCGCCGGCGGCGCGATCGAGCTGCAGCGCATCTCGCCCCCCGCCGCTCATCACGCCCAGCACCGTCACGTGGTCAGGGCCACGCCCCCGGACGCGCCCAGCAAGGCCAGCTCTCCCCTCGCCGCGGTCGTCGGCTCCGCCGGTGCCGCCGCCGCCCAGGTATCGGCTGACTCGGACGCCGCCCAGGCACCTCCGGCCGCGGCCACCGCGACCGCGACTAGCCCCCCGGTGACCGGTGGCGCTGTCTCGAGCAGCTCGAGCACCTCGAGTACCTCCATCCCCTCGGCGACCGCCTCGCCACGGCATGCGCTGCCCATCTCCGAGGTGATCGATCCCGACAATCTGAACACCGACCCGGCGGCCGGTAACCCGACGACGAGCACCACGCCATCGACCACGGCGTCCGGGACTGTGCCCGCCACCGGAGCGCCCACGACCGGCACCCTGACGACCCCGGGCGCCTCGACGCCGCCGGGGACGACAACCGGCTCGGGCACGGTCCCGACGGGCGGCACGGTGCCGCCGACCTCCACCACTCCGACGACGGGTAGCACCGGCACGTCGGGCGCCACTCAGCCGACCGGGGTCACGCCGCTCACCCAGACCTCCAAGACGAGCAGCACCGGCTCGCGTACCGGTGCCGGCGTCGCCCTGGGCGCCACGGGTGCCGCAACACGCCCCGGCAGCGTCCGGGTGTACAAGTCGACCCACCGCTGACCGCGACCTCCCTGGAGACCCTCGATCACGAGGAGCTCCTCGTCCGGCGGGGGCGGCGGTCGGGCCTGTATTGCATCGTCGCCGTGCACTCGACGGCCCGCGGGCCGGCGCTCGGCGGTTGCCGGATGTGGACCTACGAGGATCCCCGCGCGGCGGTGCGGGATGCTCTGCGGCTGTCGCGCGCGATGACGCTCAAGGCCGCCGTCGCCGACCTGGCCCTCGGCGGGGGCAAGGGAGTGATCATGGCCCCGGCCCGCGAGACCCTCGTCGCGGGGCGGCGGCGCGCCGCCCTGCTGGACTTCGCCGACGCCGTGCAGTCGCTGCAGGGGCGCTACGTCACCGCCGAGGATGTCGGGACCTCGAGCCGGGACATGAGCGTGATCGCGCAGCGCACCCCGCACGTCGCCGGCCTGGCTCGAGCGCGCGGCGGCTCCGGCGACCCGAGCCCGTCGACCGCTCTGGGGGTCGAGGCGGCGATCCGGGCCACCTGCGAGCGAGCGTTCGGAGACGGCGCCCTGGAGGGCCGCTCGATCGCCGTCATCGGCCTCGGGCATGTCGGCTCACGGGTCGCCAAGCGGTGCGCACGGGCCGGCGCGTCATTGACGCTCGCCGACGTCGACGAGCGAAAGCGCGGGCTCGCCGAGCAACTCGGAGCGCGGTGGGCGGCGCCCGAGGACGCCCTGACGGCTGCCGTCGATGTGCTCGTGCCCTGCGCCCTCGGTGGTCTGATCGATGACGCCGCCGTCGAGCGCCTGCGCTGTCGGACGATCGCCGGGGCCGCCAACAACCAGCTCGCCGACGACAGGATCGCGGCCCGCCTGGCGCAGCGGCGCATCCTGTGGGCCCCCGACTTCGTCGCCAACGCCGGCGGCCTGATCAACATCGGGTGCGAGCAGGGCGGCTACAACCCGGCCGTGGCTCGCCGGCGCGTGCAGGGGATCGCCGGCACGCTGCGGGAGATCTTCGACCGCGCGGAGGCCGATCGGACGACCCCGCTGACGGCGGCGCTCGACCTCGCGCGCGCCCGCCTCGAGACCCCGCTCAACTCGGCGGCTGCGATGGCGTGAGCGCGGCAGGTCGCTGCACGCCCGCCGGCAGGCGGCCCTCGCCGGCCAGCTTGTCCAGGTGGGCGGCCAGGGTGACCGCGGCCGCCGGGCGCAGCGGCTCGGGAACATCGCCCCAGGCGGCGTCGAGCATCTCCGGCACGGTGCGGGCGCCGCCCTCCAGCGCGGCGAGCAGCCGCTGCTCGCGCTCGCGGCGGTGAGCGATGTACTCCTTGAGCTTCGCCCGCGGGTCGGTGACGGGCGGCCCGTGGCCGGGGCACAGGATCGCCAGATCGCGGCGGGCGAGGCTCTCCAGCCCCGCCAGATAGCCGGCGAGGGCGCCCGGGTCGGGCACGATGAACACGCTGCCCTCGCCGAGCACCGCGTCCCCGGTCAAGCATGCCCGTCCCGTCACGTAGGCGAGATGGTCGGGGGCGTGGCCGGGCGTGGCCACCGCCTCGAGGGGGCCGAAGCGATCGCCGCCGACGAGCGTCACGTCGACGGCGCCGCGCGCGCCCGCCACCGGCGCGTCGGGGAATGCGGCGCGGATCGCCGGCACGGCGGCTTCGTGGTCGGGATGGTCGTGAGTGAGCGCAATCCCGCCGAGACCGCCGCGGCGCCCCAGCTCGGCGACCGTCGCCTCGATGTGCTCGGCAAGCGCCGGCCCGGGGTCGACCAGCCACCCGGGCCGCTCGCCGACGATCCAGGAGTTCGTGCCGGTGAGCGTGAACGGGCCCGGGTTGTCGGCGCGCAGCCCGAGGATCTGAAACTCGGCAAGGTCGATCCGGCTCACTGCTTGAATAGTCAACCATGGGGATGACTGCCGACGATGCTCGCCCCTCTGACGATGAGTCGGCAGACCCGACGCAACCCGCGCCCACGGGAGACGGAGACGAAGGCGGTGGCGATCCGGCACGCAGCCTGTGGCACGGCCTGATCTCCCTCGGGATCCTCGTCGCCCTCGTCGTTGGCCTGCTCCTCGCCGTCCCCGGCCTGCACGGGGTCGCTCACGAGGTCTCGCACATGCAGATCGGTTGGGTGGCGGCGGGCGTCGGGTTGGAGATCCTGTCCTGCGTCGGCTACGTGATCGCGTTCCTGCAGGTCTTCGAGCGCGCGCCGGTTCGCTTCGGGGCCCGTGTGGCCCTCAGTGAGCTCGCCTTCGGCTCCGCCGTGTCGCTCGGCGGCGCCGGGAGCATCGCGGTCGGGGCGTGGCTGCTGGTGGAGCGCGGCGGTGAGCCGACGCGGATCGCCGAGCGCTCGGCGGTGCTGTTTCTCCTCACGAGCGCCGTCAACGTGGTGACGCTCGTGCTGGCCGGGCTCGCCGTGGCGCTCGGGGTGCTCCCGGGATCGAGCAATCCGTGGCTGAGCGTCGGCCCGGCGGCCGTGGGCACCGCGGCGTTCGTGTTCTTCCTCGCCCTGCCGCGTCTCACCGAACGCCTGGCGGCCAACCGCCATCCCGGGCCGGTGCGGACCGTCCTGATCGAGACCGCCGCCAGCATCCGCCTGACCGAGCAGGTGCTGTTCCGCTGGGACTGGCGGATCATCGGCGCGATCGCGTTTCTGTGGTGCGACATCGCCGTTCTCGTCGTCTGCTTCGCCGCCGCCGGCGTCGTGCCACCCCTGGCCACGATCGTCCTCGCCTACCAGATCGGCTACATGTCGAACCTGATCCCGATTCCCGGGAACATCGGCGTGCTCGACGGCAGCGTCGTCGGGATGTTCGTCCTGTACGGCACCTCAGCCACCCTGGCCACGGCGGCGACCGTCGTCTACCACGCCATCGCCCTGTGGATCCCCGCGATGTGGGGGACGGCGGCGTTCGTCATCCTGCGCCGCACGCGCGATCGTCCGCTGACGCTGCGCCCTCCCCGCGAGGCGCGGCGACGTCTGCGCGAACATCGCCCCCGGCCCGGCGACGGCGAGGCGGCGCCGGAAGAACCGGCCACGGAGACTCAAGGTCGGACCTGAGCGGCCGAGAACCGGGGTGGCTGCAGTGGGCAGCCTCCCGTCCTCCTCCACAGCTCCCGGATCGAACATCGGTCCGGGAGCTTCGTTTCTTGCGCAACCGGTCAGCTCGGTGACCGATGGGCTCAAGTCGGGAGGTTTCCGGCCGACGAACAACGTGTGGATGCGCTACGCCGCCTGCTTGACCGGCTGACCGGTGAGCGGGGTCAGACCCTCGCCGAGTACGCGGTCATCATCACCTGGATCGCGCTCCTGGTCATCGTCGGCGCGACGACCCTCGGCCACTCGCTCTCGCATCTGTTCAGCAGCACCGCCGGTCGCGTCTGATCCGGCACCCGATCGCCGGCCGACGATCCGTCAGCGTCACGGCACACGGCGCTGACGCGCTCAGTCGGTCTGCGCGTGGACAGCCGAGGGTGGGATGTCATCGGTAACCGAGATAACACAAATTTGTGTTATCTGCGCTATCCGTGTATCTTGACCTCATGCCGGCTGACGCAGAGATCACCTTCGCCGACCACATGGGTCGCTTCTTTGCCCGGCGGTACGCGTTCCCGCCGATGATGGGACGGCTGCTCGGCTATCTCGCCATCTGTGACCCGCCGGAGCAGAGCATCGGCGAGCTGGCTGACGCGCTGCTGGCCAGCCGCAGCGCGATCGCGGGCGCGATCAAGGCTCTGGAGACGATGCGTACGGTCAGTCGGTCGCGCGCGGCGGGCGAGCGGATGGACCGGGTGCGGATCGATGTGACCTCGTCGCAGGCGATGGGCATGGACCCCTCCGAGTACGAGGAGTTGGGCGAGCTGGCCCGCGAGGGGCTCGCCGTCTTGGCGGACGCCCCTCAACAGCGCCGTGCGGTGCTGCTCGAAATGTCCGCCTTCGCCGACTTCCTGGTGGAACAGATGCCGCGACTTGCGCAGGAGTGGGAAGCGCGGCGCGCGGCGCTCGTCGCCTCTGGAGACCTCCCCGGGCGAGGGGATCGGTGAGGAGCGGCATGAGTGCCTCGCGCCCGCCGGCGATCGTCGCGACCGGCCTGTCGAAGTCGTTTGGAGCGACCGCGGTCCTGGACGGCGTGGACTTCACCGTCGCCGAGGGCACGATCTTCGCGCTGCTCGGCCCCAACGGCGCCGGCAAGACGACGATCGTGCGGATCCTGTCCACCCTGATTCGAGCGGACGCGGGCGTGCTGCGCGTGGCCGGTCACGATGTCGATGCCGACCCCGGCGGAGTGCGAGCCGCCATCGGGGTCACCGGCCAGTTCTCCGCCGTCGACGAGCTCCTGACCGGCGAGGAGAACCTCCGGCTGATGGCCGACCTCAACCATCTCGGCCGCGCCGCCAGACGGCCCCGGGTGGCCGAACTGCTCGAGCGCTTCGACCTGGTCGACGCCGCAACCCGGCCGGCGTCGACCTACTCCGGCGGGATGCGCCGGCGGCTCGACCTGGCGATGACCCTCGTCGGCTCCCCGCGCGTCATCTTCCTCGATGAGCCGACGAGTGGCCTAGATCCGCGCAGCCGCCGCACCATGTGGGACAGCATCCGCGAGCTCGTCGCCGGCGGCGTCACGATCTTCCTCACCACGCAGTACCTGGACGAGGCCGACCACCTCGCCGACGAGATCGCCGTCCTGGATCGCGGTCGGATCGTCGCCCAGGGCACCCCGGGGGAGCTCAAGCGACGCATCCCGGGCGGCCACGTCCGGCTGCAGTTCGCCGCCCCGGCCGCGCTTCACGCGGCCGCCGCCCTGTTTGACGCCGCCTCCGCCGAGGAGGACAAGCTCCTCCTCGACGTGCCCAGCGACGGCAGCGTCGCGTCGCTGCGGCGCCTGCTCGAGCAGCTCGACGACGCCCGGATCGAGGTCGAGCAGCTCTCGATCCACACGCCTCACCTCGACGATGTGTTCTTCGCCGTCACAGGCCATCCGGCTGCGCAGGCAGCCGCCGCGTGATGACCACCCTCGCCTACACCGCCGCCGATTCGGCCACGCTGCTGCGTCGCAACCTGCGCCGCCTGCTGCGCTACCCGTCGATGACGCTGATGCTCATCGGCATGCCGATCGTGTTCCTGCTGCTGTTCGTCTACGTCTTCGGCGGCCAGCTCAGCCACGGGCTCGGCAGCGGCCTCGCCGCCAACCACGCTGGCCGCAGCGGCTACCTCAACTACGTGGCGCCGGGCATCCTGCTGATGACGGTCGCCGCCGCCGTGCAGGGCACCGCGATCGTCGTCGCCATGGACATGACCACCGGCATCACCGATCGGTTTCGCACGATGGCGATCGCCCGCTCCGCCGTTCTCACCGGTCACGTGCTGGCCAGCCTGATCCAGACGCTGGGCAGCATCGCGATCGTCCTCGGCGTCGCCGTCGCGCTCGGCTTTCGCCCCACCGCCGACCCCGTGCACTGGCTGGCCGCCGCCGGCATGCTGACGCTGTTCGCCCTCGCCCTCATCTGGCTCGCCACCGCGCTCGGCCTGGCCGCGAAGAGCGTGGAGACGGCCAGCAACACCCCGATGTTCCTGACGCTGCTCCCGTTCCTCGGCAGCGGCTTCGTCCCCACCTCGACGATGCCGGCCGGCCTGCGGCAGTTCGCCGAATACCAGCCGTTCACACCGATCACCGAAACCGTCCGCGGACTTCTCACCGGCGCCTCCACCGGCCACCATGCGCTCGCCGCCGTCGCCTGGAGCATCGGCATCGCCGTCGCGTCGTACGTCTGGGCCGTGCACCTGTACACGCACCGCCAGCCGCGGTAGGGGCTGCCGAGGCGGGGCCGCTCTGGTCGGGCGCCCCCAAGCGTCGGCCACTGATCCCCGCCGACCACCGGCCCGCCATCCATGTCAATCAATCGGGGCGCCCGGATTTGAACCGGGGACCTCACCGACCCGAACGGTGCGCGCTACCAGGCTGCGCCACGCCCCGATGCAGCCAGTATTCCACAGCCCGTCTCGCTGGGCCCGTCCCGAGCGACCCGCGGGCCGGTGCCTACAGCCCCGACAGCACCTTCTTGATGGTCGTGACGGGGCCGGACGAGCCGTCCGTGGCGCCGGAGGTACCCGACCCGGTCGACGGCGCCGACCCGCTCGACGGGGTGGAGCCGCTTGACGGGGTGGAGCCGGTCGACGGCGACGAGCCCGAGCTTGGGGGCAGGACCTTCGAAACGGTCCCGCCGAGAGGCTGGGTGACGCTCTTGACCGGGGCGGAGAGCACCGGGTTCAGCGCCTTGGTCACCGGGTCGGTGACCTTGCTCACCGGGGCGGTGATCGGGTTGGTCGCCTTCGTGATCGGATCGGTGACCTTCTTGACCGGATCGACGACCTTGCTGAGGGTCTCGCCGGGCTTGTTGATCGTCGTACCGAGAACGTTCTTGGCCGCGTCCCCGGACGTGGACAGCGTCGAGCTCGTCGACCCGGCGTTCGACCCGGATCCCGAGGCGGGAGCGCTCGGCTGGCCGCCCGCCGCCGCTGGCGTGCCGGCATGGCCGCCGCGGCCGGGGCCGGTCTTGGAGCCCAGGGCTCGCGAATGGCTCGAGCGCGTCGCGGTGGCGCGTGAACCGGACGCGTGGGCGCGTCCGCTCGCCCCCCGGGCAGCGCTGGCACGGGCCGCCGACGAGGTGGCCGGCGAGACGGCGGGCGAGACGGCGGCGCCCGCCGCCGGCGCCGCGGGGGTGCGCGTGGTGACGTGATGGGAGCGGGCGGGGGCCCGGTGGGGCTGATCGGCGTGCTGGGCGATCGCGACGCCGCCACCCGCGCCCGCGATCGCCAGGGCGGCGGCCGCGGCCGCCGCCTGGCCGAGCGTGATCGAGGACCCGGCGGTGCCGGCCGCTTGGGCGGCCCCGGAGACGGCCACGTGGCTCGAAGCATGCGCCTGCGCCGCCTTTGCCCCTCCACGGCGCCAGGGCCAGCGCCAGAGGCCGCCGAAGGGCAGCATGGCGGCGATCTTGGCCGCGACGCTGCGCGGCTTGAGCAGTGTCTCGTCGACGCCGGCGAGGCGCGCCTGATGGCGACATGGCTGGCAGTGGGAGAGGTGCTGGGTCAGCCGGCGGCGCTCCTTGATGCCGAGGGCCTTGAGCTGCATCGCGCCGCCGCTGTCGATCACCATCTGGACCTGCTCACAGCGCCGTCCACTGGCGAGGTCGTTGTATTCCTCGCTGAGCTTCCGCCGCGCGCGGAACAGGCCGCTCTCCACCATCTGGCGCGTCATCCCGAGGCGGTTGCCGATCTCGTCGTACGAGCGCCCCTCCAGCTCGCGCATCACGAGCAGCCGATGGTGGCTCTCCGACAGCCCGCCGAACGCGCCACGCAGATCATCGAGACGCTGCTTGCTCTCGATCGCCGCCGGCGGCGAGGGCACGATCGACAACGAGGCCCGTTGGTCGGTCGCGAAATCGTCGCCGGTCTCGACGGGGACCTCGCGGGCGCGGGCTGAGCGCCGGAACTCGTCGATACAGGCATTCTTGGCGATCGCGAAGATCCAGGGCTTGAAGGCGATGTGCTGCTCGTTGCTGCGCAGCTGACGCAGGGCAGCCATGAACACCTCCTGCGAGATGTCCTCGGCGCGACCGTGGTCGCGAACCTTGCTGTGGATGAACGCGGTGACGCGATCGCGATACAGGGCGTAGAGCTGTTCGAACGCACGGTCATCGCCGCGTCGCGCGGCCTGCACCAAGCTCTGCTCGTTCCGCAAGGCGGCCGTTGCCGTGCTGTTCAGCGCCAGTTCCATCTGACCGTACCCCCGGATGTGAGAGTCTCCTACCTCCATGTAGGTTCCACCGAAGGGTACTGTTCAATCAATCTGAAGAGAATTTAAAACTTTCATAAACGCCCACCAAACCGCTGGAATCTCCGGCCGACAGGCCTGGACGATCGTTCGGTCTGACGTTGTGCCCGTCCGAACGACGCGCCATAATTGTGGCCATGTAGTGAACCGCTGCAAAGGAGAGAGTCCCGTATGGCAAACCACTTGACGCCCACCGAGCTCGCGCGTGAAGCAGGCCTCGACCGCCGTGACGTCATCGTCAAATGCGTAGAGCTGGGCGTCCCGATCTTCAACGGTCGGATCGACAAGACTCTGTTCCTCACGACTCTCCGGGAGACCGCCGTCACGCAGACGATCCAGGCGCAGGCCGCCAGCGCGTAGCGCTCAGCCGGGCTCGGGCTCGGCGCCGATCACTGAGCGGCCGACTGGCGCAGCAGGGTCGAGGTCGTCTGCTCGAGGATCTTGCGCCAGGCGCGGGTCGACTCGCGCTCTGCCTCGAAGTGCTTGACCACCTTACGCACACGGGAGGCCGAGATCTCGATCCCATGGCGCGCCGTGATCCGCTTGAAGCGCTGGTAGTCGTGGGCCAGCTGGAGCGTGACCGATTCGAAGCCGTGACGGGCGATGTCGACGCGTGAGGTGAAGTTCAAGACGCTCGTCTGGAACATCAGCTCGTCCGTCGGGTCGGGCTCGATGAGCACGATGTCGACTCCCGGGTAGCGCTCCTCCCAGCGGCGGGCGAGCTCGTGCAGGCGCTGATGGGCGATCAGCTTGAACGCCTGATAGCCGATCTGCGGGAATCCCATGTCCGACACCCGCCGGACGCGCGAGCCTCGGAGGGTCGGGATCCGCTTGTGCATGTCGTTGACGTAGGGCACGAGCGGGTTGACGACGACGATGAACTTCGCCCCACGGTCGACGGCGATGTCGAGGTTGGTGGTCGAGACCAGCCCACCGTCGATGTACTCGCGGCTGCCGATCCGCACCGGCTTGTAGATCATCGGCAGGGCGCTCGATGCGCTGACCGCCTTGGAGATCGGCACGGTGTCTGTCCCCTCGGCGCCGAACACGACCCGCTCGCACGAATCCAGGTCGGTGGCCGTCACGTAGAGCTCGCGACGCAGCTCGCGGAAGTCGTCGGTGCGCGCGGGGTCGGACAGGATCCGGCGCACGTAGCGCTCGATGCCCTCCGCGGAGTACAGCCCGGTGGGCAGGGCATCGGCCAGGCCGAGGACGACGTCGACCGCCGAGACCTGGCCGATGTCGCGGGCCAGGGTGCGCAGCAGATGGGCCACCCGCAGCGGAAGCTTCACGCCACGGCTGAGGAACTCGCGATAGTTGGGCTTGAGCAGCGAGCTGATGCTCGCATCCGGAAACGGGGTCGGCACCTGCTGGACGATCACCCGCATCATCTCTTCGGGCGTCACGCCGTTGGCGACCGCCGCCGCCACGAACGACCCCGCGCTCGTCCCGACGTAGACGTCGAACTCGTTGACGGTGTGGCGCACCGACAGGAGGTCAAGCGCCCGCAGCGCGCCGATCTCGTAGACGCCGCCGGTGAACCCGCCGCCACCGAGGACGAGCGCCGTCCGGGAGGGACGCCGCCGGCTCGCGGCCGTCCGCTCGGCGGTGGCCCGCTTCGCCGGTGGACGTCGTGTCGCCGCGCGCTCCTTCGCCGATCCTTCGAGCTTGACGACCTTGCCCATCGCGCCCCGGATTCTAGTGTTGCGCCCGACGGCCACCGCATCGTTCGACCGCCTGATCGGTTAAACATGGTCGATGCGCGTCGCCGCCGCCACGCTCGCTGTCGTCACGCTCGTGGCGCTGGCCGCCGCACCGGCTGCCCTCGGCGCTCGCCGTACCGGCGGCGGCGGCGCCCTCGGCCCGGGCGGGAGTCCGACTCCCTCGGCGAGCGGCGCCTCGCCGGCGGCCGTCGCGACCCTCAAGCGGGCGTTGAACGGTGGGATGCGCCTCGCCGGGGTCTACAGCGGAGCCGAGGTCGTCGACCTGACCGCCGACCAGATCCTCTTCTCGCACAACGCCACCACCCCTCGGCTCCCCGCCTCGGTGGAGAAGCTGTACACGACGACGACGGCGCTCACGCGCTTCGGCGCCAACGCCAACCTGTCGACGACCGTCCTCGGCGCCGGACAGCAGACCGGCGCCACGTTCACGGGCACCCTGTACCTGCGCGGCGGCGGCGATCCGACGTTCGGCTCAGCCGGCTTCGACAGCCGCGCCTACGGAACCGGGGCGACGATGCAGCACCTGGTCTCAAACCTCGTCTCGACCACCGGCATCCGGAACTTCACGGGCAACATCGTCGCCGACGAGACGATCTTCGACGGCGACCGCGGCACGCCGGCCACCGGCAATCAGCCGTCAATCGAGGTGGAGGGCGAGCTCAGCGGCCTCTCGTACAACCGCGGGTGGGCCACGAACGACGGCTCGGTGTACTTCGACCACCCCGCGCTCGAGGCCGGCCAGCAGTTCCTGGCCGCCCTCCAGGCCGCCGGCGTCAAGGTCCCGCGCCACATCCGCATCACCGCCGGGCCGACCTCCGCCCAGGCGGTGGAGCTCGCCAGCGCCGGGTCACCGCGGATCGCCACCCTGATCTCGCTCACCAACACCCCGTCGGACAACTTCTTCGCCGAGATGCTGTGCAAGGACCTGGGCGCGCGCTTTGGCAGCGGCGGGACGACGGCGGCCGGCGCATCCGTGATCCGCGCCCAGGTGGCCCAGAGCTTCGGGATCCACCCGCAGCTCAACGACGGTTCGGGGCTCTCGCGCTCGGACCGCACCTCGCCCGCCGACGTGGTCACGCTGCTGCGCGACGAGCAGGCGAACCCGACCTTCACCAGCTCGCTGGCCGTGGCCGGCCGCACCGGGACGCTCGAGCACGAGCTCCGCGGCACCTACGCCGCCGGGCGCTGCCGGGGCAAGACCGGCACCCTGCACGATGCCTCCAACGTCGTCGGCTACTGCCAGGCGCAGGATGGGCACACCCTGGCCTACGCGTTCTTGATGAACGGCATCTATCCGGACTACGCCCACCCGATCCAGAACCAGATGGAGGTCGCGGTCGCTCGCTACGGCGGTTAGCCGGCCTCGCCCGGGTCCGGCACGGCGACGGTCGGCTCGCGACCGTCGAGCAGCTCGAGGAGGCCGGGCTCGCCGAGCGACGGGGACCCCGAGACGCTCGGCATCGGCCAGCTTGGAGCCGGCGCTCTCCCCCGCGACCACGTAGCTCGTCTTGCGCGATACCGAGCCGGTCACCCGGCCGCCGGCGGCGAGGATGCGCTCGGTCGCCTGCTCGCGCGTCAGGTCGGGCAGTGTGCCGGTCAGCACCAGGGTCTTGCCGGCCAGCGGGCCCTCGCCGGGCGGGGGCCCCGCCTGCTCGAACTGCAGCCCGCGCTCGCGCAGGGCGGCGATCAGCTCGAGCATGATCGGATCATGCAGCTGCTCGTGGATCACGGCGGCCATCTTCGGACCGACGCCGGGGGTCTGCTCGATCGCCGGTGCGTCGGCGGCCAGCAGAGCGTCGATCGAGCGGAACTGCTGGGCGAGGTTGCGGCCGGTCACGCCGCCGACCTCCTCGATCCCGAGCGCGACCAGCACGCGGCCGAACGGCATCTCCTTCGATCTCTGGATCGCCGTCACGAGCTTCTCGGCCGACACCGTGCCGAACCCCGGCTGCTCGGCGATCTGCTCGGCGGTCAGGTCGTAGAAGTCGGCGGCGGTGTGGACCCAGCCGAGGTTCATGAACAGGCTGACCTGCTTCTCCCCCAGCCCGTCGATGTCCATCGCGGCGACGAAGAACGTCAGCAGCTGCCAGCGCCGGCCCGTGCAGTCGCGGTTGGGGCAGCGGGTGAACACGGAGTCCTCGGGCTTGACCGTCGGCGTGTCGCACACCGGGCAGCGCTCGGGCGGGCGCGGCGGCGGCGGGCGCTCCTCGGACTCGGCGACGTGCGGCGCCGGGGACAGCACCTGCGGGATCACGTCCCCGGCTCGTAGGACGATGACCTCCTCGCCAACGCGGATGTCCTTGCGCGCCAGGTCCTCCTCGTTGTGCAGCGTGGCCTGCTTGATCGTCACCCCGGCCACGTGGACGGGCTCGAGCATCGCGTAGGGATGCAGGTCGCCGAACTTGCCGGGGTTCCAGCCGATGTCGCGCAGGCGGGTCACGGCCGTCGTCGGCGGGAACTTCCAGGCGATCGCCCACCGCGGGTCGCGCCCCACGACGCCCAGGCGGCGCTGGAGCGAGAACTGGTTGACCTTGACGACGACGCCGTCGATCTCGAAGTCCAGGGAGCCGCGGCGGCGCTCCCAGGACTCGCATTGCGCCACGACCTCCTCGTCGGTGTGGAGCTTCTTGACATCGGGGTGGACGGGGAAGCGACGGGCGCGCAGCCACTCCAGTGCCTCCCAGTGGGTATCGAAGCTCAGTCCCTCGGTCACCCCGATCGCGTAGCACCACAGCGACAGCGGTCGGCCGGCCGCCAGCTTGGGGTCGAGTTGGCGGATCGTCCCCGCCGCCGAGTTGCGGGGGTTCATGAACGTCGACAGTCCTGCCTCGGCGCGTCGCTCGTTGAGCGCCGCGAAATCGGGGAGCGACATGTAGACCTCGCCGCGGACCTCGACCAGCGCCGGCGGATCGTCCATGTCCAGGCGCAGCGGGATCGAGCCGATCGTGCGCAGGTTGTGGGTGACGTCCTCGCCGACCTCGCCGTTGCCGCGGGTGGCGCCACGCTCGAACCGGCCGTCGCGGTAGATCAGCGAGATGGCCAGCCCGTCGATCTTCGGTTCGGCGATGAACTCGAAGTCGGGATCCTCGATCCCCTCGCGCGCCAGGTGGTTACGCATCCGCTGGATCCACGCCTGGAGCTCTTGCGCCGAGCGCGCGTTGGCCAACGAGAGCATCGCCTCGGGGTGGCGAACCTTAACGAGGTCCGAGACCGGCTCGCCGCCCACCCGCTGCGTGGGCGAGTCGGCGCTGACCAGCTCAGGATGCGCGGCCTCGATCGCCCGTAGCTCGTCGAGCAGCGCGTCGTAGACGTCGTCGCCGACCTCGGGGTCATCGAGGACGTAGTAGCGGTAGCCGTGGTGCTCGAGCTCGGTGCGCAGCTCGGCGGCGCGTGCCGCGGGATCGGCCGCGGTCACGGCTCGGAGACCTCCTCGGCAACCTCCTCGGCGGCGGGGGCGATCAGCCGGGCCAGGTCATACCGCGCGAGGGCGTCGAGCCCGTCGCGGTCGGTGAGGTCGAAGTGGATCGGGGTGACCGCGATCTGTCCGGCGGCCACCGCGGCCAGGTCGGTTCCGGTCTCGTCGCGCTCGAAGCTGGCGTCGCCGTAGATGCGGTACTGGCGCCGGCCGCCGGACTCGTCGACGAGGGCCAGCTCGTCGCGGTACACGCGCTTGCCCAGCCCGGCGACGGTGACTCCGTCGGGGCGTCCGCCGGGCACGTTGATGTTGAGCAGCGTCCCCGTCGGCAGCGGCACGCTCTGCAGCTCGGCCACCAGGCGCGCGGTGAACATCGCCGCCAGGTCGAAGTCGAACGCCGAGCCGACCCGGAAGTCCAGTTCGCGGGAGACCGATTGCTGGGAGACGGCGATGCCCGGGATCCCGAGCACGATCGCCTCCAGGGCCGCCGCCACCGTGCCCGAGTAGGTGATGTCATCGCCGAGGTTGGAGCCGTGGTTGATGCCGCTGACGACGAGCTCGGCTTCGAAGTCCTCGACGAGCCCCAGGTTGGCCAGCCGCACGCAGTCCACGGGCGTGCCGTCGGTGGCGAAGCCGACGGTGCCGTCGCCGAACTTGACCTCCTCCACCCACAAGGGACGCCGGGTCGTGATCGATCGCGCCATCGCCGAGCGGTTCCCGTCGGGCGCGATGACCGCCAGCTGCACCGAAGGCACGGCCAGCAGCGCACGGCGCAGCGCCTGCAGGCCGTCGGCCTCGATCCCGTCATCGTTGGTGAGCAGCACCCGCACACAACCAATGCTATGCGGCCGCGAGGCGACCAGCCATGCACGCGGTCGCGCGTTACCGCGGCCCGAACGGTGATTCGCTCACCCCTCGGGCCGCGGCCGCCCCCTTGGCGCCTGCGCCCCAACGTTGGTAGGAATAGTACGGGTTAAGCGGGAAAAGCGCATCAAACATTCGTCCACGGCGTGCATGATTAGTTCGCAGTCGGGTACACCCGGCGCCCGCCGTAGCCGACCCCGACGAGATGGAGACCGTGCGGCGGAGCCGTCGTCCCCGCCTGCGCGCGCGGGCGCCCGGACAGCAGCTCGGTGAACTCGGCGACCGAGCGCCGGCCCTGGGCGACCTCCAGCATCGTCCCCACGAGCACCCGGTTCATCGTGCGCATGAACGCGTCGGCCTCGATCGAGAACTCCAGCACCCCCCCACCCCGATCGCTCCAGCCCGCCGCGTAGACGTCTCGCTCGAAGCGAACATGATGGGTCTCGGTGGGCGTGAACGCCGTGAAGTCGTGGACGCCGACCAGCGCCCGGGCACAGTCGGTCAGCGCCGCCCGGTCGAGCCGGTGGGGCCAGTGCAGGGCGTACCGCCGCTCAAACGGGCTGCGCGCACGGCGCGTGAGCACCCGATAGCGGTAGGCGCGACTGGTGGCGTCACGACGGGCATCGAATCCCACCGGGGCGGCGACGCACTCCACCACCGCCACGTCGGAGGGCAGCAGGGCGTTGAGGCCGTCGCTGCGCGCCGGCTCGCCGGGGTAGCTGACGACCTGGCCGCAGGCGTGCACGCCGGTATCGGTCCGGCCGGCGACCGTCACGGTGATCGACTCACGGCCCAGTACGACGGCCAGCGCCCGTTCCAGCTCCTCCTGCACGCTCCGCCGTCCGGGCTGGCGCGCCCACCCGGAGAACTCGGTCCCGTCGTACTCGATCAGCAGCCGGGCGGTCGGTCCATCCGGCCCACCCTCAACAGTCACGTCCCGAGCGCTAGACCAGCTCGAGCAGGACCATCTCGGTCGAGTCCGACCGGCGGGGACCGAGCTTCAGGATCCTCGTGTAGCCGCCCGGCCGCTCCGTATACCGGGGAGCGATCTCCTCGAACAGCTTGTAGACCGTGAACTTGTCCTGCCCGAGCGCCGACAGGGCCTGCCGGCGCGCGTGCAGGTCGCCGCGGCGGGCGAGCGTGATGAGCTTCTCCACCTCGGGCTTGACGGCCTTGGCCTTGGCCTCGGTGGTCTTGATCCGCTCGTGTTCGATGACCTCTTTGCTCAGGTTCATGAGCAGCGCCTTGCGGTGCGAGGCACTGCGGCTGAGCTGATATCGCTTCCGCTGATGGCGCATGTCTGACTAATCGTTGCGCAGATCGAGTCCGCGTGCGTGCAGGGTCTCGATCACCTCGTCGATCGACTTCTTGCCGAAGTTCGGGATCGCGTTCAGTTCACCCTCGGTCTTGGAGACGAGATCGCCGACGGTCTGGATTCCCGCCCGCTTCAGGCAGTTGTAGGAGCGCACGCCGAGCTCGAGCTCTTCGATGAGGATGTCGTCCATGGCGTTGGGCGGCCGCGAGGCGGGGCCGACCTGGTTGGCGCCGACGAGGCCACCGTCCAGAGCGCCCGGGGCGTTGACCGCCCGCAGGTCCTCGAGGCGGTCGGCGTCGGTGAAGATCGCCAGCTGCGAGATGAGGATCTCGGCGGCCTCGCGCAGGGCGGCGTGGGGATCGATCGACCCGTCGGTCTCGATGTCGAGGGTCAGCTTGTCGAAGTCGGTCTTCTGGCCGACCCGGGCCTGCTCGACGTTGTAGGCGACGCGGCGCACGGGCGAGAAGATCGAGTCGATCGGGATCACGCCGATCGGCTGGTCGGGCGACTTGTTCTCCTCGGCCGGGCGGTAGCCGCGGCCGCGGCCGATCGTCAGGTAGACCTCGAGCTTGGTCTTCTTCTCGAGCGTGGCGATGTGCGCGTCCGGGTTGAGGATCTCGACGCCGGAGGGGAGATCGATGTCCTTGGCCGTGATGTCGCCGGGGCCGGTGACGACGAGGGGAGCCTCGATCTCGGTCGCGTCGGAGTGCATCCGGCACACGATGCCCTTGAGGTTCAGGACGATGTCGGTGACGTCCTCCTTGACCCCGCGGATCGTCGAGAACTCGTGCGCGACGCCCTCGATGCGCACGCTCGTGACCGCGGCGCCGGCCAGCGAGGAGAGCAACACGCGGCGCAGTGAGTTGCCGAAGGTGTAGCCGAAGCCCCGATCGAGCGGCTCGATCGTGAATGATCCGCGGGTGTCGTCCGCTGACTCGGCGGAGATTCGGGGCACTTGGAAGTCAAGCATCACACGTCCTAACATCGTGGGTTCCTGGCCGCCGGAGCGGCGGGGTGTCTGCGCCGGGCGGGACCGATGCCCCGCCGGCGGTCAAAAAGTCTTACTTGGAGTACAGCTCGACGATCAGCTGCTCCTGCACCGGCGCGGCGATCTCTCGCCGCTCGGGCTTGCGGAGCACCTTCGCCGTGAGCGAGTCGTGGTCGGCCTGCAACCATGCCGGAACCTGACCGGTCAACTCGGTGGCGTCGCGGATCACCTGGCCCGCGGTGGAGCCCTGGTGGATCGCGATCACGTCGGAATCGCGCAGCTGATAGCTGGGGATGTTCACCCGGCGTCCGTTGACGGTCCAGTGTCCGTGCAGGATGAGCTGCCGGGCCTGGCGGCGCGAGGCGGCGAAGCCGAGGCGCACGAGCACGTTGTCAAAGCGGCACTCGAGCATCCGCAGGAGGTTCTCGCCGGTCACGCCCTGCTGGCGCGAGGCCTTGGTGTAGTAGATGCGGAACTGCTTCTCGAGCACGCCGTAGTAGCGCTTGGCCTTCTGCTTCTCGCGCAGCTGCACGCGGTACTCGCTCTGCTTCTGGCGCCCGCGGCCATGATCTCCCGGGGGATAGGAGCGGCGCTCGACGCCGCACTTGTCCGTCAGGCAGCGCTCGCCCTTGAGGAACAGCTTCTGCCCCTCGCGGCGGCACTGCTTGCACTGTGCACCTGTATCTCGGGCCATGACTAGACGCGCCTGCGCTTTCTGGGTCGGCAGCCGTTGTGGGCCTGAGGCGTGACATCCTTGACGCCGGTGACCTCCAGCCCAGCGGCCTGGAGCGAGCGGATCGCCGTCTCGCGGCCGGAGCCGGGGCCCTTGACGAAGACCTCGACCTTCTGGAGCCCGTGCTCGAGGCCCTTGCGCGCGGCGGCATCGGCGGTCACCTGGGCGGCGAACGGCGTCGACTTGCGCGAGCCCTTGAAGCCGGCGCCGCCGGCGGACTCCCACGCGATGACGTTGCCCTCGCGGTCGGTCAGCGACACGATCGTGTTGTTGAACGACGTCTTGATGTGCGCCTGTCCAATCGGGATGTTCTTGCGGACGCGACGCCGGCCGCGCTGAGGTCTACGGGGAGCAGGACTCACTTCTTGGTGGCCTTCTTCTTACCGGCGACCTGCATGCGCTTGGGACCCTTGCGCGTCCGGGCGTTCGTCTTGGTGTTCTGGCCGCGGACCGGCAGGCCGCGCCGGTGGCGCAGGCCGCGGTAGCAGCCGATCTCCTGGAGACGCTTGATGTTCTGCGAGCGCTCGCGACGCAGGTCGCCCTCGACGATGACGTCGGAGTCGATCAGGTCGCGCAGCTGGACGACCTCGTCCTCGGTCAGGTCGCGGACCTTGCGATCGGGTTCGATGCCGACCTTGGCCAGCAGCTCGTTGGACGTGGAGCGCCCGATCCCGTAGATGTAGGTCAGGCCGATCTCGACCCGCTTGTTGAGGGGGATGTTGACTCCGGAGATTCGCGCCATCGCTTTAGCTCCTCGCGGTCAGGGCTCTCAACCCTGGCGCTGCTTGTGACGGGGGTTGGGACAGATCACGAGCACCCGGCCGTTGCGGCGGATGATCTTGCACTTCTCGCACATCGGCTTGACCGAGGGTCGTACCTTCACGCTGATTCGCTCTCAGTGATTCGAAACTGTCTTTAGATTGATCCTCGGCCTGGCTCTGGCGACCGGTGCAGTCGCCGCTACCACGCCGAGGGGCACTCGCAGCGGCAAATGGTCACGCTGCAGGCGCACCGGGGGATGGTAGCAGGGGTCGCCGGCCTGTCCGGGAAGCTGCTAGCGGCCGCGGATCAGGCCGCCGCCCGCGGGCGCGCGGGCGCCTGTTGCTCGTGCCACGGGGTCAGGATCCGCGGGCCCTCGGCGGTCACGGCGATCGTGAACTCGAAGTGCGCGGCCAGTGAGCCGTCCTGGGAGAAGATCGACCAGTGGTCGTCGGCGACGCGCACGGCGTGGCGCCCGGCGGTGACCATCGGCTCGACGGCGAGCACCATCCCCTCCTCGAGGACGATCCCCGTGCCCGGCGAGCCGTAGTTGGGAATCTGCGGGTCCTCGTGCATGTCGCGCCCGATGCCGTGCCCGACGAGCGAGCGGACGACCGACAGCCCCGCGCCCTCGACGTGCTCCTGGATGGCGTGGCCGATGTCGCCCAGCCGGTTTCCCGGTCGGCACTGAGGCACGGCCACCATCAGCGACTCCTCGGTGACCTTGAGCAGCTTCTGGGCGACGGGGCTGACGGCGCCCACGGCGAACGTTCGCGCCGCGTCGGCCACCCAGCCGTCGAGGATCACGCCGATGTCGATCGAGAGGATGTCACCGCGGGCCAGGGCGTAGCGCCCCGGGATGCCGTGAACGATCATCGAGTTCGGCGATGCGCAGATGGAGCCCGGGAATCCCCGGTAGCCCTTGAACGCCGGCGTGCCCCCCTGGGAGCGGATGAACCGCTCGGCCGCCTCGTCGAGCTCCTTCGTCGTCACCCCGGGACGAACCTTGCCCGCCAGCAGGTTCATGGTGCGCACGAGAACCGACCCGGCGGCGGCCATGCGCTCGATCTCGTCTCCTGACTTCCTGATGATCACGAATCACACATCCTCTTCGAGGCGGAGGGTCGCGATCACCGCCCGGATGTGCCCGTGGACGTCGGCGGGCGCCCGGGTGCCGTCGATGCGGCGCATCAGGCCCTTCTCGTCGTAGTAGTCCACGAGCGGCTTGGTCTTCTCGTGATAGACGCCGAGGCGGTGCTCGATCACCTCGGGCTTGTCGTCGTCGCGCTGGATCAGGCGGGAGCCGTCCTGGTCACAGACGTCGTCGTGCTTGGGCGGATCGAACTCCACGTGGTAGTTGTGGCCGGACTTGACGCACACCCGCCGGCCCGACAGGCGGCGGATGACCTCCTCGTCGGGCACGTCGATGAGCAGCGCGGCGGTGACCCGCCGGCCCAGCCTCGAGAGCTGCTCGTCGAGCGCGTGGGCCTGATCGAGGGTGCGCGGGAAGCCGTCGAGAATGAAGCCGTCCTGGGCGTCGTCCTCCTGCAGGCGCTTCGCCGCCATGGCGACGATCAGATCGTCGGGCACGAGGTCGCCGGCGTCCATGTACTCCTTGGCCTTCTTACCGAGCTCGGTCTCGTCCTTGACGTTGGCGCGCAGCATGTCGCCGGTCGAGATGAACGGCAGCTGGAAGTCCGAGCGCAGGCGCTCGGCTTGGGTTCCCTTGCCGGCCCCGGGGGGGCCGAACAGAATCAGGTTCAGCTGTTGGGCCATCGCGGTCCATCACTGTATCGACCGC